>NZ_CP042911.1:0-4800000 GCF_008065095.1 Gemmata obscuriglobus | reverse complement strand
AGGGACTGCAAAGTGGGTTGAGGCCATATCGGGACCGTGGGTGTATTTGAACACGAAAGCGGTGAAGGCTGCAGGACTTAAACAATCGGACGTTGAAAACGCTCTTTCCGACTGGCTGACGAAACAAACCGGAGTTCAAGCCTCATACACCCGTACCGCGCTCATGGATGGCGTTCCGGCAACGGACGCGATCGGGCAAATGGTTACGCGTTCGTTCCACGCAGAGCGGTGCGGAGACGTGTACGTGCTGCTGAAACCGTATTATCTGCCGTCCGCAACGCTCGGTACCGGCACGACACACGGTAGTCCGCATCCATACGACACTCACGTACCGCTGGTTGTATATGGCACGGGCGTCGTTTCTGGGGTGCGTAAGGACCGAGTCACGCCGCTCGCGGCGGCCGCAATCCTGGCGAAGGCCGCCGGCATAAAGCCCCCGACCGGATCGATTACAACCGTTCCTGATGGGCTCTTCAAAGCCGCACAAAAGTGATGCTTACAGATTTTCAAGAAGCTGTCCTGGCGTGTCGTTATAACGAGACGCTGTTGTAAGCCGAGGCCGGCTCAGGTCTGACCAGTTTCGGCCGTGATTGCTCTTCTACAAGCGGTAAAAAGTCCGATCCCGTTTCTGAGTAACGCTTTATGGTGCTCAGCGACGCTCGGCGAGTTGACGGTTGGGTGTTCGGGGTGCTACGATGTGGGAGAAGAACACGTGAGGCACGGGCGCTGGGGCCGTGCAGTTGGACGGGGAACGAGTGAAGTAGCGACGAACCTGTGTCGGTGCCAATCCGGCTGGTCAAGCGAACCCTTTTCCGCGAAAAATCTGTCCAAAAGTGTGCGAGTCGTGGTTCGGGCGCAAGCCCGTTCGAGCGGATGACTTGCACGTCACGAGGGGGACCGGGATTCGGCGTGATGCCGGTCCGGTTCCGAGATGGGGCTTGGCGAACGGCTGCCGGGGCCCTATACCTCAATCTTCCCCACGATTGCGGACGCATCGTGCCGCGAAAGTGACGGGCAGACATGCCCGCACGTGTTAGTTATTTGATGTTCGAGACTGGTTCGCGAGTCGGAAAGAAAAGTGATGGGACGGGTTGACGGATGGGGGTCGCGAGCTAAGATGATCGGAGTGACGCAAACGCAACGCGGGTAACGAGTTGCGACGCGAAAAGTTGGTCCGGCTCGCTCGACCAGGGCGGCCGAACCATTCGGGTTCCGGAAGCGGCTCGTGAGGGCGGCGGACGGGGCTCAACAAGCCGGTAAGACGGCCAGTGGCAGGTGGTGTGACCTCCTGCCGAGACGGTCTTTGACAACGTGGTGAAGCAAGTTAAGTTGCATCTTCGTCGGTGCCGCTTGCGGGTCGTCTGGGTGTGGCGTCGCTCCTTCGGGTGCGGGGCCGGGTCCGGCGGGTTGCGGGTGGCGGCGATCAGTGACAAGACGAGACACGAGCCTTAGAAGTGGTTGAGATAATCTCCGTTGGTGGCACATATCGGTGCCGCGGCGGAACTAGTGGTGATGCTCGACTAACGGTACCCGCTTGCCGGCGGGTGCGGTGGTCTGGGCAGTGCGGCCAAGCTAGTAAGGGCGTGTGGGGGATGTCTTGGCACCAGGAGGCGAAAGGGCGTGGAAGACTGCGAAAAGTCCGGGGGAGTTGTCAAACGAACTTTGATCCCGGAATACCCGAGCGAACGCAGGGAACTGAAACATCTCAGTACCTGTAGGAGGAGAAAGAAACCTCGATTCCGTCAGTAGCGGCGAGCGAACGCGGAGTAGCCCAAACCGGGGGTAACACCCCGGGGTTGTAGGACCGCAGTTAGGATCCGGAGTTCCAAGCTGAAGCACCTGGAACGGTGCGCCGCAGAGGGTGAAAGTCCCGTAAGCGACTGGAGCGACGGCCGAGCGGTATCCTGAGTAGGACTCAACACGTGAAAGTGAGTCCGAAGCGGCGGGGTCCATCCCGCAAGGCTAAATACTCCCTGGTGACCGATAGCGTAGAGTAGCGCGAGCGAACGATGGGAAGAACCCCGACAAGGGGAGGACACTGAACCTGAAACCACATGCCTACAAGCGATCGGAGCCCCATGTCGTAAGACGGGGTGACGGTGTGCCTTTTGCATAATGATCCGGCGACTTACCGTAACCAGCGAGGTTAAGGGCCTTTGGTCCGGAGCCGAAGCGAAAGCGAGTCTTAAACGGGCGTCAAGTTGGGTGCGGTAGACGCGAAACCACGTGACCTACGCATGGCCAGGATGAAGTGGGGGTACAACCCCATGGAGGACCGAACTCATTTGGGTTGAAAACCGATGGGATGAGCTGTGTGGGGGAGTGAAAGTCTAATCAAACGTGGAGATAGCTCGTTCTCTCCGAAATAACTTTAGGGTTAGCGTTCGGATAGTTGGCCGTGGGGGTAGAGCGACTGATTGCGAACGGGGGCCTACCCGGCTACCCGTCGCAGCCAAACTCCGAATACCGCGGTTCAAGTCCGGGCAGCTAGACGGTGGGGGATAATCTTCATCGTCGAGAGGGGAACAGCCCAGATCGCCCGCTAAGGTCCCAGAGTCGTGCTCAGTGCGAAAGGAAGTTGGGCTCCGGAGACAGCCAGGATGTTGGCTTAGAAGCAGCCACCATTTAAACAACGCGTAATAGCGGACTGGTCGAGGAGCCCTGCGCCGATAATGAACGGGACTCAAGCACGACACCGAAGCGGCGGGTGCAGCGATGCACGGTAGGAGAGCGTTGGGTGTGCGGCGAAGCGGTACGGGCAACGATCCGTGGAGCGCACCCAAGTGATTATGCCGGAATGAGTAGACGATAAAACGGGTGAGAATCCCGTTCGCCGTAAGCCTAAGGGTTCCTGGGGAAGGTAAATCCGCCCAGGGTTAGCCGGTGCCTAAGGCGAGGCCGAAAGGCGTAGCCGATGGGGAGCAGGTTAATACTCCTGCGCTCCTCGCGTAACACGGGACGCCGGTCCGAAGCAGTGTAGGCTAATTAGATTGCCTCAGGGCGCTTATGATCCCGATATCTGCTGAGGGCCGGCCGAGAAAACCGCGCGAGAAACCGTACTAAAACCGACACAGGTAGGCGAGATGAGTATTCTAAGGCGCTCGAGAGAACGCTCGTGAAGGAACTCTGCAAGTTAAACCCGTAACTTCGGGAAAAGGGTTGCCCACGCGAGTGGGCCGCAGTGAAAAGGTTCTGGCGACTGTTTACTAAAAACACAGGTCTGTGCGAAGGCGTAAGCCGCGGTATACAGACTGACGCCTGCCCGGTGCTGGTAAGTTAAGGGAGAGGGTTAGCCGCAAGGCGAAGCTCGCAACCGAAGCTCCAGTAAACGGCGGCCGTAACTATGACGGTCCTAAGGTAGCGAAGTTCCTTGTCGGGTAAGTTCCGACCTGCATGAATGGCGTAACGACCGGAACACTGTCTCCACGAGCGACTCGGTGAAATTGTAGTTGTCGTGAAGATGCGACATACCCGCAGCTAGACGGAAAGACCCCGTGAACCTTAACTGCAGCTTGGTATTGGGTTTAGACCCAGCATGCGTAGCGTAGGTGGGAGGCTATGAGCGGCGCATCTCGGTGCGCCGGGAGCCAACGATGAAACACCACCCTTGCTGTGTTTGAATTCTAACCCGTCGTGTGGAACGACAGGGACCGTGCTAAGTGGGCAGTTTGATTGGGGCGATCTCCTCCTAAACGGTAACGGAGGAGTGCAACGGTACCCTCAGCCCGGTTGGCAATCGGGCATCGAGCGTAAAGGTATAAGGGTGCTTGACTGCGAGCCCGATGGGGCGAGCAGGGACGAAAGTCGGCCTTAGTGATCCGGTGGTCCCGGATGGAAGGGCCATCGCTCAACAGATAAAAGGTACTCCGGGGATAACAGGCTTATCTCCTCTGAGCGTTCATAGCGGCGAGGAGGTTTGGCACCTCGATGTCGGCTCATCACATCCTGGGGGTGGAGAAGCTCCCAAGGGTTCGGCTGTTCGCCGATGAAAGTGGTACGTGAGCTGGGTTTAGACCGTCGTGAGACAGGTCGGTCCCTATCTGCTGTGGGCGGAGGATACTTGCGGGGCTTTCTCCCTAGTACGAGAGGACTGGGAGGGACACACCGCTGATGTTCCAGTTGTGGCGCTAGCCGCACCGCTGGGTAGTCACGTGTGGACGGGATAAACGCTGAAGGCATATAAGCGTGAAACTTCCCCCTAGATCAGGTATCCCGCGCGAGCGAAGGCTCCTCGTAGACCACGAGGTCGATAGGCCGGACGTGTACGCGTGGCAACACGCTCAGCTAACCGGTACTAACAGCCGACCGCTTGGCCGCACTCCCCACTCCACCGCTCTGTCTCGAATGACACACGCGATGCGACTTGACGCTTCACCACGTTGTACCGATACACCGTCGGGGTAACACCCGACACGAACCATGCCGGTGACCATACCCAAACGGAAACACCCGTTCCCATTCCGAACACGGCCGTGAAACGTTTGAGGCCGATGGTAGTGCGTCCAGCGCGAGAGTAGGTATCGCCGGCTACTTTATAATTGATCGACTCCCACTGTACGAGTGAGTCGATCGTCAATACACTCTGATGAGGAGTGGCTTGCTCGACCGGTCAAACGGTTGAGCCGAGTGCTGATCTTTGACAAGTGGGTGCGTGAGATCTGTTTGAGGTGGGTTAGCGCCGTTGAGTGGGTGTTAACTCCATCTCGGATCGAATCACAACGAACGGGCTTCACCGCGAGGTGGGGTGCGTGCGGTGTGGTGCGGTCCAAAGTGAAGTCGACACCGAACAACGGCCGGATTGAACTCGACCAAGTCGCTGCCGGGTGACTGGCAGTGCGAAAATTAACTTGAAGGGTTTGATTCTGGCTCAGAACGAACGTTGGCGGCATGGATTAGGCATGCAAGTCGGGGGAATCCCGCAAGGGGGAACCGGCGTAAGGGGCAGTAAGGCATGGGTACCTACCCGGGGGTTCGGGATAGCCATCAGAGATGGTGGGTAATACCGGATGACCTCGTGAGAGCAAAGATTCATCGCCCCCGGAGGGGCCCATGTGATATTAGCTAGTTGGTGGGGTAACGGCCCACCAAGGCGAAGATGTCTAGCGGGTGTGAGAGCACGACCCGCGCCACTCGCACTGAGACACTGGCGAGACACCTACGGGTGGCTGCAGTCGAGGATCTTCGGCAATGGGGGCAACCCTGACCGAGCGATGCCGCGTGCGCGATGAAGGCCTTCGGGTTGTAAAGCGCTTTAGTGGGGGAGAAAAGCCGAGAGGTGTGATCTATCCCAAAAATAAGCTCGGGCTAAGTTCGTGCCAGCAGCCGCGGTAAGACGAACCGAGCGAACGTTGTTCGGAATCACTGGGCTTAAAGGGCGCGTAGGCGGGCTATCAAGTCTGGGGTGAAATGCCGCGGCTCAACCGCGGAACGGCCTCAGATACTGACGGCCTGGAGGGAGGTAGGGGCATGTGGAACTGTAGGTGGAGCGGTGAAATGCGTTGATATCTACAGGAACTCCGGTGGCGAAAGCGACGTGCTGGACCTCTTCTGACGCTGAGGCGCGAAAGCTAGGGGAGCAAACGGGATTAGATACCCCGGTAGTCCTAGCCCTAAACGATGGGTACTAGATAGTAGACCAGATATGGGTTTACTGTCGAAGTTAAAATGCTAAGTACCCCGCCTGGGGAGTATGGTCGCAAGGCTGAAACTCAAAGAAATTGACGGGGGCTCACACAAGCGGTGGAGCATGTGGCTTAATTCGAGGCTACGCGAAGAACCTTATCCTGGACTTGACATGTGCGAAAGCGCTCGGCAGTAGGACCCGGAAACGGGAACGGACCCCAGCAATGGGGGGACCGAGCACAGGTGCTGCATGGCTGTCGTCAGCTCGTGTCGTGAGATGTCGGGTTAAGTCCCATAACGAGCGAAACCCTTACCTTTAGTTGCGACCCACAAGGGCACTCTAGAGGGACTGCCGGTGTCAAACCGGAGGAAGGCGGGGATGACGTCAAGTCCTCATGGCCTTTATGTCCAGGGCTGCACACGTGCTACAATGGTGTACACAGAGTGAAGCGACTCTGCGAAGAGGAGCCAATCACAGAAATTACACCCCAGTTCAGATCGCAGGCTGCAACTCGCCTGCGTGAAGCCGGAATCGCTAGTAATCGCGGGTCAGCAACACCGCGGTGAATGTGTTCCTGAGCCTTGTACACACCGCCCGTCAAGCCACGAAAGAGAGGGACGTCCGAAGCCACCTTCACCGGTGTCGAAGACGGACTTCTTGATTGGGACTAAGTCGTAACAAGGTAACCGTAGGGGAACCTGCGGTTGGATCACCTCCTTTCTAAGGATACTGACACACAGGTCGTGTGGCTCGAGCACCACCGACCACATATCACCCCGCCTCACACAGACCGCACGCACCCACTTGCCAACGATATATCCGCGACCCCGATGCAGAAATGCACCGGGGTCGCGGCTTTTTGCGTTTCGTTCTTGACGCCAATTCTGCGTTCGCCCGCACCTTTCTTTACACCCGAATGTCTCTTCAGCGGGTTTTTCGAGCCTGACGTGGTGCGTCTGAACTCCCCGTAGAGGGGCAGATTGGCATCTGGCAAACTTGCATGACGTTCCGGGCAACCGATCGGGTACGATCGGCTACAGGTACCAGGAGCGGAATGATGTCGAGCGGTACTTGGCCCCCAGCGGCACCGCCGGTGAGTGGCCATCCGCTGCGACAAATGAGCCACCAACTCCCCAGTTGCTTTTTCAAATTAATCAGAGCGGTTTGACGCATGACGCACGAAACCGATCTCTCTACCTCTCTACCTCGCGTTCACGAACGCGAGACGTTGTGGTACACTTCCTGAACGTCATCGCAATCGTTGAGCATGCTGAGAAATTTCTCGAACAGGGCCAACTCGTCGCCGCTGAGTTGTTTTGTTTCCTTCGGAAGGAAGCTGATTTCTTGAACGTCCAGTTCAAGGCCCGGAAAGGCTTCGAGTAGCGCGGTTTTGGCTTTATAGAACTCGCCGGGGGGAGCAAAGACCGTAACGGTGCCGTCCTTACATTCCACCTCTTCGATGGCCACGTCCGCGGCGAACATGGCTTCCATGACTTTCTCTTCATCGTTACCGGTGAAGGAAATGACGGCCAGGTGATCGAACAGCATCACCACGGACCCGCTGGCGGACAGTTTGGAGCCGGTCTTGGTGAAGCAACTGCGCACGTCGGAGATCGTGCGGGTGTTGTTGTCGGTCAGGCAGTCGACGACGACGAGCGAGCCGCCGGGGCCGAAGCCCTCGTACCGCGCCGATTGGTAGTTCTCGCCCCCGGCGCCTGCGGCTTTCTGAATCGCCTTTTCGATCACGTGGCTCGGCACGTTGTCGCGCTTGGCTCGTTCGATGATGTTGCGGAGAACCGGGTTGGCGTGCGGGTCGGGCACGCCGTTCTTGGCCGCCACGTACAGTTGTTTGCTGTACTTGGAATAGACCTTCGAGTTCTGCGCGGCGGTCTTGAAGATCGAGTACTTGCGCTTCTCGAAAATGCGTCCCATACGAAGCCTACCCCTCTACTGTTCCAAAGGAGCGGGGACTTGAGTGGCCCCGCGCCGTCAGCAGAATCTTAACCTATTTCCCGAACCCCTCCGCTGCGAATTTCGCCCCGGCCGGTATCCCTTCTTCTTGACCAACCGACATCCGCACGGCGCGAGGATTACGTCGGGGTGACGGTCCCGTCATGCCCGCCGGCGGGCAGTCGGAGCGTCACCCGCGTCCCCTGTCCGGGCCGGCTGGCGATCTCGGCACGGCCGCCGTGCAGCTCCGCGAAGCTCTTGACGATCGCCAGCCCGAGACCGCACCCGCCGCCGGAGGGGCGGGCCGCGTCCGGCCGGTAGAAGCGGTCGAAGATGCGGGGAAGGTGCTCCGCGGCGATCCCCGAGCCGGTGTCGGTAACGCTGATCACCACCTCTCCCCCTTCGACCGTCCCTGCGATGGACACTCGCCCGCATTGGGGCGTGTGGTCCAGTGCGTTTGTAATCAGATTTCCGATAGCCCGCTGCAGGAGGGTGCGATCCACCCGACACGGGAGCGGCGGAACGGCGAGTTGTACCAGTTCGACCCCCGTCTGCGCCGCGACGGGCTCGTAAAACTCCCGCAGCGACTCCAGCTCGGTCGCCAAGTCGATCGTCTCCAGCTCGAGCACGGCCCGGGGGGAATCGGCGCGGGCGATGAAGAGGAGCCGGTCGATCAGCCGTGCGAGTCCGCCCGCGGACTCGAGGCAGACTGCCAACGCCTCCCGGTCGTCGGCCCGGGTCTGGGAGGTCCTCAAGGCAACCTCGGCGACGTTGCGGAGCGCATGCACCGGCGTCCGCAACTCGTGGGCGATGTCCGCCGAGAAGCGCTCCAGCCGGCGGAACGACTCCTGGAGTCGGTCGAGCATCACATTGAACGTGGCGGCGAGGTCGCTCAGTTCGGCGGGCAATTGGTCCACCGCGATCCGCTCGTCCAACCGGTCCGGCCCGATCCGGGCCGCTGTCGCCGCGATCTCTTCGACCGGTCGCAGGCCCTTGCGGGCGATGAGTGCCCCAATGACCGCCGAGGCCAGGAGGGCCGGCGCGAGGGTGAGCGACATCGAGCGACGGTACCGCCGCAAGAGCTCCAGTTCGCGGGTCCGGTCGTAGGACACCTCGTAGGTCCGCCCACCGATCTCCCGCGCAACGGCTCTCACCCAGCGGCCGGTGGCGGTCCGATGGTCGACCCGCCCGCCCCGGCGACCAGCCCCGGCGGCAGGCGGTCGTCCGCCTCCGGGGACGAGGCGATCACCTCGCCCGTGGCGGTGCGGACGCGGTAGTCATCGCCCGGCCAGTCGTCACGCGTCGGCCGACCGCCGGACCCGGGCTTCAACTTGTCCAAGCTCACGGCCGCATCGTCGAGCAGTTCGTCCCCCTCGGCCTCAAGGGCGGACGCAACGGCGAGGTAGAGCGTCGTTGTCCCAACCAGGAGCAGGACGGCAGCCGAGGCCGCGTACCAGACGGCCATCCGCCGCCCCATCGACCAGCTAGCCGCGCTCTTCGAGAACATAGCCCACCCCGCGTACGGTGTGAATGAGCTTCGTGGGGTACGGGTCATCGAGCTTGGCCCGCAGCCGGCGGACGTGTACATCCACGACGTTAGACTCGCTGTCGAAGTTCATGTCCCATACCTGTTCGGCAATGACCGTCCGCGAGAGCACGTCGCCGGCCCGCCGGGCCATCAGGGCGATCAGGCCGAACTCCTTCGGGGTGAGGTCCAGCTTGCGACCCGCTCGGCTCGCCGCGAGGCGCACCGTGTCGACCTCCAGGTCGGCGACCCGCAGGACGTCCGTCCGCCGGTCCGTTCCCCGCCGGAGTACCGACCGCACGCGGGCGAGGAACTCGGAGAAGGCGAACGGCTTGATCAGGTAGTCGTCGGCGCCCAGTTCCAGCCCGCGGACGCGGTCCGTTACGGCGTCCGCGGCGGTCAGGAACAGGACCGGTGTCTGCCGCCCGGCCGCCCTCAGCGCGGCTAGGACCGACCAACCGTCGCGGCCCGGCAACATGATGTCGAGTACGACCAACTCGTACCCTCCGGTCGCGGCCAGGTGCAGCCCGTCGTCGCCTCGCGACGCGATGTCGACCGTGAAGCCCGCCTCCCTTAGCCCCTTGCGGAGGTATTCGGCCGTTCGGGTATCGTCCTCGATGATGAGCACCTTCATTCACCCACCCGCCCAGAATTGGATTGCAACAGACCCAACCACCCGGGAGCGTTCCAAACCGTGGCATCCATTATAGATTGTTACGTCGTTGCACTGCGCCGCGCCTGCGGTTCCGACACACGTTCTTGCCCGGCACGACCGACGGTCGCGATCCGGACGGTGGCCGGCTCGGGGACCGGCGATCCTGATTACGGAAACGTCACCCCCGCGTCACATCCGCGTCATTTACACCAACTACCTTTCAAAATCCGTCGCCCACATTTGGCTCCCGTTCAGGCCCGGGAGCCGGTCCACCGGCACCATCGCCGACCAGCGACAAGAGACGAGTCATGAGCGCGAACGTTGACGAGGATTCTGCCGGCTCACGATCCGAGCGGCCGCGCGTGCAGGTCCTTGATGCCCTCCGCGGCATCGCCATCCTGGGCATCTTTTTCATCAACATCCCGATCATGGTGGAGTCACCGGGTGCGACCAGCGCGAAGTCGACGGCCCCCAGCCCCGAACACGCCGGAGGGGGCGTCGGGCTGCTGGTGGACGGGACGCAGCGCGGCCTGCTGCAGATGTTGTTTGGCGCGGGCATGCTCCTGTTGACGGCGAGGGTGGCCCGGCCGGACGGCCCCGTTGCGGTCGCCGACGACTACTTCCGCCGCAACCTGTGGCTGCTCGGCATCGGGCTCGTCCACGTCTTCCTGGTCCGGTGGGCTTACGACATCGTCCACGTCTACGCCTTGGCGGCCCTCTTCCTCTTCCCGTTCCGACTCGTCAGGCCCATCACGGCCCTGCTTCTGGGCCTGACCTTTGCGGCCCTCACGCTGGTCGGGACCGTCCCCGGCTTCGGCGGCGCGGCCGGCCCTGATTTCGGCTCGGGCGTCGCCGCGGGGGCGCTGGCCCGGGACCGGGCGGTTGAGATGTGGCTCACGACGTTCGACGGTTTCGGCTTCTGGTCGGTCCTCCTTGAGTCGCTCTGCACGATGCTCGTCGGCGTAGCACTGTTCAAGTGGGGCGTCCTACAGGGCCTTCGGTCGCGGCCCTTCTACCTGACGCTCGCCGTGGTCGCCTACGCCATCGGGTGCACGGTTCGTCTGACGGCCCCGCCGCCCGCGGGGTCCGGGGCGCCGGGCGGCTGGGACTTCGGCGAGGTGGGCCGGCTCTCCCTTGCGGTGGGGCACATCGCGGCGGTCAACTTGGCGTGGCAGACCGCGGCCGGCCGATGGCTCCTGTACCCGTTCATCGCCGCCGGCCGCACCGCTCTGTCGCTCTACGTCACGCAGAGCGTCGTGGGCCTGTGGGTGCTCGCCTCGCTCCCGGGGATCACCTGGGCCGCGTGGGCCGGGGGCGGCCAACTGGTGGCCACAGCGGCCGCCGTGGTGCTCGTTCAGTTAGTGCTGGCCAACCTGTGGGTCCGGTTCTTCAAGAGCGGACCGGTCGAGTGGTGCTGGCACCGGCTGCTCGACCTCAGCCGCCCTTCCGCAATTAACCCGCGAACAGCAGCAGGAGCGGTACAAGCCGATTGCTGAACCGGCGCAAAGTCCGGCCAACTCATACTTAATGGGAGTGAAGGCACATGAGGGTGCATGAGGGTGTCGGAGTGGTGAACCTCCAGAAGGCCAACGCAGACTCCATGGGTGAGTTCAAGGCTGCGCTCCAGGACTCGTTCCGAGTGGCGGCCGAAGCCGACCTCGGTCGGCCGCTGGAAGCGCCTTTTCCACCTGAAGAGGACATCGAGCAGTCAATCTCTGCCGCCGGAGCTGCTACCTATTGGATCATGGCCGATGGTCGGCGTGTCGGCGGCGCAGTCGTGGTAATCGATGAGGTTAGCAATCGAAACTCGTTGTCGTTCTTTTTCATTTCGACGGACCGGCAGGGTCGTGGGCTGGGGCTTCAAGCCTGGAACGCAATCGAGAGGGAGTACCCGAACACCCGGGTTTGGGAGACCGTCACCGCGTATTTCGAGAAGCGAAACATCCACTTCTATGTAAACAGGTGCGGCTTCAGAATTGTAGAATTCTACAACAGGTTTCATCCCGACCCAAACCGAGTTCCAGGTCAGGCCGAGGAAGATGGTGATAGTGACGAGATGTTTAGATTCATAAAAGTGATGGCACCCGAGAGCAATTAGTTTTGCAGCCGGAGTTCGTTCGGCGGTCGCGGCAGCGGCGTGTCCGACAGATGTTCGCTCCGGTCTGACGCTGCCGCGAGCGATTCGTCACTCAGCGATACGCTCTGCGGTCACCTCGAGCGATGCTGGGTTCCGCCGACTTGACAACCACGGCACCCGATACGGACCCAGAGTTCTGACCTGGCGGTGAGCTAGCCGCTACGGCTTCGGACCGGAGTTCCCTTTCCGCTTCTCCTGCCGCCTTTTCTGCGACTTCCGCCCCGGGCGGTAGCCCGTCTTCGCCGGCTCGGCGCCGCGCTCGCCCGGCTTCTCGCCCCTGGCGGGGTTGGCGACGGTGTGGTAGTGGTCCGCGCCCACGGCCGCGTTGGCGTGCTTGCGGCGGGCTTCGATGGCTTCCTTCGGGGGCTGCGCGGGGATGAGGCCGTTGCACCCGCCGATGAGGTCGGCGCGGCCGGCCTGGATCAGGGCCTCGCGGACGGTGAAGTAGTTCTCGGGCTTGAAGAACTGCATGAGCGCCCGCTGCATCTTGCGGTCGGTCAGGTTCTTGGCCGTTTGCACCGGCTTCTTGGTGAACGGGTCGAGGCCCGCGTAATACATGCACGTCGCGATGTCGAACGGGGCGGGAATGAAGTCCTGCACCTGGTCCGGGCGGTAGCCGTTCTGCTTCAGGTACAGGGCGAGGTCGATCATCTCCGCGAGGTCGCTGCCCGGGTGGCTCGCGATGAAGTACGGCACGATCTGCTGCTTCGGCTTGCCGGCGTCGGCGCTCGCCTGGCGGAACTGCTCGGCGAACACCCCGAAGTTGTCGATGTCGGGCTTCTTCATCGCCTCCAGAACCTTGGGACTGGTGTGCTCGGGCGCGACCTTCAAGCGTCCGCCGGTGTGGTGCTCGGCTAGCTCGCGAACGTATTCCGGTGAGAGTTGCGCCAGGTCCATCCGGATGCCCGAGGACACCAGCACCTTCCGCACCCCTTCTGTTTCGCGCACCTCGCGCATGAGCTCGATCAGCGGGCCGTGGTCGGTCCCGAGCAGCTTGCACACCGTCGGGTGGACGCACGACAGCCGCTTGCACTTCGCTTCCACTTCCGGCAGCGTGCAGCGCATCGTGTACATGTTCGCGGTCGCGCCGCCGATGTCCGAGATGATCCCCTTGAAGTCCGGGTCGGCCGCGAGCTTCTCCACCTCGCGCAGGACCGACTCCGGCGAGCGGCTCTGGATGATCCGCCCCTGGTGCGCCGTGATCGAGCAGAACGTGCAGCCGCCGAAGCACCCGCGCAGGATCGTCACCGAATCCTTGATCATCTCGTGGGCGGGGACCGGCTCCGTGTAGCTCGGGTGCGGGCGGCGGTTGTACGGCAGGTCGTACACCGCGTCCATTTCCTCCCGCGAGATCGGCAGCGCGGGCGGGTTCTGCACCACCGCCTGCCGGTCGTGAAACTGCACCAGCGTCGCCGCGTTGAACGGGTTCGTGTTGGTGTGGATCAGGCGCGTCGCCTCGGCGAACGCCTCCTTGCTGTCGCGCACCTGCTCGAACGACGGCAGCAGCTCGAACGACGCGTCGGCGGTGCGGGCGGCGTACGCTTCGGACTCCTTCGCGCCCAGCGCGTACGTGACGCCGCGGAGGGCCCGGAGGTCGCGCAGCGTCCCGCCGGCCTTCAGCTTTTGCGCGATCGTGACGATGCTCCCCTCGCCCATCCCGTACACGACCAGATCGGCCTTCGAGTCGAGCAGGATCGACCGCTTCACCGTGTCGGACCAGTAGTCGTAGTGCGCCAGCCGCCGCAGCGAGGCTTCCACCCCGCCGGCGATCACCGGCACGCCCGGGAACGCCTCGCGCGCCCGCTGACAGTAGGGCAGGGTGGCGCGGTCCGGGCGCAGCCCGATGCGCCCGCCCGGCGAGTACGCGTCGTCGTTGCGGACCTTCTTGTTCGCGGTGTAGTGGTTGATGAGCGAGTCCATGTTCCCCGCGCTCACCGCGAAGAACAGGCGCGGGCGGCCGAACTGGCGCCAGGGCTCGCAGGTTTTCCAGTCCGGTTGGCTCAGGATCGCGACCCGGAACCCGGCCTTTTCGAGCACCCGGTGCAGGATCGCCATCGCGAAGCTCGGGTGGTCGACGTAGGCGTCCCCCGTTACGAACACGATGTCGACGGCGTCCCAGCCGCGGGCCGCCACCTCGGCCGCCGTGGTGGGCGCGAACGGGGCCGCGTACCGCTCCTGCCAGAGTGAGAGGGGAATGCGGGTCGGAGCGGTAGACATCACGTCGGCCTGGAATAGAAAGGGCTGATCCACGCTGATTATAGCAGCCGCCGAAGATGTTCTCGCTTCTCACACGAACTTCGTGCAAGGTGCCGGTGAAAGCGCCCGTAATACCCCCGGCCGTGTTTCCAGAAGTGAATTCCTGCTGTCGCTGTGCCGAAATAAACGTTACGGTTCATGCGACCGTTTAATTCGGTGTGGCGTACGCGCTTTCCGATGAGAACGGTCTTTTAAGAACAACCGGCCCTCGGTATCGTCTTTTAATGTAGCGCGACCCTCCGCGCTGAGTGATTTTTAGTCCGGCGTCTTGAACGCGGGAGCTCGTCCGCCATGTGTCGTTCATCCGTCCGTGCCCGGCTGGCCGCCCTTGTCGCGGCCGTCCCGCTCGCCCTGTTCTCGCAAACGCGAGCGGTGGGGCAGGAGCCGGCCCTTGAAGTGTTCTACAACAGGCTCGAGCCGAAGGAGCAGTTCAAGTACAAGTACAAGCAGGACGGCAAGTTCAAGGAAAGCGTTTGCTCCGCCGGGGTCTTCCGGTGGGAAGTCCCGCGCACCGAGTACGGCACCAACGGCCTCGACCGGAACTTCACCGGTTACTGCGCCGAGGTGCTGGTCCCGATCGTGGCGGAAAAGACCTACCAGTTCCGCGCAAACAACCTCTACGAACCCAAGAACTTCAACCTCGCCGGGGTCGCGCAGGATAAGGTTGGGGATGTTACCAACCGCCGCGCCCGCCTCGTCCAGGAACTGTTCGGTCGCCACTTCCGCGATCCGGTCCTGAAGTCGGTCGACCCGACCGACGCGGTGGCGTTCCAAATCGCCCTGTGGGAGGTCATTCAGGAGCCCGAACCGGCCCAAGGGGAACTGAAGCTCGACCTGTTCGACGGCGACTTCCAGGCCAACTACCCGAAAGCCGAGGCGCCGGTTTACGTGACCCGCGCTCAGGAGTACCTCGGTACCCTGACCGGTAAGGACGACGCGCTGCTGATCGAGAACCCGGACCTTCGTGGTCGGGAACTGATCCGGCTGCAAGGCCTTCCGCAGGCGGACGGTAGCGCTACCCAGTCGCAGTTCGCTCTGCGATACGCGGGCGGCGGGGCAGCGGGTACGGGGGCGATGGCCCGGGCGCTGACCGCCGGCGGCGGTGGGCTGGCGGGTGGTGCCGGTGCGCCGCTGGGCGGAGGCGGTGTCGGCGGTCTGGGTGGTGGCACCGGTGGCGGTGGCGGGTTCTTCAGCAACCCGAATAACGGCACGACCACGACCACCCCGCCGGGGGGCAGTACGACGACCACGACCACAACCCCGCCGACCACCACGACCACGACCCCGCCGGTGGGAGGCCCCGACACGCCGACGACCCCGACAACGCCGACCGACCCGAATACGCCGACGACCCCGACAACGCCGACCAACCCGGTTCCGGCGCCCGCGGGCTTGTTGCTGGGTGCGATCGCTCTCGGCACCGTCGGGACGTGGCGGCTCGGTGTCCGGATGCTCGGCTCCAAGTGAACTGAAACGGATTATGCGAACGGTCGGCGTGGAAACATGCCGACCGTTGCTTCGTTTACTTCCCCTTTTTTCTCTCCAGCGAGGCACAGCGGCGTGGACGTCATCGAATACCGCGGGTGGAAGAACAACCTGCTGCTCACCAACGGTGCGGTCGAACTGGTGGTGACCCTGGACGTGGGGCCGCGCGTGATCGCGTACCGGCTCCCCGGCGGGTTCAACGTGATGAAGAACTACGACTCCATGATGGGCGGCACCGGCGAGGCGGAATGGCAGATCCGTGGCGGTCACCGGTTCTGGCTCGCGCCTGAAGATCTCACCCGCACGTACTTCGCAGACAACCGCCCGGTGAAGTGGGAGGCGATCGGGACGCACGGCGCCCGGTTCACCCCGCCGCCCGAGACCGAGTACGGCGTTCAAAAGGTGATGGAACTGCGCCTCGCCCCGAGCGGCACCGCGGTGGAGGTCACTCTCCGCGTGACGAACATCGGGACCGCGCCGACCGAACTCGCGCCCTGGGGGCCGACCGTGATGGCGCCCGGGGGGGTGGAAATCCTCCCACTGCCGCCGAAAAAGAACCACCCGGGGCATCCGAGCAACGCCAAGTCCCCCGCGGACTACGGCCCGAACCAGGAGCTGATCCTGTGGCCGTATTTCGACTTCGCGGACACCCGCTGGACGTTCGGAAAGAATTACGCGCTGCTCCGCCAGGACGTGAACAAGGGGCCGACCAAGATCGGCCTGGCGCACCGTGAAGGGTGGGTCGGCTACCTGAATTCGGGCACGCTGTTCGTTAAGCGGTTCGACTACCGCGAGGGAGCGGTGTACCCCGACCGGGGCACGCGGTACCAAACGTTCTCCAACGAGGACATGCTCGAAATGGAGACAGTCGGAGAGCTGGTGACCCTCGCCCCCGGCGCGTCCGCGGAACTCAAGGAAAGCTGGGAGCTGCACGGCAACGTCCCGCCGGTGCAAACAGAGGCGGATGTGGACCGTGTGATTCTGCCGCTGATCGGGAAGTAAGCGTGTCAGTGCCGTTGCACCCGCTCGCATTGTGTGCGGGTGCACGGCACTGAACCCAGTCGGTTTTCAGACCCCGCGCTCCAGGTCGGTCAGATTCCAGTGCCGTCGCCACGCGCTGTACAGGTGGCCCCCTTCTTGGGTTCGGAAGATCGACTCTCCGTCAACGAAGTCTGAGGCGGGAAACCCTTTCCACTTGGCCCGGAACTCCACGAGCGTTTGGCAGCTTTGCTGCGTCTGCACGCGCCACGCTTGCGGGTCATTGAAGTCCTTTGTCACGCCCTGATCGTTCGGCCGCTCCAGGTCAGCGAGCACACCGAGCGGGTGGAGCGGCCACAGGGCATCCCCCTCGACGCACGCCAGGGCGAGGCGATCACCGGTGGGCGGTGGGGCCGGGTTGCGGAGCTTCCAGGCGTCGTGCGTGCTGATGATCTGCGCGCACCGGTCGATTTCTTCGGCGGTCAGCAGCGGCCCGTCATCGGTGCGCGGATCTGTTAGCCGGTTCAGCAGCGAGCGGGCGTTGGCGGCGCCGAACCGCATGTGCTCGTACCGTTGCGCTTCCTTTCTGGTTTCCAGCAGGACTTTCGCTTCGGGTGATCTCGCTTCGCGCACCTCCTGCTCCGAGATGCGCGGGATGAAGTGCGAGTCGTGGGTGAAGGTGAACGCGACGGCGACGCGCTTCTCGGAGAGCGTGAGCCGCTCCGCTTCGGCGATTCGCAGGACGTTGGCGAGTACGACCCACTCGTGCTCCTGGCGGTTGTCTCGTGGCCCACGCGAGCCGATGAAGCGGTCCCAGGCGGCGTGAGACACGGCACGGGCGACGTTGCGCAGGTCGTCGCGCTCCGAGATTGCTACGACGGCACCGAGGGCCTGTTCGAGCATGGCGCCGAACGACTCGGGCGGGGCGGGGCGGGGCGTCGGGTTCATGCAGGTCGGCTCAGGGGTCGGGATTACGGGGCCGGTGGCGTGGCGGCTTGTTCGCTCGGTTTAGACTTGAGTCCTGCCGTGTTGACCGCGATCACGCGGTACACGTGCTTCTTCCCCGCCTCGGCTTTAGTGTCCGTGAACTTCATCGGGACGAACGGCTGGGTGGGGGTGTCGCTGTACTGCAGGTTCTGAAAGACCGGCCGCCCGAACGGGTTCTTCCCCTGCTCGGGAACGGTCCCAATCACTTTCCCGTCGCGCTCGATCACGAAAGCCGCCAGCCCGCTCTCCAGATCGGCTTCGCCGTCCCATGTGATCTCGTTGCCGTTGCGCCGGACGTTGGTCGGTGGGGGTGGGGGTGTCCTGTCGGTGACCGCGGAGTCCTTCACGTACTGAGCCCACGCCCGGGCGATCGACTCGTTCGGGAGCCACGCGGCCTTGAGCGGGTCGCCGGTAAACTTCGCGGCCGGGGTCGCCTCGCTACCGGTCGGAGGTGCGAGCCAAACGCCTTCGGTCGGCATCGCGTTAAGCGGTTTCCCCGCTTGCTTCAGTAAGCGGGCGCTGAGACACGCGTCCAGCCACGGGATCGCGAGGTACCGCTGGTTGCCGCAATCGTGGCTCGAAAGGGGATCGACGGCCACGCCGATCAGCCCGCCTTTCCCGCGCACCTCGTTGAAGAAGGTCTCGTTGGCGGGCCATACACTCGCGAACCGCGGGTCCTTCACGGTGACCCCTTCCTTCGTGCCGAGGTTGCACATAAGTGGGACTTTCAGCGCCGCTTCGGGGAGCGTGTGAGCCTTGATCCCGGTCCGGGTCGGGTCTGGCTTCAGGAGCGGCACGCCCGAGCGGAGCCACGCCGCCGCCACTCGTTCCGGGTGCAGCATCACCATGCCACCGGCCCAGTGCCCGCCGCCGCTGTGCCCCCACAGCGCCCACGGCACTTCCGACAGTTCCGGATGTCCGGATTTTGCGCCGAGGTCGATCAGGCATTTCCGGAACGCCGCGTCCGAGCCGTTGCGCGGGTCGCACCACAACTGACAATCGGCCTTCTCCGGCTGCTCGTAGGCCGGCGACAGGAGAGCACAGTCGTGCTTCCGGGCAAGCGCCTGCCAGTGCAGGTCGAACGCGCCCGTCAGGCCCGACTTGCACGACCCTTCGCCGCAGCCGTGCTGGTGGACGATCACCCCGCGGAGCGCCTTCACACCTTTTGGAACCCAGACCGTGTAGTTGACGGCGAAGGGCAGCTCGCCCATCTTGGCCGACGCTTCATACCGCACGCGGTAGTACGGCGGGTCGGCTGGTGGGAAGACATCGTAAGGCGGCTTCTGCGCGGACAGGTCCGCCGGGAGCGCGAGGAGCAGAACGGAAACCGTCCAAATGCTGTGGGCTCTTGACGAGATCACGGGCGCGCCGGGGTGTGAGGAGGGGATTGGACGAGAGACATGCTAATTGCCCCGGCGGTGGGCAGCCATCAGAACTTGTGTGTGGGTGTGAAAACAGCGTGAGCCGGGCGGAAATAATTCCGGCCCGGCTCACGCTGCCTCAAGATTCTAACGCGTTCTGCCGACTAAGTGACCCTATCGGGATTCGAACCCGAGTTTGAGCCTTGAGAGGGCTCCGTCCTAGGCCTCTAGACGATAGGGCCGGCTTCAGAGGTTTTGTAAGCGCCGCGACCGGGTTTGTCAAGTGTGCGGTCCGCCCCGCGGCGATGTCCGCGCCGGTTCGTTCCCGTTCGCCGTATCGTCTGGTACAGTAGTACAAAGGCGTTCAAATCGCGGTGTTCGGGGGCGGTCTATGGGCATCCAAGATCGGGACTATTACCGCGACAACCCGAGCTTTTTTGATCGGGTCGGTCAGCAGGGGGCCACCACCTGGTTGATCGCGATAACCGTCGGTGTGTTTTTCGGGCAAATGTTCTCCACGATCGGCGGGGGCTTCGATGCCGGACCGCTGATCCAGTATGGCTCGTGCCGGCCGAATAAGGTCCTGGAGGGCGAGGTCTGGCGGCTGCTCACGGCGGTGTTCCTGCACGGCGGCCTGATGCACCTGTTCTTCAACATGCTGGTGCTGCACTGGGCCGGCGGGCGGTTCGAGGAGCGGCGCGGCGGGCGCGAGCTGGTGCTGTTCTACCTGATCGGCGGGGTGGTCGCGAACATCGTGTTCGTTGCCACCCAGGTGACCGGTGTCGCGCCCGGTGGGGAAAAGGTCGGCGCGATCGGCGCCAGCGGCGCGGTCGCGGCGGCGATGGTGGTGTTTGCTCTGTATTACCCGCACGCACAACTGCGGCTGTACTTCTTCATCCCCGTGCCGGCGTGGCTCCTCGCGATCCTGTTCGTCGGGTTCAACAGCCTCATGGGGTTCGGACACGCGGGCGGGGGCGTGGCGTATTTTGCGCACCTCGGCGGGGCGGCGTTCGGGTTCCTCTATTACGAAACCGGGGTCGAGTTCGGCCGGTTATTCGCACGGGACCCGTCCGCCCGCGCGCGGCCCCGGCTGCGGGTCGTGAATGCCCCGCCTGAAGAGGACCGGCCCGAACCTGTTGCGGCCGCCGTTGAAGCCCCGCGCCCCGCCAAGCCCGCCGACGAACAGCTCGAGGCGAAGCTCGACGCGATTCTGGAGAAGGTGTCCCGAAACGGCCGCGGTAGCCTCACGGCCGAAGAGAACGAGATTCTGGTTCAGGCGAGTGAACTCTACAAGAAGCGACGAAAGTAAGACCCGGGAGAACGGTATGCCTCTCTACGAATACAAGTGCCGGAACTGTGAGCACGGCTTCGAGGCACTCACCTCGTCCCGCACGGCGGTGGCAGTCACGTGCCCGAAGTGCGAGGGGAAGGAGTTGGATCAGTTGATCGGGTTGCCCGCTCTGGGGCGAGTATCCGAGGGCGCGCCGGCGACCAACTGTCGCGGCGACGGCCCGCCGTGCGGAGCCTCATGGTGTGGTCGGAAAAATGCTTAATTGAAACGGCAATCTCCTGAATGTTACCTTGAAATTGCTTGCCTTTAGCCACCGCTGGCCTATAAAGACTTTGATTGAATAACTCTGTTGAGAATTCCCCATGTCCTGACGGAGTATTCAGTTCCGCCGCGGCCGCCGTGCCACCCTCTCCGCTAAACTCGCTTCAGGGGAACTGACCGATGACCGACAAGAAGCAAGCCGAAGATTGCGCCGTGATGCTCCAGGCGCTTGCCGAGCCGAACCGCATTCGCATCATCGAGTGCCTCCGCACCGGCTCCAAGAACGTGACCCAACTGGCGAAGGAACTGGGCGTTGAGATCGTGAACGTGTCTCATCACCTGGGTGTGCTCCGCACCGCCGGGCTGGTTGAAGACATCAAGGACGGCCGGTTCGTGATCTACTCGCTGCACCCCAAGGTGTTCCACAACGACAGCTCGAAGGCCACGTACCTGGACCTCGGCTGGTGCCGCGTCGAGATCCCGCACAACTAATGCTGACCGACGGCCGTTGAGCCCTTTGGACCACAAGTCCTTAGGTTGTGAAGTCCGTGGCGCCTTCGCGAAGTGGCCCGCGACTTTAAGATCTGTGGACTTGTGACCAAACGGCGTGCGGATTACTGAAGGCCGCCGTACAGTGCCGGCCGGTACACCTCGACCTTGAGACGTTGCGGCAGCACCTCGATCGCGATTTCCTTCACGCCGTCCTCCGGCACACACACGAACTCACCGTCCGCATGCACGCACAGCGGTGCCTCCCGTTGCACCTCGATGCGGCTTGCGCGGCCGAGCGCCAGTCGCGGGTGACCTTCCGGGAGCTTACCGCGCACCATGGCCGGCAAGTACCGAACGAGGTGCAGCCGGGTGAGCCCCTTCGCGTGCATGTAGTCGAACTGACCGTCGGTGAGGATGGCGTTCGGGCGCAGTGGGAAGTTGCCTTCCCGTTGCGCGTTCAGGATCGACAGCGCGAGCGTCGGACCGGTGATCTCGCGGCCGTCGAACCGGACCGTCATCGGCGGTGTAGCGAAGTGCCGCGCCAGCGCTTTGAGGAAGGCCCAGGCGTACAGCGGCAGCCCCGCGAGCCACTTCGTTTTGCGGGATTCGATGGTCACCATGCCGTTGAACCCGATCCCGACCGAATCCACGAAGAACCGTTCCCGGCCCGGTGCGGTCACGCGGCCCACATCGATTTCGAGCACGTCCAGGGGCGGGTTTTGCTCGCGGATCTTCCACCAAACGTCCAGGCCGAGGGTGAACGCGAAGTCGTTGGCGGAGCCGATCGGCCAGGTGCCGAACACCACGTCGCGGCGCCCGCTCTGGAGGACGCCGTTCGCGACTTCGTGAACGGTGCCGTCCCCGCCGGCGGCCACGACCTTCACGAACCCGTCGTCACACGCGCGGCGGGCGAGTTCGACCGCATGGCCCTCCGTTGTTGTGGGGCGCAGTTCGACCCCGCTCGCGAGCGACGGCGGGAGGGCGTTGAGGAGCCGTTCTGCCCTTCCGCGACCGGCCGCCGGGTTGTAAATCACACAGGTGGCGTGCATTCCGGCCTCGCGGGTTCGGCGATGGTCACGTTTCGTTCGATGCTCGAAGAAGACATACCCGCGGCGCTCACGCTGTGGCAAGGGTTGCCCGGAATCGGCCTGCGCGACGCGGACAGTCCGGCCGCGCTCGCGCGGTATTTGCGGCGCAACCCGGGGTGCAGTTTCGTTGCGCTCGGTGCGGCGGGCGAACTGGTGGGGGTCAGCCTCGCGGGGCACGACGGGCGCCGCGGGTACCTGCACCATGTCGCGGTCGCCGAGGCGTTTCGCGGGCGTGGGATCGGCCGCGCCCTTTTCGACCGGTGCGCCGGCGCACTTCGTGCCGAGGGCGTCGAGAAAATCAACCTGTGGGTGAAGGCCGACAACGCGGCCGGGCTCGCGTTCTGGAAGCGGGTCGGCGGGAGCGAACGCACGGAACTGGTGACTGTCTCTATCGTGTTGGGAGACAATCCGAACGCATGAGTTGGACGCGATGAACGGCCTTTTAGTGATCGACAAGCCCGGCGGGATGACCTCGCGCGACGCGGTGAACCGGGTGCAGCGGTGGTTCCCCAAGAAAACGAAGATCGGGCACACGGGCACACTCGACCCGCTCGCCACGGGCGTGCTGGTGGTGTGCGTCGGGGCGGCGACCCGGCTGGCCGATTACGTTCAGGCGATGGGGAAGACCTACGCCTCGCGGTTCCGGCTCGGCGCCACCAGCACCAGCGACGACGCCGACGGTACCGTGACCGACACGCCCGGTGCGGTGCCGCCGACCGGCGAGGCGGTGGAGGCCTCGCTCCAGCGCTTCGTGGGGGTGATCGAGCAGTTGCCGCCCGCGGTGTCGGCGTTGAAGGTGGACGGGCGGCGCGCGCACGACCTCGTTCGCCAGGGAAAAGAGGTGACGCTGGCGCCGCGGCCGGTGCGCATCGACGCCGTTCGCTTAACGGGTTACGACTGGCCGTTCGCCGACGTGGAAGTGGATTGCGGCAAGGGGACGTACATCCGCTCCATCGCACGCGATCTGGGGGCGGCTCTGGGGTGCGGTGGGATGGTGCAAACGCTGCGGCGCGCCCGTGTCGGGTGCTACCTCGCGGAAGACGCCGTCACACTCGACCTCGACCCCGGCGAAGTCGGCAAGCACCTCATGCCGATGTCGTCGGCGCTCTCGACGCTCCCGGCCGTGCGCATCTCCGCGGAAGTGGTGACCCGGTTTCGTCAGGGACAGACGGTTGCGACCGCGGGCGAGGCTTCGCCACAGCCGGGTGAGGAAGTTGTGGTAATCGACGGATTTCAGGAAGTAATTGGGATCGGCGCCGTGTTGCCCAACGGGTTCGTCAAGCCGACCCTAGTGCTACCGTCCTGATTTGCGGCCCGCTTGTGGTTTCTGTCTCTTGTGGCACAGACATTCCTGTCTGTGCAGCGCGATAAGGATGCACAGACAGGAATGTCTGTGCCACGAAGACAAAATCAAGTCAGACACAACCAGACGGGTACGTGTGTGATACATGAACCTATCTGCGGTGTTGCTATCTTGACGAGCCGCGACCGCCAGGGAGCGGGGCCACGGATCCCGCTCCCTGGCGGTCGCGGCTCGTCAAGATAGCGGCCGTATTGCCAAGTACGTGTGTTAAAAGCGGCCCGCCGGTTGTGACCAGCGGACGCACTGCGGCGGTCAATTTCACGCGCTCTGCAAATCCTTGAGGTTCTCCTCCAAGGTTGCGATCTGCTTCTCAATGTCGGCGAGCAGGTCGCGCTGCTGCTGCACCACCTCGGCCGGGGCGCTGTTCACGAACTTCTCGTTGGCGAGTTTCGCCCGTGTGCCGTCGAGCGCCTTCCGCTTGTCGGCGATCTGCTTTTCGAGCCGCTTCATCTCGGCGGCGGCGTCGATCAGCCCCGCGAGCGACACATACGCCTCGAAGTCCGGCTTCACCAACCCGCCCGCCTGTTTGGGCTTGGCGGTGTCGGGGCCGGCGGTGAGGGTCGCGATTCCCGCCAGCGGCCCGATGAACGCGGCCAGGGCGTTGAACTCGGCGGCCACGGCCGCGGAGCACTTCACGGCCACGTCGAGCTTCGTCTTGTCGTCCACCTGGTAGCGGTTGCGGATCTCGCGCACCCCGCGCACCAACTCCTGCATCCGGGCGAAACGTGCTTCCACGTCGGCGCTGATCCAGGCGTCGGGGTACGACGGCCACGCGGCAATCGCCGCACTCTCCTCGGCCTTGGCGGGGGAGGGGAGCCCACGCTCGGGGGCCGTTTCGTTCAGCGCCTGCCACAGCGATTCCGACACGAACGGCATGAGCGGATGCACCAGCCGCATAATGCCGTCGAGCACCCCGGCGAGCACCCGCTGCGCGGTGGGGCGCGCGGCGGCGTCCTTGAGTCGCCCCTTCGACATCTCGATGTACCAGTCGCAGAACTCGCTCCACACGAAGTCGTAGAGCAGCCGCGCCACGTCGCTGAACTTGTAACCGTCGAGGGCCGCGGTCACGGCCTTCGTGGTGGTCGCGAGCCGCGACAGCAGCCAGCGGTCTTCGGTGGGAAGTTCCGCGATGTTCACCGGTCCGGCCGCGTACCCTTCGAGGTTCATGAGGAGGAACCGCGTCGCGTTCCACATCTTGTTGGCGAAGTTGCGGCCCTCCTCGAACCGGTCGGAGCCCTGCTTCGCGGTGGGGCGGTCGGGGTCGTCCGTCGGCCACGGGCCGCCGGGGCGGAACTCCTTCTTGCATTCGGGGCAAGTGAGCTTCTTGGTCCGCATGTACATGTGCTCTTGCTTCACCGCCACATCCTTCCCGCAGTGCGGGCAGATGTTGGACACCGGGAGCTTGGCGTCCTGCGTCTCGGTGGCGAGCTTCACCATGCCGTAGCGCATGGCGTCGGTGCCATAAAGCTCAATGATGTCGAGCGGGTCCACCCCGTTACCCTTCGACTTGCTCATCCCCTCGCCGAACCCGTCGAGCACCTTTGGCGTGATGTACACGTGACGGAACGGGATCTCGTTCAGGTTGTAGAGCCCCGTCAGCACCATCCGCGCCACCCACAGCGTGATGATGTCGCGGCTCGTCACGAGCGTGCTCGTGGGGTAGTAGTAGCGGTCGCGCTCCCAGTCGGGCGCGGTGCGGTCGGCACGCTCCTCGGGCAATGCGGGACCGGGCCAGCCGAGCGTGCTGTGCGGCCAGAGCGCGGATGAGAACCACGTGTCGAGCACGTCTTCAGACTGCGTGTATCCCTGCTGCTCCAAGTCCCGTTCTGTTTCCTGATCGGGGCTTTGAATGCAGATGTACTGCGTGATTTTTGATCCGTCACCACTGCGGTTGGAGCGCGAAAACCCTCGCCCATTATAGAGCGAGAAGCCCTCCGCGCCGGTTGCTGCCCATTGTTGTTCATGTGGGCCTCGCATCCGTTCCACGTTTGCTGCGATTTCTGCCTCAGACGCCTTGGGGTCAAGTTTTCTCAATTGTTCTGAGATAATCTTGCGCATCGCTGCATAGTCTTGCTCAGCGGGAAACTCTTTACTCCACACCGGGATGCGGTGCCCCCACCACAGTTGGCGGCTGATGCACCAGTCGCGCTTCTCGCCGAGC
The DNA here is from genome assembly GCF_008065095.1 of Gemmata obscuriglobus. NCBI lineage: Bacteria > Pseudomonadati > Planctomycetota > Planctomycetia > Gemmatales > Gemmataceae > Gemmata > Gemmata obscuriglobus. The sequence continues at coordinate 4,774,387 of NZ_CP042911.1, read as the reverse complement.
CAGTCGAGGTACGACCGCGCGTAGCGCTCGGGGAAGAACTTCACCTTCCCGGAGGCCACGGCGTCCATCGACATCTGTGCGAGGCCGGGCTTGCCGTCCTCGCGGTCGGACATCTTCACGAACCACTGGTCCGACAGGAACGGTTCGATCGGGGTCTTGCTCCGATCGCTGAACGGCATCGGCACGATCCGCTCGGACTTGTCCACGTACAGCCCGAGTTCCTTCATCTTCTCGGTCACGGCCTCGCGGGCCTTATACCGGTCCAGGCCCTTGTACTCGCCGCCGGCCTCGTTGATGGTGCCGTCAGGGTTCAGGATGTTGATGATTCCAATTTCTGGGTGCCGTTGCCAGCAGGCGTAGTCGTTCGGGTCGTGCGCTGGGGTCACCTTCACGCACCCGGTTCCCAGCTCGGGGTCGGCGAGTTGGCCGTCGGCGATAATGGGGATCTTCCGCCCTGTGTGCGGTTGCACCACGGACTTGCCCACGAGCGCTTTGTACCGCTCGTCGTTGGGATGCACGCACACGGCCGTATCGCCCAGCATCGTTTCGGGGCGTGTGGTGCTGAACGAGATGAACGTGTCGGGCATCCCGTCCACGGGATACTTGAACGTCCAGAACCCGCTCTTGGTGTCCTCGGTGTAGGTTTCGTCGTCAGCCACGGACGTTTGCAGGTGCGTGTCCCAGTTCACCAGCCGCTTGCCGCGGTAGATGTACCCGTCGCGGAACATCCGGAAGAACGTCTCGCGCACCGCGCGGGCGCACACTGGGTCCAGCGTGAAGCGCGTGCGCTTCCAGTCGCAGCTCGCGCCGATCTCGCGGAGCTGGCCGAGAATGCGGGCCTCGTACTTGTCCTTCCACTCCCAGATGCGTTTCACAAGTTCGTCGCGGCCCAGGTCATGACGGGTCTTTTTCTCCTGAGCGAGGACGAGCCGCTCCACCACGGACTGCGTGGCGATGCCGGCGTGGTCGGTGCCGGGCATCCAGAGGGCGTTGAAGCCCTGCATCCGCTTCCAGCGGATCAGCACGTCCTGAAGCGTGTTGTTGAGCGCGTGCCCCATGTGCAGCGCGCCCGTCACGTTCGGCGGCGGGATGACGATCGTGTACGGCCCGTTGGGGTATTTCTTCTTTTCCGGGTCCGGCTCGCTGTGGAAGAAGCCTTTGCCTTCCCAGAAGGTGAGCCATTTCTCCTGAGCGGCCTTGGAGTCGTATGCCTTCGGAAGTTCGGTCGCCATATTACTTTACCTACAGCCTTTGGCGCACAGGGCGGGTGCCCTGTGCTACGCTCGCCGGCCCCTCCGGGGCGGGCAATTAGGGGATACGCTCAATACGGTTGCACCCCGGAGGGGTCGCCGGACGTAGCACAGGGCGGGAACCCCGTGCGACCTCCCGACAGTTTACTTTTGGTCGCGTTCCACGTCCTTGAACAGCTTGAACTCGATCGCGTCGCAGAGCGCGAGCCAACTCGCCTCAATGATGTTCTCGCTCACGCCCACGGTGCCCCACACGTCGGTACCGTCGCGCGATTCGATCACCACGCGCACCTTCGCCGCGGTCCCGGCCTTCGGGTTCACCACCCGCACCTTGTAGTCCACCAACTGCATTTCTTCGAGGCGCGGGTAGAACCGCACGAGCGCCTTCCGCAGCGCGCCGTCGAGCGCGTTCACCGGACCGTCCCCTTCGCTGGCGGTGTGCTCGACGACCCCCGCCACTTTCAGCCGGACGGTCCCCTCCGTGATCGGGGTGCCGTTCGCGCGGGCCTCGATGTTGACCCGGTACGAGATTCGCTCGAACCACGGCTTGTACAGCGTCAGCGACTTGTCCACCTGCCACGGCTTGTGGTCCTTCGCCACCTTCCGCACGAGCAGGTCGAATGACGCCTCGGCCGCCTCGAACTCGTACCCCACGTTCTCCAGATCTTGAACGGCGTGGAGGATCTTGGTCGTCAGTGCCTTGTCGTGGTTCATCTGGTACTTCGCGGTCTTCGACAGAATCGTCGAGTGCCCGGACAGTTCCGACACCAGGATGCGGCGCTCGTTCCCGACGGCCTCCGGCGTGATGTGCTCGTAGGTGCTCGGGTCCTTGGCGACCGCGTGCGTGTGCATCCCGCCCTTGTGGGCGAACGCCGAATGGCCGACGAACGGCTGGCCGTTCCGGGCGTTCATGTTCGCCAACTCGTAGGCGTAGCGGGACGTTTCGGTGAGGCGCGTCAGGCTCCCGGGCTTGAGCACGTCGTACTTGTACTTCATGGCCAGGTTCGCGATCACGCTAATCAGGTCGACGTTCCCGCACCGCTCGCCGATGCCGTTCATCGTGCCCTGCACCTGGGTCGCTCCGGCCCGCACCGCCGCGAGCGAGTTCGCCACCGCGAGTTCACAGTCGTTGTGACAGTGGATGCCGACCTCACACGGCAACGCCCGCGTCACGATCGCCACCACCTCGGCGACGCGCTCCGGCATGGTGCCCCCGTTGGTGTCGCAAAGGATCACCGCCGCCGCACCGGCGCCCGCGGCGGCTTTGAGCGTGCGGAGTGCGTACTCCGGGTTCGCGCGATAGCCGTCGAAGAAGTGCTCGGCGTCGTAGAACACCTCCCGGCCCTGCGCTTTGCAGTATTGAACGGAGTCCGCGATCATCGCGCAGTTCTCGTCGAGCGTGGTGCCGAGCACCTCCGTGACGTGGAAGTCCCACGTTTTGCCCACGATCGTCACGACCGGCGTGTGCGCGTCCAGCAGGGCCTTGAGGCACGTGTCGGTTTCCGCGGGCGCGTTCTTTCGCCGGGTCATGCCGAACGCACAGACCTTGGCGTGTTTGAGGTCCAGCCCGCGCACCGCCTGGAAGTACTCGAAGTCCTTCGGGTTGGAGAGCGGGTAGCCGCCCTCGATGTACTCCACGCCGATCTCGTCCAGCCGCTTCGTGAGGAGCAGCTTGTCCTGGAGCGAGAAGTTGACCCCTTCGCCCTGACTCCCATCCCGGAGGGTGGTGTCGTAGATGCTGACGCGGCTCATGGCGGACTCGGGAGAGTGCAGAAAAGAAAAACCCCGGAGGGAACTCCGGGGTGCGTAAGGCTGAACCTTCGGCGGACCCCGCTTACCCGGTGGTAATAATCACGACGGCGCCAATTACGGCGCTCGCGGTAACCAGGATAGCGGAGACGTTCGACACAGTTCTATTCCTCTTCAGATCGCAGTAAAACTACACCACTTCCGGCAAGAATCAAGTGAATAGCGCGTCAACCGACAGACGCCATCCGGGTACCGCAGGTTCGGCGTCGGCCGTGCTTCCGCGTCGGAACGTCGTCGATGTTGTCGGCGCGGTGGCGGAGTAACTCGTGACCGTCTGTGCGACCGGATCGACATCCCAGACCACCCGCGTGCCCGCTGAGAAGTAATCGGCGCGTTTGTCCGCGTACTCGCGATCGGCCTTCGGGCCGTAGTCGCTCTCGCTCCGCACCTCGACCGCAAAGACCGGGAAACCTTCGATGAACCCCATCGGGTTCGTGGGAAGTGCGCCGGTGTAAAACGATGCGTCTGGGCAAAGAGATTGACGACCCGATGGTAATGGAGGGTCGAAGGCGTACCCCGTCGGGTCGGCAACCGGTTCACCGTGACCGCCACTCGTTGCGTAGTCCTCAAGAGCGCGAACAATCTTGCGCGCGACGCGGCTGGGCAAAAATCCGCTGGGCATGAAGGTCACGATCCTCCCGTTGATGAGTTCGGCCTTCCCTTCGACTTTCATCAGGTCCGCGAGGGTCGCGTAGGGCATCACTTGTGTACTCATGTTCCCTCCTCACCTTACCGTACCGTCTCCCTTGCCCTTGTGTCAATGAATGCGGCCCGCGGGACACTGCCTGAGCGTCCCGCGGGCCGGTCGGTGTGCTAACGAGGCTACTTCTCGACGGTGATCTTCACCGGCTCGCTCTTCAGTTCGTAGGCCTTCTCACCGTCCTTATCAGAAATCGTGTACTTGGCGCTCAGTTTGTACTCGCCGGGGCCGGTCCAGTACACGTACCGGCCCGCCCCGCGGGCGCCGTCGGACAACCGCTTCACCGGGATCTCGTGAGACTTACCCGGGGGCAGCGTCACCGCCTTCGGTAGCCGGAACTCCAGCGTCATCGCCAGCCCGCTGCCGAGGTTCACTGTGCCGTCGCCGCCGGTCAGGTCGAAGGTCCAGGTGTTGGCGTCCCCGCCCACGTAAATCGTCACCTCGTCCTTGCTCGTGTTGACGATCTCCAGCACCAAATCGACCGCCGGCGGTTTGGGTGGTTGGGCCGGCTTGCCGTCCTTCTGGGCCTGCGCAATCTCTTCGAGGTACTTTTTGAACTCCGCGGGAACTGTGCCGCTGCCGAACTTGTACTTGTCGGTTTTGGCGACCAGTTTCAGCTTGACCGGGGGTTCGGCCTTCTTGTCCTCTCCCGAAGCCGACACGGCGAAGGCGATCAGCGCAACGGTCACTGTGAGCAGTTTCATTTGCGGCACTCCACGGGGAAGGCGACACAGACCAGACGACGCCGTTGTGGGTGCGGATTGCGGGCGCGCCGCGAAGATGGCGGCGCTGACCGGTCACTTGCCGACGGTGATCGTGATGGACTCGCTCGCGAGTTCGGCGCCCTTGCTGCCGTCGGCGTTCGCGAGAACGTATTTGGCGCTCAGCTTGTACTCGCCGGGGCCGGTCCAGTACACGTAGCGGGACGCGCCGCGGTGCCCGTCGGCGAGTTGTTTGACCCTGATCTCGTGAAACTTGCCCGGGGCCAGGGTGACCGCTTTGGGGAACCGGAACTCTTCCGTGAACGCGCGCCCGCTACCGACCGCGACAGATCCGCTGCCGCCGGTGAGATCGAACGTGTACGAATTTGAATCGCCGCCAACGTAAATCGTGGTGTCGTTCTTGGTGGTGTTGGTGAATTTGAGCACCAGCTCGACCGCCGGCGGTTGAGGGGGCCGGGCCAACTTGCCGTCCTTCTGGGCCTGTGCGATCTCTTCGAGGTACTTTTTGAACTCCGCGGGCGCCTTCCCGTTGCCGTCGAACTTGTACTCGTTGCTTTTGGCCACCAGTTCGAGTGTGACCGGCGGTTGGGCCTTCTGATCCTCGGCCCGACCAGTCACGGCGAACGCGACCAGTGTGACTGCGACTGTGAGCAACTTCATCTGAGACATCCCGCGAGAGAGGCGACACAGACGAGACGGGGCACCGCCTCTCGCGGATTGATGTTCCCCTGATGGGGCCTATGGTTCGGGGACGCGCTGTCAGACGAGCGCGACGAACGGCTCGCTCACCACGTGGCGCCGGTCCCAGCCGGCGGCGTCGTTGCGGGCGGGGAAGTCGCTGCGGAAGTGCGTACCGCGGGACTCCTCGCGGGTGAGGGCGGCGGCGATCATGAGCCGCGCGATCGTGAGCAGGTTTTGCAGCTCCCAGCCGGCTTTGCCGTCGAACTCCCGGCTCAGCGCGTACCGGCACCAGAACCGCAGGTCTTCTTTCGCTTCGAGCAGCCGCGCCCGCTCGCGCACTATGCCCATCTTCCGCACCATCAGGCCCCGGAGGGAGGCCAGTAGGTCGGCCAGGTCGAGCCCGGCGTCGTCGTCCGGCGGGATGACCGATCGGACCGGAAAGGCGGTCATGTCGCGGGGCATTTTCCGGACCGCCTCCGCCGCGCCGCGCCCGCAGTGCGTGCCGTACACCAGCCCCTCAATGAGGCTGTTGGAGGCGAGCCGGTTGGCCCCGTGCAGCCCGCTCGATGTGACCTCGCCGGCGGCCCACAGGCCGGGGACCGTTGTGCGCCCCTGCGCATCGACCGTCACGCCGCCGACCATGTAGTGCGCGCCGGGCCGCACCGGGATGCGGTCCTTCGTGATGTCCAGGCCGAAGCTCTTGCACACGCGGTTGATGCCGGGGAAGCGGTTCAGCACCATCGCCGGGTCCAGGTGCGAGAGGTCCAGGTACACGTTCGGGTGCTGGGTGCGCTCCATGGTGCGGAAGATGGCCCGCGCGACGATGTCGCGCGGCGCGAGTTCGTGGCGCGGGTCGTCCTTCAGCATGAACCGCTCGCCGTTCACGTCGCGCAGGTGCGCCCCCTCCCCACGGACCGCCTCGCTGATAAGGTACCGGGCGGACCCCGCGACGTAGAGCACGGTCGGGTGGAACTGCATGAACTCCATGTCGCGGAGTTCGGCGCCGGCGCGGTACGCCGCGGCCATGCCGTCGCCGGTGGCGACCGAGGGGTTGGTAGTTTCGCGGTACACCATCCCGCACCCGCCGGACGCGAGAACCGTTTGCTTCGCCCAGATCAGCAGTTTGCCCAGGCCGTTGCGCGCCACCACCGCGCCGCGGCACGCGCCGTCGTGGGTCAGCAGGTCGATCGTGAAGGTGTCGTCCCAGATGCGGATGTTGGGCCGCGTGCGGGCGTGGGCGATCGTCGCCCGCATCATCTCGAAGCCGGTGGAGTCGCCCAGCGCGTGAACGATCCGCCGATGGCTGTGCCCGCCCTCCCGGGTGAGCGCGAGCTGCCCGTTCTCCTCGTCGAACTTGGTGCCGAACGCGATCAGGTTCTCGATCTGCTGCGGCGCCTCGCGGACGACCATTTCCACCACGTCGCGGCTGCACAGGCCGTCGCCCGCCACCAGGGTGTCTTCGACGTGGTTCCCGAAGGTGTCTTCCGGGGACCGCACGCCGGCGATTCCGCCCTGCGCGTAGGAGCTGTTGCTCTCGGTCACGCGGTCCTTGGTGACGACGAGGACCGAGAGGTCCGGCGGGACCTCGAGCGCGGCGCGGAGCCCCGCGATGCCCGCGCCGATGACCAGCACGTCCGCGAACCGGTGGAACGTGTCGCGCGCGTCGAAGGACACAAGGTAGCGGTTCGCGGCGGACATGACGGAACCCGTGAAGCCGGTGTGAAGAGCCCTAGTTAGCGTAGGGGAACGGGGGACCGAAAGAACAAAAACCCCGCGGCGCTCAATGCGCCGCGGGGTTTTCGGCCGGTACGGGCGGAACTCACTTCTTCTCGTTGAGGAGCTTCTCGAACTTGCGCCGCAGGTTCTCGAAGCCCGGCGGTTCGGTGGTGACGGTGCCCGCCGTGCCGGACGACATACCGGGGCGGCTTTCGACCTTCCCGCCGCTGCCCGCCGTGATCGGCCGGTCGGGTTCGGCCGGTCCCTTCGGCGGCGCCTTCTCGCCGCTTGCGGAGCCCTTGTTCACGTCGTCGCGCAGCTTCTCGACGTGCTTCTCGTAGCCGCGGAGGAACTTCTCGTACTCGGCGTCGGTGAAGCCCTGTTTGCGCTTGAACGCCTCGTCGTACCGCTTCTTCTCGAACTGGTCCAGTTGCAGCTCCGCGGTCTTGAGCCGGTTCCGGGCGTCCTCCTCCATCGCCTCCTTGGTCGGCACGCTGCCAGCGGGTCTGTTACCGGGCGTGCCTTGCGGTTGGTTGGCGTGGTTCTTCGCGTGCTGCTCCACCTGTTCGCGCAGCTTCTGCTCCTGCTCGGGCGTACCGGGTTGCTGCTCCTTCATCTTCTCCTGGAGGCGCTCGCGGTTCTCTTTGCCGATCTTGTCGTCCAGTTCCTTCTCGGCCTGCTCGCGGGTCTTCTGGTCCTTCGATTGAAGATCCTGGGCCTTCTTCGTGAGGGCGTCGAGCTCCTCTTTCGAGAGCTCCTGACCCTTCGCACTTTCTTTGTCCTTTTGCGCGTTTGGATCGTCGATGGGCTCTTTGCCCTTGCCGCTTTCGCCGTTTTTCTTGGCGTTTTCTTCCGCGGCGCGCTTCTCCATCTCCTTCTTGAAGTCGTCAAACTTCTGCTGCGCGGCGGCCTGCTTGTCCTTGTCGTCGGACTTCAGGTCGTTCATGAACTGCTCGGCCTCCTTGCGAGCCTGCTCACCAAAGGTTTTATCGAGCTTCTTGCGGGCGTCGGCCTTCTGCTGCTCGTTGCCGGACTGAAGGTCCTTCATGGCGTCGGCCATTTCCTTCTTCTGCTTCTCGTCGAGTTTCGGCGCGTCGCCGGGCTTACCACCGGTCTCGTTCTTCTTGCCGTCGGTACCGCCCTTCTTGTCGGCGGGGCCGTTCTGGGCTTCCTTCTTGAAGTCATCGAACTTACGCTCGGCGTCCTTGCGGGTGTTCTCGTCCGGCGACTGGCGGTCGTTGGCCACCTTCTCCAGTTCCTTGCGCTTCTCCTGACCCATCGTCTTATCGAGCTTGTTGCGGGCGTCGGCCTTCTTCTGCTCGTCGGGCGAAGTGAGGTTCTTCGCGGCTTCGTCAAACTCCTTGAGTTCCTGCTCGCTGGGCTTCTTGTCCTTGGGCGCGCCGTTGCCGGAACCGCCCTGGGGCTTGCCGGCGTTGTTCGGGTCGGGCTTTTCTCCGTTGCTCTCGTCACCCTTCTCGTTGCCCGTGCCACCGGTCGGCGGGTTCATCGCGTCGGGCTTCTGAGGCTTGGTTTCGGCGGCGCGGGTGCCGTTCGGCTTTTGCGGCTGGTTCGCGCCGTCGGGTTCGGGCTTCGCTTCCGGTTGCCCCATCCCGGCGCCGGGGTTCATCGCGTCTTCTTTCGGCGGCATTCCTTTCGATTCCCCGGCCGGTGGTGCCTTATCCGGTTTCGCCTCGCCGCCCTCGGGCTTGGTTTCTCCCTTGGCTTCCGGTGGCGCGGTGCGGCCTTTCGGGTCGGCGGGCTTCTCGGCACCGCGTGCCGGGTCCGGCGCCGGCTTGGCTTTGCTCCCGGCGTCTGCCGCGGGATCGGACTTCTCGCCAGGGTTGGGTGCGCCCATCGGGGGCTTATCCGCATCCTTCAAGGTTGCTGGCTTGGCGCTACCGCCCGCGTTCTGATCTTGCTTCGGGTTCGCCTCTTTCGGCTCCTTCGGTGCGGATTGCCCTGCTTGTGGCTGCGCCTTCTCGGTGCCCGGAGCGTTCTCGATCGGTTCGTTGCGCGGTTCGGGGGGCGCGCCGTTCTTGGGCTCCGACCCCGACATCGGGTCCGGCTGCTTTGAGCCGTCCGGCTTCGTGGTCGAGGGCTCGGGGGATTTCTCGGGGTTCCCCTCTGGCTTGCCGCTGGCGGCCGCGCCCTTTTCCGGTTGCATCGGATCGGGCTTTTGTTCGGGCTTCTGCTCCGCCATGCCGCTGGTGTTGCCGCTATCGTTCTTCGGCTGGGGCTTGGCTCGGCCCGGGTCGGTGCGTTCTTGCGCGCTCGGGGCCTCGTTCGGCTTCACGGACCCGCCGCTCTTGTTCTCCTCCTCGATCGCGTTCTTGAGCTGTTCCGCCTTGTTCTGAACGTCCTTCTCATCCGGCGTCTTGGGCGGCGGGGCGGTTTCCGCTTGGTTCATGCCGCCCGTTCCAGTGCCGTTCGGGTCGTTCGGCTGCATCGGGTTGGGCTGGGCATCGTTCATGCCCTTGGACGGATTGTCGCTCTTCTCGCCGGCCCCCTTCGGCATCGGGTTGCCTTCGTTCGAGCCCTTGTCGGGTGTGCCGTCCGCTTTGCCGCCGGAGCCGTCCTGCTTGCCCTCGGGTTTGTTCGGCTGTCCCTTTTCCTTCGGGGGCGGGTTCGCGCCCATCGGGTCGTTGCCGTCCCGCTTGGGAGTGGCGTCGTTGCCCTTTTGGGGCTCGCCCTCTTTGGGCTGTTGCTCGCCGTTCTGCTGCTGCTGCCCGCCGTTCTGCGGCTGGTCGCGCCTCTCTTGCTCCAGCTTTTGTTGCTGGTCGTCGTTGTGCTTCTGCTCTTCGTTCTTCCGTTCGTTATTTTGCTGCTTCTGTTCTTGCTTCTTGGGCTCCTCGACGACCGGCGGTGCGAGGCGCACGCGCTTGACCGCGGACCTGCCGACGTTCGGCTTTGGCTCGGTGCAGTTGTCGGTGGCCTCGAGCCAGTACTCGATCACCATGTCCGGCTTGGCCTCGAACGGCACTCCGGCGGGGGCCTTCGTCAGCTCGGCGAAGTTGACCGATCCCTTGTACTCCACGTCAGTGGGGTAGGTGCCGTCCTTCTCGCGCTTGAACGATTTGCTCTTGCCGTACAAAAAGGGGCGTTCCAACAGGTCGCGCGCCGTCGCGCCGGTGAGACGCATCTTCAGCGTGATCGTGTCGACGCCGAAGTCGTCGCCGACCTTGCCGTCGATCGCGAGCTGTCCGTTCGCCGGGACGGTGACCTCTTCCTCTTCGGGCTTGTCGATGACGAGGGTCGGCGCGGCGTCGTTCTGGACCACAATCGTGGACACGAACGGCTCGGCGCTCTTTTCGCCGTCGGTGGTGGTGTAGGTGAGCCTGTACCGGCCCGACTCCTTGAGCTTGAACCGGAACTGGAGGGCCTTCGGGTCGTCCGCGGTTGTGGTGCCCGGAACGACGGTCCCGCCGGGCTCGATGACCATCGCGCCGTCGCGAACGTCGTGGTTGGTTTGTGCGGTGAGGGTCACCGTTGTGCCGCGGTACCCCTGGATGAGCGGGCTGCTGATCGTTTCGGCCTTGCGGCGCAGGTACTTCGGGGACTCGTAGGTCGCCTGGAAGTGTGTGAACAGCGGCAGCGACCGCACCGTCACCTTGTACTCGTCCGTTTGGTCGTCCCCGGCGGCGACCTTGTACCAGAAACCGTTCTGGACGTGGTGGTTGGGCACGCGCAGCTCGAAGTCGCGGGAGGTCTCGGCTTCGACCATCGGCACTTCGATGTAGTTCGGGTCCGCCGGGTTGTGCCGGATCAGCAGCCGCACCCGCTCGGGGCTGTCGGTGCTGGGGACCTTTCCGCCGATGTGAACCGCGACCGTGACCGTCTGGCCTTCGGTGATGGTCGGTTCGGCGGGTTCGGGCTTGGTCAACTTGATCTGTGTGCGGGTCCCCACTTGCGTTGAGATGAATGGTACGAACGCGCGGGTGAGGAGCGATCCGAACTGCGACGGGCGGAACACGAAGAACAGGACCACGAGCGTAAGGGCCAGCGCGATGGCGGCGCCGCCGAGGTAGAGCAGGCTGCGGTGGTCGACGGCCTTGTTCACGTCGGCCTCGGCGACCGACTTCGCCGCGCGCCGCGCCAGGGCGGCCTTCACGGTCGCGTTGAGGGCGCCCTTCTGTTGGGCGTCGACGTACCCGGTGACGCTGTTCTTGGCGTCGTCGATGGTGCTCTCGACCTGTTTCGCCGCGTAGAGCGGGTTGATCTTCTTGCGGAGCGGGGTCACGATTGTGAGGTAGGTGATGGCCGCGAGCGCCCCGATGAACCCGAGCAGCGACAGTTGCCGGAGCCACTGCGGGAGGTCGATGAATTTGTCGAGCAGGATCACCGCGGTGGCGTAGGCCAGCACGAACGCGACGAGCACCAGCGCGCCGAGCGCGAGGTCGTGGGCGCGGATGCGGGTCGTGGCCTGTGCGAGTTGCTCGTCCACCTGCGAGCCGAGCTTCGCGGCGGCTTCCGTGGGGTCTTTCGGTTCGAGAACCGCGGCCATTTCAGCGATCTCCGAAGGCAGACGAGCTACCTGGCGTGTTCGGCACCGGGGCGTTGCGGAAACGCAATACCCGATTATACCCCTTAGACGAAGGGCCGCCACGGTGGGATTGCCCACGACCGGCGCGAAGCTGGGTAGTTACAATTCTGACCGACGCCGTGGCTCCCGCTTCGGGCTGGAACCGGCAAAGGGAAAATGGCGTTCGCAACGTCACTTCGCACAAAGCGAGGGATCATCCCAACAAGCCGTAAGTGGGTTTTGAGAGAGCGTCCGCACGTTTTAGCACTTGTGCCGCGAATTCCTGAAATTCGCCTCTGGTGTATTCGCGTCCGTTGAGTGTCAGCGATTGTAAGTTGGGGAGGTTGCCGAGCCCGACGATCGCCGTCTCGTCGTCCAGAGTGCCCAGGTCCAGTGTCGTCGAGCCAGCCGGCATATACGAGCCGCGGCGTATCACCGTCCGGCTCAGCGTCGATCGCTCGCCGCAGCGCCGCTTCATCGCTCATCGGAGCCCCTACCAGATGGCAATGCCTCGCTGGCCTCCGTATCGGTTGGCCTCAGGCGTTGCCACTCCTGAAGGACACAATGAGCGGCGAGACTGACCGCACATGCTAAACCGGACCATCGGACTCGCCGATATACCGAGGTCGCCAGACCCGCTATCGCTCAACCGCACTGACTCTCGGAAGAGGCGCGAAATGAGTATGGCCGAGGAGTCACGAATCACTCGAGCCGTTCGCCGAAGTAGTCCTTCCAGTTCTGCGGCAGCACCGGGGACCGCATGACCCTGCGGAGCAGGGTTTGGTTCTTTGCTTCCACTGTGAACAGTCGGACCACATCACTCACGGTCAGTTCGTCTTGCGATTCCTGAACCAACTCGATGGTGTCGCCGGCACCGATCTCGCCCTCAACCGCTACCGAGAAATAGAACCCGGTTCGGCCGGTCCTGAGCATCCGGCGGAGTACGTCTTGCCGCCCGAACTTGATCCCCAATTTGAAGCAGGGCATGCGGGGCTGGGTGACAACGAACTCGGCCGTCCCGATTCGGAATCGGTCGCCGATGCGCACCTCTTCCGTCAGCCCTTCGGTGGTCAGGTTTTCTCCGAACGCCGCTTCGGACAGGTCCGCGCCCGAGAGGTCCTTCTGCCACAACGGGTAGTGCTCGGACGGGTACGCGTACACGGCCTTCTCGGTCCCGCCGTGGACCGACAGATCCGACTGCTCGTCTCCTTCGATGTTGAGCGCGGAAACCCGTAGCCGGCGCTCGGTCGGCGTCTTGAAGATCGAGGTCCGCACCGTATCGCCGTTCCATTCAATCTCGCGCGGCCCGCCGACACTCAGCGCGACGACTTTCATGTGTGGCCCTCAAGATCGCCGCCCGAAGTGATCGCCCGGGCGCTTCCGAAGCAGCATTCCACCAGTCGATCCCGACATCAATGATACCACGGGTGGACTTCCGGCACGGGGGCATCGGGTGAGTCGCGTCGACGAGCCTCCGCGCCAGGGTCGGATTTAGCCCTGGCAAACTCGCGCTCAGCCGGGCACCAAGCACATGTGCCCGTCGTTCTTGCTTCCCAGGTCCATCTCGGTACCGATTTGTCCGATCCGCCGGGGGCGACACTTTCAGTCAGGGCGGCTGTAAATTCGATCTATTGATAAGGCGATTATAATTAATACTCTCTGGCTCGCCCGTATTGATTAATTACCCCTGCAAATTACCCGGCCTCGGTTCGATGATAGCTGTGCCCCCGGCCTCACTCCCCGGGGCGCTGTTTCAGAGCCAGCAGCGACCGCGGCCCGTGCTGGGAGCGGGTCGCGGTGCCTTCGCTCTCTTTAACCGGCTCCGGCGGACCCCGACCCAAGGGCACTCCGCCGGAGCCGCTAACGTTTTGCCGCCGGTCGCGCCGCAGCACCGCCTTCGCCCGTCTGTCAGTGGCCCGCGCCTGTCGCGTCGCTGTCAACGGCGGTGCGCGCCGGTCACCCGCGCTACACCGCGGCAGGCGCGTGATTGGTGCGTTTCAGTTCCACAGGCGTGGCAACACACGCCTCGGGGCAGCGGTCCAATCGCATTGTGCGGAAGCCGACGGCTGTGCGGGATCTCGGACCGTGTGCGATCGGTCAGGCGGCACTGCTCGCTCCGTTCGGCGGTGCGTAGCATACCTGCATCTCGCCACGTCTTTTTTTTGGAGTCCAACGATGTCCGCTTTGCCCGTCAAGAACCGCCAACTGTTCATCAACGGGGCGTGGTGCGAGTCGTCCACCGGTAACAAGCTCCCGGTCGTCAACCCCGCGACCGAAGAGACCCTTGCGGACGTCAGCTTCGGTAACCGCGCTGACACCGCCAAGGCCGTCGCGGCGGCGTCCGCGGCCCTTCCGGGCTGGATGAAATTGACGCCCTACGACCGCGCGAAGTTCTTGAAGAAGATCGCCGACCTGATGCGCGAGCGCGCCGATGCCATCAGCCGGGTGATGACGATGGAGCAGGGCAAGCCCCTCGTCGAGGCGAAGGGCGAGGTGATGCACTCCGCGGACACCTTCGAGTGGTTCGCGGAGGAGGGCAAGCGGGCCTACGGGCAGGTGATCCCGCCGGCCAACGCCGCCAAGCGGCACATGACCATCAAGCACCCAGTCGGTGTGGTCGGTGCGATCGCGCCGTGGAACTTCCCGCTCACGCTCCTGTGCCGCAAAATCGCGCCGGCGCTGGCCGCGGGTTGCACCATCGTTGCGAAGCCGTCGGAACTCACCCCGCTGTGCGGCATCGCGCTGTTCGAACTGATCGAAGACGCCAAGCTGCCGCCGGGCGTCGCGAACATGGTGCTGGGGCCGGGCGAAGAGGTCGCGACCGAGTTCATGGAGAACCCGGCGGTGCGCAAGGTGAGCTTCACCGGCTCCACGCGGGTCGGCAAGATCCTTATGAAGCAGGCCGCGGACCAAGTGAAGCGGCTCAGCCTCGAACTCGGCGGCCACGCGCCGTTCATCGTGTTCCCGGACGCCGACCCCGAAGTGGTCGCCAAGGCCGCCGTACTCGGCAAGTTCCGCAATAACGGACAGGTGTGCATCAGCCCCAGCCGCTTCTTCGTTCACCAGGACATCGCGAAGAAGTTCACCGAGGTGGCGGTCGAAGAGGCCAAGAAGCTTAAACTCGGCAACGGACTGGAAGACGGGGTCGTCGTGGGGCCGATGATCGAACAGAAGCGGGTCGACGCCACCCGCGAACTGATCGCCGATGCGACGGGGAAGGGGGCCGCTTGCCTGACGGGCGGCGGTCGCCCCAAGGGGTCGGCGTTCGAGCACGGCTACTTCATGGAGCCCACCATTCTGCGGGGTGTAACGCCGGACGCGAAGATTTTGACGGACGAGCCGTTCGCGCCGGTCATGCCGGTGCTCGACTTCTCCAAGCTCGACGAGGTGATCGCTGCCGCCAACAGCACGAAATACGGTCTCGCCGCCTACGTGTTTACGAACGACCTGAGCATCGCGTGGCGGATGGCGGAGGGGCTGGAGGCGGGCATCATCGGGCTGAACGACCCGGTTCCGGCAACGCCACAATGCCCGTTCGGCGGGATGAAAGAGTCCGGCATGGGGCGCGAACTCGCTCACGAGGGGCTCGAAGCATACCTGGAAACGAAGTATGTCTCGATGATGCTGCGAGGATAGCACGCGGTCCGATCGTCCCTCGGCTGCCGCTGTAACGGGGGTTACAGCGCCACTTGACGGGAGTTGGTGGGTTGTCGGCTGGACATTCGCTGCCGGCCGACTGGTCAGGAGCTGGCAGTTCACTGGCCGTTCGCTACCGCAGAAATGCCCCTTCTGGGCTCGGTTTCGCTATCCAGATCGACCGGCAAAGTCGTTCAACAGGCAGGCTAATTGTGATGCCTTCTTCATAATTCGGCCGCTCAGGTTCAGTTACCAGCGTAATCCAAGGGTTGGTTCGAGCGATTTCACGCACGATATGGGTGGGAGAACTCTATCTGTCCGCAGGTGTTAGACCGTTCATGAAAAAAACTCTACCCAAGCCGCTGCGGACGTGGTAAAGATGTAGGTGATTAGGTACGAAGAGTTAGATACCGCCCAGATCGGGCGCACCTGTCAGGGTGACTGCCATGACCCGCATGTCGCGTGAGCTGTCTCTTGTTGTGCTCGGTGCTACCGTACTCACGGGCGCGTATTTCGTGTGGCCCGAAACGAACTACGAAACGGAAGCCGACAAGCAGGCGGAACGGCGCACGGGGGGGCGATCCCGGAGCGGCGGGGGTACGTTCATTTTCATCGGCCACTTTGGCGGCGGCGGCCCCTCCGCGGTGAGCGGCCGTGGGGCGCGCCCGCCGGCGATGGCGAGCGTGTCCAAGGGCGGCTTCGGGACCGTCGGCAGCCGCGTCGGCGGCGGCTTCGGCGGCTGATCCACACGCATTCGGCGGGCGGCCGGCGCGAGCTGGCTGGTCAGTGGTGACGACACCACGCCAGCCCGGTTGCGCCGGCCGCCCGCGCTTCCGCGCACCTCGCGACCGGCCCGTTCGGTAGGAGTTCTCATGCGCAGGGTCAGCGTCGATCCCCGTCCGAACTGGCAAAAACGGGTCGAAGAGTTCGGCCTGTTCTACCACACCCTGCGCGGCGAACCGTATTGGGACGAGTCCGCGTACTACCAGTTCACCGAGTACGAAGTCGAGCGACTGTACGAAGCGACCACCGCGCTGCACAAGATGTGCCTCGACCTCGTGCAGGACGTGATCGACAAGCGGCTCTTCGGGCTGTTCATGATCCCGCAGGAGTTCGAGCAGTACATCATCCGCTCGTGGGAGAACGACGAGCCGTCCGTCTACGGCCGGTTCGACCTGGCGTATGACGGGGCGGGACCACCGAAACTTCTTGAATACAACGCCGACACGCCGACCGGTCTGGTCGAGGCGTCGGTGGCGCAGTGGATGTGGCTCAAGGACGTGGACGAGCGCGGCAACCAGTTCAACAGCATCCACGAGGAGCTGATCGAAGCCTGGAAAGAAGTGCTGAAGCGGGACAGCGGTCCGATCCACTTCGCGGCGATGACCGAACTCGACACGCCCGAGGACTACATCACCGCAGAGTACATGCGGGACGTGGCGATTCAGGCCGGCGCGAAGACCACGTTCATTGATGTCGCGGAGATCGGCTACGACCGGCCGCGCAAGGTGTTCGTGGACAACACCGGTTTCCCGATCCACCGGTGCTTCAAGCTGTACCCGTGGGAGTGGATGGTGCGTGAAGAGTTCGGCCCCCACCTCGGCACCGCTCCGACCCGCTGGGTCGAGCCCCCGTGGAAGATGATTCTGAGCTGCAAGAGCATCCTGCCGCTGCTCTATGAGCGGCACCCGGATAGCCCGTTCTTGTTGCCGGCGTCGTTCGACCCGCTCACCGACGGCAGCTATGTGAAGAAGCCGGTTCACGCCCGCGAGGGGGCCAACATCGAAGTGGTGATGGGCGGGCGCCTCGTGCAGAGCACCGACGGACCGTACCAGGGCGGGCCGTATGTGTATCAGGCGCTCGCGCCGCAGATGAAGCCCCACGACGGCCGCTACCCGGTGATCGGGAGCTGGGTGGTGAACGGCGTGGCGTGCGGGATGGGCATTCGCGAGGACGATTCGCTCGTCACCCGAAACACCAGCCGGTTCGTGCCTCACCAGATGGTGGGCTGAGCGCTTCGGGTTCGCGAGGGGTAACGTTGAAAGCGGAACCCGCCTGCCTCCTGGCGCCCGGATTCCGCCGCCTGCTCTGTGCGCGGCGTTACGGCTTCCGACGACACGACTTTCGACTTCGACCGACTATCGTAGCGGAGTGCGAATGGCCACGACGTTCATTTTCGAGGAACTCGACGAGGCGACGCGCGAGTACCTCACCGCTGTGCGCGACAACGAAGGGGTCGGGTCGCCCGGCGTGTTCGCGTCGACCAGCGATTCGCTCCCGGGGTGCGGGTGCATCGCCGGCCCGCTTATTATCGGCGCCACGCTGCTCTTCACGCTCATGCCCTGGCTGGGCATCATCCTCCACGAACCGCTCGGGGTCGCGTGCCTCCAGACCGGAGGCATCTTGCTCGGCGGGTGGCTGCTGATGGCCCGGTTCCGCACGCGCGGCGGGGCGAACGCCGGCACCTGGGTGTATGCCGACCCGCTGCACCTGTACGAAGCCTTCCGCGAGCAGGTGACCGTCACGCCGATCGACGACGTTTCCGACGCCAGCTACACGCACAACTACGACAGCAACGGGAACTATCAGAACAGCGTCATCAGTATCGCTTACGGCAAGCGCGGACTCACCACGGTGACGCTCACCAACGAGGCGCGTTCCGAGTACTTGGTGACGTACTTGAACTACCTCGCGTGGGCGCGGGGTCCGGACGGCGGCGAGCGCGGGGAACTCCCGCCCGCGGACCTGGGCGGTCTCGCGCGGTACGTCGTGCGCAACGGCGACGAGCCGAAGGACGCCGAGAACAACATCAACCTGAGCCTGATCGAGTTGGACATCACCGAGGTGCCCGAAGAGCCGGGGCGCGAGGGCCGCGCCGCGCCGCCGCTGCTGCCCTACGTGTTCATGTTCGTGGGGGCGCTGCTGTGCTTCTTCGTCATGGGTGTCATCGTTAATCCGGTGGTCCGGGACAACACGATCTTCGACACGGTGATGAAGGACAACCCGCCGCCGTCGATGACCGAACCGCGGTTCCTCCGCGCTTACCTCACCGACCCGCGGAACAAACTCCACCGGGACGCCGTGACCCGGCGGCTGGCGCAGTTCTACGCTCCCGCGATCACCCACGTCGAGACGCGGGCGGAGAATAAGCTGCTCGGCCGCGGAATGGCCGAAGTGCTGAAGGGGTTGGGCACCGCAGAGCAACCGGTGGTGTCGCTGCGGGTGAGCGAGACCGCAACCCCGCCAGGGGCAGGCACCAAAGAAGGGCGCGAGGAACGCATCCGAACCGAGTTCGCCAACGCGGTGAATACGGCATTCGCGAACGAGTCCTGGGGCAAGGCGATTCAACCGCCGCCGGGTGAGGTCTTCACCCCTGAGTCGCAGCCGCCGCCGATCGGCCATCAGCTCATCGCGTTCGTCGAACCGCCGGACCCGGACGCCAACGGGAACCCGAAGCCTGTTCACTTCGATATCGCTTATGCCCTTAAGGATGCGGGCAACGGGCTGTTCACGATCGTCGTCAATGTGACGCTGAAGGCGGACGTGACGCAGGATGACGTGGGACGCGGGCAGTTCACGCTCCCGGGGACGTACGGCCTGACGGACTTTGAAACCCGTGCGGTTCCAGCGATCCGCGACACGCTCATCCGGCAGATGATCGGTCCGCCCGGGAACCCAGGAATGCCTGGAATGCTCAGAGCGCCGTGAGGCGTGCTCTGGTTCGCTGACGGACCGCCCCGCGCGTTCGTAACGAGTGCGGCTCGCGGTGCGAAGTGCAACGGCTGACGGGCGCACACAATCAGGCGCCCGCAAGCCGATTTCGGGCCAAGACCACCCGGCGTCGCACCGCATCGAATACGGATTCAACTAACGACCACGCCGACGAGAATGTCGTAGCCGGCGTGCGCGCCCACTGCGATCCCGAACCCACGGAACACGAACAGCGAGGTGAAGAACAGCCCCGCGATCGTGCGAAACACGAAGTAGTCCGCACGCATCGGCTCGCCATAGGGGCCGACGTGGTGAGCTGCTGCAAACGCCAGAGCCGCTGCGAACGCGGCTAACGGCAGCGCCGCAACTCCCGGCAGGCCGACGACACGCAGGAGCAACACGAGACCACCGAACAGCCCGAGCCGGAACAGCACTTCCTCGTAAATGCCTGCACCGATGAAGGTGAGGATTTGGGCCGCGGGGGCGGTTTGGAAGGTGAGTTGGAGCTTGATGCCCAGGCCGTCGATAATCGGGCCGAAGTTGCGGCTGAACTGCCACAGCACGACCGCAAACAGCACGCTCTCGAACGCCATTCCGAAGAGCGCCGTCAGCGGGTCTTCGGGCCGGTCGGACCAGCGCCACCAACTCCAGAGGAGCAGCAGCCCGAGTACGATGAGCGGTGCGACGAGCACGTGCCCAGCGCCGAACAGCTCAAGTACCCACCGGAGCCACGCATCGGCACCGTTGCGGAGCCGAGTCGCCTGGTCGCCTCCGATTCGGTACAGGCCACCCTCGTAGGCTGCAATGAGCGGCAAGAGAAACAGAAAACAGACCCAAGGGTGTCGCGTTGCCGCGAGGTACGATTTCATTTCGGAGCGATTGTCAGCGGTCAGTGAGCGGCTCGCCCACCGACCGCGATCAAACGAGGTCCGGGTAGCGGGAGCCGAGCAACTCGCGCCGGCGCGCGAGGGGCACCGCTTTCACGATGCTGCCGCGATCGGAGGCGGACAAGTCGAGGTGCTCGGCGCGCGGCAGGATGGCGCCTTCCGCGTCCGTCAGAACCGCGACGACCGGGCGCCCGGGCGCCCGCGGGTCCATGCGGTTGGCGTGATTCGCCACCACGACCCCCACTCGCCCGTCGGTTAACTCGACGACGGTGTTGACCGGGTAGAACGACAGGTGGAGCAGGTATTCGGCGAAGTCGCGGTCGACCTGGCTTTGCTCGGCCAAGAGGAGTACGTCGGTCAGTGCCGCGCGCGGGTCCGACGCGGGGCGGTGGGGCCGCTCCTCGTTGAGCGCGGCGTACACGTCTGCCACGCGGAGCAACCGCCCCAGCGCCGGGATTTGCGTACCAGCAACGCCGGCCGGGTAGCCGGTGCCGTCGGTCCGCTCGTGGTGCGTGGCAACGGCTGCCGCCAGCGGGCCGGCGAGGTTCGGGAAGCGCCACAAGAGCAGCTCCGCGCCGAGCCGGGGGTGGGCCTCGATCGCCCGGCGCTCGTCGGCCGTGAGC
Source organism: Gemmata obscuriglobus (assembly GCF_008065095.1). Classification (NCBI taxonomy): domain Bacteria; kingdom Pseudomonadati; phylum Planctomycetota; class Planctomycetia; order Gemmatales; family Gemmataceae; genus Gemmata; species Gemmata obscuriglobus. Next base: position 4,754,133 of record NZ_CP042911.1, on the reverse strand, counting down.
GGCTCCGTCTTCGCCAAAACCGCGGCCGGGATCTTGAGCATCCCGCAATCCATGACGAGCGCGCCGACGACCGGCGCGAGCGGCCGGCCGGCCCACTCGTAATCGAACGGGACGAGCCGCGCGACGACCTGCGCCACGTTCAGCGCGTGGGCCGCTACGTACCGCGCCGGCACCGCATACGCCTGCGCCCCGCCCGGCGCGCTGGCCGACATCACCGGGGCGGACAGGTACCGAATGGACCGCCCCTGCCGCGCCTCTTCGAGCAGCTCTTCAGCGAGTGCTGCGACCGGCTCCATCGCCACCGGCAAGTTGCAGTGCAAGGCTGTAAAAAAGCCGGCGAGTTTGTCGATCCGGTCTTCGTCGCGGCGGCGGCGCGCGAGCAACTGCTCTTGGACGGCGAGCCGGTCCTGAACGACGCCGAGCAGCCCGTTAAGGCCGTCGCAGAGCTTGAGCTGCCCCCCAGCCGAGTCGGGTAGTCCTTGCGCGAGTCGCACCACGGAGTCGAGGATGCCGACCGTCTCACGGTGGTAGCAAACGAGCGGGTCGGTTTCGTCTGCGGCGCACGCCGCGACGAGCGGGTCGTTGGTAAACGTGCGCTGACGGTCCAGTAATGCCTTGGCACGCGTCAGGAGCCGCTGGGCGCGGTCGGTGTAGTGCGTTGTCGCCCCTTCGCCGACGGTCCCAGGGATGCGGCGAAGGGTGAACCGGAACGCCTCGACCTCGGACACGACGGGCACAACCGCTCCGGTACCGTCCACCGGGAGCGCTTCGGGGATGAGATTCGGCGTCGAGTCGAGCCGCTGGCGAAACGCGGAGATACGGTCCAGAAGGTTGCGCGTATCGCTCATTACCATCCCCCGTCCGGTCCGACAAGTGTTCCCCAACACCGGTTCAGACCCGTTGTCGGAGTGTATCGGTTGTACCGGTTGGTGGACTTGAGCCGATTTTCATTCCGAGTGTCGCAGTGCTTCGAGCTCGGGTGCTTGAGGTAAATGGGAGGAATGGGGCGACTAATCTCGTTTTCGCTGGTTGTAAACGATCCGGTGGACCTGATTGCCCTTCGCGGCATCGAGAATTGCTGTAATAACGCCCCAGGGTACGGCCTTATCGCGGTCGAGCACCATCTCCTTACGCCCCGTTGAGTTGATGACGCTTTCCATCTCTTTGAAGATCTGTTCCTTCGCGACCTCTTTGTCCTCGATCTTGATGACCGGGCGCTCCCCGTCCATCCGAACAACGACTTTGAACACCCGGTCCTTGATGTCCTTGTACTCCACCCGCGGGGTGCCTTTGCCCTCGGGGGTGTCTTCGGGCACTTCAATCGCGCGCTCGACCGACGCGTAAGTGATGGTGAGGATAAAGAAGATGAGTAGCACCAAACACACGTCGATTAGCGGGTTCATGTCGAGGTGCGTGTCGTCCACTTCCTCGGGCGGTAGCGGCTCGACATCTGCGGCGGCTTCCGCGAACGTGGGGTGCGTCTCGATCGGTTGCCAGTCGCCATCGGTCGGCCCCTTGACCTCGTCGGTGGGAAGGAAGTTGCCGTCCCGCAGGCCCGCCAGCACCTCGGCGGCGTTGGGCAGCGCGAGTACCTCAACAGCACCCTCTTTGCGAACCTGCCACTGGCTCATTTCTCGTTGACCTCGACGACGGTGGCGACGGTGGAGTTGACCAGCCCGCTTTTCCGGAGCTTCTCAAGCTCGTGCTGCAACTCGTCCACCCGCTCGCAGGGCAGACCTTTGTGGCACGCGATCCGCACTTCCGGAGCGCGAGAGGCGCCGGTCGATTTCAGCAGCGACTGGAGCGCCTGAAGGGCCGCCGCCGGCGTGGGTAGTTGGTCGTGTTCCGGTCGCGGGGCGACGTTGCCGACCCGCACCGAATAGTACACGCTCTCGGCGTTCAGCTTGTCGACGGTGATGGTCACGGCGTCGGGGTCGCCGGTGAGTTGCCCGGCGTACTTCATTTCCGGTACGTCGATCGGTGCGAGCGCTCCGGACGCCTGGATCATGATGAAGAACACCAGCAGCACCATGCTGATGTCGATGAGCGGGATCATGTCCACCTCATCGTCGTCTTCGGGCCGGCGGACGCGCCCACGCGGTTCCGGGTCCGGCAACTCGACCGCCTCGTTCGGTCGTTCGGCCGGCGCGTCGGCCGCGTCGGGTTCCTGATGTCGTGCGGGTGCTGCGGCCGGACTCGCCGGAACGGCCGTTGCTGGGGACGGGCGCGCGACGTAATCGGCGAGCAGTTCGTGCTTGCCGACGGAAACCCACGGCACTTCCGTGCCCGCGGGCCGGACCTTGTCGGTCCGGCCGAGCCGGCCCTGCGCGGTCCAGTCGGCGACGACGTTGTACGGCACGGCCTTGTACACCGTGTTCGCGGTAACGAACCACACGTCGAACGCCTTGGGGGGCTTCACAACGGCCATGTCGGGGCCTTCATAGGATGGGGCACGTCTTCGCGGGTTGGTCGCTGCGAACAGGTGGAACGTCTCTGCCGTCACACTCCGGCAAATGGCACCGCGGCTCAGTCCGCCCGCGCGCGCCGCCTGGACCTGGCGGGGCGGCCCTCGTCTTCGTCGTCTCGCTCGCCTTCCTCGCTGGTGTCGAGCAGTTTGGGGTCTTTCTTGTAGTTGGTCACGAGAGTGATGAGCTTTTGCGACGAGGATTTCACGCGGATCTCGAACTTGGCGATCCACTCTTTGAACAGCACGTGACTGAACACGAGCGGGATCGCAGTGAACAGACCGAGCGCGGTGGCGAACAGCGCGAGGCCAATTTTCGACGCGTGCCCGCCGATCTCCTTCGCCTTACCGGTTGCCGCCCCTTCGCCGATGGCATTGAACGTGTTGATCATCGAGATGACGGTGAAGAACAGCCCGACCATCGTAGCGATTTTGGCGATCGCGAGAATGGGCGCGAGGAGGAAGTGAAGCCGCGGGACGATCTCCAACTCGTTCTCGTTCGCCATACTCCGGCGCATCGCCGCCGCGCCCTGATCCGCTGCTTCGAGCCCAGCAACGAACAACCGGCTGGGGATCAGTCCCTTTTCCTCCTTGCACAGCGCGATGGCGGCTTTGACCCCGCCTTTGCGGAGGGTCTGCTGGAACACGGGCAGGAAGTCGTCCATGTCCGTTTTGGCGGAGTTGTTGAGCAAGATCCGCCAAATGACCAGCGCGCCGGCGATCAGCGACATGATCACGAGCGGGATCGAGAAGTACCACTCGTTTATGAAGAAGTCGTAAACCGCTTTCATTGCGGAGGGTCCCAAGGGAGCGAGCGAGAGGTGCCTGCTTTAGGAGTATCGACGGTTCACCAGTCAGGCGAGCAGGGCTCGCGCTGTCCAAATGACGAACGTGCGGGTCGCATTTGCGTTTGCAACGGTCGCGCAGGGCAGCGGGGGGCGACTGCCCCCCTGGTGCGTAACCGAAATTCGCATGTTCTCTAACCGACAGAGCACACCCGTTCGTCGCGACCGTTACTCCTCGTCTTCGTCCTTCTTGAGTTGTGCCCGGCTCGCGATCTGCTGCTGAACGGCGGCGGGCACCATCTCGTAGTGGCTCAGCTCCATCGCGTATGAGCCTTGACCCTGGGTCATCCCGCCGAGCTGGGCCGCGTACTTCGCCACCTCCGCGAGCGGCGCGCGGGCGTAGATCACCGTCATGTCGCCCGGCAGGCTGTCCTGGTTCTCGACGTGGGCGCGCTTGGTCGGCAGGTCGCCGAGTACCGCCCCGGTGTACCGGCTCGGGGTCGTGATTTCGAGCTTCACGATCGGCTCCAGCAGCGCCGGGCGGGCGGTCATGAACGCCTTCTTGAACGCGAGCCGGGCCGCCGTTTTGAAGGCGGCTTCCGACGAGTCCACGTCGTGGTACTTACCGAAGTGGACCTCCACCGCACAGTCCTGGATGCGGTACCCGGCGAGCACCCCGCGCTCGAGCATCTCCTTGCACCCCTTCTCGACCGCCGGGATGAAGTTGGTCGGGATGCTGCCTCCGACGGTGTGGTCCAGGAACGCGAAGTTGAACGCCGGGTCGTAATGGACGCTCCGCAGCTTCTCGAACCGCGACTTGTTCGCGAACTGCTCCTCGCACTGCTGCTGGGTCGTGATCTCGCGCGGCAGCGGGTAGATGCGCAAGTGGACCTCCGCGAACTGCCCCCGCCCGCCGGTCTGCTTCTTGTGCTTGTGATCGCCGGCGCCGTCACCCTGGATCGTCTCGCGGTACGGGATCTTGGGCTCTTTCGTGTTCACCTCCACGCCGAACCGGGCCTTCAGCCGCTCGCGGATGATGTCGAGGTGGAGCTGGCTCACCCCACTGATGACAAGCTCGTGCGTCTGGGCGTCGTGCGTCACCTTGACGGTCGGGTCTTCGGACGCGAGCTTGTGCAGCCCGATGGAGATTTTCTGCTCGTCGCCCCGGGTCTTGGGTTCGATCGCCAGCCCGAACATCGGGGCCGGGAAGTGCGGCAGGGGCAGCTTCGGTGCGTGGTTCGTGTACGCGATCGTGTCGCCGATCTCCAACCCCTCCACCTTCGCGACGGCAACGATGTCGCCGGGGCCGGCTTCGTGGACCTGTGTGGTCGCCTTGCCTTGCGCTTCTAGCAGGTGCCCGATGCGGAGCGTCTGCCCGTTGCGGAGGTTCACGACGTTGTGGTTGTGCTGGAGCTTCCCCGCCATCACGCGCACGAAACTCAGGTGCCCGACGAACTTGTCGTTGACCACCTTGAACACCTGCCCGACGAACTCTTCCTGCTCGGTCGGCTCGATCTGGTGCGTCGAGCCGTTGTGCCCGATCTGGAACCCGTCGAGCCGCTTGCGGGCGAACGCCGGCGACAGCCCGTACCGAGCGAGCGCGTCGAGCAACTCGCGGACGCCCTTGTCCTTCTTCGCGCTGACGCAGAAGATCGGGATCAGGGTTCCCGCTTCCAGCGCGCGGGTGATGTCGGCTTCGAGTTCCGCCAGCGTGACCTTGCCTTCGCTCAGGTACTTTTCGAGGAGCGCCTCGTCTGATTCCACGACCGCTTCGATCAGCGCCGAGCGGGACCGCGCCACGTCCACCGGCACCGAGGGCGGGAGGATCTGCTTGGGGTCGAGCAGGCAGTAGATCTCGCGCATCCCGGGGCCGGTGCGGTCCGGCACGTTGAACAGCACGCAGTTCTTACCGAACGACGCCTGGATGTTCTCCACCAGCGAGGGCAGGTCAACGCTGTCGGCGTCGAGCTTGTTGACCACGATCGCGCGCGACAGCCCGAGGGCGGTCGCTTCGGCGAACATCTTGCGCGTAACCGCCTCCACCCCGTTGACCGCCGACACGACGATCACCGCGGTCTCGACCGCCGCCAGCGCCTCCAGCGCCGCGCCGATGAAGTCCGGCGAACCCGGCGCGTCGAGGATGTTCAGGTGCTTACCGTCGTGGTCCGCGTGGAGGACGTGCGTGTCGATGGAGAAGTGGTGCTTGTGCTCCTCGGCGTCGGCGTCGGCCACCGAGGTGCCATCATCGACGCTGCCGAGCCGGTCGACCGCGTGGGCGTCGAAGAGCAGGGCATCGGCCAGGCTGGTCTTGCCCGCGGCGCGGTGCCCCACGAGTGCAATGTCCCGAACGTTCTCGACCAGGTGCTTAACGGCCATGACATGAACCCTCGCGGAGAGGAGCCTCAAGTCATTCGGTCGGAAGTCGTAAAGTCGAAGACGGTGAGGTGCAGGGTTTCGACTTTATGACTTGGGACTTTCGGACTTTCGACTCAAGGAAAGAGCGGCTGCGAGATCGAGAGTCCCTTCGTACAGCGCCCGGCCGATGATGCAGCCCGGAATCCCTTCGTCGATCAACCGGCGGACGTGGCCCAGTTCGCACACCCCGCCGCTGGCGATCACCGGGAGCGGGGTCGCGTTCTTCATCTCGACGAGCGCCTCGAAGTTGGGGCCGCTCATCATGCCGTCCTTCGCGATGTCCGTGTACACCACGGCCGCGAGCGGGGCGTCACTGACCTGCCTCGCGAGGTCCGTCGCCTTGGTGCGCGACACTTCGAGCCACCCCTCGGTGGCAACGTACCCGCCTTTCGCGTCCACCCCCAGGACAATGCGCTCCGGGTACCGGTTCGCAACGGCGCGGGTCCAGTCGGGGGCTTGAAGCGCGCGGGTGCCGAGTACGGCCCAGCGCACCCCCCAACCGAAAACGGTTTCGAGATCCTGATCGGTTCGCAGGCCGCCGCCGAGCTGAACGGGAACGCCGGCGGCGCTCACGATGGACTGAATAACGGTGCCGTTTACCGGTTTACCGGCTTTAGCCCCGTCGAGATCAACAACGTGGATTCGATCCGCGCCGAGTTCGACCCACTTACGGGCCACGGCGGCGGGGTCGTCCGAGAAGACCGTTTCGCGCGAGTAGTCGCCCTGCCGGAGTCGCACGGCTCGGCCGTTCAACAGGTCGATCGCGGGGAAGATGAACATGGAGACTGTCCTTCGCTCTGCGGGTATTCTCGACAGGCCGCTCGGGGAAAGCAACTCTTTTGAGGGAATTGTGAAGCGCGGTGCCGGAAACCGCCCGCAGATTCACGTGCTCTGCCGCCAACTCGGTCGTAGCAGGAAACGCCCGCTAGATCCCGTAAAGACCGTTAAATCGGCCACTGAACTTGCCCGGTAGCACTTCCAGAAGTTCGTGCTGCCGGACCGAGTGGCCTTTAGTAGTGCTTTCCTCCGGCAAGTCAAACCGGCAGGAACGGTTGATTCTGCTGTAAACAACGAGAGGGGAATACCTTGTGGCGGATCAAGTGGTGAGGGCTGAAAGTGCACCCGCGACGCGGAGCGCGAGATTCGGTGGTAGCGATGCCCCAGCGAATGACCCGTTCCCGACCACCCGGACGGTAGCGACTGTCCACCTGATGTCCAGTCGGTGCCAGGGGCGGCGCTGTAACCCCCGTTACAGCGCCGCGCCGCTGATGCGGCGGCACCACGGAGCACGACATTCGTTGCGGTCCCCATACGAGGAAGAACCCGCGGCATCGAGTCGATTCGCCTCGCCGGAACACGCACCGCCGAAAATGACCGTTCCCACTCATCCGTCACCACCCCTAAGTTGAAAAGTACCGGGGAAATCGATTGCGCTCCGCCACACCCGCCCGCGAGAGTACGCTTCATGGCAACACCCGATCCGCTGGCAGGGCTCATCGCGGCCGTCCAACTCAGTCCCGACAACCTTCCGCTCCGCAAACACCTCGCTGAAGCGTTCGCGGGGCTGGGTCGTTTCGCCGAAGCCGAGGCCGAGTACCGCGCCGTCCTCGCCACCCACGCACAGGATCTGACGGCCCGGCTCGGTCTGGCGCGGCTGTACCACCAGCAGGGCCAAACGAGTCAGGCGTTCGTCGTGCTGGAAAGCCTCGTGCGCGACCCGCAGGCGCCGGCAGAGGCTCACGTACTCCTGGCAAAACTGTGGCTCCGTGAGGGGGACATCGAGCGGGCGGTTGCCCGGTACAAGCTCGGGGTCGAGATGGACCCGGACGCTGTGGACGCGGAGTTCGCCTCCCGGCTCGGCATCGATCAGTCCCCCGATGAGAGTGAAGTTTCGGACGGCCGTCTCGCCGTCGGTGATGTCGAAGAAGCGGCCGACGTGTCGGCCCGGTTAGAGAAACCCAAGGTGCGGTTCGGCGATGTCGGCGGCATGGACGCGATCAAGGAGGAGATCCAGCTCAAGATCATCCACCCGCTGAAACACCCCGAGCTCTATGCGGCTTATGGCAAGGCGATCGGCGGCGGGATTCTGATGTACGGTCCGCCCGGGTGCGGTAAGACCCACCTTGCCCGCGCCACCGCCGGCGAGGTGAACGCGTCGTTCATTGCCGTCGGGATCGAGGACGTGCTGGATATGTGGCTCGGTTCGAGCGAAAAGAACCTGCACGCGCTGTTCGACGAGGCCCGGCGGAACCGCCCCTGCGTGTTATTTTTCGACGAGGTGGACGCCCTCGCGGCCAACCGCAGCGACCTGCGCCAGAGTTCGGGGCGGATGATCATTAACCAGTTCCTTTCGGAACTGGACGGCGCGACCACGTCGAACGAGGGCGTCCTTATTCTCGCCGCCACCAACGCGCCGTGGCACCTCGACCCCGCGTTCCGCCGCCCCGGCCGGTTCGACCGCATTCTCTTCGTGCCACCGCCGGACCTTCCGGCACGGGCGTCGATCCTGCGCGTCCTCACTACGGGCAAGCCCCAACAGTCGATCGACTTCGAGCAGGTAGCAAAGAAGGCCGATCAGTTTTCCGGCGCGGATCTCAAGGCGGTTATCGATTTGGCCGTCGAGGCCAAGCTGCGGGAAGCGATCACGAGCGGCGTCCCGAAGCCGCTGACCACAAAAGACCTACTGGCGGCCGTGCCGCAGGTAAAACCGTCCACGAAGGAGTGGTTTTCGACCGCGCGGAACTACGCGACGTTCGCGAACCAGGGCGGGCAGTACGACGACATCCTGAAATACCTCCGAAAGTGAATCATGCAAACGGATCGGTTCGCCCGCGCCCGCATTCTGATGGAGCAGAAGCGGTACGACCTGGCCAGCAACGAAATCACGGCCCGGATCGGCGACGACCCCGAAGACCCCGAGGGTTACATCCTCGCGGCGCTGTGCCATTTCACGCTGGACCGACCGGGCGCCGGGGACGCGGCGCGCCGCGCGGTCGAACTGGCCCCGAACGACTCCCGAGCCCACTTCGCACTCAGTTTGGTCGAATCGAAGTGCGGCAACCTCGACGGAGCCGAGGCGGCCATCCGCCGCGCGATCGAGTTGAACAGTTGGGCCGCCGGGTACTTCGGCCAGCTCGCCGCCATCGAGATCGGGCGTTACGACTGGAGAGCGGCCCTGCGGGCGGCGGACGAGGGGTTGGCGATCGACCCCGACGACGACGTGTGTCTGAACCACCGCGCCGTCGCGCTGACGAAGCTCGGCCGCCACGACGAAGCCGCCCACACGCTGGAAGGCACGCTGGAGAAGCACCCCGAGGACGCCTACACCCACGCCAACCGCGGCTGGACGCTGCTGCACGAGAACGAACCGCGAAAGGCCGTTGACCACTTCCGCGAGGCGCTGCGTCTGGACCCGAATTCCGAGTGGGCGAAGGCGGGTCTGCTGGAAGCCCTTCGGGCCAAGAACTGGTTTTACCGGCGGGTGTTACAGTTCTTCTTGATGCTGTCGCGGTTTTCGCCGCGTATGCAGTTCGGCCTCATTATCGGAATGGTCGTGGTCGTGCGGGCGCTCGCGGAACTGGGCGAGCAGGTTCCGGCCGCGGAGCCGTTCTTTGCGGTCCTGATTTTCGCCTACGCCGCGTTCGTGGCCGCCACGTGGTTCGCGAAGCACATCATTAACATGCTGCTCCTGTTCGACCGCGACGGCCGGGTGCTGCTGGACCGACAGCAGAAATGCCTGTCCGCGGTCTGCACGGTGCTGATGGTCGTGGTGCTGGCGCTGGTCGCCTCGGCGGTCGCGGGTACGGACCGGCGCGCCGCTCCGGCGGCGGTGTTCGTGTTCTTGGTGGCGGTTCACTTGGCGTCGGTTTTCCAGATCCCCGCCGGCCGGTTCCGGCTCTTGGGCGCCGGGGCGTCGGCACTCATCCTCGGCCTGTTCGCATACGAACGGTTTGAACGGTTCGACCTCATTCATCAGTTCGCCATGCTCCAAACGCGTGCCGAGTCGCACGACACGTGGGCGGCCGAGTTCCGGGCTCGTAAGGCGAACATGACTGAAGAGCAAACTGCGGCCACCGAGAAAGGGCTGCAGAACTCCGCGAACGTCCTGGACCGCTCACTTCAACTGTTACGCTCGCGCGCGGAGGAGCTGAACTCGTGGGAATCCGTTCTGGGGTTCGCGAGCCTGGGCGGGCTGTTGCTCCACGGATTTCTAGCCGCCAAGGCCGTGCGAGCGCGGTTCGAGTCACTGACATAGATCCAGGTCGAAACACAACCGTCGCGTGCCGGCTCACTCATTCACGGTCCGGCTGGTTGTGTCTGTTTCTTGTGGCACAGACCTTCCTGTCTGTGCAGCCTTCTCGCCCCGCACAGACAGGAAGGTCTGTGCCACGAAGACAAAACCAAAACGGACACCAACAGCCGGTTCGCGTACCAGTGTGGCCCGGCATCATTTGGGAGGCGAGAGGTTGACCGGGGCGAACGCGCTTTGGCCTCTCGTCACCGTGACCGTGCGCACCGTTTCCAGCGGCGGGGCGTAGCGGACCCGTTGAACGAGCCCGGATTCCGGGTTGCGCTCGTGTGCCACCGTGTTCCAGTTGGGGTGCCAGGCGACGAGTTCGTAAGTTCCTTCCGGCACGTGTGACAGCTCGAACCGGCCGTCCGGCCCCGAGAGGGTGAAGTACGAGTGCTCGCAGACGAACAGGTCGGCCGCCTGCCAGTGGTACCCCGACGCGCTCGTGAGTTCGATGCGGCCGGGGGCATCGAAGGTGCGCTCAAGCGCCTGGTCCGGGTCCGGGAAGGGGATCGCGAAGAACGCGGCCCCGCGCCCCCGCAGCGTGTTGAACACCGGGTCTGCGGACCGGAAACTCACGGCGGCGCCGCGGCGCACGAACCCCACCCGGCCCGGCTCGCCGCCTTCGGGAGTCACAACGATCTGCGCGTCGCGAAATTCCACCCGCACCGGCGCCGCGGCCCACGGCTTCGCGCGAGCGGGATCAACGTTCCGCAAATACACGACGGCGCCCAGGAGCGCGTAACTCGCGCGATCGATTCGCGGGGCGTAAGGGTGCGAGAGGACGCGGCGGGTGTACCCGGTGCCGTCCGGACGGGGGCGCACGTCCGCGACCGGTTCGACAACCGGTATCGCCCCGGTCCAGGTGACCGAGCCGATGATTCCGCCGGACTCGCCGTGCCGGAAACCTGCGCCGCCCTCAAGAGCCGGGGCGGAACTTGCGGGCGCCGGCGAGCCGACGGACGGCGGTTCCGAGCCGCACCCGAACGCACCGAACAGTACGGAGATTAAGAACAAAGCTCGCGGCACGGGTCGGTGTCCTCTCGAACTCGGTGGCTGCTGCGGGTAAGGTGTTCTCAATCCGCGGAGAACCACCATGCCCGCAACGGCGACGGGTTACGTCATCAAGAAGCAGAGCGAGGCGCCGAACGTGCCGTGCCCGTGCGGGGTCAGCACGCGCATCCTGACCGGTGCCGACGGCGCCCCGTGCTCGCTCCACGTCACCACCATCGCGGACGCCACCCGGCACTACCACCGCGACACGACCGAGGTGTACTACATTCTGGAAGGGCAGGGCAAGATGGAATTGAACGGCGAGTGGCACGAGGTGGGGCCGGGGACCGTGGTCTGGATCGAGCCCCGCACCCGGCACCGCGTTACAAGCGAACACGGCCTGAAAACGATCGTGTTCGCCCTGCCCGCGTTCAACCCCGCGGACGAGTGGTTCGATTGATCCGCGAGCCGGACGTTCACACCCGTTGTGTGCGCCCGGTGCTAGCGAGGATCAATACACCGCGTTCGGGTCGACCGGGCCGGTCCCCTTGACGGCGGTGCCGCCGCCGTAGCGGGCGTGCCACCCCTCGGCCGTGCGGATGCCGTGCAGGTCTTCCGTGGTGATGCCGTACTTGGCGAACCACGGGGTGCCGGTGCGGACGATCTCGTCGGTCTCCTTCACCCGGCGCACGCACTCGGTTTCGGCGAACTTCTGCCGGTCGGCCGGGTTCGCGTAGGTGAAGAACTCTTTCCAGAACGCGCGGCCGCCGAGGATGCCGCTGGCGCCCGCCTTCATCGCCATCTCGACTTGCTTCTTGTACTTGTCGTAGTCCACGCCGGCGGACAGCAGCACCCACGGCTTGGCGCAGGCGTCGTTGAGCCGCTTCAGGTTGTCCACCAGTTGGGCGTCCGACTCGACCCCGAACGTGCCGGGGAACTCGGCCTTATAGATGTCGCAGTACCGGCTCAGGTACTTGGCGGAGTCGATCACCGTCTGGGCCTTGCGGGCCTTCTGGCTGTCCGCGCCTTCCTTTTCGCCGTTGAACGGGAAGTGGATCGGCTCCAGCAGGAACAGGATGTCGTGCTCGATGCACTGCTCGTACATCTGGCGGGTGAACTCGAAGTTCTTCTCGGCGCTGTCGAACTCGGTGGGCTCGAACTGGGCCAGCAGCTTCACCGCGTCGGCGCCGCAGCGCTTGATCTTGTGGACGCCCCAACCCGGCTCCACCTCGCCGCACGGCGCGCCGGCGGCGTTCTTGTCGGCGCCGGACTTTTCGACCCGGATCAGGATGCCGGTGCCCGGCGGGACGGCGTGCGCCGCCACCGTGCTGGCGTACCCGTAGTAGCCGTCCACGAGGAGCCCGGAGCAGTGCGGGGCCAGCGCGCGGGACAGCATCACCTTCGCGTCGGCGATCTCGTCGTAGGTCGGCTCCTTGCCGGTGGCCGCCTTCATCATTTTGATCATCGAGCTGTTCTGGTCGGTGGCGACCATGCTCAGCGTGCCGTTCGGGTTGCTGATGCGCTGCAGCCCGCGGAGCTTGCCCGGCGTCAGACCGAGCCCGTACAGGCGCGTGATGGATGTGGCCATGAAGTGTGTTCCCTTTGGAAGTTCGGCGAATCGCTTGACATCTTAGAGCCGAGACATCGGACGAACAGTCTGGCCGGGCGGTGCGCCCCACTTCGCCGTACCGCCGGGGTGCGGTGGCCGGGTCCCGACCAGCGTGCGCGCTGTTCAACCGGATTTGGGTGGGAACTGGGGCGAGCGAGCGGTGAAACTGCGTGGGCTCGGGAATCTGCTCCGCCGAGCAGGCGTCACCTCATACACGTGCCCGGTGGGAGTGTCGCTTTTCTTGACGAGCCGCGACCGCCAGGGAGCGGGGTACGTGGCACCGCTCCCTGGCGGTCGCGGCTCGTCGACAAAAGCGACACCCATTGCGGGTTCATGTATCAGAGCAGAAGGACTTGTTGTGTATATTTTGTAATTGAAAATGTTCGTTTATTCGTGCAATGCCTGACGGCTATTGCCACCGCAGCAAAAGGAATCGCGAGACTGGCAGGAAGTCGCTCGGGTCCACAATCTTCCGGCAAGCACTCTCTCGCCTGGAGAATAACCGAATGAGATTGGAACTCTCACCGCCAAAAACGGCACTACCCGGACATATGACAGCCTCTCCCCACTGTCGCACGCCCGGGTAGTGTGTTTTGCTTCGATGACGATCCGTTCAGCAGCACGCCTCTCCCACCGTTCTGCTGACCGAACCGCTTCGATGGTAATAACTAAAGCACACCTCGCGCCAATTCGTCACAAACGGTAACGAAAAAGATGTAAGTCGTTTGTACTGAAGGCATTCCGCGTATTTCATTTTCCATAGCTTAGTTGCCGCCAAGGACCGAATGCTCGTTCCGTGTGCAAGGGGTAGCGTGCCTGCACACAAGCTTGGCACGCGTCCCTTTCGAGCCGAGATCTTTTTGGCGTGCTGCTTCACGAGATGGCCGAGTGGGCCAGCAACCAAGCCACCTCCCAGACGAGTTTGTCTGGTATGAACGGCTTGCCCAGGAACCGAGTGTGACTGTCCAGGGGTGGCTCCAGGCCTCCGCTGATGAGGAGAATTGGTAAAGCCGGATGCACGGAACGAATGCGTGCGATCACTTCTGTTCCGGTGAGCCCGCGTGCCCCTTGGTTGAGAATGGCGGCAACACAGTCCGGAGGTGAGCGGAGTAAAGCGGCAAGCGCCGCGGCCCTGTTTGCGACCGCAGTGATTTGGTACCCCGCGTGTGCAAGGACCCGAGTCGCGAGCTTACGAACTGCCGCATTCTCTTCGGCCAGTAACAGCTTCGGCATTCACCACCCCACCAACGACGGTTCCACCGCGTCGAAGGTTGGCCGAGATGAAAAAAGCGTACCGCATTTACCTCACTGGACGATTCAGAACCTCGTGAACCGTGTGAGCCAGAGACGCCGGGGTGTACGGCTTCTGAAGGAAGTTCACCTTGGCGGTTTCAACGCCGTGCCGCACCACAGCGTCGTCCATGTACCCGCTTGTGAAGAGAACCCGGATGTTCGGGTTTGTGCGCCAGAGCCGCTCGACCAGTTCGTGCCCACCGACACCCGGCATGACCACGTCCGTCAGGAGTAAGTCCACCGTGCCAATATGGTCCCTGGCCAGTCGTAGGGCTTCCTCCCCGCGCCCGGCTTCCAGAACCGTGTACCCGGCCTGTCGAAGCACACGTGCGGCCAGGGCACGCACCGTCGCGTCGTCCTCGGCGATCAGCACGGTTGCGGCGCGATCGGCCGGGCGAAGGGGCAATACGGGCAACCGAGGCGCCTCCGGCGCTTCCCCACGAGGCAACTGCACCCGGAATGTGGTTCCTTTCCCGAGTTCGCTGTCGACCCCGAGGTGACCGCCGAACTGATGGACGATGCCCTGAACGGTGGACAGCCCGAGTCCCGTTCCGCGATCCGGGCCTTTGGTGGTGAAGAACGGCTCGAAGATGTGCGGCAGCACGTCGGCCGCGATGCCCGTGCCGGTGTCTCGGACCGCCAGCACGGCGTACTCTCCGGCGCGCTCGCCGCTCAACACGGCGTTCCACGTCTCGACCGTCAGCCGCCCGCCGCGGGGCATCGCGTCCCGGGCGTTCACGCACAGGTTCACCACCACCTGCTCGATGAGCCCGGTGTCGGCGCGGATCGGCCACAGCCCGCCCGCGGCCCGGACGGTCAGCTCGATGTCCTCGCCGATCAACCGGCCGAGCATCGGCACCAGCCCGCGCACCACGTCGTTCAGGTCGACCCGGCACGCGACCGCCACCGACCGCCGGCTGAACACGAGCAACTGCCGGGTCAGCCCCGCGGCCCGCTTCCCGGCGGCGTAAACCTCCTGAAGGGAGTCCCGGGTGCCCGCGTCGAGTGCGGCGCCCTTGAGCAGCAGGTCGGTGTACCCGTTAATGACGGTGAGCAGGTTGTTGAAGTCGTGGGCCACCCCGCCCGCCAACCGGCCCACGGCTTCCATCTTCTGGGACTGCCGCAACTGCGCCTCCAGCCGGCGCCGCTCGGTCACGTCGAGGGCCAGCACCAGCCGGGCCGGGCGCCCGTCGTACACGATGTCGTGCGCGGCGATCTCCACCTCGCGGACGGTGCCGTCCTTTCGGACGTGCGGCCACACCCGGCCGGTCGCGTCGAGCGGGGGCGGCTTCTTGACCGCGTTGAGCAACTCCGGCACGTCCTCGGCCGGGCGGATGTCGGCCAGCGTCATACCCAGGAACTCGGCCCGCGAGTACCCGTACCGCTCGACCGCCATGTCGTTGACCGCGAGGAACCGCAGGGTCGAAGGCTCGTACACCCACATCGGGTGCGGGTTGGCCTCGAACAGCAACCGGTACTGGCGCTCGCTGTCGCGCAGCGCCTGCTCCGCCCGGCGGGCCCGGATGAGGGTCCGACACTGTGCCGTGAGCGTCACCGGGTCGGCCGGTTTGGTCAGGTACACGTCGGCCCCGTTCTCCAACCCGGCGGCACGCTCCGCGGGCTCCGCGGCGTGACCGGACAGGAGCACCACCGGGAGCCCCGCGGTGGCCGGGTCGGCCCGGAGCTGGCGGCACACCTCGTGGCCGTCGAGCCCCGGCAGGACCACGTCAAGCAGCACCAGATCCACGCCCCCGCGGGCCATGAGCAGCGCGTCGGGACCGGTCGCGGCCTCGACCGTCTTGAACCCGGCGATCTCAAGGAGCCAGGTCAGCGACAGGCGGTTATCGTCGTCGTCATCGACAATCAAGACGGTCGGGACGAAATCCGGGTGCGACGGAGTGTTTGACACGACAACGTCTCAAGGTCTCGTCACAGGTCGGACCGGGGCGACCCGAACGAACCGGGCGGGGAAGTGAACCTGCGAAAGGATATACTGTCGGCACGCCTGTACAAGTCAGGAAAATCGCCTTTCATTGGACCGAACAAGGAAAACGAGGTTTCGTTAAAGAGGAGATCGTGGACGACTGATTCGAGCTGCGCTTATACTGGGGGCGGAAAAATCATGAGGTGCTTTGTCTCCGTCGTAGCGTCTGACCAGCGCGTGCCGCTCGGGAAGGTGACCTCCGACAAATTGCTGCGGACGTTACCGCCCGCGCCCGCAACGAACAACTGGCCGAGCCCACAAACCCACCACGCGCGGATGACGACCCGCGTATCACACTGCTCTGCGCGAACCAGGGTAAGATCACGAGCTCAGTCGCTGCCCGAGCCGGTCCGCGAGCTCGGCGCGCACCTTCGAGTCGCCGGCGTACAGCCCGCGGATGTCCAGTTCGGTTTGTGGAGACAGGTACTCCGACTCGGCCAGTGGTGCGAGGTCCGACACCCGGATGTCGTCGTTGGTGCCGATGTCGAGCACCTGGAGCCGGGCGAGTTGCGGGGCCGCGGCCAGGACTTCAACCGCGTCCGGGCGGAGCTGGCAGTGAGACAGGCGCAGCCCGCTCAGGCGCCAGTGCGGTGAGTGCAGCAGCGCCTCGATCCCGGCCGCAGTGATTCGCGTACCGCTGAGGGAGAGCACCCGGAGGTTCGCGAGGGCCGGGCACTCCGCCAGGGCGCGCAACCCGGCGTCGGTGATCGATTCGCCCGGTTCGGCCCCGGCCTGGTGGTACACACTGTTTCCGTTCAGGTGCAGGGTGTGCAGCCGGGTGAACCGCCCGCTCCCAGCAATGTTTCGCAGCGACTCGTCCGAAAGGTAGTTCTGCGACAGATCGAGGTACGTGAGGGACTCGACCCAGGGGGCGGCGCAGAGCCGGGCCGCGCCGGCGTTGCGGATGGCGTTGCCCGCGATGTCGAGAACGCGCAGGTGGGGCGGCCCCGGGCGGCTGAACAGGGCTTCGAGCGACACGGGGCCTGCGGGCTCGCCGGCTTCGTCGTAATCGTTGTTGTTCGCCCAGGCGCCCTGTTGCAGGCGCAGCTCCTCCGCCTGTGTCCAGAACCGCGACGCGGCGAGTTCCTCAACATCGCCCGCTGCAAGGCCGGCCCGGTTCATGTGCAGCCGGTGAAGGTCGCGGAGCGCGGCGCACCCGAGCAGCCGCCCCAGTGCTCCCCCGAGTTGGGTGCCCGAGATGTCGAGTTCGCGGAGCCGGAACGGTGCAGCGCGGAACGCCTCCCAGCCGTCGGCCGCGATCGGGTTGTCGCGAACGTCGAGCGCGGTCAGCGCCATCAGTGCCGGTGCGGACAGCAGGGCGCGCAGGTCGTCGGCGGTCAACTGTGCCGCGACCGCCGCGAACTCGTCGAGCCGGCACGCCGAGCCCATCGCCCGGGCGAACTCGGCCGCGTCGAGCCGGCCGCCCTCGTACCCGGCCGCGCCGCACCGCAGCGCCTTCAGCCGGTCGCGGAACGGGGCGAACTCCAGCACCTCCGGGAGCGGGTCGAGCGGCCCACGGCCGGTCAGGTCCAGTTCGCGGAGCCGGTCGAAGGCCGACCGCGCGAGGAACCCGCTGATCTCGCCGAGGTCCGGGTACCAGCCGGTCAGGTCCACGGCTTCGAGCCGCGCGAACCAGCCGCGCTGCCCGGCCTCGCGCAGGTCCGCGGGGAAGTTGGTTCCCAGGTCGCCGGAGGTCACCCGCCAGCGGCGCACCGGGTGGGCGGCGCACAGGTCGGCGCCCGGACCGTTCATGAACACCGGGCTGGCGGCGACCTCGTGAACGAACCCGCGCTCGAACTCCCACTCCGTGAGTTCGGCCGTGTCGTCCGGCGGCACCCCGAGCCAGTCGCA
Source organism: Gemmata obscuriglobus (assembly GCF_008065095.1). NCBI lineage: Bacteria > Pseudomonadati > Planctomycetota > Planctomycetia > Gemmatales > Gemmataceae > Gemmata > Gemmata obscuriglobus. Next base: position 4,736,448 of record NZ_CP042911.1, on the reverse strand, counting down.
CTCGTACTCGCCGAGCAACTCGTGTTCGCGGTCCTCAAGCGGGCCGCGCTGGGGGGCGCCGTCGGGGAGTCGCGCCCGTTCCACCTGGAGACGAATGAACTCCGCTCGCGCCCCGTGCCCGTCTTCTTCGAGGAAGTCGGCGTAGACGAGCCGCGGCGTGTCCTCGTCGGGCTGGTCGCGGATCGCGCGGAGCAGGGCGGCTTCGGTGGACATGGTTACCAGGTCTCGACCGTGGGGTGGTTCTCGAGCCGGCGCCCCAGTCGGGCGGCCAGCGCGGCGGCGACGCGATCGCTCACGTGGCAGTACCGCACGTCGAGCCGGCACAGCGGCGACAGGTGCGGCGACTCGGCCAACGGCAGCAGGGCGTCCCCGCCGAGCGAGGGCGTGAACGACAGCGAGAGGGCGGTGAGCCGAGCCAGCGCCGGCGACCGCGCGAGCACCGCGGGGAGATCGCTCCCGAGATCGTACCCGCCGAGTTCCAGGCCCGCGAGCCGTAAGTGCGGGCTGCTCAGCAGCGCCTCGACGCCGCGCGCCGTCACGCGCGTGCGGTAGAGGTTCAGGGACCGCAGCCGGGCGAAGTTCGGTGCCGCCGCGAGCGCCATGACCCCTCGGTCGCCGATCGCGACTGTACACCTTTCGAGGTCCGGGCTGTTCACCCGGAGGTCGAGGTGCCGGAGGTTGGTGAACCGCCCGGAGCCGGCCATGTCCGCGAGTGCGTCGTCGTCGATCGCGTTACGCATCAGGTCGAGTTCGGTGAGCGCGTCGGCCCACGGCGCTTCGCACAGTTTGAACACGCCGCGGGCCTTGAGCTCCGTCTCCCCCAGAGCGAGCTTGCGCAGGTTCGGAGCCGGCGCCGCCGCGAGAGCCGCCATGCCCTTCACGCCCACGTAACAGCGCGTCAGCCGCAGCTCGGTGGCGCGTGCCAGGAAGTCGGTCGCCGCGAGTTCGCGTATGGCGGCCCCGCTGAGCTTCGTTTCGCCCAGGTCCAGTGCGGTCAGGTTGGCCGCGGCGGGGCTGGAAAGCAAGGTCGTCAGGTCGAGCGCCGCGGGCTGTGTGCGGGTGCCGAAGCCGATCCGCTCGACGACCGGTCGTGCCTTCTTGGCCGTGAATGCCGGCCACAGCTCCGGCCCGAGGCGCGGGCCTTCGAGGTGGACGCGCACGTCCCCCGCGGCGAACGGGGACGTGAGCAGCGCGCGCAAACCCTCTTGTGTCAGCGCGTTTTGGCTGAGCTTGAGCACCCGTACCCGGGAGCCGTTCAGGAACGGGAGCAGTTCGGCCGGGTCGCGGCGCCGGTCCCGGACGTGCAGCTCTTCGAGGTTGGCGGTCGCGGGGCTGGTTGCGAGCAGGTCGGGTAGGATCGGGTTCGGCCCGTTCTCCACGCTCGTGTCGAACCCGAACGCGCGGAGCCGGGTGAGGTGCGGCGCCCGGAGCAGGGCTTCGAGCCGGGCGAACGTCGGCGCGGTGCGGCCCGTGTCGAGATCGCGGACGTGGGACCACCAGCGCGCCCGGGCGAGCGACCGTTCTGCCCCCGTCCCGACTTCAAGCAGCCGCACCCGGCTGACCGGATGAGCTTCGAACAGCGCCGCCCCCCGGTTGGCGAGCGCCGCGGCGGTGACCTGTACGGTGGTCAAAAAACCGCGCTCGAACCGCCAGCGGGCGAGTCCCCGGGCGAGCCGATCGTGCAGCGGCCCTATCCACACCCGCTCGTACTTGCGGAGCAGTTCGTTCTCGCGGTCCTCAAGTGCCGTGCGTTCCGGGTCGGTCTCGCCCAGCGTACCCAGCCGAACCTGCGTTCGGATGAACTCGGCGCGGTCCTTCTCGCCGGGACTGCCCTGCTCGTCCAGGAAATCGGCGTAAACGAGCCGGGCGGTGTCATCGTCCGGGGAGTCGGTGATGGCGCTGAGGAACGCGGCGTGCGACATGCCGCCATGATAACAGAGGCGGCGGCGGGGCCAACTCCGGGCGGCTTACAGCACGCCGCGCTCTTTGGGATCGACGGCCAGGAGCCCCTTAAAGCTCTTCAGCACCTCGATCACCTTGAGGTAATCGTTGAAGTGTTCCATGAGCGGGTCCGGCACGTCGGTCCACACTTCGACGCGAGCCCCGGCGGCGACGTATGCCGCGGCCTCGTCGGGCTCGACGCCCGCGATGTGCCCGGCCAGCCCTTCGATCTCCTGAGCGACCCGTTCGTCGGCGGCGCGGGCCAGTGCGATCCACCAGTCCCCCCGGGCCACGTCAACGCGGTCGGCCGTTCGGTTGATGGTGAACCCCGGAAACGCCTGCGCGAGCCGCTGCTCGGCCTCGGCGACGGTGAAATCCGTATCGGGCTTCAGCAATCCGATCGCGCGGTACATGTGACACCCTGGAGCGAGTGGCGGGCGAGCCGTCCCTCAGCGAGTGTACCGCCTCGCGTGTCCCACGTACCGCTACGTCCGCGCTTTTCTCACTCACGATTCGACTGGTAATGCATGTTATTGTGGCACGGGCAGGAATGTCCGTGCCACAAAGGCATCAGCCCAAACCGGGCACGAGCAACTTAGCCGTGAATCAGGCGCGAACCGGTGGGCAGACCCGGGGGACGCCCCCGGCGCGTCACCCTCGTACCGTGGTTTCGGTGTCCTCGTCGTTCCCGTTCACCCCGTGCGGGAGGTAGAACTCGTCCACGCCCCAGAACGGGTCGTTGTACCCGCCGACCCGGATGTAGTCCGTCATGGCCCCGCCGTCGAGCGAGTCGCTCCCGTCCCCGCCGAACAGGTAGTCGCGGTCGTCGCCCCCGCTCAGCGCGTCGTTCCCCTTACCGCCGAACAGCCAGTCGTTCCCGGCCCCGCCGCTCAGCGTGTCGTTCCCCCACCCGCCGACCAGGGTGTCGTTGCCCGCCTCGCCGAACAACTGGTCGTTGCCGCCGCTGTCCAGGCTGACCCACTGGAGCTGGCCGTTCACCATCTGCTTCTGGGCGTGGTCGCCCCAGAGCTGGTCGTCACCCCCGCCGCCGCGGAGCGTGTCGTTACCCATGTTGCCGAGCAGAATGTCGGTGCCGCTGCCGCTGCTCACGAACACCCCGTTCGACCCCACCCGGTCGTCGCCCCACAGGTCGTCGTTCCCGTTGCCGCCGCTGATGAGGTCGTTCCCCAGGCCGCCGACGAGCAGCTCGTTGCCCGACCCGCCGGTCAGGGTGTCGTTCCCCGCCCCGCCGAGCAGTTGGTTCACCGCGGTGTTGGTGGCCACCACGGTCAGGGTGTCGTTCCCATCCCCGCCGTTGAGGGTGCCGCCGAACCGGGTGGCGTTGACCACCGTGTCGTTTCCGCCTCTGGCATTCACCTCGACGGTGATGGTGCTGCCGGGGGCGAAGTCGGGCGAGCCGCCCTGAAAGTTCCCGCCGCCGAGCACCACGTCCACCCCCACCGGCCGGGTCTCGCCGGCATTCGGGTCGCCGGGGTCGGCGTTGAGTAACCGCTCGGTCAGGTAGATCTGCTCGGCGGCGTTCGTGCCGTTCACCGTGAACGTGCCGACTTTGGTCTGCTCGTTGTAGTCGAATCGCCAGGTGATGCCGTTGGCGATGGTGCCGGTTGTGACCGAGAGCATGGTGCGGTCGCCCAGGTCCTCGAGACCGAGGTTGGCCCGGCGGGCGGTCGGGGCGGCGGCGAACAGGTTGCGGAGAGAGGTCATCATCGTCGTCACCGTGTGAAGTGTGTTGCGGCGGCTGCCGCGGGAACGACATCTGTTCGGTCCGACCGCCCCGGACCTAACAGCGACGGCCGAATTTTCCGAGCGGTGTCGGGCGGGCCGCGGGCGAGACGATCTCGGCCGGGCGTGCGCGCCTCGGGGAAATGAACAACGGGCGCCAGACAATGGCGCCCGAGCGTGAGAGGTCGTTCTTCGGTTGTGTCGGGTTGCTTCCGCCGACACCCGCGCGGTATCGGCCTTCTCCAAACGCATACCGGTTGCGTGGACGGATGGCTCACTGTGGCGCCGGTGCGCTCAGGTACAGCACCTGGACACGGCGCTTGTCTTTCCTGAATGTCAGACCGGTTTGTGCGGTCACAACGGGCAGCACCTTCTCGGGGTCGCGGTCGAGCGCCTCCTGCTCTTTCGTTGGGGTCCGGAAGGTGTGCTGGTGCCACGAAACGCGGAACTCGGTCGGGAGCGGCCCGTCCCACACCATCCGCGTGCCGAGGCGGTTTCCGACGGACCGCACCAGTGCCGCGGGCGTGCCGATGTCGAGTGACGTGTTGACCGTTTGCCAGTTCCGCGCCTTCGAGTTTTTGTTGTTGCCCCCGAAGTGGTCGTACTCCTTGTTCAACCCATCTTCAGCCGCGTAAAAGTCCAGTTCCTTTTTCGGCCGCCACTCGGGCGGCTTCGGCTTGAACGTCCCACCGACCACGAACACCGTCTGCTCTTCTTCTTTGAGGGTCAATCGGACGTCGAGTTTGCACTCGTCACGGAAGATGCGCTCGAGCTGGCGCACCACCTTTTCAATCGGCGCGCCCTTTCGGATCACGAAATCGCCGCTGACGGACCGTGTCACGCTCGTGTGATCTTTGCGGGACAGCAGTGGATGGTCGCTGGATTTCGGGTCGATCGCGATTTCGGGGTGCTCCCACTCGGTGACGTACGCCACCGTATCCCAGACGCTCAGCATTTTGCCGTCCCGTTCGCGCTCCGGGATATCACACAGACCCGGGGCCGACACGCTGGTTCGCGTCGTGACCCGGGCGCCATCGAAGTTGAGGAACAGGGCCAAAGTCAGTTGGTCGCGGTCCAATATCTCCCGCGCCTTGGCCTCGTCCTCGGGCGTTTGCTTCTCCGGATACCACACGCGGTACATGTACTCCTTGCGCTCGTCGACGTACGGCGGCGCGACCCGCTTGACGTACTCCCCGTCCTTCAGCGCGTACCGCTTGCGGAACGTCGCCAGCCACGCCGGTTCGGCTGACACGGGCGCGGCTCGGCGGACGACCAGCGTGTCGCCGGGCGGAGAACTCGGTGGGGCGCTCCGGTCGGTTGCGAGCAGCAGGCCGCCGACTGCCGCCGCGACGGCCAGTACGGCGGGCGCAGCCCGTTTCATGCTCAGAGACATCGTTTTCGTGACCTCCTGCGCGAGTTGGTGGATCGCCGATCCGCTTCCGTCGGCGACCCGTTTCGTCGTCGCCGCGGTCAGGGACGATGGCACCGACGCCAGCAGCCCGCCGAGCGCCAGCGGTACGCGGTGCCGGGCCAATCGCTCTGCCAGTCGCTTCCGGGCGGCGTCCAGACGGCTCGCCAGGGTGCCTTCGGGGATGCCGAGTTCGGCCGCCACTTCGGCCCGCGGTCGCTCCCGGATGAGACACTGCACGACCGGCTCGCGGAGCCGCTCGGGGAGCGCCGCCAGCTCCCGGTCCAGCCACTCGGCCGAGTCGTCCGGGGCCGGGTCGAACACGTGTTCCATACGGCCTTCGGCCGCCCGCCGCTCGTGCCGCCGGAGGCGCTCGAAGGTGGTGCGGGCCTTCTTCGCCACCCGCACGGCCACCTCGTACAGCCAGCCGCCCAGAGCCGGCCGCTGGGCGAGAGCGCCGGCCCGGTTTGCCAGAACGAGGAACACCGCCTGGAACGCGTCGTCGGCGTCGGCGCAGTTACCGAGGAGCCGGCGGCAGACGCCGTACACCATCGGCCCGTGGCGGTGGACCAGGGCGGTGAAGGCGGCCTCGTCGCGGTCGTGGACGAACCGTGCGAGTAGATCCCTGTCGGGCTGTACCGGGGCGAAGTTGGCGACCATTCGGGAAAGCGGAGCGTTCATATCGCAGGGCAGTGCCCGGTGGTGGGGGCCGGAGTCGGAAATTCCTGAACGATTTCCGATACCGTAGCCGCGATGGGTGAAGAGAGCCATCGGTTGGCGGTCGCCTGCGCAACAGTTCGGTACGCCGATGGTTAAGTCGAGCGGTGGTATCGGGAGCCGTGGCGTTCCGTGTGAGTGAGGCGGAACTGCGATCAGAAGTGGTGCGGAGAACGGACCGGACCCGAAACGCCGTGAGGTCAGCGCGTCGTAACGTGCTGACCTCATGGCGCCGGGCCGCGAGAACGGCCACGACCGAATTCGTCTGTCAGGCCCGTACGACCTTCTCGCGCCCGCTGCTCACGGTTTTGGTGGCGTTACGGGTGTCGATCACGAGTTTGCTGTGCTTCACGATGAAGTCGTAGTCGTAGGCGGTGTGATCGGTGGCGATCAGCACGCAGTCCTGCGCCGCGAGGTACTCGGGGGTGAGCGGCTGGCTCTGCATCGGCTCCAGGTGCGGCCAGTGCCGCATCCGCGGGAGAGACGGGATGTGCGGGTCGTTGTAGGTGACGCCCGCGCCCTTCTTCAGCAGCAGGTCGAGCAGCTCGAAGCTGGGCGACTCGCGCGGGTCATCGATGTCCTTCTTGTACGCCATCCCGAGCAGCGCGACCTTGCTCCCGCGGACCGCCTTCCCGGCGTCGTTGAGCGCGTCGGCCACCTTGGTAATCACGTACCCGGGCATCGCGGTGTTGACCTCGCCGGCCAGCTCGATGAACCGGGTGGTCATGCCGTGGTGCCGGGCGATCCAGCTCAGGTAGAACGGGTCGAGCGGGATGCAGTGCCCGCCCAGGCCGGGGCCGGGGTAGAAGGCCTGGAACCCGAACGGCTTCGTCTTCGCGGCGTCGATGACCTCCCACACGTCGATGCCCATGCGGTCGTAGAGCACCTTCATCTCGTTCACCAGCGCGATGTTGATTGCGCGGTAGGTGTTCTCCAGGATCTTGCACGCCTCGGCGACTTCGGGCGTCGAGACCCGGACCACTTTCGGCACGATCGCGGTGTACAGTGCGCAGGCCGCGTCGCCGCTGCCGTCGTCCAGCCCGCCGACCACCTTCGGGATGTGGCTGACGGAGTGGGTCGGGTTGCCCGGGTCCTCGCGCTCGGGGCTGAACGCCACGAAGAAGTCGGCGCCGGCCGTCAGCCCGGTCCGCTCCAGCACCGGGAGCATCACGTTCCGCGTGGTGCTCGGGTAGGTAGTGCTTTCGAGGATCACGAGTTGACCGGGGCGCAGCCGGCCGGCGATCGCGTTCGCGGAGTTCACCACGTAGGTGAGATCGGGCTCACGCGCCTCGGTGAGCGGGGTCGGGACGCAGATCAGGATCGCGTCCGGCTCGTCCAAACGCTCGAACCGGTCGGTGGCCTCGAACCCCTTACCGCGCATTTCCGCGACGGTTGTGTCCGGGATCTGCTTGATGAACGACTTGCCGGCGTTCAGCTTCTGAACCTTCGCCGTGTCGATATCGAAGCCGAGGACGCGGAACCCCGCGTTCGAGAACGCGCGGGCGAGGGGCAGCCCGACGTAGCCGAGCCCGATGATTCCGACCGTTGCGGTCTTATCCCCGATGCGCGCAAGCAAGCTCGAAAGTAGCGCCGACATGCGACCCCCATCCGTCCCTGGACCGGGCGAGATTCCGTTCCGCTCCCCCCACGGGTGGGATGTTCGCAAGTTCGGCCCGCGGGTGTCAAGGTGAACTCGGTCGTTCCGAATCGAGCCCGGTACCGGCGACCGCCCGGACCGCACGGTGGCTTGGTATCGATCATTCAATTATGAGATTTAATAAGCTGAAGCAGAACCTGTCAGGCGGCGCTAAAGAGTTTTGACAGGATTAACAGGATCAACACGATTAGAACATGAATACAAGGGGCGCGCGGGGCGCTTTGGACTTTGAATCCGGTCAATCCTGTTGATTCTGTCAAAAGCTCTTTAAAACCGCCCGTCGTCCGCCCCTCTGCGTGCGCGGATTCTCCAGAATCTGGAACTGGGCTGTTGCGTGCGTAATTGTTCCGTTGCTACACTGAGGCACCTGCCCACCAACCTCCGGCCCGTCAGGCCCTCCCGCCGAGGTTCGTCTTCATGCGGATGTTTTGCGCTCTTGTATTTGTCGCCCCACTTGCTGCGGCGCTCCCACTTACCGTACGCGCCGAAGAGCCGCCGAAGGTGAGCTATTACAAAGACGTGCGCCCCGTGTTCCAGCAGCACTGTAACGGGTGCCACCAGCCGGCCAAGCCGCTCGGTGGGTACGTCATGACCACCCACGCCGACCTCCTGAAGGCCGGCGAGCGCGAGAAGGTCGGCGTGGTCCCGGGCAAACCGGCACAGAGTTACCTCGTTGAACAGATTAAGGTACACAGCAACGGCAAAGCGGAGATGCCCAAGGGCCGTGACCCGCTCGGGGCCGCTCAGATCAAGCTCATTACCGACTGGATCGCGCAGGGGGCCGTTGACGACACGCCTGCCAGTGCGAAGGCTGCGGCTGTGGACGCGTCGAACCCGCCGAAGTACTCGGCCCCGCCGGTGGTGACCGCGGTCGCGTTCAGTCCCGACGGCGCGCAGCTCGCGGTCACTGGGTATCACGAGGTGCTGATTTACGACACCACAGAGCTCAAGCTGCGGTCGCGGCTGATCGGGATCTCGGAGCGGGTGCAGTCGCTCGCCTTCTCGCCGGACGGAAAGAAGCTCGCGGCGGTCGGCGGCGCGCCCGGGCGGTTCGGAGAAGTGCAGGTCTGGCGCCCCGGAGACGAGAAACTCCTGCTGTCGGCCCCGGTCACCTTCGACACGCTGTACGGCGTCAGTTGGTCTCCCGACGGCAAGACGCTGGCGTTCGGGTGCGCGGACAACACCGTCCGCGCGATCGATGCCGCCAGTGGTAAGCAGACCCTCCAGATGGGCACCCACTCGGACTGGGTGCTCGGCACGGTGTTCTCGCAGGACGGGGCGCACCTGATTTCGGTCGGCCGCGACATGAGCATGAAGCTGACCGAGGTGGAGACCCAGCGGTTCGTGGACAACGTCACCAGCATCACCCCCGGCGCGCTCAAGGGGGGGCTCATCACCGTCGACCGGCGCCCGGTGAAGGAGCGGCGGGTGACGAAGGTCCCGCAGGATGAGGGCGGCAAGTTCATCGAGAAGGTGTACGACGAGGTGGTCGTCGCCGGCGCGGACGGGCGGCCGCGGCTCTACAAGATCCACCGCGAGGTGAAGCGGCAGATCGGCGACGACGCCAACAAGATCCGCGAGTACGAGCCGCTGCCGGGCCGCGTGTCGGCCGTCGCCTTCAATTCAGACGGCTCGAAGTTCGCCGCGTGTAGCAGTTTGGACGGGAAGGGCGAGGTGCGCGTCTACGACTCCACCTCCGGCGCGAAAGTGGTGTGCGAGAAGGTCACCGGTCCGGTCTACACGGTCGCGTGGCAACCGGACGGCAAGCGGATCGCCTCCGCCGGGTTCGACGGCACCGTGTGGCTCCACGACCCCGCGACCGGCAAGCTCGTGAACAGCTTCGTCGCACTGCCCAACAAGTGAACGCAACCAAATCAAGAACGCCCTCCGAGACCTCCCCATGAAGCCCTTTCGATACGCCGCCGTTGTGCTCCTCCTCGCGCTCGGGCCGGCGGTCTTCGCACAGGAAAAGCTCCCGGACGGGGCGAAGGTCGTCAGACTCACCGCCCACCCCGCAAAGGTGCAACTCGCCGGACCGTTCTCGTACGCGCAGTTGCTCGTCACCGCCACGCTCGACGGTGGGGACGTGGTGGATGTCACCCGGATCGCGAAGGTGACCGCTCCGAAGGCCGCAACCGTCAGCCCGGCGGGACTGGTGCGTCCCGTGGCCGACGGCGCCGGGGAGATCGAAGTTGCCCTGGCTGGGCAAGCCGTCCGCGTCCCGCTCGCGGTCACGGGCACGGCGGAGGATAAACCGGTCAGCTTCGTCACGGACGTGCAGCCGGTGCTGAGTAAGCTCGGTTGCAACCAGGGCACCTGCCACGGCGCTCAGGCCGGCAAGAACGGCTTTAAACTGTCCCTCCGCGGCTACGACCCTGTTTACGACTACCGTGCCCTGACCGACGACCTTGAGGGCCGCCGGTTCAACCGCGCGGCGCCGGAAAAGAGCCTGATGCTGTTAAAGCCGGCCGGGGCCGTGCCGCACCAGGGCGGCGTCACGATGGCCGCCGGTGACCCGTACTACGAGGTCGTGCGCCGGTGGATCGCTCAGGGCGTGAAGCTCGACCTGGACGCCGTCCGGGTCCAGTCGCTCGAAATCTTCCCCAAGAACCCCATCATCGGCCGTATCGGTCAGAAGCAGCAGTTCGCCGCCGTCGCGACCTACACGGACGGGCGCGTTCGCGATGTGACCGCCGAGACGTTCGTTGAGAGCAGCAACACCGAGGTCGTCACGGTGGACCGGGCGGGGCTCGTGAGCACCGCGCGCCGCGGGGAGGCCACCATGCTGGCCCGTTACGAGGGCGTCTACGCCGCGAGCACTGTGGTCGTCATGGGCGACCGATCGGGGTTCGAGTGGAAGCAGCAGGCCGTTCACAACTACATCGACGATCTGGTCGATCAGAAGCTGAAGAAGGTCAAGGTTCAGGCCAGTGGGCTGACGGACGACGCCTCGTTCCTGCGCCGGGCGTACCTCGACCTGACCGGCCTCCCCCCGACGCCCGAACAGGTGCAGGCGTTCCTGGCGGACGCGCGCCCGCTGCGCGAGAAACGCGACGCGGTCATTGACGCACTGGTCGGGAGCGAGCCGTTCGTCGAGCACTGGGCCAACAAGTGGGCCGATTTGCTCATGGTGAATCGGAAGTTCCTCGGGGACGTGGGCGCGACCGCGTTCCGCAAGTGGATCCGCGACGCCGTCGCGGAGAACCGGCCCTACGACAGGTTCGCGTACCAGGTCGTCACCGCGAGCGGGTCGAACGTTGAGAACCCGCCCGCCGCGTATTACAAGACCCTTCGCGACGCCGACGCGGTGATGGAGAACACCACGCAACTGTTCCTGGCGGTGCGGTTCAACTGCAACAAGTGCCACGACCACCCGTTCGAGAAGTGGACCCAGGACCAGTACTACGGCCTCGCCGCGTACTTCGCGCAGGTGGGGCGCGCCGAGGACCCGAAGTTCAAGGGGCAGAAGATCGGCGGCACAGCGGTGGAGGGGGCGAAGCCGCTGGTGGAGGTCATCACCGACAAGAAGGGCGGTGAGATCAAGCACGAGCGCACCGGCGAGACCGCGAAACCGTACTTCCCGTACGCGGTCGCCGCGGAACTGCCGAAGGGGGGCGCGCGGCGCGAAGAGGTCGCGCGGTGGATCACCTCTCCGCACAACCAGTACTTCGCAAAGAGCTACGTCAACCGGATGTGGAGCTACCTGCTCGGCGTCGGGCTGATCGAGCCGATCGACGACATCCGCGCCGGGAACCCGCCCACGAACCCAGAACTGCTCGACGCCCTCACCGCGGACTTCATCCAGTCCGGGTTCGACACGCAGAAGCTCATCAAGACCATCTGCAAGAGCCGGACGTACCAGCTCTCGCTGGCCACGAACAAGTGGAACAAGGACGACGAGATCAACTACTCGCACGCGCTGGCGCGGCGCCTCCCCGCGGAAGTCCTGTTCGACGCGATCCACCGCGCGACCGGCTCGCAAGCGAAGTTGCCCGGGCTGCCCGCCGGCTCCCGCGCCGCGCAACTGGTGGACAGCAACGTGGAACTGCCCGGCGGGTTCCTGGAACTGTTCAACAAGCCGGTGCGGGAGAGCTCGTGCGAGTGCGAACGCGGCTCGGGGCTGAACCTCGGCCCGGTGCTCGCGATGGTCAGCGGCCCGGTGGTCGCGGAGGCGATCAAAGACCCCAACAGCCGGCTGAACCAGTTCGTGCAGTCCGAAAAGGACGACACGAAGGTGGTCGAACAGATCTTCCTGTCGGTGCTGAACCGACGCCCGACGGCGGGCGAACGGGCGGCGGCGCTGGACGCGCTCCGGGGCGCCGGCGGCTACCACGCCAAGATGCTGGCCGAGTACAAACCCAAGGCGGACGCGTTCAACGCGTACAAAGCTACCGTGGCCGCCAAACAGCAGGTTTGGGAGGAGGGGCTGCGGGCGCAGAAGCCGACCGCGTGGACCGCGCTTGATGTGCGCCGCGCGCGGGCGCAGGCGCCGGGCACGAAGCTCCAGCTCGGCAAGGACGGGTCGCTCCTCGCCACCGGAGCCGTGCCCGAAACGGATCTGTACACCGTGATCGGGCTGGTGGAAACCGATCGGCCGATTACTGCGTTGCGGCTCGAAGTTCTCCCGGACCCGACGCTGCCCGCGCGAGGCCCCGGGCGCGCCGAGAACGGCAACTTCGTGCTCAACGAGCTGCGGGTGACGTACCGGCTTCTGGACCAAATCGACAGCAATCCGGTGCCGCTGAAACTGACCGCGGCGGACCAGATCTTCGCCCAGAACGGCTTCCCGGCGGCGTTCGCCGTGGACAACAACCCGGCCACCGGGTGGGCCACTGCGGGGCGCCTCGGGCAGGACAATGCGGCGCTGTTCAAGTTCGACAAGCCGGTGAGCAGCCCGGTGGGGGCGCAGTTCACCGCCGTGCTGGACCAGCGGTACGGGAGCAAGCACGCGATCGGCAAGTTCCGGATCTCGGTGACCTCGGACCCGAACCCGAAGCTCCAGAGCCCGCTGAACCCGCAGCAGGTGACGCTGCTGGAAACGCCGGTCGAGAAGCGGACGCCGGCCCAGCAGGCGCAATTGCGACAGATGTATCTCGCCCAGGACAAGGAGTACGCGCGGCTCGCGGCCGAAGGGGCCAACGCCCCGCCGTCCGACCCGCGCGTGCTCGGCGCGCAGGACGTGGTGTGGGCGCTGGTGAACAGCCCCGCGTTCCTGTTCAACCACTGACGCGAAAGGCCATCGTCACCAGGGGAACCGACAACGGTGTCCCCTGGTGACACCGAACCGTTAATCGAGGGGCAACGACTCATCACTTGGAGCGCCGGCGCTTGCTATGATGCCGCGGTCGGAACCGAATCCGCACACGCTGGGGGACGGGGCATGGCGGCACGCATCGCGGACAAACTCCTTCAGTGGCTCGAATGGGCGGTGCAGGCCGGTGCCTCGGACCTCCACGTTGTCGCCGGGCACCCGCCCGTGATCCGACTGCACGGCGACCTGATCGAGTTGCCCGAAGCCCCGCTCACCGCGGCCGACACGGAACCGCTGTTGCTCTCGTCGTGCCCGGAAGATGTGGCCCAGCGGCTCCAGAACAGCAAGAACGCGGACTACTCGTTCGAGTGCGAACTCGGGGGCAAATCGACGCGGTTCCGCGCGACCCTGTTTCTGGCCGGCGGTGACACCGGTGGCTGCTTCCGACTCATCCCGGATGCGATTCCCGATCTCACATGGGCCGGGTTCCCGGCGGATCTGGCGGCCCGGCTCGTGGCGCTGCGCGACGGGCTCGTGATCGTCACCGGCGCGACCGGATCGGGCAAATCGACCACCTTGGCGATGCTGGTCAATCAGATCAATAAGGCGGGCGGGTACCGCATCATCACGGTGGAAGAGCCGGTCGAGTACCGGTTCCCACGTGAGCCCAACTCGGTCATCACCCAGCGCGAGGTCGGGGGCGACGTGCTCTCGTTCGCCGACGGGCTGAAGTACGGGTTGCGCCAGGACCCCGACGTGATTCTGGTGGGCGAGGTCCGCGACCGCGAGACCGCGCAAATGGCGCTGAGTGCCGCCGAAACGGGGCACCTCGTGTTCAGCACCCTCCACACCCGTGACGCGAAGGGCGCCATCACCCGGTTGCCGGACCTGTTCCCGCCGGACGCGCACTCCGGCGTGCGGTCGCAACTGGCGATGAGCCTCCGCGCGATCGTCAGTCAGCGGCTGCTGCCGAGCGTTCAGAAGAGCGAGAAGCGGCACCTCGCACTGGAGGTGCTGTGGAACACGCACCCGGTGGCGAGCGCGATCCGTCAGAACAAGGTGGAGAGCATCGACAACTGCATCCAGACCGGGCGCGAAGACGGCATGTGGACGTGCGACGAGTCGGTGCGGCTATTGTTCCGGATGGGCAAGATCACGCGGGCCGTCGCCGAGCAAAACGTCCGCGACGTGAGGTTCCTTCACCAGTGACAGCGTGACGGGTCCGGATCGGCGGAAGAACGGCGGGAACGGCCCCTGACCGGACGATCTCACCGGATCGTGCGAAGGTTCGCTGATGAAGTTGATTTATACTCGCCGGTACAACATCGGGTTCCTCGGGCTGGAGCGGTTGCACCCGTTCGACTCACGAAAGTACGGCCGGGCTTGGCGTGCCATCGGAAGTGTGGGGCGACTGCTGCGCGACCGCGCGTTGGTCGGTGTGCCCCGCCCGGTGTCGGTCGCCGAACTTTCGGTGACACACGACCCCTCATACCTCGCGCGACTCGGCGACCCGCGTGAACTCGCATGGGTGCTGGAACTGCCTTTCCTGCGCCGGCTGCCGGCGTGGGCCGTCTGGCGGGCGGTTCTACGACCGATGCGGTGGGCGGTGGCCGGGTCGCTTGTCGCCGCCCGCGAGGCGCTGACGCACGGCCTCGCGCTTAACCTGTCCGGGGGGTATCACCATGCACGGCCGAACGGCGGTGAGGGGTTTTGCGTCTTCAACGACATCGCACACCTGGTCCACGGGTTACGAACCGCCGGACGGCTCGCTCCTGACGACCGCGTGGTTTACGTCGATCTCGACGCGCACCAGGGGAACGGCGTTTGTCACCACTTCCGCTCCGATCCAAGGGTCTTCTTGTACGACGCCTTCAACCCACACATTTACCCCGCACACGACCAGGAAGCCCGGCGCCGGATCGACTGCGCCGTTCCGCTTCCGGATCACTGCACTGGGGGCGAGTACATGCGTCTGCTCAACCTGACGCTTCCGGGGTTTCTGGACTCGGTTTGTCGGTCCGGGCGGGTCGGACTGGCCGTTTACAACGCCGGAACCGACGTGTTCGCCGGTGACACGCTGGGCGGGTTGAACCTGACGGCCGCCGACGTTCTGGCTCGTGACCTGTACGTGATCGAACAACTGCGGGGCAGGGTCGTTCCCACCGTCATGTTGCTGAGCGGCGGCTACAGTCGCGAAAGCTACCGGTTGGTGGCGAACACAGCGGTCGAACTGCTGAGGCGATACCCGACCGGTCGGGGCGCGGGGTGAGGTGGTTGGATTGCGTGTCGCACCGGCACGAAACCCACAGCCGGGCGTGTGTGTCGTAACCCATTCGGCCGGCGTCAAGTCGCAGCGCTGTAACGGGGGTTACAGTCTCATGCCGGCGGCCACGAACTGGACACGCGACGGACAGCCGCTGGCCATAAGCTGCCGATTCGCTGGCGTGTTGCTACCGCCAAGCTGCTTCTGGTGGGCTGTGAGGAATGCCGGATGTGCCAATAACCGGGCCGGCAACCGCTCCGCGAACGGAAGGTGGGCACCGGCTCAAGTCTGAACGCCGTATCAGCAATCGGACGGTTCAGACGGGAGCACTTGCCTAAGTTCCGAACTGCGATGAAGCCGACGCACCTTCGCGGTCGATAAGTGTGACGGTTGTAGCAGTGGTTACGACATTGACCATTCGGACGGATGCGATGTTCCGAGCGGTTTCGGCGTGGATTTTGGGCGCTGCGTTCCTGGCGACCGTACCGGTCACCGGGTCCGGTCAATGTCCGTGTCACATCGCCCACGCGCTCGGGCTGCGGGTTCCCCACCTGGCCCCGGTCTCACCAGCAGAGCCGCACTGTAAGTGCTGCCTCACGGAGCATGATGCGCCGTCCGCGCCCGATTCGGAACCCCTCTCCCACGGGACCTGTAACGGCCCGTGTGAACACGGGGCACAGACGGGTACGGTCCCGACTGCACCGGAACGCTCCGACCCCGTGCGCGGAGAGGACGGCGCTGCCGGTCCGTTAGATGCGGTGCCCGCGGGGGCGCCGGCGGTTTGCTACACGGTCGTTGGTGAGCCGGTTCTGGGATCGCAGTCGGGTGCGCGTCTCATTCGCTATTCGTATGCCTTCCGCTGCTAGCCCTGCGCGCTGATCGGCTCGCATTTTCTCACACTTTGGAAGATTCGCGCGAGGGGCTGGTCATGCGGCTGTTCAACATCCGAACCGTTTGGCGACGAGCGGCACTGTACGCCGGCGGGGCGGCCGCGCTGGTTGCCGGTTGCGCGTCGCCCGATAGCGACGACACGCTCCTTCTTTCACGCTCGCCGGCGCCGGGAAGGGTAACGGGCCGTACGTCCCCGATTTCCCCAACGGCCGGTCGCTTGCAACCCGGTAACACGGGGGTTCAGCAGGCGGCGTTCCAAAACCCGGCGCCGTCCGCTGTGCCGGGACCGAGCACCCCGAGCGCTCCGTCCGCTTTGGAGGATTTCCTCCGGCTCGCGGTCGAGCAGAACCCGCGGCTCGCCAAAGCGAACCTGGCTATCGACGCGGCCCGCGGGCGGCACCTCCAGGCCGGACTGTACCCGAACCCCGACGTGGCGGTGAACTGGGACGAACTCGGCGACCGGTCCAGCCCCGACCGGCTCGGCATTCTCACCGCGCCGCGGATCTCGCAGACGATTGTTACGGGCCATAAGCTCACGCTCGCGCAAGCGGTCGCGGCGCGCGAGGTTGATCAGGCCACCCTCGAACTGCTCGGCGAGCGGTTCGCGGTCGTGGGCTCGGTGCGGGGGGCGTTCTACGAGGCGTTCACGCTCCAACAGCGGGCCGAGATCCTCGCGGAGGTGGTAAAACTGGCCGACGACGCGTGGGGTATCGGGAAAACGCTGCTCGACAACAAGCAGATCGCCCGGCTCGACCTGATCCAACTGGAAGTCGAGCGCGAACGGTTCCGCGCCGAACTCCAGTCGGCTCGGCGCGAACTGCCCGGGGCGTACCGGCGGCTGGCGGCCGTCGCCGGGCAGAACGCGCTGGTCCCGGAGGCCGTGAAGGCGACGTTCGACAACCTGCCGAACTATGACGCTGAAGTGGTCCGCCAGGCGGTTCTGGAGTACCACCCGCAGGCACGGTCGGCGCGGGTGGGAGTCGAGCGGGCGCAAGCGGCGGTCCGCCGGGCGGAAGTCGAGCCGATCCCGAACCTGACCGTTTCCGCGGGGTACGTGCGGCAGTTCGAGAACCGTTCGCACGACGGCTCTGTCGGCGTCAGCCTGCCTGTGCCCATGTGGAACCGGAACCAGGGGAACATTCGCGCGGCCCGCGCCGAACTGGGGATGGCGATCCAGAACGTCGGGCAGACCGAGAACGAACTGGCGGCCCGGGTCGCGACGGCGTACCAGGCGTACGCCGCCGCCCGGGAGCGCGCCGAGGCGTACCGCAAGGAACTGATCCCCCGCGCCGAAGAGACGTACCAACTGTCGCTGACCGCGTTCAAGGGCGGCCAGTTCGAATACCTGCGGGTCATTCAGGCGCAGCGGGCGATCGCCGAAGCGCGGGTGGAGTACAACCGGTCGCTCGGCGAGGCATGGAAGGCCGCTGCGGAACTGTCCGGGCTGCTGATGGAAGAATCGTGGCCCGCTCCCATTTCTGCTCCCGTTCCTGCTCCTGCTGTCGCGCCCGCTTCCGCTTCTGCTCCCGCACCGTCCAAACCCGGTGCTGGTCCGGTGCAGATGCCGCCGGAGGTCTCCAAGTTTCCGTGAGCCCGGGACGATCGGGCCGTCACGGAACGTAAGGACGCACCGCTTGGCACTGGCCACCTCAACCGAGCGGTTCGGGCCGCGCACTCTCGTTATGCCGCCCAGGCACAACCACGCGCGATGTGGTCGAACGCGGTGCCGGGCGGTGCGAGGAGTCGGTGCCCGAGGCTGGCGTTCACGTCCGCGACCCGGCACGGTGGTCTACAAGCCGGGAGGGTGGGAGTGCGGGGGAGGGGCGCCGCGGACACACGAACCAGATTTGCCAAGCAACATGACCCTTCCGCGAGACCTTGAACCGTTCCCTTGCTAGTATTCACTTCACTCCCCAGGTCTGCCTCAAAATCGAACGGAGCGAGCGATGCGCCTTGTGCGTGCGACGCTGGTGTTGGCCCTCGGGTCGGCCGTCACGGCACTGGCGGGGTGCGGTAAGGGCGCTGCGCCCCTCCCGGAGCCGGAGCCGCCGACGGTGGCCGTCCTTAAGCCGGCACAAAAGTCGTACGGCCCGACCAAAGAGTTCACCGGGCGGCTCGTCACCAAAGACCCCGTCACCGTCATACCCCAGGTGGGCGGGAAGATCCTCAAACGCGAGTTCACGGACGACGGCCCGCTGGTCCAGAAGGGCCAGAAGCTGTTCACCATCGACCCCGTCCTGTTCAAGGCGGACGTCGAGAAGGCCCGGTCGGACGTCGCGAAGGCCAAGGCCGACATCGCCAACTGGACGGCGCAGATCGACCGCGACCGGGCCGAATACGACCGCACCAAACAGCAGATCGATAAGGGCGTCGGGTTCAGATCCGACCTCGACAAAGCGGCGGCGAGCGTCAAGGTGTCCGAGGCTCAGCTTGAGGTCTCCAAGGCCACCCTGGACGCGAGCAACTCGTCCCTGACGAAGGCCCAAGAGAACCTCAGCTACTGCACCGTCACCGCGCCGACAACCGGACGCCTCCGCAAGGCGCTCGTGGCCGAAGGCGCGCTCGTGGACGCGTACAAGACCCAACTGGTCACGATCTCGCCGGTCGACCCGATCGACGCCGTGTGGGAGGTGGACGAACTCACGTCCATCTGGTACCGGGACCAGATCCTGGCCGGCGCGATCAAGGACCCTCGGAACCCGGCGACCCCGCTCACCTGCACCATCAAACTCAAGGGCGACAAGGGGTTCGACACAAAGGACCCGACCCGCAACAGCACCGTTAACTACGTGGACCCGGAAATCGTCCGCGGCACCGCCACACGCACCATCAGCGCCACCTTCACGAATAAATCGGTGGGCGGGATCACGTACCTCTCCGGGGGCGACTCGGTGCGCGTCCGCGTGGCTGCCGGCTCACCGCGGCAGGTGCTCGCGGTTCCGGAGGGGGTGGTCTTCACCCAACAGCGCAAGCAGTACGTCTACGTCGTCGCCGACGGCAAGGCGGCGCTGCGTGAGATCGAACTCGGCGACACGTTCGATGGTCAGGTGGAGGTCCGAGCCGGGCTCGCCACCAGCGATACGGTGATCGCCGACAACTTGCTCCGGGTGCGACCGGGCATCCCCGTGACCGTGAAACCGTGACCGTGCGACGGCGCCGGGCGGTTTCCGCGTGGCGCGACTCGGTGGCGCCGCCTTCATTTTTTACACTCGCACCCAGACGGTCATGCAGTTCTTCATCACGCGCCCGGTCTTCGCGATGGTGCTGTCGGTGCTCATCACACTGGCCGGCGTCCTCGCGCTCACGCAACTGCCGATCGCGCAGTACCCCGAAGTGGTTCCGCCGCAGGTGGTGGTCACGGCGGTGTACCCGGGGGCCGACGCGCGGACGCTGTCCGAAACGGTCGCGGCCCCGATCGAGCAGCAGGTGAACGGCGTCGAGGGGATGCTGTACATGGAGTCGCAGGCCACCAACGACGGGGCCATGCGGCTGACCATCACGTTCCGCCAGGGCACCGACCCGGACATGGCGCAGGTGCTGGTGCAGAACCGGGTCAACGTCGCGCTCCCGCAACTGCCCGAGGAAGTGCGCCGGCTCGGCGTGGTCACCAAGAAGCAGTCCACGGCGATCCTGCTCGTGGTGAACCTCGTGTCCACGAAAGAGGCCCGGACCGACGACGAGGTTTTCCAGCAGCAGCTCGCGGTCAGCCGGCACGCCAACAACGCGGTGAAGGACGAACTGGCCCGGCTCAATGGGGTCGGCGACGTGGCTATGTTCGGCAACCGCGATTACGCCATGCGCGTGTGGCTCGACCCGGACAAGATGACCGACGTGAACCTCGTGCCCTCTGAGGTCGTGGACGCGATCCGCAAGCAGAACGTGCAGGTCGCGGCCGGGCAGATCGGCCAGCCGCCGGTGCCGAAGGGGCAGGCCCGTCAGCTCGTGGTCAACACCCTCGGCCGGCTCAAAACGGAGGCGCAGTTCAAGGACATCGTGGTGAAGTCGGGCGAGGCGGGCGAGGCGCTCGTTCGGCTGGGGGACGTGGCCCGGGTCGAACTCGGCGCCAAGAGCTACGACTCCTCCAGCGCGCTCGACAACAAGCCGTCGGTCGGGCTGCCGGTGTTCCAGTTGCCCGGCGGCAACGCGTTCAACACGGCCCGCGACGTGAAGGCCAAAATGAAGGCCCTCCGGGCGTCCGCGGACTGGCCGGACGGGATCGACTATCAGATCGTGTACGACCCCACCGAGTTCGTCGAGGAGAGCGTCCGCGAGGTGGTGAAGACGCTGTTCGAGGCCATCCTACTGGTGTTCGTCGTGGTTCTGCTGTTCCTCCAAAACTGGCGCGCGGCGCTGATCCCGATGATCGCGGTGCCCGTGTCGCTGGTCGGCACGCTGGCGGTCATGTTCGTCCTCGGGTACTCGATCAACAACCTCACCCTGTTCGGGATGGTGCTCGCGATCGGCATCGTGGTGGACGACGCCATCGTGGTGGTGGAGGCGGTCGAGTTCCACATCGCCCGCGGGCTCGCGCCCCTCGACGCGACCCGCAAGGCGATGTCCGAGGTGTCGATGGCGATCGTCGGGGTGTCGCTGGTGCTGTGCGCCGTGTTTATCCCGGCGGCGGTGATTCCGGGGCTCACCGGCCAGTTCTTCAAACAGTTCGCCGTGACGATCGCGGTCAGCACCCTGATCTCGGCGTTCAACTCGCTGACGCTGAGCCCCGCGCTGTGCCCGATCCTGCTCCGCGACCACCACGCCGGCAAGGACCTGATCGACAAGGCGCTCCACTACCTGTTCGGGTGGTGGCTGTTCCGGGGTTTCAACTGGACGTTCGACCGCGGCACGAAGCTCTACGGCACCGCCGTCTCGTGGCTCATCCGGCTCACGGTCGTTGTGCTGCTGGTGTACGCGGGCCTATTGGCGGTGGCGGGCAGGGGCTTCTCGATGGTCCCGGGTGGGTTCATCCCGCAGCAGGACCAGGGCTACCTCGTGGTGAACCTGGAACTGCCGCCGGCCGCGGCGGTCGAGCGGACCGATGAGGTGATGAAGCAGGTCGCCGCCGCGTGCCTCTCAACGGACGGGGTGGCCCACACGGTGGAGATCAGCGGGTACTCGATTTTCTCCAGCGCGAACATCCCGAACAACGGCGGCATCTACGTGTGCCTCAAGCCGTTC
Organism: Gemmata obscuriglobus; assembly: GCF_008065095.1. Lineage (NCBI taxonomy): Bacteria > Pseudomonadati > Planctomycetota > Planctomycetia > Gemmatales > Gemmataceae > Gemmata > Gemmata obscuriglobus. The sequence goes on along the minus strand of NZ_CP042911.1, from coordinate 4,715,402 downwards.
GGGGAGCGCAAGGGCCGCGGGGCGGAGGCGATCACCAACGAGCTGAACGCCAAGTTCGCCCAGATCCGCGGCGGCACCGCGACCGCGTTCGGCGCGCCCCCGATCCTCGGGCTGGGGAACGCCGGCGGGTTCAAGATGCAGATCCAGGACCGCGGCAACATCGGGTCGGAGACGCTCGAAGGGATGACGTGGTCGCTGGCGACCGAGGCGAGCCGCGACCCGCGGGCCGGCATCCCGGTGGCGTTCAGCTCGTTCCGCTCGAACAACCCGCAAGTGTTCCTCACCGTGGACCGGGACCGCGTGCAGCAGATGGGGGTATCTGTCAGTGCGGTCAACGACGCCCTCCAGTCGTACATGGGGCAGGTGTACGTCAACGACATCACCCTCGAAAACCGGAACTGGCAGGTGACGGTTCAGGCGGACGGGCCGTTCCGGCGCTCGATCGACGACCTTGCCAAGATCAAGGTGCGCGGCGCGAACGGCGAAATGATCCCCATCGCCGGGTTGCTGAACACCGCTCCGTATCAGGGGCCGAGCAAGGTGAACCGGTACCAGATGTACCCGTCCGCCGACCTCAACGGGATCACCATTCCGACGCTGATCTCGTCCGGACAGGCCATGGAGAAGATGGAAGCGCTCGCGAAGCGCGACCTGCCGCCCGGTCTGAAATTCGAGTGGACCGAAATGGCGTATCAGCAAAAGGAAGCGTCGAACACGCGGGTCGAGATCCCCGGGGTGTACGAGTTCCGCGGGGACACGACGCTGCTCGTGTTCGGGCTGAGCGTGGTGATCGCGTTCCTCGTGCTCGCGGCGCTCTACGAGAGCTGGTTGTTGCCGCTGGCGATCGTGCTGATCGTGCCCATGTGCTTACTCTGTGCGGTGATCGGGCTGATCGTTACCCACCTGGACCTGAACGTGTTCAGCCAGATCGGGCTGGTGGTGCTGGTCGGGCTGGCGACCAAGAACGCGATCCTAATTGTGGAGTACGCGAAGCAGAAGCGCGAGGCCGGGATGCCGCGGTTCGAGGCCGCGGTGGAGGCCGCGACCCAGCGGCTGCGGCCCATCCTGATGACCAGCTTCGCGTTCATCCTCGGTGTCGTTCCGCTGCTGATCGGGGAAGGGGCCGGCTCCGAGATGCGGAAGGCGCTGGGCACGGTCGTGTTCAGCGGGATGCTCGGGGTCACCGTGTTCGGCATCTTCTTCACGCCGGTGTTCTACGCGGTCATCGAGCGGTTCCGCGGTGAGCCGCACCCGGCGGCACCGGCGGCACCGGAAGGTCACGCCAACCATTAAAGGCGGCACGGGGATTGCTGATATCCATACGATCGATGTTCGCGTGTCGCGAAAATCCGTCGAATTTCAGCCGTTTCCCCTTCCCAGGCCCGAGTTCCAAGTCCGGCAGGAGTCTTCCCACGAAACCCGCCCGAAGTTGTGTCGGGACGTTTCTGCCGCAGGACCTGGAACTTAGGCTGGTGGAGCTGCCATGTTATCCGAGCCGTTCCCGCTGTCCGCGCTCCGCGGACCGACCGATTTCCCGCTTCCGGTGCGGTTGCACGTGCTGGTCGTGGACGACAACCACGACGCAGCCGACTCGACCGCTGAGTTGCTCGCCATTTGTGGCGCGAACGTGGACGTGCGGTACGACGGCGCGGCCGCGGTCGCCGCCGTTCAAGAGTCCGTTCCAGAAGCCATCATTCTGGACCTGACGATGCCCGGTTTGGACGGTTGCGATGTGGCTCGCCGCATTCGGCAAGTCGCCGGCCCAGCAGTGCTTTTGGTCGCGCTGACCGCGCTAGGGGATGAGTACAACCGTGCCAGGACCGCGGCAGCCGGTTTCAACCTCCACTTCACCAAGCCGGTCGATCCGTCGGAACTGCTGGCGGTGCTCGGCGAACACCGAAAGCGAATTGTCAGCAGTCCGACCCATTAGACATTCAATCCGTTCGCAGCCGGCTCAAGTAGCCGGCCGAGCGCAGCCATGCCGAGCTCGGTGACTTGTGTCGCCTTCAGAGACCAAAGAATAGGGTTCATCAGCTCGAGCGACACCGGCCCCGCATACCCGATTTCGTTCAACCGCCGGATCACAGGTTCCAGTCGAAAGTCCCCCTCTCCGGGCAGGACGCGGTCCGAGTCGGTCATCAGCTCGCGCGGCACACCGGCCACGTCGCACACCTGAACGTGGAACAGGTTTGCTGGGGTCAGTCGCTCCAGGTCTTCGGTTTTGCTCGATCCCTTGTAGAAGTGGAAGACATCAAGGCAGATGCCGGCGTTCGGTTCGCCGCACTGCTCCACCAAGGTGACGGCCGTGTCGAGCGCCGCGCAGAACGCGTCCGTGCCGCGGAACTCCAGCGCGACCTTGACTCCAAAACCGGCGGCCCACTGCGCCGCCTGCGCCAGCGACACCACCGCACGGGCCAGGTCAGACGCCTCGGGCGCCCGTGCGAAATCCGCAACGAGCAGCAATGTCGGGATCGCGAACCGCTCGCAGAGCGCGAGCCGCCGCTTAAAGTGCTCGAAGTGGGCCTTGCGCTGCTCGCCCTGCGAGAGCAACAGCCCGCCCTGGTACGCCGCGGCGACCAACTTGAGTCCGCGGTCGTTAAGCGCCAGGAGGGTGTCTTCCGGCGACACCGCTTCGAGGTGCTGCTCGAGTTTGGTGAGCCACACTTCCAGCGCCCGGCAACCGCTGGCGGGGTAGGCCGCTACGTCGTCCGCGAAGGAACCGGGGAGCGTCGTTACCTGAGAGATGCACGGCGTCATGGTTACGAGCCCTTCGGCCGCGGTTAAGTGTGGCTTTTTTCGGCTCAGCGTCCGGCCGGCCGTGCGGGCGGCGCTGTGTTTTGACTGGAGTTGAAGCACCCACCCAGCCAAGCCGCGGCCGTCGCCATCGCCGACAGGTGCAGGCACAATCCGACGACGAGCCACAACTTCGCCCGCCGCTTCTCCTGGTCGGTCATCCGGCGGCGCCGTGTCTGGCGGGGCGCCTCATCCGGGGCGTCGTGGGCGTCTGTGAAGACGCGCGGGTCCACGCCCCAGGCATCGGGTTCCGGCTCTCCGTCTAGCGGAATCGCGACAACAACCGGAGCGGGAGGGGCAGAAGGCGTGGGCGGGGCTGCAGCGGCACCCACACCCGATAGCGGGAGCGCCATCGGGACCGGTGCTGGGGCGACCACGGGCACCACCCCGGGGCGGCAGAAGGGGGCCAGTCCGGCGACCACCTCGGAGGCGGTTTGGGGGCGGTCTGCCGGTTGCTTTGCGAGCATCCGCGTGACAAATGTAGAGAGGTCCGCCGGAACGTCCGGGCGCACGGCATGAAGTGGTGCGGGGTCGGCCGTGCGGACTTTGTGGATCAGTTCATCGAGCGTTTCCGCTGCGAACGGCGAGCGCCCCGCGAGCATCAGGTACAGGCAGGCGGCAAGACCGTAGAGATCGCCGGTGGGGGACCGCTCGGCCGAGTCGAGACGCTCCGGAGGGAGGTAAGCCAACACCTCCGCCGGGGGCGGACTGAAGGCGGCCGGCTCGCGCACGGGTATCAGGCCGGTCTCGGTCAGTTTGACGCTCGCGTTCGGGGCCGGGCGCCGTTTCGTAGTGCCGTCCGGGTTCACTTTGGTAGTCAGCGGGCCGACGAGCAGTAACCCGGGGCGCACCTCGCCGTGGCACCCGCCGCGCTCGTGGATCACCCGGAGGGCCGAGGCCACTGCCCAGCCGTACTCCGCTGCCAGGAACCCCGGCATGGCCCCGCCGACCTCCTGCACCAGCGCATCGAGCGGGGCCGCGTCGGCGGGCTGCTCAAGTACCGCGTAGAGTTGGTCGTGGTGGACGCCGGCATCCAGCAGCGGCAGCAGGTTCGGGTGTGCGAGGGTGCCGAACGCGCGTGCCCGCTCCACCACCGCCTGCGGCGTGTCAGCGGGCGCGAACCCGTTCGGCTCGAACCGGCGCAGCACGAGCGGGGTCCGGAGCGACGGGTGGAGCACCCGATATGCGGTGCCGCCGGGGCACGGGCCGATCACGTCCAGTACCGGGTACGCCCCGAACGTGAGTTCCTGCGCCCGCCCCTCGCGCAGCGCGTCCGCCTGGAACTTGCTGAGGACGCCCCGCTCCTGAAGGTAGCTGCACAGCGCCGACAGGTCGGACAGCGGGACGTCCGGCTGGCGGATGAGGTGCTCCACCTGTTCGGGGAACAGCACCCGGCTGGCTTTCGCGGTGTCCAGGAACCCGGCGATCGAATCGGACGGCATCGGAAGACTCGTGCGGGTGCGGCACAGGCGGTACAGAGATTTTAGCGTCCCGGCCCGCGGGCGGTAGCCGGTTGTTGGTGCCCGCGGTTACCAGCGGGCCGCCCATTCCGCCCAGGTGACACGAGTTGTCAAGCCCGTCGGTACGGACGGTGGTCCGTTCGCCGCTTCCCGCGGGCGGCCGTCGTAGCGCGCCGCGGCGCCGAGATCCAGCAACCCGCGGAGGGCGAAGGTCAGGCTCTCCGATTGAGCCGTCGTGAGCTTTTCGGTCCACCCCGGCGCGGGAACCCCGGCTTCGATCACCCCGCCGACGTTCTCGAACGCCAGCACGGCCGGCCCACCGATCGTCGGACAAAGCAACTCCACCTCCACGCGCTGAACACCGAACCGAACCGAACCCACCTGAACCGGGGCGTCGGCCCATTCGGGTCGGCCCGCGAGCAGCGGGAGCAGTTCGCGCTCGACGAACCGCCGGACCCCTTCGCCCGCGTGCTCGAGTTCGTGGTGCAGGTGGGCGACCTTCGCACGGTTACCGGCCTCCGACGCGCGCCGCGTTTGCCGGTGCAGCTTGGGCACCGTTCCGGAGTGGAAGCCGGGGCGCAGGAGGCCGCGCATCGACTCGCCGTGCGAGCCGATCACGACCGGCTTGAGGCCCACCGCGCGGTTCGCGGCGTACAGCCGCCAGTTTTCCTTCAGCTCCCACGCCAGGAACCCGAATACGCCGGGCAACAGAAGCTGCGTGAAGAACCAGATCTGGTACGCCAGCTTGTCGCCGACCACACCGGACAGGGCGGGAATCATCGTAATCAGCAGCGGCGCCAAAACCTTGTGCGACACCGTCACGACCGGGAAGTGCTTCACCGGGTTCACCTGCGGCTCGAACAGCAGGTAGAACCCGAACCGGGTGACGTAGGAGACCGGGAACCATAACAGCCCAAGCGCCGCCTTCAGAGCCAGTGAGCCTTGTGCGTCTCCGCTCCGGAACCGTACCCACTCGTCCACGCGGTACAACTGCCGCTCGACCCAGTTGGCCAGCATCCGGAACCAATCGATTAACGTTTCGATGAGCCCGGGCAGTAGGTTCACGCGGACCTGCCGCCACCAGTCCGCCAGCGTCTCGGCGACGCGCTCTTGAACCAGCCACCCGTAGGGCGTGTTGTGGGCCGCGGTCAGCGTCGCGAACAGCGCCGCGCCCCACCACCACAGGAACCGCACCGGCACGCCGACGATGAACAGCACGCCGACCACGAGGAGGGCGATTAGTAGCGGGGCGAAGAAGTGGCGCCGCACGAACCGGGTCGTGCTGCTGAGGCGGAGTGCTTTCAGCTCGCGGCTGCGCCAGACGGCCCCGGGGACATCCCAGAGGGCGCCGCGGATCACCCGCCAGAGGAGCACGACGAGCGCGACCACCGCCCGCCGGACCGGGGGCACGTGGATCACCAGGAGGAAGAACAGGCCGAGCCCGATCAGGTTCGGCGCGGTCACGAAGTTGTACCCGTGGTGCTCTTCTTGGGGCACTGTGCTGGACGCCGACGAGGTGAACACGTTGACCGCGACGTCCACCCGGTCGCGGTCGAGCACGGCCGGCCCACCGCCCTGGGGCTCGCTTGCGGGCGGGTCCGGTACTTCTTCCTCGTAATAGTCGGAGTTCTTGTCGTCCACCTCTGGCTTTTTGACGGGCGCCGCGGGAGCGGGTACGGTCTTGGCCGACGGGAGCGCGGACGGTACCGGCAGCACGGGCGCTGCGGGGCGGGGCTTGGCCGCGAGCGACTTCGACACGATCGCGCCGACTTTGTGGCTGATGTGCTGCACCTCCAGTGCGCTCATCAGCACCAGGAACGCGCCGCCGAACGGGAGGAGCAGGTACAGCGTCAGCACCCGGCCCCAAGGCGTGCCGAAGAACAGCGAGCTGAACCGGTTGATCCACCGCAGATAGAACTCGCCGCGGCGGTAAATGCCGTCGAGGGCGTAGGCGAGGTTGACGTCGGCGCGCAGGAGCGGGTCGCCCGCGGCGAACTCGACCGGCCCTTTCAGGTCGGGCAACTTCATCTGGTTCCGCGCGACCGCGTCCCGCAAGTTGCCGAACCGCAGGAACCCGCGGTCGCAGACCCGGTCGAGAAGTTCGGCGACGGCTTTGTCGCGCGCCACCTCCTCGACCCGGTTCTTGGGAACCAGTCCGGACGCCGTAAACGCGTCCGCCAGCACCGGACCGAGCCGGTCGCGGATCTCGTGCTCCTTGTGCTCCCGCTCGCGGTGCAAGAGCAGGTCCAGGCGGAGTTGCTCGTGCTCCCCCAATCCGGCGCGGAGCAGTTGCTGATGCGCCTTGTTCAGCGCCATCAGAATCATTACCGGGCGCGCGTGCGGCAGTTCGCGCCGGACCGCCCGCCGGCCGAACGTGCGGAGGGCCTCCGGGAGGTCCACGGCGTAAACCTCGCGGTTCAGGTCCGCGGGGATGCGTTGCAGCTCGTACAGGCATCGGGCGGCGCGGGGCCAGATGCCGGCGGCGGCCAGCGGGAGCAGTGGCGCGAGCGCCTGCCGCCACTCGCGGCGCGTGTGCTCGTCCCAGCCCAGCACCGTTCCGAGCCGTTCCACCAGTTTGGCAACCGCGCCGGAGGCCCCGGAGGTGGCCAGCGGTCGTGCCCCGGCGGTTGCGGACCCCGCCACCTGTGTGTACAGGATCGCGGCGCGGACGAGGTTCCCTTTTTGTTCGGCGTCCCGGGCGGCGCGGATGCGCGCCGGCAGGTCGCCCGGCTGCACCGCGGCGTCCTCGGTGCCCCGGGCGGCGCCCTCGGCCCAGCGCTCGTCCGGCGGGGCTTCCCGTTCGGGGTCCGCGGCTCCGGCGGGGCGCGTGGCCGCGGCGATCGTCTCCACCGGTACCCCGCCCGACAGGAGTTCGATAACCTGCGGCCCGTGGGGCAGGGCCGGGAAGAACTCTTCGACCGCGTGCCCGGTGAAATGGTGCAGGTCGAGGTACACCGCCGCGAACATCCGGTACAGGTCCGCCGCGCCGGCGCCCTCCGCCACGAGGTGCTCGGTTTCGAGCACGTAACGGATCTCGCGGGCCGCACTCGGCCCGAACGCGTTTATTCGTTCAGCACAAATGTCGGGTGTGAGAGACTTTGCGGCGATCTGGTTGTCGATCGTGGCGAGCACCGCGGCCCGGAACAGGACGCGCCAGTAGGTGCGCAACTGCTCCGGCAGGGGCCGGCGTTCGATGAGCCGGTCGTCCGGGTCGGTGACGAGCAGGAGGCGCGGTTCGGTGCCCGACAGCACTTCTCGGGCGAGCACGTCGGCGGCGGCCAGGTCGGCCCGGGAGAACCAGTACGGGAGGTCCGGGTTCGACGGGAGGACGCGACCGCGGTCGGTGAGGAACTGGAGCACCCGGCGCAGGTGCCGTTCGGAGACCAGGCGGAGCGCGGGCTCGACCGCGCGGAGGATCGGTTCCAGGCTCGAGTCGTGGGACAAAACCGGCTCCCGGGGCAGTGCTGCGAACGACCTACTCACGATCATCCGGGAACCCGCCCGCGGGTCAAGCCCCGCGGGGCGCGAACGCGCCGGCGCGAGAATCCGCCGCGCCCAACAACTGGACCAGGAGTAAGATGCCTGTGGGGGCGTGTGCCGCGCCTGTGTCCGAGTGGGTCCGCACCGATGCCAGAGACGCCGAAGCTGAATCGCCCGTGGTTCGTGGCCGTGTGGCCCGGGATGGGGCACGTCGCGCTCAACGCGGGCGTGTACCTGCTGGCCAAACTCGGGATGACCGCGGTGGCCGAGTTCGAGGCCGGCGAGCTGTTCGACGTGAACGCGGTCGAGGTGAAGGGCGGGGTGATCCAGCCGGCCCGGCGCCCGCGGAACCGGTTCTTCGTGTGGGCGGACCCCGAGAAGCGGCACGACCTGGTTCTGTTCCTCGGTGAGGCGCAGCCGCCGGTCGGGAAGTTCCCCTTCTGCCGACAGGTGATCGAGTACGCCCGCGGGCTGGGCGTCGAGCGGGTGCTCACGTTCGCGGCGATGGCGACCGAGATGCGCCCCGAGCACCTGTCGCGGGTGTTCGGCGCGGCCACCGACGAGCGCGGGGTGGACGAGCTCCGGCGGCTGGACGTGACGGTTCTTGAGGAGGGCAACATCGGCGGGCTCAACGGGGTGCTGCTCGGCGCCGCGGCCCTGGGGGGGCTCCGCGGCACGTGCTTCCTCGGCGAGATGCCCCAGGTGTTCACACAGGTGCCGTTCCCGAAGGCGTCTCTCGCCATCCTCGAAGCGTTCTCGGCGCTCACCGGGATCGAGGTGGACCTGGACGAACTGACGGACCAGGCGCGTGCGGTCGAGGAGCAACTGGGTGAACTGCTGGCGCGGGTCGAAGAGCAGTACGGCCCCCAGGCGCGGCTCGCCGAGGATAACGAAGACGAGGGCGACGAAGAGGACGACGAAGACGAGGCCGCGGGCGAGCCACCCCGCGAGGGCGTCGAATACCGGTACGAAGGGCCGGACGAGACTGTGGCGCCGCCGGCCGTCCAGCGGATCGAAGAGCTGTTCGCCCGCGCCGCCAACGACCGGGGCAAGGCGTTCGAGCTGAAGCGGGAACTCGACCGGCTGGGCCTTTTCAAGCGCTACGAGGACCGGTTCCTCGACTTGTTCAAGCACGGCGACTAAGACAGCCCGACACCCTGTCCTTGAAACGCTCCCCGCTCGAACGGATCAACACCGATGCGTCGCACGCTCGCACGCGCCGCGGCCGCCGCCGCCGCCGCCATCGCCGCGCTGGCCCTGGTTCCCGGCTCCCCGGCCGCGGACGTAGCCCCTGGGGACATGCTCGCGACGTGGCCGCACCCGAAAGGGTACGTGTGCTACCGGGCGCCGGGGCCGGTCACGATCGACGGCGATCTCAAGGCGGCGGAGTGGGACGCCGCCCCGTGGTCCGATGCGTTCGTGGACATTGAGGGGGACAAGCGGCCCAAGCCCCGGTACCGCACGCGGATGAAGATGCTGTGGGACGACGAGGCGCTGTACATTGCGGCGGAGCTGGAAGAGCCGCACGTCTGGGCCACACTCAAGGAGCACGACGCGGTCATCTTTCAGGACCCCGACTTCGAGGTCTTTCTCGACCCCGACGGGGACAACCACACCTACGGAGAGCTGGAACTTAACGCACTCAACACCACCTGGGACCTGCTGCTGACCAAGCCCTACAAGGACGGCGGACGCGCCCTGAACGGTTGGGAGATTATCGGGCTGAAGACGGCGGTCAAAGTGAACGGGACGCTCAACGACCCACGCGACACGGACACCGGCTGGACGATCGAGATCCGCTGGCCGTGGAAGGGGCTTCGGGAGCTGGCCACGTTCACAGGTGCCCCGCGGGACGGGGACCAGTGGCGCATCAACTTCTCGCGGGTCGAGTGGGACGTTCAGGTCAACGGAGGGCAATCCGAGAAGGTCAAGAACCGGCCGGAACACAACTGGGTGTGGGCGCCGCAGGGCGTGATCGACATGCACCGACCGGAGCGGTGGGGCTATTTGCAGTTCAGTACCGCGAAACCCGGGACCGCGACCTTCAAGCCGGATTCGGATTGGCCCGCGCGCGACGCGCTGCACCGGGTCTACTACGCCCAACGCGCCTTCCACAAGAAGCACGGGAAGTTCGCCGCCGCGGCCGACCTGGGGCTGAAGGATCTGGCGGACCGCCTGGAGGTCGAAACGACGCGCTCGGGGTGCGAGATTTCCTGGCTGGACCGGGGGGCGCAACCGCCCAAGCGGCGCTACTCGATCACCGACGACGCGCACCTGCGGACGCGCTGACCAGGGGGCCGCGTCAACCCGGGGGCGGCCCCGTGTGCTCGGCGAGCCGGATCGCCGCAAGGACCTCTTCGCCGCGGGTGCGGGTCCACGGGTCCGGGTCGTCGCACGCCAGCAGCAGCCCCGGGATGGCGGCACGTCCGAACCGGATCAGCGCCCGGGTCGCGGCGGCACGGGTCTCGGGCGCGCCGAACTTCATCACCAACAGCAGCGGGCGGACCGCGTCGAGGTCTTTCCACTCGCCAAGCAGTTCGGCCGCGGGCACCGCGACTCTGGGGTCGGCGTCTTCCAGCGCTTTGATGAGTGCGGCTGTTGCGGCGGTCCCCTGGTGCTGAAACCCTGAGCGGGCCGCCGCGCGCACCTCGGCGATCATGTCCTTGAACAGAACCAGCAGCAGGTCGGCGGCCCACGGTTCCGGGACGGTCGCGAGCAGCTCGGCCGCCCGGCGGCGAACACCGGGGTCGGCCGCGTGAACCTGTCTCGTGAGCGACCTTTGGTTAGCCCCGGTCGCGATTCCGACACCTAACGTCCGGGCGAGCCATCTGAGCATCGGTTTCCCTTCGCGGGTGGGCGCCGTTGCCGCGCCGGTCGCGGCAAGAAGTGCGTCGACAGGCGTTGGACGTGGCCGACCGGCGCAGAGTTCCTTTCGCCCCGCGCCGGCCAGATTTCGTTCGCTCTTAAAGGCCCTTTGCAGGGGTCACGGTCAACTTGAGTTCCTTACCGTCGCGCTTGACGACAAGCGCGACGGCCTTGCCGGGCTTGATCAGTGCGGCGGCCTGGAACGTGTCGCGCACGGTGTCCGTCCACCGCCCGTCGAGTGTCAGCAGCCGGTCCCCTTTCTTCAGCCCGCCGAGCGCGGCGGGGCTTTTCGCCAGCACCGCGGTCACCGTTACGCCGGGCGCGTCGCCGTCCGCTTCGCCACCGACCTCGAAGCCCCACACCGCCGCCGGTGCGAGCACGGCCGGCTCCGGCTTCTTGCCGCCCGACACGCGCATGAGCTTGTCCATCATCCCCGCCATCGTGTCGCCGGGGGCGAACCCGTTGGGGGTCAGGGTCATTTCCTTCTTTTCGTAGTCGATGGTCATCTTGTACCGGGCGAAGAACGGGAACCCCACGATCCCCTCGACCGGGCCGACCACGTCCGCGATGGCCGCCACCGTGGGGTGGTCCATCACCATCGTCGTCATCCCCTCGAGTTTCAGGTCGCCGATTTCGAGCTTCTTGATGGCTTTCGGCGCCGGCGCCGCCCCGAAGAGCGGGAGCCCGCCCTTGTCACCTTTGCCGAGAATGCCGGCTTCTTTCGCGATCTTGTTGTTGACGAGGTTCGTCGGCGCGCCGGTGTCGAAGATGAGCCGGTACGGCCCCTTGTCGTTGATCTTGACCTGAATCGCCATGTGGCGCGACTTCAACAATTCGAACGGCACCACGACCGGTTTCGCGTCCGGCTTCGGCTGCTCTTTCGTGGGCTCGTCGCCACGGGCCGTCGGCGCCAGACTTACGAGACCTGCGAACACGGAAAGTGCGAAGGCGGTTTTCATGGTTACAAGCCCTTTCCGAGTTCGACCACGACTTCGTTGTCTTTGCCGTCGCGGGTGATGTAAAACCGCCACTTCGTGCCGACCCCGGCCTTGGCGAGCGCCTTGGTCAGGTCCTTGGCGGAGTCGATGGAGTCGGTTTTGATGCTGGTGATCCGGTCGCCGGGTTTCAGCCCGGCCTTCTCCGCCGGGCTCCCCGCGAGCACGGCCTTGACGAACACTTTGCTGTCTTTCTCCTCGTACTCGATCCCGGTGAACCCCCGGGGGACGGCGTCGAAGTTCGGCTTGATGCCCAGCATCGTGGTGAGCATTTTCACCATCGGCCCCATCGATTGGATGCCCTCGTTGCCCTTCCCGCCGAGCGGGAGTAGGGGCGGCGGGTCGAAGTTCAGCGGCTCGAACACCAAGCGGTCGCTGGTGAGGTCGTACTCGATCCGGTACTTGGCGAGCACGTTGTAGCCGATCACGCCGTGCAACTCGACGCCCGCCAGGCCCATGCCGTTCATGCCGTCGAGCTGGATCAGGTCCTCAATGCGGCCCTTGGCGTCTTTGACCTTCAGACCGCCCTCGAGCTCGAACGAGTCGAACGAGACCCACCCCTTCTCGCCCTCTTCGGCCTTGGCTTTCTTGGCCACGCCCTTCGTGATGAAGACCGCCGGCGCGCCGGTGTCCACGATCAGGTTGAACGGCCCCTTGCCGTTGATCTTGGTTCGCACCATCAGGTGGTTGGTGTCGGTGAGGCGGTACGGCACCTCGAACGTTTCGGCCTTCGCGGCGGCTTTCGGGTCCGGCCGTTTCGCGGGTGTATCGTCGGCCCGCGACGTGAGCAGGGGCGCGAGCCCCAGGCACGTCACGAGTGCGAGCGCGGTGCGCCAGCGCATGGAGCGTCTCCGTGTGAATGGACCGTGTAGATTGTAGCCGCGGCGGGGTGACTTGTGGCACCGGTGGGGAGAAGAGTTCGACGCGCAGATCGACACGGGTGAACACGGATCGCAACGGCCCGCGGCCGAATGACACCGGCCGCACCCGCGCCGACCTCGTGTGGGTTCCTACTTCTTCAGCTCGGTGCGCGACAGGCGCACGCGCTCCTTGCCCGCCGGCGTCACGCCGAGGAACCCGAACAGCATCTCGCTTGTGGTCTCTTCGCCGAACCATACGGCTTTTGGCGGGCTGTTCGGGTTGTTCGGGTTCTTGGCCGAGTTGTCGAACACCCCTTCCACGTCGAACCGCGTTCCGGCCTTAACGGCCAGCGGCTTCGCGAGCCAGTACCACTCCTGCCAGTTGTAGTCCCAGTCCTTGATTTCCAGCATCAGCTTCGGCGCCCCGTCCGGCGGGGTCATGGTGATTTTGATACTCTTGCCGATCAGGTGCATGTGGGGCATGATGCTGTGGACGTTCGCGTCCGCGGTGATCCAGGCGGAGCCCTTCTGCACGTGGTTCGCCTTATTCGCGGGGATCGACTCCAGGAACGACATCCCGCCGACCCCGAGCATGAGCCACGGCTTCTCCACCGGTTTCTTCGCGAAGTAGAACCCGATCTTCGTGCGGTCCTTCTCGACCTTCCCGGTCCGGTGGTAGTGGAGCTGGAGCACGAGTTCCGCCTCCTTCGGCAGCAGGATGCCGCAGCCGTCGGGGAACGTCGTGCCGACCTGCCCGGGCGCCCACCCGCCCAGTATCCCGACGGCCGGGATCGAGGGCCGCGGCGCGTCGGCCTGGTTGGGGATGAAGCCGACGCCCATCGCGACCGGATAGCCGGGGCCGTGGTCGGTCTCGTCCGCGCCTTTCTTGCGTGCCTTTTCGGCGGCTTCGAGCTTCCGGGCCTTCCCGGTGGTGTCGAAGTAGTTGAGCGAGTGGTGGAGCACCGCCGCATTACCCGGTTTCACTTCGTAGGCAACGACGTGCTTGTCTTCCTTGAGACCGGTGGGAAGAACGAAGCACCGGAACACGTCCTTACCGGTCGGGCCGACCTGGAACTCCTCACCCATTTCGACGATCAGGTCCGGTTGGCCCAGCCGCCAGCCGTCCGAGAGTTTCGGCGGGGCCGGCGCGTCCTTGGGGTCGCCCTCCGGGCAGCCGTTCTTCTCCCACTGAGCCAGCGTGTCCAGTTCGCGGATGGTGAGCGTGCGGGCGTTGGCGAACTCCAACCCTGCGGTCGGCTTCCAGGGGGGCATGTCGCGGTTCTGGGTGTAGTGGACGATGTCCGCGGACCAGTTCACCGCCTGCTTGTAGGTGAGCAACGCGAACGGCCCGGCGTCTCCCGGCCGGTGGCAGCTCTGACAGTGCTTCTGGAGGATCGGCGCGACATCGCGGTGGTAGGTGACGGCGTCGGAGGTGACCGTGCGCTCTTTCGGGTCGATGTGGCAGCCGATCGCGCGGGTCGCCGGTGCCGTCACTAACTTTCCGGCAACCACAGCCTCGAGCGCGTCACGCAGGTCGTGCTCGGTGATCTGCGGGTTCTTCTTCATCCGCCCGTAATACTGGTTGTCGATCCGCCCGCGGTACCGCACGACGTGGTTGCGGTCCAGGACGAACGCTTCCGGCGTGACGGTCGACTTGAACGCCTCCGCGGCAACGAGCGTGCTGTCCGACAGCACGGGGAAGGGGAGCTTGAACTCGCCCGCCTTCTTGGTGATCTTCTCGGCGGCGTCGTCGGTGGGCACGAGGGCCACGAACCCGATCCCCTTGGCGCTGTACACCTTGTGCAACTCGGCCAGGGTGGCGGCGTAGCTGTTGGACACCGGGCAGTCGAACGACAGGAACACGACGACGGTGCCCTTGTCCTTCGCGAAGTCGCGCAGGCCGTGGGCCGTGCCATCGGCCGAAGAGAGCTTCAGGTTGTCGATTTCCTTGTTGAGCCGGTCCGTGCTGGCGGGCGGATCGGCGGCCGAGGTGTGCGGTGTGGCGGGCGCGCCCACGAGAGCCGCCATCCCCACGATGACCGCGGCCGTGAGGCCGGGAGGAACCAACCGACGCATGCGCACGTCTCCACGGGGCTACGGCGCCCGAACGGACGCGGGCGCGGCGTGTGGTTAGGATACGCGCCGGCCGGGGCACAGGTTTCACGTTCGCGGAACTCTCACATCGATCGGTGTCCGATGCGCGCCTCATCCCGTGGCCGGTTCGGGTTATGAGTGTCCAATGACACTTCGTGACTCGGGGCGAAAAGCGCTTGCGACAGGATGCTACCGCGCGCACAATTGCAAACATCTCCTCGCCCGTTCTCCCCACCTTCATGCCCCTTTCATCAAGCGAGGCCATATGGCACCGCGACGGTCCTCCCGCGCCTTTACGCTCATCGAGTTGTTGGTCGTGATCGCGATCATCGCCATTCTGATCGGGCTCCTCTTACCCGCCGTTCAAAAGGTCCGCGAGGCCGCGGCACGCCTCAAATGCCAGAACAACCTGAAACAGGTGGGCCTCGCGCTGCACAACCACCACGACGCCCACCAGAAGTTCCCGGCCGGGAGCGTCGGCTGCCCGACCGGCGGGTGGTACGGGCACTCGTTTTGGCTCTCGTTGCTTCCGTACCTGGAGCAGGACCCGTTGTTTGCGGGACTCGACAAGACCGGTAACGCGAGCGGCACCCAGTACCAGTCCACCGGGTGGATTCACGAGGGCGACGGTGCGTCCAACGCGTACAATCGGACCCGGCTCAACGGCTTCGTCCTGAACATGGGCAAGTGCCCGTCCAGTCCGTTCCAGCCCCTCACCGACCTGTCCGCGGCGACCAAGGTGTTCGTGTCCGATTACGTGGGCATCGCGGGCAGCTCGGACCACTCGTCCACGTTCACCTACGCCGGCCCGTATTACGACACGGGGATGGTGTCTTCGGGCGGCGTGCTGATCCCGAAGCGGCAGGTCGGGGTGCTCGAAATTACCGACGGAACCTCGAACACGGTCGTAATCGGTGAGCAGTCGGACTACTGCACCCTGGCGAACGGCACCAAAGCCGACTGCCGCAGCTCGTGCGGCACCGGGTTCGTGATGGGCATCGCGGCGTCGTTTTCGAGCACCAGCGAGCCGCGCATCTTCAACCTGACGACGGTCCGGTACCCGATCAGCAAGGACGCGTCGCTGGCCAACTCGGGAGGGCAGTGCGGCGGGAACAGTCCGCTCCAGTCGGCCCACGCCGGCGGTTCGGTCAACGTCGCCCTGGCGGACGGGTCGGTCCGGTCGCTGACCGCGAGCACCCCGGTGCTCACGCTCAAGCGGCTGGCGGACCGGGACGACGGTCAGGTCCTCAACGACTTCTAAGTCACGCGCACACTTGAGGAGGACGAAACATGCGGACGGCCAGATGGTGTGTGCTGGTGGCGTGCGCGACCTTCGCTGCGGGATGCGATTCCGAGCCCCCGCTCGGCGCGGCAACGGGGAAGGTCACGTTCCGCGGCGCCCCGGTGGCAGAAGGGACGGTCGTGTTCGACGGCCCCGACGGGTCGACGTACGTGGCGGACCTGGAGCCGAACGGGACGTTCGCGTTTCAGGTGGCTCGTGGGGTCGGGCTGCCGCCCGGTCGCTACGCGGTCGCGGTGCGCCCGCCGCGGCCGAACAAGCCGGGGATGGGGTACGTCGCGCCGAACATGAAGAAGGCGGAGTACCCGAACATCCCGAAAAAGTACCACGACCCCAAGACCAGCGGGCTCGAAGCGACGGTCCAGGCCGGTGCGGCCACCGCGTCCTTCGACTTCGAAATGAAGTAGCTGAACGGCGTCTCGAATGGCACGGTTCGAGACGCGTCTCACGCGACTGCAACCGCTGCGGCGGGGGGAGACCGCTTCGGAGCCGGTTGCGGCGCGGTTGTGACATCATGAACGAACCGCAGCTTCTCGACCACCTTCTCGGAAATGACGAACGGGTATCCGTCCGGCTGACCGAGACCGCGGTTGAGGTTGTTCAGCACGTATGTCAGCGGGTGCCAGCTCGCGATCATCGCGTCGAACGCCGACGGCGTGCGGCTCACGACCTTCGTGTCCGGTTTCAAGCTCGGTTCGTCGGCCCGACGCGGGCGGATCGAAATGCCACATCCGACCGCCGTTTCGAGGGCGTCCACCATGTGGAGGTAGTGCGCCCACGTTTCGGCCCAGTCCTCCCACGGGTGTGCCGTCGCGTAGGCCGAGATGAAGTTGTTTTGCCAGTCCGAGGGCGCTCCGGTGGCGTAGTGCTGCTGGAGTGCCGCGCCGTAGTCCGCGCGCTCGTCCCCGAACACGTCGCGGAACGATTCGAGGCGTCCGCCGTCGCGGATGAGTACGTTCCAGTAGTGGTGCCCGACCTCGTGTCGGAAGTGCCCCAGGACTGTTCGGTAGGGCTCGTGCATCTGGGTGCGACGCCGCTCGCGCTCGGCGTCGTCGGCCTCGGCCAAATTGACGGTGATGAGCCCGTCCGCGTGGCCGGTGAGGACCCGCGGGAGGGACGGGTCTTCGGGGTCCGCAAGGAACTCGAACGCCAGCCCGCCCGCCGGGTCGTGTGCCTTGCTGACGAGCGGCAGCTTCAGTGCAATCAGCGTGTACAGGAGCCGCCGCTTGGCCAGTTCGAGCTTGTACCACGCCGCCTTATTTGCCGGGTTCGAGAGGTTGGGAATAACCCGGGTGAGCCGGCAGGACTGACAGTACGGGTCCGGATCATCGGCCGGTACGGCCCAGTTACACACGGCGTGCTCGGTGTAGTTCTGGCACAACCGGTACGTCTTCCCCCGCGCTCGTTCCAGTGGTGAGGTCCAGAGTCCGTCTCTGCTCTGGTCGAGGGAACCGGTGACACCGAGGTCCGGCAGGTACGCGAGCGTGTGTTCACAGACCACACACATCACGCTCTCGAAGAAAACGAGGTGATCGCAGTGGTCGCAGTGGAAAACCTTCATGGGGCTCTCGGCATGTACACAGCACCCCAAGTGGGCGCGGTGCTTTAGATCAAGAGCGAAAGGCGTGCCGCTTAGTCAGTGGTAACACCGCGGGCCACCGGCGCGTACCCGACTCTCGGGTACGCGCCGGTGGCCCGCGGCTCGAAAAACCGTTGGTCAGGCCCCGCCCACTCTGCCGACGTGGCGGCGTGGGCTCCACGCGATTACTTGGAATCCAGTTCCAGTTCCACGTCGTTGGTGCCTTCCTTGATCGTGACCCGAAGTGGTGACGTGGTGACGGTCGCGTACTTTTCGGGTAGCACCGACTTCTCGGGGATCTCGCCGTCGTAGTACCCGCCCTTCGCGGTCTTCACGACCGTGACCGTGAACTCGCCGGCCGGGGCGCCGTCGTTCTTGGTGTACGTGGACATTCCGAACCGACCCGCGTCGTCGGACAGCGCGTCGCACGCGGGGCTGTACTTCTCGGTCGTCTTGTTGAACGCGTGGAACGTGATCGTCGCGCCCGTGAGCGGCTTGCCGTCGAGCTTTACCTTGCCCGTGACCGGGAACGTGGCCACCTTCTTGCGGACGCTCCCCTTCTCGTCGCTGTCCGGGAGCTTGAGGTTGGTGGGCAGTACGCCGGCCAGGTCGACGTTCACCAGAACCGGCGTTTCCTTCTTCATGGTCACCAGCATCACCTGATCGAACTCGCCGTATTGCGGACCGCGGAGTCGGCTGCCGCCGCCGGTGGTGGCGAGCTGGTAGAACTGGGTGCCGTTGCGTTCGAACACCTGATACCGGTGAACGTGGCCCACGAACACGTTGTGCTTGCGCCCGGCCAGCGACTTCTCCACCGCCGCCCAGCCGTTCTTATCCAGGTCCTTCGCCACCCACAGGGGTTTGTGCAGGAACACGAACGTCCACTTCACGTCCTTGTTCGCTTCCAGCGTCTTGGCGACCCACTCCTGCTGAGCCTTGTCAATGGTGCTCATGCCGTCCGAGTCGGGGTTTTCGGAGCACAGACAGAGGAACAGCACGCCGCGGTAGGTGAAGTGGTAGTACTTCTTGCCATACCGCTCGCCCCACTTCGTGACCTGGACCTTGTTGGTGAGGTCGTGGTTGCCGGGCACGTAGAAGAACGGCATTTCGAACCGCTTCACGTACCCGTCGAACTCGTCCCACTGCTCCTTGATGGCTTCTTCCTTGGTCGTGTACCCCTCAATGAGGTCTCCCACGGACATGACGAATTGCGGCTGGAGCCAGTTGACCTGCTGCACAGCGCGTGAGAAGACCTTTTCGCGGTGTCCGCCGGTGCGGTCGGAGACAACGGCGAAGGTGAACTGGTCGGGGTCGTTGTTGAGCTTGAGCGAGGTCCAGGGGTTCTTGTCCCCGGCCTCGATCTTGACGGCGCTGTTGTCGCCGGCGCGTGTGGCGGCGTCGGTGGCGGTTCCGGCTCGCGAGAGCAGGACGACGCCCGCGAGCAGGCCGGCGGTGGCCAGACCCAGGACGAACTGTTTCATGTGCGCAGCGTTGAAAACGGGTAGGGCGAGGGTGTCAGGTGGATACCTAACCGAAGAGTTGTAGTGGAGCAATCCCCCGCGGGCAGATTCACCGAACCTTCGCTGACGTGAGTTGAAGCCCGCGTTTGCACCACGTGTGCGGCCCCAGGGGCGGCGCTGGCGGTTCCTTCCGCCAGCGCCGCCCCTGGGGCCGCACCCTCCCAACACAGTCGCTGTCCTCAGCGTAACGCGCGTGGCGGGAGGCGGGTTTCATCGTCGCGGGTGGGGCTGATCCGGGAGCACCGCCGGCACCGACAACGAGGTGCCGCCGCCGAGCGCCTGGTACGCGTTGACGATGGCGGACAACTGTTGACGCTTGGTATCGATCAGCACCGTTTGTGCTTCCAGTTGGTCGCGCTGGGCGATGAGCACTTCGATGTACTCGACGCGGGCGTTCTGGAACAGCTTGGTTGCGGCGTCCACCGACGCCTCCAACGCCGTGATTTGTTGCTTCTTGAGCTCGATGCTCTTGCTGTAGTTCGACACCATCGCCATGCGGTTGATGACTTCGGTGAACGCGTTGAGGATCACCCGCTGGTAGTTGTAGACGCTTTCCAACTGTCTGGCGTTCGCGGCGCGGTACTCGGCCCGGATCGCGGCCTTGTTGATCAGCGGCGCGCTCAGCTCGCCCGCGAGGTTGGTCACGAACGCTTCCGGGTTGAAGATGTACTTCGGGTTGAACGCCTGATAGCCGACGAAGCCCGTCACGTCGATGCGCGGAAAGAAGTGCGCCCGGGCGACCTTCACGTCCAATCCGGCGGCGGCCAACTCGTGCTCCGCCTGGCGGATGTCCGGGCGGTTCTGAAGCAGTTGAGCGGGTACGCCGACGCTCAGAGCGTTGATGCTCAGATCGAGGAACCCCACCGAGTTCCGTTCGACCGGTTGCGGGTACCGGCCGACGAGGAAGTTGACGCGGTTCTCAGCTTCGACGATCTCTTGTGCGACGATCAGCTTTTCGCTCTGGTTCTTCCGCACTTCCGCCTGAAACCGCTGGACCGCCAGTTCCGTGCCCCGGCCCGCCTCGAACCGGGCCTTCGCGATTTCGTAACTGCGCTGCTGGAGGTCGATGGTCCGGTCCAGCGTCTCGATCCGCCGGTCGAGTGCCATGAGGGCGTAGTACGTCTCGGCGACATCGGCGATGAGGCGGGTCACGAACTGGTTCCGCCGCTCGACGGCGGCGTAATACCGCTGGATCGCCGCGTCCCGGCTGTTTCGCAGCTCTCTCCAGATGTCGAGCGGCATCAAGAAGTTAAGGCCGAGTTGAAAGTCACCCGGCAGCGAAGGGAAGTGGCGGCCGGGGCGGTACTCGAGCTGTTTCTCGGCCGCCCCTTCGGGCGTAAAAACGCTGTGCTTGTCCATGCCCGCCGTCCCGCGCACCCCGACGAGTGGCAGGTACGCCCCACGCCGTGACAGGATCTCGGCCCGAGCGATCTGGACGTCCTCCTCCAAGATCTTCAGCTCTTGGTTGGTCACCAGTCCCTGATCGACCAGTCGGGTCAGTACCGGATCGTTGTAAAACTCGGCGACGCCGAGCCGCGCCGAACTGTCCGCTTGCGGCGTAACCGGATGCGGAGTGCCAGCAACTGCGGCCGCCGGTCCGCCGGCCGCCGCAACAGCGGCCGCAGCGGGTAGGGTCTCGACCGCAGGGGTATTAAAGGCGGGCGGCAGGCCCGGTCCGGCGTCCGCTTGTCGCAGGTTCGGGATGCGGCAAGACGGCAGAACCAAGAACAGGCAGCAGGAGACGGCCCGCGTCAAAACGCGGTACCGACGCGGTGTGGCCGCAGATTTCAGCACGCGGTTCATACTCCTCGTCCTTGAGGGGGTTTACACACGTTGAGGTAATATCTGCTCTTATCGGCAAACCTGGCAGTTCCGGAACAGGCGATCTGCTCGTTTCAATCGGAGCGGCTGTCGCTCAAACGAAAAACCGTGTGGAGCCGCCGACAGTGCTTAACGGAATGCCACAGCGGCCCCCTCCGCGCAACCAAAGGTGCGAGGAGGGGGCCGCTATCGGCCGGTCACACACCGGCATCATCCGACGGGTCCGGGTGGTGCGATGGGCCGTCCGCGGGGCCGGCGTCGAACGGCAGGTGTTCGGCCGGCGCGTGGTGCTCATCCGCATTGTGATGGAGCTCCGGCGCGTGGTGCGTGAACACCTCGCTGAGCGGTCCGTCGACCTCGTCGGCCAGGAGCTTCCGGCCGTCGGCCATTCTGCCGAATAGGTAGTAAAGGCCGGGGATGACCAGAATGCCGATCACCGTGCCCACCAGCATCCCGCCCGCCGCGGTGGTGCCGATGGTGCGGTTCCCGATCGCACCGGCACCGGTTGCCACCACCAGCGGGAGCAGGCCCGCGATAAAAGCGAACGAGGTCATCTGAATCGGCCTGAAGCGGAGCTTCCCGCCCTCAACGGCGGCCTCGATAAGCGACTGGCCCTCCTGGCGGCGCTGGACGGCGAACTCGACGATCAGGATGGCGTTCTTGCCGAGCAAACCGACCAGCATGATCAGACCGATCTGGGCGTACACGTCGTTCGAGAGCCCCAGGGCCTGGAGGCAGAAGAACGACCCGAAGATGCCGATCGGCAGCGACAGGATCACGGCCAGCGGCAGCAGAAAGCTCTCGTACTGCGCGACCAGAACGAGGTACACGAAGACGACGACGATCGCGAAGATGAGGATCGACGGGCTGATTTCCACGTGCAGCAGCTTCGGCACCTCGACCTCGACGCCCTTCTTCGACTCGTCGTACGACAGCCCTTCCCAGCCGATGCCGTAGCCGTAGGGGAGCGTTTCGGCGGCGACCTCCTGAATCGCCTTGATGGCCTGCCCGCTACTGTAGCCGGCGGCTGGCGCCCCTTGAATGGCGGCCGACGGGTACAGGTTGTAGCGCGTGATCTCGTTCAGGCCCTGCTTCTTTTCGAGCTTCATGAACGCGGAGTAGGGCACCATATCCCCTTCCACGCGGACCTTACGCGTTTCCCCTTTTTCGTTCTTGATCTCGACCTCGCGCTCGCTCTTTACGAACAGGTTGTCCAAGTCCTCGGGGTACCGGCGGAACTCCGGCGAGGACTGCACGTACACCTTGTAGAACTGGTTGAAGAGGATAAACCCTTGCTCGTAAGTGCTGCCGATCAGAATGTTCAAGTTGTCCAGCGCCTTGCCGATCGACACGCCCTTCTGCATCGCCACGTCGTTGTTGATGATCAGCTCGTACTGGGGGTAGTCCGCCGTGTAGAAGGTGAACAGGTTCTTCAGCTCCTTGCGCTTTTCCAGCGCGGCCATGAACTTCTCGGTCACCTCGCCGAGCCGCTGGTAGTCGGTGGTGTTCGTCTTGTCGAGGAGCCGCATGGAGAACCCGCCGGCGGCGCCGAAGCCGGGGACCGCCGGGGGCTCGAAGAACTCGAGCTTCACGTCGGTCATCTGGCGGCTCTTGGCCTCGAGTTCTTCAATGATCTCGCGCGTGGTGCGCTCGCGCTCGGACCACGTTTTCAGGTTGATGATGCAGGTCCCGGCGTTCGACCCGCGGCCCTCGGTCAGCACCTCGTAGCCGGCCAGCGAGGTGACCGAGGTCACTTCCTTGATGTCTCGGGCGATCGCCTCGAGGTTCTGCGACTTGGCGTTCGTGTACTCGAGTGTGGAGCCCGGGGGCGTTTGAATAACCGCGTAGATGATGCCCTGGTCCTCGCCCGGGATGAACCCGCTCGCGAGCTTCAAATTGACCCCCACGACGCCGGCGGCGAACCCCCCGACGACGCCCATGGTCAGGACCCGCCGCGTGACGATCAGCCGCAGGATACCAGCGTACCGGGCCGTGACCCACTCGACGGCACGGTCGAACGGCTTGCGGACGACGGGCAGGACGATGAGCAAGAATCCCAGCTCGCCCCACAAGTGGTACGCCAGGTAGACCATCGGCCCCAGGATCAAGACGGCACCGATGAGGTACAGAGCTATGGTTTGCAGCGAGAACCGCTTTTTCGCGTGGCCCGCGTGACCCGACCCGGGAGCGTGGTCGTGCGGCTTGAGGATCATCGCGCACAACACCGGCGTGAGCGTCAGTGCCACCACACCGGACAGGACGATCGACGTTGACATCGTGATGCCGAACTGGCGGTAGAACTGCCCCACCGGTCCGGGAACGAACGTCACCGGGACGAACACGGATGTCATCACCAGGGTGATGGCGATGATCGCCCCGCTGATCTCGTGGAGCACCTCCATCGTGGCCCGGTACGGTGACAGGTGCTTCTCGGCCATTTTGGCGTGCACCGCCTCCACCACCACGATGGCGTCGTCCACCACGACCCCGATCGCGAGCACCATCGCGAAGAGGGTAATCAGGTTGATGGAAAGGCCCATCAGCTTCAGAACGAAGAACGTCCCGATGAGGGAGACGGGCACCGCGAGGATCGGGATCAGAGTGGAGCGGATGTCCCCGAGGAACATGTACACCACCAGCGACACCAGAATGAACGCCTCGATCAGGGTGTGCAGCACCTTCTCGGTGGACGCTTCCAGAAATCGCGATACATCGTAAGACAGTTCGTATTTCATGCCAGGCGGGAACGATTCCTTCTCGATCCGCCCGAGTTCGGCTTTGATCTCCTCAATCACCTCGGCGGCGTTCGAGCCGGGGCTCTGCTTGAGAATGATGGACGCGGCGGGGCGGCCGTTGATGTCCGAGTAGATGTCGAAGAACTCCGACCCCAGCTCGACGCCCGGGGACTTCTGGACCTCTTTGCCGTCCTTGATCTCCTTGACCCCGCAGATGTCCTTGAGCCGCAGGATCTCGCCCTCCGCCGTCTCCCTCAGGATGATGTTCTCGTACTGCTCCTTCTTGTTGTAACGTCCGACATACGTCAGAACGTACTCTTTGGACTGTGAGGTGATCCCGGTCGCCTGCCCCAGGCGCCCGGGCGAGCCGATCACGCTCTGCTCCGCGAGCGCTTTCATCACCTCGTCGGTGGCGATGTTGTAGCGCCGCATGCTGTCCGGGTTCAGCCAGATGCGCATCGCGAACGCGCGGTTGCCCAGGTTCCGGGGGATGCCCATGCCCTGGATGCGCTTGAGCCGCGGCATGACGAAGACGTTGGCGAAGTTGAACAGGTCCTTCTGGTCGGCGTTCGGGTCCTCGCTGTAGATGTTCACGTACATCAGCATGCTCGGCACCACCTGGCTGACGAGGATGCCCTCGCGCTGCACCAGCGGCGGGAGCCGGTTCATCATGATGTTGACCCGGTTCTGAACGTTCACCACGTTGATGTTGGGGTCCGTGCCCGGCTCGAAGTAGATGCGGATCACCGCCTCGCCCGCGCTGGTGGCGGACGAGGCGATGTACCGCATGCCCTGCACGCCGTTGATGGACTGCTCCAGCGGGATCAGCACCGAGTCCACCAGCACGTTGGCGCTGGCGCCGGGGTAGGCGATGGCCACTTCGACGGTGGGCGGCGCGATGTCCGGGAACTGGGCGACCGGCAGGGTCTTGATCCCCAGAACCCCGAGGAACAGGAGGATGATCGAGATGACGATCGCGA
Source organism: Gemmata obscuriglobus (assembly GCF_008065095.1). Taxonomy (NCBI): domain Bacteria; kingdom Pseudomonadati; phylum Planctomycetota; class Planctomycetia; order Gemmatales; family Gemmataceae; genus Gemmata; species Gemmata obscuriglobus. The sequence goes on along the minus strand of NZ_CP042911.1, from coordinate 4,690,920 downwards.
GGGCCGGGCGGTAGAGGATTTGCGTGAACATAGTTCCGGGAGGGTCGAATTAAGTTTCGTGGCGGGGCGCGCGAAGGGCGCCCAGAAACGTTCGCCGGGGGCGGTCGGTCGCACGGACCCTCACGCCCCCGCATCGTTCGTGTCGTCGGAACAACAGGGGCCGTTTGGCTACTCGGCGTGGTGCTTCTGGTTCGCGAGCACGTCTTCCGGCTTGCGGAACTCGAACTCCACCGACTGGCCGTCGCGCACCTGCCTAACCCCATCCAGGATAAACTTGTCGGTCGCACTCAGGCCGCTTTTGAGCACGAAGATGTCGTCCATCTCGTGTTCGATCGTGATCAGGCGCTGGTGGACCTTGTGATCTTCGCCCACGACGAACACGTATCGCTTGTCGAGGGTTTCGAACGTGGCTCGTTGCGGGATCACCGTGGCGTGCGGCAGCTTGCGGTTGATCAGAACGGTTCCTGTCTGGCCGTGCCGCAACAGATTTTTGGTGTTAGGGAAGTCCGCGCGGTAGGCGATGTTTCCGGTCTCGCTGTTAAACTTCCCCTCAATGAGAACGGCCTGGCAGTGCTGCGGGAACTTGCTGCCGTCGGCCAGCACGAGTTCGATTTGCTGGCTGTTCAGCCCCTGGCCGGTCATGTCCGCCAAGTAGCGGGCCTCGGGGACGTTGAAGTACGCCCGCATCACCCCGTTGTCCGAAAGGGTGGTGAGAATGTCCTTCTTCTCGATCAGGCTGCCGAGCTGCTTGAGCTGGCGGTCGACGATGCCGTTGAACGGCGCTTTGACGACGGTGAAGTCGACTTCGGCCTCCGCCAGTTTCACCCGCGCGTTCGCTTTGTCCAGCTTGGCTTGCGCCAGGTTCACTTCCTGAACCGAGACGACCGGCGGGGTGCTCTCGTACAGCTTCTTGGTGTTCAGGAACTCGATCTGGGCGAGCTGGGCCTCGGCCCGCTCGGCCGCCAGCCGCGCCTTGTATAGCGTGGGGAGGATTTTGAACATCACGTCGCCCTGCTTCACCGCCTGACCTTCCTTGACCAGAATCTCTTCGAGGTATCCGTCCTGGAGGGCACAGACCTCAATGTGGCTCTGGGAGCGAATCTGACAGACGTACTGTTGCGTGAGGATGACGTCCTTGGCCTGGGCGGTGGTCGCCACGATCTTGTGCTCGTCGTGGTGGTGCTCCCCCTTTTCTTCCGCGTGGGTGCGGTCGCAGGCTGGTAGCGACAGGGCGAAGGCAGCCACCAAGACGGCGTACAGCGGCTGATATTTCATGGCGGTATTTGCTCGCTAGTTGACTTCGCGCGCCCGTTCGGCGTGTCCGAAGAGTTTGGAGGGGGCCGAATCACTGATCGTTTTGGGGCGAACGCACGCCCTCTCAAGGGAACTGTCCGTTCGTTCCCTGACAAATGCACTCTGCGGATTCGTCGAGTGAGCCGAATCGCCCCGATCGGCAGAGCATGCCGATGTTTCAATGTTGGGTGACATTCGTTTGCAATGCAAATCGTTTGCGGATTTACACGGCACGAATCATACTCCAAATATGGGCCACACAGATGCGGCAGGTCGCTTTGACCGCCAAAGCAACTCGCGGGCCAATTTGGTTGCGAGTTGCCTCACGGCAGCGAGCGGATGGTACTTTCCCTCGATCTCCGAACTGACGTTTTCGATCGCTGTGAGTTCGGGATGCGGCATTAGGCATAGGTAGTGTGAGGGACCGTGCGGACGCGGCGGCGTTCGTGATCCACTCGCCACATCGCATTTGGTCGCGGGCAGAGCGCGATGGCGTGCTGCCGGGAAAGCCAGAGTTTGATGCAAAAAGTGAGTTGTGGGGGAGTGAAAGAGGCGAGGTTTTATGATGCGTCTGTTAATTTTAATGTTAATGCGCCGTGCCGCTCCCTCCGTTTCATCAACTACGGGCTATGCGATTGTTAGATATGCGTCTACTAATTGCTTGGGTCCTCCCAATCAGGGGACAACCCGGTGTCAAGATTTTCGGGCGGTATGTCGGAAACCAAGGCCCGGTCCTGACGGGTGCGATCCTTAACGGAAGCGAGGTAGTGGCCGTTCGGCGACCACCCTGGCTCGGCTGCGGTACCGGCGCAGGTGGGCCGCTGGGGATAACGGGCGCGGCGTCGGGGCCATAGCGGTTCGTTGTCGGACGAGAGGTTCTCGTCGGGTCGCAGAGTAAAGTTGCGTCACGGCGCGGAATCAAGGGGTCATGTGCGAAATCGGGTAGCATTTCGTTGTCAATGCGTGCCGGCGATCAGGTGGGGAAGGTATTGTTGCGCCGGCGCGCTTCACTTCGGCCCGTGCGGCATCTGAACTACAGGGCGGATCATGACGGGGCACGGCGAACTCCGACCGGTCGAAGCTTACGCCGAGTACCTTCGTCTGCTCGCGCGAGTTCACCTGGCGCCACAACTGAAGGGGAAAATGGACCCGTCGGACGCGGTCCAGCAAACGATTCTTCAGGCGCACGCGTGCCGGGACCAGTTCCGGGGGCGGACCGAGGAGGAGTGGGTCGGGTGGCTCCGGGTGATCCTCGCCAACGTGCTCACCGCAGCCCTGCGGGCGTACGGCCGGAAGGCCCGAGACCTAGGCCGAGAGCGGCCGCTCGACGCGGGACTGGAGGCGTCGGCCTCGCGGATCGAGCAGTGGCTCGCGGCCGAGCAGTCGTCGCCCAGCCAGCGGGCGTCCCGGCACGAGCAGTTGGTGCGCCTTGCGGTCGCGCTCGCCCGGCTGCCGGCGGACCAGCGGGAGGCGGTCGAGTTGCACCACCTCGGGGGTTACAAGATTGCCGAGGTCGGGGAGCTGATGGGCCGCTCGAGGGCGGCGGCGATGGGGCTGGTGTTCCGCGGGCTCCAGCGGTTGCGTGAGCTGCTCGGGGAGGGCGTCGGTGATGAGGATCGCACTGGGGGCTGACCCCGACGACCGCCTGAACGCGGTCCTGGTGGAGTACGTCGAGGCGGTCGAGCGCGGGGAGCGCCCGGACCGCCAGCGCGTGTTAGCCTGCTTCCCGGAACACGCCCGCGAGCTGGCCGCATTTTTTGCGACCCGGGACCGGCTCGAAGAGATCACCGCCCCGCTCCGCGCCGTGGCCGGGCCGGACCCGTCGCGCGATACCGGTCCGGCACCCGCACTCGACGGCGCCGTGGCGACCCGGCCGGACGTGCCGCCGCTGGGAGCCGAACTCGGCAGCATCGGTGATTTCCGCCTGCTCCGGGAGGTGGGGCGGGGCGGGATGGGGGTGGTGTACGAGGCCGAGCAGCTCTCCCTGCGCCGCCGGGTGGCGCTCAAGGTACTCCCGTTCGTGTCCGCGCTGGACCCGCGGCACCTCCAGCGGTTCCGCAACGAGGCCCAGGCGGCCGCCCAGTTGCACCACACCCACATCGTGCCAGTGTTCGCGGTCGGGGCCGAGCGCGGGGTCCACTACTACGCGATGCAGTTCATCGACGGCCAGAGCCTCTCGCAGCTCCTGTCCGACCTGCGGGCCGCGGACGCGGACGCCAAGTCGTCCGGCGCCGCCACGCCGCTCGCGGGCGCCTCCGTCTCGGCCGAGCGGGCGTCCCGCCGCCGCCAGTACTTCCGGCGGGTGGCGGGGCTGGTGAAGCAGGCCGCCGAGGCGCTCGACTACGCCCACCAGGTCGGGGTGGTGCACCGGGACGTGAAGCCCGCGAACCTGATGCTCGACGACGCCGGGCGGCTGTGGGTGACCGACTTCGGGCTGGCCCAGATGCGCAACGACTCCGGGCTCACCGCCACCGGCGAGGTGCTCGGCACCGCCCGGTACATGAGCCCCGAGCAGGCCGCCGGGCAGCGCGGGGTGGTGGACCACCGGACCGACATCTACTCGCTCGGGGCCACCCTGTACGAGCTGCTCACCCTGGCGCCGGTGTTCGACGCCGAGGACGGCCGCGCGCTGCTGTACCAGGTGGCGTACAAGGAGCCCCGGCCGCCGCGGGCGGCGGACCGGTCGGTCCCGGTGGAGCTGGAGACCATCGTACTCAAGGCCCTGGCGAAATCCCCCGACGAGCGCTACCGCACCGCCCAGGAGCTGGCCGCCGACCTCCAGCGGTTCCTGGACGACCGCCCGGTGCTCGCGCGCCGCCCGTCGTTCCGGGACCGCACCGCGAAGTGGGTGCGGCGGCACCGGGCGCTCGTGGCCGTCGCCGCCGGCGTGTTCCTGTTCGCGACCGTGGGGCTGGCGATCAGCACGGCGCTGGTCGCGCAGGCCTACCAGAGGGAGCGGGAGGCAAAGCAGCACGAGAGCCAGCGCGCCAAGGAGGCCGAGCAGGAGCGCACGCAGGCCGAGCAGAACTACCAGCGCACCCGCCGGGCGGTGGACATGTTCGTGGAGCTGAGCGACGAGGAGCAGTTCAACTTTTTACCGCTGACCGGGCTCCGGGTGCGGCTCCTGGAAACGGCGATCGCGTACTACCAGGAACTCAGCGACAGCCGCGCGGACCCGCAGGTGCGGGCCAGCCTGGAGGAGATCAAGGCGCGGGTCGCCCGGCTGCACGACGAGCTGACCGCGCTCAACGAGGTGACCCGGTTGCTGCTGCTGGAGCAGCCGGTCGTGTGCGCCGACCTGGGGCTCTCCCGGGAAGCGGTCGCCCGGCTCGCCCCGGCGCTCCAGCGGCTCTGGAGCTACCGGCAGGGGCCGGAGGTGCGCGACGCGCAGGAGGCGCGGCAGCAACCGCAGATCGCCGAACTGGCCGCGGCGGCCCGCAAGGAGGTCCAAGAGACGCTCACCGTGGCCCAGTACCAAAGGCTCCGGCAGATCTTTTTGCAGATCCCCGGTCCCCACGTCTTCGGCCGCTCCGTGCTGGACGAACTCGGGCTCGTCGACCCCCAGCGGGACCAGATCCGCCGGATCCGCTCCGCGGCGCTGCGGGACTCACTCAAGTTGTGGAGCACCGCCGAGACGCGGTGCGAGAGCCAGAAGGATTTTGAGGAGATGTGGAAGCGGACCAATAACAACATCGCCGCACAACTCAACCCCGCGCAGCTCGAGAAGTGGAAGGCGATGCGGGGGGCTTCGGCTCCGGCCGGCGTTCAATTCCCGTTGCACAACTCCACCCGCACCCGCACCCCCTGACCAGCGGCCGGGCGGCCGTCACAGAATCGGCCGCCCGGCGCGCTTCATTTCCCGGACACCGTCATCTTCACTTTCAGACCCGCTCCGTGCGGTCCGGTTTTGGCCCTCCTTACCACCGATCACATTGAGGAAGCACCGTGCGCTCGGCCTCGTGGTTCACCTTTGTTTTTGCGCTGGCGTTCGCGGCCGGCTGCTCCAAGCCGGCGGGCGGGCCGCCCGGTGGTCCCCCTGGCGGCCCGCCCGCCGGCCCGACGGAGGTCGAGGTCAGCGCGCCGGTCCGCGGCACGGTGACGGACGCCGAGGTGTTCACCGGCCGCACCCAGCCCGTCATGGCCGCCGACCTCCGCTGCCGTGTGTCCGGGTACTTGGAAAAGGTGCTGTTCCGGGAGGGCGACGAAGTCGAAGCCGGGGCGCCGCTGTTCCAACTGGAGCAGCGGCCGTTCGAACTGGCGGTGCGGCAGGCGCGGGGGAATCTGGACCAGCAGAAGGCGCAACTCAGGTTCAACGAGGTCAATTACAAGCGGTTGAACGACACGTACATGCAGGGCGCCGGCAGCGTCAGCGACCTCCAGCAGGCGCTCTCCGCCCGGGACGCCTCGCTAGCGGCCGTCGAGGCCGCCACCGCCGCGCTGGAGACGGCCGAGCAGAACTTGCGGTGGGCGACGGTCCGCGCCCCGTTCGCGGGGCGGATCAGCCGGCGCCAGGTGGACCCGGGTAACACGGTCGCCGCCGACACCACGGTCCTCGCCTCGCTCGTTCAGCTCGACCCGCTGTACGCGTACTTCGACATTGATGAGCGCACCGTGCTGCGGGTGCGCTCGCGGCTCGCCGCCGGCTCCGCCCACAGCCTGCCGGTTTCGCTCGGCTTGTCGGACGAGCGGCCGGAAGAGTTTTCGCGGTCCGGGGTGCTCCAGTTCACCGACAACAAGGTGGACCCCAACACCGGCACGCTCCGGGTGTGGGGCACGTTCGCGAATCCGAAGCGGGACCTGCCGCCGGGGCTGTTCGTTCGGGTCCGGCTCCAGGTCGGGGAGCCGCGCCAGGTGCTGATGGTGGCGGAGGCCGCGCTCGGCTCGGACCAGGGGCGCCGGTACGTCTACACCGTCAACGCGGAGAGCCGGGCGGCGCGGGTGCCGGTCGAGGTCGGGCCGCGGGCGAACGGCCTCATCGCGATCGAGAAGGGGTTGACGGGAGACGAGCGGGTGGTGGTGCGCGGGCTCCAGAACATTCGCCCGAAAGCCGAGGTGACGCCCAAGGTGATTGAGATGCCCCGCGCGAAAGTGGGCGGGGCGCCGGGCGGGCCGCCGGTCACGGGGCCGGGCGCGAAGAAGGGCGACGGGGGCCTGACGGGCGGGAGCCCGTCGTCCGGCGAAACGCCTCCGGCACCGGTCGCGCGCCCCGCACCCGGCGGCTCGGGCGGCTCGGGCGGTCCGAAGGGCCGCCGCCCGGGCCAGTGAGCACCCCGACCGTACCGCACGAGAGCGCACATGCTGAGCTACTTCTTCATCGACCGGCCGGTGTTCGCCACCGTCCTGTCGCTCGTCGTGACGCTCGCCGGCGGGGTGGCGCTCGTCAACCTGCCGATGACCCAGTACCCGCCGATCACCCCGCCGAACATCACCGTCGTCGCCAGCTACCCCGGCGCCAGCGCGCAGGTGGTGGCCGACGCGGTCGCGGCGCCGATCGAGCAGGAGGTGAACGGGGTCGAGAACATGATGTACATGTCCTCGAACTCGGCCAACGACGGGTCGTACAGCCTGACCGTCACGTTCAAGCCGGGCACGAACCTCGACTTCGCGCAGGTGCTGGTGCAGAACCGGGTGAACCTGGCGCTCCCGCTACTCCCGGACGTCGTGCGCCAGGCCGGGGTGACCACCCGGAAGCGCAACCCGGACATGCTCATGGTCATCAACCTGTACTCGCCGACCGGGGAGTACGACCAGCTCCACCTGAGCAACTACTCGTCGATCTACGTCCGCGAGGAACTCGCCCGTGTGAAGGGCGTGGGCGACGTGGGGCTGTTCGGGAGCCTCGACTACAGCATGCGCGTGTGGGTGGACCCGGACCGGCTGGCGTCGATGGGCATCACCGCGGGCGACGTGCTCGCCGCGATCCGGGAGCAGAACCAGCCGTTCGCCGCCGGGCAGGTCGGACAGTCCCCGGTCCCGGACGGGCAGACGTTCGAGTTCCCACTTCACGTGCGCGGGCGGCAGTCCGCGCCCGAGGAGTTCGCCGACATCGTGATTCGGCGGGCGCCCGACGGGCGCCAGGTGCGCATCAAGGACGTCGGGCGGGTCGAACTCGGGGCCAAGAGCGTCGACACCTCGGACAAACTCGACGGGCGCCCCACCGCGAACATCGGGGTGTTCCAGCTCTCCGACGCGAACGCGCTGGACGTGGCCGACCGGGTGCGGGCGAAGATGGAGGAACTGAAGGAGGCGTTTCCTCCGGGGATCGACTACACGATCGCCAACGACAGCACGCCGTTCATTCGGGAGTCGGTGCGCGGGGTCGTCACAACGCTCCTCGAAGCGATCGGCCTCGTGGCGGTGGTGGTGCTCCTGTTCCTTCAGAGCTGGCGCGCCGCGCTGGTCCCGCTCGCCGCGGTTCCGGTGGCCATCGTCGGCACGTTCGCGGCAATGGCCGCGCTCGGGTTCACCCTCAACACCTTGACCCTGTTCGGGCTGGTGCTGGCGATCGGCATCGTGGTGGACGATGCCATCGTGGTGGTGGAAGCCGTTCAGCACAAAATTGAGCACGGGCAGGCCCCGCGCGAGGCCACCCGGCAAGCGATGGCCGAGGTCTCGGGGCCGGTGGTGGCGACCGGGCTGGTGCTGGTCGCGGTGTTCGTGCCGTGCGCATTTTTGGGCGGCATCACCGGGCTGTTCTTCCGCCAGTTCGCGGTGACCATCGCGGTTTCGACCGCGCTCTCGGCGCTCAACTCGCTAACGCTCAGCCCCGCGATGTGCGCCATCTTGCTGCAACCCGCCGGGGCGCGGAAGGACATCCCTGCCCGGGTGATCGACTTCCTGTTCGGGTGGTTCTTCCGGTTGTTCAACACCGGCGTGGTGCGCTCGACCGGGCTGTACGCCCGCGGGGTCGGGCTGTCGGTCCGGGTGGCGCCCCTGGTGCTGGTCGCGTACCTCGGGCTGGTGGGCCTGACGTGGTGGGGCTCCGAGCAGTTGCCCACTGGCTACATACCGAGTCAGGACCAGGGGCGGCTGATGTGCTCGATCCAGTTGCCCGACGCCGCCGCGCTCGAGCGCACCCAGGAGGTGGTGGACGAGGTGTCGCGGATCGCCCGTGAGACCCCGGGCGTGGCCCACACGGTTGCGGTTTCGGGCCGGTCGCTGCCACTTGGCGCGAACGGCTCGAACTACGGCACGATGCTCGTCACCCTGGACCCGATCAACGAGCGCACCCATCCGTCGCGCTCGGCCAACGCGATCAGCGCCAGCCTCCGTAAGGCGTTCGCCCAGCTTCCGGACGCCCAAGTGACGGTCATGGCCCCGCCGGCGGTGCCCGGTTTGGGCTCTGCTGGCGGGTTCAAGGTGATGGTGGAGGACCGGAGCGGAGAGAACGACCCGGTCCGGCTCCAGGGGAACACCCAGCGGCTCATCGCGGAGGCCCGGAAAGACCCGCGGCTGGCCGGGGTGTTCAGCGCGTTCCGGGCGGACGCCCCGCAACTGTTCGTGGACGTGAACCGCCAGCAGTGCCAGACGATGGGCGTGCCGGTCGGCGACGTGTTCGCCACCCAGCAAGCGTTCCTCGGCTCGCGGTACGTGAACGACTTCAACCGGTTCGGTCGGACGTGGCAGGTGATCGTTCAGGCCGAAGGGCAGTTCCGCAACAGCATCGACGACGCGAAGCGGATTCGGGTCCGCAACGACCAGGGCGGAATGGTGCCGCTGGGCGCGGTACTCGACATCCGGGAGGTGGCCGGGCCGCTCGTCATCACCCGGTACAACATGCACCCGGCGGCGGCGGTCATGGGCTCCACGGCGCCGGGCGTCAGCTCCGGGGACGGGATCACGGTGATCGACCGGCTCGCGAGCCGGGTGTTCCCGGAGGGCACCGCTCACGAGTGGACCGAGATCAACTACATCCAGATCGACGCCGGGAAGAACGTCTGGAACAAGCTGATTTTCCCGCTGGCGGTGTTGTTCGTGTTCCTGGTATTGGCGGCGCAGTACGAGAGCTGGGCGCTGCCGCTGGCCGTGATCCCGATCGTGCCGCTGTGCGTGCTGAGTTCGCTGGCGGGGGTGGTGGTCGCCGGGTCGGACATCAACGTGTTCACGCAGATCGGGTTCGTCGTGCTCATCGGGCTGGCGTGCAAGAACGCGGTGCTGATAGTCGAGTTCGCGCGGGCCTTGCGGGCGGCCGGCAACTCCCCGCGTACCGCCGTCGTCGAGGCGTGCCGGTTGCGCCTGCGGCCGATCGTAATGACCTCCGTCGCGTTCATCCTCGGGGTGGTGCCGCTGGTGTTCGCGACCGGGTCCGGGGCGGAGATGCGGCGGGCACTGGGCACCGCGGTGTTCGCCGGGATGATCGGCGTGACCGCGTTCGGGCTGCTCCTCACGCCGGTGTTTTTCGTGGCGGTCGAATGGTTCGCTGAGGGGCGGCTGTTTCAGGCGTCGTGGATGAAACGCCTCGGGCGGGGCGGACTGAACCTGATCCGGCTACGTCCCCTGCTGGCCCTTGGGCGGGTGACCGTTCGGGCGGTCAAAAAGCGCGTGAGTGCGGCGCCCCAATCACGTCGCCACCCCAAAGCACAAGAAGTCGAACCGACAGAAACTCGCGGGACCGGTGCCGTTGCGCCGACCGACCACTCCGAGGTGGCATCATAATGTCGCACTTTTTCATCGGGCGGCCGATCTTCGCGGCCGTCCTGTCGCTCGCCGTGGTGCTGACCGGGGGCATCGCGCTGTCGACTTTGCCGGTCGCGCAGTACCCGGAGATCGCGCCGCCGACGGTTGAGGTTTCGGCCGTGTACCCCGGGGCAAACGCCCGCGTGGTGGCCGACACGGTCGCGTCCCCGGTCGAGCAGCAGGTGAACGGCGTCGAGAAGATGCTGTACATGTCGTCGCAGTGTACCAACGACGGCACCTACACCCTCACCGTGACCTTCGAACCGGGCGCGGACCTGAACATCGCCCAGGTGCTCGTGCAGAACCGGGTGTCGATGGCCGAGCCCGTGCTGCCCGATCTGGTGCGCCGGCGCGGGATCTCGGTGAAGAAGAAGTCGCCCAACATCCTGATGATGGTGAACCTGTTCACGACCGATCAGAGCGGCGACGCGGCGGCGACGAACCTGTTCCTGAGCAACTACGCCACGATCCAGATCGCCGACGGGCTGAAGCGCATCCCGGGGGTCGGCGACGTAACCTACCTGGGCCAGCGAGACTACAGCATGCGGGTGTGGCTGGACCCGCAGAGGCTGCAAGCGGTCGGCATGGCCCCGCAAGACGTGATCGCGGCGGTCAACGAGCAGAACATCCAGGTGGCGGCCGGGCAGATCGGCCAGCAGCCGACGCCGTCCGGGCAGGTGTTCCAGTACACGATGACCACGCTGGGTCGGTTGGAGAGCCCGGAGCAGTTCGGGGCGATCGTTTTGAAGCGCGGGACCGAGGGCACGCTCGTGTACCTGCGGGACGTGGCCCGGATCGAACTGGGGGCGCTGTCCTACGATCAGACCTGCACGCTCAACGGGCGCCCGTCGGTGGCGCTGTCGGTCTACCAGCTCCCGGGGTCGAACGCGCTGGAGGTGTCCGGCCGCGTGAAGGCGAAGATGGAGGAGCTTCGCGAGCACTTCCCGGCGGGCATCGAGTACGAGATCGTGTACGACACCACGCCGTTCATTAATGAGTCGATCCTGGAAGTGTTCCGCACCCTGATCGAGGCGGTGGTGCTGGTGGCGGCGGTCGTACTGCTGTTCCTCCAGTCCTGGCGCGCCGCGATCATTCCGCTCGCCGCGGTCCCGGTGGCGGTCGTCGGGACGTTCGCGGCGCTCACCTGCGCCGGGTTCAGTTTGAACACCTTGACGCTGTTCGGGCTGGTGCTTGCCATCGGTATTGTGGTGGACGACGCCATCGTCGTGGTCGAGGCGGTCCAGCACCACGTGGACCACGGGATGTCGGCGCGTGACGCGGCGGCGCGAGCCATGACCGAGGTTGCGGGGCCGGTGGTCGCGGTCGGGTTGGTGCTATCGGCCGTGTTCATACCCTGTGCGTTCCTGGGCGGGGTGACCGGACAGTTTTTCCGCCAGTTCGCTGTGACCATTGCTGTGAGCACGCTGCTGTCGGCGTTCAACTCGTTGACGCTCAGCCCCGCCCTGGCCGCACTCCTGCTTCGCCCGCAACGGGGGCGGCGGGCGGAGGCGCTGCCGCGCATCGGGTATCTGGCGCTGGGTGCGGGGCTTGGTGCGGTCGCGGCTGCGAAGTGGCCGGTGCCTGTGAGCGAACTCATCGGCGTGCCGCTGCCGGGGTGGGGGTGGCTCACGCTCGGCGGGCTCGCGGGAGCGGTTGTCGGCTGGCTCCTCGCGCGCCCCGTAGATGCGGTGCTCGGATGGGTTTTCGTGTGGTTCAACCGCGGGTTCGACCGCGGTACCGACTGGTACACCCGGGTCGTGGGCGGGCTGCTCCGCGTCACCCCGCTCGTACTGCTCGCCTACGGCGGACTTGTCGGGCTCACGTACACCACGTTCACCCGCACCCCGACCGGGTTCATTCCCGCGCAAGACAAGGGCTACCTGCTCGTGGACGTGCGACTGCCGGACGCGTCGTCCGCGCAGCGCACCGCCGAAGTGGTCCGACGGGTGGAGGCGGTCGCGCGCCGCGCTCCCGGCGTGAAGGACACGATCGCGGTGTCCGGGCAGTCGCTGCTTCAGAACGCCGCCGCACCGAACTTCGGCTCGCTGTACCTGATGCTCGACCCGTTCGACCAGCGGCGGGCGCACGACCGCGCGGCCGACGCGATTGCGGCCTCGCTCCAGGAGCAGTTGCGAACCGAGGTGCCGGAGGCGGTGGTCGCCGTGTTCGGAGCGCCGCCGGTCGAGGGGCTGGGTACCGCGGGCGGGTTCAAGATCATTGTTGAGGACCGGGCCGCGGGTGAGTTGGTCGACCTCCAGACTGCTGCCGATCGGGTGGTCGCGTCGGCGTCTGCCGACCCGGCGCTGCGGCGGGTGTCCACCAGCTTCCGGGCCGACGTGCCGTGGCTGGAACTGGTGATCGACCGGGAACAAGCCAAGGACCGCGGGGTATCGATTGACGCGATCCGCACCACCGTGGAGGCGAGTCTCGGGCCGTACTACGTGAACGACTTCAACCGGTTTGGACGGACGTGGAAGGTGAACGTTCAGGCGCGCGACGCGTACCGCCAGGACGCGGAGGCGGTCGGTCAGTTGAAGGTGCGCGGCGCGAGCGGTGGGATGGTGCCGCTCGGGTCGCTGGCGTCCGTGCGGCCGACCAGCGGGCCGACGCTGGTGATGCGGTACAACATGTATCAGTCGGCGGCGGTGAACGCGGACGCGGCCCCGGGTAGCAGTTCGGGCGAGGCGCTCGCCCGGCTGGGCGGGACCGCCCGCAGCGGGTTGCCGCCCACCATGCGCGCCGAGTGGACCGAACTGGCGTTGTTGCAGCTCCAGGCGGGGGACTCCGCCATGTGGGTGTTCGTGCTTGCGGTGGTGCTGGTGTTCCTGGTGCTGGCTGCGCAGTACGAGAGTTGGGCGCTGCCGCTGGCTGTGATCCTGGTCGTCCCGATGTGTCTGCTGTGCGCGCTCGCGGGTGTGCTGGCGGCCGAACTGGACATGAACATCTTCACGCAGATCGGGTTCGTGGTGCTGATCGGGCTGGCGTGCAAGAACGCCATCCTGATCGTCGAGTTCGCCAAGCAGAAGCGGGAGGAGGGGATGAACGGCCGGGCGGCAACGCTGGCGGCCTGCCAGTTGCGGCTCCGGCCGATCGTGATGACCTCGATTGCGTTCATCCTGGGCGTGGCCCCGCTGCTGGTGGCGGAAGGGGCGGGTGCGGAGATGCGGCGGGCGCTGGGGACCGCCGTGTTCGCCGGGATGATCGGCGTGACCGCGTTCGGTGTCTTCCTGACTCCGGTGTTTTACTACGCCATTCAGTGGCTCGGGAGTCGCACGGTTTCGGCACCCGAGCCGGTCCCGGGCGGCGAGCATCTGACGGGTACGCAGAGCGGGAGTGATGCCGTCTGATTCACGGCCCGATTACTGATGTCTACTTTGGCTTTATCTTTGTGGCACAGACAGGAATGTCTGTGCCACAAGTAGCAAACAAATTAACAATCAATTGAATAATCACCGCCTTGGCGTCGGGGCGGCCCTGATACCCGCGCTTGCGCTGCAGAACGCGGTACTACTTCTTCAACTTCACGTAGATTCGGTCGCCCGGTAGCAAATGATAATTCGTGTTGCTGATTCCCTGCATCGTGATCCCCGACCAATCAACCGGTAGGATTTGAGGTTCTTTACCTTCTTTCCCTTTCCGTGCGACCCAGATCTTGGTTTCGGGCCGGATCGCGCCTCGCCAGTTCGCGAGCGCGTCAAGAACCGCATCCCCGCCCGTCACCGGGAACGGGTAGACGGCTTCACCGTTGCCCTCGTCCACGATGACGTAGTATTTCTTGCTGTTGTACGCCACGACATCGACTATCACGGCCAAAGAGTCAGTGGTGTCCCGCTGGTCCTTGAGTGCGGCGTAAGCGGCCACGTGCGCGCGAATCGCCGCGGCGGCTTCGTTCAGTGTCCGCCCGGCGACAGACACGCTCCCCAGAACCCGAGTCCCACGGTTCCGTCCGGGCGAACCTGGAACTGACCACTAATCGGCTGCAACGTCAGGCGCTCGGCGACCGGCCCATCCACGCCCTTCCTCTGAACGACCACCTCGATCAGGAGCGTGTCCGGTGCCTCGATCACGTAAGGGGACAGACCGTCCTTTAGCGATATGGGCGCCAGCTCCCGAACAGGAATAACCGGTGTATCGTTCCCGCCGGCGCGGACCGCGCTGGCGATTTCGTTTCTGACCGCTTCCGGGCACCCCGGGTCGAAATGAACTTTGAGCGTTTTGGGACCTGCGGGATCATTCCGGCTGCGCGACACGAACCGGGTGAGCATTTCGGGGCTCGTCGTCTCGACACTCCCGATGCTCTTGCCGCCGGTCTTGAACTCGGTAACCACGATGCGTGGGGCCGGTCCGCTCCCCACCTCGATCAGCAGGCGCGGGGCGTTTTCCTCGGCCGCGGCTAACCGGGCGCGCACGGCCTCCAGTTCCGCGACTCTGCGCCGGGCGGCCTCCAACTCTTGCTCCACCCGCGCCCGCTCGTCCGGCGGTTGTGACGGGGGACCGGGTTGAGCGCTCACCGGGACCGTTGGCCCGGCGAATAAGCCGGCACCGATAGCCAATGCTGCCACCGCGGCGACCGTAATGGCTACCACCGCGGCCAGTTGTTTCATGCGGACCATATGAAGGACTCCGTTCGCCAAGGCGGCCACTGTCGGAGGGACGGCAGCGGCCGAAAACGATGTCGAATACTGGATTGCGGCTCGGGTCGTGGAGACGGCCAGCGCCGAAGGGACCACTGCCGGCGCGGCCGCGGCGAGAACGGCCGCCGGCTCGCGTCCGGCCAACCGGCGCCTGAGTTTCGCGAGCCCTCGCGCGACGAGCGAAGCAGCCGTACTTTCAGGGCACCCGAGGTGGTCCGCCAGTTCCCGGCGGGTCCACCCTTGGAGGTGACAAAGGATCACCGGCTCGCGGTACTTCCGCGGCAGCGCGGACAGGGCGGCGTCCACGTCGAGCCGGGCGTCGGTGTCGGTCGGCCGGGCCGGGGTCTCGGCCAACGGGCCAACCGCCGCGAGCCGCACCGCGTTGCGCCTGCGAAGGCTGCGCGCCGTGAGCACGGCCACCCGGTGCAGCCACGGCCCTACCGGCCGCCCACGCACCGCGCCGGCCCGGCGCACGAGCACGATGAACGCGGCCTGAAACGCGTCCTCCACGTCGAGTGGGTCGGGCAGCAGCCGGCGGCACGCCCCGTACACCAGCGGGCCGTAGCGGGTCACGAGCGCGGCGAACGCGTCGTGGTCTCCGTGACGGGCGAACCGGCGTAACAGTTCGTCGTCGGGAACGCCGACAGCCGGAACAATACCGATTCGCTTCCAAAGGTCGAAAAGGCGTCGCATGCACACATCATGTTCCGGTGAGGGCCGCACCGCGCACGATTTTTTCACGCCGGCCGACGGTCGAACGATGTCAGCCTGCGGTCGAGCAGCAGACGAAGGCGCAAGAGTTTTTTCGATATGGTTTTGCGTCGCGGGCGGGCTCTCGGAATGGTTGCGTTCAGTGGGGCGGAGTTGGGGTTCGCTGTCGGAGTCGCGTCGGTTCGGTGACGCCGTTGAGCACGCCGGGTAGGAGTTCTGCCACCGCGACCGGCGCGTCGCCGAGTGGCGCGGACTGGACGTTTTGGCTCACGTCGATTTGCACCGGCCGGTCTCCCCGGGCCGCCGACAATATGCCCAATCCGACGCGGGTGAGCCGGTTGCACGAGAGGTCCAGCGCGCGGAGCTGGTCGAAGAGCCGACTGAGCCGCTCGTAAGACGCGTTCAGGCCCGCGTCGGTCAACTGGTTCCGCGCCAGTTGGAGCGTTTTGAGCCGCTTCAGATATGGGGATTGCAGCAGAGCACCGATTCCCGTGTCGCCGAGATAGTTGTGCGACAGGTCGAGATGCACGCACGATTTGAGTGCCGGGGAGGCCGCGAGCGCCGCGGCCCCGGCGTGCCCGATCGCATTCGCCCGGAGCACCAACTCTGGGGACGCCGACAGCATCCGCCCGAGCAGCGGGGACCGTGCGAGCGCCGCGGCGCCGGCGTCACCGATCCGGTTACTCGCGAGTCGCACGGTGCGGAGCACCGGAAGGTAGTTCGTTCCGGCGAGCGCGATGGCACCGGCGTCGCCGATGTCGTTTCCGGACAGGTCGAGCGCGGTGAGCCCTGCGAAGAAGGGGGACTGTGCGAGGCTTCGCACCCCGGCGTCGCCGATCGTGTCGTTGTCGTTCAGTGCCAGCACGGTGAGGGACGGAAGTTCGCTGCTGCGGGCGAGAACGTCAATCGCAGTGTCGTCGAGCTTGTTGAACCCGAGGTCGATCACTTTGAGGTTTTTCAAGTGCGGTGAGCGGGCGAGTGTCTCCAGCCCGCGCGGCCCCAAATCGCAGTTACACAGATCCAGTTCACGAACCCCGGCGAGCAGCGGGCACGCGGCGAGCTTCGGCAGTACCGGTGCGGCATCCCGAACGCTGAGCCGCCGCACACGGAGGCGTCGGAACAGCTCGTCTCCGCGTTCGAGAAAGGTCGCAGCGTCCACCGACGCGGAGTCGGGGATGCCGCGCCGGAAGTCCACCGAGATGACCAGCCCGGCCAGGTGTGCGGTCCACGCGGCACGGTTGTCGTTCAGCAGTTCGACCTGTCGGTCGAGCAGCGGCGGGCGGCGCGGGTCGTCTTCGGACAGGCGCGCGAGGGCCAACTGGACGCGGATCAGTTCCGCGCGCTCGGGCGCCCCAGAGTCGTCGAGGTAATCGGCGTACACCAGCCGAGGGCCGTCGTCCGCGTACCGCTCGAACACCGCGTCGAGGAACGGCTGTTCGTCCGTGACGTGCATGTCCGCATCCTACCCCACGCGCGGGCAAGGAACAGCAAAAATCGCCCGCGTCATGAACCAGGAGAGGCGCGACCGACGTTCGTGTTCCTCCGGTCGTGCGCCGTCCGGGTGGTGTAGTTCGTCCACGAAAGGAGTAGCTCTTTCGGCGGGTCGATTCCGATGACCTCCCGCTATCAGGCGCCGTCCTTCCAAGGGCACAATCAAGGAGAAGGCCGGTTCCGCCGAACTACTTCACATGCGATCGGCGCGGAATGTGCTTATTGCGCCGCACGCCGTGTCGTTCTTATCGGAGCTTTCGGTGAACTGGCAAACGCTTCGGGTCTGCCTCAAGGTCGGGTTGGCGGTTGGCCTCGCGTACTTGCTCACCTATGGGGAGCGCTCGCACAACTCCCTGTACGCGGTGCTCACCGCCGCACTCATCGTCGGGGAGAATTTTGGTGAAGACCTGAACCAGTCGCTCGTCCGGCTGGTCGGCACGCTCCTGGGCGCGGGCGTCGGGGTGGTGTTCCTCGTCACCCTGGGCGTGGACATTTGGGGCGTCGTTGCGGCGGCCATTGTCGCTGCCGTGCTCTCGCGCCTCATCAAGCTCGAACAGCTCAGCCGGGTGACGCTGGCCGTGTGCATGGTCACTCTGCTGATACGCCCCGACCACGTCGTGTCCTACGGCCTGTACCGGTTCCTCAACACACTCATCGGCGCCGGGGTCGGGTTGGGGGTGAGCCTCCTGGTGTGGCCGGTGCGGGCCGAGGTTGCTGCCACCCAGGCCGTGAGCAAACTGCTGTTACTGGCGTCCCATGTTCTGGAGACGGTCGGGAAGCCGCCACCCGAAGGCGAAGAAGAAACGGACCAAACCGAGCTGCAGTTGGGCAAGGTGTTCAAGGCGATTCGCGACGCCCGGCGCGAGGGGCAGGTGTTCCGGACCTCGGCAACCGCCACGGCCGAGCGCGCAATTCTCGGTGGGCAGGTCGGGTTGGGCGCAATTGCCGTTGCCAGCGGGTGCGAGCGGTTGAGACAGAACGCGTCGGCGGCTCCGTTCGTGGCGGCCGTCACGAAGGCGTCCGGTCGCCTCGCCGAGCGGGTGGTTGCCCTGACCAAGCGGGCCGATTCCGCGCCAACGTATGAGCCCTTTCCTGAGATGCCGACACCGCCGGCGGATGCCGACTTGAACGCGACGGAGGGCGTCCTCATGGCGGGGGTGATCGGCGAACTGCGGGTGATCGCCTCGGCCCTCGCGGTGCTGGAACGGGTGAACGTGAAGCCAACGAAGCACGAGGTGGCCGATCAGGCGAAGGAGGATAAGGCCAAGGGTGCGTAAGCCGTCCGTCAGGAAGTCGTAAACGGCGGCTCGCGCCACAAGAAACAGGCACGGCCAGTTGAAGGGACTGCGTCCAAAGGGGTTGCGCGGAGATCCCGGGCCGAATGCCTCAACGGGATGAGTAAAACATGAAAGATGACTGATGTCTATCGATGTGGCAGTCGCGCGGCGGTGCCGCCGGCCCGCTTCGGTGGGCGGGCCGGCAAACGTCTGGTGCTCAGCCTGAGCGGAGCCACTTTGCCACGTCGCGGGCGTGGTACGTCAGGATCATGTCCGACCCGGCGCGGCGGATGCTGGTGAGGATCTCGAGGGTGACGCGGCGCTCGTCGATCCAGCCGTTCTGGGCCGCGGCCTTCACCATGGCGAACTCGCCGCTCACGTTGTACGCGGCCACCGGCACCTGGAACCGCTCCTTCACCCGGCGGATGATGTCGAGGTAAGACAGCGCCGGCTTCACCATGATCATGTCGGCCCCTTCCGCGAGGTCGATCGCCACCTCTTTAAGGGCCTCGTCGCCGTTCGCGGGGTCCATCTGATACGTGTTGCGGTCGCCGAACGACGGCGGGGATTCGGCGGCCTCGCGGAACGGGCCGTAGAACCCGCTCGCGTACTTGGCCGCGTAACTCAGGATCGGGACGTTCTGGAACCCGGCGTCGTCGAGGCCGGTGCGGATCGCGCGCACCATGCCGTCCATCATTCCGCTGGGCGCGATCACGTCGGCGCCGGCCTTCGCGTGGCTCACGCACTGCTGGGCGAGAATGGGCAGCGTCGCGTCGTTGTCCACGTCCAGAATCCCGCCGCGGTCGCACAGGATGCCACAGTGCCCGTGGTCCGTGTATTCGCAGAAGCACTCGTCCGTGATGAGAAGAACGTTCGAACCGTGCGCCTTGCGCAGCACCCGCAGTGACTGCTGCACGATGCCCTCGTCCTTCAGCGCGCTGGAGCCGGTGGCGTCCTTGAACTCCGGGATGCCGAAGAGGATGAACGCCTTGATCCCCAGGTCGCGGGCGGCGCCGACCTCGTCCACGAGGGTGTCGGGGCTGAGCTGGAAGTTCCCGGGCATCGAGCTGATTTCCTGGCGCACGCCCGCCCCGGGGCGGACGAACAGCGGCAGGATGAGGTCGCGCGCGGAGAGTTCCGTCTCGCGCACCAGCTCACGAACCAGCGGGTTGTAGCGGAGCCGGCGCGGGCGCGCCACCGGAAAGGGAGGGGAGGGCGGGGTGTCGCCGCAAATCGGGTGGTTCATCGGTTCGGGGGCTTGAGTGGAGGCGAGTTCGCGCTCCGCCATCTTACCGGGGCTGGTTCCCGTGTGCAGGGGTTCGGTCACTCACCGGCAAAAGCGCCGGTGAGTCGTGACGCTTTTGACAGCAAGGTTCGGGTTCGCCGGGTGGAGGGCCGTGAGCGCGGGGATGCACCTTTACGCTTGGCGAAATGCGGCAAACCGGGGTTGCGGGTCACTTTCGGAGCCGTCATTCTGCAGGTTGGGTCGGCCGTCTTGGCGGGGCCACACAGTCGGGTGACGTGATGGATTTGTTCGACGATTTGAGGGACGAGAACCGCCTCCGCGCGCGTCCGCTGGCCGCACGGATGCGCCCGCG
This sequence comes from Gemmata obscuriglobus, assembly GCF_008065095.1. Taxonomy (NCBI): domain Bacteria; kingdom Pseudomonadati; phylum Planctomycetota; class Planctomycetia; order Gemmatales; family Gemmataceae; genus Gemmata; species Gemmata obscuriglobus. The sequence goes on along the minus strand of NZ_CP042911.1, from coordinate 4,671,240 downwards.
GACGCTCGACGAGTACGTCGGGCAGACGCACTTCCTCGCTCCCGGCAAGCTGCTCCGCCGGATGCTCCTGGCGGACCGGTTGAACTCCCTCATTTTCTACGGCCCCCCGGGGTGCGGTAAGACGGCTCTGGCCCACGTCATCGCCAAGCACACGAAGAGCCGGTTCAAGCCGTTGAACGCCGTAGCCGCGGGCACAAAGGACGTGCGCGAACTGCTCGCCGAGGCCCGCGGGCACCTGGAAGAGTTGGGGGAGCGCACGATCCTCTTTCTCGACGAGATCCACCGGTTCAACCGCGCCCAGCAAGACGTGCTCCTGCCCGACGTGGAAGACGGCGTCATCATTCTGATCGGCGCGACCACGCAGAACCCGTTCTTCGCGATCAACACCCCCCTCCTATCTCGAAGCCAGATCTTCCGGTTCGAGCCGCTCTCGCGCGACGATGTTCGCACCCTCCTCCTGCGCGCCGTCTCCGACACGGAACGCGGACTCGGCAAACTGAACGTGACGATCACTGACGACGCACTGGCGTTCCTGGTCGAGGTGTGCGACGGCGACGCCCGCCGCGCGCTCACGGCGCTGGAGATCGGGGTGAAGTCGTCACTGGCCCCCGAGAACGCGAAGGCCGCGTCGTCCATCCGGTTCGACCTCGAACTGGCGCAGGACTCGATCCAGCAGAAGGTGATCGAGTTCGACCCCACCGGCGACACCCACTACGACACCGCCTCGGCGTTCATCAAGAGCCTGCGCGGCAGCGACCCGGACGCGGCGCTCTACTGGATGGCCCGGATGCTCGAAGGCGGCGAGGACCCGCGGTTCGTCGCCCGGCGCCTGGTCATTTTCGCGTCGGAGGACGTGGGGAACGCGGACCCCTTCGGGGTGGTGCTGGCCAACGCCGCCTGGGACGCGGTGGAAAAGGTCGGGCTGCCCGAGTGCCGGATCAACCTGGCGCACGCGGTGACGTACCTGGCGACCGCGCAGAAGTCGAACGCGAGCTACATGGCCGGCGAGGCCGCCGCGAAGGACGTGAAGGAGGGGCGCACGCTGCCGGTCCCGCTGCACCTGCGTGACAAAGGGTATCGCGGGGCAAAAGAGGTGTTCGGGCACGGGGTCGGGTACAAGTACGCGCACGACTTCGAGGGCGGGTGGGTGGAGCAGGAGTACATCCCGACCGACGCCGAGTATTACCACCCGACCGACCGCGGCCACGAGGCCAAGATCAAGGCCCGGCTCGAAGAGTTGCGGAAGCGCAAGCAAAAACCGGAGGGGGCCGGGTGACCGGATCGCGTCGACCAGACCCGGCGTCAGCGAACCTCGCGCGTCGGAATCGGCGGCCGTCGGCGTCACTTCGCGACGAGCAGCTTTCGGCCGTCGGGCATGATGAGTTGCCAGCCCTGCGGGGTGCGTTCCAGGGTCTTCGGCTTGTACTCCACCGCGACCGGGGCCGCTCGCACCACCACTTCCGCGGGCCAGAGGTGGCCCGCCAGGGCGTTCGACGGCAGCGCCGGCGCGCCCAACAGTTCCGGGAGCCCGTCGGTCGGCGCGGTGGCCGGCAGTAAGACCCCCTTAGCGTCCACGGCGCGCTTGGTTGCTGCGTGCGGCACGCACAGCACCGGCTTACGGAAGGTCAGAGCGACGGCAACCACGTCGGGCGGTTCGATGGTGACGGAATCGACGCGGAGCACCCACGGGTGAGCGGCGAAGGCTCCCGTGAGGCGCGGCTTCAGTTGCGGATCGAGCAGTTGGAGCGTCGAGCCTGCGGCGGCGGTGTAACGCACTTCGGTGAGGAACGTTTCCCGGTCCGTACCCGGTGGCGGGTCGCACCGGATGTCCGCAAACGCCACGGAGTACCGGTCGCGCGGGCCGATGCGGCGCTTCGCCTGATCGCCCAGCAGTGACAACCCGAACAGCAGCGCCGCCGCGAAGCCGAGCGTCAGCACGACGGTCAGGACAGGGCGCCCGCCGCGCGGCGGTGGCGGGGCAGGGCGGGCCTTCTTGGCGCGTTTCACCAGACGTGCAGCTCCCGCTCCAGTGCCACGCCGGTGCGCTCCTTCACCTTCGCCTTAACGTGATCGGCGAGCTGGATGATGTCGCGCGCCGTGGTGCCCGGGTGGGCCACCGCGTAGTTCGAGTTCCGCTCGCTCAGCTCGGCGGCCCCCGTGCGGGCCTTGGTGAGCTGAGCGCGGTCGATCAGCGCCGCGGCGGTGTTGCCCGGCGGGTTGCGGAACAGCCGCACGTACTTCTGGAAGCTGAGCGGTTCCGAGGTCTTCCGCTGGATCCACGCCTTCCGCATCTTCTTGAGCACCTGCTCCGGCGGTTCGGTCTCAAGTTCGAACTCGACCGACAGAATGACGGCCTCGTCGATGTCGCTGTCGTGCTCGCGGAACGTGAGCTCGTCGCGGCCGCGCACCTGCACCTTGCCGGCGTCGGTGAGCACGGTGACGTTGCGGACCGCCTGGCTGATCTCGCCGCTGCGGTCCCCGACGTTGCACCGCACGCTGCCGCCCACGGTGCCGCGAATGCCGACAAGGGTTTCGAGCCCGCCCAGCCCGTGTTTGACGGCGAACGCGATGAGGTCGAACAGTGCGGCACCGCCGCCCGCGGTGACTTTCTTGCCGTCCCGCCGGAGGAACGTGAACGGCTCGGCGGTCAGCCGGATCACCGCGCCGGGGACCGGGTCGTCCTGGACGAGCAGGTTGAACCCGCCGCCGAGCATCCGGACGGGGACCTTGTCGCGCTGGCACGCGGCCAGCACGGCGTTCAGCTCGTCCACCGAACGCGGCTGAACGAGGAACTCGGCCGGGCCGCCGATCGTCAGGTGCGTGAACGGGGCGAGCGGTTCGTTCCGCTTCGTGATTTCCGGGAACTCGTCGGCAAGGGACATGCACGGCCTCCTTGCCCCTTACTGTATCGCTGCAACAAAGTGTTTTGTAGCAACGCGCGCGAACTTCCCTGGTCGGTTTCGGGTTGCCGGCCCGCGTCGATGCGCCACGGGTGCTTTGTCGCACGCGTGGAGACATCACCGGCGGAGAACGCCGTGCGAAACATGCCCGGGAATCGCGTGTCCGGTGAGCGTGCGAGCCCATCGGTTTTCCGGCAGCGGGTGTGGCGGGGCGTTCAAGCACAAAGGCCGGGTTCGAGGAACGAAAATCCACACTCTTGCGTCGAACCGGTACGAGAATTCCGTTGTAGTGTTAAAAAACAGGGCGCCTCCGGTTCCGGGCGCGCCGCGAGTCCGGACCTACCTTTCGCGGAGTTGAGTATGGGGGCCACCAAGCTGATGCGGGCGATGTGCGCGATCGCTCTGTTCAACGGCGCACTATTCCTGTGCGTCAAGGACGAGGCTTTTGCCGGCGAGAAGGAGGAGCGGGTCAAGAAGCTGACCGCCGATCTGCGGAAGAGCAAGGACGCGAAGGCCCGCGTCACCGCGCTTCAGGAACTCGGCGAACTGGCGCAGATCAAGAAGTCGCTGGTGCAGGACTCGCTGCCAGACATCTACAAGGCCGCGGAGGACAAAGATCCCGGTGTGCGCGCGGCCGCCGCGGAGACCCTCGGTAAGGCCGACGAGCCTTACGAGAAGGCCGGCGAGATACTGGTGAAAATGCTCAAGGACGACAAAGAAACCGGTGTGAAGATCGGGGCGGCAAAGGGGCTCGCCGCGATGGGCATGACTGCCAAGGCTGCACTACCTGCGCTACAAGGTGTGGCGAAAGAGACCAAGGGCGAAAAAAAGGGGCCACTTAGTCAGCTCAACAAAGCTGCCACAAGTGCTGTTCAGGTGATTAAAGGCATGCGGAAATAAAAGCGCTCGCCATCGCTCGCACGGCCCGCTCGCGACGCGAGCGGGCCTTTTGCTTGTGTGCCAGGCATGTTGCGTATGAGGAGGTGGAAGTCCTCCGCGGGCCGTGGTGAGCGGAACCGCAAGGCGAGGCAAGGGTGCCCGTCGCGAGGCGGAATCTGAAGGAAGCCGAAGCCCCCAGTCGGGAGCCGACGAACAGGAACCGGATATCAGGCCGGCGTGGCGGGGTCAGCGGGCAACGGACCGCGAAGCCCAATCTCACTCGGACGCACACGCGGGTAAATCCGGCGGTCGCTCGACGAAGCAACGCAACTTACCCTGGGAGATCTCCCGATCCGCGAAGGCGATCTTCGCACCGCGACCGGTAACGGTGGGGGGATGGTTCGGGAGAAGTCAGCCGAGGCCGTAGTAACTCGTCCGTCCGGTGGAGCGATCCACGGGGGAGGCACCCACACCTCGTAAGGACGAACGAAGGGCCGAACTTAATGTGCCAAGGAGCAGCCGGAGCCGACTCGATGGGCGTGAAGCGACCGCAAGGCCGGCCGGACCAACGGACCCTCTTCGAGGGCTCGGAGGCCGACCGGCGCCACGACACAACCGGCGAAGGCGGAACCGGAGCGGGTGTGGTCGAGGAGTCACAAGCGTCTGCGGCGTTGGAGCCGTCACGCGCCTTGACGGATCGTCTGATGGAGGAGGTGTGCCAGCGAGGCAATCTCAACCAAGCTTACTCTCGGGTGAAGGCGAACAAAGGGGCACCGGGAATCGACGGGATGACCGTCGAGGACTCGCTCCGCTGGATCGCCGAGCACAAGCAGGAACTGCTGTCGAGTCTGCTCGACGGGTCGTATCGTCCGAGTCCGGTGCGTGGGGTTTTGATCCCGAAGCCGGGCGGAGGCGAGCGGCAGTTAGGGATTCCGACGGTGGTGGATCGTCTGGTTCAGCAGGCGATTCTGCAAGTGCTGACGCGTTTGTTGGACCCGACCTTTTCGGAATCCAGCTACGGCTTCCGTCCCGGCAAGAGCGCTCACCAGGCGCTGTTGAAGGCGAAGGAGTACGTGGCGGATGGTCGAGCGATTGTGGTGGACGTGGACCTGGAGAAGTTTTTCGACCGGGTGAACCACGACATCCTGATGGCCCGGCTGGCGCGTCGTGTGTCGGACACGCGCTTGTTGCGGATCGTGCGTCGCTTCCTGGAAGCGGGGCTGATGCAAGACGGTGTGTGTGTCGCACGTCACGAGGGGACGCCGCAAGGGGGTCCGCTGTCGCCGCTGCTGGCGAATCTGCTGTTGGACGACCTGGACCAGGAACTGGAGCGCCGGGGCCACACCTTCTGCCGGTACGCGGATGACTGCAACATTTACGTGCGGTCGGAGGCGGCCGGTCGTCGGGTGATGGCGTCGGTCGTGACGTTCCTGGAGGCGAAACTCAAGTTGCGCGTCAATCGGGAGAAGAGTGCGGTGGCACGGGTCGAGGAGCGGAAGTTCCTCGGCTATCGCCTCCTGAGCGACGGGCGGTTGGGGATCGCGCCGGCGAGTCTGGAGCGGGCCAAGGACCGCATCCGGGCGATCACCCGTCGGAATCGGGGCATCGGCCTCGAGCGGATGGTCAGGGAACTCAACTCGTTTCTGACCGGCTGGGTGACGTATTTTCGCCACGCGGCGATGAAAAATCACCTGACCGAGCTGGACGGCTGGGTTCGCCGGAAGCTGCGGTGCGTGCGGTTGAAGCAGTGCAAGCGAGTGAAGCCGATGGTAGATTTCTTCGCTCGGCAGGGCGTGTCGCTGCGTCAGGCGTGGTGTACCGCGTTGTCGGGGAAGGGCTGGTGGCGGAAGTCGGGGACGCCGGTGGCGAACCAGGCGATGCCATCCAGTTGGTGGGAGACGCTCGGATTGGTGAATCTCGTCGGTCGGTACGAGAAGTTGCAAACACGTTAGGAACCGCCGGATACGTAAGTACGTCCGGTGGTGTGGGAGGACGGCGGGGCAATCCCGCCTCCTACCCGATTTTCCCCCGTCGATATTCGCAATGACTTCGATTGCACAATCATATTGGCCACAAAATGACTTACGGCAACCCGAACGGCGGGAGCCGCGGACGAGCGTGTAGGAATCGTGGCCGGCGGAGGTATTTTTTAGGAATTCCGTTTCGGTTCGTGCCCGGAGCGTTGACTTAACCAAGAACAGTGTGTCAGCGTTCGGAGCGCTCACGATGCCCGCGGTACCCCAAGGATTGGCGCAGCGGATCCGAGAACTCGCCTTGCCGCTGCGGTGTGAGTCGCGAACCGATGCGGAACTCCTGTCCGCGTTTGCCACGAGCCGGGACGAGGACGCGTTCGCCGCGCTCGTCGTCCGGTACCGGCACGTCGTGTGGGACACCTGCCGGCTGGCGCTGGGGAGCGACGCCGACGCCGAGGACGCGTTCCAGGCGGTCTTCATCGCCCTCGCGCGAGACGCCGGGAAGGTGTGCCCGGGCACGCTAGAGGGGTGGCTGCGCACGGTGGCGTTGCGGGCGAGTGCGAACGCCCGTGTGGCCGCGCGCCGGCGCGAACTCGCCCACCGGCGGCTGTCCGCTCAGGCCGCCCCGGCGGTCGAGGAGGTGGCCCCCGAAGAGGACCTGCTCGCGATCGTTCGGGAGGAGCTGGCCGGGCTGCCCGCCGGGCTGCGGGTCGCGCTTTCGCTCTACTACCTCGAAGGCAAAACGCAGGCCGAGGTCGGCCGCATTCTGGGCGTGACCGACCGGGCCATCGCCGCGCGCCTCCGCCGCGGGCTGGAGGCGCTGCGCGGCCGGCTCGTCCGGCGCGGGACCGCCGTCTCGGCTGCGACCCTGGTCGCCGTCCTCGGGGGTGTCGCGACCGGCGCGGGCGAAGCGGTTCCTGCCGGGCTGACCGCGACGGCGACCGCCGGCGCGCTGGCTGCGGCGGGCGGGAAGTCGCTGGCCAGCGCCGCAGCCCAGTTGGCCGTCGGTTTGACCGGTTCGGGTGAGGCCGCCCGGTTCAAGTTGTACGGGTTGCTACTGGCGCTCGCCGGCCTCGTCGGGCTCGGCGCGATCGGCGGGGCCGTGGTGCAGGCGGAACGGCCCGCGGTCGTGTCACCGGAGCCCGCGGCCCCGCTGGCGCCGCAACCGGCTCCGCTGGTTGACGGGCTCGGCGACGAACTGCCGACCGGCGCCGTGGCGCGGATCGGAACGGACCGGTTCCGGGCCGGCCGGGCCGCCGGGGCCGAGGACGTGGCCTTTTTCCCGGACGGCAAGACGCTGGCGTCGGTCCACGGCGGGGCCGAGGTGTCGCTCTGGGACGCTGCGACGGGCAAGCGGGTTCTGACGTTCGACGGCCCGGCCGGTGCCCGCTGGGTGGTCGCGGACCCGACCGGTCGGCGGCTGGCGGTGGCGGGGGCGGCGGAAGTGTGGGTGTGGGAACTCGGCGCCGGCGCGCCGCGCGTCGCCTGGACGTGGCGTGCGAAACAGACCCCGCCCCAACCGGCCGTCCCCGCGCTCGCGTTCTCGCCGGACGGGAGCGTCGTCGCGGCCGGCGACTGGGACGGGAAGTGTACCAGGCTGTTCAACGCCGGCACGGGGGCCGAGGTCGCGAACCTGCCCGGGCGAACCCGTGCGGTGTCGGCGGCGGGCGGGAAGTACCTCGCCGTCATCTGCGGTAGCGGCCGGGACGCCTGGGCGGACCGGCTCGTGTTCTGGGACGCCCCGGCCGGGCGCGCGGCCCGCGCGCTGGACGCACCCCCGGGCGAGGTGTTCGTCGACGTGAGCCAGTCGGCCGACGGCCGGGCGGTCGTGCGGGCCGCGAGCGGGGCGGTGCGGCTGGTCGATGTCGCGAGCGGTAAAGAGCTGGGGAGCTGGACGGTTCGGGATGGCGCGCGTCGCGGCCTCGCGTTCCTCCCGGGCGGCAAGGAACTCGTCGAAGTCGAAGGCGGGCGGGTTCGGGTTCGGGCGCCCGCGACCGGTGCGGAGGTCCGAGGCGCGCTTCCCATCCCTGCGCTCGTGCTCCACACGCTCAACAACAACCTGGATGTGGCCAAGCAGCTCTCCCCCGACGGGAAGTATCTGGCCACGTCTTCGCTCGGTGCGGTCACGGTATGGGACCTCGCGACCGGTCGGCCCGCGGGTCCGCGGGGACAGGTGCAAGGCGGAATACGGGCGGTGGCGTTCTCTCAGGACGGGCGCTCGGTGCTGACGTTCGCCGATCGGGCGGATGAGGTCTGCGTCTGGGACGCGGCGACGGGCGAACCCGGCTCGCCTCTGGTTCCACCGGCGGGGACCGGGTTCGTCGGGCTGGGGTGGGCGACCGGTTCGCGGCCGCTGACGCTCTGCCGCCCGCCCGTCCCGCCCGACCCCGGTTCGATTCAAGTGCTGGACCTGCGGACCCGCGCGGCCGAGTCGGTGGCGCTCCCGAGCGGTCAGACGTGGGTTTCCGGTACGTCCGGGCACCTCGCCCCGTTCGCGGTGGCCGCGAGCGGGGAGCGGGTCGCGGTGGCGTCCGGCGCGACGGTTGACGTGATCGATCCCACCGGGAAGGGCGTTCGTCGGCTGACGACGCGCGCGACGGCGGCCCGGCTGGCGCTCTCCGCGGACGGGCGGACGCTCGCGGCGGTGACCCACGACTGGCCGCCGCGTGCGCCGGGGGGCGGTCCACTGCCGCCCCGGGTCGCGGTCGAGTTGTGGGACGTGGCCGCCGGGCGCGCGCGCCCGGTGTCGGTCTCGCAGACGAGCTGGGACCTGTTCCAGGTGGCGCCCGCTCTGTCGGCCGACGGGCGGTGGCTGGCGGCCGTCACCTGGGAGGGCGCGGTCTCGCTGGTGGAAGTGTCCTCCGGGCGGACGGGCCAGCAACTCGAATGTCCGGAGCGGCCCGGGGCGTTGGCGTTCTCGCCGGACGGGCGGCTCTTAGCCGCCGGGGGTACGGACGGGGCGGTCGCGGTCTGGGACTTGGCCACCGGCCGGCTCGCCAAACGCTTCCGTGGGCACCGGGGGGCGGTTGTTGCCCTTGCGTTCGCGCCCGACGGCCGCCGGCTCGCGTCCGGCAGCGTCGACGGGACCGCGCTCGTGTGGGGCGTCACGGACCTCCGCAACGCGGGCGGGGGCCGGCCCGTCGGCGAGCTCCGCGACGCGGTTCTGGGGGCCGACGTGGGGGCGGCCCACCGGGCCGGGCTGGCCCTGTCCGAGCGGCCCGACGACGCCGTCCGGTTGCTCGCCCCCAAACTGGCCTCGCCCCCGGAACCGGACGCGGCCGACGTCGCGCGCTGGATCGACGAACTCGGTGACGACGCCTTCGCGGTTCGCGAGCGGGCACAAACCGCCCTTGAGAAGGCGGGCGAGGCCGTCGGCCCGGCGCTGCGGAAGCGGTTGGCCTCGGACCCGCCCGCCGAGGCGCGGTTCCGGCTGGAGCGACTCGTCGCCCGGCTGGAGTCCGCCGCCAACCCGGCCCGCGCGACCGCCGCCCGCATCGTGGCGACCCTGGAGCGGGCGGGCACCCCGGCCGCGCGGCGTGCCCTGGAGGACGCGGCCCGCCGCGGCAGCCCGGGACTCAAGGCCGAGATCGAGGCGGCGCTGGCCCGGATGCCCGCGCCGCCCGCCTCGCGCTGATCCCGACCGGTTCCCTCTCCCTCCTGAACCGGTCGTTTATTCTCGGGGCACCACCGGCCGCCGTCGGACACTGCCCCGGTCGTTTTCTTTCCGGAGGTTTCGCCATGATCGCGCGCGTGTCCGGTCGCCGACCGGGCTTTTCGCTGATCGAATTATTGGTGGCGATCGCGATCATCGCGATCCTCATCGGGCTCTTGCTGCCGGCCGTTCAGAAGGTCCGCGAGGCCGCCTACCGCGCCCAGAACCAGAACAACCTCAAGCAGATCGCGCTGGCCGCGCACAACTACGACGCGACCCGCAAGGCGCTGCCGATCTACTGCGGCTGGTCGCCGTCCACCCCGGGCGACGGCGGCACCAACGGCACGGCGTTCTTCGCGCTGCTCCCGTTCGTCGAGCAGGACACGGTGTTCCAGGCGGCGTACGGGGTCGGGTCCCCGGTCTACAGCGGCCGGCCGCCGAACATCACGGTGACCTACCCGCCGGGCTACCAGTTCAACGCGTTCCGCGGCAGCAAGGTGCCGAGCAGCGCGGTGGTCAAAGTGTACACCGACCCGAACGACTCGTTCAGCAGCCCGGCCGTCAGCTACCTGTGCAACTACCAGGTGTTCGACGGCACCCGCTCGCTCGCGCTGATCCCGGACGGCACGACCAACACGCTGCTCCTGGCCCAGGGCGTGGGGAGCGTGTACCAGACGATCACAGCGGGCGGCAACTCGTACTCCTGCGTCCGCAGCGGCTCGCTCATGATCGGCGCGGAGAGCGTGGGCAACACGTACACCCCGTCGGGCTACTACAAGGGCACGTTCAACGTCGGCCCGACCTTCGGCGCGAACCTGATGACGAACGACACCCCGCCGGTGCCGATCGAGGTCCCCGCCCTGACGTTCGAGATCCCGACCGGCACGTCCGCCGCGAGCGCCATCGCCCCGCAGTCCCGGCCGCGGTCGAACGTGCTCCAGGTGGCCAAGGCGGACGGGAGCGTGGGGGGGATCACGTCCGCGGTCAGCCAGGCCACGTGGGACGCGCTCGTCACCCCGGCCAAAGGTGACGTGCCGGGCAGCGATTACTAACCGCGCGAGGCGCGGATATTTGGTCGGCGCGCGGCCCCGCGCGGGGCGCGAACGTGCCGACAGGGCTCCGCACCGGAGGGCAGGTATGAAGCGGAAGCGTGCGACACTGGTGGCCGCGGTGGTGTTGATGGCTCTGGTCCTCGTCGGGGCGGCGGCGGTCCTGATGGCGCGCCCCGGGCAGGCCATTCAGACCCCCGCCCCGCCGGGCGGCGGGTTCGGCACCGGCGCCGCGAACACCCTCATCACCGGTACGGTGACCTGCGACGGCAAGCCGCTGCCGACCGGGGCGGTGTTTTTCATCGGCCCGCAGGGGCTCGCCGGTCAGGGGATGGTCGGGGGGGACGGCCGGTACCAGGCCGGGCTGGTGCCCGAGGGGCCGATGAAGGTGGCCTACACCAGCCGCCCGCTGACCGAGCGCCAGATCCAGGTGCAGCTCGGGAACCCCGACCCCGGGCCGGGCTGGGACTGGATCGACCAGGCGCCGCCGCCGGCGGACGTGCTCCGCACGGCACTCGCCGCCGAGGCCCGGTACGGCCCGGCCAAGACTGCACTCCGCTACACCGTTGTGCGCGGCCCGCAGACGTTCGACGTGGCGCTCACCAGCCGGTAACGCCGCGGGCCTTTCATCCCATTCATCATTCTCAGGCAGAGGCCATGGCCACTTCGTTACCGCCCGCCGCGCCCCGCCGCGGGTTCACGCTGATCGAACTCTTGGTGGTGATCGCGATCATCGCGGTCCTCATCGGGCTGCTCCTGCCCGCCGTGCAGAAGGTGCGCGAGGCGGCCGCCCGGACCGAGAGCCAGAACAACCTCAAGCAACTGGCGCTGGCCACGCACAACTACCACGACGCCCGGCGGTGCATGCCGCCGCTGTTCGGCTACACCGCCGGGGGCGCGAGCGGCTCCGGGAGCGGCCCCTACGGGCCGGCCGTGTTCCACATCCTGCCGTACATCGAGCAGGCCAACCAGCTCACCCCCGCGCCGGCGACCGCGAAGCTGCTCAACTACCCGGGCGGGTACGAGAGCCCGACCGGCGGCCCCTGGCAGGCGAACTGGACCGCCCCGGCCGGGCGCGTCCCGTGCCTCGTCTCGCGGCTCGACCCGACGCTCGACACCGACCCCGAGAACACCGGCCCGTGCAGCTACATCGCCAACGGGTTCGGGAGCGGTAACGACCGGGTGTTCTCCAGCTCGGGCGGGCAGGCGAAGTTCGGCCAGATGCTCGACGGCGTCTCGAACGTCGTGTTCTGGACGGAGGCCTACGCCGCCGCCACCATGACCACGGTGACCACGTCCGGCCAGACGGTCACGAAGCGGCCGGGGTGGAACTTCCAGCCCTACCAGTACCGGCCGGACAACAATTCCTCGACGACCAACCCAAAGATCATTTACAACTACTTTTACAACCAAACGGTCACCAGTCGGCCCGCCAGTTGCGGCCCGGCGTCGAGCCTGGTCCCCTTCCAGGTGCGCCCCGCGCAGAGCCAGGCCATGTACGACTGCCCGCAGGGGCTGTCCGCGGGCGTGCTCCAGGCGGCGATGGGCGACGGGAGCGTGCGGGCGTTTAACGCGTCCATCTCGCTCGACGCGTGGGGGAACTGGTGCAACCCGGTCGACGGGAACGTGAACACCGACTGAGACCGCGGCGCGGGCGCCTGGCGCGCCCGGCACCTCGAAGGCGCGAACGGCACCGGTCAGGAAAACTCCTGGCCGGTGCCGTTGTTGTTTTCTCCTGCGCGAGTGGCAGATACATTCCTACACGAACCCGTCGTGGGTGTCGCTATCTGATGAGCCGGCATCGTCCGGGAGCGGTAACGTGCATACCGCTCCCGGGCGGTCGCGTCTTGTCAAGAAATGCGACACGATCACCGGTCGTGTTTACGAGAACGGGCGGCTTTTTGCGCCCCGCACGGGCCGCGCGCTTTCGAAGACAGTTTTTGACAGGATCGACGGGATGAACAGGATAAAGACCGATCGATTTTAAATCCTGTTCATCCCGTCGATCCTGTCAAAAACTGTCTTCGCATCCTCATCGCGCGTTCGTGCCCTGCTCCCGGGCGGTCGCGTCTCGTCAAGAAATGCGACACGACCACCTGGCATGTGTATGAGTACTTCACAGGTTCCCAGTTTAGAGTTCCAAGTGGGCCGGAACAGAAACGTCCGTCGCTCCCAGTGGCCGTATAACCCGAGGGCCGAACCGCATGCCCGGCAGTTCGGACCCGACGGCCCATTTGGAACTCGGAACTACGGGAACGCGGAACGACTGATACTGACCACCGCACCACGCAGGGGGCCGACATGCTGCCATTCGACCGCCGCTCGTTTTTGACCGCGTCCGCTCTCGCCGCGAGCGCCTGGGGTGCCCGCTCGCCATACGCCGGCGGTACGGATTCCCCGCGCACGAAGCCCCCGAAACGGGCCAAACCGGCGGCGAAGAAGCTGGCGGTGGTGTGTTCCACGTACCACTACCTGTCGCACGCGTACCACATCGCGGGCCGCTACCTCGACGGGTACATGAAGGGCGACGAGCACCACTTCCCCGACTTCGGCATCGCCAGCGTTTACGCCGAGCAGGTGAAGGGTAACGACCTCAGCCGCGAGCTGGCCAAGGAGCACAGCTTTCGGCTCTCGGAGGCCGTTGACGACGCGCTCACCCTGGGAACCGGAAAACTCGCCGTCGACGGCGTGCTGCTGATCTGCGAGCACGGCGACTACAAGTACAACGACCGCGGCCAGAAGCTTTATCCGCGGTACGAGTACTTCAAACAGATCACCGCAACGTTTGAGAAAAGTGGCAAGACCGTTTCGGTGTTCTGCGATAAGCACCTGAGCTACGACCGCACGAAGGCGGCCGAGATGGTCGCCACGGCGAAGAAGATGAGCTTCCCGCTCATGGCGGGTTCGTCGCTGCCGGTCACCTGGCGCCGGCCCGAACTCGAGTTCACGCTCGGGACCAAGATCACCGAAGCGCTCCTCGTGTCCCGCGGCGAACTCGAGATCTACGGCATCCACGCGCTCGAAGCCCTTCAGTGCATGGTCGAGCGGCGGTTCGCCGGGGCGGACCCGAGGCCCGCGAACCAGGGCGTGAAAGCCGTGACCTGCTTGCAAGGTGACGCCGTCTGGAAGGCCGGGGACGACGGGGTGTGGTCGTGGGAACTGCTCGAACACGCGCTCGGGCGCAGCACCTCGCGCAACGCCGGCGATATTCGCGCGAACTGCCGCCGGTTCCCGCGCCCCGCTACCTGGGGCAACTTCGTGAAGGGGCCGATCGCGTTCGTGGTGGAGTACGCCGACGGGTTGAAGGCGACCGTGCTGCAACTCGACGGGCACGTCGCGGACGAAACGTTCGCGTGCCGGGTGGCCGGCGAGAAGAAGCCGTCGTCGTGCCTGTTCTGGCTCCCGCCGCCCCCGGGCGCCGCGTTCCTCGAGGCGCTGGCGGCGCACACCGAGACCTTCTTCGCCACGGGTAAAGCGCCGTACCCGGTCGAGCGCACGCAGCTCACCGGCGGCGTCCTCGATTACGCTCTTGAGTCGCGCGTGAAAGAGTCCAAGCGGCTCGAAACGCCGGACCTCGACATTCGCTACAACCCGCCCGCGGACAGCGGGTTCATGCGCGGCGATTACGCGAAACCCGTGAAGTAGCAGCCGCACCAGCGACCCGCGCTCGGCCAATCGTTGTGAATTTCCCGTGAGCCGTTGACGCTCCTGAGCTTGCGGCATACGATGGATTTTTCGATTCCCTCAAGCCGTCGCTGGAATCTGGGGCTTCTGCGGATGTCCGAGCCGAGCCTGACTGCCGAGTCGTTTGCTGCCGCCGCGGGCCGTCTGGCCGCGTACCGCGATCGCACGGTGGTGGTCAAACTCGGCGGCAGCGCGATGGAGGAACCGGCCGCCACCGACGCCTGCCTGCGGTCGGTCAATGTGTTGAGCCTGTTCGGCGTTCGCGTCGCGCTGGTCCACGGGGGCGGCAAACCGATCGACCGTGCCATGGCCGCTGCCGGGCTGACGCCGCGGAAAGTGGCCGGGCGTCGGTACACCGACGCCGACACCCTTGCGGTTGTGGTTCGCGTGCTCGGCGAGATCAACTCCGACCTGGTTCAGCGGGCCGACCGCATCGGTACCCGGGTTCGTGGGTATTACGACAACGGTGCCGGTTCGGGCGATTTCGCGGGCTGGCCACTCACCGGCGCGCGCCTCTCACTGACCGACGCGACCGGTGCGCCGGTGGATCTCGGTCACGTCGGGACCGTTACCGGCGTTGCCGTGAACGCACTCCGCGCAGCACATCAGCCGAGCGACGGCCGAGACCCGTCCGTGCCGATCCTTCCGTCGCTCGCGCGGGACGCCAGTGGCGGGTGGCTCAACATCAACGCCGACACGGCCGCGTCCGCTGTTGCCGGTGTGCTGAAGGCCGACATGGCCGTCTTCCTCACCGACACGCCCGGCGTGCTGCGCGACCGCTCCGACCCGAGATCGCTCATCTCGAAGTTGACCGAAGCCGAGGCCCGCGGGCTGATCGCTTCGGGCGTCATTAACGGCGGAATGGTCCCGAAAGTGGAAGCGTGCTTCGAGGCGCTCGAGGCCGGAGCCAAATCGGCGCTCATTCTCGACGGACGTGTTCCCTACTCACTTTTAGACGTGTTTTTGAAAGACACGTTCACCGGCACCGTCATCACGCGGTGACCCCTTTCCCGCGCGCGACTAACCCGTTTCCCTCACCCACGTTCCCTGCCGAAATGACGACATCCGACACGCTTTCGAGCGAGCAGGTCATCAGCCTGGCGAAGCAGCACCTTACCCAAAACTACACGCGGTACCCCGTCGCGCTGGTCCGGGGCAGCAACTCGTGGGTGTGGGACGCCGAAGGGAACCGGTATCTGGACTTCTTCCCGGGCTGGGGCTGCGGCATCCTCGGCCACTGCCCGCCGCGGGTCGTCCAGGCGGTCCAGGAGCAGGTCGCGACGCTGATCCACGTTCCGAACACGTGGTACACCGAGCCGCAGGCGCTGCTCGGGCAGGCGCTCGGCGAGCGCACGGACTTCGGCGGCGTCAGCTTCTTCTGCAACAGCGGGACCGAGGCCAACGAGGCCGCCATCAAGCTGGCCCGGCTCAACGGCAAGCCGAAGAACAAGTACAAGATCGTGACGCTTACGGGTAGCTTCCACGGCCGCACGATGGGCGCGCTGACCGCCACGGCGCAGCCCAAGTACCACGCCGGCGTCGAGCCGATGCTGCCGGGGTTCAACTACGCCCCGTGGGGCGACCTGGACGCGGTCGCGAAGGCGATCGACGGCGAGACCTGCGCGGTGATGTTCGAGCCGATCCAGGGCGAGGGCGGGGTGAACGTGCCGCCGGCGGGGTTCCTGGAAGGGGTCCGCGCCCTCTGCGACCATCACGGCCTGCTGCTCATACTTGATGAGGTGCAGACCGGGATGGGCCGCACCGGGAAATGGTTCGGCTACCAGAACTGGGACGTGAAGCCGGACATCATCACCCTCGCGAAGGCGCTGGCGGGCGGGGTCGCGATGGGCGCCCTCGTGGCCCGGCCCGAGGTGGCCGAGAAGCTGAAGCCCGGTACGCACGCTGCGACCTTCGGGGGCAACCCGCTGGCCGCCCGTGCGGCGCTGGCGACCATCGAGACCATCGAGCAAGAAGGTTTGCTCGAGCGCGGCGTGCAACTCGGTGCGCGGTTCCTCCATCGATTCACGGAGCTGAAGGAGAAGTGCCCGCTCGTCACCGACGTGCGGGTGAAGGGCACCATGATCGGCGTGGAGCTGAACGTCGAGGGCGCGCCGGTGGTGCAGGCGTGCCTCGAAAAGGGGCTGCTCATCAACTGCACGCACCAGACCGTGCTGCGGCTGCTGCCGGCGCTGACGCTGTCCGACGAGCAACTCGAGGACGGGTGCGACATCATCGCAGACGTGCTGCTGGCCCTGCGGCCTTGAACGCGGAGCGCGGAACCCGGAACGTGGAACTGAAGGTACCCGCTTCAAACCCGTTTCGGGCCTCGCGCTCATTGACCGTCTTTGTTCCGCATTCCGAATTCCGCATTCCGCAATCGCGATGAAACACCTCCTGAACCTCATCGACCTGACCGGCGACGAGCTGCGGCACCTCCTGAGCGAGGCGGCGCGGCTGAAGGACGCGCACGCGCGGCGCATCCCCGCCCACAGCCTGACCGGTCGCGTGGTGGGGCTCGTGTTCGAGAAGCCGTCGCTGCGGACCCGGGTCAGCTTCGAGAGCGGGGTGGCCCAACTCGGCGGGACCGCCCTGTACCTGCCCGGGAACGAGGTCGGGCTGGGGTGGCGCGAGAGCCTGGCCGACTTCGCCCGCACCATCTCCAACTACGTCGATGCGCTGGTTCTGCGGGTGTACAAGCACTCCACGCTCGACGGGATCGCGGCGACCGGGAGCGTGCCGGTCATCAACGGGCTGTCGGACTGGTCGCACCCGTGTCAGGGGCTGGCCGACCTGTTGACGGTGCGCGAGCTGTTCGGCAGCGAGAACGGGCGGACGGTGGCGTTCGTGGGCGACGGGAACAACGTGGCCCGGTCGCTGGCGGTCGGGTGCGGCAAACTGGGCGCCAACTTCGTGCTCGCCTGCCCCCCCGGGTACGGGTTCGACGAACCGTTCAAGGCCGATTACGCCGCGCGGGTGGGGGGCGAGCCGCCGAAAGAGTTCAACGACCCGTTCGCGGCGGTGAAGGGCGCGGACGTGATTTACACGGACGTGTGGACCAGCATGGGGCAGGAGGCGGAGCGCGAGGAGCGGCTGAAGAAGTTCGCCCCGTTCCAGGTGAACGCTCAGCTCCTGTCGAAGGCCGCACCGAACTGCAAGGTGCTGCACTGCCTGCCCGCGCACCGCGGCGAGGAGATCACCGACGAGGTGATGGAAGGCCCGGCGTGCGCCGCGTTCCAGCAGGCCGGCAACCGCCTCCACGCGCAAAAGGCCGTGCTGGAATGGTTGTTGAAGTGAACAGTTTCACCGCCGCGCGGTATAGGACGCTGAGGTTCTCCCGGCCCATAGTGTTGATCTTTGTGCCTTTTTGGTGAACTCTTTCATGCCCCGTCCGAACGACCGCTCCCCGACCGCGCTCCGTGAACTCAGCTTCACCCGCGGGTACACACGCCCGGCGCCGGGGTCGGTGCTGGTGAAGATGGGCCGCACTACTGTTCTCTGTACGTGCTGCGTGGAGCCGAAGGTGCCCGACTTCCTCGTCGGGAAGGGGAAGGGCTGGCTGACCGCCGAGTACGGCATGCTCCCCGGCTCGACGCACACGCGAAAGCCGCGCGACAAGGCCGGGAAGGTGGACGGGCGCAGCGTCGAGATTCAGCGGCTCATCGGGCGCAGCCTTCGGGCCGTCGTGAACCTCGACAAACTCGGCGAGCGCACGCTCTGGATCGACTGTGACGTACTCGAAGCCGACGGCGGCACCCGCACCGCGAGCATCACCGGTGCCTTCGTCGCGGCGGTCGATGCGATCAACTCCATCAAGTCGCTGCTTACCGTGCCCGTTACGGAGGTGCTGACGGATAGCGTCGCGGCGGTCAGCGTGGGGTTGATCGAGGGGGAAGAGCGCCTCGACCTGGAATACGTCGAAGACCGCGACGCGGACGTTGACATGAACCTGGTGATGACCGGGTCCGGGAAGATCATTGAGGTGCAGGGGAGCGGCGAAGAGGCCACGTTCACGCGCAAGCAGCTCGACCGGTTGGTCGATCTGGGCGAGGCCGGCATTCAGGCGATCACACTCGCGCAGAAAGCAGCGCTGGGGAGTGCGTGGCCGTTTTGAGGAAGACAGTAAAACAGATTGGCCACAAAAACGCACAAAGGGCACAAAAGGAAACCAAGACGAAGACAGAAGAGTGTGTTTAAAAACACTGCTCTGGTTTTGTTCTTTGGTTCCCTTTTGTGCCCTTTGTGCGTTTTTGTGGCCAATTTTCTGCTTTATCTGCCCACGGCGTACATCAGTTTCCCTTCGACCACCACCGCGTACTCGGGTTCGGGAATCGCGGCGGTCGGGATGAGTTTGATGGCCCGCACGTCGTGCAGGCGCTTCACGCCGTCGTGGAACTCGGCGAGCACCAACTGCGGGAACTTCACGCACACCGCATGGAACAGCTCTGGGAGCGGGCAGGGGGGTGTGACCCCGGACTCGGCCCGCTTGTCGAGGTACTCGAGCGCGCTCAGCGCCCACGGCACGAGCTGACCCACCGGGGCGGCGATCACCTGCCCGCTCGCCTCGGCGCGGCGGAGGGCCGCTTCGCACCGCTTCGCGAGTTCGTCGAGCCGTGCCAGCATCGTCGCCGCCTTCTCCTCGAAGTTCGCGGACAGCGCGGCGAGTTCGGCCCGCGCGTCCGCCATGAACTGCGGCACCCCCGTGCGGGTGGTCAGGAGCACATCCTTCAGCTCGCGCAGGATCGAGCGCGGGGAGTCGTGATCGTGAACGAACCCGACCGCCTTCGGGGTCGCGCAGACCCACTCCGTAATGAGCTTCCCCTTCGCCTCGGTGCGGACCGTTTCGAGCAGCCCTTCGCGGAGCGCGAGCAGGGCCGTTTCGTTGGAGAGGCCCGCGCGCGACGGGAACAGCCCCGGCAGCTTGCCCGACTGGAAGAGCCGGTGTTCGCCGGGCGTGTGAATGGCGGTCTTGAGGGCTTCGAGCAGCAGTTCCGTGCGGCGCGGGTCGCTCGCGGCGGGGGCGGCGGTCGGGTTGGGGCCGTCCATGCGTGGACCCGTGGTTTCGGAACGAACCGCGCGTAATGTAACCGTGTCTGTGCCGAGAAGAAAAGCCCAAGGCGGACCAGGGATTCGCACCCCCGCCTGGGTTCCGAACACCCCGGCTTTAACCGCGACCCGTGCGGCGACTTTCTGTGTTGACGGTCGGTCGCTTTGAACCCTGTACGGGCGACCGTTTCGTAGTCCGGCGTTCGCACCGCTGGCTCTTGTGACCCCGGGCGTGAAACGTTGCGCCGATTGGAGTTTTGACGATGACCGTTTCCGTCCGCCCGCGCATCCTCAGTGGCGTGCAGCCGTCGGGCAAGTTGCACCTGGGGAATTATTTCGGCGCGATCAAGCAGCACATCGAGCGACAGGACACGGGCGAGTGCTTCTACTTCATCGCCGACTACCACGCGCTCACGTCGCTTAAAGAAGCTGAGGAGAAGGAAGCCGGGACGGCCGCGAAGAACAAGTCCATCACCCCCCGGCCCGCGCGGCAGATCCTGGCCGAAAACGTTCGCGATGTCGCCCTCGACTACCTCGCGCTCGGTCTCGATCCCGCCAAAGCGAGCTTCTTCCGCCAGTCCGACGTGCCCGAGGTGTGTGAGCTCGCGTGGTTTTTTTCGTCGGTGTTCGGAACGGCTCACCTCGAACGTGCCCACTCCTACAAGGACAAGGTCGCACGTGGGATCACCCCGAGCGTCGGGCTGTTCACCTACCCGCTGCTGATGGCCGCCGACATCCTCATCTACCGTTCGCACCTCGTGCCGGTGGGCAAGGACCAGGAGCAGCACCTGGAGATGACCCGCGATGTCGCCGGGGCGTTCAACAACGCCTACGGAGAGATTTTCCCGCTCCCGGATGGCGTGTATAACGAAGCCGCGGTCGTGCCGGGTACCGACGGCCAGAAGATGAGCAAGTCTTACGGCAACACCATCGAGATCTTCGCTGAAGGCAAGCCGCTCAAGAACGCCGTGATGGGTGTGGTGACCGATTCGACGCCCGTTGAGGAGCCGAAGAACCCGGACAAGTGCAACGCGTTTGCGCTGTACAAGCTGTTCTCGACGGCGGCCGAGCAGGCCGAGATGGCCGACCTGTACCGGAACCCGATGAAGGGGGCGGAGGGGCGCGGCGGCCGGCCGTTCGGGTACGGCGACGCGAAGACCCTGCTGCTCGCGAAGATCGATTCTTACTTCGCCGCGGCCCGCGAGCGCCGGAAGCAACTCGCGCGCGACCCGGGGTACGTCGAGGAGGTGCTCACCGCCGGCGCCCGGAAGGCCCGTGCGGCGGCGCAGATCACGTTGCAACTGGTGCGGCAGTCCGTCGGGATGGGCTCTCGTCCGGTGTAAAGTGACCTTCGTTCACGCCTGAAAACGGCCCGCGCGGCTGTGCTTTTTTGCTGCCTTTTCAGGCCGCGGCTGAACGCCGCGGCGCGTTTCGAATTGCGGTCACACCTCCCTCGATCGTGACCTACCGTTCACAGCGGGCCGTTCGCCGCAGGTTCCCGGACCTGCGGCGCCGCACCCGCACGCCCCGCCCGATTCGTTGCGAGGGTGCCCGCTGTGGCCATCGCCTGCCCGCACTGCCAGCACCGACTGACGCTCACCGCTACGAAGCCGGGGCGCTACCGGCCCCAGTGCCCGGGTTGCGCGAAGCCGTTTCTGCTGTGGGTGCCGGACGAACGCGCGGACGGTACGCCGATGCGGGACAACGTAACCGGCACGCCGGCATCGGCGGTCGGGTTCGCGCTCGCGTGCTCGTCAGGCGGCGAGGGGGCCGAGGGCGGTTCGCGAGGGCAGGGGGCGGCGCACGCGGTCGCGGACACCAACCGGACCCGAGCGCGAGCGGCGGACGATTCCCCCGGCCCGGGCGCGGGCGAACCCGAGGACTCCCCGCTGCCGCCGCGGACGGAGGTGTGCGGGTACTCGATCGCGTGCGAACTCGGGCGCGGGGGCATGGGCACCGTGTACCTCGCGACGCAGCTCTCGCTCGACCGGTCCGTGGCACTGAAGGTCATGAGCCGACGGTGGGCGAACGACCCGGTGTTCGTGGCGCGGTTCACCCGCGAGGCGTTCGCCGCGGCGCAGTTGTCGCACCCGAACATCGTGCAGATTTACGACATCGGCGAGGTGGACGGCGCGCGCTTCTTCAGCATGGAGTACGTCCGCGGCCGGTCGCTGGCGGAGGTGGTCCGGGCTTCGGGGAAGCTCGACCCCGAGACCGCCGTGGGGTACGTGCTCCAGGCCGCGCGGGGGCTGAAACACGCCCACGACCGCGGGATGATCCACCGGGACGTGAAGCCCGACAACCTGCTGCTCGACGAGCAGGGCGTCATCAAGGTCGCGGACCTGGGGCTGGTGAAGACGCCGGCGCTGCCGCCGGCCGACGACCGGCCCGTCGCGTCCAGCTCACAGAGCGGGCTGCACACGCTCCCGCCCGACGTGACCGGCGACCGGATCGCCCTCGGCACGCCGGCGTACATGTCCCCGGAGCAGTGCCGGGACGCGGCCAGCGTCGACCACCGCGCCGACATCTACTCGCTCGGCTGCACCCTGTACGTGCTGGTCACCGGCCAGCCCCCGTTCGACGCGACCACCGCGCTCGGGCTGATGTCGAAGCACGCCTACGACCAACTGGTCCCGCCGGAGCAGATCGCCAGCCGGGTGCCGAAGGAGGTGTCGAGCGTCATCCAGCGGATGATGGCGAAGGCGCCGGAGGACCGGTACCAGGACATGAGCGAGGTGATCCGCACGCTCGAAGCGTGGCTCGGCGTCCACCGCGCGGGGACCTTTTCGCCCCAAGAAGATCAGATTTCGCGTCTGGAATCGTCCGTGCTGCAGTTCAACACGTGCGGCGCGGCGCAGTTCCGGGGGCGGCTCATTTCGGGGTTCTTCGGCGCGGTGGCCCTCGTCGCGGTTCTGCTCGCGTTCTTCGGGAAGATCCCGTGGGCGTTCGGCACGTTCGCGCTGGCGCTGGAGGCGACGCTGGCGTACTTCGTGCTGGACGGGGTTACCCGCAAAGGGCACCTATTCGCTTGCACGCAGCGGTTCCTCACGGGGCTCGGGGTCGCGGACTGGGCCATCGGGCTGGCCGCGTTCGCGCTGTTCTGCGTGCTGCTCGCGCTGCTGAAGGTGCTGTGGATCTGGCTCGGCTTCGGGTTCATCGGGGTCGGGCTCGCGCTCGTGCTCCGATACGGGGTCGATCGCACGCTGGCGGACGAGCGCAAGGCGGTGCTGGACGGGGTCGAGCGGCAGTTGCGGCGGATGCGGGCGCGCGGGCTGGACGAGGAGGAACTGCGGCAGTTCGTGGCGAAGTTCGCGGGCCGGCAGTGGGAGGAGTTCTACGAGGCGCTGTTCGGGTACGAGGCGAAGCTGGCGGCGCGGGCGGTGCTCTTGCGCGGCGGTGTGGCGGGCGCGCGCGACAAGCACGCGGCCTGGCGGGAGCCGCTGATCGCGACGATGGAGCGGATCGAAAAGGGCCGCAAGGAGTCCCGCGCGCGGAACCTGCTGCTCGCCGTCGAGCGCGCCAACCTGCTCGCCGCCGGCGCGAGCGCCGAGAGTGCGGAGAACCACGCGAAGGCGGCCGCGGACGCGATGGTGCGGGCCGCGGCCGAGATCCGCAACGCGGAGACGGCGGCGGCCCGCCCGGGACCCCGCGCCACGCCGGCCCTGCCCGCTCTGGCGGACGTGCGGACGCTGGTCCGGGCCGCCGAGCAACCGGGCGCGTTCGCTCGCGGGGCCGGGCGGAGCCGCGACCCGCTGGGCGTGCTGATCGGACTGTTCATCGGCCCACACGTCCGCGCGACCGCGGCGGCCGTGCTCCTGGGGGCATGCGCGTTGTGGGCGCACCAGAACGGCCTGATCTTTGGAGCGCAAACCGGTACGGATGGGGCGGCCCCGATGGGAGCGGTGCGGGTCACGGAGCCGCTGAGCCTTTCAGGGGTGCCGGGGCCGGCGCTGGCGTGGGTCGAGAGCTTCAATGTGGGGCTGGCCGGGCTGCTGCTGGTCGCATCGCTGGGCTTTCGCGGGAACCTCATGAGTGCGTTCGTGCTGATCGGGGCCGCGGTCGCGATCGCGGGGCACCAGTTCGGCATTCGTACCGTCGAGCCGTTCCGCGACTACCACGTGTCGCTCATGCTCGGCGCGGTGCTGGCACTGGTCGGGTTCCGGCTCGGAACGCGCTGAGCCGACACCCCTCCTCGCCACGAAAACACTGCAAACGGTATCACTGCCAAATCCGCATCATTCGGGTTTGAACGGACGCTACCGCCCAAACGGGCGAAGATGTGGAGCCGGACGCATCGATACCGTTTACAGTAGTTTCAAGTTGGCAATAGCCGTGACGGGATCAATCTCCGGCTCGGAACACGTCCAGATGTCACCCGTCTGCTGACGCAGGCGGTTCGACCGAGGTTTGCCGAACCGCCTGCGTCAGCAGACGGGCGGCGCACAGCCAACGAACTTGAAACTACCGGATTGCGGGGAGTTAGGGTTCGGGTGACCGGTGCGAACGCCGGATGACCACCGTCACGGTCAGTTACGCTCACGGGCATGAGGAACGAGGCCTTGTGGTCCGCCGCGGCGGCGACTCTCTGCCGCTCATCTCCCCGAGCGGAGATCACCGGTCCGGAGGCCAACGCCCGCCACGATAGACCGTTACACGCTCATCCGGTATCATGCCGCCCATCACTCGTCGGGAAGGTCTCATGCTGCGCTGCGTCTTCACCGTCGCCGGTTTGCTCTTTGCCGGTCCTGTGTGCGCTGCGGACCCGCCCAAGGTCACGGACCTCGTGCGGCAGTTGGAGTCGGGAGCGCCCGGGGAGCGGGTCATCGCGGCCGAGCAACTCGGCGACCTCGGGCCGGCCGCCGCCGAGGCGATCCCGGCGCTATCGCGCGCCGCACAGACCGCTCGGCGCTTGGCGAGCGAGGGGGACGCAGAAACGAGACGCGCCGGCGGGTGCCTGTACCAAGCCGCACTCGATGCGCTCGTGGGCATCGGGGCGAAGTCGGCGCCCGCGCTCATGGAATTGATGGTGGATCAGAAGGGCGAAATCCACGGAGAGGTGGGCTGGCTCATCGCCGAACTCGGTCAAGATGCGGCCCCGGTCGCTCCCGCTCTGGCAAAGTTACTTGCTCACGACAGCCAAGACATGCGGGTTTTTGCCGCAGGAATTCTGGCAAAACTCGGACCCGGCGCCGAGAAGGCCGCTCCTGAACTGGTGGCGCTGTTCTTGAATCCCACGAACAAGCACGACCAGAATCTGGTGGGGTCGAGTTGGTTGCCCCCGCCGCCGCGCGTGGCGGCCGTTCTGGCACTCGTGCGGATCGGTCCGAAGGCGGTACCGGCGATTACCGACAAGATCCTCCCAGTCCTGGCCGAGGAAGTGAAGACCGGCGAATTTGGTCCCGCCGGCTCGAGCGCTGATGTTCTGAGCGTTCTCGGGGAGGCGGGGGCGCCGCTCGTTCCGGCGTTGGCCACGATCGTCCGCAAGGGTGAGGACGGACTGCACCGGATGTATGCCGGGAAGGCGCTGCTCGGCCTCGGACCGACCGGGCGCAAGGCGTTCGCAGAACTGCTCGCGAAGGAAACGAACGCGCAGGGCGGATTGGTCTTGGCGCTTCGCGACTACGATTACCACTCAAACGGGCGCTTCCCGCACTTCTACCGCCCGGACGCGCCGGCGCTGGACCTCATGCCGTTCGTACCGGGGCTGGTCGCAACTCTCAAGAACCCGGAGGTGGAAGATCGACTGATCGCCGCTGACTTCTTGTGTGATCACCCGACCAAGGTTCCCGCCGCCGCCCGGGACGCGATAATCGAGTTGCTTCGCGATCCGGCCGTCAAAGAGCTGCTCACAAAGTACGAGGGGTATTGGCGTCTCCCCCGCATCGGGCGGTTCGGCGAGCCGGGCTTCCGCACACTCGCCACGCTCCTCGACTCGGACTCGGTCTACATGCGCAAGTTTGCTGTCGAGCAGCTCCGGGGTTCGAGGCAGTGGTCGGCGGTTGCTCTCCCGAAACTCCGTACGTTGGCCCATGCCCCGGACGTCAAGCTGGCGCTCGACGCGGCGTACACGGCCGCCTGGTTGAGCTTCGACCCGAAAGACGCGGCGCCACTCGCGGGCAGGCGGTTCCTCCGCCGCGCCGACCCCGAGATTCGCGCCGAGGCCGCAACTCGTCTGGAGTGGCTCGGTCCGGTCGGCGTGCCGCACCTCGACGCGCTCGTTCCCCTGCTCGACGATAAGGACGAGGAAATCAATCGGGCCGCAGCCTGGGCGATTCAGGCGGGAGCGCCGAAAGGGTCCGCCGCGGCACGGGCTTTGGCCGAACGAAAACGGGACCGCGACGGGGCAGGCACGCTCATCCCGGAATTGCAACCGGAACACGAGCCGCGCTCTCCCGGCGTTCCGGAGTTGATCGACGTGCTGCGAGCGGTGGGTGACGCAAAGCGGGTCGGGGCTGCGTTCGATCTGGGCGACCGCGGCGCGGCTGCAAAAGACGCCGTGCCCGCGCTGAAGAAACTGTTACTCGACCCGGACGCCGGCTTACGGTTCGCGGCGGCTTACGCGCTGGCCCGGATCACCGGCGACACCCCCGCGCTGCGCCGGCTGATGGCTGGCGAACTGGAGCGGCTCGCCAGCGGGCGTTCTGCTCCTCGGTTCGTGCAATGCGGAGACCCGGAGCCCGACACGGCGACCGGGCCGTTCGTCGGCGGGCGCCCGGGGGCGTGGATAGCGGCTTACGCGTTTGGGCGACTCCCGCCGGACTTCCCGGAACTGATTCCGGTCGCTGCGCGCTGCCTCGAACGATATGGCGACCTAACGGCAGTGATGTCCGGGCTGGAGAAATACGGGCCGAAAGCGAAGGCTGCCGTACCCGCCCTGAGGAAAGTGCTGCGCAGGGAGAAGGAGCCGCTCGACGCGTTTTTTGGTTCCGAGCTAAAACCGGCCTGCTCGGCGCTGAGGGCGATCGGACCCGACGCGCGCGATGCGCTGCCCGAACTGCGTCAACTGTTCGACTCAAGCGCGGTCGAACTCGCCATGGCTGCTGGCGACGCGATCCGAACGATCACCGGCGAAAAGTAACGTTGAATTGAGACAGATACGGAAACTCCGGACCTCAGCTTACCTAGAATAACACCCACCACGAATACACCCCGAGGCAGCCGCATGGCGAACAACACCCACGACGCGATCATCATCGGGGGCGGGCACAACGGGCTGGTGACGGCTGCGTACCTCGCCAAGACCGGGTACAAGGTGCTGGTACTCGAGCGCCGCGAGATCGTCGGCGGGTGCTGTATTACGGAAGAACTGTGGCCCGGGTTCAAGGTCTCCACCGCGGCTTACGTGAACAGTCTGTTACGCCCCGAAATCATTAAGGACCTGGAACTCAAGAAGTACGGGTTCGAGATGCTGCCGCGCAGCCCCTCGTCGTTCACCCCGTTCCCGGACGGGCGGTATCTGATGATGGGGCCGGACAAGGAGATGACCCACCGCGAGATCGCGAAGTTCTCGAAGAGGGACGCGGACGCGTATCCCAAGTACGAGGACATGCTCACGCGGGTGGCCGATTTCCTTGAGCCGATGCTGACACAAACCCCGCCCGACCCGTTCGGCGGGGTGGGATCGCTTTGGAAGCTCGGGCAACTGGGAATGGGGTTCCGCCGCCTGGGCCGCACCACCGCGACCGAAGCTGTTGAGATTCTCACCGGCGCCGCCCGGCCCATTCTGGATCGGTGGTTCGAGTCGGAAGAACTGAAGGCGACCATCGCGACGGACGCCGTGATCGGGGCCTACGCGCCGCCGTCGCACCCGGGCACGGCTTACGTCCTCTTCCACCACGTGATGGGCGAGTGCAACGGCGTGCGCGGGGTGTGGGGCTACGTCCGCGGCGGGATGGGGACCATCTCGAACAGCATTGCATCGGCCGCGAAGAGTTACGGCGCCGAGATCCGCACCAACGCCGAGGTGGGCAAGATCCTGGTCAACAACGGGGTTGTTCAAGGGGTGGCGCTGAAAGACGGCACCGAGTTCCGCGCGCGCCGGGTGGCCTCCTGTGCGGACGCGAACGTGACGTTCCTGAAGCTGATGGACCCGAAGGACCTGCCCGCCGAGTTCACCGCGCAGGTGAAGAAGATCGACTACTCGTCGGCCACGGTGAAGATCAACGTGGCACTGGACCGGCCGCCGAACTGGAAGGCCCTTCCGTCCGACGGGAAGGTCGGGCCGCAGCACCACGGCACGATGCACATCTGCCCGGACCAGGACTACATCGAGCGCGCCTTCGACGACGCGAAGTACGGCCGCTGGTCCCAGAACCCGATGCTCGAATGCACGATGGCAACCGCCCTCGACAGCACGCTCGCGCCCGAAGGTAAGCACATCCTGAGTATGTTCGTGCAGTACGCGCCGTACCATCTGAAGGGCACGACTTGGGACGCGGAAAAGGACAAGTTCGCGGACCGGTGTTTTGACATTTTGGAGGAGTACGCGCCGGGGTTCAAATCGAGCGTGCTGCACCGCATCGTCATCCCGCCGCCGGACATGGAGCGGATGTGGGGCATCACCGGCGGGAACATCATGCAGGGGGCGATGAGCCTGTCGAGCATGTTCAGCTTCCGCCCGGCGGCCGGTTACGCGAACTACCGCACCCCGGTGAAAGGGTTGTATCTGTGCGGCGCCGCCGCGCACCCGGGCGGGGGGGTGATGGGCGCGTGCGGGCTCAACGCGGCCCGGGAGATGTTAAAAGACCGGTAAACCGCTGCACAAGCTGGTATGTGGCGTCGTGTTGTCATACTCCTGTCGTGGGCACGGAGATAAGGCAGAAACGGGTCCAAGACGCCAACGAAACTCTTGAAACCCCGCGTGTTCGCGGGTACCACATCAGCACCGCTGTTTGCCCGTGATCTGCACCAGGATTCGGAGCCCGCATGAACGTTGCTGTCGTTGGCACTGGGTACGTCGGACTGGTTACTGGAACGTGCCTCGCCGAGACCGGCAATTCCGTCACCTGTGTGGACAACAACCCCGAAAAGCTGGCGCTGCTCCAGGGCGGCGGTATCCCGATCTACGAACCCGGGCTCGACGTTCTTGTGAAGCGCAACCGGGAGGCCGGGCGGCTCACCTTCACCGGCGATCTCGCCGCGGCCGTGCGCGGTGCGAAGTTCATTTTCGTCGCCGTCGGCACTCCGGAGTTGCCCAACGGCGACGTGGACCTGAAGTACGTGAACGCGGTCGTTGACGGCGTGTGCGCGGCCCTCAAGGAGTTACCGAAAGGCGCGCCCGGCGACCGGATCATCGTTCTGAAAAGCACGGTGCCGCCCGGAACGAACCGGGCCGTCACGGAGCGGGTGATCGCCAACGGCTGCTCGCACGTGTCGGTCGCCAGTAACCCCGAGTTCCTCAAGGAGGGCGCCGCGCTCGAGGACTTCATGAACCCCGACCGGGTGGTCGTGGGCGTGCGCCACGAACTGGTCGGCGAGGCGCTCGGCGAGCTGTACGCTCCGTACTGCACCGTGGACCGACCGTTCCTGGTGATGGCGCCCGAGTCCGCGGAGATGACCAAGTACGCCGCGAACGCGGTGCTCGCCACGAAGATCAGCTTTATCAACGAGGTCGCGAACCTGTGCGACGCCGCCGGCGCCGACATCAACGCGGTCCGGAAGGGCATCGGTCACGACCAGCGGATCGGGTTCCAGTTCTTCGCCCCCGGTCCGGGGTACGGCGGGTCGTGCTTCCCGAAGGACGTGCTGGGGCTCATCGCCGCCGCGCAGCGGATGGGGGTTAAGCTCCGCGTCTGCGAGGCGGTCGACGAGGCCAACGACGCGCAAAAGAAGGTGCTGTTCGGGAAGATCACCAAACACTTCGGCGGTCAACTCGCGGGCAAGACGTTCGCCGTGTGGGGGCTCGCGTTCAAGCCGAAGACCGACGACATCCGCGAGGCCCCGGCGCTGACCCTCATCGACGCGCTGCTGGCCGCCGGGGCGAAGGTGAAGACGTTCGACCCCGAGGCGGCAAAGAACGTGAAGGCCATTTACGGCGACAAGTTGCAGTACGCTTCGGACCCGCTCGGGGCACTCGACGGGGCCGCCGCCCTGGTCCTGGTGACCGAGTGGCCGGAGTTCCGCGGCCCCGACTTCGTCGAGGTGAGGAAGCGGCTCGCGGCGCCGGTGATCTTCGACGGGCGCAACCTGTACGCCGAGCAGGAGCACCACCTGCTCGAGGCCGGGTTCACGTACTACGGGATCGGTCGCGGTAAGAACTGATCGCCCTTGTTGTGCTCGGCGCGGCGGCATTCGCGCGTTTGGCACGAACCCGCCGCGCCGAGCACAACAAACGGACGGCGCTACTGATTGAACAAGAACGCTTTCGAGTTCAGCAGCGCCCAGATGACGTTTTCGTAAGCGGTCTTCTTGCTCTTCTCGTGCTTGGCGATGTGCTCGAGCGCGAGGTCCATCTTCTCCTTGGTCGGCTTCGCGCCGGTCGCGAGAAGGAACAGCTCCTCGACCTTCTCGGCGTCGGACCGTTTGTCCCTGGCGAGCCGGTCCGCGCGCCCGCCGGCCCGCGCGATCTTGTCCTGTATTTCCTGGCTGTTCAGCAGGTGCAGCGTCATCGCGAGGCTGGCCTCGTTCACCCGCTCGCACTCGCACGCGCTGATCCGCTGCGGGCGGCCGGTCACGTCCAGGAAGTACGACTGGAACGACTCGTCCGGCAGCATGATCGCCCGCGTCGGGGCGAACTTGTCGGTCGGCAGCCCCGCGAAGCTCGTCGGGCTGTCGGTCAGCTTCATCACCGCATCGAACAGCACCTCGGCCTGGAGGCGCTTCGGGTAGTACCGGGCGAACGACTGCTTGTCCCCGGTGTTGAACTCGTTCGGTTCGGCCGAGAGCTGGTAGGTTCGGCTCTTGCAGATGGTTCTGATCAGCGCCTTCAGCGAGTACTTGTTGTCGACCAGCGTTTGCGTCAGCGCGTCGAGCAGTTCGGGGTTGGACGGCGGGTTGGTCACGCGCATGTCGTCGAGCGGATCAACGATGCCGCGGCCGAAGAAGTGCGCCCAGTACCGGTTCGCCACCGTCTTCGCGAAGAACGGGTTCTTGGGCGACACCATCCAGTCCGCAAACTTCTGCCGCGGGTCCTCGTCGCTCGCGGCGGTCATCGGGTCCGCGTCGAGCGCCTTCATCGGCGCGGTTTGACCCGTGCGCTTGTTCTGCACAGCGCCGGCGCTGCGCACGAACAGAACCTGCTTCTGGTTCTGCTGGTTCTGGGGCGACGCGCCCGGTGTTTGCACGCTCTTGAACCCGACGCGGCCGAAGAACGCCGCGACCCCCCAGTAGTCGTCTTGCGACCACTTCTCGTAGGGGTGGTGGTGGCAGTTCGCGCACGCGAGGCGTTGCCCCAGGAACACCTGGCTCACGTCGTCCACGAACTGCTCGGGCGTCTTGACCTCCTTGTACCACACCGTCGGCGGGGATTTGCTCTCGTCGCCGATCGCACACAGGATGTCGCGCACGAAGTCGTCGTAGGGCTTGTCCGCGGTCACCGCCTCGCGGATCCAGGTGTGGAACGCGAACGTGCCGTATGCGCGGTTCGGCTGGTTGCGGCGCTTGACGCGGAGGATGTCGGCCCACTTGTTCGCGAAGAAGTATGCGTACTCCGGCGTTTCGAGCAGCCGGTCAACGAGGGCGCCTCGCTTCTCCGCGCCCTTGTCGGCGACGAACGCCCGGACCTCTTCCGCTTCCGGCAGGGTGCCGGTCAGGTCGAGATACAGTCGGCGGATGAACACCTCGTCGCTGCAAAGCTCCGACGGGGCGATGTTCAGCTCGTTCCACTTCTTCGCGGTGTGACGGTCGACGACCGTTTGTTCCTTGAAGTCGAACGCCGCAACCGCCCCCGCGCGTGGAACGGCCGCCCGGAACACAGTTACCTGCCCGTTGAACCGCGCCATCACCGCGGCTTGACCGGTGATACTCAGTGTGCTCACCAGACCCGCCTCGGTCACGGTCGCGATGTCCGTGTCGTTGCTCTCATACTGCGCGCGGCGGGTCACGTCCTCAACCGAACCGTCGGAGTAGTGCGCGTGCACCGCGAGTTGCTGACGCCCTTTGCGGTCCAGCACGCGGCTCTCGGGAAAAACGCTGATCCTCGTGACGGTCGGGTCGCTCTTGTCGCCGTAGGGGAGCCCGGACGCGATCCACCGGCGGACGATCTTGTACTCCTCGCTGTCCTTCTCCATCTTTTTGCCGCCGCCGTGCGGGACCGCGCCGATCGCCTTCGTGAGGAGCAGGCTGGAGTCCGGGGCGGCCGGGAACACGCGGCGCCCGCGACCCTCCTTCAACAAGTTCTCGTAGTCGAACGGCGGGTCAAATCCGAGCAGGGAGAGGCGGAACCCGTTCTGACCGGCGATCTTCCCGTGACATCCGCCGGACGAGCAGTTCAACTTGGTGAAGATCGGCACGACGTGGTTGGCGAAGTTGATCGGCAGCGGCGTCTCCATCTTCCCCGCCACCACCGGCACCTTGAGCGCCTTGCCCGCAACGCGAACGGTGATCTCGGTGGACCCGTTGGCGAGCGGGAACACGCGGCCGTTCGGTTCGACGCGGACAATTTTCGGGTCGCCGACGGCGTACTGGGCTGCACCGGTGAGGTCGATCGAGCGGCCGTCGGCGCGGATGCCGGTGACCAAAAGTTGGGGGGCGTCGTCCGCGCCTTTCAGGTTGAAGCCCGTCGGGTGTGTAACGACGGCGGTGATCGGGGCGTCGGCGGCCGGGGAGCCTGGGGCGGCGACGCAGAGGACGAGAAGCGCGAGCGCGCGGCGGGTCATTGGGACGTCTCTGGCGGGGGGCGGGCGGTGCGCACGCGGGTGCGGCGTCAGGTGTGGTGTTCGGCTCACTTCACGCGGGTGAAGGTTTTGGAAGGTGTGCTCCGTCCACCGGCGAGGTTCATCGTGTCGCCGGTAATGCTGATCCTCTCGCGTGTCCGGCGGGCTCCTTTTAACGGCGGATCGAGATCGTTGAGGTACACCGTGTCGCCGGAGCCGAGGCTGTATCGGCCCTGGATCGTTGCACCGCCGCTGGCGATGAACCGGCCGTCGGCGGTGAACTCGAACATCGCGCCGTCGGCGGCCTTCCATTGGCCGACGATCTTGCCCCTGTTGTGCGACTCGCACCCCGTCACGAGCAGCGCAAAGGTAATCAGGGCGAGCGCGGCGTTACGCGAGAGGAGGGGCATAAGGGCGCACCTACAGAAGGCGGCCGGTCGGTGGCCCGCGCAATGCGAACGGAGCAATACGATCCGTCCGTTATACCGTACCGCACCGATCCCGCGCCGTCATCAGCCGACCAACTCTTTCACGGGCTCGCGCTCATCAAGGACGTACATCGGACGGCCGGCGCCGTTGGCGAACGTCGTACTGGGGTCGATCCCGAGCACGCCGTAAATGGTACTCAGTACGCGGGGCACGCTCAGCGGGTTGTCTTTCGGCCGCTCGCCCTTGGCAGTGCTCGCGCCGACTGCTTGGCCCATCTTCAGACCGCCGCCGGCGATCAGCGCGCTCATCACCGGGGACCAGTGGTCGCGGCCGGCACTCGCGTTGACCTTCGGGGTGCGGCCGAACTCGCCCCACATCACGGTCACCACGTCGTCCTGCATCCCGCGGTCGTGCAGGTCCTGGATCAGGTTCGCGATGCCCTTATCGACAACCGGGAGTTGCCGCTTGAGGGTTTGGAAGTTCTGCCCGTGCGTGTCCCAGCCGCCGACCGAGAGCGTGACGCAACCGACCCCCGCCTCGATCAGCCGCCAGGCGGTCAGGAACGCCTCCACGCCTTTGTAGCGGTCGACGACCTTCGGGTCTTCTTTCCTGAGGTCGAGTGCGTCGCGGACGACCCCGGCCGTCACCATCTCAATGGCTCTCTCATTGTACGCGTCCATTCCGGTCATCGTGCCGGTGGCATCGATTTCGCGGCGGGTGTCGTCGAACTTGTCGAGTAAGTTCTTGCGATCGCCGAGCCGGTCGGCGCTCACGCCGTTAGCCAACCGGAGGTTCGCGTTCCCTTGACCGCTCGGGGTGAACGGGCGGTGCGCGATCCCGAGGTAACCCGGTTCGGTGCCCCGGCTCATCCCGCGCAGGCTGACGAACGGCGGGACCGCTCCTCCGCTTGAAGAACGCAGCTTTGAGAGCACCGATCCGAAGCTGGGGTGGTCCGCGGTCCGGTTGACCCGTTCGGGGTAGCCGGTCATGACCAGCGAGTCCGAGTGCTCGTCGACGGACACCACTGACCGCACGCACGCGAGCTTATCCCACATCTTCGCTTGGAGCGGAAAGTGCTCACAGATTTCGACCCCGGCGACGTTCGTCTTGATCGGCTTGAACTCGCCGCGAAACTCGGCCGGTGCGTCGGGCTTCAGGTCGTACATGTCCATGTGGGACGGCCCACCGGGCAGGTAGATCATGATCGCGGACTTCTGCGCCGTGCTCGCCTGCTTCTTCGCGCCGGCCGCGCTCGCCGCGCGGTGCCGCATCACGTCGGCCAGGGTCAGACCTGAGCCGAACGCGCCGATCTGGAGGAAGTCGCGACGGGTGTGACCGTCACAGAACCGGCGGGCGGAGCCGAGAAATCGAAGCATCAGCGGACCCCTCGCGAGTGCGGTTGGGTGTGAGGGGATAGTAAATCCCACGGGGCGCGGTGGGAGTACGTGGCTCCGGGGTACTCGGGAGGTCGTACCGCACAGTAGCCACTCATCAGATATTCACATTCCCGCGGGGCGAAGTCAACTGAAATTGTCGTGCGAAAGCGCGAGGGAGTTGAGAAGTGAGAGCCGGGCGGGCGACCCGAGAGCGGGCAAGAAGCCCGCTCCGGGTTACGGCAATTCGATCCCGCACCTCATCGGTTTTTCGGCCGCATGTCGGAAGTGTGCCAACGGTCCGCGCTTCGGTTACCGCGCTTCAAGTTCGGTTTGCAGCGCGAGCCATTTTTGCTCGGCGGCGTCGTGCTGCTCGGCGACCTCGGCCAGCTCGTCGCACATCCGCTGAAGCTCGTCGTCCCCGGCGGGCTCGCCCAGACGCACCTCAAGGGCGCTCCGCTTTTCGTTGAGCGTTGTGAGGGCCTGCTCCAGTTTGGCCATCTCGTGGCGGATGCTCTCTTCGCTCCGGGCGCTGCGGCCCCCCTTCGGGGCGTTGCGCACCTGGTCGGGCAGTTTGGGGCGGTTCGCGGCCATCTCGCGCTCGCCGGCCTCGATCTCCTTGTTCACGCGGTACAGGTACTCCTCGTACTTGCCGCTGTACATCAGCACTTTGCCGTCGCGCACCTCGATCACGCCGTTCGCGACCCGCGAGGTGAAGTGCCGGTCGTGGCTCGTGAAGATGACCGTGCCCTTGTACTCGTCCAGCGCGTCCATCAGGGCTTCGATGGTGTCGACGTCGAGGTGGTTACCCGGCTCGTCGAGGATGAGCACGTTGTAGTCGCTGAGCAGCAGCCCCGCGAGGCACAGCCGCGCCCGCTCACCGCCCGACAGCACCTTGACGCTCTTCTGGAGGTGCGAGCCGCGGAACAGCATCGCCCCCGCGACCTCCAGCACCTCCTGGATCTTTCGCCCCTTGCCCTTCTGTTGCAGGTAGCCCTCGACCGTTTCGCTGTCGGGCAGGGTGGTATAAACGTGCTGCGCGTAGACGCCCAGCTTGCACCCGTGCCCCCACTTCACGTCGCCCTTGAGCGGCTTCAGCGAGTCGACGATTGTGCGCAGGAACGTGGTTTTCCCCTGGCCGTTGTCGCCGACGATCGCGGTGCGCGTGCCGTGGTCGATTTCGATCTGGACGTCCGATGCGATCTCGCGGTCCGGGTAGCCGATGGTGACGTCGCGGCACCGCAGCGCGACCCCCTTGCGCGGTTCCACAATAGGCGCGCGGATGTGCGCGGTGGGCTCGTCGCCCAGCACCTCTTCGGTTTCGAGCTTCTCCAGCGCCTTGGCCTTCGACTGCGCCAGGCCGGCGGTCGCCGCCCGGGCCTTGTTCCGCGCGATGAAGTCCTCGAGCTGTTTGCGCTTCGCAATCACCGCGGCGTTGGCCCGCTCCACGCGCTCGCGGTTCTCCTGCATGAAGTTCAGGTACGCGTCCACTTTGCCCGGGAAGTAGGTCAACTTCCCGCGCGACAGGCCGAGCGTGTGCGTGCAGGTCGCGGCCAGGAACGCGCGGTCGTGCGACACGATCAGGCACGCCGCCCGGAACTCCTTCAAGAAGTGCTCCAACAGGATCTGCGTTCGCAGGTCGAGGAAGTTGGTGGGCTCGTCGAGCACGAGCAGGTTGGGCTCGTGCAGGAGCAGCGCCGCCAGCTTGAGCCGCGTCTGCCACCCGCCGGAGAGCTTCGCGATCGGGCCGTTGAGGTACGCGCCTTTCAGCTCGAACTGCCCCGCCACCTCACCGCACTTCCAGTCCGGCTGCTCGCTGTCGCGCATCAGGAACTCGATCGCCGTCTCGCCCGGCAAGAACGGGTCGTGCTGGCGCAGGTAGCCCAGCCGCAGGTTGGTCCCGCGGGCGATCTCGCCGCTGTCGAGTTCCTCTTCACCCAGAAGGATGCGGAGCAGGGTGCTCTTGCCGGCGCCGTTTCGCCCGACGAACCCCACCTTCGTGTCGTCGCTGAGGGTGGCCGTGGCGCCGTCGAGCAGCACCTGGTCGCCGTAACTTTTGTGCGCGTTGCTGATCTGGAACAGGATGCCCATCGTGCGGATTCTTTCGGTTCCGGGTTCGGGTGTCGTTCGGCGAGAGGTCGTTCCGGCGGGAGCGTTTCAGCTCACAACAGGCGCCGGCTTCGCGGCCGCCACGACGCCCGCGGGTTCTGCGGGGTGGGGCGCCGGCTGGTAGGGGATGACATAGCGCACCACGAACAGAAAAAACACCATGTTCGCGGCGCTGTCACACAGGTGCAGAACTTCGTGGAACCCGAACCCGGGCATCACAATGGGCCACTCGGTAATTTCGCACACGGCTCCGACCGTGTAAAGCAGCGCGCCCGCCCACATCCAGTTCATCGCGCGCCACCCGACCGCCCGGTAATACAGCGGCAGCGGCAAGATCCCGATCCACCCCAGGCTGAGGTAAATGGCCACCACCGCCCAGTGCGGCGCTTTGGGCAGGAGCCACAGGCACGAGATGCCGGCCGCCGCGAGCGTCCACACCATGCGCAGAAACCACTTCCGCCAGGCGCCGGCCAGGAGCACCGACAGGACCGGGGTGTAAGTGCCCGCGATCAGCAAGTAGACGGCGGTCTGGTCGATCTTCTGGAACAGCCGCCACGACCAACTGCCCTTCTCGAAAGGCAGCGCGTGGAACGTGCCGCTCGCGAGGAACAGGGCGACCATTGACGCGCCGTAAATCAGCACGGGGAGCATGCGCCCGGGCCGGTTCGTGGTCAGCCGGAACATCACGAGGGTTGCGAACACCGCCCAAACTGCCGTCAGCAAGTGGGACGAGGAACTTACCGGGTCGCGGAGTACCAGCACGGGCCGTCCTTCCATCTGTTGGGACTGCGGCGAAGAGTATTAGGATAGCGACCGCGACGGTGCCCGCAAACTCGCCCCACAATCCGCTTCACACGCCACCACCGGAACCAGTCTGGTGTCATTTTATTGTGATCTGATCCCCGAACCGCAGACACGGTTCGGGTCGGCCACGTCGGTCCCGTTTTGGCCGGGTCCATCTTCTTCGGATCGCCCAACAGGAGCCGCCGCCCACACGCTGGCCGCGCGGGACGGCAAACCGTGCCGCCGTGAGTCGAACCGAGGCCATCGAACGGCGGCGGTGGGGCTGAATTCAACGACTTTTCGGTACTGCCGGGCGGATGTCGGAGCAAACCTGGACCGGCCTTCACCACCCGCATCACGATCCCTTCCCGCTCGGCCCGCCGTCCGTATATTGAAAGACTTGAAGAGCCTGCACCAGCAATAGGAGATGTAGTATGGCCAAGCGGATGTCTACCCGTATCCGGTACGACCGGATTCGCGATAACGGCGCCCTGTCGCGGACCTACAACGGGCACCTGAAGCGGAAGGAGCGGGCCAGCCGCGACGCCCGGATGAAGAAGCTGATTCAGACCGGCAAGTTCCCCTACGTTCCGGCCGTCCAGAGCTGGCTCAGCAACCAGTTCAATGTCCGGTTCTCGGAAGTGACGGAACAGATGGCAAAAGAAATTGCCGCCAAGTGAGCTGATTCGCCCAAAGGCTCTGATGCAATCTTGGGCGTTTCCTCGCTCAACGTCGCCCGAGCCAACAGGTCCGTCGGCAGGAAGCCCGACGGAACCGGGTTGCCGTTGTAAACGTTTTTGACTCGCGAGCTTCTCGCCGACCCCATTTCGACAACACGTCCACCGTTCGGTATCTCCATCACAATTTGTGATACGGTGCGAGTTCAACTCACCGCGTGGCCGGTCGGGAAATGGCACGAACTCAGCGGCAACTGACGCGAACGCGTTACGCTGACGAGTTTGTAATGCGGGACGCTCTCTCTCCTGGGCGTTCTATCGGACGCCTGTAATTTCTGGCTAAAGCGGCTGTTCCACTGTGCGGATTCACTCCGGTTGTCAACGGCAACGCAGATTAGATTGAATTCTCAATTACGAGCGTATCGCTCCCCTCCAGAGCGACCGCAACGGCGACGTTACCCGCCGCAGCCCATTCTGCGAGCGCCCACCCGTCGCCGGCGAGCAACTCGGTACGTGCGTTCAAAACGCCGGGAGGGTGGCTGGGGTTCAGTTCCACGTCAAAATCGGCAAGGCAAGCGACCGTCGCCCCGGCCGCCTTGATGACCGCTTCTTTTGTCGTCCACCCGCGGAAAAAGCCCGCTTGCTTGGCATCTTCTGGCAACGCGCGGTACGCGGCGCATTCGGCGGGCGAAAAATACCGTCCCACCAGTCCGTCAGCGTCGCGCATCGGCCGAACGATCTCCACATCCACACCGACCCGCCGACGGGCCACGGCCAGGACCGCTATCCCGTCCGTGTGGGTGACGTTGAAGTGAAGCCCGCATGTTGCGTCGCACAGCATCGGTTTGCGGGACGGCAGGTACGTTAGCTCGACGGCGTCGGGGCGCGTGCCGAGGTACGCGCCGAGCAGCCCGCGCAGCAGCCCGCGCCCGATGACGAACTGCTCACGGGCCTTGGCGATCCGGTACCGCTGCGCCCGAACCTGTTCTTCGGAGGTGAGCCAGCGGAACAGTTCGTCGGGATCAACCGGCGGAGTAGCCAGGTCAACGACCCACGCCAGGACTTCGCCGTCGTCGGGGGCGCGGCCGAACACGGCCGGACACGCCCCGACCCGAACCCGCACGCTGTTCGCCGTTTCAACGCTCACGCGCATTTGCCCTTCGCGCCTCATCCGAACCACGCTATCTGCCCCGACTATGAACACCTTCATTCTCATTTCGGCGCTGGCCGTCGGCCAGCAGGGCGCGCCGGCGACGTTCCACTGCCCGGCCCCAACGGCCGCGAAAGGCGATGTGAAGGCGGGGCGACCGCTCACGCACACCTTCGAGTTGGTCAACGCCAGCACGGGTACGGTCACGGTCACCAAGGTCGAAGCGGGCTGCGGGTGCCTGCGGCAGGGCGTGAGCGCGTCCACGCTGGCGCCGGGCGAGAAGACCAAGCTAGCCCTGGAGGTCAACACCCTCACCCAGCCCGACGGTCCGAACCGCTGGCAGGTGAGCGTTTCGTACCAGCTTCATGAGCCCGGGGCCGCGCCACGCACCGGCGAGGTGCTGCTCCAGATTACGGCGACCCTCACACGCGAGATCGCGGTGAACCCGCCGCAACTCGCGTTCTCGACGGCCGGCGCCGCGCAAAAGACACTGGAGGTCACCGACAAGCGGCCCAAGCCGCTGACGGTCCTGAAAGCGACCTCCTCGGCCCCTCACCTGACGGTAGAGGTCGGTGCGGCGGTCAGCGCGGCGGCGGGCCGCACGCAACCGATTACCGTGAAGCTAGCCGCGAACGCGCCGGCCGGTCATCGTGATGAGACGGTGGTGCTCCTCACCGACGATCCCGACTGCCCGGAGCTGCGCATTCCCGTGCGCGTGCTGAAACGTGCCGTCGGTCCGGTCACGGTAACTCCCGACGCGGTTACGGCCCGGTTCGCACCCGGCCAGACCGAAGTGTCTACGCTCGTACAGCTACGGTCGCCGGAAGGTAAGGCGTTCACCGTTGCCGGGGCCGAGGCCGACTTCCCGGGTGTCGGGGTGAAGTTCTCGCCCGGTAGCGGTCCCGTGGCGACGGTTCGCGTGACCGTTCCGGAGGCACTGGCCAAGCAACCCGGCCGGTGCAACGTGCGGGTGCGTCTCGGCGAATCGGGAGGCGAGGTGTCGATCCCGGTCTCGTGGACCGGTGCAAAGAAATAAGTGCGGCGCAAAAAAGCTCCCCGCACCGGCGAAGAGTTGGGGGCCGTGAGATAAAATGTGGGAGCGTCGTGCGGAGCCCACCCTCTCCAAAGTCACCCCCCGGTTCTTTCACCGAGCTTTTGGACAGGAGGTCACGTGTGGACGGTCTGCCCACCGAGCGGAGTCAGCGGCTCTCGCGCGCGGCCGCCTTACGTCTCAGCTTGTACCTGCGGTGCGTCGCGGAGTGGCCCGCGGACGGCGACAAGGTGTCGAGCAGTCGGATCGCCGAGGCGGTGGGCGTGAGCGACGCACAGGTGCGCCGCGACCTGGCCGCACTCGGGCACCTGGGGCAGCGTGGGGTGGGCTACGACGCCCGCGAACTCGCCGCCGCGATCCGCACGGCCCTGGGCATCGATCGCTCGTGGCGCGCGGTACTGGTCGGGGTCGGCAACCTGGGCCGCGCGTTGCTCCGTTACCAGGGGTTCCGCGCGCAGGGCTTTCAGATCGTCGGGCTGTTCGACAGCGACCCCGCGAAGGTGGGGACCGAGGTCGAGGGACTCACGGTCGAGCCGGCCGTGCGTCTCGCCGAGCGGGCCGCCGCCCTCCGGGTCGAACTGGGGGTATTAACCGTGCCCGGTGAAATGGCGCACGCGGCCGCCGAGGCGCTGGTGGGGGCCGGGGTGCGTGGCATCCTGAACTTTGCCCCCGTGGTGCTGAAGCTGCCCCGTAAGGTGCGGCTCGTCACGGTGGACCTCGCCATTCAGTTGGAGCAGCTCGCGTTCCAGGTCCAGCACGGCGACGGGGCGAACCGCGACGACGAGTAGCGCCGCCCCGCGGACCGAAACTTGCATCCCCTCCGGCACGGCGCGGGTCCCCGCGCGGTCACTGTCGCCCGGAGGCACGCCGTGTCCCATCGACTCAAAAAGCTGTCCGAACAAGTGGTCGTCATCACCGGGGCGTCGAGCGGCATCGGGCTGGCGACCGCCGAAGCCGCCGCCGAGCAGAAGGCGAAGCTGGTGCTCGCGGCGCGGAGCGAGGCCGCGCTGCGGGACATCGTGGCCCGGATCACGGCCGGCGGCGGTGAGGCCGTCGCGGTGACGTGCGACGTGTCCGACCGCGCGCAGGTCGAAGCCGTCGCCGCCGCCGCGGTCCAGCGGTTCGGGCGGATCGACACCTGGGTGAACAACGCCGGGATCGGCATCTACGGGCGGCTCGACGAGGTGAGCGAGGAGGACCACCGTCGGGTGTTCGACGTGAACTACTTCGGCCTGGTGAACGGCTCGCTCGCCGCTCTGCCGCACCTCAAAAAGAGCGGCGGCGCGCTCATCAACGTGGGCAGCGAGGTGTCGGAGTCGGCGTTCCCGCTCCTCGGGTCATACGTGGCCAGCAAGCATGCGGTGAAGGGGTTCACGGACAGCCTCCGCATCGAGGTCGAGGACGTGGACCGGGCGCCGGTGTCGATCACCCTGATCCAGCCGACGGCGGTGGACACGCCGTTCCCGGAGCACGCCGGGAACTACCTGCCGAACGAACCCAAGCTGCCCGACCCGAAGATCGACCCGCGGCAGGTCGCCGAGGCGATCCTCGACGCGGCCCAGAACCCGACCCGCGACAAGAGGGTGGGGACGATGGCGAAGGTCAGTACCACGCTGGCGACGCTGTTCCCGAGCCTCGGAGACCGAATGGCTGCGGGGCAAGTGGGGAACCTGAGCACCGACCGGCCGGGCCGCCGTCACGACGGCATCTTGCGCCGGTCGAGCGAGGCCGCGACCACCGCCGCGGGCCGCACCCACGGCACGCCCGCACCGAAGTAGCCCTTCCTCTGCCACCGGCGGCGCGTGCCGCCGGCCCTCACTCCGGACATTCCATGCCTCACGACCTGAACCGCCGTGGCTTCATCGCCACGAGCGCAACGCTGATTGCGAGCAACACCATGCGTGCCGACGCGCCCCCACTGGCTCCTCCCGACAAACAGCCCCCGAACCTCAAGGTCCCCGAGGCGCAGGCGAAAACGGTCGGGTGGGCCGTCGTCGGGCTGGGACAGCTCGCGCTCGAAGAGATCATGCCCGCGTTCGCCAAGTGCAAGCTGTCGCGCCCGGTCGCACTGGTGAGCGGCCACCCCGACAAGGCGAAAAAGGTCGCCGCCGCTTACGGGCTCGATCCGAAGAACATTTACGACTACACGACCTACGACCGGCTCGGCGAGAACCCGGCGGTCGATGCCATTTACATTGTCCTGCCGAACAGCATGCACGCCGAGTACACGGTGCGCGGGCTGAAGGCCGGTAAGCACGTGCTGTGCGAGAAGCCGATGGCGGCCACGGTCGCGGAGTGCGAGCAGATGATCGCGGCCGCAAAGACCGCTAACCGGAAGCTGATGATCGCGTACCGGCTGCGGTACGAGCCGTTCAACATGACGGCCATTGAGGTCTGTCGCACGGGCGGCGCGGGCAAACTCAAGAGCATCACCGCGAGCAACTGCCAGACGACCAAGGCCCCGAACATCCGGCTCAGCAAGGCGCTGGCGGGCGGACCGGTGCAAGACGTGGGCATCTACTGCATCAACGCGTTCCGCTACCTCACCGGAGAGGAGCCGACCGAGGTAACGGCCACGGCACACCAGCCCAAAGACGATCCACAGTTCCGCGAGGTGCCCGAGAGCGTGTCGTT
Organism: Gemmata obscuriglobus; assembly: GCF_008065095.1. Taxonomy (NCBI): domain Bacteria; kingdom Pseudomonadati; phylum Planctomycetota; class Planctomycetia; order Gemmatales; family Gemmataceae; genus Gemmata; species Gemmata obscuriglobus. Next base: position 4,629,042 of record NZ_CP042911.1, on the reverse strand, counting down.
CACGCTGCGGTTCCCGTCGGGTGTGGTCGCGACGGGTGATTGCAGCTTCGGCACCGCCGAGAGCCGCCGCTACCGCGTACAGGGCAGCGAGGGGCTCGTCGAGATGGACCCCGCGTTCGCGTACCGCGGGCTGCGGCTGAACGTGCAGAAGGGCGGGCAGCGGTCCGAGATCAAGCTCACCGAGGTCGACCACTTCGCGGCGGAAATGGACCACTTCTCTGAGTGTGTGCTTGCGAACAAGGCCCCGCGCACCCCCGGCGAAGAGGGCTTGGCCGATATGCGGGTGATCGAGGCCATTGACGAGGCAACGAAGACGGGCCGCACGGTGGCGGTCCGGAGCTGACACACGATCCGGTTACTGGTCTCTTCTTTGGTGTCTGTTTTTTGTGGCACAGACATTCCTGTCTGTGCGGCGCGAGAAGGGCGCACAAACAGGAATGTCTGTGCCACAAAAAACAGACACCGCTCGGACCGTGAATGAGAGGCTCACCTTTGCGCGGGCGGCGCAGAAACCTGCCCGCGTCGCCCGGGCGAAGGCGAGCCAGCCCCAGGATACGGCATCCGAGTTGCACCTGACGTGGGCAGCGCGCACCACCCGCGCGCCGACCCGCCCGGAGTTCGACATGCGGCGAGCGCTGCTTCTTACCGCCCTTGGAGTCGGGGGTTACCTCGCGTACCGCGCGTTGAAGCCGCGGTACGACTTCCGCAACAAACACGTACTCATCACCGGCGGCTCGCGCGGGCTCGGGCTGGTGCTCGCCCGGCAACTCGCCCGGGCCGGGGCTCGCCTCTCCATTTGTAGCCGCGACGCGGCCGAGCTGAGCCGCGCGGTTGACGACCTCCGCGGCCACGGGGCGAATGCCGTCGCGGTCGAGTGCGACGTGACCGATCGCGCCCGGCTCCGCGAGTTTGTTGCGGTCGCGCGGCAGCAGAACGGCCCCGTGGACGTGCTGGTGAACAACGCGGGGGTGATCCGCGTCGCGCCGGCGGACGAGATGCGTGAGGCCGAGTACCAGCAGTCGTTGGACACGCACTTCTGGGCGCCCCTCCACGCGATCCTCGAAGTCGCTCCAGAAATGAAGGCCCGGGGCGAAGGGCGGATCGTGAACGTGTCCTCCTTCGGCGGCAAGGTCGCGGTCCCGCACCTCCTCCCGTACACTGCCGGCAAGTTCGCCCTGACCGGGCTGTCGAACGGGCTGCGCACGGAACTGGCCCGGTACGGCATCACGGTCACGACCGTGTGCCCGGGGCTGATGCGCACCGGCAGCCACCTGAACGCCGAGTTCAAGGGGCGCAACGACGAAGAGTACGCTTGGTTCGCGCTCGGCAACGCCACCCCTGGGCTCTCCATGAGTGCCGAGCGGGCGGCGGCGAAGATCATCGACGCCTGTGCGATCGGGGATTCCGAGGTGGTGCTCGGCCTGCCCGCGAAGCTGGCAGTCGTGGCGCAGGCGGTGTGCCCGAACCTGATGGCAGAGGTGCTCGCGCTGGTCAACCGTCACGTGCTGCCCACGCCCGGGGGCGGGACCGAGGTGTTCAAGGGCCGCGACAGTCGCGGACTCGTTCCCGACGCGCTGACCGCACACACCGACCGCGCGGCGGCCCGCAACAACGAGTTGCACGCGACCGAAATTCCTCCGCCCCTCCCCGTCGCCCGAACGTGAGACCCCCATGAACCCCGATACCGACGAGAGCACGACCAAGAAGAAGGGCGAGCCGGGTGACCCGCCGACCAGTCCGTATGGCCCGCACCCGCACGGCGTGGACGAGGCCGCCGGCGGCGCCGACAGCTCGCCATACGACAACGAGCCGACCGGCGACCGACAGCGGAGGGCCGACGAGGACCGCCGCGCCGGTCGGAACAAACCGTCCGACGATACGAACCAGAGCAGTTGAACGGGTTTCTTCTGGTGTGCGTTCAGTTGCCCGATATTCACGCTCTCACGACTTGGTCTATTCGTTTCCCGTCGCCAGTATTGTCCTCACCCGCCAGCTTCAGTCGGCGGGTCGATAACCTCTACCTGTTGAACCGTCGGCGGGAATACGTTACCTCACGAACCCGCTACCGGGCTGATCCAACCACGCCAACGACCGCCGACCAGGCGCCGCAGTCAATCGACACGACCCCGCCAGTTGCGCTGCGCGGTGCTCGCCTTGCCATCAGTAGCGTAGTGTGGGGCGCGCGAGCCATGAGGGAGGCGTCTAAGCATGTAGCCGAGGCCGTTTGAAGACGACCCGCGACCGCCATGTAGTTGGATACGTATCCCGCTCCCTTGGCGGTCGCGGCTCGTCAAAACACGCCGCACAACCACGGCCGTCTGCTGAGGTGCTATCAACCGTCTTTACCCTGCCCGGCACCGCTGATCGCTTTCTGATGTGTGGTGCTGGTCGCGGGCTGTGAAGCACGCAGATGGGATCCCTGCTGGCAGACCATTCCCATTCGCTGTCGTTTGCTACCCGCGAACTCCCGCTGAGCGGCCGCGGCTGTTACCCGCCAGTGCGGAAAACTGGGGGTTCGCTGCCCCCGGGCTACCCAGAAGTGACCGGTTTGGGACTGGCGAGTGCGCCCCTTCGGATTTCGGGGCTGAGGGTGTGACGGGGGTTACAGTGAACTTCAAAGGGGCTACCAGATGGACATTCACGGGCAGACCAGTGACATTTCGCTACCCACCGAGCTACCGGTTCGCTACCCACGCCCTACTCGCACAATCCGCAGACGCTTACCGATTCAAGATCCAGCAAATCGGGAAGCGTGAAGTGTAACGGGGGTTACAGCGGCTTCAATTGGGGCACGAGCGGGCTCGGAAGTGGCAGTTCGATCCCCTTCGAGCTACCTGGGAACTACCAGTTTGCGGGCGATTCGCTCCCCACGAATCGCCCGCAAATCCCGCAGAAACGGACCACGTGATCGGCAGGTAGCAACTTCAGCAGCAGCGAAGAATCTGGACATAAGTTAATTTGGGGAAATGACTTATATGCGAAAGAACGCGGCCAACTGTGACAGTGCAACCCAAATCGCCAGAGGGTCAAGGCCGCGTGGTGGCGAGTCCTTTGCAGCAGCCGACCAGCCCCGTCCTCTGCCGACGGGGCTGGTCTTTGCAGAACGCATTACGAGATCATTCCTGCACCCAGACAGACACGGACCCGCCCTTGCACCGAAACTCGCCAAACCCTCCGGCGTTGACCGTGACCGGATCCTCAATGTGCTTGGTCGCGTCGCGGAACTTCGTTCCTTCGGGCCGGTTGGTGCCCATCCATTTCGTCCCTTCCGGGCCGTCGCTCATCAGCACCGCCATCGCCTTCGGGTGCTGTTCGTTGCCGAGGCGCACCCAGCCGATCCGGTTCCAGTGGTCGAAGTAGTCGATCTGCTCGCCGTGTCCGTACTCCTTGCGGGCCTTCAAAAACACGTCGAGCAGCACCCGGTGCGACGGCATCACGACCTTGTGTCGGTTCCCGTCGCGTCCGAGGTCTTCGTACTCCGCTCCGTAGTAGTCGGGGTAGAAGAGGCACGGGTATCCGTCGCGGCGGAGCAGGATCGCGGCATACGCCAGAGGCACGAACCAGGGCTCCACCACCGATTCGAGCGACTGGAGCGGTTGGGAGTCATGGTTGGTGACGAACGTCACCGCCTGAATCGGCCGCTCCTTAACCAAACTGCCGTCGAACAGCCGCCGCATGTCGTACTGCCCGTGCGACTGGCTGGCCGCGTGAAAGTTGTAGTGCAGGGGGACATCGAACGCGGTAAACAGCGGGCCGGCCTCGTTCAGGAACCAGTGCAGTTCGGCCAGGTTCCCGGACCAGTACTCAGCGACCGTGAACAGCTCTTTCTTCGTGTGCGCCCGCATGTGTTCGAGCCACGCCGGGAAGATCGGCGCGGAGATGTGCTTCACCGCATCGAACCGGAACCCGTCCACCCCGGTCGTGTTCACGAACCACTGGCCCCAGCGGTTCAGTTCGTCGTTCACCTCTTGGGACTCGAAATCCAGGTCGGCACCCATCAGAAATGCGTAGCTGCCGAACTCCAGCGACACCCGGTCGTCCCACTGCTTGCCGTCGAACAGGTACACCGTGCCGCGGTCGTCGGGGTTGTTGTCGTCGTAGTCGCACCCGTCGAAGTGGCGCCAGCTCCATGTGAAGTCGGAGTAGGTCTTGTTTCGCCCGGGGAAGGTGAACGAGGTGGCCGCGCGGATCTCCCGCGGCTCCCCCTTCGGGTTGCGCCGGTCGTCCACCGAGAACGGTGTGGCGCGCACGGTTTCGAACCCGTCGGCCCCGAGCCGGTGGTTCAGAACGATGTCTGCATAGACACGAATTCCTGCGGCCTGAAGCGATTTGACGGCGGCGAGGTACTCATCCTTGGTGCCGTACTTGGTGCGTACCGTTCCTTTCTGATCGAACTCGCCGAGGTCGTACAGGTCGTACACCCCGTACCCAACGTCACTGGTGCCGTGTGTTCCCTTCGACGCGGGCGGAAGCCACAGCGCGTCGATTCCGGCGGCGGCCAGCTCACTCGCCCGCCGCGCGACCTCGTTCCAGAACGTACCGTCGCCGGTCGTGTACCAATGAAAGAACTGCATCATCACGGCGTTGTGTTCGCTCATGGCTCTCCAAGAGGTTTCAAAAACGGTACGGCACCGGGAGGCATCCCGGTGCCGCGCGGGCGGAACATTCGATTACGGCTTCAAAACCACCTTCACGCACTCGTCCTGCTGAGTGGAGAACTCCTTGTACGCCTCGGCCGCTTGCGACAGGTTGTACCGGTGCGTGATGACGAACGAGGGGTCGATGTCGCCCTTTTCGATCCGGGCCATCAGGGGCTTGAGGTACTTGTGGACGTGCGTCTGGCCCATCTTGAATGTGAGGCCCTTTGCGAACGCGGCTCCCATCGGGAGCTTGTCCAGCAGCCCGCCGTACACGCCCGGGATGGAGACGGTCCCGCCCTTCCGGCAGGCCATGATCGCCATCCGCAGCGCCGTCGGCCGGTCGGTCGCCATGTAGGTGGCGGTCTTGATGCGGTCGTAGAACCCGGCGATCCCGTTTCCGTGCGACTCCAGACCCACGGCGTCGATGCACGCGTCCGGCCCGCGCCCGGCGGTCATCTCGTCGAGCGTGCGCAGCAGATCGACGTGCTCGAAGTTGACGGTTTCGGCGCCGCACAGTTCGCGGGCCTTCTTCAACCGCCCCTCGACGGAATCGATGCCGATGACGCGCTGCGCTCCAAGGAGGAACGCACTCTTGATGGCGAACAGGCCGACCGGCCCGCACCCCCAAACGGCGACGGTGTCACCGGGTTCGATGTTACAGTTCTCGGCCGCCATGTACCCGGTCGGGAAGATGTCCGACAGGAACAGCACCTGCTCGTCGGGCAGGTGGTCGGGCACCTTGATCGGCCCGACATCGGCAAAGGGCACGCGAACGAACTCGGCCTGCCCGCCGGCAAACCCGCCCAGCATATGCGAGTACCCGAACAGCCCGCTGCCGGAGTACCCGTACACGGCTTCGGCGATTTCGGCCTTGGGGTTCGAGTTGTCGCACAGCGAGTAGAACTGCTTCTTACAGAAGAAGCACCCGCCGCACGCCATCGTGAACGGGACGACCACGCGGTCGCCCTTTTTCAGGTTCGTCACGTCGCGACCGGTTTCGACCACCTCGCCCATGAACTCGTGGCCGAGAATGTCCCCCGCCTGCATGGTGGGGATGTACCCGTCGTAAAGGTGCAGGTCCGAGCCGCAAATGGCGGTCGTGGTGATCCGGATGATCGCGTCGCGCGGGTTAAGGATCTGCGGGTCCGGGACGCGCTCGACCGCCACGTCCTTTCGCCCGCGCCAACAGAGAGCACGCATTGAGGTTCCTCGTATGGGATCGGAAAGCTTGAAATCGGCGCCGTCAGCGGACGCCCGGCCCTGTCCTTCAGCGCTGACCGTGGGGCTGCCCATCGGTGGTGGGGATCTCACCGGCCTCCAGAAGCTGCTTGAAGCGGCGCATGTCGGCCTTGATCTGTGCGGCCGGCGACTGGCCGATGAGTTTGGCAACGGCGGTGCCGAGTTTCCCACCCGGCGGGTCGTACTTGAGGGCGACCCGCACCTCGGTGCCCCGCCCGTGTGGCAGTTCGGCGAAGTGAACCGATCCGGCGGTGTCCACATCGGCACCGTCGAGCGAGCGCCACGCGATGACCTGGTTGGGCCGATCAGTGACGAGTTCCGCCTCCCACTCGACGGTGATCCCGAGCGGGCCGCGTGCGATCCAGTGCGAGCGGCCATCGGTGCTGGTGTTCACGTCGATCAGGTGCGTCATGAACGTGGGCAGGTTCTCGAAATCGCGCCAGAACCGGTAGACCTCTTGAACCGGTTTGTTGACCGTAATGGCGTGTTCGACCCGGGTTCCGTGCCCGCCGGCGATCGCTGTTTGAGGTTTCGTCGAATCGGAGGTACTGACCCCAAGAGCCTGGTACAGCGCGCAGTTCCCGGTAACGCCGCGGTAGATCAACCCCGCTCCAACGAGCGCAGACGCGAGCACCGGCGTGCGCCCGGTAAGTCCGAGCGCGGCGAGGGTGCCACCGGCCGCGAGCGAGAGCCAGCGCTCGTTGCTGCTGACGTTGGTGCGTACCTGTGGGAGCTTATTGACAGTGCGTGCGACTAAAGAACCAGTCCCGGCCGCAGACTTTGCGGCGGCAGCTAAAAGGGTTGTTGCCACTTGCGGCCCTCGGTTGAAGTGCAATTCCGCCCGCGTGAACGAGAGCAATCGAAATGCCGTAACCGAATCCGGAGAGTACGCAGGGAACAGATTTGAGCGCTTTTGCAGTCTAAAACGTGATTTACACGGGCGTAAATCGAGGTGCGCTTTAAATTTCAACAATTTGGAAGGGGCCGGGCGCAAGGCGAGGGGAGCGCACTCGCGACCCGAACCACTGCAGGCACAAGCAAGCCCCGGTAGCCGTCGCCGGTTTGTCTCGGACAGCCACGAGCGTCACGGCGCGCCGTCGAGCACGGCCCGAACCTTGCGCGCCAGCCCGAGGGGAGTAAAGGGCTTCTGGAGAAACGCATCGGCCTCGCCCCGCACCCCGTGCCGCACGACCGCGTCGTCGGTGTACCCGCTGATGAACAGCACCCGGGCGTCCGGCTGTAACGTCCGCACCGCGTCCGCCAGTGCCCGGCCGCTCATCTCGGGCATCACGACGTCGGTGACCAGAAGGTGGATGCGGTCCCGCCGCCCCGCGATTGCAGCCAGCGCGGCCCGGCCGTCCGCGGCGGGGAGTACGGTGTACCCTTGGGCCTCGAGCACGAGACTGCAGAGCGAGCGAACCGCGTCCTCGTCCTCGACGAGCAGGACCGTCTCGGTCCCGGGCCGGAGGGCCTCGCCGATCGCCGATTCGCCCGGCCCGGTCGGCGCCGGGGCCTCGGGGAACAGGATGTGGAACGTGGTGCCGGCTCCGGGCGCGCTTTCGGCCCAGATGTGCCCCCCGGCCTGTTTGACGATGCCGTGAACCACGGCGAGCCCCAGGCCGGTGCCTTTACCAGGCCCCTTGGTGGTGAAGAACGGTTCGAAGAGCCGGGCCTTCACCTCGTTGGACATCCCGCACCCCGTGTCGCGCACGGCCAGGCTCACGTACCACCCGGCGCGCAGCTCCCCCGAGTCGGTCGAGCTGCCCGGCGCGACCGGGATCCGGCGCGTCTCGAACGTGAGCCGCCCGCCGGTGGGCATCGCGTCGCGGGCGTTGACCGCGAGGTTCATGATCACCTGGTCGAGCTGGTTCAGGTCCGCCTCGATCCAGCACGGCCCCGCGTGGGACGTTACGGTGAGCGCCACGTCCTCGCCGATCAGCCGGCGGAGCAACCGCTCGGCCTGCGCCACCACCTCTTTCAGGTCGAGCACCTGGGGCGCGACGATCGCCTTGCGGCTGAACGCCAGGAGCTGGGACGTGAGCCCGGCGGCGCGCTCGCCGGCGTCGCGGACCGCCGCCAGCGCGGCCCGGTCGTTCTCGGCGAGCGGACCGCCGAGGAGCAGGTCGGTGTACCCGTTGATGACGGTGAGGAGGTTGTTGAAGTCGTGCGCCACCCCGCCCGCCAGGCGCCCCACTGCCTCCATCTTTTGCGCCTGACGGAACTGGGCCTCCAACCGCTTGCGCTCGGTCACGTCGCGCACCACGCCTGTGAAGTGGCGGGCGTCCTCGATCCGGAACTCGGTCACCGACAGGTCGGCCGGGAAGGTGGTGCCGTCCTTGCGCCGCCCTTCCACCTCGCGCCCCACGCCGATGAGACTGGACACGCCGGTGCCGAAATGATCCTCCAAATAGCTGTCGTGACGCCCGCGAGGCGGTTCGGACACCAGAACCCGCACGTTCCGGCCGACCAGTTCGTCAGCGGTGTAGTTGAACAGGCGCTCGGTGGCCGGGTTCACGGAGACGATCGTGCCGCGCTCGTCGATGGTAACGATCGCGTCGGCCACGCTCCGCATCACCGCGGCGAGCGACTCCTCGGCCCGCTTGCGGTCGGTCAGGTCGGACGCCAGCCCGAGGACCCCGCACACCCGCCCGGCGGCGTCCCGGATCGGCCCCACCCGCGCGTGGACCCACACCCGTGTTCCGTCTTTGCGGAGGTCCTCGTACTCGCCGTGCCACTCGGTCCCGTCCGCCCGCGCCCGAACCTCCCGGCTCAGCTCCGGGCGGAACTCGGCTGGGAACCGGTCCGAGTAGCGGCGGCCGATCATCTCCTGGGCCGTCCACCCGAACAGCCGCGTCGCCCCGGCGTTCCAGTAGGTCACGACCCCGTCGGGGTCCGTTACGACGACCGAGTCCCGGACGTGCGCGAGCACCTGGGCGTCCTGGGCCAGCAGTTCCGCCGTCGTCTTTTGGTCGTGAATGTCGGTGCAGGTGCCGAACCAGCGCTCGACCGCTCCGTCGGGGCTGCGCAGCGCGACCTGCCGGGCAAGGTGCCACCGGAACGCTCCGTCCGAGCGGCGCAGCCGGAACTCGAACTCGTGCGGCTCGCCCGTGCGGAGCACCGCGCCCCACGTGGCCATCGTATGTGGCAGGTCGTCCGGGTGGACCAGGCGCTCCCAGCTCCAGTCGGTGAGCCGGCCGTTCGTGCCGGCGTACTCGGTGGCCCGCCGGTTCGTGTAGTCGATGGACCCGTCGGGCCGCGCGGTCCACACGATCTGGGGGACGCTGTCCGCCAGCACCCGGTACCGCTCCTCGCTCGCGCGGAGTTCGTCCCGGGCGCGCCGCTCGGCGTCACGCAGGTCGCGCTGCACGAGGGCCTGTTTCACCGCCGGCCCGAGCCGGCCCAGCCGGTCTTTCAGCAGGTAGTCCGACGCGCCGAGCTTGATGGCCCGCACCGCGTGTTCCTCGCCGATCGATCCCGACACGATGATGAACGGAACCTCCGGCACCCGCTCGCGCGCGACCTCCAGCGCGCGGAGGGCGTCGAACTGGGGCAGGTTCCAGTCGCACAGAATCACGTCCGGCGCCGCGGCCAGCGCCGCGGCGAATGCCGGTTCGCTGTCGACGCGGGTCACCGCGGGCGCGTACCCGGCGCGCCGCAGCTCGTGTTGAACGAGGCGCCCGTCGGACGGGTTGTCCTCGACGAGCAGCACGCGGAGCGGTCCTTCGGCCATAGGGCTACTCGGGCGGGGGCTGGTTGATGAGGAGCCAGTAGAAGCCGAGCTGGCGCACCACCTCTCCGAACTGGTCGAAGTCCACCGGCTTGACGATGTAACTGTTCACACCCAACTCATAGCACGCGGTCAGGTCCCTGTCCTCTCGGGACGAGGTCAGGACGACGATCGGGATGGAACGGCTGACCGGGCTCTCCTTGAGCCGGCGGAGCACCTCGATGCCGTCCACGAGCGGCAGCTTGAGGTCGAGCAAAATCAGGTGCGGGTGACCCCCGGTCCGGTCGGCGTACCTACCCGTCCCGAACACGAACTCCAGCGCCTCAGCCCCGTCGCGTGCGACGTGGAGGGTGTTGGCGAGGTGGTACTTGCGGAACGCGTGGAGCGTGAGTTTCAGGTCGCTAGGGTCGTCCTCGACCAGCAGCACATCAAGGGGCCGGTGCGTACTCATGGTGCGCTCTCTCCGGAAACCAAGGCCGTGGCCGCGGAACACCGCCCCGGGTCGGGGAGCGGCCGTCCGAGGGTGAACGAGAACGTCGCCCCTTTGCCCGGTTCCGAGTCGGCCCACACGCGACCGCCGTGGCGGTGGACGATGCGTTGGACCAGCGCCAGCCCGATGCCGGTACCCTCGTAGTCCTCGGCCCGGTGCAGCCGCTGGAACACACCGAACAGCTTGTGCGCGTACCGCATGTCGAACCCGACGCCGTTGTCCCGGACGAAGTAGACGGGTCCGTCCGGGGACGCGGTTGCGCCCACTTCGATGAGCGCCAGGCTGCTGAGGCTGCTGTACTTGAGCGCGTTCGCCAGCAGGTTGAGCCACACCTGCCGGAGCAGGGCCGGGTCCGCATCGCAGGGGGGCAGTTCGTTCGACCGGATCTCGATGCGGCGGGCGCCGGTCTGCCGCAACAGTTCGTCGAGGCAGCCCGCGACCAATTCGCTCGTGTTCACCGGCTGGCGCCGGACGGGCTGGCGGCCGAGCCGCGAGAACGTCAGGAGGTCATCCACCAGTCGTCCCATGCGCAGCGTGTTCGCGCACACGTCGGTCAGGTACTCGCGGGCGTCGGCCGGGAGCTGTGGTCCGTACTCGTTGAGCACAATTTGAGAAAACCCGTCGATGGCGCGCAGCGGCGCCCGCAGGTCGTGTGAGACGGAGTAGGAGAACGCCTCCAGCTCGGCGTTCGCTGCCTCCAGTTCGATCGTTCGGTCGCGCACGCGCTGCTCCAAATCCGCGTTCAGGTGGCGGATCTCGGCCTCGGCCCGCTTACGGTCGGTGATATCCTGGAGCGATCCGCGGACCCGGATTACTCGTCCCTCCTCAACGATCGGCCGTGCGATGGTGCGGACCCACTTGAACGCCCCGCGTGCCGAAACCAGTTGCAGCTCAAGGTCATAAGGCGTGCCGGATTCGGTCGCGGCGCGCACCGCCTGCGCAATCCGCGGTCGGTCCTCTTCGACATAGAACTCGATGCCCCGGTCCGGTTTGGGCGGAGGCGCATCCGGGGGCAGGTCGTGGATGTTGGCCACAACCGGGGTCCAGTCGCCCTCAAGCGTCACCGGGTCGAACCACCAGCCGCCGACGTGAGCGAGTTCGGCCGCCTCCCGGAGCAGCAACTCCTGATAGTGGAGCTGCTGCTCGGCCCGTTTCTGCTCGCTCAGATCACGAAGGACTACCAGAAACGCACGCTCCCCGCGGTCGGTGATCGCGATCGCCGTCACCATCACCGGAACAGGGGTGCCGTCGAAGCGAACGATCCGCTCCTCAATCCCGGGGTTCGAAGCGCCGCTCGCGGAGATGGCTGCGATTCGCTGGCGGATGGTCTCGTGGTCGTCCGGGTGCATCAAATCGAACGGGGTTTTGCCGATCAGCGCTTCGGGGGCGGACGCGCCGAACAGACGAACACAAGCCGGGTTACAGAATGCCACGTGCCCGCCGGCGTTGATGTACACCGCGTCCGGCAGGGCGCTCACCAACGTGCGGAACCGCTTTTCGCTCTCCCGAATCGCGGTCTCGGCCTGCTTTTGTTCCGTCTGGTCGATCACGACCACGACGGCTGTTTGCCGCCCGTCTTTCGGGCGCGGCTCGTACATGACCCGCAGCGTCCGCCAGCCGGCCCCCCCTGGCAGCGGCTCGCGCTCGAGGTCGTAGCTCACGTGCTCGCCGGCCAGCGCCCGATCGAGGTGCGGTTTGATCTGTGGCCAACTGGCGGACAGCAGGTCCGGCACCCGCCGGCCGACGATTTGATCCGGGGGTATGCCGAGCACTGCCGCGTAGGTGTCGTTCGCGAACAGGTACTCGTACCGGTCGTTCACCACCACCAGCCCGACTCGCGCCGCACTGGTGACGATAGAAAGGAGGCTCTCTCGGTCGCGGAGAGCCCCTGCTGCACGCATCCGTTCGGTGATGTCCTGGACCAGCCCGTCCAGTCGCGCGAGCCGCCCGCCCGTTTCCCGTACGGCTCGCGCCTGGCAGTGGATCCACGCCACTCCGTCGGCGGTGGTGACGCGAAGGTCTGTGGCGAACCGGTCCGCACCGGCGCGGACAGCTGCGAACTGCTCCAGGACCGTGCCCCGGTCGTCCGGGTAGATCAGACCCATGAGCGAATCCAGTGGCATTGGGATGGTGGGCGCCGGCAAGTCGAGTACCGCGGCGGCTTCGTCGGACCACTCGACGCGCCCGGCGACCTCATCCCAGGTCCAACTGCCGAGCCGGGCGACCCGGAGCGCCTCCCGGAGCTGGTCGCGGGTCGTTTGGAGTGCGTGTTCGGTCCGCTTTCGTGGGGTGATGTCGGCGATGTACCCGTGCCAGACCGTCGAGCCGTCCGCCTCGCGCTCGGGCGCAGAACGGCCGTCGATCCAGAGTTCGTCGCGGCCGGGCGGTCGGACGCGGAACTCTGCCCGCCACTGGAACAGACCGCGCGCGGACTCCTCGATACCGGATCGCACGCGGTCCCGGTCGTCAGGGTGGATGAGGCCGAAGATCGGTGCGGCGTCTCGGGCAAGGGCGGCTGGGCCGATGCCGTAGATGTCCTCGATCCGCGGGCTGGAGTACACAAAAGACGTCGTTCCGTCCGGGCTCAACCGGAAGGAGCACAGCACCAGGGGAACGGCCTCGACGAACTTCTGGAACCGGTCCCGTTCGGCCCGCAGCTCTCGTTCGGCGTCCTTGCGGTCGGTGATGTCTCGCGAAATCCCCACGAGCCCGATGACCTCGCCGTGTTCGTTGCGGTACGGGGCTTTGGTCGCGAGGAACGTGCGGGTGACCCCGGCCGTGGTCAGCTCCTCTTCTGTCGTTTCGGCCCGGTTTGCGGCCATCACCCTCCGGTCGTGGTCCCGAACCATGCGGGCGCTGGCCGGGTCGAACAGAGCGGTGTCGTCGCGACCCAGCAGCTCGGCCACCGGCCGACCGGCGAACCGTGCCGCGGACTCGTTGAGGAGTAGGTACCGCCCGTCGCGGTCCTTGACGAACACGGCATCGGTGGTGCCGTCGGCGACGGCCCGCAGCAGCGCGCCAGCGCCGGCGAACGTCTCGAGCTCGCGACGCGCCAGATAAAACACGAGCAGCGCCGACAGGAGTACGAAAGCCGTGCCCTTCCCGGACGACAGCCAGAACGCCTGGTCGCTTCGCGTGCCGGCCCAGACGGCCCGGTCGGTCAGCCAGATCCAGGCAAGGCCGAACAACAGGTACGCCCACGCGATGCGGGCTGGCCTCGGGGGCCGTCCGGAGAGCGCACGACCCGAAGCAGATAGGGTAGCGCGGGTCCACATGGCGAGCTAACCGGGAGGGGCGACTCCCGGGCCTGGAGCGAAAGGGAGAGACGATCGGGTGAGCGAGTTACCCACTCGAGTAAGAAGCATACCAGCGCGAGGCGTCGGCCGGAAGGCGGTACAAGTAAATGTCCGGCCGCGGAGGGGTACGGGGCAGACGTTCAAATCACTTCGCGGCCGTCAGCGGGAACTTTGCGTCTAACTCGAGGTTCAGTTCCAACACGTTTACGAGCGGCTCGCCCACCAGCCCGGAGAGCGGCACGAACGAGTGCTCTCGGGCCAGCACTGCGATCTCTGCACGCACTCGTCCGGCATCGCCGCTGGCTGGCGTCCGCTTCGCGGCAACGCGATCGAGTTGGTACACCGAAAGCGCGTTCCGAAGCGTGATGTGCGGGTCCAGCCCCGCACCGGACGCGGTTACCATGTCGGCCGGGAACGGTTCAAGGTGCTCCACCTTATCGCGGTTCGCCGGGTCTTGCAGCCACATGTCGAAGAAGTTCGCGTGGACCGCCGCATCCGGCCCCGCCGGTACGATGCGTTTGGTAGCTGTTCCGTTGGTATTCCTCGATTTGACCGCTGCGGGCCATTTGCCGGGGTGCGTCTTGGCGAAGCTGGCGAAGAACCCGGCCACGAGGTCTTCCGGCTTCGGCTCGTCGGACCTCGTGGGGTTCGCCTTCTTCCAATCCTCGACCACCTCCGGGTGGCTTTGCGCCCAGGCGAGGATGTACTCACCTTGTAGCCCGTATTTGTCCTTTGCAAGGTCGGTTTTGGCCCAGTTTGATGCGGCCACGGAGTATACCCCGGCCCAGTCGGCGGCTCGGTCTGGCTTGACCGAATACCACGCCTCCATGTCCTGCTGGGGCGTGCGGACCGCCGACGGTGATCCTTTCTTGTACCGCACGATCGACCCAAGCTGCTGCGCGACGCGGTCGCGCAGCTTCGGGTTGTTGGCGCCCCAGTTCGAGCCGCTCGCGGCGGCCCCGTTGTACCCCGCCGCCGACGGGCGCGGCCAGAAGTACTCGTCGCCGGTGAACGGCTGGGCGATCTGGCTCGACCCCACGACGCGGGGCGAGCCGTCAGGGCCGGGCGCAGTCAGCAGGCTGCCGTTCGCTTTCGTAGGAAACACCGCCTGACCGAACGCCCACAGCCCGAGCGGGTACAGGACGCAGCAGATGACGACACTCAGCACAACGAGCAGCAGATTCGAGAGCAGAGCTTTCATTGTTATTTCCCTTTCGCCCGGCGCGCCGGGCGGTGCGTGCAAAGGTGCGGATTACGCGAGCCCCAGCGCGGCGAGCGCCAAGTCGATGAGCTTGATGCCGACGAACGGCGCGATCACCCCGCCGAGGCCCCAGACGAGCAGATTGCGGCGCAGGAGTGCGTCGGCCCCGACCGGGCGGTACGTCACGCCCTTTAGCGCCACGGGGATCAGCAGCGGAATGATGATCGCGTTGAAGATCACCGCCGCCATGATCGCCGACACCGGGCTCGTCAGGTTCATGAAGTCGAGGGCCTTGAGCCACGGCAGTGTGGCTGCGAACAGCGCCGGGACGATGGCGAAGTACTTGGCCACGTCGTTGGCGATGCTGAAGGTGGTCAGCGCGCCGCGGGTCATCAGTAGCTGCTTGCCGATCTCGACGCACTCGATCAGTTTGGTCGGGTCGCTGTCGAGGTCCACCATGTTGCCGGCCTCTTTCGCCGCTTGCGTGCCACTGTTCATCGCGACGCCAAGGTCCGCCTGGGCCAGCGCGGGCGCGTCGTTGGTCCCGTCGCCCATCATCGCCACCAACCGCCCGCCGTGTTGCTCTTTGCGGATGTATGCCAGCTTTGCCTCCGGGGTGGCCTCCGCGATGTAGTCGTCCACGCCGGCCTGCTCGGCGATGGCCTTCGCGGTCAGCGGGTTGTCGCCGGTAACCATGACTGTGCGGATGCCCATCTTCCGCAGCCGCTCGAACCGCTCGCGGATGCCGGGCTTGAGGATGTCCTCCAGCACCACGATGCCCGCGAGCCGGTTCCCTTCGCACACGAGCAGCGGGGTCGCCCCCTGGGACGCAATCGCGTTCACCTGCTCCTGCACCTGCGGCGGGACGACACCGCCGGTTTGCGCCAAGTGCCGCAGCATCGCGTCGACCGCGCCCTTGCGGATGTTGCGGCCGTCGGGCAAATCGATGCCGCTCATGCGGGTCTGCGCGGTGAACGCCACGAACTTCGACCCCGCGGGCGTGGTGGCGTCCACGGCGCCGGGGAGCCGGCGGTACAGTTCGACGATGCTCTTGCCCTCGGGCGTCTCGTCCGCGGCCGACGCCAGTGCCGCCAACCGGCCCAACTCCGCCGCGGCGAAGTGCCCGGCGGGGCGGAACTCGGTCGCGCGGCGGTTCCCGAGCGTGATGGTGCCGGTCTTGTCGAGCAGCAACGTGTCGATATCGCCCGCCACCTCGACGGCTTTACCGCTCTTCGCGATCAGGTTGGCACGCAGCGCGCGGTCCATGCCGGCGATGCCGATGGCCGCGAGCAGGGCGCCGATGGTCGTGGGGATCAAGCACACCAGCAGCGCGACGAGGGTCGGGACGTCGGTCCCGAGGCTCTTCAGCCCCGCAGCGCCCAGGTAGTTCGCCATGTACTCCTCGGCGTACCGGGCCATCGGCCATAGAGTCGCGGTCACCACCAGGAAGATGAGGGTGAACGTGCTTAGCACCAGTGAGAGCGCGATCTCGTTCGGCGTGCGCTGCCGCGCGGCGCCCTCCACGAGCGCGATCATGCGGTCCAGGAACGACTGGCCCGCGGACGTCGTGAGGCGGACAAGGATCGCGTCTGACAGCACCCGGGTGCCCCCGGTTACGCCGGAGCGGTCGCCGCCGGCCTCGCGCACTACGGGGGCGGACTCGCCGGTGATCGCCGACTCGTCGATGCTGGCCACCCCCTCCACGATCTCGCCGTCGCCGGGTACGAACTCGCCGGCCACCACCAGCACCAAGTCGCCCCGATTCAGTTGCGTGGACGAGATTCGGTCGGTGAACGCTTCGGGGTCGCGGTGCCACGCCGCGAGTGTACCGGACGGCGTCCGCTCGGCGTTCGCGATGCGCAGCCGGCGGGCCGGCGTTTCCTGGCGCGTCTTGCGAAGCGCGTCAGCCTGTGCCTTACCGCGGGCCTCGGCGAGCGCCTCCGCGAAGTTCGCGAACAGCACCGTCAGGAACAGCCACACGTCCAGCGCGACCAGGTACCCGAGCGAGGCGAGCGTGGAACCGGGCGCGAAGACCTTCACCCCGGTGTAAACGATCGACAGGACGGTGCCGATCTCGACGGTGAACATCACCGGGTTCTTCCACAGGATGTCCGGCCGGAGCATGACGAACGCGCGGACCAGCGCGGACTTGAGCAGGTCGGGGGCGAACAGTCCTTGCTTGCGGCTGAGCCGGCGCGCCTGTTTCAGGTCGTCGGCGGTCGGGTTCGGAAGCGTTGCGGTACTCATTGAATTCCTTGAATTCGCAGTGCGGGGGTCGGGACGCAGAATTCCCAGGAGGGCGCCCTTGGTTCCGCGCGCCGAACGGAAATCATCGGCCGAACGGGAGCGGCCCGAAGTGCTCGGCCACCGGCCCCAAAGCCGCGATCGGCAAGAACATCAGCGCGCCCACGAGCAGGATCGTGCCGAGCAGCACGCACCCGAACGTGACCGTGTCGGTGCGGAGCGTGCCCGAGGTGAACGGGGTCGGCTTCTTGCCGCCGAGGCTCGCCGCGAACGCGATCGGGGCGATGATCGGGATGAACCGCGCGAGGATCATCACCAGCCCGCACGCGATGTCCCAGTGCGGGGCGTACGGCGCGGGGGCGCTCGCGTTCTTGTCGGCGTCGCTGAACCCGAAGGTGTCGCCCAGCCCTTCGAAGCCTGAGCCGTTGTTGGCGGACGACGAGGTGAACTCGTACACCCCCTCGCCGAACCCGTGCGCGCCGGGGTTGTTGGTGGACGGGTCGAGCCAGCCGGCCGCCGCGAACAGCCCCAGCGGGGCCAGTATCAGGATCGGGTGCGCGAGGAGCGCCAGGGCGGCGAGCTTCATCTCGCGGGCTTCGACCTTTTTGCCCAGGTACTCCGGCGTTCGGCCCACCATCAGCCCCGCGAGGAACACCGCGACGACGAGGTAGATCAGCATGTTGATGAGGCCGACCCCGATGCCGCCGAACGCGCAGTTGAGCCACATCCCGGTGAGGGGCGCCAGCCCCGCGAGCGGGTTCAGGCTGTCGTGCATGCAGTTCACCGACCCGTTGCTGGTGCAGGTGGTGACCGCCGCCCACGTCGGCCCGGCGCCGGGGCCGAACCGCAACTCCTTGCCCTCCAGGTTGCCGGTGTCTTGCGTCACCGGCAGTCCCACACGTTCGCGGGTGGCGTGGTCGGGCAGCGGCTTCTGCTCGATGCCCCCCTCGCTGTTGAGCGTGGTGACGGTGGGCGGTTGTCCCTTTGCGTCGAGGATCGCCGGGCCACCAGCCAGACCCGGGTTCGGCTTCGCGGTGTCGTGGTGAAGGCCCCAGGCGGTCAGGGCGATCAGGATCACAAGCGACACCCCGAAGATGACCCCCGTGTGCCGGCGGTTGCGGATCATGTGGCCGAACATCACCAGGCACGCCATCGGGATGAGGATGATGCACACGCACTCGATCACGTTGGTCCATGCGGTCGGGTTCTCGAGCGGGTGCGCCGAGTTCGGCCCGAAGAACCCGCCGCCGTTGGTGCCGAGTTGCTTGATTGCCACCACCGCAGCGACCGGACCGCGTGCGATCGTTTGTGGTTTCGCGGAGCCGTCGTCGGTGGTGCCCAGCGCCCCGACCTGAAGCGTTGGAACGTCCTGGTTCCCCCGGAACGTCATGGGCGTGCCGCCGGCGATCAGCAGAAGGCCTACCACCACCGAGAGGGGCAGGGCAACGTAGACCAGCCCGCGCCACACGTCGAGGTTGTAGTTGCCCACAATTATTGCGGGGGAGCTTCCCGCTTGTTCTGCTGCCCCATCGGTCTTATCGCCGCGCAGGCCGCGGATCACCGCCAGCAGGGCCGCCAGCCCGATCGCCGGCGTCATGAACTGCTTGTACATGATCCCGAAGATCTGGCTCCCGTACGTCAGGTGGACCTCGCCGCTGTAGTGCTGGAGGTTCGTGTTCGTGAGGAACGAGCAGGCGGTGTTGAAGATCGTGGAGGGGGACAGCATCCCCTTGTTGTCCGGGTTCAGGAACGCGGGGTGCCACGGCTGCGCGGCGAGCACCACGAACCCGAACACGAACAGGGCCGCGTTGGACAGCAGCATCGCGGACACGTACTGCTTCCAGTTCTGGCCGCCGGTGTCGATGAGCCGCTCAATCGCGTTGCTGGGGCCGGCGCGGTCGAGCACGCGGGCCATGTACCGGCCCAACGGGATCGACAGCGCGACGGTCAGGCCGATAATCAGGACCGGCAGAAGTATCATGGTGGTGCCATTCCGGGTAAATGGTGTCAGATCCGCACGCGCGGCGCGCGGGGGTGCCGGAACCGCTCATGCGGTTCGGACCGTTTCGTTCGGGCCGCCCCGCGCCTTAGGGGCGTGCGCGGGACCCGGGACCGTCCGCCCCGGGCAGGAGCTTCCAGCCCAGGAGAGCAAACCACACGGTCACGATGGCGGCGAGCGCGGCCACCACTTCCAGCACGGCAGACGCGGGCATAAATCCTCCGAGTTAGAACCGCTCGGGGCGCAACAGCGCTGCGAGCAAATAGCCCAATAGGAACAGCGTCACGAGCGCGGTGAACCAGAGCATGGCGTCCTCACACCTTGTCGCAGGCTTCGACGAACAGGAACATGAGCGCAACGGACGCCAGCCCGAGTAGGAGCAGCGCGGGTAGCCAGATCGTTTCGTTCATCGCGGAACCCTCGGCAGCGGAATTGCGAAACGACTCATTGGCAGGCCGCGTGCCGAAGTCGCCCCAAACGCGGAACTGCTAGAAATCCAAGCGGTTTCGCAGATGTACCCGGATGCGGGGCTTGGCGCATCCGGTTGCACCCCGCACGACGAGGATTGCAATTTGCAACCCGGCAGCACCATGCAAACTTCACGCGGTACGCTTCAGTTGCTGGTGATCGACGACGAGGCCAGCCTGCGGCGCACGATCCGCATCGCGCTCGAGAGCTTCGGCCACACGGTGAAGGACGCCGCGAACCGCGCGCAGGCGCTCGAGGCGCTTCGCGCGCAGCGGTTCGACCTCGCGTTCCTCGACCTCAAGCTCGGCCCCGAAAAGGGGCTCGAACTGCTCCCCGAACTGCTGGCAGCGGCGCCGGGCCTGCACGTCGTCATCGTCACGGCGCACGCGAGCCTGGACACCGCGATCGAGGCGCTCCGGAAGGGCGCGTTCGACTACCTGCCGAAGCCGTTCACGCCGAACCAACTCCGCTTGGCCCTCGACCGGTCGGCGCTCGTTCGCGGGCTGCGCGACCGGGTGGCGGCGCTCGAAGAACAGGTCCGGCAGCTCCCGCCGGAGGTCGAACTGGACTCCGCGGAGCCGTCGGTCCGCGCGGCCCTGGACGTAGCGTTCCAGGTTGCCCCGACGGAAGCGACGGTGCTGGTGCGGGGCGAGAGCGGCACGGGCAAGGGGGTGCTCGCCCGGGAACTGCACGCGCGCAGCAAGCGGGCCGCGCGCCCGTTCGTGACCGTTCACTGCCCGAGCCTGTCCGCTGACCTGCTGGAGAGCGACCTGTTCGGGCACGCGAAGGGCGCGTTCACCGGGGCGGTTGCCGACAAGATCGGCAAGGTGGACGTGGCCGACGGGGGGACGCTGTTCCTCGACGAGATCGGCGACCTGCCGCTGGCGCTCCAGCCGAAGCTGTTGCGGCTGATCCAGGACAAGACGTACGAGCGGGTGGGCGAGCCGGCGGCGCGGAGCGCGGACGTGCGGATCGTCGCGGCGACCAACCGCCCGCTTGAGGTTGAGGTGCGGACTGGGCGGTTTCGCGAGGACTTGTTTTACCGGTTGAACGTGATCGAAATCACCATGCCCGCGCTGCGTCAGCGCCGCGGGGACGTGTTGCCGCTCGCGCGCCACCTGCTGAGGTTCTTCGCCCGGCAGTCCGGGAAGCCGGTGACCGGGTTCACGCCGGAGGCGGAAGCGGCACTGGACGCGTACCTGTGGCCCGGAAACGTTCGCGAACTGCGGAACGCGGTAGAGCGCGGAGTCATCCTGACACGCGAAGAGCGTGTGGGTCTGGAACACATGCCGGGTCAACTCACGGCCGCCGGGGGCGGGGCGGCGCGGGTCGAACTCGGCGGCCCGGTCACGCTCGAAGCCCTCGAGGCGGAACACATCCGCCGCGTGGTCGCGGCGGCGCCGTCGCTGGACGAGGCGGCGCGGGTGCTCGGCATCAACCCGAGCACGCTGTACCGTAAGCGGCAGCGCGAGTTAAAGGGGGACGCATGAGCCTACGCACACGTATCCTTCTGTCGCTCGCCCCGCTCGCGCTGCTGCTGGTCGCGCTGGGCGCGGCGGGCGTCATGCTGCTCGACCGCGTGGGCGGGGGCATCGATGCCATCCTGCGCGAGAACTACGTGAGCGTGCAGGCCATGTTCCGATTGGGCGAGGCGGCCGAGCGGATCGATTCGTCGTTCCAGTTCGCCCTGGCGGGCCGCGAGGCCTTCGCGGCCCGCCAGTTCGAGGCGAACTGGGTTGTGCTCGAGGAGCAGTTCGCGGTCGAGGCCGCGAACGTCACGATCCACCCGACGGAGGACGAACTCGTTTCCCGGCTGCGTGGCCTAAAAGCGGAGTACCGCGAGCGGGGGCGCCAGTTTTATGCGCTGCCCCCTGGCTCGCCCGAGCGAACGGCCATGTACTTCGGCCCTTCCGGACTGTTGGAGCGGTTCAACGAGAGCAAGGCCGTGGCGGGCGAGATTCTGCGCGTGAACCGAGAGAACATGGAGCAGGCCCGCGACCGCGCGCGCGACACTGCCCGCACGGCAATGGGCGCGTTCGGGGCCGCACTCGGGCTGGTCGCGCTGCTTCTCGCGGGGGCCGGGTGGTACCTGTTGCGCACGATCCTCGGGCCGATCCGGGCCGTGACCGAGGCGGCGCACGCGATCGGCGGTTCCGGGCAACTCGAGCGCACGGTTCCTGTGTTCGGCCGGGACGAACTCGGGCGGCTCGCCGCCGCGTTCAACGTGATGACGCGCGAGCTGCGCAAATATCGGAGGTCCAACCTCGACAGGCTCGTGCGGGCGCAGCGGACCGCTCAGGCGACGATCGACTCGTTTCCGGACCCGGTGCTGGTGGTCGATCCGGCGGGCCGCGCCGACCTCGCGAACCCGGCGGCCCGGGCACTGTTCGGCGTCGGCCCCACGGCGCAGGGCGACCCGGGGCCGGTGTGGTCGCCGCCCGAACCGCTCGGCGGGCCGGTTGCGGACGCGCTCCAACTTCAGCGCGCCTACCAGCCGGACCAGTTCGACCAGACCGTTTCGTTCCGGCTCGGCGGTGAGGATCGCACCTACCTCCCGCACGTGCGGCCGATCCGCGATCCGGACGGGGACACGCTGGGCGCGGCGGTGGTGCTCCACGACGTGACCCGGTTCCGGCTCCTGGATCAATTCAAGAGTGACCTTGTGGCGACCGTGAGCCACGAACTGAAGACGCCGCTCACCTCGGTGCGGCTCGCGGTTCACATTCTGCTTGAAGAAACCGTCGGGCCGCTGACCACGAAGCAGACCGAACTCCTGATCGACGCCCGCGACAGCGCCGAGCGCTTGCTCGCGCTCATTGAGCAGTTGCTCGCACTCGCCCGGCTGCAGAAGCCGCACGACGAGGGCACGTTTCATCCCGCAGATCCAGCAGAACTGCTTCGAACGGCCGCCGATGCGGCCCGTGCCCGTGCGGACGACAAGCACATCACGCTCGCGGTGAACACGAACGCCGTTGTGCCCGCGGTGGTGGTGGACAGTGATCGGTTCGGGCAGGCGCTCGGCAACTTGCTGAACAACGCGATCACCTACACGCCTCCGGGCGGCACGGTCGCACTCGCGGCCGGCATGACGACCGACGGGGCCGTCGTCCTGAGCGTCGCGGACACCGGGGTGGGCATCCCGGCCGAGCACCTGGCGCACGTGTTCGATCGGTTCTTTCGGATCCCGGGTCAGAGCGAGGAGGGCGGGACCGGGCTCGGTCTCGCCATCGTGAAAGAGGTGGTGGTCGCCCATCGCGGTACGGTCACCTGCGAGAGCGAACCGGGGAAGGGCACGACGTTCCGCATCATACTCCCGGCGCACCTCGCGGAGGGCCGCTCGTGAGCACCGACACCCGCCCCAGCCCGGAGCTGTTTTTGTCGCTGTTGCGCGAACAGCAGCGCGGCCGGCTGAAGGTTTATCTCGGTTTCGCCCCCGGCGTCGGCAAGACCTACGAGATGCTTCAGGAGGGGCAGCGCCTCAAACGGCAAGGCGTCGATGTGGCCATCGGCGTGGTCGAGACGCACGGCCGGGCGGACACGCTGGCGATGGTCGGCGAACTGGAGAAGGTGCCGAGTCGAAAGCTCGAGTACCGCGGCGTAGTACTCGAGGAGATGGACCTGGACGCGGTGCTCCGCCGACGCCCCACGGTCGTGCTGGTGGACGAGTTGGCGCACACCAACGCCCCCGGCGGGCGGCACGGTAAGCGGTACCAGGACGTGGAGGAGTTGCTCCGGGCCGGCATCAGCGTCATCACCACTATGAACGTGCAGCACCTCGAAAGCTTGTACGAGATGGTGGAGCGGTTCACCGGGGTGAAGGTGAAGGAGCGGGTGCCGGATTACGTACTCGCCCAGGCGCACCAAGTGGTGAACGTGGACCTGCCGGCGGAAGACCTTCAAGAGCGGATGCGGGCGGGGAAGATATATCCCGCGGAGCGGATCGAACGTGCGCTGGCGAACTTCTTCACGGAACCGAACCTGAACCAGTTGCGCGAGATCGCTTTGGAGCAGGTGGCGCACGTGCTGGACCGCCGGCGCCAGGAGCGGGAGCGCGATTCGGGAGTTGCGAATACGTCCGAGCGGGTGATGGTGTGCGTGTCGAGCCGCAGCCCGAATGCGCTAAAACTGCTGCGCAAGGGCGCCCGGCTCGCCGACCGGTTCGGCGCCCCGTGGTACGCGGTCTATATCGAGACTCCCTCCGAGCGCACCGAGAGGGTGGACGCGGCGACCGAGCGCCGGCTGACGGACTCGCTCACTCTGGCCCAGCAGTTGGACGGCGTTCCGCTGCGCTTCAAGGGGGCCAGCTTGCCGGACGCCGTGTCGTCGTTCGCGCGCGAGTACGGGATCACGCACATCGTCATCGGGCGTTCGCAGCGGTCCTGGTACCGGCGGCTCTTCCATGCAAGCGTATTGGATCAACTGCTGCGGGCCGTTGCGGGGGTCGATGTGGTCGTGGTAGACACGTGCGGGTAGCAGGCGGCTCGACGCGATCACGCCGGGTGCCGTGTACTCCATTCGAGTTCGCGTCACTCGGCGGGGCGCCGGTACTCCGGGGGCAGTTCGGTGACGCGCCGGACCTCAATGTTGCGGAAAAAGATTTCGCCCTTGATCGACTGGAACCGGATGCGCCCGCGGCGGAGCGGCTCGTCCGGCGGGTCCGCCCGGCGCGACCGGGCCAGTGACAGCACCGGCGTGTCGTTGATGACATGGACCGCCCAATCGTCGACACACACGATCGCGGCCCGGTTCCACCGGCCCACCGGGACCTCCGCGAGCAACTCGGGGTCGATCCGCCGGCCGCCCGGGCGCACCGATTCCACCGCGCCGCCGCGGATCACGCCGACATCAATCCGGAGCAGGTCGTTGAGCCGCCGGTACTCGCCGGCCCGCTGGAGGTGCAACTGCATTCCGTGCGTGCCGCGCGAGCCGAGCTCCCCGGTGCAGTGGTACCGCACGCTCGCGTAGTGCTCGCCGGCCGCTTCCGCCCAGCGGTACTCGAACCGCAGGTGGAAGTTCTCGAACTCCCGGCCCGACTCGACGCTCCCTAAACCCGTTCCGGTCGCCCGCACCGCGGGGCGGCCGTCGAGCGTGACCAGCCCGAACAGGCTTTGCGGGCCGACCCCGATCGGGGTGACGCCGTCGGGCACCACCGGCGTCCATTGCCCCAAGTCGTGTTGGTCCAGGAGCGGTTCCCAGGTGTCGACCGTTGCGAACACGGCGGGCTGGCGCGCCCGCCCGGGGCCGGGCAGCAGTTCCCACGCCGCCCACGCGCCGGCCGCGAGCAGCGCCCCAAGAGCGAGCGCCGCCGGCCAGAGACGCGGCCGCGGCGGGGCGAGTACCTTCTCCAAGTCCGTGAGCAGCGCCGCGGCCGACGGGTAGCGGTCTTCCGGTCGCGGGGCCATCGCGCTCCGGACGATCCGGGCGACCCTCGCGGGCACCGCCGGGTTCAAGGCGCGCGGGTCCGGGGCCGGCTCGCGGAGTTGTTCCGCCACCACCTCCGTTACCGTCGCGCCGGCGTAAGGCGCCGAGCCGGTGAGTAACGCGAAGTACGCGGCCCCGAGCCCGAACACATCCGTGCGCTGGGTCAGCGGTGCCCCGTCGCGCTGTTCGGGGGCCATGTACGCGGGCGTGCCGGCGGTGGAACCCGGGACGGTGACGGTGCCGTCCGAAGCCGACAGGCTGAAGTCGGCGAGCTTCGCGAGCACCCCGCTTCCGGTCGAGCCGTCCGGCGTGCCGGCTCGCTCCGGTAGCAGGATGTTGCCTGGCTTCACGTCCAGGTGCAAGAACCCGGCCCCGTGAATCGCGACCAACCCGCGGCACGCGTCCACGAGGACGCGGGTGGCGAACCGCCAGTCGAGCGCCCCGTCGCGCTTGAGCCGGTCCGCGCAGCTCCCGCCGGGGACGCGCTCCAGGACCAGGAACGCGACCCCGTTCGCCTCTCCGGCTTCGAACACGGCCACCACGTTCGGGTGTAGTAACTGTCCGGCGAGGCGGGCCTCGCTCAGCAGCCGCTCGCGGGCGTGCGGGTCGGCGGACCGCGCGTCCGGCAGCGCCTTGACCGCCACCTTTCGGTCGATGACCGGGTCGTCCGCCTCGAACACCACCCCCATCCCGCCGCGCCCGAGCACCCCGGTGAGCCGGTACTTGCCCAACACGTCCCCCACTGCGGGCGTCGCCGTTCCGAACGCCGCGCGTACCGCCGGCGCACGGCTCGGGAAGCGTTCGACGTACTCCGCCGCTTGCGGGCGCTCGCCGGCGGCCCGGCGCTGCTCCAGCTCCAGCGCGACCAGTTCGGTCAGGAGCGCGTCGCGGGCCGCCGGCTCGACCTGCTCCACGTAGTCCTCGATCCGCGCGCCGGCCCCGGCGCGCTCGAACGCGACGCACACGGCGTCCACGCGGCGTTTGGCGCCGGTGGGTAGCCCAAGGAACGTGGAGGGGGCGGTGTCGGGCATGGAGGCGCCTGTTCAGTGCCTGGGACGAGCGTCGGGCTCGGCCGGCGGGTCGGATTCCCAGATGTCGCGGATCAGGGCGAGCCGGCGGCACACGGTGCGGACCGTGCAACCGAGCCGCTCGGCGATCTCCTCGTTCGTGTACCCGTCCAGCTTGAACCGGGCCAGCTCCCGCAGTTCGTCCGAATCGAGTTTGTCGAACAGCATCCGGATCTCGTCCCCCACCGCCGCGGCCAGTGCCGGGTCCACTATGGACCCGGGAACGTCGTCGGGCAACTCGTCGGTGGGGCGGCCTCGTTTTTGGGCCGACTGGTGTTTGCGCCAGTCCACCGCCTTTCGAGCGGTCAGCACCACCAACAGGTGCCACAGGTCGTCGCGGCTGGCGAGCCGGGCGAACTTCTGACCCGAGGCGGCCCGGCAGAACTGGAAGAAGGCGGACAGGGCCACGTCCTCGGCGTCGGCGGCGCGCCCGACCATGCGCCCGGCGGCGAGCGACACCATGCGGCGAAAGTACCGGTCCCAGAGCGGCCGTGCGGCGTCACCGTCGCCGGCGGCGAGGCGCTGAACCCAGGCGGTAATGGAACCTTCGGTCATCACGCGGTTGGGACGTAGTTGAAGAGAAAAATCGTAACAAATCGATCGGCCGTGTCACCCCCGGAACCGGTTTGTCGTGATCCTCTCTGAGGCGATACTCTCCTTCCGCTTCATTTTCCCTGTTAATCACCCGCGCGGAAAGGCAAAAACGTGCCCCGTTCCGTCGTACCGTTCGCCGCACTGGTCGCGGTCGTGCTGTCGGTGTCGTTCGCCCAGTCGGAACCGCCCGCCAAGGGCGACAAACCGGTGCGGGTCGCGCTGTTCGCCGGTGGCGGTGCCGCCAAGACCAAGGGGCCGGCGGCGGCGGCCGTTGAGAAGACCCCCGGGTTCGAGGTCACGCTCGTGACCGGTGAAGACATCCGCGCCGGTGCCCTCAAAGACTTCCGGGTGCTGATCCAGCCCGGCGGGAGCGGGTCCGCTCAGGCGAAGGACCTGGGCGAAGAGGGCCGCGCGAAGGTGAAGCAGTTCGTGAAGGACGGCAACGGCTACATCGGCATCTGCGCCGGCGCCTACCTCGCGAGCCGCAGCTACGACTGGTCCTTACACATCCTCGACGCCGAAGTGCTCGACCGCGCCCACTGGGCGCGCGGCACCGGCGACGTGGAACTGCGGTTCGGCCCCAAGGGCAAGGAGTTCTTCGACACCAAGGCGGAGAAGCTGACCGTTTACTACGGTCAGGGGCCGCTGCTCGCACCGGGCAAGGACGACGCCATCCCGGATTACGAGGAACTGGCCACTTACGAAACCGAGATTTTCAGCAAGGGCGGGGCGAAGCCCGGAGTGATGAAGGGCACGACCGCTGCCGCCCGCGGCAGCTACGGCACCGGGCGGGTGTTCTGCTGGAGCCCGCACCCCGAGAAGACCGACACGCCGGAGGCAAAGGCCCTGTTCCGCAAGGCCCTGCTGTGGACCGCCGGTAAAGAATAGCCCGCCGCCGACCGCTCACGCCGACTCTCTATTCTCGCTGCCCGGCCGGTCCCCCCCACGACCGGCACGTTGATTCGCTATTCATTTTTGAGGAAGTGCTATGCCTCCCGTCCGACCCCGCCGCGGGTTCACGCTGATCGAGTTGCTGGTGGTGATCGCGATTATTGCGATCCTCATCGGGCTGCTGCTTCCGGCCGTGCAGAAGGTGCGCGAAGCCGCTGCACGCATGAAGTGCCAGAACCACCTCAAGCAGCTCGGCTTGGCCTCGCATAACTACGAGAACACCTACGGCGGCCTACCGCCCACGGCCATCGACTTCGATTCGAACGCGCCGAATACCCTACCGTTCCCGGCACCGAAGGGGACGCGTGCGGCTCGCAGCTTCCACTTCATTCTCCTGCCGTACATTGAACAGTCGAACATTCAGAATAAGTACGATTCGGCCTTGGACTGGCGAGAACTCGTGAACCGGCCGCTGGCCGCTTCGCCGATCCCCATCTACTTGTGCCCGTCGTCACCCGGTAGTGATCGTACCCGGTCGTTCGGTGCCCCGTCAACCTACGGAGGGGGCACCGTGACGGGATACGTAACTGACTACCTGATTTTCGCGCGATGCCGGAGCACCATTAACACTGATACGTTGCTGTCGGCCACCGTGAATAGCTCGTGGAGCGCGGCGACGCGACCGAACGTGGATACGCCGTTCACTGCCATCACCGACGGCACGTCAAACACCATCATGCTGATGGAGGCGGCGGGTGGTCCGACTGCCTACCGGATTGGTCGCCCGACTGGTGACACCACCGCTAACACGCAGATGTGGCCCGACCACCGCAATTACCACATCTTCGACGGGAGCAACCCGGCCACCGGTGTGTCCGACGACGATACCGCCACACGATCGACTCGCACTCTGGCCATGAACGGAACAAATGACGGAGAAGCGTACTCGTTTCACTCGGGCGGTATGAACATCGCGCGAGCCGACGGTTCGGTGGCTTTCATCCGCCAGTCCGTGTCGGTCGGGATCGTGGCGGCCCTGCTCACCCGCAGTCACGGGGAAGTGCTGACGGACTACTAATGCTCTAACCGCGGGCGTCACGGACCCGTGACGCCCGATCCCCTTTCTCGTTTCAAGGCCCATCATGCTGCCACTTCGTCGGTTCGCTCTTATCACGGTCGCGCTGGCGCTCGCGGCTGTCGTTGCCCTGGCCGACGCGCCGGTCGCACCGACGCCCCACGCGATCGGGAAGCCGCCGACGAGTCCCCTGGTGGCGGTCGAGCCGGGCGATTCGCCGGTGATTCTCTCGGCTCCGCACGGCGGCACCAAGGATGTGCCCGGCGTGTCGCCCCGGAAGGGTGACGGGTTGCCGGTCGGTGGGAGTGGGTTCTTCGCTGGGCGGGACGGCGGAACGGAAGAGCTCGCCCACGCGACAGCCGCGGCGATCGCCAAGAAGACCGGGAAGAAGCCGTACCTCGTGGTCGCGCAGTTCCACCGCAAGTTCATTGACGCGAACCGCCCGCCCGAGATCGCCTATGAGGACGCGAAGGCGAAGCCGACGTACGACGCCTACCGCGGCACCCTGGCGTCCTACTGCCGCGAGGTGAAGAAGCGGTACGGCCGCGGGCTGCTGCTCGACATTCACGGCCAGGGGCGCATGAAGGACACGGTCATTCGCGGCACCAAGGACGGAAAGACGGTCGCGTTACTGGTCCAGCGGTACGGCGAGAAGGCGCACACCGGTCCGAACAGTTTCTTCGGGCTGCTCGCCGCGGGCGGGTACAAGGTGTACCCCGAGAAGCTCGCGGACAAGGAGTACGCCACGCTCAGCGGCGGCGACATCGTGCAGACCTACGGTAGCGGCGATTACGGCATCGACGCGATCCAGTTGGAGTTCGGCGGGGACTTCCGCGACGCCGCGAGCCGCACCGCGACCGCCGACAAGGTGGCCGCGGCGGTCGCAAAGTTCACCGAACTCTACCTCTCCGACAAATGACACGGTGAGTTCGTCTCTTGCGTGTCGGCGCGGACCACTTGAAACGATCTGGCCGCGTGGGCGACGACATGCGTCGCCCACGCGGCCAGATCCTCACTCTTTAACAACCCTGATACACGGCGGACGCGGAGGAGCATTTCCGCCCGCCGGATGGGTTCAGGGCGCGGCCTTCTTAACCTCGGGGTTGGCCAGCAGGTACTTTTGGCGCTGCTCGGCGAACGCCCGGACGTTCATCCCCTGCGACCCACGTCCGAAGCCACCGCCGCCGCCACCGGCGCTGGGCGCGTTGTCGTCGGTGTTCCGCTTGAACGCCTCGAAGGAGTCGAGCTTCCGGGTATCCAACTCCACTTCCTTCTCGATCAGCTTGCGGTACTGAGCGACGACCGGCCCGAGCGCTTTCCAGTCAAGTGACTCTTCCGCGATCCGCTTCACATTCGCAAGGTACTTGGCCCGCAGCGCGGGCACCGCGAGCAACTTACTCCGGAGTGGTTTGCTGGCGTCGTTCAGTCCGACGAGCGGGTCGAGTTCGACCCCGCGTCCGCCGCCACCGGATCCGCCCGGCCCACCCGGGAAGCCACCGCCCGGACCGCCGGGGAACCCGCCTCCCGGCCCGGCGAACCCACCGGGACCGCCGGGCGCACGCTCCTTCATCTCCTTGAATTGTTTGAACTGTTCGGCGGTCAGCAACTTTTCGAGTTTCGCCTCCGTTTCCTTCTGGATTTCGGCAAGCTGCTTCTTCTGCTCCGCGGTGAGTTGGAGCGCGTCCTGAAGCGGCGCCGGCAGCACCTCGCCAGGGGCCGGCGGCCGGAATCCGCCGCCACCCGGCCCGCCCATCCCCGGACCACCCATGCCAGGGCCGCCGGCCGGGCGGAACGCCTCGTTCATGTCGTGCGGGATGACATGGAACTTGCCTTTCTCGTCCAGGTAAACGCTGTAGTCGCTGGACCGGATCCAGTACCCGTCGCAGTTGATGAGCGCGGCGTCCAGGGCCAGGAACCACAGGATGTTGTCCAGGTCCGCGATCGGCTTCAGCGCCTCTTCGAGCTTGTTCGGCGGGGTCTGGTTGAGCACCTTGCAGAAGTTCACCAGGGCCTTCCAGGCGTCCTCGTTCTCGCCGCTCTTCATCTCGAAGATGCGCTTGTACGCGGCGGGGTCGTCGCCGAAGTACTCCAGCCCGCCGCGCCCGCCCGGCGAACCGCGGACCTTCCACCGGGTGCCCTTCGTCGTCTTGTAGTTCTCGTTGAGGAACACCTTGTCGAACTGCTGAACGCTGACGTACACGCCCCAGCTCTCGCCGTTGATGACCACCTTCACAAAGTTCGCCTTCGGGGTCGGGGTGTACTTGTTCGCGATGTGAGAGTACAGCACCGTGCTCATCAGCGACGGATCCTCGTGCGCGTTCAGCAGGTTCAGCGTCTTGTACCCGTAGAGTCGCTGCTTCCCGTCGGCCATGTCGAACGACATGTTGAGCGACCGCTTGGACCCGGCCCCCACCCCCATGTACGACGACATCCCCCGGAAGTGGACGCCCACGTTCGGGTACCGCTTGCCGTCCACCGTGACGGTCGCTGGCAGGTCCACGTCGGTGCCGTGGAAGTCCTGCATCTCCGACTCCCAGTCGGCGTTTTCAAACTCCAGGAACAGGGTGCGGAGGACGCTCGCGTCGTACAACTTGGCGTCCGGATAGTTTTTCACCTCGGCCGGGCTCACCTTCGGGCCGGGTTTGCCGCTCTCGCCGCCTTTCCCGAACCCACCCTTCGGACCGCCGAACCCGCCCCGGCCGCCCTTCT
Source organism: Gemmata obscuriglobus (assembly GCF_008065095.1). Taxonomy (NCBI): domain Bacteria; kingdom Pseudomonadati; phylum Planctomycetota; class Planctomycetia; order Gemmatales; family Gemmataceae; genus Gemmata; species Gemmata obscuriglobus. The sequence goes on along the minus strand of NZ_CP042911.1, from coordinate 4,597,981 downwards.
TGGCGGCCTCGCGCGCCGGCTTCCGCTCGTCCGCGTTGAGCCAGCCGTCCTTATTCTTGTCATACTCTGCAACCAGCTTCCGCTCTTGCCCGCCGGGCGGCCCGAACCCGCCCTTACCCCCGAACCCTCCGCCCGGCGGTTGCGGAAAGGCTGTTGGCGCACACAGCGCGACGAGCGCTGCCGAAAGTGCCGCGGCTGTGGTTGCCGTTATCCGTCGGTCCATCATCTGCCTCGTGTCGGTCAAGGGCTACACTCGTGAGCGTCCGGCACTCATGAAGTCATCACGATTTCTTCACACATGCTCGTTGAGATAAACTCCGTCGGTTCGGCGGCGGAGACATTTGCGGAACGATTTCGTTGCGGGGCGAGAGACTTGGCGGGTGCCATGAGCCGGGTTACCGGCTCCCGCCTCTTGCGGCCCGAAGTGTGAGAGTGTTTTGCGATCCGGACGAGTGTTTATTTTTGCCTGCGGTCACCCAGGAAGCGACAGTCCAGGCGCTCGGTGAGGGTCGGAAGTTCAAGTGCGTTGTCGCTCTGTTCGCCGGAACAGTTACCCGGCGGCGGGCTGTTCCCCCTGGTCGCATGGGGAACAGTCCGCCGCCACCAACTGCTGAGTCTCGGTGAAAGGTGTCACTCCTTGGTGAACTGGAAAGCGAAGAGCTTCGAGCGCTTCATCCTGACGTGAATACACACGGGTCGCCCAGCGAGTGCCGATACGTCCTCCTTGCCCTTCCAGTAGACGCACTGGTCAACGAAGTTTCCCCCGATCTCCTCGCACTCCGCCAGCGTGAAACCCGGGATCGGTTTTCCGTCCGCGTCCTGCAACTCGACGAACGCGTTCCCCGCCGCTCCGGTGTCGATGTTCAGCCGCAGCTTACTGCCCCGGAAAATGAGCGGCGGCGTGGTAAGCCAGCCGCCCTTGTGATCGGCGTCGGCCGAGACGAACCCGTCGAGCCGCTGGCGCACCACCCCGACACCGCCCTCTTGACCCGCGATCTTGTCGTACTCGGGGCGCAGCACTGCAGAGTCGTGCAACCGGCCGCTGGAATAGTAGTACTGGTACACGTAGTTACCACGCCGCACGAACCCCGGGGCGGCCACCGTGTACCACCGGTCCCACTCGTCCGCTAACCCCGTCGGGATGTACGCGGTCCGCTCGGGGCGCGACCACTTCACCCCGTCGCGGCTCACGGCCAACTGCACTTCGAGCATTCCGTAATCCTCCCACTGACCCTTCACCCGCGGCCGCACGAACGGGTGCCGCTGGGGAGAGAAGTGGCGGAAGTGCGACGGGAACATGAGGTACACGCCGCCGGCCCACGGGTACGGCTCGGCCGCGTTGTAGTACACGTCCGAATGCGGGTCGTCTTCCTTGTCGGCGGAGTACACGACCGGCAGGTTCTCGACCGACGGGAAAATGCGGTGCTTCTCGGTTTTCGTGTACGGCCACGGCTTGAGCGGGTCGTCGGTCTCAATCCGCCCGATGCGGCGCTGGTTCTCGGAGGTGTAATCAAACGCGCGGGTGTAGATGACGTACTTCCTGATCCGCTCGTCCCAGTGAACCACCGTCGGGTTGTCGGTGAAGAACGGGAGCACCCGCCCCACCTTGGTGAATTTCACCCCGTCGGGCGAGTAGCTGGCGAACACCCCGTGCTTGGCCGGGTCGAACGGTTCGGAGAACTCCAGGTGGAACAGCTTGTACCGCTTAGCGGCGTCGGTCTCGTGCGGGTCCAGGAAGATGGTCGGGAAGTGCCCGCCGGGCAGCTTCGTGCCGGTACGGCGGAACGCGAGCCCGTCCGTGCTCTCCAGTACCTGCACGTTTTCGTGTCCGAGGTACAGGCGCGCTTTCTCGCCGTCGATCACGCGGGCGACGTGCCCGCGGAGCGGCTTGCCGCTGTCGTCCTTGAGCGGTCCGAGCTTTTGCGGCGGGTTGACGCGCAACTCGACCCGGTCGCGTCGGGCGATGAGCGCGTCGTCGATGAACAGTTGCTTGCGGTCGCCGACATCGATGGCGACCGGCGGTGCGGCCAGTGCGGCGAGTAAGAGGACGGACGGGAGCATGGGGCGGGTCCGGAGGGGAGGGCCGGCGGCCGTCACGGCTTGACGGCGCGGGTGGCAATGAAGGCGGGCAGGTACTTCGCCAGCGGGTGTGTCGGGTCGCGGTCCTCGAAGAAGGCGGTCATTCGGAACCCGGCGTCCAGTTGCCCGCCGATCTGATCTTCCAGTGTGTGCCCGAAGCACAACGGCTCGTCTTTGCTCGTGTATCGGGTTCGCTCTTCGTCCGTCAGGCTGGTCAGGTCCGAATACGGGATCGGATGCCGCACGACGAGTTCGCCGCGGTCGGTGGCGGCCACGTCGTCGAAGGCGTACAGCACCGGGTTCGTGAACCCCGCCAGGAGAACCCCGTCGGGTTTCAGGACGCGGAAGCACTCGCGCCACACGGGGCGCACGTCCGGCACGAACCCGTTGGAGCACGGATGGAACACCAGTCCGAACGATCCGTTTCCGAATGCGGACAGGTCCCGCATGTCACCTTCGATGGTGGTGAGGGTCAGCCAGTCGCGCTCGGCCACGGAACGGTCTCGAGCGAGCTGCGCCGGCGAGTTGTCGAATACGGTAACTCGGGCTCCGGCGGCTGCCAGTACCGGCCCTTGCTGTCCGCCTCCGGACGCCAAGCACAACACATCCAAACCGGCCAGTGACGGGAACCAATCGCGGGGAACCGGTCGCGTCGGGGTGAGGACCACGGACCATTCACCACGCCGGGCCGCGGCCGTCACCTCGGGACCGACCGGCACGGTCCATTTGTTCCCGGTCGCTACTTGCCGGTCCCAGGCCCGGCGGTTGTATTCGCGCACGTCCACGGCTTCCCTCCGATGTGTGGGCGCGGCCGCGCCTCACGTTCGTGATACGAAGCGGGTTGTTGTGTTTGGTGGCGTTTCCGGTGTGCAAGTGACGGTCTCGAAATCGCGAGACGCCAAACGAGTGGGAAAGGTATTTTGAAGAGGCCGTGGAGTGAATTCGTCGCACGCAACTCGCGTGGACGGTGCAAACTTGATGGGACGAAAATGCGAATACAAAAAAGGACCGGCCGCAAGCTGTCACACTGTCGCCCATTCAGTGTGGCTGCCGCGGCCAGTCTGAAGGAAATATACACTGCGGACCCGGGAGAAAGCAAACATGAGTCGGGCGATTTCCGATTTCCCGGACACATGCCGGATTTATCGACAAGTCTGAACTCGCGACACGATTGGCAATCGCAATCATAAATCGTTATTAGGAAATGACTTGTGTTATTTGACACGGAATAATCAACGGGCGGCGCGAGTCCTGCTCTGGGCTGCTCGTATCACACTTGCCCGAAATTGCTTCCTTGCCTAATCGCCCGCCGTTTCGTTGGTGATTTCCCCGGCGCCCGCGACGGAGTTTTCGGACACCATCCGCTCAGTTCCGAGTTCGCCTTCGGAACGCGGGTTGAACCGGGTGAGGCCGCCCATGCCCTTCGCCTCCCCGGTTCGACCTGCTACCGCGCAGTTGCGCAGTCCGTCATGTGCTTGATGCCGCTGACACGGACTACTTCGGGTTCTTGACCTTCCACAATTCCGTTTCGACTTTTAGCCGGTGTCGGTTCGCCACGTCTAGCGATTGTGGAGTTAATGCGCCGGCCTGCACGCGGAGTTCTGTGTATCGCTCGAACGATTTGGCGGTAATAAGCATTTCCCTGAGCCACAGCTCTTGTTCCTTTGGCTGTTGGTCCCACAGCTCGGCAACAATGGCTTGCATGTCGGCCAGCCAGTCGTGAAATTCGGCCTGGAATTGCAGGCCGGGGCCGGTCACTTCCAAGGCTGCGACGGTTCGAATGTGCTCACTAATGCCCGCTTGGAGGCGGGCTTTCAGTAGCTTCCGCAGCGTGTCGTCTGCCGGATCCGCTTTCAGGTCGATCACTCCGGTCAGTCGCGGGCACAGTTGTTTGAGTGCTGCTGTGCGCTTCTGCGGCGTATCCCCCCAGTCGGGCGGAGCGAGTTCGGGAAAGGCGGTTACTGAGTGCTGGGTGGGGGGCTTGAGGCGGCGCTTGTCTTCGACGTTGTTTTGCACCCCGGGTTGTGTGATCTCGCTCTTGGGCGCGGGGGTGCCCGGAGCACGCGGGGGCGGGACCGCCTCAGCATTTTGCGGCTGAGACGTGCCGCTTGGCGCAACAGCCAACATGCTGCCGACGCCGGCGATTCCCGAACACACAACCACGGCCGCTGCCACTGCCCTGATCCAATGCGTCGTGTTCAGCACTGCAAGAACTCCCTCGGTAAGTGAAGCGACCGCAGGCGACACCTGTCCGGCGGTCATGGGTAAGGTTCGGGTCACGAGGTGCGGCGGTGCCATCCCGACCGGCCCGAACGCGGCCGGCGCGAACCCGCGGCGCCCCAGCCGCGCGCGGAGTGTGGCTCGCGCGCGGCTGAGGCGCCCGGACACGGTGCCCACGGGCCAGCCGAGCGCCTTGGCGGCGTCGGCGTGGGACAACCCCTCCAGGTCGCACAGGACCACCGGGAGGCGCTCGCGCTCGGGCAACCGGGCGAGTTCCTCGTGAACGACCGCCACGAGTTCAGAATCGGCCGGTTCGACGGGCGCCGCCGGGGTCGCGTCGAACTGTTGTGGCTCGACGGCGGTGACGCGCCGCGTTCGCTCGCGGAGCTTGAGGGCGGCGTGGACGGCGACGCGGTGGAGCCACCCGCCCACGCACGGGGTGCGAACGTCAAGGGCACAGCGGAGCAGGGCCAGGAACGCGGCCTGGAACGCATCCTCGGCGTCGGCGTCGGCGGCCAGCAGCCGCCGACACGCGGCCCACACCGCGGGGGCGTGCCGGTGAACGATCAGCTCGAACGCGGCCGAATCGGCGGACGCGGCGAAGCGGCGCAGCAGTTCGGCGTCGGTGACGTGGTCGGTCCCGGGCGGGGCAGAAGCCAGCAGTCGGAAGAGCAGTCGTTTCGACATGATGCGGCTCGCCCTCTGTCGCGGCTCCGGATCACGTGGGTCCGGGAACCGCGATCAGTATCGGGGAGGGCACGTACCTCACCGATACTGATCCGCGAGCCGTCGGCGCTCATACAAGAAAGTGAAAAATCGCGGGGCGGGGCTGATCGCCGCCCCCGCACGCTCCGGCGTGCGGGGGCGGGCGTTTCTTCATCCAGCAAAGGCCGAATCTCATTCACGGCGCCGGCCTGCGCGGTCACTTGCCCGGGGGCCGCTCGCGCCCCTCGTTCAACCGCTTTTGGTACTTGTCGAACAGCCGACTCTGCTTGCTGGTCGGCTCGTGCGGCTTGCCGTCCACGAACACGCACAGAACCTGGGCCGTCGCCTGGAGCACGTCGCCGTTGGCGATCACGAGGTTCGCCCGCTTGCCGACCTCGATGGAGCCGAACCGGTCGGCCACGCCCAGGATTTCCGCCGGGTACAGCGTCACCGCTTTCAGCCCCTCCTCCGGCGGCAGCCCGTGCGCGACCGCCATTGCCGCTTCGTACGGCAGGTTGCGGGCGTTGTTCGAGCCCGCCGACCGGATGCAGAACCGCACCCCCGCGGCGTGCAGTTTGGCCGCCGCGGTGTAGGCCGCGTCGTACTTGTCGCCGGTCTCGCGCGGGATGCTCATCACCGGTCCCAGGATCACCGGCACGTCGCGCCGCTTCAGCTCCTCCGCGAGCTTCCACGCCTCGGACGCGCCGCTCAGGATCGGCTTCACCTTCAGTTCGTCGGCCAGTTTGAGCACGCCGGCGATGTCGGCCTTGCGCTCCGCGGTGAACACCACCGGCTTCTCGCCGCGCACGAACGGCCGTAGCGCGTCGAGCCGGGGGTTGGCCGCGACCGGCGCGCCGGCCTTCTTCGCGTCGTCGTACCGGCGGGCCGTCTCGAACAGCTCCTTGAGCTGGGTGAGCTTTTGCTCGCGGCGGAAGCGGGCCGCCGAGGCGCCGTCGCTCTCGAACGCGACGGTCGGGTTGAACCCGCCGCGGAAGCCGCCGGCGTTCGCCGGGGGGTACTCGATGTGGAGCGTGAGCCCGTCTACCGCGACCATTTCTGCCGGCACCCAGCCCGCGAGGTTGATGAGCGCCCCCTGACCCGGCAGCAGGGATCCGGTGGGCCGCGTCAGCGCTGTGGTCACCCCGTTGGCCCGGGTCACGGGGATCAGCTCCGAGTCCGGGTTGATGCCGACGCTTGCGCGGAGGTCCGGCTGAAAGTCGCCGCCTTCGCGGAAGTCGTTGGTCTCGCGGGCCGAGTCGATTTCCACGAGCCCCAGCACGGTCCCGGCGTCGATCATGCCGGGGAAGATGTGCAGCCCGGTGCAATCGACCTCGCGAACCGCCGGCCGCGCGCCGCCGACCTTCAGCCCGCCCTGTGCGACGTGAAGGAGCTTGCCGGTAGCGGCGTCCACGGTGACCGTGCCGACGAACGGTTCCTTGCCCGGTGAGTGGATCGTGCCCCCGTGCAGCACGTAGGTGCCCTTCGGCAGTTCCGGGAGCGCGGCAAACTTCGGCGCCGGCTTCGCGGGCTCCGCCGCGGCCGGGTCGAACGGCGTGAGCTTCGGCGACCGCTGGAAGTAGATCTCGCCTTCGATCAGTGTCATTTCGCACCGCGCGAAGGAGTTCAGCGGGTGCCCGTTGAAGATCGCGAGGTCGGCGTCCTTGCTCACCTCGACTGTGCCGAGCCGCGCGTCCAGTCCGAGTTGCTTGGCGGGGTTCAGGGTGATCGTGTGCAGCGCTTCCTCAGGTGTGAACCTGCAGTACTTCACCAGCTTCGCGGCCTCCTGGTTCAGGTGCCGCATCAGCTCGTTGTCGTCCGACTTGAGGCATACGGAGGCGCCGGCGTCCTTGAGCAGCTTCGCGGCGTAGGGGATCGCGTCGAACGCCTCGATCTTGTACGCCCACCAGTCGCTGAACAGGCTCACGCTGGCGCCGTGCGCGGCGATCTCCGGTGCCACCTTGTAGCCCTCGAGCACGTGCTGGAGGGACTTCACCTTTACGCCGAACTGGTCGGCCACGCGCAACAGCATCAGGATCTCGTCGGACCGGTAGCAGTGCGAGTGGACCCGCACGTCGCCCTTGAGGATGTCCGCCAGCGCCTCGAGGCGCAGGTCGCGCCGCGGCTCCGGCAGCGGGTCGCTGGTCCCTTTGCGGGACTCGTACTCGGCCCACTTCTTCTGGTACGCCTGGGCCTCGGTGAACGCGCGGACGAGGACCGCCTCGACCCCGAGCCGGCTGTTCGGGAACCGGCCGTCGGTGCGCTTCACGTTCTCGCCGAGGGCGAACTTCACCCCGCGCGGCCCGCTGGTCACCAGCATCTCCCGCGCGGTCGCTCCGTACTTCATCTTGATGACCGCGTCCTGCCCGCCGATCACGTTCGCGCTGCCGTGCAGCAGGCGGGCGGTGGTCACCCCGCCCCCGAGCGCGCGGTAGACCTGCACGTCCTCGGAGTCGATCACGTCCCGCACCCGCACTTCGGGGACCACCGACAGCGACGACTCGTTGATCCCGCCCGACATCGCGAAGTGGGAGTGCGTGTCGATGATCCCGGCCGTCACGAACATGCCGTTCGCGTCGATCACCTTTACGCCGGGTGCGGGGGGCAAGCCGGCGCCGATGGCGCGGATCTTTCCGGACTCGACCAGGATGTCGGTGTTCGGGAGCGTTTTGCCGGTGCCGGTGAGCACGGTGGCGCCGCGGATCAGCACGGCGCCGCCGGTGCGAACGGGCGGCTTGCGGTCGGCCTCGGTCTCGGTGGCCGTGAGTTCGGCGGCGTCCAGCATTGGCACCACCGCACGCAGCGCCGCGCCGTTGAACGGCGGCGTGTCGCGCTCGGACCCCGGCCGCCCGGACCCGAACGGTCCCTTGGGGGCCGGCGCGGGCGAGGTCGGCGCCGGAGACGGATCGGTATCGGGTCGCGGCCGATTGCCCTTCTTGGGGGTCGGGGTGTCACCGCCAGGTGCGGGTGCGCTAGCGCCGGAGGGTGGCGTCGGTGCGGTGAGGTCGAAGCGCACGCCGTCGCTGAACGCGAACTTATACTTGGTCGCGGCCGAGTCGAACGCGCCGTCGCACACGAGCAGGTGAGCGGCGCGGCCCTTCGCGATGCGGCCCACTTGAGATGACGCGCCGAGGATGTCGGCGGCGGTGCCGGTTAGCGCCGCCAGCGCGGCGTCCGCGGGCAACCCGGCGGCGATGGCCTTGCGGACGTTCTGCTGGAACCGGTTCGGTGCCAGCCCCTGCGTGGTGAACGCGAACTTCACCCCGGCTTTGTGAAGGGCTGCTGCGCACCCCACGTCCTGTTGCCGCAGTCGCTCCTGGTCTTCGCGGACGCGGACGGGCAACTCCGACTCGCGCTCGGGGGCCGAGGCGAAGTCGAGCCGTAGGACGACCGGCACCTGCTCCTTCGCCAGCCGGTCGGCGACTTTCCACGCGCTGCGCCCGCCGACGATCAGCGGCTTCAGTTTGAACTCGGCTGCGAAGTCGAGCGCGCGGTTGATCTCGTCGGCCGAGTCGGCCTCGAAGGCGACCGGCAGTTGGCCGTCGAGAGCGGGCCACAGGGCCTCCAGGCACGGGTCCGCGGGCGGGCGCTTGCCAGTTTTTCCGCGACCTTCATAAGCGGCCCACTGGCGCTTGAGCCAGCCCGCGTCGAGCACCGTCTGCCGGGCGTGGGCCATCACCCCCATCAGCGACACCGGGTACTCGGCCCCGGCGACCCGCCCGAAACGGGCGTGCAGCGCCACCGGACCCCGTAGCGTGGCGTCGCGCGGGACCGCCCCGCTCAGGCTCACGAGCGCGCTGGTGCCCGAAAAATACCCGCCGTCGGGTGTCACGAGTTGGGCGGTGAAGCCGACCTTCCGCCAGGGCGCCGCCGACTCCTCGTCGAGCTTGAACGCCGTTTGAACCGCGAACTCGGGCGTCAGCCCCTTGCGGTGGTCCGGTTTGGTGGCGACGAGCGGGTCGGCGGCGAGATCCTCCGGGGCCGGCGGGCCACCCAGGGAGCGCCGCAGCGCGACATCATAGCCGCGGGTGGTGGCGGCGTCGATGAACCCCGGGTAAACGGTGAGCCCTTGCCCCTCGATCACGAGCGCGTCCGGCGGGACGGCAACGCCCTCTCCGACCGCAGCGATTAGCCCGTCGCGTATCACGAGTGTGGCTTTGGGGAGCACGGCTCCGGCTTCCGTAACGACCTTTGCGTCACGGATTGCATAAGCGGACGGGGCGAGGTCGCTGGGCTTCTGGGCCGCGATTGGTACGAAGGCGGCAGCGGCCAGCGCGCCGAGCAGCGCGAAACGTGCTGTGTTCATCAGTGCATCGCCACAGGGATGGGGCGGAGAGGTTGGGACAGTTGTATCCCGGCGCGGGAGCAGGGGGGAAACAAAATCAGGTGTTTCGGGCCGGGGCCGCGGTTGGGAGTTTATGAGGAGCCAATGTGAACGCCGGCCCTCTGCTCTCCGATTCCGCGCCGCGGGAGTACAACACTCCGGCCGCTCCGAACAGAGGTCATTCAATGCGATTGCTGCCTGCTGTGCTTGTTGTTCTTTCGTGCAACCCGGCTGTTGCGGCCGAACCCGCCCCCAGGCCGCGCCCAATCCAGCGGGCCGCGGTCGAATCGTCCCTGCCTTCTGTCGCCGGCCGGATTCGTCAGTTCGCTTTCGACGGTGACGCAACGACCTACTTCGTGTCCGAACGCAACGCGAGCAAAACCGACCACTTCACAATCCGGTTCGACACGCCGGTGAAACTGAAATCCGTGGCCGTGCTGACCGGTCGGCCGAACGGCGACGACGCGCTGGCCGCCGGGTCGCTCGAACTCTCCGCCGACGGCACCACGTTCGAGTCCGCCGCTACGTTCGACAAGGGGAAGGCGTCTGCGACTCCCAAAGCGGGAACCGTGCGAGCCATTCGGGTACGCTCGACCGAGGACCTGAAACACCCGCTCGTAGTGCGGGAGATCACACTCGACTCTAACCCGCGGGTGACCACGTTCCGGTATCCGGTCGAGTTCACGATTGACGTGACGGACGCCCCCGAACTCCGGGAATGGACCGAGAACGCGGTCCGGGTGTGCGAGCGAGAGTACCCGATGATCTGCGACCTGCTCGCGAGCGACGGGTTCCAACCGCCGACGCAGATCCGGCTCGCGATGAAGGCCAGTTATGACGGTGTGGCGATGGCCGGCGGGAACCGGATCACCGGGTCGGTGAAGTACTTCAAGTCGCACCCGAACGACATCGGCGCGATGGTCCACGAGACGGCCCACTGCGTTCAGAACTACCGGGGCCGTGGGCTGCCGGGGTGGCTGGTGGAGGGCATCGCCGATTACGTGCGGTTCTGGAAATTCGAGCCCGGCACGGCCGGCCGGGTGAACCCGCAACGGGCCGCGTTCGATGCGAGCTACCGCACCACCGCCGCGTTCCTGGCTTACGTCACCAACCGGTACGACGCGCAACTCGTGACCAAGCTGAACGCGATGCTGCGCGCGGGGCGATACGACGCCGGGGTGTGGAAGACCCTCACCGGCAAGACGGTTGAAGAGCTGAACAAAGAGTGGCGCGAGTCGCTCCGCTGACCGGTTCGCCGACAAACGCGGGGCGTCCGAGCCCCGCGCCGGGCACGTTCAGTTCCGTCAAACTGTTGTGCCGGGAAACGGTTCAACGTGCATGTCACCGGTGCGGCCGACGTACTGCACTTTCCGGCCTGTGATTTGGGTAAAGTACCCGACGCACCCGGCTGCCATGATTCGGCTGAGGAACTCCCGATAGGTGACCTCTCCGCGCTGGGAGGCCCGTACCGCCCCCTCTACACCGGTGGCGTCGAATGGTCCGTTAATCGTCCCATGCGGCCCACCCAAAGCGAGCGCGTGCGACTCCCCGCACGAGAGGTAGTATGTGGTTTCGTCCCGAGTGAGGTCAACGTGGTACCGCTCGACGCCGGCCTCACTCAGTCGTCTAACCGTTTCCGGGAAGGCAATTCGACCCGCGAGTGAGAGCTCCTGGCACTTCTTCATCACCGCGGCGCGCTCCTGACTGGTCATGGTCTCACCTTTCTGTTTGGGTTCACTCGATCGGCACATCCTTCAACCCGTGCCGCCGCACAACGTCCTTCATCAGTCCAACTAGCATTGCCCGCTGGTCGTCGTTGAGGTGTCCGAAGAACTCGGCGTCGTTCGCATCCGCCACGTCCGCCAACTTCGGGACCAGTTCGTGGCCGGTCGGCGTCAGCGCGACCGTCTGATACCGCTTGTCCTCCTGGTTCGCCGTCCGCGACACCAGACACTTGGCGCACAAGCGGTCGACGAGTTTGGAAACGGCTCCACGGGTCAGCCCCAACCCCTCAGCCAGTGCGCTTGGTGCCGTGGCGCCGGTCGTGAGCAACTGCCGCAGCACCACCCATTCCGCAACCGTCACCCCGTGCCCTTCCACCTTCGCCGCAAACGCGTGCGATACGTGGTTGGAAATGAAACGGAGCCAGAACCCAATGTGGGCGTCCAGCGGGCTTGGCACGTGCGACATGTTCGGCGTCCAAAGGCTCGACTGTTTCCTAGGAAACTATATCGGCATTCTCTGTGACTTCCAGGCCTGGTTCAGAAGTGGGTAACAGTTGGGGCTGAGTAGTTCACGAAAATGCCTATTTCCCCGAGACTGGTGGTTACGACGCCTCCAGGATCTCCAAGGAAACAGGCATGTGTGTTTTAAGGCATTCGGCAGGTAAAGATTTACCCACACTTTGGCTATTCAAACCGTTTTGCGCCCCAGCTCGGGTAATTTTGCACCTGCCGAACGCCTAACTCCACCCGCGACGGCGGTCCACCCCCAAGCGCCCAATCGGTCACCGGCCCACGCGCTCACACCCGAGCAGCGTCAGCGCCTGGCGCTGGACGCTCTGGCCGGCACCCAACCGATCTCCGCGCTCGCGCAAGACGCCCACGTCAGTCGCAAATTCGTCTACCAGCAACAAGATCTCGCGCGCCACGCCCTCTCCAACGCCTTCGACCCACCCACCGACGATGCGGTTCTGTTCCACCTACCCGTCACCAAGCACTGGATCCGCCAGTTCACACTCGGTCTGGTTCTCATCGGTCACTGTCCGCTCCGCGGGGTCGTCGAGCTCTTCCGCGACTTCTTCGACCACGATCTGTCCCTGGGTCACGTCCACAACATCATCCACTCCGCCGTCGAACGGGCACGGCACCACAACGCGAACTGCGACCTGTCGCCGGTCCGTATCGGTGCCCACGACGAGATCTTTCAGAACGGGCAACCGGTCCTCGTCGGCGTCGATGTGGGGTCCACGTTCTGCTACCTGCTCCGTCTCGAAGAGCACCGCGACGCCGACACCTGGGGTGTCCGGCTCTTGGAGCTGCAAGACCACGGCCTTCGGCCCGACGCGACCATCGCCGACGCCGGTCGTGGCCTGCGCGCCGGCCAGACCTTGGCCTGGCCCGACACCCCGTGTCGTGGCGACATCTTTCACGCGCTCCGTGATCTGGGCCAGTTGATCCGGTTCTTGGACAACCGGGCGTACGGCGCCGTCGATGCGTGCGACCAGCAGCAGCGGCGCATGACACGGGCCAAGCGGCACGGTCGCGGCAAGACCCAATCCAAGCGGCTCGCGTTGGTGCGTCAGGAACAAGATCGGGCCATCGCCCTGGCCGACGAGGTGTCCGTACTCCTCGGCGGGCTCCGGGACGACATCTTCACCGTGGCCGGTCCCGACCATCCCACCCGGTGTCACCTGTTCGACTTCGTGGTCGCCGAGTTGGACGCGCGGGCGCCCCGTTGCCCGCATCGGATCGGCCCGGCGGTTCGTGCCCTGCGCCACCAGCGCGACGACCTGCTCGCCTTCGCCGGCGCCCTCGATGAGCAGTTGGCGGCCGTGGCGAACGAGTACGAGGTGCCGCCGGCGTTGGTGCGTGAGGTGCTAGCGGTGTCGATGTCGGACGAGCGCTGTCCCGCGACGTGGCAACGCGATGCCGAGTTGCACCGGCGCCTGGGGACCCGTTACCGAAGCCTGCGGAACGCGGTGGCGCCGGTGGCGGCGGGGACGGTTCGCGCGAGCTCGGTAATCGAGAACCTGAACAGTCGGTTACGCGGGTACTTCTTCCTCCGGAGGCACCTGGGCGGTGCATACCTGGATCTGCTGCGGTTCTTCCTGAACCACCGACGGTTCGGACGCAGCGAGCACCCGGAACGCGTGAACCAGAGCCCGACGGAGTTGCTGACCGGCTGCGCTCATCCGCACTGGGTCGAACTGTTGGGATACCAACGGTTCCAACGCAACTGAATACGCATACACGCCCGTCTCAGCCGTCCACGCGGCCACGTCCCCCCACGCACCTGTTACCCTAAAGCGGGCTTTTTTGAACCAGGCCGACTTCCAACGCGTAATTCGTTCAATTCGGGAGCGACGCAGCAATCACGAACCGCACCGACAAGCGGTCCGTAGATCACGTCTGTCTGCTTAAACTGTGCGACAGACGCCGTGCTGCGGTTCGCGCCTCACGGCACCGGCTGAGGATCTCCAGGTCCGTCCATCCTGGCTTGCGGCGGTCCTGGCCGCGGTGGCTACGTCTGCTTCCGCAACGGCCGCGGAACGGCCCAACGTTGACGTCGTGCTGGTCGACGATTTCGGCTGGGGTGATGCGGCGTGCAACGGCAACTGGAAGCTGTTTGTCAAAGCGGACGGCAGCGGTGCGGAACTGTACGATCTGGGCGTCGAGCCGAAAGGGGACAGGAACGTGGCGGCCGACAAACCCGAAGTGGTGAAGCGGCGCGCCGAACGGGGGCTCACCTGGAGGAATGAGCTGCCGTAAGCGAGCGCATGCTCTCTCGGCTGGCGCCGGCGGTGCCGACCTGTCACGGACGCGCGTCGGGCAAGCTGACGGCCGGCGGGCGCACGCGCAGGTGAGGCTCGTCGAGGCTACGTAGGAACGCTTCCAGATCGTCCAGGTCGAGCGCGTTAAGCCCCAAAGGTTTCAGAAAGCGAGACTTGGTTGGGAAGTTCGGGTCGTCCTTGAACTTGTCCGTTTTTCGGATGGTTGCGCCGCCGGCATTGTACATCCGCAGCAGCCCTTCCAACTCGAAGAGCCCGTTGTGCATGTACGGCCCGGTGCGGCCCACATTCCGTAACGGCGGGGTGCGGAACGCCCCCACATCGGCCGGCACTTTCGTGACCCGGAACCGTCCCAAATCTTCCAGCTCGCGCCCGTAGTAGCTCAGCCCGATGTCGTGGAACTTCCCGTCCGACAGGGTCGGGCCGTTGTGGCAGTGCAGGCACCGGGCGTCGGTGCGGAACAGGTGCAGCCCGCGCACCTCGGCGTCCGTGAGGACATCGGTTTTGCCTTTGAGGAACGCGTCGAACCGGCTCCGCCCGCCGACCAGCGTGCGCTGGAAGCACGCGAGCGCCTGGGACACCCGGTCCAGGGTGACTGTGCCATCTCCGAACGCCTTCTCGAACAGAGGTGGATACCCTTTGACCTGCGTCAACCGACCGACCACGCCCTTCTCGTCGGCGCGCATCTCGTCCGGGTTGGCGAGTACGGCCTTCGCCTGGGCTTCGAGCGAATCGGATCGGCCGTCCCAGAAAAAGGAGGTTGCGAATGCCACGTTATGCACGCTCGGGGCGTTCCGCTTGAGCGGCTTGCGGTCGTGTCCGAAAGAGGTTGTTCGGCCGTCCGCCCAGGCCAGGTCCGGGTCGTGGCAACTGGCGCACGCGGCCTGCCCGGCGCCGGACAGTCGGCCGTCGAAGAACAGCGCCCGACCGAGTTCCGCTTTGTCTTTCGAGTACGGGTTATCTTTCGGGTGCTTCACCTCGGGCAGCAACCCGAGTTCGCGGTGCTCGGCGCCCTCATCAAGAGTGGGCTTCGGCCACTCGGAGGGCTTACGGGAGTAGGCTTTACGCAACTCGGTCGCCCGCACTTTGGCTTCCGCAGCCGTCGGAAGCGGTCGCGCGGGAAGTCGGGGGGGGGCCGGAGGTGGCGGCTCCCGCGAGATCCCCAATCCTGTGGCGGAGAGGGCGGCGAGCAGCACAAGAAACCGCATTAGAACTCCTCGGAGATCACTTCCCCGCCGGCCCGAGTGATAAGTGCCGCGACCGTTCCCGCGTTCACGGACTGACGGAGGAACCGCACACTGCCGTCTGCGAGAGACACGTTGGCGCCGCCCGAGTGAAAACCGTAGATGGAGTAGTAGTTATTGCAGTTCACCATGCACGACCCGGGCTGAGTCATGGTACTCAGATCGGCCGGTGTGGTGTATCCCCGCATGATCGAGCCGTTGGGTTGTGCCCACCCGCCGTTGGGGACCGAACTCCACGCCGCGTCTGTTCGGCCGGAGCGCCAGTTGTCGGGCCGCCCTCCGGACTCCACCAGCATGATCGTGTTCGAGGTGCCGTCGGTGATTTCCAGCACCTTCGTGAAGGCATTTGCGTCGGTGCTGGGCACCCCACTGACGTTGGCTGGCTTGGCGTAGGTAATGACCGGGCCGTAGAGGTTGTTACTCACACTCAACGCCAAGCTGTAGTCGGCGACCGCGTACGTCTTGCTCGACAGGGTGCTGAGCCGCGAGCCGTTGGGTACTGACGGGCAAACAAAGATCTGGATCGGGGTGTTCGCAGCGGGTTGGTTCACAGGATCGCTGAACGTCTTGTTGGACACCCACAGTTTGCGGACGTTCTCTTGCTCGATGTACGGGAGCACCTGAATGCCCCAATACGCGATCGCGTTGCCGGACGGGTCTGCCGGTTGGGAGGTGTAGTATGCAGGGAAGCCGCCAATCGCCGACTCGAAGTTATGGAACGCCAAAGCCGTTTGCTTGAGGTTGTTTTGGCACTTCATCCGGGCCGCTGCTTCCCGTACCTTCTGGACTGCCGGCAGCAACAGCCCGATCAGAATCGCGATGATTGCGATGACGACGAGAAGTTCGATCAACGTAAACGCGAAGCGGCGCATGGCCGACCTCCGATGGCGCCAGTGGCGAATAGCCGCACTGCGTCCGGAGGTAAGCGCCGAACGGTCGCATCCCGAGGAGTTTGGCGGTGTGCTTGTCAGTGGTGGTTGCTGAGACAACGTCTCAGCAACCACGGGTATGATAGCGGGCGGGTCAAGACAAACAAGCTGCGCACACGAGACCTTCGGTGCGGGTAGCGGGGAGCTTGTTTAACAGATGTGAGATTGTGATTGAACGTGTTTTATCCTGGTAGATTGGCCGCGTTGTGGCTGGGCGTTGGCCCGGCGGCAGGGTGCTCGGCCGGGCCAACCCGCACATCGAACTAACGGCGCACGACTCCAGCGGGCTCAAATTCCTCCCCAAGGTGGAGGGTCGGTCACGGACACGTCCACTGGCCCGCGTGCTGCGCTGCTACCAGTCGGCGAGGACTTCGCCGGCGCCGGGGGTGACGGCGCCCCAGAAGGTGGCCGGTGAGATGCCGGGGGCCAGGGTACGGACGCTGCCGTCCATAAGTGCCGTGAGCATCCCACTGCGGTGCGGTGTTTGTGGTATCAAGCTGTGGCAATCTTCGAGTGCGGGCCGGGTCTGGAACGGTGTGGTGATGGGAGGCAGCACGGTGCCCGGTGGGGTGTCGTTGCGCACTGGGCCAATTGGTAGAAATGCCGGCGCTGAAACCGGCGGGTGGCCGTGTGTTTTTGGGTACACATCCGTTCCGGTACTGCTGTACTCTGATGGACTGCTCGCAAAAAGGATGCCGTTGTCCGCAAAAGAAGCTCGCCGATAACTTGTCAAAGGTAGGAGTTGCCACCAGCAAAAGCGCCACTCGTTGCCGCTTGTGCGGCCGCAATGTGAATAGTGTTCTGCGAAGGCAATCGTGTTGGACATCCCGTCTTGGTAAGACGAGGTGAGTGCAAATCCTGGCCTGAAAGCGAAGGCGTTCGCGGCATAGCTTGCTGGTCCGATGTAGTAGAAATCATCTTCGATACTTGGGTCTGCGGGGCTCACAAACGTTTTTATGTATAAATTGGCGAATCCTAAGTTGGGATTTGTGTACAGTGCGCTGTGGTAGAGTGCGCCTTGCTCGATGTAGGGCAGAATAGCTCGGTGGACGGTTTGGTTCGGGTTCGGACCTTGTGGGTCGCCGTTAAGTGCCGGGACGCGATCGTTGTTGGTGGAAGCAAAGTTATGGAGGCTGAGCTGAATCTGTCGTAGGTTGTTTGCACTGCTCATTTTAACGGCGGTGTTACGGACCCGCTGAACGGCGGGCAGCAGCAGGGCGATCAGAACGGCGATGATCGCGATGGCGACGAGTAACTCAATAAGCGTGAACCCGCTTTTTCGAGGCATGGCGCATCCTCCTTGAATGGTTGCCGGAGAAGCTTTGCTCAGCGTCGATGAGCCGACGTTCTCCAGGTGCCTCAGCACGCGGTCGGGGATGTTGTGACGTTTGGAGAGGGAGCCGCACCCGCCAGGAGCCAGGACGCGCGTACCGCTGCTTTGCAGTCGGGGGTCGGCAACCGTGTAACACAATCCGGGCCGCTGCTGGAGGTTTGTCTCGTTTGGAACTAGCGAGTGTTTAAACTCCGTACATAATGGTGTAATAGTTATAAAATTTATTATTTTATCGAATTGATAAGGGCTTGCTGTTTGTGGCAGCTCTGGTGTTCTGGTGCAGTGGCATGACACGTGTGACGGCGAACGGCGCGCAGTAGCAGAGCGGCTTCGGAGCGTTGTCGGCCGCCCACGCCGTGACGCTGTAACCGGTGGCGGTATCGACGGCGATGTCGGCGGCGGTCCACGTGCCCTTTGCCGGGTCCGCTTTCAAATCGCCCGATGACAGTTTGCCGCCTTCGACAGGAAACGCGATGACCGAACCGGCCATCTTTTTGTTCATGTCACCCGTAAATGAGCCCTGAACACTGATCGTTTTCGACCGCGTGCTTTTGGGAAACCCGGTACCCCAATCGAGCGTAAACGTGGCGGCCGGTGTGGGGCCGTCACCATCCACGTGTTGGACGACGTAACCCGATGAGCGGACCGACCCATCCGAAAACGTCCCGTCCGCGCGAACTGCGTACTGGCCCTTGTACACGTGGGTGTCGATGACACAGTTCCCTTTAAGGCCCCACTTTCCTTTTTGGGCATCAATGTCCTTCGTTGTTTTCTGGGGAGGCATGACCCCGCCGCTGGCAGGGAAGCACCAGACGGTCACGCCCGTTAAGGAGACGGTCGGACCTTGAGTTTCATAAAAGCCATGTGCGGTTATTTGGTTTTTCACCGAAGTGTCGATCATGATTCTGATCGTGTTTTCCTTCGGCGGAAGTGCTCCGGCATCAGGAGGGGCTGCTGCCAGTGCGAGAAGGCCGCTCACCGATAGGGCCATCGTGGCCACGGTTAATGTGCTTTTCACGTTTGACGCGCTCTCGCATTCGATGGGTGAGGAGAGGTGTCGTATTTGAGCGTACCTTGAGCGGGGTTACGGAGCAAGGTAAAAGAACGACAAGGCGAACGCTACGATAAGGAAATACGATTTTGTTTTTGCACAATTGTGATTTCTATTGCGATTGATTTTCCAGTGCCGGTTGAGTTGTCTCGCGGAATCCGCCTTGCGGGCGGCGTTTTGCGGCCGGTGTCCGGACACCGCTTTCCGCACCTTTGTGCAAGTTAACTAGACAACAGCGCGCCGTACCCCTTACCATGTAGACTAAGAGAGCGTTGCCTCACGGCGCCGTGCGCCGCACTTTGTCGCTTACTGATGGAGTTTGTGTTGATTCCCCCTACTGACGGGGACGATTGGACCGTTCCCGATTCCGACACCCCTCCCACCCACGTCCCGGCCGAAGCGTTCGGTGCCGACGAGCCGGTTGACGAACTCAACCCCGACGAACTCGCGACCGCCCACACGCTGGAGCCCGAGGACGACGCCGAAGAGGGTGACGAAGAACCGGTCGGCGATCCCGCGGACGATCCCGACCACGAAGCCGCGCCGCCGCCGGAAGTCGATCCGGCGATGCTGTTCGCGGACCTGAAGCTGATGCGCCCGCTCATGGACGCGATCACCGCCGCGGGTTACAAGAACCCGACGCCGATTCAGGAAAACGTGATCCCACCCGCCCTCCGCGGCAAGGACGTGATCGGGCAGGCCCAGACGGGCACCGGAAAGACCGCCGCGTTCCTCATCCCGTTCCTCAACCGCTGGCGCCCGCACACCCTCAAGGGGCCGATCGGCGTCGTGATGACGCCGACGCGGGAACTCGCGTTGCAGATCGCCAACGAGGCCGAAAAGCTGGCGCCCAGCAAGCGGTTCCGCTGCGTGCCGGTCTACGGCGGCACCGGGATGCAGCGCCAGCTCGACGGGCTCACGCGCGGCTGCGATCTCGTTGTGGGCACCCCGGGGCGGATGCTCGACCACCTCCAGCGGGGGTCGATGTCGCTGTCGCAGGTCCGCTACGCCGTACTCGACGAAGCCGACCGGATGCTCGACATCGGGTTCCGCGACGACATCGAGCGGATCCTGAAGCGGTGCCCGTCGGAGCGGCAGACGCTCCTCATGTCGGCGACGGTCCCGGACTCGATCAAGCGGCTCGTGAACCGCTACATGCGCGACCCGGTTCACCTGCACATGATGCCCGAGAAGCCGACGGTGGACAAGATCCGCCAGAGCTACTTCACGGTGGACCAGGACCGCAAGTTCGAGCTGCTGAAACGCGTCGTCGAGCGCGAGAAGCCGCGCCAGTGCCTGATCTTCGTGGAGCGCAAGCGCTGGGCCGATAACCTGTACCGCGATCTGAAGCGGGCGGTGCCGAAGGCCGCGGTGATCCACGGCGACCTGCCGCAGTCGCAGCGCGAGAAGATCATGGCCGCGTTCCGCACAGCCGACATCAAGTACCTGATCGCGACGGACGTGATGAGCCGCG
Source organism: Gemmata obscuriglobus (assembly GCF_008065095.1). NCBI lineage: Bacteria > Pseudomonadati > Planctomycetota > Planctomycetia > Gemmatales > Gemmataceae > Gemmata > Gemmata obscuriglobus. Next base: position 4,578,115 of record NZ_CP042911.1, on the reverse strand, counting down.
GGATCGACGTGAGCGGGCTGTCGCACGTCATCAACTACGACCTGCCGATGGACATCGAGAACTACGTCCACCGGATCGGCCGCACCGGGCGCATCGGGAAGGACGGTATCGCCATCTCGTTCGTGCTGCCGGAGCAGGGCGAGCACCTCACCAACATCGAGATGATGATTAACCGGCTCATCGAAGAGGACCGGGTCGAGGGGTTTGAGGCGGCGGCGCCGCGTGCCAGCCGGCCGGCAGCCGAGGTGAAGGTGGTGTTTTCGGGTTGGGAGGCCGCGAAGGAAGAGAAGCCCGCGACCGACGACGACGGCTGGGGTTCTGACGACGCGCCGCCGCAATCCGGTGGCGGGAATGATCCGAAGAAGCCGCCGTTCGGGCGCCGTGGCAAGAAGTACAGCCAGCGGCTTTGATGGCGCGCATTCCTCCCGCCTTGCTGCTCGTGTCGCTTGTAGTCAGGCGATACGAGCGATCAGCGATTGCAACCAACTTGGAGCGAGTCGGAGAGCAGGCATGCGGATTCCGCTCTGGGGCGTCGCGCTAATCGCCGTAACGTTGGCCGTTGCGGCGCTGATTCTTCGGTCGATTCCCTACGGGTTGATTCTCCCGCTGATTGTGGGCTGGCTTGTGGGGCGGTTCGTGTCCGCCCCTTCTCACCCCGCTCGATCGAAACAAGTCGTTGTCATGGCAACTGTTTGGGCGACCGCACTTGGACCCATTAGCGGGTTTATTGCGGTGCCCGCACAGCTTATGCTCGTTGGCATCGGGATATACGTCATTCTTGCTGAAGTTCAATATCCTCACGATTAAACGTGCAACTCGGCCGTCTTCCCCAGAACGCCAGCATATCGCGCACGGATCGGCGCGACGTGTTCGCCAACGAACTCCTCGACCTGTTCGGGTGAGCGGCCGACGAACAGCTTCGGATCGGTTACCGCGCCGAAATCCACTTTCTTGAACGCGTCGCTCTTATCAGCCTTCAACAGCGCAAATAGCTCCGCGGGTGAGCCCTCGCCCGATTTCACACGAGCGGTCACGGCGTGACTGTGCTGGCGCACGATCTCGTGAACCACCTGGCGGTCTTCGCCGGCCTGGACCGCGGCCATCATCAGGTTCTCGGTCGCCATGTAGGGCAGGTACTCGCGCACGTTCTTGGCGATAATCGGCTTGTTCACGACCAACCCGCGCCCGGCTTCGCTCTTCTGGGTGAGAACGTTTAGGGCGATGCGGAGTACGGCGTCGGTCGCGAGGAACGCCTGCGGGATGTACAGCCGGCGGCACGCGCTGTCGTCCAGCGTTCGCTCGAACCACTGCGTTGAGGCGGTGTCGGCGGCCATCGCGGGCAGGCCCGAAATGAACCGCGCGAGGCTGCACATCCGCTCGGCCCGCATCGGGTTGCGCTTGTACGCCATCGCGCTCGACCCGATCTGCTCGGCCTCGAACGGTTCGTCCACTTCTTGGCGGTGCGCCAGCAACCGCAGATCGGTGCCCCACTTGTGGGCGCTCTGAGCGAGCCCGTTCAGCGCGTCGAGGATTTGCGAGTCGATTTTCCGCGAATACGTCTGCCCGGTGACCGGAAACACCCGGTCGAAACCCATCTTTTTCGCAACGAGTGCGTCCAGGCGCCGGACCTTGTCGTGATCGCCGTTGAAGAGCGCGAGGAAGCTCGCCTGCGTGCCGGTGGTGCCCTTCGCGCCGCGGAACGGCAACTCGTCGCGGCGGCGCTCGAGTTCCTGAAGGTCCAGCACGAAGTCGAACAGCCACAGCGTCGCGCGCTTGCCGACGGTGGTGAGCTGGGCGGGCTGGAAGTGCGTGAACCCGAGCGTCGGCTCGTCCTTCCAGGTCGTCGCGAAGGTCGCGAGCGCGTCGATCGCGCAGGCGAGGGATTCGCACAACTGGTTCAGCCCCTCCCGCATCAGGATCAGGTCGGCGTTGTCGGTGACGTAGCACGAGGTGGCGCCGAGGTGGACGATGTCGCCGCACCCGGGGGCCACGTCCTTCAGCGCGTGGACCTGGGCCATCACGTCGTGGCGCAGGCGCTTCTCGTGGGCCGCGGCGCGTTTCAGATCGATGTCGTCAAGGTGCGCGCGAAGCTCGGCGAGTTTGGCGGGTGTGATGCGCGGCTGCCCGTCGTCGCCGAGCAGCCCCAACTCGGCTTCGGCTTCGGCCAGCGCGAGCCACAGCCGCCGCCACGTGCGGAACTTCCGCAGCGGCCCCCACCGCTCGGCCATCTCGGCGGAGGCGTACCGGCCGATCAGCGGGTTGTCGTACACGTCGTTCGTTTCGTTCATGACTTGAGAAATTCTGCCTGTCCGGGGTCGCGCTTGTTGGCGTCGGTGCGGCACGCACGGTGTGAGCGCCCGAGGCGTGCCAACGCATCAGATCCGCAGCATATTGTAGGATTTTGGGCCGTTCCGTCCGAGCCGCGGCGGCGCCCGCGGCGGCGGTGGGGTAAGCTCCATCAGACAGGAAGTTCGGAGCGTGGACCGCGCCCCGACTGTCGCACGACGAGTTCACGGAGGATTAACCCATGCGCACACCGCACACGCGGTTGAGCGTCGCGGCGCTGGCCGTCGCGCTGTTCGCCGGCGCCGCGCAAACGGCTTCGGCCCAGCAGCCGCCCCCGCCGGCGTTCTACACCATGCCGACCCCGCAGCCGCGGCTCGACTTCCCGCAAGGGCCGGAGCCGCAGCTCCCGCGGATGTTCTACTACCCGTACTACTACTTCCCGCACAACTACTGGCCCCAGAACAGCCCGCAGTGGCCCGAGCCGAAGGGGCACCCCTACGTCCGCCCGCCGGCGTATCAAGCGTACCCGGCGTTCAAGGAGCCGGGCTGGCGCTACGAGCTGTGGACCCCGATGAAGTACCACCGCGGGAACCACTTCTGGCTGGACCAGTTCTGAGAAATGCGGAGTGTGGAATTCGGAACGCGGCGTGAAGACCTCAGGCAATGATCTAAATCCTGTGCCTTTAGTCTTCACGCCGCGTGCCGAATTCCACACTCCGCATTTGGGTCAGTGTGAATGCACCTTCTTGAAGTGCTCGGCGACCTTTTCCATCATCACGTGCCAGCCGCAGTCGTCGCACGGGGGCACCGCCGGGTAGCACTTCGTGCAATACAGCGGGCCGCCGTTGAGGAACTGCTCGATCCGCGCCTTGTCAGCAGGCACCACGCCGTTGGGTGACAGCGGGAACGCGACCGACGTTTTGCACTTCTCGCACGGCCGCGCCGAGTTGTGCTCGATCACGTGTTCGAAGTGGTTGTGAAGCCCCGCCGGTACGACGCCCGAACCGGTGCAAAGCGGGCACGTCATGTTGAACTGCGCCAGGATCGCGCGGCGGATGAACTCGCTTTTGTTCGGGAGCTTGTCGAGGAAGTTGGCGAGGTCGTCGTCGACCTTGAAGGCGACGATCTGTGATTTCTCCGTTTTGTCTTTCTTGTCCTTCGCCATATCACCCCCTCGCGTAACGTATTACGGCATCTTACGCGAGAGCCAAGGAAGTCCCAAGCGGTAATGTGGCGCGTAACCGGCTCACCGTTTCTTCGTACACGGTATTTTCGCTTCCGTCAGCGTGCTGTTTAAGCAACTCGCGGCCCGCCACGGGAGATCCTCGCGCATTCACGACCGGTCGCTTCTGTCTGTCGGCCACGACGTGGTATTATCTACCTGTGTCCCACACAACCGGTTCCGCAACCAGGAAGGTGAAGTCATGTCCGTGCTCGCGCGCGTTGGTCGTCCGTGGCACCGCGCGCTTGCGGCGCTCGCGGGGCTGTTCGCCGCGTTCGCGGTCGGCGTCGCCCAGCCCCCTGTTGAGGTTGAGGACCCCAAGGGCGGGCTGAAAAAGCGCGTGGTGGTGGAAGACGATCCGGTCGCGAAATCGAAGGACGAGCACGCCGCCCCGACCACCCCGCCCGACGTGCGGCTCGACGAGTTGGTTGCCGGTGCGGACGGGGCCAAGCACCCCGCCATCAAGGCGCTGTTCCAGCGGAACCGGGTCCCGTTCGACCGGCTGACCACCAAATCGGCCACGATGCAGATCCGGCCGATCCCGCTAGCCCGGGGGGAGCGGCTGCCGCTCACGTTCGGGGTACAGGAGTACGACCGCGAGGGGCGCCCGACCGACCCGCAGGGCATCAACTCGACGGACGTGCGGAAGGTCGAGTACTTCGAGGAGATCGTGGTTGCGGAGGCGAACCAGGTGCTCGGCGCCAAGCCGCTGGGCACCGCCAACGGCCCGGACGGCTGGACGGTGACCGAGCAACTGGACGCAGCCGAACTGCTCCTGTCGGCCACACTGCGGTTCCACGACTACGCCCGCGCTCGCAACATTCGCCGCGGCCGCGGCTGGGACGATTTCCGCAAGCCCCTGTTCGAGCGGCTCCGCGAGGTGCGGCTGCTGCTGCTCAAGAACGCGGTGGCGGGCAACGACTGGGGCCGGGTCCGCGAGGTCGGCACCAGGGTGATGGCTGCGTATCCAGGTGACGCCGCGGTCGCGGCCGAAGTCGCCGTCGCCCGGGTGTCAGAGACGAAACGGCTGCTTGCGTCCGAGACGCACTTCGACCACGTCAAGGCGAAAGAACTGCTCGACGAGTTCGAGGCCAGCTACCCGGGCGCGGGTGGGGCCGCCGTCAAAGCGATCCGCACCGAGTTGTCCCGGCGCGCACAGGCCGCGTTCGCCCGGGCGGTTGAAAAGAAGGCGGCCAACGACCTCACCGCCGCACGCGACGCGCTCACCCGCGCGGCCGCGCTGGACCCCACGGTCCCGGGCGTGCGGGAGCTGCAACGGGAGCTGAAGACCGGTTACCAGACGCTCTCGGTCGGGGTGCGGCAGTTCCCGGAACAGATGTCGCCCGCAACGGCGCGGCTGGACAGCGAAAAGCAGGTCGTCGAGTTGGTGTTCGAGGGGGTGCTGGCGGAGGTGCCGGACGACAACGGCGCGGCGCGGTACGTGCCCGGCGCCGCCGTGGTGTCGCCGCACGTGGTTCCGGGCGGCCGCGAGTTCCTGTTGCGGGGCTTCGACGCGTCGGCCACCGGGCGCTACGGGTTCGAGTCCCACGACCTCGTCAGCACGCTCAAGTTGATGGGCAAGCGGCCTGAAACGTGGAACTCGTACGCGCTCCCCTGGATCGACGGGCTGCCGACCCCGAAGGACAACGTCGCGGCGCGCGTGGCGTTCAAACAGGGGCACCCGGACCCGCGGGCGCTGCTCACGTTCAAGCTGCTCCCCGGTCGGTGGATGGAGGGGAAGGGGATGGCCGCGGACGACGCCGGGTTCGCCGAGGCCCCGCTCGGCACCGGGCCGTTCAAGCTCCAACCCGGCGCGCGGGGCGACGGTACCGCCCCGCGCGAACTGGTGCTCGTCGACAACCCGCTCTACGGGCGCTGGCGCGACCGCACGAGCCAGCCGTTCATTAAAGAAGTCCGCCTCGTCGAAGTGGCGAAGATCCCCAACCCGGTCGAGGCGTTCCAGCAGGGCAGCCTGCACGTGCTCACGGACGTGCCAACCGCCGATCTGGAGAAGTACCGCTCGCAGCTCTCCGGGCGGGCGCAGGACTACACGGCGGTGAACGGCCGCCGCGTCCACATCCTGGCGCTGAACCACCGCCGCCCGGCGCTCCAGAGCAAGATATTGCGCCAGGGACTGATGACGGCCATCGACCGCGAGCGGATCCTCAACGAGGTGTTCCGCGCCGGGCGGCCCGAGTTCCACCGCGCGCTGACCGGCCCGTTCCCGCCCCAGAGCTGGGCCACCACCAAAGGTCCTACCGGTCAGACCGTGCCGCTCGTCAACCGCGATCTCGCGCTGACTCGCATCCGCAACTACCTCTTCGACATGGGCGCTAAGGCCGAACTCACCCTCCTGTACCCGGACGGCGACCCGCAGGCGGCAACGGCGTGTCGGAAGATCAAGGACCAGGTCGAAGGGCTCTTTAAAGACGCCCCGGGGCGCAAGCTGACGATCGCGCTCGAACCGCTCCCCCTGCGCGATTTGCTGGTGCGCGTCGAGGACGAGCACCGCTACGACCTCGCCTACGTCCCGTTCGACTATCCGGACGACTGGTACCCGTTTGCCCTGGGCGGGATGCTCGACCCCCTGGCGGCGGAGCGCGGCGGGCGCAACTGGACCGGTTTCCAGGCGAAGGGGACCGGCGCCGACGACGCCGACTCCCGGCTCGGGCAACTGCTGAACGAGCTGCGCGCGTACCGCGCGTTCGGCCCGCTCGCCGAGAAAACCGTGGAGGTTCAGAAGCTGTTCAACGAGTGCGTCCCGTTCGTCCCGCTGTGGCAACTCGACCGGCACATGGTCGTCCACAACAGCGTGAAAATTTACACCGACGATACAGACACTCCGATCAGCCCGCGGGCGCTGAACCAGACAACGCTGTTCCAGGGGGTGGCGCGTTGGCGCCTGGAGTGAGCCCGCGTTCGGGCGGGAGCAATCGTCGCTGCGATCCACGCCGCACCGCGCGAACGCAACTCGCGTAAGCGACCGGCGCCGCATGCTCTTGTAAGCTGCGGCGCCGGTTTTTGAGGAGCGATTTTCACGCCCCGGCGTTCCGTCGCGTGTCGGGCGCGGTAAGATGTGGAGATCACACGTACACACTCGCGCCTGACATCCGAGGGGTCGTCTCATTAACAACCTCACCGACCTCGCTGCGCTGGTGCAGCGCGAGCGCGAGGAGCTTCTCACGAAGTGGCGCGAGCGGGTCCGTAAGCTCCCATCAGCCAGGCACCTCGACACCCCCACGCTCAACGACCACATGCCGGCGTTTCTCGACGAACTCGCCGCGGTGCTCCGCGCCCGGTCCGACGAGTCGATCCACGAGGCCGTGTGCGAAGGCACGCCAGCCATACACGGCGCGCAGCGCGCGGACAACGGGTTCGACGTCGTTGAAGTCGTCGCCGAGTACAACATCCTACGCGAGTGCGTTTACGAACTGGCCGAGGCGGGCGGGAAACCGCTGGTGCGTCGCTCGGCTCACATCGTGAACCGGCTGATCGACGGCGCGATCGGCTCGGCGGTTAAGACCTACGCCACCCAGAAGGCGCTCGAGGTCCAGCGGCGGCGGGAGGAGTACCTCGCCTTCGTCGCCCACGACCTGCGCACCCCGCTGAGTGCTATCTCACTGGCCGCGGGGGTGCTGGAGCTCAAGTTCGGGACGAACGAAGCGGGCACGCAGGTCGGGCGGATGGTGAAGACCCTCCGCCGCAACGTCCTGCATCTCGGATCGCTCGTTGACAAGGTGCTCGACGAGAACACCAACCTGCGGACCGAAGTCGGTCTCAAACTCGAGCGGCGCGAACTCGATCTGTGGCCGCTCGTGGAGGCACTGGTTCACGACCTGCACCCGGTCGCCGGGACCGACAGCACGAAGCTCTTCAACGAGGTCCCCGAAGATCTGGTCGTGTATGCCGACGCCGACCTGCTCCGGCGGGTGTTCCAGAACCTGATCGCGAACGCCATCAAGTACACCCCGGTGGGGGACGTGACCATCTCGGCACGGGCGGTGGAGGGCGGGTTCGAGTGCTCGGTCCGCGATACCGGAGAGGGCATCCCGGCCAACCGGTTGGACAAGGTGTTCGAGCCGTTCGAGACGGACCCGAACAAGCAGGGCGGGGTCGGGCTGGGGCTCGCGATCGTCAAGACGTTCATTGAGGCCCACGAGGGAACCGTCGGCGTCGAGAGCACCGTCGGAGCGGGTTCGACGTTCTGGTTCACACTCCCCGCGCGGCGGAACTGACCGCCGCGGGCGCGGCTCCGACCACCCAGCGGCGGTTGTCACTTCGTCTCAAACGAATCGAGGAACTTGGTCGCCGCGTCGGTCGCTCCGAAGCCCTTCGGTCCGCCGGCGAAGACGATGTAGACGCGCGACTCGGCGAGGATGATGCGCGTTTTGATCTTGGCACCGTCTTTATCGACTAGCACCTCGCGGCCCGGGTACTTGGCGGCTCCGTACGTGATCTCCTTCGTACTCTCCACCTTGCAACCACTTTTGGACACCATTCCGGCTTCAATGCCGTCGAGCACCGCCTTCGGCGGCGCTTTAGCGGCGGCGGGCAGGTCCACGTACATCACGGTGAAGGAGTTCTCCTTGTCGTCCTTCGCGCTCGCCACCTGCATCTCGATCGCGCCGGCCTTCTTGGCTTCGGTTTTGACCGTTAGGTCGCTCGGGAACCGGGCCGTGAACTTGCCCTCTTTCGAGGTGTACTTCTCGTCCGCCCCGCTCGCCGCGAGGCCCGCGGCCGCCACAACCACCAGAGCTGCCAGAGCGTTTCGCATGTCGTTGTCCCGTTCGCGCAAAGGGTAGGAGGTCCGGTCAGTCCGCGGAGCCGTCGAACAGCGGGCGGATCACCTGTCCCCGGTTCAGTTGCACCGGCCGGTTCAGCCGGTCGCGCACGTCGGCGTGCGGGTCGACGCCGAGCACCGAGTACACGGTCGCACCGATGTCGTCCGGGGAGTACGGGGCGGTCACCGGGTACGCGCCGTTCTTGTCGCTCTTGCCGATCACGGTGCCGGGGACCACGCCGGCGCCGGCAAAGAGACCGCTGAAGCACGGCGCCCAATGCTCGCGGCCCACCTCTTTGTTGATCTTCGGCTCGCGCCCGAACTCGCCGAGCATCATCACCAGCGTGTCGTCGAGCAACCCGCGTGCGGTCATGTCATCAAGGAGCGCGGAAACGGCCGTGTCGAGCGGCGGCAGCAGGTCCTTCTTGAGCCGGTTGAAGATGTTGCCGTGGCTGTCCCAGTTTTGCACACGGCCCATGTTGGCCTGCACCACCGGAACGCCGGCCTCGATCAGCCGCCGCGCGAGCAAGCACGACTGCCCGAACGCGTGGCGCCCGTACCGGTCGCGGACGCCCGCAGGTTCCTGGTCGAGGTCGAAGGCCCGGGCCACTTTTCCCGATGTCAGCACGCTGAGGGCCTGGTGCTGTTGGTCGGTGAGCTTTTTCGTCTCGCCGGCCTCCGCGAGCCACTTGCGCTGGTCGTTGACGGCCGAGAGCAGGGCCATGCGGTCGCGCAGGTCGTTCACCTCCATGCCCGCGGACGGGCGGAGGTTGTCCACCCGGAAGTCCCGGCGGTTCGGGTCCTGAGTGATCTGCATCACGTCGTGCTTCGGCCCGAGGAACCCGGCGTGCTGGCCGGGCCAGAGGAGCGGCCCTTCCATCAGGTAGGTCGGTAGGTTCACCCCGCACGGCGTGCCTTCCGGCGCGCCGCGGAAGTAGCTCCGGCCGGCCGCGTAGTTCGGGAAATCGTCCCGAGAGGCGATCTTGTCGAAGAACGCGCCGGGCTGCACGTTCCCGGTGAGCACGTGGTGGGTGGCGACGAGGTGGTTGTTTTCGCGGTGCGCCAGCGACCGGATCACCGAGTACAGGTTTGACCGGGCCGCGAGCTTGGGCAGGTGTTCGCTGGCGAGCAGCCCGGGCGTCCTGGTCCGTATGGTCTGGTACTCGCCGCGGATCTCGGGCGGGGCGTCGGGCTTCGGGTCGAAGGTTTCGTGGTGGCTGGCGGCCCCGGTGAGGAACACGATCAGCAGCGATTTCGGCTTCTTCGCGGGCGTCGTGCCGCTCGACCCGGCGCGGGCGAACGACGACAGACCGACACCCAGCAGGCCCGAGTAGCCGACCTGTAAGAGTTCACGCCGCGTGACGCCGATGGGGTGGGGAGTGGGCATGAGCGGACCTTGAAGAGCGGGGCGGTGGTAGGAGCGAGGCGGGTGCTTCAATTAGAACACCTGGCACGCCGGGAGCAAGGCCGTTCCGGAAAACTGGAACCGCCGCGCCCCCGGCACCACACGCGAATTACAGCGTCGGGCCGATCGACCACGGGGCGAACTCCTCCTCGCCCACGCCGTTCAGCTCGCTCTTCGTGCGCTCGCCGCTGGCCACCGACAGCACCTTTTCGAAGATCTCTTGCCCCACCGCCTCGACGGACGTGCCGGTGAGCACCTTGCCGGCGTCGATGTCCATGTCGCCGATCATGTGCGTGTACAGCGGCGTGTTGGTCGCGACTTTTACGCACGGCGCCGGCTTGCACCCGAACACGCTGCCGCGCCCGGTGGTGAACACGCACACGTTCGCCCCGCCCGCCACGATCCCCGTCATGCTCACCGGGTCGTACCCGGGCGTGTCCATCACCACGAACCCCTTCGCCGTGACCGGCTCGGCGTAGCGGTACACGTCGACCATCGCGGTCGTGCCCGCCTTGGCGATGGCCCCCAGCGATTTCTCGTAAATGGTGGTGAGCCCGCCCTCCTTGTTGCCGGGGGAGGGGTTGTTGTTGATCTCCGCCCCGAACATGGACGTGTACCACTCCCACCACTTGATCCGCTCGACCAGCTTCTCCCCCACCTCCTTCGACACCGCCCGGCGGGTGAGGATGTGTTCGGCCCCGTAGATCTCGGTCGTTTCGCCCAGGACGCTGGCCCCGCCCTGTTGCACCATCAGGTCGCTGGCCACGCCCAGCGCGGGGTTCGCGGTGACGCCGCTGTTCCCGTCCGAGCCGCCGCAGTTGGTCCCCAGGATCAGGTGCTTGGCGGGGAGCTGGACGCGGCGCACGTCGTTCACCCGCGGGAGCATCTCGGCGACGGCCTTCACCCCGGCTTCGACCGTTTTGCCGATCCCGCCGCACTCCTGGATCGACAGCGCCAGCGGGGCGCCCTTCGAGCCGTCCAGTTGCAGCAGGTCGAGGCGCTCGTTGTTAATGAGGTGCGACGCCTGAACGATCTCGCAGCCGAGCCCCACGAGCAGGTACGACGCCACGTTCGGGTGCCGGGCGAAGCCGGCCAGCGTCCGGTCGAGCTGCTGGTGGTCGGGGCCGTCGAACTGCATCCCGCAGCCCTGCCGGTGGACGATCGCGATGACGCCGTCCACGTTCGGGTAGTCCTTCAGCAGCCCGAGCTGGCGGACCCGGTCGGCGATGTACTTGCTGGTGCTGGCCGAGCAGTTGACGGTGCTGATGACCGCGAGGTAGTTGCGGGTGCCGTACCGCTGGTGGTCGGGCTTGCCCGGCCCGCGGTCGTATCCCATGAACGTGCGGTACTCGGCCGGCGGCGGGAGCGGGGCCGGGATCTGGCTCGCGTAGGCGTAGTCGCGCTCGAACGCGCCGGCGCTGACGTTGTGAACGTGAACGTGCTCGCCCGGGGCGATCGCCCGGCCGGCGAACCCGATCACCTGGCCGTACTTGCGAATCGGGTCGCCTTCCTTGATCGCCACGAGCGCGAACTTGTGGCCCATCCCGATGCCCTTCGGGAGGGTGAAGGTGCCGGAGTCGAATAGGAAGGTGGTGTTGGCAGGGATCGGCTTGCGCGCCACCGCGACGTTGTCCTGGGCACGCAGGTGGACCGCGAAGTCACTGATCGGAACGGCCATCGGAGTTGGTTCCCGGCAGAGTGAGAGACTTCTCTTCACACTACCGGAAACCGCCCGGCTCGGGCAGATGAGGTTGCGCCGCGGCGGCGCGCGGCCCGCATCAGTCGAGCTTGATTTCGAGAGTATCGGTGCTCGGGGTGACGGTGTACTTGAGCCCGGACGTCTCGGGGTTCCGGTACTTCTCCGGGATCGTGGCCGGGGTCGGGCCTTTCGGTGCCGCCGCGGCCTTCGGGTCCGACGACCCGCTGCCGCCGGGCGAGGACTGAACGCCCACCTTGATGTCACCGGGGACCACGTCGGTCATGATGAACTTGCCGCCCGGCTGAACCACCGCGGCCGAGTAGGCGCCGTCGGCGCCGACGAACTGGAGGATACCGGATTCGAGGGGTTGGCCCTTGTAGGTGACCGTCCCGTTGACGGTGATTTTCTTCACCCCCTGCGAGCAGCCGAGCAGGGCTGATCCCAGCAGGCACGCGAAACCGAGTCGCAAAACAATATGGGGCATGGAGGAGTCACTCGGGGGAGAGAGCGGAAAGGGTGGCCCCGCCCGGTACGATCGGGCGGGGCCGATGGAACGTTACCAGTCGCCCAGGACCAAGCCGTCCTTGGGCCACAGCGCCCGGACCCAGGTCGTCGGGCTCACGGACGACGGGACCGTCCGGACGCTGCCGTCCATCATGCCCACAACGCACCCGGCGGCGTCCATCGCCTGGACGAAGTACGGGTTACACGCGGCCGGGGTCGGAACGTTTTGCGGCACGGCGGCGGTCGAGGTGGTGATCGGGGTGCAGGCCGAGTAGTCCCCCTGCGACGTGCCCTGCATCCCGCTGCTCATCAGGCGGGTGTCGAAGTACGGCCCGCGCTCCCAGCGCCACGGGGTGCGGTACGCCCACAGCTTGTGGAAGTAGTTGTTCGGGGACGCGCCCGAGGTGGCGTCCGGCTCGCCGAGCCCGCACTTGCCGTACTGTTCCGCGAACCCGACCGTGTTCGAGGTGCCGTCGGTGATCCCCACGAGGGTCATCTTGGACACGGTGTTGCCGCTACAAGGGACGCCGAAGATGGCGTGGTTCATCCCGTAGTTCGAGATCCCCCACGTGCCGCCGTTCGATTCCTTCCAGACATCGATCGGGTTCGAGGGGTCGCGCGGGGAGATGAACATCTTGAGCTTCACCGTGCCGGCGTTGTTCGGGCTCCCTTCCCACACGCCGCCGTTGGTCTGGCCCATGGTGTAGAGGGGCGACTGCTCGAGATAAGGCAGCAGGAAGTAGTAGCCCGAGGCGTAGTTCTTGCCGGCGGCCACCACGTCCGCCAGCGGCGGGACCGAGGACATCGCGTCGTGGTAGCTGTGGACGGAGAGGGCGATCTGCTTGACGTTGTTAGTGCTCTGCATCCGGGCCGCAGCAGATCGAACTTTCTGGACGGCCGGCAACAAAAGCCCGATCAGGATCGCAATGATAGCAATAACCACCAACAGCTCAATCAGCGTGAAACCACGCCGTGAGCGCAACGACCGGAGAGACATGGTATCGGACCTCAAACCAGAAGAGAGATGAGAGTGGGGTGAGTCAGCCCCGACTATGAAAATACCCTAATGAGACGAGAGAACAAGTCGGAATCGCGCTTTTCCAGTGGGAAAAGCGGATGATGTTGAGGTGTCACAAAAGAGACACATTGTCGGGCCGGGTGCCACAAACGCTTTACCGTTTGCCCTGTTGTTAAGCAGTAGACCGAACTCCCTTATCGTCTTTTACAATGTGCGGGCTGCATCTCGGATGATCGCTGCTACCCGTTTAAATGAGTGTGTAAAATCGCTGAAAAGCGAACGCACAAGCCGCTAACAACTGGGCATTCCAGCAGCAACGCCGCAGAGGAGTTTTGCGATCTCGCCCGGTTTCTTCAGCCGTCTCACATGTAACTGCCGAGTTCGCAGGCTACTTCTGGAGGTGACAGTCACAGAGCCTTTGAGTTACTCACAGCACCGACAGTTCCCCAAAAACGTCTCAACCGAGTTCATGAAGCGGTGGGGACGTTGGGCGTTGGTGGCGATTCGAGTCCGGAGCGTTGCGCCCATTCACAAGATGGCCGGCGGCGGTGCGGGTTGTGCGGTTCGCGCCGAGCCCGGTGGAAAGTGTCTGCGCAGGACCGCACGGGGTTTGTTGCGGTCCCGCGTGGCGCAAGTAGATTACCAGCACTCCGGACCCCTACGGTGTCCGATCCCGGCACCTGTTTCTATCCTGACGGCCAACACGGGGTTAGTCGTCATGAGCACGCTAGAACTCGGCCGCGGGTCGCGGAAAGGTCGGGCAATGGACAAAGCACTCTGCTACGGGGCGCTCGGCGTCGGTGCCCTCATGGCACTGGTTTTCGTGCTCGATTTGGTGGCCGGCGTGCCATTCGGCGGCGGGGGCGGCGAGAACCCGTTTGTCGTGGTCGATGTGTTCGGCTTCATCGGTGCCGCCATCGTCATCTATCTCGGCTTCAACGCTTCACGCGACTTGAAATAGCCCCACTACCCGCACCGTCTGTCGTGGTCATTTCTGGCGCGCGAGCGCCAGAACAGCCTCAATCAGCCCGTCCTCGGTGAACGTCGTGGCTTCGGCTGCGACCGGGTATCCGAGTGCGCGGACCGCCTTTCCGGTTTCAGGGCTGATAACGATCAGCTTAATTTCCCCGCGCTCGACCCGGCCGTTGATCGTCTCGTCAAACGCAGCCAACACACCTTTGGCGATGCTCGAACTCGGCAGTGTTACGAACCGAATCTCCCCGCGCCGGAGCGCGTCGAGGACGGCCCCTTCCGGGGCGGTGACATCGACCTGATCGTACACCGTAACCTGTTCGACTGTCGCAACTTTCGCCAGCTCCGTGCGGAGCAGTTCGCGACCGCGGTTCGCGCGAGCGAGCAGCACCCGCTGGCCAGCGACGTGCGGTTTCAACGCCCCCGCCAGTCCTTCGGACGAGAACGTGGTGTCCGGCACCACGTCGGCACGGAGTCGGTACTCGCGGAGCGATTCTGCGGTCTTCGGGCCGATGGCCGCCAGTTTCACACCGCCCAAATCGCGGAGGTCGCGGCCGATGGTGTCGAGGCGACGGAGCAGGGCGTGGACCCCGTTTGCGCTGGTGAAAACCAACCAGTCCCATTCGCCGTGTCGGAGTTGACCGAGCGCCCGGTCCACTGACGCGAAGTTGTCCACATCGCGGATTTCGACCGCGGGCAGGCGCGACACCACCGCGCCGAGGTGTTCGAGCTTGCGAACCATCCCTCCGGCCTGATGAGCCGGGCGGGTGACCAGGACGCGCTGACCGAACAGCGGGCGCCCCTCGAACCACGGGTGCTCGGGCCGCTGCGCCACGGCCTCGCCGATGATGATGAGCCCCGGGGCCTCGAGCCCCGCCTGACGGCGGACCTCTTCGAGGGTGCCGAGCGTGGCGTAGGCGGACCGCTGATCGCCGGTCGATGCCCGCTCGACGATGGCGGCCGGCGTGTCGGCCGGTTTCCCGTATTTGAGCAGCTCCGCGGCGATCACCGGCATCCGCGCGATGCCCATGTAAATCGCGAGCGTCCCGGGGAACGCCGCGATCGCCTTCCAGTCGAGCTTGTTCCCCGGCTTGTTGGGCAACTCGTGGCCGGTCACGAGCGCGATCGCGCTCGAGTGCATCCGGTGCGTGAGCGGGATCTCCAGGAACGCACCGGCTGCCAATGCTGCGGTCACCCCTGGAACGATCTCGTAGGCCAGTCCGGCGGCGCGAAGCGCTTCCGCTTCTTCACCGCCGCGGCCGAAGATGAGCGGGTCGCCCCCCTTGAGCCGGACGACAGTTTTCCCGGCCGATGCGGTCTCGATCAGCGTTCTGTGGATGTGCGGGTACTTGTCCGGGTGGTTCCCGGGCAGGTCGCGGACGCACATACGAACGGCGTGCGCCGGTGCCAGGTCGAGCAGGCGCTCGGGGACGAGTTGGTCGTATAAGACGAGGTCGGCGCGGCTCAGCACTTCAGCGCCGCGGACGGTCATCAAGCCCGGATTGCCCGGACCGGCGCCGACGAGGAAAACGAGCGGGGGCGCGGGATCGGTGGTCATTTCAGAATGCACAATCGGGAACGCGGAATGAAAACCATAGCGGACGAAGACGGGCGTTGAGTTCCGCGTTCCGCAATCGGGTCAGAGCACATCCGGTTGAATGTGAACCCTTGAACGCCAACGGAGCGAGTGTTCGGGGAGCGACGCGTCACCTGCCTGTAAGGGTGGTCGCTCCGCGAACACTCACCAAATTACGATTCGCAGCCGCACGAGTCGGTCTCAGACCGCCACCTCGTCGGTGGGATCGGACTCCGAATCTTCGTCGGGCTTGAAACCTGGGAACATGTGGCAGACGAGGATGCCGCCCATGTAGAGCCCGAACATCGGGACGAACAGGTAGAGCATTGTAATCACGTCCGGCGTCGGGGTGAGCAGCGCCGCGAAGAACGCGATGATGATGCACGCGTACCGCCACTTGGTCAGGTAGTCTTGGGCAGTGAAGATCCCGATGCGGTTCAGGAACACCATCAGCAGAGGGGTTTGGAACGACACCCCGAACACCAGCGGCAGGATGAGGGCCAAGCCGAGCCACTCGTTGAGCCGGATGTCCGGGTCGAACCCGAGGATCTCGTTGAACCGCAGCAGCGCCTTGACGGTTCCCGGCAGCACGATGAACTGGCACAGCAGCACGCCCGCCAGGAACAGTCCCACGCTCGGGCCGAAGAACAGGTACACGTAGCGCTTCTCGTGCGGGTACAGCCCGGCCCCCACGAACGCCCAGAACTGGTAGAAGATGAACGGGCACGAGAGCACGATGCCGCACAGGATCGACACCTTGAAGTACACCACCATCGATTCCTGGGCGCTGAGTGTGGTGAGGTAGTTCTTGCTTTCCAGAAGCCCTTCGCCCTTTGAACTCAGCGAGGTGATGTGCGCCGGGTAGACCCTCAGCTTGACGGCCAGTTCGTCCGGCGCCTCCTTCTTGCGCGGCCCGAACGCGGGTTCCAGGGCCGATGTCGGGATGAACACCGGCATCTCCTCGGGGGCGCCGAGCAATTTGAGCCGCTCGTCGGCGTTCAGCGCTTCCAGGCTGTTCTCATTATCCTTCAGTTTCTGACGGATCCGCGCGATCTCTTCGGGCGGCGAGTCGGTGAGCTGCGCGAGCTTGGCGTCGGCGTCTTTGAGCGCCTTGCGGTAGTAGAAGTCGCGGGTCTGCTGCTTCACCGGTTCGGTAATGACGTCGAGCATCGGCATCCCGATGCCGAGGTTGCGGTTGCCGATCGTCCAGCCAACGAAGTCCAGCATGAACCCGATGACCATGAACGCCAGCAGGCACTTGATGGCGTTCAGCATCCGGTAGCGGAGTTCTTCAATGTGATCACCGAGTGACATCCGGGTGTCGGCGAAGATGTCGTCCGGGTACTCGTCGTACTTTTTGGTGAATTTCTGCAATGCATTGGTGGGCATGGTGCCGACCCCGTGCCGGGAGTAAACCCAACCCGAGGCGAAGGTGCCCGACCGGTTGGCAAAGGTGAGTGACGGCTGGAAGGTCAGGGGTTATGGTATGAGTCGGGCTACAGGCGCACAAGTCGGGCGGCTCGGACTTCGGCATGTCGTGTGCGGGTTTTGAGGGCGGCGGGGCACCGAACTCGGGTCGCGCGGGCCGACTGACATGGAGCAGGCCTGCGGCCGGGGCGATAACTACGGTGCGAACGGATTCGACCTTCTTCGCCCGACGGAGTGGCCCGATGCGCCGGCGCCTGCTCGTTTTATCGCTGCTGGTTTGTGTGGGGTGCAACCGGTTCTCCGGGCCGCTCGAGACGCGGCAAATGGCCCCCGTGGACGCTCGTGCGCCCGACGGCTCTCGGTACAGCATCGAAGAGCAGAAGAAGCGTGGGCGCGAACGGCTCGCCGTTTCTGAGGACGATTTCCGGATCGGGCCGAAGGGGTACATCGACCGGCCCAGCCCGATCGGCCGGTAAGGATTACCGGTCACCAGTCGTCAGGTCAGCAAGCCATAAAGTCACAATGTTTTGTGATTGCTGAATTTGTGACTTAACGACTTTCGACCGGAAGTCCTAACTCCCGTCGTTTACTGGCACCGACATGGCCCACCCGCCCGACGCATTTGTGGGTTCGATGCTCGGGCTCGCCGTGGGCGACGCTCTCGGGCTGCCGCTGGAAAATCTGTCCCCGCGCCGCGGGGTGAAGCTCTTTCCACACCTTCACCGGCATCAATTCTTCTTCGGGCGCGGGCTGTTCTCGGACGACACCGAACACGCCTGCCTCACCGGACAGGCGCTTCTGCGGTCCGGCGGCGACGCGGATACGTTCCGGCGCGACCTCGCCCGCCGGCTCCGCTGGTGGGCCGCCGGGCTTCCGGCGGGAACGGGCCGCGCGACGATCCGGGCCTGTACGAAACTCTGGCTGGGCTGGTCGTCGGAACGAAGTGGGGTTCACTCGGCGGGCAACGGACCTGCGATGCGGTCGCCACTTCTCGGGGTCGCATTCGGCCCGGATCGCGAGCGCCTCAAATCATTCGTGCGCGCTTCAACGCGCATCACCCACACCGATCCAAAAGCCGAATGCGGCGCGCTGGCGGTCGCTTGGGCCGCGCACCGGGCGGCGGAAACGCGAGAGGCACGCCCGCCGGAACCAGGGCAATTCCTGTCGGAACTGCGTGAGCTGCTCGCGGGCGAACGCGCCGCCGGGACGTTGCTGGATTCTCTCAGCGCCGCCGAAAGCGATTTGCGGGCCGGTCGCCCGACGGAGGAATACGCCCGAACCATCGGGTTGTCACGCGGCGTTAGCGGGTACATGTACCACACGGTTCCGGTGGCGCTGTACGCGTGGCTCCGCTACCCGGACGATTTCCGCACGGCGGTGTCGTCGGCGATCCGTTGCGGCGGCGATACGGACACCGTTGCGGCGATTACCGGCGCGCTGGTTGGAGCGCGGGTGGGGAAGGGCGGTCTTCCGCCCGAGTGGCTCGCGGGCGTGATCGACTGGCCGCGCTCGGTGAAGTGGGTGGAAGCACTCGCGGCGCGCGTCGCGAAGGGAGACTGGCTGACCGCCCCGCAACCGGCGCAGCGGTTGGCGGTGTGGGCACTGCCGGCACGGAACACGGCGTTCTTCGGCTGGGTGCTGGCCCACGCCGCCCGCCGGCTGCTGCCGCCGTATTGACCACACTCACGGCATGCGTCGAGGTGCAAGCTTGGCTCCCCTTCGAGAAGGAGCAATAGCGTGACAGGAGCAGAGTGGCGAGCGTGCGGTGACCCGGACGAACTTTTTGAGTACCTCCGTAACAGCAACGCGGTCTCGCAACGGAAGTGCCGTCTATTTGCTACCGCCTGTTGCCACCGCGTTCTCGACCTATGTCCCGAGCGGCAAGCGTTCGAGGTAGCCGTAGAGACGGCCGAACTATTCGCGGACGGCTTGCGGTCCCAGCAGGATTTGTTAGACGCCGGCGAGGTGCTGGAGATCATCGAATCACGTCTTGACCCCGAGGACGGAGAGGTCGATTCGGTTGAGCTTGATGCCCGGTATCACGCGATGCAGGTCGTTAGTCAGGCCGCGTGCTCAGACAGCGCGGACTGTCCTTACGTCTACAGGATGTGCGATGTCGTGATGCACGCGGCGTATGTGGCTGGCTTTCGGGTCGCTTCCCCAAGTGTTGACACCGTTGCGTGGAATCGGGCCGAAGTTGCCGAGCGACGTTTGCTGGCACGATTTGTTCGCGAAGTGTTCGTCGATCCGTTTCGATCGTCGCCACTTATACCCGAATGGCGTACTAGAACCGCTGTTCTGCTTGCCCGCCAGATGTACGAATCACGCGACTTCAGCGCGATGCCGATTCTCGCAGATGCTCTTCAGGATGCCGGCTGCGACAGCGCCGACATCCTCGACCACTGCCGGGGGCCGGGGCCGCACGTTCGTGGGTGCTGGTGTGTGGACCTCATCCTGGGCAACTCATGAGCAGCGAGGGCGTTGTGGTCGAGTCGGGCTGGATCACTTGCAATGACCCACGCGCGCTGGTGTCAGCCCTTCAGGACTGTGGGCACGCGAGCGAGCGGAAACTGCGACTGTTCGAGGTTGCGTGCTGCCGGCGTGCGCTACCGCACATGGACCACGACGGCAGTCGGGCGTTGGTTGAACTGGTGGAGCAGCTCTTGGAGGGGCAAGTTTCATCCACTGAACTGGAGTGTACCTGCCGAGCACACGCACGCTGGTGTGCTGAAGCGACTCCGGAGTGGGATTGGCTGAACTATGCTGACGAGGCGGTCCTCGAAGCAGCCACTCTGTACTGGGCGCCGTTTGAATGCCGCACAGCACAGCTTGCCGCGAGGGGTATCGTTCAGGCCAGAATGGGGCCAGTCAACTTGGCGTTCGCAAAATCTTGCGAGTCGTTACCAATGCCCGAGCATGATGGGACACCATCCGATTCCGTCATCCTCGTCGAATTTATTCGTCAGTACGACGCGGCCCAAAGCCTGGTGGAAAAGACGGAAGCCGATTACTTGGCTCAGGAGCAAGCTGAACAAGTCGTACTTCTGCGAGACATTTTCGGCAATCCGTTCCGCCCCGTTACCTTCTCCCTGGAATGGCGTACGGAAACCACTGTCGCGCTCGCGGCGCAAATGTACGAGTCACGCGACTTCAGCGTGATGCCGATTCTCGCAGACGCTCTTCAGGACGCCGGCTGTGACAGCGCCGACATCCTCGACCACTGTCGGGGGTCTGGGCCGCATGTTCGTGGGTGCTGGGTCGTAGATCTCGTGTTGGGGAAGCAGTGACGCCGGTTGGCTTGTGAGTGTAGGTTGCGGGTGTTGCGTATCGACCTACCCCCCGGCCCCCTCGCCGTGCTCGCCGGCCCGGTCAGCAGAGCTTCCGTGGGCCGGCGGAAGGGAGGGGGTGGCGCCGAGAACGCTCGTCCCGGGGCGAAAGGGGCGCGCGGAGCGAAGAAGCCACCCCCAGCCCCTCCCTGCAGGGAGGGGAGTAAGACAGCTTGCTTTCACCGAACGTGGCGCGCTCCTCTCGCATCGGGGCCAACGCTCCAGGCGCCACCCCCTCCCTTCAGGGAAGGGGCCGGGGGGTAGGTCGATACGCGCGATCTGCAACCGACAGATTCACCGGTTTCGGTACGAGAAGCAGAATTTGTGACCGCTGCTGCGGATTCGGGCCGCACGTGCAAGGAGTAACGACGGTAGCGTCGCGCCGGGCGTGAAACCTGCGGTTTCGCGGGTTGGGCCGAAAAGCGAGTCGGTCGTGGACGAAGAGTCGGGTATCGGTTAGCTTCGGCGTTACCGGGGCGGGCGAAACCACACCTGTGGGCGGGACGAGTCATGGGGCTGATGGACTGGGCTAAAGGCCAACTGATCGACATCATCGAGTGGACCGAGCCGAGCCAGAACGAGATCCTGGCCCACCGGTTCACGCGCCACAAGAACGAGATCAAGAACGGCGCGAAGCTCGTGGTGCGCGAGGGGCAGGCCGCCGGGTTCGTCAAGGAGGGGCAACTCGCGGATGTGAAGCTGCCGGGGATGTACACCCTCGACACCAACAACATGCCCATCCTCTCCACCATCCTCGGGTGGAAGTACGGGTTTGAGTCGCCGTTCAAGTGCGAGGTGTATTTCATCTCCACGCGGCAGTGGACGAACCAGAAGTGGGGCACGCAGAACCCGATCATGTACCGCGACCCGGAGTTCGGGCCGGTGCGCCTGCGAGCGTTCGGGAACTACGCGTTCAAGATCACCGACCCGGGCACCTTTCTCAAGGAACTGGTGAGCACCGACCCGTCGTTCGAGCTGTACGAGATTTCGGCGCAGTTCCGCAACGTGGTGGTGTCGCGCTTCATCGACGCGCTGGGTTCCTCGCGCCTCCCGATGCTCGACCTTGCCGGTAACTACGAAAAGGTCGGTAGAATCGCGCTGGAGCGGATCGCCCCCGAAATGGCGAAGATGGGCGTGTCGCTCACGCAGTTCTTCGTCGAGAACATTTCGCTCCCGCCGGAAGTCGAAGCGGCGCTCGACAAGCGGTCGCAAATGGCGGTGCTCGGGAACCTGGATCAGTACGCCAAGTTCCAGACCGCCGAAGCCATTCCCACCGCCGCCGCCAACCCCGGCGGGCTAGCGGGCCTCGGGGCCGGTCTCGGTGCGGGCGTCGCCATCGGCAACCAGATGGGCAATGCGTTCGCGGGCGCTGCGGGGGCGCCGGGTGTCGTCACGCCGGCAAACACCACACCCCCGGCGGGCGCGAGCGGTCCGCCCCCGCTGCCGACGGCGGTCGCATTCCACGCCGCGATCAACGGCGCCTCCGCAGGGCCATTCGACATGGCGGCGCTCCAAGCGCACGTGGCGGCGGGTCGGATCACACGAACTTCGCTGGTGTGGCGCGCCGGCATGGCGGGCTGGGCCGCCGCGGAAACGGTTCCGGAACTCGCGGCGCTGTTCGCTCCCGTGCCGCCGCCGCTGCCGCCCATGTAAGTACCGGACGTGGTCCAGAACGCTACCGCACCGACTGGTCGCCGACTGGACATTCGCTACCAACCGACTGGCGTTTCGCTGGCACATTGCTACCCACGAAACGCCCCCAAAATCCCCTTGCGCAGCTCGCGATTTGTGCAGACTGCGCCGCGCAATGCCGCAATTCACCACTCCATCACAGACCCTCGACCTTGCGGTTGGGGTTTGCCAGTGACTATGAGTACGCCGCCTCCGCTGCCGCCCTCGGGTGACGTTCCTCCGCCCTTGCCCGGGGCCGCTCCGCCTCCGCTTCCGCTCCCGACCCCCACCAAGCCGCCGGAGACGCGCGAGCCGGCCGTTACGAAAGAGCCCCCGAAAGGGAAGCTGTTCCCGTGCCTTAACTGCGGCGCGAAGGTCGAGTTCGACCCGCGCGATCGGGCGCTGAAGTGCCCGTACTGCGGCCACACGTCGAGCGTCGAGGACGGCGGCGCGGAGGTCGAGGAGCGGAACTTCAACGAGTACGCCAGCAAGCTCGTGAAGGGCAACGTCGGCGGGATTGAGGGGCGATCGACGCAAACCCGCTGCGGCGGGTGCGGTGCGATGGTGCTGCTCGAAGACAAGGTCGTCACCGATTCGTGCCCGTTTTGCAGCACGCACCTGGAGAACCGGCCGGAAGCCGTCGAGGGGATGCTGCGGCCCGAGTCGCTCATTCCCTTCAAGGTGGACCTGCGGGCGGCACGCGAGGAGTTCGATTCCTGGCTCGGAGGGCTGTGGTTCGCGCCGACCGAACTCAAGAAGGTCGCGAACCTGGGCCAGCTCGCAGGCGTGTATCTGCCGTACTGGACCTACGACGCGATGACCTACACCCGCTACCACGGGATGCGCGGCGACGACTACCAGGAAACGGAATACTACACCGAAAAAGACGCGAACGGTAACGAGGTCCAACGTTCGCGAACCGTCACGAAAACGAACTGGTATTCGGTTTCCGGCGAGGTGCAGCACTTCTTCGACGACGTTCTCGTGTGCGGGTCGAAGAGCGTGCCGCAGCACCTCATCAGCGGCCTGGAGCCTTGGGACACCGGCGAACTCGAGGTGTTTCAGGACGCCTTCCTTGCGGGCTTGAAGACCGAGCGCTACGCGGTCGACTTGAAGCAGGGGTTGGTGGTTGCCAAAGAGGTGATGCAGCCCACGATTCGCGACCTGATCCGGCGGGACATCGGCGGCGACCACCAGCGCATCGAATCGACCGACACCCGCTACCTGGGCGTCACGTTCAAGCACTGCTTGCTGCCGGTCTGGATCGCGAACTACCACTACCACGAAAAGCTGTTTCAGATCCTGATCAACGGGCGCACGGGCAAAGTGTCCGGCGAGCGGCCGTGGAGCTGGATGAAGATCATCCGGCTGGTGGTGATCGTGTTGCTGGTGGCCGGGCTTATTGCCGCACTCGTGGCCGCCTTTTCGGGCAAGGGCCGCTCACGGCGCGCGGCCGCAACTGCCCCGGTGCCATCGGCCGTAATGAGCGAACGTAACTCGCTCGGAGGTGTGTACCCTTCCGGCGCCGGGTTCGAAACGGATCATCCCGTGTACGGCCGGCTACCGGCCGGGTGATCCGCCCGGAACGGGTTCCGACGAGGTGAGTAGCGGCGTGCTTCGATTGAGTTCGACAGCCGGTTCCACCTTTCGGAGAGGTCGATACAACCTCTGCTGGCACGGTGACGGCGAAAACCGGAGGACACGCATGGCAGGGCGGATCGTGATGCGGACGGGCGAGGCTCTTATCGAAGGGGACAAGGATTACCTGTGCGCAGAGCCCGAGATCGTGATCGGTGCCCTCGACGGCCCGGTCGGGACCGCGTTGGCGACGCTCGTCGGCGATCAGGTGAAGGGTCACACCCGAGTGTTCGCCATCCTGAACAGCGACGTGCAGGTGAAGCCGGCGACCCTGATGGTTAGCAAGGTGACCGTGAACAGCTCCCGGTACACCGGCATTCTGATGGGCAGCGTGCAAGCCGGCATCGCCAACGGGGTGCTCGACGCGGTGCGGGAAGGGCTGATTCCGAAGGACCAGGTGAACGACCTCGGAATCATCTACTCGGTATGGCTCGACCCGAGCGTGCTGAACGTGCCGCCCGAGCAGGTGGACCACGCCGGGCTGTTCCAGGTGAACCGCGAGGCCACAGTGAAGGTGATCCGTAAGGCCCTGGCGAACGAGCCCAGTATCGACTGGCTGCTCGAGAACCAGGACAAGGTCACCCACTACTTCCACCAGCTCGGCATCGAAGGGAAGATCTGACGGAATTCAACACGCAAGTGCGTTAAAGATGACCGTGACCGCAGGCCGTCAAGAGAAGCGGTTCGAAGTGCAGGGAAAATGACGCAATTGCAGGTCTATTCTGTGCCAAAATCGCAACCGACGCCCTGAAGCGCGTCGGTTAGAACGGCCACCGCGCTGAAGTGAATTCACCCCTGCTTCACTTCAGTTTGGCTGCGAACGCGGCGCGGGCTTTTGCGACCTTGGGGCTAACTACCATTTGACAGTAGCCGCGGTCGGGGTTCGCTCGGTAGTAGCCCTGGTGATACTCTTCCGCCTTGAAGAACTCCTGCGCCAGCTCCACCTTTGTGACGATCGGGTTGGCGAAGGTCTTTGCGTTCGTGAGTTCCTGAATGACCTCGCCGGTGGTGTGGCGTTGCTCTTCGGAGGTGTAGAAAATCGCGGAGCGGTACTGTGTTCCCACGTCCGCGCCCTGCCGGTTCAGGGTTGTGGGGTCGTGAATCACAAAGAACACCTCCAGCAGTTCGCGGAAACTGATGACGGAGGGGTCGAAGGTGACACGGATCACCTCGGCGTGACCGGTCTTACCGCCGCAAACGGCTTCGTAGGTGGGGTTCGGTGCCGCGCCGCCGGTGTAGCCGGATTCGACCTTTGCGACTCCCTTGAGTTGCTCGAACACGGCTTCCAAGCACCAGAAACAGCCGCCCCCGAGGATCGCGGTCTCGGTTTGTGCGCTCATGGTCATCCCCTGAACAGAAAGGGCCGCACCGGGAATCCGGCGCGGCCCATGTTAGATTCTACGGCGGCGGTTAAGGTTTCGGACGACTCTTGAGGTGGTCTTCCATCTTGAGGTGCGGGACGCCCTCGATCCACCAGTCGGGCGCCTGGCAGCCTTTCAGGTGGTGGTCGAAGAACTCTTTCATCCGCACTGCGTAGTCTTTGCGGTTCTCGGGCTTAGCCAGCCCGTGGTTCTCTCCCTTGTACTGCAACATCACGACCGGTTTCTGGAGCCGCCGGAGCGTGTTGTAGTACTCCACCCCTTGCGTGAAATCGACCGCGCCGTCCTTATCGTTGTGGAGGAGCAGGAGCGGGGTGGTCACCTTCGTCGCGTGGTACACGGGCGAGTTGCGGATGTAGGCATCCTGTTGTTCCCAGTAACCGCCGGTGAACCGTCCCTGGCTGCTCTCAAAGATCGGCTGGTTCGCCATCCCGGCGTTCCAGTAAACGCTGCTGTACATGCTCACGAGGTCGGTGAGCGCAGCGCCCGCGATCGCGCACTTGAAGCGGTTCGTTTGGGTCACCAGGAACGCCGTCTGGTAACCGCCCCACGAGTGCCCGTGCAGCGCGACTTTGTCGTTATCCACGATGCCGGTGGCAACCGCCGCATCGAGCGCCGGCAGAATGCACTCGACTGCCGACACGCCCGGATCGTTCAGCTTGTAGGTGATGTCCGGCATCAGCACCGCGTACCCGTTCGAAGCGTGTACCGAACCGACGCCCCACGTACCCGGGGCCTGGTAGCGGTGGATGTTCTGAGACAGCTTTTCGTAGATGTAGACGATCGTCGGGTACTTTTTCCCGGGCTCGTAGTCGGCCGGAAGGAAGAGTGCCCCTTGTAGGCGCTTGCCGCCCACGCCCTTGTACTCGATCAACTTCGCCCCAGCGGACCACTTGTAGTCCTTTTGCTGCGGGTTGCTGTCGGTCACCTTCTTCGGGTCCTTGAACGTGCCATCAGTGATGTAGAGGTCGGCGCCTTCGGTCGTCGACTGACGCATGAACACGAAGGTGTCGGCTTTGCGCGCTTTGCTCGGAGGATTGTACCCGTGATCCGACCACGCCAGAACGCTCACTCCGGTCTTCGACGGGTCGAGGCGGGCCAGCCCCTCTTTCTTGCTCCACTCGCCGTACATAAGGGTGTAAACGGGCTGCGTGAGGTCGGTGCCCGGTTTGGGCTCCGGCTCGAACTGAAGCGTCATACGGTAACGGATGGCGTCCGTTTTCCCGTTCACGGTCAGGTTTGTACCGCCGGTGCCGTCCGCGCTGACCCGCCAGATGTCCCACCCGTCGGAGAGGAGCACGAACTTTCCGTCCCGGCTCCAGCCGTAGGCCGGCGTCGAGGGTTTGTCGAAGTTGTGGTCGTCGTCCGCGTCAACGAACGAGGCGCCCACTTTCTCCGTCACGTTCACCGACTTGGCGGTGGCGAAGTCGAGGACGTGGTAATGGCCGTCCTTGTAGTAAAGGGCGTGCGTACCGGTCGGCGACGGGCTTACGGTTGCCGGGCCAAAGAACAGGCTCGAGAGCTTTTCGACCGCTTTCGTCCGGGCGCCGGTCTTCGGGTCAACGACGTAAACTACAGTGGACCCCATTGTCTAGACCAAAAAGTTGCTATCCTTCGCTACTGTTTCGTCGGGGCCTTCGTGGCTCCGACGCCATACACCTGAGCCGGGGTGCGGTAGTCCAGGGACTGGTGTAACCGCTCGGTGTTGTAGAACCCGAAGTACGCCCGGAGCCCACTCTCCAGGGCCGGCACCGACTCGTAACCCTTGAGGTACACGTCCTCGTACTTGACGCTCCGCCACAGGCGCTCCACGAACACGTTGTCCAGGCACCGGCCCCGCCCGTCCATGCTCACCGCGACCCCGGCCCGCTCCAATCGCCCGACCCACGCGGCGGCCGTGAACTGGACTCCCTGGTCCGTGTTGAACACCTCCGGCTTGCCCCGGCCCAAGGCCTCCTCCAGCATGTCCTGGCAGAATGACCCGTCCAACGTGTTGGACAGTCGCCAGGCCACCACGTACCGGCTGAACCAGTCCATCGTTGCGGCCAGGTACATGAACCCGGTGGGCATCGGGATGTACGTGATGTCCGTGCTCCACACCTGATGGACCCGGTCGATGGCCACGCCCCGCAACAGGTACGGGTACACCTTGTGCCCGGACCCGACCGACAGCTTGGGCTTGGGGTACAGGGCCTCCAACCCCATGATCCGCAACAGCCGCTGCACCCGCTTGCGGTTCACCTCGTGGCCCTGGGTGCCCAGCCACGCGGCCAGGCGCCGGCTCCCGTAGAACGGGCACGTCGTGTACTGCTCGTCGATCAACCGCATCAGCGTCAGGTTCTCCGCGCTCTCCGGGGTCGGCTCGTAGTACACCGTCGAGCGGTTCAATCCGATCAGCTCGCACTGGCGCCGGACGCTCAGCTCCGGGTGCTCGGCCTCGATCCGGGCACGCTTGGCCTCAGCCGAGGGCGGCCGATTTTTTTTTCACCCAGTCGAGTTCCACCTTGAGGCGGCCGATCTGCTCGTACAACTCGGTCGTCTTGTCTTCCGGGGGGCCGGTGCCCTTCGCCCCCGAGGCGAACACGGCCTCGGCCCCGGTGAGCAACTGCTTCTTCCACCCATGAATCAGGGTCGGGTGGACGCCGTGCTGACTCGCCAGTTCGTTGATGGTCTTGTCGCCCTTGAGGGCCGCCAGCGCGACCTGGGCCTTGAACGCCGCCGAGTGACTCTTCCGCTTGCCCGCCATGGGTTCCCCTTTCCTGGGCCTCCGGTATAGCTTAACCGGCGGTCCAGTTTTCGGGGTCCACTATAAACGTCGGTGTACAACTTCCCGGTCAGGTAGCTCTGGTACTCGTAGGGCTTCGAGTCGCGGCCGATCGCGAACTTGTGCTTCGGGGCGAGCACCACCTGCTTAAATTTCTCGTCGGCGAGCCGGACGAACTTTTTGTCCTTGATCCAGTACACGGCGCTGTAGTTCGTCACCCGGTCGCTGCTCGCCTGCTTCTCCTGCATCGGCTGGAGTCGCTCGTCCTTCCAGTGCCACACCACCAGATCGGGCTTACCGCCGTCGGTCGAGTTACCGGCTGTCGGGACGATTTTCTTGCCCTTTTTGCTGTCGTCCTTCGGATCGGTTTTGGTTTCGGACTTGACTTCCTTCGGTGCCGGTGCGGTGTCGGTTTTCTTTTTGCGCTCGGTGATCGAGAACCTGAAGCCGTCGAGCCCGTCGGTCCACGCGGCCGGGCCGGTAATGACGAAGTCCGTCGGGAAGCCCTTGTCGTCCTTCGGATCGTAAACGGCTTTCGTCGGCTTCGGCCCCAACTCCGTGAACCCGACGATCGACAGCGGTTTGGCGTCCGAACCGGCATCCTCGGTCTGCTTCGTGACGACAAATGCGGTGGTGTCTTCGTTCCAGGAGAGCGAGCGGTAATTCGCCTTGCTCGCCTCAATCGGGTACACGAGGCCGGTCTTCATCTCGCGGAGGTGAATGCCGTTCCCGATCCGGCCGCTGGCGTCGATGACGGTCACGAGCCAGTCGCCCTTCTTGGTGAAATCGAACTCTGCGACATTCCCGAGAACGAGGTCGGTGCCGGTCGCGAGGTCGCGCAACACGAGGTCCGACCCGCTCGCAGCGGACGCTGTGCCCGCCGGTGCGCCGGCGGCCGGCTCGCTGACCTTGCGGAACACGAGGTGTGTGGCGGCCTCGCCGTTAAACCGGGCCGACGCGGCTCCTTCGATGTCGGTTTTGTCACCGGTCGCCAGGTTCACCAGAGTCACCTTGGCTTTGCCGCCCGAACCCGGCGCCGTGCCGCCCTTTGTGGAAGGAGTATACGTGAACGCGAACCACTTGCTGTCGAGCGAAAACACCGCGGTGCCGAACCCGGTGCCGCCCGTGAACTTCGTTTCTTTTCCGTCCGCGATGTTCCGCAGGAACAGGTCTCCTTCGCCTTCCGTGGCACCGACGCGGTGAGCGAACCACTTGCCGTCAGGGGAGAGGGTGAAATCGCGAATTGATCGCCACTTCTCCGCGTCCGCGAAGGTGAGCGCCTTCTTGGCTGCCGGTGTGGTCGGGCTACTTTTTTTCTTGTTCAGCTCGTCCAGCTTCTTTTGAAGCGCTTCGAGCTGCTTTTGGACTTCAGCGATCTCCTGTTCGCGGGTCTTCTGGGGGTCTTCGGCACGAAGGGTGACGACGAACCCCGCGACCAGCACCAGCGCCGCAACCGCCCGCGACGAGACTGCACACCGTGGTAACACTCAGCACCTCCGTCGGGTCGGTGACCCGCTGACGGGAATACAGTAAAACCCGCGGTTCGCGGGTCGGGAGATGGTCCATCATCTGCGGCCCACTGCGACCGCAAAGCATTTTGCCCAAATTACCAGCCGGGGTGGGTGTCGTCGAGCGTTCGGAAAGACAAAGCGTGAGATTGCGCCACCCAGGGCGTTGGGATCGCTACCGCGAAGTCGGTTCGGTGGGCGTTGGAGAGTGGGCCGGAGGACCTATTCTGAATACTATTTGACCCGCAGTGGGTAGGAGCATCATGTCAACGCCTGCGCCGTCCGACCGGTACCACGCGCTCGACAGCCTGCGCGGGTTTGCGATGTTTCTTGGGGTCGTCCTGCACGCGGCCATTTCGTTCATGGTGAACGTGCCGGCGTTCTGGCCGGTGCGTGACCCGGAACCGGTCCCGCTCGCGGACGTGTTCCTGATCGCGGTTCACGATTTCCGGATGCAACTTTTTTTTGTGCTCGCGGGGTTCTTCGGGTGCTTGCTGTACCGGCGTTACGGGCTGATCGGCATGTTGAAGCACCGTGCGAAGCGGGTCGCGCTGCCGTTTGTTCTCGCACTCGTTTTCATCGTGCCCACGGTTCAGGTAACCGGGCTATACGCCGAGATTGAAAACGTGCGTGCCGGGGCTGTGCGCGGTCCCGAATCGGTGGCGCGGGGCGTGGCAGCGAAGCTCGTGGCGGCGAACCCCGAGGCGAGCGCGCCGCAACTCATCCTCGACTACGTTTTGGCGGGGAATGCGGTCACCAAGTTGCCGCTCGTTCACCTCTGGTTTTTGTACTACCTGCTCCTCTTCACGGTCGCCGTGGCTGTGCTGGCGCCGCTACTCGATCGACTCGCTGGCACGCGACTCCTGCTCGTAACGGACGCCGCGTTTCGTCGGTTAATTGCCGGTTCCGGGCGGGTGCTGGTGCCTGCCGTTCTGACTTTCCCGCTCATGCTGCCAATGACGTGGGTTGTGGACACGCCCTCGCAATGGAACCCGCAGTGGCACATCGTGAGCTACTACTTCGCGTTCTTCTGTTTCGGGTGGATGCTGTACCGTCACCGCGACCTCGCCACCGCGTTCGGCCACCGGTGGCGCCTGCACCTTTTAATTGCCAACACTGTGCTGCTGCCGTTGATGCTCGGTCTGGTGGTGAAGGGGTATGAGGCCGAACGCTCCGGAAAGGATGGTGTGCTCGCAATGAAGCTGACCGGGTACGCCGTATCGGTGCTCTACACGTGGTTGATGGTCGCGGGGTTGTGGGGCGGGTTCTTGCAACTGTTCGCGCGCGAACGGGCGTGGGTGCGCTACCTCGCCGATTCCGCGTACTGGTGCTACCTCGCGAGCATCACTCCGATTTTTGTGTTTCAATTTCTGGTCCGCGACTGGTCCGCGCCCGGGTTCTTGAAGTGCGGTTTAGTTACACTCGCAACGTTAGCCGTGCTGCTCCTCAGTTACGAATATTGCGTGCGGTACACCGTGATCGGCGCGATTCTGAACGGGCGCAAAATCCGCCCGAAGCGCTTCCCCGTGTCATCGGAGCCGGCTGCGACCGGTGCGGCGGCGTGACTACTGGTCTGTCTGATTCGTGGCGCCGCGGGGTTCTGTTTGTAATCGTGCAAAGCGACGACGAGGAAACCGGGGCGGCGACACCGGAGGCCGACCGGATCGTGGCGGACGTGCTCGCCGGCCACACACCGGCGTTCGCGGCACTGGTGCGTCTGTATCAGGAAAGCGTTTGGCGGATTGCGGCGGCGCTGCTCCGCGACCGCGATGCGACGGAGAACATCGTTCAACAGGTGTTCGTGGACGCCTACTTTCACCTCGATCAGTACGCGCTGGGGACCGATTTCGGCGCGTGGGTCCGCACCGTCGCTCGCAACCGGCTCCGGAAGGAGCTGCGCACCGCCGGGCGCGAGGACCGGCGGCTCGCGGTCTACCGCGAGCGGCTGGCGGAGCGGCTCCGGGCCGAGAGTGCCGCTCACCGCGATGACTCCGACGCGTACGTCGTGGCCCTCCGTGGTTGCCGGGAACTGCTGACGCCCCGCGAAGCCGTGGTGCTGGCGCTGCGGTACGAGCGGGGTCTCTCGTTCGAGGCCATCGCGGCGAAGCAGGGACAAACACCGGAAGCTGTTCAGCGGATGATTTCGCGCATCCGGTTCCGTCTCCGCGACTGCATTCAAACGAAACTGAACGACCAATGAACCGCGTCGCTGAACTCACGCTCAAGCTCCTCGACCGCGCTCTTACGTCAGCGGAGGCCGAGGAACTCGACGCGCTCGCCGCCGACCCACGCGCCGAGGCCGAACACCTCGAACTGCTGGCTCTCGAAGCCGAGCTTCGCGCGCTGCGCACGGATTTCGACCTGGCCGATGCCACTCTCGCTCAGATCCAAGAAGCTCAAGCGGAGCGAACCGCCGGCGCCGTGCTGGCCGCGATTACCACTGCGGCGCCACCAATCTGGGCGCGCTCCGGACCGGGACCGCGACGGACCGTGCGGCGTCGTGCGGTGGCGGTGGTTCTGACCGCGTGCGCCGCGTGTGCGCTCGTGGCGGTGTGGCTCGGGGTGAAGCCGGCACCGATCGTTTTGCCTGCGCACGACGATCTGCCCGGGGCGGCGGGCCAGGGCTTTGCGAAGCTGTCGCAGAAAACCGGACTGGTCGAGGTGTTGAACGCCACCGGTGACGTTGTTCCGGTGGAGGAGGGGAACGAGTTGCCGGTCGGGTTCACCCTTCGGACCGGCGATGAGAGCTTGGCCGTCGTCGAACTCCTGGCCGAGCCGGCCCGGTTTGAGATCGAATCCGACAGCGTGGTGAGGTTCCGTTCCGGCGGGCGCACGGTCGCAAGTAAGCCGCAACTGTACCTCGCCGCTGGTCAACTCACCGCGACGGTTTCGGACCGGCCGAACAGCCGCCCGCTCGTCGTCAGCACATCCGTGACCGACGTACTCGCTCACAGCGGGCTGTTTGTCGTTTCATCGGCCGGCCCGGACACCGCGCGTGTGGACATCCGGAGCGGGCAGGTGGAACTCGTCCGTACTGTGGCTCCCAAACCTGTTCCGGTCGGCGTCGGTTCGGCGCTGGTCACCGCCGGGCTCGATCGGGTTGACATTGAGAACTCGCGCGCCGTCGATCGCGTGCCCGCTCGGACCTTGGCGTTTCCGGGCGCACGCGACGTGACGTATTCGCTTGACGGGGCAGAGCTGTGGGTCGGGAACGCTCGTGCGTTCACCCGCTGGGGGGAGACCTCGGCCATCGAATCCAGTTACTACGCCAGGCGCACCGACGGGTTCGCGGGCTTCACCCGTGACCGCAAACACCTTGTCACGTTCCGCGGCGATCGCGAAGACCGGGTGCTGATCCGCTCACTGCCCGACGGGGGCGAACTGGCCGTCGTCGATGCCCGCATCGGCGACTCACGGTTCTGGGCGGTCGGGCCGGACGCCTCGTGGTTCGCGGTGGTCGATTTGCCGAAGCCGCACAAGTGCGTGCGGCTCCTTGACGTTGCGACCGGCGAAGAGCGTTTTCAACTGAACGTCGCCGAGAACATCGCGTGTATCACTTCGAGCCCCGACGGCCGCGCGCTTGCCGTCGGGCTGATCGACCTCGCCCGCGGTGGTAGCAACAAGGTGCTGCTGCTCGACACCATAACCGGAGCACGACTGTCGTCTCTGCCGATCCAGAAGCGGCCCCCAACCGCGCTGGCCTATTCCGACGACGGGCGGCTCCTCGCGGTCGGTTTTAACGGCGTGATTCAGATTTGGGACGTAGCGTCGCGCGAGTTGCTTCGCACAATCACGGGCTTCGAGCGGGCCGTTGTTTGTCTCGCGTTCTCACCGGACGCGAACCGGATCGCGGCCGGGACGCCAGACGGCTCCGTTTGGGTGTGGCACCGCGCGAGCGGGCTGCAGACGCAACTGATCGAGAGCGGTGGGCGTGGGGTCAGAACGGTTGCGTTCTCGCCGAACGGCAAGCACCTCGCAACCGTCGCGAACGGAGCCCCGGTTGCTGTCTGGGACATCAAGCTCACTGGCGACCTTCAGTAGCCCGATGACCCGTTCGAGCGTAGTGTGAGGGTGTTTGTGGCCCGTGACCCTTACCCCCGTCTCAGATGAAACCTCTCTTTCTGCTCGCGGTCAGTGCTTTTACCGTCGCATCAGCTCGCGCGGCTGACCCCGCCAAACCTGCCGATGTGTTTGCGCCGGACAAACTCGTTGCGTGGTGCATCGTGCCATTTGATGCCAAGAAGCGAGGCCCGGCCGAGCGCGTCGAGATGCTTCAGAAGCTCGGGTTCAAGCGGTACGCATACGACTGGCGCACCGAACACCTCCCGACGTTTGACGAAGAGGTCGCGTTGCTCAAGAAGGCCGGCATCGAGCTGACGGCTGTGTGGTTTCCGGCGAATCTTGGCACGGACGCTCAGAAGCTCTTGGCAGTGCTCAAGAAGCACGACATCAAGACGCAACTCTGGATCACGATGGGCGACCCAGGTGGGACGGATCAGGCTGCAAAGGTCGAAAACGCTGCCAAAGTGCTGCGACCTGTTGCGGAAGCTGCTGCGAAGCAAGGCTGCACCGTCGGGCTGTACAACCACGGTGGGTGGTTTGGCGAGCCCGAAAATCAGATCGTGGTTATCGAGTTGCTGAAGCTGAAGAACGTCGGGATCGTGTACAACCAGCACCACGGCCACGACCACTTCGACCGATTCCCCAAGTTGCTCGAAGCGATGAAACCGCATCTCCTCGCTCTCAACCTGAACGGCAGCGTGAAGGGCGGGGACAGGGCGGGCAAGAAAATCGTCCCGCTCGCCGGCGGTGAACTGGATCTCCAACTTTTGGCGGTCATCGCGAAGAGTGGTTACGCCGGACCAATCGGCATTTTGGGGCACACGTCTGATGATGCAGCCGAGCGTCTCGCGGACAACCTCGACGGTTTGAAGTGGCTCGTTCCGCAACTCGGTGGGAAGGAACCAGCGGATAAGCCAAAATACCGCACGTGGAAGTGAGTTACGGCGTAAAGTGCTTATTTCTTTTCGGCTTCCGTGACCGGGCGCACTGCCATCTGTTGGGCATCCAGTCCGCCGTCCACGGTGAACACGCTCCCGGTGCTGTAGTTCGCGCGGTCCGACGCCAGAAACACGTACCACCACGCCACATCCTCGACAGTTGCGATGCGGCGGACCGGGATCTGTCCAATGACGGCCTCACGCTCGGCCGGTGAGGACTTCAGCCCGAAGTCGGTCAGTGGGGTTTCGACCAGCCCGGGGGCGACCGCCGCGGTGGTGAACCCGAGTGGTGCAAGTTCGACGGCCAGCTGGCGGGTGAGTGCGTTCACCGCCCCTTTGCTCGCGTCGTAGAGCGTGTGCAGTGGCTCGGAGCGGGTCGCGTTGAGCGACGTGCTGAACAGGATGCGTCCCCCCCGCCGCGCGACCTGTGCGCGCCGCACCACCTCGCGCGTGATCGCGACTGGAATCCACACGTTCAGCCGGAAAATGAAGTCGAAGTGGTCCCGGGTGAGTTGTGTCAGCGGTGGCTCTTTGTAGGTTCCGAGGTTGTTGACCAGAACATCGATCCCGCCAAACGCTGCCCACGCTTCGTCTACCAGCCGTTCGGGTTCGCCCTCGCTTAATAGGTCGGCCTGGACGTACCGAGTGTGTTCGTAGTCGCTGAGCAACCGCAGCACTTCCGGGCACTTGGCTAAAGGCTTCTCGGAGGTGACAACCACCCTCGCGCCGCTCGACGCGAACGCCTGCGCGACACCTAAACCGATGCCCTGGCTGCTCCCGGTGATGAGTGCCGACTTCCCCGACAGGAACATGGCCCGGCTCCGTTCGTATCCTCTGAATAGGCATAGTGTAGTGGCCGAACTGCGATCGGAGTACCGCGATGAGAAGCACCGAAGCGATCGTCTACATCGATTTCATTGAGGAAGAGGACCGGTTCCTGCCTGAAGGCCCCCGTTGGCTCACCGTGGGGGGAAAGGCCGGCTTGGCGTGGGTCAACATTCAGCTCAATTCCTCTGCTAAGAACGGTGAACTGCGGGTGCATTTCCCGGACGACCAATTCGCCGAAGACCTCATCGAGCCGTGCCCGGGCCGTCCGGGTTTCGCTCTTCCCATCGCCGGCGGGAACCGGATGCTGGTCGGGGTCGATAAGCAGCTTCGGGTGTGCGATGTCGCGAACGGTAAATGGTCCGATCCGCTCGCAACGATTCCTGACGACAACCCGCGGACGATCATTAACGACGCAGAGATCGTTCCCGGCGGAAGGGCGGTGGTGTTTGGTACGAAGGACACACAGTTCGATGAAGAGGCGAAGCTCGCACAGCTTTACCTTTACACGCCCGAGGACAACCGTATCTCACTTCTGGCGGCTAAGCAGGTCTGTTCGAACGGGAAGGTGTTTGCCACCGACGATCGCGGTCTGGTCCTCTACGACATCGATACGCCGACGCGAAAGGTTGTTCGTCATCGTCTCGACGTAGCGGCCCGAACCGCTGTGCCCGATGGCGTCGCGCTCGACCTGTCGAACCAAGCGGGTTTTCCGGACGGCATGTGTGATTGCGGCGATGGGTCGGTAATCGTTGCGTTCTTCAATCCCGATTTCGTGGAAGCGGGTCGGGCTGTACGATTTTCACTCGCGACCGGTGCGGCTCTCGAAGAATGGACCACGCCGGGCTCGCCGCGCGTGACCTGTCCCTTTTTGGTGAAACGTCCCAACGGAGTGAAACTGATTCTCACGACCGCGAGCGAAGGGATGCCGGCGGACCTGCGCGTGAAGTGCCCAAACGCGGGGTGCATCTTCGTGGCAAGCACGGAGTTTGCAGATTGTCCGGTGCCGGAATTCGTGGCGGTGGGAGTTTAGTGGGCTGAGGTGATCTGCAGGTCGTTCGCTCCGGTGGGGTTCGTAAGTCAGTTCCGTAACAACCCACGAACCTCACCGAATCTCGCAACAGACGGATGGCTCAAGAAGCCAAGCATTCGCGTAAGAACCGGACCCCGTGTTCGATGTCCCAGAACCGCTCTTGCTGGTTCCCGACCTCGCGCTCAATGCACAGCGGTCCCGTGAAGCCGATTCGCTTCAGTGCCTTGACGAACTCGCGCGTGTTGGTCTGCCCCGTCCCGAGCGGCACCTCGGTCCCCCACGTTCCTTTCACCGTCGGCCGGTTTGCATCCTTCAGGTGAACACTGCGGATGTCCGGCGCAAGAAGGTCCAGAACCCGTAGCGGGTCGTCCATGTCGTAAAGCAGCATGTTCGCCGGGTCGAAGTTGACCTTCAGGTTCGGGCACTTCAGGTCGTCCAGGGTTCGGCGGAGCAGGGCGGCGGACTCTTGCCCCGTTTCGAACGCCACAGTCACACCCGCTGCTTGTGCGAGTTCCGACACTGTGGCCAGTGTGTCCAGAAACGCCTTCCGCTCCGGCGAACCGACCGCGGGGATGAACCCGGCGTGCAACATGAGATCGGACAGCCCCAGTGCCTTTGTGCGCGCCAACCCCCACTTGAAGCATTCCAGCCGTTCGGGGCGGGTCGCAGAATCACCGAACCCGCCAGTCTTTTCGATGGTCTGTGGGGTGGTGTAGTCTTCGCCCGGAAAACCGAGCATCGCACCCGACATCTTGAACCCTGCAGCGAGCGCGGCAGACGGTAAGTCCTCGCCTTCGGCCCAACTCGCGTGGTGCGGGTCACCGCAGGCGATCTGCACCACTTCGATTCCGAGTTTGTCGAGAAAGGTTTTCAGTTCCGGAACGTTGGTTACCTGGAGCGACCAACTGCAAACGCCGATCGCGAGTGGCGGAATCGCCATGCGGAGCCCTCCGTTGTGGGTGTGACCGCGATTGTACCGCCGACCTCGGTTACTGTCGCGTAGCGGCGGTGCGCGGATCGTCGTAATAGTTCCGTTGCCGGGTTGGTTAGGTTGTTCGTTCGAGTTCTAACATGGTTCGGTGCGGCAAATGTGACGTGGTCGGGTTTTTTTCGGGCGGAAGATGTTAATGGATAAGGGTTTGTGATTTCCGCTAAAGGGTTCTGTGATTTTCGAAGTCCGAATTTCGCATCCGGCAGCGTTACATGCCATGAGGATACTACACCAGCAGGTTTTTCCCGCTTAAGCTCCATGTCGCCCAGGGAGCGCGGGTCGAGGTCGAGGGCGGCGCGTCGCCCTGTTCGCTCAACGCGCCGCTCTCCCTCACCCGTTCGATCCAATTCTTCCTTTTTACCTCACTCTGGTCGTGTACACTCGCGAGGAGTGTTACCCGCCCCACAGCAATTCGGGCTCAGTCCCAGCGATTCTCAGGAGCCAATCATGCCAATTCGTCTCACTCGTCGGAAATTCCTCGCTACCGTCGGCGCCGCCTTCACCGCGCCGATGGTCGTGCGTGCTCGCAACGCGAACGAAAAGCTGAACGTCGCGGTGATTGGCGTTGCGAACCGCGGGGCCGCGAATGTCGCCGGCGTTGCTCACGAGAATGTCGTGGCTCTGTGTGATGTGGACCCGGAGAACGCGCAGAAGGCCCGGGCGCAGTTTCCGAAGGCTGCCTTCTTTACCGATTACCGCGAGCTGTTCGATAAGGCGCACAAATCGATCGACGCTGTCGTGGTGAGTACTCCGGACCACACGCATGCGTTGCCGTCGTGTTTGGCAATCGAATTCGGCAAACACGTGTATTGCGAAAAGCCGATGGCCGAGACGGTGGCGGAAGTGCGTCACATGACCGCTTTCGCTGCGAAAAAGAAGGTCGTGACGCAAATGGGCACGCAGATCCACGCGGGCGAGAATTACCGCCGCGTCGTGGAGGTTGTGCAATCGGGTCTGCTTGGCGAGATCAAGAAGGTTCACGTCTGGAACAGCAGCAAGCCGGTGGGTGGGAAGAAGCTCACCTCAAAGCCGTCGGCAAAGTTCGATCTCGATTTGTGGATGGGGCCGACGAAGAGTGAGTTCTTCGAGGTCGAGGTGAACAAGTCGAGTTGGAATTTCGCGTGGCCGCACTTCCACTGGCGGTGGTGGTGGCAGTGGGGCGGCGGAACCCTCGCGGACCTGGGGTGCCACTACATCGATCTGCCCTATTGGGCGCTGGGTCTTACCTCTCCAACTCGCGTGAAGGCGACCGGCACGAAGACCTATGCGGGTGACAACGATACCCCGGACGTGATGTCAGTCGACTACACGTTCCCGAAGACGAAGGTCCGGGGCGAGGTTCAACTTACCTGGGAACACGGTACGACCGCGCCTTCTGGCGTGAGCGGACTGAAGGGTTACAGTTCAGGCGTCCTGTTCGTGGGTACAAAAGCGCAACTCGCTGCGGACTACGGCAGGTACACCATGATGCCCGACTCGGCAGCGAAGGAGTTCAAAGCCCCATCGAAATCTATTGCGCCGTCGATCGGGCACCACAAGGAGTGGCTGGA
The DNA here is from genome assembly GCF_008065095.1 of Gemmata obscuriglobus. Taxonomy (NCBI): domain Bacteria; kingdom Pseudomonadati; phylum Planctomycetota; class Planctomycetia; order Gemmatales; family Gemmataceae; genus Gemmata; species Gemmata obscuriglobus. Next base: position 4,539,540 of record NZ_CP042911.1, on the reverse strand, counting down.
GGCCTGCAAGGGCAATGGTACGCCGCTGTGTAACTTCGCTTACGCGGGGCGGCTCGCAGAAGCGGTACTGTTGGGGAACGTGGCGTACCGTGCGGAGAAAGAGATTACCTGGGACGCAGAGAAGGGTGTCACCGGCGATAAGACCGCTGACGCCTTCCTGTCGCGCGAATATCGCAAGGGCTGGGAGCTGCCGGGGTGAATTCAGACCGCGGCTCTCGTCTTGTAGGGTGAGCGCCGCACTCGGCGTGCTCATCCTACAAGAGGCGTTGCATCGCTTTGATTAATCCGACCAGAAGCACGTCGGCCGCGAGAACGAGTAACACGCATGCAACCACGCTGTCGGTTGCGGCTCGCCCCACACCTTCGGAGCCTTCGCGGGCGCTCAAGCCCGCGAAGCACCCGGTCACACCGACGATCAGACCGAAGACGAGGGTTTTCAGTCCCGCGGGAATAACGTCTTGAAGAACCAGTTCGCGCACCGCGGCAGTGTTGTACTTCAGGAAAGTGGTCGAGCCGGTCGCCAATTCTGCGATAAACCCGCTTCCAAGGGCGGTTGCAGCGATGAGGACGTGCAGCAGAGGCGCGGCGAATACGCAAGCGACGATGCGCGGCCCCACCAATGCCCGGATCGTCGATACCCCGAGCAACTCCATCGCGTCGATCTGTTCGCTCACCCTCATGGAGGCGAGTTCGGCACCCAAGCTCGCGCCGGTGCGGGCCGCAACGATCAGGCCGGCGCCGACGGGCGCAAGTTCGAGGAGGACAGCGGCGGCGAGGAACGTCGGCAGGTACTCGACAGCTCCAGTGCCGGTACGAGCGAGTACGTCTCGCGTGTGCATCCAGATGACGACGCCCAACGCGAGGCCGGTAACAAGTGCCAGCGGTAACCCGCCGATCGTCACGGAGTAAAAGGGCCGCAGCCACAGCCCCGAGCGCCGCAAAGTTGTAAAAGACGCCAGAACTGCACGCGGCGTGAACGCCGCGAGTCGCCCGAGGCGTTCCAGAAAATTGATTGCTTCAGTCACGAGTTGTCCGGTCAGCAAGTCAGCAGCAGGCGGGCTCGCACAAGTGTGCGCGCTGCCGGCGGCACTCGCGCTCTTCAAGGCAGGCCCCAAGCAGATCGTTGCGAAGTTCGAAATTGCCAGCCCCGTCCCGGTCCCACGCGAGAATGACGGACGACGTCGCAGGATTCAGTTTCGCCACTTTAGCAAGCCACATTACGCCGGCCTCGTGCTGGTACCGGCACGTCTGAGGGTGGTTCCAGGCAATGTGGGATGCCAAGCAACCCATCGGGACCGCTCGTGTGAACGCCCCGTGAATCAAGAGCGGGCTCCCCTTCTCCAAAAGCTCGATTATCCGCGAAAGTCCGTCCTTCGAGACGTGGGGTAGCCACCTCGCCCGGAACTCGGCAACGGGATCCAGGGTCGGCATGGCGATACTCTCCACGAGCCGGTCGCCGGACGACCGGAAGAGGTATTTCAGCTATAAATGCATGTGTGCCATTGTGATAGGTCAATCACTGGCACCGATAGACCGAGCCGCGACAGGGGGGAAGCGTGGTGGCGACTCGGTTGTGATGGGCATCATAGAGGGCAGTTTCTGGGCCTGTCAATGGTCCGAAGGTTAAGGTAAATTCGCTCGATTATTGAAGTGTCTGGTGCGGTTCACGGTTCCGGCGCGGTGCAAAGTAGTTATGTCACGGCCGCACTACTGATCATGCGCAAAAAAAAATCTAAAGTTATTCCGGATCCGTAGAGGTGACATAAGAAATCGCATTAGTTTCAATTATAATTGTTTGTGTTTTCTTGGTGTCACTGTGCTGGGCTAAGCAACTGAGATTGCAAGGTAAGCCACATAGCAGCGGCACGGCCGGGCTGAAAACGCCGTCGGGGAGTGAGTGACAATCTGGTGTCACTCACTCCCCGACGGCGTGGGTTGAGCGGGTGCTCACCCCTGACGCTCGGGCCGCAGCGCCCGCACCTGCGCGCCCGCCTGCCACATCTCGCTATCCGCGATCTCCTTGAGTTCTTTCTCGAGCTGCTGGCGATAGTCCGCACGGCTGTTCGCGTCAAGGGTCCGGCGGGCCTCTTCGCCGGTCGCGACCGAGTTGTAGAGTTGCTCGAACACCGGCTTGGACGCGTCGCGGAACGACTTGAACCAGTCGAGCGCGCCGCGCTGGGCGGTCGTCGAGCAGTTGGCGTACATCCAGTCCATGCCCTTTTCGGCGATCAGCGGGTACAGGCTCTGGGTCGCCTCTTCTACCGTCTCGTTGAAAGCTTCGCTCGGCGAGTGCCCGTTGGCGCGGAGCACTTCGTACTGCGCGAGCCACAGCCCGTAGATGGCGCCCATGAGAACGCCCCGCTCGCCGGTCAGGTCGGACACTACTTCCTTCTTGAACGTGGTCTCGAACAGGTACCCCGAGCCGATCGCAATGCCCAGCGCCAAGCACCGCTCGCGCGCCTTGCCGGTCGCGTCCTGGTGGATCGCGAAACTGGAGTTGATCCCGCGCCCCTCGACGAACAGCCGGCGCACCGTCGTGCCCGACCCCTTCGGGGCGACCAGGATCACGTCGATGTCGGCGGTCGGAACCACGCCGGTCTGCTCGTTGAACACGATCGAGAAGCCGTGCGAGAAGTACAGCGCTTTGCCCTTCGTGAGGTGCGGCTTGATCTTGGGCCACATCTCCTTCTGCCCCGCGTCGGACAGCAGGTACTGCACGACGGTGCCCTTCGCGGCGGCCTCTTCCGGGTCGAACAGCGTCTTGCCCGGCTCCCACCCGTCTTCGAGGCACAGGTCGTAAGCCTTGCCACCCTTGCGCTGGCCGACGATCACCTTGACGCCGTTGTCGCGCATGTTGAGCGACTGACCGCGGCCCTGTACGCCGTAACCGACCACGGCAACGGTTTCGTCCTTGAGGATCGCGCGGACCCGGTCGAGCGGGTAGTCGGACCGCTCGATGGCCTGCTCCACGGTGTCGCCAATGCGAATCTCTTTCATGGTGTCTACTCGGAAGAAGAGGTTGGCCCTATGCTCTGCGGGAGAGCTTACGAAATATTATCTCGACGGCAAGAATTCAAATATGGACACGACTGACGCGCAGCCGCCCGCTGGCCCCGCGGGAGTGGCCCCTGCCGCAGTGCCGGACGTAGTCGACCGGCTGGTCGAACAGTGGCGGCAGGCGCGCCCGGACCTGGACCCGTCGGCGCTGGATGTGGTGGGCCGCGTGATCGTTCTGGCGCAGCACCTAGAGCGGAGCGTGGAGGGCGCGCTGGAGCGGCACAAACTCACGCTGGGCCAGTTCGACATACTCGCGACGTTGCGGCGGCACGGGAAGAAGGGCGGGCTCTCCCCCACCCGGCTCTTGGAGAGCGTGCTGCTGTCCAGTGGCGGGATGACCGCCCGCCTGGACGCGCTCGCGGAGGCCGGCTACATCTCGCGCAAGCCGAACCCGGATGACCGGCGGATGGTGGTGATTGAGCTGACCTCCAAGGGCCGCCGGGTGATCGACCACGCGACGAAGACGCGATTCGCTGAGGCAGAGCACTCACTCCCGCCGCTCAGTGCGACGGAAATGGGAACCCTCACGGCGCTGCTTCGGCGGTGGCTCGTTCAGGTCGCTGGGTGACTCGCGACCTCAGAAGGGCGCCGGGAGGTGAACCGGAGCGCTTGCGTGCCCGCGGCAGTATCGCCTTAACACCGCCGTAACGAGCTGGGCCGTTCTTGGGCATGTCGCTTTCGCACAAGGCATGCACGGAGCGATTTTCATTCGTCCACAACGTCTTCGAGCTTCGAGATCGCCACCACCTCACTGCGGCGCAGGAACACTCGCTTACGGTTTCGTTTGATGCCGGTCGCCACCGAGTCCGCAACGTACAGCTCGCGGGTCGTTTCGGTGTCACGCAAGTCGTGCAGGTCGGCGTTCTTCAGTTCAATGAAGTGCTCGTCATACCGGACGAGGCGACCGAGGCACACGTACGGGCTCACCAGGTCGATAACAACCTTCTGTTCGAGCAACTCGTCGATCATCGGATTTGATCTCCGCGCGGGTTATCGCGATTGTACCGGTTGGGAAGCCCCAGTGCCCGGAATATGCATGCGTCGCCCGTTCGGGGGCCGGGAAAGCCGCGGCGGACGTGTTGACCGGCCGGGGGGCCGTTCGCACCCTGAACGATAACGTTAGTTTCAGGTTCCGGTTTCCGAGTTCCATACCACGCATTCAGGCCCACCGACATGGCTCGCCGTCCCGGTAAGCGCCCCGCACTCCCGGAACAACTGGTCACGCACCCGGCGCAACTGGCCGCGTGCCTTAGCCACCTTGCGAAGGCGCCGCTCGTGGGGTTCGACACCGAGTTCGTGGGCGAGGATGCGTACCGCCCCGAACTGTGCTTGGTTCAGGTATCGACCGCGGAGCAACTGTTCGTGATCGACCCGTTCGAGTGCGGCTCGCTCGACGGGTTCTGGGACCTGTTGCTCGACCGAAAGCGCACGGTCGTCGTCCACGCCGGCCGCGAGGACGTGCGGATGTGCTACTTTCAAGCGGGAAGCGCTCCGCCGAACGTGTTCGACGTGCAGATTGCCGCCGGTCTGGTCGGGCTGACGTACCCCATCGGCTACGCGGGGCTCGTCCACGACCTGCTCCGCCAGCGGATGCAGAAGGGGGAAACGCTCACCGACTGGCGGCAACGCCCGCTGACCCCCGCTCAGGTGCGGTACGCGTACGACGACGTGCGGTATCTGCTTCCCGCACACCGCAAACTGACCGAGAGGCTCAAAAAGTATCGCCGATTGCCGTGGGCGGAAGAGGAGTTCGCGGCGGCGGTGAAGCGGGCCGTGGCTGACGACGCCACGATCGAGCGCTGGCGGAAAATCAAGGGAATCGGGGCGCTGGACCGGCGCGGGCTGGCGGTCGCGCGCGAGGTTTACGGGTGGCGCGACAAGTTCGCAGAGCGGCTGAACAAGCCCCCGCGGTTCTTGATGCGAGACGACCTCCTCATCGAGATCGCTCGCCGCGCGCCGACGCGGCCCGAAGAGTTGCACACGGTTCGCGGGCTGCCCCGCGGCCAAGAGGAGCCGATTTTAGAGGCTATCCGGCGCGCGAAGGCGCTCGAGCTTGGTGAGTGCCCCGAGCCCGAAACCCGCGACAACGACAGCGCCAACGTCGTGCTGCTCGGGAACCTCTTGAACGTGGTGCTCGCGGACTTCGCCGGGCGAAACCGCCTTGCCGCGAATCTGATCTCCTCAGGTGCGGATCTGAAGGCCGTTGTCCGCTCTCGCGTTGAGGGGACCGATTTACCGGACGTGCCACTGTGCCGCGGGTGGCGGGCAAAGGCTGTGTTGCCCGAACTTTTGGACATCTTGTCGGGCGAAACGGCGATCCGGGTTGCCAACCCGAAAGCCCTCGACCCACTCGAACTGGTGGAACTGGAGCCAGAGGAGTCCGATGGGGGTGCCGAGTTCCAGCACGAGGCGGGGTTGACGGTTGACGAGTGGGAAGAACCTGCTCCGCCCGCAGACGGTACACTGGAAGAGCCCGAATAAATCCACCGGAACGCGCACCGATGAGCAACCTGCTGAAGTGCCCCAACCCGAGCTGTCCGTACACGTTCGACTCGTCGCAGGTGCCGGTGGGGGTGGTGCTGAGTTGCCCGCGCTGTTCCATGCGGTTCACGCTCAGTTCGCCTCCACCTCCGGCTTCCGAACCGCCTCCAATGTCGTCAGAGTCGGTGTCGGTTGGGGTGCCTCCTACCGGACCCGCGGAGCGCGAAGAGCGTCGGCGCAAGCCCCGGCGCGAGCGCGAGGAGCCGGCCGCCGGAATGCCGGCGTATCAGATCGCCATCTTTGCGCTGCTGATGGCGGCGCTGGTCGCTGGGGCGGTGTTGGTAATCGGCTTCAAGGTGATCTCACGTCGCACTTCACGCGGCGGTGAAGCGGTCGTGGTGAAGGACACCGATGGCAATCTCGGCGTCGAGGGGCTGCCAAAGGGGTGGGCCCAGGACGACGGAATCCGGCTGAAGGTGTCCGCCCCGTTTGTGTATGGTTTTAAGCGTGAGAGCCCGGAAGGGTACGTGGTCCTCGGCCGCACCGAGTACGCCAAAGGGCGTGCCCCGCGCGGCACCGAGATGCGCCGCGACCTGGAGGTCCCGTTTCGCAAACTGTTCACTCGGCACGAGGAGGAACCCTCGCTCGACAATACCTGGCTGGGGCTCCCGGTCGGCCCTCGTCATGCGTTCAAGTTCCGTGCCCCCTCGGGTGACGGACTGATCTGGCAGGGCGAGGCCTATACGGTGGCCCATCAGGGGATCGCGTACTTCTGGCTCGGGTGGTGCGGTGAAGGCGATTTCGACACGTTGCAGCCCGAGTTCACGGACTTTCGGAGCCGGTGCAAACTGCTGGGGCTTCGCGATGACTGGCGCGAGACGGTTGCCCGCGAGATCGACTACAAAGGGGCGACGGTGCCGTACACGTTCACAGATGCCGAAGACGCTTGGAAGGAAGTTCCCGTCGACGGGGAGAAAAAAGAGCAACCGGAACTGGACCGGGGGCTCAGGATTAACCACACACTGCGCCGCGAGCGGAACGCGCTCCCGGATGTCGCCGAGTTGCGCGTTTACCTTCTCGACGGCGCCGGCGATCCTCTGCAACGCGCGCGCGAGTACGTTCAAAACGTGTGGACCAACCACCTGAAGGGCGCGAACGACCAGTTGCCAGCGCCAACGTTCACCGAGCGCACCGGAGACCCCGAAGGCGATCCACTTACCAAAGGTGGGACCTCGATCGTCCGGCTTGAAAGTGCGGTCCTTGACCCCGGCACGAAGAAGGTGATCGCCTCATCCGAGTCGCGGCTGATTGTGTTTTCTGCCGTCCGCGTGGGCGATAAAGTCGTAGTGCTTCACTGCTGGTGTGAGGCCGCGAAGCGGAACGTTTTCGAGTGGCGGTTCGTTCAGATCGCGTCGTCGCTGCGGTAAGTAACTTTGCTCCTCGGGTTGGGCACGCGGTGCGACTTCCTGGCGCGCGAGTTAGGGTAGCACGCTGGGAACGAGGCCCGGCTGCGGCGCGGACGGAGGGAGCGGGGCTGGCTGTGGCTTTTTCTTTGGTGGGCGGGGATCGGCCGGCCGCTCCGGCGCAGGCAGGTTCATACCGCGGAGCCGTAACGCGTCGGCGGCGTTCAGGATGTCGTCGGTACGGGTCTGAGTCGCCTCGTACAACGGGAAGTAGTAGCGGCGAGTGTCGCGAATGCGGAACGGCCACACCACTTCCGCAAGGAAGTCGATGGGAGGGTACGCGTACCACGGCGCGGTCACATGGACCCGCTCTTCACGCGTTTCGTAGCCCGGGTGAACGATTTTCACGGTGTAATAGCCATAATACTCGAACGCACTGTGTGCGGGCGCGGGGCCGATTGGTCGGTTATCGATGTACACCTGCGCGTTCGGCACGTTCGATTCGATTACGAACCGACGGTCCACGCAGCCGGTTGCGAGCAGCGCCGCAGCGCAGGCTATGGCCGGCATCAGCCGCACGGTTCGCGCCGTCATCGAGTCCCCTTCGTTCGCCCGTACCCGTTCGTGAGCCGTGATGAGTCGCCCGGCATAACGCTTCGCCCGTGAGCGGTCAACTCCACCCGCAGCGCGGATTTCTGCTGCGGGGGCAGCATTGTTACCGCCGATGGCGTAGGATGGGTGAAGAACCTTCGTGAGGTGAGTCGTGGCGGCGTTTGAACCTGTCCGATACGCGGCACTGACCGACGTGGGCGTCAAGCGCAGCCACAACCAGGACGCGTGCGCTGCGCAACCGGCCGTAGACGTGGCCGGGTTCGCAGCCCAGGGTCATGTGTTCGTAGTCGCCGACGGCATGGGCGGGCACGCGGTGGGGGAGAAGGCCAGCGCGAAAGCCGCCCGAGACATCCCGTTCCTATACGCCAAGCACGCCCGCGACGGGGGGGCGCTTCCCGCCTTGCGCCGCGCGTTCCAAGAAGCGAACTCGGGGATTCACGAGATCGGCCAGCAGAACCCCGAGTTCCGCGGGCTGGGAACGACCAGTACCGCCTTGGTGCTCCGGCCCGAGGGGGCCTGGATCGGCCACGTCGGCGACAGTAGGGCTTACCGCATCCGCGGGGGGCGGGCGGAGCAATTGACGTTCGATCACTCCTGGGTGTGGGAGATCGCTAAACGACAGGGTGTTGACCCCGACGAACTCGGCGATTTCAAAAAGAACGTGATCATCCGCTCGCTCGGCCCTGATCGCGAGGTGGAAGTCGACATCGAAGGGCCGTATCCGGTTGAGCCCGGGGACACCTTCCTGCTGTGCAGTGACGGCCTCACGGGGGTGGTGACGCCGCAGGAGGTTGGGGCGGTCGTCTCTGCGCTCCCGCCGGACGAGGCGGTGCGCTTCCTGGTTCACCTCGCGAACCTGCGTGGCGGCCCAGACAACATCACTGTTTTGATCGTTCAGGTGCCCGGCGGGGGTGGGGGCGGGGGGCGGTCCGCGCGCCCGAGCCTCCCGGCGCGGCTGTGGTCGGCTTGGAGCCGGCGGGTCCACTGGTCGTTTACGGTCTTGGGTGGCGGGGTAGGCCTGGCACTTCTGTCGCTGGCTCTGCAATTGGGTGCTGTTCCCGGCGCGGCAGTTCTCTTCGTCCTTGCCGCACTGCTGATCGTGGTCGGTCTCGTCGGGTTGGCGGTGCACATGCAGAAAGAAGAGCCTCCCGGCACCGGGGATATTGCCGCCGACCTGGCGCCTCGTGAACTGCACGTCTACAGGTCGCACGACTGCGACGTGACCCCCGATGTGCTGGAAAAGTTCACGCAACTGGAAAGCCAGCTCCTTGACGGGATGCGTGCCCATAACACCCCTGCGGATTACGACGCGCACGCGCAGCTCGCCAAACTGGTCGGATCGCCCGGTGCGAAGGGTGAAGCGGTCCTGCCGGCGTTCCGCGCGCGGTGCCGATCGATACTGTTTCTTGCTGAAGCGTTCCACAAATCCCGACACAAACAGGAACTGTTCCGTCCGAGCTGGACCCCGCCTCCGTATCCGCAGTAACTGCTTTCCTGTGCGGCTGTGCCCTCAGACCGTTCCGGCCGGGGTATTTTTTGTTTCCGCGCGGCCCGCGCCGCCGGGTACACTTCTCTGATTACTCGGACCGAGCCCACCTCCTCGACCAACCTGCGGTCGTTCTGTGTTTTTCTGCTGAGGGCAAACCGTGCGTTTCCTCACCGGTCGCTTCGGACTCGCTCTCGTGGCGGTTGCGCTCGTCGCCCACTCGGCCCAGGCGCAACCCATACCTGCTAAGATCGACTACAATCGCGACGTGCGGCCGATCCTGTCGAACAACTGCTTGCAGTGCCACGGGCCGGACGAAAAGACCCGCAAGGGCCGGTTACGCCTCGACACCAAGGACGGCGCGCATGAGACCTCCATCGTCGTCGGCAAACCGGATTCCAGCGAACTGATCGTGCGCGTGCTGGCAAGCCCCGACGACGCGAGCGTGATGCCACCCGTTAAAACGGGTAAGAAACTGAGCGATCGTGAAATTGGTGTGCTGAAGCAGTGGGTCAGAGAGGGAGCCAGCTACGCGACGCACTGGGCGTATGTACCTCCGGTGCGGCCCGAGGTGCCCAAAACCAAGTTCCCCACGGTCAACCCCGTGGACGCGTTTCTGTTCGCCCGGCTTGAAGCCGAGAAGCTCGAACCCGCGTTGCGGGCCGACAAGTACTCGCTCGCTCGTCGCGTCGCACTTGACCTGACGGGCCTGCCGCCCACCCCCGATGAACTCGACGCGTTTCTGAAAGACGACACCGCGGGGGCGTATGAGAGGCTGGTGGAGAAGCTGCTGGCCAAACCCGCGTTTGGCGAGCACTGGGCGCGGATGTGGCTCGACCTGGCGCGATACGCCGACAGCGCCGGGTACGCCGACGACCCGCTGCGCACGATCTGGAAGTACCGCGACTACGTCATCCAGAGCTTCAACGCGAACAAGCCGCTGGACCAGTTCACGGTTGAGCAGCTTGCAGGGGACCTGCTGCCGAATCCCACTCCTGAGCAACTCATCGCGACGGCGTTCCACCGCAACACGATGACCAACAGCGAGGGCGGAACCAACGACGAGGAGTTCCGCAACGTCGCGGTGGTGGACCGTGTCAACACCACGTACATGGTGTGGATGGGCACCTCGATGGGGTGCGCTCAATGCCACACGCACAAGTACGACCCGCTCAGCCAGACCGAGTATTTCCGCTCGTTCGCGTTCTTCAACAACACCGCCGACGCCGACCGGGCGGACGAAAGTCCGGTGCTGCCGTTCTGGGCCGATGGGGTGCTCGCGAAGAGGACTGCGGTGGAAAAGCAGGTCGCAGAGCTCGAGGCGGCGCTAAAGGGCAAAAAGCCGGAGGAGCTCAAGTCACAACGCGACGCGCTCGCCGCACTCAAGAAGGAACTTGCGACCCTCAGACCCGAAAGCACGGTGCCGGTACTCAAGGAACTGTCCGGTACCCAGAGGCGGAAAACGCGGCTCCAGTTTCGCGGCAACTTCCTGGACCTCGGCGACGAGGTGACCGAGGGCACGCCCGCGGCCCTGCACCCTTACCCGACAGGCGCTCCGAAGAACCGCCTGGGGTTCGCATATTGGCTCATCGGCGCTGAGAACCCGCTGACCGCGCGGGTGATGGCCAACCGCTTCTGGGAGCAGATTTTCGGTACGGGCATCGTCCGCACCACGGAAGAATTTGGGGCTCAGGGCGAGCTCCCGAGCCACCCCGAGCTGCTCGACTGGCTCGCCACCGAGTTGGTGGCACAGAAGTGGGATCTGAAGGCGTTTTTGAAACTGCTGGTGACATCTGCCGCGTATCAGCAATCCTCGAAGGTCACTGGGTGGCTGTACGAGCGCGACCCCGACAACCGGTTGCTCGCGCGCGGACCACGGGTCCGGCTGACGGCCGAGATGGTACGCGACCAGGCGCTGTCTGCCGCCGGGCTGCTCAGCTCGAAAATGCTGGGGCCGTCGGTCCGGCCGCAGCAGCCGAACCTGGGCCTGAGCGCCGCGTTCGGCGGGTCCATTGACTGGCAAACTAGCGCAGGCGAGGACAAGTACCGCCGCGGCGTTTACACCCAGTGGCGGCGGTCCAACCCGTACCCGTCGCTCTCCACGTTCGATGCCCCGAATCGCGACACTTGCGTCGTGCGCCGCGCGCGAACCAACACGCCGCTCCAGGCGCTCGTGACCATGAACGACCCGGTTTACGTCGAAGCGGCTCAGGCGCTCGCCCGCCGGGTGATGGAGAAGGGCGGGAAGACGGACGCGGAGAGGGCATCGTTCGCGTTTCGAGCATGTCTCGTGCGGCCGCCGTCCGACCCCGAGATCGTTCGGCTAGTGAAGTTGTACGATGAAGCAAAATTCAGGTTCGCGAAAGAGCCGGCAAAGGCGGTGCAGTTCGCGACCAACCCGCTCGGCCCGCTTCCGAAGGGCAGTGACCCGTGTGACGCGGCCGCGTGGACGGTGGTCGCGAACGTGATTTTGAACCTTGACGAGATGCTGCTGAAACGCTGATCCGTGCCGGCCGCCGCCGCAACACATTCCGAGGGTCGACTCTTGCACCCCCGCACCGAACGCCTGCTGCACCAGACGCGCCGCAACTTCCTTCACACCTCGTCTTTGGGGTTGGGTGCGCTCGCACTCTCTTCGCTCCTGAACGACGGCCGCGCGGAGGGGCCGAAAGTCGAGAACCCACTCGCGCCGAAGGATCCTCACTTTGCAGCTTCGGCGAAGCGGGTGATCTACCTGCACATGTCGGGCGCGCCGCCGCACCTGGATCTGTTCGATTACAAGCCTGCGTTGCAGAAGCACGACGGCCAAGAGTGTCCCGACGAGTACCTCAAGGGCAAGCGGTTCGCGTTCACCAGCGGCGTGCCCAAACTGCTCGGCACACGGCAGCCGTTCAAACAACACGGCAAATCCGGGATCTGGATGTCGGACGCGATCAAGCCTTTGCACGCGGTCGCGGACGACGTGACCGTGATCCGGTCGATGAAGACCGACGAGTTCAACCACGCGCCCGCTGAGCTGCTTCTGTACACGGGGTTCGCGCGGCAGGGGCGCCCCAGCCTGGGCGCCTGGACCTGCTACGGTCTGGGGAGCGAGAGCGCGAACCTGCCGGGGTTCGTGGTGCTGATCTCCAGCGGGGTGCAGCCGAGCGGCGGGCAGGGGTGCTGGGGTAGCGGGTTCCTGCCGAGCGTGTTCCAGGGGGTGCAGTGCCGCAGCAAGGGCGAACCGGTGCTGTACCTCAGCGACCCGCCCGGCCTCGACCGCGACATGCGCCGGCTCGGCCTCGACGCGATGAAAGATCTTAACGAACTCCAGGAGGCGGAACTCGGCCATCCGGAGACGCGAACCCGCATCTCGCAATACGAACTCGCGTTTCGAATGCAGCTCTCGGCCAGCGAGGTGATGGACATCTCGAAAGAGTCGCAAAAGGTGCTCGACGCCTACGGCGCCAAGCCCGGGGCCGGCAGTTTCGCGAACAACTGTCTGCTCGCCCGCCGGCTCGTCGAACAGGGTGTGCGCTACGTGCAGCTCTTCGACTGGGGGTGGGACTTTCACGGCACCAACCCGAACGAGGACATCCGGGACGGTTTGACCAAGAAGGGCACCGTGACGGCACAAGCCGTTGCCGCACTCATTTCCGACCTGAAGAGTCGGGACCTGCTTAAAGACACACTGGTGGTGTGGGGCGGTGAGTTCGGCCGCACGCCGTTCCGCGAGGGCCGGACCGCCGGCGGGAAGGTGCTCGGCCGCGACCACTACCCTGACGCGTTTTCGCTAATGCTTGCTGGGGGTGGTATCAAGGCCGGCCACACCCACGGTGAGAGTGACGAACTCGGGTTCAAGGTCGTGCGGGACGAGGTCCACATTCACGACCTGCAAGCCACCCTCATGCACTGCCTCGGGTTCGATCACACCCGGTTGACTTACCGGTTCCAGGGCCGCGATTACCGTCTCACCGACGTTCACGGCAACGTTGTGAAGGGCGTTCTCGCGTGACTGCCGGCGGTGTGAGCCGCTGAGCAGAGTCGCGAGCCGTGGAACCGCAAGACCCGGCTGTATTTCTTTTTTCCGAGATTCTTGTCATGCGAACAGTAACGCTCATCCTCCTCGCGTTCGGTGCTGCGGCGCTCGCCCGCGCCGAGGAGCCGTTTGTGCAGAAGCCCGTTGTCGCACGAGTAATCGAACGGGGCGAGGTGCCGAAGCCGCCGCCGATCGATGTGACGGCGACTGATTGGACCAAGGTGTTCGACGGCGGTCCGTCGCCGCTCTGGATTTGGGGCGCGACACCGACCAAGAACTACACGCTCCGCACCGAGTTTGCGGCGCCGAACGTGAAGGCCGCACGTGTGAAGGCCTCGGCCGATAATCACGTCGTCCTGTTCCTGAACGGGACGCAGGTCGCCGCCTCGGACGAGTGGCAGGAACCCGCCGAGGCCGATCTAACGAAACTCTTGAAAGAGAAGAACGAACTCGTAGCAGAGGTGCGCAACGCCGGTGGAGTGGCCGGGTTCGTTCTTAAGCTGGCAGTCACCGACGACAAGGGCAACACCAAGTACGTCGTCAGCGACGAAAGCTGGCTTGTAGCCGAGAAGAAGGGGGCCACGGGCGCGAAGGCCAAGAAGATCGGCACCTACGGGGATCAGCCGTGGGGTAAGGTGTTCGACAACGCGGTTACGCAATCCGCATCGAAGGTGCCCGCCAACACGTTCGTCGCGTTGCCCGGCTTCAAAGTCGAGAAACTGTTTACAGTCCCCGCGAAGCAACTCGGCTCGTGGGTCTGCCTTACTGCCGACGACAAGGGCCGGCTCATCGCCAGCGACCAAGGCGGGCTTGGGCTGGTTCGGATCACGCCCGGCAAGATCGGCACCGACGAAGAGACGAAGGTCGAGAAGATCCCCGCCAAGGTCACCGGGGCGCAGGGGCTCCTGTGGCACAAGAACATCCTGTACGTGGTCTGCAACGGCGGGCCGGGAAGTGGCCTGTACCGTGTGTCGTCGTCCAAAGGCGACGACACCCTCGATAAGGTCGAAAAGCTTAAAGCGCTCTCGGGCGGCGGTGAGCACGGACCGCATGGCATTCGGCTCGCGCCGGATCGTAACTCACTCTACGTCATTTGCGGGAACCACACGCAGCCGCCCGAGAAGTTCGATCACAGCCGCTTGCCCAAGAACTGGAGCGAGGACCACATCCTGCCGCGGCAGTGGGATGCGAACGGCCACGCCCGCGGTATTTTGGCCCCTGGCGGGTACGTCGCCAAAACCGATCTCGACGGCAAAAGCTGGGAGATCTTTACCGCCGGTTACCGTAACCCGTACGACTTCGCGTTCAACGCTGATGGTGAGATGCTCGTGTACGACGCGGATATGGAGTGGGACTTGGGGATGCCGTGGTATCGCCCAACGCGGGTGAACCACGCCACCAGCGGCAGCGAACTTGGCTGGCGCTCTGGTACCGGGAAGTGGCCCGCCTATTACGTCGATTCGCTCCCGGCGATGACCGATATCGGGCCGGGGTCGCCGGTCGGTGTCGAGTTCGGGTACCGGGCGAAGTTCCCGGCCAAATACCAGAAGGCACTGTTCATTTGTGACTGGACGTTTGGCACCATGTACGCAATCCACACCGAGCCGAACGGGGCGACCTACAAGGGCGTCAAGGAAGAGTTCCTGAGCCGCACGCCGCTGCCGCTGACCGACGTGGTCATTAACCAAGCCGACGGGGCGATGTACTTCACGATCGGCGGGCGCGGGACGCAGAGTGAGTTGTTCCGGGTCACGTACACCGGTTCCGAGCCGACCGCACCGGTCGAGGCCAAGACGACTGAAACGCCAGAACGTAAGCTACTGAAGCAGGCTGAAGAATATCACAAGCCGGCTGCGGACCCGGCGAAGGCGGCCGAGTTCCTGATCCCGCTGCTCGGTCACAAGGACCGGTTCGTCCGGTACGCGGCGCGGGTCGGGCTCGAGCACCAACCGGTCAAGGAGTGGCAGGACCTGGCGCTCGCTCTCAGCCCGCCGGACGCCGTGACCGCGGCCGTCGTCGCTTTGGCCCACCAGGGTGACAAGTCGCTTCAGCCGAGGTTGCTGGCCGGTTTGGACGCGCTTTGGGCGCAGAAGTTGAACGAGCCGCAGGTGCTCGACGCGCTCCGGGCGTATCAACTCGTGTTCCTGCGCACCGGTGCGCCGAGCGACGCCGTCGCGAACGCGGTCGGGCAGAAGCTCGAAGGGCTGTTCCCCGGCCCAACGGACGCCGTCAACCGCGAACTGGCCCAACTGCTCGTGTACCTCAAGCACCCCAAGATTGTCGAGTGGCTGTGCGCGGAACTCAAGAAACCGTCGAAGCCGCTGACCCAGGAAGGGCTGGACGAACTGCTCCTTCGCAACCGCGGGTACGGCGGCACCGTGGCCAACCTGATAAAGAACTCAGCCGACCAGCAGAAGCTGTGGTACTTGTTCACCCTCCGTAACGCGACCGTTGGTTGGAGCATCGACCGCTGGAAGACGTACTACGGGTTCCTAGCCGAGGCGCGCACCAAGAACGGCGGGGCGAGCTACCAGGGGTTCTTAACCAACATCGAAAAGGATGCGTTCGCCAACGCCGGCGACGCCAACCGGCTGGCGATCGAAGCCGCGAACCTGCGTCCGGCGTACAAGGTGCCGGTTCTGCCCAAGCCCGTCGGCCCGGGCCGGGCATGGACCACTGCCGAACTCGTCGGGCTGGAACAGAAGCTCAAGAGTGGACGCAACTTCAAGAACGGCGAGCGCTCGTTCGCGGCGGCCCGGTGTGTGGTGTGTCACCGGTTCGGCGGCGACGGCGGGGCTACCGGGCCGGACCTGTCCCAGGCGGCGGGGCGGTTCGGGCTGAAGGACATGGCGGAGGCGATCGTCGAGCCGAGTAAGGTGATTTCGGACCAGTACAAGGCGTCGGTGATTCGCACCGGCGACGAGCAGACCATCACAGGTAAGATCGTCAGCGAGGTGGGCGGGAAACTCGTGATCGTCACCAATCCGGAGGATTCCAGCAAGGTCATCGAGCTGAAGCGCGAGGACGTCGCAGAGGTGCGGCCGTCTAACGTTTCGCTGATGCCCGAAAAGCTACTCAACGACCTGAACGAAAACGAGGTGCTGGACCTGCTCGCATACATGCTCAGTCGTGGCGACCCGGGCCACACGATGTTTAAGAAGAAGTAGCTCGTCTAGCGACCGCGCCTCAACCAGGGCCGCGGTTCACGAGCGCGAGCAACTTCGTGCGCCCCAGCTTGCGAAGCGTCTCGATGTTGCGCTTCGGAATGTCGAGTAGCTTTTCGGGGTCGTCGTTCACGCGGCTGATGCTCTCCTCGCGCAGCAAGTGCAGCATCGGGAACGGCGACCGGTTCGTATAGTTTTCCACGTCGTCGGGGCGGGTACCCGCGAACTGATAAAGTGGGTGGAAGCTGGCGATCTGGATGACCCCTTCGAGCCCCAACTCGGCGATCAGCTCGTCCGCTCCGGCGACGAAGTCGTTGTAATCGAAAAAGTCGGCGAGTGCGTTCGGGTGGATGAGGAACGCGGTCTCGACCTCTTCTGCGGGAGCGGCCGCGAGTGCTCGGAGCTGTTCCGTCAGCGCCACGGTCAGGGCGGCTGTATCCGTCGCGTCGGTGACCGCGTAGCGGATCAGTCCACCGTCGAACACCCGGCGCGCGAACGGGCACAAGTTCAGCTCGATCACGGCGTTCTGAATCCACCGCCGAGTGGCGGCAATCGCGGCTTCCGGATCCATCTCGTTCCTCGTTCGTTGCACCGGCGACTGTGTCCCGTTAGCGTAGCGGTGCCGAGCCAAGCCGGAGCGGGTTTAGTTTGGTGCCCTTCGCCCACGAACACGATGTTGCGTCGTCCGGGCTCACGCCGTTCGTCGCCGCGCGGGCCGATTGCTCTGCACCGCAGAGTGGTTCGGCCGCCGCAGACTGGAAGGACAGCACGTCGTTTGTTTAGGCACCCGACAACCGAAAGCCTCGTGCGTTGTCCAGGGCTTTCGTGCTCCTCGCTGCTATAATCGCAAGGCCCACTGCCGACGACCGTTCGAGAGACGTTGCCATGACGAACACCGCCCTCCGCGATGCCGTGATGCGGGTGCTGCCGCGCGTGAAGACGCCGGCCCAGTATACCGGCGGCGAACTCCACTCGGTGCCGAAGGACCACCGACAGGTACGCGGCAAACTGTGCCTGTGCTTCCCGGACGCGTATACGCTCGGGATGAGCCACCACGGTTTGCAGGTGCTCTACACGATCATGAACAATGATCCGCAGTGGGCGTGCGAGCGCGCGTTCGCCCCGTGGATGGACTTCGAGGCCGAACTGCGCCGCAACCGGCTCCCCCTTTACGGCCTGGAGACCTTCACCCCGCTGTCCGGGTTCGACGTGGTCGGTTTCAGCCTCCAGTACGAGGTGTGCTACTCCAACCTGCTAAACATGATCGACCTCGGCGGCATCCCGCACTTCGCGACCGAGCGGTTCGTGAGCGACCCGCTCGTGATCGCCGGCGGTCCCGGCGCGCAGAACCCGGAACTGCTCGCCCCGTTCGTAGACCTGTTCGTCATCGGCGACGGCGAGGAATCGTTGCCGTGGGTGATGGAAAAGTGGATGGCATTGAAAGAGGTCGCGGTCCGCGAGGGCGACCTCTCGCACAAGCGCCGGCTCGACATGCTGGCGGAACTCGTGGGCAGCACGAAGTGGGCCTACGCCCCGTGCTTCTACGAGTTCGATTACCACGCCGACGGCACCATCGCCGCCGTGAACCGCACCCGCTCGGATGTGCCGGTCCAGATCGAAAGTTGCACCATCGCGCAAGACCTGGACGACATTCCGCTGCCGACGAAGCCGGTCGTGTCGTTCGTTCAGACCCCGCACGACCGCATCGCGATCGAGATCATGCGCGGGTGCCCGTGGCAGTGCCGGTTCTGCCAGTCCACCGTCATCAAGCGGCCCCTCCGGGTGCGCTCGGTCGAGACCATCGTGCAGGCGGCGCTGGAGAGCTACCGCAACACGGGGATGAACGAGGTCAGCCTACTGTCGCTTTCGTCGAGCGACTACCCGCACTTCGAAGAGCTGGTGAAGCGGATGCACGAGGTGTTCGCGCCGCTGGGCGTGAACGTGTCGCTGCCGAGCCTGCGCGTGAACCACCAACTCCGGTCGGTCCCGAAACTCATGAAGGGCTGGCGGCGCGCGGGCATGACGCTGGCGCCCGAGGTGGCCCGTGACGACATGCGCACCCAGATCCGCAAGCCCATCAAGAACGACGACCTTATTGAAGGCTGCCGTGAGGCGTTCAAGGAGGGCATGTCGCACGTGAAGCTCTACTTCCTGTGCGGCCTGCCCGGTGAGCGCGCCGCGGACCTGGACGGGATCGTGGACCTGGCCGAGGCGATCAGCGAAGTCGGCAAGCAGGCGACCGGTCGGTACAAGGAGGTCACCGCGAGCGTTTCGAACTTCATCCCGAAGCCGCACACGCCGTACCAGTGGAACGGGATGCAGGCCCGCGATTACTTCATCCGGGCGGGCGATTACATGCACCGCCGCAAGCGGAACAAGTTCGTGCGCATCAAACAGCACGACATCGAAACGAGCTTGCTTGAGGGCATCCTCACCCGCGGCGACCGGCGCGTGTCGATGGGGCTGTACGAGGCGTGGAAGCGCGGCGCCCGATTCGACGGCTGGAAGGAGTGCTTCCAGCCGGAGCTATGGTGGAGTTCGTTCCGCGACCTCGGCATTGATGTGGACTTCTATCGCTCGCGGCAGCGGCAGGTTACCGAGAAGCTGCCGTGGGACCACGTTAACGTGAAAAAGGGGCGTGCGTACCTGGAAAAGGAGCAGGAGCGCAGCGTCATCCAGCTTCGGGTGATGGCCGAGGCCGTGAGCGGCACCGACGGGGCGGGCGAGGCGTGCGGTCCGACCGGGTGCGGGGGATGAGTGTGAAGTTGGTTTGAATTCCCAGTTGGCGTGCGCTTTTTACTTGCGTGCGGGGGTTCGACTTCTTCATATTGATGCTGCGTCGGCTGTATCACCTGTTCCGTGTTCCCGCCCGAGGTACACATGCTTCGCGCCCGTTTGTTCGCCCTATTCACTGTGCTCGTTGTTCTGTCCGGTAATGGACTCATTGGACAAGACGCCAAGAAGGACGAGAAGAAGACCGAGGCCCCGAAGAAGCTCGACAAAGCGGACGAGCCGGCCGCGAAGGCAAAAGGCGTCCTGCCGGCAAATTGGAAGCGGCTGGGACTGAGTGATTCTCAAGTGCAAGATGTTTACAAGGTTCAAGGTAAATACAACAGCGAGATCGATAAGCTGGAATCGAAGATTAAGGAAATTAAGGCGGCGCGCGACAAAGATCTTAAGGCCCTTTTGACCCCCGAGCAAAAGAAGCGGCTCGAAGACATCCAGACGGGTAAGGACAAATAAGCAGGTTGCACGATGGGTATGGATCGCACCGTTCGGTTCCACGCCGGTCAAGTTCCGGTGTGGGACGCTGTAAAATCTCAACTCCATCGAGTCGGTGAGCCGGGAACGATCCGCATGATCGACGGCCTGCCAGCGTTTCCCGATGAAACCCCCGAACCCGACTGGAAGGAGCTGCGCGTCGCCGCCGGTGGGGCAATGGTTACCCTCCGCCGTATGGGCGATTCGCTGACCTGCGTCGTTTGGGGGAACGCGGACGACGCCCTCGTTGCTTCGTGGGGCCGGTTCGTCTGGGCTTGCGCTGCCGCGGGAGAGGGCGTTGTCGTTGTGGAGACTGGTGCAGTTTCGGCCTCCGACTTTGCACAACTCTCAGATATCCGTCCCGCATAACCGGTACACCCGGGCGCGCCCCGCGCCGATTTCCCCCCCCGGAAATCGCTTCCGTCTGTCGCATGGCGGGTCAGGGCGTCGATAGTGAGTGGCAAGCTCAGTTCCGAGACGCGCAGACGGTTGGGCTTGTCCCGACCGTCCCGGTTCGCTAACTTCCGCGAACTCCGGGCGGCTGCACCCCTCGCCTAGCCGGAAGAAGGGATTCCCACCGTGAACGTCACCGTCAGACAGCTCGCCGAGTGGGTCCGAGGAGAAGTTCTCGGCGACCCCGAACTGGCCATTACGAACGCCCGGACATTGTCCGAGGCCGAGCCCGGGGATATTACGTTCGTCGAGAGCGAGAGGAACCTGCACGCCTGGCACAACAGTCGGGCGTCCGCCGCCGTCGTGCCCGCGTCCGTGCCGGTTAACGGGCGCCCGGTGATCCGGGTCGCCGACCCGCTGATGGCGTTCGCAGACATCGTCCGTCACCTCCGGGCGCGACCCGATGAAACGCCCCGCGACATCTCGCCTGGGGCGCACGTTCACCCGACGGCGAAACTCGCGCCCGGCGTCTCGGTCGGGCCGCTGGCCGTGATCGGAGAAGGGACCGAACTGGGCGAGAACTGCACGGTCCACGCTGGCGCCATAATCGGTCGGTTTTGCAAGATCGGGCGCGACGCCATCATCTATCCGCACGTTGTGCTCTACGACGACTGTGTGCTGGGCGACCGGGTCATTCTGCACGCCGGTGCGGTGATCGGGGCGGATGGGTTCGGGTATCGCACCGCGAACGGGAAGCACCACAAGGTCCCACAACTCGGCTGGGTCGAACTCGAAGACGACGTGGAGATCGGGGCGAACTCGACTGTCGACCGTGGTACATTCGCGCCGACGCGGATCGGGGCCGGCACCAAGATCGACAACCTCGTGATGGTCGGCCACAACTGCCAGATCGGAAAGCACAACCTGTATTGCAGCCAGTCTGGGGTCGCCGGGTCGTGCGTCACCGGCGATTATGTGGTCCTTGCGGGGCAGGCCGGTATTGCGGACCACGTGACCATCGGCGATCGGGCCATGGTGGGCGCGCAGGCGGGTGTACCGGCGGATCTGCCGGGCGACCTGCACTACCTCGGCACGCCAGCGATGCCCGTGAAAGAAATGGCGCGGGTGTTCGCGAGCCTGCGGCGGTTGCCCGAACTGCGTGAGGAGCTGAGGCAGCTCAAGAAGCGTCTCGACGCCGCAGAGGGGGCCGGTTGAGATGACCTCTGGGATCGTTCCGTTCGGTGCCGGATTGGCTGCTCCTTTCGACCCTCGTGAGCCGGTCGGTTTGCTCGCGTGTGCCGGAAGGTTCCCGGTGGTGTTCGCGGAAAAAGCTCGCGAATGCAACATCCCGGTGGTGTGTGTCGGCGCGGTCGGGCTTGCCGATCCCGTTCTACGGGACTTGTGTACCGAATTCGTGTGGCTCCACCGCATGTCCATCGGCAGCGTGTGTCGCGCTTTCCGGCGCGGCGGCGCGCGGCGCTGGACCATGGCCGGCAAGTTCGAGAAGAAAATCCTCTTTCGGCCGTGGCGCTGGCTCCACTATATCCCGGACTGGAAGATGCTCCGGTTCTGGTTCCTGCGCCGGCGCAAAGCGAACAACGACGACTCGCTCCTGCTCGGGTTGATCGACGAGTTCCGGGCCGAAGGGTTGGAGTGCGTCTCGGCTTTGGACCTGTGCCCGGAGTTGCTCGTGCCCGAAGGCGTTCTCACCAAGCGGCATCCGACCAAGAGCGAGCAGCGCGACATCGCGTTCGGCTGGGAGCTCGCACGCGAGATGGGCCGGCTCGATGTCGGACAGAGCGTGATGATCCGGGAACGTGCCGTACTGGCTGTCGAAGCGATCGAGGGCACGGACATGGCCATTCGCCGCGCCGGCGAACTGTGTTCGCGCGGCGGGTTTGTGGTCATCAAGCTCGCCAAACCCGAGCAGGACAAGCGGTTCGACGTGCCTACCGTCGGCACCCAGACCATCGAAACGATGCACCGGGCCGGTGCGACGGCACTCGCCATTGAAGCCGGCCGGACCATTGTCATTGATCAGGCGGCGACCGTCGCGCTGGCCGAAAAGTACGG
Source organism: Gemmata obscuriglobus (assembly GCF_008065095.1). Taxonomy (NCBI): domain Bacteria; kingdom Pseudomonadati; phylum Planctomycetota; class Planctomycetia; order Gemmatales; family Gemmataceae; genus Gemmata; species Gemmata obscuriglobus. The sequence continues at coordinate 4,517,592 of NZ_CP042911.1, read as the reverse complement.
TATCACGATCACAAGCCTCGTGGCGCCGGTGAACGAGTGAGTTCACATCGGGAGGGCGGGCACACGAATATTCCGGCTGCTCCCACGTGAACGCAGTTCCCTTTCGCCCGCCCTTGCGGCTATAAATGAAGTGCGCCCGTTGAGCCGCGGTACCGCGTTCGCGCGTCCGGCCCGAGGCGGGCGCTTGCCGCGGCATCTGGGGACGGGTCGGTACGCGCATGGGTTCCATGTCCTTTTTGCTGCCGGGTTCGCTATCGGCTGCCGCCGCGGCGGGTCTCGGGGAGGCGTGCGTCGCCGGTGCCGGCTTTCACGACCGGACACCCGGCCCCACAGTCGTTTCGATCGCCGACGGGGTCCTCACGCTCTCGCGGGACGAGGACGAAAGCGGATATCTCATCGTGCCCTGGCCGGTGGCCCCGTTCGGCTCCCTGGCGATCATCAGCAGCACCCTGCGGGAGCGGGCCGAGCCGTACCGGCTGCTCGTCGAACTGGCCCGCGGCAAAGTGAACCAGGTGCGGACGCAGGCCGCCGAGTGGCACGACATCGGGCTCCATACAACTCCCGAATTCGATCGTGGGGTCGTTGAGGTCGGCCGGCAGTTCGGCCGCGCCCTGCTCGCGCCGACACCCGAAGAGTCCGACTCACTTTCCACGCACGTGTTGGAGCACGCGCATTCGCTGGCGGATCGGCTGACGCGGGACTACACCCGCCAGATGCTCGCGACGCGCGAGAAGGCCGAAGGGCGTCTGGACACGCGCCTCGCCGCCCGGCACCTGTGCGCCCCGCAACGGGCGGCGGCGGCCGAGTACGGTCGCGCGTTCAACGCCGCTGCGGTCGGGCTCCGCTGGCGTGACATTGAGGCCGCTGAGGCGCAGTACGACTGGACCGAAACCGATTCCGCCATCGCCAGCGCGCAGGCCATGGGCCTACCGGTCACCCTCGGTCCGGTCATCGATCTCGCGCCGGGCATGATGCCGCCCTGGGCCGCAGGGTGGGCCGCGGACCTGCCCACGCTCGCGGCGTGTATGTGTGACTTTTTGGAAACCGCGCTCAACCGGTACAAAGGTGATGTTCGCCGTTGGGTCGTCTGTGCCGGTTTTAACCAGGGTGAAGGGCTCGGGCTCAGTGACGACGACCGGTTGCGGCTCGCGTACCGACTGTTTGAGGCCGCGGCTCAAGTCGACTCCGGGCTGGAACTCGTTCTCAGCGTAGCCCAGCCTTGGGGCGAGTATCGGGCGGGGGGGGCGCAAACCATTTCGCCGCTCGCGTTCCCCGACGACCTGCTCCGCGCTGGTGTGCGACTGTCCGGGGTGGAACTCGAGATTCGCCCCGGAGTGCGGCCACGTGGTGGTCAGCCCCGCGACCTGCTGGACACCGCGCGCTTGCTCGACGTGTTCGGGATGCTCGGGCTACCTCTGGAGGTGGTCCTCAGTGCCCCGGCGTGCGAGGGAACGGATCGGCGGGCGGCGGACCAGCATCAGACTGCGTGGGCCTCGACCGTACCAACCCCGGAAGGTCAGGCGGAGTGGGGCGCGTCGTTCGCGGCCCTGTCGCTCTGTTGGCCGCAGGTCCGAAGCGTCACGTGGGATCATTGGATCGACGCGGAACCGCACCTCGTCCCGCACGGCGGTCTGCTCGATGCGACCGGGCGCCCGCGCCCCTTGTTGGCCCGGCTCCGGGCGCTCCGGAACGCGCATCTCGCACCCGAGGTGTAACGGCGCCGTTGCTTGTATATATTCTGCCCCATAGGCACCGTCGCATTGCGCATTCACGGGGAACTCATCCCACTCAAGTGCCGAATTCGACTATAACGAGTGACACGGGAACACCGCCCGTCGCAACCAAATATCACTCGCTCGATCCGACTGCAGAAATTTGTTGTGCTGCCAAACCGAACGCCGCTCTGATGCGGTGTTGCCCTGGCTGAGCTAGGGGAACCCTTGCCGCCTTGTGGTCGTACAGGTTGCAGGGCCACAATTCGGTTCTCACGGAAGTAAAGTCGAGAAAGCGCGACGATTAGGGCCGGTTCGGGGCAAATAACTTGCGGACGACTCGCGAACCAACGCCGACGGTTCCAAATCCGTTAGCGGTGAAAGCGAAAGACATCGAAGACGTGTAAGTGACTGCGGACATTGACCGCTCGGCTGCTTCATGGGATGAGTGGTTCGCAGCGGGTTCGGTCGTGCGCAACAAATTCTACCAGGCGCCGTCCGGTCTCAAGGTACGGTCGCTTCGGGTACCAGGAGGTGCGCCGATGACGGAGGGCGACGCGAACGTGCCGGCGGCACTGCGGGCCGTAGCCGGATACCGGTTGCTCCGCCAGATCGGTCAGGGTGGCATGAGCGCCGTGTACCACAGTTACGACGTCGTCACCGACAGACCGGTGGCGGTCAAACTCTTGGCCGATCACCTGGCGGGGCAACCCGAGTTCGTCGGCCGGTTTTACCGTGAGGCTCGGTTGAGTCGCGTTCTCGAACACCCCGCCGTCGTGCAAGGGTACGCTTCGGGGTTCGACCCCGAGGTCAGCAAGCACTATCTGGTTCTGGAATACATCGACGGTCCCACCGCACACGGCGCTTTGGTCCGCCTCGGCCGGCTCCCGGTAGGTATGGTTGTGCGCATCGGCATCGACATCGCGCAGGCGCTGGCCTTCCTGCACGAGCGCCAGTACATCCACCGGGACGTAAAGCCGGACAACATCTTGCTCCATCCGAGCGGCGGGGCGAAACTCGCTGACTTGGGGCTGGCAAAGCGGCTCAACGACGATTCGCAACTCACGGCTGTCAATCAGGGCGTCGGTACTACGTATTACATGCCCTACGAGCAGGCGGTGAACGCGAACCTGGTGGACGGGCGGAGCGACATTTTTGCGCTCGGCGCCACGCTCTACCACCTGCTGACAGGTGAAGTGCCGTTTTCTGGCGCGACCCACGACGAGGTCATCCGCGAGAAAGCGCACGGCTCGTTTCGTCCGGTCCGAGCTCTGGTGCCGGGGGTGCCGGCCGCCGTTGCGAATCTGGTCGACTCGATGCTGGCGTGTGATCCGCGGGCGCGGGTGCAGCGCGCCGACGAACTCGTTCGCGCGCTCGATGCGACAGGTTTGGCCACGACGCTGCCATCGTTTACGCACGGGGATCTCCAACCGGTCGGTGACGCTCCGCCGTTAGAGATGCAAACGCGGGCAGATCACCCGCCGATGTCCCGCCGACCCTCGGGTGCTGACGAGGGCGATGCTCCTGATCCGCCCCTAACCGCTGTTCCGCGGCCGCAACTGAGTCTTTGGCCGTGGGTGATCGGAGGCGGGGCGGTGGTGCTCACGATGCTAACCGGCCACGCGCGGCTCGGGTTGGGGATGACGGTTGGCACGCCACCTCCGTACCGCGTTGTGCAGACCGATTCTGTGCCCGTGCATGGCCGTTCCGACGTGTCTGGCCAATAATCTCTTTCTCGACCGCGTCACTCTGTTGCGGCCGTTTTGGACGCGCCCGGAATGACAGCCGAATCTCACTCTCACGCACGCGGGTTGCTGATTATCGCTGCCGTGCTTTGGAGCACTGGGAGCGTGTTCATGCGCCTGTTGCGCGAGCCGCTCGGACTGGGACTGGACGCACCACTTCTCACGCCGCTCCAGGTCGCGTTCTACCGCGGGCTGTTCGGGGGCCTGCTTGTGTTGGCGCTGGTCGCCCGTTCTGAAATGACCTTCCGGCCGCGCATGGCCGTGATGATGGTTGTGTTCACGGTCATGAGTGGTCTGTACCTTTCGGCATTAGATCTGGGGCCGGCCGCGAACGCGATTCTCCTGCAAAACACCGCCCCATTGTGGGTGTACGTGTTTGCGGTCCTTTTCCTGCACGAATCCGCCAGCCGGCGTGGCTGGGAAACGGTGCTGTTCGGGGCCGCTGGTGCGGTGGTAATTGTGGCCGGGAACTGGCCCCGAGACCTTCCTCCAGCGGAACAGCAAACGCAAGCGGTCATTTTGATGATGGGGGTTGGCAGCGGGATCACTTACGCGGTTGTGGTACTGTTCCTGCGCACGCTGCGTGCGTACTCGTCCGCCTGGCTGGTCGCACTCAATTTGCTTGGCACCGCAGCCACCTTGGGAGCGTTCGTACTCCTGAGCGACGGGCCGGCGGCCTTCGGAACGTGGGTGACGGCTCCGACGGCTCGTCAGGTGGGGGTGCTTGTTGTGTTCGGCGCGGTCCAGATGGCGATTCCGTACTGGCTGTTCACACGCAGTTTGCGTGCGGTTCCTCCGCAAGAAGCGGCGATCATCACACTTCTCGAACCGTTACTGAACCCCGTGTGGGCGTACCTGATCACGCCCGAAAAAGACACCCCGAACGTGTGGATGTTCTGCGGCGGCGGTCTGATCCTGCTCGCACTGGTGTGGCAGTACTTGCCACGCCGAACGCCTGCAACTGAGAGCGCCAAGATGGTGGCAGACAAGCCGCTCGACTGATGGCATAATGCGGGTCCGTTTTCACCCGCCCCGCCACCCGGTGCTCCATGCCGGCACTCCACCTTGCGACGTTCTCCTGCGATGTCACCCCTTCGGAAGGCCACCCGCTGTGCGGCGGTTGGATCGAACCGGTCCGTGGCGTCGACGACCCTCTGAAAACGCTCGGCATTGTGTTGCTCGGCGCGGGTAAACCGGTGGTTCTGTGCGCGGTCGATTGGACCGGCCTTCGCAACGAAGCCTTCCGAACGTGGCGCAAGGCGCTCGCCGACGCCGCGCACACCACGCCGGAGTACGTTTCGCTCCACTGCGTTCACCCGCATAACGCTCCGTTCGCCGACACCGGGGCAGAAAAGCTGATCGCTGCGGCGAAGGCCCCCACATCACTTGACCTGAAGTTCTTCGACCGGTGCGTGACTGCGTCAGCAGAAGCGCTGAGCACGTCGCTCATGAAGGCCGTCCGGTTTACACACGTCGGGACCGGCCTCGCGGAGGTAAAAGAGGTCGCGTCGAATCGCCGCGTTCTGGGCGACGACGGCAAAGTCAGGTTTACCCGTACCAGCGCGACGAAGAGTAAGGAGGCGCGCGAGGCGGCGGAGGGGATGATCGATCCGAAACTGCGAACGCTCAGCTTTTGGGACGGGGAGAAGCCACTCGCGGGACTGCATTTTTACGCCTGTCACCCCATGAGTTACTACGGCGATGGGCGGGTGAGTGCGGACTTTTGTGGCCTCGCGCGGCAGAAGCTTCAGGACGAAACTAAGGTGTTCCAGATGTACTTTAACGGGTGCGGCGGAAACGTGACGGCCGGGAAGTACAACGACGGCTCCAAAGAAAACCGGGTCGTTCTTCGTGACCGCGTACACACCGCAATGGCGTCGGCCTGGAAGGCGACCCGTACCACGCCCGTAACGGATTGGCGCTGGCGGTTCGAGTCCGTGATACTGCCGCCGCGCAAAGAGGCTGCGTTCGGTGAAGCGGAGAGCACCAAGGTGCTGAACGACCCAAAGGCGACGGCCGCCAAGCGTAACAACGCAGCATTTCAACTCGCATGGCTCGCACGCCAGGATGTGCCTGTTGAAGTCAGTTGCCTGAGTTTTGGCGGGGCGATCCAGACGCTATTTCTGCCCGGCGAGGCATTCGTCGAGTATCAACTCGCCGCGCAGAAACTCCGCCCCGACGCGGTGGTGAATGTCGCGGCCTACGGGGACGACGGGCCGGGTTACATCCCCACTGCAAAAGCTTACCTCGAAGGCGGATACGAGCCGACCGTCGCTCTGTCCGGCCCAGGTTCTGAAGAACTGCTCCTGGCTGCCATCCGGAAGCTGTTGAAGCCCGAAGGAAAGGGGAAGGAATGAAGGCGCTGCTGACACTCATACTCACGTTCACCCTCGCGGTACCGCTGGCGGCGGACGACAAGTCGCAATTTAAGGCCGGCGTGGCGGCAACAGACATTACGCCGCGCGAGCCGATTTGGATGGCCGGCTACGCTGCCCGTACCAAGCCGGCTGAGGGCCAAGTACACGCCCTCCACGCGAAAGCACTGTGCCTTGAAGATGCTAGCGGTAAGCGGCTCGTGCTCGTTACCACGGATCTGATCGGCATCCCGCGCTTGTTGGGGGCCGCAGTAGCCGCAGAGGCCGAGAAACGGTTCGGGGTCAGGCGCGAGGAACTCGTCCTCAGCGCGTCGCACACCCACTGTGGGCCTGTGGTTCGTGAGAACCTAATCGACATGTACCCGCTCACGAAAGAAGAGAGCAGAAAGATCGAGGCATACACCGATGAGCTGAAACTCCGATTAGTCGATCTCATCGGTTCGGCGATCGAGAAGCGCCGGCCCGCGGTGCTCAAGTACGGCGCGGGCAAGGCGACTTTCGCGGCGAACCGACGTGAGCCGACGGAGAAGGGCGTCGTCAACGGGCGCAACCCTGCCGGGCCGGTCGACCACACGGTTCCGGTGCTGGTCGCCGAGGGGACGGACGGTGCGCCGCTAGCGGTGGTGTTCGGGTACGCCTGTCACAACACCACACTGAGCTTCAACAAGTGGTGCGGCGACTACGCCGGGTTCGCACAACTTGCGGTCGAGAAGGCGTTCCCCGGTGCCAACGGGATGTTCTGGGCCGGGTGCGGTGCCGACGCCAACCCGCTCCCGCGCGGGAAGATCGAGCAATGCGAGCAGTACGGCAAAGAGCTTGCCGACGCGGTCACCGCGGCCGTTAAGGGTGCGAAGCCCATCCAAGGGAAGTTTTCTGCGAAATACGAGCAGATCACGCTCAAGTTCGACTCCGTACCCACAAAAGCCCAGTTGGGAGCGGACGTTCTGAGCAAAACGCTCGCCGTTCAGAAACGCGCCGAGCGGTTAATCAAAGAGCTCGAAGCGAACGGGAAGATCGCCGACATCTACCCGCACTACCCGGTGCAGGCGTGGGCGCTCGGCGATCAGGTGCTCTGGGTGGCGCTCGGTGGCGAGGTCGTGGTGGACTACTTACTGCGACTCAAAAAGGATGTCCCCACGAGCCGCGCGCTGTGGGTCATGGGCTACGCGAACGACGTGATGTCGTACATCCCCAGCGCTCGTGTGCTCAAGGAAGGTGGATACGAGGCGGATTCGTCACAGATTTACTACGGGATGCCCGGAAAGTGGAGCCCGGCCATTGAAGACGCCATTGTCGGCAAGGTCAAGAGTCTGGCGGCCGCGGTCGGGGAACTTCCGAAGCCGCCCGGCCCTCTCGACCCCAAGGAAGAACTCGCGACTTTCAAACTGCCCGATGGGATCAAGGCCGAATTAGTTGCAGCGGAGCCCGCGATCGTGGACCCGGTCGCGATGGCGTTCGACGAGAAGGGACGGCTCTTCGTTTGCGAGATGCGCGGTTATCCGAACGGCGGCGTTGGAACGGGGAGCGAAACACGGGGCAAAATCAAATGCCTTGTCGATAAGGACGGGGACGGGATTTTCGAGACGGTCACGACGTTCGCGGAGGACTTGCGGTTCCCTATGGGCGTGCAGCCCTACAAGCGCGGCCTACTCGTGGCCGTCGCTCCGGACCTGTTGTACCTCGAAGACACCGACGGTGACGGCAAGGCCGACAAAACGACCGTGCTCTACACCGGCTTTTACCTTGCGAACATTCAGCAGATGTTGAACAGCCTTCAGTGGGGGCTCGACAACTGGGTGTACGGTATTTGTGGCAGCGACGGCGGCATCGTGAAGTCCGGGCAGATGCCGGACGCCCCGGCGGTCAATCTCCGCAACCGCGGCCTGCGGTTCAAGCCCGACTTGCCGGCGAGCCTCGAACCGACCAGTTCCGGCGGTCAGTACGGGCTGAGCGCGGACGACTACCAGCGCTGGTTCACCGCGACCAACAGCCAGCACTTGCGACAAATCGTGCTCCCCGATCATTACCTGAAGCGCAACCCGGCCCTGGCGGTCTCCGCGGTGACGCTCGACATCCCCGAGCACGGGGCCGCCGCGAAGGTGTTCCGCATCAGCCCGTTCGAACCGTGGCGGGTCGAACGTACCACCCGACGCGCGGGAGGCGCGGACGCGAAACGCTTCCCTTCGACGGAACTGGTCCCCGGGGGCTATATCACCTCCGGCTGTAGTCCCCTCATTTACACCGCCGACCTGCTGCCGAACGAGTATCGCGGCAACAACTTCGTCTGTGACCCGGCGAACAACCTTGTTCACCGTGAGTTGCTGAGGGAGAACGGCGCGGCGTTCAAGGCCGTGCGCGCCTACGAGGATCGCGAGTTCTTGGCGTCCACGGACAACTGGTTCCGCCCGGTGCAGTTGAGCGTCGGGCCGGACGGCGCGATGTACGTACTCGACTTCTACCGCGAGGCCATCGAAACGCCGCTCTCGCTGCCGGACGACATCAAGAAACAATTGAACCTGGAAAGTCGCGGCCGGGGCCGGATCTGGCGCATCGCACCGAAGGACTTTACGGCTGCGAAGTTACCCGATCTCGGTGCGATGGCCCCCAAGCAACTGGCCGAGGAACTGACCGCCACCAACCCGTGGCACCGGCTCACCGCGCAACGGCTTCTGGTGGAACGGCAGGACAAGCAGGCCGTCGCGCGCGTCCGCGAACTGCTGCCGAAGGCGGTCGGTACTCCCGGTCGTGCGAACCTGCTCTGGGTTCTCGACGGGCTGGGGGCGCTGGAAGCTACCGACCTGTACGATCCGCTCGCCGATCCGGAGCCCGGCGTTCGTGAGCAGGCGCTCCGTCTCGCGGAGCAATTCCTCCGGACTTCGCCGACCCTTTGCCTTCGCGTGACCCCCTTGCGTACCGATCCGTCTCCGCGGGTTCGGTTCCAACTCGCTCTGACGGCAGGCGCGTTGCCCACAACGGACGCGGTGCGAGTGCTCGAGGAGATTCTCAGCAAAGATGCTCGTGATCCGTGGACGGTAACGGCCGTGCTGAGTTCGGCTCGTGAGTACGGCTTCCACCTTCTGCAGGTGCTGACGCGGCCCGACCGCCAGCCCGACCTCGCGCTGACGACCCGAGTCGCCGCAATGATCGGCGCTCGGGGTGATGCGCAGGAGGTCGGGTTGGTGCTCGAATTGGTTGCCGAACGACCGCTCGCGCGCGGGTGCGAGGTTGCGGTCCTCGACGGGCTGGGGCAGGGGATGCGGGCCTCCGCCGCGCCGCTCCCCACGTGGTGGCAGAAGCCGCCTGCGGGAGCCGCAGACGCCCTCAAGAAGCTCCGCAAGCGGTTCGAGGCCGCTGCGAGTGCGTTGCGCGACGAGAACGCCACATCGGCCAACCGAATCGCCGGTGCCGCGCTGCTCGCGTATGGGCCGTTCGATGCGGCCGGAGATGCTCTGATCGCCGCGCTGGCGCCTGCAACGCCGGGCGACGTGCAAGCGGCGGCGGTTCGCGCGCTGGCGGCCCACACCGATCCTAAAGTCGCTGATTTGTTGCTCAAGAACTGGGCGAGCTACGGCCCGGCCCTGCGCCGCGAGGCGCTTGATGCGCTGCTCGGCCGTCCGGATCGGATTGCAAAACTACTGGACGCTGTTGAGGCTAAGACCGTTACCCATTCCGAGTTCGCACTGGAGCAAGTTCAGCAACTGAAGGCGCACCCCAATGCCGGCGTCCGCGCGCGGGCGTTAACAGTTTTCAAACTCGCCGCAAGTGCCGATCGGGCCAAGGTGATTAAGGAGTACGCGACCGCGCTCGAACTGAAGGGCGACGCGCTGAAGGGCAGGGGGGTGTTCAAGAAGTCGTGCGCCGCGTGCCACAAGCTCGATGGCGTCGGCTTCGACGTCGGGGCCAACTTGCTCGCCGCTCTGCCGAACAAGTCGGGCGAAGACCTGCTCGCCGCCGTTCTGGACCCGAACCGCGAGGTGGACCCGCGTTATGTGTCCTACAACGTCGTGACCGCCGATGACCGTGTGCTGAATGGTGTGGTCGCGTCGGAGTCGCCGACGAGCATCACGATACGACGAGCCGACGGAAAGGAAGATGTGATCCTCCGCTCCAACATCGCGACGTTGCGTTCGACCGGTCTCTCACTCATGCCGACGGGACTGGAGAAGGAGTTAATGCCTCAGGACATGGCCGATCTGTTCGCGTACCTCCGAAGCGTCGGGAAGTGAACACGCCGCGCTACTTTGTCTGTAACCAGAAGGGGCTGTGACGGAGGTGGTCATCGCAGCCCTTCTGATCACTGTGAATTGGTGAGGTCAGAACTCATACTCGTTCTTGATCTGGTCCTTCGGGATGAGCGTGACATCCGTTACGTCTTGCAGTCGAAGTACCGGAACGTAACGTTCTTCGGCGCCAGGCGCTTTAACGAAGTCGATCACTCCCTTGACGCGAACCCAGTCGAAGTAGTTACGGCTCACGACTTGCGGCGAGATGATCCGCACCTTCAGCATCACCGAGTCCTGACCGCAGCACGTCATCTTCTGTCGAAACAGCGTAAACTGCTTGTCGCTGAGGGGGTTGAAGCGCCCTTCGAGAATCGCGGTGCTGCCGGCGTAGGAGCGGCGCTTGTCCTCGCTGAACGCCGCCTCGGTCAAGTCGTTGAACCGCATCTCGATCCCGGCCTGAGCAACGACCGAATAGACCGGCGGCTTGTTCTTTTCCGTCACTTCGCGGATCTGGAACCCCTTGTCCGTCTGCAATACGCGCACGAGTGTCCCGTCCGGTTTTTCTTCGACGCTCTTAACCGTGGCCGTCGGCGCGAGCTGCGCGAGATCGGCGCTGCTTTGCAGTTCGACCTCGTTCCCGAGTGCGGCCCGCTGAGCGTCGGCGCTGAGCCCCGTGTTCGGAATCCCCAGGAAGTACAGGGTGATCGGGAACACGAGGATCAGCATCCGGGCGAACACCCAGGACATGTCGTGACTGTGCCCGTGGTCGTCCACGAGGTTCTCATCGGTGTTGGGCGCGCCGGGCAGGCCCGGGAGATGGTTGCACGACGCGGTGTGAACATGGTTCTCACGACACGTCGGGTCGTTCGAGTCGACCGGGACCAATTCGCCGGCCTCGCGCCACACGGTGATGGCACGAAGAAGCACCAGCACGAACACCACGATCCCGCCAATGAGTACCGGGAGGTGGAACTGCGGCGCGAGGATGTGTCGCAGCATGTCGCTGCGGTAGAGCTGAATCGCGACGAATCCGAGTCCCCCGCACACGAAGATCGTGAGCAACTGCTCGGTGAAGTAGTCGCGCGGCGACTGACACCCGGCGTGGCTGTGGGGCATGCTATTCCTCCTAAACCGGCTGCTAACCGGCGGCGCCGGGCGGGAGCCCGGTCCAGTTGTTCGCATCGTACACGAGGTGAACACCGACACACAGGATGAGTGTCAGCACGATAACGCTGATGGTGATTGTCACGATCAGCCGCGTGCGGAACACGCGGGTGAACATGAGCACCAGTTTCAGGTCGAGCATCGGCCCGAGCACCAGGAACGCGAGCTTTCCCGAGACGTGCAGTTTGGTGAAACTCGCCGCGACGAACGCGTCCGCCTCGCTGCACAGGCACATGAGCACGGCCAGGAACATCATCGCGGGGATCGCCAAAAACGGCTGGTCCGTTGAGATGCTCTGGATCTGGGTGTCTGTAATGTAGATACGGGCGATCGCCGCAAGCACGCACCCGAGGATCAGGAACACCATGATATCGACGAAGTCGTGCAGTGCTGTGGCCGAGATGTTCCCGAGCCGGCGCATGAGCGGCTCACGCGGCTTCGGTGCGGCCTGGGCTTCGGCCTCCGTGGGCTTGACCGGGGGGATCGCGCTCGTCGTCAGCAGCGCGTTGCCGTACTTCCGGAATTGTAGCTGGACGATCAGGCCCGTGACGCACGCCACAATGAACGCCAGTCCGACCCGCAGTCCGACCATCTCGGGACCGATCTTGTGGTCCTTGAAAGCCACCCAGGTGCTGAAGATCACGACCCCGTTAATGACTGGCCCGGCGAGCATGTAGGCGATGCAGCACGACAGCGGGAGCCCTTTTCGCAGCAACCGCCGCATGACGACGACGATACCGCACTCACACATCGGGAACAGCAGCCCGAGCACAGCGCCGATCATCACCGACGGGAGCACGGCCTTGGGTAAAAACTTCGTGAGTGCCTCTTGCGGGAGGAACTCTTCCAGGATGCCCGCAACGACCGCGCCCAAGACGACGAACGGCATCGCCTCCCATAGCACGGAACTGAACCGGAACAGGAAGTCGAGGATACCTGACACAGGCGGTTACTCGTCGCGTGGAAGGTGAACCCGATACGGGTAGTACGCCGACCCGTGCGCGGGTGTTCACGGGCCGTTGGCGGGTATTTAGGGGCATTGTCCGAACGGGTGATCGTCGCCGCAAGGGTCGTCCGGTCCGTGCCGGTGGAACTGCTGGAACTGCCGCCCCCCGAAGATCGGCGCGAACCGGTTCCACGCGGCGACCGCCGCCATCGACAGGAAGAAGCCGGCGACGCTTACGACCACGATTGTGCCGCTCGGGCTGAAATCCACTCTCTGATTGCCGACGGAAATCGTGAACTGCGAACTGAGCCAGTACCCGAGGCCGCCCGCCCCCAGACAGAAGGCGATCGTGAGCCAAAACATCTGGCGCAGGGTGCGGGACACGTTCGCGGCGGCGGCGGCGGGGACGATCAGGAGGGCGTTGATCAGGAGCGCCCCGACGGCTTTAATCGACAGGTTCACGACCAGCGCGAGCAAAATGATGAAGAGGTAGTTGTTGAGAGTAACGCTCATGCGCCGGGTTCGGGCGAGGCTCGGGTTGAAGCTCGCGAACATGAGCTGGTTGTACCGCCAGAGGAAGAGGGCGCACATGAGCGCCAGAACCACGCAGAGGTAAACCAGATCCAGCTCGTCGACGAGTACGAGGCTTCCGAACAGGAAGGTTTCGAGGTTCACGCTGCTGACGTTCTGAACCATTTTGGTCAGCATGGCGCCGAACCCCAGCGCGAGCGCGAAGAACACGCCGATGACCGTATCGTGCGCGAGCCCCGTGCGCTCGCGCACGAGTATCATCCCGACCCCGACCAAAACACCGAACGCAACCATTACCAACGGAACAAGCCACGCGGCCGTGGCCTTGTTGTCGGTGCCGAGGACCAGGACGCTCAAGAACCCCAGAGCGACGCCCGCGAACGCGCAGTGAGCCATCGCGTCGCTGAAAAACGCCATCCGGTTGCCGACCACCATTGCACCGACGGAACCGCACAGTGAGCAGACCACCAAAAGGGCGAGAATGCCTTTGACGACGAACAAGTGCGTTCCGGCCGCGTGGGCCACCCAGCCGAGGGCGTCGGCAATGCACGCTTCGGGCATGTCAGACTCCCAGGGAGCTATGCGGTCATGCGCCGCGCGGAGCGGAGCATGAGTGTGACGGCGGTGTGGGCCTCGTCGGGGGTAATCACCAGCGGAGGTGACACGCGAACCACCTTCTTTGCGAGGGGGCCGAGCAGGTGTATGCCGTCGGACTCGGAGCCGTCACCCTGGTAGCAGGCCAGAACGAGAGCATTCGCCCATTCGGCGGCCGTGCGCTCGGCAAAATCGCGCATCTCGACGCCCCAAACCATACCGCCGTCTTCGCCGCGAACGTTGGCAACGAAGGGCAGTTCTTTCAATGCGACGAGGCCGCGCTCGATGATCGCGGAACTCGGCTTCATTTGCCCGAGAACGTCCGCGCGCTCAAAAGCGTCCAACGTAGCCTGTACGGCGGCGCAACAGAGCGGGTTCGCGCTCCAAGTGTCCGAGGCTTCCCCGTAGCCGAGAGAATCAAAAATATCGGTTTTGCCGACCGCTGCCGCAACCGGAATACCGTTCCCGAGCCCTTTCCCTAACACCACAATGTCGGGCTCAAGCCCGTAAGTCTCGAACGCGAACATCGCCCCGGTGCGACCGAAGTTTGCCTGCACTTCGTCGATAATAAAAACTATGTCATGTTCCCGGCAGAACCGCTCCAACCCCTGGAGGTACTCCTTCGGCGGGTGATACGAACCGCCGCCCCCGAGGTAGGGTTCGGTGATGAGTGTGCCCAGCTTCATACCGTACTGATGGCGAAGAGCGTCCAGTTCCTTCTGATACGGCGTAAAGTCGAAGGGTTGGCCGCGGAGGCTGATGTCGCGGCACTCGGCCATCGGGAACGAGATGAACTTGACCCTCGGGTCGCGCTCGGCGTCGGTCTCACTCCCGGTAACGGCGTTGGAAAGTCCCTTCTTGCCGTGGAAGCCGTGCCGGGTGGCAATGATCATTGGGCGGCTTCGGTCGCGTGCGAGTGCGGCCCAGAGCGCCTTCTGAATCGCTTCCGACCCAGACGCCGCCCACAGCACCTGTTCCATTCGATTTCCGCCGGGGGCGGAACGCATGAGCTCGATCAGCCGCGCGCTCGCTTGCACCTCTACTGGGGTGACAGCGTTGTAAGCGGTCATTGGGACCGCGGGGAAGTAGCCAGCCGGGGCCGGGTGGGGCAGGGGGGTAGTTGAACCGTTGAGAGCGGGCCAGCCCATGTAGCGGAAGTACGCCCGCGTCCAGGCGCTGGGGTTGTGCCCCAAGTTCGAAACGAGCACGCCGGAGGTGAAGTCGTACAGGCGCCGCCCTTCCGGCGTCCAGTGGTAGATGCCGGCACTGGCGCTCAGCACCGCCTGTGTTGGCGTGAACGTTCGGAGCGAGTGCGGCTCAACGCGCGCCAGTTCAGTTCGTCCCGCGTTGGAATCCGGCTCGCGCGGGTGTTGAATGGGTGGGACCATCGTGTCTCTCCGGTGTGACTACAGCCGAAGGTACTGAGGCGGGACGTGATCCACAAGCCACACCCCGTTTGCGGAGCGGTAAAAGATGTAGCCGTCGGCACTCATCTGTGCCGCGTGAACAGTGATAACCACTGGCTTGCCGTGGCGTCCGCCCACCTTTCGCGCGGTGGTGCCATCTGCCGAGAGGTGAACGTGGTGCCGCGCCATTTTCAACAACCCATCACGAAGAACTGATGAGATGTTCGTTTCGGTGGTGCCGTCGTACAACTCCGTCGGCGGTTCGACGGGTTCAAATTGAAGCTCGACCTCGGCTGAGTGCCCCTGGTTTGCCCGGATCTTGGTGCCGGTATCGTCGATCGCGAAGCGCTGCTTCTCGCATTCCGAAACGACGACATCGAGATCCTCGCGCGAAATGCGCGTGCCTGATCGCGCGAGTCCAGAGAGTAGGTCGACAATCGGCACCCACCCCCCGCGTTCCAGGGTGAGTCCGGCCGATTCGGGTTCGTGTCGGAGCACTTTCGATAAAAACTTACTGATTCCGGTGCGTTGCTTCTCATCCACGGTTAGACTCGGTTGTGGTAAATGACGAGCGGCGTGGCGTTTCCCGGTTCGTACAGCACCAACCCGCCGAGGGGTTCATTCACCTTGACCACGCAACCCGGAGTGCCGCTGGCCGCGCGCCCGAGAACAGCTTCAAGGGCTTGGACGATCGCGACGCAGTTTCGGTCGGCAGAAAGGTCGTTGTAATCGAGGGCGCGCATCGCGCTTAAACGATGCGCCCGTTCGTTTGGAGAGCCGCCGAACTCGACGAACGCCACTTCTTGGAAAAACCGCTCGATGACCTCGATCCCGTAACCGCGCTGCGACCGTTCGCCCCACGGTTCAAGGAACGTTCCGTTATAGTGATAGTTCGGAGTGTACTTGAGTTCGCCAGGGGTGCGATTTTCGACGGTGAGTTCAACACCGCGCTTCCGCTGATGGGCATTCCAAACGCCGTTGTCGAACCGGAATTGCACCTCCTGATCAACGTAACCCGGAAAATTATCTGGCGCGACCCAACTCGTGTGGATGTCGAAGGCCGCTTCGCGCTGGTCTGGATGCCGGTACACGATTTGAAGTTGCACAGAGTCCCAGGTGGTGCCGGTTGCTGCCCCAACGAGTCCTCGCTGACCGGTAGCCGACACGCGGCAGAGCGACCACTCGGGACCGAAGGTGAAGTCAATGAGTTTCAGGTAGTGGACCGCGACGTAAGTTGCGGGGTTTCGGCCGGCGATCCACTCTGCGAACTGGCCGCCGCTGATGGACTTGGGCTCGAGGAGGGTGCAGTAGCCGTTGTTAACGTGCCGCAGAACGCCGTCCTGGTACAGGGTCCTGAGTTTCTTGTGGTCCGGGTCGGCGAGTTTGTGGTACACGACTTTGGCCAAGACACCATTTTTGGCTGCCAATTGCGTTAATTCGTCGAGCTCACGAAGGGACAGAACGGACGGCTTCTCGATCAATACGTGCTTTTTTGCGATCAGTGCGGCACGTGCCGCCTCGAAGTGCCTGTCGTCCGGAGTGGCAACGCACACTGTGTGGCAATCTGTGGCGAGTAAATCCGCGATCGCCGCGGCACCCGTGAAACTCTGAATCCCCTGAAAAGGCGCAATCGGAGTTGATGCAACGAATCGTGACACACGCTCGCCTGTGCGAGAGGCAACTGCACTGAGGCGAAGGTAAACCGGACCGCTTTCAACCGCGTAGAGCGGATCGTGACAACGTCTCTCGAAAACGGGGCGGTACGTTTCGTCGAAGATCATTCCGAACCCGACCATTGCGCAGCGCAACTCGGCCGGGAGCATCGTTGAATTGCTTTCCATTCTCGCGGTTGTAGCGAGCTCGAGAGATTCGGCGAGTATGCTATTCAAAGTTAAGAATACATAAGAATCATTATCGGACTCACTACCACACAGCTGGTTGCCGAGTCATCACGTCTGATAATTGATATTATGTAATGTCGATGTCGCTCGTTTCCAGCACGCGTCGAGACTCCGAAACTGGAAACGAGCTTTAAATGCTACGAGAAGAAGCCCATTCGCCGAAATTTGCCATAGCGTTCTTCCAGAAGCGCGCTATCCGATAACGTCGAAAGCCGCCGCAGTTCCCGTGACAGGTGTGATTTGAGGATGCCGCCCATGCCACGTGGGTCACGGTGTGCGCCGCCTAGCGGCTCCTCGACCACTGTGTCGATAACACCCACGCGGCTCAAGTCTTTCGCCGTTAGGCGCAGAGCTTCTGCTGCTTTCGGTTTGGTTTCGTCGGTCGCCACCTTCCACAAAATCCCGGCGCATCCCTCTGGGCTGATGACTGAATAGTAGGCGTGCTGGAGCATCCCGATCGAATCTCCAACGCCGATCCCAAGTGCCCCGCCTGAGCCCCCCTCACCGATCACAACACAAACGATCGGCGTTGCCAATTTGGTCATCTCGATAATACTTGTTGCGATCAACTGCGACTGCCCGCGCTCTTCCGCACCAATCCCAGGGAACGCTCCCGGAGTGTCGATCAGGCAGACGATTGGCAGACGATACTTTGACGCGAGGTGCATCTTTGCTAGCGCCTTGCGATAGCCCTCCGGGTGCGCGCAGCCGTAGTAACACTGCTGGCGCTCGGCCAAGGTTTTGCCTTTCTGATGACCGATGAGCATGACCTTATGGCCGTCCACACGCGCGAAGCCGGCCCGAATCGCACGGTCGTCCCCGATCGCGCGGTCGCCGTGCAACTCGGCGAACTCGTCGAAGATCATGTCAACGTAGTCGAGGAACTGTGGTCGGTTTCGGTGCCGTGACACGAGCACCGTTTCCCACGCCGACAAGTTCGAGTAGCGTGTCTTTTTTAAGGCTGCGAGGTCTCGCCTCAGTTTCCGTAGCGTTTCTCCGGAGTCGGCATCTGGTGCCGACTCCAGGCGCATCAGCTCGAGTTCCAGTTCGTGGATATCTTGTTCGAACGGTAACGGGTCAGCGATCATATGGGTCTCTTCTGGAAATCCTTGATCAGCGAGTACTCAGCGGCTACATGTCCTCGGTATCTTTTTCCACCACGGACTTGTATATCTGCTTAACCTTCCGAAGTTCCATCAGCACTTCGTGGAAGTGTTCCGGCCGGTCCGTCCGTTTCTTCGCAAGCATTTTCAACACGAACGCGGAAAACTCGTCGGTCAGATCCGGGTTGTACATCGACGGAGGCGCGGGCTTTTCTGTGAAGTGGCGGCCGAGAAGGTCGTTCATCGACGTGCCACGAAACGGCGGCCGACCAGTTGTCAACTCGTAGAGCGTACAACCGTAGCTGTAGATGTCGGCCCGGCCGTCTAATTTCTCGTCCTTGATCTGTTCAGGGCTCATGAAACTTGGCGTTCCCTGAGGTTTGCCGGGGCGGTAAAACCACTTCGCAAAGCCAGTGGGAATTTTCTTGGTAATAGCAAAGTCAATGATCTTTGTGTCGCCCAAAGCGTTCACGAGCATGTTGTCGGGCTTGACGTCCCGGTGAACGAATCCGGACGCGTTCATGTAGGCGAGTCCGGTTGCAGCGCCCTTGAAGATCTTGCGGGCGTGCTCCTTGACGAAACTGAAATCTTTGGCCTGAAGTTTGATCCGCAAGCTTCCCGACGGAAAAAACTCCATAATAAAGTGAGGGCTTTCCTTCGACCGGTTCACTTTGGTAATGCGGATGACGTTCGGGTGCGTGAGTTGAGTCCCGACCTCGGCCTCGTTGAAGAGGATGCGGCGCTGCTCGGGATTGTCTGCGGCTTCCGGCAGCAGGATCTTCATCGCGAAGTGTCGGTTGCTCTGCAGCTCGACTACTTCAAACACCTGCGACGTTTGTCCGGTTTGTAGCAGTGTCCGCAACCGGTAGCCGGCAAGCGTCGTGTTGATTTCCGCCATCCCGTATCCTCACCAGTATTCTTCAAAGTGGACGTTGCCTTTGAGTTTCCGGGCCGCGACATCGGCCGTGAAACCCCGCGCTTCCAGAATTTCGACGGTCCCGACCGGTGACGGATACCTCACCTCACCGCTGTCCCGGTCATGCACGGGAACCCCGATCATCCTCGGGTTACCGCACAAGAAGACGTGAGTTGTTGCCGGATCGAGTTCGGTTCCGAGGTGACGTTCGAGTTCTCCGCTCTGAACCAGATCCTGAATGTACAACTTTCGCGTGTTACCCAGTTCGCGCGTCGTCAAAGGTATGTACGAATAGTTCGGAAACTTCTGGGCCAGCAATTGGTGGGTATTGTGGTAGCCCAAATCCCGTGCGTATCGTACACAACAGACGTTAACAATCTTTCCAGTGTGTCTTCGGCTAAGTAGTTCCCACGTCATGTAGTTATGTGGCGCTTCACCGGTCCCTGTACCGAGAAACAGCACGGTGTCGCAGGGCCTCACTGGGTCGAGTGTGTAATGGCCGGTCACTCGATCACCGAGGTAAATGCGGTCCCCTTCGCTGAGCGCGAACAGCCGCGGCGTTAACGCCGGAACCCGCCCGTCCGGGTTTTCTCGAACAAGTACGATGTAGAACTCGAGCCAGTCGCTGTCCTCGAGTCGCAGGAGGTCGCCGTCGTCGTCCAGAATGCCGCAACTCAGGGAATACGCTCGACGCACAACTTTCGTGAAATCTCCTTCGCTGAGTGATTCCGCTTGGCACCCTTCGGTGCGCCGTTCCCAATATCCGAGCCCCAGAGTGCAGTACTGCCCGGGCCGGTGTTCGGGCCGCGGGGCGTCCGGTTTCACGCGAAGAATCATCAGATCCGGGTTGACCAGCCGGAGCGAAACGACAGTCGCGTTGTAGCGTCTCTGGCGTAAGCTCGCGATATCCTCGGCCGTCATACGCGCGTGCCCAAGGAGAGTGGAAGAGGTAAGCACGCGCACTCGCCAATAGGTCTGGCGGGGCGCAACGCTTACCCTTAATTGTACGGCGCAGCGGGTGACACGCGCAGTGGGCAGTCAACCCAGCTTCTCGGCAGCGTTTTTCAGGTGCGCGATGCACTTCTTGACATCCGGAGCCGGGTCGTCTGGGTTGGCCTCGTACTCGATCGCAATATGTCCAGTGAACTTTGCGGACTTGAGAGCCTTTAGAACTGCCTGAACGTCCAACTGCCCCGCGGGATCACCGAAGGGCACGTCTTCCCGTTTTTTGTTGTCGTAGTCCTTGAGGTGCAAGGCGAAGTTGCGTTCCCCCATCAGCTTGATCTGTTCCGCCGGGTCCAGTTTCTCGCCGAGCTGCTCCATCCGCAACAGGTGCCCGGTATCGAGGCAGGTTCCGATAAGCTTGTGGTGGTCCTTAACAGCTCTCAGGATCACTTCCGCCGAACACCACTGGTGGCGTCCCTTCCCCACCGGACCATGCGGATGAATCGCGATCGCGATTTTGTACTCCTCACAGAGCTTGTCGAGGCTGTCGAAGCTGTCCATTGAAGGATCGGCGCTGAGGTAATTTGCACCAATGGCCTTTCCGAACTCGAACAGCTTCCTGTTGGCGTCGTGGTTCTTGCTGAACCCTGATACGCCGAAACCAATCGGGGTGACTTCGTACTCTTTGCAGAGTTTGAGAATTGCGGTCAGTTTCTCGGGCGTGGAGTCGGTTGGGATGTGCTTCGAGAAAAACTCTGCGTGTTTGAGGCCGAGCTGTTTCGTGCGTTTTAGCATGCCTTCCAGGTCGAAGTTACGAAAGGTATAGCTCTGCACGCCGACAGTAAATCCACCAAAGTCCGGCGCCGCTTGAAGCGACCGTGAAGTCATCAAACAACTCGTGCTGGCGGCGGCAGCGAGAAACGAGCGGCGGGAGAGGTGCCCTGCTTGCATTTTCTTTGGCTCCAGGTACAGATGAACCGTTTAGGATTCTGCCACTTTGCAACGTGAAATGCCATGAGAAAGCGCGCCCTTTCCCCTTGTAAGGCCGTTCTGGGCTTTGGTCTGGGTCGTCGGAGCAAGCCTCCCTCCTCTAAGGGAAACGGAGGCTAAATGCAACTTCCCGTCTCGGTTAATTATTGGGCGAAAACATTACATAACTTTTATTATCGGTCTTGAATGCACTACAATCGGCACCCGCGGCAAAAAAGCGGCGGGCGCCGATTTTACCGATTGCACCAGTCAAGACTTCCCGACAAATAAAGCGTCAATCTCGTTGTCTTCGATCTTTTCCTGGCCTTCGCTCAGATCGACAACGAGTGCCGTCCCGCTCGGCGTCACCCACACGAGGTGATTCCCCAGCAGGAACACGTCTTTCATCTGCGGTTGCTTCTCCAGGACGCGGAAATACGCGTCGCTATGGGCCTTCACGGTTACAACCTTCGTGTTTGGCTGAAATCCGTCGTCGATCCACACGCCACCGATCTCGAGACAGTTGCGGCCCTGCACCTGTCGGTTCGCGGTCAAACTCACGCGATGCTGGTTGCGGAGGTTGTTGGCGGCGCACGACAAATCGACGCCGAGTTGTCCCGACTGGTAGGCCCCCCTTTCACGCCCCCTGAGGGCTGAGCTGGAGTCGTCCCAGGTCTTTTTCTGGACGGCCAATTTCTTGATCTCATCTGCCAACCGAGCCCGCTGAGCAGGATCTGCGTTCGCGTTCAGGCTCTTCAGCGCGTCCTTCACCTGGCGCTCGGTTTCCAGTCCGCGATTCGCTGCCAGCGCCTTCCCATCGCCCTTTTCGCCCTTCGCTTGCTCTTTTGCGAAATCCTCAACACGTCCTGGCTTGCCTATCGAACCGGTAGCAAGACCCGGAGCAAATCCGCCGGCCGCGGCGACCGGCGCTGCAAGCGGCGCCGGCTCGTTGGCGACACCGCCCCTCACCGGCACAGGGGAAACCACCGGCATCGCGCTGTCGGGCACCACCAAGTGCGATGTGTACGGTGTCGCGATCCCGTACCTCTTCGCAAGCATAACGACTTCGTCAACCAGCTCCTTCTTTTCCCCGTTCACGCGGATCTGATCGAGGATGTATCCCACCTTGCGCCGCGCCCACAGCGGCTCCACGAAGTCCTTTCCGACGTCGCTCTCGGTTTTCCCGGGGAAATTGAACTCGTAAACGAGTTCCTGTCGCTCCTTCCCGACGAGACCCGTCAGTCGAATGACCGACGGGCCCTCCCCCGTGTAACGCCCGATCACGACGAGCTGCGTTCCCTGGAACAGGTCCGGCAGTTTGGGCGGATAGATCTCGTGGAGCTGCACGTTCTCGCTAGTTGCCAGTTGCACGTCCGTGAGTACGGGGTTGCTGATCTTCGCGTACAGGCCCGACACCTTCACCTCAATGTCCTCGGCCTCGCGAACGTAAGTGCTGACGGCCCGGGTCGAATCGGCCAGTTGATCGAGCATTGCGGCGTTGACATCATCCCCCACGCCAAACGTGAAGATGCGAGTGTTACCGGTGTTTTTGGCGAGGACGTTTTTTACGATCTTGTCGGCGTTCGTTTCGTCCACGGTCGGTTGCCCGTCCGTGAAAAACACCATCGTGAACGGGCGGGACGGGTCGCTGGACCGCATTGCAAGGGCGTCGTTGAGCGCGGGCCAGATCGCGGTACCGCCGCTGGTCTTCAGTCCGTCTATCCACTTGGTTGCGAGATCGAGGTAATCCGTGTTGGCCGCCACCAGCTCGGACCGAAACTTGGTTACCGTGGTCGAGAACCGGACCACGCCGAACCGGTCCTCGGGCTGGAGTTGCGACAGGCAGAACTTCACCGCCTTCTTCGCCTGCTGCATCTTGATGTCCGACATGCTGCTCGAGGTGTCGAGCACGAGCACGAGATCGCGGGCCACGCGCTTCTTTTCCGCTTCTACTTGCGGCGAGATCAGGAACATGAAGTAGCCGTCCTCGGTCTGAATCGGCTTGTAAACGAGGGGACTGAGGCCGATGTCCTTGTCACCGTGGCCGTAGAAGAGCTGAAAATCCTTGTCGAGGAGCGCCTGCTTTCGCTCGAACGTGACGCTCACCTCTTTGTCGCTCTTTCGGACGGTGTTGACGGCGTGTGTCGGGCTGTACACGTTCTGCACGGCGTGTCTCGACTTGATGGTGAGGCTCACCGAAAACTCTTCCAAAGTGCGGGTGGCCTTCCCGTCCGTCTTCAGCGGGTACACGTACTCGACGACGCTGCCGTCTTTCGGAGCAACGAACTTGTACGCGAGCTTGATCTTCTGGTCGCCCTTCGGGGGAATCGGGAACACGCTCAGTTTCATCAGGCTGTTACCCAGGTATTCCAGCAGTCCTGGGTCCTGGGTGCGGCGCACCACATCGGTGTACACCTTGTGCGCGTGCTTGGCGTCGAGTAACTCGCCGCCGAGTTCCTTACCGTTCACCCACATCGTAAACCGGTCCACGCTGGCGCCCTTCGGCACCGGGAACAGGTAAGTGGCTTCTAGATTGCGGTCGGTGTGGTTACGGAACGTCTGCTCAACCGTGGTCAGTGCCACCTGCTCGTCGATGACGACAGTAACCTTGTGTTTCACCATCGCGAGCGGCGGCAACTTCTTGTCTTCAGGGATCAAGATGCCGGCCGCACCTGCGGGCGTCGCGCCGAGAAGCGCGATCGCGAGCACCGAGAGAGGGATTCGCAGGAACCGCATGTGAAACACCTCCGAACGAAAGACGGTCCGGCCGCAGCGGAACCGCTTTCGTTATGACGAGGTGGCGATGGAAGGCGTTTTGAGGAACGGCCAGACGTTACAAAGGGGTTACGGCACGAAAAGTAAGTCGGTGTGTGGGCAGTACCGTGCCGCCCACACACCGAGGACTTATTGGTCACCCGGCCGGACGGATGATAATGAGTGCCGGAACGGCTGCGGACTTGCGTATCCCGCGTTTCTGGAGGTACTGCTTGAGTTCCACAGACTGTAGCGGGTTCGTGCGCGGAATACCGGGGTGAGTCGTTTGCCACGTCAGCAGCACCATCGGCCTCTCCTGCGCTTTAGGGGCTGGCGGTGTGCTCCCTCCCGACACCGATTGAACCACCTGATCGAGCGTGTTGGCGCTGACTGCTTTACCTGGAGGAACGACACGATCGGCCCC
Source organism: Gemmata obscuriglobus (assembly GCF_008065095.1). Lineage (NCBI taxonomy): Bacteria > Pseudomonadati > Planctomycetota > Planctomycetia > Gemmatales > Gemmataceae > Gemmata > Gemmata obscuriglobus. The sequence continues at coordinate 4,493,884 of NZ_CP042911.1, read as the reverse complement.
GCCGCTGCCGTGTGAACTGTTGCCCGCCGGACGTTTGTAAAGCCCGACATCCACACCCAAAACCGTCTTCAGTTCGAGTTCGTCGGATCGCACGACGGCGGCAGCGTGCAGCGAATCACCGACACGTGGCGAGTATTTGGCATCCTCAACCGCGACCTTGGCAAACAGCGCGGCAAGCTCTTTTGCAGTAAGACATTCGGTGTACACCACCGCTGAGTGTACCTGTTTCTTCTTGAGCCGATCGAGCGTTGTGGCATCTGCGTGAACCGTCACGCCGCTCGCGCGGGCCGCGTGCTGCAACATCTCGACGCCGCGAGCGGGGTCACGCACGAACAGGTCGAACCGCACAGGTGAAGCGTCCGAGGTCTCTCGCCCGATTGCGTCGAGCAGTTCGTTGCTCACGTCCTCGCGACCAAGGTCCGCGACCGGACGGAGGAACGGTACTCTCACTTCGATCCGCTCGAACGGCGGAAGCTTCGGCAGGACCGGGAACCCGATCAGATCCGTTCTGACGGTCCGTGGAGGTGGCGCCGTGGCGAACGCCACGGGGGGAACTTCGTGCGGGGTCGGAGCCGGCGGCACAGGCGACTCACCTCCTCGAACAACCACGCCACGATCCGTGTGCCGGCCCGCATCAGGGGCCGGCGACGGCACGGCTGAGCGGACATCGTTCGGTGCGGGCAGTGTGTTCGACCACTGGGGCTGAGCGAACTGCTGCGAAGGGGTATTGTTTCGAAAGAAGGCGAACGATCCGAGTGCGACGCCGAGTAACAGCCCGGCCGCAACAGCCGCCGGCACCCAGGTGCGGCGACGTGCCGGGTACACCCGGCTGAGCGGAACGATCACCGATGCCGGGACTAACGCCGGCCGGGCACGCTTGACGTGTGGCGCCGGGGTGGCCGCGGCGATCTGCCCCATGATGCGTGTGTGCAGGTCGAAGGGCGGGGCAACCGGTGTCAGGGCGAGAACGCGAGCGCGATCGGCCTCCAACTTCGCGAACAAGCTCTGGGCCTCGGTGGAAGAGGCGAGCAAGGTGCGGAAGGCGCGGGCCTCGTCCGCGGACAGTTCCCCGTCCACGGCAGCGGTAATGAGTTGAAGTTGGGAAGCAGTCATAATCGGGCCTCAGTCCCTCCGACCGCCGTTCAGCCGGGGTTGGGCTTGTACGTCCTTCGCTCTCGGGGTCTCGGGTTTTCCAGCCGCTCCACTCGCACGCAGCGGTGCCACATCCTCACTTGTGTCCTGCTTACGGTCGCTACCGACCTCTTCTTGAGCCCCGGGGCCGGCACCGCCCCACAACTCGCGCTCGTCTGGGGCGGCCAGCAAGTCACGGAGTTCGAGACGAGCCCGGTGCAGCCGACTGCGGATCGTTCCGATCGGTACGCCGAGCGCCTCGGCGATGTCCTCGTACTTCAAGCCGTCGATGTCCTTCAGGAGCAGCACCTCACGGTGCTCGGACGACAGTCGCGCGATCGCGCCGTGCAACTGCCGCTCGTCTTCGGTACGCTCAAGAGCCGCGCTCGGCTTGACGTACTCCGAAGGGTCGTCAGGATCGAGACCGGTTTGCTGCGAGTAGTTCTCCAGGCTGACCGACGGCCGGCGCTTCCGTTTCAAACTCACCGCGATGTTGAACGCGATCCGATACAGCCAGGTAAAAAACTCCGCATCCCCCTTGAACGACGACAAAGCCTGATACGCGCTCAGGAACGCGTCCTGAACGACATCGGCGGCGTCTTCAGGGCTGTTAACCAGGCGCAACGCGGAGTTGTATAACCTTGTCTGGTAACGGGATACCAACGTACCGAAGGCATCCCGCTGGCCGCCCAGACACTCCGCAATGAGCCTGCGATCGTCGTCGCTCACGGCCTCACTTCTATGCCTTCGACGTTGTAGCCCGAGCCGAAGTTCCCGGAACAGCCGAAAACGGGTCGCGAGCCGGTGTGAAAAACTATATCACGCTGACGGTTACAGCGCTTGGGAATGAAACCTGCGGATTCCGCCGGGCGAGGCGCCACAAGCGGACGGATCTCAACCGGGTCCGCCTATTCTCGCCCAGTTGCCGCGCGTATACTAACCATCTGTACCCTTCTCCGCCGGCCGCGGTCGCCAAACGGTTACACACTCCCTCACGGAGGAGCCTCGACTCATGCAGGACAGCAAGAGCATTGTCGTGCGCGGCGCCCGGGAGCACAACCTGCGCGGGGTGGACCTCGAACTGCCGCGGAACAAGCTGATCGTGTTCACCGGCGTCAGCGGGTCGGGGAAGTCGTCGCTGGCGTTCGACACGATCTACGCCGAGGGCCAGCGCCGCTACGTCGAGTCGCTCTCCAGCTACGCCCGACAGTTCTTGGGCCAGCTCCCGAAGCCGGACGTGGACTACATCGGCGGGCTGTCGCCGTCGGTCAGCATCCAGCAAAAAACCGCGGGGCGGAACCCGCGCAGCACGGTCGGGACGATCACCGAGGTGAGCGACTTCCTCCGGGTGTTGTACGCCCGGCTGGGGCAAGGGCACTGCCCGAAGTGCCAGCGCCCCATCACCGCGCAGACCCGCGAACAGATCATCGGCCGCATCCTCGCGCTGCCGGAGGGCACACGGTTCCAGTTGCTCGCGCCGGTGGTGCGAGGGCAAAAGGGCGAGTTCAAGGACTTCTTCGCGGACATGGTGAAGCGCGGGTACGTTCGCGCCCGCGTGGACGGCCAGGTCGTCAAGCTGACCGACGACCTCAAACTCGACAAGCGCATCAAGCACACCATCGAAATCGTGGTGGACCGCCTCAAGGCGGACGCCCGGAACCGCGTCCGCGTCGCCGAGGCGGTCGAGCAGGCACTCGGGCTCGCCGAAGGGAACCTGATTATCGCCGTCGAGCCCGAGACGGCGCCGCGCGAGGGAGAAGACGCAGAGGAAGCAGCGGGGGACGTGCCGCCGCCCGCACGGGGTGCGGACATCCTGCTTTCGGCGCATTACGCCTGCACGCACTGCAACATCAGTTATGAGCCGCCGACGCCGCAGCTCTTCAGCTTCAACAACCCGCACGGGATGTGCCCCGCGTGCGACGGGCTCGGGACGCAGTACACGTTCGCACCCGAACTCCTCGTTCCGGACCCGTCCCTCAGCCTGTACCAGGGGGCGATCCCTCTCGTCGGCGCGCTCAAAGGCATGGGGCGCTGGCGCAAGCACATTTACGACGGGGTCGCGAAGTCACTCGGGGTGGACCTGAAGACCCCGTGGAACAAGCTGAGCGCCGAACACCAGGACCAGCTCCTCAACGGCAGCGGCGACGCGCACATCGTGTGGGAGTGGAAGCAGCGCGGCGGGAAGGTGTGGAAGCACGGCGGGAAGTGGGAGGGGATCGTACCGCAGCTCGTGGCGCAGTTCAAAAAGACGGCCGCCGGGCCGCGGCGCGCGCAGCTCGAAAAGTACATGAGCCGGGTCCACTGCCCCGCGTGCGACGGCCAGCGCCTGAACCCACAAGCCCGCGCGGTGCGCGTCGGCGGTAAGACACTGGTCGAAGTGGGGCGCACTCCCATCGGCGACCTCGTGCCGTGGTTCAACGAGTACGAAAAGAACATCCCGCCGGTCTCGAAAGTGGTCGCGGGAGAGTTACTCAAGGAGATCCGCGCCCGGCTCGGGTTCCTCCTCAACGTCGGCCTGCACTACCTCACCCTCGACCGTTCCGCCCCCACCCTCTCCGGCGGCGAGGCCCAGCGCATCCGGCTGGCGTCGCAGATCGGCAGCGGGCTGGTCGGCGTGCTGTACGTGCTCGACGAACCGAGCATCGGGCTGCACCCGCGCGACAACGCCCGCCTGCTGGCGAGCATCGAGCGGCTCCGGGATATGGGCAACACCGTGCTCGTTGTCGAACACGACGAGGACACGATGCGGGCCGCCGATTACCTCGTGGACTTCGGCCCCGGTCCTGGCGTCCGCGGGGGCGAAGTGGTCGCCGCCGGCACGCCCGCGGAGGTGTTCGCCGAGCCGCGCAGCCTCACGGCGCAATACCTGACGGGCAAGAAGCAAATCGCCATCCCGGAAAAGCGCCGGGAGCCGAGCGGGAAGGTGCTGCGCATCGTCGGCGCGACCCACAACAACCTCAAGGACGTGACGGCGGAGGTGCCGCTCGGGCTGTTCGTGTGCATCACCGGCGTGAGCGGGTCCGGGAAGTCGTCACTCATCAACGACGTTCTGCGCACCGGGCTGTCGAGCGCCCTGACCGGAAGCGGCGACGCCGAGGAAGAGACCGAAGAGGAAGCGGGCGAGGTCGTCGAGCGCGCGGCGCGGGGCCGGATCGAGGGCGCCGAGCAGCTCGATAAGGTGATCGACATCGACCAGACGCCGATCGGCCGCACCCCGCGCTCGAACCCCGCAACGTACATCAAGCTCTGGGACGAGATCCGCGCGCTCTACGCCGAGATGCCCGACGCCAAGGTGCGCGGCTACACGCCGTCGCGGTTCAGCTTCAACCGCCCCGGCGGGCGGTGCGAGGCGTGCGAGGGGAACGGCGCCAACAAGCTCGAGATGGACTTCCTCGCGGACGTGTGGGTGCAGTGCCCCGTCTGCGAGGGCCGCCGGTTCAACCGCGAAACGCTCCAAGTGAAGTACCGCGGGAAGACGATTCAGGACGTGCTCGAAATGGAGGTGGCCGAGGCGCTCGCGCACTTCGAGCACGTGCCGAAGGTCCACCAGATGGTGAAAACGCTCCACGACGTGGGGCTCGACTACATTAAGCTCGGCCAGCCCTCCCCGACCCTCTCCGGCGGCGAGGCGCAGCGGATCAAGCTGGCGAAAGAACTCGTCCGGCGAAGCACGGGCAAGACGCTCTACATCCTCGACGAGCCGACCACGGGGCTGCACTTCGAGGACGTGCGCAAGCTGCTGGAGGTGCTCCACGGCTTCGCGGACCAAGGCAACACGGTGCTCGTGATCGAACACGACCTCGACGTGGTGAAGACCGCCGACTGGGTCATCGACATGGGGCCGGAGGGCGGCAGCGGCGGCGGCCGGGTGGTCGTCGCGGGCACGCCCGAGCAGGTCGCCAAACACAAGGGCTCGTTCACCGGCCAGGCGCTCGCGCCGATCCTCACCCCCAACGCACGCCGCACCGCGACCGCCCGCTCCACGGCACGCGGACAACTGAAGAAGGCAAAGGCGGAACAACCGGAACCGGCGCAGTTCATCACGCACCTCTGCGTCGAAGGCGCGTGCCAGCACAACCTGAAAAACGTGTCGGCCAAGCTGCCGCGCGAGAAGATGTCGGTGTTCTGCGGGCCGAGCGGGTCCGGGAAGTCGTCGCTCGCGCTGGACACGATCTACGCCGAGGGCCAACGCCGCTACGTCGAGTCGCTCTCCAGCTACGCCCGGCAGTTCCTGGGGCAGGTGCAGAAGCCCCGAGTCGAACAGGTGACGGGGCTCTCCCCGGCCATCAGCATCGAACAGAAGACCACGAGCAAGAGCCCGCGCAGCACCGTCGGCACGGTCACCGAAATCTACGACTACCTCCGCATCCTGTACGCGCGCCTGGGTCAGCGGCACTGCCCGAGTTGCGCGCGGCCGGTCGGCACCCAGACCGCCGACGAGATCGTTGACAAGGTGCTGTCGCTGCCCGAGGGGACCAAGCTCTACATCATGGCGCCGCTTGAGCGCAAGGGGCAGGAGAAGTACGACGCCCTGTTCGAGGAGATCCGCCGGGCCGGCTTCACGCGGATGCGCGTGAACGGGAAGAGCTACACGATCGACGAGCCGCCGCAGATCGACCACCGCCGCAAGCACAACGTCGAAGTGGTCGTGGACCGGAACGTCGTGAAGCCCGGCACCCGCACCCGCATCGCGGAGGCCGTGGAGCAGTCGCTCGACCTGGGCCGCGGGGTGATGCACATCGCCTATGTCGAGGCCGACGCCGACGAAACGAAGTGGCGGGTGGAGAAGTACTCGCAGCACCTCGCGTGCGAGCATTGCAACCTGAGCTTCGAGCACCTGAACCCGCACAACTACTCGTTCAACAGCCCGCTCGGCTGGTGCCCGACGTGCGAGGGGCTCGGGTTCCAGCGCGGCGCCAACGCCAACCTGCTCCTCGGCGACACGCGACTCTCGCTGCGCGGGGGGGCGGTCACCGCGTGGCCGGAACTTGGGAAAGGCTCGGCGTGGCTGCCGTTCGCGGAGGCGCTGGCGAAGCACGTCGGGTTCTCGCTGGACACACCCTTCGCGAAACTCGACCCCGCGCACCAGCGCGCCGTGCTGCACGGTACCGGCGACGACTGGGTCAGTCTCAGCACAGAAACCGGGGCGAGGGGCGCGGAACCGAAAACCAAGAAGAAGAGCACCGCCGCGGCCGTTCCGAATTCCCCCCTTCCCGCCCCGCGGTTCCAGTACAAGGGCCTGTTCCCGGCGGTGGACGAGGCGTCGCGGGTGTCCTGGGTGTACCGACAGCGCCTCGATCACTTGGTGGATGAGGTGCCCTGCTCCGCCTGTCGCGGTGCGCGCATCCGGGCCGACGCCGCGGCGACCCGGTTCGCGAACCTCACCATCGGCGAGATGTGCGCGAAGCCGCTCGGCGACACGCTCGCGCTCTTCGACTCGCTCACGCTCTCGAAGACCGACCGCAAGGTCGCGGGCGAGGTGCTCCGCGAGGTCAGCTCGCGCCTCAAGTTCATGGTGGACGTGGGCCTGGACTACCTTACGCTCGGCCGGCAGGGGCCGACGCTCTCTGGCGGCGAGGCCCAGCGCATCCGGCTGGCGTCGCAGATCGGCAGCGGGCTGACGGGCGTTCTGTACGTCCTCGACGAGCCGACCATCGGGCTGCACCCGCGCGACAACGAGCGGCTCCTTCAGGCACTGCACCGGCTGCGCGACCTCGGGAACACCCTCGTCGTGGTCGAGCACGACCGCGAGGTGATCGCGGCGGCCGATCACTTGCTCGATTTCGGCCCCGGGGCCGGAGACCACGGCGGCGAGATCACCGCCAGTGGCGCACCGAAGCAGGTTGCAAAGGCCGCAGAATCGCTCACGGGGAAGTACCTGAGCGGAAAGCTCGCCATACCGGTTCCGACGAACCGGCGCACGGCGGGGGAAGGCAACCTACCCCCCAGCCCCCTCCCTGCAAGGAGGGGGAGCAAAGGCACGTCGGAATCGAATCGCGAATCCGGCGCGCAGGGTGCGGTTGTGGATCTGCTCCCCTCCCTGCAGCGAGGGGTTGGGAGTGGGTCGGAGACCGTCGCCGCGCGGTCGCCGCACGGGGTCACGCTTAGCATCCTGGGCGCCCGCCAGCACAACCTCCAGAACGTGGACGTACACATCCCGCTCGGGGCGCTCGTCGCGGTGACCGGGGTGAGCGGGTCCGGGAAGTCGTCGCTGGTGAACGAGGTGCTCTACAACACCCTCGCGCGCAAGCTGCACCGCGCCCGCACCGCCGGGGCCGCGCACGACGACATCGTTGGCCTCGAACACATCGACAAGATCATCAACGTCGACCAGGACCCCATCGGCAACTCGCCGTCGAGCAACCCGGCGACTTACACCGGCGTGTTCGACCTGATCCGCGAGCTGTTCGCCCGGCTCCCCGAGTCGAAGGTCCGCGGGTACCACCCGCGGCGGTTCTCCTTCAACCAGAAGGGAGGCCGGTGCGAGGCGTGCGAAGGGATGGGGCAGAAGGTGATCGAGATGCACTTCCTCCCCGACGTGTGGGTGGAGTGCGACACCTGTAACGGCACCCGTTACAACCCGGAAACGCTCGCGGTGCGGTACCACGGCAAGAGCATCGCCGACGTGCTCGCCATGCGCGTCAGCGAGGCCCTGGCCCTGTTCCACAACATCCCGAAGATCCGCGTCGTGCTGCAAACGCTCGAAGACGTCGGCCTCGGGTACATGTCACTCGGCCAGTCGGCGCCGACCATGTCCGGGGGCGAAGCGCAGCGCGTGAAACTCGCCGCGGAACTGGCCCGCCCCAGCACCGGCAAAACGCTGTACCTGCTCGACGAGCCGACCACCGGGCTGCACTTCGACGACGTGCGGAAGCTGCTCGAAGTGCTTCAGCGCCTGGTCGATCTGGGGAACACCGTCATCACGGTGGAACACAACGTCGATGTCATCAAGTCCGCGGACTGGGTCATCGACATGGGGCCGGAGGCCGGCGGCGGCGGCGGGCACGTCGTCGCCGCCGGCACCCCGGAAGAGGTGGTGGCCCAGTTCGCCGCCGGCGCCCCGACGCACACCGGGCGCATCCTCAAGGACGTGATCGCCGCAGGGCCGTTCGCGGCGCGCCCGAAGTTCGATCCGCACGCGGCCCTCGCGGAGCGTGCCGGCGATCTCGACATCTCGGACGTGGGCAAAGAGCAGAAGCTCCCCTGGGAGGCCGATGGCCCCGGGTGGCACACCCGCGACCGCGTCACCACCACCGGAAAGCCCGTCAAGTGGGAGGGCGCCGCGCTCGCCTGGGTCATCGACCTGATCCACGAGTCCGGCACGTTCCCCGAAACGAAGTGGAACCACCGCAGCGTCGTGGAGATCCCCGCGCCGCGGAAGGCCGACGGCTGGTTCCTCCACGCAATGACCGGGCACGAGGCGTACATGAAGCTCGTGTTCCCGCTACCGGGGCGCCCGTTCAAACAGGATCAGCTCGCGGCAAAACTCGCGATCCCGCCCCTGTCTGACACCCCGGGGCTCGAAGGGTACTCCCGCGACGCCAACCGCGTCGAGGTGCAGAACACGACCGGCTGGCAGACGGTCACGATCACCGTTCACAAGAAGGCGGAGATCGATACGCCCGCGTTCCGCGAGTTCCTGAAGAAGGCAGTGGAACTTGTTCAGGGTTTGAACGACTCCGGAGCCGGTGGCGTGGAAGCCAACATGCCCTGGAAGAAGGACGGGGAGAAGTGGCACCTTGGTGATAAAGGGTTCCCGCCCGGCCGGGGCGCGAAGTGGGACCGCGCCGTGCTACCGAAGCTCTTGGATCTGCTCCGGGAACTCGACCCGGCGCTGGAGTTCAAGTGGGACACCCGCGACGCCGTGACGGTGCGGCCGGCCGGCGCGTCTCGATTCTGGGCGCGGCTCAAGACAAAGGAAACCGACGCCCTGGAGGTGTGGTTCACCGGCCGTCGCGGGACGGCGAAACCGGCCCAGTTCGAGAACGTGGGCCGCGAGGCCCTTGTCGAGGGCGATCGCGCCGACGGGAGCGAGGTGCTGAAGGTGTGGTTCGCTACCGCGAACCAATTCGCTCCCGCAAAGCTCAAGCCGCTCCTCAAGCAGCACTTGAAGGCGTTTAAGTCCGCGTTCGGCGACACGGAAAACGAGAAGGAAGCCGGGTAGCCCGGAAGCGCCGAGACCACGCCCGCCGGCCGAAGCCGGCGGGTGGCACGTCAGCATCGGAACGGCCGGAACCCGGGCTACCGCGTTCCGGAGAGTTCGATCTTGTTCAGAAACAGCATCCGCCGGTCCCCGCGCTGGAAGTAGTCTTCGAGCAGCACCTCCACGTCCGGCTCGATCGCCTTCGGCTTGTTCCAGCCCTCCGGGGTCCGCCCGTTGAGCTGAACCCGCACCGGCTTCGCCCAGTCGATCATGTCCGCGCCGAGCCAGACCGACAGGCGCTGCACCCGGAACGTCTTGAGATCGAGCAGGTTGTTGCCGCGGATGTCCCCCTGAATCGTTGCCGCCACGACCGCGCCGCCGGAGTGCCCCGGGTTCGCCTTGTCCGCCTGGAGCCAGTAGAACCGGCTGTCGCTCTCGCGGAGCATCACCCACGGCTGCCGGTAGGTGCCGAGGGCGAGGGTGGCCGCACCGTTGATCCGCTTCTTGCGGCTCATCCAGTCGAACATGACCGGCGCTTCGGCCGAGTACCACTCCACCGCCCGCCCCTTGTACACGCTCATCACCGCCGGGAACCCGTGGCGCGTCCAGGGCTCGAAGATGTTCCGCATGGCGGTGACGGACTGGCCCGCCATCTCGCCGGTGACCACGTAGAACGGCAGCTTCTGGGCGTTGCGCCACGACTCGATGAACTGCCCCTGCCACTTCGGAATCGGGGCGATCGGGATCACACCGGCGAAGAGGTCCGGGTGCGACGTGCCGATGTCCATCGCCATGTTCCCCCCGTCCCCGACGCCGAGCATGAACACCCGGTCGTTATCGACGGTGAAGTGCCGGACCGCGTCGCGCAGGGTCGCGGTCACCAGGACGTGGTCCTCGCCGCGCCACTGCCAGCCGGTCTTCTCAAAGTGGCTCACCCACTCCGGGGCGATCACGATGTACCCGTTTTTGTCGGCCTCGGTCATGAGCGGCGCGAGCACCTGCTCCGCGTCGATGCCCGGCGCCGTCAGCGCGATGATGATCGGGTACGCGCGGCCGTGGTGGTACTCGGGCGGCAGCTTGACGAGGTAATCGATTCCGGTGGGGTACCCGCTCACCGGGGCCGACTTGCGGCGGTACACGCCGGCCGGCCCGCCCTTCCCGAGTTCGACCGCCTTACCGGACCGGTTCGCCAGATCCTCGGGATCGACCGGGGGGAGCAGCGAGATGATCTGTGCAAGCTGCTGCGGCTCCAGAACCATGTTCTTCTTGAACTGCTTCAACAGCTCGTTCCGGCCGGCGATGGTGTCGCTGCGCTGGTGCGCGAGGATCAGGTCACGCGCCGCCCAGATTTTCAGAGCGATTTCGGTGTTGGGGTTGGCGCCGTTGCGCCCGGTGACCCACCCGCTGATGGCGGTCGCGAGCAGTTCGTTCGGCTTCTTGGTCGGCTCCTTGTCGGCGGCCCGCTCGCGCTCGGCCTGCGCGGCGAGTGTCACGAACGTCTCGATCCGAAGGGCCGAATCGGGGTGCAGTTCCGCGAACACGTACCGGGCGGCCTCCACCAGCGCGAGCGACTCCGCCGACACCTCCTTGGGCGGTGCCCACGCCGCCATCGCCCCGCCCCCGCCCGCGGCAACGAATGGTAGCGCGCCGCGGGCACCGGAAACGGTCTCGATCAGCGCTCCAAGCAACCGGCGGGCGGCGTTGTACCGCTCCTGACCGATCTTGAGGTCCGCCCCCACCTTCGCCGCCCGCGCCACCTGTTTCGGGTCGGCGTTCTTCTCGGGAAAGACCGCGAGAACCTCGGCCGTGTACTTGTAACGGCCCGCCGCCAGTGCGAGTTCCGCCTCGCGCGCCACCAGTTCGGCGACCGCCTGATCGATCTCCTTGAGCAGTTTCTCGTGCGCGGCCTTCGCCTCCTTATTCATTTCGCCTTTGAAGTCCTTTCGGAGCCGGTCCATCTCATCTTTGGCGGACTGGAGCCAGCCCGCGTCCAGCATGAATTTCCCGATCGCGACGCGCTTGAGCGGGTCGCACTTCCCGTCCGGCTCGGCGAGTTCGGGGTGCATCCCGAGCAGCTTGCGAACGGTCTTCGGGTCCCATTCGGTGGTCCGGTATGTACCCCGCCAGGCGTGTGTGGCAGACACGATGTAGATGTAGTACGGGTCCATGTGCGTGATCTGGTGGTCGACCACGTTAGCCCCCCCCGTCGTCTCCTTCACGTTGATCGTGCGGACCCACTTGGCGTTAAACTCGCCGGTCTTGACGATCGAGGCAATGCTGCTGATCGGCTGGTCCGACTTACGGCCCGGGAACTGGGTGGTATACGCCTTGTAATCCGGCCGGATCTTGATGTCCGGGCTGATTTCGCCGAGTTGCTTGGTGTGCGAGCTGAAAATCGTGATCTTCGGCCCCTCGTCGATCATGTCCAGACCGTTCGCCTTGACGATCCGAACGGTTGTGCCGGAAGCCTTGTCAAAAACGGGTTCCGACTCCTTGCGGACGGTTCCCTGGATAATGAACCCGTCTTTGAGGATGACGACCTCTGCCGCGGACCCGAGCCCACAGGCCCCCACAAGCAGGACCGCCGAGAGAACGAAGCGTATGGTGCGTGCAATCATTAAATTCACCCAACAGGGGGCGTGGGGCGGGTGTTTCATTGTCGCCCGTGACGGGCCGCCGATCAAGTTTCCGCCTGTAACGGGACGACGGAAGTCAGGAGCAGCGGTTCGATCCTCCGGGTATACTGTGTTTCAACTCACCCACCCCGCCGCCGTTGGTCGGAGACGCACGAATGCCTATTCGGTTCCGCTGTGGCTACTGTAACTGCCTCCTCGGCATCGCAACCCGCAAAGCCGGAACCGAAACGACCTGCCCGCACTGCAGCGCCGTCGTCATGGTTCCCGAACCGATCCCGCGAGGCGGAAAAACCGAGCGACTCGACCTTGATGACGTAGACCAGTTGCTCGGTAACGTGACAGAGCGGCTAACGGAGCCGGCCGCGCAGGTTCAGGTACTGGAACCGCCCCGCGTCGAAGCGCCCCGTGCGGCCCCTGCCCTGCCCCGGGCGGCAAAACCTGCACCCGTCGCGCCTGCCGCGCCTGCGGCCGAGCAGCCGCTGTTTGAGAACGATTTTGAGCAACTGTTCGGGAACAGTTCGGCATCACAGGAAGATGACGAGAGCTTACCAGCGGTTTCGGACCGAACCGCCACAAGCCACAGAACAGGCCCGCGGGTGATCGTGCTGAGTCCGCAGCAAGCGACCCTGCTGACCTGCGCAGCAGTCGTACTGATGGCACTCGCGTTCGGCGCCGGATTCTTCGTGGCGCGATAGCACCCTTCACTTCGGACCAACCCTCATCAATGAAGTCCACGATACGTTCGTGGACTTCCCCTTCATCGCCGCACGCCTTCCGACCGCGGTCGCTGACCGACCGCTCACCTCAGGTCAAGCGACACCGGATTTGTCGCGCGCTGACATCAGTTCTGTAGGGCGTGCGCTGATGCGCACCGCACCGACATCGGGCGCACTGTTTTGGTTGCGCGCCGCTGGAGCGCCAGCACGGCCCGGAACCACCGCGTCCGTGCCGCCCAGCAGTAGTTTCTCGGCTGCGCGGAGCAGTCACGGGTTGCGATGAACGCGGCTCAAAATGGCATCGGACTGGCCGGCGACTGGTCAGCGACTGGACATTCGCTGCCGCCGAGCGGGTCGCTGGCTGGTACATCGCTACCCACGAGTCACACGGCGTAGCCAAGGTAAACGGCTTCCCGACAAGTAGAAAGGGCGGGCCGCGGCATACCGGTAACGTGACACAACCGCTTTCGGAGATGCCACTTGTACCCGAATCGTTCATTGACAACGAGCCACACCGCAAACGAAAGGCCGATCACGTGTCCGCAAATTTGGCGTGACGTTGTCCGTCGCAACTGACGCGTGGAATCTGCTGAGGAAAAAACCGCCGCCCCAGAACCCGCCATCCGGGTCCCCGAAAACGGCACCAGCCAGCCGATCAGCAAGCCCCGCATCCCGAGCGGAACCACAGCAGTAAAGGGCGGTGGCATCTGTTAGGGAGGCCCGTTTGGCTCGTCCCGTATGCGGGCGATCGTCGCAGATTGTTCGCAGCACAGAGTTTACGATCGACGAGTGGCTAAATTGTGTCCTCGATTGCGCACGAAGCGACCACCCCAACTTCGCCCCGTGTGATTCGTTCGAGGCTCCCCATTACGCTAGGTGTTTGACGTGACTGACAGCCAGAAGCCGCAATCGTCCGCGTTCCAGGATTCCGCACAGTTCGTGCACAAGGTGCGTGAGCGCATCGCCAACGTCGTCGTCGGACAGGACGTCGTGGTGGAGCGGATGCTGATCGCGCTGTTCACGGGCGGCCACCTGCTCTTACAGGGCGTACCCGGTCTGGCGAAAACGCTACTCGTTTCCGCGATGTCGCGCGCGATCGCGCTGGACTTCGCCCGCGTGCAGTTCACCATCGACTTGCTCCCGTCCGACATCCTCGGCTCGGAAATCCTGGACGCCCGCGCCGGCGAGTTCCGCACGGTTAAAGGGCCGATCTTCACCAACCTGCTGCTCGCGGACGAGATCAACCGCGCCGCCCCGAAGGTCCAGTCGGCACTGCTCGAGGCGATGCAAGAGCGCAAAGTGACCATCGGCAAGGAAACGCACCGGCTGCCCACGCCGTTCCTGGTGATCGCGACCCAGAACCCCGTCGAGCAGGCGGGCACGTTCGAGCTGCCCGAGGCGCAACTCGATCGGTTCATGCTGTGCCACCGGCTCGAGTACCCGACCCCGGATCAAGAGTTCGAGGTGCTACGCCGCAACCTCGCGCTCGGCGTCCAGCGCGAGGACCGCGGCGCCACCGCCCGCACCGAGTTCGATGCCATCGGGGGCGGCGCGGTCGGCACGGTCGAGGACCTCGTGCGGTGCATGGAGGCGGTTCCGACCGTCCACACCAGCGAGGCGGTCCTGCGGCACGTGGTGGAGGTCGTGAACCTGACCCGGCGGCACCCCGCCATCGAGTTCGGCGCCAGCCCGCGGGCCGGCATCGCGCTGGTCAAGTCGTCCCGCGCGCGGGCGCTGGTCCGCGGGCGCGGGTACGTGGTGCCTGAAGACCTGTTCGCCCTGGCCCAGGACGTTCTCTTGCACCGCATCCGCCTCAGCTACGAGGCGCTGGCCGACGGCCGAACTGCCGCCGGCGTGCTCAACGAGATCCTCACCGACCTCGGCGCACCGGCCGCCGCGGCGTGAGCACCTTCCTCTGAGCACGACAGGAGCCACCGATGACGGGAACGCTTGAACCCGCCACGCTCGACGCACGCCAGTTTCAGATCGCGGTTCGGAAACTGGCGGACAGCCTCGGCTACGGGACCGACCGGTCCCCGTACCTGGGGTCGGGAACCGAATACGTGCAGTCGCGCCTGTACCAGCCGGGCGATCCCGTGCGGTCCATCGACTGGCGCATCACCGCCCGCACCGGCCGGGCGTTCGTCAAGGAGTACGAGACCCCGAAGCGGATGCCGTGCTTCTTGGTGGTGGACACGTCGGCCTCAATGGCGGTGTCCTCGATCCGGCGCAGCAAGTACGAGGTCGCGGTCCACCTCGCCGGCGGGCTCGCACTTGCGTCCCTGGACCGGGCCTCGCCGGTCGGACTGGTCGGGGGCGGGGGGCGCGACCTCCAGATCGCACCGAGCCTTGCGCCAGATAAGGTGTGGGTGTGGCTGCATCAGTTGCGCAAGGTGCGGTACGACGAGCCGACGGCCGTCGGGCGCCGGCTCCGCGAGTTGGCACCGCGGCTGAACGAGCGCGCACTTTTGGTCGTACTGAGCGACTTTCACGACCCGGAAGCGATCCCGGCGCTGCGCCTGCTCGGGCAACGGCACGAGTGCGTGGCGCTGCACCTGACGGACCCGGCCGAAGTCGGCTTACGGGGCACCGGGCTGGTTCGGGCGCACGAGGCGGAAACGGGTCGCCGGCTGGTGAGCCACGGCCGGCGGGTCTGGTCCGACCCGGCTTCTGTCGCGACGCAGTTGCGCCGCGCCGGCGTTGACCACTTGTCCGTGCCGACAGATCAACCGTTTGTGGCCGAAGTTCGGCAGTTCTTTGCCACCCGCGGCCGGCTCGGGCGGGGGGCACGATGACCACACGACACACCGCTACTGCAACCGTGGCACTGGCACTCTGCTGGCTCGCAACTGGTACAGCCCACGCCTCCGATACGCCCACGGTGGGGCTGCCGCAAGCGCTCGACGTGTGGCTTCCAGGTGCGGAGCTGTTCGCCGCCAAGGTGGACGACCGCCGAACGCCGGTGATCGTCCGGATCGACCGCGCGACACCCGAGCGCGACGGCTTCCGCTACGCGCTCGTCTACACCGGCTTTGAGGCCGGTCGGTTCGACCTCCGGACCGCCCTCCGGCGGGCGGACGGCGCCCCCCTGCCGCAAACCGTTCCGCCGGTCCCGGTCGAGATCCGGGGCCTGCGCCCCCCGGGCGACATCCGGCTGAACGGCGTGGGCGACAGCCCGGAGCCGCGCCTCGGCGGCTACCGACTCGCGCTTGGGACCGTAGGAGCGCTGTGGCTGGTGGGGTTGATCGGACTCGTGACCGTCCGGCGGCGCGGGCCGCAGGTGCTCGCGCAACCGGCTCCAGACACGGAAGCGACCATCGAGGACCGGCTCAGAACCCTCCTGACTTCCGCAGCAAGGGGGACCGCAAACCCGGCCGACCACGCCGAACTCGAACGGACCGTACTCGTCTACTGGGTCCGGCGCTTGGGACTGCGCACGCAGGACCCGGCGGTGCTTTGCGCCACCCTGCGCGGTCACCCCGAGGCCGGGCCGATGGTCACCCGGCTGGAAGCGTGGCTCCACGCCCCTCCGTCCGACGCACCCGTCAACGTTTCGGAGCTGCTGACCGTGTTCCGGCCGCTGTTGAGTGCCCCCGAGCAGGAGGGCCAGTTGTGACTTTTGAGTACCCATACGCCTTATTTCTGTTGGCGGTCCCGGTACTGCTGCTCGCGTGGGTCTGGCTGCGCGAGGGGCGGCGCGTGGCGCTGCCGGTTGACCACGGGCCGCCCGGCCGCGGGACCGGCTGGTGGGTGGCGGTGTCGTGCGCGGAATCGCTACTCCCGCTGGCGCTGGCCGTGGCCGTACTCCTGTGTGCCGGCCCCCGGCGGCTCGGCGAGCCGATCGACAAGCGGAAGCTGACCAACATCGAGATCTGTGTCGATGTGTCCGGTAGCATGAACAACCCGTTCGGCCGGGCCACCCGGTACGACGGCGCGATGGAGGCCGTGACCGCGTTCACCAGCTACCGCCAGGGGGACGCGTTCGGACTGACGTTCTTCGGGAACGAAGTGCTTCACTGGTGCCCGCTCACCACGGACGTGTCCGCGATCAACTGCGCCACCCCGTTCATGCGCCCCGGCCAGCTCCCGCCGTGGTTCGGCGGGACGCTGATCGCCAAGGCGCTGCGGGCGTGCAAGGCCGAGCTGATCAAGCGCCCCGAAGGAGACCGGATGATCGTCCTGATCACCGACGGGGACAGCCAGGACTTTGCGAACGGGGCCGACGCCGAGGTCGCCGAGGAGCTGAAGGCGGAGGGGATCACGGTCTTCGCTGTCGTCATCGGCAACGACCGACAGTTCCAAAACCCGATTATTCGCAACGGGTCGGTTCAAACGGTCACCGCCCGAACTGGCGGGGAATCGTTCGAAGCCGGCGACCCGAACGCGCTGGCAACCGTCTTCAAGCGGATCGATGAGATGCGCCGGGCCGAAACGGACAAGCAGATCGCCAGCACGCTCGACGACTTCCGCCCGTTCTGCATCGCCGGCCTCGTACTGACCGGGCTGGCCGGTTTCGCGTCCTTCGGACTGAGGTACACGCCGTGGTAGCCGAAGCGGAAGCCGTCGCTAGTGCGTTGCTCGTGCTGGCACTGATCGCAGAACTGATCCACGCCCGGCGAGTGCGCCGGGTAGGCGTCCTCGCCTTCGGCCCGACCGGCCGCCCCGCGCTGTGGACCCGGGTCACCCCCGTTATCCGGGCGGTGAGTGCGGCCGTGTTCGTATGGGGGCTGACGACCCTGTTGTTGCTCCCGCCGAAGGTCCACGACCGGACCGAGCAAGTTCCCAAGACCGAGGCCCGTGACATCATTCTGGTGCTCGACGTCTCCCCGAGCATGCGGCTCCAGGACGCCGGCCCCGGGGGCTCGGTGAGCCGCAGCGCGCGAGCCGCGGAGCTGATGAAGTCATTTTATTCCCGCATCCAGTCGTCCCGGTTCCGGACCAGCGTCGTCGCCTGCTACACCGGCGCGCGACCGGTCGTCGAGCGCACGACCGACCCGGAGGTGGTGCGGAACATTTTAACGGACCTGCCAATGCACTTTGCGTTCCGGGCCGGGCCGACGGACCTGCTCTCCGGCATTGAAGAAGCGGCCCGGATGGCCACGCCGTGGCGCGCCGACACCGCGACCCTCGTCGTCGTAAGCGACGGCGACACCATCGCGGCGACCGGGATGCCGCCGCTGCCGCCATCGGTCTCGCGGGTGCTGGTGGTCGGGGTCGGCGACACCGCAAACGGGAAATTCATCGACGGACACAACTCGCGCCAGGACGTGTCGTCGCTGCGTCAGCTCGCGACCCGGCTCGGCGGCGAGTACCACGACGGGAACGTTCAGCACGTGTCCACGGAACTCCTGCAACAGTCGATGCGATCCGACGACAAGGGGCGATCGGAAACGGACGGCCCGAACCGGCGTGAGGCCGCGCTCGCGGCGGTCGCGATCGGAGCGTTGACACTCGCACTGCTGCCGATCCTGCTTCACATCGCTGGAACGCACTGGCGGCCCGGGGTGAAGGTGCGCCGGCGGATGGCGGTCGCCCGGCCTCAGCGAGAGCCGGCCGCCCGCTGACCGCTCTGTACCGAATCAAACCGTGGGAGGTATTCATGCGCAAATGGTTCATCTGCGCCTGGTTCTTGGTGCTCGCGGCGATTGTAACCTGGCACTTCGGACCGGGACAGAAGCGGCTGCGGGCCGATGACGCCGCGTCCGAACTCCGGACCGCCCGGCGCGCCGCGGCGGCGGGCGACTGGGAAACGGCCATCGCGGCCTATGACGCAGCCATCGCTCTACTGCCGGAAGACCGCGTGGACGAACTCCGCCGGGTGCGCGTAGCTCGGGCGGCGGCCAAGCTCCGGGGACAAACGCTCGCCCGCGGACGAGAAGAACTGGCCGAACTCGTAACGGAGCTGGAGCGCGAACCGGGGCGCGACCCGGAAGCCCTGTCGGCCGCGCAGGCCGCACTCGCCTACGGCCGGTACCACACCGCCTGGCTCATGCGGCTCGAAGGGCGCCCGACTACGGAGTGGGAGCCGGAGGTGGAAGAAGCGCGGCAGTGGTTCCGCGTTACCGCAGCGCAGGCGGTGGCTCGGGGCGACGCTACCACGGCCCAGCGCCTCCGCGAGGACCTCGAAGCGACGGTCCGCCTGGCACGAATGGACCTGAACGACCTGCAAGCCCTCAACCTACCGGAAGAGCTTCAGGGGAGCGGCTCCGGCGAGGGGGAGGGTGAAGGCAAGGGCAAAGGTAAGGGTAAGGGCAAAGGCAAAGGTGAAGGTGAGGGAGAAGGCGAGGGAGAGGGAAAGAAGCTCGCGAAGGACGCCCGAGGTGCCAGCGCCGGTCCGCCCCCCGACACCGGCGGCCATTGACCCGACCGCCCCATCCCGACGAATCAAACTTTCCAACACCGGGCGAGGAGAACGGATGAAGTTGCGAGCTACGAGTGTGCTATGCGCGGCAATTCTCGCCGCATGGGTGACGCCCGATCTGGTTGCGGGCGGCGCGGATCTGCCGGTGGCCCCGACGCCGCGTGCCAAGGGTACTGCTCCCGGGACACCGGGGGACTTACACGCGAAACAACTCGCGGCCGCCCGCGAGTTGCTGGCCCGGAACGCGAAGGACGGTCAGGCCGCGCATTTGGAAGCGGCGTGGAAGCCCGTTGCAGCAGTGCTGGAAGCATCCGACACCGGCAGCACCACCGACGCGCTGCGGCTCGCGACGGACCTCATCCCGCGGCTCCGGATCGACATCGTCAAACCCTGGCTCGTTTCGCTGATGGCCGCCAACCCGGACCGCGGCTGGGCGGTCGTCGAGGCCCTCGGCGAACACCTGACCCGGGCGGAATCGGCGCTGGCATCCAACCCGGACCGGCGCGGAAAGCTCCTGAAACTCCAGTCGGCGGCCATCAACGCACACCTGGCGACTAAATCTGCAAATCCCCCGCAGAAGCTCATCGTGCGTTTCGCAACGAAATGGATGGAGGAGGCGGAAGCGGCCCGACGGGCGGTACCGCCTCCCCCGCCCCCGTTCCAACCTGGCCGCCCGGTGCAGCCCACCCGCCCGCCGGCCCGCACCGATCACTCGGTTTCCATCTACGACCTGATCGACTCTGCCCCGAACGAGCGATTCGTCGAGTCCCTCGCGGATCAGGAGTTCCGGGCACGGACACTTGAAAGTCTCGTCCGGACCTACCTGGTCGAGGGTGAGGAGGCTGCGGCATTCACCAACATCGAGATTCTGGCTGCTGCCAGGCACGCTTCCACCGGGGACCTGCTCGCCGAGTTCCTGCGCACCTGGGCCAAGAACCACAACCCGAACCCGAACCCCGCCTTCGCGCAGCAGCCGATCGTCTACGGCCCCAACGGCCAGATGATCTCGCGCGGCCAGCCACTGGTGCCGGTCACCCGCTCGCTCCAGGAACGTAACCTCGACGAGCTCACCCAACTGGTCGCCCGCATCAAGAAGCTCCCGGGCACCCCGCCGGACGAGTCACTGCTGATCCAGGCGTTCATGAGTTGCTACACTGCGAACGCCATTTACACCCGCCAGGCGCTGCAGGGCGTGTTCGGCCCGCCCCAGAATCTGAAGCCCGACTCACTCGCCCGGTTGACGGAACAGATGCGAATGAGCGTCACCGCGCTCCGCATGCAGCTCACGCAGCAAGGGCAGCCGGGACAGGCGAAGTCGACCCGCAAGCCCGAGGATCTTCAGGGCGACGTACTCGCCGGGTACGCCATGACGCGGTCCCTGCTCGACGACGCGCTGGTCAAGCAGGCCACCAACTGGCGCCTCGCTCTGACCCGCGCGGTCGTGATGTTCGACGAATTGGACTTCCAGCACGATATCCAGCCGAAGCCCGACTTTACGAGCCGCCGAACCGAGATCATGGCGGAGTTCGCACGGATCGCCGGACTGTACGCCGCGCAGGTGGATGAGCGGGACAGCTCGCCGAACCTGACCGTGTACGAGCAATGGTTCTCCGCCGCACTGGGCGCCAGCGACCTGCAAGGGCTGACCGAGGCCAAACTCCCGGACCCGCGCCAGCCGGCCAAGATTCGGGCCGCCATGCAGTCGCTACCGGGTGAGGCGGGGGAGCGGCACGTCGCCGAGTTCGCGGCCGCGCTGTACCCCAAACTCGCGACCGTCAAGCCGGCCATGAAGCCGCGGTTCCTCAAGATGGGCGCCGAGGTGGTCGACAACCACCCCCGGCTCGGCCCGGCGAAGAAGCTCCTCAACTATTACAAGGACCTGTCGAAAGAGGTGAAACTCGAAGTCGTCCTTGACGGCCCACCGGGCGTGGGCTCGATGGAGCCGTTCGGCGCGTTCGTGCTGCTCCGCCACACGCGGGAGATCGAACAGGGCTCGGGCGGGTTCGGCCGGTTCCTCCAGAACCAGGTCGGGAACCCGATGGCGTACAACTACGGGCGCCCCGCAACGAACTACCGGGACCGGTTCGAGAACACGATGAGCGCCGCGCTCGGCGAGCACTTCGAGGTGGTCTCCTGCACGTTCGAGTCGGACAAGGTGGTGTCGCGTCCGACTCCCGAAGAGGGCTGGCGCATCACCCCGTACGCGTACGTCCTCCTCAAGGCGCGCGGCCCGCAGGTGGACCGGTTGCCGCCGCTCCAGCTCGACCTCGACTTCATGGACGGCGCGGGGTTCGTGGTTCTCGGTATCGAGTCGGCGGCGGTCTCACTCGATGCGTCGCGCCGCGAGCGCCGGCCCGCGACCGGAGTGGAGGTGACCCAGACAGTGGACGAGCGGCACGCCTCAGAAGGCACACTCAAGTTTGAGATCAAGGCGACCGCACGTGGGCTGGTGCCGGAACTCGCCCAGCTCCTAACCGCGATCCCTGACGGCTTCGAGACGGTCAAGACGGACGCACACGCCCTGTCGGTGGTGAAATTCGACCCCGAGGCCCCGCAACCGGCGGTGCGCTCGGAGCGCACCTGGCTGCTGACCCTCAAAGCCAAGCCCGACCGGACCGACCCGAACTTCCGATTCCCGGTCGCCGCCGGGTCGGAGACTGTCGTGAAGCTCCAACGGTACCGGGACGCCGACATCGTTCCCGCCAGCGAAGAAATCGTGATCGGGAACTTCGGTTCCGCACCCGCAACGTACCGCCGTTACGCGGCTCTGGCCGTTCTGATCGGGGTCGTGTGTGTCGTGGCGGTAGTCGCATGGCGCCTGCTCCGCCGCCCGCGCCCGGCGCAACGGTGGCATGGACCGCAGGTCCCCAACCGTCTGACCCCGGTCACGGTTCTGGGGTACTTGCGGAGCGTGGCAACACAGGGCGGGCTGAGCACCTCGCAAAATGCCGAGCTCCAGAAGACGATCCAGCGCATCGAGCAGCACTACTTCTCCGAACTGCCCGATGAGGCGACTCCGCCCGAGCTAACGGCCGTTGTGAACAGGTGGAACGGCACGGCGACTTGAAGCGCCGGACACCCGTTCCGAACACCCAATCGTGATGAGTGGGTGTTCCAGGGCCTTTCCTTGATTCACTCTACGTAACTCCGATAAGTCCCTTGGCCATTGCCGGGTCCATCTGGAGCCGCTCGATCGCCTCCGGGCAACTCACCGCCTTGACCTCACGCCACAGGTGCACCACGGCGTTCCGCAGCGCCGCCAGCACCTGTGGTGCGTGCCCCATGCGCACACGACACGCGTCCTCGCCCAGTGTCACGTCACGCACGTAATGCAGTTCGTTCTCGATGCGCCAGTGCGTCCGCACATGGTTCAGGAGTGTGGCCGCATCCGCCTTCTCGGCCGACAGGCTCGTGATGCCGAAATGCACTTCGACCGTCGTTTGGCCTCGGACCGTCCGCTCACGCGTCAACTGGAAGCCCTGCTTCACCCCCGCCCACGTCGGCGAGCACGTCAGAATCGAGGTCGTTTGCAGCGTCCGCTTCTCGATGCGGCCGTGACCCTTATCGACGGTCGTGGCGATGCGGCTCGGGGCGGGCGGAGGCCGATCCCCAGGGGGAAGTGGCCGCCGCGATCGATCGGGCGGCGGTCTCGAAGGCGAACCCGGCTCGGATGTCGATCCCCAATCCGGGTTGGTTGTCCTTCACCGTGAGCACGTAGTCGCCGCCGGCCCCGACCACCTCCTCGGCCAGGTCTCGCTGGCAGAACATGGCGTCGCCGACCACGACCTTCCCTCGCAGCGGCAGAATGCCGAGGAGCGTCAAGGCGGCCTTGTGCCCGTTGGTGCTCGCATCGACCTTGACCTGGGCGAGTACGGCACCGACGGTGGGGGCGTATGCGGCCAGCAGGTGCTGACCGGGGATCGCGCCGTTGCGAGAGCCTCGAAGGGTCTTGCCGTCGATGGAGATGTGTGTGAAGGCGGCCGGGTCGACGCGGCTGGCGATCCAGTACGAGAGGACGTGCTCCAGTTGGTCGGCGTCGAAGCGTCGCAGGGTGCGGGAGAGCGTGGAAACGGCCGGGGTCTTGCCGCGTCGGAAGCCGAGGGCATGGGCGAGGGCGGGTCCGTGCTGTCGCCCGAAGCGAGCGATGCCATTGAGGCTGGTGCGCCCCATGAGCATGGCGAGGGCGACGAGTCCGAGGAAGGGGGCGAGTGGGTGGATAAGGCCGTGCTTGCTGCGGGGATCGGGAACCGCCGCCAGGGCATCGACCAGGGTGCAAGGAGACATGGGTACCTTCCTGGCTGCGAGAAGGCGCCCCATATAGCCACGTTCCCTCGTGTAAGCAAGGTGAAATAAGGAAAGGCCCTGGTGGGTGTTCGGACACTCCGGTCTCCGGTTCGGCTAGACACGCCGTTACCGCATCGGCATAGGAAGCTACCGGATCATCCCGTTTCGGAGTTCAGCGCATGCGCACGGTGCTGACCGTGATCGTCTTCGCTCTCGCGCCGGTTGCGGCGGTCGCGCAGCCGATCGCGCCCCCCGTGCCCCCGCCACTCGCACCGCAATCGCCGCCGCCGGCACCACTGCCCCCGGCGCCACCGGCCCCGGCTGCCGCTGAGCAGCCGTTTCTGAAGACCGGTACGGAGGTTTCACAGCCGCTCACTGCGGTCGGGCCGGTACCCACGGAGCTACCGACGCTCACGCCCCGCATTGAGGAAGCGAAATTCGAGCCCGCGCCGAAACTCGAAACGAACCCGATCGAGGCCCCTGTTGCGCGGGGTCCGCTCGGGCCGCAGTGGAGTGTCTATGAACTCCTTTACTGGTGGCCGATGCGCCAGCCGGTGCCGGCGCTCGCGGCGGGCACTCGATCTGGCTTCCCGCCCGTAGTGGGCGACCCGGCAACGTCCGTGCTGATCGGCGGGAACTCGGTCGGCTCGCAACCGCACGCCGGCGGACGGTTCACGACCGGATCGTCGCTCAACAACGCGGAAACCTTCGGGTACGAAGTCACCTACATGTTCCTCGGTACGCGGACGTACCGTGAGACGGTCACGGATTTCCCCGGCAGCCGGGTCCGTGGGTTCGGCCTGCCATACGTCAACAGCGTGACCGGTAGCAACGAGTTTCTGACGCTCGCGCTTCCCGGCATCAGTTCTTCTGCCATGAGTGTTTCAACCTCGACGCGGGTGCAAGGGTGGGAGGTTAACACGGTTGCGAACCTCGTGAACGAGAAGAACTTCAAGCTGAACGGACTCGCCGGGTGGCGTTACTTCCAACTTCATGAAGGGCTGCGCATCGAGCAGACGCAACTGCGATTCGTGGACCTTCCGGGCACGTGGCGCACCGCCGACCAGTTCGACGCACACAACCGGTTCCACGGGGGACAGCTCGGCCTGCACGCGGACGCGCGACGCGGGATCGTGTTCTGCGAACTAACAGCAAAAGTGGCGTTCGGACAGAACTACGAGGTGGTGAAAACGGAAGGGATGAACGTCATCCAGACGCCGGTGTTCGGTGGGATAGCGACCCGGGCGTTCGGTGGGAGCGGGATCTACGTTCAGCCGTCCAACTTCGGGCGCACCTCCAACGGAGTGTTCGCGGTTGTCCCGGAGGGGACCGTGAAGCTGGGGTTTCGGGTCGGCGACTCGGCCCGCCTTTACCTCGGCTACAGCTTTATCTACCTGAGCGATGCGGTGCGACCAGGAGACCAGATCGACCGGACAATAAACCCGGCAAACATTCCATTGATGAACGGAATCGGCCCAGTATTCACGGCCGACCGCCCGACCCGAGTAATTAACCGTTCGGACGCATGGGTACAGGGGCTCACGATCGGGCTCGAAACGCGCTATTGAGCCGAACCCAAGCCCGGCCCTTGCTGTTCACGACGCTTACGCGGCGCTCAGGCTGCGGCAACACCGCGCTACTCTGCGGCGCTGACTTCACGCGGCGTAAATGGCTTCGGCGGCAGCTACGCCGCTGCCCGGGGTAACCTTCGCCCCGAACGCGCGGAGCACGTGCTCCATCGCCGCCAGCACGGACAGCACGCAGATCGGGCGGCTGTTGTAGCCCATGATCCCGATGCGCCACGCCTTCCCTTTGAAGTCGCCCAGGCCGCCGCCGATCTCGATTCCGAACTCGGTCAGCAGCTTCTTCCGACCCGCGACATCGTCGATGCCGGCCGGAATCTTGACGGCGTTCAACTGCGGCAACCGGTGCGCTTCCGCGGCGATGTACTCTAGGCCGAGCGCTTCCAGCCCCGCCTTCAGCGCCTTGTGGTTGCGGACGTGCCGCGCCCACCGCGCCTCCAAACCCTCTTCCAGCACCAGCCGCAGGCCCTCGCGCAGCGCGTAAATCATCGTGATCGGTGCGGTGTGGTGGTACGCCCGGTCGCCGCCCCAATAGCTCTGAATCGAGGTGAGATCCAGGTACCAGCTCTGCACCTTGGTCTTGCGGCTCTTGAGCTTGTCTACCGCCCGCGGGCTGAAGCTGATCGGCGACATCCCCGGCGGGCAACTCAGGCCCTTTTGCGAGCAACTAAACGCGGCGTCCACCTCCCACGCGTCAAGTTCCACGGGGGTACAGCCCAGCGAGGTCACGCAGTCGGTCACCAGCAGCGCGTCGTACTCGTGGCACAGTTTGCCGACTTCGGATATGTCCTGTAAGGCGCCGGTCGAGGTCTCGGCGTGAACCAGAGCGAGCACCTTCGGACGGGTTTCTTTCAAGATGTCACGCAGCTCGTCGAGCGTGAACACGTCGCCCCAGGGCTTGTGCTTCACCGTAAGGTTGCAACCGGTGCGGCCGGCGACATCAATCATCCGCGTACCGAAATACCCGATGCAGCACACCGTCACCGGATCCCCGGGCTCGATGAGGTTCACGAGGCACGTTTCCATGCCCGCCATGCCGGTCGCGGACACCGGAAAGGTGAGCTGGTTCTTGGTCCGAAACACCTCGCGCAGCATCGTCTGCGTTTCGGTCATGATCTCAAGAAACTGCGGGTCCAGGTGCCCCAGCAGCGGGGTGGACATCACCGACAGCACGCGCGGGTGGGCGTCACTCGGCCCAGGGCCGAGCAGCAGGCGCGGCGTGGGAGAGAGCTGGCCGGGGAGAGTTGCCATGGGAGTTGCTCACAACAGCGGAAAAGATTGCTCCCCGTCATGAAATGGGACGAGGGCACCACGGTGAAGGGGACAACCGCACCGATCAGGCGACTTTTGCTCGCACTCACCCGCGTGCCTTGACCAGTTCACTGACAGCCTTGAACTGGGCGTGCGCGGCGTCGCGGAGCCATTCGAACGCGACCGCCTCGACGGTGGTCGGCACCGCGCCGGCCAGTTCCAGTCGCCGCACCGCGGTGTCATGATCCACCGCGTTCCGGGCCGCCAAGGCGTCCGTCGCTAGGAAAACGTGCAGCCCCGCATGGAGGAAGTCGAGAGCGGTTTGCAGCACACAGACGTGCGTTTCCATGCCCACCAGCACCACCTGGGGCCGGCGGAGCATTTCGAGCTCTTCCAAGAACGTACCTGCCCCGCAACAACTGAACGAGGTTTTTGCGGGAGGGGGCGACGGCAGTCGGCGGGCGATTTCGGCAGTCGTGGGGCCGAGCCCTTTGGGATACTGTTCGGCGGCGCGCACCGGAACGGCGAGTTTCGCAGCCACATCCAGCACGAAGCCGGCGTTGCGCACGAGCGAATCGCGGCCCGGCACCTTCGCGAGCAACCGATCCTGGATATCGACTACCACAACGGCAGAGGTTTCGGCATTCAAGCGTTTCACGGTACTCATGTGCGGGACGACTCCAGAGCGCGGCGCAGCGATTCCAGATCGGCGGCCCGTTCGGTGCGGCGTGCGTCGGACGGCGGGACGTTGCCGAACCGCTCTTGATAGTACGACTCGGCCCACGTCACGGGAATGTGTGCGACCGCCACACATCCGGGTCGAGAGCCGACCCCCGCGGCGGCCCGGGTCGCGTATTCGAGCAGCGTTTCGCCACGCTCCGGTACGAACCCGTGTGCGGACAAGACGGCCACCAGTTCGCCGAACCACCGAACACGTCCGTCGAGTTCCCGGAGTGGTGCGGGCCGCCGCGCCCGCCGGTACGCCACCGTCGCGCCCACAACCAGCACCACAATGATGACTAAGGCGACCAGAAACTCGGGACGGGTGGCGGTTTCCGCCAGCGCGGCGAGGTCCTTTCGCCGCTGCTCGGCCGTGTAGTTCACGACGTGGTGCCGGAACCACGCGCCGATGTGGTTGTTCGTCGCCCGCCACCACGGACCGCCGGCGTCACTGCCCGCAGCGCTTCCGTCCGGCGTGGGATCCAAACTCAGCCAGTGGGACCGGCGGACCGGACCGTCCACAACTTCCACCAGCGCCTCGGCCCAAGCATGCGCCTGCTCCTGTTTTACCGCGTACCGGCCGTCCCCGAGGTGCTCGCACCCCTTGAACCCCCGGACGTACACCGCCGGAATACCCTGGGAGCGGAGCATCAGCACGAGTGCCGTGGCGAACCGCTGGCAGTGCCCGGACTTCGAATGGAGCAGGAACTCCTCGACCGGGTCTAACTTCGGCTGCTCTCGCTTCAACTCCAGCGTGTAACGGAACTCAGGACTGGTGGCGAGGTGCGTGCACAATGCGCGAGCCAGGCGCTCGTGGTGCTCCTCGCGGGGCAGCAGAGTGCGACGGTTAAGTAACACCTGCGCGTCGCGCCACCCGGCGGGCAAGGTACCGTCCGCGACCATCCGCGCGATCAGGGCATCGGTGTACTCCTTGACCCGCTCCAGGGGGTTGATGCGAAGCTGGTCGCGAGCGTCGTTGTACAGGTGCGATTCCAACTGAAAGCCCGGGCCGAGGTCCGGGTCGGAACGTGGAGCGTACGCCTGAACGTACCGCAAGGGCCGCCGGCGCAGAGACTGGATCGGCTCCCAAAAGAACGTGCCGTCGTACCCCGGGGTCCAGGGTTGCGGATGGTCTTCGTTGTATCCCGCGAGCGGAGGCGGCTCATCCGGTACCCACAGCACAGGATCGGCGACGAAGTGCGCCTCCGGTCGCGGCGGGAGCGCGAACTCGAGTCGGTACTGACCCTGACCGAGGGCGGGCGGATTCCATTCGCCCGCCTCGCGCAGCGGGACCTTTGCCCGCGGGGCGATGGTGGGGAGCACCGCGGCGTCCCGGTTCCAGGCCCCCCCGCTGTACTGATGGTGCGTGCGACCGCGCCACCGCTGATCCGGTCGGATGTCGTTTTTCGGGGTCCCGTCGGGGTACGTGGCGACCACCTCGAACGCCGTTTCGTTGCTCGGCTTGAGTGTCCCGGTGGTCTTGAGGTCTACCATCTGGTCGGCCGAATAGCCGATTTCGGCGGATGCGGTGCCGAACTCCGCTTTGGCCGCAGTGGACCGCGGCGTGAGAAGGTACAGGGGCAGCGCAACAGCGCCAGCAACCGCCGCCGACAACAGCGCCGAGCGAAAGCCGGTGCGCGAACCGTGCGGGTCCCCGCTCGCGGCGGCGGTGCGGGGGGCCGGCGCGTCCGGCGAGGGGACCGGGCGCACGTGCCCGGCGGACCGGGCGAGGTGGAACAGAGTGAGGCTCCAAACGGCAGCCACGAGGTACAGGCCGAGCAGCACGAAGCACAGCGCCTCGTCAGCGAACGCGGCGGCCAGCCCGATCCCCGCCAGCGCGGTCCCGTGCAGGGTCCAGTAGTCGCCGGCGTGCTTCTCACCCCGAGCCGCCTTAGCCGCCAGCAGCATCAGCACCAGCGGACCGCACATCGCGACGAACAGCATGGGCCAGCCGAGGTGCGCAAACTCCCCGGTGTCGATCTCGCGTTTCACTCGGTATCCGACCCACGCCAGAAACGCGGCCCCGACGATCCCGCCGAGCCGGTTCGCCGCGGGGATTGAAAGCAGCGCGTACCGCGATTCGACGAAATAGAGTGCGACGAGCGCTCCGACCGCCAGCCCCGCAAACACGGCCGCCTCCGGCAGCATCGGCGCCTGTGCATACCCGACCGCGGCACACGCGAGCGCGAGCGTCAGGTAGGTGCTGAACCGGAACGTGGCTTCGGTCGGCATAGCGTCGGTTCTCCGGTCTGCTCAGCGGCTCCCGAAAGCTCCTGACCGCAGTTTCAGCTCTGGGCGGCCGGCGGTTGGTACCACGGGAGCCGGTCCTGCGGGCACACCGTCGCAAACGGCTTGCCCGTTTCGCGTGCCAGTGCGGCGGAGAACGGGCTGTTAGGCCGGCTGCTTACGACCACTCGGGCGCCCCGCGCAAGTCGCCCGGCGAATGCGGCGGCCGGGAGCGGTTCGTGGGCCGGCCCGCCCGGCGCGTCGGCTAGCGGCGTCAGGGCCTCGCGCAGGTCTTCCTCAGCGCTGGCCGACGCGACCGCGTGACCGGGTACGGCGACCATGATCGGGCTGTCGAACGCGCGGCGCCAGGTCGCCGCGACTGTAACCGCTAAGCTCAGCGCGGCCTCCAGTCGCTCACAGTCCTGCGGGGTCGGTTCGGCGGGTAGCCACGGCTCGACCACCAAGACCAGTTCCGGCGACGGTGCGGTGTCGTACTCGCGCACCATCGGCTCCCCGCGACGCGCGGTCGTGAGCCAATGGATGTCCCGGATCGGGTCCCCGGCACGGTACGTGCGGACCCCGCGCACTTCAGCGCGGTCCGTGGTGACGCGGCGCAGCAGTTTGCGAGCACGGCCCTCGCCGCCGGCTTGGCGCGCCACCCAGCGACGCAACCCGTCCGGGTCGGCCTGCCCCGGGCGCGGGAGCACGACGATCTCCCCGCCGCTGTCAGTCTGGCGCTGGTAGGAGACGAACCCGAACGGGAAGCTCGACACCAGTGTCAGCGGCCCGGCGAACCGACCACGGGTGGGAAACTCGCCCGACGCCTTGCAGTCGAGAGCGCCGCCCGGCGGCACGCGGTATCCCAGGAACGTTACGCTC
Source organism: Gemmata obscuriglobus (assembly GCF_008065095.1). Taxonomy (NCBI): domain Bacteria; kingdom Pseudomonadati; phylum Planctomycetota; class Planctomycetia; order Gemmatales; family Gemmataceae; genus Gemmata; species Gemmata obscuriglobus. The sequence continues at coordinate 4,463,954 of NZ_CP042911.1, read as the reverse complement.
CCCGCGGGCGTGCGGTCCTCGACCGTCACCGTCACAGGCGCGCGCCCCTCGTTGGTGATACGAACCCCGTGCTCGGATCGCTCCCCGGCGAACAATGGGGGTGCGGCCAGGCGGCGTGCCCTCACGCCGACCACATTGCGCCGCGCCAGCGCCCCGTTCAACACGACCAGCGCGAGCATCACGTACACCACGATCAGCACGAGGTTGATGCTCTTGAACCACGCAACCGCGCCGACCCCCAGCGACACGGCCAGCCAGGTGATCCCGGAGGGCGTGAACTGGAGCGCGAGCCCGCCGGCTCCGTCGGTCCGCTTCATGCCGGCACCTTGAGCTTGGTGAGGATCTCGCGCACCACCGGCCCGGCGTCGGGGTGCCCGCCGGCCGCCCAACTACGGGTCACGATCCGGTGCGCCAGAACCGGTTCGGCGAGCGCCTTCACGTCATCCGGAACGGCGTAGTCCCGCCCCGACGTGACCGCAAGGGCCTGAACCGCCCGATACATGGCCAGCGCGCCGCGGGTGCTCGCCCCGAGCGCCAGTTCGGGGTGCGTGCGGGTCGCGCCGATCAGGTCGAGGATGTAATCGGCAATGGCCGCGTCCACGCGGACCGTCCGAACGTGCGTTTGAAGCGCGATCACGTCCGCGGGCGTGAGCACGGGTTTGAGCGACTCGACCGGCTCACCGGCCCGGTGCTGTGTGAGGATCGCGCGTTCGGCCTCGCGGTCCGGGTACCCCACCTTGACCCGCAGGGTGAACCGGTCGAGTTGACTCTCGGGGAGCGGGTAGGTGCCCTCAAACTCGTGTGGGTTCTGCGTAGCCACGACGAGGAACGGCGGCCCGAGCGGGCGCGTGTTACCGTCCACCGTCACCTGACGCTCCTGCATCGCCTCGAGCAGTGCCGACTGCGTCCGCGGGGTGGCGCGGTTGATCTCGTCGGCCAGCACAACCTCGGCGAACACCGGACCAGGTTGGAACAGGAACTCGCCCGTTTGCGACCGGTAAATGGTTACCCCTAACAGGTCGCCGGGCAGCAAATCTGGGGTGAACTGGATGCGGTTGAACTTGCACGCGAGGCTGCGAGCGAGGGCCTTCGCGAGCAGCGTTTTACCGACGCCGGGCACGTCGTCAAGGAGCAGGTGTCCCTCGGCCAGGAGCGCGACACAGGCGAGGCGCACCACCTCGGGCTTGCCGAGGAACACGCGCCCGATGTTGGTCTGAAGGGTTTGAAGGAGGGCCGCCAGCTCGCGCGGCTCTCGGGGGGCGGAAGAGCCGTTACCTTCGGGGGGCATGCGCACGGTCTCGCAGCGGAGTGGATAACGGCGTTAGTATACGCTCAGTGAGCGAAGGGGAGTCGCCCTCCGCTCACCAAACCGTGTGGCGCGGTCGTTACTGCCCGTCGAACCGGATCGGCCCGCCGAGCCCGCCGCGCAGGTTCGGGTTCACCGGACGGCTCGCCATCGCTTGCTCAGCGGCTTTGAGTGCGGCCAGGTGTTCGGCCTCCTCGGCCTCCTCAGCGGCGACCTCCTCTTCGGTCGCGATCTTCTTGAGACTCAGTGCGATCCGTTTCGTTACCGGGTCCGTGCTCAAGATCTCGACGATCACATTTTGTCCTGGCTCGATCACGTCGCTCACCCGGCGCACCCGCTGGGTGGAGAGTTCCGACACGTGAATGAGCCCTTCCAGCCCGGGCGCCAGTTCCACGAACGCCCCGAAATCGGCGAGCCGCGACACCTTGCCCGTGACCCGCGCGCCGGCCTGCGTAGTCTTCGTGAACTCCTCGAACGGGCTGGTAGTCAGCGCCCGCATGCTCAGGCCGATCTTCCGCGCTTCGAAGTCGATCTTGCTGATCTTGACCTCGACCTCCTGCCCGATCTTCACAACCTCGTTGAGGTCGTTGACCCGCTGCCAGGAAAACTCGGACACCGGGATCAGCCCGTCGGCACCGCCGAGATCCACGAACGCACCGAACGGCTTGACACTCCGCACAATGCCCTTGCGCACCTGGTCCTTCTCGACGGTGCGCCAAAACTCCTCGGCTTTAACCTGCTTCTCGCGCTCCAGAACCGCGCGACGGCTCACGATAAGGTTACGCTCCTCCGGATTCACCTCCGAGACCATCACCTTCAGGCGCTGGCCCACGAACTGGTCGACGTTTTCGACCCGGTACAGGTCGAGTTGGCTCGCCGGCAGAAAGCCTTTGATCCCAGCCACCTCAATGGTGAGGCCGGTCTTGTTCTTGTTGGTGCCGGTCACCTTCGCTTCGACGACCATGCCGTAGGTGACCTGCGTCCAGTCGTGAACGACCTGCGCGGCCCCCTCGCGGGTGAGGATCAGGAGCCCGTTAGCGGAATCATAGTGGTCGATATCGAAGTCGACCGACTCGCCGACCGCCGGCCGCCGGCCCTCAAACTGCTGTAAAGGCAGCAGGCCCTGGCTGCGCCCTCCGGGCACCTCGACGAACACGTCGTTACCGTGGACCCCGACTACCACTCCGACCTTGCGCCCGCTGGCGCCGGCCGCACGCGGCTTCTGCACCTGCTCCACCGCGGCGACCGTCTTCGACACATCGAAGTCGCCCATCGCGGCGGCCAGTTCGTCCTCAATGAGCTTGTCGAGTTCGCGATTGTTGGGCTTCTCGGCCCCGACGTAGAGTTGCGGCGGCGCGCCGCCAGGGTTGAACGGCTTATCGAACCGGTTCGGCCGGTCGCCGCGGTTGGTGGACGGCCGGTTCCCACCGAAGTTACCTCCACCAGGGCGCGGAGCTCCGGGTCGCGGCCCGCCCGGGGGCACCGGCCCCTTGCCAGGGCCGGCGTTCAGCGGCGCTTGCGGTGCGGCGCCGTAGGGGGTCGGTGCGGCACCGGCCTCCGACGGGCCGGGCTGCGGCCCCTTGACCGGTCCCGCGTTTAGCGGCGCCTGCGGCGCCGCACCATAGGCGGCCGGACCACTGGGCTGCGCGGGCACCACCGGGCTTGGTTGGGCGGGTTGCGGCGGTTGCTCGGGCTTCGGGGACTCGTTCTCGGTACTCATCGGCGAATTCCTCACTTCTAACAGTCGAATTTATCGAGCAAGTTGTGCGGTGACAACACAACCTCCCCGGCTCGGCGGCGTCTCGTAGAATCCGAAAGATGTCAAAAGGCAAGCGCCGGAAGCTGTGGCTCGCGGTCGAAACGGTCGTCGCACTGGTCATCGTGACCGCAGTGGCGTGGAACTTTCACAACACGCTGAAGGGCATCGAGCCGGGAAGTCTGCCCGTGCGAGTGCGCGCCGAGTACCTGGTGCTCGCCGGGGTGCTGTACCTGCTGGCGCACCTGTGCTGGTCGTCGTTCTGGGTGCGGTTGCTGCACTTCGAGGGTGTGCAGGTGTCGTGGTGGGTGGGCCTCCGCACCTACTTCATCAGCCAGTTCGGGAAGTATGTGCCCGGCAAGGTGCTGGTGCCTCTGATGCGCATGGCGATGCTGCGGCCACACGGCGCGCACCCGGTACCGGTGGGCGTGACGGCGGTGTACGAGACGCTGGTGAGCATGTCCGCGGGGGCGCTGCTCGCGGTACTGTTCCTGCCGGCATTGGGTGTGCTGCCGGCCGAGGTATCGGGCAAGCGGACGATCCTGTTCGCGGTCGTCTCGCTGCCGCTTGGGCTCGCCGTGTTGAACAAGTTCGCGGCTCGTGTTGCAAATAAGCGGCGCGGTCCGGACGCACGGCCGCTACCCGCGCCGTCGTTGTTCCTCCTCGCGCAAGGGCTTGTTCATGGCGCCGCCGGGTACTGTTTGCTCGCGCTCAGTTTGGGGCTGACAGTTCACGGGCTGTTACCGGTCGCGCCAGAGTGGGATACCGTGGCGTTCACCCGCGATCTGGCAGCAGTATCGCTCTGCTACGTCGCGGGCTTCGTGTTCGTGATCGCACCGGGCGGACTCGGGGCGCGCGAGCTGGTGCTGAAGTGGGCGCTCGCGCCGCAGTTCGTTGCCGCGCTGGGCGAGGCCACCGCGGCCCAGGTGGCGGTGCTGATTGCACTGGCCCTACGGCTCGCCTGGACCGTTGGCGAGGCGGTTGTGGGTTTGCTGTTTTACGTGCTCAAGCCGTCCGTCCCGCCGCAGGCGCTCCGCGGCCCCGCCGAGGTGAGTTCATGACCCCGAACACGAGCCAGCCGTCACCCGCAGGGACCGCGGGCGCATCCCGCACGCCGGCCGGGTTCGTGGCGGTCGAACTGCTCTCGCTCGTGATCCCCGTTTACAACGAGGACGAGAGCCTCGTGGCCCTCCACGCTGAGATCGCGGAGGTGGCGCGAGATCTGCCCGCCCGTGTCGAGATGATATTTGTCGACGACGGCAGCAAGGACCACTCCTGGGCGGCCGTTCAGCACCTGGCTACGAAGGACGAGCGGGTCCGCGGTATCCGGTTCCGGCGCAACTTTGGAAAGGCCGCCGCACTGGCGGCGGGGTTCGGCGCTGCGCGGGGCCAGATCGTTCTGACAATGGACGCAGACCTCCAAGACGACCCCCACGAGATCCCCCGGTTTCTCGACGCACTGCGGGGCGGGCTGGACGTGGTGAGCGGGTGGAAGAAGGTGCGCCACGACCCGTGGCACAAGGTGTTCCCCAGCCGGGTGTTCAACAAATTCTTGAGCGTACTCACCGGCGTACACCTGCACGACCACAACTGCGGGATGAAGGCCTACCGCGCCGAGGCGCTCCGCGAGGTGTACCTGTACGGCGAGCTGCACAGGTTCGTGCCTGTACTGGCTACGGCCCGCGGGTTTAAGGTCGGCGAGCTGGTGATACAGCACCGGGCGCGCAAGTTCGGCAGTTCGAAGTACGGCTGGAAGCGTTTCATCAAAGGCGCACTCGACGTCGCCACCGTGCGGCTACTGACGGGCTTCGGCCGGCGGCCGAACCACCTGCTTGGGACGTGGGGGCTCGTGTTCGGAGCGGCGGGGGCGTTTGGCTTCTTCTTGCTGTTGGCGAACTGGTTCCTGCGCCTCATCGACGGCAGTTACGGCGCCGGGCCGCTGACCCAGATGATGGTCGCGATCCTCGCGGTGGGGTCTGCCCTTTTTGGCGGGCAGTGCTTCCTCGCCGGTCTGGTGTCCGAAATGACTGTCGCGCGCCAGTGGTTGGACAACGCCCCGTACACTGTCGCGGAGCGGACCCCCGCCGAGCCCGAACCGGCCCGGGGATGAACTTCCCGGATCGGTTCCGCCCCCCTGCCCTTCCACCAGAGCGGATCGATGGCAGCCGAACCGTCTGACCTCCGTCGCTCGGCGTTCCTACTTCTGACCGCAGCAGCGGTAGCGATCGCCGCCGCCAAGACCGTCGGCGCCGAGAACGTCGTAGAGCCGAGCCGCTACAAGGCGCCCGAGCAAGGTGGGTACGGGGCCGAACCGGACCGCTCTTGGCCCGCCAGCCGGCCGGACCCGCACCCCACGTTCAGTTCCAACGACAAGTCCCGCTGGGCGACCGTGCGCGCGCTGGTCCACGACCGCACCTTCGTCATCGGCAAGCGGACCGCCCCCGATCCGGGTTCCCCAACGAAGTACAAGGACGTGGGCATCGTTGCGGAGCCAGCATACAAGTCGCTCGACATCGTGATGAACCCCGAGACGAAGGAGTTTTACTCGAGCAAACCGCCGCTCATGGCGGTCCTCGTCGCGTCCGAATATTGGGTCCTCAACCGGGCGGTTGGGTGGGACATCGGGCGCGACCGGTGGCTCGTGATTCCCACTATTGTGCTGACGTGGAACGTGCTGCCGATGGCGGTGTACCTTGTGCTGCTCGGGCGGCTGATCGACACGACCGGCAAGACCGACTTCGGTAAGCTGCTCACCTTCGCCGCGGCTGCTCTGGGGACGTTCCTGCTTACGTTCTCGCACACGCTGAACAACCACATCCCGGCCGCGTACTGTGTACTGTTCGCTTCGTACCCGCTGCTGCGCGCGGTCGCCGAGAACCGCGACATGCCTCCCGTCGGATACGGATCGTGCGGGTTCTTCGCGGCGCTTGCTGCGACCTTTGAGCTACCCGCGCTGGCGTTCCTCGTCGCGCTGATGGTGCCGCTGCTCCTCGCCCGACCGCGGAACACGCTTCTGTATTTCGTGCCCTGTGCGCTGGTCCCGCTCGCGGCGCTCTTCTTGGCGAACTACGCGGCGATGGGCCGACTTCTCCCGGCGTACAGCGAGTTCGGCGGCCCGTGGTACAATTTTGAGGGGAGTCATTGGGCCAAGCTCGGCACGCCGGCCGCAAAAGGGATCGACTTCAATAACGAACCGACCAGCGTGTACGCGTTGCACCTGACTCTCGGCCACCACGGGTGGTTCAGCCTGACGCCAGTGTGGCTGCTCGCGTTCGCGGGGCTGATTGCGGCGGGCATCCGCAGCGCGCCGGACGTGCGGAAGTTGTTCGCGAAACAAAAAGCGACGGGCTGGACGCGCGAAATGTTCGCGGCGATGACCGTCGTCGTCTCTCTGACGGTTTTTTGCTTCTATTTACTCCGGACCAACAGCTACAACTACGGCGGAAACACGAGCGGGCCGCGGTGGCTGTTCTGGCTGATCCCGCTGTGGGTGCTCGCACTCCCAACCGCGGCCGACTGGCTGGCCCGGAGCGCCCTAGGGCGACTTTTGGGCGCCGTGTTGCTGGGGTTCGGGGTCCTCAGCGTGTTCTACCCCGCCTGTAACCCGTGGCGCAACCCGTGGCTGTTGCAGTTGATGGAATATACCGGATTGCTGCGGTACTAACCCCGGTGCTCGCCCCGCGGGCGAAGAATTGCTTATGAGCGAACCCACGAACGAGCCGCCGCTGGTGACCCGCACCGACCTGCCGTTGGTAGCGCCCGCGCCACCTGCCCGGACGCGCCCCGGTCTCTTAGAAGCGGTCATATGGTGCGGGCTGTTTGTCGCCACTCAGTTATTCAGTGCAATCATCGGAACGGGCGTGGTGTTCGGAGCGCTGATGTACTCCGCAGCCGACCCGCAAGCGTTCGCGGACGAGCAGCTCGGCGGGTTCGGGAAGGCCGTCGATCTGAAGGCCGAGGGTGAGCGCCCACCGATCCCGGACGGAATCGGCCGCTCGCTCGCGTCGGGAATGCTCGCGGCGCAATTTGCCTCACTCGGGCTGATCCTTCTTGTGCTTCCCCGGCGGATCGGCCCGGGTTGGGCGCGGCAGATCGGGCTGCGCCGGCCGCACCCGCTGCATGTGTTCCTCGCCCTGCTCCTCGTGCCGGCTTTTATGATCTGTGCGGACCTCATTCAAACGCTCTTCCTCTGGGCGACCGGTATGAAGCCGCCGCCCGTGGTGAGAGCACTGAACGGCGTGTTCGGGTCGTTCCCCTGGCCGCTCACCGCGTTGGCCGTGGCCGTCGGGCCGGGGGTGGTCGAGGAGTTATGGTGTCGCGGGTTCCTCGGACGCGGGCTGTGCGCCCGGTACGGCATCCCGGCCGGGGTGTTGTTCACAGCGGCGCTGTTCGCCGCCATGCACCTCGACCCGTCGCAGCTCGTTGTCATCGCCCTGATGGGGGTGTATCTGCACTTCGTGTACTTGGCGGCGCGGTCGATCTGGGTGCCGATTCTGCTTCACGCGACCAACAACGGACTGGCTATTTTGCTTGCACTGGTGTTGAAGGTGGGCGACGCGCAGGGGAACGTCGAAGTGCCGGTCGCCGTACACCTGCTCGCGTTTTCGCTGCTGCTGTTCGGAAGTGTCGCGCTGTGGACCAGTCGGGCCGAGGTCATCTCCGTTCGCGGGGCCGAGGGCGCGCCCTGGCGTCCCGAGTCGCCCGGCGTATCGGCCCCGCCCGACGGGGTGAAGATGCGGCTGGTGTACGCCGCGTTCAGTCCCGCCGCGGTACTGTGTGCGGTCGCGTCGTTCGGCGGCCTGGCGGTTCTGCTATACCAGCTTTCGCGGTGACTGAGACACCGGCGCGGGGCCGGGGTCGCGTTCCGGCTTGAACCCGCAAGCAGCCCGCCACTATCGTGGAAGTGTCCCGTCGCCCCGCTCCCGGCTCGGACCCAATGGCCCAACCGCCTGACGCTTTCCTGGTTGCCCGCCGCGATGACGGGTTCGGCGACGTGTTTCCTCTGCACGAGGGCACGCGGTACAAGCTGGGCCGCGCGCCAACCAACCGGGTCGTACTCCGTGACGACCTGTGCAGCCGCGAACACGCCGAGGTGTTCGCGGCGGAGGGCGGGTGGTTCGTCCGCGACCTCGGCAGTTTGAACGGCACACATTTGAACGGCGAGTTGCTCCGCTCCGACCGACCACTGCGGCCGCAAGACGAGTTGCGCCTCGGCCGCACCCGGTTCGTCTTCGTTGACGAGATGAGCCAGTTGCCCGATCCGCCCCAGGTTGCGCCGGCCCCGGCGGAGCATGTGGACGGGCTGGAAATCCGGAAGCGACTCGGGCAAACACGATATCAGCAGCAACCCTCCACAACACCGGACGCGGAAGCGACGCTCCCTGCCGCCCGGGTACCGCCGCCGCAGGCCGTCGGTGTACTGTACCGGCTCGCACTGGACATGGCGGCGGCAGCGGACAAGCCGGCGCTGTGCGTGCTCGCCGCGGACGCGGTGTTCCGGGCCACCCCTGCCGAGGTGGTCGCCGTGCTCGCACTCAAGGAGGGCCGCGAACTCGAGTTGGTCACGCACCGTGTGCGCAACGGCGGGCCGGCGACGTACCACAAGGTGTCACAGTTCGTCAGCAGCGAGGTACTGTCCGACCGGCAGGCGATCCTGGCCGAGAACGTGGCCACCGACCGGATGCTGAAAGACCGCGACAGCATTGCGGAACTGAAAGTCGCCAGCCTCATCTGCGCGCCGATCATGGCCGACGATAAGGTGCTCGGGCTGTTGCACCTGTACCGCACGATCGGGCACGCGCCCCTGAACGCCGACGACCTGGAGTTCACCCTCGCGGTGGCGCGGCACCTGGGGACCGTGTGGCACCGGTTCTCGCGCCAGGCCAGCTTGTCGGCCGAGAACCGGAGCCTGCGGTCGCAGTTGAAGATCGAGAGTGAGATCGTCGGCGAGAGCGCGGTGCTGCAACAGATCGAGTCGCAGGTGGTCCGGGTCGCCGAGACGCGTGCCACGGTACTGGTTCGGGGCGAGAGCGGGTCCGGCAAGGAGCTGGTGGCGCGGGCGATCCACCTGCACAGCCCCCGGCGCGAAGGCGCGTTCATCTGCCTCAACTGCGCGGCGCTGACGGAGACGCTGCTGGAGAGCGAACTGTTCGGACACGAGAAGGGAGCGTTCACCGGGGCGACGGAGCGGATGGTCGGGAAGTTCGAGGCCGCGGACAACGGCACCATCTTCCTCGACGAGATCGGCGAAATGGCGCTCAGCACCCAGGCCAAGTTTTTGCGCGTGCTGGAAGGGCACCCGTTCGAGCGGGTGGGCGGCAACACGGCCATCAAAGTGGATGTCCGTGTGGTTGCCGCGACCAACCGTCCCCTGGAAGAGGCGGTTCGGGCGGGCACGTTCCGGCGCGACCTGTTCTACCGACTCCAAGTGGTCCAGCTTGACGTGCCGCCGCTACGCGACCGGCTCGACGACGTGCCGCTGCTCGCGGAGCACTTCCTGAAGAGGTTCGCCCGCGAAACCGCGCGCAAGTTCAAGGGGTTCACGCCCGAGGCCCTGGACAAATTGCGTGCCTACCGGTGGCCCGGAAACGTCCGCGAGTTGCGGAACGTGATCGAACGGGCCGTCGCGCTCGGCAACGGCCCGCAGCTCGATGCCGCCGACATCTGGCTCTCAGGGCTGGACGTGGGGGCGCCGGTGGTGAGCGCGGCCCTCGTATACAAGCCCGAAACGATCGAAGAAGTGGAGAAGCGTCACATTCTTGAAACCTTAAAGCATACCGACTGGAACAAGTCACGGGCCGCAACGATTTTGGGCATCGAGCGCTCGACACTCGATCGCAAGATCGACCGTTACGGGCTCACGAAGTAGCGGCGGGCGGCATGAGACAGGGATCACGTGTACCGCGCGTCATGAGCCAAGACCGCGTAGGCGGTCGGCAAATTTCGCGAGGTCCAGCGGGAGCGGCATTGTCCAGTGGAGGTGCCCGCTGGTCGCCGGGTGCTCGAACCCGAGTTCGGTCGCGTGCAGGGCCAGACGCGGCGCGCCGCTGCGGTCGTCGAACACTTCACCGTTTGCCTTCTTGCAGTACACTTTGTCGCCACACACCGGGTGCCCGGCTTCCGAGAGGTGAATGCGGATCTGGTGCGTGCGGCCCGTTTCGAGCCGGCACGAGAGCAGTGTGTAACCCGGCAACCGCTCCTCGGGCGTGACGTGCGTGACGGCCTCCTTCCCCACGCCGGGCAGTTTCGTACTCCCGCGCCGGCCGTCGCCGCGGTCCGGCACAAGGTTCGATTTGATGGTTTGCGTCCCGAGGATGCCCGGCACCACCGTCAGGTACCGCCGCACCACCGTGTGCTTGCGGAACTGCATCCCGAGTTCGCGCTCCGCGAGCGCCGACCGCGCGAACACCACCAGTCCGCTCGTTTCCTTGTCGAGCCGGTGAACGATCCGCAGCCGCGGGAGGTCGCGTGCGTCACGGTTCAACTGGCGTCCGACGGCCCACTGCGTCAGGTCTTGCAGTGTCGGGTCGAGTTCGCGGCGCTCCTCGGACCATTCCAGTTCCGCCGGGTGGCGAACGGTGTTGACGCCGGCGGGCTTCTCCACAACCACCACGTGCTCGTCGAGGTGCCGCACCACCAATCGCTCGGGGTGGGCCGCTCGCGGGAGCGGTTTCGGGTGCTCCAGCAGCACCACGACCTCGTCCTCCTTAAGTCGGCGGGCCTCGTCGGAGCAAACGGAATCACCGACCTTGACGCGCCGGGCGGCGATGAGCTTACGTACGTCGGTCCACGACGGCCCCCCTAGCCGCGCACGCAACACCTTCGCGAGCGTGAACCCGACCTCCTGCGGCGTGACGGTGAACGGTGCCAGCGTGAACGACATCACTCGGTCCCTTCTTCGGTTTCATCTTCAGGCTCGCCGAAATCGATTCCGGACCAGTCGTCGTCCGGATCGAGAATGTCCATGTAGCCGCCGCAGTGCGGGCACAGCTCCGTCGTGCCCTGGGCTTGTGCGGGCCAATCGGACGAGCGCCCGCAATCCTCGCACGTCGCGGAGACGGTTCCCGTGCGGTTCGCACGGCGGTCGCGGATCGCCTTGACCGCGTCCGCCGTTTGCTTGGTCGCCAACAGTTCGATGGCCTCTTTACGCTTCACCGGGTCGGTCACCACGACCGGATATTCGTAGGTTTCGGCCAGGCCGGTCGCGCCGGTTAGCGGGTCAGAGGTCGTTTTGGTGCCGCCCGCCGCGACCTCGGCCGAAATGTCGTTGGCCGCGAGCAACTTCACTACCGCTTCCGCAACGTACGAGCTTTCGGCGGTGAAAACGACAGACTCGTCGGCATCGGTTCCGGCCATGGCGTGATCTGTATTGTTGAAAGTTCGGACCACACGGGTCTGGCGAACGAGCCGCACCAATTCGGTGCGGGCTTGGCTCCCCCAATGATATCAGCCGACGAACCGAACGGGTGCCCGGTTCTGGTGCGGCACGTGACGTGTCTGCTGCTCTGCGGTGCGAAACCGTGTCTGGTCGTCGCGGGCCGTGCCCCTTAGCACGTCGGCAAGGTGGGCGTGGTGTTTTTGCCGGCCTCGTTTCACCCGTCCCAACAACGTCGCGACACAAAATCGTCGCGCCTTCAAGGCGCGACCTGAGCCGCACAAATCGGTCGGGGGCTACTAAACAAACTGGTCGTCGGGTTGTGCATGGCCTGCTTCCTTTGCCGCGGACCCAAACCGTGAGCTGGCGGCAAAGTCCAGCCCTTCACGGCCCAACCACTCAAGCACGAACTGTGACCATGTCTCGAACCCCTCAAGCTCGCGAAGCAGGTCGGCGAGTGGCGCGAAGCCGCTCTCGGCAAGCGCCTCTTCGCGCGCCCGGCTAACCGGCATGTCCAGCTCGAACACGTGAACGACGCCCAGGTGAACGCTCCCAACGGGCGTGCGGTCGTCGTTGATGAACCCGACGCACCGCTCACGGTATGAGCACCCCAACTCGACTTCTTCCGTTAGCTCGCGCAGCATTCCCGTTCGGTAAGAATCGATCCCACCGGCGGCGTCGGCTTCGCTGATGTGGCCACCGATCCCGATCGAGCGCAACGCCCCGAGTCGCTTTTCGGTTCCCGCGGCGCCGCGGCGGTAGTGGAACACGTGCTCCCCGCACTTGAGCACGATGTACGGGATCAACTGCTTGAACGAGGGGTCGGTTTCCACCTCGGCGCGAGCCCGGAAGCTGAACCGAGCGGGGTCGAGGATCGCAGACCGGTACGCGTCGTCCGCGGGGCGGAGCCCGTGGAAGTACCCGGCCTCCCGAAACCGCTCGGTCGGAATCACCAGCACCTTTTCGTCTAGCGGCATGACGCCCCGTTCCCACGCGCGGAAGGTTTGTAACGGCCGGATGATACCGCTATCTGGCCGGCCGGTGGAAGCCGAACCCCCGAGCCCGGACGGCGTCCGTATACTGACGCTCAACGTCGATACCATTGCCGGGAGAACGCCATGGCCGAGTGGCAGCGGACACACACCTGCGACCAGCTCCGCGAAGAACACGTCGGGAGCACCGCGACCCTTAACGGCTGGGTGCTGACCGCGCGCGACAACGGGCACCAAGTCTTCATCGACCTGCGTGACCGCTACGGCCTGACACAGGTGGTGTTCCGGAAGGCAGACGACGCCGAGCTGTTCGCGTGCGCGCAGCGGCTGAAAGCCGAATGGGTGCTGTCAGTAACCGGCACCGTGCAAAAGCGACTCGAAGGCGCCGCTCGCGCCGACATCGCCACCGGCGCCATCGAACTCGAAGCCAAGACGCTCCGCGTGCTCAACGAGTGCCCTCCCCTCCCGTTCCAGGTGGACGAGTTCGGCACCGAACTGGCTAACGAGGACCTGCGCCTCCAGTACCGCTACCTCGACCTGCGGCGCCGCACCCTCCAAAAGACGCTCGTTCTGCGGCACCGGCTGTGCAAAGTGATCCGCGACTACATGGACGCGAACCACTTCCTTGAAGTCGAAACCCCTCTGCTCGGGAAGAGTACGCCCGAAGGGGCGCGCGACTACCTGGTGCCCAGCCGCGTGTTCAACGGCGAGTTCTTCGCGCTGCCGCAATCGCCACAGTTGTACAAGCAACTGCTGATGATTTCGGGCTACGATCGCTACTTCCAGATCGCCCGCTGCCTCCGCGACGAGGACCTGCGCGCCGACCGGCAACCCGAGTTCACGCAACTCGACGTCGAAATGTCGTTCGTCGAGCGCGAGGACGTGCTTTCCGTCATGGAGAAGCTCGCCGCTGACATCTTCGATAAGTGTCTGGGCGTGAAACTCCCACTCCCCTTCCCTCGCCTGGGCTACGCGGAGGCGATGGCGAAGTACGGCTCCGACAAGCCCGACCTGCGGTTCGGTCTCGAGATCGTGGACATCACCGACATCGCCGGGGCCAGCGAGGCGCAGTTCCTTAAAGATGCCGTCGCCGGCGGCGGGGTGGTGCGGGCGATCAACGCCAAAGGCGGTGCCGCGGCGTTCAGCAACACCGCGCTGAAGCCCGGCGGCGAGTTGCCGAAGGTTGCGGAGACCTACAAGGCCAAGGGCCTCGCGTGGATGAAGGTCGAGGGCGGCAAGTTCACCGGCTCGACCGAGAAGTTCTTCTCCGACGAGCTGAAGGCCAAACTGAAGGAGCGCCTCAGCGCCGCCGACGGCGACCTGCTGCTATTCGTCGCGGACAAGGAAGCGGTCGTGTGCGACGCCCTCGGCGCGCTCCGGATTCACTTGGCGACCAAGCTCAAACTGTACAAGAACTGGTGGGACGAGAAGGCGGAGCACGAGAAGGCCGAGAAAGATAAGGCCGACGCGGCCAAGAAGAAGAAAGAGGTGTACGTCCCGGTTCCATTCCAGCCGCGGGCCGAGCATTTCAACTTCGCCTGGGTGCTCGACTTCCCGATGTTCACCTGGAACGAGGAAGAGAACCGCTGGGACGCGATGCACCACCCGTTCACCGCACCGATGGATGAGGACCTGCCGAACTTCTGGCAGAACGAGAGCCTTGGGAAGGTCCGCGCAAAAGCTTACGACATGGTGCTGAACGGGTACGAAGTGGGCGGCGGCTCGATCCGTATCCACCGCCAAGATGTCCAGAGCCGCGTGTTCGAGATTTTCGGCATGACGCCCGAAGACGCTCAAGGTCGCTTCGGGTTCTTGCTGGACGCGCTGAAGAGCGGTGCCCCGCCACACGGCGGCATCGCGCTCGGCCTCGACCGCTGGGCAATGGTGATCGCCGGCACGACGAACATCCGCGACGTGATCGCGTTCCCGAAGAACCAGAAAGCCCGCGACCTCATGACCGGAGCGCCGGCGGCGGTCGACGCCCGGCAGCTTAAAGAACTCGGCGTAAAGCTGTCGTAAGTTCAGAAGGTGAAGATGTTTGGCGGGATGAACGGATCAACCGGATCGAAGGTCGGCACATGCGTGTCTTCACCGCGGCCGATCCTGTGCATCCCGCCAAAAGCTCAGCCACCCTTCGCAAGTTCTATCTGTTCGCGCATTCCATCGTCTGAACGGAGCTCGGAGCGGATAACCGCTACGACTTCCGCTCACAGGCACCACTCTTCCCCAGAGTGAAATCCCGGCGGAAGGTCCGCCGGGATTTTTTTGTTTTCCCCAGTGATTTCGCGTCTTTCTACGCTGCAAAAGTGGACACGCGAATACATGAAACTTCGCGATTCTTCGCCATTCTTCGCGGCATAAGGTGGCGATAGAGTGGCCACCTTATGCCACCATTGAGAACAACGACTGGGTCTCCTTCCCCGCCTTCAACCGCTTCCGGCCCCTCTTCGGCTTCACCTCTTCCTTTGGCAACCGGGGCAGCTCTCGCCAGTGGTCCAGTTCGCGCGCCGAATTGATGAGCAGATCCGCGCGGGGGAGCCAAAGGTTCCACCGGCGGGCCGCCGGCGTCAGCACTTGGTACTGCTGATCTCCGGCCGTCAGAATGGTGTGAACGAGCGCCTTGATCGACCACAGGGTTTCTTCTGCGGTGAGTATCGCCCAGTCTTCGACCTGGTTGCTGAAACGTGTCGCCCACGACCGGCACTTGGGCATCTCGTCGAGCGGCATCGGGCGGGGTATTGTGCTGCGCAGCCAGCGGGCCGCAGAACTGATAATTGCGGCGGCGGCGTGGTAGCGGTCCGGAGCGGGCATTACTTCCATGTACCAGTCAATTGCGACGTAGGCGGGGGCACCGGAGCGTGCCAACATCACCCACGCGAGTGTTGCGCGGTGTCGAAACATACGGGCATGGTCTGGACTTACTGTTCATAAGAACACAGTGAACCATTGTGCGCATCATGAAAGTGTGAGGCAAGCCCTAAGCCGTGTTTAATCGACGGCGATAGCCGGCTGAAGAATCGCCCCCTTAAGGTTCGCTGCACAAACACCATCGCCACATCCACCCGTCTCCCCGGTCGCGACTCCCTGTTGAGATGTGCGGCCGCTGTCATGGGGGCAGGCGTGAGTACCCGGCGGGGGCCTCCCGCGACCGCGTCTGCCGGTGCGATGGCCCGCTACTTAGCGGGCGCGGTGCCGGCCTCTGCCCGACCGGCCGGGCACAAGGTGCGAACCAGCCGGCTTTCCTGACGCCTGTCTCCTTCATCCCCTCACAGCAGGTGCCGTCGGCGGCATTCGCGTGTTCTCCCGTCAGGCCCCGACACCCGCTCGGTACACGCATTGCGAGCTTAGATGGCCTCGCCCGTTCATGTAGAGAGGTCGGTTATGAATACGAGCAACCCTATCGGGAATCGATCCGAGCCGGAGGCAGCGGACGATGAGCCGGGGCAAGACGAGTCGGGTAGGACTGCCGCCCCGCTGAGTGAGCCGGGGCCGAAGACGAACCGGCGGGAGAGGCGCGCCAAGCGAGAGGATGACGCGAAGGCGCCCACGAAAAGTAACACCGCCGACGACGATGCCGACGAGGGCACATGAGCGCACGCGGTAGTCGCCTCTGTAACTGCGACTTGAGTCACCGGCTGCTGTCTTCAAGCCCCACAATAAGGCCCGCCCAGTTGCCCGGGAATCGCCACTGCCGGGCCGGAACTCGAGTCGCCGCCGAACACGCGCAACTAGAACTCGCTGAATCCGGCGCCGCCCATGGCGTCTAGCTCGTGTCCGCCTCCGTTCCCGTTGTTGCTCCGCTTGAGCGCCTTGGCCACCGCCGGCCGCGGCTTCGGCCCGGCCGCCCGCTTCGCCGGCCGGGCCGCCGGGGCGTGCCCGTCACTGCCCAGGTTGAACCGGCCGACCAGATCGCGGAGCTGTCTGGCCTGGTCCGTCAGGGCCTGCGCGGTGGCGTTCATCTCTTCGGTCTGGCCGGCGTTCCGCTGGGTGGCGCTGTCCATCTGGGCCACCGCCTTGTTCACCTGCTCGATGCCGATCGACTGCTCCTTGCTGGCGGCGGCGATTTCGGTGACCATGTCCGTCACCCGCTTGACGCTGGTCACGATCTCGGTCAGCGTGTCGCCGGACTTGTTCACCAGATCGGTGCCGGCGTCCACCTTCTTCACCGAGTCCTGGATCAGGCTCTTGATCTCCTTGGCGGCGGTGGCGGACCGCTGAGCCAGGTTGCGGACCTCGGTGGCCACCACCGCGAACCCGCGCCCCTGCTCGCCCGCACGGGCCGCCTCGACCGCCGCGTTCAGGGCCAAGAGGTTGGTCTGGAACGCGATCTCGTCGATCGTTGTGATGATCTCCGCGATCTTCTTCGACGACCCGTTGATCTCGCTCATCGCGCCGATGGCCCCGCTCACCACCTGGCCGCCCTTCTCGGCCACCTCCTTGGACCCGCCGGCCAGCTGACGCGCCTGCTGGGCACTGTCCGAACTCCGTCGGACGGTCGCGGTGATCTCCTCCAGCGCGGACGCCGTTTCCTCCAGGCTGCTGGCCTGCTCCTGGGCGCCCGACGAGATCTCCTCGCTCGCGGCGGACAGTTGACCGGACGCGTCGGCCAGCTGCTCGGAAACCGCCCGCACCCCCTCCATCGCGGTCCGCACGCTGAGCACCGCCTCGTTCAGGGACCGCGCCATCATCCCGACGTTGTCGGTGCCCAGGTCCGGCACCGTGGCGGTGAAGTCGCCCGCCGCCAGGGCCTGAATGGTCTTCTGGATGGCCTCCACCTTGTGCTGCAGTTCGGCCGCCGCGGCCCGCACGCGCTCCTCCATCGCCCGCTGCGCGGTGATGTCGGTTGCGAACTTGACGACCTTGTAAGGCTTGCCGGTGGCGGGGTCGAGGATCGGGTTGTACGAGGCCAGGAGCCACACCCTTTTGCCGCCCCTGCCGACCCGCTCGAAGTCGCTACAAACGGGCTCCCCGCGGTTCAGCTTCGCCCAGAACTCGCGGTACTCGCTGCCGCCCGCCTGGCCCGGGTCGACGAACATCCGGTGGTGCCGCCCTTGGATCTCGTCCAGCCGGTAGCCCGCGGTGGTCAGGAAGTTCTCGTTGGCCGTCCGGATCGTGCCGTCGAGGTTGAACTCGATCACCGCCTGCACCCGGCCGACCGCGACGAGTTGCCCCACGTAGTCATTGTTCTGCTCACGCTGCTTGCCCACCGCGGCCCAGTCCACGCGGTCCTGTCCGAGAGCGGTGCGGATGCCCCCGACGGTGGTGTTCAGGGCCGACGCCAGGCGCCCCACCTCGTCGCTCGAGTTCACCTCCACCCGCGTGTCCAACTCCCCGCGCGCGACGGACTCGAGCGCGGCGACCGTGCGCCCGAGCGGCCCGGTGATCATGCGCGCGAGCCCCAGCCCGATGAGCATGCTGAGTGCGGCGGCGCCCACGGTGCCCCCGACCAGTGTGCTCTGGGCCGCTTGGGCGCTCTCGTTGCCCGAGCTGTTGACGTCGCTGGCCACCTCGGTCACCGTCTTGACCAGCTCGTCGATGCTTGCCGCGGCCGGGTCGAACTTCAGCCCGGCTTGCTGCACCCTCCGGTCCACCTCGCGGCGGCACTCGGCCCGCTCGGCGTCGGTGCCCGCCCGGACCAGCGCCTGGGCCGCGCGGGTGGTCTCGTCGGCGGCCGCGAAGTACTCGCGTACCGCGGCGCGCACCTTCTCCAGGTCCTTCCGCTCGTCCCGCCCGCTCCGGGACACGCGTAGCACGGTCGCGGCGTACGCGTCGAGGCCGCCCGTAACTGACTCGCGGATCGCGGCCTGGGGCGCGAGCGCCTGGTCCAGCCGGGCCTCGTCCCTGGCGGCCGCAGCCGCGACCATGTTGTTTCGGTACCGGGCTAGGTTAACCGCCGCTTTGGCGAGGTCGGTGCCCGCGACCGTGTAGTCCGCGTACAGCACGCGCATCCCCTCCCGTGAACTCGCCAAGCCGCGGTAGGCGATCCCGCCGCTGGCCGCGACGGTCACACAGACGATAGCGAACCCCAAGAGCAACTTGGTTGTTAAGGCGCGGTCACGAAACCAGTTCATCGGAATCGAACCTCGATCGGCCGTTTGGGAGAGATGCACTCCCAGCAAATTCGTTGACGGGTGCGTGCGCACCCTCGCGGAACCCTCGTCGGGGAATTCCCCGACTCACATATCGAACGCCCGGCTCGCGTATTTGCCTCTGTGTCCTCAACCCCGGGCTCCTCCTGACACGGGCCAACTGTTTAGGGTTAGCTGCGGCACTCCGGCTGAAAGAGCCAGTGAGACGGGGCCCGAAAATGGAACCGCCACAGGAACAATTAAAGTGAACGGCCCCGGGGTAACCCCGGGGCCGTCTTCGTTTCGAGCGCACTCACCCGCCCGTTCGTCGCCATCTCCGCCGCGGTCACGGCGTCGGCGCGACGCCCTCGGCCGGGGCCGTCATCGGCAGCTTGATCAGGCCGAGCTGGATCAGCAGGGCGAGCAGCTTCGGGCCGACCTCGCCGATCAGCCGCAGCAGGGTGCCGTCGCCGATCGCCTGCGCGCCGATCAGCGCGTCCGCAGCCGGCGTTTGCGGGGCGGGCAGGTGAACGTGGATGTGGACCTGGGTCACGTCGAACTCCTCAAGGTTGGGCGAAGGGAACGGGGTGCGGGCGCCCGCACCTCCGGGGCGGGCGCTACTTGACCGGGATCACGAGCCGCTGCTGCGGGAGCGGGCACCGGCCGTTCGGGCAGCCCGGGGCGAGCGAGTAGCCCGGCAGCGCGATGGGCGGCGCAGCGCCTTGGTCGGCGTGCCGGTAGGTGCCGTCGCCGTTGGGCAACAGCACCCGCCCCGACACGGACACCAGCGCCCCGGCGGGGAGCGCGGCCGTGGGGTGCGGGGACGCGCTCACGTCCAGGCCGGGCGCCGGCGGCACCGGGCACACCCCACCGGGACACGAGCCGTCGGGGCACGAGCCACCGGGGCACGCGCCACACAGCGGGGCCGTCGCGGACAGCCGCGCCGGCGCGGCGGACGAACACGCGCCGCACCCGCCCTGGCGGGCCGCGCGGCGCTCGCGCAGGCGGTCGAGGATCGGGCCGGCGAGCACGTCGCCGGCGAACAGCCCCGCGACCACGGCGACCAGGGCGAAGCGAATCAGGTTGCGCATCTCAATCTCCTTGCGGAACAGGACAGAAAACGCCCGCCACGCCGGTGTGGCGGGCGGTGAACCGCGCCAACGCGGCGCACAGGTACCACGCCGCGGGAACGAGCACGGCGACGGTGAGCGGGAGCGCGACCACGGCGGTTCAGTCCTTCTTCGTGGGAACGGGCGGCGTGGAACTCGGGTCGAGCGGCGGCGCCGCGCCCGTCTCGCCGGCCAGCACCACCTCGACCTCGTGCTGGCTGTCGCGCACCGCCTTGGTGAGCTGCTCCTGCACCAGGTCCGCCTCGCGGTCCGCCAGCGCCGCGTTCGCGGTGTGCGCGGCGGCCCGGCACCGGTGGTAGGCGGCGCGGGTCGCCAGGTCCCGCAGCCGCTGCGACATCGCCCGGATCTCGGCGACCGTGTGGCCCGACATCGGCGCCCCTCCGCTCACGGCCGGGGGGCCAGTTCGAGGACGATCCGCTTCACCGGCCGGCCGTCGAGCGTGAGCCCGGGCAGGACCAGATCCACCTTGTCCCCGATCGGCACCGGGGTCGGGACCACCGGGTCCTTCGGATCGGGCACCGGGGCGTCGCCCGCGGGCAGCAGCTTGGCGGGCTGGATCAGCCCGAACCCGGTCGCCGTGTCGCGCCCGCTCGGCGGCAGGTCCTTCGCCGTCTCGCCGATCCGCTTGGCGAAGTCGTCCGGGGTGGGCTTCACCCCGAGCGCCTTGCACCGCGCGACGTACAGCGCCGCGCACCCGGCCACGTAGGGCGTCGCCATGCTGGTGCCCGACATCGTGGCGAACCGGTCGCCCGGGTAGCACGAGCGGATGTTCACCCCGGGCGCCGCGACGACCACCTGCCGCCCACGGCTGCTGAACGACGCGGTGGCGAGGGCCGAGTCGATCGCGGCGACGCAGATCACGCCCGGGGAGCCGCCCGGGTACCCGACGGTCCCCTCGCGCGGCCCCTCGTTGCCGGCCGCGGCGATCACCAGCACGCCCCGGGCGCGGGCCGCGGCGATCGCGGCCCGGATGCGCGCGTCCTCGGACGGGCTGCCGAGGCTCATGGAGATCACGTCCGCCCCCTGCTCGACCGCCCAGTCGATCCCGGCCGCGATGCCCGAGGACAGCCCGGACCCGGAGTCGCCGAGCACCTTGCCGACGAGCAGCTGGGCCTCGGGCGCGACCCCCACCATGCCGACCGCGTTCTCGGCGGCCAGCACGATGCCGGCGCAGTGGGACCCGTGCCCGTTCACGTCGGAGCTGCCCGAGCGCGAGCCGGTGAAGTCCCGGGCGGCGACGATCTGGGCCTTCAGGTCGCGGTGCCCGGAGTCGCACCC
The DNA here is from genome assembly GCF_008065095.1 of Gemmata obscuriglobus. Classification (NCBI taxonomy): domain Bacteria; kingdom Pseudomonadati; phylum Planctomycetota; class Planctomycetia; order Gemmatales; family Gemmataceae; genus Gemmata; species Gemmata obscuriglobus. The sequence goes on along the minus strand of NZ_CP042911.1, from coordinate 4,443,050 downwards.
GGTGTCGAGCACGGCCACCCTCGCGCCCTTCCCCTTGGTCACCTTCCACGCGTCGGGCACCCCGATCGCGGCGTGCCCCCAGTCGGCCACGTCGCCGGCGTCGGTCAGCGCCTGCACCGCGCTCGGCGCGAGCTCGTTGGGCGGCAGCTTGTACTCGCGGTCCGGCTCGGCCGCGGCGGCCGGCGGGGGCGCGGGGAGCGGCCGCCCGGCCCGCGGGAACGCGAGGCCGGCGGCGCAGAACAGGGCCGCGGTCAGGACCGCGGCGGCGTAAAGTCGCATGGGTGCTCCGGGCGGGTCGGGATCGGGTCCCGCGACACGTCCGCCGGCGGCGTCGCCGGGGCGGTGTGCGGGAGCTCGGGGACGGCGGACAGGGCGGCGAACAGGACGAGCGCGAGCATGACGGCCTCCGGGGGAACGGGTGCTAGTACTTCCCGGCGCGCCGGGAGGTGTCCGCGCGGGACAGCATGGCCTTGGCCACCAGCCGCCCGTACGTGGCCTCCAGGAACGCGTCCCGGGCGGCCACCGCCTGGGCCTCGGTGGCGAACCAGTCGCCCACCCGCTGGTAGCTCCGCTTCCGGTCCCCGCCCGCGCCCGCGCCGGGCGCGGCGGTCGGGATCAGCACGAAGTACCGGACCGGGTCCCCGCGGCCGAAGCTGTACTGGTTGCGGCTCGCGCGCACGAACTTGGGCTTCGCCGCCAGCTCGCCCCACCAGTACTTCTGCACCGCGCCCCGGGCCTGCCCCGGGGTCCCGAACGTCCCCAGGTTCACGCGGGTGCGCGTCTCCGGGTCGTACGGCCGGGCCTGGTACCGCCCGCCCTTGACCCGGCGCACGTACCGGTCGGGGTCGGCACGCCAGGTGCGGATCACCCGGTCGTCCTGTGCGGGCGGGCCGGGCGGTGGTGCGGACGGTGCGGCTCCGACGGCCATTGACCTTCCCCGTGTGCGTGGGAGAATGACAACGGCCGGTCGGCTCGTCACGGGGCGCGACACCAGGGGCGGTGGGAGTTAGCGGCTCCCGCCGCCCGTCGCGTTTACGGGGTCATGGTGCCCGGGCGGGTTGCCCGGATGGAAGTGGGGCGCGCGCTCGCGCGCCCGCGGATGGGAAGTCGGCCACCTCACCCGGCTCTGAATTCCTCGGAACCAACTCGCGCCTCCACCGGCTCAATCGCTCTTCGGCTTCGGCGCGCGCCCGCGCGCCTTCGCCCCGCTCGCCGGGGGTGCGGGCGCCGGCACCGGCGGGAGCGGGGGCAGCACCGGCACCGGCGGCGGGTTGTCCATGTGCCGCCGCAGCGCCATCTCCAGGTGGCCGACGATCGTCTCCCCGCGGTCCCGGCAGAACTGCCGGAACCGGTCCGCGAGCGCCCCGTCGATCTCGTAGTTGAACTGCTTGGCCCCGGCCACGTTCTGCCGGGGCCGCGTCCGCTTCGCCATGTCCGCCCCTCGTCCGCGCCACCGCAGTGCCCCGCCCACTCTACGCGGCCCCGCCCCGGCGTCACTAGTGTCGGCCTAGAAATTCGCCAGCGATTTTTCTTCGCTCGTCACTAGTGATTCGCTAGTATTCGTCCCGTTGGGGCGTGCGACGGGCGGCCACTCGGGCCGCCCGCGTGCGTTCCCGGGGAGGGTCTGGCGATGTGCAAGGCCGAACTGCCGGGCGAGATCAAGGACCGGCTGGTGAACGCGGTGACCGCGTTCGACACCTGGGACGAGCTGAAGGCGGCGCTGGACGGCGGCTACGTGCCGACGCTCCGGGGGGAGACGGAGAACGAGCGCAAGCTCATCTGCCTGCTCCTGGCCGAGGGCTACCGGGCCTGGGGCAACAAGGGCCGGAACTGGTGACCCGCGGCGGGGGCCTCCGAGGCCCCCGCCCTCTTAATGCAGCCCGCGGCTAGAACCGCGGCCGGTCGCAAGCCCGGGTGAATGCAGAGCGCGGGAGGGGTTCGGAATGCAAGCGGTGAAGAACGTGGCGGGGTGGGCGCTGGGGGCGGCCCTGGTGTGGTTCCTGATCACCTCGCTCAAGGCGGTGGCGCCGGCGGCCGCGGTCGAGGCGGCCCCGGTCGGCGCGCGGGTCGGGCACCTGCTGCTCCACCTGGTGCTCGGGTTCGCTTACGGGCGGTGCCTGGTCGGGGTGGTGGCGGCGGCCCTGAAGCCGCTGTGGGACCGGTTCCTCGACGGGCCGGCCCGGACGACGTGACGATCGCGGCCCCGGGAAACCGGGGCCGCGGCCCTTAACCCGACCGCCCCACGGTGGGGCGCTGGTGACAAGTCCAGCAACGGGGAGTCAAGGGAGGCTGCTCATGCAAGCCGACGACGAGGCGCTTTGCGAGATGAAGCGGCGGATCCAGGGGAACCTGGACCGCGGGATCCTGTGCGAGGACGAGGACCACGAGGCCCTCTCCGAACGGCTCCGGGGGTGCGAGACGGTGGCGGACGTGGAGGCGCTGCAGCGGACCGCGCTGCGGTGGGACTACGCGACGCGCCCGCTCGACCCGTGGGACGACTGGCGGGCCACGCTCGACATGACGCGCAACTAGCCCGACGCGGCCCCCGAACCCGGGGGCCGCGGGCCGTAATGCAGCCGCCGCGGCACGCGCCGCGGCGCCGGTCCCAAGCCCGGAGCGAATGCAGAGGGGGGTGAACGAACGGAGGTTTTCAGATGGTGACAACGGAAGCAACGCCCCGGGAGCAGACGGCGGACGTGAACGGCGTGCACGTCCGCGTCGGCCCGTGGCGGGACGGCGGCCTCGCGGCGAGCGTGTACCCGCTCGCGGGCGGCCGCGGCCCGAGCTGGGTCAGCGACGACCCGGAGGCGGTCGCGCTGGCGCGGGCGGTGATTGCGGAGCAGCGGGGCGAGGAGGTGCTCGCCGACTACCTGGACGACAACCCGCAACCGGACACGTGCGGCGAACGGGCCGCCAGCTTGCTGCGACAGCACGTGACCCCGCCCCGCGTCCACACGCGGACGTGGCCGGGCAGCGGGACCGCGACGGTCACGGACATGGCCAACGCCGGGAAGCGCGGCAAGACCTGCCGCGTGCTCCGGTTCAACGGCTGGGGCGCCGGGGCCGCGCGCCCGGGCACGCCCGAGGACCGGTGCGGCGGGTTCTGCCAGGGCGTCTGCCACTGGCTCGACGGGATCAGCCTGCACACCGACTTCGACGCGCTCCGGGCCGAGCTGCTCGCCCGGCTCGCGGCGTACACCGCGGGCGACCCGGAGGCGGCGCGGGTGTACGGGATCGTGGTCCGCGACGAACAGATCCGGGGCGTCGACGCCCCGGCGGTGCCGCTGACGGCGGGGGTCCCCGGCGCGTGGTCCGCCGGCGCGGACGAGACGGGCGTGACGATCCGCGATCTCGACGACGTGAACGAGTGGATGGAGATCACCCCGAGCCGGCAGAGCGGCAGCGAGGCGTACCGCCGTGCGGCCAAGGTGTGGGCCCGGGTCCGGACGGCCAAGACCCGCCTCGAGGCCAGCGCCATCTTGCGGGCCGCGGGGTGCAAGCTCCACGGCTACTGCGGGCGCGACTGAGCGCCCGCCGCGGCCCCGGTTTCCCGGGGCCGCGGGGCCGTAATGCGGCTCCCCGGCGCGGGCCGGGGAACGGTGGCCAGCCCGTGCAACGCAGAGCCGGGTTCCTGTCGACGGAGGGCCGTTCGTGAGGAAGGCGCTTCAGCTGCTGTTGGGGTTGGTGTTCGCCGGCGGCACGTGCAGCTCGGCCCACGCCGGGCTCACCGGGCGGGCCGGGCCGGCGGGCGTGCACCTGGTGTTCGTGGGGCTCCACGCGGCGTGCGCGGTGCGCCTGCTGTGCGCGGCGCTGGCCGGCGACCGCGGGCTCCTGGGCGACGTGCCCCGGAGGGCCGCGCTCGAGGCCGCCCGCGAGGACCGGCGGCTCGCGCCGGAGGACCGGCCGGCGCGGGTCACGCACCCGTCCCACGCCCTGCGCGAGCGGGGCGCGGCGCCGCGGGTGCGGCGGCTCGCCGGCCCGTGACACCGCCGGGGCCTTGTGGCCCCGGCCCTTAACCCGACCGTTCCGCGGTGGAACGCTGGTGACAAGTCCAGCAACGGGGAGTCAAGGGAGGGACGGGATGGACACGTACCGCGAGTGGCAGCGGGAGCAGCGGGCGATGAGGGCCGCGCTCGCGCGCCTCAAAGCCGGCGGCCGGTACTGGCTGGACCGGCACGTCCGGGGGTGGGGCGAGGTGGAAGTTCTGCCGGCCCTGGATCCGGAATCGTGTCTGGCGCGGGTACGGGATCTGTCCGACGGCGGCGAGTACCCCGCGGACCCGCGGGGACTGCGTCCGAACAGGCCCGACCGGAAGAAGTGACTGACCGTTCCGCTTGACCGCCCCGGTTGTCCGGGGCGATTCCATACGAGAGCCCCCGGCGGGAGAGATCCCGCCGGGGGCTTTTTGCGTTTACGCGGCCGCGCCCGCGGGCCACGCCCCCCACTTCGGCGCCTGCCCCTTCTTCACCAGCCCGCACGATTCGGTTGCGAGGGGCAGCTTCGCCTCCAGCGGGCAGCCGCACGCGGCGCACGCGTCCAGCGCCCGCTCCTCGCACAGGGCGCACTCGGCCTGCCGCGCCTCCAGCACGTCCAGCGGCACCGTCCGGCGCCCGTCCGCCACGTGCCGCGCCATCGCCGCCGTGTAGTTCATCGCCTGGCGCCACAGCGCCGGCTTCGCCCTCACGTCCTCGGCGCACCGCGACAGAACTATCAGCCCGTGGTTGTTCCGGTCGCGGCGCTTCACCACCCAGCCCGGGTGGCGGTGGCAGAAGGTTCGCAGCGCGTGCAGCACGCCCGGGGCGTCGGGCCGGTCGCCGCTCTCCCCAAACGTCTCGGTGCAGTGGACCGCGATGTACTTCGCCACCCGCTCGCGGTGCCGCTCCAGCAGGGGCATGAGCGCGTCGGCGGTGTGCTCGGTGTCGATGAACAGCAGGTCCACCGGGGGCAGGTCCGCGGTCGCCGGGTCGGCCGTGCGGCCCTCGAACCGCGCCCCCAGCCAGCCCTTCATGCGCTCCCACTGCGGCTTCGCGCGTGGGCACACGCTCACGAACGTGCCGTCGGCCGGGAGGCCGGCGACGATCGCCGCGTCCGCCGGCTTCATCCACAGCGACAGCTCCGCAGCGCTCGAGCACTTCGCCGCCAGTTCCCGGAGAGTGCCCACGTGCTCGTGAAAGTCGGACGGCTTCGCCGCGGCGGCCCGCGCCCACGCCTCCGGGGTCGGGTGCGCGTTCGCCTCGCACGCCGAGCACCCGGCCGGCTTCTCGGGTTTGAACTGCGTCACGTCCACGTTCGACACCGTGACCATCGGGCCGGGCCACCAGTGCCGCGCCTCACCCCAGTGCGGGTGCCACAGGGACGCGCCGCGCGGCTCGTAGCACACGTCCCCGTGCGCCGTGAACCGGCCGGCATTGTGATTGACGTGAACACTCGGAGTGCCACTCATGCCCGCGGGGTCGGCGGGCTCCAGCCGCGCCCAGGCGGACCGATCGGCCTCATGGTCCGGCTCAAGCACCACCGCCGCGCCGCTCGCCGCCTCACGTTCGGCTCGCGCGAGGTTGCTCTGGATCGTGTCCCAGCGGAGGCAGAGCTGGTGCAGGGGCTCGTGTCGCTCACGCACCCGCTGCCAGCCGGTGCCGCTGAGGCCGATGTAATCGCGGTGCGACACCACCGGGGCCGACGGGTGCGCGGCGAGGGCGTCCCCGAGCCGGTCGAAGTACCCCGGGGGGTACAGCACGTCGTGCTCGCAGAACGCGACCGCGTCGTACTCCTCGCCCGAAGCGGTGGCATGGGCCACCGCCTGCCGGATCTGGGCCAGGATCGTGTTATAGCCCCGCTTCCGCGCCCCGATGAAGCTCCGGAGCATGATCCCGGGGGTGTTCACGCTCGGGAGAATGCCCAGGTTCCCGCCGATCTCCCAGGCGCACGCGCTGACGGTCACGTCGTGCCGGATGGTCTGCTCCCGGGCGTCAATCACGGACTGAAGCGAGCGCATGAGGAGGGGGTCCGGGGCGCTGTTATCGCTGTACCACAGGGCCAGTATGCGCTGCCGCGTTGGACCCGGACGGGGGCCGTCAAGGGGCTGAACGTGCGCCGCGGTCTTGACGAGTCTGTCCCAGGTGTCCGCCCCCAGGTTCTTCCCGAAGTGCTCGCGGATCTGCTGGTCCGCCTCAATGCCGAGTTCCCGGTGACCGACCAGCAGGTTCCACACGTGGTCCTCGGTGCGGAGCGGGTACGGGGGCGGCGGGTTGTTGTGCCAGCCGGACACGTCCCGGAACTTGTGCCGCCACCGCAGCCCGGGCACGCACAGCGCCCGGCCCCCGCGGCGCCGCACCACCTCGTGAACGTACCCCTCCTCGCCCCCGAACCCGTTGAACAGCGGGTGGAACCCGGGCCACGCCGCGGTCCGCATCAGCCACAGCCCGAGGCCCATCATGGGGATCTCGAACGGCTCGCCCGCCGGATCCGCGCCGCGCGGGTCCGTGTCCCACGTGCCCCACAACCCGCCGCCCGGGTTCGTCTTCCAGTGTGTGCTCAGCCCTCGGCCGTCGTCGTACACCAGCGGCCCGGACACGATGTCCCGCGAGTCCGGGTTCCGGGCCGCGAAGTCGAGGGCCGCCTGCACCGCGCCCGTTTCCAGAATCACGTGGCTGTCGAGGCACACGGCCCACGGGGTGCGGGCGAACCGGAACACGGCGTCCCGGGGCTTGGACGTACCGGTGAGGTCCGGGCGGTGCAGGTACCGGCCGCCGACGGCCCGGGTGATCGCCTCCACCCGCGGGTCCCGCTCCGGGGTGTTGTCCACCACCAGGTACTCGACCCGCGGGTGGTTCGCGGCCAGGGCCGAGAGCACGAACCACACGTGGTCCGGCTCGCCCCGGGTCGCCATGCCGATCGTCAGCGGGCTGCTCATGTCGCTCGTCTCGTGAAGCTGGGGTCCGGTCAAAACGGGCTGCTGGTGCTGAGCCCGGTGGTTACGGGCGGTGGCGGCGGCGGCGGCGGCGGCGGCGGTGTGGTGGTCGTTCCCGCGCCCGCGCAGGTGCCGTTGCACGACGCCAGGGACATCGGCCCCGTGACCGTACAGCCCGCGCACTGGTTAATCGGATCGAAGGAGCACCGCGCCACGCCCCCGGGGCACTGGCAGCAGTAGTAGTCCACCGCCGGGCCGCCCGTGGTGGTGGTCGGCGCGGGTGTGGTGGTGCTGGTGGTCGTGGTCGGCGCCGCCGTCGTGCCGCCGCCGGGGCCGCAACCGTTGGTGCACGCGACCTCGGACGGGAACTGCGACCGCAGGGTCGGGGTCTCGTAATTCTCGCACGGGTGGCCCGGTTCGCCCGTGCACACGAAGCGGACGAAACCCTGGTACCGGCACTGCCAGCAGGAGAACGGCTGCGCGGTGGTGGTGGTCGTTGTCGTGGTGGGCGGCCCGGCGGTGGTGGTCGGCGCGGCCGTCGTGGTGACGGGCAGCGGCACGCACGCCCCGGCCGCCTGGGCGCAGGTGCCGGACGGGGCGCCGGGCGGCACCTGGCACGAGCACCCGCCGGCGTTCCCGCACGGCCGCACCACCTTGTCCCAAGCGGTGCCGCTGTCCGAGCCCCAGATGCAGTCGCCGCACCCGGCGGGCGATGACGTGGTCACCGCCGCGCACGGGTCGGCGGCGCCGTGGACGTAGCAGCGGGTGGCGGCCTCGTGACCACAAGAGTTCCCGGGGGCGGCCGGCGCGTCGCAGGAGCAGTTGGGCACGCGCGAGCCGGCGCAGGTGTCGCCAATCTTCTCCCAGCGGTCGCTCTCGCCCGCCACCCCCGACACCCACACCCAGCGGCACCCACCGTTGCAGAACGACGGCGGCACCACGCACGGGGTGTGTGCCGGCGCACAGGACGAGCACGCCCCGGCCGGCGGCTGACAGCCGCAGTAGCCGGCGCACCCGTTGCGCGTCTGCACCCACCCGCGGACCGGGTGGCAGAACCAGTCGCACCCCTCGGCGCAGTCCGCCGGGGCCGGGCACGGGCCGCCCGTCGTGGTCGCGCCGGTGCAGTTCGGCGCCTTGGCGTCGGCGGCGAGGCGGCCGCACGCGGTGGTGGCGCAGGCGTCGGCGCCCGGGCACCACGTCGGGGCGAGGCAGGCGCAGCCGGCGGCGCAGGTGGAGGCGGTGCGGGTCCAGGCTTTCGATGAGGCGGAGTAGGTCCACTGGCACGCGCCGGCGCACGGGCCGGCGGTGGTGGTGGGCGCGGCGGTCGTTGTGGTCGTGGTCGTGCCGCAGCACGCCCGCACCGCGTTCACCAGCCCGCGCCCGGCCCCGCCCAGGATGCGCCACCCCGTCTTGCCCTTCCGCAGCTTCCAGGTGCCGGCGCCCGCACCCCACTCCTCGCCCGGTTGGGGCGTGCCGTCGGCCTCCTCGTACGCCAGGACGGCGCGCGGGTCGAACGTGCCCGTGCCCCGGCCGCCCGTGGGGACGAGCGAGAACCCGACGGCCACCAGGTGCGGGTCGCCGTCGGCGTCGGGCGTGTCGACCGTGAACAGCCCGTTCGCGACGCCCGTCACCCGCGCGAGGGCGCACGACGGCACCGGCCCGCCCGAGGCGTTCGACAGCGGGACCCAGTCGGTGCGGTCGCTCATCGCGGCGGCAGCAGGCGCCCGGCCCGCTCCTCCTCAAAGAAGTTGGCCAGCGCCGCCGACTTGTCCGGCGGCAGGTTCTCGGCGCGGCGCCGGGCCGCGTACGGGGGGACGCTGGCGCTGTGCTCGCTGTTGGTGCTGGCGACGGTGGACGCGCCGCCGGGGCCGACGCTCCAGCTCACCTGCTGCACGTGCCCGTCCAGGTTGATCAGGTGGATGCCTATGTACTGCCGGGTCTCGCCCCCGGTCACCCGGTACCGGTGGGCCATCCCGGCCAGGTAGTACGCGGCCCGGGCCTCGGCCTCCTTCTGGTCCACCCACTCGCGCCCCAGGTACTTGTTCTTCGGCCCGTACCGCCCGCGGACGCACAGCTGCACGTCCTCGCGGATCTGCCACTCCACGGGCGCCGCGCCGCCGAGCTTGGCCGTGTACTTCGCGCGGACCAGTTCCCCCGTGTCCGAGACCGACACGAGGACGGCGGTTTCGAGGGTCAGGGTCGGGAAGGCCTGCCGCACGTCGGTGCCGGCGACGATCGCGTACCGGTACACGTAATCGGTGAAGGTGACGACCTGGGAGATGGGGTCGATCTCCGCGATCGGCACGTACACCTTGTCCTCGGGGCCGGTGTTGTCCTCCCGCCGGTCCCCGTCCCAGACCACGTTACCGAGCAGCTTCCAGACGCTGCCGTACACGTCCGCGCCCTGGTCGCGACTGTAGCCGTCGTAAAACTCCGGCAGTCCGCCAAGCGGACCGCGGATCGCTTCGTCCACGTTCGGCACCCGGCGGATCACGCCCTTCTCGCGCGGCTCCGGGGCCACCTGGTCGACCTTCGTCGGCTGGAGGGTGAGCTGGTGCCGGCGGACCAGCCCGCCGTACCCGGGCACGCGGATCGGCGGGCGCCCCGTCTCCGCGTCGGCGTTCAGCACCCGGTAGCACTTGAACACGCTCCCCTGCGCCAGGAGCACCGCCTGATCGTAGCTGAGCCGGTCGGTGGCGCGGACGGCCGGGAAGTTGGGCAGCGGGCAGCTCTCCCAGTTGGGGCCGGGCCGCTCGGGGGGCTGCACCACCGCCGCCTCGAACCGGTCCGGGGGGCCGGGGCTGCTGGACTCGGCCTCGAGCTCGAACGGGAACCCCTGGGCCAGCCCCGTGACCGTCAGCACGTCGCCGGCGGCCTCGGCCTTCAGGACCGGCGCGCAGTCCGGGTGCCCGTTGATCGCCGCCGCCACGTCGGCCAGCTTGTCGGCAGCGCTGCCCGCCGCCGACGACCCGAACTGGGCGAACACCGCCTTGTCGGGCAGGGGTGCGGGCGCGGCCCAGTCCCGGTTGAACCGCAGGTAGACCTTGATCGACGGGTTGGGGCCGGCACCGTCGTACGCGGCGGTGGAGATCTGCACCTTTCCGCCGCCCTGCGGGGCGTAGCTCAGCTCGTTCACCGGGCGGTAGCTGCCGTCCCACTCCTTGCCCACGGGCTCCAGGAGGAGCCGCATCTGGACCCGCACCGGCGCGCCCGCCACGCCCACCGCGGACGGCGTCTCGGGGCCGTCCACGTTCGGGGCGATCGACTCGCACGGGAAGTCCGTGAGCGGCCCGCCGGCGCCCAGCGGGGCCACCACCACGCGGTCCGCGAACGGCTGATAAATCACCCGGCACCCGTACAGGTCGGCGAGCCGCGCGAGGGCCTCCGCCGGCGGGATCAGGTCCCACACCGTGGGCGGGTTCGTCAGGCTCTGCGGGAAGTCCTCGCCGGCCCGGAGGTACTGTTCCAGGTTCGCGCCCGCCGCCGCGGTGAGGCCCGCGGGGAGGTTGATCACGTAGTTCCGCTCGCCCATCGCCTTCAGGCACAGCTCGGCGAGCTCCTGCGGGCTGCGGATCGTCCACGGGACCAGCTTGCCGCGCTTGTCGAGCTGGTTGTACCGCCCGGAGATGGCCCCGTACCGCCACCGCCACCGCCGGTCGAGGATGGTGAGCGTGAACGTCTGCCCGTCCGGCCCGGCGCGCCCGCTGACCGCGTCCAGCTTGCACCCGCGAAACACCGCCGCCCGCACCCCGTCGGACAGCACCAGGTCGCCGAACGCGCGCGGGGCCGCGGTCTGCGGGTACGTCGACATGACGAACACGCCGGGCGTGATCCCGTGCGAGACCGTGCCCGTGCAGCTCTCCACGGCGGCGACGCCGGGCCAGCTCGCGCTCTGGCCGAGTTCGAGGGCCACGTCACGTCCTCTGGAGGCTGAAGCGGGAGCCCAGGTCGGAGGCCTTCAGCGACGTCCGGTCGAACGTGGCCGGGTTGGTGAACGTGACGCTCTTGTCGGGGTCCCGGAGGGCCGCCCCGCCGGTGAACGACGCGCTGGCGAAGGTCCGCGGGCGCGGGTCGTTGTCGCACACGCAGGTCGGGGACGCCTGCCCCTCGCCCTGGCCGCGGAAGGTGACCGTGGCCGCGGTGCCCGTGAACCGGCAGTCCAGCGTGCCGGCCCCGCCGTCGGCCGTCACCGTGGTCGGGGCCTTGTAGAGTGTCGCGTCGCCGCCGGCGAAGTTGTGGGTGACGACGGTGCCGAAGCCGATCAGCGTCCCCCCGGTCTGGTTCGCGGTCGTCACGGTGGCGCCCTTGCCGACCGTCAGCGCGGCCGCGCCGTCGACGGCGAGCGTGGTGACGGTGCAGCCCGTCGTGTCGTCGTCGGACGCGAGCCCCACGTCGCCGGCGGCGACCGCCAGCGTGCCGGACGAGGCCCCGACGAAGTTCACCGGCGGGGCGGTCGCGCCCGGCCGCTGCCCGGTCTTGTGGACGACCGCGGAAAGGGCGTTCGTCACCTGGATGTTGCACCGGGTCGGCCCCTGGCCGTCGCCCTCGCCGATCTCGACCGGCACCGCCGTCGCGATCACCCAGAACCGCTGCCGGTACTCGATGTACCCGGCCTCGTTCCGCCGCGGCAGCCCGAGTTGCGACTCGAACGCGGCCTTGATCCGGAGCGAGGCGAACGCCGCGGCGGCGACGTTTTCCCAGCCGTACAGCAGCGGCACGGGCACGTCCACCACCACGTCGTGGGTCGCGCCCGGGAGCACGCCGAGCGACCAGTTCCGGGGCTCGTCCGCGTGGCTCGGCCCGGTGGACGCGACCAGCTCGGTCTCGGTCAGGGTGGTGGTGCCGGTCCCCGATGCCGTGCCGGCGAACGGGACGCCCGCGGTCGCGGCGGCGCCGGACACGAACGCGTCCCCGTCGGCGTACGCCCAGGACACCTCGCGGAACCGCGGGTCCGCGGTGGCGGACAGCGCGTTGTACAGCTTCTGCGCGAGCGCGGGCTTGTCGTCCCCGGGCGCGGCGACCGCCGCGACCCGGACGCCGCCGATCGTGTACCCGACGGTGTCGCCGGCGCCCACGGTGCCGCCGACGGTCAGCCGGACCGCGCGGGCGCGGGCCGGGTAGTCGCCGAGCCAGGAGTTGGTCGCCATACTCGGACCTCACAGCGGGGGCAGGCCGGGCACGCCGACGAGCGGCCCGTCCGACTCGAACGGGTACGACCACGAGACGCCGAACTCGACGAGCCCGAGTCCGAGCCGCCGCGGGCTGTCCCGCACCACGTTGCCCTGGTCGCCCTGGTAGATCGGCCGGGGCCACAGCGGGGGCGGCACCGGCGGGTACTTCACGTGCCCGACCGCGCGGCCCGTCTGGACCGCCCGCACGGGGGTCCGCTCGCTCACCTTCTGGCGCACCAGCACGCGCGCGTTGATCGGCACCCGGAGCACGTAGCGGGGGCCGCCGTCGCCGGTGATCGACACCGTCTCCTGGTACGCGAGCACGGCGTTGGCCGCGTTCGCGATCAGGAACTCGGCCTCGACCTCGAACTCGAACCGGCGCACCGTCGCGTACTCGGCGCCGTCGGTCCCGGTGAAGTTCGGCCCGTCGACCACCCGCACCCCGCTGATCGACTGGCTGTTCAAGAGGGACAGCGGCGTGACGGCGCCCGCATCGGTGAGGAACCGGAAGTCGAGGTAGTTGGTGAGCAGGGCGGCCCGGAGCGACGCCTCGGCGACCGCGAGGGCGGCCTGCCCGTCGGCCTCCAGCCAGCCGGCGACCGACACCCGGGTCACGTACCGGATCGGGCGCCCGGTGTCGGACGTGATCAGCCGGGTGCGCGAGGTGACCTCGCACCCGTTCACGGGAAACAGGTAGTTGCCCCACGCGGCTCGCATGCGCTCAGCTTCGCGGGGCGGGTTGCCCGGATGAAAGTGCGCGGGGCGCCCACCCGCCACAACCCCTGACCCCGGAACCCCTTGGCGCAACGCAGCCGATCGGGTCCAATACCCCGGTGTGAGAGTGAGGGGCGGGACGGCGCGCGGGCCGCCGCCGCCGGTGCGTGCGCCCGCACCGGAGCGACCTGCGCATGCGCTGGCCCTTTGCCGTCATCGCCCTGTTCACTGTTCTCGGTTGCGACACTTCCCGACCAACGCAGCGCGGCGCCGCCACATCGCAGCCTTCTTCTAAAAAGCCGAACACGAACGAATCTAAAGCCCCAGAATGGGGGCCGGTGCTGGCCCTCGCGAAAAAACGGGTGGATATCGCCTCGGGGTACGGGGAGGCCGAACGGCTGAGCGTCCAGGCGGCCCTCAGCTCACGGTCGGCGCAAGCCCTTGGCGGGATGAGCCAGGGCGAACGATCGTCCTGCGTGGACGCTCTCCTGCGGGTGCAGAAAGTGGGAATCGAGCGATCGGATGAACTCAGCGTCCAACGGGCTGAGAGGGTCGCCCCGGTGACCGTCGGGCTGCTTCGTGTCGGCCCCGTGCCGTCGCGAGCGGATCGCGAAGCCGTCAAACGATCCGCGTCTCAATTTGCCGGCTTCTCGATCCGTGGCGATTCCGGCCGCACCGAGGCACAGCTGAGTCGGTTGCCCGAGCCCCAGCTCGTTGCGGTCGGGGTCAACATGGAGCTGTTCCAACGCGCGTCGTCCCCGCTCGCGAGTGACTACGTGCTTCTTCAGGATGTGGGGCTGAATCAGTTGGCGTTCGCGAGCGCCGCAAAAGCGGGCATGGCGGACGGGCCGGAGAAGCCGCCCCTGTGGCACCTCGCCCGCAAACAAGCAGGCTCGGCCTCCTCGGCCGAGCAGGAGGCCGAGCTGCTGGTCCGCGTGTGGGCCACCTCCGCCCTTCTGCCGGCCGAAGAGCGAAAGGCGTTCGCGCAGCGCGTGGCGAGCGCAGCGCCCAAGGCCGATTTCGGCCCACAAGATATTTCCGCCGCGGCCCTCGACTCGGCGGGCCGGGAGCGCTAGCTGCTGGCCCCCCGTCCGATCCGCTTGTCGCGGTCGATCCCTTTTTTGATCTCGTCGGCGATCTGGTCGATGATGTCGCCGATGTACTTGCCGAGGTCGCGCCCGGCCGCCGCGACCTTGGTCGCAAGGGTGCGATCGAGGTCGAGCTCCTTCTGGGCGGCCTCGTCGCGCTTCTCCTGCGCTTTGCGGCGCAGTTCTTCCGGGTCGCCGGCGTAGTCCGCGGGCGCGAGCGCGCGGAGGGCGTCGAACTGGGGCGTCTGCTTGCCCGCCTGCTCGAGGATCTTCGCCACCGTTTGTGGGGCGACCGCGCGCGCCTCGGCCAGCTCGCGGGGGCTCATCCGCTCCGGGCCGAACTGCTGCAGCAGCTGCAGCGAGCGCACGGCGTTCGCACGTGAGAAGCGATCCATTCCGCCGAGCGACTGCGCGCCCGAGGCCGCCTGGGAGGCGTCCCCATCAAGGATGTCGGCCTCGGCCTGGAGGCGCTGCACTCGGGCCTGTCCGGCAGATCGCCCGGTCTCGGCCTCCCGGCGGCGGGCCTCGACCACCGCGCGGCGGGCCTGCTTCTCGAGCTCGCCGAGCTGCTGCGCCTCGGCCCCCGCCGCCGCCTGCTCGTACAGGGTGCGCTGGCGGGACACGCCGGACTGGTTCGCGTCGTACGTCCCCCGGCCCCCCAAGAGCGCGTGCGTCACCGGCCCGAAGGCCAGTAACGAAACCGCGGTCGGCAGGAGCGGGCGGCCGTCGCCCCCCAGCTCCCGGCCCTTCTGCTGCTCGCGCCGCGCCGCCTCGGCCCGCTTGGCCTGGATGTCGCCCAGCGCCGCCTCGGCGCTGGCGCGTTGCGCGGTGGCGACGGCCGCCTCGCGCTGGAGCTTCGCCTCCTCGCGCTCGATCGGCAGCAGCCGCTGCCGGTCCCGGAACGCCTTCTCGCCGGCGGCGGTGGTGCGGTCGCTCGCCCCCTCCAGGATCGGTGTCGCGCGGGCGAGCAGCGTTTCGCGCGCCTCGTACCCGGCCTGTTCGGGGCGGTAGCCCAGGTCGAACGACGCCTTCTCGGCCCGCGCGCTCACCTCGGCCATCTGCTTCTGGTAGTCCACCTCGGCCCGCTCCATCCCGGCCTTGCGCCCGGTCAGCCCGTCGATCGAGCTCTGGATGGTCTCGCCGAAGGGGACGAACTTCCGCACCGCCGCCCGGCCCTTCTGCTCGCCGGTCGTGTACTCGTCGCTGAGGATCTCCCCGGCGTCGCCCGCCACCTGCAGCGCGCCCAGGGCGATCGCCGCCGGGCCGGCCAGGCGGCCGAGCAGCGCCCCGCCGGGGAGGCCGAGCTTGCCCGCGGCCTCGCCGAACCCCTTGATCTGTTCGTACCGTCCGACGGTTCCCCCGAGCTGGAGGTTCCGCAACGAGGTCAGCAGCGCCTCGTGCCGCTCCTTTTCTTTGTCGCCCGCGCTCTTGCCCCCGGCCCCGCCCCCGGGGCCGGCACCCGCGCCGCCCGTTCCGGTGACGTGCAGCGGCTTCGGCCCGACGATCACCACCGGGACCGGGCGGTCGAACGCCGGCACCGCCGAGGTGAACGGGCCGGGGCGCGGCACCGCGCCGCCCGCCGCCGGGGCCGGCGGTTGCCCCGGCGCCCCGAAGCCGGGCGGCGGAACGTAGCCGCCGAAGCCCTGGGGGCCGGCGGCCCGGCCGTGCGTCTGCTGGGCGGCGGTCGCGAGCTGCTGGAGGTTCCGCTGCGCGTCGGCCACGTCGGCCGTGACCTTGAGGCGCAGCTCGAGTTGCTTTTGGGCCGGGGTCACGTGTCACCTCGGAGCGCGGACAGGACCGCGAGCTGGGTCCGCTGGCTCGACACGCGCTCGCAGTGGTCCTCGGCGGACCGGATGACCGCGGCGGCCCAGCGGACGAGCGGGTCGTCGGGGAACCGGCCGACCGCCCGGCACTCGCGGTAGAACCGCACGGTCCGGCGGTGCTGGTCGGTGAGCTCGACGGCCTCCGCCGGCGACGGGCGCTCGGTCCCGGCCGGCACCTTGGGGCACTTGCCGCAGGGCGGGTGCGAGCCCCTGGGCCGGCGGAGCGGTTGGCCGCCGCGGGTGACCACCTCGCCCCGCTCGTCGTACCACCAGTGCCGGCAGTCGTCGCACGCGCGGGCGGCGATTCGGGGGTGCAGGCTCAGCAGCCGGACACCCCACCAGAGTTTCCCTCGGCCTCGATCCGCTTCGCGGGCGTGAAGCCGAGCACCAGGTTCAGGACCACCGCCCGCACCGTCGGGTGCATCTTCGGGAGCTTGGCCCGGAACGCGCCCGGGGCCTCGTCGTTGATCTCGCTCACGTGGCGGGCGATCAGGTCGCACTCGTGCCGCTCGACCGCGTCCGGGTCGCGGGCCGCGAGCTTCGCGTCGTACTTCTTGCGCTCGGCGTCGAGCGCCGGCCGGTAGACCACCCGGACCGCCGGGTGCAGGCCCGGGACGGCCGGCACGTCGTGCGTGAGCGTGTACCCGTCGTCGATGTAGAGCGCGTCGCTCATGGGGTGCTGTCCAGTGTGGTGGTGAGCTCCGGCGTGGCGCCGTCCTTGCGGGCGACGCCGCGCCAGGGCAGGTCCAGAATGCCCCGCTGGCCGAACGGGAGCGGCTGCTTCGGGGCCTGCACCTTGGTCATGGAGAAGGTCAGCGAGCAGCCCCCGTTGGTGAGCGTGAGCGTCGTGGCCACGCCCCCGACGGCCGAGCCGTACAGCGCCGCGTCGGTCCCGAGGCTCACCGGCAGGTCGACGGTCACGTTGCGGTCGGTGGCCTTGAGCTGGGTGATCGTCGCCGAGTTGCGGAACTTGGCCTCGACGACGTTGTCGATCGCGAGCGAGAAGCTCGCCACCTCGCGGTTCGAGCCGCCCACCGACACCACCGCGTCGTGCAGCACGAACGGCTGCGTGGTCAGGTCGATGGTCGCGGCGCCGGCGGAGCCGGACTGGGTCTCGTCCTTGCCGATGATCGTCAGCGACAGCTGCATCGGGCCGCCCTCGGACGCGCTGAACGTCGCGTTCGTGACGACGCAGTCCGAGTACGTGTACACGGTCCCGTCCCGCACGCCGAACAGGTTGAACAGCGGCAGGTTCTCGCCGAGCGGGTAGCTCGTGCCCGAGGGCGTGCCGCCCAGGATCAGCGGCAGCCAGACGGCGAGCTCGACCGGCGTCGGGGCCAGAATGATCTGGCCGTCGACCCGCCGGGTCCCGCGCCGCACCCGCTCGGAGCTGTGCGAGCGGGTACCCCGGATGCCGTTCGTGTCGATGAAGTTCTCAGAGAGGCCCAGCGTCGAGCCTTCGAGGAACTCGAACTCGTGCGTGGCCGTGGTAACGCCGGAGCCGGCGTACAGCAAGCGGTTGAACACGCCGACCTTGTCCGCCATCGTAGCGCCCTCACCCCCAAGCGGAACACGCGGCCCGGTGAGGCTTTAGTGTGCGGGGGCGGGTTGCCCGGATGAAAGTTGGGGAAACGGAGTTGGCGCAAGCCCGCGTGCGCGCGAAAGTGCTGACTCAATACGAGGGTTACCAAGTGGCTGAGACGAATCGCCCAACCGCGCACAATGCACCCCTGCTGTTTTTCTTTGCGACAGCATTCATCGTTGTGTTGGCCTGGGGGGTCTATTGGGCGTTGATCGTAAATGCCTTCAAGCCGGATGAATCACTAATCGTTACGGACCCGAATGCGACATCGGTCGAGAAAGAGCGTGTCTCTGCGAAGGCCCAAGCTATCGACAGAGCCCACGCCGCTCGCGGTCAGTTCGGGGACATGTTCGGCGCGATCAATGCGCTGTTTTCGGCGCTCGCTCTAGCTGTGCTGATTTACACGATGTGGTTGCAGAGAAAGTCATTGGCTGAAACACAAGAAGAAATGAGGCTCGCCCGAACCGAAGCCGCACGTCAAGCGGACACAGCGTCACGTACGGCCCTCATCGGCGCGCTCTCGGCCTTGTGGGAGCACTACAACTCAGTTGGGCAGGCTACCGGATCGAACCGGGGTATGGGGGACGGCGACCCGAAAGCGGTGAAGCAGGAATTGGCCTCGGCCATTTTTCTCCTTGCCCGCGAGGATATGGCCAAAAATTCGACCCTCTTTAGGCCAGAGCAGCAAATCAGGCTCGAAGCAAGCGAAATGGTCCAACACGTAGCCAGTATGATCAGCACAATCAGCGAAAGCCCACCAGGACAATGGGCGCATGCTACCCGCCTTGAGGAGACGCGAAAACGAGTTGAGGATTTCGTTTCAAAAATCAAATTGCATATCGACCCAAGTTCCGAAGCTAGCGAAGCCCGCGCGGAACTGCTGAGCATCCTGGAAGGCGCTCGACCCGGCCCATCTTACGCGCTAGCATCAGTTGGCGCCTCGTCAACAACCCAACCCAACAATTCTCAAGAACAGCGCAATAAAGCCTTAACACTTTTACGATCTGTTCAAGATTTATTGCACACGCTCATAAATTGCAATTATGCCGCACCAAGAAGACAATAAATCCAATAAATTATTATCAAATAAGTTCAACAAATGTGAATATTTTATAAGTATACAGATGGGATTCCTGAGCAGCCGCACAGAAGCCACTCCACTCACCCCCGCGGGAACCGACCCACGCAGCTCACCACCAGCGCCGTTGCGAGCACCTGGAACAGCGGCGCCTTCTCGTCCACGATCGGCCCGCTGTCGCCCACCTCGCACACCGCGACCTGGGCGACGCCGGCGAGCCGCTGGCGGTTGAGCGTCGTCGTCACCAATCTCCTGAACCCCGTGAGGTCCGTCGGCCCGGTGTGCTTCTCGCCGTGGCTCTTCCCGCTGCCGAGCAGCATCACCGCGACCGGGTAGCCGCGGCCGTCCTGGCGATTGGTGCCGAACTCCGGGCGCTCCTGCTCCGGGCCGACGCAACACACGACCCCGCACGGGCGGGTGAGCCGCGCGGCGTCGTCGAGCTCGTCCACCGCGTGCCACGGGAGCGGCTGCGCGGCGAGTTCGGTGGCGAGCGCGTCGGTGGCGGCCTGGAGCGCCGCTCGGACGGCGTCGCGGATCAGCACGTGGTAATCGGTGATGGGCATGGGTCCTTCCGGTGGGGCGAGGCGATGAGAGCGGCCGTCACACCGGCACCGGCTCCAGAACCTGCGGCTGATACCCACGGGCCGCGAGCCACGCGATCACGTGCGTCTCGCGGTCGTACACAGCGGGATCGACTGTATGCGCCGCGCTGCCCGGGATCGCGGCCGTGAGCCCGCCGAGCGCCGCCACCGTCTCCGGGCCGCACGGGGCGCAGCAGCCGTAGGCGGTGGGGGCCGCGCTTGCCGGGCCGGGGAATGGCACGAGGGGGGCCGCGAACGAATAGGCACCTGCGGCCGGTGGCGAGGTCAGGTAGGGCGATACGGCTGCTTCCGCGAGGTCGCGGGTGCCAGCGGGGACGATTGCGATAACGTAAACGGCTGGCACCGCTACAGCCCTCCGAGATAGGCTTCGAGGGCCGATTTGGTTCCGGCACTCAGGAGCGAACCGGACAGAAGAGAGAACCCGGAAGTCCTACCCAGGTAATTATTTAAACCCGCTTCCGCACCAATATTCAATTGATTGGAAGTCGGGAAGGGAGCGCCGACCCAGTTACCAACAACAGGCGTCCCGCCGTTGAATGAAATTCTAGTCTGCGACAACGCGTTGTCGTATTCCACTACGATCGTATTGGCGCCCGTTGTGTCTCCGGTGAGATAGGCTGTAGCTAACTGCGATCCACCCGCGCCGTAAATGTGCGACCCGCTACCGGTCGAGCCCGGTGGGCTACGGACGTGGTGCCCGCGCAAATCACCTCCGACCGCATTTGAGCCGTAGAGTATCGATGTACCGCCTGATTTGATTGATCGATTGCTACGCGCCCCAACGGTAACCGCCTGACCGGATGGGGTGGGAAGATTCGCGTTGGCGACAAGGCAATCGTCCACCCCGTCGAAGCTCAGCGACCACAACAACCCGCCCTCGAAGTACAGCAGCGGGCGCGCGGCGTCAGAAGGGGCCGTAAACACCACCTCACCGAGCGGGCCGAAGGGCCACACCGCCACCCGCACCGGGTCCAGGTGCGAGACGGCCGGGATCGTGCGGGCCAGGTCCTGCCACAGCAGCCCGTTGACGCGCATCCACGCGACCAACAGCGCGTAGCAGGCCGCGCCCAGGAACGCGAGCGGGTTGACCAGCCCGCTGCGCCGTCGGGTCGATGTCAGCGATAACCCCAGGCTCAGATTCACCGCCGCCCCCGCTCAGTAGATCGCGGTGATGTCGCCGCCCGTGGTGCCGGTCGCCAGGACGCGCCGCACCCGGTACGGGTACGGCATCCCGGCCGCCCGGTTCTTGAGCGTCACGGGCGTGCCGGTGCCGCCGTTGCTCGCGTCGGACGCGAAGATCACCCGCACGTCGCCCGCGGTGCCCACGTCGAACGCGCGGCACGGGCCGTTGGGCAGGTCCGTGGTGTCGCTCGGGACCACCGCGATGCCGATGTCCCCCGGGGCGTCGAGCCCGGTGTCCTTGTGCCGGTCGGCGGGCATGTGCTACCTCACGTTTGCAGCCACTTGCGGGCGGCGCTCTCGGCCAGGGCCGCGGCCGCCGCGGTCGCCCCCGGCTCGCTCACGCCCATGAACTCGCGCCGCGGCACCACGGCCTTCTTCACGAGCAGGAAGTGCCCCACCAGCCGGCCGTTCACCCGGCGGGCGAACAGCGGCTCGCGGGCCGTGCCGCGCAGGTTCCGCGGGGAGCCCGCGCGTCGCGCCGCGGCGGTCAGGGCGATCGCCAGGAACTTGCCCTTCCGGGGCACCACGGTCCCGCCGAAGTTGTGCAGCGCGGCCCCGGGGTGGTTGGTGCCGACGACGACCTCGTCGCCGGTGAACCGCCCGGTGAAGCTGGCCATCAGCGCCCCGGTGTCGCGGAGCGGCTGGGCGGTGCCGCCGCCCCGGAACGCCCGGCCGTACCGGAGCGGCCGCCAGGGCGTGCCGTCGGGGGCGGTGCCGGTGGCGAACCGCCGCTTCACGTCCGAGACGAGGATCTGCACCAGCTCGCGGCCCGTCGGCGCGTCGAGCGGCGCGACGGCCGGGAGCGCGAGCGGCCCCGCGGCGGGCTGTCGCGCCGCCCGGGCCAGGTCCGCGAAGCTCAGCACCAGCCCGGCCATCGCTACAGCCTCGTGCCGTCCCCGAAGGAGAACCGCCCGTCGTCCGGATCGTCCAGCCGGAACCGGTCGCCCGACGTGTCGGAGTCGCCGCACGAGATCCGCGCGGACCCGGGTGCGGGCGCCCACACGTCGTCGCCCAGCATCACGTCGGCCCCGGCGAGGTCCTCCGTGAGGTCGGCCAGCTCCTGGCGGAACGCGGCGACGGCCTCGGGGTCCGAGCGGCACGCCTCGAGGAAGGCGTGCACGACCGCGAACCGCAGGTTCCAGTCGTACCCCTCGGTGGTCGCGTCGGCCCCGAACAGGGCGAACTCGGCGCCGGTCATGCCGCGGCCGCGCATGATGCGGCGGACGTCGTTGTACCCGCGCTGGTTCGCCGTCGGCAGGAGCGCGTCCCAGTGGTCCGGGAGCGCCGCGTCCCGCATGGCGTTGGCCGCGGTGACCTGGGCGCGGAGCTGCTCGTCGCTGACGAAGGTGGGCACGGCGGCTCCTCGGGTGCGAAGGGCGGCCCCGGGTCAGGCGCCGAGCGCGCTGGTCGGGAGCACGGTGGCCACGTCCTTGTACACGTTGTCCACGTTGCCGCCCGGGGCGGTGTACTGGGTGAGCGCCAGGGCCCGCTTGAGGATGATGCCGAGCTTCAGGTTGCACGCCAGCACCAGGTTCCCCGGGGCCGGGTCCCAGCCCTCGTGCACGAACAGCTCGTCGTCCACGTCGTTGGCCTTGGGCAGCTTGAACGACCGGAACCCGTTGATCAGCTGCTCGACGATGGCGTAGCACTCGGCCACCGTCGGGGTGTCGCTGATGGTGAGCTGGATCGCGTCCCACCAGAACCCGTACCCGAGCCCGAACCGGCAGTCCACCCAGTACTCGTACTCCTTCTGCTTCCGGGCGTTGGCCTCGTCCGCGTCGGTGTCCAGCGCGCTCAACGGCTCGCGGTCCTGGAACAGCACCGGCTTGACCACCGGGTTGTCGGTGATCAGGGCGATGATCTTGTGCGTCTGCCCGTCGTTGGACGCGGCGTCGAACGTGTCCAGGTTGTCGCCGGTGCCGAACAGGTGGCTGTTGGCGAAGAAGTTGGTGCCGTCGAAGCACTTGGTGCTGGCCCCGGCCGCGAGGTGCGCCAGGATCAGGTGCCCGGTGTCCTTCTTGGCCCGGGTGGGGAGCCCCTGGATGGTGCTCATGTACCCGCCCGTCTGGTCGTCGTCCACGTCCTCCTTCTTGACCGACACGCCGACCCGGAACGTCTTGTTGGCGACCGTGTACTCCTTGTTCACCAGCCGCGCGAACGGGGTGTACCCCTTGAACTCGGTGAGCCGCGGCAGGTTCGACATGTACGTGTGCGTCTCGACCTTCGACTTGCTGTCGAGGCGGAACGTGAACGGCTCGTGGTTGGCCGGGAACGGCTTCTCGTCGGCGGCCAGCTTGCCCTTGGCGAACTCGGCGCGGGCCAGCGCGGTGAACTGGGTCACTTCCACGGGGACGTCTCCGGCTTGGGGCTTGCGGGTGGGCGGGGCGGTTACGCGATGTCGCGGTTCAGCACGACCCACTCGGTGCCGGTCGAGACCAGCTCGGCGCAGTCGTAGCGGGCGTCGATGGTCGCCAGGGTGGCGCCGTTGTCGATGGTCTCGGCGGCGTTCCCGTCGAGGGTCGCGGCGGCCGCGTCGGCGGTGGTCTTGACGAACGTGAGCCGGTCCCCGGCCTGGGTGTCGGCCACGGCCGGCAGGGTGATCGTGTACGCCGCCGTGTTGGGGACGATGATGACCTTGTTCAGGTCGCACCGGGTGAGGCTCTGGGCGCCGGTCGCGGCCAGCACCCGGGTGACGCCGTACCGGGCGTGCGCGGCGACCCCGTCGTAGCACAGCTCGACCAGCGCGATGCCCGGGGCCACGATCTCGACCACGTGGCCGATGAAGTTGCCGAACGTGGTGGCCGCGGCGCTCAGGGTGCCGGTCTGGTCGTCGAGCGCGTACACCTTCTTGCCGAGGTCGGTGACCGCCACCCCGGCGATCGACACCTCGAGCCGGTACGGCATCTCGATGTCGAGGTCGAGCTCGGGGGTCCCGGCGGTGCCGGCCGGGAGCAGCGGGTTCCCCTCGTTGCCCCGGACCACGCCGGCGAACACCCAGGACTGGCTGTCGTCGCCCTTGCACAGGTACCCGGTCACGTCGGTGCCGACGAGGGCGTGCTGGTAGTACCGGGTGGCGGCGCCCAGCGTCTCCGAGGACCGGCGGATGAACCGGTCCTGGATGCGGACGACGCGCTTCTTGACCCGGTCGGTTGCGTTGGCCACAGGATCGCTCCCGGTTAAGTGGTGGTCGGAGGGGTGCGGGCGCCGGCACCGGCGGCGGGGCTCAGCGCGCCCCGTACTCCTTGGCCGTGATCCGCGGCTTCTTCTTCTGCAGCTCGGCGAAGCTGGTCACGTACTGCTCGCGGTGGGACTCGGGCACGGCCGCGGCGGCGAACTGCTTCACCTTGGCCAGCTCGGCCTCGCCGCTGAACTCGCCGGCGGGCGGGCCGGCGGCGAACCGCTCGCCGAACTTGACCGTCACCGGCATCTGCGCGAGCTGGGCCTTGCGGGCCTCGTAGGCGGTGAGGTTGCGGGTCCGGCCGTTCTCGGTGAACCGGTGGACGGCCCGGGTGTCGTCGAGCCCGAGCAAGAGCGGCAGGTACGCGGCCGTCACCTGGGCCGGGGTGGCCCGGCCCTCGGAGACGAGCTGGTCGCAGAACTTCGTCGCGTCGTCGCGCTTCCGCCGCTCGTTGCTGACGCGGAGCCGAGACAACTCGTTGTCCAACGCGGCGTTCAGCCGCTTCGCCTTGATCGCGAGTTCGCTGTTCACGGTGACGCCCCTGCGGGTGGCGGGTTTGGGCCTGGGTTTGCGCCGCGGCTCGCTCATCGGGACGGCGGCCGGGGCCGGCGCGGGGGCCGCGGGCGGTGCGGGCGGGTCGGCGGTGAGCTGGGCGTACAGGGCGCGGAGCTGGTCGTCGGGCATGGCGTCGAGCGCGGCCGCGTCCTGCCCCTGCGCCACCAGGTCCGCGATCATCTCCTCGCGGGTCACGGCCGCCGGGTCCGCCATCGTCTCAACGGGTTCCTCGCCCTCGCCCTCGGTCTCGGTGCTTTCGCCGATCACTTCCTCGTACAGGGCGCCGAGCTCCTCGTCGCTCATCCCCTCGAGCTCGGCCGCGTCCTCGCCCTCGTCCACCAGGGCGGCGATCATCTCCTCGCGGCTCGGCTCGGCGAACATCCCGGTGGCCGGCGCGGGGGCGGGGTTCGCCGGCGGCGTCGGAGTTCCGGCCCCGGTGGGGAGGTTCTTGACCAGGTCCGCGAGTGCCTCGTCGGTCATCGCGTCGAGGGTGGACTGGCTGATCCCGGGCATGTCCGCCTGGATCGCGGCGATCATCGACTGGCGGTCCATTCTGCTCGTCTCCGCGAAGGTGATCAGGGCGCCGCGGCGGCCCCGGACGGTGTGCTCCCGGATCCGCACCCCGGGGCGCTCGCTGAACCGCATCGGCGCGGGCATCGGCTCGGGCCGCGGGAGCGGCCCCAGGCGCTTCACCTGGGGCACCTCGCCGCCGAGGTAGCTGAACTTGCGCAGCACCTTGCCGTACTTGCGGCCGAAGTCGTCGAGGAACGAGTCGTAGATCTCGGCCGAGCCGAACCGGTACTCGCCGCTCTCGATCTTCCGGGCCATCGCCTCGGGCACGTTGACCACGTTCCCCTTGAGGATCACGTGGCCCGCGTGCTGCGGGTCCGGGACGGCGCGGAGGCTGTTGGGGTCGACCCACCCGGCCGCGGGCTCGTCGGTCGGGACGAACTCGCGCCACCCCTCGTCGTCCTCGTGCCCGGGGGCCGCTGGCGGGGTGTGCAGCTTCGCGCCGCCCGGGCCGAGCTTGCGCCCGGCCTCGGCCATGTTCCGCACCCAGTGCGGGAACCAGCGCCGGCCGCGGTACACCCCCGACGCGAACAGGTTCACGTCGCGGAGCATGTAGTAGCGGGGCTGGGTCGCGGTGCGGGGCTGGGTGGCGGCGCCGGGCATGCCCCCACTGTGCGCGGGAGGGTTGCCCGGATGAAAGAAGACCAAAAAAGAGTTGGGCCGCACCAATCGGTGCGGCAACGCGTCGGCTCTCATCACTCCTTCGTTTGCTCTAACTAAATCGCCATTGCGTCCTCGGACCCGAAGCACCACCCACCACGTGAGGGCTCTGATGAACCGGCTTTGTTTCTGCGTGCTCGCGGCGCTCTTCACCACCTGCGTTTCCTTGGGCGAAGAGCAGCCGAAGGCCGTGAAGGACGAACTCAAATTGCTGGAAGGTGAGTGGAAGGTCGTCAAAGCCGAGAGCGGCGGAAAGGCGGTCAAATCGAAGTCGGTTGTCGTGTACACCGCGGACGGGAAGTCCTCCATTTCGGACCCCAACTCGGGGCTGCCGCCGCTGAAGACAACGATCGCGCTCGACCCAACGAAGAAGCCGAAATGGATCGACGTGACGAACGCCCGGGGCCGCACCGATAAGGGCATTTATGAGTTGAACGGCGATCAGATGAAGGCCGTGTTCCGTGCCGGCGGGGACCGACCGACGGAGTTCAAAACGGAAGCCGAGGGCGAGGTGATGTACACTTACGAGCGGGTCAAACCCAAGTGAGGGTCGTACCGAGTCAAACGGCGGTCTCGACCTCAAGGGCGACCGCACCTCGACAGCTGTCGTCGCGATGCGACTAACCGCGGCGCCGACCGTGAGATCAGCCCGCCAGCGCCCGGCACAGCGCCCGCACGCCTACCAAGCGCCCGCGCAGTTCCGCGAGCACGGCCCGCTCGCTCATGTGGGCCGTGCGCCCCTTCGCTCGTGCGCCCGGGTCGAGCAGGTCGAGCGTCTCGCCCACCCAGGCCTTGAGCTTCTTCACCGCGTCCTGGGTCGAGTCCGGGGCCTCGCCCGTCACCTCGCGCGCGAGCGGGGCCAGCCTCCGCGGGAACTTCCGGGCGTAATCGTCGATCTGCTTTTCCGCGGCTTTCAGAGCGGCCCGGGCCGCGGTCGTTTCGTAGTTCCACCCCAGCGCGCGGCCGGTGGTGATGCCGTCGTCCACGCTCTTCTTCAGCGCGGGTAGGTCCGGGCTGCCGTCGGCCCGGGGCGGGACCGCGGGCGCGCCCGTCGCGGTCGCGGCCGCTTTCACCCGGCCCGCCGCGGCGCCGGCGCGGTTCGTGGCCGGCCCCTTGGGCGCCGGCCCGACGCGCGGGGGCTGACGCACCACCGCGTGCGGGTCCGCGACCTTCTTCTTCGGGTCGAACTCCGGGGCCGCCGCAGGCGGCTTCGGTTTCGCCGGCGGGGCGGGTTTCGGTTTGGCCGCGGGTGCGGGCGCCGGCACCTCCTTCGGGACCGCGGGCAGGCTCGTGTCCGGGAGCGTGGGCGACGGCTTCGGCCCGGCCTTGAGTTCCGCCTCGGCGGCCTCGGCCCGCTTGCGGAGCGGCTCCAGCTCGGCGGCCGGGAGCTTCGCCCGGACCGCGGCGTCGTAGGAGTCGCGCGCGACCTTGGCCTTCATCGTCAGGATGCGCTCCTGCTCGCCGGGTTTGGGCCCGCCCTTCCCGGCCGCGGGCGCCTTCGGCCCCTTCGGCGCGGACCGCTTCTCACCTGGTTTGCGGCCCTTGAGCCGGTTGAACACCTCCACTGTGAGCGACCGCTTCCCGCTGGGCGACACCATGCGGAGACCGGCGGCGGTGTTCTTCTGGGTCCAGTCGTCGAAGCCGGCGAACGCGTCCCACACGTTCGCGGCGCACGCCCGGAGCGCGAGCAGGTCGGTCAGGTCAGGCACGGCGTACCCTCCGCGAAGCGCCCACCAGTCCCCGGACCGGTTCGGCCATCCGGGCGAGCGCCGCGGCTCGCTCCTGCGCGTCGTCGTCCTGGGCGGCCAGTGCGAGGGCCGCCAGGATCGGCTCGTCGTCGATCGGGATGTCCGACGGCTTGCCCTGACGCGCGAGCAGGGCGCGGATCCGGGCCTTGATGAGCGGGACCGGGTCGAGGTCCGCGGGCTGGGCCTCGGCGAACCCGGCCCGCTTCCCCCCTTTGGCGGGCCGCTTGGCCGCCTTGAGGATCTTCTTCCCGCCCCAAGCCCCGAGCTTCCCGCCGAGCCCGCCCCCGACGGCGGTGCCGAGCGCGAGCCCGAGCGGGCCGCCCAGGGCACTGCCGGCGATCGCGCCCCACGCCATCCCGTTGAGCCCGGCGAGGATGCCCACCGCCCCGGCCGTGGCCTTCTTCAGGAAGTCGGCCACCTTCGCGCCGAACCGCTGCTTGTCCCGGCCGTGCTGGGCGGTGATGTACGCGCTCTCCGCGGGCGTCGGGTCCGGGAGCTTCTGACCGCCGGGCAGCGGCGGGGCCTTCACCGGCGGCGTGATCGGCCGGGTGTAGTCGACGTCCGCGGCGTACGGCCCGAGCCTCTGGCCGCCCGCCCGGACCCGGTCGTACGCGGCCCGGTTCGCCGCGGCGGACGGGTCCCCGGACCGCGTTTTCTTCTTCCTCTTCGCGGGGGCGGCGATGGCCCGGGGGCCGGCGGGCGCGCTGCCGCCCTCCGGCGCCGCCCAGGCGGCCGTTCCCGTGGGCCAGCCGGCGGGCGCGGCCTCTGAGGCGGACGGCTTCGGCGCCGCACCCTTTGGCGCCGGGGCCTTTTTTGCCCCGCCCTTCGCCTCGCGGCTACCGACCCGCTGCTGGTGGCGCTGGTAGGCCTCGTTGGATAAGACCCTGCCTCCGGCCGATTTCCACTTGCCCCCGTCGATCTGCTGCCACTTGACAGCGGCAAAGCAGTGCACGAGCAGGTTCGAGGCGCGGAGCAGCGGGTGCTGTACGGTGCGGTTCATGGGCGTTGCTCCCTCATCTCTTGGATCTTGGCCCGGAGCATGGCGTTCTCGTCCGTCAGCAGGCTCAGCGCCCGCACGTCGCCCGCGGGATCGCACCGCGTCTCCAAATCGTGGATGTACCGCCGCACGGGTTCCGGGAGGGCGTTCACGTTGTCCGGCGTTGGCGTCCAGTGCGGATCGACCACGGCTACCAGCTCCTTTCCACACGGATCCCGCTCATCAGGTGCTTCGACACCGGGGCGAAGCTGCACCGGCAGTTCCACACCCGCGAGCCGCGCACCGCGGCGAACGGGACGCTCGTCGGGAAGTACTTGCCGATCTTGGGACGGTGGTCGTCGCCGGTCCGGTCGTCGAGGATCCCCAGGTACTCCCAGGCCGGGAACCGCTCCTGCATGTCCGGGTCCGCGATCTCGTCCTGGGCGCCCTGGTTGTACGCGTCGAGCACGTTGGTCCGCACGACCATGTCCGCGTACTGCGGGTTCGCCACCGACACGCCGGCGTCGTCGAGGACCTGCTCGACGTCCGGCACCGCGCCCGCCCCCGTTTGCAGTTGCTTCAGGATCGCCGCCTTGACCTTCTCGAGTACCGTCTGATCCGACGCCACCGCGAGCGTGAACGCGTGCCGGTCGAGCTTGGCGCCGTACCGCGCCGTCCCCCCGCCCAGCGTCGGCACGAGGCGGCGGAAGTACTCGAGCGCCGTCGTCGGTTCGAGCACCGGGACCGCGTCGGCGAAGTCGTGGAACGGGTCGTCGGTGCCGGCGTCCGCGAACGCCACCCGCTCGGCCATCTCGGCCCGCCGGCGGATCCGCGCGCGGCCCATCAGGTCGGCGCTGGCCACGCACCGCGCCAGGGCCTCGGCGATCTGCCCGAGCTCCTGGTCGTCGAACAGCACCGGCGCCCCGAGCGGGTCCCCCGAGGCGAGCAGCCGCCGCACCGCCGACTCGCTGGCCGTGGCGAACACCTCGGCCCCGTCGGCCCGGGCGCGGGCCAGGAGCTGCGCGGCCCGGGCGCCGTCCGGCCCCGCGGGGGCGAACGCGTCCCCCTCCGCGAACCGCGCGAACGCCGACGTTTCGGAATTTCGAGAAGCCGAAAGTCCGGCGCCGTCAGTCAAAAAGTCCCGGACCTCGCTTCGCCACGACCGGAGCTGCTCCGGGGTCGCTGCCGGATAGCACGTTTCGCACTGCGGCGAGGGTTTTGGCCCGGAGCTGGGAGCGCCCGGCGTTGGTGGCGTCGGCATAGTGCACCGCGTACTCGTTCAGGAGGTCGGAGAGCGGCCCCTTGAGCCGGGCGCCGCGGTCGAAGTCGTCGAGGGCCGCGTCCGCGCGGTCGGCGATCGTGCGGTTCTGCTCGGTGGCGAGCCGGTTGCCGGCCACGGACTCGAGGGCCTGGGCGCGGCGCACGCTCGCCCCGAGCCGGAAGTCCTTGGCCTCCTTCGCCAGCTCGGCCCGCACGTACGCCTTCAGCTCGGCGCGGTGGAAGTAGACGCTCTCGTCCTGCTCGATCGGGCCGAACAGCGACTCCTGCGTGCGGCTCACCTTGGGGGCGTCGCGCATCTCCTGGGCCATCGCCTCGACCACCCGCGGGCCCGCGGGCCGCCCGGTCCGCTCCTCCTGCTTGGCCAGCGCCGACAGGAGCCGCTGCTGGTCCAGGTGGTCGTCCAGGTGCCGGGCCACCGCGGCCGCGCGGTCCGGGTCGAGGGACCCGTGGGCCACCTGGCGGAACAGGTCCGGGGCGAGCTTCACCAGGTCGGCGGCGTCCCGCGCCACCTGCCCCTTGAGCGAGATCCCGGCGGCCGCGAGGTCGGCGGCCGAGCGGCCCGTGTCGCGCAGGAACTTGGCCGCGTCCACCGCGGTGCCCCGGCCCTCGGCGATGTTGATCAGCGCCCCCTTGGCCCGGGCCTCTTCCGCCGTTTTCGCGGTCACGTACCGGACGCTCACGTCGCGGGCGCCGGTGCGGTTCGCGAGGTCGAGCCGGTGGTGCCCGTTCACCACGTACGTCCGCCCGTCGGCCGGGTCCTTCCAGACCGCCAGCACGCCCGCCAGCTCCGGGTCGAACGTGGTCACGTGCGCGAGCTCGGTGCCGACGCCCCGGGCGTTGGTGTTGAGCTTGAACTGGAACCGGCCCGGGTCCACCGCCACCCGCCCGGGCGCGACCTGGTACACCCGCCCGGGCTGCGGGCTCGCCGGCGGCGCGAACGGCGACCGGCCCGGTGCGGGCGCCCGCACCCCCGCGGCCCCCGGAGCCGGGGTGCCGCCGCGGCGCGCGCTGAGCTTCTGGAACGCGTCCAGGGTGAGCGACCGCTTGCCGCCCGGCGACACCATCCGGTCGCCCTGCCGGGTCCACTCGTGCCACGCGAACGCGTGCACCCGCTCGGAGTGGGGCACCACCTCGTCGTTCCCGGTGGCCCGCATCCCGGCGTCGGCGGCCTTGCGCCCGATCTTGCGGCCCAGGTACACGGTGCCCGCGACCGCCGCGGGGGCGGCGAGGAACCCGGCCAGCGGCGGGATCAGCCCGGCCCCGGCGGCCAGCACCGGCGCGGCCATCACGGCGGCCCCGCCCACCAGCGCCGCGCCCCACCACAGGAACGGCCGGGCCGCCCGCCCGAGGCGCGAGTTCGCCAGCCATTTGGCCGCGCCCCAGCCGGCCCGGACCGCCTTCGGGGTGAGCCGCAGGGTTTCGCGGGCGAGCGCCAGCAGCCCCTGGCCCGTGCCGACGGCGGTGGACACGGCGGCGTCGGCCGCGTGCCCGGCCAGGGTGCGGGGCACGGCCAGCGCGGCCCGGCCCGCCGCGGTCACCGCCCCGGCGGCCCCGGAGATCAGGTTCGAGGCGGTCTGCCGGTCGTGGGCGCCGGCACGAACGACGTCGCCCACCACCTCGCCGGCCAGCCGCTTGGCGGTCCGCGGGGCCTTGACCGCCGCCCGCACCAGCCCGCCGGCGAACCGCCCCAGCGCCCCGACCACCAGCTTCGCGCCGCCCGCGGGCAGCTTGGCGAGGTACCCGCCGAGCTTGAGCGCGAGGTCCCCGGCCGCGTCCACGTCCCGGCCGAGCGTGTCCTCCAGCAGGTTGCCGACCTCTTTGCGCTGGCCCTTCGGCATGCCCCGGGCGGCGTCGAGCCACGTGGACCGGATGACGGGCCGCACGGCCTCCGGGAGCGGCCCGAGCTTCTTCAACTCGGCCGCGGCGTGCGTCACCGCCTGCTTCCCGGCGTCGGCCACCTTCGCGGCCGCGGCGGGATCGCTCCCCGCCCGGGCGGCGGCCGGGGCGAGTTCGGCGGCCTGCGCGGTGACGGCCTTGCGGATCCGGGTCCGGTTGATCTTCACGAGCCGCGGGGCACGCGGGTCCGCGGGGCCGTCCTGGGCGTCGCGGCGGGCCTGCTGGGCGACCACCTCGCGCGCCCGCTCCGGGCTCACGCCGCGCTCGACCGTGCGCTTCACGCCCCCGCGCGGGCCGACGGTCTCGAACGTCAGGGTCCGCGGGGCCGTGGCCCGGCGGCCGACGCCGGCCTGGCGCTCGAGCGCGGCCCGGGCCCTGTCCCCATAAAGAACCTGCCCCTGATGCTCCGCGGTACCGACGGCCTTCACGCCCCCGGACCGGGTCCGCGCCGGCTGCCACCCGAACACGGCCCATTCGAGCCCCTGCTCCGCCGCCCGCTCGGCGAACGACTCGGCCTGCGGGGGCGCGTCCTCGTCGAGCGCCGCGGCGGTCGCCTCGTCCAGGTACTCGAGCAGGTCCGCCAGCAGCGCCGCGAGCTGCTCGTCGGTCAGGTCCACCGGGCGGCCGATCGCGCGTTCGGCCTGCTCGCGGAACGCGACCACGAACCCGAGCGGGTCGTCGCCGGCGGCCTCGGCGAAGAACTTCCGCTGCGACGCCTGCCCCGGGCCGCGGTAGAAGTCCCGCCCGCCGGCCCGGTTGTTCGCGTTGCGGGCGGCGCCCACGGCCGCGCTCGGCCCGGCCACCATGCCCGCCCGGGCGGCCTTCAACTTGGCCCGGGCCTCCGCGCGGGCCACCGCCTTCGGCCCGCGGGTCTTGAGCAAGAGGGCGCGCTTCGCGCGGGAGAGCAGCCCGCCGGTGTTGGTGCCCAGGTCCTGGGCGCGGCGGGCCTCCATCGCGGCGTCCGCCTTGCGCACCGCGGTCCCCGCCCCGCGCGTGCCGCGGAGGTTGTTCCAGCGGCCGTAGAACGGCGCCTGGACCGCCTTGCGGATGATCCCGGACACGGCCCCGGACAGGTACGTTTTCGCCCCGGCCCCGAGGAGCGCGGTCGCGGTCAGGCCCTTGCCCGCGACGGTGCCGACGGCCAGCCCCGCGACGCCGGGGGCGCCCGCGAGCCCGGCCAGGGCCAGCGCCCCGCCGACGGCCGCGGTGCCGAGGGTGAACGACAGCGCCAGGGTGCCGGCCTCCATCACCAGCGCCTTGCCCAGCCCGTGGATCTTGTAGTTGCGGTAGAAGTCCGGGGCCGCGGCCTTGAGCACCCGCTTGACCGCCTTCCGGGTGGCCGCGCCCTTCTGCCCGCGGATCATGGCCTGGATGGCGATCGAGCGGGCCTCGTCCTTGAGCGCCTTGCCGAACCGCTCGAGGGGCGCGCCGACGGAGTCGAGGAGCGGCACCCGGCGGATCGCCTGCCCCAGCTTCTCGGCGGCCCACCCCGCGCCCTGGACCGTGGACGACCCGCCGGCCAGCCCGAGCGCGGCCGCGTCCCCGGCCGTCCGCGCCGCCGCCTTCGCGCCCCGCCCCGCCGCGGCCGCGGCCCGCCGGGCGGCGAGCGCGCCCCGGGCGGTCGTCGGCGCGGGAGCAACGGAGGCGGGCGTCGGAGCGGCCGGCGCCACGGGCGACGCGGGCGGTTTCGGCGCGGCCGGGGGCTCCGGCGCGGCGGGCGCCTGGGGCGGTGCGGGCGCCCGCACCGGGGCCGGGCCGGCGCCCCGGGCCTTCGGCAGCGCGCCGCCCGCGCGGGTCCGGGAACTCAACCGCTGGAACGACTCGAGTGTGAGCGACCGCTTCCCGCTGGCGCTCACCATGCGCGGGCCGGCGGGCGTGTTGGTCTGCTTCCAGTCGTCCCAGCCGAACACGTGCACCCGCTGTTCCGCGAACGGCACCGCCGCGCCACCGCCGGCGGACGGGTCGCCGGGCGGGAGCATTGCGGGGTCGCCCCCCATCGACGGGCCGGGCGGGAACCCACCGCCCATGCCGCCCATGCCGCCCATGCCCATGCCGCCCATCGGGTCGGCGCTTGGGCCGGGCAGCTGGAGCGCGTCGTCGGGGTCGTTCGGGTCCGCGAGCTGGAGGCTGAACGCCTTCGCGTAGTGCTTCTTGGACAGCGCGTTCGGGCCGGTGAACCCGATCGCCTGCGCCCCCTGCACCACCTGGAGCAGCTCGAGCAGCTCCTGGTTGCTGGCCGCCCCGAAGGTGAGCTTGGGGTACGCCCCGCCGGCCGGGTACGGGTAGTTGAAGTCGACGAACTTGGGGGCGAGCTGCTTGTTGACCGCGTCCGTCACCAGCGCCATCAGGAGCCACGGCACCAGGTCGGCGATCGACTTCTGGACCTTCGAGTCCCCGCGCAGCTCGGGGGCGGCGCTCACCAGGCTCTGGAGCGTGGCGAACGTGATCCCGCTGACCACCTCGTCCCGCTTGCTCTCGGCGAAGCTCTTGTAGTCGGGCTCCGAGGCGGCCGACAGGTTGATCGCCTCGATCCGCACCCCCTCGGGCACGGCGATCCAGGTGGCGCTCTTGGCCTTCCGCAGCGCGTCCTCCAGCGCCGGCTTGTCGTCGTCGCTCTGGTACGTGCCCATGAGCATGCCGGCCATGCGCTTCTCGTGGTGGATCACGCGGAGCTTGTCCACCGTGTCCAGCATCCACCACGCGCCGTACGCCGGGCGGTACGCGGCGAGCCCGAGCGGCTCGTCGAACACCGTCATGTACCGGCTGAACACGAAGTCCTCAATGGGGTACGCGGGCTGCTCCGGCGCGCGCCGGGCCTGCACCCACTTCACGTTGCCGAACGTGTCGCCGCCCAGCCGCACGTCGCCGCACGTGTCGTCGGTGTCCTTGGCCGACAGCTTGGTGCAGACGATGTGCTTCGCGAGCTTCCCCTGCCGGCCGGGGTTCCAGACCGGCTCGGCGAGCGAGTGCCCCTCGCTCCCGAGCGGGGCGCAGACGGCCCGCACGACCGAGATGATGCCGCCCGCCAGGTAGTCCTCGATCATCGCCTTGAACGCGTCCGCCTGCTCCTCGCTCTCCGGGTTCCCGGGCTCCGACGCCTGCACCTGCCAGTCCTCGGCCGCGACCGTCAGGATCGCCGGCTCCCAGGCCGTCGCGACCCACGGGCTGCGGCGCATGAGCCGCATGGCGGCGCGGATCTCGGGCGTGTCCCGGGTGCCCGAGTCCAGGTACGGGTGGAACCA
Source organism: Gemmata obscuriglobus (assembly GCF_008065095.1). Classification (NCBI taxonomy): domain Bacteria; kingdom Pseudomonadati; phylum Planctomycetota; class Planctomycetia; order Gemmatales; family Gemmataceae; genus Gemmata; species Gemmata obscuriglobus. Next base: position 4,408,797 of record NZ_CP042911.1, on the reverse strand, counting down.
CACCTTGCCGGCGATCCCGCCGCTGTAGTTGACCGGCACCTTCTCGTCCGACGACGGGCGCGGCCGCCGGCGGGACTGCTCGATCTGGGCCTTGGCCGCCGCGATGACCCGGGCCGCCCGCTCCTCGGGGGTGGCCACGGCCGGCGCGTAGGTGCGGCGGTACGCGGGGAACAGGCTCGCGAGGCGGGACAGGACGGACGGCACGGGAGGGCCTCGCGGCGGATGAGAGGGGTGCGGCTCGGCCGGGTGCGGCTACTTGCCCGGCTTCTCGGCGGGCCGGGCCGCAAGTTGCTTCTCCAGTTCGGCGACCTTCCTGGTCAGGTCCGCGATCTCCTTGCGCCGCCCCTCGTCCACCTGGGCGGCCGTGTCGGCGTACGTCTTCTGCTGCGCCGCCTCGGCGCGGAGCCGCTCGACCTCGTCGCCCAGCACCCGCGCCTGCCGCCGGAACTCGTCCCGCTCGGCGCGGAGCTCCTGCAGCTCGGTCTCGTCCGGCTCCGGGGCGGCCGCGCCGTCCACCGCGGCCAGCACCCGGCCGCGCTCGTCCGTGAACGTGACGGTGCCCGCGTTGGCCCGGCCGTTGTAGTGCCGGGCGGCGTGCTGCCCGAGCGCGTCCGGGAACCGCCCGGCCCGGCCCGCGTCCGGGCTCCACTCGGTCACCTGCCCGGTGCCGGTGACGACCTGGACCCCGCTGCCGTCGCTCGACAGCCGCGCGTCCAGGCTCACCGCGTAGTGCACCTGCCCGCCCTTCTCCCGCCTGATCGACACCGCCATGACCCGCTCCGTGTGGGGCGCGCGCGGGCAGCACGCCGCCCGGAAACGCTGGAAGTAAGTGCGTTCAGTGTGGCGAGCCGGGTTGCCCGGATGAAATGACGAGCGGCGCGACGGGTGATGTGCCGGCGGAACGAGACGGACGAACGGGCGCGCGGGCACTGGACCGAAAAGAAATGAGGGTCTTGAGCGCAGGCGACGACGCCGGTAGACTTCTGGGCGTGCCGGCTCGGGCGGCGCGGAAGAACGCGTCGGCTCGCACGAGTGGGGCAATTGTTACCGGGCGAAGTATCGAAGTGCTCTTCCCGTTCGCGCGAGCCGTTACCGTGTTATTGTGCGAGCCGTGAAGGCCGAGTCGAAGTTTCGCACGGCCCATTACCCCGTTATTGCGCATATTGTGAAGACGCCCTTCACACGGTAACGATAAGGCCGGTCAGTAGTTCGGTTCCCGGCGCGTGGTGCGCCGAGTGAAATAGTCCCGTGTTATTGTGCGAAGCCTCGCACACTAAACACTGGTTCGGCAACCATCGCGTTCTGGATCGCGCGTGCGGCGGTGTGCGTGTGGTCCGCGGTGGTGAACCGCGCGCGTCGGGCTTCGCGTGGTGCCGGTCGGGTCTGGCGCGACTCATCGCCGCGAGCTTGCGGTTGGGCGTGGCCTCCGATGTGTCGGGACACGGCGGTGCGGGTCGGTGGTGCTCCGCGTGTGGCCCGTGGGTGGTCGGCGCGGCTCATCGCCGCGAGGTGCGGTGGTGGGCGGCCTCCGGTGTGCCGGGACACGGCGCGTCGGGTCGGTGGTGCTCCGCCCAGCCGCGTCGGTGCCGCGGGCTCTGCGGATGCGCGGCGCTCGGCGTGCGACCCCGAACCGCCGAGGGCATCGAGCCGAACCCGGCGCTGCACCTGACACCGCCCGCTGACTTGTGACGCACCGCTCATCGTGTGATGGCGGTGCAGGTGAGCTTTATGTTCGGCACCCGACGCTGCTGGATCGCGCGTGCGGTGGTGGTGGGCGCGTGGTCCGCGTAAGTGAACCCCGGGTGTCGGGCTTCGCATGGTGCCCGTGGGTGCGGGCGCGGCTCACCGCCGCGAGGTGCGGGTGGGCGTGGCTGGCAGTGCCTTGGGACACGGTGGTGCGAGTCGGTGGTGCTCCGCGTGGTGCCGGTCGGGGTTGGCGCGGCTCACCGCCGCGAGGTGCGGTGTTGGGTGGCCCCCGGTGTGCCGCGGCACGGTGGTGCGGATCGGTGGTGGCTCCGCGGATGTGCGACGCGGGCGCGGGCTCCGCGGAACCGCAAATGCCAGCGCAGAAGCCGAACCGGGCGCTGCACCGGACCGCTGTAAAGTGCGTACTTCGGTGACCGTGTCGCGGCGTGCGCGGCCGGTGAGCTTATTGTTCGGCAAGAAGAGGGTGAGGATGGCGCGCGGCACTTTGACTGATCGTGTCGGCGAACTGGCCGACGCCGTCCTCGCTGACTGGCGTTGGGTACGTGACGACCTCAATGTTTCTGTCCTCGGTATGCTCCTTTACGGGTTCGGGGTGGATACCGGGCGGGCGATGGGACTCGCCGTGGCGGATGTCGATGCGGCCGTGTTGCGGTGCATGATTGAGCGGGTCGGGGCGGCCGCCAAGTGGAGCGGCGGGTTGGTCGAGGAGGCGAACGCCGCCGCCCGCAGCAAAGCCCACCACCCCGGCCACCACGAGTTGATCGGGGTCGGCCGCACGTACTACGGGGTCTCCGACTGGCGGGTGCTGGTCGATAACGTGTATGCCAACTTTACCAGCGTCCGCCGGCGGGCCGGCCTACCCGAGTTGACCGTTCCGGTGTTCCTCAATCCGCTGGCTATGCTCCTACGCGCTCGGGAGAGGCAGAAGGGGGCGCCGCTTACCGAGGCCGAGGTGCTGGAGGTCCGGGATACGGCGGCGTGTACCTCCATGCCGTTGTCTCAGGCCGAGCGGTTCTACGCCTCGCTGGATGCACAGATGCCGATCCCGCGCCTGCACCCAGAACGCCTTTGGGAGCAGTGGCAGGCGGTGCGGGAGCAGATTGGGTAGCAAAGACAGCCGAACCCGGCGCTGCACCTGACACCGCCCGCTATACTGCGACGCACCGCTGACGGTATGATGGCGGTGCAGGTGAGCTTTATGTTCGGCCACCCAGAGCCGCGCGAGTGCGCGTGCGGCGGTGTGCGTGTGGTCCGCAGTGCATCAGGCGGTGGTGTGGCGCTCTGCGTGGTGCCCGTGGGTGCCGGGCGCGGCTCGTCGCCGCGAGGTGCGGTGGGCGCGGCCGGTGGCGGGTGCGGACACGGCGTTTCGGTTCGGTGGTGCTCCGCGTGCCGCCCGTGTGTGGTTGGCGCGGCTCGTCGCCGCGTGTGGCGGTGGGCGTGGCCTCCGGTGTGCCGGGACACGGCGGGTCGGGTCGGTGGTGGCTCCGCTCGGCCGCGTCGGTGGGCGGGCTCCGCGGATGCGCGGCGCGGGGCGCAGAAGCCGAACCCGGCGCTGCACCTGACACCGCCCGCTGACTTGGGACGCATCGCTCCTTGGGAGGGGCGGTGCAGGTGAGCTGTTCGTTCGGCACCCAGAGGGCGCAAGAATGCGATCCCGCGTCGCGGTCCTGGCGGTTGCCACCACCCTCTCGGTCGTGGCCGTCGTAGCGGTTCGTCAGCGGTCAGCCGCCCCACCTGAGGCCATCGCGGCAACAGAGCGCGTGGCCGCCGCGGTTGTCGCCTCGGATCGCACCGCGCTGGCCGCCGAGCCGCTGCTCCACGGGCACGCGGGAACGGTCGATTGGCTCCTCCAACATCAGCCGGCTCTGGTCGGTGGGTACCGTGTGTCGGTCGTCCGGAATGGGGCCAGTGGTTATCACCTGCTTTCCGAGGAACTGGTGTCGCACCTGGGCGTAATTGACACGCCGACGGGTACGGTGAGCCTGGGCTTCCGCTCAACCGCGGACGGCGCGCTGGAGTTCGTGACGGCTTCGTTTTCGGACTTCCCAGCAGCTCGATAGGAGCCGAACCCGGCGCTGCACCTGACACCGCCATCTGACTTGTGACGCACCGCTCATCCGGTGATGGCGGTGCAGGTGAGCTGTATGTTCGGCACCCCGAGGGCGCTGGATCGCGCGTGCGGCGGCGGTGTGCGTGTGGTCCGCGTGAGTGAACCCCACGCGTCGTGCTCCGCGTGGTGCCGGTCGGGTCTGGCGCGGCTCACCGCCGCGAGGTGCGGTTGGTCGTGGCCGGGTGCGGGTGGGGACACGGTGATTGCGGGTCGGTGGTGCTCCGCCGATACGGGTCGGTGGTGGGCGCGGCTCATCGCCGCGAGGTGCGGTGGTGGGTGGCCCTCGGTGGGCCGGGACACGGCGGTTCGGGTCGGTGGTGGCTCCGCGGATGCGCGGTACGAGCGCGGGCTCCGCGGAACCGCAACGGCCCGCGCAGAAGCCGAACCCGGCGCTGCACCTGACACCGCCATCGGCCACCGTTGTGATGCTCACTCGATCCTGGCGGTGCAGGTGAGCTTGTTGTTCGGCCACAGAGGGCTTGCATGTGAACGAGCGACTGCGGCAACTCCTTGTCGCGGCGTGGCACGCCTGCCCTGAGGAGGAACGCCACCCGCCGGCCGCCGAGGGCGACCTGCGGGCGTTCGAGGTCGAGTTCGGGACGATCCCGCCAGCGTTCCGCGAGTACCTGACGGTGTGCGGCGGGCGCGTGGGCGGTGACGGCGAGTGGATCGACGGGCTGCCCGAGTTGGCCGATTCGCACCGCCAGTTCCGAGCGGACAACGAGTTCTGGCACATGCGAGGAGTGTTCATCATCGGTTGGGATGGCGGCGGCAACCCGTTCGGCATCGAGCTCTCGTCCGGGCGAGTGCTGGTCGAGGATCACGACTTTGGCGGCATCCACGAGATGGCCCCTTCGTTCCCCGCGTTCCTGGCCGCCGGGTTATCCCCAAACGCCGAACCCGGCGCTGCACCTGACACCGCCGGCTGATTCGGGACGCACCGCTCATCCGGTGAGGGCGGTGCAGGTGAGCTTTATGTTCGGCCGCCGCCGTGAGGTGGTTGCATTCGCCGCGGATCGGCGGGCGGTCGTAAGGTTGTCGCCACCTCCCCCCTGGTGAAGGCGACCGGCGAGGGCCCGCCGATCCGAGCGGCCTGAGGTCGCATGGTGATCTCCCGCCGTGCGATGTCCCCGGTGGGCTGAGCTCATCCGGCGGCGGCCGAACCCGGAGCTGAGCTGCAAGGCTCACTCATCCTCTGGCGGAAGGAGGCGGCCGTCGGCCGAACCCCCCGCTGGAGCTGACCAGCCGTCGCGGGAGCAAGGGGAGACCGTCCTGAGAGGGGCGGCTTGCAGCTCAGCTCCTGGTTCGGCAAGCAGAGGGCGAACGGTGGCAGAATGGCGACGAAGAACATACCGGCACGGATTGACAGTTGCCGCTATCCTGTTCTTCGGCGGATTACTGCTCTCGCAGATGTGGCCTCTGTCGCTGATGTTCACCGGTCTTGGCGCTGTGGTGGGGGCTATCGCGGTAGCAGTCGGGGTGCGACGGGCCGTGTGCCTGTCGTGTCGCCGGGTGTCGATCCTGGTTGGACCGAGCCTCACCCGTTGCTCGTTCTGCGGCGCCCGGCTTCCGGGCACGTCGGAGACTTGAACAGAGGCTTGCCTCGGCGGACTTCGGCGGCCAGGCGGGTGCAGCAGATGCGCGGTCGCGGCTCCGCGGACGCGCGTCGGTGGTGGCTCTACGGATGTGTGTCGGTGGAGCGGGCTCCGCGGAACCGCTACGGCCGACGAAGAGCCGAACCCGGCGCTGCACCTGACACCGCCCGCTGATTCGGGACGCATCGCTCATCCCATGATGGCGGTGCAGGTGAGCTTTCTGTTCGGCCACAGAGGGCTTGCATGTGAACGAGCGACTGCGGCAACTCCTTGTCGCGGCGTGGCACGCCTGCCCTGAGGAGGAACGCCACCCGCCGGCCGCCGAGGGCGACCTGCGGGCGTTCGAGGTCGAGTTCGGGACGATCCCGCCAGCGTTCCGCGAGTACCTGACGGTGTGCGGCGGGCGCGTGGGCGGTGACGGCGAGTGGATCGACGGGCTGCCCGAGTTGGCCGATTCGCACCGCCAGTTCCGAGCGGACAACGAGTTCTGGCACATGCGAGGAGTGTTCATCATCGGTTGGGATGGCGGCGGCAACCCGTTCGGCATCGAGCTCTCGTCCGGGCGAGTGCTGGTCGAGGATCACGACTTTGGCGGCATCCACGAGATGGCCCCTTCGTTCCCCGCGTTCCTGGCCGCCGGGTTATCCCCAAACGCCGAACCCGGCGCTGCACCTGACACCGCCGGCTGATTCGGGACGCACCGCTCATCCGGTGAGGGCGGTGCAGGTGAGCTTTATGTTCGGCAACAGAGGCAGTGCGAGATGCGGCGGTGGAAGTGTGTCGTCGGCTTGCTCGCCCTGGCCGCGTTGCTGTTGGCCCGCGGGTGCGTGGCCGGGTTCGTCGCGCTCGACCGGTATCTCGACCCGTTCGACGACCGCCCATTCAGCCCGGCGGCGTGGGCGGCCGCCGACGAGCGGGGGCGGGGGCCGATGGCCCGTGACGCCATCCGCCACCTGCCCGCTGGGACGCCCAAAGAGCGTGTGCGGGAACTGCTGGGCGAGGGCGAGCCACCGTCGCGTGACCCGCGGGGGCCGGTGGACGGGTACGGCGTTCGACTGGACCACCCGGAGACGTGGGTGTACTGGCTGGGATGCTGGAGCGGCCTCGGCCCATACGGCTTCGACGACGCCTTCCTGTACGTTCACTTCGGCCCGGATGGTCGGGTCGTGGCGGCCGAGGTCAACGGCGGGTAGCTGGGGGCTGCGCAGATGCCGAACCCGGCGCTGCACCTGACACCGCCCGCTGATTTGTGACGCGTTGCTGACGGTATGATGGCGGTGCAGGTGAGCTTTATGTTCGGCAGCGGAGGTTGCGCGTGTCCCAGAAAGCCGCGCTCACGATCCTGCATGTGGTGATGGGTGCGCTCATCACGCTCGGCGGGATGCAGGTAGCCGGGTCGATCGCGTCCGAGCAGCCGTTGGGTGCGCTGATGGTGCTGGCCGTGTCGGCCGTCATGCCACCACTGATCGCAACCCGCGTGGCATGGGCGAGTGGCTTCGCGGCCGGGCGTGTCGTCAGGAACACTCGAGGCGCCGAACCCGGCGCTGCACCTGACACCGCCATCTGATCTGCGTTGTGTTGCTCACTCGATCCTGGCAGTGCAGGTGAGCTTTATGTTCGGCAACCAGAGGCGCAGATGTGGTGTTCACCCGGCAAGAACTGATCGCCGAGCTCCCTCGCGTTGCAGCCACTGATTCTCCGCGACTGGAGGTTACGCAGTTCGAGGGCCAAGACTTCGTCTCACCGGACTGCGAGGAGTCCATCTGGGCGTTCCTCGGTTGGAAGCGTGACTTCGCCAGTGGTCTCCGGTTCTGGATGGAGGCACTTCAGGCGCAGGGTTGGTCGGGCAGGGAGACGTACTTCCGGCCATATGCCGAAGCCGGGCTCTGCGAGCCGATCACCGCGCATGAGTTCGCCCGGCTGGTCGCGGAGTACGGCAGCGGGCTGCGTCGGCCCCTCCCGCCATACCTGGTCGAGTTGACCGGATATCGGTCGGGCCTGCGGATGTACGCGGACTGGAATGACGTGGCGGCGGTGGCGGCGGTGGCCGAGACGTTCGTAGCGTTCTTCTGGTCCACAACCGCGTAGGTGGCAGTGCCGAACCCGTCGCTGCACCTGACGGCGGGCTCAAAGCCGCCCGCCGCAGGTGAGCTATTTGTTCGGCAACCATCGCGTGCATGAGGGCGCGCGTGCGGCGGTGTGCGTGTGGTCCGCGGTGGTGAACCGCGCGCGTCGGGCTTCGCGTGGTGCCGGTTGGGGCTGGCGCGGCTCGTCGCCGCGAGCTTGCGGTGGTTGTGGCCGGGTGCGGATGGGGACACGGTGGTGCGGGTCGGTGGTGCTCCGCTGAGACCGATCGGTCGCGGGCGCGGCTCATCGCCGCGTGTGGCGGTGGTGGGTGGCCCCCGATGTGTCGGGACACGGCGCCGTGGTTCGGTGGTGCTCCGCCCGGTCGCACCGGTGGGCGGGCATCCGCGGATGCGCTGCGCGGATGTGAGCGAGCCGAACCCGGCGCTGCACCTGACACCGCCCGCTGACTTGTGACGCACCGCTCATCCGGTGATGGCGGTGCAGGTGAGCTGTTCGTTCGGCTACCATCGCGTGCATGAACGCGCGTGCGGCGGTGGTGGGCGCGTGGCCCGCGGTGCGTAAGACGGTTGTGTCGCACGAGGTGCCGGGTGTCGCCGCGGCCCCGGTTGAGATGCAGCGGCGGGCCGCACGGCACCGCGCATGTCGCGGCCTCGGGCACGGCCGATGCGCGGCGCCGGCGCGGGCTCCGCGCAGCCGCGTGCGCAACGGCGCAGAAGCGAACCGCGGTGGTGCGCGCGCCGAACCCGGCGCTGCACCTGACACCGCCACGGAGTTCGGAACGCATCCCTCCCTTGGAGGGGCGGTGCAGGTGAGCTGTTCGTTCGGCCCTGGGGGGCACGCGGTTGGACAACTGGCCCGACGCGAAGATCCGCTCGACGGCGCTCTGGTACATCGGCAAGCACGCGATCAGCACGCCGGAGTACCGGTACACGCTGGTCGGTGACGCCCACCCGGAGGCGCTGGCCCGTGCCGCGCTACAGCCGGGGGAGTTGGTCATCGTCAGCTTCTTCCTCGCAGCGGACGGCTGGTTTCTGCTCACCACCCGGCGGGTGCTCGGTGCCTATGCTGGCCGGGAGGTGGCGGCCGCCACCCTCGATGTCCGCGACACCTGGTTCGGCGACTTCAAGACCGGCGGGCGGGTGGGGCTGGGGGTCATGTGGCTTCGGCTCGCCGGGAGCGACGAGGCCGTCCTCCAGTACGAGACGTGGCGGGCGTCGATGGCCCCGATCTACTACTTCCGGTACTGGGCGATCAAGTACCCGGTACTCGACCAGCTCGCGGCCGAACCCCGCGCTGCAGCAGATGGCGGGGGTGTGTAGGGTCTCCGTGACGTGGAGCTCAGCCGGGCCCCGCCGCTACTGAGCTTCCTGTTCGGCCACCATCGCGTGCAGGAGCGCGCGTGCGGTGGTGGGCGCGTGGTCCGCGTGAGTGAACCGCGCGTGTCGGGCTCCGCGTGGTGCCGGTCGGAGCGGGCGCGGCTCGCCGCCGCGAGGCGCGGGTGGGGACACGGTGGTTCGGGTCGGTGGTGCTCCGCGTGGTGCCCGCCGGTGGTCGGCGCGGCTCGTCGCCGCGAGTTGTCGGTGGGCGTGGCCCTCGATATGCCGGGACACGGGGCGTCGGTTCGGTGGTGCTCCGCTCGGCCGCACCGGTGGCCCGGGCAGGGCAAACGCACTCAATCCTCGGGATTTTTCAGTAGTACCTGTTCGAGGTAGGTATTATCCCATCCGGCCTTGAGTCGCCGGTTCTTGATCCCACATTTGGCGTTTGCCTTCTTCAACATCGCCAAGGCGATCTTGCGCACGAGGGCCATATTCTGCGGGCCGTGCCCTTCACGGAGTCGGTGGTCGTCTTCTCGGAACGCGACATCCAGCACCCAATGGCATGAATTCTCGATGCACCAATGAGCCCGGATCCACGTTTGGAACCGCTTGGCCGATGCCTTCCGCGAGCTGATGTAATACCGCACCTCGTCGCTCGTCCTACCGGCGACCGTGCGGCTGCTGACGAGCACCACGACGGACCGCAACCGGGGCCACACATTCCGGTCCCGGATCGACTCCAGGTCGTCGATCACGAAACAGAACCGCATCTCCTCGCGCCCGTGGCCCGTTCCTTCGTTGAGGTCGGTCGAGCGGCCCGCGTAGCTCGCCTCTAGGGCCCCCTCGGCCAACCGCTGGATGTCCTCGAGCAGCCGCGGCTGGTTGTCCTTGACCGCCAGCAGGTAGTCCCCCTTGGCGGCCACGATCTGCTGGGCGATGTCCTTCTGGGTGCCCATCGCGTCGATGCTCACCAGGGCCCCCGCGAGGTCCAGCCGCTCCAGCAGTTCCGGGATCGCGGTGATCTCGTTGGACTTCTCGTCGGTCTTCACCTGGGCCAACGTGAGGCCCAACTGCTGAGCCCATGCGCTGACGATGTGTGTGGCCTTGCGAGCCCCCGTGCCGGTGACCCGCTTGGACCCCCGCATGGTCTTCCCGTCGATCGGGATGTGGGGCACCCGGAGGCCCTCGGCGGCGTCCGCGACCCACGCCCGGAAGCACCGCCCGAACGCCTCCGGGCGGACCAGCGCGAACACCCGGTTGAGGGTGTCGTGGGACGGAATCCCGTTGCGCAGCGTCAGCCCCAGCCGGTCCCGGAACCAGGACTCCTTGGCCCGCGCGAACTCGGCGATCGACACGAAGTCATCGGCCCCGACGATCGTCCCACAGGTCACGATCATGAGTACATCAATCAAGTCGTGGAAGCACTTCAACTCGACCCGCGGATCCGGGATCTGGGACAGGTACTCGATTAACGGGCGTGGGCCGGGGGCGGCACTCATCGGCAGACTCCGAGGCGGTGAGGGCGCGCCAGAATCATATGGAGGCGGGGCCGCACATGCGCAGGAGGCGAGCGATGGCCGCTCGATCACACGCCTCAAAATTAGCTAGAATCCAGCGATTCCTAGGGGATTGAGTGCGTTTGCCCTGGTGGCCCGGGCATCCGCGGAGCCGCGGCGCTCGGCGTGTGCCCGGAACCGCGGAGGTCCGCGCGCCGAACCCGGCGCTGCACCTGACACCGCCATGCGGTATTGCGACGCACCGCGGCCCGGGATCTCGCGGTGCAGGTGAGCTGTTCGTTCGGCAACCCCAAGGCGCTCGATCGCGCGTGCGGCGGCGCTGAACGTATGGTCCGCAAAGGTGAACAGTGCGTGTCGGGCTCCGCGTGGTGCCCGTGGGTGTGTGGCGCGGCTCGTCGCCGCGAGGTGCGGTGGGCGCGGCCGGTGGCGGGTGCGGACACGGCGTGTCGGTTCGGTGGCGCTCCGCGTGGTGCCGATCGGGTCTGGCGCGGCTCGCCGCCGCGAGGTGTGGTTGGGCGTGGCCGGGCGCGGGTGGGGACACGGCGGTTCGTGTCGGTGGTGCTCCGCGTGGCGCCCGTAGGTGGCGGGCGCGGCTCATCGCCGCGGGTGGCGGTGGTGGGTGGCCTCCGATGTGTCGCGACACGGCGCATCGGGTTGGGGGTGCTCCGCCCGGCCGCACCGGTGGCACGGGCTCCGCGGAGCCGCGGTGCGGCGCGTGTCGCCCGGAACCGCGGAGGTCAGTGAGCCGAACCCGGCGCTGCACCTGACACCGCCATCGGCCGCAGTTGTGATGCTCACTTCATCCTGGCGGTGCAGGTGAGCTGTTCGTTCGGCAACCATCGCGGGCACGATCGCGCGTGCGGCGGTGGGCGTGTGGTCCGCGTTGGTGAACCCCGGGTGTAGTGCTCCGCGTGGTGCCCGTGGGTGGCGGGCGCGGCTCGCCGCCGCGAGGTGCGGTTGGGCGCGGCCGGGAGCGCGTGGGGACACGGCGGTGCGGGTCGGTGGTGGCTCCGCGTGGTGCCCGTGGGTGTCGGGCGCGGCTCATCGCCGCGGGTGGCGGTGGTGGGTGGCCTCCGGCGTGCCGCGGCACGGCGCGTCGGATCGGTGCCGCTCCGCTCGGCCGCACCGGTAGGCGGGCTTCCGCGGATGCGCGGCGCGGATGTGAGCAAGCCGAACCCGGCGCTGCACCTGACACCGCCATGTAGTCTGGATGGCACCGCTCCCTGGGAGGGGGCGGTGCAGGTGAGCTGTTCGTTCGGCAAGAGAGGGCTTAGGCGGTGGCAGACCTGTGGCGGGACTGGCCCCACCGATGGTTCGGCTTCTTCTGCTGGGAGTCCACGCAGGACGATGTGTTCCCGTCCCTCGGTCGTCTCCTCGATGCGTCCTGGCAGGTGGCGGACCGAGCGGAACTGCTGGAGTACCTGCGGCAGACGCCGGTGTGCTGGTCCACGCAGCCGAGCTACTGCCCATGTTCGCTGTGCGGCGAGTCGCTGACCGACAATGCGACCTGGCGGTGGGATGGGGAGTGGCTCTGGCCGCACACGCTGGCGCACTACGTCGAGCGGCACGGGCTGCGGTTGCCCGACGCGCTCGTCGCCCGGATCCGCGGCCGGGGGCATGTGCCGCCGCAGCTCCGAGCTTGCGACTTGGACGCAGCGTGGCGGGTCAACGCCACTATCGACGAGGTCGCGGCCGGGCGGGAGCCGCCTGCCGAGTAAAGGCCCGCCGAACCCGGCGCTGCACCGGACCGCTGTAAACTACGCACTCGGTAGACCGTGTCGCGGCGTGCGCGGCCGGTGAGCTATTTGTTCGGCCACCCCGAGGGCGCAGAGCGTGCAGTCGCTGGAAGAGGTCGAGACATGGCTCGGGCGACCGCTGCCGGAGCCGTACCGTTCCTTCCTAGCGGGGACCGCCGTGTCGTTCCTCGCGGCCAATGGGCGAACGCTGGTGTACGGTCGCAACGCCGTAATGGAGCGGAATGACACCTATGAGTCGCGAGCGTACTGCCCAGGGCACCTGATGATCGGCGACAACAGCGGCGGGGCCGCGCTCGTGCTGTCGCTCGCGGACGGGCAGGTCCACAGCGTCGGCATGGGGGCAATGACGCCGGACTGCTTTGAGCCAGTAGCCCAGAGCTTTACGGCGTGGCAGGCCGCGGATTTCCTGTGCGCGGAGTAAAGGCCCGCCGAACCCGGCGCTGCACCTGACACCGCCGGCTGATTTGTGACGCCTCGCTGGCGGTATGATGGCGGTGCAGGTGAGCTTTATGTTCGGCAACCCGAGGCCGTTGGCGGATTACCCATGAAGGCACTGTCCATCGCCCTCGTGTTGACAATCACCGTCGCCGGTGCTGCTGCTGGCGGTGAGAAGTACACCTCGAAAGAGGGGCAATTCGCGATTGCCTTCCCGAAGGGCGCGGAGGCCAAAACGCACAAGAATGAGAAGGGGCGCGCTTCCCTCGACGCCGTGCTCGTGGAGAGCCAAGGCACGCTTCACGGGGTGGCCTACGGCGAGGTGCCCGCGGCAGAGCTAAAGAACCTGGGCACGTTCTACGACTCAGTTGAGAGTGGGCTCGTCAAGAGGACCGGGGCGAAGGTCACCGAGCGGAAGGAGGTCACGTTCGGGCCGGACAAGTTGCCCGCGCGGGACCTGCTCACCGAGAGGGACGGGGTACATGGCCGTCTCGTGCTGGTCGTCAACGGCACCCGCATCTACGCAATCATGGTTCGGGGTTCAAAGGAGTTCGTCAGCTCGACGGAGGCCGCTGCGTTCGTCGCCTCCTTCGAGTTCAAATAGGGGCGGCTCGCTTGGCGTGCCGGGGCCTTCCATTCGCAAGCAGCGAAAGGCACGCCGAACCCGGCGCTGCACCTGACACCGCCCGCGGATCTGGGACGCACCGCTCATCCGATAATGGCGGTGCAGGTGAGCTGTTCGTTCGGCCACCCGAGTCGCTCGATCGCGCGTGCGGGCGGCGCAGAACGTGTGGTCCGCGTGGGTGAGCCCCGCTGGTCGGGCTCTGCGTGGTGCCCGGGGGTGATGGGCGCGGCTCACCGCCGCGAGGTGCGGTTGGGCGCGGCCTCCGGTGTGCGGCGGCATGGTGATGCGGGTCGGTGGTGCTCCGCGTGGTGCCCGTGGGTGGGCGGCGCGGCTCGTCGCCGCGAGGTGCGGTGGTGGGTGGCCTACGGTGTGCCGCGACACGGTGGCGCGGGTCGGTGGTGGCCCCGCGGAACCGCGACGCGGGCGCGGGCTCCGCGGAAACGCAACTGCCAGCGCAGAAGCCGAACCCAGTAGTTTCAAGTTGGGCGATTTATGAGTAGCGGGCCGCATGGGTTTACCGGTCAATGGTGGTTACCACGCCTCCACTGTCGGAGCCCCCATGCGACCCAAACGTCAGTCTATCCGAGCCACCCCGGCCCACGCCACCCGGCACCTCCGTCCGGTCCTGACCGACTGGCTCGGCCGTGCGGTCCAACTGCCCAAGCGTCGCCGCACCTGTACACCCGAGGTGGTGTGGCGGGTGGTGCTGTTCGCCGCGGCGTTCGCCCGCTCGGTGGCCGCGGCCTGTGCCGCGATCGCCGACGCCCCGTCCGGGCAGGCCATCTGGGATTGCTTGTACCTCACGCTGCCCAAGCGGCGCCGCACCCTCGAGCGGCGGTTGCGGCCGGCCCTCCACGCCCCGCTCGGCAAGCGGAAGCGGGCGGCTCGGGTCGCGATCGACTACCACCGGATCGGGTACTTCGGGACGCCGAACCGGGACACCACCCGGTCCAAGGGGGCCGGCGGCACCCACACGTTCCACACGTACGCCACCGCGTGCCTCGTCGGGGGACCGGACCGGTACACGCTCGGGTTGACGGCCGTGGGCGAGAAGGAGCCGATGACCGCGGTGCTCACCCGGCTGTTGGATCAGGTGACGGCGGCACGGGTTACGGTCCGGGTCGCGCTGCTGGACAAGGCGTTCTTCTCGATCGCGGTGATGCGGTTGCTCCAGGCGCGGGGTGTGCCGTTCGTGATCCCGGCCGTGGTCCGGGGCCGCAAGCCCCGGCCCGGGGTGAAGGGGGTCGGGTTGCGGGCCGTGCGGCGGCGGGGCGCGGGTCGATATGCGTACACCCACGCGGATCGGGGCACCTCGGTGCGGGTGCACGTGGTGATCGCTCACAAGAGCTACCGGTACCGGCGGACCGGGGGCCGGCGGAGCAAGAAGTTACTGTACGCGGTGTGGCGGGTGAGCGGGAGCCCGGTGGCGATTCGGGACCTGTACCGGACCCGATTCGGGATCGAGAGCAGCTACCGCCAGTTGGGGCAGGTTCGGCCCCGGACCTCGACCACCGATGGGGTCGTGCGACTCCTGTGGGTGGCCGTCGGGCTGATCCTGCGTAACGCCTGGTTGTGGTCCCGCTCAGCCCGCGGCCTCGGGTGGACACTGGCGGCGGTATGCCTGATACTGTTGGCCGATGGGCTGGCACCTACAGATGGCGAAAATAAGTCCATTACTACTGCACGATCGGCCAACAAAACCAAGCCGCCAACTTGAAACTACTGGAACCCGGCGCTGCACCTGACACCGCCCGCTGTATTGTGACGCACTGCTCATCGTGTGGTGGCGGTGCAGGTGAGCTGTTCGTTCGGCAAGAGAGGGCTTCCGGGTGGCCGTGACGTGGAAGAACGATGTGGCTCGCGATCGACTGGAGTCGTGGTTCGACCGCTTCCGGGACCGCATCCTGGGTTCGGTCGAGAGCCGCGAGGTGCCGACGCGGTACGGGCCGAATCAAGTGCTACTCGCCGGTCGCACTGATGGTCCGCCGCTCGTCTGCCTGCATGCCATGCGGACCGGCTCGGCCTTCCTCGTTGCCGAACTGAGTCCCCTCCTCGAACGGTTCCGCGTCGTTGCCCCCGACCTGCCGGGCCAATCGGTCCGCGGTCTGCAAGTGAAACTACCCCTGACCGACGACTCCCACGCCCGGTGGCTTGGGGACCTGCTCGACGGGCTGGGCCTCGGTGCGGTGAACCTGTTCGGGGTGAGTTGGGGCGGGTTCGTCGCACGGCAGGCCGCCTCGGCGGCACCCGAGCGGGTCTGCCGTCTGGCCCTGCTGGTCCCCGCCGGGATCGCCAACGGCTCACACTGGAAGGGGCTGACCAAGATGGCCCTGCCGATGATCCGGTACCGGGTGTGGCGGACGGAGCGGAACCTACGGCGGCTGCTCGACCCGCTGTTCACAACCTGGGACCCCGACTGGGCCGGGTACACCGGCGACGCCATCCGGGACATGCCGTTCGACTTCCGCATCCCGCCGCTAGCGACCGACGACGAGCTGCGGCGGCTGACAATGCCGGTGCTGGTGCTCGGGGCGGCCGACGACATCTCGTTCCCCGGCGCGGCGGTCGTGGGGCGGGTGCGGGCGATCGTCCCGCACGCCGACGGTGAGGTGATCGCCGGGTGCAAGCACTGCCCGCCGACAACGCCGGAGTTCCGCGGCTGGCTGGCTGCCAAGCTCGCCGCCTTCTTCGAGTGAGACGCAGGCGCCGAACCAGGCGCTGCACCGGACCCGGCCACGTAGTCGGTTTCCCGTGGCTCCCTGCGCGTCTCTGCCGCACACTGGTGTCGCGGCCGGGCCGGTGAGCTGTTCGTTCGGCCACCCCGAGCCGCGCGAGCGCGCGTGCGGCGGCGCTGACGGTGTGGTCCGCGAAGGTGACGCCCGCGCGTCGTGCTCCGCGTGGTGCCGATCGGGTCTGGCGCGGCTCGCCGCCGCGAGGTGCGGTTGGGCATGGTCCGTGATGTGCGGCGACACGGTGGTGCGGGTCGGTGGTGCTCCGCGTGGTGCCCGCCGGTGGTGGGCGCGGCTCATCGCCGCGGGTGGCGGTGGTGGGCGGCCACCGGTGTGCCGCGGCACGGCGCGCAGGGGCGGTGGTGGCTCCGCTCGCACGCACCGGTGGGTGGGCTCGCGCGGATGCGCGGCGCGGACGTGAGCGAGCCGAACCCGGCGCTGCACCTGACACCGCCCGCTGATTCGAGACTCGCCGCTCATCCGGTGATGGCGGTGCAGGTGAGCTATTCGTTCGGCAGGAAGAGGGCGCGGATGGGGAACGTCCGGCTGAGAACGGTGACCTATTCGGACCTCTCCGCTTTGCGGCACGAAGTGGCGGTCGTCGATGGCCCGCAGTTCCAACCTCCCGAGTTCCTCGTCGTTCGCTACTTCGGCTCCTATCGCGATGGGTCCGAGGGCACGCCGGACGCCAAGTACATCCTCGCCGCGTCCGCAGCCGCCCGGGAGGCGTGGTGGTCACGGTGTACCGTCCTCGACTTCCGTGAGCTCGTGTACCGCTGGGGAGACAACATGGCGTGGGTCACTCAGATCGGGCGCGATGGGGTGACCAAGCTCCAGTGGCCGCTCGCCATCGTGGTTGGGGACGGTTGTCGTGATGCACTCCGGTCACTGTTGCGGGACGAGTATGCGGGTCTGTGCGTGGAGTCGCTGGACGAGGCGTTTACCCTCTGCCGAGTTAAGGCTGAGGAGCATGAGCGACAGCTCAAGCAGTGGCGGCCGCGGGCCGAACCCGGCGCTGCACCTGACACCGCCGGCTAACTTGTGACGCATCGCTCATTCGATGATGGCGGTGCAGGTGAGCTCTTTGTTCGGCAAGACGAGGCATGCGGATGTCGTGGCGAGCCGGAGCCGAGCTATTCGCGGACGTGTGGCCGCTGATCCAAGCCCGTGTCCGCAACAAGCGGCAGCGGCAGGAGGTTACCGCGGGCTTGCTTCGGCTTCTGGTCGAACACGACGTTGATCCGTCGGACGTAGCGGATGTACACCCGGAGGTCCGGGCGGCCCTTGCGGCGATCGGTGCCGAGGTACCGGAGTCCGTAACGGACGCACCGGACGAAGCGGTCGTTGGCTGCATCCGTCAGCTCGTCGCCACGGACGCCAAGAATCGGGCGGCGGCAGCCGAGGCCTTGCGGCACTTCGTTCCTGAAGCCCGCGAGCCGAATGATGCTGCCGCAGCCGCACTGCCAGCGCTCGCCGGACTGCTGCGCGACCCGGTGCCAAAGGTTCGGCGTGAAGCAGCGATGTCAATCCGGGTTCTGGTTCGGGCCGGATGCCCTCTCCCGGCCAACGTCGTGTCGAACCTCCGGGCCACCACATGGGATGACGAAGTTGTCGCGAGTCGGATACGCGAGGCACTGGTCGCCGCAGGTCGTTAGGCCGAACCTGGCGCTGCACCTGACCCAGCCACGTGATTGGTTTCGTGCTGCTCGCCGGCGTGTCGTTGTCGTGATTGGTGTGGTGGCCGGGCCGGTGAGCTGTAAGTTCGGCCACACAAGGCTGCATGAGCGCGCGTGCGGCGGCGGTGGGCGCATGGTCCGCACCGCGTCCGACGGTCGTGTGGTGCTGCGCGTGGTGCCCGTCGGGGCGGGCGCGGCTCATCGCCGCGAGGTGCGGTTGGGTCTGGCCTCCGGTGTGCGGCGGCACGGCGCGTCGGGTCGGTGGCGCTCCGCTCGGCCGCACCGGTCCCGCGGGCACAGCGGATGCGCGGTGCTGAGCGTATGGCCCGGAACCGCCGAGGGCATCGAGCCGAACCCGGCGCGGCGCTTGACACCGCCATCTGATCTGGGACGCATCGCTCATCGTGTGATGGCGGTGCAGGTGAGCTTTATGTTCGGCCGCGCCGCGAGCTTCACGCGACACACGCTCCGGTGTGGTGGGCGTGTGGTCCCCAGCACGGTAGGCGGTTGTGTCGCACGAGGTGGCTTGCATCGCCGCGGCCCATCGGAGAGAATGTGGTGGCCGCACGAGTCCGCGCGTGTCGCGGCCTCGGGCTCTGCGGATGTGCCCCGGTGGCGCGGGCACAGCGGATGCGCGGCGCTCCGCAGAACCGCAGAACCGCAGTCGTGGCGCGCGGACGCGATCCGCGGAGGTGCCCCGAGGCCGAACCCGGCGCTGCACCGGACCGCTGTATACTGCGCTGTTTTTAGACCGTGTCGCTCACACCGCGGCCGGTGAGCTTTATGTTCGGCAACCAGAGGGGAATGCGCGGATGGAATCGCCCAAGGTCCGATGCGCTAACTGTGGGTTCCTCTCCGGGAAAGTGGATCACGACCCCGAGTTGAAGCTCGTTGACTTGGAGTGGCGCCGCACCGGCAAGTCAACCTCTTTTCCTGGTGCTCGACATTCGCCGTTCTGTTTCCACGGCCACGCCGGACCCGAAGAGGATTACAAACGCCAGTTCGAGGATACGCGGGACAAGCAGAAATCGTATGTAGCCGCCATCAACTCAGAGCGAGCATGTTCCGATTACTGTGCATTTGAATCTGGGCACAGTCCAAAGGAGCATGCCGAAATGATTACCGCAAGAGAGGTCGCGCGAGAAGTGCAAGAGAAGAACGCGACCGAAGCCGACAAAAACCGCGCTCACCAAGCCGCCGAAGCCGAGAAGGCGCGACAGTGGCAGAATGAACGCGACCGCAAGCAGGACGAGAAGGATGAGAAGAACCGCCAGTGGCAAGAAGCCCAAGAGAAGGATCGCCGCGCGTGGCAAGAGTCGCAAGAATCGAAGCGAACGGCTCAGGATTACAGCTACAAGAAGCGTCTCGCGGTCATCACGGCAGTTACCACAGTCCTTCTCGCGGGCATCGCCTCGGTCGTGGCGTTCTTCGGCGGTCGCTACTTCGCAGAGATTGACAAGCACAAACAAACACCGAATACCCAAGCCGCTCCGCAGTCATCAAGCATGCCCTGATCCCAATCCGCCGAACCCGGCGCTGCACCTGACACCGCCATCGTCAGCAGGTGCGAGCCTAAAGGGGGCATGGCGGTGCAGGTGAGCTGTCCGTTCGGCCACCGGAGGGCGCAGGGCGTGCAGTCGCTGGAAGAGGTCGAGACATGGCTCGGGCGACCGCTGCCGGAGCCGTACCGTTCCTTCCTAGCGGGCACCGCCGTGTCGTTCCTCGCGGCCAATGGGCGGACGCTGGTGTACGGTCGCACCGCCGTGATGGAGCGGAATGACACCCACGAGTCGCGGGCGTACTGCCCAGGGCACCTGATGATCGGCGACAACAGCGGCGGGGTCGCGCTCGTGCTGTCGCTCGCGGACGGGCAGGTCCACAGCGTCGGCATGGGGGCAATGACGCCGGACTGCTTTGAGCCAGTAGCCCAGAGCTTTGCGGCGTGGCAGGCCGCGGGTTTCCTGTGCGCGGAGTAAAGGCACGCCGAACCCGGCGCTGCACCTGACACCGCCATGTAGCTTGGATGGCATCGCTCCCTTGGCAGGGGGCGGTGCAGGTGAGCTTTATGTTCGGCCACCGGAGGGCGACACGTGAGTGCGGACGTTCTCGAACCACCGCCTTTCGAGGCTAATTCGCGACCCGACCGCGAGTTCCTCTTCCCGCCGTCCGTATTGGATATCTTGGCGTCGCCGGAGGAGGTCGAAATTCTGTCCGTCGACCCTCACCTGCCCGATCACGACGGGAGCGACGAGGATGAGGAGTACGACGACCCGCCGATGCGAGAAGGTCCAGGGTTCATTCGAGGGTATCGTATCCGCGGCGTCGCTCGGGTGCCAACCGCAGACCGGAGGCGTGCGGTCGGGCAGGCGCTTGTCGCGGCCAACCGCGAGGGCCTCGGGTGGGCGCTGTGCTTCGACCCGCACTACGCGGTCCGCGCCTCCCGCGGCGGTCAGGTCGCCGAGTTCCTGATCTGCTTCTGGTGCGGCAACGTCCGCGTAGTCGGGCCGGGTTCGCATGCCCAGACGTATCCAATCGGGCAGTCGGCCGCCCGGCTCCTGCGGCGGGAGTTGCGGCGCGGCGGAGTCGGGTGGCTGTGGTTTTGGCGGCGTTGGCTGGGGTGACCCGCGGGCGAGCAAAGGCCTGCCGAACCCGACGCTGCACCTGACACCGCCATCGGATTTGTGACCCATCGCTCATCCGGTGAGGGCGGTGCAGGTGAGCTCATTGTTCGGCCATAAAAGGTGAGGTATGCGGAAGCGCTTACTGTTCATCGGCGCGTGCGCACTCTCCTCCGCCGTGGCTGCCGCGGTCCTGTGGTGGGGTGTGCACGCGATGAAACCACCACCTCAGGCCTCGGCACAGGAGCCCGACTCGGAAGTGGAGCAATTGATCGCCCGATTGCGCGAGCCGGCCGGGCGGGTGCAGTTCTTCGGCACGCTCATCCCCGGCGGGGAAGTGCTGCAGTTCTCCCCGCCGATGAAGGAGCTGATCCGGCTGGGTGCTCGCGCACTCCCGGCGCTCCACCGGCTCGTGGGTGAGGAGGCGATCCGGAACGAGGTTGTTCTGGTACTCGGTGCGATCGGCGATCGCGAGACGGTGCCGCTGCTGATCGACGCCTACCCCACCGACGACGTGCGCGGCCTCGGGTCGGATGATCCCCGCTGGGTCCGGGTCATGTGCTTCTCGTTCGCGCTCCCGTACCTGACCGGCCAGCAGATCGGGCGAGATCGCAGTGGCGCAGACTTCGATCCGGAGAACCGGCAGCTGTGGCGGCGGTGGTGGGCGGTATACGGCTGGGGGTTCAGTGTGTCGGCAGACAAGCCTAACGCTACGTGGGTACCTCACTACCCGTCGCCGTAACGCAGAGCCGAACCCGGCGCTGCACCTGACACCGCCATCTGATTTGGGACGTACCGCTCATCCGGTGGTGGCGGTGCAGGTGAGCTGTTCGTTCGGCACTGAAGGGCGGGAGTCGCATATGGGGCAGCAGTTCACGCGCGAACTCATGGCCGAGTTCGAAGCCGTTAGCGGCGACGGGACGACATACACGGTCAAGGCGCATCGGAACCGAGCCCTGCCCGGCGCGGCGTTCGACATCGGTGAGCCGAGCGCCGACCCGGCCGCGTGGCAGTACACCGCGTCCGTCAAGGGCACAAACGTCGGCCTACATGCCCGGCGACTCGCCAAAGGCCGCTACGAGCTCATCGACTCGAAACTGGCGCTCGCGACCTCGGACCCGCGTGAGCCGTGAGGGTGCGGGTCCGGGTCTTCCGGCGTCACCTGCAGAAAACACGCGACCGCCCGGAACCGGACCTTCGCCGCCCCGCCGTCGGGGGACTCGACCGGCCCCCCGCACAGACTGAAGAAGGCGGTCACCGTGGCACCACCGACCGACGTGTCGCCGTCGAACTCGACCCGCACGGGCATCGGCACCCGTTGCCAAGTGCCGCACAGCACCCACAAACGGCCCCTATCGACTTGGATCTCGCCGCGGGAGCAGTCGGCGTCAACGGCATACACGCGGCCCATGAAAGTCCTCCCTCAGCCCCGGCCGAACCCGGCGCTGCACCTGACACCGCCCGCTATACTGCGACGCACCGCTGATTCGATGGTGGCGGTGCAGGTGAGCTGTATGTTCGGCCGCCCGAGGTAAGCGTGGACGATAGCCTGATCCGCGACGGAACGCTCGGGCCGGTCCTCTGGGATGAGGAATGGCGGTGGTGGAGATTTCGTGTCGGGGCATTTGGTGGGCGGCGTGTGATGGGGTACATCTTCCCCACCGATCAGGCGGTGCCGATGTCCGGCGTCGAGTTCGAAACGATTCGAGGGCACGTCGCGTGGATCTGCGAGAACGAGCCCACAATGCTGAAACTCGTAGTAGATCGGATGTACTCTTGGTGGGAGCGGACAGAATGGGCTGAGGAGTTAAGATCGTCCATCACCAACCCGGAATTGTTCCGAGAGCAGCTCCAATTGGAATGCGTCCACTTCAAAGGTGACGTGGCCGAGGTGGGTTATGGCACGGGCGACCTGATGAATGCGCACTCGTTCTGGATCATCTTCAACCAGCCCGGCTTGCTGCCAGAAAAAGTAATGTGGGGTTAAAGCGCGCCGAACCCGGCGCTGCACCTGACACCGCCATCTGATCTGGGATGCACCGCTCATCCACTGATGGCGGTGCAGGTGAGCTGTTCGTTCGGCCACACGAGGGCGCGATGCTCGACATCGGTGTTGGCGACGCTCCGTACCAGGCGTCGGACCCCGACGAGCCGTCGCTGGGGTTCGAGGGCGACGACGGGTACTACTGGTTCCTGCACCCGCTATTCGAGCGGCTGGCGGCCGAGACAGGCCAGTACATCGACCTGTACGGTTGCGCCCTGTTCGCCGGCCCGGACCTGACCGCCCTGACTCGGATGCTGGCCGACGCCCGCCGATTGGTGGAGGCGCAGGCCGAGGCGTGGGAGGTGCAGACCGCGGTCGTCCCGGTGTTGCACCGGCGGGTCGGGCGGGGCGAGTTCCTCCGGCTCCTCTCAACGTGGGAGCGCGCGGCCTCGCGGGCGCAGGAGTCTGGCCGAGCCGTGATCTGCTTCGGTGACTAGCAAAGGCACGCCGAACCCGGCGCTGCACCTGACACCGCCCGCGGATTCGGGACGCATCGCTCATCCGGTGATGGCGGTGCAGGTGAGCTTATTGTTCGGCGGCAGAAGCCGAGGCCGTGAATGGTCCATTTCGCATAGCCCTTGTGGGAGGGTTGATCCCCATGCCTCGGCCCCTGTTGGCATTCGTTGTTTTCTCGCTGTCCGCCTCGCCGGGCATGGCCAGCGACTTGAAGGCTGTCATCTACGAGGTTCAGTCCGTCACTGTCCCCAGCGGGAAGCACGCCGGTGCAGACGGATTTCTCCTCCGCGCTGAACCCCAAGAGGGAGAGAAGGACGGCAGGACCGTCACCGTGCCTGACCTGAAGAGCGTCCGGCTCACCATCAATGGTAAAGCGGCTACACGGGCTGAGGTCATCGGGTGGGTGTCCGATCAGAGGTATCCGCGCGTCGAAGTGACGACCGATCCCCAAAAGAATGATGCGCCAGTTCAGCTCCGCTTCTACGGCTGCCCGCCGGAGTCGCGGGGGAAGAAGTCCGACAAGTGACGCGGTGGCGGGGTGGGTCGCAAAGGCACGCCGAACCCGGCGCTGCACCTGACA
Organism: Gemmata obscuriglobus; assembly: GCF_008065095.1. Classification (NCBI taxonomy): domain Bacteria; kingdom Pseudomonadati; phylum Planctomycetota; class Planctomycetia; order Gemmatales; family Gemmataceae; genus Gemmata; species Gemmata obscuriglobus. The sequence continues at coordinate 4,385,541 of NZ_CP042911.1, read as the reverse complement.
CCGCCATCTGTTCCGGGACGCATCGCTGACTGTATGATGGCGGTGCAGGTGAGCTGTTCGTTCGGCAACCAGAGGCGTAAGCGGTGGACGAGGGCAGCCGCAACGTCGTCGCGTTCTTGGGTGCGTTAACGCAGGCCCAACACACGCTCCTGCAGTTGGCGAACGACCTCGCCGATGGTGGCCTCGTCGCCGACCAACATGAGCCGTATATCCGCATCAGTATGCACGCCTGGCGGTATTTAGAGATCGGGGTCGAGGTCGATACTGCCGTCTGCCGCCGCTACAATCTCCGGCTAACGGTGGACTGGTCTGAAGATCAGTGGAAGATCCAGACGGGCGCAGCCAGCCAAGTCGTTCGTGGTGCTGTATGGGATGCCGAATCGTATCTCCCCGATCAACTCGGGCTGCCGGTACGGTCGGCGACCACACTCGATGGGTTCGCCGTCGAGCTTCGCGAGGCGACCATGAGCGGTTGCCATGCTCTCCGGCAACTACTCGCGTCCGGCAGAGTGGCGGCCCAAGAGGCCGAACCCGGCGCTGCACCTGACACCGCCCGCTGAGTTGTGACGCACCGCTCATCGTGTGATGGCGGTGCAGGTGAGCTTTACGTTCGGCCACCCTCGCGTGCTGGAGCGCCCGTGCGGCGGTGTGCGTGTGGTCCGCGTGGGTGAACCCCGCGCGTCGGGCTCCGCAGAGTGCCGGTGGGCGCGGGCGCGGCTCGTCGCCGCGAGGTGCGGTTGGGCGTGGCCGGGATGCGGGTGGGGACACGGCGGTTCGGGTCGGGGGTGCTCCGCGTGGTGCCCGCCGGTGGTCGGCGCGGCTCATCGCCGCGAGGTGCGGTGGTGGCCGGCCTCCGATGGGCCGCGACACGGCGCGTGGGGTCGGTGGTGCTCCGCTCGGCCGCATCGGTGCCGCGGGCATCCGCAGATGCGCGGCGCGGGGCGTGTGCCCCGGAACCGCGGACGTGAGCGAGCCGAACCCGGCGCTGCACCTGACACCGCCGGCTGATTCGGGACGCACCGCTCATCGTGTGATGGCGGTGCAGGTGAGCTTTACGTTCGGCAACCATCGCGTGCAGGAGCGCGCGTGCGGCGGCGGTGGCGTGTGGTCCGCGTGGGTGAACCCCGCGCGTCGGGCTCCGCGTGGTGCCGGTCGGTGCTGGCGCGGCTCGTCGCCGCGAGGTGCGGGTGGGCGTGGCCGGGTATGGGGACACGGTGATTGCGGGTCGGTGGTGCTCCGCGTAGTGCCCGTGGGTGGTCGGCGCGGCTCGTCGCTGTGTGTGGCGGTGGTGGGTGGCCTCCGAAGTGGGGCGACACGGCGCCCGGGGTCGGTGCTGCTCCGCTCGGCCGCGGTGGTGGGCGGGCTTCCGCGGAACCGCGACGCTCGGTGTGCGCCCCCGAACCGCGGTGGTGAGCGAGCCGAACCCGGCGCTGCACCTGACACCGCCATGTAGTTTGGATGGCATCGCTCATCGTGTGATGGCGGTGCAGGTGAGCTGTTCGTTCGGCCACCGGAGGGCGCAGGGCGTGCAGTCGCTGGAAGAGGTCGAGACATGGCTCGGGCGACCGCTGCCGGAGCCGTACCGTTCCTTCCTAGCGGGCACCGCCGTGTCGTTCCTCGCGGCCAATGGGCGGACGCTGGTGTACGGTCGCACCGCCGTGATGGAGCGGAATGACACCCACGAGTCGCGGGCGTACTGCCCAGGGCACCTGATGATCGGCGACAACAGCGGCGGGGTCGCGCTCGTGCTGTCGCTCGCGGACGGGCAGGTCCACAGCGTCGGCATGGGGGCAATGACGCCGGACTGCTTTGAGCCAGTAGCCCAGAGCTTTGCGGCGTGGCAGGCCGCGGGTTTCCTGTGCGCGGAGTAAAGGCACGCCGAACCCGGCGCTGCACCTGACACCGCCATGTAGCTTGGATGGCATCGCTCCCTTGGCAGGGGGCGGTGCAGGTGAGCTTTATGTTCGGCCGCAGGAGGCGCACTGTGACCGAAGCGGAGTGGTTGTCCGCGGATGACATTTGGCCGATGAAGAACTACCTGTGGGAGACCGGGAAATACTCGTCTCGCAAGTACCGCTTGGCTGGGTGTGGCATCTACCGGTTGATTCGCAGCGGCACCTTCAGCGACCAAGAATCTCGGCTTCTCGATCTCGCGGAAGCCTTCGCCGACGATCCGAGCTTCGCCGTTCAGGTGCGTGCGTACGCCGACAAGGCCGATGAAATCCCAGGCACGTTCCCGTTCGAGGTCTGCTGGCCACCCGATCATGGCAGGTACGGCTCGGAAACTGTCGCAAGGGTGGTTTCGTTCATGCAAGACCGACTCGCGGATCAATGGTGGGAGTTACACCCCACCCAAGACGATGATGAGGACGAGGCGCAAACTGAGGCGGGACGGTGTTACCGGAGGCAAGCCAACGCGGTCGGGGCAACTATCCTCCGCGAAGTTCTGGGCAACCCATTCCACCCCGTCGACCTCGATCCCGAATGGCGCACACAGAAGGTGTTGGCGTTCGCTCGGCAGATGTACGAGTCGCGTGAGTTCTGCACCATGCCGATTCTCGCTGACGCGCTTCAAGACGCGGGCTGTGACTCCGACGACATCCTCGACCACTGCCGCGGCCCCGGCCCGCACGTTCGCGGCTGCTGGGTGGTGGACTTGGTACTCGGCAAGGAGTAGCATCGAGCCGAACCCGGCGCTGCACCTGACACCGCCCGCTGACTTGGAACGCACCGCTCATCTGGTGGTGGCGGTGCAGGTGAGCTGTTCGTTCGGCGACGGAGGGGGGATAGAGGTGGACCCAGAACGGCTGCCACACTGGTTGCGGGTGGCCTTTGCCGTGCGGTGCGCCCGCCGCGTTCAGCCGCTGTTCGCCGAGGCGTGGCCGGATGCCGCCCCAACCCGAGTCGCAGCTGTCGACCGGGCCATCGCGCTGGCCGAGCAGTCCGCGGCCGAGCGGCAGGCGTGCGGCGGGCTGCGGGCGGCGTACATTGATGCCCTTGCGGCGGCCGGTCGGGCGCTGATCCCGTACCACTACCCGGTGCCGCTGGAGCCCGACGAGGCGGAGCACGACCCCGGCCCGGCCGGCCCCGAGGCGGCGCTGGTCGCGTCGTTCGCCGCGAAGGTGGCGGAGCACGCGGCGAAGGCGGCGGAAGCCGCGGCGGGTGAGTCGGCACGGCCGGCCCGGGAGGCGCTCGGGTTCGCCCTGGATGCGATCGGAGCCGCCGGCCGTCCCGGGTTGGTGAAGGTGCTAGAGGCCGACTTCGAGGCCGCCGTTGGGTCGGCCCCGCGTCGACGCTGGTGGCGGTTCTGGTGAGTGCCGCAGGCGCCGAACCCGGCGCTGCACCTGACACCGCCGTCTGACTTGGAACGCACTGCTGCTCGGGACGCCGCGGTGCAGGTGAGCTTTATGTTCGGCGTCTTCTGAGGGCATTCCCATGCGCACATCCGGTCTGCTTTCCGTAACCTCGCTCTGCCTGCTGGCGATCGGGGGCCGTGCGGACGAGCCCGCCACAGCGCGAGGCTACTACGAGCGCGCTCTTGCCCACGAGCAGAACAGGCGCTACACCGAAGCCATTACCGATTACTCAAAGGCCATCGAACTCGACCCCCAGTTCGTGGAAGCCTACTTCAGCCGCAGTTCGCTCTACGCCGGCCATCCCGCTCTCGACAAGCGAGAGTATGCGAAGGCGGTGGCCGACTTGACGAAGATCCTGGTGATCGATCCCAAGGGCTTCAGTGCTCGGTTCAATCGCGCCCTCGCCTATGAGTCCCTGCGCGAGTACGACAAGGCCATCGCTGACTACACCAAGGTGATCGAAGGCGGCACCGATTTCTCCAGGAACGGAGACGGCAAAGACAAGTGTCTGGCGCACACACATCATTACCGGGGCCGCGCCTACCAGTGGTACAAGCAGGACAGCATTAAGGCCGTGGCCGATTACACCGAGGCTCTGCGGCTCGACCCGGAGATGGAAATGGTGCATTACCGGCGGGGCCAAGCGCGCCACGCGCTGAAAGACTTTGCCAATGCCCAGGCCGACTTCGCGAAGGCGCTGACGCGTGATCCCGACTATCCCAACCTCCTCAACAGTTGGGCGTGGCAGCTGGCAACGTGCCCCGACCCCAAGTTCCGCGACGGCAGGAAGGCGTTGGAATACGCCAGTAAGTCGAATGAGAAATCCGGAGGAAAGCGACCGGAGTGCCTTGATACGGTGGCGGCCGCCTACGCGGAGGCTGGTCAGTTCGATGAGGCAATCAAGTCGCAAAAGAAAGCGATCGAGTTGCTCGGCCCCAAGGCGGATGAACAACGGAAGGCCATGCAGGCGCGATTGAAACTCTACGAGGCTGGTAGGCCCTTCCGCACAGAATAACTGTGGGACACGCCGAACCCGGCACTGCACCTGACACCGCCGGCTGATTCGGGACGCATCGCTGCTCGGGATGTGGCGGTGCAGGTGAGCTGTTCGTTCGGCACCAAAGGCACCCGGAGGTGCTCGTGGCGGTCGTCACTATCGCTGAGGCGGCGGGTATGTCGCTGTCGCTGTCGCCCGACCCAGACCTGCCGGGCGTACTGGTGGCGTGGCTCCGCGGAACGGCGTTCGAGGCCGCCGTGTCCGTTGATCCCGACGCCGAGCCCGCCTTCCCTGGGATGGGACAGCTCGGCGACTTCCTCATATCGGCGGCGGGTGTCGCCGCCGGCCGCGAGCGGCAGTGGACGGCGAGCGGGGAGGACTTTACCCTACGGGCCGAGGCCGGGGACGACGGCCGGGTGCTGCTCGGCGTGTACATGGGCTCGACCTCCGACGACGCCTGCTGCTGGCAAACGGACGCCACGCTGAGCGTCGTGCGGGCGGAGTTGCGGCGTGCCGGGGCGGCGCTGGCTGAGTGGAGCCAAGCAGAGTCCTAACCCGGCGTAACGTTGACCGGCGGTGTCGCTTGCCTCATTTGGCGGCTCTGCTGACGGGGCGCGGCCGATTCAGTCCCGAGCAAGGCGAGCCGAACCCGGCGCTGCACCTGACACCGCCATCTGATTCGGAACGCACCGCTCATCCGGTGATGGCGGTGCAGGTGAGCTGTATGTTCGGCAACAGAGGGCGCTGATGGCAGCGGATGAGGTGGTCCCGCACATCGGCATCCGGTCGCTCGCCGGCATGGTGCGGCTGGGCATGACCCGCGCGGAAGTACAACCCCTGCTCGACCAGGATCGCGACATCCGGGTGGATTTCCGCGGTGATCCACCGGTGGTGGCGTTCGTCGAATCGCCCAAGCACTGGGGATCGTTCGAGGGCATCGACCTGTTCGAGGCCGGGGCCGACGAGGTCATCGCCGAGATCGCCGAGCGGCTCGGGTTGGCGCCAGAAGTGTACCGGCCAGGGCGGCACTCGTACTACTTCCCCGATCTGCGCATGGGCCTGTGGCGGAGTTGCGTGTCGGACGAGGACGGCGACCAGGGCTTCACGTTCGACAGCGTGAGCGTCCACGCGCCGGGGTACTACGATCCCACGGGACTGGCGTTCATCCGGCATCAGGGCGGGCTGCCTCCGGAGCAGAGGCACGCCGAACCCGACGCTGCACCTGACACCGCCATCTAATTTGTGACGCACTGCTCATCCGGTGATGGCGGTGCAGGTGAGCTATTTGTTCGGCCACAGAGGAGTCCACCGGATGGCGGAACCGCAGCCGGACAACTGGCTCACCCGAGTCCGCCAGCGAGCGGAGTCGGCGGCAACTCGCCCAGTTGACTGGTGGCCGGACGCGGAGTACGTCCCGTACCTGGAGGCCGAGCAGCAGCTGTACGCGTGGGTGCTCGTCAAGATCGGCGGTGTTGAGCCGGACGAGGCTCACCGCCGAAGCGTGGCACGGTTTCACTACGAGCCGATGGACAAGCGCGGGCTGATGACGCACGCGGGAGCGTGGCGGATCGCGATGGCCGACCTGTTCGGCAACCACACCCGGCAACCGGAGGAGTTCGGGTTGGCTGCCGAGTACGAGGCCGAGGTGCGGCGGCTGTTTCACCGCGACGTGTAGGTGGCCGAGGCCGAACCCGGCGCTGCACCGGACCCGGCCACGTCGTCTGTTTCCCGTTGCTCCCTGCGCGTCTCTGCCGCACACTGGCGTCGCGGCCGGGCCGGTGAGCTTCATCGTTCGGCAAGCAGAGGTAGAGCGATGACGAAGCACGTTAGCTCGGGCTTCTTGGTCGCGCGGCTGCTCCTTGCCGCCATGATGGCCGCGGCGATCGGGTGGCCGCTCGTCGTAGCCTTCGCCTTCGCAAGTATGACGGGTGTGTCCCCGAGCGGCAGCGCCCAGTGGTGGGCTGCCGCTCTTGAGCGGTTCTTCTTCTCGTCCGAGTCAGTGGTTGTGTGGCTGCTGTCCGCTCTGCTGCTGGCGTGCGCCGGGATCGGTGCCCGCGACCTCGCGGTGCTCCTCTACCGCATCGGCGGTGGACTCACAACCGCCCTCACCCGCTCGCCATGTACCCCCGACCCGGTCCCGCCGACGAAGGGACCGGTCGGTTAACCACATGCAGCGCCCAAGAGGCCGAACCCGGCGCTGCACCTGACCGCGTCAAATGCGTCGTTTCCTGACCGTTTCGCTCACCCCGCGGCAGGTGAGCTATTTGTTCGGCCACCGGAGGGCGCAGGGCGTGCAGTCGCTGGAAGAGGTCGAGACATGGCTCGGGCGACCGCTGCCGGAGCCGTACCGTTCCTTCCTAGCGGGCACCGCCGTGTCGTTCCTCGCGGCCAATGGGCGGACGCTGGTGTACGGTCGCACCGCCGTGATGGAGCGGAATGACACCCACGAGTCGCGGGCGTACTGCCCAGGGCACCTGATGATCGGCGACAACAGCGGCGGGGTCGCGCTCGTGCTGTCGCTCGCGGACGGGCAGGTCCACAGCGTCGGCATGGGGGCAATGACGCCGGACTGCTTTGAGCCAGTAGCCCAGAGCTTTGCGGCGTGGCAGGCCGCGGGTTTCCTGTGCGCGGAGTAAAGGCACGCCGAACCCGGCGCTGCACCTGACACCGCCATGTAGCTTGGATGGCATCGCTCCCTTGGCAGGGGGCGGTGCAGGTGAGCTTTATGTTCGGCACCCAGAGGGCTTCCGTGGTGGGGCTGGTGGATTGGCACGCTCTGGCCCAGAAACTCGGCACTCTTCGTGATGGTGGCGAAAGTGGCGGCTCGGACTTGGGCCGTCAAGCGCTGGAGTTGATCGTCGGTGTTGATTCCCTTCGATCCGCCGTGGACTATTACGTCGCGGGCGCACCGGGCAGCGAGTTGGCCCGCTCAGTGCTTGCCCTCTTAAAGCCGTTATCAGCGATGGAGCGGTGCCTGGAGATTGCTCGCAGTGAGGCGGACGCAGAGTCCCGAAGATCAGCCGTCGAGCTGCTTCGGATGGTTGCCGACGGAAGAGGGATCGCTTGGGCGGCTGAATTCCTCGGCGATGAAGATGAGGGCGTGCAGGTGTGGGGTGCAGGGATCGTTGACCAACTGCTCTGGTCCGGCCTCGCAGACCCCGAAGATTGCGGTCAAATTCTGGAAGCAATGGCGACGCATCCCAACGTCGGAGTCCAGCGACAGGCGGCGTTCGTGCGCTCTTTCCTAGCTTCTAGGCAAAAGGCAGCCGAACCCGGCGCTGCACCTGACACCGCCATCTGATTCGGGACGCATTGCTCATCCGGAGATGGCGGTGCAGGTGAGCTGTATGTTCGGCGGCAAAGGCGGGTCGTCGAGGAGGCGGACCAAAGGACGTGAGATGAGCTTTTTTGCTCGCACCCGCGCACAAATTTTCCTTGGCCTCCTGGCGCAGCTTCGGCCGGAGTGGCTGATCGTCTTGGTCATGTACTACCTCTTTGTCGGGGGCGGCCTCTGGATCGTTTTCGACGGCCGATTACGAGCCGATCTGGTCAGACCGATCGTTAACGGGATCACCGCTCCAGTTGTCCTGCTGAGTACAGTCTGGTATGTCCGGTACTTGGTCTCCTGCCTGTCGCAGTGCCGGCTCTGCCTGCGAAAGGACGAGGTCATCATTCGAGGTTTAACGCCAGGTGGCTTGGCCGGTCGCTTCATCGAGCAACGATACCACACAGACAAGTTGAGGGCCGTCGCCGTCGGCGAACTGCAAAACGGTTCGGGACAACTCCTCGCGCGAGCTGACGGCTTCAGCATGGTAGGGTTCATCAAGAAGGGGCGGATGCACGTCACCGACAGGAACGGTCGGCAGGTGACCTTCTGCCTCGTGCATGTAGCGTTCGACCAAGGTGCGCTGCTCTCGTTCGTGAACGAGCTCAGCAGGCGTGGCGTTACCGTTCAAATGGCCGTTTAACTCGACGGGCCGCGCCAAGCACCGGTTGTCGAGCCGAACCCGGCGCTGCACCTGACACCGCCGGCTGATTTGCGACGCATCGCCCCTCACACCCCGTTCCCGCTGGCGAACACGCCGGCGGGCGCCCCGCCCACCGCGCTCGCGTCCCGCTCGTCGGGCACGCCGATCCCGGCCGCGTCCCCGCCCCCGCTGTGCTCCGCCAGCCAGCAGCACAGCGCAACAGCCATCACGATGTCGTCGTGCTGGCTCTGCTCGGCCCCGAAGGTCACGTTCTTCGACTTCGTCACGTGCTCGCGGAACGCCTGCAGTTCCTTCTCGAACCGCCCGATCAGCGGCAGCGCCCCGCGGGTGTTCGGGGCCTGCCACTTGAGCAGCTCGTTCTCCAGCAGCACGACCAGCGTCGAGACCAGTTCCTTCTTTGGCACGTGCCAGGAGCGGTCCTTGGTCTCGTCGGGCGTGCTGATCGAGTGGCCCGCGGTGATGCACACGGGGTGCAACCGGGCCTTCACCTTGGCCGCCATGACCTGCTCGATCACCGCCATGCCGACGCCGGTGTAGTCCGCCGCGAGCGTCGTCCACGTCAGCGCCGGCTGCTCGTACAGCGCCTTCACGTCGCCGATCACGGACCGCTCGCCGGGCCGGGTCGCGGTGTACCGCGTGCCCAGGTCCCAGCTCTGCAGCCACCGGACCGAGTAGCTGAACCGCCGCTTCGCCACGGGGCGGTCGAGCTTGCGGCGCCCGACCGTGGCCAGGACGCTGAAGTCCGCGGCCTTGCCGAGGTCGAGCCCGCTGAACAGCTTCTCGGGGTTCACTCCCACAGCCCGCCCCTCGGAACCACGTCGTAATCGTGCCGGCCGTCGTCGCGGCCCCACGGGTCCGCCCGCCGGTCCGGGTCGGACGTGGGCGGGTTCGGGTTCACGACCGCGCCGCCAGCTGCTTCGCCAGGGCATCGGTCTTCGCGGCCTGGCCCTGCTGGTACGGCATCCAGGTGCAGTACGGCCCGCCGCCAGGAGGCACGCTGCTCGCGGAGAGCAGCGGCACCGACGTGGGCGGGTTCGGCACCGGGTTACCGCTCGCGTCGAAGATCGCGAGGTTCACCACCGTGTCGCTCCACACGTGGGCGACGAGCGCCGGCAGCGGCTGATCGCTCGGGGCGCGGTCCGCCGGGAAGAACCACACCACCCGCCCCACGGTGGGCGTAATGACGGACGGGGGCGTGAAGGTGCTCGGGGGCGACACCACGTTGTCGAGGCGCGAGCGCACGAACAGGCACGCGGCGCCCTTCAGAACGGCCAGGAGAATCGCTTTCACGTTCGGCACGGTCGGGGCCCTCGGCGGACGGAGCGGAGGTGCGGGCGCCCGCACCAGACGAGCCCAGTGTGCGGGAGGGGGTTGCCCGGATGGAATGGTGTGGTGCGATGGGCCAACTACTGCCGAGCACTGGAATCAGCCACCTGGCCTGACTTTTATCGCCCTAGAGGGGCAATGCCATATTTTATGAGATTATAATGAGTAGATGGATTTCATAAATAAAATCACCTCGCGTGCGTAACAATGGGTAGTGGTTGGCGGCAACAGAGACCCGCCAACTCGGTTCGATTATCTGACTTCGATCTAGCATCGAAGTCAATGTTTAGGAGGAGAGCTATGCCGTTCTGGGGCGCAGTCCATCAGGCTCGCGAGATCATTGAGGCGGAGCGGAAGCGGGGTGGCGACGAAGCCGCCGATCAGGCCGCCCACAGTGTTCTCGGGTCACAGCTCGGTGCGATGGGTGGCATGATGGCCGGAGCAGCGGCCGGTTCCGTTGTTCCGGTTGTCGGAACGGTCGTCGGGGGTGTGGTCGGTGCCATCATCGGCCTCGTCAGTGGCAGTGAGGACAAATGCCTGCTCGACAATGTAAAGACCGCTTCCGGTCTCTACAACACGAAGTAAATACTTCGGCCGACATTCATTACGCCCCCAGGTCGAACAGGGGCTCGATCCCTTCGGACCGGGCCCCGTGGATCACCGCCTGACTGAACACCGCGTCGATCGAGTCGAGGAACCGGAGGAAGTACTCCTGCTGGAACCACCGCTCGCCCAGCTCGGCCCGCTCGTCCTCCAGGAACTCGGGCGTGATCCGCGGGATCTGGCTCGCCGGCACCGCGGTCCGCTGCCACGGCTCGTGCAGCTTCGACCGCCGCTTCAACCCTTCGGCGCTGTCGTCCCAGATGTCGAAGAACCAGCCCTGGTTCCCGAACGGCGTCGATAGCGTGAGCAACTGGCCCTTCGACACCGCGAGCATCGGGCGGACGCTCTTGTACAGTTCGTCGCTGACCCGGCTCCCCTCGTCGATCACGACCAGCCGCGGCGCGCTGAACCCGACCACGCCCTCCTGCGAATCGGGCAGGCTGATGACCCGCGACCCGTTCGCCAGCTCGAGGCTCGTCTTCGTGTCCGCGAGCTCGGCCACCGGGCTCCCCAGCGCGCGGTAGAAGTCGCGCACCTTGCGGAGCATTTCCATGCTCTGCCGCATCGTGGGGCAGAACACGAGGCAGTCGGCCCGCGGGTACAGGAGCGCCTCCCGCACGACGCGGGCCGCGGTCGCGGTGCTCTTACCCGCCTGGCGGGAACAGAGGAGCGACTCCCGCTTCCCCGGGCTCGTCAGGAACCGGGCCTGCCACGGGTCCGGCCGCCACCCCATCGCCGTGAACGGGAGCGTCGGGTCCGCCCGCAGCCGCTCCAGCGTCTCCCGCGACCCGCACCGCATCCGCGCCGCCGCTTGCGCCCGCAGCTTCGCCACCTGCGCCCGGAGGCTCGCGATGCTCGCCATGCGCCTGCCCCGCCAGTTGCGCCTTGAGGCCCTCGATCTGCTCCTGCAGGTCCGCCACCATCTGCCAGTTGGCGAGCTTGTCCAGGGCCACCGTCGCGGCCCGCACCTGCACCGCCGGCGGCGCGGGCGGCCCCAGGTTCCGCTTGATCGTCGCCACCGCGTTCCGCCCGATCTCCTGCAGGTCCGTGCCCACCGCGGTGAACGCCTGATCCGTAACTATCTTGCGAACATACGATAATCTTTGTTTGAACGCCGGGTCCTTGAGCCACTTGAACAGGCTGGCCTCGGACACCTTGGCCTGCTCGGCGGCCCCTTTGACCGTGGACGACCCGAGCAGGGCCACGATGGCGAGTTCCTGCCGGGCGCTCAGTTTGTCCTCGCCCGTGCCCGCCACCGGAGGCTCCAGAATCCTCTTGTTTCCGCTACTGATGATGCCGCCCCGGGTTGCCCGGATGAAAGCCGCGGGAAGGCGGGGTTTCGATTCACGCGCGAAGTGCGAGCCGGGGGCGGGGAGGCCCCTATAAGGGATATTTTGAGTGGTAAGAAATTACTCTCTTAAGACCCCTTATAGGGCCTCTGGACTCACGCACGTGGCGCGCGAAACGAGAGGTGCGGGGGCATGAAACGAACGCGAGCCGGCGCACCGCTGGGGTGCCCGGCTCTGCGGGTGAACGAGATGTGGTGCGGATCAAATCCCTCCGAGCAACTCCGGCGAAGGATCGACTCCGACGTACGGGCCGGGTCCCATCATGCTTTCCGGCAGCGGCCCGGGCCACGCGAACCCGGCCATGAAGTGCAGACGCGTGAGCACCGCCCAGGTGGAGTGGGCGAACCGCCGAACGAACTTGTCACGCGCGAAGCCCTCCTCCATCCGATCCGGCTCCGATGCCTCGATCGGGGCGGCCGCCGTGCCCGCCCGGTCGAGGCGCTGAGTCAACGGCGGCCGGAGTTCGCCACGCAACCGCCAGCCGTCGTCGCTCTCGATGCTCAGCACCAGCCCCGGCAGTTCCAGCAGTTCGACCCGCTGGAGCGGACAACTCCCAAGGATCTTCTCGCCCGCGAGCTCCCACTGCTTGGCGCGGACCCGCACCCACGTGAGGCACCCGCGCTCGTAACCGGCCGCGGTCGTCCGGGCCCGCCCCGATCGCCGCCGCTCCCGACGCTCGGCCGGGGTCTCGTTCGCCACCTTGGGCGGGATCGTCGCCACGTGGATCCGGTCCGGGGCCGCGGTCTCGTTGTCCCAGGCCCATTCGGTGGCGTTCCAGCCCCACCCGAGTACGTGCTGCAACTGCACCGCGATGACCTCGGGCGCCGCCTCGGCTTGGTCCCTCAGGGCGTCGAAGAACATCCCGTCCTCGACCACCTCCTGGCCGCGGAACCGGGCCAGCGTGAGCCCGGCCCACAGGAACCGCCCGTGCAGCCGGTCGAACGCCCCCGGCTGCTCGCGGAGCCAGTCCGCGTACGCGGCCCGCGCGGTGTCGTCCGCGGGGCTCTCGAGGATCGCGCTGAGGAACCCGGCCCGCTCGCTCATAGCTGCAGCTCGAACTTGAAGGTCTCGGCACTCATGGCGGTCCGCAGCATCTCTGTGATCAACCCCAGCTGACCGGGCTGGATCACGAACGTGACCGGCTTCTTCGCGCCGCTCGGGGTGACGGTGACCTGCACGCCCTGCGGGATCTTCTCGATCTTGATCATCATGCCGCGTTCCTCACCAGGAGCACTTCCTCATTCGCCGCCGCATTGGTTTGCTTCCGCCCGGTGAACCGGTGCCAGGTCCACAGCGGTTCCGGGTACAGTTCGCGAATCAGCGGGTGGTCATAGTACCGCACCACGATTCGACACGTCTTGAAGCCGGCGAGCTCCTTCGCGAGCCGCCGCTGATCCGATTCGCCGAAGCCGAACTTGTACGCGTCGCCCACCTTCGGGAACGGCGGGTCGAGGTACAGCGCGTGCCCCGCCAGATCCTTGACCGCGGCGAGGAACTGGAACACGTCCAGCCGCACGAAGGTGCAGGCCCGCATGATCGCGGACCACTCGACGAGTCCGGCCGTTGCATTGCGGAACCGGGTCGCGGAATCCCCGCCGCCGGCGTCCCAGCGAACGCTGAAGGAGCTCGTGAACTCGTTCCGAGTGCCCGCGCAGCCGTTGCGAGACATCCACGCGCACACGAAGTAGTCACAGGCCCAATCAAGGTCCACGCTGTTCCCGATCAAGCCGCCCTCACCGAACCAACCGTCGTCGAAGGCCCCCTCCCGTTCGGCGCACCGCTGCTGAGCCGCTTTGAGGACATCGGGGTGGTACGGCAGTCCGTCAAGCCGCTCGACCAACTCGGCGCGGAGGCAAGGGTTCGCGACCACGGCCGCGAGGTTCAGCACGTGGGGGTGCAAGTCCCCCACTACCACCGTGGGCGCCTGAATGTGCAGCAGCTCGCTCATGCCGCCGGCGAACGGCACCCCGACCCAGCGGCACCCGGCCAGGGCCGCCCCCACGTTCTCCGCGAGGGTGCGGTTGCTGCCGAACCACGGTGCGAGTGCGGTGACCTTGCTCATTCGTCCCCCGTTTCCGTCCGCGACCACAGGATCAGGCCGACGTGCACCGGGCCGCCGTGTGGGGCTTGCACCGTGGCCCGGAAGTGCTGCATCCGGCCGTCGGCGGCCGCGACCTCGCGCCAGTTGGGGAGCGCGGCGTCGAGCCCGGCCCGGACGTCCCGCAGCACCGCGGCCCGGGGCTGGTTGCAATTGATCGTCGGCAGGACCAGGCCCAGCGCCGCGATCAGGTCGTTCAGGCTCATGCCGCGGCCCCCACGTTCCAGTCGCCCAGGTACACCACGTGCCGGACCGGCCCGCGGCCCCAGGCGCCCACCAGTTCGGCCAGCCCCACCCGGCACACGCCCGCCGCCCCGAGGTCGACCGGCGTGGCCGGCTCGACGACGCGCAGGATCAGGGTCATGCGGCACCCGCCTTCCGCTTGCCCTTCGGCTTCGGGGCCGCGGCGGCCGCGGGGGCGCCCTTCGCGCCCTCCCAGTCCACCAGCGCGTCGCCGGCCTGGTAGACCACGTCGGGCGGCACCCCGAGCTCCTTGAGCGCGGTGTACCGGTTGGCGGCCCCGTTCGGCCGGGCCGCGCCCCCGTCCCCGCGCTTCAGCCGCTCCACGACCGCGTCGAGGTCCGCGACGGTGTTCACGCCCTTGGTCGCGAGGTGGGCGGCGGCCTGCTCCGGGAAGTTCGGGACGCCGTCCCAGGTAGTGAGTGCGACCGGTGCGGGCGCCGGCACCCCGCCCCCGGCCGACTTCTTCTTGTCCTTCTTCTTGGAGGCCTTCGCGGCCTTCTTCTCGGCCGCGGCGTCCTGGGTGAGCGTCTTGCGGTCGATGCCGAACGCGGCGAAGAACGCCCGCTCCTCTTTGCTGACGTTGTCCCGGGCGTACTCGCTCGCCCAGCTCATGGTGCGGTAAGTGGCGGCCAGTTCGGCGACCAGGGCGATCAGGTCCCGGGGCTCGGCGAGCGTGAACGCGAGTGCGGAGACCGCCTCGCGGTGCGCGTGCGGGTCTTTGAGCGGGAGGCCCCGGCGCTTCGCCACCACCCGGCACACCTCGGAGCCGCCGAAGCTCGCGACCGTCGCGGCCACCTGCTGGAGGAGCGGGACCCCGCCCTGGAACACCGGGAAGCCCGGCGGGAGCTTTTCCTTGACCTGGGCCGCGACGAGCCCGTTCGCGACCGCGGCCGCGGCCCGGCCGAGTTCGGCCTTCTTCTTCCGCTCCCGCTGCTCCTTCAGCCACTTGTCGTTCGACCCGGACGTGCCCGGCCGCTCGCCGATCTTGTATTTCGCCTTCAGCACCGTGTCGGCGAGGTCCTCCTTGACCAGCTCGAACGGCTTCCCGGTCTTCGGCCCGACCGCGATCGCCACCTGGTCGTCGGCCACGTGCCCCTTGAGGAGCGCCCCGTACGTGCGCTTCTCCTTGTCCTGGTAGCAGGTCGCGGCCAGGTCGACGTACCCGGACCGGTAGGCGAGGGAGTCGTCGCCGTACCGGTTGAACAGCTTCTCGGCGTCCTTCTTCGGGAGGATCGTCTTGCCGCTCGCCTTCGCCGCCTCGACCACCCGCGTGTTCCACACCTCTTCCTTGGCCCGGTAGCACTCCGGGTCCAGGCACATGTCGGCCCGCACCTTGGCTTCCACCGCGTCCGGGTCGTTGCCCGCCCGCTTCGGGCACGCGTCGCAGCTGCCGACGCCCTCCAGCAGGTCGAGGGCCTGGCGCGGGAACGGGGCCGACTTCAGCTCCCGCTGGAAGTCAGACGCGAGCAGGTCCTTGAGCTCCCGGTAGGTGAGCGGTCCGTCGTAATCCCAATCGTCCGCCTCGGTCGGGTCCTCGCCGCGGTCAAAGTGGTCGGCGATAAGCGCGTCCACCTCGTCGTCGGGGTGGTGCCATCCCAGGATGGCGCACGCGGCGGCCCGCTTCCGGCTCGGCTCGCTGTGCAGCCCGGCCACGAGCACCGCGGACGCTGGCTTCAGCTTCCCGGCATCGATGGCGGCCAGCGCCCACTCTGGCAGCCGGGCGAGCTTCAGCACGCCCCGCACGTGGGCGATCTCGTTCTTGCGGCCGAGGAACTCCGCGAGCTGCTCGACCGTTCGCCCGACCGCCAGGGCCGTGTACCCGGCGACCAGCTCGCTCGTCCGCAGGTCCCGCGACTGCTCGCGGCTCACCAGCATCACCGCCCGCACCGCCTCGTCGGTCATGGGCCGCACGATCACCGGGATCTCGTTCGGCCGGGGGGCCATCCCGATATCCCCGCCCGCCTGATGAATGAGCGCCAGCGCCCGGAACCGCCGCTCGCCGTCGGCCAGCTCGTAGGCGGGCTCGCCGAGGTAGATCCAGGAGTACCCGTTCCACTCCGGGGCCGGCCCGCCGGCCCGGCCCACGGGCCGCACCAGCAGCGGCTCCTTCAGCCCGAGCGCCCGGATCGAGTCCGCCAGGGACGCGAGGTCCGCCGGGTCGAAGTGCCGCCGCACGTTGAACGGGCACGGCGCGACGGCCGCGAGCGGCACGTCCTCGACGATCTCCGGCCCGAACGTCGCCGGCGGCCCGACCGGGGGGCGCTCGGGTGCGGGCGCCCGCACCTCGGGGGCCGGCGCGGCAGCGGGGTTCGTCTTCTTGGCCATGACCGGCTCCTGCGTTCCGTTCGGGGTTCAATCGGGGATGGTGCGGACCGCCACGTCGCCGCCCGGCGTGGGGTACGCGACGAAGCGCGTCGGCCGGCCCCCGGGCCGGCGCACCAGGATCACGTAGTCGGGGCAGATGACTTGCGGCCCCCACCGCTCGAGCTCGCGCCGGATGAACCGGCGGGCGTACTCGTCGGCGGCGTGCCGGGGCGTTTCCGCCTCCAGCACCATCGCGTCGTCGCGGTCCTCGTGCTGCTCGTGCACCTTGAAGGTCGTCATCGCGGCCCTTTCTTCTTCTTGCGGCGGCGCGGGCGGCGGTTCGGGTCGCGGCCCTCCTCGAGCAGGAACCAGTCCCCGCCGCGGTCCATCAGCACCAGGGCAGCGGGTCGGGACCAGCCGGTGCCGTGGACCCGCCACCGCTCGTGGGGGCCGGCCCGGTACCACAGGACCCAGAGCCCGAACAGGGAGTCGGAGTCGGACACGGCGCGGGCTCCGGGGCGTCCGGCAGGAACCGCTGGCAGGCGATGCACGAGGAGATCAGGCAGCTCCCGGTGTCCAGCCCGCACAGCACGCACGGCCGGGTGAAGCACTTCCAGCACGAGCCGTGCTCGTCGCGGGTGCGCTTGCACTGCGGGCACGGGGTGCCGTCGATCGGGGTGTTGCGCGGGGCGACCATCAGAGGGACCCTCCGGGCCGCGTGGCCCGTTCGAGCAGCGCGGCCTGCCCCGCCGCGAGCGCCGCCTCGGCCTCGCGGGTGCAGGTCGCCAGGTTGCGGAACTCGATCGCGTCCCGCCCGTGCCGGGCCACCACCGCCGCGAACCCGTCCCCCGCCGACCAGTCCCCGGGCACCGACTTCAGCGCCGGCCGCCCCAGGTCGTCCGACTCCCAGCCCACCTCGGTTTGCCCGGTCGGCTGGTTGTCCCGGTCCAGCACCGGACGGCGCCAGAAGTTCTTCAGCCGGATGTGGCTCAGCTCGTGGTCCAGGGTCGCCACCCGCTGCCCGTACCGGAGGTCGTTCCAGGCGCCCGCGTCGATCAGGAGCTCGGCGTCGTGGGCCTTGGTCACCCGGTCCTTGAGGGACACGATCTTGATGCACGCGAGCACCGGGTACCCGCCGTGCTTCAGCGCCGGCCCCTTGTCGTTGGCCGCGAACAGGCACGCCACCTTCACCCCCGCGTCCCGCAGGTCCTGGTGCCACGAGCCCATCACCTCGGCCAGCAGCGCGCACACCTCGTCGTCGGCGATCGTGTAGGTCGTCGGCATGGGTCCGGGTCCGTGGGGCGGGCGTTTCTCGGATTGTTCGGATAGTTCGGCGGGGTCCGGAACTCACCCGGCCTCGCTCTCCAGCTCCGGACCGGCCCGATCAATCCGAACAATCCGAGAAACGTCGGGCGAGGTGAACACCTGCGGGCTGACCTCGTACACCGGCGTCGGGGGCCGGCCCGCGGTCCGCTCGGCCGGGGGCGGCACCACCCGGATCGCGTTGTGCGCGTCCAGCAGCTGGAGCGGGGCGTTCAGGTCCTCGGGCTTGCGGAACATCGGGTTGCGCCGGAGGCTGTCGAACAGCTCGGCCCGCTTGAACGTGGGCTGCCGGCGGTCGCGGAGCCACAGCAGGATCCGCTTGGCCCCGTCGAGCCGCGGGTCGCCGCCGCACGAGCGGTGCACCCGCCGGGCGTGCGCCCCGAAGTAGAACACCATCTCGGCCGCGGCCGTCACCCACTGCGCCTCGATGCACGCCGGCGGGTCCGCGGCGTCCGAGCCGGCCAGGGCGAGCAGCTGGAGCACCAGCGCGAGCCGGGCCGCCGAGCCCTCGAACTTGCCGTACGCGGACCGCATCCACGGCGGGAAGTCCGGGTCCGACATGGTGGCGGCCAGCCGGTCGGTGTACGCCCGCCACGCCTCGCGGCCCGCGTCGGACAGCGGCAGCACGTGCGCCCGGGGCCGCTTCTTGCCGAGGCCGGCCGGCTCCATCGTCATGCACCACAGGTTCTTCAGCACCTGCCCCCACTGACTCGACAGGGCGAACGGCACCTCGTAGAACCGCTCCCCGCGGGGCGGCAGCGCGGCCGGGTACGCCCACAGGATGCGCTCGGCCAGCCCGTCCCGGCGGTCGAAGAACTCGCGCACCACGTCCGGCTGGGTGGCCCCGACCATCGTGAGCGACGGGCGGGACACGTGGATCGCGGCCCCGCCCTTGCGGTGCACCGTGATCGGCTCCGAGTCGTACACCTCCAGGAAGAACGACCGGTCCGACCCGACCCCCTTCGCCTTGTACTGGTTCTGGGCGAGGAGCCAGCCCACGAGTTCGGGCTTGTACAGGAGCAGCCCGCGGGGCTGGCGCTGGAGCATCTCGCCGAGCTTCTCGACGGTCACGTCCGAGACGAACAGCTCCCCCTCGCCCTCCTTGTACATCTCGGGCAGCTCGTCCCCGTACTCGTCCCGGATCTTCTCCACCCGGTCCGCCTGCTCCTTCTGCATCGGGCGGATCACGTGCTTGATGGGCGGGGACTTCTTGGCGCTCGGGTCCCCCACCAGCGCGCAGAACAGCCCGGCTCCCTGGAAGAAATCGGCCTTCACCTTGGCGACGTACGAGGCCCCGATCGCGGCCGACGCGGCCGCCAGGGTGGCGAGCGCCGGGTAGTCGACCGGGCAGTACACCGACTCGGCCACCGCGCACACGTGCTCGGCGACGGCCGCCGGGAACGCGTGCAGCGGGAACGCCGGGGCCTCGTCGATCGGCGACTCGAGCGGGACGAAGTGCTCCCACTCCGCCGGGGCCGCCGGCTTGACGGTCGCGGTCGGGGCCGCCGGGGCCTCGCGCTTCGGCCGCCCGAACCCCTGCTGCGCGATCGCGGCGCTGGCCTTCGTGAAGTCGCCGCCGTGGTGCAGCTTCGCGAACGCGCCGAACTTGTCGTAGCACCGCCCCGCGTCGAGCCCCGGGATCGAGCCCGAGAACACGTACAGCGCGGGCGAGCCGTCGCGGGCGCGGTAGTGCCCGACGGTCACCGAGATCCCGGCCCGCTTGCCCGGGCGGGTGAACCGCATCACCCCGTTGGCCTGCCCCGCCGGCGTGAACCCGGCCGGCTCCAGCACGTCCCGGTACCAGTCCGCGTCCCGGTTAAAGTCCTTCCCTTCGAGGAACGCCTCGCGGGCGCCCTGGTCGGTCCACTCCGGGCTGTTCGGCCGGCACATCTCGGCGATCAGCCAGTCGGGCATCGGGGCCACCGGGCACGCGGCCAGGTCCCGCCCCTCGACCCACTCGTAAAAGCTCCCGCTCGGGTGCAAGCTGGGCGGCATCACGCACTGCCCGCCGGTGCTCTGAAACCGCACCGCCTCGGACCCGCCGAGCTGCACCACGCGGGTCACCGGCGGGGCCGGCAGGTCCGCCGGGACCGCGTACAGCAGCCGGTGCCCCTTGCCCGTCCGGAACAGCACGGTCCGCTCGACCGCGTCGCCGGCGAGCTCCTTGACCAGCTGCTCGCCGGCCTTCGTGTCCACGTCGATGGCGACGACCCCGGACTCCGGGCCGAGCGCCACCCCGACGTTCGCCTCGGGCCACGCCGCCCACCACGTGCCCACCTGGGCCGGGTCCGCGGACGCCTCCTTCTGCCACGCCTTGAGCCGCGGGTGCTTCCCCTGGCTGCCGCACTCCGGGTTCCCGCACGAGCACCCGATTGCTCCGTCGGTGCGGCGCTCGTCGGCGACGCAGGCGTGCAGCGGCACCACCCGCCAGCCGCGGCCGGCGTAGTCGAGGGCGGCGGCGAGGAGCGGGTTCTCGGCGTGCGACACGGCGGGCCTCGGCACGGAAGTCAGGTGGGCAAAACGCGGGACGCGGTCAGAAGAGCGGGCGGTCGGCGCCCAGGTCGTCGCCCTCGTCGCCGTCGTCCAGGTCGAGGTGGTGCCTCGGCCCGCCGCTCACGTCGATCGCGCTCGCCGCGGGCAGCTGTTTCGGCAGCTCCCACGGGCGCACCGGCTCGTGCTCGTTGGCGGCCGCCACGGCCCGGGCCGCGGCCTCGTCCACGAACGAGATCGCGTACACGCTCGACCCGTGGAACAGCTTGGTCGTGAACCCGTCCGCCGCCGGGATGTCGAGCCGGCCCATCTTGGTGCCGAACATCTCCACCTCGGACAGGCGGCCCGCGAGCCGCACGTGCCCCTTCAGCTCGACGACCGCCCACTGCTCCGGCGCGGTGGTGGTGGTGGTTTCGTTGCTCATGCCCGTCGTGCCTCCCGATCGAACGCGGCCCGCGCCGCCGTGACCTCGAACCAGAACTTCGCCGCCGCTTCCAGGATCCACTGCTGGCGGTCCGGGTCGGGCGGGACCGGCACCACCGCCAGCCACTCCGCCGGGCGCGGGGGGCGATCATTCACCGGTTTGTTCGACCACTTATTCCACCGGAGAGCGTTGCCCGGAGTGAACCGCTTCCCGGGGTTGAAGCTCGCGAAGTCGCACCGGGCGAGGCCGCACACGAACATCTGCCACTGGCACTGCACCTCGAAGTGCTCCGGGACGATCCCGTTCAGCGCCAGGTCGTGCGTCTCCCAGCCCGGGCACTTCAGCTCGAGGATCCACTCCTCCAGCTGGCTCGGGATCCGGGCCCCGTTCCCGCACAGCCCGTCGAGGCTGACCCGCGCCCACGGCAGGTCGGGGCGCTCGACGCACACCGGCGGGGCGTTGCACCGGCAGCGGTCCATGTACGCGGCCCGGGCGTGCGGCTCGAGCACCGTGCCCCGGTACATGGCCCCGTTCTGCGGCCGCTCGATCCCGTGGACCTTCGCGTTGAACACCGCCTCGCGGGTCGCGTCCTCGTACGGCGAGATGCCCAGGATCGCGGCGATGTCGCTGCCGCCCAGCCCCTCCCGGCGCCACGCGAGCCACTCGGCGGAGCCCTGGCTGAGGTTGAGCCGCTTCATTGCGGGCGCTCCTCGGGCGCGTTGATCGACTCGATGACGCCGCACCGGTGCAGCGTGTCGACCAACTGGGCGGCCCCGGAGAACCGGCCCACGTCCTCGCACACCCGGGCCACGAACGACCGGCAGCGGGCGACGAGCGCGGGGGCTTCCAGGTCGACGGTGCCCGCCGCGCCCACCGGCCCGAGCCGCAGGGAGCCGCAGCGGGGGCACCAGAACACCGCCTCGACCACGGTCTGCATCGTGTGCGCGCAGGTCGGACAGCTCACAGCGCCACCGCCTCTCTGGCGGCCTTATTCGCCGCCCGCTTCGCGGCCCGGGACTTCTTCTCCGCGACCCGCACCTCGAGCTCGGTGCGGAGCCGGGTGCGGAGCGACAGCGCCAGCTCGGGCAGCACCAGGCCGGGGGTGCCGTAGATCCCGCACGCCGCCGCGATCTCCTCGCCCTTGCCCTCGGCCCGGTCGCGGATCTCCGGCCACGACAGGTCGAGCTGGTGCATGAGCGCGAGCAGCTCCGCGACATCGGCCCCCGGAGCGGGCGGCGCGGTGAACCGGCGGCCGAACGCCGGGGCGGGTTTCGGGGCAGGGTCAGTCGTTAGGGTCGTGGGTTTGGCCACTGCCGTCGTCGAGTTCAGCGGGGCGTTCGGGGTGGCCGCCGTCGTAGTAGGCGTCCTCGTCGCCCCCGTGGTAGGGTCCGAGCGATCCTCACCCTCCACGTCGTCGGTCGCGGCCGGCAGGGGTGCGGGCGCCGGCACCGGCCCGGGAGGGGGCGGCGGGGGCGGGCTCGCCGGCGGCGGCGGGGGCGGGGCGTCGGGCTGGTTCCCGAGCCACGCGGCGTACAGCGCGACGTGCTCCGCGGACACGCTGGCGAAGTCCGGCTTCGCTTCGAGGTGGGTGGTGCCGAACGACTTGTCGATCCAGCTCAGCGCGTTGCGCCACGTCTTGCCCTTGCGGGTCAGCAGCGCCGAGAACTCCTCCTTCGACCACTTCCGGGCGGTCACGCCCCGGGCCTTGGCCTTGCGGTACTCGGCGTCGAACGCCCGGTACAGCGCCACCGCGTTCGGCGCGCTGGTGACCTCGTCGGGCAGCCCGTACCGGTTCCCGGCCACGATCGCCGCGGACGGCTGGACCCGCAGGTACCGCTCCTCCTTGTACGCCTTATCGTCCTTGTTCACCTGCACCCGCAGCCCGTAGAACCCGATCACGTCGGCCCACTTGTGGGTCAGCCCCCAGAGCCGCTCGTACCCCTCCGGCTTCCACTGCTCGTAGTCCTTGCCGGTCGGGTTGTTGAACTGCTTGGCCTTCGAGTGGTACAGCAGCACCACCGCCATCCGGCGCCGCACCCGCACCTGGTCGAGCAGGTTCAGGAAGCCGGCCCAGACCGGGGCGCACCGCCGCTCGCCGCGGCCGAACGAGTTGAACTCGCCCCAGTTGCCGAGGAACTCGGTGTCCGTGTCGCACACGTGCTGGGCGAGCAGGTTCTCGGCCCCGTTACCCGTGTCGACCAGCAGCGTGCGGTAGTCGTGCGGCTCGTTGATGACGGCCCGCACGGCGTCGGTCAGGTCGTCCCACTTCAGGAACCCGGTCGGGTTCTCCTCGGACGACGGGAGGTGCGCGGTCGGCCCCACCTGGCCCGATTCGATGAGGGTGAGCAGCCCGGTCTCACCGGCGGTCATCAGGAACAGCGGGTTCTCCCACTGCGCGCCGAAGCTGGTTTTGCCCGCCTTCTCGGGGGCGTACATGACGAACCGGGGCGGCAGGTTCGGCGCGGTCGTGGTGACGGACGAGAGGATACCCATGACAGGGCCTCGGGACGTGGAAACGAACTCACACACCACAGTCGCGGGGGCAGGAGTCGAACCTGCGACCTGCGGGTTATGAGCCCGCCGAGCTGCCACTGCTCCACCCCGCGAAACCGAGCGGATGCGCCCCGCCCGGCCGAACCGGTCACGTCTTCGCCTGAACCTGTGCGACCTTGGCGAGCACCAGGTCGAGGCCGGTGGTGTCGCCGGTGACCGCGGCCCGGAGCGTCTCGCTCAGCAGGAACGCGCTCACCCGGGCCTGCTTCGCCAGCAGCAGGCACTGCGGGCACCGGCACGCCTCGAGCGCGGCCGTCTTGGCGTGCATCACGTTCGCGCTCACGGCCACCAGCGCCAGGAACGCCGGCTCGGCGGTCGAGCGGTCCGGAGGGTGCGGGGTGCCCTCGGGCTTGGGCGCGTCGGCGTTCGGCATCACCATGAGGCTCTCCGTCGAGGGTTGAAGGGGAACGCGGGTCAGGCGGACGCGAGCTGCGCGTCGTCCGGGGCGGGGACGAACGGGATGGCCTCGGTCTCGGAGACCAGATCGCCCTCGGTCGGGTCGAACACGTAGCCGCCGGCGCGTGAGCGGCACGTACGGGCCGTCGTACCGCGACTCGGCGTCCGGCTCCCACACCCGCAGCCGGGGCAGGTCCAGGGCGACCCGGGCCGCCTGGAGCTCCTCCGCCCGGTACCGGCGGCGCTCGTCGGCCGGGCGGTGGGGCGGTGGGGCGGCGGGGGCGAGGATCTCCGCCCGCTGCTCCGGGGTGCATTGCGAGAGGATCGCGCGCCCCACGTCCACGAGGTCGCCCTCGGCCAGGGGGTGCGTGTCGGACGAGTCGGTGTACAGTTGCACGAGGCGTGCTCCGGTGAGCGGCCGGTCCGTGCCGCGAGGTTCTTAGGAAAAGCTCCCGTTCTGCGCCCCGCAACGCTCCGTGCGGGCGGGTCGCACCGACCACGAGCAGGCAGCGCCAACCCGGCGCTTCGAGGTGCCGCGAATCAGGTGGCGGCATCACCCTCCCGACGCCCGCCGTCCCTAGCGGGAGAATCAGCACCCGGCGGGCGCGTGTCTCAGTTCTGGTTCGTTCCCCACAGGTGCTGCTGCACCTGGGCGGCCTGGGCTTCCAGTTCCCGGAGCCGCTTGTTCTGGTCGCGGAGCTGCCGGTGCGCCCGCTCCAGGTGCGGCACCAGGTCGCTCGCCCGGCGCTCGGCGCGGTGGTCGGACCACGCGGCCCAGACCCACAGCGCGAGCCGCACGTCGATCAGCGCGCCGCCGGCGATCGCCAGCACCAGCACGGCCACCAGCAGCGTGTTCACGACCGCGCCTCCTGCGCCCGCCCGGCCTCCCGCCGGGCCGTCTGCTCCGTCTCGATCCCGCGCACCGCCACCTGCAGCTCCCCCAGGAGCAGCCGGGCCTCGTCGAGCGTCAGCCACCCGATGCCCTGGCCGGTCGCCATCCGCGTCAGCCGGACGACCGCGCCCGGATTCCGGCTCGTTCGCCCGGGGACGCCGCGGTCCGCCCTCACCCGCCCGAGTGCCATGGCCGCGCTCCTTAGTGTTTCGTGTGTCAAACCGGGTCGGGGCCGCCGTCTGCGGGTGGAGGGTGCGGCGACCGACGCCGTGGAGCACCCGCAGTTGGCACCTCGCTCCCAGCTCGGGGCGCGTCCGTTCGCGCACCCCGGCCCGGTGTGTCTGGCCCGCCCGGGGGAGTCACGGCCGGTCGCCCAACACGGCGGACTCGACCCCGGACGGGTGCTCTCAGGTGACCGCGCCTTCTTGGCGCGCTCGAGTCGCGAGGTACGCTCGTAACCCAGCAAGGGGGAACACGCGGTCGCGACCCTCTTTCCAAGAGGGAAACGCCTTCGCTCGGATCAACTCATGCAAACGCGTCTCGCCGCACGCGAGAAGTCGCATCGCTTCATGCTTCTTCACCACACCATCCGCAACCAACTGGTCAGGGGTGAGAGCCGCGGGTGTGGGATCAACCGGCGTGAGAACAGGGGCGCGGCGTGGCATGGTTATTCGCCCCCAACAGCTACTTCGGCCGCCTGCCCCAGCTTTGGAAGCGATGCGTGGCGCTTGCGAATCTGGTCGCCGAAAAGCACCGCGAGGACTTCACCCACGCTCTTCACTGGCTTTTCGCGACTGCCAATCTCCTGCGCCATTTGCTTGAGCCAAAACGGGAGCTTAGCGGGCACCATTCGCCCTTGGTCGTTGACGCTCATCGTCATCGCCCCTTATCGTTTACTTTGCAAAAGTAACTTTGCCACAATCATCAACGTCTTCACGTATACGATTAACACTTGTGACGCAAAAGATCAAGCTTGGAGTTGCGAACTAATAGGAAGTGGCGTGGGGAAGGGTATTCATGTAGACTTGTAGACAATGCCCGAAAGCGTTTCGGGTGAGGGGGATACGTGGCGAGGTTACCCGTGGCTAAACAGCCCAAAAAAACTGCGAACAAATCCTCTGGTACGCCGCCGTCGACAGGGCAGAAAGCAAATGTCCCCGACCAGGTCGTCGGTAAAACCGAGAGCGTTGCCAGCAACATGGTGCGGCTGAAACCTGTGTTTCAGAAGAGGTTGAAGCGAGTCGCGGAAAGCAAGGGAATGAAAGTCGGCGAGTTCATCGAGCACCAACTTGGCGAGATGGTAAATCGCGAGTTTCGCGAGATCGTTGAGCGCGAACTCGCCGAGCTTCGAGAGCAGGATGGGGAGTAATCGCCTATGCCCCCGAAGAAGAAAGGCCGCCAGCGGCGACCCAAAGGCACCGGCGGGTTCTTCTGGTCTGAATCGAAGCAGGTCTACATTGCGCGAGTGATTGTCGGCAAGAAGCCGGACGGTAGCCCTCACTACGTCGAGCGGTCCGACCCCACGGAAGCCGGCCTGGTCAAGAAGCTCGAAGAGGTCGCGCCGCCCAGCTCGGGAATTACGCTGAAGGCGTGGCTGGAACGCTGGCTCAAGAGCCTCGAAGGCACGGAGCTGCGTCAGCGTACCAAGGACGTGCGCAAAACTGCCACCGACTTGTACTTCGTCCCCACCCTGGGGCACATCCGCCTGACGGACCTGACGCACCTCCAAATCACCGAAGCCGTCAAGAAGTGGACCGCCACCCTCAAGAGTGCGAGCACCCGGCGCACCTACCTCGCGGCGCTCAGCACCGCTCTGAACGCCGCGAAGTACGAAGGGCTCATCACGGACAATCCGATCCTGAAGGTCAAGCGCCCGCCACAACCCAAGGCGGTGTTCGACCCGTTCACCGTTGCGGATCTTAATCGGATCATCGCCGACGCGGTCCAGCGGCCCGCAACGTACCCGTGCGCGCTGTACGCCGCGACCGGGTGCCGGATGGGAGAGGCCTTGGCTCTTGATGTCACGAGCTTCGATCCCGCCGCAGGCACGATCGCCATCACCCAAACGCAGGACGCACGGCGCGAACGCGGACCGGCGAAGACGTCAAACAGCATTCGCGTAATCGAGGTGCCGGCGGACGCCCGCCCTGCCCTAGTGAGCGCGATCGGCACGCGGACCGACGGCCCGCTGTTCACCACCCCCGCCGGGCGCCGACAGTCCAAGTCCAACGTCCGTAAGGCGTGGATTCGGCTACTCAACCGGTTGGGCCTGAAGTACCGCGCGCCGCACAAGTGCCGGCACACGGTGGCGACGCGGATGCTCGCGGCCGGCTACGGCATCCCCGACGTTGCGGCTTACCTCGGGGACACGGCCGAGACGGTGCTGCGGATCTACGCGCGACCGAGTGGTGCCAGTGTCGGGGCCGGAATGCAGGCCCTTCTTGATGCGGCGAAACCAGTTCCGTAAAGTGGCGATAAGGTGGCGAGATGCAGAAAGCCTATCGCAACCGCATCAATTGAAACGCTTTGCAACTAAGGGAAAAACTCTTCCCCAGAGTGCCGCCCCGGCGGGAGGTCCGCCGGGGCATTTTTGTTTGCACAGCTATTCAACGCACACTCACTATAACAAAATTGCGATCGACTGGCTAATAAAGTGATAAGGCAAAGTTCTGCGGGCGGTGATTGGGTGGCCAACTTCTGCTACCATCGATTGCAGGAATGACGCGTTAGACACCACCCAAATGACATAAAATGCGATCGCACAATTGATTCGATAAGCGATATACTTTTACGCAAAGATCGTTTCCGCTTGCGATCCGCAGCCGGGCCAGTCCGGTGATCCGGCTTGCGACGGAACAGATGCCGTAGCCACGCAAGCGGAGCGTGGGTGGCCGCCACGGTGGCAGGTGTAATTGCCTGCGAACTATCTAACCACAACCGCAAACCTGAACCCAGGGTTCGGACCCTCCGAAGTTGCCTCATGCACCACAGCCGCCAGGAGGAACGAACTCGGCCCCCATGGCTACAACCCCATTCGTACCCGACGACAGGAAACCAACTCAAGACCGGGCAGCCTCACTTCTTCAACGTGCAGGGCTTTGCCATCACCGCGATGATGAGTTGTTCGCCCGCTTTCGTGCGGTGCGGCGTGACCACCGGGAAGAACTTTTCACACGCGCACGCATAGGTGACCGAGTCCATAGCGGGCGGGTTGAGGGTCATACTGATCCGCCCGTTCGCGTCCTTCGCCTTGTCCACTTGGATCTTGAGTTCCTGCTTGTCGGTTAGCGTGATGACCTCGGACCCACCGACCGGGATCGACTTGCATTCGGTCGCGACCAGTTTGAAGCCGGTCAGCTTCGGGTCGCGTTTCTGCACTTCCTTCGCAAGGTCCTTCAGCTTCGCATCGACGACCGCGTTCTGGTTCGTCGCCAGAACGATCACGACCGTGACACGCACCGGCGGCTCGGCCTGGCACGTGACGAACAGGAGCGCGGCCAGCACGGCGGACATGAGTCACCTGGGCTTTGATGCGAAAATCACCGGCGCGTCTCCGGGCGATGGCGTCACCTGGGACCACGTCGAATCGGGATCGTCCAGTTCGATGTCCTGGTTGGTTGCCAGAACAAGCGCCGCCGGGAGGGGGTCATGTCCGACGGGGAGCCAACCGGAACCGGGCACACGGTGCAGGTCCACCTCTTCGGCACTCGCCAACGGCAGTACATCGAACCCTGCCAGGGGGTCGGCCGGCGGTTCCGGCCCGACCGGAACCACAGGTCCCGACTTGGTGACGCCGGCCGGGTTAACCACAGGCGCGAACGGAACCCACACGACCGCGGCGGCTACCGCCGCGAGTGCCACCGCACCGGCCACGAGCGCGGTGCGGTGCCAGCGCGGGGGCGCGGAACGAGCCGGCTCGGTAGCGGCGGCGAGCCCCACGCGCACACCGCCCAGCACAGCGCGCCACTGGTCCTCGCTGGGCTCGTCCGGGCGAACGGCGTCCACAGCCTCGCGCGCGCCGGCAATGTACCCGCCGAACGGGTCCGGGCGGTTCGGGTTGTCGTTCGGGAGGGTGGTCATGGCTGTTGGTAACCCGCGAGCAGTTCCTTCAACTTCTGGCGTGCGTAAAACAGGCGGCTCATCACGGTGCCGATCGAGATCCCCAGCGCGTCGGCCACTTCACGATAGGTCAACTCGCCCTCGACATGCAAGACGAACGTCCGCCTTTGAACCTCCGGTAGCCGGGCGAGCGCCGCATCAAGGATGCGGCGCAAATCGGCCCGAACCAGTCCGCCGTCGGCGGGGGGCGGGTCGGCCGCCCGGAGCTCATCGAACGAGAACTGAGCCGGCGCTTGAGGCATCCGCTCGTTCCGCTTGCGCTGTCGGCCGATGTCGTGGGCGGCGTTACACACCACCCGCAGCAGCCACGTCTTGAAGGAGCTGCGGCCCACGAAGCGATCGAGGTGCGTGAGCGCGTTCACGAACCCGTCTTGGACCGCGTCGAGCGCGTCGGCCTCACACCCCAGCAGCCGATACGCCACCCGGTACGCCACACCCCGGTACCGACGGAACAGGTCGTCGAGCGCCGAACGGTCGCCGGCCGCGAACCGCGCCAGCAGCGCGTCGTCGGTCGGTGCGATCGCGGGGGCGTGGGGCGCGGCGGGTGCCATGTCGGGGGTACGCGTGCGGGCAAGGTCGGACCGGACGCCGCGTATTCTACCCGCACCAGAGCGGCGACTTACAAGGCGCTTCTCGCGCCCGCGCCGTTCCCCGCGCCGCTCCATAGGAATCTAGACGCAACCCGGGCCGTGCCGATTCAGTTATTCGCATCCGGAACCCCATGATCACCGTCCGCCGTTGGAACGGCTCGTCCTGCAAGGAAACCGGCCCCGAGGGGCTGCCCGAATCGGCCGCCGGCATCGCCGCGGACGAGTTCGTTTGGGTCGACCTGAGCGACCCCACGCCCGAGGAAGAGGCCGCGGTCTTCCAGAAGTTCCTGCCGGTTCACCCGCTGTCGCTCGAGGACGTCACCCGCATCCGCCGCGAGCCCGACCGCGGCGCGCACTTCCCGAAAGTCGAAGAGTTCCCGGACTACCTGTTCGTGATCGTGAACCCGCTCCCGCCCGGGCTGGTCGCGATGGCCGCCGGCGCCGGGCGCCCGCCCGGCGCGGAACGGCTGCCGTCGGCGTCCCGGCTGCTGCACCGGCACCGCCCGCAGCTCAGCGCGGTGCTGTCGCACAGCGTCCTCATCACGCACTCGCTGGAGCGGCTCGCCTGTATCGAAACGGCGCACCGGTACCTGTCGCGACACGGCGACTCGGCCCGGCGCGGCCCGGACTACGTGTTCCACATCGTGCTCGACGCGATGGTGGACGAGTACGCCCCGGTGGTCGAGTGGGTGGCGACCAAGCTCGACCACCTGGAGGCGCGCATTTTCACTAACCCGTCGCCCAAGCTGATCCACCGCATTCTGCGGCTCAAGCGGGTGGTCACCGGGATGCGGAAGACGCTCATCATCGAGCGGGAGGTGCTGGCCCGGCTGATCCGCGGCGAGTTCGAGCTGGTGGAGGCCCGCGAGATCGTCTACTACCGCAACGTGTACGACCACTTGGTGCGGTACACGGAGCTGATCGAGGCGGCCCGCGAAATGGTGAGCGACATGGGCGAAACGCACCTCGCGGCGGTGTCGAACCGGCTCAACGAGGTCATGAAGGTGCTGGCCATGATCTCGACCACCATACTGCCCCTCACGCTGATCTCCAGCGTGTACGGCATGAACTTCAAGCACATGCCGGAGCTGGAGTGGGAGTACGGATACCCGGTCGCGCTGGCGGCGATGCTGGCCACCGGGCTGGCGTCGGTCGTGTTCTTCCGCTGGAAGCGGTGGATCTGACCCGCCCCGGCGGGGGGGCGAACCTTGTCAGTTCCCTCACCGTCACTTAGCTTAACGGTTGCAATACGCATTTCGTTCGGAGGGGCGCACATGGCGAGGGGTCGGAGCCGGAAAGACCTGCGGCGCGAGGCCGAGGCGCTGGAGGCGCGGCAGCGGGAGGAAGAGACCGAGGGCACAGAGGTCGAAGAGGAAGAGGAAGACGAGGACGAGGACTCTGAGGACGCGGAGGTCGACGCCGAAGCGGAAGTCGATGCCGACGCGGACGTTGACATAGATGCGGATCTCGACAGCGACGCCGGCGGGGACGACGACGCCGGGGACGATGACGACGAAAAGCCGAAGAAGAAGAAAAAGAAGGTCGCCAAAAAGGCCGCCACCAAGAAAGCTCCGACCAAGCGCACGCGGGTCGCGAAGGAGGTCCGCACCCGGGCCGTGTGGGTGGTGTTCGACAACGGCAGCAAGGTGGTCGAAAAGTTCCCGTACAACCAGAAGGTCGAAGCCGAGGCCCTGCTGGCCAAGAAGGTCGAGGAGAAGAAGGGTACTTTCTACATCAACTTGGTGAAGGAAGAAATCAAGGAGTAGGTTAAGGGAGCAAGCAGAGCGGGCGGTTAACAAACACGGGCGGCGCGACCACGATCGCGCCGCCCGTGTTCGAGTTTCTGGCCGGCCTCAAGCCGCCACCGTGGCCTTCTCGGCGAGCAACTGCTGGACCTCTTCCAGCCGCCAGCCGATCCACAGAACGTTCGGGAGCCGGATCGTCTCCTTTTCGGCACCGGACGTCCGCACGATCAGGTCACCGGAGAAGAACCCGAGCAGCCAGTGGCGGAACATGTCGTCCCGCTGCTTCTCGAACGACAGCCCGGTGGTGTCGAAGGTGCGGATCGACGCGCCCACGTGCTCGCACACACGGATCTGTCCCGGGGTCACGATGATGTAGGTGCGCTGGTCGAACAGGAACACCGACACGGCCCACAGGATGAACACCACCGTCGCGATGAACAGGTACCCGGCCATGTTGATGTAAATGTGCAGCCCGTTCAGCGTGCTCAGCAGCTTCTCCCAGCCGTCCGGGATCAGGGTGATCAGCAGCGCCACCACCAAGATCAGGAGCAGCACGAGGAACGACCACAGGCCGCGCAACTGCACGTTGGTTATGACCACCGTCAGCAGCAGCACCACACAGAACAGCGGCCCCATCCACGCGTGCCGCGACACGCGGGTGCGGAACGACGGCTCGGCGCCGGCCTTCTCGGTCGCATCGCGGGCCTTCTCGAGCGACTGCGTGGTCGGGTTCTTCACCGAGATCTTGTACGCCGTCGTATCGGATTGTGGGCCGCCCTCGACGATGGTGACCTTCGAGCCGGGCGGGACGATCGCCAGCCGGTGGTCCTCGTTCCACGTCCAGACGGCGAACAGGAACCCGAGCAGCCAGATGGGCCACCAGTAGAACAGCATCGAGTGGCTGATGAGCTTGATCTCCCGCTTCTTGGGGACCGGGCGGGGGAGCGACCCGACCGGCGGGGAGGATTCCGGGTTCGTGGAGCTGGACATCTTGGGACGGCTCTCGGTTTGGGACTGGGGTGCGCGGGGCCGTGCGGCGACTTGCAGATACTTCGCCCGCGACGGGACCGAATTTTGGCCTCGGAGCGCGCTCAAAGTAGGATGCCGGCAACCGCGTGTCAAGCAGCCACCGCTACCGGTCCTCCGGAAACGGGTCCACCCGCACCCCCACCCGGAACGACTGGTGGCACCGGTTGCACGCGTTCGCGACGCCGGCCAGAGCGGCCCGCGCCGGGAGGTACTCCTTCGCCGCGCTGGCTCTGGCGAGCGCACCCGCCTGTTCGCGGAGGTCCGCGGCGTGCGCGAGCCACGGCTCCAGGCCCTTTTTCGTTCGCGGCGGGCGCATGAGTAACAGGTTGCCCAGTTCTGCCAACAGCAGCGACTGTCCGCGGGCGAACGCCCATGCTTCCGCGTCCTTCGGCGTGGCCGCGAACAGCTTTCCGAGCGCGCGAACGTTGGGGTCCGCCAGACCTTCCATAAGCAATTTGGTGTCGGCAACCGGTTCGAGCTTCGGCGCCGCCTTTTTGAACTGAGCGGGTTGTGCCGGCTGTGACTGCGCGACCGGCACGAACGCGCACGCCGGCCCGAGCAGTACCGCCGCGAACCAAAACCGTGCGCGTCCCATGTGTCGCCCCCCCTTCGGTCACGAACAAGAGCTGGTCAATCCGGCAGTTCCAGTTGCACGCTGTCGCCGTCCACGTGAACCGGGTACGCCCCGAGCCTCACCTTCGGGTTGTCGGCCCAAGCACCGTCGGCGAGTTTGAACCGCCAGTAGTGCCACGGGCACGTCACGCACCCGTCCTCGACGAACCCGCCCGACAGCGAGGCGCCCATGTGCGGGCACAGGTCGTCCACCGCGAAGTAGGCGCCCTTCACGTTAAAGATCGCGATGTCCGTCTTGCGGACGTTCACGACGATGCTGGAGCCGTCCGGGATGTCCGCCACTTTCGCGACGCTGATCTTGTGTGGCACGCCTCACGCTCCTGCGGTTCGCGGATGTCCGTCCCTACTGTACCACTAATATGTTAGCCAGCGGGAGCGCCCCCAGAGGCTTGAAGGGTCACATGCTCGAAGTCGAAGTGAAGTACCGGAACGCCGACCGCACCGCGGCCGTCGCCACGCTCCTCGAATGGGGGGCCACGCTCGCCCAGGACCGCACCGACCTGGACCTGTACTTTCAGGCGCCCGACCGCGACCTGAAGGCGTCCGACGAGGCGTTCCGGCTGCGCCGTATCGGCCCCAAGAACTGCCTCACTTACAAAGGGCCGCGGCGCGACACCGAGACGAAAACCCGGCCCGAGATCGAGGTCCCGCTCGGGGACGGCGACACCGCCGCCGCGGACATGCAGCGCCTCCTGGTGGCGCTCGGCTACACGCCGGTTACCACGGTGAAGAAGAAGCGCCGGGTGTACCAGTTCGCCCGCGACGGCTTCGACCTGGAAGCCTGTTTCGATACGGTCGACGGGGTGGGCGCGTTTGTGGAGCTCGAAATTCTCGCCGACGAGGCGCAATACGACGCGGCCAAAACCGTTCTGCTGGCTGCGGCGACCGAACTCGGGCTAACGGAACAGGAACCGCGCTCGTACCTCTCAATGGTTCTCCAGACGCAGGGCTCGCCGCTCGCCTGATCGAATCGCGCACGGGACGGCCCGGGCCACGAGGCACAAACCATGCTGACGCCCATTGCACCGACCATCGCCGACGTGCGGAACGCCGTCTCCGGGGCTCGCGCCGCCGGCAAGACCGTCGGGTTCGTGCCCACGATGGGCGCGCTCCACGAAGGGCACGCGGCCCTGGTGCGTGCGGCCCGCGCCGCGACCGACTTCGTGGTGGTGTCGATCTTCGTGAACCCGACCCAGTTCGGGCCGAACGAAGACTTCGCCAAATACCCGCGCACCCTCGAAGCCGATCAGCGGGTGTGCGCGGGCTCCGGCGCCGACCTGATTTTCGCCCCGGGCGTCGCAGAGATGTACCCCGCAGGGGCGGTCACGTCCGTGGACGTGGCCAAGCTCGGCGACCACCTGTGCGGAGCCGCCCGCCCCGGGCACTTCCGCGGCGTGTGTACGGTCGTGCTGAAGCTGTTCAACATCGTGGCGCCGGACGTGGCGTTCTTCGGCTCAAAAGACTACCAGCAGGCCCGCATCATCGTGCAGATGGTCCGGGACCTCGACGTGCCGGTCCGGGTCCGCGTCGAGCCGACCGTGCGCGAGCCGGACGGGCTCGCGCTCAGTTCCCGCAACCGCTACCTGAGCCCCGCCGAGCGCGCCGTCGCGCCGCGCATCCAGCAGGCGCTTCGGGTGGCGCGTGAGCGCGTCCGGGCCGGCGAGGTCGACGCCGCCCGGCTCGAATCGGCGCTTCACGCCGAACTGTCCGCGATACCGGGCGCGCGGGTCGATTACGCGCGCGTCGTGGACGCCGAAACGGTCCAGCCCCTCGCACGGTTGGACCGCCCCGCGGTCGCGGCGGTCGCGGTGTTCCTCGGCACCACGCGGCTCATCGACAACCTTTCGCTCGCGGAATGCGGGACGCGGGACGTGGAGTAAGGAACCGCACCCGACCCGGCCTTCGTTCCGAGCCCCGCACTCCGAACTCCGCACTGGTGCCCGATGGTTCACCCGCTGTTCAGCCCCGAGATCCGGATGATGCTCGCGGAGAAGAACGCCATCGGGTTGCGGGAGTTCTGCGAGGAGTTGCACCCCGCGACGGTGGCCGAGGCGCTCGACGACGAGTTCAGCCCGGAGCAGATCTGGGAGGTCATCAGCAACGCGAACATCCGGACGCAGGCGTCGGTGTTCGAGTACCTCACCCCGGCCCAACAGGTCCTGATGGCCGAGAAGGCCCGCCCGCAGATGGGCGAGTTGCTCTCGAAGATGTCGCACGACGACCGCGTGGACCTGCTCCGGCGGCTCCCGGGGCGGGTGACGGAATCGGTCATGCGGCTGGTGGCCGAGGCCGACCGCAAGGACATCGCGACGCTGTTCCAGTACGGGGAGAACACGGTCGGCGCGCTGATGACGAC
Source organism: Gemmata obscuriglobus (assembly GCF_008065095.1). Taxonomy (NCBI): domain Bacteria; kingdom Pseudomonadati; phylum Planctomycetota; class Planctomycetia; order Gemmatales; family Gemmataceae; genus Gemmata; species Gemmata obscuriglobus. The sequence goes on along the minus strand of NZ_CP042911.1, from coordinate 4,350,726 downwards.
CGACTACGCCTGGCTGCCGGGCACGCTCACCGCCGCCGAGGCCATCGACCAGCTCCGACAGGAAGCCCCGGACCGCGAAACCATTTACTACATCTACGTCCTGGACGACCCGAACCGGCGCGGCGACGGCTCACTCGCGCCGCGCCGGCTGCTAGGTGTGGTGTCGCTGCGGGACCTAATCCTAGCCCCCCGGCACGCCCTGATCCGCGAGCTGATGGAAACGGACCTCGTCACGCTCCGGCACGACGAGGACCAGGAGCAGGTCGCGCAACTGTTTGCCCGGTACGACTTTCTGGCCGCGCCGGTGGTGGACGAGCAGTTCGGGCTCCTTGGCATCGTCACCCACGACGACGTGCTCGACGTGGTGCGCGAGGAGGCCACCGAGGACTTACAGCGCCAGGCGGCGGTCGGGCCGATCGAGAGCGACTACCTGAACGCAAGTTTCTACCGGGTGTGGCGGAGCCGCGTCCAGTGGCTCGCGGTGCTCTTCGTGGCCGAACTGGCAACGTTCACGGTGATGGAGTTTTTCGAGGAACTGATCGCGACCGTAGTGGTGCTCGCGCTGTTCGTTCCGCTCTGCATCTCAACCGGCGGCAACTCGGGCACCCAGGCGGCCACACTGGTGACACGGGCGATGGCGCTCGGCTTCGCCCGCCCGCGCGACTGGAAGCGGGTGCTACGGCGCGAGCTGCTGATGGGGCTCGCGCTCGGCCTCACACTTGGGGTCATTGCGTTCGTGCGCGGGTCGCTCACTCCGAGCGACACGCGGAGCGGTCCGCGCAAGGTGAAAGAGGAGTTCACTGTTCGCGTGCCGGCGGGCACGGAACTGTCAGCACAAGAGGTCTCCTCCCTTTGGGGCGGTAAGAGTTGGGACGTGTCGCTCGCCAAAGGCACCCCGCAAACCGTCACGCTCGAAAAGAACGCCCGCGTGCGGCTCCCCGAGGGGGTTAAAACACTCACGCCGCCCGAACCGGTCGGGGGTGAATGGGTGTACCGGTTCCCGACCGAGTGCGAGGTGCGCACCGAGCCCGTGAGCCGGTGGCGGCTGGGGCTGACGGTTTCCATCGCGGTACTCGGCATCTGCTTGTGGGGCACGCTGATGGGCTGCCTCATCCCGCTCGTATTGCAGCGGTTCGGGCTCGACCCCGCGGTCGCGTCCGGCGCCCTCGTGGCGACGCTCGTGGACGTGAGCGGCATTTTCATCTTCTTCTCGGCTGCCTGGCTCATCCTGCTCTGAACATCGCACCAGTAATCTGGTCCGCACAATGTCCGGGGCAAACGGATCAGAATCGCGCCCTCTCTGAACGGCGCAGTGCCAGGAACCGAACCTTCCCTGAACCCAATTTCGGCCCTTCGGCATCGAATATGTACACAGGGCCGGTGTGCAACCGCGCTCGGGAAGGAAATCACCACTATGTTTAGCTCCTTAAAATTAGGAAAGGTACTCGGCATCGACCTGTACGTTCACGGAACGTTCTGGCTGCTGCCGCTACTTGTGCTCTTCTCCGGCCTCGACAGCAGCGTCGGGGAGCTGGCGTTCGAGTTGCTGTTCGTGTTCGCGGTGTTTGGTTGTGTGGCGCTCCACGAATTGGGTCACGCGCTGGCGGCGGCGGCTTACGGCATCCGAACGCGGGACATCACGCTGTACCCGGTCGGTGGGGTCGCCTCGCTCGAACGGATGCCGGAACGCCCAGGCCGCGAAATTGCTGTCGCGCTGGCGGGGCCGGCCGTGAACGTGATCATCGCGTCCGGGCTCTTCGTCGCGCTGGTGGTCGGCGGCTCGATGTTCGAGTTATCCTCGGTGTCCGGCGGCGACGTGGCCGGCGCGTTCTTGGGCCGCTTGCTGATCGCCAACGTGTTCCTGACCGTGTTTAACCTGCTCCCGGCGTTCCCGATGGACGGCGGGCGCGTGCTGCGGGCGCTGCTCAGCACCCAGATGCCGCGAGTACGGGCTACGGAAACGGCCGTGGGCGTGGGCACCGTGATGGCTGTCGTTTTTGGTGTCGCGGGCCTGTTGCTCCCGAGTCTGAGCCTGCTCGCGGTCGCCGTCGTGGTGTGGATGCTGGGTCAGGCGGAACTGGCGCACGTGCGCGCGGACGCGCGCCGGCGGCGGATCGAGCGCCAGGAGCGCGAGTTCTTCGGCGAGCCGGCGCGAGCGGATGCCGACAGTGACCTCGCCGAGCGGCGATTCACCGGGCTGGCGTGGAACGCGAACTACGGGGTCTGGGTGCAGTGGGTGAACGGCGTACCCGTTCGTGCCCTGCCCCGCTAACTGTTCTGCGGGTTTCAGGCGAGCGGCGGTGTAAATCGACCGCCCGCTGACCCGCTATTTGACCTGCCCTTTCGGTCTCAAGCGCGTTACAGTCGCGTTCATGTCTTTGCTCCCGTCACGCACGCAACTGTCAGCCTGGGTCGAGTGGGGCACCGAAGCCTCCATCGCGTTCGGCGACTGGTGGCTGTTCGCGTTCCGGTCGCTTGCCGGCATCTTCGGGCGCGCGTTCCGAGCGGGCGAGTTCCTCCGGGTCGCGGTCGAGGTGGGCACCAACAGCGTCGGGGTGGTGGCCATCACCGGGACGTTCATCGGGATGGTGCTGGCCGTTCAGGCATACGGGCAGTTCCACACCATCGGGATGGAAACGTCGCTCGGCGCGGTCATTCACATCTCAGTCGTCCGCGAACTCGGGCCGGTGCTGGCCGCGGTGATGCTGGCGGGTCGCGTCGGCTCGGCGATGGCTGCGGAACTCGCCACCATGCGCGTGACCGAGCAGCTTGACGCGCTCGCGTGCCTCGGCGTGGACCCGGTGAAGTACCTCGTCGGCCCCCGGTTGCTCGCGTGCTTTCTACTGCTACCGCTGCTCACGGTGCTGGCCGACGTGATGGGGCTGTTCGGCAGTTCGCTCATCTGCCTTCACGTGTATCACATCGACAGCCACCACTACTGGCGACACACACGCGAGTTCGTGAAACTGTGGGACGTGTCGGTCGGGCTCATGAAGGCGTTCGTTTTCGGCGCGGTGCTGTCACTGATCGCGTGTCACCGCGGGTTCAACAGCAAAGCCGGGGCGGCGGGTGTCGGCCGGGCCGCCACCGAAGCGTTCGTAATCGCGTTCGTCGCGATCCTCATTATCGATTTCTTGCTCGCGATGCTGGCGAACTCGGCTTACGCTCTCCTGTGGCCGCCCGCCGCCGCGAAGGTGATGTGAGCGGTTCCAAGTTGGCTACATTCCGGTCACCGGTTCTGAACAACCTGGGACTCGGCAACTGGACCCCGGAACTTCCTCATGACCACCCCAGTCTACTCTCCCGGCCTTGAAGGTGTCATCGCGGGCGAAACGGCCGTTTCGACCGTTGAAAGCGGTTTGAACTACCGCGGGTACGGTGTCGGCGAATTGACCGAGTATTGCTCGTTCGACGAGGTGGCGTACCTCCTTCTACACGGCGAGCTGCCGAACGCCGCTCAGCTCCAACAATTTCACGCCCGCGTCGCCGCGGCGCGGCAGCTTCCCGCTCCGCTCATGGGGCTGTTTGCCGCGCTACCCCAGAGTACGCTTCCGCTCGACGCGCTCCGCACGGCCGTCAGCGTGCTGGGGCACTTCGACCCGGAAGCCGCCGACTCCTCGCACGACGCGAACTTACGGAAGGCCGAACGGCTACTCGCCCAGATTCCGGTGGCCATCGCGGCCCACCATCGAGTTGTGAAGGGTCAGCCGGTCGTTCCCGCGCGCCAGGACCTCGGCCACGCGGCCAACTTCCTTTACATGCTCCGCGGGTCGGAGGCCGCACCGGCGGATGTCAAGGCGCTCGACGTGTCGCTCACTCTGTACGCCGAACACGAGTACAACGCGAGCACGTTCGCGGCCCGGGTGATCGTGTCCACGCTGTCCGACCTCCACAGCGGCGTGACCGGCGCGATCGGCGCGTTGAAAGGGCCACTGCACGGCGGGGCCAACGAAAAGGTGATGGACATCCTGCTCGCCGCGGGCGGCCCCGAGAACGCGGAAGTCTGGGTCCGGTCGGCGCTGGCGCGGAAAGAGCGGATCATGGGGTTCGGACACCGCGTCTATAAGGCCGGCGACGTGCGGGCGGGCATCCTCAAGAAGTACGCCCGCGGGGCGGCCGACACGGCCGGCACCCAGAAGTGGGAAGAGGCCGCCGACATCATCGAGCGGGTGATGGCCGCCGAGAAGAACATGTACCCCAACCTTGACTGGCCGGCGGGACGACTGTACCACGCGATGAAGCTTGAAATCCCGCTGTACACGCCGATCTTCGCGATGGCCCGTATCGCCGGCTGGGCGGCACACGTCGTCGAGCAACTCGACAACAACCGGCTCATCCGCCCACGCGGGCTCTACAAGGGACCGGCTGCCCGGAACGTGGTGCCTTTGGCCCGCCGCTCCTGAGCGAACCCTGCTCGCCGACCCCTCCATAAAGATGTGATGCCATAGGCCCTCGTCTCGGGCGATACGCACCGGGCGGAGATCATTCCGCTATAACTTCTTAAAATGTCCGGGTATCCCGGGCGAACAACGAATACGGACAGCCCGACGAGCCGGGCTCGTCGCCGTCCGGCCGCCGGCCTGTGTCGGCGCGTTCGCGCAACCGCGGTCACGAGGGGCACGATTCCTCGATACCTGTCGCACGGTATTCCAGCGCGAGTCGCGAGCCACGCCGGAACCCCGGCGAGTTCGCATCTCATTTGGGACTTGGGCCGGAGGCGTTTGGAAAGACGTTGTGGTCGGGCTGGAACGGTTGGCGCCTTCGCGATATTGACCAGTTTAAGCCACGCAGGACTGACGGTTAAATTGATACAGCGGGGGGATCGCAATGCGGTCTTTCAGACCGAGTGATAATGCACGTGGTCAGTTGGCGAGTTTGGGCGGGAGGACGAAAGCGGACACGAACCGCACGCCGGTCCCCAGTTCCCGTTGGATCGGCAGCGGCAACGCGTGGGAGGGCCGGCTGTGAGTGAACCGACGGCCGCTCTGCCGCTCTCGCACGCGGCCCCCCACCACGCCGCGCATGCCGAACATGCCGACCACCATCACGCGGCGCACATGCCGCCGTTCCGCCGGTTGCTGGGCCTGCTCCGGCCCGAGCGCGGCGAGTTGTGGCTGGTGCTCCTGTTCGCCGTGTGCGTCGGGGCGCTGACGCTCGCCACCCCGGTCGTTGCGATGGCGGTGGTCAACACGGTGGCGCTCGGCACACTGATCCAGCAACTAGTTGTGCTCTGTGTGGCGCTGTTCGTCGCGCTGTCGCTCGCGGCCGGGCTGCTGATCCTCCAAACGGTCGTGGTGGAGTTCATCCAGCGCCGCGTGTTCGTGCGAGTCGCGGCCGACTTGTCGTACCGGCTGCCGCGGGTCGACCTCAGGGCGTTTGACCGCCAGAACGGGCCGGAACTGGTCAACCGCTTCTTCGACGTGCTGACCGTGCAGAAGGCGTCGGCCACCCTTCTGCTTGATGGCATCACGCTCGCCCTCCAAGTGTTCATCGGGCTGCTGCTCCTCGGCTTCTATCACAGCTACTTGCTCGGCTTCGACCTGATCCTCATCGGCGCCCTCGCGTTCTTGTTCCTGGCTCTGGGCCGCGGGGCGGTGCGGTCGGCGGTGCGCGAGTCGGTGGCGAAGTACCAGGTCGCGGGGTGGATGGAAGAGGTGGCGCGGCACCCGATCGCGTTCAAGACGGCGGGCGGCCCCGCGCTGGCCGCCGCCCGCACCGACGAGCTCACCCGCGAGTACCTGGACGCGCGCGCCGCACACTTCCGGGTCCTCATGCGGCAGATCGGGTTCGCGCTTTTGCTCCAGGCGGTCGCCAACGTCGCTCTGCTCGCCGTCGGGGGCGCGCTGGTGATCCGCGGCGAACTGACCCTCGGCGAGTTGGTCGCGGCCGAGATCGTGGTGGCGCTGGTGGTCGCGACGTTCACCAAGCTGGGTAAGCAGTTGGAGGCGTACTACGACCTGCTTGCGGCGGTGGACAAGCTCGGTCACCTGCTCGACCTGCCTCTTGAGGCCGACGGGGCGGAGGCGCAGAGGCCCGCCGGCGGCGGGGCCGCGGTCGCGGTGCGGGACGTGTCGTTCGCTTACGACCAGCAGCCCCGCGCCGCCCTCGTCGGGCTGTCGCTCGAGCTGGCGCCCGGCGAGCGGGTCGCGCTGGTCGGGCCGAACGGGGCCGGCAAGAGCACGCTGGCGGACCTCCTGTACGCCCTGCGCATGCCGGACCGCGGCTGGATCGAGTTCGACGGCGCGGACATCCGGACGCTCCGCCGGGAGTCCCTCCGCGAGCAGGTCGCGCTGGTCAAGGGCGTGGAGGTGATTGAGGCCACGGTGCTGGAAAACGTTCGCGTCGGCCGGGCCCACGTGACCCACGCGGAGGCCCGCGCCGCGCTCCAGACCGTCGGACTTCTCGAGCCGGTTCTGGCGCTGCCCAAAGGCCTCGACACCGTCATGTGGTCCGGCGGCGCGCCGCTCTCGCTGGGCCAGGCGAGCCGGCTGATGGTGGCCCGGGCCATCGTAGGCCGGCCGCGGCTGATCGTACTGGACGAGGCCCTCGACCACATGGATGCCGACGTCCGGGCGACCGTCCTGCCCGCGCTCCTCGGCCCCGGCGCCCCGTGGACGCTGCTTGTGATCACCCACTCCGACGAAGTCGCCCGGTCGTGCGACCGCGTCGTTCGGTTGGACCGTTCGCCGGAGGTGCCCCATGGGAACGCCTGATGTGACCGCACCCGCGCTACCGTCGCTAAACGCCGCCCGCACGCCACGGCTCGTGCGGGTGCTGGCGTTCGCACTGCTCGCGGCGCTAGTGCTAGCGGTCCCCGCGCTGGCCGTCAGCCCGTGGACGCAGACGGTACACGGCACCGGCCGGGCGATCGCGTTCAACCCGGTGCAGCGGGCGCAGTTCGTCATTTCGCCCATTGAGGGGCGGGTCAAGAAGTGGCACGTGGTCGAGGGCGACCGGGTCAAGGCCGGGCAGTTGCTGGTCGAGTTGGTGGACAACGACCCGCTGATTCTGGAGCGATTGCGCGAGCAAGAGACGCTGGCGCTTCAGCGGCTCGCCCTGGCCGACGGCCGGGTGCTCGACCAGCAGAACCGGCTGGAGTTCGTTAAGGGCGAGCGCGAGGTGCTGGTGGCGGAGGCCGGGTATCGCGTCGAGCAGACCGAGGCGCAGGTGCTGGTCGTCAAGCAGGAGCTTCAGCAGTCGGCCTTCAACCTGCGGCGCGAAGAGCTGGCTTACGAGCGGCTGAGGAAGCTCAGCAAGAGTGCGGTCGGCGAGGTGGTCTCCGGGGACGCGGTCGAAGAGGCCGAGCGCAAGCGGGACCTGGCTAAAGCGCAAGTCCCCTTGGTCGAGGCGCGGCTGAAGCTGGCCGAGCGGACGCTCGACGGCGCGAAGGCGCAACGTGAGGCGACGGACAAGCGCACCGCCGGGCTCATCCAGACCGAAGAGGCCGCAGTCAAGGCCGCCAAGAGCGAGCAGGCGTCGGTCCGCCAGCAGTACAACGTGATCCGCACGCAGGTGGAGCGACAAACGAATCAACGAATTCACGCCGCCGTCGACGGCGTGATCTTTCGTGTCCTGGCGAACGCCGAAGCCGGTGGACAACTCGTGCGCGCCGGCGAGCGGCTTGCGGTACTTGTGCCGGACGTGAAAGCGGTCACTCCCGACTTGACGGGCGATTACCACCCCGGTATTGTCGCTGAACTCACGATCGATGGGAATGATCTACCGCTCGTTCGCGTCGGCGACCGCGTGCTGCTTCAGTTCGAAGGGTGGGCGGCCGTGCAGTTCGCCGCGTATCCGGAGGCAGCGGCGGGCACCTTCGAGGGCCGCGTGTACCTTGTGGATCCGACCGCGGACGGGGCCGGGGGCAGGTTCCGTGTGCTGGTCGAACCGGCGGCGGGAGCGGCATGGCCGGAGGAGCAGTTCCTGCGCCAGGGGGTGCGCGCGCAGGGCTGGATCGTGCTGAACGAGGTCCGGCTCGGCTACGAGGTGTGGCGGCTGTTAAACGGCTTCCCACCGGTGCGCGAGGTAAAAGCGCAGGACAAGCCGGCGGGGCGGCCGTTCGGTCCGGTGGCGAAATAGGTCGCAAACGGTACGGGGGAAACGAGATGCGGCCACGGACGGCCCTTGCACTAGCGCTTACGTTCTCAGGGGCCGGATGCGCCACGCGATCACCGCTGCCCGACGGCGCGTTCGTTCGCGAGCCGCTTCCGGCACCGCAGCTCCCGGCGGCTCCCAAACCGCAGCCGCTTCCCGCCCCCCCAGCGATTGCCCCGAGCGCCGGCTCGCCGCTCCAACTGACTGAGGTGCTCAAGAGCATCGACGCCGCGTTCCCGCTCCTGTACGCCATTGAGCAGGAGCGGGCGATCGCGGCGGGTCAGCGGCTGGCAGCGGAGGGTCAGTTCGACCCGACAATTCGGGCCGGCGCGGTCGACCAGGCGGGCACCTTTTCCAGCACCCGGCTCGACGCCGGCGTTCAGCAGGCCACCCCGTTCGGCGGGGTGACCACGTTCGCCGGCTGGCGCCAGGGGTTGGGGAACTTCCCCATCTACTACGGTGAGCGGAAGACGGCCGAGGGCGGCGAGTTCCGCGCCGGGGTGAACGTACCGCTGCTCCAGAACCGCGACATTGACGCGCGCCGCGCCCGCTTGCGGGCCGCGCAGATCGCCGAGCGCGCGGCCGACCCGACGATCCGCCGCGCCCGGTTGGACGCGTTCCGGGCCGGGGCGCAGGCGTACTGGGCCTGGCAGACGGCCGGGGCGCAGTATCGGATCGCCAAAGACCTGCTCGCACTGGCCCAGAAGCGCCAAGCCCTGCTCGACGAAAGTTTCAAAGCCCAGAACATTGGCGAAGCGGTGCCGACGCTCAACCGCCGGCTGGCCGCCGGCCGCGAGGAAACACTACTCGCCACCGAGCGCGCTTTGCAACAGGCGGCCCTCCGCCTGTCACTGTTCCTGCGCGACCCGGCCGGGGACCCGGTGGTGCCGCAAGCGGAATGGCTGCGTCCAGATTTTCCGGAACTGGTCCCGGCAAGCCCGACCTCGGCCCAACTGGGCGCCGATGTGGCCGCGGCGCTCGCGCAGCGTCCGGAACTGGTCCAGTTCCAGTTGGAAAAGGAGCGCCGCGCTGTCGAATTGCAACTGGCGACCAACCAGTTACAGCCGGCGCTGAACGCCTACGCACAAGTCGCACAGGACGTGGGCATCGCGAAAAAGACGTTCACCGGGAGCGGGCCGTTCGACACCGACCGCACGGCGGCCGAGGTCGGGGCCACGTTCGAGGTGCCACTCCCGTTCCGCAACGCCCGCGGGCTGAGCGCAACCGCCCGCGCGCAACTCGCCCAGCTCCTGGCCCGCGAGCGGTACGCACGTGACGACGTGACCGCACAGGTTCAGGACGCGGTAAGCGAGCTTCAGCAGGCGTACCTCCGGGTCGGCAAGGCGCGCGAGGAACAGCGGCAGGCGCAGCGGGTGCTGGAGCTGGACACTGAATCGTTCAAGGCCGGAAATACGAGCCTGATCGACCTGAACATTCAGGAAATCGCTGCTGCCGAGGCGCGGGTGAAGGTCGTGACGCTGCTCGGCAACTACTACCAGGCGGTCGCCAACTATCTCGCCGCGCTTGGCCTGGATGCAACCGGTCCGCAGGGCGGCGCGGTGCTCCCGAACACCGCACCACAGGCAGCACCGAAGCCGTAAGGGCTCGGTGTGAACGCAGAGCGCCAGCGTATCCGATAGACCACGTGCTGAGCCGTTCATGCGTCCGAACGGCGAAACGCGAACGTCCTCATCATCGGAATTCGTCCCGGCGTGCGAGGAGAACCGCGAGAACACAACCCGCTGGGACACCGAAATAAATTGCCCCACACGGGCTCCGCACTCCGAGCGCGAGCCCGTAAATGAGCGTGAGACTGCAAATGACCAGCGACGCATACCACGCACCGGCCCAGCGCATCTGGATGCCCAAGCCGACCCCGGCCCAAATAAACGTTCCCACAACCACGATAACCAAAAACGCCAGAGCCCGGAACGTTACACCAAGATCTCCGGCGACGGACGCGAAACCCGTACCGACACAGATCCCACCCGCGGCCATCAGGAAGTGAAGAGCCGCGACCACCGAGACGACCCGGCTCCGCGCACCGGTTGGTTCCGCGCGGGGGCGCACCGGCTCCGGTTCGAGCGGCGTCGGCGTGTCGCAGTTCGGACACCGCGGGACATCCGGGGGGAGCACGTGCGGCGGCACATACGGGGCGCCACAACCCGGACAACGAATACGCATGAACAACTCCCAATGAGTTGGGAGTATCGGCCCCCGCCGAGCTGGTGTCAACCGCTTGATTCGACACCCGGTTGCGGCTAACTTGTCTGATGACCGGACACGCTCCTCACGTGCGGGTCACCCGTCACATTTGGATTCCCGCAATGGCGTCCGACGCAAACCTGACGAACGAGTTTTTCCAGGTGAAGCGCCACGGCGACGTGGCGGTGATTGTTCCTTCCCCACAGATTGAGGACTTACCTGAGACGCTGCTGCAACCTGCGGCGGAGATGGTGCTGGCGCCGCTCAAGGAAGACCCGCCGAACAACATCATCGTGGACCTGTCGGCGGTAACGTATTTCGGCTCGGCGTTCATCACGTTTCTGCTACGTTGCCACCACTTGCTCGCGAGCCGCGGCAGCGAACTGGTGCTTGCCGGTGTGAACCCGAACATCCGCGAGTTGCTGCGGATCACCAACCTCGAAATGTACTGGGCACTCTACGACAACGCTGCTGAAGCGATCTCTGCCCTTAGCGGCACGGATTGAACTGAACGAGAGGCGTGTTGCTTCGCGGGCTGTTGCCGCACAACACGCCGTTTCTTTTCCTCTGCGTCACTTCACGCGCTCGAACATGACGGCCCTTTTCCCGCGGCTCACCTCTCGCCACTTCTCCGTTGCGCTCATTAAGTACTGCTCGATCGGCGGTTTATCCTGAGAAGGCGGGTTCGACAGCACAATGGCGCGATCGAACTTGTACCGCTCGGCCCATCCCTCGAACACCGGTCCGAGTTTTTCCGGCGTTTCGCCCAATGCGTCGGAGTACGCACGAATCCAGTCGTCGCCGTACAGTTCGCACCGGTCGTCCATGAAGATCTTGAGCCGCGGCGCGTGGTAGATCAGGTAGCCACCGAGATTCGCGTCGTTGAAGATCGGTGTTCCGGGGGGGACGTTCGCCGAGTATTCGGTCACCTCTCGCGTCAGGTCGGACGGAACGAAATCGGGATCGAGCCGCGCCCACCCGCAACCAACCACCGGCGCCTCGACACCGCGTACCTGGAGCGTGAACGCGGTCGCGACCAGCGCTACCGGCAGCACGCACGCGGCCCACAACGGCCCCCGGCGGCCCGCCGCCTCGGTCGCGTTTGCAGTGTCCCACGCGGTGGAACCGTCGCCGTGTTTCACCAGCAACCGGTGCCAGACGGTGTGCTGCCACAGGTCCGCAATGGCCACCCCAGCGCACACTGCGAACAGCGGCCCTTGACGGATGCCTTTGAAGCTCAACACCAGCCACACGAGCGGGACCAGCCACGACACACGCATCGCACGAGGCAGAGCCCCCGCCAGCAACACGAGGTAAAAAATGCCCAAGCCGATCACCGCCAGTCCGAGCGCCGACGAGGGGTCAAGCGGCATGTGCTCGTTGACGACTTCCGGGAGCACCTTCGACGCCACGATCCGCTGCCAGATGCGAATCATCTCCATGCCGTGCGGGTTCACGAACGGCGTGAGTCCGCAGGCGGCCACGATCGCGACCAGCAGGAACGCGGTGCGCCAGGAACGAATGGGGGTCGCCAGCGGGAGCTGGGTGCCCTGACTCGGGACTTGCGACTTGAAGACCTGTGACTTCAGAAAGACGAGTCCCCACCCTGCAACTGCCAAACCAAGTGTCATGGTGCCGCCGAGGACACCGCCGTGCAGGTTGGTCCACACAATGAAAAGCGGAATCAGTCCCGCGAGCCGCCACTCAGTGCAGCGCCCGCGCTCGTAGTCGATGACGCACATCATCGTCCAGCCGATGAACGCGATGGTAAACATGTGCGGCCGAACGAAGTAGTGGAACGCGCCGACAAACAGCACGCCGCCCACGATCAGGCCGGCCAGAATCGCCCCCATCCCCCCCTGCACCGCCCGCCGGAAGATGAGGGCGAATAGCGTTGCAACACCGGTCGCGAACCCGAGCAGCATCGCGTCGAGTCCGCCGCCGCGGTGCGCAAGGGCCATTAGCACTTCGGCCCCCCACTGCTGGGGAACCCAGCGCTGCCCCTCAAACGTGTAGCTGAACGGATCAGTTTGCGGCATTCCGCGGTCGATAATGATCTCACCGACTTTAACGTGCCAGAGCGCGCCGGGGTCGTAGAACCCGCGGTCACGGAACGCGACCATCAGGCCGAGCCAAGTGAGCAGGAAGAAAACCGTTTCGGGACGGACCAGCCGTTTCATATCGCGCTTCCGACCTCCGGATGTCTGCCGCTGGAAGCTTAGAACAGATTTCAGGCGGGGGTTGAGACGTGAGAATCGGGCTTCCCAAGCCTGGTCTGTGAAGCCGGTGCCAAGTGCTGCTCGTGCTATTCGAGACGTGGTTCGACAGTAAAGTTCTTCAGTTAGAGGCGTCCTGCGCCGATTAATCGTTACATGTCCCCGTTTCATAACAGCCCGATCTTCTCGAAACGCCTCTGGTTGTCGAACGTCTCATGAGTGCGTCGAGTACCTTCACGGGTCCGTTGTGAGTTTCGCGAGGTTGCGAAGGGTCCGCGGCCAACAAAACGGTGACAAGATGCGGAGCTTGGGATGAGTGTACGGTGTGCGACGCTGACGCAGATAAGCTCGAAAGTACAGCACCAGCGGGACACTGCACGAGGTTTTCATTAAGAGCCCTGGGTCGTCAGATCGGTTACCGGCGCCGCCCGCCGGACCGAACCACGTGGCCCGACCGTGGAGCCCTATGCGAGCGGTGGTATTACTCCTGGCTACGTGTCTGTTCTGCGGTTGCAGTCGGAGCCATTATCGCAACGCCGCCGATCGGGAAACGTACCCGATCGTGGCCGAGCGGTCCGCGCTCGGGCGCGGGTACGACATTGGCCGGCTCCGGTTGGAGCCCGCACCGGGATCGCGTCTGGCCGACCCGTTCGATCCGGACCGCCCGCCCAAGCCCCCGGACGACCCGGCGGCCGCGATCCTGATGGACCACCCGTACAAGTTCCGCGGCTCGAAGCGCTGGGGCAAGGACGGGTACGCAGACAGCATCGAACCGATCGGATGGGAGACGGCCCTCGCCCCGGACGACAAGGGCGTTGTCAAACTCGACCAGAATAAGGCCGTCGAGGTCGCGCTGCTCAACAGCCGCGAGTATCAGTCCGCCCTTGAGGACGTTTACCTGACGGCCCTGGGGCTGACGCTCAACCGGTTCGAGTTCGACCTCCGGTGGTTCGGCCGCAACGCCACCACCTACACCCACTCCGGCAACAGTTCGCTCCCGACCGAGTCGAACCGGCTGGCCTCGACCACCGACGTCGGGTTCGAACGCAACCTCGCCGCCGGCGGGCAGTTGCTGGTCGATTTCGCCAACAGCATCACTTACGAATACACCGGCGGGGCGGTCGGCGGGGTGCGGTCGAACCTGCTGCTCAGCCTGACCCAGCCGCTGCTCCGGAACTTCGGCCGCCAGGTCCGGCTCGAGGGGTTGACCCAGGCGGAGCGGGACGTGCTGTACGCGGTCCGCGACTTCGCCCGGTTCCGCAAGCGGTTCTATGTGTCCGTCGCCACCCAGAGCGGCGGGTACCTCGACCTCCTGCTGGCCGTCCAGACGCTCCGGAACTCGGAAGCCAACCTGAAGCGGCAGGAGGAAACGTACCGGCTGTATAACGAGCTGTTCCGCGGCGGCCGGGCGTCGGTGGTCGAGTTGGACCAGTTCTACCAGGGCGTCCAGGCGGCCCGGCAGGGCGTTATCGACACCCGCACCTCGCTGGAGAACGCCAAAGACCAGTTCAAGCTCACCTTGGGCCTGCCCCCGCGGCTCCCAATCGATCTGGACGACAGCCCGCTCGACCAGTTCATCCTGACCGACCCCGCGCTCGAACGGCTCCGGGAGCAGTTGGAGGAGTTCCAGCGGGTCCGTCTCCGCGAACTGGGCGCGCCGCCGTCGCTCGACGCACTCCGGAAGGCGTTCACCGACCTGCGGGAACTATCCGGGCGCGGACCAGCGGCGGTCCAATCGGCGGCGGCCGATCTGGACGCCTTCGGCCGGCAGTTCGACCGCCCGGCCCGGCCGGGGGATGACCCGGAGCAGCGGGACCGGGACAAGGCCACGTACACAAGCCTGAAAACCGCTCTGACCGAAGCCGGTGACGACCTGGCGAAGTTCACCAAGAAGATTGAACAAGACAGCGCAGCCGTGACCGAAGCAACCCGCAAGGAGGGGTGGGAGGCGGTGGTCCAGGACGCCAAGTTCCTGCTGGCCGCCCTAGACGGGGTGATCAGCGTCCAGACGCAGTCGCGGATCTACCGGATCGAGCTGCCGGAGATCGACATCCTGGAAGAACCGGCAATGGCCTTCGCGAAGGCGAACCGCCTCGACCTCCAGAACCGGCGAGCGCAGGCGACCGACGCGTGGCGAAAGGTGACGGTCGCCGCGAACGCCCTGCGCGGCGGGGTGAACGTGGTGGGCACCGCCAACCTTGTCACCGACGCGGACCACGACAAGCCGTTCAACTTCGCGGGCGAGGCCAGTTCGTACAGCGTCGGCCTCCAGTTCGACGCCCCGCTCAACCGGCTCGCCGAGCGGAACGTGTACCGCGCGAGCCTCGTCTCGTACCAGCGTGCCAAGCGCGCGTACGTCGCGCAGTCGGACCAGGTGGAGCTGCAGATCCGTCAAGACCTGCGCGAACTGGCGCGGCTGCGGCCGTCGTTCAGCATCGCCCGGCAGCAGGTGCTGTCCGCCGCCCGGCAGTACGAGAACACCCGGCTCACACTGCTCGGCCCGGGCGGCCGTAAGGGCGCAAACGATGCGACCAGCTTGCAGCTCCTCCAGGCCCTGAGTACCCTGTTGACACAACGCAACGCGCTGGCCGCGAACTTCATCCAGTTCGAGCAAAGGCGGCTCCAGCTCCTCCTGGACCTGGAAGAGCTACAGCTCGACGACCGAGGCTTCCCCACCAATGCGCAGCCCAGACCCCCTGCCCGCTCCGACGACCGCAACGGCCGCGGAACCGCTGCCCCCGGGCTCCCCGGCGCCCCAGCCCCCCGGCCGATCACTGCCCCCGGCCCGGTCGGCCCGTAAGTCCGGCCGGCTCGCGCGTGCGGCGCGATACGCGGCGGCGGCCGCGGTCGTCGGAGCCGTCGGGTGGCTGGCCGCCCGGCAATTTCTGCCCGGCCGGCACGTCGACGACGTGCTGACCGCCACCGCGACCGTTGGGGATCTGGAAATCGCGGTGGCCGACAAGGGGGAGCTGGAAAGTTCCGAGGCGGTCCAGGTGATCTGCGAGGTCGAGGGGGGCGGCAAGATCACCACCATCCTGCCCGAAGGGACGGTGGTCAAGCGGGGCGACGTGGTGGCCCGGCTCGACACCGACGCGCTCCAGAAAGCCATCAACGAGCAAGAAGTGAAGTGGGAGCAGGCCGAGGGAAAGGTGAAAGCCGCGATCAGCGAACTGGAGGTGCAGCGGAACAAAGCCGAGGGCGAGATCGCGAAGGCCGAACTCGCCCACGTTCTCGCGGACATCGACCGGGAGTCGTTCCTGGACGCCGAATACAAGGGCGAGCTGGACAAGAAGAAAGGTGCTCTGGAACTCGCCAAAAAGGAACTCAAGGAGGCCGAGGACAACCTGGAGTTCACCCGCGGGATGGTCAAAAAAGGGTTCGCCCAGTTGGAACAGATCCGGATCGTCGAGCTGACCCACGAGCAGAAAAGGTACGCCGTCCAACAAGGGGAGGCGGACCTGCTCCTGTTCACCAAGTACACCAAGCGGCGGAAGACGACTGAGCTGGAAGCCAAGGCGAAGGACGCCGTCCGCGACCTCGACCGGACGAAGAAGAGCCAGGCCGCGGCGACCGAGAAGGCGGCCAGCGAGGTGACCGCCGCCCGCAAAACCGCCGACCTGGAGAAGCGGCAGTTCGAGCGCCTCCGGGACCAGCTCGGAAAGTGCGAGGTGAAAGCCCCGGCCCCCGGCATCGTCATCTACTTCAAGCGCCCGTGGGACGAATCGGCCCGGATCCGCCCGGGCGGGCAGGTGTTCTTCCAGCAGCCGATCTTCACGCTCCCGGACCTGAGCCAGATGAAAGTCAAGATGAAGGTCCACGAGACGGTGGTGAAGAAGGTCAAGGCCGGGCTGGGCTGCACCATGAAGATCGACGCCCTGCCCGGTCAGGTGCTCCGCGGCAAGGTCATGTCCGTTGCCACCCTGGCCCAAGGCGACGACTGGCGCGGCGGTGGGGTGAAGGAGTACGAAACGACCATCTCAATCGAGGACATGCCGACCGAAGCGGGTTTGCGGCCGGGGATGTCGGCCGAGGTCAAGATCCTGGTCAAGACGGTGCCCGGCGCGCTGACCGTTCCGGTCCAGGCGGTGACCGAGGTCGGTGGCCAGCACGTCTGCTACGTCGCCACCGGCAACAAGGTCGAGCAGCGGGAAGTGACTATTGGGGACGGGAACGATCAGCTCATCCAGGTGGTCACCGGACTGGCCGCCGGCGACCGGGTCGCCCTCGACGCCCGCAACCGAGCCGCGGCCGAGTTGAGCACCGGGTCCGGGTCCGCACCCGCGCCAACCGCCGCGCTCGGATCACCGGCCCCGAAGTGACGGCCCCGGGCGGGCACAAAGAACCGCGGAGTTTACACCCGCCAGCCCACGCAGGCCGGTGTAAACTCATCAACGAGACTGCGTGCGAGATGGAAGCGGCTCCCGCGCAATGGGTTCCCTGCCGTTCTCAGTTGTGTGAACTGTTCGGCTCCGTCTCTCGGGTGGCCCGAGACGCGACCGAATCGCGTTGCAACCTCCGCGTGCCCTCGCGTTGAGCCGCCCTTATGCTCCCCTCCCGGTTCACCCACCCGCTCAAGCTCGGCCTCAGAAGCCTCGCCGCGCACCGGCTACGGACGCTGCTAACGACGCTCGGCATCGTTCTCGGGGTGGCGTCCGTGATCGTCATGCTAGCCGTCGGCGAGGCGGCCCGGTATCAGGCGATCAAACAGCTCGAAGACCTCGGGGCGACCACCATCCTTCTGCGGAGCGTGAAGCCGACCGACGAGCCGACCCAGAGACAGGGAGTGGACCTGCTCGCCTACGGGCTCACGTTCCGGGACCTGGAGCGGATCCGCACGACCGTCCCGACCGTGTCGAACGCGACCCCCATGCGGGAGTACCGAAAGACCGTCCGCCACCTGGACAAGAAAATGGAAGCCCGGGTGATCGGGGTGACCTCCGATTTTCTCCGTCAGCACAACATCCGCATGGCGTCCGGGCGGGGCGTCGAAGCGGCCGACGAAGAGGCGTTCGCGCCGGTCGCGGTCCTCGGGTCCGCCGCGGCCGAGGCCCTGTTCCCGGCCCAGAACCCCCTGGGTCAAGCCCTCACCGTGGAGAGCCCCGATCGGCAACGGTCGTTTACCGTCATCGGGGTGATCGCCCCGAAAACGCTGGCCGCCGGTGCCGACGGCGGGGACGCCGATTTGAACAAGGTGGTGTTCATCCCGTTCCAGACCGACCGGGTCCGGTTCGGGCGCGAGCTGATGACCCTCAAGGCCGGATCGTACTCGGTCGAACGGCTCGAGATCAGCCAGATGACGATCACGGTCGGGAACGTGGCCGACGTGCCGCGGACGGCCAAAGCCATTCAGTCCCTGTTGGACCAGTACCACCCGCGGAAGGACGTGGTCGTCACGGTCCCGCTCGACCTGCTGCGCAAGGCCGAGGAGACGCAGCGGCTGTTCACGCTAATCCTCGGATCGATTGCGGGCATCTCGCTGGTGGTCGGCGGCATCGGGATCGTGAACATCATGCTCGCCACGGTGACCGAGCGCACACGGGAGATCGGCATCCGCCGCGCGCTCGGCGCGAAGCAGCGCGACATCGCCGCACAGTTCCTGGCTGAATCGGTCCTCCTGTCGTGCTGCGGCGGAATCGTCGGGGTGGTACTCGGGGTCGGGCTGTCGTTCGCGATGAGCGGGCTGATCGGGCTACCGGCCATCATTCGGGTCTGGTCCCCTCTGTTGGCGTTCGGGGTCTCGCTCCTGGTCGGGCTAATCTCTGGTGTCCTTCCGGCCCGCAGGGCGGCCCGGCTCGACCCGGTAGAAGCCCTTCGACACGTCTGACGGCGTCTGGCCTTTGACGCACTCCGACCACATGTTCTGGTGCGTGCGCCCGATCACGGCGATAACTCTCAGGGTTTCCGGCGTATCCTATCCGAGGTACCGAACTTCGGAGGTGAATTGATGAGCGCGGGTCCGCCGACTCGCCCCAGCCTCGTCGGTCGGCTCCGGGACCGTAACGACCGGGCGACCTGGGCCGAGTTCGTGGGGCTGTACGCGCCCGTCGTGTTCGGGTTCGCCCGCAAGGCGGGCCTGCAAGACGCGGACGCCGCCGACCTCACCCAGGAGGTCCTCCGTTCGGTGGTCGGGGCCATCACCCGGTTCGATTACACCCCCGCGCGGGGCGGGTTTCGCGCCTGGCTGTTTCAGATCACCCGCAACCACGTCCACTCCTTTCGCCGGGGCACCGCCCGCGCCGCGCGCCTCACCGCGCGCGTCCCCGGCGCGGCGCCGGTACCGCTCGAAGAGGTGCCGGCGCACGAGGACGCGCTCGAAGCCGCGTGGGAGCAGGAGTGGCGGCGGGAGCTGTTCGCCCGCGCGTGCGGGCACGTCCGCCCGCTGGTCGAACCGGCCACCTGGGAGGCGTTCCACCAGACCGCGGTGCTCGGCCGCGCCGGGCAACAGGTGGCGGCGGAACTCGGCCTGTCGGTGGCCGCCGTGTACCTCGCAAAGAGCCGGGTGCTGGCGCGGCTCCGGCAGTTCGTCCAGGCCGCCGAGGAGGAATGACATGGTCGATCGGCTCGCGTGCCCGGAGTCGGTCCGGCTCCCGACACTCCTCGACGGACGCGATCCGCCCCGCGACCTGTTCGAGCATCTGGCGCAGTGCCCGCGGTGCCAGCACGCGCTCGAGTGTTTCGCGGCCGGGGACTGCGCGTGGCTCCGGTCGCCGCCGGCCGCGGACGCGGAGCGGCCGCCGCACCTGCGGCAACTGCTGGACGCGCTCACGCGGCTCACGACCGCGGCGGACATGTTCGCCGTTCCGCCCCGCAACCTGTCGCTGGACTTCCTGCTCCCGACGGACCACCCCGAAGCGCTCGGCGCCGTCGGACCGTACCCGGTGCTCGAGGTGGTCGGGCGCGGCGGGATGGGGGTGGTGTTCCGCGCGGTGGACCGCGCGCTCAACCGCGTGATCGCGGTCAAGGTGCTGGCGCCACAGTGGGCGGCGAACGGCACCGCCCGCCAGCGGTTCTTGCGCGAGGCGCGGGCGGCGGCGGCCGTCGCCCACGAGCACGTGGTGAGCATCCACGCGGTCGACGAGTCCAACGGGCTGCCGTATCTCGTGATGGAGTACGTACCCGGGCCGTCGCTCCAGGAGCGGATCGACCGCGACGGCCCGCTGGACCCGAAGGACGTGGCGCGCGTCGCGCTGCAGGTGGCCGCGGGGCTGGCCGCAGCCCACGCCCAGGGCCTCGTCCACCGCGACGTGAAGCCAGCCAACATTCTGCTCGAGAACGGGGTCGGGCGCGCGCGACTCACCGACTTCGGGCTCGCCCGCGCGGTCGACGACGCCGGCACCACCCAGCACGGCACGATCGCCGGCACGCCGGATTACATGGCCCCCGAACAAGCCACCGGCCAACTCGTGGACCACCGGGCGGACCTCTACGCACTCGGCTGCGTGATTTACGCCGCGAGCACCGGGCGCCCGCCGTTCCGCGCCGCGACCTCACTGGGCGTCATGCATCTCACGGTGACGGCCACCCCGGCGCCCATTCGCACGCTGAACCCGGACATTCCGCCCGACCTGGCCGCCGTCGCGCAGCGGCTCCTGGCGAAAGATCCGGCAAACCGGTTCCCGACCGCGGAAACGGTCGCTGCGGAACTCCGGGCGGTTCTCATCCGGATGCAACAGCCGGACCTCGCGCCGCGCCGCAGCAAATGGCGCATTCGGGCCGGCGCCGGGGTGACCGCTCTGCTCGCGCTGTTCGCAACCGCATTGGCCCTCCGTCCGCGGAGCGATCCCCCGGAAATCACGGCGACCGATCCGGGCGACAGCCCTCCCCCACTTCCGCCCGCGGTGCCTCCAGAACCGCCCGACGATCCGGCCCCGGCGATGGTCTTTGAAGGGCACCACGGAACTATTTCCGGCCTTTCGGTCCACCCGGACGGCACACGGTTCGTTTCCGTCGGCAGCACGTTAACCAAAGACGACGGGACCATTCGGCTTTGGAGTACGGCGTCCGGGAAGCGGACGCACCAGATTCGCGCCGGCGGGGTCCGCGCCGAGTGCGTCGCACTTACCGCCGACGGGCACACGATCGTCGCCGGGTTTATCGACGGAACGGTGCGCATCTACGAGTGGGATTCGGAAACGGAGCTCGTGCGCCTGAGGGCCGACCGGGTTGCCGTCACGTGTGTGGCACCGGACCCGACCGGCCGCCGGATCGCAATCGGCGATGCGCGCGGGCGGGTCCGGATGTGGGACCCCGCCACCGGTCGGGTCGGGCTGACGATCACGGCCCACGAGCCGCGCCCGTGCCGCGGGATCGCGTTCGCGCCGGACGGCAAGACGGTCGCCACCGTTGGCCTCGACGGGGCGCTGCGCACCTGGGACACGAGCACCGGGTACGAGCGTCTCGCACTCATTCTTGGCACGGACCTCGCCTGGGGCGTGTCGTTCACGAACGGCGGAAAGCAGATCGTTACCGCGGACCCGTTCGGCGGGGCGGTCTGGAGCGCCGAAACCGGGCACCGGCTCGCCGAACTCCGCGACGGACGGGTGACGCCCTCGACCGCCGTTGCGGTCTCAGCGGACGGCACGACCGTCGCAACCTGTGGCCCCGACGGGTTCGTGCGCGTCTGGCACACGCGCACGGGCGCGCTCGTGTTGCGGGCCGCCACGGGCGGCCCCGCGTGGTCCGTCGCACTGACCGCGAACGGTAGGCACGTCCTGGCCGGCTGTGGCGGGCCGAGCAAACGGGAGAAGCCCGATGCCGACAACACGTCCGTGATTCGGATGTGGCCCGTTCGCGCACCGGCCGGTCCATAACCGCCCGGTGCGATTTGTAACGGAACGGATTTCACGCGATAGGTTCCCGCGGGTGAAACGTATTCGGGTGGGCGGCGCGTACCGGACCTCCGAAGTCGACCTACCAGGGAGTCCCGATGAAATACGGCGTGGTGTGGCTCGCGGTCACGTTCGCGGTCGGGTTCGCCTCGGCCGCACAGGACGAACCGAAACAAGCCAAGAGCGCACCTGCGAAAGCGGCCCCCGCTCCAAGCAGAGCCCCGCGGTTCCACCCGACGCCGGTTCCGCTGTCCGGCTCGAGCGGTGAGGTCCACACCCTGGCCGTTTCGCCTGACGGAAAGCGGGTCGCCTACGGCGGCCCGACCAGCCCGTCGGGCGGGTTCGTTGCGGTCCGGGAGTTGGACACGAAGAAAGAGCTGTTCACGCTGGCGCTGCGGCTGCCGCCCAACTCGGTCGCGTTCTCGCCCGACGGCCGCCGCGTGCTGATCGCCGGGACCGATCCCGAAGCGCGGCTGGTCGAGGGCGACACTGGCGAAGCCGTCTTCAGCCTCAAGCTCAACGACAGCACCCGCGCCGTATTCAGCCCCGACGGAAAGACCATCGCCACAGGCACCGCGGCCGCAGCGGTCCAGCTCTGGGACGCCGCAACGGGCGACGAGTTGGTGAAGCTACCCGGAGCAACGGGACGACTGTCCAGCGTGGCGTTCTCCCCGGACGGCAAAAAGCTCGTCGCGTGCAGTGCGGAACAGGCCATGAACATGACCAGTCGGGGTAGAGTGTTCGTCTGGGACGTTCCCACCCAGCGGCTGACGACAAAACTCGACACCGGTCCTGGGTTCGTCCTCACCGCCGCGTTCACCACCGACGGCAAAACGATCGCCACCGGCGGGGGATCGACCCAGGTGCGGCTGTGGGATCTGGCAACCGGAACGGAACGGGCCGTACTTGCGGGACCCGACGTGCCGTTTGACGGTGTAGCGTTCGCTTTTAACGGCGATATTATCGCCGGTCTGTTCGGTAACGGAACAATCTATGTTTGGAACACGGCAACGCAAAAATCACTCTCCACCCTGATCACACCCCCGGGAACCTGTCGCGCGGTCGCGCTCGCTCCGGGGGGCAAAACTCTCGTGACGGGCGGAACGCGGAGAGCGGTGAAGGTGTGGGATCTGGCGGGTGGCAAGGAACTTGCCATGCTTCAACAGGACCCTTTGCCGCGCGACCTGCCCACCCCCCTCGCCCTGGCGGCCGCACCAAACGGTTCACTCGTCGCGGTCGCGACCGAGGAACAGGGTGTCACGCTCCGCGACGCCCGGAGCGGTGAACACCTGGGCGATTTGAAGGGCCATGAGGACGCGGTGACCTGTCTCGCGTTCTCCGCAAACGGTCGGGCGCTCGCGTCCGGGAGCGCGGACAAGACGGTGCGGTTGTGGGACAGCGTAACCCGCAAAGAACTTGCGGTCCTGAAAGGGCACACGAACTGGGTTTACGCCGTTGCGTTCAGCCCGGACGGCAAGACCGTGGCAACCGGCGCGTACGACAAAACGGTTCGCATGTGGGACGTGGCAACCGGTAAACAGATACGTTCGATCGACGCCCACCGCGGGTCGGTCCGTGCGGTCGCCTTCTCCGCCGACGGCAAGACGGTTGCGTCCGGCGGGAGCGACCGAACGGTCAAGTTGTGGAACGCGGAGACCGGAGCGCTTTTAACCGCACTGCCGGGACATCAGGGTTCGGTGCGCGGGGTCGCGTTCTCGCCGGACGGCAAGACGCTGGCTTCGGGTTCCGAGGACGGTACGGTGCGGGTGTGGAGCGTCAGCGAGGCCAAGGAGTTGATCGTGCTCCGGGGACACACCGACGAAGTCGTGTGCGTCAGCTATACCGGACCCGACGGGTTGGTGAGCGGTGGGGCCGACGGCACGGTGCGCGTGTGGGACGCGACGACCGGAACGGCAATCATGAACGCCCTAGCGCACCCGGGCGGGGTGACCGGATGCGCGGTTTTGGGCGGCGCCGGCTTGGTATCCGTGGGGCAGGACAAGGTGCTCAAGCGCTGGCGCGCGGACGCGCCGGGGCCGGTTCGGGTGCTCGCCGGTCACACCGGGGCGGTTCACGCGGCCGTATTCTCACCCGACGGCAACCGGATCGTGTCGGGCGGCAACTGGCCGGAAGGCGATAAAACGGTGCGCGTGTGGGACACCGCGACCGGTCAGGAAACACTCAAGATCGACCTCCCGACACAGGTCGCGATGGTCGCGTTCTCGCCGAACGGGAAGTTCGTTCTTGCTGCGGGCGACGACCACAGTTCATACCTTCTTGATGCCTCAACGGGTCAAGTGGTGCGCAAGTTCCGGGGGCACGCGGACGCCGTACACGGAGTCGCCTTCTCACACGACGGCAAACAGGTTCTGACCTGCGGGGCGGATAAAACCGCCCGCCTCTGGGACACGGAAACCGCCAAGGAGTTAAAGCCGTTCACCGGCCACACCGGACTGGTTCGGCGGGTGGCGTTCCACCCGGACGGGCGGCACGCACTGTCCGCCGGGCGGGACGGCGTGGTACGGATGTGGGAACTCGATACCGCAAAGGAGGTCCGTCAGTTCCGCGCGTCCGGGAACTGGGCCGACTGCCTTTCCGTCTCTCCAAACGGCAAGTTGGTGGCGGTCGGCGGGAAAGAAACGAAGGTGTACGAGGTCGAGACCGGAAGGCTCGTCCACACTCTCGACGCCCACCCGTACGGCGTCACCACCGTAAGCCACTCCACCGACGGCAAGTACGTGCTCACCGGCGGCTACGACGGGTCCGCCAAGTTGTGGGACGCGGGGACCGGAAAAGAGCTGTATCAGTTCCGCGGGCACAGCAACTTCCTCTGGTCCGCGACCTTCTCCCCCGACGGCAAATGGGTCCTCACCGCGTGCGGCGGCGTCAGCACGGACGGGTCGTTTAAAAAGGGCAACGATTTCCTCATCAGGCTGTGGGCGATGCCGGACGCACAAACGATGGCCGAATTTGGTTCCGCGAACTGACGCCGCGTCACAACCTGATCTCGGTAGTTTCAGGTTTCATTTTCCATGTGCGTCTGAAGACACACGAATGGCCCGGGGCGTGTGCTCCGCGGGCTTTCACCTTGGAACCCGGAAACGACTGTACTTGACCTAACACTCAATCCGGGCATTCGTGCCTGCGCCGCTGAACCAAAGAGCGGAGCAGTGGCGAGCTACCGAACCGTGAACGAGGCCGTTGTCATGTACCATTTGCTGTTGGGTTCGGTTACGGGCGCACTGCTCGCGGCCCCGTACCCTGCGGTCGGCGCGGAGCCGACGAGGCCGGCGCGACCGGGACCTCCGTCCGTACCCGCTCTCGCAACGAAAATCGACCGCGCGCTGGAATCGGCGTGGGCGAAGAACAATATCACCCCGGCCGCACCGGCAAGCGACACGGAGTTCCTTCGCCGCGTGTACCTCGACCTGGCCGGGCGCGTGCCATCGGTGGCCGAGGCGCGTGCGTTCCTGGAGGGCGCGCGTGCGGACAAGCGGCGCGCCCTGGTCGCCGAGTTGCTCGCCCGCCCGGCCTACGCCCGGCACTTCGCGGCCGTGTGGCGCCATTTGCTGCTGCCGGAAGCCGACACCAACTTCCAGGTTCATTTCCTGGCCCCGGGGTTCGAGCAGTGGTTACGGCGGGAGTTCGAGCGGAACGTTCCGTTCGACCGGATGGTCCGCGACGTTCTGACAACGCCCGTCGACCGTGACACGACGCAGCAGGCCTTGAGGGGCGACAGCGTAACGAGTCCGGTCGCGTTCTACCTCGCAAAAGAGGCGAAGCCGGAGAACCTTGCGGCGGCATCGGCGCGCGTATTCCTCGGCATCCGGCTGGAATGCGCCCAGTGCCACGATCACCCGTTCGCGACCTGGACCCGAGACCAGTTCTGGGGCCTGGCGGCGTTCTTCAGCGGCATCCGCTCGCAGGAGCGGGGCGTTGGGTTCGCGGTACCGGACAAAGAGATCTTGGACCGGCGCGAGCTGATCGTTCCGGGGAGCGAGCGGGTCGTTCAGGCGATGTTCCCGGACGGCACCGAGCCGCGGTGGCGGTTCAAGGTCGGAGCGCGCCAAACCCTCGCGGAGTGGGTGACCGGAGGGGAGAACCCGTACTTCGCCCGGGCCGCGGTGAACCGGGTGTGGGCGCACCTGTTCGGCGTCGGATTGGTCGAGCCGGTCGACGAGTTGACCGGCAGCCCGGACGCAGTGGCCCATCACCCGGAACTGCTCGACGAACTCGCCAAGGCGTTTGTGGAGAGCGGGTACGACCTCAAAGGGCTGATCGAAGCAATCACGGGCTCGCGGGCGTACCAGCTCACGAGCCGCGGCCGCGCGGCCGCAGCGCCCCTGTTCTCGCGCCAGCAGCTCCGCGGGCTGACCGCCGAGCAGCTCTTCGACAGCCTCGCGGTCGCGACCGGGCAGCCCGACGACCTCCGCGACGACCCGCGGTTCGGGGCACGCAACACCCCCCGGACCGAATTCGTAATGAAGTTCGGCCAGCAGTCCGGGCGCCCCGTCGATCACGAGATGACCATTATTCAGGCACTCACGCTGATGAACGGACCGTTCGTGACCGGCGCAACGAGTCCGGAGCGGAGTGAACTGCTCTCCGCGGTGCTCACCGCACCGTTCTTGACCGAGCGGGGGCGTATCGAGACGGTGTACCTAGCCGCATTGGCCCGCACGCCGACCGCGCACGAGATGGAGAAAGCCATGGCGCTCGTGGCGAAAGCCGCGGCTGGTGGCGGCCAGAAGGCGCGACGCGACGAGGCCGTTGCTGACATCTTTTGGGCGCTATTGAACAGCGCAGAGTTCTTGTTCAACCACTGACCCCAGGCGACTCGCGTCGACATCCCTGTATGGTCCGAACCGCGCACCGGGAGGTTCCGATGTCTTCACGCCACGGCTCACGGTTAGACCGCCGGCACTTCTTGCGGGCCGGCGTGGCGAGCGTCGGGGTCAGCCTCTCCGGCTGGCTCGGGCGGCTCGCTGCCGAAGGGGGCGCCGACCCGGCGCGCAAGCGGGCGTGCATCCTCCTGTGGATGAACGGCGGGCCGAGCCAGCTCGACACCTTCGACCCGAAGCCGGAACACGCCAACGGCGGGCCGGTGAGACCGATCCGCACGAAGGCCCCCGGCGTCCGCATCAGCGAGTACCTCCCGAAGCTCGCTCAGCGGGCCGACAAACTCGCCATCGTCCGGGGCATGGTCACCAAGGAAGCCGACCACAATCGCGGGAGCTACCTGATGCGAACCGGGCGCGTGCCCGGCGGGCCGCTCCGCTACCCCACGCTCGGCTCGTTCGTCGGCAAGGAACTCATCCGGCCCGGCGCCGAAATGCCGGCGTTCGTCAGCGTCGCGCCGTTCCGGCAGCTCAGCCCCGAAGCGTACGCCCCCGGGTTCCTCGGCCCGCGGTACGCGCCGCTCGTCGTGGCGGAGAACGCCGCCGATCCCCCGGCCGATGACATCAGCCGGGTGCTGCGCGTGCAGGACCTCGACCGCCCCGCCGAGGTCTCCGCGGAGCGCGGGGCCGCCCGCTCCGCGTTCCGGGACGGTATGGACGCGGAGTTCCTCGCCGACCACCCGGACGCGGCCGGGGAGGCGCACCGCACCGCGTACCGGCGGGCGGCGGCGCTCATGCGGGCCGCCGGGGGCGAGGCGTTCAACCTGACTCAAGAAAAAGACGCGCTCCGCGACCAGTACGGGCGCAACCTGTTCGGCCAGGGGTGTCTGCTCGCGCGCAGGCTTGTGGAGCGCGGGGTGCCGTTCGTCGAGGTCACGCTCTCGTCCGCGCCGGGGGTGAACAACGGGATCGGCTGGGACACGCACGACAACAACTTCGACGCCGTGAAAAAG
The DNA here is from genome assembly GCF_008065095.1 of Gemmata obscuriglobus. Classification (NCBI taxonomy): domain Bacteria; kingdom Pseudomonadati; phylum Planctomycetota; class Planctomycetia; order Gemmatales; family Gemmataceae; genus Gemmata; species Gemmata obscuriglobus. Next base: position 4,323,532 of record NZ_CP042911.1, on the reverse strand, counting down.
CTGTGCGGCGTCCTCGACCCGGCGTGGGCCGCGCTGATGGACGACCTGGAGGCCCGCGGGCTCCTCGACACCACCACGATCGTGTGGATGGGGGAGTTCGGGCGCACCCCGCGCATCAACTCGAACACGGGCCGCGACCACTGGGCCAACGCGTGGTCCACCGTTCTCGCTGGCGGCGGGATCAGGGGCGGGCAAGCGGTCGGCGCGACGAGCGCGGACGGGATGGAGGTTAAGGACCGCCCGGTATCGGTGCCGGATCTGCTGGCGACGGTCTGCACGGCGCTCGGTCTCGACCCGGCGAAACAGAACCTCTCGCACATCGGCCGGCCCATCCGGCTGGTCGACTCGGTCGGGGTTCCGCTAAAGGAGGTGGTGTCGTGAGCACGCGCGTCACTTTCATTCCGGTGATCCTGCTCGCGACCGCGCTCTCGAGCACCGCGGCCGAGCAGAAGTCCGAGCCCCTCAACCTCGTGTGCATTACGGCCACGCGGCCGGTGCTCGTTCGGCTAGATGTCGCGGTGGACGGCAAGCCGTTGGTTGTGGAGTGGGAGTCCTTCGCGCGAGCCCTGTTCACGCACCTCGACGCGAACAACAACGGCACGCTCGAAGGAGCGGAACTGGCTCGCCTTCCGCCGACGCTCACGCTGTTGACTGTCCGGACCGGTTTCCCGCTGCCCGCAGCGCCCGCGTTGACCCGCGACGGGCTTATGGAGTACTTGCGGGCGAACGATCTCGGACCGCTCCGCGCGCTCATTTCCGGTGGCGTCGCGCCGGTCTTCCGGCGCCCGGTTCGAGGAAATGCGGTCGGAGCGGGCCAGGCGCTCGACAAAGCGCTGTTCGAGGCGCTCGATTCCAACGCGGACGGGAAACTGTCCCCGGACGAGCTGACAGCCGGACCGGCTGCGCTGGGGAAACTCGATACGGACGAGAACGAACTGATCAGCGCCGCAGAGGTGCGCGGGTGGCTCGGCCGAACGGACCCGCCGGTAACTCTGAGCCACGAGCCGGGTGCGAGTTCGTTCCCCCGGTTCGGGTTGCGCGTGGCATCGCGGAAAAGCGATCCCGTTCTCGCGAAGCAGTTGCTCAGTTGGTACCAGCCCAAACGGAAAGACGACGTCCCGGCCCGACGGCTCACGAAGGCCGATCTGAACCTCACGGCCGAAGCGTTCGCCGCGCTCGATCGGGACGGGGACGACGAACTCGATCCGGAGGAACTGGCGCGGTTCGGGGGCGGGTGCCCGCCCGCGGCCGACCTCGCATTGCAACTCGGTCAGGTACCGCCGGACAAATCCCCGGCAGCCGTCCTCTCGGTGGGAAAAGCGGACCTTACCGTGACCATGGGAAACCAAGGAGCAAACGTTTCCTTGGCGGGACCGGGTATACGAATCGACTTCGTGCCGACGAGCGCCGGCGCCGACCCGCGCGGCCTGTACGTAAATACGTTCCGTCAATTCGATCGCGACGCCAACGGGTACCTGGACGCCGCCGAGATCCGAAGGAGTGACCTCTTCCGCGACCTGCTCCCTCTGATCGACGCCGACGGCGACGGCAAGGTCTTCGAGAAGGAACTGCTCGCGGCCCTGGACAAGATCCAGCCGCTGGCGACTCTGGCGGCGCGTGGGCTGGTCGCCGCAAACGTGACCGAGGCGGGGCACGGCTTGTTCGGAATCATCGACGCGGACGGCAACGGGCAACTGTCGCAGCGCGAGTTGCGACAGTTGCCGAAGCTGACAAAGCACTTCGCCACCGCAAAGAACGGGTCGTTCCGTTTGGCGGATGTACCGCAGCACTTACGGGTGACGCTCGCGAGCCACCCCGCCGGCCCGTGGTTGATCGAGGCGCCCATCGACCGGCCCCGGGAACCGCGATCGGCAGTGGGTCCGACCTGGTTCCAGAAGATGGATCGGAACCGCGACGGCGACGTGTCCCGGCGCGAGTTCCTGGGATCGGAAGACGACTTCCGGCGTCTCGACCGCGACGGCGACGGGCTGATCGACGCCCACGAAGCCGAAGCCGCCAGCAAGCCCGAAACGCGGTAAGGGCTGGGGGCTTGAAGAGGCGGATAGTCGCGGCTTCGTTTCGGCCCGCGTGCCTCATACTCGTGAAGACATATTTTCACAGGATCGACAGGATAAACAGGATTTCAAACTGATTTGTCTTTATCCTGTTTATCCTGTCGATCCTGTCAAAATCTTCTCGGCCCTCCATCGGGCTTTGGGTGCCACACGCCCTCGTCTCGGGCTCACCATGCCCCCAAGCGGGACACTTTCCGCCCGGCGTTCCACGAGCGTTACCCGCGCGAACGGCTCGGGGTATTCGATCGTTTCGTCAGTGTGAACCGTCGCGCTGACGAAGCACTGGTCGCTGATTTGTCCCGTCGCACCACCAACACGTCGAGCACGTCTCGCCGCTCTACTCTGTTGCACTCTCACCTCGCCTCCGTCACACTAATCGCCATCGGCCCTGCCCTCCTCTGGTGGTCTCATGTCACGATCCGCACTCACTCTCCTCGCGCTATTCGGCGCGCCACTCGCCGTTCTCGCTGGCGATGAAATTCCGGCCAACAAGCAGTACCAGGCGTTCGTTCTCAAGCAAGCCGCAGAACTACGAAAAGGCGACAAACCTCCGGCCACGATCGCCGAGTGGGAGAAGATCGAAACCGAACTGCGCAAGAACCTGTTCGATGCATGGGGTGGAGAGGCGTGCTTCCTGCCGAAGCCGTGCGACCTTGACCCGAAGCGACACGGGGAGCCGCTCACGCGCGACGGGTACACCGTCGAGAAGCTCACCATCCAGACGCGCCCCGGTGTCCGTATGACCTGCAACCTGTACGTCCCCGATTCCGCGAAAACGAAACCCGCGCCCGCGATCTTGCAGGTCCACGGCCACTGGAAAGGCGCCAAACAGGACCCGGTGGTACAGTCCCGGTGCATCGGCGCCGCGAAGCTCGGGTTCGTCGTGCTGTGCGTGGACGCGTTCGGCGCCGGCGAGCGCGGGGTCGGGACCGCCCTGGGCGAGTACCACGGCGACATGACCGCCGCCACGTTGCTCCCCATCGGTCTGCCGCTGTCGGGGTTGCAGGTGTACGAGAACATGCGGGCGGTCGATTACCTCGAAACCCGCACGGAGGTGGACAAGACGCGCATCGGCATCACCGGCGCCAGCGGCGGCGGCAACCAGACGATGTACGCCGGAGCTTGGGACAAGCGGTTAAAAGCCGTGATGCCGGTATGCTCGGTCGGTAGCTATCAGGCGTACCTTCAAACGGCGTGCTGCATGTGCGAGGTGGTCCCCGGCGCGCTGAAGTTCACCGAGGAGTGGGCCGTCCTCGCGCTGACCGCCCCGCGCGCGCTGTGCGTCGTGAACGCGACGAACGACGGCATCCAGTTTTCGGTCAGCGAGGCAAAGAAGACACTCGCCTTCACTGCGCCTGTCTTCAAGCTGCTCGGGAAGCCGGACAACCTGCAACACGCGGTCTTCGAGGGGCCGCACGACTACAGCAAGTCGATGCGCGAGACGATGTACGGCTTCATGACCCTGCACCTCAAGGGCGAGGGCAACGGCGAGCCAATCCCCGAACCGAAGATCGCGACCGAACACCCTGAAGACCTCCGCTGCTACCCCGGCGACACGCGGCCGAAGGACTTCGTGACGATCCCCAAGTTCGCGGCGCGAGAGGGGAAGAAGTTACGTGACTCGGTGCCGGCGCCCCGCACACGGGAGGAATGGAACCGAGAGTCAGAGACCCGGCGCAAGGCACTGGCAGAACTCATCCGTCCCCCACACGACTTCAGCGCCTCGTGGCGACTTTCGAACACACTCCGTATCGACCCAGAGGAAGGGTTGACCCTGCACTGTCGCATTGACGGCAGGATCGGTACGCCGGCGGTCGTGCTGCTGAACCTGGAAGGGGCCAAAGCGGCGCAACAGGGGGAGTTGTACGCTGCACTCAAAACCGCGGGCGTAACTGTTGTCACTTTCGACCTCCGGGGAACGGGTACACTGGCTGGCATCGGTGAGCGTGTCGGCCGGGCACCGGATCACAACACCGCTGAATGGGGCCTTTGGCTCGGTCGCCCCCTGTTGGGGCAGTGGTGCATTGACCTTCACCGAGTGCTGTCGATTTTGCGGAGCGAAGCAGGGCTGAACTACATCACCGTCATAGGCGAAGGTCCGGCTGGGATCGTCGCGCTCTCAGCAGCGGCTCTTGATGTCAACGAGAAGCGCATCTCCGCGGTCGTTGCGATCAACACCCTGACCAGCTTCGTGACGGACGAACCGTACACGAACCAGCGCCTCGGGGTGATGGCGCCCGGCTTGCTCCGCGACATCGGGGACGTGGCGCACCTCGCCGCCCTCTGCGCCCCGAAGCGCGTTGTCATCGCCGGTGGCGTGTCGGGCGGTGGGACCGCGCGGACCTTGGACCAACTCGCGACCGCCTACGCGCCGGCGTCTGCCGCGTTCGAACTGATTGGTCGAAGAAACGATTTCGTCATCACCACCCCGGACAGGGTACTGAAGGAACTAGGCCTTCTTGCAAACGCCGCCAAAGATGAACCAATCTTTGAGCAGGGGGCGAAGCTCATCACACTCGCGGGCAAAGGGGCGGCGGGCGAGGGGCCGGCGTGGGACGCCGACCTCGGCGTGCTCACCAGCGGCGAGAAGGGCATTCACCAGTTCACCCCGAAGGGCGAAAGCACGGTGTGGCGCGAGAAGGCGGGCACCAACGGGCTCCTCTTCGACCGCACAGGCACTCTCGTGTGCTGCGAACCGGTGTCGCGCTCGGTGTCGCGCGTCAACCGCGACGGCAAACGCACCGTACTGACCGACTCGTTCGGCGGCAAGAAATACAACCAGCCCAACGACCTGACCATCGACTCCAAGAACCGCATCTACTTCAGCGACCCGCGCTACGGCCCGCGCGACGACATGCAGCAGAAGGACGCGGACGGCAAGACCATCGAAGGCGTGTACCGCCTCGACACCGACGGCAAAGTGAGTCGCGTCATCGGCCGTGAGCTCGAGCGCGCGAACGGCGTGCTCGTGTCCGCCGACGATAAGTACCTGTTCGTGGCTGACAACAACAACGACAAGGGCGGCGCGCGGAAGCTCTGGCGGTTCGACCTGAAGACCGACGGCACTGTGGACCTCAAGTCGCAGAAGATGCTGCACGATTGGAAGACGGGGCGCGGACCCGACGGCATCAAACAGGACGCCAAGGGTCGGTTGTATGTCGCGGGCGGATTGAACAAGCCGACCGCGGCCGAACCCGCCGAGGACGTGAAGGGCGGCGTCTACGTCATCGACCCCGAGAGCGGAAAGTTGCTCGCGTTCCTGGCGGTGCCGACGGACGAGGTGACCAACTGTGCGTTCGGCGGCCCGGACCTGAAGACGCTTTACATCACCGGCGGCGGCACGCTCTACAGCACCCGCACGACCACACCCGGGCGCGTGATCTGGCCGAAGAAGTAACCACACCGACCGCGCGCCGCACTGGTGGCGCGCGGCCGCACGATCTCACCGGCGGGCGAGGGCCGCTTTGGCCTCGCGGGTCAGCCGGGCGCCCGGGTCGCCCTGGGAAATGCTGGTCAGAACCTTTTGGGCGGCTGGTGTTCCGATCAGTTCCAGCACCCACATGCCGCGCAACTCCCTGCGGCGGTCCGGCGGCGGTGAGTTGCGGAGCGCGGTCAGGAGGGCCTGGACCCGGCGAACCGCTTCCGGTGAGACGTCTGCCAGTGCCTTCTCCAGGTCCGGCTCGACGTCCTCCCCACGTGCGGCGAGTTCGCGCGAGGCGGCCTCTCGCACCGCGAACGTGTCGTCCTTCAGGTCCGCGATCCACTTCCGAACCTGCGCCGCGTCAAGCTTCCCAGCCGGTTTGAGAGCGTCCGCCAGGAAGGGCACGCTCTGCTCTGGTGATCCGGCCAGAATCCGCACCGCCTCGTGCGCAACGCGGGCGTCACTCCCGCTGAGATCGTTCCACAACGCGGCCAGTTCCTTCGGACCCAACTTCCGCCCGGGTTTCGAGGGCACTGGCTTGATCGCCGCGGGCGCCTCCCAAACCAGCGCGGTTCCGTTGCTCATTCCGGCGACGAGTTGCGTCCCGTCCTTCGAGAATGCCAGAGACGTAACGTTCGAGTGATGACCGCCGAGCCGGGCCAGCTCCTTTCCGCTGCCGACATCCCAGAACCGAATCGTCTGCGGTCCCGGCGGCAGGGAGGGTAGATTGTCGTCACCGTCCGCGGTAGCCAGGACCCGTCCCCCCGGCGCAAACGCCAGCGCCGTCACCGTCCGCTCGTGACCGGCCAACTGTAGCACTTCGCGGCCGGTGCTCACCTCCCAGATCCGTGGCCGGTGGTGCGTCCCTCCTCCGACCACGTGCTCGCGATCGATGCCCCCGGTTGCCAGGAGGCGACCGTCCGGGGAAAATGCAACGCCCTTGACGGTGTCCCAGGGGGTGTACGAGAGGCGGCGCTCGTGGCCGCGTGCGATGTCGCACAACCAGAGGGGCGCCTCCCCCTGCCCCCCGACCGCTGCCAGTCTGCCGTCTGGTGACAGAGCCAGAACGGTGTTCCCCACCCCCGGCAAGCTCGCTTCCCGAATCCGTTTCCCGGTCGCAGCGTCCCATGTACCGAAGAGGCCGATAGTCCGCGGAGCGTTGGGAACGGGCTTTTCACCGTTCCACCGCCAGGAAACAGTCACCACCGTCTTCCCCTCCCGCGCAAAAGCCGCAGCGGGAAGCCGCTCGCCTTCGACCGGGCCGAAGTCCAGCAGCTTATTGCCCCGGTTGATATCCCACACGCGGGCGGACTTGCTCCAGTCCCACGCGGTCAGCAGCCGGCTGCTGTCGGGGGAGAACGCGACGTGCTGGGCGCTATAGCCCTTGAGTTGCCCGACGGGCCGTAACCTTGCCGCATCCCACACGCGGATTTGCTGGTTCTCACCGCCGGTAACGAGGGTTCGACCGTCGGGCGAGAACGCGACCGCGCGGACGGGGGCGTCGTGGCCGTCCGCTTGCTCGGAGAGTTCCCTGCCCGTGTCCAGGTCCCACACCCGGACCACGTTGTGTACGCTCCCCAGCGCGACCGTCTTGCCGTCCGCAGAAAGTGCCATCGACCGTCCGAGCCACCCCCTGCCGTCGAGCACGCGGCGCTCCCTCTTGGTGGCCACGTCCCACACACGCACCTTGCAGTCCTCGCCCACCGAAACCAGTGCCTTGCCGTCGGGGGCGAAGGCCACGTTCAGCACCTGTTTCATTTCCATTCGCCCGAGTTCTTTGCCGGTGACTGCGTCAGAAAGAACGATCATGTCCTTTCCCCCTGTTGCGATCACTTTGCCGTCGGGGGAAAAGGCCAAGCACAGCGCGAACCGCTGGCCCGGGTCGAACCCGCCGGCCCGCTTACCGGTGGCAGCGTCGAAGAGTTGCACAACGGGGTTTTGAGTAGCAACAGCAAGGTGTCGGCCGTCACGGGAAAATGCCATAGACGGGTTGGCGTGCTGGTGTCCCGTTACGGTCACCGCGTGTTTGCCCTTTACGGCGTCCCAGATCGCAATCAGATTCGGCCCAGCAGAGGCGGCCAGGAATTTCCCATTCGGGGAGAACACGACCGGCGACCACCGCCCAGGGCCCTCCCCGCCAACGGACTTCAGGGTGTGGACGAGCTTTCGGCTCTGCGCGTCCCACAGGTAAACGGTCCCGTCCCCTCCACGGCATGCGAACAGCAACCCGTCTGGCGAGAAGGCCACAACGCTCGGGTCAAACGTTCCGTCCGGAAAAGCAATGCGGTGAACAGTCTTTCCGGTCGTGGTCTCGAACAAGGAAATGGAGTGATCGTTGAGGCTGAGGACGGCCAGCGTCTTGCCGTCCGGGGCGAAGGCCAGCGACTCGGCCTCGCCCTCGTGCCGCCAGCGCGCCGACCCGAGCCGCGCGACGGCCCCCACCGGCAGCGGGTCACCCCGCACGTCCCGAGCCGCCGGACGTTCGACCGACTTTTCGGCCGATCGTGGTGCCGGCACGTCGGCCGGGCGCGGCGGGTCCCCGGTTGCCAACCCGGCCGCCACTACGACGCACGCCACCAACCCCAGCGCGGCGCCCAACACCGTCCGGGCGCGCAGTACATCCGCCACCACAGCAAGAACCGGTTTTACTTGTCGCGCCGCACCGACTGCAACGGCCGCGCGCACCGCGGCCGGTGGAGCCGCCGACGCCGCAAGGTCGTTGAGAGCGAGTGCTGCCGCCAGTTGAACCCCGCGCTTCGCCAGCCGGGCGCGCAGCAAGAGTCGTGCGCGGGCGAGCCGACCGGACAACGTGCCCGGGGCCACGCCCAACTCGGCCGCCGCATCGGCCCGTGACAGGCCCTCAACCACACACAGCAAGAACGCCACCCGGTAAACCTCGGGCAACCGGCCGACCTCGTCGTCGAGCGCCGCCTGAAGTTCATGGAGAGCGGCCTCGGCCGACGGATCGGCACCCGCTCCGGGTTCTGGGGCCGGCGGGCGCGCCGCCCGAGCCGCGGTTTGCGCCCGCATCTTCAGTGCGACCCGACGGGCCACACCGAACAGGAACCCGGACGCGGTGCCCGCCCGGCGCGGCTTGTGGGGGTTCCGGGCGAGTACGAGGAACGTCGCCTGGAAGGCGTCCTCGGTGTCCTGGGCGTGTCCCAGTGCGCGACAGCACACGCCCCACACCAGCCGGGCGTGCCGACGGACGAGCGCCTCGAACGCCGCCTCGTCGCGGGTGTCGGCGAACCGCCCCAGCAGTTCCGCATCGGTCGCCCCGGTGTCGGGGCCGGGTGCGTGGAGCGCCGCCAAGATGTTACGGGTGATGGGCATACCGGCTTCCTCGGGGGTATTCTCTCCCAAGGAATGCCGCCGCGAGCTGAAAAAGTTCCGTCTGCTTCGGAATCATGCGGCCTGGGTGAGACGCCCTGGCTACACCCGCCTGCTGACGCAGGCGGTTCGACAAGTCACGGTCGAACCGCCTGCGTCAGCAGGCGGGTGGCGCGCACCACTCGCAAAACACCGAAGCAGATTGAGTTCGCGTGAGCGACCCACCCCCCAGCCCCCTCCCTGCAGGGAAGGGGCGTTCTGCGGCAGCCCCGAGCGAACGCAGTGCGCGAAGCGATTCCGAAGTGCCTTGCTCCCCCTCCCTGCAGGGAGGGCGCCGGGGCGGGTGGTTCACGCACCGGATTACTTCTGCTTGAAGTCACCGGAGTACGGCTTCGTGCCGACCTTGCCGCTGATGGTGCCCACCAGCTTTTTGTCGGTCTTGAAGGCGTCACTCTTACCCGTGAACACCGACGACTGCCCCTTGGGGTCGTCCTTGGCCGGCTTGGCCTCCAGCTTGACCGTCGTGGCCGGCTCGGTGGTCTTTAGCGCGAGCGTCAGCGCCTTGGCATCGATCGGCATGGCCCGGCCCTTGTGAAGGTCGTTGTGGTTGCCGTACACGTACACCGTCACGTCGCCCGTCTTGGCGTCGGCAACGACCTCCAGGTGGAACTCCTCGTCGCCCCACTCCACGACCGGCCCCTTGTGCGGGCCGACCTCGTCCTCGGCCCGGCTCACACCGCCGAACGCCAGCCCGAGCACCGCCGCCAGCCCCAACCCGAACATCGTGCGCATCTCGTCGCCCTCCTAGTCGAGAAACACCGTCGTCACGGCCCCTGCGGGGCGGCCGCGCTCACTGCCCCCGCCGCACCGTGCGGCGGGTGTGGTTCGTGTGACGCGGCGGGCGGGTCGTCCAGCCCGTCGGCGTCCGATTCGTTCCCGGCGAGCCGCACCGCGTCGCCGCCGCTGAACCGCCAAAACAGCCCGGGCCGCAGCAGGAACTCGCAGAACGTGCTGGTGATGAGGCCGCCGAGGATCACCGTCGCGACCGGATACAGAATCTCGCGTCCCGGCTGCTGACCGGCGACCACAAGCGGGATCAGCCCGATGCCCGCGGTGAGCGCCGTCATCAGCACCGGCGACAGCCGCTCCAGGCTGCCGCGCAGGATCATGTGCTCGGTGAACCCCTCGCCTTCGTGCCGCATCAGGTGCAGGTAGTGGTTGACCAGCAGGATGCCGTTGCGGGCCGCGATCCCGCCCAGCGAGATGAACCCGACCAGGCTCGCGACCGTCAGCGTCTGCCCGGTCACGACCAGCGCGAGCACCCCGCCGATGAACGCAGCCGGCACCGCGTTCAAGATCTGCAACACGACCCGCGGGGACGGGAACAGCATGTACAGCACGAAGAACATGCCCACCACCGACAGGGCGGCCAGCGCCGCGATCAGCCGGGTGGCCCGCTTCTGGCTCTCGAACTGCCCGCCGTACTCGACGAAATACCCCTCCGGCATCGGCACGTCGGACCGCACCACCCGCTCGATGTCCCCGACCACGGAGGCGAGGTCGCGCCCGGCGGCGTTGCACCGGATTACGATCCGGCGGCGCACGTTCTCGCGCTTCACCTGGTTCGCGCCGCTGTCCCCGCCAGTCAGCGGCGTCACGTCGGCCAGATCTTTGAGTCGGACCTGACCGCCCCCGTTGGGCAGATCCAGCCGCAGCTCCTTCAAGTTGCCCACATCGGCCCGGTACGGCTCGTCCAGCCGCACCACCAGGTCGAACCGGCGCTGCCCCTCGACCACCTGCGACACCACCTCGCCGTTGAGTGCGGTTTGGACGAACGCGCCGACGTACGCCCGGTCCACGCCGTAAAAAGCGAGCGACTCGGGGTCGAGTTTGATGTGGATCTCGTCCACCTTGCGGATCGGCTCCACCGCCAGCGAGCTGATGCCCGGGATGCCGCCGACCGACGCCTTGATCGCGTTCGCCAGCTTTTCCAGCGTGTCGAGGTCGTCGCCGTACACCTTGATCGCGATCTGGGCCGTGCTGCCGGAGATCATGTGGCTGATCAGGTGGGCGAGCGGCTGCTCCACCTCCACGTCCACCCCGGGCACCTCCTCCTTCACCTCGCTCTGAAGCAGGGCAATGACCTCTTTGCGGGACTTGCCGGACGCCGGGTTGATGGCGACGAAGTACTCGTTCACGTTCGGCGGCTCGGCGTGCTCGTCCAGCTCCGCGCGGCCGGTGCGGCGGAAGAACACCAGCACCTCCCCGTCGGGCCGGGCGCCCGACTTCTGCATCGAGCGCAGTTTGCCGTCCACCAGTTTGGCCACGGCGTTGGACGCCTCGAGCGACGAGCCGGGCGGGAGCGTGACCCCCACCTGCACGGTGCCCTCGTCGAACGGCGGCAAGAAGTCGGCCCCCAGTGTGGTCACCCGCCACCCGCAGTACGCGACCATCAGCCACGTGAACAGCAGCAGCAGCGCGGCCCGACGCATACTCAGGCGGACGAGCCCCGCCGCCCCCCACTTCAGCAGCCGCACCAGCAGCCCGTCGGTTTCCGCGTGGACGGCTTTCGAGTGCGCCAGAAGGTAGTACGACAGGACCGGCGTCACCGTCAGCGAGACGACCAGCGAAGCCAGGATCGACACGATGTAGGCGACGCCGAGCGGGGTGAACAGCCGGCCCTCAACCCCGGACAGGGCGAACAGCGGCAGGAACACCAGAATCACGACGGCCGTGCCGAACACGATCGATGAGCGGATCTCGGCGCTGGCCTCGTACACCACCCGCAGCGCGGGCTTCGGGTCGGGCGCGTGGGCGTTCTCGCGGAGCCGGCGGTAAATGTTCTCCACGTCCACGATGGCGTCGTCCACCAGTTCGCCCATCGCCACGGCGATGCCGCCCAGGGTCATCACGTTGATGGACAGTTCGGTGCCGGTCAGCGCGCCGAGCAGTTTGAACACTAAAACGGTGATGACCAGCGACAGCGGAATCGCCGACAGCGAAATGAACGTGGTGCGGAAGTTCAGCAGGAACAGGAACAGCACGACGAGCACCAGAGCCGCGCCGATGACCAGCGCCTCGCCGACGTTGTAAACGCCGCGGTCGATGAACTCGCGCAGCTCGTACAGCCCGGGCTCCAGCACCACGTCGGCCGGCAGCGACGGCTCCACTCCGGCGAACGCCGCCTTGACCCGGTCGCTCAACTCGCGGGTGTCGGTGTGGGGCTGTTTGGTGACCGTGATCGCGACCCCGGGGTGCCCGTTGATGCTGGAGTCGCCGCGCTTGATCTGCGCCCCTTCGACCACCCGGGCCACGTCTTTGAGCAGCACCGCGCGATCGGGTCCCTTGCCCGGCTCCGGCTTCGCCGGCGGTTTGACGACGATCAGCCGCAGGTCGGCGACCACCTGTTCGGGCCGCGGCCCGAGCCGGCCGATCACCCGCACCGGTTGCTCCACGCCGCCAAGGTCGGCGAACCCGCCGGTAAAGTTGACGTTATTCGCGCGTAGCGCCACGTCCACGTCCCGGAGCGTGACGCCGTTTTTCTGTAACGACGCCGGGTCCACAAGCACCTGGTACTGCTTCCGGCCGCCGCCCATCGTGATGACCTGGGCCACGCCGGACACCTTGAGCAGCCGGGGCCGTACCACCCAGTCCGCGAGCGTGCGAAGCGCCAGCGCCCGCTGCGTCTCGGACGGGAAGGTCACCTCGTAATACCGCCCGCCGACCGTGGCCCGCGCGCGTTGCTCGCCATCGGCCGCGCGCTCCCCCCACCGCGCCCCGGTCACCGGAACGGACTCCCAGGCGGCCAGGTTCTTCCGATCGGTCACCTTCCACGCAAACAGGTCGGGCGGCCCGTCCCCCTTGGCAACTCGTTCGGCATACAGCGGCGAATCCGGCACCTGGACCAGATCGCCGCCGTTCGGCCCCGGCTGGCGGCGCATCCCGGCGATCAGGAACTGCCCCATGATCGAACTGATCGGGGCCATCTGGGGCTTCACGCCCTCCGGCATGTCGCCGGTCACCGTCGCGAGCCGCTCCTGCACCGTTTGGCGGGCGGTCTTGATGTCGGTGCCCCAGGCGAACTCGACCGTCACCACCGACAGCCCGAATCCCGACTGGGTGCGCACGTCTTGTACGCCGGTGGCGCCGAGCATCGCGGACTCGAGCGGGTAGGTGACGAGCGTCTCCACCTCTTCCGGCGCGAGCCCCGGCACCTCGGTCATGACGGTGACGCGGGGCCGGTCCAGGTCCGGGAACACGTCGATCGGCGTGACGGTCCCCAGGTAGCCCCCGTACAGAAGGGCAACCAGACACAGCACCACGACGAGCGGGCGGTGGCGGAGCGACAGCTTGATAACGGCGTTGAGCACCGCGGCCTCCGGTTAGTCGTGTGAGTGCCCGGCGTGGGGGTCGGCGCCCGCGCCCGCGGCAGCCGCCTTGAGGGCACGATTGAGCGCGGCCGCCTGGTTCCGCACCACGAAATCGGCCTCGCTCACGCTCCCGTCGCTCGCGACAACGACCTCCCGGCGGTCCTCGTACAGCACCCGCACGGGCTTGCGTATGAACATGTCCCCGTTCTGCACGAACAGGTACGCCTCCGCGCCCTCGCGGACGACGGCCCCGGCCGGGAGCACGAACGGCAGGAGTTCGGTGCGGCCGTTCGGGGCGAGTGTAACGAGCTTCTCCACCGGCAACCGCAGCCGCACCCGCTGGCCTGGCCGGTACCGCCAGACGTAGTACGTGCGGCCGTCGCGCTCGAACGTGCGGGACTGGTTGTCGAGCGGCAGGTAGAAGGCGAACGTGCGGGCGGCCGGGTCAACCTGGTTGGACAGGTGATGGACGGTGAGCGGCCCCTGCGCGGCCCACGCGCCGGGCGCCTCGTCGGAGAACTCGGCCCGGATCGGCGTCCGGTTCTCGGCCGCGGCAGCTAGAGCATCGGCCTCGGACTTGAACGCCTGCCCCTCAACGAACAGCCGCTGGTGATTCGCGAGCAGGCAGAGCGTCTGGCCGGCCTGTACCTGCTCGCCGAGCGACACCTTGAGTTCTTGCACCTCGTACAGCGGTTCCGCGATCGCTCCCGCGGCGGGCGCGGGTTGCGGCGACCGGCCGGGGACGGCCACCGTCACCTCGGTCACGATTTTGCCCTTCTGGACCTCGTCCACCTGCGCCTGCGTGAGCCCGAACACCTGGAGCTGACGGCGGCCCGTCTCCAGTTGCGTGTTCAGCCGACTCACCGCGTTCTGCTGCTTAATCAGCTCGGCTTCCGATGTCGTGCCTTGCTTGACGAGGTTGGCGACCCGGTCCCGCTCGGCGAGTGCGAACTCAATCTCCTTGGCGGTCTTGGACAGGTCCGCCTGCGCGCCCTGAAGGAACTCGCTGGCGAGCTGCAGGGAGAACAGCGGTTGCCCGGCCTTCACCGTATCGCCGGGGCGGGCGGTGATCGCCGTCACCACGCCCGCGACCTTGGTGGTGACCCCTCGGTCGCTCTCGCCGGGGCGGTCCACGACGATCCCCGGCACCATCATCGTCCGCCAGTATTCCTGGGGGGTAAGTTGGTCCACGTCGAGCGCAAGGTTCCGTTGCGCCTGCGGGGACAACTTCACACGATCGTCGCGGGCGCCGTGGTCGTGACCGGCGTGATCGTGCCCGGCGTGGGCGTCCGCGCCCCCCTTCCTTTCACCGTGTCCGCCGTGCCCGTCTGCCTTTGCCGCGGGTCCGGCCGGGAACACGTGCGGCACCCACCGTTCCCGGGTGCGATACGCGGTGTACCCGCCCGCACCGAGAACGGTCAGCACGACCACCAGCGAAACGAATCTGCGCAGGTTCATGGCGCACCCGTAAACGCACCCACGCCACACGGCGCGGGCCATCAGAGAAATAAGGAAGAGTCGACCAGGCGCGGGAAACCGCGGGCCGACGAACAACCGCGCGGTCGGGTGCCTAGTTCCGGAGGGTGCAGAGCGAAAGGAATAGGGGAACGTGAGAGGTGAAATGGGACCTGCTGACGGCCACGCCCAAGGAAACGCGACCGGCTGTTACCGGCTCAAACGGCGCGATCACCTCTGCCGAGCTAACATCTGGCCCCAGCGACGCAGATACCTGTGCGGTCGCCGAAGAGACCAGAGGCGGACGAACCGAAGGACAGTCGCGTTCGTGCCGTTCGGGGTGAGAATGGCGATCCGACTCACCGGTTTGCGATTTTGCGCCGCCGGGCGACGCCGACGGGTCGGTTGTCGGCGCGTGGTGCCCGCAGCCACACAGTTCTGCGTCCGGGTCGGAGTCGGGAGCGGAGTGATCCGCTGGCTGAACTGGTTTTGCGGCGTTCGCGCAGGTGCAAATGCGGAAGGGCGTACCCCCCAACGTCATCAGCACCACGAGCAGCAACCGCACCAGCATTTCGCCCCTTTTTGCGTGTCAAACAGTAACGCTATTATCACGCGTGTGGCAACAGAGTCAATGCGGCTCGATCACCCATGTTCAGTCCTCCGCCCCCTGCCGTGCCGTGTTTCATCAAGGGCGCGGCTTCAAGCCGGCCGGCTTTCGAGTGTCGCTCGCTACCGCGCATACGAATGAGCGCAGTTGGGGTGCCGATCAACCGGTCTACCGCGCAGGCTCGCTGCCATCAGCCGTAGTGCACGTCTCTAAGGGCAGCCTTGACGGGCAGGCGGTCCAGGACCGCCGACGGGTGCCAGGGCAGGCCGCACCGGCTCCAAAGCAATGTGTACTGCCGCTGCTGATTCGAGCAGCGACGAGTTAGAAAATCCGGGTCGCGATTCGATTGGATCGCACAGTGGCGTGGCGCCGCTCACAACTCGAAACATGTGAGCGGGCCGTAGACCTGATCTCAGTACACCCCGACGACGGTGCTGCCGGCGATCTCGGAGAACGGCCGCACGCCGCTGACCCCGTCCCACGGGTACTTCTCGAACGGCTTCTCGCGCTCGCCCTCGTCGCGCTCGGGGAACCGGGGCACGAAGAACTCCTTGGTGAAAGTGGACAGCAGCACCCGGCCGGTGCCGCCGTAAGGCACCACCTCGTCGTAGTTCTTCGGGTTCACCACCTCGATCACCGCACGCGGCTGCGGCGCGTAGTAGCTGATCTTGAACCCGTCGTCCGGCCCGATCGGCTTCGAGCACGCCAAGCCCATCAGCGTGTTGCCGTAGGTCGGAGTCATGTACACCTCGCCGTTGTCGAGCATCTCCTCGTAGGCTTCTCGGGTGAACTGCGGGGTGAACTCGGTCCCGCCGGAGAAGATGCCCGTGATGCCGGCCTGCTTGATGGACCGCACGCCGCCGCGCGGCACCGGTTTGCCAATCGACCGGTACTTCTCCTCGAGCTTCCCGCCGCGCAGCGCCTCGTCGAGGGCTGCGAGCAGCTTGGGGGTGGTGAACATGCACTTGATGTCGTGGCCACCGGCCAGAATCGTCAGCGCCTGGTCGATGCAGTGGTCCTTGTAGGCTTGCGCTTCGGCAATTTTCCGCTCCTTGATGCACTTCACCACGTACCGCGGGTCCAGGTCGACGCAGAAGCAGATCCCCCCGCGGTACTGCGCCAGGTGCTCGATCGCCAGCCGCAGCCGGCGCGGGCCGCTCGGCCCGAGCATGAGCCAGTTACCGCCCCGGGGGAAGTACTGGTCGGGGAGCGTGTCCGACATCATCTCGTAATCGATCTTGAAGTCGTCGATCACGATGCGCGACTTCGGGAGGCCCGTCGTCCCCCCCGTCTCAAACACGTACACGCCGCGGTCGGCGTAGCCCTTCGGGACCCACTTGCGGACCGGGCCGCCGCGCAGCCAGTCGTCCTCGAAGATGGGGAACTTTTTGACATCGTCCCACCCGCCCACATCGGTGAGGGGGTTGAAGTTGAACGTCTTGGCCTTTTCGAGCCAGAACGGGGTGCCGGTTTCGGGCGAGAAGTGCCAGCGGACGACTTCTCGGATGTGGGCGTCGAGCTGCGCGCGGGCGTTCTTGATCCGCTCGTCCAGCGTCGTGCCGGTGACAGGGGACGGCTTGCCAGGTGTGTCTTTCACAGTTGCTCCAGTGCGAGCGAGGTTGGTTCAGGAGTTCAAAAGGCGAGCGGGGGGCATGAGCCCCCCGGGAAATCGACCGACAAAACGCTCATGAGAAAACCGGCTTCGCGGTCGAACTCGGAAAACTCTCGTCAGGGATCGGCCGGTTACGCGCGGACCGGTCGTCGGCTCGTTCCGTCGGTCCGTTCGTAGCGGTCTTTTCTGTCTGCGGTCGGCCGAGGGGCATCGGGCGTGGTTAAGTGCGCCCCGCCGGAATCACTTCGTCTTGAGTGCGAACAACTGGTTCTCGGTCATCACGTACATGACGCCGTTCGCGACGACCGGCGTGGACCGGATCGCTGAGGGGAACTCGAGCTTGGCGATCAGGTATTCTTTCTCGGTCTTGACCTTTTCGGCCTTCTGAATGGCTCGCGCTTCTTTCATGTTCGGGGCGTTCTGGGCAGCTCCCACCGCATCGAACTTCTTGGGCGTTGGAGTGTGTTTGAAAACGTACAGGTCCCCCGACTCGACCGCGAGGAACACCTTGCCGTCCACGTAGCACGGCGACCCCCAGATCGAGGCCTTCGTGTCGTACTGCCAGTACGACTCGCCGGTCTTGGCGTCGAGGCAGTGGATGTACCCGTTCAGCTCGCTGATGTAGACGATCCCGTCCACGATGCACGCCGTGGACATGGTGCGCCCGAACTTGAAGTCGCGCGGGGACCACTTGCGCTTTTCTTCCCAGCCGTACCGCCACACCTCGCACGAGTTCGGGTTCGGCTTCTCGCCGACCTCGTCCTTCCCGTCCGCGCCCTTCTTACGGTCCTCGAGGTGCTTCGAGATGTCGCCGGTCTTGCCCTTCTTCGGCTCCAGGCAGTAGAAGTTCGCGATCCCGCTGGAGTGCTCCGGGTCCTGGCCCACGCCGATGTAAACGCGGCCCTCGTAAACGACCGGGGTGCCGATGAAGTCGTTGCGGTTGCCGGTGCCGCCCAGGTCGTACACGGTGCCCTTCGGGTTGCAGTCGAACTTCCAGATCACCTCGCCCTTGTCCGGGGTGAACCCGTAGAGCCAGCCGTCGCCGCCGGGGAACACCACGGTGGGCACCCCGTCGAGAACCGCGTACACCGGGTTCGACCACTGCCCGTGCATGATGTTCTTGCCCGGGACGTTGCTCTTCCAGGCCAGCGTGCCGTCCTTCTTGTTGATGGCGATGAAGCTGGGGGCCAGCGGGCTGGGCAGGTTGATGTGGCTCTCGTCCACGCCGTTGGCGGTGACCGAGTAGATCAGGTCGCCCACGATCAGCGGGGACCCGGCGGACATGTTGTGCGGGAACACGTCCTGGTTTTTGATCAGGTCGTACTCCCAGACGATGTCCACGTCGGTCGCGTCGGTGTACTTTTCGGTCTTGACCCCGTCGTTCCCGTTGGCGAACCCGTTCACGTCGGCGCAAACGATGGTGCAGCGGTTGCTCACGTAGTACACCCGGTCGCCCTCGACCGTGGGCGTCGAGCACAGCCCCTCCTTCGGCCAGTCGGTCACGTTCCCGTTCGGCAGCTTGTCGTGAACGGACTGCCAGAGGAACTTACCGGTCTTCTCCTCGAAGCACATCAGGATGCCCTTGTCCACGGGCTGAACGGTGCCGTCCTTGTCCTTGAGCGTGTCGCGCTTGTTGCGGGGCTGTTCGTTGTTCGTGCCGACGAACACCCGGCCGCCGGCCACGGTCGGGCCGCCGTACGCGCGGGACCCGAGATCGGTCTTCCACAGCACCCACTCCTCGGACCACTTCTTGACCTCTTCCGCCTCGTCCCACTTGGGCGTTTCCGTCGGGAACTTGGCGATCTTTTCTTTGAGGTTCACCATGTTCCGTGAGAGGGTGCCGCCGAACATGGTGTGGTCGGTCGGCCCGCCGTTGGCCGCCAGGGGGGCCGAGTCGCCCTTCGGGGCGTCGGCCGCGATGACGAAGCTGGGCGGGCCGGTCAGGTGCCCGTTCTGCACGGCGGTGACCTTCAACTCACCGTTGGCGTCCGCCGCGAGTGCCACGGTCGGGCCGGGCGGGAGGGGCGGCGGGGTGAGCGGCGCCGGAGCGGCCGAGGGCTGCGGCACGGACATGGCGCTGGTCATGCTCACCAGCCCGGCCGCGCTGGCGATCAGGCAGACGGATGTCGTAAGAAGCAGTTTCACTTGGCTGTTTGTGGTCATGATCGGCGTTCCGTGTGTTGGGGGCGACGGACCGGGCGGTGCCCTCGTCGCGCTCCCGTACTGCGGGGAGCGCGACAAGGCGAGTGATCACTTCCCGCCCTTGTTGTTCGGGGTGATGCTGAGGTTGTCGAAGTACAGCTCCGACCCCGGCTCGGTTTTGCCGCCGCTGTCGAGCACGTTGGGGATGTACCCGTACAGCCCGGCGGCGCCATCCCGGTTCGGGTGCGGGTCCTCGAACTCAATGGTCCACTTCTCCGGCTCGGGCTCCCCCTTCTTCCACACCTTGCCGCGGAGCACGGCGGCCGTGGGCTTCAACTCGATGGCAAGCTTAAGGGTGTACCAGGTACCCGGCTGCCAGTCGAACGGCACCCCGATGTTGATCCGCTCGCGGGCCTCCCAAGAGGTGAGCCGGAGCGTGCGCTTCTGGAGCTTCGCGTCGGGCTTGCCGTCGAGCACCAGCGAGTACCGGCTGTTCACGATGCCGCCGTCGGGCAGCTTGCCGCGCACCTCGCTCCCCATCAGATCGGCTTGGATGGTGTAGTCGCTCGCGGTGGGGACGGTGACGTAACCGATGGCTTTGGCCAGCGGCGGCGGCGCTTTGTCGTTCACCTTGCTCAACACCTGGTTGCCGTCGGGCAACTTCTTCACCGCGAACTTGGCGTTGGTGTTGATCCAGCCGCCCGGCGACGATCCGTCCGGCGCCTTGTCGAAGTCGGTGCGGGCCGGCAGTTTGGGCGCGACCCGCACCCGGGCGCGGGCGGTGAGGGCGCCGACCTTGAAGGCTACGATCCCCTGCTGGGCCGGGTTGGGGCCTAATTCGAGGGCGCCCTCGGTGGGGCTGCCGGCGACTTTGCCGATGAGCGCCGGCGGTTGAGCGCCGGTCGGAGTTTTGTCCGGGAGCGGCAGCGCCCACTCGACCGGCGCGCCCGGGGCCGCCTTCAACTCGCGCCCGTTGGCGTCGAAATAGACCACGGAGAACTTGTAGGTCCCGCCGGGCGTGAGGGTGATTTCGGCCGGGTACAGCCGGGCGCCGGCCACTTTGCCGTCCGAGGGCGCCTCGGCGGGCGGGGCCGGGTACTTCGCGGCGGCCGGCTTGCTGCCGGTCTCGCCGAGGCAGAACAGGTCCGTGCGCGAGGTGAAGTACACCCGGCCGTTCACGGCGATCGGGGTGCCGTTGGTCTCCGTCTGAACCGGGCGACCGTTGATGCTCTCTTTGAAGATGTAGACGAACGTCTCGTCCTCGTCGGGCGCCTTCCTGCCGTTGAGCTTGATGATGTTGAGACGGCCCTTCACGTCGAAAATGTAGATCTTCCCGTCGGCCACCAGCGGTGCGCCGCGGACCTCCGTGGCGTACCGGTACTTCCAGAGCAGCTTGCCGGTTTTCGCGTCGAAGGCGAACAGCTCGCCGCTGTCCTCGGGCACGTACAGGACGCCGTCCGCCAGTGCCGGCGATGACAGCCCGAACCGCTGGCCCTTGCTGTACTCCCACACCGACTTCGGCCGCTTGGTCGCGGGATCGATCTGGCTCGCGTCCACGCAGATCACTTTGCCGATGACCCCGCCGCCCGGGTTCTCCTCGCCGTGAGAGCAGTACACCAAGTTGCCGTCCACGATCGGGCTGGGGTTCACGGCCCCGCCGCTGAACACATAGCTCCAGACGAGTTCGCCCGTGCGCACTTTAAACGCGTGCAGCGCCCCGTCGCCGCCGCCGGTGATGAGCAACCGCTGCCCGCCGATGACGGCGACCACCGGGTTGGACTGGTAGGTGGACTTGGGCGGGCCGGTGTCGGCGATCCAGACCACGTTACCGTTCTTGGCGTCAAACGCGTAGTACCGGTTGGCGCCGCGGGCGAGGTCGCCCCAGCTCGAGTTGATGATGCCGATGATGACCAGCCCGCTGTCGAAGGTCGGCGCGCTGACCCGGCCGCCGTAGCCGGTGAACCGCCCGAATTCCTCGGTGAGCTGCCGCTCCCAGACCTCTTTGCCGTCCTTGTCGAGGCACACGAGGTTGCCGGCGGTGGTGTTCACATACACGTACCCGGTCGCCGGGTCGGCGGTGAGCGGAGTCCACCCGAGCCGGCTCGAGACGACGTCCGAGTGGTAAATGCGCTCGACGTGTTCCCAGAGCTTTTTGCCGCTCTTTTCGTCCAAACAGACGATCCGCTCGGACTCGCTCAGGCCCTCACCGAACCCCTGAACGACGTACACGCGGCCGCCCATCACGAGCGGCGCGGAGCGCCCGCCGAACGGCGCCGACCACACGACGTTGCCCTTGTCCTTGAGGGCGGGGTCGAAGTCGGCGGGCAGGCCCTTTTCGAGCGAGTGGCCGTTCTGCGCCGGGCCGCGCCAGTGGACCCAGTCGGCGGCCCGCGCCGCGCCTGAACTCGCCAGCGCCAGGAGCGCCAGGAGCCCGAACAGTCTCGAAAGGGGTGGCAGCATCGTTCACTCCGTTATGCGTGCTCGTGGGGGCGGGGCAGGTACAGCGAACCGGGCGCCGGCGGGCTACTTCTGGTACACGACCCGGCGGGCCTTCATCTCGAACCGGGGGAGCGAGCCGGGCGGTGCGGCGCTCACATCAATGCGGAAGCACAGCGCGTCGCGGACCGCGCGGCCCACCTCTTCGGCGAGCGCGTGCCCGTCCCCGGCTACGGGCTCGATCTCCAGCCGCAGGTCCGCCAGAGGGTTCCGGCGGTCCACGTGGATGCGGTACTCGGCGACATCCGCGAACCGGCGGATGATGCTCTCCAGCGCGCCCGGGTAGACATTATTCCCGCGGACGTGGATCATATCATCCGCGCGGCCTAACACGCCACCTTCCAGCCGCCGCCAGGTGCGGCCCGTGGGGTCGGGGGCGGGCGCCATCCGGATCAGGTCGCCGGTGCGGTACCGGATCAGCGGGCTGCCGGTCCGGCCCAGGTTCGTGAGGACCAACTCGCCGGTGTCGCCGTCCGGCACGGGGCGGCCGGTTTGAGGGTCCACCACCTCGGCCAAGTAGTCCGATTCGAGCAGGTACAACTCACCCGGACGGCCCTCAGCCTCTACCGCCACCGGCCCGATTTCGGTCATCCCGTAGTGGTCGAACACGCGGGCGCCCCAGACCGCTTCGAGGCGCTGCCGGGTGCCCGGAATGTTGCCCCCCGGTTCCCCCGCAACCACCAGGGCGCGAACGGCGCTCGACGCCAGATCGATTCCCTCCTTTGACGCGATCTCCGCCAAATGCAGCGCGTAGGTCGGGGTGGCGAACAGGACCGTGCAGCGGTGGTCGAGCAAGAACCGCAGCCGGGCGGTGCTGCTGAGGCCGCCCCCGGGCATCACCAGGAACCCGCACCGGGCCGCGGCCTCGAACGCGGTCCAGAACCCCAGGAACGGCCCGAACGAGAACGGGAAGAACAGCCGGTCGGTGGGGCGCAGCCCGATGAGGGCAAAGTTGGTCGCCCAGCACCCGGTCAGCCAGTCCCAGGTTTCCGAGGTGTCGAGCCAGTGCAACGGGCGCCCGCTGGTGGTGCCGGACGTCTGATGGAAGCGGGTGTAGCGGTCGAGCGGGAAACTGAGGTTCGTACCGTAGGGCGGGCGCTCAAGTTGGTCGGCGATCAGCTCGGCTTTCGTCGTGAACGGCAGTTGAACGAAGTCGTCGAACGTGCGAAGCGAGGCGGGGGCAAGGGCACCGAGCTTGCGGCGGTAGAACTCGTTACCCGTGAGCACGCGGGCGAGCAGGTGCCGCACCGCGTCCAGTTGCGCGCCCCGGAGCCGTTCGCTGGGAGTGTTGAGGAGGATGCTCGGCATGATCGGCCCGGAGCGGCGTTCGTGTTGCGTGTGCCTCGCCTGGCTGCTGCCCGGCCGCCGGGGCCGGTGCGTTCGGCAGTATACTCTCCGCGCGCGGGCCGACAAGCGGTTCGGGTCTGCGAGGCATACAGAGATCGGCCCCGACTCTTACAGCCACCCCACGGGACCGATCGCACGGGCTCCACGGCACCACGGTTCCGGGCCTTTATTCCTGGCTTCAAACCGGCCAGAGGTGAGACACCGACTCCGGGGGGACCACCCGCACAAACCCGGCGGCGTCCTCGAGTTCCAGTCCGTCGAAACTCACGTCGAGGAGGCGCCCGGTGGTCCACGCTCCTCCGACGAGTTCGACCCGCACCGCACGGCCGAGCAGCCCGATCCGCCGCTTCCACCCGGCTTCCACCCCGGCCCGCTCGCCCGCCAAGAGACGGGCGTACTCCCGGTCCAGCGCGCCGACGACCACTTCGGCCGCGCCGCGTGGGTCATACGATCCTCCCGACACCGCGTGCAGCGAGGTCGCGGTCAGAAGGTTGGCGTGCGCGAAATCGGCCGCCGTCTGGGTGAGGTTCAGTCCGAGCCCGGCGACGGCGATTGTGCCGTCCCCGCTGCTGGTCTGCTCGATCAGGATGCCGCAGATTTTTTTCCCGTCGATGAGTAAGTCATTCGGCCACTTAATTCGGGCCTGCGCTCCGGATAGGGCGAAAACCGCGTCCGCGACCGCGACCGCGACCCAGGCGGTTAGAACGACCGGGCGGCGGATCGCGGGCGGGGGGCGTAACACCACCGACATCAGCAGCGAGCTGCCGGGCCGGCTGACCCAGGTGCGCCCGTACTGGCCGCGGCCCGCGAGCTGGTGGTCGGCGATCAGGACCAGTCCGCTCGCCTCCGGGTCCGCAGCGCCGAGGGCCGCGCCGAGCGTGTTGGTGCTTTCGACCGCGTCGTAAACGAGCACCCGCCGCCCGATGTGGGCGGTGTCGAAGCTCCTCGTTTCTCGGGGAAGAGGGGCGCTCACGACAGGTAATCCAGCCCGATGTCGAGTGCCGGGGCGGAGTGCGTCAGCGCGCCGACACTGATCCGATCGACGCCCGTGCCGGCAATGTCGCGGACGGTCTCAAGGTTAACCCCGCCGGAGGCCTCGAGCAGGGTCGTGGGACTGGACACGTCCCGGCGTGCGACGGCCGCCCGGAGCTGATCGAGGGTCATGTTGTCGAGCAGCACGATGTCGGCTTTCACCGCGAGGGCGTGTTCCAACTGCTCCAAGGTGTCCACCTCGACCTCGACCGGGAGGCCGGCGTTTCCGGGGTACTCTCGGGCGGCCACGACCGCCGCACGCACGTCGCCGCCGAGGCCCGCGAGGTGGTTGTCCTTGATGAGAATGCCGTCATACAGACCGACGCGGTGGTTCGTTCCGCCGCCGGTACGAACGGCGTACTTTTCGAGCAGCCGCCAGCCCGGGGTGGTTTTACGGGTGTCGAGCACCTGCGCCCGATGCCCGGCCGCGGCGTCGAGGTATTTGCGCGTGAGGCTGGCGACCCCGCTCAGACGCTGGAGGAAGTTGAGGGCGGTCCGCTCGGCCGCGAGCACTGCTCGCAGTGGCCCCGAGACGGTTGCGACCCGTGTGCCGCGCGTTGTGACCGTACCGTCGGGAACGAGTGGAGTGAATTGTAACCCGGGGCTGACATCGCGGCACACCAGCGCCGCGACGGGGAGCCCGGCGACAACGCCCGGCCCCCGCGCGACGAACGCCGCCGTTGCACGGGTGGATTCGGGGACGGTCGCCAGACTGGTGCGGTCGCCCGTGGGGCCGAGGTCCTCGGCGAGCGCCAGGTGTACGAGTGTGGCGGCGGACTCGAGTTCCGCCGGGGACATTTGCGGAGCGGTCATAAAGGCTATGATACGGCGCCGGCGGTCACGGGCTCATCGGCGCCCCAGGACTCGGCAGTGGCGTGCCCGGTGGCATGTGCCCCAGCTCTTCGGCCTTCTCGGCGGCGAGTTCGAGCTGGAGAACCGGGTCCGCTTCCACGAGGTGCGGCCCGACCCCCGTGCCCGTAATCGGGCCGCTGGTGGGCGCGATCAGCCGGGCGATGGTGACGCGCACCGTGCCCGCTTTGGGCGCTTTTCCGGACTTCCCCGATCCCGGCTCGACGTCGTCGAGCGTTACCAGCCGCAGCGGGTACTGCACGCTGCCCTTTCCGAAGCTCGGCACCCCGACGAGCGTCGCACGGTTGTTGTCCTTGAGGGCCGCCGCGAGCACCTCCGCGGCCGAGGCGGTTTCGGCGTCGATGAGCAGCACGATGGGAACGTCGTGTGCGGCCATGCCGGTCACGGACGAGAAGGCCCGGTTCGCGACCTCGCCCACCTGCCCCTGCGTGGTCACGATGAGGCCGGTCGGCAGCAGCCGCCGGGCGGTCTCGACCGCCGCGAGGAACGACCCGCCGTGGTTGCCTCGCAGGTCGATCACGGCCGCCCGCGCGCCGGCGGTCTTGAGGGCGTTGAGTGCCTCATCGAGGTCCCGGGGTGTAGACGCCTGGAAGTGCCCGATCCGCGTGTACCCGACCGGCTTGTCGGGCAGCATTCGGGTGCCGTACACCGAGGGGATTGTAACAGGAATTCGGACCTGAATCTTGGCGTCGTCCTCCGCGCCGCGGAGGTCGAGGTGGTGAGCCCCCTCGATCGGCGCCCGCAGCGCCCCTGCGACGGCGGGTAACGTCACCGGGTCGATCGTGCGGTTGTTCGCCCGCACCACCCGGTCGCCGCGCCGCACGTGAGGGTACGTCAGCGCGAACCACGAGTTCGGGGTCACCCCTTCGATCACCACGGCGTCATGGATCGCCCCGAGGTAGAGCCCGGCCGCGGCCAAGTCGGGCACCGCGTTCGCTTCCGTTCCCGTTGCGGGGGTGAGGAACACCGTGTACTCGTCGAGCCCGCTGCACGCACCGCTGGCGGCCTCGACGGCCAGGGCCGCGGGCGCTTTGAGCGTGAAGTGGTCCTGGGCGACCGCGATCAGGCGCCGCATCCCGGAGCGGGCCTCCTTGTGGTCCGCGATCGGCCGGCGTGCCCAGTGCTCGCGGAGCTGCGCGCGGAACTGGTCGACCTTGTCGGACCGCGGGTTGTCGAGGAACGCCTGCTTGAACGCCGGGCTACCGAACGCCCGGTCGAGTTCTCGGATCGCATGCGCCCACAGGTTCTGGGCGGTCGCCTTATCGCGGTCGGCGTACATCCCGGGGAGCTTTTGGAACACCTCGGCGAGCAGGTCCAGCCCGCCGTCGAGCGGCATCCCAGTGACGAACTGCTGAAACGCCGGGTCGCGGTGCCGGCGGAGTTGCTGCGTGTGCCGGAGCGCGGTGTTGAGCTTTTCCCGTACATCAAGGGCCGAGCGGTCGGCGACGAAGAGCAGACAGTAGTTGTTGAAGGCCGCTTCCCAGTCACCGGTCTTTTCAGCCTTTTCGGCCAGTTCGCGGAGCTGCGTGGGGGTGGGCTTCGACGGTCGGACGGGTCTCGGCTCCGGCGCGCCGGAGGCCGGGAGCGGGATCGCAAAGGCCGCGAACGCGAGCGTGCCGGCGGCAAGCAACCGGCGGATTGAGGCCCACGCGGTCATTGCGTAATCTCCCTTGTCACGCATTCGGCGGAACCGTCACGGTCGACATTCGAGGAGAGAAGCGAATGGCCACCCGTGAAAAGATCTTAGCCACCCCTGCCGGGTGGAGTCAAAGAAAAGTTCCGCTCTGTTACAGCCTCGAAACCATTTCCCGGCCCCCGTCAAGACGCAGAAAACCGGCCATGAGCGTCACTTGTCCGGGACCGCGATCGGAGTTACCACAACCGCAGTCCTTTTCGGTACGCGGGGAAGAGCCATGATCGATCCGGTGCGCCAGGATGTCGTTGCGGGGGCCGGAACGGTCGTCATCAAGGTCGGCACAAACGTTCTCGCCGATCCGACCGGGCGTCTGGACCGGCACCGCATCGATTCTCTCGCGGACCAACTCCACCGGATCCGCGCGGGCGGCCGAAAGGTTGTTCTGGTGACGTCCGGGGCGATCGGCGCCGGGGTCGGGAAGCTCGGCCTCGGGAAGCGCCCGGCCGACCTGGCCCACCTTCAGGCGTGTGCCGCGGTGGGGCAGTCCGCGCTGATGCAACTCTACCAGGAGAGCCTGTCGCGGTACGGGGTCCACACCGCCCAAATTCTCCTGACCGCCAGCGACTTCGAGAACCGCGCCCGTTACCTGAACGCCCGCAACACAATTGCAACACTGTTCGAGTACGGCGCGCTGCCGATCATCAACGAAAACGACACCGTGTCGGTGGCCGAAATCAAGTTCGGCGACAACGACCACCTCGCCGCGATGGTCACGAACCTGCTGCTCGCGCCGCTGCTGGTCCTGCTCACGAACGTGGACGGCCTCTACTCCGACGACCCGCGCGGCAACCCGGATGCGAAACTACTGGCAACCGTTCCGAACATTGACGCGTCGGTGACCGGCCTCGCCGCCGCGACGAAAAGCGCGCTGGGGACCGGGGGAATGACGAGCAAGCTCAAGGCGGCTCGGCTCGTTACCGTTGCCGGGGAAGCGGTCATCATGGCGAACGGGTCGCTCGACGGCATTCTGGACCGCGTGTTCGGGGGCGAACCGGTCGGGACACTGTTCCTCCCCCACGGGGAAGGGGTTTCGTCGCGGAAGCGGTGGTTCGGGCTGACGGTGCGGCCGAAAGGGGTGTTTCACCTCGACGCCGGAGCCCGGCAGGCCGTTCTGGAAGGGCGGAGCTTGCTGCCGGTCGGCGTAATCGCGGTAGAGGGGGAGTTCCGAAAAGGCGACGTGGTATCAATTTGCGACGCGGCCGGCGCCGAAATGGCGCGCGGCCTGACCAACTACCCGTCGGTCGCGGTGGAACGTATCCGCGGGCTCCAGACCGAGCGAATCGCGGCGGTACTCGGCACGGTCCCGTATCCAGAACTCGTTCACCGCGACAACCTGGTTCTGACGGCGCAGTGAGGTCGCCTGGAACTTGGGAGATAGGAAGTTAGAATGCCCGCGCCGGGTCGTCTCTCTGTCGGAGGCGACGGTGCTTCCTGGTGCCGAACCTGATGATGCCGCAAGGCGAAGCGAATCCCCCGGACCCGCGCGGCTCCGGCCGGCGGGCGGAGTTTGAGGCGCTTCACCAGCAGCACAGCCGGGAAGTGTGGGCGCTGGCGTACGCGCGGTGGATGGACTCGGACCTCGCCCTGGACATCACGCAAGAGGCATTCTTGCGGTTGTGGAAGCACTGGGAGGCCGGGGCCGAAGACATCCAGAACCCCCGGGCGTGGCTGCTGCGTGTCGCGAGAAACCTCGCGGAAGATTACGCAAAAAGTGCGTTCCGGCGGAACGGGACGCAGCCGCCCGAGCTATTGAATGGCGTGCGGTCCTCGCAACCGCTGCCGGCCGACGAGATGGAACGCCAGGAGCAGTTCGCCCAACTGCGGGCCGTGCTAGACGAACTGGCCCCCGCGGACCGTGAGATTCTCACCCTGCGCTACGCCCTCGATTACGACGCGAACACGATCGCCGAGCGGCTCAACATCGCTGTGACGGCGGTTCACATGCGCCTGAGCCGTGCGCGACAGCGGCTCGCGGAACGACTCACGACCCACGGAGACTTCGCCCCAGGTGAACCCACGGGCGAAACCCAAGCATGAACACGAACTCTCCCGAGTCGGTAGACGCACTCGACGCGCTACTGTCCGATTTCTTCAAGGCTCAACTCCGGACCCCGTGGCCGAAGGCGCCGGTAGCTCCGGTTCCGGTCGTTCCGTCTGAGGTGGCCCGTGCCGCCGCGGCGCCCGTGAAGGCGCCGAGTGTACCGGCGCGTGCGCGCGACAACGCGGCCCGCGCGCGGTTCACGCTTGCGGCTTCCGTGGCGCTCCTGATGGGCACCGGTTGGTTCCTTGCGTCCGGCGTACAATCTGGGCCGAACGCCGGTCGCGGCGCCGCGCCGGATGCCGGCGGTCTGAAGTTTCTCCCCGATAGTGGCGCGTCGGGACACGACCACATCCCACTGAAGAAAATGGGCGAAGACAAGGCCAAGGGGAACGAGGGCATCAAGATCGACGTCAGTGGAATCGAGTAAGCTACGGCGCTTGGACCCAACCTGACGACATCACTGCATCTCGGACATCTGAGATGTCAAGAGCGGCGGTCCCACTTGCAATGAGGATGATGGGCGAGCAAGCCCCGAACGTTTTCGTCTCCAAATCCCTTATTGCCGCGCGTGACCAGTTCACGCAAACCCGAGCAAGCTGCGAACCGCATCAAGCCCGCCGCCGTAATTCTGTGTCGTCGAGACTGAGGTATTCCAACCGTTGCAGCCCGTCCAGCCACTCGACGATCTGGTCGGTAACCCCTTCGGAAGAGAGGCGAAGCCTCGAATCAACCTGAAAGGGCACTCGCTGAAGATCGCCTTTCGGATACTCCGGCACGAGGCGGAGCGTCCGGAGCCGAAACTCGGGCGTCAGGTTCCACGCCATTCGCCACATCTTGACCGAGAGAACGTTCCCTCTCTCGTCGTGGGTCACCGACTCTCGGAGCCCGTCCTGCCGCATACGATCGAATTCCTCGCGTAGTGCGCCGGACGAGTACTAGGCCCGGCTCGGCCCCTTGTCCGGATCGAAGTCGGTCTCCTCCAAGAGCATGCCCGTATCTTCATCAAACAAGTAGGAAACTCCGTCGAAGAGGGCGCCTCCGAAATATTCGCCCACTTCGGGGTGCTGATCGTCGATCTCATCCGGCGTAACGGGGACGATCGCTTGGTACAGGACACGCGGTCGGTCGGACGTCCAGTCGGCCGCTGGTCCGCCGCGCACACCGTCGCTTACGAGGTAGTTCGCGACCACTTGGTCACCAATCACCTCGTAAGCGACGCCCGAGAACGGCTCCTCTCGGAGGTACAGACGCCCGTTTCGCTCGTGAAGCGAGTTAAGCCGATAGTGTCGCATTCCGCACCCACTGTTTCGTTTGGTTTAGCAGAGGTGCCTTGAGCGGCCCTCTCCCAGGGCGATGGCCGACGCGAACCCTCGTGCCACCGTGACAGTCGGAACGCTATTTTAGAGGCAGTCTCGAAGCTAGTTTTCTGGGGCCTTGGGCGGCTTCCGCATGAGGTCTTGATCCTTGTTATTCTCGGGCAGGCTATCGCGGGACATGCGATGGATCGGAGCGATGTAAGTCGATCCCGGCCTCGCTTCTCGCGGTGTTGTGCTTGTAGTCCTCGGACAGTCGCCGATACCGGCAGAACTGGCCGAACGTGCGTGCCACCACATACCGCCGCGGTTGCACCTCGAACGTCTTCTGCCATGGACGCCCGGTAACGATCTCCAGTAGCCACGTGGCCACGCCCCAGATCCGCCCGAGCGTGTCCACAAGCACGTGCCGCTTACCACCCGGCACCGTCTTGCCCCCGTCAGACCCTTCGGGCTGCCGGCCTCATACACGTTCCCAGTGGTCGTGTCGCAGTATTTCTCGAAGGGCGGCGACCGCCGAGAGTGGGGCACGAACGCGCGATACGGATGCGAAGGCCGTTTTGACAGGATCGACAGGATGAACAGGATTTAAAACCGATCGGTCTTTATCCTGTTCATCCTGTCGATCCTGTCAAAACGGCGCTCCAGAAGCACGGGCCGCAAAAAGCCGCCCGTTCTCGTCCTTGTGCCCGGTCGTGGGTGTCGCTGTCCTTCACGAGACCGCCTGGAGCGGCACAGGCGCGACCGCTCCTGGACGATCCGGCTCGTCAGAAAGCGACACCCACGACCGGTTCATGTATCAGTGGCCTTCACCGACTGGGAGTCTATGATGCCGGCACTCGGGATTGGTTCCCACCCGGCGGACGCCCGGATCTCGGACCGCAGCGCATTGTGCACCTGCTCCCAGACCCCGGCCGCGCGACACGTATAAAGGTAGTGCGAAACCGTCTTCCACGGCTGCAAGTCGTGCGGGAACTTGCGGCACGGGCACCCGCCTCGGGATAAGTACAGGACCGCTTTGACGATCTCTGGCCGCGTGTACTTGATCGAGCGGGGTGCAAGCTCGCTCTGCGGCGCAAATAGACACTCGGGATCATCCCGACGTGCCATCTGTACCTTAGGGGGCGGGTCCAGTTGGCGGCGTCTACTTCTTGTTGCACTGACAGTCCTGGTTGTGCCCCCTTTGACCGCCGCACAGGCAGTCCGGCCTGGACCACAAAGACCCGTATTCGCAACGGACCACGCAACCGCACTGTGAACTTGGGATGCAAAGTGTAACGGGGGGTTACAGCGCCGACGAGACGGCAAGCGGACACTCGCGAGCCGGTTGCGTCCAGGAGCCGCGCGGAGCGATCTCTCCCAGAATCCCCGGCTGTGGCCGTCGAGAACGATCCCAGTGGCATCCGCTGCGAGGTGTAACGGGGGGTTACAGCGCCGCTGATGGACGCCGACGAGGGCGTCGACTGGACAACTGCTGGCGGGGAACTGGCGCGTTGCTACCCGTTTGCTACCCACGAATCATCTGCACAACCCGCAGATAAGGTCCGTGTGGTCGGCCAATCCAGCCCCCGATGGCACCCGTTCAAGTGGCAACAAAATCAGGCTTCTAAATGACTTATGCGTATCACGTGGAGTCGTTTTTAGCGCTACGCTCGGGGCTCCCAGTCTGGAGCCCCCCCGCGGCACCGACTTGCCTTAGGAGTGACTGAGTTTTGCCGGGGAGCCAGAAACGGCTGATGTGGGATTAACGGTGTTGATGAGCCGCACTTGTAGGCCCCTGGCACGTTGGCTAAAATATCAGACATACGACCACCGGACGGTTCCGACACGGATTCGCGGCCTGCCGTTCGTCTGCGGTCCTCACTCCCGGCTTCGCCCAATTATGCCGCCCGAGCGACTCACCATTCCCGACCTACTTCAGCGCGGCGCGGACCACTTCCAGGCGAACCGCCTGCGTGAGGCCCGGGACGCGTGCGAGCAGGTGCTGCGAGCCGAGCCGGTGAACCCCCATGCCGCGTACCTGCTCGGCCTGATCGCGCACAAATCGGGCAATTATGCGGACGCGGCGCGCTGGCTGCGGCTGTCCGTCGCTGTTGGGGGCGCGAACCCCGCGATTCTTAACAACCTGGGCGAGGCGTACCGGGCACAAGGCCGACTGGCGGAAGCGCTACGCTGCTTTCAGGAGGGCATCCGGCTCGCACCGGGCATGGCCCAACTGCACAACAACTGCGGCCTCGCGTGTCACGCCTTGGGTCGGGTGGCCGAGGCCGCGGTCCATTTTTCGGAAGCCGTCCGCGTGCAGCCGGAGTACGCAAAGGCCCACCGCAATCTGGGCCGGGCGCTCCAGGATCTGGGCCGGGCGCGCGAAGCCTGGGCGTGCTTCGACCGTGCCCAGGCGTGCGGCCAGTGGCCCGAAAATACGACCGCCATCAAACAGTGAACCGGTCCGGACGGAGTTCGCCCATGTTCCGCCTCGGTGTGTGGCTCGCCTACGGCACCCGACTGACGCCCGAATCGGGGTCGGGTGTGTTCACCTACGAACTGATCCGCGCCCTGCTGCGTACCGATCCGCCCGTCGAGCTGACCGTCCTGACCCGGCCGGGCGATCACGACGCAGTCACGGCCAGCGCCGGCGGCCCCCACCCGCGACTCACCGTCCGCTCGCACATTCTCGGCGAGAAGAGCCTGCCGTTCGCCCTCGCCCGCGAGTGCGACGCCTGGCTGCTGCCGGCCACAGTCGCCGGCCCGCACAACCACGTCCCCACGGTGGTGTGGGTGTCCGACGGCGCCGCCCAGGAGGCGGCCCGCCCCCCCCGACCGTCGATCGAGTTCCTGGGCGGTGAGGAGCCGACCGTGGCCGCCCTCCTCCACTCGGCCACCGCGTGCGTGTGCCTGTCGGCGGGCACGGCCAATCGCGTCCTGCGCGACGGTCTGGGGCTGTCGCCCGCGAAGTTGCGGGTCGTCCGCCCGGCCCTGCCCGCGGACTTCGCGCCCCCCTCGGCGCCCCCACCGCGGCCCTCGGACCGCCCGTACCTGTTCTGGCCGGCGGCGTTCCGCGCTTCCAAGAACCACGCCGCGCTCATCACCGCCCTCCACCGGCTTGGCGAGCGCTACGGCGAACGTGGGTTCGATCTCGTGCTCACCGGTGACGAGCCCGGCCACCTGCCCGACGGGCTGCGCGCGCTCGTCGACTCTTACGGGCTCGGGGACCGCGTCCGCGTCCTGGGGCCGGTGCCACGAATCGAACTGGCGCGGCTCTACGCCTGCGCGTTCGCGACCGTGATCCCGTCCGCGCCCGCACAGGGGCCGTTCCCGCTTTACGAGAGTCTGGCGAGCGGCTGCCCGGTCGCGTGCTCGAACGTCCCGAGCTTGGCTGAGCACGCTCGCACGCTCGGCGACGCCGTCCCGTATTTCGACCCGGCCGACCCGGATTCGATCGCCCGCGCGGTGCTGCGCGTGCGGGACGACCGCTCCGAGGTGTTGGCCCGCCAGCGCGCGGCCGCAGCGCCGCTCTGGGACCGTACCTGGGCGGACGTCGCCCGCGAGGTGCTGGACGTGTGCCGCGAGTCCGCGGCAATCGCCACGATCCCCCCGGCCGAACGGGCGGCGCGGTGCGCCCGGCCGTGGCCCGACCGACCGCCCCTCAGCGCAACCCCCGTCGGCGCGCCGGAGCTGCTCCTGTTTTTGCCGGTCGTGTATCCCGGGGGTGTGTGGCAGGCGACCAAAGACCTTCTCACCGACCTGGTGGACATCAACCGGCGGGCGGGCCGGCTGGCGCTGACGTTCGCCCTGCCGGACCACGAGGGCGACCACACGGTGCTGCGTGCGCTCCGCCCGGCGCTCCCGATCGACCGGTTCGACTTCGCACCGATCACCCGCCTGGAGGCCGCGCGGCTAATCGGTCCGGCCGCAGGCGAGCTGCCGGAACGGGTGTACGGGTTCTTCAAGGGCTGCCCCGAGCACGCGCTCCGGGCGGACGCCTGGTTCGCGCTCGCCGACCGGTTCCGGTTCCCGCTGCTGCCCGTCCGCCCGTATGGCGTGTTGGTCTACGATATGATCCAGCGGCACGCGCCGGAGACGTTCCCGGAGTGGTTCTTCGAGTGGTCCGAGCGCGGGATGGCGCCCACCGTCGAGCGGGCCGACTTGGTGCTCACCGCCAGCGAGAGCACCAGATCGGACGTGGTCCGCTCGTACGCCGTCGACCCGAACAAGGTCCGCATGGTGCCGATCGCCGGCGCACCGGCGCGGCGGTTCGCGGCGGTGACGCCCGAGCCGGTCGCACTGCCGCGCGAGCCCTTCCTGTTGCAGGTGACCAACATCGCCCCACACAAGGGGATCCGGGTCATGCTGCGGGGGTACGCCGAGTTGAAGAAGCGGCTCGGTGCCGACACCCCGCTGCTCGTCGTATGCGGGTACGGCACGGAAATGATCGCCCCCACTTCACAGGAGCGGATCGAGGACCCGAACCTGCGCGTGGTCCGGCGTCTGTTCGCGGAACTCGGGCTGCGCGAGGGGCAGGACGTGGCGCCGCTGGGATTCGTCAACGACGCCCAGTTGTGCGACCTGTACCAGCGTGCGGCGGTGGTGGTGAACGCCGCACGGTACGACAACGGCACCCTGTGTGCCATCGAGGGGCGGTATTTCGGCCGCCCGGTGGTGAGCTCCGCATACCCGGCGGCCGAGGAGATGGCCCGGCGGTTCGATCTGCCGGTCCACTTCTTCCCGGTTGAGGACGCGGTCGGTCTGGCGGACCGGTTGGCGGGTGCGCTGGCCGAGAGGCCGCTGACCGGGGCCGACCTGTCGGATGCTCGGAAGCACCTGGATCGCCCCGAATTCGCCCACCGCCGGTACGCGGAGGGGGTGTACGAACTGCTGGTCGAGCTGGCGGAGCGCGGCCGCTCCCGGCACACTGGCGCGTGAGGGCCACCGGCTACGAGCCGGCGCAGCAAATCATACATCTAATTGTTGAAAAATTGCTGCGATACCAAAACAAGCTATTGACACCCGAATCTCAATCATCCAATATTGGATCTGAACTCTTACCGACGGCGACCCGCAGAAGACCGCCCACTGCGGCGATCGCATCCCCACTTGCTACTCCATCCGTTGTGACGACCTGCGGTCGGTTGTCACCTGCTCACCACGCGTTACAACCCGTTTCCCACGCAGAGGCGCCCATGATCCGTCGCCCATCATTCCTGTCGCAGCTTTGGTCGGACTGGTCCGTTGCTGCCGAAGCCGCCCCAACCCAGGGGCCGTTGCTGAACCTCGAAACGCTTGAGGGCCGTGCGATGCCCTCGGCCGTTCTAGCTCGGGTCCGCCAGGACCCCACGATCACTCCGGCGGCGAGCTACGACGAGGTCGTCCTAGTTGCCGACAATGGGTCCGAGTTGGTGCTATTCAGCCAGTCGCACGGGAGCGGATACGGAGCCAGCGGGGCCAGCGCCGCCGTGGCCGACAGCGGCGATGTCGTGGTCGCCTTCACCCCGAGCTACTCGGCCAGTACGGTCCCGAGCGCGTCCCTGGGTGGGCTGTTCCGGTACAGCCCGGTGAGCGGCAGCGTCATCCAGATCGGCACTGTCCCCTCAAGCACGTTCGGCCTGGACATCGCGGTAACCACCGACGGAACGGTTGTCGAAGCTCGAACCCGGAACGTTGGAACGTCCCAGTACAACGAAGTGGTTGCCCTCACCGGCAACGGAGCCGAGACGGTGCTGTTCAGTGAGGCGTACGCGCAAGGGTATGGGGCCAACGGGGCGAGCGTAGCGGTAGCGGGCAGCGGCGACCTCGTCATCGCCTTCACGCCCAACGCCGTTCTCCGGTTGAACCCGACCGCGTTCGCGGGCGGACTGTATCGTTACAGTTCGGCCAGCGGTAAAGTCACCCCGATCGGCCCACTCAACCCGAACACGTCCGACCTGGACATCGCGGTCACCGCCGATGGGAGCATCATCGGAGCCCGGACCCGGTTCACCACGGCGGCCCCGTACACCCATTACGACGAGGTGGTCGCCTTCAACGGCGGGACCGAGACGGTACTGTTCAGCGAGGCACATGCGATTGGATACGGTGCCGTCGGCGCCAGCGCGGCCGCCGCGGATAACGGTGACGTGGTGATCGCGTTCGGCCAGAATTTCTATGCCGCAACGGTCCCGGGGGCGTCCACCGGCGGATTCTTCCGGTACAGCGCGGCGACCGGTACTGTTACCCGGACCGGTGCGGTCCCCCCCCGCATATCTCCCTTCGACCTCGCGGCGGCTCGCTCTGAGATGACGGTCCCACCGGCAGTTCCGCCGGAGGACCCGGCCCCGGAACCGCCGACCAATACGGCCGCCTTCACGCTAAACCTGACCCATGACGCAATCGTGTCGACCGCCGTGGGCGGCCAACTGAGCCTGCCGGTGGGTAGCATCGAGCCGTTCGCGGGGTACACCGATGCCCTGCAGACTGCCGCCGCAGATGTGAACGGCGATGGGGTCGCCGACGTCTTCGTCGCGACGGCCAGCTCCTCCAGCCACGTCAAGTTGTACGACGGCGCCACCGGCGCCCTGCTCCGGAGCTTCCTCGCCTTCGAAGGGTACAACGGCGGCGTGTCCGTCGGCGCGGCCGACATCGACGGGGACGGGACCATCGACTTGATCGTCGGCACGCTCACGGGCTCCTCGCACGTGAAAGTGCTGAGCGGCAAGACCGATCAGTTGCTGGACAGTTTCTTCGCGTTCGACGGCTTCACGGGCGGCGTCCGGGTGACAGGAACCAACAACGCCGATGGCACGGGCCAGATCGCCATCGGCACCGCGACCGGGCCTTCGCACGTCAAGGTTTTCAAGGGCCAGTCGCTCACACTCATGTCGAGCCAGTTGATTTTCGCCGGGTACACCGGCGGGCTCAACGTCGGGTTCACCGATGTCAACGGCGACGGAACGGCCGACCTGCTGGCGGGTACGGCGGCCAACTCCTCTCACGTGGTTGCCGTCGACGGGAAGAGCCAAGACGTCCTGGTTAGCTTCCTCGCGTTTCCGGGTTATGCTGGTGGCGTGTCCGTTGCGGGCAACGGGGGCAACATCCGGGTCGGGGCCGCCGGCTTCGGTCCGCCGCAGGTGACAGAGTTCGACCCGACCGCGACCGCGATCGACAGCTTCATGGCCTTCGACGAGGGGTACCTGGGTGGGGTGCTCGTGAGTTGACGAGCGCTCGCGCAGGATGGCATGAGATGTCGCGCTCACCCGCCTGCATCAGCAGCAGGCGGGTGACGGACCGAGCGATCCGCTTGACGCGATGGAATTTGATCCGGGGAGCAACGCGACTTCGCCGCCGTACCGCGTGGACATCGGGATCAGTACGTCGGCCCCCCCGAGTAGGAGGTGACGAGCAGCCGCGCCCGTCCGCGAAGAGCCCGTTGCCACCGTCGCAATGCGGCCCCCAGAAGTGGTGGGCGACGCAATTATTCTTGAAGTCACCGGGGCATACCGGGCCGGCCCGTTGGGGGCACGCGCCAGCGGTCCCGGTGGCGTATCAGCGCGCCGTGTTGGCGGTCCAGCGGTACGCAACAGTGGCCGGCCACCAACCCCATTTTCGGTCCGCACTCGGGAGCCGCTCGCCGAACGCAACGGTGTTACTCGTCCCGTCACTACCGCGACCGGTTGTGTGACGGGAGTGCTGTGCAGTTCCTTGACAGACCGGTTAGTCCGGCCCAGCCCGTTGCCCTGTTCCAGGTGCGTCATCAGTCGCCCGTCTCCGGACGTGTGGAAGCCGTTAAACCTGTCGTACTTTTGGTTGCTGTACGACACCGCCCAACAGCCGCCACCAAGGGGGGTACTCAGGGCCGATCATGATTCGCACGTACGCCGAAGGAACCACTTCGTGCTGGTGGTGGTAGTTGTGAACCGCCAGCCCGACCTGCTACAGGTTGTTCATGCACCTGATGCGAGCGGCGGCGCGGACCTTTTAGAAGGCGGGGAATAGCAACCTGAGCAGCACCGCGATTATGGCCACCACAACCAGCAACTCGATCAGCGTGAAACCGCGGCGTGCGGCCCGATGCATCTATAACGTCGCCAGTTCGACCCTGGCGGGCGGATCCAGTGGCGCGCCGCACGGACCTCGCCAGGGCAAGGTCATTTGGACAGGAACCAACAGAGTGGGCCACTGAGATTCCTCGTTACAGATCACGGCCCGCGGCGGTGTCGGTGCCCGATGCCATCCCGTCGCTCCTCGGGTTCCGCGACCGATCCCGATCATGGCACCACCGCTGGGCCGGAACTCATACCGAATTCATCCATTTCCAACGCCAGCGCCGGATTTCAACGTGAGTTCTCCACCGCGCGTACAAATCAAACCGTCGACCACGTTGAAAGTCTTGAACTTACGAAAGGGCGGCGCACGTCACACTCAGCGAGCGTAGACGCCAGATTTTACAATACTGGTTGATGTTACGCTCGATGACGCTCTGCGCGCCGGCGACGCCTGAACATCCCTCTGGAGGACCAACACCCCACCGCGTTACTTCCCGAGTCGCTCAGCGTGGGGACTTGCAGTGGGCCGCGTTCACGTCCTTTTAACCGTCCATCGCCATGACTCAACCGCAGTGTCTACCGATCCTGGTTGTGACCGCCGGCGTCAATCGGTATGTTCCAGTGTAAACGCGCTCCGGGCCGCCGGTACACTCCTGCGCTGCGCCCGCGAGCGGCCGATCACCCACCCAACCGGCACCCATGATCCAAATCCCCGCGCTCCGTTTCGGCAAAGCGTATACGAGCCTCGATAAGGCCCAACTCATTCACCACGTCACCGGCGAACCGGTCGCGGAGGTGAGCCAAGTCACGGGGTCCATGATCGCCCGCGACCTGAGCAACATGGAGCGGGCGCACCGTGAGCTGGCCGCGATACCCGTCCGCGACCTCCTGGCGATGTACAAGAAGGCCGCCGATTACTTCCTCAACGCCACCCTGCCCTGCGGCGACACCGAACTCACCTTCGATCAGTACACCCGCCTGCTGTCGGCCACCACCGGCAGCGCGCTGGTGTTTTGCGACCGCAACGCGCGAAAGGTTCACTACGTTCTGGACAACATTGAGGAGGTGATAGGGGGACTGACCCGCGGGTTGCCGATCGACGCCCTCGACAAGGGGTACACGACCGCCACCGGCCAGATGCAGGCGTTCTACCCCACGACCGACGTGTTCGGCGCGGTACTGCCCTCGAACTCACCCGGCGTTCACTCGCTGTGGGTGCCCACCCTCGCGTTCAAAATCCCACTTCTCCTGAAGCCGGGCCGCGAGGAGCCGTGGACCCCGTACCGGGTGCTCCAGGCGTTCATCAAGGCCGGCGTGCCGGCGAACGTGCTCGGATTCCTGCCGACCGACCACGCCGGCAGCGCCGACATCCTCCGGCTCTGCGGCCGCAGCATGGCCTTCGGCGACGACCGCAGCATGGCGCCGTACAAGAACGACCACCGGGTCGAGATCCACGGCACCGGGTACTCCAAGATCATCTTCGGCGAGGACCAGGCCGACCACTGGGCGCAGCATACCGACTTGATGGTCGAGGCGGTCGCGGGCAACGGCGGGCGGGCGTGCGTGAACGCCAGCGCCATCTGGACCCCGAAGAACGCCGACGCCATCGCAGAGGGAGTGGCCCGGAAGCTCGCCGGCGCGAAGGCCCGTCCATGGGACGACCCCGCTTGCGAGGTCAGCGCTTTCGCCAAGCCCGAAGTGGCCGAGGCGATTAATAACATGGTCGAGGAGGGCCTGAAGACTCCCGGCGCTCGGGACATCACGCAGGAGCTGCGGGGCTCGCCGCGGTTGGTGAAGGAGGGGCGGTGCGCGTGGCTGCTGCCCACTATCATCCGGTGCGACACGCCCGACCACCCGCTGGCGAACAAGGAGTTCCTGTTTCCCTACGCCAGCGTCGTAGAATACCCGCAATACGACGTGCTGAAGCGGATCGGTTACACCCTCGCGGCCACGGCCCTGACCGACGACCCGGCGTTCATTGCAGAGTGCATGGCGTGCCCGAGCATCGAGCGCCTCAACATCGGGCCGCTCCCGACGAACCGACTGACCTGGGACCAGCCGCATGAAGGGAACCTCTTCACCCACCTCTACAAGCAGCGCGCCCTCCAGCACGCCCGGCGGCCTGCCGCCGTTTGACCACGAGCCGCTCGGGCGTGTCATCTTCGCACCGGGCGCGCTCGCGCAGCTCGGCGCGGCGGTCCGCTCGGTGGGCGGGACCCGGGTGCTACTGGTGACCGACGCCGGCCTCGCGCACACCGGGCATCCGGGCCGGGCTGTCGGGTTCATGCGCGAAGCCGGACTCGATGTGGCCGTTTTCGACGGCGTCCGCGAGAACCCCACCGATCACGAGGTCGGGAACGGCGTCTCACGCGCGAGGGAGCATGGCGCGGACTGCCTCGTGGCGGTCGGCGGCGGCAGCTCAATGGATTGTGCCAAAGGCATCAACTTCATTCTCACCAACGGCGGCCGCATGGCCGACTACAAGGGGCACGGGAAGGCCGCCAAGCCGATGCTGCCGTCCGTCGGGGTGCCCACCACTGCGGGAACAGGCAGCGAGGCCCAGTGTTACGCGCTCATCACCGACGAGCGCACCCACCTGAAAATGGCGTGCGGGGACAAGAAGGCCGCGTTCCGGGTGTCGATCCTCGATCCGGAGTTGACGCTCTCTCAGCCCCGCTCGGTTACCGCGGTCACCGGGATCGACGCGCTCGCGCACGCGATCGAGTCGTTCGTGTGTACGAAGCGTAACGCCGTGTCCGCGATGTACGCGCGGGCCGCGTTCGGCTACCTGGAACCGAACTTCGAGACGGTCCTGACCGACCCGCAGAACCTGACGGCCCGGTCCGCCATGCAGATCGGTTCGCACCTGGCGGGGATGGCGATCGAGAGTTCGATGCTCGGGGTGTGCCACAGTTGCGCCAACCCGCTGACGGCACATTACGGGATCACCCACGGGGTGGCGATCGGGGTGATGCTCCCGCACGTGATCCGCTTCAACGCCGCCGCCGTGGGACACCTGTACGCCGAACTGGCCCCGACCGCCGCCGGCGCGAACGGCCGGCCCGCAGCGGAAGCCCTCGCGGCCCGCGTCCGGCAACTGACCGCCGCGGCGGGTCTGCCGCAATCCTTGAAAGAGTGCGGGGTGAGTGACACTATCCTCCCTCTGCTCGCCGAGGAGGCGAACCAACAGTGGACCGCGCGGTTCAACCCCCGCCCCGTGACCGAGGCCGATATCCACAAGCTGTATCAGGCCGCGTGGTAACTCGTGAGGTGTGCGCCATGACCCGCGTTCTGTTCCCGGCCGTGCTGGCCGCTGCGGCGCTGTGCCCCGCTCCCGGCGCTGCCGACTGGCCGGTGTTCCGCGGCGACCCGCTCATGACCGGGACCGGAACCGCCAAGCTCCCTGAC
The DNA here is from genome assembly GCF_008065095.1 of Gemmata obscuriglobus. Classification (NCBI taxonomy): domain Bacteria; kingdom Pseudomonadati; phylum Planctomycetota; class Planctomycetia; order Gemmatales; family Gemmataceae; genus Gemmata; species Gemmata obscuriglobus. Next base: position 4,282,302 of record NZ_CP042911.1, on the reverse strand, counting down.
GCGCTCGAAGAGCGGTGGACGTTTAAGGCCAAAGACGCGGTCGAGGCGGCCCCGGCCGTCGTCGGTGACACGGTGTACCTCGCGTCCCTGGACAAACACCTGTACGCCGTCGAACTCGCCACCGGCAAGGAGAAATGGAAGGTCAAGCTTGGCGCGATGAAGGCGGCCCCGGCCGTCCGGGGCGACCGTGTGTTCGTGGGCAACCTGGACGGCAAGTTCTTCTGCCTAAACGCTACTGACGGCTCAAAAGTGTGGGAGTTCGAGACCGCTGGCGAGATCATGTCCGGGGCCAACTTCCACGGCTCCAACGTGCTGGTGGGGTCTCACGACTCGACCTTGTACTGCCTCAACGCCAACGGCAAAAAGGTCTGGGACGTGAAGACGGACGGTCCCGTCAACGGCTCGCCGGCCGTGATCGGTGACGTGACGTTCGTGGCCGGCTGTGACAGCGTCCTCCACATCCTCGATGCCAAAACCGGGAAGGAACTCGGGTCCGTGGACCTCGGCGGACAGGCCGCCGCGACCGCCGCGATCGCCGACAACGTGGCGTACGTCGGGACGATGGCGAACACATTGGTGGCAGTAGATGTGAAGAAGAAGGAAAAGCTGTGGTCGTTCGAGGCGCCGGTGCGACAGCAGCCGTTCTACGCGAGCGCCGCTGCCGGGGAACTGATCGTGGCCGGCAGCAGGGATAAGAAGCTGTACGGGCTCGACCCGAAAACGGGAAAGAAAGTTTGGGAGTTCGCAACAAAGGGACAGGTCGATGCGTCGCCGGTCGTGGTGGGCGGGAAGGTGTACGGCGGGTGCCTGAGTGACGACGGCGAGTTCTACGTTCTCGATCTGAAGACGGGGAAGAAAGTCCAGGAACTCGCACTCGACGCCGCCGTGTGTGGGTCTCCTGCCGTAGGGCCGGACTGTCTCATTGTCGGCACAGACAAGGGCGTAGTATACTGTTTGGGAAAGAAATAGCTGGTATTTGTTGGGGGGCAACGGATGTCGATCGCGGAAGCGCCCGTCGTTGTGAGCGGTCCGACGCACCTCGACCTTCCCGAAACGGACGGCAAACCCGTGGAGAACGCGTTCGAGCACCCGCAGAGCGCGTTGCTCTCAGATGTGTTGCTCCCGGTGCTGACCAGGCTGCACCCCGACGGCAACTATTTTGTGGGTGCGGACACGGGCATCTACTGGTATCACGCGAAGCCGAACCCACTCGACGGGTGCAAGTCGCCCGACTGGTACTACGTCCCCAACGTGCCGCGGCTGCTGGACGGAGAGCTGCGTCGCTCTTACGTCCACTTCCAAGAAGGGGGTAACCCGCTCGTCGTCGTGGAGTACGTCTCGGGAAACGGGGACGATGAACGTGACCGTACGCCGATCACCGGCAAGTTTTGGGTGTACGAGCACGCGATCGCGGCCACCTTCTACGTCATCTGGGACACCCCGCGAAATGTGTTGGAGGTGTACGAACTGATCCGTGGGAGCTACCGGCAGTTGGACGCGGACGCGAACGGACGGGTCCGTATCAGAGACATGGACATCAGCTTGGGTCTCTGGCACGGTGAATACCACGGGTACACAACGAACTGGCTGCGGGCGTGGGATCGCGAGGGGCACATGCTTCCGACCGCGGGAGAGCGTGCGGAAGCTCAGCACCGCCGCGCCGAGACCGAAAAGCAGCGCGCCGAGACCGAAAAGCAGCGCGCCGAGACCGAAAAGCAGCGCGCCGAGACCGAAAAGCAGCGCGCCGAGACCGAAAAGCAGCGCGCCGAGACCGAAAAGCAGCGCGCCGAGAAACTCGCCGCCCGGCTCCGCGCGCTCGGGGTCGATCCCGATTCCGTCTGAACGTGAAGGCTCATCATGACTGTCAGCGCTGCCGAGCAAGAAAAAACGGGCTTGGGTAACTACTTCATCGCGAACTACCCACAGTTCTCGTTTTGGAGTAGTTCGTATCTCCCCGATGCCGAGCGGGCGGTCAACTCGCCCCCGCGCCCCGGTGTCCCGCTCGGTCTGTACCTCCACATCCCGTTCTGCCGGAAGCGGTGCAAGTTCTGTTATTTTCGTGTCTACACGGACAAGAACGCCAGCGACATCTCGGTCTACCTCAACGCGATCACCAAAGAGGTCGAGCTGCTCAGCAAGACGGGGTGTGTCGGCGGTCGGCCGCTGGACTACGTTTATTTCGGCGGCGGGACCCCGTCGTACCTCAGCGCGTCACAGCTCGACGGGCTGATGTCGCGCTTGCGGGCCATCATGCCGTGGGACAGCGCCCGCGAGGTAACGTTCGAGTGCGAGCCCGGCACGCTCCAGAAGCACAAACTGGAAACGCTTCGAACGCACGGCATCACCCGCCTGAGCCTCGGGGTCGAGAACTTCAAGCCGGAGATCCTTCAGTACAACGGGCGCGCGCACTCCGAAGACGAGATCTACCGCGCGTTCGGCTGGGCGCGCGAGCTCGGGTTCCCGCAAATCAACATCGACCTGATCGCCGGGATGGTGGGGGAGGACTGGGACAACTGGAAACGCTGCGTCGCAAAGCTCTTAGAGCTTCAGCCGGATTGCGTGACCATTTACCAGATGGAGCTGCCGTACAACACGGAGTTCTCCAAGGCGCTCCGGGTCAAGGACGGTGCCGCACGCACGTCGCTCGATCTGATCCAGCCCGCCGAGGGAACTGTATCGCCCGCGGGCAACGTCGCGGACTGGCCCACGAAACGCGCCTGGACCAAGTACGCGTTCGACGAGTTGGTCAAAAACGGCTACGAGGTCTCCAGCGCGACTACGGTGGTGAAGAGCAAGGCGAACACGAAGTTCGTGTACCGGGAAGCCCTCTGGCGCGGGGCGGACATGTTCGGAACTGGCGTCGCGTCGTTCGGGCACGTGAACGGCGTTCACATGCAGAACCTCGACACCTGGGAAGCATACGTTGGCAAGCTGGAGGCCGGTGAGTTGCCCCTCGGCCGCGCGTTCCCGACTACCGAGCGCGACCGGTTGATCCGCGAGGTCGTCCTCCTCCTCAAAACCGGTCACCTCGACGTGGACTACTTCCGAGGCAAGTATGGGGTTGACATCCGCACCGAGTTCCGCGAACCGCTCGCAAAACTGGACCGCGAGGGGTGGCTCAAGGTCACCGGAGAAGGCGTCGATTGCACCCCCGAAGGGCTGATCCAGATTGATCGGCACCTGCCGGCGTTCTTTGATCCGCAATACCTGAGTTCGCGGTACACTTGACGACCGAAGGCGCGCCCAGACCGAAACGTGACCAGACCGTTCCCGGTGTCGTCGCCCGCGAGCCTTCGCAGTTCGGCTCCATCGTTCCGGGACCCACCCGATCCACACCAGTGCCCCCATGCCCGAGCCGCTCGTGTTCATGATGGGCAAGCACCCGGCCCCGGTGCCGGGGGACTTGCGATACTGCAAAAACCACATGTGGTGCCGCCCGGCGGGCGAGCAACCGAGTGTGCTCGTGTTCGGGTTCACGGCCTACGCCGTGCGGCTCATGCAGGATGTGTACTTTCTCGAATGGCGTGTGGACGCTGGCAAGATGGTCACACTCCGGCAAGAGATCGGCTTTATTGAAACTCAGAAGGCCACCTCCGGGCTATATGCTCCCGTTGCGGGCACGGTCGTGCGGTTCAACACTGCCCTGCTGAACGATCCGGGCACGATCAACCTGGACAGCTACGGCGCCGGGTGGCTGTTCGAGTTGATCGGCGATGCCGCAGAAACACTCGACGCCGCCGGGTACTACGCGCACCTGGAAGCTGGCTGGGATGCGACACAACGGATGATTAAGGGCCAGATCAACGCCGGTGCCGAATGACTGTACCGTTGTAGCACCCCACAACCAGTGCGAGGCTCGTTACTCAGATCAATTTCCGCGCGCAATGAAGCCGTAGGCAGCACTTTTAACCGATCGCGCGAGCTACTATCACAGCCGCCGCGCCTCCTTCGCCAAGCTGATCCGGTCCATAGTCAGAAACCCATATTCGTCTACGCCCCACGCCCGTTGTCGGCTGCGCTGAGAAACTGGCGGCACGGCCTCTGCCCGTGCAACGGGCCGACGCGGACTTCAATACCCTGCCGGTTGAACTGGGTCACGGGGTCGTCAGCCGGACGGATTTACCAAACGGGTCCACTCGGTACGGGAGTTCTGTTTGTCGAACGTCCGCAACGAGGGCGCCGGGGTTGGGAAGAGCGGTCGAGGTGCATTCGGCCCATCGGAACACCTACTTTAATCGACACATTTGGCAAAAGAAATTGCCGGCGACGAGGTCGCTGCGGATACTGCTACTAGGCGTACATCAAACGAATTGGTTAACATAGAAGAAAAAGCAGCGAGGCTACAATCTGCGCAGCGAGCGAACGGTCGTCGGTACTCGTACACCAGGATGTCAGACTGGTATTGCCTTCGGCCGACGATGACGAGCCGATCCCAGTCGGGGACCGGTACCTGGAGAGGAAGAAATGCGCGCCACCGGCTTTTTCCAACCCATCAAGCCGCGGCACACTTGGAACGGCGGCGGGGCCGGTCGCTAAGATAACACCACACCTGCCCGAAACCGCGCCGGCGCCACTGCCGCCGTTGCCTCCGCCGACACCGGGGTCCGCATGAGTCGCTCGCGCCTTACGGTCGTTCTGTCGCAGGCCCCCGGTAAACACCCGGCGAAACGGGCCCTCGAAGAGAGCATTGTCGCTTCCCTTCTGCTCGAACCCGATCTGGAAGTGTCGGTGGTGCCGAACCTGTATGACCTCGGCCCGGATCACAGCGGGCGGCTGTTCCTCGATTCCGTTCGGGGGGACATGGTCGTCCTGTCATGGCTGTACCCTCGAGCCGCCTTCTGGCTACTCGACCGCAACGGCATCAAGGGTCACTTCGGCGAAACGAAGTTAAAACCGCCGACGGACGATGAGGACGACGCCGAGACCGACACCCCGGTTGAGAAGCCCGAAGCGATCGGGCCGTCGGGTACGATCCCGGACCGGCACATCTACACGCTGGACCTGCGTGACTCGAACAAGCACGAGGCGTTCGGGGTCGAGATCCGACGGATCGCTGCCGAGTGCCGGGACCGTCGCGCCGCGAAAGCCCGGGGGAAGGCGACGAACAACCCGCCCGTTCTGCAACTCGGGCTGTCGGTCGCGAAGCCGGAGCCAGAACTGCCCCCGGCGCAGCAGGCGTTCGCCCCGGAGGCACTGCTGGCGCCGGCCGGCCGGCGCTGGTACCCGGTGATCGACTACAGCCGCTGCACCAACTGCCTCGAGTGCCTCGACTTCTGCTTGTTCGGGGTGTACGGAGTCGACTCGCTGGAGCGTATCCTGGTCGAGAACCAGGACCAGTGCAAGAAGGGCTGTCCGGCGTGCAGCCGGGTGTGCCCACAGCAGGCGATCATCTTCCCGGAGTACAAGTCGGCGGCCATCGCGGGGGCCGAAACCGGCGCAGTGGGCGGGCTAAAAATCGACCTCAGTCGGCTGTTCGGCGGCGACGTTGGTGACGCGCTGGGTATGGCGGTTCAGGAGCGCGACCGCGAACTGGTAAACGACGGGCGCAGCGCGGTGGGCACAACGGTCGGCCTTCCCAAGCGGCAGGCCGACAAGCCGGCCGCACAGAAGGACGATCTGGATAGACTTGTGGACGACCTCGACAGCCTCGGGCTGTGACCCCAGCAGGACGAAATAGAACTGTGCATTCTTGTTATCGATCGAGGACGACCTTGACGACACCCGGCGAGATCCAGCAGTGCCCGCACGGAGGCCCGCTGTGCCGCTGCTGAAACGATTTTCGGACGCGCTGCGGGCGGTGTTCGCGCCGGCGCCGCCGACTGCTCGCGAGCGGTCGGCACGCCTCGAGCGGCAAATCCGCGCGCTCGTGGACACCCTTCCCGCTCTGCCGGCCACGGCCGTCCGGGCGCTGGCTCTGATGGACGACCCCGATGTCTCGCTCGGGGCGCTGGCCGAGCTGATCCGAAGCGACACCGCCCTTGCGACCGGGCTGCTGCGGGTGGCGAACAGCGCGCTGTTCGCGGGTGGGTCCGCTGTGCTGCGCGTGGACCAGGCGGTGGTGCGGCTCGGCCTGTGGCAGTGCAAGAGCTTAGTAACCACGATCGGCATCCGCCGGGTGCTGAGCGGAAAGACCGACGACACTGCAGGCGCCCTCAGCGCGCTGTGGCACCACGGGTACGTTACCGCGTCGCTCTGTTCGGCGCTGAACCGGACCGGTCGGCTCGGGTTCGGTGGCGAGGAGTACGCCGCGGGTCTGCTTCACGACATCGGGCGCGTGCTGATCGCTCTGGCCGACGCCGAGTGCGTCCCGCTCGCGCGGCTGCTCGACTTCGCCGACGACTTGAACCCCACGGCCCGCGAGCGCGAGGCCCTCGGCGCGGACCACTGTGAACTGGGCGCCTGGTTCGCGCTGCTCAGCAACCTGCCCGGCGCGCTGATCGACGCCATCAAGCACCACCACGCGCCGGCCGGCGCGCCGCGGCTCGCGGTGCTGGTCGCCGCGGCAGACCACATGGCCAACCACCTGGAGTGCGCCACGACGGCTGAGGGCTACGATCCTACAACCAACTCGGCCCTTGCCCTTTTGCTCGCGGACCGCTCCGCCGGGCACCGTGACGCGCTGTTCGCGAACGTCCCCGGCCTGATGACGGACGCCCTGGGCTGCGCGGGCGCCACAATGACTCATACCAAACTTGGTTGATCCGTAACCGCTCTTCAGCGGCCCGGAGGGCTGTCTTTACGTGGCAGTCATGGCCGTTTCGCGTCCGACGGTTACGGATCGATCGGATTCGTCAGGACGCCCGAACTCACGACGGAACCAGACATGATTCCCGCCGAGCGGCTCCGCACCGCGTACCGGACCGCCCGCGCCGCGCTGCTCGCCGAGCGGGTGCCTGAGGGGCACTGGGTGGGCGAGCTTTCGACCTCCGCGCTCTCCACGGCGACGGCGGTGATGGCGCTGCACCTGGTCAACCCGTTCACACACCGCGAGCTGATCGACGCCGGGCGGAAGTGGCTCGCCGAACACCAGAACGCCGACGGCGGCTGGGGCGACACGGTCAAGAGCTTCTCGAACATCTCGACGACGATGCTGTGCCGCGCCGCGTTCAAGCTCGCGGGCGAGAAGGAGTACCCCGAAACCGTTCAGCGGGTGGAAGAGTACCTGAGTCGAAACGCCGGCGCGCTGCCGACGGCTCGGGCCGCGGCCATTCGTGCCCGATACGGCAAGGACCATACGTTCTCGGTCCCGATCCTAATGACCTGCGCGGTGGCGAAACTGGTTCCGTGGGACGAGGTGCCGCGCCTGCCTTTCGAGCTGGCGTGCCTGCCGCAGAGCTGGTACCGGTTCGCGAAGCTGCCGGTGGTGAGCTACGCCCTGCCGGCGCTGATTGCGATCGGCCAGTGCATCCACCACCACCGGCGGTCGCAGAATCCGATCCGCAACACCGTCCGGCGCCTGGCGCGGGGGCTGTCGCTGAAGGTGCTGCGGCGCATTCAGCCCACCAGCGGCGGGTACCTGGAAGCGACCCCGCTGACGAGCTTCGTGGTCATGGCGCTGTCGAGCATCCGGCGCCGGCGCGCCGCTGCGGAACAACAGGTGATCGACGAGGGCGTGCGGTTCCTGGTCGCCTCCGTTCGGCCCGACGGGAGCTGGCCGATCGACACGAACCTCGCGACCTGGGTGACGACGCTCAGCGTCAACGCGCTCGCGACCGCGGGCGACCTCGAAGCGCTCGACACGAAGGAGCAGATACTCGCGTGGCTGCTGAAGCAGCAGTATAAGGAGCGGCACCCGTACACCGGCGCGGACCCGGGCGGGTGGGCGTGGACGGACCTTCCGGGCGGCGTGCCCGACTGCGACGACACCCCGGGCGCGCTGATCGCTCTCGCACACCTCGACCCCAAGTCTGATCCTCAAGCCGTTCTCTCGGGCCTACGCTGGGTGCTCCGGCTGCAAAACGGGGACGGCGGTGCGCCGACCTTCTGCCGCGGTTGGGGCACGCTCCCGTTCGACCGCAGCGGCGCCGATTTGACAGCACATTCGGTCCGCAGCCTCGCGAGTTGGTACCGCGTATGGGGAGCAGGACCGCCTCCAATCGAACACTTGAGACACCGGCTCAAGGATTTGGAATTCCCCTTATCGGGACTCTTCTGGGATGTGGCGAGACGTAACCCACGCTTCGTCCGCTACCTCAAGAAACAGCAGCGATCGGACGGCTCCTGGCTCCCGCTGTGGTTCGGCAACCAGCACGCCCCCGACGATATCAACCCTGTGTACGGCACCGCGCGCGTTCTCGCCGCGTACCGCGATCTTGAGCTAAAGGACGCGCCCGAGTGCCGGCGCGGGATCGAGTTCCTGCTCTCGGTGCAAAATGCCGATGGCGGCTGGGGTGGGGCAAAGGGGTGCCCGTCGAGCGTCGAGGAAACGGCGCTCGCGGTGGAGGTGCTGCTCGACCTCGCAGACGGCGACGCCGTTCAGAAGGGCGTCGCGTGGCTCGCGGAAGCGGTCGAATCAGACCGGTTCCGCGACGCCAGTCCGATCGGGTTCTACTTCGCGAAGTTGTGGTACTTCGAGAAGCTGTACCCGATCATCTTCACCGTCGCGGCGCTGGGCCGGGCGGTGAAGATCACTTCGCCGGCGCCGGCGGCAGAATCGGCTTGAACTCGCCCTTCCCTTTCCGGTCCAGGTTCTTGTTCAGGTTCACGGGGTCGAAGTCCACTTTCGCCCCGGTCGACGGTACCTCAACCTTTGCGGACCACAGCACCGCATTGACCACCACCCGGCGGAAGTTCTCATCCGCCCAGTTGCGGTGGAAGTGCCCGCCAGTGAACCCGAAGCCCCGGCCCTTCGCGCGATCCGGGCGCTCGTAAGCCCATGCCATCGTTTCGATCTCGCCCTTGCGGCGCTTGGTGTACTCGGTGCCGCGGGTCCCGTCCGGCGGCACGGCTTGCAGGATCGGCGTGACGCCCTTCATGTCTTCCACAAACCGCATCCCGTAGTACCACTCGTCGCGGAGCGTAAACGGCTTCACGCCGCGGGTGATTTCGTGCTTCGGGAGGCTGCGGATGACGGCGTCCCAGTGCGGGTTAATGCTGTAGTTCGGTTCGTAGTACCCGCCCATCCAGCCGAGGACCTTTTTGCCGTGTTCGGGCAGGTAATCGACCGCGTAGTGCAGGTTCACCCACCCGCACCCGCGATCGATCTGCTTCTGGATCAGCTCCATGCGCTTGCCCTGCACCACCGGGTGCCCGTTGCGGCCGTCCATGTACATCACGACGCAGTCGGCGGTGTCGAACAGCTTTTCGTTCTTGGGCCAGCCGTCCCGGGCCATGATCGGGAACACGCCGTCCGTCTGCTTGAGCAGGTCACAGAGGATCGCGCACCCCGCAAAGAACTCGTGGTCCCCCGGGCCGTGGCTGGCGCGCCCGGCCACCACAAGAACGCGTTTGCCTTTGAAATCAGCCGGTGGCTCTTTCTCAAGTACCACCTTCGACTGGTCAAACGGGTCGGCCTTCGGTTCTTCGGCCCGGGCCGTTACAATCGGTGCGAACAACAACAGGGAGAGAACGGCGCGCATGGTGAAAGGCTCGCTAGCGAGGAGGGTATCAGGCGGAGGGTATGGGGCGGGATACACGAAACCGCGCCGCCGGTCCGAACGCAAGCGCGTTTTCTGTTGCACCCACTCGGGGTTGAGGCCAAACTGGTTTGACCGCCCGGCGTCCCGTATCCTCTCCCAAGCCCGCGCGGGGCGCGAGCTTCGCATTCACCAGCCGTTGCCAAGGACCGACCCGTGACGACTGTCGCCGAAGCCCTTTCGGAAGCCGCAACGGAACGCGCGCCGGCCAAGCCGCCGAAGCTGAACTCCGCCGCGTTCAAAGAAGTGCCGCAGGACCGCGCCGTGCGCGACCGCATCCGCGCCGAGGTCGAGCGGTTCTGCAAGTCGGTGGACAAGTCCAAGCCGCTGACGCGCGACTCGGCCAAAGAAATGGCCGAGTCCGTGCTCAAAACGCTCGGGCTGGGCGAATCGTGTCTCGGCTTCACAATGGTGATGCTGACCAACGAGTTCTGGCGCGACCAGGTCGCGGCGATCCCGTTCCACCGCCGGCTGATGCTGCTCCCCCACTGCCTCAAGAACGCGGAGGGGTGCCCGGCCGAGTACGACGAACTCGGGCTGGACTGCAAGAAGTGCGGGGCGTGCGAGGTCGGCGACTTCCGCACCAAGGCCGAAGAACTCGGCTACAAGGTGCTGGTGAGTGAAGGCACGCCGATCGTGCTGAAGATCATCGTGAGCGGCCACGTCGATGCCATCGTCGGGGTCGCGTGCCTGAACGTGCTGGAGAAGGCGTTCGACAAGGTGCTGCTGGCGGGTATCCCGTGCATCGCCACCCCGCTGCTGTCGAGCAACTGCAAGAACACCTCGGTCGATAACGACTGGGTGTTCGAGTCGATCGGCCTCCACAAGCCGGCCGAAGGCGCGAAGACCAAAACGTACGTCCACCTGATGCGGGCGGCGAACGGGCTGTTCGAGGAGCCCGAGTTGCCCCGGCTGGTTCCGAAAGCGCGGGCCGGGTCGCCGGAACAGGACCCGCTCCGCAAGCACGAGGCCATCGCTTACGACTTCTTGGCCCGCGGCGGGAAGCGCTCCCGCCCGTTCATCACGCTCGCCGCTTACGACGCTCTGAAGGGCGCACCGGCGACGCTCGCCGATAGCGGCTGGGAGTTGCCGGACCACGTCAAGCGGGCCGCGGTCGCAATCGAGGCGTTCCACAAGGCGAGCTTGGTTCACGACGACATCGAGGACGACGACGCGTACCGGTACGGGGCGGAAACGCTGCACCGGACGTACGGCGTCGGTACCGCGATTAATGTCGGCGATTACCTGATCGGCGTCGGCTACAAGTGCGTCTCCCGCGACCGCAAGGCGCTCGGGGCCGAAGTGGCGGCCGACGTCCTCGACAAGCTCGCCGACGCGCACATCAAACTGTCCGAAGGGCAAGGCGCGGAGCTGTTGTGGCGGGAAGCGAAGGACAAGTCGCTCACCACCCTTGATGCCCTCAAAATCTACGCACTCAAAACCTCCCCCGCGTTCGAGGCCGCACTGTACACCGGCGTGCGGCTCGCTGGTGAGGCGACGGCCTACGAAAAGCTGATCGCCGATTTCAGCCGGAACGTCGGGGTCGCGTTCCAGATCCTGAACGACATCAAGGACTGGACCGGCGACGAGGACAACAAGCTCGTCTCGGGGCAGGACGTTCTGGCCGCCCGGCCGACCCTCCTGCTCGCTCTGGCGCTGGAAGGCTCGACGCCCGCCCAGCGTGAGGAACTGCTGCACCTGATTGTTCAATCGCGCACGACCGCCGCGAACCCCGAAGAGATCGTGGCCCGGGTGCGGCGGTTGTACTTCGCGGCGAAGGTGTTCGAGAAAGCCGACAAGCTGGTGGACAAGTTCCGCGCGAAAGCCGAATCGCTGGCCGACGAGGTTCAACCCACCGAGTTCCGCGAACTGCTCTACTACCTCGTGGACAGCGTTCTTGAGAAGCCGACCCTCCCGCAGCAGGGCGTAACGCAGTTCGTGCAGCTCGGAAAGTAAACGACTCGGCGTCCGCGGGACATGCCCCGCGGACGCCGGACGGTCTGAAAGCCCCCGCGCCCGTGCCGGTATTCTCCCCCGCCTCTCCGCTCCTGCCACGCCGCTTTCACGCAAGGGGCCAACACGTTGCTGACCACTGCCCCCACGTTCGAGCACCTGTATCAACTGTTCCCGGACTCGCCGGACCGCCCGGAAGCGGTCGAGGTGCCCGCCGATGAGGTTCCGGAACCGTACCGTTCGCTCTTGGTTCACAAGCACCACATGACCGTTGCGGTCGAGCAGTTTTACGGCTCGGCGGTTGATGTGAGAGTTATTGCCTGCCGGCGTGAGGGTGACGAGTACGCCCGCAAAATCCTTCTCGCTCTCAAAGAAGGCGCTCGGCGCGTCGTGCAGTTCGGTCTGGTGAGGATCAATCTTGGCGTTTGCCCCGAACCGGTTCGCGCGGCCATCGTGGAGGGCAAAACGCCGCTCGGGCGAGTGCTAATCCAGCACAACATGCTGCGCCGCATCGAGCCGCTGATGTTCCTCCGTGCAACGCTTGCTCCCACGATGGCGGAGTGGTTCCGTGTCGCTCCGGGAACGGAAACCTACGGTCGCATCGGTGTCATCTACACTGGCACGCGGCCCGCGGTGGAAGTACTGGAAATACTCGCCCCTGTGGGGTAGAAGCTCGGCATAGTGAGTTGAAGGTGCATTATCCCACCGGCCGGGACGAAGCAACCCGTTGACTTCGACCCGGCTCACACGCCGGTCGTTCAATCACGCGCCGTACTTACCGAGGCGTCCGGCGTGGGCCATCGCCAGCAGCATCAGGTGCATCGCCTGGAACTGCCCCAGTCCGCCGCGCAAACACGCCTTCTCGCTGAACTCGGCCACTTCGTCGGTGCGGCACATGTCCGCGCACAGGAGCGTCGGGACCGGGTGCCACGAGTGCGATTTCATCTTGCTCGGGGTGCTGTGGTCCCCGGTCACGATGAACACGTCCGGCTTCAACTTCTGGATCTCCGGGACCACCGCGTCCAGTTGTTCGATCATCTGCACTTTCGCCGCGAAGTTCCCGTCCTCGCCGGTGCTGTCCGTGTACTTGTAGTGCAGGAAGAAGAAGTCGTAGTCGTTCCACACCTTGGAAAGGGTGTCGACCTGCCCCTGAAGGGTCTGGCCGGGGTCAAGGATGTCCATCCCGACGAGCCGGGCCAGGCCCTTATACATCGGGTAGACCGCAATGGCCGCAGCCTTCAGCCCGTACACATGGTGAAACGTCGCGATCTTGGGGTAGGTCGCGAACCCGCGCAGGGTCGCACCGTTGATCGCGCCTTCGCCGGCGAGCACCTTCACCGCCGCGGCGATGAACTGGTTGACCACCTCCGCGGTGCGCTTCGACGGCTCGTCCGCGCCTTCGGCCTTCAGCGGCGCCACGCCGACCGCTTGCGGGTCGGTGTCGTTCACCTTGTCGCCCAGACCGTCGCCGCGGATCACCAGAACGAACCGGTGCTCCTTCACCGGTTCGACGAACAGCTCCACGCCCGGAATTGTGATCGTCCGGAGCTTCTCGACGGCGGCCTTGTTCTTCTCGTTCGTCGGGCGTCCCGCGCGGCGGTCGGTGATTTTACCGTCCGCGCCGAGGGTGCAGAAGTTGCCGCGAATGGCGACATCGCGGGCCGTGACCTGGAAGTTGATCCCGAGCGCTTCCAGGATGCCGCGGCCGATCTGGTACTCCAGCGGGTCGTAGCCGAACAGCCCGAGGTGGCCGGGGCCGCTCCCGGGCGTGATGCCCGGCAGCACGGGGGTGCTCAGTCCCGTCACCCCGGCTTTGGCGCACGCGTCTAAATTGGGCGTGCGGGCGGTCTCGAGTTCGGTCAGCCCGCCCGGTTCGAGCGGCAGCCCCCCGAGACCGTCGGCGACAAGGAGGACGATTTTCGTCTTGGCCGGTTCGCGCAGGTCGCGAATGAGTTCGTGTATGTTCATGCCGAAGAGTTTACGGCCCGCGATTAATGAAGTACAGTAGGGGCGAAGGCCGCTAGTCGTTGCTCTCGCGCCGTTTGCCCGTCGTGGGTTCGCGGTGGGCACAGCCGGCGAACGACCCAGGACCATCCGATGCCCCTGAAACTGCCCGACGAGAACATCGAGTACCAGTTCTCCCGGCTCCTCGCCACGCTGCACGAGACCTGGACCCCGCTCGCCGAACTGCAACAGCAGCACCTCCTCCCGCCCGAAAAGGTGGACGAGGTGAAACAGTGGGCCACGTCCGTTCGGGGCCAGGTCGTTGCCGAGCGGGAGTTACAGAACCCGCCGCCCAAGATGCGCCCGCTCCAGCCCGGGTTCATCGACCTCCCGCAGAAGATGCTCGACGGCTACAACCGCAGGCAAGACCTCAGCGACCTCGGCAAGGTGCTGCGCCACGCCCAGCGGCTCCGCGACACCGTGGACCGTGTGGTGGTGGTGGGCGCGGGCGGCAGCCACTCGGCGCCGAGAGCCATTTTCCAGGCGCTGGTCCACGCCCACCACAACGAGCTGCCGGCCAAGTTGCGGATGGGCAAGCCGCGGATCTACTTCGAAGGCCACGACCTCGACAACGACTCGCTTCAAGAGCTGTTCGAGCTACTGGAAAACACCTGCGTCGATCCCGAGCTGATCGAGGAGCGGTGGGGCGTCATCGTTTCCGACTCCGGGGGCGTGCTGGAAACGGCGGCGACGTACCGCGCGGTGCGGGGCGAGGCGGCGAAGTTCTACGGACCGAAGTCGGACGCCCTCCGGCGGGCCATTGTTCCAATCGCGAGCCCCAAGAGCCGGCTCCGCGACCTGTGCCGGGCGGACGGTTTCGCCGACGACGACATCCTCACCGCCCCGGACGAAGTGAACCCGCGCTTCGGGGTGTTCGGCCCGGCGGGGCTGCTGCCGGCGGCGGTGATGGGGCTCGACGTGCGGGCGATGCTGCTCGGCGCCGCCACGATAACGCGGCGGTTCATCGAGGAGCCGTTCGACCGCAACCCCGTCCTCCAGTTCGCCACCGTGAACCACCTGATGGCCGAGCGCGGGAAGCCGACCCGGGTGACCGCCACCTGGTCTCGTAAGCTGGAGGCCGTCGGCTGGTGGTACGACGCCCTGTTGAGCGAATCTCTGGGCAAGAACAGCCGCGGGCCCACCCCGCTGACGGTGGTCGGCCCGCGCGACCTGCACACCCGTGGCCAGCAGCTCCAGGACGGCACTCGGGACAAACTGATCAACAACCTCGTGGTGCGGCAGGTGAAGCACCCGGCGGTAATGGTCGGCATGTCGGACCGCAACGAGGACGACCTGAACCAGTTCAGCCGTAAGGGCATGCCCGACATTTTGGACTCGGCCGTAAAGGGCGCCGCCGACGCGTACCATGAGGCCGCACGCCCCGGGGCCGACATTATCCTGCCGATGATTTCGGAACACACCATCGGCCAGTTGCTCCAGATGATGATGCTCGCCACCGTGGTCGAGGGGCGGCTCGCCGGCACCAACCCCTACGGCCAACCCGGCGTGGAAGCGTACAAGTCGCACCTGATGCGTCACCTGAAAAGCACGCCGAACCTCCCGAAGGGCGAGGTCCGCGACGCCACGAAGGGGGCTTGACGCCCCGCGGTCGTCGGGCCCCGCGAAGTCGGGGCCAAGGGTGAAGTCGCCCGCCCTCGCCCCAGCGTGCCGGTCGCTTGTTGACACGGGCGTGAATGCCCTCGGCATTCACGAGACACTGCCGGTGGTACGCACGCGTCCACGAATCGGGAAAACCGGCAAAGTGGTCCCGCTTCTCCCCGCCCTCTCGACCGTCACGACTTCGCCCCGGGGTTGAGTCGGCGACACATCAAGTGTTTCCCCAAGCATTTTTCTCCGGTGTGGTAGTTCCGGAAGTCCGCTGCGAGCCGCCCCAACGTCAAGTTTCCGGGCCGGTCCTCTTGTCCAGCCCGAGATGCGAACCCACTCAGGCGAGCCATTTCGCTTTGTAAGTGGCTTAACCGTAACAGGTTGTAGAGCGTCGCACGGCTGCCGCCCTCTGATGGTCATGTCAGCCTCCTAAGGGATTGAAGCGTGCGATTCGCGGGTAGCATCCACCCAGCGAACAGCCAGTCCGTGAACCGCTCGGATACCAGCGATCGTCCAGTTTCGGTCCCGTCGGCGGCAACCGCTCGGGGCGATAACGTGCGGCAGAGGAACAGCTATTCACGTGCGCACCGATACCCGGGATCAATTATCGATCGGTACGTGATTCCGCTTTGGCCCCCGTATTACTTACTGATGGCACGACCTTCGCCGTCGTGATGAGTGACGTGGTTTGACACCAACCCGCTACGCCCGTCCAATCGAGTGGCGGATTTACCGTAGAGGGGCATGCCGGCTTGTAACTCGATACCGCACGCCCCGGCGCCGATATCACCTCCTACGCCTACAAGTCGCTCTTGCTACACCACCGAAAAGCA
Organism: Gemmata obscuriglobus; assembly: GCF_008065095.1. Lineage (NCBI taxonomy): Bacteria > Pseudomonadati > Planctomycetota > Planctomycetia > Gemmatales > Gemmataceae > Gemmata > Gemmata obscuriglobus. The sequence goes on along the minus strand of NZ_CP042911.1, from coordinate 4,266,269 downwards.
CACCGAACCTACCGAAGGGAAAATTCCGCGACACCGTCAAGGGTGTTAATACCACCATTTCACAAACGCTGGTTTACTGGCATCCGATTCGGAACGTTGAGACACACGTCGGGCTTTTTCAGCCCGTGCCGCTTGCCGGCTCACGCAACTTGGCGGTCGCGAAGCGGCTTCTTGACCCGGCCCCACTACTCCGGCGCCACGGCCTCTCCTCCGCTAAGCGACGCCAGCCCCGGCCGGAAGGCGTCTGCGGAAGATTGCAAGAACCGCACGCTCCCGTCGGCGAACACGATGTTCACCTCGCCCGGGTGCGGCGGCCAGAAGTGGAATATGTCGAGTTTCAGGACATGCGGTAAACCACGGTCGATTATCGCCCTGACCCATATTTCGCGTGCCACGTCCCGAGGAGCTTGCACAGGTCGGCCGTGCCGAGGTCTTTGCCAATGTAGTCCTCAAAACCCTCCACTTGCGTACCCGACGTGAAATCTGCGACGTAGCGGTCGATGGTCTTCTTCGCCACACCGGTGATCGCGTGGATCGAGTCGGTGCCGTGTCCGGCGCGGTGCAGTGCGAGAATCAGGTGCGGGCGGCCCTTCGAGATCGCCTGCGGTTCCGTCAGGAACCGGTACGCGCGCCCGACGAACCGCGGCGCATCGGGCTTTCCCTTCGCCTTCTTCAACGACAGCCCGACGCGCGAACAGGCGAGCACCGCGGCGGCCCGGGGCGTAGCCGCTTCGGCGATGTGAATCGGCGAAGTCGTGTCCCAGATCGTGCGCGCGCTGATGAGCCCGTCGAGTGCGGCGACGGTTGCAGCTTTTGTTTGCGCGAGCAGGTGATCGACCATCACACACGGGCCGTCGAGGAGGGTGCCGTCCGGCTTGACGACGGTGCGAATGAGGATTCCGAAGTACGAAATCCCGTCGCCGAGCGCGATGTCCAGACCCTTGAACGACCCGCCGCGGTACTCGCCCCGGGTCCGGTGGAAGTACCACCGCCCGTCTTCGAGCTGAACCGGGTCGCGATGCGCGAACAGGTCGGGGTGCGCGCCGCCAGAGTAGTACACCTCAAGTTCCGCGAACCGGTACCGCTCGCCCGCGACCACAAAGTCGCACTGGTTCATCAGACGCGAGGTGAGTTCCGCGAACCACGCGGCGTGGTGCTCGTCGGAAACGACGTGCGCCGGCTTACGGCCGAGTTCCGTGAGAGGGGGCATTGGGCGGGGCTACCTTTGCTAAAGCGGAGGACGGTTACCGGGGTTTCTTGTTTGGGAGCCTCAAGGCTCACTGAACTCTGAGCGCGCCGACCCACTCCCGCGCGCGGGCCAGGTCGTCGTCCGACAGCCCGCCGGGCCGGTGGATCGCCGCCGTGACCGCGCGCCCGCTGGTTTCGTCGGTTGCGGTCACCTCGATCCGCCCGTTCGCGGCCACGCCGCAGGTGACCCGCACCGGAGAGCCTTTCGGAAGGTCGGGCGGGAGGCCGTCGATCCAGCACTCGCCCACCGGGATGCACGCTTCCGCCTGCTGGGCCTCACCTTGCAGGACTCGCACCCGGACCCGCGTCTGGTTGTGCGCCACGGTGAAGTAGACCCGACTCACCGACGCCGGGAGTTGCGTGTTCTTCGGGATCAGCTTGTCGCTCACCCGCTCCGCGCCGGCCCGGGCCTCCACCCCGAGGCTGTGCGCGTTCACGCTGACCTCCATCACGTCCGCCAGCTCGCGGTATTCGGACGCGGGACCGGCCCCGGACTTCGAGGCCGCGATGCCGGCGTGAACCGCGGCGCCGCGGGCGACGACCTCGCTCACCGCGAGCCCCCGATCGGGCTCGATACCTGTCAGTTCCGCCAGCATCCGGCCGCACGCCGGCATGTGAGTGCTTCCGCCCACCAGCAGGGCCTTGCTCACGTCGCCCCAGGTCAGGTTCGCTTGTTTCAGAACCGCCTGCGTTGTGAGTCGGGTCCGCAGGAGAAGGTCACGGGTCGCAGCCTCGAACTCTGTCCGCGACAGCGGAAACGTAAACTTGTAGCCGCCGTGAGAAACGGTAAAGCTGGTCTGCTCGACCTTGCTCAGCGTGCGCTTCGCCCGCTCGGCGGTCGCGTACAGGTGGGCCACCGTCTGCGGGTCGCTCCGCGGGTCCTCGTGGCACTGCTGCACGAACTTGTCGGCCGCCCAGTTCACCAGCCGCTCGTCCCAGTCGCGCCCGCCGAGCCGCACGTCACCCTCGATCGCCAGCACTTGGAACCGCTTCTTCGCGAGCTTCACCAGCGTCACGTCGAACGTGCCGCCGCCGAGGTCGTACACCAGCACCGTTTCCGACTCGGCCGGGAACTCGGGAACGTTGCGCCCCCCGCCCTCCGCCGAGTACGCGAGGGCCGCGGCCGACGGCTCATCGATGATGTCGATCACGTTGAGCCCGGCGACGCGCCCGGCGTCCATTGTCGCCTTGCGCCGGGTGTCGTCGAAGTACGCCGGCACCGTGATGACGCAGCCGCTAATCGGCCCCAGTTGTGCCGCCGCGTCCTGGGCCAGCTTCTTCAGAATCACCGCGGACAGCGTTTCGGGCCGGAACTCGCGCCCCGCCACCGGCACACCGAAGTCCGGGCGCCCCATCCGCCGCTTCACCAGAGTGGCCACGCGGCCGGGCTGCTCCAAGGCCATGTCGAGCGCGGCGGCGCCGACCACTGCCGAGCCGTCCGGCGCGAGGTAAATGGCCGACGGGGTGAGCACCTCGCCGTCGCTGTTGGGTACGGTGAACGGGCGGCCGCGTTCGTCCAGGGACGCGACGGCGCAAAAGGTAGTTCCGAGGTCGATGCCGATCAGGGACATAGGCTAGCCATCGGGTGCGTGACTGGGCACGAACACCTTAATTCTAACGCAACTTCCTCTCGCGTGACACGATGCGCAGCGCGGTGACCGTGTTTCCGTTCGACCTGTTCGGCAGCGCCGGCGCCGGCGCAGGGGCCAAACTGCTGGGAGACGCGGTGAACGAGATTCTGGACGACACGGAGGCCGAAACGCGCCCGTGCCGCGCCGATGTGCTCCGCGGCAACGTGCGGGTCCAGGAGTTCGCCTTCGACACACTGGACGCAGTCGCGGGGTGGCGCAAGACGGGCCGGCGGGCCGCGAAACAAGCACTGCGAGCCAAGGAATTTTCGCTCTGGCTCGGCGGGAACCACCTCTCGGCGCTACCGGCGCTCGAAGAACTCGGCCCGGACACGCTCGTCGTGCAGTTCGACGCGCACCTGGACGTCTACGCGTTTCACGACACCACGAGCGAGCTGTCGCACGGTAACTTCCTCACGCACTTCGAGGCGCCGCGGCCGCGGCTGGTGAACGTCGGGCACCGCGACCTGTTCCTGACGGCCGACGAAATCAGCGCAACGTTTGAGGCGGTTTATCCGGCCTGGGACGTGGCTGCGGACGTGGCGCGAGTGGCTTCGGCCTTGCGTGAAAAGGTTACGGGAGCGAAACGGGTGTGGATCGACCTCGACTGCGACGTGTTCGACCCGTCGGTGCTGCCGGCGGTGGCCGAGCCGCTCCCGTTCGGCTTATCTCCGCCCGCGTTCCTGGCGCTGTTCACAGCCGTGTGGTCTGGAAATGTCGTCGGGATGTCGGTGTCCGAGTTCGATCCCGGGCGCGACGTGCGCGACACCGGGTTAAACCTGCTCGGCTGGCTCATCGAGTACACGCTCCTCGCGGCGGCGGCACGCTGACGGAACAGCGCCACGAGGAACCCGGTTCGGATCACTCGTCGGCGTCGAAGCGGCGCGGCCGCCGCCGGATCGGCTTTGTGGTAGCCGCATTCGACACCACAACCCCGAAATGAAGAAGATGATGCCGCGGGCACACCGGCACGTCTTTTTTGCACCCGCTCTCGTCGTTACTGAGAGAAGCCTACTCTCTAACGAGGCCCGGATCATGCGTGGGGCATTGTTGCTGGTGCTGGTTCAGACGTGCGGCGCGCTCGGATCGGAACCCGAACGGCTGTTCAAGGTGGTTCCGCAGCGGGGATTCCCGGCGGTGGAGTCGGTGACGCTCTATCAAACCAGGAACAGCAAGCGCGAGAAAGTCGCAGATGTGACGGCGTTCGAGAAGCCCACGCAACTGCCGTCCGCCGGGCCGTTCGAGGTGTGGGTTCGGTGCAAGGGCGGCACCGCGGTAAAAGCGCTCGACGCTCTGTCGGTAAAAGAGGGCGCCACACACGAACTCAAATTGGGAGAGTTGTTCGGAACGGTTGAAGTGTTCGGAGACAACCTCCCGCGGGCAGAGAAAATTGTTCTGACGGACCCGCGCGACCCCGGTCCGGGCGAGAAGAATCACGTCGCGGTCCAAGTAGCGACCGCTTACCGGGTGGAGCTGTGTGTTCCGCCCGGGGTCTACGCGGTGTGGGTGGTTCCGGCGAACGGGGGCCGGGCTCAACGGGTGGAAGACAACGTCCGGGTACAAGCCGGGCGCAGCGTGCGCGTGGGAGATTGACCTCGCACACCGGGTAAGTCACGAACGTGATCGACGAGGCATCACGGGCGCACCCACGGTGGCTCGCCGGTGATGCCGGTGTAATCGGGAAGTAGTCGGGCGGAGCCGGTGATTCGTGTTCGATCACCGCGCCCGCATCGATCAGCTAATTAGGCTAGTAACGTTTACAAACGTGTGAACGTGCGGGAGCGAGCGGAAGCTCCACACGAACCCCGGCCCTTCTAGCCGCCAGTAGCTCCACGGTTCCTTCTCGTTCCGCTTGTCTTCCTCGTAGAACGCCATCGACAGCTTCTCCATGCCTCCGTTCGCCTTGATGATCTCCATCACCTCCGCCCCATCCTCTTGACGGTATGGGGAAACTACCTCGGCCATCACCTTCTGGGTCAGCTCCTTCTGCTCCTTCGTCATGTCCGAGTAGCCCAGCCCGGGCACCTTCGCGCCCTTCTTCGGCACCTTCACCCCGGTGTGCTCGTCCACCCAACGGCCGGGCAGCACGGCGGTCTTCTTCTGGTCGGCGTCGAGCGCCCCGAACAGGTCGGTTGCGGCCTTCGTCTGCTTGCTGAACACGTTGGTCTTCGCGTACCCGTTTGGGGTGTGGCCGTAATACAGCGGGCCGCCGAACGCCACCGACTGCTCCGAGTTCCCGTCGCACCGCACGGTGAGGTGGTGCCCGCAGAACACCAACGAGAACTTCTGCCCCTCGACCGCCTCGCCGTAAATCAGAGCGCCGATGTTCTCGAAGTCGTTGCTGGCGTCGAACCGCCCGTCACGGCTCAACTGCCTGTACCCCTCGTCGCCGTTTGCGATCGCGCGGAAGATCCGGTCCAGCAGCTCGATTTGCTTCTTGTTGTACTCCTCACCGATCTTCGACTTGCCGTCGGCCGCGTTGTGGGTCAGCAGCCGCGCCGGGGTGCCTTTGCCGTTGCTCACGCCGTGATCCCAGGGGCGCACCAGCTTCTTCCGCTGCTCCGAGTTGAGGCTCTTGTACAGCTCGAACACGAGCCCCTCAGCCTGCGACTGCTTTTCGGCGCGGGCCGCGCGGGCCTTTTGAAACGGGGTCAGCCCGGTGACGGCGACGGCGGCCGTGCCCAGGATGCGGATGAAGTCACGGCGTGCGATGGCCGGGGTCGCAGCGGCGGGAGCGGACGTGCAATCCGGGCAGGACGGGTTCTTGTCGGCGGGCAACATGAGACACGCTCCGGCAAAGGGAAAGGTGGGCGGTGGGGGTACGACGCCGGTCCCATTAGACCCGATCCCGGAGCGGTTGTCACGCAAGAACGAAGCGATACCGAAGGTAAAACATCTGACCTTATGGACTATTGCCCCACACTACACATATGTGGATCGCCTATAAGTTCGTTAAGGCAATTTACGGTGCGCGGACCAGGACGCCGGGGCACCGGGCGAACGGGAAAGGGCGCCTCCGCCCCCACTAACTGCCGATCAGCCGGCGGAGCAGGCCGCGCAAGCCGCCGGCCTTGGCCGGAGCGGCCGGCTGAGAAACGGGCGCGGCCGTCGCGGTCATGGCGTCCAGGGTCGCGTGCTCCTGCGACAGCCCCAGTTGCTGGAGCTGACTCACCGGCAGCCACGCTTGCAGCGCCTTCACCACCTCGCGGGCCGACGAGTACCGCTGGTGCGGGTCTTTGGCGCCCATCCGCCTCACGATGAGGTCGATCTCGGGGGCGATCCCGTGGCGCAATTTCGCCGGCGATGGGATCCCGCGGATCTGCCGCTCGGACATCATCTCGGGCGCCAGCCCCGGGAACGGGACCTCGCCCGTCAGCATGAAGTAGAAGGTCGAACCGAGGCTGTACACGTCGCTGCGGCCGTCCATCTCGCAGCCCCACGCCTGCTCGGGCGCGATGTGCGCGATCTCCTCGGCGTACTCCTTCGTGCTGATGCGCTTGGTGACCCGCGCCCACGGGCTTTCCAGCATGTGCGTCAGCCCCAGGTCGATGAGCTTCACGCCCCGGTCCGGGAGCACGGCGATGTTGCCGGGCTTCAGGTCGCGGTGGATCAGCCCGCAGGCGTGCGCGTGCATCAGGCCGATGGCCACCTGGGCGACGAGCTGCGCCGCGACGTGCGCGGCCAGCGGTCCCTTCTCCGCCACCAGCCGGTCCAGCGTGACGCCCGGCACGTGTTCGGACACGACGAAGTGCGTGCCCTGCCAGTACCCGACGTCCAGCACCCGGGCCACGTTCGGGTGGTTCACCTTCGCCGCGGCCCGGACCTCGTGCATGAACGCTTCGAGGACGGTCGGGTCGTTGGCCCGGTCGGTGGGCAGCACCTTCAGCGAAACGAGCCGCTTCGTGTGGGTGTCCTCGGCTTTGAACACCATCCCGACGCGGTCCTGCCGGATGCCGTCGAGGATGCGGTACTGGTCCAGAACGAACCCCTGGGTCCGCCCCTGGAGCAGTTGCATCGCCTGGAACTTGGTCAGCAGCTTCTTCCGGACCAGGAGCGAGGCGACCTGCATCGGCTCCGCGGTGGCGAAGTCGATGTTGGTCGCCTGGAGCACCGCGATCAGGTCGTCGGGGGTGAGCAGTCCACTTTTGCGGACCGCCGTGAGGAACGGGGTGTTCAGGCGGGGCAGCTTGGTGTGCGTTGCCACGGGCAGGGCTCCAGCCGGGTCGGGCGAGCTTGGTCGGCCGAAGACTAGAGCGCGCCCGTGCGGCGCGCAGACAAACCGGGCGCAAAAGGGCGCCGGGAAACGCCCACGCGCCAGAATTTCAGACAGCCGGGCTCACGGGATCCAGTTCGTGTCAGGCCCGACCGCCGCGCAGAACTCCGCGAGCAGCTTGGCGGAGTTCGACAGGTCGTCGAGGTGAACGACCTCGACCGGGCTGTGCATGTAGCGGTTCGGGATGCCGATCAGGCCGGTGGCGACGCCCTCCCGGGCGATCTGGATGGCGTTGGCGTCGGTGCCGGTGGCGCGCGGCGTGCCGCGCACCTGGACGGGAATGTTGTGGGCCTTCGCGGTTGCCTCCAGCAGGTCGAAGACGCGCGGGCTGATGTTCGGCCCGCGGTACAGCACCGGGCCGCCGCCGCACTTGATGTCGCCCTGCGTCTTCTTGTCGCCGCTCGGCACGTCGGTCGCGTGGGTCACGTCCACCGCGATGCCGACGGTCGGGTTCACGGCATAGGTGGCGGTCGTCGCGCCGCGCAGGCCGATCTCCTCGGCGACCGTCGAAACGCCGTACACCGCCGCCTTGAGCAGGCGCCCGTGGAGCAGCCGCACCGCTTCCATGCACACCCACAGCCCGACCTTGTCGTCCATTGCGGGGCTAGCGGCCAGGCCGTTGCGGAGCGGCCGGTACCCGAGCGCGAACGTGAGCGGGTCGCCGCACTGAACGAGCGATTCCGCTTCTTCCTTGTTCCTGGCCCCGATGTCGACCCACACGTCGGCGAAGTCCGGCACCTTGTTCCGCTCTTCCGGCTTCAGCAGGTGGATGGCGCGGCGCGCCACCACCCCGGTCACCGGCCCGGTCTTGGTCCAGACGGTGAGGTACTGCCCGAGCAGGATCTGCATGTCCCAGCCGCCGATGGGCTGAATGTACAGGAACCCGTCGGAGTCGATGTACTGCACCATCAGGCCGATCTGGTCGCAGTGCCCGGCGAGCATGACGCGCGGGGCGTCCGCCGGGCGCCCCTCCGGGAACCGGGTCGCGAACACGTTCCCGTGCGAGTCCGTGCGGACCTCGTCGGCGAACGGCTTCATCCGCTCGCGAACGACCTGCTGGATCGGCTGCTCGAACCCCGACGGGCTGGGCGTTTCCAACAGCGCCTTCAAGAACTCGTGCGACGTGTGTTCCATCTCAGTGCCTCTCAGATAAAGGGTTCACCGCAGAGGGCGCGAGAGGGCGCAGAGAAAGACAGAGAGCTTGAACCTCACTCTCTGGTCTTTCTCTGCGCCCTCTCGCGCCCTCTGCGGTGAAGATCTGCTGCCTTCATTAGTGCCGGAAGTGCCGGACGCCGGTAAAGAGCATCGTGATGCCGTGCTGGTTGCACGCGGCGATGCTGTCGGCGTCCTTCACCGAACCGCCGGGCTGGATGACCGCGGTAACACCGGCCGCAGCCGCCGCGTGGACGTTGTCCGGGAACGGGAAGAACGCGTCGGACGCCAGTACGCTCCCCTTCGCATGTTCTCCGGCCTTCTTGACCGCGATCTCCACCGACACCACACGCGACATCTGCCCGGCCCCGACGCCGACGACCTGCGCGCCCTTCGCGAGGACGATCGCGTTCGACTTGACGTGCTTGCACACGAACCATGCGAAGTGGAGCGCGTGCCACTCGTCTTCGGTGGGCTTGCGATCGGTGACGCATTTCCAGGCGTCGGGTTTGTCAGCGCCGGTGTCGCGGGTCTGGACGAGCAACCCGCCGTCGACGCGCCGGTAGTCGAGCCCCTGCGGCCCGCCGGACAGCGGCCCGGTCTTCAGGAAGCGGACGTTCTCCTTCCACTTCTTGAGGGCTTCGAGTGCGTGGGGCTCGTAATCCGGCGCGATCACGCACTCCACGAACCGCTTTGCCTTCGGATCCATGATTGCGGCCGCGGTGTCGACATCGACGGTCTGGTTGAACGCGATGATGCCGCCGAACGCGGAGAGCGGGTCGCCGTCCCAGGCCTTCAGGAAGGCGTCGGCGAGTTTGCCGGATGTCGCAGCTCCGCACGGGTTGTTGTGCTTCACCACCACACAGGCAGGAGCTGCGAACTCGCGGGCGAGGTTCAGCGCCGAGTCGAGGTCGAGGATGTTGTTGTAGCTGAGTTCTTTGCCGTGCAGTTGCTCGGCGGTGGCGACGCAGGGGCGCGCCGGTTCGGGCACGTCGCTGTAGAACGCCGCCTGCTGGTGCGGGTTCTCGCCGTAGCGCAGCGGCTGGATGTTCTTGAAGCCGGGATGCAGGTGAACAGGCAGGGGCGTTTTGTCGTTCGGGCTCTTGGACTGCTGATGAAGGAAGTACGTCGCGATGGCGTGGTCGTAGGCCGCGATCAGGCTGAACGCGGCAGAGGCGAGTTTGAACCGCAGGTCGCGCGTCGTCTGCCCGTTCTGCGTTGCGAGTTCGGTCAAAATGTCCGCGAACTGAGCGGGCACGGTTGCGATGGCCACGCTCGCGAAGTTCTTGGCCGCGGCGCGGACCATGCACGGGCCGCCGATGTCGATGTTCTCGATCGCCTCCGCTTCGGTCACGCCCTCCTTCGCAACGGTCTTCTCAAACGGGTACAGGTTGCACACGACGAGGTCGATCTCGGGCAGCGCGTGTTCCGCGAGCGTCTGCATGTGCTCGGACTTGTCGCGCTTGGCGAGCAGCCCGGCGTAGATCGCCGGGTGCAGCGTCTTCACCCGGCCGTCGAGGATCTCGGGGAACTTCGTCAGCTCGCTGATGTCCTTCACCGGCAGGCCCGCGTCCGCCAGAGCCTTGCGCGTGCCGCCCGTGGCGATCAGTTCAACTCCGTACTTGGTGGAGAGTTCGCGGGCAAAGTCCACGAGTCCGGTTTTGTCGGACACACTGAGGAGGGCGCGGCGGATCGGACGCAGCATCGGCATCATTCCTTTCGTAAAGCGTTGTTCTATGCGCGCCGCGTGAGCTGAACCACCTTGCCCGCACCGCGCATCCTCACACCGCCTGGGAAGTCACACGCCGAGGCGCTACCACCCGCAACACTCACCGCCCGCTCCCACGCCGCGAACGTCATGTCCGAGACCGGCCAGCCCTCGCGCTCCCACACCAAACGCAGGGCCGCGCGCGCCAGACCGGGCGACGCGGACCGCAGCGTCGCGGCGTCGAGGATCAGGGTGCCCGCGGCCGGCGGACGCTCCGCGCGGCTGAGCAAGTCTGCCGCCGCCGCAATCACGATGTCGTGTGCCTCGTTGGCGTGTTCGGCGAGGTGAGCGAGTGCGCCCACGATTTCCGGATTGAAGGTTCTCAGTAGCGGGAGCAGTTCGTGCCGAACCCGGTTGCGTGTGAACTTCGGGTCCGCGTTCGAGCTGTCTGTGCGGAACGGTTGCCCGAGTTCATTGAGATAGGTGACCACGTCGGCGCGCGTGACCGCGAGGAGGGGCCGGACGAGGGGCCGGCCTCCGTCCTTCACCCCGGGGAATGCGTCGTTCGGCCGTTCCGCTGCGATCCCTCTGAGCCCCTGAATCCCGGTGCCGCGGATGAGCCGGTGCAGGACGGTTTCCGCCTGGTCGTCGGCGGTGTGCGCCGTGGCGACCCACCCGGCGCCGACCGCACCCGCGACCCGAGCGAAGAACTCGTATCGAACCCGGCGGGCGGTCGATTCGAGGTTGTCGCCGGCGGCCAAGGCGGCTACGTCCGCACTCAGCACCCGGCATTCGAGCCCGAGGCCGGCACACAGCTCGCGCACGAACGCCTCGTCGCCGTCGGACTCCGCGCCCCGGAGCCGGTGGTTCACGTGCGCGACCACGAGCGTGACATCAGCCGAGCGAAGGGCGCGGAGCAGCGCCACGCTATCCGCCCCGCCGGAGACCCCCACAATGCCCGCCCCTGCCCGGCCCGCCGCGAACCGCCGTGCTTCTCGCAACACCCGCGTCACACCGATCCCCCCGCGCCGGTAGAATTAAGAACCATCATCGTGGCACGTGAGCCAGGGCCTTTCCTTATTTCACCTTGCTTACACGAGGGAACGTGGCTATGTGGGGCGCCTTCTCGCAGCCAGGAAGGTACCCATGTCTCCTTGCACCCTGGTCGATGCCCTGGCGGCGGTTCCCGATCCCCGCAGCAAGCACGGCCTTATCCACCCACTCGCCCCCTTCCTCGGACTCGTCGCCCTCGCCATGCTCATGGGGCGCACCAGCCTCAATGGCATCGCTCGCTTCGGGCGACAGCACGGACCCGCCCTCGCCCATGCCCTCGGCTTCCGACGCGGCAAGACCCCGGCCGTTTCCACGCTCTCCCGCACCCTGCGACGCTTCGACGCCGACCAACTGGAGCACGTCCTCTCGTACTGGATCGCCAGCCGCGTCGACCCGGCCGCCTTCACACACATCTCCATCGACGGCAAGACCCTTCGAGGCTCTCGCAACGGCGCGATCCCCGGTCAGCACCTGCTGGCCGCATACGCCCCCACCGTCGGTGCCGTACTCGCCCAGGTCAAGGTCGATGCGAGCACCAACGAGCACAAGGCCGCCTTGACGCTCCTCGGCATTCTGCCGCTGCGAGGGAAGGTCGTGGTCGGCGACGCCATGTTCTGCCAGCGAGACCTGGCCGAGGAGGTGGTCGGGGCCGGCGGCGACTACGTGCTCACGGTGAAGGACAACCAACCCGGATTGGGGATCGACATCCGAGCCGGGTTCGCCTTCGAGACCGCCGCCCGATCGATCGCGGCGGCCACTTCCCCCTGGGGATCGGCCTCCGCCCGCCCCGAGCCGCATCGCCACGACCGTCGATAAGGGTCACGGCCGCATCGAGAAGCGGACGCTGCAAACGACCTCGATTCTGACGTGCTCGCCGACGTGGGCGGGGGTGAAGCAGGGCTTCCAGTTGACGCGTGAGCGGACGGTCCGAGGCCAAACGACGGTCGAAGTGCATTTCGGCATCACGAGCCTGTCGGCCGAGAAGGCGGATGCGGCCACACTCCTGAACCATGTGCGGACGCACTGGCGCATCGAGAACGAACTGCATTACGTGCGTGACGTGACACTGGGCGAGGACGCGTGTCGTGTGCGCATGGGGCACGCACCACAGGTGCTGGCGGCGCTGCGGAACGCCGTGGTGCACCTGTGGCGTGAGGTCAAGGCGGTGAGTTGCCCGGAGGCGATCGAGCGGCTCCAGATGGACCCGGCAATGGCCAAGGGACTTATCGGAGTTACGTAGAGTGAATCAAGGAAAGGCCCTGGCACGTGAGCGAAATCGATTAAAGTCCGCTTGCGTCGTCCCCCGCCGGAGGCTATGCGTGCAACCCGAACAACCAACTACGACCGGCCCGGAGAGTGCGAACGGCCCGATTGAACCGGCCCCGCCGGTGGTGCGGCCGGTTCGTCGGGGGCGCCGGCCGATGACCCGACTGGTGCGGGCGGTGCTGGTCGCCTTCGGGGTGGCACTCGCGGCCGTCTTTGCGGCCGCGGCGTCGATCAACCCGTACGGCCCGAACGGGGCCGCGCAGACGATGTCCACCCACACGCAGCTCGGCTTGCCGCCGTGCAACTTCGCGGAGCTGGCGGGAAAGCCGTGCCCGTCGTGCGGGATGACAACCAGCTTCGCCCTCCTGGTTCGCGGGGACGTGTTGAACTCGCTCCGGGCGAACTGGGTCGGCACCATCATCTGCGTCGTCTGGGCGGCGACGCTGGTGTGGACGCTGGCCAGCGGCATACGGGGCCGGTTGGTACTGATCCCCCAGCGCCCGGGCGCCGGGGAGACGATCTTCACCGCCATCACCGGGGTGATCGTCATTTTGATGCTGGCGCGGTGGGGCGCGCTGCTGATTTGGGACTGACGGGAACAACGCGGCTGCGCGTGAGTGCGAGCAAGAACGCAGGACAGAGGCAACGCTCCGTTCTTGTTCGCTGCACTCTCACTCACCCGCTCCCACGCACTCATTAATGGGGGGTTCACGGATGAACCGTAATCGTGTCGGCCGGTGGGCCCGCCTGGCGGTGTGGACGTCGGTCTTGGCAGTCGGGTCGATCGGGTGCAACCCGCTCAACATCGCCGCATTCATCTTCGCGCGCGAGGACAAGGTGCCGGCCCGGTACCCGCTCTCGTTCAAAGAGGGGCCGAAGAAGGACAAGGACGAGATCGTCGTGGTGCTGCTGCCGCAGATCGCGCCGGGGAGCAACAACCCGCAGTTTGCGACCGCTACCCAGGATCTCGCCGACCGGCTCGCGAAAGCGCTGCCCGAAATGGCAAAGGAAAACAAAGACAAGAAGAAGGTGAAGGTCGTCAGCCAGACCGAAGTCGGGAGGTTCAAGAGCAAGAACCCCAACTGGAAACAGATGAGCACCGGCGAAATCGGGCAGAAGCTCGGGGCCGACTTCGTGCTCGAGATCTACCTCGACCAGTTGCGGCTGTACGATCCCAACACCAAGAACAGTATCTATGACGGCCGCGCCGAGGTGTTCGTGAGCATCTACGAGATCGGGGCCGATGGCGGTGAAATGAAGGACAAGTACCCGCTGTCGTTCTCGTACCCGAAAACCGCCCGGTCGGTCGAGGCCTATCCCTCCGAGAGTGCGTTCAAGGCGCTGTTCATCGAGAACCTCGCGGCCGAAATCGCCAAGATGCACACCGACCACAAGCCGAGCAACAGCATCGCGGACGCCCGCTGACCGACCCGTGAAACGCGGCGGCCCGACCCGTTTGAGACAACGGGTCGGGCCGCCGCGTTTCGTACAATGTCCGCACGACTCGCCCCGGAGGGTTCGCCGTGCTGCCGAGCTTCGTTCACCCCACCCCGATGACCGCAAAGCTCTACGAGTACGTGCTGTCGGTCGGGTTGCGCGAGCCGGCCGCGTTTGAGGCGCTCCGTGAGGAAACCACGAAGCTCGCGGAAGCCGAGTGGCAAATCGCGCCCGAACAGGGGCCGTTCCTGGCCATGCTGGTCCAACTGATGGGCGCCAAAAAGTGCCTGGAAGTCGGGACGTTTACGGGGTACTCCGCCGCGTGGGTCGCGAGCGCACTGCCGGCCGACGGAAAGCTGATCTGCTGCGAGCTGAGTGCCGTGTACGCCGGCGTCGCGCAAAAGCACATCGGGCGGATGGGGCTGAGTGCGAAGGTCGAGTTCCGGATCGCGCCGGCGGCGGACTCGCTGGCGAGCTTGCTGGCGACCGGCCACGCGGGCACGTTCGACTACGCCTTCATCGACGCCGACAAGGGCGCCTACGACCTGTACTTCGAGCGCTGCCTGGAGCTGGTGCGTCCCGGCGGGCTCATCGCCATCGACAACACCCTCTGGGACGGTAAGCCCGCCGACCCGACCGTCACCGACCCGGACACGCAGGCCATACGCGCCCTGAACGCCAAGCTCCACGGCGACCGGCGCGTCACGCTCAGCTTCCTCCCGTTCGCGGACGGGCTCACGCTCGCTCTGAAGCGCTGAAGCCGCCGCGCCCGAACTTGCTCGGGTCTCGCACCGTCCGTAGCTTAATCGCTCACCGATTCGCTCTGTTCCCTGTTGAGGTTCTGTCAATGGCTGCCACGCGCGGCGAACTGTTCGCGGGCGTCACCGTCGCGATCGTCACCCCGTTCAAGAACGGCGAGGTCGATTGGGACGAGCTGGGCAAACTCGTGGACTGGCACTGCGAGCAGGGCACCGACGCGCTCGCCCCGTGCGGCACCACCGGCGAGTCCCCGACCCTGACGCACGAGGAGAACGAGCGCGTCGTGTCGTTCGTGTGCGAGCGCGCCGGCGGTCGGACGAAGGTGATGGCCGGGACCGGGTCGAACTCGACCGCCGAAGCGATCCGGATGACGAAGGCCGCGAAGCGGGCCGGCGCCAACGGCACGCTCCAGGTCGGCCCGTACTACAACAAGCCGTCGCAAGAGGGCTACTTCCGCCACTTCGCCGCGGTCGCAGAGGCCACCGACCTCCCAATCGTCATCTACAACATCCCCGGCCGCACCGGGAGCAACATCCTCCCCGAAACGATCGCGCGGATGGCCGAGAAGTGCCCGACGATCGTGGCCGTGAAAGAGGCGACCGGCTCGCTCGACCAGGCGAGCAGCGTCGCGGCCCTCACCGACCTCACCATCCTCAGCGGCGACGACAGCCTGACGCTCCCGCTGATGAGCATCGGCGGTAAGGGCGTGGTGAGCGTGGTCGGGAACATCGTCCCGCGCGACATGATGGCGCTGGTGCGGGCGTTCGCCGCGGGGAGGTTTGAAGAAGCGCTCCAGTGGCACCGCAAACTGTTCCCGCTGTGCCGGGACATGCTGAGCGTGTCCACGAACCCGATCCCGCTGAAGGCGGCCATGAAGTTGCTCGGCCGCGGGAACGGCGAGATGCGGTTGCCGATGTGCCCGATCGACGCCGCGGGTGAAGCAAAGGTTCGCCAGACGCTCGTCAATTACGGGCTGTTGAAGTAATTGCCCTCGGCGCACCCGACGGGGTGTCAGACCACGTTCGTAATCTGGCCGCCGCTCGTCACCTTCGAGCGGCGCCCCCGCGCGGCCGAAACGCCCTCAGCCCCGGTAGCAGCACGTCTTTCCGGGGTGCCTGAAAGTCACACCTCCTGCGCGAGTATCCCTACACAACCCACCCGACCATTCGACCCTGATTGGGAGCCGCGCCATGCCTGAAGATCCGTTACCCGAATCGCTCGATGTGCTGGCGGTGGCCCCGCACCCAGACGACCTCGAAATCCTGTGCGGCGGCACACTCGCGAAGCTCGTTAAGCAGGGCTACCGGGTCGGCATTTTCGACCTCACCAGCGGCGAGCCGACCCCGCGGGGCACGCTCGAAACGCGGAAGAAGGAAGCCGAAGAAGCGCGGCGCATCCTGAACGTGCCGGTGCGCGTGAACGTGGAGTTGCCGAACCGGGTACTCATGGACGGCCCCGAGGCGCGGTTCGCGCTCGCCACGCAGTTCCGCCGCTACCGCCCCGGGATCATCATCGTGGCGGCCGGACGCACACCCGCGGCGTCGCCGGATCACCTCCAGGGCGGGCTCATCGGCGAGGCGGCTCGCTTTTACTCACAGTTGACAAAGTGGGACGAGCGGTTCGCGGGTACAGCGCCGTACCGGGTGCCGCACCTCGTGTACGCCCCGTTCCCGTTCGACGCCGAGCAGCGTCACTGGCACAGTCAATTCGTGGTGGACATTTCCGACACCATCGATCAGAAAATCGCGTCCGTGCGGGCGTACGAGTCGCAGTTCGACGCCGCTCGGTTCGCGAAAGTTGAGCACCTGATCCGCTCGACCAACGGCTACCACGGCGGTCGCTGCGGCTACATGTACGGAGAGCTGTTCGCGCTCCCGACACCGGTCGGCGCGCCGGACCTCGTGTCCGTTGTCAGCGGCAGTAAAGGCGTACTCGCACCTCCGCAAATTCCCGGCCGTGATCACCCGCCGATGGGTTGAGTCGCGCGAGAACCCGGTCTGGGGCGCCGCACTTCAAAAGCTTCAACGGGTTATCCAACAGCTTCAAGTTGGCGACAGGCGTGACCAGATCAATCGCCTGCTCAAAACGTGCCCCGGTTACACCCGCCTGCGTCAGCAGGCGGGTGGCACGCACCCCACGAACTCGCACTGGCACTGATGGGCTCGGGCCGCGCTTGTATTGCCGCTGGGGCCGCCTAAAATGCCGGAAACGAAAGGAGTTCGTCCCGGCGAGGCGAACTCGCTCGGTCGTGCCGCCCTTCCCGCCCCCGACGAGCCCGCAATGAAAAACACCTGCCCGAAGTGTAACACGGCGTACAACGTGACCGCCGCGGCCGTCGGCCGCAGGTTCACGTGCAAGAACTGCGGCACCCCGGTCGTTGTGAGGGAAGACGGCCTGGACTACCAAAGTTCGGCCGCACCGCCGGCGGCCGAACCCGCTCCGGCGGGAGCGGACAACGCGTTCGACTTCAACGCGGGCGATGAGGAACGCCCGCCGGCGAAAAGTGCGAAGAAAGCGGGACGGTCCGGGAAATCGCGCCCGGAGGACGACGAGTTTGATGACGCCCCGCGGAAAGCGAAAAGCAAAAAGCCCCCGGTCGATGACGATGTGTCGGACGACGACGCCGAGCGCCTTCCCGCGCGCAAAGCAAAACCCAAGGGCACCCAGAAGAACGCACTGACAGACTTTCTGCTCTTCCGTGAGTTCATTGCGCCGCTGTTCGTGAAGCTGATCTTCTTTCTGTCGATCGGGGTGCTGGTTCTGGTCGGGCTGGCTTCGGTGGCGTTCGGGCTGATCGCCGGCAAGCTCGAAATGGTCTTCGGGGCGATCTGCTCGGCGGTCATCTTCTTGCCACTCAGCCTGCTCATGGTCCGCGTGTACTGCGAACTGGTGCTGCTGGGGTTCTCGCTCTACGACCGACTCGGGGAGATCAAGAACCTGCTGGAGAAGGGCCAAGCAACAACGCCCGCCGCGCCGCCCGGCCCGCCGACGCCATAACTCTGAACTGTCACATTCGTAGCCTTCGACACGACGTGCGCTGATAGCCAGGTCTCGGCTGAGTTCTTCCTGGCTGTCAGCGTTTTCTTCCGCGCCCACGGTACTTCGAGATCCAACCGGCCAGCGCCGCGACACCATGAGCAGCACCCCGTCCGTTGTCGGCATCGATCTGGGCACTACTTACAGCCTCGCGGCGTACGTCGAGAACGGCCGCCCCGTCGTCGTGCGCGACCGCGCGGGCGCCGCGCTGGTGCCCAGTTGCATCTCGTTCCACGAGGACGGCACGGTCCTCGTCGGGAGTGCGGCGAAGGAGCGCGCCCTCGCCGACCCGCAGCACACCATCTTCAGCATCAAGCGGCTCATGGGCCGCACCCTCGCCGACCTCAAGAACGAGCTGGAGCTGATCCCGCACCAGGTGGTCGAGCGCGACACAGCCGACGGCCGGAAGGTGCTCCGGGTGGACATCGGCGGGCGGGAGCACACGCCCGAAGAGCTGTCGGCGTTGATCCTCAAAGAGGTGCGCAGGCGGGCCGGCAACCCGACCAAAGCGGTCATCACCGTGCCGGCGTACTTCGACGACTCCCAGCGCCAGGCGACCCGCGACGCCGGCCGGATCGCCGGGCTGGACGTGCTCCGCATCGTCAACGAGCCGACCGCCGCGGCGCTGGCCTACGGCCTCGACCGCCGCGGCTCGGGGGTGATCGCGGTGTACGACCTGGGCGGCGGCACCTTCGACTGCTCCGTGCTGTCGCTCGCCGACGGCGTGTTCAAGGTGCTGGCCACCAACGGCGACACCTACCTGGGCGGCGACGACTTCGACCGACTTCTGATGCAGCTCGCGGCCCGCGAGTCGGGGACGGATCTTGCGACCAGGGACGCGGAGCTGCTCCAGCACCTGCGCGACGCCGCCGAGCGCACGAAAATCGCCCTCAGCACGGCAGAATCAGCGGACCTGAAGCTGAACGTACCTGCGAACGGCCCCCGCCCTGCCCTGGCGTACGCGCGAACGGTCACGCGCGCCGAGTTCGAGGAACTGATCCGCCCGCTCGTCGATCGCTCCCTGGACCGCTGCAAGGCCGCCCTCCGCGACGCCCAACTGAAACCGGCCCAGGTGGACGAAGTGGTGCTGGTCGGCGGTTCGACGCGCATCCCTTACGTGCGAAAACGGGTCGGCGAGTTCTTCGCGAAGACCCCGCACACCGGGCTGAACCCCGACGAAGTCGTCGCCCTCGGCGCGGCCGTGCAAGCCGACATCCTCACGAGCGGGCGCCGCGACCTGCTGTTGCTCGACGTGGTGCCGCTGTCGCTCGGCATCGAAACGCTCGGCGGCGTGGTCGATAAGCTGATCCACCGCAACAGCACCGTGCCCGCGACCGCGACCACCCGGTACACCACCGGCGCCGACAACCAGACCGCCATCCTGATTAACATTTACCAGGGCGAGCGTGAGCTGACGAAGGACTGCCGGTTCCTGGGCACGTTCAAGCTGTCCGGCATCCCGCCGATGCCGGCGCAGTTCGCGCAGGTCGAGGTGACGTTCCGCGTGAACCAGGACGGCATCCTCGCCGTCACCGCTCGGGAACTGCGGAGCGGCGCGCAAGCACACGTGACGGTGCAGGCGGCACACGGGCTGTCGACCGACGACGTGGACCGGCTCGTGAACGAGAGCATCGTGAACGCCCAGGACGATTTCACCGCCCGGCGGCTGATCGAGCTGCGGAACAAAGGCGCTAACGACCTGAAGCACACGGAAAAGGGGCTCGCGCAGGCCGGCGCCCGACTGTCGGCGGAGCAGCGTGCGGCGATCGCCGCCGCGGGCACTGCGCTTCAAAGCGCGATGAACGGGTCGGACTTGGCGGTTCTGCAGCGCGCGATCGACGCGTTCGGAACAGCCACCAACCCGCTCGCGCTCTTGGTGATGAACGACGTGCTCCGGCGGGGCCTCGGCGGCGAGAACCCGGACGCCCTCGACCCGGACACGCTGTAACCCTCCCGTTCAACGAAATATCGGCAGGATCGACCCATGACGTGGCACGACGCGCGCGAGATCGGCGAAGCGCTGTTCGACCAGTTCGACACCATCAACCCGCTGACGGTCCGGTTCACCGACCTGCACAAGCACGTCCTCAACCTTGAGGGCTTCGCCGGCAAGGCGCACGAATCGAACGAGAAGCTCCTCGAAGCCATCCAGATGGCGTGGTACGAGGAGTGGAAGGACGAGTACGGCTCCTGACTTCAGCCCGCCGGGGTGGTGGGTTCGGCACGCAGGAGCGGGCTCGGCACCCGCCCCGCCCGCCAGCGCCGGACCTGCCACAGCGCGAACACCAGCACCGGCCCCCAAACCGGCGCCCACGGCACCAGGGCTACCGCAAACAGCACGACGCTTTGACCGGCGCTGAGGACCGCGTCCCACGAGGTCCGGAACGTCGCGCCGATCTGGGTGCCGAACGTCGGGGGAGTGTAGTCCTTGACCTCACGCAGCGACAGGTTCGTCGTTGCGAACGTGGTGCGGTTCAGCAGGTACTCGCGGCGGCCCTGCGCCCGCTCCACCTCGCCGCGGATCTGAGCGATCTCTCGCATCAGTGATTTGATGTCTTCGAGCTTCTCCTCTTTCCGCTTCTCCAGGAGCAGCGCGTTCAACTTGTCCTCCTGCTCCTTCAGGTTTTTGACCCGTTTCTCCACGTCCATGAATTCCTCGGTCACGTCCTGCGCCTCGGACGCATTGCGCTCCGGGGTGCCGAGGGCGAGCACGGCGTTCCGCACCGCCCGGTCGCTGGCCACCGGGATGCGGAGCGTGTACGTGGCGGCGCGCCACCGGCCGCGGTCTCCGCGGACCTCCGACTGGACAACGTAGCCCTTGTGCTCCGCGACCAACCGGTCCACCTCGGCCGTCGCCACGTCCAGATCGCTCACCACGACATCCAGTGTGTGCGTGTAGACGATCATCGGCACGCGTGCGGCCGCGTTCGCATCGGCGCCGTTCTTCGCGGCACCGGCCTGTTTCTCGGGTAACTGTTTGGACGCGCCCTCTGGCGCCGGAGATTTGCTGGCCGGAACACCGCAGC
This sequence comes from Gemmata obscuriglobus, assembly GCF_008065095.1. Taxonomy (NCBI): domain Bacteria; kingdom Pseudomonadati; phylum Planctomycetota; class Planctomycetia; order Gemmatales; family Gemmataceae; genus Gemmata; species Gemmata obscuriglobus. The sequence goes on along the minus strand of NZ_CP042911.1, from coordinate 4,245,683 downwards.
CACCAGCGAGGCCGGCCCCGAACGCGACCACAACCCAGGCAAGAGTGCGCCGTACCAGCATGTGTTCACCTGCGATCGGATTGCCGCACTGAGCTTCGATCGGAAGCCCGCCTGTCTCTGATCCCGGTGCGTGCGTATTATTCCCTCCCCGGTCGCGGCCACGGGGCGTGATCACGGCGTCCCGGGCTTCGGCTCGGCTGGCACCCGGTTGTAGAGCGTGGTCAGGTCGGCGAGCCGTTGGATCACCTCGCCGCGGAACTGGTCGAGCCGGAACCGCCACCGCCAGTTCCCCGAGGCGACGCCGGGCTTGTTCATTCGCGCGTCGTTGCCGAGGCTCAGCACGTCTTGCAGCGGCGCCACCGCCACCGTCGCGACCGACGCCCACGCCGACTGGATCAGGTCCCACGCCACGTCCCCGATCGGCCGCCCGAGGGTGAGCGAGAGGTAGTGCCGGTCGCGGTCGCTCAGCGCCTCGAACCACCCCCGCACAGTGTCGTTGTCGTGCGTGCCGGTGTAGCACACGCAGTTCTGGACGTAGTTGTGAGGCCAGTGCAGGTTGTGCGGCCCTTCCAGCGCGAACTGGATCACCCGCATCCCGGGCAGCGCGAGCTGGTCGCGCAGCTCTTCCACGTCCGGCGTAATGACGCCCAGGTCTTCCGCGATCAGGGGCAGCCCGCCGAGGGCGGTGCGCAGCCGGTCGAACAGCTTCAGCCCCGGGCCGTCCACCCACTGCCCGACGCGCGCCGTCGGCTCGGCGGCGGGTATGTGCCACGCCTGCCGGAACCCGCGGAAGTGGTCGAGCCGGATCAGGTCGACCTGCTTCAACTGGCGCAGCACGCGGTTGCACCACCACGAGTAGCCGGTCGCCTCCATCCGGGTCCAGTCGTAGATCGGGTTGCCCCAGTGCTGCCCGTCGGCGGAGAAGTAGTCGGGCGGCACCCCGGCAACGACCGTGGGCTTGCGGTCGGGGTCGAGCAGGAACTCGTCCGGATGCGCCCACACGTCCGCCGAGTCCAGCGCCACGAAGATCGGCGCGTCGCCGATGATCTTGATCTTCTTGTCGTTGGCGAACTTCTTCAGCGCGCCCCACTGCTTGTCGAACAGGAACTGCCCGAACTTGTGGAGCAGCACCTCGCTGGCGAGCTGCTTCTCGAGTTCCGCCAGCGCGACCGGGTTGCGCCGCAGCAGGTCCGGCGGCCACGCGAGCAGCCCGGTGCCCCCCAGCGCCTCGCGGATCGCGACGAACAGGGCGAACCCGTCGAGCCACCCGGCCTCGCTGACGCAGTAGTTCTCGAAATCGCCCTTCAGATGCGCGGCCTTCCCGCCGCGGAACGCGTCCCACGCCGCGCGGAGCAGCTTGGTTTTGAACGGCGTCACCCGGTCGAACTGGATCTCGTGATCGGCGAAGTGCTCGTTCGCCCACAGGTCCGGACCGACGAGGCCCTCCTGGTGGAGCAGTTCGGGGCTGAGCAGGTTGATGCTGCCCGCGAACGCCGAGAGCGACTGGTACGGCGAATCGCCGGCCCCGGTCGGACCGAGCGGCAGGATCTGCCACCACGACTGGCGCATCGCGGCCAGCGTCTCGACCCAGCGGTACGCGACCGGGCCGAGATCGCCGATGCCGAACGGCCCCGGCAGGCTCGTGGGGTGCAACAGGATGCCGGACGAGCGAGGCAGGGACGGCGTGGCCATGCAGGACCCTCGGCGCGAAGCGTCCCCTTTGGGGTACGGGAGAACGCGCCAGAGAGAAGAGCCGCCGCAGATAAAGGGATGGTGCCCCACTCGCGTCGCAGCGCTGGCGGAGAAGCGCCACCATGGGGCCGCCGCGGACTACAACCCGACTGACAGCGAACCTGCGTCCAATCGTTTCAATTTCGTTGTTTATGCGTCACCCGTCTGCTGACAGGTGTCACCGGGGCGTGTTCCGAGCCGGCGATTGATCCCGTCACGGCTATTGCCAGCTTGAAACGACTGGAGTTTGTCTGACCAGCCCAGTGACGGCCCACGGCACCTACGACGTGAGGGGTCGAGTGCGGCGGCGGAGTGTTCACGGAAACGATCACGGTGCCGGCCAACAGAGCGGTGGTGTCCTGTTCGTCTTGTATGCAGCTGCTAATAGGTGGTAAGGAGTTTACACCGTTCGGTCGTGCTTTTCCCTCGCGCGTGTTGGGATCGGTCATGGACGATCTGAGTCGGTTCTGTTGCCGGAATGCGGATTGCCCGGACCACGGGAAGCGGGGGGCACGGTAACCTGACGGTGCCGGCCCGGTACGGACCGAACCGCACCCGGGTGCTGCGGTGCTCCACGTGCAAGGCCCGGTTCTCGGAGCGCAAGGGCACGCCCTTGTACGGCACCCGGTTGTCGGCCCAGACGGTGACCGCGGTGCTGGCCCATGTGGCGGAGGGATCCGGCACCCGCAAGACGGCCCGATTGGTCGGGGTACATCGGGACACGGTCACCCGGTACATCCGTCAGGCCGGCGAGCAGGCCCAGCAACTCCACGACGAGTTGGTGGCCCTTTCCCCCCCGGACCAACGAGCTCCAACTGGATGAGGAGTGGAGCTTCGTGGCCCGCGAGGAGAAGAACGGTGCCCCGGAGGAGCGGCGCCGTGGGGACTGCTGGGACCACGTGGCCCTGGATCCGGAGCACCGACTGGTGGTGAGCCTGGTGGTGGGCCAGCGAACCGAGGAGGCGACACACGCGCTGGTGCGGGACGCGCATCGGCGGACCGGCGCATCGGCGGACCGGCTCCTGCGGCTCATCACCACGGGCGAGTACCCGGTGTACGAATCGGCCATCCGCGCGGCATACGGGCAGTTGGTGACCCCACCACGGACCGGGCGACCGGGGCGCCCGCGGAAGGCTCGGGTGGTGCTCCCGGCGGCGGTCGCGTATGCGACCGTGCACAAGGCGCGTGAGAACAACCGGGTGGTGTCGGTGAGCACCCGGGTGGTGCTCGGGACCGCGGCCGCAGTGGCCGCCGCGCGGCTGGATTCGGCGGTGAGCACGGTTGTGAATACGTGCTTCGTGGAGCGGCACAACGGGACCGATCGGAACCGGTGCCGCCGCAAGGTGCGGAACAGCTACGGGTTCTCGAAGGACCGGGGCACGCACCGGGCCGCCACCGCGTTCAGTTACTTCAGCGACAACTTCTGCTGGCCCGTCCGCACCCTGCGCGTGAAAGGCGAGGGCGGCCGGTATCGGGCACGAACCACGGCGATGGCCGCCGGGCTCACCGATCACGTGTGGTCGTTGCAAGAGTGGCTGGCGTTCCCGGTCGTGCAACAAAAGTAGGACACCGCCAGCGGTTCGCTTAGTCTTTCTTTGATCCTGTGTATCCTGTTGATCCTGTCAAAACTCTTCACTCCGCCACAGCTCTGAGTTGTGGGAGGAGTGAAGCCCTCGCCATCACTCTCGCCGCAGCGCGGGGATAACCGGCACCCGCAGCACCCCGGCCGTTGCGACCGTCGCAACCGTCAGTCCTGCCACCAGTACGGCCCCGAGCATCAGTCCGAGGCGCACCCACGGGATCGCGGCCCCGCTCAGCACGTGCGGGGCGACCGAGGCCAGCGCGGTCAGCACGCCCGCCCCCAGGCCGACGAGCAACAGCAGCCCGTTTTCAACGATTACAAGGAACTGGAGAGCCCGCGTGCGGTAACCGACGGCCCGCAATAAGGCGAGTTCACCCAAACGCTCCCACACCCCGCGCAGTACCACCACCGCGAGCCCCAGTACCCCGAGTAGTAGCCCGAAGCCGCCGAGCAATTGGAACGTCGAGAGGTACGCGCCGATGACCGCCTGGAACGACGCCACCTTGTCCCGTGTCGGCGTTGCGGCGAGCCCGTTCGCCCGGAACCCGATTTCCAGCGCCCGCGCGACCGCGGTTTGCTTGTCCGCCGGGGTGCGGATCAGGAACGCACGGTAGCCGGTTTGCTTGGGGAACGCTTTCACGAACGCCGCGTCGCTCGTAATCACTTCGCTCTGGAACGGGCTGTCCACGAGCGTCCCCACGATCCGAAAGCGCACCTCGGCGCCGTCGTCGCCGGGCATCGTGAACTCGTCCCCTATCGCTTTCTTGAGCATCCACTGCGCGGTGTTGTTCTCGCAGAACACCGGGACCGCGTCGTTGGGTGCCGGCTTCGCGAGCAGTAGCCACGGGTTCGCTTTCTCCTCGGCAGACGCCGCTTCGGTCATGTAGAACTTGAACCCGCCGCGAGCGATCAGCGCTTCCGGCACACCCAGCACACGGGGCCGGGCCGCCTGGAACAGGTTCATGCAGCTCGCGTCGTCGCCGCCGCGCAGCCGCAATGGGAACACCTCTTCCAGACCGGCGCTCAGGTCCGCTTTCGCTGTGCGATACGCGTCGGTGGCCGGTGGTGCGTCGGGGTCAGTACCCGACGGCGCGTAGGCCTTCTGGAGTTGCTTCTCCAGATCGGCGCGGCCGAGCCCGCTGTCGAACGGCTGGAACAGCGGCACGTCCGCTTCGGCCAGGAGGTTGAACCCGCCGCTCCCGCCGCTCTTGTCGAGGAAGTCGCTTTCGGGCGTGCGGCGGAAGCTCTCGACTGCGACCAGCAGGAACGCCGCCGATGCCAGCAGCGCCGCAGTTAACAGGCTGCGGGCCGGATTCCGGGCCGCGTTGCGGGTTCCCAGCTTAGCGAGCGCGGACAGCCCCCGGCCGTTCACGACCGCGTGTCGGGTGCGGCGCATCCACCACCGTACAGCCGCCAGCGCCGCGGTGAGGAGCAACCCGCCGCCGCCGAAAAACGTCATCGCGCGGAAGTCGGGGTTGCTGACCGTACCGCCGGCCGCGATCAGCGCGATGCCGACGACCAATCCACCGATTGTGACGATTTTCGTGACGAGCCCGATACCGGCCGTCGAGCCGGCGGGCAGTGCCGTTTCACCGCGGAGGAGAGCCGGCGGCGCGATCCTAACAAGCCCGCGAACGCTCCACCATTGCGCGGCGAGGGCCATCAGCACCGTGATTCCGAACCCGAGGGCGAAGCTGAGGGGCGTGGCGTGCGGTTGGAAGTACGCCTTGACGCCCTGATCGGGCCACAAGTCGAGCAGCACCACGAGCAGCAATCGGTTGTACGCCACCCCCGCGATAAGCCCGAGCGCGGCGCCCAGCACCGCTACGAGTAGCCCCTCCGCCAGGAGCAACCGCCGAACGTGCTTGACCGCGAACCCGGTCGCGAGCAGGAGCCCCACTTCCTTCGCCCGGCGGTCGATGGAGAGCCGGAACAGTAGCCCCACCAGCATCAGCGCCGCCGCGATGAGGAACAGGCTGAACCCGAGGAACAGCCCGCCGAAGTCCGTGCCCCCCTTACTCGCGGTGAGAAGGCGGGCGCGCACGGGATCGAACACCAGGCCCGCGGAATCGGGGTCGAGGTGCTTGGGCAGCTCGGATTGAAGCCGTTCGCTGAACTTGTCGAGCGGCTCGTTGTTCGCCGGCGCCACTCGAACCGACGTGTCGGTGCCGTACCGGCTGCGGAACAGCTTCCGGGCGGTGGCGAGGTTCAGGTAGGCCATCGGCACGGCCTTGTTCTGGTTGAAGAACGTGCCGCGCGGGTGCGGGGTCGGCTTCTCGGGCACGCGCCGCTTGATCTCGGCGCCGGGCAGCACCGGCGGGCGGTCCCAGTCGAACAGGTTCGCGCGGTCGTCGGTCACGCCCTTAATTTCGGGCGTCAGGTCTTTGTCGCGCGCCGGTCCGGAGAGGGGGATGTACCCGCTGAGCGTCAGTTCCGCCTCACGCTTCAGCCCCTCGCCCTCGACTTCGGGATCGAAGTAGACGAGCTTCACCTTCGTGCCCCGCGGCAGCCTGTTCAGTTCGGACCCGGGCCACGTGAGCAGTTCCACCTCGTCGTCGGCGAGTGACGGTGTCGGGATGGGGGCCAGTTCGTGCGGACTGAGGGGCGAAGGTGCGGTGGTGTTCAGACCCGCGACGATCGGGTACGGGATCTGCTTGTCGCCCACGGCGAGCGTGTCCGCCACGTACACCACCGTCGGCTCGGCGCGGGCGCCGACGGCCTGAGCCGCCGCCCGTACCGCGTCTGATACCTTTGGCGGAAGAATGAGTTCCGCCGATTCGACACTCAGGTAGCCGCCGCGCCCGAGCCGGCGGGCGACCTCGCGGAACTTCAGCCCGTAGTCTTCAGGCCGGAGACGTTCCTTGAGCGCGGCGTTGAGGGCGTCGTGAGGCGCGCCGCTCGCCAGCAGGACCGTTGCGACCGGCTCCGCGTCCCCGGTGACCATCCGCGCGAGCGTGCGCACCGGAACGAACACGTTCAGCGGCGCGGCCGGGTTCGGGGTCAGGTTGAAGTCGTTTTCCGGTGCCTCCGGGGGCAGCACCGCCGCGACGGTAAATTGCTCCGCCGTCGTGACATCGTCGGTACTGCGCTTCGCGAGCGAGGAGGAGCGCGGCAGGTCCGAGAACCGTTCCGCGCTCAACGTGACGGTGTCACCGGTTTTCGCGTTCAGCTTCTCCGCAACGCGGTGCGAAAGGATCACGGGCGGGAACGTGTTGGTCGATCGGTTTCGGCGTATGTCGCTGGCCCAATCCACCTCGGACACGCCGACCGGGGCCGAACGCGGATCGATCCCGAGCACCGTGACCTTCCCGAGGTACGGGGCGGTGGCCGGGTCGCCGCTCGCCTGGACGGCCCCCGGCACGAGGAGGACCGGTTTGACGGTCCCGGGCATTCCGTCCGCGATGCCCGCGCGCACGGGGCGCGGGAAGAATGCGACCGAATCGACGCCGCCCAACTGCCGCTCGACGCGGTCGCGGAGGGAGCCGCGGAGCGAGTCGCCGACGAGCAGCGCCCCGGTGAACACGGCCGACCCGACCGCGACCCCGAGCAGCACGGCGAGGTTCCCGCGCGCGTGGTACACGAGGTTCCGAAGGACCAACCCGGAGAAGCTGAGCATGAGTGCGCCGGTGAGTGTGTCAGGCGGGTTGGAGCGCGCCGTCGTTCATCTCGAACCGGCGCGGGAACAGCTTCGCCAGGTCGGCGCTGTGCGTCACCACGACCAGCACCGTGCGCTCCTGCCGGTGCAGTTCGAGCAGCAGCTCGCCGACCGCGTGGGCGCTGGTGCGGTCGAGGTTGCCGGTCGGCTCGTCGGCGAGCAGGAGGGTCGGTTTGAGTACGAGCGCCCGCGCGACCGCCACCCGCTGGCGCTCGCCGCCGGACAGTTCCGCGGGGCGGTGGTCGAGCCGCGCCCCCAGCCCGACGCGGTCGAGCAGTTGCCGGGCGTAGGCTTCGGTTTCCGCCGGGCCGGTGGTTTTGTTCACCAGCGTGGGGATGAGGACGTTCTCCAGCACCGAGCACTGCGGCAGCAGGTGGTGGTCCTGGAACACGAACCCGATCTTCGAGTTCCGAAACGTGCTCAGTTCGGCTTCGGGGAGCGCGAAGGGGTCGGTGCCGTCGAGCGCCACCGTCCCGCCGGTGGGCCGGTCGAGGGTCCCGAGGATGTGGAGCAGCGTGCTCTTCCCGGACCCGGAGGGCCCCATCACGGCGATCGCGTCGCCGCGGTCGAGCCGGAGCGAGGCCCCGCGCAGCACCGACAGCGGGGTGGCACGGGTGGCGTACTCTTTCGAGACGTTATCAACGACGAGTGACATCGTGTGGTCATTCCGTGGCGGGGGCGGGCGGGTTCGGGTGCTCGGGGTCGTTCCCGTCGTCGAGGTACACGAGATCGTCTCGCGCCGCCTCGGTGTACTCCGTGTGGTCGGGGTAGATCAGTTCGATGCCGAACAGTTCGCGGCCTTTGTGACCGATCGGGCCGCGGAACTCGATGATCCGGCCCCGCAGGCCGGTGAATGTACGTAACTGGACACGATCCCCGAGCCGGGGCGGGCGCGTCTGGTCGATGGTTTCAGCCGACATGGCTCACCCTCCGGCGGTCACCAGGGCGGGGTGCCGAGCAGTGCCTGGAGGTAATCATACATGATGCGGTCCAGTTCCGCCGCCAGTCCGCCGCACGAGACCTGCCACACTTGAGGGAGTGCCGGCGCAAGCGCCGGGCCGGGAGGCGCCGTGACCCCGTGATGCACCACGAAGTTGCGCCACTGGTTCAGCAGCGCGAGGTGATTCAGGCGCACCGCGTTCGCAGGGTCGGCGTCCAGCGCGGCCCGCACGCCCACGCCAAAACGGTCGAAGTCGCGGACGAGCGTCTGGAGCGTCGGGTTGCCCGTGCCGAGGCCGATTTGTGCCATGAACTGCGTTCGCGCCACTAACCCCATGCCGGGCGGAAAGGTGCGCACGACGGACTCGACGGACTCGCTATACAAGTCTCGACAAAATCCCTGAAAGTGCGCGCACAGCATCGCCACGAGGGCGCGCAGGTTTTCGTCCGCGAGAGCGGACGGCGGGCCGGACGCCACCTGCGCGTCGAGCGCGTTCAACCGCGGAACGCGGTCCGTCTGCCAGCGCAACAGGGAGTTAGAGGGCATTTCGTTCCGATCGGTCCCGTTGTGCCGCTCCACGAATCGCTTACTAGCTGCGGTGGCGATCAGCCGGTGTACCGCGGCTCCGAACACGGCCCGCGGCGTTGGGAGCGGGCTCGATGGCAACCCGCCGCACTCGCGCAACACACTCGCCCCACCACGCACGGCGCCGGGGATATTATGCCGTCGCGCCCGCCACGGCTCAACAAGGCCCGCGCCGCGCCAGCGCCTGGTGAGCCGTTCTTGGCCCGCGCGAATCCGTTCGGTGGCCCGCGAACTCACGGCCGGCGCGACGGGCCCGGGGCCGTCGAGGCCCGTCGCACGCTTGACGGGGGCGCATTCGTGACGCACGCTTCGGTGCTATCCTTCCTTCCGCAGCGTAGTCACGGGCGCAAATTCACAAGGATGGTCCGGTGTCGGCATCTATTTCCACGCCCCCACTCAACCCGCTACCGCCGCGCCACCGCGCCGGCCGGAACGAGGTACTGGCCGCGGTCCTCGACCCGACCCGGCTGCCCACCGCGCCGGCGGTCGCGCTCCAGGTGGTGAACGCGGCCTCCAAATCGGACTGCGAGCCGTCCGAGATCGTCGCCCTCCTGGCCCTCGATTCGGCCCTGTGCGGCAAGCTCCTGCGGGCCGTGAACTCGTGCATCTACGGGCTCAAGCAGCCGATCGCGTCGGTCGCCCGCGCGGTCCACGTGCTCGGCCTCAACACCGTGCGCTCGCTCGCCCTCGGGCTGTCGCTGCCCGCCGTGAAGGTGGGCCGCGGTGCCGACCAGATGACCCGCGACTACTGGATGTCGTCGGTCGGCGGGGCCATCATCGCCCGCGAGCTGGCCGTCCTCACCCGCCGGTCGAGCCCCGACGACGACCTGGTCGCGGGCCTGCTCCGCGACCTCGGCGAGCTGCTCCTGCGGCAGATGTTCCCGGACGCGTGGCTGCGGCACGTCGCGTACTACGGGGAGGGGCTGGTCGAGGACCCGTGCGGGGCCGAGGTCGCCTCGTTCGGCATCGACCACGCCGACGTGACCGCCGAGATCCTCCAGCAGTGGAAGCTCCCGGCCGACATCGTCGAGCCGATCCGCTACCACCACCAGCCCGAGCTGGCGACCGCCGCGTCGAAGGTGCAGCAGAACCGGGCCGAGCTGCTCCAGTTCTCCAACTACATGGTCCACCTCGACCGGGTGGCCCAGAACCCGGACCTGCTGGCGCGGGTGATGATGACCGCCAAGGAGCGGTTCCACCTGCCCCGCACCGCCCTGGTCGCGTTCCTCCAGAGCGTGGCCCCCAAGATCGAGGCGTTCGCCTCGGTGCTGAACCAGGACATCGGCCAGTGCCCGGACTACGCGACCGTGCTCGCGGCCGGCGCGCAGGAGCTGGTGAACCTGACGGTCGAGACCAGCCGCACCCGGATGAGCGGCCCGTCCGCGTCCCACCGCACGCCGGCGCCCCCGCCGAGCCGGTCCACGGCCCGGACCCAGGCCCTCCCGGACGACTCGACGCCCCCGCCCACCCACTGCGACGTGAAGGGGCTCCCCGATTTCCGGCCCGAGTTCGCCAAGAAGTTGCCCGAGTGCGGGTGCCGGCTCGGCGGGTACGAGCTGCGCAGCCTGCTCGGGCGCGGGGCGATGGGGGTGGTGTTCAAGGCGTTCGAGCCGAGCCTGCACCGGTTCGTGGCGATCAAGGTGCTGGCCCCGGAGCTGACCGCCAGCGCGAGCGCACGCGCCCGGTTCGCCCGCGAGGCCCGGGTCGCGGCCTCGATCCAGCACGAGAACGCGGTCGGCATCTACGCGGTGCGCGAGGCGGCCGGGGTCACCTACCTCGCCATGGAGTACGTCCGGGGCAGCTGCCTGGAGGCGCGGGTCGAGCAGCACGGGCCGCTGCCCGTCCTGCTGGCGGTGAACGTGGCCCGGCAGATCGCGTCGGGGCTGGCGGCCGCCCACGCCAAGGGGGTCATCCACCGCGACATCAAGCCCGCCAACATCCTGCTGGAGGACGACACCGGGCGCGCCAAGATCACCGACTTCGGCCTCGCCCGGATCGCCGACGACGCCAAAATGACCGCCGACGGCGCGCTGATCGGCACCCCGTTCTTCATGGCCCCCGAAACGGTCCAGGGGGAGGAGGCGGACTCCCGCTCCGACCTGTTCGGGCTGGGCGGGGTCATGTATCACATGGTAACCGGCAAGGTGCCCTTCCCCGGGCAGACGGTGGCGGCGGTGTTCAACGCCGTGTGCGGCAGCGAGCCGCTGCGGCCCAGCCTGGTGCGGGCCGCCGTGCCGGACTGGTTCGAGGAGGTGATCCTGAGGCTGTTGCGGAAGGACCCGGCCGCCCGGTACCCGGACGCCGCGAGCGTGGCCGCGATACTCGGGGAGTATTGCTAACGTCGTTCCGATTATTCCAGCCCGCACGGCGCGGGCGCGGGCCGGTCGTGCAAAATGTGTGTTGCTGAATGATGCTCTTCTCTCATACGATGTTCATCGAGCCGGACGTCTCGACTCGTAACCCTTGGGCGCCCCCAGCGCAACACGGTTCGGGTGCATGATGTCGCACGACACCTCCCAGCGTATCGCCCAACCTCACCCACCAGACCGGCGCGCGATCCTCGTTGCCGAGGACGACGACGCAGTCCGCGAGTTCGTCCGTATTGTGCTGGAGCAGGCCAACTTCCGGGTCAGCACGGCCCCGAACGGCCGCGCCGCCGGCGACCTGTTCGAAGCCGACCCGCTGGCGTTCGACATGCTGCTGACGGACGTGGTCATGCCGCTGGCGACCGGCGTCGAGCTGGCCGCCCGGGTGCGCGCCGCCCGGCCCGAGTTGCCGGTACTGTTCATGTCCGCGTTCCCGGGCAGCCCCGGCCTGGCCCCGTGCCCCCTTCCCCCCGGGACCGTGTTGCTCGAAAAGCCGTTCTCGTTGGTCCAATTGATCGAGCGCGTCCGCACAACACTTGCGGCCGACGAGGCCGCCTGACGCGCCCCCCGGCCGCGACGGGTGCAAACCGATCCGCAACGGCCCACCCGTTCAGCAGACAGCGATCACACGTGGCAAGCCACAACCGCAAATCCAGACAAGCACACCGACCGTCACATTCCCACCATTCAGAGAACCGCGCCCGTTCGGCGGGCGTTGTTGTGATCCGGGCGTTGCGCCCAACCTTCCGTTGACATCAGCCGGATAGCGGGTCTCGGTGTCGGCAAGCCGATACTGCGTTCGGGTGCCGCCGGCGCCGAACCGGCCGCGTGCGCCCGTGTGATGGGCAACGGCAGTGAGGCAATGTGAACGATGGGTCCGTACCGCGCTGGCCCCACCGATGGGGCACTGACTAGACATTCGCTACCGACGGACTGGCGTTTCGCTGGCTCACTGCTACCCCGAAAATCGCCCGTTACGCGCCCGCATGCGACCCGAGCGGGCTCGATCGAAACCCAACATGATCCCAGGAAAGAGGTGCAAAGTGATTACCGATAACGCCTTACATAAGATAGCCGGTGGTGTCCTGTTCGTCTTGTATGCGGCTACTGATGCGTGGTAAGTAGTTACACTGTTCGGTCGTGCTTTTCCCTCGCGCGTGTTGGGATCGGTCATGGACGATCTGAGTCGGTTCTGTTGCCGGAATGCGGATTGTCCGGACCACGGGAAGCGGGGGCACGGGAACCTAACGGTGCCGGCCCGATACGGCCCGAGCAACACCCGGGTGCTGAGGTGCTCCACCTGCAAGGCCCGGTTCTCGGAGCGCAAGGGCACGCCCTTGTACGGCACCCGGTTGTCGGCCCAGACGGTGACCGCGGTGCTGGCCCATGTGGCGGAGGGATCCGGCACCCGCAAGACGGCCCGATTGGTCGGGGTACATCGGGACACGGTCACCCGGTACATCCGTCAGGCCGGCGAGCAGGCCCAGCAACTCCACGACGAGTTGGTGGCCCTTTCCCCCCCGGACCAACGAGCTCCAACTGGATGAGGAGTGGAGCTTCGTGGCCCGCGAGGAGAAGAACGGTGCCCCGGAGGAGCGGCGCCGTGGGGACTGCTGGGACCACGTGGCCCTGGATCCGGAGCACCGACTGGTGGTGAGCCTGGTGGTGGGCCAGCGAACCGAGGAGGCGACACACGCGCTGGTGCGGGACGCGCATCGGCGCATCGGCGCATCGGCGCATCGGCGGACCGGCTCCTGCGGCTCATCACCACGGGCGAGTACCCGGTGTACGAATCGGCCATCCGCGCGGCATACGGGCAGTTAGTGACCCCACCACGGACCGGGCGACCGGGGCGCCCGCGGAAGGCTCGGGTGGTGCTCCCGGCGGCGGTCGCGTATGCGACCGTGCACAAGGCGCGTGAGAACAACCGGGTGGTGTCGGTGAGCACCCGGGTGGTGCTCGGGACCGCGGCCGCAGTGGCCGCCGCGCGGCTGGATTCGGCGGTGAGCACGGTTGTGAATACGTGCTTCGTGGAGCGGCACAACGGGACCGATCGGAACCGGTGCCGCCGCAAGGTGCGGAACAGCTACGGGTTCTCGAAGGACCGGGGCACGCACCGGGCCGCCACCGCGTTCAGTTACTTCAGCGACAACTTCTGCTGGCCCGTCCGCACCCTGCGCGTGAAAGGCGAGGGCGGCCGGTGTCGGGCACGAACCCCGGCGATGGCCGCCGGGCTCACCGATCACGTGTGGTCACTCGCTGAATGGTTGGCCCATCCCGCCGTGCAACAAAAGTAGGACACCACCGAACCGCTTACTGTCTTTAAAATCCTGTCAAAAACTCTTGCCGAACTACGCAGGAACTGCCGCGGGCTTACGTTCGAGCACTAGCCCGGCCGCGAACCACATCGCGCTAATGATCGTCAGTGTTAGCAACGCGGCGAACGTGCTGCCCGGCACTGCCGCCCAGGCCAGCGGCAGCAGCACCCCGCCCAGCGCCCCGAGCAGCCCCACGAGCCCGCCCACCGCGCCGACTTCGCGCGGGAAGTGGTCGGGGATCATCTTGTACACGCTCGCTTTGCCCACGCCCATCCCCGCCCCCAACATGAACAGCGCGCCCGTGAAGCCCCACACGCCGAGCCCCAACGGCAGGACCAGCGCCAGCCCGGCCACCAGCATGGCGACGAACACCGCCGCCATGACCCGCGCGGCACCGTACTTGTCGGACAGCCACCCGCCCACCGGCCGCAACAGGCTCGCGGGGAACACGAAGCACACCGCCGCCAGGAGCCCGATCCACTTCGACAGGGTGTTCAGGTCGTCCTTCACAACCGGGTGCGCGTTCAGGTGCGCGGTGTAGGCGTCGCCCTTGAGCCCCTTGATGGTGTCGAACTCGCTCACGAGCTGTTCGTTCAGGTGGAAGCTCACGGCCAGTTGTTTGCCGTAGGTCGCGTAGTAGAACTGCGGCAGCACGCCGGAGAGCGCGACGTACGCGCCGAACACAACGGTGTACTGGAGGCTGTACTCCCACACGCGGGCGTGTTTCATCGGTGCCATCAGTTCGGAGAGGGGCCGCCCCCGCGCCGGGCGCCGGTCCTCGCGCGGCGACAGGAACCAGACCGCCAGCGCCAACAGCACCAAGAGACCCGCATAGGCAACCGGAATGAACCGCCACCCGCCCGGCACCACACCGCCAAAGAACCCCGCCGCCGGCACCGCGGCGATCAGAATCGGCCCGACGAGCTTGGTCACCGACGCGCCCACGTTGCCGGCCCCGAACACGCCCAGCGCCAGCCCCTGGCGCTCCTTCGGGAACCACGCCGCGCACCACGCGATGCCGACCGAGAACGAGTTACCGGCCACGCCGTACAAAACCGCGCAAATGAGCAGTTCCGTGTAACTCGTCACACGGCTGACCAGAAACGTCGGGACCACGGCGAAGAGGATCAGCGCGGTCATCACCCGGCGCCCGCCGTAGCGGTCGGTCCAGACGCCGAAGTGGAACCGCAACAGCGCCCCGGACAGGATCGCGGCGATCGTGAGGTTGTAGAGCTGCCCGTCGGTCAGCCCGAGTTCGGGCTTAATCTTGATGCTCAGCATCCCGAGCATGAGCCAGACCGCAAACAGCAGCGTGAAAGCGACCGTGGACAACGTGAGCACGCGCGCGCGTTGTCCCGCCGCGGGGGCCGCGGCAGAGTGTGAGTCGGGGGTCATTGGACGACGTCTCGCGGGGTTCGGGTTACGGACTCGCGGAGAGGTTTTGGAACGGTAAGCCCGCTCAGCGGGCGGCCACGGGGGCGTGGGTCGCCAGGAGCGTCACAAGTTGCCCGCGACACGACCCGCAGCCGGTACCGGCCCGGGTCGCCTCGCAGAGCGCGGGGAGAGTGTCACAGCCGTCGCGGATCGCTCCGACGAGCGCCGCCTCGGTCACGTGGTTGCAGTTACAGATTTCGCGCTCGGTCGCGGCGGTCGGGGCGTTCCCGGTCGCGAGAACGTCCAGGCGGTTCTGGGGAAGCGGCTCATCGCGATCGAACATCTGCACCAGCGCGGGCGCGGCCTCGGCGCAGCCCACCAGCATCGCCCCGACGAGTTTGCCGTCGCGGACGATGAGCTTGCGGTACACGCCCCGCCGCTCCTCGAACACCTGGAGCACCTCGTCCGTGGGGAGCTGCGCGTCCGGCACGCCGAAGCTGGCGACTTCGACGCCGGCCACCTTGAGCCGCGCATAAATCTTGGAACCCCGATAGCGGGCGCGCGGGTTCGTTCCGGTGAGGACATCGGCCAGCACGGCGCACTGCTCCCAGATCGGCTGGACGAGCCCGTACACCAGTCCGTTGTGCTCGGCGCACTCGCCGACCGCGTATACCCCGGGCACCTGGGTCGCGAGCAGGTCGTTCACAAGGACCGCGCGGTTGACGGGAACCCCGGACGCCTTCGCGACCTCCACCCGGGGCACAATCCCGCAGGCGAAGACGACCAGGTCCGCGGGCACCACCTCACCGGTGCGCAGCCGCACGGCCTCGACGTGACCGTTCCCGATGACCTCGTCCGCGGTGGTGCCGGTGCGAACGAACAGACCGGTTTTCTCCAGCGCCAGCCGCAGGAGTTCGCCGCCGTGCTTGTCGAGCTGGGCGCTCATGAGCACCTCGTTGAGGTGCAGTACCGTGACGCGCAGACCGAGGTCCCCAAGTGCCTTGGCGGCCTCCAGTCCCAGCAGCCCGCCCCCGACCACAACCGCGCAGCTCCCGGGTTTAGCGCGGTCGCGAATCGCTATGCAATCTTCGACCGTGCGGAACACGTGAACGCCGTCGCGCGGGGAGCCGTCGTCGCTCTTCAGTCCCGTTACCGGCGGAACGAGCGGTGAGCTGCCCGTCGCCAGCACGCACACGTCGTAGGGGTGGGCGTCGCCGGTGCTGGTGGTGAGCCGCCGCCCGACCGGGTCGATCTGGGCGACCCGCACCCCGGCGTGGAACGTTACCCCCCGGTCCACGTACCACTCAGCGGGCTTGAGCGCGATCGCTTCGGGTGCCTCGCCCGACAGCACCCGGCCGAGCAGAATGCGATTGTACGCGCCGCGCGACTCTTCGCCGAAGACCGAAACCTCGAACTGCGCGGCGGCGTTCCGGCGCACGAGTTCGTCGAGCAGCCGGCTGGCGGCCATGCCGTTCCCGACGATCGCGAGGCGCTTCTTCATGGGCTCATCTCTCGATCGGTTCTATCGCCAAACACGGGTCAGGCTAGTCTTCTCCTGGGACCGCGGGCGTCCCGCCCGCCGCGATTCGGCGCGGGCCGGAAATCGACGCTCTCGAAAGCGACACGACCGACAACGCAGCGGGCGTCCCGCCCGCGGTCCCAGGGAAAGGCAACGCTCTGCACTACCAGAGCACGCCCACGCGCGTTACCCCTGCGCCCCGTCGCGCACGCTGGCGATGCGAACCGCGGCGAGCTTGAACTCGGGCATCCGGCTCGTCGGGTCAAGCACGCCGCTCGTGAGCAGGTTCGCTGCCTGGCGCCCGCCCCAGTGGAACGGCGCGAACAGCGTGTCCGGGCGGATGTCGGCGGTCACCTCGGCCACGAACTCCACTTTCGCGCGGCGGCTCTCGACCGTAACACGGCTGCCGGTGGAAACGCGGTGCCGCCGGGCCAGTCGCGGGTGGATCTCCAGGCGCGGCAGCAGTTGCGCGTTCGCGAGCTTGCCGACGCCGCGCGTCTGGGCGCCGGAGTTGTAGTGCTCCTTGTAGCGCCCGGTCGTGAAGAACAGCGGGAACTCCGCGCTCGGCTCCTCACCCGCCTCCCGGTGCTCGACCGCGAAGAAATTCGCCCGCCCGTCGGGGTGATGAAACCGCTCGGTGAACATCCGCGGCGTGCCGGGGTCGTCCTCGCTCCGGCACGGCCAGAACACCCCGTCCTGGCGCTCGATCTTCGCGTAACTGATGCCGGAGTAATCGGCCGGGGCGCCGGCGGTCGCGCGCTTCAGCTCGTCGAACACGTGCTCCGCCGAGCGGAACGCGAATTTGTCTCCGACACCGAGGCGCAGCGCGAGGTCGTACAGCACGCGCAGGTCGCTGCGGGGGCCGGTGGGCGGCCGGGCGACCGTCCGGCGCCGGATCACCCGGCCTTCGAGGTTGGTCAGCGTCCCCTCTTCCTCGGCCCACTGGTAAACGGGGAGAAAAACGTGAGCGTGTTCGCTCGTCTCGTTATGGAACGCATCGCACACGACCAACAGTTCGAGCGCCTGTAACTTCGGCAGGATGCGGGCGAGGTTCGGGGCCGCGACCGCGACGTTCGAGCCCATCACGAACAGGCTCTTCACCTCGCCGCTGAGCACGTCCAGAAGTTCGTAAGCGCTCTTCCCCTTGCGCGGCAGCGACGCAGCATCGACGCCCCACACGCTCGCGACCGCCTCGCGGTGCGCGTCCACCTCGATCAGCCGGTACCCGGGGAGCTGGTCGGCCTTCTGCCCGTGCTCGCGCCCGCCCTGTCCGTTCCCCTGGCCGGTGAGCGTGCCGAACCCGCTGTGCGGCTTGCCGACCTTCCCGAGCGCGAGCATCAGGTTGATCCACGCGTGAACGCTGTCCACGCCCTTGCTGTGCTGCTCGGTGCCGCGCCCGGTCAGCACCATCGAACTCCGTGCGGTCGCCAGCCAGCGGACCGCCTGGCGCAACTGCGATTCCGACACGCCCGTGAGCCGCTCCACCCGCGCCGGGTGATACTGGAGCACCACCGCCCGCGCCGCAGCGAACCCGTTTGTACGGTCCGCAATGTACCGCCCGTCCACAATATGCTCTTCGATCGCGATGTAGAGCAGACCGTTAGCAAGGGCGAGGTCGGTGCCCGGTGTCACCTGGAGGAAGAGGTCCGCGCGCCGGGCCGTCGGGGTGCGGCGTGGGTCCGCCACGACGAGGCGCCCGCCGTTGGCGCGCTGCCTATCGAACCACTGCATCATCGGCGGCAGCGTGTCGGCCGTGTTCGCCCCGACCAACAGCACCACCTCGGCCCGCTCCACGTCGGCGACCGGGAACGGCAGCCCGCGGTCGATCCCGAACGCCCGGTTCTGTGCCCCGGCGGCGCTCGCCATGCAGAACCGGCCGTTGTAATCGATGTTGGCGGTGCCCAGCGCGACCCGGGCGAACTTCCCGAGGAGGTAAGCCTTCTCGTTGGTCAGCGCGCCGGACCCGAACACCCCGTTCGCGTCGGCGCCGCACCGCTCGCGGATCGAAGCGAGCTTCGCTGCAACGAAGTCGAGTGCCTCGTCCCATTCCGCCGGCCGCCACCGTCCCCGGCCGTCGCGCAACTGCGGCACGGTGACCCGCTGCGGGTGCCCGAGCAGCGCGGCCGACGACCACCCTTTGACGCACAACTGCCCGTTGTTGACCGGAAAGTGCGGGTCCCCGCTGATTCGTGGCCGGTCGCCGCCGAGGTCCTCGCCCATCAGGATGCCGCACTGGAACGCGCAGTACGGGCAGTGCGTCCGCACCGCCAGCTCCGGCTGCGACAGCGTTGCCAGCGGGATCGGCGGGAGCGCGGTCACGATTGCGGTACCGTTATGAACACTTGGCCGTTGCTCACCTCGACCGGGTACGCCCCGGTCGGGCACACGCTCTCCTGGTCGCACGCGCCGGAGCGTCCGTCGAAGCGGAACGCGTGGAGCGGGCACACGATCTGCGTGCCGATCAGCATGCCGTCTGCGAGCGGCCCGCCCTTGTGCGGGCACTTCCCGTCGACCGCGAACACCTCGCCCTCGCGGCCGCGGAACACCGCGAGCGACCGCCCGCCGACTTCGAAGGCGCGGCCGAGGCCCGTCGGCAAGTCGTCCAGCGTGCAGAGCGCGACACGAGTCACTGTGGCTGTCACGGGGCGGTCCTCGTTAAGAGATCAGTGGGAGGGGAACGCGTTTCGCCTCGTCGAACTGGCCCGCGTACACCGGTTTGTCGCGCTCGAGCCACGGGTCGACGTAGGCCGCCATTGTCTTCTCCACCTCGACATCAAGGGCGGCGCAGACGCCGAGCGAATCGTTGACGATGATCTCGCGCAGCTTCTCCACCCCGACCCGCGGCACGAAGTCGTAGGTGCGTTCGAGCCACTTCGCGTTGTCGCGGTAGTAGATCAGGAACCGGCCGATGACTTTCAGCGCGTCGTGCTTCGTCGGCACCCGGCACAGTACGTCCGTCTTCCGCACGTGCGCCCCGGCGGCGCCGCCCACCGAGATCTCCCATTCGCCGCCCTCGGTCGCGATTACGCCCACGTCCTTCACCGTCGATTCGGCGCAGTTCCGGGGGCACCCGCTGACCGCCAGCTTCACCTTTGCGGGGAACTCGAACCCCTGGAACCGCTTCTCCAGGTCGATCCCCAGGCCGGTGCTGTCGTTGGTCCCGTACCGGCAGAACTCCGACCCCACGCACGTCTTCACGGTGCGGAGCGCCTTCGCGTACGCGTACCCGCTGGGCATCCCGAGGTCCGCCCACACGCCCGGCAGGTCCTCCTTCTTGATCCCGAGCAGGTCGACCCGTTGCCCGCCGGTGAACTTCACCATCGGCACGGCGTACTTCTTCGCGACCTCGCCGATCTTGATGAGGTCGTCGGCCGTGGTGATGCCGCCGTACACGCGGGGGACCACCGAGAACGTGCCGTCCTTCTGAATGTTCGCGTGAACGCGGTCGTTGACGAACCGCGAATCGCGCTCGTCGATGTACTCCGTGCCCCAGATGCCCTTCAGCATCGATGCCAAGCCGTTGCGGCTCTTCTCGTCGTCCGCGGTGCCTAGTTCCCGGAGCACCGCCGACACGCTCTTCAGCCCGCGCGCCTTCACCGCCGCAACGAGGGTTGGCTTGTCCATCGGCACCGCCGCGACGTACCAGGACTCGCTCGGGTCGGCCTTCACTCCCCCGGCGACCGCCTCGATCAGCCCCTTCACGAGCTTCTTACACGACCCGCAACCGGTTCCGGCACGGGTCGCCTTACCTACCGCCGGGACGGTACATTTGCCCTTCTTGATGGCCTGCACGATGGTGCCCTTGCACACGCCGTTGCAGTCGCAAATCTGGTGCGAGTCGGGCAGGTCCGCGAGCGACGCTTCTTTCTTGGCCGATCCGGCGGTGAAGAACAGTTCGAGTCGGCGCTCCGGGACGGGTCCGCCCGCCTGGAACATGCGCATCAGGTCGTCCGCCGGGCTGAGGTCGCCGAGCAGGCACGCGGCGCTCACCTTGCCGTCGCGGATGATCGCCTTCCAGTAGACTTGGCGGGCGGGCTCGCTGAACTGCACAACCTCGTCCGTCGGGCACAGGTCGTTGATCCGGCCCATGCTCGCCAACTCGACGCCCATCACCTTCAGCTTGGTCGCGATCTTCGAGCCGCTATACGTCGCGGTCGTGTCGGCTCCGGTCAGCACCTTCGCGAGCACCTTCGTCTGTTCCCACAGCGGGGCAACCAACCCGTAGATCATCCCGTTGTGCTGAACGCACTCGCCCACGCCGAACACCGCCGGGTCACTGGTGCGGAGCTGGTCGTCCACGACAATCGCCTTGTCGCAGGCGATGCCGCACTCCTTGGCGAGTTCGGCGTTGGGCCGGATGCCCGCGGAGATGACCACGATGTCGGCCGGGAGTTCGCTGCCGTCCGCGAACCGCACGCCGTTCACCTTGAGGTGGCCGAGCAGCTCCTTCGTGACGCCGCTCGTGCGGGCCTTGATGCCGAGCTTCGCGATGGTCTCGCCCAGCACCTTCCCGCCGGCTTCGTCGAGCTGCACGCTCATCAGCCACGGGTTCACCTCCACAACCGTCACCTCGACGTTGTGGGTCATGAGCCCCTTCGCGGCTTCCAGTCCGAGCAGTCCGCCGCCGATCACCACGGCGGTCTTGCAGCCCTTTGCGTACTCTGCGATGTTGCGGCAGTCGTCGAGGGTGCGGAACGCGAACACCCCGTGCAGCGGGGTTCCGGGGATCGGCGGGATGAACGGCTTGCTGCCGGTCGCGAACACGAGGTAGTCGTAAGGGACCGCGGCGTCGCCCGTGTGAACCACCTTCGCGTCCCGGTCGATACGGGTGACGCGCGCGCCCGCGTGGAGCGTGATCCCGTTCTCCTCGTACCACGCCAGCGGGTTGAGGAAGATCTCCTTCGCGTCCTGGGTGCCGTTCAGCACGTTGGACAGCAGGATGCGGTTGTAGTTCCCGTACGGCTCGTCGCCGAACACGGTGATGTCGAACAGTTCCGGGTCGAGCGCGAGCACGTCCTCCAGGAAGCGCGCCCCGGCCATCCCGTTCCCGATCACGACCAGCTTCGGCTTCTGCGGGTGAAGCGCGCGGATCATCGAGCAGCTCCTTCGGATTCGGCGGCCAGGGATAACAACTTCTCGCGGAACCGGACCACTTCGCCCACCACGAACACTGCGGGGCCGGTAATCATCGCCTCGTCTGCGAGGCGCCCGATGTTCCCGAGGTCGGCGACGAGCACCCGCTGCCCCGGCAAGGTGCCCGACTCGACGACAGCCGCGGGCGTGTCGAGCGGTAACCCACCGCCGCCGAGTTTCGCCGCGATCTTCGCGACGTGCCGCACGGCCATGTAGAACACCGCGCCGGGCAGCCGGGCGAGCGCGTCCCAGTCCAGTGTGCAGTCACGCGAGTCGGGATCATGATGCCCCGTTACCAGCACCACCGCCTGACCGGCCGCCCGGTGCGTCAGCGGGATACCGGCCGACGCCAGCGCGCCCGCGGCGGACGTCACCCCCGGCACGATTTCGTAAGAGACGCCGGCCTCAGCAAGGGCCTCCGCCTCTTCGCCGCCGCGGCCGAACACGCACGGGTCGCCGCACTTCAACCGGCACACCGATTTTCCCGCTCGGGCGTACCGCACCATCAGGTCGTGGATCGTTTCTTGTTTCGTGGAGCCGACGCAGTAACCGCGCTTGCCCACCGAAACGCGTTCGGCGTGAGGCCCGACCTCTTCGAGCAACTCGGGCGCGAGGAGTGCGTCGTGTAGAACGACATCAGCCGACCGCAAAACGCGCAGCCCGCGCACCGTGATGAGGTCCGGCGAACCGGGACCGGCGCCGACCAAGTAAACGACCCCAGCCGACGCGAACCGGCTCACGGCGCCCCTCCGCACGTAGCAACTCCCTGACGGTGCAGCCAAATGCGGCCCACCGCGTGCGGGAGATGGATCGGGTTCGTAAGGTTTGGAGACGACAGACGCTAATTGCACGTGGTGTGCCAGAGACGATAACTACCACGCATCGGGACGATAAATACGTGGTTAACCACATGTTTTTTCAGTGGTTTTTTGAGCACATAATGCGGCTTGGTGCGAACGAACGTGGCGGTGTGGTTCGCCCAGGGTCAGAGCAGCGCGCCGATTCTGGTGCTTACCAACGGGGCATTTCGCACCCTGTCGGGAGCGTGTTGAGCGATGCGTAAGCTGCTTGCGGCCCGGCCCGCGACGCTCGCCCTCGCGCTGGTCGCGTTCGTGTTCGCGGTGGACTTGTGCCTCCCGCTGGGCGTCGCCAGCGCCGTACCGTACACGTTCGCGGTGCTCCTCGCACTGCGCGCCAAGCCCGGCTGGGCCGGCCCGGCGGTGGCGGGGCTGTGCGCGGCGCTCACCGTCGCGAAGATCGGGATCGTGCCGGAGCGCGGCAACACCGAGATGTGGAAGGTGATCGCGAACCGGTGCCTCGCCCTTTTTGCGATCGGAATGACCACCTTGCTCGGGCTCCTGCGCCGCAGTGCCGAAGCGCAGATCCGCCAGCACGAAGCGTTGCTGGCCCGGATGAGCCGTGTGGCGGTCGCGGGCGAGCTGGCAACCGTTCTGGCGCACGAGCTGAACCAACCGCTCGCGGCGGTGTGCCTGCAGGCGGACCTGGCGGTCCACCTCGCCACGGACGCCGCCCCGGCGGAACTGAAGGCCGCGCTCGGAGAGGTTGCGGAGCAGTCGCGCCGGGCGGCGGACATCGTTCGCTCGATCCGCCGAACGGTGCGCCCGGCCGACGCCGCACGCGGACCGGTCGATATTAACGAGATCGTGCATGACGTGGCGCGTCTCCTCGACTGGCGCGCCCGGCGGGCCGCCGCGGCGGTTTCGCTCGTTCTCGCTCCGGCCCCCCTTCCGCCGACCTACGGCGACCGCGTACAACTCGAGCAGGTGCTCGTGAACTTACTTCAGAACGCGATCGAGGCGGTCGAAGCGGTCGGCGGCCCGCGGCTGGTGGTTCTGGAAACGCGTCGAGCCGGCGCGGCGATCGAGGTGCGGGTCCGCGACACCGGTCCGGGGGTCAGCGCGCCGGAAAAGATCTTCGAGCGCTTTTACACCACCAAGCCCGACGGAATGGGGCTAGGTTTGGCCATCAGCCAGTCCATCGTGCGCGCCCACGGCGGTGCCCTGACCGCCGCCAACCGCCCCGACGGCGGCGCCGAATTCGTCTGTGTGCTGCCCGCTTACATTGAGGAACCGAAGTGAGTGCCGAGCCGACGATTTTCGTGGTGGACGACGACGAGGCCGTCGGTCGCGCGCTCGCGAGCGCCGGTAAGCTGCTCGGTAGCCCCGTGCGCACGTTCACCTCGGCACAGTCCTTTCTGGACGTGTACGAGCGCGACCAGCCCGGGTGCCTGGTGCTGGACATCAAGATGCCGGGGATGACAGGCCTGGAACTCCAGCGCGCGCTGGCCGACGCGAACCTGAACATCCCGGTGGTGATGATCAGCGGGCACGCGGACGTGCGCATCGCGGTGGAGGCCATGACGCTCGGCGCGCTCACCCTCCTCGAGAAGCCGTTCCGGCTCGAAGAGCTGCTCACGCACGTCCGCCGGGCGCTCGAAAAGGACCGCACCGGCCGGGCGGCCCGGCAGCACGCCGCCGACGCCGACGCCCGTCTGGCCGCTCTCACACCGAAGGAGCGTGAAGTGCTGGACCTGATCGCCTCCGGGAAAACCAACCGCGAGATGGCCGACGCGCTGGGGCTGAGCGTGCGAGCGGTCGAGGACCGCCGCGCCCGGCTCATGAAGAAGGTGGACGCCAAGTCCGTCGCCGAACTGGTGAAGTTGCTCACCGCGCGAGAGTCGTAGCACGGTCCGCCCGAGCGTAATCGGGAAATTGAGGTGACGTTGCGTGCGGTAACCACGCAGCATCGCCAGTGCTTCCGCCCGTGTGCAACCGGCACGAGAAAGAAATGCTCCGTTATGGTGTGCAACGTTTCTGGATTGTTGCCCTGCGAACTGGTCCTTTTGGGCACACCTCAACGGGATCTGCCCATATCACGGCGATGACTTACCGACGTGGATGTGATCCTCTCGGCCGTGAACGACCAGCGACACGGGTACGTGGAGGAGTGCGGCCTCGAACTACGACATCCGCTCACTGCGCATGGCGGGTTTTCATGGCATCACGAAGTTGGCTGCCCCCGATGAGAGCTAACCCGATACCCCACAAGGTTCTAGAAGAAGCCACGAATTGCAGAGAGCCACTTTTTCGATTCTACCCCTTGAAGAAGACCTTTAAGATCCCAAAATACTCTACGTGACGCCCCTTTAGCTCAGTTGGTAGAGCAGCTGACTCTTAATCAGCGGGTCCTCGGTTCGAGCCCGAGAGGGGGCACTTCCTAAGTGCAGAAAAGAGAAGGGGTTGCGGCTTTCGCCGCAACCCCTTCTCTTTTGCTGAACGGAAATCGCCACACTATTTTTCGCCCAGCAGCTGGGCATGAGGCGGGAGCAGGATTGCCGCAGCCTGCTTCAGGATGCCAGACCGGTCAAACGCCTTCGCGGCTTCTAGGTAGTGTCGGGCCGTCTGAGGGTCGGCACCGAGTGCCGCTGCCGTGGCGTACACATCCCCAGTCGTCGCCGCCACCAACGTGAACGCCCGTCCGCGCAGGTCGTGCGGTCGAAGGTTCTGTTCCCCCGGCCGGCTCTCGTTGAACTCGTGGAACAGATTCTGGATGGTCCACCCCCACGTCGTCGGCTTGTACTCCGTCACCCCGTGCTTCTTCCGATCCGGCCGGTGCAACTTCGACTCCTCGGCCGACCGCTCCCACAACCAGACCGGCCCGGCGTGCGTCTTGAGCGCGGTCGCCAGTTGAGCAGGGAGCGGCACCACACGCGCCTCCCGTGTTTTGGTCGTCTCGGCGGACAGGGTAAGTGTGTCGGCGCCAAGGTCGGTCGTCCGCACCTTGCACAAGTCGAGGGTCCGGCGCCCGGCGACAATCTTCACCTGGACGAACAACTTGGGAAGCTCCCAACCCGGGTGCCTCTGCGCCAGCCACGTGAAGAACGCGGTCACCGTCTCCTCGGCCGGCACCGTCACCCGCCTGCCGCGCGGGGTGTTCGGGTACTCAACCTCACGCGACGGGTTGCCGTCCACATGCCCGAGCGGCTTGAAATGCTTCTGCCACAGCGAACGGAGGCAGCGAAGGTAGGTCGCACACGAAGTCTTCGAGCGCGTGTACCGCTTGGCGTCACTCGCCTTGCCGCGGGCGTACGTCCCCGACATGAACTTGCGCTTGAACTGCTCGGCCAGTGGAACGGTCACGTCCGCCGGACCGGCTAACTCTGGGAAGATGTCTCGCAGGGCCTTGACCGCGGTGCGGTACGCCCGGACCGAATCGGGACGCAGGTCCGGCGTCCGGTCCAGGTCGGTCAGGACCGCGTCCCAAGTCGCCTTCGACGGCTCGGGCGGGAGTGCCGCGCGGTATTCCTCATCGATCATGGCCGGGCAGGCGTCTCGCGCCCCGCTTCTTGCGGCACCCGGTCGTCCGTTCGACCCGCTTTGCATCAGGACCGAGGAACCGGACCCGGAATCCGGCGGGCCGCGACTGAGCGAGTAATCGACCTCGGTGCCATCGGCCAACTTGTGCGTGTACTGTGCTCGTTGAGCCAACTGCGTTTCTCCTAAGTTGTCAAAGAACAGTGACCTTACCTGTACGACCCAAAGTTGTTTCGCGAGCCCGGAGTGCCTCTGGTGGCCGAGTTCAACTACAAGTGAGCAGGTGGCGGGGTGGAACCGAATGACCAAGAGCGAATCGAACGAGGCCGGAGGGCGAATGAGTTCGGGCGAAATTCCGAAGCGTACTCCCTATTGCTGCCGCTCGCTGAAGCCGGGAATGCGGAAGCGCAGAATATCGTCGGCAGCCTCATGATGGACTGCCGCCACCGGTTTGACACCATCGAGCAATGGTCGTTAGCGCCGTCACTCGACGCACAGGTGGTCCAGAGCGACCGGGACCACGCCGCACAGCTCTTGCGAGCAGCATCGGAGCAGGGGTTCGGGCCGGCCTCGTTCAACCTCGCGTCCCTGCTCGTGATGGGGCACGGCAACGGGACGCGAGAGGAACGACTGGCCGAAGCCGCTGGGCTGTACGCCAAGGCTTACGACCAAGGATTCACTGCGTTCGGATGGCTCATGAGCCGTGATGGTCCGGGCCAGGCGTTCTTGGACGTGATGGAGCGGTACGGGGCCGGTTCGTACTGCCCGTGCCCGTGGTCCCCTCCGGCAACCGAGACATGACTGAGGAGGGGCTACCCGGCGTCTCGACGTTCGGCGGCCCATTCCCCTCTGCTCAATCCTCTTCTGACTCATCGAGCAGCACAGCCAGCGTCCGTTGTGGGTTGTTCAGGAACGCTTTCGTCAGGAGGTAGTGGTCGGTCTGCGCGTACGAGGTCTCCCGGATGCCGTCCGCGCCGAAGACGTAAATCCGGGCGTCGGGATACGCCATGATGATGGGCGAGTGGGTGGCGATGACGAACTGCGAACCGCCCTTGCAGAACTCGTGGAGAAGGGCCAGGAACTCGATTTGCCGTTGGGGCGACAGCGCCGCCTCGGGCTCGTCCATCAGGTACAGGCCGTTTGCGCGGAACCGGTTCTTAAAGAGCGCGAAGAACGACTCGCCGTGGGACTGCTCGTGGAGCGAGCGCCCGCCGTAAGCGTCAATGAGCGGCGGGCCACCGAGCCCCGACTTCTTGAACTCTCGGTCCAGCCGCTCAATATCCGTCGCGACGTTGAAGAAGCTCTCGGCCCGGAGGAAGTAGCTGTCACCTGGAGCGCAGAGCGCACGGGATAGTCGGAGAGCGTCGCCGAGCTTGGAGTGCGAGGGCCGGGTCGTGAAGTTGAAGTTTCGACTCCCCCCCTCCGGGTTGAGCCCGCACTGGACGGCAACCGCCTCCAACAAAGTCGATTTCCCGGCCCCGTTCTCGCCGACGAAGAACGTTACCCTCGGATGGAACTCCAGGGTGTCCAGGTGGCGCACGGCCGGCAGCGCGTACGGGTACTGGTCCGGAGTGGTGACCCGGTCCCGAAGAAGCTGCATCCGCAGAAGGTACGGTCCCGGACGTGCCGTCAGTTTCCGTCGGGCCATCGACCGCCTCGTTCGTCGGTGTTCAAGTCGGTTGCGGGTGGATTACCGCAACGGCGCCCTTAGCGGCCAAGTTCTTTGATGATGAGGTTCATGTTGAACCGCTGGCGAGTCTTCGCCAACGACTTCTTCTGGTGCCGAACTTCGGCAGGCTTCTGGAAGTAATCGACACGCTTCTTGGTTGGCTTCGGCCGGAACAGTGGGTAACGGTCCGACCTCTCGATGTACCGCTTGAGTCGTCGCATCGCCTGCTGAACGGTCTCTCCGGGCCGAACTACTACTCGAACGCCCAAGGTGGTGCGTCTTGTACGGCTGACGCGGTGCCGGCGGAAACGAGAACGCTTTGATTTCTCTCGCAAGTGTATCCGTCGAGCAGAAGGTGACAATGTGAATCAGCAGGAGATGCTCCCTTCCTGCTCAAGAGCCACTTCTCACTTAAGCGACCTGTGGTATGATGCCGGTCGGGCGCGCCACACCGGCGCGCCCGACCCGAACCGTGGCCTGTACGCCACGTTGCAGATGAGTGACACGCTCGGCATCAACCCGTCCGCCATTCCGTGGCCATACGAATCAGAACCGCGCTCAGAAGGAATCGGGAGACCGTTCCTAACGCTTTCCAGCCCTCATCCCGGCGCGCCGCATACGCGGGTGCCTCCGGGCGAAGTGGCCCTGAGAGAAGTCAGCCGGCTCGTCGAACTGCTGACCGGAGTTACCTTAACTCGGCTCCAGTGCTCGCCTCGTGGTACGTGCCTGGACCTGTCGGTCAGCGACCCTCAGTCGCTCGCGTGGCTTGCCCACGATATGTGCGCGAACGACGTGCGATTCCTGGCCACCGTGGACTGGTGCCGGCTCTCGTGCCGCGGCACGCTGCGAGCGGAGCCTGGCGACATCGTGTACCAGGCCGAATTTCCTGGGCCACGGGAGGCTGGACCAGGCGAGTCTCCGACCGCTCTACAAATCCTGGGCATCGGCCTGACGCATGAGCTTCGGGACCGGGGAACGTTGAAGGAACAGGAGGCGACGTGGCTGCTGGAACTGTTTCACAACCGAGCTGAACGCTAAGCACGAGTCCGGTGTCCCGCTCGACCGCCGGCAGACGTGTAAGCAGGCAGAGGAATGGGAAGCGCGGCCGAGTTGGCGGGCAGTACATGAAGTTGGTCTACACCCGTCGGTACAATATCGGGTTCCTCGGCCTCGAACGTCTTCACCCGTTCGACTCGCGGAAGTACGGGCGGGCCTGGAACGCGGTCGGCCGCGAAGAGCGCCGACTCCGGAACCGGGCCTGGATGGGCGTACCGCGCCCCGCGTCCTTCGCGGACCTGTCAGCCGTTCACGACCCGGCGTACCTGGACCGCCTCCGCGACTCGAAAGTGCTGGCTTCCGCACTGGAGCTGCCGTTCATCCGCCGTCTCCCGGCCTGGGCGGTCAGGTGGACGGTGCTCCGGCCCATGCGCTGGGCCGTGGCCGGGTCGTTGGTAGCCGGACGCGCGGCGCTGACCGACGGACTGTCGGTGAACCTGTCCGGCGGCTACCACCACGCCAAGCCGGACCGGGGTGAAGGGTTCTGCGTTTTCAATGACGTGGCCTACCTCATTCACCGCTTGCGGACCGAGGGTCGGCTCGCGGCGGATGGTCGGGTGGCGTACATCGGCCTCGACGCCCACCAGGGTAACGGGGTGAGCCTTCACTTCCGCTCGGACACGCGGGTGTTAATGTACGACGCCTACAACCCCCGTATCTATCCGAGCTACGACCACGGCGCCCGCGCCCGCATCGACTGCCCGGTGCCGCTCCCCGCTAACTGTACCGGGGCCGAGTACCTGCGTGTGCTGGAACTGTCGCTGCCGGGCTTTCTCGACTCGGTGGGGCGGTCGGGCCGGGTCGCTCTCGCGGTCGACAATGCCGGGACGGACGTGTACGCAGGTGACGCCCTTGGCGGCCCTGACCGACCTGGCGCCGATCTTCGATTCGATGAAGCAGTCCACGGAAGGTCTCATCGCGTCGTTCCGGCAGTTCAGCCTGAGCAGCAGCCAGTTCGAGAGCACGCTGTCGTCGATGAACGCCGTGGCCGGCAAGTTCGCCGTCGAGTCGAGCGACATCATCTCCGCAGTCCAGCGGGCCGGTGGCGCGTTCAAGCTGTCGGCCGGCGACATGAAGTCGGAGTCGGAGGCCCTGAACGAGTTCATGGCGCTGTTCACGTCCGTTCGCGCGACCACGCGCGAATCGGCGGACAGCATCGCCACGGGCCTACGCACGGTGTTCACGCGGTTCCAGCGGGCCGACACGGTGAAGGCCCTCGGTGACCTCGGGATTAACCTGCGGTACACGCGTGAAGAGGCGCGGGCGCTGGGCCAGACGAACCTGACGGACCAGTTCGTGGGGGCGTACGAGCCGTACGTCGCCTGTCGCAGGGCCTCGAAGGGCTCCGCGAGACCGACCCTCGTTATTCGCAGGTGGTCGAACAGCTCGGCGGCTACCGGCAGATTTCGCGCGTCGTGCCCCTTCTGAAGGAGTTCAAGACCGCCGAAGAGGCCAAAAACATTGCCGTTGCGGGCGGCATCAGTCTCCAGCTCGCGGCCGAGAAGCGGCAGGAGTCGCTCTCGAACAAGATTAGCAAGCTGAAGGAAGAGTACCTGGAGCTGTTCCGGAAAATCACCGAGAGCAAGTCGTTTATGGCCCTGGCCAACACGATGCTCTCGGTCGCCAGCTCGTTCGCGAAGGTGTTGGATTACGCCCGGCCGCTCCTCCCTCTGCTCACCACGCTCGCCGCGGTCAAGATTGGCACCAACCTCGGCACCATCGGCGGGGCGTTCACCCGCGCGTTCGTTGCTCCCCCGGGTGCGATTGTGTCCGGAGCAAGGACCGGCGCCGGAACGACCCGGTTTTCGGAAGGCGGGTCCGTACCGGGTTCGGGCAACACGGACACCGTTCGTGCGGTCCTGACGCCGGGCGAGTTCGTGGTGAAGAAGCAGGCGGCCGAGCGCATCGGCTACCACAAGCACAACGGCATGAACGAGCGTCCGGAGCGGTTCACCACGCGGGCCTACGGCGGAGACATCTTCCGGCCGGTCGGGACCGACACGGTGACGGCCATGCTGACGCCGGGCGAGTTCGTGATTAATGCGCGGTCCGCGTCGGTCAACGCGGCCCTGTTGCACCAAATCAACGAGGCCCGCGGTCCGGACTACCTCGCCAACGGCGGGATGGCCGACTACGACCGGTTCGCGGCGGACTCGGGGAGCCGGGCCGCCCAGAACGAGGCCCAGCGGCAGGCGTAGGACCGCGTGAAGAAGCAGCAGGGCCGGCAGCGCCGACGGGACGGCGGGCTCGGCCAGACCGAGGCCATCCGCAAGCTCTGGTCGAACTACGGCGGGCGCGAGCGGTACGAGCGGCTGATGCGGGAGGGGGCGGCGGACACTGCGGCCGGCAACCTCGTGTTCGCGGCCCAGGCCCGCAACTTCAACCGCCAGTCGGGCGCGTTCGACGGCATCCGCCGGCCGGGCGACGAGGGCCAGCTGAGCATCGAGCGGCGGGTCGGCTCGGTCGAGGACCGGCAGCTCGACGAGCGGTGGCGGACCGACGAGGCCCTGAAGCGGTACACGGCCGCACGGGTCGGGCAGCAGACGGTGAACGTCCGCAAGTTCGCGTCGGGCGGGTTCGTGGGCGGTGCGGGGACGGGTGACACCGTGCCCTCCTTGCTCACTCCGGGCGACTTCGTTCTCAACACGGCCGCGGTTGCCCGGATTGGGGCTCACAACGTGGCCCGGTTCAATCAGGGCGGTCCGGTCGGCCACGTCAGCTACCTCGCGAACGGCGGGCAGGCCCAGGCCACCAGTGGTTCGTCCGGCGGCACGGTCGCGCTTTCGGGCGAGGCGGTCAGGGCCGTGACCGACTTGTCTTCGACGCTCGCCCAGTTCGTTCAGCAGGCGGGCGGATTCGGTCAGGCGGCGCAGCCCCTGGCCCAGACGTTCAACGTGTTCGCCGGCTCGGCCCAGCAGCTGACGCAGGCCCTGAGCAACATGCCGAAGTCGCTGACCATCA
The DNA here is from genome assembly GCF_008065095.1 of Gemmata obscuriglobus. NCBI lineage: Bacteria > Pseudomonadati > Planctomycetota > Planctomycetia > Gemmatales > Gemmataceae > Gemmata > Gemmata obscuriglobus. The sequence goes on along the minus strand of NZ_CP042911.1, from coordinate 4,214,460 downwards.
CGGGACAGCATCAGGTGAACGTGGTGATTAACGGCGCCGAGGTGATGACCAAGCTGACGCCGGAGATTCAGCAGATGGTCACCAGCAGCGTGAAGGAGCAGTTGACCCGCGTGTTCAAGGAACAGATGCCCGATGCGGGTGTCCACCTCAACTGATGAACGAGAGCGTGATGCAGACGATGACGGTTTTCACGGCCGAACGCGAGGCCGGGCTCGAACCGACGATTCGGTCTACGGCCCGGGTGGCCTGGGCGTCGCTCGTTCGCGAGGGCGACGGTCCCGTGAAGGAGCGACCTACACGCAGCTGGCACGCGACTACGGGGTGTCGGTGTCGGCCGCGTACAAGGCAATCGTCGGCACCAGCTGGAAGCATGTCGAGTGATTTTCCCGGCCGGCCACACAAAGAGCGGCCGAAAACTGGTTTCATTTCAAAACCGAGTGCCACTCAAGTCCACGATGTTGGTGCCGGCGCGCAATCCCACTGGAGACTTCATGCCGAAACCGACCTTCTTCAGGTACGACTCGACCACGTACTCGTTTTACGATGCCGACGGGAACATCCTGGTGACCCTGCCGGCACCGACCAGCGACCTGACGCAGACCATCGCCGTGACGTTCGGCTACTCGGCCGAGACCGCCCCCGACATCTTGTGTGTTGGTTCCGGCGCCCCGTCTGATGAGGACGTGCCCTCGCAGGCCCACCTCGACACCGTGGCGGCGTTCTCGACCGAGCCGGGGTCCCGAGTTTGAACTGGCCCCACGGAATCCCCGAGGCCGAGTTCCTCGCGGCAGTCGCTCACGTCGCCAGGGTTCTGGCCGCGAAGTTTCAGTTTGGAATGCACGACGCGGACGACATCACCCAGATGGTCGCGGTGTACGCCTTGGAGGCGCTGCCGCGGTATGACCCGGTGAAGGGGAATCTCGAAGGCTTCGTTTGAGACTTCTCGCTGAACGCGACAACTTCATGATGCCGGCTTTCTGGTCTCCACACCCTTCGACTGTGTATCCGGCGTGACCGCGGTTTGTTTTTGGGTCAAGCGTTGTTGGTGCCAGCGATCCAGGGCCAGGACGATGAACCGGACGATGGTCCTTCGCCGACGCCATTTGTACCGCACCTTTTCCAAGTATCGGAGGCGCCGATTGGTGCGCTCCACGTGGTTATTGGTCCGAACCCGTCGAGCGTGGGGGCTGTGCAGGAACGCCATCATCTTGTCGAACTTCTCGGCGCTCAGCAGTTCCAACGCCGAGGACAGGTCGGGATCGGATTGGTACTGTGCGTCTCGGACCAGAGCCGCCCGACGGCACCGCGCTTGATGAGGGCTTTGCTCGGGGTCGAACAGCCGATAGATCCGAAGCGCGAACGCGCGGAGCGCCCGCAGCGCGGGCAGGTAACCGAACATCTGGCTGAGCCAGCGGCGTTGTCGCCCATCCAGATGTTCGGGTCGGGTCACGATCAGGTGCCGATGCTTCCACACGAAGTGCCCTTGCTCCGTCTTGGTCTTCCCGCGGCGTGCCCGGGCCTGTTTCTGGGCCTTGCTCGGCCGGCCCCGACGTCGCTTCCGTCCCCCTTTTCGGGCGAGCGCGCGTCGGAGCCGTCGCAGGGCATCGAAGACATGGGTATTGATGTCCTTGAGGACATGGAACACGCACAGCTGGTGACGGGCGTGGGGCCACAGGTCCGCCAACACGGTGGGGTACAGGTTCGAGCCATCGGTGACGACCACTTGGGGCAAGAACCCGTGGTTCCGCAGGTTGTTCAGGAACCCACGCATATGGGCCTGATCGTTGGCCGAGACCACGGCGAAGGCCACCGGGAAATCGCCGATCGGGTCGGTGGCCAACAGGAGCGTGCGGTGGCCCAAGTGCAGCTCGTCGATGCACAGGGTGCCCGAGAAGTTGTCAAGCGTCCACTGGCGGTACCCGGGCATGTCGGTCTGGCGCACCTTCCAGTCCAGGCAGTCCGAGAGGAACCCGTCGGACAGATCCAGGAGGAAGTCCCGACGCAACGCCTGTTGGAGCCGATGGGCGCTCATGCCGTCCTCGAGGAGTCGGTCGATGACGGCCTCGCGAACGCGGTTGGTGTACTCGGCTCGAGGTTCGATCCCTTCGATCTGAGAGCGGAAGGTCTTGCAACAGGCACAGGTGGCGCGGTATTCTCCAACGGTCAACTCGAGGAACACGATTTCCCCGTAGGCGATGTCCCGAACGCGGCGGGTGTGGGTACCTTTCCGCCGTCCCCGTTCTCCGCACCGGGGGCACGGGAAGGTCTCCGGGGCACAACTCTTCGACACAACGCGCACATGAGCGCGGTCCATGCCGGTGTCCTTGATGGGTTGGTGTGGTAACCCCCAAAAAGGCACCGGCTGGACTCTTTCACAAGATCAATCACCGCAACGCAGTACCCGCTGTCGCGTCCAGCGAGAAGTGTCCTTCGTTTACTCCCATTGTGCCAACCGGCTATCGAACGCCCGACGCAACGAACTCGGATGCCGCACGGATACTCCATGCCAGACGTGCTACCAGCACGCTCTTGGCAGGGGCGCCGGGCACCCGGATGGCTCGACCTGCACGAAGTTCGAGAGGTGGTGCCGCCGCCGTCAGGCCCGAGCGAACCTCGCCAGCCCTTGCAGCGTCGATAGGGTTGCAGGGTTGGAGCAGGAGAGGGCCATGTGGGCCGGCACGCTGCTCCCGGACGCGACCGCGAACCAGGAACTGCTCGACCTCATCGACCGAAACATCCCGCTTGACCTTCGAGCCGGTTTCTTGCGGATGCGTATCGGCGAGCCGGTTCCGAAGCCAAGACGAGAGCGCGTCCTGCAAGCGGCCAGCGACATGCTCGATGACCAGCGCCAGTTCGAGGGCCGAGGCCCGAACAGGACGTTTGAGGGCCTGGACCCGGACGAGATGTTCGACGACCTGGACGAATAACTCGGCGTTCAGAGCGAATGAGTCGATAATCGGCGCCGGAACGACCGGCGTTCTGACCCCACCCCCTACCGGTCCAAGATTTGCCAACTTTGCGCCTGCACTACCGCAACACAGCACAGCGTTGCACTTAACCACGCGCCCGAGAGCGCCTGTGAGACCGACATGATACTATCACCGACTGCCCTTGACGCCCTGTTCGCCACCGGGAACGAGACCGTTCGCCCGGTCCGACCGAATGGACCACGACTCACACCGGATACCGGCCCCAAGACCGAACACCAGGGCGATTCTCCTCGCGCCGAGCGCATGGGACACGCCGGCGTACCGGCCACGTCGAACGAGATGCGAACCGGTAAGGGTGGCTGAGCCCACGGAACGGGTGCTACCAGCCTTCACCTCCTGCTGACGAATCAGGTCCGGAACACCTTCTCTGCTCCTAATCCCGCCCCCTCTTCGGTACTCGACGGACACCGGTCCGCGTTTTGCTTCCTAATCCGACCGGAACCTGTGCGGTGAACTTGGGGGAGACGGCGATGAACCGCGGACTGGCTCGAAACTGGTGGCTGTTGGCCCTTCGGGGCGGACTTGCGATGCTGTTCGGGGCGCTCGTGTTCGTGTGGCCCGAGTTGGCCTGGGCCACCATCATCGTGATGTTCGCGACGTACGCGTTCCTCGACGGTGCGGTCGCCATCGCTGCTGCGGTGGCCGGTCACGAGCGCGGTGCGCGGTGGTGGTCCCTGGCTTTGGAAGGCGTGGTCGGCGTCGCCGCCGGGGTTCTCACCGTGGTCTGGCCCGAGGTCACCGGGGTGGTGCTGCTGTACCTCATCGGGTTCTGGGCAGTATTCACTGGGGTGCTCGAAATCGTCGCGGCCGTCCACCTGCGCAAGGAAATCGAGGGTGAGTGGGCTCTGGGCCTCGCGGGGGCGCTGTCCATCGCCCTCGGTCTCGGCGTGATATTCGTTCCGGCCGCCGGGGCTCTCGTGGTGGCGTGGCTGGTCGGCACGTACGCGATGCTGTTCGGCATCACCCTGATGACGCTGGCGTTCCGGCTCCGCGGTCATCACCGGCTTTCGACGACCCGCACCGGCGTGGTGATGTGAGTCCGGTGCCGAGCGGTTCCCTGAGCAGGAGAGGGTGGATTCGGGACACAACCCGATGTCCCCCTCCTGCTCAACAGCGGATGCCGCTCTCGATAGTCCGCCACCGGTCACTTGTCCTGGGGGGCCGGTCGGACAATTCCTTCCGCCAAGGGGTCCTTGAACTCCGGCTCCTTCAGCCCCTCAGCTTTCTTCAGCGCCGCCTTGAGGTCCTCGACGAGCAACTTCTCGTCGTACGGGGTCGCGTCCGGCACCTTGATGTTCTCGGGGGCCATGCGGGCCAGATACAGTGCCCCCGGGTTCCCGCGGAACTGGCCGTAGCAGTAGACCTCGCCTTTGACCACCAGCTTCACGCCGCCGAGCACCGTGCGCCACACTTCGCCAACCGCGCCAATCGCCTTCGCCCTCTTCAAGAACAGCAACACTCGCCCCAGCGGAACCTTCTCCGCAGCATTTCTATCCTTCTGAAGCACTTGCGGGACCACCTGCCGAGTGTAACTAGAGTCGACCTCGACGGTCAGTTGCTGCTTGGGCTTGCAGTCCCCCTTGAACACCTCCACCACCGCGAACGTCGACTGGCCGACATCCGCCTTGACCTCGTCGCAGAGCACGATGTCCGAGGCAAGGAACGCAAGCGAGTCCATGCGCTAGTACGGAATGAGTGCCGCCGAGGCGCTCGGGCCGTAGCAGGCGAGGAACAGGAAGGGGAACAGATACTTCATCATCGCCTCCGTGAGGGCCGTTAACAACTCCACAATGATGGTCCGGCCCTCACTGGTCAATGGCAACGACGGTCATTTACGCGTGGCGCCAAGGCCCACGCTCACCCCTCCAGCCCGGCCGCGCGGCGCCCGCACGCGATGCACGCAGCGGACCACGACTGCTCGGCGCGCTCGTGATTGGCCCACACCTTGACATCTCGGTCCGCGGAGCCGGTCCCGGTGTCTTCTTGGTCGGCCTCCAAGAGCGGGTAGATGTTCACGGGGCAGCCGCGCCGCCATGTGCAAACGGATTCGCGGTCCGCACCTTGGTCGAGGCACCCCCACAGGTCCGTGAGTCGCATCCGGACGACCGGATGGGAGGCGTGTTCCCCACGCTCGTGGGGGTGAACCGTAGTCCCGGACCTGTTGCTCAGTCGCGAACCGTGTTCCCCACGCTCGTGGGGGTGAACCGATCGACGGCGTGGCGGCGGTGCCCGCGATGTTCGTGTTCCCCACGCTCGTGGGGGTGAACCGAATACGTCGACTCTTTGTCGGAACAGCACCGCGTGTTCCCCACGCTCGTGGGGGTGAACCGGCCGCGAAGCTGCCGGCGGCGAAGCACGAGACGCGTGTTCCCCACGCTCGTGGGGGTGAACCGAGGGCGTCAGCACCAGCACCTTCCGCCTCTGGGTGTTCCCCACGCTCGTGGGGGTGAACAGGTGGTGGCGGACTGGAGCAGTACGCTGCTGGTGTGTTCCACACGCTCGTGGTGTGAACCGGCCAATGACACCTACGCCAAATGCGCTCTCGGGGCCGCAGCCTGAATGCCAAGCCCTGCGATTTTCGGTGGTGTCCTGTTCGTCTTGTATGCGGCTACTGATGCGTGGTAAGTAGTTACGCTGTTCGGTCGTGCTTTTCCCTCGCGCGTGTTGGGATCGGTCATGGACGATCTGAGTCGGTTCTGTTGCCGGAATGCGGATTGCCCGGACCACGGGAAGCGGGGGCACGGGAACCTAACGGTGCCGGCCCGATACGGCCCGAGCAACACCCGGGTGCTGCGGTGCTCCACGTGCAAGGCCCGGTTCTCGGAGCGCAAGGGCACGCCCTTGTACGGCACCCGGTTGTCGGCCCAGACGGTGACCGCGGTGCTGGCCCATGTGGCGGAGGGATCCGGCACCCGCAAGACGGCCCGATTGGTCGGGGTACATCGGGACACGGTCACCCGGTACATCCGTCAGGCCGGCGAGCAGGCCCAGCAACTCCACGACGAGTTGGTGGCCCTTTCCCCCCCGGACCAACGAGCTCCAACTGGATGAGGAGTGGAGCTTCGTGGCCCGCGAGGAGAAGAACGGTGCCCCGGAGGAGCGGCGCCGTGGGGACTGCTGGGACCACGTGGCCCTGGATCCGGAGCACCGACTGGTGGTGAGCCTGGTGGTGGGCCAGCGAACCGAGGAGGCGACACACGCGCTGGTGCGGGACGCGCATCGGCGGACCGGCGCATCGGCGGACCGGCTCCTGCGGCTCATCACCACGGGCGAGTACCCGGTGTACGAATCGGCCATCCGCGCGGCATACGGGCAGTTGGTGACCCCACCACGGACCGGGCGACCGGGGCGCCCGCGGAAGGCTCGGGTGGTGCTCCCGGCGGCGGTCGCGTATGCGACCGTGCACAAGGCGCGTGAGAACAACCGGGTGGTGTCGGTGAGCACCCGGGTGGTGCTCGGGACCGCGGCCGCAGTGGCCGCCGCGCGGCTGGATTCGGCGGTGAGCACGGTTGTGAATACGTGCTTCGTGGAGCGGCACAACGGGACCGATCGGAACCGGTGCCGCCGCAAGGTGCGGAACAGCTACGGGTTCTCGAAGGACCGGGGCACGCACCGGGCCGCCACCGCGTTCAGTTACTTCAGCGACAACTTCTGCTGGCCCGTCCGCACCCTGCGCGTGAAAGGCGAGGGCGGCCGGTGTCGGGCACGAACCCCGGCGATGGCCGCCGGGCTCACCGATCACGTGTGGTCACTCGCTGAATGGTTGGCCCATCCCGCCGTGCAACAAAAGTAGGACACCACCAGATAGCCCCGCTGCACTGTTTCCGCTCCCGAGCGCAAGCCGAACTCGTACGGCCCACACCAACACGTTGGGAACATCCGGAAGGGCCGCGCGATACCCAAAGGACGCGCCGCTCATTACGCCAACGACAGCACGCGGATTGGGAAGGCGATTTCCACGCACCGGCCTTGGCCGCACCGCCGGCATATAATTGCGGGCTCAGACGCCTCTCCTTTCCCGACGCCGTTCCGGAGCAACATCTATGCGTCTTCCGCGCTGGGCGATGACCGCGACCGTGGCCGGTCTCGCCGCGGTCCTGACGATTCCGACACACGCCGAGGAGCCGAAGAAGTTGACGTACCCCGAAACGAAAAAGGGCACCGTGGTCGACGAGTACCACGGAACGAAGGTCGCGGACCCGTACCGGTGGCTCGAAGACGACGTGCGCGAGTCGAAGGACGTGGCCGCGTGGGTCGAGGCCGAGAACAAGGTGACCGCCGCGTTCCTGGAGAGCATCCCGGAGCGCGAGGCGATCAAGAAGCGGATCACCGAGATCTACAACTACGAGAAGATCAGCGCCCCGTTCAAGGTCGGCGGCCGGTACTTCTTCTTCAAGAACGACGGGCTCCAGAACCAGAACGTGCTGTTCGTTCAGGACGCGCTCGACGCCGAGGCCAAGCTCCTCATCGACCCGAACGCCTGGACCAAGGACGGCACCCTCGCGCTGTCGGGGCTGGAGGTCAGCGACGACGCCAAGCTGATCGCCTACGGCACCGCGCAGTCGGGCAGCGACTGGAACACCTGGAAGGTGTTCGACGTGGCGACCGGCAAAACGCTGCCGGACGAGCTGAAGTGGGTGAAGTTCAGCAGCACCTCGTGGACGAAGGACGGCAAGGGCTTCTACTACAGCCGGTTCCCCGAGCCGCAGGCCGGGGCCGCGTTCCAGAACCTGAACGTGGATCAGAAGCTGTACTACCACAAGCTGGGCACGCCGCAGAGCGAGGACGAACTGGTCTACGAGCGCACGGACAACCCCAAGTGGACCGTCGGCGGCGGGGTGACCGAGGACGGCAAGTACCTGATCATCTCCGTCGGCGACGGCACCACCAGCCGTAAGTCCCGCATCGCGTACCGGGCGCTCGGCACCACCGACAGCCGGACCGTCGAGCTGATCGACAACCACGACAACAAGTTCGACTTCCTGGGTAACGACGGCGGGGTGTTCTACTTCAAGACCGACTACCGGGCACCGAAGTACCAGATCGTCGCGATCGACACGAAGAACCCGGACAAGAAGAACTGGAAGACGGTGATCGCCGAGGCGAAGGAGCCGCTCGACGGCGCCGACCTGGTCGGCAACCGGTTCATCTGCAGCTACCTGAAGGACGCGAAGACGCTGGTGAAGGTCCACGAGGTGGACGGCACGTTCGTCCGCGAGGTGGACCTGCCCGGGATCGGCACCGCCGCGGGGTTCAACGGCAAGCGCGAGGACAAGGAGACCTTCTACACGTTCAGCAGCTTCGCCACGCCCCCGAGCGTGTACCACTACGACATCGCGACCGGCGCGAGCAAGCTGATCCGCCAGGCGAAGGTGAAGTTCGACCCGACCCAGTACGAGGTGAAGCAGGTCTTCTACGCGAGCAAGGACGGCACGAAGGTGCCGATGTTCATCGCGCACAAGAAAGGCCTCAAGCTTGACGGCACCAACCCGACGCTGCTGTACGGGTACGGCGGGTTCAACATCTCGCTCACACCGGGCTTCTCGGTGTCGCGGCTGCAATGGATGGAGATGGGCGGGGTGTTCGCGGTGGCGAACCTGCGCGGCGGCGGCGAGTACGGCGACGAGTGGCACCGCGCCGGCACGAAGCTCCAGAAGCAGAACGTGTTCGACGACTTCATCGCGGCGGGCGAGTACCTCGTTAAAGAGAAGTACACCTCCCCCAAGAAGCTCGCGATTCAGGGCGGGAGCAACGGCGGGCTGCTCGTGGGCGCCTGCCTGACGCAGCGCCCGGACCTCTTCGGCGCGGGCCTGCCGGCCGTGGGCGTGATGGACATGCTCCGGTTCCAGAAGTTCACCGCGGGGCGGTTTTGGGTGGACGACTACGGTTCGTCGGACAACAGCGCGGAGTTCAACGAGCTGTACAAGTTCAGCCCGTACCACGTGCTGCTGAAGAACGGCCCGAAGGCGTACCCGGCAACGATGGTGACCACCGCCGACACCGACGACCGTGTGGTCCCGGGGCACAGCTTCAAGTTCGCGGCGGCACTCCAGGCGAACAACTCGGGGCCGAACCCGACGCTGATCCGCATCGAGACGAAGGCGGGCCACGGGGCCGGCAAGCCGACGACGAAGATCATTGAGGAAGTCGCCGACCAGTGGGCGTTCCTGGTGAAGACGCTCGACTTCAAGCCGACGATCGAGAAGTGAGAACCCGAGCGTGAGCGAAGCCGCGGCCGGGGGGAACCTCGGCCGCGTGCGCGGGTGGTGGGCGAGGTTGGTCTTCAGCACGTAGTAGTGCCGCGGTCTTGCGACACAGTTCGAGATGTCTGCGCAGAATCAATCACAAAAAACACATCCGTCGGCCAATATAATCAATTATGCCAATGTGTGTTGGCGCGGCGCTACTTCTTGTCCTTGACCCGCTCAAGGGTTATAAGCGCTGCTTCACCCAGCGCCCCGGTAGCGAAGGTTGTGGGCCGCCCCTTCTCGCCGCTCTTCGGGTCCCCCAGACAAATGACGAGTCGGCCCTTTTCCAGCTTGTAGATCCCCGGACTCGTTATGCCCTTACCCGCTCCTTCCAGGCCGGCCAGATCGATGTGCTTCGGCGATTTGGTCGTGTCCAGTTTCACAGACGATCTCCCCCCGAGTTTCTCGCCGGGGTCACCGAACTGGACTTCCGCGCCCGAGAACACCCAACGCCCACCCTCAATCTCGGCGGCCGGGGCCTTCTTTCCGTTGGCTTCCAGAGCCACAACCTTCCACTCACCATTAAGGAGTTTGAGGTCATTGGTCGGTGCGGCCTGGGGCTCGAGTGACTTGGCACGGTCAGCCTTTTCGAGTTTCTCGAGTTCCTCCTTGATCTCCTTGATGGCCCACGGGAGTCTTGAGGGGGAATTGAGCCCGATATCATCGGTGTAGTATTTCAGCCGCGGTCTCAGTTCCTGGATCTTTCGCTCCAGGTCGGCCACCTTTTTGGTCAGCGCGGTCGCGTCCTCCTTACCGGGTCGCCCGGCGGCATAGATTTCCCGGCGATGTTTGAGCAGTTCGAGTTCGGTGATCACCGTCAGGAGTTGCTCGAATTCGGCGAAGCGGTCCTTTGCGTCCTGAGCCAGTTCCGCATTCGTTTTGACCTTCGAAGCGGGCTCGCCTTTTTGGGGCGGGGCCGCGGGTACGGGCATCGGAGCCGGCGGTGCTGGAGTTGACGGCAGCGAGCCGAACGCTGCGATTCCAGCCCCAGCCAGTCCGAGCAAACACGCGACCGCACCCGCGGCCATCTTCCACTTGGCGGTACTCATGGCGTGCAGAACTCCTTCGGTGAGGGTTAACACGACGGGGCGAACGGCCGCTCCACCGCTTACGAGTGCCACGGCGGCGCGGACCATACCGACCGGTGTGGCCGATGTTGACAACACCAGGATCGGGGCCACCCCACGCTGGATGAGCCGATCGCGCAGCAGGCGTCGGGCGCGACTGAGCCGCCCGGCGATGGTCCCGACCGGGCATCGCAATGCGGCTGCGGCTTCGACGTGGGTGCGTCCTTCCAACTCGCACAGCACGACCGGCAGTCGGTACCGGTCCGGGAGCCGTGCCAGTTCCTCCTGAACGATCCCGGTGATTTCCGGGTCGGGCTCCGCTGGAGCCGGAACGGTATTCAGATGCCCTGACGCCAGGACGGGAACCCGGGCGGTTCGCGCGCGCAACTTCAGGGCGACGTGGACAGCCACTCGGTGCAGCCACCCGCCGATACGCGCCCCGCGAATCGCACCGGCTTTACGAGCAAGAATGAGAAAAGTGGCCTGAAAGGCGTCCTCAGCATCGGCTTCTGAGCGAAGGAGCCGCCGGCACGGAGTCCAGACGGTGTCCGCGTGGCGGCGCATGAGCAGTTCGAACGCGGCCGCGTTTCGGTTTTGTGCGAACTGGCGAAGCAGTTCGGTGTCAGGGACCGAGTCCCCAACCTCAGCGGTCGCAGCCAGCACGCGAGCAAATCGGCGTAGCATGGGTCATCAAGTTCTCGGGGGCCGTTGCTGTTCCCTCATACTGATCCCGGCACGCCCCCGATCCATACGCCGAAACCCAAAAAACGACGAACGGGAGTAACAACAGGATCGGGAGGTCTCGGGCCGATCTCTACATCGGGTGCCTCTTGCGGCCGCAGCAGTTGCGAGCGAGAATGCCCTTTTTCCCACCGAAGGGCCAGCACATGTCCGCGGGCACTCCCGACACCGACGCCATCGCCGCGAAGGCGGTCGAACTCGTTCAGCCCGACACCGTGGTCGGTCTGGGTACGGGGCGCGCCGCGACCGCGTTCATTCAGGCGCTCGGGGCCAAAGTGCAGGCCGGGCTCCGCATCCGCGGGTTGCCCACCTCGGAAGTCTCCGCCGAACTCGCCACCAAACTGGGCATCCCCCTCGTGACCTTCGATGACGTGCCGTACATCGACGTGTGCGTGGACGGCGCCGACGAAGTCGACCCGAACGGCGACCTCATCAAGGGCTACGGCGGCGCCCTCGTGCGCGAGAAGGTCGTTGCGGCCTACGCCCGCACGTTCGTTGTGCTCGCGGGCGGCGAAAAGGTTGTCAAGGTGCTCGGCGAACGTGGCAAGCTTCCCGTTGAAGTCGTGACGTTCGCACTGACCCCGTGCCGCAAGCGTCTCGAAACGCTGGGTCTCCCGTCCGCGCTGCGGATGAAAGACGGGAAACCATTCGTCACCGATAACGGGAACTACATCCTCGACTGCCGCACCACCGCCATCACGGCCCCCGCCGACACGGAGGCGCAAATTCTCGCGATCCCCGGCGTCGTCGGGACGGGCATCTTCGCGAAGATGGCCCACACCATCATGATTCAAGGCACCGATGGGAGCGTTGAAGTGCGTGCGGGTAGCGCGAAATAACTTCGCGTGCCAACGGCGCGAGGTTTTGACGGGATCGACCGGTTGAGCGTGAGCAGAAAAACAAGAAAGCCCGCCCAGCCGTCCCGTTCTGCTCATCCTGTCGATTCCGTCAAAAATCGGCCCCTGGCCAGTGCCGCCGCGACAGATTGTGGCCATTCTTCTTTGTTCCACACCCCCCCGCAACCGATCCTATAGTTTCTAGGGTCGCGAATTGGCGCCGGCGGGAGAATCACTGTGGCCGGGTTGCGGGTACTGGTAGCGGCGAGCGAAGTGGTCGGGTTCGCGAAGACCGGCGGGTTGGCCGATGTCGCCGGCGCGCTGCCCGCGGCACTCGCGCGCCGCGGGAACACCGCTTCTGTCGTGATGCCGTTCTACAACGCGGTGAAGCGGTCCGGGCACCCGATCGAGCGCACCGGGATCGTGCTTCCCGTGCCAATGGGGGACCGGGTGCTCGCGTGCCGCGTGTACCGCTCGTTCCTCCCGAACACGTCGGTGCCGGTCTTCCTGATCGAGCACGCACCCTACTTCGAGCGCGACGACCCGAAGACCGGGCGCGGGCTGTACCAGGAGCAGGGCTGGGGCGGGAAGCAGGATTACGGCGACAACGGTGTGCGGTTCGTGTTCTTCTGCCGCGCGGTCATGGAACTGGTGCCGCACATCGGCTTCGCCCCCGACGTGATCCACGCAAACGACTGGCAAACCGGCCTCATTCCGGCGTACCTCGCGGAGACGTACCGCAACAACCCGGGCTACCAGCGCATCCGCTCGACGTTCACGGTCCACAACATCGCGTACCAGGGGTCTTACCCGCGCGAGCTGATGAACTACACCGGCCTGCCGGGGTGGCTCTACAACCCGAACCAACTCGAGCACTACGGCTTCAACTTCCTCAAGTCCGGGATCGTGTTCGCGGACGCGGTTAACACGGTCAGCCCCACCTACGCCCGCGAGATCCAGACGGGCGAGTTCGGGTACGGCCTGGAAGGGCTGCTCACGAACCTCCACTGGAAGCTGTCCGGGATCGTGAACGGGTGCGACTACGAGCACTGGAACCCGGCCCACGACAAGCACATCGCGGCGCGGTACACGCCCGAGAACGTGTTCGAGAACAAGCCGTTGTGTAAAGCGGACCTCCAGCGCCGGTTCAACCTGCCCGAAGAGCCGACCACACCCGTTCTGGGGATGGTCGCGCGGCTCGTCGGGCAAAAGGGAATCGACATCACGCTCAGCGCCGCGCAAGGGTTTCTGGACCTAGGCTGCCAGATCATCGTGCTTGGTGACGGCGATCAGATCTACCACGACCAGCTCCAGGCCCTTCGGGACAAGAATCCGAACCGCGTGGGAATCTACTTGGGGTTCAACGAGACGCTGGCACACGTGGTTGAGGCCGGCAGCGACCTGTTCCTGATGCCGAGCCGGTACGAGCCGTGCGGGCTGAACCAGATGTACAGCCTGAAGTACGGCACCCCGCCGGTGGTGCGTGCGACCGGCGGCCTCGCTGACACGGTCGTGAACGCCACGGAAGAGAACCTCGCCGACCAGCGGGCGACCGGCTTCAGCTTTAACGAGTACACCGCCCACGCCCTGTACGAGACGGTGCGTTGGGCGCTGGTCCTGTACCGCCAGCGGCCCGACGACTTCCGCCAAGTCGTTCGGACCGCAATGGCACAGGACTGGAGCTGGGACCGCAGCGCCGAGGCTTACGAGCGCCTGTACCGCAAAATCTCCGGAATCGGCTAACGCCCGCCGTGCGAAAAGCGAAAGCCCTTCGTTCTGGCCGAAAGCCAGAACGAAAGGCTTGCTAGCGTGAGTTTCGCGAACCCCAACTCAATGGGCACAGGTCGCCCGCCGTTGCGTACACATCCGCGCACAGATCTTAACCGAGCCACGCCGGAAGTTCACCCGCGGCCGGCAGTTTCACCACCGTCACCGAACTGATTTGCGGGTGCGCTTTGACCTCTGCGACCGCCTCGTCTGACGGCCAGTTGTCGAGGTTCAGAATGCCGATCGCTTCGCCGCCCGGCGAGGTGCGGCCGACCGTCATCTGCGCGATGTTCACCTTGTGCTTGCCGAAGATGGTGCCCACGAACCCGATCAGTCCCGGCACGTCGTGGTGCCGGAACACCAGCAGCACGCCGTCGAGGTAGCCCTCCATCCGGAACGGCCCGAGTTGCACGAGCCGAACGTACTGGTCACCGAAGAGAGTGCCCGACGCGACCGTCGTGCCCCCCTCGGTCTCGACCTCGGTGTGCAGGAGCGCCGCGAAGTCGCCCTTCTTCGGGCTCGACGATTCCGCGATCTCGATCCCGCGGTCGCGGGCGAGCACGTCGGCGTTCACGAGGTTCACCCCCTCGCTGAGCCGGTACTCGAGCATGCCGGCGGTGAACGCCGCGGTCAGGAGCTTGGTCTTTTGCCCCGCGAGTTCGCCGCGGTACGTGAGCGACGCCTTGCGAATCGCCCCTTGCGCGACCTGCGCCTGAAGCAGCCCGAGCCGACGGGCGAGGTCAACGTACGGACGCACTTCCGCGAGTTCGGCGGGGTTTACCGCCGCCATGTTAACCGCGTTCGCAACCTGGCCGCTCAGCAAGAAGTCCTTGATGAGCTGCGCCGCCTCGACCGCGACGTTCTCCTGCGCCTCGAGCGTGGAGGCCCCCAGGTGGGGGGTGATGACGATGTTCGGGGCTTTCGCGAGCGGGTTGTCCGCCGCGATCGGCTCCACGCTGAACACGTCCACGCCGGCCCCCGCAATGGTGCCGGCGGCCAGAGCCTCGGCCAGCGCCTTCTCGTCGATGATGCCGCCGCGGGCGACGTTCAACACACGGGCGGTCTTTTTCATCAGCCCCAGTTCGCGGGCGCCGACCATGCTCTTCGTTTCGGCCCCGCCGGGAACGTGCAGCGTGAGATAGTCGACCTTGGGCAGCAGCTCGTCCAGGCTCGCCGCCGACTCGTACCCCAGTTCGGCCACCTTGGCGGCAGTCACGAACTGGTCCAGCGCGATCACCTTCATGTCGAGGCCCTTCGCGCGCCGCGCCACCTCGCGCCCGATACGCCCGAGCCCGACCACGCCGAGCACCTTACCCGCCACCTCGGTCCCGACGAACTTGTTGCGGTCCCAACCGCCCGCCTTCATGGTCGCGTCCGCGGCCGGGATGCGCCGCGAGAGGGCGAGCAAGAGGGCGATGGTGTGCTCCGCGGCGGACACCGTGTTCCCGCCGGGCGTGTTCATCACCACGACCCCCTTGCGGGTGGCCGCGGCCACGTCGATGTTGTCCACGCCGACGCCGGCGCGAGCCACCGCGCGCATCTTTCCAGGGTTGTCGAAGTACTCGGCGCTGAGCTTCGGCTGCGACCGACAGATGACGGCGTCGGCGGCCTGAATGGCGGCCTTCAGCTCATCCCCCTTCAAACCGGGGCGGTTGTCCACTTCGATCCCAGCGGCCTGAAGCAGTTCGATCCCGGACGACTCCAGCTTGTCGGCGATGAGTACGCGCGCCATTGCTGTCCCAAAACTGAGTATGGAGATTCTTCCCGTTAAGTTACGGGTTTATGCGCGCCCGGCAGACTATTTACCACTTTCCGGTAGCAGGCGGATGCCACGATGCACAATGTAACCCGTTGCCGGATTCGGTCATGCGGTCGCCAGGGCGAGTTGCTCTGTTCTGATCTCCCTGTCGCGCGTCGGAGTACGCCGGTGCGGTGTGGTGATAGTTCAGAGGCACGGGTGTGGACTTGCCGCTCGTGAACCTGGTGGACGCGTGCGATCAGTGCCGGGGCGAGGTGCTGCACCCCGGTGTTGTCGTGCCTGCGAAGTGTTTGGTGAACCGTTCATCGTCGCTGAGCAATGCGCCACGGATCGTGCGCACGCCCTTGCCACCTTCGTGGGTGTTACCGCCGGATCGCTCGGGACGGGCGCATGTTGTCCTTCGGCGAGTAGTCCCACACGATGTCGCCACTCGTGTCCACCTCGATCACTTTGCCGGGCTGGCCCTGCGACGCGGACATGTACGTGATGAGTGTGTGGCCGTTCGGCAGCCGCTGCGCGCACGTCGCGTTGTTCACGTCGTACTTCCACACCTCTTTGCCGGCCTTCAGATCGTACTCGGCCACGCGGTTGTACTCGCACACCAGAATCCGGTCGTCGCCGGATGCGTTCATGCCGTGCAGTTGCTGTACCCGGGCCAGCGACAGCGGCTTGCCCACCTCTTTGCCGTCTTTACCGGCCAGGCGGAACAAGTTCGCCTGGTTGTTCGCACCGTTCCACATCGTCACGAACGCGATGTCACCGTTCGGCAGCCGGCACCCGCCCATAATGTCGTGCTGTCCGCGCGTGAACTGCCACACTTGCTTGCCGTCCTTGTCGCGCACGAGGATCTGGTTGCGGCACACGTACACCACCCCACCGTCGGACAGCAGTTCGACGCCGAGCGGCTGCGTAATGATCGTGGTCTTCACGATGCGGCTCGTGGAGTCGCGCTCCGTCACGCGGTTCATGTTCAACTCCGCGATCAGGTAGTTACCGTTGGGCAACTTCTTCACGTCGGTCGGGAAGCTGAGTTGATTCACCCCGATCGCCCCCAGATGAGCTTTCTCCTTCTGGTCCGGCCCCAGCGTGACGACCCGGTAGCGCCCGAAACTTCCGTCGTACTCGATCACGTCCGTGAAGCCGGTGATGCGCGGGTTGAACTCGAACGCCGCCAGATCGAACGCGGCGCCCTTCTGCTTCCACCACCCGGCCCACGCGTCGCGTGCCTTCGTTAGTGACTCCTCGGATTTGCCGAACTTGGCGTCCGGTCGGGTGTCCCCGGCGGCGAGCAGGAGGAACTCCTCCAACTGCCAGATGCGACCGCGGGGCAACTGCGGGATCAGGCCGATCAGGTCCGGGACGAACTCCCGTTCGCGAGTGGTGAGCAGCAGCGCCCACAGCCCACGAAACTTGGCGTCGGTGTCGGACTCCTTTCGCACCGCGGCCTTCACCAGCGGGAACGCGTCCTTGATGCGAATGCGTTCGGCGCCGGCGCCGCCTTCTGTCAGCGCGACGTACGCAGCGGATCGGCGGACCACTAACTTGTCGTCGAGCGCCTTGAGCAGGGCCGGCTCCGGTTTACCGGCGTCGTTGACCGCCAGCGCGACGAGGCCGGCGCGGATGTCGTCCGCCACTTCCTCCGTGTCGGCCATCGGGAGGAACCCGAGCATCACCGCCGCGGCATCCCTGGGTTTGAGCTTGACCAGCGCGCGGACCGCGGCCGACGCCACGGCCGAGTGGGGGACTTTTTCCACCCGCTTCAGCGCGATCCGCGCACGGTACGCGACCTCGGGGTCGGGGTTCTGCACCGCGGCCTTGAGCGGGCCGATCGCCGCGGAGCCGAACTTCTCCACCTCGTCCGTGGCCCGGACGCGCGCCTCGAACTCGTCGGTGCCGAAGCGGGCAATCACCTCACCGATTTTGTTCTGGTCGTCGTCCGAAAGGGTGCGAGCCTTGAGGTAGGCGAGCAGCGAGTCGGCGTCGGTCGACGTGAGCCCCGCAGCCTTCAACGCCGCGTCGTCACTGAGTTGCGCGCCGGGGGAAGCGGTCGGACCCGCACCGGGGCGCGCCGGGAGACGTTTGCCCGGAAGCACCGGTGCGTCCGGGGGCACTCGTTTTTCCTGCCCGACGATCGGAACGAGCGGCAGCGCGGCGAGCAGCAGCACAACGGCGAGCGGCATCCCGTAACGGCGCATTGAGACGGTCTCCGAAGGAGCAGACGTGCTCTAATTTACACAAACGGCCTCGGCGCGGGAAAACATATTCCGGCCGGTGCGTCCGGGTGTCTGGGTGCGGCCCCGGTTATGTCCGACGCTTTACGCGGGCAAGCATGAGGCGCCGCCGAACGTCCGGTACGTTAGGGTCTTGAGGCCGAGCCAGTACGTTGAACCGGCAGGGTCTCGAAAGCCCGCACACGAACTCCACACTTGGCACCACACGCAGCACAAAAAGTACCCCGTGGACGGCGTGAGCCGCGTCCACGAATGCTCGCCCGGGCTTGTGTCAACTGGCCACGCAGAAAAGCGGTTGGGATCCGTTGGCACCGCGATCATCGCTTTCGGGGCGCCGTGACGGCACCGGCAATGCGGCTTGTGGGATTTCGGATTTCATGCGAGCATTAGCGACCTGGGAGTCCTAATTTTATCCAGGACGCCGTATCCAACTCGCACGCTCATCGGAGCCGCCGCTATTCCTGCCACTGCACCAAATTCGGGCGTGTCGCCCGTGATTACCGTTCCCAAACTGCCACAGTTACCCGAGCCGGCAATGGACTGGTACGCGCGCGCGCGTACTGTTCCGTTCATCCTGCTGCACGTCGCGGCGGTGGTGGCGCCGTTCTTCGTGCCGTTCACCTGGGAGGCCGCGGGGCTCGGGTTGCTCTTCTATGTCACGCGTATGTTCGGCATTACCGGTGTGTACCACCGTTACTTCGCCCACCGCGCCTACAAGACGAGCCGCTGGTTCCAGTTCGTGCTTGCGTGGATCGGCTGCGCCGCGATGCAGAAGGGGCCGCTGTGGTGGGCCGGGCACCACCGCCACCACCACAAGCACTCCGATCAGGAGGACGATCCGCACTCGCCGATCGTCCGGACCGTGTGGTGGGCGCACATCGGCTGGGTGATTTCCGGGCGGTTCACGAACGCCCCTGAGATGAGAGACTTCGCTCGGTTCCGCGAGCTGCGCGTCCTGGACTCCTCATTTACCTGGGTGCCCGGGCTGTCGCTTGCCGTGCTGTGTTACCTTCTGGCCGGCTGGAGCGGTGTAGTGTGGGGGTTCTTGGTGGGCACGGTGTGCCTGTACCACGCCACATTCCTGGTGAATTCGGCGTGCCACCTGTTCGGCACACGCCGGTACGAAACGACGGACCAAAGCAAGAACTGCTGGTGGGCCGCGATCCTGACGATGGGCGAGGGTTGGCACAACAATCACCACCACTACCAGAGTTGTGCGCGCCAGGGGTTCAAGTGGTGGGAGGTGGACATGAGCTACTACATCATCCGCGCGCTGGGTGCCGTCGGACTGGTGTGGGACATCCGCGAGCCCACAGAAAAGGCGCTCACGACCAACCTGATTGCGAACAAGAAGTAAGGCATGCGCGGAGCGCTTTTTAATCCACCATTTGTTCTCGGGGATCGGCTACCTGTGTCTTCTCTGGGAGGGGGCACGGGTAGCAGACGCACGGCCGACACGGGCCGGGCGTGCTGACTTCGACGCGGCCCACTCAGTCGGCAAAAACGGTAACCCGCGATCCCCGCCTCCGGCACCGCGCGGGTGCCGGTCGTTGTCCACCACCAACCTGGCCCGCCCCTTGTCGCAGGGCCTTACGTTCTGGCGCAACGCCCTTCCCTTTTCACCGCCGCTCATAGAAGTTGCCGGGCAGTCGCCGGAGCACCTTCTTCAGTTCCAGTTGCATCAGGATGCGCGACAACTCGCCGACCGCCACGCCCAGTTCGCGTGCCAGTTCGTCCGCGTGCCGTTTGTCCGCGAGGGCGTCGAACACGCGCTGCTGGGTCACGTCCAGTATTGGTGCCGGCGGACGGGGAACGTCCTCCCGAACGGCTCGACCGGTTACCGCGTCCTCCTGCGACGGGTGCCCTTGAGCGCCTTTATACTGGGTTCCTGCGGGTGCCAGACCACGGTCCATCGAACCAGCAGGGTAGTCGGCTGTCGCGATACCCTTCAGGTCTTCGATGATGTCGTCGGCGCCGCGCACGAGCCGGGCGCCCTTGCGCAAGAGTTCCAGACAGCCGGCGCTGGCCGCGCTGTCCACGTTCCCGGGCACGGCGAACGTTTCGCGCCCCTGCTCGGCGGCGTGCGTCGCCGTGATCAGCGCGCCGCTCTTCGCGTTCGCCTCGATCACCACGATCCCCCGACTCAACCCGCTGATGATCCGGTTCCGCGCCGGAAACATCCCGGGCTGCGGCGCCACGGCCATCGGGGTTTCGGTCACCAGGCACCCGTTTCCCGCCACCTCCGCCGCAAGGTCCGCGTGTTCCGGCGGGTAAATGGAGGAGAGGCCGCCGGCGAGAACCGCGATCGTGCGCCCGCCGGCCGCCAGCGCCGCGCGGTGGGCCGCCCCGTCGATCCCGCGTGCCAGGCCCGATACGACGGTGAACCCGGCGCGCACGAGATCCCGTGAGATCTGCTCCGCAAGTCTTTTTCCGTAGGCGGTGCAGGACCGCGCGCCCACGATGCCGATCGCGTTCACGTCCGCGGCAACCCACGCCCCCCGGACGTACAACAGCGGTGGCGGCGCCGGCACCGCGGCCAGCGGCGCCGGGTACTCGGACGAGCCGAGTGCGACCGGCCGCACGCCGTGCCGCTCCAAAAGAGCGAGTTCCGAATCGATGTTGACCGCACGCAAGGCCGCAGCGAGGGCCGTTGCGAGCTTTTCACCGATGTGTGGGATCTGAACCAGATCCGCGGCGGTGGCCCGAAGGGCCGCGGCGGCCGTGCCGAACCGCTCGAGCAGTGCGGCTGTCAGTTTCGGACCGAGTCCCGGCACGAGCGCCAGCGCAAGGTGGTCGTTCACGTCCGACATTGGAACCGATGCTCGTGGGGCGGGGCTGTTGGGGTTTTTACGATACCGGATCGCCGTTATTCCCGACACAACCGTTTTTCGTGCACGCGCTGGCGGCCTAATAAATAGTGATACATAATGCGGTTCCCCCTCTGTCGCGGTCCCGTTCCATGCCGGGGGCGCTCAGGAGATGTCCGTGTTCGGAACGGTCAACACCAAGCTCAAGATCTTCAGCGGGCGGGCCAACCGTCCGCTGGCCGAGGGTATTGCGAGGGCGCTCGCGGTGCCGCTCGGCAACCTCACCATCGGCGACTTCCCGGACAAGGAGACCAGCGTCCGCATTGAGGAGGACGTGCGCGGCCGGGACGTGTTCATCGTGCAGCCCACCTGCACCCCGGTGAACGACCACCTGATGGAACTGCTCATCATCCTGGACGCGTTCAAGCGGGCCAGCCCCGCGCGGATCACCACCGTCCTCCCGTACTACGGCTACGCCCGCCAGGACCGCAAGGACAAGGGCCGCGTTCCCATCTCCGCGAAGCTCGTCGCCAACCTCATCACCAAGGCCGGCGCCGACCGCGTTCTGGCCCTGGACCTGCACGCCGCACAGATCCAGGGGTTCTTCGACATCCCGGTGGACCACCTGTACGCGGTCAAGGAGATCGCCAAGTACGTCCGCTCGCTCAACATCGACCAGAGCGATCTGGTGGTGCTCAGCCCGGACGAAGGGAGCATTAAAAAGGCGCTCGATTTCCAAAAGAATGTCGGCGGGCTGATCGCGGTGGCCGACAAGCGCCGCAGCAGCGCGACGGAGATCAAACACGGGCACCTGATCGGCGCGCCGCTCGAGGGCAAGTCGGTGGTGCTGTACGACGACATGATCTCGACCGCCGGGACCATCAGCGGGGCCGTGCGGGTGGCGCGTGACCACGGCGCCAAGCACGTGTTCGTGTGTGCCACGCACGGGGTGCTGTGCGGTCCGGCCATCGAGCGGCTGAGGGGGTCGGCGATCGACCAGATCGTCATCACGGACAGTGTTCCACTGCCCCCGGACAAGCAACTTCCAAATATGAAGGTGATTTCGGTCGCGAATCTGATCGCCAACGCGATCGGACGAATTCACGGCAACGAGTCTGTGAGCGAACTGTTCAGGGACGACCTGCCGGGCCGAAAATAGGCAACCAATTGTGCGCGGCTTGCTTTTGGTCTGCGCGCCAAAGGCGTTCGAGGGTTCTGCCGCACCGGTCCCGGACGTTCCGCGCGAGTAGTCTCCGGAACAGAAGGCGTTACAGTAGCGAAACGTTACCGTCACTCAAACCGCGAGTACCAATGCCCGACATTCGCGTCACGTGTCCGACCTGCAGCACCCAGCTCGAGGTCGACGCCGCCCACGAGGGCGAAGAGGTGGAGTGCGGCCACTGCCTCCAAGTGTTCGTAGCGGCAACGAAAAAGGATGGCTCTTCGGCGTCTGGGCGCAAGACCCGGGGGGCGGCCCCTCGCTCCGGTTCCGCGCGCGACCGTGCTGACGAGGAGGACGACGACCGCCCGCGGCGGCGCCGCCGGGATGACGATGACGATGACGATGACGATGACGACTACCGCCCACGACGGGGGGATCAGATCCCGAGCCAGCCGGTCGCCGGAATGTTATTGGGCGGGGGCATCTGGGCCCTTCTCATGAGTTTTTTGGCTGTCCTGTCCAGTTCGTTCCTGTGTTGCGCGTGGCCGGGCGTCTGGTTTGCGGTGGTCTGGGGGATACTGGCCATTGTTAACGCCTCATCTATGTTCAATAAGAGGTTTGTCGATCGGCCGAAGGCACTTTTGATAATGCAGATCATTCAGATTGTAAATTTCGACGTTGTCAATCTGGCGTTGGGGATTGTCGGGCTGGCTTCCGGCGGAGGCGGGCGCGGGCGGCGCGACGACTGAACGCCGCTCGTCATTGTCAGCGCCTCCTTGGCAGTGCGTCTTTGAACGGCCGCCGGCAGGGACACTCTCGTCAAAGCCGCACCAGTCGGTAACCGGTCGCCCACAACTTGCGAGCACCGAATCCGTCGCCACACCCGCGAGTGCCAATGCCCGATATTCGCGTCACGTGCCCGACGTGCAACACCCAGCTCGAGGGTCCATGCCGCCCACGAGGGCGAAGAGGTGGAGTGCGGCCACTGCCTCCAAGTGTTCGTAGCGACCACCAAGAAGCCCGGGAACTCGGCATCCGGCGGTCAGATTCGGGGTACAACCTCGCGATCACGTCGTTCGCGCGATGATGACGACGATGACCGTCCGCGGCGACGCCGGCGTGACTACGATGATGACGATGATGATTACCGCCCCCGGCGGCGTTCGCAAGGTGGCAACGGGCAGGCTGTAACGGCGCTGGTGCTCGGCATTTTGTCACTCCCACTGTGCTGTTGCCCGTTGGTCGGCATTGCGACCTCGATCGGTGCGATCACAACAGGCTCTTTGGGGATGAAAAAAACCGAGAACAAGGGGATGGCCGTTGCCGGACTGGTACTCGGGATCATTGGCCTGATACTCGCGATCATCAGGGCCGCCGCGGGCGTCGCTATGCAAATGAACCCGAACAAGTTCCGTTAAACCCTGTTCATTGATTGAAGATCCACACGGCGCAGTTTCGTTCACCGCGCCGCCCTGCGCCGACTTTGGTAGTGACCAATGAGTCGGGATCGTTGCACGTTGGCGAACGTCGCCTCACCTTCTTCTCGACTGCGTTTCCGGCGTGCCCTCAATCTCGTCTTTGGTCCATCGCGTGTGCCGTCCGGGTACCCCAATCGTGACTCCGATGGGTTCGTAAATGCCGGTATTTTGGTGGCGCGCCCGCAAAGTTTGGCCGGTCGGCTCAGCCGGTTTCGTTCGCTGCCACACGCGAACCAGCACCGGCAGCACGGGCACACGAGTGCGGGTTCGCCCAAGCCTACCGTTAGTGCGGTGAATGAGGCACGGCACCAGAGACCCAGACTCGATGACCGGTAACAGCATTGGGAAGCGTAAATCATTGGCTTCCATCGCTTTCGCAGTGACACAAGTCAACTCAGGTCGTTACCCAAATTGAACGCTTGCGAGTCCGCCCCGTAGTCCTGGGAATTGGAAAATGCGTGTTGATTCTACTGCGTTGCGGTAGTAGCCTAATGCTCACTACGATGGGTAAAAGGTCGCAAGCGAGGGTGGCGGAATTGGCAGACGCAACAGATTTAGGTTCTGTCGATCGCAAGATCGTGGGGGTTCAAGTCCCCCCCTTCGCACTCTAGGTTTTCAAGGGTTTTGGTTCTTGCTGGCGCAGTTCGGCCGCAACTGACTTTCGACATAAGTTCGCAATCGCCCTGGAGTGCTTCCGCAATAGCCGCCAGGGACTTAGATATTCGAATCCCTTGTCAGGCATCGACTTGCGATTCGACTGTCCACACGGCCTGGGTTCGTTACTATCCCTTGAGTGGTGATTAGGACCTCACTTTCCTCTTCAGCGGCAAAGACAGTCCGGCGAATCCGAGCCGCATCCACATGTGTGCCTTCCCGCTGGCGGCATCAACTGAACCGTCGCTGCCGCTGAACCAAGTACTCGATCAGCGCCTTGTCAAACCCCACGGACGTATCCACCCCGAGGTAGTCGATGTTCGCCGAGGCGCATTCCGTGCGGACGTAGTTCCGGAATTCCTCAACGAACGTGACATAGTCGTCGCGGATGCCTTGCGCGTCGAGCTCTTGGTGCTCGTCGGACTCCACGTCCTGGAAATCGACCAACCCCGCGAGCGGGAACTTCGCCTCCAGCACATCCAGCACGTGGAACACGATCACCTCGTGGCCCGCATACCGTAACCGGTACAGGCTGCGGACCAGTGCGTCCGCCTCGCTCTTCCAATCGTCAGTAGTGGGTAACAGGTCACTGAAGAGCATGATCAGGCTCTTGCCCTTGATCATGGACGTGAGCTGAAACAGACTCTCCGGAATGTTGGTCTCGCCAGTGGCTTTGAGGTTGGCGAGCACCGAAAGAATGGTCCCGAGTTGCGTGCGCTTGGATTTCGGCGGCACGACGGTGCGCAGCTTGGTGTCGAACGCCACCAACCCGACCGGGTCCTGCTGGTAGATCATCAGGTATCCGAGCGCGGCAGCGAGACACACGGCGTAATCGAACTTGGTCAGCGTCTCGTCGGCCGCACCCAACGCGCCCCAGTCGAGTTTCACGCCGGCCCTGCGTGCCTCCGCCGGGCCGTTCCAGTCCATCGACTTCGACAGGTCCATGACGAGATAGCCCGTCATGTTGGTCTCGGCTTGGTACTTCTTGACGAAGTACTTACCTGTCTTGGCGTAGACACCCCAGTCGAGGGATTTGAGGTCGTCACCAGGGTTGTACTTGCGGTGTTCCGAAAACTCCACGGAGAAGCCGTGGAAGGGGCTGCGGTGCAGACCCGTCAGAAACCCCTGAACGATGAACTTCGCCCGCAGATCGAGCCGCGCCACTTGGCGGATCACATCGGGCCGCAAATACTTCTCGGCACTCATACTGGCATTGTACCGGACTTTATACTTGACAGAGCGAGACTCGCGATGAGTTACCATTTTCCCACGATGTGGAGCAACGTGCGATGAGCGTCTCCCTCATACATGAACCCGTCGTGGGTGTCGCTTTCTGACGAGCCGGGAGCGGTAGCGTGCATGCCGCCCTCGGGCGGTCGCGTCTCGCCAAGAACAGCGACACGACCACAGGGCATGAGTACGAGAACGGGCCGCGTTCTTGCGCCCCGTGCGGGCGGAACGGTTCATGAGGACCGTTTTGACAGGATCGACAGGATGAAGACCGATCAATTTGAAATCCTGTTCATCTTGTCGATCCTGTCAAAACGGTCCTCGCATCCCCATCGCGCGTTCGTGCCCCGCTCCTGGACGGTCGCGGCTCGTCAAGAAGTGCGACACAGCCACCAAGCACCTGTATCAGAGCGCAATGTCGCGTGTGATGGGTGCTGGAATCGCTGGGCAATTACTTGGATTGTTCCCGTAACGATTACTGTGTCTAATTCTGCGATCGAAAAGCCAAAAGATGAGCAAGACGCCACGAATCTATAACCAAACAAAAAACGCGCCGATTTCATCTACTGCAAAGCGACCAGTTCTTCATCTTGAGTACGCTAAAAACACCGAACGCCACACAGAAGCTACGACACGAGGGCGTGGAATGAGCAAATGCCGGCGGCCGGATCGGATTTCCGATCCGGCCGCCGGCATGAAGGCAAATTTAAGAAATCAGGCAGCCACAACCGGACGGCGGAGCCGGCGAGCCGCCCCGCCCGCAATCCCGACGGCAAGTAACCCAGAAAGAACCATCGTCCCCGGTTCCGGCACGACGTTAATCGTGATCTGAGAAGCCGAGTAGTTGATCATCGAGTCGAGGAACTGACCGTTAGCGAGTATGTTATCGACACCGCTACTCGCGTCGCTCGTGTAGACGAGAGTCTGCCCCATGGACATGCCCGTGAACGTGAATGTTCCGAGCAGCACGCGCCCGTTGCTATCAGGCATCACCGCGCCCCCGTCAACGTCGTTAATCACGTTCAACCGGGCGTATTTTTTGCTGTTTGCAATGGTGGTCGAGGCGCTTTCGAACTGACCGGCAGTAAGAGAGTTGGGAGTAATTCCAGCGACTTGAACATTGTTGTTCATGTAGTTAAGACGTACCCCCCCAGCAACCAAGCCATGCTGGGAAAGATCCTGCTTTGGATCAGTAGGAGGGGCGGTCTGAACCAAGTAGACCTGAATGTTGATGGTACCATTCAGGTCCACATTGAAGGTAGTCGGGGAAGTCTGACCGGTACTGCTAACAAACTGGTACTGGTAGTCGGCCCGAGCGCTGGCCCCGCTAAAGAGGGCGAGCGTGACCGTCAGCAGGAACACGCGGAGCTTCATAGGGTACCCTTCGCGGCAGTGTGGAAAATTAAAGCTACCTGATCAATGATCCCATGTCTACCCGAGACGGCAAAATTTGACCATTTTGCGCACCGCCTCACTTGACTCGTCGAGGGTTCCTGTGGTAGCAAAGTTGTCCTCGCCCGCAGCACACATCAGCGAAATGTGCAGTGTACCGATGAGCCTGCTCAACAACGCGAATTGCATCCGGCCACATTACTGCCGCTTTTCCTTTCCATTTAACGTCTTACGTCACACTCCTGTGTCAGCCTCCCGGTGATGGTGTGTTGGCCCCTGCCCTCCGGCTTCGTCGTTCCTCGTGGTTAGGTTGGTTGAACAAGCTCCGCGTTTGTGTCTGTTTCAGGCGGGGGAGAAAAGGCGGCGGCGTGCTCTCGCAGCAGTGTGCCGGCTGTAACGCCGTCCCCGCGGTCCAGAACGGCGAGGATGCGTTCGTAGGATGTTTCCGCGAGTTTGCGGTTAATTTCGCCCCAGCCCAACCGGATTCGCACCCACGTTTCAAACGCGAGCGCCTCCCACAACCGCAACAGGGTGGCGTTGCCGGACGCGGCCACAATCGTGCGGTGCAATGCGTACACCTGGGCCGCCTGGTCGGCGTAATCTTTCGCGTCGGCGGCCCGCAGGATTGCTGCGACACCGGGGCGCAACGTTTCTGCACGGCCGGCGAGTGCCGGGGCCGCTGTCAGGGCGGCAGCCTGTTCGAGTACGCCGCGGACGAAGTAGGCCTCGCGGATCTCCGGCGCACCGACGACTCGGACGTAGGTGCCGCGATGCGCCTTCGTTTCGACCAGCCGCGACGCTTCTAACTCCCGCAGCGCTTCGCGCACCGACCCCTGGCTCGTTCCGAACTCGCGCGCGAGCTGCAACTCGATCAGCCGCTCACCGGGCTGATAGTGCCCCGCCAGAATTCGCTCGGTCAGCGCCCGTCGGACGTGATCCCGAACGCTGCCCTTCTTCACAGACATGCGCGAGCCTCGGGGAGAGTGCCGCTTCAATTCTTCACTGTAAACAATACGCATGCCGGCTATTGCATCTTGTTTATCGATTATCGATAATCGCTGACAGCCTGCCGCCCCTGTTTGGGTATTCCCGGTTGCCGCCGGTTCGAATCGCGATGCCGCGTCGCGCCGCGACATCTCAGGGGCCGCCCCATGTGGATCGTCAAACTCGCCCTCGACCGCACGTACACGTTCGTTGTCGTCTCGCTGCTGATCCTCGTGGTCGGGATCGTCGCGATTTACAAGATGCCGCAGGACAACTTCCCCGACATCGACATCCCCGTTGTAACAGTTGTGTACCTGTACTCGGGCATGCCCGCGGACGACATCGAAAAGCGCATCCTCCTCGTCACCGAGCGGGTGCTGACCGCTTCAGTCAACGACATCGAGCACATGGAGAGTCAGGCTTACACGGGCACGGGGGTGATCCGCATCTACTTCCGCCCGAACGCCAAGATCGAAGCCGCCACCGCCCAGGTGACCGCGACCTGTCAGACGGTGCTGAGCAACATGCCGCAGGGCACCACCCCGCCGTACATCGTCCGGTACAGCGCCACCAGCGTCCCCGTGGCCCAGATCGCGGTCTCCAGTGACACCCTTACGGAAGCGGAGCTGTACGACTACGCGGCCAACTTCATCATTCAGCGGCTCGGCACGGTTCAGGGGGCGCGCGTGCCTCAGCCCTACGGCGGCAAGCCGCGCCAGATCATGGTGGACCTGGACCCGCAGCAGCTCTACGCGCGGGGCCTGTCCGCCGCGGACGTCAGCACGGCGGTCAACGCGCAGAACCTGATCCTCCCCGCCGGCACCGCCA
This sequence comes from Gemmata obscuriglobus, assembly GCF_008065095.1. Taxonomy (NCBI): domain Bacteria; kingdom Pseudomonadati; phylum Planctomycetota; class Planctomycetia; order Gemmatales; family Gemmataceae; genus Gemmata; species Gemmata obscuriglobus. Next base: position 4,186,286 of record NZ_CP042911.1, on the reverse strand, counting down.
AAATCGGCGAAACCGATTTTAACATCAAGGTGAACAGCAGCCCGGAACTGGTCGAGGCGTTCAACCAGATGCCGGTGAAGACGGTGAACGGCACGCCCGTTTACCTCCGGGACGTGGCCCAGGTGCGGGACGGCTACGCGGTGCAAACCAACGTCGTGCGCCGCGACGGCAAGCGGGCGGTGCTGCTCCCCATTATGAAGGGCGAGGGGGCGTCCACCATCGAAGTCGTGTCCCGCGTGCGGCAGGCGCTGCCGGGCATCCAGGCGCAACTTCCCCCCGAACTGAAACTCGAAGTGCTGTTCGACCAGTCGGTGTTCGTTCGCGAGTCGGTGAACGGGGTGCTGCACGAGGGCGCCGTCGCCGCGGGCCTGACCGCCCTGCTGATCCTCGTGTTCCTCGGCTCGTGGCGCTCGACGCTGATCATCATCATCTCCATCCCCCTGTCGGTGATGTGTTCGATCCTCTGCCTCTGGGCGTTCGGGGAGACGCTCAACGTGATGACCCTGGGCGGGATGGCGCTGGCGGTCGGCATCCTGGTGGACGACGCGACCGTCGAGATCGAGAACGTCCACCGCAACATGGCGATGCGGAAGCCGCTCCGGCACGCGATCCTCGACGGGGCGCAGCAGATCGCGATTCCCGCACTCGTGTCGACGCTCGCGATCTGCATCGTGTTCGTGCCGGTGGTGTTCCTCACCGGCCCGGCGGCGTACCTGTTCATCCCGCTGGCGATGGCGGTGATCTTCGCGATGCTCGCGAGCTACTTCCTGTCGCGCACGCTGGTGCCGACGCTGATGCTGTTCCTTCTGGGGCGCGAGGCCCGACAATACGCCAGCGGACAGCACGACGCCCCGTCGGGCGTGTTCGGCAAGCTGCACGCGAAGTTCGAGAGCACGTTCGAGCGGGTCCGCCAGGCGTACCGCGGGCTGCTCGACTGGGCGCTGCACAACCGCGGCGTCACGGTGGCGCTCATGCTCGGGTTCGCAATCGGGTCGTTCGCGCTGGTCCCGTTCATCGGCCGCGACTTCTTCCCCACGGTCGACGCCGGCCAGATCCGGCTGCACGTCCGGGCGCCCGCGGGCACGCGGCTGGAAGAGACCGAGCGGATCTTCGGGCAGATCGAGGACGTGATCCGCGAGCAGATCCCCGACGCGGAGCGCGACACGGTCATCGACAACATGGGCGTGTCCCCGTTCTACACGAACACCGCGTACATCAACAACGAGCTGGTGAGCGTGTACGACGGCGAAATCCTGGTGTCGCTGAAGCACGAACACCGCCCGACCGCGGACCACATCCGCAAGCTGCGTCAGGAGCTGCCCAAGCGCTTCCCGGGGTGTACGTTCGACTTCCTCCCGGCCGACGTGACCGGCCAGGTGCTCACGTTCGGCAAGCCCGCGCCCGTCAACGTGCAGGTGGTGGGGGTGCGGCGCGAGGAGAACCTCGCGGTCGCGAAGCAGTTGCGCGAGAAGCTGAGCAAGATCCCGGGCGTGGTGGACGTGCGGCTGCGGCAGATCGCCGACGCGCCCGAGATCCGCGTGGACGTGGACCGGGTGATGGCCAGCGGCCTGAACGTGACCCAGCAGGAGGCCGCCCGGTCGCTGCTCGTCTCGCTCAGCTCGTCGTTCCAGGGCACGCCCAACTTCTGGGTGAACCCGAAGAACGGCGTGAACTACCGGGTCGCCGTGCAGACCCCGCAGACCCGCATCGACTCGGTCGACGCGCTGCTCAGCACGCCCGTCACCGGCGAGGGGACCGAGCCGCAACTGCTCTCCAATCTGGCGACGGTGCGGCGCGCGGAGTCGTCCGGCCTTATCAGCCATTACAACGTGCAAACGGTGTACGAGGTGTGCGCGACCGTGCAGGACCGCGACCTGGGCGGCGCCGCGGCCGACATCAAGGCGGTGGTCGAAGAGGCCCGCGGCACCCTGCCGAAGGGCAGCACGCTGGCGATCCGCGGGCAGATCGAGAGCATGGACGAGTCGTTCGCGGGGCTGGGGTTCGGGCTGCTGTTCGCGGTGCTGCTGGTGTACCTGCTGATGGTGGTCAACTTCCAGTCGTGGACCGACCCCTTTGTGATCCTGATGGCGCTGCCGGGCGCCGCGGCGGGCATCCTGTGGGCGCTGTTCGCCACCGGAACAACGGTGAGCGTCCCGGCCCTGATGGGCGGGATCATGACCGTCGGCGTCGCGACCGCCAACAGCATTCTCATGGTGACGTTCGCCAACGAGAAGCGGGCGGCCGGCCTGAACGGCCGCCGCGCCGCGCTGGCGGCGGGCTCGACGCGGCTCCGCCCCGTGCTGATGACCGCGATGGCGATGATCGCCGGGATGCTGCCGATGTCGCTCGGGCACGGCGAGGGCGGCGAGCAGAACGCCCCGCTCGGCCGGGCGGTTATCGGCGGCCTGACCGTGGCCACCGCGTACACCCTGTTCTTCGTGCCGGTCATGTACAGCCTGCTCCGGCCCAAACCGGCACCGGCCGAACCCGCCGACGCGAACTGAGTCATTCCAGCACCCCCGGCGAAGCCGTGCGGGTCAGTGAATCTTGCAACCCGGAACTTGGACCACCAGGACCTCGAAGGGAGCCGGCCGTGAGCACCCCCGTACTACACACGAACCCCGCGCACGGGCACGCCGACCCGGACCACGTCGAAGCCCCGCCGGCGCGGCCGTCGTTCCTCCGGTTACTCGTGCTGGCAATCCTCGCGCTCGCCGCCCTCGGGGCGCTGGGTGTCGCCGGCGTCCGGGCGCGGCACCGGCAACAGGCCGACCGCACCGAAGCGGCGGAGGCCGTGCGCACGGACCGTCCCCGTGTGCTGGTGGTGACCGCCGAACGCGCGCCGCCGAAGGTCGAGCAGGTGCTCCCGGGGACCGCGTACCCGCTCCGCGAGACCGCGGTGTACGCCCGCACCAGCGGCTACCTGCGCAAGTGGTACGTGGACATCGGCGACGAAGTGAAGGAGGGCCAGTTACTGGCCGAGATCGAGACGCCCGAGGTGGACGCGCAACTCCTTCAGGCGCGGGCGGCGCTGGGCGAATCGCTCGCGACCCGGGACCGGAACCGCGCGAGCGTGGAGCTGAGCCGGCTGAACCTCGACCGCGTTCGGCAAACGTACAGCGGCGGCGCCGGCTCCAAGCAGGAGCGGGACGAGGCCGAAGCGAGTTTCAAGGTGTCGACAGCAACGGTCGAGCTTTCCGAAGCGACGATCAAGGCGAGCGAGGCCAACGTCAAGCGGCTGGAGGACCTGCAACGGTTCCAGAAGGTGACCGCGCCGTTCGGCGGCGTCATCACCGCCCGCAACTACGACCCCGGGGCGCTCGTCGTCGCCGACAGTTCCGCCGGGCGGGAAATGTTCCACTTGGCGCAGATCGACACGCTGCGGGTGTTCGCCGACGTGCCGCAAACGTTCGCCACGGCGGTGCGCGCCGGGCAGCCGGCGCCGGTTTCGCGGCGCGAGGTGCCCGGCCGCGAGTTCGCCGGCGCGGTGGCCCGCACCACGCAGTCGGTCAACGTGCTGACCCGGACCCTGCGGGTCGAGGTGGCGGTTCCGAACCGGGACCACGCGCTGCTGCCCGGGATGTACCTTCAGGTGCGGTTCCAGCTCGAGAACCCGGGAAATGTGGTTCGCGTCCCCGGTGCCGCGGTCGTGATCCGCGCCGAGGGGGCGAAGGTCGCGCTGGTCGACACCGCCGGGCGCGTGACGTACCGGGCGGTGAAGCTGGGGCGTGACTACGGCCAAACCGTCGAGATCACAGAAGGGTTAACCGGTGGCGAGCGGTTGGTGGTGCGCCCCGGCGACGACCTCGCCGACGGAACGCTCGTAGAGGCTGCTACCGCCAGCGGCCGTTGAAACCAGCGTCATTTACGATCCGGCTGGTTGTGTTTGTTTCTTGTGGCACAGACATTCCTGTCTGTGCAGCGATTACTGAACCGCACAGACAGGAATGTCTATGCCACGAGAAGAGCAGACAAAATAGACGCCGGCAATTGGAACGTGAGTCGGGCTGAACTCAACGCCCGGTCACCGCGGCTCGACCAGGAACGTCGGCACGGTGGACCCGCCGCCGGCGGTCACGTTCACGAGCGCCTCGGTGGAGATGCGGGTCAGGCACCCGTGCATGTGCGTGCCGAACGCCACGTACGGGTTCGTGTCCAGCATCCGGTCGAGGACGTGAAGCGACCCGTTCTCGAAGCTCGGAAACGCCTCGTGCGGGATCTTCACCTTCTGCTGAACCACATACGGGTGGGTCAGGGCCGTCTGCACCGCCTCGTCCCAGGTGCGCTGGTCGGCCAGCCAGCCGAGTACGATCCCCTTCCCGCCGTAGTCGTCGTTCGGTTTCAGTACCAGTTGGTCCTTGTTCGTGCTGGCCCAGGGGACCAGGTCGATGGCCGCGCCGTCGGGTCCGGTGGTGGTGCGTGCCTCCATCACCCGCGTCCAGGGGATGTGTTTCGTAACGGCCTGCTGCTGCGCGGGCGTGAGCAGGCCCCGGTTACGCTCGTCGGACAACACCGCGAGCGACGCCTTCTTGAACAGGATCTTGCAGCGGAACGAGTTCACCATGCACACGGCCCGGTCGCGCACGGCCCGCACGACCGGGTGATCGAGCCCGCCGCGCTCGATCAGCTCGCCGATCAGCACCCGCTTGTAGATGAGGGTGATGTGGTAGTCGCCCGCCATCAGCTTGCCGTCGCGGTACTCCACCTCGCGCGGGTCCACGATACGCGCCTCGAGCCCCATCGCCTTGAAGTAGTCGTAGAAGATCACGAACTCGCTGAACGTCGGCACCTCGCGCCAGTCGAGGATCGCGATCCGCGGGGCGTCGGACGTGTGCCCCTGCCACTGCCGGAACGAGTCAGTGAGCGCGTGCAGCACGCCGGGCCGCGCCGGGATCGGGAACGCCCGGAACCGTCGCTGAAACTCTTGAAACACCGGCAACCCGTAAAAAACCTCGCTCAATGCGTCCGAGTAGCCCGCCCCGGCCGGGGTTTCGGAGTTCAGCTCGGTGAACAGGAGTTCGTCGTCGGACGCGAAGAACGTGTCGAAGCGGCTCGTCGGGCTCGGGCAGGCGAACCCGGGCTCCACGGAAAGGAGCTGCTCCTCCCAGTCGAGCAACCGGAACTGCCCACGGAACGCCGGGTCGACCAGGGCGCGATCGTACACGGTCTGGAACGCAGGCAGCAGGGTGCCGACGGTGTCGTGAAGCAGCCGGTACTGCGCCGGGGTGAGGAACCGCGGGCGCAGCACCGTGCACACGGGGCGGGTGCCGAACTGGAGCCCTCGCAACTGTTGCGCCCGCTCCAGAGCACCCTGCGAGTCGGCCGCGAGTATGCCGCCGGACGCGAGCAGGTCGTGGTAGGCAGCAATCGCGTCGGCAGACATGGCACGCCTCGGGGGAAGAATCAGAACGGCCGGAAAAAAGCACAAAAAGCACAAAAAAGAAAGAGCAAGAGGTCCGGCACCAGAGGAACCGGGCGTCTGCTGCGCGCTCTTCTTTAGCCTTCGCACGTTGCGCTTGTTTGCGGCCGCCCCTACCTTATCAAAACAGCTTGCTCCACTTGAGTTCGGCGAGCTGCGGCTGCGGGTTCAGCGCGCGGTCGATGACGAGGTCGGCCATATGCTTCACTACCCACTCGAAGTACTCAGGGGTGAGCGAGTTCACGTCCATGTCCGGCGCCGGGTTCATGAAGTCGATCGCGTACGGCACGCCGTCCTTGATGGCCCACTCCGCCGTGTTCATGTCGTACCCGAGCGCGTCCACCAGCTTGAGCGAGTCGCGGATCACCCGCGCGTTCAGCTCGGGGGAGAGGTAGTTGGGCTCGGCGATGTAGCGGCGGTTGTGGGTGTCGTAGGGCATCGGCAGCACGCGGTCGCGGCCCAGACACATGCACCGCACGTACTGGTCCCACTGGATGAACTCCTGGGCGATCATCGTGAGCAGCCCGGAGCCGTCGTAGTACCGGATCAGCTCCTCGACGCTGTGGCACACGTACACCCCGCGCCACCCGCCGCCGTGCGCGTCCTTCAGGATGCACGGGAGCCCGACGTGGTCCACGACCGCCTGCCAGTTGAGCGGGTACTCCAGGTTCCGCAGGCTCTCCGTCTTCACGATCCCCGGCACGTAGTCCTTGTTCGGCAGCACCAGCGTCTTGGGGTGCGCGAGGCCGAGTTTGGCGCACAGCGAGGCGCCGAAGAACTTGTCGTCCGCGGTCCACATGAACGGGTTGTTGATGACCGTGACGCCCTCCAGCACCGCGTGCTTGAGGTAGCTGCGGTAGTACGGCACCTCGTGCGAGATGCGGTCCACGAGCACGTCGTAGGGGATCTTTTCGTCCATCCGGGTGCCGCCGAGTTTCACGAACTCGGCGACGACGCCCGCGTTGCGCCCGTTCACCTCGTCGATGAACCGTGGCGGGAACGACCACTCGCGCCCCACAATGACGCCTACACGTTTCATAATTGGCTCTAAAACAGGATTCACCGCGGAGGGCACGGGCGGGCGCAGAGAAGAGCTAAGAGTGAGTTTAATGCTCGTCTTGAATTTCTCTGCGCCCGCCCGTGCCCTCCGCGGTGAACAATCTTAATCATTGCCGCCGATGTACTTCTGGATCATGTCCGACCAAACGGGCCAGTCGTGCGCGAACCCGTCCCACTCGCGGAGCGCGTTACCGATCCCTTTGCCCCACAGTTTACCCGACAGCTCGCGGTTCTGGTGGACTAACCGGTCGCCGTTCCCCACCGCCAGAATGATGTTCTGAGAACGCAGCCGGTCCAGGCGCCAGCCGTCGTGTTCGTTGGGAATGAAGTCGACCGGGTTCTGACGGTAGACGGTCTCGTCGTGGTAGCCCGACAGGAACATCTTGATGTCGGCCAGGCCGCTCATGCTCAGGATACGGTTCACCCGGTCCGGGTAGCGCAGCCCCATCGAAAGCGCGTGGAAGGCACCGAAGCTCGCGCCGGTGAAGATGGTGTACGGGTTCGGGTTGCGCCACTGCACCCACGGCAGCACCTCGTTCATCACGTACTGAGTGTACTGCTCGTGGCGCCACACCCGCGCCCCCGGGTGCGTGTGGTACGCGTACCAGCTCTCGCGGTCCACCGCGTCCACACAGGTGAGGTGCAGCCAGCCGTTTTCGAGCGCGTGCCCGAGCGCGCGGACCAGCCCGCGGTTCTCCCACTCGAAGAACCGCCCGCCGGACGTCGGGAACGCGACCACCCGCGCCCCCCCGTGCCCGAACTCGAGAAGCTCCATGTCCCGGTGGAGCGACGGGCTCCACCAGCGATGATACGCCCGGTGCATGAGCGCCTAACAGCGTGTTGTTAAGAGAGGAAGTTCAGGGCGAGTATGCGGACGTGCCGCCGATTCGGCAATAACCGCCAGGGCGAAATGAAGCGAAGAGCGATCAACAGCATTCCGGTTGTGCGGCGCAGGTGTTACCGCAGCTTCTTCTTTCCGCGCTGAGTGGACGCAAACAGTTCCGCGAGCGACAACGTGAAACCCGGCAGCACCTTACCACCATCAAGAGTGCCGGTTTCGTCCAACTCCTTGAAACTCTTCGCCGACGTGTAGACCATCGCCGTCTTCGCCCGCGGATCGATTGTCCAGGCGAGTTTGCACCCGGCTTTGAAGAACTCCGCCAACTTCCGATCGATCTCGGCTGTCGTGTTCCCGGGGCTCAGCACTTCGACGATCAGCCCCGGTGCGACGGACCAGAACGCTTCGTCCTGCGGCACCTCGTCGTTCGGGAACTCGGACCACGGGATGAACGTCACGTCTGGGGCGCGAACGTGATCCTGGCCGAGCCGAATGAACCCGGCTTCGCCGGTCACGACACCCAGGTCGTTGGCCTCGACATGGTTCCCAATCAGCCGTGCGATGTGGATTCCCAGGAACGACTCGAAAGTCCCCATCGCCTTCTCCACGAGGACGCCGTCGATGAGTTCGCACGTCGGCTTGCCGGCGTGTTCGAGGTCGGCTTCGGTCGCGGTGCCGGGTGCGGGGTGCAGTCGGATGCGGTCCAGCGGCACGCCTCCGAGCTTGGCGTGCAGGTCCGCGAACGTCTTCAGTGCCGGTTGAGTCGCCGTCATCCGTCGGCTCGCAGTGGAGAAAGAAGCGGGGAGGCCAACGCCTCCCCGCTCGCCGGTCCGATTGTATCACACCGCGGCGTACTTCTCGCGGAGCTTGTCCAGGTACTTCTTGCTGTCCGCGGTCACCTGCCACGCGTTCGGCCAGAAGCACAGGTCCACGCACCACCAGTCGTTCGGCACGCCGCTGTTGCGCAGCGCCGGGGCCAACTTGTCGAAGTCCAGGTTGCCGGTGCCGAACGGGTTGTGCGTGCTGGTGTTGTGCTCGTTCAGGCTGCCGTCGCTGTCGATCACGTGGACGTGGGTGATCTTGCCCTTCAGCTTTTCGAGCAGTTCCAGGGCGCCGCCGGGCAGCGTCTCCTTGGTGCCGGGTTGGTTCGCGCCGATCCCCGCGCACATGTGGGCGTGACAGGTGTCGTACAGCACGCCGAAGTTGTTGTTCCCCTTCGCCCGCACCTGTTCGACCAGTTGCACAATCTCGGACGGCTTGTTGAACGCGAACCCGGGCTCGAACTCCCAGCAGATGTTCATCCCGTAATCGGCCGCGATCTTGCTCGCCTTATCCCACGCGCTCACGATGCGGTCCAGGCCCTTTGCGGCGCCGAGTTCCTTGCCGTCCTTCTCGAAGTAGTCCCAGTCGATCACCGTGTCGACGCGGATCGTCTTCACGTCCAGGTCGGCGGCGAACGCGCACCACCCGAGGAACGCGGTCAGATACGCGCTCGGGTTTTCGTCCACGATCGAGGTGCCGGGCTTCTTAAACGCCCACAAGTCCACCGCGATGCCCGACAGCGCCAACCCGTGGTCCGCGATCTCCTTGCGCAGCTTCTGGCGGCTGGCCTTTGTCGGGTGCGACACCGGGCTCGGGTGCGGGCCGAAGCTGCCCAGTTCCACCCCGTCGTACCCGAGGTCTTGCAGCTTGTGCAGGATCACGTGGAAGTCGTTCGTCGGCTGCTCTTGGTTGAAGAGGTACGCCCAGGTGCCGATCGAGATGCGGGCCTTCGCCATGAGTTCTGGCCTCTCAAAACGTTAGGGGGAGTAACGGTTCCGCGGTGGCGGTAATTATAGCGGGCGACACTCAAACCACCCGACCTCGACGGCGCTGGCCAGGTGTACTATGCTCCTCTTCCTCGCTCGCGCCCGGCTCTGTTCTAAGCTGGAGCAATCGACAGAGCGACACAGGGGTTCGCACGCCGGAAGTTCGGTTCTAGCTTCAACTTTCGGCCGTGGCAAGAAAGAACCCAGAACCTACGCCGATTTCGAACTTGCTGGCGCACCCGGACCGGCCCCGCCGGAAGAAACGTCGATTTTCCGGATTGCGGCGCAAGTTGGGTCCACCAGACGCGAACTAATTGGAAATTGCCGTGTCTGGTTGGGGGTCGGCAGGAAAAGGAAAAATGAGGACTATGACTATCACCAGCAGCACGCGCAACGCCCTGACCACCCGGACCACGAAACGCCACACGAAGCGGGTGGTTCTGGCCGGTCGGTTCGCGCAGGCCGCAAAGTTGACAGAACAGCTCAGCGCGCTCGGGTGGGAGGTTCACACCCTCACCACCGGGCGTGACATTCACGCCGCCGCGGCGGCGACCGCGCCGCACGCGGTACTTGTGCCGGAAGTTGCCGGCGACGAAAGCGGATACCTCGCGTGCGCCAAGCTCCGCCACACGCTTCCGAACCTGAAAGTGGTAGTGGTGGGCTCGGAGCGGACGCCGAAGCGTGAGGCCCTGGCTCAGTTCGTCGGCGCCGGGTTCGTCGCCGAGACCGATGGTGTGAACGGGTTGGTCGCCGCAGTGTCGTAAGCGACGAGGACGGATCGCGCGCAGCAGCAACGGGTGACGAGGGCGCAAGAGTGGATCTCTTGCGCCCTCGTCACCCGTTGCTGCTGTCTTTCTGTGGTCAGCGGTGCGACTGCCGACGCTGCGGCTGATGACCATCCGAAATGAGCCATCAATGTTCTGAGGCAATCGCTGGATTACACCGTCGGCGAATGTGCCCACCCTGTCGCTTTCAGCCCGCACCTCACCATTCATTTGCACAAGTTATTAATTAATAGTAATAATATACTGTGCTGAACGGCCGGTTCCCGACCCGGGCCGATGCCCCTGTACCGGACCGGCACGACCTTTCGCGGCGACCTCCCGCCTGGTAGACTTGCGGAACCCGAGGGAGAGGCTCATGTCCGATCCGAACGACCCGTCGCTGATCATCGATTCGCGCTCGGGAAGTCTGTTGATCTCCACCTTGGACCACCTCGGTGCGACCAAATTTACCACCCCACGCGGCAGTGCCGCCGCGCCCACCTTCAGCCGGCCCGCGACCGAGGATGAGTTAGGAACGCTCGGCCCCTACCGCGTCGTGAGGGAGTTGGGCCGTGGGGCAATGGGGGCCGTCTATCTCGCTCGGGACACGCGCCTGGATCGCAGTCTGGCGCTGAAGGTGATGCTGCCGGAGTTCGCCGCCGACGCCGAGGCGAAGGAGCGCTTCCTCCGCGAGGCCAAGTCCGCCGCCCGGGTCAGCCACGATCACGTGGTGACCGTGTACGAAGCCGACGAACGCGACGGCACCCCGTACATCGCCATGCAACTCCTCCAAGGCTACTCACTGGACGCCTTTATCCGGAACAAGGGCACGCCGTCGCTGCGCAACGCCGTCCGGATCGCCCGAGAGGCCGCCTTGGGGCTCGCGGCGGCTCACAAGCTCGGGATCGTGCACCGCGACATCAAGCCGGCCAACATGTGGCTGGAAGCGCCCCGCGGTCGGGTCAAGTTGCTCGACTTCGGCTTGGCCCGGCCGGTCGCGATGGAGACAGAACTCACCCAGAGCGGGGCGGTGGTCGGCACCCCGGCGTTCATGTCGCCGGAACAGGCGCTCGGCGAGCGGGTGGACCATCGGGCCGACCTCTTTTCGCTGGGCGCGGTCCTGTACCTGCTCTGCACCAAGCAGCTCCCGTTCCCGGGCGCGAGCCTGTCTGCCGTGCTGCTGGCGCTGGGCACCAAGGAGCCGACCCCCGTTCACGCGCATAGCCCCAACGTCCCCGAGCCGTTAGCGGATCTCATCCACGGGCTCCTCGCGAAAGACCCGGGCAACCGCCCGCAGACCGCGGTGACCGTCGCCAACCGCCTCCATCAAATTTCCGAACACCTTGCGGGGCTTGCCGCGGCCGCGCCGCCCGAGGGACCGGACTCGCCGCCCCCGCGCCCCGACGCACAATCGACCGACCCGTGGGCAACTCGGATACCGTCGAGTTCGGCACATCCGAGCGGGAAGCGGGCCGCGCCCCCGGGCTCCGCGCGGGCGATCCGCTCGATGCCCGTCGTGATCCTCTCACCGACGCCGCGGCCCGAGGGGCCGCGGGAGAGCGAGCCGTCTCGCGAGTCGCAAAAGACACCCGACGCGTTGCATACAGTCATCTCGTCCGGCGTCGTCTGGAAGGAAGAGCCAGACGCGGGGAAGGCCGAGAAGGAAAGCCGCGAACGACCACGACGAAAAAGGGCGAAAAGCAAAAGCGTGAGTGTCGCACCGATTTTGGTCGCTGCGGGTAGCGTGGCGCTCTTCGCGGTTCTCGTGGCCATAATGCTGACCGCTGCCGGGGGCAAACCGCGAGCGACGGATTCGGCGCGCCGAGAGACGAATACAGGACTCCCGCCTGCCGCAACGGGCAACGAAACGTTGCCTCCCATCGTGCGCGAAGGGAACGTAGCCAAGGGCGGGGGCTCAACAGGCTCGATCGCACTCGAAGGCAAAGCGCCCATGCGCGACAGTTCAGCGAGCGGCGCGACAGTCGATCTCCTTGCTCTCGTCGACACGCGGGTTCACACCGTCCTGGGAGAATGGAGGAGAAACGGAGAAGCTCTCGTGGGCGTCAACCCGCAGTTCCCCGGGGTCCTGCAACTGCCCTACGAGCCGGGCGAAGAGTACGACATTGAGGCAACGGTCCGGCGAATCTCGGGAGATGAGTACTTCGGCTTCCAATTGGTCGCGGGCGGTCACCGCGTCAACATGGCGATCGACACCTGGCCCTCCAAAGGGTACTTCAGCGGAATGGGGAGCATTGCCGGAAAAGACCTCCTCAACAACGGAACCGGCACCCAGGGCCGCCGCCTCGTTCATGCCGGAACGGCTTACACTATAACCAGTTCGGTCCGAAAGGGAAGAATCAGCACCTCAGTCAACGGAATTTTAGTTACGTCCTACACGGGCGAGTTCAATCAGTTCTCGATTCACTCCGACTTCCGCGTGCAGAACCCAAAGGCGCTCGCCGTCCAAATCGGCTACGCCACACCCTTCCAAATCGACCGTCTCGTGGTAACTCCCGTCAGCGGCAATGGAAAAGTCGTTCACTAGCTGCCAATTCTCATGCCAGGAGCTTAACCGTAATCGGTCGGCGGCTGTGATAGCGTGACTCACAGCCCTGACGGCGAGTCCAAGCCTCAAAACCAAACGTTGCAGACTGAAGACTGCCACAACAACACTTGAGCGAATTTTCACTTGTAACCCATCTTAACTGTACTTTCCGCGAATTTGTAGGTCGGGAGGTGATGGTGGGTTCGGAGTAGACGAGTGCCGGCCCGTCCGGGAGGATGGCGTTACCACACGACCAGCCACCCCGAACGGACACGGCCATGCCATCTGCGCATACTCCGTCCCCGCGTTGCCACTGGTTTTCGGTTCTGGCCGGGGCACTGGATCGGCGCTCGGGTCGGCGGTTGGCGGCCCTGTTCCTGGGTGTGCTGCTGGCCCGCGGGCGGCACGCCCTGAGTTGCTGGATTCGGGCGGCCGGATTATCGTCCCAATACCGCCGCTGTTACCCCACCGCGGCCGCGGTCGGGCGCCGGGTCGAGCGCATCGCGACCCGGTTGTTGGTCGAGATCCTCAAGCCCCTGGTGACCGGGCCGCGGGTGGTGCTGGCGTTGGACGACACACCGACCGCCCGGTACGGACCGAAGGTACAAGGGGCCGGGGTGCATCACAACCCGACACCCGGGCCGGCCGGGAGCGCATTCGTGTACGGGCACGTGTGGGTGGTGCTCGGGTTGCTGGTGGCGCATCCACTGGGTGGGGTCGTGGCTCTGCCCCTGTTGGCCCGGTTGTACATCCGGAAGGCGAACCTGGGCGCGGTGCGGGCGACCGATCGGCCCCGGTTCGCCACCAAGCTGGCGATGGCCGTTGACCTGGTGCGGTGGGCGCACGGATGGCTGAAGATGTGGGGCATGGCGGTGTGGGTGGTGGCCGACGGGGCGTACGCCCAGGGGCCGGTGCTGAAGCCGCTGCGGAAGCTCGGGGTGACGGTGGTGAGCCGGCTCCGCCGGGATGCGGCCCTGTGCTCGTTACCGCCCGCGCGGGAGCCCGGGCTGCGCGGGCGCCCGCGGGTGTACGGAACGGCACGGATCTCGTTGGCCAAGCGGGCCGGGCACAACGGCGGGTGGAGCACCGGCACGTTCACCGTGTATGGGAAGACCGTCGAGAAGCGGTACAAGACGTTCGTGGCCACCTGGCGCCCGGCCGGTGGGGCGATCCGGGTGGTGCTGGTGGACGAGCCCCACGGATGGGTCGCGTTCTTCAGCACCGACCCGGGCGCGACGGTGACCGACATCTTGGAACGGGTGGCCGACCGGTTCACCCTGGAGACGTGCTTCCGGGATCTCAAACAAGTCGCCGGGACGGGCCAGCAACAGGTGCGCGGGGTGCCGTCGAACGTCGGGTGCTTCCACCTGTGTGCATGGGCGCACACCCTGACCGAGGTGTGGGCCTGGGCTCGGAACGCGGACGAGTTGGTGGGGCACCGGTCCGCGTCCCCGTGGGACGATCCGAGCCGGCGCCCGAGTCACGCGGACAAGCGCCGGGCCTGGCAACACGAGCTGTTGGCCGAGGAGATTCGGGCCGTTGTGGGCGAGCACCACGACCACACGAAAATCCGCGACCTCGCCTACCGGTGCTTGGACTTGGCCGCGTGAGCACGGCTGATTCGCGGAAAGTACAGATCTTAATCGTTTCCTTCCTGCGAAACGCTACGGTTCCGTTCTTCAACGGGCGTAAAGTCCGAAATCGCGAGCGGAGAGCCACCTGCGAGTTCGAGATGTGTCGCGCGCGGAGACTTCTTATTCAGGGGAGCGGCGAGGTGCTCTGTGCGAGGTGCTGCCGCGAAGCGTACAACATCTCTGGGAAATACGCCCGGCACGCCGATGAGCGCCCGAAATGAGTGGCTCGCAGCTCGCAAATACAAATGTATCACTGTACGCCGAGGTGCCGACACCGGACGAGATCCGGTTGCGGTGCCCGATGACCGCACGCGCCGCCGAGACGGTTTCCGCAGGACGGACGGTCCTCGAAGGCATCCTTGACCGTGCGGACCACCGGCTCATGGTCGTCGTGGGGCCGTGTTCGATTCACGACCCGGTCGCCGGCCTCGATTACGCGCGCCGCCTCCGGCACCTGGCCGATGAGGTTTCGGACACCCTGTATTTGGTCATGCGCGTCTACTTTGAGAAGCCGCGCACGTCGGTCGGGTGGAAGGGGTACATCAACGACCCGCGGATGGACGACTCGTTTCACATTGAGGAAGGGCTGGAGAAGTCCCGGTCGTTCCTGATGCAGGTGGCCGAGATCGGGCTGCCCGCGGCCACCGAAGCGCTCGACCCGATCAGCCCGCAGTACCTCGGCGAACTGGTCTCGTGGACCGCGATCGGCGCCCGCACCGCCGAGTCCCAGACGCACCGCGAGATGTCGTCCGGGCTCTCAACACCGGTGGGGTTTAAGAACGGGACCGACGGCTCCGTGGACGCGGCCATCAACGCGATGCTCTCCGCGTCGCAACCGCACAGTTTCCTGGGCATCAACGAGCAGGGCCGGATTGTGGTGGTGCGCACCCGCGGCAACCGGTACGGGCACATCGTGCTCCGCGGGGGCGGTGCCCGGCCGAACTACGACACGGTCAGCATCTTGATGACCGAGCAGGCGCTGGCGAAGGCCAAGCTGGCCGCCAACATCGTGGTGGACTGCTCCCACGGCAACTCGTACAAGCGGCCCGAACTGCAACCGCTCGTGATGAGCGACTGCGTCAACCAGATCCGGCTCGGCAACCGATCGATCGTCGGGCTGATGCTCGAAAGTCACATCGAGGGCGGTAACCAGCCGATCCCGAAAGATCTGTCCCAGCTCCGGTACGGGTGTTCGGTGACCGACGCCTGCATCGACTGGGCCACGACCGAGCGAACGATCCGGGCCGCACGGGACGTGCTGAAGGACGTTCTTCCGGTGCGGCAAAAGACCGAACCGCGAGCCTGATCCGAGGTGCGGCTGTGGACTTCTGCCGACTCATAAGCCGTCGGAATGGGAGTCGATGCCCCCAGAGCAGTTTAAGTGCACCACTCCAGATTTTGAGCGAGTTGAACGACTGCAAAGGCCGAGACCTTCCTGGCACCGCCCACTCCCCTTTCGAGGGCGGATTGCGGGCGGACCCACGCATACCGGCGGCTGACCTGCTTTCGACCCTCACCGACGGTCGGCCGCTGGACCAACGGGGCATACGGACAAGCTGGGCTGGGGCGGTGCAACGGTACACGAAGGAGTGCGAGCAGCCGAGCGGCGGGTCGTGGAACGAGCCACCAGGAGCATCACGCCCACCAGGGCCGCAACCGGAATCCGCTCAGCTACCGCGCCGACCCGACCGCACCGCGGACGCGAAACGGCTCGAACCCGTTCACGAACCCGATGGTGACAGGCAGCGGTATCAGGTAGACGAACTTGCCCCACCGCAGCACGCCGAACGCCACCTGCAACAGGCCCGCCAGCAGAACCGCGGCGAACAGGTGCTGGTCCCCGTGGCCGATTTGACACTTCGATTATTCGAATCTTAGCTTCTCCGACCGCGAAGGCGAAGCCGGCTCACACGGCGCGGCTTCAATAAGTTCATCCTCTGGGACGGGAACGAACCGCGATCACGTGAACACCCGCACGTATCGGGTTTCCGTGGCGCCCCGGCTCGTTCGCGATGTCGCCCGAATAACCAGGAGCCCGATGTCCGCCGACCGCGACCCGACCCCCTGCCCCGCCTGCCGCCTTCACGCGTGGCTGTGCGTATGCGCGCACGCGCCGCGACTCGCAACCCACACCCCGCTCCTTCTCATCGTCCACGTCCACGATCTGGGCCGGACCAGCAACACGGTCCGGCTCCTCACCCTGGCGGTCCGCAACGCCACGCTCCTCTGTCACGGTGCCTTTCCCGCACCCGCCGACCCGGCGGCACACGTGCCCGCCGGAGCGACTCCGATTGTGCTCTTCCCCGGCCGCGGGGCCAAGCCGCTGACGCCGGAACTCGTCGCCGCCCTGCCGTCGCCGCCGGCACTCATCGTCCCGGACGGCAACTGGAAACAGGCGGGCAAAATGGTGAAGCGGATACCGCTCCTCGATTCGGCGGTGAAGGTTGCGCTCCCGGCCCGGGACTTCGCGGGAGTGGCCCTCCGCCGCAACCGCCCGGGTCACCGCATGTCGACATACGAAGCCGTGGTTCAGGCGCTCGGCATCCTGGAAGGGGAGACCGTAGCCGCGCCGCTCCTCGACTTCTACCGGCGCGCCACCGACCGCATGCTGCTCGTCCGCGGCAAGCTCCGACTCGGCGATGTGTACGGCGGCCTCGACGGCCCGCACGACGGTCGCGCTCTGCCGACCCACGCACTGTCCCCCGAATCCGATTCGGGAGCCGCAGAGGACATCGGCGACTGTCGCTGATAAGCAGTGGGGCATTCGCTGGTACACTGCTACCGAATCGCTGGTACGCCGCTGCCGACCTGCTAGGGCATTGCTGGCATCAAACTGTCAGCCAGTTCCGCCGATTTTGACGCCTGTACGCCTCGAAGGTGTCGCCAGCCGCACGGGGTGTACCGGCGCATGCGGCCGAAAAGCCCCTCCCCGCGAGTCGAATGTGCGCCGCCCTCGCCCGCCGCGCAAAGCACTCTCTCAAAAACACTTACGCCGCTGGCACGATTACGAATCCCGAGCCCTAATTGCCCCTGAGCGGCCCGCTGCCATCGGAATTAGAGAGGAATACCGATGCAACATACCGCTACCGTGCAACCGCTTCACTGGGTACCTTGCGATGGGAAGGAGGTAGTCGAGGCGATGCCCGAGATCACAACCGTTATCCCAGAGGCGACACCCCCAGATGTGCGGCGCGAGTACATCCGTGGCACAGGGAACTTGAGGCCCGGCACCCCATCGGCGACGCGCCCCTGGCCGGGGGACCGGTGGCGGGTGCGGCGCGACCCCACACCGCACCGCGGGTTCTGGCGAGCCTGCGGAACGTCGCAGCAGGTATGCGGCGACGTACCGGACATCCGGATGTGGTCGCCACCACACGCCAGATGTTTGTTCAACCCGAACACAGACTCGCCTTACTCAAGCGGCCAACTGCAATCTTTGAGCAGCACGGGGTGACAGTCCCTCGCTCTGGTCTGACTCAGGTGTCCCTCTTTGACCCTAAGTGAATCCCGACCCGTGCAGTCCGAAAAAGCGCTGGCGATCGTGACCCGCGGCACCGACTGGAGCGAGACCAGCCGCATCACCACGTTATTCACCCGTGAGTTCGGTAAGATCCGCGCGCTCGCCAAAGGCGGGCGCCGGCTCAAATCCAACTTCGATGTCGCCTTTGATCTCCTGACCGTGTGCGAGGTGGTGTTCATCCGGAAGGCGAGCGGTCTAGAACTCCTCACCGAGGCGCGGATGAACGAACAGTTCCCGGCGCTTCGCAAGAACCTTCCGGCCCTGTACGCGGGTTATTACGTCGCGGAGCTACTGGCCGAGGGGCTCCAGGACTACGACCCGCATCCGGTACTCTTCGACGCCGCACTCGCCATCCTGCGAGCGCTCGGACGGACCGCGGTCTTTTATCCGGAGAGAGAGGGTAGTACCGGGGCCGAGGAAGAGGGCGCAGTTCGCGAGGGGGAAGGAGCACCCGTAAGCCAAGCGGCCGGGGCCGACTCGCCGGTTGAACTGGGTCCGGAAGTGAACGGGGCGCGAAGTGTGGAACGGACCGCCCCCCTGAGAACCGAGGCGGGCGGGGGGAAAGGCTCGCTGCTCGCGACCGTGTCGGCATTTGAACTTGTTTGGCTTCAGGAGCTGGGATATAGCCCGCGACTCGATGCGTGTGCCACCTGTGGACGTGAGCGGCTCAGCCCGACCGCGCGGGCCTTTTTCAGCCCGCTCGCGGGGGGCGTACTGTGCCCGGAATGCGGGCCGGCCGTGGCCGACCGCCGCATGGTGTCCGGGGACGCGTTGCTCTGCATTCGCGACCTCACCGCGCGCGGCGCCGAGACGGCACTGCCGGACGAGACGCGGGCAGAAGTGCGGCAGGTGCTCGGGTACGCGGTGAGTTGCGTGCTCGGCCGCCGGCCGCGGATGTTGAACTACGTGGACGCACGATGAGACCGGGGTTCGGGGGTTGTGGGGAGAACGCACGGATGCGGAAGCCAGCCGACAGGACGTTCCGACCCGGTCGCACCGCGGCGCTGCTCGCCGCGCTGGCGCTGCTCGCCCCTGGGTGTACCACGGCCCGGAACTTCAAGGAGCGGGTCAGCAGCGCCGCCAAGCCCATCCTGAGTTCGAGCTACAACGACCCCGAAGCGGACCAGAAGCTCGCCGCCGCCGAACAGTTGTACCAGAGCGGCGATTACAAGCAGGCCCTCGGCCAGTTCCGCACCCTGGCCGACAACCAGAGCAACCCCAAGGAACTCGCGGAACGCGCCCGGTTCATGCAGGGCGAGTGCCGCTACCAACTCGGTCACTACCCGGAGGCCGCGGACACCTACCACAAGGTGCTCCTGGACTTCCAATCCGGGGTTTACCGGCGCGACTGCTGCGCGCGGATATTCCAGATCTGCGACTACTGGCTCGACGACTTCCGTGCGGAACTGGAACGCCGCTCCGACGAAAAGGGTGTCATGCGCTGGCGACCGAGTTGGCCGCACCTACTCGACCGGTCCCGGCCGCAAGTTGATCAAGAGGGCTACACGCTCGAAGCGCTCCAGCGGGTCCACACGCACGACATCACCGGGCCGACCGCCGACAAGGCGCTGTTCTGGTGCGGGTACGTGAACTTCATCCGCGGCAACTTCAGCGAAGCGGACCAGTTCTTCAGCCAGTTCTGTGAGCTGCACAAGGACAGCACGCTGCTGCCACAGGCGATGGCGTTCGCGATCCAGGCGAAGAACAACGCGACCGGCGGGGCGAGCTACGACGGGCGCAAATGTGCCGAAGCCCTCCACCTTGTGTCGGTCGCCGAAAGCTCGGTGCCGGAACTGGCCAACGACCCGGCGATGGCGGAGAAACTGACCCGGGCCAAGTTCGCGATCCGTTCGCAGCAGGCCGAGAAGGACTTCCGGATGGCCGAGTACTACGAGCGCACCGGGCACCCCGGGTCCGCGGTGTTCTACTACGAACTGGTGCGGCGGCGGTACGCCGGCACCAAGTACGCCGAAGCCGCGACCGAGAACAAGGAGCGACTGGTGCGGCTGATGCAGGAAGGGCGCCCGGAGCCCGGCAACGACCCGTTCGCGATCGCGCAGGCGAAGTTCAACGAACTGTTCGGCCGCAACAAACCGGTGGACGAAAAGGACCGCGTCCGCACCGACCCGAGCCTGATCCCAGCGGGCGGCTCGCCGGTGCCGCAACCCCAACCGATCGGCGGCGGCGTCCCGCAGCAGTAAGCGAGCGGAGTCAGGGTTCCCACGGCGCGTTCGGAGCCGCGGGACGTTTGCGACCGCGGAGACGTGTCGGGCGTCCGTCACCCGCGAGCGCGGCCGGAACGCCCGACCTGTCAGTGGAGGTTCGCATGGCGAACGCGGGCCGTCGGCTCCTGGTGCAGCTCGTGTCGGGCGTTGTGGTGGTCGCGCTCATGGCGGTCGTGGCCGGGGTTTCGCGTTGCGGTGTTGTGACGCGCCATTCGGAATCGAATATGTCAAACAGCGAACACGTACCCCCGGCTGGAACCACAACGCCCGCGGCCCCGAGCCGGCGCCAGTTCCTCGCGATCGTGGGCGGGGCGGCCGCGTCGGTCACGACCGGGTGTCAGAACGGGTTCCGGATTTTCGGGTACGATGTCGGCGCCGGCGCGCTGTACGACCAGAACATCCGCACGGTTTACGTGCCGCTGTTCAACAACCGCGAGTTTCAGACCACCCCGTACCGCGGGTTCGAGGTCGACGTTACCCAGGCCGTGATCCACGAGATCGGCAAGACCACCGCGTACCGAGTTACGTCCGACCCGTCGAAGGCGGATACCGAACTGCTGGGTAACGTCGTGATGATTCAGAAGATGATTCAGAACTTGAACCAGCAGAACCAGATCCGCGAGGCAGAAATTCAGGTCGCGGTGGACGTCGTCTGGCGCGACCTCCGCGACGGGACCATTCTGTCCAACCCGCGGAAGCCGCGCCAGGGGCCGAACCCGAAACTCGACGGGCCGCCGGTGCCGTTCGATCCGAGCGTGCCGGTACCGCCGGACCGGACACCGCTCGAACGGCCGACCCCCGTGCGCATTTTGGCCACCGGTCGCCTCATCCCGGAACTGGGTGAGACTAACGCGTCCGCCTCGAAACGTATCCAGGACCAGATTGCCGTTCAGATTGTTTCAATGATGGAGCGAAAGTGGTGATTCGAGGGGCCGGAAGTCGGCGGCTGCCGGGCTTTCTGGCGCACGACTTCCGGCCCCTCGACTGTCGGTGTACTAAAGAGAAATCCGCCGGTAGGTGTCGTCCACGACCCAGTGGAACGCGGTCAGGTGGATCGACTCGACGATGCCCATGTCGTCCAGCGGGACGTGGAGCCCGTGGTGCGCCAGCCCGCGGAGCTTGCCGCCGGTGAACCCGGTGCAGCCGTAGGTCGTCAGGCCGTTGTTGTTAGCCCACTCGACCGCGCGCAGGATGTTCGGGCTGTTCCCGCTACCGCTGATCGCGACCAGCAGGTCGCCCGGGGAGGCGAGGTTCTTTAACTGCTCAACGAACACGCGGTCGAACCCCTCGTCGTTACCCCACGCGAGGATGTACGGGGTGTTGTCGGTCAGGCTCAGCACCTTCAGCCGCTTCTTGGTGTCGTCGTCGAAGAACTTGCGCGCCAGCGTGCCCTTGCCCATGTCCTCGCAAAAGTGCGAGGCGTTTGAGCCGCTCCCGCCGTTGCCGATCACGAATACGAACCGCCCCGCGAGGTACCGCTCGTGGACCAGGTCCGAGAGCTTTTGAACCTCGTTGGGGTCGATCCGCCCGAGTTCCTCCGCCACGCGGGCGAGGAACTGTTGAGGGGTGAGCGTCGTGCCGAGCATTCGGTGGTCCTTGGTCAAGAGTGCCCGCGCGCCGTCAGGCGGGAGGGTGGAGTGGCGAACACGGCGCGGTTCAAGTGTTCTATCCCTGCGACCGTCGCGTCGGCACCCCGTGAAAATGAGACTCGTGAACGGGGAAAGGACACCTCCGGGCTTATCAGGTCCTGGCGAATAAAATGCTCGGCACACGATCTGGGTTGAGAGGGGACACGTATGCCGAGCGAGGAACAGTTGCGACTCGCGGATCTGCGCAAGGAGTACTCGACCGGGGGGCTGACGGAGACCGACGCCGGCGCCGATCCGTTCGCATTGTTTCATAAGTGGTTCGCGGATGCACTTGCGGCCGACCTCACCGACCCCAACGCGATGATCCTGGCTACCGTCGGCCCGGACCAGCAGCCATCGGCCCGGGCCGTCCTCCTGAAGGCGCTCGACGACCGCGGGTTCACGTTCTTCACCAACTATGACAGCCGGAAGGGGCGCGAGCTGGAAGCGAACCCGCGCGCGGCTCTGGTGTTCCTGTGGCACCCGCTGGAGCGCCAGGTGCGCGTTGAAGGCATCGCGGAGATGGTGTCCGCGGCCGAGTCGGATGAGTACTACAAGAAGCGCCCGCTCGGGAGCCGGTTGGGTGCGTGGGCTTCGCCTCAAAGTGCCGTCATTGCAGACCGCGAGGTGCTGGAACGGGCGCACGCAGAGCTGACGGCCAAATACCCCGACGGCGACCCACCGCGCCCACAGAACTGGGGCGGTTATCGCGTGATCCCCACGGTTATCGAGTTCTGGCAGGGGCGGCGAAGCCGGCTTCATGACCGGATCGTTTTCACTCGTACTGGAACGAGTTGGACGCGTGAGCGGCTTGCCCCTTAGAAGCGAGTTACCGGCTCGACTCGCGCGGGAACTTCGTCACGACCGATTCTACGATCAGAATAAGTTGCACCCGGCGCTCGACGTGGAAATCGGCTTCCACGAGCGCGTCCAGCAGTTCCATCAACCCGGCAGCCCCGATTCGGTCTGCGAACGCCCTCAGCAAGGGAGCTTCGGCGGCGTCAAGTTCGGGCACCGCCGCACCGAGCGACAGCTTCAGCGCGTTCTGCACGGCCTCGATCAGAAACTGGAGCACCAGCGACGTGCGGAGGCGCTGCGGCGCTGTTTCCTTCCCGGCTTCTTCGTTGAACCGCGCCCATACATCGGCGAGTTGCTGGAACGGCGGGCGCGGCGACATCAGCCCTTCGAGCAGTTTCTGCCGCACTTGCCAGATGGAGTCGTCGTCGAGCGCCAGGGCGCGGGTGACACTGCCGGCGCCGAGTTTGGCCAACCGGTCACGCTTAACCGGGTCATCAATGCCCTGCTCCGCGAGGACCGCTTTTAGGTCCGCCGGGCTCAGCGGCGCGAACCGAACGATCTGGCACCGGGACAGAATCGTCGATAACTGCCGGTCGATACTCGTACCGATCAGCAACAAGAGCGCGCCCTGCGGCGGCTCCTCGAGCGTTTTCAGAAACGAGTTGGCCGAAGAGGCGTTGAAATCATCGGCGTCCTCGACGATGCCGATCTTGCGCGGCCCGCGAGTCGGTTTCAGCGCGATTTGCGCGCAGAACGCTCGCATCTCATCCACTGGTAGCTCGTGCTTGTCCTCGGGCGTGCGCAAAAAGAGGAGATCAGGGTGTGTGCCGACATTCACCTGCGCGCACGCCGGGCAGCGGTCGCACGCGGTCAACTTCGCCGGCGGATGCTCGCACAGGAACGCCTTCGCGAGTTCACGCGCGAACTGTCGCTTACCCACGCCGTCCGGGCCGACGAGCAGATAGGAGTGCGCGAGCCGGCCTGCTTCGAGGGCAGCGGCGAACGTGTTTCGGGGTGCGTGCTGCCCGCGGATGCGGTCCCACGACATGCCGGTTCCTACTCCTTCACGTTCCAGCCCCGGCCACGTAGTAGCCCGGCGACCTCACCGCGGATGATTTTCTGAACGCCATCCACGTTGGCGGTCGCGTCAACGAGGCGCAACCGTTCGGTCCGGCGTGCGACCTCGGACCGGAAGCCGGCGCGCACACGCTCGGCGTAATCAGCTCCACGGGCTTCCATGCGATCAGCTTCGCGGTTGCGCCTCACTGCCGCAATCTCAGGTGGCAGATCGAGGACGAGCGTGAGGTCCGGTTCGAGGCGCTCGGCACCGCCGGTGGCGAACGTCCCGACCTGCCACAACTCCTCCGGACTCAACCCGCCGGCGTGCCCCTGATAAACGACGTTCGCGAGCAGGAACCGGTCGGACACGACCACTTCGCCCCGAGCCAATGCGGGCCGAATCACCTCTTCTACGAGCTGCGCCCGGGACGCCATGAAGAGGAGCGCTTCGGTTCGCGTTCCGATGCGGTGTTCGCGGCCGAACAGCAGTAGTTTGCGAAGCTCCTGACCGAGCGGGGTGCCGCCCGGATCGGTACAAGCTGTGACAGGGACGCCCTGCGCGACGAGCCACTCGACCAGAAGCCGGCACTGGGTCGATTTGCCGGTGCCGTCGAGGCCGTCGAGCGACAGGAACGCGGGGCGCGGCATGGTGGTGGCTCGTTACTCTTCGCGAACGGTTCCGAGGGCGGCACCCGGCGAGAGCGGGTCGTTGGGCAGCACGAACGTCTCGACGAGTCGGCCCGTGGCCGGGGCCGGCACATCGAACGTCGCGCCGGGGATCAGCACCTCGGCGACCCGGTCCCCCTCAGCCACGCTGTCGCCGATCCGGACGTGCCACAGGCTGAAAACGACCCGCGCAGAGCCGAGATCGGGCAGCGTGATGGCCGTGCGGCGCGGTTCCGGCAAAGGCGCTCCTTTAGTGCGGAACCATGTCGTCGGCGTGGTAACTGGACCGCACGTACGGTCCCGCAACCACCTGTTTGAACCCGATCAACCGGGCCAGGGCCGCGATCTCGTCGAACTCCTCGGGCGGCACGAACCGCGCGACCGGAATGTGCTTCGCGGTCGGCGCGAGGTACTGGCCCAGCGTCAGGACGTCGCAGTTGATCGACCGCAGGTCGGCGAACACGTCGAACAACTCGTCACGCGTCTCACCGATTCCGAGCATCAGCCCAGCTTTCGTAACGACCTGCGGCGCCCGCTGCTTGACGCGTTCCAGCAGCGCCAAGCTCCTGGCGTACAGCGCCCGGCCGCGCACGATCCGGTGCAACCGGGGAACGGTTTCGAGGTTGTGGTTGAACACTTCTGGGCGCGCGTCGGTGACCGCATCAATGGCCGCGTTGTCACCCATAAAGTCGGGCGTGAGCACCTCGACCGCTGCGGCGGGGAGCCGGTCGCGCACGGCCCCGATGCACCGCACGAAGTGGTCCGCGCCGCCGTCCGGCAGATCGTCGCGTGTCACGGACGTAATGACGACATGCTTCAGACCCAGCCGCGTAGCCGCCTCGGCTAGCCGGGCCGGCTCATCGGCTTCGAGAGCCTCTGGGGAGCCTTTTGGCACCGAACAAAAGCTGCACGTGCGGGTGCAGTAGTTGCCCATGATCATGAAGGTCGCGGTGCGGCGCGACCAGCACTCCGGGCGGTTCGGGCACCGCGCGCTCTCGCACACCGTCTCCAGGCGCAGGTCTTCGATCAGGTGCGCGGTGAAGTTGTTCCCGTTCCCGGCCGGGAGCGGGCGCTTGAGCCACTCCGGCAGCCGGTGGCCGGTGCGGGGCGGCGGGGCGGGCTTATCAAGAAGCGTGAGGGAGCGCATGTCGGGTGGCTCGCGGGAGCGCCGCGGGGTGGTGATGGAACACAGAAACGCGCGCGAACCCGAACCGGGCCGCGATCAGCTCGAGCAACTTCTGCCGCACCCCCGAGACACGAACCCGCAACGGGCTCTCGCGCTGGAGTGAGGTCATCGGCACCGGGTCGCCGTTGCACTTCACGTCACGGAACGGCCCCAGGTCCGGGTTCACGTTCAGCACCATGCCGTAAGAACTGACCCAGTCGCGGACGGCAACGCCGATGTGAGCGATCAGCCGGCCGTTGGCCCGCACTCCGGGGCGTTCCGCGTCGAGAGTCCCTGCGATTCCGTAATCACGGCAGAGGTCGAGGCAGACGGCTTGCAACTCACTCAGGTACCGGGCCGGTGAAAGGTTGAGGGCGTCAAGCGGGAACACCGGGAAGCAGACAACTTGTCCAACTTGGTGCAAGACCGCGCCGCCGCCGCGCCCGACCCACCGAACCGGCCAGCGCCGGGCCGCGAGCGATTCGGCGCTGGGGCGAATGTGGGCGGCGCTCCCTTCGCGCCCAATCGTGATCCCGGGTTCGATTTCGCAGAAGATGGCAGCAGCCGTGTCGCGGTCACCGCTAACATCGTAGCGGAGCCGGCGCTGGAGCGCGCTCAGCTCGTCGAAATCGATGACGCCGAGCAGGTACGCCGCGAGCGCACGCGGCGGAGCCGTGTCGTCTTGTTGAAGGCGTTCATGCACCGCGAAAGTCTCTACGTGGCGGCCCGAGTCATCTACCGGTATTTTACCACCCGCGGACAACTTCACCCAGCCGAAGTGGCTCGAAGAACTCGAACCGGGGCAGCGATTGAGCGCCGATCGACTTTCTCCGTCCGTCCCACGCGCCGGGGGGCGGCTGTTACTCGTGCTGGCGGGGTTTGTCACCCTCGCGAACGTTGCGAAACCCGTGACGGTGGACGACACCGCGTACCTCCTGTTTGCCCGGCACATCCACTCCCACCCAACCAACCCCTACGGGTTCGCTCTTTTCTGGTGGGCACAGCCGGAACCCGCGATGGAGGTACTGTGCCCGCCCGTGGTGCCGTACTGGCTGGCGCTCGGGATGACGCTGTTCGGTGAACACGTCGGGCTCCTGAAGCTGTGGCTCTTTCCGTTCGTGCTGCTCCTGGCATGGGCTTTGAACACGCTTCTGGTCCGCTTCGCACGGGGCATAGAGGGTGTTGCCCTGCCGGTGCTGATGCTCTCGCCCGCCGTTCTGCCCTCGCTGAACCTGATGCTCGATGTGCCGGCGCTGGCGCTCGCCCTGGCGTCGGTTGAACTGTTCATCCGTGCCGCGGGGCGTGGTCTGGGGCTCGCGGCACTCGCGGGCTGTGTCGCAGGGCTAGCGATGCAGACGAAGTACAGCGCGTTTGTAGCTCCGGCGGTGATCGCGTGGTACGGGATCACACACCGGCGCGTGGTTCCCGCCGTGTGCGCGGTATTCGCTGCTGCTGCATTATTTGCGGGCTGGGAATTTCTACTCGTCGCAAAGTACGGCCGATCGCACTTCGCGTTCCACGCCGGCTCGTCGGGCGGCGGCGGATTGAGCGCCTTCGTCGAGTCCAAGTTCCCTCTCCTCGCACCACTGGGCGGTTACCTGGGGTGTCTTGCCGTCGGGAGCGGGTTGCTTGCTATGTCTGCGCTCCGTGTTGCACGATGCTGGACTACCGGAACTGCCGCATTGTGGTGCCTCGGGTTCGGTTCGCTCGTCACACTGCCGCGCCGGTGGACCATCATTTCCGACCTCAACTTGGTGTCCGCGTTCTGGCAACTGAGCGGGCTCATCTGGCTGATGGCAGGAGCAGGATGTTTGGGCGTGCTGCTGTTCCGCGTCCGAACGGGGCTGGGCGTTCGTGTTCACCGCGGGGCGCTGTTTCTTTCCGGTTGGCTGCTCATCGAACTGGCGGCGGCAATTGGCTTAGCGCCGTTCCCGGCGGCCCGGCGTGTCATCGGGGTCAGCGTTGTATTGGGTCTGGTTGCGGCACGCGTGTTGAGCCGCGTCTGCCGTGTACGTCAGGATCGCCGCCCCTCTCGATGGGTCGTTGGTGTGGGTGTGGGGGCCGGCGCGCTGGTGGCCGCGATCGACACTCTTGACGCTTACCCCGAGAAGCTGTGCGCCGAAGAAGCCGCGCTACGGGTTGCACGGGCGCGAGCGGAGGAGCCGTTGTCGGCGGGTCGGGTGTGGTACGTCGGACATTGGGGTTTTCAGTACTACTGCGAGCGATTCGGGATGCTGCCGCTCATCGCTCAGCAGACGGAAGCGCGTGCCGGGGACTACCTCGTGGTGCCCGAATACCCGCCGGATGATCCGTTCCCGCGGCCGTACGCGGGGTTCGATGTGCGGCACCCTCCAGAATGGGTTGCGGACGATCTGGGCGGCGTTACGGCCGACGATCTGCTCTCGGCGAAGACTGTACCGAACTACTACGGCGGCGCCGGTCCCGTAACGGGGCGAGACCATCCCCGGCTGCAAGTGCGCGTGTACCGGCTGCGCACCGATTGGGTGATGCCGTAAGCGTTATCCGGTAATGGTCGCTGAGATCAGTTCGAGCTTGAACATGGAAGTCATTTCGAGCCACTGCTGGCGCCAGGCTGCGAACGCCTCGCGCCCTGCCGGGATCTTGGCCCGCAGTTCGGAAGCCAGCTCGTTAAACCCGGGCTTCACGCGCGCCATTTGCGTGGGGAGCGCCGCACCGAGACGCCCCCGGATGTCGGACAGCCGGTCCAGACCGACCGCGGCGTCCTGGACCTCGCCGAGCACTTCTTGCACCCGCTCCACCGCCGGGTAGACAGTGTCCTTCAGAAACCGGGGGAAGCACGCCGCGAAGATTTCGATCGCGTACCGAAGTCGCTTCGCGGTGATCCGCACGGCGTGCAGGTCGACCGGTTCGGTCGGGTTCGCTTCGGCCTCGTCGGTCAACTCGCGCATCAACTCGCCGAGTTGCTCGACCGCCAGAGGACCGATGGTTGCCGGGGCGTCGGCGCTCTCGGTGTTGTGGGCGCGGGTCAGCAGCGCGTCGGCCGCGGCGCGGAACGCCGCACCGTGTCGCGCCTCGGCGTCGGCGAGGTGGGCTTGCGCCACGGTTCGCTCGCCGAAGGCGTATCCCAGCAGGAAGTCGCGGGCGGGCTCTGCGTCCGTGCCCCGAAACGCCGTAGAACCGGGTAAGGCGGCGAGGAACACGTCCCAGTCGCGCGCGCCGCCAGCCGCCCGGCGCAGAGCGCGGAGGGCTTCCTTCGTGGCTTTGAGGGGCTTCCGCGGGAACGCGGGAGCAAACACGCGAAGCGCGGCGCAGGCGCGGCGGGTGCCGACGCGCAACTGGTGAACGAACTCGGCGTCCTCCCAGGCCCGGCCCGCGGCGAGAGGGAGGTACTGCCGTACCAGTCGGAAGCGTTCGGCGAGAACCCGACCGGCCGCCTCCGCAACCGGCACTTCGGGCGAAAGGCCCGTGATCCACTTCCCATCAGCCATGCGGTGTCACTTTCCGTACAGCTCGCCCACGTGTGCGGCCTGCTGGCGCTCGGTGAGCCAGTTCTCAACTTCTTTCGTTTCGGCCACAAGCCTGTCTACCTGTTTGCGCTCCTCACGGATGGCGGCGGCGACCTCGCCCGGAATCGCGAGGTACGCGCGCCCCAGTTCCGTTGCCATTCGGTCACCCAACTGCCGGCGGAACTCGGCGCGGATCGTCGGCCAGCGGATCGGCAACAGCAGCAGAATGAGCAGGTGGACCGCCACGATCACCACGAGCGGGATCAGCACCACCAGCAACATCTGGAACATGTCCGGGGTGATGCTCGGCGTGGGCACGAAAAAGTTCCACAACAGAGTGCCGACGGTCGCCACGAGGGCGATCTCCGGGAGCGTGTTCGCCGCGGCGGTGAGCGTGCCGCGCAAGGCCCGGCGGAAGCCCGTCGGGTTCGTGGCCTGGCGCTCCACTTCGGCGAGCGCGTCGATCACGGCGCGGGTGACCTTGTCGCGCCAGTCCAGCCGGCCCGCCGAGTTCGCCGGTTCGCTCAACAGCGTGAGGGGGAACCCCTTCGACTCGGCGTCCACGAGTAACCGGTTGATGAGCGCCGCCGTGCGCTGGTCGAGCACGCGCTCCCCGGCCGTGCGGGCGCACTCCTGCACGAACGCGCCCAGGTTCCACTCGACCGGCGTATCGACCTTCCCGCCGAGCAGCTTGCCCTTCAGCCCGGCTAACGGGATGCGGTCGCGCAGCCCGCTGCCGGCGTACCGGAGCCGCGTGGTGACGCGCAGGTACGCCGCCATCAGCCCGCGGAACCGCTGCTGGTCCTCGACGCTGAAATGGTGCTCGACCTCCGTCTGGTACGGTTCCAGCGTGCCGACCAGCACGTCGGCTTGCACATCCGCCTCGTCCGCGAGCGTTGTCTCCCACGCGGTTTTGACCTTCTCGGCCTCGGCGGTGAGGTCCGGCGGCCGGTTCGCCTCGGCGACGCGCGCGACGTGCGCGAGCAGTTGCCCGACCCCGCGCGCCTTGACGGCTTCGATCTCGAGCTTCGTCAGCCCCAGTTCGAGCCAGCTCCGCAGGAGCGCGAACTGCTCGCCTTCGGGGAGGTCGGCGGGACGGGGCGGGGGGCCGCTCCCGGAATGAGTCTTCGCCGCGTCGAGCCACAGTTGCGCCGTGGTGCGAAAGAGCAAGGGGCTCTGAAACCCCTCGGCCTTGAGGTCCGCGAGCAGGTCCTCGTCGGGCCGGATTCCGCTTTCGCCGGTGAGGCACCGGTCCCACTTGTTGAGTACGAACGCGAACGCCCGGCGCTGCCGCTGCTGCTTGAACAGGTCCCACACGATCCGGTCGTGATACTTCTCCTGCGAGCCGACGTACAGCACGATGTCGGCGACGGGCAGCAGGGCGACCAGCTTGTCGCGGTTGCTCAGGTCGTTGGAATCCACGTCGGGGGTGTCGACGATCACCTTCTGTTCGAGCCCCGCGCGGTCGTGCTGGACCAGGCGGCACAGCCGCAGTGCCGGGTCGAGCCGCTCCGACTTGACCGAGTGGTGGAAGTACACCACCGGGTCGCGGGTGGTCGGGCGGGTGAACGACGCCTGCGCGATCGGCCCGCCGGCGAGGGCGTTCAGGAGCGTCGACTTTCCGACACCCGTGCCCCCCATCAGCATCACGACTAATAGCGGCTTCTCGACATCGAGCGTCTCGGCCTGCCGCCGCAGGTCGTCGGCGAGCCCTTCCAGCTCGGCCCGCTGCATCATACTGAGCGGGTACTTCCGGCGCGAGTCGAGCCAAGACCGCACGGGCCGCTCCAGCCCGCGGAGGAGCGGTGCGAGGGTGCGCAGCAGCGGTTGCGGCGGCACCTCGGGCGCGACGGCGGTCGTGGCGGTGGCGTCTTCTTGTTCGGGTCCGCTCGCGCTCATGCGATTCGTTGCTCCTGGCTTCCCTTCACCCCCGGAAGGGGTGACAGCATCGCCCGGGCGGCACCCCGGGAACGCAACGGTAGCAAACTGCCCCCAAATAGGGGTGCGACATACCCAGTAAATGTCCCGCACGAGCACCAGTAGTCGTGCCCATTCTTCGGGCGCGTTGCACTTCGCCCGAATTTCAGTAGGAACGCGATACGCTTCAAATCCAGCCGTTTCGAGTTCCGCGTTCCCACTCGCGGTCGCACGAAGCGGGTTAAAACCGCATTCGGGGACTTTTTCCTCCGCCCGTGTGCCCCGTGGTTACGGCCCGGCGGGAGCCGCGACCGGCACCGGCGGTGCTTCTTTGGGCTGCGTGAGTGCGGCGGCCTTCGCAACAACTCGCTCTTCGAGCGTGCGGATCGACTCCGGCACCCGGCGGAGCACCTGCTGGAGCTTCTCCAGCGACGTCCCACCGGTCGCGGGCCACTCGGTCAGCCAGTTCGCCAGCGGCGCGCTCAGGGAGGCGGTCATCAGCGACTCGCGGTGCGACCGGACCCGCTGCCGCGCGCCTTCCGCCACCGCCCGCGTGGCGAGTTCCGCCGTCTGGTGGGATGCCGACACCCCGAGCGGGATGAGCAACAGCCCCCAGCCCGGCGGCCAGGTCGAATACACCACGCCCCCGATGATGGCGAGGTCCACCGCCAGCTTCCCGCCCCGGAGCGAGTACAGCAGCGCCGGGTTCTTCTCCAGACCGTTCACGAGCGCCCGGCCGGCCTGTTCGAGGTCGTCCGTCTCTTTCAGCTCGAAGGACCGGAAGTCGGTGGCGAACCGGTCCCGGGCCTGGGGCGCGAGTTCCGACTCGAACCGGATCGACACCTGCTTCCAGATCGCATGGGCACCGGCCTTGCGCAGCGCCTCGGTGTGCAGCGCGTCCAGCCAGCCCGCCAGCGCACCCGACAGTACCGACTCTTCCGACAGATTTAGCACGTCCGGGCGTACGAGTAGCCCGTAAATCGCGTCGCGGGTCCACCGGTACGGCGCCCGGAGCCCCCAGAAGATGCCGCCGACCACGCGCCCGGCCGCCGGCAACTCGAGCAGGTCCGTCAGGCGCTCGCGGAACCGGTCGAACCGTCGGAACTGCTCCCCCGAGAGGAACTCCCGTCGGTAGCGCTCCTCAAAGGCCGCCTTACCGGACTGCACCGCGGACTTCCACGCGTCCAGTTCACTGAAGTCGCGCTTGGCGACCTCGAGCAGCCCTTCACCGGCGGTCGACAGGTATTTCGCGGCGTTGGTCACTGTTCGGGCGCGCGTCAGGGCGTCGCTCTCGCACTGAACCAGGATCTGGTTCAGCAACTGGACGCGGTAGTGCGCGCCGGCGCCCGCCGGGTCGGACCGGTCCGCGACGCTCATGTGCGGGATCGCGACCACGGGAACGGCGGGCGTCTCGCCGTTCGGGAGCCTGGGGAGCCGGCCCAGGATCTCCTGCTTGAAGTGCTCGATGAACGCGTCGGCGTCCTGCGGGCGCATCTTCGTGAGCGCCACGACGACCGCCTTACCGGCCTTCACGAGCAAATGCAGGAACTCGGTCGGGACCGCGTCGTTGTACCGCTCGTCCGACGCCACGTAGACGATCACGTCCGACAGGGCCGAGATCTCGAGCAGCCGGCCGACGTAGTTCTCCGCCGCCCAGGTGGTCATGTCCGGGCAGTCCCAGATCACGAACTCGCCCAACGGGTGCGAATAACCCTCTTTCGCGCTCGCCGGCAGCGGGACGCGTTTCACCTGGTACACGTCCTCGTCCACGCTCGCGGGCTTGTCTTCCGAGAGCTTGTGCATCGAGCCGAGGAAGCCGAGGTAGCTGGGCCACTGGAACGCGGGGCCGGGCGGCAGGAACGCCGTCGGGTGGCGTGTGAACCCGGCCTGCGGGTTCGCCTCCGCGACCTTTGCTCCCGCCAGGAAGTTCACCACCGTACTCTTGCCCGCGCCGGCGCCGCCGACCACCGAAACGTGCAGCGGCCGGGGGGGCTGGCCCTCCAGGAACGGCCCGATCACGTTGCGCGTCAGCGCGGACGCCAGCCGCAGCGTGGCCGCGTGCGCGGACAGCTCGGGCTGCCGGCGGCAGTGGTCTTCGAGCCAGCGGAGGTCGTCGGCGAGTTGACCGACGGCCGAGCGGTGTTCGGTCGGTTGCATGCCTCTATTATCGCAGATGTCAGGGCGAACGGCCGGAAAGAGTGCCGGTTGAGAACGATCGACGGGTTGAACCGGATCGACAGGACGGAAAGAACGAATGATCTTCAAATTCGTTCGTTCCGTTAATTTCGGCGCAACCGCTTTCAGCTCCGGAACGCGGTCTTCGCGTTCGCCCCGGGGCGGCGGTCCAGGGCGAACGGGCGCAGCTCCACACACGGCGGTCGCCCGGTCAGTAGTTCGGTCACTACCTGCGCGGTGCCGACCGAGAGCTGCACCCCGGCGCGGAAGTGGCCGGCGGCGACGAACACGCGGTCCGTGCCGGGGACTGGTCCCAGGTACGGTAGCCCGTCCGGAGATCCGGGTCGCAAGCCGGACCAACTTGCCTCGACGATCGGACCGTTCGCGAACCGGAGCACGGCTTGAGCGAACGCGACCAGTCCGCCGATGCCTTCGGGCGTGGTGCGGTTCTCGAACCCGGCTTCGGGTTCCTCCGTGGAACCGATCAGCGTTAAACCGTCGCCGCGGGGAACGATGTACCGCTTCCCCATCATCAGGACGCGCGACCCGGCCGCGCCGCGGACCGCCGCGATCTGCCCGCGCACGGGGTAAACGTGCGGCGTGTGTCCGAGCGGCTGGAGGAGCGGTTTGCTCCAGGCCCCGGTAGCCAGAAGGTAGTTGCCGGCCCGAACGACGGCACCGGACGAGAGCCGCACGCCGGTGACCCGCGCGTCGGTGAACTCCCACCCGTCCGCACCTACGCCCGGTCGGAGCGCGACGCCGGCGCGTTCGCACGCGGCAATCAGTGCGCGGAGGTGCCACGGGTTTCGCACCTGCGCGCATCCCGGCAGGAGGTACGGCTCCCCTTCGACGGTGCCGAGCGGTTCGAGTGCCCGCGATTCTGCCACTGTGAGGCGCTCGAACGCGATCGCTTCCGCGCGCCACAGGTCCACAACATCGGAGTCGTCGGGAGAGAGAAACTCCAGAGCGCCGCAGCGCCGGTAGCCGTTATCGACGCCCGTGAGCGTGCGCAACTCCGCGGACAGTTCCGGGAACCGCGCCGAGCCGATGCCGCGGAGCCGGTCGGCGGGCGTCGCGGCGCGGTCCGGGTGCCCCGGCGGCACGATCCCGGCCCCCGCCCACGACGCCTCGCGGCCGAGGTCGCCGCGGTCGTACACGTGGACCGACACGCCCGCCCGCGCGAGGAAATAGGCGGACGTGAGGCCGATCACGCCGCCGCCGAGGATGACGACATCTGGTGAAGCTGGCATACCGGGGTCAGCCGTTTCAAGTTCCGAGCGAATCCTGCTCGCATATTACCCAACAGAGGCTCGATTGGCGGGCGGCGCCCCGCTCGAAGCCGGTGCCGGCCGTACTCGTGTTGTACGGCCGCGGGGCAGCGGCTCGCGTCACGACGAACTAAATGGCGGCCGGCAGGCGCGTTCAGTGCGGCGGCCCGTGTGCCCGCCGCAGGCGGGCACACGGGCCGAGATAGAAGATTCAATACCGCAGTATTTTATAACAGCATTAGTGTAAACTATGCATCAATCCACCAGCACGCCTGCCCGCAGGAGAACGCTCATAGCCTGCGATGCAAAATCATTATCTCTTTAGTATGATATTTTAAACAACTTATTTTGTCATGTTAATTATGAACACTCGCCGCACGCACTCGTAAGGCGGGTTGCAGGGTGTCATTTGCTGCGTGCTCGTTGGCGCCGCGTGGCCATGAGCATCAGGAGCAGGACGTGCATTTTCTTGGTCTTTTATTTCAGAGTCGACTGATTTACGATCATCGCCCTCTCCGCCGACCACACCGGCTGGCAACGAGTTTTCTGATGCGGAGGGGCTGTTGTGGTAGGGGGCCCCGCGCCTCTTGGTACTTTTCGTGCGCTGTCTGCTCGGGATGCCAGTGCCGGTTGCGTCCAAGTCACCTGTGGCACCGGGGCTCATCGGTACGTGCTCGGGTTGTGGGCGTGTAACGCCGTGGTCATCTATCCGAGCGATCGACGTGTACGGTCAACGCTGGATGGGTGAACGTGCGATCCGGGACCGAATTTTGCACGCAGCGGCCAGCAAACCTCTACGGTTGCAACGAGACTGATCAGAACGGGTTCCCCTGCGTCGTTCTGTACCAAGGGTGTAATGCGTGCGGAGGCGGTGGAGCAGCCGTTAGCCGTTGCTTGATGATTGGGGGAGCACCACGGCCAACGCGTATTGATTCCCCTGGGATTTCGTGTGTTTCGCGAGGTAGTGCTTGTTTCGCAAGGCGTTTTTGGGGTCTCAACTGCGAAACCCTGGGATTTCCAGGCAATTAATACGCGTTGGCCGTGGGGGAGCACAAAGGCTCCCCATTTCATGAGGGTTACTGATGGTTCGTGCATTATTGGTTGGGGCTTGGATGCTCTGCCCTGCGTGGGCACGGGCGGGCGACGCCGACCTCAATGCGGTCAAATTACGCCACACCGAAACGGCTGAGGCGATATCCACCTTATATTTGAAGCTACGCGTCACTTTTGAGCCGGCGTTGCCCACGGGCGCCGAAACCATTGAATACTGGCGGGATGGAGGGGAGTTCCACCTGAAACTACATACTGAGAGGGGACGACATTCCGAAACATACGGTAAAGACAATACGGTTCGCACATTTGACAACGGCCCGACAGCAGGGGGCGCCTCGACCAGTTCCGGGAAAATCGCCGCCGCAGGCGGACCGATCTACGGTGACCCGATGGCCTTGTGCCTCCTCACCGTTCCCGGCGCGACGCAGTTCCGTGCCCCGTTCGCAACCGTGCTAAAGGAAGCGGGCCAGAGCGCGTCGGTGAGAAATGCCAAGGAAGCGGGGAACGAGTACGCGGTGGTCACGCTGACCCATGAGAAGGCGAAGCTCGACATTTGGTTTTCGAAATCACACAACTATCTAGTGGGCAAGCTCGTGATCTGGAGCACAAAGGAGTTCCCACATCCCATTGGTGATAACACCGTGACCGCATTTCGAGAGGTCGCCCCTGGCATTTACTTCCCGAGTCAAGTCGCGTCCACCAATTATTCCGCGGTGGACGGGAAAGTGATCGCGCGGCGCACCGTTGCAGTTCAGGACATCCGGTTGAACCAACCTGTGTCAAGAGACCGGTTGGCATTTAAATTTCCTCCCAATTTCACTGTCCTCGACCAGATCCAAAACAAGGTTTGGCAGACCAACAGCGCGGGCGAGATCGGTGGGGAGGCCAAGGGGGCGGACGGTAAGCCATTGACGGTCGCGAGAGGGACCCTGCCGAACCCATCGAGCAACGCCCCCTCTGGGGCGGGCGATACGTTCACATCGGCAACAACGGAAGAGATTCAATCTCCCGATCGCTGGATTACACGAGTATCGACATTCATGATTGCATGCGGAATTGCGATTTATGTTTACAAGAAAATGAAGATCGCCCGGACGGTGTGAGTTTCGGGTCTCGTGCGTTGCCCACTTCGAAAAGCAGCAGTTCGAGTTTGAGATACCTGTCACCGTCACCGTCACGACCGGAACCGAACAATGAGCGTCCCATCCGCCCGTATTGGTATCCCATCGAACACATCCGAACGGCCCGGGTTCAGTTTGGTGGAACTGCTGGTGGTCTTGGGGATCGTTGGCTTGTTAATAGGCCTTTTGCTCCCGGCTGTGCAAAAAATTCGCGGGGGAGCGGCCCGCACCTCCTGTCAAAATAATCTGAAACAGATCGGTCTCGCCCTTCAGAACTACCACGCCTCCCACGGCCGGTTGCCCGACGGGGTGCCCCAAAACGCACTGCGCCGACCGCCCGTGACCGTTACGTGGATGGCACAAATACTGGCGCAAATGGATCAAGCGGCGTTGTCGGAGGGAACAGAGCGGGCCCTCGTCACGCACCCTCTGGACCCGCTCTGTAACCCGCCCCACGTCGGGTTCAGCGCCGTCGTGAAACCCTACCAGTGTCCGTCCGACGGTCGGTTGACGGCCCCGGTGGCGACTCGGGACCGGCTTTCAATGGCCTGCACGTCGTATATGGGCGTGAGCGGTAAGCAGGCCAATGATGGGGTCATGGGGCAGTACCCGGGTGTGCGGTTGACAGACATCTCGGACGGTGCCAGTCAAACGGTAGCGGTGGGAGAGCGCCCCCCGCCGGATACGTTCCAGGCCGGGGGATGGTACGCTCGGTTGGCTCCGCCGAACGGCTATTGGGGCACGCTCTACGGACCCGATGAGGATATGCCAATCATCAACTACCCGCCACCGGGCGAACGCTGCGGCGGGCCATTTGTGTTTGGACCCGGTCGGACCGAAAACCCCTGCGATCGGTACCACTACTGGAGCCTTCATGCGGGCGGCGCGAACTTTCTGTTCGCCGACGGGTCGGTTCACTTCTTCCGCCACGCCGCGCGCGACATCCTCCCGTCCCTTGCAACTCGGTCCGGCGGCGAAGTGGTGAACGTATCGGAGTGGTGAGCGGCCCGGACCCAAGTCGCGCCCGACTGGCTGCACAGAAGATCGAGACCTCTGTGACCCAAAGAAATAATGCCGCGGTGCAACATGTTTTTGTACCGCGGCGGCCGACCCATGCTCCGTTGAACGCCACAGCGGGAGCCCGGCGGCTACTTGAGGGGTGCATTGGTCACGCAATGAAGATCGCACAGTATCGCAACAAAAATCGACTACAATGATAACATTTTTACATAAATTCATGCATTAATACTGTTTACACCAGAGCTGGGCAAAATCTGACTGATCCGTATCCGTCGGTGGAAGTCCTGGTTCCACCAAAGCGGCGCGACTCAGCGAACGTCGGACGGGATTACGGACCGATCAGCTTTGGTATCAGTAGCCTGAAGCTGCGCGATTTTATGCGGGCGCGCTCATTTGGTGCTGTTAATGGTCAGGACCACTGAGCCGGTCACCGCGGCGCCGTCCGCGGCCTTCACGTTGTACCCGACCTGCATTTGCATCACCGGCTTAAGTGCCGCGAACGTGAGTTCCAGCGTCCGCCCGTCGGTCGAGAGCGTGGCGCTCTGAACGGGAACGTCGTCCTGGCCCTCGGCGGTCGGGTCGGACGGCTTCCAGCGCTTGGAACCGTACTCGCCGCTCCACCGGTAGTTCCACCACGCGCAGCGGTAGTTGTCGGTCACCGCGATCGATTTCGGGTCCAAGGGCCGGGCAAACGTGAGCTTCAGCACATTACCCCGCACCTCCAGCCCCGTTGCCACGTCGAGCGGCTGACCGGTGTACCGCACGCGCTGCAAACACCCGTCCGCCTGGGCCGCCGTCTGCCAGCCGTTGAGCCCGCACGCGTACAGGTTGCCGTCGGGTCCAAAGCGCCCGCGGCACACACCTGACAGGAACTGGATGCCGAGACCGGCGACCCCGCCTTGCGCCGAGCCGTCGCTCAACTCCTGCCGGAGTAATACGTAGGGCCGACATCGGCCGTAAGAGAGGTGGAGCGGGAGCCCGGCGAGCGGCCCGAACGCTCCCTTCGGCACCCATACCTGGCCGCCGGCCGAGTTGTCCACCTCGCGCGGGAGCCAGCACAGCGGGTTGTTGTAAGTTGTGGGCGGGGTGGCGCGGTGGTGTCCGCGCATGTCACCGTAGAACCCGCCTTTACGGTACTGGTCGATGCGGGTGGCGGGCATCCAGTTCCCTTCCTGGTCCGCGCCGGTCAGCACGCCGGTCGGCGACATGCCCATCCCGATCGGGTGCCGGAACCCGGTGCAGAACACTTCGGCCTTCGCGCCGTCCTTCGTGACGCGGATCAGGGTGCCGCCGGACGGGAGGTGCGTGTCGCCGGTCTTGAAAAAGTAGAAGTTGCCTTCGGGGTCGGTTTCCAGGCAGGTGTCGTAGGAGTGTTCGCCGGCCCCGGTGTGCCAGTCGTTGCTCACGCACTCGTAGAAATCGGCCTCGCCGTCGGCGTTCAGGTCGTGGAGGCGGGTGAGTTGCCCGCGCTCGAGAACAACCACCTTCCCGTCAACGACTTTCAGCCCGAGCGGGTGGTAGAGCCCGGTCGCATACCGCTGCCAGGAGCACGTTCCCTCCTTCTCGTCGACCGTGACCAGCCACACGTCGCCGTGACAGGTACACATCGCGATCCGGCCGTCTTTGAGGAAGTCCACGCCGGTGCAGAAGAACAGCGCGCCGAAGCGGTTCTTGTACGGGATGGTCAGCGTGTCCACCGCGAACGCCCCGGCGGGCTTCCCGCGGACGAGTTGGGTGACGATCGGATCGCCCCAGCGTTTTGGGCCGCCTTTCGTCAGATCGGCGAGGCTGTTCCCCTTTACGGAAACCGCTTCGTTCTCGAACGGTTCGACGATTTGAACCGGCAGCGGGCTTTTGATCTCGCGGGCGGGCGTGTTGTTGCGCACGCGCGCCGGCGCGGGGGTGACGGCTGCCGTGCCGGGCTGAACTTCGATCGTCCGCAGCGGCACCTGTTTCCCGCTCTTGGTCGCACCGAGGGCCACCGACTCGAGCACGTCGCGCCCGTTTACGGTATAGCTGAACACGACGCGACTGCCGTGAACGTACAGCCCGCGGTACTTGGCCCACTCTTTCCGCAGCGGTGCGGTGAACGGTTTCGGCGCGTCCCACGTGCCGTTCGGGTCGGCCCAGCCGGGGCCGGCGGCGTTGGCGAACAGCATTTCGCCCTTCGGCGTCGGCGTGTTGAGCAGACCGAAGCGGCGGTCGCTGTGGTTCAGGTACCCGCCGGCCCACGCGGCACTCACCCGCATGGTGGAGCGGTCGAATACGGCCGCGAACTCGTCCTTCGCGCCCACCCGCACCACGGTCGCCTTGTAGATCGTTTCACGTCCCTTGCCGAGCGGGTACTGCATCGTGCAGTTCAGGAACGGCCCCGTGTTCATGTCGCGGAACCGCGGGTCGATCCAATCCTTGTCGGTCATCCGCTCCCACGGCTCGGCCTTTCCCACGGCCGGGCGCGGGGTCCAGTCCGCGAGGGCCGGGTCGATGCCGGGCGGCACGGCCGGGCGCGGGGGCGGGGCGATGGGGAGATCGGGAGCGGCCGAAACGGCCGCGAGTAGGAGAATGAGAGGCATGAGGCACCCAAACGTGGCGGGGAGCGGTGGCGGGTGACGACAGTGTGTCGCGTTTCGGTCGCGTTGGCAACGGGGTTTATTGAGGTCGTTTCGGGCGAGCGAGTGGGCAACAACGCACGGACAGGAGACATCGTCCTGGTGAGATGCGCCCATGCCGGAGACAGGGCCGGTTACGCTGACTGCCCAACGCCCGAGGTGATCTGCGATCCGGTCACATCCATGCGGGCACCATCGCTGTCAAAACTCGTGCCCGCCCAGCCTGTACCGCTGACCGTGACCCAACCCGTTGCTCCAGTCGCGATCTCGTCGGCGTAGTCGCCAACGCCGCAGTTACCGCTCCACCTCCCAAATTGATTCGCGCGTCGGTGCTGGCGACGTAGACACCGGCGCGCAATCCTTGCCCCGGTCAACAACACCTTGGCCGGTAAAACCGTCGGAGGGGATGCGAAAGATCACCATCTCAAGATCATGGATTTCGCTTCATTTCCACCACACCTCACGGCATACTAAACTCACCCACCGACCGACGCGCTTCCCCCCACCCGCGCGAGCCCCGCCGATGCTCTCCCTTTTGACCCGCGAGGCCGCGAGCCTCTGCGACCGTGTCACCCGCCGCGAAGCTCTCACGGTCGGCTCGCTCGGCGCGTTCGGGCTCACCCTTCCGACACTTCTTGCGGCTGAAGGGCCGAGAGACGGACGCCCGGCGCTCACCCGAAGGCCCAGAAGCGTCATTCTGTTGTTCCTGTTGGGCGCACCGCCACAGCAGGAGACCTGGGACCCGAAGCCGGATTCGCCCGCCGAAGCCCGCGGCGACATGGGCGTCATCCGCACCGCCACGCCCGGACTCCTGATCGGCGAAACGATGGTGCGCACCGCACGCCTGACCGAGCGCATCGCGGTCCTGCGGGCGTGCCAGACCAACGACAACGCCCACTCCGCCAGCGGCTACTTCATGACCACCGGGCACGCGCACGTCCCGATGCAGGTCGAGAACGCCAAGCCCGGAGCGCCCAACGACTGGCCCTCCCTGGGCGCGGTGGTGAAGAAGGTGCTTCAGCCGCGCTGCACGCTCCCGGCGGCGGTCACCCTACCGGAACAGAGCGCGAACGACGGCGGGTTCACCTGGCCCGGACAGGACGCGGGGTTCCTGGGGCGCGCCAGCGACCCGTGGCTCATGAACTGCGCCCCCGAGTTGGGCACGTTCGAGGTCCCGGGGCTGAGCCTGCCGACAGACGTGCCGGCGCCGCGGTTCGACGGTCGGAAAGGGCTGCTCGACGCGCTCGGCGGCGCGCAGGCGCACCCCTCGCACCGGAGCGGCGTGTCGGAACTGAGTGCCGACG
The DNA here is from genome assembly GCF_008065095.1 of Gemmata obscuriglobus. Classification (NCBI taxonomy): domain Bacteria; kingdom Pseudomonadati; phylum Planctomycetota; class Planctomycetia; order Gemmatales; family Gemmataceae; genus Gemmata; species Gemmata obscuriglobus. The sequence goes on along the minus strand of NZ_CP042911.1, from coordinate 4,145,203 downwards.
CCCACACGCGCCGCGCATTCGAGATGATCACGTCGCCGGCGGCCCGGAAGGCGTTCGACCTCGATTCCGAAGGCCCCCGCGCCCGCGACCGGTACGGGCGGACCCGGTTCGGGCAGTCGTGCCTGCTCGCCCGGCGCCTGGTTGAGGCGGGGGTGCCACTGGTGCGTGTGAACTGGACCCGCGTGCCGGACGCGCCCAACAACGGGCACTGGGACACCCACAGCAAAAACACCGAGGGCGTGCGAAAGCTCATGCCGGTCCTCGACGCCGCCTACAGCGCGCTGATCGAGGACCTGGCCGACCGCGGGTTGCTGGAAGACACGCTCGTGGTGTGGATGGCGGAGTTCGGTCGCACGCCGAAAATCAACGGTGCCGGCGGGCGCGACCACTGGGGGCCGTGCTTCTCGATCGCGCTCGCGGGCGGCGGCGTCAAGGGCGGCGCGGTTCACGGGGCGAGCGACAAACTCGCGGCGTACCCCAAGGACGGTCGCGTTCTCCCGCAGGACATCCACGCAACGATTTACCACTGTCTCGGCATCCCGCGCGACACCGAGATCCACGACACCCAGGGGCGCCCGCTCGCGATCTGCCACGGCGAGCCGGTCCGCCAGGTTCTGAAGTAGGGGCGATGGAGGAGCAACGGTTTCGGTGCCCCCTGCCGGCCGGTCGCCCTCGCGCCAGGTGGACCTCGTCTGCGACTTCGGCGCAGTGCCGGTTCCGGCGGATGCGTTCCGGGACCCCGGCGGTGACAGCGCCGGCGTTCGCAACCCCTGGGTATCGGCTGCGAGAAATGCGGCTCGCCCCGGAGTGAAGCGGGACGGCACGGGCATACAACGACGGTACGAAATCCTCTTCACGTGTGGGAGCGGTCATGCAATTCGGGAAAGCGCTACGCGGCGGTCGGGAGACGGTGGTGGCCGTGGAGCGAGGGGTGGTGTACCCGCTCGATCTGGGCCGCAACCCCGCGGTCCGGACGCTGGCTGACCTGCTCCACGCGCCGGACCCGGTTGCGACCGCCCGCGAACTGCTCGACACCAGCGCCACCGCCGACCGGCTCGAAACCACACAGTTCCGGCCCCCGGTGGACCAGCAAGAGGTGTGGGCCGCGGGCGTGACCTACAAGCGGAGCAAGATCGCCCGCGAGGAAGAATCGGTCGGGGCCGCGCAGTTCTACGACAAGGTCTACTCCGCTCCGCGCCCGGAGTTGTTCCTGAAGGCAACACCGGCGCGCGTGGTCGCCCCCGGCTCCCCGGTTCGCGTCCGGACCGACGCGACTTGGAGCGTCCCGGAACCGGAACTCGCGCTGGTCATTTCGCCCGCCGGCACGATCGTGGGATACACGATCGGCAACGACATGAGTTCGCGCGACATCGAAGGCGAGAACCCGCTGTATCTGCCGCAGGCGAAGATTTATCGGGGGTCGTGCTCGGTCGGCCCGCTGGTGACCCCGGCCGCCCTGATGCCCGAACTCCCGGGGGTCGAGATCCGGTTGGTGATCGCCCGCGGCGGCAAGACCGCGTTCGAGGGGAGCACCACGCTGGCCCAGATGGCGCGGACGGTCGAGAGCCTCGCGGAGTGGCTGTTCAAGGAGAACGAGTTCCCGCACGGGGCGCTGCTGCTCACCGGCACCGGGATCGTTCCCCCGGACGACTTCACGCTGAAGTCGGGCGACGACGTGAGCATCACCATCACCGGCATCGGCACGCTCCGGAACCCGGTCGCGTGAGCACTTGATGTGCTGCCAAGGCAAAGCCCGGCTGGGAACAGACAACCCGGCACTCAGCCTGGTTGGTACTTGTTCAGCTCCGGCCCAGTTGCCGGAGCCCAGTGGTTCCCCGACCGACCCGCACCCTGGGTCGCGTCAGTGCCCGCGGCGGATGTCCGACGGGGGGTAGCGGATCTCGATCCGAAACACTTTCTTCGTCTGGCAGATGATCGCCCACGTCTGCGGGTCGACCCGCTCGGGCACGTCCACGCGGTGGAGATCGACGGTCACGTGGAACCCGCGTTCGGAAAGCACGTCGATCATCATCCGCAGGGCCGTGGGGTCGTCGAGGAGCGCCTCCTCGCTGTTGATCTGGGCGTGCCCCGACATGGCGTGGGCGTGAACGATCGGGAGCAGTTTCGTCTCGATCCACCCGATCACCCGGCGGAACGCGTCGGGGTTCTCGCGCGCGTACTGCTCCAGCCGCCGCACCAGCTCCTGCCGCGCGTGCCGCGCCAGTTCCGTGGCCAGCGGCAGGTGCTGGATGCTCTGGAACACCTCGGGGCTCAGTTCCAGCGAGCTCTGGTACGCGAACTCCCGGACGATGTTCCGCTGCACCTCACCCAGGTCGCCGTCGGCCTCAATGAAGTGGAAGTGGAAGATCTGCCGCAGCGACTGCAGGGCGTCGAACGTGGTGTCCTTGAAGCCCTGATACCGCTTGCGGCACAGCCCCGGGTCGAGGTCGGTGACGCGCTCCTCCAGTCGCTCCCCCGCCCCGGAGGCGCGCACCTGCCGGTTGTGCTCCAGCACCTCGCGCCCGCGCTTCAGTTGCCGTTCGACGCTCACCTCCTCGGTGACGAACAGCAGGGCGATCCGGAACATCGGCGGCGGGCCGCCCCGGGCGAGCAGCGCGTGGTAGAACAGCTTCAAGCACTCGACCTGGACCTTGGTGCGCGGGAACCCGTCCACGATCACCCCGTCGCGGTACTGCGGGTGGAGCAGTTCCTCGAGCAGCAGCGCGACCACCTCGCGGTCGCCGACCAGTTGGCCCGCGTTCTTGATCGCCACGGCCTGCGGCGTGGTGAGCAGCGCGCTGATGACAACGGGAGGCGCGGTGATGTCGCGGGCGCGGGCGATGAACGGGGTGTTGGTGCCCTTCCCCGCCCCGGGCGCGCCGCCCAGCCAGATGAACTCGCTCGGGAACTGAACGTCCGCGCCGTGTTTCTCGAGCAGGTCGGCCCAGACGGCCGGGAAGATGAGCTGTGCGTCTTTGATCTCCAGGTCGGCGGGTGCGGCAGGCGGGCGTGGCGCGGGATCGGGTTTGGTCACCGGGGGCTCCGGACGGGCAGAGGCCTGAGAGGGTTCGGACCTCCGGCGCGGCGCAAGCGGGGACGACGCACCGGAACGGGTTCAGTGTAGCGTCCCGGGCCGTTGCGAGCCAACCCGGTGCGGCCGAGCCCGCGATTCGTTCCGGGGGGCGAAAAACCGCGTCTCGATTCCCCCCGACTCACGTTTCAATCTTGAGACCGTAGTTGCGTGGTTAACGTGCGCCAAGTATTCTGTTGCACTTGACCCGGTGACCGGTTACCTTCTCCGAACGTTCCCTCTCCATCTCCGGCCCGCCGCCTCTTTCATTCTCCCGGCCCGGCAAACTCATACCCGCTTCGCTCCAGGACCCTCTATGCGCTCATCCCGCCCCCGTCGGCGACCAACCGTCGCCCGAGCATTCACTCTCATCGAGTTACTGGTGGTGATCGCGATCATCGCGATCCTGATCGGCCTCTTGTTGCCCGCGGTGCAAAAAGTGCGCGAGGCCGCGGCCCGCATGCAGTGCAGTAACAACCTCAAGCAGATCGGGCTCGCGCTCCACAATTTCGAGGGCGCGTACCAGAAATACCCGGTGGGGCAAGAAGGTTACGGGATCGAACACGGCAACTGGCGCGTGGAGATCTTCCCGTACCTGGAACTCGACAACCTGTACAACGCGCTCCCGAGCGAGACGATCAACGGCCGGCTCAAGAAGCGCGTGTACTCCAGCCCCACACCGCTGGCGGTGCTCAACGGCGCCGTGCTCAAAACCTGGAAGTGCCCGTCCAGCGCGCTACCGGAAACGCAGCCGCAGGCGTGGGTCACGTGGTGGACGCAACAGAACCACCAGGTGCCGGCGTATCAGGGCGTCATGGGCGCGTACCCGGACCCGTCGGGAGGGACCGCGTACTCCGCATCGAACTACGGGGGGTGGTGGGCCAACAACGGGATGCTGCTCTGGAACGAGCAGGTGACCGTGAGCGGGGTGACGGACGGCCTGTCGAACACGATCTTCGTCGCCGAACAGTCCGGCAACGTGCAGAACTGTAGTTACGCCAGCGGCGACGCCCGGAACGGGTACTTCAGCCCCTGGGGCGGCTGCACGAACACGTCGGCCCGCGGGGTCGGTTCGTGCGGCACCGGCGGGTGCGGGGACCTCTGGGGCATGGGGCTGACCGCCAACGCCTACGCCATCAACTCGAAAACGTGCGGGAGCGGGGCGGCGTTCAGTTGGGGCGGCAACACGGTCTTGAACTCGTTCCACAGCGGCGGCATCAACGTGCTCGTCGCCGACGGGTCGGTCCGCTTCGTGAACGACGGCATCGACTTCACCACGTTCCAGCGGCTGTGCGCCCGCAACGACGGGTTGGTGGCTTCGTTCAACTGACCCCGCCGTGCCGGGCGGGGTCGCCCGCCCGCCCTCCACCCTACCCACAAGTCGAGGTGTCCGAACCCATGACAACAGGATTCCCGGCCCGTAAACTCAGCGGCGCTGTGTTCGTCGTGCTGTGCCTCGTTGCCGGGTGCTCGAGCCAAAAACCGACCGCCTCCGTGAGCGGCACCGTGAGCTACAACGGGAAGCCGCAAACGGTCGGGTCGATCAACCTGATCTCGGACACCGGCTCCGGGGGGCAGGCGATCTTGTCCGAGAACGGTGCGTTCAAGATCGAAGGCCCGCTGGATGCGACCGAGTACAAAGTGTTCCTTCAGCCACCGGTTCCCGGGCAGCTCCCGCCCGGAACGAAGCAACCGCCCGCGGCCAAGTTCAACCTTCCGCCAAAGTTCCAGCAGCCGAACTCCAGCGGCGTGCGGATCACCCTGAAGCAAGGCACCAACGACGGGGTTGTGATCGAGTTGAAGGACTGACGCGCCGGGTCACCCGCCCCGTGCCGCAACATCGGCCGCGCATGCGGAGGATGAAACGCCGGGCCGGGTCCACCAGCCCCACGCGCAGTCAGACTTGTGCGGTCGCGAACGAGTACTTGGCCCTTTGAGGTGTTACACAACCCGCGCCACGTCGTTAGGCCGGTGCGGTTCGTCTCGAACCGCATCGAACCGTTTCCGAGCGCGAGGTTCGTCACGCCCGAGTGTCAAGCAGGGCCTCGCCTCAAGCTGAATTGTGTCGCCAGCGCGTTGAACGCGCCGGGTGCGCGAAACATTCAGCCATCGAGTACAGCAAGAACAGTAACCGCCTCGACGCACTCCACGCATACCGACCCGAGTTTGGAGTTACACGGCACCGAACCCGGAATCGACCGACAGACGCAGATTACGGCCCCTTGCTCAATTTGTTTGTACCCGGTGGCAGTCCCGCAGACGGCGCCGGCGCGGTCATCGGCAGCATTGCGGGAGGGGCAGCCGGGGCGGGAGTCAGGGGCGGGGCAGCCAGCCCTGGGTACGGAACGGCGGACGTTACCGGCACGGTTGGGACCGGCTGATTGACGTAATTGTATGCCACCGTATACGGCCACATCACGACATCGCCGACGAGACTGAACGGCAGGTCCACGGCGCAGAGGAGCATAACGGCCAGCTTCGGATACGGCTCCGGTTCCGACGAGCCGTGTGCCCTCAAACCGCCCTCGCCGTTTGCCGCCTTCCGAATGCAATGTAGGTCTCGATGCACCCCGCCGAAGGGGTCTTTCAGCTCTTCCGACCGCGATATCACCGTGTTTGCGATCGTCCCGCACCCCGTGACAAACACAGTCGAGAGCAGCAACACGATGCAGATTGCGCGAAAAGCCATTTCCCTGCCCCCTGAGGTCGGCGCGAGGGGGGACAATAGCAACGAATTTCGCGCGTGCAAGGAAAAAATCAAGCCCATTTCGCGTTCTCAATGGGCGGCGAACAAGCACGCCGCAATTCGTCGGCCCGGCACATGTCGCTCGCACGCCTGCCGCGGTGCCCCTACTCTCGAAGCGACCCCGGAGTCGTCACCGGCGGGATCCTCATGAACAACTCCAGCGGTTTGGAAGCGCCCTGCGGCACCGGCGTCAGCGTTCGTGGCGCACGGCGCGGTCCAGCGCGTCGGCGAGTTGGTCCCGGGTAAACGGCTTCGGCAGCACGCTCCCGGCCCGCACCGCCCGCCGGAACGTGACGAGCGCATCCCGGTCCGGTGCCGCGACGGTCAGCACCACGGGAAGGTCAGGGCGGTACTCCATGAGCCCGCGCGCCAACTCGACCCCGGACCGCCCCGGCATCCGGTCGTCGGTGAGTACCGCTGCAAACGCGGCCGGGTTCGCCGCGAACGCGGCACCGGCCGCAACGGGATCAGTGAACGTGCTCGACACGTACCCGAGGTGGGCGAGCATCTGGGCCGTCATGTCCGCGAGCGCCGGGTCGTCGTCCACAACCAGCACCCGCTCGCCGCGGCCCGCCACCGCCCCCACCGGTCCCGGCGGCGCGCCCCCGGACGGCACCACCGGAAGGTACACCTCAAACGTGGTGCCCGCTCCCGGTTCCGTGGTCACCCGGATCGCTCCGCGGTGCGCGCACACGATCCCGTGTACGACCGACAGCCCCAGCCCGGTCCCCTGCCCGACCGGTTTGGTCGTGAAGAACGGCTCGAACGCGCGGCGGAGCGTGTCCGGCGTCATGCCGGTGCCGGTGTCGGCCACGGTCAACTTCGCGTGCGGCCCGGGAGACAGCGGGCACAGGTCGGCGGGCACCGGGTCCGCCAAATCGACCACCTCCACCCTCACAGACAGCCGCCCGCCGCGCGGCATCGCCTGGGCCGCGTTCGTACACAGGTTCAGGACCGCTTGATGGAGCTGCCCGCCGTCGGCCGACACCAGCGCCCCTGATTCCGCCAACCGCACCTCGATCGCGATCCCCTTAGAGAACGACGCCCGCATCAGCGGGAGCAGCTCACGCACCACGGCCGGCAGCGAGACCGGCTCGCGCCCGTCGGGCTGCGGGCGGGCGAAGGCGAGCACCTGGGCGATCAGTTCGCGGGCGCGCGTCGCCACCCGCACGAGTTGCCCGCAGTGCTCCCGGGCGGCCCCCAAGTCGTCCGCGGACTGGGCCAGTTCGGCGAACCCAAAGATGCCGGCCAGCAGGTTGTTGAAGTCGTGCGCGATGCCGCCCGCCAGCGTGCCCAGCGCCTCCAGGCGCTGCGACCGGATCATCTGGTCGCGGGCGCGGGCGTCGCGCTCTTCGGCCCGACGCTGCGCCGTCACGTCGCGCCCGTCGATCAGCAGGTGAGCCCCGGCGGCCCCCTCGCCTGTCGGGATGAACGTGAACTCGCCCACGAACGAGCCGCCGGGGAGCCGGATCTCGCGTTCGGCCGTGACCGGCGCGCCGGCCGCGAGCGCCCGGTCGCGTAGCTCGGCGAAACACTCCGCCGTGGCCGCGTCGAACCGGAACAGGTTCGCTTCGACGTCCCCCGCCTCGCGCCCGACCACTTCACCCGGCTCGACTTCGACCCCGCACCCGGCCAGCGTCCGCACCAGCGCCCGGTTGACGCTCGCGTACCGCCAGCCCCCCCCCGGCCCCGGAACCAGCAGGAGAAGGAGATCGGACACGCTGTTGTGGATGAGCGAAAGCTGCGCGCGGTTCTCCTCCAGCGCCCGCTCGGCGGCCCGGCGGCGCCTCCGTTCGGCGGCCTCGCGGACCGCCCGGGTGACGGCCGGCACCAGCCGGATCAGGTTCTGCTTCAACAGGTAATCGTCGGCCCCGGCCTGGAGCGACTCGACGGCGATCTGCTCACCGACGGTGCCCGACACCAGCAAAAACGGCACCCCATCGCCCCGCGCCTGCAGCAGTTCCAGCGCCTCCAGCCCGCTGAACGCGGGCAGCGCGTAGTCGGCGATGATGACGTCCCACCCGCCGCGGCACAGCGCGGCGTCGTACGCGCTGCGGGTCTCCACGCGCTCGGTGGCGACGCTCAAACCGCCGCGCCGCAGCTCGCGCGCCACCAGCACCTCGTCATCCGGGTTGTCCTCAACCAGCAGGACGCGTAGCGGGCTCTTCATAGGGCGGCGGACCGGGGTGGGGTTTCGTTGAGCAGCAACCAGTACACGCCGAGCGTACTCACCGCCTGGACGAACTTGTCGAAGTCCACCGGCTTGCGGATGTAGCTGCACGCGCCCAGTTCGTAACTCTGGGACACATCGATTTCCTCTTTCGATGAGGTCAGAATTATTGTACGGACGAGCCGGGTGCGGGGGTCCTCGCGGAGCCGCCGCAGGACTTCCAGCCCGTCCACGCGAGGCAGCTTCAGGTCCAGGAGGATCACTGCCGGCACGGCGGCGGCATCGCGGCCGGCGTGCGCCCCGGTGCCGAACAGGTAGTCCAGCGCCTCGACCCCGTCGCGGGCGACCACGACAGGGTTGGCGATGTTCGACTTGCGGAACGCCCGCAGGGTCAGCGCGATGTCGTCTTCGTTGTCCTCCACAAGGAGGATGCAAGCGTCACTCATGGTGCGGTCCCGGGTGGTGTACGGGCATTGTAAACCAGAACCGGGCGCCGTTGCCAACCGATCCCTCGGCCCCGACCGCGCCGCCGTGCCGCCGCACCACCCGCAGCACCGTCGCCAGCCCGACCCCGTGCCCCGGGAACTCGGCCTCCCGATGCAGCCGCTGGAACGGCTGGAACAGTTTGTGCGCGTAGGCCGGGTCGAACCCGGCGCCGTTGTCGCGGACGAAAAACAGCAGCCCCTCGGAGCGGGCCTCGCTGCCCAACTCGATGCGCGCGGCCTCCACCTTCGAGGTGTACTTCCAGGCGTTCCCGAGCAGGTTCTCGAGCACCACCCGGAGCAGGCTCCGGTCCCCGTCGGCGAACAGCCCGGGGGCGACCACCGCTTCCACCTCGCGGCCCGGGTCGGCCTGCCGCAGCGCGCGCACCACCTCTCCGGCCAGGGCCGACAGGTCCACCCGCTCGCGGCGCAGGTCCGCCCGGGTGACCCGCGACAGCGTGAGCAGGTCGTCGATCAGCTCGCCCATCCGGGCCGCGGCGCCGCGGATGCGCTTCAGGAACCCCTGCCCCTCCGCGTCGAGCCGCGGCCCGTAATCCTCCAGCACCGCCTGGCTGAACCCGTCGACGGCCCGGAGCGGGGCCCGCAGGTCGTGCGACACCGAGTAGCAGAAGGCCTCCAGTTCGGCGTTCGCGGCGACCAGCTCGTTGGTGCGCGCTTCGACCCGCCGCTCGAGCGCGGCGTTCGCCTCGCGCAGCGCCTTCTCCGCCCGCTTGAGGGGGGTCACGTCGGTCGACGCGACCAGCGCGTGCGCGGCCCCGTCCAGCTCGATCAGCTCCGCGGCGACCACCAGGTCCACGGCAGACCCGTCGCCCAGCACCCGCCGCACCTCGATGCCCGAGAGCCGCCCGTCGCGGCGCAGGCGCTCGGCGTACAGCGCCCGGTCGGCCGGCGCGTCGTACAGCTCGGCGAAGTCGGTCGGGAGGCGCCCGCGGACCCGCTCGGCGGACAGCTTGTAAATCCGCTCGAACGACTTGTTCACGTCAACGATCGGCCCGTCGAGCCGGGTCAGAGCGAGGGACACCGGGGAGAGCCGGAACACCGCCGAGAACTTCTTCTCGGACGCGACCAGCGCTTGCTCCATGCGCCGCGCCCCGGTCACGTCGGACCCCACGCTGAGGATCTCGACCACCTCGCCGCCGGCCCCGAGCACGATCCGATTCGTCCACGCCACCCACGCCCGGGTGCCGTCGCGGCGCACGTTCTCGTTCACGCTCTGTTCAAACGCCTCCGGGTCCGCGCACACCCGCTCGATCAGCCCCTTCAGATCGCGCCCGGTGCTCTCGGTGTACGGCACAATCGTGTCCAACACGTGGCGGCCCACGATCTCGTCCCCGGTGAACCCGAAGAACCGCTGCCCGAACTCGTTCAGGAACGCGACCCGCCCGTCCGGGGTCCACCGAAGGATGATGCTGTTGGCCAGCTCGACCAGTTCGCGGTACCGGCGCTCGCTCTCCGCCCGCTGGCGCTCGGCGTCGTGCCGCGCGGACACGTCGATGCCGATGCCGACCAGGCACGTGGCGGCATCGAACGCGACCCGGCGCCCGGTGAAGTGGTACGGCCGCGCCGTACCGTCCTTCGCCAAGAGCGGCGCCTCCGCGTGCGCCTCGCCGGTCGCAAACGCGTCTCCGATCCGTCGGCTCAGCAACGGGCGGTCCGCCGGGGTAAAAAAGTCCAGCGGGTGCATGCCCGCGATCTCGGCCGCCGAGTACCCGGTAACCGTCTCGAACCGCCGGTTCCAGCGCAAGAACTTCCCGTCGGAGTCGTAGCAGTACAGCACACCGGGCATGCTCTCGATCATGGTGTCCACGAACAGCCGCTCGTTGCGGACCTCGCGCTCGGCCCGGTTCCGCTCGGTCACGTCGCGAATGGTCCCGAGCAGGCACTCGCTCCCGCCGACCTCGATCCGGGTGCAGAAAATGCTCACCTCGTGAGTTGCCCCGGCCGCGTCGCGGATCACCCCCGGGTAATCGCGGACCGCCCCGGCGGCGCGAACCGCGTCGAGCATTCGTGCCCGGGCGCCGGGGTCGCGCCAGATGAGTTCAACGACGGACCGCCCGAGCACCTGCCCCCTGGGCAACCCGCACAGCCGGCAAAACCCGTCGTTGACCTCCAGAACTGTCCCGTCACCGGCGCGGGTGAGAACCACCGCGTCCGGGTTGGCATGGAACGCGGTCGCGAACTTGCGTTCGGACTCGCTCAGCTCGCGGGTGCGGAACCGCACGACCCGGTGCAGGCTCCAGGCCCACGCCGCGCAAGCCACCACCGCGCCCAGCGCCAGCCACAGCGCGGCAACCACTTGCGCCCGGGTGAGCGGGCGCGCCGGTGGCGGTGCGTCCACGGTCACGTCGCCCGCACCGACCGGGAACAGCACCGCGCCGGCCCCTTCCCGGCTGCCGAGCGCTCCGGCGGCCGTCGCCACGCTCCCGACCGGCACGACGCGGCCATCGTCCTCGGGCAGTCGCACCTGAACGGCCAGACCGTCGCGAACCAAGGTCAGGTGCCCCGGACCGCTCTCCGCGACCCGCCCATGGAACCTAACGCGGGCACCTTCCACGCTCGCCCGGTCGGTCGCCGGTGTGAGGTCAACCGGGTCCGGTAGCGGCGCTTCTCCGCAGGGGGTCACATCAGCTTGGTGTACCGTCAGCCGGCTCCCGCTCCAGGTGAGGAACCCGCGCACGTCCGCGAGAGTGCCGACCGCGATCGGAACGGTGCCCGGTCGGGCGTGGACGGTGAACCCAGCGGTCACATCTTGAACCATCAGTACGTCCGGCCCCACCCGAGCAGTCACGACTCCCGACATGCGCACGAGGGGTATCGGCGCAACGCCCGGAAGGAACCGGCGCAAGTACCCGGCGGTGCGCACCGGCATCGCTCGAACAGTTTCGAGCGATTGCGCGACTTGAATGTCCCCCAGTTGGTGAACCAGGATCCGCGCCCCTCCGGTCACGCGGCCGCCCGGGCCGTACTCCGGGATACACACCCCGCGCACCCGGACGATGGTCCCAACAAGTGCCTGCAGCTCAGCTACCGGGGGCGGTGCGCGGAACGCCAGACCACCAGGGCCGGCGGTGCCATCGACCTCCAACCCGCCGCCACCGGCCAGCACACTGCGAACCAGACAGTGGCTTTGCACGAACTGGGATTCGAGCCACCGGGCTGCCGGCTGCGAAAAGTCGAACGGTAACGGGTCCGGAAAGCGTCCCTCGCCGACACGTTCCACGGTCTCGGCCACTACGAGCGGAGAGAACCAACCGCCGCGCGCCCGCCCGCGCACCCGAACCTGTGCTCCTGGCTTTAGGTCGGCGTGAAGTTGCATGATCTCGACGTAAACGCCACACGTGTCGTCTTGCACGAACAGTTCCGGGGGCCGCGCGCTCGACACCGTGACAACCCCTGACAGGTCGACCGGGTGACCGCGTGCGGCGTCCTCAGGATCGAGTGCCCGCACCGACCGGGCGGTAACGAGTGCGGGCCGCGGGTGGTCCCCAACGGGCGGCAGCGTACACAGCAGCAGTACGACAACGGGCACGGCGGCTCCCCGTAATTGTTGGGCAGAGGGACCGAGTCTCGCGTCTACACGTCGGACCCCGAGGCAGTTCAGGTGCGGCGAGGCAATCGAACTACCTACTGTTGCACCAGCTCGCGCAACCGGTCAACAAGCAGGTTTCACAGGATCAAACAAAAATCGGTTCGGCGGCCGCATCTCGCCCGCAACGGCACGTGATATGCTTACTTCGCAGCCGGAACTTGCATCAGTATTCTGAGCCTTGACGAGGCCGGTTCGCGGTCGGGCGATTCGTTTTACCGTTGGAATCTGACCGTCGCGCCGAGAGGAGCGCATGATTCTCGACCGCCTCAAGGAAACGACTGCGGAACAGCACGCTCGCCTTGAGCGGCGCGTGGACTTGGGCGCTCGGCTCCGCGGCCCCTCGGAGTACGCCGAGCTACTCGGGCATTTTTACGGGTTCTATCGGCCGCTGGAAGCAGCCCTGTCAGCCGTCAGCGGGTACGAGTCGGTCGGGCTCGCATTCATGGAGCGGTGCAAGATCCCACACCTTGCCAGCGACCTCTCGGTGCTGGGGCGCTCTCCCGCACACGTACCACTGGACGCCGCCCCTCCAATCGGTTCGCTCGGAGCAGCACTCGGACGGATGTACGTTCTGGAAGGGGCCACGCTCGGCGGTCGCGTCGTGTGCCGGATGGTGCGCGAAGCCCTGGGCTACACCCCGGACCGCGGGTGCCGGTTCTTCAACAGCTACGGCGACCGCGTTGGCCCGATGTGGACCGCCTTCCGGGCCGCCCTGGTGCGGTTCGCAACGACACCCGAGGCCGAAACCGAGGTGGTTAACGCGGCGGGCGACACGTTCGATCGGTTCGACCGATGGCTCGTCACGAGGGCCGCCACGTGAACACGCACCCCGAACCGGACTTGAACTCGTGTGACCGAGAGCCGATCCACACCCCCGGCAGCATTCAGCCCCACGGCGCCCTGCTGGTCCTGTCCGGTACGTCCTTAAACATATTGCAGGTGAGCGCCAACGCGCCCCGCTTTTTCGGACGTCCGATCCCCGAGCTGTTGGGCTCGGACCTCAGGTCCGTTTTGGGGCCGGAGCAGTTCGAGCCGCTCGGCGACCTCGGCGCGCGGCTCCCGGCGAACGGCGAGCCGGTGCTGTTACGAGCGGTGCGCATCGGAAACGGACCGGCCCTGAACGCGATCGGGCACCGGGTCGGTCGCGTGGTCGTACTCGAACTCGAGCCCGGGGCGGACGCCCCCGGCCCCCCGGGCGGGTTGCACCCGGTGATCGCGGGCTTCATCGCCAAGGTGCAGACCGCTCCGAACGCCGCCGACCTCGCGCAGCTTGCAGCGGTCGAGGTGCGGGCCGTGACCGGGTTCGACCGTGCGCTGGTGTACCGGTTCGAGCCCGACGGCACCGGCGTTGTGGTGGGCGAGGACGGTAACGGGCGTCTACCATCGTATCGGGACCACCGGTTCCCGGCGTCCGATATTCCGAAGCAAGCGCGCGACCTGTACCGACGGAACCGGCTGCGGCTCATTCCCGATGTGGACTACGCGCCGGCGGAGCTGATCCCGGCACTCAACCCGGTGTCGGGAGGGCCGGTCGACCTGTCGCACGCCGCGCTCCGGAGCGTGTCGCCGGTCCACGTCGAGTACATGCGCAACATGGGCACCGCCGCGTCCATGTCCGTGTCGGTTCTGAGGGACGGGGCGCTGTGGGGGCTGATCTCGTGCCACCACCACGCGCCCAAGGTCGTGCCGTTCGAAGCGCGCACCACGTGCGACCTGCTGGCGCAGGTGCTTGCCCTGCAGGTGGCCGCCCGCGAGCACGCCGCCGACTACGAGCGGCGCGTGGAGATCCAGTCGGTCCTGACGCGGCTGCTGGCGCACATGGCCCGCGCCGACGACTACGTCAGCGGGCTGCTCGCTCACCCCGCCGACCTGCTCGGCTTCGTTCGCGCCGCCGGGGCCGCGGTCGTCTCCGACGGGCGCACCGGGCTGGTCGGCCGCACGCCGGGCGAAGAGCAGGTGCGAAAGCTGGCCGCCTGGCTGTTCCGTGAGCAGAAGAGGGAAGTGTACCACACCGACGCGCTGTCGGCCGCGTTCCCGCCGGCGCGGGAGTACGCCGCGGACGCCAGCGGGCTGCTCGCGGTGTCGGTGTCGAAGCTCCACCCCACCGCCGTGCTGTGGTTCAGGCCGGAGGTGATCGAGACCGTCCAGTGGGGCGGGGACCCGCGGAAGGCGGTCGAACCGACGACCGGCCGGTTGCACCCGCGGAAGTCGTTCGAGACCTGGTCCCAGACGGTGCGCGACAAAGCAGTACCGTGGCTCCCGAGCGAGGTCGCGGGCGCGGGCGAGCTCCGCAACGCGGTCCTGGGTATCGTGCTGCGGAAGGCGGAAGAGATGGCCGCGCTGAACGTCGAGCTGCAGCGCAGCAACCGCGAGCTGGAGGCGTTCTCGTACTCGGTGAGCCACGACCTGCGCGCCCCGCTGCGGCACATCGTCGGGTACGCCGAGTTGCTCAAAGAGGTGGCCCGGGACAAGCTCGCTGCCGGCGAGCTGAAGTACTGCGACACCATCATCGAGTCGAGCGAGTACGCCGGGAAGCTGGTGGACAACCTGCTGGCGTACTCGCGCATGGGCCGCGCCACGCTCGACCGCACAACGGTCGACCTGAACGTCCTGGTGCGCGAGGTCCGGGCGGAGGTGATGGCGACCGCGCCCGGCCGCCAGGTGCGGTGGGAGGTCGGCCCCCTGCCCACCGTCGAGGGGGACCTGATGATGCTCCGGCTGGCAGTTCAAAACCTGCTCTCGAACGCGGTAAAATACACCAAGCCCCGGCGCGAGGCCGTGATCGAGATCGGGTGCCAGACGGACGCCGGGGCGCACACCCTCCACGTCCGCGATAACGGGGTCGGGTTCGACATGCGGTACCGGGACAAGCTGTTCGGGGTGTTCCAGCGGCTGCACCGGTGGGAGGACTTCGAGGGCACCGGCATCGGGCTGGCGAACGTGCGGCGGATCGTCGAGCGGCACGGCGGGCGGGCCTGGGCCGAGGGCGAGGTCGACCGCGGGGCGACGTTCTACTTGACCCTGCCCGCACCGAACAATGACGAGGAGAGGTAAGCGTGCTGAAGCCGATCTTGCTCGTCGAGGACAACCCCAAGGATCTGGAGCTGACCCTTCTCGCCCTGGCCCGGAGCAACCTCGCCAACGAGGTGATCGCGGTCCGAGACGGCGAGGAGTGCCTCGACTACCTTTTGCTCCGCGGCCCCTACGCGAACCGGCCGAAGGGCAACCCCGCGGTCGTGCTGCTCGATTTGAAGCTGCCCAAGGTGGACGGGCTCCAGGTGCTCGAAGAGGTCAAGAAGGACCCGGGCCTCCAGGGCGTGCCCGTGGTGATGCTGACCACGTCCCGCGAGGAGCAGGACCTGCTCCGCAGCTACAAGCTCGGCGTGAACGCGTACGTGGTGAAACCGGTCGCGTTCAAAGAGTTCATGCACGCGATCGAGGAACTAGGGATCTTCTGGGCGGTACTCAACGAGCCGCCCCCGGGGAGCCTGAAGCCCGGGCGCTCCGCGCCCGCGGGTGAGTGACTTCAGGGGTCCGAGTAACTGAGCAGCCGGTGCCGCCGGGGTTCGTGCCGCAACCCGACCACCGCACTGTTGCGCACGGACGCCGTTCCGGGGAGCTTATGGCCGCGACGATTCTGCACCTCGAAGACAGCGACCTCGACGCCGACCTGATCGCCCAGCGGCTCGCCCGCTCTAACCCCGGGTTCGAGCTGGTGCGCGCGGTCGGCCGCGCCGACTTCCTCGCGCGGCTCGCGGCCGACCGCGCGTTCGACCTGATCCTCTCCGACTACCAGCTCCCGGATCTCGACGGCCTGGAAGCCCTCGCGCTCGCCCGCGCGCGTCGCCCGGACGTGCCGTTCGTGTTCGTGTCCGGCGCGCTCGGCGAGGAGCGCGCCGTCGAGACGCTGAAGCTCGGCGCAACCGATTACGTGCTCAAAAGCCGGCCGGAGCGGCTGGTGCCGGCCATCGAGCGGGCGATCGAGGAGGCCCGCGAGCGGGCCGAGCGGCGTCGGGCCGAGCGCGCCGTGCGCGAGGCGAACGAGCGGCTCGCGCTGGCGCTGTCCGCGGGGCGGTCCGGGGTGTTCGACTGGCTCATCCCCGAGAACCGGGTGGTGTGGTCCCCGGAACTCGAGGACCTGTACGGAGTCCCGCGCGGCTCGTTTGAGGGCACCTACGCGGCTTGGGAGACGCGCGTCGAGCCCGAGGACGCGGCCCGCGTCGGCGCCCAGGTGCGCCGGTGCGTGGCGGAGCGCGTCGCGGACGTGGTTTACGAGTTCCGGGCGGTGCGCCCGGACGGCTCCCGGCGCTGGCTGGCCGGACAGGCGAAGCTCCTCTTCGCCCCCGGCGGCGGGGCGGTGCGCATGGTCGGCATCAACGCCGACATCCACGACCGCAAACAGTTGGAGGAACGGCTGCGGGCCGGCGAGGAGAGCCTCCGGCACCAGAACGTCCGGCTCGCCATCCTTGCCGACGCGGCCGAAGCGTTGCTCGCCGCCGACGGCGACCCGGTCCAGATGATGACCGACCTGTTCGCCGCGCTCGCGCCGGCGCTCGCGTTGTCGCACTACTTCAACTACGCCCCGACGCCCGACGGCGCGGGCCTGGAGCTGGTCGCCTGTGCCGGGGTGCCGGTCGGAGCGGTCGACGCGATCCGCCGGCTCGACAACCAGGAGGCGCTGTGCGGCCTGGTGGCGACCACCCGCAAGGCCGTGATCGCGACCGACGTTCAGTCGTCCGGGGAGCCACGCGCGCAACGGGTCAAAGCGTTCGGCGTGCGCGCGTACGCGTGCCACCCTCTGATCGCGGGGGACCGCCTGCTGGGCACCCTGTCGTTCGGCACCATGACACGCGACCGGTTCAGCGACGGGGACATTGACGTGCTGCGGACCGTGTGCCACTATGCCGCGATGGCGAAAGAGCGCGCGCGGCTGGCGGCCAAGGTGGCCGAACGGGCCGCACGGCTCAAGGAACAGGACCGGCGCAAAGACGAGTTCCTGGCCCTGCTGGCCCACGAGCTACGGAACCCGCTCGCCCCGCTGCGGAACGGGCTTCAGGTGCTCCGGCTCACCGAGGGTCGCGGGGACGCCGCCAAGCGGGCGCGCGAGATGATGGAGCGGCAGCTCACCCACACCGTGCGCCTCATCGACGACCTGCTCGACGTGTCCCGAATCAGTCGCAACAAGCTGAACCTGCGCCGCACCCGCGTCTCACTGGCGGAGGTGGTGGAGAGCGCCGCGGAAACGGCCCGGCCGCTCATCGAGGAGGCCCGTCACGAGTTCACGGTCGAACTCCCGCCGGAGCCCGTCTTCCTGGACGCGGACTTGACCCGGCTCGCGCAGGTGTTTTCCAACCTGCTGACCAACAGCGCCAAGTACACCCCGCCCGGCGGCCGCATCGCGCTCCGCGCCGAGCGCCGCGACGGCGCCTTGGTGGTGACCGTGCGCGACAACGGGCTGGGCATCCCTCCGGATTACCTCCCCCGCATATTCGATATGTTCTCGCAGGCCGACCGCGTCGTCGAGCGTGCGTCCGGCGGCCTGGGTATCGGCCTCGCGCTCGTGAAAGGACTCGTCGAAATGCACGGAGGGAACGTGGCGGCCGCGAGCGACGGCCCGAACCAAGGGAGCGCGTTCACGGTCACCTTACCGCTGCCCGGCGCGCCCGCAGACGACGCCCCGGCCCTGCGAACGGCCGTCGAGGTGGGGAGCCGGCCCCGGCGGGTTCTGGTGGTCGATGACAACCGCGACGCGGCCGAATCGCTGGCCATGCTACTGGAACTGCTCGGTAACGAGGTGCACATCGGGCACGACGGGTTGGAAGCGGTCGAACTCGCCGAGCGGCTCCGCCCCGACATCATATTCATGGATGTCGGGATGCCGCGCCTCAACGGCCTTGAGGCCACGACCCAGATCCGCACCCGCCCCTGGGCCGCACCCGTCGTCATCATCGCGCTCACGGGCTGGGGGCAGGAATCCGACCGCGAGAGGACCCGCCAGGCGGGGTGCAGCGCGCACCTCGTTAAGCCGGTTCAACTCGCCGACCTCGAACGCGTCCTGAACGGGACCGGGGGAACCTGAGGGCCTCGGCCCGTGGCAACAGAATCGCATTGCCGGGCGGCGACTGCTGGACGCGATGAGGCGACTACTGCTGGAGCAGGGCCGGCGCGGATTCCTGGGCGTGGCGCGCATCATGCCCGGTGTACGCCCCGAAATCGTTAAAAAACAGTCTTTTAGCCAACCGATAGAAGATGTTCTTCTCCGGCACTTCTGTAACGGGGTTGTATTGCGACGTGCGCACCCGCATCGCACCGAGTTCCTTGAGCGCCGTTTGCCTGGCGGTTGAGTCCTTCGCGCCGTGCGCCTCGACTAACCGCTTCAGCAAATCCGGGCGTTCGAGGACAATGCACCCGCGCGTCGTCTCGGCCGCGAGCGTGCGAAAGTCGGCAAGAAAAGCGGACTTGAGGAACTTCTGCTTGAGTGACCGGGTGTCACCCGTGCGGTGAATCGATTCGGTTGAGAATTGCACGATCGGGCACGGCTCGATGTCGCCCCACGGGTTGATGTGGTGACTGATGCCGGTCGCCGCGGGGCACAGCGCCTTTCCCTCGCCGTCGTGATACGCGTCGATAATCACGATCGGCTTTTTGGCCCGCATTTCGACCACGAACCGCCGCGCACGGAGCGCCTGTTCTGGAGTAAGGCACAGGTCCGGGTTCGGGTTCGGCCCCATCGGGCGGTACACGTGGAACCACGTGTAAAGAACCCCCATCTCCACCAACCGGTCGATCCACTCCTCGCGCAAGAGGTCATCAATGTTGGTGCGCGCGAGGCTGGTGCATACCCCGGTAAAGGCGCCGGCGTCGAGGGCGTTGTGAAGCCCCTGCATGGTTCGGTTGAGCACCCCTCCCCGTCCCCGCCGCTCGTCGGAGACGATCTCGGTGCCTTCCACCGAGATGAGGGGCGTGACGTTCCCGAGCCGCCGCATCTGCTTGGCCCGCTCGGGCGTGATGAAGTGTCCGTTGGTGAAGATCTGGAAGTAGCAGTCGGGGTGCTCCGCGAGCATGTCGAGCAGGTGCGGGTGCATGAACGGCTCGCCGCCGACGATGCCGAAGAACACGTTCCCCATCTGCTTCGCTTCGCGGACGAGTTGGTGGAACGCCGCAGGTTTGATCGTTTCCTGCTTCATGCTCACGTCGACCCAGCACCCCTGGCACCGCAGGTTGCAGGTGTTGATGATGCTGACGTACAGGAACGGCGGGAACACCTGCCCCTGTTTGAGCCGCAGCTTGTGCCGGTGAACAGACAGGGCGCCTTTGAACCCCATGTTGTACGCCAGCTTCCACAGGAGCCGCTTGTCTGTTTCCAGCAGGACGCGTTTGGCGAGTCCGAACGAGGCGCGCAGCGTCACAGGTGTTCTCCGGTGTTGGGCACAGTGTGAGTTTATCGTTTCGGCTCCCCGCTGCGCAGCCGATTCCCATCCGTCCGGCTCAGCGCGCGGGGGCCGACGGCACCACCGCCGCAAGAAAAAAACAATCAAATAATACGACCATGTCTAAAATCACCTCAGCGCGCAGCATCACTTTAACATTCACTCGCATTACTAGCACACCGTACACCTGCTCTCTTGTTCACAATCTCCACCATCCCGGGCGCCGTTCCACATTTCCCACCCATCGTGAACCCGGTGTGAATCCCGCGCCGTTCGATCCCGGGACGGCTATCATGTCCGCTGCCCATTCATCATATCCTCTCCCGATTCACTCGAGGCACTCGATATGAGATGCGCCTTGCGGCTCGGCGTGCTCACACTGGCACTCTTCGTCCACGCGCCCGCGGCCCGCGCCCAACCCGACCAGACCGACACGCGGCTGCTCACCATGCCGGCGGTCAGCGCGAAGAACATCGCGTTCGTCTACGCCGACGACCTGTGGGTCGCCGACGCCGGCGGGAAAAACCCGCGGCGCCTGACGACCGATTTGGGCCTCGAAGCGTACCCCGTGTTCAGCCCGGACGGGCAGACCATCGCGTTCAGCGCCCAGTACGACGGCAACGTCGACGTTTACACCATCCCCGTCACCGGCGGCGCGCCGACGCGACTCACCTCGCACCCGTCGCCCGACACCGTGCGCGGGTTCACGCCGGACGGCAAGAGCGTGCTGTTCTCATCCCCGCGGCACGTGTACAGCAACCGCTACACGCAACTGTTCACGGTCCCGCTGACGGGCGGAATGCCGAGCCAGCTCCCCATCCCCTGGGGCTTCGAAGCCGCCTATTCACCGGACGGCGACTACATCGCTTACACGCCGGTCCGGGACGCAACCCCACAGTGGAAGAATTACCGCGGCGGCACCCACTCGCGCGTCTGGATCTACGACGTGAAGACGCACGAAGTGGTGGAGATCCCGCAGCCCAAAGACCGGTGCAACGACCTCGACCCGAACTGGGTCGGCAAGAAGCTGTACTTCCGCTCCGACCGGGCGGGCGACTACAACGTGTTCTGCTACGACACCGACAACAAGGACGTGAAGGCGGTCACCAAGTTCACCGACTTCCCGGTCCTCGACATCAACACAGACGGCAAAACGCTGATCTTCGAGCAGGCCGGCTACCTGCACACGCTGACCCCGCCCGA
This sequence comes from Gemmata obscuriglobus, assembly GCF_008065095.1. NCBI lineage: Bacteria > Pseudomonadati > Planctomycetota > Planctomycetia > Gemmatales > Gemmataceae > Gemmata > Gemmata obscuriglobus. The sequence continues at coordinate 4,124,492 of NZ_CP042911.1, read as the reverse complement.
ATCAGCGTCCACCCGGCTAAAGGTCGGCATCGCGATCGACAACAGCGAGTCGCGTCCCCGGTTCGCCAAGGGTTCGAAGTACGTCCGTGATGTCAGCGTCTCTCCGAGCGGGTCCCGCGTGGCGGTGGAGTTCCGCGGTGAGATCGTCACCGTCCCGGCCGAAAAGGGGGACGCCCGCGTCCTGACCAACACGCCGGACGTTCACGAGCGCAACCCGGCGTGGTCCCCGGACGGCAAGACCATCGCGTACTTCTCGGACGCGGGCGGCGAGTACCAGCTCGTCCTCGCCCCGCAAAACGGTAAGGGCGAACCGAAAAAAGTGAAGCTCAGCGGCAACGGCTTCTACTTCGACCCGGTCTGGTCCCGCGACTCGAAGAAGCTGCTGTTCCGTGATAACGCGCAGACCGTGTTCTACCTCGAAGTCGAGTCGGGCAAGATCACGAAGGTCGTGGAGCCGAAGCACGGCCTGGGGCGCGGGCTGAAGCCGTCGAGCTGGTCGCCGGACTCGAAGTGGGTGGTGTACTCGATCAACACCCCGGCGCAGATTTCCCGCGTGTACGCCTACTCGCTGGAAAAGGGCACCTCCACGCCGATCACCGACGGCCTCACCGAGGCCACCGACCCAGCGTTCGACGCGGGCGGCAAGTACGTGTACTTCCTCGGCTCCAGCGACACGGGGATGAGCAAGCACGGGTTCAGCCAGTCGGCCGCCGACTCGCGCCAGCCCCGGTGGTCGATCAACCTCGTGGTTCTCAACAAGGACCTGCCCAGCCCGTTCCTGCGCGAGAGCGACGAGGAGAAGGGCGAGTCCGACCGTCCGACCCCGAAGTCTGAAAAGAAGGACGGCCCGGCGTTCTCGATCGATTTCGCGGGCATCGACCAGCGCATCCTCTCGTTCCCGCTGCCCCCCGGGAGCTACGCCGGGCTGAGTGCGGGGACCGCCGGCCAAGTGTACTACATCACACGCTCAGAAGCGGGTGAAGGCGGGCGCGGTCCCGGTGGCGGCGGTGTTCTGAGTCGCTACGACCTCGATCGCAAGCGCGCGTCGGTGGTGCAGGCCGGCGTAATCGGGTACGAACTCACCCCGGACGGCCGCAAGCTGCTCTACACCACCGGGGGCGGGAACTGGTTCATCACCGCGGCCGGCGGTGGCGGCGGTGCTCCGACCGGCGCCACCGCCGGCCGTCCCGGCGGGTTGCCGGCGGCCCCCGCGCCGAGCCCGGCGGGCGGAGCGGGCGGCGACGGAAAGGTCAACTTCGAAAACGTCGAGGTGCGCGTCGACCCGCGCGCGGAGTGGAAGCAGATCTACGAAGAGGCGTGGCGCATCAACCGCGACTTCTTCTACGACCCGAACATGCACGGCGCCGACTGGCCAGCCATGAAGAAGAAGTACGAGGTGTTCCTCCCGCACCTCACGAGCAGCGCCGACCTGTACCGGGTGATCCGGTGGCTGCTGTCCGAGTTGGCGGTGGGGCACAGCTACATCACGAGCTACGGCGAGCGACCCTTCGAGCGGAAGACGGTGCCCGGCGGGCTCCTCGGCGCCGACTACGAGATCGCCGAAGGACGTTACAAGTTCAAGAAGATCTACGGCGGGCTGAACTGGAGCGCCGCGATGCGCTCGCCGCTGACCGCCCCCGGCGTCAACGTGAAGGAAGGCGAGTTCCTCCTCGCTGTGAACGGCAAGGAGTTGAAGGCCCCGACCGAGATCTACTCGCTGTTCGAGAACACCGCGGGCAAGTTGACCGAGCTGACCGTGGGCCCGAACGCCGACGGCACGAAGTCGCGCACGGTGACGGTGGAGCCGATCGCGAACGACTACAACCTCCGCAACATGGACTGGGTGGAGGGGAACCTCAAGAAGGTGGAGCAGGCGACCGGCGGGCGCGTGGGCTACGTTCACGTGCGCGACACCGCGGCCGGCGGGATGGCCGACTTCAAGCGGTACTTCTTTCCGCAGGTCGACAAGGAAGCGCTCATCATCGACGAGCGGTTCAACGGCGGCGGGCAGATCGCCGACTACTACATCGACATCCTGCGGCGCCCGTTCGCGAGCTACTGGGCGCCGCGGTACGGGGCCGACAACCGGTCGCCGAGCGCCGCGGTGTTCGGGCCAAAGGTCATGATCATCGACGAGGGCGCCGGCTCCGGCGGTGACATGCTGCCGTACATGTTCCGCAAGTTCGGGGTCGGCCCGCTGGTCGGGAAGCGCACCTGGGGCGGCCTGGTGGGCATCGGCGGCTACCCGGTTCTCATGGACGGCGGCACGGTGACCGCGCCGAGCTTCGCGATCTGGGACCCCGAGAAGGGGTTCATCGTGGAGAACGAGGGCGTGGCGCCGGACCACGACGTGACGATGTGGCCGAAGGACCTGATCGCGGGTAAGGATCCGCAACTCGAGAAGGCAATCGAATTGGCACTGGAGGCGCTGAAGAAGAACCCGCCGAAAAAAGACGTGCGGCCCGAGTACCCGAAGCGGGCACTCCCCGCCGTGCAACCGTAAGAACTCAAGCAGAAGAAGCACCGGTGTGAACCGGTGCTTCTATCGTAACGCGATCGGCCGCTCGCGCACCGGGGGCGCGAGCGGCCGATTCTGTATCGTGTGGCAGAGACAGTAACGCTGTGCGTCGCGAGAAGGCCGCACAGCGTTACTGTCTCTGCCACAACGGCTAAAAGTGCAGCAGACATCAACAGCCGAACTGCACGCCGTGACCTGGTGGCTCGTGTCAGGTTACGGCGCCGGAACCGTTAGCCCCAGGTGACGAGACCGGGCTCGAACAGGTGCGCGAGGTACTGGTTTTTGGGCAGCACCCGCACCCCGAACCCGAACTGGCCGCTGGACCGGCACGACACCTCGCCGGCGAATTGCACGCTCGCACCGCTCGAACCGCCGTTCGCAGTCAGGGCCACGGTCTTGGGGTCCGCGATGTCGCCCAGCGCGTCCAGCACCCCATGGCACAACTGCACTTCGACGTCCTCCGGCTTGAACGAGCCGAGGTTCACGCGCACCTTGACCGGGAAGCTGCCCCCCACCCGGAGCGTGTCCGCGGTCGGGGCCTCAACGCTCTCTACCCTGACCTGCGACCAGTCGGACGACACCCGGCGGCGCCAGGCCGCGAGTTCCTTGGCGCCGGCGAGCTGGTTCGCGCTGAGCGCCGCGGCGCGGCGGTGGCTCGGGACGTAGCACGTCTCCGTGTACTGCTCGACCATCCGGTTGGTGTTGAACACCGGCACGAGGCTCATGACCGAGCGCTTCATGCGGCGGATCCACTCGCGCGGCAGGCCGTTGGCGTCGCGCTTGTAGAACGTCGGCAGGATGTCCTGTTCGAGCAGGTCCATCAGCGCCCGGCTCTCCACCTCGTCCTGGTACTGGAGGTCGGTGTACTCCTCGCCGGCGCCGATGGCCCAGCCGTTGTCGCCGTCGTAACCCTCCACCCACCAGCCGTCGAGGATGCTGAGGTTCAGCCCGCCGTTGCCGCAGATCTTCATCCCGCTCGTGCCCGACGCCTCCAGCGGGCGGCGCGGGTTGTTGAGCCACACGTCCACGCCCTGCACGAGGTACCGGGCGACACTCATGTCGTAGTCTTCGATGAAGACCACACGCTTGCGGAACTCCGGCTTCCGGCACTGCTGGAACACGCGCTGGATCAGCTCCTTCCCGCCGCGGTCCTGCGGGTGCGCCTTGCCGGAAAAGATGAACTGGATCGGGCGGTCCGTGCTGGCGACCAGCCGGGCGATCCGCTCGGCGTCGCGGAACACGAGGTCGCCGCGCTTGTAAGTGGCGAACCGGCGCGCGAACCCGATGGTCAGAGCGTCGGGGTCCAGCACCTCGTCCGCGGCTTCCACTTCTGACGGCGGCGCGCCGCGGCGCTTCAGTTGCGCCCGCAGCCGGGTCCGGGCGAGGGCGACCAGCCGCTCGCGGCCGCGCTCGTGGGTGCGCCACAGCTCGCCGTCGGGGATCTGCTCCACCCGCTTCCAGATGGCGAAGTCGGTGGGCCGCTCCTCCCACTGGATGCCGAGGTACCGGTCGTAGAGTTGAGCGAACTCGGGCGCGAGCCAGCTCTGCGTGTGGACGCCGTTGGTAATGCTGGTGATGGGCACCTCGCTGGCGGGCAGCTCGGGCCACAGCTCCTTCCACATCCGGCGCGACACGCTGCCGTGCAGCTTGCTCACCCCGTTCGACACGTTCGCCAGCTTCAGAGCCAGCACGGTCATCCCGAACGGCTCTTGCTCGTTGGCCGGGTGCTGGCGGCCGAGCGCGACGAGGCCGCCGCGGTCGATGCCCATGCCGGCCATGTACTCGCCCAGGTACTGCTCGATCATCTGCACCGGGAACGCGTCGTTGCCGGCGGGCACCGGCGTGTGCGTGGTGAAGCACGTCCCGGCCTTCACCGCCTCGTAGGCGGTGGCGAAGTCGAGCTTGTGTTCCTCGATCAACAGCCGGATGCGTTCGAGGCCGGTGAACGCCGCGTGCCCCTCGTTCATGTGGCACACGGTCGGCATCTTGCCCATCGCGCGGAGCGCGCGGATGCCGCCGATGCCCAGGATGATTTCCTGCTGGATGCGGGTGTGGTGGTCGCCGCCGTAGAGCTGCGCCGTGATCCCGCGGTCCTCGGGCTTGTTCTGCGGGATGTTCGCGTCCAGCAGGTACAGCGGGACGCGACCGACCTGAATGTGCCACACCTTCAGCGCGAGTTCGCGCCCGGGCAGCGGCACGGTCACGATGATGGGGGCACCGTCCTTACCGACTTCGAGCGTGAGCGGCAGGGTGAAGAAGTCGTTCTCCGGGTAGCGCTCCTGCTGCCAGCCGTCCACGTTGAGGTACTGGCGGAAGTACCCCTCGCGGTACATCAGCGTGACGCCCATGAGCGGGAGCCCGAGGTCGCTGGCGCTCTTCAGGTGATCCCCGGCGAGCACGCCCAGACCACCCGAGTACACCGGAACGCTCTCGTGAATACCGAACTCGGCGGAGAAGTACGCGATCCGCGCGTCGTCCCCGGCGTGATTATCCTGATACCAGGTCGGGGCGCTCAGGTAGTGATCCAGCGCGGCCGCGACGCGGTCCATGTGCGCGAGGAACCCGTCGTCGCGCTCCAGCTCCTCGAACCGGCTCTGGTCGGTGGCGCCGAGCAGCCGGATGGGGCTGTGGTCCAGCGCCTCGAACAGGTCCGGGTTGATGCGCCGGAACAGGGCAACCGCGTCCGCGTTCCAACACCACCAGAGGTTGTAGGCGAGCGTTTGGAGCGGGCGGAGCCGGTCGGGGAGGCGGGGAAGAACGGTGTACGGACGGATCGAACGACCAGCCATGCAGGCGTCCTCTGCCGGGTTCGGTGCGAGCGAATGGGCGGCTTGAGAGAGGCGAGCCACCGACACAACCGCTAACGTAGGCAAACTGCAGCGGGTTTCAATTCGCGTCCGGTTCCGAAGCGGAATCGGGGCCGGCGGGCGGCACATCGCTCCCGTTCGGCGGGGACCCGGCGTCGATGAAGGTTTGGAGAATCATTTGCGCCGCGACGCGATCGACCTTCTCCTTGCGCTTTTTGCGGGTGAGCCCGGCGCCGAGCAGCGCGCTTTCGGCGGCGAAGGACGTGTGCCGCTCGTCCCACATCACGACCGGCAGCCCGGTGAGGTCGGACAGCCACCGGGCGAACGCCCGCGCTTCGCCCGACATGGGGCTCTCTTCTCCACTGGCGTGGAGCGGCAACCCAACCACGACGCCCGCGAACTTCGACCGCGCGCAGAGGTCGCGGAAGTAGGGCTCGCGGGTGGCGTCGTTCGCCTGCGTGCCCACCGGCGAGGCAATGACGCGGTCGGGGTCGCACACCGCGACCCCGATGCGCTTGGTGCCGTAGTCGACCCCGAGCAGCGCGCCGCGTGGGGGAAACGATGGCCCCCCCCGCCCCGCTCCGCCCACTGAGGGGAGTGAGAGTTCAGCGGGTCCGCTCAACGAACTCGATTCGCGAGCCGGCTCGAAAGGCCCTGTCTCCCCCCTTCCCTTTTGGGAGGAGGGGCCGGGGGGGGTAGGTCCTTCCGCTTCCGCGCTCACGTGAACTCCCCGCGGTTGCTCTTCTTGAGCGCGTCCACGATCTCTTTCACCTTGTCCTCGTGCTTCCGGTCCGCGACCAAGATCGCGTCGCCGTCCTGGATCACCAGCAGGTTGCTCACGCCGTAGGTCGCAATAACCGTCTTCGGCTCTCCGACGATGACACACTTGTTCGTGTCGATGCCACAATGGTTAGCCTGAACCGTGTTGTGGTTCGCGTCCTGCGGGTTGCGCCGCTCCAGCGCCAGCCAACTCCCCACGTCGTCCCACGTGTAGGGCGCGGCGAGGACCAGCACCTTGCCCTCTTTGGCCGCGTCCTGCATCACGGCGTAGTCGATGCTCTTCTTTTCGGCCTGGTTGTACGTGCCGCGGAACACCGCGTCGAACTCGGGCGCACCCCACGCCTCCGCGATCTTGGCGACGACCGCGTGAATGTCGGGCTTACGGGCCTTCAATTCACCGAGGATGGCGCCCGGCTTCCAGACGAAGATGCCGCTGTTCCAGTCGTACTCGCCGCTCGCGACGTACTGTTCTGCGACCGAGAACTCGGGCTTCTCGCGGAACACCTCTACCTGCGACGCGGTCACGCCCTGGCGCGTACCCGCCGCCGCTCCGCGCTTGATGTACCCGTACCCGGTGGACGGGAACGTCGGGCGGATGCCGAACGTGATGAGTTTGTTCGGCTCGTCGGCCAGGAACTGCTCCGCGGCGTGGAGCGCGCGCCGGAACTCCTGCTCCGGCTCGATGACGTGGTCGGCCGGCATCACCGCGATTGTGGCGTTCGGGTCGGCCTTCGCGATGATTGCGGCGCCGAGCCCGACGCACGGGGCCGTGTCGCGGCCCTCCGGCTCGCCGATGATGTGGTCGCGCGGCAGTTCCGGCAGTTGGGCCGCGGTCTCGTCGGCGTACTGGGCGCCGGTGACGACCCAAGTGCGCTCCGGCGGGATCTGGGCCGACACGCGATCGACCGTGCTTTGCAGCAGGGTGCGGTTACCGCTGAACGTGAGGAACTGCTTGGGCCGCTTGGACCGGCTCCGGGGCCAGAACCGGGTGCCGCCGCCGCCGGCCATAATCATCGCGTGAAGCATCGTCTCTCCGGGGGGAACTCAAACACCAAAGCGCGAACTCCGACGCAACGCGTCCAGATCCGCGGGTCGCGCGGCCGCGTGACTAGAACGTGAACTTGAGGCCGTCGTAGGCCGGTTCGACGTTCGGCGGCAGCGTCCGCATCAGTTCCTCGTATTCCATCGTGTGCGCCATGTGCGTCAGATACGCCTTCTTCGGCTTCACCTTCGCGATCACTTCGAGTGCCTGATCGAGCCCGAAGTGGGACGGGTGCGGCTTGCCGGGCCGCAGCGCGTCGATGACGAACACGTCCAGCCCCTCGAGCAGCGGCCAGCTTCGGTCCGGGATGTGGCTGACGTCGGTGCAGTACGCGACGTTCCCGATCCGGAACCCGAGCACGTTGAAGCGGCCGTGAATCAGCGGAACGGGCGTCACGGTTTCGCCCAGCACCTCGAACGGGCGCTCGTCAATGCGCCGGAGGTCGAGCCGGGGCAGCATCCCGAGGGGGAAGTCTTCACTGCCCGGGGCGAACACGTAGGCAAACGCCTGGCGGATGATCGCTTCGGTCTCGTCGGTGCAGTACATCGGCAGCGGGCCGTTGAGCTTCACCGGGAAGATGCGCAGGTCGTCCAGCCCGAACAGGTGGTCGACGTGGTAGTGCGTGTACGCGACCGCGTGGACCAACTTCACGTTCTCGCGCAGCAGTTGCAGCCGCATCTCCGGGGCGGTGTCGATGAGGAGGTTGCCCTGGGCGTTGCTGACCAGCACGGAGCAGCGGTAGCGGTGGTTCCGGGGGTTGTCGGACGTGCAGACGTGGCAGTCACAGCCGAGCATCGGCACCCCCATGGAGGTGCCGGTGCCGAGGAACGTGAACGTTCGCGGTTCTGTCGCGTGAGTGAGCATCGCACCGGTATTTCACCGGGCGGAGGGCTCAGTGACAAGTATCAAGTCTCAAGTCGACAGGTCGCGAGCCGTAAAGTCGAAGACCTTAGCCTTGGTGGCATTTGACTTTACGACCAGCGACCGCTCGACTTGGGAGCCGATGTTAGCGTCCCCAATCTTCGGCGGGAGCGCCGCCGGTGGCCCGATACGGCCTCTCACCCACGAGGTGGACCTGCTTGTAGCCGCCGGTCACCATGAAATAGAGAATCAGCAGCAAGAACCCGACCGCCAGTACCGCCGGCACAACCGCAGTATAAAGCAGTGCCTGCTTCGCGCCGGACAGCCGTGCCTCGCTGAGCTTCTCCTTGTCGGCCGCATAATTCGGCCGGCCTTCCTTGTCCCACCACTTTTTCAACCCGTCCAAGCTCTCTTTCAGCTCCTTGCCGGCCGGTTTCCCTTCGGCTTCGAGCCGGGCTACCGTTTCGATGTCGCTTTCCAGCGTCGTCTTTTTGCCTTCCTTGCGGTTCCCGCTCTCGTCGATCACGCCGCCCCAGTCGTCGAACACCTTGAGCTTACCGTTGTCGAGCCCGGCGACCGGGGGCAGTTGTGTTGGCATCAGCCCGGTCAGCAGCGGGAACCCTCGCGCGGCCGGCTTGCCGTCTTCACCGCGTGCGACGTACCGCTCGTAGGTCGAGGGTGCGGTGGCTTGGATCTTCTCGACCGCAAAGTAGTCCTGTTTGTATCCGATGCCCGGGGCGCCGAGCAGACCGGCAGACATCATCCCGATACCACCGCTAATCCCGAGTGCCAGCGCCCCCCCCTTCGGAAACCGCTCGGAGATCACACCTAGCAGCGTCGGCCAGTAGAAAGTCTTACCTAAACCGTAGACGGTAACGGCCAGCATCCACGGCCAAGTCGAGCTGGTGAAGTCGAGCCCCAGCGCAGCCAACCCGGCCGTCCCCAGCACGGCACTTACGCACAACAGCCCGATCGGATTGATCTTCTCCACAATCGGACCGGCGAAGAACCGCAACGTGAACATCAGAGCGTTCGTCCACATAAACGCGAGGGTGGCCTGGGTTTCGTCCGCGAGCACTCTCTCGGTGATATTCCCGATCCAACTGTCGGTGCCCAACTCGACGTATCCGACCAGTGCGTGCAGAAGGTAAAGGAACGCGATGATGAGGTTACCCGGAGCAAACCGGACGATCACCCCGTAGCCCAGCCAGATCACACCGGCCACGACCCAGCCGATCCACGGCGGGGCGCCAACACCGACTTTAGCCAGCAGGCCCGGCAGTTCGTTGTTCAGCAGCACACCAACTAGTCCGATCGCCACCGCGGCGCCCAGCATGCCGACCGTTCGCATCATTTCGGAGAGGGGTACGCCGGCCGACTTCGCTTCCGATTCGGGGAACGGGCGGTTGAACATCATCAGGCCGTACAGCAGCACCGGAACCAAGAACACACCCAGTTTGATCTCCCACTGAGCGTTTGGAGCCATTTGTTTGAACCCGAGCACAATCAACGCGCCAAGAATCAAGCCGAGCGGCCAGCCGGCGTGGAGGATGTTGAGCCAATGGGTCTTGTTGCGAGGGAACAGCGTCGCCGTCAGAGGGTTTATAACGGCCTCACACGTGCCGTTGCCGAGCGCGAATAACCACATCCCGAGGTACAGGCACCAGTAAGCTCCTGCCTTACCGTACATGCCGTATACCGGGGCCGCCGCGAAGGTGACGAGGGCACTGGACGAGTGCAAGAGGAACGCGACCATCATGAGCTTTCCGTAGCCAAATCGATCGGCACAGAAGCTGAAGAAGATGATCGCGATGCCGAACCCAATCAGGCCGCCGCCGGTGATGGTGCCCAGTTCGCTCTGCGTAAAGCCGAACTGGTTGCCCCAGTCTTTCAGGATGAACCCGCGCACCGAGAACCCGATGCCGGCAGCGATAAGTGTGAAGAAACTGGCCCAAAAGAGGACCTTCTCGTTCCGACCTGGAGAGGACGAACTGCTCACTAGCGTCTCCGTCTGTGGGAGTGTGGTTATGCGCGAATATTCAGGTGCGGTGCCCGGGCGAGTCTATCAGCCGCGCCGGTGCGGTGCCAGCGGAAAGGAATGAGGTTTGCCGCTCTCGCGCTCCGGCTGTTAGTCTGTGCGGGCGCCTCGCGAGCAGCGGCGCGTCACACCTTGACCGTCTCGCCCGCCCCGTGGTTGGCGCCGCTCCGGTTCGCGGCTTCAATAAACGCCACCAACTCAATCGTTTCCGCGATGTCGAGCGGTGACTTTTTTGTTCGGAACATCTCCACGATCTGTTTCAGCAGCTCGCGGTAAATGAACTTGGTGCCGATTGTGACGGCTTGAACGCCCTTCTCGCTGAACCCTACGAAACCGTAAGCGCTCGCGCCTTTGCGGATGCCGCGGAGGGTCGCCATCCGGCCGTCGGCCCAGTGTCCGGTGACGGTGTCGGTGTCGGCGTCGCGGGTGCAGGTAACGCGCTTACAGCCCGGCCCCATCAGCGCATACAGCACCTCGACCGGGTGAATCCCGTAGTGGAACAGCCCCGCGTTCCGCTCCGGAACCGGGGACAGCGACGCCGGCCCGTACACCACGCACCCGACCAGCTTCCCGCGCTTCGGGTCCGCGGCGAACGTCACCACCTCCGGCGCGTACCGCAGCGATGAGGACGAGAACAGCGGTAGCTTCTTCTTCGCGGCGAGTTCGGCGAGCTTCTTCGCGTCTGTCACGGAACACGCATAGGGCTTGTCGACGAAGCACGGGACGCCGGCCTCCAGGAACGGCTTCGCCCGCTCGTAGTGGGCCGTCCCGTCCACCGCCTCGATCAGTACCCCGTCCACCTTGCCGATCATGTCCTCCGGCTTGTCCACCAGCGGAACACCGAAGTCCTTCATCTGCTTGGTGAACCCCTCGACTCGCTCGGGCGAGAGCTTCGACGTTCCCGGACAACCGATCACGATCCGGGCACCGTCAACGAACTGGTCCTTATCGTTGCCGATGTGGTTCAAACGCTTGGTGAACTCGACGCAGTGTGAGGTGTCGAAGTCGAGGATACCGAGCTTAATCATGGCGGTGACCTTTGGCAGCGGCGGGCGTGTGCCCGCGAGGATACCCCGGCACGCGCCCGTTGTCACTCGGTCACAAGAGGCAAAACGTGTTCGCCGCGGAGGCTGGGGCTTCAGGTGAGCAGCCGGGCGAGGTTGAAGTACGCCAGCAGAGCCGCGATGTCCGCGCACGTCAGCGCGATCGGCCCGGCCGCGACCTGCGGGTCACGCTTCATCAGGTGGAGCAGGTGCGGTACCGCCAGCCCCACGATGGCGGCGCATGTGACCCCGATCCCGATCCCGCCGAGGACGATCAGGAACAGCTTCGCGAGCCCCTGCCAGCCGGCCGCAATCGCACCGACGAGTAGCCCCGTTGCGAGGCCGAGCATGAGCCCGGTCGCGGCCTCGGAGCGGAGCCGGGCGAAGAGATCGCGCCAGGACGGTTGAGCTTCGCGGAACGCCTCGAGCGCGAGCGTTACGGACTGAATCGCGACGCTCTCGGCCAGCGCCAGCACCACCGGGATGAACAGCGCCAGCACCGCGTGCTGCCAGTTCAGCTCGACCTGATAAATCTCGGCCAGGATCGCCGCGAGCGTACCCCCGGCGACGTTGCACAGCAGCCACGGGAACCGTCCGCGGAACGCCACCAGCGGGCGCGCCTGCTGCGCCCGGGTGAGCCGCACCCCGATGAGCTGGAACACATCGTCCCGGGTCGGCGGCGGGCCGCCGGGGTCACTAGTTTCGGCCAGCTCCTCGGCGTAAGCTTCGATGTCGATCACCCCGATCAGCCGCCGCAGTTGGTCCACGACCGGGAACGCGAGCAGCCGGTGCATCGTGAAGAACTCGCACGCATCGAGCAGCGTGGCCGACGCCGGGATCGCGATCACGCCCTCGATCATCACGTCCCGGATCGGCGTTTCCAGGGTCGCCAGCAGCAGCCGGCGGGTGGGGACCACGCCGACCAGCCGCATTGCGTCGTCGACGACGTAGAAGTAGATGATGCGCCCGGGCGGTGGGTGCTGCCGCATGTGCGCGAGCGCCTCGCTAACGGTCCACTCAGGGTAGAGGGTGGCGTAGTCGTTCCGCGCGTAAACGGTCACCGGCTCGTTGAGCTGCGCTTCGGTCAGGTGTAACGGCATCGTCACTCCGTGCGGACATCGGCCCCGTCGGTCAGGGCCCCCAGATTCCCTTCAACTACCTGCTCCGCGCCGGTGAACTTGTCCCACGCACCGGCCGTCGCGGTGGCCTTGCGCCGGCCGAGCACCTGCACCGTACCGGGGTCGCCGCGTCCGAGCTGCACGCGGTACTTGACCGCCTTCCCGGATTCGATCAGGTAGACGTAGTGCGTTTCGTCGGCGGGGAGCACGCACCCCGCCGGGATTACGACGGCGTCGCCGGCCTCGGCGTTGATCCGGACGGTCGCGTAGACGCCGGGCTTGAGCGAGCGGTCCTTGTTCTCGATGTCGATTTCCACGCGCAGGGTGCGCGTCCCGGGGTCGATCGCGCCGGTCGTGCGGGTCACGCTGCCCGCGTACTCGCGCCCGCCCAGCGAGGGCACCCGCACGGCAGCGGCCGTTCCGACCACGGCCTTTTCGGCGTTCACTTCAGGGATGTCGGCGAACACGCGCACGACGTCCGACCGCATCACCGTAAACAGCACCGTGCCGGTGCCGGCACTCGCGGGCTGGAGGAAGTGCCCCGGGTGAACGTTTCGCGCCGTCACGACGCCCGAGAACGGCGCTTTCACCTGCGTGTACGATTCGAGTACCCGAGCGCGTTCCAGCTCGGCCTCAGCCACCTTTACACGTGCCTCGGAAGCTTCCACATCTGCTTGGGCGCGGGCGCGACGGGCCTTTCGTTCGTTTACGCCAGCAACCGCGGTCGCGACCTTCGCGACCGCCTCGACCTTGGCCGCTTTTGCGGTTTCAAAGTTCTTGGTGACGACGTTCCGCGTTTGCGTGTCCGCCACGCCGCCCGTTATTTGAGCGTTCACTTGATCGAGTTCGGCTTTCCACCGGGCGACATCGGCATCACTGCGGGCGATCCCGGCCGCGGCCTCCTTCACCATTTCCTCGCCCGCGGTGACCTGGGCGTCGGTCACGTCGCGCTCGCGCTCGGAGAGCACGAACTCGGCCCTGACCTTCGCGACGGTCGCCCGCTTCTCAGCAACGTCGGCCGCGAGTTCGGGAATATGCACGGTGGCGAGCAGTTGATCCGCCTCCACCACACTTCCGATGTCGATGACGGGCGCCTGACCGCCCGGGAGCGTCGTGCCGGCTTTGAGGGCCGCTGTGTCCGGGGCAATGGTTTTGACGTACCCGGGGAGCTTTGCGACGATCGGCGCGACTTCGAGCGGCTGGACGGTGGCGGGCTGTTCGATGGCCCACTTCACTGCTCGGGTGGCGGGGCGCGTGACCTTCACGAGGGGCGGGGAGGCCGGCTGATTCGCGGCCCCCGGCGGCGGCGCAGACCGGTGGCACCCCAGCGATAGGGAGGCGATCAGGAGGAGCAAACAGGCGCGCATGTGTCGCTCCGGTCGGTACGAAAGTGAGAGGACGCGGAAACGATCGGAATCGCCCACGGCGGCGGGCGTCTTCAACCTCGTAAGTTGAACACTCCCGGCCCCGAACATCCGCTGTGCTCCCGGAAAACGTTATGTCTACCGACGTGGCGGGCGTTGCCAACCGCATCATCGCCAACATCGAGAAAGTCATCATCGGCAAGCGCCCGCAGCTCACGCTGGCCCTGGCGGCGTACTTCTCGGAGGGACACATCCTCCTCGAAGACGTCCCGGGGGTGGCGAAAACGATGCTCGCCCGGGCGCTGGCGCGCAGCGTGGGCTGCGCGTTCAAGCGGCTCCAGTGTACGCCCGACTTGCTCCCCAGCGACGTCACCGGGGTGAGCATCTTCAACCAGAAAACGAACGAGTTCGAGTTCCGCGCCGGTCCGGTGTTCGCGCAAACCCTCCTCGCCGACGAAATCAACCGCGCGACGCCCCGCACCCAGGCCGCCCTGTTGGAAGCGATGGGCGAACGGCGGGTGAGCGTGGACGGTCAGACCTACGTTCTGAAACCGCCGTTTCTGGTCATCGCGACGCAGAACCCGGTGGACCAGGAGGGGACGTTCCCGCTCCCCGAGGCGCAGCTCGACCGCTTCCTGGTGCGCCTGACCCTGGGCTATCCGAGCCTGGAAGAAGAGAGCAAGATGCTCTCGCGGCTCCAGATGGGGCACCCCATCGACGACCTCAAACCGGTCGTCAGTGCCGAGGATGTCATGACCTGCCAGGAAGCGGTTCGCAGCGTCCACGTCGACGACAAGGTCAAAAAGTACATCCTCGAAGTTGTCCACGCGAGCCGCGCTCACGAGGATATCTTGCTCGGCGGCAGCCCGCGGGCGTCGATCGCACTGTTCCGCACGGCCCAGGCCCTGGCGGCGATCAGCGCCCGCGACTTCGTCCAACCGGACGACATCAAGCGCGTGGCCCAACCGGTCCTGGCGCACCGGATCATCCTGAAGCCCGAGAGCCGGCTGCGGAAGCGCACGCCCGCGGCGGTGGTGAAGGACCTGGTGGACGACGCCCGGGTGCCGATCACCAACAAGATGAAGGCGACTCAGGTCGATTACTTCGACGACTGACGATCAAGTTAAAAGTAAAAAGTCAAAAGGCAAACAAGAGAAGGCGCCGAACGTAAGCAATCGATCAAGGCGAAAGTCAAAAGGCAAACAAGAGGTGGCGCCGAACGTAAGCAATTAAATAGAAGGCACCATCTACGCGGGATCGCCCATGCCGCCATTCGACATCTGCGAGCGGACGTTCGATTTCGCTGTGCGGATTGTGAATTTGTGTTCGACCCTCTGTGAGCACCCAGACCCCTCGCGGCGTCTCGGGGATCAACTGCTTCGTGCGGGTACCTCTATCGGCGGGAACGTTGAGGAAGGGAGAGCAGGCCAAAGTCGTGCAGACTTCATCAGCAAGAACGCGATTGCGCTCAAGGAAGCTCGTGAAGCTGCCTATTGGTTGCGTCTGATCAGCGCGACTGTATTGCCGAACTCGGACGAGGTTCGCGATCTCCACGAAGAAGTCCAACATTTAAAGCGAATCCTGGGCGCGATTGTGGCGCGAGCAGTTGAGAATACTTGAGGGGCGTTGTTGCGTGCAGCGTTTTTGCCTTTCACCTTTTTACTTTTGCCTTGCTCTATGAAGTGGTTCCTCGCCATCGCGTTACTGATTGGTGCGGCGCTCGCGCTTCAAGCGGGGCTCGTCGCGTTCGCGGGGTACGTCCTGCTGGGCGTCTACCTGCTGTCGCGGTACCTCGCGCGGCGGTGGGTCCACGATCTCGAAGCGACACGCGAATGCGACTCTTCACCCCGTGAGGTCGGCGAGTCGACAGCCGTGACCGTCACTCTGAGCAACGCCGGGGCGATCCCGATCGCGTGGGTGCTGGTCGAAGACCTGTTGCCGGACTTCGCGGTGAAAGCCCGAACCCCACGCATCACCGCGAAAGGCAAACGGGTTCAGGTCGTGACACTCGGCAGTCGAGGAACGAAGACGATCAGGTATAAGGTCACGTTCCAGATGCGCGGGTACTACCCGCTCGGCCCGACGCTCCTCGAAACCGGCGACGTGTTCGGGTTGCACCGCCGGCACCGCGTCATCGGGAAGCCGGTGTACGTGATGGTCTACCCGAAGGTCGTCGCGCTCCCGAAGTACAACTTCGCGTCGGAGCGCCCCATCGGAGAAGTGCGGCTCCAGAACCGGCTGTTCGAGGACCCCACCCGCACGGCGGGCGTGCGGCAGTACGTTCAGGGCGACCCGCTCCAGCGGGTTCACTGGAAGGTGACCGCGCGCACCGGGCAGCTGCACTGCCGCATCTACGAGCCGACCACACTCGCGGGCGCCACGATCCTCGTGGACTTCCACCAGGACGGCTACCACAAGCGCGGCGAGCCGTTCCGGTCCGAACTCGCGATCACCACCGCGGCGAGCCTGGCTTACTTGGTGTCGGTCCTGAACGTGCAGATCGGGTTCGCGAGCAACGGGCGCGACGCCGCGGACCGCATCCGCGAGGACGCGCTTGCCGCCGAATCAGAAGAAGCACAGCGTGAGGGGCACACCACCCGCGAGGAGGCCCGCGACCGGTTCGAGCTGGCCGACGGTTCCGACCGCGTCCGGCCCGTCGTGGTGGACACGCGCCGCGGGTTCGACCAGTACCAGCAGATCCGCGAGGCGCTCGCCCGGCTTGAACTGTCGGACGCGCTCACCTTCGGGCAGCTTGCGCTGGAGATGGCGGGGCGGATGCCGCGCGACGCGACCGTCATCGCTTTGCTTCCGCGGGTGCCGGCCGAAACCGCGATTGCTCTGGGCACGTTGAAGCGCCAGGGCTTCGCCGTCAGCGCGATCCTGATCGGGCTGGACGAGAACCACAAACTCGAGGCCCACGGGCGGCTGCTCGCCGAGACGATCCGCGACATCCGCTACGTCAGCACCGAAGAGGAGTTGGCGCACCTCTGCGAGAACAAGGCCGCGAACGCACCGGCGGCGTACTCGGTTGACATTCCGCTGGGCTGAGTGCTCGTTCCCCGCTAGCGGTCCCGGGCAGCCCCAGCCGGTGCCCGTCGCTACGTTATCTCCATGACCCGCGACCGCATTCTCGCCTTCGCGCAGCTCCTGCGCCTGCCCAACGTGTTCACCGCGTTCGCCGACATCGCACTGGGTGCGTGCGTCGGGGCCGCCGTATTGTCGTCCGCCCCGTTCGCCTTCTGGTGCGCGTACTTGGTGCTCGCCCTCGCATCGGGGTGTTTGTACCTCGCAGGGATGGTTTGGAACGATTACTTCGATCTTGCCGAGGACAAGAAGTCGCGAGCGTTTCGGCCCCTTCCCTCCGGTCGGGTGCGGGTGGTTACGGCCGTCGCGCTCGGTGTGGTACTGATGGCAGCCGGCGTCGCGTTCGCGGGGCTCGCGGGGGCGCTCGCCGCGCCGGAGTGGAACCACGAGCCACTCGTCTACGCCATCGGTTTGGTGGCGGCGGTGCTGATCTACGACGGGGGCGCGAAGTACACCCCCTTCGGCCCGATCGCGATGGCGGCCTGTCGGTTCCTTAACGTGCTGCTCGGGCTGTCACTCATCCCCGAAGACGCGCTCGACATTGAGAAGCGCGTTCACCTCGCCAGCGTGGTCGGGGTGTACATCGTAGGGGTGACCTGGTTCGCGCGCACCGAGGAGAGCACGAGCCGTAAACGGGACCTTTCACTCGCGTCCGGCGTCATGTTCGTCGCGCTCGTCCTCGCACTCTTACTGCGGGCCAAAATCCCCGCCCCGCTCGGTACGGTCGCGTTCCCGTACCTGCTCGTCGCGTTCGGGTTCCTGATCGGGCTGCCGGTAGCGCACGCCATCGACGCCCCAGGGGCACGAAACGTCCAGCGCGCCGTCAAGCGGTGCGTACTCGGGCTGGTGGTCCTCGACGCCGTTCTGGCGACCATGTTTATCGGGCTGCCGGGACTGCTGCTCCTTTTGTTGTTGCCCACCGCGCTGTGGCTCGGAAAATGGGTCTACTCGACGTAGCCCGCGTTCGGTATCCGGCGCTTCGCATTTAGCGGTTGCGACGCGCCAACCGTTCGACCCGAAACACCCAAACCAGGGACGCTCATGTCGTTCGACCGTCGCCAGTTCCTGATCGCCGGAGGCGCAACCGTGGCCGCATCATTAACCCCCGACGCACTCCTCGGGGCCGACCCCAACGGCGAGGCCGCCGCGGTCATCAAGGAACACGTCGAAAAGCTGCACCCGCTGGAGGTCGCCAGCGGAATCGCGTGGTGGAACGCCAACATCACCGGCAAGGACGAGGACTTCAAGAAGAAGGAAGAGGCCCAGAACAAAATCGACGCGGCCCTCTCCGACAAGAAGATGTTCGACCGCGTGAAGGCCCTCAAAAGCGCGGCTGACGCCGGCACGCTCAAAGACCCCGCGGTCGCGCGCCAGGTCCGGCTCTTGCACCTCCAGTACCTCGAAAAGCAGGTCGCACCGGACCTCCTGAAGAAGATCACCGCGAAGGCCAACGCGGTCGAGCAAGGGTTCAACGTGTACCGCGCCAAGGTGGACGGCCAGGAACTGGCCGACAGCAAGGTGCGCAACACCCTCAAGGAGTCGAAGGACTCCGCGCTGCGGCAGAAGGTGTGGGAAGCCAGCAAGGGCGTCGGCGCCGCCGTGGCGGCCGACCTCGCGGAACTGGTCGGGTACCGGAACGAGGCGGCCAAACAACTCGGGTTCAAGAACTTCCACGAGTTGCAGCTCACGCTCAACGAGCAAGACGGCGCGGAACTCATCAAGCTGTTCGACGACCTCGACACGCTCACGAAGGGGCCGTTCACGAAGGCCAAGGCCGACATCGATGCGCGGCTCGCGAAGAAGCTCGACGTGAAGGTCACGGACCTGATGCCGTGGCACTATCACGACCCGTTCTTCCAGGAAGCGCCGGCGGTCTACGAGGCGAGCATAGACGAGCCGTACACCAAGGCCGACATCCTGAAGCTGTGCAGCACGTTCTACACCGGGATCGGGCTGCCCATCGACGACGTGATCGCGCGCAGCGACCTCACGGAGAAGCCCGGCAAGTCGCCGCACGCGTTCTGCACCGACATCGACCGCGAGGGCGACGTCCGGGTTCTCGCCAACATCGTGCCGAACGAGTACTGGATGGGCACCATGCTCCACGAGTTGGGGCACGCGGTCTACTCGTCGAAGAACATCCCGCAGAAGGTGCCGTACCTGCTCCGGGGCGAGGCCCACATCCTCACCACCGAGGGCGTGGCGATGCAGTTCGAGCGGTTCTCGAAGTCGCGCCCGTGGCTCGAAAAGATGGGCGTGACGGTGGCCGGCGGCGCCGCCTTTGACGAAGCGGCCCGGACCATCCAGCGGAACCAGCTCCTGATCTTCTCGCGCTGGTGCCAGGTGATGCTCCGGTTCGAAAAGGCGATGTACGAGAACCCCGCGCAAGACCTGAACAAGCTCTGGTGGGACCTGGTGGAGCAGTACCAGCAGGTGAAGAAGCCGAAGGACCGGAACGCGCCGGATTACGCGTCGAAGATCCACATTTGCAGCGCACCGGTCTACTACCACAACTACATGATGGGGCAACTGTTCGCCTCGCAGGTCCACCACGCACTGTCGCGCGAGGTGTTCGGCGCCGACCCGAAGGCCGTGCTCTATGTGGGCGAAAAGAAGGTCGGCGCGTTCATGAAAGAGAAGGTGTTCGAGCCCGGGCGATCTAAAACCTGGAAGGAGCTGACCAAGTTCGCGACCGGCGAGGAGCTGAACCCGAAGGCGTTCGCGAAAGACTTCGAGGGCTGACCCCGAGCGCTCCCAGTGCGCGGTTTCAAGTTCGGGGCACCACTGTCTGTAACCGGCCGGCGGCGGCGTCAGTCTGGATGCCGCTGGCGGACTTGGAACTGCTGTGCGGGCCGAGGAGCGTAAAAGCACATTGATGTGATCTTGTGTCCAGTTAATTATCACTCCCCAAGTCGTAATTCACCCCCTGGTTTCCCATCACTCAGGGGGTGAATGTATGGACCGACGCGAGCTGTTCGGGGCACTGACCGCGCTGGGCGTGGTGCCGGCATGTGGTATCGGGTCGGAGGCGTCCGCCGCCGCAGACCACGGGAAGGCCGGCGGACCAACGTCCGCGCCGCACTTCCACTTCTGCGGCATCCACATGGCCAAGACGAACCCGAAGCTCCAGTTCATCACGCAGCACTTCTGCGCGGCCCACACCGGCGGCCCGGACGGCGACGTGTTTCAATGCACCCTGTACGACGGCACCGGGAAGAACGCGAAGCTGATCGGCGTCGAATACCTCATCTCCGACGCCGCGTACCGAAAACTACCCGAGGCTGAAAAGAAGTACTGGCACGCGCACACCTACGAGGTGCTGGGGGGCGGGCTCATCGCGCCCGAGATGAGCCCGGAGGAAGAAAAAACGTTCATGAAGGCGGTGATGACGCTGTGGGGCAAGGCGTGGCACACGTGGCCCGACCCCTCCACCGCCGTGCCGATGGGCGAGCCACTGCTGATCTGGTCGCTGATGGGTCCCGGGCAGGTCGACCCGGAGCTGGAAGCCAAGCGCGACAAAGAGTTCAAAGTCGACACGAAGAAGATCAGCGCGGCCCGCGTGAAGGAATTCGGGCAGCAACCGCCAAACGTAGCGGTCCCAAAGGACATTAACACGATCGGCCGCCAGTGGACAAACGAGGGCGATGATAAGCCCCCCACCGGCCCAAAGAAGTGACACCGATCGGTCGCATAAGGCCCCCTGCCCTGTGCGACCAACCACGACACGCTGGCCGCCTCCGATCACATCAACGCGTGTCGCACCCGGGAACATTTGACCCGCGGATGCGTTCCGGGAACAATGGCGGCTCGTCCTTCCCCTCCCGGTGGTCACGCATGTTCCGCACCCGTTTGCTCTCAGCGCTGGCGATCGCGCTGGTCGTTCCGCTCCTCGCACGCTCCGCAGAACCGCTCCCGGTGGTCACCGTGTGGCCCCAGGGTGCGCCGGGCGAGAAGGTAGACATCGGCGAAGAAAAGGCCACTCCCGCGAAAGGTCGCGACGCGATCGCATCTGTCACCAACGTCTCGAAACCGACACTGACCGTCTACCGCCCGGCGAAAGACAAGAACACCGGCGCGGCGGTCGTGGTGGCACCGGGCGGCGGGTACAACGTGCTCGCGTGGGAGCACGAGGGCACGATGGTGGGCGAGTGGCTCCAATCGATCGGCGTGACCGGCGTGGTGCTGAAGTACCGTGTGCCGCGACGCCCGGATACTGCAAAAGGCGCGCCGCCGCTCGGGGCGCTACAGGACGCGCAGCGCGCGCTCAGCCTGACGCGGAGCAAGGCGAGTGAATGGAACATCGACCCGAAACGGGTGGGCATGCTCGGCTTCTCCGCCGGCGGGCACCTGACCGCGTGGGCCGCGACCAACGGCGACAAACGCTCCTACGAGTCCGTTGATGGGGCCGACACGCTGAGCTGCCGGCCCGACTTTGCGGTGCTGATCTACCCCGGAGGTGTAGTGGACCGCGAGAACAAGGAGCAACTGGCGTCGGAGATTCGCGTTTCAAAAGACACGCCGCCGTGCTTCTTCGCACTGGCTTACAACGACAACGGCCCGCTCGACGGCAGCCTCAAAATGATCGCCGCTCTCAAAAAGGCGGGCGTTTCTGCGGAGATGCACGTCTACTCTGCGGGCGGGCACGGGTTCGGGATGCGCGCGGCCGAAAAGCCGCACGCGACCTGGCCAGCGCGGTGCGCGGAGTGGATGCGCGCCGAGGGCTTCCTGACGGCCAAAGCCGAGGGCGCTTCACCGGTGGCCGACGGCGCGAAGGTCGAGAAGCTCGCCGGCGGGTTCAAGTTCACCGAAGGCCCGGCGCCCGACGCCGACGGCAACGTCTACTTCACCGACCAGCCCACCGACCGCATCCTGAAGTGGAGCACGGACGGCAAGCTCTCTACCTTCATGGAGCCGTGCGGGCGCTCCAACGGGCTCGCCTTCGACAAGGCCGGCGCCCTGTGGGCCTGCGCGGACGAGAAGAACGAGCTGTGGAAGATCGACGTGAAGACGAAAGAGAAGACGGTGGTGGTGAAGGAGTTCGGCGGCAAGTTGCTGAACGGCCCCAACGACATCTGGGTCCGCGACGACGGCAGCGCGTTCTTCACCGACCCGTATTACAAGCGCGGGTATTGGAAGCGCGGCCCTGCGGAACAGCCGACGCAAGGGGTGTTTTTCCTGTCCGCCGACGGGAAGCTCTCCCGAGCCGATGCCGGCGAACTGAAGCAGGCCAACGGCATTATCGGCACCCCGGACGGCAGCACTCTGTACGTTGCGGACATCGGTGGGAACAAGACCTACCGGTACGACGCCGCAAAGGACGGGTCGCTCAAGAACCGCGCTCTGTTCTGCGAGCAGGGCTCGGACGGGATGACTATTGACGAGCAGGGCAACGTCTACCTCACGGGCAAGGGCGTGACTGTGTACGACAAGACCGGCAAGAAGGTCGCACAGATCGATGTGCCGGAGCCGTGGACGGCCAACGTGTGCTTCGGCGGCAAAGACATGAAGACTCTGTTCATTACCGCCGGCACCGGACTGTACAGTTTGAAAATGAACATAAAGGGCACTGCCCGGCAGTGACACCTGTTGGTAGCTCGTCAGCTTCACTCCGCGCGGTCCGGGCGGCCAAGCTGATAATGCCGCCGCACCGCCACCGACGAGGGCGGCGTGACCGCACATCGCAACCTCATGCAGCCGCAAGGTGCGGAACAGCGACGGGTTCTCGAAGGACTGGGACACGCACCGAGCGGCCACCGCGTTCCGTTACTGCCGCTACAACTTCTGTTGGCCCGTGCGGCCCTGCGCGTGAAAGGTGATGACGGCCGCTCTCGGGCACGAACCCCGGGTCATGGCCGACGGGCCGCCGGATCATGCGGTCCTGCGGGACTGGCTGAGGTTGCCATCCGTGCGATCCGAACAGGACACCCAGCACTTAAAGTGTGCGCAACGGGTTTGCAGCCCCCTCTCCGACCACAGTGGTCCACTTGCGCACCCGCCAGTTCGTCACTAACCCGTTGAGCACATACGGGTCGGCGGCCGCGAACGCCTCCGCCACCACTGGCGAATCGGTCCGGAAAAGCAGTACGGCCCCGTCGACCGGGTCGGCGAACGCACCGCCCAACAGTAACTCCCCACGGTCCGCTGCGGCCCAAGCGTGTGCCAGATGGGCCGCCCGGTAAGCCCCGCGCCGCTCGGCGTAGTCCGAAACCACTTCGTACAGCAGGAGGTAATGCACGGTCGCACCCGCATAACCGGAACCATCAGTGCCGCCCGACCGCCAGAGACATTTCTCGTCACGCGCGGTGATTCCGATGCTCCATCATCCCCGAAAAGAAGCCGATATTCCACACTAGTTCCCGGTCGCGGTGTCGCGACGGGAATCAGCCCCGGCCACGACGGCCGGTCACTCTCGCCTGCCACGGAAGGGACCTTTCATGCGCGCTCTCCTCATCGCTCTGATCATCGCCTCGGTTGCGTTCACCGGCGCCTCGGGCTGTCGCACCGCCTCGTCTGGGTGCAGCAGCTGCGGCAAGTAATAAGCGAGCCCGGCGTGTTATGTTCGCCTGATGTGGTCCCGACATTGTTGTCGGTGCGGCATTGGAGCACAAAATCGCACCGACAACAATATCGGGTCCACAAAGATATAATCCACTAACACGCGACTAAAGCCGGCCCAAGTCGTTGTCGGTAACGTCGGCCGTGCCGGGCGACATCTCGCCCGGCACGGCCGACGTTACCGTGCGTTCGGCTCCGACCGCACGCGCCCTGCGTGAGGGCTGAAAACTGCGCCCGCGGCCTGAATCACATCAACACGGTCCGGCACCGATCCGGTTCCGACCCGTCCGTCGGTTGACTCCACCCCGTTCGCACCGCACCGTTGCGGTAGAGTGGTTATTGGCGCCCCGAACGGGCGTAAGGAGAAGATGTGTCCGCGCCACCCCTCGTCCCGGACACGCCCACAGCCATGCCACACAACCGTAACAGCATTCTTGCGGCGGTCATGGACCCGCGCCGCCTCCCGACCCCCCCGGCGCTCGCGCTGCAGGTCGTAAACGCCGCGAGCCGGCCGAACTGCGATCCGGACGAAATCGTCTCGCTCCTGGGGCAGGACCCCGCCCTCTGCGCGCGGCTGCTGAAGGTTGTGAACTCGTGCCTGTACGGGCGCAGCAAGCCGATCACCTCGCTGGACCGCGCCGTCACCGTCCTCGGGCTGGGCACGGTGCGCTCACTGGTCCTGAGCCTGTCGATGCCGGCCGCGAAAGGCGCTCAATCGGACCCGCTCACCCGGGCGAACCAGATCAACTCGGTTGCCGGCGCGCTGATCGCTTACGAGCTCTCCGCGCTCCAGCCCCGGAGCAGCCCGGCCGACGACATGGTAGCCGGGTTGCTCCGCGACCTGGGCGCGGTGCTGCTCCAACAATCGTACCCCGACGACTGGGCGGACCTGACCGAGCGGTGGGGCGACCGGCTGCTGTCCGAGGCGTGCGAGGCCGAAACCGAGGTGTTCGGCATCAGCCACGCGGAGATCAGCGCGGAACTCCTCGCCGGCTGGAAGCTGCCCCCGGAAGTCGTCGAGCCGATCCGCCACCACCACAACCCCGACCAGCTCGCCGGCGGCCCCGTCATCCTGCGGCGCCGGGCCGAGCTGCTCTACTTCTCGGGGCTGCTCGCCAACCTCGACACCGTAATCCGATACCCGGACCTCCTGGATTACGTGCTGCTCGTGGCCCGCACCCGGTACGACCTGCCCCAGCCGGCGCTGATCCGGTTCATGCGCGGCGTGGTGCCGAAGATCACCGAGTTCGGCGAACTGCTGAACCGGGATGTGCGCGACTGCCCGGACTTCGCCGAGGTGCTGTCGGCTGGCGCACAGGAGATGGCGCACCTGCTCGGCGCCAACCGGTCGCATGCGGCACCGGGGTCGAAGTTCCGCCGCGCCCCGGCCCCGTCGCGCCCGCCCGCGCCGCGCCAGGCCCCGGCGACCCGCGTCGACGTGTGGGCGGCCGCCCGGCACACACCGTTCGTCGGCCACGAGCAGCCGACGCGCGTGAACGTCGGGCCGGTGCTGCCCGAGTTCCAGCCGGACTTCCTCCGCGAGCTGCCCGCGCGCGGGTGCCGGCTCGGCGAGTACGAGCTGCGCTCGGTCCTGGGCCGCGGGGCCATGGGGGTCGTGTTCAAGGCATTCGAGCCGAGCCTGGCGCGGTGGGTGGCGGTCAAGATGATATCCCCGGAGACGAGCGCCAACCCCATCGCCCGCGAGCGGTTCGCCCGCGAGGCCCGGGCGTGTGCCGCGATCCGACACGACAACGTCGTCACCGTGTACGCCGTCCGGGAGGCCGCCGGGCTCCCCTACCTGGCGATGGAACTGGTCGAGGGGGAGCCGCTCGACCGGTACATCGAGCAGCGCCACCCGATCCCGGTGCCGCAGATCGTGAACCTCGGCGCCCAAATCGCCTCCGGGCTGGCCGCGGCCCACCGGAAGGGGATCGTTCACCGGGACATCAAACCCGCCAACGTGATCCTGGAAAGCGAGACCGGGACGGCGAAACTGGCCGATTTCGGGCTGGCGCGCAGCGGCGACGACGCCAAGATGTCGCAACAGGGTGCAATGGTCGGCACCCCACACTTCATGTCCCCCGAGCAGGTTCACGGGCACAGTGTGACCGCCGTGTCGGACCTGTTCAGCCTCGGCGGGGTGCTCTACGCCCTCTGTACGGGCCAACCGCCCGTCCGCGGGAAGGCGCTGATGGCGATCCTCTACGCGGTGTGCTCCACGGCCCCGGTTCCCCCGCGCCAAATCCGACCGGACATCCCCGAATGGCTCGAAGAGGTCGTACTTCGCCTCCTCGACAAGAACCCGGAGCGGCGGTTCCAATCGGCGGCGGAACTTGCCGCGCTTCTGCACTCGAAGAAAGGGTGACGGGCTCGTCCGTTCCTCACACCCGACTCCCTTGGACGAACACACTCGGCTGACGCGCAGAAAAGTGCATTTCGAACGCGACCGCTGTGGACGAACCGTCGAACGGCTGCCGCCTCAGTCCAGCGAGGCGGGCCGGGACCGATGCCGTGGTCCCGACCGCCTCACGCGACTGGAGCCCTCACTCAGCGCGAGCCTTCCGCCCCTTGCACATCAATCTGCGCGGCCTGAAGGATCTCTTTGGTCTTGTCGTTCTGGACCAGCGCGACGACCCGCAGACCCTTCAGATCGAGCGGCCGGGCCGGGTTCGGGAACGGCCGCATCCGCGCGAACTCGTCCAGGTACGTGGTCAGGTCCTTGCGGACCGTGCCCAGGTCCACGGTCGCGGTGTGCGCGAACGCCTTGTCCTTGACCGCCACCCCGTCCGCGCCGCCAGCGGTCGCCCGCACCACCTGGTGGTGGAACCGGAGCTTGTTACCGCCCACGTACTTGATGTTCTCCTCCACCACCAAGAGCCGCAGCCGGGTGTCCTCGCCCTCGGCCCCGGTCACCTCCACGGCGATGTCCAGCTTGTCGCCTGTTCGGGTCACCTTCCCGGCCACCTTCACCGCGGTCGTCTCTTCCAGCAGCGGGGCGATGATGTCGGCGTACTGTTTGTACTTGCTCTCGGCGTTCGCCATGCCCCCGCCCCCGCCAGCCAGCGGCTTGCCGTTAAACAGGGTGCTCGGGGTGCCCCGCATGTCGTCCGGGAACTCCTTTTGGTAGTAGTCCCAGCGGGCCACGGTGGCCGGGTTGGTGAGCGGGTCGGGTCCAGGGATGTGCATGTGGTACTGGAGCAGCACCAGGTCCGTCGCCTTGTGCGACTTGAGCAGCGCGTCGAACGCCACGTCGGCGGCCACGCACGGCGGGCACTGGGCGCCGGTGAACAGCTCCAGCACCGCCACCCGGTTCGCGCTCTTGTCCTTG
This sequence comes from Gemmata obscuriglobus, assembly GCF_008065095.1. Lineage (NCBI taxonomy): Bacteria > Pseudomonadati > Planctomycetota > Planctomycetia > Gemmatales > Gemmataceae > Gemmata > Gemmata obscuriglobus. The sequence continues at coordinate 4,097,954 of NZ_CP042911.1, read as the reverse complement.
CGGCCGGCGAACGCCGTCGGCTTGAACGGCGGCACCTTGGCCAGGTACTCGGTGTCGATCTGCACCTCCAGCTTCGCGATCTCCCCGGCCACCGCCTTGGCGTCGTCGCCGCGGCCCAGGGCCTCGAGCGCGGCCTTGCGGGCCGTCAGGGCGCGCCCCCGGAACTCGGCCGACGCCCCGGCCGCCTTGGACAGCCGCTCGGCGGCCCCTTCCGCGGTGCCCGCGAGGGCCTTCTGAGCGACCACCGCCTCGACCGCCGCGATCGTTTGCAGTTGCGCGTACCGCGGGCCGTACCCGGCCGTCCGCTGCTCGATCAGGGCCAGCAACTGGCCGGCCTCGTCGGCGGTCAGCTTGGACTTGGCCCCGCGCCGCACCAGTTCCAGAGCGGCGTCGAGCGCGAACAGGGTGTCCTTGTGGTCGGACAGCACCTCGCGGAGCAGCCCCGGCACCTTCTCGTCGGCCTCCTTCTGGGCCGCCGTGGCCTTCGCCATCAACTCGCCCCGCTTCTGGGCGTCCTTCTCCCGCATGGCCTGGTTCCGCAGCGGCAGCGGCGCGGCGTTGAGCTTCTGGGCCTGCGCGGCCGGCGCCGGTACGTCGGTCTTGGCGATGGCCTCGTCGGCGGTCAGTTCCGTCTTGTCGGTGCGGGTCAGCTTCGCCCGGTTAGGGAGTTGATCGGAACCGAAGCTGCCGACGGCGACCTTACCGCCCCGGTCCAGCGATCCCTCGAATGCCCAGCCGATGCTGCTGTCGAACGTGATCGTGGTGCCGCTGACGGCGAACTTGCTCACGCTCAGTTTCAATCCCTTGAGCGGCGAGTGCAGAACCGAGGCCTGCGGCTTGCCGTCCTTCAGTTCTACCTTGATGATGGCGTAGGCCTGCTCGATCCCCGCCCGGGGGGAAGTCGTGAGGAGCCAGTTGCCGGCGACTTCGGGCTCTGCGGCCGACGCCCGCGGGAGCCGATCTGCGGCCACGAGCGCGCCCACGGCCAAAACGGCCAGGGCGAACGTGATCCGACGGTGCATGAGTGCGAACCTCAACGAATGTGGGTCAACGGAAATTGTGCGGCGCGGGTCTGAGCGACGTTCACCACGAATGGTGCAACCTGGCAGCCGCGAGCACGCCGGAGGGGAGGTTCGGCGGCACCAAGCGAGTGTACCAATTTGAGCCCCCGAGAGGTGTGGAGAAATTCCGACCGCCCGAATTCGCCGCCCATTCGTGTCCCAGTCTGATTGCTGTGGCGGTTAAGACGCTGCCGAATCGACCTGCAATCGGCGCCGCGCAGCCCCGATCCTTTCCGACGACGTTTGCCATGCCGCTCGGCGGGAGAAGCCCGTTCCGCTGCCCGTTCGGGCGGACAGCCTTATAGCAAGCGCCCCGTCGTTCTTTCGGCTGATGGCAGAGTTCCCTGATCGCGGCGCAGGTTCCCAACCCGTCACCACAAAATGCCGAGAACGAACGGGGCGGAGGTCAGGTCGGCCACGGACCATCAGACACAGGAACCATGCGCTCCCGGCACCCACAGCACCGACTTCCGTCGCGAGTAGGATAACCTTGGTTGGTACGCCCCGCGCTGGAGGTGTTCGATGCCCGGTCTGACTGTGACTCACATTGACCACGTCTCTGTTATCATCACGGACGTGGCCCGGAGTCGGCGGTTTTACAACGACGTGCTGGGTTTGAAGGAGATTCCCAAACCGAAAACCTTCGACTTCGTTGCTTTGTGGTACGACCTCGGCGGCGGACACACACTTCATCTCCTGTTGAAAAACGAGCCGGACACCCGCAGCCCGCGGCACTTCTGCCTTCGTGTCACCGACGCCCAAGCCGCCCGCCGCCACTTCACCGAACACGGCATTCCCATTCAGGAAACGACACTGATCCACGGCGCCGACCGCTTTTTCGTATCGGACCCCGATGGTAACCGTGTCGAGGTGCTCCAGTGGCTGGTGCCATACGATCCCATCACCGCCGGAGCGCCCGAACTCGATCAAGCTCCAGTAAGCCGTATCGCACCCGGCTAAATTATCCGACCGGTGGAACATCCACAACGAAGGCGACCGGCGGAATCGCACTGAAAAACAGACAAGTCCCTACGAACTGCCGAACCGTCACACATCGGCCGATCTGCCCGATCGGCATTGCCCCACCTTCATTTCCCTTGCGAGGGAATTCCGGACTTTTGAACATCAGCCGCAACGGCACCAAGCGAAGCGGCTGACACCGGGATTCGGCCCTGAACGGGAAGCGACCAATTAATGACAACCGCACGCAAATGTAATCCTGAAAACGCATTACGTCTACGGATTCGCCTCCATCAGCAATGTGTCGTGTCTGTCCGGCGAGCCGCGATCGCAGGGCAAAGGGTGTGATTTTGTGGGGAGCGACCACCCATCGAATTGCCAGCCCGTGACCAGTCAACGGCCAGCGAATGTCCCTCTGGTGACCAGTCGGCAGCGACCGGCGGGGCGCTGTAACCCCCGTTACAGCGCCCCGCCGATCGCCACCGCCCCGCAGCGCAACGCGTCGCGATTTCGGTGGCAGAACACTAACCTCTTCCGGAAACAGGTTGCTTACCCCAGCACCCGGAACATCGGGCGGCACAGTAACCGTCTTTGTGAAAGCGTGATCGCTTGAAAGGAGAGCGCTCTTCACCTTGAGCCGCTCCGCGACTCGTTCGGTACGGTGTCGTGATGAATCGTGCGGCGAACCGTAGTTTGCAATCTGATTCTGATAGTATACGGCACATCTGTTGCTGTTAACAATCTCACGCCCTGAAGACTCAGTGAATTTAGGCACCGCCACACTTTTGCGATGAGACGTGAAGCGGGCGGGCCGAGTTGAGAAGGGGACTGCGCAATGCTGCCACATCACCTGCGCAATTCGTGCGGTGTGCTGTCTGATCTGATACGGGTGTGCTGCCACTGCCAGCGCGAACGAACCACGCACGACGAGTGGCGTGAACACGTTCCGGTTGCCGGGGAACAGCTCACGCATGGTATTTGCCCGGACTGTATTGAAATGCTCTACCCGGACCTCGCCCCGCTGGTTTTCGCCAGAGTTTAGGACTGCGAGTCTCAAGTCGTCAGGTCCGCAAGTCGTAAGGTCACAAGCCATTATTATCATTGACTTTGTGACTTTACGCCTTGCGACGATCGGACTTTGGACCCGAAGGGCTTCCAGTCCGCCTTCTTCACGGGCACAACGCTGCTCACTCGTTCGTGAAGGTGCGGCTGTCACACAAATCCGGTGCGCTTGCCAACACGCTGCAGAATTCTGTTAACGGTCACAATCGCCCGAACTCGTTCCGCCTCTCAGTTGGCAATTGAACCGCGCACGCTAACGGCCCACACTCTTCTGATGGCACGCGAACGCCGCGGTTACTTGCGGGTATCGTTTCCGGTGTTGTTATTGGAGATCAGAACGACACACCCCACGGCACGCTCTCGTGGGGTGAGAATTCGCGCCGATGCTGCTACAATGGGGAACTGAACGCGAGGACACCTCTCATGATTGAAGACCCGGTTCCCCCGGTCAGCCAGCAAACCCCCGACCCTCGCGACCCGGCCGCGAAGGTGCGCGAGTTCCCCACCTCGTCGGGCGTCTATCTCATGAAGGACGCTGCCGCAAACGTCATTTACGTCGGCAAGGCCAAGAACCTTCGTAACCGCGCCTCGTCGTACTTCAGTAAGGAGGCCGTTAACGACCCGCGCATCAAGGACTGGATGCCGCTGGTCCGGGACGTGGATTACATCGAGACGACCGACGCCATCCAGGCCGTGTTCACGGAAGCCCGGATGATCAAGGACCTGCGCCCAAAGTTCAACAAAGACCTCAAAGACGACAAGACCTTTCCCTACCTGCAAATCCGCACCCGTGAAGAATTTCCGCGCGTCGAGATCACGCGCAAGCCGCGGCGCAAGGGCGTGCGTCTCTACGGCCCCTTTACCAGCACCAAGCCGCTCCGCATCGCGGTGGACGTGCTCCAGCGTCTGTTGCAGTTCCGCACCTGCACGCTCGACATCAAATCGGGTGAAGACCGCTGGAAGTGGTTCCGGCCCTGTTTACTCCACAGCATCCGCCGTTGCACGGGGCCGTGCAACTTCCGCGTCTCGCGCGACGATTACCGCGCACAAATCAAGAAGCTGATTTTCATCCTGGAAGGCAAAACGGCCAAGCTGGTGCGGCGGATGGAAAAGCAGATGCGCGCCGCGGCCGACGAGTTGAACTTCGAGAAGGCGCGCCGGATTCGCGACGAGATCACGGCCGTTCAGAAACTCGATATGCGCGGCGACGCAGCGAAAGACGTTCAACCGGAGGTGTTCCCGATCGACCCGAAGAAGGGGCTGGTCGGGCTGCGTAAAGTGCTCGGGCTTGAAACCACCCCGCGCACCATTGAGGGAATGGACATCGCGCACCTCAGCGGGCAGGACACCGTTGCGTCGCTCGTGTCGTTCCTCGACGGCATCCCGTTCAAACCGGGGTATCGGCGGTTCAAGATCAAGAGCGTCGCGGGAGTCGATGACTTCGCCAGTATGCGTGAGGTGGTCACACGCCGCTTCCGGCGGCTCCGCGACGAGGACGAGGTGTTCCCCGATATCCTGCTCATCGACGGCGGGAAGGGGCAGTTGAACGCCGCGGTCGAAGCGTTTCAGGCGCTCGGCATCACCCCGCCGTGCCTGATCTCGCTGGCAAAGCAAGAAGAAGAGATTTTCCGCCCCGGTGTCGAGGAGTCGATCAAGCTCAGCCGGCACTCGGCGGCTTTGCGGCTCCTTCAATACGTGCGTGACGAGTCGCACCGGTTCGCCCAGCACTATCACCACATGCTGCGTCGTAAGCGTTTCACAGACGAGTAGAAGTTGTTCTGTGGCTGCACGGTTTTGGAGTTACTTCCGGTACATGGAAAAACAGGACCGCCCGGATCGGGGAAGCGAGAGCGCGGGGCGGCCTCAACCCAATCCGGGCGGCGTCCCGAGGGCGAGCCGGGACAAGTCTGTTAGTTGGGAGAGGGGAGCGAATAGTGTCGCTGTTGTTGTTGGAAATCTTAGTAATGAAACCGGCATTTAGCTAGACCGGCGGTCGGTTATTGTCAGGAGAAAGGAAAGAGTGTCGGAAAATCGGGCGCCGCTATCGATAATCGATAATTCCTTTCGCTAAGTCTTGGCCGTGGCGCCACTCACCGGGTATAGTACCTACGAGCCGGCCGCAATCGACGAGGTGAATGGGCGACACCTCGAAGATCTGCGGCCGGTTCTTTTTTGTCTTCCTCGACAGTCATCTCACATCATTCAGCACAACCACGGCACCGGTGATCGTCAGGCAGCGTCTTACACCCCAGGTTGGTACTCTTCGTACACCCAAAGCAAACCGGGCCAGTTCGCGAAGGCCGTTTCGATCAGCACCCGAACCTTCTTCCACGAGAGTCCACCGTATCCCGCGGCGATCCGCGGCATCGCCAGCGAACGAATTCCGGCTTCGTCAACGGCCTCGCGTAGCGCCTTCAGCACGCCCTCAACGACGGGGTACGTCGCCCCACGCCCTGGTCGCGTTTGGGTGCCCAAGTTAAACACCGCCGGCTTTCCCTCTTCGCGCCAGAGGAACACGTCCCCGAGCGCGAACTCCGGCGGTTTCGCTTTACACCTCCGGCGGAACTCCTCGAACATTGTCGGATAGCGCTCCTTGAACCCGACCGCGATACCGGCTCCCATCGACCCGGCGCAGTTGCACCCGTGGGCGAGCGCCTCCGCGTTGACACGGTTCACGAACAGGTCCCCGGACACGAACTCGACGGGCATGGCGTTCCTCGGGGTACGGTTTGGGCGATCGTGGCCCGCACCGTAGATCACCATGAGCACCGCCGCGAGTCGAAGTCAGTAGGAGAAAGCGAGGCCGCGAGAGGTCACGCCACGGTTTGCAGTAGGCCTTGCGGTCCTCGGGGCACGGGATAGGAAAAGCGCGGGGCGATTTCGCCGCAACTCTCGTGCGGGGCGAGTCATGAGCACACCGCGTTTCACGGCCGAGGAACTCGACCGCCTTCGAGCACTGGCGGCGGAGTGGGGCAAAATCGTTTCCAAGCGGGCGTTCGGGGACGACGGGCCGGGATTGGACGTGGACTTCCGGACGATGGAGCAGATCGCCACCGCGGCGGCACAAGGGCTCACCGAAGGTGCCCTCCAGCAGATGCTCCACCAGCAGGCCCGGAAGGTGCCCGAACAGGTTCCGTGTCCGGTGTGTGGCGAGCCGTGCCCGACCCGACCACACACCCGCACCCTGGCGGCCCAAGGGGCCACGGTCCAGCAACCCGAACGGATCGCCCATTGTCCCGCCTGCCGACGGGACTTTTTCCCCCCTGCGGGTGACACTGGGGCTGGATGAGCACGGGTACAGTTCCTCGGTCGTTCAACGCATCGTCACCGCCGCCGCCCGGTTCTCGTCGTTCCGTGACGCCGCGGATGCGGTGCGGATGACCGGGGGCACGATCAGCGACAACCAGGTGCGGCGATTGGCTCACGAGGTGGGCCGCGAGTTGATCGCCCGGCGCGACCGGAAGGTGGTCGAGCACCGGCGGCGCCAGTTGGAGCCGCGGACCGAAGTGATCCCCGTGGCCGTGGTGGTGGAGGTCGATGGGGGGCGCATCCGCACCCGCGCCGCGGGTTCCGGGCCGGGTGTTCACGGCGCCCAGAACAAGGAGGATAAGGTGGCGTGCCTGGCCACCCTGAGTGGCCCCACGTTCGCCACGGACCCGTGCCCCGAGCCGCCCGAGTCGTTCCGCTGCCCGCGCCGGGTGCGGCGCCTGGTGCAGCAGATGAAGGGCCCGGCGGGCGAGGTCGCGCCCCCGGAAACCGTGGACGAATCGACGCCCCCGGTGCCGGCCGGGGAACCCGAAGGGGCCGAGCGGTGGTCCCCGACGCGGTTGGTGCGGACGTGCGTGGCGAGCCTGGAGGGGAGTACCGCGTTCGGCCCGATGATGGCCGCCGAGGCCCAGGAGCGGCGCTTCTATGAGGCCCCGCGTCGGGCGTTCGTAGCCGACGGTCAGGCGTACAACTGGACCATCTGGCGCGGGTACTTTGGTGCGTTCGAGCCGATCGTGGATTTCCTGCACGCGGTGTGTTACGTGTTCTCGTCGGCCGCGGCCGTGAGCCCCGATGAGGCGTCGGGTTGGTCCCAATACGTGGCCTGGATGCGCGCGTGCTGGCAGGGTCGCGTTGGAGAAGTGCTCACCGAACTGGATCAGTGGCAGGCGCGGCTGGGTGAGCCCCCACCGGGTGAGGCGGCGACGGCCGAGGAGCGCCGGGACCCGCGCCGGGTGGTGGCGCACGCGCGGACCTACTTGGGGAACAATCGGGATCGCATGGCGTACCCGCGATACCGGCGCAACGGGCTACCGACGACGAGTAGCTTGGTCGAGTCACTGGTGGGCGAGATCAACGCCCGGGTGAAGAGCACACAGAAGCATTGGACCCGGCCCGACGGTGCCGAATCGATCCTGCAACTGCGGGCCGCCGTGCTGAGCCAAGACGACCGGCTCCCACGGTTCTTCGCCGAACGGCCGGGCTCCTCGTTCCGCAAACGAGATACACTCTGCCACAAATCAGAGGGTGCCACAGCACAAACCGTGGCGTGACCTCAGGCCGCGAGGCCGCAGGCGTAGGGCTTACCGTTGTGGCTGGGCGTTCCGAACGGCTCCAAGCGTTGCCGCGTCCCCGCCGGCAGTGCCGACACCTTTACGCCATCCGAACCACTGTCTTGACGCTCCGACGGCACATCATTTCACGACGATCTTACCCGCGGCCGGGTTATCATGAGATCACCACCCAGAGGTGACGACGTGCGAATCACCCCCCGCCTGCTCCCTGTTCTCCTGCTTGCCGTATCGGCCTGCGGCAGCCCAGCAGTACCGACTCCCTCGGACGCACCCGATCCTCCTGCGACCAAGAGCGCCGGGCCAACCGTCCGCGTCGATGCCGTTTACCCCGGCGCGAGCGCGCATGTCATCTGCGACACGGTGGCGGTACCGATTGAGCACCAGATGAAAGATTTGGAGGGAATGACGTCTCTGGAATCGGAATGCCGCAACGACGGATCGTACAGGCTCGCCGTGCGGTTCAAGTCCGGCACAGATGTCAACGTAGCGACCGCCCTGGTCCGAGAACGCGTGGCCCTCATCAAGGCGCGGCTTCCACCTGTCGTCTCCCGGGAGGGCGTGACCGTGCGGAACGACGACCCGGGCCGTTTTCCGACTCTCTGGGTGGCCGCTGCCAGCCCGAACGGCACGTATGACGCCATGTTTCTGAACAATTACGCTGCCCAGCGGGTGAAAGATGAACTCACACGGGTGCCCGGGGTCACCGATGTTCGTGCCATGAGTCGGTCCGAGATCGCCATTCGGGTTTGGCCCGACACGGACAAGCTCGCCGCCAGCCAAATCACAATCCCGGACATCGTGGGAACGGTGGAACTGCAGAAGATCCTCTTCGAGGCGGAGCAAGCCGGCCGTGCCCCTGCGGAAACGTCCGTTCCGCTCACCTTTACCTACCTGGGACGTCGCCCCGACATTGAGCTATTTCACCAAACCTGCCTCAAGTTCGGGCCCGAACAAACAGTCATCCGCCTCGGGGACGTGAGCCGGATCGAACTCGCCCCAAAATCTGACGGCTTCACCCGTGTGGGCGGCAGGCCCGCGGCCCTGCTGGCAGTTCGTGTCATCGACACGAAGTCCGCAGCCGGCGAGCTGCGGAAGAAACTCGCCGAGTTCGAGAAGACTAATCCCAAGGATCTGACGACGGGGTTGGTCGCCGACCTGTCCGCGGATCGGTTCGCGGTGATCGAACTGCGGTTCCCCACCGAGGCGTCCGCGGCGCGCATACAGGATATGGTCACTCGCGTTGAAAAGCTGGTCCGCGATTTACCTGGAAAACCGGACTGCCTGGCAGTCTCCGAGAGCGAGATGAGCACAGAGATCGTTCTCGTAAAGCTCTCCTCGGGGGACAGCCCTTCCCCCGCCGACCTCCGCACAGCGCTTGCGCAGGTCGGCGGCGCCGCGGTCCGGGTGTCCAACCTGTTGTCCGGCCGCCCGTTCCCGGTCCGTGTCGCGATCCTCGACAAGGTTGGCCATGGGTGGGCGAAACTCCGGGCCGCGGGTGACGCTGTGGTTCAACGACTCGCGCAGGCCGGTGTCGCCCTCGATCCCGCTCTCACACAAGCCCCTGGTTCGCCCCGCCTTTCGATTAACCTCAACTACGAGAAGTTAAAGCAACTGGACCTGGACCCCAAGGATGTCGTGAAGGCCATCGGAGTCGCGGTCGGCAACCCGGACATTACCGATGCGATCCTCGATTCGTGGTGGATGAGCCACTCGCTCGGCAAGCAATTCCGCGGCGCCAACGAACTCAAGAAGGTTGAGTTGAAGGCACCGGCCGGCAAAACGATCCCGCTCGGTGCAGTTGCCGAGGTTCATGAATTCGTCCCCGAGGCGACGATGCTCCGCGTGAACCTGCACCCTGCCATGGTTGTGACGGCCGATGTACCGCCCGGAAAGACGGTCGCCGAGGTGACCGCAGAGTGCGTAAAGGCGGCGAGGGCCGTCGTGCCGCGGGGGTTCGAGGTGTGCGAGACATCGGCCGCCGAACCGCGGTAGACAAGTTCGCCCGCCCCCAGCGCATTCCGCGGCGATCCAAGGCATCGCGCGGACGCATCGGGGCGGTGTTCGGTGCCGCGCGCAGTGCTCCTCGGGGTGCGGTTTGGGCGATCGCAGCCCGCACCGTAGATCATCACGAGCACCGCCGCGAGCCGAAGTTAGTAGGAGAACCCCCATGCCGCCCCTCGCCACGCACCAGATCGTTTTGCCGATCGCCGCGTGCGTTCTGCTCGCCGTCGTGGCGGGGCGCATCCCCCGTTACCGGTTCGCCCTCCTCGGATTCGTCGCAATCGTGGGCTACGCAGTCCTTCAGGACCAAGTGTCGGCGCGGCTGTGCCCCGAGTACTTCACGGTGCTGCACCGCCCCATCCCGGGCGTCACTGATCCGACACTGCTCGGGGTCTGCTGGGGGTTCCTGGGCGGGTGGTGGGGCGGGGCGCTGCTCGGATACGCCGCAGGGCTCACCGCGACTATCGGCCCGCGCCCCAAACTCGCCCCGTGGGAGATCCTCAAACCCCTCGCCCTGCTGATTGGTGGAGTGGCGGTTGTAACGGCGCTAACCGGGCTCAGCGTGTGGCGCCACAGCGAAATGCTCGGCGTCGTTCTCGACCCCGGAATGGCAGAAGCCGTTCCGCCGAAGCGGCACCGCGCCTTGTTCACGGTCGCGTGTTACCACTTCGTCGCGTACGCGAGTTCCGCTGTTGGCAGTGTGGTGTTGTGCGTCTGGGTGGCGTCCGAGCGCCGCACCCGCGCGAGGCAGGAAAAGGAAACGGGGCTACCGGACTTGCCGGATGACGCGCGGCGCGGTGAGGAGTGATACCGGCTTTGAGGCACAGGGCTCCCGCCCTGTGCTACGCCCGCCGGCCCCTCCGGGGCGGAAGAACCGGCTCAGAGGCGGCTCATACCAATTGTCGTTGCACCCCGAAGGAGCCTTCTGACGGATCACACAGCGGGCCCCGTGCCTCCCCACACTGCCCCGAGTTTGCCCTCCCCTGCCCTCTCGGGTATCGTGACGCGTATCCTCTCCGCTGCATCCCTCCGCATCGGACCGCACCCGCATGTACCACCGCGCCACCGCCGCACTCGCGCTCGCACTGATCGCCGCCCTCGCGCTGCCACGCGTACCGGCCGTTGACCCGCCCGCCAAAACCATCACCGTGTCCGAGAAGGCGCTCGCCATCCACAACGAGGCGTTGCTCATCGACGGACACAACGACCTGCCGTGGGAGTTGCGCGAGACCGGCGAGCCCGGCTTCAAGAACATCGACCTGACCAAACCGCAGAAGAAGTTCCACACCGACATTCCGCGGCTCAAAAAGGGCAACGTCGGCGCGCAGTTCTGGAGCGCGTACGTCCCCTCCTCCACCGCGAAAGCCGGCACCGCCGCCAAGATGACCCTCGAACAGATCGACGTCATCCACGAGATGGTCCGGCGCTACCCCGACACGTTCGAGATGGCCGCGGGCACCGAAGACATTCACCGCATTCGTAAGGCCGGCAAGATCGCCAGCCTCATCGGGATCGAGGGCGGGCACAGCATCGAGAACTCGCTCTCGCTCCTCCGGAACTACTACCGGCTCGGGGTGCGATACATGACGCTGACGCACTCCGAATCGCTGGACTGGGCCGATTCGTGCTCGGACGCGCCCAAGGCGAACGGCCTCAGCCCCTTCGGCGTCAACGTGGTGCTGGAGATGAACCGCCTGGGGATGCTCGTCGACCTCTCACACGTCTCACCCGAAACGATGAAGGCCGCACTGAAAGTCACAAAAGCACCTGTCATCTTCTCCCACTCCTCGGCGCGCGCGGTGGCCGACCACCCGCGGAACGTCCCGGACGACGTGCTGAAGCTCGTGAAGGAGAACCGCGGCGTGGTCATGGTGAACTTCTACAGCGGGTTCCTCACGCCCGACGGCGCGCGGGCGATGCAGCTCATGTTCGAGAAGGGGCGTGAACTCAAGAAGCAGTTCCCCAACGACGACGCCAAGTACCGGGAGGCGTACCGCGCCTGGTCGAAGCAGAACGACTACCCCGCCGGCGACGTGCGGAACATCGTGGACCACATCGACCACATCGTGAAAGTCGCCGGCATCGACTGCGCCGGGATCGGCTCGGACTTCGACGGCGTGCCGAAACTGCCCGCTCAGATGAGCGACGTGTCGTGCTACCCGCTGCTCACCCAGATCATGCTGGACCGCGGGTACACGAAGGAGCAGATCCACAAGGTGCTCGGCGGGAACCTGATGCGGGTGCTCGCCGACGCGGAGCAGGTGAGCCGCGAGTGGGCCAAGCCGTGACCACCCCGAAAGTCGCCATCATCGGCGCCGGCCTCGCGGGGCTGACCGCCGCCCACCGGCTCCTGTCGCGGCCGTCGCCCCCGGAGGTGGTCGTCATCGACAAGGGCCGCCGGGCGGGCGGGCGGCTGTGTACCCGAACGATCGACCTGCCCGACGGGCGCCGGCCGCGGTTCGACCTCGGGCCGCCGGTCCTGTACGCCCGCCGGCCGGGCGACCGCACCCGCGCCGACGCCCGCGCCGCGGCGCTCGACGAGGAGCTGCCCGGCCCAGCCCTGTTCACCCGGCGCGTGGTCGGCCGGGTCGGCGCCGACGGCGAGGCGGCCGGCGACTGGGAGGTCAGCGGCCTCACCGCGACGGACGGGATGCGCGAGCTGGCGTTCCGGCTGATCGCCCGGCACGGCGATCTCGTCACGTTCTGCGACCACACGGTGGCGGAGAAGCTCGAGCGCACCGAGGACGGCTGGCGGGTCCACACCCGCTCGCTCCGCGACGGCCTCGAAGCCGCCTTCGGGGTGAACGCCCTCGTCCTCACCCCGCCGGTGCCGCAGGCGCTCGAACTGCTCGAACAGAACAAGCTCACGATCCCCGACGAGTTGCGGTACACGCTTCGAGAGGTCCGCTACGCGCGCTGCGTCGCGCTCTATGGCCTGTTCGCGCCCGCGACCGGCCTCCAGCCCGGGGGCGCGTGGATCGGCGACGGGCCGCTCGAATGGGTGCTCGACAACTTCCTCCGGGACGTGTCCCCGGTGGCCGGTGCGGTGACCGCACTGGCGCGGCCAGAGTGGTCCGAGGAGCACTGGGAAAAGCCGGACGAACAGCTCATGGAGCTGCTCATTCCGCGGGTGCGGGCGTGGGTCGGTAACCCGCTCGACCCCGCTCACGTCTGGCTGCACAAGTGGAAATGGGCGCGGCCGCAAAACCCGGTGCGGATGCCGTGCGCCGTGCTACGCGACCTCGGCGCGGTGATCGCCGGGGACGGGTTCTGCGGCGCCTTCCCCGATCCGGTGGACGCGGCCGTGGCGTCGGGCGAGATCGCGGCCGACCGCATCGGCGCGTTGCTCACGGAACTCACCCGGCGCGACGCGCGGTACACCGTCGGCCGCCCGCGGAGCCTGACGCTCGAGATCGCGGTCACCAGCCCGCAGGAGGCGCTCGCGGCGGCGTCCAACGGGGCCAACCGGCTCGAACTCTCGGTGGGGTTGGAGGTGGGCGGGCTGACGCCCTCGCTGGGGGCGTTCCGGTCGGCGCGGGCGTTCACCCGTGAGGCGGTTCCGATTTACGTGCTGATCCGCCCCCGCGCGGGCGGGTTCGCGTACTCGGAAACCGACTTCGAGGTGATGCTGGACGACGCGAAAGCGTTCCTGGACGAGGGCGCGGCCGGGATCGTGTTCGCGGCGCTCACCGCGGACGGCCGCATCCACCGCGGGCACTGCAGCGAGCTGGTGCGGCTCGCGCGCGGCAAGGCGGTGTTCCACCGGGCGTTCGACTTCCTCCCGAACCAGCTCGCCGCGCTCGACGAGCTAATCGAGCTGGGCTTCGAGCGCGTGCTCACGAGCGGGGGCGCGACCACCGCCGAGACGGGAACAACGCACCTCGCGGCGCTGGTGCAGCACGCCGGCTGGCAGATCGAGGTCCTGCCGGCGGGGCGCGTTCGGCCCGAGAACGTCGCCGATCTGGTCCGGGCGACGCGGTGCGACCAGGTCCACGCCGGCCCGCGCCGCCCGCTCGAAGACCACGGGCTCGCGGCGCGCCCGTTGCTAGCTCCCGCGATGGGCGCGACCACCGAACTCGACCCGGACGTGGTGGCCCGGCTCCGCGCACAACTGGACGGGTTTTCCGAATCGCTATCATGAGCGGGATGACCGCCGACCCGCCGCTCGCGACGTTCGTGGCCGCCTTGCGCCAGAGCCGGCTGATCGACGCGCCCGACGTCGACCGACTGGCGGCGCGGCACGCACCGCGTTCCGGGCGCGCGTTCGCCGAGGCGCTCATCAAGTCCGGGGTGCTCACCCACTACCAGGCCGACAAGCTGCTCCGCGGGGTGTGGCAGGGGCTCGTCCTGGGACCGTACCACATCCTGGCCCCGCTGGGCCGCGGCGGCATGGGGACGGTGGTCTACCTCGCGCGGGACCGGCGCCAGGCGGAAGAACTCGGCGACGTCGAACTGGTCGCCCTCAAGCTGCTTCCGCACCGCAAGACCGCACACGACTTGCGCATCCTGGCGCGGTTCCGGCGCGAAATGGCGCTCGGGCACCGGGTCAACCACGCCAACGTCGTTCGCACCCTCGGGGCCGGCGAGATCGACGCGGTCCACTACCTCGCGCTCGAGTTCATCCCCGGCCGCACGCTGCGCCAGGTCGTGATCGACGGCGGCCCGCTCGCGGTGGGGGATGCGGCCCGCGTCTTCGCCGATGTCGCATCCGGGCTGGCGCACCTCCACGCGCGGCGGCTGGTCCACCGCGACCTGAAGCCGACCAACATCATGGTGCGCCCGGACGGCCGCGCGGTGGTCCTCGATCTGGGCCTGGCGCTGTCGATGGGCGAAACGCTCCCGAACGACCCGACGATCGTGGGCGGGCGCGGGTACGTGGTCGGAACGATGGACTACCTGGCGCCGGAACAGGCGGTCGACGCGGCGGCGGTCGGGCCGCCGGCGGACCTGTACGGGTTGGGGTGCGCGCTCGCCTTCGCGCTCACGGGATCGGTCCCCTTCCCCGCGGCCACCACGAAAGAAAAGGTGCTCAAGCACCGCACCGAACCGCCGCCCGCCCTTGAGGGGGTGCCTCCGGCGTTCCGACAGGTCGTTCACCGGCTGATGGCAAAGCAGCCGGCGCAGCGGTACGGATCGGCGGCCGAGGTGCGCGAAGTGCTCGCGCGGTGGGCCACGGTCGCGCCGGTGCGTTCGGCCGTGGACGCACTCACGCTCGCCGACGCCCCGCACGGCGACGCCGGACTGTGGGACGCCGCACCCGGTGAAGAACTGCCGACGGCCGAACTCGTCGAAGAGATCCCGGAAGTGCTGGAGTTACCACCGGAGGAGAAGAGCGAACCGCGAGTGCGCACCGGTTGTGCGGGCGTGGTGCTACTGGGAATGGCGCTCGGCGGCCTGGCCGGCATGTGCGCCCTCTGACCGGCAGACGCCCCTCTCGTCAGGAGGTCTTGAACTCCCACAGGAAGCACTCGAGCGAGCCGTTGAAGAACGGCTCCTTGTGAACCACCTTCAGTCGGATCTTCTTCGCCAGCATCGTGTTGCTCGTGAGCACGAGCAGCCGCCACCCGGGCCAAAACTCCTTCGCGACCGCCCCGATCCGCGCGTACAGCGGAATCAGCTCTTCCTCTTCGCCGATCCGCTCGCCGTAAGGCGGGTTGCAGACCAGTGTCCCGGGCACGTCCGACGGCGGACGGGCTTCGCGCAGCTCCAGCTTCTGGAGGTTCAGCAAGTGCCCCACGCCCGCGGCCCGGGCGTTCATCTGGGCGAGACTGATGGCGTCCGAGCGCACGTCGGACCCGCAAATGGGGGCGGGCAACTCCTTCAGTACCGCTGCGCGGGCGTCGTCGCGGATCGCGTTCCATACGGTCCGGTCGAAGTCGGGCCAGCCCTGGAACGCAAACCACTTCCGCGTCAGCCCCGGCGGGCGGTTCAGGGCGATCCACGCGCCCTCGACGCAGAACGTCCCGGAGCCACACATCGGGTCCACGAGCGGCGTGTTCTTGTCCCACTTCGCGCGTAACAACAGCCCGGCCGCGAGCGCCTCGTTGAGCGGGGCGATGGTCTGGATGGGCCGGTAGCCGCGCTTGTGCAGCGAGGACCACGAGCTGTCGAGGCTCAGCACCGCGTGGTTTTTCGAGACGTGCAGGTTGAGCCCGATCATGGGCTGGTCCGGGTCGACGCTCGGCCGGCGCCCGACGCGCTCGCGGAACTGGTCGCAGATCGCGTCCTTCACCCGCCGGGCGGCGTACTGCGAGTGCGTGAGCGCCGAGTCGCGCACGTTGCAATCGACCGCGAGCGTCTGGTCGGGCGTCATCCAGTCCGCCCAATTGATCGAGCGGACGGCGTCGTAGAGTTCGTCCGAGTTGTGAACCTCGAACTCGTGAACGGGGCGCAGCACGCGCACGGCCGTGCGGAGCCACAGGCACGCGCGGTAGAGCAGCGCCGGCGGCCCCTGGAACGTGACCCCGCCGCGGCCGGGCTCGACCGCCTCCGCCCCGAGCGCATCAAGCTCGCTCGCGAGCACCGGTTCGAGGCCGCGGGCGCAGGTGGCAAAGTAGCGGGTCATTACACGAACTGCTGAATCAGGTAAACGACGCTCGCGACCAGCACGATCACGACGACGATTGCGAGGTGGATGAGGCGCTGGGTGTACCAGACCTCCACGGCCTTGCCGAACCGCACGCCCATCAAGCCGGCTTCGACCCCGGCGGAAATCAGAAGATCGATGGGCAGCGCGAGCAGGAACGTGATGATGCTGGCCTCCCAGGGCGGCAGCCGCGCCGCGTCGCACGCCGCGTGAACGCCGGCCCGCAGCAGGCTGACCGCCAGCACGAACGCGACCCACGACACGAACATGATCCCCGCCGCCACCGTCACCCCCGGCTTCGGCAGCCCGCACAGCACGCACGACCACCGGTAAATGAACGTCAGGAGGAACATCAGCACCGGGATCAGCAGCACCACACAGGTGCAGCACCCGAGCAATATCAGCAGCGGTTGCGCCACGGTGCGCGTGATCCTCGGTCGTCGAGTCGGTGGGAATGCAGTTCCGAACGGTCAGCGGGACACGTCTTCGCAAGATCCGGCGTGCCCAGCAGCAGTCATGTTCTTATTAGCAATCGGGTCGGGTGTGTTTGTGGCAGAGTGCCAACGCAGACGCACCCGACCCGATTGTCGGCCGTCACACGCCGGCTTCGGCCGGGGCCGGGAACTGCTTGCTCAGTTCGAGAACGCCGCCCTTCACGCGCGCCGTGACCGCGGCGTCGCCGCCAGAGGTCAGCACTTCGGTGATCCAGCCGGCGATCCGCTTCATTTCCGCCTGCTTCATGCCGCGGGTGGTCAGCGCCGGGGTGCCCAGCCGGACCCCGGACGGGTCGAGCGGCTTGCGCGGGTCGAACGGGATCATGTTCTTGTTCACCGTGATGCCCGCGGCGTCGAGCGCGTGTTCCGCGAACTTCCCGGTGGAGCCCTTGGCGGTCACGTCGATGAGCATCAGGTGCGTGTCGGTCCCGCCCGACACGACCGGGAACCCGGCCGCGAGCAGTTCCTCCGCGAGCACCTTCGCGTTGAGCAGCACCTGCTCCATGTAC
This sequence comes from Gemmata obscuriglobus, assembly GCF_008065095.1. NCBI lineage: Bacteria > Pseudomonadati > Planctomycetota > Planctomycetia > Gemmatales > Gemmataceae > Gemmata > Gemmata obscuriglobus. The sequence goes on along the minus strand of NZ_CP042911.1, from coordinate 4,080,722 downwards.
TGCTTGAACTCCGGCTTGAGGGCCTCGCCGAACGCGACCGCCTTCGCCGCCACGACGTGCATCAGCGGCCCGCCCTGGATGCCCGGGAAGACCGCGGAGTTGATCTTGTCCGCCCACTCCTGCTTGCACAGTACGAACCCGCTGCGCGGCCCGCGCAGGGTCTTGTGGGTGGTGGAGGTCACGAACGCGGCGTGCGGCACGGGGTCCGGGTGCAGCTTCGCCGCCACAATCCCGGAGATGTGCGCCATGTCCACCATCAGCGGCGCGCCGACCTCGTTGGCGATCTCGCCGAACTTCGCGAAGTCCAGGGTCCGAGGGTAGGCGCTCGCCCCGGCAATGATGAGCTTCGGCTTGTGCTCCCGGGCCTTCGCGGCCAGGTCGTCGAAGTCGACACGGTGGTCGTCTTTGCGAACGCCGTAGCTCACGACCTTGAAGTACTTGCCCGAGAAGTTGAGCCGCATCCCGTGGGTGAGGTGCCCGCCGTGCGCGAGGTCCAGCCCCATGATCGTGTCGCCGGGCTGGAGCGCGGCGAGGAACACCGCCATGTTGGCCTGCGCGCCGGAGTGCGGCTGCACGTTGGCGTGGTCGCCCCCGAACAACTGCTTGGCGCGATCGATCGCCAGCCGCTCGACCACGTCCACGAACTCGCAGCCGCCGTAGTACCGCTTACCGGGGTAGCCCTCGGCGTACTTGTTGGTGAGGCACGACCCCTGAGCGGCCATCACCGCGGGGCTGGTGTAGTTCTCGCTCGCGATCATCTCCAGCCCGACCTGCTGACGGGTCCGCTCGCTCGCGATGGCGGCGAACACGTCCGGGTCGGCCTGCTTCAGGATGTCCATTTCGTCTCCGGCGGGTGCGCGCCCGGTGCCGGGCCGCGCGCAGGCGCGCGTTCGGGTGTACAAGAAGGTTATAGTGTCCCCCCCGGCACCGGGCCAAAGAACCCGCTCAGCGGCCGGTCAGCCGCGCAAGTGCCGCCTTGGCCTCGCGGGTCAGCCGGACGCCGGGCGCGCCGGTCGCGAGTTGTGTCAGGAGCTTGCGAGCCGCGGCCGTCCCGATCTGCTCCAGCGCCTCGACGGCCCGCACGTCCCGCAAATCCTCGTCGCCCGGAACGGCGGCCGGGGCCAGTGCGGCGCGAAGCCGCTCCGCCCGGCTCCGCAACTCGGCCGACGGTTTGCCGGCGAGGGCCGCCGCGAGAGCCGGCTCCGCCCGGCTGCCGAGCGCCCGCAGCGCCTTTTCGGCCCCCTCCCGCATCCCGAACGCCTCGGCATCGAGTTGCCGCACCAGCCCGGCGGCCTCGGCGGCCGGCACCCCGGACAGGTTCTTCTCGAGCAGTTCCAGCGCGCGGTCGGGTGCGTCGACCAGTTGCAGTACGGCCGCCCGCCCGAAAGCCGCGTCCGGGGCGGCCAGTGCCTTCCACACGGCGCCCGCCTCGAACGCTCCGGTTGCGGCGCGGGGCGCGGCGTCCCAGACCAGAATCGTGCCGTCGATGTGCCCGGTGATGACGGTCCGGCCCCCTGACCCGACCGCCAGCGCGGTCGCGAACGCGCCCGGCTTGCGCCCCCGCGGCACGCCGACCGCCGCGACCGTTCGGATCTCCCGGCGGGTAGCCACCTCGACCGCGCGGAACCCGCTCGTACCGGCGATCACCAGCGTCCGCCCGTCGGGGGCGAACTCGAACACCGCCGGCCCTTCCACCGGAAAGCTGGCCAGCTCTTGGGCCGTCGTCACGTCCCACACCTTCAGCGGACTGTTACCGGCCGGCTGTCTTGTACTGGTTTCGTTGGCCCGCGCCGCCAGAAGTCGTCCGTCCGGCGAGAACTTCAGCGCCACAATGCACGGCCAAGCGTCACGAAGCGAGGGGGAGTTGAGCCGCCCCACGTTCTTCCCGGTCGCCGTCGCGACCAGGTGGATGTCAACATCCGGTTCGTCCTGGGGAACCGTAGCGTACACCGCGCCACCAGGAGCGAGAACAGTCATTGAATTGCACGTGCGTGAAAACTCTTCCTGCACGAGCTTTTGTGTGGCGAGGTCCCACACCGCCAAGTAGTAACCGAACGGCAATTGCGCGTTCCCAGCGCCACCGGCGCTCAAGGTGACGAGTTGCTTCCCGTCCGTGGTGACGGCCGCCTGCCCGCGCCCGCTTGAACCGTACAGCGAGAACTCCTGTTTCCCACCAATCGCGAGCGTTTCCTTGCCGGATTTGAGATCCCAGCCCTTGAGAATGTGTGTGCCGCTGCGGCCGCTGGTGATCAGCGTTCGCCCGTTCGGAGTGACGGCGGTGAGTGAGCTCGATCCTATTGGTAACCGGTGTTGCGGTCGGCCGGTTCGCAGGTTCCACACGTAGCACATTGCGTCCGCCGCGGCGGACACCACGGCGTTACCGTCTGGAGTGAACCGGAGACGGGTAACGGCCTCGGTGTGGCCGCGGTCCCATGTGGCCGGCCAGGTCGACTTTCCAGTAGCGACGTCCCACCGCTGGACGGTCGGGGTGCCACACACGAACCCGGTCCCGTCCGGGGTGAAGGCGAAGTTCGTGGGCACTGCCTCGCCTGTAAAGGCGTCCTTGTCTGGAACACGGAGCGGGTCGTCCAGTTTCCGGACAATCACTTTTTTGACCGTGTCGAGCAGCACCACTTGGCGGTGCCTGTTGACCAGATCGATGAGTCGGCCGTCTGCGGATGCGGCCACCGGCCCGTGCTGGTCCTGATCGCTGTCGCCGGTGCCACCCCACCTCGCTCCTTTCACCGGTTTCCCGTCTGTTGTGGACCACACCTCGAACCCAGCGTTAATGGTGTCGTTCTGGACGATCACACGTTTGCCGTCCGGAGTGAAGAGGAAGAATTTGAGGTGCGGCAGCGACTTGTCCCAAAGCACCTTTCGGGCCGACAAGTCCCAGCAGGTCAGGTGTCCGTCCCGCTGATGGGCGAGGAGCATCGACCCGTCAGGTGAGAATAGCGTTCGCGGCACATTGGAGAACGGCGCGGAGCTTGTGAACTCCCGGAGTTCAACCGGCTCGCCAACGGCGGCGAAGCTCCACACACACGTTTTCCGAGATGCTCGAACGAAGGACACCCGCTTCGTTCCGGCGTGCACGCACAACGCGGCGATGGGGGTCTCGCCCAGTGGGGCTTTGGCAATTGGCGTGCCAGTTGCGCCGTCCCACACCAGGGCGGGGACCGCCCCCAGCGCGAGCTGCCCGGCCGGCTTGCCAGTTGCGAGATCCCACACCCAAAGTTCTGCCTTGTCGTTGCGACCGGGGTACACCATTCCGGCCAGGTACCGGCCGTCGGCCGAAAGGGCCGTCTGGTACGCGGGCGGGCCGTCGAGCGTGCGGACCTCGCGCGTGTCTCCGGTGACGGGGTCGAACGTGCGGACAACAAGGTCGTTGCCGACGGTGACCACGGTTTTGCCGTCGGGAGTTACGGCAACATGGGCGCCCGGGGCGCGGTGCTGCGTGGTGCCCAACCGGACCATTGCGCCGGCGGGAAGCGGGTCACCGAACGCGTCGGCGCGGGCGTCGGCCGGTCGGGGCGGTGGTGCGGTCGAGACGGGCGCGAGGGACTTTTCTTCCGGAGGGGCGGCGGCCATGCCGAGCCCGACCCCGCACGCCACGAGGGCCGCCGCCAGGCCCAGCGCCGGAGCCCATCCCGCCCGCGAGCCGAGCAGCACCGCGACCGCCGCCGGGGGGCGGCCGGTCCGGGCGTAGCCGACCACCGCGCGGGCCGTGGCTTCGGCGGCCCCGGTGGCGAGGTCAGCGGCGAGCACGCCGAGCCCCCCCGCCGGGAGGCCGACCCCGCGGCGGGCGAGCCGGTCCCGGAGCAGGTTCCGCCCGCGCTCGAGGCGCCGCTTGAGCATGGCGAGCGAGCAGCCGAGCGCCCCGGCGGTTTCGTCCCGGGTGCGTCCTTCGAGGTAGCACAGCACGAGCGGCCCGCGGAGCGGTTCCGGCAGGGCCGCGAGTTCCTCGTCCACGGCCCGGCACACCTCGCCCCACACAGCGGATGCGTCCGGTCCGGTTCCACCCGCAACGCCGGCTGAGGGCGGCATCGCCTGCGCCCGGCGGGCGCGACGGGCCTTGCGGGCGAGCCGGACCGCGGTCACGTGCAGCCACGGCCCCACGGTCGCGCCCCAGCGCCCGCCGCCGGCCTTGCGGGCGAGGACGAGGAACGCGGCCTGGCACACGTCTTCGGCCGCGTGGGCGTCGCCGAGGTGGCGCCGGGCGGTGCCGTACACCAACCCCCAGTGCCGGGCGACCAGATCCGTGAACGCGGACTCGTCGCGGCTGGCCGCGAACCGGTCCAGGAGTTCGGCGTCCGAGGGCGGCGCGCCAGGCACGCTCCGGAGCAGTGTGGCGGCGCGATGGAGTTCGAGACGGGGCATGTGTGGCTCTCCGATCGGGTGGGCGGTTTCGGAGTAAATGCCCATTTGAGACGCGCGCGGCGCAAGAAAGTCGAGTCCCAGCAACCGGCCCTCGCCCCGAGCGCTTCGGCGCGCAGTTGAGCGGGACGAGGCGCCTTCCGCGTTACAGTTCGACCCCGGCCGACAGCAGCTTGTCGGCCAGTGTGCCGTCGGCGCGGTACACGATGCCGGTCCAACCGAACCGCTCCGCGGCCTCAATGTTGGTGGGCAGGTCGTCCACGAACACGCACTCGTGCGGCTCGCAGTACGCGTGCTCCTGAATGTGCGCGCAGAACGCGGGTTCCGGCTTGCGTGCGCGGGCCTCAAAGGACGTGCCGAGGTGGTCGAAGTGGGCGAGCACGTCCGCGAACTGCTTGGAGTACGCGTCGAAGTGCGCCCGCGTCGTGTTGCTTGCCAGGACGATGCGGTATTTCGGCTTCAGCCGCGGGATCAGGTCGCACACCTCCAGGTTGCGCCAGAAGATCGCGACGAACGCCGCGAGGAACTGCTCGTCGGTGCAGGTGAGCCGGGCGTCCAGTTTGGCCTCGCGCACGTACTCGGCGGTGTCGATGGCCCCGCGCTCGTAGGCGTCCTCGATCTGGCTGCCGTACAACTTCAGCGCGATTTCGACCGGCGGGAACTCGGTGTACCCCGCGAGCCGGGCCACGGCGCGGCTGTGGTCGAAGAACGCCACCACGTTCCCGAAGTCGAAGATCACCGTCTTGATTGCCATGCGTCACCGTGCCGCGGGCGGAGCAAAGGGTCCTTTGACAGGATTAACAGGACGGCCGGAATTGGAAAGGCAGCGCCGCGGTTTCCGTCCCGCGCCCGCGTGAAAGGCTCGCCGTCAGGTGCTACGCGGACGGTGTTTCGGTGCCGGACGCGCACCGGCCGCCGGAACACCCCCGCACCGGTCCGCACCGACGGACGAATGGGGTTCACCGGATTCAAGTCGAACCGGCCCGCGAACAAGAACCGCCCTGGCACGCGAGCGCGATCAGGGCCGGTAAAGCCGGATCATGCGTGACGGATATCTCTTGTGCGTTCCGGTTCGGAATTACTGGTCAATCTTCGCCGCAACGACGTATGATCCATTCTGAGGCGCGCTCGACTCGAAGCCGCTATCCACTCGCCCTCCGCAATTTAGCTGCCAATTAGACTTTTATCATCAACTCCCCGGACTGACCGGCGCTGAGGAGGAGTACTTGTCCCGCCCGCGAACTCACATCCAACTCGCGCCCCCGCCGCGCGTGTACGCCGTCCCCGCCGCCGTCGCCGCGGCGGGGGCCGTTCGGTTCCTCCTCGACCCGATCCTCGGCGAAACCCACCCGTACATCCTGTTCATCTTTCCCGCGCTCTACCTCGCCAACCGCGCCGGGTGGAAGTCCGGCGCCGTGGCCCTTGTGTTGGGGATGATGCTCGCCAACTTCCTGTTTGCCGTCCCTCGCATGTCCTTCTGTGTTGCCGCCCCGGAGAACCAGGTCGGGTTGCTCGTCTACCTGGCCGTCGGCGGGGCCGGCGTGTACCTGGCCGACGCCCGGCGGACGGCCCAGGGCCTCGCCGAGGCGAGCGCGGCCGCCGTCGCCACCGAGTCCGCCGCGCACCGCCAGACGCAAGAAGCCCTGCGTAAGCAGCAGGCCCGGCTCCTCGACCACGCCTTCGACCCGATCCTGACATGGGAGCTGGGCGGCAACATTACGTACTGGAACGCCGGCGCCGAGCGCCTCTACGGGTACACCGCGGCGGAGGCCGTCGGGCGGTCCGCGCACGAACTCCTTCAGACCGTCCTGCCCGACAGCCGGACCGCTCTCGAGGCCACCCTGCGGTGCGGCGGGCGGTGGGAGGGGGAGTTGCGGCACCGGACCAAGGGCGGCAACTGGGTCGTCGTGGACAGCCGAATGGTCGTCGCCCGGGCCACGGGGGCGCTCGAAATTCTCCAGTCCGACCGCGATGTCACCGACCAGCAGCGGGTGGAAGCGGACGTCCGGGACGCCCTGGAGCGGTTCCGCGGGGTCGTCGAACAGGCCGTCGACGGGATCATCACCATCGACGAGCGGGGCACCGTCGAGACCGTCAACCCGGCCGTCGCCCGGGTCTTCGGGTACGCGCCCGACGAGGTGGTCGGCAGGAACGTCTCCCTGCTCATGCCCGACCCGTACCGGGGTGAGCACGACGGGTACTTGGCGGACTACCTGCGGACCGGCACCGCCAAGGTCATCGGCGTCGGGCGTGAGGTGCGGGGCCGGCGAAAGAACGGAACCGAGTTCCCGCTCGACCTGACGGTCAGCGAGATCCGCGTGGCGTCCGGCCGGCGGTTCACCGGGATCGTCCGCGACATCACCGAGCGGAAGCGGGCCGAGGAGCAGCTCCGGGCGAGCGAAGCGCGGTTCCGCAACTTCGTCGAACAGGCGGCCGACGCGTTCTTCCTGCACGACGCCGGCGGTACCATTCTGGACGTTAACCGCCGGGCGTGCGAGAGCCTCGGGTTCACCCGCGAGGAGCTGGTCGGGATGCGGGCGGAGGCGATCGACCCGGACCTGTCCCCGGACCTGTTACGTCGGGTCGCCGAGGACCTCGCGACCGGGCGGCAGGTGTCACTCGACGCCCGGCACCGGCGCAAGGACGGTGCAACGTTCCCGGTCGAGGTGCGGCTGAGCCCGTTCGAGGTGGACGGCCGCCGGCTCGTGCTCTCGCTCGTGCGGGACATCACCGACCGGCGGCTGGCCGAGGAGTCGCTGCGGCTCCGAGACCGCGCCATCCAGGCCGTGACTCAGGGCATCCTGATCACCTCGCCGGCACTGCCGGACAACCCGATCACCTACGCCAGCCCCGGGTTCGAGGGGGTCACGGGCTACCCGCCGAGGGAGGCCCTCGGGCGCAACTGCCGGTTCCTGCAGGGCAAAGACTCCGACCCGGCCGCGGTGGCCCTGGTCCGGGAGGCGGTCCGTGCCGGTCGCGACTGCGCGGTCGAGGTGCTGAACTACCGGAAGGACGGGACCCCGTTCTGGAACGCCCTGTCCGTCTCGCCGATCCGGGACGACGCGGGAGAGCTCACCCACTTCGTCGGGGTGCTGGTCGACGTGACCGACCGCAAGAAGCTCGAGGAGCAGTTCCACCACGCCCTGAAGATGGAGGCGGTCGGGCGCCTCGCCGGCGGGGTGGCGCACGACTTCAACAACCTGCTCACCGTCATCAACGGGTACAGCGAGGTGCTGCTCGCCGGGATGAGCGACGAGTCCGACCCGGACCGGCGGGCGGTGGCGGCGATCCGCGACGCCGGGGAGCGGGCCGCCGCGCTGACCAGCCAGTTGCTCGCGTTCAGCCGCCGTGCGGTTCTGAAGCCTCGGGTGCTGGACCTGAACAAGGTGGTCGCCGAGACGGGAAAGCTGCTCGGCCGGTTGATCGGAGAGGACGTTCGCCTGTCCACCGCACTGGACCCGCGCGCCGGGCGGGTGAGCGTCGACCCCGGCCAGTTCGGCCAGGTGCTGATGAACCTCGCTGTGAACGCCCGGGACGCGATGCCCACGGGCGGCCAACTGACGATCGAGACGCGGGCTGTGGTTCTGGACGAGGCGTACGCGAAAGGGTGGCCCGAGGTGCGCCCCGGGCGGTACGTGATGACCGCCGTGTCGGACACCGGGTGCGGGATGACGGACGAGGTCAAGTCGCGGGTGTTCGAGCCGTTCTTCACCACGAAGGAGGCGGGCAAGGGGACCGGACTCGGTCTGGCCACGGTGTTCGGCATCGTCAAGCAGTCGGGCGGGCACGCCGAGGTGTACAGCGAGGTGGGGGTTGGAACGACCTTCAAGGTGTACCTACCGGCGGTGAGCGATGCGGACGCCGTACCGCTGGACACCGCCCCCGCCACCGTCCGCGGCGGAACGGAGACCGTTCTGCTGGTCGAGGACCAGCCGGACGTCCGGAGAGTGGCCCTCGTGTCATTACAGGCGCACGGGTACCGCGTTATTGAGGCAGGCGACGGCCGGACTGCGCTCGATCTGGTGGAACGGGACCGGCCGCACCTGGACCTTCTGGTAACGGACGTGGTGATGCCCGGGATGAACGGGCGCCAGCTCGCGGAGGCGCTGCGGCCGCTCTACCCGGGGCTCAAAGTGCTGTACATGAGCGGGTACACCGACGACGCCGTCGTCCGGCACGGGGTCCTCCAGGCGAACGTCGCGTTTCTGCACAAGCCGTTCACCCCGTTCTCGCTGGCCGGCAAGGTGCGCGAGCTGCTGGACCAGGAGCGAGAGCCTTTGACAGGCAAGGACGCCGCAGCCGGCTCGGCGCCCGGCCCTCGGTGAACCGGAGATGAGAGCCGCCACGCTCAATCACGACCACGACCGCCGCAACGTGCGGTTCGAGGTGCAGGTACGGCACCGCGGGCACGGGGCGCCTCCGGCATCTACCGGGACCGGAACAGAGCCCGGCCTGTGGTGCGGGTGCTGGAGCGCCAAGGTCGCGATGCGCGGATCGAAGTGAAACGTAACCATCTCTGAGCGTGCAAGGAGAGACCGGCCGCAGGTCGTCGAGGCGTCGCCCGTTCACCTCAACGTCTGCCGCCGGTCCCCCCAGTAATACCCGTCTCCCAGTAGGCGCTAACACGTCGCGCAACTGTTTCTTCCAACGCCATTTCGGCATGTTTACTGCACACTCACCTTATTGTCGAATCGCCCGCTCCCGGAGAATCACCATGCGTAAGTTCGCTGTCCTCGCGGTGGCCGCCGCCGCGCTCGCGTTCGTCGCCCCGACCAAGGCCCAAGCCCAGATCGTCATCACCAGCGGCTCCACGCCCTACTACGGCGGGTACTCGAGCGGCTATTCCCCGTTCGGTTACTCGTCGGGGTACTCACCGTACCGTTACAGCACCGGAAACTTCGGGATCGTTCAGAGCGGGTACGGTAACTTCGGGAGTTACTACCCGAGCTACTATGGCGGGCTCGGCAACGGGTACCGCGGCTTTAACAGTTCCTCGTACTACCGTAGCAACAGCTTCGGCAACTACCGTGGCAACGGTTTCGGCAACTACCGTGGGTACTCGCGCGGCGGATTCGGCGGTCGCCGCCGCTAAGCAGGCGCCCGTGGTTACACTGCGCGTTTTGACGAGCGGCGACCGCCGGGGAACGGGATAAGTCACCCGCTCCCCGGCGGTCGCCGCTCGTTCTCAAACGTTACAAGCAGCCTCGGCCGTGTGCTTCGAGGCGAGAATTCGATTAGAAGCGACGGAAGCCGCGGGTCACACCGGCGGCTTTTTCATGCGCGGCGGGTAACGGTCACGTTCCTCCGTCCGGCTTCCAGTGCGCTCGCGATGAGCAGAATGGATCGGGCCGCACGTCCATCGATCCCCAGCCCGTTCCGTTTATCCTCTCGATGTCTGCTCCGTGCCGGTCACTTCCCGGGGAACGTGAGGATCAGCGCGCCGGGGGCGAGCTTGGTCCGCGGCGCGCCCGCGTACCCGATCACGATTCTCGTGCCGTCGGGCAGCATCGCCATCGTGTGAATGGGACCCAGATCGCGTTCCGCGCCGAACACCAGTTTCCCATCAAGCACGTTCCACACCGCCAGGTACGCCTTGCCGCGAGTTGCTGCTCCTGCGGTCACCAGTTGGTTCCCGTCTGGGGTGAAGCGCACCGCGTGAACCCAACCCGGGTGCGACGGAGCCGCCTCGCCCGCGAACACCGGCTTGAGGCCGGGGTTGGGGAAGTCGCGCACCACCTTCGCGGTCGCCACGTCCCACAGCTTCACGCTCTTGTCACTCGATGCCGACGCCAGCCACTTCCCGTCCTTCGAGAGCGCGACCGCGAACACCTGGTCGCGGTGCCCGACCGGCCCCTCGTCCTTCTTCGGAGGCGGCCCCTTCTCGTCCTTCTTGGAATCCGGCATTGGATCGGGCGCGGCCTTGAACTCGCGCACCATGCTCCCACTCGCGGCGTCCCACAGCTTGATGGTTTTGTCGTAACTCGCGGTGAAGAGATGCTTGTGGTCCTGCGACCACTGCACCGCGTAAATCGGGTTCTGCACCTGTTGCGGGGTCGTCACGACGTGCGCGCTGATCTGCTTCAGTTGAGCGTTCTTGGTCAGGTCGAAAGTCCGCAGCACCCCGTCGTGCCCCCCGGTGGCGAGGACGTTTCCGGTGTCATCGAACGCGACACAATCCACAAGATTCGGGTGCTGAAACGTCTTCACCGGGGTGCTCGACGCGATCCGGAACCGACGGGCCTGCTTCTCCGCCGCAGCCGTCAAGAACTGCCCGTCCGAGGTGAAGGCCAGCGCGGAAGCCGCAACCGGATGAGGGAACGTTTGAATTGACTGCCCGAACTCAGCGGGGAGGGGTTGGCCCGGTGTGAACCCAACGTTCCACGCCACGGCGCAGTTCTCTTTGTCCTTCACCAGTCCCACGAGCACGGAGCCGGACGGTTGCGCGGTGGGCTGAAACGCCAGCGCGCCTACAGACGCGCCGGCAGAAAAGCCGCCGATCAGCTTGCCATCGCTTGCCGTGTACATCCTGACGGAACCGTCCGCCGCGCCGACCGCAACGCGCTGAAGGTCTTTCGATACGGCTGCGGCCGTCGCGGCACCTCCGGTCCCGAACGCCCGCTCCTTCGTGCCGTTGTTCGGGTTCCACGCAATGACCTCCGGACCCGGCCCAACGGTCAGAACCCGTTCGCTCCCGGGCGACACGACCACGCCGTTCGGCCTCTCCTTACCAATGCTGATGAATCGCGTGCAAGCAACAGGCGATATCATCACGCTCTTGTCGGCACTCGCGGTGATCACGGTCGGTGCCGACGGTTGCGCCGCCACGCCGAGTACGGCTCCGGCGTGCGGGAACGACTGGTACACGTGGCCGGTGGCGACCTCCACCAGCACCGCGAGGTTGTCCGCCCGCCCGATGAGCAACCGCGTTTTGTCCGAGTTGAAACTGAGGCTCAGCACATCCGCCGCTTGCGTGAGCTTGCCAGCTTCCTTGCCGTCCGTGAGTGTGAGAAGCTGCACGTCCTTGCCGGTCCCGACCGCAAGCATCTGGCTGTCGCGTGACAGCGCCAGCGTAACGGCGGGCGCGGCGAGCGGACCGATTTCACGCACCGGCTTTTCGGGTTTCGTCACATCCCACACGCGAACCAGTTTGTCCGCTCCCGCCGTGATCAGTTGACCGTTTGCGGGGTTCAGTAGCGCGGCCGTGACCTTACCGCTGTGTGCGGGGAAATCGTACTTGGTGCGGCTCGGCTCCTTGCCATCCTTGTCCTTCACCAGCTTCGCGTCGAGCGGGAGGTTCCAACCTTTCACCTTCCCGTCCGCGCCGGCCGTGAACAGGACCGACTGCGACGGGTGGAACGCAGTCGCGGTGGCACCGCCGGCGTGAGCGAGCACCTCGCCTTTTGGCTTCCCCTGCCGGTCCCACACCAGCACGGTGCCGTCGGCACAGCCCGCAGCGACAGCCGTCTTGTCGGCCGAAAGAGCAACGCACCCGACGTTCGCATTCGCGCCGGTACACGTACCCGCCGCCTGATTGTTTCCGACCGACCCGATCGTCACGATCTTGTCCGCGGTCGCGTACAGCAGTGTGGTCCCGTCGGCGCTCGCGTGGAACGCGGTAACGGCCGCTTTCAGCGCCGGGAACGTCCGGGCCGGTACCGCCGGCGTCTGCCAGAACCGTAGCAGCCCGTCGGCACTCGTCGAGAACGCCGCGCCGCCGTCCGGGCGCACCGCGAACCCGGTTAGCTCCGCAGTGCCGGCACCGTAGCTCGCGAGCAACTTCCCGTCGGCGCCGTTGAAGAACCGAATCTGTTTATCCGCGCCGGCCGTTGCCCAAACGTTCCCGGCGTTGAGGTGACCGAGGCCGACCACCGGACCGACCGTGCCCTTAAGTTCAACAGCCCCCTTCTCCTCGCCGAGCGGAAGCACCTTCACCAAACCGTCAGCCCCGGCGAGCGCAACGGTCTTTCCGTCGGTGGCGACCGCAACGCTGTTAAGGTTGGCGTTCAGCGGGTACGTCTTGACCGGAACGCTCACCGGCACCTCCCAGACGCGGGCACTGTTGTCCGCGCCACCGGTCGCGATCAGGTCGCCTTTTGCGCTGAACGCGACGCACAGCACCTGCCCCTTGTGCCCCTGCTCGCCCGCGTAGGTGCGGAGCTCTTTGCCCGTGATTGCGTCCCATAGCTTGACGGTTTTGTCGAAGCTCGCCGTCGCAATGAATTTCCCATCTGGGCTGACGGCCACGGCCTCGACGGTGTCGGTATGGGTTTTGAGAGCCGCAACCACGTCCGGCGCGGCCGGGGATTGACCCCGCAAACCACTTTCGGCGGCGTAAAGAGCAAAGCACAGCGCGAGAAACGCGATTCGGCGCGACGCGGTCATGGTAACGGGCTCCGTTGACCGGGGAGGGTTGAGCCGTAGTGTTGCCGGGAGCGGCGCTCGGGTCAACGGATGCGGCCCCCGCGGGGGCATGTGTGGCAACGTCCGCGGTGACTCACCTGTCCAGCTTAAGCTCGCGGACCCGGGCACGAATATCGGCCAGAACCGTGAGAAACCGCCCGTCGGACATGCCCCCGTACAGTTCCTCGAACTTCGCAGCAGAAAGGCCGTCGCGCAGACCGGCCGTTGGCGGCAAGTAGTCGGCCGCGGTGAACGATTTCGCGACGCGGTGCAGCAGGTCCGCGTCAGCGAACGCCGCTTGCGCGAAGGCGCCGCCCGCGAACTCGGCCGCGAGCGCCGGCAAGCACAGATTCGCCGGGCCGTGCAACTCAAGCACCGCCCGCCCAACCGCAACACGCTCCGCGCGCTCCGGCGCCAGCGCATTCACCGCGCCGCCCAGGAAGAACCGCCGGCACAGGTCGCGCCGACCGGCCAGCGTCGGGTTCCCCAGCGCGGTCACCCGCTCCTTGCGCTCCACATCGGTCTCGAGCCCGCGAGCGGCGTCAGACGTCAGCGCGTCGTCGAGCAACCCGCCAGCGTCATCAAGAGCGATTCCCAACCCGAGTAGAACCCCGGGAACCACTTCCGGCCCAGGCGAGCGGAGCGCGGCTTCGACCGCAACCCGTACATACTCGGCGGTGAGTGCGTCCCCTCTGAGTGCATCGGAACCGGTGTTCCCCCGCGCCCGCTCGCGAACCGCCCGGATCACGGCCCGCGCGACCCCAGCGCGGGCGGTCGCATCCACCGCCGGACGCGGGCGGTCGCTGACGCCGCCTTCGTTCTTGCGCGGGCGTTCGAGCGTCTCGATGTACTCAATCACGAGCGGATCACCGGGAGCGGCCTTCAGCAGTCCCTGATACACCCGCATTAACCGGGCGCGGTTCGCGGGCGAGAGCGTTTCCAATGTAACCCCGGCCGCGCGCCGGCGCTCCTCGCCCCACAAGTTCAGCAGGAGCGCGTTGAGCGGATCGAGCCGGAGCACCGCGCCCTGGCGCAAGGCGTACCCGTCGCCGAGTTGCGGGCGCAGTGCCGAGCCCGGGTCCGGCGACCCGACACCCCCGAGCGCCTTGGCCAGAAAGTGAATCAGCACCTCGGTGCGCTCATCGTCACTCTTCGGCGTCCACTCGCGAACGAGAATGTGGCGCCCCGACAGCCCGCGACCGGCTCCGAACGAGGGGTCCGTCATCGGGTCGATCCTCCGACTCGTGTACCCGACAACCAATCCGCCGCCCTTCGGTTGGACGACCTTTTCCAGTCCTGCAAGCAGTTCCGCTGTATCTTTGGCATCGGGGTCGGACTTCCAGGTGTCGAAGCCGTCCAGCACGAACTTCACCCCGGCGCCCTTCTCCAGCACGCCGGCGGCTTCGTCGAACCGCTTGCGCAGCTCGGCTTGCCAGACTTTTTCGGTACGCTGTTCAGCGTCGTCCACGAGCAGCGTCACCGGAACCTTGACGGGCGGGTCGCGTGGCACCGGGTTCGGATCGATGCGGGTGTCGCGTTCGAGCGGGTCCCCGGGCAGTTCCAGACCCTCGAACCTGAAACCGGTGGCTTCATCCGGGAGAAACACGTAAGCGTTGTACGTGTCGAGCCGCAGCTTCGTTTCCTTGCCGTTTGCGGTGTAGCTGAGATCGACCGGGCCGGTCACGAACAGCGGCACCACGTGGTTCGAGGGCAGCTTGTGTGGCTTCGCTTTCCCACCCGGTTCCGCCAACCGGAACGTGATTTCGCTGTCGGTGTAGTTCCCGATCACGACCACCGCCGCCCGGCCCCAAGAGGACGCGGCCAGCGCGAGGGCGACGGACGCGAGAAAACGGAAACGCATAACAACTCCGGGTTGAACGCGTCTCATGATAACACCCGTCGGTCGCTCACCGGAACCCCTCCGCAGACGCCCTCCGGGCCAGGAGGGCGCGCCGCGCGTTTGCGCCGGCGCTCCCCTTCCCTGTTTCAGGTTGTCGTGATTCGCTGTGTCGTGACGAGTTGTGCAATTGGATACGATGCTGGTCGGGTTCCCGACCACGGCGCCGCCGATTCCGAAGATGGGTCTCTTTCAATTCGCTAACGCACCATGCACACACGAACCGCGGCAAAGCCTTCATCCGAAAGACGATGACCCACTCCAGCCGCGGCACAATTTGGATCGCACTACCGATATTGAATTAAAATCGTCATCACAACAAACAGTTTCTATTTATCGACCCGCTGAAGTACGCGGACGCTGTTCCCGCCGCCGGATTGGAAGCTGGTGGGTCGCGGTCTCGTCGGGTCGTAACGCTCGACGCCCTGATTCGCGCACACCGTTAGTGTGCCCCCTTCGAGTTTGTAAATACCTTTTTCGACTATTTTAAACGGCTCACCGTTTTCGAGTTTAATCGTTCGGATGAGATCGAACGTGCCCGGATTGGTCGCCGGATCCATGCGGATGGTACATTCACTGCGCCCTTTTTCATTGGTAACCGTCAGCGTCCACTGATCCCCTTTCACCGTCACAAACGCCTCCACACCGGCCGGCGGCTGGGGCCGCTTGCCGTCGCGCTCAATGCTGACGAGTCGCCATTTGCCCTGAACTTTCGCCAGCTCGTCCTTGACCGCTTTCTCCTGGGCCGGGGTGCGTGCGCCGAGCACCTCCTTGGGAATGCGAAACAGGATCGGTTCCTGAAACCCGACCGGCGCCCCGTCCAGGTCCAGGTCCAGGTACTCGGCGGACTGTACGGCACGGTCGAACTTGAGGAACGTCATGCGCGCTTGGTCCGGGAGCACCGGCCCGGCACCGTACTCAGGCGCCGATTCTGTCTTAGTCTCGCGCAGACTCTTCTCGACAAGTGCGGAGATGGGAACGAGGGGGTACCGCTTGCCCGTTGCGTCCTTGAGCGTGACCTGCCCCGGGTCCTTCCAGTTGGTGAACTGGACCGCCGCGTTCGGGCTGCGATTCTGGACGTATACGGCAACCATGAAGAAGTCGTCGTCGTCATCGAGCTTAGGCATCGCTTCGACCGAGACGGTAACGTGGTCGCGGACCGCCCGCCACGTTCCGGCCATGAGCCGGTGCGGGTGCCCGCGCCCCTCGCCCTTTTCCTCGCCCTTGCGCATCGCCCCCGGCGCCATGTCGGCCCCGCTGTCCTGCAGCGGCGGCGGGGGCGGATTGGACTTGGGCTTTTGACCGCACCCCACGACCAACAGAGTGAGCACTAACAGCAAACCAAAACGTGACATGCTCGCGACCTCAGAGTGGCGCGGAGAGGAGTCGCGATTATTAGTCACCTGCGGCACGCTGTCAACTCGTGCGGCAAGAGATAGGAGGCGGCGCCCCCGATACCGCTCCAACCACGGCGTCGCGAACCCGGCGCGGCCCCCGCACCTCCGTACCGGAAGCCCCAGCCGGCCGAAGGAGCCCACATGCGCACGCTCGCTACTGTTCAAACCGTCACCACCGCGGAACCCATTCCCGGAGCCGACGCGATCGAGAAGATCCGCGTCCTGGGCTGGTGGGTGGTCGTCAAAAAAGGCGAATTCCGGCCCGGCGACCGTGTGGTGTACTGCGAAATTGACTCCCTCCTGCCGGAGGTTCCGGACTTCGAGTTCTTGCGCCCGAGCAGCTACAAGCCCGCGATCGTCGACGGCACCGGAACGGTTCTCCAGCACGCCGGGTTCCGCATCAAGACGGTCCGGCTCCGCGGGCAGGTGTCGCAGGGAATCTGCTTTCCCTTGAGCGTACTGCCCACCGGCACACCGGACGGCGAGGGTGCCGACGTCACCGAGGCGCTGGGGGTGCGCAAGTGGGAGCCGCCGCAAACCGGCTCCGCGGGTCGCAGTAAGGGCAACTTCCCAGGGTTCCTACCCAAGACCGACGAGACCCGCGTGCAGGTGCTCGAAAAGACCCTCGCGCGTTACCAGGGGGTGGAGTTCTACCTCACTGAGAAGCTGGACGGCACGTCGTTCACGGCGTTCGTCCGCGCGGGGGAATTTGGGGTGTGCAGCCGGAACCTGCTGCTCGACACCACCGACGACACCGCCACGCTCGTCCGTGTGGCGAAAGCCTTGGGGCTCGAAGAGCGGCTCCGCACGTTCGCCGCCGCCCGCGGGCACGACGTGGCGGTGCAAGGCGAGGTCATCGGTCCGGGGGTCCAGCAGAACAAGTACGGGCTGAAGGAACTGGCGTTGAAGGTGTTTAACGTGTTCGACGTGAGCACCTACCGGTACCTCGACCGCTCGGACATGCTCACAGCGGTGGCGGAACTGGGGCTGGAACCGGTCCCGGCGCTCGGCACGCTTGTACTCGACCACGGGGTCGACGAGCTTGTCGCGCTTTCTGAGGGCACGAGCACCCTGAACCCGAAGATACAGCGCGAGGGGATCGTGTTGCGACCGCTGAGCGAAGTCCAGGACGACTACCTCGGGCGTCTCAGCTTCAAGGCGATCAACCCGAAGTTCCTGCTCAAGTACGACGAGTGAGGGCTCTTCGGAGCGCGGGACCAGAACAGGCGTCCGGTATCTGTTCTGGCTCCGCATTCGTGGCGGTCACACCTGAAACACACCGGTCTGGAACGGCCGCCCGTCGTCGTAGCGCGTCACGACGGCTAACGCCGTCAGCAGCGCGTCCCGGGTGCCCTCGGGGCGCACAATTGCGTCGACCCAAAGGCGTGCGGCGGCATACCGGATATCGGTTTGCTTGTCGTAGTCGGCCTTCACGCGATCGCGCAGGGCGGCCAGTTCCGCGGCGTCGGGCTCTTTCCCGGCGCGCTTCAGCGCCTGAACCTGAACGTCGAGCAGCGTGCTCGCAGCCTGGTTCCCGCCCATCACCGCGTACTGCGCGTTCGGCCACGCGAAGATGAACCGCGGGTCGAACGCCTTGCCGCACAGCGCGTAGTTCCCGGCCCCGTAGCTGCCGCCGGTGATCAGCGTGAGTTTGGGCACCACGCTGTTGGAGATCGCGTTCACCAGCTTCGCCCCGGCCTTGATGATCCCGCTCTCCTCGGACTCCCGGCCCACCATAAACCCGTTGACGTTCTGGACGAACAGAATCGGAACGCGGAGCTGGTTGCAGTCCATCACGAACCGCGCCGCCTTTTCCGCCGAATCGACGTAGAGCACCCCGCCGAACTGCACCGGGCCGGACGCCGCCTTCACCCGCGTCTTCTGGTTCGCGACGACGCCGACCGTTTGGCCGCCGAGTTTGCCCCAGCCGCACACAACCGTCTGGCCGTATTCCGCCTTGTATTCATCAAACGGTGTCGCCTCATCAAGGAGCAAAGCGAGCAGCCCGCGCACGTCGTACTCGGGCTTCGTAAACGCCTCCCACGGGTCTTCGCCGCCGGGTGCCGCGCTTACGGAATGAGATGTCTTGTCGGGCGGAAGCGCGCCGATCAGTCGGCGCAGCCGTTCGAGGCAGGCGGGGTCGTTGGGTTCGCGGTAATCGATCGTCCCGCTGACGGCGGCGTGCATCTTCGCGCCGCCGAGCGCTTCGGAATCGACGACCTGGCCGATCGCGGCTCTCACGAGCGCCGGCCCGGCGAGGTACAGGCCGCTCCCCTCGGTCATGAGCAGCACGTCGCACAGGACCGGCAGGTAGCCGCCGCCCGCGACGCAGTTACCCATGATCGCGGCGAACTGCGGGATGCCCGCGCCGGAGATCACGGCGTTGTTACGGAAGATGCGCCCGAAGTCGTCCTCGTCGGGGAACACCTCGTCCTGGAGGGGCAAGAATACGCCCGCGGAGTCCACCAGGTACACGAGCGGGAGCCGGTTCTCGGTGGCGATGCGCTGGGCGCGGAGCACCTTTTTGCACGTCATCGGGAAGAACGCGCCGGCCTTCACCGTGGCGTCGTTCGCAATCACCATGACCCTGCGCCCGGCCACGGTGCCGAGGCCCGTAACCACTCCGGCGGCCGGCGCGCCGCCGTACTCGGCGTACAGGCCCCACCCGGCCCAGAGGCCCAGTTCGAAGAGTTCGGTCCCCGGATCGAGCAGCTTCGCGATTCGCTCGCGGGCGGTCAGCCGCCCTTTCTCGTGCTGCCGGTCGATGGCTTTGGCGCCGCCGCCGAGGCGGATCGCGGCTTCGTCGGAGGCGAGTTCGGCGCGTGTCATGGTGACCGAATTATACCGCAACATCCGGCCCGCGGGGTACTGCCGACCGGTCCGTGCGGAGCCACAGCCGGTTCAGCCCGCGGGGCGCGACGCGGGTGCGCCCCGCGTGCCACGCGAACGCATCGGCCAGCGTGTCCGCCAGCGGACGGACGCGGAACCCCAGTTCGGCCTCCGCGCGCGCGGAACTCGCGAACCACTTGAGGCGGAAGAGCCGGGCCAGTTCGAGCGACACGTCCGAGGGCTTCCCGGTGACCCGCGCGCCCAACTCTCCCAGCGCGCCGAGGAGCCACAGCGCCGGCCCCGGCAACGCCGGGCGGAAACCCGGCAGGACCGCGCGCCGCAACCCGGCGGCGCGTGCCAGTCCGGCGAACAGCTCGGCGAACGTCACGTTCGCACCACCCAAAATGTACCGCCGGCCGGCAGCCCCGTGCTCGGCGGCGAGCAAATGCCCGACAGCCACGTCGCGCACGTCTACAACATTGATCCCGCCGGGGGGCGGGAGCAGCAAGTTGCCGCGCCAGAACCGCACGCACAGTCGCCCCATGACCGACGGCCCGGGGTCGTTGGGACCGAACAGGTAGCCGGGGTTGACCACCACGAGGTCTCGCCGGCGCGCCGCGGCCAACGCCCGGTCCTCGGCCGCGCGCTTCGCTCGGACGTAACCAACCTTCAAATTACTATTGGGGAACACACTGTCTTCGGTCAGCACGGCACCGTGTCCGGCACCAACTGCGACAACACTTGAGGTGAGTACCAACCGTGCGTTCGTCGGCAGTTCGTCAAGAACGCAGTCAACTGCGGCGGTGTGCGCGTTCATTACGCCGGCCGCGTGCCGGCCCCCGCCGACCGGCCCGGCGGCCAGGAACACCACGCGGGCACCCGCCATCGCATCGCGAACGGCGGCGCGGTCGGTGACATCACCAGTACGCGTTTCGAGTTCGGGATGGGAATCGTCCGGCGGCCCCGGAAGTGACAGCGTGCGGACCCGCGCCCCACGCGCGAGCAGCGCCGCCACGATGTGCCGACCGAGGAACCCGTTCCCGCCAAGCACACACGCCCGGCAGCCGCTCCAAAACGACTCAGTCGAGTGCAGCGTTTCCACAGATGCCGTCAAACGAAAGCCCTCGCGGAGCGACCGCGAGGGACTGTAGTCGGGTCGTTGCGAAGGATCAACCGGAACTCATCCGCGGGGCGACCGGTGCCCGGAGTCGTTCTCCCATTGAAACCGAACCGCCAACACCGCCTCGAAGGCGGGTGCCGACTCACGGAGTTCCAGAGAGCGACCAGTCCTTGCGCTGCCGGCTGCTCGGGATCTTCAGCATCTTGCGGTACTTGGTCACCGTCCGCCGTGCCACCGGGCACCCACCGGCCTTGAGGCGCGCGACCAGTTCCTCGTCCGACAGCGGGTTCGCCTTGTCCTCGTTGGAGACGAGTTCCAGCAGCTTCTGCTTCATCACTTCGTAGGCGACGACTTCGCTGTTGACATCGTTCTCGTCCTTCGCCTTCCCGCCCCCGAAGAACCGCTTTAGCGGGAACACGCCGCGCGGGGTCTGCACCCACTTGTCGTCCACCGCCCGGCTCACGGTCGTCACGTGAACCTTCACCTGGTCGGCGATCTGCTGCATCTTGAGCGGCTGAATGTGCTCCGGCCCGAAGTCCAAAAACGCCCGCTGGTGGTCGATGATCGCCTTCGTCACCTTCATCAGCGTGTTGCGGCGCTGCTCGACGGCCTTCACCAGCCAGTCGGCCTGCTGGAGCTTCTGGCGGAGCTTGTCTTTCACCTTGTCGTCGAGGTCTTGGCGCTTGCACATGTCCACGACGCGCTTGCTGACGCGGATGCGCGGCACCCACTCGTCCGTCAGCCGGACCGTGTAATCGTTGTCGTCCGCGCGCTCCACCACCACGTCCGGCATGACGTACTGCGTGCCCGAGTCCGAGAACTTCAGGCCCGGCTTGGGATCGAGGTGGTGAATCTCCTCGATCGCCTCCTGAATGGCCGCGATCTCGAGCCGGGTCGCTTTTTGAATCACCGGGATGCGGTTGTACGCGACATCTTCCAAGTGGTCGCGGATGAGGGTGCGCAGCGCGTCGGCGTGGGGCGCGTCGTGCGGCACCTGGAGCAGTAGACACTCTTTGAGGTCGCGGGCCGCAACGCCCGCGGGCTCCAGCCTCTGAACCACGTGGACCAGTACGTCTTCCACGTCTTCGGGCGTCACGAGCCGGTCGTACAGCGCCGCGATCTCTTCGAGCGTGACGGTGCGGAACGTGTCCTTGTCGTCGTTCTCGTTCGCCCGCTCGCGGGCGCCCAGGTAGCCCGTGCGGTCCACGAAGCTGCAAATGTGTCGCGCGAGCCGGCGGTCGTCCTCCTCAATGTCGAGTTCGCCGATCTGGTCCGCGAGGTAGTCCTGAAGCGACGGCGGCCGGTCCGGCATGTTGGCCATCGCTTCGAGCTTACGGTCTCCCTCTTCTTCGAGCGACGCGCGGCTGCCGCGGTGCTCCTCGTTGAAGTGGTCGTCCCAGTCGCGGTTCAGCTCTTCGAGCCGGTTGAACTCGAGGTCGCCGGTCTCGTCGTGCTTCAGCGGCGCGTCGGGGTTGAAGTCGGTCGGCGGCTCGTCCGTCTCGCCCAGCTTTTCCTTCAGCTCCAGAAACGGGTTCTCTTGGAGGGCGTCGTCGATCTTGGCTTGTAAATCCGTAATCGACAGTTGAAGGATTTCCATCGACTGGATCATGCGCGGAGCCAGTACCTGGCGCAAGTCCGGGCGCTGGACCAGGTTTATTCCAAGTCGAATACCGCTCATCGGCTCCCTCTCATCTTGAGCGTGCGGGTCGCACGCTGAGGCACCAATCGGCGTGCCGTAATTTCAACCGGTCGCAATCAACTCCGACTGTCCCGACGGCTTCGCACTCAGAAGTTGCGTCGCCCGTCGAGTGCTTCGGCAAGCATCTGTGCGTTCGCGAGTTCCAGAGAGCTACCACTGGGCAAACCGCGCGCCAATCGCGTCACCTGCACACCAGTCTGAGCAAGTACCGTGGACGCGAGCAGTGCGGTGCCGTCCCCTTCGAGTGTCGGACTGGTTGCGAGGATCACCTCACGGACCCCGCCCCGGCGGACCCGCTCCACCAGTGCGGTGAACGTGAGCCGGTCCGGTCCCATGCCGTCGAGCGGGGCGAGCCGCCCGCCGAGCACGTGATACAGCCCGCGAAAGTTGCCCGCCCGCTCGAACGAGTTGACATCGCGCGGGGTCTCCACCACACACAATAACCCGCCGTCGCGCTTCGGGTCGCTACAAATCGGGCACAGTTCTCCGTCGGTCAGATTAAAGCACTCTTTGCACGGCCGAACCCGGTCCGCGACGGCTCGGAGCGCGTCGGCGAGTTCGACCGCGTGTCGGCGGTCGCCCGCGAGCAGGAAGTGCGCGATGCGCTCGGCACTCTTCGGACCGACACCGGGGAGCTTGGTCAGCTCCTCCAGCAGCCCGGCTATGACCCCGACAGGCTCAGGCACGAACACACCCTCGCTCGCCCATCCGCCCGCGACGGTCGCGGGCGGCGGGTACGCCCTCAGAACGGAATCGGGTCACTGTTCGGCTGCACCACGCACGGCTTCGGCTCGCTGGGCTCCTCGGAGACGAGGAACTCGCGGGCAACGACCGACTCCACTTCGCCCGCGGAGAAGAGTGCCACCGCCTGTTTGCCGGGAAACGGCTCGGCGTCGGTGGGCGGCGCGAACCCGAGCAGTTCCAACGCGCCGTCGTACCCGAACCGCATCTCCGCGGCCCGGATCGTGTACCGGCGGCCGCCGCGCAGCGTGACCACGAACGTGAGCATGAGTGGACCTCCGCAAGGGGCGGGACCGAACTCACCCGCCGAGCCCGGGGAACCCGCCGCCGAGCATCCCGGGCGGCAGCCCGATGTTGGCCGCCATCTTTGCGCTCTCCTCGGCCAACTGCTGGCGTACTTTCGTGAGCGCCTGGTTGGTCGCGGCGGAGATCAGATCTTCGAGCATCTCGCGGTCGTTGAGCTTCATCGCCTCTTCGGAGATGCGGACGCTCAGCACCTCCATCTTGCCGTTCACCTTCACGGTGACGTACCCGGCGCCCGACGACGCTTCCGCGGTGATCTGGCCCACCTGGGTTTGGAACTTCTGAACCTCTTCCTGAATCTTCCCCTGGTTGCCCAGGAGGCTCATCATCGCGCCGAGTCCCTTAAACATGGTCAGACCTCTTCGGTGGCGGTCTCTTCTTCTTCGTCGTCGTCGATCTTCGGGGCGGCGGGCTTGTGGACCGCCGCCGGGTTGAAGTCGTCGTCCACGTGCCAGATCTGGGCGCCGAACACTTCGTGCGCCTTCTTGAACATCGGGAGCGATCCGAGCGAGCGTTTACGTTCGGTTGGCGCGGCAACGGCGGCCGACTGCGGTCCGGCGAGCGGCTGAGCGTTCGGACTGCGATCGAGTTCGAACCGGATCGAGACCGGTTGCCCGGTGACCCGTTTCAGAGCGTCCTGAAACCGCGCGAGGCTCGCTTCGCCCTCGCATTCCTTCTTGGCATTAGCATAGCTTGTCGGAAAACGGACCGCCAGGGCATTTGGCCCAAAAATTGCATATGAACTTGCATATCTCAAGTGCTGAGACAGGATAGGATACTTCTCGGTTGCGTAGCGGAAGAAACGATCCCAAACGGTCTGAACGGTCGCATCGCTCAGCGGCGTCGCTGTAACTTCGGCAGGGACAGAACTAGAGCCGTTTTCACTCGGGCGCCCCGCCGTCGCCGGTGTCCCGTTTTTTTTTGCCGCCTCGCTCGCCAGTGGCGCGGCGGGTGTGGGCTGCGGGCGTGCCGGCGGAGGATTGCCGTTGGAAGCGGCACTTGCAACGAACTGTACCCCCGGTTGCGAAACGGCTTGCACCAGTTGCGAGAGCGAGCGCAAATCGGGGAGACGACACAGCCGCACCACCGCCATTTCGAGCAGCACCTGGACGTGCGGGGTGCCTCGCATTCGAGCTTTTGTCGCCGTGAGGATTTCCAGACCCGCAAGGACAGTATCGAGCGAAACCGCCTTCGCTTGAGTACGAATCGCCTCGTGCTGGTTGGGGGAAACGGGCAGCTCACGCACGTCGGGGCCGCCGCAGCTCACCAGCATCAGCGCCCGCCAGTATTCCACCACCTGGTCGATCAGTTCCCCGATCTGCAAGCCGCGTTCGACCCATTCCGCGATACGGTCGAGGGCCGTTTTCGGGTCGTTGGCCAGGATCGCCTTGGCCAGTTCGATCACGCGATCGTCGCCGGCGGTGCCGAGCACCGCGGTCACCTGCCCCGCGGTCAGCGTTCCGCTCGACGAGGCGAGGAGCTGATCGAGCAGCGACTGCGAGTCGCGCATCGAGCCGGCGGCCCGGCGCGCGACGAGCCGCAGGGCGTCGTCATCGGCCTGGTGCCCTTCCCGCTCCACGATTCGCTTGAGCTGCTCGAAGATCTTGCCGGGGCCGACGTGTGCGAAATCGAACCGCTGGCACCGAGACAGGATCGTGATCGGGATCTTCTGCACCTCGGTGGTCGCGAGGATGAACTTGACGTGTTCGGGCGGCTCCTCCAGCGTTTTGAGCAGCGCGTTGAACGCCGACGTGGAGAGCATGTGGACTTCGTCGATGATGTAAATCTTGTACCGCCCCCGGGCGGGCCGGAAGCCGACGTTCTGGCGCAGGTCGCGGACCTCTTCGACCTTGTTGTTGCTGGCGCCGTCGATCTCGAGCACGTCCACGTCGTCGCCGGTCATGACGGCGCGGCAACTGTCGCACTCGTCGCAAGGGGTTGGCGTGGCCTTATCGGTCTTCAAGCAGTTCAGGGCTTTGGCCAGAATACGCGCGGCGCTGGTCTTGCCGACGCCGCGCGCCCCGGTGAAGAGGTACGCGTGAGCGACCCGGCCCGACTTCAGCGCGTTCACGAGGGCGCCGGCGACGTGCTCCTGCCCGATCAGTTCGGAGAACTGTTGCGGCCGGTACCGGCGCGCGACCACGGTGTACGCGGGCGTGTCGTCGGGGGCGTGTTCTGTCGGCTTCGACTTCGCCATTACCACATCCTGTCTGGGGCTCTACTCCGACTGTATCCGGAACCGCGGGATCGAACAATCGCGGAGGCACCGCAACGGCGCACCGCGGGGGCTTGCCGCACCCGCGCGAATCCGTTCACTTGAGTACATCCGAACCGCGCAAGGAGGAACCGGATGCCGACGACCGCGGCCACGGACACTGTTGCCCTGCCCCCGAGGAAAGCGCACAAGCGCGAATGGGCACCGCGGCTCTGGGAAGGGTGCGACCTCTTCACCTGGTTGCGGCTGCTCAAGGACAACGGCTACGCCGTCCAGCCGCCCTACTGGTACATCGCGGCCATCGTGTCGGCCAACTCGGTGACCAACACCGTTTTGCGTTGGTGCCTTAACGCCGCGCACGGCAACCGCGTGCGGGAAACCAAGCTCGAACCGCCGATCTTCGTGATCGGGCACTGGCGCACCGGCACGACGCTGCTGCACGAACTCCTGATCCGGGACACCCGGTTCGGGTTCCCGGACATGCAGGACTGCTTCAACCCCCAACACGCGCTGCTCACCAACCAGTTGTTCAAGCGGTACGCGAGCTGGCTGCTGCCGGACAAGCGGCCGATGGACAACATGCCGTTCGGCTGGGAGCGCCCGCAGGAAGACGAGTTCGCCCTCGCCCTGCTGGGGCTGCCGACCACGTACACGGATTTCGCGTTCCCGGACCGTGAGCCGAAGGACCGCGGCGCGCTGGACCTGTCGGGGCTCACGCCGAAGCAACTGGCGCGCTGGAAGCGGGTGTTCGTGCGGTTCCTCCAAGAGGTGACCGTGCGGATCGGCGGGAAGCGGCTCGTGCTGAAGTCGCCGCCGCACACGGCCCGCGTCCCGGTCCTGCTCGACGTGTTCCCGGACGCGAAATTCGTTCACATCGTCCGCGACCCGCGGGCAGTGTTCCCCTCGACCGTGAACCTCTGGAAAACGCTCGCGCGGGGCCACGGGCTCCAGCGCCCGACGTTTCCCGGACTCGAAGAGAAGGTGCTGCGCGAGTTCCGCGTAATTTACGACCGGCTCGACGAGGCCCGCCCGCTCTTCAAGCCGGGCCAGTTCGCCGAACTGCGGTACGAGGACCTCGTTCGCGAGCCGGTCGCCGCACTGGAGCAGGTCTACACGACGTTAGAGATCGGCGGGTACGAAGCGGTGCGGCCCAAAATTGAAGAGTACCAGCGTCAGAACGCGAACTACGAGCGGAACAAGTTCACCTTGACGGATGCGCAGCAGGCTCTGATCGCGGAGCGCTGGGGCGACGTGATCCGGCGTTACGGGTACGAATAGCGGCCCTCAGCTCGACGGATGCCGATTCTGGGGCCGTCCGTGGTGAGGTAACATGAGGGTTGCTGAAGCTCCCATGGCCCTCGCTCACGGACGGCTGCCATGATTCTACCACCCGAGGCGCACGACCTGGTGCAGGTTCTGGCGCTGCATTTCACCAACCCCACATACCAACGGTTCTCGACGCTCCTGGTCGGGGCCCTGGTCACGACCGGGCGACGGACCGTGGCCAACCTGTTGCGCACGCTCCGGCACCTGGCACCGGGGCACCGGACCGATTACCAACGGGTGCTCTGAAGTTCCCCACGAATGGTGGACAGCCGGAAAGCGGTGTAAACTCGGATCACCAGGAGACACACCGATGGCTGGCAAGCGCAAGGTCCACACGGCGGAGTTCAAGCTCTCGGCGGTGAAGATGATCACCGAGCAGAAGCTGTCCGTTGCCGAGGTCGCACGGCGGCTCGGGATCAGTGAGAACCTGTTGCACACGTGGAAGAAGGCGCATGCCCACAAGGGCGCGGACGCGTTCCCCGGTTCGGGGCACCAGACGCCTCAAGAGGAAGAGATCCGCAAGCTCCGAGCCGAGGTCAAGCGGCTGGAGATGGAGCGCGACATCCTAAAAAAAGCGGCGGCGTTCTTCGCCAACCAGTCGAACTGATCTTCGCCTGGATCGAGGGACGCAAGAGCGAATGGCCGATTGTGCTCATGTGCCGGGTGTTGGGCGTGTCGCGGTCCGGGTTCTACGCGTGGCGCTCGCGCGAGCCGAGTGCCGCCGACACGCGGCGCGAGCAACTGATCGACGAGGTGAAGGCGATCCACGCCGAGGTGAAGGGCCGTTACGGGAGCCCGCGCATCCACGCCGAGTTGGTTGCACGGGGCCAGGAGTGCTGCGTGAACTTCGTGGCCGAGCTCATGCGGGAGGCCGGAATCGCCGCGAAAACCAAGCGGAAGTTCCGACAGACGACGGACTCGAACCACGCGATGCCGGTGGCCGAGAACGTGCCGGCTCGGGCGTTCGACCCGGACCAGCCGAATGCCGTGTGGGTCGCGGACATCACCTACATCCCGACCCGCGAGGGGTGGCTGTACCTGGCGGCCGTCGAGGATCTGTTCAGCCGGAGGATCGTGGGTTGGTCGATGGATCAGACGATGACCAGCCGGCTGGTGGTAGACGCGCTGGAGATGGCGCTTCACCGCCGCCCCACTCTCCTGGGGTCTTCTCGGCTCACGCATTCGGATCGCGGGAGCCAGTACGCGAGCGAGCATTACCAGCGCCGGCTCCGAGAGGAGCGGATCACATGCAGTATGAGTGGGGTCGGGCAGTGCTGGGACAACGCGCCGATGGAATCGTTCTTCGCCAGCCTGAAGAAGGAGCTCGTTCACCACGAGGACTACGCCACGCGGGACCAGGCCAAGGCGAGCATCTTCGAGTACATCGAGACGTTCTACAACCGGGTTCGACGGCACTCCGCTCTGGGCGACGTTGCCCCAGACGAGTACGAACGAACGTATAACCGAACCCACCGCTAAAAGCTGTCCACTTTTCGTGGGGAACTCCACTCTCACGCGCGCCGTGGTCCGGGCTCGCGGTTGGGTGCGCCGTGATGCGGTTCCTGCTGGACCACGTGGTCCCTGCGGGCCCCGTGATGCTGGTCGGCGACGACACGATCGATGGGCACCCGGGTCGGTGCGTGTACGGCAAGGCCCGGCACCGCGACCCCGTACGATCGTCCCACGCCTACACCGCGTGGCGGTACGGGCACAAGTGGGTGGTGCTCGCCGTGCTCGTCAAGTTCCCGTTCGCCACCCGCCCGTGGGCGCTGCCCATTCTCATCGACCTGTACCGGTCTCAAGAAGACGACCGTAAGCGGAACCGGCCGCACCGGACACCGGCGCGGATCATGTGCGTGCTCGTGCGGGCCCTGCTGATCCGATTCCCGAACCGCACGTTCGTATTGGCCGGGGATGCCGGGTACGGGACCCATGAGGTCGCCCGGTTCGCCCAGCGTCACCGGGACCGACTCACCCTGGTGAGCAAGTTGCACCCCAAGGCCAACCTGTTCGAGCCCCCGCCCCCGTACTCGGGCCACGGCCGGCCTCGGGTCAAGGGCGCGCCCGTGCCCAAGCCGCGTCAGGTGGTCGATGCGGCCCCGGCGTTGGCCCCGTTGAAGGTGGGATGGTACGGGGGCGGCCAGAGGCAGGTCGATACGCTCACCGGAACCGGGTACTGGTATAAAGCGGGTCACGGCCTGGTGCCGATCCGCTGGGTATTCGTCCGGGACACGACGGGCACACACCGGGACGAGTACTTCTTCACCACGGACCTCGGCCTGACCGTGTCGGCGGTCATCGCGATCTACTGCGGCCGTTGGAATATTGAGACCACGTTCCAAGAGATGCGCGCGGAACTGGGCCTGGAGACGACCCGCGGGTGGCGCGAGAAGACCGTGTTGCGGGCGGCCCCGTGCCTGTTCGGGTTGTACACCGTGGTGGCCGTCCTGTTCCACACCCTGCCCGCATCGAAGCGAACCGGGGCCGTGGAATGGCCGGGCAAGACCGTCACAACCTTCTCCGATGCGTTGGCGGCGGTCCGGCAGTGGCTCTGGGCCGAGGCACTTTTGCCACAGGCCGGGCAAACCATGGGTCGTGATAAACTCCCGGAGCCCGTACGCGAGCTCTTGCTTACCACGCTCGCACCCGCCGGATAAGCGTCACAGATTCGGCATCAGTCGAGCTCAGCGATTCGCGGAGGCACGAGACTATTGCCTGTCAATTTGAGCATATCACTCCGTTTGCGGACTTCGTTTGTCCAAGTGCATTCCGCGAGTCGATTTCGGCCGCGTTTTCATCCTCAACGGTTCCGGGGTCTCGCCGTGAGCGGCGAGACCTCTTCCAAGTTCTGGCCCGACATCCATCCTCCGGCGTGCGCACCGGTGCGACCGAACAACCGGAACCATCAAGCAACGTCGGAGTCGGGACAGGGCTAATCAAATTGAATCTGGCTGATGTAGCACGTCGAACACGAACTCGGGTCGTGCAACGACGTCCCGAACGGCCGCGGCGACGGTACCGGAGCCGCCGTAGGAGGTACATGGAGACGTTCCGTAGCGACGCCAGCACCCGCGGTTCGGTCCCGTGGCACACCCGGCACCGGTCCGCGCACAAAGTCACGTCGCGGACATGGTGCCGGGCTTCGATACCCCAGTGCGCCCGCGTGTACCGCAGCAGCACATCCGCGGGCGCGGCCACCGGGCTCAGACTGGAGATCCCGTACACCACCTCCACCGTTGCTTTCCCACCGACCCGGCGCCGGCGCTCGAGCCGGAACACCTGCTGCACCCCGGGCCACCGGGTCAAGTACTCGTTGAGCCATGTGGTGCTGGTCATGGTGCGCCGCTCGACTCGCCCGTGCCCATTGCTCACCTCACGCGCCGTGTCCACATCTCGATCCCACTAGCGCTGCCCGCCGGGGGGGGGGAAAGCCGCCCCACCGGTGGCGGCGAACGCGGTATCCACGTCCGCCCGCAAGGTGCTCGGGTTGCTCTTGGCATACAAGATGTAGTCCCCACCCTTCTGTTGCACTGCGACACACACGTCCGGTTGGGTGAAGATGGCGTCCCCAGTGATTACGGTTCGGCCGAGCGGGGGCCATACGCCCAGCAACCGGAGCGCCGCCTTATGTTCGTTGGTCGTGGCCTCGACCGTCATTTGGGCGACCACCGCCGCGGCACCCGGGGCATACGCGGCCAGCAGGTGCGCGCCGGGCACCTCGCCGTCTCGGGACCCGCGCAACCGCTTGCCGTCCAACGCGAGGTGCTCCCACCCGTCCGGGTGCCGGTCCGCGAGCCATGCACCGATGATCCGGTCCAGGTGGTCCGGGTCCAGCTTCCGAAGTAACCCGGCAATCGTGTTGGCGCACGGCATGTCGCCGTTCTGGAACCCGAGCGTGTGGCTCAACCGCTTCTGCCGCAGCCGACCGAACTGCGAGAGGGCCTCGGGCGTGGTGTGCCCGCCCATCACCGCCACCAGGCACAAGGTCAATAGCCCGACCAGCGGATACTGGCGACCGTGACGGCTCCGCGGGTCCGGTAACTCCGCCAAACGCTCGACCAGGGACCGGGCCATGTGTGCCGCTCCTAAAATGAGGAGCCGCACATACCCACACGCCGCAACTTACCCAACACCAATCCGTGCGTAGCCCTGCCCGTCCTCCCCGAACGCTCGCTTGGAGACGATTTTGCCCCACTCCGAGGCCAGTGCCCGCAGGCGGTCCAACTCCTCAGCCGTGAAACGCGGTGTGCTCATAACTCGCCCCACACAACAGTTGCGGCGAAATCGACCCGCGTTTCCATTTTCCCCGCCGGCGGTCCCAAGGTCCATTACAAACCGTGGCGTGGCCACTTTTCAAAGAACTTAGCCGCACTGTTGACGGTCCGAGACCGAGCTTTTATAAATACAGAGCTAGCTTGGGGCAGTTAGCTCAGTTGGTAGAGCGAGCGACTGAAAATCGCTAGGTCCCCGGTTCAACCCCGGGACTGCCCACTCAAGTAAGTCGTGTCGTCAGAATCAGTTACGCTTACCCCGCGACGTTCGCGGGCGCGTCCGGAAGAGCCTGGTTTACGGGAGGATTCCCGTAAACCCTCTCCGTGAGCGTTTACGAGTGGCTCGTCCGAAGAACACTATCCCCGTTTACAAGCACCAGAAGTCGACTGGATTGGCTTGTGGCTGGGTCACAATCGGCAAGTTCTGCACGCCGGAAAGCCGTTCCGAGTTCGCGCGCATTGTTGCCGAGCTGAACGTAGTACCCGCTGTTGCCGGCGCGCCCGCCGCCGAGTTGACCGTGGACGAGGTGCTGCTCTGGTTCTGGCGGCACGCGCAGCAACATTACCGCTGCCCGGCCCGAAAAGCGCGCAGGCGGTGCTCGGACACAAGCGGATGGCGACGACCGAGATCTACGCCGAGAAAAATCTGGCTTACCGAGCGAACGGTTCGACTACACGGTATCGCTGGTCACCACGCCGTGTCACCTGGGCGGGGTGCGGTGGTGGTTCCTGTGCCCCTGGCGCGGGACGGTGCGACCTGCCGACGGCGGGTCCGAAAGATGTAACTCGGCGGCAAACACTTCGGCTGCCGGCACTGCTTCGACCTGACGTACGCTATCACTACAGCGATACTTTGCCCTGGCTGTAGATTTTGTCGGCCGTTTCGGTTTTAGCTTTCTGGGTATTTTGCGTGTGCGTGGGTGAACTACGCGTCGTTGTTTGGACGCGGTGGCGGCCCGATTGCGGCGCTGGTGGTACGCGAGCACGTCCAGCACCCAGACCCGCGGGGCGGTCTCCCGCGCCCGCTCGAACCACTCGCGGCTCAGCACCGCCAGCACCCGGCACACCTGTTCCGCGGTGACCTGGGGATTTTTCCCCCCGCAGCTGTTGGGTGTGCTCGGCCACGAACGCCAGCATGGCCACGCACAGCACCAGGTGCCGCCGCAGGGCCGTATCGCTGCGGCCCTCGAAGTGGGTGAACCCGAGCTCCGATTCGCACACCCGGAACAGGTGCTCCACGGCCGCCCGGCGGAACCCGACCCGCACCCGCGCCTCGGCCGTGCATTCGGTCGGTGCGTTGGACACCAGGAACTTCTCCTCGCCCGTGTGGTCGCTACACGCCCACACCAACCAGTACGTGCCGGCCGACCACCCGTCCGCCCCCGAGGCCTACACCCGGGCCCGCTTGACCCGCCACACCTGGTCCTCGGCGGTGGCCCGTGACAACCGCAGGATCTGCCATTCTTGAGACCGGAACGCGCTCGCGTCGCGGACCACGTGCCGAGCCTCTTGGCCCTTCACCTCGGAGGCCGGTTGGGTTCCCGATCGGGCCACCACCTGGCACGAGAACGTGGACGGCACGTCCCCCACGAACGATTGCAGGCGGTCGTCCAAGCCCCGCAGGAACGCGGGGCTCTTGCCGTACTCACTGTCGAACGTGAGCCAATCCAGGTGCACCCCGTTTTGCCGGGCCCGGTCCACCTGCTCCAAGGCCATGCGCCACTTGGGGCGGTACACGACCTGGTCGGGGATGCCCGCGGCCTGGCACCGGGTGCGGTCCGTGGACCACTCCTGGGGCACGTACAGGTCGGCGTCCAGGAGGACCCGGTACGAGCCCCGGGCCACCCCCAGGTGTACGGTCACGATGCCGTTGCCCACCTTGCCCACGCACCCCAGGTACTGGCGAGCAACCCCGGGCGTCTTGGTCCCTTTCTTGACCGCGCGGGTCTCGTCGATGAGCCCGACCGTGCCGGTGTCGGCGCCCGATTCCGCGAGCAACACGCGGGCGATCCGCTTCGGCACGTCGTGTCCCAGGGCCGCATGGTCCCACTGGTGATCCCGGAGGAACTCCTGGAGCGTTCGCACCGGGGTGCCCGCGGCCAAGGCCACCGGCTCGGCCGTCTTCCGAGGCAGGTCCGATAGCAACCCGCGGGAGTACGTGCGCAGGTGCTCGAACGTCGGGGCCAGGGCATCCAGTTGAGCTCCCGTCATCGCATCCCTCCTCAGTGCCGGGAAGCTATTTTAGTTCAAATCAACGCACTACTTGCGACTTTTAGCGCTGTAGTGCTAGCCGCCGGCGGAGCGACTCGCGGGTGCACACGCTGGCGCGGACCGGACTCGACGGGCTTACCGACGCGAGCGGTTTGTCGGTCACGGTACTCGGGCTCGTTCTCAAAGCGCTGGACGTTCGGACGAAGCGCGGCTCCGGCACGTGAGCGCGACGGGTTTGGTCGGGGGGGCTCGCGTGCCGGCCGGTCGCGTTGGAGCGGAGTAGCCGACCCGGAACTCGGGTCGGGCCATGGTTTCGTCTCAAGGGCGGCTCAACAACGGTCGGATGGGATGGAGCGACCGCTTTGCCGGTGGCGTCGGCCGGCCGTCCCGTCGATTGCGTCTCACCGCCCCTTGAATGCCGCGTTTCTCGCCGGTGAGGTCGCGGGTATTGTCCAAAAGTTCCAACCATGGCCCGTGCCCGGACCAGCAGTACCGCCGCCCCCGCAACTCGACCTCAAATCCGACCTCTGGGCGCCGCGGACCTCCTTCGCGGTAACATCGAGTCCGCCGAGTACAAGCACCCAGGATCTGGCCGTGCGCCTGGTGTGCGAGGACGGACTCCCCTATCAAACTGCCAGTTGGAATCTGTGGCGGGATCACCTGGTCTTTGTCCCCTTCGCCACGACCCAGAATTGGGTCGTGGCGAAGGGGACAAAGGTGGCGACACGTCGGACCACCTACCTCGACGACGCCCTGGTGCAGTTCTCCGGTTACGTGGCCATCGACGAAGTCGATGACGGCCCCTTCTGCATCCTTTCAGTTGTGGACAACCGCCGGTACAACCGCCTGGCCTGTTGTGTCCTCGAACACGACCCGACCCACGCCGATGTCCGGATCTTTCGGGCGGACGTTAAGGGCCAACTGGGCGCCCGTGGCAAGCGTGTGCAGGGCATTACCACCGATGGCTCGTCGCGGTACCCGGCCGTCCTTCCGCAACGCTGGCCGGGCGTGCCGCACCCGCTCTGCGTGTTCCATGTCCTCAAGGAGATCAATCAGGCCGTCCGGCATGCGCTGACTCACGTGCATAAGCACGTCATATCGACAATCCGCACGCGCAAGCGTGGTCGCCCCCGCAAACAGGACGCCGCCCCGGCGCGACGGATGACGCGCCGAAAGGCGGATGTGGCCGAGCTGTTCGAGCACCGCCGCCTGTTCGTGCGGCACCACCTCAGTGCCGCCCAGAAGAAGAAGCTGGCCCGGTTGACCCGCGGCCAGCCGCAGTTACGCACCTTACGCGAAATCGTGGCCGCCGTGTACCAACTGTTCGACCGCCTGGCCGGATGCGGACCGCGCGGGCTCGTCGGGCCAAATTGCGGGCGCGTGTGGGCCGTTTCAAGACGTTGCGCCGGGCCTTGTCCAAGTTGTTCGTGCCCAGCTTGGAACAGGCGCTGCTGCTTCTGGACGATCAGCTCTTGGATGCGACCAGCAACGCCGTGGAACGGTCCAACCGCCGGTTCCGCCAGGCGCAGCAGAGCATTTACAGCGCCCGAACCAAGCGCCACATCGAGCAACGATTGGCCTTGGACATGCACCGCGAACAACACGCCACCCGACGCACCCAAACCCTTCACGGCCTCCATCGGGCGCGGTCTCCGGCGCGATGGCTTAAAAATCGGCCGGTTCCACGCAAGGAACCCCAATCCCTGCACTCTCGCTGCTAAAGTGTCCGATTACCTGCGGTTGTCCAGGGTCCTTGAGTGCGTTTGCCCTGCCTCGCGACACGGGCGGTTCCTGACGGTCATGCCCAGGACCCGCAACGAGTAGGCGCGGTTCCGCGAGCACCTGCGGGCCCAACCGGTAGAGTGGGTCGAGGTGCATCGGGAGCCCAACCCGCGTCGCCGCACCGGTCCCGGTGTGGTGTACCACGGGGCGGAAAGCCCGGACCGCTCGTCCGACGGGTATCGGGTCCTGTGGTACCGGAGCTCGCAGAAGGAACAGGCCGATCGCCAGACCCGGCACGAGCGCCTGCGTCGCGCCCGCGCGGCCCTGGACGAGGTCCAACGGCCGGGCCGGCGGGCGTGGCGTGGGGCCGCGGAGGCGCGTCAGGCGGGCGACCGGATCGTCCGCGAGTACGAGGTCGAGCACCTGTTGGGTGTCGAGGTCGGTGTCGCGGTGGAGGAACATTTCGAGCAGGTGAGCCCGGGCGCCCGGGTCCGAATACGGAGTACCGGCGGGTGGAAACGCCACGCTGGCACATCCGGTTCGAGGAGCGCGGTGAGGCGCTGGCTCATGCGGCCCGGTGCGACGGGCTGTTCCCGCTGATGACCAACGACGAGGGGCTGAGCGTCGCGGAGGCGCTCAGGAAGTATAAGTACCAACCGTTCGTGGAGAAGCGTCACGAGCAGCTCAGGGGCGGGTTCGGTGTGATGACCACGTGGCTCGAGAATAGACTCGTTGCGCAATAGGGCCGGTTTTGCCGTATACCCTTGCTTGAAAACGAGTTGCGGCATTGAATGTGGACTCACCGCAAACTCTTTCTGCACAAGGGTTTGCTGTCTATTGCGCCATGAGTCTAATGTGACGCGGGTCGAGAGCCTGTTGTGGCTGTACTACGTGGTAGAGCTGGTCGGCGCGTTGGTCGAGCGCGAGGTCCGTCCGGCCATGACGAATGACGGGATCGAGAGCTTGGCCCTGTACCCCGAGGGCCGTGCCACGTTGGCCCCGACCACGGGTGCCGTGTTCGATGTGCTTGAGGGGCAGCGGCGGCACCGGTTGGTCGAGGCGTCGGGTCAGGAGTTGCGTCGGTTCCATGACCCTTGTCCGACGACGCCCGCCGCGTGCTCCACTTGCTCGGGGTCAGTCAGGCGGCGTACGGAATCAATGACGCGCAATTAGCTAAGAGCCAAGCATCGCGTTAAAATACAGTGCGAATAATTCGCCAAAAAGACGAATTTTTGTCTCTCGGAATGTAGGCCGTAAGTCCTTATTTCATGGCCGCAGTTGCGGTCGTAAGTCCTGATTATTCGTGGGTACTGGGCCTGAAGAATCACCAGTTGCGCCAACCCTGCGCTGTAGTACTAGTGAGTCGCTTGCTTCGCTCGTGGCCATAACCATGACTCATCCATCCGCGAAAACCCCTTACGCGCGCTGGGATTCACACGATTCGGCAATGGCTACGGGCGTGGCAAATGACCCACTAACTACACGCGCATCCTACCGAGCCTGCAATCCATTCACAACCGCTGCCGCGACCGATTCCGGACATCCGGCAGACTCTCGTCAAAACCCACACGCCTCGCACACGTGCCACTTATTCTACCGCACCCGGGGTAGACGAATCGCGTACGATTCGGGTACGGTACGGATGTCTATATTCTTCCGCGATTCCTTTCGAGGTCGAACGTGTTGGGCTCCAAGCCGCTCCCCCCGGAGCTGTTCGACGCCGTTCAGCGGCACTGGGGGTTCGCGTCGCTCCGGCCGCTCCAGGAACACGCGATCCGGGCCGTCCTCAACCGCCGCGACTCGCTCGTGGTCCTGCCCACCGGTGGCGGGAAATCGCTCTGCTTCCAGGCTCCCGCAGTCGTGCAGGGCGGACTCACGATCGTCGTGTCGCCGCTCATTGCCCTCATGAAGGACCAGGTAGACGGCCTCACGCGCATCGGCGTGCCCGCGGCCCGGCTCGACAGCACGCTCACCGCAGCCGAGCGTGCCGCCACCTTCGAGGGCATCCGCACCGGCACCACCCGACTCGTGTTCACCTCGCCCGAGCGGTTGGTTAACACCGAGATCTTTCGGCTCCTGCAATCGGCCAACACGCACACCATCGCAGTGGACGAGGCACACTGCGTGAGCCATTGGGGGCACGACTTCCGCCCCGAATACCGTCAGCTCGCGCGGATGCGCGAGTTCTTCCCCAAGGCCTCGGTCCACGCTTATACCGCGACCGCCACCGAGCAGGTGCGGCGCGACATCATCCAGCAACTGAACCTGCGCCAGCCCGAGATCCACGTCGGCAGCTTCGACCGCCCGAACCTCACGTTTCGCGTGCTGCCCAGGGTCGAGATGCACGCCCAGGTGCGTGAGGTGATCGACCGCCACCCGGGCGATGCGGGCATCGTCTACTGCCTCCGCAAGAAGGACGTGGACGAGATGTGCGCGGCGCTCAAGGCAGCCGGATACCGCGCGGTGCCGTACCACGCCGGAATGGAGAACGCCGCCCGCCGCGCCACCCAGGACGCGTTCGCCGCGGAAGAGGCCGATGTGGTCGTCGCGACGGTCGCGTTCGGCATGGGCATCGACCGCTCTAACGTACGGTTCGTGATACACGCCGCGATGCCCAAGACGATCGAGCACTACCAGCAGGAAACCGGCCGCGCCGGCCGCGACGGGTTGGAGTCCGAGTGCGTCCTCTTCTACTCGGGCCAGGATTTCCTTTCGCTCAAGTGGATGATCGAGAAATCGGGCGAAGAGGGCGGGGCGTCCGCGGAGTACGTCGCAACCAGCGTCAAACACCTCGAAGAGATGGCCCGCTACTGTCGCGGCGCGGTGTGCCGGCACAAGGCGCTCGTACAGCACTTCGGCCAGACCTACGACTCCCCTAACTGCGGCGCGTGTGACATCTGCTTGGGAGACACTCAAGAAGTGCCCGACGCGATGACCGTGGCGAAGAAGATACTCTCGTGCGTGGCCCGCCTGAAGGAGAGCTTCGGCACCGCGCACGTAATCGAGGTGCTGCGCGGAGCGGACACGGCCGCGATCCGCAGCCGCAGCCACCACCAGCTCACGACCTACGGCCTGTTAAAGAACGTCCCAAAGAACGACCTGCGGGACTGGATTTATCAACTCATCGGCCAGGGCGCACTGGTCCAGTCCGGAGACGAGTACCCCGTTCTTAAACTCAACACGACATCTTGGGACGTGATGAGCGGACGGTCCACGATCCGGCTCATCCAGCTCGCGCGGCGTGCGAAGCGCAGTGCTGACGGCGGAAAGGCGCAACCGTTTGCGCTGCCGCCCGGTGCCGACGCGGCGCTGTTCGAGATGTTGCGGCAGCTACGGCGCCAGGAAGCATCCCGCGCGGGAGTGCAACCGTATCAGGTGTTTACCGACGCGGTGCTCGCGGAAATGGCCCGCGGCCGCCCGACCAACGAGGACACACTGAAACGCATCTCGGGCGTCGGGGAATACCGCGCCCAGCAATTCGGGCGCGTTTTCCTCAAGGCGATTGTGGCGCATTGCCTGCGCACCGGCTTGGAAGAGAACGTCCCGCTGCCCAAGGTAACCCCGGGCTCACGAGCGGCGCTCGGGCCGACAACAGTCGCGAAACCGTCCGCGAAAAAGGAACTCGCGTTCAAGCTGTTCCGCAGCGGCGCGTCCGTCGAGTACGTCGCCAAGGAGGCGGAACTTGCGGCGTCGACCGTAACGGAGTACTTGGCCGAATTCGTGCGAACACAAAAGCCCCCGTCGATCTTCGCATGGGTATCGGAAGATGTGTGCGAGCGCGTTGCTGCTGCTGCCGAGATCCACGGCGTCGCGCGGTTGAAGCCGGTGTACGAGGAACTCAACGGCGAAGTGAACTACGACGCCATCCGCATCGTTTTCGCGTACCTCGACACGCGAGCCGCATGAATCTCGCGCTCGATTCTCTGCCGCCGTCAACAAGCTTTAGCGACTAAGAACGCGGGTCCACCTCAACACGCATCGCGTAACCGTTCACGGGGTGCGGGCCGTGCATTTTCCAGGCCTTTGTGACTCGATTCTGCGCGGGGTTGCCTCAAGAGCCGGTGTTCCGTAATCGAACGGACGCGATGACATCTGTTCCTCAACCGCCGGAGCTACCGAGTGACCTGCCGCCAGCGGTGGTGGCGTACATTCGTGCGCTGGAAGCGACGGTTGCGCAGTTGCAGGCCACGGTCGCGGCTCTCCAGGTCACGGTGGCCGACCTTCAGACCCGGCTCAACCAGAATTCCAGCAACTCGTCGAAACCGCCCTCGTCGGATGGTCCGCAGGTGAAGCCGGCCCCGCCCAAGAGTCCCTCGGGGAAGCGGCGCGGCGGTCAATCGGGGCACCCCAAGGCCGAGCGCACCGTGCTGCCGCCCGACACGGTCCACACCCTCAAACCGGACACCTGCCGCGGGTGTGCGTGCCCACTCACCGGGGACGACCCGAACCCGTCGATTCACCAGGTGCATGAGATCCCGGTCGTCCGGCCGCAGGTGACCGAGTATCGGTGCCATCGGCTCCGGTGCCCGCACTGCGGCGCCGTGACGACCGCACCGGTGCCCGCCGACGCGGCTCCCGGGTACGGTCCCCGGGTCCAGGCGGTGGCCGCCATGCTCACCGGTTCGTGCCGCCTGGGCAAGCGGGTGGTGAGCCAACTGTTCGACGACCTGTTCGGGTTGCCCATCCGTCCGGCCACGGTGTGCAAACTCCAGCACACGACCGCGGCGGCTCTGGCCCCGGTGGCCGAAGCGGCTCTCGCGTACACCCGCGGGCACCCGGCGAACGTGGACGAAACGGGCTGGACGCAAGGGCGCCAGCGGGCCTGGTTGTGGGTCGCGGTGAGCACCTCGGTGGTCGCATTCCTGATCCGCGCCACCCGGGGCCGGAGCGCGTTCGACGACCTGCGGGACGGGTCCGCCCAGGTCCACACGACCGATCGGTATCCGGTGTACACGCATCTGCCGGTGCATCGGCGCCAGGTGTGCTGGGCGCACCTGCGGCGGGACTTCCAGGCGATGATCGATCGGGGCAACGACGGATCCCCGATCGGGGCCGCCCTGTTGGCCTGTTCCGACGAACTGTTCGGGCACTGGTTCCGGGTGCGGGACGGGACGTTAGCCCGGTCCACGTTCGCTCGCGTGTACGCCCGCGCCGTGCGGGCCCGGTTCCGCACGCACCTGGGGCACGGGGGCCGGTGCGGGTGCCCCAAGACCGGGGCCGTGTGCCGCGAGCTGTTGGCGGTGGAGCCGGCCCTGTGGACGTTCGCACGCGTGGGCGGGGTGGAACCGACCAACAACGCGGCCGAGCGGGCCCTGCGTCACGCCGTGTGCTGGCGCAAGACCAGCTACGGCACCGACTCCGAACGCGGTAGCCGGTTCGTGGAGCGGATCCTCACGGTCCTGGCCTCGTGTCGCCGGCAGGGCCGCAACGTGCTCGCATTCCTCACCGACGCCGTCACCGCACACCGTACCGGGGCAAAGCCACCAACACTGATCCCGGTCCCGGCTCAACAACCACCGATGATGAACCCAACTTTCGCTGGCTGTTGAGATACACCCGCATCAACTGTGAACGCTTACCGCATCGCAACCTCTTACCAACAATATGCGAAGCGAAGTGTTCCAGAACTGGTCACCAAGAAAGTGGCGGTGACGATCGAACACCTCCAGTCGCGGGCTCACCGCTTGCCCACTTTTACCGTGGGTGCCCTCATTGAAGCCGAATCATGATCGTCATGTTGATGGGAGTATCGGGTTCACGCAAATCGACCATTGGCAAGGTACTGGCCGAAGAAGCTCGCTGGACTTTTGTTGAGGCAGACGCCTATCACCCGGCGGCCAACGTCGAGAAATCCACAACGGAATGTCCCTCACCGATGCGGACCGGCGCCCGTGACGCGCCGCGGTGGGTGATCGGATCGACCGAACCCCGAACTCAACGGGCCGGAGCAAATTCATTACGTGAACCTAACAAATATCTCAATAAATAATATGATATCGACTAACGAAGCACAAAGGCCACTTCATGAACCCTGCTCTACTGCACAGTCAGTTCGAGATTTTGGAACCACCGGAGAACGCCGTTCGTGTTGACATCAAGGCCACTTCAAAAACCATCGTGAGTGAAATCCGCAAGCAACTCGGGCTGTAGTTTTTCCGAGGCTGAGAGCGCCCATTCACAGTTCGGTAGGACGCTCTCCT
Organism: Gemmata obscuriglobus; assembly: GCF_008065095.1. Taxonomy (NCBI): domain Bacteria; kingdom Pseudomonadati; phylum Planctomycetota; class Planctomycetia; order Gemmatales; family Gemmataceae; genus Gemmata; species Gemmata obscuriglobus. The sequence continues at coordinate 4,040,017 of NZ_CP042911.1, read as the reverse complement.
TCGAAAAAAACCACCTTGCGTCCACATGACAAAACAGCCGACCGCCCATTACCCCAGCGCAAATGGTCTACACACGGCGCGAAGGCCCGGTGCGGACCGAGTAGTCGGTCCGCACCGGGCCTTCGCGCCGAATACACACTTCGCTCACGAACAGCGGTTACAGTTCTCGTTCTTGACGGCAGCATCGACCCGCGCCTCCTCGGCCTCGTTCTTGGCTTCCTGCTCAACCTCATCAGCGCGGTTCTGCGCCTTGTTCAGCTTCTCCTTGGCCCAATCCTTGACCTCATCAGCCTTCTCGCTGATTCGGTTGCCCACCTTGGTCGCAGCTTCGCCAATCGCGTTGCCCGCTTCGACCAGCTTGCCCTTGATAGTATCCGCCATGATTAGTTCTCCTTGCAGGATGCAGATTTCGAGTTATTCACCGACTAGCTTTACTGGCCCGGCGGCCGGTGGAGGGAAGAGTAGCAACATCCGTGCCATCCACGTTGCGGGCCGAAAATGAAGTGCGCGAGTGTACTCACGATCGAGCCGGTCCAACCCCGCAACAAGCCGTCGGCCCGGCGCAACGTGTCCCGCTCTTGCAATCGACCGCACGGCCAGGGCCGTCTTATTAATGACAGCTTTTCGCCCTCAGCGATTCAGGAAACCTGGTCGATGCGCACAACCCTTTTCGTCGTCCTGGTCCTGTTGGGTTCCGCAGCGGCGGGCACAGCAGAGGAAGCGAAGCAACTTGCGCAGCAGGCCACAACCGTTCTCAAAACACACTGCTACCGGTGTCACGGGCAAGACGGCAGCGTCGAAGGGGCAGTGAATTTCGTTACCGACCTTCCGAAACTCGTCGCGCGTAAAAAGGTCGTTCCAAACGACCCAAAAGGAAGTCGGCTGTTCCGCCGTATGGAAGACGGCACCATGCCACCGCCTGACGAACAGCCGCGACCCAGTGCGGCCGAAATTGCAGCACTCAAAAGGTGGATCGAGGCCGGAGCACCAACCGGAGAGAGCGTACTACCTCGCGCCGCAATCACTCAAGGCAACATGTACGCCACGGTGCTCGCCGACCTCGAAACGCTCGACCGCCGCGCGCGGCGGTTCCAGAGGTATTTTACCCTGACGCACCTCCACAACGCGGGACTCTCCGACGAAGAGCTTCAAACGTACCGCAACGCACTCTCGAAACTGGTAAACAGCCTGTCGTGGGGGTCCAAGATCGTGAACCCCGTCGCGGTGGACGCGAACCGCACGGTGCTGCGCATCGACCTCCGCTGGTACGTCTGGGACGCGACGATCTGGAACCGCGTCCTGCAAGAGTACCCTTACGGCGTGCTGGACGACTCCGTCAGCGCACGGGCGGTCGCGGTGGGCACCGCTACCAAGCAGCCGATCGTTCGGGCCGACTGGTTCGTGGCGACCGCGTCCCGAGCGCCGCTCTACTACGACGTGCTCCAATTGCCCGGCACCCTTGCAGACCTCGAAAAGCTCATTCGTGTCGACAGCACCGAGAACATCAAGCAGGAACGTGTCGCACGGGTCGGGTTTAACGGGAGCGGTATCTCGCGGTTCAACCGCATCCTCGAACGTCACGACTCCGCACAGGGTATGTACTGGCGCACCTACGACTTTGATGAGCCGCCGGCGAACCTCGTGGCCCGCGTAAACGGCGGGATGCTTGCGGACCGCCGTAACATCTTCGCGTTCCCGCTCGGCCCCGGCGGACTAACCGACAACCCGTTTCAGCACGCCGGCGGCGAGGCAATCTTCGCGCTACCGAACGGGTTGCACGCGTTCTACCTCGCTAGCGCCGTCAACGCCCGCCTCGACAAGGGGCCGCTCGCGATCGTGAGCGATCCGAAACGGCCAGACCGCGCGGTCGAAGCAGGTGTGTCGTGCATGTCTTGCCACGTCACCGGCATTCTTCCCAAAGCGGACCAGGTGCGCGACTACCTTGACAAGAACCCGAAAGCGCTCAAGCGCACGGAGGCCGATGTAATTCGCTCGCTGTACCCCGGCCAAGACATCGCGATGAAACTGATGGAAGCCGACGCAAAGCGGTACGGTGAAGTGGTTGCGAAGACCGGGGCTCGCGTGAGCCGCTTCGAGGCCGTGAGCACCATCACACAAAAGTATGAGACCGAGGTTGACTTGTCCACCGGTGCGAGCGAGGTCGGACTTTCGGCCGACGAATTCCGCGCCCGTATCAGCAACTCCGAAACGCTGGTGAGGCACATCGGCTCGCTCCGAATCGGCGGCACCGTCACGAGGCAGATCTGGGCGCAGGCGTTCGGCGACATCGCACGCGAGCTACAACTCGGCGGGTTGTACCAGGCGAACCTGAACGGCCCCACGCTCAAAGACAACACCGGCGAACTCGACCCGCTCGAAGCGCGCGGCGACTCGGCGAACCAGTGGGCGTTCGCTCCCGGCGGGCGCCGGGCGCTGGTGGCGAGCGGCGATCGGAGCGTCCGCTATTACGATGTCGAGGCCCGGCGCGACATCAAACGGCTGGTGGGACACACCGCGAGCGTGTGGGCAGTCGCACTGACTCCCGACGGCAAATTCGCCGCGTCGGGCGGCATGGACGGCACCGCCCGCGCCTGGGATCTCACAACCGGGCTCGAAAGTGCGAGATTCGACGACCACACGAGCCTCGTCAGTGCGGTCGCCTTCGCACCCAACGGTAAGTGGATCGTGTCGGGCAGTTTCGACGGCTCGGTCGTGTACTGGAAAACAGTCAACGGCCAGGAGGGTTGGCGCGCGGAGAAGTTGGGGTTGGTCACAGCGATCGCGGTGGACCCGCAGGGAGCATTCGTCGCGGTAACGACCCCAAGCGCACTTGTACTCCTCAACCTCGCCAACGGTCGTGAATTCAAACGGTACGGTACGTTTGCGGCGCCGCTGTCGGCGGTCGCGATCAGCCCGAACGGAAAGTGGATCGCGGCCGGCAACGATCTCGGTACGGTCTACATCTGGCAGGTTGGTGAAGAAGAAGCCCGCTTCACCCTGACCGGACACGAAGGCGGTGTGCGCAGCGTGGCTATCAAGGACGGGCGCTGGGTTATAACCGGCGGCACGGACCGTACGCTCCGGCTCTGGGACACGGCCGCGGCGAAGCAGGAGGTCGCAGCGTTCCGCCAGCACACTGCGAGCGTTACCGGCGTCGCGTTCCTGGAGAACGGTACGCAAACGGTGTCGGGCGACGGCACACTCCGGGCACTTCCATGGAAGATCGATCAGTTTATCGTCGCACCGGCTGACGCACCGAACAAAGAACTGCCAAAAGCACCGGATAGAATTCCCTATGCACGGCCATAAGACCGAGCGCTCTCGGCCCTCACCACTGAATCGCTATTAGGCAAGGGCGGGAATTTAATCTCCCGGGTGGTGACGTCATTCACCTTCCGTTGCAAGAGCCGCTTTCGCGAGCGTTTGCGTTGTTGCGGCGGTCTTGGGCGGGAACAATGGTCGCGTCAGTATCTCTTCCAACGTCCATCGATGATCCGTGATCCCGGCGACCATCGCGGGGGTGCGGGGCCGGTATCGAGGCGGGTTCGCGAGGGTCTTCTGGCGGAGCGTGCGGACGGCCCACCCGAAGTTGTACCGCACTACGCACAACCAGGTGACCGCGAGGTGGAGCGCGAGCGCCTTGGAGAACGTGTACACCTTGCGGGCGTTGAAGTGCCGCTGGGTGCCGTGGCACCGCTCCACGTAGCTCACGTTGATCGTGGGTGGTGTCGATCCGCGCGTCAGCGCCGTGGCCACGGCCTCCGGGGTGCCCCGCACGATCCGCTTCTCGATCGACACCACGCGCCCGCCCTGTCGCTCCTTGCGCACCGTCGCGTGGTTGATCTCCTCGGGGAAGTACACCGCCGGCAGGGACGCGAAGTCACACGCCTTCTTCTCCCGGACGCTCAATTCGAGTGCGGCCTTGGGCACCCCATCGGTCCGCAGCAGGGCCGTGGAGTATGCCGGGTACTCATCGGTGGTGACCAGGTCCGGCAACCCGCCCTCGGTCGGTTCGCGCGTCGAAGTCGGCCCACGCCGACTCCAGCATCCCGAGGTTCCGGCGCCCCATCACCAGAGTCACGATGACGCGGCTCGTGGTGTCCAGGATGGCATGGTCCCACCAACTGCCCCATTCGTCATCGGCTGCGTTCTCGGGGTCACATTTATTGCCTTTTTTCCCCACATAGGGCCACGCCTAATCGGCTTGGACCTGCTGCGGCTGGACGGACGTGCCGGACCATCTGGTCGTGGAACCGTTGGGCGTGGTCCCCGGTCGTGCGGGCGGACCGGAGCACCGTGTTGAGGGTGCCCCCGCACCGGCGCCCGTGGGGCGCATGCCGTTGCCCTCGACCAAGTGGTGGGCGATGTCCAGGCCCTTCTCGTCGCTCATGTGCAGGCCGAACAGGGGCGTCCCTTCGCGCTCCGGGAAGTTCTTCCCGCAGGCCGAGCAACGGAGGCACCGGATGCCCCGCGGCTTGCTCGACCACCCGTGCGGAAGGAAGAGAACGTCACCAAAGATGTTCCCGCCGAACACGGGTCGCGGGCGGCGCCAGACGATTCCCATCAAAGAAGGACCCGGCCCGCGTAGAACGCCAGCGCGACGGCGGCGGCCCCAACGACCACCACCACCGCCACAAGCCAGCAGCGCGAGCCGAACACTTGGGAGGCGCCGAAACCGCCGCGGTGCCGGGTAATGCAACGATGGCCCCACCGCCAAGAGCGAACGCAAGCCACACACGATGGAACTCTGATACATGAACCCACCCGCGGTGTCGCTTTCTTGACGAGCCGCGACCGCCCGGGAGCGGGATACGTGGCACCGCTCCCGGGCGGTCGCGGCTCGTCAAGAAAGCGACAATATTACCGGGTACGTGTATGAGGCGCGCGGGCCGCACCTTGAGAGGCCACTGCCGAGTCCTATTAATACTGCAGCGCAGGATCGCCGTAAGTCCTTATTTCATGGCCGCAGTTGCGGTCGTAAGTTCTGATTCTTCGTGGGCACAGGGCCTGAAGAATCACCACTTGCGCCAACCCTGCTCTGCAGTACTAAACCGACGGAGATGAGCCCGGCGACAGCGGCACCTGCACACGCCGAGGCCAGCGCCGCCCCGATCAAAAGGCCCACGGACGCGATTCCGTTCCGCGGCCAACCGTTGTGGAGTGCAGCATGTCGATAGTTCACTGAGCGAATGGGCTAACGATTGACAGACGGGCCGATGCACGTGAGGCGCTGGCGCTCGCATATCTGGGTCTGAGAGATGACGCGAAGGCCGCGACCGCACTCGGCGAGGCGGTTCGCGCCGATCAGGCGCGGATGAAATCAGTCGCGAGCATTATCCTCGCGCACGCCGCGGTGTTGGAGCAGAAGTTCCCTGATACGCCTGGCACTGCCGCCAACTGGCTCGCGAGCGCGCTCACCGGTGTGCAGAAGGGGATGCCATCCCTCACCTGCGAACCGCGATCGCCGTGGCGCTGAAAGCCGCCGGCGCGGCCAAATATGACGCCACGCGACTCGCACAACTCCGTGCGTGGGTTCACAAAGAAAGGTAGCCGCCCGTGTCGCAATCGTTCGACGTGATCGTGCTCGGTGCCGGCGGCATGGGATCGGCCGCGTGCTTCGAGTTGGCCCGGCGCGGGCTCAAGGTGCTCGGGTTGGAGCAGTTCGCGCTTGTCCACGACCGCGGCAGTTCGCACGGACACACGCGCATCATCCGCACCGCCTACGCCGAGCACCCGGCCTACGTGCCGCTCGCGCGGCGGGCGTTCGAGCGGTGGTACGAACTGGAGCAACTCACCGAGCAGCACCTGCTGACGGAGTGCGAGTGCCTGAACGCCGGCCCGCCGGGGAGCGAACACGTTGAGGGCGTGCGCGCCTCCGTGCGGACGCACAACCTCGTCGCCGAGGAGCTAAACGGCGCCGAGATTAACCGCCGCTACCCGGCGTTCCGGTTCCCGGCCGAGTACCGCGGCGTGGTCGAACGGGCCGCGGGCTTCTTGTACGTCGAGGAGTGCGTGCGCGCTCACCTCGACATGGCCGTGGAATGCGGTGCCGAGATCCGCGCCGAAGAGCCCGTTCGTGCGTGGAAAGTCACCGGCAGCGGCATTGAAGTGACGACGGACCGGGGCACTTACCATGCGGCAAAGCTGATCGTGACGGCGGGCGCGTGGGCCACAAAACTGCTCGCGGACATCGGGGTTCCTCTGCGCGTTATGCGTCAGACACTTTTGTGGTTCGACATCGGCTCGCGAGCGCCCCTCTTCCGGCGCGACACGTTCCCACTTTTCATCGCGGACGTTCCCGGCGCGCCGTTTTACGGCCTCCCCGCAATCGACCCGAACGGGCTCAAGGTGGCCCGACACTACGGAGCGCCCGAACTCCCCAACCCGGACGGCGTGGACTGGAACCTGGCAGACGCAGACGTGTCGGCACTGCGCCCGCTGATCGACGAGTTCTTACCGGGACTCGGCACACTGAAGAAGGGGCAGGTGTGCATGTACACGGTCACACCGGATCGGCACTTTGTGATCGACACGCACCCCGATTCCCCGCACGTAGTTGTCGCGTGCGGGTTCTCGGGGCACGGGTTCAAGTTCGCCAGCGCGGTCGGCGAGGTGCTTGCCGATCTAGCACAGACCGGTTGCACGAAACACGACATCACGTTGTTCCGCGCCGGACGCTTTTCAGAACCGGCCCGCGGATGACGAAGAAGCCGGAGCGGTTGCAGTGTCGGCTTACACGATTTTGTGCCTTTGCGGTACAGGCATCTCCGTCTGTATGGTTTTGAAGACCGAATTTGTGGAGGAAACGAATGCTACCACTAAGTTGGCGCGGGACAGTTATCCTTTCGCCAGAAGCTGGGGGAAATCCCGAGCAGGTTCTTGACCGACTCGCCGCGGGTCTTGCCGAGCAGTCTGCCCGCGCATTACGGCGCGAGCCTGGATGCATCACCTTCGAGGGAGGGTTCTTCCGGTTCGTGTCTAACTGGAACCTTCTCGTGCCCATCAGTTGGGGGCGGCTCAGTGCCGAAGCCGGACCGGACTGTGTTCGGGTCCACTACGATATTACCTTCCTGGAGGTAGTCGTCTTCGCGACCTTCGGCGCCGGATTCCTTGCCGTTATGCTCTGCTTGCCCGCCTCCGACCTGGGAGCGATGCGATATGTTTTCCCCATTGTGGCGTGGGCGTGGCTTGTCGGCGGCAATATTGCCCTCGCCCTTGGAAGGTTCCCGGCTTTCATCCGCAAACAGGGGCGTGGTAGGCACACTCGCTCGGTCACTTAGTACCACCACCCCGTACCGTCATTCGACGATAAACAACCGGCAAACGACAACGATCTTCAACGTGCTTGTGTGCCGTTCCCCACCTGAGACGCCTCTCCAAAGCCATAACGCGCTCTACCGCCGCAGAGAGTACAGCGCGACCGCGCTGGCGATGCGGAGGGCGCTCTCCTTATCGTGCCCGAGGCACTCCGCGGACTTGTGCCCCTCGATCGCGCAGCCGATGTCGTACTTGCTGTAAATCACCGCCCACCGGCCGCCCACCTTCTTCCCGTCCACGATCTGCTCGTCGATCTTGATGCCCTCGAGCAGCACCGGGTAGTTGCGCAGCTCCCGCTCGGCGCCCGTGCCCTCTGCGTTCTCGCGGCGGCACTTTACGCTCCCCAGGTTCAGACCCGCTTGCTTCGCCAAATCGAACAGCGGCTCGTTCGCGAACGGAATGGTCGTGAGCTTCTGGTCCGGGAACATTTTGGCCATCGAATCGCGGAACGACTTGTCGAACGCCCGCCACTGCTTGATGTCGTTGCACGCGGCGTCCACCAGCAGCAGCCCGCCGGTCTGGAGGTTCACCTTCACGTTGTCCGCCTCGTCGGGCGTGAACTGGATCGGCTTCCGCCCGTGCAGGTACATGAACTTGTACCGCATCAGCTTCGGGTCCGACGGCTGGAGCACCTCGCTCGTCAGCGCCACGTCCAGCTTCGCGTTCTGCCCGAGGTAGGACATCAGGTTCCGCAGCGCGTCCGAGGCCGGCGGCTGCTGGACGCTCGCGTCGCTGACGTACTTCAGTTGCAGCGCCCGGAACTTGCTCCGCGCGATGCCCTTGTCCGGAGTGACGATCGCGGTCTTGGTGAGCTTCGGCTTCGGAAGCTCCATCCCGGTGGCGTAGGCGATCACGTTCCGCGCGAGGCAGAACGCCTTTTCGCCCCGGTTCTTCGGGTCGCGGCCGTCCGCGGGTATGAACCGCCGCTCCTCCCAGTACCCCGCCAGCGGGCTCGGGCTGAACACCGCCACCGTGCGGCAACCGCGGTCGAGGTACATCAGGTCCGGGAAGTCCGCGGGCGAGATGCCGGGGAACATCTGCCAGATGGCGTGCTCCGGCGGCACCTTCTTCAACTGGCTGCCCGGGAAGATGCGGTCCACGAGGCTCTCGAACGAGGACGCGAAGTCCCGGTCGCCGCAGCACGCCTCCGCGAACAGGAACCCGCCCTCTTCCACGTACCGCTTGAGGATCTGCTCGGCGACGTGGAGGTCCGGGTCGGTCGAGCGCGTCACGAACGGCATCGGCCCGTGGCCGTTCAGGTACACCAGCGGGGACTGGAGCAGCAGCCCCACCTCAGAATCGATCCGGTCCTGTGAGCCCAGGTTCTGCAGGCGCATGTCGTACACCTGCCACGACAGCGGCGCCCCCTCGAAGATCTCCCGCTGTGCGAACTCGACGACGTTGCGGCAGTCGTTGTGCTTGCGGTTCCAGTTCGGCGTGTTCGTGGGGTTCCCGCCCGGGTCGCGCTCGGCGAGGATCGCCTGGTCGTTTTTGCCCACCTCGCCGCGAACGAAGTTGCCCCACGCGAACTTGCTGACGAGCACCGGCGTGCGGCCCTTCGAGAGGTAGAGGAGCGCGAACGCCGAGGTGACGACCGGGTAGAGCTTGTCGAGCCCCGAGGTGTCGGCCGTGTACGTGAACGAGCCGTCGGGCTGCTGGAGCCGGAGCAGCCGCACGCACCCCTCCCGGTACCAGTCCATCCGCCCGATGAACCGCTGCCCGGACAGCCGCCCCAGCCGTTCGATGCCGTAATAGTTGTAGAAGTACGACATGCCCTGATCGAACGCGAAGTTGGTCCCGATGTAGTTCATCCCCTTGGCGAGCGCGTCGCTGTCGGAGTAGACCCCGCACCGCGCGGCCACCCCGGTGCCCGGGTTCAACTGCTGCTCGCTCTTGTCGAGCCCCAAGTTAGCAATGATCAGGCCGCACGCGCCGCCCACGCTCATGGTGAAGCTCGGCTTGTTCTGGTCGAGGGTGCTGTACACCCAGAACCCGGCCTTCTGGTTGCCCTGGTCGGGCTTCTGCGTGCGGGTGTAGAAGTCCTGGATCTCCTTCCAGAGCGAGTCCTCGATTTTGACGCCCGCGACCTTCGCGGCGTACAGCCCCAGCAGCGCGTACTGGGTGTTCGAGTTGTCGGCGATTTCGCCCACTGAGGATTCCGGGCTCGTGGGGTAGCTCCAGCCCTGAAGCTTGCCCCCGCTGCGGATCGCGATCCGCGCGAGCCACTCGGCGTTCGCGTTAATCTTCGACTGGTCTTTCTTGTCACGCGAGAGGAGTTGGGCCTCGGACAGCGCCATCGTCTGGAGTGCGACCGCGTAGGTTTTGCGCGGGGTCCGCTTGCGCAGGTATTCGATGCCACTTTTTACGGCGGGGTCGTCGACAGGCACGCCGGAGTTGAGCAGCGCCAGCACCGCGAGAGCGGTCGGGCCGCCGTCCATGTCCGCGAGTGATTTGAGGAAGAAGCTCCCTTCCCAGCTCCCGTCCTTGGCCTGATTCTTTCGGAGGTACGTGACCCCGCGATCGATGGCGTCCTTGACTTTGTTGACGAGTTCACCGTCGCCGCCGCCGGGCGCGGGGGCCGGTTGCGCCGCCACCGGCGGCGCGGGGACGAGCCCGACGCCGGCACACAGTGCGAAGGCGGCAACCAGCAGCGAACGGGTCATGTCGCGATCCTCCGCGGAAGCGTCCGGGCTCCAGAGCGCCGGACGCCGTCGTCCGCCATTATACCCCTCACCAGCGGAGCGGTTTCTGCCACGCCTCCTTGAGGGTCGCCAGTTTAACCCAGACGAGCCATTCGGCGTTGGCGCCGGCGATGCGCAACCGCGGCTCGGAAACGGTAGTCCCCACCCGCGCAACCGGCAAACCCGCGAAACAGTGTTCGAACGCCGCCGCGTGCTCCGGCTTCACCTCGACGACGAACCGCGTCGGCGATTCGCTGAACAGCTTGGCCTCGTCCGGCAAGTCCCCCGGCAGGGACGTGACATCGGCCCCGATCCCGCCCGCGAAGCACATTTCGGCCACCGCGACCGCGAACCCGCCCTCGCTGAGGTCGTGGCACGCCCGCACCAGCCCCTGACCGATTGCGGCGTGGACCGCCAGGAACAGCTTCGGCGCCTGAACGGCATCGACCGTCGGAACCGCCCCGCCGGTGCGGCCGGTGACTAGCTCGAAGTGCGACCCGCCCAGCTCGTTCTTAGTCGCCCCCACCAGGTACAGCGCGTTGCCCGCTTCCTTGATGTCCATCGTCACGCACTGGCGCACATCGTCCACGCGCCCCAGTGCCGTTACGAGCAGCGTGTGGGGGATGTTCAGCCGCTCGTCGTTCTTGCCCTTGTAGGTGTTGTTGAGGCTGTCCTTCCCGCTGATGAACGGCGTCCCGTAAGCCACCGCCACGTCGCGGCACGCCTCCGCGGTGCGGACCAGCGCGCCGAGCACCTTCGGGTCGTGGATGTTCCCCCAGCAGAAGTTGTCCAGGATCGCGACGCGCTGCGGGTCGGCCCCGACCGCGATCACGTTCCGCACCGCCTCGTCGATCGCGCACCCGGCTGCGGCGTAGGGGTCGAGGTCCGCGAACCGCGGGTTGATCCCGCAGCCCACCGCCGCGCCGGTCCAGGTGCCGAGCACCGGCATCACCACCGAAGCGTCCGACGGGCCGTCGTTCAGCACGCCCACGAGCGGCTTGATGACGCTCCCGCCCTGCACCTCGTGGTCGTACTGCCGGATCACCCACTCTTTCGAGCAGACCGAGAAGTGCGACAGGATGGATACGAGCACGTCCTGCGCGGGCTTCGGCTCCAGCACCGCGGCCGGCGCGCCCATCGCGAACATCGGCGGGTCCCACTCGGCGCTCTTCACGACCGTCGGCCGCCCCTCGTGCAGGAAGTGCATGTCGAGGTCGGCGACGACGTTGTTTTGGTAGGTGAGCTTCAACCGGCCGCTGGCCTCGAAGGTGCCCAGGACGGCCGCCTCCACGTCCTCGGACGCGCACAGTGCCTTGAGGGCGGGCCACTTCGCGGCCGGCACCGACAGCACCATTCGCTCCTGAGACTCCGAGATCCAGATCTCGGTGTAGCTGAGCCCGTCGTACTTCAGCGGGGCGTTTTCGAGCTGCACCGTCGCGCCCAGTTCCGCGCCCATCTCGCCGACCGCCGAGGAGAACCCGCCGGCCCCGCAATCGGTGATCGCGGTGAACAGGTCGAGGTCGCGGGCCTGCAGGATCACGTCCTGCACCTTCTTTTCCGTGATCGCGTTGCCGATCTGCACCGCGCCGCCGCTGACCGTTTCCGATTCGTGCGTGAGTTCCAGGCTGGAGAAGGTGGCGCCGTGGATGCCGTCGCGCCCGGTGCGCCCGCCGACGGCGACGATCAGGTCGCCGGGGAGTACCTTCTTGAACGCTTTATCCGTGGGGATCGTGCCGACCGTGCCGCAGAACACGAGCGGGTTCGCGAGGTAGCGGTCGTCGAACAGGATCGCCCCGTTCACGGTGGGGATGCCCATCCGGTTGCCGTAGTCGCGCACGCCCGCGACCACGCCCTGCATCACGCGGCGCGGGTGCAGCACGCCCACCGGGAGCTGGTTCGGCTCGAAGTCCGGCGGCGCGAAGCAGAACACATCCGTGTTGCACACGGGCTTCGCGCCCAGGCCGGTGCCGAGGAGGTCGCGGATCACCCCGCCGAGCCCGGTGTTGGCGCCGCCGTAGGGCTCGATCGCGGACGGGTGGTTGTGCGTCTCCACCTTGATCGCGATGTGGAAGTTCTCGTCGAACTTCACCACGCCGGCGTTGTCGGCGAACACGCTAACGCACCAGTCGTCCTCGCCGAGCTTGGCGCGGATGGTTTGTGTCGCCCCGAACACCGTCTCTTTGAGCAGGTTCTTGTAGGTGCGGCTCTGCCCGGTGGCGTGATCGGTGAAGTGGATCGTCCCCTTCAGCGTCTTGTGGGAGCAGTGCTCGGACCACGTCTGTGCGATCGTTTCGAGTTCCGCGTCGGTCGGCTCGCGACCCAGGTCGCGGAAGTGCGACTGGACGACCTGCATCTCTTCTAGCGAGAGCGCGAGCGTGTTGTCCTTGCTCAGCTTCACGAGGCCCGCGTCGTCCAGGTCGCGGAGCGGCACCGTCAGCAGTTTGAACTGGTACGGCTTGCCCAGCGCGAGGTGGGCGGCCTGGACCGGCCCGACAACGATCTGCTCGATGGCGTCGTTCGCCAGCACTTTGCGGAACAGCACGTCGCGGTCGAGCGACGGCAGCTCCGGTGGGCCGAAGTACCGGCGGAACGTGCGCACCGCGGTGACGGGGACGCCGAGCATCCGGACCGCTTCGAGCACCGTTTGCGCGACCGGTTCCATCACGCCGGGCTTGAGGAGCACCGTGTAGGCGTGGGCGGCGCGGGTGCCGACCGGGGCGAACTCGCCACTCTCCACGAGCGGGTCGAGGAGCACCTCGTTCAAAAGCCGCGCGCGGTGCTCGTCGGTCAACTCGCCTTCGACCAGGAACCCGCGGGCGCTGGCGGTGACCAGGTCGCCGCCGCGCTCGCTGTGCGTGAGCAGGTCGAACTCGTCGCACACCCGCTCGCGCTCGCGGTCCAGGCCGAGCGGACGAATCTCAAGTTCCCAGAGCATCGCGTACCTGCTTTCCTTCGGTCAGCCACCGCACGAGCCCCGCCCGGTCGCGGGATTCGAGCAGCGTGCGGAATTCGGTCATCCGGTCGGTGAATTGCGTCAGCGCCGCGAGCGTGGCGTCGCGGTTGGCCTCGAATATGGCGGCCCACAGGTCCGGGTCGCCGGCGGCGATCCGGGTCACGTCGCGGAACCCGCCGGCGGTCAGCTTCAGCCACTCCATCGGGGTGATCGCCGCCACCCCGGACGCCACCGCGTGGGGCAAGTGGCTGGTGGACGCGACCGTGCGGTCGTGCTCCTCGGCGTTCATCAGCACGACCCGCGAGCCGAGCGCCTCCCAGAACCGCCCGACGGTCACGGTGCGGCCCCAGTCCGCCCCCAGCGCGCCGACGATCAGCACCGTGACGCGGTTGACGAACAGGTCCGCGCGGCCGTTCTCGGCCCCGCCCTTTTCGGACCCCGCCAGCGGGTGCGCCGCGACGTACTCGACCCCCGCCGGCAGGCGCCCTTGCACCGTCGCGACGATGTTACTCTTCGTGCTGCCGCCGTCGGTGAAATAGGTCCCCGGCCGGACGTGCCGCGCGGCCGTGACAATAACCTCGGCGATCCGATCGACCGGCGTACAGACGACCACGAGTTGCGCGCCTGCGACGCCGGCGGCAAGGTCGGTCGTTCCGGTGTCGATGGCGCCGAGCTTGGCGGCCCGGGCGATGCAATCGGGGTCGCGGTCCACGCCGACCACGCGCCCGGCCACGCCGCGGGCCTTCGCGGCCAGCCCGACCGACCCGCCGATCAGCCCCACGCCGACAATCGTGATCTGGTCGAACAGCATTCCGAAATTATAAGAACGCGGGCCGCAAGAAACCGCTTGCGGCGCCCCGGGGTAGTGCGAGATAACGGAGGGATGCCCCGCGCACCCCACTCACCCGGCCCGTTCACGCTGTCGCGGCGCGACTGGCTCCGCATCGGCGTCCCGGCCGCGCTGGGATTTTCGGCCCCGCCGGCCGGCGCGAAACCCGCGGCTGCGGCGGCCGGATTCGGCCGCGCGAAATCGGTGGTGGTGGTCTTTACGAGCGGCGGGCAGAGCCAGCTCGACACCTGGGACCCGAAGCCGCACGCGCCCGAAGAGGTGCGCGGGACCTTCCGCAGCATCCAGACCGCGAACCCGGAACTGCGGGTGTGCGAGCACCTGCCGCGCATGGCCGCGCTGGCTGATCGGTACGCGATCGTGCGCTCGATGACCCACGACGACCTCGACCACGGGTCGGCGTGCTACCTCGCCCTCACCGGACAGTTTCACCCGCGCAAGTCCTCGAACCCGCCGCCCCGACCCACCGACTTCCCGGCTCTCGGAGCAGTATTCAAGCGCCTTCGTCCGGCGGTCGCGTTCCCGCACACGGCGGTTCACGTCAACGGCCCGCTGCTGGCCCCGATCGAAGTGGCCCCCGGGCAGTCCGGCGGGTTCCTGGGCCGCGGTTACGAGCCCGCGGAACTCGGCAACGTGACGGACACCGACCGGCTCGTCGAATCGCTGAACCTACCGGCCGACGTGCCCGCAGAGCGGCTCCAGGCGCGGCACGACCTGCTCGCCCGTCTCGACCCGGGAACGCGCGCGGACCCGCTCGCCCGAAAGGCGTTCGAGCTGGTGAACGCGCCACAGGTTCGAACCGCGCTCGACCTTGACCGCGAACCGGAGAAGCTGCGCGACCGCTACGGGCGGCACCGGTCGGGGCAGGCGTGCCTGATGGCCCGACGGCTGGTGGAAGCCGGCGTCCCGTGGATCACGGTATTCTTCAACCACGGCATCCGCGGCCAAGACGACCACCCCGATGACACCGACGCATACGGGTGGGACACCCACAACGACATCTTCGATTCGCTTCGCGCGCACCTGCTCCCGCGGTTCGACGCCAGCGTGTCCACGTTCCTCGAAGACCTGCGTACCCGCGGGCTGCTGGAAACGACGCTTGTGGTGGTGATGGGGGAGTTCGGCCGGGCGCCGCGGGTGGCACTGGAAAAGAACTTCGCGGGGTCGTCGCCGGGCCGCAAGCACTGGGGCGCGTGCTACTCGGTCCTACTCGCCGGGGCGGGCGTCACCCCGGGCGCGCTGGTCGGGAAGTCGGACCGGATCGCGGCGTACCCGCAGAGCGACCCGACCGCCCCGGGCGATCTCGCCGCCACAATGTTCCACGCCCTCGGCGTTCCCCCCGACGCGCACTACACCGACGCGAACGACCGCCCGTACCGGGCCGTCGCCGGTCAACCGATCAGCCGGCTGTTCGGCTAACAAACGGACCCCCCTCATGCGCTGGCTCTCCACGCTCGCAGTCTTCACCGCGTTCCTCGCCGTCGGCCCCGCGGCCGACAAGGACGGCTTCGCCCCCCTCTTCGACGGCAAGACGCTGGACGGCTGGACGTTCATCGTGAAGCCCGACAAGGACGGGAAGAAGGCAGACCCGAAAGGCACCTGGAGCGTCGTTGACGGCGCCGTCCGCTGCACCGGGAAGCCGAACGGCTGCATGGTCACGAAGGGCGAGTACGGCGATTACGTCCTGAAGCTGAAGTGGCGGTTCCTGGAGGGCAAGGGCGGGAACACCGGCGTGCTGCTCCACGTGCAGGACGAAAAGTACTGGCCCACGTCGATCGAGGCGCAACTCCTCACCGGGCACGCCGGCGACCTCTTCCTCAACACCCCGCCGGCCGTGAAACTCAACGTGGACAAGCAGCGCCACGACCCGAAGATCGAGCGCCGGTTCCTGCGGCTGGAAACGCCCGCCGATGTTGAGAAGAAGCTGGGCGAATGGAACGAGTGCGAGCTGACCTGCTCGGGCGGGGACATCACGTTCACGGTCAACGGCGTGAAGGTGAACGAGGGGAAAAACGGTAACCTGAAGAAGGGGCGAATCGCCCTCCAGTCGGAGGGCGTGGAGGTCCACTTCAAGGACATCGTCATCAAGAGCTTGAAATAACCCAGACCCGGTTCACTCCCGAGCACTCGCCCGGCGCCGCGACAGCGTCATACCGCGCAACTACTGTCGCGCAGGCGGGGGCGGAGGAGGGGGTGGGGCAATGTTTGCGAGCACGCGGGCGGCGTCCTGTTCTGAGCGAACGACGTGACTCGTCAGCACCCACAAGAGTTCGGGCATCGGCTCACTTTTCGCCGGCGCCTTCATCGGGTGAACCACGACGCCTGCCGTTGGTACCGGTGCCGCAGAGCGGAAAACTGCCGTCTGCCCGTCAGAAACTCGTGCGGTGGCCTGAAAATTGTGTATGTTCACACTGCCGAGTTCGAGGGGCAGATCGCCTCGTGGAGTGGGGGCGGCCAAACGGTCGAGAGACGTGGTTGAAGATACCGGGCGTTCGAGTTCGGTGTAAGCGCCCTCGATCCGGATGGTCACCTGCCCGTCGGCCTCAACAGTCGGCAATATCCGCAACTTGTGCCCCAGACTCACCGGCTCGGACTTCGCAACGTAAACCGTTTTCCCATCCCGTACCTCGCCTTCCAATCCTGTCACAACGGGGAGTTCCTGCCAAGCCCCAACGTGCCCCATTTGCCCGCTCTGAAGTTGCACCTGGGGCCGGAAGAGGATCTCAACCATCGGGTGATGGCGAAGGAGCGCCTTAAGCATGAGCGACTCGCGGGCCGTCAGCGTCACCCCGCTCGGGGCATCGGTCGTCAAGCCGATCTGCTCGCGGAACCCGGCCTGTACGCGCACGCACATCGCCTCAATGATCACTTGAGCCGACTTCGCTTTGCTAACCGGGGCCTTGTGCGCGCGGTTCTCGGGGGGCGGTTCAACCGTTTTCACCGGCGGCGGGGGCGCCGGTTCGGGGGGCCGGTTGTCCGCCAGAGCGAACCCGAACCCCACCAACCCCAGAGCAACCGTAGCCGCTCCCAGTAACAGCTTCCGTGCAGGCATCGTTGTCGTCACTCCTTTTGCCAGTGCGACCGGTGGCGAGGTGGACGCCACCGCACCGCCTGTCAGGAAATCGAACACCAGGCCGACCGTGCGACGGGTCAGGTCGTCGGGAACTACCGCCACAACAGTGCCGGTCCCGGTTACCAGCGCGGTCGCCACCATCGGCACCACGCCCCGGCGCTCCAGCCGCGCCCGCAAGACGGCTTTCGCCCGCTCCAGGTGCCGGCGAAGGGTGCGAGCGTCGCGACCGAGTTCCGCCGCCGCTTGTTCCTGCGTGCGCCCCTGAAGCATGCAAAGCACCATCGGCCCGCGCAGCGCCGCCGGGAGCCGCGCGAGTTCCTCGTCGAGCACCCGGAATTGGTCCGCGAGTTCGAGCGAGTCGTCCACGCACATCTCGGGGCGCAAATGGGCCGCCGCCGCTTCGTGCCGCACGCGCCGCTCGGCTCCCCGCCGCGTCTGTCGCGCCACGCGGCCCGCAACGCCGACCAGCCACCCGCCCAGCGCCCCTGCCGCTCGCGCCGCCGCGGTGCGAGTGGCCAGAACCAGGAACGTGGCCTGGAACGCATCGTCCGCGCCGGCCGCACCGGCCAACCGCCGACAGATCCGGTACACCACGGGACCGTGGCGGCGGACCAATTCTGCGAACGCGCTCTCGTCCCGGCTCTTGGTGAACCGGTCGAGTAGTTCCGCGTCGGTGGAAGGGACGTATCCGGCATGCCGGAGCAGGAGTAGGGGTACGGTCATCCGTGGAACCCGGGTCGGGGGCGAACGTCCTGATGTAATGAAATGCCCGCTCGGATCGGCGGGCGGACACGATTTTTCTGAACGCCTGCGCCGGACGGGGCTATGCACAGATTGAATCTGGCTGAGGGATTTCGGCGTGCGCTAACTGGGGTCGGATTAAATGGGTCCGAAATGCTGGCTTGTCCGCCACCGGTGAAGAAGTGACTGCGACCGGAACGCACACGGGCCGGGACATTCGTCCCGACCCGCGTTGCTCTTACTTCCGGTTCGTTTGGCGCGTTTCGACTCACACCAGACCGGTCAGGGCGCCGGCGGCGCAGTGGTTCGGGTTTCCGAACGCCTTGACGTGGTGCCCGAAGCCGTGCGCGAGCGACATCAGCAGCCGGTTGTGCGGCACCTTCGGGTACTTCAGCGACCGGCCCGTCTTGAAGTCCAGCCCGCCGCCCACCAGCACGAACGGGATGTTGTCCATCGTGTGCGAGTTGCCCTTGCCCAACTCGTTGGTCCACACGATCAGCGTGTTGTCGAGCAGCGACCCGTTCCCGCCGGGCTCCTTGGTCTCGCTCAGCCGCTTGGCCAGGTAGGCGACCTGCTCGCAGTACCACTTGTTGATCTTCACCAGCTTCTCTTGGGCCTTCTCGTTGCTGTCCGGCTCGTGCGACAGCTCGTGGTGCCCTTCGTTGATGTCCAGCCACTTCATCCGCGGCATGCCCACCGAGTTCGTGATCTGGAGCGACGCGACCCGGGCGAAGTCCGCGGCGAAGCTGTTCACCATCAGGTCGATCTGCGCCTTGGCGATCTTCGGCATGTTGTCGTTGTCGCGGCGCACGCCCGGTTCCAGTTGCGGAACCGCGTGGCCCACGGTCGCCACCGCTTTCTGCTCCTTCAGCTCTTTCTCCATCTCGCGGACGAACGCCGCGTGCTCGTCGAGCAGCTTCTTGTCGGCCGTTCCGACGCGGTCCCCGACCTTCTTGAGGTCATCCTTCACGATGTCCAGTACGCTGGCGAGCGCCTCGTTGTCCTTCGCGCGGCCGTAGAGTTTATTGAAGACCTGATACGGGTCGTCGATCGGCGCGATCGGTTTGTTGGCGCCGGCGTAGCTCCAGCGGGTCCAGGTGTCGGCGCGGTCCGGCACCATCACGCCGAGTTCGAGCGAGCCGAAGCGGGTCTTGGTGGCCGGGTCCTTTTGCAGGTAGTTGCGGATCTCCTGATCGATCGAGATGCCCTTTGCCCACCCCGCCGGCGTGTCGGAGCCGCCCTGCACGTTGCCCGGGTACAGTTCGATGCCGGTGAGCAGACACCCGATGCCGCGCATGTGGCCGTCGCCGTCGCCGCGGATCTTGTCACAGACCCCGTGCAGCGTGAGGAGTTGCTTCTTGAACGGCTCCAGCGGCTTGAGGATCTCCTTCAGCTTGAACTCCGACCCCTCTTCGTCGGGCCAGAAGTCCTTCGGGACGATCCCGTTCGGGCTGAAGACGAACACGATCCGCTGCTTCCGCTTGCCCTGGTTGGCGAAGCTGAGGCTCGGCAGGTTGAGCAGGAACGGCACGGCCGCGGCGCTGATTCCGAGGTCGCGCACGAACTCGCGCCGGTTGCGGGTCAGGGACATGCAAGGCTCCGCAGGTGGGATCGTATTCGGTGGTGTCGCCGGGCGGCGCGACGTGCTGTTCAGGGTGGCGGGCTACTTGGGCGGTTTATCGCCTGTCTTCGGCATAGCACCGATTACGGCGATTTCCACTATCAATTTTCGCACGTTCAGCCCGTTCGCGGCAAACATTTTCCGCAACTCTTCGGGTTTCGCAAGCCCGTAGGCCCGCACGGGCTGCTTCACAAAGTAATGGAACGCCTGCTGCGCGAAGGCGTAATGAGCCTCTTCGCTGCCGGCGACGAACTTCGCCAGTTCCTTCGCGCCGGTGAATTTTGCGGTGGAGCCCGCCCGGGTGTCGTACAGCCCGCTGGCGTCCACGGGCTTGTTGTTGTCCTTCTCGCGGAATTTTCCGACCGCGTCGAATTGTTCGAGGGAGAAACCGAGCGGGTTCATGACGGTGTGGCACCCGGCGCACGCCATCGGGCTGGTTTGCTTCAGCACCCGCTCGCGGGTGGTCAGGTTCGGGTGCAGGTCCGGGGCGAGCGGCGTGAACGCCTCCATCGGCGGCCGGATGGCGATGCCCAGCAGCCCGCGCCCGACGAACACCCCGCGGTGGATCGGCGAGGTCTCGGAGGCGTACGCGAGCGCCGCGAGGACATACGGGTGCGTCAGCACGCCGGCCCGCTTGTCGGTCTCGTGTTTCACCTTTTTGAACCCGGAATCGGCCGGCACGTTCGCGCCGTAGAACTTGGCGAGGCGCCCGTTCAGGTACAGCTCGTCCGCTAGGAGCAACTGCCGGAAGTCCGCGTTCGGGCTGCTCAGGAGGTCATCGAGCGACAGTTCCAGCGACGTGCGAAGGTCGGACGCGAGGTCGTGGTCAAACCCCGGGAACCGTTTCGCGTCCTTGGGCAGTTCCTTCACCTGGTCGAGTTTGAGCCACGTCAGCAGGAACTCGCGCATCTTGGCCTTCGCCCGCGGGTCGTTGAGCATCCGCTCGGCCTGCGCGCGCAGTTCGGTCGAGGTGCCGAGTTTGTTTTTGGCCGCGGCGTCCAACAGTTCCTTATCGGGCGGAGCGTCCCACAGCGAGAACGCGAGCCGCGACGCGGTGGCGTAAGGCGGTGAGGTGCCGTCGGCGTCGGGGTAGAGGAACCGCGGCGACTTCAGCACGACCAGCACCACCCGCTTCACCGCGAGTTCGAGGTCGCCCCCGGAGGCGTCGAACTGCCGGTCCACGAACAGGACCTTTTCGGGCTCCGAGAGGGGGCGGCGGAAGGCGCGCTCGGCGAACGTGCGGCAGAACGCCTTGAGCTTCGCGGCGCGGTCCGGGGCGTTCGGTTGCGCGCCGCTCAACTCGGGGAGCTTCGCGAGGACGTAGGCGGCGGTTTCGATCGCGCCTTCGGTGGTGGCCGCCTCCCACTCCTTCGAGATGGTGGCGCCGCGCTCCCAGCCGAGGCTCCTGTCATCAGGCGGGAAGGGGGACTCGATCACGGCCGCTTCGGGGAACTTCTGTGGTGTCAGGTAGCGCGTGGCGATGGGCTCGATCGTGCGGTTGGGCCGCTTCCAGTTGAGCGACACGAACGCGGGTTTCACCGGCGGGTTCGGGTTCGTCTTCGAGTCGTCCACGCCCTGTTTCGCTTTCGAGAACTCCAGGCGAATGGGGTACGCGCGACCGGCAAGCAGGTACACGCTCGTTTTGAACTCGGTGTCGTTGCCCGATTTCACCCAGGCGTCGATGGCCGGTTTCTTATTGTCGTTGACCCACAGGCGCAGCGCGTGGTCGGTTTTCACGACAAATTCGTATACGCCGGTTTCGGGCGCCCACACGGAGCCCTCCCAGCGGATGCAGAACGTGTGAGCGTCGAACTTCTCTTTGAGTTCAGCGTCGGCTTTGGGCGGTCCCTTGCCAAAGTCGAAGTTGACCTCGGGGTCGAGCCGGTCGATTTGGCGCTTGTTGTTCTGGAAGTTGCGCGCGTTGAAGTACTCGCCGCGGAGCCCCTGCCGCTCGTCCGGCTTCGGCGCCGCGGGCCGGAACCCCGCGAGCGTGTCGGCGATGCTGTTGCGGTACTGCTTCACCGTGAGGCGCGACAGCTCCACGCGCGGCGGGTTGAGCTTCGCCTGCGCGGTCGGCGAGTAGAAGGCGTCGTACATGTACTCCGCGACCCGGCGCGACTCGGCGGCGTCGAGCAGGTCGGGCGACCCCTCGGGCATCGTGTCGTCGATCACCTTGGCGAGCTGCGTCAGCGATTTGTCGCCCGTTAGCGGCACCGGGTAGGCTTTCGCGCCTTCGCCCTTGGCCCCGTGGCACTTCGCGCACATCTGGCGGTAGATCACCTCGCCGCTCTTTTCCTTTTTCTCCTGGGCGAACGCGGCCGGGTTCAGCGCCGCGAGCGCGAGGAGCGTGAGACCGAAGTGCGGGAGCGTGTGCGGCATGCGAGGGTGCCTGAAACGTGGCGCGGGCAGGGAGGATAAAATCAGTTTCGGTCGGCCGGGAGCGGAAGTCAAGCCAGCGGCCACCCGGGCACGCGCCCTCGGGCGCACAAGACAGCCGCGCCGCCGGGGGCTAAGAATGAGGTTTGTGCGTGCGGCCGGTCCTGCAAGGGCAAAGGTCTTGCAGCCAGGGGCGCGGGCCTGATTCTTTGAGGTTGTGTCATGTCGCTTCCCCGCGTTCTCGCCGACCTTCCGGTTTCGCAGACGGTACTCGATCTGCTAGGCGGGCTCGTCGAACTGGTGCCCTGGGACGCCGCGCCCGGGCGCGTGGACGCCGTCTACACCTACGGCCACCCGCCCGTGGGCGCGGAACTGATGGACCGCTTTCCGGACCTCAAGGTCATCAGCAACTTCGGCGTGGGCGTGGACCACATTGATGTGAGGGCCGCGGCCGAGCGAAGGATTCCGGTGGGCAACACGCCCGGCATCCTCGACGGGGCGACAGCGGACCTGGCGTTCGCACTGCTGCTGGCCGCGGGGCGGCGGGTGGTGGAGGGCGACCGGTACGCCCGCGGCCCGGCGTTCACGCACTACGACCCCTCGTTCATGCTGGGGCGTGAGGTCCACGGAAGCACCATCGGCATTTTCGGAATGGGGCGGATCGGGCGGCAGGTCGCGAAACGCGCGAACGGGTTCGGCATGAAGGTGCTGTACCACAACCGGAACCGGAGCGACGAGGCGGAAATCGTTCTCGGCGCGCGGTACGCGCCGAAGGACGAACTGCTCGCGACCGCGGACCACGTGGTCCTGACGCTCCCGCTCACCCCCGACACGCGCGGTTTCATCGGCGCCGCCGAACTCGCGCTCATGAAACCCACCGCGACGCTGGTGAACGTGGCCCGCGGGGCGGTGGTGGACAAGGACGCCCTTGCTGTCGCCCTTGCCGCGCGGCGTCTGTTCGCGGCGGCGCTGGACGTGACCGACCCGGAACCGCTGCCGCGCGACCACCCGCTGCTGAAACTCGACAACGTCGTCATTACGCCGCACCTGGGCAGTGCGACGGAGGAAACGCGGCGCCGGATGGCCGAATTGTCCGTTCAAAACCTGTTCGCCGGACTGGCTGGTAAACCGTTGATGTTCTCGGTGACGTGAATTGTCCGGTTCTGGGTGTCGTCCTGGTTTGCGAGAAATGTGCATCCTGTGGTCCCGAATAGCACCTAAGCTCGCCCTTTCCGAACGGAGGCTCGCATGTTTCGCTCAATGGCCGTCATGTCTGTGGCTGCCCTGGTGATCGCGCTCGCACCGGCGGCACGGGCCGCGGACGAGCCGAAGGACGTGATCGCGAAAGCGATCAAGGCGCACGGCGGCGAGGAACTGCTTACCAAGCAGAAGGCCGGGCAGACCAAATCGAAGGGCAAGCTCGACCTGCCCGGGGTGGGGGAGGTGGACTACAGCCAGGACGTCATGTACATGCTCCCGAACAAGTTCAAGGACCAAATGGAGCTGAAGGTGATGGGGCAGACGATCAACGTGCTGACCATCATCAACGGCGACAAGGTGACGCTCGAGGTGAACGGGAATGCCATCGATCAGACCGACAAGGTGAAGGACGCGGTCGCGGACATGGCGAACGTGATGGAGGCGGCGCGGCTGGTGAACCTCAAAGACAAGGCGTTCGAGCTGAGCACCATCGGCGAGGACAAGGTCGGGGACAAGAAGGTGGTGGGCGTGCGGGTCGCGAAGAAAGGGCAGAAGGACGTGAGCTTGTACTTCGACAAGGAGACCGGGCTGCTCGCGAAACTGGAGTTCCGCACCACCGACCAGGCCACCGGCAACGAGGTCACCGAGGAGCGGCTCCCGTCCGACTACGCGAAGAACAAGGACGGGGTGCTGGCCCCGCGGAAGATCGTTGTGAAGCGCGACGGCAAAGCGTTCCTGGACGCCGAAATCACCGAAACCAAGTATTTCGAAAAGCTCGACGACAGCGAATTCAAGAAGTGAACTGCCTAGCGGAGCGGGTGTTGAGTGCGTCGGGGACTCAACACCGAACGGCGCGCTCGACATCCCGCCATCTTTCACCGGAGGCGGCGTCACATCGACCCCCCGTAGTTTCCAGTTCGCGCGGTCTTGGCGATCGCGTGGGAAACCGGAGCACGCCGAGGCTAAACCTACCTGCGTCAGCAGGCGGGGGCACACACGTCACCGACTGGAAACGACTGGACACGGTCGCGGTGCCATCTGCTTGGCAGATGAGCCGCCGCGGCGGGGGCGCCGTTCGCCCTCGCCCGCGGCGCTGTAACGGGGGTTACAGCAGCCCAGTTGAGGTGCTGCTGGGGGCACAACGGGACACCCGCGGACGCTGCACTACCGGTTCGCTACCCGTTCGCGGTCGCGTTGCTACCACCGAATCGCGCCCTTAAAACCGGGAGAATGCTCCCGGACGAACAAAGATCAGGTCCAGATCGATCTGGTTGATTTTCCGCAACATGATTCTGCGATTGCGTTTGTGATTTGTTTGGCGGCGACTATTGCCTGAGCCTTGCAACGCGAAACAGACGAACTTATGCCGCTTCGCATCTCCGCGTTCCCGAAGTGCTACCTGGATGCCATCGCTGGCACGCGCACGATGACCGTCTTCGAGTGGATCGAGGCGGCCCGCACACTCGACTGTGACGGCCTCGAAATGTACGAGGGCTTCTTCACCTCTCTTGAGCCCGGTTACCTGGATTCCGTCGGTGAGGCCATCGCCCGGACGGGGCGTACGATGCCGATGCTGTGCTGCTCCCCGGACTTCACCAACCCCGACCCGGATGCCCGCAAGCGTGCGATCGAGAAAGAGGTCGAGATGGTGCGGGTGACGCGCCGGCTCGGCGGTCCGCGGGCCGTGTGTCGGGTGCTGAGCGGCCCCCGCTATCCGGAGGTTTCACGCGCTCAAGGGCTCGCGTGGGTGATCGAGTGCATCAACGCGGTGCTGCCGGTTGCGCGCGAGTGCGACGTGATTCTGGGGTTGGAGAACCACTATAAGGACGGGTTCTGGAAGTACCCCGAGTTCGCGCAAAAGAAGGACGTGTTCCTTGAACTTGTCAACGCGATCCCGGACCGCACGCATTTCGGCGTGCAGTACGACCCGTCCAACGCGATCGTGGCCGGTGACGACCCCGTGGAACTCCTGAAGGCCGTTGCCGACCGCGTCGTCAGCATGCACGCGAGCGACCGTTACTTGGCGGACGGTGCCACGCTCGACGACCTGCGCCAGACAGACGGCACCATCGGTTACTTCGACAAGCTGCGCCACGGCGTGACAGGGAAGGGGCTGAACGACTTCGAAACCATCTTCCGCATCCTGGCGGAACACAACTATCAGGGGTGGGTTAGTATCGAGGACGGGATGAACGGGATGGACGAAATGGCCGAGTCGCTGGCGTTCTTGCGCCGGGTCACGGCGCAGTATTTCCCATAAATCTAAGAAGAATGGCCACAAAAAAGCACAAAGGACACAAAAGCAAACCAAGACCCAGAAGCCACGGATCAACACAAAGAATGCCGATCAGAACCAAGAACAACTAGATCTGCTTTCTTGTGTTTATTCGTGTCGTCTGTGTGCATCTGTGGCTTCTGGGTCTTGGTTTGCTTTTGTGCCCTTTGTGCTTTTTTGTGGTCATTTTGCCTTCTGTTTTGAGATATTTCGAGCATGAACCCTCTTCGAGTCGCCCTGATCGGTTGCGGAAAAGTTGCGGGCATCCACGCGGCAGCCCTCAAAACGATTCCCGAAGCGGAGTTCATCGCCGCCTGCGATGTGAGCCCGGACCGCGCCGGGGCGTTCGCCGAGAAGTACGGCGCTCGGCCGTTTTCCGACCTCGGCGCAATGCTCCGCGACGTTCGCCCGGACGCGGTCATCATCGGGACGCCGCACCCGCTGCACGCAGAGGCCGCGATTCGTGCCGCGGAAGCCGGCGCGCACGTATTGGTCGAGAAACCGCTCGCCGCGAGCCTCGCCGACTGCGACGCGATGCTGGCCGCGGCGCGTAAGAGAGGCGTGACACTTGGCGCCATCAGCCAGCGGCGGTTCTACGAACCCGTTCAGCGCATGAAGCGCGCGATCGACGCGGGTAAGATCGGCGCACCGGCGCTGGGCGTGTTCGTCCAATACAGTTGGCGCGACGCGGCGTACTACCGCTCTGACCCGTGGCGCGGCAAATGGGACACGGAAGGCGGTGGCGTTCTCGTCAACCAGTCGCCGCACCAACTCGACATCCTTTTGTGGCTGATGGGGCCGGCGGCGGAGGTGACGGGGTACTGGGCGAACCTGAACCACCCGACCGTAGAGGTGGACGATACCGCGGTCGCGTCGATCCGGTTTCGGAACGGCGGGGTGGGTACGATCATCACCAGTTTGTCGCAGAAGCCGGGTATTTACACGAAGGTTCACATTCACGGCACAAGTGGCGCGTCGGTGGGGGTGGAGACGGATCGCGGGGCGACGTTCATTGCCGGTGTGTCGACGATCGCCGAGCCGCCGCTGACTGATCTGTGGACCGTGCCGGGCGAGGAAGGCTTGCTGACGGCGTTTCAGGCGGAGGACCGCGAACGGTTTGCGAGTGTGAACGCAACGGTTCATTACCACGCGCTGCAGATTCGCGACTTCGTTCTGGCGGTGCGCGAGGGGCGACCGCCGCTCGTGACCGGCGAAGCCGGGCGGGCCGTGGTGGAACTGTTCAGCGCGATTTACCAGTCGAGCCGCGAGCGCCGGGCAGTCACGCTGTCTCCTTCGGCCGAGGTTGCGCAATGAACGACCCGGCTGCCTATCCGAAGCCGGTGCCTCTTTCGCGGGCCGACGCGCTCGCGTTGCTCGCGGATCCGGCTCCGGACGTGCCCGGGACGTTCTTGGCGTTTGTCATGCTTGCCGTGGAGCCGCGTATCGGGGAGTGGCGGTTCGCGGGCGCCGCCCGGTCGCTCGCAGGCGCGTTGGTGCGATGGATCGAGTTCTACGAGTCGTTTGGCGCGACGCCGGCTGAGGCCCTGAACGGTATCGCGGGCGCCATCGGACAACAGGGGCTTGAGGTTTGGCCCCGACTTGCCGACGGGTGGTCCGGTGGGCCGGACATCGGGACGCTCACACACCGCGTTGTATTCTTCGGAGAGGGCGGGGCGCCTTACGACGATTTCGGCCTTTGCATTATCGAGGTCGGACCGGACGATGCGGAACCATTCCTCACCCGCGCGCCCGAGACGCACCGTCCGGCCGAATGGGACGAATTCAACG
The DNA here is from genome assembly GCF_008065095.1 of Gemmata obscuriglobus. Lineage (NCBI taxonomy): Bacteria > Pseudomonadati > Planctomycetota > Planctomycetia > Gemmatales > Gemmataceae > Gemmata > Gemmata obscuriglobus. The sequence continues at coordinate 4,013,145 of NZ_CP042911.1, read as the reverse complement.
GCGGCGACGGTGACGACGACTGATGTGAGTGCCCGCTGCGGATAGCCCACACACGGGGCATGTGGTATTCTGCGGTAATGTCTTCTCCGATCACCACCGACGACTGGCTCACGTTCGAGGACGAATGGCTCGCTCCCTACGCGATGCCCTCGCGGGCCAGCCGGGGCCGTCGGCACCCTGAGGACGATCACCCGTTCCGCTCGCTCTACCAGCGGGACCGGGAGCGTATTGTCCACTGTACCGCGTTCCGCCGGATGACCGGCAAGACGCAGGTACTCGTCGCGAGCGTCAACGACCACCACCGCACCCGGCTCACCCACACGCTGGAGGTGACCCAACTCGCCCGGACCGTCGCGCGGCGCCTTCGGCTGAACGAAGACCTCGCGGAAGTGATCGCGCTCGCCCACGACATCGGCCACCCCCCGTTCGGGCACGCGGGCGAGGACGCACTCGACGAGTGCCTCAAGTCGTATGGCGGCTTCGATCACAACCTGTTCGGGTTGCGCCGAGTTGATGAGCTGGAAGAGCGGTACCCGCAGTTCCCGGGGCTGAATCTGTCGTTCGAAGTGCGCGAGGCGTTCGTCCAGCACTGCGGGCGTCTCGACGCGCCGGAGTGCGCCGAGTTCCGGGACGTGGGGCGACCGCTCCTCGAAGCGCAGATCGCGGACGTGGTTGATTCCATAGCCTACGACACACACGACACCGACGACGCGCTCGGGCTCGGCTTCATCACGCTCGACGAGCTGCGCCGGATCGAGTTCTGGGCGCGGGCGACCGAGCGGGTCCACTCGCACACGCCCGGCCTCTCCGACGCCCCGCTTCGCATCGCGGTGGTGCGGGAGTTGCTGGCGTGGCAGGTCGCGGATCTGCTCGAAGAGACGGCGAACCGGCTGGCGGCCGCTGACGTAAAGTGCGTGGACGACGTTCGCGCCGCGCGGGAGCCGCTTGTCGGGTTTACCCCGGAAGTGCGCCGGCTCAAGGCGGGGTTGGAGCGGTTCTTGCGGAACCGCGTCTACAAGCACCACCGGGTGCTGCGGATGACCGCCAACGGGAAGCGGATTCTGGAATCGCTGTTCGCGGAGTACGTGCGGGCGCCGGCACTGCTGCCGGAGAAGCACCTGCGACGCTGGACCGGGGCCGAGGCGCTGATCGGCCCGCCCCCGCACGGATGGGTCACGACTGCCCGCACGCGGCTGGACTGCCTGGAGCGCGTGGTCGGCGATTACCTCGCCGGCATGACCGATCGGTTCGCCCAACTCGAATACCGGCGCCTGTTTTTGCCTTCCATCGAACTGTAAAATTAGGAGCGGAGAGCGGAAGCTCGGGTGCAAGAGACAGAAAGTGCGTTCGGGTCACATTTCTGTTCATCGGTTCCGAGCGGTCGCCCTCAGCCCCATCGTACTCTGTCCTCTGGTTACACATGTTGCTCCTGCTGCTTCGCATCGCGTATGCCGTCCTCGTTGTGGGGATGGCGGCCCTCTCGTCGGCTTTTCTCGTTGAGGAAAAGAACATTCCCGGCGCGATCGTCGCGCCGCTCGCGGTGCTCACGGTCAGTGGCGTCGTACTGCTCACCGACGTGCGGGAACGGCAGAAGCAGATTACCACCATTTCCGCGGTGTATTTCGGACTGCTCCTCGGGCTGCTGCTCGGATACCTGTTCTCCATCGCACTGGTCCCGGTGCTCGCGTCCACGTTCGGCGAGGCGTCGCCGCTGATCCTCCTCGGCCGCGTGCTGCTCACAGTGGTGTGTTGCTATGTGACGATTTCAACGTTTTTGCAGACCAAGGACGAGTTTCGGTTCATTATCCCTTATGTCGAATTTTCCAAACAGGTGAAGGGTGGGCGGCCGCTGGTGCTGGACACTAGCGTAATCATTGATGGGCGCATCGCCGACGTGTGCGATACTCGACTGATCGACACCCGGCTCATCGTGCCGCGGTTCGTGCTGCAGGAGCTGCAGGCCATTGCCGACAGTTCCGACAAGATGAAGCGTAACCGTGGGCGGCGCGGCTTGGACGTGTTGAAGCGACTGCAGGGCAACCAGAAGGTCGACCTGCAGATGCACGACGGCAACGTGCCGGAGCTGCGCACCGGCGAGCGGATCAAAGTGGACGAACGCTTGGTGATTCTGGCGAAGTCGCTCAACGCCCGCGTCGTCACCAACGACTTCAACCTTAACAAGGTGGCGCAGCTCCAGGGCGTGGATGTCATCAACCTGAACGAGATCGCCAACGCTCTAAAGACGGTCGCCATCCCGGGCGAGTACATGCAGGTGCGGGTGGTGAAGGCCGGGGACCAAATCGGCCAGGGAGTCGGGTATCTCGACGACGGCACGATGGTGGTGATCGAGCAGGGACGGGCGCTGATCGGCCAAGAGATCGCGATCGTGGTGACCAGCGTGCTGAACACCGCGGCGGGGCGGATGATCTTCGGTCGCCCGGATCAGCGGTTGAGCGGGTCGCACACACCGTACCCGGGTGGCGCCGCGACTCCGAGCGGGTCGAACCCGGGCGCGTCGAACCCGGGCGACTCCCGCATCGGCCCCGCGCCGCAAGAACCACCGAAGGGCGAGCAGAAATGAGTGGCCGAGTGTGAGGAGTGAAGCGCGTCCCTTGCTCCTCGCTCCGCTTAAAGCCGACACGATGGGGGAAACATGCGCGCGACCCTGCTGGCCCTAGTTGGTGCAGGCGTGGCGGCGGTCGGGTGGGCCGCCGCGGACCAGCCGAGCAAGCCGCTCACCGAACCCGGGAAAGCGAGCGCCCCGCTGCCGCCCGGCGACGGCCCGTCGGCGGCCGCGGGCAGCGACGCGCAACTGGTCGAACGCCACATTTCCGCCCGCAAAGAGTACGAGAACAGCCTAAAAGCGCTGCACGAGCACTACACCAAGGTTGGCGACAAGCAGCGGCTCATGTGGGCCGAGCGCGAGCTGATGTCCTACCACTTGATGTGGAAGCCGTCGTACAACCTCGAGGTCAAGGACGTCCCGCCCGCGACCCTGGAAGCCCGTGTCAACGTGCGTGAGGCGAACGAGCTTTACAAGACCGCGATGGAGTACAAGGGGCGGGGTATCGGCGATGAGTACGTGCTCAACATGCGCCGCGCAGAGCTGTTACTCCGCGAGGTACTCGACAAGTACCCGAACTCGGACAAGATCGGGGACGTGGCGTATCAGCTTGGGGACATTTACGAGAGCCGCGCTTACAAGCAGTACGACCGCTCCGCCAAATACTTCGAGCGCTCGTTCCAGTGGGTGCGGGGATCGCGCACCGATGCCCGGCTGCGTGCGGCACTGCTCTACGACCGGCAACTGAACGAGCGGACGAAGGCCGTGGACCTGTACCGCGCGGTTGTGGAGCACGACACAAACCCCGATCACATCAAGCAGGCCGAGAAGCGCATTGGTGAGCTGACGGGGCGGAACAAGTGACCCCCGATCGGACAGCTCAACTCCGAAGGCCACACAACGCGGGTGCGTTCGCCCTCGACTTGAGGCGGTTGCGGTGCCCAGCGGTTCCGGCCGGACGGGTCGGCACTGTTCCACTTGCGCGATAGTTTAGGAAAAGGTGGGAGCTGGTTGGCGCGACCCGGCTCCCGCTGGTATGTTCGCTACCCCTTGAGTGGTTCGATAGCTGCCGCCCAACTGGCACTTCGCTGACGGTTCGCATGGGTGGTGCTGCCCACGAATCGCAAGCCGAAACTCCAGCCGCGGTTCTGCTGACCGGCCGCGGGTGCTGGCGGTGCCATCTGATTATTGAGCCGTACTGTCTTGTTGAGCCCCCGCTTGCGTCCCGTTTGATTGGCCCGCGGTTTTACTGTAGGGGCGAGTGCGTGACGCCCCCCCCGCTGCCGAGATGTGGCGCGAACTTCTTGGAGTCACATTGCGGGGAGTTGGAGTGGTAAACTGTCGACGGCCCTTCCGGCCTAATGACTTACAAATTTGGATTTTCCGCCCTGAGACAGGGAGCTGATGGAACCTCTTGCGCGGCTCCGCTGGCCGGTAGCCCTTTCGATCGTCGCGGCCGCCGTCACCATCGGCATGAAGGGGTCCGCCTATGCGCTGACCGGGTCTGTCGGGTTGCTCACCGACGCCCTCGAGTCGGTCGTAAACCTGCTGGCCGCGGTCACGGCGTACTTTGCTCTGTGGTACGCTTCTCGCCCCGCCGACCCGTCCCACACCTACGGGCACGAGAAGATCGAGTTCTTTTCCAGCGGGCTCGAAGGCGTGCTCATCGTCCTTGCGGGGGTAGGGGCAGCGGTGTACGGCGTTCAGCGGCTTATTTTCCCAGAACCGCTCAACGCACTGGCACTGGGAAGCACGTTGGCGCTCGCGGCCTCCGTTGTGAACTTCGCTGTCGCCCGGGTGCTCCTCCACTACGGCCGCCTTCACAAGTCGATCGTAATGGAGGCTGATGGGCAGCACCTGATGGCCGACGTGTGGACGTCCGCCGGCGTGCTGGTCGGCCTCGCGCTGGTGTACCTCACGGGGTTCACGTTCTTCGACTCGGCACTCGCGATTGTGATGGGCGGGCACATCACCTGGATCGGCTTGGGGCTGATCCGCCGATCGTTCGACGGGCTCATGGACCACGCGATCCCGGAGGACGAGCGGGCTCGGGTGCGCGAACTGATCCGCGCCAACCTGCCCGAAGGGGCGACGTTTCACCTCCTGCGCACGCGGCTGTCTGGCGCGCGGCGGTTCATCGAGTTCCACCTGCTCGTCAACGGCGACCTGTCGGTGCGCGAGGGGCACCACCTCGCGACCGAACTCGAAGCGGCGCTGGTGGGCGCGATCGCGGAACTCGCGATCACGATCCACGTTGAACCGGTGGACGAGCAGGCGTCGTGGGAGCCAGAGTACCTACAACGCCTGGGCGAGGAGCCGGCCCCGCCGGCACAGGACCCATGACCACGGCCCAACTTCTCGACCAACTGAACACCTCGGCGCTGTGGGTGCCGGCCGCCGGCACCGCGGCGCTCGGCTTGACTGCCGGCGCCGTGGGGTCGTTCGCGGTGTTGCGCCGGCAGAGCCTTCAGGGCGACGCGGTGGCGCACGCGGCTCTCCCCGGGGTCGCGGCGGCGTTCCTGCTCGGCGGGCGGGCGCCGCTCGCGCTCGTCGCGGGCGGGGCCGCGGCGGGGTGGCTCGCGATGCTGATCGTCGCGCAGATCACGAAGCGCTCGCGGGTGCCGTTCGACTCGGCCCTGGCGGGCGTGCTCGCGGTGTTCTTCGGGCTCGGGCTGGTGCTGTTCACCTACATCCAGCGGAACGTGCGCGGCGCGGCGCTCACGCCGCTGGAGCGCTACCTGTTCGGTCAGGCGGCGCTGGTGGGCGTGCCGGACTTGTGGCTCATTGGAGGGTTCGGGCTGGGGGCTCTGGCGCTCCTGGCCCTGTTCTGGAAACAGTTCAAAGTGGTCAGCTTCGACCCCGCGTTCGCGACCGGTCTCGGTGTGCCGGTCCGGACGGTGGAACTGCTGCTCACCACACTCACGGTGATCGCGGTGGTGATCGGTCTGAAGGCGGTCGGCGTCGTACTCATGACCGCGCTGCTGATCGCGCCGTGTGTGGCCGCTCGGCAGTGGAGCGACAACCTGGGTCGGGTGGTGGTGCTCGCGGGCCTCTTCGGTGCGTTGGCCGGTGCGGGGGGAACGGTCGCCAGTCACCTTCTCAGTTACCAGTTTCCGAAAGCGGGCTCGGTGCCCACGGGGCCGACAATCGTTCTGTGCGCCACGGCCCTCGTTGTTGTGTCGCTGATGTTCGGAACGGGCCGCGGTTGGGTCTGGACGTTCGTCCGCCCCGACGCACCCGCTTCCGGCGCCGTTTAGCGTTCGGCCCAACAGCCGTTTTTCTTGGCGGTTGCAATGAGCCCCGTCGTCGAGCTGAGTCTGGTGCTGGCCGTGGTCGCGGCGGCGTGCGCACTGCCGGGCGCGTTCCTGGTGCTGCGCCGCAGTGCCATGACCAGTGACGCCATCGGCCACGTCCTGCTGTTCGGCATCGTGCTCGCGTATTTCACGGTCCGCGACCTGGGCTCCCCGTGGCTGCTGTTCGGCGCAGCCGCCGCCGGGGTACTCGCGGTCGTGCTGGTGGAGGCACTTGAGAAGAGCGGGCGCGTGAAGGCCGATGCGGCCCTCGGGTTGGTGTTCGCGGCGCTGTTCGCCGCGGGCGTGCTGATGGTGAGCGTGAGTGTCAAGAACGTTCACCTTGATGTCGATCAGGTGCTGCTCGGCCAACCGGAAGCGGCCCGCGACCCGCGCTGGAATGCGTTCGACTTTGCGATCTCGCCCGTGTGGATTCTGGGAGCAGTGCTCGCACTGAATGTTCTGCTCGCAACACTGTTCTTCAAGGAACTGAAACTCACCACCTTCGACCCCGGTCTCGCGGCGTCAATCGGGTTTCGGCCGGTGGTGATTCACTACTCCTTGATGGTTGTGGTGTCGGTCACGGCGGTAGCCGCGTTCGACGCGGTCGGCCCGGTGTTGGTGGTGGGCTTCTTCGTTGTGCCGGCCGCCGCTGCGTTTCTACTGACAGACCGACTCGCGGTGATGTTAGCGCTCGCGGCGCTGTTCGGGGTGGTCGCGGCCTTCGTTGGTACGGCCGCGGCCGACACGCTCAACACAACCACGGCCGGAGCGGTCGCTGTGGCGCTGGGGGGCCTTTTCGCGATTGTTTTTCTGGTTGCGCCCCGGCGCGGGCTGGTCGCGCAAGCGGTGGAGCGGGTTCGACAGAAGCGAGCGTTTCACGAACTGATGCTGGCGGTTCACCTTGCCCAGCATGAGGGTACGCCAGAGGAAATTGAGGAGTCCCGCGCGGCGAGTCTGCACACGCACTTGCACTGGAGCCCACAGCAGACGGCAGTGGTGGTGGCGCGGGCGGCGCGGAACGGCTTTGTGGTGTGTGCCGACGGGGGACTGAAACTTACCGAAAGCGGTCGTGCCCGGGCGCGTGAGGTGCTTGGCCAGGGCTCACGCACTATGAAGTAGTGGCCGGTTAAGTGTTTGTGCGTATCACGGGGTCCAGGAGGAGCCGATGACCCTGACCCTGACGAGCGTGTTCGCGGACCTGCCGGACCCGCGGGCGGAGACGGCCAACAAGATCCACACGTTGGCCGACATCCTGACCATCGCCACCTGTGCCGTGATCGCCGGGGCCGAGAGCTGGGAGGACATCGCCGAGTACGGCCGTTCCAAGGAGCCCTTCTTCCGCCAGTTCCTGGAACTCAAGAACGGCATTGCGAGCCACGACACCTTCTACCGGGTGTTCACTACGCTCGACCCCGACGCGTTCGCCGATCGGTTCGCCCGGTGGGTGGCCGCGGTCGGCGAGGCAACCGGGTTGACCCGCCCCGACATCGACGGCCCGACCCACGTCGCGGTCGATGGGAAGAGCGCCCGCCGGTCCGCGAAGGGCACGTTCACCGGGTGCCTGCATCGGGTCGAGGCGTGGGCCGTCGAGAGCCGCCTGATCCTCGGCTAGCGGGCCGTGCCGGACGGGTCGCACGAGATCGTCACGTTCCGCGATCTGCTGGCTACCCGAGACCGGACGGGGGCGGTGGTGACGCGAGACGCCGCCGGGTGCCAGACCGAGACGCTGGAGGTGATCCGGGAGCGGGGCGGGGAGTACGTGGTGTGCGTCAAGGGGAACCAGCCGACCCTGCGGAACGCCATCGCCGGGGTGTTCGACCGGGCGGGCGAAGCGGAGTTCGCCGGGTGCGACGGGCACACGTCGGTGACCGACGCGCAGGGCGGCACGAGGAGCGGAACGTGACGGTGGTGCAGAACCCGGACGGGCTGCCGGCGGGTTGGGCGGATGTCGGGAGCGTCGCGGGTGTGCCGGGACCGGCAGGTGAAGGGGAAGGCCAACGAGAGCACCGCCCACGACGACCTGAGTAGCCTGCGGGTCGGCGCGGCCGAGTTGGCCGGTTACATCCGGAGGCACTGGCACATCGAGGCCATGAACGGGGTTCTGGACGTGGCGTTTCGTGTCGATCGAGAGCACCGGCCGACCCGCCGCCAAGTACTCGCCCTTCAACCGGGCAATGTTCTCGAACTGCACGTTGCGGTCCGGGTGCCGGCCCATCGCCTTCTTCTTCAACACCTTCCGCCGCCGATACCCGTGGTGATGCCGTAAGGCGTTCGGCGTGCAGAGATTCACACGTGAGTTGGCCTTCCCCATCCTTTCGGGGATGTGGATGATGGACGGCCTCACAACCCGTTACCCTGGTTCGAGTCATGGACGACTCCGACACGAGCATCGACGATTTGCTCCGCCTCGCGGCCCGGTCCCCGACCGGGCACCGGCGCCGCTTGTTCCAGGCCGAGGTGACCCGCGCCTTGTGTGCCGGCCGCGCCCGCCGGGCGGAACGCCGGTTCGGCTGGGGGCGGGCGAACGTCGACACCGGGCCGCACGAGCGGGCCTCGGGCATCCGGTGCGCCGAGAGCTTCGGCACCCGAGGCTCGGCCCGGTCCGAGGACGCGAACCCGCAACTGGGCATCGACATCCGCGACCTGGTCGAACCCCACACCCAGGCCGACCCGGAGTTGAAGTCCGACCGCCGGTACACCAACCTGTACACCAACCTGTCGGCCCGCGAGGTGTGTGAGCGACTCCAGACCGAGAAGGGGTACGCGGTTGCGGACCTGCCGAGCGAGCGGACCAGGCGTGACATCCTGAATCCAGTAGTTTCGTGTTGGCGGCCTGGGACTGTTTGCCTCAGGAACGCCGGACCGTGGCTGGCGCGTGCTTGCCGACGATGCGAAGCTTTCAGCCAGCACGATCAGGCCCGCGGTAGCCAGTGTCCACCCGGGGCCGCGTTCGGTTCGGAACCGGACCCAGGCGTTGAGGAGGATCAGGCCCACGGCCACCCACAGCAACCGCACGACCCCGTTGGTGGTCGAGGTCCGAGGCCGTACCTGACCCAACTGGCGGTAGCGGCTCTCGATCCCGAACCGAGTCCGATACAGGTCCCGGATCGGCACGGGAGCACCGGTCACCCGCCACGTCGCATACATCAGCTTCTGACTGCGCCGGCGCCCGGTCTTCCGGTGCCGGTCGCTCTTGTGCGCAATCACCAGGCCGCTGCGGACGGATGTCCCCCGGTCCTCGTGGGTGTACCCGGACCGGCCCGCTGAAGTTCCCCACGAATGGTGGACAGTGGGAAAGCGGTGTAAACTCTGAACAGAAGGAGACACACCGATGGCTGGCACGCGCAAGGTGTACACGGCGGAGTTCAAGCTCTCAGCCGTCCAGATGATTACCGAGCAGAAGCTCTCCGTGGCCGAGGTGGCACGCCGCCTCGGGGTCACCGAGAACCGGCTCCACGACGGGAAGAAGGGGGTCCTCAAGAAGGGTGCCGAGGCGTTCCCGGGATCGGGGCACCTGACCCCGGTCGAAGAAGAGCTGCGACAACTCCGGGCCGACGTCAAGCGACTGGAGATGGAGCGCGACATCCTCAACAAAGCCACGGCGTTCTTCGTCACCCAGATGAACTGACCTTCGCCGGGATCGAGGAACGCAAGGCCGCGTGGCCCATCGCGTTGATGTGCCGGGTGCTGGGGGTGTCGCGGTCCGGGTTCTACGCGTGGCGGTCGCGGGAGCCCAGTGCCGCCGAGGTCCGACGCGAGGAGTTGACCGAAGAGGTGAAGGCCATTCACGCCCAGGTGAAGGCCCGGTACGGGAGCCCGCGCATCCACGCCGAGCTGGCGGCGAACGGGCGCGCGTGCAGCGTGAACTTCGTGGCCCGGGTGATGCGCGAGGCCGGGATTGCCGCGAAAACCAAACGCAAGTTCCGTCAGACGACGGACTCCAACCACGGGTTGCCGGTGGCCGAGAACGTGTTGGCTCGGGCGTTCGACCCGGACGAGCCGAACACGCGCTGGTGTGCCGACATCACATACATCCCGACCCGCGAGGGGTGGCTGTACCTGGCGGTCGTGGAAGACCTGTTCCGCCGCCGGATCGTGGGCGGGTCGATGGATCCGACGAGGACCCGTCGGTTGGTGGTGGACGCGCTGGAGATGGCCCTGGCCCGTCGTCTCCAGGGGGCTTCGCCTTCGGCTCTGGTGGCGCACTCGGATCGTGGCAGTCAGTACGCCCGCGAGCATTATCAGCGTCGGTTGCGCGAGGAGCGGATCGCGTGCAGTATGAGCGGTGTGGGTCAAGTGCTGGGATAATGCGGCCATGGAGTCGTTCTTCGCAAGCCTCAAGAAGGAACTGGTTCACGACGAGGACTACGCCACCCGCGATGAAGCCAAGGCGAGCATCGTCGAGTACATCGAGGCGTTCGACAACCGCGTCCGCCGGCACTCATCGCTGGGCGACGTTGCCCCAGATGAGTACGAACGAACGCACAACCAAACCTACCGCTAGAACCTGTCTACTTTTCGTGGGGAACTTCACCGCCTGATACCCAGAACTTTTGGATCCCCACCCCTTGGGCGGGGCCGGGTTCACGTGCGGGGCGTCGGACGACGGGGGCTTCGACGAGTTGGTCGAGTTCTGGTTGAGACGGGCGATCAGTTCCGCGACCTGGGCCGTGAGCCCGCGGACCTGGGCCGTGAGTTGAGCAATTGTGGCTTCGAGTGCCCGGATATACGCTACCACGTGAGGTAGCAGGTCGTCTGGGAGGTCTGGCGGTTGAGGAACAGGTGCCATGGCGTTAGCCGATTACAGAACCCGCTCGCCAGTGGCAACCGCCCACGGAAAGGGCTCAAAAGGCACGAGAAAAACACCGGGCAAATCGCCCGTGAACGCTTACAGAGGGTAAGCCACCTGCCGTCCAGCTTACCCGATCCGCGGTTTCACGGCGAACAGTGGCGCGACGGAACGTGCCGCCCACTGCTGCGCACATCTGGCTTGGGCTATAACGTCTTGACCCATCAGGACGTTGAGGATCTGTCGTGCCATCCGCAACCGGGACGGCGTCCGCGGCGAACGGTTTCTCCGCCGAAGTGCTACACCCAGGGCTACGCACGGATTGACCTTGGGCAAGGTGCTGCATTTGGGTATGTGAGCGACTCCTCATTTGGGAGTCGCCAATGCCCGGGTCACTGGTCGAGCGGTTGGCCGAGTTACCGGACCCGCGGAGCCGCCACGGGCGCCAGGGCCTTTCCTTGATTCACTCTACGTAACTCCAGTAGTTTCAAGTTGGGCGATTTATGAGTAGCGGGCCGCATGGGTTTACCGGTCAATGGTGGTTACCACGCCTCCACTGTCGGAGCCCCCATGCGACCCAAACGTCAGTCTATCCGAGCCACCCCGGCCCACGCCACCCGGCACCTCCGTCCGGTCCTGACCGACTGGCTCGGCCGTGCGGTCCAACTGCCCAAGCGTCGCCGCACCTGTACACCCGAGGTGGTGTGGCGGGTGGTGCTGTTCGCCGCGGCGTTCGCCCGCTCGGTGGCCGCGGCCTGTGCCGCGATCGCCGACGCCCCGTCCGGGCAGGCCATCTGGGATTGCTTGTACCTCACGCTGCCCAAGCGGCGCCGCACCCTCGAGCGGCGGTTGCGGCCGGCCCTCCACGCCCCGCTCGGCAAGCGGAAGCGGGCGGCTCGGGTCGCGATCGACTACCACCGGATCGGGTACTTCGGGACGCCGAACCGGGACACCACCCGGTCCAAGGGGGCCGGCGGCACCCACACGTTCCACACGTACGCCACCGCGTGCCTCGTCGGGGGACCGGACCGGTACACGCTCGGGTTGACGGCCGTGGGCGAGAAGGAGCCGATGACCGCGGTGCTCACCCGGCTGTTGGATCAGGTGACGGCGGCACGGGTTACGGTCCGGGTCGCGCTGCTGGACAAGGCGTTCTTCTCGATCGCGGTGATGCGGTTGCTCCAGGCGCGGGGTGTGCCGTTCGTGATCCCGGCCGTGGTCCGGGGCCGCAAGCCCCGGCCCGGGGTGAAGGGGGTCGGGTTGCGGGCCGTGCGGCGGCGGGGCGCGGGTCGATATGCGTACACCCACGCGGATCGGGGCACCTCGGTGCGGGTGCACGTGGTGATCGCTCACAAGAGCTACCGGTACCGGCGGACCGGGGGCCGGCGGAGCAAGAAGTTACTGTACGCGGCGTGGCGGGTGAGCGGGAGCCCGGTGGCGATTCGGGACCTGTACCGGACCCGATTCGGGATCGAGAGCAGCTACCGCCAGTTGGGGCAGGTTCGGCCCCGGACCTCGACCACCGATGGGGTCGTGCGACTCCTGTGGGTCGCCGTCGGGCTGATCCTGCGTAACGCCTGGTTGTGGTCCCGCTCAGCCCGCGGCCTCGGGTGGACACTGGCGGCGGTATGCCTGATACTGTTGGCCGATGGGCTGGCACCTACAGATGGCGAAAATAAGTCCATTACTACTGCACGATCGGCCAACAAAACCAAGCCGCCAACTTGAAACTACTGAACTCCGATAAGTCCCTTGGCCATTGCCGGGTCCATCTGGAGCCGCTCGATCGCCTCCGGGCAACTCACCGCCTTGACCTCACGCCACAGGTGCACCACGGCGTTCCGCAGCGCCGCCAGCACCTGTGGTGCGTGCCCCATGCGCACACGACACGCGTCCTCGCCCAGTGTCACGTCACGCACGTAATGCAGTTCGTTCTCGATGCGCCAGTGCGTCCGCACATGGTTCAGGAGTGTGGCCGCATCCGCCTTCTCGGCCGACAGGCTCGTGATGCCGAAATGCACTTCGACCGTCGTTTGGCCTCGGACCGTCCGCTCACGCGTCAACTGGAAGCCCTGCTTCACCCCCGCCCACGTCGGCGAGCACGTCAGAATCGAGGTCGTTTGCAGCGTCCGCTTCTCGATGCGGCCGTGACCCTTATCGACGGTCGTGGCGATGCGGCTCGGGGCGGGCGGAGGCCGATCCCCAGGGGGAAGTGGCCGCCGCGATCGATCGGGCGGCGGTCTCGAAGGCGAACCCGGCTCGGATGTCGATCCCCAATCCGGGTTGGTTGTCCTTCACCGTGAGCACGTAGTCGCCGCCGGCCTCGACCACCTCCTCGGCCAGGTCTCGCTGGCAGAACATGGCGTCGCCGACCACGACCTTCCCTCGCAGCGGCAGAATGCCGAGGAGCGTCAAGGCGGCCTTGTGCCCGTTGGTGCTCGCATCGACCTTGACCTGGGCGAGTACGGCACCGACGGTGGGGGCGTATGCGGCCAGCAGGTGCTGACCGGGGATCGCGCCGTTGCGAGAGCCTCGAAGGGTCTTGCCGTCGATGGAGATGTGTGTGAAGGCGGCCGGGTCGACGCGGCTGGCGATCCAGTACGAGAGGACGTGCTCCAGTTGGTCGGCGTCGAAGCGTCGCAGGGTGCGGGAGAGCGTGGAAACGGCCGGGGTCTTGCCGCGTCGGAAGCCGAGGGCATGGGCGAGGGCGGGTCCGTGCTGTCGCCCGAAGCGAGCGATGCCATTGAGGCTGGTGCGCCCCATGAGCATGGCGAGGGCGACGAGTCCGAGGAAGGGGGCGAGTGGGTGGATAAGGCCGTGCTTGCTGCGGGGATCGGGAACCGCCGCCAGGGCATCGACCAGGGTGCAAGGAGACATGGGTACCTTCCTGGCTGCGAGAAGGCGCCCCATATAGCCACGTTCCCTCGTGTAAGCAAGGTGAAATAAGGAAAGGCCCTGCCACGGGCGCCAGTACCCGCTGGTGGGGCTGTTGACTCTGTGCCTGGTGGCGGTGATGGCCGGGCATACCACGCCCGAGGCCATCTCGCAGTTCGGTCGGCTGCGGCCGAAGCGGTTGGGCCATGCGCTGGGGTTCCAGAACGGCAACATGCCGTGCGCCAATACCATCGCCGGGTTGCTGCGGAAGTTGGACGCCGACCACCTGGACCGGATCATCGGTGCATGGCTCGGGGATCGGCACCCGGACGGGTGGGACCACATCGCGTTGGACGGGAAGCGGTTGTGTGGGTCCCGGGACGGGGCGGTACCGGGTACCCACCTGCTGGCCGCGTACGCCCCCCAGGCCAGTGCTATGCACATCTTGGATTTGTATAACTGATTGCGGATTGCTGATTTAGGGTTTTCACTGCGACGAAATTGGGGTTAACCGAGTGGTCGTGGGACGCGGGGTGGTGCGGGGTCCGCGACCCGGGACATGGAGGTCACCGTGATTCTGCCACCTCATCAGCGCGTCCCACGCTCCCAACCGCACGCGCCCACGGACTTCGCGCGCCAGGTCCTGGAGGGCCTGCCACTGGCCCACGCGTCGCTCGCACTCTTCGCCTATGGCGTTCCCGACCCGGTCCTCGCGGACCTCTACGAGCGACATCGGGGACGCGGCTATGAGGACGTCGTGACCTTCGCCCAACTGGTCACCTGGATCTTCGATGCGCTCATCGAACACCAGGGCTCGGGGCGGCAGGCCCACCTGCGACGCCACCGGCAACCCGACGACGGGTGCCACGAAGCGTTCTACGGCAAGCTCCGGCGCATCCCCCGGGGCCTGAGCGAAGCGTTCCTGCGGGACGTCACCGACCGGTTCACCGCCCTGTTCCCCGAGGTCGTCGCGCACCGCCTTCCGACCTCCTTCGACCGCCTGGAGGTTCTGATCCTCGACGGCAAGAGTCTCAAGAAGGTGGCCAAGCGACTCGTCGACACGCGGGGCACACCGGGCAAGCTCTTGGGCGGAAAACTGCTCGTGGCGTACCGGCCCCGTGACGGGTTGGTGCTCGACATGGCGGCCGATCTCGATGGCGAAACCAACGAGGCCAAACTGATCCCCGATTTGATGCCCCGAGTGCACGCCCGAGGCGGTCCGGCGAAACTGGTGGTCGGGGATCGGTTGTTCTGTGCGTCGAAGCACTTCGCCGAGTTCACCAAGGACAATGGTCATTTCGTGGTGCGGTACGCGCGGACCCTGTCGTTCGAACCCGACCCGAAGCGCCCCGCGGTCACGACCGCGGACCCATCCCAACGAGCCGTGGTCGAAGAATGGGGGTGGGCCGGGAAGCCCAAGGACAAGCTCCGCCGGTACGTCCGGCGGATCACCGTCGCGCGCCCGGTGGGCGAAGCGATTACAATCCTCACGGACCTGCTCGATTCGGCCCCATACCCGGCGACCGATCTGTTGGACCTGTACCGCATCCGGTGGACCATCGAAGGCACGTTCCAAAAGGTGACGGCGATCTTCGCCCTGGGTCGGTTCATCGGTTCGACACCGGAGGCGACCGTGTTTCAGGCGTCGATGTGTTTCGTCCTCGCGAACGTGGTGCAGGTCCTCCAGGGCTATGTGGTTGCGAAGCGGAAGGTGACCATCGACGACCTCTCGACGGCGCAGTTCTGCACGGACTGGCATCGTCAGTTGGCCGCGCTCAAGGAGTTGGTCGAGGTGTCGATGATCGTGTCCCTGATCCCGACGGATCAGACGGCAGAGAGTGTGGGAACGTTGTTGGATCAGTTATTGGGCACGATGTGGAAGCCGGGCTGGGACAAGACACGCAACAAGGCGCCCCGTGCCCACCCGCACGCCGCGAAACAGAAGGGGGCACACACCTCCGTCCAACGGCGTCGACAAGCCCACAAGCCCAACGAGGATCCCTGAACTCAGTTGTGCACAGCACTGCCCCCAGGCCTCCGGGGTGATCGCTCAGATGACCGTCGAAGCCACCACCAACGAGCACCAGGCGGCCCTGCGGTTGCTGGACGTGCTGCCCCCGCTGGGCGGGTCGGTGGTCACGGGCGACGCCATCTTCACCCACGCCGACGTGTGCGCGAAGGTACTCCACAAGGGCGGCGATTACATCCTCTACGCCAAGGGGAACCAGTCCGAACTGCGGCGGGACATCGAGACCGCGTTCGCCGCCGAGTCGGGCGGCTTTTCCCCCCTCGGTTCAGGCACAGTGGGCTGAACACGCGGGCACGGCAACCGACCAAGGCAAGGGACACGGGCGTGTCGAGCGGCGGACCATTACCACCACCACGTGGCTCAACGGGTACTTGAGCAACTGGCCGGGTGTGGGACAGGCGTTCCGGCTCGAGCGGCGGCGGAAGGCGAACGGGAAGGCCACGGTGGAGGTGGTGTACGGGATCACCAGCCTCAGCACGTTGGCGGCCGACGCGGGTGCACTGTTAGGTTACTCGCGCGGCCACTGGGGTATCGAGAACGGGTTGCATTACACCCGCGACGTGACGCTCGGGGAGGACCGGTGCCGGGTGCGGCGCGGTCCGGCCCCACGCGCGTTGGCGTCGCTGCGGAATGTCGCGGTGTACCTGTTGCGGAACACCGAACACCCCAGTGTGGCGGCGGCAACCCGGGCCATGGTCGCTCGCCCCGACCTCGCCTTGGACCTGCTCAACGCCCCGGCTTCAATCTCTGAGTGACTGTCCCATATGTGAGATTTATGCCACCGTGTGGTATTGAAACTCGGCGTCGCCCCCTTTCGGCTCAAGCCGGTTGAGCATCAGGTGGATCATGGCCAACTTGACGAACGCCTCCGACGACCGCACCGTCTTCTCCCGGTCCTTGGACAACCGCCGGCACGTCCCCAGCCAGGCGAACGTCCGCTCCACCGTCCACCGCCGCGGTAACTTCACCCACCCCTTGGCCCCGTCCGGGCGGCGGACGATGACCAGCTCCCACCGGGCGTTCGTCTCGACCCACTCGTACAGGGCGTAGTTGTGGTACTTGCGGTCGGCGAACACCCGGCGCACCTTCCCCATCGGTTGCTCGTCCAGCCGGCCGAACAGTTCGGCCGCCGCCTTGGCATCATCGACGCTCGCGGCCGTCACCAGCACGGCCAGCAGCAACCCCATGGAATCCACGAGGATGTGCCGCTTCCGCCCGTCCACGTTCTTGGCGTTGTCCCGGCCCCGCTCCTCGCCGCCGGAGGTCGTGTCCACCGACTGGCTATCCACGCTCGCGGTCGTCCGGGGCGAGTACGGCCTCTCGGCGGTGCGGACCTTTTTGCGGAGAAGGTCATGGATCGTGTCGCGGGTGCCGTTGTGTCGCCACTCGTCGAAGTACCGCCCGACCGTGGACTTGGGCGGGAAGTCCTTGGGCCGGTACCGCCACTGGCAACCGGTCCGCAGCACGTAGAAGACCGCGTCGGTGACGTCCCGCAGGGCGGTGGTGCGGGGACGGCCGCCGGGGTACACGGGGATGTGTGGCTCGATGAGCCCCCACTGCTCGTCGGTCACGTCGCTCGGGTAGGATTGGGTTCGCATGGACCATTCTACCCACCCAACCGCCACATATGGGACAGTCACTGAGTAGCCCTGGTGCTACACCGCCTACCGCTGGCCGAGGCGTTTTACACCGTATGGGGGTACCTCGCCTCGGACGCCGTCCTCGCGGACCTGTTCGACCGGTATCGGGGTCGGTGCTACGAGGACCAGCTCACCTTCGCCGAGTTGGTCCGGGTGCTCGCCGACGCCCTCACCCGGTACCGGGGCCACGGTCGCGGGGCCATCCTCGACGCGGTCCAGCGGAACCAGATCTCGTGCCAAGTGCGGGCCGTGTACGGCAAACTCGCGCGCCTCCCGTTGCCGCTGGCCGAGGCCCTCCTTACCACCCTCACCCCGCGCCTCCGCCCGCTGCTCCCGGCGGACGCCCGGCCGGCCGCTGTGCCGGCCAGCCTGAGCGGGCTGTCGGTGGTGGTGGTCGATGGGAAGAAGATCAAGAGGGTGGCCAAGCGGCTGCTCCCGACCCGGAACCAGCCGGGCAAACTATACGGCGGGAAGTTGCTGGTCGCGTACCTACCCGCCGAGGGCGTGGCGGTCGGTCTGGCTGCCGATGTTGACGGGGAGGCCAATGACATCCGGTCCATTCCGGCTCTGTTGCCGACCGTCCGTGAGGTGGTGACGGGGCCACGGCGGTGGGTGGCCGACCGCCAGTTCTGCGACCTGATCCAGCCCCGTCGGTTCGCCGCCGACGGAGACCACTTCGCGGTCCGGTACGGGCACAACACGGGGTTCCACCCGGACCCGACGCGGGCCCCGGTCACGGGCACGGATGATGACGGCCGCGCGGTTCGTCAGGAGTGGGGGTGGCTCGGGGCCGAAGGGCAAGGGGAGCGCCGGTTGTACGTGCGACGGGTCACCCTGATCCGCCCGGGCGACGAGGACGTGGGGGTGATTACGGACCGGCTCGACGACCGACGGCACCCCGGCGCCGATCTGCTGGCGGTGTACCTCACGCGGTGGCAAATCGAGAACGTGTTCCAACAGATCACCGAGGTGCTCCACCTGCAACGACTGATCGGGTGCCGTCCGCCCGCGACCGTGTTCCAGGGGGCCCTGTGCCTGGTACTGTTCAACGTGCTGCAACTGGTGCGAGCGTACATCACGGCCGGTCGCCCCGAGCCCACGCCCGTTGAGGATGTGTCCGCCGAGCAGGCGCTCGCGGACATGACCCGTGAGTTGATCGGGTTGCACGAGGTGCTGACGCTCGACGAGGTGACCGCCGCCCTCCCGGTGCCGGGCGGCGATGAGCGGGTGCGCGGTCGCGTGCGAGAGTTGCTCTCCACGCAATGGTCGCCGAAGTGGGCCAAGGTGCCGAACCAGAAGCCGCGACCGGAGAAGCCTCCGCCGCGAAAGTCTGGGGGGCACACCTCGATTCACAAGCTGCTCCAGCCGAAGCCGCCAAACGGTCGGACATAACGGCACGCATCAGATGTGCGCAGCAGTGACGCGCCGCCTCCATATGCAGAGTACAGGTGCTTCCGCGCCGGGTGTGAACCGGTCGGCGTGGAAGCACCGGTTCCGCGTTCTTGCACGTCCGTTACGGGCCGTGTACGCTGGCGACATGAACACCCACTTCCCGCACGCGGCGTCCCGGCGCGAGTTCCTGTTCCGGTCCGGCGGCGGGCTCGGCGGGATCGCGCTGAACTACCTCCTGGCGCGCGACGCCCGCGGCGCCGAGGCGGGGCCGCGGGGCGCGCCCGTCGTAAACCCGCTCGCCGCGAAGAAGCCGCACTTCGAGCCGAAGGCCAAGCGCGTCATCTTCCTGTTCATGGTCGGCGGCCCGAGCCAGATGGACCTGTTCGACCCGAAGCCCGCGCTCGCCAAGTGGGCCGGCAAGCCGCTCCCGGAGTCCACGGGGCGGCCCAAGAGCCAGTTCACCACCGGGCAGGAGGTGATCCTGCCCAGCACGCGAACGTTCAAGAAGCACGGCGCGAGCGGCGCGGAGGTGTCCGATCTCATGCCGCACCTCGCGACGTGCGCCGACGACATCTGTTTCTTGCGGTCGTGCTGGTGCAGCAACACGGTTCACGCGCCGGCAATGTACGAGCTGCACAGCGGACGCACCCTGATGGGCTGGCCGAGCCTCGGGAGCTGGGTCACCTACGGTCTGGGAAGCGTGAACGAGAACCTGCCCGCGTACTGCGTCATGCCGCAGCCGGAGGGCGTGCCCGAGGGCGGCGCGCCGTGCTGGTCGAACGCGTTCCTCCCGCCCGTTTACCAGGGCACGCTGATGCGTCGCGGGCCGAACCCCATCATCAACTTGCAGCCGCCCGCGGACACCGGCGCGGAACAGAACCGGCGGCAGTTCGAACTCGTGCAGAAGCTCAACGCCGCACAGGCGGGCGCCGACGCGGAACTGAACGCCCGCACCGCGAGCTACGAGCTGGCGTTCAAGATGCAGCGGCATGCGCCCGATGCGGTCGATCTCGCGAAGGAGACCGAGGCGACCAAGAAGGCTTACGGCCTCGACGAGAAGGCCACCGCGGATTTCGGCACGCGCCTCCTGCTCGCCCGGCGGCTCGTGGAACGGGGCGTCCGGTTCGTCACCGTGTACAGCGGCGGCGGGCCGATCGTGACGCAGTGGGACGCCCACGACGACGTGAACGCCAACCACGAGAAGATGTGCGGGCACGTCGATCGGCCGATCGCGGCGCTGTTAAAGGACCTGAAGCAGCGGGGGATGCTCAGGGACACGCTGGTCGTGTGGTGCAGCGAGTTCGGACGGACGCCGAACAGCCAGGGCGGTAAGGGCCGCGACCACAACCCACTTGGTTACACGATGTGGCTCGCCGGTGGCGGTGCCAAGGGCGGGGCCACCGTGGGCACGACCGACGAGTTCGGGCTGAACGCGGTCGATGACCTGATTTCCGTGAACGACTTCCACGCGACCATTCTCCACCTGCTGGGTCTGGATCACGAGCAGTTGACGTACCGGCACAGCGGGCGCGACGAGCGCCTCACAGATGTTGGCGGTGTGGTGGTCGATAAGGCGCTGGCGTAGCTGTGCCCGGCGGCTCGTGCCCAGGGGCGCTCCCCTTCCCTTCCGCGCGGGCGCGATGGCGGCGCACATCAATGAAGGCGCAGATCGCACCGGCCAGTGCGCCGAGGTATCCTCCGGCGTGCAACTGGGCTACGATCGCGAACCCGCGCAGGTCTTCGATGCCGATCTCGGTTCGCCAATGCTGCCAGCCGCGGAGGTCGCCGTCCCAGGTGGTGGCAACACCGACGGTGGCGCCGGCGAGTCCACCGACGGCCGCCCCGGACAGCACGAGTCCGAACGCACGAAACAGGCACCGCCGGCGCCGCTCGGGCGGAAGTTCGATCAGCCCGACCCGGGACAAGAACCACCCGGCCAGCAGCCCGACCCACCACGTCCCGAGGAACCCGACCACCGAAGCGAACGCCCGGGGCGGCCACCCGAAGTCCGCGTAGGCGAACTGGTGCACCTTCAATTTCGTGAAGTACTCCGGTGAGATGGCGTAGCTGATTTGATCGTGCAGCGCGCCGTAGGCGCCCGCGACGAGTGCGCAACAGAGCGAAACCCGGGCCATCGGGGCCAGTTGGTTCGCTCTCAGAGTCGGGTAAAGCAGATTCATCACGGCCGCAGGTCACTTTGCCAGCGTGCAGGCCCGAACGTGCACGTTACTGACCTGCCCGCCGTACTCGCCGCGGACGGTCACCCGGTCGCCCTTTTTCAGTCGCTTGAGTTGTGACTCTTCGTCCTCGTCTGCCATGTCGAAGAAGCACTCGATCCGGAGCCTGGCGCCGTCGTCGCCGGCGTGCAACACCAGGAACGGGGTGTCGTCCTCGCGGTCGGTGCCGTTGCGCTCGATCACGCCGTCGATTTCGAGGTACTTGCGGCGGTACTTCTGGTCCGCGGCGGTCGGATCGGTTTGGAACTCTTGGAGGAGCTGCGTGGCAGAAACACCGAGGGTGCGGATTTTGCGGTCGGCTTCGATTTGCGCCCGCACCTCGGCCATCTGCCGTTCGACGTCCCGGTCAGTGCGGTTGCCGCCCCATATTCCCAGTCCGTAGCACCCGGCAAGTACGAACATCACCAGGAAACCGCCGCCGATGGCCCGGCGGGCCGTGGGCGACAGCGCGCCGGTTTCGTCGGGGCCGCACGAGCGCCGCCGGCCACAAGCCGAGCCGACCGGCTCCGCGCAGAGCGGGCAGTTGTCGGTAAACGATCCGATGGGGCTGTACCCGCAACTGGGACACGTCTTGGCCACGGGGCATCTCGTGAGGATGTGGGGCTCGACCCGCACGGTATTTTTGAAAAGGCTATCCGACCCCGGGGGCCGGTGCAACACCCGCGATTGACCCGTACGCAAACTTCACGGCGCCACCCGCGCGGCTCGGCGCGCGGGCTGCGCAACCCGTCTTGACCGGCGCGGCGGTCTCGGGCATACCGCCGCCGCTACCGGAAATAGTTGATGCCGAGGGACGTTACGAATGACCACGCGGCGAGTCGTTACGCGCCCTTCCGGTGTCGCTGTAATAATGACGTGTGCCGTGTTCGCGCCGGTCGGGTGCGCCACCGCACCGCCGCTCGACAACCCCGTCGCGGTCCGCCGCGCCGAGGTCGAGAACCCGGTGCTCGTGTCCCCCGGTCAGCCCACCGCGCTGTCGTACCGTGAGGTGTTCGAGAAGTGCGTGGAGGTGCTCGACGACTACTTCGATTTGAACACCCCCAACCCCTACGAGGGGCGCATCACGACGAAGCCGCGGGTGGCGCCCGGGTACGAGCAGTTCTGGAAGGCCGGCAACCCGGACCCGCGGCTGCGGCTGCTCGCCACCTTCCAGAGCACCCGCCAGACCGCCAGCGTCGAGATCCGCGCCGGGGAGCGCGGCGGGTATCTGGTGTACGTTGTCGTCGATAAGGAACTCGAGGACGTGCCCCGGCCGTCCCGCGCCACCATCGGCAACGCGGTGTTCCAGGAGGCGCCCACCGTGGACCGGCAGGTGGAAGTGGTTACGGCCGAAACGGCCGGGAACGGTGGCTGGATCCGCACCGGGCGCGACTACGCCCTCGAGCAGCAGATCCTGCGGCGAATCCGGGAATGTCGCTAGGGACAATTACAGGTTCCGAGTTTCAAGTTAACAGGCACCTGGTTCGCCTTCTGTTACCTCTAACGGGCTGGGAACTCGGGACCTGAAACCTGGAACGAAAATGTAATGGCCGAGCGTGCGCTACGGATGCGGTTGGGGCTGTTCATGGGCGCGTCGCTGCTCGCGCTCGCGGGCCTCGTCGTACTATTCGGCGGCACGCCCCGTGTGTTTTCGTCCGACGTCAAATACTCGGTCCTTTTCTCCGAAGCGCCGGGGCTCGGGCCGGGCACGCCGATCCGCAAATCGGGCGTCCGCATCGGCCAGGTCACGGGGGTTGAACTCGATCCCGAGAGCGGGCAGGTGCGGGTGCGCATCGAACTCGACCGCAAGTACCTGCCGCGGAAGTCGGAAGAAGCGCACATCACCCGCGGGCTGCTCAGCGGCGACACCGCGGTGGACTTCCTTCCGAAGCTCGGTCCCGACAGCCAGCCCGTTCCGCGCGGGGAGGACTGGCCGCCGGGCAGCGAAATCCCGGGCGTCACGCCGATCACCCCGCGGAGCCTCGTGGCCCCGGCGTCGAACGCGCTCCAGAACGCGCAGCAGTCGCTCGAACGCATGACCAAGGCGTTCGAGAAACTGGAACGGCTGAGCGAGGTCGGCCCGCGGATCGAGGCCACCGCCGACGAGGCGACCGCGCTGTTCAAGGACGTCCGCGCGTTCATCCCCGAGCTGCGCAAAACCAACGCCAAGATTCAGAACATTCTCGGCCCCGACGGTCCGGTTCCCCCCAAGGGACCGCCCGCGCCGGGGGCGGCTCCGATCGGCGCGGAGCTGCCCGTCGGGTTCGTCTCGACCCAACCCCCGCTCGTGCCCGAAGAACCGAACCTGAAGACCCTCTTCCGCGACGCCCAGGACGCGCTCCGCACCATCAAGCCGGCGGTGGACGACGTTCGTGCCGCCGTCAAGCGCCTGGAGCCCGAGGTGGCGGCCGCGGTGAAGGGGGCGCGGACGGCGTTCGATAACGTGAACGACGTGCTGTCGCCGGAGAACCGCAAACAGTTCGCGGAACTGCTCAAGAACCTCAACTCGGTGGCGCTGAACGTGGTCAAGTTCGCCGGCGCGCTCGGCACCTTACTGGACAGCGCTGAAAAGACGGTCAAGAACATCGACGACCGAGTTACAGAAGTGGGGCAGGTGGTGGCGGACGTGCGGGCGGTGACCCGACCGCTCGCGGCACGCTCGGAGGGGCTCGTGAAGGGGGTCGCGGAATCCGCCGAGCAGCTCGGTAAACTGATCGCGGAGATCCGCGGAATCGTGAACGCGTTCGGCAAGGAGAACGGCACAGTTCAGAAGCTCATCAGCGACCCCACGGTGTACCAGAACCTCGACCTGGCCGCGGGCTCGCTGGCCCGCATCCTGGCGCGCTCGGAGAAGATCACCCGCGACCTGGAGGTGTTCGCGGACAAGGTGGCCCGCCGCCCGGAACTGATCGGGGTCGGCGGCGCGCTCCGCGGCAGCGGCGGGTTGAAGGAGCTGCCCGGGACGCCGAGCTACCGCCCGGACTGGCCGCCGGCGTCGTCGGCCCGCCCGTTCAGTGGTCCGACGTGGCTCGAGCCACAGAACAACGGCAAACCGCCGCCGGTTCAGGGCTATCCGCCATAGAAGCAAGCAAGAAGAGGATTGGCCACAAAAACGCACAAAGGGCACAAAAAGAAGCCAAAGACGAAGAGACTGAAGGCAGGATGTTAGCCGCAAAAAAGCACAAAGGGCACAAAAAGAAACCAAAGACGAAGACAGAATAGTGAGTTTAAAACGCTCCTCTATTGTCTTCGTCTTTGGTTTTCTTTTGTGCCCTTTGTGCTTTTTTGCGGCTAATCCTCTTCTGCTCTCATTCGTCTTCGTTTCTGGTTCCCGTTTGTGCGTTTTTGTGGCCAATCTCTTCTTGCTTACTTCTTCTTCGGCATGAACTCGTCGTCCTTGATCGTCTCCGGGAACTCCCACTTCTCGACCGTCCACTTCTCGACGACCGACTTATTGTGGAGGCACTCCAGGCGGTACGGCAGGAGTAACCCGTCCGGTCCCGGCTTGTGCTCCGCAAAGATCATCGTCGTGCGCCGCGGGACGCCGGTTGCGGTGATGGTGTACTCGACCCGCACCAGCGCGTTCGATTTCGTGTCGAAGAAGAGTTGGTACACCGGGTACTCGCCGAGCGAGAGCTTCACCAGCTTGAGTTCGCGGCTGTCGAGGCTGATGGTCTGCGGGTCGAACACGACCGCTTTTGGATCGGTGGCCGGGAGCAGGAACGCCATCCACAATTGCCCGACCAGATCGCTGGCGAGGTTCTGCTCGACCTCGGCCGGGTTCGGCGGGCGCACCTCGGTTCCGTTGCTGGTGATCACGAACTCCGGGCGGCGGAGCCAGGAAGCGACCGCCCGCTTACTTCCGAACGATTCACTGTCGTTGGTGACGTGGAGCCGGTCCGGCCACGCGGCGGCGTACGTTCGCACCGCGTCCGATTGATTAGAGCTGTCCACCGAGTACATCAGCCCCTTCATCGCGACCCGGCAGTATTTGCCTTTCGCGAGCAGGTCCGGCTTTCCGCCGGTGAACGCCTTCACGGCCTGGTCGATAACCGCCAGGGCCTCGGGATCAGACTTCGTGGGCACCGGCGACGGAACCGGGCCGCTGCCGGGCTTCAGGAGGTCGGTCGGCAGCACCTTTTCCGGCCCGCAGCCGGCGAGCGACAGGGCGAACCCGAAGAGGACCGCGCCGACTCCGTACCGCTTCATCTGCCACCCTCCGGGATTCGCCGACACGTTCGTCCTCTTTTGTATCGCTCGCGCAGGCTCAGCGCCTACGGTCATAACCGGCGCCGATGAACCGGCGTTGGGGGCGAGCGACAGGTTGGCGCGGAGAGGCGCGGAATGCGGGTGCCGGCCGGTCGAGCAGGTCCGGTGCTGCGGGTCGTTCCGGCTCGGGGACGTTTTTGCGGTCGCGCAAGCGGCTCTTGGGCGCAAACGCTTGCGGGACACTGCGGGACGCGCCTCGCCGCACCCCGGGGCGGGTTCCTAGCATATCGGCGAACCGGCCCGCGGGCCGGTACGTAACAACTGGGTACACCCCCTAAATCGGCTCGTGCGGCGCCCGGAGTGCTTGGAAATGGCCGAAGACGTTGTCGTTGAGACCCGCAACCTCACCAAGGTGTACCGCGACTTCTGGGGCCGCAAGAAGAAGACCGCGCTCAACGCGCTCGACCTGAAGATCTACAAAGGCGAGATCTTCGGGCTGCTCGGGCCGAACGGGTCCGGCAAAACCACCACCATCAAGCTGCTGCTCGGGCTGCTGTTCCCGACCTCCGGGGACGCGTTCGTGTTCGGCGAGCCGGCCGCGAAGGTCGAGAAGAACGAGCGCATCGGGTACCTGCCGGAAGAGTCGTATCTGTACCGGTTCCTCAACGCGGAAGAGACGCTCGACTTCTACGGCCGGCTGTTCAACATCGACCCCGACACCCGCAAGCGCCGGGCGGCCGAGCTGATCGACCGGGTGGGGCTGTCTGCGGACAAGAAGCGCATCCTGAAGGAATACTCGAAGGGCATGCGCCAGCGCATCGGGCTGGCCCAGGCGCTCATCAACGACCCGGACCTCATCATCCTCGACGAGCCGACCTCGGGCCTCGACCCGCTCGGCACCCGGTGGATGAAGGACCTGATCCTCGATCTGAAGGCGAAGGGCAAAACCATCCTGATGTGCTCGCACCGGCTGGAGGACGTGCAGGACGTGTGCGGGCGAATCGCGATCCTTTACAACGGGGACCTCCAGACGCTCGGCAAGGTGTCGACTCTCGTCGAGGACGCCGCGCGGCTCGAGGTGCGGGCCAGCAGCGTCAAGGAGACCCCCGAGCTGAAGGCCGAACTGGCGGCGCTGTTCAAGAAGTACGGCGGCACGCTCGAGACGCTCGGACACCCCGCCAGCACCCTGGAAGAGCTGTTCCTGCGGGTGATCGAGGAGTCGCGGGCGCGGCCGGGCCGCCGGTACCTGCCGCCCGAAGAGGCGATGCAGAACACCGCGGTGCCGCCGAAGGCGTGAGCCGCCGGGTTCTCGGCCCGCGGTCGGAGCAGCGGGTCCGAAGCGACGTGATGTAACAAGAACCCCGTCGGGCTCGGGGCGTTCGGGCGGCACGCCGCCCGTGCGGATCTAACGGTTCAGGGTTCGCGTATCGGGAATCGCCGGGGTTCTCATCCCGGACTCAAGGGTGACTCGATGACGGCGCCGCTGTTCGGCATTCTGCAACTGGACCGGGGCGACCCGTGGGGGTACGCCGAACTCCAAGGCCTCGTACAGGCGTGGCTCCAGGACGCCGGCGGGTTCGCGGCCGTCGGGCTGGCCGTGTACCTGCTGTACGCCCTCGCGACCCCCACCGACAAGTCCGAGTCCGAGCGGCTCCGCGTCCCGGTGTCCACCTGGATGCTCGGCATGGCGGCCCTGGCGCTGGTGAGCTACGCGATCTACTTGGCGCTCATCATCTTTAAGAAGGGGGAAGTGCCGGTGCCCCCCCCTCCCCCGCCGGGCGAGTCGCCCAAGCCCGAGTTGCCCGTCTGGCACGGTCAGGCGCAGGCCATCGCCCTCATGATCGGCGGCCTGTTCTCGCTGCTCGGGCTGTGCGAGCCGTTCGTGCGAGACCTGTACAAGATCCTGCGCCGCAACGTGTCGTTCAACTCGTCCGGGGCCAAGCGGTTCGGTCACGCTCTCGGCACGTACACGACCGGGCTGATGAGCCGGCGCCTCTTGATCGCCGTGGGCGGTGCGGTCGCGGCGTACCTCGCGGTCGGCGCCGTGCTGTTCGCCATTGGGGCGCCGCAACTGACCGCCATCTGGGCGTGGCTGCTGGCGGTCGGCGCCGGGGTGGCGCTGGCGGCGCTCGCCGTACTCATGCTGTTCGAGGCCGAAGGGCCGGTGTGGGCCATCGCCAAGCTGAGCTTCAAAGAGGTGATCCGCAAGCGGGTGTTGTGGGTGTTCCTCATCATCCTGCTCCCGGCCCTGTTCCCGTGGCAGTGGTTCTTCCCGAGCAAGCCGAGCGACGAGCTGCGGAACACCACCGGCACGATCACGTTCGTCCTCAGCATCCTGTGCCTGGTGCCGGGCGTGCTGCTGGCCGCCCTGGGCATCCCGGACGACATCAAGAGCCTGAACATCTTCACCATTGTCTCGAAGCCGGTGGAGCGGTTCGAGATCGTGCTCGGGCGGTTCATCGGGTACGTGTCGCTGATGACCCTGGTGCTGCTCGGGCTCACCGGCATTAGCGTGGCGCTGATCGCCAACACGTCGGTGTCCCCGCAGGCCCGCGCGGAGACGTACAAGGCCCGGGTGCCGCACCGCGGGAAGCTCGAGTTCAAGAGCATGCTGGCCCAGGACCGGCAGGAGAAGAAGGACTTCGAGGGCACCAACGTGGGCCGCGAGTTCGACTACCGGCGGTACATCGCCGGGCACCCGGACTCCCCCCAGCGCGGCATCTGGAAGTTCGCCACCGTGCCGACCGACCTGGAGCGCCCCGAAGGGGACCGCGTGCCGCTCGAGTTCACCTTCGACGTGTACCGGATGACCAAGGGCGAGCAGGACGCGGGGGTGCTGACGAACTTCACCATCGCCACCCACAACGCGCCCCAGCGCCAGCCCTCCAAGCAGGAGGGGGCCGAGTGGCGGTGGGTGGACGCCGACCAGGGCGCCGACTACGCCGCCGCGGTCCAACGGTTGCTCACCGGGGCGCTGATCGACGCGCGGCTCGCGGCCCGCCTCAAGGGCGGCGAACCCAAGACGGACCAGGAGCGCGCCGAGCTGCGGCTGGCCCAGCGCATGAAGAGCCTGGCCGAGAAGCTCAAGGCGAACGGCGTCAAGGTGACCGAAGCGGACGGGCTGGTTACGACGGAGCCGGCGAACGTGTCCGACCCGCGGCCCGGGACCCCGGCGTGGAAGGCCGTCAGCGCGCTCGCCGAGGAGTTCGGGTTCTTCGAACTCCGGGGCAAGCGGGTGCTGGACTACACGGTCATGGGCATTGAGGTGCCGGCCGGGCTGTTCCGCAGCGCCAACCAGGGCACTCCGGGCAAGGACGAGCGGGGGCAGACGCTGCCGCGGCTCGCGATCTACGTCAAGTGCGAGAGCCCCGGCCAGTTGCTCGGGATGGCCGAGCCGGACCTGTACCTGCTCCGCAACGAGCTGCGCTACGAGGTGAACTTCTTCAAGAGCATGATCGGGCTCTGGTGCCGGCTGTGCATGTTCATCGGCGTGGCGGTCGCGGCCAGCACGTACCTCAGCGGCATCCTGGCGTTCCTGCTGTCCGCTGGCATCTACATCATCGGGCTGTTCACCGACCACCTGACCGACCTGGCGACGGGGCGGAACATCGGCGGCCCGTTCCAGAGCCTCTCGCAGATCGTGAAGGCGGAGCAGTCCACCGCGCAGGTGACCGACTCGGCCGGGACGCGGGCGCTGATGTTCGGCGACAAGATCGCGGCGTGGTTCTTCCGCCGGTTCCAGAACCTGATCCCGGACGTGGAGTCCTTCAGTTGGGGCCACTTCGTGGCGGAGGGCTTCAACATCAACGCCGAGTACCTCGTGGTGAACCTGGTGGTCACCGCCGGCTACCTGCTGCCCTGGGCCGTACTCGCGTACTATTTAATGCGGAACCGCGAGGTGGCCGCGTAGTCGCGGTCAGAAGGCAGAGGACTGAGAACAGAGGCCGGTGCGGTTCTTTGGCGCCGGCCCTGTTTGTTCTTGCCCTGACCGCTGCATTTTGTTGCCTGATCTCTGTCGTCTGGCCGCGACCTTCTCATCGCTGTCCTCTGTCCTCTGGTGGCGAATGAACCCCCTGCAACGAGCCGCGACGATCCGCAAGGCGAGCTACCTCGGCGCGATCCTCGTGCTGTTCACGGTCAGCCTGTACTGGCGCGGGGTGATCCCGCTCCCGCTGCGGCTCAGCACCGCCAGCGCCGCGGCCCCGTTCCGGTGGGCCGGCACCCACACCATCGAGAGCCAGGCCCAGCGCCTGGAGGTGTGGGAGCTGAACCCCGAGGAGAGCGAGGCCGAGGTCGTCGGCAGCGCGCTGCGGCTCACCCTCACCGGGAGCCGCGGGTTCGTGGTCACCGGGCTGTGGCTGTCGGCCATCGACAAGCAGCGGCGGAACGACTTCCACGAGTTCGAGCAGCGGGTGCAGGCGGTCACCAAGCTGCAGCCCAACTTCATCACGCCCTGGATCTTCCAGAGCTGGAACATCGCGTACAACGTGTCGGTCGAGATGCACGGGTCCGGCGACATGTACTTCTACATCGCCCGCGGGATCGAGCTGCTGGCCAAGGGGGAGCGGCAGAACCGGCGGTCCCCGGACATGCGGTACCAGATCGCCTTCTACTACCAGAACAAGTTCGGCGTGTCGGACCAGGTGGAGGTGCTGCGGTGCCTGTTCGACCTGAGCTGCATCCCGCCCGAGCAGCGCGACCCGCGGCGGTTCGTGGACCCCGAGACCAAGAAGTTCCGGTACGACGTGTTCGAGTCGTTCTGCCAGGACTACCCGCACCTCGTGCGGCGGCTCCGCGGCGAGGACCAGCGGTACACCGACAAAAAGGCCGCCGAGAAGCTGCGCCGCGCTACTCCGCAGGAGGTGGTGCAGTTCCTGGAAACCAACTACGAGGTGCCGTCGCGGTACCGGGTGGTGTACCGGGTGGACGGCACGCGCGAGTACAAGAACGAGCTGGCCGACAAGGACAAGCAGTTCCCTGCCCTGCCGGACCAGTTCACCGAGTCGAACGAAGCGCACCCCAAGATGGAGACCAAGACCGAGCTGTCCACCGCGGGCGGGTACTTCACCGCATTTAAAGCGGCCCGGGCCTGGTTCAGCTACTCGCTGCTGCTTTTGCCCCCGCAGATTAAGGACGCCCAGGGGCAGCCGGTGCCCGGTCCGACCCCGCGGGCCGGCCAGTTCGGGCACGACCCGGCGAAGCACCGCGTCCCGCGGCTGCCGGCGATGGTGATCTTCCGACAGGGTGCGCCCCGGGCTCAGAGCTACCAGGCCGAGATGGAGCAGAAGGAGGGGTGGTTCGACGAGGAGGGCTGGCAGGTCGACGACCCGACCGCGGAGCCGTCGAAGCTGTGGTTCGCGGACGACCCGGACCGCCCCTCGCGGCCGAAGGGCGTAGTGGCCGGGGCCGGTCGCGCGTGGTCGCTGGTCGAGTGGCAGAAGGCGGCCGAGCTGTGGAACCGGCACGGGGCCGACTACGGCCTGTCCGTCGACCCGGCCCGGTACCAGACACTCCGGGCGCAGGCCACCGACCCGGGCTCGATCCCCGGCGACCTGACCCAGGACCAGTACAACGACGAGGACCTGCGCAAGCGGTACGTGGCCAAGACCGCCCTCGACTACTACGCCTCGAACCGGCAGGTGACCAACTTCCCGTACTTCGTCGCCGCGGCCAACGCCGAGCAGAAGCGGGAGACGGTGGCCGCGCGCAAGACGCTCTACAAGGCCGAGCAGGCCCGCAAAATCGGTAACCCGCCGCTCGCCATCCAGTTGTACGGGAACGGGTTGGCCCAGTGGAAAGAGGTGCTGCGTGCCAACCCCACCTTCCACCGCCCCGAGCGGTCCGACCGGACCGAAGAGGAGACGTGCGAGTTCGAGATGGCGTACCAGCGGCTGCTGGTGCAGGACGACGAGCGGGTGCGCGAGTACGCCGACCGGCTGGCCGGCGGGTCGCAGTCGGTGGTGCCGTTCCTGAGCCTGCCCTTCCCCATGCAGGACAAGTGGTACCAGGCCCAACTGGACCAGCGCCGCAAGCAGTGGGCCGCGGAACTCAAGCAGTGGGAGGAGCGGCAGCGGACCCGCAAGCCCGACGACAAGCCGGACCCGCGCCCCGAGGAGCCGCGGGTGGAAGCGGACCCGCTGTGGCCCAGCGGGAACCGCGAGGAGCTGAAGTGGTACGTGGTCGAGAACGTGTCCGGTCAGAGCTTCTCGTCCCCGTTCGTCGGGTCGACGGCCCCGGACGGCGGGCCGTGGGTGAGTGACGCGATGAAGGAGTCGGTGCGGCAGAAGCAGGGCGTGTCGCGCAAGCAGCCGGCGGGCATCGCGGCCGGCGGGGCGCCGCAGCCGGGTGCGACGCCGCAAGAGCAACCGCATCAGCCGTAAAAGGCGAACACCGAAGCACGCCAGCGGGCCGCGGGGTCACCTCCGCGGCCCGCGGTTCGTACAACACTCATCTCACCACACCCCACCTGCCCATTTGCACGACTCACCCGACATGAACCGCACCGCGCTCGCCGTTCTCGCGCACCCCGACGACGCCGAATTCCTCTGCGCCGGCACCCTCGTCCGGCTCCACAAGGAGCACGGCTGGACGGTCCACGTGGCCACCATGACCCCGGGCGACTGCGGCTCCGCAGAGCACACGCCCGAAGAGATCGCCCGCATCCGCCGGGGCGAGGGGCGGGCCGCGGCCAACGCAATTGGGGCAGCGTACCATTGCCTTGAGGAGCGTGACCTGAGGGTGGTGTACAACGAGCCGGCGCTGGAGAAGGTGGTGCGGCTCATCAACGCGGTGGCGCCGGCGGTGGTGTTCACGCACAGCCCGGACGACTACCACCTGGACCACGAGCAGACGAGCAAGTTGGTGCGGGCGGCCACGTTCGCAGCCCCGATCCCCAACTTCCTTCACGGGCGGCACCTGCACCCGCCCGTCGCGCACATCCCGCACCTGTTCTACTGCGACCCGCTCGAGGGCCGCGACGCGTTCGGGCAGCCGATCAAGCCGGCGTTCCGGATCGACATTTCGTCGGTGATCGCGGACAAGGGGCGGATGCTGGAGTGCCACGAGAGCCAGCGGGCGTGGCTGCGGAAGCACCACGGGGTCGACAACTTGGTGGACTCGATGCGCGAGTGGGGGGCGGCGCAGGGGGCCGCCGCCGGCGTGGCGTTCGCGGAAGGGTTCCGGCAGCACCTCGGGCACAGTTACCCGGCGAACAACATCCTTAAGGAACTGCTCGGCGCGGTGTGATACCAATTCCAGTCGTTCCAAGTTGAGAACCCGTGCGGCACAAGCTCCGGCCCATTCGTGTGCCTTCAGGTTCGCGCGGAACTTGGAACCTGGAACTTGAAACGATTGAAGTCGGGTTGGACCCGAACTGACGCGCGCCGTGAAGCGCGGAACGGCCGACGCGTTTCACACTTTGCCCGACGGTTCGGTCACGGGTTCCTTGACGCACCTCGGACCCGCCCGTAATCATTTCCCGTGAACGCCTCGTTTTCTTCAGGCGCGAACCGGCCCGCCGCGCGAACCCGCGTGGCGGGTGAATCGTCCCGACTCCGCCGCCGGAGCCGCCCCGCTGTCCCCAGGACGCTCGCAACATGACCCCGTCCGACCCGACCTCGAACGCGTCTGACTCGCCGACCGCACCGCTGCCCGAAACGCCAACCGCAACACCGGGTGACGCCGAAACGGCGCCGGTCGCGTCCGCCGAACCGGCGCCGCCGGCCGGCGAGATTACCGCGCCCGAAGGCGCGGCGCCGGTGGTCGAAGGGGCCGCGGACGCCGCGGCCGCCGACGCCGTGCCGGAAGAGGTCGCGCCGCCGCCGCCCTCGCGCGAACCCGCTCAGCCCGTTCCCGAGGTGCCGCCCTCGCCGCAGCCGCACGACCTCTCGCGGATCGCGCAGGATCTGCAGATCCGCAAGGCGCAGGTCGAGGCCGTGGTCCAGTTGCTCGACGACGACAACACGGTGCCGTTCATCACCCGGTACCGCAAGGAGCGGACCGGCGGGCTGAACGAGGACGTCATCCGCCGCATCCAGGACCGGGTCGCGGCGCTCCGCGCGCTGACCGACCGCAAGCGCACCATCCTCAAGAGCATCGCGTTCCAGGGCAAGCTGAACGACGACCTCGTGCGGGCGGTGCTGGGCGCCGAGTCGCCGAAGCGGCTCGAAGACCTGTACCTGCCGTTCAAGCCGAAAAAGAAGTCGCTCGCCACCGAGGCCCGCGAGAAAGGGCTCGGGCCGCTGGCCGAGGCCATCTTCCACCGCGACCCCGCCGTCGAGAAGCTCGACGAGGTGGTGCAGGGGCTCGTCGACCCCGACAAGTGGCTGCTAAACACCGACGACGTGATGGCCGGCGTCCGCAACATCCTCGCGGACATGGTCGCCGACAGCGCCGACGTGCGCGGGCCGCTCCGCGCCTTCACCTGGGACACCGGCGTGCTGGTGTCGGTCCGCAACGAGAGCGTCGCGGAGGGCAAAGGGAAGGAGTACGAGCCGTACTTCGACTTCCGCGAGCCGGTGAAGGAGATCCCGCCGCACCGCGTGCTGGCCATCAACCGCGGCGAGAAGGGGAACGTGCTCAAGGTGCGGGTCGACACCGACCCGGTGCGCGGGCTGGAGATCACCACCTACCACCTGAACCTCGCCGAGCACCCGCACCGCGGGCTCTTGCTCGAGGTCGCCAAGGACGCGCTCGAGCGGCTGCTGCGGCCGAGCCTCGAGCGCGAGGTGCGCCGGGAGCTGACGGACCGCGCGCAAGAGCACGCGGTGATGGTGTTCGCCAAGAACCTCCGCAGCCTGCTGCTCCAGCCGCCCCTCCGGGGCAAAAAGGTGCTCGCGATCGACCCGGGGATCCGGACCGGGTGCAAGCTCGCCGCCCTCGACGAGACCGGCAAGCTGCTCGAAGACGCGGTCATCTACCCGCACAACCAGAAGCAGGCCGGCGATGCCAAGCGGAAGCTCGAGCAGCTCATCCGCAAGTACCAGATCTCGGTCATCGCGATCGGCAACGGGACCGGGTGCCGCGACAGCGAACAACTGGTCGCCGACCTGATCGCCGAGTTCGTCCACCGGCGGCTGAACCCGGTTCCCGAGGCGCCGCAGTCGGTCACCGTGTCGAGCGACACGCCGGCGCCCGCGCCGGTGGCCGCCGAGGCCGTTCCGGTGCCCGCCGAAGCGGCGCCGGCGCCGGCCGCGGTCACCCTGGATTCGGACGCCCCGACGCTCCCGAGCGAGTCGCTGACGCTGTCGGTGTCGCTGACCCCGGACGGGACCGCGCCGCTGGCCCCGGCCGCGACGCACGTTGAGACGCCGCCGGCCGCCGGCGAGACGCTCACCACCGGGGCGCCGGTCACCGCGTCCGTGCCGGTGGCGCCCCCCCCGCCCCCCGCGGCCCCGCCGATCTCGCTCGACGGGCTGCCGGAGGCGCCCGCCGACCTCGCCTACGTCATCGTGATCGAGGCCGGCGCCAGCGACTACTCCGCCAGCCCCGTGGCCCGCGAGGAGTTCCCGGACCTCGACGCTACCACCCGCGGCACCATCAGCATCGGCCGCCGGCTACAGGACCCGCTCGCGGAACTGGTGAAGATCGACCCGCAGCACATCGGCGTCGGGCTGTACCAGCACGACGTGAAGCCGAAGTTCCTCAAGGAGTCGCTCGAAGGGGTCATCGAGTCGAGCGTGAACCAGGTCGGGGTGGACCTCAACACCGCCAGCGTGCCCCTGCTGCGGCACGTGTCGGGCCTGAACCAGCTCGTCGCCCGCGAGATCGTGAACTACCGCGAGAAGAACGGGCCGTTCGCGAACCGCGAGCAACTCCTTCAGGTGCCGGGTCTGGGCGAGAAGCGGTTCACCCAGGCGGCCGGGTTCCTCAAGCTGCCGGACGGCGCGGACCCGCTCGACAGCACCTGGATCCACCCGGAGAGCTACGAGGTCGCCCGCAAGGCGCTCGCGGACTTCGGGTTCACCCCGGACGACCTCCGCAGCCGGGAGAAGGTGCAGGAGCTGCGGGCGAAGCTGAACGCGACCGACCTGCCCGAGATGGCGGCCAAGCTGGGCGCCGGCGAGCCGACGCTGGACGACATCTTCGCGTCGCTGGCGCGCCCCGGCCGCGACCCGCGCGAGGACCTGCCGCCGCCGATCTTCAAGACCGGCGTACTCCGCCTGGAGGACATCACCCAGGGCATGGAGCTGAAGGGCACCGTGCTGAACGTGGTGCCGTTCGGGGCGTTCGTGGACATCGGCTTGAAGGAGAGCGGGTTGGTTCACATCAGCCAGATGGCCAACCGCTACATCAAGTCGCCGTACGACGTGGTGTCGG
Source organism: Gemmata obscuriglobus (assembly GCF_008065095.1). Taxonomy (NCBI): domain Bacteria; kingdom Pseudomonadati; phylum Planctomycetota; class Planctomycetia; order Gemmatales; family Gemmataceae; genus Gemmata; species Gemmata obscuriglobus. The sequence continues at coordinate 3,977,823 of NZ_CP042911.1, read as the reverse complement.
TGGGCGACGTGGTGACGGTGTGGGTGATGGAGGTGAAGGCGGGCGAGAAGAAGATCTCGCTCTCCATGATCCAGCCGGGGCAGGAGCGGCGCCAGCCCGACCGCGGCCGCGGGGGGCGCCCCGACGCCCCGCCGCGCGAGCCCCGGGGCGAACGGCCGCCGCGCCCGCAGCCGGCGCCGCAACCCGCGCAAGAGCGACCCGCACCGCGCGAGGACCGCGGCGGGTACCGGCCGCCCCAACGTCAGGGCGGGTTCCAGCCGCGGCAAGGGGCGGGCGCGGGCCAGGGGCAGCAGCGGTACGGCAACCGCACCCCGGCACCGAACGTGACGCCCCCCCAGCCCCAAGAGGCCGCACCGCCCGAGCCGCCGAAGAAGCCCGGCAAGCCGAAGCCGCTGCCGAACTTGACGCCCGAGAAGAAGGCCGGCAAGGCTGCGCTCAACACCTTCGGTGAGCTTCTGGCGTTTTTCAAGCCGCCGGAGCCCGAGAAGAAGCCGGAGGCCCCGAAGGAGGAGCCGAAGGCTCAGGAAACGAAGCCCGAAGAACCGAAGCAGGAAGAAGGCGGGCAAGCGTGACGGCCACACCCGGTCGTGGCGTTCATAGCGCCACGACCGGAGCCCAGTGCCACGATCCCGAACCGTCAATTTGGATCTGGTGGGAGCGGCAAGTGACTCGATCGGAAGAAAAGGTCAGCAGCTTCTACGGGTAATTGCAACTACTACTCGCCTGCTCTAATTGTGTCGTTAGGTCGGATAACGTAATTTCTCACGTATGGCCTGAGTGTGGCCACACGGGGTGTTCCGCGCCGAACGAGGTTTGGCGCGAAGAGTTCACTTCCCCTCACGATCCGCCGTACAATACCTCACATTCCGAACCGCGCCGCGCGGGCTCTCCTCTCGCGCTTGAGGGCATACGATGGCCGAGCCGAACGACCCGACCCCGAACAGCAGCGGCCCCGGCGGGTCGCAGCCCGGCACGAGGCGTGCTAACCCGCTCTTGCCCGGCGGGTGGATCGCACTGGTCGTGCTCGGCGTGATCGCGTTCGCGTTCATCGCGTTCAAAAACAACGCGCGCGAGATCGACTACTCGAAGTTCCGCGACCTGATGGACTCCGGGCAACTGAAGTCGGTCACGCTGCTCGGGCCGGACCGGGCCGAGGGCGAGGTCCGGGACCCGGATTCCGCCGCCGCCAAGAAGCTCGAGCTGGGCAAGACCGGGCGGTTCGCGGTCAACCTGCCGCACTCGAACGACCAGCGCCCCCTCACCGCCGAGATCGAGAAGGCGGACCAGAAGTACCGCGAGGAACTGAAGAAGGCCGCCCCCAGCCAGGCCGAACCGGAGCGGGTGGTCATCAACCGCCGCGACGAGCCGACCCCGTGGCTCGGGCCGCTCCTGCTGCAGCTCCTCATCGTCTTCGGCCTGGTCATGGTGTTCGTGGTGTTCTTCCTGCCGCGGCTCCGCGACCCGATGGGCGGCGGGTTCATCAACAACTACATCCGCAGCCCCGCGAAGCGGTACGAAAAGGGCAAGGGCCGGGTCACGTTCGAGGACGTGGCCGGCATGGAGTCGGCCAAGCGCGAGCTGACCGAGATGGTCGACTACCTCAAGGACCCTGCGAAGTTCACCCGCGTCGGCGCCACCGTGCCGAAGGGGGTGCTGCTGGTCGGCCCCCCGGGCACCGGCAAGACGCTGCTCGCCAAGGCCGTCGCGGGCGAGGCCAACGTGCCGTTCTTCGCCATCAGCGGCAGCGAGTTCATCCAGATGTTCGTCGGGGTGGGCGCGTCGCGCGTGCGGGACATGTTCCGCACCGCGAAGGAGCACTCGCCGTGCGTCATCTTCATTGACGAGATCGACGCCGTGGGCCGGATGCGCGGCGCCGGGTACGGGGGCGGGTCCGACGAGCGGGAGCAGACGCTCAACCAGATCCTGAGCGAGATGGACGGGTTCCAGCCGTCGGAAACGGTCATCGTGATGGCCGCGACCAACCGCCCGGACGTGCTCGACGCCGCGCTCCTGCGCCCGGGCCGGTTCGACCGGCACATCACCGTGGACCGGCAGTCGTGGAAGGGCCGGCTCGAGATCCTGAAGGTCCACACCCGGAACAAGCCGCTGTCGGACAAGGCGGACCTGGAGCGGATCGCCCGCAGCATGGTGGGCATGAGCGGAGCCGAACTGAAGAACCTGTGCAACGAGGCGGCGCTGCTCGCTGTGCGGGCGGGCCGCAACAAGATCGAGCAGATCGACTTCGACCGCGCGGCGGACCGCGTCCGGCTCGGCAGCCAGCGCGAGGAGCCGTACTCGGATAAGGAGAAGCGGCGCACCGCGTACCACGAGGCCGGGCACGCCCTGTGCGCATACCTGATGCCGTCCGGGATGCAGGCGCTGGACCGGGTGTCCATCATCCCGCGCGGCCGCGCCGGCGGGGTGACGATGTTCCAGCAGGACGAGGAGCGGGTGGACTACTCGCAGAGCGAGCTGAGCGCGATGCTGGTGATGTCGATGGGCGGGCGGGCCGCGGATAAGCTGGTGCTCGGCGAGCCGCTCTCGGGGGCGGTGGGCGACCTCAAGCAGGCGACCCGCGTCGCCCGGGTGATGGTCACCCAGTTCGGCATGAGCGACCGGGTCGGCCCGGTGTACCACCAGCAGGGCGAGGAGCACGTCTTCCTGGGCAAGGAGATCACGGAGTCCCGGGCGTACAGCGAGGGCACCGCGCGGCTGATCGACGAGGAGATCCAGCGCATCCTCAGCGACGCCGAGAACCGGGCGACGGAACTGGTGAAGACGCACCGCGACAAGCTCGACCTGCTGGCCGACGCCCTGCTGCTGCACGAGGAGATCGACCGGGCGGAGGTGGAGAAGCTGATGAACGGCGTGTCCGTGGCGGACCTGCGTCCGGAAACGCCGAAACCGGTCGCCGCCGCGCCGGTGCCGCAGCCGGAACCGACCATCACGCCAGAGGTTCCGCCCAAACCGGGCCTCGCGTTCGGCGGAGCGTGATCGCAGTCTCAGGTCCACAAATCTTGAGTGGTCTCAGGTCCACAAGTCGCAAGTCCCAAGTCGAAGGCCGCAATCAGTGCCTCCGACTTGGGACTTGCGACTTGTGGACCTGAGACCACACAAGATTTGTGGACCTGAGACTCTTCGGCTACTCGCTTAATGGCAGCCATTCGGTCACATCGAAGCGGGCGTGCGGGGCGGTTTGTGGTGCGGCCAGCGACTGGTAATAGGCCGGCTGGCACACGGCCAGCAACTCGGCCAGTTCCGTCGGCAGCAGGTTGGTGCGCTCGCGGCAGAACATCAGGTCCGTCGCGGACCCGCTCACCGGAATCATCAGGGCGCTCGGGACGGCCTTCTTGACCAGCCCCGCGAACGCCTTTCCGGACTCGCTGTCGGGAACGAGCACGAACGACTGCGCCCCCGCGTCCGAGCCGCACGGCGGGACGGCGCGGGCATAGTAGTCGCGGATCCGCGTCGGCAGGTCCGCCTTCCGCGCCCGCGACGTGGACACTTCCACCTCCGTCACGTCCGTGACGGGCAGCAACTCGCTCAGGAACGCCGTCGTCTGCTCGACGATGGGGGCCACGAGGGTGCGGCTCATGTCGGCGTTCAGTAGGCACAGCGCGGTCAGCCCGCCGCGCGGCTCCAGCACCAGCTTCTGGAGCGCGATCTCCAGCCGCAGCACGTCGTCCGGCTTCATCGACTTGACAACCCGCCGCGCGGACCGGTCGAGATGCGTCTCGCCCGACGGCAGCACCACGTTGAGTGTGTTCGTGGGATGCAGCGTCTGCTGAAGTGCTTCCTCGGACATCGCCGCCACGGGGGTGTCCGAGGACACAGGCAGGTTCGCGATCGGGCACTCCAGGGTGGCGAGCAGCACGTCCAGCCGGGTGCGGCAGTACCCCAGCTCACTGACCCGCTCGTCCACCTTCGTGCGCAGCGCGCGGTAGAACTTGGCGGTCGCGTCCGCCAGGTCCTCCTGGAGCCGGATTCGGGTGAACGCCCGGAGCTGGTCCAGGAAGTGCCGCATGCTGCGACCAGACCGGCCGCCGAAGAAGCTGAACGTGCCGCTGCCCGCCTGGCACACATCGAGCGCGGCCTGCACGTCGGCCCGCACTTGGCGGGACTTCACCTCGAGCTGCTGGGTGCGGGCGTCCGCGGCGGTGGCCCACTCGCCGCACACCACCGCCAGCCGCCGCAGCGCCGAGCCGATCGCGCCGAGCCGGCGCCCGGGCAGCTCCTCCAGCGGCCGCACCACCGCCTCGAACTCGTTGCCCCACATCTCGGCGACGCGCTTCACCGCCTCGTCCCACACCTTCGACGTGCGGCTCCTGCGGACAGAGCTGTCCTGCTCGCCGGGCGGGCGCAGCCCGATGAGGTCGCGGGCCTGCTCCCACACGGCGCGCGACCACGCCGCGGCGTCCGGCCGCCGCCCGGTCGAGTTGAGCTGGGCCTCCAGCCCGTTGAGCCAGCGCTCGATCTGGTCGCCCGGGCCGCCCTCCTGGCCGCGCACGGCCTCCTGCTCGAGCTGCCCGCGGACCGCGTCGGGCTTCAGCCGCGGGTCGGCGGTCGCACGGTTCACCGTGTGCTGAACGGAGGTCGGGTCGAGCGGGTTGGCGTCGGATTTCCACTCCCGGAGCAGGCCCACGCAGATCTTCTGCGCGGCGGCGCGGAGCAGCAGCCCGCGCGGGAACCAGACCCCGTAGGTGCCGAACGAGCGGAACGGGCTGCGGTCGAACCCGACCGGCCGGGTGCGCATCTGCTGCAGCGCCGGCCCCAGCGGGGTGGTCATGTCGTGCGACACGTACCCGGCGAGGTGCGACAGACAGTCCCGGAAGGCGCCGGCCGTGCGCTCCGGCATGGGCATCAGGTAGGTGGCGGTGAACGGGAGCCCCTGGCTCTCGACCTTCGGCCCCTCCGGGCCGCCGTAGTGCGCGACGAACTGCACGTCCGGGTCGGCGTAGTGGTTCAGCTCGGTGACGGCGGCGTACAGGTTCGCCAGCTCCTGGTCCGACATGCTGGGGTCGTTGGGCGCGGACGCGTACACGAACGCGGTCACCTGGGTCTCGGCCGGGGTGACCCGGGCAAGCACCCGGCGCACCGCGTACCCCAGGTCGATGAGCATGCCCCCGGACCCGCCGGCGGCGCTGGCGAACACGTACACCTGCGGCGTGTTGTCCCGCACCTGCAGCCCGGTCTGGTCGGACGACTGGGACAGCGACTCGGGGTGCGTGGCGATCTGCAGCTCGCGCCGCAGGCGGGTGACGAAGCGGAGGTAGTTGTCGCAGAACGCGAGCCGGCCGAGGGCGCGCGAGCCGCCCGCGTGGAGGCTCCGCGGGATCGCGTACAGCTTCTCCCGCGGCAGCCAGTCCAGGATCTGTTCGAGCTGGCGCCGCCGGTACTGAGTGACCGGCTGGAGCGGCACCGGGAACACCTCGTCGGTGCCCAGCGCCACGTCCGGCGGGGCGCTGACCGCCTTCGTCACCGCGTCGGGGTCGCAGTCGACGTACAGGAACCGGAAGCACGGCACCTGGACCACGTCGCCGACGCGGTCGGTGAGCCGGCACCGGAGTTCCTGCAGCGCCCGCCGCCCGAAGCTGCCCACCCCGATGAGGATGGTGGGGCGCAGCACCCCCACCTCCCGTTGCGGCGCGGTGGCGCCGAGCAGGTGCTCCTCGTCGATATCCGAGTCCGGCTCGGCCCCGGCCGACTGGGGCGCGGGCCGGTCGAGTACGGCCGCCCGCCCGCCCCCGCCCCGCGGCGCCGCCGGCGGGGTGAGGTCCACGTCGTGGACCGTGCGGCCGGCCTTCGCCCACGCCCCGGGCTCGCGGACGCCGCTGCCGGACCCGCTCCCGTTCGGGTCGCGGGTGCCCAGCGCGCGGACGAACGCGGTGCAACTGGGCCACCGCTCGTCCGGGTTCTTCGACAGCGCGCGGGCGACCACCGGGCGGTCCGCGTCGGGCAGCATCGACAGGTCCGGCGGTTCGCTCATGTGCTGGAGCGCGAGCTGCCGGATGTTCTTGCCCGGAAACGGCCGCTTGCCGGTCAGCAGCTCGACGTACACGATGGCGAGGCTGTACTGGTCCGAGTGCTTGCTGATCTTGTTCTGGAACGTTTCCGGCGCGGCGTAAATGGGGGTGACGCCGCCCATCAGCCCCGACGAGCTGGACCGCTCGAGCTGCTTCACGAGCCCGAAGTCGGCCACCTTCACGCGGTCCGCAACCATGAACAGGTTGCGCGGCTTCACGTCCAGGTGCTGGAGGTTGTGCTTTTCGATCAGGTGGTCCAGACCGACGGCCGCGTCGTCGAGGAAGCCGAGCAGGATGTCGCGCGGGACGCCGGGCCGGCCCGCCTCCTGGTACTCGACCAGGCACTCGTGCAGGTTGCGGTCGGCCAGCTCCATCACGATGACCAGCTCGCCGCCGACGTCCTCAATGCGGTCGATCTGGCACACGAACGGGTGGCGCACCTGCTTGACGCGCTCGAGCGCCTTCATCTCCTGGACCGCGCGGGCGTCGTCGCCGTCGAGCGCGTGGAGGTTGCCGTATACGAACTTGATTGCCTTCTGGATGCCCCCCGGGGCGATGCACTTCCACACCTCGCCGAACCCGCCGGTGCCGATGGGTTCGAGGAGCCGGTATCCGGGCAGCGGTTCGCCGTCGGGCTCGCGGAGCCAGTTCATAGCTTGGGGTGCCCTGTAACCCGGTCGGCGGACGGACCGTCCCGGCTGCGCGTTCCATGAAAATTCCCGGTTGAACCGTAAGTCACTCCCCGCCAGAAGTCCAGTCGGCCGATCGAACTGAGGCGAAGTCAAAATTCGGCCAGAAATCGGATCATTAAGCCACGGGCACGCGCGCGAACGTTGTTGCCGCTGATTGGTGCGGGTGGCCGGATGCGACCGGCCCCATGCCCGCGACGCCGCGCCATCACGCTCAGTTCGTGGGCGCGTCTGGTATTCCCGTCGTGAGTTACCCGTTTCGGTTTTCGGCACGCGCGCTGCTACTGTCGGACGGCGTACCGCCGGAGCCGGGTGGTTATTGGAGTACGCAGATGCGTCTGTTGCCCCTGTTCGCACTCGTTGTCGGGTTGTCGGCGCTGGGGTGTAACAAGAAGCCGCCCGCACAGTCCAAGGATGTCGGGCCGCCCAAGGTTACCGTCGCCGCCCCGCTCGTGCGTCCCGTGACCGAGTTCACGGAACTGACCGGCACGCTGGCGGCGGTCAAAACGGCCGACATTCGTGCGCGGGTGAACGGATACGTTCAGAAGGTGCTGTTCCAGGAAGGGGCCGAGGTCAAGGCCGGAGCGAGGCTGATCGAGATAGACCCCGAGCCGTTCCAGGTCGCACTCGGCCTGGCCGAAGCCGGGGTCAAAAGCGCGGAGGCGCAGCGGGAGCAGGCGGCCGCGAACGAGGCGCGGGTCAACAAGACGCTTATGGCCGGAGCCGCCAGCAAGGAAGAGTACGACCAGGCGCGGGCCAACCTGCTCGTGTCGAAGGCCAACGTCGAGAAGAGCCAAAAGGACGTCGAACAGGCGAAGCTGAACCTCTCGTACACCACCATCGTTGCCCCCTTCGACGGGCGCGTGGACCGCATCTTCGTGAACGAGGGGAACGTGGTCACTGGCGGCACCGGATCGGGCACCGTGCTGACCCGGGTGACCACTGTAGACCCGACCTACGCGTACTTCACGGTTGATGAGCAAACGGTGCTCGCGTACCTCCGGCGGGCGCAGCGCGAGGGGCGGGTGTCATCGGCACCGGGCACCGGCCCGCCGGTCGAGATCCAGTTGCGCGACGAAACCGGCTACCCGCACAAGGGCACGATCGACTTCGCCAGCTCCGAGCTGAGCCCTTCGACCGGCACCCTTCAGATTCGAGGCACGTTCCCGAACCCGGCGCCGCGGCTGCTCCGTCCCGGTCTGTTCGTGCGCGGCCGCATCCCGCTGAAAACCGCGACGGAAGCGACGCTGATCCCCGACGACGCGGTTCAGAGCGACCAGGCGGAGCGGGTGGTGTACGTGGTCGGCCCGAACAACCGCGTCGCGGTGAAGCACGTCAAGCTCGGGCCGCAGTCGATGGGGTTGCGGGTCGTCGAAGGGCTGGCGCCGGCGGATCGGGTCATCATCAACGGCCTGGCACGCATTCAGCCGGATATGGAAATCGATCCCCAACCCGGTGAGATCAAGCCGCGACCAGATCCGGCGGCCCAGCCCAGTGCGCCAACCGGCAACGCGGGACCAGGGGCGCCGCCCGGGGCGAGCGGGAGCGCGACCGATCCGCCCAAGTCGAAGTGACCGCGAGTTCCCGTAGCTGGGCGGAACGGTCGACGGCACGCGAGCGTCTGGCCCTCTCCCTTGCGGGAAAGGGGTCGGACGTACGCGCCGCACCGTGAAGCGGAATGAGCCGACCACCCGAAACGAACCCCGCCTGCCTCATAACTCCGAGTGCCCATGTTCGCGCGCGTGTTCATCGACCGGCCGGTGCTCGCCTGGGTCATATCGCTCATCATTCTGTTGTTCGGGCTCGCGGCACTGTTTCGGCTGCCGATCGCGCAGTACCCCGAGGTCGCGCCGCCCACCGTCACGGTGTCGTGTACGTACCCCGGCGCGAACGCGCAGGTGGTGTCCAACAGCGTCGCCGCCCCGATTGAGTTGCAGGTGAACGGGGTCGAGGGCATGCTGTACATGTCTTCCAACTCCGGGAACGACGGTTCCTACTCGCTCACCGTCACGTTCGCCCTCGGCACCGACCTGAACATGGCTCAGGTGCTCGTGCAGAACCGCGTCCAGCAGGCCACGCCGCTGCTGCCCGAAGAGGTGCAGCGCCAGGGCGTCGTGGTGCGCAAACGCACCCCCGACATCCTGCTCATCGCCAACCTCTTCTCGCCGGACGACTCGCGGGACCAGTTGTACCTGTCGAACTTCGCCACGGTGCAGGTGCGCGACGAGATCGCGCGCATTGAGGGCGTCGGCGACGTGACCGTGTTCGGGCAGCAGGACTACAGCATGAAGGCCTGGCTGGACCCGGACAAGCTCGCCGCCAACAGCCTCTCGGCGTCGGACGTGGTGAACGCGATGCGCGAGCAGAACGTGCAGGTCGCGGCCGGTCGGGTGGGGGCCGAGCCGGCAACGCCCGGGGTGGCGTTCCAGTACACGCTCAACGCGCTCGGGCGGCTCGAAACGGTCGAACAGTTCCGCAACATCGTGGTCAAGTCCGGGGCCACCGCCTCGTCGCAGGCCGGCTCCGCCTCAACCGGCGGGGACTCCGCCAGTGCGACTAACGGTGGTATGTCCGCCGTCCCGACCAGTCCGACGCCCGCGCCGCCGTCCGACGCCCTGCTGCGGCCCATCGTGCGCCTGGGGGACGTGGCCCGCGTGGAGCTAACGGCCCGCACCCAGGACATCACGAACACCCTGGACGGGAAGGCTTCGGTAGGGCTCGCGATCTTCGCGCTGCCCGGCGCCAACGCGCTCGACGTGGCCGACCGGGTGAAGGCCAAGATCGAGCAGCTTAAGAAGCGGTTCCCGCCGGGCGTCGAGGTGGCGGTGCGGTACGACACCACCCCGTTCATCGAGCAGTCGGTGGAAGAGGTGTACAACACGCTCTTCGACGCCACGCTGCTGGTCGCGATCGTGGTGCTGCTGTTCCTGCAGGACTGGCGAGCGATGATCCTGCCGATGATCGACGTGCCGGTGTCGCTGGTGGGCACGCTGGCGGTGATGTACGTGTTCGGGTTCTCGCTCAACAACCTCACCCTGTTCGGGCTGGTGCTGGCCATCGGCATTGTGGTGGACGACGCCATCGTGGTGCTGGAGAACGTGGAGCGGTGGATCGCGCAGGGTCTGAACGCCCGCGACGCCACATTGAAGGCGATGTCCGAAATCACGGGGCCGATCATTGCGATCACGCTGGTGCTCAGCAGCGTGTTCCTCCCGAGCGCGTTCCTGGGCGGGGTGACGGGGCAGTTCTTCCGCCAGTTCGCGCTGACGATCTCTGTGGCGATGATGATTTCGGCACTGAACGCGATGACACTGACCCCGTCGCGGGCGGCGGCGATCTTCCGCGGGCGCGAGAAGACCGCGCACGAGACGACGGAAACGCTCCCGCGGTGGGGTTGGGCGCTTCTGATCGGTTACGCGGGCTACAGGCTGCTAGTCGCGCTGTTCGGCCCGCTCCGGCTGGTGCCGCCGCAGACGCCCGCGCTGGCCCTCAACCCGACCAGCGTGAAGCTGTGGGCGCAGTGGATCGGGGCGCACGCCCTGTACATGATCCCCGGTGCGGTCGTGGGCTGGCTCGTCGGGCCGCGGGCGAACGCACTCCTGCGGCGGTTCTACGCGCTATTCAACCGCGGGTTCGACAAGACCGCACACGGCTACACCTGGGCCGTCCGCCAGCTTTTGCGCGGTGCCCTGATCGTCTTGGCCATTTACGCCGGGCTGCTCGCGCTGACGTACACCGGGTTCGCGCGCACTCCCACGGGCTACATCCCGCCGCAGGACCAAGGCTACTTGCTCGTGTCGGTGCAGCTCCCGGACGCAGCGTCGGCGCAGCGCAGCCGCGCGGTGATGCAGCGGATCGACGACATCGTTCGCGCGCAGCCCGGGGTGTCGAACACGCTCACGGTGACGGGCCAGTCGTTCGTGTTAGGAGCGACCGGGTCGAACTTTGGCACCATGTTCGTGATCCTGGAGCCGTTCGAGGCGCGCAAGGGGGACATCTCGCGTAACGGATTCATGATCCTGCGCGACCTGAACGCGAAGATCCTCCGCGAGGTACAGGACGCGCAGGTACTGATCCTACCGCCGCCCCCGGTGCGGGGCCTGGGCTCCGCTGGCGGATACCGGATCATGGTGGAAGACCGCGGCGACCTCGGGCCGGAGGGGCTCCAGCGCGAGACTAACGCGCTCATCCGCGAGATCAACCAGAACCCGGCGCTGGGGGCGTCGTTCACCGTGTACCGGGCCAACGTGCCACAACTGTTCGTCGACGTGGACCGCGTGCGGTGCCGGCAGATGGGCGTCCCGCTGGCCGACGTGTTCGCCACGCTCCAGGTGTACCTCGGCGGGACGTATGTGAACGACTTCAACCGGTTCGGGCGCAACTGGCAGGTGACCGCCCAGGCGGACGCGCCGTACCGCATGAGCGCCGACACCATCCGCAACCTCCGCGTCCGGAACGACCGCGGCGAGATGGTGCCGCTGGGGTCGGTCGCGAAGATCCAGGACGTCACCGGGCCGGTGGTGATCCAGCGGTACAACACGTTCCCGGCCGCGGCGGTGAACGGGAACCTGGCCCCCGGTACGAGTACCGGCACCGGCATCCAACTGGTGACCGAGGCCGCGGAGCGTTCGATGTCCAGCCAGACGGGGTACGAGTGGACCGACATCTCGTTCCTTCAGAACCAGGAAGGGAGCACCGCGATTTACGCGTTCATGGGCGCGGTGGTACTCGTGTACCTGGTGCTGGCCGGGTTGTACAACAGTTGGTCCCTCCCGTTCGCCATCATCCTCGTGGTGCCGATGTGCATCCTGTCGGCGATCGGCGGGATTTACGGCTTCGCGCTGCTGGTGCCGGCGGTGGCACCGGAGATCAACATCTTCACGCAGATCGGGTTCGTGGTGCTGGTCGGGCTGGCGTGCAAGAACGCCATTCTGATCGTGGAGTTCGCTGAACAGCAGCGGCACGAGGGTAAGGGGCTGCGTGAGGCGATCCTGGAGTCGGTACGGCTCCGGCTGCGGCCGATCGTGATGACCAGCTTCGCGTTCATTCTTGGCGTGGTGCCGCTCGTGCTGGCCGAAGGTGCCGGAGCCGAGATGCGACGCACGCTCGGCATCGCGGTGTTCAGCGGGATGCTCGGGGTGACCTTCTTCGGGCTCGCGTTAACGCCGGTGTTCTACTACCTGATCGAGCGCTGGCTCGTCGGGGGCGAAACGGCGAAGCCGCCTGCCGACGCGCAAACCCCACCCGGGGCGGGCGGGCCGAACCCGCCCGGGGCGCCGGCCCCGGCACCCTAAAGCGAAACGAATCCGCCCACGCCGCCGAACGCTGGCTGAATGGAGAACGCGGCGGCGGTAGTTGCTCCGTGCCGACCGCAGAATGAAGGGTACTATTTAAGCGTCTTTGGCATGGGAGAGCACGCGTTCAGGAAAGGAGGCCCGGTCAGTATTTCAACAGTCCTCTTGGCACGCAGGTTGCGGTTACATCTATCGCCGGGGACGCAAGGATAGGATTCCCGGGCGTCGCACAAACGCAGAGGCCGTACCATGCAGAACGACACCGTCGACCGCACTGACCTGTACCGCCTGGCTGATGACGGGTGCCCGAACGTACCGGATCGCGATACCACGGTTCATGACCTGTCAGCCCTGTGGGCCGCACTCGGTAAAGATGCCCGAGAGGACGTGTAAGAGTTCCCGCTCACGATTGCAAAGAAAGACTGGAGGCCCGCCGACACTCGCGGCGGGAGCCCCAGAGACCGAACAACACATCCTCTGCCAGTCTTCACTGAACCGCCCGACTTCTGATCAGCAGCTCCCATTCCACAGGACCGTGCCGTCACTCACGCGGTGAACCCACCGTCGATGGTCAGGCTGGCCCCGGTCACGAACCCGGATTCCGGTCCGGCCAGGTACGCGACCATCGCCGCCACCTCGTCGACGTGCCCGTACCGCGGTAGCGCCATCAGCGCTTTCAGAGATTCGGCGAACGCGCCGTTGGCGGGGTTCATGTCCGTGTCCACCGGCCCCGGCTGCACGTTGTTGACCGTAATGCCACGCGGCCCGAGGTCGCGCGCCAGTCCCTGTACCAGGCCCAACAACGCCGACTTGCTCATGGCGTACACCGCGCCGCCCTGGAACGGCATCCGCTCGGCGTTACAACTGCCGATGTTGATGACCCGCCCGCCCTCCGCCATGTGTTTCACCGCCGCCTGCGCGGCCACGAACGCGGCCCGCACGTTGACCGCGAACGTCCGGTCGAAGTCCGCGAGGGAGAACGAGTCGATCGGCCCCATCGTGGCGATGCCGGCATTGTTCACCAGGATGTCGAGCCCGCCGAACTCGTTCGCCGCCTGCTCGACCGCTTTAATGACCGCGTCGGCATCCGAGGCATCGGCCTGAATCGCCAGCGCCCGCACGCCGAGGGCCTTGGCCGCCTCGGCCACCTGCCCGGCCTCGTCCGGCTTGCTGACGAAGGTGAGCGCCACGTCCGCTCCCTCCTTTGCGAGGCGTTTCACGATGGCGGCCCCGATCCCACGGCTCCCACCGGTGACCAGAGCGCGTTTCCCTTTGAGCGGCTGACCCATTGACTGGCTCCTCGTTCGCACGGCTGAGGCGGCAGGCAGTTTATACGATCCCCGGGCGCGGCTTTCTCGTGCCCGGGGATCGTATTCGTAAACGGCCCGCGTGTCCGGGAATGAAGAGCGCCGGAAGAGTGCGGCGGGCGGTCGCTACCCTCGAATCGCACGCGCCGGGATTCAGGTGTGTCGGTCCTGCGGGTTGTGCATACCTCTCGTATCCCGTGAGCCGGCCCGAACCGCTCGGCTCGCGTCTTTGTGGTTACCGGTCGGCAGGTTAGAATGGGTGAATGAAACCCACCGCGACACCCGGTCCGTCGACCTCGGACCCAACACTGACCTTCTGGGGCGCCGCCGGTGGCGTCACCGGCTCCATGCACCTCATTGAGACCGGGAACCACAAGATCCTGCTCGACTGCGGCCTCCACCAGGGGCGCCGCGAAGAAGCCCGCCAGCGGAACGGGCACTTCCCGTTTCACGCCCATCAGATCGATGCGGTTATCGTCAGCCACGCCCACATCGACCACTGTGGCAACCTGCCGACGCTGATCCGCCAAGGGTTCGACGGGCCGATCTACTGCACGCCGCCCACCCGGGACCTGCTCCGGGTGATGCTGGCCGACAGCGCCAAGATCCAGGAAGAGGACGCGGCGCACATCAACATCGCGCGGAACTACGCCGAGCCGTGGGTGCAGCCGCTGTACACGGTCCACGACGTGGAGAAGGTGTTCACGCGGCTGGTGTCGGTGCCCTACGGCCGCGAGGCCGACGTGACGAAGACCGTGCGGTTCCGGTTCATTGAGGCCGGGCACGTGCTCGGCTCCGCGATGGTCCACGCGACGATCGCGGCGCCGGACCGCGACCGCACGCTCACCTTCAGCGGCGACATGGGCCGCCGCGGGCTGCCGATCCTCAAGCCCACCGGCGCCGTCCCCCCCGCGGACGTGCTGGTCTGTGAGAGCACTTACGGGAACCGGCTGCACCGCTCGTTCGCCGAAACCGTGACGAAGCTCTACGCCGCGATCCGCGACACCGTCGAGCGCGGCGGGAAAGTGCTGGTCCCGGCGTTCAGCCTCGGGCGGACGCAGCTCATCATTCACGTCCTCCAGCAAGGGCTGCGCGAGGGGAAGATCCCGAAGATGCCGGTGTACGTCGACAGCCCGCTGGCGTCGGAGGTGGCGGAGGTGTACCGGGCGCACCCGAACAGCCTGTCCGCGGAGATCGCACAGGCGCTTCGCGAGGGGCACGGGTTGCTCGGCGGGGACGGCGTCACCTACGTGCGGGATTTCGAGGAGAGCACCCTGCTGGCGACCCGGTCCGGCCCGGCCGTGATCATCGCGTCGAGCGGGATGTGCGACGCGGGGCGCATCCAGCAGCACCTGAAGCAGCTGGTCGACGACCCGCGCTGCAGCATCATCCTCGTGAGCTTCCAGGCACCGGGGACCGTGGGCCGGAAGCTGATGGAGCCGAAGCCGACGGTGCGGTTTCAAGGCCGCGACTGGAACAAGTGGATCGAGGTGGTTCACCTGGACGGGTTCAGCGGGCACGCGGACAAGAACGATTTCACGGCGTACCTGAAGGGACTGGCGGGGCAGGTCGGGAAGGTTCGCCTGATCCACGGGGAGCGCGAGCAGGCGGACGCGCTGGCCGACACGCTTCGCGGGCTGGGGTTCGACGACGTGGCGGTGCCGGTCCCCGGCGACCGGGTCACCATCGGCTAGGC
This sequence comes from Gemmata obscuriglobus, assembly GCF_008065095.1. Taxonomy (NCBI): domain Bacteria; kingdom Pseudomonadati; phylum Planctomycetota; class Planctomycetia; order Gemmatales; family Gemmataceae; genus Gemmata; species Gemmata obscuriglobus. The sequence continues at coordinate 3,962,814 of NZ_CP042911.1, read as the reverse complement.
CGATCGCTTCTCGGCCGCTGCTGTGGTACCCACCACAGCGATATTTCTGAACCGTGAGCGACTCTGCAGATCCGCCGACGGCTAGACCGCGGGCCGCCACTCGCCCCCCTCTGAAGCCCGCACCCGGGCGATACACTGGTCAACCAGCGTACCCGCTGCGTCCACCGTCAGACCCGACCAGTGCCGCGCGATGCGGGACAGGTCGGCGCGGGTCACCACCACCGCGCCCAGCCACAGCTCACTCGACGCTCCCGGCATTTCCGTCTGGAACCGCAGCCGCGCCCGGCCACCTTCTGTCAACCACGTCAGGAACGCTGTGGTTTGCTGTTCTTGCATTTCGGCTCCCGTTACGATGTGCTGCGACAGTTCGCAGGATACCACACCCCGCCCCGGACGCGTCACGTAATCCGCGGGCATTTTACTTTTTCGATCAAATATTTATTTTTATATAAATAAGTCTCCTTTTCACCCGTACCAGGATATCATGAGACCGGGCGGTACTTCCCGCCCGCGTGCAGGTGATGGCCCAACTGGGCCGGGGGACCGATCGTGGCAAAGAACTTGTTCGTCGGCAACATGTCGTTCGCAACTGGCGAGGAGCAACTCCGCGAAGCGTTCGCTCAGTACGGCACGGTGACCAAGGTACAGGTCGTGACGGATCGCGAGACCGGACGGCCGCGCGGGTTCGGGTTCGTTGAGATGAGCAGTGGTGGAGAGCAGGCCATCCAGGCACTCAACGGCACCCAACTGGACGGGCGGAGCCTGACCGTCAACGAAGCCAAGCCGCGTGAAGGAGGCGGGCGAAGCAATGGCGGTGGGGAGCGCCGGTACTGAGAACCGACGCCGGCACTAACTGTCGATGGCAAAGCACTTCGGGAACGTTGATCGGAATGTCAGCAGCGGCCGGATTCCCGGGCCGTATGATGTGCCACCCCGTGGGATCTTGGTGGCGGTCGCCTCCGAGTTGACGCATCAGCTCGGAGGCGGTGACGACTCAGAACGGGCGCTCTTTCCGGACCGGTTTGCCGAGCGCCGCCTTCTTGATCGCGCGCAACCGGTTCGCCTCTTTCCGGTTCCGCAACTCGCACGGCTTCACGTAGTACTCGTGAGCGCGGACCTCGCGCTTCAGCCCGCTGCGCTCGACCAGCTTTTTGAAACGCCGCAGGGCCGCACCGATCGGTTCCCGATCGTGCACCCGCATTCGCAAACCCATTACGCCTCCTGGTAAAGAGAACCGCTGCCTCACTCTATCGAGTCAGCGCCGGGTAACCCACCCGAACACGTCAGACCGTACGCCCGCGTGCCGCGGCGGGTCGCTGTGTCGCGTCCGCAGCAAGTGAATCTGTCTGCGGCGTTCAAGAAAAGTGAGCGCGCTTCTGTGCACGTCAGGAGCGTTTGCTTTTTTGGTAAGCCCGGTTCTCGTCCGGCCAGTAGTACCGGCTCTGATGGGGTGGGGTCGGGATGACCAGTTCGAGGGCTTCGAGCAGCGCCGCCGAGTAGGTGAGCGTCCCGGCGTCGTGATCGTACACCGCGAACAGGGTGTAGTCTTGAGGGTGGACCAAGACGCTGGACAACGGGTCCCGCCACAACCACCCGCGATCGAGCATGGCGCGGACCTGTTGTTCGGCGTTGAACGGCTCTTTTGATTTCACAATGGTACTCGCGAGCTGAGGGTGATTGTTAATGTACGGACCGGGTGATGCGTCCGCGCTTTAATAACGGCTGAATCGGTCGGGACCGTGCGTTAGAACGCGTGGCGAGAGTTCAGGGCCAGATGCGAAGATCGGGCCGCGTTCTGGCCCCCAGGCCCAACCGAATTTCAACTGTTTGACCCGAGGCAGAGCAATTACCCGGTGCCGCCGGGTTCCGCGGTCGGTTCCGACTGTGAACAGACCGAGCGCGGCTCCGTCGGCCCCGCAACGAGACCACCCTGACCCGCCATTGACCCGATCGCGTGCAGCAATTCGCCCGGGTCCACCGGCTTGATGAACTGCATATCGAAGCCGCACTGAGCCACCCGCTCGCGGGTCTTGTCGTCGGCATGGCCCGTGAGTGCGATCAGGGCCGGCCCGCCCGAGCGGTCTGCGGCGCGCACCTCAGCCGCCACCTCGCAGCCGTTCATATCGGGCAGGGAAAGATCGAGAATGACAACTTGGGGCGCCAGTGAGGCAATCGCCTCCATGGCCGCCCGGCCGCTGTATCGCACGTGAACCACGCCGCCGCAAATGGCCAGCAGGTCGCACAGCGAATTCGCGCCGTCCCGGTTGTCATCAACAATCAGTATCCGAAGACCGCGCAAGCCCGCGTACGGCGTACCGCCCCGCATCGTGGACAAGAGGTCCGATTCCGTGCGCATGAGTCGTCTCGGGCGAGAGGTGCGCGGCCCATTATAAACGTTGTGAGCGGCCGCCCGCACATTATTCGGGCCGCATTCCGCCGGCCCGCCGGCGGTTCGCGATCGAGCCGCCCCCCTTTGGCGGATCTGGAAAAATGGCGCGGATCGGACGCCCCGCCGGCCACCACGTCGAGCGGTGCCCCATCGTTATCGTGGCCGACGCCGGTTGCGGGCGAGTTGCTCCCGCGCGAGGGAACTGTTACGCTTCTTGATGACCATATATTCGCTCCAGCAGGTGACATGACGTCGTCCGGAGGGTTGCGCCCGCCGGGCAACGGGTCACGATCACGCCGCCGCTCACGACTGCGAAATTGGTCGTGGAACAAATAAGCCGGGGAAGTTGATCGCCTGGAATTTTAGAAGATTGGTAGTGCGGTCGGGTGTAGCGTGATGAGTCCAGACAACCCGTTGCTCCAGGCGCTGATCGCGGAACCCGAGGACGACACACTCCGGCTGGCGATGGCGGACTGGTTCGACGAGAACGATGATCCGGCTCGGGCGGAACTCGTGCGGGTGCAGGTCGAGTTGGCCCGCGGCGTGACCGATCGCGCGCGCCGGTGCGAACTCGAGTTGCGGCAGCGGGATCTGCTTGTTGCCCACGACCGCGAGTGGGTCGCGCCGCTCGCTTGGCTGCTGCACTGCGAGCCGGGACAGTGGGGCGGGTGGGTGTTTCGCCGCGGGTTCGTGGAGTACTTCAACCTGCCGGCCCCGAGGGTCATTAAGTACGGCGCGGGGCTCGCGCGGCTCACGCCGGTGCGCGAGCTGTTTCTCCGGCCGTGTTCGCCCGGCAGTGTGTTCGTACTGTGCCGGAACCTGCCGTGGGTGCGGAGTGTCACTCGTCTGTACCTCGACGTGCGCGGGCTGACCGACGCTGCCGCACTCGCGCTGGCGGAGTGCCCGAGTTTCGCCGGGCTGCGCGTGCTCTGGTACGCCGAGGGGGCGATGTCCGACCGCGTCCGCGACCGGTTCCACCAGCGGTTCCCGTTCGCGACATCCGGCGGATTCTGAGCGGGTGACACCCATGAACGACCACGACGCGCTGCTGCGGGCGATCGGCGAACAGCCGGAGGAAGACACCCCGCGCCTCATGTACGCGGACTGGCTCGAAGAGCAGGATCAACCCGAGCGGGCGGATTTCGTGCGCAACCAGGTCGCATTGAACCGGCCGGGGCTGAGCGGCGAGGAGCGCACCCCGCTCGTGCGCAAGAATCGGTTCTACCTCGACAACTGGGTCCCGTCATGGAAGGCCGAACTGCCCCGCATTCCCGGCATCGAGTGGGGCGATTTCCGGCGCGGGCTGATTGAGGAGGTGCTGGCCGACGGCCCCGCTTCGGTGGTGGACCGTGCGGCGGAGATCTTTGCGGTTCCGGGCATCCACATCTTGCGGCTCCGGTGGCTGGTGCCGCACCGGGCGCGGTCACGGGTCCAGGACCTCGCGCGGCGGCCCGAACTGGAGCGGTTGCGCGCCCTGCGGCTGGTCGCCGGGCGGGCGGACGCCTCGGCACTTCGGGCGCTGGTCAATTCGCCCCACCTAGGGCGGCTCTCCGTGCTGGACCTGCACGGGAACTATGCCGACGACGACACCGCGGCCGCCCTCGCGGACGGCCGGTTCCCGGCGCTGGCCGAGTTGTGGCTCGGATCGAATCCAGTAGTTTCAAGTTGGGCGATTTATGAGTAGCGGGCCGCATGGGTTTACCGGTCAATGGTGGTTACCACGCCTCCACTGTCGGAGCCCCCATGCGACCCAAACGTCAGTCTATCCGAGCCACCCCGGCCCACGCCACCCGGCACCTCCGTCCGGTCCTGACCGACTGGCTCGGCCGTGCGGTCCAACTGCCCAAGCGTCGCCGCACCTGTACACCCGAGGTGGTGTGGCGGGTGGTGCTGTTCGCCGCGGCGTTCGCCCGCTCGGTGGCCGCGGCCTGTGCCGCGATCGCCGACGCCCCGTCCGGGCAGGCCATCTGGGATTGCTTGTACCTCACGCTGCCCAAGCGGCGCCGCACCCTCGAGCGGCGGTTGCGGCCGGCCCTCCACGCCCCGCTCGGCAAGCGGAAGCGGGCGGCTCGGGTCGCGATCGACTACCACCGGATCGGGTACTTCGGGACGCCGAACCGGGACACCACCCGGTCCAAGGGGGCCGGCGGCACCCACACGTTCCACACGTACGCCACCGCGTGCCTCGTCGGGGGACCGGACCGGTACACGCTCGGGTTGACGGCCGTGGGCGAGAAGGAGCCGATGACCGCGGTGCTCACCCGGCTGTTGGATCAGGTGACGGCGGCACGGGTTACGGTCCGGGTCGCGCTGCTGGACAAGGCGTTCTTCTCGATCGCGGTGATGCGGTTGCTCCAGGCGCGGGGTGTGCCGTTCGTGATCCCGGCCGTGGTCCGGGGCCGCAAGCCCCGGCCCGGGGTGAAGGGGGTCGGGTTGCGGGCCGTGCGGCGGCGGGGCGCGGGTCGATATGCGTACACCCACGCGGATCGGGGCACCTCGGTGCGGGTGCACGTGGTGATCGCTCACAAGAGCTACCGGTACCGGCGGACCGGGGGCCGGCGGAGCAAGAAGTTACTGTACGCGGCGTGGCGGGTGAGCGGGAGCCCGGTGGCGATTCGGGACCTGTACCGGACCCGATTCGGGATCGAGAGCAGCTACCGCCAGTTGGGGCAGGTTCGGCCCCGGACCTCGACCACCGATGGGGTCGTGCGACTCCTGTGGGTGGCCGTCGGGCTGATCCTGCGTAACGCCTGGTTGTGGTCCCGCTCAGCCCGCGGCCTCGGGTGGACACTGGCGGCGGTATGCCTGATACTGTTGGCCGATGGGCTGGCACCTACAGATGGCGAAAATAAGTCCATTACTACTGCACGATCGGCCAACAAAACCAAGCCGCCAACTTGAAACTACTGGAATCTGGTCGGTCTGCGCGGCGGCCGCGCGCTGGCGGCATCGCCTCATTTCGCGGGGCTGCGCAAGCTCGACCTGCGCGGGAACAACCTCGACCACCCGACCCGGGCCGCGCTGCTCACCAAGTTCGGTTCGCGGGTGGAACTGTGATCCGCACGCCGGACGTGGGTGGGAGACGCCCGATGACGGACACCGAAGCCGCCCTGCTCCGCGCGATCGCCGCGCAGCCCGACGAAGACACCCCGCGCCTGATCTACGCCGATTACCTCGACGAAGCCGGCGCGCCGGCCCAGGTCGCTCGTGCGGAGTTCATCCGGCTCTCGGTGCAACTCGAACGGATGAAGGCCAGCCATCCGGACCGCGACGACACGCGCCAGCGTGTCAGTCGGTTGCTGTATCGCTGGGATGTGGTGTGGCAGACCGAACTGCCGCCGGGGTTCACGCGGCTGGCGTTTTACCGGCGCGGTTTTCCGTACCGGGCTGCACTGACCGCGTCTCTGGCCGATGGTGCCGACGACCCTCGGTTGCTGCTCATCGAGTACCTCGAGCTGACACCCGACGTGACCTCGCGTCGACTTGCCACCGTGCTTAAGTGGCCGATCTTCGGACGGGTAACTGAACTCGTGGTTCGCGGGCGCGGTTTGCTCTGCGAATCCGGGGCCGCGGCACTTGCGGGTGGGACGTTTCAGAAGCTGGTGCGGCTTGGCATTCCGGGGCAACAAATCGGCGACCGGGGACTGGCCGCGCTCGGGACCAGCCCCGGGTTCCCGCGGCTGCGCGAACTGGACGTGAGCTACAACGGGGTATCCGTCGCGGCACGACAGGCATTCGGCCGGTCCCCGCTCGGAGCGCGGCTGAAGCGCGTGCTCGATTGGGGCGAGGTAACACAGTAACACGTTGCGCGGGTGCGGCGCTCGGGATACCGCGCTCCAAACGCCCGCATCGCGCGTGTGCAACAATCAACATTCAGAAGCCCGAGGCCCATACAAACAGCGACTTATACCAAATCCGCTTGAAGAGTAACTACTCGGCAGTGCGTCGGTTGCACCCGCCGGCTGACACCGGCGGTTCGACCGCGGCTCGTCGAACCGCCGGTGTCAGCCGGCGGGTGGCGCCAGTGCTGTGCACAACTGAGTTCAGGGATCCTCGTTGGGCTTGTGGGCTTGTCGACGCCGTTGGACGGAGGTGTGTGCCCCCTTCTGTTTCGCGGCGTGCGGGTGGGCACGGGGCGCCTTGTTGCGTGTCTTGTCCCAGCCCGGCTTCCACATCGTGCCCAATAACTGATCCAACAACGTTCCCACACTCTCTGCCGTCTGATCCGTCGGGATCAGGGACACGATCATCGACACCTCGACCAACTCCTTGAGCGCGGCCAACTGACGATGCCAGTCCGTGCAGAACTGCGCCGTCGAGAGGTCGTCGATGGTCACCTTCCGCTTCGCAACCACATAGCCCTGGAGGACCTGCACCACGTTCGCGAGGACGAAACACATCGACGCCTGAAACACGGTCGCCTCCGGTGTCGAACCGATGAACCGACCCAGGGCGAAGATCGCCGTCACCTTTTGGAACGTGCCTTCGATGGTCCACCGGATGCGGTACAGGTCCAACAGATCGGTCGCCGGGTATGGGGCCGAATCGAGCAGGTCCGTGAGGATTGTAATCGCTTCGCCCACCGGGCGCGCGACGGTGATCCGCCGGACGTACCGGCGGAGCTTGTCCTTGGGCTTCCCGGCCCACCCCCATTCTTCGACCACGGCTCGTTGGGATGGGTCCGCGGTCGTGACCGCGGGGCGCTTCGGGTCGGGTTCGAACGACAGGGTCCGCGCGTACCGCACCACGAAATGACCATTGTCCTTGGTGAACTCGGCGAAGTGCTTCGACGCACAGAACAACCGATCCCCGACCACCAGTTTCGCCGGACCGCCTCGGGCGTGCACTCGGGGCATCAAATCGGGGATCAGTTTGGCCTCGTTGGTTTCGCCATCGAGATCGGCCGCCATGTCGAGCACCAACCCGTCACGGGGCCGGTACGCCACGAGCAGTTTTCCGCCCAAGAGCTTGCCCGGTGTGCCCCGCGTGTCGACGAGTCGCTTGGCCACCTTCTTGAGACTCTTGCCGTCGAGGATCAGAACCTCCAGGCGGTCGAAGGAGGTCGGAAGGCGGTGCGCGACGACCTCGGGGAACAGGGCGGTGAACCGGTCGGTGACGTCCCGCAGGAACGCTTCGCTCAGGCCCCGGGGGATGCGCCGGAGCTTGCCGTAGAACGCTTCGTGGCACCCGTCGTCGGGTTGCCGGTGGCGTCGCAGGTGGGCCTGCCGCCCCGAGCCCTGGTGTTCGATGAGCGCATCGAAGATCCAGGTGACCAGTTGGGCGAAGGTCACGACGTCCTCATAGCCGCGTCCCCGATGTCGCTCGTAGAGGTCCGCGAGGACCGGGTCGGGAACGCCATAGGCGAAGAGTGCGAGCGACGCGTGGGCCAGTGGCAGGCCCTCCAGGACCTGGCGCGCGAAGTCCGTGGGCGCGTGCGGTTGGGAGCGTGGGACGCGCTGATGAGGTGGCAGAATCACGGTGACCTCCATGTCCCGGGTCGCGGACCCCGCACCACCCCGCGTCCCACGACCACTCGGTTAACCCCAATTTCGTCGCAGTGAAAACCCTAAATCAGCAATCCGCAATCAGTTATACAAATCCAAGATGTGCATAGCACTGGGGTGGCGCTCCCAATCACCGATACTCTTCAATCGGATTTGGTATTACGCGCAAGCGCCTCCGCGCCGCACGCATCCTCTCGACAACCGCGCTTCGGGCGCAGTACACTACAAAAACACTACACGTCGAGCTCTGCCATCCGGCCCGGCGTATATCTCCGAGGTTCGGCGCCATGAACAACAGCGCAAAAAAGCGGCACCACGAAGAAGCCCGCAAAAAGCACAAGCACGAGATCCAAGAGCACGCCCGGGAGGCCGCCAAGCAGCGCCCCTCCAGGCTCCCGCAAATCGTGCTGGTAGTGGGCGTTGTGCTAATAATTGCGTTCGTGGTTTTCGCGGTGATTAGTTGAGGTCACGGTTAGCGTGACAGCCTGGCGTCCAACCACGCTTTCATGTCGGACAACCACGGGTGGTTTTCGTGCTCGAACTCGAGCGTGTGGTGCGCCCCGGGGTACGTTTTGACCTCGGTCGCGCCCGGGAACCGACCGACGAACGCGGCGGTCGGTGCGTTGTCGATGATGCGGTCGTTCTCCGCGAGCAGCATGAGTGTGGGGACCGTCACCCGCTTCGCGGCCCGGCGCAGGTAAATGTCCAGCGAGAAGCTGCTAAACAGGAACCGCGACGTGGCCTCGCGCAACCCGTGCGGCTCGGTGTCGACGTACCGGCGCCACTCTTCGGACGCCGTAAACAGATCCGGCTCGTTGAGCGGAATCGGAAAGAACTTCCACGGCCAGAACACCCGTGCGACGGCGATCCGAGCCCGCTGAGGTAACGGCGGCGCGACCTTCGGCACGAGCCCCGGGCACAGCAGTACCAGACCGTCGACGAGGTTCGGCTTGCGGTACGGTAACCCGACCGCGAGCTTCCCGCCCCAGGAAATCCCGCACACGAACACCGGCAACCAGGCGTGCTCGCCGCGGAGCCCCTGCACGAACTCCGCAACATCATCGATCAGGCGCCGGAAGTTGGGCGCGTCGCCGCGGTGCGCGGTGTTCAGACCGGAGCCGCGGCGGTCGAGGAAGTACACGTCGAACCCGGCGCCGGCCAGTTCGCCGCACGAGCGCGAGTACCACCCGCCGTGACTGCGAATACCGTGAACGATCACGATCCGCGCCCGCGTCTCTCCGACTGCCGGGTAACGGCGGTAATAGAAGCGGTATGCGTCCGAGGCGGTGAAGAGCCCCAAGTTCGGAAGCGACTGCCCCCCCGGCCCCTTTCCTTCAGGGATGCGGAGTTCCGCAGACACGTCCGGCACACTCCATTCGCTGAGCGCGTCCGACGTGCCTTCTCCCCCCTTCCCTTCATGAAGGGGGCCGTGGGACAGGTTGCCCTGCCCTTCCCGCTCGCGATGGGGCTTCGGGGGAAGGGGTTGTGCGCCGTCAGCCAAGGAGCGACTCCTTGCGCTGGGTGACACGATCGAGCCGGACCGGATCGACCTGAAAGCCCAGCCCGCACCCCACGAGGGCGGGCGCCGAGCCATTGCGCCGAAACGTCAGATCTTCGGTCCCCAGTGCCTCGCTGACCAGGTGCCGGTCGTAGCTCCCCTCGGTGTAACGCAGGTCCGCAACGCTGGTCGCGAAGTGCCGTCCCGCGGCGCTCAAAATGGCCGTTTCGCCGACCTGACACCCGAGTTGGTAGCCGAGGCCGTGACTCTTCGCGAACTGGGCCAACCGCAGGGTGGGAATGAACCCGCCACACTTCGACAGCCGTAGGTTGAACAGGTCGCACCACCCGCCCTGCACCGCCCGCTCCGCATCAACCGGGCCGCACAGCGATTCGTCCAGCATGACCAGCGTGCCGATCTGCTTGCGAACGCTGGCGAGGCAGGCCACGTCTTCGTGGCGCACCGGTTGTTCGACGCTCGTGATGCCGAACGGTTCGAGTTCCTGGATTCGCGCCGCCACTTCGGTCGGCGCCCAGGCTTCGTTGGCGTCGATGCGCACATCGATTTTGCGCCCGAGCCAGCGGCGCATGAGCTTGAGCCGCGTGACGTCGTCCTGGCCCTCGATCCCGACCTTCACCTTCACCTGCGAGAACCCGGCGAGCCGGTACACGAGAGGGTACAGGCGCTTCTTCCAGCCGCGCGGGTTGCCGATGACGCCGCTGTACTGCACCCGGTCGCGGAACCGGTACAGTTCCGGCGCGACCAGTTCCGTGACCTTCGTGAGCGGTTCGCCGAACGCCCTGCCGAACGCGTCGAGCACCGCCAGTTCGACCGCGCAACGGGCGGCGTTGCCCCCGATCCCGCGGTCGTCGCCCGGAACCGTTGCCAGCGAGAGTTTCTCCGCGAGGTGAACCGCCTGGACGAAATCGTCCACGTCGGCGTCGAGTTGCTTTGCGAGGTCGGAGCGGTTCAACAGATCGAGGGCCGAGGCCAGCGTCTCGCCGGTTACGTAGTCGCGCGGGACCCCTTCGCCGTAACCGGTGCTCCCGTCGCTGAGTTTGCACCGCACGACCACGTTGTCGGTGTCGGTGCGAACGTGGCTCGCGTGCGTCACCTTGCGCCGCAACGCGACGCGCACGTGCCGGGCTTCGAGTTCGACAACACGCATGCGGCCTTCTAGCTCGAAAAGAAAGCGGTGCCCAGTCCGGCGCACGGACGCCGAACGGGGTGATCGTATTTGTTGTAGTCGTCGCCGGGCGCGTTACACCGGTCGCAGCGAGATCTCGGGGCGCGCCGGCGCGGGGCCGCCCGCATTTCCGAGCGCGACCGCGAGGTGCCCCGCCATCGCGTCCCAGAACGGATCGATGACTATTCCCCTGTACGCCGGGCGGTACGGTTCCATGTACCGCCGGCCCGAACGGTACAGCCGGGCCGCACCGGTGTGGTTGCCGCGGTCGAAATGGTGCAGCGCGACGGCGGCCTGAATCAGCGCCTGGTAGAATCGCCGGTCCGGGGCCGGGCAGTCGCGCCAAAGTTCTTCCCACACCTCGTGCGCGTCGAAGAACGCGCCCCGGTTGAACAGGTCCACGCCCGCCAAGAACCGCGGATCGGGTGAATCGGCAGTGTCGGCCGCGTCGGCCATCGGGTATACCAAAAGAAGCGGTGCGCGAGATCGAGTCTGTCGCGCGGCGTCTTCTACGATATCCGCTTCCCTCGCGACGCCACAGCCATGCTGTTTTCGTCTTCCAAGTGCCCGCTTCCGGCCCTCGTGGAGTGGTGCCGGGTGCTCCGGTTCAGTCTCAGCGCGGGGCTCGATCCGCTCAAGATCTTCAAACAGCAAGCGAAATCCGGTCCGCGCCCCCTCCGCGCGCTGGCCGGCGACCTGGCCAAGAGGCTCGCAAAGGGCTCGTCGCTCGAAGACGCCCTCGAACCGCACCGCGACAAATTCCCGCCCCTGTTCGTGGAACTTGTCGCGGTGGGTGAGCAAACGGGCCGGCTCGATGACACGTTCCAGGAACTCGAGCAGTACTTCGCGGCGGCGCTCACCACGCAGCGCCGGTTCCGTGCGCAGATGGCTTACCCGGTCATCAATTACGTGGCCGCCGTGGGCATCGTCACGGCCCTCATCTTCATCCTCGGGATGCTCGGCAGCAAGATGGACCCGACCGGGCTCGGGCTCACCGGCACCACCGGCGCGCTGGCGTTCCTGGGGTGCGCGGTGGCGTTCGCGGGCTCGATTCTCGTGGTGCTGAAGATCGCCACGGAAAACCTCCAGTTCCGGGCACGGCTCGAAGGCCTGTTCCTGAACGTACCGGGGTGGGGGCCGGCGTTGCTGGCGTTCGCGCTGCTCCGGTTCGCCGTGTCCCTGCGGATGTGCGCCGAGGCCGGGTTACGCGCCGAGAAGACGCTGCACTACTGCTTCAGGGCGACGTGCAACACGCGGTTCCAACAGGGCGAGGAGCGGGCCGTTGCGGTCGTGAAACGCGGGAGCGAACTGGTCGAAGCGCTCGAGGCGTCGCGTGCCCCGTTCCCGCAAGACTTCATCGGCGCGCTGATGACCGGCGAGGAGACGGGCAACACGTCGGAGGTGATGGACCGGTTGGCGGAACACCTACGCGAGGACGCGGACCGCAAGATGAAGGGCGCCGCCCAGATGACCGGGTACATGATCTACGGCATGGTCGCGCTGATGATCATCTTCTTCATCTTCCGCATCGCCACCGCGATCTCCGGCGTGTACAGCGAAGCCCTGGGCGGGATGTAAGGCAAGTGTGTTTCCAGGTTCCAAGTCAGCACGAAGCCGGTAGCTACCGCGAAGCCCGCGCTCGACCGTGGAACTTGGAACCTGGAACCTGGAACGACTGAAGCTCGGCCCCGTCCTTCGGCGGGACGTGGTACCTCGGCACCACTACGGCCATGTCGCACAACCCCCAGGGGGTCGCCCCCGTCAGCTTATCGAGTAGCGAGCCCTTCACTTTGCGCTTGAGGGTCGCGGATTCGACGATTTCGAGGCTCGGGGGCAGCGTGCTCTTGAACCCCGTGAAGGAATCGCTGTGGGTGAACAGGATCACCGTTCGCGGCCGGTGGTGGCAGTCCACCAGCAGTTGGTTCACGCTCTTGGTCCGCACGTTTCGCATGTCGGACCGGTCGTGATAGAACGCGAGCGAATCGCAGTTCCGCGGGAAGCACACCACCGCCACATCGTGGTCCGCCACGAACCGCCCCACCAGTTCCGGGTCACCGAACGGCGAGCGCTCCTTCGCATACCACGGCACACCGACGTGGTGAACGAACAGCAGGAACGCCGCCATGCCCCCGATCAACGCCCGGGTGCGGAACTGCACGTTCCACCTCGTCCGGGCGACGTACTCGCCGAGCGCCAGACACAAGAACGGGTACGCCGGGAGGACGTAGGTGGGCAGCTTGCTCCCCGAGCAACTGAAGAATAACACGCACCACGCGCCGGTCAACAGCCAGAAACCGCCCGCGAGCGACCGGTTGGCGCCGTCTTGGGGCGCGGACCGCAACAGGTTGAATACATACGCGACAAGCAGGATCGTCCCCGGTAGCAACCCGCCGATGAGAATGGGCGCGTAGTACCAGATCGGTTGCAGGTGGTCGAACGGCTGGAGGAACCGCATTACGTTGTGTTCCCAGAAGAAGTACTTCAGGAACTGCGGCTCGCGCAGGTAAATGGCCACGTACCACGGCAGGTTCACGGCGAACACCACGCCGAAGAACACCAGGTACCAGTACCACGCGACCCGGGCCGGACCTCGCCCCCCTCCCTCACGGCTGACGGCAGGGGCTGAGGGGCCGCGTGCCAGGAACCCGAACGCCCACAGCGGCACGAACAGCAGCACCTCCGAAATCGGCCCCTTCGTCAGGAACCCGAGCCCGGACGCGACCGCCGCCAGCAGCCACCAGCCCCGCTTGAGGGTGCCGGTGCGAACAGCCTCGAACCCGCACAGCACCGACGTGGTGACGCAAAGGACCAGGAGTCCGTCGAGCAGGAGCAGTCGGGCCACACTCACGAACCCCGGCGCGACAGACAGCAGGAGGGCGGCCCAGAACGCGCCGCGCTCGCCGATGCTCCGCCGACCGAGCAGGTACACTGCTAGTATCGTGAGGTGAACGCACAGGGCGGGCACGAGTCGCGCCGCTTCCGGCGTCGTGCCGAACGCCCGGTAGCTGAGCGCCACCAGCCAGTACATCAGCGGCGGCTTGTCGAGGTACGCCTCGCCCTGGAGGGTCGGCACCACCCACGAGCCCCTCTCCAGCATTTCCTTGGGGATCTGGGCGTACCGCCCCTCGTCGGGTTCGAGCAAATGGAACCCGCGGGTGGGGTACAGCAGCGCCGCGGGCAGCACCAGCACGAGCAGCAACGAGAGCGATCGCACGCGCGTGTCCGCGTCCGCGGTGCCCGGGAACAAAAGTCCCGTGAACAAATACCGGCACCACCCGACCACGCCCTTTTCGGCCCCGTCCATGCGCCCGCCTCCGGAAGTGGTGGCGTTATTGCACAGAAGTGCGGCGGCGGTCAATCCGGGGTGCGCGGGGAGCGGCCGTTAACCTTGCTGAGACCGTGATTGTCGTCACGCCCGATGGGCTCAGCCGGCAGGAGTTGTTCGGCGGCGCCGACGAGTCGTGTGTGGACGCCAAGCTGGGCGGAGCGGGAGCCTTCGACCTCCCAACGGCGGCGATCGAGATGACACCCCGGAAGAAGTGCCCGCGGGCGCGGTCAGCCCGCAGACGGTCCGCACCGCCATGCCCAACCACAAGCTTCTCATAAAAAGGTAGCCCCGCTGGTGTTCCGACCGCGCCCAAGGTAGCGAATCGTTCGCCGGCCCCCTTCCCCGTTCGGTGTTCGACACGCCTCCCACGAGCGACGCATGGATAACCGCTAATAATACAGTTCATCAGTCAACGCCCGGTTCGTCCACGCTCCGAGCCGCCAAATGGAAAGCGTCCTGCCCAACGTGATCGCGCTGCTCATCGTCGGAGCCATCGTTTGGGGTATCCTCCAGGCTGCACGGCCGCGCCCGCTCTTCACGGTCCGCATCGCGAACGGTGAACCCCACGCGGTCCACGGGCGCGTAACCGGGGCGTTCCTCGACCGCGTGCGCGAGGTGGCCGCCGCACACCGCATTCAGCGCGGCCTCGTGTTCGGCGTTGCGAGTAACGGGCGCATCCGCCTGAAAACCTCCGGCCACTTTCCGCCCGCCGCACAGCAACAGCTTCGGAACTGGTGGGCCGAGTTCGGATGGCCCGTGCCACGCTCGCGACGCCGCCCCTGACCACTTCCATCCGGTACAATTCGCGACGGTTCGACTACTGACCTCGAAACATTCCCATATCGGAATATATAATCCCCATGCCCCGCTCACCTACTACCCTCGACGCCTTCAGTGCGGTCGGCGAACCGCGGCGGCGCGACATCCTCGATCTGCTCGCCCGAGGCGAGCGGTCGGTCACCGACGTGGTGCAGGCCCTCAAACTCACCCAGCCGCAGGCGTCGAAACACCTCGGTGTGCTGCGGAAGGTGGGACTGGTGCGGGTGCGCGGGGCCGGGCAGCAGCGGCTCTACTCCCTCAACGCCGACGGGCTCCGGCCGATCCACGACTGGGTCAAGACCTTCGAGCGGCTGTGGGGCGAGCGACTGGACCGGCTCGACCAGTACCTCCAGCAACTGCAAGCGCAGGAGAAACCGAATGGCGGCAGCGAATGACACGGCGGACCGCGAGATCGTAACCGTTCGCGACATCGGCGCGCCCCGCGAACTGGTGTTCAGCGCGTGGACCGACCCGGCGCACGTGTCGAACTGGTGGGGGCCGAACGGCTTCACCACGACCACGGAAGCGATGGACGTGCGCCCCGGCGGGACGTGGCGGTTCGTGATGCACGGGCCGGACGGCACCGACTACCCGAACGTGATCACGTACCTCGCCGTCGAGCGGCCCGCGAAGCTCGTGTACCAACACGAGGGCGAGGCCGCCGAACATGTCGAGTTCCACACCACCGTGACGTTCGACGACGCGGGCGGGAAGACCCGGGTGACGTTACGGGCGGTGTTCCCGTCGGCCGCGGCGCGCGACCGCGCGGCCCGCGAGTACGGGGCCGTCGAGGGCGGGCGGCAAACACTGGACCGGTTCGCGGCGCTCGTGGCGGAACTCGCCGAAGCGGGCGGCGAAATCGTCAACGCGCGCGTGTTCGACGCGCCGCGCGAGCGCCTGTTCCGGGCGTTCACCGACCCGGAACAACTGAAGCACTGGTGGGGGCCGGACGGGTTCACGAACACGATCCAGGCGTTCGACCCGCGCCCCGGCGGCGTCTGGAAGCTCGTGATGCACGGCCCCGATGGCGCCGACTACCACAACGAAAGCGTGTTCGCCGAGGTCGCGGAGCCCCTGCGAGTGGTCTTCGACCACATCGAGCCGGTCCACCGGTTCCGGATGTCCATGACGTTCGACGACGAGAGCGGGCGGACGCGACTGACGTGGCACATGCGGTTCGAGGACGCGGCAGAGGCGCAGCGGGTCCGCGGGTTCGTGGTCGCCGCGAACGAACAGAACTTCGACCGGCTCGCGCGGCACCTCGGCACCGCGTGACCGCGCCCGCTCAAAAGCGGCTCTTGAGACAACGGCATTTTGGTCTTGAGTGTGGTTCGCTCCGCGAGTGGTGGCAACGCCGTGCTGGGCGCATTGAACACCTGTTGCTTTGATGCGCGAAGCACCGCTCGCGGAGCAAGCGGGCCACACTCAAGGCATAGGGATGCCCACGTCCCGCTGCGTTCCATCCGTACGATTGACGGCAAGGATTGCACAATTTAGCATCCATGCAATCACGAAATCATCTGACCGGCCGAGCAATTGGAACCGGTTGGCGATTCCAATTGGGTGTAACCGGTCGGGCGCTCGGCGTGAAGTCCCGTCCGGTAGGGGTTTTGTGCGTGAGTGAAGCGACGAAATGGCCTTCTTGGCGGACAATCAGGGTTACCACGCCACCAATCACCCGAACCAAGAAGGCCGGAGCTATGATCGCACACGTCGCCGAGATCGGCAATGCCCGTCCCTGAGCACGCTCACCGACCACCTGCTCGACTTCGTTCGTCACGCGGCCGAGCGCGGGCAACCGGCCCACGAGGTCGAGCGCGGCATCTGGGATCAGGTGCTGAAGTTGGGGCGGGCCGCGTTCGCCCGGTTCCTCGCGCTCAGCGGCACCGGGGACGTGGGACCCGAGGTCCCACTCCCGGACGGGTCGAGCGCCCGCCGGCTCCCGACCACCCACACCCGCGAGTATCGGTCGGTGTTCGGGGACTTCACGTTGACCCGCACTTGCTACGGCCCCCGGGACGGACAGAAGATCGTCCTGGTTCCGCTGGACAACCGGCTCCAGGTGCCCGACGGCGCGTATTCGTACCTGCTCTAGGGGTGGAACCAGGCGTTGGGAGCCGAGTCCGCATTCGCCCGAGTCGCGGCCACCCTCGGGGACATCCTCGGGGTCGAGCAACCGGTCGATTCCCTGGAGGGCAACAACCGCCACATGGGGGCCGCGGTCGGGACGTTCCGGGACGCGCGTCCGGTTCCGGCACCGTCCGACGAGGGCGCGGTGTTCGTGGCCTCGGCCGACGGCAAGGGCATCTCGATGCGGCGCGGCCCCGTGATCCGAAGCCCAAGGCCCGGCGGGGCAAGGGCGATAAAGCGAACAACAGGGCTACTCAGAGATTGAAATTGGCTGGTTGAGCGCAGCCAGCGCCAGCTCAGGTCTGGCAACGACGGTCCGAACGGCCGCCGCGATGGTGCCGGCGCCGAGGCGCCGGAGCAGGTACACGGCCACGTTTCGCAGCGACGCCAGCACCCGCGGTGCCGTGCCCCGGCGCACTCGGCATCGGTCCTCGTCCAAGGTCACATCGCGGACGTAGTGCAAGCTCTCGATGCCCCAGTGGCTGCGGGTGTACCCGAGCACCGTGTCCGGAGGCGCGGCCACCGGGCTGAGGCTGGAGATCCCGTACACCACCTCCACGGTCGTCTTCCCATCGGCCCGGCGCTGGCGCTCGAGTCGGAACACCTGCTGCACCCCGGGCCACCGGGTCAGGTACTCGTTGAGCCACGTGGTGGTTGTGATGGACCGCCGCTCGACCCGCCCGTGCCCCTTGCTCACCTCAACTGCCGTTCCCGCGTCCCGATCCCACGCGCCCTGTAACCCGGGGGGAAAAGTCGCCACCCGCGGCGGTGGCGAACGCGGCCTCCAGGTCGGCCCGTAGCGTACCTTGGTTGCTCTTGGCGTACAGGATGTAGTCCCCACCCTTGTGTTGCACCGCGGCACACACGTCCGGTTGGGTGAAGATGGCATCACCGGTGACTACGGTCCCACCCAGCGAGGGCAACACGCCCAACAACCGGAGCGCCGCCTTGTGCTCGTTGGTCGTGGCCTCGACCGTCATCTGGGCGACCACCGCGGACACCTGTGGGGCGTACGCCGCCAGCAGGTGGGTGCCCGGCACCTGGCCGTCGCGCGACCCGCACAGCCGCTTGCCGTCCAACGCCAGGTGCTCCCACCCGTCCGGGTGCCGATCCCTGAGCCACGCCCCGATGATCGCGTCCAGGCGGTCCGGGTCCAACCGCCGCCGCAGCCCGGCGATGGTGTTGGGACACGGCATGTTGCCGTTACGAAACCCCAGCGCGTGACCCAACCGCTTCTGCCGCAGCCGCCCGAATTGAGAGATCGCCTCGGGCGTGGTGTGCCCGCCCATCACCGCCACCAGGCACAAGGTCAATAGCCCGACCAGCGGATACTGGCGACCGTGACGGCTCCGCGGGTCCGGTAACTCCGCCAAACGCTCGACCAGGGACCAGGCCATGTGTGCCGCTCCTAAAATGAGGAACCGCACATACCCACACGCCGCAACTTACCCAACACCAATCCGTGCGTAGCCCTGAAGCGAACAAGAAGCGGATGGCCATTGTCGGGGCCGTGTACTCGGTGGACCGGCACGTGCGAACCCCGGCGCAGGTGGTGGCGGCCCTGTTCCGCGACCCGCGCGGGGACGCGACTCTACCCCGCGCCTGCCCCGAACCGGCGGGCAAGAACGTGTGGGGCCGGCTCAGTGCCGCCCCGGACGGCTCGCTGGGTGAGCCGATCGGAGCCGTTTTCGAGTGGCTCGGTGCGGAGTTGGGGCGGCGGAACCCGGGTGCGACGAAAGAGGTGGTGTGCGTGATGGACGGCCAGGAGGCGCGGTGGGGCGGGTGCCGCGAGCACCTGCCGGCGGGCGCCGTGGAGGTTCTGGACCTGCTGCACGTGGCCCCCCCGGCTGTGGCAGGCGGCGCACCTGTTCCACCCGGAGGGGAGCGACGACGTGGTGCCGTTCGTGCGGGACCGGTTACACCGCATGTTGGCGGGCGACAACCGCGGGGTGGTGATCGGGTTGCGGCGCATGGGCACACGGCGGCGCCTGTGCAAATCGAAGAGGTCCCGCTTGGGGACGATCTGTCGGTACCTGAAGGGGAACGAGATTCGGATGCGGTACGACGAGTACCTGGCGAAGGGGTACCCGATCGCCAGCGGGGTGATCGAGGGCGCGTGTCGGTCGTATGTGAAAGATCGGATGGAGCGGTCCGGGATGCGGTGGACCCGGGACGGCGCGCAAGCCATGTTGGATGTCCGCAGCGAGTACCTCAACGGGTCGTGGGAGACGTTCCAGCAACATCGGATCGAGGCCGAGACCGAACGCCTCTACCCGAACCGAACGGTACTCCGGGGACTCGATTGGCCGCTCGCCGTTTGAGCGCCCGACCGGTTACACCCATTCCAATTAGTGCGACACCTGATGTCTGAACTCGCCGGGTTCATCGACGCGATCTTGAACAATCTCGACGACGACACCCCACGATTGGTGTTCGCCGACTGACTTGCCGAGCACCCCAGCGCATGGTCTGAAGCCACCCCAGACGTGGTTCCCGCACGGGCTAATTTCATCCGCACACAAGTTGCACTTGCCCACCTGTCCGACGACGATCCGAGCCGAGCTGAACTCAAGGCACATGAGGAGAAGCTACTAAAGGATCACGGACGCGCGTGGTCTAAGGTGCTCGGCTACTCCTTGAAACACTGCTCCCGTGGTTTGGGTAAAGTGGTTCTCCACCAGTCTTGGGGGAGTTCATTCTTTAGGGCATCCGAACCGGTGCAGTACGCGGAGGCGGAAGTTCTTGAAGTTGACCCTCCCGAACGCCCGCCAGAGGATGGTCCGGATGCCGTGGTTGAGCCCTTCCGTTCAACCGTTACAGCTGCGCGCTCGAAAGTAGTGAGTGATCTTCCCCATCCAGTTCGTCGGCGTCTTGCAGAACTTCTCCGACGCGGCCAATCGCAACTTCCGAACACCGGCGATCCAACCCTCCAACCGTTCCCGCCCGCCTTCCGGGGTCCGAATCGTTCGGTCCTCGAAGATCGCGCGGAGTTGCTCCCGCTGTTCCCACAACGCCGCCCGCACCGGCAACTGAACGCGCAGTTCGGCGAACGATTCCGGATGCTCCTGGCACAGGTTCTCCGGGTTCGTCACCCACCACCAACGGCCCCCTTTGAGCTTCGCCCTGGCCTCCGCGGGCCGCCCGCGCGGCAACTCCCGACGGGCCGCCGTCAGGCGATCCTGGAAGCTCTTCATGACGTGGAACCGTTCGATCGTAATGGCGATGCCTCGCCGAATGCGTCCCGCGCGGCTTCGGCGTCGGCGCACCACATGTCCGTCGTCACTTCCTCCACCGACGCCAACAAGCCGCTCCCCTTGGCCGCTTCCAAGTACGCCACAGCCGTCGCTTTCTCGCGGTCCTCCAGCACGTCGAGCACACACCGGTGGCCGTGATCGACGATCACGGCGACGAGCGGCCGGTGCCGCTTTTTAATGACAGTTCGTCGACCCCTACAGTGGACCCCATTGTCTAGACCAAAAAGTTGCTATCCTTCGCTACTGTTTCGTCGGGGCCTTCGTGGCTCCGACGCCATACACCTGAGCCGGGGTGCGGTAGTCCAGGGACTGGTGTAACCGCTCGGTGTTGTAGAACCCGAAGTACGCCCGGAGCCCACTCTCCAGGGCCGGCACCGACTCGTAACCCTTGAGGTACACGTCCTCGTACTTGACGCTCCGCCACAGGCGCTCCACGAACACGTTGTCCAGGCACCGGCCCCGCCCGTCCATGCTCACCGCGACCCCGGCCCGCTCCAATCGCCCGACCCACGCGGCGGCCGTGAACTGGACTCCCTGGTCCGTGTTGAACACCTCCGGCTTGCCCCGGCCCAAGGCCTCCTCCAGCATGTCCTGGCAGAATGACCCGTCCAACGTGTTGGACAGTCGCCAGGCCACCACGTACCGGCTGAACCAGTCCATCGTTGCGGCCAGGTACATGAACCCGGTGGGCATCGGGATGTACGTGATGTCCGTGCTCCACACCTGATGGACCCGGTCGATGGCCACGCCCCGCAACAGGTACGGGTACACCTTGTGCCCGGACCCGACCGACAGCTTGGGCTTGGGGTACAGGGCCTCCAACCCCATGATCCGCAACAGCCGCTGCACCCGCTTGCGGTTCACCTCGTGGCCCTGGGTGCCCAGCCACGCGGCCAGGCGCCGGCTCCCGTAGAACGGGCACGTCGTGTACTGCTCGTCGATCAACCGCATCAGCGTCAGGTTCTCCGCGCTCTCCGGGGTCGGCTCGTAGTACACCGTCGAGCGGTTCAATCCGATCAGCTCGCACTGGCGCCGGACGCTCAGCTCCGGGTGCTCGGCCTCGATCCGGGCACGCTTGGCCTCAGCCGAGGGCGGCCGATTTTTTTTTCACCCAGTCGAGTTCCACCTTGAGGCGGCCGATCTGCTCGTACAACTCGGTCGTCTTGTCTTCCGGGGGGCCGGTGCCCTTCGCCCCCGAGGCGAACACGGCCTCGGCCCCGGTGAGCAACTGCTTCTTCCACCCATGAATCAGGGTCGGGTGGACGCCGTGCTGACTCGCCAGTTCGTTGATGGTCTTGTCGCCCTTGAGGGCCGCCAGCGCGACCTGGGCCTTGAACGCCGCCGAGTGACTCTTCCGCTTGCCCGCCATGGGTTCCCCTTTCCTGGGCCTCCGGTATAGCTTAACCGGCGGTCCAGTTTTCGGGGTCCACTATACCCGATGCGCCGGATCGGGGGCGTCGGGACCTTCGCGGCCCGCTGCTGCTGGCGCTCCAGGTACTCGTAATACCTGCGGACCCGGCTCTTCTCGGGTAGCGCGAAGAACCGGGCCGAGTTGGCCACATCGGCATGTTGATCAGTTCGGCGGCCCGGCGGAGCACGCGCTCGGCGGCATGGGCACCGTCCGCCAAGAAGTCGATCGGCGGGGTGAAGCAACGCGCGCGCCGCATGCGAACGGATCGGCCCGAACGGTTAACTCGACCGCCCGAGAGCCGATCGGCCGGTCCACGATTCGGTCGCGATTGCGGCGCCGCTTGATAGCCTCGGTGGGCTTGCCGCAGTGCGGACAAATGCCCACCGCGTGGCGTGGCGTCACGGTGAAACGATGCCCTTGTTGGGCACGTCGTCGTCATGGTGGACGACGACGACGCCCGGTAAGGCATGAGCGGGAAGGTGATCTCCCAGTGACCTCTGGGATCGGCTACAAGGTATGCCTCACGGGGGAGGTCGTGATGGCAGAACTCACGGACGACGCGCGGCGGGCCATCCTACTCGCCGCGACGCTGCTCACCGGGCACAAGCGGCGACGATTCCAAGCCGAGATGGCTCATACCTACTGCGGCGGCTCCGCCCGCCACGCCGAGACCACCTTCGGGTGGGGACGCGGCACCGTCCACACCGGCCTGAACGAACTCCGGACCGGCATCCGGTGCGTCGAGGACTTCGAATCCCGCGGGCGGACGGCGACCGAGGACTTGCACCCCGAGGTCGAAGCCCACATCCGCCGCCTGGTCGATCCACACGCCCAGGCCGACCCCACGTTCCAGACCCCGTTCGCCTACACCCGAGTCACCGCCAAGGCCGTCCGCGAGGCGTTGCTGGCCGTCCCCGAACGGGCCGGGAAGGTACCGACCCGCCAGACCGTCGGTGACATCCTGAACCGCCTCGGGTACAAGCTCCGCCGGGTTCAGAAGGCGCGGCCGCAAAAAAGGTCCCCCAGACCGACGCCATCTTCGCCCACGTCCAGCAAACCCGCGCCGAGACCGCGGCCGATCAGGACGCACTGAGGATCTCCATAGATACCAAGGCGAAGGTGAAGGTGGGCGACTTCTCCCGCGGCGGCGAGGCCCGCGGCGGCGAGGCGGTGAGAGCTCTCGATCACGACATAGCTCCCGAGTCCATCTTGGTCCCGTTCGGGGTTCTGGAGATGAACCGCGGGGCGGTGCCGATCCACCAGCCGTGGTTCCTGTTCGGCCACTCGAAGGAGACGAGCGACTTCCTGGCCGACGGGTTGGACCTTTGGTGGAACGAGCGGAAGGTAGTCCACGGCGGCGTCCGGCGGTTGCACATCGAACTGGACAACGGCCCCGAGGTCGCCAGCTCCCGGACCCAATTCCTGAACCGCATGGTGGGGTTCGCGGACCGGCACCGGGTGACGGTGGAACTGGCGTACCTGCCGCCGCACCACAGCAAGTAAAACCCGATCGAGCGGTGCTGGGGGATCCTGGAGCGGCACTGGAATGGGGCGTTGCTGTCGTCGGTGGCCGACGTGTTGCGGTGGGCGGGGACGATGACGTGGCGGGGGCTCCGGCCGATCATCCGGGAGACGACTGCCGCATACGAGCGGGGCGTGCGGCTGACGAAGACCGTGTTCCGCCCCATCGCCGCATGACTGACCCGCTCACCCACACTGCCCAAGTGGAGCCTCACCATCCGACCCAAAGAACTGGGAAGGTAACATCCCGCTCATGCCTAAGTCGAGGCGTTCGGCCCAGAAGTTCGACCCGGTTGTGTTGGCCATCGCGAAGCTCGGAGTGGGCTGGGCCGCCGCGCCCGGCTCGAACATGATACGTCGGTTCAGTACTTTTCCACAAGCTTGGCGGAGAACCCAAAAAACAACAGCCATGTGAAAGGTTGATTCGAATGGGTATAACCGATCGGGCTCTCGCGGAAAGCAACGTTTTCAAAGGGATTTTCCCGCTCGGCGTCGTCTTCCATGACCGAACCGGGGCATTCGGGCGGGGCTCCGGATTTCGCTTCGCTCGTAGCTCCCGTACTCACCGACATGCTTCGCCTGGATTCCGCAGGGTTGCAGCGCTGAAATCCAAGAACATCCCAGGCCCACCAAGTAACGCCGTCGACAAATACGCAAGTGCCTGAAGCTGTTGAACTTCCCTCAGAGAGCCCGACCGGTTACACCCGATTCGATACATCGGCGGAGCCTGCTTCTGTCCACGAGCGAAATTCGGTTCTACCGCTACGCGTTCGTAAGAGAGCCGAGATCGCTTGAGCAGCGTTCCCCGGACCGGTTCTGAAACGCGCGTGAGATCACAGATCGCGCAGCGGCGTGAGAAAATAGTCCGTCGGGTGGGCGCGGTACACCCAATTCTCGCGGGCCAGTGCCGGGCATTTTTGTCGGGATGGTCCTCAACCGCGCGAGGCACTCGCCGCGGGGTATTTTCCCTGTCAGGATTGTGCCGAGAACCAGAGCACCTGACGCCAGAGCCGTCGGAAGGACCGTGGCCTTCCGCGTTTCAGATCGTCCAAAGAACCTCGACTCTGTTTTGCGTTTAATTTCGCCCCGGGACTCGCATGTGTTGCCACGTGTCGGTTGCGATGTGACACCGCACATCAGCAATTACTCCGTCGAGCGGCACGCACCGTGCTGAATCACGGGCGATGCGATCGAGTGGATCGCTTCGCACCTTTGGAGGTCGGCACCATGCCAACGCGCAAGAAGCACACCGCCACCGTCGGCGTGTTCGAGTCGAAGGGCCGCGCCGAGCAGGCCATTGAGGATCTCAAGGCCGCTGGGTTCGATGAGGCCAAGATCGGGCTCGTCTACAAGAACGAGAACGGTGAAACTGTGACCGACGGAGCGGCCGGCGACACGTACGCCGAAGAGGGTGCAGTTGCAGGGGCCGCCGTTGGCGCCGGGGCCATGGCGCTCGGTTCCTTGGCCGTATCGCTCGGGGTGATTCCGGTGATCGGCCCGGTGCTGGCCGTCGGGCCACTGGCCGCGGCCCTGCTCAGTGCCGGTGCCGGGGCGGCTGCGGGTGGCATCGCGGGCGCGCTGGTCGGATGGGGCGTCCCGGAAGAGGATGCCGAGTACTACCAGAACGAAGTACAAAGCGGCCGGTACCTCGTGACCGTTGAAGCCAACGGGCGCGCGCTCGAGGCACGTGACATCATGCACCGTCGCAGCGGGTTCGATCGCACCGGTTGGGGCGCGGTCCGGGCCGACCGGGCCAACCTGGTGGCCGACGGCGAGTTCCGTTCGGAAGACGGGCGTGTGATCCAACTCCGCGAGGAGGAGTTGCGGGCCAAGAAGGACACGATCGAAACCGGGCGGGTGAAAGTGCGCAAGGAGGTTCACACGGAGCAGAAGCAGATCACCGTCCCGGTCGAGCGCGAGGAAGTGGTCGTCGAGCGCCGCCCGGCAAGTGGTCGTGCGGCGTCCGCCGAAATGAACGCCGAAGAGATTCGCATCCCGGTGAAGGAAGAGCGGGTTCGCGTCACCAAAGAGCCGGTCGTCACCGAGGAGGTGACTGTCGGCACGCGGAAAGTGCGAGAGAACAAGACCGTTAGCGGAACCGTTCGCAAGGAAGAGGCGGTGGTCGAGTCCGAGGGCGACGCGACCGTCCACCAAAGCGTTAAGCCGGGAAGCCGGAAGTCATAGCGCCTTTACTCGGCAAGCCGTCGCTACCAGGTAACGCATGAACTCAAACACGGGCACTGCGAACCAGAGGGCTTCACCGCCCTCTGCCGCCGTTTTTCTCGACGAAGAAATCTCCCAGACACGCCGCCTAACTGAGGTTTGACGGAACAGCGAAAGCTATCGGGTTTAGCAGCAACATACCAATGAATGGGTGAAACACGCATCTCATCCGAACGAAAGCCAGCGCGGGCGCACGAGGCGCGGTTATCAGAGAACGGTTTATAACCCGGCAGGACAGCAAGGGTTCTCCCACAACCCGTCGGGAGAACCGGTAGACGGACGAACTGAGTTGGCCCGGGGCGGGAAGTGAAGGGGCGATCAAAACCCTTTAGAAAGCAATGACCCAACTTCCGCAGACACACCTCGCGTCGTATAGCATCGAGTAGGTCACTTACTCCGAACTGAGGTATCTGCCGTGGGCAAAGGTAACAACTCCCAGAAGAAAGAAACCAAGAAGCCGAAGAAGAGCGCGAAGGCTGCGCCGGCGAAGCCTGCCGCCCCCAAAAAGTAGCACGGTGGAAGCCGCCGCAGTGTCGTGCCCGCCGATCGCCCACCTCGGCGGCGCCAGCGGCTCATGTTTATCCGCACGGAGAAGCCGCGAAGTGGGCGGGGATCAGGAGAATACTCGCTGCGCCGGGTCAATTGCCTTCTCTAACTGATTATCGTCTTCAATTCCAGTCACAATTAATAATTATCAATTTATCTTTCACAAACACGATTATAACCCCTTGTCCGCTCGGTTGCGCGGTAATGGGCGAAAGAATGCAGATCATTCACGGGCCGGTTGCACTGAGTCCGGAAATGGTGAGGGTGTAACCGGTCGGGCTCTCGCGGAAAGCAACGTTTTCAAAGGGATTTTCCCGCTCGGCGTCGTCTTCCATGACCGAACCGGGGCATTCGGGCGGGGCTCCGGATTTCGCTCCGCTCGTAGCGCCCGTACTCACCGACATGCTTCGCCTGGATTCCGCAGGGTTGCAGCGCTGAAATCCAACAACATCCCAGGCCCACCAAGTAAGGGACTCGGCAAAAAATAACTATCCCAAGTCTCGTATCGTAGGATGACCTTCTCGGTGGTACCCGCAGGAGGTCGCTGTGATTCCGTTCGGCGAGACACTCACGCCCGCGTTGATCGAGGCGGCGAACGATCTGCGCGGGGCGCAACGACGGTTGTTCATGGCCCGGGTGGTGCGTGCGTTGGGTCCCGGCGGTCAACGCCGAGCCGAAGAGGCGTTCGGGTGGAACCGGGTCACCATCCGCAAGGGCATGCGGGAACTGAACTCGGGCGTCGTGGCCCGCGACGCGTTCTCGGCGCGAGGCCGGCACCGTGCCGAGGACCGATTGCCCGACCTGCTGGCCGACATCCGGGACCTCGTCACCAGCCAGAGCCAGGCGGACCCGCGGTTCCGCACCCTGCGCCTGTATACCCGGCTGACGGCCGAAGAAGTGCGGCGTCAGCTGGTCGCCACGAAGGGGTACCGCGCGGACCAGTTGCCCCAGGCGCGAACCCTCCGCACCAAGCTCAACGACCTCGGGTTCCACCCGACCAAGGTTCTCAAGTGCGTGCCCAAAAAAAGATCCCCCAGACCGATGCCATCTTCGCACGGCTGAAGGAGATCAACCCGCAGGCCGACGCTAGTGCCGACACGCTGCGGCTGTCGCTGGACGCGAAAGCCGGTGTTCAGGTGGGGGCGTACTCGCGCAAGGGCAAGAACCGAGTACGAACGAAGGCCGCGGACCACGACTTCCGGGCCGAAGAGGTCCTGACACCCTACGGGCTGTTGCTGCCGCGTGACAGCGACCTGTGGCTGTACTTCACGACGTCGCGGGTGACGAGCGATTTCATCGTGGACATCCTGGACCGCTGGTGGGTACAGCACCAGCCGCGCTTCCCGCGGGTCCGGACACTGGTCATCAACCAAGACAACGGGCCGGAGAACAAAGGCCGGCGAACCCAGTTCCTCAAGAGGATGGTGGCCTTGGCGCGTCAGCGGAGGCGGCTCGTGCGGCTGGCGTATTACCCGCCCTACCACAGCAAGTACAACCCGATCGAGCACTGCTGGGGGGTACTCGAGAACCACTGGGGCGGAGATCTGTTAGACACCCGCGAAGCGGTCCTCGGGTTCGCCCGGTCGATGACCTGGGGCGGCAAGCATCCCACCGTTGAGGTACTGACCGATGCCTACCCGAAGGGCGTCCGCTTGACGAAAAAGGAAATGGCGCAGGTCGAAGACGAGGTTCATCGGCTGCCGGATCTCAACGATTGGTTCGTGGACATCCCTGGCCACGAACTGCCTCCGTTGGGATAGTTATTTTTTGCCGAGTCCCTAACGCCATCGACAAATACGCAAGTGCCTGAAGCTGTTGAACTTCCCTCCGAGAGCCCGACCGGTTACACCCTTTTTAAAAGGCGGCGGAACTTCAACCGCACAAGAGCCGGTACTGGCTCAACGCGAATCCGAAGGGTGTGGCCGCCTTCGAGGCGCACGTGCGTGAGGTGTGTGATACCGAATCCGATTGATCTGAATGGCACTTCCTGAGTTCTTAAATCGAGCGACCGAGCCTTTTTCGGGCTTGGTCTCTGGGTACGGTGAGTGGTGGGTAGGGCTTGGGCCGTCGTTTGCGTGCCCGGGGTTCGAATCGGTCGGGGCGATCGCCCACCGGGTACGCCAGGACCACGCAGACGAACGCCTGATACCCGGCCTCCGTATCCAACACCTCGGCAAACGCGGCCAGCGCCTGCACCGTGCCGGCCACACTTAACTCGCGTGGCCGGCGTTCCGAGGCCTGAGCCACCTGAGCCATGGCCGTGCGGATCAGGTTGTAGGCCAGCAGATGGGCCCACACCTCCTTCCGCACGAGGGCCGGCGTCTTGCACCGCAGCACGTCCATTCCCAACGTCACCTGGACGCTCCTCAGGTCCACCTCGATGTGCCACCTCTGGCGGTATAGATCCCCCAGATCCGTGGCCCGGATCGACGGGTCCGTCAGGGTCGTGGCGACCACCAGCACGCGGGTCCGGAACCCGCGCACCGGCACCCGCACCCGCACCTCACGGATCTCCAACTCGTCCGGCAACCGCAGGTACGTGTCGCGATCCATCCACTCCGGGCGTTGCCTCTTGGGCCACCGCACCACGTGGTCGTCACGGCCCAACCGCCGGCCCCGGCGGAAGTCCGTGGCTCACTTCTGGTGGATCCGGGTCACCACGTCGACGCCCCGCTCCCGCCACAAGGCCATGTCGAACCAGCCCCCGAAGTACCGGTCCACGAGGAGCACGGTCCCGGACCCGACGCTCCCGGCGATCTGACGCAGTAAGACCGTCTCGCCCGATTGCTTGCCCCGACTTGGGCCCAGGGCCGCATCGAGAACGGTCCCACAGGCCAGGCAGAACAGGGCGACCAACCGGATCTGGGGGAACCCGATGCCGTCGGCTTGCGAGCCCGGGTGCGGGTACTGGTTCTGGTTCTCCGGGGTATCGGGCATGGTGAAGTTCCCCACGAAAAGTAGACAGGTTCTAGCGGTGGGTTTGGTTGTGCGTTCGTTCGTACTCATCTGGGGCAACGTCGCCCAGCGATGAGTGCCGGCGGACGCGGTTGTCGAACGCCTCGATGTACTCGACGATGCTCGCCTTGGCTTCATCGCGGGTGGCGTAGTCCTCGTCGTGAACCAGTTCCTTCTTGAGGCTTGCGAAGAACGACTCCATGGCCGCATTATCCCAGCACTGACCCACACCGCTCATACTGCACGCGATCCGCTCCTCGCGCAACCGACGCTGATAATGCTCGCGGGCGTACTGACTGCCACGATCCGAGTGCGCCACCAGAGCCGAAGGCGAAGCCCCCTGGAGACGACGGGCCAGGGCCATCTCCAGCGCGTCCACCACCAACCGACGGGTCCTCGTCGGATCCATCGACCCGCCCACGATCCGGCGGCGGAACAGGTCTTCCACGACCGCCAGGTACAGCCACCCCTCGCGGGTCGGGATGTATGTGATGTCGGCACACCAGCGCGTGTTCGGCTCGTCCGGGTCGAACGCCCGAGCCAACACGTTCTCGGCCACCGGCAACCCGTGGTTGGAGTCCGTCGTCTGACGGAACTTGCGTTTGGTTTTCGCGGCAATCCCGGCCTCGCGCATCACCCGGGCCACGAAGTTCACGCTGCACGCGCGCCCGTTCGCCGCCAGCTCGGCGTGGATGCGCGGGCTCCCGTACCGGGCCTTCACCTGGGCGTGAATGGCCTTCACCTCTTCGGTCAACTCCTCGCGTCGGACCTCGGCGGCACTGGGCTCCCGCGACCGCCACGCGTAGAACCCGGACCGCGACACCCCCAGCACCCGGCACATCAACGCGATGGGCCACGCGGCCTTGCGTTCCTCGATCCCGGCGAAGGTCAGTTCATCTGGGTGACGAAGAACGCCGTGGCTTTGTTGAGGATGTCGCGCTCCATCTCCAGTCGCTTGACGTCGGCCCGGAGTTGTCGCAGCTCTTCTTCGACCGGGGTCAGGTGCCCCGATCCCGGGAACGCCTCGGCACCCTTCTTGAGGACCCCCTTCTTCCCGTCGTGGAGCCGGTTCTCGGTGACCCCGAGGCGGCGTGCCACCTCGGCCACGGAGAGCTTCTGCTCGGTAATCATCTGGACGGCTGAGAGCTTGAACTCCGCCGTGTACACCTTGCGCGTGCCAGCCATCGGTGTGTCTCCTTCTGTTCAGAGTTTACACCGCTTTCCCACTGTCCACCATTCGTGGGGAACTTCAGACGAGACATGCGGTGGCGTACGTGTGGAAGTTGTGGGGGCCGCCCGCCTCCTTGGACCGGGTGGTATCCCGGTTGGGTTTCCCGAAGTAACCCGATCCGGTGGTAGTCAATGGCCACATGGGCCGTCCGCTTGCGCGCCCCGAGCGGGGCGTGGAGGGCCGGGAGCAACCACCGCTCGAGGGTCCGCCGCCGGTTGGGCCGGGCCAGCAGGTACAAGCCGTCCCAAACGGCTCGCCCGGACGGGGCCTGGGCCACGGCGGCGCACGCGGCCGCGACCGACCGGGCGAACGCGGCCGCGAACAGGATCACCCGCCACACCACCTCCGGGGTGCACGTGGGGCGCCGCTTGGGTAATGGAACGGCACGACCGAGCCAGTCCGTGAGCACCGGGCGCGGATGCACCTTGGCGTGACCCGGGGTTCCTCGGATCGACTGATTCGTGGGCCGCATGGGGGGCTCCGGAAATGGAGGCGTGGTAACCACCATTAACCGGCAAACCCATGCGGCCCGCTATTCCTAAATCGCCGCCAACTTGAAACTACTGAAATCCGATTGATCCGTAACTGTCAGGCGGCGACGGCGCAGTAAAACTCGACGGCCCGGCCGACAACCGCGGGGGGCCATGAGCCACTGGCGCCGGGTAGTCAGCGTCGCGGTCCGCCCATTCCGGTCGTCGAACACCCGGTTGGCTCGTCCCTCGCGGACGAGTGGCCACAAGTGCTCGGCGGGTTGGAGCTCCGGGGTGCAACTCGGCTGACGATGGAGCACCACGTTGGGCGGCACGCGGAGCCCCTTGGCCGTGTGTCCGCGCGAACCGTCCAAGATGAACACGAGCACCTTGCGCCGGTCCGGGTCGGCCCACCCGGCGAAGTCCGCCAGAGCTTGACCCCAGTGCTGTGCACAACTGAGTTCAGGGATCCTCGTTGGGCTTGTGGGCTTGTCGACGCCGTTGGACGGAGGTGTGTGCCCCCTTCTGTTTCGCGGCGTGCGGGTGGGCACGGGGCGCCTTGTTGCGTGTCTTGTCCCAGCCCGGCTTCCACATCGTGCCCAATAACTGATCCAACAACGTTCCCACACTCTCTGCCGTCTGATCCGTCGGGATCAGGGACACGATCATCGACACCTCGACCAACTCCTTGAGCGCGGCCAACTGACGATGCCAGTCCGTGCAGAACTGCGCCGTCGAGAGGTCGTCGATGGTCACCTTCCGCTTCGCAACCACATACAGTAGTTCTGTACTTTCCGCGAATCAGCCGTGCTCACGCGGCCAAGTCCAAGCACCGGTAGGCGAGGTCGCGGATTTTCGTGTGGTCGTGGTGCTCGCCCACAACGGCCCGAATCTCCTCGGCCAACAGCTCGTGTTGCCAGGCCCGGCGCTTGTCCGCGTGACTCGGGCGCCGGCTCGGATCGTCCCACGGGGACGCGGACCGGTGCCCCACCAACTCGTCCGCGTTCCGAGCCCAGGCCCACACCTCGGTCAGGGTGTGCGCCCATGCACACAGGTGGAAGCACCCGACGTTCGACGGCACCCCGCGCACCTGTTGCTGGCCCGTCCCGGCGACTTGTTTGAGATCCCGGAAGCACGTCTCCAGGGTGAACCGGTCGGCCACCCGTTCCAAGATGTCGGTCACCGTCGCGCCCGGGTCGGTGCTGAAGAACGCGACCCATCCGTGGGGCTCGTCCACCAGCACCACCCGGATCGCCCCACCGGCCGGGCGCCAGGTGGCCACGAACGTCTTGTACCGCTTCTCGACGGTCTTCCCATACACGGTGAACGTGCCGGTGCTCCACCCGCCGTTGTGCCCGGCCCGCTTGGCCAACGAGATCCGTGCCGTTCCGTACACCCGCGGGCGCCCGCGCAGCCCGGGCTCCCGCGCGGGCGGTAACGAGCACAGGGCCGCATCCCGGCGGAGCCGGCTCACCACCGTCACCCCGAGCTTCCGCAGCGGCTTCAGCACCGGCCCCTGGGCGTACGCCCCGTCGGCCACCACCCACACCGCCATGCCCCACATCTTCAGCCATCCGTGCGCCCACCGCACCAGGTCAACGGCCATCGCCAGCTTGGTGGCGAACCGGGGCCGATCGGTCGCCCGCACCGCGCCCAGGTTCGCCTTCCGGATGTACAACCGGGCCAACAGGGGCAGAGCCACGACCCCACCCAGTGGATGCGCCACCAGCAACCCGAGCACCACCCACACGTGCCCGTACACGAATGCGCTCCCGGCCGGCCCGGGTGTCGGGTTGTGATGCACCCCGGCCCCTTGTACCTTCGGTCCGTACCGGGCGGTCGGTGTGTCGTCCAACGCCAGCACCACCCGCGGCCCGGTCACCAGGGGCTTGAGGATCTCGACCAACAACCGGGTCGCGATGCGCTCGACCCGGCGCCCGACCGCGGCCGCGGTGGGGTAACAGCGGCGGTATTGGGACGATAATCCGGCCGCCCGAATCCAGCAACTCAGGGCGTGCCGCCCGCGGGCCAGCAGCACACCCAGGAACAGGGCCGCCAACCGCCGACCCGAGCGCCGATCCAGTGCCCCGGCCAGAACCGAAAACCAGTGGCAACGCGGGGACGGAGTATGCGCAGATGGCATGGCCGTGTCCGTTCGGGGTGGCTGGTCGTGTGGTAACGCCATCCTCCCGGACGGGCCGGCACTCGTCTACTCCGAACCCACCATCACCTCCCGACCTACAAATTCGCGGAAAGTACAGGTAGTTTCAAGTTGGGCGATTTATGAGTAGCGGGCCGCATGGGTTTACCGGTCAATGGTGGTTACCACGCCTCCACTGTCGGAGCCCCCATGCGACCCAAACGTCAGTCTATCCGAGCCACCCCGGCCCACGCCACCCGGCACCTCCGTCCGGTCCTGACCGACTGGCTCGGCCGTGCGGTCCAACTGCCCAAGCGTCGCCGCACCTGTACACCCGAGGTGGTGTGGCGGGTGGTGCTGTTCGCCGCGGCGTTCGCCCGCTCGGTGGCCGCGGCCT
This sequence comes from Gemmata obscuriglobus, assembly GCF_008065095.1. Lineage (NCBI taxonomy): Bacteria > Pseudomonadati > Planctomycetota > Planctomycetia > Gemmatales > Gemmataceae > Gemmata > Gemmata obscuriglobus. Next base: position 3,929,812 of record NZ_CP042911.1, on the reverse strand, counting down.
GTGCCGCGATCGCCGACGCCCCGTCCGGGCAGGCCATCTGGGATTGCTTGTACCTCACGCTGCCCAAGCGGCGCCGCACCCTCGAGCGGCGGTTGCGGCCGGCCCTCCACGCCCCGCTCGGCAAGCGGAAGCGGGCGGCTCGGGTCGCGATCGACTACCACCGGATCGGGTACTTCGGGACGCCGAACCGGGACACCACCCGGTCCAAGGGGGCCGGCGGCACCCACACGTTCCACACGTACGCCACCGCGTGCCTCGTCGGGGGACCGGACCGGTACACGCTCGGGTTGACGGCCGTGGGCGAGAAGGAGCCGATGACCGCGGTGCTCACCCGGCTGTTGGATCAGGTGACGGCGGCACGGGTTACGGTCCGGGTCGCGCTGCTGGACAAGGCGTTCTTCTCGATCGCGGTGATGCGGTTGCTCCAGGCGCGGGGTGTGCCGTTCGTGATCCCGGCCGTGGTCCGGGGCCGCAAGCCCCGGCCCGGGGTGAAGGGGGTCGGGTTGCGGGCCGTGCGGCGGCGGGGCGCGGGTCGATATGCGTACACCCACGCGGATCGGGGCACCTCGGTGCGGGTGCACGTGGTGATCGCTCACAAGAGCTACCGGTACCGGCGGACCGGGGGCCGGCGGAGCAAGAAGTTACTGTACGCGGCGTGGCGGGTGAGCGGGAGCCCGGTGGCGATTCGGGACCTGTACCGGACCCGATTCGGGATCGAGAGCAGCTACCGCCAGTTGGGGCAGGTTCGGCCCCGGACCTCGACCACCGATGGGGTCGTGCGACTCCTGTGGGTGGCCGTCGGGCTGATCCTGCGTAACGCCTGGTTGTGGTCCCGCTCAGCCCGCGGCCTCGGGTGGACACTGGCGGCGGTATGCCTGATACTGTTGGCCGATGGGCTGGCACCTACAGATGGCGAAAATAAGTCCATTACTACTGCACGATCGGCCAACAAAACCAAGCCGCCAACTTGAAACTACTGACATAGCCCTGGAGGACCTGCACCACGTTCGCGAGGACGAAACACATCGACGCCTGAAACACGGTCGCCTCCGGTGTCGAACCGATGAACCGACCCAGGGCGAAGATCGCCGTCACCTTTTGGAACGTGCCTTCGATGGTCCACCGGATGCGGTACAGGTCCAACAGATCGGTCGCCGGGTATGGGGCCGAATCGAGCAGGTCCGTGAGGATTGTAATCGCTTCGCCCACCGGGCGCGCGACGGTGATCCGCCGGACGTACCGGCGGAGCTTGTCCTTGGGCTTCCCGGCCCACCCCCATTCTTCGACCACGGCTCGTTGGGATGGGTCCGCGGTCGTGACCGCGGGGCGCTTCGGGTCGGGTTCGAACGACAGGGTCCGCGCGTACCGCACCACGAAATGACCATTGTCCTTGGTGAACTCGGCGAAGTGCTTCGACGCACAGAACAACCGATCCCCGACCACCAGTTTCGCCGGACCGCCTCGGGCGTGCACTCGGGGCATCAAATCGGGGATCAGTTTGGCCTCGTTGGTTTCGCCATCGAGATCGGCCGCCATGTCGAGCACCAACCCGTCACGGGGCCGGTACGCCACGAGCAGTTTTCCGCCCAAGAGCTTGCCCGGTGTGCCCCGCGTGTCGACGAGTCGCTTGGCCACCTTCTTGAGACTCTTGCCGTCGAGGATCAGAACCTCCAGGCGGTCGAAGGAGTATAGTGGACCCCGAAAACTGGACCGCCGGTTAAGCTATACCGGAGGCCCAGGAAAGGGGAACCCATGGCGGGCAAGCGGAAGAGTCACTCGGCGGCGTTCAAGGCCCAGGTCGCGCTGGCGGCCCTCAAGGGCGACAAGACCATCAACGAACTGGCGAGTCAGCACGGCGTCCACCCGACCCTGATTCATGGGTGGAAGAAGCAGTTGCTCACCGGGGCCGAGGCCGTGTTCGCCTCGGGGGCGAAGGGCACCGGCCCCCCGGAAGACAAGACGACCGAGTTGTACGAGCAGATCGGCCGCCTCAAGGTGGAACTCGACTGGGTGAAAAAAAAATCGGCCGCCCTCGGCTGAGGCCAAGCGTGCCCTGATCGAGGCCGAGCACCCGGAGCTGAGCGTCCGGCGCCAGTGCGAGCTGATCGGATTGAACCGCTCGACGGTGTACTACGAGCCGACCCCGGAGAGCGCGGAGAACCTGACGCTGATGCGGTTGATCGACGAGCAGTACACCACGTGCCCATTCTACGGGAGCCGGCGCATGGCCGCGTGGCTGGGCACCCAGGGCCACGAGGTGAACCGCAAGCGGGTGCAGCGGCTGTTGCGGATCATGGGGTTGGAGGCCATGTACCCCAAGCCCAAGCTGTCGGTCGGGTCCGGGCACAAGGTGTACCCGTACCTGTTGCGGGGCGTGGCCATCGACCGGGTCCATCAGGTGTGGAGCACGGACATCACGTACATCCCGATGCCCACCGGGTTCATGTACCTGGCCGCAACGATGGACTGGTTCAGCCGGTACGTGGTGGCCTGGCGACTGTCCAACACGTTGGACGGGTCATTCTGCCAGGACATGCTGGAGGAGGCCTTGGGCCGGGGCAAGCCGGAGGTGTTCAACACGGACCAGGGAGTCCAGTTCACGGCCGCCGCGTGGGTCGGGCGATTGGAGCGGGCCGGGGTCGCGGTGAGCATGGACGGGCGGGGCCGGTGCCTGGACAACGTGTTCGTGGAGCGCCTGTGGCGGAGCGTCAAGTACGAGGACGTGTACCTCAAGGGGTACGAGTCGGTGCCGGCCCTGGAGAGTGGGCTCCGGGCGTACTTCGGGTTCTACAACACCGAGCGGTTACACCAGTCCCTGGACTACCGCACCCCGGCTCAGGTGTATGGCGTCGGAGCCACGAAGGCCCCGACGAAACAGTAGCGAAGGATAGCAACTTTTTGGTCTAGACAATGGGGTCCACTGTAGAGGTCGGAAGGCGGTGCGCGACGACCTCGGGGAACAGGGCGGTGAACCGGTCGGTGACGTCCCGCAGGAACGCTTCGCTCAGGCCCCGGGGGATGCGCCGGAGCTTGCCGTAGAACGCTTCGTGGCACCCGTCGTCGGGTTGCCGGTGGCGTCGCAGGTGGGCCTGCCGCCCCGAGCCCTGGTGTTCGATGAGCGCATCGAAGATCCAGGTGACCAGTTGGGCGAAGGTCACGACGTCCTCATAGCCGCGTCCCCGATGTCGCTCGTAGAGGTCCGCGAGGACCGGGTCGGGAACGCCATAGGCGAAGAGTGCGAGCGACGCGTGGGCCAGTGGCAGGCCCTCCAGGACCTGGCGCGCGAAGTCCGTGGGCGCGTGCGGTTGGGAGCGTGGGACGCGCTGATGAGGTGGCAGAATCACGGTGACCTCCATGTCCCGGGTCGCGGACCCCGCACCACCCCGCGTCCCACGACCACTCGGTTAACCCCAATTTCGTCGCAGTGAAAACCCTAAATCAGCAATCCGCAATCAGTTATACAAATCCAAGATGTGCATAGCACTGGCTTGACCCATGCACTCCGCGTTGGCCTTCGGGAGCATCAGGAGCCGGCGGCGCCCGCTCTTCGGGTGGGCGAACCCGTACACGAACCGGGACTCGAATGTGTGGCGCCCGTCGCTCGTCGGGCGGGTGCCCTTCAGGGCTCACACGCGACGCGCCACGGGCTTGAGCCCGAGCCGGGCTTCATCTTCGCACCCCCGCTCCACCTCCTTGTCCGGGTGCCCCTGGCGCAACTCGGCCATCACACGGGCGAGCCCGTCAAAGCCACTCCTGTTGCTGGAAGGCGGTGGCCCCCTTGGGGTGCCGGGGGCGCGGGACGACCAACCGGAACCCGAGTTCCTTGAGCCGTTGCCATCCGGTCTGGTCGACGATCGTGATGCCGAACCGGCCCCGGACGAAGGCGGCGACCTTGGGTCCGCTCCACAACCCGTGGTCCGGTGGCGGATTCCGGAGCGCGGCGAGTCGCTCGGCGCGTTGGGGCGGGGTCATCTCGTACCGAGCCCCGTTGTCCCGGCGCCGGTCCGTGAGGCCCTCGGGGCCGTGCGCGTTGTACCGCTTGAGGATCGCACGGCCCCAGGCGGGCGTGAACCCGACGGGGCGGGCCGCCGCCGTGGCCGAGATCGGCTGATCGGGCCGCGTCACCAGCCACAGCACGTGCCACCGGGTCTTCTCGGCCGCGTCCGAGCAATTCCGGTACCGCTGATCGATCTCGGCGGGGGGCAGGTGCGGAACAGCGGGTAGTCGTGTCATGGTCAGCCCTCCCGACGTTGCAGAGGGTTACAGATCAATCGGAATGGCACTTCCCGGTGCTGTAAGTCTATTTGGGATTAGAGGATAGGCGCGGGATGTCCGGGTTGCGAAGATGTGGTTACTACCACCTCAACTTTGGTCCGGACATCCCACGATGGTACATTCTACCCGGCCCACGGCACCGAGCCAGATGCGTGCGATCTGCAACCGGTTCGCCCAACGCGACGGACTGCCCTTTGCGGATGTGCTCCCCGAATCGTGCATCGAACAGGCGATCCAGGACCACGGCGGGGGATGGCGGGACGAGGTGTTCACCCCGGTCGTCACCCTGTGGGCGTTTCTCACCCAGGTCATCTGTCCCGTCGGGTGCTGCCGGTTGGCCGTCGCGCGGGTCCTGGCGTGGCTCGTGGCCCGGGGGGAACCGCCGTGCGGGCCGGGCACGGGCGGGTACTGTAAGGCCCGGACCCGGTTGCCCGAGGGCGCGATCGCACAGCTGGCCCGGCACACCGGGCGCGGGTTGCACGACCGGGTTCCCGGGGACTGGCGGTGGAACGGCCGCCGGGTGCTCATCGCCGACGCCACCGCATGTCTCGTCTGAAGTTCCCCACGAATGGTGGACAGTGGGAAAGCGGTGTAAACTCTGAACAGAAGGAGACACACCGATGGCTGGCACGCGCAAGGTGTACACGGCGGAGTTCAAGCTCTCAGCCGTCCAGATGATTACCGAGCAGAAGCTCTCCGTGGCCGAGGTGGCACGCCGCCTCGGGGTCACCGAGAACCGGCTCCACGACGGGAAGAAGGGGGTCCTCAAGAAGGGTGCCGAGGCGTTCCCGGGATCGGGGCACCTGACCCCGGTCGAAGAAGAGCTGCGACAACTCCGGGCCGACGTCAAGCGACTGGAGATGGAGCGCGACATCCTCAACAAAGCCACGGCGTTCTTCGTCACCCAGATGAACTGACCTTCGCCGGGATCGAGGAACGCAAGGCCGCGTGGCCCATCGCGTTGATGTGCCGGGTGCTGGGGGTGTCGCGGTCCGGGTTCTACGCGTGGCGGTCGCGGGAGCCCAGTGCCGCCGAGGTCCGACGCGAGGAGTTGACCGAAGAGGTGAAGGCCATTCACGCCCAGGTGAAGGCCCGGTACGGGAGCCCGCGCATCCACGCCGAGCTGGCGGCGAACGGGCGCGCGTGCAGCGTGAACTTCGTGGCCCGGGTGATGCGCGAGGCCGGGATTGCCGCGAAAACCAAACGCAAGTTCCGTCAGACGACGGACTCCAACCACGGGTTGCCGGTGGCCGAGAACGTGTTGGCTCGGGCGTTCGACCCGGACGAGCCGAACACGCGCTGGTGTGCCGACATCACATACATCCCGACCCGCGAGGGGTGGCTGTACCTGGCGGTCGTGGAAGACCTGTTCCGCCGCCGGATCGTGGGCGGGTCGATGGATCCGACGAGGACCCGTCGGTTGGTGGTGGACGCGCTGGAGATGGCCCTGGCCCGTCGTCTCCAGGGGGCTTCGCCTTCGGCTCTGGTGGCGCACTCGGATCGTGGCAGTCAGTACGCCCGCGAGCATTATCAGCGTCGGTTGCGCGAGGAGCGGATCGCGTGCAGTATGAGCGGTGTGGGTCAGTGCTGGGATAATGCGGCCATGGAGTCGTTCTTCGCAAGCCTCAAGAAGGAACTGGTTCACGACGAGGACTACGCCACCCGCGATGAAGCCAAGGCGAGCATCGTCGAGTACATCGAGGCGTTCGACAACCGCGTCCGCCGGCACTCATCGCTGGGCGACGTTGCCCCAGATGAGTACGAACGAACGCACAACCAAACCCACCGCTAGAACCTGTCTACTTTTCGTGGGGAACTTCAGTCGGAGGACCGGATCGGTATACGGTCGGGGTGACCACGGTGGGCGAGAAGGAGCCCATGACCGAGATCCCGACCCGGTTGCTCGATCGACTCGCCGCCGCAGGAGTTACGATCCGTGTGGCGCTCCTGGACGAGGCCTTCTTTACGATCGCGGTGATGCGATTGCTCCCGTCCCGGGACGTGCCGTTCGTGATCCCCGCGGTGGTCCGCGGGCGGAAGCCCCGACCCGGTGTCCCGGCCGTCGGGTTGCGGGCCCTGCGGCGGTGCGGGGCGGGACGGTCCGGGTACACCCACGAGGACCGGGGGACGTCGGTCCGCAGCGGCCTGGTGATTGCGCACAAGAGCGACCGGCACCGGAAGACCGGGCGCCGGCGCAGTAAGAAGCTGATGTATGCGACGTGGCGGGTGACCGGTGCTCCCGTGCCGATCCGGGACCTGTACCGGACTCGGTTCGGGATCGAGAGCCGCTACCGCCAGTTGGGTCAGGTACGGCCTCGGACCTCGACCACCAACGGGGTCGTGCGGCTCCTGTGGGTGGCCGTGGGCCTGATCCTCCGCAACGCCCGGGTCCGGTTCCGAACCGAACGCGGCCCCGGGTGGACACTGGCTACCGCGGGCCTGATCGTGCTGGCTGAAAGCTTCGCATCGTCGGCAAGCACGCGCCAGCCACGGTCCGGCGTTCCTGAGGCAAACAGTCCCAGGCCGCCAACACGAAACTACTGGATTCAGGATGTCACGTGATCGTGGAAATGCATCTACTTCCGCGGCGGGGCATCGCGTTTTTGGCAGCCAGCGGCGCGATGTGAGTCCGCCGGCGCGACTCCACTCTAGTACCGATTGCTAATCGGAGTGTCATACCACCGGCGGACTCACCCCGCGCCGCTGGCCGCCAAAAACGGGACGTTCGTTCCCGGTCGGCCCTTACTCACGTCAAAGTGACGCTGTTGAGGAAGTCGGCGTTCGTTTTGTGCTTACCGAGTTGCTTGAGCAACAGTTCCATCGCTTCCACGGGGTTCATGTCCGCCAGGATGCGGTGCATAATGTGAACCAGGCGCAACTCGTCCTCGCCGCGCAGCAACTCTTCCTTCCGGGTGCCGCTGGCGTTCACGTTGATTGCGGGGTACACGCGGCGGTCCACCATCCGGCGCTCCAGGTGGACCTCCATGTTGCCCGTGCCCTTGAACTCCTCGAAGATCACCTCGTCCATTTTCGAGCCGGTGTCCACGAGGGCCGTCGCGAGGATGGTCAGCGAGCCGCCCTCTTCAATGTTGCGGGCCGCGCCGAAGAACCGCTTCGGCTTGTAGAGCGCCGTCGCGTCGAGACCGCCGGACAGGAGCTTGCCCGAGCCCGGTGAGACGGTGTTGTACGCGCGGGCCAGGCGTGTGATCGAGTCGAGGAAAATCACCACGTCGGTGCCGTACTCGACCAGTCGCTTCGCCTTCTCAATGACCATCTCGCTCACCTGGACGTGTCGCTCGGGCGCCTCGTCGAAGGTACTCGACACCACCTCCACCCGCGGCCCCTTCACGGTGCGGGCCATGTCGGTCACTTCCTCGGGCCGCTCGTCGATCAGCAGCACGATGATGTAACACTCGGGGTGGTTCTGGATCACCGAGTTGGCCATTTTCTGGAGCAGCACCGTCTTACCAGTGCGGGGCGGCGCGACGATCAGCCCGCGCTGCCCCTTCCCGATCGGCGTGACCAGATCGATGACCCGGGTGTTGAGTTCGTCGGGCGTGGTCTCGAGCTTGAGCCGCCGCTCGGGGTGCAGCGGGGTCAGGTCGTCGAACACGACCTTCTGCGTGAGTAGATCGGGCTCGGCGTAGTTAATCGCCTCTACCCGGAGCAGCGCGAAGTACCGCTCGTTTTCCTTCGGCGGGCGCGTTTGGCCGGCGACCACGGCGCCGGTGCGCAGCCCAAAGCGACGGATCTGGGACGGCGAAATGTAGATGTCGTCCGGGCACGGCAGGTAGTTGTAGTCCGGGCTGCGGAGGAACCCGAACCCGTCGGGCAGCACTTCCAGCGTGCCCTCACCGAACATCAGCCCGTTGGCCTTGGTAAGCTCGCGCAGGATGCGGTAGACCAGATCCTGCTTCTTGAGCCCGACGTACTCCTCGCGCGGGATCCGCTCGTCCTTCGCAGCCTGCTGGAGCTGCGCAATGGTCATGTGCTGGAGTTCGGTAATGTACGTGTTGCCGCGTTTGATCTCCTCGTAACGCGAGTTGGTCTCGGCATCGAATCCCTGCTCGTTCGGGTCGACTCTCGCCCCGACGGGCGCTTCGGCACGCGGCGGCCGCGGGACCTCGCGCAGTTCCGCCGGCCGCTCGGGGGCACGTTCTGGCCGTTCCACCCGCTCCGGGCGTTGTTCGACACGTTGCGCGCGCTCGATTCGCTCCGTGCGTACCGACCGCTCGACACGTTCGGGGCGCTGTTCGCCTTTCTCGGGCCGCTCTGCCCGTTCAACTCGTTCCGGCCGCTCGGCGCGTGGTTCGCCTTTCTCGGGCCGCTCAGCGCGTTCCACTCGCTCGGGACGTTCTGTACGGCTCCGCTCTGCGCGCCGCGGCTCGCGCACCTCTGGTACGGCTGCCGGGGGCGACGGTTCGACGGGAAGCGGCTCGGGCGCGGCCGCAGTAGCAGGCTTGACCGGTTCCGGCTCGACGCCCACCGGCGCGGCGGGCGCAGAAACCACCGGTTCCACCGGCGCGGGCACAACGTCCACGATGCCCGTGGCGAAGCCGTCGTCGTCCGCGGCCGGTGGGGGCGGCACCGGAACGGGTGCGGGCGGCGGGGCCTCACTCTTGCGGGGCCTTCCGCGGGTCGCGCGCGGCTTGACAACATCGGGCTTCGATTCAGACATGGGTAAACCCCTCACCGGCAGGCATTCAGAGGCAAGCAATCGAACACGGGGCCGTCGCGGGCGGGAGACGCGGTCGCGCTCCTAGAACGCCGACGACAACTCAGGAGAGAATCGGACCCGCGTTCACAACTGACATCACCGCACTTCAGTCACGAATTACCGACCCAGCTTCACAACCTTACGCCATTCACGTTGCAGAACTGCGCCACGAAACGGTCGACCTGTGCTTGCAACTCGTCTCGGCTCCCGTCGTTGACAAGAACCGTGTCGGCGCGAGCCTTTTTGGCCTCTGCGGACCATTGTGCCGATTCGCGGGCCGTCAGCTCGGCTTCGTCCCAACCGGAGCGCGCCGCAAGCCGGACCGACCTCATCTCGCGAGGGGCGTCCACGTAAGCAAGGGTGTCAACCAAATCACCCCACCCGGCTTCGAGCAGCACCGCCGCGTCCAAGACGACGAACCCCACATCAGGGTTCGCTTGGGCGGCGGAAATCTCGGTTTGTGTCCGCCGGTTAATATAGGGGAACACCGTCGCTTCCAAGGCGGACCGCTCGTTCCGATCGGCGAACACGATCCGCCCGATCTCCCGACGATCGAGCGAGCCATCTTCTCGGACGATCCGCTCGCCCCACCTCTTCATGAGTGCCGCAACAATTTCCGGTTGCCGGAGCGCTTCGTGCCCGAGGGCATCGGCGTCGATCACTTGGCCACCACGGCCCGTGAAACACCGCGCCGCGGTACTCTTACCCGCGCCGATCGCACCGATCAGCCCGACCACCGGCTTCGGCCCGTACTTGAAACTCAACCGTCGCTCCCGTTCAGATGTCCGAGTTGTTGTAATCGCGCCCGGAGTCGCTCTACTTCGGCTTGCAACGTGTCCCCGCGCTGCTTTTCCACTTCAGCCCGTTGCTTTTCTGCTTCAGCCCGTTCCTTCTCTGCTTCAACTTGTTGTTGGGCCGCGTCTACGGCTTCTGCTCGCGTCGGAATCGGCTGCCCGGTCGCCAAGTCAACGAGCCGAAGCATGGTCCCCTCGGGACGCACCCCGAACCCGAGTTCACTTGTAAGCTGGTCCTGCCGAATCCGACGGTAAGCGGTACCGCTTAACCGGTATCCCTGGACCGGAGGGACGAGATACAACCCTTCCGGATCAAACACGAAGTACTCACGAACGCCAAGCGACTCGTACTGATCGTATTTGTCGTCGAGATCGTTTCGCCACGTATCCTGGGATGCCATTTCAAAAACAACCGCCGGAACCGCGCCCCCTTCTTCCCACGAGAAAAACGACCGCCGCGGGTGCGGCGCGACACCAGGCACCACCATCACGTCCGGAGCGACCCGACACGTCGGGTCACCTTCCCGCCAGTACCAAAACTGGTCAGAGGCGAGGTACACCGGCTCCGACCGCGAGCGGAAAAAGTCTTCCAGTGCCTGGTGAAGCAGAATAATCGCCTGCACGTGTAGGCCAGTTTCGGCCATGGGTTGACCGTCCCCGCTGGGGTACACGACCGGCGCTGCTGTCGGCTCGGCAATCGACATACGCCCCCTTACACACGTCGCAACATTCAGTAAATTCCGCCCTGAATCCGCTCGGGTGTCAGGTGGTGTGGTTGGTCATCAAAGCCGTTCGCGCCGCGCCTCCGGTTATTCAATACGTCTTGAGGATCTTTGTTACCGGCGATCGCATTCGTTTGTCCGGCGGCCGGCGTTGCACTCGGTGATTTATCTCCCTTCCACAAGCTCTGCGAACACGCGCAACAACCCGAGGCCACACTCACCCCCAAAAGCCCCACTACCAGCAACGCCCCCCGAACCGCGTGAACCGCTCGCATCGCGACACTCCACTACTGCCCCCGTCAACATTCCGGCTCCCCCAGAGTCGGTCCCGAGCGGAGGTCTCACTAGCGTCGCTTACCCCAGAACGTCTTCGACTTCCAGCCAGTTCGGGCCGGCCGCCACGTCCACCTTCAGAGGCACGTCGAGCTTGATCGCGGAGGTCATTTCTTCACGGACGAGCCGGGCCAGCGGCTCCACTTCCGCCGGGGGAGCTTCAAACACGAGTTCGTCGTGGACGGTAAGGAGCATTCTAGCGTGCAATCTTTGAGCCGCCATACGGGCGTGCGCGCCCAACATCGCCTTCTTGATTAGGTCCGCCGCCGAACCCTGGATCTCGTAGTTGATTGCCTCGCGCGCCGCCATCGTGCGGCCCTGGTAAGTGGAGTTCACGTCGCGTCCGTCGAGGTTGAACGCCCGCCACCGGCCCAGGATAGTCTGCAACCGCCCCCGCTCGCGCCCAATCGCGAGCAGTCGCTGCTGGTACTCCAGCACCTTCGTGTAGCGGGTAAAGTAGGCCTCAATGAACTCCTCCGCCTCCTTGCGCGGGATGCTGAGTCGGACCGCGAGGCCGGTGGCACTCATGCCGTACAGGACACCGAAGTTGACCGTCTTCGCTACCCCGCGCTGGGCCTTCGTGACCTCGCCCTCCGGCACCTTGAAAATCTGGGCCGCGACCGCGGTGTGAACGTCGCGGTCTTCCGCGAACGCCGCCCGCAACGTGTCGTCACCGCAGAAGTGCGTCAGCAGTCGCAGCTCGATCTGCGAGTAGTCCGCGGTCACGAGGACCCAGCCATCGCGGGGGATGAACGCCTTCCGGAGTTGTGCGCCTTGTTCGGTCCGCGTGGGAACGTTTTGCAGGTTCGGCTCGCTCGAACTCAGTCTACCAGTTTCGGCCGACGCCTGGTTGAAAGATGTATGAACGCGACCGTTTTTGTCCGCGAGTGCGGGCAAAACATCCACGTATGTACTCTTTAACTTCGACACCTTGCGGTACGCCAGCAGCTTTTTCGGCAGTTCGTGCCCGAGCGCGGCCAACCGCTCCAGCGACTCTTGGTCCGTCGAAGGCTCGTTCTTGATGCCGGTCCGCTTTTGGACCGGGAGCTTGAGTTCGTCGAACAGAATCTTCTGAAGCTCCTTCAGCGAGCCGATGTTGAACGCGCGGCCCGCGAGCGCGTGAATATCGCCCTCGTACCCCGCTAGTTCCTCGCCCATCTGGACGCCGAGTTGCACCAGGAACGGCACGTCCACCCGGATGCCGACGTGTTCCATCTCGGCGAGCACGCGGATGAGCGGCACTTCGAGCGTGTCGTACAACTCGCGCAGCCCGGCCGCGTCCAGCCGCGGCTCGAACGCGGCGGCCAGTTGGAGCGCGGCGTCGGCGTCCTCACAGGCGTAATCGCGCACCCGCGCGACCGGCACCTCGGCCATCGTGATCTGCTTCTTGCCGGTCCCGATCAGCTCTTTGATCGAGATGTTCGTGTGCCTCAACTCGTCCAGCGTGAGGTCGTCGAGCCCGTGCGCGCGAGCCCCCGGGTCCAGCAGGTAGTGCGCGACCATCGAGTCGCCCGCGACCCCGGCCAGTTCGACACCGCTCGCGGCGAGCACGATCAGGTCGAACTTGATGTTGTGGTTCCGCTTCTCAATCGCGGGGTTCTCGAACACGGGCTTGAGCGCAGCGAGTACGGTATCAGGATTGAGGACCGGCTCGCCAGCGGGCGCGCGAACGGGCAAGTAATACGCGGTGCCCTTCTGCCAGGAGAACGAGTAACCCACAATCGGGTCGTGGACCGGATCGAGGCCGGCGGTTTCGAGGTCGAAGACGAACGCGGGTTGCTGCGCTAATTCGCCCACGAACTGCTCGAACCGTTCCGGAGTAGTGATGGACTCGTACCCGGAGTAGCTCCAGCCGTCACTGATTGGCGCGGGGGCCGTCGGCTCGCTTGCTCCGGTCTCAGTAGGCACGGCCCCGGGCGCTTCTTCCATCAGAAGGTCGAACAACCCGGGGCCGGCCGGCTTCTGGCTTTTGCCCTTTGCCTTTTTCGCCGGTACGGCCTTCGCGCCCGGCACGCCACGTCCAACCGTATCTGCGACCGGCGGAGGGGCGTTCAGACCGGCCGTAGCAAGGGCGTCGGCGTTCTTCTGGGCGCCGCTCCGGGTCAACGTCTTGCGGACACGCTCCGCGAACCCGCGGAACCCGAACTCGTGAAACAGTTCGAGGAGCCGCTGCCCGTCCCAATCGCGGCGCCGCCACCCCTCCCAGTCGAAAGCAACTGGTACGTCCCGGTCGAGACACACGAGACGTTTGCTTTTCGCCAGGGCACCGCTCGCCACAGCGTCTTTGAGCGCCTGTCGAGTTTTCGGCCCGCCGGCCGCTTGGTCGGCGTTCGCGATCAGAACGTCGAGTGTCCCGAACTGCTGAAGCCACTTGGCGGCGGTCTTCGGCCCGACCCCGGCCACGCCCTTTACGCCGTCCACGGAGTCGCCGACGAGCGCCTGAAAGTCCACCACTTGGTCCGGGCGCACGCCCCAGTCGGCAAGAACGCCGGCCGCGTCGAGGGCCTCATAGTCCTTGCGCAAATTCAGCATCTTCACCTTGTCGGTGATGAGCTGCCGGCAATCCTTGTCCGACGTGCAGAGGAACACGTCGAGCCCGCGCGCGGCGGCTTGGGTCGAGACGGTCGCCATTACGTCGTCGGCTTCGTAGCCCGGCGCGATGAGGAACGGCACCCGCATCGCTTCCATCACCTGCTGTATCATCGGCTCCTGGAGGAGCAGGTCGGGGGGGGGCGGGTCGCGGTGCGCCTTGTAAGCGGCGTCGATCTCGACGCGGAACGTGGGCTTCTCATGATCGAGGGTGGCGATGAGGTAATCGGCCCCGCGGTCGTACAGGTTCATCAGCGCCCGGGTCACACCGAACACGGCGTTGGTAGGGCGCCCGTCCGGCGCGCTCATCGGCCCCACGCCGTAGAACATCTGGAAAATGAGCCCGTGGGCGTCCAACAGATACATGCTGCCCGCGGAAACCGGGTCCGACATCGGATTGGAGCCTTGGGTATCGAATTTGCGCGGCCGTCTAACAGAGGGATGGAAGCCGCACTTGCGATGCCAAAAGAGCTGAGCCGTAGTGAACGAGAGTGTATATGTAGTTTAGTACCTTCCCCGGCGACCGGTCAAGGTCGCTTCGCCATCCGTCCGCCTTCATGTGTCAGATCGCGTTTGCGCAGTCGGCAAGTCCCAGCCGAGCGGCGCGCCGCTTGTCGCCTTTCAAGCCAAACCAGTGAAACGAAGCCAGCGCCCGCCTCGCAACCCTTGCGTTACGAGGCGGGCACTGGCCTCGTCCGGGCCTCGATACGCGTGTATGAAACTTGCGTGAAGTTTTCGGGTATAACGATGGAGCCTACCTCTCCACCGAAATACCCCACTTGGACTCATTGATGCCAAGTCATTTTGCACTCGGCCGGGCCGGCTGGCTCTCACCTGTCCTGCTCGCCGCGGTGGCGCTCTCGCCGTTCAGACCACCTCTGGCAAAAGCCGCCGATCAAAACGTGTACGCTCCCGAAAAGCTGTGGCAGGTGCATGTCACCCTGTCGCCGGAGGAATACGCCGCCATCGAACCACGCGCCAACCGCGGCTTCCCGGGGTTTGGGCCAGCCCCCAAGGCACCCGATAAACCGGCCGAATCGAACCGGGAGGTGCATCGCAACACGTTCGGCACCGATCTGCCGTGGGGCACCGGATCGGTCACGATTGGGGACCAGACGTTCGACAAAGTGGGAATACGGTACAAGGGCAACGGTACGGTCATGGACGCGTCCCGGACCATCAAGAAATCGTTCAAGATCGACCTCGACCGCGCCGGCGGTAGCGGTCGATTTGGCGGCTCCAAGTCGATCAACCTCCACTGCGAGGTGACCGACCCGAGCAAGTGCCGGGAAGTTCTCGGTTACGCGATCTACCGTGCCGCCGGGGTGCCGGCCCCGCGCACCGCCCTGGCCGAGGTGCGGCTCACCGTGCCGGGTAAGCGCGACAAGGAACTGCTGGGGGTGTACACGCTGGTCGAGGAAGTGGACAAGCCGTTCCTGAAGGACCGGTTCGGAGACGACAAAGGGCTGCTCATGAAGCCCGAAGGGCTGCGAGAGTTCGACGACCGAGGCGACGACTGGAACCGGTACAAGATCCAGTACGCGCCGAAGCGGGAGCCCACGAAGGACGAGGCCAAACGGGTCATCGCTTTCGCGCGGTTGGTGCATAAGGGGGACGACGCGACGTTCAAGAAGGAGATCGGCACATACCTCGATGTGGACAACTACCTGCGGTTCCTGGCGGCAACCGCGTTCGTGGCCAACGGGGATAGCCTCTTCTTCGGGCACAACTTCTGCCTCTACTTGAACCCAAAAACGAACAAGCTGTATCTGATCCCTTGGGACCTCGACCGGGCGTTCGCTAACTTCCCGATCCTGGGTTCGAACAGTCAGCAGATGAACCTCAGCCTGACGCACCCGTACCCCGGCACGCACCGGCTCACCGACAGACTTCTGGCGGTTCCCGAGATCAGCGATCAGTATCAGAAGTTACTCAAGGAGCTTGCTGCGACGGCCTTTTCAAAAGAGCGCCTCCTCAAGCAGTTGGCGGAAGCGGAAGCGGCGGTTCATGAGCCGCTCGAGCGGGACCAGCAGGCCGCGGCGGCCCGCAAGGAAGTAGCCGGCGCGGTGACGATGTTCGGGAAGCCCCCGGGGCTCAAGAGTTTCATTGAGAAACGGGCCGCGTCGGTCGCCGCGCAGGTGGCGGGAACGTCAAAAGGGCACATCCCCGCCGGATTCGGGATGGGTGGACCTCCGAAGTTCGGGGCGATGCTGGCGCCGCCGATGATGGAAGCCATGGACAAGAACGGGGACGAGTACGTGTCGCGGGACGAGTTGCTGGCGTCCATGAAACGGGTGTGGGACGCGTGCGAAAAGGGCAAAGACGATACGGTGGACCTGAAGGCGCTCACCGCGGGATTGAACAAGTCGCTCCCCCCTCCGCCTGAGGGCGCGCCGCCCGGCGGTTTTAGTATGGGCAATTTTATGGCCGGCGCGATCATGGACCGGGCGGACGCGAACAAGGACAAGAAGCTTACGGTCGATGAGGTCCTCACGGCCACTAAAGCCGCGTTCGACGAGTTCGACAAGAAGAAGGCCGGAAAGCTGGACGAAGAGGGGTTTGCGGACATGCTCACTGCGGTGTTCCCGGCCCCGAAGTTCGGCCCGCCGCCGGCACCGCCGAAAGATAAGAAGTAGACGAATACGGTCAGCGTGACTGCAAACGACGAGCGGACCCTGCGAGCGGAGAACCTTATGTTACTCGAGCAGTACAACTTCAAGCGCGAAGTCCTGGAAGCCCCTGGTCCGGTGCTGGTGGACTTCTGGGCCGCGTGGTGCGGGCCGTGCCGGGCCATGAACCCGGTGCTGCACGACCTTGCACGCGACTTCACCGTGTGCAAGGTGAACACCGAAACGAACCCGTCCCTTGCGGCGAAGTTCGACGTGTCCGCGATCCCGCTCTTGCTCATCTTCCGCAATGGACAGGTGGTCCGCCGGTACGAAGGGATCACGCCGGAAGCTACCCTCCGCGCCGACCTGACCGCCCTTGCCGCCTCGTAGGTCGAACGAACGCATGCCACTCGCACACACCTGCGAGTGGCTACCCTCCTGTCCCTGCGCTTACTTCTTGGCACGCGAATCGGCCTTGAAGGCGAACGCCGGCTTGCCGGTAAGGTCGGTGCTCGCGAAGCTCGGGCACCAGTACCGCTCGACGTGCTCGACGACCTTGTCCGTGCCCTCGAAGTGGCTGACGCCGGGCGGGTGACTCGGGTTGTACATCGTGTCCGTCATGTCGCGCATGAGCGCGACAGTTTTGCCCTGCTTCACCAGTGCGCGGATCGCGAACGGCCGGCCCAGGACGCACATGTTCAGGTGAACCCCGCACAGGATCACGTTCTCGATCCCGCGCTCGGTCAGCAGGTTCCATGTCTCTTGTCCGTTGTCGGTGATCGCGTCACCGTCCGCAATGTCGATGGCGGCGGTTTGGCGGGTCCACGGGGCGCGGATCTCGCACTTCACCTTGCAGTCGCACCCCATGTCCGAGTCGTCTACGGGGAGCACCGCTTCGCGCGTTCCGTCGGGCCAGTTCCACGCGGTGCCCCATCGCTCGGCCGTCGCCAGCGGGACCGGCGTCTTCGCGAAGGGAGCGATTCGCGCCCGCTTGCGCTGAGGGGTGTCCTTGTAGAAATCGGTGCAGGTGCTGGGCGCGTGGATCACGAACACGCCCTTCGCGCGAGCGGCCTTCAGCATCTCGTTCATCGGGCCGCCCAGTTCGCCGACTCGCAGTTCGGCCGACTTGCACCAGTGGTGGTCCCACATATCGCAGACGACGATCGCGGTATTCTTCGGGTTCCAGTTGACCTTCTTCTCCGTCGCCGCGGTCGCGCCTTTTTCGGGGGCGGCTGGTCGCTTGCGCAGGTTCAGCGTGAGGCCATCGGCGGTCTGGTCCGTTGCAAAACAGAGGGTGGCGACGGCAAGTGTAATCACCGCGACAGGGTATGCGGACAGGCAGAACCTGAGCATGAAATGACCTCGGCAGAAGGAGCAGGCGGGTGCGGACATCCTACCCGCTCAGGATCGTTTCCGCGCCTAACAAAGGGCGAAGCGCCTCGCGTCGAATCCCCCTCGAAGAACAGGCGAATGGGTGTCAATCGCCGAGCGGTCCGTTGAGCCGCTTCGATTGGTCCGGCGAAGTGCCCTGTGTGACACGTCGGGTCAACGTCTCGCGCCAGCTCGTGGAAAGTAGAGGCAGCGAGCCGAGTTCGGCCGCCGCTTGCAGGTCCGCCTTATTGTGGTGCATGACGGTGTTGGCCCGCTCGACCGTCCATTCAGGGTGCGGACGCTCGACAAGAGCGAGTTGCTCCCCGGGCGCCACAACGCCCTCCCTCAGCACGCGAAAGTACCATCCCGTTCGTCCCGTCTGCTGGACCTGTAACGTCAGCGTTTTCACGCGCCAACGGCGGGCCAGCTTCCAGCACGGCTGACGGGGCTGGGACACCTGTAACGCGACACCGCCGAAGGTCCAGACGTCGCCGACGCACACGCCCGCTTCGGTCAGCCCCTCGACGGTGAAGTTCTCCCCGAACGCCCCCGGCGGCAGATCCGGCCGGTTCAGCGCCTCGCGCCAGTAGGGGTAGTGGTCGGCCGGGTAAACGCACACGGCCTTATCCGGCCCGCCGTGGTGAACGAGGTCGGCCTGTCCGTCGCCGTCGATGTTGGTGACCCCGACCCGCACCGGCCCGGCGACCGGGTCCTTGTAAAAGCCGCTCGTCCACAAGCGGTCCAGCGGGTCCGTCGCGTCCGCATCGCCGTGCTGGCGCGGGCGCCCGACCTGCACCGAGGCAAGAACTGCTGGACGCAAAATCGTTCCCATCTGTAGAAGACCTCTCCCGCAGCGCTGAGTCGGTGTGTCCGGTGGCCCCGATCCGCGCCGCGTGTTCGGTTCGCGAAAGCACTCAGCTTCATCGCGGAGCCCTTCATCACTACTCCGAAAGCCCCGCGCCGAAATCGGCCTCTTCTTCGGCGGTCATTGCGGTCGCGACCAGCTCGGGGGCCGTCACGGTAACCGTCTTGGCGTGCTCCTCGCCCGCGACCACGTCCGCCCCGTGAACCCGCTTGATCGCCTCCTCGGTCGAGGTCGGATCGACTACTCGGCAGATGTCAGTGAGCTTGTCGGCGATCTCGGCCAGTTCCTTCTTCCACTCCTCGGGCGTTAGCCCCGGTGGTGTGAGCTGCTCGAACTCTTGCGTCAGCAGGATGAGCCGCAGCAGGTGGCGGAAAATGAGCCCCTCCTGCTTCGTGAGATCTTTCGTGGTGACGTAGGTGTTGAAGTTGCCGTAATTCAACACCTCGGCGGCCGCCCACACCGGCGTCGTGGTGAAATCGCCCACCTCGGGATACTTGGAATCGAACAGCATCCGCGCCTTGTCCGCCAGCACCGGCGGTCGCTCGTCCCACGGGACCCACTCGTCTTCCTGTTCTTCTTCGCCCTCCGGTTTGGGCGGCTTGGCGACCATCAGCCCCTTCGCGATCAGTTCGGGGTCGATCTTCTCGGTTTGCAGCGGACCGGGCGACAGGTCCCACGGCACGCGAACGTGCTTCAGCAACGGCCGCGGGAGTTCCAGCACGCTTTCGAGCAGTTGGAGCCGCTCCTCGCGGTTCGCCGTTCCGAGCAGGTCGATGAGGAACGCTCCGTACAGCGGGTGACACGCCCGGAACACGAGCAACTTGTCGAGTTCCGGCGTCGGCGTGGCGGTGAGCGGCTGGTAGAGCGACTCGGCAAACGCACCGGCCGCGCCCTTACCCGGCGCGAGCGGCGAGTTGCTCCCGAGTTGCACCGCGAGCGCCTGCTCCAGCAGCGTGGGCTTGCGGGCCGGCGCCTCCTTCTCCCCCTCTCCCTTCTGAGGCGAAGGGGGGGCGGCAGTTTCGCCCGCGGGCGGCGGCGGATCGAGCACTACGAACCCGTTCGCGTGGAGCGTGGTGAGCATCCGCGTGAGCTGCTTCATCCCGGCGTCAATACGCGGCTGGTCGAGCAGCCGTTTACGAATCACACTGCGGATCTTCTCCACATCGGGCGAGACCTTGAGCAAATACGCGAGCAGCCGCCACGGGAGCGGCCCCTTGCTGTAGAGCCGGCCGGCGGGGGCGGTCTTCAGGCGCTCGAAATCGGACTCGGTCCAGTA
This sequence comes from Gemmata obscuriglobus, assembly GCF_008065095.1. Lineage (NCBI taxonomy): Bacteria > Pseudomonadati > Planctomycetota > Planctomycetia > Gemmatales > Gemmataceae > Gemmata > Gemmata obscuriglobus. Next base: position 3,910,261 of record NZ_CP042911.1, on the reverse strand, counting down.
CTTCTTCTGCGAGTTGCGGGTCGGCTTTTTCTTCAGCAGCGCCTTCTTCGCCTTCAACAGTCCCGGGTCCTTGGTGGTCTCCGGGATCTGATCGTACTGCTGTTTCCACCGCAAGATGCGCACGTCGTCCTCGTCGGGGTACGCGTACACGAACCCTTCCGTGTCGAACTGCGGGCGCCCGGCCCGGCCGAAGATCTGGTGCGCGGTGCTCGGGTCGATCACCTTTTCTTTCCCGAACGGCCCTTTCACCAGCGACGTGAGCACCACCGAGCGCGCCGGCAGGTTGATCCCCGCGGCGAGCGTTTCGGTACACAGGGCCACGCTCAGGAGCTTCTTCTCGAACAGCTCTTCGACCACCCGGCGGTACTTCGGGAGCAGCCCCGCGTGGTGAACGCCGACCCCGCGCCGCAACATCTGTTTCAGCTTCGGCCCGACCCCGTTCGGCCAGTCGAGCGTGTCGCACTCCTTGTTGAGCGCCGCCTTCTGGGCGGCGCTCATCAGGTCCAGGCCCTTGAGCTGCTCCGCCACGTTCCAGCACTCGTCCCGGTTGAACGCGAACACCAGCGCGGGCGTTTTGCGGGTCGCGTCGTCGCCCTTGGCGATGTCCACCAGCAACTCGTTCAGGAACTGGTCCGGCACCCAGCGGTACGTGAGCGGGATCTTGCGCTCTTTCCCCTCAACGAGTTCGATCTGCCGCGAGTGCGAGCGATCGAGCCAGTTCACGAACTCCACCGCGTTCCCGACCGTCGCCGAGAGCAGCAGCAGCCGGATGTGCTTCGGGAGCATGTTGAGCGTCAGCTCCCACACGATCCCGCGCTCGGGGTCGGCGAAGCTGTGGAACTCGTCCATCACCACCGCGGAGGTGTTCTGGAAGTCGAACCCTTCCGGGTGGAGCAGCCGGTTCAGCAGGATCTCGGCGACGACGATCAGCACCTTGGCGTTGGGGTTCACCCGCCGGTTGCCGGTGACGAGACCCACGTCCTCGGCCTTGAACCCCCACCGCACCGCGGCGGCCTGCATCTCGGTGAACTTCTGCTCGGTCAGCGCGATCAGCGGGGTGGTGTAGTACGCGACGGTGTTCGTGTGCAGCGCCTCGTACAGGGCGGCGTGGGCGATGAGGGTTTTGCCGGTCCCCGTGGGCGCGCACACCAGCACCCCCTGTTCGGAGGTGAACCACGCGAGCAGCGCCTCTTCCTGCACCGGGTACGGCGGGTACGGGAGCTGGTCGAGGTACTTGGTGGCCAGATCGGAGCGGTCAACGCCGGGGGGCATGTAGAACCCTCAAAGGTGCAGGGATCACTTTAACAGACCCGGCCGCAGAGTCGAACCCTCCGGCCGGCGAAGCGCCGTTCTCGACTGCCAAGCGGAAACGGCCCGTTCCACCGGTTGAGCGGCCCTGCCAGCACCATCGCACATCCAGCACTTCCGTCTCCATTCTCCCTCATTTGGGGCTTCTGGAAGCTCCCACTGTTCCCGGTTGGGCCGACCGCATCGAACCCCGTGCGAAGGAGTCAAATCGCACAGCCAATAGCCTCCATCGCAAACGCTATCCTGATCGCACGTTGCGACGATCGGTCGGTACAGCATCGGAAGCGAGTTCGGTTCAGTTGTGATCATTATCCCGGTTTTGCGGCCGGAATTCAGTGGTAGCGGCACGGCAGCGAACGGGTAGCGAATCGGCAGCTCAACGCCCGCGAACGTCCAGCACGCACACCATCGGACACTCAAGTGGACCGAACTGTAACCCCCGTTACACCCCGAGTGGGTCCAGCTCGCTCCCAAGGGTTGGCGCCGGCGGTTCGAGCACAGGCCGTCGAACCGCATTACAACCTAAGTCGGCACAACCGTTACCCTTGATCCGCCCGATCGGGTGCGCACCCGGTCGGCTTTCACGCACCCGTTCCGTAGTTTCAAGTTCCAGTTTCCAAGTCGGGAACCCGCGCAACGCAAGCTCCGGGCCATTCGTGTGCCTTTAACATCACCTGGAACCTGGAAATTGAAACGGCTGCATTCGGAACACCGGGAACCACTACGCCGCGGCGCGGCGGATCACCCGGCGGATGGCAAGCAGCCCGATTACCGCGGCGACCACACCGACCGCCACCCACGCCCCGATTCCGAACCCGCTCGGCGCCTCTGCCGGCGCCTCGGGCGCCGGGGGCGCCTTGGTCAGGTCGAACGTGTCGTACAGCGTGCCGTTGGCGGTGCGGGCCTCGTAGTGGAGCGTGTCGCCGTCGATCGTGATGAGCTGGTAGAGCTGCGTGTCCGCGGCGCTCGACTGCATCCAGTCTTCCTTTTCGAGGTTGTACATCTTCGGCCCGCTCACCGACACCACGTACACGCTCCCTTTCTCGTCCCGCAGCCGCGCCCCGGTGATCAGGTTGTCCTCGCGCATCACCCCGCTGCGGCCGTAGGTGTGGTCGTGCCCCTGGAGGATCAGGTCGGGGGTGTACTTGTCGAGCAGCGGGCGCCACAGCTCGCGCAGCTTCTTGTTGTCGCGCCCCTTCGCGGTCGAGTAGATCGGGTGGTGGAAGGTGACCACGGTCCACTTGTTCGGGTTGTTCGCCAGCACCTGTTCGAGCCACGGCACCTGGTCCTCTTGCCGCTCGTTCGAGTTCAGGCTGATGACCCGTACACCCTGAATGTCGAAGTGGTAGACGCTCTCTTCCAGTCCGGGAAGCCCGTTCTCCGGCAGGGTGAATTGCGGCCGCCAGTTCACGCTCAGCCGGCCCTTGCGGGCCTCCTTCTTCGGCTCGGCAGCATCCGCTTTGGCGTCTACCTTCGCGGGCGTTCCGGGGGGCGCGCCGTACTCGTGGTTGCCCGGCGTCGCGACGACCGGCACCATCCCGTTGATCCACCCGGCGGCCTGGTGCCACTCGCCCCACTCGCCGTCGGCGTTCGCCCGGTTGATGAGGTCGCCGGCGTGCAGGATGAAGTTCGCCTTGGGCATGTCGGAGTAGGCCCCGCGGACCACCCGCGACCAGTGCGACTTGACCTCGTTCTGCGCGTCGCCGAAGTAGATGAACCGGAGCGGCTCGGGCCGGTCGCTGGCGGTCTGGAACTCGAACCACTCGCTCCAGCTGCTGCCGTCACCGACGCGGTACACGTACCGGGTCTTCGGTTTCAGTTGCGTGAAGCTGACGCTGTGGTAGTTGGCCTCGAAGAGGTCCGAGCGGAGGAACTCGGTTTTCGCCGCAACGGTGGTCACCTTCTCGGCGACCGGCCGCATTTTGGCGGTGAGCGGGTCGTGCCCCGGACCGCTCTCCGAGAGAGCGATCTGCCCGACGGCCTTGGTCACGGTAGTGGCGGTGCGCCAGGTGACCGCCTGGGAGGTCGCCGGGTCGCCGTTCCAGGTCAGAATGACGCGGTCGGGAACGTGGGTCGGCTTGTAGACGGTCAGCCAGGTCTGTTTCTGCGCCTCCGCAGCCGCCGCGGCGGCCTTCCGGTCCTTCTCGGCCCGGGCCTTTTCTTCCGGCGTGAGCGGCGCCTTCTTGGGCGTCTCGTCCTGCGCCGCGAGCGGCGCACACCACGCGACCACTCCGACCATGAAACATAAAGCAGCGACGCGGCAGCGAACGTACATGAAGGGTCCTCAGTGTCAGGAGCGGCCAGCAACAGGATGCCGTACCGGACGCGACGAGCGGCATGAAGTTTCGGCGAAACTCGCGACAGCAACCCGTCGTCCGCCGCACACCCGACCGGTGTCGTGCGACCGCCCCTTGAAGATGCGTTGCCGGAACCACTTCCAAAAGCGGAAGCGGGTGTCGGATGCTGACCCGGCAAGGCCCGAGACCACGTGTTCGGCGTGTATTTGCTTGGAGCGGGAGCGACAAAAACGACACCGACTCGGGCGGACCGGGATTCCGGCCCGCCCGAATCGGTGCGCGCAACTTCTACCTGGGACTACTGAGAACCGTGCCGGGGGCGGTGCGAACAACGGTGCGAATTGGTGGCACCCCCGGATGGAGCGGGCTCGCGGATTCGGGCGAGGGGCAACTGCAACCCGGTGCCCCCGACCGAACTACGGGCGCGGAGCGACCGGCAGCGTGAACGAGTGGAACGCTTCCTGCCCGGATTTGTCGGAAACCGTCAGGATCACCGACACGGATGCCTCGTTGAAGTTCTTCGGAACGTCCCAGGTGACGGTGCCGTCGGTCGCAACTTTCATCCCTTCCGGACCCGCGTCCAGTTTGATCTTCACCCCACCCTTACGCGATTTCACCTCGGGCTTGTAGCTGAACGTCGCGCCACGCGTCGCGCCCGGCGGGCGGCTCGCCACGAACAGGTAATCTACGCCCGCTTTCGCGAGCATCGCTTCCACGTCGAACGCGTGGACGGTGACTTTGTCCGCGCTGGCGTGCAGAACGGCCAGCGCCTTCGCGTCGGGCACCAGGAACACGCGGTCGGCCATTTGCAGGCCCCGCGCCATCGTCTGGTTGTTGTTCCGGGGGACGTCGAGCCCGTCCAGCCCGCTCAGATTCGCAAGCGCCTTGTCGTCGCCCACCATCTTCAGCGCCACCTTCGAAGCGGCCCGGCCCTGCCCGGGAAAGTCCTCCGCGGCGACCGACAGGTACATTCGGCCGTGCGCCGCCGGCACCGGGACGTGGTGCCAGTACTGGTACCGGCCCGTCTCGCCGATGGGCTTCAGCTCCGGGGTGTACAGGCCCCCGGCAGTAAACAGCGTGCCATCCGGCCCCGGCAGGATGGCGCCGACGGTGGTGTGTTCGTAGTGCGCCTTCGCGCTCGACTCGCCGAGCACCATGCTCGACAGCCCGGACGGGCTCAGCCCCTGGGTCCACCACGCGAACACGCGCCCGTCGGCCGAGACCCGGACCGCCGGCGGGTGCTGCGGGTGCCCGCTCATCGCGCCCATCCCGCGGCCGTTCGCCTCGGCCGGGAGGTCCAGCGCTTTGAACGTTTTCGGGTCCAGCATTCGGTTCGGACCGACCACGAACAGCGGGCCGTCGGTTGCGTGGCCCATCAGGAGTTGCCGCGGCGTACCGCTCAGCGGGTTCGCAACGGTCGCCTCCTTCTCGAACGTGGTCAGGCTCCACCGCTGGATCACGTTGGCCGTCGGGGCCAGCACGAACAGGTGTTCGTTTCCGGCCGCGATCAGGGCGCCGTCCTCCGGGATCGGGACGTATTTGACGATCTTGCCCTCGCACACGTCCAGCACCGCGACCTTCTTCTCTTTCGGGATCCGGAGCAGCACGAACCGGCCGCCGCCGCCGAAGCAGGTCGCGTCCGCGGTCCCGGGCAGTTTCAGTTCGGCCTTATCCGCTGCTTTTGTCGGGGTGATGGGCGCGGGCTTCGCGGCGGGCCGCACCAGCCCCGGACGAGCGCCGGCGGGAGGGGCCGGGAGCGGGCTCAGGTTCGGCGCCAGCGTCACCTGCGCCGGCCCCCCGATCACCGGCGCCGGCGCCGGTGTGGCCGCCGCCGGGCCGGGTGTGGCCGCCGCCGGGGCGAGGGTGAATGTGTGGAAGATCTCCTGCCCGGACCGGTCCGTCACCGTGAGGATCACGCTCTCACTGCCCGAGAAGTCGCTTGGCACCGGCCAGGTGACGACGCCGCTCGCGTCCACCGCCATGCCGCCCGGGCCGGCGTCCACTTTGACCTTCACCCCGCCCTTCTTCGACCGCACCTCCGGCGCGTACCGGAACACTCGCCCCGGCACCGCGCCGGGGGCGCGGCTCGTCACGAACAGGTAATCGACCCCTGCCTTATCGAGCGTCGCCTCCAGATCGAACTTGTGGAGGACCAGTTTGTCGCCGGACGGGGCCAGCACCGCGATGAGCTGGCCGGTGGTGGTGAACAGCACCTTCTTGTCGGCGAGGAAATCGGTCCCGGCCCACGCCTCGTTGCCGGCCGGCAGTTCGACATCCGACAGCTTCACCAGCGCGCGGGCGTCGCCGGTCGCGTACACGGTGGTCGGCCCGGCCACGTCGCCCATCCCGGTGTTCACCTGCGCCCCGCCCCCGCCGGGGATGGTGAGATAGAAGCCGCCCTCCTGGGCCGGCGTGCGGAAGAAGTACCCGTCCGGGCCGGCGAGCTTCTTGCCGGTCGGGCCGTACACGCCCGCCGCGGTGACCGTGGTGCCGTCGGCCGCGGGGAGCACGAACCCGACCGAGGTGTGCTCGCTGAACGGCTTGACCGACGTGTCCCCGAACGTGGCGACGTTCAGCCCGGACGGCGAGAACTCCGTGCTCCAGGACCCGATGACGTGGCCGTCCGGGCTGATCCGGGAGTGGCGCCGGCCGTACAGCCCAAAGCCCGCAGGAGGGGCCGGTGCGTCCATGAGCTTGAAGGTCTGGAGATCGACCGGCGTGCGCCCGAGGAACAGCGGCCCTGCGGACGCGGCCCCCAGTAGGAGCGCGTCGAACTTCTCGACCGGCGACTGGACCGTCACCTCCTTTTCGAGCGTGGTGAGGTCGAACCGTGTGAGCGCGCCGGTGTCCGGGTACCCGACCACCAGCTTGTTCATCCCGGCGGCCATCACCATCTTGCCGCCCGCGACCGGCAGGAACTTGGTCACCTTCGCCCGGTTCACGTCGAACACCGCGACCTGCTTCGAGTCGCCGATCATCAGGCACCAGAAGCGACCGCCGCCGCCGACGCACGCGTCGGTGACGGTGCCCGGGAGCTTCAGCTCCGTTTTCGCTTCGGCCAGCGGCGCGGGCTTGAGCGGCACGGGCGCGGCCGGCGGGAACGTGAGCTTCGCCTTCTCCGGCGGCTTTGGAGTCGCGGGCTCGACGGGCGGGCGCGAGGGCAGGACCGGCGGGACGAACGGCTGCCGCGGCGGCGGGTTGAGCGGTTGGGCCCACGGGTTCGCCGGCAGAGTCGGGCGCTCGGGCGGTGTGGAAGGGATCGGGGGGGCGGGGACGAACGGCGGCGGGTTCGCGTCGCGCTGGGCGCGTTCGGCCCGTTCGCGCGCCTCGGCCTGAGCGACCTCCTCGGCCTTCTGTGCGGACTCGTGCCAGGAGTACAGGACCACGCCGGCCACGGTGGCGAGCAGCACGAACCCACCTACCGCGAGCCCGCCGAGGATCAGCAGCGGGCTGACGCCCTGCGGCTTCTTGCGCGGGCGCGGGTCGCGCTCCCGTCCCTTGTCACGGGGCCTCCTGGATACGGGGCGCCCCTTGATAACGCCGCCGGGTTTCGCCTTCGCGCGAGGCTGCCCGGTGCGGTCCTTCGCCGTCCGCTCGTCACCCGTTGGCGCCGGCGCGTCGTCGGACTCCTCCGGGATCGGCTCGAGGGCGCTTGCGGTCGTGTTTGAAACCGTTGCGTCGGCGGCTGCGGCGTCTTCGGGGGCGGGACGCGACGGGGCCGGAGCGGGTTCCCGAACCGGTACGGCCGCCGTTGACGGTGCGGCAAAGACCTCGCCGCACTTCCGGCAACGGATCCGCTGGCCGGGTTGCACACCGGAGGCGCGAAGCGAGCACTTACACGCCGGACAGGACAGTACGACGGGCGACATGGCGCGACCCCGTGGGTGACGAACGACCGGTCCGCCCGTCCGCAGGCGGGTCGGCAGCTTGAAGGTAGAAGCGCTAATAGAATACACGCGCGCGGGAACGGCAACAACGCTCGCGCTGGGATCCTATTACTGCGTGGCGCACACGTACCGCTCCCGCCGAGCCGCAGGTATTACGAGGCAACAAGCCGGAGAAACTCGCGTTCAAACCCTTCGGGCGGAAGCTCGGTCCCGACGGGGTGACGGATTTCCGCTTGTCCGAGTCCGCGATTCTCTCAAAACTCTCTTCCAACCTTCTCGGTGCCCACTCGTGCCATCGGCCTCGGCGGACTCCCACCGGCCGGCGTCCCGGCGCTCGTGGTCCGGTTCCAGGCGCACCGTTCGCTCGTACCGGCTGTCGCTGTCGAGGAACAAGAACAAGTCCCAGCGGCGACCGGTGACGGTGTACAGACTGCCCATCCAGTTGCCGACAACCACTTCGGACGCCCCTCTCATGTGGTCCAACAATGAACTCACCTGCACCGCCATGATGGAGGATGTGGTGCGTCCCGAATGCGCGGGCGGTGTCCTCCGCAACTGCTACCTCGGGAGCTGAGGGGCGCGAAGGTATCGGGCGGCAACGTATGCCGTCTCATGAAGGGCGGCAGCCAACCCGACTCCGCTCGAAATGATCCCGAGAGCCGGGGCTACCCCGTTCGAGCGGAAGGCGAGCCACAGGCCCCAGAACACCAAGCAGGAGCCCGCGACCAACCGGGCATAGCTGAACACCGTACCCATCCCTTACCCTCTGGCGATCTCGGGCCGCCTGTGGACCCGCTGGTGTCGTTTGGTAGTTGCCGCTGGCGAGACGACCAGCCCCATGCTCTTGTCCACGGAACCGTCCTCCGTGGCCCAATCACAGGCTTCGTAGATCCACCGGCCTATTGAGCCGAATGCAGGAGTTCCAAGTTCCACGTGAGGCTCAAAGCCACACGAACGGCCCGGGGCTTGGGCTGCACGGGTTCCCGACTTGTAAATTGGAACTACTGGAAAAGGGCTGCGTGCTCGCGCAGCCGATTGAGCGCTGGTTGCCCCAGGCCGGGGCGAGCTTCTTCACGTGAAGTGAGAGGCCCGCACCCTTTGGAACGGGTTCGGGCCTCTGATGATGTCGTGCAGCAAGCGTGAGGCGCTTGAGTTGCGGTCGTTACGACTTCTTCAGCTCTTTGATATAGATGTTCTTGAACCAGAGCGGGTCGCCGTGGAACTGGAGTTCGATCGGCCCTGTTTCAGGAACCGGTTTGCCCCGTTCCCAGAAGTTGAGCAATTTGGCCTTATCGACCACGAGCGTGCCGTTGAGTTTCACGGTCACTTCGTCGCCGATCACGGTAATGTGAAACGTGTTCCACTCGCCTACCGGCTTGTCGGCCTTCGTCAGCGGGACTTTTCCAACCTTGCGGCCTTCTTGCAGTCTCAGCGCCACGTCCGCTGATTTTTCGGCGTTCGGCGGGAGCGGATTGTTCCACAGACCGCCGGACCCGGTGCCCGGATCTTCGATGCGCCCGCCGCCGGCGTTGTCCGAGTCCCAAATTTGGACCTGCGGTTGTCCGCGCAGGTACAGGCCGCTGTCGCCTTTCTTGGCGATTTTCCAGTCCACCAACAGCTCGAAGTTGCCGTAATCCTTCTCAGTCACGAGGCTGACGCCGCCCTTGCCGTCGCAGTGGATTGCGCCGTCGACAAGCTTCCAGTGTTCGAACGCGGTTTTGGTGCGAGTGGCTTGCAGTTTGGCGAGGTCTTCGGGCTTCTGTTTGGCCCGCTCGGTCATCGTGGTGTGACCCTTCCAACCGGTCAGATCTTTACCGTTGAACAGCGCCGTAAACCCGGCCGGGGCCTTATTGTCTTCGGATCGTACTGATGTGGTGACGATCGCGACCGCGATCGCGACCGCCGTAAGGCGGACTTTCATGATCTGCTCCAAGATGCGAGGAAGGTGGGCGGCATCAGGCTACCCGCGGCCCGAGGCGAGGGCAAGGGGTTGGAGCAGAGGGCGGGCACGCGCCGGTGGCACGTGCAAAGTACCGTATTCGTTACCCGTGGATTTCAGCCACCGCGAGGTACAACCGGGCGAGCGCGTTCCACCCGCTCGCTTCCGGGATGGCGTCGATCGCTTTCTGAAGCGACGCGCGGGCCTGGGCGAACCGGCCGAGAAACAGTTCCGCCATCCCGCGGTTGAACAGCACCGCGGGCGTTGCGGCCGTTGCGTTCCAGGTGGCGAGAGCTTCCTCACTCTTACCGCTCTGCCACAGTAATGCGGCCTTTTCGTTCCCCGTCTCATTTGCTCCGGCAAGCAAGGCCTCAGCAGTTTCAAAGTCGCCCAGCGTTCGGGCGATGCCGGCGGCCACCAGGGCGTTCGACTTGGCGTTCTTTTGAACCCACGCCCGCAGGCCGGTGAACGCCGGGATCGCGGCCTCTTCGCCCGTGGGCCGCAGATCGGCCGGTCGGAACTGCTTGAGCAGCGGTTGCAGATCTTTAACTCGCTGCGGGAAGTGCCCGGCGGCCATCGGTATGGCGAACGCTGCCGACGGCTGGCTCACCAGCGCTGCCCACTCGGTCGGCAGCGGCCCCGGGGAGCCCGTGGTGTGACTGTTGGCGTCGATCCAAGCCGTCCGCGGGTCGACCCGGAACCCAGCCGCCACTTCGTGCGGTTCAACTTCGCTCTCGCCGCGTTCGACTGCCGTGGTGGCGTCTGAACGGGTGGCAAGGAATCGCAGCGTAAGCGATTCGAGGCTCGGCTGATTCGCGTTCGAGTGGGTCATGGGTCAGGCTCCTCGCGGCCCGGACACTGCCGCCGGGGCACGCTTGTAACGCGGCGCCTGGTGCTGCTTGCGCCTCGCGGAAAGAAAAACTGCGGTCGCCAACCGGCTCGTCGTGCGGAGTTCACATACCCAAGATAACGGAGAGGTCAAATCCGGTCGGCCAGCAACAGGATGCGGCCTCGTAAGTGATTGACCTGTAATCTGTTGCTGCCGTGGCAAGTTGCTCGGCCGCTTACCCACATTGCCCAGGTTACATCCGTGCGCCGCCGTACCCCATTCGACTGCTACTGGCCCCATTCAATTCTTCGACAAGGAAACGCGGTCCGGGCGTGGCGAGCCACGCGAAATAATTGCGGCCGAACGCCCCGGTTTGTCCTATCCCGCGCTCCGAGAGCCACAAGACCTCCACCTCACGCGAAGACGCGGCCTGTTTCCCTTTGATCGCCTTACATTCCGGCGTAAACTGAATGGACCGGCCGCCGGCGGCCATCTCACCCTTTTATGGACACCACGATGCGCTTCCTTTGCGCGGCCGCGCTGTCGCTGTCGGTCGGATTGTGGTTCGCATTTGCTCAGGACCAGGCCCGGGCCGAGAAACTGGCGACACAAAAGAAACGGTTCGAGGAGGAAAACAAGGACCTGTCCGAGCGGCTCCAGAAGGCCAAGAGCCCGGACGACGCCCGGGCGATCCAGGCCGAGGTGCGCGAGCTGGCCTTGCTCACCGCGGGCAAGGTGCTCGTGATCGCCGAGGACGACCCGAAGGACGCGGTCGGGTTCGAGGCCGCGGCGTTCGTGCTCCAGATCGCGGGTAACGCCGGGGCCGGCGGGGACGACGTGGCGAAGGCGATCGCGCTGCTCGCCGAGCACCACGCCGCGAACCCGAAGATGAAGGACCTGCTCGTTTCCGCGATGCGGGTCGGCGCGTCCGGCGACAAACTGCTCAAGGCCGTGGCCGCCGGCGGCAGCGACAAGGAGTCAAAAGCCGTCGCGATGTTCCTCCGCGGGTACGCCCTGGCGCGGACCGTGGACGAAGAGGACGACGACAAGAAACTGGCGGACGTGGTGAAGCAGGCGGTCGCGCTGTTCGAGGCGGCGGCGAAAGAGGCCCCGGACGCCAAGGTCGGCAGCGGCGGCACCGTGTCGAAGTTCGCGGCGCAGGAGATCAAGGGGCTGAACGCGCTACTGAATCTGGGGGTCGGTAAAGCCGCCCCGGACGTGGAGTCCCTGACGCTCGACGACAAGAAGGTGAAACTATCAAGCTCCAAGGGTAAGGTGGTGCTGCTCGATGTGTGGGCCACGTGGTGCCCGCCGTGCCGGGCGATGATCCCGCACGAGCGGCAGATGGTGAAGCGGCTGGAGGGCAAGCCGTTCGAACTCATCAGTGTGAGCGTCGATGACAAGAAGGAGACGCTGCAAAAGTTCCTGGAGAAGGAGCCGATGCCCTGGACGCACTGGTGGGACAACGGGCCGGAAACGGCCATCCTCAAGACGTACCGCGTCCGCGGGTTCCCGACGCTGTACCTGATCGACCACACCGGTGTGGTGCGGCACAAGTGGTCTGGCGCGCCCGACGACAAGGAACTCGACCGGGCGGTCGACGAACTCGTGAAGGCCGCCGTAGCGGCAAAAGGTTGAACGCCACCCCCGCCCGCGGTGTCCGCACCGCGGGCCGTTTTGCTCAATAGAATGCCCTTCATGGACACGGGTGAGCCGCTTCAATTCGATGCCGTCCCCGTGCCCGTCCCTCCCGATGCCCCACTGGCGGTGGAACTGATCCCCGCCCCGAGCCCGTGGGCCGTCGCACGGAAGCTGTCACACCTTCCGCACCTTCTCTTCCTTGACAGCGCCGAGGAACACACTGAGCGTGGGCGGTATTCATACGTTGCGGCCGACCCGCGTGTCACTTTACTCACCCAACCGCCGGCGGGTGGAGAAACGAACGGGAACGAGGGGGAAAGTGGTACGCCGTTTGACCCGCTGGAGCGAGCGAAACTTCGCCTCCGTCAGTGCGCTCTCACGACGGTATCGGATCTGCCCCCGTTTCAGGGCGGGCTGGCCGGTTGTTTCGGCTACGGGTACGGGCGCTCGCTGGAGCGTCTTCCCCAGACCCGGTACGACGAGTTCCGGGTTCCCGACGTTGTGCTCGGCTTTTACGACTGGGTCTTCAGTTACGACCACACGTCACGCCGGGCGTGGCTGGTTTCGTCCGGTTTTCCGTTCGCGCCCGGTGACCGCTCGCAACGTGTTGAACGAGCCGCGGCACGCCTTCAAGAGGCGTTGCAGGTGCTGCGCACAGACCAGTCGGAGCGAGCGTCCCACTTGCCCCGATTGGGCGAGCGAATCGACCCCGCCCCACAGTACGCGCTGCCGGGTTTCCCGGGGGTGACGAGCAACTTCGACCGCGCCGGGTACGAGGACGCGGTGCGCCGGGCGGTCGAGTACATTCACGCCGGTGACTGCTTCCAGGTGAACCTGTCGCAGCGGCTGCTCGCCCCGCTCCGCGAGCACCCGTTGGAGTTGTACGGCCGGTTGCGGCGCCTCAACCCCGCACCGTTCGGCGGGTACTTCGATCTGGGCGACTACCAGCTTCTCAGCGCGTCACCGGAACGGTTCTTGCGGGTACACGCCGACGGCGCGGTTGAAACGCGGCCGATTAAGGGCACACGCCGGCGCGGGCGGACCCCTGAAGAAGATGCGGCCCTCGTTCGCGACCTCGTCACGAGTCCGAAAGACCGGGCCGAGAACGTGATGATCGTGGACCTGCTCCGCAACGACATCGGAAAGGTGTCGGTGTTCGGCTCGGTGCGGGTGCCGCGGGTGTGCGAACTGGAAACGTTCCGGTTCGTCCACCACCTGGTTTCCGAGGTGCGAGGGAAGTTGAAGCCCGAGGTCGGGCCGCTCGATCTCCTGACGGCATCGTTTCCCGGTGGGAGCGTGACCGGGGCGCCAAAGGTGCGGGCGATGGAGATCATCGCGGAGTTGGAGCCGACGGCTCGCGGCCCGTACTGCGGGTGCCTGGGGTGGGTCGGGTTCGACGGGGCGATGGACACGAATATCCTGATCCGCACGTTCACCGCGGGGGGCGGGTGGGTGCAGTTCCCGGTCGGGGGCGGGATCGTCGCCGACAGCGACCCCGCCCGCGAGTACGAAGAGACCCTCCACAAAGCCGCCGGCTTGCTACGAAGTTTGTGAGTTGAGGCTCCCGGTCCCGTCGGACAGCGGCAATGTCGCTGCCGGCGCTCGACCCGGGCGCGAGACCTGAAACGCGGGCCGTGCTAATGATCCTCGAAGCGCTCGTCACCACCACCGACGCCGACGGGGGCTTGCACCTCGCGCCGATGGGACCCTGGGTTACGGACGACTTCACGCGCTTCACGCTCCGCCCGTTCCCGACCTCCAACACCTACCAGAACCTGGTGCGCCGGCCCGAAGGCGTGTTGCACGTCACCGACGACGTGCTGCTGCTCGCGCGGGCGGCGGTCGGGCAACTGCCCGAGGCGCCGCCCGCGCGCCCGGCCGAGTGCGTGAGCGGCTTCGTGCTCGAAGACTGCTGCCGGTACTTCGAGTTCGTGGTCCGGTCGGCGGACGCGAGCGGCCCGCGGGTGCGTCTCGAGGCCGAGGTGGTGCGGGCCGGGCGGGTGCGCGACTTTTTCGGGTTCAACCGGGCGAAGCACGCGGTCGTGGAGGCCGCCATACTCGCGACCCGGCTCCACCTGATACCATTGGCCGAAGTGGCCGTCGAGTTCGCCAAACTCCGCGTGATTGTGGGCAAGACCGGCGGGCCGGCGGAGCACCGGGCGATGGAGATGCTGGAAACGAAACTGCGCGAAGCAGAGGGGCGCCGATGATTCGCGTGGTTGCGCCGAGCCGGCTGCACGCCGGGCTGTTTCACGTGCCCGGCGCGGGCGCGCCGCCGGCCGGCGAGCGGGCGTTCGGCGGCGTCGGGCTGATGGTGGACCTGCCCGGCGTGGTGGTGACGGCGCGCCCCGCCGCGGGGTGGCAGTTCGAAGGGGCGCTCGCCAGCCGCGCGCAAGTGTTCGCGATGCGGTTCCTGAGGTCCGTGCCCGAAGACCGCCTCCGCCCGCAACAGGTGCTGATCGAGCGCGCCCCGGCGGAGCACACGGGGCTCGGCGTGGGAACGCAGTTGGGCCTCGCGGTGGCGAAGGTGCTGGCGGTGGCGCACGGGGAAGCAGGACTGCCCTCGCCCGATCTGGCGGCACGGGTGGGGCGCGGCGAGCGGTCCGCCATTGGGGTTCACGGGTTCGATCACGGCGGGCTGCTGGTAGACGCCGGCAAACTGCCCGGCGAACCGGTGTCTCCGCTGCTGGCGCGGGTCGATTTGCCGGACGAATGGCGGGTCGTGGTGTTCACCCCTTCCGTCGCGGGCGGCTGGCATGGGGCGCGCGAGCGGCACGCGTTCTCGGTTGCGGCGGGCGGCGCCCCGGACGCGCTGCGGCGTCTCGCCCACGAGACGCTCCTGCCGGCGGCGCGGGCCGGAGATTCGGACGCGTTCGGCGACGCGCTGTACGAGTTCAACCGGAAGGCCGGGGAGCCGTTCGCCGCGGCGCAGGGCGGGGTGTACGCCTCGCCCGAGGTGGAGGCGCTGGTCGCCGACCTGCGGTCGCGGGGCGTCCGCGGGGTGAGCCAGAGTTCGTGGGGGCCGACCGTGTTCGCGCTCGCGCCGGACGCCGACACCGCCCTCTCGCTGGTGCTCCGGTTCCGCGGCCGGGTGCCGTGCTTCGTGGCGCGCCCGTCCAGCGGGCACCGCGTGGAACGCGAGTAACGCGAGCCGCTCTGCAAAGCTGGTGTCTGATCGATGACCCTTGAACGGGAGGCGTCATGCGATCGGGCATGGGCAAGGTGCCGGTCGAGCGCCCGCGGATCGGGCGCTCGCGAGCGGAGAGTTGGCTCGGTGAGGGTTACAAGAAGCGCGTGGGAAAATGTCTAGACGCTGGTGACCCGCCGCCCCGTTCGTGAAGGTATCAATCGCAGTTACGGTGGCCGGCTGAAACACTTCAACGAGCGCCTCGGCCCGCTCCGCCGGTTCCTCAGTGCAAACGTCGGTCGGCCGTGGGGCAAGATCTACGCGGAAAGCTATCGCCACGTTGACCGCGGGAACGTTGTCCAGAAGCACATCCTCACGCACTTGTTTCAGTATGTCGTCACGAACACGGTTCTGATCTACGGGGTGCCGCGGCGCGGCGTACGCGCGTCGGTACGGGGAACCCCTCCGCACGAGCGACCGCCGAGATCAGTGCTACGTGTGTCCGAAGTCGGGGCTGCTGCGCGCGAGCCGCTACGTTCGGCGGCCACTTCGGCGTGAGGAACCGGACCACACCCTCAAACTGAACAACCGCCAACTGTGCGTTTGCCGCGCCGGCAAGTGGGGGCTGATCACCGTGCTGATGACGGCGCGATGCACCCCACAGGAGCCGCCGCTGTACGACGCCGTGATTCAACAGCACCGTCAGAAGCGCGCCGGGAGTGCCGAAGTGGTCTGATGTTATCGGAACAACCGGTACACGGTGAGCCGGCGCCCGTTGTCGCGCCGCGAACTGCTCGCCCTGCCGATCCCGATCTACTGGCTAAAGTGACCGGCGCGTTCCGGAGTTTCCAGGGCCAGTACGGGTGCACCCTGGGACATGCAACGGAACTCGGCGCCGGTGGCCCGACGCGTCAGGTCGCCGAACTGGCTTCGGAGTACGTTTCCGGCCCCTCCCAGAGCCAGTTGGCGGCGACGTGTCGCTCCAGGGCCGTGCTCAGCGCCGCGCGGAACCGCTCTGGGGGGGCGCGGTCGATGCGCTCGCCCCCGATCGCCAGATCGCCCTCCACCAGCGGCAGCCCGGTGATGTCGAGCGGGCCGAACCGGCACGTCCGGGCGAACGCCGCGAAGTCCATCGGCTTCGGCGCGAGGTACTGGTCCCGCAGCCGCCAGTGGACCGCGAACTGCCGGTTGCGGAGCGCGCTGATCTCCTCCCGCGACCGCAACTCGGGCCGGGCGAGCAGGTCCTGTGCGTCACCGGCGTTGAGCAACCCGAGGCTGCACCAGAGCGGGTTGAGCGGCACCACCTCGTCGTGCGGCGGGATCTCGTACCGCTTCAGAGCCCACGCGAGCACGACCAGCCCTTCGAGGCGCCAGGTGGCGTCGGCCTGCTGCCGGCCGGTCAACTGTCCGAGCGGGCGGTGGAGCACCTCGCGCTCGGGCGGCTCGAACTCCGGGTCGATGCCGATCTCCCCGACCCACGCCAGCAGGTCCGCATAAGTTCGCTGGACGGTTTCAGACTGCGGGTCGTCCTGTTCGAGGATCGCGCGGGCGGTGACGGCGGTCAGTGCGAGTGCCCGCCGGGCGACCCGGCCCGGGGCGGGCGGGGCGGCGCCTTCCGGCGGCCCTTCGTCCGCGGCCCGCGGGCGCGAGGCGTCGTGCATCGCCGCCCCGAGCGGGCTGTCCAGCGACACCGATCCGTGCACTTTCGGCCACTCGGCGCCGGGGTCTTCGCCCTCTTCCCCGCGGGCGCTGAAGAGCACCCGGCCGCTCGCGTCGCGCAAACCGGACGGCGTGAACAGCACGCCGTCGAGGGCCTGGGTGAGGGCGAAGAGGAGGGACAGGCGCGGGTCGCCGTCGGGGTCGAAGTCCGGCTCGAAGAGGGTGCCGAGCGAGAACCGGAACGTGGTGGTGAGGAGCAGCACCTTCTCTTTGCGGGGCGTGTCGGGGAACCGCGCAAAGTACCCGCGCATCCCGGCCATTTGGTCCGACCAGCCCGGTTCGCTGTAGTACTCGGCGCTGTGGCGGAATGTCAGAACTTGCTCCGATCGGCCGCGCCCGAACGTGACGACCGCGTTCTCCCAGGTGCCGTCGGGGCCGTCGAGTTCGACCCGCGGGGCGTGCTCACGCAGGAACGCGGCGACGCCCGCCGGGTCCGCGATGCGGGCGAAGATGTTGATCGGTTCTTGGGCCATCGGCGGCACTCCACGGGGTCAGGCCGGAGCGCCCCGAGTTTACCCGTTCAGGCCAGGAATTGGTGAGTAATCGGCCATTTGAAGCAGTTCGCGGCTGACCCCGCGCGTGACGCGCAACTTTCCGGTGTCGAACAGCGTGCTCATGATGGTCCCGATCAGGTTCGTCACCTTGACCGGATCGCTGTTCGGTTCCCCGCCGTTCGCGCTCGACTTGCCGATCACCGCGCCGCCCGGGAGGCCCCCGCCCGCCAGGAGGAGCGGCCCCAGGTTGCCCCAGTGGTCGCGCCCGCCGGTTTTGTTGATCCGCGGCGTGCGCCCCATCTCGCCGCACGCGACCAGCAGCACCTTGTCTTCGAGCCCGCGGGCCTTGAGGTCGTCGAGGAACGCGCTGACCGCGTGGTCGAACGGCGGGGCCATGTAGCCCATGCCTTCGGTCACCGTCGCGTTGTTGCTGTCGGCGTGCATGTCCCACACGAAGTTCGTCGTGACGGTGACGAACCCCGCGCCCCGCTCCACCAGCCGGCGGGCGAGCAGCATGAGCTTGCCGAGCGTTTTCGCGTTGTCGGTGTAGTGCCGCCAGTTGTTCCACTTTTTGTTGATCGTGGTCACGTCGTACAGCTTTTCGGTGTCGTACCGCGCGACCGTTTTCGGGTCCTCTTTTGCGAGGTCGAACGCTTCGGCCGCGTTGCCCAGAAGGATGCCGAACGCCTTCTGGCGGGCCGCGTCCATCTGATCGAAGCCCGCGTCGCGGGTCGATTTTGCGGCGTCGAACGCGCGCAGCATTGCGCGGCGGTCGTCGAGGCGGTCCGCCGGCAGGTTGAGCATCATGTCCTTCTTGAGCGCCCCGTTGCCGTCGGGTTGAAAGGGGGCAGTGCTGGCGGGGAACGGCCCGTGCGATGCGAACTTGCCGAACCCGCTTTGCTCCGGCCCGGCGCCCGGATCGACCGCGCGCGGGAAGAGCACGCAGTTGGTGGGTAACCCGTTGCCCGGCAAACTGGCCCCGGCGGCGCTGGCGTACGCGCTGCCGATGTTGGCCATGTACGAGTCCTTGCCGACGATGGTCTTGATGTCGTGGTTGCCGTCGCCCGGGACGAACGACCGCACGACGCACAACCGGTCGGCGCGCGCCGCGAGTTCGGGGAACCCGCTCCCGAAGGTGACGCCCGGAACCGCGGTCTTGATTTCGCCGGTCGCCGAGCGGATCTCGGCCGGCGCGGTCATCTTGGGATCGAACGTCTCGAACTGGCTCGGTCCGCCGTGCATGAACAGGAACACGACGGCTTTGTCCGTGACCGGCTTCCCGAGTTCCGAGAGTTTCGTGCCGGCTCGCGTGGTGGGCAGGAGCCACGGAAGTGACAGGCCACCGAGTGCGAGACTGCCGACGCGGAGGAAGTCGCGCCGCCCGAGCCGGGCCGAGTCGCCGATGCGCAGCATGGGTTTCTCCGGGAGATCAGTTTCACCGCAGAGGGCGCAGAGGGGAGTTAGCCCAAGGATCGCCCTTTTGTCTTTCCTGAGCACTCTCGTGCCCTCTGCGGTGAAACGGCTTGCGTCAGGCCAATATCCCGCGGATCGGTTTGCCGCCGTGGGAAATGTGAATCGGGCGGTTGGTGTGATCGGGGACCATGCCCTCCGGGTCGACACCGACGAGGTGATAGACGGTGCTCACGAGGTCACCGGCGCTCACCGGGTGATCGGTCGGGTAGGCGGCGATTTTGTCCGTCGCGCCGTGGACGATACCGGGCTTCGTGCCGCCGCCCGCGAACAGGCAGAACCCGCACTGCGGCCAGTGGTCGCGCCCGGCGGCGCTGTTCACCTTGGGGGTGCGGCCCATGTCGCCGGTCACGACCACGAGTGTGCTCTCGAGCAACCCGCGATCGGTAAGGTCGTCGATCAGGGCCGACAGCGCGCGGTCGAGGAACGGCAGCAGCAGGTGCTTCAGCATGTTGAAGTTGTTGTTGTGCGTGTCCCAGTGGCCGTTCGGCTTGGCCTCGGTGTGAACGGTGACGAACGTCACGCCCGATTCGATAAGACGCCGAGCCAGCAACAGGCTCTGCGAGAACACGTCGCGCCCATAACGGTCGCGCAACTTTTCCGGCTCCTTCGAGAGGTCGAATGCGGTTTTCGCCTTCGGCGACAGCAGCAGCTCGAACGCGGCGTCGCGCCGCAAGTCGTGCCCCTTTGCCTCGAAGTGCGCGGCCTTCGATTCGAGTTGCTGCACGAGCGAGCGGCGGCCGTTCAGTGCGTCGAGCGTCAACTCGCCGCTAATTTTGGGCAACCGTGGCTCGCCGGTGAGCGCGACGTGCGGGTTGTAGAAGTCCTTGTTGCTGGACGTGTCGCTGCCCGAAAAGGTGTCGGCGACGCTGAACACCGGGTCGAATTTGGGTCCGAGGTAGCCGCCGTAGGGGCCGGCGCGGCGGAGCCCCTGGCTGTACCCGGGGAACGCGGGCAGCATCACGTACCCCGGCAGATCGCGGCTGTGGCCGACCCCGAAGTACTGGCAAACGCTCGGAACGCTCGGGTGGTTGGTGGGCCTGGCGAAGTAGTCCATTTGGTCCTGCCCGCCGTCAAACCCCGTCATCACTCCGTAAGGGTTGTGTGAGTTGTACTTGTGTGTGACGCTGCGCACGACCGCGAGCTTGTTGAGCCGCTGGGCGAGCAACGGCAGGTGCTCACACACTTGCACTCCAGGCAGCACTGTTTGTATGGGCCGGAACTCACCGCGGATTTCCGGCGGCGCGCTGGGCTTCATATCAAAGGTGTCGATGTGGGACGGGCCGCCGTACAGGTCGATGAGGATGACGGCCTTCGCCGGCGCCCTTTTTCCGGGCGATG
The DNA here is from genome assembly GCF_008065095.1 of Gemmata obscuriglobus. Lineage (NCBI taxonomy): Bacteria > Pseudomonadati > Planctomycetota > Planctomycetia > Gemmatales > Gemmataceae > Gemmata > Gemmata obscuriglobus. The sequence continues at coordinate 3,890,209 of NZ_CP042911.1, read as the reverse complement.
CGTCCGAGCCTGTCACAGCGGAAGTAGGAACCGCGGCGGTGCCGCCGACCAGCGCGGCAAGCGAACCGGCGCGCAGCAGGTCGCGGCGCGTCAGACCGTCACAAGCGGCGGAAGGGTGGCCGAGGACCCGGAGCATGGCAGCGTTTCCGGGGAAGGGGCAGCAGGTGGGTTAGAACCCACTGAAGGTAGGAGTTTGAAAGGTAACCGCGTGCGCAATGCGGTTCAAGAACGAAATGGGAAGGTTGAGGAGGCTCTGGAATGACGAGAGGTTCCGCCCGGTGGAACGTGCTGGTGGTCGAGCAGGCCGTTGTGACGCGAAGTGCTCGCCGCTTAGTGCGTTCGGATTTTGTCAACCAGGGCGTCCGCCAGTTTGTGCTTGTTAGCCGCTTCCTGTGCCTTGCCATCGTCTCCGGTGCGAACGGCCTCGGCGTACAGCGTCCAACCCTCTTCGCAGAGCTGCATGTAATCGAGGACCAAGGTGAGGTGAGCGTCGTCGTGAGATGACGTTCCGCGAAGGGCGGCCAAACGTGTGCGGGCCTCCCGCCATTCGGGCAACAGACTGCGTTCGATCGTCTCAGCGAAGGCTTTGTCGTCGAGATCGCCACGAGACAGGCGTTCGTGACCGGTGCGAATGAACTGCCTCGCGCGCTTGTCCAGCTCTTCGCAGCGCTCAAGTTCCCGGTCGATCAGAACGATTTTCGGCGGCGCCACGGAGAGAAGGGTTAACCCGACCGTGATTACGACAAAGCCGCCGAAACCGGTCACGAAGTTTCGGGTCGGCCGCGCTGCGACCCCGGCGGGGGTGAACGGCCGGCTCAGCACCAACCCGCACAAGAAACCTGTGACGAATCCGCCCGCGTGGGCGGCGAGATCGATGTTCGGTTGCGTCAGCCCGAAGAACACGTTGTACGCGAGGAACCCGAGCCCGCTGTTTTTTAAGCCGGTCAGCGCGGCCGGCGGGATCGATGTCCGCTGGCGCTGGAGCAACCCGAGCAGCGCGCCGTAAATGCCAAACACGGCGCCAGAAGCGCCGGCACTGACGACACCCGGGTTAAGCCACAGGCTGGCCAAGCTCCCGCCCAGCCCCGAAACCAAGTAGGCGACCAAGAACCCCGCGTTCCCGAGCATCCGTTCCACCAACGGTCCGGTGGCCGAGAGCACCCACATGTTCATCAAGATGTGTAGGATGCCGATGTGGACGAACATGCACGTTAGCGCCCGCCACCACTCGCCGTTAAGCGTGTTGGGGCCGAAGTCCGCTCCCCACTTCAGTAGTTCAGCGGGACTCGGCTGGTTCAGACTCAACCCGGAGGCTCCCATGAGCCCGAAAATCACAAGGTTGATCGCGACGAGAACGCGAGTCACGGTCGGGCGGGGCGTGATTTCGGTGAGCGTTTGCCAGAACCGCGCCGTTGGGTCGTCGGTGTGGGGTTCGGCCGGTTGTGTTGCTCCCGGTTCCGTTACGACATCCGCCGCACCCGTCGGCTGAGCGGCCTCAGTCTCGGGCAACGGGTTGCGGCAGGACCCGCAGAACGCGTCCCAGGTGTCTGGGAGCGGCGCGGCACAATGGGGACACGACTGGGCCATCGGTGTCGTCCGTAAGTAGATGTTGAGTCGGGGCGAAGCGGCCGTGCTGGCGCGATCACACCAGCGCGTCTCTTACGACCTTGCCGTGAACGTCGGTGAGCCGAAAGTCGCGTCCCTGGAACCGGTAGGTGAGTTTCGTGTGGTCCAGACCCATCTGGTTGAGGATCGTGGCTTGCAGGTCGTGAACGTGAACCTCGTTCTCGACCACGTTGTAACCGATCTCGTCGGTTTTGCCGTGCAGGAGGCCCGGTTTGAACCCGCCGCCCGCGACCCACATCGTGTAGGCGTCGATGTGGTGGTCGCGGCCGACGGTCTCGCGCGTTTCGCCCATCGGTGTGCGCCCGAACTCGCCGCCCCACACCACGATTGTGCTGTCGAGTAGTCCCAGCCGCTTCAGGTCGCGGACCAGTGCGGCACAGGGCTGGTCGATCTCCTTGCAGATGTTCTCCAGCGGCTTCGTGAGGTCCAGGCTGCCGCCGTGGTGGTCCCAGTCGGTGTGGTACAGTTGCACGAACCGCACGCCGCGCTGCACGAGCCGCCGCGCGAGGACACAGTTGGCCGCGAAACTCGGCTTGCCCGGCTCCGCGCCGTACGCCGCGAGCGTTTTCTTGTCCTCCTTAGCGAGGTCCATCAGCTCCGGGGCCGAGGTCTGCATGCGGTAGGCCATCTCGTAGGCGGCGATGCGCGTCTGAATTTCTGGATCGCCGGTCGCCTCGTGACGGAGTTTGTTGAGGTCGCCGACGGCTTCAACGAACTCCCCCTGGTCCTTGTTGCTCACCCGCGGCGGCGGTGCGAGGTCGAGGATCGGGCTCGGCCCTTTGAGGAACGGCACCCCCTGGTACAGGCTGGGCAGGAAGCCGGAGCCGTACAGTGCCGCCCCGCCGCGCGGCCCGCGCGGGCCGGATTGCAGCACCACGAACCCGGGCAGGCTGTCGCTCTCGCTGCCCAACCCGTAGGTGAGCCAGGCGCCCATACTGGGGCGGCCGAACTGCGGGCTGCCCGTGTTGACAAAGCACTTCGCGGGGCCGTGGTTGAACACGTCCGTTTTCATGCCGCGGAACCAGCACAGTTCGTCCACGATCCCTTTGTGGTGGGTCAGCAGTTCGGATACGTCCATCCCGCACTGCCCGACCTTCTCGAACTTCCGCACCGTCCCCAGCAGCTTCGCGTCGCCCTTGATGAACGCGAACCGCTTGCCCTTGGTGAACGTCTCGGGGACCTTCTGGCCGCTCAGTTTGTTCAGCTCCGGTTTCGGCTCGAACAGCTCGAGCTGGCTCGGCGCTCCGGCCATGAACAGGAAGATGACTGCTTTCGCCTTCGCCGGGAAGTGTGGCTTTTTGGGCGCGAGCGGGTCGGTCCGCTCCTTCGCCCGCGAGTCGCGCGCGAGGAGCGAGCCCAGGGCCATCGCGCCAATGCCGACCCCGCAGTCGCGGAAGAAGTGCCGCCGGGTACGCGCCAGCGTGAGGGCGTCGTCAATTTCGTGGGTGGTCATTCAAGAGCCTCTCGCCCGGTGCCGAGCTTGCAATCGCCGAACGCCCGCTCCAAAAGTTCGGTACTCAGATCCGCGCCGCGAATCGCCCACCAGTACGGAACGTCTTCTTGAGGTTGCAGGTGATCGCGAACGGCCACCAGCCCGAGCAGCTCAATCGGATTGTGAGCACAGAAGTAGAAACCATCTTTCTCCGCGATCCAGTGACAGTCCGTTGGGAACTGGCCCTCTTCAATTACCTCGCCTGTTACGCGCAACGCGTACCCTTTGCTGGCGAGGAGTCGGAGGCACGTGTTGTGAACGTTGGCGTGGCTACCAAGCCCCATAACTCCTCACTCCCTCGTGATGAACTCGTCCAGGTTCATCAGCACGCGGGCCACCGCCGCCCAAGCCGTTTTCGGGTCGGCCTTGCGCCTGGCGTCCAGGTACGACCGAACCCGGCTCGCCTCCGCGTCGGTCGGTGTGCGCGCGAAGCACACCGCGAACGCGAAGGCGATCTTGCCGGCATCGTCCGACGGACTTGAGGACTCGATCCGTTTCCCGAGCGCCTCGGCGAACTCTACGAACGCCGGGTCGTTCGCCAGGTGCAGCGCCTGAAGCGGCGTGTTGCTCCGGTTCCGCTTCGTACACGCCACCTGCGCGTCCGCCGCGTCGAACGTGGCTAACAGCGGGTGCTGCGACTGGCGCCAGATGTACGTGTACATGCCGCGTCGGTAGCGGTCCGGGCCTTTGCTCTCGGCCCACGCGTGGTTGCTCTGCGTGAACTGGAACAGCTCCCGCGGCTGCGGCGGGAACACGCCCGGGCCGCCGAGCTTCGGGTTCAGCAGCGCGCTTGCCGAAAGTGACACGTCGCGGATGATCTCGGCTTCTAACCGCAACCGCGACTGACGGCCCAGGAGCAGGTTACGCGGGTCCTTCTCGGCCAGCTCGGGCCGGGCCGCCGACGACTGTTTATAGGTGTCCGATGTCACGATCAGTTTGTGCAGGCGCTTGAAACTCCACCGGCCCGACGGCGACGCGAACTCGACCGCGAGCCAGTCGAGCAGTTCGGGGTGGGTTGGGAAGCTGCCCTGGAGGCCGAAGTCGTTTTCCGTTTCGACCAGGCCCCGTCCGAAGAACGTTTGCCACGCGCGGTTCACCGTCACCCGCGCGGTAAGCGGGTTGTCCGCACTGGTCAGCCACTTGGCAAGATCGAGGCGGGTCAGGCGCTTCTCGGCCGGCGTGGTTCCGACGGCGGCGGGGTAACCCGGCTGAACTTCCTCGCCCTTGCGGAGGAAATCGCCGCGGACCTGCACGAATGTCTGCCGCGGTTTCGCGCGCTCGCGCATCACCAGCGTCGTGGGCACCTGGCCCTGAACCTTCTTGATCTCCGCCAAAAGCTTCTTGGTTTCGGCGTCGTTGCCCGCTAGACGGGCGGTGGCGACCTTCGTTTGAAGCTCCGCGATCCGCTTTTCCAGGTCCGCCGGCCCGCCGATCGGGATGGTGGGCTCGTCACAACTGTCGAAGAACGCGTACAGCCGGTAGTAGTCCTTCGCAGGCAGCGGGTCGTACTTGTGGTCGTGGCACTGGGCGCACCCGAACGTGAGCCCCAGCCACACGGCACCGGTCGTGTTGGCGCGGTCGATGGTCCGCTCGACCCGGAACTGCTCGGGGTCGGTGCCGCCCTCCTCGTTGAACGCCGTGTTGCGGTGGAACCCGGTCGCGACCTTCTGGTCCAGTGTCGCGCCCGGGAGCAGGTCGCCGGCGAGTTGCTCCCGCGTGAACTGGTCGAAAGGCATGTCGGAATTAAGGGCTTTAATGACCCAGTCGCGGTACGCCCAGATCTGCCGCGGGCCGTCGATCGTGTACCCGTTGCTGTCGGCGTAGCGCGCCAGATCGAGCCAGTGGCGCGCCATCCGCTCTCCGTAGTGCGGGGAGGCGAGCAACCGGTCCACCACCGTCTCGTAGGCGCCGGACGACTTATCCGCCAGGAAGTCTTCAACCTCCTTCGGGGTCGGGAGCAACCCCGTGAGGTCGAGCGTGACGCGGCGAATGAGCGTCGATTTGTCGGCCTGCGGCGCCGGCTCCAGCCCGTCTTGGGCGAGCCGCGCGCGGACGAACGCGTCGATCGGGTTGGCGGCCGGCGCGGCCTTCGGAACGTCGGGGCGTTTCGGAGGGACGAACGCCCAGTGCGGCCGGTACTCGGCCCCCTCATCGATCCACTTCTTGAGCTTCGCGATTTGTTCGGGAGTGAGCCGGTCCGCAGTGTCAGGAGGTGGCATCCGGCCCGTGTCGCTGTCGTCGAGCAGGACGCGCTCGATCAGTGTGCTGTCGGCGTGCTTCCCGGGTGTAAGTGCGCCCTTTTTGACGGCCGCGTCGCGGTCGTCAAGCCGCAGCTTGGCCTTTTGCGTGCCGGGGCCGTGACACTTGAAGCACTTGTCCGACAGGATCGGGCGGATGTCGCGCGCGAAGTCCACTTTCTCAGCCGCCCTGCATGGGAGCGTGAGGGCGACAACGGCCGCAAAGGTCAGGAGGAGACGAGTCGGCATGGCGGCTCCGGTGGCAGCCCGAAGCTGGAGAGCTTCCGCGGGGGAGATAACGTGATTGTCGCGGCTGCGGAGCACGGTAGCAAGCGAAACAACAAGCAGAAACAGTTATGGGGTCACGTCGCGGTTTGTAATGCACCTCGCGACCTCCGGCGAGGAAGAGGCAAATGCGTAGGGCGTGTTCGTCGTAACTGATGAGGAGGGCGAGCCATGAGTACGTCACGTGCAGCAGATGAAGGTACTGCCGGGTGAGGCGGAGACTTCCAAACGCCCGACTGCATCGACGCCCCCGGTGCCCGGCGACGACGCCCTGACGCGCCCGGGGTGGTCCCCGAACTGGGTCGTGAGGACGTGCGTGGCGAGCCCCGAGGCGCGTTCGTCGTTCGGACCGATGACGGCTGCGTAGGGTCAGGAGCGGCACTTCGATAACGCCCCGCGGAAAGTGTTCGTGTCCAACGGGAGCGAATACAGCCACTCAATTGATCTTGTGAATTTGACCACTTTCGAACTGGTCGTCGACTTCCGGAACGCGGCGTATTGGCAGGGCCGGGTTGGGGACGTGTTCGCCGAACTCGAGCAGTTACGGGAAAGATGTAGCGCGACGGTTTGAGTTCGGGTACGACGGAGGAGACATTACGGGAGCCTCCGAGACGTGCGTATTCGATGGATTTGCGTGAGGGGTTGTGGGCCGACTGCCAGCTGGCGCTGAAGCCCCCTGCCCTGGCGTAGAAGTACTCAGCGAGCGCGTCCTGGGCGCGCCGGCTCAAGGCCACCGGATCGTTGGCCCCGCATACACGCAGCACCAGCCGGCCGGTCACGTTCGCCGCGTGCGGGTGCGGGAACTGGTCCGCGCCGACCCGGCCGAGTTGCACCGACGGTTGGGCCTGAAGGTCAGCATCGCGGCCCTACCCCGGGCAAACGCACTCAATTTGCCTGGATTTCGATGGATTCATACCCCAAACCGTCACCGCCCCTGCCGAGTTGCCACCATCGACAAGATCGAGAGCTTCTTCTCCACCGTCCACGAGGCGTTGATACCCGACGAGTGCGGCGACTCCATCCGCCACGGCGGATACACAGCTAAACAATAACCGAAATCGCTCTAAACAGGCAAAAACGCTTGAAAGCCATAAAAAACGCCATCTGCGTCTTGACGCAGATGGCGTTGTAGCGGAGAGGGAGGGATTCGAACCCTCGATACCCTTGCGGGTATATCGGTTTTCGAGACCGACGCATTCGACCACTCTGCCACCTCTCCAAGTGGCTGAAATCCTAAGCTGCTAGTATTCCCATCGTCATTTCAGACTCTGAACTTTACTATCCAGAGCACTACAGTTACGCTAATCGGTGTAGGAGATAGTTGTCCTTGCCGGGTTGCAGCCGTCAGGAGACACCACTTCAAACCGTTACAGCGAGGATGACGCCTAATGAAGTCTATGGGTTCGCACGCGCCGAAGCAATCCCCCCGATCGGCCTAATACATGAGCCGTTTGCGGCGTCCCATCTTCCGACAGAAAGGCGCCCCCTCCTGATTCGCATCCAGTTACTCACGAGCGATGCGGAAAGCCTCGATGCCCTCATTCCGTTCGACCGATGACCTTCAGCTTCGAGATCGTGTGCAGATCGCGCTGATGACGCACCACGGGGCGCGCGTCAGGACAGTGCCGCCGATTTCAGCGTCTACCGCAAGACCGTTGCCGGCGGATCAACGCCTACTTGATGCCGCGATCGACGCGCTGCGGTCCCGGAAAGGCGGAGGTAAGGCCGGCCACCCCAACGGGCGCTGGCTGAGGGCGTTCGCACGTGGGGCATCACAGGGCTGACCTAACAGGGGCTGGATGGATCAACTGGACCTGTAATAAGTTAATTGGTTTGTGTTAAAAAATTTAATTTAACGTTTGAATTTTCGTGCAAAGCATCTCTCGGCGATCGGGTTTCGCCGGTACCGGGTCCGGACCGGAGCGTGTCGTCCATGAACGGTACGCACCGCCACTCCTTATGAAATACCCGTTCCATTGTCCGTGCGAGTGATTGCGTGTTACTCGCCTTGGTCGTACTATCAAGGCAGAACTGCCAGAAGAAGTGACGCCGCCGTTGAGGACCCGGTCATGTTGCGGGCCACATCAGAACTCATTCGTCACGCAATTGGTCTAGTGTATCCGGATTCTTGTCTTGTTTGTGATGCTGAAGAACCACCCGACGGCGCGCTTCGGCACGGACTCTGCTCCGAATGTCGTCGCGCGATCGTGTCGGACCCGTTTCCGGCGTGCCCATGGTGTGCGCAAACGGTTGGTCCACACGCCGACATTTCTAAAGGCTGCGGTGAGTGCCGCGGCGCGGGCTTCGCGTTCGATTCCGCGGTGCGTCTCGGGCCGTATGAAGGGAAGCTGCGCGACGCGATACTGCGCATGAAGTTGCTCTCCGGAGAAGGACTCGCCGATCGTCTCGGTCGGGTGCTGGTTGAAGAGCGGGGCACTGCGCACGCGTTGGCCGAGATCGACACCGTTGTGCCAGTTCCGCTCCACTGGTGGCGCAAATGGACACGGGGTTACAACCAGTCGGAAGCTCTGGCGCGGGAAATCGCCAGTTCTCTCGGCCGGTCATACGAGCCACGCGTGCTGCGTCGGGCACGTTTTACGACACAGCACGCGCAACCGACACGTTCGGCACGGCTAATAAACATGAGGGACGTTTTCCGCGTGCGATCGAGCGCAAGAGTCGCCGGAAAAGCGGTACTGCTCGTGGATGATGTGATGACCACGGGCAGCACCGCGAGCGTGGCTGCAAAGGCGCTTCGCGACGCCGGTGCTGAGCGTGTCGTGGTCGCGGTCCTGGCCCGGCGGTAGGAGTTACGCGGGCCAGTTCGGAAATGCAGGGAGGTGGGGGCCTGACGGGTTGATGAGTCGCGCACTGGCCACCGTTGCGGCGCGAGATTGGCAATAGGAATCAGCAGCGTTCGTTGATGATGTGGCCTGCGTTGGTGTGATACCAAATAGGTTAAGGCCCGCGACGTTCCGGGGGGTGCGACGCGGGTCCAAATGGGGGAAAAGGAATGACTCGTTTCGCGATGAGCTTCGTGGGCGTATTGGCGTTCAGCACCTTCTCGCTGGCCGGCCCGGGTGAACTGTTCACGGAGAAGGAAAAGGACTTCGGGGTCAGCCCGAAGGGGACCGTTCTGGTGCATTACTTCCGGTTCACCAACACGACCAAAGAGACTATCACTCTGGGGCAGCCACGCGTCTCGTGCGGGTGTGTGACCCCGGCTCTGACGGCCAACCGCGTGGCGCCGGGCGAGACGGCCGCGGTGATCGCGTACATGGATACGAAGCGCATCCCGCACGCCGGCATCACCAAAACCGTTTTGGTCTACGTGCCGTTCCAGGGGCCGCAGTTTGAGGAGGTGGCGCTGAAGGTCACCACCGTCACCCGCGACGACCTGATGATGTCTCCCGACACGCTTGCGTTCGGCAGCGTGGTGAAGGGGAAGGGGGCGACGGTGTCGACGAAAGTCAGCTTCACCAGTGACCCTAAGTGGACGGTCAACAAGGCGACCAGCACCGGCGGGTTCGTGAACGTCGAGGCGAAGCTGGCGTCACGCAGCGGTAGCATCGTCACCTACGACATCACCGCGACACTCGACAAGGAGTGCCCGGCCGGGAACTGGACATCGGACGTGCTGCTCGAGACCTCGAACGCGGCGGTCGCAAAGCTCCGCATCCCGGTGACGGTGAACGTGACGGTGGCGGTGGCCGCGCTGCCGGAGCGGGTGTCGTTCGGTGATGTGAAGATGGGCGCCGCGACCGCGGAACAGAAGGTGACGATTCAGGGCAGCGCTCCGTTCAAGATTCTGGAAGTGAAGGGCGCTGATGATCAGCTGACGGTCAAGGTTGAAAAGGACAGTGCGAAGCCTGTTCACACGGTCGTCATCGCGGCGAGCCCAACCGCTACCGGCGGATTCACCCGGTCGGTCGAGATCGTGACCGACAACAAGGACCAGCCGACCGTTATCGTGCCGGTGACCGCGAAGGTTGTGAGCAAATAATACTCACGCTCAATCTGTGACAAACGCCGGGGCGGAACTCCCGGCGTTATTCCGTTTCAGACGCCGAAGGCGGTGCGGGTCCAGTTGCTTCTCGATCCCTGTCGTCCGGCTCACAAGGCTGTTGCTCTTTTCACCGAATGCCCGTTCCTCATTGAACGGGCATTCGGGGATAATGCCATGAGCTTGTCGTGCGGCCGTAGGGTTCGTGCAATGACCGCGTGACCGTGTTGCGATGCACTCGAAAGGTCTACTCTTTTTTCTTTCGTGTTTTGGGTTTGGCTTTCGGTTTCGGGACTTCTTCTTCGGTTAGTAGCGCCGCGATTGTTGGCCCGCCCATATCCACCCCGGCGACCCGCGCCGCCAGCCGCGCCACCTCGTCCGCCAACGGGGTACGCTTGTAGCGATACACGCCGTCGCCGAACGCCACCTCCGACTCGTCGTCGGCGCGCATCTGCTCGGACACGCACAGTACGAACTTTCCCGGAACCCCTTTCGACAGGTTTCGGTAGTGCGTCTCGATGTCGCCCTTGCGCCAGAAGCCGAAGATCTCCACGAACACCTCTTTGCCGGTCTCCGTGTGCGTGAGCTTGAAGTCCGGCACCCAGGTGTTCGACGGCAGCAGGATCGGGTGCGGGTCCGAATCGATCGTCCAGCCCTTCACCTTAGCCGCGAACGAATCGGCGAACATTTGCAGTTCGGGGGGCGTGTAGACGCCGAAGTCGGGCGCGTGCGACTTCAACCCGTCGAGGCCCGAGAGCTGAAACGTTTTCTCCTTACGCTCCGCGCCCCACCGGATGTTCGCCCGGAGGTCGAACGCTTTGCAGTGTAAGAGAGTGGGCAGGAACATCGCGAGCTGGAGCCCGTACTTGTTCGTGGACGAGAACAGCGAGAGCGGGCCGTCGAGCGTGAGCTTGTAGCTACCGCCCGGGGTTTCCTGGATCGTGCAGATGAGCCGGTGGAACTTCACGGCACGGAACAGTTGCCTGAACCGGGCCGGCGTTTCCGCGTACACCCGCACCTCCAGTAGCGTGGCGCGGAGCAGAATCGCCTGTGCTAGTGCGACATTATAGCGGTTGAGCAGTTGCTCAGCGGTGATGTCGTCGAACGAGATGACGCGCTGCTCGTCCTTGAGGTCGGCGAACAGACTGCGGTCGATGTCTTCGGGCCGAATGGTGAGCGACAACTGCTCGGCCACCTGGCGCATGACCGCGGCGCGGTCGAACGGGCGCATCGAATTAGCGGCCTCGGCGCGCTCGACGGCCGCGGCCTTGAACACCGCCTCGCGGAGCTGGTCTGGCGGGTGGTCCGCGGACACCTCGAACTCGCACCGGTCTTCAAGCAGCTTCGCGAGTCCCGCGGGGAGCAGCCCGCGGGGCCCTTCGGGGATGAGGTCCGAGAACTCCTCCTCGATCTCGCCACGCGTGCGCCCGGGCGCGTTGCGGTACGCGAGCAGGAGCTGCTCGGCGAGCGCGCGCAGGCTTTCGTCACTGGGTTCGATGTACAGCGGCACGAGCTTGTTCTTCGCGTGCCGCACCCGAACCATCTTACCGGTCAACATAAAGCACTATTCACCGCAGAGGGCACGAGAGCGGGCAAAGAAGCCCATAAGAGCACTGGTGGTTGCATACTCTTTGAACGGCTCTGCGCCCTCTCGAGCCCTCTGCGGTGAATCCTCTTCTTGGTTACTGGAACGCGCGGTGCTGGCGGCGGCGGTCGCTCACAAACTCCTCGGCTGTGTTCCGTGTGATCACCTCGTACAGCACCGCCTGTTTGTCCGCATACTTCCGCAGGATGCGCCCGAGCCGCTGCACGTTCTCGGTCGCGCTGCCGGTGCCGGCCAGTACGATGCCCACTCCCGCCGCGGGCACGTCCACGCCCTCGTTGAGCACCTGACACGTCACGACCGCGTTGAAGGCGCCGGAGTGGAAGTTCGCCAGGATCGCTTTGCGCTCCTTGGGCTTCGTCTGGTTCGTCATCGCGGGGATCAGGTACCGGCGCGCGACCTCGTACACCGTGGCGTTGTCGGCGGTGAAGATCAGGACGCGGTCGTTGGCGTGCTGCTGGAGCAGGTTCTCAAGCTTTCGGAACTTGCCGCTGGGCGTTTGCATGATGCGCTTCTGCTCGCGGTACGCGCGGACCGCCTTCCAACCCTCCGGGGCTTTGCTGGCCTCGAAGAGGAACCGGCGGAACCCGTCCGGGCCGCTCATGCTGATGCCGCGGTCGGCAGCGAACTTGCGGTACTCTTCGCGGCAGTTGCGGTACGTTTCCTCTTCCTCCTGGGTCAGCTCGACGTACACCCGGCGCGTTTCGTAGGGGGCCAAGAACTCCCCCGCAACGTCGGTGATGTCGAGGCGGTACGAGATCGGGCCGATGAGTTGCGGGAACATCTGCTCGCCGCCGTCGGCGCGCTCGGGCGTTGCGGTCAGCCCCAGCCGGAAGGGGGCGAGGCTGGCGTTCGCGGCTTCGGAGTACGACGGCCCCGGAAGGTGGTGGCACTCGTCGAACACGATCAGGCCGTACTTGTTCGCCCACGTTTCTAGATGGATGTACGCCGAGTCATAGGTGGTGACCGTGAGGGGCTGGAAGTTGCGCTCGTTCCCGCCGACCATCCCGACCGTGACGCCGAAGCTCTGCTCCAGCTCGCGCGCCCACTGCACCATCAGGTCGATTTTCGGCGTCACGATGATGGTAGGGCGGCCCACCTTCTCGATGCACAGGAACGCGACGAACGTCTTCCCGGTGCCGGTCGGCATCACCACCACGCCGCGGCGCCCGGCCTTCGTCCAGTCGGCGACGGCCGCGAGCTGGTAGTCGCGGGCGGTGCGCTCGGCGCTGAGCCTCCACCCGCTCGGCTCCTTCGGCCAACCGCGGGCGGCGTCCTCATACGGCAGCTTCTCTTTAATCAGGTGCTCAACGACGGTGCGGTAGTGCCGGCCCTGCGCGCGGTGTGTGGACGTGCGGGGATCGAACACGACTCCCGGCAGGTCGCTGTACACGAACCCGTCGGGGCCGCCCGTCACGGTCACGGTGCCGCGATCGTAACCCAGCAAGACCGGTGTGTCGCTCATGCCGGAATTATGCCACCGCGGCCGGCACTTTCCTAGCGCAGGTAGGTTAGCATCGGGCCGCGGTGGCATTTTTTGCGCGACGCGCGCCGGCCATACCACGGAGTACAGGGTTGGAAGGGGGACCGATGAGCGTGACGCGTCCGACCGAAATCCTGCGGCGACTGGAGCCCGCAGCCGCGCCCGACGGGGAACTACTGGCGCGGTTCGCGGCGCACCGGGACCAGAATGCGTTCACCGAACTGGCGCGGCGTCACGGCGGGATGGTGTTGTGCGTGTGCGAGCGCGTCAAGCGGTCGCGAGCGGATTCCGAGGATGCGTTCCAGGCGGTGTTTTTGGTTCTGGCGAAGAAGGCCGGCACCGTCCGTGATCCCCCTGATGGGTCAAGACGTTATAGCCCTGGTCAGATGTGCGCCGCAGTGTCCTGGACCGGTTGGTAGCCATCGATGGCAAGACGGCCCGCCGGTCCCACGATGCGGGGCACGGGTTGGGGCCGCGGCACATCGTTAGCGCGTGGGCCACCGAGCACGGGGTCGCGTTGGGTCCGGTGGCGACCGAGGAGAAATCCAACGAGATCACCGCCATTGCCGTGCTGCTCCGGCAACTGGGCCGGAAGAAGGCGGTGGTGACGATCGACGCCATGGGGTGCCAGAAGGACATCGCCCGGAACATCGTGGCCGGGGGCGGGGACTTCGTGCTCGCGGTCCAGGATAACCAGCCGAAGCTGGCCGCCGCGATCGCCGCCGTCGTTGAGAAGCACTTGGAGGGGGAGCGGAAGGCGCTCCGGCACCGGAACCATCAGACCGACACCCACGGCCACGGGCGACGGGACGAGCGGTTCTATTGGGGGGCTCAAGTACCCCCGGACTTTGCCGCAAAAGGCGAGTGGCCGTGGATCAAGGCCATTGGCACCGCGGTGCGAATCACCACGCACCCGGACGGGACCCAGACGGACGAGGTGCGGTAGGACATGCTGAGCCGGTTCCTGAGCGGCCCGCGATTCGGCGAGGCGGAGCGGAAGCACTGGGGCATTGAGGCCATGCACTGGGTTCTGGATGTCACATCCGGTGAGGACCGGACCCGCACCCGGGAGCGGATCTTGGCCAACAACTTGAGCTGGCTCCGGCGGTTCGCCATCACCTTGTTGAAGCGTCATCCCGAGAAGGATCGCATCCGAGGAAAGATGACCCGATGCTTGATGGATACGACGTTCCTGGACCAAGTCCTTATTTTACAAGGCAATTAATACGCGCTGGCCCTGCCCGATGCCCTCGCCCAACCGGGTGAGTCCCAGGCCGGCCGGGCCGATCCCGATCCCGACTACGATGAACACCACGATCAGGGGTTGACGCAGGAACTGGCCGACGGCCCCGGCCGCGGCGGCGAGCGGCCGGATGGCCTCGAACAGGTAGAACGAGTTCTGAAGCAATTCCATGGGGACTCGCGTACCCGGGGAGCCGCTTCGTCACAGCGGCGCGGGGCTGCGCGAGCGGTCGGTGGGGACGGCATCTACTTCGCGCACTACGTTCGTGGCAAGCCCTGATTCGGTCCAGCGCGGGAATCAAAGCGGATGACCTTAGCGGAACGTGCAACTGTGCGATGCGGTGGCCCCGTCGCGCACGCGCCACCGTGTCCTCTTGAGCACCCTTACACGACCGTACCGGGGGCCGAGTGCGACTGTGGCGCGGACCGGTAAGAGCGACCGGCCCCTCGTTCGGGGGCGAAGGCTGTGTCCAGCTTGAAGTCTGAAGCCGGCTTGCCACCGGCGACGGATCCACGGGAGCGCGAGCAGCATGCCCGAAGCCGCGAGGGCCGCGGTGGTCGGCTCGGGAATGCCCGAGGTCGGAGACGGAGCGGGCGATAGGTCGGGCGTGGGCGTGGGGTCAGGGTATGGCTCGGCCTCAGGTTCGAGGTCGAGCGCCCCCACCTGCCCTCCGGGATGACCACCGAACCCGATTGGAGACTGGCCCCTGCGATGCCGGTCACCGAAGCCGTCAGAACCCACAACCCGCCGTACCCGGGACCAGCGCAACGCCGAGCCGCGAGTAACCGTCCGGGACCGGGACGCCGGTCTGCGGCACCGGGTGCCCCGGCGGAGTACAGCCCGGCACGCGGCTGGCACGACGGGTCGGCTGGGAGCCGCCCGCCAGGTACGCCGACCCGTCGGAGAGGTTCAGAAGGACCGGCACGCCCAGGCCGTTGAAGAACGAGGTTCCGCCGCCGGCGACGGCCTGAACGGCCCCTGCCCCCGTGAGCCCGTCGATCGCCACGAGCGGCAGCGCCGTCGGCGAGCCGAACCGGAACTTGGACGCACCGGCAGGCCGCGGGTTGCCGAGATCCCGCTCGTGAGCGGTGATCCAACCGGCCTGGCCGACCGACGGGAGCCCGGCCCACGCCACCGCGAGCACCCACGCGCTCCGTCCAAGCCCTCGCATGGTGACGTTCTCCTCGTAAATCGACCGTCCCTGGCGGGAACCACGCTAGCAGTTTGGCCACAACGAAAAATCTGACTTGCAAGTATACGGGTCAAAAAGTTCATAACAAATTTATAGCATTACTGCGCAGCGATTGCTCCATCTCATCGGCATCGGTTATCGCAGAAGGCCCGCCTTCCGGGTGTCTTATCGCCCCGCCCAAGGGCCCGCCTGTGCCAGGCGGGCTCGCCGGAAGAGTTCTCAAACGTCTGAACTTTCGCCCGGAGCGTGTGCGGGAGATGTCAAGCAGTTCGCTGGCCTGCAGTTGGTTGCCGCTCACATGATTCCAGTAGTTTCAAGTTGGCGGCTTGGTTTTGTTGGCCGATCGTGCAGTAGTAATGGACTTATTTTCGCCATCTGTAGGTGCCAGCCCATCGGCCAACAGTATCAGGCATACCGCCGCCAGTGTCCACCCGAGGCCGCGGGCTGAGCGGGACCACAACCAGGCGTTACGCAGGATCAGCCCGACGGCCACCCACAGGAGTCGCACGACCCCATCGGTGGTCGAGGTCCGGGGCCGAACCTGCCCCAACTGGCGGTAGCTGCTCTCGATCCCGAATCGGGTCCGGTACAGGTCCCGAATCGCCACCGGGCTCCCGCTCACCCGCCACGCCGCGTACAGTAACTTCTTGCTCCGCCGGCCCCCGGTCCGCCGGTACCGGTAGCTCTTGTGAGCGATCACCACGTGCACCCGCACCGAGGTGCCCCGATCCGCGTGGGTGTACGCATATCGACCCGCGCCCCGCCGCCGCACGGCCCGCAACCCGACCCCCTTCACCCCGGGCCGGGGCTTGCGGCCCCGGACCACGGCCGGGATCACGAACGGCACACCCCGCGCCTGGAGCAACCGCATCACCGCGATCGAGAAGAACGCCTTGTCCAGCAGCGCGACCCGGACCGTAACCCGTGCCGCCGTCACCTGATCCAACAGCCGGGTGAGCACCGCGGTCATCGGCTCCTTCTCGCCCACGGCCGTCAACCCGAGCGTGTACCGGTCCGGTCCCCCGACGAGGCACGCGGTGGCGTACGTGTGGAACGTGTGGGTGCCGCCGGCCCCCTTGGACCGGGTGGTGTCCCGGTTCGGCGTCCCGAAGTACCCGATCCGGTGGTAGTCGATCGCGACCCGAGCCGCCCGCTTCCGCTTGCCGAGCGGGGCGTGGAGGGCCGGCCGCAACCGCCGCTCGAGGGTGCGGCGCCGCTTGGGCAGCGTGAGGTACAAGCAATCCCAGATGGCCTGCCCGGACGGGGCGTCGGCGATCGCGGCACAGGCCGCGGCCACCGAGCGGGCGAACGCCGCGGCGAACAGCACCACCCGCCACACCACCTCGGGTGTACAGGTGCGGCGACGCTTGGGCAGTTGGACCGCACGGCCGAGCCAGTCGGTCAGGACCGGACGGAGGTGCCGGGTGGCGTGGGCCGGGGTGGCTCGGATAGACTGACGTTTGGGTCGCATGGGGGCTCCGACAGTGGAGGCGTGGTAACCACCATTGACCGGTAAACCCATGCGGCCCGCTACTCATAAATCGCCCAACTTGAAACTACTGGATTCAGAACGTCGCCGATGACGACCCGCTCGACCTCCAGCAGCACCCGGCGGTAGATGTCGGGCGCTCCGGTTCGCAGCAACAACTTCACCAGCCGCCAGACGCAGACCTAGTCGACGCGCCCGCCGAGACATGCCCAGCCCTGCAGGCCGAGATATCATAACGAATTTGATATTAATTAATCTTTCATACAGCTTTCCGTTATCGGGCGGCCAAGTCCAAGCACCGGTAGGCGAGGTCGCGGATTTTCGTTCCCCTCTCGGACGTGTCACTCGGCCGGGCGGATCCAAACCAGTTCAGTCCCGGTGCGGACGAACAGCGCGCGGTCCACGGCCGCGACGCCGTACACCACGTCGCCCACGGCCGAGTACCGGGTCGCTTCGAGTTCCGCCTTCGGCACCGGCGGACCACCCGCCCCGCGTACCGGGTCCGAATCGGAACCTCGTCGGCCGATCCGATCTGCAGCCGTGGCTCGGCACCCCGACCGTTCGGCAGGCTGTGGTCGCACGCGTGCGGCGCGATCGAAACCCCGTCGGCGAACCCGCCCGCGCTCAGCACCACCCACCGCTGGTCCTCGGCCACGCACGACCCGCACGCGCCGTGGAATAGGTCACGATGCCGGCGATCCAGCGCCGCAATCGGAAGCGCGTCGATGGAGAGGGCACTGCAGGTTCCTGTACGGCCCGGTGGCGGTAAAACAATTTTTTATTCAATAGTTTTCCCGAACCATCTTCTTCGTGACCGTACGGATTCCCGCCAGTGTTGGTTCTGCCGGGCGCTGGGGTGCCGCGCCGAGTTCGGCGGGAGGCGCACCCGCCAGGGGCGGAGTGAGGCGGGGTCAGCGGGCGCGGAACACGGTCACAACACCGGCCTCGGTGCCGACGGCGAGTCGTGAGTCGTCGGCGGACCACGCGAGCCGAGTGACGACCGCGCCGAGCCCCGCGGCCGCGAGCGGGCGCCGCCCGCCGTCAGGCCGCCAAAGGAGCACCTGGCCGTCGTCAGCGCCGGAGGCCAGTAGCGGTCCCGCACGCTGGAACGCCAGCGCCGACACCTTGCCCACCGCGTCGTGCGCGTCCAGGACGAGCGGGCGCGTGTTCGCCGGCCCGGACCCGGAGCAGTCCCACACGGTGACCCGGTGCCCGCCGCCGGTCGCCAGGAACCGCGACGTGTGGTCCCACGCCAGTTGGGTCACTTTCTTCGGGTAGCCGAACATTTTCAAGTCCGTGCCGGCCGCCATGACCCAGAAGTGGACGGTCGAGTCCTGGTCGCCGGTGGCGAGGAACTTCCCGTCCGGCGACCACGCCAGCCGCAGCACCGAGCCCTTCCACTCCAACCGCCCCGCCGGTTCTGCGGCGTCCGGCGACCAGAGGGCGACGCCGCCGTACGCGGCGGCCGTCAGTTCGTGCCCGCCGGGCCGCCATACGAGGTCGGTGACGGTGCTGGCGTGGCCCGGGTAGTCCCGCAACAGGCGCCCGTCGCGCCCCCACAACCGCACCTTCTTGCCGGCCGCGGACGCGAGGTACGTTCCGCACGGGCTGACGGCCACCGATTCCACCCACCGCGCCCCGGCGTCGAGGGCGAACCGCTCGGCCCCGGTCGCGGCGTCCCAGACGCGGACCCGGCCGTCCTGGCCGGCCGAGACGACCGTGCCCTCGTCCGCCCACGTCACCGCGGTCGCGCCGCCCCGGTGACCGGGCAGTTGGTGCCGCGCGGAACCGGTGACGGCGTCCAGAACCACGACCGGCCCGGCGGCCCCGGCCACGGCAACGAACCGGTCGTCGGGCGACCACGCGAGCGAAATCACGTGGTCCTCGATCCCGCCCCGCCAGACTTCGGTGAGTTTCACCCCGCCGAACCAGCCGCTCACGCCAAGCATGACTTGAACCCATCCGTCAGCGCGGTTCGGTCCAGGTTGCGGCCGATGAAGATGAGCTTGTTCGAGCGCGGCGCGGCTCCCCACGGTCGGTCCGGACGGGCGTCGAGCAGCATGTGAACGCCCTGAAACACGAACCGGTTCTTGTCGCCCTTGATGCTCAGCACGCCCTTCATGCGGAAGATGTCCGTCCCTCGCGTCTGGAGCAGCTCGCTCATCCAGGCGTTGAGCCGGTCCATGTCCAGGTCGCCGGGCACCGTGATCCCGACCGACGACACCTCGTCGTCGTGCTCGTGGTCCGGCTTGTACTCGTGGGTCGCGGTCGGGGCGAGCGCGCCGGCCGGTCCGACCAGTTCCGCCCCGAACTCGTCCGGCCCGTGTTCGGTGAACAGCGCGTAGCACCCGGCTTCGGCGATCGGCACGGGGAACCGCTTCGGACCGCCCTCCGGCAGTTGGAGCTGCGAGAGCCGCTTGCCGACGGGCAGAGGGTCTCCCGGCGCGACCCCGTGCTCCTCGTCGCTGAACAGCAGCACCGCGTCCGTCTCGACCGCTTTCCGCCCCGCCTCGTCGGCCGACGGGCACGGCAGCAGCGCCACGTTCATCGCCGGGTCCGGGCCGTCGCCGCAAACGAACGCGTACTCCCCGGCCACGAGTTCGTAGACGCCGCCCCACTCGAACGGGTACTCCGGTTCGAGGAACTGCGGGTCCACCTCAAGCGCCCGGTCCAGGTTGAACCCGCCGACGTTCAGGATGCGGTCCATCTCCACGACCGAGTTCCGCGTCCGGTACAGTTTCGCCGCGCCGTTCATGCCCTTGATGCGCGCCTCGAGCGCGTCCAGTTCGCGCGCCGAGACGAGGTCGGTCTTGTTCAGCAGGAGCACGTCGGCGAACGCGATCTGGGTCCGCACCTCGTCCGAGTCCCAGTGGTCGTGGACGTGCTTGGCGTCGATCAGCGTGACGATCCCGTCGAGCCGGGTCTTGCGCCCCACCTCGTCGTCCACAAAGAACGTCTGGGCGACCGGCCCGGGGTCGGCCATGCCGGTGGTCTCGACCACGATGTAGTCGAACTTGTCCTTCCGCTTCATCAGGTTGCCGAGGATGCGGATCAGGTCCCCGCGGACGGTGCAACAGATGCACCCGTTGTTCATCTCGAAGACTTCCTCTTCCGCGCGGATCACCAGGTCCTGGTCGATCCCGACCTCACCGAACTCGTTCTCGATGACCGCGATCCGCTTGCCGTGGTTCGCGGTCAGGATGTGGTTCAGGAGCGTCGTCTTGCCGGAGCCGAGGAACCCGGTGAGGACGGTGACCGGGACGCGGTCGTTGGTCGCGGGCATGGCTTAACCCCCGTCGGAAAACGATGTTTTACTTGAATATACTTCGTTATCATACCCCGCTCAGCCGTGGGTGCCACGGGCGGCCAGGGACAAAACGTCCGTGCGGGTGATGTCGGCCGCGGCCTTGGGCAACGTGTGGTGCCGCGCCCGGCCCGGCTCGCCCGTCACGGCGACGACCGTTTCCACGTCCGGGCCGCCGCCCTCGGCGCACCGCCGCTCGGTGACCACGACGACGGCGTCGGGCCGACCGAGCGCGTCGCGCATCCACCCCCGGATGCGGCCGAGGACGACCGGGTCGGACTTCCGACCGCTGCTGTATCCGTTGACCATCGCGGGGCCTTCCGCTCAGGGTGTGAGGGCGAAGTCCGGTAGCGCGCAACGCCCGTCGGGGCCGCGGCGGACGGCCGCCTTCAGCGGGGTGGTGGCCGGGCGGGTGTACTTCTCGCTCACCAGGTTACGGCCGTCGTCGCCGTTCTCGCCGGACCCGCTCCGCCACTCGACGGTCACGGCGTATTCTCCTTCGGGCAGTCCGTCGCCGCCGTCGGCGGAGGTGACGGCGAAGCGGCCGTCGGGGCCGGCTCGGGCGCGGGGCGGCAGACGTCCACCGGTGCCGCCGACGGCATGGAACACCAGCACCGCGCCCGCGGCCGGTTTGCCCCCGCTGACGGCGCGGCCGTGCGTCCGGACCGGCCCCGGCGCGTCATCGGCCTTCGGGCCGCCACAACCCATCACCCCGGCCATTACCAGCGCCGCGAAGGTCGCACGCATCAGTTGTCTCCCGCCGGGACCTCGCCGCCGGCGCGGGTGATCATCGCGGCCAGCGTCGGGTAGGTGAGCGACGCCTTGAGGAACCGGACCGACCCGTCGCCGAACAGGCAGTTCGCCCCGCCGGTGTGCGTGCTGTACACCTCCCACTGGTTGGTGCAGTTGACCGCGCACGCGCCCCCGTTCGACGCGTTCCCGTCGGCGGTCGCGCCGTCGATCCGCATGTTCTTGTTCCAGTCGGCCCAGATCCCGCCGTTCACGCACCCCGGCCCGCCGGCGCCGCACGGGTTGTTCTCGGCCACCGTGTCCGTCACCTGCGTCCGCCGCTTCCACAACTGCTGCCGGTTGGCGCACTCGGACACCATCGCGGTGTTCGACAGCCCGTCGGTCATGTCCGACCACCGGTTCCCGCCGCCGTCAAACACCGCGCGCACGTCAGCCGGCGGCTGTGCGAGGTACGCCCCGTTGACCCCGCTGAACGGCCCGTAGTCCCACCGCCCGCCCTCGATGCGGGTCATGGTGCCACCGACCGTGGGCACCAGCACCTCGGTGAACGCCGGCTCACGGGCGGTCGCGGACGGGCACTGGTAAATCTTCACCGGGGTCTTGATCGCGTCGCGGTTCGGCGGGTCGAACCACGCCACGTCGAGGCGGATCTGCTTGAACAGGTTGTCCTGCTCGATGAACGGCAGGATGACGACGGTCCACGGGTGCCGCGGGCCGGGGTTCCGCACGGTGCCGAGGTTCACCGGGAACTCGCCGCGGGCGCTCTCGAAGTTGTGCAACCCGAGGCCCAGTTGTTTCAGGTTGTTGGAGCACTGCATCCGCGCCGCCGCCTCGCGCACCTTCTGCACTGCGGGCAGCAACAGTCCGATCAGGATTGCGATGATCGCGATCACTACCAAGAGTTCGATCAGCGTGAACGCGGGCCTTCGGCAGCGGGTCATTTCGGCTCCGGAGCGTGCGGTCGGTGTGAAGGTCGTTGGCGGTCGCGGTGGCCAGCGCCTAGTCCGGGTCGGGCCACTCGGGGAGGGGGTCGCGGATCTTCGACCACACCGCCGGGCCGCCGGCCATCTCGGCATCGGTCATCAGGGCAGCGTCGAGCGCAGCGCGGACCGCCGGCTCGTCCATCTTCTGGCCGATGAACACGAGCTCCTGCCGGCGGTCGCCGTGGGGCCGTCGAACTCGGCCTCGAAGACGACCGCGGCGTCGGCGATCGTCATCCCGTCCTGCGGCGACGGGTCGAACGTGCGGGCGTCCCCGTCCGGGCCGACCAGCGTGACCACCTCGGCCCCGTCCCCGACGACGTTCCTCACCAGATCGCCGAGGATGCTGTACGTCGCCGCCACCCGCACCCGGCCGGAGCCGGTGAAACCGCTGCCGCCGTCACCGCCGCCGGGCTTGTTACTGCACCCCTCGCGGCGACCGTCGCGAGGCCGAGCAGCACCACGGCCAGTAGTCGATTCGTCGCGCGCATGATTCGGCTCCGGGCGGAGGTTGGGGTCAGTCGTCGTGGTCTTCCCCGCCGCGGGCGACGAGCGCCGCCGGGGTGCCGCCGACGGTGAACGTGGCCACCACGTCGAGCGTCTTGAGCGACAGGACCGAGAGCGTGCCGTCACCGGGGTTGGTGAAGAACCCGTACTTGCGGTTCGCGTCGAACGCGAGGTCGTGGTGCCCGAAGTGCCCCTCGACCGCGCTCCTCCCGACCGCCAGCACCTTCACCGACTTCATGTCGGAGAAATCGCCGTCCCCGTTCGGGTCGAGCGCGATGACCTCCAGCGCGTCGGCCGCGTCGCTGTCCTTCACCCGGTCGTGGAACACCAGCGCGTAGGTCTTCCCGTCCACCGACGTGACCACCTCCGGCGTAACCGCGTGTGTGCCCTTTTTGACCGCGAGCGGGAGGAACACCGGCTTCGGCTCGGCGCTCTTGGCGTCCAGCACGGCCAAGTTGGGCGCCTCCTTGCCGGTGACGAACAGGACGTGGTGCCCGTGGGTGACGAACGCCCCGGTGCGGCGCGGCTTGTCGCCCTCCGTGCCGAGGTCGATGTGCCGCACCTGGACCTGATCGGCCTTGAGCTTCAGCCCGGGGTCCGCGTCCACCCAGCACACGCCCGCGGACGGCGCGAAGAACACCTTCCCGGCGCACGCGGCGGCCCCGTGGATGCCGCCGGTCGGTAGCGCGAACGAGTACGCCGGCTCGGGCCTCGCGCCGATGCCCACCGGGGACACGTCGACGCGCCCCTTGTTCGGCCCGCCGCCGTCGATCCAGCACGCGTACCCGACCTTGTTGTCGACGACCGCCAGGGTGATGTGCCCGCCCCCGCCGGTCACGAACAGCGGCTTCCCCTGGCCCAGCGACCGCGCGTCGTTCGTGGCGTACCCCTCGGGGTCGATGCGGGTGTACCCGTTGAGCTTGTCGTTGGCGAGGTAGAACCACCCGTCGTAGCGGTACAGGTGGGCCGGGTTCCCCTGCTTGGCGTCGAGCCGGCTGTCGATCACCGCGGGCGCCGCCTTGTACGTCCAGTGCCCGTGGTCCCCGTGGTCGGCGTACCCGACGCCGGACTGCATGAGCACCCACCCGCTCTCGAACGCGCCGTCGGCGTCGTCCCGGACGCCGACACACACGAGGCTGCCGGACTCGCGCATCTGGACCAGCTTCTGCTTCGCCGGGTCGAGCTTCTTGAACCCGGCCACATCGGCGAGCGGGTCGAGCAGCAGTTCCTGGTCCGCCCCCACCCGCACGTCGGCCCACTTCACCGAACACGTCTTCATGTCCTGAACGAACAGCCGGACGATCGGTGCCGGCGGCTTCGCCTTCGCGGGCGCCTTGTCGTCGCCCCCCGCGACGGCCCCGCCGAGTGCGGCCGTCAGCACGAACCACAGCGCGCAGCGCATTTTCGTTCCCCTCTCGGAAGTGTCACTTGGCCGGGCGGATGCAAACGAGTTCGGTCCCGGTGCGGACGAACAGCGCGCGGTCCACGGCCGCGACGCCGTACACCACGTCGCCCACGGCCGAGTACCGGGTCGCTTCGAGTTCCGCCTTCGGCACCGGCGGGCCGCCCCCCGGCCCCTTGCCCTCCGGCGGCTTCGGCAGCGCGTCCGCCGCGGCCCTCTTCGCGGCGTCCAGGCGCGCCGCGTAGTCCTCCTTCGACCACAGCCGGTTGACCGCCAGTTTCTCGAACTCGCCGCCGGCCCTGAGCACCGTGGTGACGCCCGACTTGCCGAAGAAGTACACCCGGTCCCCGGCCCCGACCGGGGTGGCCCACGTTTCGTCGTCGAGCCGCTCCGCGTACCGCTCCGCCCCGGTCTTCAGGTCGAGGCAGTGGACGAGCCCGAGTTTGGTGACGAAGTACACGTGGCCCTGGTGAACGACCGGGCTGGCGTGGTGGCTGACCGCCTTCGTGCCGTTCCAAACCGGCTCGAACGCGGGCCTCCCGTCCCGCGCGCCGAACCGCACCAGACAGTTCGACTTGGCGGACGCCTTGAGGTCCGGCTTCATGCGGTTCTCGCCGGCGCCGACCGCGATCAGATCGCCGGCGGCCGTCGGCGACGGGATGGTGTTCCCGGTGAGGCCGTCGAGCGCGGCCAGTTCCTTGCCGGTCGCCGCGTCGTAGGCGGTGAGCGTGCCGCCCCCGCTGGCGAGAACCGCGGCCTTGTTGTTGAACGTCGTGACGACCGGCGAGGTCCACGACGTGCGGCCGGGCCGCTCCGTTTTCCACAGTTCCTTGCCGTCGGCCTTGCACACCGCGAGCAGGTACGACGGGCCGGCGTGATCGACCTGCACGAACACCGCGCGCCCGGCCTCGGCGAGCGAACTGCCCAGCCCGTGGTTGTTCTTGATCTCGCCGTGCTCCTTCGCGAGCGACCGGTGCCACAGGGTGCCGCCGTCGTGCGTGAGCGCGAGCAGGTCGCCGCTCTCGAACAGGCAGTAGACGCCCTCGGCGTCCGCCACCGGGGTCGGGCCGGCGCGGCTCATCATCGGGTTGTTCTTCCCCTTCTGGGAGGCCGCGAACTCCTTCTTCCAGGCCACCGCGCCGGTCCGCGCGTCCACCGCGACGACCAGCAACTTCTCCTTCTCCGGCCCCTCAACGGCGGTCACGAACACGCGGCCCTTCCACACCACCGGCGACGACTGCCCGTACCCCGGCAGCGCGGCGCGCCACGCCACGTTCTCGTTCGGCCCCCAGGTCAGGGGCAGGTCGCGGGCGGTCGTGCAACTGGACCCGTCGTTGCGGAAGCCCCGCCACGTGTCGGCGGGCGGGGTCGGGTCCGCACCGGCGCAACCCGCGAGCAGTAACAGCGGAAACATGGGACGTTCTCCGACCGAGGTGAGTTAGAAGTCGTTGCCGCCGGCCACTTCGCCGCCGGCGCGCGTCGCGAGCGCCCGCCAGGTGGTGAGCGCGATCGCGTCGCGCACGAACCGTACGCTGCCGTCGCCGAGGCACACGTTGACGCCGCCACGGAAATTGCTGCGCGCGGACAGGAACCCCATGCCGTGCGCGGTCGAGTCGGGCTCCGGGCTGTTCGGGCCGAGGCCGGCGGTGAACCCGTTGACCGAGGCGTTGGCCCAGATCCACGACCCGCCCCGGTTGCCGCGCCAGGACGTGGCCGACAGGTACTCGGCGCTCCCGATGGGCGGGCTGGCCCCGTAGCCGGGGTTCGCCCCGCTCGGCCCGGTGAACAAGCCCTTGCCCGACAGGCTGGCCGTCTGCCGCCGCTTCTCGTCCGGCGTCAGGTCGGCGAACGGCTTGGTCAGGTTCTGGTTCAGCCCGAGCAGGCACTGGGACATGAACATGGTGTTCGAGGTGCCGTCCGCGATGTCGCCGAATTTCAGGCCGGGGCCGTAGAAGAACATGCCGTCGGACGGGAACCGGGTGTCGTACCCGTTCGGTGCCGCGGCGCCCGCTCCGGCCAGCCCGGAGCCGAGGTTGACGACGTAGCTGGTGCCGGCGTGCGTTCCGCCGCCCGAGTTGATCGTGAACAGCGGCTGCTGGGCGTCGCCGGGGCAGAGGAAGGTTCTCACCACCGTTCCGGCGGTGCCGGCGACCGACGGGTTCAGTTGGAACGACGGGGTCGGAAACACACCCACGAACAGCGGCTGGGTCATGTCGATCTGCTTGCCCAAGTTCTCCTGCTCGATGTACGGCAGCAGTTGGGCGTGGACCGAGTAGCCGAACGAGGTGGCGTTGCTCTCCCCGGCCGACTTCATCCCCGGCAGAACGCTGTTGGCGCCCTCGTAACTGTGAAGGGCCAGGCCGAGCTGTTTGAGATTGTTCTGGCTGCTCATCCGGGCGGCGGCTTCGCGCACCTTCTGCACCGCCGGGAGCAGGAGCCCGATCAGGATCGCAATGATCGCGATCACCACCAGCAACTCGATCAGCGTAAACGCGGCGCGGGTACGGTTCGGACGCTCCATTGGGGTTCTCTTTCTGAAACCGCTGGCGAGAGTAGGTAAAACGAGAACATACTATTACTTAGTTTTACCAAGTGCGCCAAGTTAATTCCGTGGCATAATTTGGTCGGCCGTGACCGGTTCGCCTTGTCGAGTGCCACCGCGTCCGACTCGGAGACGCCCGGAGCGGTGCGGAAGAGGTGATGTAGGCGCCTGAGCAAACGGGAGTGGCCGTCGAGCCGAGAGTGACACCCGAGCGAGCCGCCGGACCCATTTCACGACCACGACGGGCGGCCGAGATCGGCGCCAACCTCCTGACCGCCCGGGGTATCCCGATGCACCACACGCACCGAACGCGCCCGTGGCACGATCACGACTTCGACCCCGGCAACCCATCCGGCGAACGCGGCACGCGCCGGGTCGTGTTGCTCGCCGCGGCGATGATGGTCGCCGAACTCGTGGCCGGCTCGCTGACCAACTCGATGGCCCTGTTGGCCGACGGTTTGCACATGGGCACGCACGTCGCCGCGCTGGGCATCGCCGCGTTCGCGTACCGGTACGCCCGGCGGCACGCCGCCGACCCGCGGTTCGCGTTCGGAACCTGGAAAGTGGGCGTGCTGGCCGGGTTCGCGAGCGCGATTATCTTGGGGCTGGTCGCGCTGTTCATGGTTTACGAGTCGGTCGTCCGGCTCCTGAACCCGGTGCCGATCCGGTACGGCGACGCGATCCTCGTCGCGGCCGTGGGGTTGGCCGTGAACCTGCTGAGCGCGTGGCTGCTTCACGGACACGACGGGCACGTCCATTCGCACGGTCACGATCACGGCCGCGGCCACGACTTGAATCTGCGGGCCGCGTACCTGCACGTTCTGGCCGACGCCCTCACTTCGGTGTTTGCGATCGTGGCCCTGCTCGGCGGCCGGTTCTTCGGTTGGGACGTTCTCGATCCCGTGATGGGTATCGTCGGGGCCGTTGTGATCACCACTTGGGCCTGGGGCTTGCTCGGCCGAACCGGGCGGGTGCTGCTCGATCGCGAAATGGACGCGGCGGTCGTGGCAGAGATTCGCGAGGTTCTCGACGACGGGGATGCGGTCGTCGTGGATCTGCACGTTTGGCGGGTCGGGCCGGACAAGTTCGCCTGCATCGTGGCCCTGGTGGCGGCCGACCCGCTCCCGCCTGACGAGTACCGGCGCCGGCTCCAGGTGCATGAGGAGATCGTTCACGTCACCGTTGAAGTCCACCCGTGCACGGGGGAACATCCGCACACCGAAGAACAGGCGATCGCCCACTGACGACGCGTGACGTTCGACGAGGACCGTTGTCGGGTCCGCAAGGGGAACGCGACGCAGGTCCTGGCGGCGTTGCGGAATGTCGCGATCCACTTACTCCACGGCGTGGAGGCCGCAAGCACCCGAGCCGCGACTCACCGATTCCAAGTTCGCCCGGACGAGGCCCTTGACCTCCTCAAGGGTACACAACTTGAACAATGAAATAGCCCTGGACCCCGATGAACCGCTTGCGGCCGTTCACCTTTTTCCCCCCGTCGTACCCCTCGGGGCCGCCGCGGTGGGTCGTCTTGACCGTCTGCGCGTCCACCCGCAAAGTTTCCGGGGTCGGAGGGGCACCGGCCTCGATGCGGACCTCCTCTCGCCGGGTGGCGTGAACCTTCTCCCAGGTGCCGCACAGCCGCCAGTCGCGGAACAACCCGTAGGTGGCGGGACGAGGTCCTCGTGGCAACCAGCCCGACCGTTTCGGCCGAGTTCGTGATCCGCGGGTACTGTCGCCGGTGGAGCATTGAGGTCGTCTTTTTCGAGAGCAAACAGCTCCTCGGTTTACACGACCCGTGCGTGCGGGTGGCCAAGAGCGTCGAGCGGGAGCACCCGATGGCGTGGTTTGTCCAAGCGCTGACGATCCTGTGGTACGCGGGCCCCGGTCGCGAGGGCTCCCAGGTCCACCGGGACCGGCCATGGTACATGGGCCAGAACACGCCCACATTCGCGGACATGCTCGGCGCGTTGCGGCTCCAGCACTGGGAGATGCACTTTGCCAAGGAAGCGGCCGACGGTCGAGACCTCACGGAATTTCACAACGCCCTGAAAAACTGGCTCGCCGCCGTTTGGTAATGTCCGAAACACCAGTCTGAGTAGCCCTGTTCAGAGCCAAGAGCGGATTGATTTTACCAAAGGCAGGGTGCGGCGAGTGAGAGCGAGGGTTTCT
This sequence comes from Gemmata obscuriglobus, assembly GCF_008065095.1. Lineage (NCBI taxonomy): Bacteria > Pseudomonadati > Planctomycetota > Planctomycetia > Gemmatales > Gemmataceae > Gemmata > Gemmata obscuriglobus. The sequence continues at coordinate 3,861,902 of NZ_CP042911.1, read as the reverse complement.
CGAGTTGGGGACCGCCCGCCGGCAACCTGTTATTTGGCCGTAGCCCTTCGCAAACTGCACCATTACCGGTCAGCCGCGTGGTGAGCTTGTGCCCCGGGGCACGGCACAACGGAACCATTGTGGCGCCGCGGGCGAGCGCGAACCCCAACAACGGCACGGGTTCAAGCCCCATCCCCGCGGGTTCGCACGGGTTCAATCGACACGGCAGAACACAGCCTTCAGGTATCGGCCCTCGGGCACGTTCAGCAGGAACGGGTGGTCTGGGGCGGCGCCGGTGATCTTGAACACCTGCACGTTCCGCCCCGCCTGCCACGCCGCCCGGCGAATGGATTCGAGGAAATCGGCCTCACTCACCAGCCCCGTACACGAGCACGACAGGAGCACCCCGCCGGGCTTCACCACGAGCATCGCCAGCCGGTTCATGTCGCAATACTTTTTGAGTGCCGATTCGACATCCTCACGGTCCCGGGTCAGTTTGGCCGGGTCGAGGATGACCGTGTCGAACCGCTCCCCGTTCGGGATCACATCACGTAGCCACGCGAACAGGTCCGCCTGAACGTACCGCACTTGCGCGCCGTTGAGTTTGGCGTTCTGTTTGGCCATGTCCAGCGCCTGCTCGTCGAGGTCGAGCCCGACCACCTCCGCCGCGCCGCCGAGCGCCTTCGCGTACACGCCGAACCCGCCCGTATTACAACAGATGTCCAGCACACGCTTCCCGGCGCATAGCCCGGCGAGGGTCTTGCGGTTGTCCCGCTGGTCCACGAAAAAGCCGGTCTTGTGTTTGCTCCCGGGGGCCACGCGGAACTTCAACCCGTGCTCGTTAATCACGTCCGGCGCGGGTGGCTCCGGCGGGCGGCAGTCGAACGACTCCTGCTTCCCGACGTGCTCTTCGGCGAAGTAATAGAACTTGGCGTCCGGGTAGTGCACCCGCAGCGCGTCCATGATCGCGGCCCGCTGCTTGTACATGCCCGCCGCGAAGAACTCCAGCACCAACGTGTTGCCGAACCGGTCCACCACGAGTCCGCTCAGCCCGTCGGCCTCGGAGTGAACGAGCCGGTACGCGTTTGTGACGTCATCGAGCTTGAGCGTGTCGCGCCGGAACGCCACCGCGTCACCGAGTTTGCGGGCGAAGTAGGCCGCGTCGATTACCTCGTCCGACTGGGTGGTCAGCACGCGCAGGGTGATGCGAGAATGCCCGTTGTAGAACCCCCGCGCGACCCACTGACCGGTGCTGTTGACGATGTCCACAACGCTACCCGGCGGGATGCGCGCAACGGGGCGCTCGACCATCTTCTGGAAGATCCAGGGGTGCGACGACCGGCGCTCGATCTTGAGCTTGACTACTGGCAGCGGGGCGGCATCGGGTGCAGGGTTCATACCCACATAATACCAGAAGCGGCGAAAACGCCGAGAACCCGCCGAAAGCAAGCGATTTGCGACCTTGCACGGTCGGACGCAAGGCACCAACGGGCGCGTGGCCGCGTCGGCGGCGGCTCGGGCGCCGCGTGTGCCAGTGCGTTACCTTAGTTCATTCCGCCCGCTCTTCGCGCCGAACCGCCGCCAGCAAAACAGCACCAGATCCAGGGCCAGATCGAGCGACCGGTCTAACACACGCGCGAGCACCCGAAGGGCGAGCCAAGACGCCGGCTGTGCCAACAGGATTATCGTGTACGGCGCGCCCCCGAACCACCGCAGCCCGAGCGACTCGTTCGACCCGAACACCAGCCCGACCACGCCGAAAGCCACCACGGCCGCAAGGAGCGGGCTCGGCCTCCACGGCTCCGGCGCCACCCGCGGCCCCTTGGTTTCCGCGGTCGCCCGCGCGTCCCGGCCCCGGTTGGTGCGGGCGCCGGTGCTGTGCAAGTGGCCCTTAACGCGACCACGCGCGGGAACGGATTCCGGTCTCCCCGTCCGGGAAATGGTGTGCATCGACAGGCAACCCGTGGGGTTGGTCAACGAGACCTGGGTTCCGATCTCGGGCACCGAGGAACATACGTTGCGGGCCGATCGCGAGCACGCAAACGAGGATGCGGCGACCATCTGCACGCTGCCGAACCGCTCTCGACTTCCGCCGCGTCTCGGCACCCAGCAGAGGGCGGTGTGTTCGTATGTCCTCGCGCGCTGGGCACGCGTTCGACGCGGCGGGTGTTGACCGCCCCAGGTGCTGATTAAAATGTCGCCGCGCGTGAGGCGAGTTACCTGAGGCGACCACACCTCGCGAACCACACGCCTTATCGCTGAGTAGCTCCCCCCCCCGCCCGACCTCATTCTTCCGGTTCGCTAGCGACCCGCAGCTTCGCCAGCAGCCGTCGGAAGTCCTCCGGCGGCGGCACCTCCCAGCTCACGGCTGCCCCCGTATCGGGGTGCGCGAAGCCGAGGCGGGTGGCGTGCAGCATCGGCCGCTGCGCCCCGCTCCCGTCGGGCAGCGGTTGGCCGTCGATCGGCCGATCGTAGACGCCTTCCCCGCACAGCGGCGCGCCGGCCTCACCCAGGTGAATACGGACCTGGTGCGTGCGGCCCGTTTCGAGCCGGCATTCGACCAGAGCGAACGGACCGAGTGGTTCCAGCACCGCCACGTGCGTGACGGCTCGCTTTCCGTCCGCAGCAAGATCGGTGGTGGTGCCGCGCCGGCCGTCGCCGCGATCGGATACGAACACCGACGCGATGCGCCCCGGCTTCGGCACCCCGCGCGTGAGCGCCAGGTAGCGCCGTTCCGTGCTGTGCTTGCGGAACTGGGCCGTGAGGTTTTCGCCCGCCGCCCGGGTACGGGCGAAGACCACGAGGCCGGACGTGTCGCGGTCCAACCGGTGGACCGCGGTCACCGCTCGGTCCGGCGTCCCGAGCAACGTCGGGAGCAGGCCCGCGAGCGTCTTCGTGAGGAACCGCTGCCCGTGCGCCCCGAACTCCTCGGCCTCTTCCTTGTGGCGCATCGTGGTGAGGCCCGCGGGCTTGTTCACCACCACAACCGCGTCGTCCACGTACACAATCGCGTCAGGCGACAGCCCCAACTCCAGAGCCGGCTTCGGACGCGGCGCAGGTGGCCGCGGGCGTTCGGTTGCTTTCTTCCCCGGCTCGGCTTTCTTCGCCGCGCCGGTTTTCTTCGACGGGAGCGCCTGCTTGATCTCGACCGTCCCGGCCGCGAGTTCGACCCGCTTGCCGAGTTTCAGCCGCCGGGCCACATCGGTCTCCACCTGCCCGCTCACCTTGACGTGCCGCTTCTCCACGAGCCGCTTCGCCTGCGCCCACGACAACCCGAACCGCGACTTCAATACCGCGGCCAGTGTTTGCCCGGCGTCCCGGCGGTCCACGACGAACTGAATTGGCGGCACGACCCCTGCCCTCACAGATCTGGCGGCGCAATTCGCGCCTGCACACATCAAATGTAGCAGTCCGGGTGCGGGCGCACGCAAAGAACCGGAAACACCGGTTAGCGCCGTCCGGAATCCCGCCGCGCTCGGACCGGACCCAACTTGACACCCCGCGCGGTCCGCCCTTAAGGTTGGACGAATGGACGCGTCCCCTCCGCATCCCGAGCGTGAACCGTGCAGTTGATCGCACCCGACATCCTCGCCGAGGCCCGCGGCATGACCGGTGCCATGGCCGGCACCATTACGGTGCTTGGCGTCGCGCTGTGGCTGTTCGGGTGGCGGTGGCACCGGTTCTGGGTCGTCGCGGGCATCACCCTGGCGTCCGGGCTCATCGGCCTGAACGCCGGCCGGACGTCCGGCGGGACACAGGTGATGGCGGTGGGCATCCTGTTGGCGGTGTCGGCGGGGCTACTCGCCCTGGAACTGGCGAAGGTGCTGGCGTTCGTGGCCGGCGGCTGCGGGGCATGGCTCGCGGCTCAGTGGGTGTTCCCTCAGGCGCAAGAATTGTGGGCCGTGTTCCTGTGCGGCGGACTGTTCGGAATCCTGCTCTACCGCCTCTGGACGATGCTGCTCACCAGCCTGTTGGGCGTCCTCTTCGCAGGCCACGCCGGAATACTGCTGGCCGAGCAAGTTTGGACCCTCGATACGGGTGATTGGGTCGCCCGTAACGTCGCGCCGCTCAACGGCCTGGTGGTCGGCTTCGTCGTACTCGGCGTCTTGCTGCAAGCCGTGTCGGCACGCGACCTGGAAGCGGCCGAAGCCAAATCGGAAGGGGCCACCGAAGCGGAAGAAGAAAAAAGCGAGGAGCCACCGCCCCCCCCGCCAAAGCCCAAATCAAAGCCGAAGCATTTGCCGTGGTGGAAACGTCTACTCGCACCCCGCAAGGCGGCATAATTGCGGTTCGTCCTGCCACCGCCGTCAGCGCGGTGCAATCGCTCAACCCGATCCGCACACCCGGAACAATCGGTCGCGCCGGAGCGCCAACTGACATCGTCCCGCCCCAAATACACCCGTACACTACCCTCAACACATCAGTCGTTGAGGGAGGGTGCGCAGTGTCTACTGAAGCCGCCATGCCGCGCGACCCGCGGGTCGTCGCACTCACCGCCGCGCTCGCGGACCCGTTCGAGCCGCGCGACGTGAAGTTCAAACCGCAGATGGTCAAGAACAACCGGTGTCTGGCGATGGCGTATGTCGACGCCCGCCTCATTCAGGACCGGCTGGACGATGTGCTCGGTGTGGAGCACTGGGAGGACGTGTACGAGATACTCCCGGACGGCTCGGTGATGTGTAAGCTCCGCTGCAAGATCGGGGACAACTGGATCACCAAAACCGATGTCGGATCGCCGAGCGAGCAACCCGATCTCGGCGACCGCCTCAAGGCGGCGTTCAGCGACGCGCTCAAGCGCGCCGCTGTGAAATTCGGCATCGGCCGATACCTCTACCGGTTGTCCGCGGCCTGGGTCGATTATGACTCGGTGAAGAAGCAAATTGTTCAACCGCCGCCGCTCCCGGCCTGGGCACTCCCGAATGCAAAATCACAGTCTGCAAACGTGGCGCCCGTTGGGGTTGTCGCGCCCGCACCGAAGAAGGATGTGCCCAAGCCCGAAGCGCCCCCAAAGCCGTCGGTCCCATCAGTCGCCGCGGTGCAACCGAACACCGCGGTGCCCAAAGTCGAACCCACCAACCCAGACGTACACAAAACTGAAGGGGCAAAAGCGGACGCTGGGAAGCCGGTCAATCTGCCGACGAACGGCCAGGAGTTGCACCGCCGGTTGCGCGAGTACGATGCGAAACTTGCGTCTCAAAAGCTGTGCCCGGTCGGCGCGTTACTCGCGCACGTCACTCAGGCCGGAGTGAAAGCAGGCTACACCGCCAACATGGTCGAGTGGACCGGTCCCGCGATCCAATTTGCGGTGGACGTGGTGCGGGAATTTGACCAAAACGCACGGCAGGGCAAGCCCGAACCCCGCACCGCGGCGTGAGTTAGCGAGATCGGACTCTTTTTCGCGATTGTCTGCGCAAGCACGGTCTGACGCCGCGTTCGTTGGGGAGAAACCGTGGGTTATCTAGACCCGCGGTCGGTCCCGGTGTCAGACCGAGCTGCCCCATGTTCGCGATCCGCTCCAAACTGTACGCGCTTGCCGCGGCGGTCCTCGTGACCGCGACCGTGGCAACTTGCGCCGACGCCGGGTGGGTCACCATCAAGAACGACACGAACAAGGCGCTCGTCGTTCAAGAAGTGACGTTCATAAACGGGAAGCCGGTGCGCGGGAAACCAACAAAGTTGCTCGGCGGCGAGTCGTTCCGGGAGTTTCAGAACACCGCCGGAGAAAAGAGCTACGAGGTCTACGAGGTGACCAGCCCGCAGAGGCCCGTTTGGAGCGGGAAACTGAACTGCAAAGCCGACACCCAGTCGTTTTCGGTCGTGGTGGCGCAGGGAAAGGTCAACGTGGTGCCGGCCCCAGATCCGAAGAAGCCGTAGCTGAGGATAAACACACCGACGGGCCGGAACCCACGTGGCTCCGGCCAGTCGGCGTTTTGACGCTCGCGCGGCGCGGGGGGCTACTCTCGTTCTGTGGCACGAGTCCCACGGGCATTACACCTGGGAATGCCCGTAGGACTCAACTCGAACTGCTCGGCGTTACAAACCACCCGCGGCGTTACGCCGCAGTTGACGCTAGCTCCGCCCCGGCGCCGCGCGGTTGTGACGATCGTACCCCGCGTCGCCCGTTCGCGGCAACCAGTTTTCGTTTCGCGCAACCCGCGTGCCGGGCTACATTGGGCGCTTTCTCCCCTGCCCTCCCCGAGTCCGCCAGTAATGAGCGCCACGCTGCCTGCCGCGCCGACGACCGTTCGCTACCGAATGCTCTTCCTGTTGTGCCTGCTCGCGATGATTACCTACCTCGACCGCGCCATGTACGGCAGCGCCAAGGGCGACCTCATGGCCGCCGTCGGGCAGCCCGAGAAGCGGTTTTACCTCGTCCTCGTGGCGTTTCAGATCGCCTACGCCCTCTTTGAAATCCCGGCGGGGTGGATGGGCGACCGGTTCGGCCCGCGCATCACCCTCCTGCGGGTCGTTGCGTGGTTTTCGCTGTTCGTCGGGCTGACCGCGTTCGCGGGTTACGCCCTCCCCGGCACCGAAATCGTGGTGATCGGGTTCGGGGTGCTGGTCGCGATGCAGTTCCTGTTCGGCATCGGCGAGGCCGGCGCGTTCCCCAACATCTCGAAGGCGATTTACAACTGGTTCCCGGAAGACAAGCGGGGGAGCGCGAAGGGACTTGTGTGGATGTCGGCCCGCCTCATGGGCGGGCTCACGCCCTTCGTGTGGGTGCTGCTGGTGGTGATCGGCGGGCTGACGTGGCGGCAAGCGCTGGGCGTGTTCGCGGCAGTCGCGGCTCTGTGGTGCGTGGCGTTCTACGCGACCTTCCGCAACCGCCCGGCCGAACACCCGGACGTGAATGCGGCCGAGGACGAACTCATCAACGCCGGAAAGGGCGCAACGCAAGTGAACGAAGCGGTGCCATGGGGCCGCATCTTCACCAACCGGAACGTGCTGGCCCTCTGCGCGATGTACACGGTGACCAATTTCAACTGGTACTTCCTGATGTACTACCTGCCGAAAACGCTCAAGGATCAGTTCCCATCGGGAAACGCGACCGACGGCGGGAAATTGCTCCTCGCGCTACTCGGCGGCGCGCCGTTGCTCGTGGGAATGGCGGGCTGTTTGCTCGGCGGGCTGCTGACCGACCGCTATATCCGCCGAACGGGCGATCGGAAGTGGGGGCGGCGCATCTACGGGATGCTGGGCTACGGGCTAGCGGGGTGCTGTTACGCCGCCGCAGCGGCGTTCACCGGCGGCAACTTGTGGGTGTTCGCCGGGTGCCTGATCCTGGTGGGGTTCACCAACGACCTCATCATGGGGCCGTCGTGGGCGACGGCGCAGGACATCGGGCGCCGGTACTCCGCGATCGTGTCCGGGGCGATGAACATGGTCGGGAACCTCGGCGCCGCCCTCGGCAACCTCATCACCGGCCTGATCCTCGAGACCTACACCGTGAAGCAGATGGTGGACGGTAAGGAAGTCGATGTCGTCAGCGGAACGGGCTACGTGACGTGCTTCACGATGTACGCGGTGGTGTACGGGTTGGGGGTGCTAACTTGGCTCGTGATCGACCCGACGAAACCGGTGGTAGAGGAAATCGTCGCACCGGAGCCCGAGTCGGAAGAGACACGGTAGCTCACGCGACCGAAGCCAGCACCGCCGGCGCCAGGGCCGGCGGATCGACCATGTTGAGAACCTCGTCGGACACCTCTTCGGTGTACGAGCACACGTTGACAACGCCGTTCACGACCGTGAGGTAGTGACAGGGCTTCTCGGTCCAGCACCCGCTGTTGTAGTACCGGATCGGCCCGGTCTCGTTCGCGACGGGAAGGTGAGTGTGCCCGCAGCACACCACGTCGCACCCCCGCTTGGCGGCGTACTTGACCGCGTCGGCCTCGATCTTTTGGGTGCAGCGTAGGAAGGTCTTGCTGCGCTGTTTGGCGAACTTGGCGAACGTGTGTGACTGGTCGATCTTCTGGAGGAAGTTGTACACCCGGTCCGCCACCCAGGTGATGAACGGGTAGCGGGTAATGAACTCGTCGAACCGGTGCCCGTGCAGGAAGAGGATCTTCCGCCCGCCACTCTCCACGACCGTTTCGTCCGCGCAGCGGACCCCGAGCAAATGAGAAACGACCTCGGCGGTGCCGTCGTGGTTGCCGTTGATCCAAACCACTTCCATCTCGTCAGCGAGCTTCCGTAGCTCGGAGAGAATCTTCCAGTGGTTCTTCTTCAGCCGGCGGAAGTCGATCGAATCGAAGACATCGCCGTTAAGGACAAGGTGCCGGGCTTTAAGATCGCCGCGGCGCACGGTGTGTAAAAAGTGAGCGAGGTACTTGGCCTGACAGTTTTCGCTGCCGAGGTGGATGTCCGAGATCACGATGGCATCGAGCACGGAGAGCTCCCCTCTCGGGCGTCTAATATCACACTATTTCTACACGATGACGGTTCGTTAGCGGTGCAGATCGTATGAAGTCCAAGTTAACTATTATCTTACACCATGATATGCGCCGCATGGCTGCAACGGGCGACATCATGCGGCACATCGATCTTATTGTTTAGATATTTGGCAAGCGTCCAAATCCAGGCCGTACTGGGCGTTAGCGGTGTCGGCTTTTCGGACACGAGGCCGCGATCCGCCGAAAAAACAGACAGTCAGCTTGCCTCTGAAAAAAGCCGGTGTATTATTCCTTTGTCCCGCCGGTTGGTACCTACAGTGAATGGGCGACGCTGTAGTGACCTCCGGCGGGACTTTTTTGTTTCTGCCAAGTTCACGTCTCTTTGTCGAAACCCACCTCTTCAGCAGCACTCAAATCTGATACGATCTACCCCGTTCCTCGCTTCGCGAGACGTTGTAAGATGTCGTCCGGGTTTCGATTACGTGTGTTACCCTTGGCTCCACTTCTGACCGCGTTTCGCGCGGCCCGAGGAGTGGCTCCATTCGCGTCTGCGCCGGCTCGTCTCAACGTCCGGTTTCTCGACAGTGCCACCGACGAAGAATTGGCGACCGCCCTCGACACCTTTATCCGCACGACACAACCGATTCTATTTCGCCCCGAACTTGTGTCGCAGCGGGTGCGATTGATCCGGCACGCGCTGAACCACCTCGTGCGCGCGAGCGATCCGCTCCCGGACCGTTTGGCGCACTGTCTGACACCGGGTGGGGTGTACACCCTCCCGGGACTCGGGCCGGCGTTCTGGTCCGCGATACTCAGTCGCATTGATCCCGATACCGGTCCGGTGTGGTGCCCGGCTACGGAAACCGGGCTCCAAAGGCTGGGAATGCTTCGCGACGGCGGAGCGGATGTCCGCGCGCGATTTGAGGCCGTGAGTCGCGGGTTCGATGCGGTCCGCCGGCACGCCCCGGACTTGCCCCCGTTCGAGGTCGGGCAGTTTCTGGAGCGGGTGTCGCGTACCCGTGGCCGCGAGTTCCCGACCGGTTCCGTCCCCGATGGCGCGTTCGCGTGGGCCGCGACACCCGGCCGTGTGGAGCAGGCCGTGCGGGAGGTGCGCACCCGCGTGCCGCTCGCCCACCGGATGCGGTCCACCCCCGACGAGTGCCTCAACGCGGTCCGCGAGTTCGCAGCCGCAAGCGCCGCCGGCGACTCGCCCGCAGCGTTCGGGGCGTTCCGAACGGCATTTCCGGACGGGCGCTGGGAAACCGCCCTCCCCGCCCTCGACGACGCGTACCTCCCCGCACTGCCCGAAAACGATCGCGCCGCCCTCTGGTGCGAGGTTTCCGCGGTGCTGCGCGACCGCTTCAAAGTTCACCCGCTCGAACTGGCCGACGTGGTGACCGCCGTCGCGGACGCGCGGTGCCCCGAGCCGGGCGGCGACGGGTTCGCGGGGTTCTGCTCGGACACGTTCGCGTTCCTGGGCGAACTGGCCGAAGCCAACGCCAAAGACTGGATGGCCGAGCACCGCGACCGCTACCAGTTCGTGCTGCGCGAGCCGCTGGTGGAGCTGTGCGAGGCCGTCGCGGAGCGGTACATCCACCCGGTCCTGAACCGCGAGCACGGCTGGGACCTGGAGTGCGACGCGCGGAGCGGGCGGGCGGTCACGAGCATCTGCAAGAACGACTTCGGGCGCGGCGGCCCTTACCAGCCGGTGCAGTGGATCACCTTCTACCGGAAGGCCCTGGCGAACAAGCGCGCGGACGCGCAGTTCTTCGTTCGGGTCGCGGACGATGGAGTCCACTACGGGTTCCACCTGGGCCGCTCGGCGCGCGAAGCGGGCAAGCAGTTCCGCCGCAACATCCAGGAACACGCGGACGCAATCTTCCGCGCGCTCCACACGGGCAACGTGTTCGCGGAGTGCCGATTCTGGACGGACGACGACCTGACGACCGAAGTCGCGGTGCGGTCGGCCGCGGACCTACGGGCGTGGGCGGTTCACAAAACGCTGGCGATCGGCAAGCGGCTGCCGTCCGAGTCGCCGCTCTTGCGCCGCGAGGACCTGACGGGCGAAATCCTGCTCACCTTCGACCGGCTGCTGCCGGCGTTCGCCTGCGCGGCCGAGGGCGACCCGCGGGCGCTGCTCTCGCGCCGGGCCGGAGCCCCGGACGGCGCCCCGCCCTACGACCCGGCGTCGTTCCACCGCGAAACGTTCCTGTCGGAAGTCTGGCTCGACCGCGTGCTCGGCCTGCTGCGGTTGAAGCGGCAGCTCGTGCTCCAGGGCGTGCCGGGGACCGGGAAAACGCACGTCGCCCGGTGCCTGGCGCGGCTGCTGGCGGGCGACCGAGCCGACTGCGTGCGGCTGGTCCAGTTCCACCCCTCGTACAGCTACGAAGAGTTCGTGGAGGGCATCCGGGCGCGGCCGGTTGAAGGGAGCGCACGCGGCGAGATCGCGTTCCCCGTGGAGGACGGGCTGCTGTGCCAGTTCGCCGAGCAGGCCCGCGCGCGGCCCAGCGAGCCGCACGTCCTCATCGTGGACGAGTTGAACCGCGGTAACGTCTCACGCATCTTCGGCGAACTGCTGTACCTGCTGGAGTATCGCGACCAGGCGATCACGCTGCCGTACTCCCGGCGCGAGTTCCGCCTGCCGGAGAACGTGTTCGTCCTCGCGACGATGAACCCGCTGGACCGCTCGGCGGTGTCGCTCGACCACGCGCTGCGGCGGCGGTTCTCGTTCGTGGACATGCCCGCGGACGCCGTGGTGCTCGCCTCGTGGCTCGAATCCCGCGCCGACGCCGAACCGACCGACCCGACGTTCAACCCGCGGGTGGTGCTGTTGTTCGAGGAACTGAACCGCCGGCTCGCCCGCGACCTCGGGCCGGACCGGCAGATCGGGCACAGCTTCTTCATGGTGCCCGAGTTGGATCACGATAAACTGGCGGCGGTGTGGACGCACCACGTGCGCCCGGTGCTGCTCGACTACCTCGGCGGGCGCGAGGAGCGGCTCGCCGACTACACGCCGGAACGGCTCGTCGGGGCCGGCGAGAGACGCCGCAAGCCGAAGCCCTCGGTGCCGAACGATGAGCCCTGATTTCAACCGATGACTGATCGACAGACACCGCGGGCGCCATTCACGATCCAGTATTTTGTGCTTGTTTCTTGTGGCACAGACAGTCCTGTTTGCGCGGCGCAAAAAGGCGCCCGCAACCGGACCATGAATCAGGAGCCCGAATGCCACGCAGACGTTAACAGCGAACGGCCCGGCTGACCGATTACGCCGGGCGTGCGAAACGGCGCTGCGGCGCGGGCGTCATCTCGGGAGCCCAACGACCGCGGAGCGCCACACGTGACCGATCCCGAAGATGATCTGCCGTCCCCTCCACACTCGCGCCTGCGTCGGCTCCGCAAACTCGCGCTGTGGCGTGGCGGCGCGGTCGCAATGGTGGCGCTGGTCTTGTTCGTCGGCCGATGGCAGGTGGGCCGTGTGGGGCAGCGCGAACTGGACCGGGTCATGCAGCGACTCGACGCCGAAGAACCGGGTTGGCGCCTGGACGCAGTCCTGGCGGAACGCGCCCGGCACATGCCGCCGCCGGCCGATGGAGATCTCAACGCGCGGGTTCTCGCTCTCGCTGGTGAGGTGCCAGAGCCTTGGAACGAGTGGCAAGAGGAACTAACTCGGACAAGGTGGCAACAGGGGCGTGCGCACAACCACCGGCCCGACAAAGATGGGCTGGCGCACGCCGCGAAAATGGCCGAGCCGACCCGAACGCTGCGTGACCGCGCAGTTGATCTGCGCCGCGCCCAGCGGCCCGGCACGTACCCGCTCACGGTCGGCCCGGACCCGGTTGCCACATTGCTCCCCCACTTGGCCCAAGCGCGGCGGGTGATCACCGTGCTCGAGTACGACGCACGTTGGGAAGCGCTGCACGGGAACCCCAACCGCGGCATCACCGCGGCCCGTGCGGCGCTCGCTGTCGCCCGCTCGTTCGGTGACGAACCGGTACTCCTCTCGCAGATGACGCGCATCTCCTGCGCTCGTGCGGCGGCGGACAGTACGATGCAAACGCTCGCGTGGGGCGAACCGACCGACGAGCTCGCGGAACTGCAAGCCGAGCTACTTACGGAAGCGGATGTGCCTTGGTTCCGGTACGGGATGCGCGGCGAGCGCGCGATGCTCGACCACTTCTTCACCGGAGTTCAGAACGAAACGATCCCGCTGGAGAGCCTGTTCAACTACGCGGGGTTTGGGGCGCCAAAGCCGGCTCACTATGCGGCGTTTCGGGCATACAAAGCGCTACTTCCTGGAGACCGGGCGAAGTGCCTGGAGATTTGCTCTCAGTGCGTTGCGGTGTCGAATTTGCCTCCACACGAACAGTTATCCGCGCTCAAAAAGATACAAATTCCGAGCGGCCCACCGATCGACATTCGGTACACCGTGATGCGTCGGATGATCCCTGCGTTCGAGCGCATCGCCGAGAGGTCACTTCAGACGCGCGCCGATCTGCTTGCAGCGTCGGTATGCCTCGCGTGCGAACGACACCGGATCAAGACAGGCCGCTTCCCGCGCGCGCTTGCCGAATTAGTGCCGGCGTTCTTACCCGCGGTGCCCGTCGGGCCGTTCGATGGCCAGCCGCCGGTGTACCGCACGCACCCGGATCGCGTTGCCGTGACGTACTTCTGGCCGAATTCACCGCCCAGTTCGCCCTCCAAAGAACTTGACGAGAGCGGGACAGGGCAAGGTGCCGGCTATCAGCTTTGGAACCCGGACCAGCGACGCGCACCAGCCGAGGAGATGAACGACCCGTGACGCGCACGATCGCCCTGACCGAACGGCGACCACGCGCGGTCAAGCTCCCGCGCGCCGAGGTCGATTTCCTGCTCGGCCCCGCGCGGCACTTGATCGACATCAGTCCCACCTTCGAGCGCGGTACGTACACGCTCACCCCCCGCGGCTACGTCGGGTTCTTCACCGGTCCGGCCGCGCGCTATCTCATCGGGCCGAAAATCCCGTGGCCGAACCTCCAGTTCCTTCTCGGTTCCGGCGTTCACCCAACCGGAGGCACCACACGCATCCCCGAAGGTGGGCTGCTCGGCACACTGGCTACGGCCTTTGCGGATCAACTCGAAGCGGTCGCGCGCGCCGGGTTGGTCGCAGGGTATGGCGAGGTCGAGTCGGTGTCGCCGTTCCTGCGCGGCAAGCTCCGGACGGCCGCGCAAATGCGCGACGCCGCGAGCCAGGCGTTTCCCGGGCACTTCCACATCGACGAACCGTCGTTCGACCTGAACACCCCGTGGAACCGTATCGCCCGGTCTGCTGCAACGACCCTCGGCACACATCCCGATGTGCCCCGCGCGACGCGCGAACGCATCGAAACAGCGGCCCGCCCGCTCGCCGAGGTACCGAACGTCCACGGCACCGACGCCGACTTCAGCGCGGCCCGGACAGAGCCCCGCGCGGTCGGCTACCACGCGCTGCTTGACCTCTGCGCTATCATTCAACAGGGCTTCTCAGTTGCCGACCCGCTCCGAACCGGTTCGGACGCGTTCCTGCTCGATCTGGGCCAAGCGTTCGAGCGGTACCTTTTTCGCTCGCTGCGGCGCGAGCTGGCGGATCGCCCTGGGTGGTCTGTTGACGCACACCCCGCGTTCGCACTCGGACCGGTGACCCTGCGCCCCGACGTGCTGGTCCGTAAGCGTGCCGTCGCGCGCGGCGTACTCGACGCCAAATGGAAGACGACGGCTCTCGACCCGGCCGACCTTCACCAAGTGCTGGCTTACGCCGGGCTGACCGGTGCGCCGCGGGTGGGTCTGGTGTACCCGGGGCGCACCGACGGCCGCGCGACGTTCGCCACGCCGAACGGGCTCGTCCGGGTGACCCGCTACCGCCTCCGGGTCGTCGGCACCGACAGTGAACTTACCGAATCGACCGCCCGACTCGCCAGGCACGTGTGTCGGCCCTAAAGAGCGTCCGATTTTTGCGCTCGTACCGGCTGGTCCGTCACCCGGTGAAGTCTGTGTGAAACCGGCGACGAACCGGGCTTGTCGGCACTTGCACGGCGTCAAAACGTGCGGTTATGATGTCCCTGGGGACGAACCTGTTCGCCCGCTCGCGCCTCTCCTCTTGACGAGTGGCCCCCGCGGTCGTTGCCCTTCGCCGACGCCGGGCCGCACCTAACTGAGAAAGGCCGGACCGCTATGAATGTCGGCTCGTACTCGGCCCTTGACTCGAGCGTGTTGGTGCTGAACAAGACGTTCATGGCCGTACACGTCATCTCCGTCCGTCGAGCGTTCTGCCTGTTGTGCAAGAACTTGGCCGAAGTGGTCAGCATGGAGGAGGGGCAGTTCGCGACATACAGTTTCGAGTCGTGGTCGGAGCTTAGCGCGTTCCGGGCCGCCAACTTCCGCCAGGAGGACGACGACTGGGTCCGCACCGCGAGTTCGGAGCTGCTGTCGCCGCGGGTCGTCCGGTTGCTCGGCTACGACAAGATGCCCAAGCAGACGGTGAAGTTCAACAGGCGGAATATCTTCGCCCGCGACCACAACCAGTGCCAGTACTGCGGGAAGAAGTTCCCGACCACGGAACTGTCGCTGGACCACGTGACCCCGCGCTCGCAAGGTGGAGGGACCACCTGGGACAATATCGTCTGCGCCTGCGTGGACTGCAACGTTCGCAAGGGCGGACGGACCCCGCGTCAGGCCAACATGACGCTGATCCGCAAGCCGGAGAAGCCGAAGCGCAGCCCGCTGTTGAACCTCAAGCTGACTCAGAAGAAGTACCAGTCGTGGCAGTCGTTCATCGACAACGCCTACTGGAACGTTGAACTGAAGTGACACTGGTGGATGTCCTCCAGCGGTCCGGCCCCAGGTCGTAACGTCGAAGACCTTCTCAGGATGGTCTTCGACGTTACGACCTGGGGCCGGACCGCTGGAGGACATCCGACCGCGTTAGATCCGGTCGAGCGAGTCGAGCCAGTTCAGGAAATCGGTGAACGTGCGCTGGTCGTAGTACTCCTTGCCCGACTCCTTCATCTCGCGAAAGATCACTGGGAACCGCTTCTGCTCGGCCAGCAATTTTTGGCTGGCCTGGATGTCCTTCAGCAGCGGGTCCTTGTCACCAGCGGTTATAAAGAACGACAGCGGCTGGTTGGGGATGTTGTCTTTGGGCGGGTTGCCGAGCGCGGCGCCGACCGGGGCGACACCGCGGAACAGGTCGCGCGCGTTGAACCCGACGTAGAACGCCATCTCACCGCCGTTCCCCAACCCGTGGGCCACCACGCGGGTTTTGTCAATCGTGTACTCCCCCATCACGGCCTTCACATCGTTCACGACGAGTTCCGTCTCGCCCGGGCGCCAGCCGGCCTCGGCGCCGGCCTTCGGCCCCATCACGATGAAGTGATTGTCCTCGGCAAAGTTGCGGAACGTCGTGGACATCTTCTCACCATCCTTCCCTCCCTGCCCGGCGGGGTGGAACCACACGACCAACCCGTGCGACACGTTTGCGTCGTAATTGTCCGGCACGTATAGCCAGTATTCGCGCCCGAGAGCCTGGTCGTTGCGGGTCAGGAAGCCGGTTTCGACCTTCGGCTTGTCCTTCTTCGGGTCGTCCTTCTTCTCGTCTTGTGTCTCCGCGCGCACGTCCGAGAACGGTGCCTTGCCGAACGGGTCCTTTTTGGGGAACGGATCCTTCGGGTTCTCCTTCGGTTTCGGCTGCCCTTCGAGGGCTTTCCCCGCGCTGGAGGGCAGCGGCAATTTCTCAGGCACCTCGTTCGGAGCCGGGGTGAGCGTGGTGGTGAGCGTTTCGACCTTCCCGCCTTCCTTACGCTTCACCTCGACCTTCACCTCGGTGCCGGGCGTGAGGCGCTGCGCCACCTGCATGAGAGCTTGGCGGTTCTGGACCGGTACCGGTGTGCCGGGGCCGAACTTCATGATCCGGTCGCCGGCCTTAATGCCCGCGGTGTCGGCGGGGCTCTTGGGGTACACGAAGCGGACCTCAACCCCCGGTCCCGGATCGTCGCGCATCGGCAGCACGCCGAAGTACGCGCTCACGAACGCGGCACTCGTACCGAGCAACTTAACGCCTTTAAATTCAACGTCCTTACCGCCACGTGAGACCTTCAGCGAGATCACGTCGTCTTCGTAGAGCGGCCCCATCACGTGCTGGAGGGTGGAATACGTCGGCACCTTCGTCCCGTTGATTTCGGTGATGGTGTCGCCCACCTTGATCCCGGCGCGGGCGGCGGCCGAATCGGGCTGAACGGACCCGACGACCGGCGGGATGTACATCCCGGTGCCCTGTTGCGTGATTCCGAGCAGCCCGCGGCGCAGAACGACCGGTTTCTCACCGGTACCTTGTTGCAGTTTGGGCAGGACCTTGAGAACGTCTTCCAGCGGCACGGCGAAACCAATGCCGCCGTCGTACACGTCCACGCCGGCGGTCTCGCCTTCGGCCCGGCTCGACGCGGGAACGACGACGCCGTAAACCCGCCCGTCCACGCTCACGAGCGGCCCGCCGTAGTTGACCGGTGAGGCTTTGGCGTCGGTCTGAATCGCCTTGCCCCAAATTCGGTTCGTCGCGCTGACGATGCCGACGCTCATCGCGGGCAAGCTCTCCACGTTCGTGTCGAGCGCACGACCGAGCGCCAGCGCCCACTGGCCGATCTCCACGTCCGCCTTCGGCAGCGGTTGAGCCGGCGTCAGTCCCGTGGGGGCTTTGGTTTTGTCCGCGGGCGCCAGGAGTGTGAGCATTCGGGTCTCGTCCCGCCCGATCACGTGGTACACGAACCGACGGTCCTTGCCCGGGATCGCGACCTCACAGGCGGTGATCTGCTTCGCGTCCGCAAGGTTGTTGCCCACGAAGTTGAAGCTGCTGGTGATGACGTGCCCCTGCGGGGACACGATCAGCCCAGTGGTCGGGCCGGTGCCCTTGCGCATGCCCGGCGCCGGGCGGGCGCCGGGCGGCCCGTTCTTCGGTTGCTCCTTGAAGAAGTCGGTGCCCCCGGACATGGTGACCTGCACGACGGCCGGCGCAACCTTCGCCACGGCCGCCTTCATGGCCTTCTCGGTCGCCTCGTTTACATCAGCGGCGGGTTGCGCGACGGCCGCCGTTGCGGCCACGGCGAGTACCGCCAGCGCCACCCACAGGCGCGCGCGGTCAAGGGCCAGGTGCGTCATCGGTATCTTTCCCGTGTGGCTTCCAGTTGCGGTTCGCGCCGGCCGGTTCACTTCTTGTTAGCAGGCGGGGGCGCCGGGGTGGTCGGGGCCTTCGGCTTGGCCGGGTGCTGCCCGAGCGTCATTTCGATCGTCTGGAGCGCCTCTCCGCGGCGCACCTCGAGCCGCACGACGGTACCGGCGCGGGTGTTCTTGCGCATGAAGTCGCCGAACGCCTTGATGCTGACCACTGGTTCGCCGTCAATGAAGCTGACGAGGTCGTCGGGCCGCAACCCGGCCTTGTCCGCCGGCGACCCGGGCACCACGTCCTCGACGAACGCCGGCGTGCGCTCGAGCACGTTGGGCACGAACACGATGCCGTGATACCCGCCCTGCCCCGCGGCGATGTCCGGCCGCTTGCGCGTCTTGTACTCGCCTTTCATCGCGGCCCGGACGAAGTCCGGGATCGTGACCGCGACCGTCTTCTCTTCCTCAACGTCCTTGCCGTCCTTGTCCTTGACCGTGACCCGGTCCCGGAACTCGACCTTCCCGGTGATCGGGATGGCGTAGTTCATCCAGGTCTCGGTGAGCGTGTTCTTGATCTCCCGGCCGATGATGCCGATCAGTTCGCCCTTGCGGGTGAGCAGCGCGCCGCCGGCGGCGCCGGGGTTGTTGGTGATCGCGTCCACAACGTACACCTCGCCGGTGTACGGGAACTCGAAGATGCCGCGGCGGCCGGCCATTTTCGTGTACGCCGAGATCACGCCGCGCTGCGCGCTGAGCGACTCCTCGCGGAGCGCGATCTCGAACGTGTTGCTCAGCGCCAGCACCCAGTCACCCGGGGCCGCCGGGCCGCGCTTCACCGCCTCCTCGAAGTTGAAGTACTCCTTCTCGCCGAGGTTCAGCCCGTTGGGCTCGTCGATCTTCTTGCCCTCGACCTTGATCTTGATGAGCGCGGCGTCGAGCAGCGGTTCGGTCGCGACCACCTGCGCTCGGAGCCGCTGCCCGTCGTGCATGTGGACCACCAGGTCCGACGTGTCGAGCAGTTGGCTCGCGACGGTGAGGATGTGGCCCTCGCTGCTGATGACGATCCCGGTGCCGTAGTTGTTGAGCCGCTGGAACCCGCCGGCCCCGAAGATCTTCACGAGCTTCCGGTTGGCCTTGTCCACGGTCTCGGCGAACGGATCGGCCGCCCGACCGGCCGCCGGCGCCGCGAAAACCGTCACAACGGCAAGCAGTGCTGAGTATCGCGTGAGCATGGGTGATCGTCGTGCTTGTGGCGAGCAGGGCCGGAGTGCGTTCGTACCAACCAATCACGGCATGAAGGCGACACCCGCACGAGGCGCGGCCCCGTGCGAGCCCGTCGCCCGCTACCGCCTACTTGAGTGTCCACTTCGCGGTCTCGAGTACCGCATACCGCTTGTCGCTGGAGCGGACCTCAATGCGGGTCGGGAGCTTCCGCCCGTCGAAGTCTTTGTAACTCGAGAAGTACAGTTCGCACGGGTCGGCTTCGAGCCCGTCCTTCGAGTCCTTCGCAACGTAGCACTCCAAGCCCAAGAGCGTGTGGTCCTTGAGGGAGAAGTACCACTTGCCGTCAACCGATCCGTGCTTGGTCAGGAGCACCGCGCAGTCGACCCGCAGCGCCGCGAGCGACTTCGGAACGCTCCCGTCCACCGGGTACGGGTAGAACGGCTCGTTACCCCCGTGCGCGAACAGCCCCTCGAACCCCTTCTCGCCGAGCGCCAGGAACCGGTGGTAGTGGTACAGCGCCATCATCAGCCCGCCGCTCCCGAGCGGCATCTTCTGCTGCGTGAGGTCGCTTTGCTTCAGCGGCTCCAGGGTGGTCTCGATGTTCAGCTTGAGAGCGATTTTCGCCCCGTCCTTCGCCTCGACCACCTCGGCCCGCATCGGCCCTTCTCGGTCGGGCATTTTGAACGCGCCCTCGATCAGCAGCGAGTTCGGCACCGCCGAGAAATCGCCCGCCTGCTTTTTGAAGGCCGCCAGCACCTTATCGCGTTCGAGGGCGTTGAAGTACCAGTTGGAGTAGCCCGGCTTCGCCACGTACATGCCGGCGGTGGTCGCGTCTCCGCCCTTGGGCGCGGGGGCCGCGGGCCGCGGGGCCGGTTGCGGCGGCATCGGCGGCCCGCCCGCCCCCGGCGGCTGCTCCCGCTCCTTCTCCTGGTTGCCCATCAGCCGCACCAGGTACTCCTGGGTCGTGTTGTTGCGTCGGACCGTGAGCGGGACGCGCCACTCCTTGGGGTAGATGCCCAGGGCGTTTTTGTACGCGTTCACGCTGGTCATCGGGCGGCCGAACCCGAAGTCCAGCAACTGATCGCCGTTCTCGATCCCGCGCCGCGCCGCGTCGCTCTCCTCCAGGATCTGCTTGACCACCATCGCCGGGAGCTGCCCTTCGTCGCTCCCGGAGCCGACCGAGGCGCCGAGGGTGGCGTGGTCGGAGTCGATCCCCGCCCGCAGGTGCCCCATAAAGTTCTTGATCTGGTTGATCGAGATCGCGTAGCCGACCCCGGAGTTCACGCGGCCGCGCTTCTCGAACGACCCGCGGCCGTTGATACCGATCAGTTCGCCGTTCATGTTGAACAGCGGGCCGCCCGAGTTGCCCGGGTTGATCGATGTCTCGATTTGGATGCAGTCCGTGTACTCCAGAAGCCCCTTCCCTTCGGGCGGCTGGTAGCGGTTCACACCACTCACGATGCCGTAGGTCACCGTGGGGGTGAAATCCATCGCCAGCGAGAACGGGTTGCCCATCGCCAGCGACCAGTCGCCGGCCTTCACCTTGTCGCTGTCGGCGAGTTGGACGAAGGGGAACGGCTTGCCCTTCTCTTTCGGCACGAGCTTGATGAGCGCCACGTCCCCGACTTTGTCGATGCCGCACACGACGGCCTGATAGAGCACACCGTCTGCGAGCCCAGCGGTGGGGAACGGCCCGGTCGGCTGGACGACGTGGAAGTTGGTAAGCGCGTACCCCTCGGGGTCGATCAGCACCCCGGACCCGCACCCGCCGCCGTCGGGCATGCACACCGCCACGACCGCCGGGTGAACCTTCTTGATGGCCGCGATGCGCTGCTTCTGCGCGTCGAGGACGGACCGGTCCACCTCGACCGGCGCGGCGGGCGCGACCGACACGGACACAACCGCCCCCGCGAGGGCGGTCAGGAGCGCGGAGAGCAATCGGGTCATGTGGTGCGGCCCCGGAAAAACCATCAGGGGCGCGAGCCCCTGCCTGCCAGACGGTTGCCCCGCGTGGGGCTCAAAGCGTAACCGGCCGGCGCGGCGCCCGCCGCCCGACCGCGTCGCGGTTACTTCTGAACACGGGCGTCCGCGAGCGTGACGTAGTTCCCGTTCAGCGGCGTGTCGGTCTCGACAATGACCCGCAACTGTTTGACGCCCTTCACGGCCAAAACCAACCCCTTCGGCTTATCTTTTCGCTTCAGCAGTTCGGAAAAGAGCACCTGCCCGTCGCCCTCGATCGTGACCCGCGCGGCGGCGGAGGCGTCCGCCCCGTTCTCGTCGATGCCGGCCGTCGCCTTGAACTGCGAGTAGTCGCCGTTGAGGTTGAACGTGGCAACCGTGTCCGGCGCCAGCACGACACCCTTCGGGAAGGTCTGGTTGTCGAGCTTGATCGCCTCGTTGGCGAAGGAGCGATCTTTAAGGTACGCCGCGGGCTGGTTGAGGCGCTTGCCCTTTTCTTCCGGCGCGAGTTCGGGCACCTCGAGCTGCGGGTCGAGGTCCGACAAATACGCAACGTTCCCGAGCGCGTAGTCGAACCGCACCAGCGCGGCCGTCGAGGGGTACGTCACCTTCACGCCTGCCACGGTGGTCACCGTGACGCCGTCCGGCGTGAGGGCGATGTTGGCCGCGGTGAGCGAGTGACCGAACACGTCGGTCACTTTGCACAGTGTCGCGGGTATCGAGGCGGGCTGCGGCTGGTGGAACACGAGCCCCGCCGACCGGGTGAGCAAAAGGTCTTCCTTACCCCCGGCCTCCTTCTCGAAGTTCACGACCGGGCGCCCCTTCTCGTCCGCACCGCCGCCGAGCACTGTGCCCTGGATGAACGTGAACCCGGTCTCCTGGGCGATCACGTAAAGGTCCCGTTTGCCCCGGGTGCCCAGCATCTTCTTCCAGTTGTCCCGCACCTTCTGGTCGTCGGCCCGCTTCATCGCCGAGAACACGGCCGAAACCGGGATATCCAATTTCGGCAACCCGACACCCGCCGGGGCCGGGAACTGATCGACCGCGAACGCCTTGTCTTTGAGCGCGAACTTGGCGACGCGGAACGTCGAACCGTCGGTCAGTTCGATTTCCGAGAAGGTGCTGGCGTCTTTCGGGAGCAGCCCCACTTTGTTCCCGAGGTCGATGACGACGACATCGCGAACGGGGATCACCGCCTTACTGTCGCCGACCGCGAAGGTGATGTTGTCGGCCTCGACCGCGACGAGCTTACCGCTAAGCTTCTTTCCGCCCGCGGTGGTGAGGTCGTCCGCACCGGCTGGCGTGCCCGCTGTTGCAAGACCCACGAGGCCCAGCAGCAGCGCGGGGATACGGGTCGGGGTGCGCATCAAAGGTGCTCCTCGCGGGTGCGGACTTGAACGGAAAGGGGCGGTGGGCGCCAGAAGCACCCACCGCCCTCGTATCGGGTATCAAACTGGCGCGGGGATCATACCGGATCGCATGGATTTGAGCCCTCCTGGCGCCGGCCCGGTGGGGCCGGCGCGGGAAGTCGGTCTTACTTCTTGTAGCCGTGGACCTTGTCCAGCGACTCGAAGTAGTTCTTGATCATCGGTTCGAACTTGGCGGGGAGGTCGCGGGTGATCTCCTGCACCACTTTCGCGCGCTTCTCGGCCGGCAGGCTGCCCCACTGCTCGGCGATCTTGCGCAGCTCCTGCTCGTTCACCTTGCCCTGGCCGCTGCCGCCCATGATCGTGCTGTCCGGGGCCGGCTGGTTGGGGTTCAGGTTGTTGCCGTTGCCGGGCTTGCTGCCCGGCTTGTCGCCGCCGCCCGGGCAGTTGCCGCCCTTGCACTGGCCGTCGCCCTTGGCCTTGGCTTCGAGTTCCTTGATGACCTCGTCCAGGCGGAACACGATCTTCTTTTGGATGTCCTGGGTCTTCTCGCCGCCGCGGGCCAGGTCGAGCCGGCGGCCGCTGTTGTCCATCAGCCGCTCGATGTTCGACAGGTCCTTCGGGTCGCTGGCCCAGTTCTGCATGTCGAAGAACATGAGCGTGGCGAGGATCTTGTAGCGGTCCGGGGCGTCGGCCACTTCGTCGAGCAACTTGACGATGGCGGAGGTCGCCTGCTCCTTGTCACCGGTCTTCATCGCGGTCGCGTGGTGCGCGACGGCCTTGAAGAAGTAGAAGCTGGCCGGATCGACCGCGACCTCCGGGTTCACGGTCTTCAGCGCGTCGATGGCCTCTTCGTACACCTTCTTGCCCGCGGCCGCTTTCGCGAACGCCAGCGAGACGTTGGCGCGGAAGAAGGGGTCCTGCTTTTCGTCCTTCAGAATCGCGGGGACCGCGGCCGGGGCCGGGGCGTCGCTCTTGCGGGCGTCGGCGAGGAGCTGTTGCACCTCGGCGTTGCCCAGCGCGAGGGAGTCGGCGGTGCGGTCGAGAACGGTACGCTTGTCGTTCTCCCAAACGGCGTTGAACGCCTTCTCGTCGAACTTGCCGGCCGCCTTGAGCCACGCCTCGGCCCGCGCCTTCGCGGCCTCGGCAGGGGTGGCCTTCAACGTGCTGAACCCGAACGTCGGCTTCGCGCTCGGCTCGGCGGCGAACGCAGGGGTCACGGTTCCGGCCAAACCCGCGGAGACCGCGGCGGCGGCGAACAGCTTGCGGATCTTCACTTCCAGGCTCCTTGAAGGCGGTAATTGGACCGGAGAACCTGCGTTCGGTGGCGGTCGCGTGCGGCTTCCTCAAAGATCGAAGCAATCCGGGTGCCGGCGCGACCGATGCACCTGCAACATACCTTTTAACTCGGCCGGACACAACAACTTTCGCGCCCGGCCCGACCGTCCTCATCGCGGGCTCACGACTTTACTGGTTGGCCTCGGTCGCGATCTTGTGGAGCATGTCCTGGAGCACCTTTTGCCGGGCGGCGAGCTGTTGCAGCTCCGTCTGGATCAACGGGTCCTTGGCTTGCTCGCCGGGGTCCGCCTTGCTGTGCATGACGGTCCGCTTGTTCACCTGCTCCTGAAGCGACTTGATCAGCTTCAGTTCCGCGAGGAGTTCGAGCAGCTTGTTGTTCGGCTTGTTCGCGTTCGGGTCGTTGGGTTTCGGCTCGCTCGGCTTGTTCTCCAGATCCTGCTTGGCCTTCTTCAGCGCCTCCTGCATGAGCTTGAGCTGGTCGATCACGTCCTGTTCGATCTGCTGCGTGTCCTCGCCGACGCGGGTCTCGTTGAGGCGCCGCTGGATCGCCTCCATGTCACCCCGAACTTCTTTCAGCACGCCGGCGAACACGACCGCGCTCCCCTCCCCTTCCATCAGTTTCAGGGTGGAATCGGCGATGACGATGATCTTGTTCTCGTTCTCGGCTTCCGTCTGGCTCTTCTGAATCTCGGCCACGGCCGCCTTGCCGCCGAGCGCCTTTACGGTGCCGTGAATGTTCTTGGTGGCCTCGCGCACCTCGGTCTGGAGCTTGATCATCGCGGAGACGCGCTGTTCCAGGTTCGACAGCAGCTTGGCCAGCTCCTTTTCGCGGAGCTGTTTGAGGCGGGCCTCCAGTTCTTTGATGGCGGCTTCCAGCTTCTTGATGGCGTCGTCCTGGTTCTTGGTCGCGTCCTTGTTCTCGTTCTTCTTGATGTTGTTTTCGGCTTCCTGCTGGCTCGGAACGGCCTGCTCCACGCTCTCCGCGGCCGGGTCCTTCTTGCCGCCCTGCGGCGGGGACGGGCTGCCGCCCGGTTGGGGCTGACCGCCGCCCTTTGAACCGCCCGGGCTGGGCTGCCCCATGCCGCCCATCGGCGGGCTCATCCCCTCGCCGCCCATCGGCTTGCTATCGCCGCCCTGCTGCCCCGCCGACGGCTTGCTCTCGCCCTTGCCGGCGCCCTGCGGCTTGCCCTCGCCGCCCATCGGCTTGGGTTCGCCACCGGCCATCGGGTTCATCGGATTGGCGGCGCCCATCGGCTTGGGCTCGCCCCCCTTCGGCTCGCCGCCCATCCCGTCCTTCGGGGCCGACTTCTCACCGCCCGACATGCCGTCCATCGGCATCCCGCCCATCGGTTTGCCTTCGGCAGCGCCCTTCGGCTCCGTCGGCATCCCGCCCATCGGCTCGCCCTTGTTCTCCGACTTGTTTTCCTGGGTGTCGGGCTTGTTCTCGGCCGTGTTTTCGCCGGGCTTGGGCTCGGACTTGCTCTCCGACTTCGGGTCTTCCTTCGCGCCGGCGTTCGGTGCGCCGGGCTTGGCGTTGGGGTCCAGCGCCTTGGCCACGGCGGCGGTGTCCTTCTTCAGGTCGCTCTGGTCCTTGGCCAGCCGGTCCGCGTCGCTCTTCGGGTTGAACGTCCGGCCCAGGATGTTCTGCTGCCGGCGCTTCAACTCGTTGATGGCCTTGATGGCGGCTTCCAGCTTCTTGATTTTCTCGCGAGTCTGGGCCGCGTCGTCCTCGGTTTCGAGGAGTTGGAGGATCTCGGTGAGGACATCAATGAGTTTCTTGTCTTTCCCGAGCAGCGTTTCGAAATCGCTCCCGCCGAGGTTCTTGTTGTTCAGCCCTTCGATCAGTTCCTTGAACAGCTTCTCGACGCCCTTCTCCTCCGCGATCTTCAGCGCCGCGCGAAGCGTCTTGGCGCGGTCCCGGTCCTCGACGCTGTCGCTCTTCTCCCACTTCTGGGCGAGACGCAACATCTGTTCAGAAAAGTTCTTGTAGAACTTCAGGTTCTCTTCCTGGGTCCGCTTGGTGCCGGCCCCGGTGGGACTCGTGGGCTGGGCGGTGAGCGCGGACGTGAGAGCGAACAGGCCGACCATCGCCGCCAGCGACAGCGACAGGTACGGCAACCGGCGGATCATGGGTCGGCCTCCCTCGTGGGGTGCGGTGCTCGCAAGCGCCGCGGGCGTCAATTCGTCTGCCATTCTGACGACCCGCCAGAGGGCCGCCAACACGCAACAGGGAAAAATCCGAGAGCGATCAGTCCAATGTTACACTTTGTTACGCGCCCAACAAATTCCTGCTCGCAACTTCAACACCGACAGCCTCCAACACTCGCAACCTCGCTCGCAAAGCGGGCAGAAACCGGGACGCCCCGAAGTTCCGGTTAATCGCCCGGCGCCTCCCACCGGCAGAACTTGGCGACCATAGATTTGGGCGCCATTCGGCAGTGGCAATTTGCCGCCATGCGGCCGCGGTTTCGCGCGATTGTCCCACGGTTCCCATGTCTCTTGAGCCATCTCTGCCCGCGAGGTCGGTCCGGATCTATGGGTCATGCGGGCGATTCGCTGGCAGCGGATGGGGAGCGAACCGTCAGCGGATGGGTAGCGAACGGTCAGTCGTACCCCCCACTTCTGTGCCGTCAGCGTACCCACCAGCAGTGCCTTACCCCATCACACCCGGTATCTCAGAAGGCCGCATAGCCCCCGACACGACTCAGTTTTGAAGCACACCGCCGAACCGAGCGCCCGAAAGTGACGCCCGGAGCGGCGGTAACTCGCGGCCGAACTCGTTCGGAGAATCACGTGCCGGCGGCGTTGAAGCGGTGGCGGCGTTTTCACCCCATTACACCCCTTCGTGCGACCGCCCCCTCGCACGGCACTCCCGATGCGAGCCCACAGCTAACCTCTCGGCCCCTATGGTACTGATGGCAGGAACACCGGCCGGCACGCGCCCGTGCCGTTTCAGAACCAGGAACCCCAACGGTACGGCTGTCACTTCACGATCACGGTGACCTCGACCGGCTCACCCGCGCCCGGCGTCACGGTGATCTTGTAGGTGCCTTCTTTGGAACCGGCTTTCACCTCGTACTCGAACCGGAACTGGTTGTTCTCATATGTAAGTGTGAGCTGGGCGGGGACCACGACCGCGGGGTCGGAAGAGGTCAGCTTCACGATCAGCTCATCCTCCTTGTACTGCCGCCAGGCGATGGCGTGCTGGATCTTCTTGGTCTCGCCCTTCGTCAAGGCGATGGCCCCGACCGGGCTGACCTTTGCCGTCTTCGCCCCCTGCTCGACTTCAAACTGGCGCTTCATCGCCTCAATGTCTTTTTCCACCCGGAGCTGGTCGTCGCGGAGCTTCCGCAGGTTCTTGATGAACTGCTCCTTGCTCAGCGACTCGCCGATCTCCTTGCGGATCGCCTGAAGTTCGCGCTCCAGTGCGTAGAGGGACTGTTCGGCGTCGGTCACCGCGACGAGTGGCGCCCAGTGGCTGGTGTTCAGCGGCGCCTGGACGACGTTGAGCAGGTTGAGCGTCTTGGGGAACGCGACCGATGCGTTCGGGTCTTCACTCAGGATCGTGTCGAGCCGTGAGCAATACCCCTGGTAGTTCTTGGTCGTGACCTCGACGACCCGGTTCACCTCGCACTCGCGGGCGATGCGGCGGAACTCGCGGAGCACCGTGTTCACGATGTCGCGGGACTTGTCCACCGCGTTCACGGCGGTCTGCGACCGCACCTTCACGGTGTCCACCACCTCGGGTGTCTCTTCCTTGAACCCGTTCGAGGAGCGGACGAACTCGTAAGCGCGCTTCGCGGCGGCGAGCTGAACGAGGGCCTCGTCCAGACGCGTGCCGAGCGCCTCTTCCTCCTTGCTGATCTCCAACAGCAGGTCGCCCTCGGACACCACCCGCAGCCGAATCGGCTCGCTGCCCCGGGTGACGCGCGGCCCGCCGTCGTGGTCCGCGTTGTTGTCCGTGGCCTGCACGAACAGGTCCATCCGGTAGCTCTGCTGGGCCTCCCCCGGCGGGGCGAGGATCTTGATGATCCCGAGGTCGTTCAGCTCCTTCAGGTCGAAGTAGTCGCGGTCGGCGTTCTTCAGCTCGACCTTCCGCACCGCCTCCTGGTTCACGTCGTCCCCGGACGGGGTCTTCAGCAGTTCGGCGAGCCGGTCGGGGGTCTCGCGGCGGAGCCGGCCGTTCTGGTTCGCCCACTCGCTCACGAACACCGACGCGGTCAGCCGGTCGTCGTTCTTGTCGAGGGTCCGGAAGTTGTCGGCGTGCAGCCGGGGCAACATCGCGGTGGGGAAATGCGCCCCGGTGGGCAGGTCCAACAGCGACCGCAGCGCGTACTTGGTGCGCAGCCCCCGGACCACGTCCGAGTCCTCGGCCGAGTAGGTGAACGTGTACTCGACCTTGCTCAGCCCGTGGTCGTCCTTGATGAAACTGTCGGGGTTGAACGGGATGCGGACCTTCGGGGTGACGAGGTAGGTGTTGCCGATCTTGCGGATCACGTCCACGCCGACCTCGACGACCGGCGGCTGGTCCTGCGTCACCTGGATCAGAATCGACCGGGTGGTGCTGACGTTGTACTTGTTCGTCCACGTCACCTTGAACTCGACCGGGTCCTTGAGCCGGAAATCGACGTTCGCGCGCCCGTCGCGTTCGGGGTAAATGCCCTTCAGCACCGACAGAGCGGCGCGAGTCGGCGCGTCGTAGTCGTCCCACCCGTTACGGAAGGTGACGGTCCAGCCCTTGCCCGGCGTCACCGCGAGGGGGACAGGGGTCTGGGTGACCTTCCCGTCGCCACCGAACACGGCGCCGGGGAACTTCCCGACCACCGGAACCGCGACCGCAGACACCACGGCGTCGTTGTCCGACACGTTACCGTCGTCGTCGGTGTACGGGTCGGCGTGGATGGTCACCTGGGTGCCCGCGGGCACCACGAACACGGACCGCTCGCCGGTCAGCGAGAGGTTCTTCTCGCCCATCACCTGCCGGCGGCCGCGCAGGTCCTCGAAGCCGGCTCCCGTGGCCGGGGCGTGGTGCAGGTACGCCGGCTCCTCCTGAATCCGGTAGAGCCGCTTCAGGGTCGGGGGCGGGATCAGCCGGATGCGCTGCGCCGGCGTTTGGAAGTCGTCCGCCTCGACGTAGAAGTACACGTCCTCTTTCAGCCCGCTCACGTCGCCGGTGTACTCGTTGTTCTGCTTGGGGGTGAGGTCGCCCTTACCCTTGAACTTGAGCCCGCGGTAGTAGGACTGGAGCTTCAGCGGCGCCTGCACCACGACCGGCGCGCCGTTCTCGTCGGTTCGCGCCTCCGGGCGGGTGAGTTCCAGCTTCCGCAAGGTCCGTTCCATGCTCGGCCGGTCGGCGGCCGCGTTGAGCGCCGCGAACACATCCTGCGCGGCGGCGAAACCGCTTCCGAGGCTCTCCCGCAACCGGTTACGGTACGCCAGCGCCTCCGGTGCGAGCGAGTCATCCGGTGCGTCGGCAGGCACGAAGAGCCGGGCCTCGACCGCGTCGACGTACCAGTCATTGAGTTGCGCCGGGAGGCTCGTGTCGTCGGTCCGGAGCAGCGCCGCGGCGTCGATCGCGGGCACGTCGCGGCCGATCAGCTCGGGGGTCACGTCGCCCCACTTCATCGGCCGCCAGCCCGCACGGACCGACGGGTCCGCGACCACCCACTTGTACGCCCGTGCGGTAATCGGCACGGTCGCTACGTCCCGGCTGACGGTGGCCTCGGTCTCCGGGAACCCGACCAGCTCGATGTGCGCCCGGCGCGGCCACGGGGTGCTCATCAGCCCGACGTTCCGCTCCAGGAAGATCCCGCTCACGTGCGCGAGTTTCCACCCCGCGCGGGCCGGCTGGACGGAGCGGGCCGCGAGCGCGTGGGACGCGACCCCGACGGTCACGGTTCCCAGCACCAGCGCCACCGACGCGAACCCCAGGAGCCACAGCCGGCGCCAGTTGAACACCTTGCTCACCGGCACCTGCGCCACCCGCTCCCGGGCCTCGACGATGGTCGCCAGGAGCATCTCTTCGGAGTACCCGAACTCCTTCATTCTGTTGACGTTCCCCATCTCGACCGCGGTGATGAGCCGGTCGCCCAGGAGCTTGGGGAACCGGCGCTCGAGCACGAGCGCCAGCGTCTCGTAAGAGAGTTCCTTGGTGAGCCGACGCAGCAGCCGGAACCCGATGACCGCCGCCAGGGGCAGCGACACCCACAGTAAGGTGCCGAGGCGGAACCACAGCGGCGCGTGCTCGACCCATTCGCCGGAGCCGAAGGCCGACACGCACAGGTATTCCACCAACCCGAGGGTCAGCGAGGCGCCGAAGAACACGGCCGCCGCGATACCCCCCTCAACGATCGCGGTGACCACGGCGAACGCGACCACGACCAGGAAGACCCGCGCGCACCAGTGCCCCGCGAGCACCCAGTCCACGCCGGTGACCTTGAAGAACACGAAGTCGAGCACCAGCCCGAGCGCGAACCACGCGACCGCGAACAGGCAGGCCGACAGCACCCCCTCCAGCAGGATGTAGCGGCGGATGGTGCTGCGTAACTGGTTGAGCGGGTTGAACACGGCGGGGTCGCGCGCCACGTGCTGCGGCGTCACGTTCGTCCGGCGGGTTCCTTCGGCGGTCGCCATATCAGCGGCTCTCAGTAGCGAGTCGAATTCCGGGCGGCTCCGGTGGGCGACCCGCCGAGGGGTCGCATCCCATCACGCGGAGCGCGGCGCGCCAACCTGTCCGTCACGCCAAGCGGGACACTTTGCGGGTGAGCCACTCGAGCGAGAGCAGCGACACCACGGCGAGCAGCGCGAAGCTGATCTGCACGTTGTCGCCACTGAACTGCGTGCGGTGGGCCACAACCTTCACAGCAACGGCCGCGAGCAGCGCGGCCCCGAGGATCAGCAGCCCGCTGCCCCAGTCGGCCCGGAACGCGAGCACCTGGGTCAGGAACACCCCGACGGCGACCATGAAGTACCACCAGTCGAGTTCTCCGACGCCGACCATCACGCCGAGCCCGACCAGCGCGACGACCTCAAGGGCCGTCACCGCGATCATCACGACCAGCCACGGCGTCCGTCCGATGCGCTCGTACACGCTGGCCCACACCCCGCGCGCCACCATCAGCACCAGCGCCGCCACGAGGGCGATGTTGAGCCCCACCGCGAGCCGCTCGGCGGTCAGGTCGAAGTCGAGCAGCCGCACCTCCAGCCCGCCGACGCTGAACCGCAGCGGCTTGTCCCACAGGTCGTTGACCGGCCCGCGAACCTCGGTGTTGCGGGTCTCGGTCTTCATGCACTCGGGGATCAGCTTCAGCAGTTCGTGGTCGGTGGCCTTGAACGCGAGCCGGGGGACGTTGCCTTCTTTCGGCAGCTTGGTCCCCAGCTCGCTCTTCACCTTGTCGGTGAGCCGGGCCTGGAAGTCCTTGTCGAACTCGCTGGCCATCCGCACCATCGCGCCGAAGTCGGGGCGCTTGTTGTCCATCTCCGGGTCCGCGGCGCGGATCTTGAACTCGCCGGTCAGCTTGTCGCCGGCCGAGTCGGGGATCTCGATCTCGACCCGGTAGGTCGAGTCGTCCGCGGCGAACTGCTTGGGGTCGAGCAGCACCTGGCCGGCGTAGTACCCGTCGAACCCGCCGCCCGGGTTGGGCTTCGCGGCCATATCGAACGGGCCGAACGTCCGCTTGTCGCCCTGCTTCGGCTCCTGAACCACCAGGAACTTCGGCGGCGGAGCGGTGACCTCATAGGGCTTGGCGCTCTCGTTGAGCACGCGGGCCTGGACCCGCAGCGGCGCCCCGGCGACAGCCTCTTTGCCCACCAGTAAGCGGCCGCGGGGCGCCTTCACGTTGCGCTTCCCGCCCATGTACTTGATCATCTTGATCCAGACGCGCTCGAAGAACTCCCGCCCGGTGCCCTCGCCCGGCTCGTAGGACCGCATCTTGTGGAACTCGCCCGAACCGATGTAGCAGGTGCGGTACGCCGCGGACGGGTTGTTGGTCACCACATACGGGAGTTTCACGACCTCGTTGTTGTCGCCCACGTCCGCGAACTCCGCGAGCACCGCGCTGCCCGCCTTCACCCCGCCGATGCCCACGTCCGGCTTGAGGGGGTAGCACGAGAAGAACCCGCGGGTCGGGTAGAGCTCGACGCGGTCGTCCGGGTCCTTGACGTAGCGGTCCCGGTCGGTGAAGAACCGCTCCCACCCCGCGATCGGGTCGTCCTGCACCCGGTCATCGAGCCGCAGCAGGTCCGAGCCGATGATGGCCTTCGGGTTCAGGTACAGGCGCCGCGGGGACTTCGGGATCGGCTTGATCCGCTGGGCGATGATGTCCGCCGGCTGCACCGGCAGGATCTTCAGCAGCGGGTCGTGCTTGCTGTTCTCCTCCACCCGGGCGAGCTGGAACGTGTTGATCGGCCCGGCCACGAAGATCAGCCCGCCGCCGCCCTCGCGCACCCACCGGCTCAGGTCCTCGGCCTGCTGGGCCGACAGCTCCGACCAGTCCGGGTCGAACGCGATCATCACGTCGTACTCGTTCATGTTGTACGGCCGGTCGGCCGGGTCCACGCCCTTGTTGGACCGCAGGTCGAAGTGGGTCGGGAACCGGCGGATCACGACCTCGTCTTGCTCCGCGGTGAGCTTCCCGGTGGTGCCGGCCTCGTTCTGCACGAACGTGGTGAGCGTGGCCCGCTGCTCCTGCACTTCACGGGCGAGCAGCGTGCGGAGGAACGTGAACTCGCGGCTCGGCGCCCCCGCGACGAGCAGGATCTTGAGCTTCTGCCGGAGCACGCTGACCTCGCGCACCGTGCTGAAGTGCTCCGGGTCGGGGAACGCTTCCTGCGGGTCCCGCGCGATCCGCGCCCGCGCGGCCCACTTGCCCTCCTTCAGCACCGGCTTCGGGATCGCGGCGTCCTTCGACGGCTCGGTCAGCTTCTCGGGGAGCTTCGCCGGGTCGATGACGAACTCGACCTGCCCGTGAGGCGGGTCGCCGGGCGCGAACACGAGCTTCTGCCGGAACGTCTCGTTCGGGGTGAGGTCCTTCACGTCCCGGCCCGGCACGGGGGTGTTGCCCGGGGCGTACAGGTCGAGCAGCACCTCGACCTCCTTGTTCGCAAGGTTCTGGCCGTCGGCCTCGACGATGAACTTCCACGCCTCGTCGATGGGCGCGGCGTCGGGGGCCTGGATGTCGGTGACGCTGATGGCGACGCGCTCGCGGTCCTCACCGACCACGACCGTGAACACTGGGATTTTCTCTTTGCCCGCCCGGTCCCGCAGCTCGGCGTAACTCGACTCCGAGCCCAGGTTGCTGCGCCCGTCCGACAGGACGACGATCCCCTGCACCATGTTGGACGCCTCGCGGGTGACCGCCGCGGTCACGGCGTCGGGCACGTTGGTGCCGAGCGTGATGGTGCGGGCCACGTCGATGCGCTTGTCGAGCTTGTCGAGGTTCTTGCGGAGCGCCTCCACGTCGGCGTCGGACTCCAGGCCCGAGAACGCCTTCAGCTCGCCGTCGCCGCGCCGCGCGAACCACTCCTGCGCCCAGTCCGCGGTTCCCGGCCCGTCGCCCCACTTCGACGACTGCCGGAGCTGCGCCTGGCCGGCGTCCGACAGCCCTTTCAGTACGAACGGCTTGAAGTCGTAGCGGCGGAACGAGTCCCACTCGCCCTTCGACCACACCGGGGCGCCGCGCGGGATCAGCGCCGGGGCCTCGTCGAGCCGGGTGCCGAACGCGTACACCGCCACCGGGTTCTTGTCGAGCAGGTTCTTCAGGAACGCGACCTTCTCGTCGGTCAGGAACTCGATGAGCACGTCGATCCGCTTCTTGGCGGTCGCGCCGGCCTCGTCGCTCACGGCGGTCACGCTCGGGGTGATGTCGAGCAGGATCACCACCCGGGACTGCTTGTTCGTCTCCTCCCACGTCTGCTCGGCCGGCAGCAGGAACAGGACGCAAAGGGCACCGTACACGGCGGTGCGGACCAGCGCGAGCGGTACCGCCACGAACCACGGCGCGGTCCGCATGTCGAGGATGTAGGTGAACAGAGTGAACAGCGCGCCGGCGCCGAACACGAAGGCGACGAGTACCAGCCACTTGACCTTGTTCAGGTCGCCGGTGGTGGCCAGCGAATCGGCCTCGCCCTTCACCTGCTGGGCGTCCACCCCGAAGTACGATACCACCCACCACACGACGAGCGTGCCGACGAGCAGTCCCGTCAGGAGGGCGAGCGCGACGGCGGGCAGGTCCCGCGGCGGGGACGCCGCGGTGCGCCGCGGGAACAGGATTTTGAACACGGCGAACAGGGCGGCCAGCGCGGTCAGCGCGCCCAGCGGCACCGCCGCAACGGCGACGAGCAGCCGCCAGAGCGGCACCTCGGTGCTGCCCCCACGCGCCGCGGCGAGCAGCACCATCGATTCGACGAGGACGGCGAACACGGCGAGGGAGCCGACCACGCCCCACACCACCCCGAACGCGGACGCGTCCGAGACGCCGGTCTTGAGCGGGCGACCGGAGGACGCCAGGCGGTACCCGACGCGCGCGAGCACGACCAGCGCGAGCGCGCCGATGAGCGCCAGCGAAAAGGCGTTCAGCGCGAGCGCGGAGAGCAGGTCCTGCCCGAACTGGTCGAACGAATCGACCAGCCGGCGGAACACGTACTCGGTCTTTCGGGTCGTCGCGGTTTCGTTCATCTGCCTGCCCGCCGGTGCGGTCGTTGTGTTCGTCTGCGGTCTGGCGCGGCCCGCGCGTCGGGGCCGCATGCCTGCCTACCTGTGTGCGGTCGCCCTCACCGCTCAAGCGAGGGCGGACCGGCGCGGTCACGTCACGCGCCGGCGCCGACCGGTTCGTCCGCGGCGGCCTCGGTCGGGAGCGGGGTGGACCGCGGCTGGAACGCGGCGGCGGCGCTGGGGGCCAGCGCCTCCAGGTCTTCCGGCTTGGTGTGGTAGCTCATCCGGACGGCCCACGCCTGCTCGGCGATCAGCACCAGCAGGAGCAGGAAGTACAGCCACCGCCGGCTCGACATGTCCGACGGCTTCTGCTTGAAGTCGTCGAGCCACGAGAGGTCATCGGTGTTGTGGATCGGGGCCTTGTTGGTCCACTGCGCCAGGTCGTCGGTGTTCGCGCGCCGCAGGTCCGCCTCGCGCATCGCGTCCACGTTGAACGCCACCGCCGCGTAATCGGGCTGCTCGGCGGGGGTGCCCGGCGGGTCCTTGTCGCCCTTCAGGCGCGTCAGGGAGAAGAGGTAGGCGCCCGGCACCCGGGCGTCGGCGTACGCGAGTTGGAGCGGCCGGCGCGGCGCGTCCGGTGCGGCGTCGGGCGGGTTCGCGGGCTGATCGAGCACCTGATCGGTCAGCGGCTTGAGGGTGAGCAGGGCGCGCCCGCCCTCGGCCTTCGCCACGTCCGCGGTCAGCAGGTGCCGGGCCGCGAACGGCTTGTACCGGGTGGCCTCGAACTCGGCGAAGAACCGGTCCCCCAGCGCCAGGTTCCCTTCCGCGCCGCCGCCGGACAGGTACTTCTGCATCTCGCTCACGACCACGACCCAGCCGGGGCTCCCCTTACCCGACGGCCAGTCCGTCCACTGCTTGTTCCCGGGGCTGTGGGTGCCGCCGGCGTCGGTGGTCATCACCGCCACCCGCCCGCGCCCGAACTCCTTCACGATGTACAGCGGGTCGCCGAACTTGGCCTCGTCGCGCAGGGCCGTCGCCTGCGGGCGCACCTCGGCCAGCTCCGGCTGGCTCCAGAAGTCGCGCAGCACCGGCTCGCTCTCGTCGCCGTCGTTGATCTGGTCGCACAGGAGCTGGTCGAGGTAACGGGCTAGCACCGACAGCGGGATGCCCACCTGCGCGGGCGTCTCCTGGATCTGCCGCAGCAGCGGGTCCAGGTACTTGCGGGCCTTCTCGAACTTCGGCTCGTTGTACCGCTTCTTCACCTCGATCACGAGGTTCCGCGCCCGCTCCTCGAACTCGGCGATCGGCTTCTCGTTGGGCATGCAGTACAGCTCCCGCACCAACTTGTCCTCGCGCCAGCCGCCGCGCCGGGCCACCGGCCAGTAGAAGTCGATGTTGGTGAACAGGAAGTACCGCTCCACCTCGCTGTCCTTGGCGGTGCCGCCGCGCTCGTTGGTGTAGATCGCGGACAGCGCCGGGTGCTGCCGGTTCGCCGGGTCGCGCAGGATCACCCGCTTCCCGAACGCCAGCTCCCGCGCGGTCTTCTGCTCGGGCTTCAGCTCGTCGGTGAACTTCGCCGGCAGCGGCACCGGGAAGAACCCGGCCCCGCCCTTGTACATCCGGGCCGTGTACTCGTCGGGCTTAACGTCGGGGCCGAGGAACACGCCCACCCCGCCGCCGTTCGAGACGAACTGCTCCAGGTTCGTCACCGCCCCCGGCGACAGGGTCGGTACGTTCAGCAGGTAGACCGTCGTGAACGGGCGGAGGTCCAGCCCGTCCAGTTTGGGCGGCTCGGTGGTGACCCAGTCGATGCCCCCGAACGAGTCGATGAAGAGGCGCCGCAGGTAGAAGCTGTCGCCGTCCTGCTTGTCGCGCTTGTCCACCCGGCCGTCCACCACCAGCACCTGGAGCTTCGGCCGCACCTCGACCACGGCGTGGCGGACGTTGTCGATGGCGAGGCCGCCCGGCTCGGGGACGGCGAGCACCGCGGTCACGAGGTTGAACCGGTCCAGCGGCTTCTCGCGGGTGCCGACCTGGGTGAACGTCGCCTGACACGTCGCCACCCGCTCCTGGTTCGCGGGCAGGCTCGGCACCACCAGCGAGATGTCGCGGCGCATCTCGCCGTTGACGTAAAACTCCACCCGAACCTCCTTGAGGTCGGTGCTGCCGTAGTTCTTGAGCCTCACCTCGAGTTCGGTCTGCTGGTTAGCGGCCACGACGCGGTTGCGGGGCTTCACCTCCACGATCGCCACGTTGTCGGTGAACGGCGGCGACTTGCGGTCCGGCTTGCGCGCCGGGGGGGCCACGTCGATCAGGTGGACCGTCGCGCCGCTGTCTTTCAGTTCGGTGAGCTTGTCGTTGACGGCCTGCCCGTCCTCGGCCCAGTCCACGTTGCGGAGGTCCGACAGGACGTGGATCACCTTCGCCTCGCCCGCCGGCACGGTGGCCATGTGGGCCTTCGCGGCGTCGAGGGCGTCCCGCAGGCTCCGCCGGACGGTGGACACCTGGAACTGGGCGAGGTGCCCCTCCATCGCCTCGATCGCGGCGGCGTTGACCTTGGCCTCTTCGGGCTTCGCCGGGAACGGCTTCCCGAGTTCCGAAGTACGCATCACCTGGAACGTCTGCGCGGTGGCCGCCTCGCCCGCCGCCCGCATCAGCTTCTCGTGGATCAGCCGCTTGCCGACGGCGAACGCGTCCGTCTGCGCCCCCTCGTCGCGCCACACGTCGGCCATGCTGGGCGAGTCGTCGAGGATGACGAGGTGCGTCGTCGCGCGGGTCTCCTTGCCCTGTCCGGAGTTGCACCCGAGGAACCGCCCGAGCAGCAGCCCGACGAGGAACACGATCAGGCACCGCAGGAGCAGGAGCAGGAGCTGCTCGAGGATCTTGCGGCGGCGCATCCGCTTCTGCGCCTTCAGCAAGAACTCCATCGCCGCCCACTGCACCCGCCGGAACCGGATCCGGTTGATGAGGTGGATGACGATCGGCGCGGCGATCAGCGCCGCGCCGGCGAGGAACGTCCACGGGTTGAGGAACAGCGACAGCATCGGAGTCTCAGAAGTTCGGAACGCGGGGCGCGGACGAAAAACCGAAGGAGGTCGGGGGCGAGGACCGCCGCGGCCCGCACTCCGAGTTCGACATCAGCGCCGCGCGGGTGCGGCCCGGGTGGACATCCGCTCGAACAGGAACTTCGACAAGACCGCGTCCATGTAATCGCTGGTGCGGAGCAGCGTGTAGTCCACGCCGATCCGGGTGCACCCGCGGCGCACCTCGGTCAGGTACAGCTCCAGCTCCTCCAGGTAGCCGTCCCGCAGCGCCCGCGGGTCGCACAGGAGGTCGGGCTGCGCCTCCAGCCCCTCGAACTTCGTCATCCCGCCGAACGGGAACAGCAGCTCGTCGTCGTCGAGGATGTGGAACGCCATCACGTCGTGCCGGCGGTGCCGCAGCATCTCCAGCCCTTTGAACAGCTCCGCGCGGTCGCACAGGAAGTCGGAGAAGACCAGCACCAGCCCGCGGGCCGGCATGGCCTCCGCGACCTGCCGCATGATCTTGACCATGTCGGTCTTCTCGCGCGGGTCCGACACGTGGAGCGCCTTGGTGACGGCGTCCATGTGCCGCTGCGAGCTGCGCGGCGGGATCGCCTCGCGCACGTCCGAGTCGAACGTGACGAGCCCGCACGAGTCCTGCTGCTTGATCGTCAGGTACGCCAGGCACGCCGCGGCGGTGGCCACGTAATCGTACTTGTACAGCGTGCCGGCGCGGCGGTGCTTGTCCCGCCCATAGAGCATGGACTCGCTGGCGTCCACGACGACGTAGGAGCGGAGGTTCGTCTCCGCCTCGTACTGCTTGATGACGAACTTGTCGGACCGCGACCAGACCTTCCAGTCGATGCGGCGCAGGTCGTCGCCGGGCATGTACTCGCGGTGCTGGACGAACTGGACGCTCTGCCCGTACACGGGGCTCCGGTGCATCCCGGAGATGAACCCCTCGACCGCGTACCGCGCCCGCAGGTCGAGCTGCGAGACGCGGGCGATCACCTTGGGGTCGAGGAACCGGCGCGGGTTCTCGGGCTCTTGGCGGCGCTTGGCCATCGGAAGTTCCAGGTTCCAAGTTCCAGGTTCCAAGTTTCTCATCAAGGGGCCGATCCGGGTTCCCAACTTGGAACGTGGAACCCGGAACGTGGAACCCCGGTCACGAGGAGAAGATCTTCTGGAACCGCGGGTCGTTGATCAGCGAGCCCTCCTTGTCCGGCGTCTCCTCGATGAGCTTCTTGACCACCATGTCGGTGTTAATGCCCTCGGAGGCGGCGGTGAAGTTGGTCAGGATGCGGTGCCGGAGCACCGGCAGCGCCAGTTCCTTGATGTCCTCGGTCGTGACGTGCCCGCGGCCGTACAGCAGCGCGCGGGCCTTGCCGGCCAGGATCAGGTTCTGCACGGCGCGGGGGCCCGCGCCCCAGCTCAGCCAGTCCTTGACGAACTTCGGGACGCCGGGCTCGCCGATGCGGGTCTGCCGGACCAGCGCGAGGCAGTAGTGGATGACGTGGTCGGTCACCGGCACCTTGCGGACGAGCTGCTGGATCTCCTGGATCTGCTCGCCGGTCAGCACCGGGGTGATCTCGTCGGCGGTCACGCCGGTGGTGCGGCGGGCGATCTCGAACTCCTCCTCGAACTTCGGGTACTTCACGTACACCTTGAACATGAACCGGTCCTGCTGCGCCTCGGGCAGCGGGTAGGTCCCTTCCTGTTCGATCGGGTTCTGGGTCGCGAGCACGAAGAACGGGTTGGCGAGCTTGTGCCGCACGCGGCCGACGGACACCTGGCGCTCCTGCATCGCTTCGAGGAGCGCCGCCTGGGTGCGGGGCGGGGTGCGGTTGATCTCGTCGGCCAGCACCATGTTGGCGAACAGCGGGCCGGGCCGGAACAGCAGCTCGAACGAGCCGGTCGCCGGGTTCTTCTCGATGAAGTCCGTGCCGGTGATGTCCGCCGGCATCAGGTCCGGGGTGAACTGGATGCGGCTGAACTCCAGCGACAGGCACCGCGACAGGGTGCTGATCATGAGCGTCTTCGCGAGGCCCGGCACGCCCTCGAGCATGCAGTGGCCCTTGCTGAAGAGCGCGATGAGCAGCTCCTCGATCACCATGTCCTGGCCGACGATGACCCGCGTGAGCTGCTTCTTGATGTTGTCGAACGCGGTCTTGAGCTTCTGGATCGCGTCCATATCGCTCTGGGCCATCTCGGGTGTCTTGCTCATCGCGGTCACCGCCCTCGGAGGTGGTAATTTGGGTCGAGTTTAGGGATAGAGATACCGTGTGCCGGGGAGGGCCGTCGCCTGCGAACTGCGGATTTTGCCCCCCGCAGGCACGCGCCGGCCGGCGGTCGGCGTTACAACCCCGACCGGCGGCGCACGGCGCTACTTCTGATAGATGGGCAGGATCGCCTTTTCTAACTGAAGGATGCAGAGATTGATGCTCGTGGTGTAAACCGGCCCGATGTACCCCTGGCTCCACGACCCGTTGGTCTTGTCCTGGTTGTCGAGAATGGTCTGGAACGTGGCGTCCTTGTACCCGCTCCAGGTGAGCAGTTGCTCCTTCTCGCCGGCCGTCAGGTCGCCGTACACTTTCGGCGTCTTCCCGTCGGCCTTCAGGAGCGGGAACATCTCCAGGTACTTGTCGTCCCCGAGCGCGTACACGGCCTGCGAGAAGTAGTAGGTCTGGTACTCGTCGTGGCTCTGCCGCCCCTTACCGACCGGAATGTTGTCCTTGCAGTACTTGATCCACCGTTTTGGCAGTTCGCTCTTGTACTGCCCGGCGCTGAACCCGCAGCAGACCGCCGCCGCGGTGAGGGGCGGGCGCCCGTTCTCGCCGACCGCCCCGCCGCCGCCGGCGTAGCTGTAAATGATCCCACCCTTCGGGGTGGTGCAGGCTTCGAGGTAGTTGACGGCGCGGTCGATGTTCTCTTTGGGGACGGGGATGCCGGCGTTGCGGGCGGCGCGGAGCCCCTGGAGCGCGGTGATGGTGACGGACCCCTCGTCGAAGTTGTTGCCCTCGGCGGCGCTCACGTACCCCCACCCGCCGATGTCCACCTCCTTGCCCTCGGCCTTGCGGTGCTTCTTGAGGGTCTGGGCCTTGCAGATGAACTCGACCGCCTTCTTGAGTAGCTTTTCCAACTTCTCCCGCTGCTCCTTGTCCTCTTCCTCGCCGTACACGCTCGCCAGGAACATGGTGCCGAACCCCTGGCCGTACATGTACCGGGTCTGCTCGGTGGGGTTGCGCACGTCGCCGATCATGCCGTTGGGCTGTTGCCGGGCCGGAGCCAGGAACCAGTCCACGGCCTTCTTCACCTGGTCCGAGTATTTGCCCTCTTTCAGCGTGCTCCCTTCCATCAGGAACGCCATCCCGGCCAGCGCCGTCATGCTGGTCGGGTACTGTCCCCCCTGTGCCTCCCAGTGCCCGTCCTGCGCCTGGATCTTTTTCAGGTATTCCAGCCCTTTCTCGATCGACGCCTCGACATCCTTCTTGAACTTCTTCTTCGCGTCGTCCTGAGGTGCGGCGGCGGTAACGGGTTGAGGTGAGGGAACGGCTACGAGGCCGACCGTCACACACGCCGCGAGGGCTGCGAGCGACCAGCTACGGGGCATGAGTTTCTCCACATAAAGTCCATTGGCGGGGCCGGGTCTGCCGCACGGGCCGAACCTGGGAGGGTAGGTCAGAGACGAACGGCGAGAAAAACGTTAACACCGGTGGATAGGAAATGCCCACTCAAAACCGAGAAAGGCCGGCCAAGAGGTGAAAAACGGGAAACAAAACTGCCGAGGCCGGAGCGAATCGCACTGACCGAACCAATTACATCCGTCTCAATTTAGCGTAACCTTGGCGATGAGGGAGCCCGAACACGTCGAGGTGACTGCCCGCTAACCCAGGCGGTTTGACGCGATCACTTCCGCGAGCGAACCGCCCCCAGCGCAATGCACAAGCATGCGACAGGGGGCAGTTCACCCGCGGCGGTCGAAAGAACGGCGCGAGCGGTCGGGCCGTGCGAAGCACCGGCCCGCTTTACGGCTTCTTCTCGTCGGGCGAGATCAGGACGCTGGTGTCGAACCGGCTCATCCGAATCGTGCCGTTCTTCGGGTCAATGGCAAGGCTTTGGAACAAGTTCCCGTTGTAGACAACCGACGTATCGAGGATCAGCCGGCCGCGCTCCTTCTCGATCACCACAACGGCGTGGCTGTACACGTTGTTCTGGTTCATCACCGGTGCCGTCGCGATCAGCACCGGCAACTCAGCGAACTGTTCGAGTACGAGCCACTGGTGTTCGAGCACCCCCTCGTAGAGCCACAGCCGTTTCCCGGAGACCCGGTCAAAGGCGTAAACCGGCCCGTTGACCTTCTGCGCCCTCAGCATCGCGTTGTTCTGGACTTGCACCGGCCGGTTGCCGTTCGTTGACGCCGCATTCGGATCGCGGTCCAGGATCAGGTAATACCGGTCGCTGTCGGCCAGCACCTGCGCCCCGACACACGGTACCAAGTGGGCCTCAAGGTTCTTGGGGTCGAGTTTCAGCGTCGTGATCGTCTCCCCGGTGCGGACCGAGATCACCTCCGCGGTGCCGTCGGCCTTGAGGGCGCCGGTCCAGTCGGCGTTCAGTGGCGCGGTGATCGGCACCGCCTTGGAGTCGTACTCCTTCTTCCAAACGTCCTTGCCCGTGGCGAGGTCGTACAGCCGGAGCACGCGGGGCTCGTTGTCCGCGCCAGAGGTGATCAGCGCGTGCCGCCCGAACAGGCGGTACGACCGCGCGTTCTTGAGCACCTCACCGGAATCGGGCGAGCCCTCCACCTGCACCCCGTCCGTGGCCCGGAGCAGCTTTGTAGAGACCGGCTTCCGGGTGTTGGAGTCCACGTCGATCAGCACGAGGTAGCGCCCGTCGCCGTACAGCGACGTGCGCTCGGACACGTTCTTGCGGACCCAGAGCACGCGGCGGCTGACCGGTTCGACCGCCTCCAGCCCGTCGGACGTGAGGACGGCACAGTACCCCGCCTGGAGCACCGCCGACCGGCCCAGAGGCACTTTCTGGGTGTTCGGCAGCAAGTACAGCTCACAGTCCCCGTTGGGCAGGACGTCGATCTGGTAGCTGCCCCCGGGCTGGAGCGGGTTGTCGGGCATCAGGTTCTTGTCCCACAGCACCTTCTTCTCGGCGAGGTCGTAGCAGTACAGGGTCAGGCCCATCTGCACCAGCATCAGGTGGCCGTGCCCCTGCACGAACTTCGACCAGGGGATCGGCTGCCCGTTCCGCGAGTACATGTTCGGGCTCTGCATGTGCGGGAACGTGGCCCGCACGGCCCCGGTGGAGCGGTCGAACACGCGGAGCGCGAACAGCCCGGTGCTGCCGTCGAGCGTGTACCGGAGCCGCCGGTACGCCGGGAACAGATCCGCGGGCGGCTCGATTTCGATCTGCGAGCCGTTGTTCATGTTGGCGGAGGGGCCGGCCATTTCGGCCTTCACCCGGGTGGGCAGCGGGTAGCGGCTCGGCTCGAGGAACGGCAGCAGGCGCTTGTCGGTCAGCAGGTTGGTGAGGAAGTCGGCGCCGGTCTTGCCGTCGCGGATCACGACGTTCGGGTACTCCTTGCCGAGCTGGAAGTACAGGCCGACCGCGTCCTCCATCATCCGGCTCTTGATCATCACTTGTGCCAGCGCTTCCGTGGCGCGGGCACGGGTCGTGGCGTCATCGGAACTGGCCCGGAGGTGCGCCAGGCACGTCTGGGCTTCGCGGGCGTCGGCCTCGTTGTTGGTCGAGAGGAGCACGTCGGCCAGTTTGAACTGGGCCTCGGTGCCGGAGGCGAAGAACGGCCCGAACACCGCGACGAACTCGCGGAGCCGGCCCAGGTCCGTCCCGCCCTTCACGAGGCCCCACTCCTTCTCGACGCGCGCCTCAAGCGACCGCTTGGCCTCCGGGGTCGCGGCGCGGCGGATCATGACCTCGAGCCGCCCCCGCGCCCACACGTCCGGGCGCATCTTCACGTTGGGCTCGTCTGGCATATCGAGGAGCTGCTTGCCCTCGCCCAAGTTGGCCAGCGCGAGGTAGTGGTCGAATGCCTCCCCGAGCCGCTCCTGGGTCTCGCGCCCGCGGGCGAGCAAGTAGTAGTACAGCCGCTTGCGGCGCCGGATCTCGTCCTCGCGGCGCAACCTGTCCTCGGCCGTTTCCTCGCCGAGCG
Organism: Gemmata obscuriglobus; assembly: GCF_008065095.1. NCBI lineage: Bacteria > Pseudomonadati > Planctomycetota > Planctomycetia > Gemmatales > Gemmataceae > Gemmata > Gemmata obscuriglobus. The sequence goes on along the minus strand of NZ_CP042911.1, from coordinate 3,818,664 downwards.
CCGGCACCTCGCACAGCGCCTCGTACTCCGACAGGACGCTCTCACCGCCGTTGAAGTCGGCCCGGAGCAGTTCCGTGTACGCGATGTAGAGCTTCTCCCGGAGGAGCGGCTTCTTCTCGACCGGCAGGTTGTTCCGCTCGGCGTCCTTGAAGTCCGCGATGGCGTCCTTGAGCTTGCCGTCGTCCAGCCGGAGTTCGCCGCGCGCCAGGAGCCCGATCGGGTCCTTCGGGTTCTTGTCGAGGAGCCTGTTCATCTCCGCGATCTTGAGTTCCAACTGCGGGTACGCCGCCACCTCCCAGGGGGATTGGGAGTAGACCATTCCGTCCTGGAACACGAGGTTCCCGATGCCGTAGCGGGCGAGCGTCTCGGTGTCGTTCCGCTTTCGGGCGCCGGTCTTTGAGAGGACCTTGCCGTCCTCAATGTTAATGGCCCAGATCTCGCCCGCCGGAACGGTGTCCTTCCCGGCGGCGTCCTGACGGACCGGTACGTAAAACGCGTTCCGGCCGACCGCCCCGTGCCCGGTCGGGGTCGGGATCGTAACCGGCCCCCACGCCGCCTTCGGGGCCTTCTTGTCGGTGTCCTCGCCGCCGAGCCGGTACGCCCGCATCTGGTTCTTGCCGACCACGATCACGCGGTCGTTCGCCACCCCGCCGACGTAGAGGTCGTTGGCGTCGTGGTTCACGGTCCAGAGGATCTTCCCGGTCCGCAGGTCGAGGCACTCGAGCTTCCGCGAGTCGTAGGCGGTCAGGATCACGCGCCCGCCGCTGACGATCGGCCCGGCCGACCGCCACCGGTCGTCGGGGAGTTGCTCCGGTACGATCGGCATGCCGGTGTTCGGGTCGAACCCGCGCGGCGGCGCCGGCGACACCTGGCGGTACCCGTGCGCCCACAGCAGGCTGCGCGACATCACGTCCACGGCCACCACCACGCCGGAGTTGGTCGGGCAGATGATGATGCCGTCGCTGGCGGCGAGCGTGCAGCCCTGGTACCGCCGCACCGAGTCGGTCGGCAGGGTGCTGTTCGGCTTCCCGAGCTTCTGGGTCCACACCAGGGCGGGCTTCGGCGTCGGGTCCGGCCCCGGAACCTTCACCAGGGTCTTCGGATCGAGGCACAGGAGCCGCATCACCCCGGCCTGCTCGATGAGCACATACAGTTTGCCGTTGAGCGGCATCGGCGCGCCGAGGAACACCGCGTCCAGGCACAACCGGAACGCGTCGGTGGTTTTGTCGGCTTCTTCTTCGGTCAGCGAGTTCGGTAGCGGAGCGGGGGGCGGCGCCTTCCCGTCGCTGTCCGGCGGGGGCGCCTTGACGCGGCCGAGTTCCCAGCGGATGTTGCCGCTCTTGATGTCGACCGCGGCGAGCCGGCCGGCCCGCACCATTTCGGCCAGGTCGCCCGAGTGACGGAACTGCGGCCCGGAGTTGATGCCGAACTCCGGGTTGTTGTAAACGGGGGGCGGCGTGATCGCGAGGTCGTCCACGAAGTACACGTTCTGGCCGTCGTGCGCCAGCGACCCGATCAGCGGGTTCTCGTGCAGGATGTTGTGAACCTTGACGGTGCGGGTGTTGTACGTGCCCCACCAGCTCTTCGCGTCCCGGCTCATGTCCACGTCGTGGGTCTCGTCGCTCTTGATGAGCTGGTACAACCCGGCCGTCGTCTTGGACCGCCAGAGGATGTCGCCGGCGCGAACGACGCGGCCCCCCTGCACCCGGTCGCGGGTGGCGACCCCATACACCCCGTCGTAGCTGCGGAACACGATGGTGTCGCCGGTGGTCACTGGGAAGGTGCCCGGCAGCGGGGTGCTTTTGGAAGCGCGGGCGTCGCGGGCGAACAGCTTCTCCAGCTCGCCCTTGATCCACAGGTTGGCCTCGTCGTCGCCCGAGTAGAACATCGGGAACCCGAACACCTTGTCGAGGAACGGCGGCCCGCCGTCCACGACCGCGTTGCGGCCGGCGTTGCCGCCGCGTTGCGCCCACTCGCCCACCACGGCGTTGGAGCGCACCAGCTCCACCGGGCGGGCCAGTTCGGACCGCAGCCGGTCCAAGGTGAACACGGTGCGACCGAACTTGATCCCGTCCCGCGCGGCCTTGAACAGCTTTTCTTCAGCGGGCTTGTATAGGTCCGCGTGCCGCGGGTCACCGCTCCGTTTGAAGGCCAGCGCGGTCTTGAACAGCGTCCGCGGCGTCAAAATGTCTTCAACGTCTTTGCGGGGCAGCAGGCGCTCGAACGCGTACGCCGCTTCGAGGTAGTTGCCGCGCTCGAGGTGCAGGGTGCCGAGCAGAACGGTGGCCTCGGCCCCGGCCCGCGTGTTGAAGTACCGCTGCGACACGTCGGACAGCAGCGCCGGGTCGCAGTTCGCCTTGATTGCGTCGTCGAGCAGGGCCGACGCGGTCGCCCCGTAGGCCTGCTGGTAGAACTGGAGCCCTTCGGCCTTGAACTCCGCGATAATGCGGTTGGCCTCGGTCTTGACGCTGATCCGGTTGATGCGGACCGTCTCGCCGACCTTGTACTTCACATCGAAGAACGTATCGCTCTTGGCGTCCAGGATGTTCTGGAGCAGCGGGCAGATCGTGTTGTACGGCGGGTCCTTGAAGTCGAGGTAGTCGCGCGCCGCCTTGAGCTGGTTCTTGGCGTCGCGGTCGTAGGGGACCGAGAACGGCAAGTTCTCGTCGAGTTCGGAGCGATCTTCCTTTTTATTTTTATCGTCCTTGCCGTCCTTTTTGGCTTGCGCGACGCCGATGACCGCCGGTTGACCGTTCGCGACGTGCCCGGCCCACGTGACGAGCCACGCGAACAGGGCCGCGAGCACCCCGGCCGACAACAACCGCAGTTTGGAGCCACGCATGGCGGTACCCACTTCTGTCCGTGACCGGTGTGCCGGGAACAACACGCGCACCTTGCCGATTTTGTCAACTGATGGCGCAGTTCACAAGGAGAAATCCCCGCGCTGTGACGCGCCGGGGCCGCCGCGAACCGCACAACCCGTTACCCGCAACAGTGCCGGGGTTGATAAAGTACGACGAGGCGGCGTGTCGCGCCTAACCGCGGCGCGGCCCACCGGCTCGGGGTTCCCCCTGGAAGCTCTCATGCGTGATCTGAAACCGACCCTGGGCCGCGGCGACAAGCGAGCGCCCGCCCCCAGCCGCACGTTCCGGCCGAACTACCTCTCGTTCGCGGGCACATATCAGTGCAACCTCGCGTGCCCGCACTGCTGCGTCCCGATCGAGTGGACCGACCGGCTCGACATCCCGACGGCGCTGCGGTTCCTCGAACAGGCGCACGAGGCCGGTATCGGCACGCTCGGGTTCACGGGCGGCGAGCCGTTCCTGTACCCCGAGTTCCTCAACGCCCTGACGGCGCGCGCGGCGGAACTCGGTTTCAAGTTCGACAAGCTCATGACCAACGGCGTGTGGCACGCCGACGCCGCACACGCCGAGCGAGTGCTCGCGGCGCTCCGCGACGCCGGGTTCACGGGCAAGATCGGCCTCAGCGTCGATAAGTTCCACGGAATGGACATCGACAAGCTCGCCGAGTTCTGTCGGGTCACTCGCCAGGTGTTCGCGCGCGACACCGTTCTTTCACTGAGTTACGCGAGCCGCGACCCGCACAAGGGCCTGGAACCGATTCGTCGTCTGGCGGCGGCTCTGGACGGCGTGGTGGAGTGGTCGAAGCTGCTCGGGCGATACCTGGTCGTGAGTGACGACCTCACAATGACCGCGTGCTGGAACCACCTTGCGACGGTCGAGCGCGCGGAAGAGCTGCCCGGCGACCCGTGGGACGGCACCTGGTTCGAGGAGGACTACTGTGAGGGGCCGGGGCAGGCGCTCATCGTGAACCCCAAAGGCGAGGTCAAGCCGTGCTGCGGGTTCGCGTCCGACCTCGACCAACTCACCATCGGCAACATCTACACCGACAGCGTGGAAGAGATCGTCCGGTCCGCCCGCGCGCACCCGGTTGTCGGCACGATCTTCCGCGACGGCCTGTCGGCGATTCGGGACGAGATCCTTCAGCGTGACCCGAATGCCCTGCCGGGTGCGACCACCAACCACTGCTACTTTTGCTGGTTCGTACTCACACGGGGGTTGGCGGCCGGTGTGAACGGCGGGGGCGGAAAAGTCGGCAACTGGGTGGACCTGAAGCCCAACTTCACCGGCGAGCTGATTCAACTGGGCCTCAAACGGTAGCCCGGGGCACGGCGGTTGCTCATCGGAATGCGTGTCTGCACCTCAGCGGGAGTCGCCACAATGAGCGTTACGGTCGAATCTGCCGGCTCCACCGATATCGGCCGCGTGCGCAAGAACAACGAAGACCACTTCCTGATCGCCGATCTCGTGAAGCAGCTCCGGGTGACGCAAACGAGCCTCCTCCCGTCCGAAGACGGCGGCTGGAAGGCGGGCGTAACGGGGCACCTCTTCGTCGTCGCCGACGGGATGGGCGGGATGTCCGGGGGCGAGGTGGCGAGCGGCCTCGCGGTCGAAACGATCTCGTGGTACGTCGCCAAGACGATGCCCTGGTTCTACCGCCACCAGGACGGGCGCGAAGTGGAACTGGAGCACGAGTTGCGGAACGCCGTGCGGGTGACCCAGGACACCGTGAAGGACGCGGCCGAGCACTCGCGGTTCCGGCGCATGGGCACGACGCTCACCCTGGCGTGCCTCCTGTGGCCGCGCATCTACGTGGTCCACGCCGGCGACAGCCGGTGTTACATCCGGCGCGGCGACACGTTGACCCGCCTGACCACCGACCACACCCTCGCCCAGCGGGCGGTCGACGAGGGCGTGCTGACGGCGTCGCAGGCCGAGGCCGCGGGGTTGGGGCACGCCCTGTGGAACTGCATCGGCGCGGGCCAAAAGGACGTGACGCCCGAGTTACACCACACCACCCTTCAAGTCGGCGACGAGCTACTGCTTTGCACCGACGGGCTCACCCGTCGGCTCACCGACGAAAACCTGCTGGCGATCCTGAAGCGGTCCGACAGCCCGGCACGGGCGGTCAAGGCGCTGATCGAAGCGGCCAACGAGGCCGGCGGGCAAGACAACATCACCGCGATCGTCGCGCGGACCGGCCAGGTCGATGACCCGAACGCAACCAAAACGCACACGATCGCGCTCAGCCGCGCCGTCTGACATACCGACCTTGCAGCCATTGCACAGGCCAGCGCTCCAATCAAACGAACGCGATCACGCCAAGGACCTTTACGGTTGTGTGACCGCCCTCTATGGCGGTGAATTGGGTGAAGTCACCCGCCGGAGCCGTCGCCATGAAATCGCTCGAAATGCTGCTCGTCTGGACCCACGGGCTGTCCGGCGCGGCGTGGTTCGGTGCGATCTTTTACCGCACGCTCGTGGTCGACGGAAAGGCGCTCGCATTTTTCCGGTCGCGGGCCGAGTACGAGCACTTCTCAGCGCACCTCGCCCACAACATGCGTTATTTCGTCACCGCCGGGCTCCTGACGTGCGGGCTGTCTGGGTTCGCGCTGGTGGGGCTGCGGTGGGACGGCGCGAGCACGCTCTGGCTCGCGCTCGTGGCGGCGAAGGGCGCCGCGTGGCTCGGCGCCTGTGTGCTGTTCACCTACGTGTCGTGGGTCCACTGGCCGTGGAGGGTGTGTGCGGCCCCGGCCGAGTTCGTCGCGTACCGCCGACACGGACAGCGGCTCGCGCTCGGGATGGTCGCGCTCGCGGGTACGGGCTTCGCGCTCGGGCAGGCGTGCCGCGCGGTCCCGTGGCTCACCGCGTGACCGCCCCCCCCCACCTCATCCGGCGCGGCGCTGCCGCTCCTCTTCATACTTGTGCAGCTTGTTGTAGAGCGTTTTTAGACTGATCCCGAGTTCGTCACTGGTCTTCTGCTTGTTCATCCCGTTCTTTGCGTACACCTGAAGAATGTACTCCATTTCCACGTCCGCCAGCGACTTCGTCGGGCCGCCCGCACCTGTATCAGTTGTCGGCGCCCCCGGGAACGGGAGCGTCGGGGCCGGCGGCGCGGCGTAAGCGGTGGGGTACGCGGCCGGCGCCGGCGCGGGCACCGGGTACGCCATCGGAACCGGCGCGGCGGCGCGCGGCGCCACCATTTCGCGCGGCAGGTAGTCGGGGGTGATCGCGCCCCCGCCCGACACGATCCACGCATACTCCATCGCGTTCACCAGTTCCCGCACGTTCCCCTTGAACTCGTGGTTCACCATCACCTGAAACGCCTCGGGCGTAATCAGGTGCGCGACCGACTCCACCGGGCGCTTGGCGTGCCGGGCCAGTGCGTGCCGGGCCAGTTCCGGGATGTCCTCGCGCCGGTCCCGCAGCGGGGGCAGGTGGACGTGGAACATGTTCAGCCGGTACAAGAGGTCCTCGCGGAAGTGCCCCTCCGCGACCATCTGGCGCAGGTCCTTGTTGGTCGCGCTGATGACCCGCACGTCCACGGTGATGGGCTGGCTCTCGCCGAGGCGCTGGATCTCACCGGCCTCAAGGAACCGGAGCAGCTTCACCTGAAGGTTCTTGTCGAGTTCCCCGAGTTCGTCGAGGAACAGGGTGCCGCCGTTGGCGACCTCGAAGAACCCCTTGTGGTCCTTGTCGGCGCCGGTGAACGCGCCCTTCTTGTGGCCGAACAGTTGGCTCTCGGCCAGGGACTGCGTGAGGGCGCCGCAGTTCACCGGCACGAACGGCATGTCGGCCCGCTTGCTCGCCGTGTACAGCGCCCGCGCGACCACTTCCTTCCCGGTGCCGGTCTCGCCGGTGATGAGCACCCGCCCGTCGGTCGGCCCGACCCGCTGGATGAACTGCTGCACCGGCACCATCGCCGCGCTGGCCCCGATCAGGCCGGCCGGCCCTTCCGCCGCCTGCACCCGGCTCTCCAGGGCCGCGGTCTTGTGCTTCAGCCGCCGCTTCTCCTGGATGCGCAGGAGCAGCGCCTCGATGTCGGTCAGCTTGCACGGCTTGGTCAGGTAGTCGAACGCCCCCAGGCGCAGCGCCTCGACCGCGGTCTCCGTGCTGCCGTAGCCGGTCATGATGACCGCCTCGGTGTCCGGGGCGACCTGCTTGAGCGCGGCGAGCACCTGGAGCCCGGCCTTGTCGTGCTCCATCCGCATGTCGAGGATGGCCGCGTCGAACGTCTGCTTCTTGACGGTCTCGATCCCGGCCTTACTGTCCGCGCAAACGGTGACCTCGTGCCCGAGGCGGGGCAGCTCCGATCGCATGAACTCCCGCAGGTGCGTCTCGTCGTCGACGAACAGGATTCGCAGTCGGTTGTGAGCGGGTGTGGTAGCCACTCGCGGTCTCCGTTTCGTCCGTCCGGTGTCTCGTTCGGGAGGGGAAGATAAACCGGCTTGCAGTATTTACAACCCCGATTCGTCGTCCCCGACTGGCGAGGTTGAGAGTGCGATTAGTGACGTGACCTGCGCGCCGCCCATCGTCAATCAGAACTCGCCGCGTTCGCATCCCACTTATGCCGCGTTGCGCCCGCCAGGGAACGTCAGTACAGCGGGGGCCGGGTCGGTTTCCGGGTCCCCGCCTGGCGCGTCCGCTACGGCCGGCGCAACTTGCAAAGGGATGCGAACCGTAAACGTGCTTCCGGCACCCGGCCCGGGGCTGGAAGCGGTGATGGTGCCGCCGTGCTGGTCCACGATCTGGTGGCTGATGAATAGCCCCAGTCCGGTCCCCTTGCCTGTGCGGCTCTTGGTGTAGAACGGCTCGAAAATGTTCTCGAGCACGTCTGGCGCCATTCCGCAGCCGGTGTCGGTGAACGCCAGTTCCGCGTACCCCGCGACGGTGCCCAGCGTGATGTCCAGCCGGCCCCCGTCGTCCATGCTGTCGAGCGCGTTCACAACGAGGTTCAGAATCACGCTCTTGAGGTCCTGGGCGTTGATCGGGGCGACGATGTACCCGGTCGGCTCGAACGCCACCAGCTTCCCGCGGCTGGACGGCAGGTGCCGCGCCACTTCCAGCACGCCGCTCACGAGCCCCGTGAGGTCCGCGGGCTCCTTCTTACGGTCGCCGGTGCGGCTGAAGTCGAGGAGCTTCTGGGTGATGTCTTTGCAGCGGAGCGCTTCCTGCTGGATCATCTTCAGGTAACGGGCCAGCACTTCGGCGTCGGCGGGCGGCGCGACCGCGGTGTTGGCGGACAGGGCCGTGAGCGTTTCCTGGAGCCGGCGCTCGAGCGCCTCGGAGCAGAACAGGATGCTGGCGAGCGGGTTGTTGATCTCGTGCGCGACCCCGGCGGCCAGGAACCCGACGGACACCATCCGCTCCGAGCGCACGAGCTGCCGGCTGCGCTCGGTCACCTGTCGGGCCAGGTCCGCGTAAACGGCGTGGAGCCGCGCCACCATCGCGTTAAACTCGTCCGCGAGTTCCTGAAGCTCGTCGCCAGAGTCCAGCACGATCGGCTGGTTGAAGATGCCGTTGTGAACCCGCTGCACCCCGCCTTGCAGCTCGCGGATTGGCGCGAACATCCACACGCGGAAGTAGTACAGCATGGTGCCGACGAGCGCCAGCGCCCAGCCCATCGCAAAACCCGTAGACCAAATCGCCCGCTTAACCGCTACGACCGACTCTTCGCAGCTCTGCCTGATGTCGTCAACCTGTGCCTGTCGGAGCTGCTCGGCAATCTGCACACACCGGCTGTGTACCGGGATGAGCGGGTCCGTATTATTCCCGTCGGGCATCCCGATCCGGGGCTTGAGGTCGCCGTCCACCGCAGCCATCAGTGCGGCCAGTTCAACCTCGAGCTGGCTCACCAACCCGCTCTCCATGTTCCCGTTGTCGGGGTCGAGCCCGGCATTCTTCACGTTCTCGTTCGCTTCCTTGACTATCTTGAGCTGATTCTTGGCCGTGACGACTTGAACCAGGTTCCGCTCGTAGCGTTTCGAGTCCGTGGACCGATCGATCTTGTTTAAATCATCGACCAGTTGGGTGACGTGCTGAAACTCTTGGATCTTCCGCTGCGTGACCTTGTAGCTGATGTAGTAGTTGTAAATGCCGTACGCTGCGCCACAGGCCAGCAAGCCGATGCTCGCGGCCACGAGGACCAAGCCCAGCATCAGTTTGTGGCGCAATCGACGGCGAGCCACGCGACAACCTCCTGCCGTAACCCGCCCGTCCGTGGGTGGGGCCGTCCCTCCGAGTGGAAACCACCCGGGACCGGGAAGGCGGCGGACTTTACCAATTGCGTTCTTACAAAACGAGAGCAACTTTTTCCGATCCGCGCCCCGCTCGTTTTGGGGTTGCACCCGCCCGGTGTTCGGCGGTACAGCACCGGTTGCATTCTCCTTTAACATTAGAGGACTGCCCCCGATGGAGCCGCAACGAGCCGTCACGGTGGGTCCGTACCGCGTCGGCGGGGGCGGGCCGCTGCTGTGGATCTGCGGGCCGTGCGTGATCGAGTCGCACGACCTCACGCTGCGGATCGCCGAAACCCTCAAGAGCTACGCGGACCGGCTGGGCCTCCAGTTGGTATTCAAGGCGTCCTTCGACAAGGCGAACCGGAGTTCGGGCAAGTCGTTCCGCGGTCCCGGACTTCAGGAGGGGCTGAAAACGCTCGCGGCGGTGAAGGACGCGACCGGGCTTCCCGTCACCACCGACATCCACGAGTGCGCCCAGGCCGCGACCGCCGCCGAGGTGTGCGACATTCTGCAGGTCCCGGCGTTCCTCGCCCGCCAGACGGACCTGCTGGAGGCGTGCGGCCGCACCGGGCGGGTGGTGAACGTCAAAAAGGGGCAGTTCATGGCCCCGTGGGATATGAAGAACGTGGTCGCCAAGCTGTCCGAGTTCGGCACCGGGAACGTCCTCCTGACCGAACGCGGCACGACATTCGGCTACGGGATGCTGGTCAACGACATGCGGTCCGTGCCGTGGATGCAAGAAACCGGTGCCCCGGTGATCTTTGACGGCACGCACAGCGTACAGAAGCCAGGGGCGCTCGGGGACCGCACCGGCGGGGACCGGGCGATGGTGCCGGTCGTGACCCGGGCCGCGGTCGCCGCCGGGTGCGACGGGGTGTTCCTGGAAACCCACCCGCGCCCGGACGAGGCCAAGAGCGACGGCCCCAACATGATCCCGCTCGACGTGCTGCCGCGCGTGATCGCCGAGTGCGTGAGGATCCGCGCGGCACTGAACCGCCCCGACGATGCCACTGCCACCTGAGCCGACCCGCATGAACCGTACCGAACGCGCTCCCGGCGCCCGCCGGCCCCGAGCCGCCCTCATACTGTTTCTCCTCGCCGCGGGTGCCGGTGGTTGCGGCCGCCCCCCGGCCCAGGTGGACGGCCCCGCCGCAACCGAGGGGCCGAAGGTGAACCCGTGGGCCAACGCCGCCCAGCGGCTCAAGAAGGACACCGACCCGACGACCGTCCGCGTGGCCCTCACGGCGCTGGGGTCCGAGCTGAACGCCGAAAACAAGGAGCGGCTGCCGGCGCTGTCGGAGGCCGACCTGGCGAAGCTCACCGAGGTCGTGCCGCTCACCCCGGAAGACCGTGAGGAGGTGCGTGCCGGGGGGTTCACCAGCCACGACAGCGTTTACATCGCGGACTGCCTCTACCTACGGGACGCGGCCCGGTCGCTGGCGCTGGCCGCCCTGCCGCCCGAGGCCCGGGCGGAGGTCGCTCTGGCGTGGGTGTGCCGGCAGGTGTACTTGCAGCCGTGGGCGTGGCACCTCGGGGCCCAACCGCTCAACGGCAACGCCGTCGTCCACACCTTCCGAACAACCTCCGTCGCGCCGACCGCGGTGCTGCGCCGCGGGTCCGGCTCCGGGCTCGAGCGCGCCTACGTGCTGCTCGCCCTGCTCCAGCAGTTGAACCTCGACGCCTGTTTGGTCGGTCGCCCCGGCGCCGGCGCCGCGAACGTGGTGTTCCAGGTCTCCGCGCCCGCCAACGCCCCCGTCCCCAACGTCGCGGGGCTGGCACCGCGCGGCCCGTTCTGGGCGGTCGGGGTCCGAACGGGCGACGACGTGCGGCTGTACGACCCGTGGCGCGGGGCCGCGGTCCCGTTCACCCTGAAACAGTTGCGGGCGAACCCCGACGCCGCAAAAGCCTGGTTCGAGGACCCGGCGAACGCGGGCGGGGCGACGCTCGCCGACGCGAAGGCCGCAACCGTTTACCTCGCCGTGCCCGTCAACTCCCTGGCGCCGCGCATGGCGACCGCCGGCGACCGCCTGCGCACCGACCTGGACGTGAACCTGGCGTTCGACCCCGCCAAGCTGCGGGCCGCGTTCCCGGACCCGAAGCCCGCGTTCTGGAACCCGTCCGACGAGCCGTTCGCTTACGGACGGGTCGCGCGGTCGCTGCTCCCGGCGGACGCCGGCGGTTCCGACCGCGGCGAGACCGGGCAGCGCCTGTACGACGCGTTCCGCCGCGAGCAGCTCCCGTTCGGCGTGTTCCGCGTGCCGAACACGCTGACCGAAGAGGCCGCCCCGGCGCGGAGCCGGCTCTGGGCGATGGCGGCCGGTGCGATCGGGGGCTCGTTCATCGAGCCCCCGAACCCGCGCGAGCGGATCCAGCGCGGGCAGTTCCAGGACGCGGCGAAGGACCTCGTGAACAAGCAAGAGATGTTCTCCAGCGGGCTGGAACGGCTCCGGCTGAACAAGGACGCGGACCAGCAGATCCGCGACTGGGTCGACGCCATGAACGAGCTGTACCCGGAAGCGCGCCGGGCGGAGATCCAAAACAACAAGGAACTCGTAGGCCAGAAGCTCGGCCAGATCGAGGCCCAGTGGAAGCAGCCCGGGGCACAGTACATCGTGGACCGGGCGGCGTCGGAAGTCGGCCTGGCCGAAGCGACCCTTCTGCTGGCGCTGTGCAAGCACGAGATCGCGGAGCGGGCGCAGGTCCGCGTGGAGCGGGCGAGCGGCCCGGAAGCCACCCGGTTGCGCCAGGAGGCTGCGGCCCAGTGGCAAACGGCCCTTTCCGCGTGGCGCACCTACGAGGGGCAGTCGAGCGCCCACGCCGGGTTCCCGGGCCGGGTGGAACACGCCCGCACGCTCTCGGCCCGTGCGGAACAGCTTTTGAACGCCGCGAAGAAGTAATCGCCGACGCGCACCGGCCGCTCGCCCGGTCGGTGCGCGATGGAGGCAAGCAAACGCCTTCCCCTCGCAGAACGGCAACTGGCACATCGGGCATTTCTCTCGCAGCACTCCCAAAAGTTCGCGCCGTCTTGCCCCACGAAACGGGCCAGACGCCCCTGATTCTTGAACAGCAATCGCCCCGACCCGCGCAATCAACCAGGGCGCAAACGCCGTATCTACAATCTGTTGCGACTCGCAATCTTGATGCCATCCGGACCGCATTCGTTCGCCTCAGGGAGCCGCATTCAAGGCCCGGCGCGAGTGCCCCGTGGTAGCGACGCACCAGCGGATTGCCAGTCGGGCGGTAGCGATCGGCCCGCGAGAGGCCAGTCAGCGTCCAGTCGATGCGGTATCGTTCCCGCACCCGGCGCCCCGCAATCAGCACCGCGTTGTCACCCGCCCGTCCGCCCCAAACTGCACACGCCCCGGTTTCCACTTCAGCGGCTCCACATCTCGTCCACTCGCGACCGCGAGCATCACGTCCGCAACGTTGAAGTCCGCGAGCGCCCGCAGCCCGATGTAGGAGGTCGTGAGCCGCGGGTTGATCTCGATGGCAAAATCCCGCGAACCGTCGGATCGGTCACCCAGTACGAGATCGACCCCCACGTACCCCAAAAGTCCCTGCACACACACGACAGCCGCACGAGCCAGGCTGACGGCGCGACCGGCGAGTTCCGGCCGGATCGGCAGTTCACCGCCTTCGTACTTGAACCGCCCGTCGGTGCTCAACCGCTGAACTGCCGGAAGCAGAGGCATCTGAGCACGCGGACCGCACAGAAAGGCCACGCTCGCGGGCGTACCTGCCACAAACTCCTGAAGGATCATCGACCGCCCCCCGTCACGTGCGGCCAGCGCCGACGCCAGTTCAAAGCGGTCCCGGATCAGGAACGTGTCGGTCGAACCGGCCCCGTCGCGCGGCTTCCACACCACCGGGAACGCCTCGCACGGCGTCGGCTCCCGGTCGCTGGTGGCGGGGGTTCGGACCCCGTGAGCACGCCAGTGCTCGGCGAGCGCGAGCTTGTCCGACGTTAGTCCGATGGCAGCGGGTGAACACCCGAGAAGTTGCCCGCTCTGCGGTTCACGCTCGACCGTCTGCGCGTGGCGAAACAGGATCTCATCCGTCTCGGGCGCCACAACTAGCGTCCAGTCCGCAACCGCCCCGCTGCGCAAATCCTCAAAACCGTCCGACCCGACAGGTGCCGCCGCATCCGGAACCGCAAGCACCTCCACACCTTCGACGCGCCCGAAATCCGCCAGCAGCGCGTCCCGCATCGCGCGCCCTTCGAGGTACATGCCGTGTTCCGGCGTGTGCGGTTCGCGCCCGATTCCGAGAGCCGTCATGTACTCGTAAACGAAGACCCGCATTATGATTTCCGCTACGGCTTCTGTTTCCCTCGGGCATACTCTACGAGCGACCCCAGCGGGCGGAGTTGCTCCCGCGAGCCACGAGAACCAACAGATGGGCGAACGGCACGAACCCGCGACGAACCCGCCCACAGAGGTCCGGCCCTCGCACCGCCGCGGCGTGCGTGTCGCCGGGTTGCTGTTTGCGATCACAGCAGTTGGGCTTCTGGTCGGCCGGGCGTTCGGAGCGGTGCCCTTCTCTTGGCTCGAGATCGTGGCGGTGCTGACCGGGGCCGGCTGCGTGCTGTTGGTCGTAGCCCGAAGCATCTGGAACTTCCCGGTCGGCATCGTCAGTTGCGCCGCATACCTGGCGTTCTTTGCGGAAGGGAGGCTGTTCGCAGACGCCGGCCTCCAAATCGTGTTTATCGCGCTGAGCCTTCACGGGTGGATCGCCTGGGCGCGCGGCCGCGAAGTGGAGTTGAGCGTGCGCCGCGTGCCCCTCGGCGAACTGACCGCGCTGGCGGCGCTGTTCCCCGTGGTCTGGTTCGGACTGATGAAGTGGCTCGAAGTCGTTAACGGCGCAGCCCCCACGCTGGACGCGTTCGTCACGACCCTCAGTCTGGCGGCACAGTGGCTCCTGAACCGCCGGTACGTCGAAACGTGGCTCGCATGGATCGTCGTGGATCAGGTGGCCGTGGCGCTGTTCCTCTCACGCGAGATGTACCTGACGGCCGCCCTGTCCGCGCTGCTTCTGCTCATGTGCGTGTCGGGGTTGATCGAATGGCGCCACCGGCTCGCGAAGGACGTGACATGAAGACGCGGGGACTGGTGGTCGGCAAGTTCTACCCGCCGCACCGGGGTCACAAGTTGCTCATCGACACAGCACTGGCCCAGGCGGACGAGGTCCACGTGGTTGTCTGCGCGCGGCCGGGGGAACACCCGCCCGCGGACGTGCGGGCGCGGTGGATTCGGGAGATCCACCCCGGCGCAACGGTCCACCTGATCGACGACCGGTACGACCCCAACGACTCGCGCGTGTGGGCCGCCGTCTGCACCGCCCTGCTCGGCTTCGCGCCCGAGGTGGTCTTCACCTCCGAGAGCTACGGCGAGCCCTTCGCGGCGCACCTCGGCTGCCGCCACGTGCTCGTCGATCGGCAGCGGGCCGCGGTTCCCGTCTCGGGCACCGCGGTGCGGGCGGACCCGTTCGCGAACTGGGACTTTCTCGACCCGCCCGTTCGCGGCTTTTACGCGCGGCGCGTCGTCCTGATCGGCGCCGAATCGACCGGCAAAACGACTCTCGCCGCCGACCTGGCCGCCGCGCTCGGGACGGTCTGGGTTCCGGAGTACGGCCGTGAATACTGGGAACAAAAGGCGGCCCGCGGCGAACCCGATGTGTGGGCGCCGGAGGAGTTCGTGACCATCGCGCGCGGGCAGTGCGAGCGCGAGGACGCCGCCGCGCGGCGGGCGAACCGGGTGCTGGTCTGCGACACCGACGCGTTCGCCACACGGGTGTGGCACCGGCGGTACATGGGCAGTTGGTCCGCCGAGGTGGACGCCGTGGCCCGCGCGCACCGCCGGCCCGACCTGTACCTCCTCACCGACATCAACACGCCGTTCTTCCAAGATGGCACCCGCGACGGCGAACGAATCCGCGACTGGATGCACCAAACCTTCGTGAACGAGCTGACCACCGATAACCGCTCCTTCGTGCGCGTCCTCGGAACACCGGCCGAGCGGCTCGCAACCGCGCTCGACGCGATTAATCGGCTGCGGTCCGGTGCGATCGTTCAGAACGGGTAGTGGGATAGGCGAATGGTCGGGGTTTCGTTTCAGCCCATGCGGGTCTCATGTTTAGGAAAACCAATTTTGACAGGATCGACAGGATTCACCGGATGAAGGCCGATCGACTTGAAATCCTGTTTATCCTGTAAATCCTGTCAAAATCGTCCTGGCGCTTTGAGTGAGCTTTGGTGCCGCACCCCTTGCCTTGGGCCTGCAGTCCCCCGAGCGGAACTCATTCCGCCAGAACTTCTTACTTCCTGCTCCGGAACCACCGGCCGACGCGCTCGCCGAGCCACCACTTCGGCTCGCACTCCGGCCCGTAGGTGAGCCCGAACCGCTTCATCGCCAGATCCGTCACCCCGGACACCACCTCGCCGGGGTCGTCGGACACGATGAGCTGGTCCAGGTCTTCGGAGTTGATGGTCTTTTCGTTCACCATGAGCCGAAGCTGATCGACCAGCGGCTTCCAGTAGTCCACCCCCATCAGCGCCACCGGGAACTGCTCCAGCTTCCCCGTCTGAATCAGGGTCGCGACCTCGAACAGCTCGTCGAGCGTGCCGAAGCCGCCCGGCAGCACGATGAACGCGTAGCTGTACTTCACCAGCATCAGCTTGCGGACGAAGAAGTACTCGAAGTCGATCCACGAATCGACGTAGGGGTTCGGCTTCTGCTCGTGCGGGAGCACGATGTTGCACCCGATCGAGCGGCCCTGCACGTCCTTCGCGCCGCGGTTCGCGGCCTCCATGATCCCCGGCCCGCCGCCGGTCATCACGGTGAACCCGGACTCCGCCAGGTACCGCCCGGCCTGGCGTGCCATCTGGTAGTAGCGGTGCTGCTCGTCGAACCGCGCGGACCCGAAGACGGTCACGCAGGGGCCGACGAAATGGAGCTTCCGGAACCCGTATATGGTCTCGCGAAAGATCTTCACGGCCTGCCAGAACTCGAACCGGCGGCGCTGCGGCCCCTGGAGAAACTTTTTCGCCTCCAGGGCCGTTTCACCGGCCTTGCGCTGCCACTCACCCGAAAGTTTGTGGAGGTCTGTTTCAATCACACGGTCTGCCATCGTGGGCACTCCAGTGGCAGACCGGACACCTGATCCGCCACGGGGTATTATTCGCGCGGGATGCCGGCCTCTTGCAGCAAATCCGCCGTAGCGCGGTACGCCTCCGTTACCCACTCGACGATTTTTTCGGGCTCCGGCGAATACTCCAGCTCGATGCTGATTGCCCCGCTGATGCCCAGCCCGGCGATCTCCTTCAAATACGGCACGAAATCGACCACCCCGCGGCCCGGCGGCAGGTCGCCGTGAACCTTACCGTCGCAATCGCTGATGTGAACGTGGACCGCCTTGCCCTTCAGCGCGCGCAGCTCTTCGGGCCGCGAGCCGGCGAGGTGCAGGTGCGAAACGTCGATGTTCGCCCGCACGGCCGGGTGGCCCACGTCGTCAATGAACCGGACCATGCTGGGCACGTTGTTCAAGAGCGACAGCTTGAACGGCTCCAACTCCAGTGCGATGTCCAGCCCCAGACCGGCGGCGTAGTCGCCGAGCGTTTTGAGGTGCTCGACGCCGGCACGCCACTGCTCCGCGGGCGCGATCACCTGCCGCTCCCAGATGTACTCGCCGAGCACCAGCAGCAGGTTCCGCGCCCCGAGTTCGTAGCACAGGTCCAGGTACGCCTTGCAGCGCGACAGGTGGAACCGCTGGACGCTCGGGTTGAAGTCGATCAGCCCGACCGCGACGCACGCGACGCTGACGACCGGCAGCCCCGCCCGCTCGCACTCCGTGCGGATCAGCTTCCGCTCCCGGGCGTCGGTGTCGAGCGGGTCGGCGAAAATGTCGATGGAGTCGAACCCGATGGCCTTCGTCTGCCGGATGCCGAAGGCGGTGCCCTTCCCCGCCTGCGCCCACGCCGAGTTGATCAGTCCGAGTTTCATAGTGCAGATTAGGTTGGTGGAGGGAGTCCGGCCGGTCGCGCTCCCGGACCGCCACAGAGTAAACACAAAACCGGCAGCCCCAAACACAAAACACTGACCGCGCCGCGCGGCCGGTGGTAACTTGATTCTGATGGCCCGCGCGCACCGGGCGGGTCCCACGGGTAGTCATTGATGCTCGAACACCTCAGCGAGTCCGGTTACCACTACCTCGGCGTGTTCACCGCGCTGATCGCGTCGGCGTCGGTCGTCCCGGTCCCGGAGGAACTGCCCGTCATCACCGCCGGCATTATGGTGGGCCACGGCGACCCGCCGCTGCGGTGGTACATCATGCTCCCGGTGCTGATGGCCGGGGTGGTGATCGGCGACGGCTCGCTGTACGCCGTGGGCCGCATCTGGGGCCGGCGGCTGCTGCAAGTGGGCTGGGTGCAGCGGCGGATCGTGACGCCCGAGAAGCGCGAGCAGATCGAGAAGAACTTCCACGACCGCGGCATCATGATCCTCCTCGGCGCGCGGCTGCTGCCGGGCATCCGCGGGCCGATCTTCGTCATGGCGGGGGTTCTGAAGGTGCCGCTCGGGCGGTTCATGCTGGCGGACGTGATCTACGCGATCCCGCTGGTCAACATCATGTTTTGGCTCTCGTACTTCCTCACCGACCAGGTGCTGTACATCTTCAACAAGATCAACGAGTACAAGCCGCTGGTGGTCGTCGCCATCCTGTCCGGGATCGCCGGGGCGCTGATCCAGAAGTACGTGCTGAGCCGGGGCATCTCGACCGGCGAGGCGCCGCACGTGCCCGGCATCATCGCGAAGCCCGCGGTGGCGGCGGCGCACGCGGTCGAGAAGGTGGTGGACACGGTGACCGGCCGGCACTCCGAGAAGCCGCCCGCCGAAGGGCCGCAACACGACGGCGCCGCCGAACAGGAGTTCGGCATCCGGGCGCAGGAGCCGGCACCGCACCAGTCGGCCGACGGCCGCAAGGGCGAAGACCGCGGCAAATGAGCCCACCGTTCGCGGTTCGCGGCGCGGTAACGGGGGTTCGGCTCCGGAGGCCTCAAGGTGCGAAAGCTGTGGGCACGCATCAAGGCGGCGCTGAGGGCTTCGGCCCCGGATCGGCTCGCCGTCCTCGCTGGCGGAGCAACGCCCGAGGTCATCGCCGATGCCGAGACCCGGTTGGGCGTCACGCTGCCGGTCGACGTACGTGAGTCCTACGCGGTCCACAACGGCAGCGGCGATGCGGACGTTCTGGCGCACCGAACCATGGGCCTGATCGACGTGCCGCTACTCTCGCTCGACGCGGTGGTGCGCGACCGCGAGATGTGGCTCGGATGGTGGGAGGATGGCTCCTTCGATGACCGGCGGGCCGACCCGCGCGGCCCCGTCCGGGCGCAGTGGTGGTGTCGCGGGTGGGTGCCCGTCACGTGGGACGGAGGCGGCGACCACCTGTGCATCGACCTGGACCCGGCCTCCGGCGGCGTGTCGGGTCAGGTGATCTATTTCTGCCATGAGGTCGGGCCGGTAGAGGTCGTGGCCCCGAGCTGGCGGGCGTACCTGGAGGGGTACGCCGCGGATCTGGAGTCGGGGCGGCTGCGATTCGAGGGCGGCGAGTTGGTCGCCCTGGGGTAGCAACGCACCACGAACTCGGCGCTGCCCTGACAAACGGCGTCTGAATTGTGACGCACGGTTTATCCGACGGTGGCGGTACAGGTGAGCTGTTTATTCCAGCTTCAAATGCTGCCGAGGTCCGTTCACCGGCTGGGCACCGACTGGCTGCTCTGTCTTTCGCTGGTTGATCGCTACTACCGAATCGCACGTGCTTTGCCCGGGCGCAAGTTGCTGTTCTGAGCAAGACAGGAGTCCGGAAAATGCTCGATGTGCCGGCCGTGCGGCCGGCAGCACCTCAGCGCGTGGCAAGTGTGTTTCCTGCTGAGGCCCTATTTGGTCAGCGTGCCGTTCGGTTGTAGACGGGCCAGGTAGGTGTGCCAGTCCTTCTCGAACGCGTCCAGATCCTTACCCACGAGCGCCGCAAACGCCTGCTTCGGATCGTCGCCGCTGTTCACGGCCGCGAGGTAGTCGTTGAACGCTTTGGTGCCGATCAGGCGGCGGTCGAAGGTCAGGTAGTGGGCCAGAGCCCAGGACGAGAGATACGCCCGGTCGGAAGCCGCCTTCTGGTCCGCGTGTGACGCCAGGAACGCATCACGGCCGGTCACCAGGATGCTCCCGAGCGGCACGAGCGCACCGCCGTCCTTGCCCTTCAGCCAGTCCTTCGCGCGCTGCAGTCGTTCCTTATCCGGGTGGTCGGCGCGGAGTTCGCCGGCCTCGACCACCGCTGTTTCGAACACCTGGGCGAGCCCCTCGTTGAGCCACCGCGGGAGTTCGCCGGTGCCCTCCCCGGCTTTCACCTGGGCCGGCTTGAGCGGCGGGTACACGAACGTGGACACGTAGGCGTGAAACGCCTCGTGGTACAGGAGGGCGAAGAGCAGCTTCCCGGTCGCGGTGTCGAACTTGTACCCGTTGTTGGCTTCCGCCACGAACACCCGCTTCCGCTCGACCTCGATCGCCCGGAGGTGCCGGCCCAGTTCGTCCCCCCGGTACAGTTTGCGCACGCCGGTTTCGTACCGGTCCAGCCCCGCGAGCTGCTGGGCGTGATGAACGCGCGCCGACTGGAGTTCGTTCCCGAGCGTGGTCAGATCGCTGCCGCACAGCACCCGGTTACGGGTCGCATCGTACACCGCCGGGTTCAGGACTTTCGCCCCACCCAGGATCGCACGGTACTCCTCCGGATCGGTCGCGAGCATGATTTGCGTGGGCCGGGCGGTCTTCACGGTCGGCGGCAGGAACCGCGCGAACGCGGTGTATATCTGTTCGAGCCGCACCGCCGAGCGACGGGTGAACTCCTCGGTCCCGGTGCTCACCAGCGTGAAGTAATCGGAGTCGTACAGCTTCGCGGCCCGGGGCTTCTCGGGCCAGTCCGCGGGGACCAGTTCGAGCGACTCCATCCGCCGCCGCTCCCCTTCCCCGCTCGGGTCGAGTTCCGCGAGCTTCTCCTTCAGGAACGCCCGCTCCTGGTCGGTCATCTTCCGAACCCGGGCGACCTCGGCCTTGCTCAGGAAGCTGGTCAGCGTGACCGTCGGGCGGCCGGGCGGGCGCGACACCGAACGGAACTCGATCCCGTCGGGCAGTTCGTACAGGATCAGCCCTTCCAGCTTCGACCCGTTGGCGAGCGTGACCTCGTCGAACGGCCACTTGGACAGCCCGGCGGCCGGCCCCTCCGGTTGAGCCGCCGCAGAGCCAAGGGCGACGAGAACGACGGTGACGGCGGTGCGCATGACGCCCCCAAACGGTACGGACCCTGTTACCCATTGTGCGTCCGAAACGGTAGGATTGGAAGGGAGTTCGGGACCGGAGGCGTTCATGGCCGCGTCGGACTTGGTTGTAGCGTTCACGGGAGCGAGCGGGTCGCCTTACGGGCTGCGCCTGGTCGAGGTGCTGCTCCGCGCCGGGCGCACGGTTCACCTCACGATCAGCCCGGCCGCGGTCGAGGTGCTGGAAACCGAATCGGGCCGCACCGTCGCCCTGGCCCCGGGCGCGTTCGACCCGGCGGCACTGCTCGGGGCACGCGGGAACGGGTTGGACCTGTCACAGCTCCGGTATCACCACTTCCGCGATTTCCGGGCCGGGATCGCGAGCGGTTCGTTCCTGACCGGCGGGATGGCGATCTGCCCGTGCAGTTTGGGAACGCTGGCCGCGGTCGCGCACGGGGTGTCGGAGAACGTGATCCACCGCGCCGCCGACGTTCACCTGAAAGAGCGCCGCAAGCTGGTGCTGGTGCCCCGCGAAACGCCCCTCGGGCTGATCGCGCTGCGCAACATGGTCACGGTCACCGAGGCCGGGGCCGTCGTGCTGCCCGCGATGCCCGCGTTCTACACGCGACCGGAGCGAATCGAAGACATGGTGGATTTTGTCGTGGGCCGGGTCTGCGACCAACTCGGCGTGGCGCACGGGTTGGTCCGCCGGTGGGGAGAAACGGGGGGCGAATAGTTCGCATTTCGCTTTACTCGCGTTTCCCCTCGCACGATACGTGTTTGTGTTCTATGTTGGATCGCCGCGCCCGCTGGTAGGGTGTCAAGTCGCCCGTTCCTTGCTCTGGAACCGACCGGCCTATGGCAGCCATCGCCCCGATCTCTGTTGCCGATCTGCTGGCACTGATCCGCAAGAGCGGCATTCTGTCTCCGGCTCGGGTCGCAGAGCTGCCGGCCCACGATGCGCTCCCGGCCGACCCGCAGTCCGCCGCCGCGGCGCTGATCCAGCGCGGCTTCCTCACCAAATTTCAGTCCTCCCAACTGCTCGCCGGGCGCCACAAAGGGTTCCGGATCGGGCCGTATGTCATCCTGGACCTGCTCGGGCGCGGCGGGATGGGCGCCGTGTACCTCGCAGACCGTCACGAGCTGCGGCGCAAGGCGGCGATCAAGATCCTGGCGCCGGTCAAGGGCGAGGGCGCGCAACTGTCGGTCGAGCGGTTCCTGCGCGAGGGCCGGGCGGCCGGCGCGCTGGACCACCCGAACATCGTCCGCGTGTTCGACGTGCTGAACTACCAGAACACCTACTGTCTGGTGATGGAGCACGTGGACGGCGAGACGCTTCAGCAGTACGTGGACCGCGAGGGCGCGATGCCGGTCGCGCTGGCGGCCGAGTGCGTCGCCCAGGCCGCGGCCGGGCTCCAGCACGCGCACGAGCGCGGGTTCATCCACCGCGACATCAAGCCCGGCAACCTGATTCGCAACCGCGAGGGCGTGGTGAAGGTGCTGGACATGGGGCTGGCCCGGTCCGGCGACGAACAGGACAAACTCACCGAGCTGCTCGACCGCGGGGCGGTGGTCGGGACCGCCGATTTCATCGCTCCCGAACAGGCCATCAACAGCCCGCACACCGACGGCCGCGCCGACATTTACAGCCTGGGCGCGACGCTCTACACGCTCCTGGCCGGCCGGCCGCCGTTCGACGGCAACACCACCCAGAAGCTGATGCAGCACCAGCTCCGCGCCGCCGCCCCGCTCGCCAGCATCCGCCCCGACCTGCCGCCGCAACTGACGGCGGTGGTGGCTCGGATGCTGGCCAAGAAACCGTCCGACCGATACCAGAGCGGTGTGGAAGTCGTTGCGGCGCTCGCGCCGTGGACCGAGAACAGCGAGCGGGTCGCCGCGGCACTGGCGCACACCAACCAGGGGAAGAGCGCCCCCGTTCTCGCGCGCGTGAGCCCCAGCAGCGCGGTGCTGGGGGCCGCGGCGTCCGGCGATCCGGCTTCGTCACACATCGTCGACGACCCCTCCGGGGCGACCGCGGGAACGGTCGAGCTGAGTGCCGGCGACACGATGCGCGACAGCCCCGCGCCCGCGCGGGCTCCGGGCAAATGGGAGCCGCGGCGGCGCCGGCGGCTGGTGGTTGCGGCGCTCGCGGCGGGTCTTCTCGTGGCCGCAGGCGTCGCGGTGTGGCTGGGAACCGGTGGGGAGAAACCGTCGGACCGAGCCACCCGTTCGCCGGCGCCCGCGCATGAGGTTGCCCCGAACGTTCAGCCGGCCCCGCAGCAATTGGCGACGCCTCCGAAGACGTCCCCGGCTCCAAAAACGACACCTTCGGTCGCCGGTACGGAGCACCTTCGCGCCGCGCTCGCCCCCGCGGACCTCAAGCCCTTCGTGGAGCGCGTCGGGCTGAAGGTCGATCCGGCGGACGCGAACAAGAAAGCGCCGTTCCTCGTCACACGGTCGGGCGACGGGACGCTGCCACCGGACTGGTCCGCGCGGTGCTGGAACAAGGACTCCGAGATGGAGCTGTTCACCACGGTCCACGACGCGCGGCCGGCGGTCGGGTTGCGGACCGCCAGCGGCCCGGGGTCGGCGATGCTCTTCAGCGCGCGGCTCGACGCGCCCTCGGCAGTTGTGCGGTTGAAGGTCGAGTACGCGGCCCCGGTGCGCGACAAGGCGGTAACGATCAAATTCAAACCCGACGACGCGCGTCCGGCGTGGGAGGTGGTCCGGCCGGCCGTCGGCACCGGGTGGCGGACGGAGGAGCGGTTAATCGACCTGCGCGGCGCGAGCGGCGGGCTGCTCGAGTTCCACAACAGTGACCCCGCCGGAACGCTCTACCTCGGGAACATCACGGTTGTGGAACCGAACCCGGCCGAAACCGGTCGCGAGTGGGTCAACTGGTCGGCCGATCTCCTGCCCGGCTTCGACATGACGAAGCGCGGGCACACCACCACCGCAGGCACGGACCCGGATCTCAAGTTGAAGGGCGTCACCTTGGGTGCGTGGAAGCCCGACACGGTGAGCACGTGGCGCGGCGGCACCATCGCGGGCGCTCGCACCATCGGGTTCACCAACTTGAACGAACCGGTTTCGGCCCAGATCGCCTTCCGGCTCGAAGAGAAGGACGAGATGGGTTTGGCGTTCGCGAGGGGCGAGCACCTGCGGCTCGAGGTCACCTACCGCACCACCGGAACCGGGCACGGGGCCGCATACTTCCAGAACCTCGACGACCGCAAATGGATCGGTCGCACGCTCCTCCCGAACTCGAACGGGAGCTGGAAAACGGTCGAAGTGGTGGTGACGCGCGGGACCAGCCCGTTGCGGTGTCAGGTGGACGCGCTCGCGGTCGGCGCCGAGAACCGCCTCCACATCCGTTCGGTTAAGCTCACCGGGTTCGGAACGCCCAACAACTGAAACCGGTCAGCGCGTTCGCAACGGTGCCGGGCGGGACACTTCACCGGCGTCGTTCGTTCCGACCACGCCAGCAACTCTCGCGGCTCGTCCGCACCGCGTGCGCGGTAGAATACTCGTCCTCCCCGGCCGACGGACGAACACGACCATGCGCGACCTGATCCTGGGCACAGCCGGACACATCGACCACGGCAAGACGTCACTGGTCAAAGCGCTCACCGGCATCGATTGCGACCGGCTCCCGGAAGAAAAGGCCCGCGGCATCACCATCGACATCGGGTTCGCGCACCTGGAACTCGGCGCCGTCCGGCTCGGCATCGTCGACGTGCCCGGTCACGAGCGGTTCGTCAAAAACATGCTCGCGGGTGCCACCGGCATCGATCTCGCGCTGCTGGTCGTGGCCGCGGACGACTCGGTCATGCCGCAAACCCGCGAGCACCTCGAAATCCTCAAACTGCTCCGGGTGCGATACGGGCTGATCGCGCTCACCAAGGCGGACCTCGTGGACGAAACCACGCGCGAGGTCGTCGGGCTGGAACTACGCGAGCTGGTTCAGGGTTCGTTCCTCGAACACGCGCCGATTGTCCACACCTCCGCCCACACCGGCCTCGGCATTGCGGAACTGCGCGCGGCGCTGGCGGGGTTGTGCGCCACGGTTCAACAGCGCACCGGGGCCGAATGGGTGCGGCTGCCGATCGACCGCGCGTTCGTTGTTCAAGGGCACGGCACGGTCGTCACCGGTTCCATCGTGTCGGGTTCGGTAGCAACCGGCGACGAACTGGAGTGGCACAAGGGGGACGGCACCTCGGAACGGGTGCGGGTGCGCGGGCTGAACAACCACGGCCGCCCGGTGGAGGCGGTGCGGCGCGGGCAGCGCGCCGCCGTGAACCTCGCGGGCGTGCCGCACGAGGCGGTGCGGCGCGGGCAGGAACTCGCCCGCCCCGGCTACCTCGCCGCGAGCAAGGTCGTGACCGTGCGGCTCACGGTTCCGGCCGACGGACCGCACGCGATCAAGCACCGGCTCCCGGTGCGGCTGCACGTCGGCACGGCGGAAGTGATGGCGACGGTCTCGCTCCTCGACTGCGACACTGTTCCCCCCGGTCAGTGGGGGCTCGCCCAACTTTTCCTCGAAGACCCGGTGACCGTCGTGTGGGGCCAACCGTTCGTCGTGCGCGACTCGTCGGCCGAGCGCACGCTCGGCGGCGGTCAGGTGCTTCAGCCGAGTGCCGCCAAGGTGCGGCGGCGGCACACCGAGGCCATCGAGCAGATCGAGCGCTTGTGGTCGGACGCCCCCGAAACGCGAGCCCTCGCGACGGCGTGGTTCGCCGAGTTCCACGGGCTCACCCCGGACGACCTCGTGCGTGCCGCGGGCGCGGAGCCCGAGCACGTGGAACTTCTGGTAAGCGGGCTGATCAGCGCGGGGAAGCTGACCCCGATCACGCTCGCGGCCAACCACACCCTTCTGGTCCACCCGGACCGCATCGCGGAACTGGAAACGCGCATCCTCGGTACGCTCGCCGTGCTGCACGCCGATCACCCGCTGGTCACCAACCACGACCGGCAGAAGGTGCTCGCCCGGCTCGACTACGTCGGCGACGAGCAACTGCTCCAGGCGGTCACAGACCGCCTGATCCGCGCGAAAAAGGTCGTCGGAGACGCGCGGCGGATCGCCCGGGCCGACTTCAAGCCGAAGCTGAGCGCGAACCAGCGGAAGCTGAAAGACAAGATCGTGGACGCGCACGCGGCGAGCGGGTTCACGCCGCCGGAGCCGAAGGAGTTCGCGAACCAGGCCGGCGGCAACGCGGCGGCCCTCGGTGACATCTTCGAGGTCGCGTGCGCCGAGGGGTTCCTCGTGCGCATCACTTCCGAGTTCTACCTCTCCGCAGAAGCGGAGGCCGAGATGCGCCGGCGGGTGACGGAACGTTTGACGGGCGGCCCCGGTGCTACGGTGGCCGAGATCCGGGACCTCCTCGGCACCACCCGAAAGTACGCGGTGCCGGTGTGCGAGTACCTCGACCGCATCGGCTTAACCAGGCGGGCCGGAGACCTGCGGGTGCTCGTGCGGTAGCCGCGGTCACGGGCCGTCGTCGCCCACCAGCTTGCGAAGGTGCTCGCAGGCGCGCCGCCAGCGGCGCCGAACGGTCCGCTCGTCGACTCCGAACAGTTCCGCGATCTGCGCCTGTTTCCAGCCGTGATAAAAAATTAGCCCGACAACCTCGCGTTCCTCGGAGGGGAGTTCGTCGACCGCCTGATGGAACCGAACCCAGAAATCCAAATCAGCCGGCACCTCGACCGCCGGTTCGTGCCGCGATCCGGTCACGCCCGCGAATTCGAACGACACACACGGCTTGCTCTTGCACCGCCGGGCCAGGTCGAGCAGTTCGCGGCGAATGTGCACCGCCGCGAGGTTGAAGTAATCGCGCGTCGTTGCCGGGCGCATCGTGCGGAGCGAGCGCAGGAGCCGAACCATGCTGTTCTGAAGCACATCCCCAACGTCCGCAGAGGGGCGGACATTCGGAAACGCCCGAAACATCCGACGGACCAAGCGTTCGAGCCGCTCTTTCGTGGAGTTGAGCAGTTCGTCAGCCGCCTCACGTTCGCCGTTGCGCCAGCGCTGAAGGCAATCGTTCAGGTGTGCCGTGTCGAACGTGGAGGTGGGCATGTCAGGTTCCCATCGGATCGGGGCGTGAAAAAATGCTAACCGGCCGACCGGCGAGACGCCAGCACCCACATCCCACATTTGTCCACGCGGGTGCCTCAGCGTCAGGGGCAAAAGCGCAGCGCCTCTAAACCAAGTCGGGTCGCGGCGGAACCGCCACGACCCGATCCGAACAGTTCAGATGTGGTTAGTAGCGGTCGCCACGACCGCCGCCGCCGCCGTACCCACCGCCGCCGCCACCGTATCCGCCACCACCACCGCGACGGCCACCGCCGCCACCGCCGTACCCACCGCCACCGCCGTACCCACCACCACCGCCCCCGCCGTACCCACCGCCGCCGCCGCCGTACCCGCCGCCGCCACCGCGGGGACGTTCTTCGCGGGGCTTGGCCTCGTTAACCGTGAGCCGCCGACCCTGGTATTCCGCGTTGTTCAGAGCGGCAATCGCCTCGTCCGCCCCGCTGGACATCTCAACGAACCCGAACCCACGGCTGCGGCCGGTCTCACGATCGGAGACCACCTGAGCCTTGGTGACCGTGCCGTAGTTGCCGAACAGTTGCTCGAGATCCGCCTGCGTTGTCGTGAACGGCAGGTTGCCGACGTACAGATTCTTGCTCGCCATGTCATTCCCCCCCGACCGGGCTTCTTCACCGACCCGGCCGGGCACTCAACTGGACCGAGAGCGGCATCGCTCCCGGGAAGACGCGGAGAAACAGATCCACCGCCCGCACCAGCAGCCCGCCGCGAATGTGTAAGGTTGGATCGCAATGGGACTGTCGAGAGCGAAGGTGGCGTAGTGGAACGGGCCAACTCGACGAGCTTGGGAGCGTGCGCAAGGCAGTGATGAGCTGTCGCCAGGCTTCAAAGCCGATCCGCCGAAGGACCAGACCGCATACGCGAAGACCGGTTCCAAATCTTCCTCGCCGCCGGGGTCCGCCCCCTGCGGCTGATTTGACTATACATGCCCTCAAAAGAAAAAATAGGCTGAAAATCGAAATTCCCTTCCGCGCACAGTGGCCATCCGCCCGCTCCCCACCTACGCGACGCGCAAAGGCTCGCCCCCGGCCCTTCGACGTTACCAGTACATCTGCACCGTCGGCTTGATAACCAGTTCGGGGATCGACACGCGGGGCGGCAGCCCGGCGACGAACAGCACCGCCTCGGCCACGTCCTCGGGCTTCAGGATGACCGACCGCTGCTCCTCGGTGACCGGCCGGGGGCGGGCGGCCAGGATCGGCGTGTCGATCTCGCCCGGGTACACGTTGCTCACCCGCACGCCGCTGTCCTTCTCCTCGTTCGAAAGCACGAGGCCGAGCCCGCCCATCCCGAACTTCGCGGCGACGTAGGCCGCCCCGCCGAGCGGGTTCGCGCGCTTCCCGGCCACGCTCACCACGTTCACGATCACGCCGTCCTTGCGCTCGAGCATCTGCGGGAGAACGGCCTTGGTGCAGTAGAAGGCGCCGTCCAGGTTCGTGCGGATCATCATGTCCCACGACTCGGGTGTGAGTTCGCGGAGCGTGCGGTCTTTGATGTTGGTGCCGGCGTTGTTGACCAGCACGTCGACCCGGCCGAACGTCGTGGTCGCCAGCGCGATCAGCGCCGCGCACTGGTCCGGTTTGGTGACATCGGTCGGCGCCGTGACGAGGGCGGCGCCGGCGTTAAGCTCTTGAGCGACGGCAGTGAGTTTCGCCGCGTCGCGGCCGGCGATCACCACCTTGGCGCCTTCGCTCAGGAACAGCGCGGCCGTCGCCTTGCCGACCCCCGACCCGCCGCCCGTGACCACCGCGACCTTGTTTGCGAGCTTGCTCATGTGACGACTCGTTTGGAACCAAGCGCCCGTGGCTTCAGCCCCCCTCGGCGCCCCGGCTGGCCTTCTGGCGCTGAACCCCGTTCGCTATGCTACTGTCTAACTCGACGTGCGGCCGTTGCACCGCACGCAATACGGAAGGACGATCCCGCGATGAACCCGGACCTGCGCCGCCGGACCGACGAACTCTGCACCCGGCTCACCCAAGTGCGAGACTCTCTTTGACATCGCTGGCAAAACAGCGGTGCGGGACCAGCTCGAGGCCAAGCAGGCCGAGGGCGACTTCTGGAACAACCCCGAGAAGGCCAAAAGCGTCATCGGCCAGTTGAAGGTGTGTAACGCGCTGCTCAAGCCCTACGAAGAGCTGACGGCCGCAGCGAACGACATCAAGGCGATGGCCGAGCTGGCCGAGGAGGACGCCGCGTTCGAGTCCGAGCTGGAGCCCGCGCTCCAGAAGGCCGAAACGCAGTACGAGGCGTTCGAGCTTCAGATCATGATGGGCGGGAAGCACGACTCGCGGTCCGCGATCGTGACGATCAAGCCCGGTGCCGGCGGCACCGACGCGTGCGACTTCGCCGAGATGCTGTTCCGCGCGTACGGGCGGTGGGCGCAGCGGCACGGGTTTTCGGTCGAGGACGAGGACATCGAGCCGAACCAGGAGGCCGGCGTCGCGAGCGTGTCGTTCAAGATCGTCGGCCCCTACGCCTACGGCTACATGCAGTCGGAAATCGGCGTCCACCGGCTCGTTCGCATCAGCCCGTTCGGCGGCGGCGACACGCGCCAGACCTCGTTCGCGGCGATCGACGTGCTCCCCGAACTGCCCGACGACATCGAGATCGTCATCAAGGACACCGACTACGAGGTGCAGACCTTCAGCACCGGCGGGCCGGGCGGTCAGCACGTGAACAAGACGCAGTCGGGCGTGCGCCTCATCCACAAATCGGGCATCCGGGCCGAGTGCCGGATGGGCCGGAGCCAGCACAAGAACAAGGCCGAGGCGTTGAAGATGCTTCAGACCCGGCTCGAAGCCGTCGAAGAGCAGAAGCGGATGGGCGACGCGGTGAAGAGCTACGACGCCAAGGGCGAAATCGCGTTCGGCTCCCAGATCCGCAGCTACGTGCTTCAGCCGTACACGCTGGTCCGCGACGAGCGCGACGGTATCGACGTGAAGACGCCCGCCGTCAACGATGTGCTCGACGGCAACTTCGACCAGTTCATGCACGCCTACTTGCGACACAAGGCGGCCAAAAGCAACAAAGTGAAAGCGAAGTGATCGGCTCCGCTGATCCGCAGATGGTGCCGGCGGTCGCGGGCTCGAACCGAATTTCGAGCCCGCGACCGCCGGCACCGTTCCGCCCCCGTCGGCTGGCCCAACTCCCATGCCTCACACCCACAACATTGCCGACCTCGCGGCGACCGAAGCCTTCGGCCGGAAGCTCGGCACCCTCCTCTTCCCGGGCGCCGTGGTGGCCCTGGTGGGTCAGATGGGGGCCGGCAAGACCCACCTCACGCGGGCGATCGCCGAAGGGTTGTCGGTCAAGAACCCGGCCGCGGTGAACAGCCCCACGTTCGTGCTGATCCAGGAATACCCGGCCCGGTTGCCGATTTACCACTTCGACACGTACCGCCTGTCGGGGCCGACCGAGTTTGCCGAACTCGGGGCGGACGAGTACCTCCGTGGCGACGGCGTGTGCGTCATCGAGTGGGCCGACAAGGTCGAGACCGCACTGCCGCGCGAGCACCTCCGTGTCACCATCGAAATCGTGAGCGCGGACCGACGCCGGTTTCACCTCGCGGCCTCCGGCGAGCGGCACACGGCACTGTTGAACGAATTTGCGGAGCCGCCCGAGTAACGAACTCGCGGCGGCGCGGTTTGGCAACTTGCTTCCGCCGGCGCGGGCTGCTACGTTACGAACTTGACGCGCAACTCAACGACGGACCGCAACTTGCCGCCGGGGCCGGGTCATGCCGCTCACACTCGAGCAGTACGTCGAGAAGATCCACGACCGTCCGGACCTGCCGTGGCCCCCGGCGCCCAAGGTCGACGCGCCCAAGGCCAAGCCGTCTCTCACAGCGATGCCCGTCAAGTGCGTGTTCTGGACCGTGTACGGGACGCTCGTTTCCGTCCCCACGGGCGACATCCAGTTCGAGCACGAAAAGGACTTCATCACCGCAGCGGCGCTCGAGAAGGTGATCAAAGAGTTCAAAATGTGGAACTCGATGAGCCGCAAGCCCGGGGCGCCCTCGGAGTACATGCGGGAGCTGTTCAACAAGGCGTTCAGCACCCTCCGGCTCACCGGCGGGGGGGGCGAGAAGTTCCCCGAGGTTCAAACCGAACGGATCTGGGACGACATCGTCAAAAAGTTGCAGCAGAAAGAGTACACGTTCGACGCGATGCAATACGGAACGCTCGCGGAATACGTCAAGAAGATCGCGTACTTCTACCACGCCAGCATTCAAGGGGCCGGCGCGTACCCGGGCGCGGCCGACGCGCTCACGCAACTCGCCGCCCGCGGGGTCGCCCAGGGGTTACTCGCGGACGGGCAGTGCTTCACCGCCGCGCAACTCGAGCGCTGCGTGCGGCAGCAGAACCCCGACTTCGAGTTGCGCGCCGTCATCCCGGCCGCGATGCAGATCGTTTCAAGCGACCGGAAAGCCCGCAAGCCGTCGGACACGCTGTTCAAGGCGGCGGCCGAGCTGGCGGCGGGCCGCGGGTTCGTTCCCGCCCAGGTTCTGCACGTCGGATCGAACCTGGAGCGTGACATCGGCCCGGCGAAGCGGCACGGCTTCCGCACGGCCCTGTTCGCCGGCGACAAGGCCAGCCTCACCGCGACCGGGGAACAGCTCAAAGACCCGGCCCTCCGCCCCGACGCGCTCGTGACCGAACTGCCGCAGGTGCTCGAACTCGTTGAATGAACCGCTGGTCGCCCACGACCGACCCAACCGCTGTCAAGGAGTGTTCATGTCCGCCGCAGGACCGGTGCTCGATCCGACCGCGTTCGACTTCTCTCGGCCCATTGCCGGGATCGAGGAGATCCGGGCCGTTAACCCGCACCGGTACGAGTTCGAGATGCTCACCGGGATCGTGCACGTCGACCCGTCGGCGCACGTCATCGTGGGCTTCAAGGACGCCACACCGGACGATTTCTGGACCCGCGGCCACATGCCCGGGTTCCCGCTGATGCCGGGCGTGCTGATGTGCGAGGCGGCCGCGCAGCTCTGCGGGTACTATTATTCCACGCAGAAAATCGGCGAGGCCGGCTCGCTGCTCGGCCTCGGCGGCGTGGACGAAGCCAAGTTCGTCCGCACGGTGCGCCCGGGCGAGCGGCTCGTGCTCGTCGGGACGGGGCTCCGCGTCCACCGGCGGCTCACGCGCTTCTTGGTGAAGGGATACGTCGGCGCCGAGCGCGCCTTTGAGGCAGTTATCACCGGTGTACCGCTGGGCAAGATGGAGGAGCTTCGGGGTGCGTAAGCCGCGGCGTCTTTCGGCCGAAGAACTCGCGCCGTGGGTCTGGGAGCTGCCTCGAGAAGCAGGGGCGCGGACGGTGGGCCTCAAGGCCGCAGCGGCGGCCCTTCCCGCGGCGCCGGTCGCCCTCAATCGCATCGACTGGGAGCAGTTTTATGGCAACGCGAACCCGGTCGAAATCGAGGTCGGGACGGGCAAAGGGCTGTTCCTCCTGAACGCCTCGATCGCTCGCCCGGGCACGAACTTCCTGGGCATCGAGATCGTCCGGAAGTACCAGCTCTACGCGGCCAGCCGCTACGCGGTCCGCAAGATCCCGAACGTCAAGACCGCGTGCGCCGACGCGAAACTCGTCCTCCGCGATTTCGTCGCGGTCGGAAGCGTTCAAGCCGTCCACGTCTACTTTCCGGACCCGTGGTGGAAGGCGCGACACAAGAAGCGCCGGGTGTTCACCCCGGAGTTCGCGGCCGACGCTGCCCGTGCCATCCGCGAAGGCGGCCGGCTCTACATCGCAACCGATGTGGAAGAGTACTTCGGCGTGATGACCGCAATCGTCGGAGCGATGCCCTGCTTCGAACTCCGTCCCGCAGAGGAACAGCTCGCCGCGCC
Source organism: Gemmata obscuriglobus (assembly GCF_008065095.1). Lineage (NCBI taxonomy): Bacteria > Pseudomonadati > Planctomycetota > Planctomycetia > Gemmatales > Gemmataceae > Gemmata > Gemmata obscuriglobus. The sequence goes on along the minus strand of NZ_CP042911.1, from coordinate 3,786,316 downwards.
GCGAACGGATGCCGGCTTCGCCACCAATTTTGAGAGAAAAGCCCTGGAGAAAGGCGGAGGGGTCTGGCGTGCGGTCTATGAACGCACCAGCGCACCGGTGACGGTGGCCGCCGATCCAACTGAAGCGGAAAACGAAGGCACGAGCAGCGATTAGCCGCCCGTGCCCTCTTAACTGGCGCCGTTTACTTTACGTTCGCGATGCTCGCTGCAGCACCGGCGACGGCCTGAATGGCGGAAGCCGAACAGGCCTCATCGCAGCAGCCTTTGATCTCGCGCGGCTTCGCGGCCGCGCGAACGCTCTCCGCGGTGCAGCAGGCGGCCTGCACGAGGCAGCACTCGTCCTTGCCTGCGCAGCAAGCCGAAGCGGTCGCCTTCGGCTGGGTGCTGACGCCAGACGCGATCGCACAGCAGGCTTCGACGGTCTCGCAGCACTCGTCCTTCGCCGCGCAGCAGTCCGCCACGGCCTGTTCCTTCGCGCAACAGCCGCCGCTCTTCGCAACCGGAGCGCCGCACGTGGCCGTTGAGCAGGTGGAAGAGGAGTAGAAGTACACCCCGCCCGCAACAGTCATCAGCCCCGCCGTGATGATGGCAAACAGCTTCATGTCACAGTCCCAGTAATGTGTAATGGAGTGAATGCGAACGTTGTTCGCGCCGGACAACCCGGCCAAGACGACACAGCTTATCCCAATTCGGGTCGTTGTGACCACGAAATTCTGTCTAACAGCGCAAAACGTGGCGTTCGAAGAGCGCGGAACGGCGAGCGTCAACGCCGACACCCGGCTGGATGTTTCTCCGGGTCAAGTCGGCGTGTGCGGAGGCGCCGAGAAGATCGCTCAGCGCGAGGGAAAGCCGTTCGCCGGTCGGCTGTGGTGCCGAATCGGCAACGGTGCTTTTAAGCGGGACCGCTTCGGCCCGCTCTGGGCAGCAAGCACAGCCGGGCACGCGGGCCGGCGTGGGCTTCTCGGGGGCGGTCGATGAGTGCTCGTGCGGTTGAGAACCGCAACACGCCTTTTTCACCTTCAAACAGCAGACACTGGACTCGACAGGAATCGGAGCCGGTGTCTTGAGTGTGGACGTGCGAGCGGGGCGCGCGGATGGAACGAACCAATCCGCTCTACAGCAGCAACGGGAGGGCGAAAGCACAAGTGCCACCGCCAGCCCGATGTGAAGGAGTGCCCGCGTCATGTGGTCTCGATTTATCACCCTGTACTGATTTGAATTGTTCCATCACCCCGCGTAACTGTCAATTCCACTACGTCCCGGGCGCAGGCGGGCGGATGGCAGGCAGAGCCGCTTGGACGAATGAGCGACCGGCAAACAGGGTGCGGCGGGTTGTCGTGATCCGCGTCATGTCGTTGAGGTTGAGGAAGGATTTGCGGCACAACCGGGGCGAATGAATGCCCCGCCCGTTCGGTGGTACTTCAGTTGCCGCGCCGATCTCACTCCGGCACCCCGAACGCTGCGAAGTACCGTTCCAGAACGACCGCCTCCAGATCGAACGCGTAGCCTTCGGCGAACGGCTCGCCGCGCGGGCCGCTGTCTCGCTTCGTGCGGGTGTGCATGCGGTCCGCGTGGTGCCCGAGTTCGTGAAGGAACACGTGGCAGAGTTGGTACGCGCGAGCAGTGTCGTCGGTCCAGTGTATCACCGGAGCGTCACGGGGCTCATCTACCTCCACCCGGGCGCCAATGCGTTCGAGAAAAGCCCGGTGCCCGCGATACCAGTCGCCTCGGAGTTCGTACCGCATCTGCTCGGACCAGGCGCACACGCCGAGGACGCCGCGGTTGTACCACCCGTCGCAATCGTCGCGGCCGTGATCGAGGCAAATCACGTCCAGCCCAACCGCCAATTTGTCCCAGTTCGGGATGAGGGCGATGAACCGCTCGACATCCCGCTTGAGTAGCAAGTGCCGGTAGCCGGCGCTCGGGCGCCGGCGGTCGATCACCAGCCGTGCCGGTGTGTGCGTGTACGGGCTCGGCGACCGTTCCCAGTTGTTCGTGCGCTGCACGCGACCGTTACGAACACCCGGGGCGGTTTTGCGGTGGAACCGGGACATGGGGTTGATCCTCCGCACCCCGGACGCGCGCCGGTCGGCAGAGGTTCGCTCTACGAGGCGTCGCGGTGCAACGCGATCGGAACGACAACCTTCGATCGTCTCGGTCCCGTCCGTTCGGCGCTTCGCATAAATTGCTCGAGATGGGGCAGTGCTGTTGACGAGTATCCGAGGGCCTTCACCGTGATGTTCCAGTGTGGCATGTAAACGGCGAACGTGTCGTTCAGCCCCAAAGGGCTACTCTGACCGTGGCACATTGAATCGCGACACACGTACTCGGCGGCACCATTCGCGTCCGTTTTCAGAATGAACTCTTCCTCCCGCACCCCTTTCGCCCGGAGCCGATTGTCACCTTCGTAAAAGCCGCCACGAGAGGTGACCACGATTTCTGCACCGTTCAGCGGTTGCCCGGTGTCGGCATCGGTGATGACGAACTCCACTGTCAGGTCGGTGCTGCCGACCCACATCAGTCGGGATGTTTCAACCAGTAACAAGACGAGCGCGCAGCCCCCAACGACGAGTAGCAGATTCCGCACGGGTTTTCGCATGGGCGTCTCGGTTGGGGAATGCGGCAACGGATCGCGACTCCAGTTTACCTTCTTGCGGAGCGGGTTTACACTCCCGCTCATGATCCGACCCATCACACCGGCCGACGCGCACGCGCTCGCGGACCTGTCCGCGGGGACGGGGTTCTTCCACCCCGGCGAGATCGAGACGCTCCACGGCGTTCTCGCGGACTACTTCGCCACCAACCGCGACGACTACGGGCACCGGGCCGTCTTGTACGAAGAGGCGGGCCGACCGATCGGCTACGTGTACTTCGCGCCGGAGGAGATGACCGACCGCACCTGGTACGTGTGGTGGATCGCGGTCGCGGCCGACCGTCAGGCCCGGGGCATCGGCAAAGAGCTGCTCGCGTTCGCGGAGCACGAAGTCCGCGCCGCGGGCGGACGGTTGCTCGTGATCGAAACGTCCTCGACCGCGAAGTACGAGCCGACGCGCCGGTTCTATCTCAAGTGCGATTACGCGCACGTCGCGACAGTGCCGGACCTCTACGCCGACGGTGACGGAATGGCAGTTTTTACAAAGCGGGTGTGAGCGCGGACCCGCACACATTGCGCGTCCGCTCCCGCGTTTACACTCGCCTCATTCGGCTCTTGCCCGTCGGCCTATACTGTGTCGCGGGTCGGTAGAACCGGAGTAACCGGACCTACCGGTCCCTCTGCCACGGAAGGCACGTCTCGGCGAAGAGTTCTCACCCAAGTTACACATCCAGCCCGAACGATCACTGTGACTGACAGTGCGAGCGCCCGGAGGCCGGTGGTCGGCCTTGGACCGTTCGCCCGATCCAGTGGGCTATACCCCCGCCGGAACCCACGGCGCTTACCAACCTCCCAATTTCGCGGGTTTTGCGAAGACGGGTGCTTGGTGTAGCCGATGGAGTTAGCGTCGCAACCGTCACCCGCGCCACCGGGCACTTTTGCCCGGCCCGCTCCGCCCGCGTAACCCGCCGGCGGAGCAGGAATGGTGCGAGCGGCGCGCGCAGTGCTAAGTATTCCGGAATCGGCCCGCCGGACGTTCATACACCCGCCGCCACGACGCCCCGGTCGTGTGCGGCACGCCCCGCGACCCTGCGGGTCCGCACCAGACGGCTGCGGACCCGTCAAGCCCGCCAGGACGGCCGAAAAGGCGAAACGGGCGCGGGGTTAGCGAGTTCAAACGGAGTGTCTCGCCATGAAAAAGGTGTTCACCACCGGACAGGTCGCGAAGATCTGTAAGGTCGCCCCGCGCACCGTGTCCAAGTGGTTCGATTCGGGCCGCTTGAAGGGGTACCGCATCCCCGGCAGCCAGGACCGGCGCATCCCCCGCGAGCAGCTCATCCGGTTCCTCAAGGAACACGGCATGCCGCTGGGTGAACTCGAAGAAGAGGAATGGCACAAGGTGCTCCTCATCGGCACCGAGCGGCTGTTCAACGACCGGATCAAGGAGCTGCTGCCCGAGAACGACGACTACAAGTTCGAGCTGGCGGACAGCGGGTTCCAGGCGGGCATCCTGGCGAGCAGCTTCCACCCCGACACCATCATCATCGACCTGGGTCTCGGCCGCGCCGAATCGATCCAGATCGTCTCCAACCTGCGCAAGGACGAGGCGTTCGCCACGACGCTGATCGTCGGGCTGGCGAGCGAGGACGAGGCCGCGCCCGAGCAGCTCCACCAGTACGGCTTCAACGACGTGTTCAAGAAGCCGTTCGACGTGGCCCTGCTCGGCGAAAAGATCAAGAGCATCGCCGACGCCAAGCGCGAGGACTGAGACGCGCCGCACAAAACGCATGAGCCCCGGGAACAGGTTCGGATGCCTGCTCCCGGGGCTCGCGCGGTTAATCGTCGTCGCGCCGGCGCGACCGTCGGGGCCGGTCGTCATCCTCGTCCTCGTCCCGCCGCCGGGGCTTCGGCCTCTTTCGCGGCGGCTCGTCCTCGTCTTCGTCCACCACCTCGAATTTCGGCTTACGGGCGGGGCGCTCGTCCTCGTCTTCGTCTACCGCCTTCGGCCGCCGCTTCCGCGGCCGTTCTTCTTCCTCCTCATCGTCTTCGTACTCCTCGTCCGCACGGTACCGGCGCTTCGGCTTCTTCTTCGCGGTCAGGCCGGCGTCGAGGAACGCGGTGCCGGCGGCGCCGAGCAGCAGTATGAGCGTCAGGTACAGGGGGATCTGCCACCGGACCCGAAACACCTCCGGCTCGCCGGCCGTGCCCGGAGCCGCCTTCGCACCGGGCGCGGCCCCGAACGCGCCGCCCCCCTTCATTTTCTCTTTCTGCTTCGCGATCTCCTTCTCGAGCGGGAACCCGATGGCCGCGTGCGCGCCGACGATGCCCATCGCCCCCAGGCAGCACACGACCAGAACCAGCCGCCGGGCGAGGTGCGGCCACGGGACGAACCCGATCACGATCCCGGCGAGAAGCGCGACCGGAAAGAGGAACAGCAGCGGCGCGGTCTGGCCGTCGGCCTTGTTGGAAGGGTCCGGACCGAACTTGGGACCGGGTCCGGCACCAGCACCGCCCCTCACGCGCTCAACACCCTTCTCAAAATCCGGCGACACGGAAACGTCACCGGTGGCGATCTGGAGCCCGCTCTGGGTGTACATGCGGATGGGCCTGGACGGATCGATCCCCGTATCCTTTTTCAGCTTTTCCAGTTCGCCGGGCGGCGCGTTCTTGGCCACATCCGGCGGGAGCGTACACGAGAGCTCGATCCACGGGAGGAAGAACAGGATCAAGCAGAAGATGAGTTGCACCGGGCTGAGCAGTTGCAGCGGGCTGAAGGAGAGTTTCATGAGCGAGTCCGCGACGGGCGTGAACAGAAGTCGATCCCGGCTGTAGCGTACCCCTGCACCTTCCGGGCAGCAATGGCATTCGCGCGGGCGGCTGGGGGTGCTTTCGCGACGCCCGACGAGCCGATACCTTGGGGTACCCCGTTCCCCGGAGCCGACGAAATGAACCGCCGCGGATTCCTCTCGCTCTCGGCCTTCACCCCGTTCGCCCACCTGCTCCCCGCGCACGCCCGAGCGGGCGCCGCGCAACCGCCCGTGCGAGAGCTGAAGGCCGATTTGGTGGTCGTCGGGGCCGGCGTGGGCGGGGTCGCGTGCGCGCTCGCCGCCGCCCGCAACGGGCTGAAGGTACTGCTCACCGAGGAGACCGGCTGGATCGGCGGGCAGCTCACCTCGCAGGCGGTCCCGCCGGACGAGCACCCGTGGATCGAGGACCGCGGCAGCACCAAAACCTATCGCCAGTTCCGCACCAAGGTCCGCGACTTCTACCGGCGCAACTACCCGCTCTCGGAAGACGCCGCGAAGAACCCCAGACTCAACCCCGGCAACGGGAGCGTCTCGAAGCTGTGCCACGAGCCGCGGGTGGCGCTGGCGGTGCTCCTGGAGATGCTGGCCCCACACATCACCGCCGGCCGGGTCAAGCTGATCCAGCCGTTCGTGCCGGTGCGGGTCGAGACGGACGGCGACACCGTCACCGCGGTCCTCGGCGTGGCCCAAAACTTCGGCACGCGGATCGCGCTCACCGCGCCGTACTTCGTGGACGCGACCGAGACCGGCGAGTTGCTGCCGCTCGCGAAGGTCGAACACGTCACCGGGGCCGAATCGAGCGCCGACACCCGGGAGCCGCACGCCCCGGACCGCGCCGCCCCCGGCAACCACCAAGCCGCGACCGTGTGCTTCGCGCTGGACTACGAGCCCGACCAGGACCACACCATCGACCGGCCCGACGGCTACAAGTGGTGGCGCGACTACGCGCCGAAAATGCAACCCGCGTGGCCCGGCAACCTGCTCTCATGGGAGATGTCGGACCCGGTCACCCTGAAGCCCCGCGCCGTCGGCTTCGACCCGACCGGCCCGGTCGCGAAGGGGCTGAACCTGTGGACCTACCGGCGGATCGTCGCGCGGGATAACTTCGAGGACGGCGCCAGCCTCCGCGACGTGTGCCTGGTGAACTGGCCCCAGAACGATTACTGGCTCGGCAACCTGTACGACACCGCGGACCCGGCGGGGCACCGCGCCGCCGCCCGCGAGCTGAGCCGGTGCCTGCTGTACTGGATGCAGACCGAGGCCCCGCACCCCGGTGGCAAGAAGGAGGGCTGGAAGGGCCTCCGGCTCCGCGGCGACGTGTGCGGCACCGACGACGGCGACGGGCTGGCGATGGCGCCGTACGTCCGCGAGAGCCGGCGCATCAAGGCGCTGTTCACCGTCACCGAGCGGCACGTCGGCGTCGAGGCGCGGGCGAAGCTCCTCGGGAAGAAGCCCGGCGAGTTCGCCGCGGAGCCGTTCAAGGACAGCGTCGGGACCGGCAGCTACCGCATCGACCTGCACCCGTCCACCGGCGGCGACAACTACATCGACGTCAGCTCCCTGCCCTTCCAGATCCCCCTCGGCGCGCTGATCCCGGAGCGGGTCGAGAACCTGCTGCCGGCGTGCAAGAACATCGGCACCACGCACATCACGAACGGCTGCTACCGGCTGCACCCGGTGGAGTGGAGCATCGGCGAGGCGGTGGGCGAGTTGGTGGCGTTCTGCACCGCCAAAAAGCGGGTGCCGCGCCAGGTCCGCAAGAGTGCGGAGCTGCTCACCGACTTCCAGGCGCAACTGACCAAAGCCGGCAGCGACCTGGAGTGGCCCGACAACATCGCCAAGACGCCCCGCTGAGCACGCGGTCGGGGTTGTCCGAAGCGGTCGGCGTACCCGCGTGCTTGCGACCCCGTCCGGCGCTGCTTAGAATCCGCGCACCGTTACTGTCCCGCGCGGCGCCGGACGCGCCCGCCCGTAGGAGCGCCGATGAACAACACGTGCCCGAGCTGTGGCGTCCTCTACAACGTGGCCGATAAGGACGTCGGCCGGCGGCTGAAATGCAAGAAGTGTGGCGTCCGACTCACCGTCACCGAGGCCGGGCTGACCATCGACGACAGCCCGCCCCGCGACGCGGAGTCCTCGGGTTCCGACCTCGACGACACGCCGGCGGCGCGCCGCCGCAAGCCGCCCGCGCTCGACCCGCTGGCGCTCCTCGCCGCGGTCGGGGGCGTCCCGGGCGTCCTGTTCGGGGCGGGGATCATCGTCGTGCTCTTTTTCACCTCCCTCCGGCTGCTCTCGGTACCGTCCGACGAGCGCGCCGCGGAGTACACGAAGAAGGTGGCGCTGGCGGAGCAGATCGAGCTGCGCGAGCTGCTCAACGCGGTCGCGCCCGACAAGCGCGACCCCGCCGAGCTGGAGGGGGACAAGCGCAAGGAGTACGAGGACAAGAAGAAGAAGATCGAGGACCGGTACTTCTGGAAGAAGAAGATCGCGGACGAGGACAAGCGCGCCACCGAGATCGGGAACCGGCGCACGAAGGTGTTCGAGGGCTACGGCACGATGTTCGGTTTCGTGCTGCTCGCGTTCGGGTGCCTCGGGTTCCTCCGCACCCAGGACGCCCTGCTCCTGCGGATCGTGGCCGGGGTGATCCTGACCGCGATGGTGCTCGGGCTGTTCCGGCTGGCGATCGGGGCCGGCGCGGGTTTCGGCGCGGCCGTCACCGTCGGGTAGTGTCGGCCCGCACCGCCGTTCGTAACTTAGACTGGCGAGCGCCGGCGCATTCCGCGCTGGTGCGCACAGCCACCCGCGAAACCAATGCCCGATTCCGACCCGACGGCTCTGAAGTACAAGCGCGTCCTGCTCAAGCTCAGCGGCGAGGCCCTCGGCTTCGGCGGCGGCAAGCTCGGCATCAACCTCGACGAAACCAAGCTCATCGCGGCCCAGCTCGCCCGCGTCGCCGCCCGCGGCATCCAACTGGCGGTGGTGATCGGGGGCGGGAACCTGCTCCGCGGCGCCCAGTTCTCCGCAGGGGACGAGCAGATCCGGCCCGCGACCGCCGACTACATGGGGATGCTCGCGACCGTGATGAACGGCCTCGCGCTGCAGGACACGCTCGAAGCGATGGGCGTGGAGACCCGGCTCCAGTCGGCCGTGCGCATGGAAACGGTCGCCGAGCCGTACATCCGCCGCCGCGCCCTGCGGCACCTGGAGAAGAACCGGATCGTGATCCTCGCCGGCGGGACCGGCAACCCGTTCGTCACCACCGACACCGCCGCCGCCCTCCGCGGCACCGAGCTCCAGGCCGACGTGCTGCTGAAGGCCACCAAGGTGGACGGCGTGTACAACGCCGACCCGGTGAAGAACCAGTACGCCGAGAAGTTCGAGCGGCTCACGTTCGATCAGGTGATCCAGAAGCAGCTCGGGGTGATGGACATCGGCGCCTTCGAGATGTGCCGCCTCGCGAAGCTGCCCATCCTCGTGTTCAACTACCGGCAGGACGGGGCCATCGAGAAGGCCGTCAGCGGCCAACCGATCGGCACCGTCGTGACCGGGTGACATCGACCTCGCCGAAGGGCTCCCCACAAAGAGGGTTCCCGCTGGCGGGGCCCCTCTTTGTGGGGAGCCCTTCGGCCCGTCTTTCTGCCCGTCTTCCCGACCGGCTCGCGACCTGCGACAATAGCCCCATGTGCCCGCCCGGGCACGAACCACCACCGCACTGACCACGGGTGCCCCATGAGCGGACCGCAAATTCTGAAGGACACGGAAGACCGGATGGAGAAGGCGCTGGACGTGTTCCGCAACGACCTGAAGGGGATGCGAACCGGCCGCGCGTCCCCGCAGATGCTCGACTCGCTCCGGGTGGACAACTACGGCACCATGTCCCCGATCCGCGACGTGGCGTCGGTCACCTGCCCGGACGCCGCCACCATCGTCATCAAGCCCTACGCGGCCGAGAGCCTGAAGGAAATTGAGAAGGCGATCCGGTCCAGCGACCTCGGGCTGGCGCCCAACAACGACGGCAAGGTGATCCGGCTCACGATGCCGGCGATGAGCGGCGACCAGCGCAAGAAGATCGTCGCCGCGGTGAAGAAGTCGGCCGAGTCCGCGAAGGTGTCGTGCCGCAACATCCGCCGCGACGGCAACAAGCACTTCGAGGACGCCGAAAAAGCCAAAACGATGACCGAGGACGACCGCGACAAGGGCAAGGCCAAGGTCCAGGACCTGCTGAAGGTTTACGAGGGCAAGATCGACGACCTCGCAAACAAAAAGGAAAAGGAAGTGCTGGAACAATAAAACAGCAGCGGGTCCGGGGGGAACGGCCGCGAGCGCCGGTCCCCCTACCCCGGTGACCAGCTCTCGTGGCCGCCGCTCGCTACCAAGTGAACCGAGCTGCCGAATGCGTTCTCTTCGCGCCGTGTCCGAGCTGTTCCCGCGGGCCAGCGACGCGGGCCTCACCGACGAACAGATCACTGACAGCCGAGCCCGGTTCGGGCCGAACCGGCTCACCCCCCTGCCCCGCGAGCCCGTCTGGAAGAAGTTCCTCGACAAGTTCGACGACCCCATCATCCGCATCCTGCTCGGCGCATCGCTGCTGAAGATCGTCGTGGACCTGTTCGAGGCGTCCACGGTCGCGGGGGTGGTGGCGCTGGCCACCGTGCTCGTGGTGCTCCTCGGGGCGCTCGTGGGCCGGCTCGGCGCGTGGGCGCCGGCGCTCGCGTTCGCACTCGCCGGCGGGCTGGTGGGGGTGAGCGTCGCGCTGGACGACCCGTCCTACGAAGGCGCCGCCGTGATGGTCGCGGTGCTGCTCGCCACGGGCGTGGCGTTCTTCAGCGAGTACCGCAGCGACCAGGAGTTCGAGAAGCTCAACGCCACCCGCGACGCGATCCGGGTGAAGGTGACGCGGGGCGGCGGGGTCCAGACCATCGCCCTTGAGGACGCGGTGGTCGGCGACCTCGTGATCCTCGAAATGGGCGACGAGATCCCGGCCGACGGGCGGATCGTCCGGGCCAACGAACTGCTCGTCGATCAAGCGCTGATGACCGGCGAGAGCGAGCCGGTGCGCAAGGCGGCCGGGCCGCCCGACGACACCGCCGACGGCCCCGACCAGCCCGGATGCGTGTTCCGCGGCACGCAGGTCGTGGACGGGGCCGGGCGCATGGTCGTCACCAACGTCGGCGACGACACGATGCTCGGGCAGATCGCCCGTCGCCTGTCCGGGGAGCCGGAGCCCGCCGGACCGCAGGACCGGGTGGCCGAGAAGCTCACCATCTCGAAAGCCTCGACCCCCCTCCAAGAAAAGCTCGAAGCGCTCGCCGGTCTGATCAGCAAGATCGGGTACGCCGCCGCCGTCGCCATCTTCATCGCGCTGCTGGTCCGCGGGCTGGTGGTCGGCGAGGTCCGGCTGCCGGCCGCGGGAGAGGACCGCGCCCAGGTGCTGCTCGCGAGCGTGCAGGCGCTGCTCTCCTACTTCGTGTACATGGTGATCGTGATCGTGGTCGCGGTGCCCGAAGGGCTGCCCATGAGCGTCACCGTGTCGCTGGCGATCGCGTGGCGGAAGATGAGCCAGGCCAACTCGCTCGTGCGGCAGCTCGTGGCGTGCGAGACGATCGGCTCTGCCACCGTCATCTGCTCCGACAAGACGGGCACCCTAACACAGAACAAAATGTCGGTGTCGCGTCTCGGCATCGGCGGGCGCACCTTTGAAGGCGCGTTCGACGGCGCTGCGGCTCCTGCCCCCGGCGCCCGCCCGGCCGAGAACACGCCCCTGCACTGGCTGATCGTCAACGCGGCGGTCAACTCGACCGCGAACCTCGAACAAAAGAACGGGGAGCTGGTCACCGTCGGTAACACCACCGAGGGGGCGCTGCTTCACTGGCTACGACGCGGCGCGTGGGCCGGGTCCGGGCCGTTCGACCACGTCCGACTGCGCGACGAATTTCCGGTGCTGCACCAGGTTCACTTCTCGTCCGAGCGCAAGCGGATGACGACCGTCGCGAGTGTCGGCGGACGGCCGACGGTGCTCGTGAAGGGCGCCCCGGAGGCGGTCCTGGCGCGCTCCTCCTCGTACCTCGCTCCGGACGGCACGATCCACCCCATGACGCCCCAGGCGCGGGCGGAGTTCGAGGTGCAGATCTTCGCCGCCGCGGCCGACGCGATGCGCACCCTCGCGTTCGCGCACGCCGAACTGCCCGGCGACGATCCGGCACACGCGGACACGTTCCACACCCGCCTCGAAGCGCTCGAAACGGGCCTGGTGTTCGACGGCTGGGCCGGCATCCGCGACCCGCTCCGCGACGACGTGAAGGAGGCCGTAAGGCAGTGCCGGGGCGCCGGTATCGAGGTGAAGATGATCACCGGGGACACGCTCGAAACCGCCCGCGCCATCGGCCGCGAGATCGGGCTCCTCGACGCCCCCGACGCCATCGCGATGAGTCACGCCGAGTTCGACAAGCTCTCCGACGAGGAGCTGTCGGCGCGGCTGCCCCGGCTGCGCATCCTGGCGCGCGCGCTGCCGGGCGACAAGTACCGGCTGGTGCGGCTGCTTCAGGCCCAGAAGCACGTCGTCGCGATGACCGGCGACGGCACCAACGACGCGCCGGCCCTGAAGCGCGCCGACGTGGGTCTGGCGATGGGGATTTCGGGCACCGAGGTGGCGAAGGAGGCCAGCAAGATCGTCCTGCTGGACGACGCGTTCAGCACCATCGTGAGCGCGGTGTGGTGGGGCCGCGCGCTGTACGAGAACATCCAGCGCTTCATCCAGTTTCAGCTCACCATCAATGTGTCGGCGCTGCTGATCGCGCTCCTGGGACCGGTGATCGGGTTGAAGCCGCCGTTCACGGTGCTGCAACTGCTGTGGATCAACGTCATCATGGACACGTTCGCGGCCATCGCGCTGTGCAGCGAGCCGCCCCGCGCGAACCTGATGCAGCGACCGCCGAAGCGGCGCGACGAGAGCATCGTCACGCGGCAGATGCTCGGGACCATCTTCGCGACCGCCGGCTTCTTCGTGGTCGTGATGCTCGTGATGCTCGTGGGGATGCAGTACGGGGGGTGGTTCGCCGGGGACGGCGCGGCCTCCGAGTTCCCCGGCCTGACGCTCCGACAGGTCACGCTGTTCTTCAGCGTGTACGTGTTCTTCCAGGTGTGGAACCAGATCAACTGTCGCTCGCTCGACCCGGGCGAATCGGGGCTGCGGGGCCTGTTCGCGAACCGCCAGTTCCTGCTCATCGCCGCGCTGACGGTGGTGGGGCAGGTGCTGATCGTGACGTTCGGCGGGAAGGTGTTCAACGTCGCGCCGCTCGGCGTACTGGACTGGCTCGCGGTGGCGGCCGGCACGTCGAGCGTACTGCTGTTCGCAGAAGTCGCACGGCGCGTGCGGCGGTGGTTCCGGGCCAGCGCGTAGCGCAGGTTTCCGATTCGCGATGCGGCTGGTTGTCTTATGTCTTTGTGGCACAGACATTCCTGTCTGTGCGGCGACAGATGGTCGCACAGACAGGAATGTCTGTGCCACAAAGACACAAGACGAAAATGAACACGCACACTCGCAACCGGACGTGAACGAGGTGTTTCCGATGCCGGAATCGAACGAGAAGCTCGCCAAAATCGCCGAGAACCTGCTGATCGGCGAGTTCCACCGGCACGTGATGTTGTGCGTGGGTGATGCCTGTTGCGGCGCCATCGGCAAGGACGGCGCGCAGGCGGCGTGGGACGCTCTCAAGGACGAACTGAAAACCCGAAACCTGTCGCTGGCAACCGGCCCGACCGCGTGCTACCGCACGAAGGTGAGCTGCCTGCGCGTCTGCGCCGGCGGGCCGCTCCTCGTCGTGTACCCCGAGGGAACGTGGTACGGGAACATGACCGCCGACCGCATCCCGCGGTTCGTTCAGGAGCACCTCATCGACGGCAAGCCGATCGAGGAGTGGGTCTTCGCCCGCAACCCACTACCGAACCCGCCGACGGCCGAACCGGTTCAAGGTTAAGGCGGTGGCAGCGTAAGTACGCCCTGTGGTCCTCGGCTCGATCGACGCGGTGTTCAGTCAGAGCGTGATCCACAGGGCGCGGTCCGAGGGGATCGAGCCCCTATCCGACCTGGGGCATAGGAGCGCGAGTAACGGAAACAGAACCGCGGCCGCTGTCAGGTGCAAGGCCGGGTTAGGCCGTTCTGCCGCGCCGTGCACGATGGGCTGAGAAGGGGCTGACCGACGCGAACGAGAACCTCAAAGCATTCAAGGACGGGAGCAAGTTCTATTATGGCACGCTCTCCCACCCACTGAAGCTCGGTGACATCGGGCAAATCTACTGTGACTTGGAACACGGTGAACGTGCTCCAAGTCACTGACAAGACCACGATGTTTGTGAAGGTGTGCTTCACCGCGGATAGCTTCGAAGTGAAGGGCGGGGCCACCGCTAGCGATCTGAAGACCGCCGAAGTGCTGCTGATGGAGAAGAACTTGCCGAGTAAGGGGGCGACGGACGGGGTCGGGTTCGACTTGCCGCGGATCTTCGAGGCGACGGACACGAAACCTACACGACCACCGGCTCGAAGACGGTGGTCCTCATTCGGCCCCTCGACGCGAAGAAAGTGGAAGCCTACCTGAAGAAGATCAAGTGAGCTGCTCGTCCGATCTTCGGGTTCAGGGCTGGTCCGGCCAGACTTAGCGCGAAAGCGGTCTTGACAGTGTGATAACGACCGATAATGTGGGGTGAAATTGGTTCTTCCCATCTCGCAAAGTCACGCACCATCTTGAGGGGCCGCTCTGCTACGCATCCTGACGCGGTGGCTGGGAGACGAGACTGCTTCCAAGACGGGTAATCGGGCTCAACTGAAGTTGAACTTGTTCGAAGACCGCAACGCACCGTCGAGCCTCCTGCTCGATGACCCGTTGTTGCCATACGAGGGGTCGGTTCTCTCGACGGCGAAGGTGATGTCTGAACCGGCGCCCACCACACCCGCCGCGACGGCGGAACCGATCACTGATCCGACAAAGGAACCTGCCCCAACGCCGACAGACTCGTCGCAAACCCAGGTGGGGCCGACACCCATCGGCATCACGCCCGTGTTGGACGACTTGACAGACATCCTGGTCCCCAACCCGATCAGCCCACCCGTTCTGTTTGACCCCCTGCCGGTCCCGGTGCTGCCGCCGGTCGATCAATCTCCGACCGCGCCCCCCGTCAGCCCGACGCCTGCATCGGTCGAGCCGACGCCAGTTGCTGACCCGATTGCCACGCCAACGCCGATCAGCATCGACACGACGCCTGCTCCCAGTCCCGCCCCCACGCCTGCACCGACTCCGACGCCGGTTCCCGGCCCGACACCGACGCCCGACCCTACGCCGGTGCCTGATCCTGGCGAGAGCATTGCTGTCGAGGTGGACGAGTTTGAATCGGTCATCTACGATGGGAGCCAAACCGGGCATTATCCACCTGAGTTGCCCGGTAATGATAGCGCTGAAGCTATAGTTGCCGGCCTCGCGCAACCTGTAGCAGCCCCGACTTCGACCAATCTGAAGATGGATCAGGTTGCGGATAAGATGTTGGGCGTGTACGGCTCTAAAGAGGCAGCGAACGCCGAACTCAAACGGCGTGGCCTCACAGTTGGTAACAAGGCGATTTACAACGACATTGATCAACTGAAATCAGCCAACATCAAGGACAAGCTTCGCTTCATTGAAATGGGCCAGACGACCGTCAACAAGAATCCTCAGATCATGGCTTACTTCATGTGGGGCCAAGATATTTCTCTGCCCAACTATAATGGCACAGTCATTCAGACGTTCGAGTTCGAGACTAAGGCATGGGCTACCGGGCAGAATAACCCGGTCGTTACTAACGAAGTGCAGTAAGCGTTCACAGTTGATGCGGGTGTATCTCAACAGCCAGCGAAAGTTGGGTTCATCATCGGTGGTTGTTGAGCCGGGACCGGGATCAGTGTTGGTGGCTTTGCCCCGGTACGGTGTGCGGTGACGGCGTCGGTGAGGAATGCGAGCACGTTGCGGCCCTGCCGGCGACACGAGGCCAGGACCGTGAGGATCCGCTCCACGAACCGGCTACCGCGTTCGGAGTCGGTGCCGTAGCTGGTCTTGCGCCAGCACACGGCGTGACGCAGGGCCCGCTCGGCCGCGTTGTTGGTCGGTTCCACCCCGCCCACGCGTGCGAACGTCCACAGGGCCGGCTCCACCGCCAACAGCTCGCGGCACACGGCCCCGGTCTTGGGGCACCCGCACCGGCCCCCGTACCCCAGGTGCGTGCGGAACCGGGCCCGCACGGCGCGGGCGTACACGCGAGCGAACGTGGACCGGGCTAACGTCCCGTCCCGCACCCGGAACCAGTGCCCGAACAGTTCGTCGGAACAGGCCAACAGGGCGGCCCCGATCGGGGATCCGTCGTTGCCCCGATCGATCATCGCCTGGAAGTCCCGCCGCAGGTGCGCCCAGCACACCTGGCGCCGATGCACCGGCAGATGCGTGTACACCGGATACCGATCGGTCGTGTGGACCTGGGCGGACCCGTCCCGCAGGTCGTCGAACGCGCTCCGGCCCCGGGTGGCGCGGATCAGGAATGCGACCACCGAGGTGCTCACCGCGACCCACAACCAGGCCCGCTGGCGCCCTTGCGTCCAGCCCGTTTCGTCCACGTTCGCCGGGTGCCCGCGGGTGTACGCGAGAGCCGCTTCGGCCACCGGGGCCAGAGCCGCCGCGGTCGTGTGCTGGAGTTTGCACACCGTGGCCGGACGGATGGGCAACCCGAACAGGTCGTCGAACAGTTGGCTCACCACCCGCTTGCCCAGGCGGCACGAACCGGTGAGCATGGCGGCCACCGCCTGGACCCGGGGACCGTACCCGGGAGCCGCGTCGGCGGGCACCGGTGCGGTCGTCACGGCGCCGCAGTGCGGGCACCGGAGCCGATGGCACCGATACTCGGTCACCTGCGGCCGGACGACCGGGATCTCATGCACCTGGTGAATCGACGGGTTCGGGTCGTCCCCGGTGAGTGGGCACGCACACCCGCGGCAGGTGTCCGGTTTGAGGGTGTGGACCGTGTCGGGCGGCAGCACGGTGCGCTCGGCCTTGGGGTGCCCCGATTGACCGCCGCGCCGCTTCCCCGAGGGACTCTTGGGCGGGGCCGGCTTCACCTGCGGACCATCCGACGAGGGCGGTTTCGACGAGTTGCTGGAATTCTGGTTGAGCCGGGTCTGAAGGTCGGCCACCGTGACCTGGAGAGCCGCGACCGTGGCCTGCAACTGCGCAACCGTCGCTTCCAGCGCACGAATGTACGCCACCACCGCTGGCGGCAGGTCACTCGGTAGCTCCGGCGGTTGAGGAACAGATGTCATCGCGTCCGTTCGATTACGGAACACCGGCTCTTGAGGCAACCCCGCGCAGAATCGAGTCACAAAGGCCTGGAAAATGCACGGCCCGCACCCCGTGAACGGTTACGAAGTGCAAGTAGAGGCATTCTTCCTCAAGAACGGTGTAACGAATCCCGACCTGCAAACAATTCGCAGATCATTCAACCCGACGAAAGTAGACAAGGTCGAGCAAACTGTAAAGATCACGCTTGGAGCTGGAACGTACAACGGCAAAGGCGTGAACAGCTTCACGATTTTGGAAGCCCGTCACGCCGGTGCGATGAAGGGCAAGATCGCATGGGCCGGCGCGACAACTGAGATCACGCTAAAAATCACCATCGACAAGCAAGGTGCGGTTACGTTTACGGGACCGTGGAGCAACAATTAGTCCGCAGGAGGCGGCATGCTCTCATTATTAGTGACATTCGCACTATCACATAGCGGCCTGTGCAAAATCCCCAACTCCGGCCTGGGGCACAATCTCGACAATCTCACAACAGTCATAAAAGAAAAGATCGGAAGTTACCTGATCACACCCCAGATGACGGGCGTCGAGGTTGAAAGGCTGATGGGGCAACCGTTCGGCGTTGACAGTTTTGGCCCGCCGGGTGAGTTTTACGTCGTATACAGTTACCTTGCTTCCGGCATCAACATCACGTTCGGGCCGGATGGGAAGGTTAAGTCGGTAGAAAGGTAATCGCGAGAGTCGCCGAGCTGCGTCGAGGCGTTTCACCTCGACGTGACTGCCTATTAGGCCCTGTTCAAGATAAGCGCCCACCCCCATCAGCAATGGGTTTATGTCGAACATGCGACTTCAGATGCAAGTCTTTGCTATGAAAGAGTTTGAGTGCGGTTCTTATCGTTGTGGTGAACAGGGTCTATTCTCAACCCCGCTCTCCGCAAATCAGCCTCAACACCGTTCCTTGCAAGACGTCGAACGACGGAGTGGGGCCACGACGACGGTCAGCACTATTACGCATTAGAGTCGTTGCACAATAGCTTAGGCTTTGCTTTAAACCATTGAGCCGTCAGACGTTAATGTAGCTTTTGCATCTCGGCCCGATTCTTGCCATAAGATCAAGATTCGAAAGCAGTTGCGCGCGAAACTGGGACTATTGTGCAGCGACTCTATTGTTCGACCGCGGGCACTGTGATTGAGGAAACTCATGCTGAAGCGACTGGCCAAAGCGTACCTGTGGTAGAGGCACGGGGTTCACGGTGCGTAGGCAGGGCATCAAGCCACCGATCTGGTGATCTCCGCAGGCCCACCTCGCTCCTGCGGGGATTGCGGTAGGTGCGGGCAGAACGAGCCTTCCGCGTCGAACGGCGGCTAAGTGGGCCTACCGAGATGAACGGGGACTTGGCGAACTAACATTTCGCCGTTTAATTATACTGGAAGATATAACATAAAATGGACAAGCGTATTCATAACTCGCGAACGAGTGCTTGGTTAGCGATGGACCGGTTACGCCTCTTCGATTTGCTCACGGACCCATTCCACCGTCTTCTTCCACTCGTCTCGGGCACGCGGGTCGGTGGTGAACGCGGTGGCCACCTTTTCCAGCCGGTCCGGGGCGTCGGCCTCGTCCATTGCGATGACCTCCGGCAGCCGCGGCTGAAGACGCCGGTACCGGTTGCCCAGCATCCCGCGGCAAACCAGTTCGTCGGCGGCGGCGGTGCCGTCCAGCATCGCGTTGAGCAGCGGCATTTCGGGCGTGTCGAACGACTTCACGGCCGCCGGCCACATCCACGCCAAGATGCCCATGTTGGGCGGTGGAACCTTCAATTTCTCAATCGGGTATCGGTTCAACACCCCACCCGTTCCGACCGACAGCACCGAAATCGATTGCAAATCGTGTCGGGCCGCGAGCGCCGCCGAGAGGGCCAGCGCCGCCGGGTTGTTCGCGAACACCCCGCCGTCAACACAGTAGCCGAGTTCGGTGTGCTTCCACGGGGCGAAGTAGGTGGGCGCGGCGGTCGTGGCCATCGCCGCGTCGAGCAGGTGCGAGTCTACAACCGGCGCCGCACCGGCAGCGCCTTTCGGTACAGGAAGGTTGTGCAGCGTCAGCGGCTGCCAGCCGTCGGGGCCGTCCAACCGCAACGTCGTGACCAGCACGTTCCGCGGCAACAGCGACAACCGCGTATCGGTGCCGACGAACGCTTTCACCAGCTTTTGCAGCCCGGCACCGGGGTCGTCGTTCGAGTACCGCGCCCCGAGAAACGCACCGAGCTGCGCCCGGTTCAGCCCCTTGGGACTCACATCGAGCTGGCTCTGAAGGGCGTCGAGCCCTTGTTCCAGAACGCCCGCGAGGTCCACTTTCACGGTGAACCCCGCCACGCCCAGTTCGAGTTTTAACCGGCCCACCAGTTCTTCGGGCCGCACCGATTTGAAGGCGCTGGCTCCCTGCACCTTGTACAGGCGAACTAGATCCTTGAGCGCCGCGGCCCCTTGCTCAGGCTTTCGGGCGGCAAGCCCGAGCGCGAGTAACCCTCCGGTCGAAGTACCGGCGAAGAGGTCGACGCGGCGCAAGAGCGCACCGCCAAGGGCGGCGTCGAGTTCTTGAATCAGCCGGGCGGTCAGATAGCCCCGCATGCCCCCGCCGTCGCACGCGAGGATGAGGTACCGTTTCGGCATTGAGATTCTGCTCCGCGGTACGAAGCCTGAACGAATGAGCCACGCCCAAAACTCAAGATCTGCTTGTTTCGTGCCAGCGTCTCGAAATCCGCTAATATTGATCGTTACGTTACCAACAGGCTTATGGAATGATGTTGGTCTGCGGTTTCCGCGCGGATAAATTGAAACTTGCTACAGGATGTGTTTGTGTCAGATCAGTCGAGTTAAAAGCGATGGGTTAATAGATGTGACGAAATGACGTATTGCGTTCAGAATCGAGAATGCGACACAACTCGCACAAACAACAGTCGCGTGAGCCTCATAAATTAGTGAACCCCCGAGTAGATACGCTCGGGGGTTCGGTCGGGCGGCCGGCTTACGTCCACCCGTAGCGGCCGTTAAGACAGCCGGCCCTTCGAACTATGGTCACTAGGCACGGGACCACCTCCTTTCAACAAAGCCACACCTCAGGCGCCGCGACCAAGCGACGCCTTCGGCCTTCAGTTTGTCGCGTCACGGACACGCGACCCGTCGAGCCAACAGCATAATACACCCTCCGAATGTCGCGCGAAGCCCTCTTCGATTTTTTTCTCGGCGGCAACAATCGGCACTCTTTGCCCGTTCGTTACGATGAGGTTGCGGACCCGCGCGGACACCGCAGCGGAGTTGAAGGACGCCCCGCCATCTGCCGATAGGAGGGCCATGCCTACGGAAAACACAGTGGTAACGTTCACCCCGGGACCGAAGCCCGATACCGTTCGCGCCGCCGACGGCACCGTCCGCACGGTACCCGCGGGCTGGGTGCTGGTTCCGCCCGGTGATGCCGCCTTGACCCGCCGCATACGTGCGGCGGGGGAGAGCTGGTCCGTTGCCGAGAAGCGCGGGCGCAAAACCTTCTCGCGCGGCACGTGGGCGCCCGCCGCAACCGTTGAACAAATCCGCGGCGACCTGGAAGCGGAACGCGCAACCGAGGCGCACGCCAAGCGGCGCCAGGCCGACGCCGATCGGCGCGAGCGGACGCAAACGGCCTACGTCGACGAGTTCGCCACCGCGGTACGCGACTTCCTTGCGTTCCACGCGACCTACGCCGACCTGGCGCAGCGGCTCGCGCTGGCCGTCACCACGCACGCCACACCGGTGGGCAGCGGCACCGTCGCACGGACGAAACGGATTCCCGTTGAGCAGCGAGCCGAGGCGGCCGTGATCGCCTGGATGCGACACCAAACGACCGGCTACGATTCGATGGTGATTCCGCGCGTGAAGGGCAAGCGCCGGGAGGTCCGGCGTATGCTCGCGCGGCGGTCGCAGGAGTTGCTCACACGTTACCGGCGCGGCGAATCCGCGCCCGAAAACTGTCCGCTTCAAAAGGCGCTTGCCCCCCGGCCGGGCGTCGGCGCGGCGTGACGCTCCGAAGAAGCCATAAGAACCGGTGGCAGAATGGGCGGCCGGCCACGGCTTCGTTCCGGCCCACATGGGCTTCGTACTTACGAAAACGATTTTGACAGGATCGACAGGATTCACCGGATGAAGACCGATCAACTCTAAATCCTGTCTATCCTGTTGATCCTGTCAAAATCGTCTGAACTCCACCATCGCGTGTTGGTGCGCGCCGGCCTCGCCTCGGTGGCCGCAATGCCACCCCGAGCGGGGATCATTCTGCCACCAACTCTAACGCTACTACTGCATCTCGTCGTCAAACGGGCGCCGCGACGGCTTGTCCTCTTCGCGACGGGCGGCGCGGGCCTTCAGTACGGCGTCCGCGAGTTCCAAGTCGTCCCGTGTGGTGATCTTGAAGTTCAGCGGCGAACCGGGCACCACCACGACGGAGTGCCCCAGCGCTTCAATTAGCTGCGCGTCATCGGTAATGGGAACCGTCAACCGCCCCCGGGCCGCGTAGGCTTCGGCGAGCCAGTCCCGCCGGAACACCTGCGGGGTCTGCGCTTGCCACACACCCGCTCGCGGGACCGTACCGGTGATGCGGTTCGTTTCGGGTTCCACCTGCTTCAGCGTGTCGGCAACGGGGACCGCCAGCATCGCGGCCCCGTGCTCGGTCGCGGACTGCACCACGGCGTTGATGAGCGCGGGCGTGACGAGCGGGCGGACCGCGTCGTGAACCGCCACGAGAGGGACACTCTCCGGCACCCGAGCCAGCGCGTTCGCGACCGACTCGAACCGCTCCGAACCGCCTTCGACCAGTTCCGCATTCGTAAACGCGAGGTGGTGGCCGAATCGCGCACGGAAGTCGTCGCGGTCCGCGGGGGCGACGACGATGTACACCTTGCTCACGTCATCGCGGCCCCAGAACGTCTCCGCGGAGCGCAGCCACACGGGGCGCCCGTCCAGAGCGACGAACGGCTTCTTCTCGGCGCCGCCGAACCGCGACGACTGACCCGCCGCCGGAATAATAACCGCGAACTGCGACACGCTTGCTCCCTCCCGACGCGCCCGACAGCATACACGTACCCGGTAATATTGCTGCTTTCTTAGCGGGGCCGCGAACCCTCGGGAGCGGGATACGAACGCGCGGTAGGAATGCGAAGGCCGTTTTTGACAGGATCGACAGGATAAACAGGATTTAAAATTGATCAGTCTTCATCCTGTTCATCCTGTCGATCCTGTCAAAAACGGCCTTCCGAAGCGTGCGGGCCGCAAAACGCCCCCCGTTCTCGCACACGTGACCGGTGGTCGTGTCGCATTTCTTGACGCGGCGCGACCGCCCGGGGGCGGTATACGTGTCACCGCTTCCGAGCGGTCGCGGCGCGTCAGAAAGCGACACCGCAGACGGGTTCATGTATCAGGGCGCGACGCTCCCTCGTTTTAGCAGTTGCTCCCAGTCCGCGAACAGCGCACGCCACGCCCCCGCCGCCGTCGCGCGATCGGCCAGTTCGCGCTCGACTGACGCCACCAACTCTTCGGCCGCCCGGAGCCGCGGCTCCCAGTCCGCCAGGCGGGCGTCGATCCGGTCGAGGGCGGGCAACTCCCCTTCCCCGGCGGACGGCGCCACGGCCCGTTCGAGCCGCTCGTCGCGCCGCTCGATGGCCTGGGTCGCGGCCGCCAGCGCGGCGTCCATGCGGTCGAGTGCGACGGTCCACTCGGCGAGCGGCAACGGGGTCATCAACGGTTCCTTCGGGGAGTGCGCAAGCTGCGCGGTTGGTAGCCGCGCCCGGCTTTAGTAACAAGCCGAATTCGCCTCTAATTTTTTCTTGCATGCGCGGGGACCGGCTGCTATTTGATCCGTCCCGGGGGGGAGCCGTGTGAGTGCCGACGGGGGTCGATACCACACGGTCGGAAGGATTGGGGGAGCGCGTCCGGAGGCCGTTCGGCGGCCGCGTGCGCGCTGGGGAGGAGACACCGTGTACGTTGCCTGCTCGACGCTCAGCTTCAGCAAGGTGTCGCTGGAGGATGCCCTCCGCACCGTCCGCGAGATGCGGTTCACGAAAGCCGATTTGGCGATTCACGAAGGCGGCCCGCACCTCACTCCGGCGGAGGTGGTTGCGGACCTGGGGCGGTGCGTGCAGCGCTTGAAAGCCACGAACCTCCCCCTCGCGTCGATTCACCTGATCACCAGCGCGACCGACACGGTCGGCGCGCGCAAAGAGTTTCAGGCCGTGTGCCGGCTGGCCCGCGTCTGCACCGTTCCGCTTCTCACGGTCCCCGCGGCGCCGATCGGGAGCGACCTCGACGCCGAAGTGGCCCGGCTGCAAGACTGGGTCCGGATCGCCGAAGCGGAAGGCGTCATCCTGTCGGTGGAGACGCACGCCCAAACCGTGACCGCAGACCCGCAGGGGGCGGCGGAGTTGTGCCGCCGGGTGCCCGGACTCGCGCTGACGCTGGACCCGAGTCACTACCACTCCGGTCCGCACGCGAGTGCCGACTACGAGTGCCTGCTGAAGTTCGTCCGGCACGTCCGGCTGCGCGACACGGGGACCGGCACGGACCAGTTCCAGGTGCGGATCGGCCAGGGGGAGATGGAGTTCGGGCGGCTGCTCACGCAACTCGACCGCTGCCGCTACGACCGGGCTCTGACGGTGGACGTCCGCGACATACCGGACAGCCCGTTCCCGATCGTGCCCGAGGTGCGGAAGCTCAAGTACCTGCTCGAATCGCTGGTGTAAAACCGTTGCGAGAACGTACCGTCCCGAGCCGCGCACCCGGTGCGCGGCCCGGGTTCATTTCGTTCCGTCCGGACCGGTGCGCCGGGCGAACTTCTCGGCGATTCACCCACCCGCGCACGAGAACGTTGCGCAGAATAGATCGTGACTCAGCGGCACCCACACCCATCAACGTTTCACCACACACGGACGCCCGGCCCCACGCACAGCGGTCACGAACGGGGCGCCGACTGGACGTTTGCTACCACCGGACTGGCGATTCGCTACCAACCCGCTGGGTTGTTGCTACCCACGAATCACACGCATCGGCCCAGATTTGCGGTCCTCAAGCCGGCTGGATCTTTCACGACTGAAAACCCACAAACTGTTGCGATTTAATGTTTTAGAACAGCAGCGATTCGCGTTTACGAGTCCCACGACTCGGCTGAGAAGCACGTCCAACCGCTCCCAAAGCGTCGCCTGCGGACTGCGGAAAGTTCCTTGCAGCAAAAATGGGTCTGGAAGTGCCATATGTGCCGGCCTTGCAACTGAGCGTCGCCAGTGAGCGGACAGGAGACCGCTCGGTCCGGTTCCAACCCCGCGGCGGTAGATCACGGGGTCCAAATCATGGAGAATTTCCGGTAAGACCGGCGGGAGCAACGCGTCTCATCTGCAACACTGCTCCGCGCCGCGTGTGCCTTGTCGAGGGCTTGTGATGCTCGCCCGCTTGTGCCTGTTCGTCTTATTAACGTTTGCACTCGTGCCGCGAGCGCCGGCGAGCCGCCGACCGCCCCGCCGCCGAAACCGGCCTCCAGTGCCGGACTGCCGGAAGGTGCGGTCGCGCGCCTCGGCCAGACGCGCCTCCGGCACGCCGAACGACCGACCTGCGTTGCGTTCGCGCCAGACGGCTCGACGTTCGTCACCGGTGGTGAAGACGGAACGGTCCGCGTGTGGTCCGCAGCGACCGGCGATATGGTTCGGATGACGCAAAAGACGGGCTACGGTGTGTCGGCAGTGCAGTACACGAAGTCCGGCAAGCAACTCGCAGTCCACTACACGGCAGAACACTTGATCCGGCTTCTCGACCCCGGGACCCTTCGTGAAATCGACACGGTCGCGTGTACGGGCACAAACCGCTTCGCCTTCAGTGCTAACGGCAAACTGCTGGCAACCAACGACGGGAGCGGCAACCTCGTCATCACCGAAGTGGAGCTGGAACTCCCGAAGCTTGAACTGACTGGCACCGACGTGTTTGCCTTCAGACCCGACGGAAAAGCGATCGCGGTTGGGAACCACGACGGAACCGTTGCCGCGCACCTGATTACCGGCGGAAAGCGAACGCTTCACCTTGCTGGGAAAGATCGGGCACGGGGGGTGTCCTACAGCCCGGACGGGAAGCGGCTTGCAGTCGGGTCGCGCGCCGCCGACGGCACCGACACGGTACGCGTCTACACCGACCGTGCCGCGCTCGTGAGCGAAGTGCCCGAGATGAACGTACCGCTCGCGTGGCTCACGAACGACCGGCTCGCGGTGAGCAACGGCACCGATGCCGGCATCTACGATTTAGCGAAGAACGCGTTCACCGCGAAAATTCGTGGCGCCGCAGGGTCGGTTGCAATTTCACCCGATGGCTCGAAACTGGTCGCGACCGGAAACGGCGGGTTGCGGGTGCGGCTCTGGGATCTGCCGTCCGGGAAACAGCTCCACGCCGAGAACGACCGCTTCCCGGCCCCGGCGCTCATGATCGGCACAACGGACGGTGAGTCACTGTTTCTGCTTTCCAATGATGCCGCTTTCCTCTGGCCCGTCGGCCGCCAAGAGGTGAAGGCGCGTGGCGTTCTGCCCGGCCCTGCGGTCGCGGCGGCGGTGGGCGGCAGTACGCTCTTGGTCGCGACTGCCGAAGGCGTTGTCGCGTACTCCGAATTCGACCCCATGAAACCGCTCGCGGCAAAGCCCACACGCGCCTTCGACAAGAGTGCGCAGGCGCGAGCCGTCGCCGTTGCACCGGACGGCCATCGCATCGCGTGGGCGGACTCGTCGGGCGCGGTCGTCCTGGCCGATCTCATGGGCGACGAACGGACCCGGTTGCCGCTGGTGACCAGTTCCGTTCTGGCACTGGCGTTCAGCCCGGACGGAACCAAGCTCGCGCAGTTCGGCCGCGACGGCTTCTTGCGGCTCTGGCCCGTGAACGGAAAGGGCCGCCCGGCTGACGAAGTGTGGAAAGCCCGCGTCGGCCGGGGGCTCCGCGCGACGATCGCGTTCAGCCCGGACGGAAAGCTCGTGACGGCCGCTTCACGCGCACAAGTGCCGATCTTCAGCGTGGCGGATGGGTCCGAGGTGTTCAAAACGGACCGGCACAGCGAAGAAGGGCTCGCACAGCACGTCGCGTTCAGCACGGACAGCCGACTGTTGATTATCGGAACGAGCGGCACGGCCGGCGGCGTCGAAGTGTGGGACGTGGCCCGTCGCCGCCTGGCGCGCCGGTTCTTGACGGGGTACGGTGACATCTCCCGGCTGTGCGTCTTCCCTGATGGGAATCGCATCGCATCGGCCGGTGCCGAAGAAGCCGTGACGGTGTGGGACCTAACCAAAGGTGGCACCGACAGCGGATCGACTCCAGGCGCGCTCCCCAAGCGCTAAGCCCAATTACCGGAGTACGCAGTTACTTGCGTCTCACGCGTTCGGCCTCCGCGTGCTGCGCGGCCAGCGACTTATGCAGGTCATCCAGCATCGCCTCGCGCTTCATGCCTTCGTAGCGCGCCGGGTTAATCGGTTCGCCCACCGAGATCGCGAGCGTACCCGGGGCGGGCGGCAGAAAGAGCGGAGCCGGCCGGGGCACGGTCATGAACCGCGACCACGCGTCGAACGCTCCCGCGATCCCGACCGGGACGATGGGGCAACCGGCCCGTTTGATCAGCAACGACACCCCCGGTTTGAGCGGATGCACGTTCCCGTCGTGGGTCCGCTCGCCCTCCGGGAACATCAACACCGCCTGCCCCTGGCCGAGGGCGTTCAGCACCGCCTGAATACCGTCCTTACCCGCGTTCCGGTCGATCGGGATCGCGTTCAGGCTGCGGATCATGGGTGCCAACCCGCGCTGCTCGAACAGCGTGTGTCGCGCCAGATAGGACAGGTACCGGCGCGACGACAGCCCCACGAGCACCGGGTCGAACATCGACTGGTGGTTCGCCAGCACGAGAACCGGTCCCGTGCGCGGCATGTTCTTCCACCCTCGGCGTCGGATGCTGAAACCGAACGTGAAGGCCGTGAACGAGGACCAGAAAACCGTGTCGTACCACAGCCGGCCGACGAAGTTCGGGCGGTCTGCCATCAGGAGGGTAGCCTTTCGGGCGATCGCCGCCGTTTACACGACCGGACCGCAAGAACAATGTTTTCCAACCGCTCGACCACTTCGGCCGTTGTGAGCGTTGTTGTATCGACCACGACCGCGTCCGGGGCCGGGCGCATCGGCCCCAGGTCGCGCTGCGCGTCCCGGTGGTCGCGCGTCTCCTGGTCCCGGTGGATGTCCTCGACGCTCACCGTCGCGCCGTCGCGGGCGAGTTCTGCGGCCCGGCGCTCGGCCCGGACGCGCGCGTCGGCAACAAGAAAGAACTTACACTCTGCGAGCGGAAACACGAACGACCCCTGGTCGCGCCCGTCGCACACGATGTCGCGGCCGACCGCTGCGGCGCGCTGGCTCGCGACTAACAGCAGACGCACCGCGCGGTGGACCGCGACCTCACTCGCGCCGCGGCTCACTTCGGGGGTGCGGATAAGTCCGGAGACATCCGCCCCGTTCAGCAGCACTTTCCCGAGGGGCACGTCCACCCGCACCCCGGCCAGCGCAGCGCCCACCGCTCGCTCGTCGCTCGTGGGCACGCCGAACCGGTGCATCGCCAGCGCGACCGCCCGGTACATCGAGCCGGTGTTGAGGTACTCGAACCCGAAGCGGGCGGCGAGTTCACGGGTGGCCGTACTCTTCCCCACACCTGATGGGCCGTCGATGGTCACAATCATAGGTAATTCGCAACACGGAACTCGGCGCGCGGGACCGAAGAGTTCGTGGCTCTTCGGTCCCGCGCGCCGAGTTCCGCTGTCCGCGTTGGCGGGTAGGTTATTTGATCCGAAGTGTCACGGTTTCCTTGTCCTTGATGACACTCCGCGTCACCGCGGCACCGGACTGAAGCAGTTGGTAACTGAAATCACCGGCGGGCACTTCTACGTCGACCTTTGTGCTCGGCGCGACCCGGTGCGTGCGGTCGTTAATGAGCATCGTGATCTCGACCGGGTACTCGTTCACCACCCGAACGATGCCCTTCGGCTTCACCTCGGGCGTCTCGACGGCCGGCTTGAGCGCGGTCTGCGTCTTCAGCGAACTCAGCTCCTTCTCCAGCTTGTTGATCTTGTCCTTGAGGTCCACGACGTCCGCGACGGCCCCCCGGTCCAAACTGTTCGTCAGCCGTTTCCCGTCAGGGTCCTTTTTGCCCAGCACCAAGGCTTCCAGCTTCTCGACTTGCTCTTCGAGCTTCTTAATTCTGTCGCTGGCGGCCTTGAGATCCGTTTTGAGCTGTTCGACGCTGACTTTGTCGTCGGCAGCGGGCGTCTGGGCCGCTGGAACCAGAGCCGCCGGAGCAGCGCGAACCGGTTCGGCGCCCAGGATCGCGCCACCGAGGATCGCAGCGGCGGCCGCGTGCTTGAGGTTTAACATCGTTGCGTCTCGTGGTGTCGAAGCCCCCGGGTCCGTTGCGCCCGGTGCCGGGAACACGAACTTCTCGGTCGTCCCGAACACGGGTTCGGGCGGCTTGGGCCGGTCCACGGTTGTCGCCGGCACGTCACGCCCGCCCGGACCAGTCGGCGGCGCGGTCGGTGCCGGCGGGCCAGCCGGGGACGATGGATTGAGCGTATTCTGCGGGTTCGCCCGGTTCAAGCCAGAATCCGGTTTAACCGGCATTACCGCCTTGGCTGGGTCTGGTGACGGCGCAGGGAGAGGAAGCGGCGCGGCCCCCGCGGGTGGGGCAACCGCAGGAAATGGTAGAACGGCCGACGGCACCGCCGGGGCGGGCGGGCTGGTGGGAATCTTCGGCGGGTCCACCGTCCCTAACGGCGTCGGAAGCGCCGGCAGTTCAGCCGGAGCCGGCAGTGCCGCCGGCTTCGGGTCCGGCACCTTCGGTATGCTCGGCACACTTGGCAGCTCGATCGAAGGCACCGGCGGCAACGGAATTTTGTCCGCATTCAGCAGCCCGGCGTCGGGCGCGCGCGGCCCGGAACCAATCGGCTCGATGGCGGACGGCACCGACGGAACGGGCGGCAGTGCCGGGGGTGCGGCGGGCACCGGCACGCTCGGCACTGGGGGCAGCGGCACCGGCACCGCCGCGCCCGCCGGCACCACCGAGCCGGGCGCCACCGGCGCGTGCTCCAACCTTGACACGGACGGAGGCACCGGGCTCGGGGCCGCGGCGCGGCTCCAGGTGGTGTCTGTGACGACCGGCGCCGCAGGAGCGACCGGCGTCTTCTCGGGCGAGGTAGCACGGACGATGCCGAACAGCCCGCCCACCGCAACGGTCCCGCCGACCGAGGCCAGCGCCACTTTCCGCCACCACATCCTGCGCTCCGTCGTCATCGCTGCGCCCTCTCCATGTGCCGTTGCGGTTCGTGCCCCTGTGCGGGTGCGGCCGGTGCGGCGCGTCCGGCCGAACCGCGCGGTCCCTTTAGCCCTGGTTGTCTTCGTACATCGCGACCCGGTTCACCGGTTCGCCGCCGAACTCGGCCCACTCTTCGGGCTCCGGCCGGTACTCCATCTGGTACGCGTCCTCGCCGCTGTCCTCGTAGTAGTTGCGCAGCACCTTCGCCGCTTTGAACCGGTGCGCCCGGAAGAACATCTGGGCCGCGATGTTGCGCTCCCGCACCGCCAGCGTCAGCTTCTGGCGGCGGTGGCTGCACAGCTTGTAGATCAGCTTCCCGATCAAGAGCTTGCCCACGCCGCCGCGCCGGGCCGCCGGCGCGACAGCGAAGTTCAGCAACTGCAGCCGCGTGCGGTGCAGCTCGTAGATCATAAACCCGGTGACGGTGTCGCCCCGCTCGGCGACCATCCCGATACAGTTCCGCTGGCGCAGGCACCGCAGGAAGTCGTCTTCGGTCCAGGCGTACTCGAAGCTGGCAAGCTCCACCCCCATCACGTCCGGCATGTCCCGGCGGATCATCCACCGGATGTGGATCGCGTTCTCGTCCGACTCGGCCCGGTCCCGGTCCTTACGCAGCGCGCGACTGATGCTCATTGCGGACTCCCTTCCCCCAGCCCCACGACCGTGCCCCCGCACGGCCGTGGGACGAAAATCCGAACCGAGGAGATCTGCCGAAAGAAGGCCGTTGCTCCGCCCAGAGCGCCTTCTCTCGGACGCTGCACGTCCCACCGTCTGCCCGCACGGCGCGGGCAACTATTCCTTGTAGAATCGCGTGCATTCTTCCTTGACGACGGCGTTGCGCACCTGGTCGCAGGTGAGCTGAACGCGGAACCGCTGCTCGCCCGCGGCGTTCCCGCGCACCCGCACCCGGTACACCGTCTCGCCCTTAACCGCCAAACTCGGGATCGGCTCGAACACCAGCGTTTGCCCCGTCGCCTTGCCCGCGGTCGGGCCGTTGGCCCCGCTGTACGTCGTCCCGTCGGCGAGCGCGGCCATGACCTGCACGTTGGTGCACGCGCCGGTCCCCTGGTTCACGACGCGGATCTCGTACACCGCCTCCTTGCCCACCTCAACGGGGTTCTCGAGCCCCGCCACCTCGAACCGCAGAGCCGCGACGCCTTCGGCCTTGATCGCGGTTTCGGCCTTGGCCTCCAGCCCGCGGCCCGCGCGAGCCGGGATGCCGCCCACCGGAGCGATCCCGTTGGGCTGAGCCTCGGGCGCGGCGATCGCGACCGTGCGGAGCATCACGTCGCCCGCGGCCCCGGCCCGCAGCTTGAGGCCCACCAGTTTCGTGCCCCCGGCGGCCAGCGGTTGGAGCTTCCAGGTGACCGCCCGCGTGGCCGGGTTAAACGCGCCGCCTTCCGACGCTTGCAGGAAATCGAACCCGTCCGGCAGGACGGCGTAAACCGTGACCGCGTCGGTGGTCGCGGTGCCCGGGTTGGAGAGCGTGATCTCGTAGCTCGGCTCGGCGCGGACGAGGCACTTGACCGGCCCGGCCTGCGCCACCTGGAGCATCGGCTCGACCACGTTCACCGACGCCTTCGCGGTCGCCTCCGGGCTGCCGTCCGCGGTCACCGTCACCTGGCACGACTGCAGGCCCGCCTTGAGCGCGTTCAGAGGGAGTTCGACCGTGCGCGTCTCGCCCGCGGGCAGGTTCGCGAGCTTCGTTTCGAGCCGCGCCCCCTGGTTGCGGAAGTCGAGCCCGTCGCTCAGCAGCGCCTGGAGCACCATCTGCTGCGCGGGACCGGTGCCGCTGTTGGTGACCTTGATCTTGAACACAGGTTCCTCGCCGGCGCGGGCCACCTCGGGGCACACCACCGCGACCGCAACGCGGGGGCGGGTGACTTTGGTTTTCGCGTCCACCGAGGCCGAAAAGGTGACCGTCGCACGGCTGCGAAGTTCGCCCTCTTCCGTGGGCCGCACCCGGACCGCGAGCCGCTTGTCGGAGTTGGCTTCAAGGGCGCCGAGCGCCCACACGAGCCGGTCGCCGTTCAGCTCGGCGGGCGGGTTACTGCTCACGTACCGGCACCCGGCCGGGAGTTCGTCTTCGACGCGCACGTGCTGAACGGCGACGTTGCCCGCGTTGCGCACGACGATCACGTACTCGGCCTCGGTGTTAAACACAACCGAATCCGGGCACACCGCCTCGACACTCACGCTCTGAGCCATCCGGGCCGGCAGCGTGACCGCCGGAACCGTCGGAGTTGCGGCCGGAGCGAGCGCAGGCCCCGGAACCGTCGGCATCGTCGGAGCACTTGCTCCGATACCGTTCGGCAGCGGCGGAAGGGGCTTGGGGTTCGTCGCGGGCGGCACCGCAGTTACCGGCGGCATGCTCGGTCCGGCGGGCGGGAACGACGGGGGCGGAACGGCGCCCCCCGTGGGTGCCGGGGTGCCAGCCGGGGCGGGCGGGACCGGCACGTACGGCGCAGGCGTGCTGCTGCCCGGAGGAGCGGACGGGGCCGCGAACTTACTTTCGCCCGGCTCAAGGCTCAAACTCGGCGGCGGAAGCGGCCGGGTTGGTGCGGCGGCCGGCGGTGCGGCGCCTGGGAACTCCATGCTCGGTGCCGGCACATCGAACCCTCCGGCCGGACGAATCGGATCGGCCCCGGCAATGCCCGGCCGCGGTCGGTTGGCGGAGCCGGTCGAATATCCGGCTGGCGGCACCTGCCCGGCCGGCGCAGCCGTCGCCCCGCCCGTGGGCCGCACCGCGGTGCCGGTGTTTGCGGGCCTGCCGAGCCCCAACCCCGCCGCCGGAGAGACCGGTTGCGGGTTCGTCGGCGTCCAGTCGCCGTAAGGGCGAACGGCCGTCCCCGGGAGGGTGCCGCTGGCGGGCACCACCTTCGGCTGCGGGTAGGTGCCGGTGGGCTGCTGCGCGACCACCGTTCCCAGTATGGCGAGCCCCGCGACCGCAACAGCGGCCGCGAGGACAATCGGTCGTTTACGCACGGCCCACTCCCCCTCGAACAGGCTGGACAAGTCCCTATGGCCGGCGAACCGATCTCCCCCGATCGGCCGCCGCTGGCGGTGAAATACTTGGCGCCGGGTCACCCGGGCGCCGGGTACTTCACCGCGTTCTTGGTCATCTTCGCCGCCACCGCCTCGGACAGATCGATCCCGGTGTGCGCGCTCAGCAGAAACACGATGTTCGCGATGTCGGCCAATTCGTCCGCGAACGCCTCGCGCTGGACCGGATCACGCGCCACCGCCACGGACTCCTCGGGCGTGAGCCACCGCAGGATGTCGCACAGCTCCCCGACCTCGCTGGCCAGCGCCATCGCGAGGTTCTTGGGCGTGTGGTACGGCTCCCACCCGCGGGCCGCTGCGAACGCGCGAATGGCGTCCTTCAGCGCGGCCACGGGCGTGGTCGCATCGGGCATTGAACCGGCTCGTGAGTGCTGGCACGGCGCCCCCGGCCGTGTCCCCCGCCGGATGAGTCGCCGATTTCGGCCCGTGGGTATAACGGGCCGGACAGAGGTGTCAACAGAAATGCAGAGCGGAAAAGGATCAATTATCGAATGACCGAAAGCCCGAGAGTCCGACTGTACGTCGGCGAGCGGCGCACTCACCGCTCACCGCGTCCGCCGACAGCAACCGGACGGAGCCGGCGTCACTTCCGCGGGACTAATTCCTTGGTGGTGCTCTGCACCCCGTCGGACTTGACGGTCACCTTGACGCCCATGGCCTCAGCCGCCACATCGAACCCGAGCACCGACTTGGTGTTCTCCGAGTTGTCGGTTCCGTCGATGCACACGTCCGTGTTGACGGTCATCTTGATCGTGCCGCTTTTCAGCGTCACGCCCTCTTTGCCCAGATCCTTCAGCGGGAACGTGGCGCTCAGCTCGAGCACGCCGAACAACTTGCCGTCTTTCTTGTACGTCTTGAGCAGCCGACCGGTCATAACCGACTTCTCAGCGTCCACGTTCAGCTTGTCCTGCCCGAGGCTTTTAACGAACTTTGTGGGATCGATTTTCCACGAGTCTCCCGATTTTACCGGCTTGCCCGGCAGAAAGTCCTTCGTCGACGGCTCGTTGGGCTTGTTAAACTCGCGCTCCAGTGCGGTCGCAAACTCTCCGATCGGTTTGTCGGCCGTGAATTCGAACTTGTCCCCTTTTTTGGCGATGGTGATCGGGGTGTTGAGCGGCGGCGGGCCGTCTTTAGCACTTGTGACATCGTACTTCTCGTACACGCGCACCACTTTCGCCGGCTTCTCGCCGTCCGCCCCGGCCGTCACCACTTGCTCGGTGTAAACGATGAGTCGGGAATCCTCTTTGTCCTTGCTGCTTGCCTTGCCACCGAACTCGAACGCCTCGGTGCTCTTGGTCTTCTCGGTCTTGGTCACCTTGAACTTGTCCCCGGCCTTGAGTACGGGGGGCTTGATCTCGACCGTATCGTCGGCCAGAGCGGACAAAGACAGGGCCGCGACAAGCGCGACAGATACAGCGAACGGGCGCATCGGTACGGTTCTCCAAGGGAAGAGGAATTACGCCGGGCTCGCTCTTCGGACAGAGTATCGCGTGCTCGGCAGCCACATGCGTTCAGTTCACCACTCTACCATTCTGGTCACGCAAGTGACCAGTAACGTCAGCCGTTCCATATAATCGGCGCGGCGTAACGGTCTGCGTCATTCGGGCAACAAGATCGCACCGGGACGGCCAGTGCGATCGTCATCACACTTCGCCGCGGTCACCCTCACATTACCAAGCACTCCGCCCGATTTCGGCCCATCTCACCCTCCCCTGCCGCCGCTCATTGGGGACACTCTTGCCGATGCGCTCTTGGCCCGCTGGGTTGTGTTCATAAGTTATTCGGAGTTTGCGCCGAACAACCTCCGTATGCGACCACAATGCCGAAACGCACTGACATCAAGAAAATCCTGCTCATCGGTTCCGGGCCCATCATCATTGGCCAAGCGTGCGAGTTCGATTACTCGGGCACGCAAGCCTGCAAGGCACTTCGCGAAGAGGGCTACA
The DNA here is from genome assembly GCF_008065095.1 of Gemmata obscuriglobus. Classification (NCBI taxonomy): domain Bacteria; kingdom Pseudomonadati; phylum Planctomycetota; class Planctomycetia; order Gemmatales; family Gemmataceae; genus Gemmata; species Gemmata obscuriglobus. The sequence continues at coordinate 3,752,213 of NZ_CP042911.1, read as the reverse complement.
CGGTCGTCCTGGTGAACTCCAACCCGGCGACCATCATGACCGATCCCGAGACCGCCGACCGCACGTACATCGAGCCGATCACGTGGGAGGTGGTCGAGAAGATCATCGCCGCCGAGCGGCCCGACGCGCTGCTCCCCACGCTCGGCGGCCAGACCGCGCTCAACACCGCGATGGACCTTTTCAAGAGGGGCGTCCTCGCGAAGTACGGCGTGGAAATGATCGGCGCCGACGCCGACGTGATCGACAAGGCCGAGGACCGGCAGCGGTTCAAGGACGCCGTGCTCAAGATCGGCGTCGCGGTGCCGAAGTCGGTCGTCGTCCACACGCTCGAGGAGGCGATGCGGGCGCTCGACGAAATCGGTCTGCCGTGCGTGCTGCGGCCCAGCTTCACGATGGGCGGCAGCGGCGGCGGCATCGCGTACAACCGCGACGAGTACCGCGACATCATCACCCACGGCCTGGCCCTGTCGCCCACCACGGAGGTGCTGGTCGAGGAGTCGGTCATCGGGTGGAAGGAGTACGAGCTGGAGGTGATGCGCGACAAGGCCGACAACGTCGTCATCATCTGCTCGATCGAGAACCTGGACCCGATGGGGGTCCACACCGGCGACAGCATCACGGTCGCGCCCGCGCAGACGCTCTCCGACAAGGAGTACCAGCGGATGCGCGACAAGGCGAAGGACATCATCCGCGAGATCGGGGTGGAGACGGGCGGCAGCAACATCCAGTTCGCCATCAACCCGGCCGACGGGCGAATGATCGTCATCGAGATGAACCCGCGCGTCTCGCGGTCCAGCGCGCTGGCCTCGAAGGCGACCGGGTTCCCGATCGCCAAGATCGCGGCCAAGCTCGCCGTCGGGTACACGCTGGACGAGTTGAAGAATGACATCACCCGGGAAACCCCGGCGTGCTTCGAACCGACCATCGATTACGTGGTCACGAAGGTGCCGCGGTTCGCGTTCGAGAAGTTCCCGGAGGCGAACGCCACGCTCACCACGCAGATGAAGAGCGTGGGCGAGACGATGGCGATCGGGCGCACCTTCAAGGAGTCGCTCCAGAAGGCGCTGCGCGGGCTGGAGGTGGGCCGGTTCGGGCTGGGGTGCGACAAGCGGGACCGCTGGGGCACCCCGAACGCGCCGTCGCTCGAAGAGATCACCGTCAAGCTGTCCAACCCGAACGCGGACCGCATCTGGTACGTCCGCTACGCGATGCTCGCGGGAATGACCGTTGAGGAAATTCACCAGCGGTCGCGTATCGACCCGTGGTTCCTGCGCGCGATTCGCGAACTGGTCGATGTGGAAGGCGAACTGCGCGGCGTGTCGTCCCTCGACGCGGTCACCCCGGAACTGATGCTGAAAGCCAAGCAGCACGGGTTCATCGACCGGCAGCTCGCGGCCCTCTGGCAAGTGTCCGAAGCCGAAGTGCGGAAGCTCCGCACCGCGCAAGGCGTCACCGCCGTTTTTAAGAGCGTGGACACCTGCGCCGCCGAGTTCGAGGCGTACACGCCGTACTACTACAGCACCTATGAGGCGGGGGTCCGGGCCCAGGGTTCGGAATCGGGAGTTCCCACCGGCTCTTCGCTGCTCCCCGGCGAGGACGAGGTTCGTCCCGGCATCGGGAAGCCGCGCATCATGATCCTCGGCGGCGGACCGAACCGCATCGGCCAGGGCATCGAGTTCGACTACTGCTGTTGCCAAGCCGCCTTCGCGCTCCGCGCCCGCGGGTACGAGGTCATCATGGTCAACTCGAACCCGGAGACCGTGAGCACCGACTACGACACCTCCGACCACCTGTTCTTCGAGCCGCTGACGCCCGAAGACGTCATCAACATCCACGAGCGGATGAAGCCCGAAGGGGTGATCGTACAGTTCGGCGGGCAGACCCCGCTGAACCTCGCGACCCCGCTCCAGAGCATGGGGGTGCCGATCATCGGCACCAGCGTGGACAGCATCGACATCGCGGAAAACCGCGAGCGGTTCGCGCGCCTCGTCACGGACCTGGGGCTGCTTCAGCCGGCCAACGGCACCGCGGTGGACGAGGCCCAGGCCCTGCGCGTGGCCCGCAAAATCGGCTTCCCGATCCTGGTCCGCCCGAGCTTCGTGCTCGGCGGCCGTGACATGAAGATCGTTTACAACGAGGACGAGCTGACGGCGTACATCCGCCGCGTCGAACCCGACCTGTCGCGGGACCGCCCGGTGCTGATCGACCAGTTCCTGGAGAACGCCACCGAGGTCGACGTCGACTGCCTCTCTGACGGCACACGCACGGTGATCGGCGGCGTGATGCAACACATTGAGGAGGCCGGCATCCACTCCGGCGACTCGGCGTGCGTGATCCCGCCGTACAGCCTGCCCGCGACCGTCATCAACGAGATCAAGGTCCAGACGCGGAAGCTCGCGGCGGCACTTAACGTCAAGGGGCTGATGAACATCCAGTTCGCGGTCGCCGGCATCCGCGGCGGCGTGACCGCGACCGAGGCGGCGAAGGTGTACATCCTGGAAGCGAACCCCCGGGCCAGCCGCACGATCCCATTCGTGTCGAAGGCGACGGGCGTCCCGCTGGCCCGGCTGGCGGCACTCGTGATGGTGGGCAAGACGCTCGACGAGCTCGGGGTGAAGGACGAGGTCATCCCCACGCACTACTCGATCAAGGAGAGCGTGTTCCCGTTCAACAAGTTCCCCGGCGTGGACATCATCCTGGGGCCGGAAATGAAGTCCACCGGCGAGGTCATGGGCATCGACGACTCCATGCCGATGGCGTTCGCGAAGGCGCAGCTCGCGGCCAGTTCGCGGCTCCCGGAGGGGGGCACCGTGTTCATCTCGGTCGCGAACCGGGACAAGGACGCCACGGTGCCGATCGCGCGGGGGTTCGCAGAGCTGGGGTTCCGGGTCATCGCCACCCGCGGCACGGCGGCGTTCCTGCGCGAGCGGGGGGTGCCGGTCGAGGACGTTCCGAAGATCGCCGAGGGCCGTCCGAACCTGCTCGACCACATGAAGAACGGCAGCGTGCAACTGATCATCAACACGCCGACCGGCCGCGGCAGTTCGACCGACGAATCGCGCATCCGGGCCGAAGCGGTGGCCAGCCGCGTCACCGCAATCACCACGATTTCGGCCGCCCAAGCCGCCGTCGAAGCATGTCGGGCGCTGAAGCAGCGGCAACTGACTGTTACCGCGCTTCAGGACCGGTTCCCGACTCAAAAAGCCCCCGGAATGTAGCTGGCTGATGAGACTAGGGAGGTAGGCAGGGCCACTTCGAGCAAGGTGGTGTGGGTCATACGAACCACACTCACCTTGTTGCGCGCCCGGGGAAAAGCGGTCACGCGCGGATGCAAGTCGTGCTTACGGGCTCCGCGAGGCAGTCGTCGGACGCAACGGAGGGCTACCCAATGGCCCTCCGTTGCGTCCCCTGAAATCCCATCGCCGCCTTCGTCCCACGCCGCAATCTCGTTAGCCCAGAGGAGGCTACCGTGCCGCGGACGCCGTGAGCAGATCAATCTCCGACTGACGCCCAGGTTACACACACCGGCTGACGCCAGCGGTTAGACGAGCACGGCCGAACCGCCGTTGGGTGGCGCACAACCAACGAACTTGAAACGACTGAAGTCGCATTTTGTCCATCGGTAGCACTGTCGAGCGTACCCCCGGTTCAATCAGCCCCACCGAACCCGACATTGCGCCTTCCCGCTGGCCATTTCACCGGGTACCCTCGCCGTGTACCTTCTGGAGTGCCGCATGTCGCGTCGAGTCATCGGTCTCTTCGCCAGTGGGCTTGCGCTGTCGTTCCTGGCGTTACTGGCAATCGGATTCGCCGGGAGGGGGCAACCGGTGCCGCGACCGGAGCCTTTCGGGCCGTTTAAGGTGCCGCACGGAACGGTGCGCGACCACGGCGCGAAGGGCGACGGTTGCACCGACGACTGGCAAGCCGTTCAGAACGCCGTCAACGCCGGGAACGGCCCGACCGTGTTCCCGCACGGCACTTACCGCATCAGCAAACCGGTTCTCGTGAACTTGAACAAAGCCGGGTTCGCGGCCCTGCGCGGCGACGGCACCGCGCGAATCGTAATGGCCGGCGAGGGACCGGCGTTCAAATTCGTGGGCACACACACCGGCACAGCGGACCCGAAAACGGTCGGCGCGCAGGTTTGGAATGAGCGGATGCCGAGCGTTGAGGGGTTGGAAATCGTTGGCGGGCACGACAAGGCGAACGGCATCGAAGCGGCGGGCACGATGCAGCTCACCGTCTCAAAGGTGCTGATCCGCAAGTGCTTTCACGGCATCCATCTGACAACGCGCAACCGCAACGTCCTCGTTTCGGACTGCCACATCTACGAGAACCGCGGGGTCGGCGTTTACCTCGACAACGTGAACCTGCACCAGATCAACGTTACGGGTTCGCACATCAGCTATTGCGATCTGGGCGGCGTCGTGGCCCGGGCCGGGCAGGTGCGGAACCTCCACATCACCGGTTGCGACATCGAGAGCAACCACGGGGTGAACGGTCCGCCCACCGCGAACGTGCTCATCGACAGCACCGGCGGGTCGAACGCCGAAGTCGCGATCACCGGCTGCACCGTTCAGCACAACCACAACGCCCCGGGTTCGGCCAACATCCGTATCAAAGGTCCGAGCGCGACAAAGGCGAACGGCACCGGTGAACTCCGCGACGGACACGTCACCATCACCGGCAACGTCCTCAGCGACGTAAAGGTAAACGTTCACCTCGATCACGCCCGCGGGGTCTTAATGACCGGCAACACTTGTTGGACGGCCTACGAGCACAACGTGCTCGTCGAGAACAGCACCGCAGTAACCATCGGTCCAAACAACTTCGACCGCAACCCGCGCTACGCGAGTGAAGAGAAGCCCGAAACGGCCAACGACCTTGTGTTCCGCAACAGCACCGACTGTGTGCTGACGGGCTTCACGGTTTCGCGCGTCCGGGTGGCGCCCGCGGCCGTCACGCTCGACACCTGCGACCGGTTTAACGTTACGAATGTGACGATTTTAGATTCCGATGCCGTCGGGCTGCTCCTGAAAGATGTGTCGCGCTCGCGCGTCAGCGGGTGCCTGATCCGCGACGACCGGCCACGAACCGACTCACTCGCGGTGAAAGCGGACGGCGGGCGAGCGAACATGATCGTGGACAACTACTTCGGCCGCCCTTCCGAAATCCCCACAGGCGTCGGGCTGGTCGAACGGAACTACGACGGGAACAAGCCGTGAGTCTGACCCGAACCGCGGCGGCGCCGTTACGCTACCTGTGGGCACTGCCCGTGACGCTTCTCGGGCTTTCGTGCGTGCCGCTCGCGGTGGTCACCGGCGGTCGGATGCGCGTCGAGCGCGGCGCGCTGGAGGTGTACGGCGGGTTCGCGCGGTTCGTGCTCCGCCGGTGCCTGTGGATCGAGGCCTCCGCTCTGTGCCTCGGGCACGTAATCCTGGGCCAGGACCGCGACGCCCTCGACCACTCGCGCGACCACGAACACGTCCACGTGCGCCAGTGCGAGCGGTGGGGGCCGCTGTTCCTCCCGGCATACTTCCTGGCGAGCTACCTCGCGTGGCGGCGCGGCGACCACTTCTATTTCGACAACCGGTTCGAGCGCGAGGCCTACGGTCTGGATCGGAAAAAGTTCTCGCGCGGCAGATAATCCGGCGCTACCAGCGGCGAATCACTGGCGAGTGCCGGCCGGCACGCCGGCACGTTCACCTCACATCGGGAGCGACTCGTGAAGCACCTTCGGCATGCGGTTCTGGCGCTCGGGTTCGTATTCGCGGCGATCGCTCCGGCGCGGGCGGACGACGCGGCGGAGGCCCGAAAGTTGATCGAGAAGGCCGTAAAAGCACACGGCGGGCAGGACAAACTCGACAAGTTCGGGGGCGCCGTCAGTAAGCTCAAGGGCACCTTCTACGGGCAGGGCGACGGCCTCGCAATGACCGGCGAAATCTCTGTCGCGGGACAGGACAAGCAGCGCATCGACCTGGAGATCGACGCCGGCGGGCAGAAGATCCCGATCGTCATCGTCCTGGCCGGCGACAAGGGTTGGACGAAGATCGTGAAAGACGTGACGGAGTTGGACAAGGACAAGCTCGAAGAGACCAAGGAGCAGGCATACGCCTCCTGGGTGACGAACTTGGCCCCACTGAAGGACAAGCAGTTCACCTTCGCCACGACCGGCGAGATCAAAGTGGAAAACCGCCCGGCGCTCGGGGTGAAAGTGTCGAGCAAAGGGCACCGCGACATCGACCTCTACTTCGACAAAGAAACCGGCTTGCTCGTGAAGAGCGAAACGCGCGTGAAGGACGACACCACCGGTCAGGAGGTGACGGAAGAATCGTTCCCGAGCGAGTATAAGGAAGTTCAAGGGACCCAGCAGGCGATGAAGTTCCTTACCAAGCGGGACGGCAAGAAGTTCATCGAAGGCGAGGTGACGAGCCTGGAGTTGGTCGAGAAACTCGACGCCAGCACGTTCACCAAGCCCTAAGAAACGGCGGCGGAGCGGACGGTCGCGGCTGCGTTCCGGCCCACGGGCCTCATGATTACGAACACCGATTCTGACGGAGTTGAAATCCTGTCGATCCCGTCAAAATCGTCCGGACCACGCCATCGAGTGTTGGTGCGGCCCGCTCCGCCAGTCGCCCGCAGTGCTACCGCTGCATCAATGGGCCGCCGGGATCGCCGACCGTGTGCGATCCTTACGCGAGTGGCTGGCAACACCTGCCGCGCAAGGAAAGCCGGGCGGCCCATGCGGCGCGTCAACCTGAAATGCCCGCGGCGGCCTGGAACCGCGGGGCTCAGCATCAAGCGGCTCGCTTCATCTGGTTGGCCTGGACCGCCTGCTCCCATGCGCGGAACTCGGTCATGAACTGGGCAACGGCCTCGTCGGTCTTCGGGTGAGCGCACATTTGCGAGAAGAACTTGGGCGGCACCGTGAGAATGTGCCCGCCGGCCTGGATCGCCTCGTTCACGTCGGCGATGTGGCGGATGCTGCCGACGATGATCTCGCTGTCGAGCCCGCGCCGGTCGAGCGACTCGCGGGTGGCGCGGACCACGCTGCCGGCGTCGTAGCCGATGTCGCGGATGCGCCCCCAGAACAGGCTCACGTACTTGGCCCCCGCGCTGGCGGCCATGATCGCCTGGTTGTACGACATGCAGCAGGTGCAGTTCACCGGCACGTTCCGCTTGGCCAGCTGCGCGATCACCTTCAGCTCGTTCCAGCCGATCGGGATCTTGATGTTCAGGTACGGGTAGTCGCCGAACTCGCGGACGAACTCCTCGGCCTGGTCGGCCATCTTGTTCGGGTCGGCGGTGTTCACCTCCACCGACAGCGGGATCTTGGCGTCGTGCCGGATCAGGGCGTCGATCATCGAGCGGATGTGCGCGCCGAAGTCCGTGCAACCGGACCGCGCGACCAACAGCGGGTTGGTGGTGACGCCCGACGGGAACCCCCGCTCGAGGCACATCTCCAGCTCTTTCACGTCCGCGGTGTCGACGAACAGTTTCATCCCAAACTCCCTTTTGGCGTGAACCCGTACCCGTCATCGGGCGGCCGTGCGACCAGTCGCTTCGGCCGCCGCTGTTTTGAGAACCCAGTCCACGGCCGCGGTGATGTCCGCCGCGGTGTGGTCGGGCGAGCACCTCTCGGGCGAGCTGAACGGCGTGTCGATCAGCACGCCGCGGCACCCGGCGGCGGCCGCCGCGGCCACATCGCTCCACCGGTCACCGATCAGGAACGCGGCGGGCAGGTCCAGATCCCACTTCGCCGCCGCCGCCAGCAGCATTCCGGGCTTCGGCTTGCGACAGTCGCACCGGTCCGCGGTGTCGTGGTAGCACGCGAACAAGTCGGTCAGCGGCAGCTCGGCACACATCTTGGCGTTAATCGCCTCGACCGCCGCACGGGTCTGCTTGCCACGGGCCACGTCCGGCTGGTTGGTAACCACGACCCGCGCGAACCCGGCGGCGCGTAGGCGCTCGAGAGCCGCAGGCACGCCCGGCAGGAGTTCCAGTTCGTCGAGCGTCATGGGCGGGCGCGTGGTGCCCCCCTCGGGGAAGGCCCGGTTGAGCACCCCGTCCCGATCCAGGAACACCACGCGCTGCGCCATCGTCAGTTTCCAGATCGCCTTCGCGGAGCCGACGCGCCCGTGCTTCGCACGGGCGCGAGTTACGCCGCCTTCTTGGTTACCGCATCGGCGGCGGCGGTCGACTCCCACTTGGTAGCGGCGGCCTTGAGCGCGGGGTGCGTTACGAACAGGTGCCACACGATCGCCTGGAACGCCTCGGCGTGCGGCGTCACGTGCGCCGCGTTCACCGTCGGGACGATCACGCACGCGTCGGCCACCTTCGCCGTGTACCCGCCGTCGCGGCCCACGATCCCGCACACCGTCGCCCCGACCGCCTTGGCGTGTTGGACCGCGCGCACCAAGTTCGGGCTGACGTTCCGTTCGAGGTCGCCGCCCCCGACGGAGAACACCAGGATCGCGTCCTTGCTGTTGAGCCGGCTCCCCTTGAGCCACTCGGCGAACACCGTCTCCCAGCCCTCGTCGTTCGTGCGGGCCGTCAGTTCCGAGACGTTGTCGGTGGGCGAGTAGGTCTCGATGCCGGCGATCTTGCGGAAGTCGTTGACCGCGTGCGCCGCGTTCGAGGCGCTGCCGCCGACGCCGAGGATGAACAACCGCCCGCCGCGGGCGCGGGTGTCCGCCAGCGCCTTCACGGTCCGATCGATGGCGGCGACATCGAGCTTCGTGACGATCTCGCCGGCTTCGGCGAGGAACTGCTGCGTGAACGACATGTGCGACTCCGTTCGCTGATGTTCTGGGACCGCGGGCGCCGCCCGCACGAAGCAACTCGGTTCAGGAGCCAACCCGGTCAATCGGGCGCGTGCGGGTCGAAGCGGACGCCGCGATTCGGGGATCAGCCGGCCCGCCGGAGGACGAACGCTTCGGCCTCCTGCAGGCCCGCCGGCGAGCCGATTTCGTAGAACCGCTCGGTCACCTCGAGCCCCACCATCTCGCCGCGGTCCACCAGCCCCGTGTACAGTTCGGCCAGGTCGGACGGTTCGTGCTCGGGGATCCGCTCGACCGCGCCCCGGCGCAAGAGCGACAGCCCGTAGTCGATGTGGGTCATCGCGGGCGTGCGGTCCCGTTTGCTGTACCGCAACAGGCGCCCATTTTGGAAGACCACGTTGCTCGTGTCGTAACTGTTCTCGTTGCGGAACACCGTCATTACGGCCAGGGCCGCCGGCGGCAACGCGCCCAGCACCGCGGCGTAGCTCACGTCCAGCAGCGAGTCGCCGTACAGCACGAAGCACTGGTCGGGGATGAGCGGCAGCGCCCGCCGAACTGCGCCGCCGGTGCCGAGCGGCTTCGCGCCGTCTTCGGAGTACCGGACCCGCAGCCCGAACCGCTCCCCGCCGCCGACGTAGTCCCGGATCTGCTCTGCGAAGTGCCCGACGCACATGACCACTTCGCGAATGCCCTGGGCGTGCAGGTCCGCGAATTGGTGATCAAGAAACGGCCGCCCGGCCAGCGGCACCAGCGCTTTGGGCACGGCCTTGGCGATGTCGCCGAGGCGCGTGGCCTTCCCGCCAGCGAGGATCAGCACGGGCGTCGAAGCGAGGTCGTTCACGGCTGTGCCTTCGTGCCTTGGTCTCGTGACACAGAGTGGGAATGCCCCCGCGGCCCTTGGCTCGGGCGGGGCGCCGCGAGAGAACCGCTCACGCCGCCCGGCGGATCGCGGGGCGCAGCACCGGCGACGGGGCGCCGCCGCTGATCACGCGCGTGCCCTCGAAGTCGAACCGGAACGGCACGTTCTGGAGGCCCGCCTCGCTCATGGCCTCGGTCAACTGGTCCGGGTTCTCGGTGTAGAACATCAGGAACCCGCCGCCGCCGGCGCCGATCAGCTTACCGCCCAGCCCGCCGTTCTTCAGCCCGAGGTCGTACCACTCGTCGATGCGGGAGTTGGACATGTTCCCGCTCCGCTTCTTCTTCGAGTTCCAGTGCACGTTCATCAGCTCGGCGAAGCCCCGCAGGTCGCCGGCCTCCAGCGCGTCCTTGCTCTTGAGCCCCAGGTCCTTGATGAAGTGCAGGTTCTGGATCATCGACGCGTCGGACGCCTTCGTCTTGGTGTCCTGCTCGCGCAGCACCTCCGACGCGGACCGCGTGTACCCGGTGAAGAATAGCAGCACGTTCTGTTCGAGCTTGCGGAGCGTGTCCGACGACGCCCGCAGCGGCCAGTACTCGACGTGCCCGTCCGGGTGGAACCGGAAGCACGTCACCCCGCCGACCGCCGCAATGTACTGGTCCTGCTTGCCGACCGGCTCGTGCAGTTGGTCGATCTCGATGTGGCACGCCTGCTCGCCGATCTCGGCGGCGCTCGGGTTGCCGTTGTGCAGGGCGTGCAGCCCGCGCAAGAGTGCGGTGCAGAAGCTGCCGGACGAGCCCAGCCCGGTGCCCGCCGGGATGTCGGCCATGGCGGCGATTTCCAGGCCCTCGGCCGGTATGCCCACCAGCTTCATCGCCTCGCGGACCAGCGGGTGCTGGATCTGCTCCACGTCGGTGACGCGCTCGGTCTGAGAGTACTTGAGTATCATCTCCGGCAGGATGGACCGGTTGATGACGATGTGGACGTGGCGGTTGATGGCCGCGGCCACGAGGAAGCCGGTGTGGTCGCGGTAGTAGGACGGCAGGTCGGTCCCACCACCACCGAGCGAGATGCGGAGCGGGCTTCGTGTGATAATCATCGGTCACTCCGCTTCCATGCGGTGTGGTGCGGTCGGGGGCCGAGCGCGTCGCGCGGCATTGTAAATATCGGCTACCACAAGCGTAAAACTTTACCGAAGGTTCCGTCCGCGCTACCGACCGTTTACGCCGCGCGGCGGCCGTCCCCGGCCGACTGCGCGTACACCGCCGCGACCACATCGAGCGCCGCGACCGCGTCGCCGAGCGTCGCACCCGACCCCTGCCGTCCCGCGACGGCGGCCTCGAACGCGCGGAACTCCGCGTTCCACGACCCGTCCTCACCCGGGTACTCCCAGATGGTCGTCTCGGGCGGCCCCATTTGCGGCAACATGCGGTAATACGCCAGCCGCTCCAGCCCGTAACTGCCGCCGAGCCCGTCGACCTGGAGCTTGCCCGTCTTGCCGTAAATTTCAAGGCAGAACAGGTTCTTCCACTCCGAGCAGCTGGCGTGTAGCCAACCGACCGATCCGTCCGCGTGGTGGGTGCAGAGGAAGCCGTTGTCTTCGACCGGCATGTCCCAGAAGAACGTGCCCGCGAACCCACTTACGCGGCTCACGTCGCCGAGGAACCATCGGGTCAGGTCGATCAGGTGGACGCCCTGGTCGAGCAGTTCGCCCCCGCCGGCCAGTTCCGGGTTCGCGCGCCACTCGCGATCGTAACCCACGCGCCCGCCGTGACCGTACCGGCCGCGAACAAACATCAGCGGCCCGACCGCGCCGGCGTCGACCAGTTCCCGCGCCTTCAGCAGCGCGGGGTGGAACCGGTGGTTGAACCCGACCCGGACCGTGACGCCCGCCTGTTGCGCCGCCGATTCGACCGGGCGCAGCTCCTCGGCCGACCGCGCCGCCGGCTTCTCCACCAGCACGTGTTTGCCCGCCTCAACCGCCGCCAGGGTGATCGACGCGAGCGAATCGTTGATGGTCGCGACGACGACCGTGTCCAGGTCGGCGCGCGCCACGAGTTCGCGCCAGCCGCCGACCGCGTCGCACCCCGGGTACGCCTTCGCGAGCGCCTGTGCGCGCTCAAGGCTAATGTCTGCGGTGGCGGCGACCGTGTGTCCAAGTGCGGCAAGGCTCTTCGCCCGCTTCCCGCCGATAAGCCCGCACCCGACGATGCCTACGCGCATTTCTTCCACCCCCCGCGGTCGTCCGGCGTGATGCGGCGCAGCGTGTAAATGTCGCTCGACGCGAGCTGGTCGGAGTGTGTCGGCAGGTTCTGCCAGTCGTCCCAGACCGCGCTAATGAGACGCCCCGAGATGCCGTCCGAAGCGGCGGACGCGAGGAACACCGACAGCTCCGCGCCCTTGTCGAGTGGCGTGCCGCCCGAGTCGCGCGTCTTGGTCATCTTGTCGAAGAACGCCGCGCCCACTTTCTCGGGGCCGGCGGCGATCAGGTCGTCCATGAGGCGCGTGTTGAGCGCGCCGGGGGCTACGGCGTTGACGTCGATCCCGGCGCCCCGCGTTTCTTCCGCGAGCGTCTCGGTGAACCGCACCACGGCCGCCTTCGACGCCGCATACGAGCTGATGCGCGGAAGGGGCGCCGTCGCGCCACCCCCCGAGAGGTTGATGATCTTCCCGTACTGCGCTTCACGCATCCGGGGCAGGAACGCCCGGCACATGAGGATCGTGCCGAAGAGGTTGATTTCGATCGCCTTCACCCACTCGGCCCAGTCGTTCTCCTCGACCAACCCGAAGGGACCGTACACCCCGGCGTTGTTCACCAGGACGCACGGGTTGTTGAGTTCGGCGAAGGCTTGCGCGGCGGTGGCGTTGCAGTCCGCCTCTTTCGCCACGTCTGCGACACGGGTCAGCACCTTCTGACCGGACACGCAGGCCAGTGGGAGCAGTTCAGCAGCCGTTTTCGTGAGCAGGTCCGCGCCGCGTGCGGTAAGGAGGACGCTCGCGCCGGCGCGTACGAGGTGTTCGGCGATGACGCGCCCCAGCCCTTGGTTCGCACCCGTCACGACCGCCGAGCGGCCGGCCAACGGGGTAGCCCGCGAGTCCATCGCACCTCTCCTGAAGAGTTCCGCGTAAGGTGCGGCGTCTATACCTTGCCCGGCGGTTCGGGAACAAGGGGAAATAATCACCGCGGGGCGCGGCAGGGCCAACGCACTCAACCTCGTAATTTTTTCAGCAGTAGTATTTCGAGGTAGGTAGCATCAAATTCTGGCGTGGGTGAGTGCGTTGGCCCTGCCGCGACAGGGGCCAGGGACAGCCGCCTTCGGCGGTTCGCTGGCAGCGGTGCGCCAGCGATCCCGGCGAACAACTGACGGTTTGAGCCGGATCAGGCTACTTCTTCTCCCGCTTCCCTTCGATGTCGAACTCTTGCTTGTTGCCCCCGACTTCCGCCGCCGCCTTCCCCTTGAGGTTCTCTCCCTCGACCTTCAGCTTGTAGTCGATGGCGATCTCGTTATCCATGAACTTCCGCACCGCGGAGAACGTGAGTTCCCCGTCCTTGAACTTCAGATCCTTGACCTTCGCGCCCTTCTGGTCCGGCCAGTTCATCACCCCGGCCAATTTGTCCCCGTCCTTCGTGACCACCAGTTCGGCCGTCCGCTTCATGTCCCCGATCGTGTACTCGCACTTCCACGTGCCCACCGGGTTCGCTTTGTCTTCCGCCCGCGCGAAACTGCCCAGCCCGAGAACCAGCGCCGCTGCGATGATCACCTTCATGGTCGCCTCCGAGAAGTGGCCGTCCCACTTGGACCGCCAGGGCCGATTGTAGTGGCCGGCCCTCCGATGCCGATCACACCGCCTCGACCTCGACCGTGAAAACAAAGTTGATCGTGTAGGTCCGCCGGTTCGCGTCATGCTCCACGGGCGGCGTGCGTCCGTCGGTGCAGTGCCCGGCCCATCACTTTGTACCGTCCAGTAGTTTCAGGAGCGTCCCACGAAAACGCCCACAGCCGCCACGCGAACGGCACCGCGTGCCCCAGCCGCTTGGCCTCCGACCACGACTTCCCGGCGTCCGCACTGATCTCAACCACGGCCACGTCCGACTCGCCACTCCACGGCGCCCCGAAGGTCCGGTACGGCTTCCCGGCCGGCACCGCTTTGGACAGCCCCGGGCGGGCGATCTGGGCCCTTTACCTGCACCTCGGCGACAGACGCAAGCGTGGTAAAGTTCCCAAGAACGGTAGACAGCGGGAAAGCGGTGTAAACTCCCTGTGGCGAAAATCGGCGTACAGTTTCTTTGGGCGGTTGGGGATTGCTTCGACGCGAGTGAACCAATAGACTTCTCCAAGCGTCACCTTCTCGGCTCAAGAGGTTGGTAAGGTGTCTCTATCCGGTTGCAACCTGCTGAGAGCATCTGTTCACTACAGTATGTATTCTGGTCGTAGTGAGTGGTTAATGACACGAAACACAGGCGGGTGATGCAAACGGCTGAATGGGTTAGTTTTTAAGCCATTTGGAGAGGTGGCTGAGTGGTCGAAAGCACCGCTTTGCTAAAGCGGCGTACGAGTAAAATCGTACCGCGGGTTCGAATCCCGCCCTCTCCGCTAACTTGACGTGATTACGTGGTTTTCAATCTGATCGGCGAGTAGCGAAAGCTACTCGCCGATCTCGTTCATTTCCGCTCTCACCCGCTCAAAACTGCCCTCGCCCGCAGGCGCTAGTGTAAGTTTGTGTAAGACAAATCGGCGTTCGGCTCGGTCATCAGAGGCGGTGAAAATCACGTTTTTTTGTTGCTGCTTCCCCCAATTCGGACAACTTCGTCCGTGTGTATCGCTTCATCGTGAGCCGCGGACCCGAGTGCCAAATCAGTTCCTGACGCGACTTCAGGGAAATGTTGATCCCGTCCAGGAACGTTGCGAAGGTTCCCCGAAGCGAGTGGAACTGAGTTCCTGCGGCCCGTCCTTAATGGCAACTTCGGTCGCAATCCCGGCGGTCTGAGCGTCGATCTTGATCATGTCGGCCCCGCGATCTGACCAACTCCCAGGTCACACCGGTTCGTCAAGCGACTTCCCGTCGAGGTACCCGCGTAACACGTCGGCTAGCGCGGCGGATATCATCACGCGCCGCTCGAGCTTGAGGAAGAGTTGAAGCGGAGGGGGATCATCTTCCCGACTCGGCTGTCATCTCCATATCTAGACCCACTGCCAATGGTTTGGGCGGGATGCCGGGAGGCGTGGTCGGAGATCGGCCACTGGTAGGCGGGCGGATGTCACAATCGCCGATGAGCTTGGCCAAGCGAACGAAGTTGTGACGGGTGATAGGCACGACGGGGCGATGGCAAGCGCTTCAGGGCACCAACCGCGGGCGAAACGAATCCGGCCACCGGCGGGTCAGAAACGTGCGGTTGCTTTACGGACGCTCAGGGGCTGTTTCGGCCCCTTGGGCGTTTCCTGTCGTGGGGCCGGACTTACGGCTTCTTGGCGCTGCGGACCTTCTTCGCCGTGGGAGGCGCGGACTTTACCACGGGGGGAGGGGGCTGGGGCGCCGGGCGCTTCGGCTCGTACTCGTACTCGCCGTATTCGGCCGCGTGCTCCCCCTTCTCGGTCAGTGAGAACGTGGCTTCGAACGGGGCGGCCGGGGATCCTGTGACGAACTTCAGCAGTCCTTCGTCAACGAGCGCCGTCAGGAACGAACCGTCCTTGGACCTCGGTGTCGGGGAAATCCGCAATTGGCGGCCGGTCGGCGGTTTCTTACTTCGCTTCGTGGCACGCAGAACCTGCCAGAGGAAGTGCGAGATTGAACGAATTGCCATAGGCGTGGGTACGTCAGCGGGTACGGTGGCGGGCGGATATGACGAATTGTATACCATGCGCTGCAATGTGGTGAGTGCAAGATCACGCGATGTCAATTTGTGTCCAGAGACCGACACGGGTGGGGTCCTACTTGCGTCGTCCGGCAGGAAATGCCAGCCACTTGGCAAGCTCCACACATGGTCGGTTAATCCAGCGGCCGTCACCGGGATTCTTCGCCGCAAAAGTCCGTCCACGTCCTTGGAACGTCGCGTCGCCACCGAACGACGGAAGTTGTCGCTAAATTCGTTCAAGCGAGTGGCCGCCCGGTGCATCTCCCGGTCCTTTGAGAAGCTGCACGTCTTGCGCACATTGCAGTTCCGATCCGTTCGGTAGTACCGCTTCACAGGGCGCGTCTTGACCAACCCGGTCCATCGCCAAGCTCACCACCGCCAGCGCCACCCCAAAACGCGCCGATCACCAACCGGGTGCCCACCCGCACCAACCTGTTGTTCTCCCGCACCTTGTGAGCCGCTGCGGACGTGACTGCGGGTCGTGCGACGATGCACCGGGGGCGTGGGCGACCGGTTCAAGGCGGCGCCACCACCCGTCCGCCGCCGCTCGGATGACCGACGCATACACCGGGTGCCATCGGCCGCAGTACGCACCGGCCGTTGCGCCGGTGGGAGTTCTCACCAAGGCATGCGTCGCGTTCGCGGTTCGGTCTTCGGCCACCGAACTCAGCGCCAAGCGGCAACACGGACCGGACAGCGCCGCGGAAGTCGGAAGTGGAGGAACGGGAATGTCTGTTCGAGGGAGATTTGGAGTAGCTGTCTCGGCGCAACAAGGTCGCCCGGCCCGCTGCTCTGTAACGGGGGTTACAGTGCCGCTTCGCTCAGCCGGCTCCGACTGGACACGAAGGGGACATCTGCTGGCGTCTGACTGGTCACGAGTTGGCCATTCGCTGGGTGGCAGCTACCCACGAAATCACGCGTTCTTTTCGCCCGATGAGGACCAAACAGGCGCACCAGCTTCGCCCAGTACTCGGGTTGAATGTGACGCAACGTGTTCAAAAATTGATGCTTGCGGCCGAAGCGTTTTCTGCAAAAGAGCCCGCTTCTGGAGCGACGACAGGGCACCGATGGCACCCAAGTGCCCGCAAGGTGTGGTGAGAACTTCCGGAAGCCCCTCACGAGAGAAAATGGTGGGGAACTACCCGATGTGCCGATCAGTCAACCCGCAGCAAATCGGTGATTGGGAATGCTCCTTCTCGCTCCGGCTTTCGGGTGTTGCTGTTTGGTCCAGGGCGACACCTTACATCGGGCAACACGGGCAAGATGCCCGCGCGTCACAGCGAAAGACATTTAAACGGGATGTTCCCGAGGAATCACGGGTCGAACTTGATCTCGGCATCGCGTTCCTGCATCCGACGGCGGTCGCCCGCGTCACCCAGTGCCTGCAGGAAATGGACCACGTCCCAGATCTTGTTCGGACTGCCCGGGGCGGCGTTCGTCACGCGGTCGTGGAAGGCCGTCATCCCCGATGGGGCGATCCCGCCGTAGATCCGCGCGTACAGGTCTTCGCCCTTGCGTCCGCCCCGGTACACGCCGAGCGTCAGGTTCCGGGGCTGAACGATCGTGCCCCAAATGTCCCACTTCAACTGCTGGGCGCGACCGTAGTTCGCGTGGCAACTCCCGCACCCGAACTCCGGCGAGTTGTACAGCCGGTACCCCCGCACCGCCGAGTCGATCCGCTCCTTCTCAGTCATCACCGGCTCCGCGGGCACCGGGATCGGGTGCTTCGCAGCGACGCTCCAGTTGTACAGGACCGCCAGTTCGGTCTGAGCGACCAGCCAGTCCATTTCGGCGCCTTCGTAGATGGGGTCGTCGCCGCCGGGCTTGATCGCCCTCGCCAGCGCCGCGAATTCGACCTCCCCGCGCACGCTCAGGTGGATCACGTAACTAATCACGTCGTCGAGTTCGGCGGCCGTCAGGGACGGGAACGCCGGCATCATGGTCCCGTCGATGCCGTTGCGGACGGTGCGCACGAGGTCCGAGCGGAGCGGCTTGCCGGCCGCGCCCAGGCCGGCCTTTTTGGGAGCGGTCGCCGGCACGAGCACCGTCGTGTATTTGAAAGCGCCCTGGCGGTAGTCCCGGGGCATCGGCCCGGCCTCGATCGCGTAGGCCGCGTCGCCGGCCCCACTCGGGCCGTGACACTGCATGCACCACCGCCGGTACAACACGGCCCCGCGGGCGAGCGTCGCGTCGTCCAGTTTCAGCTCCCGCTTCATCTCGCTCGCGGTCTGCCGGTCCGCTTCCAGCTCCTTGAACTTGGCCTTACCGAACTGCTTCTGCGCCTCCTTCAAGTTCGCGCCCAGGCTGAGCGTCGGATCGAACCGGACCGTACTGGTTGCCGCGAGGTGATTGAGTTCCGGCACCACGACGGTCGGGGCGGCGGGTGTGCCGAAGTGTGCGTCGAGTACCCGGGCGAGGCGGTCCGCCTGGGCCGGCATCCACACGTCCTGTTCGTAAACGATCGGGTCCAGGATGTTCTTGCCGAACTGCTTCCGCAGATCCGTCGCCAGATCGGCGTCGGGCGTGTGGGGCATCAGCCGAACGCTCTTCAGCGGCGGGAACCGCGCCGCAGACCAGTGCGCGGGGGCGCCGTCGGGGATCTTCACCGCCATCAGGTCGGTACGCGGCGCGTACCGCGTCGTCGGCGGGGCCGTGGCGGCGGCCGGTTGCGGCGCGTGCCCTTCGGTCGAGCCGCCGCAGCCGGTGAACCCGAACGCCGCAACACCGACGCACGCCAGGAACCAACGCGAGTTCGTCATGAGCGGATCGCGGCGACTTTTTCGGCCGCCGGCGCTTGTGCTTTGGGCCGGAATGTCAACAATAAAGCGGTCCCGTCCGACGGGCGGGGCACTCTCGGGGTACGAGCGCATTCTATGAACCGGGCCGCCCGCGCCGCCGCAACACTGGCCCTGCTGACCCTCGCCGGCGCTGCCGCCGCGCAACCGGCCTCGGCCCCCGCGCCGGAATCGGCCGCCGTCCGCGGCGCGTCGGCTCAGACCCGCAAGCGGTTGCTGGAGATCGAGCAGAAACTGGCCGCCGGCAAGCACGCGGACGCGGCCGATGACCTCCAGCGCGTGCTCGACGAGTCGGGCGGCGACCTCATCCCGCCCGAAGTGAACCAGTCGCACCCGACCGCGCGGCGGCTGGCCCACCAGCTCCTGAGCCGACTCAGCCCGGACGTGCTGCGGACCTACCGGGACCGGATCGATCAGCCCGCGAAGCGGCTGCTGGCACAAGCGAAGGAGGGGCGCGACCCGCAGCCGCTCTACCAGCTCCTCGACCGCTACTTCGTCTCGCGCCCCGCGGGCGAGGCGCTGCTCCTTCTCGGCGACCTGCTGTTCGAGCGCGGCGAGTTCCGCGGCGCGGAGTCCGTGTGGCGGCAACTGTTGCCGGACGCAGGCGCGGACCTCGTGTACCCCGATTCCAGCACCGATCCGGCACTTGTGCGTGCGCGAATCGTTCTCGCGCTGGCGGTCGGCGGTCAGCCCTCCCGTGCGAAGGACGCTCTCGACGGGTTTAAGCAGAAGCACCCGAACGCGACCGGCGCGCTCGCGGGCAAAACCGGGCTGCTGGCTGACACACTTCAGGCGGTTCTGGACGCCAAGCCGCAACTCGCCCCGGAGCCGTCGGCCGAGTCGTGGGCCACGTTCGGCGGCGGCCCGGACCGAGCGGGGCGCGTGCCCGGCGGCGTCCCCCGCGACTGGGGCCGGGCGTCGTGGTCCGCGCGCCTCCCCGCGGTCCCGCGGCGCGAGGCGAACAACCCGCCGGCGCGCCAGCCGTTCGGACACCCTGTCATCGCTAACGGCGAGGTGTTCGTTGCGGACGCCAGTCGCGTGTACCGGTTCGACCTGCGGAGCGGCAAGCCGCGCCCGTACTTCTCTTCGGAGGTGAAAGTAAAGTCGGATCTACCGGGCTACTCGGTCGACGCCTGCGCGTCACTCACCGCGGCCGACGGGCGCCTGTACGCTCGGTTCGGCCCGCCGGCGGTTCGCACGCCCGAGGACCTTTCGAGGGGCGATGCCGAGGAATCGTATCTTGCGTGCCTGCGACCGACCGAGGACGAAATCGAGCCGGTGTGGAAGCTCCCCCCGCCCGAGGACCGGAAGGTGCCGGCCGCCTGGGAAGGCGCGCCGCTCGTGGTCGGGAAGCGGCTGTGGGCCGTGTACGCCAAGTTCGAGGGCGGACGGGTGGTTCACGTCGCGGTCTGTTACGACCCGGTCGGCGACCGAACCCCGGACCGCCCCGCGTGGGCAACCGAGCTCTGTGACAGCGCCCAGCCGGTCTCGGGCGCCGGCCGGACGCGCCAGGAACTGCTCACCCTCTGTGGGCGGAACCTCGTGTTCTGCTCCAACACCGGCGCGGTCGTCGCGGTGGACGCCGCGACCGGACAGCGGGCGTGGGCGTTTCGCTACCCGCGCTCGCGTAAGAGCAACTACGCGGGCGACCCCAGCCCGGCGGTCGCGTTCGGCGGTCGGGTGCTGGTCGCGCCGGCCGACGGCGAACGCGTGTATTGCCTCGACGGCGCCACCGGCGGTGTGGTCTGGGGCTCCGGCCCGACGGAAGGGGCACGAATCCTGGGGGTCGCGCGGGGGCGGGTCATCGTCACGGTGACCGGGCCGCTCGCGGGGCTGCGCGGGCTGGACCTGGACACTGGCTCGCACCACCGTGAGGACGGCGGCTGGGTGCAGGGCGGTACGCTTTCTTACGGCCAAGGGGTTGTCACCGACGACGTGATCTTGTGGCCGTCGCGCGCCGGGCTGTACTTTGTGCGCCCCGAAAATGGGTTTCCCACCCCCGGCCGCCCGAACCCGCTCCCCGCGCCGCTCCCCACCTTCGCACGCCCCGAAAACGGTCTGCCCCCTTCGGGTCGCTCGAATCCAATGACCGGAGATCTACTCGAGAACCGAACGTTCTTCGGGAATTTGGCTTACGCCGACGGCACGCTCGTCGTGGTCACGCACGCACAAATTTGGGGATACCGTGCCGAGTCGTACAAGATCGTCCCGCGATCGGACACGCCGGCGGACCTGTTTCACTGGCTCATCGACCGGTCGGAGCGCGACCTGGCCGCGGGCAACACGGCCGCGTGCTTTACGGCCCTCACGGAAGCCGCGACGGGTAACTTCCCGCCCCAGTTGCGCGCGTGGGCCGCGGCCCGGATGGTGCAACTGTCGCCGCGCGCAGGGGAACTCCCCACGACCGTGCGCCGTGCTCTTCCCCCCGCCCTCATGTCCGAATGGGTTCTCACGGCCGAGGGGCTTCCGGTGACGCTCGAAACCTTCGTGAGCGAGCACCTTCACCGCCCAACACGTGCGCCATCGGTTCCCGTAATGAGCCCCGCTACCCCGCCGTGCCCGCCGGCACTGGCGCCGCGGTCCGAGCGCGATCACACATGGCAGACGCCCTCGGGTATGTGCCCATTACTTTCGATCCCGGGTTCAACGGAGCCCCCCCAACGGCTGTTCATGGCCGGTGGCGACAAGGTACTTGCGGTGCCGCTCAATCAGGGCGCCGAAACGGAACACGCCGCCACGGAACTGTTCACTCACGCAGCGGATCTGCCGGACGGCTTTCTGGCGGTAGGTCCGCGGATCGTCGCGCTGTACGGTACGGCCCGCGATCCGGTTTGGATTTTTCGGGCGCCGGTCACGGCAAGACTCACGCCAGGGGCCTTGCCCTACCAACTACGCGCCGGTGCCGACACGCTCGGACCGTACCTGTCGTCCTTTCGGCTCGCGGGCTCGTGGCTCGTGGCGCGGCTCGGCGAGTTCCACCTCATCGCGCTCGACCTCGGCGCCCGGCGGGTGGCATGGGTGCTGGCGGCGACCGGCGACAGCGGGTATGAATCGGTGATGTTCGCTACGACTCCCAGGTTCGAGCCGCATTTCGCGACAGCAAACCGGTTCGTGGTCGCACAGCTCTCCGACGGTCAGCTCTGGTTCGTGCGGCTCGACACCGGCCGGTTCGAAACGCAACCGCCCCACCCAACCGGCACGGCGCTGGCGAGTTGGCCGCACGCGCCGGTGGAGATCTCGGGCGGGCACCTCGCGCTCGCTGACGGGGCCGGCCACGTGCGGCTCGTTGATCTGGGCGGACCGAACGACGTTCCGCCGATCGCGCTTCCCGTACCGGGGCGGGGCCGGTTCGTCGTGTTCACACCGGGCCTTCGCACCAAATGGGTGTTCGCGGCCGAGCGCCCCGAGGGGCTGGCCGGCGAACCGCCGCAGGTGCGTGCGTTCGGTGCCGAACTGCTCATCGCCGTGCGCCGCAATTACGGAGTGGACCTCGAACCGGTTAGCGCGGCCGACGGCAAGTCTCTATGGCACGAGCCCGCGTTCCTCGACGCCGATCACATTGACCTGTCCGGCGTCGACGCGGACGCCGATCGTATTTACGTTCCCGTTGGGAACAAGGTGGTGGCGCTCGCACGAGAAGACGGCACGCCCGCGTGGTCGGTCACGCTGCCGGACGCCGGCGACGCGGGGTGGGCGGTGCGGGTCGGGAAATCGGGCCTGATCGCCCACCCTCGCCAAGCGCCCACGCGCGAGCCGGTGGCGGATGTTCTGGCGCGGCTGTCACGATCGTTCCGGCGGGAACCGCACCTGTGGCGGCTCCCCGGGCTCGCCGCAACGCTGTATGATGCGTGGGTCGATCGTGTGGTGCCCGTGGTGCTCCTCGACCCCGAGACGGGCACGCGCACGGGCCGCTTCAACGTCCCGGCCCGAGGCCCCGGCTTGGCCGTGTGGTTCGGCCCGAATGCCACCGTGATCGCAACCGGCGACCGGGTCGTTTGGTTGAAATAGTCCTAACTCGCAACGTCCGAACGCCGGCTGGAGAACAACGTGTCTGTTCGAGCGGAACCTGTCGGTCTGAGCGGCGACGACGCCCACGCGGTCGACCAACTGCGCGCCGCGGCCGAGCGGATCGGCGAGGAGTGCGGCAAGGTTATCGTCGGCCAGAAGGACGTGATGGAGCTGCTGCTCATCGCCCTACTGGCGCAAGGGCACGCGCTCCTGGTCGGGGTGCCCGGGCTGGCGAAAACGCTCATGATCCGCACCCTCGCGGACAGCATGAACCTCACGTTCAACCGCGTCCAGTTCACCCCCGACCTGATCCCGACCGACATCACCGGGACGCGGATGATCGAAGAGGACCCGGAGACGCACCGCCCGGTGTTCAAGTTCCTCCCGGGTCCGCTGTTCGCCAACGTGGTGCTCGCCGACGAGGTGAACCGGACGCCGCCCAAGACGCAGTCGTCGCTGCTCGAAGCGATGCAGGAGCGGCAGGTCACGGTCGCGGGCGTCCGGCACCTGCTGCCCGACCCGTTCTTCGTCCTCGCGACCCAGAACCCCATCGAGCAGGAGGGCACTTATCCCCTGCCCGAAGCCCAGCAGGACCGCTTCATGTTCACGGTCAACGTGGGCTACCCGAGCGAGGAGGAGGAGTTCCGCATTCTCGAGTCCACGACGACCGCGAGCCGCGAAAAGCCGGAGCACGTTGTAAACGGGCCGCAGCTGCTGGAGATGCAAAAGCTGGTGCGCCGGGTGCCCGCGGCCGGCTTCGTCATTCGGTACGCGATGCGGATCGCCCGCCTCACCCGTCCCGGCACCCAGGACGGCGAGGCGCCGGACCCGAACGTGCCCGACTTCGTGAAGAAGTACGTGACCTGGGGGGCGGGGCCGCGCGCGGGTCAGAACCTCGTCCTCGCAGCCAAGGCGCGAGCCCTGCTGCACGGTCGCACCTACGTGGCGACCGAGGACGTGAAGGCGGTCGCGCTGCCCGTCATGCGGCACCGGGTCGTCACCAACTACAACGCCGACGCCGACCGCGTCACGCCCGACGAAATTGTGAAAAAGCTGCTCGCGCTGGTCCCGGCGCGTTCGGCCGAATAGGTCACCCGCACCATGTCGAACCCGCTCGACGCCGCCGTTCTGTCCCGAATCGACCGCCTGGAGATCGAGGCGCGGCAGTTCGTGGAAGGCTACCTCGCGGGCAAGCACCGCAGCCCGCGCCAGGGGCTGGCGGTGGAGTTCGCGCAGCACCGCGAGTACGCGCCGGGCGACGACGTGAAGCACATCGACTGGGCCGTGTACGCGCGGACCAAACGGTACTTCATGAAGCAGTACGAGCAGGAGACGAACCTCGTCGCGTGGGTCGTTGTGGACGCCAGCGAGTCGATGGCGTACGCCTCCGCGGCCCGCAGCAAGTACGAACTCGCGTGCTCGGCGGCGGCCGCGATGGCCTACCTCGTGCTCCAGCAGGCCGACACCGTGGGCGTCAGTTTGGTGGCCGGCGGGGTGCGTGCATTCCTGCGACCGTCCGGCCAGTCGAACCAGCTCCGCGAGGCGTGTCGCGTGATGGCGACCGGCCCCTTTTCCGACGGGGCCGGGGCCGCACGCGGGATGGACGAACTGGCGGGGCGCACCGGGCGGCGCGGGATCGTGTTCGTGTTCAGCGACCTGCTCGACGACGTACCGGATCTTCTCGCGGCACTACAGCACCTCCGCTACCAGAAACACGAGGTGGTGCTGTTTCACACGCTCGACGCGGCCGAACTCGATTTTCCGTTCCGCCAGACGACGCTGTTCAAGGGCCTTGAGGGGATGCCGGAAGTCCTCACCGACCCGGCCGGCGTTCGTGACAGCTATTTGAAAGCGCTCCACGCGCACATCGATTCGATCGAGAGCGGCTGTCGGCGGTTGGAGATCGACTACGTCCGGCTCCGCACCGACGCCGACCTCGGGCACGACCTCGCCGCGTACCTTCAGAAGCGTCACGGGCGGTAACGTCGCCGGGGCGGGCCGGAAATCACCGCCACGTCACGAACGGTACCGGCAGCAGGAACGCGTGCTGCTCGTACAGGCTCGACACGCCCGCCCAGCCAATGTGTTGTGACACCCACACGGCAAACACGTACGCGAGCACCACCGGAACCGCCGCGAGCCGGCCTGCCCACCGGGACACCCAAAGCCGCGGTAGCTGGCGCCGCGTGCCGCGTGCATACGCCCACCCACCCAGCAGCCGCGCCGGGAAGATGAACAGCAGGAAGAACAGCCCCTCAACGAAGAACAGTTCGCGCGGGATGAGTTCGATTTTCAGCACGTATAGCGGCATCGCGAACAGCAGATGGACACACAGTGCGAACGCAAACGCAAGCGGCGCCCGTCGGTACACGCCGCGGACCTTTCGCAACTCGAAAAACGTGGCGAACCGCCGCGTCCGGGCGAACCGCACCTGCAAGAAGGGTACGCACGGCACCACAACCGAAAGTAGCGCCGCGCCGAGCAACCCGACGCCCCAAAACTTGTGCCCGAGCCCGAGAAGGAAAAGCGGGCACGCGAGCCAGATGAACCCGCCCACAAACCCCCGAAGGCCGAGCCAGAAGTAGTACGGCAGCCGTAACCCGACAACGAGTTCCCAAACACGGTCTCGTGCCTCCTGGTACATCCCGCCCTGGAACAGCCGGTGCGCGAGCCACGGAACGTTGATCGGATTCAAAAAATGCCGGACCCGCCCGCCCCAGAAAAGCGCGCCGGCCACATGGAGCACGAGAACCACCGCGGAGACGCCGAGCGTGATCTCCCACACCCGCGCGATCGTCCCGCGCGGGTCGATGATCCGAGCCGCTTCCGCCTGGAGCGACATCAGGTAGAGCGGGAGCCACATCACGCCGCCCACCAACGCGGCTCCTCCGAACAGGGCCGCCCGGCGGACGCCGATGAACCCATCCCGGATGCGCCCGGATCGGGCCACCCGCCCGCTCGCTTCCAACAGATAGCCCAAAACCAAGAACTGCCCGAGCGGCACCGCCGCCAGCACCGATAGGCCCAGAAGCAGTACCACAACCCCGAAGCACCATTCCAGCCCTGCTCCAAGGAGGCCGATCGCGCGCAGCAACGGGTTCGCACCCGGCTCCGCACCGGGAATCATCTCCGGAACTGGCGCACGAACCGGTTGCGCGACCGGAAGAGGGTCATCGAACGTTGGTCCGATCAGCGGCGGCGCGACGGGAATTGCGTGAGCTGCCATTGGAATTGTGGGGGCCGAATCGGGTGCCTGCAGAACTCCCGGTAGGTACTCACCGACCGGCACCCGTACTACCCCCGGACGAAGCGTACGGTTTCGTGAAACGCGCACGATGGACGGTGGGTATGCACTGCGATCTCCCGCACGGAACATCAGATATGTGGGGCCGAAACGTCCTATTCGCCGCGGTCGTACTCGGCTCAGCTCTCTCGCTGTGGGCGAGCCTGTTTCCACTATCCGCACCCAGGCGCAAGATCACGTTCGACGCAGCCCCGACCGAGCGGCCCGACTTCCGTGTCACGGTCGCGAAGGTGAACCGCGCATTTCGGGACCAGTGGGCCGAAAAAGGGCTCGTCCCTGCCCCACTCGCTGCTGACCTCACCGTGGCCCGCCGGCTGTCGCTCGCGCTCACGGGCAGCGTGCCGTCGCTGGAAGATGTCCGCCAGTTCGAGGAGCAATCGCCCGAGATGCGTGTTGAGGGCTGGGCGCATCACCTGCTAAAGGACCGACGGTTCGCCGACTACTTCGCCGACCGACTCGCGCGGGCGTACATCGGCACCGAAGACGGGCCACCCGTCGTGTACCGCAAGCGCAAATTTATCGCGTGGCTGAGCGACGAGTTCCTCAAGAACACCTCGTATGCCGAGGTCGTGACGCAGATGATTGCCGCGCAAGGTCTCAACACGGATGTGCCCGCGGTCAACTTCGTAGCCGCGGGCTACGACGACAACAAGGAAGCCCCTGACCCCGAAAAGCTCGCGGTGCGCGTCAGCCGTGCGTTCCTGGGTCTGCGCATCGACTGCGCGCAGTGCCATGACCACTTCCTCGAACCGACTTGGAAGCAGACGCATTTCCAGGCACTCGCAGCGTTCTTCGGGCAGACGAGACATGTGGTGACCAACATCACGGACGCTGCTACCGGCGAATACGGCTTCGAGGATCGCGTTGCGGGCGGGCGACATGAAATCGGTCCCGGTGTGCCATTTCTGCCGGAGTTGCTGCCCGCCACCGGCACGAGGCGCTCGCGCCTCGCGGCGTGGGTCACCGACACGAAGAACGTCTACTTCGCGCGTGCGACCGTGAACCGTGTGTGGGCCATGCTGTTCGGCCGCCCGCTGACGAACCGGATCGAAGCACAGACGCTTGCAGAGATGAGCGACGAGCAGGCGCCCCCCGCGCTCCGCATTCTGGGGGACGACTTTGCGGCCCACGGGCACGACATCCGCCGGCTCATCCTGCTCATTTCCTCCCTCGACGTGTTTCGGCTCGACAGCGCTGCCGCGTTCGAAATTACCGAGTCTCATGACGAAGCGTGGGCCGTGTTCCCCCTCTCGCGGCTGCGCCCCGAACAAGTGATCGGGAACGTGATCCAGGCCGCAAGTGTGAAAACGATAGACCAGCAATCGCACGTCTTCGTGCGGCTGGCCCGGTACTTCAGCGAGAAGGATTTTGTGGCGCGATACGGCGACGCCGACGACGACGAATTCGCCCGATCCAGTGGCACCATCCCGCAACGCCTACTGGTGATGAACGGTGACCTGGTGGACGGCAAGGCGAATGAAGAACTGTTGAGTGCTTCGGCACAAATCGCAATGTTCGCGCCGGACGATCGCGCCGCGGTCGAAGCGGCTTACCTGACCGTGCTGACGCGCCGACCAACTCCGAAGGAAAGCCACCACTTCGCAACCAGACTTGCGAATACGAGTGGTGACGAACGCAGGCGGCGGCTCGCGGACCTGTACTGGGCGCTCTTCAACAGCACCGAACTCTCATGGAATCACTGAGCAATGCCCCCGATGCGCACCGCTGATAACTTGCGATTTTGGGTGGGTCCACGGCAGCATCTGATTCGGCGGGCGCCTCACACCGATGGCCCGCACCCCCACCCATGCACAGGTCATGTCGAACACGACAGTCGTAGATGCGAAGTGGGTTTTGCACGTGCCGACTTGTGACGCCAAGACGAGTTTTGACCTTGCGTGACAAACGACGCATGCTGCCGGACAAGTACCGATCACGCAGCAATTCCCGGCGAGCGAAATTCGGCTTGAAAAGCTTGAATTCGCCGGCCTGTTTGGCCCCGGCGGGGTAATACTACAGCGCCTCTGGTTGTCCCCGACTCCGCCGCTCGGCGTCGGCTACGCTCAGTGCGGCCTGGTGGCGCTTCCGGTGGCACCTTTTGGCGATGCGATTGCGCTCCTGTCGCCACCGGGACCACGTCAGGATTTGGTCCTCATCCCAGCGCCGCGTGTCGAGCAGGTGCCCGAGCAGGGCGCGCACCTCGGGGGAACTCATCTGGGGCTCTTTTTTCCCCCAACCGGCGCTTCTGCCGTGCCAGGAACCACAAGGCCAACAGGGACAAGGCGGTGTGGTGGTGCTACCCGACCCAACCCCGGGTCTCGTACTCGTCCAACCCGCACTCCCCCTTGGCCGCCTGGAAGCTCTGCTCCACCGACCAATGGCACCCGCGCACCGGGGCCAACTTCGCCACCGTGATTTGTTCGGGCGCGTTGGACCGGTGGCACTTGAGCTCGGGCTCCTGGCCCACGGACCGGCGCACCAACAGGCGCTCGCGCCCGGATGGGAGCCCTTCTTCGCTGAACCACACCCAGAGGGCCGCGTACTCGAAGATCCTCGGCCCTTGGCTCCCCTCGGCCACCACCACACGGGTCCACGCCGTGGCCGGGAGCCGCGCGGCCACCGCGTCCACCCGCTCGGGCTTGGTGGCCACATGGGGCGCGGTGGTGGCACGGCCCCGGCGGCCCTTGGTGCCCGCCGGCACGACCACCGGCTCGGCCACCCACACCCGCGCGTCGGCCGACGCGTCGACCACGTACCACGTGCCCAGAGCCCGGCCCCCCTGCACGAATGTCGGGCTGTCGCCGTACACGCTGTCCCCGGTCACCCAGGTGAACGTAACCGTTCACGGGGTCTGATCGCCGGTCGACTTGCCGGGGTCGGCCTGGAGCCGCAGATTCGTGTGTAATGGGCGCAACCCCGCCAATCCCTGAGGAGCTCTGGAACCAACTGCCGGCGGCGGCCCAGGCCGCCGTGTCGGCGGTAATTGCGGCCCTGGAAGCCCGGGTTGCGGCCCTGGAAGCCCGTCTCAACCAGAGCCCGTCCAACTCGTCCAAGCCCCCGTCCTCCGACGGCCCGCAGGTGAAGCCGGCACCGCCTCGGAAAGGAACCGGGAAGGCCCGGGGCGGACAACCCGGGCACCCCAAGCGGACCCGCCCGGACCTGCCCCCGGACACGGTCCTCGAGTTGCGGCCCGAGGTGTGCGCCGGGTGCTCCGGTGCGCTCGCCGGGACCGATCCCGAGCCCATTCGCCACCAGGTGCTCGAGTTACCCGCGGTGCGGCCCCAGGTGACCGAGTACCGGCGACACCGGCTCACCTGCCCCCGTTGCGCGCGGGTCACATGCCCACCATTGCCACCCGGGGTGCGGGGCGGATACGGCCCCCGGACCCAGGCCGCCTGCGCGGTCCTGACCGGGGCGTACCGACTCGGCAAGCGGGGCGTCGCGCGGGTGCTGAGGGACCTGTTCGGGGTGCCGATCAGCCCGGGTGCCGTGTGCCACCTCCAGGACCGCACCGCGGGCGCCCGGGAGCCGGTCACCACGGCGGTCCACGCCCACCTCACGGGGAGGTCCGCGAACGTGGACGAGACCGGATGGCGCGAGGGCCGGAGCCGGGCCTGGCTGTGGGTCGCGGTGGCCGACCGGTTGACCGGGTTCGTGATCCGCCGGTCCCGAGCCCGCAAGGTGTTGGGCGAGCTGATCCCGGGAACCCCGGGTGTGCTCACCACCGACCGGTACTCGGTGTACGACCACCTGTCACCGGACCGGCGCCAGGTGTGTTGGGCGCACCTGCGGCGGGACTTCCAGGCGATGATCGACCGGGGCAACGACGGGTCCCCGATCGGGACCGCCCTGTTGGCCTCGGCCGATGCGCTCCTGGGCGCGTGGCCCCGGGTGCGAGACGGGACGTTGAGCCGGGCCCGGTTCGTGTCCCATCACCTGGGCGGGGTTCGGGCGGCCGTCTACGCCCAACTGGGGCGCGGGCGCACGTGCGGGTGCGCGATCACCGCGGGCGTGTGCCGCGAGTTGCTTCGGTTCGGTGGAGCCCTGTACACGTTCGCCCGGGTGGACGGCGTCGAGCCCACCAACAACGCGGCCGAGCGGGCCCTGCGCCACGCGGTGTGCTGGCGCAAGACCAGTTACGGCACCGACTCCGAACGCGGCTCCCGATTCGTCGAGCGGGTGCTCACCGTCGTCGCCTCGTGCCAGCAGCAAGGCCGAAACGTGCTCACCTTCCTCACCGACGCCATTCAGGCCGCACGAAACGGCACACCCGTGCCCTCACTCCTTCCCGGCACCCATCGCCACCCCGTGAACGGATACGCGGGCTCAGGTGCGGCTCACGAGCAATAGGTCATGGAGGGCCGCGGCCAGCGCACGCGGGTCGAGCGGTTTGGCGAACAGAGGGGTGCCGCTCATCCGCCGGTACGCGGATGCGGTGTACGCCTTCACCCCGCCGGACATCGCACACCGGGTCAGTTCGGGAGCCACCTGCCCCAGTTCGGCGAGCAGTCGCCCGCCCTGAAGGCCCGGGAACTGAAGGTCCACCAGCGCAACGTCAATATTGTCCCGGTGCAGTCGGTACGTTTCCATGGCGGTGCTGCCGTCCACGGCCCACACGTGCCAGCCGGCGCCCTCGAGCCCGCGGGCCAGGCTAGCCCGGGCGGTCGGGTCCGGGTCGATCAGCAGAACACCGGGCCGCCGCTCCTGGGGGCGGCCCGCGTCATACAAGGTGGTCACGGGTCGCCTCCGCTCCGCCTGCCGAGTGGGTGCCGCGGTCGAACAGGTTCAGCGCGCCGCACAGGCGCGCGAGGTCGGTGTGCAGCCGGGCCGGCGTGGGCAGCGTGTACCTCGTTCCAGCAGGCGCTTCCGGACCGACGCCGACGCTCACACCGTCGGCAGCAACGACCGCGGCCATCGCCGGGCGGTCGTTCTCCGAATCACCGAAGTAAGCTGCGAACGTGTGCGCGGGCTGTTCGGCCAGGACGCGCCGCACCGCATCCCCCTTGTCCCACCCGTCCCGTAGCCCCACTTCGTAGGATTTGCACACGTCCAGCACTCGGAGCGCGGGGAACTGGGTGTGCCACCGGCTGAAGAACGCGTGGAACGCGGTTGCGGTGGGCTCCGGGGTCGCCCGGTAGTGGACCGCGAACCCGACCGGCTTGGGCTCGAGCCAGACGCCGTGGAACCCGGCGAGTGCGGCCCGCAAGTCGGAAACGGCGGCCGTCAGTTGGCGCTGGGCGTCCGCCGGTATCGGCTCGACCTCTGTTACCCCACAGAGGTCCAATTCCGCCCCGCCGCTGCCGCCAAAGTACAAGTCGTCGATACCGACCATGTCGCGCACGTCGGCCAGCGCCCGCCCGCTGATCACGCCGACCGCCACCCCGGGGGCTCGGGCGAGCCGGCGCAGCCGGGCGCGAACCTGCGGCGCGAGGATCGCCAGTGCGGGGTGCGGGACGATGGGCGCGAGCGTACCGTCGTAGTCGAACAATAAGGTCAGCGGCCGTCCCGAGTGGAATTCGAGCACGGCGTGGTCGACCCAGTTATCTCCGTCACTCATGCGGTCCCTCACCACCGGGAGCAGAGCGGCGCGGCGGGGTCCGCCGGCGCCGCGAATCGTGACCGACCGGAGGAGTTCAACCGGCGGCGAGCCGGAGCGTGGCGAAATAGTTCTCGCGGGCGATGTCCCGTTCGGTGGCGTCCAGGGACTCGTCCGCCGGATCGGGGACGACGGTCGGCTCCGAAGCCGCGTCCGCAACGTCCGGAACCATCTTGCTGATCGCAGTCAGCAGCGAGCCGGCCCAGCGGTAGATGTTGTGGTCGTCGACCTGGGCGCGCATGCGGCGCATGCGGCGCTCCTGCTCGGCGGCGGGCATGGTGAGGGCGGCGTACAGCCCGTCGGCCAACTCGTCCACGTCGAACGGGTTGGCCAGCACCGCGTCGGTCAGCTCCCGGGCGGCCCCGGTGAACGTGGACAGCACCAGCACCCCGCGATCGTCGGCGCGGGCGGTGACGAACTCCTTGGCCACCAGGTTCATGCCGTCGTGCAGCGAGCTCACCACGCACCCGGCCGCGTCTCGGTACAGCGCGAAGATGTCCTCCGGCCCGTGGTGCGCGTTGAGGAACACCACCGGCTGCCAGCCCGCCGTCCCGTGCTCCCGGTTGATCCGCGCGGCCAGCCCGTTCACCTCGGCGGTCAGATCCCGGTACGCCGGGATGCTGGAGCGGCTCGGGGCGCCCACCTGCACGAAGTGGAACCCGCCCTTGAGTTCCGGGTGCCGGTGCAGCACCCGGTCCACGGCCCGCAGCCGCTCCGGGATCCCCTTGGTGTAGTCCACCCGGTCCACGCCCACGATCAGGGGCCGGTCCCCCAACCCGTGCCGGCGCCGGATGGCCCCGGCCCGGGCCGCCCAGTCGTCCCCCAGGTACTCGTCGGCCAGGGCCGGGTCCACGCTGATCGGGAACGGCTTGACGGTGGTCGCCTGGCCGCCCCGCTGGACCGCGAACCGCTCCCGGTCGATGCGGCACTCCAGGGCCCGGTCCACGCACTCCAGGAAGTGGTTGCAGTCGTGCTGCGTGTGGAACCCCATCAGGTCGTTGCCCAGGAGCCCGTCCAGGATGTCCCTGGCCCACGGGCACACCAGGAACTTCTCCGGGCCGGGCCACGGGATGTGCCAGAACTGGGCCGTCACCAGGTCCGGGCGGGCCGCCTTGAGGAGCCGCGGGAGCAGCGCGAAGTGGTAGTCCTGGATGAACACCAGGGCCGGCCCGCCCTGGGCCTCCTCGAGCACCGCGTCGGCGAACGTCTGGTTCACCCGGCGGTACGCGTCCCAGTGCCCCGGGTCGAACGCGGGGCGGGCGAACACCTGGTGGCACAGCGGCCACAGCATGCCGTTGGCGGCCCCGTAGTAGTACCCGTCCTCCTGCTCCGGGGTGAGCCACACCCGCCGCAGCACGTAGTTCGGGTCGTCCGGCGGCACCCCGACCCGGCCGCTCGGGTCGGTGACCGCCCGGTCCGCGTCCCCGGACCCGTGCGCCACCCACACCCCGCCGCACGCCTGCATCACCGGGTCCAGCGCCGTGGTCAGCCCGCCCGCCGGGCGGATCCACTCCACCGCACCGTCCGTCGCGTACCGGTGGATGTACGGCTCCCGGTTCGCCACCACGATCAGCTTCGCGCCCCCGAGACGTGTGCGGGCAACTTCCTGTAAGCGCTCTTTGGTCCAGCCCACGGGTTGTCACCTCATGACGGGAAGTTGGACTGCAGCCCTCGAACTCGCGACCCGTCACAGTCGAGGACTGCGACCGGCCGGCGTCGGTCTGCCATACATGCGGTAACCCAGGCACCGCTGTTGCGGCGGCACATAAGGCAATCCCGATGCCGGAGGCCAAAACGTCTGCTCCGAGTCCCTAATTAGCTCCCTTACAGACGACGCAAACAACTTGGGAATAAGGAGTTATTGTAATTACTATGCGCACCGCATGAACGACGAATTGATGTGATGTGACGCACAGGCTTAACGAACCACGATTGGACAGAACGCGATGCCGTGACCAGAAATTGGTCACGCGGAGGACACCGCACCAGGACATGCGGTCTTCCGTAATTGGTCTGAGATTGCGCCGTCATCAACGTTACCGATAACCTTCTCGCGTGATCTTCGGAGGTGATTAGCAAATTCCGGGACTGGGTTGGGGTTGGAGGAGTGGCTCGGATACGTCGGTCGTACAGGATCGTCCCCGAAACGAAATACGTTCTAAGCTGGCGCATGAGTTCGCGCAACCTGCTCTCGATCGTCGGCCTCGTGGCTGTCGGCGCGCTGCTGGCGGGTCAGGTGCGACAACTACTTGCCGACCCGACAGTGTGGCCGCCGGATGATTTCGTGGAATACTGGGCCGCCGCGACGCTCGCGCTGAGTGGCCAGAACCCGTTTGACGGCAACCTCTTGCTTCCGCTCCAGCAAAGTGCCGGTCGGCACACGCCACACCCGATCATGATGTGGAACCCGCCGTGGGCGCTGCCCGCGGTGCTGCCGCTCGGGTTGCTGCCCGCGCGCGACGCCCAGTTGCTGTGGGCGCTGGTTCAATTTGCCTCCCTGGGGTTCTGCGCCGACCGCCTGTGGGTCAGGCTCGGTGGCGCGCGGAGCCTGCGCTGGGTCAGTTGGGCGGTGACATTCACGTCCATGCCGACCGTGCTGGCTCTGTCGAGCGGTCAAATCAGTCCGCTCTTACTGCTCGGCGCGGTGCTGTTCGCCGAGTGCGAGCGCCGCGCGCACGCGGACCGTCGCTGGGAGTATCTTGCGGGCGCCGCAACGGTGCTGGTGGCGATCAAACCACACCTCGCGTACCTGTTATGGGTCGGGCTCGCGGTAGACGGGGTCGTGCGCGGGCGCTGGCGGGTGCTCGTCGGCGGTGCGGTGGCCGGAGCGGCGTGTGCGGCGGTCCCGCTCGCGTTCAACCCGCACGTCTGGCATCAGTATGCCGACGCGATGGCGAACCGCCCGCCGTCGCAGTGGCTCTCGCCGACGCTGGGAACGGTGCTCCGAATGGCGTTCGGGTCGGAACATTTCCGGCTGCAATTCGTATCGGTCGCGATCGGCCTAGTGTGGTTCGTATGGTATCGATGGCAGCGGCGGTGCGCCTGGGACTGGGGCTCCGAACTGCCGTTAATATTGTTGGTATCGTTTTGCACAGCCCCATACGGCGCGTGGCCGTTTGATATGGTGCTGCTGCTGCCGGCCGTGTTTGCGGTGGTCACGAAGTCCCTGCCTTCTCAACTCGCTCCCGTAGAACAGAGGGGTAGCGTTTTTTATCCGCTGTTCGCGCTGGCAGCAGTTAACGCCGGCTGTTTCGTGATGAATCTGTTCAAGCTCGGGTCGTTTTGGTTCCTTTGGATGGCACCCGCCGTGTTGCTCATTTACTCGCTCCGCCCCCGCCGACCGCGACCGGTTGAACGGCAACCGGCACCCACCGCCGCGGTGCCGGCATGACCCTTCCGCGCTGGTTCGGCCCCGGGGCCGTGGCGTTTTTGCTCGTCTGGCTGCTGCTCCTGGGGGCCGGGCGCTCGCGGTTCTTCATCGACCCGGGCACGTTCTGGCACACCACCACCGGCGAACTCATCCTGAAGGACGGGTTCGTCCGTGCGGACCCGTACACGTTCACGTTCGCGGGGCAGTGGTGGGTCCCGTACCAGTGGCTCGGCGAGATCGCAATGGCCGGTGCCCACCGGGTCGGCGGGTTCGACGCGCAGCTCCTCGGCGCGGCGACCCTGCTCGCGGCCTTGTTCGCGTGGCTCGCGCTTCGGCTGTGGCGCACGGGCCTCCACCCCGTCGTCGTTGCCGGCGTCGTGGCGCTGACGCTCGCGTCGGCCGGCTCGCACTTCCACGTCCGCCCGCACCTGTTCACGCTCGCGGCGATGGCGGCGGTCGCGGTCGCGCTCGCCGAGGCCGACGTGAGCCGGCCGAAACTCAAGCGCCTGCTTTTGCTGATCCCACTCTGCGCCGTTTGGACCAACGTTCACGGCGGCGTGCTCGGCGGAATCGGAACGATCGGCAGCGTTTTCGCGGGCTGGGTGCTGGCGTGGAAGCTCGGCCGCCCGGCCCCGATCAAGAGCTGGCGCGACGCGGGTTTGTTGCTGCTCGTCGCGGTGGGGTGCGGGCTCTCAACGCTTGCCAACCCGTACGGCACCGACATGGTGAAGACCTGGCTCGTCATCATGAATGCGGGCGAGTTGCGCGACATCATCGCGGAACACCGGCCCTTCGATGTGACCGCGTCCTACGCATGGCCCGTGCTGGCACTGGCGCTGCTTTACCTGCTGGTGCTGTACGGCGTGAAGCGTAGCGCCCTGCGCGTGTCGTGGCTGTTGCCGCTCGTGTGGCTCGCGCTCAGTTTCAGCCGGTGCCGGCACGTGTCGCTGTTCGCCGTCGTCACGCTGGTCGCGGTGACGGCGATGTGGAAGCACACGCGCTGGGCGCTGTGGCTCGCCGCCCGGCGGCCCGACCTGTACCAGCCCGGCAGCGCCCGGCCGCGCCCGTGGTGGGCGCACGTGTGGGCGCCCGCGCTCGCGGTGGCGCTGGCGCTCGGACTTCAGGTGGCGCGTGTGCCGGTACCGCTGATCGGCTCGGGTTGGGCGACACACGACCCGAACGCTTGGCCGGTTGATGTGCTCGACGCTCTCAAAGAGTACGAGCCGAGGGCGGGTGAGCCGAACCGGCTGTTCAACTCGGAATACATTTACGGCGGGTTTGTGATCTACCACGCGCCGGGTTACAAGGTGTTCGTGGACGACCGGTGCGAGTTGACCGGCGGGCCGTGGCTCGTCAATTACGTCCACGCGGCCGAAGCGCCCGGAGCCGCGGTCAACGACTGGCAAGACCGCTACGGGCGGTTCGAATTCGCGCTCACTCGCACCGGCACGCCGTTCGATGAGTGGTTCCGCGCCGCTCCCGAATGGCGACCGATCAAGTCAACACCGACGGCCACGTTTTATACCCGCCGCTCACATTGAGCGGGCGGTTGATAAGTGGTATAGCGGAGTCCCGGAGGGACCGCGCTGTGAACCACTTGCGCCAAAAGTTCGGTACCGCGCGCGTGCGGCCGTACGCACAGCGCCCGGGTAACGTGGTGCTCCCGCACGCCCTGCGCGAGCGCGGAGACCGCACCGCCCCCGCCACGCACCCGCGCGCACGGGACGCGAAGCTCGCCCGGCTCGAAGCGGCTCTGTTCCTGGCAGATGAACCGCTCCCGGCACGAAAACTTGCCGACGTGGTCGGGCTCCGCGGTGTGGCGGAGGCGCGCGAACTCGTGGCCCGGCTCCAACAGTTCTACGACGCCGACGGGTCTGCATTTCAGGTCGAAGAGATCGCCGGCGGGTACCAACTCCTCACGCGCACCGTTTACCACACCTGGCTCGCCAGGCTCAAACGCACGGGGCACGAGTTGAAGCTCTCCCCGGCCGCGCTCGAAACCCTGGCGGTGATCGCTTACAAACAGCCCATCATGCGCGCCGAAGTGGAAAAGGTGCGGGGTGTGGCGTGCGGTGAAGTGGTGCGGCAGCTCATGGAAAAGGGGCTTGTCCGGATTGCCGGCCGCCACGACTCGCTGGGCCGCCCGCAGGTCTACGGCACCACCAAGAAGTTTCTTCAGGCCTTTGGGCTGAATACGCTGTCCGACCTGCCCGAAGTCGAATCGTTACGTCCGCCGCCTTAGCACGTTCATAGATTAAGTGAGGATTCCGTCCTCATCCGGCACGACGACATGAACCGCCGCACGTTCTTGACTGCCGCATCGGCCGCCGCCCTCTCGGCCGGTGGCGGCTGCACGGGCTCCCGTTACGACTTCGAATTGCTGAACGTGTCTTACGACCCGACCCGTGAACTCTATCGGCGTATGAACCGCCTGTTCGCCGAACACTACGCCGCGCAGACCGGCAAGCGGGTGCGGGTGCGCCAGTCGCACGGCGGGTCCGGCAGTCAAGCGCGGTCGGTGATCGACGGCATTCCCGCCGACGTTGTTACGCTGGCGATGTGGGCCGACATCAACAACATCCGCTCCAAAAAGTTGATCGCCGACAACTGGGAATCGCGGCTCCCCAACAACGCGCTTCCGTACTACTCAACGATCGTGTTTACCGTGCGGAAGGGGAACCCCCACGGCATCGAACAGTGGACCGACCTGGTTGATAAGCCCGGCGTAAAGATCATCACCGCCAACCCCAAGACCGGCGGCGGGGCCAAGCTCAACCTGCTCGGCGCGTGGCTCGCGGTGCGGCACGGCGGCGGATCGGTCGGCGACGCCCGGAAGTTCATCACGGAGATGTACCGGCGCGTCCCGGTGCTGGACACCGGCGCGCGCGGGGCCACGGTGACGTTCGCCCGCAAGAACATCGGCGACGTTCACCTCACTTGGGAAAACGAGGCGTGGCTGGAGAAGCGGGAGTTGAAGGACGAAATCGAAATCGTGTACCCGAAGGTGAGCATCCGGGCCGAACCGCACGTCGCGCTGGTGGACGCCAACGCGGACCG
Source organism: Gemmata obscuriglobus (assembly GCF_008065095.1). Lineage (NCBI taxonomy): Bacteria > Pseudomonadati > Planctomycetota > Planctomycetia > Gemmatales > Gemmataceae > Gemmata > Gemmata obscuriglobus. Next base: position 3,714,593 of record NZ_CP042911.1, on the reverse strand, counting down.
CAAAGGCACTCGCGCCCCGGCCGAGGAGTACCTCCGGTTCCTCTACACGAACGCGGCCCAGGAGTTGATCGCAGAAACGTTCTTTCGCCCCGGGAACCCGGACGTGGCAACTCGCCACGCGGGCCGGTTCCCGCCGATCGATTTGATCCGCGCCACCGCGCCGTCGTCTGGTCTTGGCGGGTGGGACAAGATCCAATCGGACTTCTTCTCCGAGGGCGGGCTGTTCGATCAGATCTATCAATCCGCCCGGTGAGTTCCGGGCGTGGTGTGAGCCATCACCACGTTTCAAGTAAAAGCTACAACTCCTGCTTCACAGCGCACGCGCGTAATACTACATAAAGTAGTATTGAGGGATGTGTGCTTATCGACATAACGTGAACGACAGGAGTGCAGAGCCGTGGCCAGAAGTAAGAGCGACGGGAAAGTCACCCAGAAGCAAATGGTCCGCGACGCGCTCGGGGAGAAAGGGTGGGCGGTCTCACCGACCGAGTTGCAGGCCTACATCAGGGACAAGTACGACGTCGAGCTACCGAACAACGTCATTTCGAACTACAAATCTAACATCAAGAAAGAAGATGGAGCGGGTGGGGCGAGTGTAACGCCGCCTCCGGTACACCGGTCGACCGGGGGGCTCGACATGACTGATGTCGAAGCGGTCAAGGGGTTGGTCACCCGGCTCGGGGCTGCGCAGGTCAAGAAATTGGCCGAGATGTTCGAGTAGTGGTGCCTTGCCAACCCGGCCCCGAGTTGCCATCATGCACCGGACGGGTGAGTGGTGGAATGGCAGACACAGCGGACTTAAAATCCGCCGCTACCGCAAGGGGCTTGCGGGTTCGAGTCCCGCCTCACCCACTGAACGAAAGCCGGTTACGCGCCACGCTCGGTAATCACCCACCATCAAACACAGGAGCCCGGCGACCGATGGTCGCCGGGCTCCTGTGTTTGATGGTGGGCCGCGTTACTCGTCTGAGGCGAGGGCTGGGACGTAACAGCCCGTTCTCAGACGCTGAACGGATCATTTTTTGAACACGGCACTGTTGCGGTCGCCGCGCGACAGAATGTAAGCCAGCAGGTCCAACACCTCGTCTTCCTGAAAAGTATCAACGAGGCCCGTGGGCATCATTGACACCTTCGACGGCGTCATACTTTCGATCAGCTTGCGGTTCACAGAGACTGTGGAGCCGGGCTCCAGCATGTTGGTGTTAACCATCACGTTGTCGTTGTTCAGGTTGACGATGCGTCCCTTGATGACGCGGTCGTCGGCCGTGCGGATTTCGACCGCCCCGTACTGGTCGCTGATCTCCTTGCTGGGGTCGATAATCGACTCCAGCAGGTCGCGCGGGCTGAACCGCCCGGCTACGCCGGTGAGGTCCGGGGCGTTGCTCCCGCCTTCGCCGTCGAACCGGTGGCACCCGAAGCACTTCCCGGTCGCGAACAGCTTCCGGCCGCGCTCGTAGTCGCGACCGGACTTCAGCCCCTTCTCCAGCGCGTCGGTGAGATCGGCCACCTTGTACGCCTTCACGAGCGGCCGCGCGGGCTCCGGCGGCAATTTCACCGCCGCCGGGTCCGCGGTCAGCAGCGCGCCCAGCGCGACCTTCTCGGCGGGCGCGAGGGTCAGAACCGCGTCATCCCGGATCAACTTTAAGAACTTACCGAAGCTGTTCCCGCCCTTGTATCCGGCGGCCTTGACGAACCACTCGAAGTAGTCCTTACGCAGTTCCGGCGTCCAGCCCGCTTTTAGCATCCGCAGCGAGCGGGCGTACTCGATTTGCTCCTCTTGAGTGGGCGCGTCCTTGAGTGCCTTGACCGCCCGCGGGGCGACGGTGTCGTCTTGTAGGTACACGAGTACCTCCAGCACCATGCCGTTGACGAAGCGGTTGCCCGACGGCAGCACCGGCGACAGCTTCGCCAGAACGGCCTTGCGCTCGTCGGCCGTGGGCGAACCGAACCGGTTGAACAGCACCTGGTAGACTCGGAGCAGGTCGAGCTTCTGCTGGTCGGTCAGCTTTGCGAGGTCGAACCGCCCAAGAGCGGCGAGTACCTTCGCGCGGAGCGCGGGGTCGCCCTTCACCTTCTTGTCGGGGGTGTGTTCGGGGCACGGGGCGGAGACCCGCACCAGTCCGAGCAGCGCGTGCGCCGCCTCGGTCGCGTCGGTGGCCGCGAGTGCGAGTTCGCGCCACTGGTCGACCGGCTGGCTCTCCAGCACCCGGCGGGCGGCGGCCAGAGCGAAGCGGTCCCGGGAGTCGGCCGCCGTCGCCATAACGTCTTTAAACGCCGGGTTCGAATGCTCGGCAGAATCGACCAAGGTCTTGTACCGGCGACGTGCGGCCTGTTCGTCCGCGCTCAGCGACTCGCCCCCGGCGACCGCCTCGGTGCTCTCCGTTCCGGTGTAGGTTACGCGGTACAAACCGCTCTTGGTCTTGCGCCCGCCGATGGCAAAGTACAGCGCGCCGTCGGTCGGGTTCACGACGAGGTCCGTGAGCGGCAGCGGCGTGCCGGTCACGAACTCTTCGAGTTCGCCGGTGTACGCGTAGCTCTTTGGCTTCAGGTGGACCGCGTACAGCTTGCCGTAGCTCCAGTCGCAGATGAAGAACGCATTCTGATACTTGGCGGGGAACTTCGCACCATATCCGAAGCACACGCCGGTGGGCGAGCCCGGCCCCACGTTGAGCACCGGGGGCAGGTTATCGGGGTAATACTCGGGGTACTTGCCCGCACCGTTGCGCCAGCCGAACTCGCCGCCCGGCGGCACGAAGCACACGCGTGTCGGCCGGTACCACGGGGTGTTGAAGTCCCACTCCATGTCGGCGTCGTAGGTGAACAGGTCGCCGGCGCGGTTGTAGGCCGCATCGTACTGGTTGCGGAAGCCGACGCTGAACAGCTCCCACTGCTTGCCGTCGGGGGTGACGTTGTAAATGGCCCCGCCCGGCCCCATCACGCCCTTCATGAATCCGTTGCCGTCCGGGAGCCGCGGCAGCAGGTGGTCCTCGCCCCAGTACGGTGGGACTTTGGTCGTGTCGTACTTGGTGAGTTTGGTTTGGTTCCCGCACACCACGGTGAGGCGCTTCCCGTCCGGGGTGAGCATCACCGCGTGCGGCCCGTGCTCGCCCCCGCCGCCCTCGAACGCACGCAGCAGTTCCACCGTGTCGAGCGTGTCGTCCTTCTTGGACGAAGTGACCTTGTACAGCCCGCTCTTGTTGGGCGCGTTCACCACGACGTAGAGGGCGTCGAACGCGTAGAGGAGGCCCTGCGCGGAGCCGACCGCGGCGGGGATCTTCTCGATCGCGGTTTCGCCCTTGGCGCCCGCCGGCGGGACCGAGACGCGGTACAGCGCGCCGTACTGGTCCGACACGATGAGCCGGCCCTTCGGGTCGACGCACATGCTCACCCACGAGCCCATCGTGTCCTTGGGGACGCTGTACAGCAGTTCGACCTTGAACCCCTTCGCGACTTTCATGGTCGCGGGGTCGGTGGCCGGCGGCTCGACGGCTTTCGCCTTGGGTTTGGGTTGCGCGGGCGCGCTGACCGGGCTGAGCGCGAAGAGCGCGGCCGACAGCGCGAGGGCCGACGCGCGGAGACGCGATCGGAACATAGAAGGGCCTCGGAGAGGGAACGTGCGGTACGAACGTGCGTGGGCCGTTTGGGATAACCTCACGCGAAGCGGGGGTGCGCGTTAAAAGGGCGGGTCGTGACGCGCCCGGTGGGCTGACGCCGTCCGACCCGCCACCTCGTTACAGCCCGGCGCCGAACTCGTCGTCGTCGCTGGGCGGCTTCGGGTCCGGTTGGCGCGGTCTCGCGGGCGGCTCCTTTGCGGGGGGCTTGGCCGCGGGTTTCGGCCCAGCGGCCTTCGTCGCCGGTTTCGGTTTCGCGGCCGGCTTGACGGCGGGGGCGTCGGGTTCAGCCCCTTCGCTGACGGGGCGCGCGGGGGCCTTCGCGGGTGCGGGCTTTGCCGGGACCGGCTTGGCGGGCGCCGGCTCCGCCGTGGCGACCGGTTTCGGGGCCGGCTTGGCGGGCGCCGGCTCTTTCGCCGCGATCGGCTTCGGGGCCGGAACCGGCTTGGCGGGCGCCGGCCGTGCCGGGGCGGTCGCGGGTTTCAACTCAGCTTTGCGCGGGGCGTAAGTCGGAATCTCGTCGAGCGGCTCGTCGTCCAGATCGTCGAAGTCGTCCACAAGCGCGCGGCCGAGCGGCCGATCGTCGTCCGCGTCCTCGCGCGTGGGGGCCGGCGGTTTTGGTGGCGGCGCGGGCCGTGCCGGAGCCGGAGTCGGGCGCGCGGGAGCGGGCCTTGGAGCGGCGGCGGCCGGTTTCGGGACGGCGGCGGACGGTTTCGGCGGCTCGACCTTCTTCGGTTCCGGTTCGGGGCGCTGCGGCGGTTCGGCTCGCGGCGGCAGTTCGGCCCGCCGTGGCTCCGCGGCACCGCGGGGCGGCAGTTCGAGTGCCTTCTTCGGCTCGGGGCCGGGGAGGCCGTTCCCGTTGCGCGGCACCAACTCGATCGGTCTGCGCCCCTCGCCGCCCTTCGGCAGCGGAATGACGCGCGACACCGGCGGCAGCGCACCGGCCTTCATTTCCAGCCCGAACCGCGTGACCACATACATTCCGCTGGTGCGGTGCTTGTCCAGTTCCAGCAGCCCCTCACGCTGGGCGTCTTCGAGCAGTTCGCTGAAGGTGCGGTATCCGTAGTAGTCCTCGTTGAAGGACGGCTTCTTCCGCTTGATTGTGTCCTTCAGCATGGAAGAGTAGATCACCTCCTTGTTCTCGCGGCGCAGGGCCAGCAGCGAGTCCAGCAGCAGCGCGAACACCTTCCGCTTCTTTTCGGGGATCTGTTCGTTGACCGCGATCGGGATGATCGGGGCGCGGTCCAGGTCCTCGTAATAGATGAACTCGTCGCAGTTGTCGCGCAGCAGGTCCGAGGTGGCGTCGGACAGGCCGAGCCCGATGACGTGCTTGCCGAGTTCCTTCAGCTTCGACACGAGCGGCGAAAAGTCGCTGTCGCCGGAGACGATCACGAACGTGTCGATGTGGTCCTTCGAGTACGCGAGGTCGATCGCGTCCACGACGAGCCGGATGTCGGCGGAGTTCTTCCCGGTCATCCCGCGGCGCGGGATCTCGATCAGTTCGATGGCGGACTCGTGGAGCGCGCCGGTGTACATGCCGAACCGGCTCCAGTCGGCGTACGCCTTTTTACAAACGATTTTGCCCTTCTCGACCAGCCGTTCGAGCACCTTGGAGATCTCGAACCGGTCGCGGCGGTTGTTGAACCCCAGGCCCATGTTCTCGAAGTCGATAAACACGGCCAGCGACCGTTCGCCGTCGCCCGCGCGGTGTGCTTTCATCCCAATCCTACGCTTATCGGTGCGAGTCCTCGGCATCTGACGACCCGCACGCTATTGTGCGAAACCTTTGGTGGCGGGGGAAGGCCAAGCCGCGATCAAGCGTCTACAACGTTCCCATCCCGAACGAATCTCCCTTCCGTGAGGACTGGTGCGACGTGGCAGAGAACTTTTTTCGGCTCGACGGCAAGGTGGCGGTGGTGACCGGCGGCGGCCAGGGCATCGGCGAGGCGATCAGCCGGCGGCTGGCCGGGGCCGGGGCGAAGGTCGGCGTGTTCGACATGAACGCCGAGAGCGCCGCCCGCGTCGCCGGCGCGATCGGGGGGGTGCCGCTGGTCGGCGACCTGACAAAGGAAGCCGATCTGGACCGCGTGTTCGGCGAAATCGCCGCGAAAGCCGGCCCGGTGGACATACTGGTGAACAACGCCGGGGTGGCGAGCCGCAAGGGGCGGGACGTGCCGATCTGGGAGAGCGTCCGCGAGGACTGGGAGTTCGTGCTCGGGATCAACGTGACCGGGCTGGTGCTGTGCTGCAAGGCGGTGCTGCCGTCGATGATCGAGCGCAAGTACGGCCGGATCGTTAACATCGCCAGCATCGCCGGGAAAGAGGGCAACCCGAAGATGGCGCCCTACTCGGCGAGTAAGGCGGCGGTGATCGCGCTCACCAAGTCGCTGTCGAAGGAACTGGTCGGCAAGGGCGACATCTGTGTGAACAGCGTCGCCCCGGCCGTCATCCAGACGCCGATTCTGGACCAACTGGACCAGTCGCAGATCAACATGATGCTGTCGAAGATCCCGCTGGGCCGCACCGGCAAGCCGGACGAGGTGGCCGCCCTGGTCCACTTCCTGAGCAGCAACGATTGCAGTTTCACGACCGGCTTCTGCTTCGACATCAGCGGCGGCCGCGCGACGTATTAAAGACAACCCACCCCCAACCCCTCCCTGCAGGGAGGGGAGCAAACCCAAAACACTCCGAAAACGTCGCGGGAACGCTCTGTTCTGGCTCCCTACCTGCAGGGAGGGGTTGGGGGTGGGTTTCCTCGCCCCCTTCGCGTACACTTGCTCTCGCCACCCGGCCGCACCGAGGTAGCAAACGCTGCGGCGTAACGCCGTGGATGGTTAGTAACCGTGCCCATCAAAAGCGTTACGGCTCCGCACAAGTCGCGACGCCTAGAGGATCGATACCTCTCGCTGTTCGAAGGTGTAAGTACCGCGGCCGGGTGGCACTTCTTCTCCACAGGTGAACGCCGTGCCCGAACTGTGGTCCGAGTTCCTGCCGCACCCGTGGAACCTCGTCGCCGGCGGCGCCGCTGCTGCGGCGTTACTCTTCGGGTTCATCGGTCTGTCTGCGTTCCTCGGCATTTGGGCCGAACGTAAGGTGTCGGCGCGGATGCAAGACCGGCTCGGTCCCACGCGCGTCGGGCCGTTCGGGTTGCTTCAATCCCTGGCGGACGGCGTAAAACTCATTGCAAAAGAAGACGTCGCCCCGCAAGCCGCGGACAAGCTCTTGTTCCGGGCCGCCCCGTACATCGCGTTTTGCGCCAGCTTTTGCGGGTTCCTCGCGCTGCCGTTCGGCTCGCAGTTCGTGGCCCAGAACCTGAGCGTGGGCGCGTTCTTCGTGCTCGCGGTGCTGTCGAGCGAGGTGTTCGGCATCGTGCTGGCGGGGTACGCGTCCGCGAGCAAGTGGTCGCTGTTCGGCGGGGTTCGCGAGGCGGCCCAGGTCGTCAGTTACGAGGTGCCGCGGGCGATGTGCGTGGTGGTCCCGGTGTGCCTCGCCGGAACGCTCAACCTCAACACGATCGGGGCGCAACAGGTCGGCTGGTTCTGGAATTGGAACGTGTTCCACGACCCGTTCACGTTCGTCGCGTTCTTCGTGTTCTTCATCACGGCGGTCGCGAGTTGCAAGCGCGCCCCGTTCGACCTCGCCGAAGCCGAGAGCGAACTGGTGGCGGGGTTCCACACGGAGTACAGCGGCATCCGGTGGTCGTACTTCTTTCTGGCCGAGTACGGCAGCATGTTCGCCGTCAGCGGGCTGGCCGCCCTGCTCTTCCTGGGCGGCTGGCACTCCGGAGTTCTGCCGTTCGAGCCGTCTGTCGAGTTCGGGTTCTGGCCCGGAACGGTGCTGAACGTGGCGGTGTTTGTTGGGAAGTGCTGGGCGCTTGTGCTGGTGATGATCTGGATGCGCTGGAGCCTCCCGCGGCTCCGCATCGATCAGGTGATGACAACCTGCCTCAAATATTTCCTGCCGATCAGTTGTGTTCTCCTGATTGGCGTGTGCCTGTGGCTGTTGATGGTGCCGGCGGCGGTCACGAACGTCGTGAGGTACGCGCTCAGTTTCGGGTGCTTGGCCCTCGTGCTGGGGGTGGGCGCGAGCCTGTTCCGCTCGCCCGTGACGGCGTCCGCGCGGGCAGGCGAATTGCCGGGAGCGTGGGCGCGGCGATGACACCGAAACCCGAAAGTAACCTCCCCTCCGGCCCGCTTCCGGACGGGAAGGGGCGGAGTACTGCTCCGCCGCGTGAACTCGATTCGCGCGGCGATTCCGACGCGCCTTTGCTCCCCTCAAAGAGAGGGGTTGGGGGCGGGTCGTATTTCTTCCGCTTCGTGCGCCCCTATCTCGTCCTCGCCTTGCTCTGGGCACTGTACTTTCACCCGCTGATCCTGCACCCCACGCAGACCATCTACGCGCCGTATTCCGACCTGCTCGCCGAGCACCTGCCCGTCAAGCTGTTCCTGAACCGCGAGTGGCGGGCGAGTGGCGAGTTGCCGCTCTGGAACCCGTACCACTTCTGCGGGACGCCGCTCGTTCACGACCCGCAGGTCGGAACCTTTTACCCACCCAACTTCGTCGTACTCGCCGTCCCGGAACACGCAGTCGGGGCGGCGGTGTCGTGGGGCGTTGCGCTTCATGTGCTCGCCGCGGGGGCGCTGGCGCTTGTGTACGCCCGCGCCCGCGGACTGAACGAGCCCGCGAGCCTCGTTGCGGCGATCGGGTTCATGCTGTCGTCGAAGTGGATGACGCACCTGCTGCTCGCGGGCCACACGATCACGGCCGGGCTTACGTGGCTCCCCCTTCTGCTACTCCTGATCGAACGCGCGATTGATCGCCGCGGCACGCGCGCGGTCGTGTGGGCGGGTGTGCCCCTCGCGCTTCTCGGACTCGGCACCCACCCGCAATGGGCGTTCTACGCAACCGTTTTCGCGTTCGTGTGGACGTATCGGCGCGACGCTCGTGGTCGGTGGTTGGGCTGCTGGTTCGGTGCGGCCGTCGTTGCAGCGGCCCTGATGGCCGTGCAACTGCTTCCGGCTCTGGAATCGGCACAGTATTCCGCGCGAAGTGACGGAGTGGACGCCAGCGGGGCGCTCGGCATCGGGCTCCAAACGGCCGTGCGGCTGATCGGGCCGGCGTTGTCGTACTCGCCCCCGCAGGCGTGGGAAATGCAGGGGGTATTCGGCGCGTTCTGGCTCGTTGCGGCGGTCGCGGCGCCGGTCGTGGGCGGCCCGCGGACGCGCTGGCAGTTCGGTGTTTTCTGCGCCCTTGTGCTGTTCGCACTCGGCGGGGCCGCACTGATCGACTGGTTGCCGGGTTTCAACCTGTTCCGGGTGCCGACCCGGATGCTGCTGATCGCGACCTTCCCGCTCGCTTTTCTCGCGGGGGTGACCACCCAGGCGCTCACGGAATCGCGGTGGGCGCTGAGCGCTCGGGCGGCGGTGTCGCGCGGGTTCCGGCGCGTGGTGCTGGTCCTCGTCGCCCCCACGATCCTCGGGCTGTGGTTCAACGACGGCCCCGTGTGGTGGGCGTTCGTCGCTTACTGGGGCGCAGCGGTGCTGGCTCTGCCGCTCTTCATCCGCACTCTTCAGAACACCGGCACCAGCGGCCGTCTGCGGACCGCCCTCTGGTTCGTCATTCTCTTGGCCGAGTTGATTGCTCCGATTGCCGTTCTGCCGCAAACGAAGCCGCAAGCGGAACTGTATCCGTCGTCACCGGTTCTGGATTACCTGAGAGAGCAACCGCAGCCGGTCCGCGTTCTCGATTGGGACGTTCACAGTGAGGGCACACAGACCTCCCTGCTGGGGACGGGCGCGCCGCAGGCGATGGTTCAGGCGCTCGGGACGCCCCGCGGCTACAACCCGCTCGACGTGCGCCACTACCGCGAGTTCCTCGCGTTCGCGGTCGGGGACGACCGGCCGGTGCGCGGGAACAGCCCCTACGCACAACAGGTGATGCCGAACTTCGAGGTCGGCGAGCCGCACGTGTTCGCGCTCCTGCGCGTCACGCACCACGTTGCCCCGGTCGGAACGCCCCCGCCGCCCGGGGATTGGCGCGTGTGCGCGCGCGACCCGGCCCCGCCGGCGGTGGTTCCGCTGCTGCCGGGCACGCCGCCGACACTCCCGCCCCACACGCTCCGCGAGTTCACGCCCCCGAAACCACGAGCGTGGATCGTCCCGCACGGCGAACGTCTCGAAGGTGCGCCGTTCGCGGCACTCAAAACGTGCGACTTCGACCGCACGGTGCTGATCACCACGCGCGCACCGCTCCCTCCGATGGCGGGCACAAAGCCGGGCGCCGCGCGAGTTACGCATTACGGCCCGAACCGCGTCACGACTGAACTCGACGGCTCGGCGGGGTGGCTGGTTCTGTCGGACGTGTGGTTCCCGGGCTGGACCTGCTTCGTGGACGGCCGGGAAGTCGAGGTGTCGCGCGCGAATCACGCGTTCCGGGCGGTGCCAGTGCCGGCCGGGTCGGCGGTCGCGGAGTTTCGGTTCGAGCCGCGCACGTACCGCCTCGGCTGGTGGGTCAGTGTGGTCGCCGCCGTCCTCATGCTCGGGCTCGGTGTGTGGAGCGCCCGCCGAGGTTGACCAATCTTGAATCGACCTTACTCGTCACAGCTTCACGCGATCGCCGAACCGCGCGCGCAGCGCCGCCGCACCGCCGGCCGTGATGCGATTGTCCCGCAGGCTCAGCACGTCCAGTCCGTCGAGGTGTGGCGACCCCGCCAGGGCTCGCGCGCCGGTGTCGCCGATCCGGTTCTGCCACAGGTCAAGAATCGACAAATCCGCTACGTTCGGCGAAGACGCCAACGCCGCGGCCCCTGCATCACCGACCGTGCAATCGCGAAGAATCAGTTCGCGGAACCGCGGCAGGTGTTCGCAGGCCGCGAGCGCCCGCGCGCCCTCGTCCGCGATCGGGTTCATCGACAGGTTCAGCCCCGGGCCGTGCAGCCGGCCCAACAGCGGCGAGCGCGCGAGCGCGACCGCACCGCGGTCGCCGATGCCGGTGTTCTGCACCTCCAGCACGTTGAGCGTCTGTGCCAGTGGCGATTCAACGAGTGCAACCAGCCCGTCGCACCCAAGTCCGTTGCGGTACGCGACCAGTGATACGAGCTGTCGAAGGTGTGGCGCGTGTGCGAGTTGCCGCACCCCGGCCGCCGTGAGTTGCGTGGCCGACACGTTCAGCGCCGAAAGGTTGGTCAGCGCCGCGGACGACAGGAACGCGGCGTCGGCGTCACTCAGCGCGGCCCGCACCGCGAGCCGCTGCACGTTCGACACATTGGCCCCTGCCATCAGCCGCAGGAACCCGGCGTCGAGTGCCGGGGGGAACAGGACCAGCTCGCGGACCAGTCCGAATTTCGCACTGCGGAGTAGCCGGCGGCACCGCCGCTCGTCGGTGTCTCCCGGGTCCGGACGGGGGCGCAAGAGGGTCGGGAATTCGGCCGCGCCCACGGCGAGCCGGACGCCGAAATACGGTCGCATCGGGTCCGGGAGTGCGAGCCGTTCCAGCTCGCGCGATGCGGCCACATCGACGCACGCCTCCTCGGTCCAGGCGGCCAGGGGCGACGCGAACCACGCCCCCAGTTCGGGGTCGTCGACCGTTTCGGCGCGCAGGTCGATGTTCAGCAGCCCGCGCGTGAACCGCCACGGTTTGAACGGGGTCAGCGGTTCGAAGGTGAACGGCTGCGGGGGCCGCGCGGCGGCGAGCTGTTGGGCGAACCCGAACACCGGGTGCGTGAGTTCGTGGAGCCGGCGCGGGAGCGAACCGAGCCACCCCTCCGCGTGCGCCACCAGCAGCCGCCGCTCCTCGGCGCGGAGGGCCGCAACGTGCCCCTCGTCGCAGGTGGGCCGGGCGAGTTCGACCTGCACGCGCAGCAGCGCGGCGCGCGCCCGGGCGTCGCCGGGCGACGGTAGACCGGACACGTCAGCGTGTTCGTCGAGCCAGTCCGCGAGCACCAGCCGCGGGGTGTCATCGGCCGGGGCCGCGCGACAGCTCGCGAGCAGCCCGAGCAGGTCCGGGTTCAGCGGTGGGGGCACGGGCAGTTCCCTCTGACGGCCCCGGCGCCGGCGTGAAACGGCGGCGCCGGGGCGGAATATCCTTGCGAGCGGGCGCGCGGCGGTTTATCCCTATTCTTGCAGCGCGAACAAGAGGCCCTCTCCCAACTGTCCGCCCGATGTCGTTACCGGTTATTCTGTTCGCCGTGGTCGGCGCCGCCACCTGCGCTTCCGCACTTGGTGTGGTGGCCGCGCGCGACGTGGTGCGCATGGCGGTGTGGCTGCTGTTCACGCTGGTCGGCGTCTCACTGATCTACTTCTTGCTCGGCGCCGAGTTCGCGGGCGCCGCGCAGCTCATCGTGTACGTCGGCGGCACGCTGGTGCTGGTCGTGTTCGGAGTGATGCTGACCGCACACGGTCCGCTCCGTGAACTGCGGACTCGGCGCACCGAGTGGTTCGTCGGCGGTGCGCTCGGCGTCGCGCTGTTCACGCTCCTGGCGGTCGTCTCGTTGAAGCTCGGCTCCCCGACCGCGGGCGAAGATCCCCTTCCCGGCCCCGGGCCGCTCGGGATGAGCTTTCTGGGCGCCACCGACACCAGCCCGAAGGGAGCGGTGAGCGGGACGCCGACCGGCGGCGTGGTGCGAACCCCGACGGCGTACCTGTTGCCGTTCGAGATCGTGTCGGTTCACCTGCTGGTGGTGCTGGTCGGAGCCGCCTACCTCGCCCGCGCGAAGAGGAAGCGACCCCAGGCATGAACGAACTCGGCCTGACACCGTTCTTGCTGCTCTCCGCGTTCCTATTCGCGTGCGGGGTGGTGTGCGTGACCACGAAGCGGAACGCGATCGGCGTTCTGATGGGCGTTGAGCTGATCCTGAACGCGGCGAACGTGAATCTCGTCGCCTTCGCGCGCTTCAACCCCGCGTTCCGGCTCGAAGGTCAGGTGTTCGCGCTTCTGGTGGTCGTACTCGCGGCGGCAGAGGCCGCAGTGGCACTGGCCATCATCCTGAACTTTTACAACAACCACTCCACCGTGGACGTGGACGAAGCAAAGAACCTCCGGGGGTAGTGCTGGGGGCTTGGTGGCTGTGCTTGGTGTTCGGTACTCGGCCTCGGCGCGGGATGCGGCCCTGGTGTGAAGAGAAGCTCCGAAACACTGACACGAAACGCCAAGCACCGAGCACCAAACACGAGCGATGCTCGACTGGTTTCAGGTCGTTCCGGGTCGGCTGTACGTGCTCGCCACGCTGCTGCCGCTCGCCGCGTTCGTGCTCCTGCTCGTCGCGGGCGCGGTGCGGGCGCTGTGCCGCCCGTTCCGCGACCAGAGCGGCTTCGGCGGCCGTCTGTATTGGCTGTACGGCGGAGACGCGCCGCTCAAAACCGGCGCGTACCTCGCCACCCTCCTCATCGCCAGTTCGGCTGTACTCGGCATTGTTGGGCTGGTGACCCTCCTGACCGACTCTTCGACCGGCGATCAGCGGGCGGCACGCTGGTCCGAGCGGGCGGACTGGGTCCGCCTCGGGCCGCTCGATTCCAGCCCGCCACCGGTTTGGGCTCGGCAGCACGCCGCCGACCCGCTGCTCCCCACACCCAAACCGGCGCTCGCGCTCGAACTGGGCTACAAGGTCGACGAACTGACCGCGGTCGTGTTCGCGATGGTCACGGTGATTGGGACGCTGATCTTCGTGTTCTCGCTCGGCTACATGAAAGACGAATTGCAAGAGGGGGTAATAGTCGACCTACACGCCCCGCTTCCTGTCGGCAGGGGCAGCGAAGGCACAGCGGAATTGAGCCACGCAACCGATACCCGTGACACGCATTCCCCCCTCCCCTTCAGGGATGGAAGTCCGGGGGGTGGAGGTCGGCCTTCCACCCGCCGCGGTCGGTTCGGGCGGTTCTTCCTGTACTTGTCGCTGTTCAGCTTCTCGATGCTGAACCTCGTCATCGCGGACAACCTGTTTCAGGTGTTCGTCGGTTGGGAGCTGGTCGGGGTTTGCTCGTTTTTCCTCATCGGGTTCTACTACGAGCGCCCGAGCGCGAGCCGGGCGGCGAACAAGGCGTTCATCGTGAACCGGGTCGGCGACGCCGGGTTCCTGATCGGCATCCTGATCGCGTGGACGTATTTGGGCACCCTCAACTTCGACGAGATGGCACGGCGGGTGCGATCGCCTCAACATGGGGACCGCCTCACGCACGCCGAGAGTCCCGAAGACGCCAACCGGTTCGTTCGAGTCGATCCGAACAGCATGTCCAATTCTGGTAGGAACCAGCAGTACGCGCTCCCCCAGAACAGGACGCCGGGGTCACACCTCGCTTTGTTCCCGCTGATCGAACCCGATCCTTTCGGCAGCACTCAGCCGGACGGCAACAACTGGACGGGCAAGCTGTCAGTGCCGGCGGTTGCGACGTACACCACATACGGCGTACTGCCGTATGGGCTGTTCGTTCTGATGGGAATCGGCATCTTCCTGGGCTGTGCGGGCAAAAGCGCGCAAGTGCCGCTCCAGACGTGGCTCCCCGACGCAATGGAAGGCCCCACACCCGTGAGCGCACTCATCCACGCGGCCACGATGGTCGCGGCGGGTGTGTACCTCGTCGGTCGGTGCTTTCCGCTCTTCGCCCCGGAGGTGCTGCTGACCGTCGCCTACATCGGCGCGGTCACCCTGTTCATCAGCGCCACAATCGCGCTGGTCCAGACGGATATTAAGCGGGTGCTGGCGTACTCGACGTGCAGCCAACTCGGGTTCATGATGCTCGCCCTCGGGCTCGGCGGGTGGGTTGCGGGGTTGCTGCACCTCATCACCCACGCGTTCTTTAAAGCCCTGCTGTTCCTCTGTTCGGGGAGCGTGATTCACGGGTGCCACCACGAACAGGACATTCGGAAAATGGGTGGGCTCAAGTCGAAGATGCCCGTCACCGCGTTCACGATGCTCGTCGGCGTGCTGGCGATCTCCGGCGCGCCGCTCCTGAGCGGTTGGTACAGCAAGGACATGATCCTCTCGACGGCGCTCGGCTACGTCTCGCTCCATCCCGCTCACGCCCTCCTGTTCGTACTCCCGGCCCTGACCGCGGGGCTCACCGCGTACTACATGTTCCGGCTCTGGTTCCTGACCTTCACCGGAACGCCGCGGGACACGCACCTGCACGATCACGCGCACGAATCCCCGCGCGTGATGACGCTTCCGCTCGTCGTACTGGCGGTGTTCAGCGTTGGTGTGGCGTGGGGTTGGCCGGTGTGGAGCGCCGAAGCGAGCTACATCGGGTCCGTTCTGCATAAGGCCGAGCCGGCTGCGGTCCGAACGGATTTCGCCCTTGAGAAGTCGCAGGAGCACAAGCTACACCTGTACGCGGGAGCCGTCGCCCTCGCTACGGCTGTGTTCGGCGCGTTCCTCGCGTACCGAACCTTCTATCGGAGTACCCCGGCTCACGCGGCGCTGCACGCAACCGGCCCCGGCTGGTACCGCTTCCTGCTCGGGAAATGGTACTTCGACGAAGCCTACGACGCCGCTCTCGTCACCCCGACCCTCCGGCTGGCGCACACCGCCGCGATGGTCGATAAGCGCCCGCCGGAATCGTCGCCGAACGGGTTCGACTTTTACACCCTCGACGGACTTCTGAACGCCATCGGGCAAGCGGCGTCGCGCCTTGGATCGCTTTTGCGTGGTGTGCAGACCGGGTTCGTGCGGTCCTACGTCCTCGCGCTGGCCTTGACGGCCGCGCTGTTGTTAGGGATGCTCGCGGTTCTGGCGAAGTGAAAGGCCGGGTTACACCGCAGAGGGCGCGAGAGGGCGCGGAGAAAAGGCAACAAGAACAAAGCCGTGGCTGTCGTTGTTGTTTCTCTGCGCCCTCTCGCGCCCTCTGCGGTGTAACCCGGCCTTTCTGCTCTTCTTGAAGGCTAAGGAATGGCCGAGTCGGACCTGACGTGGCTGTCGCTTCTCGTGTTCTTGCCGGCCATCTGTGCGGCAGGTTTGCTCGTCCTGCCGTCGCGCTGGCCTGAACTGCTGCGCTGGTGGGCCACGTTCGGCGCGGCCGGCACACTCGCGCTGTCGCTGTGCGTCGTGGTGGGGTACTATAACCTGCTCGACCAGCACCTCGACGCCAACGGGATGCCGCGGCACTCGGTCCGCACCCGGCTCGACAGCCGGGCCGATAAGGCGGCCAGCGACGCCGCGCAGCCGATTCCCAAGAAACTCGACCCCAACGACTGGATCGCCCGGCGGGCCTGGATCGCGCCCTTCAATGTGCAGTTCGCGCTGGGGGCGGACGGGCTGAGCCTGCCGCTCGTGGTGCTCACCGCGCTGGTCACGCTCTTGGCGATCGTCGCGAGCTGGAAGATCGAAGACGGTGTGCGCGGGTACCTCGCCTTGCTGCTGCTGCTGGAAACCGGCGTGATCGGCGCGTTCCTCGCGCTGGACTTCTTCCTGTTTTACGTCTCCTACGAGTTGATGCTGCTCCCCATGTACGTCCTCATCGGGCTGTGGGGCGGCAACAACCGTAAGTACGCGGCGCTCAAGTTCGTGGTGTACACACTACTCGGCGGCGTGTGCCTCCTCGTCGCGATGATCGCCCTGTACTCGGTGAACGCGCGCGACTTCGTCGATCAGGCGGAAGTGAACCAGCGGGCCGCCGACGTCCAGAAAAAGCAACCGAACCTCAAGCCCGAAGAAGCGGCGGAACAGGTTGAGGTTCACACGTTCGATTTCGTCACGCTCTCGAAAGTGGGCCGCGCGGTGTCGCTGGTCCTGAGCGGGCAAGAAGAGCGTCTTGCCGTTAAAACCGCGACGGTCGAAGTGCCCGGCCCCTCGGATGAGGCGAAGCAGGTGCGCCTCTTCGCACCCGGCGTGGACCGTGACGCCGCCCTGGCCCGGCTGAAGACGCAGCCCGTTTGCACCAAACGGTTCCAGTACCTCGTGTTCGTGCTGTTGTTCCTCGGGTTCGCGGTCAAGGTGCCGATCGTTCCGCTGCACTCGTGGCTGCCGGACGCGCACTTCGAGGCGCCGACGCCGGTCAGCATGATCCTGGCGGGCGTGCTGCTGAAGCTCGGCGGCTACGGGCTGGTGCGGGTCGCGTTTCCGGTGTGCCCGTGGGCCGCATCGGAGCTGGCGTGGTGGATCGGGCTCATCGGGGTGATCGGAATCGTGTACGGCGCACTGGTCGCGATGGGCCAAACCGATTTCAAGAAACTGCTCGCGTATTCCAGCGTCAGCCACATGGGCTTCGTGGTGCTGGGTCTCGCGAGCTGGGGTTCTGCCGCCAACGCTCAATATTGGCAGTGGGGCGTGAGCGGCGCGATGTTCCAGATGGTCGCCCACGGGATCACCGCATCGGCCCTGTTCTTTATCGTGGGCGTGGTGTACGACCGGGCGCACCACCGCGACCTGAACCGGTTCGGCGGCCTGAAGGAACCGATGCCGTTCTACGCCGGGCTGAGCGCGATTCTGTTCTTCGCGTCGATGGGGCTTCCCGGGCTGTGCGGGTTCGTGGGCGAGTTCTGTGTGTTCCTGGCCGCGTGGAACTTCTCTCCCGGCCTTGCGGTGCCGGCCGTGCTGAGCGTCGTCCTGACGGCCGCGTACCTGCTCTGGACGTGGCAGCGGGTCTACCTGGGCACGAACCCCGCAACCAAAGACTTCCCCGAACTGACGCCCCGTGAGGCGGTGTGCCTCGTGCCCTTCGTACTGCTCGCCATCGCGCTGGGAATTGCACCGAGCCTGTTGCTGTTCAACTGGATGGAGCCCAGTGTGGCGGGCTGGATCGAGAACCTGGCGCCGCTGAAACCGTAGGCCCGGGGGGAAAACTCCGGGCGATGACCCGCCACCCACGGCCCGCGTCTGGTCATCATCGCGTTCGGCACCCGGGGTTTCACCCCGGGCTATGACCCGTGACCCCGTTGGGGTCAGAAGACAACGATTCGCGCGGCTGTGCCCGACTCTTCGACCCCAACGGGGTCGCGGGTCATTGCCCGGGGTGAAAACCCCGGGCTACCAGAAGCAGCGCTTGCCTCGCGCCGGTCACAGGGTTAATCTTCCCGCATCGGCTGCGTTTAACTCGCTGCCATGCAGCGGGACGATGTTGCGTCGTCCGGGCAAACACCATCACACGCTCCGCACCACAGATTGAGAAGTTGACGAGGCCCGATCATAACGGCTCGCCGGAGACCCCGGCGGGCCGTTCCTTTCCCGGAGTTGTAGCGCCGAACCGCGTGCGCGTGTGCGCAGCTCGGCGGCACTCCCCACAGGAGCCGCGATGACCGCCGACGAACCGAAAACCAAGCTCAAGGGCCGGGTGAACCACTCGGTCGCCTTCTGGTGCTTCAACGCCCGCGGCGAGCAGTGGTCCGCCGAGAAGGTGTGCAGCGTCACCCGCGACCTGGGCGGCAAGGCGGTCGAGCTGATCGACCCCTCGGAATGGCACCACCTTAAGAAGTACGACCTCGTGTGCGGGCTGGCGGCCAACGGGATGCCCGGCGCGCCGTTCATGCGCGGGTTCAACAACCCGCAGTTCCACGACGAGGTGATCACGACCACCTCGAAGACCATCGACCAGTGTGCCGACGCGAAGTTCCCGAACGTGATCGCGTTCACCGGGTACAAGTGGGTCAACCCGGACGACCCGAAGTCCGGCACCATCACCCCAGATGAGGCGTTCTACAACTGCGTTGCGGGTCTCAAGAAGCTGGCGCTGTACGCGGAAAAGAAGGGCGTGACGGTGTGCCTGGAGCACCTCAACACGCGCGACGACACGGACCCGATGAAGGGGCACCCGGGGTACGGCGGAGACGACCTCGAGTTCGTCGCGAGCATCGTGAAGGCGGTGGGCAGCCCGCGCGTGAAGCTGCTGTTCGACTTCTACCACGTGCAGCTCATGCACGGCGACCTGATCCGCCGCGTCGAGCAGCACAAGGAGCTGATCGGCCACGTTCACACCGCGGGCGCGCCGGGCCGGGGCGAACTCGACGAGAACCAGGAGATCAACTACCCCGCGGTGCTCCGGAAGCTCGTGTCCACGGGCTACACCGGGTTCGTCGGTCACGAGTTCATCCCCACCCGCGACCCGCTGGCCGGGCTGAAGCAGGCGATCGAGACCTGCGACGTGTGACCGGCTCCCGGGGAATAATTCGGCCACTGCGGCGTCGAGTGAGGTAGCAACCGGCCGGGCGCCCAGTCCGGGCGCCCGCCGGTTCGCGAGTCGAACCCGCTTCGGGTTCCGGCGGACCTCGGCATGGAATGGTGCTGCGGACTGGCGGCCGTCGTGACCGTCATTGCCGTCCTCGGTCACGGCGCTTGGATGGTCGCAGTAACGGTTCTGAATGCCCTCTTCGGAACCCGTCCGCGCGCCGACGAACACCGCTCGTTCCGCTACTGCCCGGGGTGCCGCGCCGCCCTCTCGCCCACCGACCGCTACTGCCCTCAATGTGACCTCGACTTCGACAGCCGACGTGCAGCGGATTTGCACCGCGTACGTGTCGCCGAGCGGGAAGTTCAAGCTCTGATCGACAGTGAGGCCCTGGACGCCGCCGCCGGTCGTCCCGTTCTGAATCAACTCAACGCCCGCGCCCGGAGCCTTCAAAGGCTTCCCGCAACACCCCCGCCCCCCACCCGACCCCGTCCGGCTCGTCCCGCCGTTGCGAATCCGCCCGAACCGGTCGCGTCGATCAGCGCCGTCAAACCGCTCTCCCCGGCGGCCTCGGTTCCGCCTGAACCGCCTTTACGCGTACCCGTGGCACCGAAAGAGCCGGAACCGCGCCGTGCGGAGCCGTCCAAGGAGCCCGCACAACGGTTGCCGGGGTTCCTCGAAGCGCACAACATCCTTTGGGGCGAGTTGGTCGGTGGGTTGCTCATCGTTGGTTGTTCGATCGCGCTGGTGGTCACGCTCCGGCAGACGCTCGAAGCGATCCCGTACTTCCAGTTTTTGCTGTCCGCGGCGGTGACGCTCGGGCTGTTCGGCGCGGGCCAGTACACGCTGCACCGGTGGAAGCTGCGCGGCACCAGCCGCGGGATGCTCGTCATCGCTCTGCTGCTCACCCCGCTCACGCTCCTGTTACTCGCGGCGCCGTTCACCGAAGGCGCGCACTGGGCCGTCGATCTGGCAGTGAAAGCGCTGGCACTGGCGACGTTTGTGGGAGTGGTGCGTACCGGCGGGCGGGATCTGATCGGGACCCAGCACCTGCCCGGGCCGGTGGATCGCCGCTGGCTGCTGTCGCTCGCGGTGATCGGCGCCGCCGGGACACAGCTTCTTCCCGCCAACCTCGTGTCACCGTGGCTCCCGCTGGCGTGCTTCGCGGTCGCGTGCGGGGCGACACTCGGCGGGCTGTCGTGGTACGGCCCCCGGCGTCGCGACGAACCGGTTTCGGACCGGAGCGGCACGGCGGTACTGATGTTCGTCGGGTTGGCCGCGTTCGCGCTGTCGGCGGCATGGGGGCTGTACGCCGTGCGCGACGCCCTGGGCGACGCCGCACGACTTGCCGCACGGCTCGCCGATCTCGCGGTTCCGTTGGCCCTGGCGGGCGTTCCGGTGATCGAATCCGGGATACTGGTGCTGCGCCGGGTCGCGTCCGGCGGGCTCCGCGCCGCGGGAACCGCGGTGGCGCTCGCGGGGTTCGGCGCGGTCACGACCGCGCTGGCGCTCGCGTGGCCGGACCCGCTCGCACTTCTGCTCATCTCGAGTGCGGCCGGGGCGCACCTGACACGCGTCGCGTTCCGCGAGCACCTCTCCTGGGTCCAAGCCGGCGCGATCCCGCTGTTGGCCCTGGCGGCAATGCTTGGGTACCACGGCCTCGCCGGTAACTGGACCAACCCTGCTGGACTGATCGCGGCGTTTGAGGCGCCCGTGAACGGGGTGATACTCGCGGGGTTCGCACTGGCGCTCGGGTTGCTCGCCGAGGTGCTGGCGCGGCGTGGGTCCCACCAGACCCGGAGTTACGCGACCGGCGGACTGTGCGTCGGGGCGCTTGGACTGCTGATCGTGAGCTGGAACGGGCCGGATCACCCCGTGACCGCGGCAGTCGTTCACGGCGCGCTCGCGCTCGGGCTGATCGCGAGCAACTACCGGTGCGAGCGCCGGGCGGTCGCGTCCGCCGGGTTGTGGGTCGCGCTGGTCGGTACGCTCTGGGCGCTGTGGGCGCAGGCGCCGCGCCAGCCCGACCATTGGGGATTTGTCATCGCAGCCGAGGCGGCGTTCCTTGCCCTCGTCTCCGTGGCAATCCGGAACGCGCACCACACTGCGACCGCCCTGCTCCGCCGCGCCGGGCGGGATGTAGCCTTCGGGGCGAGTGTGTTAGCCCCCGTGTTCGCAATCAGTTCACTGGCACCCGATTCCGCGTGGCACACCGGAACGCTGTTCGCGCTCGCGCTCGCCTTCGTCGCGCTCGCGCGTTTGACCGGGGGGCCGTATTTCACCTGGGCCGGTTCACTGGCGGCCCTGTTCGGGTGCCTGCACCTCGGTGTCTTCACCTGGGGCGCAAAGCCGGTACTGGTGTCGATCGAAACGGCCGTCCTCGCGCACGCCACTTTCATGACCGCCGCGGCGGTGCTGTGCCGCCGACAGGCCCGTGTGTTCGGCGACCCGTTCCGCTGGTCCGCGCGACTCTCGACGGCCCTTGCAGTCCCGCTACTGCTCCCGTGGGTGGGTGGCTACGCGGGCACGTTCGCGGTACTCGCGGTGTGGCTCGGTCTCCTGTGGCTCAGCTTCTCGTTGTTGTGGCGCGAGCGCGGCGGATTCTCGGCGTTCCAGGCCGCGGTCACACTCGCGGGGCTGCTGACGGCTCTGGGGTGGGCCGAGCGCCAGGATTGGTGGGCCGGAACGGCTCCCCTTTCTGATGCGCGTGTGCTGTGTGCGTTCGGGTACGCTCTCGGGCTGCTGGCCATCGGCTGGTCGCTCGCGCGGCGCGCCGTCCGGCCGGTGCCTCGTGCCCGTGAGCTGTGGTGCGACGACCCGCTGTCGCTGGAGCGGTTCGTACTCGGTGCAACCGTACTTGGGTTTTTGTTAATCACGGCCGCGGCGACGGCGCCCGGGATAGCAGCGGAATTACGCCCGCTGGCTTGGCGTCTCGACAGGCTGGCGGTACCCGCGCACGCCTTCGATCAGACAACGTTCGGCCTGCTGTTCCTGCTCGCAACGGCGGTCGGGGTGGCGTGGCGGCTGTCAACACTCGAACGCGACACCGATGTCCACGCGCTCGGCCTCGCACTGGTCGCGCTCGCGGCGCCTGTGGTCTGGGCCGGGACGTTCGCCCCCGAGGTCGCGACGGCGTCGGCCTTGCGGTGGGGGCTCGCCGGCGCGTTCCTCACGGGGACGGGACTGGTGGCTCTGCGTACGTCTGCACGGCGTTCGGCAGAGGCGCTGGGTTTCATCGTGCGCCCTTCGCCGCACTTGCACCTAGTCCTGCTCGCGGCGCTCGCGACGGCGGCCGGCGCCGTTGTGGCACTCTCCGGGCTCGTTGCCGAACTCGGGTTGAAGCGGTTGGAACCCGGCGGGCCGCTCGGCACCTCCGCGTTCGCCCAGATGGGAGCGCTCACGTCTAACCTCGTGCCGCTCGCGCTGGTCGTGGCCGGGCTGGCGGTCAGCGCGGCCCGCGAGCGATCGGCGGGTTATGCCCTCGCGGGCGGAGTGGTGTTCGTTGCTACCCTTACCGCCGAATACGCGCTGGGCGTCGTACTCCGCGGGAACCCTCTGAACGATACGGAATGGGTTCACCTCGCGCTTGTGCTCGCCAGTAGTGCGGCGGTGTGGGCCATGGGCTGGCTGTCGGTCGAGCGCCGCGTGCCGGGGGGAACTCTGCTCACCGTGCAGGTGCTGATCGGATTCGGGGCACTTCTTGCGGTGTGCTTCGGGCCGGGAACGCGCATCTTCACGCGCCCGGACTTACCTCTGGCCGTTGCCGTCGAGCCGCTAGGTGTATTCGGCTGGGGAGCGCTCGTGCTGGTCGCCGGCGCGGGCGTGTGGCACGCACGCCGTAAACAACCGGAAGCCGTTTCACTGATCCTGGCGTTCTCCGGGCTGCTCGCGGGCGTCCTGGCCGCCTCGGCGGCGCGCCGGTGGGACGAGCCCGGCCGGTGGCTGTCGTTCCATGTGATGGCGCTCGCGTGGCTTGGTGTGAGCGGGGCTTTCCTCGCGACGATCAAGCACGTCAAACTCGGAGCGTGGTGGCTCACCTGCTTCGCGGCGCTGCTCGTGCTGTGTGCTCTACGCGCCGGCGAGTTGGACCCGTGGCGCCCGTGGCTGCCGGCCGGGCTGGCGATCGGAGCGGCGGTCGCGCTGGGAGCGGTCTCGCTACACACTCGAGCGCTTGCGTTCGCGTACACCTCTGGGTTGGCGATGAACCTGGCCGCGCTCCTCGTGTGGGTCGCAGAGGGACCCAGAACCGTGTCCGGGTTCTTCCTCACGAACGCGACTGGCTTTGGTGCCGCGATCGCCGTGTGGGGCGTCGTTCGTGCCCGAAAGCGCGCGGCGAACGATTCGGCCCCCTGGCTGGAACCACTCGACGGGGCACTCGTCCCGGCGCTCGCGTTCCTTCTCGCTGGTCTCGCGCCCACATTCACCGGAGCCGGGTCCGATCCTGCCGGTTTGAAGTGGGGAGCGCTGGGAGCGATTGCGGTGGCGTGTGCGGTGGGGCTCTGGGACGCGCGTGCGCGGTTCGCCCGGCCGGCGCTGTTCGTGGCCGGCACGCTCGCGGTACTGCTCACCGTGTGCGACTTGGAGCCGCAAATCGTTAGTGAGTGGGCGCCGCGACCGGTGTGGAGCATCCCGCTGACCGCTCTGGCGCTCTCTGCATACGCACTCGGTGTCGCGTGCTTGCGCCTCGGGTCCGACCGATTCGTTGGGTCGGTTCTCCGGTTACCACAGTCTCCTCAGGCGCAGTGGCCCGCGCTCGGGCTGTCGCTGCTCGCCACGGTTGCGGTCGCGTTTGGGATACACAGCGGACTTACCTCGGCGGAATTGCTGTCCCGGTGTGCGAACTCGGGCGCCGCAGCGCTTCTGGCGATCAGCTTCGCGGTGCTGGCCCGGACTTACGCCACCGAAGTCGGGAATGCGCTCCGCATGGCAGCCGCGGCTCTTGTGGTGTGGTGCCTTGCGGCGCTCGGGTGGGCGGTGCCGGACCCAACACCCCCGCACGTTTGGCTGCACCGGAACGCGTGGCTGTTCGTCGCACTGGTGATCGCCGCCGTGGGCGGGAGCGTGGCGGTGCCGCGTGTGAGCGAACACTGGCGCCGGGTGGTGCGCATCGTCGGAGGATGGGCCGCGGTCGCGGCGTTCGTCGTGCTGGGCCTGAACCTTGTGCAGCAGGTGCCGGTGTTTGATCCCGTCAAAGGCCGCACGCCACTTGCGCGCGAGGCCGCCCTCGCGATACTGGCCGCGGTCGCGAGCTTGACGGCCCTCGCCCTCCGCTTCGCACTGAAACCAGACCGTGACCCGTTCGAGCTGCGTCCGACGCGCCGCACCGCATACGTGTACATCGCGGAATTGCTGGTCGTATTGTTCTTTTTGCAGATCCGATTCAACGTGCCGGGGCTGTTCCGGGGGGAGCTTGCGAAGTTCTGGACGTTTGTGGTGATGGCGCTCGCCTACGCGGGCATCGGGCTGGCCGAGTTCTTTGAGCGGAGAAAGGTCGAGGTGCTCGCGCTGCCGCTCCGCCGCACCGGCGCGCTGCTCCCGCTGGTGCCGCTGCTCGCGTTCTGGGCGAAGCCGTCGGCCCCCGTCTCCGAGTTCGCACGCGACACCGCTCCGGGACTGGAGCCGATCCTCGGTTACCTGGAAAAGCTCCCGCAGCACTTCGATACCTACGCGTGGCTGTGGTTCCTCGCGGGCGGCGTTTACGGGTTGGTGGCGCTCTCGAAGCGGTCGTTCGGATGGGCGCTGCTCGCGGCCCTGGCGACCAACGCGGCGCTGTGGGCAGCCCTTACCCACGGCGACGTACCGTTCTTCGTTCACCCACAGGCGTGGGTGATCCCGCTCGCGCTGATTCTCCTGGTGTCCGAACACATCAACCGGCACCGGCTCTCGCCCGAGGCGTCCAACACGATGCGGTACGCCGGCGTGGCGATGATCTACGTCGCCTCGGCGGCGGACATGTTCATCGCGGGCGTGGGGAAGTCGAGGTGGTTGCCGGTGGTCCTCGCGGCGCTGTGCGTGCTCGGGGTGCTGGCCGGCGTGCTGCTCCGGGTGCGTGCGTTCATCTACCTCGGGGCCGGGTTCCTTCTGCTCGATGTGTTCGCGATGATCTGGCACGCGGCGGTGAACTTGCAACAGACGTGGGTGTGGTACGCGTCGGGCATCGTGCTGGGCGTGGCGGTGCTGGCGCTGTTCGCGTACCTGGAGAAGCGCCGCGGGCACATCGAGCAAGAGCCGAGCGAACGCGAGTGAAGTCGGGCACTCGGCCGCAGCGCACGGGTGTTTGGCGCGCTGCGGGCTGGTCATCGCGTTACCACGACCACATGATTGGCTCGGGGCGCCGGTCGCGGTAAATTGGGAACCCGCACAACAACTGTTGTTCAGACGGGCCGTGCTGTGGCCGAACGTGTGCCGTCGGTGTCAACGGATCAGGTCGCGGCGCTGGTCGAGTTGGCACGCGCCGGGAGCCTGCGCACCGCGGCCATCGGGCTGCACCTCACCGAGCAGGGGTTGCGCAACCGGCTCGTCGCGCTCGAAACGGCCCTCAAGGTGCCGCTCTACCACAAGCAGCGCGGGCCGCGTCGGCGGTCACCGCTCACACCGCAAGGGGAACTGTTCCTGCCCCATGCGGTCGCGTTCCTCGAAGCCGCCCGGCGGTTCGGCGAACGCGCCGGCGACGGCCCGCAAGAGATTCACGTCGCGGCCACACAATACCTGACGATGTACGCGATGCTCGACGCCGTCCGCCGGTTCCACCGCGCGTTCCCGGCGACCCCGCGTGCGCCTCAGCGCCCGCACCGAGCGCGACATTGAGGACGCGTTGCTCCGCGATCCGGACCTCGCGTTCGGCGTCGCGGCGCCTTACGAAGGTGCCGCCGGGATCGAGTACCGGCACCTCTTTTCGCTCGAATGGGGGCTGATCGCCCCCCCACCCGCTACTCAAGAAGCGCGCGCTGACCTTGTCCGACGTGAAAGATGTGCCGCTGATCGTGCAGGGTTGGCGTGTCAAAAATCGTTCCCGCCGGTGACCTCGCCGCCCGCCCGTGTCGCGAGCCCGCGCCACACTGCGATCGGGATCGAGTCGCGCACGAACCGAACACTTCCGTCCGCCAGCGCGACGTTAACTCCGCCGGCGAACGGGCTGCGCGCCGAGAACCACCCCTGTCCGTGTCCGGCCACGTCGGGCGTGGAGCTGTTCGGTGTGAGGGCGGCGTTGAACCCGTTCGTATACGGCTGCCCCCAGATCCACGACCCGCCCCGGTTACCGGTCCAACTCGTGGCGGCCGTCGCGTCCGCGGTCTTGAGGACCGGGTTCAGCCCGCCCGGCGCCGTTCCGACGGCGCTACGTCCGGCACTGGCACTCGCGTACAGGCGGCGCCGCTGCTCCGGGGCCAAGGCCGCGTATGCCGTACCGGTAACGCTCGCGTTCGTGCCGCGGAGGATGTCCGCCATCATCAGCGTGTTCGAAGTGCCGTCGGCAACGTCCGTGAGGCGCACCCGCGAGCCGGACCAGAACAGCCCGTCCGACGGGAACCGGAGGTCGGTGCCGTTACTCCGCGCAGGGTTGTTTACGGCATCGTTCGCATCCAGCCCGGACCCGATGTTGACGGCGTAATTGGTGCCCGCGTGAGGCGCGCCGCCGGACATCGCGTAAACGGGGTCCTGGCCGTCGGCGGGGTTCAGAAACGTCTTCACCGGTGTCACGGCGGTGGACGCGAGGGCGGCGTTGAACGTGCCGAACGGCGCGCTGCCGAAGAACAACTGCTGGGTGTTCGGTTCGAACATTCGCCCCAGCGGCTCTTGCTCGATGTAGGGCAGGATGAAGGCATGTACCGAGTAGCCGTAGGACGCCACCGACGACCCGGTCGGGGCCGGCTGGTACCCGGGGAGCCGCTCGTTCGCACTGTGGAAGTTGTGGCACGCGAGCGCGAGCTGCTTCAGGTTGTTCTGGTCGCTCATGCGCGCCGCGGCCTCGCGCACCTTCTGGACCGCGGGGAGCAGCAGGCCGATCAGAATCGCGATGATCGCGATCACCACCAGCAACTCGATCAAGGTGAACGCGGCGCGCAACGGAGAACGAACCGTGGTAGAAGTCACGTCGGGTACCCTCGACAAGCAGCAAATGTGCAACTCGAACGAGATGATAAATAGTTATACTTAGTATTTCAAGCAGTGTGTCCGTGAAACTTACAACTCGAAGTGCGCGCGGGCGGAACCGGCCCACTTGGGCCGGTTGCGGTGACGAGCGTAACGAGGTCGGTCAGATAGGGCGGACGAGTTGCGCGAACACGTCTGCGAGAAATGCCGTGACGAACGCCTCAATGCCCGGCGACGTGCGCTCCGAGTTGCCGGCCACGTTTAGCACGTGCGGGTCGTGGTGCCGGAGCCATTCGACGACGGTTGCGACCGTTTCGCCCCGGCCGGGTGTGACATCAAGGTGCGGGCGCCCGTACCGCTCGATCATTTTGAGCGTGAGCGCTTCGCCGGGCGACGCCCAGTCGGTCGCGAAGCGAAGGGTGGCGTCGGATTCCTTCACGTTGAGCGCGGTGCGCGGCGGGTATCGAGGGCTCTCGTGCTCGCGGAGCCCGTAAAGTGAGGCGAACTCGGGGCGCTCGCCGTCATGGGCCAAGAAACCCTTCGGCATCCACCCCCCGGTCGCGAGGCCGGCGGCCTTTGCGGCTACGAGTGCGGCCCGGTCCGCACCGGTCTGTCCGCCCGAAATCACGCGCACCAGCCTCATTACGCCCCCGTATACGTTGCCACAAACGAATTTCGCACTACCACGTTTCAGGCCGTTCAGCGGAGAATGATAACCGGACGCCCCACCCGAACGGAAACCGAGATGCGCTCCCACCCTCGCCGTCCTGCGTTCACCCTGATCGAGTTGCTGGTGGTGATCGCGATCATCGCGATTCTGATCGGCCTGCTGCTCCCCGCGGTCCAAAAGGTGCGCGAGGCCGCGGCGCGCATCAAGTGCGCCAACAACATGAAGCAGATCGGGCTGGCCGTACACCATTACGCGCTGGACCACGACGAGCGGTTACCCCCTGCTGGTCGGGACGGCGTGTACTGGGGGCCGTTTGACGACCGCGTAGGCTACGCCGAACGGCCGCTGCCGGATTACAACCCGACCCGCGCGATGCTGTGGCCGTATCTGGAGGGCAACGCCCAGGTTTTTCAGTGCCCGAAAGGGCTCGACGCACTCCCCGGCAGCCCGACCTTCGGCCAGTCGCTGCAACTCAGCTACGCGCTCAACAGCGTGATCGGCGGCCCGGCCGGACAGCGGTTAACGGATGTGGCCAACGGGAATGGCACCAGTCAGGTGCTGTACGTGTGGCAGCACTGCCGGTCCCCACAGTGCGCGACCAACGGGACCTTACCAGCCGGGTTGGCTCCGGGGCTTCCCTGGCCCCCTGATGACGCTGACTGGATCAACCATTACCCCGAGAACCGCCACACCGGTGTGTTCGGGGTGCTCTTTTGTGACGGCCACGTTGTACCCATGCGGCGTGCCGGGCTGGCATTAGCGATGTACTACGTGCGTTGAATCGCGTGGCTGGCAGTGGTTTGACCCGCGAGGGGCATTTGACTTCGCACGTCGTTCCGTGAAAAGTTGGCGAATCTAAATCGACTGTTCCGCCCTACTTTTCCTGATTCCGACACTCATGATTAGAAAGTCGATGAGAAAAGGATGAATCGGCGAGCCGATGGTTGCTGTGGTGTGTTGGGTTACTTACGATTGCCCCCGGTGGGGTAGCCGCAATCGTGATCGCACCCCGGCGACTAACGCCGGGGCCGGTCAGAAACCCCCTCAGGAGTTCCCACATGCGCAAGTTGATGATGGTCACGCTGTCCCTGTGCCTCTCGGCCGGGATTGTAATCGCTGCCGAAGGGTTCGTGAGCAAGGTCGACGTTGAGAAAATGAAGGTCACGATCGACGACAAGGAGTACACCGTCGACAAGGACACCAAGATCACGACCAAGAGCAAAACCGAGTCCAAAGAATCGGACCTGAAGGCGCTGGCCAAGGCCGCTGAGCGCAAGGGCAAGGACGGGAAGGTCGGCACGAAGGTGACGTTCGAGGCCAAGGAATCGAAGCTGACCTCCGTCGAGTTCCGTGGCGGCGGTGGCAAGAAGGACAAGAGCGACAAGTAAGGTAGCTCACGGCTCATGCCGAGGCCCGACCGAACGGTCGGGCTTTTTGCGTTTTACGGCTGCTTGTCCGCGCCGGCTCCTGGCACCTGATTTGCTTTGGCTGAGGCTCATCACTGGCAATTAGCCGCTGACGAGGAGTCAAATAGTGCGCCACGGTCATCCGCCCTCTGCTCTCACGACCGGACAGGAACACGAAGCAGGTCAGCAACTCGTTCGCGAGGAAGGTCCGGCGGCAACCGGCGAGCGGCTCCGGCCGTACGCCCTTGCGGCGCTCACCGCGCTGCTGATCGGGCTCAGTGCCGCGCTCGCGGTCCCGTTCCTGCCGGCGCTGACCTGGGGAGTTGCACTGGCGATTATCGCGTGGCCGCTCAGTTCGTGGCTCCGGAGGGTGACTGCGAACCGCACCTGTGCTGCGGTCGTGGCCTCGGCCGTGGTGATTCTCCTGGTCGCGGTCCCGAGCGGGTACGTCGCCCAGCAGGTGGCGCGCGAGGTAAGTTCGTCCACCGAGCAAGCGCAACAGGAGGCGGTGCAAGGCACGCTTCGCGAGCGGATGCTAGCTACGCCGGTGTTGCGCGACGCGGTCGCGTGGGCGGAACGGCCCGAGGTGAACCTGGAAGCGGAAGCGAAGAAAGCAGCCCGCGAATACCTCGGCAACGGGATGTGGCTGGCCCGCGGATCGGTCGCGTTCCTGCTCCAACTCGCCATTGCTATTTACATCCTCTATTACTCGCTCCGGGACGGGGATCAATTTCTCCGCGCCGCCCGGCGGTTGCTCCCGGTTACGCCCGAAGAAGCCGACCGCGTATTCGATCGCGCCGGCGGCTCGGTCCACGCGAACCTGTACGCGTCTCTCGTCACGAGCGCGATCAACGGGGTGAATGCCGCGCTACTGTTCTGGGCAACGGGTCTGCCCGCACCGATTCTGTGGGGTGTGGTGGTCTTCGTGGTGAGTATGCTGCCGGTCGCCGGCATCTTCCTCATCTGGGTGCCCGCGGCCGCGTACCTCGCGCTTACGGATCACTGGGGAGGTGCCGTCGCGCTGGTGGCATGGGGCGTTGGGTCGAGTGTACTTGTGGACACGCTGTTGTACACGTGGCTCGCGGGCGGGCGGATGCGATTGCACCCGGTGCCGGCGCTGCTGTCGTTCATCGGCGGGCTGGCCCTTTTCGGTGCATCGGGCATCGTCCTCGGGCCGGCTATTCTCGCCGTGACGGTGGCGGTGCTGGACGTGTGGCACACCCGCACGACCAACAGTCCTCTTCCGTCGGTCGAAGGCGCCGCGAGCACGGGGACGACGTAGAAGCGACGAGGCTTAGGCCCCTCTTTCTAGGTTCCGCCGTTGAACGAATGGTGCGGGGCTTTACGAGGTGTTGATCGAATGTGCTCGCCGCGGGTAGGTACTGAAGTGCGAGCCGACGCGGATATCTCCGCTCAGCGACGCCGCCCCGCGACTACCTGTCGCGGGGCGGCGTCGCTTCCGTGGTGGCGCGGCTCGCTGTGCCGGTTTCAATCAGTGATTTAGCATAAACTCGTTCGTGTTGAGCAGCGCCCAGAATACGTCCTGGTAGTACGTGATGTCGTCTGGGTTGGCCCCCGGGACGGGTACGGGACCGCTCTTGGGCGGGTTCGCGCCCTTGCCCCCGGACGACGCGCTGCCGCCGCTCCCCAGCGTGATCGTCGCGCGCCCGGAGCGGATCTGCTCGAGTTTCGCCAGTTCTTCACGCGTTGGGTGCCGGCTCACGGTCATCAAGAACAACTCGTCGTAGATGGGCGACGGGGTGCCGCGGTGCTTTTTCACCACGTCCGCGACCACGCCCTTGTCGCGGGTGGTCCCCACCTCGTTGTTGAGGTCCTTGCCGTTCATTAGGAGCAGCGCCTGAACGACGGTCCCGTTGAACGTCGTCTCGTTGCCTTCGTCGTCGCCGAAGTTGCGGACCAGCTTACCGGTCCAGCTCGCCTTCAGGGCCTTGTACTCGGCGTCCTTGAGCCGGGACTCGGCCCGCGTCGCCAGCGAGAGCGAGTCGAACAGCACCTCCGGCGACAGTGCTTTCAGCGGCATGCGGGCGAAGAACGGGTCGAACTTGGGGTCGGCCTGCCCCTTCAGTGCGACGTGGCTCAGTTGGTACACGTCGGAGGTGCAGAGCCACTCCAGGAGCTTCTTCGTGTCGTGGTTGTACTGCTTGAACTGCTCGCCGAGGTAGGTGAGCAGTTCCGGGTGAACGATCTCGTTGTCGCTCTTGAAGTCGTCAACGGTGGCGTCCTTCTGGAGCCCGCGGCCGAACAGGTGGCCCCACATCCGGTTCACGAGCGCCTTCTCGAAGTTGTCGTGCTGGACGACCCACTCGGCGAGGGTCTGACGACGGGTCTTGGCCGTCGCCGGCGCTGAGATCAGGTTTTTCGTGGATTTCTCGCCCTTCTCGGACTGAGCCAGATCTTTCAGCATCACCGGGTAGGTGGCTTTGCGCTGGCCGTCGCGACGCTCGTACAGCACCATGCCCTTCTTGTTCCAATCGGGCATCTCGCGCAGCTCGACGTAGTTCGCCGTCGCGGTCTGCTTCTTCTGCATGGTGTTCTGTGTGCCGACCTTCTCCGTTTGACGGAAGAACGCGTTGACCCCCCAGAAGTCGGCCTGGAGCCACTCCTTCGCCTGCGGGTGGTCGTGGCACTGGGTACACTGGGTCTGAATGCCCAGGAACATTTTGGTCACACGCGACGTGACCGGCACGTTGTCGTACTTGCCGAACTCGCCCAGGTCGACCTTTTGGCCCTTCGCGTCGGCCTGGATCGGGTCGCCGATGTGTCGGAAGACGAAGTGAACGGCACCGTTGTCGTTGCTCTTGCCGGTCGCAGTAATCAGGCCCGTAACGAAGTCGCGGTACGGAACGTTGTTATCGAGCTGATCCTCCAGCCACATCATGAACTGTTCGCGGTAGATCGGGTCCAACCCGCTGCGGGTGAGCAGCCACACGGACCAGATTTCGGCGAAGTTGCGGGCGTAGGCCGCCGAGTAGTCGATGGGGAATTTCGACAGCCCGGCGACCGCGGTGACGGGCCGGCCGTTCGACTTCGGGGCGTACTTCCTTTCGTTCAGCAACCGCTGGACGAGCCGCACGCGCTTGTTCGCCGCGCGGTCCTGCTCGAAGTCCCGGATCTCTTCGACCGTCGGGATGCGCCCGATGAGGTCGATGAAGACCCGGCGCATGTACTCGTGGTCGCTGGCCTTCGCCGCCGGCTTGGCTCCCGCCGCTTCCCACCCCTTGGCGATGAATTCGTTGATTTTAGCGGTTTGGGGCGAGATGCCGCCGGTCAGCGGCTTCGGTTCGTCGTCAGCGACCGACGGCCCGGCTGCGACCAGCAGCGCACCGAGCAAGAGCAGGTAGCGGGTCATTCGCCTTCCCCTGGAGGGTGGAATTCGTCAATGAGCGATCCCGTTGCGGTCCGGGACGGGTAAACTGTGGGGGTGGTTGTTCCGGTAGTTTAGACCAGTGAAACGGCAGCGGTCTACCGTTTTTCACTTTCGCCTGGCACCGACACCTACCACATTTGACGCCGAAACCGGCGCCGAAGTTCCCCGAATCACGTCACCCATCTTTGAACCCCGTGGCCCCCGAACCGGTTCTGATCGGAGCCAAGCCGATGCACCTGCCGTTGAAAGAGATTGCCGCATACATCCGCCGCGCCCCAACGGCGGAACTGCTCGACAGGGTCACGATTTACCGCGACGGTATGGAGCCCGCTGCGCTCGACCTGATGGAGGGGGAACTCGACCGCCGCAGAATCACCCGCGAGCAGATCGCCGAGTACGACGCCGCGCTCCAGGCCGCGGTTGTTCGTCGTGCCGACGGCAGCGTGCGGCGCTGCGAGAGGTGCGAGCGGCCGGCCGTTCACCAGCACCGCGGGTGGCACAAACTGTGTTGGTTCGTGCCTGTGTTCCGGCGCAGCTTTTATCTTTGCGAGGAGCACCGGTCCGATGAGCGCGACATCGGCCCTGAAACGCCGCAAGCCTCTTGAAAAGCCGACTACGGGCTGGCTCCGCCCATTTTTCGGTCCGTTGGCTTGGTGTTTCTCGCATGAGTACATGGTTATCGTCACGCACACGAAGTGCGACAACCGGCTGTAAAGGCAGGCAACGAATGGAGATTGGGCGAGAAGGGCGGAGGCGGCTCGTTTGAACCCGCTTCGTGTTAGACCGGCGGAATCGAGCGGTATGTTTCAGCAGACCGGCCGCGGTCATTGAGGTGAATGGGCGACACCTCGATGATTTGCGGCCGGTTCTTTTACGCGCGGCTCTGTGCCGCACACTGTTTTACAACCGGATGCCGCCGGACACGTCGAGCCAAGTGCCCGTGATCCAGCGGGCGTCGTTTGATGCCAGGAACGCGGCTGCGTCGGCGATGTCCACCGGTAGGCCCTGGCGCCGCAGCGCGGTCATTGCGATCTCCTGGTCCGCTTCCTCTTGCGTCTTGCCGCTCTTCTCGCTGTTCATGTCGGTGATGGTAGACCCAGGAGCGAGGACGTTGACACGGATACCCTTGGGGCCGAGTTCGGCGGCCAGCACACGTGTCATGAGATCGACCGCCCCTTTCGTTGCGGTGTAAACCACCGCGCCGGGGTACGCCATGCGACTGATCGCGCTGCCGATGTTGATGATGCACCCGCCGGAGGTCATGCGCTCGGCGGCGTACTTGGAGCACAGGAGGTAGCCGCGAACGTTCACGTTGAAGTGCGCGTCGATGGTTTCGGCGGTGACATCCGAAAGGAACAGGCGCTGCATGATGGCAGCGTTGTTCACCAGGATGTCGAGTTTGCCGAACGCCTTGACGGTCGACTCGAAGAGGGGCAGGATCTCGGCCGGTTGGCCCACGTCCGCTTTCACAGCGATCGCGTCGCCGCCGGCTTGCTTGATGCCCGAAACCACTTTTTCGGCTTCACCAGCACTGCGCGCGTAGTTGACGACGACCTTGGCCCCGTCGGCACCGAACCGGGTGGCGATGGCCGCGCCGATCCCGCGCGAGCCCCCGGTAACCAGCGCGACCTTCCCCGCGAGCGGTTTGTCAGCCATAAGGTGTTCTCCCGTGAAGAGTGTGAGCACGAACCCCGCGAAGACAAGCTATCAGCGCGCCGCGGTTCCGGCGGCGCGCCGGGAATCCGGCTGGGCTAGACGGGTGGGCGGCCGTCTGTCACCATCGATCGGGGATGAGTTCACGACACGAGGGTGACGGATGAAGTGGCGCTTGACCCGTCGGCGGTTCCTTATGGGCAGCGCAGGCGCCGCGCTCGGCGTGGGGTTGTACACGTGGCGGATCGAGCCGCGCTGGGTCACGGTGGTCCGCCACGACATGCCGGTCCGCAACCTGCCACCCGAACTGAACGGGAAAACGCTCGCGCAGGTCAGCGACTTGCACAGCGGGGCACGAGTCGACGCGGATTACCTCGCCGCGTGCATGCGAGACCTGTCGGCCCTCCGGCCCGACATTGTGGTGGTGACCGGCGATGTGACCGATCACGGAGCGGTGGGCGCACACGCGCACGACATCGAGACGATTTTCGCAGCGCTGGACCCACCCCCGCTCGGAACTTTTGCGGTGCTCGGGAACCACGACTTTGGTACCGCCTGGTCCGATCTGGGGGCGGGCGCCGAGGTCGCCGCACAACTTAGTAGCGCGGGTGTAACCGTTCTCCGGAACGAGAGCCGGGTGGTCGCGGGACTGCGGATCGCGGGCGTGGACGATTACTGGTGTCCAAACTTCAAGCCCGAGGCCGTGTTCCCACGACTCGATGCCGACGAACCGACGGTGGTGCTGTGTCACAACCCGGACGCGGCCGACCGGCCGGTAGATTGGGGACGTTTTCGGGGGTGGATTCTGTCCGGGCACACGCACGGCGGTCAGTGTAAGCCGCCGTTCCTCCCGCCCCCGCTGTTACCGGTGGCGAACAAGCGGTACACCGCCGGGGCGTTCGACCTCGGCGACGGGCGGTCGATGTACATCAACCGCGGGTTGGGGCACACGCTGCGGGTGCGGTTCAACGTGCGCCCGGAGATCACGCTCCACCGGTTGGTGAGGGCGTGAGGGTGGTGCGTGACTCGTCCGACAAGAACGACCGCGCGCGTTCCACTCTTTGGCCGGAATCGCGGCCGGCCTACTAAAAGTTCCTGACGAAATCCTGGCATGGGGTGCGCGTCACGATAGCGAGCCCGCCCGACGAAGGCTCCTGCAATAGCGACCGCAACGATGCCAGATACGTTCTTCGAGGTGGTTTCACACCACCCGGAATCACTCATCAAAAACGCCACCGCAAGCGCTTTTTCGGACTGCACAGGTTAGGGTTACGTTTAAGGTCAAGGGGAGACGCCCGAGTCAGCCCCGGGCGGGGGCGTCCCGTCCCGTTCGCGGACTGCTACCGTGCCGAACCGTCGGCGCCGGAGGTATTGTTTCGCAGCATTTCCGTCATTCGGGCACTTCTGGGAATCGGAACCACTACCCAACAACGTTTTCGGCGCCGGTTTCTATTCGCAGGGGCGAACCGATCCTGCGAATAGAATTTGTTACAAGTTCCACCACCATCGCACATTACCGCACGGCGATCGAACACCGTTGGAAACGATTTTGCTTTCGCCCAAGGACTTCACACCGGTTTCGAGCACGTGATTCATGGGTAGCGATGCCCCAGCAAAGTAGCAGCGAATTGCCAGTTGGGCGACAGCGGCTGTCCAGTCCTCCCCCCGTCGGCTCCCTGCTGCACGGGATCGGGCTGGAACCCCCGTTACAGCCCCGCGACACTCGTGAACGCCGGAGTTACCGCCGAACGTCGAGCCGTTTGTGAGTGCAACCAGGAGTAACAGAAACGCCCCGTCATGCCCGTCACAAACGAAACCGGTTTTGGACCCCGGTCGCTCGGGCACCGCACAGCACCCGCACGGACGGACCCGGAGCGATCCCTCATTAAACTGATGGCACCGCAGGCACGCCACGACGTTCGGAACGAACACCACCCGGTATAGGCGGAAAACGACACAGATCCGGGGTCGAGACAGACGGCGGGATGAGAGTGCGGTTCGACTCGGGACAGGCAGCAGCTCGGGCTCGGGCAGGGGCAGCGCATACCCGTGCGCGTCGCTGGCAAGGACGACGTGTGGCTGTTCGTGACGGGCGTGGTCGAGACGCCGCCCAGCGTGTGGGGCACGCTGGCGCGGCGGATGCGGGCGGCGGGGTGATGAGGCGTGCTTGCCGCCGCGAGTGTGGGAAGCGGGCGAGGCTGCCGTGGTGCGCAAAAACGGCATCCGTCAGTTGTCTGAGGTCACGCCACGGTTTGTGCTGTGGCACCCTCTGATTTGTGGCAGAGTGTATCTCGTTTGCGGAACGAGGAGCCCGGCCGTTCGGCGAAGAACCGTGGGAGCCGGTCGTCTTGGCTCAGCACGGCGGCCCGCAGTTGCAGGATCGATTCGGCACCGTCGGGCCGGGTCCAATGCTTCTGTGTGCTCTTCACCCGGGCGTTGATCTCGCCCACCAGTGACTCGACCAAGCTACTCGTCGTCGGTAGCCCGTTGCGCCGGTATCGCGGGTACGCCATGCGATCCCGATTGTTCCCCAAGTAGGTCCGCGCGTGCGCCACCACCCGGCGCGGGTCCCGGCGCTCCTCGGCCGTCGCCGCCTCACCCGGTGGGGGCTCACCCAGCCGCGCCTGCCACTGATCCAGTTCGGTGAGCACTTCTCCAACGCGACCCTGCCAGCACGCGCGCATCCAGGCCACGTATTGGGACCAACCCGACGCCTCATCGGGGCTCACGGCCGCGGCCGACGAGAACACGTAACACACCGCGTGCAGGAAATCCACGATCGGCTCGAACGCACCAAAGTACCCGCGCCAGATGGTCCAGTTGTACGCCTGACCGTCGGCTACGAACGCCCGACGCGGGGCCTCATAGAAGCGCCGCTCCTGGGCCTCGGCGGCCATCATCGGGCCGAACGCGGTACTCCCCTCCAGGCTCGCCACGCACGTCCGCACCAACCGCGTCGGGGACCACCGCTCGGCCCCTTCGGGTTCCCCGGCCGGCACCGGGGGCGTCGATTCGTCCACGGTTTCCGGGGGCGCGACCTCGCCCGCCGGGCCCTTCATCTGCTGCACCAGGCGCCGCACCCGGCGCGGGCAGCGGAACGACTCGGGCGGCTCGGGGCACGGGTCCGTGGCGAACGTGGGGCCACTCAGGGTGGCCAGGCACGCCACCTTGTCCTCCTTGTTCTGGGCCTCGTGAACACCCGGGCCGGCGCCCGCGGCGCGGGTGCGGATGCGCCCCCCATCGACCTCGACCACCACGGCCACGGGCACCACCGCGGTCCGCGGCTCTAACTGGCGGCGCCGGTGCTCGACCGCCTTCCGATCGCGCCGCGCGATCAACTCGTGCCCGACCTCGTGAGCCAGTCGGCGCACCTGGTTGTCGCTGATCGTGACCCCGGTCATCCGCACCGCCTCGGCGGCATCCCGGAACGAGGAGAACCGGGCGGCGGCCGTGACGATGCGTTGAACGACCGAGGAACTGTACCCGTGCTCATCCAGCCCGAGGGCCAGCCGCAGGGGGGAAAAAGTCCCGCCGGCAGGCGGGACAATGGGCGATCCGTTCGGCCTGTTGAACCGTGGCCCCTTGGGCCGCCAGGGTGCGGGTGTGTGGTCGGGTCGGGCACGGCTCGCCACACACCGGACACGGAACCTGTTCGGGCACCTTCCGGGCCTGCTGGTGGAGCATCTGCTGGAGGGCACCTTCGGTGAGCCCTTGTGCCGCCGCGGTGGCGATCTGCTCCATCGTCCGGAAGTCCACGTCCAATCCCGGCCCGTCGTCCCCGAACGCCCGCTTGGAAACGATTTTGCCCCACTCCGCCGCCAGTGCTCGAAGGCGGTCGAGTTCCTCGGCCGTGAAACGCGGTGTGCTCATGACTCGCCCCGCACGAGAGTTGCGGCGAAATCGCCCCGCGCTTTTCCTATCCCGTGCCCCGAGGACCGCAAGGCCTACTGCAAACCGTGGCGTGACCTCCAGTTGTCTGGTGCCAACCAACCTTCCTCGCCTTCCAATTTCAGGTATAGTCATCTTAAAATAATTCTCTTCCCAGCTTAAGGCCCGTCGAATGGCTGCTGGCGCCCGGCATCTTTTACTTTCCGTTCCAAGCAACTGGTCGAACGACCAGCGGGGGCAGTTCTTCGAGCAGTTCGTCGCCGACATTCTCAGACCCCTCCGCTTTGCAGTCCACAACCGCATCCGCGTCACGGGCATGGAAATCGATCTCCTCGCGCGGGGAATCGATGAGCCGCGAACGATTCTCGTCGAGTGCAAGGCGCAGCGTGACGCACTTCCGGCGGACACCATTTCTAAACTGCTCGGAAACGTCGCGATCCGCCGCGCCGACGCCGGGTGGCTGTTCTCGACGTGTGACCTGAGCAAAGATGGCCGCGGCCAGTGGCAGGAGATTCAGAACGATCCCGACCTGTCCAAACGGTTTGTGTGGTATCCGCCGCAACGACTCATCGAAATCCTGATCGACCAGAACGCTATAAAGCCCCCGCCACCGATCCCGGACCGCTCCGCCGTGGAAGCGGGGGACGCGACCCTTGTTGTCAATCAAGCCGGCCGTTGGTGGCTGATTGAGATTCTTGAGCAAGGGGTGCCGGCTTACTTTACAGTGTTCAACGCCGCGACCGGCACTCCGGTCGCCGAGGAGACTGCGTCCGACGTGGCGAAGGCAGCGGACCGATTTAGCGCGCTCAAACACCTGCCTCAAACTCAAGAGCGCCCGGCGGAGCCCCCGGTGAGTGCACCGCGGTTCCAAGTGGCGCGTGTCGTAGCTGGTGACGCGTGGGACGACCTACGGCCTGCCCGCCCCGCCGACTTCGTAGGGCGCGACGACGTTTTGAACCAGATCCTGCAATTCGTCAGCGCTGTTCAAGCCGATAATACGACCACGCGCACTTTTGCGGTTCAAGGTCCGAGCGGATGGGGCAAGAGTAGCCTGATGCTCAAGCTGGTCGATCTCGCGAGCAAGGGCCGGCGGATAAGCAACTGCTCGATTACCGCCGTCGACACGCGGTCGGCGACGAACTTGGCCTTCGTTGGCGGGGCGATCCGGACGGCACTGCAGGATGCCGCCAAAGTCGGCCTGATCGCTAAAGGGTCATCGCTTACTATCAGCAGCCTGACCCACCCACTCGACTCTCCGGACGTTTCCAGTGCCTTTGACGCTCTCCGCGACCGGAATGCCGTCGTCGTGCTGATCTTTGATCAGTTTGAGGAACTGTTCGCCAAGGAGCAGCTTTACGGCATCTTCAGCGCCATCCGCGAGTTGAGCCTTGACCTCGACAGCAAACAAACTCCCCTCGTGCTTGGGTTTGCGTGGAAGACGGATATTTCACACCCCCAGCAGCACCCAGCGTACCACCTCTGGCATGAACTCAGGGACAGGCGTCTGGACATCCCTATCCGCCGCTTCGGGACCGGTGATATTGCGCGACTCTTGACTCGGGCCGGCAAGGAAATCGGAGTCAAGTTGAATCCCGCATTGCGGGGCCGGCTGACCGACCAATGCCAAGGCTACCCGTGGCTGCTGAAGAAGTTGCTGGTACACGTCTCGAAGAAGTTGCAGGCAAAAACCTCGCAGTTCGCGCTACTTGAGCGTGAGCTCGACATCCAAGAACTCTTCAGGGAAGATTTGGCCGACCTTACTTCCGAACAAGTAAAGTGCCTGCATTACGTCGCCGACCAGTCCCCCGTGCTGATGAGCGAGGTCAACGAACATTTCAGCGGAGACACGGTCAACGCCCTTCTGGGTCGGCGACTGCTTGTCCGAAGCGGTCCCAACTACGTCGTCTACTGGGACATCTTCCGGGACTACTTAACTGACGAGAGGGTGCCACAGATACCGTGGGCAAGGACCTTCCAGCGTGACCCGGGGACCGCGGTAAAAGCCTTGCAAGCGGTCGAAAAACACAAGCGGGCTTCGGCCGAGCAGGTGGGGCAGGAGCTCGGCCTGAACACCCGAGGCTGTGTCAACGTGCTGAGCGACTTGATTGCTCTGCAGCTCGTTGATCGGGTCGATGATGACCAGTACATCCTGGCTCCGCACGTAATTGCGACGGACCCCATCCGGGTCGCCGAGCACGTCCACGGTCAGTTTTCGCGCCACGTCGTATGTCGGGAGTTAGCAAAGTGGGACCGGGACACGCCTCTTCCGAGCAACGAACTCGACGGGATCGTCAAGCGCTCGAAACCGTCCGACAACGAGCTCACGGAGGACACCATTCACCAGCAAGCCAACAACCTGCGTCGGTGGCTTGTTTTTGCGGGGCACTTGGAGGAGCGTGGGCCTCACGTTTATCGACCTCACGGGACACGCGGCGGCCAATTGGGCGTTCTCCGGTCTCATCGCTCGAAGCAGAAACAATTCCTCGGCAGCGGCACGTCG
Organism: Gemmata obscuriglobus; assembly: GCF_008065095.1. Taxonomy (NCBI): domain Bacteria; kingdom Pseudomonadati; phylum Planctomycetota; class Planctomycetia; order Gemmatales; family Gemmataceae; genus Gemmata; species Gemmata obscuriglobus. Next base: position 3,674,297 of record NZ_CP042911.1, on the reverse strand, counting down.
GAAGCCTTCGTGAGGCTACTCGGCAAGCTGTTCGCGTCGAAGCAAGGCGCACCCGAATCGGACCTGGTCGAATCCGGCCTTCGCAACGCGGTATACGACGCGTTGGCCCTTGAACTCGGGGACCGACTTCCGGACGGCAGAATCGCTCTGCGCAAGCGGCATGCTGACCTGAAAAAGCTAATCGACGCCGCAAAGTCTGCGGTCTTGGAACAGCCGGTCATCCGTGTCCTGATCGAGGCGCTCGCCGCCGACAAAGACTTGAGTAACGCGGCGTACGGCGACAAACTAAAGGCGGCCTTGCAGGCGGATTGGAAACCGACATCGGCGCTGCGTTACGCGAATGGCCTGCGCGGGTACTACGCTTGGGCCACCGGCTAAGGCTTCGGCGCGATGGGGCTTGGCGGGAATGACCGTACTCGAGAGTGAAAGGCAGTTCCAGCACCCCAAAAATCGCAAGGTTCGTCCTGCGCAGAGGTCCCGACCGGAACTGCTCAAGCGGTCTCGGGGTGTGCGGCAATAACATCTCATTCCGCGCGTTCGTAAATTAAATCGGGAGTCTGGGGATGCCGTCGACTTCGTTGGGGGTGTGGCGTCTCACCCGAATGATCCATCTTCAAGAGGTCGATCTCCAGTGCGCATCCTCGTCGCTCGTTTCCCCACCAAACCCTCGCCTGTTTGAAGAAAACGTGCGGGGGTACGGATTGCTGCTGAGCGCGCACTTTCAAGGTTTCTGTCGCGATCTGTATTCTGAGTGCGCGCAGGTCATTGCGTCGCGGGTGCGGATCACGCTTCAGGCGATGGTCCAATCGCAGTTCACCGCGCACCGAGCCCTCGACCACGGTAACCCCAACCTCAGCAACATCCGAAAGGACTTCGAGCGGTTCGGCTTTACGCTCGATTTGGCCGCCGCTGACATCGCGAACCCGCCTCGGATTACACACCTCTCTAAGTTGAACGAGTGGCGGAATATTGCCGCCCACCAAGGGACAGTTCCCCCTACCGGCCTGCCATCCGTCACCGACCTCCGGAATTGGCGAAATTCCTGTGACGGGCTGGCGGCATCGCTTGACCGCGTCATGTACAATCGATTAAAGCGACAGTTGCGGCGTGATCCGTGGCCGCCGTAAGGAGGGAGCGATGCCGACCCCGAAGAAGTCCGCCAAGAACCCGGTCCTCGGTGACCGGGTCAAAATCCGCTACTCGGCCGGCATGAAGGGCCGCATCGTTGAATTGCGCGGCCCTCTCGGTCCGGGCGGTGCGCAGATTTACCGGGTCCGGGTCGGACGGAAGCCAAATCCAGCGTACGTCGAGGTCCGTGAGGACCAGCTGGAGGTGCTCACCACGACCTGACGGCGATCACACCACTGGGCCGGGGAGTTCGCCCGGCTGAACGCGATGCCGAAATGACGTAACCCCGGCCAGAGCAGCCGGGGTTTGGTGCAGGTAATCGTTGACATTTGGTGCAGGCTCAGGCAAGTTCAGCGCATGGACAACCGCGCGTACCATCTCCAAAGTCAGGCCCATTCAGCAGTTGCGGTGGCAATTGCAAACGGTACGCTGCTGCGACAACCGTGTCAGATTTGCGGCAGGCGGGGACAGGCCCACCACGACAGCTACTACCCTGCGAAGTGGTTGACGGTTCGTTGGCTTTGCGCAAAGCTCCACCGGCAGTGGCACGAAGAGAACGAGCCCGAGTGGCCCACAACGTTTGAATTTCACCCTTCTGACGTGACAAACCACTGCGCCCGAAGGCCCGGGCGCCCTTCAAAGCCTTGGCTCCGCACGTTCAACCAGTGCTGGTACGTGAAAATCGGGGGCAAGCAGATCAATTTGGGGCGGGACAGGGAAGCAGCGTTCAGACGGTTTCAGAAGCTCTGCGGCGACGCAAAGGTGCACAGCGAATAATTCAGATGCGGATTCAAATGAAAAACCCCTGCTTTTGCAGGGGTTTTCAAGTACACCCAAGAGGAGTCGAACCTCTAACCTTCGGTTCCGTAGACCGCCCAGCAGATCGGCACGGTAACAACGCTGACGCATTTTGCCCTACAAAACTAGGGCTTTCCGAAGCCGAATACTGCAAATTCGTTCACTATCAACCAAACGGCACGGAAGTTCATTGCCACCGCGTTGCCACCGGGTTCGTTACGGCGTGGGCGACGGCTCACCGTCACGCGACACGGTTCCGGCCGGGAGCTTGATGAGCCCCAACTGGACCAGCAACGCAATGATCTGGGGGATGAGCCGGAGCAGTGTGCCGTCGCCGATCGCCTGGGCGTCGGCCCCGCTCTGGGTGACCGCTGGGGCGCCGGCGTGGTAGTGGGCGTGCAGGTGAAACACGGACGGACTCCTGATTCAGGGAATTGGGAAACGGAACGCGGTCGCGCGACCACCGGTACTTCGGTCTACTTCACGGGGATCACGAGCCGTTGCGGGGCGGGGCAGGTTCCGCCCGGGCACCCGCCAGCAGCCGGAACCACGTACCACCGACCGGGGGCGAATTGAGGTGCCGGACAGGTGCCGCCGTTGCAGCCGCCGGTTTGGACCACTCCAGCCGTCGCGGCCGGGAACGGGCTGATCTCGAGCCCCGGGTCCGTGATGGGCGAGGGGGGCAGCGGGGCCGGGGCGGTCTGACACGACCCGCACGACGGGGCGGACCGCTTCGGGACGATGATCCCGGGCCGGTGGTCGCGGACCCACTGCCGGATCGGACCGGCCGACGCCGAATCGGGCGTCACAAACGCGGCGACGGCGGCGACAGCAAAGATCCGGAGAATCGTTAAGGTTTTCATGAGTCGCTCGGCTTTCGGGTATCGGGTCCGGGTAAAACTGCGGGGGCGGCAGGTCAGGGGCGGCAGGTCAGGGGCGGCAGGTCAGGGGCGGGTGACCGTTACGGTCGGTTGCTGCTCGGTTCCGGGGGCCGGTTGCACGACCACTTGAACCGGCGGGGGCGCTACCTCGACTTGAACACCGAGGTAGCGGTTGATGAGGGCGGTCGTGACGCTCAGAGCGATCACGACCGCGGCCCGAATGGCCCACACCTTCAGTTCGCTTAGGTACTTCTCGTTCACAGCGGGTCTCCGTTTCAGGAGCAACTGTTCGGGTAACGCAGAGGCGGCACCGAACAGTGCGTGATTGCTCACGGCTTGGGTTCCAGTTCGAGGACGATCCGTTTGACCGGGCGACCGCCGACCGTCAGCCCGGGCAGGAACAGTTCCAGCTTGTCGCCGACCGGGACCGGGACCGGAACGGGCACCGTCGGATCCTTCGGATCGGGAACGGGCGAGGACGTGGGCAGCAACTTGGCCGGCTGGACGAGGCCGAACCCGGTGGCGGTGTCGCGCCCGCTCGGGGGCAGGTCTTTACTCGTGGAAGCGATCCGCTGGGCGAAGTCGTCCGGGGTCGGTTTCACGCCCAGCGATTTGCATCGGGACACGTACAGTGCCGCGCAACCGGCCACATACGGGGTCGCCATGCTGGTGCCGCTCATCGTGGCGAACCGGTCGCCCGGATAACACGACCGGATGTTCACTCCCGGGGCGGCCACCTGCACCTGCTTGCCACGGCTGCTGAACGACGCGGTGGCGAGTGCCGAGTCGATCGCCGCGACGCAGACCACCCCCGGCGTGCCGCCCGGATACCCCACCGTCCCCTCCCGCGGCCCCTCGTTGCCGGCCGCGGCGATCACCAGCACGCCCTTCGCTCGGGCCGCCGCGATCGACGCCCGGATGCGTGCGTCTTCGGTGGGCGATCCGAGGCTCATGGAGATCACGTCGGCCCCCTGCTCTACCGCCCAGTCGATGCCGGCCGCGATTCCGCTGGACAGACCGCTCCCCGAATCGCCCAGCACTTTGCCAACGATCAACTGTGACTCGGGCGCGACGCCCACCATGCCGACCGCGTTCTCGGCGGCCAGCACGATCCCGGCACAGTGACTGCCGTGCCCGTTCACGTCGGAACTGCCCGACCGCGAACCCGTAAAGTCACGGGCGGCGACAATTTGCGGTTTCAAATCGCGGTGCCCGGAGTCGCACCCGGTGTCGAGCACGGCCACCTTCGCGCCCTTGCCCTTGGTCACCTTCCACGCGTCGGGCACACCGACGACGGCGTGCCCCCAGTCGGCCACGTCGCCCGCGTCGGTCAGTGCCTGCACGGCAGTCGGAACCAGTTCGTTGGGCGGCAGCTTGTACTCCCGATCCGGCGGGTCGTCGCCCGCCCGAGCCGGGGCCGCAACGACGGGGATCGCACCCTTGGGGGCGGCCGGCGGCAGAGCCACACCAACAAGCCCCAGAATCAGCGCGGTCGCGACTGCGGCTGCGTAAGATCGCATCACTGCTCCGTGTGTGTTTAAGGTTCGGAAGACACTTTCGCCGGCGGCGTCGCCGGGGCCGTGTGCGGGCGTTCCGGGACGGTGGCCAGCAACAACGTGAGCATCAGAGTGATCATCGTCGGCCCTCCAGGTCGGGGGTGGTCGCGCGACCACCCGGCGGTTACCGCACCTTCGCGTAGGCGTACAGGGAGTCGGTCCCGTTCGCCCGCACCACCCGCCAGAGGTAGCTGCCGACGGACGCGGCCCGCAGCATGTCGAGGTAGACGTGGGACGGGACCGACTCGTAGGCGTACACGTCGCCGCTCTTGAACTTCACCCAGAGCCGCTTGAACGCGGTGTCGTAGCCGACCGCTGACACGTTCGAGGAGCTGACGGCGGTGTAGGAAACGTTCGAGTCGTCCATTACCTTATGGTAGACCCGCCCCGAGTGGTCGCGCGACCACTCACGCCGTCCAGAACGCCCCGCTCTGGTGCGACGACGCCACTCGCCGCACCCGGCCGCGGGCCAGCATCCGCCGGAGCAGCCCGTAAACGGTCAGTCGGGGGCTCTTTCGGTCCGGGCACACGATCCAGCCGATGTCGCTCGTGCTGACCGGGACGGCCGACGAGCGGAGCAGTTTGCGGATCGCCGCCTGCAAGCCGAGCTTCCGCGGGTGCCCCCTCTTCTTCAACCGCACCATCGGCCGCCCGCACTTCGGGCACGCCGGCGGCTCCGGGATGCGACCCGTGTCCCGGAGCAACTGCCGGCGGCAACCGTTGCGGCAGACGAACAGTGTGCGTCTCATGGCGGGGTCTCACGCGACGGTCGGGACGCCGTTCCGGTGGCTGACCACCCAATCGTTCGTGGCAGCGCACCGCAAGGTGATGCAGTCGTACTGGTTGGTCGCCAGGACGTACCCGGTCGGGCCGGATGTCGTGTCGCCCAGCACCGCGTCGTGGATGTTCTGGCTCAGATCCTGGGTCAGTTTCCATTTGCCCGCACCGAACCCGATGATCGTCAAGAAGTCGCCGACGCTGGCGGACGTGGGCAGCTTGATCGTCGCCAAGGTGGCGGGGATGCCCCCCGCGATGATGTACTCGGTGTTGGCGGTTGCGGTGATGGACGACCCGGGAGCTACCGAGGTCGGGGTGGGGGTCGGGCCGCCGCCCGACGCACTCAGCGTCCCGCCGGTGAACGTCAGGCCCGAACCGATGGTGACCGGCGACCACGTCGAGGTTCCCGAGCGGTAGTAGATCGTGTTCGTCCCACTCAACGCCTCCAGTGCCGCCAAGTCGTTCGCCAGGGCGAGTGTGATGCTGCCGCTGGTGGTGACCGGTGAGCCGCTGACGGTAATTCCCGCCGCCGGGGCCGTGATGCCGACGGACGTGACCGTTCCCGACCCGCCGCCCCCGCCCGTCGCGGACAGGGTGCCGCCGGTGAAGGACAACCCGCTGCCGATCGTCACGGCGCTCCAGGTGGACGCCCCGCTGCGGTAGTAGAGGGTGTTCGTGCCGGTCAAAGCTTCCAGGGCGGCGAGGTCGTCGGCGAGCGCCAGCGTGATACTGCCCGAAGATGTGATCGGTCCGCCCGACACCGTGAGTCCGGCGGCCGGGGCGGTAAGGTTCACACTGGTGACCGTGCCGCTCCCGCTTGGCGTGGCCCACGTCCCGTCGCCCCGCAGGTAAGTGCTGCTGCTGGGCGTGCCCGTCCCGGGTAGATCGCCGATCAGCAGCGTATCGGGGACGATCGCCGTAAGCCGCCCGAGTGGCGCGTTGCCCGACGTGGTAACCGAGCGGATGAAAGTCCGTTGGGCCATTAGTACGTCCCTCCGGCGATGCCGTCGCCCGGTTCGGTCAGAATCGCCGGTCCTAGTTGGTAGCTGAACACCCCGTCGTAGAAGTGCAGCCCCGCCACTTCTTGCGCGCCGTTGTTGTTCGGCCAGTTCTGGTTATCGACCAGGATTCCATTCACGAACGTCTGCCGCGCGAACGACTGGCTGATGCCGGTGTAGGTGTTAAAGGTCGCGTTCCCGCCGAGGTTGTCGGGTAGCGTCTCTACCGTTCCATACTTGCCGACCAGCATAAGCCGACCGGGGTACTGCGGGGAGGCGCGCGGGAACGTCTCGGGGTTTACCGTCGGATCGCGGCCCGGCCGCGATCCGGGAACGACCCACAGGTCGCTGGTGTCGTGGGACGAGTCGGGCGACCCGCCGGGATAATCCGGGTCGGCCCACACCGGCGTTATTCCCCCCAACGTCTCACGCGGAAGGTTGAACAGCGTGGTCACCGCACCTCCCAACCCCGTCGCAACCCTGCCGCCGATGACCGTAACGTCCGCGGTGGTGGGCAGCGTCACGTCGGACGCGTTCCCGCCGTACGGTCCGACCAGTTCCAGCCGCGTCGGCCACGCCATCGTTTGAGGGGTGGCGAGTGAGTAGAACGCGTCGCCACAGCCGATGAACGAGTTCCCCGCCGCGTACACCCCGGACGGAGCCAGGGGCGCACCGTCGAACGTCTTCACGCCGCGGAAGCTCTGGTCAGCGGTCGTGACCGTGCCCTGCTGCGTCGTCGAGGCGGCGATGGTCTCCAACCGCACCGCGCCGGCGCCCGTTCCCGACCCGTTCCATTGAAGGCCGGTCGGGATGCTGGCATAAATGGTCGTGACGCCGCTCTTGACCGTGACGTTCGTCGGCGAGTTGATGGCGGTGAGCGAACCGGACGGGACTTTTTGCCCCCACTGCTCGCCTTGGTTCAGTGGCGTTCTCAGCACCCGCGTGAGGAGTTCGTCTCGGCCGGCGGACCACTCGACGCACGACTCCAACCCGGTCGGCGTCCACGCCCGCACGCTCCGGAGCGTCGCGTCCGTCAGCGACAGTTGCCAGAGGTAGTAATCGGTGGCGGCCTGCGTGGCGTAGTTGTCCCGGGGCGTCGATCCGGCCGTCGCGGCGAGGTCCGCCCCGACCCGGCCCACGCGACCGCTGACGCCCGTTGCGGCTCCGTACTCGGTCAGTGCCAAGCCGGAGAGGGTCTTCGTCGTAACGTTCGGTGAATCGCCCGGGAAGACAACGCCAACAGAGGCGGGCACCTGCCGCCCGATTTCCGACACCAACTCGCGACCGCCGGCCATCACCTCGTTCTTGTGCGTGGCCCACTGCGACGAATCAGAAGCCGCCGCGGTCGCGTAGTTCACGACCGACACCGCCCCGGCGAGCGACCGCACCACCCGCATCCCGACCGTCCGGGCCGCGGCATCAATGAGGAGCGGGATTGCGGCGTACCCGACCCCCCACCGCGTAGCGTCCGGGGTGCCGTAGTTCGAGTTGATCGAGCCAACACTCGCCACCACCCCGACTGCCGTGAACAGGGAGGTCAGGAGGGCGGACCACGAGGCCGGCGACGCGGGGGCGAGCCCGTCGCCCGACTGCCACCAGTAGTACCGCTCGTCCACCAGCGTGACGAGGTACAGTTCCGCCCCGTCCCCCCGCTGCGAGACCGGGCGCGCGGCCAGCCGGTACATCGGGGCCGTCACTGAACGGGTGCCGTCCGAGATCACGAGGCCCGCGGCGGCGGACGAGGTCGGCAACCGGGCGAGCTGCCCCCCGGTCGCGAGCAGGTGGCACGTGGCCCAGCGGGACGCCCCGTTCGGCCAGTGGAGCACGCCCACGCGGGGCGGGTGCCGCGACGGCGGGGCCGGCAGCGGAAGGTGATCGATCCCCGCGGTCAGGTAGGCGGGGTGTTCGAACTCCGTGACCCGGTGGGCGTGCCACCACCGCTCCACCTCCGCGGGGGCGAAGGCGGGCGGCGTCAGGTCGATACCGGCGTAAGTGACGGGCATGATTGCGGTGGTCGCGCGACCACTTTCACGGGTCCGCGGTCCCGCCCGGAACCGCGAGGATGAACTTGACGCTCCAGGCCGAGCCGATCACGGACCACGGGCCGACCTTGAGCCGCTTCGGCCGCACGTCGATGTCGAGGCCCTTCACCGGCTCCCGGAGCAGTGACTTCGTCGGCTCGGTCGCGGACGGCATCTTGTACCCGTCCAGCCCGTCCACCACCTTCAGCACCAGTGCGAGGGCGGACCGGGTCTTGTCCCGCAGCTCGCGGGTGCTCCGCAACTGCTGGTCGGACGCGAACCGGGACAGGCACGCGACGCGGAACGTCCCGTCCCAGCCTTCGAGGCACCGCCCTGCCCCGTCCCACAGCCCCGGCACCCGCTGGAACCGCTGCGGCGTGACCGTCACGAACCGGTCCGCGGCCGGGAACTCGCAGTGATCCTGGTCGTCGGCCAGCGTCTCGAACACGCAGTCCGCCGGCAACCCGGTCCTCGCCTGGAGCTGCTTCACCAGCCGCTCGACGAGATCCTCGATCCGCACCGGCACCTGACCGAACGTCATGGCTGATCCCCCCGGGTGGTCGCGCGACCACTCACCGCACCTGCAACGTGCCCGACCGGGCGATCACGGTCCCGTCGGCGTCGTCGAGCGTCGCGGTGAACGTCACCTCGTAATCCGTACCGGTTTCGCCGCCGCCGATCTTCGTGGACGCGAGATAACCGGCGGTGTTGACCGTGGCGGGCGTTACGACCGTCGGGCCGCTCGGCGCCACGCCCACGGTGCAGGACGCGATCTTGGCCCCGGCGTCGATCTCCGGCACGTCGCCGAAGTCCATGAACAGCCGGAGCGAGTCCCCCGGGGTCTTCTCGATCACGCTGCGGACGAGAGCCCCCATCGCACTCCTCCCGGCCACCCACACCCGCTGCCCCGGAGCCGCGACCCAGCCATGGATCGCATCCGGAGCAGAGTACTCCAGCAGCAGACGGCCGCCGTCTTCAAGCAGAAGTCGGCCACCATCCTCCAACAACAGAACATCAAGTGCCACAAATCAGCCCCCGATCGGATCCACATCGACCGCGTTCGCGAACCGCGGCACTTTCGCGCGGAAGTGGTCGTAGACGCACTGCGAGTACGGCTTGCCCGCACCAGTCGGCGATTCGAGTTGGGCTGCCAACGCCAGGAAGTCGTTGCCTGTGATTGAGTACCGCTCTTCAATTAAGGGAGGGGCGGCGTCGGGTCCGGTCGCCGCCGAAGCGGTTTCGATGTCCGGATACGCGCACATAACTACTACGATAGTTCCGCGAGGATCGTTGCTGTTACCCATCCACCGCCACACGGTGTTTGTCACAGTCAATCGGTGCGGGGTGATTACCGGTTCGAACACTTTCAGCATAAATTTATCCTCAAGCGGTAGTAGAGTCGGTGATCCAGCCGAAGTTGGCCAGTGCGGTGAGAAGAGAAGCCAGTGCCGCGTTACCGCCCCGCGACCCGGTGACCGTTTGTTTGGCAACTGCCGTAGATCCGAACACACCGATTAGAGGAGCACCTGACGCTGCTTCGACTCGTAACCCCTCTTGGATGGTGTCCCCGTTGAACGCGATTAACGCAGCCCGGCCCAACCGAGAAGCGTCCGTCGAGGTAGCCCACTCACACTGCACACCGCCAACCGTGCGGGACGTGCCGCTAGCAGACGATGTGGCCGCTATAAAGGACGGTTTGTTTGTCGCGAGTTCAGATGTCCAGGTGAACCAGCCGGAAGTCTGGTTGGTGGGCGGGGCGTTAGCAACACACACAATCGCCGACCGGTTCGCCGCGTTCGTTCCCGACCCAATCATCACTTGGCGGCCGAGGGTAGCCTGCGTGTTACCGCCGATCGCGATGCCGCTGCTTCCGGCCTGTGCGAGTTGTCCAATCGCGATCGCCCCAGACGCACTCACGGTGGAGCTTTGTCCAATCGCGATTACCCCGGCCAAGTTACCCGTTACGCTGGCGGTGTTACCGATAACGACCGAGTTGTTGTAGTTGTTGGCCGCACCGGCGTTGATGCCGAGCACCACGTTGCCCGTAGAAGTGCCCGGCCCCTCAAAAACGCCCTGAAACGACGGCGTGACGTAGGCTCGTGCGGTGCCGGACGAATTCCGGTACTCGCCGAGGTTGGCCGTCTGTCCTGTCGTCGCCTGAACCGCGAACGGCACCACGCCGGTGCCCTGTGCGGTGGCGAGCAGGTGTGTACCGGTCGCGGCGTATGTTAAGGCCCCTGCCCCGCCGAACGCCCCGCCGTTGTTCCACTGGAGTTCGCCCGAGTTGCCGGCCGGGGTGTTGCCCACACCGTTCGCCGCCGCCGTCACCCGCCCCTTGGCGTCAACAGTAATTGTGGCGAGCGTGTAAGTGCCGGGTGTCGCTCCAGAAGTCCCGAGCGTCGGGTTCGGGTACGTGCCTGCCAAGTCGCCACCGGCGGCCCCGGTCGGGGTGCGGGCGTTCGTCAAGCGGGTGTCCGACGTGTTGACAGCGTCCGTGATCCCGTACCCGGCCAGAGTCGTCGGGGTCGCGGTGATCTGGGACCACGGATGGGTGTGGGCCGTCGGGGCACGCGAATCGGTGAGCCGGGTGTCACTGCCAAGAACCACCTCACCGGACGCGGCGTTACCGCTCGCCGGGGTGTTCCTCGCCGCGGCCGTGCCGAGACCGGCAACCGCCAGTGCGGCCACGTCCGACACCAGTGCCTTGCGCGTGCTGCCGCCCGGACCCATCGACGTGTCCGACACGTCCAGAATGGGCAAATAGTCCGCCCCCGCGGGCGATGCGGCGGTCAGTTGGCTGATTTTCGCGTCCGCCATTCGGAGCCCTCGCGAGTGGTCGCGCGACCACTTAAGCACTGATCAGCGAGTCCGCAATCGTTGGCGACCCGCTCGAGGGGAACAGGATGCCGAGCGCCCGCAGGCCGAAGAACCTGTCGAGCAGGCACTGGAACGTCGCCCCGTAGCTCGCCCCGCCGCGGTTGTTGGTCGCCGCCGCCGTCCACGCGTCGGTCTTCAGGAACGGTGTCGCCCCACTGAAAATCGCGAGCCCGGGTCCGCCCTGGTAAGCGGCGGTGAGCGGCGTGAGACACACGTCGTCGATCCGCACCGCCGCACCCGTCAAAGCGGTGGACATCCGGACCCGGAGCTTCATGGTCGCTGGCAGCACGCCAGGGGTGCGGAACACGCCGTTCACGGCCGCGTAGATCGTGGTGAGGGCGGAACACGACTGCGTGAACGAGTTGTTCGCGCTCTGGGCGTCGGCGATAACCGCATTGCTGCCGTCCACCAGTTCGACGGTGAGAACGCCAGCAGAGACGGAGCCGGTCCGCTTCGCCCACAGGTTGACCGCGTAGCTGGTGAGCGGCTTCAATGCGGCGGTCGTGCCAGTCGCGGCCCCGAACGTCTGGGTGAGGGCCGTGTTCGCCCCGGTCCCGGGCTTGAACTCGAAGTCGTAGCCGCCGCGGAACGGCGTCGTGGGGTTGCGGGCGAAGTCGGTGCCGGCGGTCCCGGTCGCGACCCACGCCGTGCCGCTGGTGCCGTCGAGCGTCGGGGTGCCGCCGGTCCAGGTCTCGAAGTTCCCGTTGGTCAGCAGGTTCCCGGTCGTGCTGGCGTTCTGGTCCGCCGACACCGCCGTCAGCGTCTGGTTCGCGTCCGAACCCGCCGGCCAGTCGTAGTCGAACACCCCCGCGTTGAGCCCCGACTCCCCGACGTACCGGAACCGCTCCCGGCCCGCCGTCAGCCCGTCCGAGTAGCTGTCCGCCTCGCACACCAGCCGGCCGGTTTCCGGGAACAGCAGTTCCAGTGTGAGCCCGTCGCCCCGTTTGGTGCTCGCGACGAACGCCCCGGAGCCGGTCGGGGTGCCGAGTGCGGCGACCGTCACGGCCACCGCGGACGCCTTGATCGTGTCGCCGCTCGCCAACATCTGACGCCGCACCTCGTTCAGGGCGTCGGTCAGGTTGCGGGCCGCGGCCGGCTGGTCCGCCGCCACCATGTCGAGCACGGTCTGCTGGGCGAGCTGCTGCACCGCCGACACGATCGCGGACTGGCCGCGGATCAGCCCCGTTTCGGCGGTCGCCAGTGCCCCGTACCGGTCCTTCAGGGTGGACGCGTACTGGGCCGCGATCTCACCGAACACGGTGGCGTACCCGGACTGGTCGCCGTTGACGGCGTAGAGCAGCTTCCCCAGCTTCCCCAAGCGGGTGAAGAACCCACCGGTTCCGGTCAGTGCAACGCTCATGATTTATGGTAGACCGGTCAGGCGATCCGCCGCCGCCCCGGGCGGGTGGTCGCGCGACCACTTCTCTTCAAAACTTGCTCCCCACCGAGCGTCAGTGCCCAGCGGTTCGTCAGCCGGTCGAACGTGAACCGCCGCCACTCGGGGTTCGCACAGTTCGGGCCGCCGGCGTGGAGCCGCTTTCGAACGATCTCGACCGGAAACTTGGCCGCGCCGGCCAGTTGCTCGGCGGTCAGCCCGTCGCGGCCGGCGAGGTACAGGTGTTCCGAGATCGCGAGCGTTTGCTCTCTCGCCACCTCTTGTGGGGACTTGGACTTCTGGCTCATGCTGCGGCTCCTCACACCTTCTTGAACTGCGTCACCAGTTCAAACGTGCCGTCGGGAAGGGGCACCTTCTGGTAGTCACTGAAGAGGTTGGGGGCGTCTTTCTGGAGCGCGTCAAGGATCGCGCACGAGAGCTTCCGAATCTCCGGTTCGGCGTGGACCGATCCACGCTGCTCCATGAAGTGCCGCAGAGCACGGGCGTTCGCGGTGATGAAGATCTTGGTCTCGGTGGCGTTCGGCAGCACGCTCCGCGCGGCCTGACGCGCGGCCTTGCGGCGATCAGTCGCGGTCAGACCGTTCTCCCATCCCGGCACAAACCGACCGAGCGGCGCAGCGTACCATGCCTTACTGGGACTCCCTTTGCATGTGGGGCAAGCCACATAGGTCCGAACCTTCAGGTGGTCCGCTTGGTAACCACGCTCACAGTTCGGGTTGTCGCACGGACCGAACGTGTTCGTTAGCTTCGCGCTGAGCGCGTCGGCGAGCTTCATGTACGCCGCGTGCGACTGCTTCACCGATTCGAGCCAGATCGCGTGCAACTCGGGGTCGCGGGCGATGATGTCGGGCTCCACGTACTCGGCCACCGACTCGTCCACGTACCGCTGCGAGAGCTGGCTGAACCCGAACCCGGCGCGGTGCCGCACCAGCTCGTGCGTGAGCGACCGCGACACCCCGGTGAGGAGCAGGTTCCACACCGCGTGCTCCAGCACGCTCCCGTGCCCCACTTCCTTGATGTGGGTCAGGTACGCGCTGTTGCCGCCCGGTCGCGGCTTCGCGAACGACATATAACAGACGCGTCCCGCCGTTTCCGTGAGCACTTCGCCAGCGACCTCGCTGTCACTCTCCCAGCTCACGCCGTGGTCGACCAAAAATCGATCGAGTTCGGCCTGATCGACCGTTTGTCGGCCCAAGACGTAAACCGAAGGCTCGGTGATGACTTTCATTTCTGCACCTCCGTAGTGGTCGCGCGACCACACTTCAGTTCGCCCAACGCCGGCAGGTTGAATTTGAGCCGGTAATCGCGGACGGTCGTTCTCGACACGCCGATCCGCTTCGCAATCACCACATCGGACCGCCCGACGCCCGAGTACAGCCACAGCACCTTCGCGGCGATCGACAGGTCCGACCGCTTGGCCGGGTCGCGGGGCAGTTTCCCGTTCGGCGGTACGCTCTGGGGGATACCGAGCCGCTGGCGGGTCTTCAGAACGGTCTGCCGGGTCACGCCCAGGATGCCCGCGACCACCGCGTCAGGAACGCCGGGAACCGAAAGCGACCGCACCCGCTCCTCCAACTCACCGGCCTTGTGGAGCCGGGGCAGCCGCTCCCGGCCCGACACCCGGAACGCCCGCTGGGCCACCGCCGAGTAGGACCGGTTCAGCCGTTTGGCGACGGTCGCCAGCTTCGTTCCGGCAGCGAGGAGCCGTTTCAGTTCGGCCTCCTCGCCCGTCGTCCACTCCCGCCCGCCCGCCATCCGTGACCTCCCGAAAAGTGGTCGCGCGGCCACCTCACTTCGCGGTCAGGTAGATCGCGGCGAACGTCACGATCACGGCCAAGGTCACGACCGTCCGCATGATCGCCCCGGCCCACGGGTACGGGACCGTCGGCGGGTGGTCGCCCGGCCCCTTCTCGAACGTCACGGACCCGCACACGGGGCACGCCCACGTCGCCGTTACCAGTTCGATGATCTCGCCGAGCTTGTCGAACTTCTCGTTGCACCCGCATTCGGCTTCTTCGGTCTCGACCGTTTCTTCTGTGACGGGCGGGTAATCGCTCACGGTGTCGCTCCGATTCGTGGGTGGAGGCTGCTGGTGGTCGCGCGACCACTTTTATTCCGCCAGCGGGGTGCCCTTCGGATTCGCTGCGTTGGCCCGGCGTCGCTGCTGGAAGTCGAGGAGCCACCGGAGCAGAGCGTCCCGCTCGTCCTCCGAAACCGGCCCCTGGAACTCGATGCCCGCCACCGCGATCGTCGCGAGGCTCTGCCCGTCGATCTTCGCCAGCTTCTTCTGCTCGACCGTGTAGGTAACCGCCATGTCGGTCCTCGCTCGGGTTCAAACGACTCACGTTTATGGTAGGGCCGGTGGTCGCGCGACCACCTTACGTCAGGAACGCCAGAGAAGTCAGGCTCCGGTTCGCTTCCGGATCTCCGCGAGCAGCTCCCGCCAGCCGCCGGTCAGGGTGCCGATCCGCGGGCCGGTCGCGCGACCACCTTGCGGGTCCGCTCGTGCGAGGAACGCCCCGGTCGCCCGGTCGTACACCCGCCACCGGCGGTTCACCACCGGCCCCTCGAGCAGCAGGTACAGCCCCAGCCCGCTCGCGACCGGCAGGGCTTCGCCGTCCGTCGCGGTCAGGACCGTTTTCGTCGGGTCCACCCGCTTCGCGTTCTTCGCCTTCGGTTTGCGGTCGGCCGGACGCGGCATACGGCACCCTTCCTTCCTCTGGCGTTAGTCAGCGGCACCTGCGGACGACGTGAGCGGGCACACAATGACCCCTCTTATCCCCCGCAGTATTTGTTAAACGCCCCGCAATGTCCGGAATGGACGTGCCCGTCCGTCCCGGCCACCGGTCAGCGACCGGTGCCTCGGCGTTACGAGAAAGTCGGCCGCCGCGTCGGACCGTCCGGACGCATCGCGGGTTCCGTCAGCAAGCCCCTCACGTCTCAGGTGAAGTGCCCAACCTTTCGGTTGCGGGGGCGGTCCGTTGACGCCCCGGGTTGCCCCGGCCGGTTAACCCGGCGTCGTGCAGCCGTTAAGCTGTCGATTGGCCGGTCCGAGCCACCACTGAAACGGGTCGCCCCGATGCCCACTATTGGCCCGTTCGGGACGCACACGGTTTGCCACTCTGAGGCTGTTCGGCCGACACGCGGCCGGCAAATTACAGTAGGCACCCTGCCCCGACCGCTCGCGAATTTTCCTCCCGAGCGGTGGCCGCGCGACCACTTTCCGCCCGACTTACACGCCCGTTCACTTACTGGAAGTGTGCCCAATGTGGTTCAATGTGCTCATCGTGCCATCGAATACGGTTGGAGGTGGCCGCGCGACCAGTCGAGGAGTTCCGATGGCGGGTCACAAGAATCTGGGGCTGAGACTGCGGGTGCGGAAGTTCCTGCGGTCGAAGAAGAACCAGTCGCTGTCGGACCGGGACGTGGCGAAGGAGTGCGGGTGTTCGCGGCCGGTGGTGAAGTCGGTGCGGCTGGAAATGATCGCGGCGGGGCTGCACGAGCCGATCTCCGAACGCACCCAAGGCGGGCACGATCCGGTTTACAAGCCGGGGGCCGTTGCCCGCGGCGGGTACGTTTACGACGCGGACGGCAACACGGTCCGGATCGACAAATGGGTCGAACGCCAAAAGAGGGATGCTACCCCGCCGCCCGCTTGAGCAGCTCCGACACGTCCACCCCGAGCCCGTTCGCCAGGGCCACGAGCGTCCGCACGGACGGCGGGTTCTCCGGCCTCCCGCTCTCGATCTGCGAGATCTGCGAGACCGTCAAACCGCTCGCCTCCGCGAGGTCGGCTTGCGTCCGGTCGCCCCTCATTCGCTTGGCGTTCTTCGCCAGCACCGCCAGCACATCCTCGATCGTCGTCGCCATGCTTTTATTGTACGCCCGGCCCGGCCGCCGGAACCCGATCGGGTGGGCGCGCGCCCACCCGGGGTTGAACGTACCCGCGGTAAATCAGGAGTGCCGCGAGGACGGCAACGAGCACGCCCGCGAACACCCGGCCCCAGAACGGGTCGCCCGTCACGCGATCCAGAACGTAGAGGCGGTGTTCGACCCAGCGACGCATGACCGGCCCCGAAGTGGTCGCGGGGTTCGATCCGAGAATTGTTTGATCCGATCAAGCCTTTGCGGGCAGTTCGTTGCGGCTGACCAGAACGTCCTTCAACTTGACGAGCTGGGCGTACCGGTCGGCCTTCCGGTCCGGTCGGTCGGCGGCGGCCCCTGCGAAGATGAACACACCGAGCTTGACCGAATCGCCGTCCACGACGAGTTCGAGTTCATCGACCGTCTTCATGATGTGCCGCACGCCCTTCACCTTCACGCCGACGAGGTTCTTTGTTTCGGTGTGAAGGTAAACGGTCAGCACCTCGTCGAGCCGCTCCGCGTAGTGCGAGGCGTCCTCAATGAAGTACGTGAGGTAGTCGCCAGAAGAGAAATATTGGGGCGCCGACCGGAAACCCCGGCTGGGGTTCGCCTTCAGGAACTCTCTCAGGGTCGGGACCATAAACGCTCTCCGAAGTCTCTCCGCCAATTGTTCGGGTGGCCCGGGAGGTCGGGGTCTTCTTCCCGCCACTCCCAATCGAATATTACACAACCCATGTTCGCGACGCGCACGAACGCCAAGAAGGCGAGGCCGTACCGCGGGGGCTTCTTGTAATCCTCGTCATCTTCCTCCGGGTCACACGTGAGGAAGACAGAGTAACACAAGGCGTCGTCCTGGTTCGGTCGCCGGAGCCCCAAGAAAATGGCATCCGGGTCGCGAACGGCCTCTTCGAGGAAGCGTGCGTCTTCGTACTTCTCCTGGGGGCCGTTGTCACGCAGGCGGATCATCTCCGGCCGGCTGACGTAGAACATCCCCCACGACCCGTCCGGGAGCAGCCCCTCACCAACGGGCAGTTGGTCGGCAGGCATCGCCATACTGGTACTCGGATCGCCCCCGGAATCTGTCGGCCGGAGTCGGTCTAGATATCACTTAGTACGAGAAACGACAACCGGAGGGCAGACGCCGCGCCCCACGCACCCCGTGAGGTCGCCACATCATCGCACCCGCAACCCGCCACGCAAGCTGTCGATGTGTTCACCACGCGAAGTGGTCGCGCGACCGCTCCTCACTCCAGCGGCAACTCCGGGAGATCGGCCAACGGATCTTCGAGCGTGCGGAAGTCATCAGCCCGCACGCCAAGAGCATCAGCCAAGCGAATGACGGTAGCCCACATCGGCTCACGTTCGCCACGTTCGAGTTTCGCTACATCTTGGTACATCATCCCGGCACGCTCACCGAGCTGGGATTGAGTCAAATTCTTGTCGATCCGCAACTCGCGGAGTCGCTTCCCAAAGCCGGTCCTGATGTTTTTCTTCGCCACGGCTGGGATGGCCATAACCCACCTACTAAGAATTAAGGCGACATCGCCTTGACAAACAAGGGCATGTCGCCTTATTGTATCCCTGTCGAGCGGTGGTTGCCCGACACGAAATTGGCCCCGGAGCGTCTGATACACGCTCCGGGGCCGGTGAACCCCTGTGTAGAGGTGTTCGATGTCTACGTTACTCAATTCTCGCAAATCGGTCAATCGGCTGAAGTGGTCTCCGGTGCCGTTCGAGATGCGGAACGGGAAGATCCACCTGACGGGTATCGGTTGGGTGGACGGGTTGCCGCGGGGCCGGAACCGCCCGCCGCGGGGTCTGGTTCCCGTGAGCGTGATGGCGACGCCGCCGGGCTCGCTGCGGGTGGTGTATTACGACCGGGACTGGCGGTACTCGCTCACGTGGTCGCACCGGACGCGGAGTTGGGGCGAGTGGCGGAAGCGGAGGGCGGACGTTGTGGAGATGGCGTTCTGAGGTGGTCGCGCGACCACTTTCATCCCCAACGGAGGACGCCCGTGTCCCGCTGCTCCGAAGTGCCTCAGTGGATTCGTGAACTGGACGCCGCCGACCAACCGGTTTACGCGGACGCGTTCTGGGTTCCGGACGGTTTCCCGGCCCCCATCCGCCCCATGCCGCCCGGCTGGCGCATCGTGTGGATCGGGGCCAACGACGAGTGGGAACGGCCCCGGGCCGAGGTGTGGGTGCGGACGACAGACGGCCGGTTCGTCGCATCGGCCTGGATGGAACGCAACAACCAGTGGGGCGACTGGCGACCACTGAATGTCTGAGCTTCAGTTCAACAACTCGCCACTGACATTACGGAATTCCGCAACAACCGATACCATCCGCGTGACCGAACCAAGGAGACCCGTCATGCCGAACCGTCACGCCCTGCGGACCGACGAGCCGGTCTGCGGCACCATCCACCGGACCGCGTGTTCGTGGTGCAAGACGCTGAACCGCGTGTACGCGAACGTGCCGACGTACTGTTACGAGTGCGGTCACCGCGGGGACGTGCCGATGGGCGACTGCGACTGCGAGGAGTGCCGGTATCGCACGTTCGCGGTGCGGGTGACGACGTGTTGCCCGCGGCACCCGCACCGCCCCGATCCGGGGTGCCCGATCTGCACCGCGAAGAACGCCACCAACTGAAGTGGTCGCGCGACCACTTCGCCCCCAACCCGGAGCCCACTGTGAGAATCAGCATCCCGCGTTTTCTGGTCCGTGCCCGCCGCGTCGCCCGCCAGGGATTGGGCGGTGCGATGTACGGGGCGATCGTCGCCCTGAGCGGTCTGTACGGGTTGTTCTCGGCCGCGTGTATCGCCACGTTCACGACGCTCGTCGCGCTCGTGTGCTGCGTGTTCGCACGGGAGTGATCCGGGCGGATCGGATGTTGCGGCGGATCGCAAGCGGGGGTAAGCTCCCCACAGATTCGCACCCGTGGCCGAATTGAAGTGGCGTGTGCGGAGTGTTACCGTGTAGCGAAGAAGCCACCTCCACGGGTTGATTCCCGTGGCCGAATTGAAGCTACAGGTCATACGGTGCGTAGTCCCGTATCGGGGAGGTCTCCACGGGCTGATCTCCGTGGCCGAATTGAAGCAGGCTCGAATTATGCCACGATCGAACGGCGAGCGGTCTCTCCACGGGCTTGCACCCGTGGCCGAATTGAAGCGTCCGCTGGTAGTCGTCGAGGATCGGGGGCGTCGCCTCTCCACGGGTTGACCCCCGTGGCCGAATTGAAGCAGCGACGTTTCGGAAGCGATTCGATCGTCACCAGCCCTCTCCACGGGTTTGCACCCGTGGCCGAATTGAAGCGGGTTGAAGCCGCTGGACGGGACGGCCGGGCTGACCGAGTCTCCACGGGTTGAACGCCGTGGCCGAATTGAAGCGCCTTACTGGCGAGTCTGGTGCCGAAGCCGGGCCGCTCTCCACGGGTGTAAGCCCGTGGCCGAATTGAAGGAAACCCATCCTACGGGTTCACGGGGTTTGTGGGAAGGAGCCCGCCGCCCCCCGTATCGCCAGAGCCCAACCCACCCGGAGGGCCGGCGAACGGAAACCCGCCGCCGATCGGGCCGGGGATGCCGAACAGGTCCAATTGCGACGGGGGCTCGACGGAAAGCGAGGGCTCGCGCTCAGGAACGAAGATGTTGCTTCCGTAGTCCCCCCCACCGCTGTACCCGGAGCCGCTGCTCCCGGTCCGGACAACGGGGGCCGTAAAGTTGGCGATGTTCGGTGCGGTGGTGAGCACGCCATCGCTGAAATATGGTGGCACCGGGGCCGTGAGTGACACCAATGACGGGTCCAACACGCCATAGATGTAGTGGCCGGCGACGCGATACGTCGGGGCGCTCCCGTCCGCGGAAAGCTGCATCTCGGCCGGGATGCACGTCCCGCCAATGGCAACGAGGTTCGGATCGTTCACGGAGAACGACGGGATCTGGGGCGGCCTGCCAGTTCTCTGGCATGCCCAACTTACCTCCAGAAACATTTGCCCCCCGTGGACGGTCACCGCCGTGCCCCGCTGGGGCGTGTCACCGACGCCGGTTCCCGGCATCACCCGCTTCCCCGTATCTTGCGTGTACTCGAACTGGATGCGGTACAGGTCATACGGTGCGTAGTCCTTGATCGGGGATGTGCCGGCCCCGCCGGTCGTTCCGGTCACGAGTTCGGCGGGCGGTGTGGAGAGTGACGCACCGCCGGTCGAGAGTTCGGCGTTGGACCCCGATCCGCCACGGTCGTTCCGCAGCTCGGCCGTGAAGCCCTCGCTGGCCGCACATGGGTCTCGGAACGCGGCGGCCAGGAGCCCGAGCAACCGCTTACGGACCGGCGGGGCGATTCCCGACCGGCCCTCCTGCACTCCTGGCGTGTAGCCGACGCTCCGCATCACCGCCGGGCCATTCATCCCGGCCGCGGCGGCGCCGAGACTAGCCGCCGCCGCACCAGCGAAACCAGTCCCACCGAGTGTGGCGAGAAGTGCCTGGACACTTACCTTCACTACTGGCCGGAACAGATTTTCCGAGAAATTGCCCCACATGAGAGGGGAGCCGTCGATGAATCCTTCGGCTTTGAGTTTCGCGATTGCCATCCGCAGCCCAACGAACATCAGGTCTTTCCGACTACACCCCTTTGCCCCTTCGAGCGTGATTGTGACTACTCCTGTGCGTTTATGGTTCTGCGGGCAAATGACGTTAAAATCGCCATCAGCAACTACGGCCGGGTACGGGGGGAGAAGCGATTTCTCTTGGTCGGTGAACTCGAAGTCCAGGCTGAGCCCGTCGGGTGCGAGGGTGTACTTGGCGGACACGCGTTGGTAGTCGTCGAGGATCGGGGGCGTCGCCAACTGCCGGAAGTTGTCGGCGCACTGGTTCAGGTCGCTCCGGACGGTCAGGGTGCCGGACGTGGTGATGGTGGAGAACCAGCGGTCGTCGAAGCTCTCGGACTGCGTCCAGCGGAGGGAGGTAACGGGGTCGGACAAGGCCGCCTCGCCACAGTCGTAGGTGCTGACCTTGTACGCCACGTCCACGAAGAAGGTGCCGTTGCCCGCCGGCTCGACGGTGGCGGGCTTGACCGGGGTCGGCCCGAGCTGGGCGTCCATCCCGGATTGGGAGATGATGGTGTATCCCCCCACTTGATACAGGAGTCGCCGCCGGGGCATGTTCAGCATGTGTCGGATGGTGGGCAGCAAGGCGGCTGAATCGCCCGGCACCTGCGAGGTGAGCGAGGCGACGCCGCGAGCCCGGATCGTGGTCGTGTTGGCGATCACGTCCACGCCACTCTTGTCGCGGGACGTATCGAACTCGACGCTCGCGGTTTTGGCGAAGTGGAACCGGATCGAGTTGTATTCGATGACCGACATTTGAGCCCCCTCCGGAAGTGGTCGCGCGACCACCGGCCATACCATATAGTAGCCGTTAGATTTTTGGGGGCGTTGCCATGGCGGTCGGTTTTTGGCGGACGGGGCCGGCGATCGTGTATTCCTACACCGGCACGGCCGCCGCGCAGGAAATGCTCGGGTACGCCCAAGGCGGGGTCGATATCGACATCAGCAAGAACTACAAGGAGATCTTCTCCGACGTGTTCGGTGAGATGACGCCCCACGAGCTTCAAGACTTCGGGGAGGTGGCGACGATCACCTGCCCGCTCATCAGTATCGACCCGGCCGTCCTGACCAAGGTGCTCAACCGGGGCAACCGCGGGGCCGCAGGCCAGCTCAACACCCCCGGCCGACTCGTGGGAACCAACGGGGACGACTTCGCCATCGGCATTGCGGCGTCCGATGACACCCCGTGGAAGTTCTTGCACTGCGTTCTCCGGCCGAACGCCCGCATCCCGATGTCCGTGGGCAACAAGCCGGTGAACCTCACGTTTTTCGCGTGGCCGTTCGCGCCCGCGTCCACCGTTTCGGCGGTCAACACCCCGCTCTACACCCGAGCCCTGTAACGAGGTAGCAGCATGTTCGGTTTCCTTCGCCGCTGGTGGTCGCGTGACCACCAGCGGCAGATCTTCGCGTACTTCGACGGCACCGCGACACGGCGGGCCGATCCGATGGTTGCGGGCCGGGTCCTCGAAGAATCGTGCCCGGACTACGAGGATCGGCTCCGGGTGCTCGCGCACGAGGTGCCGGCGGACCTCGCCGCCGCAATGGCCGGTACGCCCGTCGCCGCCGACATGAAGCAGAAGAAAGCGGACGCAGTGACGGCACTCGTCAAGGCCGCGGACGCCATGTTCGGGCTGCGACCGCTGGACGGGGCGGCCGGACTGACGGAAGCTGAGCGACTGCTTGTGCTGTTCAGATTCCTGGCGTTCTTGCAGCAACTCGCCGCAAGTGCCCGCCCTTTCTCGATCTCGCCGCCGCGGGCTTCGCCCTCGATCCCGCTCGACTCCCCTACCGCACCTTCGTCGGCGTCTGGGCCGGTCGCAAGCGAGTAGAGGAAGCGGCGGTGGCCCGTTACGAGAGCATCGCAGCATGTGTCGTTGAGGCTATCAGTGGTCGGGGCTGAAGGTGGTCGCGCGACCACAGGAGAAGGTTATGGGCGGGGATTCGACTCTCGATGATGTCATCAAGTCGCTGGGAGATTTGGTGGATGTCTCGAAGGTGTCGCAAACGGTGGCCGCCGCGAGCCAAGCGGCGCTGTCTTTTGCGATCGAAGACTTGCACAAGTCAATCATCGCTCTTCCGGGCGAGATCGCCCTGGAGCACGAGCACGCGACCACGGCCCGCGAGCAGAACGGCGTCGTGTCGGCGTTCGACCGCCCGCAATCGGTGATCGTCGTGGGGCCAAAGCCGCTCCAGGTGTCGATCGTGGGCGGACTGCCCGGTCAGGGCGGACTACCAGGGCCGCCGAAGCCAACAACGCCAAAGGAAGAAGAGCCGGGGTTCCTCCGTAGGCTCTGGAACAACTCGCGGTTCGGTAAAGCGTCCGCGAACGCAACTAAGGGTGTGGGCGAGTTTCTGGGTGGGAAGGGGCCGACGGGTCT
The DNA here is from genome assembly GCF_008065095.1 of Gemmata obscuriglobus. Classification (NCBI taxonomy): domain Bacteria; kingdom Pseudomonadati; phylum Planctomycetota; class Planctomycetia; order Gemmatales; family Gemmataceae; genus Gemmata; species Gemmata obscuriglobus. The sequence goes on along the minus strand of NZ_CP042911.1, from coordinate 3,651,023 downwards.
GGGCGGACTCACTGGCGGGGCGGCGGGTCTCGCCCGTCTGGCCGGGCCGATCGGGGCCATTGTCGCAGTCGGGGACGCCCTCAACCAGTTTAAAAAGGCTGTCATCCAGGCTACGGATGAGCAGATCGCCGCTGCCCGGAAGCTGGCGGAAGTGTCGGGACCGATGGCGGCCGTCCTTGCCCAGCGCGACATCCAAGAGATGTTGCGCGACCGGCGGCAGGGCAACGCTCAGGCGGGCTCGACGGGCGTACTGGCAAAATCGGAACAGCGTCGCAAGGACGCAAGCGAAGGTTTAGAAAATGTCTTGGCGAACACCAAGAACGAGATTTTGGCTCTCCTGAACGATCTCCTGGTGCCCCCACTGCGGATCATCAGTGCCGCAACAGAGGCAATTGCGAACTCGCCCGTACTGAAGACCGCCGGAGTAATGGGTCTGCTGCTCGACAGGCAGAAAAAGAAGAGCGAAGAAGAATCCAAGAAGGCAGCGTCTACTGGGATTGCTGCTGATGCGGAGCGAATTGAGCGAGAGGCGGCTCGGATCGACGCAGAGCTGGGCCGCATGGCCGCTACAGCTCGGATCGCTGCCAGCCGCTCTGGTCACGTGTACCCGAGTGGCGGGCGTCCTCTCAGTTGACGCCCAGTGTTCGTTTTACTTGCAGGAATACAGACTTCGACTCTTCATCTGCCATCCACACTTCAAGAGCGAATCGGCTGCACGCGAACCCGTTGCCACCCATCGTGGCGACTTGCTCGCGTGCAGCCGATTCGCTCTTGTTCAGATGCACCATTAATAGACCACGCTTGCCTGCAACATCGATCGTGAAAATGGACGTCGGACGTTCCGGGCGATCAATCAACGGGCCAGCAGATTCGTAGCTGACCTGGAGACCCTTCGATCGCAGCAAATCGGCCAGTTCGGCGTGGTTGGACGGCCCCCCCAACACGTTTGTGGTCGCGCGCCCGCTTCCGGCTCGTCCTGCGACGACGACGATGGCGAGGAGGAGTACGGCCCCGACGCCGGCGAGTGAGGCCAGCAAGATCATGCGTCGGCGGGCTTGTTTCTGTTGCCGCCGTCGCCGCAGAATGAGGAGTTCGGTGTCGTCGTCCACGTGGTGTCCTCCGGGAGTCAAACCGGTCGCTCGGTCCGCATGGGCCGCATGTCGGAAACGGACCATGCCAAAGCGACGACCCAGCCGACGAAAATGAGCCCGAGGAACACGTTGACTATCACGATCGGAGCCAGATTGTTGTGCCGGCGAAACACCGCCACGCCCGTCGGAAGCAGGTAGATCGGCAGACCGATTGCAAGGGCGAGTATTCGGGTTACGAACCGCTCCGAATCCTCGCGGTCGAGTTCGTCCTTGTAATCGGTCGCCCGCACTGGTGTTTCGATCGGTCGTTCGGAATGAACCGGTGGGCTGCTCTTAACAGTTCCCTTCTGTGATGCTGCCCGTGCCTGATCCTGAACGTTTTTGGCCCGGTTCAGCAGCGCCACAACGGACACGATCGCAACCAAGAACAGAACGCCAACAGTCGCAATGGCGAGTACCGGTGGCCCCTTCTTTTTTCGCCGGCGAATCGGACGGTAGTAGGGATCAGGCTCTTCCCGTTCCGGTTGTTCCGGCTCCGGTTCGGGTTCCCAATCTCGTTCCTGCGGGGGCTCGTTCACTACAGGAGCTGATTTGGGTCGTGTGATCGGCTTCGGCTCGTCAACGGTCAAGATTAACGGAGAGCTGCATCGGGGACACGCAGGGTCCGCCGCCGCTGCTTCCGCAGACACGCGAACGAGAACCGAACACCCCGGGCAGCGTGTGGTCATCATGGGCAAATTACCACTGGACGAGATGTCATCCAGTATGGCATTCGCAGACTCGCCCGCTAGATGATCAAAAGTTCACCACCCCTAATGATTCTTCCGCCTCGGTTGAAGTGGTCGCGCGGTCAGTCACGATCCAGTGGTGGCGGCGGCAGGTGGCGAGTTCGGTGGCTGTGCGACGCACCGGGGAACGTTGACAGGCCACGATCCCAGCAACCGGGTCACGCCCTGCTCTACCTGATTCAGATAATGGTTGATCAGCTTCGCTTGAATAACAGGAGTTGCCATGTAATCCGTGAACTTCGGATATCCGTCGTTGTGGACTTCCAGGTAACGAGCTACGAGTGACGCCTCCCAGAGTGGTCGGTAATGCTTGTAAATATGCTCGTACCGGCGATTGCTCTTAAGAACGCGATGACGGTCGTCGTGGCCGAATGTGTGCTTGGCGTGATAGGTTCTGAACAGAACCGCCTCTGCGAGGTGCATGGCCTTGTAGAACGCCGCCACCGCCACCCAATCAGGAAATACTGAAATCTGCGGAAGCAGATGTGTAATTAGTTCTTGATTTCGAGCAGCGGCGGCGAAGTGTTCAACATCAGTCGGCAAGGGCGATCCCCCGAACAAATTAGTGTGGACGCAGCATCGCGTCTACTTGTTCCTGAGACATTGGCGTTACCAACCGAACATCCATTTTTACCAACTCGAACCGGTCATCGTTGGCGATGTCCATGTCCAGTTCGGTCAGCGCATCGGTCAATTCCTGATCAAATCCGGTTGCTGGTTGAACAACGAGGAACAGCAACCGACCGTTCCCGGTCGGTTGCAGGTACGCTGTTTTGATGGCGTCACTCTGTGATACGCACCAAGCGTTCAGCACCTTCCACAGTTCACGAACTGGCCGATCAACGTCGGCCAGAGAAACTGTCTGGTTGTACGCCCGGCAGGCGGTCAGGATCTGATCCACCGTCCACAGGAGTTCTTCTTCCCCATCCCGCAACTCGACCCAAATCCGTTTGTCCTTGGCTTGTGAGTTGAGGCGGATTGGGGAAACTGACTGGCTGGTCGTTTCCGTCATCTGGCACCTCGAAACAGAATTAAAGGCGATGTCATCGCTAATTAGGAATACCCCGGTTCAAGGCACGGTCTTTCGACAGAGTAAAAGGACCGTGTCATCCCGGCAAGGTTCACCCGTGTACCATAGGACACGTCCAACCGCTAGGCGGTTTTGAGCCGTCCAGGGCGGGAAGTCAGTGAAAAAAACGTGCCGGTGATGTCACTTGAATTTTATTCGCGTGTGGCAGAGAACTCTACGTTAGGTACGTGTCTTTTGGCCTTAGAGTTCGGTTCCAGCCACACTCCCCGACAGCATTTAACCAGACGTGAACCCGATGACAGCCAGGGAAAATGTTCAAGTTGAACATTTTCCCTGGCTGTGGCTGGAAGTGGCGGATGTTCTCGGCATTTCCGAACTCCAACCCACAATCTGATCGAATGTGGTCGCGCGACCGGTCAGTACCCGCCGGGCCGGTATGGGCGGTTGTACCCTTGCCGGTGCGTGCCGAAGAAACGCTCAGCGTTAGTGATGAGCGGGTTCGCCTGCTGTGACGGGTCCGGGTCGCTTGTGCTGGGCAGACCCGCGTTCGCCGATTCCTGAAGCGGGAAGATGCGATCGCCGTCGCGGAGCCGGTCGAGTTCGGCCAGTGCCTGCTTCGCTCCGGGCACTGTGTCGGGATCGGCCGATCCGGGCTGTCGCCGCTGGGACAGCGTCCAGAAGGCAAGGTCGGCAACGATCTTACGGAGCCGTTCGGCCCCGCTACCGGTGAGTGCAGCGAGGTCGTCGGTGGAGTACCGTTTGCCGACGAAACACGCCCCTTCCAGCTCCCCCGAAGCGGCCAGGAGCACGCGGTTGATGCGGGTGTACTCGTCGCTGGGTGTGGTGCCGTCCAGAATCCGGGCACGGGTAGGTCGCGGTCCTTCGCCGTCGCGGATCAGGTCGGCGATCTGCTGCCAGTCGTGGTACTCGAGGAACAACGCCACCGAGCAGTAAGGGGCGGCGGCTCCGTTCGGCGTCTGCGGCATCGCTGGCTCCGGTTGTGGTCGCGCGACCACACGAACGAGAACGGGGCTGCTGGACGATCGACCAGCAGCCCCGAGCGTGTGTAACGAGTTGTTAGGGCCGGATCAATCGACGGTGAACGACCAGTTGAGTTGCTGGAGCGTGCCGGCGTTTGTCGCGTTCCCGCTGTCGAATAGGATCGGGTCGTCGGTGACGAACGTGGCGAACAGCCCGCCCTCGCGGTCCTCATAGGTCGTGGTCTGCCCGGCGATCCCGGAGATCGACGGGTGGGCAACCCCGTCTGCCGGGTTCACGTCGGTCACGAGGCCGAAGTTCCAAACCTTCGCCCCGGCCGCGGCACCGGCCACCAAGTTGCTCGTGAGGGTGATGGCAAGGGCAGACACCGACTGGACGGTGTACAGTCTCGTCACGCCGTCGGTCTCGCGGATCGCGAGCAGGTCGTTCGCCGCGATGCCGTTACCGCTCGGTCCCGGATCACTGGTCAGGTTAATCACCGCCTGACCAGCCGCGGCCGCCGCTGACGCCGTGGTCCGGCCGAGCGGCCGGGCGAACGTGAGCGGGTGGGCGGTCGCGCCGGCGGTGTACACGCACTTGGTGACCCGAGCCCGCCCGTTGCGGTTGGGCTGAATCAGATACCGGATGCGTGTGCCCGCGGACTGCGTCAGGTTCCCGGTCCCGTTCCCGCCGAAGCCGTTCATGCCTTACCCTCTGGTCTGTCGGTGAGTGGTCGCGCGGCCACTTCCGGGCCGCCGCGGCGGATCAGGACTGGAGCACGTCGTCCAGGCGGAACCCGGACACCATCGACGGCGTGACGAACTTGTCCTCGGCGACGATGTGGCCTTCCACGAGTTCGTGCTTGGGCTCACTGAACGCCTCGACGCGGGCCTCGCCGTTGTGCGTGTAGAGCTGGAGCGTGGAGAAGTTTTTCCCGCCGTACACCCCGTCCAGCTTGCCCTGCCGGGATGTGAACAGGACGGAGTCGGTGTCGAGGATGTAATCCTTCTCGCTCGGCACGGTGATGTCTGCCATCGTGCCGTCGGCCTTCTGGTTGATCTTCACCCGCGGCGTGTCCTCGACCACGAGCGTGAACCCGGCGTAGGTCTCCGGCAGGTTCCAGTCGTTCGCGTTCGAGAACCCGTCCGTCAGTTCCTTTGCGTGCTGGCTCTGCTTCAGTGCCTCCTGGATCTCGTGCGTGTTCGAGATCGCTTCGGCCACAACCGGCGGAATCACCGCGAACAACTGGTCGCGGCGGACGGCCCCGTTCGTCGCGAGGTTGATCCGCCGCTTCACGGCGTTGAAGGTCCGCTTGATGACGAGGAACCGCGGGTCCAGTGTGCCGCCCGGGGTGGTCGGGTTGCCGAGCGAGTTGTCGAAATAGACCGGATCCGACTGCCCCAGAAGAGCGGACGGGTTCGACGCCCGGTTGTTCGTCGGCCACGTCGCCGCGAGCAAGGTTTTAACCGCCCGCCACGCCCGGTGCACCTGGAACTGGTTACCGCGGATGTCGTCGTACATCTGCTTGACGTTGAACCCGGCCTTTTTCCACAGCCGGAGTGTGGTCTCGCCAATGGTGTACGGGAAGTCCCAGCGGTTGGTGCGGGTCTCGATCCACTCGCCCTGGACGGAGAAGTCCTTACCGGTCGGGCGGTAGTCGTCGTATGCCCAGACGTAGTCGTTCTCGCGGGGCACCCGCACCGGCTCGTCGAAGTTCATGAGCCAGTACATGAACTGGACTTCGGGGGCGGGGATGATTTGCGCGTACCGCAGGTACGGAAACGTGCTCGGGTCGCGAAGGTATCCGACTAGGACGCCTGTCGGTTCCGGCAGCAGGCCGTTGAACGGCCCGATCGATCGCATCGGCATGAGTCGCCCCTGTTACCGCCCGTGAACCCGTAAGTGGTCGCGCGACCGGTCGCGGCGACCGGCCCGATCAGACCGAGAGGTCGAACCGCATCGGCTTGACCCGGATGAGCTGCCCCGCAACGCCGGGCTCAAGTGCCTGAGCCCCCACACGATCCTTGTCGGTGCTCGCCGAGACCCCGCGACCGACCGAGTCGCTTTTGATGTAGTCTCCGACCGCCACCGTCCCGCCGAGTTCGAGGGGCGCAACGTCGTCGCCCGGCCCGAACACGTTCACGTCATCCCCCGCGACCGCAGCGAACCCGTCGTCCCAGCCGGTCAGCGCCATGCGGCGGGTGCCCTTCGGCCCGATCCCCCACGGGGACTCGTTCGCCCCGCACTGGGTCACAACCGCCTCGCCCGACACGCCGGTTCGCTTGACGAACCGGGCCGGCAGGATGTTGCCGCCGGCGCGACCGCTGAAGCTTCCCAACATGATCCGCCCCTTGTGCTCGGTTGGTGAAAGTGGTCGCGCGACCACTTCGGGCCGCTGACAGCGGTTACTTCTTGTGGGTCGCCAGAATGTGGGCGACGGCCTTTTCGTACATGGTTCCGGGCTCCTCCCGCATGTACGCCATCGCCGGCTCGTGATACCAGGGTGCCGACATCGGGCCGGGCGTGGCGTCGTCGCCGCCCTCAACCTTGCCGCCGTAGATCTCGATCATCCCGGCCGGCACCTTACGGGCCGCGTAGATCGCCTTCAGCTCCTCGACCCGTTCGCTGCGGTCGGCGGCGGGGAGTTTGGCGAGCGAGCTGATCGCCTTCTTCTTCTCGTCCGCGTTGAGCGAGTAGCCGACCAGCCCCTCGGCCACGAGCAACTGGCACCGCTCGATGTCCCGTTCCTGCTCGAGCCCGGCGACGCGAGCCTGAAGGGCCGCGTAGACCTCAACGCCCCCGTTCTTCTGCATCGGGGTGATGGGGGCCTTTTTGTCGTCGCTTTCGCCCGTCTTCTTCTCGGGGTTCGCAGACTCTTCCTTCTTCGCCCCCGGCCACTCTTCGCCGAGCCCGTAAGTCGCCCGCATGTAGGTGCGGCATTTCTCGAACAGTGACTTCTCTTCGTCCGTGAACTGCGGCTGGTCCCCGGTCGGCTTGTTCGGCTGGTCCACGGAAGCCCCCATCTGGTAGCAGTAAATCGGTTGGTCGCTGGACAGGGCCACCATTCCCATGTCGAGGAACGGGGCGTTCACCATGACGGCGGTGCCGCGGATCTGGCCGGTGCCGTGCTGGTACTCGACGGACCGGTGCGGGCGGCGGGCGGCTTCGGCGGACACGTCCGGCAGGAAGTACCAGTCGGCCAGGACGGCAGGCTTCACCGTGACGCGACCGGTTTTCGGGTCGCGGACGCCGTACGTGCCGACGCGGTAGTTCCGCTGGACGCCGTACACCTTCACGTCCGGGACCGGCTCGAACCCGGCCCCGTCGGCCCGCGGGCGGATCGTGTGGCGGTCGGTCAGAACGCCAACGACGCCGTTCTCGGCCTCAAGACGGTTGGACTCGCGGGCGATCCGCGGCAGGTCGCGTTCGGTGACCCGGATCGTGATCGGCTTGCCGTCCTTGTCCCGGGCGTCCCGCTCGTGCGGCTCGAAGATCGGCACCCCGCGACGAATGACCCATTGGGACTCGTCGCGGAGGCGGTCCAAGAACGTCAGCGTCGGATCACTCGGCCCCATGCCTTATGGTAGGGTGGTCGCGCGGCCATTCAGAATGGAATGGGGCCAAGAATGAACCGAGTGCCCAGCCAACGACGTTCGAGTATTTGAGCGTCCATTCGGCTACCGTCATGAGGTGAAATAATGGTCGCCATGTCACGACCAGCGACGCGGACGTGGGTGTCCCAAAACTCTTCTACGGCCTCATCAAAAACAACTTGCGTCGTCAGTTCGACGAGCGGAACCCATTCACGGGATCGCAAATCATCACCGTGATCACGCCACCTCTCCCACGGGCAAACGATCCGCTTGATGAACCCACGGTGCATGTCCTTGAGGCAGTAGCTCGGCGGCAGACGCTGAAACAGATCATCGAATAACTCGCCCACACGGGTAGTGTGCGGCAGAGATCCCGCCGGCGCACAGCACAGTCGGATGTATTCCGCTCTCTGGTGTTGTTCGTGTTCGTCAAGCCAGTCGGCGTAGCCGAGCCGGTGTGTGTCCTCGTCCGGATCCGCACTGATCCAAGCGAGCAACCCAGATGGGTCGGGAAGATCACCGCACGCGATCTGGGGTGGTCGCGCGACCACCCTGATGCCTTTCCCATCGCATTTCGAGCATCGCCACTTCGACAGGTTGTACTCGCCACGCTCCATTTCCGCGACGCGAGTTCGGGTCGTGATCCATCCCTTCGCGCACCGCGTATCTGAACATGGCAATTCGCCGATGATGTCACTCGTCTTCGCCGCTGTCGTCATCATCATCTCCCGGTTCGGTGCCGTCCGAAATGATGATAGTCTCGCACCCAGGGGGTAAAGCGTTCACGGCCTTCAGAACAGCACGTGTGATGTCGTCGCGGTCTTCATTGTGCCCGTCGGCGTCGAGCAGCCGTTCGAGTTCGTCTCGGATGGGTTCGGCCATCGCCCAGCCGGCTTCGTACAGCGTGTGGCACTCCTCGCACCCTTCGATATCGAGAACCCATTCGCCCCAATCGAGCCATCCGGTTCCGGACGCGACGAACGGGCCGTCCTGAGCTTCCTTGTCCTCGAAGGCGTAGTAGACGCTGTAGCTCACGAGCCACCCCGGGCGTGTTTGAGCACCTCTGCGATGCTGCCGACTTTTACACAATCGGCGAGCGACACCGTCTTTTCGAGCGTGGCGGGGGCGACGTAGACTCGGTGTCCCGAGTGCTTCGAGCCCTTCCGCTCGTCAACGATGACGACGGAGAATACCACGTTGTACTTCGCCTGCCATGCCCGTTTCTTATCGAGGGCGTCGGCAGTCATCCGCACCCGGTTCTGTCGTGCCTTCTGCAAGGTTTTTACCTCGAAGAAGTGGGCCGGATTCGACAGCACCGTTTCTGCCACCTCGGCCAATGACCGTTCGGCAGCGGTGAGTTCCTGTCCCGCCTGCCGCTTGTTGTGAGCGGCAAGTACCTTGGCACGTTGGGCGAGCCACCGCTTCGATTCGGCCGGGTCCGTGATTGGCTTGCCCCGAGCGTCTGGCATGTACACCACGTCCGCCGGCTCGCTGTCGGGCAGGTTCGCCCCTTCAACTGCGACCGCGACCTCCTGCTCGACCTTGTGAGCCTTCTTGATCCGCCGCGACCGGGCCACATCCACCACGCCCGCAACCCCGACGGCTTTCGGGCGATTCCGTTTGGACGCCTTATCCGCATGCGTGGTCGCGCGACCGCTACGGCCCGCGTCGGCGTTGATCGGGTCGTCTTTATCGTTCAGGCGGTCCCGGAGGTTGCCGGTGGTCGCGCGACCACCGGCGTCAGCTTTTGGGCGGTCGCCACTCTCCTTTGTGCCGCCGCCCTTCGGTGCGAACTGGCCGGCGTTGTCGGGCTGGCCGCGTGGGTGGTCGCCCGCATCCCAGTCGTATGAGGTGGTCGCGCGACCACTCCCGAACGCTTTCGCGATGTGGTCGGCGAACCCGCTGAGCCAATTCGCGGCGACGGCGTCGCTCCGATCGGACCGCGTGTTCTCAATGTCCGGCGTGTAGGAGTAGTCTTTCGCACTCTCACCCGCCTCGGGTTGCGGCAGGTTTTTGAACCCGTGGTCGTTCTCGAGCCGCTGTTTGTACGCGGCGGCCGACTCGCCCCGCTTGGGGTCGATCTCGTCCACCCGCAGTTCGAGAGCCCGTTCGAGGATTTCCCGTGCGTACCCGCCATCCCCGGCCCAATCCTTAACGGCCGCCGCAACACGAGAGGTGTCGAGTGACGCGTCGAACGCGTCCGTCAGGTTCTTCAAGGCGTCGCGTCGGCGACCGCTGCTCCATGCCGAGTTTACTTCGCCCAGAGCGTCTTCGATCGCGTCCGTTGGTAGCGGCGGAACGTTGTCGTATTTGGCGGCCGACGCGATGCCGCGACCGATCTCCTTGGCAATCCGGTCCGGTACGCCGAGTGTTCCGGCGTACCGAGTTGCCTCTTCCCCGAACGCCTTGCGAACATCCTTGGCGGCCGTCGCGATTCGCTTTTTGACCGCTTTGAGTTCGGTCTTGGCCTGCTTGACCGTGTGGGCCGATCGGATCGCGTTCGCCGCCTGCGAGAGTTCGGCCGCGAGTCCGTCGAGTTTGAGCCGGCGGGCCGCGGCGGGCATCTTGCCGATCCGGTCGCCTTCGGCGGCGGCGGCCTTGCCGGCGAGGTCGAGCCGCTTCTTGCGGCGGGCGTCACCGATCCGTCGCTTCTCGGCCTTGACCGCCGCGTCGAACTTCTCGCGTTCGGCCGGAACGCTCAACCGCTTGCGGATCTCGTCGGCATCGTCCGGGGAGGTGGCGGCCAGACGGATTGCGGACCGCGGCACCGGCCGCCCCTTGCGGGTGCGGGGGTGGTCGGGTCCGTACTCCCCACCGTTCTTCGGGGCGAACTGACCGTCCCCGTCCCGCTTGACCTGCGATTCGTCCCACGCGTACCCGGTGAGGTCGTCGTCCCCTTCGGCTTTCTGGCGTTCTTCCACCAGCGCCCGCAGGTTCCGCTCGACGGTCGCCGCGTCCGGCATCTGGGCGTCGCTGCCGATCCCCTTTGCGGTCCTCTGAAGCACGGTCGCGATGAACTCGGCCCACTCGAAGAACCCGTCCGGCTCTTGGTCGCCTTCGTACAGCAACGCCACCAAAGAGAGGGCGGTCGGCTGCTCGCCCTTCTGCGTCCGGTTCCGCACCCAATATGCCGCCTTCACCAGCACCTTCGACGCGACGGACGCGACGAGGTGACCGGACACGCCGACGCCGAACGCGTCGTTCAGGTTCGCCTTGACCGGATCGGCCACGCCCGCACCGGACGTGCCGCTCGACGTGGACGGGTTGTACCCCAACTTCATCATGTCGGCCGGCGTGTCGAACACGGCCCCCATCACCTCGCCGAGCGTCGCCATTGCCTTCGAGTGCGTGGCCTGCGTCGCCCAGATGTAGGTTTTGGCCGCAATCGTCAGTGCCACGTCCTTCGCCCGCTGCACGAGTCCGGGCGGGATCTCCTCACCCTTCCAGGCCCGCACGTCGGCGTCGATGCCGTTGGCGATGTCGTCCCGGTCCGCGTCGCCGAGCTGCGGGGCCGGTTGGCCGTTACCGTTCCCGGCTGTGGTCGCGCGACCACCTTGCGGCCCGTCGCTGCCGTCCTTGTTCACCCAGCGGTGGCGCTGTTCGTCGAACACCGCACCCGGCCACGGCGGCTGGTTCAGCCGGTACATGAGCAGATCTTCCAGCCGCCCGATCCGCTGGAGGAAGTCGGTCGCGAGGTCGTGCCCGCCGTCCGGCTTCGGGGGCTGGGGTGGGCGCGCGACCGCCCCGCCGTCGCCCGGTGGTGCGGTCGGGTTCGTCGGATCGGCCGCCGGCTTCGCCCCGATCGTTTTCTTGCCCTCTCGCGGCTTCGAGAAGCCCAACGCCCGGCGTGCCTCGTCTTCCTCGATCTCGATGCCGTTGGCGACGCAGACGCTAATGTTCTGTGCCTTCTCCTTGGCCTTGGGATCGGCCAGGATGGGCTTCATCGTCACCGGCACCTTCGAGCCGGGGAAGTTGTAATCCCGGCACGGGACGAGCCAGTCCCGCGTGAGCGTCTCGGCCAAGCGGCGGGCGTCCGTCTTGCAGAGTTGGAACTTGGTATCGCCGGCCAGTTCGGCGCGGCCATCGCCCTCCAGCCCGCCCGGCCCGCCGCCGCCGTTGCTCATGTTCTGCCCGACGAACAGCTCCCGCGTGTAACGGTCGAAGTAGTTCTCCAGCAGGTTCTGCACCACCTCGACGCCGGCGGTGTTCATCGGCACCTGTTCGACCGCGGGCCAGTCCTTCGACGGGTCGCGGGGGCAGATGAGCACGAGCTTGCCGCTGATCTTCTTGGCGTTCGCGATCGCCCGCTTTTCGGCCTCGACGTTGCCGTCCGGGTAGTTGATGATGACGAGGTCCATCATCCCGGTCGAGTTCATGAACCCGAGCATCGCCGCGAGGATGTCGCGGCGGACGTAATCGCCCCAGTACGCCCACGAGCGGAGCCCGACGCCGTGGACGCCGCCCGCCATCTCACCTTCGTAATAGTCCGACGCCTCACGAACGTGGGTGTGGAGGATAAACCGCTTGCGGTACTCGGGCTTGTACAGCCGCAGCCCGTACGCCCCGCGGGTGGACGAGCTGATGATGCACTCGGGGTCGTCCCGCTCCAACTTCTGCTTCGCCTGCCACGACACGAGAATGACGGGCGTGCGGTCCCACTGGTGCTGAATCGAGTCGCCGTGGACCGGCTCGTGGTACAGCCAGTTCGTGAGCCCGCTGTCGCTCTGGCCCCACATGCCCTGCTGACCGGACCGCCCCCACCAAAGGGCACCGTCGAGGAGCGAGTACATCAGGTTCGGCTTGTCCGGAAGCTCCTCCCACGCGCGTTGGAGCGTGTCCCGCTGCAACCGGTGGACCGGATCGTCCTCGTTCGGAACCGCCACCTCCCAGTCGAGGTTCTGCGTCGGCGAGGTCCGCTCTTGCAGCATCGACCGGTAGAACGGGTCGCGCCGCATGGCGAGGGCGTTCTGCGGGGCGTCCCGCATCGCCTCGTCCCACGTGTGCGAGTACATCTTCCCGGCGTTCTGGATGACCTGGGCGACGTTCAGGGCGTTCGGGGAGAGCAGCGCCCCCTCTTGGGAAAGAGGGTTGCCGTCCGCCCCCCACAGAACCGGCTTATCGATCGCCATCGTGTGCCCTCAATGGTGGTCGCGCGACCACTTCACCGACCGCGTGACCCTTCGACCGCCACCGCCCCGCCCCGGCCGCTCGGCTCGTAGTACGCGAGGTTCACCGCGTCCATTCCGTCTGGCGAGCGACCGATCCGTTCTTTCGTGTCTTCTTTTGGCTCGACCACACGACGACCGGCCGCGTCCAGTTTGTAGGTCGGGGCCATCGCCTGCCGCTTCAGTTCCTGCCGGACGTGGGCGGGTAGGTTCGACAAGAACAGTTCGCCCCGTTTGGCCCGGTCGGCGACTGTGAACCACAACTCGCTCCGGCGGTTCGGGTACGCCTCTTTGTCGTTGGCGTTCGAGGCGGACGACACGGCCTGAAAGTTGAACCCACCTCGCTGGTCCGTGACGCCGCCGCCTACTCCGTCGTCGTCAACCTTCACCGGGATCCGTCGCGGGTCAATCGGATCTGCACCGCGATCACGAAGCTGCGTCGCCCACTGTGCCCACTCGCCGCACATCTGTTTCAGCCGCTCGGTCGTCCGCTTGGTGTCCCAGCCGTTGTGAGCCTCGTGGTGCAGACTGACGTTGCCGCACCGGACGTGCAATTCGGTCCAGTCCTCGCCGAACCGGGCCACATCGCACCCGATTTGTGGTAACCACCGCTCGGGAACCGGATCTGGGGCGGCACGCTCGACGGAACGCCACACAGGATCGGACCACACGCCGCACCCGCTCGCCGGCCACCGGGCGAGCAGTCGGGCGTCCGCCAACGGCCCCGGTCGCCACCACTGCGGCGAGCCGTCGGGGTTCGGGAATTGGATGTCGGTCGGGGTCGCGTCCCCCGGTTCGATCCGCTCGGCCCACTGCTCCAGCCGATCACGGAGCCAGTTGAGTCGGACCGCCGACGGGTACTCGGGTGGTCGCGCGACCAGTTCGGCCGCGATGTTCGGGTGCTCGGTCGCGGGAATGTCGATCACTGTCCACCGGGAACCGGCCTGCTCTTCGAGGTACGCCCGCGAGGTGGTGTCGGTCGGGTTGAAGATCGCGAGCCACCCGTACTCGGCACCCTGGCACATCGACTCGGCGGCCTCCCAAAAATCGCCGTCGATCCCGACCGCTTCATCAAAAATGAGCAGGATGGACGCCTCGTGCTGGCCCTGGAAGCTCGTAGCATCCCGTGCCGTGAACCCGTGGGCGAAGTGCGTGGGGTCGGATTCCAACCGGGGCATCTTCGGCCCCACGAACCCGGGCCGCTTCCGCCGTTGCCGCCGCACTTCTTTCCACAGCACGTCCTTGACCTGCCGATCGGTCGGGGCGGTCGTAAGACACACGCCCGGGAACCGGGTGTCGTACCACCAGTTGACCAGACCGCCCGCGAGGTGTGACTTTCCGACGGAGTGAGACGCCTTGACCAGAACGCGGTACGGCGGCTTGCACAGCGCTTCGGCGATCTCGACCTGCTTCGCCCACCACTTTACCTTCAAGATGTCGCGGGCGTACCCGGCCGGGTCGGTTCGGTACTTGGCGTAATCAATCCACCCCTTTGAGGCCACCTGCCGCTTCAGCGACTCGACCTGCTCACGGAGTTTCCGAAGGTTGAGTCTCACCGATCTGCCTCTTCAGTTCCGCAATCTCACGCTTCAGGTCGTTCAACTCCCCGCGAAACTTCCCCCAGCGTTCCGGGAACTTCCGCTCGAGCCACCATTCGAGGTGTTTGGCGTCGTCCTGGCCGGCGGCAATCACGGCAGCTACGGCCTTACGCTCGGCCTCAGCTTCGGCGGCAATGACAGCAATCCGGAACTGACCGTAAAGTCCGTCCGGGTACTCTTTGCCCCGCTTCATCCAGTCTCGGAACGTCCGGGGCGGCACACCGACCGCCTTGCCCGCGACATACCGAAAGTTCCCCTGAACGATCAACGCAGCCACCGCAGCGATCTTCTGATCGCTGATCTTGGTACGCCGCATGTTGCCGCCGTCGTCCGGGTTCGGCGGTGCGTTCGCTCCCATGTTTCGGATTTCCGCAACGCTGATTGTGAGACCGGTTCCCTCTGTTATGGTAGGCCGATCAGAAGTGGTCGCGCGACCACTCGCGGGAGGGCCGAGAGATGAAGTGCGAGCTGACCGCGGTGTCGAAGGACGAGGCGTACCGGGTGCTGCGGGAGTTGGTTCTGCGGATGGACCTGACGGCAACGGAGATGAAAACCGCCCAAGACCCGATGATCGATCAGTACAAATGGGCGGTCGCGATCGACAAGATTCTCGGGGCGATCGACAACATCAAGTGAGGTGGTCGCGCGACCACCTCTCACACGGTCTGCGGGGTGAGTTGAGCCAGTGCCAGTTCCAGTGCTCGCTTCGCCACTGCGACCGTCATGCCGGTGGCCGACGCGATCTCGCCCCACGTCCGCGGCTCCCCTTCCAGCCCGAAGTGCAGCACGACGACCCGCCGCAGGACGGGCGACAACCGCCCGATGCCCTTCACCAGCCACTCCGGCGGGTCGGTGGGTTCGGGTGCGGCAAGGGTGTTAAGCAGGTCCGAGCCGTCCGGGTCGTTGGGCCGGTCGTCGAAGCTCGTGGCCTTCTTCTGCTGCTTCCGGGACTCGTTCACCACCGCGTTCCAGATCGCGGTGCGGGCGTAAGTCGTGAACTTGGCCCCGGCCCCCTCGGTCCACTTCGTCGCCGCGTGGGCCAAGGCCACCTGACCGGCCTGGAAGATGTCGTCGCGGTCCACCCAGTCCGGCAACTGGAGCCGGTGGACGCACGACCAGATCAGCTTCTCGTGCCGCTTGAGGAGGGCGTCCGCCGCCGCCCGGCCCGCCGACACCGCCGCACACAGATCGGCGTCGCTCTCCGCTGCTACCGCCGCCATCGGTCATTCCCCCAAAGTGGTCGCGCGACCACTCGCCAGTTCGAGTGCCGTCAGCAGATCGTTCCCCGCCTCGCCGCTCTCGATCATCCGCGTCGTGCCGCGGATCACGACCCACCCGGCGAGTGCCGCCGCGTTGTACTTCTCGATGTCGCCCGCGTACCCGGCGTTGGTCGTGTGCCGCGACTTCCCGCCCTTGGTCGCGAGCCCTTCCCGCTCGAACGCGACCTTCAGCGCCGGCCACGCGAGGTCGAACCGCCACATCCGGTCCGAATGGAACCGGTACTCGCGTTCCGGCCTCGGGTGCCCCCGCGACTGCACGAGGGCCGACAGCACCGCCGCCCACACTTCCACAGCTTGCTCCCGTCGTAAGTGAGTGGTCGCGCGACCACTCATAAGCCGCACATGCCGTCCGGCTCCTCATCCCACAACGCCCCGCACCCCTTACGCTTCGTGCGGTTCGGGTCGAACTCCACAACCTCGAGCGGAACCATCGTGCGGTGCGTGTAAGGAACGCCAGCCAAGAACCCGCGACGGGCCTGCCCGTCGCGGTACGCCTCGCGGATCTCGTGATCGAATGACACCGCTTCGGCGAACGTTTCCGGGTCCGTTTCCCGCATGTGAATCCACTCGGCGTCCGACCGGTACGGGCAGCAGATGCACGCCGACTTCGGCACCTTGCGACCCGGAAAGTTCTTCTCGAGCCACTTCACGCAGTCGGCCCGCGTCCAGATGCCGCCGATCACGTCCCAATCCGTAACCGACTGGTCCGGCCACATCTCCACATTCAGCAGCGGGTACGCCCTCACCTGCCAGTGAACTGGTTTCCAAACCTTCCGCTTCCGCACCATCGCGCCGCCGAACAGGTTCTCGCCGATTTCCTCCTGCTCACTGGCCCACCAGCCGGGGGGCTTGGCCCGGTGCCGCTCGTCGTCGCTGATCCCGATCAGCACCCGGACAGCGGGCTCCTTAGGAGCCCGCTGTCCGGGTTTGAGCCCCAGGACGGTGCGGCGGTGGTACTTGTCGATCGCCTCGAGCTTGTACTCCTTGGTGCATTGCCGCGGCATCATCCCCTGAGTGCCGTCGTTATTCGCGACGTAGAACGGGATCGAGGCGTACCTCGACACGTCGCCGCGTCCGCGGCGACGTGCGAAGTCGATTGCGTCCCGCTTAATGCTGCCGACTGTAACCGTGTCGATCGTAATTCCCGCCTTGGCCGCTTCGTCTTTCAGCCATTCAAGGTGGGCGTACACCTCCGGCGGCTCGAACTGCGTGTCGCTGAAGACGACGTGGTCCGGCTTCGGGAGTTCGCCCCGGCACGCGAGCAGCAGGAGCGTCGAGGACTGAACGCCCGCCCCGAGTGACAGCACCGTCTTCATTGGTGTTCTCCCCGTATCCTTCGAAGTGGTCGCGCGACCACTCGCTTACTTTACGATCGGCATGGAGGCGTACTTCCAGCCGTCGCACTCCACCCACGCCGCCTTCCTCGCCTCGAACGCGAACGTGATCGATTCAACGCCGTCGCTTGCGGCAAGGGCCAGTGCGTCCGTCAGGTTCTTCGGGTCCATCTTGGTCGTCACCGCCGACGCGACCCCGCTTTGCGACTTGCACACGTGCTCGACCTCGCCCTCGCCGACCGCCCCGGCGGCCTTCAGCGTGAGCGTCGGCCCCTCGCCGGTCAGCACCACCGCCGTGTCCGCAGCGTCGGCCGTCACCGTGGCGCGGCGGACCGCCCGCAACAGGGCTGATGGGTCGTCCACGAACGTCGTCCCGTGCGGCTTCACCTTCTGCTCCAGCATCCGCCAGGGGGCGAACTTGCCGGTGAGGAGCGGGGACGCGATGCTGAGCGAGTCGTCCGCGAACCGCACCGTCGAGCCCCAGACGGTCACCGTGACGGGACCGGTCCGGCCGGAGAACGCCGCTTTCACCGCCTGGACGGTCGGGGCCGGGACGAGTGCCGACGCCTGCACCCCGTCGGCCACCTTGGCTGTCGCGATCCCGAGCCGGATGGAGTCCGTCGCGACCGCGTTGAACTCGCCGTTCGCAACCTCCAGCCACACACCCGACGTGGTGAACGATTCGACCCGCTCGGAGCAGCAGAACGCCACCCGAGTGAGGCACCGCACGAGGGCCGGGGCGTCGATCTCGAACGACACGCCCTGCAATTCCGGCGGCACCCACTCCGGGAACTTCGACACGTCCTCGGTGTTGAGCTTGTAGCTCCCGCCCGCGTACTTCAACTCGGCCCGTGCCCCGGACACGATGCTGACCGGCCCGGACGGGGCCAGCTTCACCGCCGACTGGATCACGTCCGCCGGGACGCACAGCGAGCCGGGCTTGCCCGTTTCGGCGGTCGCGCGCCCGGTCACGAACAGTTCGGTGTTCGTCGCGGACACTGAAACGGAGCCGTCCGACGTGGTGACCTTCACGCACCGCAACACGGGGGCGGTGGTGCGGGAAGGAACGGCCGGGGCCGCCGTGCGGAGCAGCCCGGCCAGTGTGTCGCGGTCGATGGTCAGGTTCATTTGGGTTTCTTCTTGTATGTGGCGTTCTTGGGCGGTTGCTTCCGGATTCGAGCCAACTCCGATTCGACCTGCCGTCGGTAGCGGGTCTCCTCTGCGTCTTTCTTGTCGCCGGTCGTTTTCGGGTCGTCTTCGTCGGCCGGGTGCGACCCGCAATCCCGGACCATCTCCCGCGTGACCTCTGCTACCGCTTCGGGACCGTCCGTGTACTCCAGAACGGTCCCAATGTGGAATATCACGCCGAGCAGGTCTTCAACGTCCCATCCGTCTTCGGCGTACTTCTGAACGAGATCCTCGACTTGGTCGATCAGCTCCACGCCCCGCTCACGAACCAGCGGGGCCATCAACTCGACCGCCTCTGCGGCCGTTATCCGCCCCATCTGGGCTTCCAACTCGATCTGCTTGACCCGCTCGTCAACCGTTCCAAACAGCACCGGGTACATGGGCATGGGCAAATCCTCTTAGTGGACGCGCGACCAACTACGCCGCATCGGCCGGGGTAGTTTCCGACTCACCCAGACAGTCGAACAATGTGGGTTGTGACGATTCTGCTTCGGCCCGCCGCAGGTTCGCGGTCGCGATCTCGAAGTACGACGGCTTCAACTCGCACCCGACGAACCGCCGCTTCATCTTGAGAGCAACGTACCCCTCGCTGCCGATGCCCGCGAACGGGGACAGAACGAGGTCGCCCGGGCGCGACCACAGCTCCAGGCACCGCTCGATTACGCCGAGCTGGAGCGGGCAGATGTGCCGCTCGTCCTGCTCCTGGCGGGCGTCGCGGTAGTTGTTCAGCGTGTCGGACTGGTCGATGTCCATCCACACCGGGGAGGCGTACCGTTGCCACCGGTCCACCGGGAACGTGTCGTTCGTGTGGCTGACCGGAGCCGGGTTGACGCCCGGCTTCCGCACCGTGACGACGAAGTCCGGAATCCCCTGCCGCGACATGCACGAGTCCTTTTTGAGCTGCTTGTGGAGCAGCCCGAGGGCCTTCGTCCGCTGCATCGCAGTGACCGGATCCTTCCAGACGCACACCTCCGAGTGGTAGATGAACCCCGCGGCTTGGAACTGCCGGATCAGGTCGCCGCGGAAGTCCTGGATCCCGATGTACCCGTGGTGCTCTTTCGTGGTCGGCAGGTTCATGCAGTGGAAGGACACCAGCCGCCCCGGCTTCAGCACGCGGTACAGTTCCGCCACGAGGAACCCGAAGTGGGCCGCGAACTCGGCGTAGGTGCCGCAGTTGCCCATGTCCCGCGGCGAGTTGCTGTACGTGTAGAGCGACGCGAACGGGGGCGAGAACAGGCTGTAATCGACGCACTCCGGGTCGAACCCGCGGAGCGTTTCCACGCAGTCCCCGAGGTGGATCATCCACGCGTCGGTCTTGCCCCCGGTCCGGCCCGTCCGGTACTCGTCGGTCTGCTTCACGGTCGCCCCCAGTTGTTCGCGGTTCACGTCCCGGGTGTGCTGTAGCATCCCCTCGACCATCGCCTCGTGGTCCCGCTGCTTGCGGGCGATGTTCGCCCACACCCCGGCGTCGCGGGCCGTGCCGATCAGGTACACGTCCACCGGCCCCGTCTGGCCGAACCGCCAGCACCGCCGAACCGCCTGATAGAACTGCTCGTAGCTGTTCGACAGCCCCACGAACACCATGCGGCGGCAGTGCTGCCAGTTGAGCCCGAACCCGGCCACGGTGGTCTTGGTGACCAGCACCCGGTGTGTTCCAGCCGCGAACCCCTTCAGCCGCGACAGCTTGTCCTCGTCCTTGTCCGCCCCCGCGACCTGCACCGCGTCCGGAATCAGTTCCTGAACCGCGTCGGCTTCGGCGTTCAGTTCCGCCCACACAACGCACGGGCCGGGCTCGTTCGCGATCCGGGCGGACGTGGTCGCGCGACCATCCATCGACTCCTTCCGGGCCGCCCGCTGGCCGGCGAGCGTGGTCTCCGCGGTCGCGAACAGTACGCCCGCCTGGGCGGCGGTCTCGATCTCGACCTCGTGGACGCGGAGCGGGGGCAGTTCGTACCCCTCGTCACTGAACCCCAGGTCGGACGGCCGCCGGCACAGCACCGCCCACGACGCGACCCACCGCCAGAAGTCGCGGACCGCGTGCCCCTTCAGCCGCCACTCCGACGTGTCGCCCGAGTCGTGAACGAAGTAGGTGGCGAGCATCTCCGTCCGGCTCATCACGCCCAAGAACTCGGCGTGGGTGCCGATCTCGGTGTGGTCGTTCGGGGCCGGGGTCGCGGTGCAGCACAGCTTGTACGGCGTGGCCGCGAACGCCTCCGTCAGGGCCTTGCGGTACGCCCCGTCGTGGCTCTTGAGGATCGAACTCTCATCCAGAACAACGCCACCGAAGGCGGACGGGTCGAACCGGTGCAGCTTCTGGTAGTTCGTGACCACGACCCGGGAGTAATCGACGTAGCCGGCGGGCGAGTCGGTTCGGAAAACGCCTTCGATCCCAAATCTCTTCGCCTCTTCTGCCGTCTGCTCAGCGACTGCGAGCGGCGTCAGCACCAGCACCGGCCGATCGGTGCGGCGGTACACCTGATCCGCCCACGCGAGCAGCATCAGCGTTTTGCCGAGCCCGGTGTCGGCGAAGACCGCCCCGCGGCCCATCCGGCACGCCCACTTCACGATCGCCCGCTGGTGCGGGAACAGGCCCTTCGGGAGCCGCCCGTTCTCGAACCCCGCCGGCTCGACCGCCCGCACCTTCGACCGCAAAAACTCGCCGTAGTCGCTCGTCATCGGTGGCGTTCTCCCCGTATCCAAAGTGGTCGCGCGACCAGTTCACTTGTACTCGTGAGCCCGCTTGCACAGTTCGATCAGCGACGCCTTCGCCCCGCCGCCGTCCGGGTCCTGAGCGGCCAGCCAGTCGGAGATGTCGCCGCCCGGGGCCGGGTCGTAGCCGCACTCGCCCGGCCACAGCACCCGCACCGAGCGGACGCCCCCGCACACCAGCCACCCAACGCACCGCATCGCGTGCGACCGCCCGACCTCGTCGTTGTCCGGCACCACCACCACCCGCCGGTCCACCAGCGGCAGCAGCCACGCCGGGTCCACGCTGCCCGACCCGGCCCACGTGCAGACCGCGGTGAGCCCCAGCGACTTGAGCGTTTCCACGTCCTTCTCGCCCTCGACCAGGAACACCGGGGCTTCCTTGTTCGCGGCGAGCAGCTCCGGGAGCCGGTACAGCACCCGCCGGCACTCATCGACCTTCACCGCGATCTGGTGGTCGTGGCGGGCCGGCACCAGATCCCACGCCCCGTCCCGCGACGGCCGGGAGTAGATCCCCTCGCTCACGCCCCACACCCACGACACGACCCCGTCCGAGATGTCCGCCCGCCGCCGCACGTCCGCTGGCGTCGGCCGGCGGCACTGGAACCGCTTCGGCTCGTACCGCAGCTTCTCGAACAGCAGTTCGCCCGCTTCGTCCCGGTACTGGTAGATTGCGACGGGGTCTGACACGGGCTCCGGCTCCTGTTTTGCGGTGGTCGCGCGACCACCTTTGTTGGCGAACTCGTACCTGCGACCCTTGTCCGGGAACCACTCGGTCTGGGGGAGCCCGACGGCGTCCACAAGCTCCTTGAACCCGGCCCCGCACCCCTGACACCGGGCGACCAGTTCGCCCTTGTCGCCGATCCACGCGAGCCCCGACCAGTGGGCGTCGCCGTTCTTGTGGCGGTGCGGCAGGAGGCACTGGAACTGGACCCACCGGCCCGCCGGGCGGTACTCACAGATCCGCTCCAGCACCGCCGAGTAGTGACCGAACCCGTTGGGGATGTCTCGTCGTGCCATGACACATGACCTTGCAGAGCGGCTGGTCGGCGAGGAGCGGCTGCTTCAGTTGCCCGAAAGAAACCGGGCTCCACGTCTCGCACCGGTCCAAGAACCCGAAGGCGAAGTCGAACACTACCTTGAACGGTCGGTAACCACCACGTTTCGGCGGGAGGCGAGCCAGACGGATGAGAACCTCTTTCTTCCGCCCGTTGTGCCAGTTGATCCGCCACCCCTGTTGTGGCGTTGGCCCGCTCTCGACCGGCACCCCGACCGCCAGAGACTTCGGGACGAGACGGTGCCAGTTCTTGATCAGCCACCCGTACACCTCGTATGGCATCCGCTTCTGCCGGCACCCGACGGAGCAGGACATCCGAATGAACTCGGAAGTTGCGGCGTCGCGGTCGCAAGAGCCGTATTGCATGAGCCAGTCGGCGTACTCGAGCCGTGGCGTGTTCTCGTGCGGGTGCATCGCAATCACCCGCAGCAACGCCTCACGATCCATCGGTCACGCCCTCCGCTTCGGCAGGTCCGGAACGGTCAGGTCGAGTGCGGCGGTCGGGCTGCTCCCCCAGCGGTCCGTTTCCCGCTGGGTCCAGAACGCCACCAGAGTGAGGACGCCGGACAGTTGCTTGAGGAGCGTCGCCCGCATCCGGCGGATCTGCTCCTTGTGGCGGCGGCCCGCGTCCGGCCACCGGATCGCGACTTTGAACCGCAACACCTTGGCGTTCGTGTAGTACTGCTGGATCTGGTTCCGCGACGCCTGACACCCGTCGCACGCCATGACGATGTTGTCCTCGTCCCCGCCGCCCGCACACCGCGGCTTCACGTGGTCTCGGGTGAGCCGCACCCCGAATCGGTCGCACCAGAAGCACGGCATCCGGAGCCCTCCCGAAGTGGTCGCGCGACCACTACTACTGGTAACCGCGTTCGTCGTCGTGCATATCGAGCGGGCAGTGGCGACCGGTCTTCTCCGGTTCGCCGTCTCTCAGTTGAGGACACTCACCGTCGTTGCAGTCGCCATCGCGTCCGGAATGGCAATAGCCACTGTTCGGCCGGGTGACGGGCACCAAACCGAGTGCGGCTCTGGTGGCGTTCAACTCGGCCATCATCTGTTCAGCCGTCTTCATTGGTGCTCTCCCCTAAGTGGTCGCGCGACCACTTTTACGCCACCACCGGTTCCGCCGCCAGCCCGCGGTACGCCGCCCGCACCGCGTCCACGCTCCGCATCACCTGCCCGACCCGCTGCCCGTCGATCGTGAGCTGAAACCCGTCGCCCGACTCGCTCCGCAGGATCCCCAACTGCTTCCGCGTCGGCCGCCCGGTCGATCGCCAGTTGCGGGCCGCGAGCCAGTCGAGCAGGGCCTTGGCGTGGTCCTTCGGGACCGGGCCGTCCGCCACGCCCGCCCGCTTCAGTGTCCGCTCCTGCTTCGGGCTGCACAGCTTGCGGGACCAGCGGTCCTTCATGTCCGCGATGATGGCCCCGGCATCGTTCGCCGTCACGGTGTCGGAGCAGTACCCGCCGTGGGTCCGGATCCACTCGATCTGGGTGGCGGTCGCGCGACCGCTGCCGCTGGCGAGCCGGTCCCGCTGGCCCGGGGCGTCGCTGGCCGCGAACGGGTCCACGGTCTGCTGGTGCATGTCCACCCGGTTCACCTTCACCCGGGCCTTCTTCTCCTTCCGCCGCCGCTCGGCCGCCTCCTTCCGCTCCTCGCGGGCCGCCTCGTCCAGCACCTGCTTCACGTCCCGGTGCAGCCCCTTGGCGGCGTCGTTCGCGGCGTTCCGCTTGGCCCGGTCCACCACCGATTGCGGGTGGTTGCCGGCGAAGATGTCCACCGCCGAGATGAGCTTGTGCCGGCCGCTGTTCCCCACGAAGTCGATCACGAGGACGGACGGCTTGGCGGACGCGGCGATCGCCGCCCGTCGGGCTTCCGGCGTGGCGAGGTCAGGATGCAGAGTGCCGCGTAGAGTCCGTGTGCCGCGGCCGATCGCCTGAGTGTAGTAAGCGTTCGATTTCGTCGGACGAGCCATGACCACCCGGCTGATCTTGGGAACATTGAACCCCTCCGTGAACAAGCTGCACCCGACCAGGAACTGCCGCTCGCCCCGCTCGAACAGCTCGATCTCCCGCCGCCGCACGTCCTTGTCCGTCTCGCCGGATAGGAACACGGCCCGCTCCGGCTTGATCTTGTTCAGGGCGTCCGCGAACAGATCGCCCTGACTCACCTGCTCGCCCGGGGGCCGCGGGGCGGTGAAGATCAGCGTCGGCTCGTCGCCGCACAATTCGATGGTCGCCGCGACCATCTGATCGAGCACCGAGTCGCCGGACAGCACGGCCCCGATCGCCCCGTCCGAGAAGTCGTCGCCGGCCGTTTTCACCGCCGACAGGTCCATCCCGTTGACCGTCACGTACCGCTGCTCGACGGGGCACAGCCAACCCTCGTCCACCGCGTCGCAGATGCCCATGTCGAACGCCACGGACCCGAACACGTGCCCGAGTGCGAGGTCGTCGGCCCGCTTCGGCGTGGCCGTCACGCCCAGCCGCTTCGCCGCCCCGAAGTGGTCGTAGATCTTCCGGTAGCTCGGGCTGGTCGCGTGGTGGCACTCGTCCGTGACGATCAGCCCGAACTCGTCCTTCGGCCAGCGAGCGAGCCGGCGGTCCCGGCACAGCGTCTGGACGCTCCCGACCACGACCGACGGGGCGTCCCCCATGCTCCCGCCCGCTGGGACCGCGTACCGGTCCGCCTGTTCGATCGCCGGGGCGGACCCGGTGATGCCCTGTAGCTCTTCGGCCGCCTGCTGGATCAACTCGTCCCGGTGGGCGAGCACCAGCACCCGTCCCGGCCGGCACTCTCGCGCCCACTGCTGCGACACCAGCCCGAACACGACCGTCTTGCCGCAGCCGGTCGGCAGGATCACGAGCGTGGACGGCTCGCCCGCGTCGAACCGCCCGAACACCCGGTCCACACTCTGCTTCTGGTAGGGGCGCGGGGTAATCATCTGCTCTGCTCCTGCTCGACCCGATTAGCCACTGGTCCGTCCGAGGTCAGGCGTCTTCGCGCTCGGCGTCCGGCTCCGCGTGCTCGTCGATCAGTTGTTTGATGGGGTCGCCGAGCTGGTGCCAGTTGTGGCGGGTCAGCCAGCCCCGGTTGTTGATGCACACCCGGCACTTGCCCTCGACGAGGTGTTCGCCGGTCGCCTGATCGACGTGCGGGCAGCAACACCACGGAAGAGAAGCCGCTGCGTCCTGTGCGACCTTCTTCAAGTCCGCCTCGAGCGTCGGCACCATCTGGGCCAGCCCGATGCCCCACGACTCTTCTGCGGCCGATTTGACCCCGTCGGCCGCCTCGTGCAGCACGCCCCGCAAGTCCGCCGCAAACGCCCGCCCGAGCCGGAACAGCGACACCATCGGCTCGGGAACCACCCGCCCGCGGGCATCCGTCAGGGCCTTGTGTTCCTTGGCCGGTGGCCGCGCGACCACCTCCGGCGACTCAACGATGTCTTCCGATTCGAGCCGCTCGACCAGCTTCTCGACGACACCGGGTTTCGTGAGGGACTCGATGACGCGTTCTTCCGCAGTGGTCGCGCGACCACTCGCCGGCGTGGGGGCGGGCTTCGGCGGCGAATCGGCCTTGACCGTCCGCGGGGCCGGCTTCGGAGCCCCCGCGATTTCCGCCCGCACCTGCCCGACCAGCCACTTGCCGACCTTGCAGATCTCGGCGATGCGGCGGTCGCTCTCGCCCGCGTACTCGGGGAGTGCGATGCACGACCGGACCGTCTTCCGCTTGTCTTCCGGCGTCCTGGCCCGGCCGTGGGCGTGGTTCGCCGGGCCGAAGGCGTGGAGCCGGGCCAGCGTCAGGGCCGATTCGGCGTCGTCGCACCGGTGGACCCGGCACAGGATCTTCTTGCGGCCGTTCTTCTCCTTCGCCGCGATCCGGTGCCCGCCGTCGCTGGCGTAGCACGCCTTGGCCCCGTCCCACCACACGTCCACGGGGGCCGTGGCGGACCACTCGTCCTCGGTCTCGGCGTACAGGTCCACGGTCGCCTGATCGAGGACCGACCGCACCTCCTGCGTCACGGACCGGTCGATGTTCGCGATCAGCAGTTCGGTTTCGGTAACCGCCCCGCCCATGTGCGTCTTCTGCTTCGCCATGATCCCCTCGTACCACCGGCGGGCGTTCCAGCCTTCCTTGCGGTCGGCCTCCCGCCGCTGGCTCTCTTCGGTTCGTGCCATTGGTGCCGCCACTTACTTATGGAAGGCCCGCGGGTGGTCGCGCGACCACTTCAGATGGTGGGCAGCTTCATCGCTTCGAGCAGGACGTTCACGTCGGACCGCTTGTACCAGAACATCTTCCCGACCGGGTAGCCCTTGAGTCTGCCCGTCCGCCGCCAGCGGTTGATCGTCTCGGCGTTGAGCCCGAACAACTGGGCCAGCTCGCGGGTCTGCATCCAGCGGTCGCCCGCGGGCAACGGGATCTGGGGGACGGTAGGCATGTCGTCGAACTCCTTGCGAGGAGGCGGGCCGGGGCGCGTGGCCCATGCGTCACGCGTCGCCGGCGGTGGAGCCCTATCACCGCCGGTCTACCCGGCCCGCCCAGAGGTTCCGCCCCGAATCGAACGGGGGTGCGGCGTCGCTCACCGCCGCACGGCACCAAGCCAGGAACCAAGTCGCACCGTTCCCATCCCGCTACGGTGCCAGAGCGGTGAAACCGCGGCTGACCGGTCCGGAGTTACACCGGCTAACCGCCCTGATGGCCTCACATCGTTCCCGTGGCGTTCAACTCGACCGCGAGGGCGGAAACCGGGTCCACCGGCCGGGCGTTCGAGCACCACTCGTGCAGGAGCGTCCGCCGCCACCCGCTCTCCGACACCACCGGGCAGCGGTGCTCGAAGTAGTAGCTGAGGTCGTTGGGGCTGATGCTCCCCTCGACGCAGAGCCGACAGAACCGGACCAGTGCCGGGTCTTCGGCTTCGAGCGTCAGGCTCGGGTTGTCCCGCCACCCGAGAAAGTCGCTCGTGCGGTCCGGGTCG
Organism: Gemmata obscuriglobus; assembly: GCF_008065095.1. Classification (NCBI taxonomy): domain Bacteria; kingdom Pseudomonadati; phylum Planctomycetota; class Planctomycetia; order Gemmatales; family Gemmataceae; genus Gemmata; species Gemmata obscuriglobus. The sequence goes on along the minus strand of NZ_CP042911.1, from coordinate 3,624,242 downwards.
TCGAGGTGGACGAACGCCGCCGAAGCGGACCGGGGCACGATCACGGTGAGCCGGCGACCGTACCGGCAGTCAAACACCGCCTTCCGCATCTGGGGCGACACGAACGCGACGGTGGTCGCGCGACCACCGGTCACGTCGTCGGGGCCGGGGCTGGTGAGTCCGGCTTCGTAAGCGAGGGCATTTGTCGCGGACATTGCGAGGCTCCGGTAACGGGGTTCGTCAAAGCACGGCCGAACAGGGCACGTTCGAGCATGTAGCCTTCGAGAATGCCCCGCACGCACGATCGGGACAGCGACAGTTCAGGGCGGGACGCTTGCAACCGGTCCCGCAGTTCCGTCACGTCGGCTGCGGTGGGCGTGAACTTCGACACAGTTGGCTCCTACCAAGTGGTCGCGCGACCACGTTCCGACTCATTTGGGCGATCTGGCTTCACTGACCGGCACGTTGAAAAACGCGAGACCCTTTCGGCACTCAGTGAACACGCGTCGAGTTTTGTAACTCCCCAAAATCGGGTAGTGTGACGCACGAAGCACTACACATGGCACGTTCACTGTGTGTAGGAAGAATACTCCCCACATGTGGGGAGTACAAGCCCATTATCCCCATTTTGGGGGAGTTTTCGTGCAAGATCAATTCGCAAAACGACTTCGGGAATTAAGAGAAGCGAGGAATTTGTCGCAAACGGAACTTGCTTCACTGGCGAACCTCACCCTCCGGTCCATCGAGAACTGGGAGCAGGGGCGCAACGAACCGAAGTGGTCTGCCATCGTTCAACTCGCAACAGCGTTGGGTGTGAGCACCGAAGAGTTTCGCGTCCGCGAACCGGATCAGCAAGCTTGAATAGTGGACAATTGTGCGCATTCTAAAGACGCCGTGCAAGATCGCACCGGCGTTTCTTTTTGACCGTGGTGGTCGCGCGACCACCACGCAGGAGCCCGACATGCCCAAAGGCCAGAAGCGGGGGAATGGAGAGGGCGGGATCACGAAGAAGCCGAACGGCAAGTACCTCGCCCGCAAGGCAAAGCAGGTCGGCAACGAACTGTTGCGGTCGTCAAAAACGTTCGACACGCGAAAGGACGCTCAGGACTGGCTGAAGGGGCAGGACCAGCCCGCGGCGGCCGGGACTATCGGAGAGTGGCTGGACGCCTGGATGGAGATGCGGAAGCCGGACATCTCGAACAAGACCTACAGCCACGACAAGTGGCGGGTGGACACGCACCTCAAACCGCGGATCGGCTCGACCCGGCTCCGCGACCTCACCCGCGAGAAGATCGTGCTGATGCTCGCCCAGATGGCGACCGACGGGCAGAGCGACAGTGAACGCCAGAAAGCGGGGGCCGTACTGCGGAACGCCCTCGGGTCCGCTGTGGCGTTCAGCCGCATCCCGGTGAACCCGATGGCAGAGTTGAAGCTCCCCAACCCGAAGCGTGACGAGAAGCGGGCCATGCTACCGGACCAGTGCGTGGCGTTCCTGACCGCCGCCGAATCGCTCCACCAACTCGGCTACGCCTTCCGCCTTTGGCTCGACGCCGGATTGCGGCCGGCGGAAATGTTCGCCCTCTGCTGGGACGACTTCCACCCCGACAAGAGCGAGATCAAAGTGAGCGGGGCACAGGACGGGGTGACCAACGAGCGGAAGGACACGAAGACGGGGAAGGTGCGGACGATCGAGCTGGCCCCGTCCACCGTCGCCGCCATGCTGGCCGCACGGCCGCCCCTGTGGACCGGGAAACTGGTGATGCCGGACAGCCGGGGCGGGGCGTGGTGGCAGTCGAACTTCCTGCGGAGCCCCTTCGGCCCGATCCGGAAAAAAGCCGACCTCGAATGGGTTACACCCTACACCATGCGACACACGATGGCGACGCTCCTGCTCCGGGCACACGTGCCGCTGAAGGTGGTGAGCGAGCGACTCGGGCACGCGGACGTGATGACCACCCTGAAGCACTACGCCCACGTCATGCCGGGCGACCAGCAGCGGGCGGCGGCCGTGATGGAAGGCTTTCTAAACCCGCCAGTTAAGCCCTGAAACCGCTTCGGTCCGTCGTTGCCACCGCGTTACCACCGGCCGTTATCGGGCACGGTCTGTAAAAGACACAACCCCGTGCGTCGCACGGGGTTATGTCAGTACACCCAAGAGGAGTCGAACCTCTAACCTTCGGTTCCGTAGACCGATGCTCTATCCAGTTGAGCTATGGGTGCTCGCCGAAGCAAATCATATGGCCCGTCCCGCCCAGCGTCAACGTTTCCCGCCTTGAACAATTTCGATCCGCGACCGCAACGCGGGCTGCCCGAGTTTGAAGGTTGTGCCGGTTCGCATTGTTCCCGCAATTCTGCCAAACGCGCCGCCCCCGTGCCGCACGAAGAGACGAAACCGCCGGCCCACGAATTTGACCGACCCCGGACCCGGGGCAATGATAACTTTGCTCAGGATGAATACCGCTAGGTCTGCATCCGAACAAGGAGGTTCCCCGTGAAGGTGCGTGCCCTGTTCTCTCTCGCCGTCGCGGCCGGCTTCGCCGGTCAGACGCTCGCGACTCCCCCGGCCGCTCTGCCTGCCGTGGCAGCCGTCAACCCGAATCAAACCCTCGCCGACGATGTCGCCACCCGCATCCGCTCGGGCGGCAACGCCACGGGCGCCGATGTGGCCATCGTGGCACAAGACGGCATCGTGACCCTTAGCGGTCTCGCCAAAGATGCCGCCCAGAAGGCGAAGCTCGTGGCGGACGCCAAGTCGGTCACCGGTGTCGTTGTGGTCCGTGACAACATGCGGTCGATCGCGACCGGCGTGGTGCAGGTGCAGGACCCGCCGATCGGGCTCGCCCCGGTCGCGCCGACCCCGCTCGGCCTCACCGGCGCACCGCTGGCCCCGGCCCCCGGCCCCGTCGGGTTCAACCCGATCGTGGAACCCGCCCCGCTGGGCGTTCCGGGTCAGGCCGCCCCGGACATGCAGGCCCCGAACCTGCCGCCGTACGCGTGGCCGACCTACGCCCCCTACAACAACCTCAGCCGCGTCGCTTACCCGGAATCCTACCCGTACAACGCGTTCCCGTTCATCGGGCCGTACTACCCGTTCCCGAAGGTGCCGCTCGGCTGGCGCAAAGTGACCCTCGAATGGGACGACGGGCACTGGTACCTCGGTCGCAAGTCCGCTCCGCACGACTACTGGCGCGTGAAGTTCTGGTGAGCCACCCGCGGTTAATGTGAAGCGAGCCACGCCGGGTTACCCCCAACTCACTGAGTTGAAGGAACCCGGCGTGGCTCGCTTCGCCCGCGCTCGAACGGCCACCGCCAACCGGCCTTTACACCCTTTCCGGCAGTGACGACAATTCCGGGTATGGACGCACGCAAAGTTCTCGGCCCGGACGGGCTCATCTCCAAGAAGTTCCCCGGGTTCGAGTCGCGCCCGCAACAGCTCGACATGGCCGAGGCCGTCGGTGAGGCGTTGGGCCGGAAGCGTCAGCTCTTGGTCGAAGCCGGAACCGGGGTCGGCAAGTCGTTCGCGTACCTCGTGCCCGCGATTCTGGCCGTCAGCGCGAAGAAGGATTTCCGCGTCGTCATCTCGACGCACACGATCGGGCTCCAAGAGCAACTGATCCGCAAAGACCTCCCCTTCCTGCAATCGGTTCTGCCCGGGGACTACCGGCCCGTACTCGTCAAGGGCCGCGGCAACTACCTGAGTCTCCGCCGGCTCCGCGTGGCGCAATCGAAAGCCAGTTCGCTCCTCGACACGCCCGGCGCCGTGGACCAGATGATCCAGATCGGCCGCTGGTCGCGCAAAACGCAGGACGGGAGCAAGTCCGACCTGCCCGTCCAACCCTACGAACCCGTGTGGGACCTGGTCCACAGCGACAGTAGCAACTGCCTGGGGCGGAAATGCCCCCATCAGGCGGACTGCTTCTACTTCCGCGCGCGGAAGACCGTGTTCGGGTCCAACATCCTGGTCGTGAACCACGCCCTGTTCTTCGCCGACCTCGCGCTGCGCCGCACCGGCGGCGGCATCCTCCCGGAGTACCACGCCGTCATCTTCGACGAGGCCCACACGCTCGAAGATGTCGCGGCCGACCACCTCGGCATCGGGCTCTCGCAGGGCGGGGTCGAGTACCTCATGAGCCAGCTCCTCGCGCCGCGCACGCAAAAGGGCATCCTCGCGACCCTCGGCGACGGCGACGCGGTCGCGCAGCTCGACGCCACCCGCCAGGCCGCGGAGAAGTTCTTCCTGTCCGTCCACCAGTGGCAACTGAACCAGCCCAAAGGCACCGGGCCGAACGCCGCCGGCGGCACCGGGCGGGTGCGCGAGCGGTGGATCGTCGAAGACACGCTGAGCACTGAGCTGGGCCGGCTCGGCGACACCCTGCACGAACTGGCGAAGGGGCGCGACGCGGAAGAGGAGAAGCTCGAACTGGTCAGCCGCGGGGACCGGTTGTACGCGATGGCCAAGAGCGTCAAGGAGTGGCTCGGTCAAGAGTTGCCGGGCCAAGTGTACTGGGTCGAAACCAAACCGGGTCGGATCCCGCGGGTGGCGCTCGCCAGTGCCCCGATCGAGGTCGGACCGGCCCTGAAGGAGCAGCTTTACGACAAGGTGCCTAGCGTCGTTCTCGCGAGCGCGACGCTGTCCGCGGGCGGCGAAACCGGGTTCAAGCTGTTCCAGAAACGGCTCGGCCTCGACACCGCAAAAACGGCCCAACTGGGCAGCCCGTTCGACTACCAGAAGCAGGTCGAGCTGCACCTGTTCCGCTCCATGCCGGACCCGTCGACACAGAGCGCGCGCTACGAAGACGAGGTGCTCAAGAAGATCCCCGAGTACGTCACCCGCACGAACGGCCGCGCGTTCGTGCTGTTCACCAGTTACGGGTTCCTGAACCGAGCGGCCCAGCAGCTCATGCCGTGGTTCGTGCAGCAGGGGTACACGCTGCTCGCGCAGGGGACCGGCCTGCCGGCGGCGAAGCTGCTGGACCAGTTCCGCGAGGCGAAGAAGGCCGTGCTGTTCGGGGTGGACAGCTTCTGGCAGGGGGTCGATGTGCGCGGCGAGGCGCTGTCGAACGTCATCATCACGAAGCTCCCCTTCTCGGTGCCGGACCGCCCGCTCACCGAGGCGCGGTTGGAGGCGATCCAGGCCGGCGGCGGCAACCCGTTCATGGAGTACCAGGTGCCGCAAGCGGCCATCAAACTCAAGCAGGGCTTCGGCCGGCTCATCCGCACGGCCACGGACACCGGCATCGTGGTGCTGTTCGACCCGCGCGTCATCACCAAACCCTACGGTCGCGTGTTTCTGGATGCCCTGCCCGACGCCGCCCGGTTCATCGACGGAATGCCCACCGATCCCCCTCCCACCAAACCGGCGGCCAAGCGCAAGGCATCCGCGACGTGACCGACGAGCCCGCGGCAACCGGTTCGCAATCGTAAAGGTCCGAGTTGCACCCGAGCCGGCACGCCCCATAGACACGCGAAAGCCGTAGCTGGCAGCAGGCAGACCTCGTACACTGCCGCGAACGCATCCATTCCGTCCTGCGGTGAAACCAGCAATGTCTGGGCTGCTGCGCCTCTGGGACACGTGGCTCGCCGAACCGATCCGCAAAGTGGAAGCGGACGCACTCGCGTACCGGCTCTCCGATCAAGGTCGCCGGATCGACTGGCGCACGCCGATCGTACTCCTCACCGCCGCCGCGTGCCTCACGGTTCAGAACTACACCGGCGGCCCGGCCGCGCTCATTGAGGTAGTAACCCTCATCGCGAACGCCGTCGGCGGCCCCGAAGCCGCGGCGGCAGCGGAGGCGACCTTGCGCCGGTGGAGCGCCGACCCGCTTTCGACCCGCGTGTGGTGGGCCTGGGCGTCGGTCGCAACTTACGCTCTGATCCCCGTGCTCGTGCTCAAACTCGGGTTCCGCGCGCGGCTGAAAGATTACGGCCTGAAGCTCAGCGGCGTCTTCAACGCGTGGCCGCTGTATGCGGTGTTCGTGCTCGTCATGGTGCCGCTCGTGTGGTTCTGTTCCGGAGAAGAGCGGTTCCAACAGACGTACCCGTTCATGCGGTTCCAGTCGCCCGCCGAGGTGCGCGCCGAGCTGTGGAAGTGGGAGCTTTCCTACGCGGCCCAGTTCGTGGCGCTGGAATTCTTCTTCCGCGGGTTCGTGGTCCACGGCACCAAACACCGGTTCGGTGTTTACTCGGTGTTCGTGATGACGTTCCCGTATGTGATGATCCACTTCGGCAAACCGTGGCCCGAAACGTGCGCGTCGATCGTGGCCGGCGTGGTGCTCGGCTTCATGAGCTTGGCGACCCGGTCGGTGTGGCTCGGCGCGAGCCTGCACATCGCGGTCGCGTGGGGCATGGACCTCGCGTGTCTGGCGCGGCGCGGCCTGATCTGACCGCCCCGGGTGCCCGTTCCCGCACAACCCCGTATAGTGTACGCATGACCCAAGCGATTCGCGTGCGCGGCCTCGTGAAGACGTACCCCGCCAAGCCGCCCGTCGAGGCGGTCCGCGGGCTCGATCTCGACGTCCACTCGGGCGAGTGTTTCGGCCTGCTGGGGCCGAACGGCGCCGGCAAAACGACCACCCTTGAGATCATCGAAGGGCTGCTCGATCCCACTGCGGGTGAGGTCGAGATCCTCGGACTGAAATGGGGTCAGAACGACACCGAGTTGCGGAACAAGATCGGCATCTCGCTCCAGGAGACGCGACTTTCCGACAAGCTCACGGTGCGCGAAACGGTCACCCTGTTCCGGTCGTTCTACGCGGCCGGTATCACCCCCGACGAAGCCATCGGACGGGTGTCGCTCGAAGAGAAGCAGCACGCCTACGTGGACAAGCTCTCGGGCGGGCAGCGCCAGCGGCTGGCGGTCGCGACCGCGCTGGTCGGCGACCCCGAGTTGCTGTTCCTCGACGAGCCCACCACCGGCCTTGATCCGCAATCGCGTCGGCAGCTCTGGGACGTGATCCGCGCGATCAAGGGCCGCGGGCGCACGGTCGTCCTCACGACGCACTACATGGACGAGGCGGAGCGGCTCTGCGACCGCGTCGCGGTGGTCGATCACGGGCAGGTGATCGCCCTCGGAACGCCGGCCGAGTTGATCGCCCGCGTCGGCGGAGAACACGTCATCGACCTGGACCTCGACCCGACGACGCCCACCCGCCCGACCCACGGCGAGTTGAGCGGGCTCCCGACGGTCAACGCCGTCCGTGAAGAAGGGGACCGAATCACCCTGACCGCCGGAGAGCCGCACCGGGCGCTCCCCGCGCTACTGGACCTTCTGCGCGCGCGGGGCGCGAAGCTCGCCGGGCTCACCACCCGTACCGCGACCCTGGAAGACGTGTTCGTCACGCTCACCGGCCGGCACTTGCGAGACGGGGCCTAACGTCCGAAGGTCGAAAGTCGTAACGCCACAACCTTCGGACTAGGGACGGGATTATGAGTCCTCTCTGGCAACTGACGCTGGCCCGGTTCCGCGAGTTCTACCGCGAGCCGGCGGCGCTGTTCTGGGTATACGGCTTCCCCCTGATCCTGGCGTTCGTGCTCGGGCTCGCGTTCAGCGAGAAGCCGGTGCCCGCGGCGAACGTGGACGTGGTCGCCGATCCGCGGCACCCTGAAGTGACCGAGAAGTTGCGGGCCGACCTCAGCGCCGATCCGGGGGTAAAAGTCGAAGTGCTCGACGAACCCGTTGCCCGCAAGCGCCTCCGCACGTCGAAAACCGACGCGGTCGTGATACCGCGGCCCGAAACGGCGTCGGGGTACGAATACCTTTTCGACGCCACCCGGTCGGAAAGCGTTTTGGCCCGAAACGCGGCCGACCGTGCGCTGCTTCGTGCGACACACCCGACACCGAATCCCCCGGCCGAAACCGCAACGACTGAGCCCGGGGGCCGGTACATCGATTTTCTCATTCCCGGGCTGCTGGGAATGAACCTGCTCGGCGGCGGGCTGTTCGGGGTGGGCTTCGCGGTCGGCGACCTGCGCGTCCGGAAGTTGCTCAAGCGGTTCCAGGCGACCCCGATGCGCCGCTCCGATTTCATGCTCAGCCTAATGATCAGCCGGCTCGTGTTCACACTCATCGACATCGGACTGCTACTGGGGTTCGCGTATCTCGCCTTCGGGGTGAAGGTCCGCGGCAACCCGCTGGTGTTCGTGGGGTTGGTCGCTCTAGGCGGGGCCAGCTTCGCGGGAATCGGGCTGCTACTCGGCTCACGCGCCCGCACGATGGAAACGATTGCCGGTCTCGTGAACGCCGTGATGCTCCCCATGTACGTTCTGTCGGGAGTATTTTTCTCGTCGTCGCGCTTTCCCGAAGGGATGCAGTGGTTCGTGCAGTTGCTGCCGCTGACGGCTCTGAATGATGCGCTGCGGGCGGTGATGAACGACGGCGCCGGTTGGGAAGCGCTCCCGTACCCGCTACTCGTACTCGGCGTGTGGGGGGTACTTAGTTTCGCGCTCGCGCTCCGAATTTTCCGCTGGCGGTAACCTTCGGCAAACGACACGGCCCTCGGATAGTTCCGAGGGCCGTGTCGTTCAAGGATTCCAAAGTCACAGCTCTTCACGTCGGCCCGCGCTCGCCAACAAAAGCAGCCCGCTCACCACCGCAATCCCGCTCACTGTCGGCGGCACCCAGATTGTCTGCTGCACCTCGCGGGTCGTTTCAGCAGTGTCGGGCCGCTCGGTTGCCCCGGAAGCCAGGCCCTGCCATCCGAGCCCGAGGGCGCCCAAAATGACGAGGATGATGCCTACGATGCGCACGATCAGCCCCCCACCCCTGTTCCTGCCGATGCCGAGGTGTGTTCCGGGCACCGGTCAGCGCAGTCGGAACACACCGCCTCTTACGAGCCCTGAGTGCGACGGGCGTCGAACCGGGCAGCGAGCGTTTCCGGAACGTCGTTGCTCTCGGTCTCGGTCAAATGCGAAGCAGCCTGATCGACCAGCTTCGGAACGGTCGTTTCGAGAGTCGACTTCAGCGAGGTGGAGAGAGCGTTCAGAGCCGTGTCCGCAAGCTCACGCACCTTCGCACCGAGGGCGTTACGCACTTCGTCAAAGATGCCCGGGTGTGCAGTTCCCCCAACCGCAGCGACCGGTTGTGACGAAGTTGATGCAGGATGCGCAGCCGCCGGAATCGGCCCACTCGCTTCGGCGAACGGACTGAACGACCCGCCCGCACCGCGGCGCGGGGCGATCATCGCCCCGACAACGCCACCCAGCAGCGCCGAGATACCGACCGCGACCCAGGGGTGCTCGCGCACGTGGCTGGAGATGTCTAACGTGCCCTTGAGGGCGTCACTCATAGCGGCAGAGGCCTGCCGCACGGTCTCTGACACCCGCTCCGGCGCGTGGTTCACCAACGACTTGACCGCCTCAACAGTGCCGGTGAACGTGTCGGCAGCCGTCTGCACCGTACCGACCACCTGGTTCTCCAGGGCCGCGACCTTCTCGGTCAGCGCCTCGCGAGTCTGAAGCATCTCGCGTTCGATCTCTTCCGGAGTTTTCTCCGGTTGGTTCATTTGGTCTGCCACGTGACATTCTCCTTGAGCGCGTTGAAGGTCTTATCCGGCAGCGGGTTGAACCGTTCGAGGAGGTTGTAGCTGATCCAGCCCAGCCCCCCGCCCACGAGAAGGAACGCCAAGCTCACGATGCCCCAAGAGGCCCACATCTTGAACCCGAACTGTTCGTGCAACAAGTACGCCGCAGCGGTGATCACGCCGAGTGCGCCGACCGTCGTGCAAACGACCGCGATCGCGCCGAACTCGGCGGCCCGCTTCGACCGTTTGAAGTCCTCACGGACTTCCGACTTCAGCATGTCGGCCTGCTGACGAAGGAGCGTTTGGGCATCGTTAATGATGCCCGACACGAGCCCGGTTACCGTCTGTGGGGGGGGGCCGGGTGGGGTGTTCGTCGCGTCGTAAGAGGAGAGCGGCGGAGCGGCTTCAGCGGTTGCCATCGGGGTGACTCCTGAAACGGGATCTGCGTCTTGTACACAGCACGTTGCGTGCCAGGACGCCGAGCCACACCGAAGCCACTTCGCGAAGTGTGAGATGCGCAAGATGAGCGGGTTAATTGAACCAAGCCGCGAATTGCAATTTTCAGGCCGCGCAACCGTCTTCTCACCGATCGGCATGAACTGAGAGGTTTGGTACGCTTACCACGAGATCACGACCCATAACACGAAAGGGCCGACCGGAATCCTCCCGGTCGGCCCTGCGAGTCGGACTCACTTGAATCAGCTCTTCGCCGCCTGCATCACAACCTTCACCGCGTCTCGGGCGTCGGTTTTGGACTCTTCGGGATCAAGAGCGATCCCGCCCTCCCCTTCGAGCCGCGAAATATCGTCCTTGCTCTCGATCTCATGAACCGTTGGGAGGTTCTTGAAATCGCCCCGCAGTGCCCGCAAAGCGAACCGCTCCTGGTCGATGTCCTGACCCGACCGGAACCCCATTTCGCGGAACGTTGCGCCGAGCCACGACGACCGGCCGAACAGGTACTGAAGTAAAAACACCCCGCCCACGGCCGGCAGAATCAGCCACCACGGGTTGAGCAAAGCGGTCAGGGCGAACCCGGTCACGATCATCAAACCGATAAGAGCCTTGGTCGCACGTCCGGCACTCCACTCCCGGTCGAGCTGAGCGATGCGGTCGGTAATCGCCTGCGGACCCGCATCCGCCAGGCACGCCAGGCGCTGTTCCAAATTCACTTGGTTCGCGCACAGTTTGCGGGTGCCGTTGAGGATGTTCATGGTGCGTCCCCAGAAGTTATAAGCTCGTGCGGGCGAACACCAGCACGCTGTACGGGCCGATGTTGACGGCTCCGTGATTCGGCAGCCCGTCACACTCACCCGGTTCGGCGGTCACATCGGACGACGGGTAGTTCCCGAACGTCTCGCTGTACCCTGCCCAGTCTGAGTTGATAAGCAACTTCCATGCCCCAGATTCCGGGAATCCGATCCGGAAGTTCTCCCGCGCTTCCCGGTGGAAGTTCGCAACTACAACCACCGAATCATCTTGCCCTCCGTCCATCCAGCGGTGAAAAGCAATCACTTTTGCCGTCTCATCCGCCCGAATCACCTGGATGTGTTGTCCCGTGAGTCCCTTGGTCTGCCCGCCGCGGTTGAGCCGGAGACGAACGAGGTCGCGGTACAGTCGCACGATCCCGCGGAACTCGGACGACTTGTCCCAATCCAGCGGTACGGTGTCCCGGAACCACTCGCCCTCCAGAAACTCCTGTCCCTGGAACAGCATCGGGATGCCGGGGGCTGTGAACACGAGTGCCGCCGCGAGCGTGGATCGCTTTTGTGCGAACCAGTTCTTCGGATCGCCCGGGGCGATCTCGTGAACCACCCGCGCCTTACCGTTCGCGACCTCGTCGTGGCTCTCGCTGTAGATGACGCGCTGAAACGCGTCACCGTTGTAGCGGTGCGCCAGCGCATGGGCGATCGCGCCCATCGACCGGTGATCGTCTTCGGCCGCGATCACCGCCTCGCGAATCGGGTGAACGAACTGATCGTCCCACTGCGCGCCGTATCCCGCGCCACCCTCCCCCACCGGCTTCGTCATCCATTCGCTGTGCTGGAGGTCTTCGGCGATGGTCAGGGTGTTGGGGTGCTTCTCACGGATCTCGCCGTTGATCCACTGGAGCAGGCTCCAGCCGTCCGGCAGGTTCGGCTCGCCGTCGGCGCGGACGCTCCGGATGTACAGCGTCATGTCCATGCGCAGCCCGTCGATGTGGTAGTCCTCAACCCACATCATCGCGTTGTCGCGGATGAACTGGCGTACTTCGGGGCGCCCGTAGTCGGGGCGAGTGTCTCCCCACGGCGTCTCCCTCCGCCAGTCCTGATAAAAGTAGATGCCGCCGCCGCCGTTCTCGCTCCACCCGTCGAACTGCCACAAGTCGAGGTCGGACGGTCCGAAGTGGTTGTACACCACATCGAGAATGACAGCGAAGCCGTTCCGGTGCGCCTCCCGGACGAACTCTTTAAACTTCTTAGGGCCGCCGTAAGCGCCCTCCACCGCGAACATGTGCGCCGGGTTATAGCCCCACGATCGGTCGCCAGCGAACTCCGCCACCGGCATCACCTGGATGCAGTTCACCCCGAGCTTTTTGAGGTGGTCGAAGCGGTGGACCACGGTCTCAAACGTCGCGGGCCGCGGGTCGTCGGGGTTCTGGTCATTGAACGTGCCGACGTGCAACTCGTAAATGACCCACTCGTTCCAGGCCGGCGTCTTATGAAACTCCTCGCCCCAGTCGAAGTTAGGGTCGTGAACGACGGCGTTGCCGACGGAGTTGGTCACCTCGCGAGCGTAGGGATCGATCTTGGACAGTTCGCCTGCGGGCGTTTGCAACGAATACCGGTACTCCGCGCCGATCTTCGCCCCCGGCACATCGCAGTACCAGTAGCCCTCCGCGTTCTCGCGGGTCATCGGGTTCTTAGTCTTATCCCAGTCGTTAAACGTGCCGATCACGGCGACGTTCTCGGCGTGCGGCGCCCACACCCGGAACGCGACCCCGTTCGCGTGCGGAATCGCGCCCATCCCCGCGTGGATTGCGGGGGCCGGGGCCGAGTGCCGACCGTGTTTGATTTCTGCGGCGGGGTACGGGCGAACGCGAGAAACGGGCTTCGTGGGCTTCATAGCAGGCATCAGACGAAACTCCTTGATGAAATCGGCGAGCGCCACTGGCGCTCGCCGCGTGAAACCGAACTTTTCACAGGCGCTCACTGGCTCGCCAGGGACGGGAGCCCCGGCGCACTCGCCGCACGCGGCTCGACCAGCGCGCCATCGGGGGTGCGGACACCGGACCCGAACCGCTGCGCGTACACGAACGTTAACTCGGCCCCGAACAGGAGAATCATGGTCGAGTAGTAGATCCACACCAGCAGCACAACGAACGCCCCTGCTGCGCCGTAGGTCGAGCCGACCGCGGCTTTTCCCAGGTACAATCCGATCAGGTACCGACCGAGCGAGAACAGAAGTGCGGTGACCGCGGCCCCGATCCCCACGTCGCGCCAAGACAACGTCGTCTCGGGAAGCCATTTGAAAATCATCGCAAACAGCGCAGCCGTGAGGACGAAGTTGAACACGAAGTTGACGACCTGTGCGAGGGCGTCCATGCCAGGGAGCCATCCGGCCACACGGCTATTGATCCCCGCCAGGATGGCGGTCACTACCAACGAGGTGAGCAGCAGAAACGCAGCCCCGCACACGAGCGAGAACGAAAGGAGCCGGTCCTTCACGATACTCAAAATGCCGCCCTTGACCTCGTGCCCCGGGACCTTCCAGATCGTGTTGAGGGCGCTCTGCATGTCCGAAAACACACCCGAAGCCCCAAAGAGCAGCACGCCGCCAGCAACGATCGCGGCCACAATGCCGTCCGACTTGGACGAGCTTTTAATAATCAGTTGTTCGACGAAGCTCGCGGCCTCCACGCCGATCGTGTCGCGAAATTGCGCAACAATTTCGCCGCGCGCCGCCTCAGGACCGTAGGCGAGCCCGGCGATGGCTACGACAGCTAACAACAGTGGCGACAGTGACAATGTGGTGTAATACGCGAGCGCGGCGCTGAGTCGCATGGCCTTATCGTCGATGAACTTTGTCGCGGAATCTTTCAACAACGCCCATACGTCCTGCGGCTTCATTTTCATTGCCATCGCCTCGTGGTTACGTCGCACAAAGCAAGTCACGTGCCGAAAATCGGCACGCAAAACACAACGACCCACCCGATTTACGGGTGGGTCGCTGTGGACTGCCGGGAGTGGATTTGCCGTCAAACGACGTCTCTGGTGGACCGGGTCCCCATGATCAGGGACACAACGAACATCACCAGAAAGACGAAGAACAAGATCTTGGCGGCAACCATTGAGGTACCGGCCACATCAGTGAATCCGAACAGAGCGGAGATCAGCGCGATAACCAGGAACATGAGCGCCCAGCGGAGCATGGTAAACCCTCCGAAAGAGAATCGTTGCAATCGGTATGTGATCCGCCGCCCGTTTCGCGGTGCGACAGGTTGACACGAGCACCAGGCCGGAGCAGCCTGTTTCGCCGGAGTGATACTCCGGCAGTTGTTTTGTCCGATCCGCGTTGCCGCGGTGAGTGATAGAAATGCAGACAGCGTGCCAATTCGGGATCAAAGCACTTAGATCAATGCCGCAGGTCGTATTGAGCGGTCCGTGACGCTTTTAAGCCCCCGGAACATGGCCGTTTGGGACCGTTGCGAAACAGGTCCACCGAGCACCAAAACTAGAGCGCAGCCAAGTTCTCATTCATCAATCGGAACAGTGCCTCACACACGTAGCACCGGCACGAACCGATGCTTTACAGCCCCAACGCGAGCCACAGTAACGGTGTGGAACGTATTGTGCTCTCTACTGACGTGTTTCGATCACACCCTGGCGGCGCCCGAGCCAACGTACATCTCCGGAGAACGTCACAGTGGCAAGAAATGCTGCCCCCACACAAGGGCGTAACGCGAACAAAACACCCACCTCACAGCGATTAAACCCGGCGGAAGCTTCTGACGCCGTTTCTCTGCAACCGGCTCAACCCTCCACGGAGCCGGCAGCGGTGGACGATGAGAAGGTTCGTGCGCTGGCCTACTCGTTGTGGGAGCGCGCCGGCCGTCCGGCGGGAGACGGGGGCGAGTTCTGGCTCCGCGCCGAACAGGAACTGACGCAACGCGGTTCGTGAAGTTGCAATAAAAACGCGGCGGCCCGCTCAAACATTCGAGCGGGCCGCCGCGTTTAACAAGCACAATTCCGCTCAACTGCCCTTCATCACGATCGCAGCGTTCAGTATCGCCGCAAATGTCACCCAAAGCCAGTACGGTATCAGCAAAAGCCCGGCGACCCGCGATACGAGAAAGAACTCCGCCACCGTTACACCGACGAGAACCCAGAGCAGGCACACGTCCAGGAAGCCGAGCAGCGGGCTGTGCAGTCCGAAGAAGCAAACACTCCAGGCCAAGTTCAACACCAACTGAGCCCCGAACGCGCTGAGCGGGCAGCAGATGTCGTCGCACGCCCGAGACACCCACACGATTGACGCCGCAACAGCCATTAGCGCGTACATCACCGTCCAAACGGGACCGAACACCCAGTTCGGCGGGGTCCAATCCGGCTTTGGGAGGTGCTCGTACCAACTGCCGACGTTCGGCGCGGTCACCGCGCCGCCGACTGCCGCGACTAACGTTGTGGCCGTCACAATGACCGCCACCCCCATCAACCCGGGCGTGACGTTCAATTCTTGAAAGCGTACTCGCCCCGTGAGAGCAGCCATGATGGGAGTCCTTTCGGGCGCGGGGTTCCAATAAAAAAGGCCGCCGGCACTTCGGTGCCGGCGGCCGGTGAACGCCGGTCAGCACGTGCCGCCGAGCAGCCGATTCAACTCGTCCACGTGTTTCCTCACCTCGGGCAACAGTTCCCCGCTGATGAGCCGGTACCCGTCTGGGGGGATGTCCTCGTGGTTCACGGCGTCCTCGTACACGGCAATGGCGTACTCCTCGCACTGCCGCAGCGCCGCGAGCACGGACGCGCACCCCACGGCCTTCGTGCCCGGCGCGGCCGTCGCGCTAAACGCGGGCCACGGCCCCGGGTTCTGGGACGGCACGGCGCCCATGAGGACCACGCATTCGCGCAGTTCGCGCTCGGCACGCCGGTGCCCGTCACGGATCTTCTGTAGCTCAATGATTGCCGTCGGGTCCTCGATCAGGCCGATCGCGTGCGTGTACGTCTCGACCGCCGACAGAGCGTGCCGGAGCAGCCCGTTCATCACCTCGGTGCCACTCGCCAGCGCTTCGTGGGTTTCGGCGTTCAGCATGGTGTAACTCCTTTGGGCAAAAACGCCCGCAGACGGTTGAAGTCTGCGGGCGGGCGAACGGCCATCCACACTTACTTGTTCTCGGTCACGGTCACCGAAAACGTTTGACTCGTGGGCGTCCCGCCGCCGTCCGGCGTCCCGACGATCTTGACGTCGTGTTTGCCAATCGGTGCGTCCTTGTCCGGCGTTACGGTAATGGTGAATTTGGTGTCCCCGTCACCCGCCTTGATGGCATCCTTGCTCAGTTTGACCGTCAGCTTCTCCGGCTTGCCTTCCACGGACAGCTTCACGTCTTTCTTGAAATCGGACCCACGCTCGACGCTGGCATCGTAGCTCTCAGTGTTGCCCTGCTTCACGTCTTTGGCGGTGGGAAGCGACAACTTGAAACTCGCGTTCGTGTTCGGCGTCCCGCCCTCAGGACTCTTGTTGCAACCGAACGCGAAAGCCACCAGAGCCGCAGTTGCGAGGTATGTGAGCCGCATTTCGTCCCTTTCAGAATCCATCTTTCACCGACAGGAGTGTCGGGCAAGGTGCTACACGCAACCGCTGTGCCAGACATCTCACATCCGCTGGCACGGGTGTTGCATTTGCACACGCGTCCTTGAAAGGGGCTGATTGCGCCTCACCCAAACGAGACGTTACGGAGTCACGACGATGCCCATTCTCTCGCACCCTGCCTTCGGGCCGAAAACGGCACTCGGTTATGTCACCGGCGGTGCCCTGCTGTGCGTGTGGACACTCGTGTGGTACTTTACCCGCGGTCAGGACCGGTCGTTGGACCACACGGATTGGTTCTGGCTTGCTGGACTGTTTTTAACCGGTATCACTTTCGTGTTCCTGGGCCTGATCTTGGGTCCGCTGGGACGTGTCGCTCGACAAGCTGAACTTCCCCCGTCCGCGGCCCTGAGTGCGGAAGCGGCGATCCAGCAAACAGCGGCGGCACACGCACCTGCGGTAGCACCGAGCGTACCGGCGGTACCGGTCACACCACAACAAGTACCGGTTACGCCGGTCGCGCCAGCACCGGTCGCACCGGCCCACTAAATCGCGACACTGATCTGTTACCTTGACTGGTCCCGGAAATCGAAGGCTATTCTTTTCAGCACGTCTTCTGAGTGTGGGCCGCATGGGTTGCCGGTCAATGGTGGTTACCACCTCCATTGCGGCAAATGCCATGCGGCCCACGAGCGCGTTTGTTCGCCCCCCTCAATCCCGCTACCGTACCCATCATTTTGACTTGGCGGTCTTGCCCTCTTGTGCCACACGGTATCGCCTCTGCACCTACGAGTTGGTGTGACCAATAGCCGTGTTCGCGGTCACGTTCACACATAGCGACGATTGATCTCAGAGCCTCACGTCCTGCTCGGGAGCCAACGGCGGACCGTCCTGATGTCATCGACGCCATCGGATCGAGCACGCCGCAAACCCGGACCACGACCCGGCCAAGGAGGCCGACGGCACCGACACGTTTCACAGATAAGCAGTCGCGTGCCTGGTCGGTTCACAGGAACAACACTGTCGGGCCGGAGACGGCGAGCGAGAAGGAACCAATGGCCGACGCGGACTCAGTTACGGGATCAATTGACCGTCACGCCCGTTACGGTTCGAGCGGGCCAGGTGAGCAATTTGCTCTTCTCCATCGGTCTGATCCGGACCGTCTACCGAGGGCAGATCGAACTTAAAAGCACATACCGCCACCTGGGTTGGCGGACGGAGTTATGGCCGGAAGCGCACTTTTCAACAGTACCAGTGCAACCGCCAACGATTACCAAGTTGAGCCCGACATTCTGCCCCCGCAGGAGTGAAACCGCGCTCTAGTGTTCACGCATGAAGCGCGTCATTCTCATCACCGCGGCCCTGATGAGCGGTTGCGGTGAACCGCCGGCCCCCGACGCCGAGCAGGTCCTGGGCGAGTGGGTCGTGGTCGACTTCGAGTCGCCCACCGCGACCGAGGACCGCAGCCAGCGCCGCAAGCACGCACTGGTCTCCGAGGGCACGTGGTCGGAGCAGTTCCAGGGCGACACGTTCGAAGACTTCGAGTACGCGCTCGACGAAACGAAATCCCCAAAGCACCTGGACCTGACGTACACCAACAGCGACGGCATGCGGCTCACCGTGCGGGCCATTTACGAACTCAGCAGCGCGAACCGGATGCGGGTGTGCATCGGCTCCCCCCCGCTGGTCCTGCGGGGCGGGCAGGTGCAGCGCGTCGAGAGCGTGCGCCCGACCGCGTTCGTGCCGAAGGACGGGCCGCTCATCGTCTACCACCGCCGGGCGCCGGAGTGAGTCACCCGCCGCTCGTGAGCGCCTTCGGCTCCCCCAGCGCGCCGAACTTTCGCAGGAACACCAGGAACTGCTCCAGCAGGCTCGACGGGTTCCCCGTCTGCCCCTGGATCACCACCGCGTCGCGGTTCACGCTGATCTTGCCCCCGAAGCCGGCCAGCGCGATCACCGCGGCGCCGGAGTCGCTCGCGACCGTCACCTTCACGCCTTCCGGCGGCGCGTCTTCGATCCGGTCCACGAAGTCCGCCACATCGACCGCACTGGCGAACTCGAATACCAGCCGGTCGAACATCGTCCCGAACACGTTACGGAACCCCTCGCTGCGGACGAACTCCGGCCCCGAGAGCCGGCTCACCTCCCGCCGCCACAGCACCTCCGACGGGTCCTCTTCGCTCACGCTCACGGTCACGGTGTACTCGAAGTCCGGCGTGCGAATGTACCCCAGCCCGTCGCGCTCCGCAGACACGTCCAGGTCCTTCCGCTTGTAGCCGAACATCTCGCGGACCATTTCGAACGTGTTGTCGAGGTCGAGCTTGATGTCGGGCGCCGCGACGCGGTTCACGTACTTCCGGGCCCACTCGTTCGCGCGGTCGGGAACGGGCTGCCCCTTCCGGTAGCCGTCGAGGTTCTTCACCTCGCTCAGGCTCTCCGAGCGGAACACCACCCGCTTCATGCGTGCCGGGTCGAGCAGGTCCCCGCCCGGTCCGAGCACCTTTTCCAGTTCGGCCACGGTCACCGAGGCGTTGGCCTCGCCGTACAGCGTCGGGTTTTGCTCTTGCTGCGTTTCGTAGGTCCGGCGCAGGGTCCGGGGGACGGCATCGGCCAGAAACTCGTGCAGCGCCGCGGCCGTGAGCGTCCCGTCCTTGCCGACCCCGGTTCGCGTCTTCCCCGTGAGCGCCTCGATCAGGTGATGCCGCCAGATGCCGTGCCGCAGTTGGGCCGATTCGAACGAGCGCTCGCCCTCGGCGCACGCCGTCAGTCCGACGCACTTGGGAGACTTCTCAAACAGCGCGGCCAGCTCCGCGTCGTCCAATCCGGGATGAAGTAACTTGTTTTCACTCCACTGAAGCGGGTCGATGTCGAAGCACACCGTCACCTCTTTGGCCTTCACCTTGCTCACCGCGGTCAGGAACTCCGCCACGGGAATGGAGGTTTCGAGCGGGTCGGGGGCGATGGTGTCGGCGCAGGCGATGTACCCGCGCCCCTTCACGTTAAACCCGCGTGACACCACCAGCACGAACAGCGACTCGGCGTCGCCGGCGACCTTCGGCAAACGCTTCAAGGTGGCCTCGATCACGGCCTTGGTGGTCCGGTGCGCGGCCAAGAGCGTACACCGCTCCGGCGCGTACCCGGCGGCCGGGAGCGCGCGGTGCAGTTCGGCGCAGTCGGCCGCGGCGTACTGGACCAGCGGCCCGGCCTCAAAGAACGTTTCGACGGCGATCAGCAGTGCGGCACGGTCAGGCACGGTCGTTCCTTCTGTGTTTGACGACGGGATTGTACCCGGAACCGCGGCCCGGCGCGAAGGTGCGTGGCGCAGGTGGTGTTGAGCATTCCGCCCCGGCGGCTAAGACAGACAGCGAAGACCGACAGATGAAAGGCAAACCCCTCATGCGCATTCTGGTCACCGGTGGGGCCGGGTACATCGGCTCGCACACCGTTCGGCAGTTGCTCGCCGGCGGACACGAGGTTACGGTGTTCGACAGCCTCGAATACGGTCACCGCCGGGCCGTCCCCGACGTGAACCTTGTGGTCGGCAACCTCCGCGACATCGACCACGTCGACAACCTGCTCGTGGTGAACCGGATCGAAGCGGTCATCCACTTCGCGGCCTACGCCTACGTCGGCGAGTCCGTCACCAGCCCCGCCAAGTACTACACGAACAACCTCATCTACTCGCTGCAACTGCTCGACCGGTGCCGCCGCAACGGGGTGCAGAAGTTCGTCTTCTCCAGCACCTGTGCCACTTACGGCGTTCCCGACGCGGTGCCGATCGCCGAGACCGCCCCGCAGCGGCCGGTGAACCCTTACGGGAACAGCAAGCTGGCGTTCGAGCACGCGCTGGCGGACTACGCCGCCGCGTACCCGTTCGGGTACTGCGCCCTGCGGTACTTCAACGCCGCGGGCGCGGCCGAAGACGGCACCATCGGTGAAAGCCACGACCCGGAAACGCACCTGATCCCGCTGGTGTTCCGGGCCGCGACCGGCAAGATCCCGCACGTCTCCGTGTTCGGCACCGACTACCCCACGCCCGACGGCACGTGCGTCCGCGACTACATCCACGTGGACGACCTCGCTCGTGCGCACATCCTCGCGCTCGACAAGATCGGGCCGGGGTCGAAACTGCAGTACAACGTGGGACTCGGGCGCGGGTACAGCGTGCGCGAGGTGATCGCCGCGGTGGAACAGGTCACCGGTCTGAAGGTGCCGGTCAAGGAAGAGCCGCGCCGCGCTGGCGACCCGCCCGCACTCGTCGCGGACGCCGGCAAGATCGCGCGCGAACTCGGCTGGTCGGCCAAGTATGACACGCTGACCGCGATCCTCGAGACCGCGTGGCGGTGGCACAAGACCCACCCGAACGGCTTCGAAGAGTGACGGCACGCCCGGCTCACGAGCAGTCACCGGATGCGCCGACGCGCGGCTTCGTCGGCGCATCCGGCATTTTCCGCACCTATTTTCACTGTTTGGTAGTTCTGGAACTGTCCGGCCTCGCCGAGCGGGGCCATCGAAGACAGATGGTCGCCCCCGAATCGGCGCTATCTGCTCGCGTGTTGGCGCCCATAAGCTTCTGCACTGCAACGTTTTGCAAGACGACACCAGCTCATAGATGCGGCCGAGCGGGGTTGCTCCATCTGCCGAATCTGACGATTGGGCCGTGCGCTTTCGCGGGTAGCGATCACCCAGCGAATCGCCAGTCGGTTGGTAGCGGTCGGCCAGTCGGCGCCCCGCCGGATGACGACCGGGCCGCGCTGTAACGGGGGTGACAGCGCAGCACCGACCAGCCCGCTTCAGTCGCACAAAATCAGTCCGCATTTCAGCGCCTCACAAGGGTCGAGCGAGCCCCACGCCCCGCGACCTACATCCTCGACCCGCGACACTTTCGCGCGTTCGGGGAGTTTAATGCGTTGCGTCGGTCCGCCGGGTGCGGGTACGATTGCTCCTGCCCGTCGGCCCCGAACTCCTCCGACGCTCCCCCTCAACCTCGATCCCCGTGAACATGAGCGCCAACAGTGCGGAAAACGACGTTGAAATGATCGAGAGGCTCCGCGCCGCGCACCAGAAGCTCAAGCGTGAGATCGCCAAGGTCGTGGTCGGTCAGGAAAAGGTGCTCGATGAACTACTGATGGCAATCTTCTGCCGCAGCCATGCGCTCCTGATGGGCGTACCCGGGCTCGCAAAGACGCTGATGGTGTCAACGCTGGCGCAGGCGCTCGATCTCGGCTTCAAGCGCATCCAGTTCACCCCCGACCTGATGCCGTCCGACATCACCGGTTCCGAAGTGATTCAGGACGACCCGGTGACCCGGGAGCGGATGTTCAAGTTCATGGCCGGGCCGATCTTCGCGAACATCGTGCTTGCGGACGAGATCAACCGCACCCCGCCCAAGACGCAGGCCGCGCTGCTCGAAGCGATGCAGGAGCGCAAGGTCAGCATCGGCGGCTCCGACCACCCGATGCGCGCCCCGTTCTTCGTGCTCGCCACCCAGAACCCCATCGAGCAAGAAGGCACCTACCCCCTTCCCGAGGCCCAGCTCGACCGGTTCCTGTTCCTCATCAAGGTCGATTACCCGACCGCCGACGAGGAAGAACAGATCATGCGGATGGGCACCGCGGACACGAAGGTGAAGGTCGAGCCGGTGCTCAACGCGGAAGACATCATCGGCCTCCAACAGATCGTCCGGCGGGTGCCGGTATCGGACAAGGTGTTCGACTTTGCGAAGCGGATCACCCGGCTGTCGCGCCCCGGAACGCCGGAGGCGGCCGAGTTCGTCCACAAGTGGCTCACCTGGGGCGCCGGACCCCGCGCCAGCATGAACCTGATCTTGGCCGCGAAGGCCCACGCCCTGCTCCGCGGGTCGAACCACGTCGCCGGCGACGACGTGGTCGCGGTGGCGACGCCGATCCTGCGGCACCGACTCATCCTCAACTTCGCGGCCCAGAGCGAGGGCGTCACGGTGGACGAGGTGATCCGTCGGTTGGTCAAAACTGCCGCCAAGGCGGTGGCCGCCTGACGAACCCGGAATGCGGAACACGGAATTCGGAACGAAAGCTAGGAATCCGAACTGCGTTCGCTTCCGCGCCGGTGTGCTTCTGATTCCGAATTCCGCGCTCCGCATTCCGCAATCCTAAAATGCCGACCTACCTCGATCCCCGAGTCCTGGCCCGCGCCGAAGCCCTGGGTTTGAAAGCCCGGCAGGTGGTGGAGGGGCTGCGCGTGGGCGACCACAAGAGCCCGTTCAAGGGGTTCTCGGTCGAGTTTGTGCAGCACCGCGAGTACGTGCCCGGCGACGACATCCGGCACATCGACTGGAAGGGCTACGGGCGCAGCGAGCGGTACACCATCAAGCAGTACGAGCAGGAAACCAACTTCCTGTGCCACCTGCTGCTCGACGGCAGCAACTCGATGCGGTACGGCCGCGGGGACGCGAACAAGCTGGCGTTCGCGAAACTGCTCGCGGCGTCGCTGGCGTACCTGACGGTTCGCCAGCGCGACACCGTCAGCCTCCGCATTTTCAACACCGGCTGGGTCGCGGAGCTGCCGGCGAGTTCGTCCCTCGCGCACATCAACGCGATCACCCACACGCTGGAAGGGACGGAGCCGCGGGACCGTACCCGCATCGGCCCGCTGCTCGGCGAGGTCGCGGACCGGCTCGGCCGCCGCGGGATCGTGTGCCTGATCTCCGACTGCCTCGAAGACCTTGAACCCATTCTGGAAGGGCTACGCCACCTGCGGTTCCGCGGGCACGAGGTGATCCTGTTCCACGTGCTTCACCCGGACGAGGTGAATTTCCCGTTGGACGGGAACATCCGGTTCGTCGGGTTGGAGGGCGCGGAGGAGTTGCGGACGCGCCCGCAACTGTTGCGCCCGGCGTACCTGCGGGTGGTGAAGCGGTACCTCGCGGACATCCAGGCCGGTTGCGACCGGGCCGGCGTAGACTACGTCAAGATGCTCACGAACCGACCGCTCGAGGTGGCGCTGTCGGAATACCTCGTGCGCCGGCTGCAAATGGGACGCAAATGAGCGTGGCTGAAGAACCGACACCCCCGGCACCCCCAACCGAAGCGAAGGGGGAAGAACGGCTTTCGCAAGCCGGCACCGGTTCCGCACGCCCGCCGGTCGGCCCTCCCCGGCCGTCCTCCGGAAAGCGGTTTTGGGGTATCGGCCTCGTGGTGCTGGGGCTCGCCGCAGGCGCCGTCGGGTACTTCGCGCTCCGGTCTCTTGAACCCCGGGACGACGCCGAACGGCTCCAGGGCGTGTGGCTCCTCGCCCCGAACGGGCGCGAGACCCGGCTCCCGGTGACGGTGCGGATCACCGGCGACCGGTGGGTGTACCTCGTCGGCGAGCAGGAGCAGAAGCGGTACCGGCTCACGCTCCGCCCCGAAGCGAACCCGAAGGAACTCGACCTCGCGCTAATCGGCCCCGACGATCAGCCGTCCGCGTTCGTGTTGCGCGGGATTTACGCGTTCTCGGACGGAACCGCCAGGGTGGTCGTCGCGCCCGACCCGAGCCCGCGCCCGGCGGCGTTCGACGCGCCCGACGGCCCGCCCGTGTGGGTGCTGGAACGCCCCTGATGCCTGAACTCGTACGCGTACCCGGTAACACGGCCGCTTTCTTGACGAGCCGCGACCGCCAGGGAGCGGAGCCACTTACCCCGCTCCCTGGCGGTCGCGGCTCGTCAACAACAAAAGCGACACCGCAGATGGGTTCACGAATCAGGATGAAAATGGGCTTGTTCCCCTCGGCCTGTAGCTGCACAGTGGCGGAACCGAAGACGGTGGCAGACCGGATCCACGGGTGAGAGATGAGCGAGAGCGGCCCGCCTCCGGCCCCTCGCATCTCACTCATCGCGTCGGTCCTGTTCAATTTTCCCCAGCGGTCGTGTGGTGCGGTCGCTTGCTAACAGTGCCACCGGCAACGGGCCTCCAGGCCAGGAAACGCCCCATGAAGTTCCTCGCGCTGTTCGCGGTTCCCTTCGCACTTGTCTGTGCCCTCGGCGACCCGGTACTGAGCGCCCCGGTGCCCAAACACCTGATGAAGGGCGAAGACCCGGAGCTTCAAAAACTCCAGGGCGAGTGGAACCTCACGGCGGTGTCGCTCGGCGGAGCCGAAATCGACATGAGCCGACACAACGCCGGCAGCGGGCTGGAGGTGCGCGGCGACACGCTGATCGTGACCGCCGGGCAACAAAACCAGCGGACGACCGCCACCTTCCGGCTCGACACGAAAGCGCAGCCGGCCCGAATCACCTGGCAGCAGGCGCGGGTCACCGACCTGAACGGCGGGCCGGTGAAGGACGACGATGCGGAGAAGCCGTGCGTGATGCTTTACAAGTTTGAAGCTGGTAAACTCGTACTCGCCGCCCGCAGCGGCAACCAGGAGCAGGCGCCCCGCGGGTTCGACAACAAGAACGAACCGGAGGTCGTGCTCCTGACCTTCACCCGCGTCCAGAAGTGAAGCGAGGAACCGGCCATGCGCAAGTTCGTCCCGCTCGTACTCGTTGGCGGCTGCGCGCGGCCGACCCAGCCCAACTCCTGGTCGGACGAACTCAAGGGGGACGCCGAGGCGCTCCAGGGCGTGTGGGCCGTCATTTCCGCCGAGGACGAACACATCGAAACGCTCACCGGCGCGGAGCGGAAGGACATGGGCTTGTTCCCCTCGGCCTGTGGCTGCACAGTGGCGGAACCGAAGACGGTGGCAGACCGGATCCACGGGAGAGAGATGAGCGAGAGCGGCCCCCCTCCGGCCCCTCGCACCTCACTCATCGCGTCGGTCCTGTTCAATTTTCCCCAGCGGTCGTGTGGTGCGATCGCTTGCTAACAGTGCCACCGGCAACGGGCCTCCAGGCCAGGAAACGCCCCATGAAGTTCCTCGCGCTGTTCGCGGTTCCCTTCGCACTTATCTGTGCCCCCGGCAATCTGGTGCTGGGCGGCCCGGTGCCCAGGCACCTGATGAAGGGCGAGGAGCCGGATCTCCAAAAGCTCCAGGGCGACTGGAAGCTCACAGAGATGGAAATCAACGGAAAAAACGTACCACCTGACACCCGTATTGAAATCGTCCTGGAGTTTCGGGGTAACAAGCTGACCGTAGTTGACAAACAACAGAACCAACGGCGTATCGCCGTGATTCGAATCGACACGACGGCAAACCCGACCCGGCTGGCGTGGCCCGAAGCGCGGGTGACCACCCTGAAGGGCGTGCCGGTTCGAGACGAGGCAGCGGAGCTACCGTGCGTGATGATTTACACGTTCAAAGCTGATACACTCGTACTCGCTACTTCGGGCGGCAACCAGGCGCCCCGCGGGTTCGACAACAAGGACACACCGGGCGGCATCCAGCTCATGACCTTCACCCGCGTCCCGAAGTGAAGCGAGGAAACGTCCATGCGCAAGTTCGTCCCGCTCGTACTGATCGCCGCAGCCGCCGTTGGCGGCTGCGCGCGGCCGACCCAGCCCAACTCCCGGTCCGACGAACTCAGAGGAGACGCCAAGGCGCTCCAGGGCGTCTGGGCCGTCACGTCCGCCGAGGACGGGCACATCTAGACGCTCACCGGCGTTGAGCGGAAGGAAGCCGAGGAGATGATCAAGCAGGTCCGGCTCGTGTTCGACGGGTACCGGATGATCATCGTCGAGCAGGGCGAGAACGAGCCGGTGTCGTTCACCCTGGATGAATCCAAGAACCCGAAGGTGCTGGCGCTCCGGCTCGGCGGCCCGGACGTTCCCGTGGCGGTGTCCACCGCGCGCGGCGGCACCGCGGTCGCCCCGCGCGCGACGGCGGCGTTCAGCACCGCGCGGGCGGGGTCCTATCGGGCCGGCACCTCCCGAGGAGCGGCCTACGGAACGGGTGCCGGCAGCGCCAATCCCCCGCGCCCGTCGGAAACGTGGCGCTGGATCTACAAACTGGACGGCGACACCCTCACGGTCGCGTTCATCAAGAAGAACAAAACGTTGGTGCCGACGGAGTTCAAGCCCCGGGCGGAATCGAGCCAGGCGGGGCAGCCGGCGGTCCCCGCGGTGATGGTCATCACGCTGAAGAGAACGACCGAACCGCCGCCGTTCCGGACGCGAGCCAGCACCCAGCCCGTGAGCACACTCCCGATCAGAGCGACGACCAAGTAGCCAGGAGCAACGAACCGATGCGCACGCCCGCTTTCACCGCGCTGCTCGTGGGCACGGTTCTCGCCGCCGGGTGCGGCAAAACGCCCGCACCCGCCCCTGCTCCCGAGGGCGCTCCTCCGGGGCCGTCCGGCCCCGGGGCGACCGCGTCGGACCAGGACCGGTGCCAGGGGTACTGGAAAATGGTCGGCGGGGACAAGGGGGACGGGATGAAATCGCCGTCCGCCGACCGCGCGCTGTGGCTGCACTTTTCGAGCACCAAGCTGACCTACGGCGAATCGTCCGCCGATCCGGGCGAAACGCACGCCGTCGTTTGGGACACCGCCGCGAACCCGAAGACGCTGACCCTGACCCCGAGCGGACCGGACGGGAAGCCGCAGCCGCCGGAAAAGTGGATCTACCAGTTCGACGGGGACCACCTCCTCGTCGCGTTCTCTGGCGGCGGCGCACTGCCGACCGAGTTCAAGGCCCGCACGCCCCAGCCGTCCGCGCCGGGCGTCCTCGTGCTGAAGTTCGAGAAGTCCGCCGAGAAGCCGCCCGCCCCGGCCAAGCGTCCCCTGACGAGCAACCGGTAACGACGCCGCTCCCCGACAGGGTTCCCCGCGATGCCGTTCCAGGCCCCCCTGATGCTGTTCGGCGCGGCGGCCGTTACCGTGCCGCTCGCGCTGCACTTCTTCTACCGCGCGCGGTACAAGCCGCTGCCGTGGGGGCCGATGAAGCTGCTCCGAGAGGCCGTCGAGCAGACCAGCCGCCGCCTCAAGTTTCAGGAGCGGTTGCTCCTGCTGCTCCGGTGCCTCGCGCTGATCCTGCTCGCCCTCGCGCTGGCCCGCCCGGCGCTCGATTCCGTGTCCGGGGCCGCATCGGACGGCCCCGTCGACGCGGTCCTGATGTTCGACACGTCGTACAGCATGGCCGCCCGCGACGGCGAGAAAACGCGCCTCGAGCGCGCCAAGGACGCGGCCGTCGCGGTGCTCGACGCCCTGCCCGACCAGTCGTCCGTGCAGATCTACGCCTGTGCCGACCGCGCGCAAGCGCTCGGCCCGGTGTCGCGGTACAACCGCGACCAGGCGAAGCAGCTCGTTCGCTCCATCGAGGTGACGAGCCTCTCGACGGACGTCCTGCCCGGGCTGACCGACGCGCTCGCGGCGGCCGAGACCGGCACCGCCCCGGCGAAGGAGATTTACGTCTTCAGTGACCTGCAGAAGAGCGGGTTCGAGCGCCAGCAGCCGGGGCTGCGGGCGAAGTGCGAGGAGGCCCGCGAGAAGAAGGCGGGCCTCGTGTTCGTCCGGTGCGGGAACCCGGGGCGCAAGATCCCGAACGTCTCGGTCGTGGACGTGAAGCTACTGGCCGCGATCCCGCACACCCGCACCCGCGTGCCCTTCGTCGTGACGGTCAAGAACACCGGCCCGGAACCGGTCCGCGGGATCAAGGTGTCGCTCGAACTCGACGGCAAGGCGGTGGAGCGCGACGCGACCCAGATCGACCAAATCGACCCCGGCGCCACCGCCGAGGTCACGCTCACCGGCGGCCTTGAGGAGTCCGGGCCGCGGCTGCTGGCGGTGTACGCCGACGGCGACGGGCTCGACGGGGACAACGTCCTCTACAAGATCGTCGGCGTGCGCGATAAGGTGAACGCGCTCCTGGTGGCCCACCCGTTCGCTGGCCTGCCGGCCACCGACGCCGGCGACTGGTTCGTGCGCAAAGCCCTGGTCCCGTTCGACACCGAGCGCGAGCGGGACAAGATCGAAAAGTACTTCATCGCCACGGAGTCCGTGCAACCGGCCGAGGTCGGGCCGGACAAGCTGGCCGGCAAGGACATCGTCTACCTGTTGAACGCGCCGGTGCGCACCGACGACCCGTTCGTCGGGATGCCGCCCGCGTTCGTCTCGCAGCTCGCCGAGTTCGTGAAGGGCGGCGGCGGGCTCGTCTTCGGCGCCGGCCCGCTGGTAAACCCGGGCGACTACAACCGCGTGCTGGGCCGCGCGGGCGCCGGGCTGTTACCCGTGCCGCTCGGGCCGGACCTCCCGGCCGCGACCGCCGAGGCGCCGTTCCGGCCGGCGGTCGAAAGCATCGACGACCGGGACGACGTGTTCGGGAAGGTGAAGCCCTACGCCGACTGGATCGACCGCGCCACGTTCACCCGGATGCTGCACCTGGACGACACCGGCCCCGACGCCGCCGGCGGGCGGGTGCGGGTCCGCACCACCGACAACCGGCCGCTGGTGGCGTCGCGGGTGGTCGGCGACGGCGAGGTGCTCTTCTTCGCCGCCCCGCTTGACGAGTCCTGGGGTAGCCGGCTGATGGCAGACGGCCAGTTCGCGGTCCCGTTGACCACGTACATCGTTTCGCACCTCACGGGCCGCAAGGTTCCGGGCGGCGCGCGGACGGCCGGCGACACGCTAACCTGGGCGCCGCCGGTTGCGGCGTCCGGGTACGAACTGATCAAGCCGCGCCCGCGAACCGGTAAAGGCGACGACGGCCGGAACCGTCTGCGGGTGAAGCTCGGCGAAGCGAAGGCCGGTGCCGGGGCGCGGCCGGTCGTCAGCACCGCCGATTCGCTGGTGGCCGGCGAATACGCGATCGTGCCGGCCGGCGGGGCTCAAGCCGACGGCGCCACGTTCGCGGTCAATCCGGATTTGCGCGAAACCGACAACCTCGAACCGGTGTCTGATTCAGAGCTGGAGAAAATGCTCGGGTACCGCCCAACGATCATCCAGGCGGGGGCCGGCACCGAGACCGCGATCCGCGAGCGCCGCACCCACGGCGAATGGACCGAGTGGGTCCTGCTGGCGCTGTTGTTGCTCCTGATGGGTGAAGCGACGTGGGCGTGGTTCTGCGGCCGGGCGTGGTGACCTGCGAACGGCGCGGCGCGACATCTACCACCGCCGGGCCAACTGACTGGTAACCGTGCATCCTCCGGATGCGCCGAGTTGGTACTCATTCTCACGGTGTGGATGAGGAGCCGTTGTTTGGCGCGCGTGTTCGCGGAGCGACCCACCCCGGCCCCTCCCTGCAGGGAGGGGAGTTCTGCGTCAGCGCCAAGCGAACACGATGTGCGAAGCGATTCCGAAGTGCTTCGCTCCCCTCCCTGCAGGGAGGGGTCGGGGGTGGGTCGCTCCACGAATACATGCGGCGGCGTTCTTGGGAACTCGCCTTCAACCGGACGTGGTGTCAGACGCCGGGTCTTTGTTCGATAACGGGTGCCGCGCGCCTATGAACGCTCTGTTCGCGTCCGCCGAACTGTTCGCCGAGTTGCAGCGCCGCGGCTGGTTCCCCGCGTGGCTGGCGCTGCTTCTTGCGGCGGCGGCGGTGGTCGCGGTCGGGGCGCTGTACGTGTTCGAGGCCGGCGGGCTCGGCGTCGTGCGCCGGCTGCTGCTCGCGGGCGTTCGCATGTCGGTCGTGCTGGTCGTCGCGTTCCTGCTGCTCCGCCCCACATGGGTCCGGGAGGACAGCGCCCAGCGCCGGCGCCCCGTCGCGGTGCTCATCGACGTGTCCCAGAGCATGGACCAGAAGGACCCGCGGCCCGCGCCGGAAGACCACTGGCGGGCGGCACTGGCGTTCGACCTCATCGAGCCGAACAAACCGCTCCCGACGGCCCCGCCGGAAAAGGAGGAGCGCCCGTCGCGGTTCGCGGTCGCCCGCGCCGCGCTCACGAACCCGCGCCTCGACCTGCTGAACCGGCTCAAGGCGATCGGACCGCTCGAGGTCTCGACGTTCGGCACGACCCGCTCCGGCGGTAAGGACGGTAACGACCTCGAGTGGCTCAAGGCACAGACCCCCGACCAGCCGCGCACGGCCCTCGTCGCGTCCGCGCTGGAGTTGCTCAACCGAGACGACAACGACCTGCCCGCGGCGGTGGTGGTGGTCACCGACGGGCGCGAGAACGGCGGCAGCAAGACCTTCGCGGAACTCGCCGAGCGGTTCCGCGACCGCAAGGTGCCGCTGCACGTCTACGGCGTCGGCAGCTCGTCCTTCGGACAGCTCCGCCTGCGCGACGCCAGCGTGCCCGAGTCCGTGTTCCAGGACGACATCGTGACGGTGCCGGTGCGGTACGCCGTGAAGGGCGTGGCCGCGGGCAAGGTAGACGTCGTGGTGAAGTTCGGCGACCGCGAGGTGGCCGCGAAGCGGGACATCCCGGTGCGCGAGGGCGACGACATCCGCGAGCAACTCAGCTTCGTGCCGACGCAAGAAGACATCGCGGCGAATCGGCAGGAGGTGACCGTCACGGTCACGGTGCGGCCCGACGGCCCCGGCGCGCGCGACCCGCTCACCGACACCGTGACCAAGCCGGCCCAGATCATCACCAAGAAGCTCCAGGTGCTCGTGGTCGAAGGGCTCCCGCGGAAGGACTTCCAGTTCCTGATGCGGGCGCTGCAGCGGGACCGGCGGGTGGACGCGCGGTTCTTCCTCACCGAAGGCGACCGCGACGCGATGAAGCTCGGCGAGCCGTGGTTGGCCGAGTTCACGCAGCAGGACAACGGCACCCTCGCGCTCGAGCGCGAGTCGTTCCGCAAGCTGATCAACGCCTACGACCTCCTGATCATCGGCGACGTCCCGGGCGCGTTCTTCACGCCCGACCAGCAGCAGGTGATCAAGGAGTTCGTGACCGAGGGGGGCGGGCTGATCCACATCGCCGGGAAGGTCCACGCGCCGCACGAGTGGCTCAGCGCCGAGACGGGCCGGCACACCATCGCGGACGTGCTCCCGGTCGAGGCGGTCCCGGTAAAGTTCCCGCCCCGCCCGCCGGGGGGCCGGTACTACCAGCCGTTCGTTCCGGCGCTGGCGCCCAGCGCGATCCGCAGCCCGCTGGTGGCGCTGGAAGACATCCCGACCGACAACGCGATGCTGTGGGACCGCACCGCCCGCACCGAAGCGGCCGAGCCCCCGGAGCGGGCGTCGCAGACGAAGCAGTTGCAGCCGATGGAGTGGTACTACCCCGTGACGCGGCTGAAGCCCGGCGCCGAGGCGTTCTTAGTCCACCCGACCCAGCGCACCCCCGGGCCGGACGACCGGCCGCTGCCGCTGCTGGCGGGCCACTATTACGGCAAGGGGTACGTGCTGTTCAGCGCGTTCGACGACACCTGGAAGTGGCGGTTCAACGAGGCCGACCGGTACTTCGGCCGGTTCTGGAGCCAGTGCGTGTACCAGGCCGGCGTCCCGCGGGCGACGGGGACGAAGCTGACCCAGGTGTCGCTGGACACGCTCGAACCGGTGCAGGGCCGGACCGGGCAGGTTTACGCCCGGGTGCTCGACGAGAACTTTAAGGCGCTCACCGCGGACGAGGTCAGCGCCACGCTGGAGCGGATCGGAGGGGGCGGGGACGACAAAGACGCCCGCACGCCGGTGAAGCTCCAGAAGCTGCCCGGCCAGGACGGCGAGTACGTCGCGCCGCTGACGTTCAGCCGTGCGGGGCGGTACAAGCTCCACGTGTCGCCGGGCAACCGTTCGCCCGCGACGCTGGAATACCGGGTCACGCTGCCGCCCGATCACGAACAGGCGCCGGGGAGCTTGGCCGAAGCCGAGATGGCGAAGCTCGCGGCCGAGAGCGGGTCGGCCGAACGACCGGGCCGCTTCTACCGCGAGGAAGATCTGCACCGGCTACCAGACGACGTGAAGGCGCAGTTCGCAACGTTCACCAAGCGCGAGGAAGTCGTCCTGTGGAACCGGTGGCCCCTGTTCCTGCTCATCGGGCTGCTGTCGGTCGAGTGGTTCCTGCGAAAGTTCAGCGGGTTGAGCTGAGTAACCCGCCTCACCGGCCGGCGCCTCCGCGCTGGCGTTCGATTTTTGCCCCTTCCCGCAAGGGAGCAGGGGTCACAAAGAGCCAACGTGCTGGCGCGTTTGGGCACCGACGAATGAACCTGCTACTCGAGCAACTCCGGCACTGGCGGCGCACCGAGCGGCTCATCCGGGTCGTGTGGGGCGGGGCGCGGCTGGTCGCGATCCTCGGCACCGTTCTCGCGCTCGCGTGCTTCGCCGACTGGACCGCCGACCGCTACCTCGGGTCCGAGACGTGGCGCCGGGTGCTCAGCGCCACCTGGGTGTTCGCCCCCACCGCACCCACCGCCGAGGAGCGCTGGTTCAGCGACCACATGCGGCTCGCCCACGGGTTCCGCCCCCCGCCGGCCGCGGTCATCGATGATACCCCCGGCTGGATGCACGCCGGAATGACCTTCGGGCAGCTCGCCCTCGCCCTGGGGCTGACCTACTGGCTGCTCGTCCGCCCGTGGCTGCGCACCCCGCCGATCGACGACCTCGCACAGCATGCGGAAAAGGCGATCCCGGCGTTCGGGCACCGGCTCGTAACCGCCATCCAGTTGAACCGCCCGGCCGCGCGCACGCACGGGATGTCGCCCGCCCTCATCGCCGCGGTGACGCGCGAGGCGGGCCAGTTGGCCGCCGCTCACAACCTCCTACAACTCGTGGACTACCGCCGGCTGGGCTTCGCGCTGCTCGTGGCGGCGCCGGTCCTGATCGGCTGGACCGTGTTCGGGCTCGCGAAACCCGCGCTGGCCGGGGTGCTGCTCCGCCGCCAGCTTTTGGTGAGCGCCGAGATCCCGCGCAGCATCCAGTTGAAGAACGTGTCCGAAGAGGTATGGCCGATCGGTGCGGAGGTCCAGGTGCGTTACGAGGTGACCGGCGCGTACCCGCGGCCGTGGTTCACGGACCGCCTTCGTGCGGAACTCGGGTTCGCGCTCCCGCCGCCGACCGCCGGGTTCAGCGGCCGGCTACGGGTCGAGCCCGACGGCCAGCCCGAAGAGACCTACGACCTCGTGTACGAGAAGGAGGTGCCCGGCAAGCCCGGGGCAGCGTACTTCGTCACGAAGCTGCCGCCCTCGTCCATCAACTTCGGGTTCTCGGCGCGCCTGGACAGCGGCCGCACGCGCGAAACCGGCCGGGTGCGGTTCGAGGGGCGGCCGCAGCTCAGCCCCGACGGCGACGCACTCACCGCGGAACTGTGGCTCCCGAAGTTCCTCGGCACGCAACCCGACGGCGGGCCGTTCGTGCGCCGGACCGACGGCTGGGTCCGCGGCGACGTGAGCGACGCCCTGCCCCTCGCCCAGATCCGCGTGGACGCCAAGTTCAACAAGCCGGTGCGGTCCGCTCGGCTCGTGCCGATCCTGCGCGAGGGGGCGCGCGAACGGGATTTCGTTCCGTCGGCGGGGGACAACTTCCAGTTGCCCCGCGACATCGACACCGACCGCCGCTCGGCGGTCTGGCTGTTCCCCACGAACGAGAAGCTGATCGGCTACCGCATCGAACTGACCGACGACCGCGGGTTCACGAACGAGGTGCCGATCCGGCGCACCGTTCGCATGCTGGAGGACCGCCCGCCGGCGGTCGCGCTCCTGCCCGAGTCCACCCGGCACCCGGACCCGGAGAACTACCACGGCACGTCCACCGCCAAGCTGGCGCACGAGTGGGGCGACCGGTTCCCCCTCGCCGAAGGGGGGCGCGTGATGGTTGTCTACAGCGCCCGCTCGGAACAGGGCGTCGGTCGGGCCGCCGTCGCTTATCGGGTGATCCCGAAGGGCGTCGCCCCCGACGCGATGCCGCCCGAGTGGCAACAGGTCCAGCACCCGCGCCAGGACTGGAACTGGCCCGAGAACAAGAAGGTCTTCAAGCGACTCCCGCTGAAACCGGTCACCGCGAACCTGGCGGCCGTGGGCAACTACGTGCCCGACCTGGGGCTGTTCGAGAAGTCCTGGCAGGGGCTGAGCAAGTTCGACCAGTTCAAGGTGAACGTCGAGTTCTACTCACAGCCATCGCCGAACCCGGAAGCGGAACCCGCCGGTCTGGAGGCCGGCGGGCGGTACATGTTCGAGATCGACGGGCTGCAAAAAACCGTCCCGGACGGGAGCGGCGGGTTCACCACCGCGAAACTTGAGGTCGGGGACACGGTTGAATTATACGTCGAGGCGTTCGACAAGAACCCTACGCCCGGGCGCGCGCCGGGGCACTCGCGCGAGGCCCGGCGGAAAACCGTGGTGACCGGTGAGGAAGCGGGCGTCGCGATCAAGATGCGCGACGAGCAGAACCGCCAGCTCCAGCTCCAGCTCCAGGACAAGCTCCGCGAGTTGGCCACCGACCAGGCCGACCTGTTCCGGCAAACCACGAACGCGCCGAAAGAGCCGGAGAAGAAATAGCGCCGGCCCGTCCGGCGCCGCAGCGAACCGGTAACGGGCGGACCGATTCCCGGTTGCATTCGGTGCGGAACGGTTGGATACTTAACGGATTCTCGTCGGGTCGCCGCTCTCCCACGACCCCAACGCCTCAAGGAGGCCCGCCGATGACGACCCGTCGTAGCTGGTTCGCGGCCGCGCTGCTCCTGGTCGGGCTCCTCGTTCCGCTCGCCACCTCGCAGGACAAGAGCGCCGACCCGGCCAAGCAGCGGGACGACCAGCAGAAGATCAAAGCCCGCATCGACGAGGCCGCGCGCCGCACGTCCTCGACGCTCGACGCGCTCATGTTCCAGCGGCTCGCGCCGGGCGCCGAGCAGAAGATGCTCCGCGGCGTGGCCGACGACCTCCGCGGGCTGAGCGAGACCGAGATCCGGGCCGTACTCGCCCACCTTGAAGCGGCCGTCGCGGCGCCCGCCAACGCGACCAAGGAGCAAAGAGAGGCCGCCGAGGCGAGCAAGACGATCATCACCCAGCTCAAGGTGATGTTGGGCCAACTGGACGTCATCAAGAACCTCGACGAGGCCGCCGACCGGCTCGAGCGGGCGGCCGAAAAGCAGATCGCGCTGATCGGCGACACGCACACGAACACCACCCTGCCCACCCGCGGGTCGGTACGCATCGACGACCGCGGGCCGCTCGCCGCCGAACAGGGCGAACTGCGGGTCGAGGTGCTCGCGGTGTTCAAACAGGTCAACCGACTGGTGACCGAGAAGCTGCTCACCCCGGACCAACTGGCCCGGCTCGAACGGGCCGAGGCTTTGTCCCGCGGCGCGAAGCTGGCCGAGGACATGAAGGACACCGCCGGCCTTCTAAAAGCGGGTGCATTTACCAGTGCCAGCGTGCCGCAGCGGCGCCACACGAAGGAGCTGAAGGATCTGGCAGCGGCGCTTCGGACCCCGCCCGCCAGCCGGCTCGACGCGCTCAAGAAGGCGCAAGCCGAGGTCAATAAGGCGATCGGCGCCCAGACGAAAGTGAACCGGGACACCGCCGAGCGGCTCGACGCCGCCGAGGTGCGCCGCATCCAGCGCCAGGGGAGCGACCCGAACACCGTCCGCGCGAACGAACTGGCCAACCAGCAGACCAAGGCCGAGTTCGCCGCCCGCGACGCCCATAAGGCGACGTTCGAGGCGGCCCCGGACGTGGCCGAGAAGCTCCGCTCCGCCGAGCGCAAAGAGTGGGACGCCGAAGAGAAGCTCCGCAACCGCGACATCGCCAGCGCCAAAGAGCCCCAGCAGCAGGCCCTGGAGGAGCTGAACGAGGCGAAGGACGAACTCGACCGCCAGATCGCCGCCGCGGAACTCGCAAAGGTGGACTCGCTGGCCGCCACCAAACAGGCCGCCGAACGCCTCGACGCCATCATCAAGGAACAGAAGGACGCGAACGCCAAAACCGATAAGGCCTCGGCCAAGCCGGAACGTGCCCCCGAGGCCGCGACCGCACAGAAGGATGTCGCCAAGAAGACCGAGGAGCTACGCGGCGCCCCGCTCCCGCCCAACACCGACGCAAAAGCAGCGCTCGACAAGGCGCTGGACGCGCAAAAGCAGGCGGCCGCGCAACTCGATAACCAGCAACCGGACGCGGCGAAGCCGAAGCAGCAGGACGCGCTGCAGGCCCTCGAACGGGCCAGAGACGAGTTGGAAAAACAAGCGAAGGCGATCGAACAGCGCCGCGCCGAGATCGCCAAGCTCGAAGACCTCAAGGGCAAACTGGACGAACTCGCCAAAGGCGAGAAGGACGTGGCGAAGGCAGCCGACCGGGCCGCCGGCGATCCGAAAAAGCCCGAAACCGGGGACCTCGCGAAGAAGCAAGCGGACCTGAATCAGTCAACGAAAGATGTGGGCGCAGAGCTGAAGGAACTCGCCCCCGATGCCGCCGGCAAGGTCGGCGATGCGAACACGAAGCAAGAGGGCGCGCAGAGCGACCTCGCGATGAACATGCCGATGGCGGGCGGCCAAAAGGCCAAAGAAGCCGCGGACAAGCTCGCCGACGCCGCAAAGGACGTGCAGAAGAAGATCGACGAAAAGAAGGGCCAGGAGGCCGCGGACCAGGCCGCGCTTCAGCCCAACAAGGTCGACCCGCAGCAGGCCGCGCAGCAGCTCGCGAAGGCCATCGAGCAGGCGAAGGACGCCGCCGAGAAGGCGAAAAAGGCACAGCCGCTGAACGTCCCGGACGGCACGCCCGCCGACGCCAAGCAGAAGGACGGGCCGCAGATCCTGGCGCTCCAGAAGTACATCGCGATCAAAGCGGCCGAGCAGAACATGCCCGACGCCGCAAAGGCCGCCGATCTCGCCGCGAAAGCGTTCGAGAAAGGCGACGTGCCGCAGTGCATCGAGTACCAGGAGCGCGCGCTCGGCGCGTTGAAGAAAGTGAAGGTTGAACAGGAGCAGAAGGCCGAGCTGGACAAGAAGGGTGACAAGGGGCCGCCGGACAACCCGTGCGCCCCGCTGGACGATAAGGATGCGGGCGACAAGGACATCAAGGAGCTGATCGAGAAATACAAGCTGCCCGAGAGCCCGACGACCGATCAGCTCATCGAACTCCAGCAGAAGGTGCTCGACGCCACAAAGGCGCTCCGCAAGTCGCAGCAGGCGAACGCCGAGGCCCAAGCCGCCCTCCAGCAGGCCCAGGCGAACGCGCCGATGGCCGTGCAGAACCAGTTGCAACAGGCCGGTGACCAGCTCCAGAAAGCAGGCGATCAATTGCAGAAGGGGCAACCGGATCAGGCCGGAATGAGCCAGCAGCAGGCCGCTCAGGGGCTCCAGCAAGCGCTCGACGCGCTGAACCAGGCCGCAATGGCCCAGGGCATGCCCGGTGCCCAACCCGGAATGGGTCAGATGGCCCAGGCCGGTATGGGAATGGGCACGCAACCCGGCATGGGCATGGGAATGGAGCCGGGGATGGGCACGGGTATGGCTCAGGCCGGGATGGGGATGCAACCCGGGATGGGAATGGGTATGGGAATGGGCACGTCCCAACAGAGTACGAACATGGGGACGAGCGAAGGCGACCGCGCCGGCGGCGAGAAGCTCAAGAACGCCGGCTCGTCCGGAACCGGAACGACCGGGGACGGCGCCTTCATCAAGCTCCGCAGCAAGGACCGCGACAAGGTGCAGCAGACCACCGACGCCCAGTTCCCGGCCGAGTTCCGCGAACTGATCAAGCAGTACAACGTCACCATCAAGAACGGGAAGCCGATGGGCACCGCCCCGCGCGGCAAGTGACCCGGAGGCCGCCCCGCTCGTCGTTCCGCCGGGCCGGTGAACCGCACGCGCTGGCGAGCGCAACACGGCTCACCGGCTTGGTTATTCTCGCCCCGCCCGCACGTTCCCGAGGCGCCCGCCGGAGCCCCACATGCGCCGCTTCTTCTTCTCGTTCGTCCTGACGGGCTCGCTCGCGGGCGCGTTCGCCGCCCCCGCGGGCACGCAACCGCCGCAGGCCGACAGCGCGCCCGGCGTTGCCCCGAAGGACAACGTGAAGATGGACGACGCGACCAAGAAGGCCGTCGATAAGGCACTCAAGTACCTCGCCGGCCGGCAGGAGGCCGACGGCGCCTGGGCCAGCGGCAACACCGCCATCACCGGGTTCGTGCTGCTGGCGTTCATGGCGAACGGCCACATGCCGGACCAGGGCGATTACGGCCGGCACGTCGCGAAGGGCGTCGGCCACCTGTGCTCCGCCGCCCGCGCCGACGGCTACCTCGTCGGCGCCCGCGGCGGCAACATGTACTGCCACGGGATGGCGACCCTGGCCCTCACGCAGGCCTACGGAATGACCGGCGACGAGAACGTGAAGAAGGTCACCAAGCGGGCCATCGACCTGATCGTCAGGACGCAGAACAACGAGGGCGGCTGGCGGTACGACCCGTCCCCGACCGGTGCGGACATCTCGGTCACCATCATGCAGGTCATGGCGCTGCGCGGCGCGAAGGACGCCGGCATCCACGTGCCGGACAAGGTGATGCGAGACGCCCTGAAGTACGTGAACCGGTGCTACGACAAAAAAACCGGCGGGTACAAGTACCAGCCGTTCTCCGCGGGCGCCGGGTACGCGCGAACCGCGGCCGGGGTGTGCGTGCTCCAGCTCTGCGGCGAGTACGACGCGGACGAGATCAAGAAGGCGGTCGAATTCCTGACCAAGACGGGCGACGACCAGGGGCACTTCTGGTACGGGCACTACTACGCGTGCCACGCGATGAACCAGGTCGGCGGGGAGCTGTGGGAGAAGTACTACAAGCGGATGCGGGACCAGTTGCTCGCCCCGGGCTTTCAGAAGGGCACCGGCGAGTGGCACGACATCTACCGCGAGGCGGCCTACGGTCCGACCTACCAGACCGCTATTGCGGTGCTGATCCTCAGCGTCCCGACGCACTACCTGCCGATCTACCAGAAGTGACCGGCGTTCGCGTCCTCGTGTGCGGTGGTCGTGTCGCTGTTCTTGACGAGACAGGATCGTCAGAAAGCGGGGCACGAACGCGCGATGGGGACGCGAAGACCGTTTTGACAGGATCGACGGGATGAACAGGATTTAAAATCGATCGGTCTTTATCCTGTTCATCCCGTCGATCCTGTCAAAAACGGCCTTTAGAAGCGTGCGCCCCGCACGGGCCGCAAAAAGCCGCCCGTTCTCGTCCTCGTGCCCGGTGGTCGTGTCGCTGTCCTTGACGGGCCGGGAGCGGTATACGCGCTACCCTCCCGGACGCCCCCGGCTCGTCAGGAACGCGACACTCACGACGGGCTCTTGTATCAGCTCGCCGAGCCGATTCGATGCTCTACCACTACGTCGGGCCGCGGTCGATCGCCGCGCGAAGTGGGGCCGCCGTGTGCGGTGTGCCCGTCAGCACTCCTACCGACCTGCTACCGCGGCTCAGTTCGGGTAACGTTACCGTCACGTTCGTCGTCAGCGCCGAAGGCACGCTACTCGTTGCCGACCGGCACTCGGAACACGTCGCCTGTGCGGGCAACCGCCCGGTGCGCGCGGCGGGCGAAATGTGCTTCGCGATCGAGCGCGGGCGTGTGGTCGTCACACGGGTCAGCAACCAGTCAACGGGTTACTGCCCCGAACCTGATTCGTGGGACGCGGTGGCCGACGCTCTGCGCGCGGTCGGTCTCGAACCGACAGCCGGATTCGACCCGCGGTGCGAGTTCCGGCGCTGCGTGGCGTGCGGCTGGCTCAACTTGGTCAAACACGGCGTGTTCGAATGCGTCGGGTGCCGAGCCGACCTGCCCGACGAGTACAACGCACAAGAAACGCCCGGCAAGTGAACTCCACCCTGCTGCGGCACAACCGGTGCGCGACTGAACCCGGTAGTTTCCAGTTCGTTGGTTGTGCGCCACCCGCCTGCTGACGCAGGCGGTTCGACAAGTCACGGTCGAACCGCCTGCTGACACAGGCGGGTGTAACCTGGGAATGCCCCGATCCGGCGATCGATCTCGTCACGGCCGTCGCCAGATCAAAACGACTGCGCCGACAAAACATCGATCAAATACCCCTCCCGGTTGCATCGTCCGTGTTGAGTGACACCTCAACCGATTCGGCGAGCAATTCGTGCGAGCATTGGGTTCACCAAAGCGGTACACTCGGGTCCATTGACCTCTCGGAGCCCCACCGTGCCCGAACCCCTTCCTGATCGCCGCGAGTTCATTGCCGCTGCCGCAACCGGCGCCCTTGTGTCATCGGCCGCTCCAGCGGACCGTAAGCCGGTGTCCGGTTGGGGAGCGGCCGTCATGCCGCAGCCGTTCGAGAAGGGCGCGTTCCGCGCGGTCGAACCGCCCGCGTGGGTGCGGGACACCGTCGGCGTCGGGTACACGCTGTCGGTCATGAGCCCCGCCCAGCGAAAGGAAGCCGCCGGGTGGGGCGTGACGCTCAGCGAAGTGGGCTTCGTGGACCCACTGTACGCCTACTACGACAGCAAGCTGTTGAAGCGGCGCAGCCCGCACGTTCCGCTCGATCGAGTGAAAAAGGACATTGAGGAGTACCAGAAGCTCGGCGTGCGCATCCTCGGCGTGTACCCGCCCACGCTTCAGGGTGAGGTGTGGGAACTGCACCCGGACTGGCGCCGCGTCGCCACCGACACGGACCAGGTGCCCGAAGTCGATCTGAAGAAGTTCGCGCACGGCGGGATGCTCTGCCCGCTCGGGCCATACGGCGACTTCTTCATTGATGTGCTGTGCGAGATCGCCACGCAGTTCCCGGCGGTGAGCGCGTTCAGTTTCGACGGGCTGCACCACGCCGGCGGGTGCTACTGCAAGCACTGCCGCGCGAACTACACGTCCGACACCGGCGGGCCGATCCCGAAGCGCGACATGCAGAGCGAGGCGTTCCGCAAGTACCTGCACTGGGCGGACCGGCGGCTCGAAGCCCTCGTCCAGCGGATGCAAGAGCGGCTCAAAGCGCTCAACCCCGACATCGCACTCGTCACCTGGACCACCAACGCCGGGCGGTTCGGGCACCTGCTCGACATCCCGCGCAACATGCCGGCCCGGCTGAACCTCCTGTTCGACGCCCCGGACCAGGAGTTCTGGATGGACGAGACGAACCGCGGGTCGAGCGTGGTGCCCGCGTTCGGCGCGGCCTACGTGTGGGCGGTAACGAACCACCGGACGGCCTTCGCCGAGCCGTACCTGATGAGCCGCGGGAACCCTTACGGTAAGGACAGCTTCCCGGCCCACGAGGTCGAGCGGCGGGTGCTGCTCGCGCTCACCCACGGGGCCGGCCCGAGTCTCGCGGTGCTCCAACCCGAGCGCCTCAAACCCGCCGTGAAGAACAGCCTGGCCGCGTTGACGGAGCGGAAGCCGTGGCTCACCCACAATCGCCCCGAGCCGTGGGCCGCGCTCCTGGTGAGCGACAACACCCGCGTGTTTTACGGCCGCAGCAGCGGCCAGGTGGAGGAGCGGTACCTCGCGAACGTGTTCGGGTTCTTCCGGGCGGCGTTGGAAGAGCACCTGCCGGTCACCCTCATCAACGACTGGAACCTGACGCCCGGGGATCTGGCACCGTACAAGGTGCTGGTGCTGCCCAACGCGGCCTGCCTGAGCGACGCGCAGTGCGCGGCGGTCGCGCAGTTCGTCGAGCGCGGCGGCGGGGTCGTGGCGAGCCTGGACACCGGGCTGTGCGACGAGTTCGGCACCCCGCGTAAAACGCCCGCGCTCGCAAACGTCCTGGGCGTCACCCACCAAGGAATCGCGGTGGCCGGAAAGGGGGACGACAGGCTCGACGAGAACTTCGCGCGAACGCTCCCTCCCGAGTACTGGGCGAAGCGCAAAGGCGTTTGGGACTTCAAGCGCGGCGCCGACTCGCCGCTGCTGGCGACCGAACGACTGGACGCGCTGATCGGGGCCGAGTTCGTCACGTTCAAAGGCCCGGTCGTCCGCACCGAGCCGCTCCCCGGGAGCACCGTCCATGCGACCGTGCGCCCGAAGGACAGTTCGAAAGGCGAACCGTTGCCGGCGATCGTGTCTCGCACAGCCGCGACCGGGAAGGCGGTCTACTTCGCGGCCGGGATCGACGCGGCCCATTACCTGTCGTCGTATCCGTACTACCGCGCCACACTCGCCCGGGCGCTGCGCTGGGCGGCGGCGGCGGCACCGCCGGTCGAGGTGACGGCGCCGATGTGCGTGCACGCGACCACGGTGCGACAGAGCCGGGACGGCGAGCGGCTCGTGGTTCACCTGTTCAACGACGTGAGCACGACCGCGGGGCACGGGCACCCGGCCGAGGAAGTGCCGCTCCGCGAGGAGACGATCCCGATTCACGACATTGAGGTCACGTTGCGGGGGTACCGCGTGAAGCAGGTGCGCCAGGAACCCGGCGCGCGCGTACTGCCGTTCAAGCAGCGCGGCGAGGAGACGACGTTCGCGGTCCCGAAGCTCGAAATCCACACGATGGCCGTGGTGGAGCTGGGGTAGGTCTGACGAGCCAGCCCTTGCGGCTCCGGCGGTTTGCCGCACCTGGGACGAGAGCCCGCGAACCGCACGAACTGACGGAAGACCTCAACGAAGTGTCATCGCAACAGGTGATGCGGCGTTAAGACTTGTGACCGAACCCGATGACGTAAGCGCCTGGGCCGTGGCGGCGTTCTGGCTCGAAACGCCGCCCGGGCTCGCCGCAACCGTTCACGCCTCCAGGCGGGCGGAAGAGCAAGTGCCCTTCCGTCCGCGCATGTCTGTTCACAGCGAACCAGTGCTCGTTGGCCAGCCCCGCCGGGTTCCGGTACGCACCGCCCCGAGTAGCCGACGCGAACACCGCGGACCAATTTCCGTTCGCTACCATGAGAAGAAGCGCACTTCCGAACCCGACACGAGGGTACACTATGCGGCGACGGCCGGCCCTGTTCCTTTCCGGTATCGCGGTCCTCGCGACCGTCTTGGTCGCCGCGCTCCTGATCCGGTTCACTCACACCCCTGGCCCCGCACTGGTTCTACCTGAAGACGTGGCGCAAGCCGAACCCGCCGACCCGTTCGACGCACCCGATCCAGACCCGCTGGACGCGCCGCCCGCACCACCGGCGCCGCCCGATCTGTCGAAGTTGACGGTCGACGAGGTGATCGACCGACTCGACAACTCCGCCGATTACTCCTCCTGGATCGGTGCGTTCCGGGAGATCGCCAGCCGCGGGCCGGCGGCCCGCGCGGCACTCCCCGCCCTCCGGTCGATCAAGAACGACCGCGGCGTCGCGTACTGGGCCGCACTCGCGGAGTGCGCCATCGAACCCGAGCGCTCCGACGCGCACCTCGCCCGCGCGCTCGGCCTTCCGGGCTCCAAGAGCGACCCGGCACGCATCGGCGCCCTCGTCGCCGCTCCGAGACTCGTGTCCGAAGTTCCCGCGCGACGCGACGCGGCGTTCAAACTCATCGAGACCATTGGTTGCCGGCCCGACGACCCCTCGTACCCGGCGCTGCTCAAGATCCTCCGCGACCCGAAACACCCCGGCCGCGCCCGCGCCCGCGAACTCCTGTGGTCCGCGTTCGTTCGGGGCCCTACCGAGGTCGGTCGCACTGCGCCGGTGCCGAGCGAGGAGGACGTGCGCGTCTGGTCCCGCCTCACCCCGGAACAGGCGGCCGAATGGGTGCCGCTGCTCGCCGACCCGGACCAGAAGTTGGCCGGGATCGGGGGCGCGGTCCTGGTACTGTCCGGCGAATTCGCCAAAGGTCTGCCGGTCGTACTCGCCCACGAGTGGCCCGTGTGGGCCGTGTGGGAGCAGCAGTTCGACGAACCCGGCGCGCGCCGCCAACCGAACTATCTGCCGCTCGTCGTGCGCGAGCGCCTGACCAAAGCGCGTAACTCGGCGGCGGAAAAGGAGCAGGTGCGCGCCGTCGCCGCGCCCGAGCTCCGTAACGGCAAGACGCTGCGCGCGAAACGTGCCGCGCTTCAGGTGCTACAGACGGCAGGCGCGACCGACCCGGACGCGCTAGCCCCGGCGTTCGCCGACCCGGACCCGAGCGCGCGCCGGGCCACCGCGCGAGACCTGCTCTCGTGGCAGTGGCCGCCATCGGCTGTTCCCCAAGTCGCGGAGTACTTGCGCCGCGAGCCCGACCCGATCCTCGAGACGTGGTTCGACGAGTGGCTCCGCCTCTTTGATGAACTTCCGCAGGCGGCCCTCGACTTCGTCGCGGCGCGGGTGCTGCCACCCAATGGCAAGCCCGGATTCTCGAACGCCTTCGATCGGCTGCCGACGACCGGACCGGGCGCGGACGGGACGCTCGCTCTCGTGGTGCGCTACCTTGCGGCCCCGGCCGACAAAGACGGCCCGCCGGCGTTCGAGTCCGCGGTGGCACTGGCCGGGCGCTTCGGACCTGCGGCGAAGGCCGCCGTGCCGTTCATGCGCCGCGGCCTCAAGGGCACGCGTCGCGAAGAAATCCTCCGCACCGCAGACGCGATCCTGCAGGTCGTTCCGGGCGATCCCGAGGCGATCAACGCCATTGTGGCGGTCGTCGAGGAGCGGACCGAAGACGCCTACCTGGCCGTTGAGCTGCTCGGCAAGCAAGGGGCCGCGGCCACGCCGCACGTTCCGAAGTTGATGGCCCTGGTCGAAAGCGGGCTCAAGATGGAAGACTGGCTCAGGGCGAAAGACGGCACGGCCCCGTACCACGGGGAAATCGCGGCCAAAGCCCTCAGCGCGCTCGGTACGCACGCCCGCACCGCCCTTCCCCTCTTGCGGACGTGCCTGGACGCCCCACTGACCGAGCAATCCCCGGTGGGCACCATCGTTCGGTCGGTCGGCGCAGTCGGCCGGATCGACCCGGCCGATCCGGCGGTCGTGCCGTGGCTGACGGACGTTCTCACCGGGCGCCGGAAATCCCCCCGGAAGCATCACACGGACGCCCGATTGTACGCGGCGGAAGCGCTGATCGCGCTCGGCCCGGCGGCCCGCACTGCCGTTCCCGAGTTGATTGAATTCGC
The DNA here is from genome assembly GCF_008065095.1 of Gemmata obscuriglobus. Lineage (NCBI taxonomy): Bacteria > Pseudomonadati > Planctomycetota > Planctomycetia > Gemmatales > Gemmataceae > Gemmata > Gemmata obscuriglobus. The sequence continues at coordinate 3,579,269 of NZ_CP042911.1, read as the reverse complement.
TCGTCGGGACGGCCGCCGGTGCCACGGGCTCGCTTTATTCCTCGTTCACCACGCACCGGACAGAACCGCCGAGATTCTCAACCTGTTGGCCGACGACTTCATCCTCGGCCCTTCGGTTTGGAACGACGCCGACCCCGCACTGCGACGGCTCGCGGCCGACGGCACGGCCCACAGCACTGCTTCCGTTCGGCGAGCGGCGTGGGGCGTACTCGCCACCGTCGGCGTTGCGGGCAAGGACGAAGCCCGCCTCCGTGCCCGGGCCGCGGGCGAGAGCGACCCGGTATCGGCGCGGGCGGCAGCGGTAGCGCTCGGGCGTCCGTTTGTTCACCCGACGCCCGAGCAGCAGAAGGCCATCGAGTCGTGGCACCGGGCGACCAACCGGCGCCTGCTGCCGCTCCGGCTGGCCCGGGTAATTGAACGCGGGGCGTGGAGCGATCCGATGGCCGCTCTTCGCCTGGGAGACACGGCGTTCGCGGTTTCGGAAACGGACCCGCGGGCGCTGCGGGCACACGCCGCGCTCCTGGTCGAAGCCAGCGACAAGGATGCGGGCGACTGGCACAGCATAGAAACCCACTCAATCGTTCGCGCAGTGGTACGGGCCGCGCCGGACTCGGTCGGCCCGCTGACGGCGCGGCTCGCTCCCGACCGCTCGCCGGAGATCCGGGTGCGCGCGGCGCTGGCACTGATGAAAATCGGGCCGAAGGCGGCGGCGGCGGTTCCGGCACTCACGAAGGCACTGAACGACAAGTACCCGGCGATCCGTTGGGCCACCGCGGAGGCGCTTCTGGCGATCGATCCGTCGGGCCAGCCGGACGCGGTGCGGACCCTGGCACGCTACGCGCTCGCGCCGCTCACGCCGGAAGAACAGGTGCTCCAAGGTGATCCGCGGCCGATAGTCGTTGGGGTGACGAACAACCGCGAACCGCTGACCACGCTGCGCGGGCTGAGTTCCGCGGCGCTGGCGCCGGCGGCCGACATCTTTGCGAAGTACTATGCCGATCCGAACTACTTGCGCCGTGCGGAAGTGGGGGAGTTGCTGCTCCGCGCCGATCCGGCGCGTGCCGTCGAAGTGATGACCGCGCTCGTGGGCGCGCTGACGGCGCCGCCTGATCCGGTTCGGAACTCGGTCTACCTGTTGCCAGAGTACGCGGTAGCAGGGCGACTGGACGCATCGGCGCGTCCGGCGTCGAAGGTGCTGGCGGACGCGCTGGCCGCGCACGCGGACGACGACCTGACCCCGATTCTGGCGCGGGCGCTGCGGCGCGTGGACCCGGCCGCCGCTCGCGCCGCGGGCGTCCGGTGAGTGGGATTGCTCCGCGCGTACCGCGCTTGTGGAAGGCGGGACGCCACCGGGACCAACGGGCCGTGAACCAAGGATCGAGGGCAACACCCCGCAGGCGCAAGCGCCTCAAGCAACCGTGAGTCGCCGGTGGCATACCATAGGATGCCCGGTGTAGGCTGGGTCCCGCACGAACGCACATGATCCCGGCATGTGAACGCCTAGCCCTCGCCCTGGCCGCCTTCGGGCTTGTCCATGATCGGAACCGGCACGGTGGTCTTCCGCGCCACCACCTTGGCCACGTAACTGAGTTCCACCTGGGCGCCGCGGACCGCGAGCCGCGACTCCCGGATGAGCCGCACCGCGGCCACCAGCAGCGCGCACGCGCCCGACAGCCCGAACGCCACCGGGATCCACCCCAGCGCCCACTTCGTCGAGGCCGACAGCCCGACCGTCAGGCTCGCGCCCACCAGCAGCCCGATGGCCGTGTACAGCGTCACGATGGTGCTCTGGAGCAGGGTCAGCCGCTGCGTGTGCCACCGGATCTGGTCCGCGATCAGTGCCCGCTTCGCGACCACCTCCTCGGTGACCACCCCGTCCGGCAGCCCCTCGGCCACCTCGGTCAGCGCGCGGATGCGGTCCACCACGCGGCCGAGCCGGTTCGCGGTCGACAGCGACAGCGTGCCCGACGCGCTGATGAGGAGAGCCGGCGTGATCATCGCCCCGAGGATCTCGCCGGCGCCCAGAAAATCGATCGCGGTCATGTGCGGGGTTCCCTCCTAAATGAGTGTAGGGAGCCCCCCACCGGCCCGACCGCGAAACCGTTGCTCGGACCGCGTGTGCGGGTGAGAATCGAGTACCCTCGTCGCCCCAGGACACACCATGCGATTGCTTCCCGTTCTTGTTGCTCTGCTCACACCGGCGATCGCGCTGGCCCAAAAGGACGCCGCGATCGCGTCCGCCGGGACGCACGCCGACGCCAACTGGCCGGTGGCGCTGAAGATCTGGGAGTTCGCCGAGCCGGGCTACCAGGAGAAGCGATCCGCCCTCGCGCTTGCCGAAGTGGCCGAAAAAGCGGGCTTCAAGGTGACGAAGGGCGTGGCCAAGATTCCGACCGCGTTCACCGCCGAGTTCGGCAGCGGCAAACCCGTCATCGGCATTCTGGGCGAGTTCGACGCGCTCCCCGAGCTGTCACAAGATGCCGTCCCGTTCCGCCAGCCGCGCAAGGACGGTAACGGGTACGGCCACGCGTGCGGGCACCACCTGTTCGGCACCGCGTCGCTCTCCGCGAGTATCGCCATCGCGGAGCAGATCAAGGCCGGCAAACTGAAGGGCACGGTGCGGTTCTACATGTGCCCGGCCGAAGAGGGGGGGGCGGCGAAGGTGTTCATGGCGCGAGCCGGGCTGTTCGACGACTGCGACACGGTGCTCCACTGGCACCCGGGCGCGCGGAACTCGGCCGGCGACGCCAGTTGCCTCGCGCGCATCGCGGTGAAGTTCCGGTTCCACGGCACCGCCGCACACGCCGCCGGTTCGCCGGAAAAGGGACGATCCGCGCTGGACGCCCTGGTGCTCACGATGCACGCGGTGGAACTGATGCGCGAGCACACGCCCGACGGCACCCGGCTGCACCACACCGTCACGAGCGGGGGCGGGGCCGCCAACGTCGTGCCCGAGTTCGCCGAGGGGTTCTTCTACGTGCGGCACCCGAAGGCCGACGTGGTTCAGAAGCTCTACCCGCGGCTCCTGAAGTGCGCCCAGGGGGCGGCGCTCGCGACCGAAACGAAGCTTGAAGTCGTGTACCTGGGCGGCACGATGGAGATCCTGCCCAACGACACACTCGCGCAGGTCGCGAAGAAGAACCTCACCGCACTCAACGACCTGAAGTACGACGACACGGAAACGAAGTTCGCGCTCCGCTTGCGCGAAACGTTCCCGGACAAGGCGCCGCCGCTGGACGACATTTCGCATGTGTTCGACGTGTCCGGGAAGTCGAGCGGGGGCAGCACCGACGTGGGCGACGTGTCGTGGGCGGTCCCGGTCGTCGGGTTCGGCACCGCGTGCTGGGTGCCGGGCACCCCGGGCCACTCCTGGCAGGCGGTCGCGTGCGGCGGTACGACGATCGGCAAGAAGGGCATGAACCTCGCGGCCCGCACGCTCGCCGCCACCGCGTTCGACCTGTTCACCGACGAGAAGCTACGCGACGCCGCGAAGGCCGAGCACACGAAGCGCCTCGACGGGCGCAAGTACGCGGCGATGCTCGACAAGGACCAGCCGCCGCCGCTCGACTACCGCGACCCGCCGAAGCGCAAGGGCGGAGAGTAACCTTTCTGTTGAAGATAAATTCGGCGCAACTCGCGACTAATAATGTTGACAGGTTGGTCTGGCGGGTTTACCATTCTTGTACCTCTCCGGCCCAAATCCCGTTCGGCAAATCCAGGGGAGTTTCGTCCATGATCCGTTCGCGAGTTGCGGCAACCCTGCGCCGTGTCCTCGGGGCATCATTCCCCCACGCGACCAAGTGTCAGTGAATACGAACGGCGCGAGCCGCTTCCGGCCGGCGCTGGAGCGATTCGAGGTCCGCGACGTGCCCGCGGTCTTCACGTTCGACCTGCCCGGCGAGACGGGCGTCGGCGAGTTCACCGATCCATCGGGCGTTAACCCGGCGCTGTCATCCCAATCGCTCCCGGTGTCCGATCTGACGCTCACGTTCCAGGGCACTTACCTGACGAGCGCAAACGCCGTGACGACGCCAATGGCCGAGTACCAGAACGGCCTGTTCGTGGGGTTATCGGCAGCGTTTGACCTGCCCGCGGCCTCCGGAGCGTACCAGCAACTGCTGCTGAGCGGTGGCGCGGCCACCGGCGTCGATGCGGCCGGCACGCAGTTCACGAGTCCAGTGCTCGCCGCGGCCAACAAACCGTATGTGAAGATCGATTTTACTGGTCTGGAAGTCATACCGCCGCAGGTCAACGTTCGAGTTCTCCTTGACGATGACACCATAACTTCGGTCCTCATCAACTTCACACAGGCAGAGCTAAATGTCAACGGCATCAAGGCCGCCGAGCGGGTCAAGGACGAACTGAAGAGCCTCGGCATCGATGTGGACGCCGGCACAGGTGTGGTAACCGTCTGGGGTAAGGGTGACGCGAATCAGCGACGTGCGTCTGTCCGTCACTCAGCAGCCCCTGGCGCCATCTTCTACCTACCCCACGTTTCCGGACATTACGGGGCAACCGGTAAATCGGACCGCAACTTCCCAACCGGGACGGCCAACTAAAGACGGCCGTGGTTGCACTGCGCGTTTCGACGAGCCGCGACCGCCAGGGTAATGGCACTCGTTTTCGGTTTTTAGTGTTCACTTGTGCGCTGAATTCGGGAAGTCTGAATTCGGCTTTGCGTCGGAAAGTTTGCTCAGGTTATCCAAATTCAGCGCACAGGCGACCAGGTAAACAGGGAAAACGAGTGCCATTACCCTGGCGGTCGCGGCTCGTTATCAAACGTTACTAACAGCCACGGCCGTGTGCTGAGTCAGCTTCGACACTTTCGACCGGGCAGAGGCGAGTTGCTGGTCGTCGCTGCCGCTTCCCGTTCACCGTCACAGGTGCGGGCAGCGGTCGCCGTGGGCCATCGGCGTTTGAGTTGCCCGACTCTGACGCACGGCCTTCCAACCGCAGGAGTTTTCGACAATGCGAACCCTCACGATTCCTTTTTTGCTGCTGTTCGCGCTCGGCGTCACCACCGCGGTGCACGCCGACGACCCCAAGCCCTCGGGTGTGGTCCTCGACCTGCGCGGGCCGCCGAACCCGCCCGAGGGCGGGAACTTCACCATCACCTTCACCATCACCTTCGGGGGGGGACTACAAACGGATGTCTGCCCGATCTGCTACGGCGGAGGGTACAACCCGACGAAGGTCGCGGCGGCCATGGACGGCTGGCAGACCGCCGGCTACGTGGTGGAAAAGGCGGGCGACACCCGCATCCGGTTGATCGGGCGGAAGGACAAGCAGGGCAAGGTGTACCCGGTCACCGGTATCAAGATCGAGTCCAAGGACCTGCCGGCCGAGCAACTCCCCAAAGTCGTTCCCGACGCCAAGAACATGGGCTGACCCCGCGGCGGCAACCGTCCGCCTCAATTTGCAGGCGTAGTAACGTTCCTTGACCTGACCGCCGCTGGCCAGACCCTCGTGGTTTGGGCCGGCGGTCGCCGACGGAGGATGTCCATGCGGGCGATACAGTTGATCCTTACGGTGGCACTTGCCGCGTTCTTGGCTCACCACCTCCCCGCCGACGACCCGAAGCCGCCCAAGCGGGTGGGCGTGGTCATCGACCTCTGCGGGCCGCCGGAGGACGGGCGGTGCACCATCAGCTACAAGGTCACCGTTGATGGCTTTAATAAGCCGGGCCAGTACTCGGTCAGTCATGGCAACTACCGTTCGAGCGGCGTGGAGGCGGCGGTCGTTGGCTGGGAGAACAACGGGTTCGTGGCCGAGAAGGTGAGCGGGACGCGGTTGCGGTTGATCGGGTGGAAGGACAAGCAGGGCAAGGTGCACCCGGTCACCGGCATCAAGATCGAGTCCGAGGACCTGCCCCAACACCAACTGCCGACCGTCGTGCCCGAAGCGAAGAACAAGGGGTGACCGCGATCAGGTTGCGCGGCCCGGCGATCTTGAAGAATGCGGCCGCCGTCGGAGTGAACGAGTTCACCTCACACCGCCCGCTCACGGGCGGTGTGTCATCGCCCACCCCCGGCATGTCGTTTCGGTACGAGTCCACTCCCCACCATCAATTACCGCACGACAAAACGACCGATCTAAACTTGACTATACTACAGTGCTGTGCGCGTTGGTCACCTGCCGAGACGGCAGCCGTGTTCAACTTCCGCACGCGCTGCCAGAAGTTGAACACCTCACTTCAGCCTTGAGCCTCGCTACCCAGTCACCGCGCTGCCGTCGGACCAGAACAGCTCTGCGGGCATGGCATGTGCTTCTCGTCGTCAGCCGATCTCGCTCCGGCACTTTCCGGCAGGGGTGTTCGTGCCGGCACCGGCTTCTTTCGTGCTGCTGTTCCGCACGCCCACGCCTTGCGGCGTCCGGTGTGGTGCACATCAGGTGCTGGGCGAAGCCGATTCGTAGCCCGGCCCCACTTTGCGCCCCCGCCATTGGCGAGATGGACACGCTGACCGCACCGTTAGGACCGTTATGCCGCACGAAACGTCCCTCATCGCCCTGATCGCCGTCGGCCTCACCCTCGCGTTCGCGCTCGGGTGCGTCGCCGTTCGGCTCCGACTCCCCGCGCTCGTCGGGTATCTGCTCGCCGGCGTCGCCGTCGGCCCGTTCACTCCCGGGTTCGTGGGCGACGCGAAGATCGCCCACGAACTCGCCGAGATTGGGGTCATCCTGCTCATGTTCGGGGTCGGGATGCACTTCTCCATCCACGACCTGTGGGCCGTCCGCAAGCTGGCGCTGCCCGGGGCGATCGTGCAGATCGCCGCCGCCACCGGCATGGGCGTGGGCGTCTCGTACTTTTGGGGCTGGTCCCTCGGGGCCGGCGTTGTGTTCGGCCTCGCACTGTCGGTCGCGAGCACGGTCGTCCTGCTCAAGGCGCTCGAAGCCCGGAACCGGCTGGACACGGGCGACGGCCGCATCGCGATCGGGTGGCTGATCGTCGAGGACCTGGTCATCGTCCTGGCTCTCGTTCTGCTCCCCGCCCTGGCCGGGCCGCTCGGCGGGAAGGCGGCGGCGGACGGGTCGAACCTGTGGGCCACGCTGGGGCTCGCGCTGGGCAAGGTGGCGGCGTTCGTCGCCCTCATGCTCGTCGTCGGCACCCGCCTGTTCCCGTGGCTGCTGAGGAAGGTCGAAGCGATCGGGTCGCGGGAACTGTTCACCTTGGCGGTGGTCGCCCAGTCGGTCGGCATCGCATACGCCGCGACGGAAGTGTTCGGGGTGTCGTTCGCGCTCGGCGCGTTCTTCGCCGGGATGGTGCTGAACGCCTCGGAAGTCGGGCACAAGGCGGTGGACAAGTTGCAGCCGCTGGAGGACGTGTTCGCGGTGCTGTTCTTCGTGTCCGTCGGCATGCTGTTCGACCCGCGGGTGCTGGTCGAGCAGCCGCTCCGGGTGCTGGCCGTGCTCGGCATCATCGTCGTCGGCAAGTCGCTGGCGGCGGTCGGCATCGTGCTGGGGCTCGGCGGAGCGCGGCAGACCGCGCTGAGCGTCTCGGCGGCGCTGGCCCAGATCGGCGAGTTCTCGTTCATCCTGGCCGGGCTGGGGATCGCCCTGGAGCTGCTCCCGCCCGAAGGGCAGAGCCTGATCGTGGCCGGGGCGCTGCTGTCCATCACCCTCAACCCGGTCGCGTTCTTCCTGGCCGATCGGTGGTCGCGTGAGCGGGCGGGTGAGCCGGCGGAGCGCGATTTGGTGGCCACAGCGGCGCACTGACGGAGGTCCACATGGTGATCGTACTGATGGGCGTTTCCGGCTCGGGCAAGACGACGGTCGGGAAGCAGTTGGCCGCCGACCTGGGGTGGAAGTTCGTCGAGGGGGACGACTACCACCCGCCGGAGAACGTCGCGAAAATGGCGGGCGGCACCCCGCTCACCGACGCCGACCGGAGGCCGTGGCTGAAGGCCCTGCGGCAGCGGATCGACGCGGCGTGCGCGACCGACGAGAACATCGTGGTGGCGTGCTCGGCGCTGAAGCACGAGTACCGGGATTATCTCGAGCGCGACGACCCGGCGTGCGTCCGGTACGTGTACCTGCACGGGTCGGAGGCCCTCTTCCGCGAGCGGCTGGAGAGCCGGAAGGGGCACTTCATGGGTGCCAACATGCTGCGGAGCCAGCTCGAAGCGATGGAGCCGCCGGTCGGGGAGGTGACGGTGGACGCCGCCCCGCCCCCGGACCGGATCGCGGCCGACATCCGGGCCAAGCTGGGGGCGCCAGCTACGCCGTCCGCACCTGTGCCGGCTTCTCCCGCTGGGTCAGGTTGCGGGCCGTGTTGACCAGCCCCAGGTGCGAGAACGCCTGCGGGAAGTTGCCGAGCTGGCGGCGGGCGACCGGGTCGTACTCCTCGGCCAACAGCCCCACGTCGTTGCGCACCGCCAGCACCCGCTCCAGTACGCGCCGGGCGTCCTCCGTCCGGCCCATGAGGGCGTAGTTGTCGGCCAGCCAGAAGGTACACAGGAGGAACGCCCCCTCACCCTTGGGCAGTCCGTCCACCCCGCTCTCGGTGCGGTACCGGTCCACGAAACCGTCGCGGACCAGATCGCTCTCGACGGCCGCGACGGTGCCGACCAGGCGCGGGTCGGTCGGCGGCAGGAACCCGACCTCGGCCATGACCAGCACCGCGGCATCGACCTCGGTGCTCCCGTAGAACTGGGTGAACGCGTTCCGCTCCCGGCTGAACCCGCGGGCGCACACCTCCGCGTGCAGCCCGTCCCGCAGCGCCCGCCAGCGGTCCACGGGGCCGCCCAGCCCGAACCGCTCGACGTCCTTGACCGCCCGGTCGAACGCCACCCACGCCATCACCTTCGAGTGGGTGAAGTGCCGGGCCGGCCCCCGCACCTCCCAGATGCCCTCGTCCGGCTCCCGCCAAACGTCTTCCAGCCGCCCGAGCAGCTCCCGCTCGACCCGCCAGTCGTCGGCCGCGGCCGACAGCCCGTAGTGCCGGGCCAGGTGCAGGCAGTCGAGCGTCTCCCCGAACACGTCGAGCTGGAACTGGTCGTAGGCCCCGTTCCCGACCCGCACCGGTTGGGACCCCTCGTACCCCGGCAGCCACGGCAGTTCCGTCTCCGGCAGCCGCCGCTCGCCGCCCACCCCGTACATGATGCGCAGGTCCGCGCCCTTGCCCGCGACGGCCCGCAGCAGCCACTCCCGCCACGCCTTCGCCTCGTCCGCGTACCCGCTCTGGAGGAGGGCGGCGAGGGTGAACGTGGCGTCCCGCAGCCAGCAGTACCGGTAGTCCCAGTTCCGCACCCCACCGATGTGCTCCGGCAGGGACGTGGTGGGCGCAGCGACGATCCCGCCGGTCGGGGCGTAGGTCAGGGCCTTGAGCGTCACCAGCGAGCGGACCACGGCGTCGCGGTACTCGCCCTCGTAGGTGCAGCGGTCGGCCCACGCCTGCCACCACGCCGCCGTCCCGTTCACGGCCGCCCGGGCGTCGATCGGCGGGTGCAGCGGCGTGTGCGACGGGTGCCACGTCAGGACGAACGGCACCTCCTCACCGGCCCGCACCTCGAACTCGGCCGCCGCGGCCCACCCGTCGATCCGCAGCGGGACCGGGGCGCGCAGGTGCAGCGCTTCCGGGCCGCCGACGGCGACCACCCCGCCGCCCTCGGGGCGCACCCACGGGGCCAGGCTGCCGTAGTCGAGCCGGGGGGCGAAGTGGGTCCGCATCCGCACCACCCCCCGCCGCCCGATCACCAGCCGCACCACGTCCGGCTGAGCGGTGCGGACGGGCATGCAGTCGACCACCGTCACCTCGCCGCCGGGGGTCGTGAACGTCGTCTCCAGCACCAGCGAGTCGCCGCGGTAGGTCCGACTCACCCGCATCACGTCCTCGGCCGGCGCGACCGTCCACCGGCCGTGGTCGGCGGTCCCGAGCAGCGCGGCGAAGCAGGCCGGAGAGTCGAACCGCGGGAGGCAGAGCCAGTCGAGCGACCCGTCCCGCCCGACCAGGGCGGCGGTGTGGCAGTCGCCGATGAGCGCGTAATCTTCGATCCGGTGAGTCGTCATGCGACCTCCTTGTGGTGGCGTGTGGCGGCTCGAAGCAAACGCCAGGCCGGCGCGCGAGGTGCTTTCGGTGGGAGCTGACCCAACACTGGAGGAGGCTCACGTGGCACACCGGAACAAAGTGGTGATCGTCGGCGGCGGGTTCGCAGGGCTGTACTGCGCCCAGGGGCTCCGCCGCAGCCCGGTCGATGTCACCCTCATCGACCGGCGGAACTTTCACCTGTTTCAGCCGCTCCTGTACCAGGTGGCCACCGGCGCGCTGTCCGCCGCCAACATCGCCGCCCCGCTCCGCGGCGTGCTCGGTCGGCAGCGGAACGCGGTCGTGCTGCTCGGCGAGGTGAGCGACATCGACCCGGCCGCCCGCGCGGTGGTGCTGGCCGACGGGGACCGGGTGCCGTTCGACACGCTGGTGGTGGCGGCCGGTGCGACCCACCACTACTTCGGCCACGACGCCGACTGGGAGCCGATTGCCCCCGGGCTGAAGACGGTCGAGGACGCGACCGAGATCCGCCGCAAGTTGTTGTCGGCGTTCGAGCGGGCCGAGCGGGCGCCCCCCGAGGCCCGCAAGCGGCTGCTCACGTTCGTGGTCGTCGGCGGCGGCCCGACCGGGGTGGAGATGGCCGGGTCGGTGCGGGAGCTGGCGCGCCACACGCTCCGCCGGGACTTCCGGTTCTTCGACCCGGCCGACGCCCGGGTGGTCGTGGTCGAGAGCCAGCCGCGGGTGCTGGCCGGGTTCCACGAGGACCTGTCGCGGAAGGCGGCGGCGGCGCTGGACCGGCTCGGGATCGAGGTGATCAACGACAGCCGGGTGACGGCCGTCGCCCCGGACCACGTGGTCGTCACCGCCAAGCCCGACGGCTCGACCCGGCGGATCGATACGGAAACGGTGATCTGGGCGGCCGGGGTGAAGGCGTCGCCGCTGCTCAGCCGGCTGGCGGCCCGGCTCGGGGTGGAGGCCGACTCGTCCGGGCACCTCTCCGTGGCCGCCGACTGCACAGTTTCTGGCCACCCGTGGCTGTTTGTGATCGGCGATTGTGCGACGTTCCGCGGGGAGGACGGGAAGCCGCTGCCCGGGGTGGCCCCGGTGGCCATGCAACAGGGGCGGTACGTCGCCGACGCGATCGACCGGCGGGCGCGGGCACTGCCGCCCCCGGGCGCGTTCCGCTACCGGGACAAGGGGAGCATGGCGACGGTCAGCCGGTCGCAGGCGGTGGTCGACCTCGGGTGGGTGCGGTTCGGCGGGAAGCCGGCGTGGCTGACGTGGCTGTTCGTCCACATCCTGTACCTGGCCCGGTTCGAGAACCGCGTGCTGGTCCTCGTCCAGTGGGCGTGGAACTACGTCAGCCGGAACCGGGCCGCGCGGCTCATCACCGGGGAGCTGACGAGCGTCAGCACGGACGCCCGGCACGACGCGCGGAGGACCGACCGAACGTGTCAGACGGCCGACGGGGCTCTCCCCGCGGAAAACGCCGACGGGGAAGCTCAAGCGGGAGCAACTTCTGGGCGACCGGGCGCGACCGGGTGAGCGCGGACGTCAGGTCGGGAGCCCGCTCGCCGACGTGTTTCCCTTCACGCCGTCGAGCCGCCCGAAGGCGGAGTCCAGCACCCGCCCCATCTTGTCGACCGCACCGGCGACCGCATCCTCCGGCGCACCGGCCTCGTTGGTGACCGCCACCGGTTGCCGCCCAGCGGCCCGCGCTTCCAGGGCGCACCGGCAATCGGGACCGCCCTTCGGTCCGTTCACGTCGCTCAAGTGGACTTCAACCGTGGTGAGGCGGTCCCGGAAGCGGGAGAGCCCGTTCTCGATCTCAGCGGTCACGGCCGCAGTGTCCACGGTGGTGCGGGTGTCGGTGCTGATTTCCACGCGCATTGCAGTTCTCCGGGGCGATGAAGCAAGGTTGTCCGCCGCCGCCTGTCGCGAACCCCGTGCCGTTGGTGCGGACCGGCCTCAGCGGAGGAGCGGCAGTGCGAACAGGAACGGAGCGTTCTTCCGCACGTTGAAGTCGTGCCTACAGCTCACCGCCGCAGAATGAACTTGGAACTGGGGGGTGGGAGCTTGAAACGACTGGATTTAGTGCGGCGAGCCGAACGACGAATGATCGACCCGGCGAGCGAAACGTTGGGGGCGAGTCTTCGTCGCCGTAAACTGTCATCTGCAGGAGGTGGGCAGGTCCCACCTTCGAGAGTTCAACACCCCCGCCCGGGGTCATGGCGAGTCGGGTCCGACACCGAAATAAACGAGTGGAACGGAGCGCGGGCGCGGCCTCGCGGTTGTTGCGGCAAACGCCCGCCGCGTTACAACATTTGATGCGGGCGATGGACGGAGCGGGACCATTGGACCAGTTCGTTCGAGGCGACACGGGCGAGACTGGCCCCCGAACCCGCTTCAGCGTGCGTCGCTCCGTTCCCGTGGTGCGTGTCGGACGAGTTGTGTGCCCGAAGAACAGGAGACGGACGTGAGCCTGCATGACGAACTCAAAGCCCGGGTCACCGCCGCCGTCAAAAGCGGTGACGCGCTGACCCGCGACGCCTTGCGGACCGTTCTGGGCGAGGCCCAGGCCGAGGCCGTGCGCCGCAAGGTGGAGGCCACCGATGAGGTCGTCCTCGGCGTCGTCCGGAAGACGGTGACGGGGCTGAAGGAGACGATTCCGCTGGCTAAAAACGCCGGCCGGGACACGACCCAGAGGGAAGCCGAACTTGCCCTGCTCGAATCGTTGCTCCCCAAGGCGTGGGGGCAGGAGGCGATCGCCGCCGCCCTCGTCTCGATACGGGATGACCTACGGGCGGCCAAGAACGAGGGGCAGGCCCTGGGCGTTGCGATGAAGGCTCTCAAGGCTCAGGGGGCAACGGCGAACCCGGACGACGTGAAGGCGGTCGTTGCGGCCGTAAGGGCGTGATGCCCGGCGGCTGACGGAGAACGTATCCGTCGTTTCCGCACGCCGACGGTGCGCACACAACCAAACCCGAGCGCCGGTCCGGATCATCCACGGGATGCGGACCGGTCCCCTGCCAGATCCCCCGCCGAGCGGCCCCAGGCCCACACCTCAGTCAACGTCCGTGCCCACGCGCCCGGTAGAAGTACGTGTCGAAGCCGCGGGACAAAATGTCGCTCGCACTCAGCGCCGTCTCCAGGTAGCTTAGTGTCAACAGACCGCCGCCGCGCGAGCGCATTCGTTCGCGCGGGTTACAAGCCCCACCCGCATTGCGGCCGTCCGTGCAGCCGATCAGGGCCGCACCGGTAACCGCATCCAGTATCCGACACGCCGATATCGAATGTCACGGGAGTGAGTGATGGCAGCACGCGTGTTCCGCACCCGATTGGCCGGTGCGCTCGGTGTGGCACTGGTAGCGGCACTGGTGTCGGCCTTCGCACGCGAGTCCCAACCGGCCGGAACCGCGGGGACGCCGGCGGAACCGAAGTTGGCCGACTACGCCGCGGTTCGCCCACTGCTCGCCAAATACTGCCTGAACTGTCACTCCGCGAAGGACAAGAAGGGGAGCCTCGATCTCGAACGCTTCGCCAGCGCCGACGACGTCCGCAAGGACGCGAAAGTGTGGCAGGGGGTCATCGAGCAGGTCGAAGCGGGCGAGATGCCACCGAAAGAGAAACCGCAACCCACCAACGCGGAGAAGAAGCAACTGCTCGGGTGGGTGCGCGGGTTTCTCGACGCGGAGGCGAAGGCCCGCACCGGCGACCCGGGGTACGTTCCGCTCCGGCGCTTGAGCAACGCGGAGTACAACTACACCGTCCGCGACCTTACGGGCGTGGACCTCCGGCCCGCACGCGAGTTCCCCGCGGACGGCGCCGCGGGCGAGGGGTTCACCAACGCCGCGGAGGCGCTCACCGACGTCTCGCCGGCGCTGCTCACCAAGTACCTGAACGCGTCGAAGGAGATCGCCGAGCACCTCGTGCTGCTGCCCGACGGGTTCCGGTTCTCCCCCGCCAAAACGCGCCGCGACTGGACCGACGAAGGGACCGCCGAACTGCGCAAGGTCTACGCGACACTGGCGCCCGCGGACGGCAAACTGCCGGTGCAGCCCTACCTGCTCGCAACGGTTCGGAACCGTGACGCACTCGGCGCAGGCAAGTTCGAGGAAGTCGCAGCGAAGGAGAAACTGAACGCGAAGTACCTGCGCGTTCTCTGGTCCGCGCTCACCGACAAAACGTCCTCCCAGCCGCTCGACACGATCCGGTCACAGTGGCGCACCGCAACCGAAGCGGACGTGCCCGCACTCACCGCTCAGGTAGCGGCGTGGCAGTCCGCGCTGTGGCGGACGGTGAAAGTCGGGAACTACATCCAGGCGAGTTGGGGCGCGCCGGACGGGAGCAGCTACACCGAAAGTACGACCCGGCAGGTGCCGGTCGATCCGCCGGCCCTCGCCACCGTACCGCTCCGCGTCGCAGTGAAGCCGGCCCCGGGTCAATCGGAAGTCGTCCTCCACCTTACCTCAACCGAGGACGGCCCCGGCGGGCCGGTCGCGTGGTCGCGACCGCGGTTCGAGGCACCCGGGAAGCAACCGCTCCTCCTCCTCGACTACGCCGCCTTCGGCGCCGCGTTCGAGATCGATTACCCATCGGTGTTTGCCGACAGTACGAAGTACCTGTCTGCGGCGGCAGAACTGGCCCGCGACACGAAGGTGTCGCCCGACGACCTCGCCAAACGCGAGGCCCTCGATCCCGCTTTCCTCAAGCAGTGGGTGCAGGTGCTGCAACTGCCGTCGCCCCGAACGGGCGAAGCAACGCGGCCGGCGATCGCGCTCACGCCACTCGACGACAAGACCGGCCCCACACCGGAACGCCCGGCGATCAGCGGTTGGAAGAAAAAGGGCACCGACCTACCGATCGTGATCGCGAACTCGTCCGACAAATCCGAGCAGATTCCGGGTCGCGTCTCGGCGCGGACGGTCGCCGTGCACCCGACCCCGCAGGAGTTCGTTGCGGTTGCGTGGAACAGCCCGATCAGCGGGAACGTGACGATTCGCGCCCGCGTCGCTCACGCGCACCCGGCGTGCGGGAACGGCGTGAGCTGGTGGCTCGATCACAACCGCGGCGCGGGGGCCGCGCGCCTGGGTGAAGGGACCGTCGACCTCGGCCAAGAGGCCAAACCGCCCGCGTTTTCGGCAAAAGTCGAGCGGGGCGACGTTGTGGTTCTTGCGGTCGATCCCCGCAACGCCGAACACACCTGCGACATGACGGAGGTGTGGCTCACGATCACCGAGTCGGAGAAACCGAACCGCGTGTGGGATCTGGCCGCGGACGTGGCCGCGAGCGTTCAGGCGGGCAACCCGCACGCCGACAAGTATGGCAACTCCGGCACCTGGAACTTCGCGCGCGGACCGGCGAAGAAGGCCGGCGCCCCCGCGCCGACGGTCCCGCCCGACTCGGTACTCGGGCGCTGGAAAGCGACCGTCACAGCCCCCTCGCGCAAGACCGACGCCGCCGCGCTCGCGCAAGACGTGGCAACGCTGCTCAGCGGCCCACGACCGACAGATGAGAAGAGCCCGGATCGCGCACTCTACGACCGGCTCGTGAGCCCCGACGGCCCTTTGTTCGCCGGCGTCGATGTGGCGAAGCTGACACGGCCGCGCCTGAAGGGAACCGTGTTCGGGCTGCCAGCGGCACGCTTCACCGAGGACCGGATCGTCGCAAAAGCCAATGAGGCGATCGAGATCCGGTTGCCGGCCGCGCTGCTGGTCGGCCGCGAGTTCGTCGTTGACGCGAAGCTCGAAACCGGTGCCGCCGAACGGCTCGTGCGGGTCCACGCCGGGACCGCACGTCCGGGGCCGCACGCGCGGCGGGAAGGTCCACTGCTCGGCTCACCGAACGGGTCGGCGTACAAGAAACTCGTTGACGGCCACGCCGCGTTTCGCGCGGTGTTCCCGCTGTACCTGTGCTTCCCGCAGGTGGTACCGACGGACGAGGTCGTCACGCTGAAGATGTTCCACCGCGAGGACGAACCGCTCGCGCGGCTGTTCCTCTCGGACGATCAGACGCGCCGCCTCGATCGGATGTGGGCGGCCCAGCGGTTCGTGAGCCGCCAGCCGGTCGCGGAACACGACTACCTGCCGCAGTTCATGGGGTACACCACCCAGGACACGCCAAAGGCGCTCCAGCAGTTCTTCATCGACCGCAAGCCGCTGTTCAAGCGACACGCCGACGAGTTCCTGGCAGAAGAGGCGGCCGCCGCCCCGAAACAGCTCGCCGCGCTTTTGGAGTTCGCGGCGCGTGCGTACCGGCGGCCACTCGAAGAGAAGGAGAAGGCCGAACTGCTGGCGCTGTACGAGACGATCCGGGGCAAGGGCGCGGGGCACGAAGAGGCGCTCCGCGGGGTGGTGTCGCGGGTGCTGGTCGCGCCCGGGTTCCTGTTCCGCATCGAGCAGGCCCCGAAGGGCAAAGAGCCCGCCGCCGTCACCGACTGGGAACTCGCCACCCGGCTCAGCTATTTCCTCTGGGCGTCGCAGCCCGACGCCGAACTTCGTCGCCTCGCGGCCCAGGGCCGGTTGCGCGACCCGCAGGTGCTGGCGGGCCAAGTGCGACGGATGCTGGAGGACGCCCGGACCCGCGCGCTGGCGATCGAGTTCGGCACGCAGTGGCTCCACGTCCGCGGGTTCGACGAGCACAACGAGAAGAACGAGAAGCTGTTCCCGACCTTCACACCCGAGTTGCGGGCGGCGATGTACGAAGAGTCGATCCTGTTCTTCCTCGACCTCTTCCAGAACGACCGCACGGTCGCATCGGTACTCGATGCGGATCACACCTATTTGAACGAACTGCTCGCGAAGCACTACGGCGTGCCCGGCGTTACGGGTCCGCAGTGGAGCAAGGTAGACGGCGTGCGGAAGTACGGCCGGGGCGGCGTCCTCGGGCTCGCCAGCGTGCAGACGAGAGAATCCGGGGCGTCGCGCACCAGCCCGGTGCTGCGCGGCAACTGGGTGGTCGAGGCCCTGCTGGGTGAAAAGCTCCCGCGCCCGCCCGCCAACGTCCCGCAACTGCCGGAGGTGGAAGGGGCGAACAAGCTGTCGGTGCGGCAACTCGTTGAGGCGCACGCGAAGGCGCCCGAGTGCGCCGTGTGCCACGTCCGGATCGACCCGTTCGGGTTCGCGTTCGAGGGGTACGACCCCATCGGCCGGCTGCGCGAGAAGGATCTGGGCGGCTTGCCAATCGACACCCGGGCGAAGCTGAAGGACGGCACCGAGTTCGAAGGCATCAACGGGTTACGGAGCTACCTGCTCGCGAACAAAAAAGATGTGGTCGTGCGACTGTTTTGCAAGCGGCTCCTCGGGTACGCTTTAGGGCGCTCCGTGACGCTCTCCGATACAGCACTGATCGACGAGATGGTTCTCGCATTGGCGAAAAACGACGGCCGGGTGACGGCCGCAGTACAGGCGATCGTGCGGAGCCCGCAGTTCCGCACGGTGCGCGGCAGCGAATTCGGAGAATGAGCCACGGATCGCGTTACCGCCGCTCCGAGCTACCAGAACGACCGCCAGATGGTAATAAGCAGCCGCTCCGACTCGAACCGACCTTCAAGAGCCGCGCCGGCACCAAACTCGCCCCCCGCCGCAAACAGCCCCTCCCCAGACGCCCGGACGAGGACCCGATTCAATGAGCACCCCCGAAAAGACACACCCCCTTTCACGCCGTACGTTCCTGCGCGGGGTCGGGGTGTCGATGGCGCTACCGTGGCTGGAGTCGGTGCCGGTCTGGGGCGACGACAAGCCGAAGAATTCGGCGTCCGAGGCGCCGGTGCGGTTCGCCGCACTGTTCTCTGGCAACGGGTTCCACTCGAAGGAGTGGTGGGCCAGGGGAGAAGGTAAGCAACTGGAACTGGGCAAGGTGCTCGACCCGCTCAAGCCCCACCGCGAAAAGCTCCTGTTCCTCCGCGGCCTCTACAACCAAGAGGCACTGATCGGCGGCATCCACAGTTGTCAGACGGGCAACCTGCTGACCGGCGCGCATCTGGCGCCCGACGGCGAGATCCGGTCCGGGATCAGTTGCGACCAGGTGATCGCCGAGAAAACCAAGGGCGCGACGAAGGTGCCGAGCCTGGTGCTGGGCACCGAGCCGTCGATTGCGGCGATCCACAAGAACTACTCGATGATTTACAGCTCCCACATTTCGTGGAGTTCGGCCACCACGCCGACCCCGCTGGAGCTGTACCCGGCGCTGGCGTTCGACCGGCTGTTTCGGGACGAGGTCGGCAGGGCCGATAAGAGCGTGCTCGACGCCGTGCGCGAGGACGCCACCAGCTACAAGAACAAGGTGAGCACCGCCGACCGGCGGCGGCTGGACGAGTACCTGTCGTCCGTGCGCGAGGTGGAACAGCGGATCGAACAGGCCGGTAAGGGCGGGCGGCTCCAGGGCTGGCGCCCCACGCTCGACAAGCCGGACATGAAGCGCCCGCCCGACGGCATCCCCCAAGACATCGACCAGCACATGCGGCTCATGTGCGACATCCTGGTGCTGGCGTTCCGGACCGACACCACCCGCGTCTGCACCCTGAAGCTGAACAACGACCACTCGTCGCTGCGGTTCCCGCACCTGAAGGTGGACTACATGATCCACCACCTCCTGTCGCACACCGACGGCGCCGACTGGCTCAAGGTCAACCAGTTCTTCACCGAGCAGGTTGCGTACATCGCCAGAAAACTCGACGCGGTCCAGGAGGGCGAGCGGACGCTCCTCGACAACAGCATGATCCTGTTTTGTTCGAGCATGATGACGGGCAACCACAACAACGACCAGTTACCGGTGGTGATGGTCGGACGCGGGGGCGGGCGGATCAAGACGGGCCGCGTCCTCGACTACCTCGGGAAACCGAACCGGAAGATGTGCAGCTTGTACCTCGCGCTGATGGAGAAAGCGGGCGTGCGGCTGAACGAGTTCGGCGACTCCAAAGAACCGCTCGCGGAAATTTGAGCACGAGGCGTTTCCAGATCGCGCGGCGCACCCGCGTCCGGGCCTTCCAGTGTGGTCCGCTCACTCCGTGAGCGGCCGCTCCGGGTATCGGATACGCGTCACACAAAACGACGGGTCCGAAAACCCGCGGAGCGAATGGGACGCGCGGATCGACCGCTCACGGAGTGAGCGGACCACACTCGAAGACCAGACCCACGCTGGCGGTCGCTCCGGGTATCGGATACGCGTCACACAAAACGACGGGTCCGAAAACCCGCGGAGCGAATGGGGCGCGCGGACCGACCGCTCACGGAGTGAGCGGACCACACTCGAAGGCCGGACCCACGCTGCACGAACTGGAAACGACTGGAACCCGGTTGGTTGTGCGTTACACCCGCCTGCGTCGGCAGATGTGTGTAACCTCATCGTCCGAATAAATGCCGGCTCGCGAACGACGTTACCGCGGCCCTCGCGCCGTTGCGTCCCCAAAGGCCCGGCGGAAGAGAAACGACAAGAAGTACGAATCGGCCAGGAGTTCGGCGGGCGACAGCGACGCCAAGCCGACCGTGGCCGGGCGGTTCTTGATCGTGTTGTTCGAGAGCATGTAGCACACGGCCTCCGCGCGAAACGACGCCTCATGCTCCTCGTCCGACCGGCGGTCCGCCAGGCGCTCGCTGTGCTGCCACGACAGCGGCATCACGAGTTCCGTCGGGAGCAACCGGCTCTGCCCGCGGTGGTCGGCAACGGACCGCTCCAGCGGCACCGAGCCGAGATCGAGCCACGCGAGCGGGCGGCGCGACCGAATGGCGTCGCACACCTGCCGGTAATGGCTGTCGATCACGGCCCCGCCCGGCGCGGCCGCCATCAGGCTGTTGCTCATGTAACCGAGCGGTTCGCGGTAGCCCACGAACCCGGCCGCGTCCGCCGCATCGAACACGAAATCCAGGTTCCGTAGTACCACGCAATCCGCGTCCACATACAGACCGCCGTAGTGCTTCAGGAGGTACGCGCGGATGAAGTCCGCCTTTTGTGCCAGCGGGAGCGTGTCGATGGGCAGGTCGCGGTCATTCCGGTGCAGCGCGTCGAACCCGGCGCGGTCCAGCACTTCAACCCGGGCGTTGTACTTGCGGATCGTTTGTAGGCAGAGATCGATGTAACCCGGGAGCGGACCTTCCCAGTACGCCCACACGGTTCGGGGTATGGGCGTGCCGGGAACGATGCCGGAGCCGGTTTCGTCTGCCGCACCGCGTTCGTACCGAATCAGCGGCTCGGGTGCGCGTTGCGCGTCCGGCCCCGGGTACCGGAACGCCGCCACGTAGTCCGCTTGCCGGAACCGCACGAGCCCGCGCTCGGCCGCAACCGCGTCCACGATCTTGCGCACGTCCGGCCAGTCCGGGTCCGGGTAATCGTGGCATGCCAGCACGCCGCCCGGTTCGAGCGCGGCCAGCGCGGCCTCAAGACCGGTACGGACGTTCGCCGCGTCGTGCTCCCCGTCCAGAAACACCATCTCGAACGGCCCGCGCCCGGACGCGACACCCGCGAAGTGCCCTTGGATGAGAGACACCCGGTCGGCCACACCGAACCTCTGGAGCCAGTCCAGCGCGGGCGCGGGGTCAAGAGAATCGACCGACACCAGTTCGCGCGCCGACTGCGCCAAAGCGACGGTGCTGCGACCGCGGAACCGGCCGAGTTCGAGAACCCGCTTCCCGCGGGCCAGATCCCAAAGGGCGCGGCCTTCGCCATAGGTCAACCACCCCGGCACCCCTTCCGGGTGTCGGTACGTGCTGCTGTCGGCAGTCGGTAACCGGAAGTCGGGATCGAAGTCGGGCGCGTACACCGGCGGCGTACCGAACGCGC
Source organism: Gemmata obscuriglobus (assembly GCF_008065095.1). Lineage (NCBI taxonomy): Bacteria > Pseudomonadati > Planctomycetota > Planctomycetia > Gemmatales > Gemmataceae > Gemmata > Gemmata obscuriglobus. The sequence goes on along the minus strand of NZ_CP042911.1, from coordinate 3,558,511 downwards.
TCATGAGCGGCGTGTGCTCGACCAGGCACGGGTCGGCGTACCAGAGCGGCCAACCGGCCCCGTTCGCGACCCCGAGCGCTCGCGCGTCCTGCCCGCCGGTGTGGTGGTCCCAGCGGTCGAGCATGATCTCCAGTGCGCCCCGGCTCAACACGTAGGCCTGTGAGCCCCACAACCGGGACTTCTGCCACCGCTCGTTCGGGCCGTTCGCCAGGGCCGGACGGGCGAGCCGGTACCCGAGTTCCGGGCACCGCCGCGCCCACGGGTCCTGAATCGTGTCCGGAATGAACAGGCTGCCCCACTGAAGCTGGCCCGTCGTGATCGGGTGCCAGCGGGTCAGGTTTTCCCAGAAGAAGCGACCGACGCGGACATCGTCTTCAAGGAGGACGGTCCACCAGCACCCGTCGTCCCAGGCTCGCTGAAGCGCGGACCGGTACATCCGGGACGTGCTGGACCACCCGACCGGCCAGTCAGCCGGTTGCCGCAGCACCTCCGGCGGGCCGGGCCAGTCGCTGGCGGCGAGCGCCGCGAGCGTCTGGGCCAGAACACGTTCGCGACCGGGGCAGGTAATGACGTAAAGGCCGAAATGGGGCAGTGTGAGCATCGGGTGGTCGGGCAACAAAGAGGGCAACCGGCGTAATCAGAGCGTGGGGAGTGGGGGCGGCGGGGGCGGCCACGCATCGAACGCGACCGTCCGATCAGCCGCTCCTGTTCCACCTCCCGGCAGGCACCCGGCGCAACAGTCGACCGCGCCCGTGCCGCCCGCGTAGAACGGCTCGCTGCACGGTGCGAGCCATTGCACTCCGTTCCAGAGCCACGCAACGGCGGTCAGCGGAACCCCATCGGGACTCGATCCCGGCACCGGTACGTTGTGCGCGCACCAATTATTATCAACCGGTGTAACGTTGACATCTCCCGGTTGCGACGGGTCGGCCGGCGGAAGTGGCGGCGGCGGAACGTGCCCCGACAGAATCCGAACGCGAACCACCTTCGACAACTCCACGCAATCGTCACCACCCACAACGAGCACACCGCGGACGCAGATGGTCCCACCCGAGGCGGAACCGGAACCCGAACCGGAACTGGAAACGACAACGTGAAGTCCGCTTGTCGGACATTGGATCTGCACAATTCCCCCCGTTTGGTGGCTTGTCACGAAGCTGCCGCGTTCCGCAATCGCCACATTTAAGCACAAGAAATTGATTGATTCCAATAGAGAATTCACTGATACGACTGAAACCGCACCGAATAGTTAGATATTCACCTCACCGTATAGTGATGCACCGTGCGATCGAGACCGACATAGTAGAATGGCAGTAAATTCCGAACTCGCCAACGAGTTCCGGCTGCGTCGGAAAAAGTTGCCCGACCCGTCTCGCCGCGCTGTCACTGATCAGTTCCGGACACTCGACCCCGTTCCAACGTACTTGGAGAACGTTGGGCGGTTGCACGGTCAGCTCCAGAATCTGTTCTTTGGAGTCAGGTCCGGGCACGTAACTACCGGCAATCCCGTTCGTGGCGATACACATCGTCGGATCGCACGGGACAATAGCCCCGTGGGATCGAATCAGTTGGTACTGGCGATCGGGTCCCTGCCGGACGTGGCGATAGTCGATCAGGTGATAATTGAATTCATTCTTGGCGTCGAGGTATCCCCCGAAGTACACCCCGCACCCCCCGGTCCACTGAGTTTGTCCCAAGGCGATCTGAATTTTGTAATTGGGTGTACTCATGGTTCCCAACCGCAGCAACGCGGGCTTGGGAGAGACCACCGTTAGCACTTCCTTGTCGGTATTGAGGTTGATGAGGGAGGTGTCCAAGGGTTGCCAGAACCGCTTTTCGGGCGTCTTGGTCAGCAGGTTGCGCCACTTGTAAGGGCCTTCCGGGTCCTCTTTTAGGACCGGTTCGGTGTAGACCGAATGGGTCCGAGCCGGAGCCCGCAAGAGGGACGCGCCAACGCCAGCCCCAACGGCAGCAAACACCCCCGCGACCAAGATCCACCGCCGCAGGTGGGCCGGGTAGGCCGGACGGCGACGCAGTCGCGCGGGAGTAACGTTCGGCGCGGCCACCGCGCCGGCCGTCGTGAGGGCGGCGAGGTCGGCCCCGGCTGCCAGTTCAGCCAGTTCTGCCGCAACTTCACCGGGCGTTGCCGGACGGTCGTCGGGGTTCTTGGCCAGCATCCGGAACATGAGGCCGCGCAGCGCCGGCGGGGCGTCCGGGCGGCGGTCGGTGATCGCGGGCGGCGGGTCTTGCTGGTGCGCGCACATCAGGCGCAAAAACGAGTCCGGTCCCGAACCGGGAAACGGCGCCTCACCGGTGAGCAGAGCGAACAGGGTGCAGCCGAGGCTGTAAATGTCCGCGCGGATGTCGACCGCATGGGTCTGCGTCCACTGCTCCGGGGCCATGTACTCGGCCGTTCCCATCACCTCGCCGACCCGCGTCAGTTCGTCGGGGCCTGCGCCCCGGAGCCGCGCCAGTCCGAGGTCCAACACCTTGACCTGCCCGGCCGCGGACAGCATCAGGTTGGACGGCTTGATGTCTCGATGGATCAGACCGTGTTCGTATGCGCCTTGGAGCCCGAGCGCGGCCTGCCGGACCAGCTCGCACGCCTCCGGCACCGGCAGCGGCCCGCGTGCGTGCAACAGCCCGGAAAAGGTCACCCCGTCGATCAGTTCCATCACGAGGAAGTGGACCCCGTCCGCTTCACCCGCGTCGGTGGCCCGAACCAAGTTCGAGTGCTCGACGCCGCCGACGATCTCCATCTCGCGCTGGAACCGCGCGACCGCGCGGTCGTCCCGCACCAGCCGCGGGTCCAGCACCTTGACCGCCACCGGCTTCTTGAGCCGCACGTGTTCGGCCCGGTACACGGTCCCCATCCCGCCGCGTCCGAGCGGCTCGGCCAGTCGGTACTGCCCCAGTTGTTCGGGGACGGATCGGGTTCGGTTCGGCGTCCAGTAGCGGCTAAGCTGCGGGGTGCTTTCCCGGCCGCCGTCACCTAGAAGGGTGATGCTGGTCGCGCCGTCCATCCGCAGCATCGCCGCCTCGCACCCCGTGCAGCGCGACACGTGAGCCCCGATCGCGTCCATCTCCGGGGCCGGGAGTTCGGCGCAGAGGAACGCGGCCAGTTCGGCCCGGGACGGGCACGGCTGATTAACGCTGTGGTGTTCGTGACTCATCAACGGTCCCTTACGGCCGCAGCCCCGGGCCGGCGGCTCGCACCTCGGGTCATCTGCCCGTCCGACGAGCACCTTGTGAAGAGATACGAGACAGTTTACCACGCCGGGCGCCGGCCGCACTCGTTTTCCAACCCGGAAATCTTCTCACCTGCTCGGCGAACGAATTGCACTCGCACGACACCTGAAGATATGGAAGTAGTTTGCGGTGCAAAGCTGATGTTATTTCGATCGGGTCGGTCCGGCGAGTCGATCTGGGTGGCTTGAAGTGGGATTCAGGACTGGCAGGAGCGATATTGTGCCGGAGCCCCGCAAAACAAACCAACCGGTGCCGCAGACCAGACGGAAGCGGCACCGGTTCGGAGCCCTCACCCGCGGGCGCGTTCGGGCATGATGAACGCCTTTCCGGACCGCTGGAGGATGTCGTAGTTGGACCCGGTCAGGGGGAAGTCCTTGGTCGCCAGCCGCTTCACCTTCGTTTTCCCGTTGGCCGTCTCTTCCACCACGTCGCCGGGCTTGGGGTCCAGTACAGGGACGCTCTCGGCCGCGACCGCGATGCGGTCCGGGCGCGCCCCCTTGCCGAGCATCTCGATGAACGTGTCGAGGCTCTCGGATTGGAGGCAGAAGGTCCCGATCACGAGTTTTAGGCGGTACGTCTTGGCCATCCAAAGGGCCGCGACGGGGTCGGTGTAGAAGTACGCAATTTTGGTCACGGCGCGCTTTCGCAGGTTGATGGAAAGAGCACATCTTATCTGCCCCCGGGGTGTACAAAAACCCCGACCGGTGGCGAGCCGGCTGAACGAGGGAGCCGTGACCGAAACCGACCGCGCCGCGTTCCTGGCGGCCATCCTGGACCACCCGGCGGACGACACGCACCGGCTGGTGTACGCGGACGCGCTGCGCGAGAGCCCGCGGCCGTTCGACCGGGAGCACGGCCGGTTCCTGTGGGCGGGCGTGACGCTGGCCGGGTACCGCGGGTCCGAGCCCGCCACCGACGGCACGTTCTTCGACGCCGTCCGCGAGCAAACGGAGAGCGCGCCGCCGGTGCTGGCCGCACAGGTGAAGCGGCTCCGCGGGTGGGACTGGGCCGAATGCGCCTGGGACAACGACGCCACCGCTCCGGACCGGGTGACGGTGAGTCGCATCCCGGAACCGATTACCGGCGAGCACCCGCGCGAGCGCCGGCTCCGTCGGCGTCGGCGGGCGCCCGGACCGGCTGTGATCTGGGAGCGCGGGTGCGTCACCGCCGTGCGGCTCGGGCTCCGCGAGTGGGTCACCGAAGGCGGGGCGTACCTGGCGCGTTGCCCGATCGAGCGGGCGGAGCTGACCGACACGCCCGGCCTCGTCGTGCGATTGCTGGGGGACGCGACGGGCTGGCGCGTCGAGTTATCGCTCCGCCTGCCCGCGGCGGCGGACGGCTCACAGCCGGCCGTCACCCTGACCCACGAACGCTCCGTCGGTGCCGTCCCGGCGGACCGGCGCGGGTCCGTGTTCGACGAGGTACTGGGCGGCCCGTTTCTCACTCAACTGCTCGCCGACCTGCGCACCGACGCCGGCGACCGCTGGCCCAACGGTTGAAACCGAACCGTGTGTGCCGGCTCCCGACGCGGCACCGCATTTTGCGAACGGACGTCGGCGCGGCTCGAATGAGCGCATCATCAAACGCATTGCCCATTCATTCCAAATCCTCGCCCAACTCGGCGGAAGGTTTCGGCTTCAGTCACCAACCTTCAACGGCCACACCAACCGCAATCACGCTATAGTGGAGAGGCGAGAGCCACCGGCGCGACGTGCGACGCGGGCGGACCGTGCGCCGATCGTCCGGGCACCCGAACCAAGTCGGTGCGGGCTGGAGTCGAGCATGCGTGCGGAATGGGGGCGGCACCTGGGAGCGGTCGCGCTGCTGGCGCTGGCTTACGGCACGGCCGGTAAGTTGGGCCTCCTCGTCGCCATCCCGCCGGGGTACGCCACCCCGATCTGGCCACCTGCCGGGATCGCGCTCGGCGGATTACTGGTGCTCGGGCCGCGCGCGTGGCCCGGGGTGTGGCTCGGGTCGTTCGGGGCCAACGTCTGGTTGAGCCGGGGCGAACCGGCCCCCGGGCTGGCCGCCGCGATCGCCACCGGCGCGGCGCTCCAGGCGCTCGCGGGCGCGTGGCTGGTGCGCCGCTGGGTCGGGTTACCGGCCCCGCTCACCGGCGGGCGCCACATCCTCTCGTTCCTGGTCATCGCCGGCCCCGCCCACACCCTCCTTAACGCCACCGTGGGCGTCGGCGCGCTGTTCCTCGCCGGGGTCACGCCGCCCGCCGACGTGCCGCTCAACTGGTTCACCTGGTGGGTCGGCGACGCGCTCGGCGGGATCGTGTTCGCGCCCGTGCTGCTGGCCCTCTTCGCGCCCCCCCGCGCGGTGTGGCGGCCCCGCGTCGCCACGGTCGCACTGCCGCTGCTGTCCCAGTTCGGGCTGTTCGCGGCGATGTTCCAGCTCGACCTGGTGAACACCGGGCCGCGCGGCGAGCGGCTGTGGCTGCTGGTGACCGTGAGCCTGGGCCTGACCGGCGCGCTGGGCGGGTGGCTGCTCCGAGCCACCGGCCGCGAGGCGCTGGTGCGCGACGAGCTCCGCGCGCGCACCGCGGAACTGGACGCCGAGGTCGCGGAGCGGAAGCGCGCGGAGGAGCGGTTCCGGGCGCTGGTGGAGCGCGGGTACGAGGGGATCACCTGCTGCTCGGCCGACGGCCGCGTCACCTACACGAGCCCGAGCAACGTCCGCCTGGACGGGCGCCCGCCCAACGAGGTACTCGGCACCGACGCGTTCTCCTACGCCCACCCCGACGACCACCCGGCGGCCCGGGCCGCCTGGGCCGAGGTGCTCGCCCGCCCCGAGCACGCCGTCGGCCTCACCCTGCGCGTCAAACACAACGACGGCTCCTGGATGTGGGTCGAGGCGGTGGCCCGGAACTGTACCGCCAACCCGGCGATCGGGGGCGTGGTGCTCAACTGGCGCGACGTGACCGAGCGCAAGCGGGCCGAGGACGCGCTGCGCGAGAGCCACCGGCTCATGACCGCGATCAACCAGACGATCCCCGACGCGGTCTACATCTACGACCTGGTCGCGCGGCGGCCGGTGTACCTCAGCCCCCAGAACGCCGGCGCCCTCGGGTACACCCACGACGAGCTGCGCCGCCACGAGCACGACTTCATCCCGCGCCTCATGCACCCCGACGACCGGCCCCGGCTCGACGAGCACCTCCGGCGGCTCGGGGCGGGCGGCGCGGGCGGGGTGTCCGAGTTCGAGTACCGGATGCGCGCGCGGGACGGCTCGTTCCGCTGGTTCCGGAGCCGCGACACGGTGTTCCAGCGCGCCGCGGACGGGCGCCCGACCCAGATCCTCGGGGTGGCCCGGGACGTCACCGCGCGGGTCTGTACCGAGGCCGAGCTGCGGGCGAGCGCCGGGCGGCTCCGCGCCCAGCAGTCGGCCCTCGCCGAGATGATCCGCGACGAGTCCCCGGCGGCGGACGACCTGGACGCCGTTTTGCGGCGGTACTGCGCCGCCGCCGCCCGGACCCTGGGGGTCGAGCGGGTGGCGGTGTGGCTCCTCACCCCGGACCGGCGGGCGCTCCGGTGCCGGGCGCTCTACGAATCCCTCCCCGGCACCGCGGGCGGGGAGTACGTCACGCGCGAGGGCGCCGTCGTCGCACTGGCGTCCCTCGGGCTCCGGACGGCCCCCGCGCCGGCGCTCCTGGCGCCCTGGGGCGCCGCCGGGGCCGTGACGGACGCGCCGGTGCTCCTCTCCGCGCGGCTCGAAGGCGCCGTGTGCTGCCAGCAGGCGGGCGCCCGGGCGTGGAAGGACGACGAGCAGGGGTTCGTGCTGGCGGTCGCGAACGTCGTCGCGCTGGCGCTCGAGCGCGACCGGCGCCAGCGGGCCGAGCGCGCCCTCCGCCGCTCGCACGAGGAGCTGGAACTCCGGGTCGCGGACCGCACCGCCGAACTGTCCCGCAGCGAGCAGCGGCTCGCCCGGACCCTCGACGCGGCCAGCGACGGGCACTGGGAGTGGGACCTGCCGACCGGGCGGGTCGAGTTCAGCCCGCAGTGGCTCCGGCTCCTCGGGTACGACCCGGAAGACGCACCCGGGCGGGCGGAGTTCCTCCACACTATCGTCCACCCGGACGACGCCCACCTGGTGCGCCCCCCGGCCGCCGACGGCGCGCCGACCGGAGAGCGCGAAATCCGGCTGAGGACCAAGGCCGGGACCGACCTCTGGGTGCTGGACCGCCGGAAGGTCGTGTCCCGCGACGGCACCGGCGCGCCGGTCCGCGTGGTGGGCACCATCACCGACATCAGCCCGCGGAAGGAGATGGAGGCCCGGCTCCGGGCCAGCGAGACCCGGTTCCGGCTGCTCGTCGAGCACGCCACCGACGGCATCTTCCTCCACGGCCCCGACGGCGTGGTGCGGGACGCCAACCCGCGGGCGTGCGAGAGCCTCGGGTACACCCGCGCGGAGCTGGTGGGTATGACCGTCCGCGACTTCGACCACGCGGCCGGCCCCGGCACCCTGGCGGCGGTGCTCGCCCAGCTCGACGCCGGGCGCTCGCTGTCCTTCGACTCGGTCCACCGGCGCAAGGACGGGAGCACGTTCCCGGTCGAGGTGCGGATCAACCCGTTCCACCTGGACGGGCAGCGGGTGGCCCTGTCGGTGGTCCGCGACATCACCGACCGGAAGCGGGCCGAGGAGTCCCTCCGGGAGAGCGAGGCCAAGTACCGGGCGCTGTTCGAGTCCTCCGGGGACGCCATCTTCCTGATGGACGGCGACCGGTTCGCCGACTGCAACGCCCGCACACTGGAGATGTTCGGGTGCGACTCCCGGGACCAGATCGTGGGCCGCCCGCCCTACGAGTTCTCCCCGCCCCAACAGGCGGACGGGCGGGACTCGACCGCGCTCGCCCGGGAGAAGATCGGCGCCGCCCTCGCCGGCGCGCCGCAGCGGTTCGCCTGGACGCACACCCGGCTCGACGGCGCCCCGTTCACCGTCGAGGTGAGTTTGAACGCCGTCGCCGTCGGGGGCCGGCAACTGCTCCAGGCGATCGTGCGGGACACCACCGAGCGGGACCGGGCCGACCGCCAGCTCCGCGCGTCCCTGCGGGAAAAGGAGACGCTGCTCCGCGAGGTGCACCACCGGGTCAAGAACAACCTCCAGGTGATCGCCAGCCTGCTCTACTTCCAGGGGCAGAAGCTCCGCGACCCGGCCGCGCTGGCCGCCGTCGGCGAGTGCCGCGACCGGCTCCGGTCGATGATCCTGCTGCACCAGAAGCTGTACCAGGCGGACCGGCTGTCGCGGGTCGACGCAGCCGATTACGTTAAGACACTAGTCAGCGAGTTGCAAACCTCTTATTCCGTGCTAATCTCGACGGTGGCCCTTGAGGTGCGAGCCGAACCGCTCCCGCTGCCGGCGGAGACGGCCCTGCCGCTGGGCATGCTGGTGTGCGAGCTGGTCACCAACGCGCTCAAGTACGCGTTCCCGGACGGGCGCGCCGGCCGGGTCCGGGTGTCCCTCCGTGCGGCCCCGGACGGCCGCGCGGAACTAACCGTGTCCGACGACGGGGTCGGGCTGCCGGCCGGCTTCGTCCCGGGCACGCAGGGGGGGTTCGGTTGGCAGCTCATTGAGAGCCTGACCCGGCAGCTCGGGGCGGAGCTGCGCGTCGCCCCGCCCCCCGGCACCCGGGTCGACATCAGCGTGCCCTGGCCCCCCGGCGACTGATCCCCGGTCCCGCCGCCGGCGCCACACAACCGGCGCCGCCGACCGGACCGGGCGCGAACCGTTCGCCCGACCGCCCCTGACCACCGGACCCACCGACCGCCCATGGACGCCCACCCGCGCGTATTCATCGTCGAGGACGAAGCGCTCATCGCGATGGAGCTGCGGGACCGCCTCACGCGCCTCGGGCACGACGTGTGCGGGGTGGCCGCGCACGGCGAACGCGCGCTCGAGCAGATCCCGCCGGCCGGCCCCGACCTCGTGCTGATGGACGTGTGCCTGGCCGGGCGGATGGACGGGATCGAAACGGCGTGCCGGCTCCGGACCGCCTGCGACGCGCCGGTCGTGTTCCTGACCGCGTTCTCGGACGCCGAGCTGCTGGGCCGGGCGGCGGACGCGCGCCCGTTCGGGTACCTGGTCAAGCCGTTCGACGAGCGGGAGCTGAACGCCACGATTCAGATGGCGCTCGCCAAGCACCGGCTGGACCGCGCGGCCCGCGCGGCGCAAGACCAGTTGGAGGAGCGGGTGCGGGACCGCACCGCCGAACTGGAGCGGGCCAACGCGCGGCTGCGGGACCGCGAGCTGCTGCTCTCCGGCATCAACACGAACCTGGTCGGCGCGGCGGTGTACCGGCTCGTGTTCGACCCGGCCGGGCAGATGCGCTGCACCTACCTCAGCCCGAACGCCGCGGCCCTGCTCGGCGCCCCGACCGAGCCCCTGATCGAACGGCCCGAACGGTTCTTCGACCTGGTCACCGCGGAGGACCTGCCGCGGCTGCGGGCGTCGATCGCGGAGACGCTCCGCACCGGGGCCAACGACCTCGTCGAAGCGCGGCTCCGGCACGCCGACGGCGGGGTGCGCTGGTTCCAGTTCCGGTCGCGGCTCGTGGAGCGGCTGCCGGACGGGTCCCAGGTCCGGGACGGCGTGGCCACCGACGTGACCGCCGCGAAGGAGACCGAGCACGCGCTGCGGGTGAGCGGCGACCAGCTCGCCCGGCTCAACGCCGAACTGGAAGACGAGGCCGCGCGCCGCGCCTCCGCCCTGCTCCGCAGCGAGCAGCGGTACAGCGACCTGGTGGAGAACATCCACGACGCCCTGGTCCGCGACGACAACGCCGGCCGGCTGGTGTACGCGAACCGGCGCTTCCGGGAGTGGTTCGGGGTCCCCGACCGGCCGGCCGGTCCGGTCGCCCTGGACGAGCACGCGGCCCCGGAGTGGCGGGCCGCCCTGCGGGACCGGCACGACCGCCTGGTGCGCGGCGAGGCCGTGCCCGATCGGTTCGAGTACGAGGGGGTACGATGCGACGGCAGCCGGGTGTGGCTCGAGGCCCACGTCACGGCGGTCCTTGAGGACGGCCGCACCGTCGGCACGCAGGCGGTGCTCCGCGACGTCACCGCCCGCAAGCGCACCGAGACGGTGCTCCGCTTCCTCTCGACCGAGCTCGCCCGCCTCACCGGGCCGGAGTTCTTTGCCGCCGTCGCCCGCCAGTTGGCCGCCGTGTTGGGCGCGGAGGTCGGCTTCGTCGCCGAGTTGCTCCCGCGCATGTCCCCGCCCCGGGTGCGAACGCTCGGCCTCTGTATCGACGGCGTGCCGCAGCCCGAACACGAACACGCCCTGACCGGCGGCCCGTGCGAGGCGGTGCTGCACCGCGACGCGGTCGTGTACCCGGACCGGGTCCGGGAGCAGTTCCCGGACGAGCCCGGGCTGGCCGGGCTGGGCGCTCGAGGGTACGCCGCGGTCGCGCTGCTGGACCGGTCCGGGCGGCCGCTCGGGCACCTCGGGGTCGTAAGCCGCGGGCCGCTCCGCGACGCCGAGCAGATCGAGCCGGTGCTCCAACTGTTCGCGGTCCGGGTCGGCGCGGAGATCGAGCGCCAGCACGGGGCGCGGATGTTCCACAACCTGTTCGAGTTCGCCCCCGACGCGATCGTGATGACCGACCCCCAGGGCGCGATCCGCCTCGCCAACCGCCAGGCCGAGGAGCTGTTCGGCTGGTCGCGGGCCGAACTGCTGGGGCACCGGGCCGAGATGCTCCTGGCGCCCGAGCACCGGGACCGGTTCGTCCTGCACCGCCCCCGGCACGCGGGCGGCGACACGCCCGTGCCGGTCGCCCCAACGGCCCCCGACCTCCGCGCGCTCCGTAAGGACGGCACGGTGTTCCCGATCGAGGTGCGGGTGGCCCCGCTGGAGGTGGACGGGGCGTGGGTGACCGCGGCGGCGGTCCGCGACGTGACCGAGCGGCACCGGTTGGAGCGGCAGATCAACCGCGCGCACCGGCTCGAGGCGATCGGCACGCTGGCCGGGGGCATCGCGCACGACCTGAACAACGCCCTGGCGCCCATCACGATGGCGCTCCAGACGCTCAAGCACAGCTACCCGGACCACGCGGAGCTGCTCGACGTGCTCGAGGCCGGCGCGGGCCGCGCCGCCGGGATGGTGCGCCAGCTCCTCACGTTCGCCAAGGGCGGCGAGGAGAACACCCGGATCGCCGTGTCGGCCCGCGCCGTGCTCACCGAGGCGGAGAAAATCGTTCACTCGACGTTCCCGAAGAACATCGCCCTGACGGTCACCTACCCGCCCGGGCTGCCGGCACTCCTGGCGAACCCGACGCAACTGCACCAGGTGCTGCTGAACATGTGCGTCAACGCCCGCGACGCGATGCCCGCGGGCGGCGCGCTCACCCTCTCCGCCGAAGCCGCCGAGCTGGACCAGGCCGCCGCGGACGCGCTCGCCGAGTTCGGCGCGCGCCCCGGCAGCTACGTCGTGCTCAAGGTCGGCGACACCGGCGGCGGCATCCCCGCGGACGTGGCGGAGCACATTTTCGAGCCGTTTTTCACCACGAAAGGGGCGGACACGGGCACCGGGCTGGGGCTGTTCAGCGCCCTGGGGATCGTCAAGAGCCACGGCGGGTTCATCCGGGTGACGTCCGCACCCGGCCTGGGGACGACGTTCGCGGTGTACCTCCCGACCGCTTCGGACCCGTCGCGGAGCGGGGCGCTGCCGCGGGCCGAGGCGCTCGTTCGGGGCGCCGGTCAGACGGTTCTGCTCGTGGACGACGAGACCTCGATCCGCCAGCTCGCGAGCCTGATCCTGAAGCGCGCCGGGTACACCGTCGCCACCGCCGCGAACGGCGCCGCGGCGCTCGCCGCGGCCGCCGCGCTCGGGGACCAACTGGCGGTGATCGTCACCGACCTGCACATGCCGGGGGTGAGCGGGGCCGAACTCGTCGGCGAGTTGCGCCGGGTGCGGTCGCACGTCCCGATCATCGTGACCAGCGGGCTGCTGGGGGCCGCGGAGCTGTCCGAACTCCGTGCCCTCGGCATCGAGCACACGCTCAACAAGCCCTATTCACAGGGCCAGTTGCTCAAGGTACTCAACACCGTGTTGCCCGCGGCCCCAGGCAATTGACACCGAAGCCGGCTGGTCGTGTCTGTTTCTTGTGGCACAGACATTCCTGTCTGTACGGCGCATGAAGGTTGCACAGACAGGAATGTGTCACAAAGACAAAAACCCAAGCGGGCACCAACAACCGGATCGCGTGTGAGCGCTGCCGATAGCGACGGCGTTCACCCTTGCACCAGTTCGTCCCACAGCTTTTTGTACCCCTTCAGGAACTCGGTGCCTTTCGCCACGTCCGGGTACGCGGTGCCGACCTCGCACAGGGTGTAGCGGTCGTAACCGATCCCGCGGAGCAGTCTGAACAACTCGCGGTATGGGTAGGTGCCCTTGGCGTCGTTGGTCAGGTCGTTGATGTGGCACGACTTGATCCACGGCTTCAGCAGTTCGAACCCCGCCTTCACCGATTTGTTTTCCAGATCGGTGGCGTTGGAGTTCCACGTCACCCCGACCGCCTTGTGGCCGCACGCCTCCATGATGGCCTTCATGTTCTTGGGCAGTTGCGTAACGGCGCCGTGGACCTCGACCCAGATTTCGACGCCCGCGTCGGCAGCGGCCTTACCGCACTCCTGAAGGGCTTTGCCGATCTGCTCGAAGGTCTTTTTCTCATCGCCGCCCTTCGGCACACCGTTCGGGCGCACCTTCACCCCGGTCCCGCCGAGGTCGTGGACCAGTTGGATGAAGGCCTTGCACTCCTCGACGTTCTTCTTCACCACCTCGGGCTTGTCGGAGTGGAACTCGCAGGTGCTGCCGCTCCCCCAGAAAGTAACGCCCGAATCCGCGAACTGCTTCCTCACGTCCTTCCGCTGATCGGCGTTGAGGACCGGTTCGACCCCATGCTTGTGGGTGGTGCGGCACTCGACCGCCGCGATCCCCACCTCCTTGCACACCTTCAAAAGGGTCGGCAGGTCCCAGTCTTTGGGCACGTTATACGTGACGATTCCGAGCTTGAACTTCGCTGCTTCGGTGGCGCTGGCGTTCAGGGGGTGTAAGCTCCCCGAGACGAGCGCGGACGCAGACGCAGCGGACGCAGCCAGAAACGAGCGGCGGGAGAGCGTGTCCATTTTGTGCGGTTCCGGATGAGAAGATCGAAACGGAACTGATGATCCACACGGGAGATGCGACTGCAAGAGAAAAAAGTTTGGGGCGGAGGCAATAACCCGATCGCGGGGCGCATCGGAGATGGTGAGGAAGGGGAGTTTGGCAGCGACCCTTCCTTAAATGTGGGAGCGACTGTGTTGGGCCGGTGAGTCAAGGGGTTGGCAGCGTCCCCAAAGCCTCACCGGCCCGGCCTTTTTCACTTCTGCCCGCGTTTCAATTCCTGCACCTCTTTCCGCAGTGCCACAAGTTCTTTCAGGATTGCATCGAGTTTCGTATTGCTGGACGATTGCTCCGTCAGCGTGATTCCCGCACGCTGGGCGCGGAGCGCGAGAGCATGACGATTGAGTGTGGTGAGCATCTCGCGTTTTGGCTCAATCGCCCTTTTGAGTTTTTCGCACGCCCGGGCGCGGCCGGCGGTGCTGTCAATCGCATTCTTCAATGCTTCCCGTTCGCGCCTAATTCCTTCTCGTTCGACTTCCTTGATCTCGACTTGGAGTTGCAACTCAGGGATTCGCTTCTGTAGCTCGGCCAGTAACCGAGCGCGGAGCGCCTCACCGGCCGAAGCCTGAGCTTCTTTCTCCTCCTCAGTTAGACGCTGTTTGTCCTTAGCTACGGCCGCCTCGAGCTCTTTAATGTGCGGGCTCTCAGGGGGAGCATTGCGTTGTTCTCGTTCGAGCCGCTCGCGGGAGTCCTTCAGAGCCACCCGGGCCGCTTTGACATTCGGGTCGGCGGCGACGAGTTGCTGCAGAAGAAGCGCGTTACCCTGTAAGTTTGCCGGCTTGTCCTCGAGCCGACCTTTGAGCACTTTGAGCTCGACGGACAGCCGATCAAGTTCGCGGCTGACGGAGGCGAACAACTTTTCCGTTTCGAGCAACTGGATGTGAAGCGACTGGATCGTGCTATCTGGGGTAGCTCCGCTGATGCGCTCTTGCGCGTCGATGATAACCTCCATCTCCTCGATTTCTGCTCGAAGGCTCGCTTCATATCGCTCGAGCTTCACAAGTTTCTCGTCGAGTTCCAGGTCGGCCGCGTTGGGCGCCGGCTTGGGTTTAGCCGGCACGTCTTGGGGTCCCGGGTGCGCGGCCGGGAGCGCCATCGCGTTAACGCCGTTGCTGGCGGGCGGACCGCTCTGGGCGACCACAAGCCCGACGCCTGATAGCGCCGCGGCGAGCAGCACGCCACCAAGAGCAGTGAAGAGGGTGGTTCGGTTCATCGAGTGGATCACTCCGTGGGCCAGGGATATCGGTGTCGTGATCGGGCCGGAACCGGTGGTGAATTGTCGCGCAAGTGCGACCGCGGCAGAGGTGACGCGCGGCGACAGGCCGGTGCCCCCGGTGGCAACGAGCACCGCCGGTAGCGTGATGCCGCGACGAGTCAGGCGCTGCGCCAGCCGCGCCCGGGCCGCCGCGAGGCGCGACAGCACCGTGCCGCGCGGGCAGCCGAGTTCGCGCGCGGCGTCCTCGGTTGAAATCCCGCCCAGGTAGCACAGCACGACGGGGTGACGAAGCCGGGTCGGAAGGCGTGCCACTTCCGCGTCCAGCAGTTCCGACAGTTCGCCGCGCTCGACCGGATCGTGAACGGCTGCTCCGGGTACGTCCGGAACCGGTTGCGTGACGGGCCGGCGCGCCGCGGCCCGGGCCGACACGCGGCGGGCGACCTTGAACAGCCACCCGCCGAGATTCCCACGCACGCCACCGGCTTTACGTGCCAAAACCAGGAACACGGCCTGAAATGCGTCTTCGGCAAGTTGCTCGTCGCGGAGTGCACGCCGACAAAGGCCGAGCACCATTGCACCATGCCGCCACACCACCAGCTCGAACGCCGCTTCGTCGCGGTCGCGTGAGTAGCGCCGGAGCAGTTCGGCGTCGGACACGCCGTCGCACGACGCGGCCTTGCGGCGGGCCAGGAGTCGATCGAGTAAGCCGCGGACACGCTGGGACACAGTCACCTCCGGGGTTCACATCAGAAGTGCCTTCAACCCCGGAAGCGATTCATTAAATTTCGCAACGACGGGTCACTCTTGCGGCTGGGCTTTCGCGCCAATACCGAACTGGCTGACGGGTGTCCCGTCGGGCGCGGTGGTGAAGACGAGCAGGATGTCGGCGCCGTCTTTCTTACCAGCAATTCGGAACTGATAGGACTTGCCCCACGGGTCAACGAGATCTTTCTGCCCGTTCGGCAGGAACGATGTCCCCCCGAACGGCGGGGTAATGAGGTGCCCGGGTTCGATGGGCCAGCGGTCCTCGTCCGACGCGCCCGGGTTCGCGGGGCTCATGGCGTAGGCGGTGACGGCGTCCGAAATGCGCTTGCAACCAACCTGCGCCTGTTCGAGTTGCTGCTCCCGTTTGGCCACTTCACCGACCTCGCGCGGCGGCGGCACGGCTGCGGACGCCGGATCCGCTTTCGCGTTCGGTCCGCCCTTCCCCTTCGGGGTCACTTGCTTCGATTTCGGTTTGGGTGCCACCGGCTCCGGTTCGACCTCGTCGGCCGGGGTGGTCCGAAACGGAGAAAACGTCACGACGACGAGCAGAGCGATCGGGATCGCCAGCACCAGCGCCAGAAGTGTTTGCCGCTCAACCGCACCAACCCGCTTCATGTGTGCTCTCTTTGCAAAGCCGCAAACTACTTGGGGAAGCATCGATTTCAGTTTACTCCCGTACTGGCTTATCACGGTCCCGTCGGGTGCAATAGTCAAGATGAGGGAATACGTCCGACCATCGGCACGTGTTCGAGTTTGCATGGAATACTCATTCCCCCACGGGTCAATCAGATCACGTTGACCGTTCGGAAGGAGGGACGGACCGCCCCAGGGTGGGCGGTCCAGAGCACTCAAGGTCGGAGGACGCGCTTGTGCAGAATTCGAAGGGTGCTCCACGTAACGGTCTATTGCTTTGGACAGTTTGGCGCAGTGCCAGAGTGCCACATCCTTATTCCCGTCACCGAGATCCTGGCGGGAGAAACTAAAGCCGGTTTTGATTCCCCAAGCTGTGAACAGGGCGCCCACCACCAGCCCCAGCAGTGTGCCGCGGTTCAGCCAGGCCGAGTAACGCAAACCAGCTCCAGGCGCGGTGAGAATGCCCCTTCGGGCTCACTTCTTCTCGTCGGCGGATGTGTGGTCGTGAACGATTTTCCACCCGTCGGGCAGCTTCCGCAAGAGGACCGTGAACCGACCGCTCGCGGTTTTCTTTTTCTCATCCTTTTCTTTCTCGAACACCAGCTCGAACTTCCCCCGCACCATCGCCGCGTTCGGGCTGAACGCCTCGACGTGAAGTTCCGAGAAGGTCAGCTTCCCCATCTCCTTGCCTTCGGCCTGATACCGCTTCTCGTACCGCTCCTTGGTCTTCTTCCACCCGCCGGTGATGTCGCCGCCGGAGATGAAGGTCAGCTTCTCGTCGTTCCAGTAGCCGGCCATGAAGCCGTCCAGGTCGCCCTTGTTCCACGCGACCGCCTGCGCCTCCAGCACCGCCCGGATGTCCTTTTCGTCGCTGGCGGGGGTACTGGCGCCGGTCGCCCGCGCCACGGCGGTGACCAGCGCCGTGCCGGCCCCGATCAGCAGCACGAACAGCACGATGTTGACCAGGAACGCGACCTTCAGGAACTTCGCGCGGAACCGCACTTCGTTCGCCAGCGTCGTGGGGGAATCAGACATAACGTTACGCCTCGCAAAGAACGGACGGGAGAGTCCCGGTTAGCATAGCCGCGCGGGTTTACCGCGACCCGGGTGCCCGGTACAGTGATTGCACCACCACCGCCCACGAGCACCCACGGAGCGACCCACGATGCAAGCCGCAGCACTCGACTGGCTCAACAAGAACCACGAGGAGATCGTTCAGGGGCTGGCCGAGCTGGTCGCGATCCAGAGCATCAGCACCGACGGCGAGCACGGGGCCGAGATCGAGCGCACCGCCAAGCTCACCTGCGACCAGATGCGCCACGCCGGGCTGCACAACGTGGACGTGCTCCGCGTCGGGCACTCGCTCCCCTACGCCTACGGCGAGTGGCTCGAAGCGCCCGGCAAACCCACGGTGTTCCTGTACGCGCACCACGACGTGCAGCCCGTCAATTTCATCGAGCAGTGGCTCAGCGACCCGTGGAAGCTCACCCGCCGCGACGGCCGCCTCTACGCCCGCGGCTCCGCCGATGACAAGGGCGCGATCTCGGCCCAACTCGCCGCCGTGGCGGCGTACCGGAAGACCGGCAACTAGCTCCCGGTCAACATCAAGATGCTCGTGGAGGGCGAAGAAGAGGTCGGGTCGAAGAACCTCCTGAAGTTCTTCGAGACGCACCGCGACCGGCTCAAGTCCGACGTGATCGTGGTGTGCGACACCGAGAACGTCGAGGTCGGCACCCCGAGCATCACCTACTCACTGCGCGGCATCGTGGCGGTGCGGGTCGATGTGACCACCGCGAAGATCCCGGTCCACAGCGGGATGGGCGGCGGGAGCCTGCCCGACGCGACCATCGCGCTCAACGCGATCCTGGGTCGGCTTTACAACGAGGGCGGGCCGTACCCGATCCCGGGATTCTACGACCAAGTCCGGGCGCTCTCCGACAAGGAGCGCGTCGCGTTCGACAAGCTGCCTTCCGATCTGGAGAAGATCCGCAGCTCGATCGGGATGGTGCCCGGGGCGCGGTTCGCGATGGAGTCCGGGTACTCCGAGTACGCGCAGTGTTGGCGCCGCCCGGCGGTCACCGTGATCGCGCAGGAGGCGAGTTCGATCAAGGGCGCGTCCAACCAGGTGCTCCCCAAGGCGTCGGCCCTCGTGAGCGTCCGCATCGTGCCCGATCAGAAGCCCGAACAGGTGCTGGAGAAGCTGACCGCGTTCCTGAAGGCCAACCCGCCGTGGGGGTGCGAGGTCACCGTGACGCCGGCCGGCCCGCCGGTGGACTGGTGGATGACGGACCCGAACGGTCCGGCGTTCGAGGCCGCCCTCGCGGCGATGCGGACCGGCTTCGACCGCGACCCGGTCGCGGTGGGGTGCGGCGGGTCCATCGGGTTCGTCGGCCCGCTGTCGGACCTGTTCGGCGGCGCCCCCGCGCTGCTGATGGGCATCGAAGACCCGGCGAGCAACGCCCACGCCCCCAACGAGAGCCTGCACGAGGGGGACTTCAAGAAGCTCATGGCGTCTCTGGTCACCCTGTTCGCGAACCTGGGAAAGCTCACCCCTGCAACCGTCAAGTGAGCTAGAAAAGGCAGAGCCAGATCCGCAGATCGCGCAGATTAACACGACTTGGAAGACCTGAGCAGCGCGTTCCCGTTCTTCCAAGCGGTGTCAATCTGCGGATCGACTCACTTCTTCGGGTTCTTCGCTCGCCCCGCGCGGTTTTGTTCCCGTCTGCCGCTTGGCAACTCCCGTTCCGCCGGTCACGATGAAGGCTGACACGCTCGCGCCCGGATTAGGTCGCACCATGCCGCACGCACCCGCACGACTCACCCTGATCTCCGCGGCGCTGATGGCGCTCGCGAGCCCCGCGCCGGCACAGGTCAACGAACCGCCCCGGCCCGAAAAGGTGAAGATCGAAATTCGGTACCGCATCCGGGCCGACCGCGACGAGCGGGTGCGTCAGTACACGGACCTTCAGAAGTTCCTCGCCAAACTCGGGTTCGACGACGCCCGCAAGAACGACCCCGACTACGACCTCGAGATCTTCGAGCCGACGGCGGAGCGCATGACCGGCACCATCGCGGGGGCGAAGGCGCTGAGCGTTTTGGACAGCCCGCGGGTGCAGAACGTCCTGTTCGAGCCGGCCGACTTTGTGCGCCCCGACGCCGACAAGCCGGTGGCGGTGAAGCTCGGGCTGCGCGGCGGCTACCTGCCCGGCACGCAGCAGCAACTGCACCGCCAGACGGTCGAGCACCTCGCGCAGCTCGGCTTCGTCGAGTCGCTCGGCTACGACACCCGCGGTTACACGCTGGTCCGCGGGGCGCTCCCGAGCAAGAGTGTAGACGTGCTGGTGAAGGATCTGCGGTACGAGCCGAACGGGTGGTTCGCTCCCCGCACCCGCGTCGCGCAGTTGCCCGCCCCCCTCAGCGACCGCAACCCGATCCGGTGGGCCGAAGTGCTCCCGCACACGGAGTTCGCCGCCCCCCTCGCCCCGCCGGCGGTGCTGCCCGCCCAGCTCAAGTACTCGGCCGACCTGCGGGCCGCCCTGTTGGCCCCCGGGACCAGGGGCGCTCAATTGCGCGTCGAGGTGATCTTCCGGGAGCGCATCGAGGACCTGCAAACCTTCAAAATTGCTCTCCGCGGCCGGTACGCCGGCGCCTCGGTGGACGGGGTGATCGGGAACATCGTTCACGTCCGGTTGCCGCGAGCGGAATTCGTCGAGTTGCTCGCCCAGGAGCCCGGAGTTGTCGGCCTGCGGCTACCGCGGCAGGGGACAGAAACGGTCACGACCGGCACCGGGGAGAAAGCCGAAGCCGTCGCGGACGCCCTCAAATCGTCGCGCCTGGATGAGCTGCACAAGCGTGGGTACACGGGTGCCGGCGTCAAGGTGGTGCTGATCGGGTCCGACTTCACCGGCGCCGCACAGTTGATCGGCAGCGAACTGCCCCGGCGCACGAAGGTGCTCGATCTGACGACGGAACTCGCTCCGGACCTGATCCCCTTCAAGTCCGACCCCGCGCGAGTCGGGGCCGGCGTTCCGGCCGCGAAGGCGCTCGCCGCCGCCGCTCCGGACGCCGAACTGGTTCTCGTCCGAATTGATCCCGGGTGCTACTTCCACCTGAACACCGTCCTGAAGTTGACCCGCGGCGAACTCGAATACACCGAGGCCCTCCAGAGCCGGCTGGCGGAACTCTCGTCCCGCCTCTCGGCGTTCGAGGACGATCGCGACCGGGCGATTGCTGCGTACAAGACGGCGTTCGCGGACCTGACCGACAACGAGGTGGCGGTCGCGCAGCGGAAAAAGGCCAAGGCCGATCTGGATGCGGTCATGGCGCGCGAGCGAGAACTGACAACGCTGTCCGGGCGCTTAACTACCTACCAGAACGAGATCACCCGCACGTTGGCCGGTGCGCAGGTGATCGTGAACACGCTGGTGTGGGAATCCGGCTACCCCCTGGATTCCATCAACGAGTTCGCGCGGACCATCGACGCGCGGGCGACCGGGCCGGCGCACCGGGTGGTAAAGGGCATCCCCGCGAAACCCCCGCAGCACGTCTGGGTACAGGCGGCGAGCGCGTCCGGCGCCGCGGTGTGGGGCGGGCCGTTCCTGGACGCCAACCGCGACGGGCTGATGGAGTTCGCGCCGCCGAAATCGAAGCTCCCCGCCGACTCCTGGTCGTCGACCCTCAACTTCCTGGGAACGCGTGCGGCAACCGGCACCGTCACCCCCGAACTGTTGGCCGGCGCGAAGCTGCGGATCGTCGTTCAGTGGCGCGAGGCGGCCAACCCGAACTTCCCCGACGCCGACACACCCGCTCAGCCGCTCACACTCCGGCTGTTGCGTCAGATCGATCCGACCGGCGCCAAGCAGTCCAGCGACGAGTTGGCCGAAGAGGCCCGCTCGGTTAACGTCCCGCAGTTGATCTACCGCACCCCGACGTTGCTGGTGTTCGAGCAAATGCTGGAGTTCACCGTCGCAACCCCAGGCCGGTACGCGCTGGCGGTGGAGTCCCCAGGGGCGCCGGACGCCCTGCTGCCGGTGCTGCGGCGCGAGGTGGAAATCTACCCGCGAATCGCGATCGACACCGTCGGCATCGCAGCCAGCGCCCCCAAGGTGGTGTTCCGGAGCTTCACCAGCCCGACCGCGGGCGTGGGCACTCCCGGAGATGCTCTGGGAGCAATCACGGTTGGGGCCGATCTCCCCGGTACGCTGGTGGGCGGCGGGACCGGCCTCACGCTCCGCGGGAAACCCGACGTTCTTGGACCGGGCGCTCTGAGCTTCGGCACCCAGGCCGCAAGTGGGTCGGGCGTGGCAACCGGGTTCGTGGGCGGAGCAACCGCGCTGCTGGTCCAACTCGGTGCCGCCGGCCCGAATGTGTTTTCTTCAACCGGAATTGACGGCACCAAGAAGCTCCAGCTACCGCCCGCGTGGCTGAACGTTCTGCCCCAGGGGCCGCGTGTCAAGCAGTGACAGCCGAATCAGGCAAAACGACCGGGGCCGAGGCGATGCGCCTCGGCCCCGGTTTGTTTTTGGTGCAACTGCCGCCTTCACGCCGTGAGCGACAGCACTACGAGCATCGGCCAGCCGACGTACTTGGACGCACGCGGATAGCGGTCTGCGAACGCCGCATCCGGGGCAAGTTCTTCCACGTTCGCGATCGTGAAGCCGGCACGCAACGCGGCCATCACGAACGCCGCCACTGAGTGCGCGACACTTCCCGGCTGAACCAGTTCGCCCGAATCAGGGTCCGTGAAGCGCGCCTGTGTGCCGCGGAGCATCATGGCGGGGTGCATCGCGGACACGACCGCTCGCCCGCCGGGCTTGAGGGCGCGCCGGACGTCCGCGAAGAACGGATCGAGTTCGCGCAGGTGCTCCAGCACCAACCCGCTGACAACCAGGTCGAATTCCGCCGAAAACGGCAGCGGCGTGTGGAGGTCGTGAACCTGGAACGTGACCGCATCCGCGCCGGGCTTGGCCCGCGCCTCGTTCAGCATTCCTTCCGAGAAATCGACCGCCGTGACCGACGCCCCCTGCCCCGCCAGCCAGAGCGCGTGCCGCCCGGTGCCGCACCCGAGGTCAAGCGCGCGGAGGCCGCGCACCGCGCCGGCGGCGGCCCGAACGGGCGGCTCTTCAAGCCCCTGGAGCGGGTTCGCGTCGTGATCGTAAACCTTGGCCCAACGATCATAGCCGCCCCGAACGGCGGAGAGTTGATCCGACATGTTGCGTCCTATTAATTCTTACCAGTGCCTGACGACCACTCCCGCGCGATCAGCACCTCGTCGGCCTCGATCTCCAGCTCGTCTTCGTCGAAGAGGACGTGAATACTGAACCGGCCGTTCGATCGGAGATGTGCTTCCTGATAGAGCCACCACTGGCCCAGAAGATGTCTGGTGCGGACCCGACCGGGCACGCCACGAAACGTCAACCGCAGCGGGCGTCGGCCTCGAAACGAGCCGAGCGCGCCCGAAGTGTCAAGGCGGAGCGTGAGTTCACCAGTCCCGAACGAAGCGGCCCGAACAACGGCGTCGTGCGGGCCATCAGCAGCCAGTTGCCGAACTGGCCTCGGCAGATACGGTCCGATTACGTCCAGGTAGCGCGAGTACGCTTCGTACCGGCGGTCCCACTCTCGTCCCGCGCGCCGCGACCGACCAGAGTTGTCTTGCGTTCCCGTGTACAAGTCGCGCGTGAAAAAGACCATCCGCTCTCTCGTCAGGTTCCGCCCCCGATCAACACCTCACCCTTTCCACCGGTGAGCATGTCGCCCCGGAAACAGCGCAGGGTTCCGACACCGAAACCCGTCGGCAGGTTCACGCCCAATCGCGCGAAGTGTGCGAGGTACAGCGGCAAAAAGCTCGGACGGTACTCACACGCGAAGCGGAACGACGGCGGCAGTTGCGGCGCGGTTGCGGTCAGGATCGTGCCGCGCTTCATACCCGCGCCGCACCGCTCGCCGACCGTTCCGAACAGCGCCAGCGTCCCCGCGATCATCGACGCCCCGGCGAACTGGCCGCACGCGCCTTCGGCCACGATCAGCCCTCGGCGCATGAGGAGTCCGAGTTCGTCGCCCGCCGACCCGCGAACGACAATCGTTCCGCCGGTCATGCCCCGCCGCGACCCGCGATACGCGGCCCCGACGTGGTCGCCAGCGTGGCCGCGTACCTCGATGGAGCCGCCACGCATCTCGGCACCGAGCCACCCCGCGGCGCCAGAGTCGAGCGTCAGAGACCCGCCGCTCATCTGCGCGCCGGCGTGCATCCCGACCCGGTTTTCTACATAGATGTTTCCGGCACTCATCCGCGCGCCGATGAACTTGACGTTCGACGTGTCTCCGGCGATGTGCAGGTCTGCCCAGGTGCCCTTCGGGTCGTGTATCACCTCGAAGAACTCGCCGAGCGGCTCCGCGCGGTTCCCGTGCTGTACGGGTAGCTTGGCCACTTCCAGCGGCGACAGACCTGCCACCCGCTCGGGGGTGATGCCTTCGACTTCAAGCGGGATGCTGGAGGGCGCGCGTAGGGTGAGTTTGAGCATCACGTGCCCTCGATCAGCGCGCGGAGGCGGATGTGAAACGGCCCGAGCTTCCCGCCATAGTTGCCTGCGGTGATGCGTTTCACACCGGGCACACGGGTAGCCGCGAGCATCGCTTCCCAGGTCGCGCGTTCGACCGCGGCGAGGTCGAGGCCGTCGATCACGAGTTCGTAAACCGCGTTGACGCCGTCGGGAAGCTCCGACTTTACAGCGCCGCGCAGGGACGGGCAGTAGGCGTCGTTGGTGCTGGCGCGGAGCTTCTTGTACTTGCTCCCGACCTTGCTCCCCGAACGAACCACGCCGCCCGGGAACGGCAGGATCACGCCCGGCACGGCCCGAGCGGCATCAACCGCGTCCTCGGCGGCTTTGAGCCCGCTCGCCTGGGTGTTGGCGACAATCAGGATGTTGCCGCCCGCGACGCCCTTCGCGGTGCCGAACACGTCTTCGCAAAGGAACTCGCCGTCCATCACCGGGACGCGCCAGTAACGCTTGCCGTCGAGCAGCTTGCTGATCTGCCAACCGTCGCCAAAAAAGCGCAGGTTGCCGCCGATGCGGATCGAGCGGGTCGGGTCGATGGGGAGGCCGTTGAAGCACGCCGTCGTTGGGCACGTCAGGATGCACTGCGCGACGCGGTTCACGAGCGCCTTTTGCAACGCGTCGCGGCTGAACGCGAAGAACAGCAGCGACACCCCCGGCCGCCCGTCCGGAGTCTCCGCCGGCGTGAGCTCCTTCTCCAGTCCCGCTTCGGCATCGCACCCGATCACCGACGCCGCGTAGCCGGTCGCCGCCCGCGCCGCCTCCACCGCCCACCGGGCCGACTCCGCGGTCACGACGACGCGCGCGGCGCTCATGCCGAACGCCTCCGCGAAGGTGTCGATCACCTCCACGCCGTTCAGTGCCAGTGAGGCGATTGGCTCACTCACGGGAAGTCCGGAATGTTGAACGGTTTGCGGTTATCGATGGCGTCGAACGTGCGGAACTCAGCCATCTTCATGCTGCCGTCGGGCTGACGCTTGAACGTGCCCCTAACGTAAATCTGAACGCCTTTCATTTCCCCCCGCGTCTCGCCCTTCGCCATGAAACCGATTTCGACCGTGTTGTCGTCGATCTGTTTCACGTCGTCGCGGGAGAAGTTCCACACCGCCACGTGAACGTTGAACTGCTGCAACATGCGCCAGAACTGCGAGTTTTGCAGCTCCGCACGGGTCGCGGTGCGCGGCTGACCTTCCCCGTGGTACACGAGCCTGTCCGCGACGTGCTTGACGAAATCTACGGGGCGGTTCGTGTCAGCGGCGGTCGCCATCGCCTGCGCGCTCTTGACCGCCTGCTCGCGCGGGCTGTCGATGAACCGGTCGATCAGGAACACCACGAGCAGCAGCCCGGCCGAGATCAGTAACGGAACCGCCGCCTTACGGGTCTGGCGCTGGGCCGCGATCACGCCCGTGATGAGCGCCACGAACCCGAGCACGAGGTAAATTGCGGGCGGAGGGTCGGAAAGAAACGTTGGCATCGAATGGTCCCGGCTCTCGTGCGGACGGTCGCGGAGCGCGGGCGAACGGAACCTCTGGCTCCGTTCGCCCGCGCTCCGCGGCCGCCGACCACAGCTTACGAACGGCGCATTTCCACCCCATAGACGGCGGCGGCGCCGAGCTGTTCCTCGATCCGCAACAGTTGGTTGTACTTCGCGATGCGGTCCGTGCGGCTCGCCGAGCCGGTCTTGATCTGGCCGCAGTTGGTGGCGACCGCGAGGTCCGCGATCGTCACGTCCTCGGTCTCGCCGCTCCGGTGGCTCATGATCGCGGTGAACTTATTCCGCTTGGCCGTCTCCACGGCGTCGAGCGTCTCGGTGAGCGTGCCGATCTGGTTCACCTTCACCAGAATGCTGTTCCCGCACCCTTCGGCGATCCCGCGCTTGAGCCGGGCGGTGTTGGTCACGAACAGGTCGTCGCCGACGAGCTGGACCTTCGCGCCGAGCTTGTCGGTGAGCTTCTTCCAGCCGGCCCAGTCGTCCTCGGAGAGCCCGTCCTCGATCGAGCGGATCGGGTACTTCGCACACAGCCCGGCCCACAGGTCGATCATCTCGTCGGACGAGATCACCTTCTTGGGGTCGCTCTTGAAGAAGCAGTAGCCCTCCTTGCCGTGCTGGTGCTTGGCCTCCTCGTACAGCTCCGTGCAGGCCGCGTCGAGCGCGAACACGATCTGGTCGCCGAGCTTGTACCCGGCCTTCTCGATCGCCAGCGAGATGGTGGCGAGGGCCTCGTCGGCGCTCGGGATGTTCGGGGCGAACCCGCCCTCGTCGCCGACCGCGGTGTTCAGCCCCTTGTCGTGGAGCACCTTCTTGAGGCTGTGGAACACCTCGGCGCCCATCCGCAGCCCCTCGCGGAAGCTGGTCGCGCCCACCGGCACGATCATGAACTCCTGGAAGTCCACGGTGCTGTCCGCGTGCTTGCCGCCGTTGAGGATGTTCATCAGCGGCACGGGCAGGACGTGCGCGCTCGTCCCGCCGATGTACCGGTACAGCGGCTGGCCGAGCGCGTTGGCGGCGGCGTGGGCCGCGGCCATCGAGACGCCGAGGATCGCGTTCGCGCCCAGCTTGGCCTTGTTCGGGGTGCCGTCGAGTTCGAGCATCTTGGCGTCGATGGCCGCCTGCTCGAACACCTTCATCCCGGCGAGCGCCGGGGCGATGCTGTCGACCACGTTCTTGACCGCGGTCAGCGTGCCCTTGCCGAGGTACCGCTTCTTGTCGCCGTCGCGCAGCTCGACCGCCTCGTGCGCGCCGGTGCTGGCCCCGCTGGGCACCGCGGCGCGGCCCATCGTCCCGCACGTCAGATGGACCTCGACCTCGACGGTCGGGTTCCCGCGGCTGTCCAGAACTTCACGGGCTTTAAGGGCGCGAATCGTACTCATTGTGACCGCAACTGAGAGTGGGAAAGACTCGCCGCGGGCGGCACGCCAGCGGTACAGGTGCGCTCAGGGATATGGTCGGTGCGCGAGAGGTCAAGTGAGCGGCGGGCGGAGGACGTCGGTCGGCCCCGGCGCGGGGTGTCGTCTTCGGACCCACTGTGCGTGGGTCCCTGGTGTCAAGCAGTGGCGCCGGGGCCGGCCGGTCGGCGGCGGGAAGGTCCGGGACCGGACGTCGTCGGGGGCCGAGCGCCCGATCGACCGGACACGGGTTCCGCGGGCGGACACGCGGCAACAGGGGGCTACCGGATCGCAACCCCGCGGACCGCTTCCCGCCGACCGAATCTCGCACCGCCCGAGCTGGGGATCGGGTGGTGAGCGAGGTTCCTTGCCGCGGGTTCCGCGTGAGCGGGAACCCTTGGCACACACCATTCATCGGCGTCCGCGAAACTGGGCTTGACACGCTTCTCAGGAATTCGGGCTTTAATCGCCACCGGCGCGAGCCTCACTCGCGAACAGTCGCAACAGTGCGAGATTGACAGAGTCCATATCGGTCCCGTCTGCACTCTTTTTCGGCGTTTCAAGGATCATCGGGCGGTCGCGGAACCGCACATCCGTCACGAGCCGCCGGAACGCCGCCTCGCCGATCTCACCGGCCCCGATCCCGGCGTGCCGGTCCACCCGGCTGCCGCGCGGTTTCTCGCTATCGTTCATGTGAAAGAGGTTGAGCCGTTCCAGCCCAACAAGATCGTCGAACTGCTGAAATGTGGCCGCGTAGTCTTCCGCCGTGGCCAGTCCGTACCCGGCCGCGAACACGTGACAGGTGTCGAAGCACACGCCCATGCGGTCGGCGCAGTTGGCGCGGTCGAGGACGGTGGCCAGATGCTCGAACCGATACCCGAGTGAACTCCCCTGCCCCGCGGTGGTTTCGAGCAGCACCCGCACCTTGTACCCCGGGCACCGGGCGAGCGCCTCTTCGTACCCCGCCACCACCCGCTCCAAGCCGGCCTCCTCGCCGCTGCCGGTGTGCGCGCCCGGGTGCGTCACGAGGTAATCGGCGCCGAGCGCCTCGGCGCGCTCCAGTTCGTCCGCGAACGCCGCGACCGACTTCGCAAACAGTTCGTCCTTCGGCGAGGCCAGGTTGATGAGGTACGAATCGTGAACGGTGATCCAGTGGAGGCCGGACGCCACCGCCGCCCGGCGGAACGCGGTCACGTCCTCGTCGCGGAGCGGCGGGGCGTTCCACTGGCTCGCGTTCTTGGTGAAAATCTGAACGGTTTCGCACCCCAGCGTCACCGCATCGGTGATCGCCGAGTGCAGCCCACGACTGATCGA
Organism: Gemmata obscuriglobus; assembly: GCF_008065095.1. Lineage (NCBI taxonomy): Bacteria > Pseudomonadati > Planctomycetota > Planctomycetia > Gemmatales > Gemmataceae > Gemmata > Gemmata obscuriglobus. The sequence continues at coordinate 3,530,734 of NZ_CP042911.1, read as the reverse complement.
CAGGTGCGCGCCAAAGAGTGGCACGGTCGCATCCTCCTGATAGGCGAAACGCGTTATTGTGTCGGCCCGCGGCAGGTTTTGCACACTCAGTTGTTAAGAAACTGGTCTGGTGCGGTGGCGGAAAATGGCGTATTGGACGGCTTCGGGTAATCTGGGTTCCGCCGACAAGGATGCCGATCATGACGAGCCCCGCGCTCCCGCACGTTCACCCGACCGCGATCGTCTCCCCGGAAGCGAACCTGCTGCCCGATGTGAAAATCGGGCCGTACACGATTATCGAAGGGCCGGTCACGCTCGGCCCCGGGTGCGTGATCGGGCCGCACGTGCAGCTCATCGGTCCGCTTACGATGGGCGCCAACAACGAGGTCGGCGCGGGGTCCGTGCTGGGCGGGGCGCCGCAGCACCTCGGCTACAAGGGCGAAGTCACGGCGGTCGAGATCGGCAGCGGGAACATCTTCCGCGAACACGTCACCATCCACCGCGGGATGCCAGTCGGCGCCGGCCCCGGGACCGGCGTCACGCGGATCGGCGACCGCGGGTTCTTTATGGCCGGCGCCCACATTGCCCACGATTGCGTCGTCGGGAACGATGTGATCCTCGCGAACGCCGCCCTTCTCGGCGGGCACGTCACCGTTGGGGACCGGGCGTTCATCAGCGGGAACTCGGCCGTTCACCAGTTCTGCCGGGTCGGGCGGCTCGCGTTCCTCTCCGGCGCCTCGGGGTCGAGCAAGGACATCCCGCCGTTCTGGGTGATGCAGGACGTGAACTACGTCCGCGGGCTGAACCTGATCGGGATGCGCCGGGCCGGCATCCCGCCCGCGGAGCGCACCGCCATCCGCAAGGCGTACCGCATCATCTACATGACCCGCCCCGCCCTGCCCCTGTCCGCGGCCCTGGCCCGCATCGAGGCCGAAGTGGGCGAGTTCCCGGCGGTTCAGGAACTCGTGGAATTCATCCGCACCTCGAAGCGCGGCATCTGCGGCGCGCACCGGCTCGCGAGCGACGCGTCCGACGACGAATCCGCCGCGGCGTAATTTTCCTGCACGCGCCGGGACCGGTCGCGACATGATAAGGGCATGCGTACCATCGCTGCCCTCTGCCGCGAGCTGCTCCCCGACCGCCGGTCAGACGGCGAGTTGCTCGGCGCGTTCACGTCCGACAGAAATGAACCCGCGTTCCAGGAACTGGTCCGGCGGCACGGGCCGCTGGTCTGGAACACCTGTCGCCGCTTACTGCCACACACCGCCGACGCCGAGGACGCCTTCCAGGCCGTGTTCCTCGTACTCGCGAGCCAGGGGCGTAAGCTCGCGGCCCGTGAGACGGTCGGCCCGTGGCTGTACCGGGTCGCGGTGCTGACCTCGCGCAACCTCCGGCGCAAGAACGCCCGCCGGCTCGCCCGCCAGCGCGAGCTGCCGGAAACCGCCTCCGCCGGTGCTCCCGACTCTGACTTACGAGCCGACATCGACGGCGCGCTGCTCGCACTTCCCGAGCGCGACCGCGAACCCATCATTCTGTGCCACCTCCAGGGCTTCACGCGACAGGAAGCCGCGGCGCGGCTCGGCTGCCCAGAGGGCACGCTGTCCGCGCGACTGAACCGCGGGCTGGCGAAGTTGCGGGTCCGGCTCCGCGCCTTCGACCCGGTGCAAGCGCTCGCCGTCCCGGCGGTCGCGGTGCCGGCGGCACTGGCAACGAACACGGTTCATGCGGCGGTGGCATCGGGCGCGGCGGTCGCAGCGGTTACACCCGTGGTCTCTTCACTCGTCCAAGGGGTCCTTCACATGTTCTGGGTCCAGAAAGCCACCGCCGCGTCGTTCGCGATGTGCGCGGTGTTCGTGGTGGGCGTGGGCGTGGGGCTGGGCACCCGCCCGGTCCAAACGGGCGTGGTCGCCCAGGACGGTTCCGGCGCCGGTGCCGCTGCCAAACCCGCGAAGAACGCTCCGCCGCCCGGAGCCGAGAGTCCGACCGACGAGCTCGCCACCCTGCAACGCAAAATCCAGGCAGTTGAACAACAACAGAAGTTACGTAAGACCGCGCTCGAAATGGCTGTGCAGAAGCTAAAGGAAGCCAAGCAGTTAGGCGAGTTCCTCAATGATTCCAAGGACGTCCAAGCCGCCGTTCAGCTCTCACGCGAAATTGAGGACGTGGAGCAAGAGCTGCGCCAGCTCAACCGTAAGCTGGCCGATCACAAGATGAATTCGCGCACAGCCGAAGACTGGATAAAGATCCTGGAATATACCAAACTGCAGGCTTCTGAACGTACGCGCATGCAGCACTCAGAAGCCAATCTCGCGTCCGCAGAGTTGAAGCGAGCGCAAGCCCTGGTGGAGAAGCTTGAGGCCGAGGCGAAGGGGCTGGCCACACAACTTGCACAGCGCCAGGGTGACAAGACCGCTCCCCCAGGCACCAACGAAGACCTCAACAAGAAACTGGCCGATCTCAACGGAATGCTCAAGGCCGCGGAAGCGGAGCGACAGGCGCTCGCGGCGTACACGAAGCGGACCGAGTCGCAACTCGCACTCGCCGAAGCCCGGGTCCGCGAACTTCAAGCAGCGATTGACGGGCTCGCCGCCAAAACCGCAAAACCGAACGCCCCGACCTCTGCCTACATCGAAATCGCCATCGACCCGAAAGGGAACGAGTTCACCCTCCGCGAGGTGTCACCGCAGGGCACGCGAGAGCGCACCCCGGAACGGGCGATTGGCCCGATCCGGACCAATGACCCGGCGGCCCTCGCGCTGCTCCTGACGCGCGCCAAGAGCGACCCGAACGGTCCCCGGGACGTTCGCATCTCGGCCACCCCGGAAACGTCCAAGAAGTCGCTACAAATCGTAACCGACGCCATCAAGACGGCTGGGTTCAAGACGGCCGCTACGGAGGAGCCATCTCCGAACCGTGCTCCCAAGCTTAGCCCCCGCCCAGAGGCCGCGGGAGAGCAGCCCAACAAAACGGTGGACGACCAGAAGGGCGCCGAGCGGCGGTATCAGGATCGCCTCGAACAGCTCCAGCGGCTGCACGAGCAGCGGGAAAAGGAGGCCAAGCAGCTCGCCGAACAGCTCCAACAGCTTAAGAAGGTGCAAGATAAGGAGCTTCAGGAGCGGCGGGAAAAGGAACTCCAAGAGCGGCCCAACAAGACCACGCCGCAGCGCCCATAGTTCGTGAAAGGGCACATATCGAGGGTCCGGTTTTTTCGCTGTCGGCTTGTCGCCCGGCGGCGATTTCACCATAATCCCTTAACTTACCACGAAGCGGCCCCAAATGACCTTTGGGGCCGCTTCCAGTTCGTTGCCAGCTAACGTGCGTCCCGCGAGGGTAGCGGCCCCCAACAGGTGCCGCGAGAGTAGCCGGGTTCGCGAGGATCAAAATCATGTCTGCGTCCGTCACCCTCAAGACCACTGCGCGCGCCGAGACCGGTTCGCGTGCCGCCGCCCGCCTCCGCAAGCAGGGGCTCGTCCCCGCGATCGTGTACGGGCACAAGCAGGCCAACGTGTCGCTCGCGGTCAACGCGAAGGAACTCGACCAGGCCATCCGCGTCCAGCACGCCCGCGTGCTCGACCTCGACATCGAAGGCAAGACCGAAACGGTCCTGATCCGCGAGCTCCAGTGGGACTATCTCGGCAAGGAGATGATCCACGTGGACTTCGAGCGCAAGGACCGGGCCGAACTGGTCCGCGTGTCGGTGCCCGTCGCGCTGAAGAACGCCCCGAAGGCGACCGGCGGCGGTGTGCTCGACCAGCCGTTCCACGCGCTGCACGTCGAGTGCCCCCTGGGCGCCATCCCCGAGTCGATCGCGATCGACATCACCAACCTGACCCTCGGCCACCCGATCCACATCCGCGACCTCGCCCTCCCGCCGGGCGTGAAGGTGCTCGACGCGCCGGAAGGCGTGGTCGTGCAACTGAAGCTCCCGGGCGTCGAGGCCGAACCGACCGCGACGGACGCGGGCGTCGGCCCCGAGGTCATCAAGCCCGAGAAGAAGAAGGCCGACGACGACGACGCGGCCCCGGCCAAGAAGTGAGTCCCGGGGGACGAGAGATGAGGGGCGGGTGCGAACCGAGCGCCCGCTACCGCATCTGCTATGCTGAGGACCTTTGGTTCTCGCTCGCACCCCCTTACTCACACGTGAAGCCATGAAGGTGATCGTCGGACTCGGGAACCCCGGGCCGAAGTACGCCGGCACGCGGCACAACGTCGGTTTCGATGTGATCGATTACCTCGCGAACGGCCCCGGCGTCGGGTCCGCGCGCGAGCGGTTCGAGGCCCTCATTTCGGAAACGAAAGAGGGCGACGAAACGGTGCTGCTGGTCAAGCCGCTCACGTTCATGAACCTGAGCGGCCGGGCGGTCCGTGCGATCCTCGACTTCTACAAGGTGCCGGTCGAGAACGTGCTCGTGATCTGCGACGACCTGAACCTGCCCCTGGGCAAGCTCCGGATGCGGATCAAGGGGAGCCACGGCGGGCAGAACGGGCTCCGCAACATTCAGGAACAGCTCGGTACGGACGCCTACTGTCGGCTCCGGGTCGGCCTGGGCCAGCCCGCGGTCGGCGACGCGGTGGATTTCGTGCTGGGGAAGTTCAAGCCCGGCGAGCGGGCGGCAGCCGAAGAGGCCATCGCCACCGCGGCGCAGGCGGCGCTCGTGTGGGCCAAGCAGGGCGCCGAGGCGTCGATGAACCGCTTCAACGGCGGTTCGGCCGACGACGGCGGGGCGAAGGAAAAGGGGAAAGGCCAAAAGGCCAAGAAAGCCAAAGGGGAGACGCCGCAACCGGAGTGACGGCGCCCCCCCGATTCGATTTTTGATCGCGGTTCTTGATTCGTTTACGAGTGAGCCGGTCGCTCCCCAGCCGACGTGCGGTTGGGGTCGTGGGGCACCGAAAGGGCGCCCCGGCCGAACCACGGTGACCACCGCGCCCGGTACGACCGGCGCGGGCAACTACCTGAAGGTAACCATGCCGATCCAGACCTACGAAACGCTGTTCCTCCTCGACCCGACCAAGGTGTCGTCCGACGCCGAGGGCGTCAAGCAGCAGTTGCACACGCTGATCGAGCGCCACGGCGGCACGATCGAGGTGAGCCGCCCCTGGGACTACAACCACAAGCTCGCGTACCCGATCGGGAAGTCCAAGAAGGGCAGCTTCCACATCATCTATTACACGTTCGAGAGCACCAAGCAGGCCAACCTCGAGAACGATTTCAAGCTCCAAGAAGGGCTGATCCTGCGCCAACTGACCAGCAAGATCGACCCGAAGTGGCGCGCGGAAATGATGAAGGTCGCGCACGAGGACCAGGGCAACGGCTTCGCCCTCCGCGGCATGCAGGACGAGCAGACCGTGCAGACCGACCCGGCGGCCATCGGCGGCGAGTCCCTGCTGGGCGAGGACGGCGGCCTGCGCGACGGCGGCCCGCCCCGCCGCGGCCGCCGCGACATGGCCGAGAAGCCGGAGTAGTTCTGGCAATTCTGTTGCGCCGCGGTGCGGGTAGCCCCGCCGCAACGAACTACCGACCTTGCGTCAGAGTCTCCGAATGCCGTAACGTACCCTCACGGAAGTGCCCTTAGCCTTCAGCTTAACCATCCCTGCTAAGGGCCGACTCCGCGAGGAGGTCGCGCATGGCGACTCTGAATAAGGTGATGTTGATCGGTCGGCTCACGAAGCCGCCGGAGCCGCCGCGGGTGCTGCCCAACAGTGGTAGCACGGTGGTGAAGTTCCGGTTCGCGGTGGGCCGGAGCAAGAAGAACGATGCGGGCGGGTGGGACAAGGACCCCAACCAGTTGTACGTCGACTGCGAGGTGTTCTCCCGGGCCGACAGCAAGCGCAACCTTGCCGATCTGGTCACCAAGTACGCCAAGCAAGGCGACATGATGTACCTCGAAGGCCGGTTGGTGTTCGAGGAGTGGGAAGACAAAAACGGCGGCGGGAAGCGCTCGAAGCACAAGCTCGTCGTCGACAGCTTAGAGTTCCTCGGCGGTAAGAGCGACGGGGACGGCGGCGAAGGCGGCGGGGGCGGTTATTCCGGCGGTGCCGCGGACCGCGGTGGTTACTCCGGCGGCGGAGGCTACTCGGGTGGCGGCGGCGGCGGAAACGGTGGCGGTCGCCCGTCGGGCGGCGGTCGCCCGTCGGGCGGCGGGCGCAGTGCCCCGCCCCCGAGCGACGACGACGGGGGTGGGGGCGACGACCCGATCCCGTTCTAAGTGCCGCCGGCACGGAACCCGTCGCAAACTTAACGAACTCCCCTCGGCGCTCGTCGTTCGACCGGCGCCGGGGGCTTTACACAAGCACGGGACGGGTTTCACATGGCCAAGAGCACCACGAAGAAGACCGACGCCAAGAGCGCGGCCCCGAAAGAAAAGAAGCTCCCGCAGAAGAAGGTTCGGGTGCGGAACCAGGTGAAGAAGGGGCCGCACGGCGGCACCCTGGTCGTGCTGGTGGACGACACCGCACACGTCGGCAAGCAGGGCGAGGTGGTCGAGGTGAAGGCGGGTTACGCCCGCAACTACCTCATCCCTTACGGCAAGGCCGTGATCCCCTCGGAAGAGAACCTGCGGACCCTAGCGCAGTACAAGATCAAGGTCGAGAAGGCCCGCGAGGCCAAGATCGCGGACCTCAAGGTGCTCGCCGAGCAGCTCACCCGCCTGCCGGCCGTCACCATCGAAGCGAACGCCACCGAGGAAGGCCACCTGTACGGCTCGATCGGGCCGATCGAGGTGAGCAAGACCCTCAAGGGCAAGAACCTGAAGGTCGAGCCCGAGATGGTGAAGCTCGAAAACCCGATCAAGGAAGCGAACACGCTGACCGAAGTGCCGCTGTCGCTCGGTTACGGCATCGAAGCCAAGATCCAGGTGCTCGTCGTCGCGATGCAGGGCAAGAAGTAACGCTCGCGGGATAGCCTAAAACCCGAGGGGCCAGGACCACAGATGTGGTCCTGGCCCCTCGGCTTTTACTACGTACCGGGCTCATACACGGTCGAGGTGGTGGTCTCTGTTTCTTGTGGCACAGACATTCCTGTCTGTGCTGTCTTTTCGCGCCGCACAGACAGGAATGTCTGTGCCACAAAGACATCATCCAAAGACTGACACACTCAACCGGACCGTGACTCAGTCCAGGTGTCCCGACCGACCGCAGCGTCACACACGCTTGTGGTAAGGAGCGGTGCCATCGGAATAGTAGAGGCCGTGTCAAACTTCACCGTCGCGAGTTCTGGGTGCCAACTCGCATCAGGTCACGGCGATGGGTTTGGTGCAAATAAGTGTCAAACCTGAAATCTGGCTGGATCCGACGCATGACGCCGCTTCGGCGGACTATCGCAGGCGCTGTAACGGGGGTTACAGTACCACACCGGTGGCATCCGACTGGTCAGCGACGGGACACCCGCTACCCAACTGCTGGTAACGAACTGGCGATTCGCTGGGTGGTCGCTACCACCGAATCACACGCACCGAAGCCCTTGGAGTGGTGCAGATTTGGACTCCGAACCAAACGGCTATCGTGTCGCAAAATATTAAAAGGGAATCAGTTGCGACCGATTCCCCATTCGAATCCGTTCACGCCCGAACGAAAACAGCCCCGTAAATGAGGGGCGAAACCGAGCAGGTGAACTTCCACAGCACCGAAAACGGAAATGGAGTCGATACCCGATGTCTATTTCGCCCAACCAGCAGTGCTTCGGTAAACGCCGGGACCGACACATTCCGAAACTACTTCGCCTCGGAGTAGCGGTGCGTCGGAACCGGGCGCCCCGGGCGCAGGCTCTGGCTGGTCCGGAACTCTGCGATCACTCCGACCTTGGCAGACTCCAGAGCCACGACCCGTTTCACCTCGGCCTCCAGCACCGCCGGGTCGATCGCCACCCGGGCGTTGACGATCAGGTCCGCCTCGCGCGGGCGAAGGCCGCTCGGGAGCGACAGCTTCGGCGCCGTATCGCTGCTGATCACATTACCGACCGCGAACGCGCTCGCGTCGTCCATCCCGATGAGCTTCAGGTGCGCCACCTCGCCCCCCAGCGAGCGGCACACCACAGCCAACTCCCCCAGGACGGAGGTGAGCAGCGCGTCCAGGTCGAACGGCTCGTCGCTCGTGAGACGAGCGGTTGCGTTGAGCCATCCGAGTTCGGCCTCGCCTTCGGCGTAGATGTCGTAGTCGATGTCGAGGATCTTGCGCCCGAACGCGCCCGTCTGGTCGAGCAGTTCCGTCAACGCGTCGAACCCCGCGCCGGTCGTTGCGCTCGCACGCAGCACCGGCGTCCCAGGGAACTGCTGAGTCACGAGCAGCGACAGTTCGTCGATCTGCGCCGGGTCGAGTTCGTCCACCCGGTTGATTACGATCGCGTCGGCCTCTTCGAGCTGCTTCTTGAAGATGTACGCGGCCTTCGGGCTGAACCCGCCGGCGGCCTGGTTACGCAGGATGCGCAGGCCGTGGCTCGGCTTGAACAGCACCGCGTAAGGGGCGACCTCGAACCGACCGGAGTAGAGGTCCTTCAGCGGCTGGATAACGGTCGCCACAAGGTCCGTGCAGCTTCCCACCGGCTCGGCAAGGATCACGTCGGGCCGCTCACCGGCTTCGAGCGAGCCGACCCGCCCGACGAGGTCGTCGAACCGGCAGCAGAAGCACGCCCCCGGAACCTCCTCAACGGACAGCCCTTGCGCGCGAAGCGTGTTGGTGTCCACGAGGTCGTGAGCCTGGTCGTTGGTCACCACCCCGACCCGCTTCCCCTGTTGCTGGTAGTGGCGTGCCAGCCGTCCGAGGGTGGTGGTTTTTCCGGCGCCAAGGAATCCGCCAACCATTACGAATCGCACCGTCATCAGCGTCACCTTTGTCGGGTGTAGGTAGGCTTTTTATAGCGGATGCGCATAACGGGCGATTGGCTCGCCACTTGCTACAGGGGTCCCGCTTCTCAACAAACCAGTTCTTGGAGGCCGCTTGTTCAGGCTTCTGCGGCTCATGACCCTGGCGCCGGGTCACTTTCACGCGGCGCTCGTGCAGCAGCGGATGCTGCCCGGGGTCCATCACCGCGCGCACGTGTACGCCCCACTCGACGCCGACACGCTGACGCACCTGGAGCGGATCGCCGGGTTCAACGCAAGGGCGGACCACCCGACGACCTGGGACATCGATCTCCGAGCCGCGGAGGACTACCGGGAGCGGTTCGCCCGCGAGCAACCGGGCAACGCGGCGGTCATCAGCGGGCGCAACCGGCCGAAGCTCGACCTGATCGCGCTCGCGGTCGAGAACTGCGTAAACGTACTGGCGGACAAGCCCTGGATCATCGACCACGCCGACTTCCCGAAGCTCGAAGCGGTGCTGCGTCAAGCGGACCTGCGCGAGGTGCTGGTCTGGGACGTGCTGACCGAGCGGTTCGAGGTTACCAACTGGATGCTCCGCGAGTTCACGCGCGACGAGGGCCTCTTCGGGGCGTGGCAAACGGGCACCGCCGGCCAACCGGCCCTGTGGTTGCGGAGCGTTCACCACCTCAAAAAAACGGTTGCCGGGCGCGCACTGGTGCGGCCGTGGTGGTGGTTCTCGACCGAAATTTCGGGCGAGGCCATCGCGGACGTGGGTACGCACCTGGCGGACCTGGCACTGTGGCTCATCGCCCCGGACCAGCCGGTGGATTACGCAACCCAGATCCAGATGCTCGGCGCCGACAGGGCGCTGATGTTGATCACGCAGGAACAGTTCGGGGAGCTAACAGGGCTTCCCGTTTTCCCGACCGAACTGCACCCGCAGGTGGTGGAAGGGAACCTGTACTATGCGGGGCACAACAGTGCCGTTTGCACGCTGCGCGGGGTCCATGTGAAACTTGAAACGTCGTGGGAGTACGAGTCCCCGACGGGCTGCGACACGCACCAGTGCGTCGCCCGCGGGACGCGCGCGGTCGCGAGCATCCGCCAGCCCGCCGGCGCCCGCCCGGAGCTGTTCCTGTCCGCAACAGACCCGAGCCGTCATGCCGCCCTGACCGAGCGGTTGCGAGAGAAGTGTGCGTCACTCCAGCACGATTTCAACGGGCTGTCCGTTACGGACGACGGGCGCGAGCTGCGGGTCAACATTCCCGAGAACTGGCGGACGACCCACGAGGACCACTTCGCCGCCGTCATGGAGGAGTTCGTGCGCTACTTTCACGCTCCCCGAACGGTACCGCCGTGGGAACACACTAACGCGCTCGCGCGTTACTACATCACAACAAAAGCCGCGGAGATGGCCCGGGCGAACTGAGCGGCGAAGGGCAACCGTCGGCCCGCGGCTCACTCCCCGCTCCCTTCCGGCCACTGGTCCCGGGGTTCCCACCCCAGCAGTTTTTGCGCGGGGGTCAGGTCGTACATGTGCTTCCGCACGTGTCGGCTCGTGGAATACACCACCCCGAACGGCGGGAGCGCCGGCGCTTCGACCGTCGCGGCAAAGAACCGGCCGGCGTCACCCGGACTGAGGTACACATCGGGGCCGAAGTCGCTCTGGCGGAACTCTTCCTCTTGGCCGGGCCGCGGGCACCACCCCAACCGAACCGCGAGCACCGTGATCCCGTGTTCGTTGGCGTACACCTGCCCCAGGGCTTCGAGGAACACCTTCGTGCAGGCGTACAGGTAGCGCGGGCGCGGCAGCACGTCGGGCGCGATCGGCAGCGTTCCGTCCTGAAAATAGCCCGCGACCACCTGACCGGTGCTCGCCAGCACCACCCGCGGAACCTTCAGCACCCGGGCCGCTTCCATGACCTCATACGGGCCGACGATGTTGCCGGGAACCAGATCGCTCAGGAAGTTATCCCCGTCGTCCGGCGCGGCCCCACGCGGGAACCGGGCGTCGTCCGGGGTGGCCGCGAGGTGAATGATGACGTCCGCTCCGGTCGCGGCGCGACGGAGCGCGGCCACGTCGGCGAGCGGCGCGACAACCGACCGATCGGCCGACAGCCCCGGTGTGGGATGGAGGTCGAACCCCACAACGGTGTGGCCGCGCGCGACGAGTTCGGACACCGCCGCCCGGCCGATGCGGCCCGCGGACCCGGTAACGAGGATTCGCTTCGGAGTGCTCATAACCTCGTTGTACTCGCGCCGCCGCGTGTTACCATCGGGCGCGTTCACCCCGGAGTACCTCCATGAACCGCCGCGAGTTGCTCGCCGCCTCGGCCCTCACGCTCTCGGGGGGCGCGAGCCCCCTGTTCGCCGCCTCTCAACCGAAGGACAAAGCGATGCTCCCCGTCGTTGACACGCACCAGCACCTGTGGAACCTGAACGATTTCAAGTTGGCGTGGTTCGACCCGAGCACCCCCGAAGGGAAAATCCTAGGGCACAACTTCACCCCCACCGAGTACGCCAAAGCGACCGACGGGCTGAACGTCGTAAAGGCCGTCTACATGGAAGTGGACGTGGTGCCCGAGCAGCAGCAGAAGGAAGCCGATTACCTGATCGAACTGTGCAAGAGCGGGAAAACGGCCACTTGCGCCGCGGTGCTGTCCGGTCGGCCGAACTCGGACGGGTTCGAGAAGTACGCGAAGCAGTTCAAAGACAGCAAATACGTCAAAGGCATCCGGCAGGTGCTACACGTCAAGAGCACACCCGCCGGGTACTGCCTCGACCCGAAGTTCGTGAAGGGTATTCAGCTCCTGGGCGACCTGGGACTGAGCTTCGACATGTGCGTGCGGCCGGCAGAGCTGCCCGACTTCGTGAAACTGGCAGAGCAGTGCCCGGACACCCGGTTCATCCTCGACCACTGCGGCAACGCGAACCTGAAGCACACCGCCGACGAGCGTGACCGCTGGAAGAAGGACATGTCCGCGATGGCCGCAAAAAAGAACGTGGTCTGCAAGGTGAGCGGCTTCATCGCCACCGCCCCCGAGCGCGGCAAAGTGACTCCCGACGACCTGGCGCCGGTGGTGAACCACGTCTTGGATACGTTCGGCCCGGACCGCGTGATGTTCGGGGGTGACTGGCCGGTGTGTCTGCTGGGGGTCGAGAAGTACGGCGACTGGCTTACCGGGCTGAAGGCCGTCGTCAAGGACCGCACCGAAGAGCAACAGAGGAAACTGTTCCACGACAACGCCGTCAAGTTCTATGGCCTGAGCATCTGACCGCGCATCACTGAAAATCAGTAAGCACCAGAATAAATTCTGGTGCCTATTATCAAGTAAAATTCAACGTCACAATCTCGTATAGAAGAGACACCTACGACCAAGTGGGGCACACCACCTGTCCAGTGCCCCCGACGTGGCCTGAGCGGATCAATAGGGAGCAAACACGCACGTCACCAACCGCACGTGATTGTCTTTCCCTTCATTTTCCCGCTGAAAACGTGCGATCGACACGAGTGACGTTACCCTGTTTGTCCTTCACGCGGGCCATGAGTTTCGCGCCCGCCACGTTCAGGGGTGCGGTCAGCTTCAGTTCGTAAACGCCCCCACCGAGTGAGGCGAACTGCGGTGCCAGATTTTCACCGGCGGCAGTTCCGTTGACCGGGACACTGGCTGTTACCGTGAAACTCGCCGCGTCCAGACCGGTGCCGTAATCGTGCATCCCGATCCGGATGCGTTCGAGCGGCTCGTTCCCGCCGGCCCGTGGCGTCTGAACCGTCAGCGTCGGCCGCTGGTCGTCCAGCGCCCAGCCGAAGCCGCGTTTTTCAGGGCGATTGGGGTCGTAGTCGAGGTCGATCGGACACCCCAGATCGATCCACCGTACCAGGGTGAGTTTGTCTTCCTCGCTCAGCGGCGCGACCTTACCGGCCTTGACCGCTTCCGGCGGCGGCATCACGCTGCCGGTGAAATCCAGGTCGGCGCGGCTGCGGTTCGCGAGCGTGTTCGGAACCGGTTCGCCCTTCAACTGGAGTGTGCGCGGGTCGCCGGGGGCGGTCTCCGTCGGGAAGTCGTCGTTGGTCCAGCCGTCGAGCCGCGCGCCGAACACCTTCCAAATCAGGAGGCTGCGTCGGGACTGGAACATCCGGACGTAGCGCGAGGCGTTCACCCCGCGCCACCCGCCGACGAGCGGTTTGTGCCCGAACCGCCCGGCGCCGTCCATCGCCAGCCGGTAGTAGGTGCCCGGAACGTCGTCGCAGTCGGCGACGTTGATGGTCTTGTCGTCATCGAGCACGAGCTTCGCCGGGGCGTCGCCCTTCAGCGTGTGGCAGGCCGCGCAGCTCCGGTCGAGGATCGGCTTCACGTCACGGAAGTACTCGACGTTCTTCACTCCCGCTGCGAACTTCAGCCCCGTCTCGGCTTTCGCATCCCACTGCTTCTTCGACTGGTCGCCGGACGGAGGCGCCAGCAGCGGCGCCTTCTCGGTCAGGTCGAAGAGTTGGTAGTCCGGTTTCGCCGCGGCCGTGAGCTTGAAGTCCGTGGGCTTCTGGCTGTGCGCGTGGCACCCGCCGCAGTCGTTGCGGATCTCGCCGGGCCGAACTTGGTGCCACGTTTGCGCCATGTTCAGCACCATCCCGCGCCGGTCGAGCGTCTGGAAAGTGAACCCCACGTCTGCAGGGATCTTCGCCAGGAAACTCGTGTCGGGGTTCCCGTCCGGGTCGAGCGGCTCGCTCCCGTTTTGGAACTTGCGAAGGGGGATCTCGCCGAGGATGCGGAGCTTCTCGGTCGCGTGGCTGCGGAACGTGCGGCCCGATTGCGGCCCCTGGTTGCGGTCGGTCGTCGGTTCCATCGCGAGGATGCGCACGGCGTGGATGTCGGCGTTCGTGTACCGGCCGACGTCCGCCCCCTGGTTCAGCCAGTTGAGCGACGTGGCGTCGGCCGCGGGGTTGAACCAGTCGAGGTTTTCGTAACCCGACGGGTCACCGCCCGCGTAGGCGGCGGTCACCGTGCCCGGCTTGACCACCCCGTTGGGGTAGCTCTCGCGCTTGTAGAAGCTCGACGTACCCACCAGTCCGAACGGGGTGCCCGCCGGAAGGTGCTTCGAGAGCGCCCCGTCGTTCGCAAGCGGGGCGAGTTTCTTCGGCTCGTCGATGCCGTGAATCCGCTTGTACGGCACCAGCGCGCGGGGCCACTGTTCGTTAAACTTCGGGTCGTTCTTGATGAGCAGCAGGTCGCCCGGTTCGTTCGCGGCCTTACCGTCTTTCAGCAGGTACAACCCGCCATCGACTGCGGGAACGTGAACCGTGTAGCCGCCGTTGACCGGCCCCGGCGACCACACCGAAAGCAGGTGGTTGTCCGGCGCCGCCGACGGGTGCGTCACCTTGCCGACCCGCGGCGCGGTACGCGACCCGCGAACCGCGTAGTCCGACGGCCCCTCGTCGGAACGAGCGAACGGTGTAATGGACTCGACCCCAAAGGGGCTGAACGGCAGACGCCGAACGCGGGCCTTCCCGTCGTCGGTCCGGCCGTGACGCAGCGGGGGGTTCCGCGGGTCTTGCGTGTACCCCGGGCCGAACGTCTTCCCCTCCGGTGCCGCCAGCGGGAACCGCACGAAGCTCCCGAACCCGCTGCTCGTCTGGCTGTAGTACTCCTCGGCCACGATTGAACCGTCGGAGAGCTGCGTCTGGAAGTGCCACGCGCTCGGGCTCGCCCCGGGCATAAACGCGCTGGCCATCGGCCCCCACCCGGTGCCGTCCGGGTTGATGACCCACAGCCCCCACAGCGTCGATGCGCGGAGCCCTTGCGATTCGAGCGAGCTGAACATGATCCGCCCGTCGCGCAGGACGGTCGGGTGGAGCGCCATCCCGAGGTTCAGGTGCCCGATGCATTCGGCGTTCGAGCCGTCGTCGTCCATCACGAACAGTTGCATGACGTGCGGCAGCCGCTTCGGCGGTTTAAACCCGTTGCGGTTGCTCGTGAACGCCACCTTCCCACCCGGCAGCGGGCACGGGCCGGTGTTGAACACGCCGTACCCGAAGGAGTTCTTCCCGGCCTCGGGGGTGCGGTAGTCCGTGCTCCAGTTCGCCGCGCCGGTGTTGGGGGTGAACTGCTGGTGGGTGAGGCGGACGACCGTCCGCGACTTCACATGGATCTTGTAAATGTCCGCGCCGCCGGAAGGGCCTTGTGAAACGCTGCCGCCCTTCATGTCGTGGAAGTGCGAGTAGTAGACCCATTCGCCGTCGAACGACACCGCAGGGTCGGTGACCGACCCGCTTCCGCCCCTCACCAGCACCTCTTCGGAACCGTCGGGGCGGAGGAGCATCAGGTCGGCGCCGGCGTCCATGTAGACCGGGTTCGAGATCTCGGGCCAGTTCGTACCGACCTTATCGCCGTTTCGCGGCGCACGGACATACACCATGTCATAATCGAGCTTTACCGTCTTGTCTGACGCGAGCGGCTTCGGAGTCACGTTGATCGGCCCACTCACGTCGGCCGGTTGCGGCCGCGCGCCGGCAAACGAAGCGAACAGGAACGCTACGACCGCGAAGGCGGAAACGCGGAACGGCATAGCTCAGGACCTGCACGAGGCGAGAAGGTGGAAAGCATCGTACACAAAACAACGAGGGGTTGAAACCCTAGCTGTTGCCGGTGGCCTCACAGGGCCGCAAGCACACCAAAGAGGTGTGAGTTACGGTCAGCCCCTCAAGGTTCGTCGGGAACAGCCAGGAGGTTCAACCCCCTGGTTCTTAAACCGCGCTCAACTTACTTGAGGGCGGCGGTCGCGGCGCTGGCGATTTCCGAGGCCTTTTCGGCGGCTTCCTTGGTCGTCTTGAACGCGAAGTTCTTGCTCACCTTGCCGCCCTTCTGGTACACGACGACGGTCACGGCCGCGTCCTTGCTCAGGCTGTACTTCGCCGGGCCGTCCTTGTCGGCCGCAACGGTCAGCGGGGTGGTCAGCTTGTGGGTGGTCTGAAGCTTCTCGAAGTCGGCGGCCTCGACGCCGCTGACGCCGACCACCACAGTGCCCAGTTTCTCGTTGGTCTTCTGAACGCCGTCCACCGCCTTCACCACGGCGACCAGGTTGTCGTCGGCCTTCTGGGTGAAGATCAGCACCGCGGCCGGGCGCCCCTCACCGCCGAACTTGCACACGTAGCAGAGCGTTTTGCCAGCCTTCTCGCCGGTGATCGCCTTCACGTCGAAGGCGCCGCCGATCTTCTCGGTCGGGCCGGACTTCAGCTCTTCGCCGGTGGCGACAGACGAGGCGAGGGCGAGCACCAGAGCCAGGCCAAGGAAACGGGTCGCGCGCATGCTGCACTCCTTCTGTGAGACCGTCGCCGGCACCACGCCGGCGGCGGTGGAAAGGCCGATACAGATCGTAAGCGTCGGAGCGGCGAAGGCAAGCCCTCGCACTCGATTCATTTTCGGGCGATCCGCTTACCGGGCGGGGCTTACCGGTGAGACGGTAACCGGGCGCGAGTTATTCGAGCGGTTCGGGAAATTCCCTCCGTTGAGCCGCGGCGATGGGTTCCCAAGATTTCGCTGTTTAGCTTTCGCCGGCCCCAACATTCGGTTGTGGTTGCGAGTGACTAGGCGTTCGGCAGGCGGAGATTTACCCGCCGCGGGCTTTCAGGGGCCGGATGGTGATGTCGTACTTGGGAAGCGCCTTGGATCGCTCCAGCCGCGCCTCAACGGGCTTCACTGGGCCTTGGTCAACCATATCCCGTCCTGGTAGTCCCCGACCAGGTGGTCGGCCGTCGGGGGCCGTCCCTTCCAGGTCATCCGCCGGGCGTACCCGAGGATCACGTCCAGACACGTGAGCAGGGCCCCGCCCCACTTCCGCTCGAGACTCGACCAGCACCGCTCCACCGGGTTGTACTTGCCGTGGTACGGCGGGTCGTACACGAGCCGGACCTCGAGCCCCGACCAATCGGCGAACGCCACCATCCGCTTCAGGAACTGGGCCCGGGTGCCCGAGCAATTGGGCCCGTTGTCCAGGTACACGACCAGTCGGCGAATCGACCGGCACCCGACCGACACACGTGCCCACCGGACCCGCAACCCATCCACCCAGAAGTCGCTCGTCTCCTTGGACCCGAACACCAGCGCCAGGCCCCCGGTGGCCACCATCAGGCCCCCCAGCGGGATCCACTTGCGTGCCGCCGGGGGGGGGCATGGTCCAACCCCTTCGCCGCCGTACCGTCCGACCGGGTCCGCGTTTTTCCCCCCGCGGGCGTATTCGCGTTCGTTCACCTTGGCCCGCGTGTCCACCAAGATTTCCAGCGTCTCGGCCTCGGCCGCGGCCGGCGCTCGGGCGGCCTTGACGTTGGCGAAGATGGCATCCGTCTCGGGCGTCGTCTTCAGCGGCTTGCCCTTCTGGATCCGCTTCAGCCGATACCCCATGCGATTCCAGTAGTTTCAAGTTCCAGGTTCCAGGTTCCAGGTTCCAAGTGGAGTCACGAGCCACACGGATCGCCGGCGCTTTTGACGAACTGGGTTCCGACTTGGAACCTGGAACCTGGAACCTGGAACTTGAAACTACTGGATTCAGGATGTCACGCCTGGTCCGCTCGCTCGGCAGGTCCGCAACCGCGTACCCCTTCTCGGCTTGGAGTCGCTCAGAGTCTATCCGGAAAGTTGGAGGTGCCCCAAGTACCGTGAGTTGGTAGTGTTGGGTCATCGCTCGGACCTACGGATGGGGCTGCGATGGATCGCGTGTATCCGACGGATTGGACGGACGCGCAGTGGGCCGTGATCGAGCCGCTGATCCCACCCGCCAAGCCGGGCGGGCGTCCCCGAACGGTGGATATGCGCTTGGTGGTCAACACCATCTTTTACTTGGCCAAGGCCGGGTGCCAATGGGCCATGTTGCCCCGGGATCTGGCCAAGCGTTCGACCGCCAACGAGTACCTGATGGCCTGGGTCGCCGATGGGACGTGGCAACGGATCCTCGACACCTTCGTCCGCAGGTCCGCGTGGCGGCCGGTCGGGATCCCAACCCGGCGAAGGCGGCGATCGACGCGCAGACGGTCAAAGGGACCGAGGCGGGTGGGGCACGGGGTTACGACGGCGGCCAGAAGATCAACGGCCGGAAGCGTCATCTGATCGTGGATTCCTTGGGGTTGCTGATGGTGGTGCGGGTCACGGCCGCGAGTTGCGACGACGGCACGACGGCTCCGCAGGTACTCGCCAAGTTGAGCCCGCAACACCGCGTGCGGTTGGGCGAGGTGCGGGGCGACGGGACGTACAACAACCGGACCCTGGACCGGTATTTGGCCCGCGAATCGGGCGGGTACCAGGTGACGGTGGTGGAACGTCCGGCGGGGGCCAAGGGGTTGGTTCATCTGCCGTACCGGTGGGTGATCGAGCGGACCAACGCTTGGACGGGGAAGTACCGACGCAACAGCAAGGACTACGAACGGACAACGGCGGCTGCCGAAGCGATGATCCAGGTAAGCATGATTCACCTCATGCTCCAACGACTCGCACCCGACAAAACGCGCACTCAGGCGACCTTTAAATACACGCGAAAACCCATGCAAAAGGCCACTAAACTTTCCAGATAGACTCTAATTTGCGGAAAGTCGTCATGACGCGTTGCGGCTCACAGAGACCATGAAAATGGGGGACAGGCGATCGGTTACACTGATCGTTGGTCCGCCCCGGAGCGAGGCCGCACTGTACTGGTGCTTCAAGCCCGACGGAAAGTCTGGCCGGACGGCCCCACGACCACGAGACTGTCGCCCCCGGCGCCCGCGGGGAGCACGCAGAGCAGAATGTTCGGACCCCATCGCCATCCCCGGGGCGGGCCGCTCTCCTTGAGGAGGATCGGCCGTGGGCACCGTGTACCCGCACCGCGCCGGGCTGGACGTGCACAAGGATACCGTGGTTGCGTGCGTCCGGCGCCACGATGGCGGCAAGCGGGCTCGCCAGGACGTGCGCACCTTCCCCACCCACACCCGGGCCCTGGAGGAGCGGGCCACATGGCTGGCGGCCGAGGGCGTCACCCATGCGGCCATGGAATCGACCGGGGTGTACTGGAAGCCGGTGCTCAACGTCCTCGACGGCTAGTTCACGCTCCTGCTGGTGAACGCCCAGCACATCAAACAGGTACCCGGGCGCAAGACCGACGTGGCCGACTGCGCCTGGATCGCCCAGCTGCTCCA
Source organism: Gemmata obscuriglobus (assembly GCF_008065095.1). NCBI lineage: Bacteria > Pseudomonadati > Planctomycetota > Planctomycetia > Gemmatales > Gemmataceae > Gemmata > Gemmata obscuriglobus. The sequence goes on along the minus strand of NZ_CP042911.1, from coordinate 3,511,804 downwards.
GCACGGGCTGCTGACCGCCAGCTTCATCCCGCCGACCCGCCAGCGCGAGTTGCGGGATCTGACCCGGCACCGGTCCCAACTGGGGGCCGAGCAGACCGCAGCGGCGAACCGGGTCCAGAAGGTACTGGAGGACGCCAACATCAAGCTGGGGAGCGTGGCCAGCGACGTGCTCGGGGCGTCCGGCCGGGCCATGCTCGACGCCATCATCGCCGGGCAGGACGACCCCGCGGTACTGGCCGACTTGGCCCGGCGCCGGATGCGGGGGAAGATCCCGCAGCTCCGGGAGGCGCTCCGCGGGCGGGTGACCGAACACCACCGGTTCCTACTCCAGGTGCTCCTGGAGCACATCGATCAGCTGGATCGGCTGGTGGCCCAACTGGATGCCCGGATCGCCCAGCTCACGGCTCCGGACGTCAAGGCGCTGAACCTGCTGACCACGATCCCTGGAATCCAGAAGCACACGGCCGAGGTGCTGCTGGCCGAGATCGGGCCGACCGTCGACCCGTTCCCGACGGCCGGGCGATGCGCAAGCTGGGCCGGGATGTGCCCCGGCAACAACGAGAGCGCCGGGAAGCGGCGGACGGGACGCACTCGGCGCGGGAACCGGTGGCTCCGACAGGCCCTGGTGCAAGCCGGGTGGGCTGCGTCCCACTCGAAGAAGACGTACCTGGGCGCCCGGTACCGGCGGGTGGCCCGGCGGCGCCGAGCGGGCCCTGCTGGCGATCGGGCATACCCTACTGGTGATCGTGTATCAGGTGCTCCGCCATCGGGTGGCATACCAGGAACTCGGAGCCGACTACTACGACCGGCTCCAACCCGAACAGTTGGCCCGCAACCTGGTGCACCGTCTGGAGCAACTCGGGCACAAGTGACCTTGGAGCCACGCCCGACACCCGAGCCGGCAGCACTACCGGAGTAATTTTCAGAGCAGTACAGGTCAGACTGTAGTTTCCGCGAATCGGCCGCGCTCACGCGGCCAGATCCAAGCACCGGTGGGCGAGGTCGCGGATTTTCGCGTGGTCGTGGTGCTCGCCCACAACGGCCTGAATCTCCTGGGCCAACAGCTCGTGTTGCCAGGCCCGGCGCTTGTCCGCGTGGCTCGGGCGCCGGTTCGGGTCGTCCCACGGGGATGCGGATCGGTGCCCCACCAGGGCCTCGGCGTTCTGGTTCCAGGCCCACACCTCGGTCAGGGTGTGGGCCCACGCGCACAGGTGGAAGCACCCCACGTTCGACGGCACCCCGCGCACCTGCTGCTGACCCGCCCCGGCGACTTGTTTGAGATCCCGAAAACAGGTCTCCAGGGTGAACCGGTCGGCCACCCGCTCCAGGATGTCGGCCACGGTCGCGGTGGTGTCGGTGCCGAAGAACGCGACCCATCCGTGGGGCTCGTCCACCAACACCACCCGGATCGCCCCACCGGCCGGGCGCCACGTGGCCACGAACGTCTTGTACCGCTTCTCGACCGACTTCCCGTACACGGTGAACATGCCGGTGCTCCACCCGCCGGGGTGGGCGGCCCGCTTGGCCAGCGACACCCGCTCGGTCCCGTACACCCGCGGCCGCCGGGCCGCCCGGGTACTCGCGCCGGTGGCACCGAGCACAGGGCCGCATCCCGGCGCAGTCGGCTCACCACCGTCACCCCGAGCTTCCGCAGCGGCTTGAGCACCGGCCCCTGGGCGTACGCCCCGTCGGCCACCACCCACACCGCCTTCCCCCACAACGCCAGCCACCCGTGCGCCCACCGCACCAAGCCCACGGCCATGGTCAGCTTGGTTGCGAACGGGGGCCGGTCCGCCGCCCGAACCGCCCCCAGGTTCGCCTTCCGGATGTACCGCCGGGCCAACAGGGGTAACGCCACGACCCCGCCCAGCGGGTGCGCCACCAGCAACCCGAGGACCACCCACACGTGCCCGTACACGAACCCGCTCCCGGCCGGCCCGGGGGTCGGGTTGTGGTGCACCCCGGCCCCTTGCACCTGGGAACCGTACCGCGCCGTCGGGGTGTCATCCAACGCGAGCACGACCCGCGGCCCGGTCACCAACGGCCGGAGCACCTCGACCAACAACCGGGTGGCGATGGCCTCGGCCCGGCGCCCGACGGCGGCCGCGGTGGGGTAGCAGCGGCGGTACTGGGACGACAACCCGGCGGCTCGGATCCAGCAACTCCGGGCCTGTCGCCCGCGGGCCAACAGCACCCCCAGGAACAACAGCGCCAACCGCCGGCCCGAGCGCCGATCCAAGGCACCGGCCAGAATCGAAAACCACTGGCACCGCGGGGCCGGAGTGTGCGAAGATGGCATCGCCGCGTCCGTTCGGGTTGGGAGGTCGTGTGGTAACGCCATCCTCCCGGACGGGCCGGCATTCGTCTACTTCGAACGTACCACCATCACCGCCCGGCCTACAAATTCGCGGAAAGTACAGGGTCAGAAGCTGCGGGGCCATTATGCGTACTACGGGTTGCCGGGCAACGGCGAAGCGTTGCAGCGACTGCGGTACGAGGTCACGCGGGTCTGGCGGACGTGGCTACTGCGTCCCGGGTAGTTAACGTTCCCTACTTAGCGGCCATTGATAGGCTCGGCAGTCGTGCTTCCCGGATGAATGCCTTCAACAGGTTCGGGGAGGACTTCGCGGTGCCCAACTCGTCGATCACATGATCCCACAACTCGTCCGTGTCGTTAGCCGCCAGGTTGGACAGCCGCCCGTACTTGGTCCACCCCCACACGCCCTCGTCCGGGTTCAGGTCCGGAGCGTACCCCGGGAACTTCTCGGTCACCACCCCCGGGTGCCCCGCCAGCCACGCCCGTACGCACCCGGACTTATCGTGGATCGCCCCGCGGTCCCAGACGACCGTCAACGGTCCCAACCGGCGGTGTAGGTCGGCCAGGAACGCCACCACCTGCTCGGCATGGACGGTGTGGTCGAACACCTCGAAGAACAGGTTCGGGCGGGCCACCACCGGGCTGACGGTAATGGCACGGATCGCCGACAGTCGATCCCGACGGTCCCACCCCGTCAGGACCGGGGTCTTCCCCCGCGGGGCCAGGGTGCGACGGACGGTCGGCGTCAGGAAGAACCCCGACTCGTCCAGGAAAACCAAGTGGGCCGTGCGGCGGAACGCGTCCCGGACGATCCGGGGGAACTCGTCACCGACCCACCTCGCCACCTCCTTGTCGTTTCGCTCCCGGGCCTTCCGGCGGGGCTTCTGGCTGGTCCACCCGAGCTGCCGCTTGAGGATCTCCCGGACGTGTTCCGGGTGGTACCGGATGTGGAACTCGTGCTCGATCAACCGGGCAACCCGTGCCGCCGTCCAGAGCTGGTTGTGCCACCCGTGGGCCTTGGCCCCTTGGAGCAGCAACTCGGCCAATCGCTTGAGGTCGTCGTCCGTCAGGCCTGGGGTCGGACCCGGGTGGACCTTGGCCGCCACGCCGCCGGACGTGCGTGCGGCCCGGACCCAGCGGGACACGGTCTTGACGTGAACCCCCAGGACCGTCGCGACCGTCTGGCGGGCCGGACCGCCCGCAACAGCTTATACCGCCTGCTGACGGCGGCGTTCCAGTTCGACAGGCGTTCCGATGGGTCTGCTCATACCAGTTAGAGAGCATCCGTGACCAAAGGGTGCGTTAACTACCCGGGACGCAGTAGTGCTGTGTCAGGTTTTGATTTTAGGGTAGAGGGATTTGAGCCTGTTGCGAGCATCGTCGGTGCGGAACTGCCGATCGACGCTACGCTGCTTGTCGTTGGTGTAGTCCTGCCAGGCGGCCGTCTCTACCCTCAACTCCTCTATCGTTGCGAACCGCCTACCCTGCACGCATTGCCGCGTCATCGCGCTCAGCTCACATTCCGCGACGTGCAACCAACTCCCGTGCTTGGGCGTGTGGCGGAACTCCGATCGCCTCACCAGCGCCCGCGCCGTTTCCGGGTCGAACGCCTCGTAGAACGCACCGATCGTGTGCGTGTTCCGGTTGTCGCACACCACGATCACCTTCACGGCATCCCGGTAGCGAGTCCGTAGTAACTCGGCCACCTCCAACGCCCAATCCACCTTCGTCCGCCGCTCCCGTACGCTCACCTGGCGCCACCCCACCAGCGCCTCACAGAACATGAAGATGCTCGCCGTGCCCGCCCGCTCGTACTCGTAGTCCACCCGGCGCGGATGATCCTTCGTCGCGGGAATCGGCGCCCGCGTCTCCTTGAGCAACGGGATCGGTTGCTCGTCCATGTTGAGTACCGGGTAGAGGCAATCGTAAGGCAAGGCATAGGTGTCCAGGACCAACGCCATGTGCGCCACGAACGCCGCGTCAGCGTCTGGCGGGATCACCCCGTACTCCAACTTCCGCGGCGCCATCGCGTTTTTTTGAGCGTCTGACGAATGGTCTCGTGGCTGATGGCGTCCACAACCTCCAACGCGACGACCTGCTCGGCCAGTAACCGCAGGCTCCAGTTGGCGAAGCCCTTGGGCGGCGGACCCAATCGCATCGCGATGACTGGGGCTTCCTGTTGGCCGTCGAGCAACTTGGCTCGCGGGGGCTCGGCCCGGGGTTGTCCGTGGAGTGCCACCTCGAACCCGCTCGTCACCACGCGCTCCCGGATATTCTCCACGGTCTTGGTGCGACATCCGACGGCCTCGGCAATCTTCGCATCCGTCCAGCCCGGGCCATCGGCATCGGCCTTCAGAAGAATCTGGGCCCGACGAACCTTCTGCGAGGATCCCTTGAGTTTCTTGACCACCTCCGACAACGTGGCCCGTTCCGCATCCGAAAGACGAACGATATACTTCTTCATCATGGCGGCACCTCACGGGGGGGGGCTGCCATCATACCAATGGACCCCGTGGCATCCTAATTCGTTAGCCTGACACAGCACTAGTTCGTCGTCGGCGCGGCGGATCGGGCACGTGGGATTGGCTCAACGGTTTGTTGAGGCGGTTCCCGCTCCCGCTTCCCGTACCGATTCGGGCCGGGCCGTAGGCACGCACGCGAGTCCACGAAGCGACGAGCCGGATGCGGGAAATCCGCACGTCCGGATCTGTGGGAGCCCCGGCAGGCAACTGCCGGGGCGACCCGGCCCAAACGCAGAGCGGAATCGTACCGGCGGTCCCGCCGCGCACCGTATCCGGTTGTTTTAGGTTTCGAATGGCATGGTTAATGTGCAAATATTATGGTCGATCAGAGCCGCGGGGGTTGGTGGTAGCAGTGAGTCCAGCGCCAACAGCCCCACTGGATGCGCTCGGGGCGAGTCACACGAGTTCCGGTAGCGCTTTGCCTTCGGCAAGGTGCTGCGGGCGCCCGGTCGGGTCGAGTATTGTTGTCGTCTCGGAGTTCAGCCCGAGGTTGTGGTACAGGGTCGCGAAGATGTCACCGAACCCGACGGGGCGCTCCTTGGCGTTGCTCCCGGTGCGGTCCGTGCTGCCGATCACCTGGCCGGTTTTCATTCCACCCCCGGCGAGGATCGCACAGCTCACCTGCGGCCAGTGGTCGCGGCCCGCGTCCTTGTTGATGGTCGGGGTGCGGCCGAACTCGCCCCACGCGATCACCGTCACGTCGTCCAGCATCCCGCGCGCGTCGAGGTCTTCGACCAGCGCCGTGAGGCACTGGTCGAGTTTCCCCCCGTGGTCGCGGACCAGGTCGAAGTTCTGCCCGTGACTGTCCCACCGACCGTAACTGAGTGTGACCACCCGCGCCCCGGCTTCGACCAGACGCCGCGCCATGAGCAAATGCTCGTTGGCGGTCGGCGCGCCATCATACTGGTACTTGTAGGGCTTGCCATCACCGTACCGGGCACGGACCTTTGGGCTCTCCTTCGACAGGTCGAGCGCTTCCACAAGTTTGCTCGACGTGAGCACATCGAACGCGCGCTCGGTCGCCGCGTCCGCGCCCTGAAGGGCGCCGGCGTAATCCGCGGCGCGTTTCATGTCATCAAAGTGGCCGAGGAGTTTCTTGCGGTCCGGCAGGTTGTCGCGGTTGGCGGTGTTGACGGTCATGTTCACCATGTCGGGGCCGCTCGGCTTGAACGGCCCGAACGTGCTGCCCAGGAACCCGGTCTGGCCCGCATCGCTCCAGGGCACGTGCTGGGTCTTTTCGGCCAGCCCGATGAACGGCGGCACGCTCGGGTCGACGTTCCCTTGCAACTTCGTCACCGTACTACCCAGGCTCGGGCGCCCGCCCATCGACGCCAGCGATTGTTGCGGCCACCCGGTGGTACACTGGTAGGCGTCGTGGCCGCCGCGGGCACCGACGACGGACCGGATGAACGCGAACTTGTCCGCCATCTTCGCGATCCGGGAGAACGTTTCGCCGATCTGGATGCCGGTCACGTTGGTCGCGATCGGCTTGAACTCGCCGCGCACCTCGGCCGGCGCCTCGGTCTTGATGTCCCACATGTCCTGGTGGGGCGGTCCGCCGCCCAGGAAGATGTTGATAACGGCTTTGTGCCGCGTGCGGGCGAACGGGTCGTGCTGTTTCGCGGCGGCCTCGGCGCGAAAAACGTCCGCGAGCGTCAGATTCATCGCGCCGAACGAGAGCGCGCCGACTTTCATGAAGTTGCGGCGGGAGACGCCGTCGCAGAAGCGCGTGCGCCCAAAGGGAATGGACAACATGGCGACAGCCCCTGGGAGTGGGGTAAGGGGTGGGAAACTGGCAGGTGGGAAGAGCGCGTGGCGCTCCGGTTCTTTCCCAAAGGATAATCCGGAAACCGTGCGGTCGCAATATAAAACACCCGGAACTGTCACCGCGTTGCCGCACAAGGAACGTTCATCATGCCGGCCGAAGTCCCGGAATCCGTTCTCGAAGCCTTGCGGAAGTACGACACGCCGACCGTGTGCAACGTGTTGGAACTCTTCGAATGCCGGTCGCGGATCGTAGGCTACACAGACGCCCGCATCAAGGCGTGTTACCCGTCCCTGCCGCCGATGGTGGGATTCGCGACCACCGCGACCTTCCGGGCCGGTGCCCCCCTGCGGGGCGGCGACACATACATGGGTTTGGGGGCACAGGTCGAGCGAATCGCTGCCCTGAGCGGACCGAAAGTGGTCGTGTTCCAGGACCTCGATGATCCGCCCGTCGCCGCGACTTTCGGCGAGATCATGTGTACCACTTACCAGGCGTTCGGGTGCGTGGGGCTCGTGACGAGCGGCTGCGGGCGCGACCTCGATCAGGTCGAGCCTCTCAAGTTCCCGTGCTTTACGGCGGGTACGATGCCGTCGCACGGCTACACACAGATCGTGGAACTGGAAGTGCCGGTGCGAGTTGGTGGGGTTTGGATCGCCCCCGGAGAGCTGCTGCACGGTGACCGGAACGGGATCACCACAATTCCGCCCGAGTTGGCCGCTTTGACCGCCGAGGGGTGCGCGGGCTTCATGGACGCGGAAGCCGTTGTGCTCAACTACCTTCGCCAGGGAAGTGCAACCGCGTCGGGGTTTGTAGCGGCCCGTGACGAGTGCAAACGGCGGATGACTGAACTCGGAAAGAGCCTCAAGTCACGGGCCGCTGCCGTCCGATAAAGAGGGTACAATTGACGCTTCGCCCCGCGACCGATAAAATTTGGTGAGTGAGTTGTCGCCGGCCTCGTAGCCAAGTGGTAAGGCAACGGTTTGCAAAACCGTCATTCCCCGGTTCAAATCCGGGCGAGGCCTCTCGGTCAAAAACCATGGACCCTCACAAGCCCCTGAAATTTCAGGAGCTTGTGTCGTTTGTCAGCACGACTTACTCGCGGCCCGTTTACCGCCGTATTCGGGCTCTTGCCTGTTCGCAACATACTCGCTATACTCAGCTCTGTAACTGGCTCGGTTCGAAGCGAATTGGGGAATGGTGTAACGGTAGCACGAGTGACTCTGACTCACTTAGTCTAGGTTCGAATCCTAGTTCCCCAACTCAACACAAAGCCCGCCACAACAACGAGTTATGGCGGGCCTTGTGCGTTTCTCAATTGGCAAGGATTTCGAGGTAGACCACGGGCTAGTGCAGCGTCAGGTTTTAATTTTAGGGTAGAGCGAGTTCAGTTTGGTTCTCGCGTCGTCGGTGCGAAATTGCCACTCGACGCCGCGCGGCTTGTCGTTGACGTACTCGTGCCACGCGACCGTCTCCGCGCGCAACGCCTCGATCGTCGCGAACCGGCGGCCGTGCACGCATTGCCGGGTCCTCGCGCTCAGCTCGTTCTCGGCGATGTTGAGCCCGCTGCCGTGCTTGGGCGTGTGGCGGAACTCGAGCCGACGCACCAGGGCCCGGGCCGTGACCGGATCGAATGCCTCGTAGAACGCCCCGATGGTGTGCGTGTTCCGGTTGTCGCACACCCGGATCACCTTCTCGGCGGCCGCGTACCGGCCCCGCAACAGCGCCCCCATCTCCACCGCCCAGTCGACCTTGGCCCGGTGCTCCCGGCCCCGCCCCTGGCGCCACCCGGCCAGGGGCTCACCGAACATGAAGATGCTCGCCGTCCCGGCCCGCTCGTACTCGTAATCGACCCGCCGCGGGTGATTCGTCGTGGCCGGGATCGGGACCCGCGTCTCCTTCAGCAACGGGATTGGCTGCTCGTCCCTGTTCAGCACCGGGTACCGGCAATCGTAGGGCGTGGTGTACGTGTCCAGGACCACCTCCATGTGGGCCACGAACTCCCCATCGGCCTTCGGTGGGATCACCCCGTACTCGATCTTGCGACTCGTCAGTCCACTTTTTTTAGGGTCCGGCGGATCGTCTCGTGGCTGATCGCGGGCACGATCTCCAGGGCCACGACGTTCTCGGCCAGGAGCCGCAAGGTCCAGTTGGCGAACCCCTTGGGGGGGCGGCCCCAACCGCATCGCGATGACCTGGGCTTCTTGCTGGCCGTCGAGCACCTTGGGCCGGGGCGCGTGGCCCCGGGGCCGACCGTTGAGGGCCACTTCGAACCCCGACGTGACGAGCCGCTCGCGCACGTTCTCCACGGTCTACGTCCGGCACCTCACGGCCTCGGCGATCTTCGCGTCGGTCCACCCCGGGCCGTCCGCGTCGGCCTTCAGCAGGATCTGCGCGCGGCGCACCTTCTGCGACGACCCCTTGAGCTTCTGGACCACGTCCGCCAGCGTCGCGCGCTCATCCGCCGTGAGCCGGACGATATACTTCTTCTGCATGACAGAGCCCCGGAGGATGCCACCAGTGCCCCACAAACCGGGCTCAGTAACATCCTAATTCCTTGGCTTGACGATGCACTAGATCAGGCTGGCTGAATCGGCCTTCCATCACGACGGGAGTTTCGTCATCCTCGCGGGGTATCCCAGATTGACACCCCGTGCGGAGCCGGTCATGCCAGGGAAGGCCGCCAAGGTGGTCATCACGGAGCGGCAGCAAGAGATCCTCCAACGGTGGGTTCGGTCCCGCTCCTGCCCGCGGGGATTGGCACAGCGAGCCGAGATCATCCTGCTCGCCTTCGACCGCCTGCAGAACGGACCGATCGCCGAGCCACTCGGGTGTGAGCGGCCCGCCGTCGGGATCTGGCGGCGACGCTGGGCGGACGTCTTCGACACCCTGGTCCGCATCGAGTGCCTCGAAGGTCTCTCGGCCCTGGAGACGGCGATCGAGGATGTCCTGAGTGACAACCCCAGGTCCGGTTGCCCGGGGACGTTTGCTCCCGACCCGATCGCCCGGATCATCGCGGTCGCGTGTGAGCCGCCGGAGGATTCGGGCCGACCCGTGACGCACTGGACCCCGGCCGAGTTGGCCGAGGAGGTCGTGGCACGCGGGATCGTTCCGGCCATCTCCGTCCGCCACGTCGGACGCTTTTTAAAAGTGCCGAACTCCAGCCCCATCGGAGTCGGTACTGGCTGAACGCGAACCCCAAGGATCCCGAGGCGTTCGCCCAACACGTCCGGGAGGTGTGCGACTGCTACCCGGCGGCCCCGGATCGGTCGAAGGCCGGGGTTCACACGGTGTGCGTGGACGAGATGACGGGGGTCCAGGCGAAGGAGCGGATCGCCCCGACCCGGCCGATGCGGCCGGGTCAGACCGAAAAGGTCGAGTTCGAGTACAAGCGGCATGGGACGCAGTGCTTGATCGGGAACTTCGCGGTGGCAACGGGTCAGGCGATCGCCCCGACGGTTCAGGCGACGCGGGGCGAGAAGGACTTCGCCACCCACATCGAACAGACGGTGGCGACGGACCCAGAGGCGGGGTGGATCTTCGTGGCGGACAACCTGACGACGCACACCTCGGCGACGCTGGTGTTGTGGGTGGCGTCGCTGTGCGGGATCGCGGCGGAGTCGCTGGGGGAGAAGGGGAAGAGTGGCATTCTGAAGTCGGTGGCGACGCGGAAGGCGTTCCTGACGGATGCGAGCTGTACTTTCCGCGAATTTGTAGGCCGGGCGGTGATGGTGGTACGTTCGAAGTAGACGAATGCCGGCCCGTCCGGGAGGATGGCGTTACCACACGACCTCCCAACCCGAACGGACGCGGCGATGCCATCTTCGCACACTCCGGCCCCGCGGTGCCAGTGGTTTTCGATTCTGGCCGGTGCCTTGGATCGGCGCTCGGGCCGGCGGTTGGCGCTGTTGTTCCTGGGGGTGCTGTTGGCCCGCGGGCGACAGGCCCGGAGTTGCTGGATCCGAGCCGCCGGGTTGTCGTCCCAGTACCGCCGCTGCTACCCCACCGCGGCCGCCGTCGGGCGCCGGGCCGAGGCCATCGCCACCCGGTTGTTGGTCGAGGTGCTCCGGCCGTTGGTGACCGGGCCGCGGGTCGTGCTCGCGTTGGATGACACCCCGACGGCGCGGTACGGTTCCCAGGTGCAAGGGGCCGGGGTGCACCACAACCCGACCCCCGGGCCGGCCGGGAGCGGGTTCGTGTACGGGCACGTGTGGGTGGTCCTCGGGTTGCTGGTGGCGCACCCGCTGGGCGGGGTCGTGGCGTTACCCCTGTTGGCCCGGCGGTACATCCGGAAGGCGAACCTGGGGGCGGTTCGGGCGGCGGACCGGCCCCCGTTCGCAACCAAGCTGACCATGGCCGTGGGCTTGGTGCGGTGGGCGCACGGGTGGCTGGCGTTGTGGGGGAAGGCGGTGTGGGTGGTGGCCGACGGGGCGTACGCCCAGGGGCCGGTGCTCAAGCCGCTGCGGAAGCTCGGGGTGACGGTGGTGAGCCGACTGCGCCGGGATGCGGCCCTGTGCTCGGTGCCACCGGCGCGAGTACCCGGGCGGCCCGGGCGGCCGCGGGTGTACGGGACCGAGCGGGTGTCGCTGGCCAAGCGGGCCGCCCACCCCGGCGGGTGGAGCACCGGCATGTTCACCGTGTACGGGAAGTCGGTCGAGAAGCGGTACAAGACGTTCGTGGCCACGTGGCGCCCGGCCGGTGGGGCGATCCGGGTGGTGTTGGTGGACGAGCCCCACGGATGGGTCGCGTTCTTCGGCACCGACACCACCGCGACCGTGGCCGACATCCTGGAGCGGGTGGCCGACCGGTTCACCCTGGAGACCTGTTTTCGGGATCTCAAACAAGTCGCCGGGGCGGGTCAGCAGCAGGTGCGCGGGGTGCCGTCGAACGTGGGGTGCTTCCACCTGTGCGCGTGGGCCCACACCCTGACCGAGGTGTGGGCCTGGAACCAGAACGCCGAGGCCCTGGTGGGGCACCGATCCGCATCCCCGTGGGACGACCCGAACCGGCGCCCGAGCCACGCGGACAAGCGCCGGGCCTGGCAACACGAGCTGTTGGCCCAGGAGATTCAGGCCGTTGTGGGCGAGCACCACGACCACGCGAAAATCCGCGACCTCGCCCACCGGTGCTTGGATCTGGCCGCGTGAGCGCGGCCGATTCGCGGAAACTACAGATGCGAGCCATCGGGTTCGTTTCGTGTACGTACCCAAGCACACGTCGTGGCGGAACCAGGTGGAGATCGGGTTCCGCGTGCTGGCCAGGCGTGTGTTGCGTCGAGGGAACTTCCGTTCGGTGGCGGACCTGCGTGAGAAGATACTGGCGTACATCGCGTACTACAACCGGACGCGAGCCAAGCCCTACAAGTGGACCTACGCGGGCCGCCCGCTCAATGTGTGAAACCAGGGAACCGTCTGCCTTGGTGGAAGGTCGATTCAGCCAACGTGATCTAGGGCGTGCGGACATAAACGCAAATCTGACTATTTTAGCTCCCCTCGATTTGGAGAGCTATTGATGCGGTCCCGCCACACCATTTCGGACGCCGACTGGGCTCGCATTGAGCCGCTGCTGCCCAAGTATGGTCCGGCGGGAACCAAGCGGCGGTTCATCGATGCGGTTCTGTTCGTGGGCAAGACCGGGATCCCGTGGCGTGACCTGCCGGACCGGTTCGGGGACTGGAACGGGGTGTGGAAGCGGTTCGACCGTTGGTCCCGAGCGGGGCTCTGGCAGAAGCTGTTCGATGCGCTCCAGGATCCGGACCTGGAGTGGTTGATCCTCGATTCGACGGTGATCCGGGCGCACCCGTGCGCCGCTGGTGCGAAAAACAGTCCGACGGAACCGGAGGCCAAGAGGAGCAGGCGTTGGGCCGCAGCCGGGGCGGGTTCGGAACTAAGATCCACGTCCGAGTGAACGGGCTCGGGTTGCCCACCCGGTTGCTGCTGAGCCCGGGCCAAGACGCGGACATCACGCACGCTGAGGAGTTGCTGGCCGGGGCTCCACCGGCGGTGACCATCGGCGACAAGGGATATGACAAACAGGAACTCGTGGATGGCATTGAGGCCCGGGGTGGCGAGGCGGTGATTCCGAGCCGCAAGAACCGGGCCGAGCAGCGGCACATCGATACCGACCGGTACAAGGACCGCAATCTGGTCGAGCGGTTCTGGGCTAAGGCCAAACAATACCGACGGGTTGCGACACGGTACGACAAAACCGCGCGCAACTCCCTCGCATTCGTTCACATTGCATCCATTATGATCTTGCTACGGTAAGGGACTCGGCAAAAAATAACTATCCCAACGGAGGCAGTTCGTGGCCAGGGATGTCCACGAACCAATCGTTGAGATCCGGCAGCCGATGAACCTCGTCTTCGACCTGCGCCATTTCCTTTTTCGTCAAGCGGACGCCCTTCGGGTAGGCATCGGTCAGTACCTCAACGGTGGGATGCTTGCCGCCCCAGGTCATCGACCGGGCGAACCCGAGGACCGCTTCGCGGGTGTCTAACAGATCTCCGCCCCAGTGGTTCTCGAGTACCCCCCAGCAGTGCTCGATCGGGTTGTACTTGCTGTGGTAGGGCGGGTAATACGCCAGCCGCACGAGCCGCCTCCGCTGACGCGCCAAGGCCACCATCCTCTTGAGGAACTGGGTTCGCCGGCCTTTGTTCTCCGGCCCGTTGTCTTGGTTGATGACCAGTGTCCGGACCCGCGGGAAGCGCGGCTGGTGCTGTACCCACCAGCGGTCCAGGATGTCCACGATGAAATCGCTCGTCACCCGCGACGTCGTGAAGTACAGCCACAGGTCGCTGTCACGCGGCAGCAACAGCCCGTAGGGTGTCAGGACCTCTTCGGCCCGGAAGTCGTGGTCCGCGGCCTTCGTTCGTACTCGGTTCTTGCCCTTGCGCGAGTACGCCCCCACCTGAACACCGGCTTTCGCGTCCAGCGACAGCCGCAGCGTGTCGGCACTAGCGTCGGCCTGCGGGTTGATCTCCTTCAGCCGTGCGAAGATGGCATCGGTCTGGGGGATCTTTTTTTGGGCACGCACTTGAGAACCTTGGTCGGGTGGAACCCGAGGTCGTTGAGCTTGGTGCGGAGGGTTCGCGCCTGGGGCAACTGGTCCGCGCGGTACCCCTTCGTGGCGACCAGCTGACGCCGCACTTCTTCGGCCGTCAGCCGGGTATACAGGCGCAGGGTGCGGAACCGCGGGTCCGCCTGGCTCTGGCTGGTGACGAGGTCCCGGATGTCGGCCAGCAGGTCGGGCAATCGGTCCTCGGCACGGTGCCGGCCTCGCGCCGAGAACGCGTCGCGGGCCACGACGCCCGAGTTCAGTTCCCGCATGCCCTTGCGGATGGTGACCCGGTTCCACCCGAACGCCTCTTCGGCTCGGCGTTGACCGCCGGGACCCAACGCACGCACCACCCGGGCCATGAACAACCGTCGTTGCGCCCCGCGCAGATCGTTCGCCGCCTCGATCAACGCGGGCGTGAGTGTCTCGCCGAACGGAATCACAGCGACCTCCTGCGGGTACCACCGAGAAGGTCATCCTACGATACGAGACTTGGGATAGTTATTTTTTGCCGAGTCCCTAACTGTCCACACGCCCTAGGCCGCCCGGACGACGACACGGTCACCCTTTTGCTGGCGACCGTCTACCGGGACCAGAAGCGCTGGACCGCGAGCGACGAGTTGTACCAGCGCGTGCTGGACAAGTTGCGCCCGCAAGCCGCGAGCAACCCGCGAACCGCTGACATGTGCGCGACCGCGATCGAGGGGCTCGCGTTCAACGCCCGTGCGGACCGTCCGCCCGGTCGACGCCGAACTGGCCCTGAAGATGGGGCTGGACGTGCTCCCCGGGCGTGCGGCCCAGTTCCACCTCCAACTCGGCCGACACTACCACGACGGCGGCCGGCCCGGCCCCGCCCGGGAGCACCTGCGGGAGGCCGCACGGCTCGACCCTCGAACGGAGCCGGAGGTCGGAAAGGTGCTGCGCCAGATCAACACCGCCACGCCCGGTTGCTTCTCCTGGCAGTAAAGTGACCGCGGCAGGTGTGCGCTGCGGCGTCGGTCCGTCCGGGTCAGGCTCGTTATGAACCGGACAACCGTCTGCTCAGCGCGAGTCGCCCGGCGCGCGTCCGTCGGCGGTGCTATCGGTGCCGCCCCCCGGCGGCGGGGTCATGACCGGGGGCGGGGTGATCGTCGCGTGCGCCCCGGTGGAACCCGGATCGGCGCCGCTCTTGGTGGTCAGCGATTCGAGCGCCAGCTTCCACTCGTGCGCGTCGCTGGGCCGACGGGCCGGGTTGTGTGACACGCTCTGCACCAGCAGCGAAACGATGCTGCGCGTCAGCCCCAGCGCGCGGAGGTCGTCGGCCATGTCCGGCCCGGGCCAGCGCGTCAGATCCCCCATCAACATCTGGAACCCGAGCACCCCGAGCGCGTACACGTCGTCCCGCGGATCCGGCGGGTCGCCGTTGCGCTGCTGCGGGCTGGCGTACCCGAAGCTGCCGGCGGCGCGGAGCAGAGTGGGCACCCGCCCACTGTTGGTCAAATACCCGTGCGTGGCCCCGTCCGCGGGGGGCGCGCTCGCGGCGCCGCCGATCCCGAAGTCGGTCACCCGGAACGTGCCCGTCGCGTCGCGCAGCACGTTAGCGGGCTTCAGGTCGCGGTGAACGATGGGGATCTTCAGGCGGTGGCAGTGTGCGATGGCCGCCGCGACCGCGAACAGCGTGCGCACCGCCCGGCGGACCCGCTTCGGCGCGGTGCGAACCTGCCACTCGCGGACCGCGTCGATCAGCGTCCCGCCCTCGACGTACTCATACATCAGCCACGGCATGTCGCCGTCCAGGTTGCACTCCAGCAGCGGGACGATGTTCGGGTGGTCGCCCGCGTGCTTCATGACGCGAACCAGCACCTTCTTTTCGTGGGTGACGAGCCGGTGCCGCACGTCGGGGTGGGTGAAGAACTTGACCGCGCGGCGCTCTGCTTTCCACTCGTGCCGCACCAGCCACACCTCGCCGAACCCGCCGGCCCCGATCTGCCGTTCCAGCACCCAACTCGATAGCCCCGGCAGCGGGTCGCCGGTCGCGAACGACAGCCGGATCGGCTCGACGGCCTGGACCGCCGAGAGCGGGTCGAGGCGGGCGCGCTCGACGCTGCCCTGCGCGCGGGTGTCCGGCAACGGGAGCGGGCCGCCGGGGGAATCCGGGCGGAGGGGGCCTCCCTCCCCGCTCAGTTCGGGGACGAAACGGAACCCGCACCGCGGGCAGGTGATAACCTTTCCGCCGCGCAGGCGCATGGGCGTTTTCAGCGCGACCCCGCAGCCGGGGTTCGGGCACCTGTACGAAACGGGCATTCGGCGCTCCCGCCTCAATGCGAACTGGGGCGATGACTGGGCGAGCTTCGGGCTCACGACGTGTGAAAAGTATGGTAGCAGCGCGGGCCACAAGTTGGAATCCGAGACCGCTTCGGCGTCGAATAACGGATATCGGTGACGACTTTCTCGACACTTCGCGCGTGGCGCGGTCGCGCCACGCGCGACCGCGCCTCCGTTCCCTAACGACGGCTCCAAAAATTACGAAATCGATCAGTTTCGCTGACGTCTAAGGCACGAGCGGGAAGGTGATCTCCCAGTGACCTCTGGGATCGGCTACAAGGTATGCCTCACGGGGGAGGTCGTGATAGCAGAACTCACGGACGACGCCCGGTGGGCCATCCTACTGGCCGCGACGCTGCTCACCGGGCACAAGCGGCGGCGATTCCAGGCCGAGATGGCTCATACCTACTGCGGCGGCTCCGCCCGCCACGCCGAGACCACCTTCGGGTGGGGACGCGACACCGTCCACACCGGCCTGAACGAATTCCGGACCGGCTATAGTGGACCCCGAAAACTGGACCGCCGGTTAAGCTATACCGGAGGCCCAGGAAAGGGGAACCCATGGCGGGCAAGCGGAAGAGTCACTCGGCGGCGTTCAAGGCCCAGGTCGCGCTGGCGGCCCTCAAGGGCGACAAGACCATCAACGAACTGGCGAGTCAGCACGGCGTCCACCCGACCCTGATTCATGGGTGGAAGAAGCAGTTGCTCACCGGGGCCGAGGCCGTGTTCGCCTCGGGGGCGAAGGGCACCGGCCCCCCGGAAGACAAGACGACCGAGTTGTACGAGCAGATCGGCCGCCTCAAGGTGGAACTCGACTGGGTGAAAAAAAAATCGGCCGCCCTCGGCTGAGGCCAAGCGTGCCCGGATCGAGGCCGAGCACCCGGAGCTGAGCGTCCGGCGCCAGTGCGAGCTGATCGGATTGAACCGCTCGACGGTGTACTACGAGCCGACCCCGGAGAGCGCGGAGAACCTGACGCTGATGCGGTTGATCGACGAGCAGTACACGACGTGCCCGTTCTACGGGAGCCGGCGCCTGGCCGCGTGGCTGGGCACCCAGGGCCACGAGGTGAACCGCAAGCGGGTGCAGCGGCTGTTGCGGATCATGGGGTTGGAGGCCCTGTACCCCAAGCCCAAGCTGTCGGTCGGGTCCGGGCACAAGGTGTACCCGTACCTGTTGCGGGGCGTGGCCATCGACCGGGTCCATCAGGTGTGGAGCACGGACATCACGTACATCCCGATGCCCACCGGGTTCATGTACCTGGCCGCAACGATGGACTGGTTCAGCCGGTACGTGGTGGCCTGGCGACTGTCCAACACGTTGGACGGGTCATTCTGCCAGGACATGCTGGAGGAGGCCTTGGGCCGGGGCAAGCCGGAGGTGTTCAACACGGACCAGGGAGTCCAGTTCACGGCCGCCGCGTGGGTCGGGCGATTGGAGCGGGCCGGGGTCGCGGTGAGCATGGACGGGCGGGGCCGGTGCCTGGACAACGTGTTCGTGGAGCGCCTGTGGCGGAGCGTCAAGTACGAGGACGTGTACCTCAAGGGTTACGAGTCGGTGCCGGCCCTGGAGAGTGGGCTCCGGGCGTACTTCGGGTTCTACAACACCGAGCGGTTACACCAGTCCCTGGACTACCGCACCCCGGCTCAGGTGTATGGCGTCGGAGCCACGAAGGCCCCGACGAAACAGTAGCGAAGGATAGCAACTTTTTGGTCTAGACAATGGGGTCCACTGTAGGCATCCGGTGCGTCGAGGACTTCGAATCCCGCGGGCGGACGGCGACCGAGGACTTGCACCCCAAGGTCGAAGTGCACATCCGCCGCCTGGTCGCTCCGCACGCCCAGGCCGGTCCCACGTTCCAGACCCCGTTGGCCTATACCCGGGTTACCGCCATGGCCGTCCGCGAGGCGTTGCTGGCCGTCCCCGAACGGGCCGGGAAGGTGCCGACCCGCCAGACCGTCGGTGACATCCTGAACCGCCTCGGGTACAAGCTCTGCCGGGTTCCGTTCGGCGTACGACGTGGAACTGGGTACCGATTGTGGACGTCAGGCCATCGGTGCCGTTGAGGTCACGACCAACGGCACCGATAGCGGACAACTCACGCCATTGGTGGGCCAGACGCGGGCACGGCACGGGATGTACCCGCGAGAGGTCTTGTCCGACGGCGGGTGCGTCGACCTGTCGGACATTCAGGCGGTTGAGGACGCGCCACGGGGATGTACCGTGTACGCGCCGGTGCCGGAGCCGAAAGATCCGACTCGGGACCGGTACCAACCGCTTGCCACGGACCATCCGACGGTCCGCCAGTGGCTCCCCCGGATGGGGACCGAGGCGGCCCAAGACGTGTACCGACATCGGGCCGCGACGATCGAGTGCGTGAACGCCCAGGCCCGGAACCGCGGTCTGTTGCGATGACTGGTTCGCGGGGTGGAGAAGGTGATGTCCGTGGTCCTGTGGTTTGCGGTCGCTCACAACCTGGCTTGCGGGGCAAGGCCGCGCGCCGCGGAAATGGTGCCCTGACGAGGCAAAAACGGTGCAGGCGCGACGCATGCCGCCAATAGCCTGGGAGCAAACCCGAGCACCGCCCCACAGACCCTCTCACCACGACTGCGAACGGAATCGATTGCCGCCCGAGAGGGTTTGATTCACAGGCTCTGAACTCGACTGATGCCGAATCTGTGACGCTTATCCGGCGGGTGCGAGCGTGGTAAGCAAGAGCTCGCGCACGGGCTCCGGGAGTTTATCAAGACCCATGGTTTGCCCGGCCTGTGGCAAAAGTGCCTCGGCCCAGAGCCACCGCCGGACCGCCGCCAACGCATCGGAGAATGTTGCGACGGTATTGCCCGGCCATTCCACGACCCCGGTTCGCTTCGATGCGGGCAGGGTGTGGAACTGGACCGCCACCACGGTGTACAACCGGAACAGGCACGGGGCCGCCCGCAACACGGTCTTCTCGCGCCGCCCGCGGGTCGTCTCCAGGCCCAGTTCCGCGCGCATTTCTTGGAACGTACTCCTCAATAGCTCAGCCATAATGCCTCCGAAGGTAGAGGTGGGGTGGCCCGGTCGGCTGGCAACCGGGCCGGTTCCAGTCTACCGCGCCGGCCGCGGTTTGGGCTTCTCCAGCTCCTCGAAGCGAGCCTTATTCGCCCATGTGCGGGGGAGTTGGTGAAGGGTTCGCAGGCGCTCTAGTTCTTCGGCGTCGACCCAGATCACGTGGTGCGCGTTCTCGTCACGACGGACGTTCACCCACTTCACTTTCACCCAACGACGGACCGTGTCGCGGTTGACGCCCAGACGATGCGCCAAACTACCCGGACGGTACTCGTCGGTCACTGCTGCGCACATCTGGCTTGGGCTATAACGTCTTGACCCATCAGGACGTTGAGGATCTGTCGTGCCATCCGCAACCGGGACGGCGTCCGCGGCGAACGGTTTCTCCGCCGAAGTGCTACACCGCCTACCGCTGGCCGAGGCGTTTTACACCGTATGGGGGTACCTCGCCTCGGACGCCGTCCTCGCGGACCTGTTCGACCGGTATCGGGGTCGGTGCTACGAGGACCAGCTCACCTTCGCCGAGTTGGTCCGGGTGCTCGCCGACGCCCTCACCCGGTACCGGGGCCACGGTCGCGGGGCC
The DNA here is from genome assembly GCF_008065095.1 of Gemmata obscuriglobus. Lineage (NCBI taxonomy): Bacteria > Pseudomonadati > Planctomycetota > Planctomycetia > Gemmatales > Gemmataceae > Gemmata > Gemmata obscuriglobus. The sequence goes on along the minus strand of NZ_CP042911.1, from coordinate 3,492,208 downwards.
ATCCTCGACGCGGTCCAGCGGAACCAGATCTCGTGCCAAGTGCGGGCCGTGTACGGCAAACTCGCGCGCCTCCCGTTGCCGCTGGCCGAGGCCCTCCTTACCACCCTCACCCCGCGCCTCCGCCCGCTGCTCCCGGCGGACGCCCGGCCGGCCGCTGTGCCGGCCAGCCTGAGCGGGCTGTCGGTGGTGGTGGTCGATGGGAAGAAGATCAAGAGGGTGGCCAAGCGGCTGCTCCCGACCCGGAACCAGCCGGGCAAACTATACGGCGGGAAGTTGCTGGTCGCGTACCTACCCGCCGAGGGCGTGGCGGTCGGTCTGGCTGCCGATGTTGACGGGGAGGCCAATGACATCCGGTCCATTCCGGCTCTGTTGCCGACCGTCCGTGAGGTGGTGACGGGGCCACGGCGGTGGGTGGCCGACCGCCAGTTCTGCGACCTGATCCAGCCCCGTCGGTTCGCCGCCGACGGAGACCACTTCGCGGTCCGGTACGGGCACAACACGGGGTTCCACCCGGACCCGACGCGGGCCCCGGTCACGGGCACGGATGATGACGGCCGCGCGGTTCGTCAGGAGTGGGGGTGGCTCGGGGCCGAAGGGCAAGGGGAGCGCCGGTTGTACGTGCGACGGGTCACCCTGATCCGCCCGGGCGACGAGGACGTGGGGGTGATTACGGACCGGCTCGACGACCGACGGCACCCCGGCGCCGATCTGCTGGCGGTGTACCTCACGCGGTGGCAAATCGAGAACGTGTTCCAACAGATCACCGAGGTGCTCCACCTGCAACGACTGATCGGGTGCCGTCCGCCCGCGACCGTGTTCCAGGGGGCCCTGTGCCTGGTACTGTTCAACGTGCTGCAACTGGTGCGAGCGTACATCACGGCCGGTCGCCCCGAGCCCACGCCCGTTGAGGATGTGTCCGCCGAGCAGGTGCTCGCGGACATGACCCGTGAGTTGATCGGGTTGCACGAGGTGCTGACGCTCGACGAGGTGACCGCCGCCCTCCCGGTGCCGGGCGGCGATGAGCGGGTGCGCGGTCGCGTGCGAGAGTTGCTCTCCACGCAATGGTCGCCGAAGTGGGCCAAGGTGCCGAACCAGAAGCCGCGACCGGAGAAGCCTCCGCCGCGAAAGTCTGGGGGGCACACCTCGATTCACAAGCTGCTCCAGCCGAAGCCGCCAAACGGTCGGACATAACGGCACGCATCAGATGTGCGCAGCAGTGGCCCCCGGCCGCCTAAGTGACTGTCCCATATGTGGCGGTTGGGTGGGTAGAATGGTCCATGCGAACCCAATCCTACCCGAGCGACGTGACCGACGAGCAGTGGGGGCTCATCGAGCCACACATCCCCGTGTACCCCGGCGGCCGTCCCCGCACCACCGCCCTGCGGGACGTCACCGACGCGGTCTTCTACGTGCTGCGGACCGGTTGCCAGTGGCGGTACCGGCCCAAGGACTTCCCGCCCAAGTCCACGGTCGGGCGGTACTTCGACGAGTGGCGACACAACGGCACCCGCGACACGATCCATGACCTTCTCCGCAAAAAGGTCCGCACCGCCGAGAGGCCGTACTCGCCCCGGACGACCGCGAGCGTGGATAGCTAGTCGGTGGACACGACCTCCGGCGGCGAGGAGCGGGGCCGGGACAACGCCAAGAACGTGGACGGGCGGAAGCGGCACATCCTCGTGGATTCCATGGGGTTGCTGCTGGCCGTGCTGGTGACGGCCGCGAGCGTCGATGATGCCAAGGCGGCGGCCGAACTGTTCGGCCGGCTGGACGAGCAACCGATGGGGAAGGTGCGCCGGGTGTTCGCCGACCGCAAGTACCACAACTACGCCCTGTACGAGTGGGTCGAGACGAACGCCCGGTGGGAGCTGGTCATCGTCCGCCGCCCGGACGGGGCCAAGGGGTGGGTGAAGTTACCGCGGCGGTGGACGGTGGAGCGGACGTTCGCCTGGCTGGGGACGTGCCGGCGGTTGTCCAAGGACCGGGAGAAGGCGGTGCGGTCGTCGGAGGCGTTCGTCAAGTTGGCCATGATCCACCTGATGCTCAACCGGCTTGAGCCGAAAGGGGGCGACGCCGAGTTTCAATACCACACGGGTAACCGTTCACGGGGTGCGGGCCGTGCATTTTCCAGGCCTTTGTGACTCGATTCTGCGCGGGGTTGCCTCAAGAGCCGGTGTTCCGTAATCGAACGGACGCGATGACATCTGTTCCTCAACCGCCGGAGCTACCGAGTGACCTGCCGCCAGCGGTGGTGGCGTACATTCGTGCGCTGGAAGCGACGGTTGCGCAGTTGCAGGCCACGGTCGCGGCTCTCCAGGTCACGGTGGCCGACCTTCAGACCCGGCTCAACCAGAATTCCAGCAACTCGTCGAAACCGCCCTCGTCGGATGGTCCGCAGGTGAAGCCGGCCCCGCCCAAGAGTCCCTCGGGGAAGCGGCGCGGCGGTCAATCGGGGCACCCCAAGGCCGAGCGCACCGTGCTGCCGCCCGACACGGTCCACACCCTCAAACCGGACACCTGCCGCGGGTGTGCGTGCCCACTCACCGGGGACGACCCGAACCCGTCGATTCACCAGGTGCATGAGATCCCGGTCGTCCGGCCGCAGGTGACCGAGTATCGGTGCCATCGGCTCCGGTGCCCGCACTGCGGCGCCGTGACGACCGCACCGGTGCCCGCCGACGCGGCTCCCGGGTACGGTCCCCGGGTCCAGGCGGTGGCCGCCATGCTCACCGGTTCGTGCCGCCTGGGCAAGCGGGTGGTGAGCCAACTGTTCGACGACCTGTTCGGGTTGCCCATCCGTCCGGCCACGGTGTGCAAACTCCAGCACACGACCGCGGCGGCTCTGGCCCCGGTGGCCGAAGCGGCTCTCGCGTACACCCGCGGGCACCCGGCGAACGTGGACGAAACGGGCTGGACGCAAGGGCGCCAGCGGGCCTGGTTGTGGGTCGCGGTGAGCACCTCGGTGGTCGCATTCCTGATCCGCGCCACCCGGGGCCGGAGCGCGTTCGACGACCTGCGGGACGGGTCCGCCCAGGTCCACACGACCGATCGGTATCCGGTGTACACGCATCTGCCGGTGCATCGGCGCCAGGTGTGCTGGGCGCACCTGCGGCGGGACTTCCAGGCGATGATCGATCGGGGCAACGACGGATCCCCGATCGGGGCCGCCCTGTTGGCCTGTTCCGACGAACTGTTCGGGCACTGGTTCCGGGTGCGGGACGGGACGTTAGCCCGGTCCACGTTCGCTCGCGTGTACGCCCGCGCCGTGCGGGCCCGGTTCCGCACGCACCTGGGGTACGGGGGCCGGTGCGGGTGCCCCAAGACCGGGGCCGTGTGCCGCGAGCTGTTGGCGGTGGAGCCGGCCCTGTGGACGTTCGCACGCGTGGGCGGGGTGGAACCGACCAACAACGCGGCCGAGCGGGCCCTGCGTCACGCCGTGTGCTGGCGCAAGACCAGCTACGGCACCGACTCCGAACGCGGTAGCCGGTTCGTGGAGCGGATCCTCACGGTCCTGGCCTCGTGTCGCCGGCAGGGCCGCAACGTGCTCGCATTCCTCACCGACGCCGTCACCGCACACCGTACCGGGGCAAAGCCACCAACACTGATCCCGGTCCCGGCTCAACAACCACCGATGATGAACCCAACTTTCGCTGGCTGTTGAGATACACCCGCATCAACTGTGAACGCTTACCCACACGGTGGCATAAATCTCACATATGGGACAGTCACTAAGCTCAGCGAGTCGCCTCCACACCGATCTCCTGCTCCCTAGTACTACTCCGTTAGATTTGAATCGGATGTAAGTGCTGTGCCCGGCAGTGGACACAATCCGGCTGGGCCCACGGGCGCAGCAGCTGTTGCAAGGCGCGCCGCACCCCGGGCAGGGTCAGGGGCGGTTCGGCGCCCCCTTTTTTACCCGCTCCGGGCGGGTGCGGTTGGCCCGATCCCGTTCGGCCCCGAGCCGGTCTCTCTCGAGCAACAGGAACCCGTACGCCAACAGGGTCATGGCCGCGTGGTGGTGGAACCCGCGCCACGACCGGCCCTCGAAGTGGTCCAACCCCAACTCCTCCTTCAATTGCTGGTACCCCTGTTCCACCGGCCACCGGCTCTTCCACAGCCGCACCGCCGCGATCCGACTCGTGCCCGCCGGTCGGTTCGAGAATGCGAACTTCAACGGACCATCCTCGCCTTGCTTCTCGACCAACACCCACAACGGCTTCTCGTCCGCACACTCGCCCGTCTTCCACCCGTGGGCCGGCCACACCCGCACCCACGCGAAGTGCCCGGACAACGTCCCCTTCGTGCCCTCGCGCCAGCCCACCCGGTGCCGCGCGACCCGTTCGGCCAACGCGCTCAGCGGCACCGGGCGCGGGTTGCTCGCCGCCAGCCGCGGCGGCTTGCGGGGGCGACCTCGACCGCCCGAGTTATCAGCCCCGGGTCGATCCCATTTGGGTTCTGCCGTGAAAACCACGAGGTCCCCGGTCACCCCCACGATGTACTTCAGCCCCCGTTGCTCCAGCCCGGCCCGGAACGCGCCGGAGACCCCGTACCCAACATCGGCCACCACCGCGCGGCCGGGTAAACCTTCGCCCCGCACCCGGTCCAACAGTTCCAGGGCGATCTCGTGCTTGGTTCGAGCGATGCGTTGATCCTCGGGCACGCCCACTCGGCCCAACCGCGTGGCGTCGGCGAGCCACGCGTCCGGCAGGTACAGTTGCAGGTCCAGGGGGTAGTGACCTTTGGGGCCGACGTACTGCACGGACACCGCGACCTGGCAGTTGACCGTCTTGCCCAGCGCGCCGCAGTATTGGCGCGGAACGCCCACGGAGTGGGTGCCCTGTTTGGGGAACAAGACGTCGTCGAACAGGAAGATCCCGTCGGGGCTGGCGAAGGTCTGAGCGAGGTGGGCACGATAGCGCGTGAGGACGGGCTTCTGATCCCAGGGGCTTTGGTTGACGAACTGTTGGAGTGCCTGCTCGGGATCGGTGCTGGTGAGCTCGTCGGGCAGGGTGATGCGGCGTGAGAGTGTGTTTTGAAACCTACGGGTTGGGGTACAATTTGCGGAGCATGCGGTGAATCATGGCGGCTTGGATCATGGCTTCGGTGGTTTCGGTGTGGTACTCGTAATCGACCATGAGCCGCCGGTACCGGACGAACCAAGCGAACGTGCGCTCCACCACCCACCGCCGGGTGTGCACCTTGAACCCGTCCTTGGCGTTGGCGGTGATGGTCACCGCCCATCGGCACACGTTGCGGACGAACTGCTGGAACCGCTTGGAGAACCCGCTGTCGGCGATCACCTCACGCACCCGCGGCAGCCGGTGCCGCACCGCGCCCAGCAGCCACCGCCCGCCGTCCCGATCCTGGATGTCGGCCGTGAGCACCGACAGGGCCCACACCAACCCGAGCGAATCGACCCCGATGAACCGCTTGCGGCCGTTCACCTTTTTTCCCCCCGTCGTACCCCTTCGGGCCGCCGCGGTGGGTGATCTTGACCGTCTGACTGTCGACCCGCAAGGTCTCCGGGGTGGCGGGGTACCCGGCCTCGATGCGCACCTCCTCGCGGAGCGCCGCATGCACCTGATCCCAGGCGCCGGCGAGGCGCCAGTCGCGGAACAGGCCGTACACCGTTTGCCACGCCGGGAAGTCGTGGGGGAGCATGCGCCACGCCCCGCCCGCGCGCCGGTGGTAGAAGATCGCGTTCACCACCTCGCGCCGGTCCACCACCACCGGGTGACCACCCTTGGCGGTCCCGCACTTGGGCTTCGGCAACAGCCGGTCCAACTGCTCCCATTGCGCATCCGTCAGATCCGTCGGGTATCGCTTCCTACTCATGGCGGCCATGAGTAGACCATCTGCTGCTCAAAATCTAGAGCGGTTTCAAAACACACTCTGAGAGCGGTTCGATGGACTTGCGCTCGCCGTCGAGGAGCAAGCCCTGGAGGTAGACCCCGGCCCAGAGGGCGGGCTTGGACTGGGGGAAGTCATCCGCAAACAGGGCCGCGTAATCACGCAACCGCTCGAGAACAGCCGCGTCGAGGGTTGGAGTAAAGGTTCTCATGCAAGATTAGAGGTCGGAACCGCTTAAAGCGATTCCGACCTCTAACGGAGTAGTACTAGCTCGGGAGACACGACCATGCCCGACGAAAGCGTCTCCACGTTCTGGACCGACCTCCTCCACCTACCGGGGTTCGCGGTCGTCCACGTGCGTGAGGACGAGGTCTGCCAGCGGTACGTCATCACCGTGGTTCCCGAACACCCCGTCGGTGTGTGCCCGCACTGCCATCGGGTGACCGAGATGGTCAAGCAACGCCGCACTCGGGAGGGCATCCTCGACTGGCCCATCGGCTCCCACGCCGTCGAGTTGACGGTCCGCGTCGGACAATTCGAGTGCCCACACTGCGACCGATGTTTTACCCTGACCATCGAGTTCTTGGCCGAAGGGGCACACGGCACGGAGCGGTTACTGGGGCGTGTCGCCGAGTTGATCCGCCACAGCGACGTGTCCAACGCGGCCCGGTTCTTCGGGGTTGCGGAGAAGACGTTGGAGGGCTGATACTACGACTACGTGGCGCGCCAGCAACCGGACCTCGCCCGGACGCCGACCGGGCCGATCCGGCGGATCGGGATCGACGAGCTGTCGCTCAAAAGCGGCACCGACAGTTCGTCGCCGTGATCATCGATCACGACCACGGGCTGAATGTGCTGGAGAACCGGGAGAAAGCCACGGTCCTGGCGTACCGGAAGGCGGCCAAGGCGAGTGGCCTGCTGGCGACCGTCGAGGAGGTGACGACGGACATGTGGGACGCCTATGTGGAGGCATCTCGGGAGGCGTTCGGGGAGGGCGTCGCCATCACCATCGACCGGTTCCATGTGATGAAGAACTTCCAGGACGGGTTGACGGCGGCCCGCCGGGAGTTGCAGCGGGGCCTGTCGGCGGAGGCCAAGACCCGGTTGAAGGGGAGCCGGTGGTGGGTGACGAACCCGGAGAACCTGCGCGAGGAGGACCGGGAACCGTTCGCCCGGTTGCGGCAGGAGTTCCCGGCATTGGGTGCGTTGTGGGACCAACGGGAGGGTCTGCGTGCCATCTTCGAGGATCGAACGATGGTCACGGCGGAGCAGGGCCGAAAGCGGTTAGAGGGCTGGATGAGTGAGGTCCGGAAACTCGGCCTGTCGGCGTTGGAGAAGTTCTGCAAGACGTTGACGAACGGGATGGGCCGGATCGCGAACTACTTCGGGAACCGGAACAGCAACGGTCGGACCGAGGGATTCAACCACGGGCGGCGCGCCATCCTGTGGCGTGCCTGGGGAATGGTCAACTTCAAGAAATTCCGGCTCTGCGTGTTGGACCGCTTCGGCCGGGCGAAAGCTTGAACGTCCCCAAGAATCGCGGAGAGCCGGACAACCCAGCGGCGCCCGCTGCTCGACCGAACAAGGCACACCCGTCCGTCGCGGACCAGGATCGCCGCCGCTTGTCGCACCCAGATCGGCATCGGTTTCTCCCCGCGCGGGCAGTTCCAGTGTGTCTTCTCGCATCGGGGAGAGTGGTCAAGCTTCTGCGGACACATTCTGCAGATTCGGGCGACGCGGACCGCGGGTTCTATAATTCCTCCTCAAAACCGCGCCCGCCGGCCCACGCCGTCGCGCGGCTTACAGGTGACGAATGTTGACGCGGCCAGACCAGTTGAGTGTGCGACAGGTGATGATGTCGACCCCCGTGCGGGTTCCGCCGTCCTGCCCGCTGCGCGACGTGATGGGGGAGATGAACCGGCTGCGGATCGGTGCCGTACTCGTAACGACCGGCGAACACAAGTTACAGGGAATCTTCACCGAGCGCGACCTACTGCGCCGCGTCGCGGACGCCGACCCGGGCTGGCGCGAGCTGCCGGTGTCGGCTTGGATGACGCCAGACCCGATCACCATTGGCCCGAATGAAGCGTGGGAGGCGGCGGTCTCCCTGATGGAGCAGAAGCGGGTGCGGCACCTGCCCGTGGTCGAGGACCGTACGGTACTCGGCTTACTTTCCACCCGGATGCTGCTGGGCCGGCGCGCGGACGACCTCAACCGGGTGGTCGAACACCGCACGCACGAACTGAAGCGGGCGCTGGGCGAGATCATGGCCCGCGATGCGGAGATGCGGCACAACCTCCGCGCCGCCGGTCAGCTTCAAACCCGGCTCCTGTTGCCGCACTCGCCCCCTCCTTGGCCGGAACTGCGGTGGGGGGTGCATTATGCCCCGCTCGATCACCTTGGCGGTGATTACTATGACGTAGCCCAGCCGGACGCGGACCACATCGGGTTCCTGATCGCCGACGCCAGCGGGCACAGCATTGCGGCGGCGATGGTGGCCATCATGTCGCGGTCCGCGTTCGCCGACATCGCGAGTGGGACCATCTCACCGGGAGTGGTGCTGTCCGAGATGAACACCCGGCTCCAAGGGCTCGCTGACGACCGTTTCGTGACGGCATTCTACGGGGTGCTGAACCGCCGCACCCGGGTGCTAACCTACGCCAGCGCGGGGCACCCGTACCCGTTGCGGTTCGTCGCCCGCACCGGCACGGTGCAGCCGCTTTCGGCTCAAGGCTTCCTCCTCGGAATCGTGCCCGACGAGCAGTACCGCGAGCGCACTGTGCAGCTCGAACCGGGAGACCGGCTGTGCTTCTATACCGACGGCTTGGTGGAAGCGCGGGACGACCGTGGCGAGGGATATGGTACAGACCGGTTGGAAGCCGCGCTCACGGCTGGCGGGGCTCTATCGGCCCAATTGCTCCTGGACCGGTTGCTCGCGGACCAGAAGCAATTTCGAGGAGATCAGAAGCTGTCCGATGATGTCACGCTCGTTGTGTGCGAGTTGGCCAAGTATTGACACGACATGCGTTGTTCGTCAGCGGATCGCGTCCGTGATACCGCACAAGCGATTCCAGTAGTTTCAAGTTGGCGGCTTGGTTTTGTTGGCCGATCGTGCAGTAGTAATGGACTTATTTTCGCCATCTGTAGGTGCCAGCCCATCGGCCAACAGTATCAGGCATACCGCCGCCAGTGTCCACCCGAGGCCGCGGGCTGAGCGGGACCACAACCAGGCGTTACGCAGGATCAGCCCGACGGCGACCCACAGGAGTCGCACGACCCCATCGGTGGTCGAGGTCCGGGGCCGAACCTGCCCCAACTGGCGGTAGCTGCTCTCGATCCCGAATCGGGTCCGGTACAGGTCCCGAATCGCCACCGGGCTCCCGCTCACCCGCCACGCCGCGTACAGTAACTTCTTGCTCCGCCGGCCCCCGGTCCGCCGGTACCGGTAGCTCTTGTGAGCGATCACCACGTGCACCCGCACCGAGGTGCCCCGATCCGCGTGGGTGTACGCATATCGACCCGCGCCCCGCCGCCGCACGGCCCGCAACCCGACCCCCTTCACCCCGGGCCGGGGCTTGCGGCCCCGGACCACGGCCGGGATCACGAACGGCACACCCCGCGCCTGGAGCAACCGCATCACCGCGATCGAGAAGAACGCCTTGTCCAGCAGCGCGACCCGGACCGTAACCCGTGCCGCCGTCACCTGATCCAACAGCCGGGTGAGCACCGCGGTCATCGGCTCCTTCTCGCCCACGGCCGTCAACCCGAGCGTGTACCGGTCCGGTCCCCCGACGAGGCACGCGGTGGCGTACGTGTGGAACGTGTGGGTGCCGCCGGCCCCCTTGGACCGGGTGGTGTCCCGGTTCGGCGTCCCGAAGTACCCGATCCGGTGGTAGTCGATCGCGACCCGAGCCGCCCGCTTCCGCTTGCCGAGCGGGGCGTGGAGGGCCGGCCGCAACCGCCGCTCGAGGGTGCGGCGCCGCTTGGGCAGCGTGAGGTACAAGCAATCCCAGATGGCCTGCCCGGACGGGGCGTCGGCGATCGCGGCACAGGCCGCGGCCACCGAGCGGGCGAACGCCGCGGCGAACAGCACCACCCGCCACACCACCTCGGGTGTACAGGTGCGGCGACGCTTGGGCAGTTGGACCGCACGGCCGAGCCAGTCGGTCAGGACCGGACGGAGGTGCCGGGTGGCGTGGGCCGGGGTGGCTCGGATAGACTGACGTTTGGGTCGCATGGGGGCTCCGACAGTGGAGGCGTGGTAACCACCATTGACCGGTAAACCCATGCGGCCCGCTACTCATAAATCGCCCAACTTGAAACTACTGGATTCCAGTAGTTTCAAGTAGGCCTGTAGTTTCCGCGAATCGGCCGCGCTCACGCGGCCAGATCCAAGCACCGGTGGGCGAGGTCGCGGATTTTCGCGTGGTCGTGGTGCTCGCCCACAACGGCCTGAATCTCCTGGGCCAACAGCTCGTGTTGCCAGGCCCGGCGCTTGTCCGCGTGGCTCGGGCGCCGGTTCGGGTCGTCCCACGGGGATGCGGATCGGTGCCCCACCAGGGCCTCGGCGTTCTGGTTCCAGGCCCACACCTCGGTCAGGGTGTGGGCCCACGCGCACAGGTGGAAGCACCCCACGTTCGACGGCACCCCGCGCACCTGCTGCTGACCCGCCCCGGCGACTTGTTTGAGATCCCGAAAACAGGTCTCCAGGGTGAACCGGTCGGCCACCCGCTCCAGGATGTCGGCCACGGTCGCGGTGGTGTCGGTGCCGAAGAACGCGACCCATCCGTGGGGCTCGTCCACCAACACCACCCGGATCGCCCCACCGGCCGGGCGCCACGTGGCCACGAACGTCTTGTACCGCTTCTCGACCGACTTCCCGTACACGGTGAACATGCCGGTGCTCCACCCGCCGGGGTGGGCGGCCCGCTTGGCCAGCGACACCCGCTCGGTCCCGTACACCCGCGGCCGCCGGGCCGCCCGGGTACTCGCGCCGGTGGCACCGAGCACAGGGCCGCATCCCGGCGCAGTCGGCTCACCACCGTCACCCCGAGCTTCCGCAGCGGCTTGAGCACCGGCCCCTGGGCGTACGCCCCGTCGGCCACCACCCACACCGCCTTCCCCCACAACGCCAGCCACCCGTGCGCCCACCGCACCAAGCCCACGGCCATGGTCAGCTTGGTTGCGAACGGGGGCCGGTCCGCCGCCCGAACCGCCCCCAGGTTCGCCTTCCGGATGTACCGCCGGGCCAACAGGGGTAACGCCACGACCCCGCCCAGCGGGTGCGCCACCAGCAACCCGAGGACCACCCACACGTGCCCGTACACGAACCCGCTCCCGGCCGGCCCGGGGGTCGGGTTGTGGTGCACCCCGGCCCCTTGCACCTGGGAACCGTACCGCGCCGTCGGGGTGTCATCCAACGCGAGCACGACCCGCGGCCCGGTCACCAACGGCCGGAGCACCTCGACCAACAACCGGGTGGCGATGGCCTCGGCCCGGCGCCCGACGGCGGCCGCGGTGGGGTAGCAGCGGCGGTACTGGGACGACAACCCGGCGGCTCGGATCCAGCAACTCCGGGCCTGTCGCCCGCGGGCCAACAGCACCCCCAGGAACAACAGCGCCAACCGCCGGCCCGAGCGCCGATCCAAGGCACCGGCCAGAATCGAAAACCACTGGCACCGCGGGGCCGGAGTGTGCGAAGATGGCATCGCCGCGTCCGTTCGGGTTGGGAGGTCGTGTGGTAACGCCATCCTCCCGGACGGGCCGGCATTCGTCTACTCCGAACGTACCACCATCACCGCCCGGCCTACAAATTCGCGGAAAGTACAGTTTTACCCATCCAATGTTCTGCCCCGGGCCACTCCCGCGCCAGCGCCCGTAGTCGATTGGAACTGCTACATGCTCGCGACACCGATCTCCTTCAGCACTTTCGCGAGCCGGTCGATCTCGGCTTCGGTCGTGTAGAAGTGGTGGCTCACCCGGATCAGCAACCGGCCCGGGCGCTCGATCACCGGGATCTCCACCCGGCGCGCCCACAGCTCCTTCCGCAACGCGGGGGCGGTCCGGCCGTCCGGCAGTTCGAACGCCGTCATCGCGCCGCACAGCCCCGGTACCGAGGGGGTTGCCAGCGGCAGCCCCAGCCCGCCGATCACCGCGCGCGTGTACGCCGCCAGTTCCGCGATGCGGCCGCGCACCGCGTCGAAGCCGTACTCGGACTGGAAGTCGATCGCCGCCGGCACCGCCAGCCACGGGCACAGGTCCCGCGTCCCCTCGAACTCCAGGAAGCGCGTCCGCGGCGTGCTGCCGTATGTGTCTTGCGCGTCGGGGCCGACCGACCGCACGGCCTCGCCGATCGGGTACTTGTCGGGGTAATAGCCCCAGCTCACGTGGAGCGGCTGGAGGCGGTCCTCGTTACCCGGTCCCACCACCAGGAATCCGGCCCCGGACGGCGCCAGCAGCCACTTGTGCAGGTTCGCGGCGTAGAAGTCCGCGCCCACGTCCGACACGTCCAGCGGGACGTACACCGGCGCGTGCGCGCCGTCCACCACGGTCACGACGCCGCGCCGGCGGGCCTCGGCGCACAGCGCCTTCGCGGGCAGCACCAGTCCCGTGGGCGAAAGCACGTGGCTGAAGAACAGCAGCCGCGTCCGCCGGGTCATCGCCTTCGTGGCGGCGTCCACAATTTCCGCCGGGTCGCTCGCCATCGTCGGCAGAGGGAACGTGCGGATCGTCAGCCCCTGCCGCTGGACGGCACGCTCCCAGCACCAGATCATCGCCCCGTACTCGTGGTCGCTCATCAGGATCTCGCCGGGGGCGTTAAGCCGCAGCCCCGACGCGACCAGGTTGATCGCCGCCGACACGTTCGACGTGAACACCAGCCGCTGCGGCGCCGTGCCGAGGAACGCGGCCGTTCGCTCGCGGGCCGCCCAGAGGAGCGGCGGCGCTTGGCGCACGAAGAAGTTCGTCGGCCCGGCGGCCAGCATCCGGCGCAGCTCTGTGGCCCGGTCGAACACCGGCACCGGGAGCGGCCCGAACGACCCGGTGTTGAGCATCGTTACGGTCGGGTCCAGCAACATCCGGGTGCGGGCCGCGGCCCAGTCGATCGTGCGGCCCGCAGCAGGTTCATTGTTTGACATTCGGCCCCCTCATTCCGCACGGGGTCCCCTCCGGGGGTTGACAGACGCCCCGCACCCCGCCATCGTCTATAAATACTCCCGCACCGTACATTTACAGACGGCGGAAGCCGCGCAGGTCGGACATGGCCCATTCTCAGGCTCAAGAGCCCGAAGACCTCCCGCCCGAGGAAATCCCGGAGGACGCCCCCCGACCGGAGGCAAAAGCCAGAACCGCGGGCCGCTCGACCGACGGCTCCGGTTCCGAACGCGCCCGGAAGCGGCGCGACGCCCCCGACGGCGATGGCCCGGCCCGGCGCAAGAAGCGCGGCCCCAAGGTGCCGTACCCGCCCAGCCCCGAGGGCGTGCCCGAGGACCTCACCGACTACCCCGCGGCCTACGTCCGGCAGCAGAACCTGCTGCTCTCCGGCCTGTTCCTGTTCCTCATGTTCTACATCGGGGCGGTGCTGTTCTTCGCCCTTGTCGGGTTCTGGTGCGTGTGGAGCCTGGGCCACTGGCTCCCCGTCAAAGTCGTCGGCATCGTCGTCTCCAGCGTGTTCTTCCTGTACCTCGTAAAGGGCTTCTTCAAGCGGCACCCGGTCGACAAGGAGCTGCACATCGAGATCACCGCGGACGAGCAACCGGTGCTGTTCGCGTTCATCGACCAACTGTGCGACGAGCTCGACGCGCCCAAGCCCAACCGCGTGTTCGTCTCCCCGGACGTGAACGCGGCAGTAATGCCGCGAGCCACCCTCATCAACCTGTTCGTCGAGCCCAAGAAGGACCTGCTCATCGGCCTGGGGCTGGTGAACTGCATGAACCTGACCGAGTTCAAGTCGGTGCTCGCGCACGAGTTTGGCCACTTCAGCCAGTCCGCCACGTCGTCCAGTTACGCCTACGTGGCGAGCCGCATCATCGGCGACCTGGTATCCGGCGAGGACTGGTTTGACCGTGCGGTGAACTGGTGCCGGCGGCAGAACAACGTCCTGTCGGTCCTCGGTCTAGGCGTTGGCGGGGTCCTGTGGGTGGGCCGGACCGTCCTGTGGCAGATCTTCAAGGTCATCACCCTCCAGCGGATGGCGGTGATGCGGGAGGCCGAGTTCCACGCCGACCTGGTGGCGGTGAAGGCGGCCGGCAGCGACGCGGTCGCGCTCAGCCTGTTCCGGCTGAAGTTCGGCAACCTGTGCCTGATGCAGGCGGTCCAGGATCTGGCCGTGGCCCGCGACCACAAGCTGCACAGCCGGGACATGTTCCTCCACCAGGACCGCGCCGCCGCGGTGGTCCGGCTGAAGCGCAAGAACCCGGATCTGGGGCTCCCGCCGGCGCTGGACCACCCGATGGCCGGCAAAACGGTGCAACTGTTCGACCCTGCGGACGGGGACGACACCGACGACGTTCCGGAGATGCGCCGCACGCACCCCCCGGCCCACGAGCTGGAGGCCAACGCCAAGCGGACCTACGTCCCGGCGGCCGCCGACCACCGGTCGCCGTGGATCCTGTTCGCCGACGCGGACGACCTCCGGGAGCGGATGACGTACAAGTTCTACCGCATGGTGTTCAAGGTGCCGAAGAACACCGAGCTGGTGAGCGCGGCCGAGGTGCAGACGTTCATCGACAACGAGCACTCCGAAACGACGTACGACTCGAAGTACAAGGAGTGCTACGACGACCGGCCGCTCGAGCCCGGCGACCTCAGCGAGCTGAACGGCCTCGTCCGGGACAAGCCCTGGGCCGAAGAGCGCATGGAGAAGGTGCTGGAGAAGCTGTACGACGGCTGCGAGCAGAACGTCGAGACGCGCAACGAGATCCACAAGGAGCTCGAATCGCTCCACAGCAGCGCGACCGGGCGCCCGTCGCCCAAGCTCAAGCGCCGGATCGAGGACGCCGAGCGGAAGCGCGACGAGAACTGGGAGTGGTTCAAGTCGTTCGACCGGCGGGTGTACCTGCTGCACGTGCAGATGGCGGCACAGGTCGCCCCCGAGCTGAAGGACGAGCTGGTCGAGCGGTACCGGTTCCAGTTGGAGGTGCAGCGGCTGTACATGGAGTCGCGGCACGCGTACGACGAAGCCGAGCGGCACCTCGCGGTCCTCTCGCACCTCCAGCAGCAGCACGGCGACCAGGTGTCCAGCGAGTTCGTCGGCGAGGTGCTGCGGGTGCTGCGGGCGTCGTGGAAGTCGCTGCGGAACATCATCCGCGACGCCAAGGAACTCAACCTGCCGGCGATGAAGAACTTCGAGGAGGGCGAGAACCTCGCCGATTTCATTCTCGAAGGCAAGATGGTGCCGGAGCCGCCGCTGAGCTACGTCAAGGGGACCTGGATCGTCAAGCTGCAGCAGCAGCTCCAGAGCGCCCGGTCCAAGTGCTTCCGGCTGCACTTCAAGAGCGTCGGCGGGATCTTGCGGATGCAGGAGGAGATCGCGGCCAAGTGGAAGGCCGAGCGCGAGCCGATCAGCGCCGAAGTGATCGGAACCAGTAGCTCCGAGACGGCGCCGGCCGAGGTTATTGAGGCGGAAGTGATCGACGCCGAAATCATCGACGCGGAAGTGATCGACGCCGAGGTCATCGACGCGGAGGTGTTACCCGGCGCGCCTCCCGCGCCGCAAGCCGCCGCCGCGGCGGTACCGGCGCTCGGCCATTTTTCGCCCGCAGAACCCGAGCCGCGGGTCGAACAACCGTCGGGACCGGTCGAACCGGAACTGAGCACGCGAGCCGCCCCCGCGGTGGTCGTTGCGGTGGAACTGCCCGTCGGTCCGCCGGTAGCCGCGGCCGATGTGTTCGCACTCGGTCGGACTCCCGAGCCGGTGCCGGAACCGTCCCCCGCGCCCACAATGGAAGGCAGACCCACACCCGGCGCCAACGAACCCGTTACCGGCGCCGCCCTGGGGCCGGCGTCCCCCGGCCCAGAAACAGACGAGTTCGTTGGCGCGGTCGAGGTGATCGGAGAAGCAACGCCGAAGCCGGCGGCGCCGGCACTCTCGGGCATCACGGAACTGCCAACGCCCCGCGCCGCGGAACCGGCCGTTATAAATTTGAGCCTCGACGCGGGCACCGATCTCGGCTTCCCGGCACCCCCGGCAACGCCCGGGCTGAAGCCGGCGAACGGCAAACGGCCGGGGATCCGAATCACGACGGTGCTGCCCGGTGACCGCTCACCGCTGGCGAAGTGACGCTTGCCCGGCCGGCGTGGATTTGTTTTCGTTGTTGGTTGTTCAGGGGGTGAGGGTGGCCGCTCGCGCCGCGAGCGGCGCCGGCACTCCCGTCCGTGACTTTCGGTCACTGAACCTTCCGGAACACCGCGGTCACGCCCTGTTCCAGGCTCGGGTGATGGAGTTCGTCGTCCTCGAAGATGACGATAAAGTTTCGCTCACCGGACGTGCCGGTCAGGAGCAGTTTCAGCCCTTTCGTTCCGACCAATCCCTTCACTTCATACTGCCCGCCGGCGGTCACAGCCCCGGAACCGGTGCGGGTCACGGTGTAAGACCCGTAGGCGGTGCATGTGAGTTGCTCGCGCGTACCGCTGCCCAGATCGGCGGCCCAGGTCCTGACCAGCGCGGCGGTGTGTTTCGCGACCAGACGCTTCGCCTCGGCCGGTGCCACCACGCCGCCGTTGAGCGCAACACTCGGCGCGCCTGACAGCCTCGGATCGGTCGGTCACTTCGGTGCGCCGGGCGGCACGACGTTGACGGCCGGCGGAGTCAACTTTGGGGCCATTTTCCCGCCCGGAACCGGCTGCACATCGACCGGCGGAATGTCTTCGGGAGCCATCCCGCCTTCGGCCGCCTCGCTCTGCTTCTTCTTGTAGAGGAAGAACGCCAGGACCAGCATGATAACGACAAGAACGCCGAGGATGACGAACCGCAGCGGGGAGTTCTTGTAAGACCCTTCGTCGTCCGCCGCGCGGCGCTTCTTCTTTTTCTTCCGGGGCCGCTCGTCCTCTTCCTCGTCGTCTTCGTCAGCGACGGCCGCCCTCACGGCCTTCACCGCGGCCCGGGGCTTGGCCGGCTCGTCGCCCTCGTCCGGGTCCTCGACCACGAAGTACGTTTCGCACTTGGGGCAGCACACGGTCTGCCCGGCCTTAAACCCCGAACCCGACTTCAAACCGGCGCGACACTCCGGGCACTTGAGTTTCAGCACGCTCACGGTTCGGCGCTCCAAAAGTATCGAAATGAGGCGGTAACGAACTGGCGCCACTGTAACCGGCCCCGTACCGGCGGGCCACCGCTACTTTCTCCCGGGCGCGTGTGGTACAATGCTGAGTTATGGAACGTCTCAACAAATATCTGGCGCACGCGGGTGTCGGGTCGCGCCGGCACTGCGACAAGCTCATCTCCGCCGGGCGAGTCAAAGTGAACGGCGTGAAGGTGACCGAACTGGGCCTGAAGATCGACCCGTCGGCCCACCAGATCGCGGTCGACGACCAGCCCGTGCGGGCCGAAAAACTGGTGTACTGGGCGGTCAACAAGCCGGTCGGTCACCTCTGCACGAACCACGACCCCGCGGGCCGGCCGCGTGCCGTGGACCTGCTCCCGCACGTGGAGCAGCGGGTGTACACCGTCGGCCGCCTCGACGAGGGGAGCGACGGCCTGCTCCTGATGACCAACGACGGCGACCTCGCGCAGGGGCTGACCCACCCGCGGTACGGGGTCCCCAAAATGTACTTCGTTCTGGTCGCCGGCCGCCCGACCGATGATGACCTCCAGAAGCTCATGGACGGGGTGTGGCTGAGCGACGGCAAGGTGCGGGCGAAGAGCGCCAAGCGGATCAAGGCGCAAGGCAACGGCACCTGGGTCCGCGTGGTGCTCACGGAAGGGAAGAACCGCGAGATCCGGCGCATGCTGGCGAAGTTCGGTCACAAGGTCATGCGACTAAAGCGGGTGGCGATCGGGCCGGTGAAGCTGGACAAGCTCCCCAAGGGCAAAGCGCGGCGGATCAGCGATGAAGAGCTGAAGGCGCTCAAGGCGTTCGTTACACGGGCGCGGCAAAAGATCACCGCGGCGCGGTTGAAAGCGGCGGACGGTGGCCGCAAAACATCACAAGACGCGCCCAAGAGGCCCCGGAAAACCGACGGCGCGTGAGCCGCGCCGGCGGCGCGGCGGGCCATCGCCGGTGTTGTCGGCGGCCCCTCCTGTGCGTTTTGTGCTCCTTTGCGGCCATCCCCGGTTCTCTGATGTTTCACCTAACAGCGCCGGTTCTCGAACACACCAAACTCGCCGCGCGCACCTACCGCGTGCGGCTCCGCGCCCCGGAGATCGCGGCGGCGATTCGCCCCGGGCAGTTCGTGATGCTCCGGCTGCCCGGCACCAGCGACCCGCTCCTGGGGCGCCCGTTCGCGCTCTACGATACCGTCCTCGAAAACGGCCAACCGGTCGCGATCGATGTCGTTTACCTCGTCGTCGGCAAGATGACGGGGCGGCTCGTGGAGGTGAACGCGGGCGAGCCCCTTCAGGTGTGGGGGCCGCTCGGCAAGCCGTTCCTCGACACGGGGCCGGCCGACCGAGTGACCCTGGTGGCGGGCGGGATCGGACAGACGCCGTTTCTCGCGTTCGCGCGCGAGCTGCTCGGCGCCCGGGGGTTCGGGGGCGATGCGCCACGGCCGCGGGCCAAACAGGTCGCCCTTTACTACGGCGTTCGGAGTGCCGAACTGGCGGCCGGGGTCGAAGATTTCCGGGCCGCGGGCGTCGAGGTGCACCTCGCCTCGGACGACGGCAGCGTCGGGACGAAAGGCTTCGTCACCCAGTTGCTCGAATCACACGGCCCGACCGGCCCGCTGGTCGGGTGCGGCCCCGAGCCGATGCTTCACGCCCTCGCCAAACTGGCGGCGCGGTGGAACGTGCCGTGTCAGGTGTCGCTGGAAACCCCGATGGCGTGCGGGATCGGGGTCTGCTTCAGTTGCGTGGCGAAGGTGAAAACGCCCGACGGCGACGACTACAAGCGCGTGTGCGTTGACGGCCCGTGCTTCGACGCCGCGAAGCTGGTCTGGGAGTGACGTAAACCCGCGCCGCTCAAGTCCAGTCGTTTCAAGTTCGCGCCGCGCGTCTCGGTTTTGAGCGCGGTCCGCTCGCTCCGAGGGTGTGATTTTTTGCCCCCGGCGTCCCCTCCCTTGCGCCCTCGCCGCCCCGCGGGTCACACGCCTTGTGGCTCGCGATTGTGTTCGCTTGCTTTTCGTGCGGCCTCGCGCAGGGTATCCGTCCATGGTCGCTGCGGGTGCTTGTGGGCGCACCGCCGGATGGTCTGGAACAAGTTGTGCACGAGCGCGTGGAGCACCACCACGGCTCGCACCGCGACCAACCCGCGGACACGGAACTGGTACAACCCGCGGTTACGCATGCCGGCGTTCACCCACTCGGCGGCCGGCGCCCGCTCCTTGTAAATGGCCTGACCGTCCGGGGTCCCCATGCGCACCCGCAGGGCCTTCATCCCGGGTCCGTCCCTCCGCTTCGGGGCGCATGGGTCCCGGCCCGCCAACCGGTCCGCTCGGGCCCCTTTCGGGGGCATGAACACGGTGACCCCGCTCCGCGCCGCCCGCTCCACATCGGCCCCGCTCGCGAACCCGCCGTCCACCAGCGCCTCACCCGGCTTCCGCCCGTAGGTCGCTTCGACCCGGTCCAGCATCGGCCCCAGCAGCCCACCATCGGTTCCTTGATTGGTCACGTCTACCGCCACGATGATCTTCTCGGCGGTGGTGGTCATCGCCGGCACGTTGTACGCCGGCCGGTACCCGCCATCGGGCATCTTCATGCGACGGCACGCGGGGTCGGTGGACGACGCCCGGGGCGCGGACCGTACCGGGTCGGCGGCCGCTTTCGCCGCCGCCGGTGGGTTCCGTCGGAGCCGCGCCGCCCGCGCGCGCCAACTCGGCCGCGTCCTGTTGGGCCACCTTCAGCCGCTCGAGCTTCTCCCGCGCGTGCCGCTCCCGGGCCGCCCGGGAGCGGCACGCGGCGGTCCCCTTGGGCTGGTCCGGTTGGTCCTGGAGCAACCGCAGCGGCTCGGCCACCTCGCGCGGACATTGCTCCAACGATTCGAGCCGGTGGAACGAGCCGGCGCCGGCGTGGGCCCGCACCCGCATCCCGTCCTGGGCCACCCGCTTCAGGTGCACCAACTCGGCGTGCATCCGGATCGCCACGTGCTCGTGGAACAGGGCCTCCAATTCGGTTCCCGCGTGGGTGCGGAAGTTGGACAGCAGGTGGTAGTTGACCGTGACACCCCCGCACAACCAACGGAACCCCACATCCCGCACGCACAACCGGGCCAACCGGCGGGCCGACCCGACCCCCTCGACCGTGGCGAACATCCACAGGGCCACCAGCAGCCGTGGGTCCGTCGCATTCCGCCCGGGGCGCCCTTCCACCGCGCGGATCGTGGCTACGAACCGATCCAGGTTCAGCGTCGTCACGTCGCTCCAGATCACCCGCACCGGGTCGTCCGCCGAAACCAACTCGTCAATCGTTAGCGACGCCACCGTCGCCGCCCGGTCCAGGGTTCGCAGTCGCGGCAACGCGTCCATCACAAGGTCCCAACAGCCCGCACCCCTGGAATCAACACTGCGACAATTATAGAGCCAATAGATTAACCAGACGCCGGGAAAATCACAGCCTTTCCGCGAGCGGTGCGCCGGGTATCCGCGAGCGGTTACGAATCTCGGCACTGACCGCAATGCAACCGCTCGCGGACCACATACACCGGACACATTCGCACAACCTCAGTCACCCGCACCGGCGCGGCAAATCGCGTTGAACACCAGCTTGAACGTGGCGTGAGGCTGCGCCCGGTACAACACCTGTGAACCATACGCCACGACCCGCCCCTTACCGACGGCGGCGTCCAGCACTGCAACCCCGCCGTCGAGGTGCTCCTGCCCGAACGCCCAGCCGCTCCGCAGGGGCGTCTTGCCCGCGAACCATCCCACGCGCTCCACCCCCGACCCGTTCGCCGGGGCGCGGAACGTCGGGCTGTTCGCGAACATCACGTCGGTCTCATCTCCCATGCCCCACGCGAGCGGGTGCGCCGGATCGACCTTCATCCGCAGCACGGACGGCGGGACGTAGAACTTGTCGCGCCCGAGCGGCTTCTCCTTACCGTCGGCGCCCTTCTCGACCAAGTGGTTCTCGACCTTCACGCCGAGTTGACCGGCCAACGCGGTCGAGCTACCGATCGTGAGGAGCGTACCCCCGGCGGCAACGAACTTCTTCAGTTCGGGCACCGTCTTGGTCGCGGTGATGCTGCCGCGACGGCCGCGGAACTCGGCGGGCAGTCCCAGTTCGTCCACCACGTTCGATTCCGGCGGCTGGTCCCCGCCCCCGCCGCCACCGCCGCGTGACCCGCCCATGCCGTCCACGAGCACAATCACGTCGAACTGCTCGCGCAGTTTGCCGCGATCCAGGTCCGGCGGGTAGACCACGGTAAACGGGTACTCGAACTGCTCGAACAGCCACCGGGTCCACCCGGACGGCATCGACCCGCCGTAGCGGTCCACCAGCGCGATCCGCGCCGGTTTGAGGGCCGCGGCCTCGCGCCCGGGGGCCTCCGGACTGCCCACGAACCGGGTTCCCAGTGCCGTCGCGATCGTTTCCAGTCGCTTCTGCGTGCCCGCTTTCTTAGTTACGAAGAACATGCCGGCCGGGTGCTTCGCGCCGCCGACCGCGGCCGGCTTCGTGAGCCGCCGCACCTCCTCCCCCGCGGCGAGCAACTGGTTCACCGCGCGGAACGCGTCGTTGGTCCGCGGGTGCAGGAAGAACCCGACCGCCCCGTCCGCGTCGAGCACCTGTCCCGGGGGCGGAGGCACTTCGCCCTTCAGTTCCTCGAACGGCCCGCTCACCGCGTCCAGAGCGCGGTCGAACTGAACGCCCATCTGGAACGCCAGCGTGTACCCGGCGGCGTCGTAGGGCGGGGTCGGCGGCGCGCCCGGGTACGCGAAATCGTCCGGGTGGTCCTGCGGCTCGAACATGTCGAGCACGTGCGCGCGGAACGCCTGGGCCGATTTCACAACGTAGGAACCGGCCCGGTACTTCTTCCCGCCGACGGTGAACCCGTCGGTCGCGCGGTGGACCGTCACGCCGGTACCGATGAGCGTGTTCACGAACTTGGTCGCGGTGAGGAAGTCCGGCTGGTCGGACGGCAGGATGTACGCGCGGGCGTCGCGCTTCGCGGGGTCACGGAAGAACTTCTGGAACGCGTCCGCGCCGCGGCCGCCCTTCGCCGCCGTCACCACCTTCGGCGTCACCGTCCAACTGTCCTTGCCGCCGCGGTCGATCGCGTTCTTGCCCATCAGCCAGATGTTGTACAGGAGCTGCTCGCGGTGCCGGGAGGCGTAGTCGAGTACCGCCCGGTTCGCGGTCACCGAGTAGTCGACCGACTGCCGGAAGTGCCACTCTTGCGGCGCGACGGGGGCGAGCAGGTCGGCCCGGGGGAGCTGGAGCGCCGGGTTGAAGGGGATGCGCGACGGCGTGGGGCTGCCGATCGTCTCCGTGAGCAGCCCGATCATGTTGTGGAAGTACGCGGTGGTGCGGAGGCCGCCGTTGAACCACGTGGAGTAGCGGGCGCCGGACCGCGTGGTGGCGCCGGGCTTGTCCTCCGCGAGGAACCGCTGCATCATCGCTGCGCCGACGGCGTCGATCCCGCTGACGACGAGCGGGTCGAAGTTGTAGTTGAACGGGTCGCGGAACGGCGGGCAAAACAGCACCGTTCCGGGCGGGCCGGTCTGGTGGTGGTTATACACGATTTGCGGCAACCACTCGCGGTACATGACGCGGTTCATGTTCCGCGTCTCGGCCTGCGTGTTGGCGTAGAAGTCGCGGTTGTTGTCGTGGCCGATGTACTTCTGGTACAGCCGCGGGAGCCCGCCCAGCGAGCGCTTCTTGGGCTCCTTCTCGCGCATGTACCAGTCCGCGACGAGGTCGTGCCCGTCCGGGTTCGCGTGGACGAACAGGATGATGACGTCGTCGAGGATGCGGAGCGATTCGGCGTCGGTCGCGCTCACGAACTGGTAGATCGTTTCGGCCAGCGCCTGCGCGCACAGGGTCTCGCTCGCGTGCAGACCGCCGTCGATCCACACCACCGCCTTGCCTTCGGCCGCGAGCCGCTTCGCGGCTTCGGGCGTGACCCCATCGGCGTTCGCGAGTTGTTTCGCGACGGCCTGGTAGCGCGCGAGCAGCTTGTGGTTCGCCGGTGCGGTGACCACCGCCATCAGTTGCGGGCGCTTCTCGGCCGTCTTGCCGATCTCCACCACCTTGATGCGGTCGGACTCTTTTTCGAGCTTCGCGAGGTACGCGGCGTACTGCTCGTAGTTGGCCAGACAGTAGTCGTCACCCAGGTTGAAACCGAAGTGCGCCTTCGGGGTGGTGACCTTCGGCGCCGGCTTCGGTTCGGCGGACCGCAGCGCCTCGTGCGGGGACAGGAACACCGTCCCGCTCAGCACGAGTGCGAGAGCGACGATTCGACGCATAAGGAGTCTCGGCGGTGTGCGAAGTGATGGCAGGGGTTGCGAGTGACCGGTGGACAGAATACAGAGCACTCACCACGAAGAAGCCCCGCGTGCGGGAGAACAGTCAACACAAAGGAACACGAAGAAAACGGGAATCAGGTGCCACGTTTCGAGTACAGAATGCTCGTTAACGCCCCGCATCCGCGGCTTCGCGTTACTGCCGTTCCCGACAAGAAGGTGCCACTTCTCTTCGTGCGCCTTTGTGTTTACGTTGTGCCTCGTTGGTGAGTCCTTCTGCTCCTTTACTTCTTCTTCGGGTTCTTGACGTACGTGTCGAGCCACGCGATCCACCGCGCCCAGAGGTCGAGGTTGGTTTCGCGGCTGATCGGCCCGTGCCCCTCGTAAGGGTACATGTACAACGCGGCCGGCTTGCCCAGCCCGTCGAGGGCGGCGAACAGTCCCTCCGAGTTCATCGGGTGCGTGCCCACGTTCGCGTCCTCCATCCCGTGGTACATCAGCAGCGCGCCGTTGATCTGGTTGGCGCGGAGCAGCGGGGACATCTCCAGGTATGTCTCGCGGGCGTCCCACAGTTGCCGCCGCTCGCTCTGGAACGTCATGCTGGTGAGCGTGCGGTTGTAGCACCCGTCGCCCGCGATGCCGGCCTTGAAGAACGGCGTGTGCGCCAGCGCGTTCGCCGTGCTGAACGCCCCGTAACTGTGCCCCCCGCACGCGAGCCGGTCGCGGTCGATGATCCCGCGCCGGTCGCACTCGTCGATGGCGGCCCAGAGGCCGTTCCGCAGGTCCGAGACGTAGTTGTCGTTCATCTTCCCGGCCGGCCCCACGATCGGCACGTCGGGCTCCACGACGGCGTACCCGGCCAGCGTCAGAATCGCGACGTGGCGCGGGGTCGGGCCGGTGAACCGCCCCGGACCGGCGGCCGCAGCGCCACCGCGGCCGGCCTTCTGGTCGTAGTCCGCTTGATCCGTGTACTCGCGCGGGTAGATCCAGAACAGCGCGGGGAGCTTCCCTTCCGCCTTCGGCGGGAGCGTCACCTTGACCCAGAACTTGAACCCGTCCACCCGCGTCACGCGGAACCGCTCGGTCTTCAGTTCGTGGAACCACGGCGCGCGGTCCACGTTGTTGGTCAACTTCGTGACCGTGCCGGTCGCCAGTTCGGTCATGAAGCAGTTGGGAACGACCTTCGTGTTCTGCCGCGTGGTGTACACGCGGGCGACGTCGTTCCCGTCCACCGCGTCGATCGTTTCGGGCAGGTCGGACTTGCTCTCGAACACCCGCGTCTTCTTGCCGGTCGTGATGTTGATCGCGTCGATGTACGGCCGCGGCTGGGTCGCCTCCCCGGCGCCGCGCCCGCGCTCCGTCCCGGACAGGTACACCTCGCCGGCGCTCGACACGCGCACGACGCTGACCCCGGCGACCGGTTGCGACAGCAGCCCCACGCCGAACGTCGCACCGCCGCGGAACCCCGGCGGCTGTTCGTCCCCGGCCGTCTCGTTCTTCTTGGGCGGCGTGTCCCCCTTTTTCGGCCCACCGAAACCGGTTCCGCCGCGCGAAATCACGTAACTCTTCTTCGAGTCGGCCAGATCGACCGCCGTGATTTGCCTCGCCGAATCGACCGTCTGCGACACGAACAGCCACTTGCCGTCAGCCGAGTACTGCGCCCCGGTGATGCGGTTCGGCGACTCGTACACCACCTTCGCGTCGTCCTTACCGAACGGCGGCAGCCACTGCATCACGCGGTCCTTGCGAACCGTTTTCGTGTCGTCCTTCTTGGCCTCTTCCTTCTTCACATCCTTTTTGGGCTCTTCCTTCTTTCCGTCCTTCTTCTCGTCCTTTGCAGTCGGCTCCAGTTGCAGGAACGACATCCCTTTCCCGTCCGGGCGCCAGTTCAGGTCACGCTTGGCGTCCGGATCGAACGGCTCGGGCGCCACCGGCGCGGGGTCGTCCGGGTTCATGGGGTTCGTCGGCACCGGCTGAGTCGGGTTGGGAGCGGGAGGTTGAGTCGGATCGGGCACGGGCACCCCACCCTTCCCGCCGGCGCCCTTCGTGAGCCCGCCTTTCGGGGCGGTCGGGGCCGTCGGCGGGGGCGCTGCCGGCTGGGGCTCGCCTTCGCGCAGGTTCCGATCGGATAGCGTCACGAGCGACTTACCGCGCCCGTCCCACACGACCTCCTGCGAGCCGAACCGCTGGAACGGGGCGTAGTACGAGAACGGCTTTTTCACCGTCGAAACGCGAAACGCCTCCTCGCCCGGCGCGGCGCTGACGCTCCGCACCATCGCCGGCTCGCCGACGTTCGTGACCGCCCCGTCCGCGACACCCACGAGCGCCACCTGCCCGGTGAGCAAGTGTTCCAGAAGCTGCATCTGGTACGGGGATTCGAGCAGATAGCGGTAGGTCCGGGACGGGTCCTTGCCGTCGCGCGCGACGCGCACCTTGGGGCTCTCCGCCACGCCCGGCTTCGGTACGGGGCGCTTGCCCCCCTCGGGCAGCAGCACCGTCTGGAGCCGCGTCCCGTCGTACGCCCACTGGAGCGTGGTCACGAGCGTCGCAAGAACGGGCGTCTTGGTGATCTGGCGGCACGCGCCGGTCTCGGTATCGGCCACGCAGATGTGGGTAGCGTCGGAGAACAGCGCCAGGAACGCGAGCTTGGAACCGTCCGGGGACCACGCCGGGCTCCCCACCCGGGCACCGGTTGGTGCCCTCACGGGCACCGTGCGGTTCTCGGCCGGGAAAAACAGTTCGAACGACTCCGCGCTGTTGACCCACAGGTCGCGGGAGCGGCACGCGACCGGGTCGAACGCCATTTCCGCGAGGTGAACGCACGGGCACCCGAGGCGCTCGACCGGCGGCAGCGGGTCGCGCTTGGCGACCAGGAACTTGCGCCCGTCGGGGCTCAGGTTCGTGAGCGCCACGATTTCGCCCCGGGACGCGAGCACCGCGTCGGCAATCTCTTTCGGCGGCAGCAGGTACGCTTCGCGGCTCAGCGGCGTCAGTTCCGCCGGCGCGGGTGCCCCCGCCAGCCGCGGGGCAGGTACGGGCTCTGGCGCCGGCGTGTCGGCAGCCCCGGCGTGCAGCAACCCGGCGAGTGCGATCAGCCCGGCGCACGCAGCCGAACGGCGGAGGAAATGGCAGGTTCCTCGCATGGTCCGGTTCCTTGAATTTGGTGGTGGGAACGGCTCGGGGAGAGGTGCGGGCCGCGGTGGCATTGTTGTACCCACCGGCGGACGTTCGGTCGCGAGAAACACCGCCTTCACATCGGTCTCTCATTATTTCGTGCCGCGGCCCCGCGCGGCATTCGTTCGCACTCCGGTTATTGATGTCTGTCTCGCGCCACAAACACAACCATCCGGCCCGAGTACAAGAGCCCTTGATTGAAGTCGGCAGTAGTTACGCCACGCCCCGTTCGGACCGGACTGGGTTTCCGATTGTTTCAAACAACGCCTGAAGTCCATGAACGTGCTTGCAGCAGTACGCGTGGCGGTACTCGCCGTGGTACACCGCATCGGGACAGGTGCAGTGCCAGTTCAGGTAACCGTCGGCGGTGCGCTCGGCAGCGATCTGGTACTCCTCGCGCCCGCCAGAGACCACCCACGTCATCAGGCACCCGGGCTCGTTCGGGTCCGGGTTGCGGTACGTCACACGGAACAGGTACGGGGCCGGCGCCCGCTTGCGATCCGGACCGGGGAGAACAACGGTCACGATCGCGTATGGCTTGTGCGCGTCGGGCGCATGTTTTTTGACCACATAGCACCTCCGATTCCAGTTGGGTTTAGTAAGGAATTTTATCCGAACAGATGTCCACTACGGATGTCCGTAGCCCAGGCGGTACATTTCCTGGAACCCGAACGGAGCGGCGCCGATGGACGACAAGACGCAACCGACCGACGCGCAGACGATTAAGCAGTTCATCCGCGAGCTGGCGCGCAAGAACCGCGTCGCGCAGAAGAACAAGGACCCGATCAGCCGCGACATCTGCGCGAAGTTCGTCGCGCTCCCGGCTTACGAATCCGCAAAAACGGTGATGTGGTACGTGGACGCCGGAAGTGAGGTGCGCACCCGCCACGCGCTGCCCGACGCCCTCACCCACGGCAAGCGGGTCGTCGTCCCGTGGTGCGTGGTCGAGACGAACGAACTCGAACTGTTCCTGCTCGAAGACATGAGCGAACTGGTCGAAGGGGCATACAAGATTCTGGAACCGAAAGAGGAACTTCGGAACCTCCCGGCGAAGAAGGTGCAGCCGGAGGAACTCGACCTGGTGATGGTTCCGGGCACCGCGTTCGACGTGCGCGGCGGGCGAATGGGTCAGGGTAAGGGCTACTACGACCGGCTGCTCGCGCGCGCCCGCCCGGACGCCCCGCTCGTGGCGATCGGGTTCGACTGCCAAGTCTTCGAAGAGATTCCGGTCGCGTCCCACGACGTGTTCATGGACCTGGTGCTGACCGAAGCCCGCACGATCACCGGGAAGGGCCGCAGCGCGGCGTGAACCATGTCGGACCGCGCCCAGGCGTCTCAGTTCTGGCAATCCGTGCTGCTCCGGCTCATTCTCATTTGGCTGCTCGGCTGGGGCACGATCGTGTGGTTCCGCGGGTGCCTCGTACCGGCGACACGCGACGAGCTGCGTGAGGACCACCGGAAGGCGCTCCCGCCGGAACCGCCCTCCCCTTCGGGGCGAGCGTCGTCTGGCTCGTGAGTCTTCACACGACAGCGGCGTTTACACCGTACTTACACGAACAGTCTGATACAGACCGAGTGGATTCAGCGTGACTGTATCGCGTCAGCGCCAGGCGCGGTTCGGGAAGCCGCGTCAGTACGTGTAATAGTAACCCGCCGACTGGCCGGGCGAGGAACTGGTATAGGTGTACGACGGGGATGGGGACGCGGACGTGCTCGTTCCCGAACTCGAACTGCTCGGTGTGGTCGGGCGGCTCGGCGCGGTGCTTGTCGCCGGCGCCGAGGTACTCGTTGCGTACGGCCCAACGCCCTGGCTCAGTTGCGTCATGAACAGCCCATAACCGACCGCTCCTTTATTGGTCGTGGCGCCCGCGTACCGAACCGTGTACTTCCCGGCCGTGAGGTACTTCGTCGCGGTCACCGGCGGTTGCCCGACCCGCGCTGTCAGCACGAACACCACGTTGCCGTCCTCGTCGTAAACGGTCATCGTGACGGCATCGCCGGCGGCGCCGGCCTGGGCACCGAGCGCGAATTGGAACACACCGGCTTCATCGAGCTGGAGCGTTTCGCCCGCGGTCGCGGCACCCGGGGCGGTGGTCCCGCTCGCGACGGCATCGAACACGAGCGGCGAGAGCTGGTTGAAGTCGGCCGCGATGAAGTACCCGCCGGTCGTCTTCGCAGCCCCTTCCCGCGCCGAAACCTGAATGTAGTAGTCCTGCCCCGCGACCGCGTTCAGCACCTGCACACTGAACAGCCCGCGGTCGTTCGACAGCACCTGAAACGCCACCGCGCTCCCGGCGGCATCGAACACCCGCACCCGCGGGTCGACGCCGTTGGCGTCCAGCGCCCATACCAGCACGTTCAGCGTCACCGCATCGCCAGGAGCGAAACCGCGCGTGCGCACCTTGTACGTGTCCACATCGAACCGGTCCTCGATCACGCCGCGGTAGACGGCGTCGAACCGGGCGTCCGCCCCCGTGTTGGCTTGGAGCACTCGGGCGCTCGCGAGTACGTCGTCGGTGTGGCCGTCGAGCACACCCGTGAGGGCCGTGGTGATCGGCGAGAGCGCTCCGCCGATCGACAGGAAGTCTACCGCGAGCTTGTACCCGCCGACGTCGAACACGTCCCCGCTCGCGCCCTCTACCTTGATCGTGTAGTTCCCGCCCAGCAGCCCGGGGTTGAACGTCAGCGTGATGTCATTGCTCAGCGGGTCGGTGCTGGCCCCGCTCGCGACCGCGCGCCCGGCGGCGTCGTACACCGTGACCTTCGCGGTCAACAGGCTCAGCCCGGCGGCCTTGAGCCGCACGGTCACGTTGCTCAGCCAGGATGTCAGCGCCGGCGCGGTGAACTTGTAGTAGTCCACGTCCGACGGGCTGCTGATGTCGGCGGTGGCGAGTAACTGGGTGACCGAGTTGCGCGGGATCGCGCTGGCGCGGGCGGCGGTATTGTTCCCGCCGGTGCCTTCGAACGCGTCCGGGGTGCGGGTGCCGTACAGTTCTTGCAGGTGCTCAATGTCTTCGGCGCTCAGCCCGGTCTGGTACTCGTACCCGGCGTGGATCGCCGAGGCGTGTCCGTCGTGCTCGTGGTCGAGCCCGAACACGTGCCCCGCTTCGTGCAGGAGCACCGAGTAGAGGTCGTACACCGAACCGAACGGCACGTTCGCGTTCAGCACCACGTCCCCGCTGAGGGTGGAGCCGGTGAAGCTGAACGGGGCCGCACTCGCGAGCACGTCCGGGGACAGCCCGGCGGCGGCGATCCGGATGTCCCCGAACCGCGTGTCGCCCTGCACCGCGCCGACCGCGCCGAGCGCCTGGCCGCCGTCGGACACGAGCCCGATGTTGATGTTCGCGTTCACCGCCCAGGTCTGGAAGGCGCGAAGGATCTCGCGCTTCCACTCCGCACTCGTGCCGCTCGAACCGAGAAGTTGCGCCAGCGAACTGGCCCCGAGCGGGGTCTGGGTGCCGTCATTAACGAAGCTGAGCGTCAGGTGCTCGGGATCGGCCCAGGGAACGCCGAACGTAGACGGGAGGGCGCGGTCTTCGAGGTATTCGAACGAAGAGCCGATCTTCGGTGCCGGGGTCATCGCGTGCTCGCTACGTGCGGCGGACGAGGGGGCGGTACACCGCCGAACCAACTGCGGTGTACCGGAGAAAGGCGGCGCCGGGCAGTCACCCGCCACGGAATTCACCGTTTCTCGGACCGTGGAGCGTTGAGCGCCTTCGCGTCTGCGACCAGAGCCTTAAAGTCTTGATCGTCGCGTAACGAATCGAGGTCCGTGTCCGTGTCCACGATGTCGAGCGCGAACCCGGTTTTCAGACCGTCCCAGAGGAGTTTGCGCGCCTCGCGCTTGTCGTCGGGGTGTGTTTTGGCGGTGAGCGCGTAGATGCACCCCACCTGATACAGGTTCGAGGCGTGGGTGTCGCGCCGGAGCGCGTCCCGGGCGTCGCGCAGCGCCTCCTCGCGCTTCCCCGCGCGGGCCAGCAGCACCCCGCGCCCGGCCCGCGCCGGAACGTAATCGGGATGCAGTTCCACCGCGCGGTCGAGCACCTTTAGTGCGTCCTCCGGGCGCTTCAGCCCTTCCGACAAGATCGCGGCCTTCATCTGAAGTGCGAAGACCGACCGACCGTTCTCCTTCAGTGCCTCGTCGGCGTCGGCGAGGGCACCCGTAGGGTCTTCCGTCCAGCGGTTTTCGGCCCGCGCGACCCAGCTCAGCTCGTCGGTCGGCGTGACCTGGAACCCGGCCTCGCGGTCGGCCTTCGCGCCGTCCCGATCGCCGGCACGGAACTTCGCGGTCGCGCGCTTGAAATAGGCCCGCGCCGGGGCGGTGCCGGTCTCGAGCGCCTGGGTGTAGTCCCCGATCGCCCCGGCGCTGTCGCCGACCGCCTCGCGCAACTGGCCGCGCTGGATGTACGCCTCGGTCAGTTTCGGGTCCAGTTTCAGGGCGCGGTCGTAGTCGTCGCGGCCGGCGTCGTAATGCCGCATCCGGAAGAACGCCAACCCGCGGTTCATCCACGCCGGCGCGAAGTCCGGGCGCAGGGCCACGCACGCCCCGAAGCACATCGCGGCCAGGTCGTTCTGCTCGAGCGCGAGGTGCGCGGTCCCGCGGAGGAACCAGGCGGAGAAGTTCTCGGGGTCCGCCTGGGTCGCCTTCTGAAGGAGCTTGAGCGACTCCAAGTGACGGCCGTTGCGGGTCAGTTGACTGCCGGCGAGGTACAGGTCGCGGGCCAGATCCAGCGGGATCGATTCGGCCTCGGCTCGGCCCCGCTCTGCGGCCGCGTGGTCGCCCTTCAGTTCCATCAGTGTGACCCGCTGCTCGCCGATCGCGCGCGGGAGGCGGTGGGCGCCGTAGCTCGCGGCCAGCGCGTGCCAGTTGTTCGCCCGGGTCAACTGAGCGGCCCGTCCCGCCCCGTCGCCTTCGGACGCCTGTAGCAGCGCGACCTGGGCCATCAGGAAGAAGGTTTCGCCAACGTTCCCACACACCTGATCGCGGTCCGCTTCTGGCAGCCGTCGGTAGGCCGCCATGTGTCGCCAATCTTCAGAAACGAACGGATCGTCCGACACCCCGTATGTGTCCAGCACCCCGCGGAGCTTGGCGAGCCGCTCGTCGAGCCTCCCTTCGGACCGCGTCTGGTCGTCGAGAAACGACTGTGCGTCGCGGAACGCGGCTTGGTGATCGGCGAACCGCCCCCGTGCCTCCACATCGCGGGTGCGTTCGCGCGAATAGACCGCCGCCCCCACCACGAGTGTCAGCACCACGCCGGCAACGGCGGCGACGCTAGCAGACGAAGTGAGGCGCGGGTGCCGACGCGCCCACTTGCGCGCCCGCTCCCGCACCGACGGCTCCGGAGCGAACTTCAGCGGGCGGTTGGCGAGGTGGCGGTCGATGTCCTCACGCAGGTCATCCGCCCGCTGGTACCGGTCCGACGGGTTCGGCGCGAGGCACCTCCGGACGATCGCCTCGGCGCCCGGTGACACCGCGGGGTTCAGAGCCCGAACCGACGGCGCGGCGGCGCGGTCGGCAATCATCTGGGGTACTGTGACCCGCGGATAGCCGCGGCGGAGCGGAAACGGGTGCCGGCCGGTGAGCAGTTCGAACAGGATCACCCCGAGCCCGTACACGTCGCACCGCGGGTCGAGCGTCCCCTCGCCGGTGCGGAACGCTTCCAGGTGCTCGGGCGCCATGTACGGGAGGGTACCGCCCATCATCGCGCGCTCGGCCGAGCCGCGCAACTTCGTGTCTTCGGCGAGGTTGAAGTCGAGCAGCATCGGGCGCCCGTCGTCGGCCAGCAGCACGTTCGCGGGCTTGAGGTCGCGGTGCAAGATGCCGCGCCGGTGCGCGTGCGCCAGCCCTTCCGCGAGTTGCCCGCCGATCGCCAGAACCGCCTCTACGTATGGGAACTGATCGAGCCGCGCCCAGCCCTCCGCAGCTTCCAGCGCGGCACCTTCGGATGCCGCGCTGGAAGCCGGCGCCGGTACCTCGTGGGGGTAAATGACCGATCCCCCCATCGACCCGGTCCGGGTGGACGAATCGAACCGCCCGCCGACGAGCGTGCTGCGGATCTCCTTACCCGAGTTGGGCACGCTCGCGCGCCGACTCAAGCTCTGGACCACGCCCGCGAGTGTGGTGCCGCCCAGGAACGGCATGCAAACCGCCTGGAACGGGCCGGCGCTGTGGTACGAGTAGATCGGGACGATGTTCGGGTGCTGCAACTGCGCCAGCGTGTTCGACTCGGCCCCCAGGCCGCGCGCCACCTTGAGCGCGACCGGGCGTCCGGCGAGGTCGCCCTGGCGCGCCAGGTACACCCGCCCGAACGCCCCGCGGCCGAGTTCCTTCGCGAGAAAGAACCCGACGAAATCGGTGCCCACGTCCGGGAGCGAGGACACCGAGTCCTGCCAGTCGGACAGCGCGTCGGCCTCGGCCAGGGCTTGCGCGCGGGCGTTCGGCAGGGGCGGCGCGCCGAGCCGATCGTGCGTCCGCTGAAGTTGCGGCACCTCGGCAGTGCGGAACTCGTCCCGCGGCTGCGGCCCCATGATCCGGTCGGTCGCCGCGTCGGCCGCGCTCACCGAGCCCGGTCGCGGGGTCTGAACCTCGGAACCGAGTTCGGCCCACCCGCTCGTGGGCACGCCGTACTTGTTGGCGTACTCCTCGGGGCGCGGGGTCTCGCCGGCCCGGACCCGCTGCCGGTACTCCTCGAACGCCACGGCCGCGAGTAGCGCGGGGTTGGTGAGCACCGCGGGGAACCGCGCCGTGTACTCGGACACCCGCTTCGGCCGCCCGCGCGTCCAGGCGAGTTCCAGGTCGACGCGCACCAGTTCGCCCAGCACGGCGAGGTACAACGGGTGATCGACCGCGGGCAACTGCCGCGCGAAATCCGCGTTCGGGTCGGTTTCGAGAGCCAGCTCGAACGCCTCGACGCGATGAGCGAGTTCGGCCGCGAGCGAGTGCGTGGCGACGGAGAGTTTCACGAGAGCGGCCCCCGGATGGTCTACTCGCTGCGGGACAGGCGGGCACGGAAGTCTTGCAACACGCGCTCGACGGTGCGGCGCGACCGGCCCGTGACCTGGGCGATCTCACCCACCTCGTAGCCCTCGGTGCGCAGCCGGATGATGGTGCGGTTCGACTCCGGCAGCGCCTCGACCTGCTCGTCCATGACGAGGCGCAAGAACGCGGCGGCGGAGTCGTCGGCGGCCAGCGCGGTGTGGGAGTCGAAGTCGCTGACGGAGGCCGTGTGCCGGACGGCCCGCTTGTCGGCCTGGTGGTGCCCGACGAGGGCGCGAATTTTGTTGAGTGCGAGCACCATCAGCAGCCCCCACAACTCCCCCTCCGGGGGAACGTCGTAGTCGCGGTACCGGGCGCCGTGGAAGAACGCACGGAACACGGACTGGATCACGTCGTCGGCATCGAACCGGCCGGCGTAGTTGGGCGTGCAGTACTGGCGCGCCAGGGCGCGCAGCCGCTGTGCGTACCGAACGTAGATGTCGGTCGCGGCGGTCTCGTCACCCGTTCGGTACCGGTGAAGAAGTGTCGCGTCGGTACCCGCGGGCGGCGGGCTCGGGTCGAATCGCCCGGCCATGTCAGGTTTTTCCCTCGCTGCGGCGCGTCGTGTCTGCGGTCACGCCTCGCCGTTTTTCGCGATGTACCGTAGTACGGGATCGTTTGCTCGGGACCGCATTTTTCGAATTCACTGCTCGGCAGGAAATTACGTCACGCCGGCACACAAATTCACCCCTCCCCTGAGCGCATCTCGCGCGGGTGAAGAGTCCGTGATCGACAGCGATCCGTTGGCCGTGCCCCCGCACCTTGCGCCGCCGACCTGACTTGAATCGATCTTCACGATCCGGACGGTTTCGTTCAGGAACGGTTCCGGTGCCGCCGATAACACCAGTGATGCCGGTGGGAGCCGTTATCCGGTTCAGGGTGCGGGAGGAGTGACCATGAGCGTTCGGCGCGGGAAAAGTGTGTTCGTCGTCGCCGGGCTGCTTCTTTCGACGGTCGGGTGTATGCACGGGTCGCCCCGCGACTACTTCGGCACCCCGCCGATGCCGCACAACTCCAACGCATCGATCCAAGTACCGCCAACGGGTGCTGTGCCCCGCGAGTTGGACATGGTTGCGCTGCCGCCCTACGTCATCGGCCCGCCGGACCAGTTGCTTATTGAGGTCGTGCAGCGGGTCACGGTGCCCAGAACGAACGAAAAAGGTGACATCCTTTACGAGGACGCCCCCACGAACAAAAAGCCGTTTACGGTCGAGGCGACCGAGAGGTTAGGCGTACAGCCCATCTCGGGTCAGTTCCAGGTGCGTCCCGATGGTACTGTCGGTCTGGGGTTCTGGGGAAACGTAACGGTCTCGGGGCTGACGCTCGATCAGGCGGCCGAGGCGATTCGCGCACATCTGGTGGAACAGGTGGAATTGAGGAAGCTGCGCCAGACTCCCAACAGTATTGTCGTGATCGTGGACGTGATCGCGTACAACAGCAAGCGTTACTATGTGATCACCGACGGCGGCGGCTTCGGGGAGCAGGTGTTCCCGTTCCCGATCACCGGGGGCGAGACCGTGCTGGACGCGATCGGCAACATCAACGGCCTTCCCGATGTCGCGAGCAAGCGGAACATCTGGATCGCGCGGCGCACCCCGCACCCCGGGCAGCCGTGGCAGCTCCTGCCGGTGGACTGGGTCGGCCTCACCCAGCACGGGATCAGTCATACGAACTACCAGGTGCTCCCGGGCGACCGGATCTACGTCAAGGCCCAGCGCCTGGTGACCATCGACCGCACAATGGCTCGGCTGTTCGCACCGGTTGAGCGGGTGTTCGGTATCACACTGCTCGGGTCGAACACGATCAACAACATCGCCGGACGCGGGAACGGGTTCAACAACAACAATTAGTGAGGCCCCGGAACCGAACCGGGCGACGAGTCGGCAGGGCGGAAACGGCGAGATGGCACAGGGTTCGCCGAGAATACAGGCGACCGTGTAACCGAGTCGTGGGAGGGACACACATGATGCGCTTCGTGCTAATCGCAGCGGGTGGGCTCGTGACGTGCGCAACCGCGTCCGCACAGTACCCCATGTCACCTTACTACCAGCCGCCGGCCGCGATGCCGAACGTGTACAACCCGGCGAACCAGCCGCTGAGCCCGTACCTGAACCTGCTCCGCGGGGGCAGTCCGGCGGTGAACTACTACTACGGCGTTCGCCCGGGCACCGTGGGCGGCACGGGTCAGGGGTTGGGCGCGCCGTTTACAGCCGGGGGCGGTCAGCGCGCACTGTTCTTCCCGCAAATGGCGAGCGCCCCGGACCCGCTCCAGCCCCGTGAGGCGGCCCCCGGAAGCGTGCTCCCGCCGGCCGGCCACCCGACCGTTTTCAACAGCACCGGAGGCTACTTCCCGTCGCCGAACAACCGCGGCGGGATGCGCCCGGGGTTAGCGGGCGTGGGCACCACCCGGCGCTAAGTGACTCGCGGCGCAGGCAACGGAATGCGGCACTGCACTCTCAAGGACGAGGCCATGCGGACGATCGTGGGTGTAATCGCGGTGCTGGGGTTGGCCGTGGCGGTGGCCAGTGCGCAACCGCCACGTGCCCGGGGCGCGTCGTTCCGACCGCCGGAACCGCTCGGCGCGAACGAAACCGCGGCGGGAACCGTGGCGCGGGGCGCGTCCGAAGAGTTCCCGCCGTCATCCTTCCCGACCACGCCGGTCGCGCGGCCCGGTAAAGCGCCGGCCGACGCCCGCGGCCCGGCGTGGCTCAGCGGAGTTGATTCGGGTGTGCTCCCGGCCGCGGGCAGCGCGTCCCGGAGCGGCAACGTACGCCCGCTGTCCCCGGCGGCAGCCTCTGCCGAACACCGGGAAGACCCGTTCACGCCGCCGAAGGGGCTGGACAAACTCAAAGGCGCGGGACGCGCACAGCAGGCGTCGGCGCCCCAGCCGCCCGAGCAACCGACCGCCACGACCCCGTTCCGCGGCACGGCCGCCGACGGCGCCCCGGTGTACGCCGGGCCGCCCGCGTACCGCTGGTACGGGTGGGGAACGGTAACGCCCGGCGCCAACCAGTTCGCGCCCACCGGCCAGTACCCGAAGGCGTCCGCGAGTTGGTACTCGATCACCGGAGCCACCCCCGGCGCGTTCCCGGTGCCGGTGATGAACCCGCTCCGCAACCCGCCGGGCATCGACCCGCCCGCCTACGCCACCGCCAAACCCGCCACAACGGTGGCCTCGGCGTCCGAGCCCGCCGCACCGGTTCAACAGCAACTGCCCGCACAGGTGCAGCCACAACTGCAACCGCAGCCGCGCCCGCTGCCGGTCGAACGACCGGAAGCGCCGAAGCCGTCCCCGAACGCGGAGTCGAAGTTCGTCGCGCCCCCGCCGCCGGTGAACGTGCCGAAACTCACGCCGCCACCGACAACCGTGCTGACACCGCCGTCAACCGTGCTGACGCCGCCGGCGACCGCTCCGGTCGCGGTGGCGCCGGTCCCGGCCCCGATCGTGCCGCCGGTCGTCCGCGAGCCGGACCCGATCGTTCCACCCGCACCGCAGAAATCCGAACCGGTCGCGTTCGTTCCGCCGACCGTTCAGCCGCTGGCCGCACCATCACCGAGCGTACCGCCTCCGGACACAGAAGCCGCGCCCGCCTTCCCTTCGGTCGAACCGACGAAACCGGTTGTAGCGGTGCCGAGCCCGCTCCCGATCTCGCTGACGACGGAAGTGAAACCGGAGGAACCGAAGCGGCCCGAGCCGAAGCCCGAGCCGCGCCGCGAGGAGCACCTGTGGCAGGCCGCGCCTGAACCGGCGCAACCCGCTCCGGGCACTTGGACCCCCGCAGGAGGCCGTCCCGCGCAACCGCCGGCCGCGGCACCGACCACCGTGCCGGCGTGGAAGTCCGGTGCGGCGAACACGAAGCCCATCGTGGCACGAGCACAAATGGGCGAAACGGGACCGGACCCGATCGAAACCCTGATCCGGCAACTGTGCCAGGACCGCGCCGAGGGCGTCGAAGTCCGGTGGTCCGGCACGAAGAAGATTATGGTGTGCTTCGAGGTGCGCACCGCACCCGAAGCTCAGAAGCTCGTGACCGATATCAGCAAGCGGCCGGAGCTGTCCCAGTACCAAATCGATTTCTGCGCGGTACTGAAGAAGTAGCGGACGAGGGGCGGCGGACGAACGCGGCGGGGCGCCCACGTGGCGCCCCGCCGCGTTCGTCCGCCGCCCCTCTTCTGTTTTCCTCCTGGTGGTAAACTGCCGTCATGGCGCTCACGAAGTTGGCCGGCGGAACGGTGTACGATCCCGCGAACGGTGTTCACGGCGAGGTCCGCGATTTGTGGATCGACGGCGGGAAGGTCGTCGCACCGCCGACCGATCCGACCGTCCACCCGGCGCGCACCATCGACCTTTCGGGCCTCGTGGTCATGCCCGGCGGCGTGGATATGCACGCTCACATCGCCGGCCCAAAGGTGAATGTCGCTCGGAAGCTGCGCCCGGAAGACCGCCGCGACAACACGCCGTTCCTCCGCACCGACCTGTTGCGGTCGGGCACGCTGGGGAGCACACCCACCACGTTCACCACCGGCTACCTGTACGCCGGGCTGGGGTACACCACGGTGTTCGACGCGGCGATCCCGCCGCTCGGCGCGCGCCACACGCACGAAGAGTTCCACGACACGCCGGTGATCGACAAGGGCTTCTTCGTCCTGGTCGGCAACAACCACTACCTGATGGACCAACTCGGGCGCGGGGAGCCGGAGCGGGCGCGCGCCTTCTGCGGGTGGCTGCTCAACGCCACCCGCGGTTACGCGCTCAAGGTGGTGAACCCCGGCGGCGTCGAGATCTGGAAGCAGGGCGGTTCCGGACTCGCACACTTTGACGACGAGGTTCCCGGTTTCGGCGTGTCCCCGCGCGTCATCGTGAACGCGGTCGCGCGCACGGCGGACGAGCTGAAGCTCCCGCACGCCGCGCACATCCACTGCAACCAGCTCGGAATGCCGGGCAACTGGTCCACCACCCTCGACACCATGCGCGCGGTCGAGGGGCACCGCGGGCACTTCACGCACATCCAGTTCCACAGCTACGGCGGCGGGCCGGACGACCAGGGGACGTTCTGCTCGAAGGTGCCGCAGCTCGCCGAATACGTTAACGCGCACCCGAACGTCACCGTGGACGTGGGCCAGGTGATGTTCGGCGAAACCACGTCGATGACCGGCGACGGTCCGCTCGGCCACTTCCTTCACAAGGTGACCGGTCGGAAGTGGTTCAACGGCGACACCGAGTGCGAGGGCGGGTGCGGGATCGTACCCATCGAGTACAAGGAGAAGAGTTTCGTTCACGCGCTCCAGTGGGCGATCGGGCTGGAGTGGTATCTTCTGGTGGAAGACCCGTGGCGGGTGGCGATGAGCACTGACCACCCCAACGGCGGCTCGTTCCTGGCGTACCCTGAGATCTGCGCTCTCCTGATGAGCCGCGACTACCGCCGCGAGGTGCTGAAACGTCTACCCGAGAAGTTGCGCGCCGTGTGTACCCTTCCCGACCTGGAGCGCGAGTACACGCTCTCCGAGATCGCCATCGTCACGCGCGCCGGCCCGGCACGGATGCTCGGGCTCACGCACAAGGGCCACCTTGGAGCCGGTGCGGACGCGGACATCACCGTGTACACGCCGGGGGCCGACCTCAAGGCGATGTTCGAGCTGCCCCGGTTCGTGTTCAAGGCTGGTGACTTGGTGGTCGAACACGGGGAAATTCGCGTGGTGCCTTACGGGCCATCGTTGGCAGTACGGCCGGCGTTCGATGAGGGCGCGGTGCCGCACATCCGCGAATGGTTCGAGGGGGCGTACTCGCTCAGGTTTGCCAACTACGCCGTCGGGCCGGAATACGCCAGTCACGGCGAAACCCTGGTGCCGACGCGCAAGTAGCCACTCGCATCGGTTGACGCCTGCGCCCACCCCTCGCTTCGTATCTCCCAAGCGAGCACGCACTTCTCTCCGTCCGTGATGCTCCCGCTCGTGACCAATATCATCCGCCCGCGGTCGTGCCACACGCTCCGACCGCGTACCGCACCGGTTGGGGTACGAACTGGTAACCCTCTGTCCCGACACCAGAACCGCAACGCCTTTCTTGCTAAGCCCTTCCGGCCGAACCACTATGGCCGGTCGTGTCGTGTTTTCCGATTTTCGGGACGGCGATCGCCCTTCGCGGGCTCTATCCGTGTAGAACGGCGATGAAACGGAGGTCTCGCGTGGTTCGCCAGCTTTCCAGCCTCGTTCACCACCTCAACTGGATAGTCGCGAGTGACCGCTTGGCGCAACTCGCGGACGGTGAGTTGCTTGAGCGCTTTACGGCGGAACAGGACGCCGCCGCGTTCGAGGCTCTGATCTGGCGGCACGGCCCGATGGTACGTGACGTGTGCCGGCGGGTACTCGGCAACGACATCGACGCGGACGACGCATTTCAGGCCACATTTCTCGTGCTCGTGAGGCGCGCCCGCGAGGTTCGATCCCGGGAATCACTCGCCGGGTGGCTGTACCGGGTGGCTCACCGAACCAGCACGCGTCTCGGTCGCGAAACCGCCCGGCGCGTCGCCCGAGAGCGGCGGGCGGCCCGGCCGGAAGCCGTTACCACCACGAACCCAGACACCTGCGACTGGCGGGCGGCACTCGATCGCGATGTGGAACGGCTGCCGGTGGTGTACCGCGACGCGTTCGTTCTGTGCCACCTTGAAGGCCGAACACAACCCGATGCCGCACGAGAACTAGGCTGCCCGGTCGGCACGCTCCAGTCCCGACTTGCGCGGGCCAAGGAACGGCTCCGCGCGGGACTCACCGCTCGCGGGGTGACGCTCCCGGCCGTGTCTCTGGGAACGGTCCCCGCAGCTCTCGTAGCCGCAACCGCGTCTGCGGCCGCCAAACTCGCAGAGGGCGCTCCGACCACGGCGGTCGCAGCGGCCGTCGCCCTTTCACAGGAAGTGGGGAACACAATGGGATTGTTCAAGGCAAAGCTGGTGCTGTTGGCCCTGGTGACGACTGCCGCCCTGGGGACAGCGATCGGACAGGTCGGACCGCCGGCGGCACCGGCGACGACGGAAGTGCCTATGCCAGTGGGAGCGACTCTCGAAGATCTCAAGAAGGAGAACGAGCGGTTGCGGCGCGAGGTGGAAGCGCTCAAGAAGAAGCTGGCTGTCGCCGAGGCACGGGTCCTAGGCGACGAGCCGACGGACCAAGAGGTGATCCGCGCGCTCCCGAAGCCTGCGGCCGGGGTCGTCCGGGACGACATTGTGATCGTAAAAGACAAGATCTTGGATCGCCTGGACACGGTAGCCCCGGCACGTCTCGACTCGGCCATCGGTCCGGCGCAGCTCCGGGTCCAGCATTGGGAGTGCCGCACCTACTGCACCGAAAGCGTGGAACTGCCGTGGCCCCTGCCGCCGAAGCTCACCAAGTCGCGCGTCTACGTGGCGTACGTTGACAGAAACGTACTCGTACCTGTGAAGGGCGAACAACGGCCGGTTCAAAAATAGTTCGGCAAGGAGAAAGAGCGAGCCGTACCTGTGCTGCGCGGGGTTGGCTCAACGGATCGGTTCTCGGGCTCGCTGTCATGGAAATAGAGCGCCCCGGGTGGGACGGCCCGCCCCTCATCTATTTCGCCATCGGTCGCCGGTGCCAAACGGTTGTCGCCGCGCTGTTCAACGGGCGGTTTGCTATTCTGGACACAAACCGCGGGGTCCTCGAACCGCGCCGCGTCCACTTCCGTCCGCCGGGTCCGAATCATGAAGCTCATCCTCGCCATCATTCAGCCGTCCAAACTCGACGCCGTGAAAGAAGCGCTGAACAAAGTTGAAGTGTTCCGGCTCACCATCGTGGATGTGCTCGGCTTCGGGCGGCAGAAGGGGCACACGGAGGTGTACCGCGGGCACGAACTGACCGTCAACATGCTGCGCAAGGTGCAGTTGCAAATCGCGGTCAACGAAGACTTTGTGGAACCGACGGTCAACGCGATCATGGACGCGGCCCGCACGGGGCCGGAGGGGCGCATCGGGGACGGGAAGATCTTCATCCTGCCTCTGGAGGACTGTATCCGCATCCGCACCGGTGAGCGTGGCCCCGAAGCGATTTGAGCCTCACCGGTAAGAGACCGCGACGACGGCTTCTTCGGCAGGCCGGACCCGGTAACCGACACGCACGCTTTGGACCCATTCGCCGGCATGTTACCGAATCCGATTGGCCCTTATCCACGCCGTATTCTGTAGCCGGCCTCTGTGAGGCCGGTGCTACCTCGGTCATGTCGCACCGGCCTCACAGAGGCCGGCTACAGGAGGCAGTTACTCTTCAATTGGGTTCGGCATCAGTCCGGCGGCCCGACGTACACGAACGGCGCCCAGAAGAACGGCGCTTCCCAGCCGGGGGTGCGTTTCACCGCCAACCGGGCGTCCTTCAGCGCTTCGGGGTACGCGGTTCCCTTCCCCCCGCCCGCACGGATCGACCCGAAGAACCCGGACATCATCTCGGCGGTCGCGCGGTCGTCCACCGACCAGCAGCTCGCCATCACCCCGCGCGAGCCGGCGCCCAGAAACGCACCGGCGAGCGTCACGCCGGCCTCCAGCGGGCGCTGCGGACCGACGTTCGTCACGCACGCGCTCAGCACGGTGAGTTCGCACCCGGTCAGCTTCAGTCGGGAGATTTCGTGGAGCGTCAGGAACCCGTCGTTGCCCGGCTCCTCGCTCCCCCGCGGCGGCGGGGTCAGCGCGACCGCGGCGAACGCGTTGCCGAACGCCTCGTCCGCGAACCCGTGCGCCGCCAAGTGGACGAACCGCTTACCGGGCATGGCGGCGACCACGTTCTGCTCGGTGGCCCTGTCCTGCTCCAGAGCGACCACTTTATCGGCGGGGAAGTGCTGGCGCACCTTCCGGCTCTCGGTGGCGGTGAACGGCAGCCGCGGGAGCTGCCCGCCGCC
Source organism: Gemmata obscuriglobus (assembly GCF_008065095.1). Lineage (NCBI taxonomy): Bacteria > Pseudomonadati > Planctomycetota > Planctomycetia > Gemmatales > Gemmataceae > Gemmata > Gemmata obscuriglobus. The sequence goes on along the minus strand of NZ_CP042911.1, from coordinate 3,449,702 downwards.
CGATCGCTTGGTCCCGGACGCCGCTTCCGGATATGCGGGATCGCCGACGGTGAGCAGCGAGGCCGCCGCGTCGGTCGCGCGGGGCCGGCTCAGAACCACCGCCAGCGCCCCGATCGACGGCGCGTAGCACACCGGCGGCAGCTCATCGAGCGCGTACCGCGGCCCGGCAGCGCCTGAGAGCAGCAGCGCCTCGAACGGCAGCTTGTGGAGCGCGCCGTCCGGGACGAGCACCAGCCGCTTCGCCCCGCTCGCCCGGATCTTCTCGCGCAGAGCCGGGGGCAGCACCGCGTCCCCGATGCCCTCTGCGGCGATCGCCCGGGTGCCCTGCCCCGCGGTCCGCGACACCAGCGCGATGCCCCGCGTCGGGTTGAACGACGGATCGGCGATCTGTCGCAGATAATGGTTTACGAGCCGCGCCGCGACCGCGTCCGTGAGCGCGACCGCCTCGGCGGGGGCGGGCGGCGGTCGCTCGGGTTGCGGGGCGACCGCCCGCACCGCGACCCCGCGGAACCCGGCCCGCGCGACCAGTTCGCCGGCCGGCGGCTCGCCGACATCGGCAGCAACTGCTCGGGCCACCCCGAGCCTGAACACCTGCGGGGCGGCCGCGGGGTCGGTGCAAAGGACCGCAAAGCTCGCGTCGCGCCCCACCATGTACGTGAGCAGCGCCCCGCCCACCCGGTGCGCCTCCTTGCGGACCTGTGCGAGCGCCTGCTCGGCGAACGCGGGGTCCGTGAGGACGCGCGTGATGGGGTCGGCGTTGGCGATCTCGCGCCACGCGTCGGCGTACTCCTTTTGGGCCGTTTCGAGTTCGGCGACGAGCTTCTTCGCCTCCGGCTCGTCGGCCTGCTCGGGGGTGAACAGCATCGCCCGCGAGCGGAGCCGCGACACCGCCCGGCGCGCCACCGCCTCGCGCTCGAGGAGCGTCTTGCGCGTGTCCGCGGGCAGCCGGTCGCGCGGGTCCACGCCGGCGGCCAGCATTTGGTCCAGGAGGGTGCGGCTGCGGCTGCGGGTGACGACGCGGAGCAGCCCTTCCCCGTCGCCGTCGCGGGCGCACCACGACGCCAGCAGTTCAAACATCGGCGCGAACTGCACGAAGAACTGCGCCCGCTGCGCGGCCTCGCCGAAGGTGCTCAGTCGGGCGCGGTCGGCGATGTCGAACACTTCGCCGAGGAACTTTTTGGCCTCAGCCGGCTTCCCCGCTTTATCGGTCAGTACAGCGAGGCGCCACAGCGTGATCGCACAGGTGGCGGGGGGGCAACGCGGGCGCCCCGCCTGGAACGCCCGCGACTCCGCGAACCGCTTCAGCGCGTCCGCGTCGGCCCCGCGCAGTTCGGCGCAGACCCCGAGAAAGTTGAGGGTGCGGGCCAGGAGCACGTCGCCCGTCGTCCGTTGCGCGGCGGCCAGTTCGCCCCACACCGTCTCGGCCGCTGCGAGATCCTTACGCCCGAGCGCGTCGAGCGCGCGGATGTGACGGGCGGTGGCCCAGAGGTATTCACTTTGCCGCCCGCCCTGCGCGCCGGCCGCCTCGAGTGCCGGCACCAGCGCCGCGGCGCTCTTGACCTGCCCCTGAGACAGGTACAGGTCGGCGCGGACGGCGTCGATGATGGCGGCGCTCAAGTCGTCGCGTTCGCCGAACCGGGCGAGCACCCCGGCGGCGCGGGTGAGCGCCTCGCTCGCGGCGGCGGCGTCGCCCTGCTCTTTGTGGATCAGCGCGCTGTTGAGCCACAGGTTAAAGCGCGTGGCGTCGGCGTCGGCCCCGACGAGATCGCACCGGGCCAGCCCGTCCCGGAAGAACCCGATCGCGCCTGCGAAATCGCCCCGGCGCGACGCCGCGACCCCAGAAAGGTAATCGGCTTCGACCCGCAGTGCGTCCGGCGGGAGCTTGTGCTTGCGGTACAGTTCGGCGCACCGCTTGAGGGCCACTTCGGCGTCTTCGGGCGCGTCACATCCGAGTTGTGCGGCGGCCAAATTCACCAGCACTTTGGGCAACACCCGCAGGTTCACCGGCTCAACCGGTTCGAGGGCCGACAGTGCCGCAGTAAGTGACTTTCGCGCGGCCGGGTGGGCCGCTGCCATCAGTTCTAATGCCCCCTGGTCCGATTTCAGACGGGCATCAAGAAGGGTGTCGCCCGACCACCGAGCCCCCGCCTGACGTGCGGCGTCGAGGGCCTGTGTGAACTGGTTAGCGGAGCGGGTGAGCGCCTGGAGCCGCACGAACGCGGCCAGTGCCCCTCCGGCGTCGGTGGTGGCACCGAGCGCGGCCTTGTACTCGGCCGCGGCGCGGTCGCGGAGCGTGGTGGCGTCAGCCGTCTTACCGGCGGCCAGCGCCGCCGCGGCCCATTCCGCGAGGATGTCGCCGGCCGTGACCCGCTGCTCGGGTTGGGCCTTCCGGTGCAGCGTGAGTGCTTCGGTGAACAGCGGTTCGGCGCTGGCGAACTGTCTCCGGGCGGCGAGGAGCTTGGCGCGCTGGAGTTGCGTGTCCCGCCGGCCGAGCGCGTCGGACAGCGCGTCGTGCAGTGCCGGCAGGCCTTCCAGGGCTGCCAGTGCCGCCGCGCGGTCCCCTCGCTTGGCGAGCGCGTCCGCCAGCGCGCGAGCGGCGGCCACACGAACCGCGGCGGTGTTGGTGCGTTCTGCGACCTTTAGCGTGTCCGCCGCGGCGCGCTCCAGTTCGGCCCACCGCCGGGTCTCGGAGCCGTCCCGCTTCAGGGCGGCGGTTTCGCAGCGGAGCCGAAGCGCGTCGAGCACCAGCGGCGGCGCGAGGGGCGGTCTGGCGCCCAGCGCGGCGGTGACGTGCGTCTCAGCGGTGTCGGGGTAGCCCAGGTCGAGGTGGCACTGCGCCGTGAGCAGCTCCAGGGCGCCCGAGCCGTCGGGATCGCCGACGGTTTTGAGCCACTCGCGGAAGGCATCGCCGGTACGCAGGGCTTTATCGGGACGCCCGGAACGGACGTAAAGGCTCATGAGCCGGTTGAACGCCTGGCGCTTGAGGAAGCGGTCGTCGGTGTCGAGTGCGGAGCGGTAAAGCGGCTCGGCGTCGCCGAACCGGTCCTCGGCGGCGAACCGTTCGGCCTGCCGAAACGCCTCGGCCGGAGCCGGTTGGGCTGCGAGCAGCAGAACCACTGTGGGCAACATGGTAAACCTCACGCGACGGAATCCGAGCAACTCTAGCTCAATCCGAACGCGAGAGCTTTCGGGTGTCCCAAGGATGACGTGCACAGCAACCAACACCACCCACGGCGCCCCGCGGCGCTGTAACGGGGGTTACAGCGCCGCTTCAGTTTCCACGAATTGGCTTCGAGTGGGCCTCGGGCGGGCACATGCAATACCGGCGGACTACCGGTTTACTGGGTCCGCCGCTACCCACAAATCACGCCTAAAACCTCCGATTCCGGTCCCGCAATCAGACGGGAATCGATTCCAATCAGGCCCCGAAATAATGGCGCAACATATTTTCAAGATATCACTTAAGTCAAAATCGCGAGCAGCTGAATGTGAAGCAACGAGAACGCCGCCGAGCCCGGGATACCCGATCCATCGGCCCAACGAGCAGCGGTTCACGGAATACGGCAAAAATAAGCGTCGGGAGTGCAGAATGTACCATTCGGCGCCCCCGACACCGGTACAACCTGACCGGGCAACCTTACCCGCGCACACGACACCGCAGCGAACCGAACTATTTCACTTTCCGAATGCGGTGACTGTTTGTGTCCCCAATGTACAGCGCCCCGTCCGGCCCGACTGCGACCCCGTGTGGTCGGCCGAGCGTCGCACCCGTCGCCGGACCGTTGTCACCGAGTCCCGGGGTCTTGGTTCGACCCTTCCCGGCAATGGTTGTGACGACACCGCTCTTCGCGTCGATTTTTCGGATGACTTCGTTTTCGGTGTCCACGACGAAAACGTTTCCGTCCTTATCGATGTCGATTTCTTTCGGCCCGTCGAACGTCGCGTCCAGCGCCTTCGTGCCGTCGCCGGTGTAGCCCTTCTTGCCCGTACCGGCGAACCGTTCGATACGGCCCTTGGCGAGATCGATGACGCGCACGCAGTGCCCGTTGCGCTCCACAACGTACAGCCGTCCGTTCGGCCCGACCGCGACCGCACGGGGGCCGTTGAGTGTCGCGTCCTTGATCGGCCCGCCGTCGCCTGCGGTGACACCTTTACCATTGCCGAGCAGCGTCGAAATCGTGCCCGTCGCGAGATCGACGGCGCGCACCCGGTGCCCCGCAACGTCGGCGATGTACAGTCCGCCCTTCCCGTCGAGGCACAAGCCGTTCGGCTCCACGAGCAGGGCCTTGTTCGCGGGGCCACCGTCGCCCCCGTACCCGACCTTGCCGCCTGTGCCCGCGACGGTGGAAATGACGGCCGTCTTGCCGTCCACTTTGCGCACGCAGAAATTCAGCCGGTCCACGATGTACAGGTTGCCGTCGGCATCGAGTTCGATGCCGTAAGGCTCGTTCAGACTCGCTTCGGTCGCTTTTCCACCGTCACCACCGAACCCCTTCCTCCCGTTGCCGGCAACGGTTGTAATCGTACCGGTCTTCGCGTCCACCTTGCGCACGAGGTGGTTAAACGTGTCCGAGAAGTACAGGTTGCCGGCCTTGTCGAAGGCCACGTCAAAGGGCTGATCGAGTTCGGCCTTCGCGGCCGGCCCGCCGTCGCCCGCGAAGCCCTTCTTACCCGATCCCACCGGCGAGGTGATGACCGGCGCGGCGTCCGCGCCGGCAGAAGCGAGCACCAACACGAGAGGCAGCATGTTGTTACCTTCAACGGGGGGAGCGGGCTGTTACTCGAACCGGATCACCAAGTCGCCACCTTCCACCTGTGCCCCAGGACGAACCAGCACTTCGGCCACCTTCCCGGGCCGGTCGGCGTAGATGGTGGTTTCCATCTTCATGGCTTCCAGCGTGAGCAGTTTGGCCCCGGCAGCGACCTCCTCGCCCGGGGCCACGGCCACCGCGACGACGGCGCCCGGCATCGGCGCCGCGATGTGCTTCGCGTTGCCGTTCTCGGCCTTCGGGCGCGACTTGACCGCTCCGGCGCCGAGGGTACGGTCCACGACGCGGAACTCGCGCGGCTGGCCGTTCAGCTCGAAGTAGACCACGCGGTAGCCGTCGGGCTGCGGCTCACCCACCGTGAAGAACTTGATGATCAGCGTCTTACCGGGTTCGATCTCGATGCTGACCTCTTCGCCCTTCGCGAGCCCGAAAAAGAAGCTGGGCGTCGGCAGCACGCTCACGTCGGAGTACTTCGCCTGGTGCTCCGCGAAGTCGCTGAACACCTTCGGATAAAGGACGTACGAGATGACGTCCTGGTCGGACGGCGCGCGCCGCAGCTTCGGCTCGAGTTCGGCCTTCGCCTTCGCGAGGTCGACGGGCGGGAGCGTGGCCCCGGGTCGGTCGGTGAGCGGCTTCCGCCCGCGGAGGATGCGGGTCTGGAGCGCCGGCGGAAACCCGCCCGGGGGCTGGCCGAGCTTGCCCTCGAAGAACTCCACCACCGACTCCGGGAACGCGATCTCTTTCTTCGGGTCGAGTACCATTTCGGGCGTCAGGTTGTTCGCGAGCATGAACAGCGTCATGTCGCCGACCACCTTCGATGTCGGCGTGACCTTGACGATATCGCCGAACAGCCGGTTGACCGCCGCGTACATCCGCCCCACTTCCGCCCACCGGTCCGCCACCCCGAGCGACTGGGCCTGCTGGTACAGGTTCGCGTACTGCCCGCCCGGCATCTCGTGGAGGTACACTTCCGCGGAGCCGGCGAGCTGACCGGTTTCGAAGGGCGCGTACAGACGCCGCACCCCGTCCCAGTAGGTAGCCGTTTCCTGAAGGGCGTCGAAGTCGAGTCGGGTGCTCCGGTCGGTATACCGCACGGCCTCGACGAGCGCGTTAAGGCTCGGCTGCGAGGTCACCCCGGCCATCGGCGCGAACGCGCAGTCCACGACGCTCACGCCCTCCTCCGCTGCCATCAGGTAAGAGGCGAGTTGACCGCCGGCGCTGTCGTGCGTGTGGAAGTGGATCGGCAGCCCGACCTCTTCACGAAGCGCCTTCACCAGTTTCTTCGCGGCGTAAGGTTTGAGCAACCCGGCCATGTCCTTGATCGCCAGGAAGTGCGTCCCGAGCTTCTCCAGTTCTTTAGCCAGGTTCACGAAATAGGTGAGCGTGTATTTGTCCCGCTTGGGATCGAGAATGTCGCCGGTGTAACAGATCGCGGCCTCACAGATCGCGTCGGTCTTCAGCACCGCGTCTATGCCGAGCTTGATGTTGGGGAGCCAGTTGTTCGCGTCGAAGATGCGGAAGATGTCCATTCCGGCTTGCGCGGACAGCCGAATGAACTCGTACACCACGTTGTCCGGGTAGTTGGTGTACCCGACGGCACTGGCCGCCCGCACCAGCATCTGAAACAGGACGTTGGGAACGCGCTCGCGGAGCTTCGCGAGCCGGTCCCACGGGGACTCCTTCAGGAACCGCATCGCGGTGTCGAACGTGGCCCCACCCCACATCTCCATCGAGAAGAGGTCCGCGTGCCGCTCCGCGTACCGGTCCGCGATCGCGAGCATGTCGAAGGTGCGCATCCGGGTCGCGAACAGCGACTGGTGCGCGTCGCGCATGGTGGTGTCGGTGACGAACAGTTGCTTCTGCGCCCGGGTCCACTTGGCGAACCCCGCGGCGCCGAGTTCCTTGAACCGGTCGCGGGTGCCCTTCGGCTTCTCCGCCCGCGACGCCATGGGCGGAGTTGGCGAGGGCGATGCGACTGCCGGCACGCGCTCGGCGTACTTCCCCTTCAATTCCGGGTGCCCGTTTACGATGACGTCGGCCAGGTAACCGAGCAACTTCGACGCGCGGTCGCGGCGGGCGGTGAACTGGAACAGGCCCGGGGTTTCATCAAGGAACCGGGTGGTAACGTCTCCGGCAAGGAACTGCGGATGTCCGATCAAGTTCAACAGGAACGGGATGTTCGTCTTCACCCCGCGAACGCGGAACTCCTGAAGGCACCGCTCCATCCGCGTCGCGCAGTCCTCGAACGTCAGGCCGCCGACGGTCACCTTCACCAAAAGCGAGTCGTAGAACGGCGTAATGACCGCGCCGCCGAACGCGGTGCCGGCGTCGAGGCGAATGCCCGGGCCGCCGCTGGAACGGTACGCGGTGAGCCGGCCGTAATCCGGCACGAACCCGTTCGCAGGGTCTTCGGTGGTAACGCGACACTGGATCGCAAAACCGCGCGTGCTGATCGCGCTTTGCTCCAGACCGATACGGTCGTGATTCAGGGGCAGGCCGGATGCGATCAGGATTTGCGACCGCACGATGTCGAACCCGGTGACCTGCTCGGTGACCGTGTGCTCGACCTGAATGCGCGGGTTCACCTCAATGAAGTAGAACCTCTGCGCGTCAGTATCGTAAAGGAACTCGACGGTGCTGGCGTTGTCGATGCCGCAGGCACGGCCCACCGCCAGGGCGGCGTCGAGAATGCCATGGCGCACGTCGGCGGGCAGGTTCGGTGCGGGCGCCAGCTCGACCACCTTCTGGTGCCGCCGCTGGACCGAGCAGTCGCGCTCGAACAGGTGAACCAACCCGCCGTGCCGGTCGCCGAGCAGTTGCACCTCAATGTGCTTGGCGCGCTGGACGAACTTTTCGAGGAACACGTCCGCGATGCCGAACGCGGCGCCCGCCTCCCGCTGAGCCGATTCGACCGCCTCTTGCAACTTGTCGGCGGTGTGAACCACCCGCATGCCGCGCCCGCCGCCGCCCATCGACGCCTTGACGATTACCGGATAGCCGAGCTTCTCGGCGAGCGCGTGAGCCTCATCGATCAAGGCGAGCGGCGTCTCACCACCGGAGAGGACCGGCACCTGAGCTTTCTTGGCTATACCCCGAGCAGTGACCTTGTCGCCGAGTTGCTCCAGCACCTCGGGACGCGGGCCGACGAACGTGATCCCGGCCGCGGCGCAGGCGCGCGCGAACTGCGCGTTTTCCGACAGGAAGCCGTACCCCGGGTGGATCGCGTCCACACCCACCGACTTCGCCAGTTGAACAATGCTCTCGATGTCCAGGTACGAGCGGATCGGTTCGCCCGGCTTACCCACTTGGTACGCCTCATCGGCTTTGAAGCGGTGAAGGGCGAACCGGTCTTCGTGGGAGTAGATCGCGACGGTGCGGATTCCGAGTTCGTGCGCCGAGCGGAACACCCGAATGGCGATCTCACTGCGGTTCGCGACGAGCAGCTTTTGAAACGGACGGGACTTCGGGTCCGGCATCGAACCAACCTCGGCGGGAGAGCGAGCGCGACACGTGTTGCGGCAGGACGAATGAAACCGGTGTGGCGGGCGGGAGCGGCACCAGGCGAGATGCGAACGCGCCCCCAGTGCCGACCTTGTTATATGACTGCCCCAGCGTGGCGACACCGCGATGAGGAGCGGCCGTGTGGACCCGCCGGCAAATACTCGATCACTCGCCGGAGCGGCCGAGCACCAGTTCCGAACCGCGGCGTGGCAGCAATACTGGCAAGCGGCGCAAGGCCGCTCGCCCCCGTCGCGCAGGAACACCGGAACCGAGCGGCACAAGCAATCGATGAAGAACACAAGATTTAAAGACGAAACCGTTGGTGCTCAAAATTCCATAACTCTCGTCAATTTCACGCTTGCAATGACATAATTATTACGCTGTATTTTCCGAAATATCATTCCACCTTCTGGCGTAACAGGTACAGCCGGCAGCAAAGAGACGCCGCACGACATCCCGTCGGTGTGGTAGATCTTGCCGCACACGGCGCCAACTCGTTCGCAAGTGCCTGGACGCTCAGGGACGAGTCGTCGGACACGGTACTGGCGGTGTCGAGCGGCGACGACCCGGTTGTGATCCCCGGGGGCTCGATTATGGTGCCGTCCGAGCCGAGAAGGCGAAAATGAGACAATGGCCTACGACAGATCCGACTGAACGGTCAGAGTTATCGGAGCTACGGCCGAGCGATCGTGCGCGGCCACCAGTGAGTTGTCCATCGCCATCCCACTTGGCGAATTGCGGGCAGTATCAATCTATCGCGACTTCCAAACACAACCGGAGCGATTCGCCGAACGAGTCAACTGCGAACTCACCTACCCCGACCGAAGGCGATAATGCATACAAAAATAAAACCAACAACGCACAACATTGTACACAATCACGCTCGACTTAGCCTCTACGCTGTGGCTGTCGCGGTTGTCTCGTATTGGGCGTGGCCGTGTGCGGCTCAGCCTGCAGCCGGCGCCGCGAGGACTGACACGTTTCTAAAGGATCTCAGAGCTGCCGGCTCCAAGTTGCACGACGCCATGTATCGGAACATTCGTATTTCCACCGTGATCCAAAGTTACGACCTGTCGGGCCAGTCAAGCGGGACCGTCCGCACCCTTTACCTGGGTGATGATCAGAGTTCCCTCTTAACCGTCGACAACGAAGTGTTGCAGCGGACCACTCACTCCATCATTCGGGGTGACGCCGAATACCAGCTTGTCGCGGACCAGGGCCAGTCGCTCCGTGTTACCAAATCACAACTCTTCCCCCAGTCATTGCAAGAGCAGATCATTGCAACGCCGCGGTACAAGTTCACGGGGTACGACTTCAACAGCGGGCTTGGGTTCGGCCTCGCATACTGGCAAGTCGATTACTATTCGCTGTTCACCGAGGTAAAGGAGCCGGACGGCAGCACGTGGTCCTTCTCGGTAAAGTCCATTACAGATTGTGTGGAAGACGGTAAGGCGGCTATACGGGTCGACGCTAGATTCCCCCAACCGACGCCGAAGACAGAACCCCCGTTCGGTGTCCGATCCGAGTTCTACTTTAGTCCGAACAGCCTCGTCTGCTTTAAGTACCGCGACCACCTGTCGAACGGGGCGGTCCGAAGCGCGACCCTTATCGGCGACGAGATTGACAACGTCAACAAGTTTGTGCCGAGACAAATCGTGCAAGAGTTTGTCGGCCCTCAAACGGGGGGCAAACCGGTCGTTACCCGTCGGGTCGAGATCGTCGAATACGCGAAGTTGCCCCCGGACCCATCGAGTTTCCGCCTCGAGCAGTTCGGCGTGCCGGAGTTGTCCGACCTCGCGTCTCGCCCGCGCCGGTTGAAGGCCCTACTCCGGTTTCTTGGTGTGACAGCAGGCTTGGGCATGTGCCTCGCTCTCGCTGTGCGGTACTTCCGCAGCCGCGCACGGCGCTCGAACGCGGGCGTCGGCCGTTCCGGATTCACGTTACTGGAACTGCTCGTAGCGGTTGCCATCGTCGGCGTACTCGTCGCTTTGATGGCCGGTGCAATCCTGCCGCTGCGATTGGCGGCGCCCCGCCCCCCGCGGCATTGCGCTTCGCGGCACACATGCCTCTACAGTCAGGCCACATTGAACGGGTTGGCTCATGAAGCCATCGGGAGGGAGTGGTGAGCCCAAATAGTGTGTGGTACAAGACCGAGGTCCGGGCGTCGGAAGTGACCGTCAAGCGCAAACAAAAGGGATTCGACGGCAAGCAAGAGGAGGTCAAGCTGACCGAGGAATTATCGACACGCAACAACGCCAAGATCGAATCGGCCGAAACCTTCAAAGCCGGCTGTAACGCGGTCGCACGCGACCTGAAGAGCAAATCGCTCACATCCACCTCCGACGCCCTTCACCCGGCCGTCGCGGTCGGGTATTCTTCTTTCGCGCCCTCATCTCCTGTGGAGTTGCTGCAAATGTCCTCTCCCGACCGCCGTGCTTTCATCGCGGGTTCTGCCGCTTCTGCTCTCGCGCTGGGTGCTCCCGCTATTCAGGCCCGAGGGGCGAACGAGAAGCTCAGCATCGGCCTCATCGGCAGCGGCAACCGCGGCCGCACCATCGCGACCGAGTGCGTGAAGGCGGGCCACCACGTCGTCGCGGTCGCGGACGTGGCGAAGTTCCGGCACGAGTTCATCACCGGCGAGTTGGCAAAAGTGAGGGGCGCGAAGCCCGAAGTGTACGACGACTACCGCAAACTGCTCGAGCACAAGGGGCTGGACGCGGTCATCATCGCGACGCCGGACCACCACCACAAGGAGCAACTCGTCGCCGCGATGGCCGCGGACAAGCACGCCTACTGCGAGAAGCCGCTCAGCCACACCATCGAGCAGGGCAAGGAGATGGTGGCGGCGGTGCGCAAGGCGAAGAAGGTGGTGCAGGTCGGTAACCAGCGCCACAGCGGTGAGCACTGGGTGCGGTGCAAGGAGGCCATCAACTCAAAAGACTTCGGCGACCTCGTGTGGGTGAAGGTCTGGGACTGCCGCAACTGGCTCAAGCGCGACCCGTTCGCCCCGCCGAAGACCTTCGACGCCGAGCAGATTCGAGGCGTGAACTGGGCGGCGTTCCTGGGCACCGCCAAGAAGGTCGCGTTCGACCCGGTCCGCTACTGGGCGTGGCGGTGGTACTGGGACTACGCGGGCGGGTTGCTCACCGACATCGGCGCGCACCAGCTCGACATCGTCCAGTGGCTCGGCGGCGTGGACGCGCCCGTGAGCGTGACCGCGAACGGAGGCACGTACCACTTCAAACACTGGGAAACGCCGGACGTGGTTCACGGTGTGTGGGACTACGGCAAGTTCGTGGCGACGTTCGCGGTGGAGTTCGTGAACGGTTACGACGGCGTGGGCGCGACGTTCTACGGCACCAAGCAAACGCTCCACTGCGATGCGGACGCGGGCGGCGCTATCAAGTTGTTCGACACCATCGACAAGTTCGTGCCCACGATGAAGCCCAAGGCCGAGTGGAAGGTGGAGAACGAAACGCCGCTGCACGTCCGCAACTGGCTGAACGCGGTGAAGGACAACAAGGACCCGAGTTCGCCGATCGAGCTGGGGCACAAGGTCATCACCGCGGCGCACCTCGCGAACATCTCGTACCGCACCGGGAAGAAGGTGGTGTGGGACGCGAAGAAAGAGCAGATCGTGAGCGGGTGAACCATCCGCGCAGGTGCGGCGTCTGCTCCTCGCCTTCTCCATGTGGAGAGTGCGACCCTACAACCTCCGCGTGCCCTGATGTCCGACGAAGCGGCGTTCCTCGAAGCGCTGAAAACGAACCCCGCCGACGACACCGTGCGGCTGGTGTACGCCGACTGGCTCGATGAACACAACGCCCCCCGAAAAGCCGAGTATTTGCGGCTCGTTCAAGCAGTCGCAAGCAGCGAGGGTGATGCAGCAAATCATCCGAGCGGCCCCAGAATAGTGGCGCTCGCGCAGGAGCTGCCGGCATGGTGGCGGTTCGCAAGCGCCTCGCGATTCGCGCTGATGTTGAACCAGTTCAGCGATCTCGTCAAAACCGTCAAATGGTGTCGCGAAATTACGGGGTGCGGTTTGGGCGAAGCTAAGGCCGCACTGGAAGCCTCTCCCACTACGGTTTATGCCTGTGTGCCCTTTGAGATGGCTTACTCCGCGTACAAGCTCTCACCTGGCGAATCGAATGCGCGAGTTCGAATTCTTGCGGCTACGCGCTACCCTGCGCTGGTAGAAAACAGCTTCCGAATATGTGTTCAGTGCGCTGCCCCCAGATCGCACCTTGCGCAGTCACCGCGTACCGAACTTGAGAATGAGATTCGAGCGGTGCTGAATAGGGTGTTCTTGGCAATGGGCGTACCTTTGACGGAAAGCAGCTTCCTCGAAGCGTTATCAGGGCAGGAGGTGGTTCTTGCCGGTGATCTAACCCGCGACCAAGCACAAGCCCTTACGGGCGAACTGTTCGCTACGTACCTCCAACGCCGTTCGCCAGCAGGTTGGTATCTTTGGTGCGCAACGACACAATCCACAGCAGCTTTCAACACCTAACCCCCGCAATCTCCCATGTTCATCTTCGAGAAAGCCCCCTTTCCCTCCTGCCACGCCTCCAGCCTTGTGGAGCACGAGCAGGGTAAGCTCATGGCCACTTGGTTCGGCGGCAAGGCCGAAGGCGCCAAGGACGTTGAGATCTGGGCCAGCACTTTTGACGGCAAGAAATGGTCCGAGCCGAAGGTGTTCGGCACCGAGCCCGGTCAACCGTGCTGGAATCCGGTGCTGTTCAAGTCTGCAAAAGGAACGCTGTTCCTCTGGTACAAGGCCGGACCGAAGCCCGACAACTGGACCGGATACGTCCGCACATCCGCCGACAACGGCAAGACGTGGACGAAGCCGGAAATGATGCCGAGTACGTTCATGGGGCCGGTGCGGGCGAAGCCGATTCAACTCGCGAACGGCACGATTCTCGCTGGGACCTCCTGGGAGAGCTACCGGAACTGGGTTCCGTTCGTGGACCGTTCCACCGATGAGGGCAAAACCTGGAAGCGCTCGAACCCGTTCCCGGTGCCGGAGAAGTTCAACCAGATCCAGCCCGCACTCTTTGAAGCGAAGGACGGGAAGATCGTAGTGTTGATGCGGTCGCGGAACCCGCTCACCGTCTGCCGGTCGGAATCGAAGGACGGCGGCGAGACCTTCTCGCCGGCCGAAGAAACCTCGCTCGCCAACCCGAGTTCCGGTATCGACTGTGTGCGGACTAAAGAGGGCGATGTGTTCCTGATCTACAACCCAACCTCGGTGCTCCGTACACCCATCAGCCTCGCCCGCTCGACCGACGACGGCAAGACCTGGAAGAAGGTCGCGGACCTCGAAACCGAACCCGGAGAGTTCTCGTACCCGGCCATCATCGAGTCATCGGCCGGTACGCTGGAGATCACATACACGTGGAAACGAACACACATCAAGCACCAGAGCGTCGACCCGAAGAAGCTCCGGAGTTAACCACCGTCCGCATCCTGCCGTCCCGCGAGGTGGAGGCCGAGTTGGTGATCCTCCGCGGGATCGCGAAGGTGATGGACGAGGCCGTTACCGTTCCGAACACGAACGTGAAGGTCGGGCTCGATGCGCTACTCGGGCTGATCCCCGGCGTGGGTGACATCGGCAGCGCCGCGGTGGGGGCGTACATCCTCCGCGCCGCCGCACGGCTCAACGTACCGACCGTCATTATTGCCCGGATGCTGATGAATTTGCTGATCGATGCGGCGCTCGGCATCGTGCCGTTCATCGGGGATTTTCTCGACGTGCTGTACAAAGCGAACGCCAAGAACGCCCGGTTGGTGGTGGAGGCAGTCGAGAACCGCGGCGCCGCCACACGCGGCAGTTGGCTCAAGCTGATCGGGGCGTTCACCGTGTTCGCCCTGATCGTGGGGGGCGGGATCGTGGGCACAGTGTTCGCGCTAAAAGCCCTCTGGAACGCGCTCTAGGCCCCCACCCGCGGACCCGCGGGCGGCGCGTTCTCCGCCGTCATGGGCGCCGCGACACAAATTTTCCCTATAATACCGAGCGGTTTTGGGGCGGTGCTCGTCACCTGTAACCGCCTCTCGCCGCCCGCCCGCCGCGCCTGTCGCGCGGTTCCGCGCGCGGTCCACTCCCTCGTAAAATGAGCGACCAACCGGGCGCCCACGCGGAGCCGGGCAAGGGCCACCATCAGTCGTTCTGGCTGTGGGTGATGTGCTTGACCGGCGTCGACTACTTCTCCACCCTCGGCTACCAGCCCTCGATCGCCTACGAGAACGCCGGGCTGCTTGCGCCCCTCGCGACGATCGTCCTGGTACTTGTCACTCTGTTTGGCGCGCTGCCGGTGTACTGGTATGTGTGCGGGCGGTCGCACACCGGCCAGGGCTCCATCGGGATGCTCGCGAAGCTGGTTTCTGGGTGGGGCGGGAAGATTCTCGTCCTCACGCTCCTCGGCTTCGCCGCCACCGACTTCGTCATCACCAAAACGCTGTCCGCTGCGGACGCCGCGGTCCACCTGATCACCAACCCGCACTGGCCGCTGTCCGTCGACGACGACGCCGAGAAAACACGTCAGACGATCTACGTCACGTCGTTCATGCTCGTACTGTTGGGCGCGTTCTTTCTCCGCGGGTTCCGCGAGGTGATCGGCCTGGCGGTGGTCATCGTTGGCGTGTACCTGGTGCTCAGCGCGGCCGTGGTCGGTGCCGGCGTGGAGCACCTGATCGAGCACCCGGAGCGGCTCGAACAACTGGCCCACCGCATTCGGGCGGGCGAGTGGTTCCTCAAGGAGTCCGAGCGCCCGCTCGCAGGCACCGGGCTGTTCACCGTCGTGGCCATCAGCCTGCTCATCTTCCCGAAGCTCGCACTCGGCCTTTCCGGATTTGAAACCGGTGTGGCGGTGATGCCGCTGGTCAAAGGGTCCGACACCGACGACCCGAACGAGCCGAAGGCGCGCATCGCGAACACGCGCAAGCTGCTGGTGACAGCCGCGCTCATCATGTCCGTGTACCTGATTTGCTCTTCGCTGGTGGTCGCCTGCCTGATACCTCCGGAGCACCTCACGAAGGCGGACGCGCACGGCGCCGAGCGGCACGGGGTCGCCGATAAGGAGCTGAAGGCGAAGGACCGGGCCCTGGCGTACCTGGCTCACGGGGAGAACCCGGACGGCAAACTGCTCCCGTTCTTCGGCGAGTGGTTCGGCACCGCCTACGACCTCTCGACGGTCGTGATCCTGTGGTTCGCCGGCGCCAGCGCGATGGCCGGCCTGCTGAACCTCGTCCCGCAGTACCTGCCGAAGTACGGAATGGCGCCGGAGTGGGCGCGGGCCACGCGCCCGCTTGTGCTGCTGTTCACGGTCGTCAACCTGGTGGTCACGCTCATCTTCCGGGCCAGCGTGGACGCACAGAGCGCCGCCTACGCCACCGGGGTGCTTGTACTCATCACAAGCGCCTGCACCGCGAGCGTCATCGACATCTGGGACCGGCGCGAGGGCCGGTGGTACCGGCGCCTATGCTGGCCCTTCGTGCTTATCACCATTGTGTTCATCTACACAACGATCGCGAACGTCTACGAAAAGCCAGACGGCATCAAGATCGCGGCCTTCTTCATCCTGGCGATCCTGGTGACCTCGTTCTGGTCACGGTACGCGCGGAGCCGGGAGCTGCGGTTCGCCGGGTTCAAGATCGCGGACGCCGAGAGCCGGCTCATGTGGGACACGATCCGCGACCTGGAGCTGTCGGTGCTTGTGCCGCACCGCCCCGGCCGCCGCAGCTTGGCAAACAAGGAAGGACAAATCCGGCGCGAGCACCGCATCCCGCGCGACCTCATCATCGTGTTCGTGGAGGTGGAGTTGGCCGACACCAGCGACTTCGTGAACGAGCCGGTGCTTCAGGTTATAAAAGAAGAGGGCCGGTACGTGGTGAAGATCTCCGGCGCCGCCTCGATTGCGCACACCCTGGCGGCCCTCGCACTGGAAATGGCCAAGATCGGGCGCCCGCCCGAGGTCCACTTCGGGTGGACCGACGACAGCCCGGTGTCCGGAACGCTCGGATTCCTACTGTTCGGTGAGGGCAACGTGCCGTGGATGGTGCGCGACCTGATCCGCCGGGCACAGCCCGACGAGAGCAAACGCCCGCTCATCATCATCGCCGGGACGGCGTAGGTACCGAGTCGGGTGACGCGCGACTGCCAAAGTCGCGTTTCACCCGATGTCACATTCCGTCAACGACGCACGCCGCGAGCAGACGCGTTGTCGGAAACAGTCACCCTCTGGAAATCGCAGTGGCGCCAGGAATTGCGCCACCCAGCACTCGTCAACGAAGACCTCGGCACGAGCCGTCAACGAACAACCAAGGCACTTGCGTAGAAACACAGAACCAGAAAGTTCGGGTAGACAGGCAGCCCGCACAACCCCTACACTTTCAGTCTTACGCCCGCTGCCCTTCGCCGCATGGATGCGCACAGGGATGAATCTCGTTCACCTCACCGCCAGTACCTTTTTCGGCGGCCCCGAGCGCCAGATGCTCGGGCTCGCGCTGGCACTACCCGATACCGTGCGCACCACGTTTGCCACCTTTCCTGAAGGGGGCCGCGGCACCGCGTTCCTTGACGAGGTCCGCAAACACGGGTTCCCCGCCGCGCCACTCAAGACCGACTTCCCGCGCGTGTTCTCGGCCGTCCGTGAGGTGACTGAACTGCTTCGCACGACCGCCTGTGACGTGCTCATCTGCCACGGCTACAAAGCGCACGTGCTGGGGCGGCTCGCGGCGCGGCGGGTCGGGATACCGGCCGTTGCGGTGTCGCGCGGGTGGACCGCCGAGACGCGAAAGGTCAAAGCCTACGAGTGGATCGACCGCCGACACATGCCGCTGATGGACCACGTCATCTGCGTGTCCGAAGGGCAGGCGGAGAAGGTTCGCCGCTGGTGCCGCGTGCCGGCCGATCGCCTGAGCGTCATTCGCAACAGCGCCCGGCTCGGCGCGTTCGAGAACGCGGACCCGCAAGCCCGCGAGCGGTTGCTCGGCTTCTTCCCGGCCGGCGGCCCGGTTTCGCAAGTGGTGCTCGGCGCTGGGCGGTTCAGCCCGGAGAAGGGGTTCGGCGTGCTCGTTGAAGCGGCGCACGCGATCTGCCGCGAGCACCCGAACGCCGGCGTGGTCTTATTCGGAGAAGGGCCGCTCCGGGGCGAACTCGAACGTCGCATCGCCGAACTCGACCTCACGGGCCGCGTAGCGCTCCCGGGGTTCCGGACCGACCTCGACGCCCTCATCGGCGGCGCGGACGTGGTTGTTCTACCCTCGTTCACCGAAGGTTTGCCGAACGTCGCGCTCGAAGCCAGTGCCGCCGGCGTCCCGGTGGTCGCGACCGCCGTCGGCGGAACGCCCGAAGCGATCGCCGACACCGTGAACGGTTTTTTGGTTCCGCCCGGCGATCCCGGCGCGATCGCCGCGAAAGTTGGTGAGTTGCTCCGCGACCGGTCGCTGCGGTCCCGGTTCGGTGACGCCGGCCGCGCCCGGATGCGCGACCTGTTCACCTTCCAGGCCCAGGCCGACGCCTACCTGCGCCTGCTCCGCGCCCTCACTCTTCGCCCGACACCTGTTGAAGTTGCAGCCTGATTCGATTCGAGGAGGACAAGGATGTCCGCTCTGCTCGCACCGCGCCTTATGTTCCCCGTCACCGCACCCGCACCCGCGACCGAACCGGTCCGCGTGTGCTTCATGATCGACCGGCTCAGTCGGGCCGGGACCGAAACGCAACTGCTCGCGCTGATCCGGTCGCTGGACCGCTCGCGGGTGCAGCCGACGCTCGTCCTGCTCGACGGCGAGGACGATCTCTCGCGCGACTTGGAGCCGGCCGACTGCCCGGTTGTGCGGCTGGGGCTGCGGAAGCTCGCCAGCGCGAACGCGCTCGCGGCCGCACGTCGGCTCCGCACGTTCTGGCAGCAGTGCCGTCCGGAAATCCTTCAGGTGTACTTCACAGATTCGGCTTACTTTGGCGCACCGCTGGCCAAGATGTGTGGGATTCGTAAAGTTTTGCGCGTCAGGAACAATCTGGGCTACTGGCTGACTCGCCGCCACCGCCTGCTCGGAAAACTGGTGCGTCCGTTCGTGGACCTCACACTCACCAACACCGACGCCGGAAAGCAAGCCCTCGTCACGCGCGACGGGGCCGCCCCGGACGATGTCGCCGTTCTGGAGAACGGCGTGGACACGTCGCGCTTCAAGCGGTTCATGCTCCCCGACACCTCGAAGAAGCTCGTGAAGGTCGGGTGCGTGGCCAACCTGCGCACCGTCAAGAACATTGACGGGCTGATGCGCACGGCAAAAGCGGCGCTGGCGAAGCACCCGCAGCTCTTGTTCGAGGTGGCCGGGGAGGGCGAGCAGCGTGCGCAACTCGAACGGCTTCACGCGGACCTGGGCCTGGGCGACCGGTTCGTCCTTCGGGGCTCCGTGTCCGACGTGCCCGGCTTCCTCCGCGGCGTCGATATCGCGGTGCTGCCGTCGCACTCCGAGGGGATGTCGAACGCGCTGCTCGAGTACATGGCCGCCGGCCGCGCGGTGATCGCCACCGACGTGGGCGCGAACGCCCAACTGCTCGACAACGGCCGGTGCGGCGTGCTTGTCCCCTCTGGGGACGAGGCCGCAATCGTCAGCGCGATCGGAGCGCTCCTCGCGAACCCGCTGCAAGCGGCGGGATATGGCGCCGCGGCGCGGCGCCGGGTGGCCGCGGAGTACAGCCGCGAGGCCATGACCAAGCGGTTCGAGGCGTACTACCGCAACCTCGTTAGCCGCCCCGCGTAAGTTACTTCGGCTTCCACTCGGCGGCCCACGTCCCAACGCCGCCGAGGAGTTCTTTCGCGTTACCGCCGTCGGGGTCGCTGACCCACAGCGCGGGTAGCTGGCCCTTCTCGGACCGCGCGTAGCTGAGCGACTTACCGTCCGGCGACCACCGCGTCAGCGTGTGCTCGTGCTTCGACGTGATGACCTTCGGGTCGCTCCCGTCGGCCCGCATCACCGCGACCTGAAGCTTACCGTCAACAATTTCCTCGAACGAAATGAAATTCCCGTCCGGGGACCACAGCGGGTACCTGGCCCCGTAGTTGTTCGCGCTCTTCGTGAGTTGCTTCTTGTTATTGCCGTCGGCGCCGATCACGAAGACCTGCCAGTCGCGGTCCGCGTCCAGCGTCATGAACGCGAGCTGCTGACCGTTTGGAGACCACGCCGCGTCCAAACCACCCTTCTTGTCGGTGAGTTCGGCCAGTTCTTTACCCTCCGCGGTCGCCGTGTAAATCGCGTAGCGGCCCGGAAAATAGCCGAACGAGAGCTTCTTCCCGTCGGGCGACCATGAGGCGTGGCGGCACAAGACGGTCCCGTCGATGAGCCGGCTCACCTTGCCGGTCGCGACCTCGACGGCCATGACCTGCTCGATTCCGTTCTGCCGACCGGTGAACGCGATCCGCTTCCCGTCGGGCGACCACCGCAGGCCCGTGCAGCCGCCGCACTTCTTGGTGAGTTGCTCGGGCTCGGTCCCATCGGCGTTCATCAACCACACGTCCGGTTCGCCGGCACGGTCCGAGGTGAACGCGATCCGCTTCCCGTCGGGCGACCAGACCGGTTCGGTGTCGCTCGCCGTGTTGTCGGTGAGCCGTCTGGCCGCGCCGGTGCTCGCCTGCACGAGGTAGATTTCCCAGTTCCCGTTCGTGTTACTCGTAACGACCAGCAGCCCCCGCGGCGGTCCCGCTTTCGGCACCGGGGCGGTCGAGAGCGCAGCCCCGATGGTCAAAGAGCAGAGTAACCCGGCGAAGGTGAACCGCATGGCGAGGAACTCCCGGAGCGGAAGACGTGGAAGCGACGGCGGTACCGGGCGCTACCGGAACGAGATGTTAACCGGACGTGCGCGTCGGTAGCAAGAGATCAGCCTGCAGCCCCGCGAAGTTGACGGAACACCTTCACCAGATCGGCGCCTTGGTAGTGGGCGTTGAGGCCGCTCGGGTTGGGCAACACCCACACCCGTGTTTGGCCGATCGGTTCGGGCTGAAGCCCGATGACCGCCTTGGGCCGCGCGAACCCGACCCGGTACGCACCGATGCCGAGAACCGCGAGGTACTTGGGGGCGAAGGCGAGGACCTTCTCGCGCAGCGCCGCACCGCCCGTCACGTACTCGTCGTTGGTCAGTTCGTCCGCACCGACCGTGGCCCGCGCGACCACGTTGGTGATCCCGTACCCGAGCGGGAGCAGTTCCAACTCCTCGCTCGGGTCGAGCAGGCGGGGCGTGAAACCCGCGCGGTGAAGTGTCGGCCAGAACCGGTTGCCCGGCCGTCCGAAGTGATGCCCGATCGCGGCCGTGTACAGCCCGGGGTTGATGCCACAGAACAGTACCTTCAAACCGGGGCCGATCACATCGGGAACGGTTTTGTTCTGGGCCGCCCGGAGTTCGGCCGGGGTCGGTGGTTTACTCTTCCCACTCACTTGCGACTCAACTTCGTGATCGAGGGGTCGCGGAGCCGCGGCGCGTCCGGCGGGGCCTTCAACGTGCCGAGGAACGCGAGCAGGGCGTTCTGCTCGTCGGTGCCAAGGGACTTAAACTTCTCGCTCACGCTCTTCGCGTCGCCGCGGTGGCGCAGGATCGCGTCCTTGAGGGTCGGAGACGCGCCGTCATGGAAGTACGGCGCCGAATCCGCGACGCCCCACAGCGGCGGGGTCTTCCACTCGTTCAACTTCGGTTCTCCCTCGGCGCGTTCCGGCAGTTGCAGTTCGGGCGGCGGGGCGGTGTTGTACTCGTCCCGGCCACCCGGGGGAGGCGGGTCTTCGAGGGTGTACAACAGGAAATCACTGTACACGCCCTTCACCCCGCCCATGTCCGGAACGTGGCAAACGGCGCACCCGGTCGTGTGAAACACCTGTTTCCCGTGCTCGGCTTTCGGCTCGCCGGAGACCTCGACCGGTTTCGACAGGGTCTTCACGAACGCGACCAGCGCCCGGAGCTGCTTCTTATCGAGATCGGGCTCAACGGACGGGCTCGGTCCGGAAAGCGGCTTCGCTTGTTCGGTCAGCGGCGTGCCCAGGCCGAGTTCGTTGGCACATGCGGCGGCCACGAACTCTTCCAGGGTGGCGAACTGCGCTTTCCAGCCGAATTTCCCGATCCCGCCTGATACCCGGCGTGCCCGACCAATGGGAATGTTGTCGAACTCGAGACACATTTCACGACCCGCGGCGCGGAGCCCGCGGTTGCGCTCGTTCCGTAAGATCGCGCGGTCGGAGATCAGATCGACCCACCCCGCCCCGAACAGCGCGGTGGTCTGTACAGGTTGCGTGCGCACCGGATCGAAATCGGGGATCGTGATGTTGGTGGAGCAGTGCCCCGCGTTCGTAATTGTGCGGCCCTTAATCACAGGGAACAGGGTGCGGAGGGTCCGCTCCGTTTCCCGAAGCGAAGGGTTGGTGCTAAAGTTGTGAACCGTGCCGGTGCGGAAGGTCGGGTCGCTGGGGCGCGAGTGGATCTCAAAGCTCATCGCGTTGTGTTCGACGTTCCCGCCGCCACCGAGCCCGCCCTGGAAATGGCAGGTCGCGCACGACTTCGCGTTGAACACCGGCCCGAGGCCGTCGCCGTGGGCGAGCGGGTCGTTGGGAGCCCACTCGCGCTCGAACAGCTCCCGCCCTTCGGCGATTTCGGACGCCCTCGCGGTCGGCCCCCAGAGGATCGGCAGCCCGTCCGAGAAGAGGAACCAGTACCCGAACACCGCAGCCACGCCGGCGGCGGTCAGGTAGATAAGCTTGCGTTGTGCGGCCAGCGACAGGTTGCGCATGGGTCGGTCCCGAAGGTGACGCACGAGAGGTGGAGTCAGCCGAACGACGACGGACCGCAAAGGTCATTTCAGCGCGGCGCCGAAAAGGGCGGTACGTCAGGCGAACAGGTCGGACACTTTGCACGCGAACCCGGGCAGCACGTCCCCGCCGTCGAGGGTGTCCGAGACTTCAAATGTCCGAACGGCCGGCCCGCGGAATTCGGCAACAGACCGGAGGGACGGATCAACCAGCCACAGCACACCGACACCGAACTCAACCAAGAGCCGCACCCGGCGCATAACATCGGAGTACGGTTCACCGGCATCAACGACTTCGAACGCCGCGTCCGGTGGGCGAGTCGGCCAACCGTGCTCGAGCGGGAGGTCGGTTCGGTCGCTCCAGAACGCCGCATCCGGGCCGGTCACCGTCGCGGGGTCGCGGGCGATCACCAACCCGCAGCGCAGGGAGGCGGAGCCGGTGCCGCGGCGCTGCCGGTACTCGCCCAACAAGCCACAAATGTTCCCACACACCAGCCCGTGTTGTGCGGAGTGAAAAGGTCGGTTAACCACGCGTCCGGCGATGAGATCAATCCCGTTGTCCCGATCGGGCAACCGGGCGTACTCTTCGAGCGTTACGAGCGCTTGCGCGGTCGCGGGCATCGCTCCTTCCTCCTGCGCGGCGAGCATACCGCCCGCCGTCGGTCGCACACAACCTCGGATCGGGCGAACGATCACATTCGGCGCTACACCCGTTCGTAGAAGCCAGACCAGCCCGTCGGCTCGGGATACGTCGCCTGCATTACCGTCTGAACCGCAACCTGCTGAGTTCCCCACCACACCCGAAAGTTGTCCCAATACTCCTCGCCCTCGCCCATCCGCCAGCCGATCGAAGCTCGCGGGATCGACGGGTATTTGACCCACGGCGGAATCATCATCCCGTCCGCGTCGAATGCGGGCACCGGCGGATCAGGGACTGGGTCGTCCACCTTGGCTACCTTAACAGCCTCGATCGAGCGAAGCGGCGGTCCCGGCGGGACCGCCGTTAAACCGCTGAGGGCTACGCCTTCGCCACGTCGACCCACTTTTGGCCCTTCGCGGAATCGAGGATGGCGTCGAGCACGCACTGCGTTTCGAGCGCGTCCTTGAACGTCGGGCCTTGCGGCGTGCCGCTCTCCAGCCCCTGGATGAAATCGGCCACCTGGTGCGTGAAACTCGAATCGTAGCCGATCGCCAGCCCCGGCACCCACCAGTTTTTCATGTACGGGTGGTCGCCGCCGTTGTCGGTGACGTGGATGCTCGACCAGCCGCGGAGCTTGCCCTCCACCTTGTAGTCGAAGATCTGCAACCGGTGCAGGTCGTGCAGGTCCCAGAACAGCGACATGTCCTCGCCGTTGATCTCGAACGTGTACAGCGCCTTGTGCCCGCGGGCGTACCGGGTGCTCTCGAAGTTCGCC
The DNA here is from genome assembly GCF_008065095.1 of Gemmata obscuriglobus. Classification (NCBI taxonomy): domain Bacteria; kingdom Pseudomonadati; phylum Planctomycetota; class Planctomycetia; order Gemmatales; family Gemmataceae; genus Gemmata; species Gemmata obscuriglobus. The sequence continues at coordinate 3,426,227 of NZ_CP042911.1, read as the reverse complement.
AGCGACCCGTTCTCGTACCGCCCCATGAACGTGCAGGCGTCGTCGATGCTCACCTTCTCGACCTTGCCGGTCAGGGTGTGCATCCGCTCCTTCACGAACGTTTCGGTCATCGCGCACACGCTGTCTAGCCGGCCGTTCAGCCAGATGCTCGTGTCGATGCAGTGGGCGAGCAGGTCCCCGCTCACCCCGCTGCCGGCGGCGGCGGCGTCGAGGCGCCACAGCCCCTGCCCGCCTTGCGGCAGGTCCGATTTGATCGTCCAGTCCTGGAGGAACTTGGCGCGGTAGTGGAAGATCTTGCCGAGCCGGCCCTCGTCGATCAGCTTCTTGGCGAGCGTAACGGCGGGGATGCGGCGGTAGTTGTACCACACCATGTTCGGCACACCGGCCTTCTCGACCGCCGCCACCATTTCGCGCCCCTCGGGGACGTTCATCGCCAGCGGCTTCTCGCACAGGATCGCCTTGCCCGCCGCGGCGGCGGCAATGGCGATCTCCTTGTGCATGTTGTTGGGCGTGCAGATGTCGATGACATCAATGTCCTTGCGCTCGATCAGTTTGCGCCAGTCGGTTTCGGTGGACGCGTAGCCCCACTGGTCCGCGAACTTCTTGACCTCGTCGGCGTTCCGGGCACAGGCGGCCTGGAGCACCACTTCGTAGTTCGACGGGAAGAACTGCCCCACCTGCTTGTACGCGTTCGAGTGGGCGCGGCCCATGAACCCGTACCCGATCATGCCGACGCGAAGCGGTTTCTTGGCCATCGGAGAGGTCTCCACGGTTGGTGGCGGTGTGGTTGAGGTGGTATGCTCCTGCAACGATACCGGGGGCGGATTCGTTCGGCCATCCGGGGCACCGACGCGACCGCATTTTGTGAGGCCGGATGGAACGGGTGGCGGCGCGCCGCGGGCTGGCGCTGTGTGTAACGGGAGCGGTCGCAGCATGTGTATGGGCGCTGGCGTCGGCGGCCACGTACCGGCACGTCCCGTCGGACCTCACCCAGGACTATCTCACGGCCCGGGCGCTACGGGACGGAACACCGGTTTACGACCCGCTCCCGGCGGCGTGGGCGCATCCGGGTGCGACTGACACGGTTACGAGCGACCACCCGCCGCCGTACATCGTCGCGCTCGCCCCGCTGGAGTTACTACCGTACCCGATCGCGTTCCTGCTGTTAGCGGCAGCTAACGTTGCGGCGGGCACCGGTTGCGTCGTAATCGTCGGCCGCGAGTTGGGCTGGTCGGCCCGGGTGACGGCGCTGGTCGTCACCGCGCTGCTGCTCCACCCCGGGGCGGTGACGTGTCTGTGTGTGGGGAACGTGTCGCTCGTTCTGCTGCTGCCGATCGCGCTCGGGTGGCGGGCGCTCCGCCGTGACCGCGCCGGCCCGGCTGGCGCGTGGCTCGGGTTGGCCGGAGCAATCAAGTTGTACCCCGGCCTGCTCGTGCTGGGGTTGTTCGGTGAGCGCACCTGGCGCGGGATCGCGACCGCCGGCGTCGTTGTGATCGTCTGTTGGGGGGCCGCGACCGTCGTCACCGGCTCTGACAGTCTGGTCAATTACGTCCAGACGCGGGCGCCGGCGAACGCACGCTCGTTCGTCGGGCACGGTTTCAACTTGTCGGTCGCCGGTGCCGCGCACCGCGCGTTCGGCGCCCCGAACGAATACTCCCCGTGGCTCGAGCGAATGGCCGACCGGCCGGATGTGGCCGCTCGGCTATCCTGGGCGGCGCGGGGCGCGGTTGTTCTCCTGCTCGCGGTCGGGTTGGTCCGCGCCCGGCACCAACCCGACCGACCGGATCGGACCATCGCGATCCTGATACCCGCGATGCTTCTGCTGTCGCCGCTGACGTGGTTGCACGCGGTGCCTATGATGCTGGTCCCGATCGCGGTACTGGGCCGGCACGCGACCGGTTCCCGCCGCACGTTCTTGATCGCGTGTGCGGCCGCTCTTTGGATGAACGACCGCTGGCTCGCGACGCAGTGGGTCGCACTAACCGGCGAGAACGTACCGCCGGCGCTGAACCTGATCCTGTTGGCCCCCACCTGGGGAATGCTCGGGGTGCTCGCGCTCGCGACAACATGCCCCCGCACTCGGGAACGGTGACCGTTACTTCTTTTCCGCGAAGTGGTCGAACACTTCTTTCGCAACCTTTCCGATCAGCACCTGCCCGGCGTTGTCGGCGGCCCAGCGCTTATCCTCGTTCGCGTCGGTCAGCACACACACCGCGATCGGACCGCCTTTCGTATAAATGATCCCCGCGTCGGTCTTCGACGCGTCCACCGAGCCGGACTTGTGCGCGACCACCGTTCCCGCGGGCAGAAAGCGCACCAGTTTCTCCTTATCGTCGCACGCCTTCAGGTGCCCGAGCATCTCCTTGCACGCCTCCGGAGAAACCACCTTCCCCGCGTCGATGAGTTCGAGCAACCGGACCGCCTCTTTCGCGGTCGTACTGCCGAGACCGTACTTCTTGCCGAACTCCTGGCTGAGACGAGTTTCTGGCTTAAACACCTTCGCGTTCACTTTGGTGTTCTTGAGCCCGAGCTGCGCCATCCGCTCGCCGGTCGCCGGCAACCCGATCTGATCGATGACCATGTTGGTGGCGGTGTTGTCGGAGTAAACGATCATGAGCCTGATCGCGTCCTTCAGCGGGAACGCGGCCCCCTCAGAGAAGTGCGGCGTGAGGATGCCGCTGCCGGGCACCTTGTCCCCCTTCGCGAGCGTGACCGGCTTGTCGAACTTGATTTTGTCTTCCTTCGCCTGCCAGTACGCTTCGACCATGATCGGCAACTTGATGAGGCTCGCGGTGGGCATGGGCTCGTCGGCGTTGAGATAGAACTCTTCGCCCGTCTTGAGGTGCTTTACCGCAACCGCCACCTTGCCTTTGTGCTCTTTCACGAGCGGCGTGATGCGGCTTTCGAGGTCGGCAGCGGAAGCGTGAGGGGGAAGCAAACCGAGGCAAACGAGCGCGAGGTAACGCACGGTGCGAGGCTCCTTGAAATGCCAATAAGTGCTGCGGGCCGCTCCGGCGGGCGGGGCGCACGAGCGGGGCTGTGATGGAACACGCCCCCGCTCGTGCGCCCCGCCCGCCGGAGCGGCCCACGGTCTCTCGACGACTATGCCGCGCTGGCGGCCTGTGCAAAGGTGGTGAACAACCGGGCCATCCCAGGCTGCGTTTCCGTCAGTTCTTCTGGGTGCCACTGCACCGCCACAACGTACTGGTCGTCAACCCCTTCCACACCCTCGATGATGCCGTCGGGCGCGAAGGCGGTGGCCGCGAGCCGCGGGGCGAGGTCTTTAATCGCTTGATGGTGCATGCTGTTGACGGGCACCACCGCGTCGCCCAGGATGTTTCGCATCCGCGACCCGGCCTTCACCGTGATGTCGTGCGCGAGGTACTTGCGGCTCGGGCGGTCGGGGGTCGGGAAGAAATCGTGCTTCAGCGCGGCGGGCACCTGCGCGTGGACATCTTGGTACAGCGTACCGCCACAGGTGACGTTCAGGATCTGAATGCCCCGGCACACCGCCAGAACAGGGAGTTTCGCGGCCAGAGCGTGCTTGAGCAGCGCGATCTCCACCGCGTCGCGGTCCGTATCCGTGGTGCCGCAAAGCTCGGTCTTCGGTTCACCGTAGCGCGACGGGTCCACGTCCACGCCGCCGGTGATGAACACCCCGTCGAGCCGGTTGAAGATCTCCTGAAGCGTATCGGGGTCGTGCGGTACCAGCGGGATGACCCACGGTACCGCACCCACCTTACGCAACTCCTCAATGTAGCTACGGCCCATTAGCCAACACGCCTGCCGCTCACCCGGTACGGCGGGAAGGGTTTGGGTTGCGATCCCGATTACGGGTCGGCGCGATGACATGCGGTAGCTCCCCGGACACTTCCTCAATGGGGCGATTCTGGTGGAGAGGATTTGAGTATTGTACTCGACACGAAACCTTCATGTCGAGAATTTGAATCACAGAACTTTATCACCCCGGGGCCACATGGCCCCGCTACAACCGCGACGAGCGGTCGCCACGTACCCAGCATCTTTCGCGCCGGCTGAGCAGCATCGGCACGCGGTTCGCAGCTTGCACGCAGTGTCTGGGTGGTGAACGCACTTGGCGCCTGCTTGTCGAACGGAACCCGAATGACGGACCAGCCCAGGAGTAACGCGGTTCGCGCCCCAGGCGCGACGTACCGCGTCCAGTTTCATGCCGGCTTCACCCTCCGCGACGTCTTGGCGATCGTGCCGTATTTACACGCCCTCGGCGTCACGCATCTGTATGCGTCACCGATCCTGAAGGCCCGACCGGGTAGTACGCACGGGTACGATGTCCTCGACCATTCAGCGCTGAACCCCGAAATCGGATCGGAAGCCGACCTCGCAGAACTTTCCCGCGCGCTGCGCGACCGCGGCATGGGGCTGCTCCTCGACGCCGTGCCCAACCACATGAGCGTGGGGACCGGGAACGCGTGGTGGGCGGACGTGCTCGAACACGGCCCTGCGTCGTCCTTTGCGGCGGCCTTCGACATCGCGTGGCACGACTCGCCCCGCCCGCAAATGGCCGGCCGTCTGCTCCTGCCGGTCCTCGGCGACCAGTATGGTGCGGTGCTGGAGTCGGGCGAGTTCCAGCCGGTGTTCGAAGAGGGCGGGTTCCATGTTCGCGTTCACGACAACCGGCTCCCCCTCGACCCACGCACCTACGGACAGGTGCTCGCCCCGGCGTCCCGGGACGTGCGCGAGCGGCACGGCGCTGAGCACCCGTCCGCGATCGAACTCGCCAGCATCCTACACGCCGTTCAGGGGCTCCCCCCGCGAACCGATCCCGACGAGGCCCGACAAGCGGAAGGCCGGCTGGAGGTGATCGCGATCCGCCGCCGCTTAAGCGAACTCGCCGAACGGTTCCCGGAAGCGGCGGCGGCCGTTGCCGGCACGCTGACGAAACTGGCGGGCACGCCGGGCGATCCGACCAGCTTCGCGGCGCTGGACGAGTTGCTTGAGGCCCAGGCGTACCGGCCGTGCTTCTGGCGGGTCGCTTCGGACGAAATCAACTACCGCCGGTTCTTCGATGTGAACGACCTGGCAGCCCTCAGCACCGAGCGCCGGGAGGTGTTCGCCGCCGTCCACTCCACCTGGTTCCGGTGGCTCCGTGAGGGCATTGCCGACGGGCTGCGCATCGACCACCCGGACGGGCTGTTCGATCCGAAAGAGTACCTCGCGCGCCTTCAGACGAGCGTGGGACGCACGCCGCCCGGGCCGACCGACGACGGCACGGGCCACAACGGGGCCGGTGGGCTCTACGTCGTCGTGGAGAAAATCCTGGGCGACGGTGAGGAGCTGCCCGCCGCCTGGGAGTGCGCGGGGACCACGGGGTACGAGTTCATTCACGCGCTCAACGGGCTGTTCGTCGATCCCGCGAGCGAAGGGGCGCTCACCAACTTCTATCAGCAGTTCACCGGCCTCGACGACCCGTGGCCGGAGGTGGTGTACCGGTCGAAGCGGCAGGCGACACAGGGCGCGCTCGCGAGCGAGTTGAACGCGCTGGCCCATCAACTGGACCGCATCGCCCGGCTCGACCGCCGGAGCCGCGACTTCACCCTCAACGGCATCCGAAAGGCGCTCCGCGAGGTGGTCGCGTGTTTCCCGGTGTACCGCTCTTACGTGAACGGCTCAGTCGGCGACACGGACAAAGCGGTGGTGGGCAAGGCCACGCGCTGGGCGTACCGGCGCAACCCGGTGCTCGGGAAGGCCGTGTTCGACTTTATCCGCGACACCGTTCTGCTGAAGGATTCGCCGAGCGGACCGGCTTCGGAGGAGTACCACGCGCTGCAGCGCCGGTTCGCCGGGAAGTTTCAGCAGGTCACCTCGCCGGTGGCCGCCAAAGGCGTTGAGGACACCGCGTTCTACGTGTTCAACCGGCTGGTGTCGCTCAACGAGGTGGGCGGCGAGCCCGGCAAGTTCGGGTGGAAGCCCGAGCAGGTCCACGCGTTCCTGCACGCGCGGGCCGCGGCCCCCGGCGGGTTGTCGCCGCTCTCCACCCACGACACCAAGCGCGGCGAGGACGTGCGCGCGCGCCTCAACGTCCTCTCGGAACTGACGGCGGAGTGGACGCAGCACGTGTCGCGCTGGTCCGGGTACAACCGCGCTCACAAGACCGAAGTGGACGACCGGCTCGCACCGGACGCGAACGAGGAGTACCTCCTGTACCAGACGCTCGTCGGCGCCTGGCCCGGCCGCGCGGGCGTGTCGGACGAGTTCCGGCAGCGCATCCGCGACTACATGAAGAAGGCCCTCGCCGAGGCTAAAGTCCACACGAGCTGGATCAACCCGAACGCGGAGTACGAGGCCGCGGTCGCGGCGTTCATCGACCGCACACTCGACCCGCAGCAATCGGACACGTTCCTCCTGGAGCTGGACGAGTTCGCGGACCGCGTCGCGGGACTCGGGCGGATCAACTCCCTGGCCCAGACCCTGATCCGCTGTACCGCGCCGGGCGTGCCCGACACCTACCAGGGGACCGAGAGCTGGGACCTCTCGCTCGTCGATCCCGACAACCGCCGGCCGGTCGATTACACCGCCCGCGCGAGCTGGCTGCACGAACTCGACACACAGGGCACCGCCGCGGCGGACCTAGCGCGCAACCTCGCCGACCCGCGCGCGAAGCTGTTCGTCACCGCCACCGCGCTCCGGTGTCGCCGCGACCAGCAGGAGCTGTTCGCCCACGGCGATTACGTGCCCGTTGAGGCGACCGGCGAGCGCGGCGCCAACGCGTTCGCGTTCTTGCGCACCAGCGGCACCGGCGCGGCCCTGGTGGTGACGACGCGGCTCCCGGCGTCCCTCCGTGACGGCTGGGGGGGCACCGCGCTAACGCTCCCGTCGGAGTGGGCCGACGCGGCATGGAAGAACCTGCTCACCGGTGAGTTAATTAGCTCTCGCGACGCACAGCTTCCGCTGTCTGAAGTGCTCAAGGGGTTCCCGGTAGCGCTGCTCATCTGCGATACAGGAACCTGATTCCGGCCCCCATGTGATGCGACACACCCGTGACGCGGGCCAGCCCCGCGAGCACGGGCGAACGCACTGGTCCACAGAGCTTGAGGAGAGCAATGGCGTCCGATTACGTTCGCCGGTTCCCGGTCGGGGCCGAGCTCACAACCGACGGCACCCACTTCCGCGTCTGGGCGCCGATCCGCTCGCGGGTCGAAGTTGTGCCGGAAGCCGGCCCCCCGATCGAACTCACGCGCGAGCCCGACGGGTACTTCTCCGGGTTCGCCGCGGGGATCGGCGACGGCGCGCGTTACCGGCTCCAGTTGGACGGCGGGTCGTCGCTGTTCCCCGACCCGGCGTCGCGGTTCCAGCCCAGCGGCCCGCACGGCCCGTCACAGGTCGTCGACCACACGCGCTTCGAATGGACCGACGCGGGCTGGCCCGGCATCACCGACGAAGGCCAGGTGCTCTACGAAATGCACATCGGCACGTTCACCCCCGAGGGCACGTTCGCGGCGGCAGCGGCGCGGCTCCCGCAGCTCGCGGAACTCGGCGTCACCGCCGTGGAGGTGATGCCGGTCGCGGACTTCCCGGGGCACTTCGGCTGGGGCTACGACGGCACCTGCTTGTTCGCCCCCACCCGGCTGTACGGCGCCCCGGACGACTTCCGGCGGTTCGTCGACGCCGCCCACGCCCTCGGGCTGGGGGTGATCCTCGACGTGGTGTACAACCACTTCGGCCCGGACGGGAACTACATCCGCGAGTTCGCCCCGCAGTTCCTCAGCACGGTTCACAAAACCGAGTGGGGCGAGCCGTTCAACTTCGATGGCCCCGACTCCGGGCCGGTGCGCGAGTTCTTCATCGCGAACGCCGCGTACTGGGTCGAGGAGTTCCACATCGACGGGCTGCGGCTCGACGCGACCCAGGCCATTTACGACGACTCGCCGACTCACATCCTCACCGAGATCGCCCGCCGGGCGCGGGCCGCGGCGGGCCGGCGCACCATCTACGTTATGGGCGAGAACGAGCCGCAGGACGCGAACCTAGTGCGGCCCCCGGAGAACGGCGGGTGCGGGCTCGACGCCATCTGGAACGACGACCTGCACCACGCCGCGCGGGTCGCTCTCAGCGGTAAGAACGAAGGATACTTCATGGACTACAGCGGCACGCCGCAAGAACTCGTGAGCGCCGCGAAATACGGGTTCCTGTACCAGGGGCAGCAGTACCGCTGGCACAACCGGCGCCGCGGCCGCCCGGCGTTCGACATCCCACGCCACCGGTTCGTGGCGTTCCTGGAGAACCACGACCAGGTGGCGAACTCCGGGCGCGGGCACCGCGTGAACCAGTTGACCAGCCCGGCCCGGTTCCGCGCGCTGACCGCGTACCTGCTCCTCATCCCGTCGACCCCGATGCTGTTCCAGGGGCAGGAGTACGCCAGCACGCGCCCGTTCCTGTACTTCGCCGACCACCACCCCGAACTCGCGGCGCTGGTGTTCAACGGGCGCCGCGAGGCGATGCGCCGCTTCCGCAGCCAGGCCGGGCCGGACGGCATGAGCCTGATCCCGGACCCGGCGGACCCGAAGACGTTCGAACGGTCGAAGCTCGATCCGGCGGAGCGCGACTCCCGCCCGGAGTGGCTCGCGCTCCACGCCGACCTGCTCAAGCTCCGGAAAACCGACCCCGCGTTCCGCTCGGCGGTCGTTGACGGCGCCGTCCTGAGCGCGTCGGCGTTCGTGCTCCGCTTCTTCGTCCCCGCGGGCGGCGACCGGCTGCTGGTCGTGAACCTGGGGCGCGACCTGCACCTGGACCCGGCCCCGGAACCGCTCCTGGCCCCCCCGGACGTGGACGCGCACTGGCACCCGATCTGGTCGAGCGAGGCACCGAAATACGGCGGCCAAGGAACCGCCCCGCTCGACACCGACGACAACTGGCAGATCCCGGGCGAAGCCGCCGTGGTTCTTGCCGCACGCCCGCTCACCCGCCCGACCTAAATGCGCAACCGTGGCCGCTTTTCTTGACGAGCCACGATCGCCCAGGCGGTCGTGTGTGAATTTGCGGAGCCCTGGGTCGAAGCCCCTACCAGTCCCGTAAAATCGGCCCCATGCCGAAACCGAAAACTGCGTACATCATCTTGTTCCGAGGTGTCGGAGGCGCCACACAACTTCCCGTCGCCCCGCTGCGCGCGGCTCTGACGGGAGCGGGGTTCGAGAACGTTGCCACGTACATCAACAGCGGCAACGCCGTCCTCCGCAGCCACCTCGCTCGGAAGCAAGTGATTGCCACCGCAGCAAAACTCTGCGAGGAGAAGTTCGGCTTCACGAAAGCGATCTACGCCCCGACCCTGGAAGAGTGGGAAGCGCTAATCGCGAACAACCCGTTCCCCGACTTCAAAGAAGGGAAGCACGTCCACGCCGTGGTCCTGGGTGAGGTGCCGAAAGCGGAATCGCTCGAAGCGCTACGAACGCACGCGGTCGAAGGTGAAGCGATCGAACTCGTCGGGGGCGTCGTGTACCTGCACACCCCGTTCGGTCTGGGCACATCGAAGTTGGGTGAGAAGTTCGACAAGGGCATCGGCGTACCGAACACCGCCCGCAACTGGAACACCGTCCTCAAGCTCCGAGAGTTGGCGAAGAAAGCGGCCGGCGGCTGAGGGCAGGCTCCGAAGAAACGTTCCGGGCCCGCGTCCGACCAGGCCCGCGGCTAATCACACATTTGTCGATCCGGGACAGGTCCCCGGTAACGGCCATTCCCATGCGGCGCTCGCGTGACAGCCACTCATACTTCTCTCATCGAGAATCCCGCGGCACCCACGTTCTTCGCGCGGCCATTTGTTCTGTAGAATGTCCCAGGCGGCTCTCGCATCCGCTGGCCTGATCCGTGCTTGGCAACGCCCCGGTCGTAAGGTAGAACGGTACGGGGCATTCGGAACGGCCCACCGCCCTCCCCGGCGAACGCGCTGCACACGGAGCGTGCGTGTCCGCTTGTATCAGAGGACCACACCCATGGCGCGCCGTAGCGCCGACCCGGACAGTAGCAGCCCGAACCTGAAAACGTCGTCCACCGGTTTGCGACGCTCGGACCGGTTTCTCCTCGGTCTCTCGTCTTTCGACCGCGTTATCTTCGTCTCACACGTTCAGCCGGACCCCGACAGTCTCGGCAGCATGTTGGGGCTCGCCCACCTCGTCGAAACGCGACTCGGAAAGCCCACCCTCATTACCCGCGACGGGCTGATCAGCCGTGCCGAAAACCGCGCGATGGTGGACGTGCTCCGCCTCGATCTGGTGCCCGTTGAAAAGATGAACTGGGGGCCGAACGACGCGGTTGTCATGGTCGACAGCCAACCCCGCACCGGGCGCCACACGTTCCCCGACTCGGTGAAGTTGTACGCCGTCCTGGACCACCACGACACCCCCGGTGACCTCGAAGGCGTGACGTTCACAGACATCCGGTCCGCACACGGGGCCACCTGCACGCTCGTTACCAAGTACCTGTTGGAGCAAGGCGCCCCGATCCCGGAAAAGGTCGCCACCGCTCTCCTCTACGGGATCGAAACGGAAGTGACCGGCTTCCCGCGAGAGGCCAGTTCGTCCGACGACGCGGCACTGATCGCGTTGTACCCCATCGCCGACAAGGACATCATTGCGCGGATCCGCAACGCCCGGCTCCCACACTCGTACTTTGAATGCACGCTCCAGGCGATGCAAAGCTCCTTCATTTACGACCGGCTCATGATGAGTTGGGTCAACCCGCTCCCGCAACCCGAACAGGCCGCAGAAGTCGTGGACTTCATGATCCGGTTCGAGCGCGTGGATTACGCATTTTGCGGCGGGGTGTACGAGGACTCACTCATACTCTCGGTACGCTCGGCCATTGAGAATGCGAGAGCGGGCGAGATCCTCCGCCAGGTGGTCGGTAAGTTGGGTCGTGCCGGCGGACACGACCGCCGCGCAGGCGGTAGCATTCCGCTTTCCAGCACCGCGCCGAGCGCCATTGAGGACCTCCAAAGCGAGTTACGGCGTCGGTTCCTCAAGGCGCTTAAGATCGAAGACGTGCGCGGGCAGCGACTGGTTCCGCTTCGTGAAATGCTCCAAAACCTTCAGTCGTAAAGTCTTTCAGATCAAGATAATACGCGGGATGGCGAGCGGTCAGATCCGTTTCGCCACTGCGTTGTTGACTCGAGCGGGAATTTCAATCCTCCTGGTCGTGCAATTTTGCACCCGGCATGCTGCATTTCTGGACATTTCGCAACCGAACTACTTGGTCGCGTCTCTGGCCATACAGACAACTATCGCCAACAGTTGACTTTTCGCCTACGCCCTAATTCACACATTACCATTGGCACAACGCGCACGACACCAACGAAACTTGGGCATATTCGTCTGAAATACTGAAACTATTTGCGGTTGCCGACGATTATACTGGCACGGAATCGGCGTCAAGACTCCGGTATGGCACGCATCGTGCATTGCTTTTTGCACCGACCCTTCAGAATCTGATCCTGTTCGGTGAAAGGTACACTTGGTCGGCGCCTATACTTCACTATCCGACCGGGAAATAGACCTGACGCAGAGCTAATTGAAACTGCGCGAATCTTATGCCCGGTGAGCCTGATCTAAAACGCACAGGATCCAATAGTTACGACCGTAAGCATGTTGAACCCCCGGGAGGTACAACACCATGGCTCGCCAAGACGCATTACTGCGACTTCATAAGAGTCTGATCACACGCCGCACGGAACTCCGTAAGCGGCTCGGCCTTGAACTCGAAGAACTGGCCCACGTCAAGCATTCATCCGCTTCGGGCGACGCGGCGGATGCGGCGTTTGACGCGAGTGGTGAGGAAATTTCGTCCACATTGGCAGAACTTGAGGCAAAAGAGCTGGCGCAGATCGAGCGTGCGCTCCGCCGGCTCAAAGCGGGGACTTACGGCAAGTGCGAGGTGTGCTCGATCAAGATCCCTGTTGCCCGCCTGAACGCCCTGCCATTCAGCACGTTCTGCGTGGACTGCCAGCGTGAGATGGAGCGAGACGGCGGGTGGTCCGCGGATTACGGTGCGAACGGCTGGGATCGGATCACCGACGGGGACCCGATGGGCGAACGCGAAGTTCGGATCTCGGACCTGGAAAGCGATTTGAGCAAATAAAACCGGATGCGCCGACTGTAAAGAGCCCGCGGGTAAAAAGGCCCGCGGGCTCTATTCGTTTTGTGCCGCTCCGTTCGGAGAAATTATTTGCTCCGGCCCGGTCGCCCGGCGCGAACGGACTCCGCCGAAGAGTAGAGTGGAAGCGGTTGCACTGCGGGTGACGGACAGTTCTCGTACAACCGGTCAACTTCTGTTCAAGGCGACGAACCTATGCGGAACAAGGTGCTCTTCGCGACGGTGTGCGCTGCGTTCGCGTTCTTGGGCGGGGCTGCGGCCGAGTCTCTCGTGCGTGGTGAACGCGCCTCGGCCCAACCCGGTGATGCTGCCGTCGCACCACACGACCGGTTCCAGAACATCATTAAGCACTTTAGTTCGTCGGTGGTCGCGGTGGACGCGGTCAAGCCGGCTGCGCCCGGCTCAACGAAGAGCGACCCGGTTGAAGAATCCGGCTCCGGTGTGATCGTGAAGTTCCCGGGCGCAGCGGGTGTGGTCGTGGTGAGCAACTACCACGTCGTCGGCGCCGCGGCCCCGTCGAAGGTGTACGTCACGCTGTCCGACGGGCGCATCGTTCAGCCGGCGCGCATCTGGGCGGACCCCGAGTCCGACTTGTCGTTCCTTAACATCGAAGACGACTCCCTGCCGGCGGCGACGCTCGCCGACAGTTCGCGCGTCAAGCGGGGGCAATGGGTGCTCGCGTTCGGTAGCCCGTTCGGCCTGAATCAGACCGTGACCCACGGAATCATCTCCGCGACCGACCGCGGCCAGATCTCGCTCGGTTCGACCATACGCATCAAAGAGTTCCTCCAAACCGACGCCGCGATCAACCCCGGTTCGAGCGGCGGCCCGCTGGTCGATCTCGACGGTAAAGTGGTCGGGATTAACACGGCCATAGCATCGAAGAGCGGCAGCAGCAGCGGGGTGTCGTTCAGCATCCCGGCGAACCTCGTCAAGCGGATCGCGGGGCAGTTGATCGAGAAGGGTACGGTCACGCGGGGGTATCTGGGTGTGCAGTTGGCGAGCGCGCTGGAACCCGCCGAAGCCCTGCGCCTGGGCCTCAGCCGCGTCAGCGGCGCGCTGGTCGAAATCGTTCACCCGAACACCCCGGCCGCGGCCGCGGGGTTGCGCGTCGGCGACGTGATCCTTCAAATCGAAGATGTCACGCTGCGGGACGAGAACCACCTGATCAATTTGGTGTCGGCACTACCGCCGGGCCAGAAAGTGCGGCTAAGTGTGTGGCGCGACAGAAAGGCGGTCGCTCTGGAAGTGACGGTCGGACAGTTCGCGGGTCAGACCAGCCGGTCGAACCGGCCGTGATGATCGGCAAAAAGGAGTGCATCGGGTCGGGCCGCCGTTCGTGGCGGCCCGCTTGTTTTTGACCGGTGCGGACCGGGCTCAATCTTCATCCTTCTTGTTGTTGCGGAGGAACAGCATCAGGCCGATGAGCACCAACAGGGCGACGACCATCCCGCCCATGAAGCCCCAACTCGTCATGAACTCTGGCATCGGTTCCTCGGTTTGCCCAACAGGGCAGGTTCGGTGACAGCGGCCCGGGTGCAAGCTCAACACCGTGTGGTAGGCCGCTGGGCTGTAAAAATCAAACGTGTTCTACTCACGGCCGGCGCGCGATGCAAGCACCAGAGCAAAATTCTTCGGGGAAACGCAACCGCAGACGCGCAGCCAATGCCGGGCGGGCAACAAACACAGAGTAGGCCGACGGTGTCGGCCTGCGGCTAGGAGCGGAACAGATCGTCGGTCCACCACTCCGGCGGGGTGCCGTCCCACATCGGCCCGAATGTGGACGGGGGCACAGGCGTGTCGTGGGTCCAGCGTTCGCTTTTTGCGCGCCGCGCGAGGGCATCGAAGTCACGCGCCGGGGCGGCGAGGTGCCCCACGTTGCCGACGGTACTCGCACGAAGCAAGCAGGTGACGGCCGCGGTAACGGCGCCGCGCACCACGTCCGCGTGGGCCGCATCAGCGGCGTAAGCCGCGGCCCGAGCGGAGTCCGCTGCGCACACAGCGGCCACAGCATCGGCCGCGCCGTCGGCACGGGCGACATGGGTGGTAGCGACCGACCCGCCACCCACGTTGCGATCAGCGGCCGCAGTTTCGGCGACACGGACCGCTTTGTCGAGCGACGGGAGGAGCGGCTTCGGCGAGTCGGTCCACAGTTTCTTGATCACCGGCAGCACACGCCGCGCGCAACGAGCCGCGAACGCAACCCGCGCCCAGCGGGGCAGCGCCGCGATATCTTGCCGCGATGGAACCAGCGTGAGCCCCGCGTCCGCGCGAGCGTCGGCGCGCGCCGCCGCGCCGCCCGCCCACACAACGTCCCGCCGTCTGTACCGGGCCGGGTCGTTCCACGCTTGTTCGAGTCGCCGAACTTCCTCTTCGGTTGGAGGGGTGAGCGGACGGTTCGTCGCGCGCCCGACGGCCACGAGGCCGGTGTAGTCCCAAACGTCCGGTCCGGGTTTCTGGTGCGGGGTCATGCGGAAAGTCCCAAGGCGGTTAAGCACGCCGCGGCCGCGCCGTCCGCGTACTCCCAATAAACTAGGTCGTGATAGAGCGGATCGGGTCCGACGCGGGTCATACCGCACCGCGCGTAAAACTCGTCGGCCTGAGGAAGCGCGTGCAACCCCACCCGCCCACCGGCCGTCGTACCGACACTCATCCGGACGGCCTCGCCCAGCAGCGTTACCCCCACACCTTTAAAGCGTGCGTCGCGGACGAGCGGTAAAGCACGGTTCTGCGGCACGCAGTAGTTCCATGGCGCCAGTTCAATGTAATCGACGTACAGCACCCACGCCGCAGGGGTCAGGCGCGCGGGCCGCAACAGGTTCTCGACCGCCATCATCCCCTGCAACGTACCGTAGCACTCGACCAGAACACACGTGTGCCAGTGCGGCGGATACTTGACCTGATTCAACCGTTGCCAGTGTGTGCTTTCCAGTGATTCGCCGTGCGCGCGCAGGTCGGTCTCGAGTTGGGCACGGTCCGACGACCAGAGCCGTTCGATTTCGGAGAAGTACGCGTGCGTTTCCGGTTCGCCTCGGGTCAGCACCGCCGGAACCTCCCCGGGCGGGGGGAGGCGCGTGTCCCTGAGGCGCGGCGGCGGGTTGAACGGGCGCGGAAGGCTTGGGGCAGCGGACATGGACGAAACTCCGAAACGGTAACCCGTCCCGAGTGCGAACGGCGGGCGGCCCCTTGTGTTGAATTCTCGCGGTGCGGCGTCGCGATTCGCAGCACCTTCTACGGCAACACGAAGAGCGCACGCGCGGCACAACGCGCACCGTGATTCAGACGAACCGCGTCGCCGTGAAGCGGTTGAGTTTTTTGGCCGATCGCAGCAAGCGACGGCTCAGACGCGTTTACTCGGGGTCGGCTTCACCTTATCGTGGATCAGTTTAACGAACTGTTCCAGAAACTCGAAATATTCCGTCCCCGCGATTTCCTTTACCTTGCATACGAGGTGGCGGCGCCGCTCAATGAGGTCGACGCACGTCTCGACCCCCAGTTTGACCAGTGGGCCACTGGGGGCCTGCATGTCGAGCAGTTCCAGCACCTCGTCAGGTCGCAGTTCGGCCGCGCGGTTGCGGTTGCGCTCCAGCCACCCGACCAGGTCGGGCAACTGGGCACGCTCGTCTAGCAGCTTGAGTGACTCATCGTCGTCCGCCGGTTTCCCGTGCATCCGCGGCAGGAGGCGTTCAAGCGGAAGCGTGCGCAACTCACTGACGGTCAACCCCAACGCGTCTGCACACTGGCTCACGGTCGTGTTACGGAGTTGGCGTTTCGGTCCGCCCTGCAATATCTGCCTAACCGTATGACGATTCAGACCCGAGATGCGGGCGAAGTCTTCTTGGTTCCAGCCCCGCTCCTCGACGAGACGGGCGATTTTGTTAGCGAGTTCGGCCCCGAGCCCCGGAGATGCCGCGTTCATCCGTGCTAATCCCGTTGGCGTGTCCAGTCTACAGCCAATACTAATCCGGCACCGGGCCGGTGGAAGAGCAGAGTTGGAAACACACTCAAAAAACACCGCCCCCGGGCCGGTCCAAAGGACCGCCCGGGGGCGCGAGTTGATCGCAACGCGGTCGGGAGCCCGTTAGTAGGGGTTACCAACGCCGGCCAGACCGCTGGCCCCGGTCACCGGAGCGGCCGGAAGCGGTAGCGGAACCGCAGCCTCGTCCTTGGTGGTCTTCGGCTTGGGTTGGGTTTTGGGAGCCTCTTGCGGCTTGGGCATCTCCTTCGGCGGAGTGGTGCTCGGCGGGGTCGTGCCCGGCGTCGGGGTCGGCGGGACCACGGACAGCGGAGCTACCGCGCACGGATCGCACACCGGGCCGCAGCACGCCGACGCCTTCTTGTGCCCCATCCGCGACTTCAGTTTGTCGAGGAGGTTCGGGCGAGCGGAAACCGTGGTGGTCACGCAGTCGTTGCACGGCGCGACCGGGGCCGGGGCGCACCCACAGTCGTGCGACTTCTTACCGATCCCGCCGAGCCGGGCCTTGAGTTTGTCGAGCAGCCCGACCTTGGTCTTGCCGCAGTCGTTGCACGGCGCGACCGGAACCGCGCAGTTGCTGCACCCGGCGCCGGAGCTGATTACGGCCGGAGCGGGCGCCGCGGGCGGCGGGGCCACGTCGGCACCGGCCAGAGCGGCCGTGGACATGAGCAGGAACGCGGCGTTCACGATAACTATCCTCCGACGTGTTGGAAGTCTACAGGTGGCAGCCACTCGGTCACTACACGCATCGTCGTCCCCGCAACCGGTTCGTGAACCGCCGGAGCGCAAAAGGACTCGAATTCTTCCCCCGTGGCCCGGTGGCGCACGTAACGCCGAACGCCCCGGACGGGGCGCATGCGCCGCGCGCGCCGGACGTGCCGGGGTATCGCGAGAGCGGGTTGGCCTTGTCACGTCACTGAACACACGTTCTAAATAAGGATCGGCCCCTTGATGCAGTCGAGGAACAGGAACGTGGCGCGTGCGGAAAAACAGTGGCACCTGCTCCCGGCCGACTCCAGTGCGACCAACCGACTTGCCGGCTCCGCACGGGTGTCGTCCGTGGTCGCGCAGTTGCTCCTCAACCGTGGCGTCCGGGACGCGGCAGCCGCCCGCCGGTTCCTGGATTCTCCCCTTGGCGCGCTGCACCCGCCCCTCGCTCTGCCCGGCGTCAAAGAGGCCGCGGAGCGAGTCGTTCGGGCGGTCACCGCCCGGCGCCGGATCTGCGTGTACGGTGATTACGACGTGGACGGCGTCACCGGCACATCCATCCTCTTGCGCGTGCTCGGCAAGCTCGGCGCCGACGTTCAGTTCCACGTCCCGTTGCGCCTGTCCGAAGGGTACGGGCTAAACTCCGAGCGGCTACACGAGCTGTACCGCAACGGGGTTCAACTCGTTATCAGCGTGGACTGCGGGATCGCAAGTATCGCGGAAGCGCAGACCGCCCGCGATCTCGGGCTCGAGCTGATCGTCACCGACCACCACGAAATGAAGATGGGCCTCGACGGGCCGCTGCTGCCGGTGGCCGACGTTCTGGTTCACCCGCGACTGCGTGCTGCGGAACCGTACCCGTTCGGTGATCTGTCCGGCGCCGGTGTGGCGTTCAAACTGGCGTGGGCGGTTGCGCAGCGCGCGAGCGGCTCAGAAAAAGTGTCGGCGGACCTGCGCGAGGTGCTACTCGATTCGGTGGGACTGGCAGCACTCGGCCTTGTCGCCGACGTGGTCCCGCTGCGCGACGAGAACCGCGTGTTCGTGCGGCACGGGTTGGAGCGGATCAAAGCGAACCCCTCCGTCGGGCTGAAAGCGCTCCTCGACGCCAGCGGTGTGAAGCCCGATCAGGTGCTCACGGCGGAAGACGTGGGGTTCAAGCTCGCGCCGCGGTTGAACGCGGCCGGGCGGCTCGGCTGCGCCAGTTTCGCGGTCGAGTTGCTCACCACTCAGTCGCCCACTAAGGCGCGACAGCTCGCCGAGCAGCTCGAAGCCCAAAACGGCGACCGGCAGGCCCGCGAGCGCAAATACACCCAGGCCGCAAAAGAACTGGTGGAGGAACAGTTCGCCGACGACCCGGCGATCGTGGTCGGCTCACCCGAATGGCACCCGGGCGTCGTCGGAATCGTCGCGAGCCGTCTGGTCGATTACTTCGGCAAGCCCGCACTGGTCATCGCGATGCAGCCCAATGAAGCGGTCTCCACCGGTTCCGGGCGAAGTGTGACGGGCTTCGCGCTGCATACGGCGCTGGTCGCATGCGACGACATCCTGGAGGGACACGGGGGCCACGCCGCCGCCGCCGGATTGAAAGTCCGGCCCGACCGCATTCCGGCCCTCCGCGATCGGTTCAATGCGTACGTTCGGAGCCACTACCCAGGCGGTGCTCCGGCCCAAACGTTGACCCTTGATGCCGAGGTACCGCTCTCCGCGCTCACGTTCGGCCTGATCAACGATCTGGACAAGCTCGAACCCTACGGCGCGGGCAACCCGAGACCGAAGTTCCTGGCGGCGGGACTCAAAGTGGAAGCCGCGCGATTGATCGGTACGGGCGAAATCCAGCGGCACATGGACTTCCGGGTGCGCCAGGGCGACACAACAATCCGCTGCGTGGCCTGGGGGATGGCCGACCGAATGGAAGAACTCATGAGCGCGGGCGGGGATTGCTGCCTCGCGTTCACGCCGAAAATCAACGAGTGGAAGGGCTCGCGCAAGCTGGAGCTTCAGGTGATCGACCTGAAGCCCGGGAAAACGGCCAAACTGGTGTGAAGTATGGTCAGCACCTGCTCTCACCTCCGCGATCACATTCGACTGCGGAGGCGCGTATCAGCCTGTCGGTTACTTTGGGCGTGGCAAGGGAACCGGTGCCGGACGCTTCTTGAGCGCATCAATTTTCGTTCGCCAACTCGCCAGGAACTTTTTGTACTCCTCGCTGTTCACCGCCGCGCCGACGGCGCCGATGTTGACGTTCCCGCGCTCCAGCGGGAGCGGCACCCACGTCTCCAGTTCCACGGCGAGGACGTTCCACAGCGCCGCCTCGCGGACGGGGATCTCCTTGTCGCCCAAATACTTGACCAAATCGTCGAGCCGGTCCGGGTCGGGCTTGGTCGGCGACACGAACCCGCGGAGCAGCCGCAGCAACCGGTCCGCGGCGTCTTCGTTCTCGGTCTCCTCACCCAACCCCTTACTCACCAGAACCGACCGCAGGATCGCCGTGTTCCCCGGATCGCGCGCCACCCACGCGGTCAGCGCCGTCACCACCGACTGCCGCGCCAGCCACGGGAGTTCGGACCGCAGCAGGTCCACGAGCGGCTTCAGGTGCTCGCCGCCGGTCGGAGTGCAGTCCGCAAGCGCGGCCTGAGTGTAAACCGCCAGCCGCGCAACGAGGTCGCGGTCCGGGGTTCCCGGGGGTGGTTCGAGGCGGCCCTCGACGACCTGACGTACCACATTCTTGTCAGCCACCTTGTTGGCCGCATCCGACAGGGTGCGAGTAATGATTTTGAGGATCTCACCGTCGAGGGGCGGGTTGGGGTCCGCTTCCAGATCGTTGGGGATCGGCTTGGGATCAGACAGCGAACCGGAACCCGAGTTCCAGTCGACCTGAGTTTTGCGTTCGAGCTTCGGCACCGTCTTGAACCGTCGCGGCGCGGTCAGCGATGCAGTTCCGGCGACCACCGCGACTCGCGCCTCCTGGCGCGGTGCGGCTCCGTCCTTGCGCGCGTACATCGTCCCGGGCTCGAACCACGAGACCAGTTCCACAAGGACGTCGGCCTGCGCGTTCGGAATGGTAATGTCCCACACCTCGCGCGCAACCCGCACGCGCACCTTTGCGCTAGTGGGCTTCTTGTCCGCACCGATCGCTTTGCTCTTGAGGTAGATGCGCCCGCCGAGGAGCGTGAGGTCGGCGTCGAACCCGGTGGGCGGTTGGTGGAACTTCACCCGGGACTCGAACACGCGGTACGGCACCTGTTCCGGCACGTTCCCCCACAACAGCACCTGGACCTGCTTGTCACGCTGTCCGATCAGCAGGTGCGCCTTGTATCCCGGCAGTGCCATGACCGGGACGTTCGCAAGTATGGGGGCGTCGTCCTCGGGTTTGGTCTTCAACCGAAGCCACTGCCCGGCGGCCCCGGGGTCTTGTGCAACCACCAGCACCCGGCTCGTTTCGACGCGACCGATTTCGGCGACCTTGTCGTCGGGGGGAGCGATCGGGTCGGAGAGGTTGGGTCCCGCGGCGGCCGCAGCGGCTACCACCTCCCCCGCCACCGCGGCCCCCAAGGCCGCCGATAGCTCGGTCGGGTCGAGCGCCTTCGGCGTGGGAACAACCGGTTCTTCGTCCGTCGTTTTCGTGGCCGGCTTCGGCTCGACCTCTTTCGGCTTGGGCTCGACCTCTTTCGGCTTCGGAACGCCCTCCTCTGGTCCGGTGGCGGGCGGGGCGGTGTTGAGCTGCGCGAACGAGTTGCCGGGTGTGGTTTCGGGCGGCCTCGGCCCGCGGTGCGGCAGCGACATGTAGACGGCACATACGAGTATCAGCGCGAGCCCCCCTCCGATGCCCACCAGTGCGAGACGCCCGGCCCAGGTGTCGGACGCGGCGTAGCGCTTCAACCCCAAGAGCAGGGCCGCGTCGGCGTCGTCGGCCTCGGAGCGGTCCGGTTCGGGGGGTCGAGTGCCGCTCACCGGGAGCAACTTCTTGTTCGGTCGTCGCTTCGGGCGCGACGCGGGCGGCGGAACGAGTCCGTACATGCGCCGGTTGGCGCGCGGCGGCACACGCACCGGCTCGGTCAGGACCAGCGTCAGAATCTGGTGGACGGCCGCGACCTCTGCGAGGTGAACGTCGGACCCCAGGCAAGTCTCTTCGACTTGCTTAACGGTCGCCGAGTCGAGCGTGTTGTCGAGGTACTCGGCCACCGTGTTCGGGTCGGCGGTCTCGTCGTCAGCGTCGGTCGGGACCGGCGTACTCAACCCGCGCCGCCGGGTAACCCGCTTGATGCGGTCAATTAGTTCGCGGGCCTCGTCGCTGCCGGCGACCTTGCGGCCGAGGCTTTTAGCTTCCACGGGCGCGAGCGTGTCGTCGAGGTACGCCAACAGGGTGCGGAGCGTGAGGCGCGGCATAGCTTCTCCCGGGCGAACGGGGTCACCAGTATTAGTGGCAAGCGGGCGGTTGCGTCGTGCAACATTTCGGAAAGAACGGTAAGCTGGTTGCCGCTCCCGGAGGTGAACCGATGGTTCCGGCCCTGCTCTTCCTCGCGGCCAACGCCGCCGCGCCACCGGCCCCCGTAAACGACTTGCGACTCCCGCCGGGCTTCAGCGCGAAGCTGTACGCCGACAACCCGCTCGCGCCCGACACCTACACGATGACCGTCGACGACGCGGGCCGCGTGCTGATTGCCTCCCGCGGGTACGTTCGCGCGCTGGTGGATTCCGATAACGACGGTGTTGCGGACCGCGCCGTCGATCTCATCGACGGGCTCAAGGAAGGCCCAATGGGGCTCCTCGCGGAGGGGGACTCACTTTTCGTCGTCTCGGACGGCGGCTTGAAGCGCTACCGCGGGTACAACGGAAAAGACAAGCTTCCAGCCCCCGAGTTACTACTGGCACTGAAAACCGGCGGCGAGCACGACGCGCACGCGCTGCGCCGCAGCCCCGATGGCTGGCTCTACCTGCTGTGTGGGAACAACGCCGGCGTCAAGAAAGGCACCGCCACAGACGTCCGCTCCCCGATCGGCGAACCGATCGCCGGCGCGGTGCTGCGTCTCTCCCCCGACTTCAAGACCGTGGAAATCGTTGCGGACGGGTTCCGCAACCCGTACTCGTTCGATTTCAACCCCGACGGCGAGCCGTTCACCTTCGACTCCGACAACGAGCGGTGCTCGGGGCTGCCGTGGTACGAAGGATGCCGGTTCCTGCACATCGTCCCCGGCGGGAACTACGGCTGGCGTTCCCCGCAACTCTCGCAAACGTGGCGCAAACCGCCCCACTTCCCTGACGTCGTGAAGCCGATCGCCGATCTCGGCCGTGGATCACCAACCGGGGTCGCGTGTTACCGACACACACAGTTCCCGGAAAAGTACCGCGGCGGGTTCTTCCTCGCCGACTGGACTTTTGGCCGCATCCACTTCGTTCCGCTCACTGCGGCCGGTTCGACGTATGAAGGGAAACCGGAGGTGTTTGCAGAAGCGACGGGCACGAGTGGGTTCGCGCCAACCGCGCTCGCAATTCATCCCAAGACCGGCGAACTGTTCGTCAGCATCGGCGGGCGCGGCACCCGCGGCGGCGTGTACCGGATCACCTTCGATCGAGGCGGAGCGGAGCCGGAGCCGAAGCCGCTTCCGATCGCTCGGCGCGCGATCGAGTACACCAAAGACCGCGCCGACCTCTGGCTGCGCGACGCCGAGCCGTCCCCGCGCCGGCCCGCCCCATCGCCGGACGAACTGCGACGCCGGCGCGAGGCCCTGGAGTTGCTCCTGCGCCACCGTGACAAACTTGCCTGGGGCGAAGAACTGATCGACGCGGTAAAACCGAACCTCGCCTCGCGCGATCCGCTGATCCGCGCTGCGGCGGCGCGAGCAGCGGTCGCGCTGACGGTACCCGTTGGCGACGTTCCGGACGGAAAGCCGCCAACCCCGGCGCAACTCGCGGTCGCGCTCGTGGTCGCACCACGCGACCAGAACTGGGCGCTGAAGGTCGCGTCCGGGGTTCTCAACAACCCGCGGGCCGAGCCCGCAGACCTGCTCGCGGCGCTGCGAATCGTTCACCTGACACACGGAGACCTGACCGCGAAGGACGCGACCGGAACGGTGTGGGAAGGGTACACGTTCCGCGAGCCGGTCCCGAAGGAGCGTGCCGCGCTGTTGGGCGTCGCGATCGTCAAGCAGGCGCTCCGCGAACCCGCCCTGCCCCGCGTCGTGCTACTCGAACTGACCCGCGTGCTCACCGCACTCGGTCCCCTCGACCGGCGCTCGCTCCGCGGCGCGGCGCCCGAGATATCCGACAGCACTCCCCAAGCGGACGACTTCCATTACCTCGTCGCGCTCGCCCGTGCGGACTCGCGTGCCGTCTGGGCCACCGCCGACGAAATCGCCACTATTCTGCTGCGGCTCCAGAGAAAAATCACAGCGCAGGGCGTCACGTTGGACCGCCACTGGCCGCTCCGGTTCGACGAGTTGCTGCGGCAACTGGAAACACAATACCCCGACCTGCCGCGAGCGGTCCTCGAACACAAAGACTTCGGACAGCCGGAACACGCGGCCCTGGTGGGACCGTTGAAACTCCCACCGAAGACCGCCGCACTGAAGTTTCTGGAGCGTGCGAAGGACAACCCCAAGTACGCATGGACGCCGCGCGCGGTCGCGCTACTCGCCGAACTGCCCCGCGTTGAAGCGGGTGCGACGCTCGAAAACCTGTGGGACCGCGGCGGATTCGAGGAAGCCGTGTTACGGGTGGCCACACGCCAGCCGGACCCGTGCGACGTCCCCAAATTCCTCGTCGGTCTCAAATCCCTTGACGCAGAAATCGTCCGCGGGTCAGCAAGCGCATTGGCCAAGTCGCTCGACGCAGAACCCTCACTCGTTGCCGCCGCCGCGGTGCGAGCGCTGCGGCGGTTCCCGGACCCGAAGACCGATCTCCGCACCCGGGACACGCTCGTGACGCTACTCCAGAAGTACAGCAAGCAGAAGTTCGGACCGGACGAAAAGGCGTGGACGGCCTGGTTCGTGAAAACGTACCCCGATGAAGCAAAGGCACTCGACGCGGGCGACGGGTTCGACGCAGCCGCGTGGGGCAAGCGCCTCGCGAGAGTCGATTGGACCACGGGCGACGCCGCGCGCGGGCGGACGGCGTTCACCAAAGCGACCTGTGCGGCGTGCCACGACGGCGGCGGCGCGGTCGGGCCGTCGCTGATCGGGGTCACCAAGCGGTTCGGTCGCGACGACCTTCTCACCGCGATCCTTCAACCCAGCAAGGACATCCCGCCGCGTTACCGGGCTGTTCGCATCACCACCACCGACGAAAAGAGCTTCATCGGCGTGCCGGTGTATGAGGCGACCGACGGCATCATTCTGCAAACCGGGGCCGACACCACCGCCCGCATCGCCGGCGCCGACATCGCCTCGAAGAAGCCGGTCGAGTTGTCGCTCATGCCCGCCGGGTTACTGGACAAACTCGCGGACACCGAAATCGCCGACCTACTGGCCTACCTGGGCACACTGAAGTGATTTCCGGGCACTCGTGTCACGTGCCTCCACCTTGAGGGTTGCCTCGCGCCACCTGCTCGCGCGCATTCGCTCTCGTACCCCTCATCTCCGAAGCGCGGGCGGCTTCGTGGGAACTTCGCACCGGGGCGTACCCGACAGACGTGACGCCGGGAAAGCTCCCGGAGTCCCTAAACGGCGGGTTCGCGGACCGAAAGGCGAACTCGGCGCACGACCCGCGCCCCGCCCGCTGCCTCGTCCTCGACGCAGGATGTCAGAACACTCCAGCAGATCGGCCCCAATCCCCGAGCGCCCGTGGGCTCGGTCGATCATCGCTTGAAAGTCGCGCCACTGGTCGCCCCGCACAACTGGCGTGTGTACTCGGGCAGATGCGCATACCTCGGGTACCGGTTGGCCGCGTGATCCGCCATCGGCCCACCCCGCAGCTCATCGAAGGCGGTTCGGCCCCTCATCTTGCGGATCAGTAACGCCACCGCCGACGTGGTCACCGCCACGCACACTTGGCTCCTTGCTTCCAACCCGTCTCGTCCACGTGGGTCGGGCGCCCGCGGGTGCACATCAGAGTCTGTTCGGCAACCGTGTGCAGCGCACCATGGTGCGAGCTGAACGTAGTGCCTCAAAAGTGCTTTCGCCTTGGCTACCTCCCCGGCGCGGATCTGCAGCCACAGCCCTCGCGTCACCGTGTCGGGATGCACGCCCGCGGTCGGGAAGTCCCTTTCGACCAAACTGCGGTAGGTCGAGGCCAGCGCGTGCAGACCTTCACCCATCGAACCTTGCCACCACCGGAAGCACTCTGCCGCCGAACAACCAGTTCAGCGGCTTCGCACATCGCGACACGGTCACCAAAGTGCGTATTCAACCGCGGTCCGGTGCAGCGCCAGGTTCGGCGTCTGGGCGCTCAAGCTCGGCGACCAGTTCGCGGAGGAGTTGCCGCCGCTCGTCGTTGCTCATCCGCTCGCTGAAGAGACGCAGGCACTCGCGGAACTGCTCCAGTTGTGTGCGCTGCTCGACTCGGCCCCGCTGCTCCGGCGGATCGACGGCGTCCGTGTCGATCACTCGAACCAGAACCTCCGCCCCGACTCCGATACCCGGGACGGGCCAGCTCAGGTGCTCGTCCGAAGCGCTGTCGATCCCGCCGACACTGAGGTGGAAGCGGCGCCCACGCTCGGGCCCACCGACAATGTGGACGTTGACGGTTAGAACGCCGTCGGCGACGCCTGCGAGGCAGATTCGGTCCCCGTTGAGCCGCACCTCAAACGCTTCCACGCCGGCCTCACTTCCGCTGCCGAACAATCAAAGCTCGCCTGCACCGCCATCATCGGACGAGCGGTGCGCCCCAGATCACATTGCTGTGCCCGGTGCAGTACCGGTTCGGTATGCCTTTGCTACCCCAGCGCCGGCTGCACCGCCGCCCATACCCGCCGCATCGGGACAGACACCCGGAACTGCTCCTCCGGCTCGTCGTGCCCGAACACCGACCAGTACGCGATACGGCTGGCGTGCAGCCGCGGCCGCGCGCGGAGCAGCGCGGCGACCGCCTGCCACTGGGCCAACTCCTCCACCTCTGCCGGCGGACCATAACTCGGCACCATGTCATCGACGCACTGGATCAGCATCTCCGCCAGCGAGAAGCGCTCATCGTCGGACAGCGGCTCGTCGCGGTATACAGCCAGCCAACCGTCGAAGCGAGCCGGGTCGGCGACCTCCCACTCCCAATCCTGCGAGAACGGGTCCATGGTCAGGCCGAGTCGGGCCGCCAGAGCGTCACGCCCGGCGCAGGTCGGGTACCGCCGCAGGTGGTCCGGCAACTCGTCCACCGCCGAAGCCCTCGGGTTACCTAACCTACAGCTCACCTGCGCCGCCATCATCGGATGAGCGGCGCGTCACAAAGCAGCCAGTGGTCTCAGGTGCGGCGCCGGGTTTGGCGTGACAGCGGACTTCCTCCAGCGCACACGCCCGCTGGACCAGTTCCCGCATCCGGCCGACCACCGCCCGCATGAATTCCTGATCGGCGGCCTCTTCGGGTGTGGCCGGTGCGAACCGTTCGACGCCGGCCGCTAGTCCCGCGTGCCATTCGAGCAGCCGTGCCCGCAGGGTCGCCGGGTCGTTGACGGTTGCAAAGTACCAGTCGTCACGGAAATAGACGTACTCGCAACTCCCAGCCTCCGCGATGGCCGACAGCGGGCCGGCCATCGCGTCCTGCCAGCCCTCCAACTCGACCCAGTGTGACCGGCCTCGCGCTGATGCCCAGCGGCGCGTCGCGAACGGCGCGACGAACAGCGAGTCGAACTCCGCTCGCAGTTCCGGCGGTGCTTCCGCCATTTGAGGCGCCCTCTGTGGCCAAACGATAAGCTGAGCTGCACCGCCATCACCGGATGAGCGAAGCGACCGAATCAGCCGTCGGTGTCGGGTTCGGCGTCTGGGCTCAGCCGACCAAGTGTGGCCTCGAGTGGTACCGAGAACTCGCCCGACTGCGGGTTGAAGTAACAACACCCCAGGCTGTCCCGGCCAACCCGGATGATCCGCTCGACGACCTCTGGCCGCTCCAGCACCTTCCGCGAGCAGATCGCGAACACCGCTCGGACCGGGCGGGCGTAGAGCATCACCGAGAACATCGGGCCGAGCAACTCGTTTGGCTCGGCGATTAAGTCCGGAAACTCGGCCGCGAACGCGGCGTGGATCTCCGCCGCGGTGAGTTCGCCGATGTCATCCACCGACTCGCTGCGGCAGAGGCAGCGGTACGTATCGACCGGCGAGGCGGTACGCGCGACCGTCTGCCGCCAGAAAACCAAGTCGTAGGACATTGACGACCGCCTCTGGGGCCGAACTTACAGCTCACCTGTGCTGCCACCACCGGATGAGCGGCGCGTTCCAAATTAGCCGGCGGCGTCAGGTGCCCCGCCGGGTTCGGCGTCTGCGCTAGCGGGCGAGAACCGCGACGGTGAGCCGCCCGTCAACTGTCTCCAAAGGAACGGCGAGTTGTTCGGCACCCTGCTGCGGCACGAACTGATGGCTCGCCTCTCCCATTCGGTTGCGCCACCGCGCGCCGCCACCTTGGCCCTTGGCTGCCTGGTGCGGCAACCCGCCCCGCCGATACGGACCGGGCAGGTCCGGTGACTGCACCACCCGCCACCCACCCGCGACTTCGAACCCGACGGCATCATCGAGCGTGAGGAGCGGTGGAGGCTCGGGCTGGCGACCCGCGACGGCCAATCCGGCCACCAGCACCACGGTCAGGATCAAGAACGTCACCCCGATTCGTCCGCGCTTCCTCACTCGATCCCCTCTGGGGTTGAACGAACAGCTCACCTGCAGCGCCATCATACCGTCAGCGATGCGTCACAAATCAGCGGGCGGTGTCAGGCGCAGCGTCGGGTTCGGCGCCTGTGCCACCACAAGGAGCCGGGCACGCTCACCCCGGTGAGTAGCAAACCTACACCAGCCGGGAAGATGGCCGGGTCACGGCCGCCCCGCGCACCGGCGGCGATAGCCGACAGCCCGGCCCCCACCAGGAACAGGCCGACCGCCGCCGACACCGCCAGTCGGGGCCAGAACAGCCATCCGCGCATGGTAACCCGGTGGGGCACGAGCAGCAACGTCCCGACCCCGAACCCGGCGGCGATCGACGGCAATTGCGCCCGCAGCGGGGGCGGCTCGGGCAGGTGGTCGTAGTACAGCTCGGGCATGAAGAAATGGCTGGACACGGTGCCCAGGATGGCAACCAACCCGGCCGCCGCCACACCGCCGCGGACGAGCCAGTACGTCACCGCTTCGCTCCCACCCATCCGCGACTCCGCTGGCTCGGGCTTCCCCGCCGAACGAACAGCTCACCGGCACCGCGACGATGAGCGAGACGATCCCAACAGTACGTATTTTACAGCGGTCCGGTGCAGCGCCGGGTTCGGCGTGCCTTTAGACCGCGTCACCGATCACGCCTCGGAGCAGCTCGATACCTTCCGGGTGCCGCGCCCCGAACTTGAGGAACCCCGAGCCCGTGTCGTGGACCAAAACCCGCCCGTGTAGCAGGAGGAACGACCCCTCGTAGTTCGGGCACCCGCCCGGCTCGGCCGCCCACAAGACCTCGGCGGACGCCCGCTCTCGCCGGAGCCAGTCGGCCAGGGCGGTATCGACCGCATGCGAACTCGTCCGCGGATGTGGGGAGTTGTCCCACTCGTACACCGTCGTCATCAGACAGTGGGTGACGAGGAACCTGGACAGCGCGGCGGACACCTGCCGCGTTTTGGCCTGCGGCTCGGGGCCGTCCTCGGTCCCCTCCGGGGCGCCCTCCTCGTCCCACCGGCCGGTGATCCAGACCGGCGGGTCCGGCTCGCCCGGCGTCGTCACCCCGTACCAGTCCCCCTGGTACTCCATGAAGAACCGCAGCCGCCCGTCCACGGTCGGGCTGGCCTGGGCGAGTGGGAGCAGGTGGTGTCCGCTCCCCCCGGTGTAGAAATACTCGGCATCGCTGTCTGGGTTTGGGGACGGCCATTGGCCAGCGAACGAGTAAAACCGCCGGAGCGAGCCAGGCAGTTCGGGGTAGCCAGCGAGCGCGTCGGGTTCCCCAAACTCCGGCCGGCGGGGGCCGTACCAGTGCTGGATGAACCGCTCCAGCTCTGCCAACCGCTGGTCGGCGTCCGTTGCTGTCAGGATGTGAAACAAGCAACCGCCCTTCGGTGGCCGAACATAAAGCTCACTTGCACCGCCAGGATCCAGGTGAGCGGTGGGTCACAATGCCGATGGCGGTGTCAGGTGCAGCGCCGGGTTCGGCTTGCCTTGATGTGCGTTTCTACGACATCGCAGACATCATCCATCAAGCCATGAAAGGCGAAGGTTATAACGCTTGCGACGCAAGCCGCCTACATAAGCCCAAAGCTACGCCAATCGGCCCTAGAAATACCTAATCTTTTGTAACCGTTCACGGGGTGCGGGCCGTGCATTTTCCAGGCCTTTGTGACTCGATTCTGCGCGGGGTTGCCTCAAGAGCCGGTGTTCCGTAATCGAACGGACGCGATGACATCTGTTCCTCAACCGCCGGAGCTACCGAGTGACCTGCCGCCAGCGGTGGTGGCGTACATTCGTGCGCTGGAAGCGACGGTTGCGCAGTTGCAGGCCACGGTCGCGGCTCTCCAGGTCACGGTGGCCGACCTTCAGACCCGGCTCAACCAGAATTCCAGCAACTCGTCGAAACCGCCCTCGTCGGATGGTCCGCAGGTGAAGCCGGCCCCGCCCAAGAGTCCCTCGGGGAAGCGGCGCGGCGGTCAATCGGGGCACCCCAAGGCCGAGCGCACCGTGCTGCCGCCCGACACGGTCCACACCCTCAAACCGGACACCTGCCGCGGGTGTGCGTGCCCACTCACCGGGGACGACCCGAACCCGTCGATTCACCAGGTGCATGAGATCCCGGTCGTCCGGCCGCAGGTGACCGAGTATCGGTGCCATCGGCTCCGGTGCCCGCACTGCGGCGCCGTGACGACCGCACCGGTGCCCGCCGACGCGGCTCCCGGGTACGGTCCCCGGGTCCAGGCGGTGGCCGCCATGCTCACCGGTTCGTGCCGCCTGGGCAAGCGGGTGGTGAGCCAACTGTTCGACGACCTGTTCGGGTTGCCCATCCGTCCGGCCACGGTGTGCAAACTCCAGCACACGACCGCGGCGGCTCTGGCCCCGGTGGCCGAAGCGGCTCTCGCGTACACCCGCGGGCACCCGGCGAACGTGGACGAAACGGGCTGGACGCAAGGGCGCCAGCGGGCCTGGTTGTGGGTCGCGGTGAGCACCTCGGTGGTCGCATTCCTGATCCGCGCCACCCGGGGCCGGAGCGCGTTCGACGACCTGCGGGACGGGTCCGCCCAGGTCCACACGACCGATCGGTATCCGGTGTACACGCATCTGCCGGTGCATCGGCGCCAGGTGTGCTGGGCGCACCTGCGGCGGGACTTCCAGGCGATGATCGATCGGGGCAACGACGGATCCCCGATCGGGGCCGCCCTGTTGGCCTGTTCCGACGAACTGTTCGGGCACTGGTTCCGGGTGCGGGACGGGACGTTAGCCCGGTCCACGTTCGCTCGCGTGTACGCCCGCGCCGTGCGGGCCCGGTTCCGCACGCACCTGGGGCACGGGGGCCGGTGCGGGTGCCCCAAGACCGGGGCCGTGTGCCGCGAGCTGTTGGCGGTGGAGCCGGCCCTGTGGACGTTCGCACGCGTGGGCGGGGTGGAACCGACCAACAACGCGGCCGAGCGGGCCCTGCGTCACGCCGTGTGCTGGCGCAAGACCAGCTACGGCACCGACTCCGAACGCGGTAGCCGGTTCGTGGAGCGGATCCTCACGGTCCTGGCCTCGTGTCGCCGGCAGGGCCGCAACGTGCTCGCATTCCTCACCGACGCCGTCACCGCACACCGTACCGGGGCAAAGCCACCAACACTGATCCCGGTCCCGGCTCAACAACCACCGATGATGAACCCAACTTTCGCTGGCTGTTGAGATACACCCGCATCAACTGTGAACGCTTACAATCTTTTCTTTGGCTTCGGCGATCAATTCCTCAATGACGTCAACGGGTACCTCACTTCCGAATGTCTGCAAAAAGTAACCCGGAGCCGCATCCCAGTAGATCACCTCAGCGACAACGGTCGCCTGTGTCGCCTGTTCGGTGATCTCAAACTTGCCGTGGAGATGCAAGGTTGTGGAGCCCGCCTTGCGGTCCGACACGGGCGACGTCGTCCAGTAGTGGCTGTGGTTGCACCGTCGGTCCATGTGGTTCTCTCTTGTGTCGCAGCGGAGAACTTCATGGGCACGGGTAGTTTTGGCTCGGGGCTTCAACGCCGAACATAAAGCTCACTTGCACCGCCAGGATCCAGGTGAGCGGTGCGTCACAATGCCGATGGCGGTGTCAGGTGCAGCGCCGTGTTCGGCCGACCCGATACATGGTACCGGCCACGTTAACCGCCCGCCCCGTTCATGGGCGGTATCGGGCCGGGGGCTCGTGGGGAGCGGGCAATGGCGTTTGCGAGGCCGGAGCCGAGGCGGTACAGGAGTACCACGAGGTCACGGGCACCGATACCGGCGCACGCGAGCAGCAGGGCCGACAACAGCCACGCGATCACTGACTCGGACGATGACAGGAAGAGCCTACCAAGCGCGGCGGCCCACCACTGCGGGCTGCCGCTCGGGGACACGCCCGTCATGCTTGCGAAGGCGAAGGCTACGACGAGGGTCCACCCGCTCGTCGCAGCCCCCAAGGTGGCGACGAGCAGGCGCGCGACCAAGAAGCCCGCACCAACGTGCTTTGCCATCGCTGCACCTCGTGTTGCCGAACCCGTGTTTGGTGTGCGAGACTTTGCCCAAGCCCAATAACACAGGACCATTTCGCCCCTCGTGCTTGGGGCTCAACTCGGTGCCCTATTTCGACGGCTCGAATGTGATTAGACCAGCTCGCAACTGATGCGCCAAGCTCCGAACCGGCTCGTTTGCTCAACGACCTGCGCCGGCACCTCGCCAAATTTGGAGAGCGGCGCTTGGTTCGCAAAGCTCTGCGCCAATGGGGATGAACTCCCGGGGCCGCGCCGATGCCTTCGAGGCGAGTGGAATAACCGTTCACTCAGATTTGATCCGAAGTGTTCAATGTCGAACACTAGTCCTGGCCCAGAGCCCGAAGTAACCGCTCCGCCAGTTTCTACGGCTCCTTCCTCACCCGCATCTTCCTCGTTTGCGGAGCCGCCCAAGGCAACCAAGTGGGCCGGAAATCCGTATGCAGCGCGAAGGAAGGGCACTCGCTCAAGGTGATACAGCCGCCCACTCAGCATCGGGCGCCGTCGTTGCGTTTTTTGGTGGCGGTAAATTGGGATGCGGATTTGGCACGAGACACGATAGCCCTCTATCGTGAGATTGTCGCGAAGGCCTGAGTCGATCGGACTTCTGTCAGTGGGCGTTGAGGGACTCGAACCCCCGACTTCCTCCTTGTAAGGGAGGCACTCTAACCGCTGAGTTAAACGCCCTGGTCTCTGTCAACTTATGGCGTGGGTGCCGTGTGTCACCGCCCCGCCCGCCCGCAATGCCGCGGCGACGAGAGTCGCCTCCGTCAGTTCGGCATCCGTCGCACCCGCGGCTTTTGCCTTCTTAACGTGTGCGTCGATGCAATACGGACATTGCGTCGTCACGGCCACTGCGACTGCGATGAGTTCTTTCACTTTGAGCGACAACGCCCCGTCCTTGAACACCGCCGCGTTGAGTGCATCGAACGCCGCCATCCCCTCCGGCGCGAGTTCCCGCATCGTCTTCAGCTTTTTCATCTGTGCCGGATCGTACACGGGCCGCTCCTTTACTGCTCGGCATTGAGATCGCGAATGAGACCACGGATGTAGCGGGCCGCGTTCAATAGACCACGAATCCGGGCCAAAAGGTTCACGCGTTCGGGTGAATCTGCCGCAACCGGTTCCAAACGACCGAACGCCGCCGCAACATCATCAAGTACACCGGCGAGGCGGCTGCCGAACGCCTGTTCGAGTTGCTCGGTCTTGGTCGGTGAACCTCTCGCGGCCTCCAGTTCCTCACGGGCATCGAGCATCTCAGCCAGGAAGGCCGGCGGCATTTGCTTCTGCTCGGCCGCACTCGGCCCGCCCATCAGGCCGAGCAAATGCTCAGCCCGCAGGAACGGGTCGCGGAGGTTATTGTAAGCCTCGTTGAGTGCGGCCGACAGATCCAGGCTCGCATTCAGGTCGGCGGACGAGCCGGCGAGGTGGTAGTCCGGGTGAACGGCACGCGACCGCGCGAGATACGCTCGTTCAAGATCCGCGGCATCAACGGCGAACCGCCTCGGAAGGCCGAGGCGGTGAAAGTAGTCGGTCATGGTGTTCAGAGGCCGGCCCGATGCCGCGCACGTACGGTGCGGCGAACGGCCCACTGGCCGCCCGCCGGGAACCAACACAAACGCAGCATGTGCCAGCTTACATGGTGTACGAGCTGCCACAGCCGCAGGTGCTCTTGGCCTGCGGGTTGTTGATCGTGAACCCACGCTTGTTCAGGTCGTCGTGGAAATCGACCGTGGCGCCGGACAGGTACAGCATGGAGCGCTTGTCCACGACCACCTCGACGCCGTGGAAGTCGAACTTGTGGTCCGTCTTCTCGTCGTACTTGGCGTCGAGGTCGAGCTTGTTCTGGAACCCGCTGCACCCGCCGCCCTGAACCCGGACGCGGAGGTACAGCTTGCCGTCTGGTTCCATCTCCTTGCTCTCGATCATGCTGGCGATGTGCCGCTTCACCTCAGCGGCGGCCTTCTCGGTCACGATGATCGGGGGCGGGCCGGCCGGGGCGTTGCCCGCGAGGCCGAGTTGTTGCGTTTCGGGAGCCGTGGCGGTGGCGGTGGACATTGCGGTAGCCTTTCGTTTAAGGGTGCGAGTCGTTCGGCTGAATGCAGTATACGCTCACCGGCGGGTCACGTTACACCCCGGCCGGCTCGGGCTGCTCCGCGTGTTCGGTCGCGGCAACGTCGGCGTCTTGTTTCTCTTGGTAGTTCTTCAGCGCGGCCTTGATCGCGTCTTCCGCGAGCACCGAGCAGTGAACCTTGACCGGCGGGAGCGCGAGTTCTTCGACGATCTCGGTGTTCTTGATCGCCAGCGCCTGGTCGACCGTTTTGCCCTTGAGCCACTCGGTCGCGAGGCTGCTCGACGCGATCGCCGAGCCGCACCCGAAGGTCTTGAACTTCGCGTCCTCGATCACCCCGGTGGCCGGGTTCACCTTGATCTGGAGCCGCATCACGTCGCCGCACTCGGGGGCGCCGACGAGCCCGGTGCCGACCGTCGGGTCCTTCATGTCGAAGCTGCCGACGTTGCGCGGGTTGTTGTAATGCTCGAGAACCTTTTCGCTGTACGGCATGTCGCACTCCTATAAGTTCGATGCGGCGCCCGGCCGCGAAGATTCAGGTCGGCAGATCGGATCACTCAGTGCCCAGCCCACTCGATCGACTTGAGGTCGATCCCGGCCTGCACCATCTCGTACAGTGGGGACATTTCGCGGAGCCGCGTGACCTCGCGCGTGACCAGTTCGACGACGAAGTCCACCTCGGCCTCGGTGTTGAAGCGGCCGATGCCGAACCGGATGCTGGAGTGCGCCAGTTCGTCGCCCACGCCCAGCGCCCGCAGCACGTAACTCGGTTCCAGGCTCGCGCTCGTGCAGGCCGACCCGCTCGACACCGCCACGTCCTTGATGCCCATCATCAGGCCCTCGCCTTCCACATAGGCGAAGCTGATGTTGGCGTTGCCCGGCAGCCGCTCGGTCGGGTGCCCGTTCAGGTAGCTCTCGGGCAGCTTCGACATGATGCCGTTCCGCAGCCGCTCGCGGAGGGCGAACGTCCGCGCGACCTCTTCGCCCATCTCGTTCTTGGCGATGTCGCACGCGGTCCCCAGCCCCACGATCAGGGGCACCGGCAGCGTCCCGGACCGCATCCCGCGCTCGTGCCCGCCGCCGTCGATTTGCGGCTCCAGCCGCACCCGCGGGTCCTTCTTGCGGACGTAGAGCGCCCCGATGCCCTTCGGGCCGTAGATCTTGTGGGCGGTGAGGCTCAGCAGGTCGATGCCCATCGCCTCGACGTCGAGCGGGACCTTGCCAACGGCCTGGACGGCGTCGGTGTGGAACAGCACACCCTTTTCTTTACACAACCGCCCGATGTCCTTGATCGGTAACAGGCTGCCGATCTCGTTGTTGGCGGCCATGATCGAGACGAGCACGGTCTTCTCGGTCAGCGCCTCCCGCACCTGCTCGGCGTGGACCTGGCCGTACTTATCCACGGGCAGGTACGTGACCTGGAACCCGTCGCGCTCCAGACGCTTGCAGGTGTCGAGCACGGCCTTGTGCTCGGTCGCCTGGGTGACGATGTGGTTGCCTTTTTTCTTGTACATCGCGGCAACGCCCTTGATCGCAAGGTTGTTGCTCTCGGTCGCGCCGCTCGTGAAGATGATCTCCTTCGCGCTGGCGCCGATGATCGCGGCGATCTGCCCGCGGGCCGTCTCCACGGCCTCCTCGGCGTGCCACCCGAACGGGTGGTTGCGGCTGGCCGCGTTGCCGTACTTCTCGGTGAAGTAGGGGAGCATCGCGTCCACCACCCGCGGGTCGGTGCGGGTGGTGGCGTTGTTGTCCATGTAAACCGGCATCTTCGACATAGCGGTTCCGCGTTGGGGGTGTTCTGTCAGGTGCCGACCGCCTGCGCCGGGAACGGTTCGACCGGGGACGTCGGCGAGCAACTGCCCGCCAATAGCGGGAGCGCGTGGAGGGCGGGCGGGGGGCTCTGTGGGTCGAAGAGTTCCGCGAGCGTCACGTCGCGGAGCACGCCCATGAGCCGCTGGTACACCCCGGCCATCGGCCCTTTTACGGTACACGTTGACGAGTGCGAGCACGGTTCGGCCCCGTCCGCGTGGACGGTGTTGCATACCGTGAGCCGGAACCCGTCTTCCACGGTTTCGAGCAGCTCCGCAAGGCTCACGCCGGCGGCGTCGCGGGAGAGGGCGTACCCGCCCTTCACGCCGCGGTGGCTGGCGACGAACCCGCTCTGGCACAGCTCTTTCAGGATGTTCGCCACGAACGACCGGCTCAGCCCGAACTGCTCGGCGATCGCGCGAGCGGTCCCACCGCTCTTGTTCTGGTACAGGTACGAGAGAATCAGGAGGGCATAGTCCGCCTTGCGGCTCAGCAGCGTCACGGCTCGCCCTCGAAGTGGTCAGGTCGTGAATCAGCACTTCACCTGATCTATTTCTACCCTGGTTACCGTATTTGGCAAGTGCTATTTCGATGGCGGGTGCCCTTTACGCCGCTTCGCCGTCTCGCTATTCCCCGTCCGCCGTGCTGTTTTCCAGGGGGCCGCGATGGGCACGTTCACGCGCACCGGGTTGAGTCTGGTGATCCCGGCGTTCAACGAAGCCGCTGTCATCAGCCGCGCGATCGCCGAGGCCGAAGCCGCACTCGGGCGCTCGTTCGAGCGGTTCGAGATCCTGGTGGTGGACGACGGCAGTTCCGACGCGACCGCCACTGAGGCGAGCCGGGCGCTGGAAGCCGCCCCCCACACACGGCTGTTGCGGCACCCGACGAACCGCGGGTACGGGGCCGCCCTGCGCACGGGGTTCGAGGCGGCGCGGTTCGACCTGGTCGCGTTCACCGACGCTGACTGTCAGTTCGATCTCACCGACCTGGCCCAGTTGGCGGAACACGCGGGGAGCGTACCGGTGGTGGTGGGTTTCCGCGCGGACCGGCAGGACCCGTGGCGCCGGCGGTTCCTGTCGTGGGGCTATAACGTGCTGGCCCGCGCACTGCTCGGCACGCGCGTCCGCGACGTGGATTGCGCGCTCAAGGTCTTCCGGCGCGACACCCTGGCCGGGCTGATGCCGGAGTCGCGTGGGTTCTTCGTGAACACGGAGATGCTCACCCGGGCGCGGCAGTTGGGGCTGGAGGTGACGGAATTGCCGGTCACGCACCGGCCGCGGGCCGGCGGTGAGAGCAAGGTGTCCCTTCGTGAGGTGCCGCGGACCGCGCGAACGCTGCTCAACTTCTGGTGGCATGAAGTGGTGCGCGGCGACCGCCGAACTACCCCGGCGGTGGTTCAGGCGCGTCTCCCGGTTCCGCGAGCAGCCGGGTTACCAGGGCGTGCCCCTGCTCCTTCGTCGCCGCCCGCCCTTCGAGCTGGGCTTCCCGAACGGCATCGAGCAGGCGCTTGAACGCCGGACCGGGCTTCAGCCCCCGGGCGATCAGGTCCGCCCCGGTCAGCACGGGCGGCGGGTTCAGTTCCTCGGGCGGCGTGTCCCGCAGGACGCGTGTACAGAACTCGACCGGGGCCAGGCTCCCGCCGGTCGCGGTCGCCAGCGCCCGGTGGAGCGCGAGCAAGTCGTCGATGCCCGGGTGAACCAGCAGCGGTTTGAGCTTACTCGGGCGCATGACCTCGGCATCGGTCAGCACGCTCTGGTTCGCCACCAGCCAGCAGAGACGGTCGCTCTCAACGTTCGAGAGCTTCAGCCGCTCGGCGACGCGTTCCGTGACCGCTCTGCCGACCGCGTGGAGTGTGACCGCGAACGCGAGAGGAAAGGGGAGCCGCCCGCCCACTTCGCTCAGCGCCGCGAGTGCCGCGCTGGCACGATCCGCTGAGGGTGTCAGTTCCGGCAAAATCGGTTCGATGAGCCCCAGCTCGCGAAGCAGCGCGAGCCCGCGTGTGCGGTTCGGGTGGGCGAACAGCTTCCGCAACTCCTCGGCAACCCGCTCGGCCGAAACCACGCTCACCTGCGGCGCCATTTGTTGCGCGGCGTCACGGGTGGTGGGGTCGATGGCGAGCCCGAACCGCGTCGCCATGCGGGCCGCGCGCAGGATGCGGAGCTTGTCCTCGGTGAACCGTGCGAAGGGGTCGCCGATCGCGCGCAGCACCTTCGCGTCCAGGTCCGCCCGGCCGCCCACGAAGTCGAGCAGCTCGTTCCGAACAGGGTCGAAGAACATTCCGTTGACGGTGAAGTCGCGCCGCTGCGCGTCCTCTTCGGGCGTGGAGAAGGTGACGGTGTCCGGGCGGCGCCCGTCGGTGTACGCGCCGTCGGACCGGAAGCTCGCCACCTCGATGGTGTGCCAGGTGCCGTCGGCCTTCTTCGGGCCGATGACCTGCACCACACCGAAGTGCGCGCCGATCTCGTTCCGCCGGCGGAACAGCGGGCGCAACTGCTCCGGTCGCGCCGACGTGGCCACGTCGTAGTCTTCGGGCACGAGCCCGA
The DNA here is from genome assembly GCF_008065095.1 of Gemmata obscuriglobus. Classification (NCBI taxonomy): domain Bacteria; kingdom Pseudomonadati; phylum Planctomycetota; class Planctomycetia; order Gemmatales; family Gemmataceae; genus Gemmata; species Gemmata obscuriglobus. The sequence continues at coordinate 3,388,218 of NZ_CP042911.1, read as the reverse complement.
GGAACTCGTCGCGCACGCACCCGCCGGCCCAGAGAGCGGTGAACCCGGCGGACTGAAGGGTGCGGACCACACTAAGAGCAAACTCGCGGTCGGTCATGGGTGCGGAAATAAAAGCGCCCCGGTCGAGCTTTCGCCGGCTCGCCGGGGCTGGGTCCCTCTCGCTCGCGCGTGTAGGTGTGCCGTCTCAGGGAGTGCTCACAGTATCCGGTCGCCGGCTTTGAGTTTGTTGACCAACTGCCTTACCGTTAGGCAACCCCCGCGTGGGTCGGGCGAAGCGCGGGGGAATGGATTCGAACCACTATAGGTTGGTTGGAGCCGGTCGTTCGATTGGGCACCTCGGCACGGGTTTGAGCTTGGCGTGACAACCTGAACCTGGGGGCAGCCGTATCGCCTCTACCGTTGGGCTACCCCGCCAGAAACAAGGCACAAGGGGAAAGTGGGGCAACAACATCTTCGGTCGCCGTTCGCCTTTCTACTGGCCCCTTTTGACTTCCCAAAGGGAGTGGCGGGGGTGGGACTCGAACCCACACTCTTCTTGGCCGCGGTTGAGCCGGAACCTGATCCTCAGCCTGCACGCCTGTGCGTTGTTCATGATGCCGCACGGGGCCGGGAGGTTCAACCCCCGCGCCGGATTTCAGGATTTCAGTCGGGCGTGCGGATGTCGGCCGCCTGGAAGTCCACCCCGATCACCGCCGTAACCGGGACCTCCTTCCCCTTGTACTCGATCAGCCCGCGGCGCAACTGCACCCGCCACTGCAACGGGCCTTTCTCGGCCTCGGCGGTGCGGATCAGGTCCGCGCCGGCGGCCGTGAACACCACGTACTCGCGGCTTTCGCCCGGTCGCAGCGGGATCGCGTCGTTGCCCTGTTGCACCTCGATCTTCCTTTTCACCCCCTTCGGCCACGGCCACTCGATTTCGCCGCCGTAGAACGCCCGCTTGCTCGTGACGAGTCGGGTAATCGGCTGATCGCTCGCGGCCTCGCGCCGGGTGAACGCCGGGTCCATCGGCAGGATCGGCAGATCCGGCGACGTGTTCTTGATGTCGAGCGTCATGACCAGCGCCGGGCCGGGGTACATCGTGCGCTCGGCCTCACGGTCGTCGGTCCCCGCGACCCGGATCGCGAGCTTGCGCTTCTCGACCTTCGTCGGCTGGACTTCGAGCTGACCGATGGAGATCGTGTTGCCGAGCCCGGCGCGCAACTCGGGCGGCAGCGGGCCGTCTACCGGGAACGTCGCCTGGGTGACCTTCTTCCGGCTCACGGGGTCGAACTCGCCGAAGGTGTCCGGGATGGTGGAAAGCGGGTGCCCGGCGGGCGTCCCGGAGCGGAAAAACAGTCCGTACACGGCGGCCACGGTGGCGATGAACGCGTAGCCCGCCAGAACCACCAGCAGCACGGTCTTCGCGCCTCCGGCACCACCGCCGGCGCGACCAGAGGTCGCCCGCATCGGCCGCTCTTCAGGCTCCTCGTCTCGTTCCTTGCGCTTCTTCGTTTGAGCTGGCTCGTCTTCGCCGGTTTCGAGCCGCTCCTCGACGGCGGGTGCGAGCGCGGGCGTCTTCGCGGCAGACTGGATGGCGCTGAGCAGCGCGAACGGGTTGTCCAGTGCGGGCGCGGGGGGCGGCGCGGGCGTCGATTTCGGCGGCGACGGTGGGGCCGCTGGCGCTGGCGGCGGTGCAGGTTTGGGATCGTCGGCGGGGGCGAGTGCCGTCGGTTTCGCGACCGGTTGCGGGAGCGGTGCCTTCACGGGCGCCGGCAGGTTTGGGAGCGGGAGCGAGCTGCTAAAGGGGTGGGCGGGAGCCGACCCACCCGCGACCGGTGCCGGCCCGGCGTTGATCGGGCGGGCGGGCGCCGGGGCCACCGGTTCCGGGGCCGGCTCGCGCGTCAGGGTCCGAAGGCGCGAGGCGGTACTGGACCCGAACACCTCGTCTTCGGACTCGTGGGGGTCGCTCAGGATGCTGTCGGCCTCTTCCTTCTGCACCGGCAGGTCGAACGACCGCAGTTCTGGCTCCGGTGGGGGAACGGGAGCGGGCGGGGGCGGAGGCGGGGGCACGATCTCCGGGGCGGCGCCGGCGGTGGCGGGCGCGACGACGACCTGCTTGCAGTGCGGGCACCGGACCTGTCGCCCGAGGAGTTCGGCCGGTACGCCCATCCGGCGCGTGCAGAAGGAACACGGGAACGTGACGGGTTGTGAAGACATAGCGGGTGTTCGGTGGTGGCGCCGGCGTTGCGAACCATCGCGTGGCCGTGACTGTGCGAATGGTACACACGAACCCGCTACCACGCAAACCCACCCTGCCGCGGGGCGGGTCAGAAGTACTCGCGCTCGAAGTAGAGGCTGGCACCGCCGAGCGCGGTCGCGCCGCGGGCGAACTTGTCGTCGAGCGAGTCGACCGGCGGGCCGGACTTCACCTTCTTGAGGCCCGGGGCGTGGGTCTTCACGAACGCGGCGCCCGGGGTCGCGGCGGCGGCCTTGATGAGCGCCTCGCGGACCGCGGGGATGTTGCTGCCGCCCCCGGTGAGGATCAGCTCCTGCATCGACGCCGGGCCGAGTTGCTGGAGGAAGGCCGTGGTCTCGTCCGTGAGGCGCGTGCAGAAGGCGGCGAGGCAGCTCTCGACGATCGGCCGGTCGGCGGAGCCGCCGATCACCTTCCCGGGGCCGATCCGGTAACCGGTCTCGGCGCTGTACGCGCTCACCTGGAACGCCGCGAAGTCCTTTCGCGCCATCCCGTTCAGCGCGGCCCGCTTCTCCTCGGGCAGCGCGTCCCGCACGGTCGCATCGAGGTCCGAAATGCCGAACGCGATCGACTGCTGGGTCACCCCGAAACCGGCACCGTTGGACGTGTCAACCTCTTTCCCGCCGGTGTCGATCCCGAGGGCGGCGAAGTCGCTCGTGAACGTGCCCACGTCGATCACCAGGGCGCGGTAGGTCGGGTGGTGCGCGTCGCCGGCCAGCACCGTGATGAGCGGGCCGCGGTTGAACATCTCGCGGAAGTTGATCTTCTTCGTGCGGACGGTGAGCGCGTTGACCGCCTTCGTCAAGATCCCGACCGCGTTGGCTTCGGGCTCCGACACGAACAGCGGGTCGGCGAGCGGCCAGCCGGCCGACGCCAGCGCGTCGCGCAGCCGCACGCACCCCGGGTGCTGGGCGAGCGTTTCGATCGGCCCGAACAGCGGGACGGTGATCCGGAGCGGGATGTCCTTGTAGTTCAGCGCGGTGTGCGGGAGCCGCTCGCACGCCTTCAGCACGCACTCCCGGAGCCACTTGAAGTAGTGGTAGGTGAGCCGCTTCGCCTCTTCCTGCCGCCGGGCCGCCGCGCCGCCGGGGCTCGCGTCCGGGGTGCCGAAGAGGGTCCGGGCCGAGGTGGTCAGCGACCGGAGGCCCGCGACCCACGCCGGCAGCACGCCGTGTTTGGCGGCCAGCGCCTCGAACTCTTCGGACCGCAACAGCGCGTCGATCGGGTGGAGGTCCGGGCCTTGCGCCGGCGGCGGAGCGAACAGCTCCCGTTTGAAGTTCGAGTAAACGACGACCTTGCCGCCCGGTTTGACATCGGCCGCACGGTGCCCGAACTCCAGACGCGCCTCGCCCCGCGTCCAGTCCGCCGAGACCACAGTGGGCGCCCAGAACTCCAACCCTTCGTCCGAGCACGGGACCAGAGCCCCCGCTTCCTGGGGCGCCGAGCGGAGCGCGACCTTGGTGTAGAACGTTCCGAAGTCCACGCAGAACACGCGCTCGGCCATTGAGAACCTCACACCGGTCCGGTTATGAGCGCCCGTTACTGGCGCTTGGTCTTTGTGGCACCGACGTTCCGGTCGGTGCGGCTTCGGGCGCTGAAGGCACACGGACGCGCGCGTCCGTGACACAAAAATGATCACAACCGGCCGACACGGGTATCACAGGTCGCCGACCGCGGCCTTCAGCGCGACGTAATCCTCGTCGTCGGTCTTGAGCAGCCAGCCCGGGCGCAGCACGGTGAGCGGGTCTCCCGGGGCGGCCGGCTGCTCCGATTCGTGGACCCGGCCGTTGAACGCGATCTGCTGCCCGGGCTCGCCGATCATTTGCATCCCGCGGATGTTCCACATCGCCGTTTCGAGGTAGTCGCGGCCCTCGGTCTTCCCGTCGGTCCAGGCGTCGCGCCACGCGGCGGCGAGTCGGTCCGCGGTGTACCGCCGGAAGTCGCGCTCCTCGTCCGTCTTGGGTTCCGGAGCCGATGCCGGTGCGGGCGCGGCGGCCTTCGGCTCCGGGCGCGGTTCCACACGCGGCGCGGGCTCGGGCAACTCGGTCGCCTTCGCGCCTTCGAGTTCGTATTCGCGACGCAGCGCGTCGAGCCGGTTCCGGCGGCGCTCTTCGAGCAGGGCTTTCGCCCGTTCCAGTGCGGCGAGCGCGATCTCTTCCGCCTCGCGGCGCTTCTTCGCCGCTTCAATTCTCGCTTCTTGCTCGGCTTTTTCGGCCGCAACCGCCTCTTCGAGCAGCGGAGTCAGTTCCGGCGCCGCGAACGGAGTTCGACCGATTACCGACTGAATGAACTCGATCCGCGCCGCGGCCGGTGCCGCTGCCGCGATCGCTTTCGCGAGCGGTCCGACCTTGTCCTCGGCGAGTTCGCCCGCGATCCGCTCGAAGCCCGCCGGCGTCAGCCCGACGATCTGCGCCTTCCCCTCGGTCCGGAGTACCGTCAGCAGGGGGACGGCGGCGGTCATGCACGCGTCGGCCGCCTCTTTGTTCGGGCCGCTCGCGGTGGGGAACAGCCCGCCCTTGCCGCCGAGTTTCACGTCGCCGGTGGCGTTCGCGACGTTCAACAGCGCGAGCCGCACAAGTTCGGCAACCGGAACCGGGGCCGCTGGTTTCTTTGCCACGTCCGTGTCCTCACCGTCGGGAGTTTAACCGTCCGTACCGGCGCGCGAAAGCGCGTTCCGAGCGAAATCGGCAAGTGCGACCTGCGCGCGGGCGGACCCTTAACGACCGGGTCCGGTTCTCGAAGTCGTGAGTATAGGAGCGGGGGCGCGACGGGCTAGAGAACGCCCTTCGTGGACGGCACCGCGGTGGACCGCGGGTCCGGTTCCACCGCCGCGCGGAGCGCACGGGCGCACGCCTTAAAAATGGCTTCGACGATGTGGTGCGTGTTGTGGCCGTGGTGCAACACAACATGCAGGTTGAACAGCCCCGTCGAACTCGCGGCGCGCCAGAACTCCTCCGCCAGTTGTGAGGAGAACGATCCGAGCGTTTCCAGCGGGACGTTCGCGCGCCACACGAGGTACGGGCGCCCGCTCAGGTCCGCGGCGGCGGTCGCCAGCACGTCGTCCATCGGGAGCGTGCAGTCCCCGAACCGCCGGATGCCGGCCTTATCGCCGAGCGCCTGAACCAGCGCCTTGCCGAAGCAGATGCCCACGTCCTCGACCGTGTGGTGCGCGTCGATGTGCAGGTCGCCCTTGCAGCTCACCGACAGGTCGAACAGCCCGTGCCGCGCGATGTGCGTCAGCATGTGGTCGAAGAACCCGACGCCGGTCGCCAACTGAGCGGTGCCGGTGCCGTCGAGGTTCAACGTCAGGTCGATCTCGGTCTCGTTCGTCTTGCGCTGGATACGTGCGGTACGGGGCATAGTCGCTCGCTTAGTCCTTGCCGGCGTGGCGTGTCCTTCCAGTCACCTGATCCCGATGGAGCGCGATCCCCGGCTCCTACACGGTCCGGGTGGTGTCTGTTATTTGTGGCACAGACATTCCTGTCTGTGCGGCGTGAGAAGACAGCACAGACAGGAATGTCTGTGCCACAAGGGTATTAGCCAAAAACGGGCACCCGCAACCGAACCGTGAATCAGAGAAAGGTCCGCAGTGCGGCGCACAGTTGGTCGATTTCCGTATCGGTTCCGACCGAGATTCGGAGGCCGTCGTAAGCCGAGCCCTCCGGGTGCCCGACCGGCCCGGCGGCGTAGCTCATGTACCGCACCAGGATCTTCCGCGCTTTGAGTGCCTCGTAAATCGGCTTGAGAGCGCGGTCCGCGCGGCGGCACCACACGAAGTTCGCGTGGCTGGGCGTCACCTCGAACCCAAGGGCGGTGAGGTCGGTTGTCATCCGGTCGCGGGTGGCGCGGATCTTCGCGCGGATGTCGCGGAAATAGTCCTGGTCTTCGATCGCCGCAGTCGCTGCGGCCAGGCTCAGCACGTCGCAGTTGTAGGAGTCTTTTACCTTGACCAACTCGCGCACGAGTTCGGGGCGGGCGACCGCGAACCCGAACCGGATACCCGCCAGCGCGTACGACTTGCTCATCGTGCGTGTGACGATAAGGTTCGGCACACTCGGGAGCAGTGCCAAGCTGTTGCCGTCGGCGAAATCGGCGTAGGCCTCGTCGCAGACAAACGGGGCCGGGGAAACGAGCCCAGCCAACGCAGCCAGTTGCGCGGGTGCGATGACGGTACCGGACGGCGAGTTCGGGTTGGGTACGAACGAGAGGTGCGCGTCGCGCGGCCAGCGGTCGGCGTCCGGCTGCCAGTCCGCCGTGAGCGGGACAGCCGCGAACCGCGCCCCCTGAATCTCCGCGAGGCTCTTGTAGAGGATGTAGCTGGGGGTCGGGGACGCGATCAGCCCGCCCTCGGGCACGAACGCGCGCGTCAGGATGGTCAGGATGTCGTCGGAGCCGTTGCCGATCAGGATGGCGTCGGGATCGACGTTCAGCACGCGGCCGGCGGCCTTGCGGAACGTGTCGCCGAGGGGCTGCGGGTACTTGCGCAGGCTGTTCGGCGTGAGCGCCGCGCGGACGGCCTCGAACACCCGCGGGCTGGGCGGGTACGGGTTCTCGTTCGTGTTCAGCTTGACGATTTCGGGGTCGTTGAGCTGCTCGCCCGGGACGTAGCCGGACATGGCGCGGACGTTGGGTCGAACGGTCATCGGGGGAGGTCCGAGAGTCGAAGCCGATTGATCCGTATCCACGCCGTATTCTGGAGCCGGCCGATGTGAGGCCGACCCCAGAAGGGGATTACTCTTCAATCGGGTGTGGTGTCACTTCTTGGCGGTCGTGGCGGCGGGCACCTTATCCGGCTTCGGCTTGGGCCGGTTCATCGGGCCGTTGTCGTTGGCCCGCAGTTCGACGCTGGCGGCGTGGCCGGTCAGCCCTTCCTTGTTGGCCAGGAAGATCACATCCGACGCGATCTCCTTCAGCCCGTTGCGGGTGAAGTGCATGACGCTGGTGCGCTTGCGGAAGTCGTTGGTGGTCAGGCCGCTCGCGAACCGGGCGGTGCCGCCGGTGGGGAGCACGTGACTCGGGCCGGCGGCGTAGTCGCCCACCGCGACCGGCGTGAACGGGCCGAGGAACACCGCCCCGGCGTTGTCGATGCGCTCCAGGATGGCTTCGGGGTCCTTGGTCTGGATGTGCAGGTGCTCAGGCGCCAGCGCGTTAGTGCAGTCGATGGCCGCCTGCTCGTCCGGGGCGAACACGAGCGCGCCGTACCGCTCCAGGCTCTCACGGGCCAGTTCGCCGCGCGAGAGTTTCGCCAGCCGCTTCTGAAGCGCGTCCTGGATCTCTTCCAGGAGTTGCTCGTGCCAGGTGACCAGCACGGCGACGCCCGGGGAGTGTTCGGCTTGCGCGATCAGGTCGAGCGCGACGTAATCGGGGTGGGCCGAGTAGTCGGCCAGCACCACCACCTCGCTCGGGCCGGCGATGCAGTCGATCGCCACTTGCCCGAACACGTGCTTCTTCGCCAGGGCGACGTACTGGTTGCCCGGACCGACGATCATATCGACCGGCTTGATCCCCTCCACGCCATAGGCCATTGCGGCGATGGCCTGCGCGCCGCCGAGCCGATACACCTCGGTGATGCCCAGTTCGTAACAGGTCGCGAGCATCTCGCGGTTGTACCCGCCGGTGGCGTTGGGCGGCATACAGACGACGATCTGCTCCACCCCGGCCACCTGCGCGGGGCAGACGGTCATGAGCAGCGTCGAGGGGTACGCCGCGGCGCCGCCGGGGCAGTACACGCCGACCCGCTTCAGGGGCCGGTAACGCACCGTCAGTTCGTGCTTGCCGGAAACCGGCATCACCGCGTCGCGCTGGAGCAACCCGGACTGGAACTGAACGACGTTGTACCGGATCTGTTTGATGACTTCGAGGAAGTCGGCACCGACGTTGGCGTGGGCCTCGGCGAGTTCCGCCGGCTTCACCTTGAGTTGGTCGGACTTCAGCTTCACGCCATCGAATTGCTCGGTGTAATGCAGGGCCGCGGACAGCCCCTTCTCTCGGACTTCGTTGCAAATGCGTTCGACGGCCCGCGTCGGGGACAGGGCCTCACCGAACACGGCAAGAGTCCTCTTCTTACTGGCGGCCGATGAGATGTCGGCATCGGTGCGAAACTGGTCGCGAAGCTTAAGGATCTGGGCCGCGGCGTTGTTGGCTGAAAGGTCGATCCGCCGCAGCTTGAGTGCTGGCATCTGTTGAACCTCGCAGGCAGCGTGAAGAGGGGCCACCTGCCCGAGCGGGACATCATGGCACGCCCCAGATTGTGCTAACCGCACACCGGGCACATGTTTCCCTCGTTATACGGGTTCACGCGTCGCGATGCAAGGAACGGCGGCACGCGTTAAGCAAAATCGGTGGTGTAAACCATTCCGACAATGCAGGTTGTGACGAATGACACTTTGCGATTCCGATAGTGCATTAATTTAGTGCTTTTCTGAATAATTGTGAAAGGTGGGTTACACCGGGTGATGTATCCCAGGTCACGATCGGCGGCGAACAACACGTGACTGCGAGCCGTAATCACCCTCGGGTTAGTTCACTGAACGCCGTTAGCCGGGCTACCGTCGCAGCCGGCGTTGTGGCGAAACGGTGAAACCCGAACCTCGCGCTTGCGTTCGGTCCCGTGCGCGGGTCTACTGGAGCCGACCTCTCGTGCTCGCCCGTGCGTGCGACGGATTGTGAGACCCCGCATCTCGGCCGCGGAGGCGGCAAATGACCGTGGCAGCCGATTTCTTCGATACCGAACCGCGGAACTGGCGGGCAAGGCTGGCCGTCAGCGTGGAGGTGATGCGCGAACTGAGTCGCGCCGCCGACCCCCAAGAGATGTACGCGGTGTTCGCGCGCCGCATGGTGCAACTGTTCCCCGTCAGCCGGCACCTGACCATCTCGCGCCGCGGGCTGCGCGACCCGGAGTACCGGGTCACGCGATTCAGCCAGTGGAACGAGCCGGTCAACCCGTGGAAGGAGCAGCACCGCTTGCCCATGCACCACGGCGGGCTGTTAGCCGAGTTGCTGTACGCCGACCAGCCGCGCGTCATCGACAACCTGCGGCTCGAACCGGACGACCCCGCGAGCGAGTACCTCGCCGGCCAGCGGTCCCTGGTCGCTATCCCGCACGTCGAGAGCGGCCCGTCGCAGAACATGGTGATCGCCACCCGCGACGATGTGGACACGTTCCCGCGCGAGCGGGTCCCGGACCTGCTGCTGCTGAGCAACCTGTTCGCCCGGGCGACGCAAACGGTGGTGCTGTCGCAGGCGGTGAAGGAAGCGTTCGACGGGCTCGACTACGAACTGCGGTCGATCGCGGAGATCCAGAAGTCGCTGCTGCCGGCCGCCCTGCCGAAGGTCCCGCACCTGGACGTGGCCGTCCACTACCAAACGGCGAAGCGGGCCGGGGGCGACTACTACGACTTCTTCCCGCTGCCGAACGACCGGTTGGGCGTGCTGATCGCCGACGCTAGCGGCCACGGCGCGCCCGCGGCGGTGCTGATGGCACTGGCCCACAGCATCGCCCACACGCGCCCCGAACCGCCGCAGCGGCCGGGCGAGTTCCTGACCTACATGAACGCGCACCTGACGCGGCGGTACACCCGCCCGACGGGCAGCTTCATGACCGCCTTCTACGCCGTCTTCGACCCGATCAACGCGACCCTGAGCTACGCGAGCGCGGGTCACAACCCGCCGCGCCTCTTGCGCTGTGCGGACGGGTTCAAGCTCGCGCTCAACCGCGCCCAGAAGCTGCCGCTCGGGATCAAGCCCGATGAAGTGTACCTCGAACAGACGCTTCCGCTGCTCCCCGGCGATCAGGTGGTGCTGTTCACCGACGGGGTGATTGAGGCGGTGAACACGGACGGCGACGTGTTCGGCTCCGCCCGGATCGACGAGGAGCTGGAGACCTGCCTCCCGACGGCGAACGCGCTGCTGCGTTCGATCCTGGCGTCGCACGCGCTGTTCACCTCGGGCACGACGCCGGCCGACGACCGCACGCTGGTGGTCGTGAAGCGAACGGAAGGCAGCAAAGCGAAGTAGCCAGTGGCCACACTCAAGGCGTCACCCGACCGGCGAAAGCGAGCCGGCCGGGTGACGCTTTTTGAGTGAGCCCCGCGAAACGAGTGGTTGCAACATCGTGCAAATCGCATTGGATACGATTAATTTGACGCGCAAAGCACCGCTCGCGGAGCGAGCGGGCCACACTGAAGGCCACAACTGTCGTCTTGTCAGAGCCGTTCATCATCAACCGGCGCGAACGGCTCCACCGCGCCGACCACATCGAGATCGAAGCGGGCTTTTTCGTCGAACCAAGACAGTTGGTCTGTGAGAACGGGAACGACGTGCGGGCCGAAGGCGTGATCGACGAAGTGCGTTCCGAGCGTGAACTTTTGGTCCTCGGAAACGAGAGTGTGGCAACCCTCCCAGAGGAACGCATGGATCTTGCCGGTGGCCGCGAGGCCGTTGAGGTAACCGTTCGCCTTCGAGCGCGTACCGAACGAGTCCGCGAGGGCCGCTACCGTTACCGGTAGGAGGCTCGTAACGCCAAGGTCCATCATCTCGTTGACGTGCCCCCGCATCATCCCGCCCGAGATGATTTCGTCCACGTAAAGGAGGTGATCAAAGCCCATCGACCGGATGCACCAGTCGCGGAGCCGGCGCAGTTCGAGGATGTTCGCATAGCGACCGCTGGCGCGCACACCCGGGCCACGAATGTTGAGCCCTTCGGGGTACGCCACGAAGCTCGACGTGACCGCGTGGTACTCCTCACACCGAGCGCGGGCATCGGCGCTGAGGTGGACCCGCACCGCCCGCCAGATCGGGAGCGCGCCGCGGAGCGGCAGGTACACGAGACACCGCCGCGTGCCGTGTAGAACGGGTTCGAGCCGGCGCGCGAGCTTCTTCGCGGCCTCACGGTAGCTCGCATGGAGTTCGGAATCGTAAGTGTAATGCGTTTCGTGCGGGTGCGACTTGGTGTAAAGGTGCTTGCCGCGGATTTGGAACCGATGCTCATCGGGTTTCAGCACGGACGTGATGATGTTCGCACCGACAGCTTCGATGTGGGCTCTCCATTCGGCTTGCGATCGCACCTCGTAACACTCATCGAACTGGACGTGTTCACGCCGCTCGCCAGCGGCCTGAGTGCGGATGTAGAGCTTCATAATAGCCGAGTGCAGGGCACGAACCGACCGCCGCCGAACGAATCGGCGGCATGGCGGATCGGATGAGCAGGAGTTAGACGCTGGTATGTGACCCCGGATCGTCGAGCGCGGTTCGCGCGCGTGGGATCAACTCAACGTGACGTGGGGCCGATGCGGGAGCGGGCGGTGACGCGGTGCCCCGTGCCTCGGTCTGGCCGTTGCCGCTTGGCGGTTCGGCGATGGGCTCACGGCACTCGGGGCAAAACGCGTCGACAACAGGGAGCCGCGTTGCGCAGTGCGGGCAAGTCGTCGCACGGAACTCTTTGCAGCGGCGAACTCGCCCGCCGGTCGCGACAGACGTCGGCGGGAAACGCCCCGGCCAGCAGCGAGACACCGTTTCGGTTACTTGGTCGGATTCGTTTCGGCTTCAGCCGGCGGTGGGATCACGTCGTACTGCGCCTCCTGTTCACACTCGTCCTGCGGGTTGGTCCATACCGAGACGCGCGCGAGAACCCCGGCATCGGCCAGCGCTTCAAGGTCAGACCAGGCCCAACCGTCGGGTAACGCCCGAGACCGGTCCGCGCTCGCGATCGTGACCCCGTGATACTGGCCGAACGGCAAATACCCGAGGTATTCCGTCCGGTACACGACTCGCGGGGTGCCGGCGGTTCCGGTGAGGTGCCGGAGCCGTTGTGCCAAGTCCTGCTGAAGCGGCGTCATGCTGTTCGCACCTCGTGGGACGACAGGGTCGCGCACTGCCTTCGCCGGCGCGACCGGGTCAAGAATGAGTTTGTGGGGGACCGGAGGCCGTCTCTGCTCGCGGCCACGTGTATCCGACAATTCGCAAACCCGTCGTCAACCGTTCGACGGGAAACCGACCGACTGTTGCCAACCCCTCCGCGACACCTGCGGCGCGCTCGTTTGGCACCTCAACCCAATCGATCTCCCGGTATGGCGAGCCCGCGGTCAGCCCGAAGTCGCCCAGGCAGGATCGCAGCAGCGCCTGCGGGGGCGGAGGAGGCTGGTAGAGAATGCGGTCGGACCGGACGAACTTCCATGCCATGCGGCCGACCCTCAACTCACCGAGCGCCCTAAACAGCTTTCGCCACTTGGCGTCGCTCATGTGGCACGCGCACGCCGTAGCGATGAACGCGTCCATCCGTCGCTGAAACTCACGCCAGTCGGTTTCGTCCTTCCGTATCACGCCAACGCCCTCCGCGTTCAAATGGGTTGCTCACCACTCCAGCCGGACACGTTGCGACAAACATTAGCCGGTAACTCGTACTGAACGGACAATACGCCGCCGGGACCTCCGTGCCATCTGGTCTTTAGGGTACTGCGCTGTTGGGCGGCCTTGGCGGTGTTCGGGACTTCAACCGCACCGTTCGCGCTTCGGTGGGTCGCCGACTGGACGTTCGCTGCCGGTGGACTGGTCCGGAGCTACCACTTCGCTGGGTCGTCGCTACCCACGAATCACAGGCTTCGGACCGGGATACGACACCCGCGGATGCTTCGAGATCGGCCCCGGATGCGTCAGCATGGCAGGAGGTAGCAATATGTTCCGCAGCAACTTACGAAGCGTGGCATGCGCGCAAGTGGTTTCGGGTTTGGATCGGAACGCGGTGTCGGGTGGTCCGTTTTGCGTGGTTCGAGGGCGGAGAAATGCCGCGAGCGGGAAGTAGTGGGAGGAAAACCCCGATGTGTCGCCGAATTGCCCGATGGTGGTTCTGCGGCCCAAAAGATCGGCTCACACCAGCCGAAGCAATACTGACGGCCCGCCTGCGGCCCGCGGCCAGTTGTTCTGAAGGGCTTGGGGATAGGTTTCCGCTCCGCACGCGATTACAATCCGCGTGTCGGCCTGCCGTTCACCTTTCCCACCTGCGGAGTCCCGTCATGCGGAGAATCGCGTTCCTCCTCGCCGTCGTCGCCCTGTGCGGTGCCGGTTCCGTTGCCCAGAGCGCCGATAAGAACAAGCGGCTGCTGCTGGTCACGCACAGCGGCGGGTTCATTCACGGGTCCGTTGGCACCGCCGAAGAGGTGCTGAAGGCCATCGGGCCGGCGAGCGGGTTCGATGTCACCTGCTGGCGGTTCACCGGCGACCCCGACGCACAAGACAAGAGTGGAAAGACGGCGCTACAGGTTTACAGCGACCGGTTCCGGGGCGCGACCAAGTTGCCCGTTGAGAAAGAGAACTGCGGGCGGATCAACAAGGAGACGCTCAAGAACTTCGACGTGGTGCTGTTCTTCACAACCGGCAACCCGCTGACAAAGGCCGAACTCACCGACCTGCGCGAGTGGGTGAAGGCCGGCGGCGCCCTCTGCGGCACGCACTGCGCCACCGACACGCAGTACACCGACACCGTTTACGGCGACCTGATCGGCGGGTACTTCAAGGGGCACCCGTCGGGGTTGCAGAAGATCAAGGTGAAGGTCGAGGACCCGAAGCACCCCGCCGCCGCCGGCTTCACCAACGGGATGGACTACCAGGACGAGATGTACATCTTCAAGGACGCCCCGTACTCGCGCGAGCGGTTGCACATCATCTTCAGCGTGAGCGATTGGACCAACACCAAACTGCCCGGCAACCTCGTCCGGAAGGACGGCGACTACGCGATCGCGTGGTGCCGCGAAGAGGAGAAGGGGAAGGTGTTCTACACGTCCTTCGGGCACGACCCGAAGGTGTGGAAGGACGAGAAGTTCCAGTCCCACCTGTTCGGCGGGCTGCGGTGGGCGACCGGTCAAGCGAAAGGCGACGCCACCCCGAGCGGCGCGAAGAAGTAAGAGGCCGGCTCCGGCGAGCCGCTCGCGACCTCCGTTCCAGTCCCGTTTCGTTGAGGCTACGTATGTTCAGCGGCGAGGAATCGGTGCGAATCCGTTCGTCCAAGCCCGAGGCCGACTTGGAAGAGGCCGTGCGCGACGCCTTCGACCGGGTGGGCCGGGTCAAGTTCTTCTCCCGCGGCGAGTTCGAGGTGCGGGCCTCGCGGTTCCAGGGCACGTTCGTGGAACCGCGGATCGACGGGAAACTGTCGCGCGGGCGGAAAGACGGCGAGTGGGTGCTGACGGTCGATTACCGGGTGGCGCCCTCCGTCACGTGCTGGGTGCTGCTGGTACTCGGGGTGTTCTTCCTGTTCCTGCTGAGACTGTTGCTGCTGCTGATCCCGTACACCACCAAGGGCGAGATGCAGCGGGTGTTGTCGAACGCGGTTCGCGACGCGCGCGACAACATCGAACGCGAGGGGGACTGACACTCTGGTGCGTTTTGTTTCTTCATCCACGGCCCGGTCGTTGGCTACTGTCTCTGCTGCCTTTGTGGCACAGACATTCCTGTCTGTGCGACGCGGGAAGGCCGCACAGACAGGAATGTCTGTGCCACAAGGAGCAGACGCAACCAGTCTGATCGCCGATCGGCGTTCCGGCCTGGATCGCGAAGACAGACCGCCATCCGGATCGGGTATCAGAGTCAGACGCCAGTGTTTACGCGGTTCCGTGCCGTGTGACATCAGCCGTATAGCGTCGCCGCTTCTGGCGTCGGTTTCCTGATCTCAACCACGGCGTATTTGTGAACTTTCTGGCGCATTTGCATTTAGCCGACGGTGATGCGGGCGACATGACCGGCGGCATCGCGGCCGATTTCGTGCGGCACCCGGACCTAGCGGCACTGGCCCCGGACGTGCTGCGCGGGGTCATGCTGCACCGGGCCGTTGACGGGTTCACCGACCGCAACCCGATCACCCTCCGCAGCATCAGCCGCATCTCCCGGGAGTTCGGCTGGTTCTCCGGGATCGTTATCGACATCTACTACGACCACATCCTCGCGCGCGACTGGCGCACCTACAGCGCGGAATCGCTGAGGGCGTTCGCGACCCGCAGTTACGCGGTGCTGGAAGACCGACACGGCGCGCTGCCCGGGCACGCACGCGACTTCATCCGCACATTCATCGATCAGGACCGGTTGAACCTTTACGCCACGCGCGAGGGGATTCAAGACACCCTGGCGCGGGTGTCGCGGGTGATCGCCGAACGGATTCCGAACCGCGCGATGTGGCTGCCCGACGCGATGCCGCTGCTCGTCGCACGCGACGCCGACTTGGCCGTGGACTTCCACGCCTTCTACCCCGAATTGATTGCGTTCGCCGCCGAGCAGAAGGCGCGCTGACCGCGGCCCGGCGAACCTCGGTGTGCCGGGCGTGTCTTCGTCTCAGACTCATTATCAAACTCACAGCCCGATTCGCAGACCATGCCCAAACTGAACCAGATCAACGCCGTCGTCACCGCACGCAAGGGCGAGGCCGAGAAGCACGTCACCGAGTTGTACAAACTGATCCAGAAGGAACAGCTCTTCACGGGCCGGGAGCGGACGTACCGCCCGCTCGACGAAGTGAACGGGCAGAAGCTCCCGCCCGAAAGCCAGCGCGTCCAGCAGCGGGCCGACGACCTGGTTCGTCAGGCGCGCGAGAAGTGGACGGAGCTGTGGAACCTCGTGTTCACCCAGGACACGGGGAACCAGTCGGCGCGGGCCGACATCGTTGTGGACGGCAAGGTGATCCTGGCAAACGTACCGGTCACCACGCTGCTGTTCCTCGACAAGCAGGTGAACGACCTCGAAACCTTCGTGTCGAAGCTCCCGACCCCGGACCCGGCGGAGGAGTGGGTACACGACCCAAACACCGGCCTGCTGCGGAGCAAAGCGACCGAGTCGCTACGCACCAGCAAGGAACCGACGGTGATCGTGAAGTACGAGGCGACGAAGGAGCACCCGGCTCAGACGGAGCTGTTCACCAAGGACGTGCCGGTCGGGACCTGGACGCAGATCGTGTACAGCGGCTGCATCGCCACCGACCGCAAGAACGCGATCCTGGCCCGGGTGCGGAAGCTCCAAGACGCGATCAAGGTGGCGAAGGAGCAGGCGAACCTGCTGGAGGTGGAACGCCAGAAGGCCGCCGAGGCGCTGTTCGCGTTCGTGCTGGGTGAGTGACCTCGGTCACATGCTTCTAGAACCGGGTTGCGGTGCCATCAAGGGCAGCAACCCGGGAAGAACAGGTGGAACCACTCCGGTCGGCGTCAGCGCCGACGACGAACCGTGCGGCGTGGCTTGGCGCCGCCGGCGATCCAATCGTGAATCAGCTTCAGTTCCTTCTCGTTCGGCCCTGGCTTCCCGTCCGGCGGCATGGTCGCGTCGGGCGGTTTCATGGACAGGTAAAGCGGACTGTTCTCAGGGTCGCCGGGTTTGACGATCGCGCCACCCGTCCCGCCCTTCAAAATGGCTGCGGCGGTGCGCAGGTCAACGCCGGCCTTCGGTTTGCCGGCAGCCCCGTGACAGTTGTTGCAGTAGGACCGGAAGATCGGTTCCAATTCCTTGAACGCGACGGGCTTTGCGTTGACCTTCTTTGGCTCGGGCTCTTTCTTCTTGGGAGCGGGTTCCGGCTCCTTCTTTTTGGGCTCGGGCTCCGGTTCTTTCTTTTTGGGTTCGGGAGTCGGCTCCGGTTCCTTTTCCTTCTCCTTGGGCATTGGTTCGGGTTCGGGCTCCTTGGCTTTCGGCTCGGGCGTCGGAGTAATCGGCGGCTTTACGACCGGCGTCGCCTGCGCCGTGGACCGTTCCGGATCTTTCTTGGCCTCAACGATTTCGACCTTGGGTCTGTTCGCACCGGCCCACACGCCGAAGCTGAACCCGATGAGGGCCAGCCCGGCGTAAAGCGAGCCGAAAAACCACTGCCCGTTTGTCGAAAGGGTGTTACGGGGGAGCGGAACTTCGTCTTCCGGATCGAAATCGCGCGGGGCGCGTTTGCTCGCCATAGGGTGCCCGGTGCGGGAGGTGTGCAATCCGGCGGGGCCGGTGGTGCTCGGGTCAACTCGATCTTAGCTCAGACAAAGCGGCGCGGCCAAGAGTTTCCGAGAGGCGAAATGCAAAGAAGCCCCGGTGTCCCGGGGCTTCCTTTCTCGACTGGAACTGGATTGAGAACCTGTGTTCCCACGCGCGCTAATCGGCCTTCTTCGCCTCGACACGAACCACCATCACCTTATCTTCCTTCTTCTCGGTGACCACCTTCACGCTGGACCCCGGCTTCAGATCCTCGACCTTACACTCCTTGCCGTCACACGTCACTTTCGCGCTGGCGGGGATGGTGTGCGTGTGCTCGTGCTTGCCGTCCTTGTCGGTCATCGTCAGCTTGCCGGCCTCGGCCTTAACCACTTTGCCCTCATGGGTGCCCGGTTTGGTGTCTTCCGCTTGAATGGGGTTGAAAGCGAACACCAGAGCCGCGACCGCAGCCAGGGCGAACGTGCGACGAAGCATAGCGAGCCTCCGTGGAGATGGGAGAAGCGTTTCCGGTTATCAGGCGGGAACGGGAGGCTGGTGTGAGCAACCGGCGCGCCGTCTGGCGTCAGGCCGCCAGCGTCACACGGGCGGTCCGCAGAGCAATCCGATAGTCCCGACGCCGGTGGCGTCGCACCGGTGCCTGGTGAATCGTTGCCGCCCGGCTTGAGACAACCGCCGATCGGGACGACGT
Organism: Gemmata obscuriglobus; assembly: GCF_008065095.1. NCBI lineage: Bacteria > Pseudomonadati > Planctomycetota > Planctomycetia > Gemmatales > Gemmataceae > Gemmata > Gemmata obscuriglobus. The sequence continues at coordinate 3,370,363 of NZ_CP042911.1, read as the reverse complement.
TTGGGAGGACCGGCCTTTGCGGACGATTTTAATGGTGCAGCGAGCAAGCGCGACGATCTGAAACAGCATGCCCGCGGCGATTACGGCTTGAAGGGTGAGTGCGAGAGTCTGGGTCCACATGGCGTTGGCTGCCTGCGATTGGGGGTCGCGTGAGTAACGCCCGCTCGCAGGCAACTTGCGCCGACTCTCGTTGTTAGCGACTGCCGGCCACAAGGGCGCCGCGCGTCTTTTCGGCAGCGGTTCTTGTCGCTTCGCCCGCAGCAACTTGGGAACCACCCTCCGGGGCCGTAGCGGCGTGGGCGTCCGGGAAGAACTGAGGGGTGACGAGGTGCGGCACGATTCCGTTCACCAGCCCGAAAATCACACCGCACCCGACAAGGACCGAACACACGAACATGAGGAGCAGTTTCATGGAGAGTCCCTCCCGGTGAGCCACAGCGTTCCGGGGACATTATTCCCCACAAACGCGACTCACTAAGAAGCAATACCGGTGCCCGCCGCCGAGTTAATACGTCTTGAGTGAACCGGTAGCGGTCGGGAAAGGGATAGAAGCTGCGTGCCGCGGACGGGTCACCGTTTCTCGTCAGCTTGGGTGCGCGGCGCAGATACGCGTTCTGCCATCGGCCGGATGAAGAGGACGAGAGCGACGGAAATCACCGCCGCGCTGGCGAACACGCCGAAGATGACGTTCAGCGGCGTGTTCCGGTCGCGGAGCACGCCGAACCCCCAGTCTGCGAGTCCCCCGCAACTGATGCTGACGAGGTTCATGATGCCGTACCCGGTGGCGCGCAGTTCCGGTCGAACAATCTGGCACAGGATCGGCATGTTGTTGCAGTCGAAGAACCCCCAACCGAGGCCGAACAGCACCAGAAACGCGACCGCCACGCCGAGCGTGTCGGCGTTCCCGACGCCGAACATCGCCGGGATGATGAGACACATGCCGATTGCACTGACGTTGATTCGCCCGCGCTCGGTACGCCGCATCCAGCGGTCCGCTAGCCATCCACCAAGGAACGCGCCTCCGATTGCCGCTGCCTGCCAATAGATCGTGGCTGCGACCCCTGCCCTGCCCTGACCGATGCCGAACTGTTCCTTGAGGATGGCCGGCATCCAGTCCCGCACGACCCACCCCGCCAGGGCCGGAAGCGTGAAGTACAGCACCAAAAGCACGAACGAGACGTTCGTTAACAGTTCCTGAATTGCACGCACGGGAGAGAGACTCGCCTCGATCGGGGCGTCGGGCGGTCGCGGCGCGGCGCGAAGCAGCAGGACGAGGGGAACGGCGTACAGCATCCCGCACACGCCACAGGCGGTAAACGCGAGCCGCCAGCCCAGGTCGGGGGCGTCCGCCACGTAGCCCCCGAACCCGCCCGCGATCACCCCACAGTAGATCGCCATCTGGTGCAGGCCCACCGCCCGAGACCGTGTTCCGCGGGTGTGAAAGTCGGCAATGAGAGCGAGTGCCGCGGGGATGTAAAAGGCTTCACTGATGCCCATCAGCGAGCGCGCGACCAAGAGTTCGTTGAACGACGTGACGTGCCCGGTCGCCCACGTTACCGCGGACCACACGAACAGGCTGCCGCAAATGGTGAACCTGCGGCTGAACCGGTCCGCGACGAACCCGCCGACCGGACTGAGGAACGCGTACACCCACTTGAACTGCCCGAGCATGAAGCCCCAGTTTTCCTGGGTGGCGATATCGGGCACATCGGCCATAACCGAGAACTTCATCGACGAGAGCATTTGCCGGTCGAGGTAGTTGAGCAACGCGACCGGCCACAACAGCCCGACCGTCAACCATGCCGTGCGAGTGAGCGAGGGGGCGGGGGAGAGGAGCGACACGGTGGGACTACTCCTTCTTGCCAGGTTTGCTGAGCCCGCGGGGCCAACCCTTTTTCAGCTCCTCGAACGCGGCATCCTTGTGATATCGGCGAGTCGTCCCGCCTTCCTTTACGACGACACGTTCTTCCCTGCCGTGGCTCAAGCCATTCCACGCCTCACGATATGGCAGAGGTACTTGTTTAGCGCCTCGCCCGCTTGCGTTGCAGTTGGATGACGGCTGATCTGGTCAGGTCGTGATGTGAGTGAGCCCGTGCGCCTCAAATGTCGGGAACGGCTCCCGCGTCTGGCAGAAGATCGAAGCCCGAGTCGCGGAGTTATCCGAGGGGTTTGAAGAGCCCGTCAGCGTGGGCAAGTGACAAGCGGCCCGTTCTGCGATCCTGGTTGATGACACGCAGGTCGGCATCACGTCCATGAGCAACAGGTCTAAAACGTCGCCCGTGTGGCGCCAGATTCAAACCGGTGACCGTCTTACTCACGTTTCATTGATGCACCGGGTCGGACACGAGTCGGTCCGCCCTCCGCAAGGAGGGGAATAGCCACACCCACAACCCGGTCACAGCAAGGGCACCTGCGCCACCGAACACGACGGCGCCTACCGGCCCGAGGAACCGCGCCGCAACACCGCTCTCGAACTCACCCAACTCGTTCGACGCGCCGATGAACAGCGTCGAGACCGCCGACACGCGACCACGCATTCGGTCGGGCGTCACGATCTGCACGAGGCTCTGGCGCGTAAAGACGGATACCATGTCTGCGGCCCCCAAGACCGCCAGACACGCCACCGACAGCGGGAACGACCGTGAGTACCCGAACGCCAGCGTCATTAGGCCGAACATCGCGACGGCGGCGAACATTTTTAGTCCGATGTGCCGGCGGATCGGGCGGATGGAAAGAACACCGGCGGTGAGGAGCGCCCCGATGGCCGGCGCTCCTCGCAGCACACCGAACCCTTCCGGGCCAACGTGCAGAATGTCACGCGCAAATACAGGCAGAAGTCCGGTGGCTCCGCCGAGCAGGACCGCGAACATATCCAAGGAAATCGCACCCAGCACCAACTTATTGCCCCACACGTACGCGAGCCCCTCTTTGATCTGGGCGGCCCGCGACCGTCCGGGTTGAGTATCAGGGCGGGTGTTTGCCCGGATCAGCGACATGCACACAACCGCCGCCGCGTACAACCCCACGCTCACCACATACCCGAGTACCGGCGAAACAGCGCAGAGCACTCCACCGAGCGCCGGGCCGCTGATGTTCGCGACCTGAGCGACCAACGAATTTGTTGCGATCGCACGCGGCAACAGGTGGGAAGACACCAGCATGGGGCCAAGAGCGCTGGCTGCGGGCTGAAAGAATGCTCGCGCGCACCCGAACAGCGCCGCAAGCGCGAAAATCGGCCACAACCCGCCACTAAATTCGGACCGGATCGCGAGAGCCGCGGACGTGACGAGTTGCCCCAGGTAACACAACCGCAAGATCACGCGACGGTCGTGTCGGTCCGCGGTCTCACCAGCAACAAGAGCAAGACCGAATAGGGGAAGAAACTGAACCAGCCCAATCATTCCGACAACGAACGACGCCTCGACAACGCTCATGGTCTGCCGGGCGGTCTCGTACACCTCCCAGGCAATGACCACCGCCTGGGAAGTACTGGCGAGGACGGCGCAAAACCGCCCCGCGAGGAAAAACGTGTACGAACGGGTAAACAGCGTTCCGTCGGACGATCCCTGTGACATTCCCTGCATTTTAGGGAATGGATACCGAACAGGTTGTCGGACGGGCAAAACCTGCAACCTGCAGCAACAAAAACACCCCGGTCCAGAGACCGAGGTGTTGGGGACGTTTCATTCGTTACACGTTCCGAGATCAGTCGGACTTCTTACCACCGCTGAGGGCATCGCGGCGGCTCTTAAGGCTCTCGCTGGTCTTGATAGTCGAAGCATTGTCGTCGTAGGCAGACGGCATCAGGTTAATCTTCTCACGCTCAACCGCGAGCTTAGTCTTCAACTTCTGCATATCCTCTTTGATCCGGGCCAGCCGGGTGTCGTCGGTCTGGTACTTGCTTTCCATCTGCGCAAGTTTCACATTCGCCAGCTCGGCTTCCATCGCGTCGATGCTGTTCGCCAATTCGGACTTCTGGTTCTTCATCGCCTCGAGCTGCTTCTCAAGCGTGTCCCGCACCTTGATCCGGTTGGTCAGCAGCGACTCGTGCGCCACGATCGACTTCTTGTTGTTCTCCAATCGGACCAGCAGGCCGTCGAGATCGCGGCGGGCGTCGTTGAGCGGCACCGTGCGGTCACCGTAGGAAACCTGCTGGGTGTTCCCCTTCTCCGCCTTCTCCAGCGCCGCGTACCGGGCGTCGTAAGCCGCCAGATCCTTGTTCTGCTTGGCCGTCATCTCGTCGATCTTGGCAGTCAAGTTGACCACCTCCACCCGCTCCTTGGCGAGGTGGTTGATCAGCTTCCGGTAGTCGGCGTCGAGGTGCGACACCTCGCTCTTGAGGCGCTCGATCTCCTTCTCAGGCGGAATGCTCTCTTCGACGGTCTTACTGAACGAGCGGAACTCGGACTTGAGGTACGAGACCGCCTTGGTGCCGCCGAACGCTACGACGGCCACCGTGCCGATGACCCCCAGGATCACCATCTTCTTGAGCATTGCAGACCCTCACGTTGGAAGTTCCAGCCGGCCGTCCCGAACGCCGGGCTCCTGCCGTTCATACCAGATTGTTCGTACCCCGCGCGGCTGTATTTACTCCGATTCTACCCGATTTCGGTCTGCATCCATAATCCCGTTCTCCGGAATTTGCTGACATGCACCCAACCGTCACACCGCCGACAATTTAACGTCATTAGCGGGCGGCAGTTGCGCCAACCTGAGGTGTTTGGCGGGCAGGCGAGGCGGCGGACGTAGACCGCCCGCCGCTACTTCCCCAGTTCGAAGAGGTACTTGGCTGGAAGCGTGCCGCCCGGCCTACTTCACCAGTTCTGGCAGGTATTTCACCGGAAGCGTGCCGTGGCTCAGCACGTCCTCGTGGAACTTGCCCAGATCGAACGTGTCGCCCCGCTTCCGCTGCACGTTCTGGCGCAGGCGGTAGAAGGCGGTCCGGCCCACGAAGTAGGTCGAAAGCTGCGTGCTGCTCTGCTTCGCGCGGGCGATCTTACCCACCGCCTCCGCTTCCGTCTGGAACCCGCGCCCCACCAGCAACTCCAGCGCCTCCTCGTCGGTCAGGTTCGCGCAGTGCATCTTGTGATCGAGGATCGCGTTCAGCACGGCGCGGATGTAGAACTTGAGTTGGTGCAAGCGGAGCGACAGGTCACCGTCCCCGTAGCCCTGGTCGAGCATCATCTGTTCGGTGTAGACCGCCCAACCCTCCGCGAACGACCCCGACCACAGCACCTTGCGCACCAGGGACGGGTGACGGTTCGAGTACGCGAGCTGCACGTAGTGCCCCGGGTACGCCTCGTGGACCGTCAGGATCTGGAGCATCGCGGAGTTGTACTCGCGGAAGAACGTCTCCTGACGCGCCGGCGGCCAGTCCTTCGGCGGCGGCGCCACGGCGTAAAGGCTGTTCGCCTTCGGGTCCAGCGGCGGCGCCGGGTTAAGGTATGCGGCCGAGAATCCCCGCTGGAACTCGGGCATCGCGATGATCTGGCAGTTGTCCGGCTCGGGCAGCGTCAGGATCTTCTTCGCGCGGATGAAGTCCTTGATCGCTGCGACGGTCTTCCTCGCGTCCTCCACCAACGTGTCCGGTTTGCCGTGGTCCTTCCCGAGTTCGTCGAGGGCGGCTTTGATCGTGGCGCGGCGCCCAGCCTTATCATCGGGAGGGAGCGGCTTGTCTGTGAACAACTTGCTCCACAACTGCTTGGCTACGTAGTACATTTCCTGCTCGACGCGGTCGGCCTCGGCTTCGGCGATCTTGACCACCTCGTCGGCGGTCAGTCCGGCGTCGAGTTCCAGTTCGAGCTTCTTCGCGAACTTCTCCTTCCCGAGCCGCCACTCGCCCGTCGATTTCGGCAGCAGTTCCTTCTCGAGCCACTCCTGGTAGTCCTTGAGCGCCTTGACCGCCGCCTTGCACGGGGTGGCAAGGGGTTCGGTCCCGGGCGTTTCCTTGGCGAACTCGTAAATGTCCTTCTCGTAGAAGCTGATCGCGCCCAGGTTGCGTTTGATCGTCACCTCGGTGAGGATCTTCGGCGGGTTCTTCAAGCTCGCCTTCGCGGCCGCGACCACCTTCGGAATGTGCGCGATGCGCTTCGCCGCGTTCTCGACGTTCCGCTCGCGCGGCAGCGTCGATTGTGTCAGAAGAATGAACACGCTGTCGGAAATGAACTCACCATACGTCCGCGGGTCGTACTCGAAGCGGTTGTCGTTCTCGCTCGACCACAGCGCGTAGCGGAGGCTGTGGGTCCAGATCTCGTAATCGATCTGCGCGCCGCGCGACAGCTTCTTGAAGTCGATGTCCTTGGCGAGCGAGTCGAGCAGCGCCTTGGTGCGGCCGATGTCCTTCGCGCGGGCCTCCGGCGAGAGGTCGTCGAGTTGGTCGTCAAACTCGTGGCTGCCCTGCTGCGTGGCGAACGCCGGGTGCCGCCGAAACTCCTCGTCCAGGTAGGTTTGAAAGAGGTTCTTGAGCCGCACGTCTTCCGCAGCCGGTTGGGCGGCTGGTACGTCGGCGGGGGTAATCATGAGAACGGCCCCCAGGGGAACCAGTAACAGGAACGCAACGCGCGACATGGCGGCTCCGGAAACAAAACGAGCAGGTGCGATCGTTGTAGGCGCGTCGGCGGCGTTTGGTCCGTCAAAGGGAAGCGCCCCGGCCCAGAAGCTCCGCCGCCCCGGTTCGACTTCCGGGCGGCGCTGGGCTATGAGAGCAGCAGCAGCCGGGGTAAAAACGTACCGCCACTTCAAACACAGGTGACATCATGCGTGCGCTCGCCGCTTCGTTACTCCTGCTGGTTCTGGTCGGTTCGATCGGCTGCAAGCGCGGCCTGATCGACCGGCTCGACACCGCCGACGCCGGGGCCGGGAGCTACGCCCGCGTTGGCCCTCTCGGACTGGCTGTTGAATCCGTCCGGCACGGCAAGGTACGGGTCCGGGGAATGATGGGGCAAGAGGGCGAATCGAAGGACGACGTGTTCGTAATCAAAACGCGGTTCAAACTGCTCGACACGAGCATGCCCGTCAAGCAGCCCGCGATCCAACAGGACGGCGGCATCCAGTTCTCTTTCGGCGAGAACAAACTGCGCCTGATCGACGGCCAGGGGCGCGAGGCCAAACCGGTGGCCGCCTGGGGACTCGACGCGGTCAGCGCGCGCCGCACAGGCACAACCGTTCTCAACGCCGAGAACAGCGAATCGACCGACCTGCTCACGTTCGAGTCGATCCCCGGCGCAACGGGGGACCTCACCCTGGAGGTGCCGGCCAGCTACCAGCCCATGCAACCGAACGGGAACTATGCGATCCAGAAGAGCCCCGGGACGTTCAAAATCCGCATTCCGAAGGAAGTATGGGACGCTCAACCGCCCACGGTCGATGCCGGACCGGGGCGGTGGGCGACCGTCGGTCCCGTGAGCGTGAGCGTCGAGGGCGTCCGGCTCGGGAAGGTCAAGGTGCGCACGCTCCACGGCAACGGGGACTCGTCGGAAGACCTGTTGTGCGTCGCGGTGCGTGTAAAACTCGCGGACCCGGCCGCGCGGGTGAAGAAACCGCCGTTCGTGCCGAGCAGCATCGGAGCGGCGTTCGCCAACCCTGCTTTGGCGCTACGCCCGGCGCGGGGCGGCGAGCCCTACAAGGTGCTCACCTCGTTCGGGTTCGGCGAGGTGCTCGGGCGTCAGAGCCACGAGGCCGAATTGTCGGCCCAGCAACCCGAAGTGACCGACCTGATCACGTTCGAGGCGAAGGCCGCAGAGGCGGACGAGCTGATCCTGACGGTGTGGCCGAAATGGAAAGAGCGAAAACCCGATGGCACCTGGGCGGACACAAACTCAGAAGAAGACTTCCGGTTCCGCATCCCGAAGAGCATGTGGGCGAAATAGGCTCACGGCTCCTCGTCCGCCAGCGGCTGCCGCGAAACCGGCCGCACGGGCGTGTCCTTCCGGTTCCGCACAACGGGTGTGGAGGGGAACGCGTTCGACGAAGCGTCCGGTTGTGCCGCGACGTGCGCACTCACCGGCACCGACGGCACGGCCGCAGGCTGCACTTGCGATTGGGGTTCGGCCGATACCGGTTGCGCGGGCGGCTTCACCAGGAACACGGCCGCGAGGACAACGCCGACCACGCCAACGAGCATCCCGAGCTTCGCATCGTTCGTCATTCGTCCGCCCTGCGGCGTGAGTTGGGTACGCTGAACTATCCGCGACGATTTTGCGACCGGTCGGTTGACTTGAAGTAATTCGTGGGAAACGCTGTTCGCACCCCCGGCCCGCGCCGCAGATCGGGCACCGCCCGCACCGGCGTCATAACTTGACTTCCTTCGACCGACGGAAACGGACGACCCAATGACCTTCGCCGGCCTCCTCGCGCTGATCGTGGTCGTTGCGGCCGTGACGCTGGTCGTTCGGGGCTGGGACGTGCGGCTGGTGCTGCTCGCTGCGGCTCTAATCATCGCAAGCGCTGCGGGCGCCCCGTGGGTGGTGGTCAGCGAATTCCTGGCGACATTCTCCAATGAAAAGTTCGTCGTCCCGATCTGCACCGCGATGGGGTTCGCTTACGTCCTCAAGCATACCGGGTGCGAACGGCACCTCATCTTGCTGCTCGTCAACCCGCTCCGATACGTGCGCGGGCTCCTCGTCCCCGGCGTGATCGCCGTCGGTTTCGTCGTCAACATCCCGCTCGTGAGCCAGACCAGCACCGCGGTGTGCCTGGGCGCGGTGGTCGTGCCGCTGATGCGGGCCGCCGGGTACTCGATGGCCACCGTCGGCGCGTGCCTGCTGCTCGGCGCTTCCGTGGGCGGGGAGTTGCTGAACCCCGGCGCCCCGGAGCTGCTGACCGTTGAGTCCGTGACCAAGGTCCGCACCACCGTTCAGGCCGGGAGTTATCTGCCGCCGCTGGTGTTCACACAGTTGGCAGTCTCAGCCGGCGTGCTGTGGGCCATGAGCGTGTGGTGGGAGCGCCGGAGTGAGGGGCCGGCGGCCGCCGAACCGGCCGCCCCCCCGTCTCCGTCCCCCGAGCGCATCAGCCTGTTGAAGGCGTCCGTACCACTGGTCCCGCTGGTGCTGCTGTTCGCCGCGGCGCCGCCGTTCAGCGCGGTCGAGGTCCCCGCGGTGTGGGTAGTCGGCGACGCTCCCGGCGGTGCCCGCAACCCGGCCTATGGCAGCCGGCTCATCGGGCTCGCGATGCTGGTCGGGGTGCTGTGCGCCGCGGCGGCTGCGCCGGGGCGGTCCCGCGACTGCGTGAAGGAGTTCTTCGCGGGGGCCGGGTACGGGTTCACGAACATCATCAGCCTCATCGTCACCGCGAACTGCTTCGGCAAGGCGATCAAGGCCGCGGGGTTGGCGGACACGCTCGGCGTCCTCATCGCGGACGCGCCCCACCTGATGCTCCCGCTGGCCGCACTTGTGCCGCTCGCGTTCGCCGCCATCTGCGGGTCCGGGATGGCGAGCACGCAGAGCCTCTACGAGTTCTTTCACGGGCCGGCTGAGCGGCTCGGGCTCGACCCCGTGGCCATCGGCGCCCTGGTCTCGCTGGGCAGCGCCGCGGGCCGGACCATGTCGCCGGTGGCGGCGGTGGTGCTGATGTGCGGCACGCTGACCAACACGAACCCGTTCACGCTCGTGAAGCGGGTCGCCGGGCCGCTGCTCGCCGGCATCGTTGTTGTGATCGCGTTGCGACTGATCGGCCTCCTGAACCCGATCTGATTTTCGCGCCCCGCGGTTCCTGCCCTCCCCTCCCCCGGGCGCATACCCTGAGCGTATGGACTTCGCGACCGCACGCCGGGACTCGCTGGTCCGCTACCTCCGCCGGCACGTCAGCGGCGAGGTGCGGTTCGACGACACCTCCCGCCACCTCTACTCCACCGACGCCAGCCACTACCAGGTGCGCCCGCTCGGGGTCGTGCTGCCGCGGACCATCGACGATCTGACGGTGACGGTGCAGATCGCCGCGGAGCTGAACGTCCCGATCACCGCCCGCGGCGGCGGGACCAGCCTGTCGGGCCAGAGCATCGGGCCGGGCATCGTCATCGACTGCTCGAAGCACCTCAACGCGATCGGCGAGCTCGACGTTTCCGGCCGCCGCGTCCGCGTTCAGCCGGGGGTGGTGCTGGACCACCTGAACCGGGCGCTGGCGCCGCACGGGCTGATGTTCGGTCCCGATGTCGCGACCGCCAGCCGCGCCACCCTCGGCGGGATGATTGGGAACAACTCCGCCGGCGCCCGGTCGGTGGTGTACCGCCAGACCGTCGATCACGTGCGGTCGCTCACGGCGGTGCTCGCCGACGGCACCCGGGCCGAGTTCGGCCCGCTGTCCGAACTCGAGCACGAGCGCAAGATGGAGTTGCGCACGCTTGAAGGCGAAGCTTACCGCACCGCGGACCGTGTCGTCCGCGGGTGCGCGAACGAGATCCGTGCCCGCACGCCGGACATCGTGCGGAAGGTGTCCGGGTACAACCTCGCGGCCCTTGTTAAAGAGCCGCGCTCGCTGGTCCCTCTGTTGGTAGGCAGCGAGGGCACGCTGGCGGTCACCGCGGAGGCTGAACTCGCGCTGGTCCCGCGCCCCAAGCACCGCGGGCTGCTGGTGCCGCAGTTCGCGTCGCTCGGCGCGGCCCTCGACGCGCTTCAGGCGTGCCTGGAACTCGGCCCGTCCGCCGTCGAGTTGATGGACCGGATGCTGATCGACCTCGCCCGCGAACAGCGTTCCCTCAAGGACACGATGGCCGCGGTCCGGGGCCGCCCGGAAGCGCTCCTGATGGTCGAGTTCAGCGCCGACGACGCCTCCGACGTGTCGTACCGCGTCCACGAACTCCAGCGCCGGCTGGGCGCCTGCGCCGGCCTCACCGCGGTCGTCCCGGCACTGGACCCGGGGGTCCGCGATCCCCTTTGGGCGCTCCGGAGTTCGGCCGTCCCTCTGCTCTACGGGATGCCGAGCGACGCCAAACCGGTCACGTTCTGCGAGGACACGGCGGTGCGCCCCGAGCGCCTCCCGGAGTTCGCGGCGCGGTTCCGCGAGATCTTCCACCGGCACGGCACCGACGGCGCGTTCTACGGCCACGCGAGCGTCGGGTGCCTGCACATCCGCCCGGTGCTCAACATCCACGAGGCGAGCGGGCTCGCCGCCATGCGGAAGATCATGGAGGACGTGACCGACCTCGTGCTCGAGTTCGGCGGCAGCCTGAGCGGCGAGCACGGCGACGGGCTGGTGCGGAGCGAGTGGAACCGCAAGATGTTCGGGCCGGTGGTGTATGATGCGTTCCGTCACATCAAGCGCGGGTTCGACCCCGGCAACGTGCTCAACCCCGGCAAGATCGTGGACGCGCCGGCGATGGAAGCGGACATGCGCGTCCCGCCCGGAAAGGTGCCCGCAACCGACCCGCCCACGGTGCTCGATTTCTCCAGACAGGGCGGGTTCTTCCGCAGTGTGGAGTTGTGTAACGGGGCCGGCGTGTGTCGCAAGACGCAGGGCGGCGCGATGTGCCCGAGCTACCGCGCCACCAAGGACGAACAGGACACCACCCGCGCCCGCGCCAACGCCCTGCGCCTGGCACTCACCAACGACCCGCCCCGCAGCCGGCACGCCCCGATCGGACAGCGGTGGATTCTGGACGTAATGGACCTGTGCCTCTCGTGCAAGGCGTGTAAGTCCGAGTGCCCGAGCAACGTCGACCTGGCGAAGCTGAAGGCCGAATTCCTTCAGGCGTACTACGCGCGGCGCCCGCGCCCGCTGGGGCACCTGCTGGTGAAGCACGTTCACCGGTTGAGCCCGCTCGCGGCCCGCTTCGCGGGGCTGAACAACTGGCTCGCGCGGCGACCGCTCGTTCGGCGCGCGATCGAAGATCTCGCCGGCATCGACCGCCGGCGTAGCCTCCCCGAGTGGCACAACCACCACTTCCGGAAGTGGTTCACCCGGCGAACGGAATACGGCAAACGCGAGAGCGGTACGCGGGACGCTCGCCGGGTCGTCCTGCTCGACGACTGTTTCACCACGTACCAGGAGCCTCACATCGGGCGTGCCGCGGTCACGGTTCTGGAGCGCGCCGGGTACACGGTCGAACTGGCGGGCATCTGCTGCGGCCGGGCGATGATCTCGAAGGGGTTCCTCACCGAGGCCCGCGCCTTGGCTCGCGACGGCATCGCCAAACTCGACCACTTCGCGTCCAAGGGGATACCGATTCTCGGACTGGAACCGAGTTGCCTCCTGTCCCTCGCCGACGAGTGGCCGGAGCTGGTGCCCGGCGCCGCGGCCAAACGTGTCGCGGGAGCCGCCGAAATGGCCGACGCGTGGCTCGCCCGACAGGCCCGCGACAACGGGCTCGAACTCGCCGCCCCGACCTTCGCGGGCAAGGCGCTGCTGCACCCGCACTGCCACCAAAAGGCGCTCGTCGGTTCCAAGGGCACTCAGGACGCTCTGCGTTTGATTCACGGGCTTAACCTCACCACTCTCGACGCGGGATGCTGCGGAATGGCCGGCGCCTTCGGGTACGAGAAACAGCACTACGACATCAGCGTGAAAATCGCGAACCTCGAACTGGTGCCCGCGCTCGACGCGAACCCCGACGCGGTCGTCGTTGCGACGGGCACATCGTGCCGCCACCAGATCCGCGACCTCACCGGGCGGATCGCACGGCACCCGCTCGAAATGTTGGTTGGCGGGGAATGAGGCCGGAACGGTAACAAATCCCGTCTCGTTCGCTGGCCCTCTGTGAGCCGTGCGGTCGGCACATCGGGTCTTATCCCACCTCATTTCTCCCTCGGGGTCGTTCCGGAAGTTCGCGCCGAGCCGTACCTCCACCAATTTCGGGCCGCAAGCGTCCGGTCCCCATGCGAGCAGCGCAGCCTCTCGACGCAAAAAATTTCCACAAGTTACATCCCTAAAACACTTTACATCCAAAAACCATCATCTCACCGGTCCCGGCGCCGGGAGCTACGTCTGGGGGTTGAGACGCGCGATTCGGTGGTAGCGACCACCCAGTGAATCGCCACTCCGTAGACCAGTCGAACGCCAGCGGATGTCCAGTCGGCGCCCCGTGGGTGTAGCCCATGCGGCGGCGGCTCCCGTCACACCGTCTCGCGAGCTGAGAACGCGGTGTGCGCCCGGATGGACCTCGATCGCCGCGAGGCCAGCAACTGGCGGAACCGGCTCGCCCGGGTCGTCGGTGAGCCGGGTTCACCAGTGCGGCGCCGGTTTTCCGTCGCACAACGCGCCTCACGGGCACCCGAAGCGCTGGGACCGCGACAGGTGCGGTGCGGGCGGTACGTGTTAACGGCCCGCCTCGCGCGGAGAATGCCGGCACAGCGGATATACCCGGCAGATGTCAGTAGGGGATTTTGCCGCGGCGGCCGGATGTCGGGTGTGCATTCGCACCCGGACACTCACAGTGCGCGCCAGAGCGGCCATCAGAACGGAATCGGCTCGTCCGTATCCGGCTCGTCCGGCTCCAGTTGGTCGGCGCCCGGCCCGTCCGGCTCCGGAGCTTCCAATTCCAGTACGGCCAAACGCCGGCCGAGTGGGGACGCGGCCAGCGCCTCGGCGTCCCGCGCCCGGATCGGATTGTCGGCGAGGCGTAACACCAACAAACCCCGCAAGTGCTCGGCCTCCCCCAGCGCCCGCACCGCACGTGCGCCCAGCCGGTTCCGACACAGGTCTAGTTCCAGCAGGGTGTCCGACGCCGGTGCCGCGGCCAGCAGCTCGGCCCCCTCGGCCGTGAGGTCGTTGTCGCGCACCCGGAGGGTGTGGAGCGCCGCCGGCGGGCGCTCCAAGAGCGCGCCGAGCCCGGCCGGGCCAAAGTGGTTGTGACCGATGTCCAGCAGCCGCAGCCCGTCGAGGAACGCGGCCTTCTTCGCGAGCACGCGGGCGCCGGTGAGCCGAACCTCGCACCGGTCGAGCCGAAGGGCCTTCAGTTCGCACAAACACGGGGCCAGCGCGACGTACTCCGCGCCGACGTTTTGAAGCACGTTCTGGCCGAGGTCCAGCGTTTCCAGTCGAAGGTCCGGACGCGCGGAATCGAACTCCGCCATCGCCTGACCGTCCAGTTGCCCGTCGCGTAAAGACAGGTGCTTCAACCCCGCGACGTGCGGCGAGCGCAGCAAGGCCCTCAGGCCGTCCCGGCTCACGTCGTTCCCGTTCAGGGTCAGCGCCCGCACGGTAGCCAGGCCGGACCAGCCGATGAGCGCCCCCATCCCGGCCGCCCGGATGACCGGGTCGTGAATGTACCGCTCGTGCCGGCTCTGCGAGGAAAAGTCCAGCTCCTCGAGAGCGGACAAGGTGACCGCTTTCGCCAGACCGAAGATCCCCTCGTTGCCGAGATTGTTCGACGGCAGGCAAAGCGATTTCAGGTTCGCCAGGTGGGGCGAGCCGGCCAGCACCCCGAGCGAAGCGCCCCACAGGCTGCGGGCCGTCAGCCCGCGAAGGGTGGCCAGTTGCGGGGACCCGGCCACCCACTCGAACGCGTCGTAATCGGGGTTCCCGGTGAGGGTGAGTTCGCGCAGCTCGGCGATCGGATTCACGGTCCGGCCGCCCTCGCGGCGGCGCGGCCAGCGGACGGTGACCGCCTCGACCGGGGCCGCGGCCCGACACGCGTGGGCGTTCTTCCGCATCGCCTCGAAGCTGGCGAACGACACCTCGGCGACGATGCCCCGGCGGAACCCCTCCCACCGCGCGCCCTCAATGACCGGCAGCTCCGCGAGCCACTCCTCGCCGTACCGCTCGATCAGCGTGCGCTCGCGCAGGGCCAGGCGCACCTGCGCCGGGTGCCAGGTGGGAAGTTGCGCCCGCTCGACCTGCACCCGGATGAACTCGGCCCGCTCGTCCCGCCCTTGCTCCTGGAGCCAGTCGGCGTAGGCGAGGCGCGGCGTGTCCTCGTCGATGTGCGCGACAATGTAGTCGCGAAAGTCGCCGGCCAGCGCACCGCTCATGTCAAGCCCTCCAGTACCGGGGTCAGGCGGGCCGCGACCCCGGCGACGACGCCCGCGAGGTCTTTCGGCACGCGCTGCCCCCGCTCCTCTCGCACGAAATCCAGCCAGCGGGCGGCGGACAGTTTCATGCCCCACCACGACGAGGGGCCGAACAGCGCCCGCGCGTCGGCCCCGGTCGCGCCGAGGTCCCCGAGGTATGCCGCAACCGCGTCGCGCAGGTCCCCCTCGTCCATGCCGCCGCGGGCGAGGAGGAGGCGGAGGTCGTTGAGGTCCTTTTGCCGCCAGCCCCGCATGCCCAGGTGCCGCAGCGCCTGCACCTTCTGCCCGACGACCGCCTCGGGCCGGCAGTGCCACACCCGCGCGACGGCACCGGACGCGGCCGGAATGTCGCCCAGCACCGGCGCGGGCCGTGGGAAGGGGCCGAAGGTGACATCAATGTGAAAATCGACCTCGCCCCCGTCACACACGCCGACCGACCGCACGCGCACGCCGGGACTGCCGGTGTCCAGAAACATCCCTTCGGCGCGCGTCTCCTCAAGGTCGAACCCCACCCCGTCACCGATGTCGTTCGAAAGGGCCGGGAGGATGCGGCCCGCCGCCGCTTCAACCGCGAAGGGAATCGTCGCCACGAGGTCCAGATCGGCGGCCGGGCGCGGGACCGGGCGGAACCAGTGCCGCATCAGCATACCGCCGCGCAGCACGAACGCGCCCGCGTCGGGCCGCCGGGCCAGGCGCAGCAGGACCGCTTCGAGCACCCGGTGGCGGGCGTCGTCGGGATCGGGCGCGGCGGTTCTTGTGCTCATGCGGCTGAGTGTAACCGGCGGCCGGACCGGCCACCACCACCGTAACGGGTTCGGCCCCCACCGCTCCCGCGCTTGCAATTGATCGGGCCGGTGCGAGAATGGCCCCGACGCCGTCGCGGAGGTCGGGATGCAACTGCCGCTGTTGCCCGGGGCCGGGTTCACCGCGCACAAGAGCGCACTGGACGCGTCCGTGAACTGGGACCGGCCCGCGGAGGTCGGCCGGTTGGAAGCGCGGTACGTCCGCCGCTGCGAGGACTACTTCGTCGCCTACCTGTCGTCGCAAACCGGGTGCGCGCAAGCGTGCCGCATGTGCCACCTGACCGCCACCGGGCAGACGCACCTTCGCGACACGACCTTCAACGAGTTCCTCGAACAGGCCGAAACGGTGCTGGCCCACTACCGCCGCGAAGGAAAGCCGGCGCGTGCCGTTCACTTCAACCTCATGGCCCGTGGGGAACCGCTCGCCAGCAAGGTGATCGCGACGCGGGGCGACGAACTGCTCGGCGAACTGTCCCGGCTCGCCGTCGGATCGGGCCTGCGCCCCCGGCACCTGATCTCAACCATCTACCCGAAAGCGTTTGGCGACCGGGCACTGGAAGACGTGTTCGTGGTTCACCAGCCCGAAATCCACTACTCGATTTACAGCGTGAGTGAGCGGTTCCGCCGCCGGTGGTTGCCCAAAGCGCACCCCGCCGAGGTCGCCCTCGACCGGCTGGCGGCGTGGCAGCGGCACAGCCTGAAGTTGGTGGTGCTGCACCACGCGTACATCGCCGGCGAGAACGACACGGAGGGGGACGTTCACGCCATCTGCGACGCCCTTGAGGAGCGCAAGCTGATGGCTCACATCAACGTGGTGCGATACAACCCGTTCGACCCCGCGCGACATGGCACGGAACCGCCCGAAGCGGTCGTCGAGCGGAACGCGGCCATCTACCGCGAGCGGCTACCCGGCGCCCGCGTCGTGGTCATCGCGCGCGTGGGGTTCGACGTGGCCGCATCCTGCGGCATGTTCCTCGGACCGGATGGGCGAGACACCTCCGCAACGGGAAGCACCTCACACTCGGGCTGAGTGCCACATCCGTCGCCGGTCGTCTCGCGTGCGTCACGCGCCGGTTTCTTCTGCCTGCTGCCCCTTGTGGTAGGTCGTGTAGACGAAAATCGGGATTTTCAGATCCCCAAGGTGTTGCTCCACGAGGGGCTTCACATGCTCCCACGTGAGCCCGCCCACGCCGGTTCCGATCTTCGGAATGGCGAGGCTCTTGACCGCGTGCTTCTCCAACTCGTGGCGCAACCGGCGCAGGCAGTGGTTCACAGTCGCCTCGGTCGCCGGCCCCGGGTGCCCGCCGTGCCCGTGCTCGGTCTGGGTGAGCAGGTTGAACACACGCACGCCACCCACGCCGCCCCACTCCCACAGTTCGCCGGGCTGCGGGTGACACTGCCGGCAGTAGTGCCGGAAGTCCTTCACCATCACCGGCCATTTTTCCCGCAGGGCCAGCGCGAGGTCGTGGTCGAAGTGATCGTCGGGAGCAACCCCGTGTGCGATCGCCTGAGCTTTTGTGAGCGTGATGTCACCGGACACTTCGTGAATCATCGGGGCGGCTCCAATTGTGAACACCCGAGAGCAAAAGCTCTTCGGCACACTTTTGATAGCCGCTTTCCGAAACGTGATTCGGGAATTTCGGACTTTTTTGTCCTTTAATACCGCACTTGATTGGTTCCGATTCATCGACGACCAGCGTCGAGTCGGCGGTGCCGGGCACCACAACGCCCGGCTCGCCCGTACCCAGTATGCGCGGTAGCACGGGCCAGAGCTGACTTGCTCACGTCACTTCCGCGTGCCGGCTTCGCGCCATCGCCCGGCCACGCGGATTATCACCGATGCGTTTCGTGTCTGCTCTTGGAGCGGACGGACCACGCGGAAGGCTGAAGCCCTTCAAACGGTATTACTTGCCGCCGCTCGATGCGATGATGCCCTCGGTCGGGCTGCTGGCGTTGGCGTAGAGGCGCTTCGGGATGCGTCCCGCGAGGTACGCGAGCCGCCCGGCGTCGGTCGCGTACCGCATCGCCCACGCCATCCGCAGCGGGTCCTTGGCACTCGCGACGGCGGTGTTGAGGAGCACCCCGTCGCAGCCCAGCTCCATCGCCGCAGAAACGTCGCTCGCGGTGCCCACCCCGGCATCGACGATCACCGGGTAATCGGGGTCGTTCTCCTTCAAGTATTCCAGGCAAATGCGGATGTTGTTCGGGTTTAAAATGCCCTGCCCGCTGCCGATCGGGCTGCCCGCCGGCATCACGCTGGCCGCGCCGGCCTCTTTGATCCGTTTGGCGAGAACGGGATCGTCGCTCGTGTAGACCAGCACCGTGAACCCGTCCTTCACGAGCTGTTCCGTCGCCTTCAGGGTGTCGATCGGGTCGGGCAGGAGCGTCCGCTTGTCTGCCAGGCACTCGAGTTTGACCCAGTCCGCCCCCGGGTTCTCCAGACCCGAGAGCAGCTCGCGCGCGAGCCGGGCGTGCCGGACCGCGTCCTCGGCGCTGAAGCACCCGGCGGTGTTGGGGAGGATCGTGAGCCGCTTCAAATCGAGGTGGTCGAGGATGTTCTTGCCGTCTTTATCGATCAGCCGCTCGCGGCGCACGGCCACGGTGGTCACCTCGCACCCGCTGGCATCCATGCACTGCTGCATCAGCTCGTAAGACGGGTACTTGCCGGTGCCCGTGAACAGCCGGCTGCGGAAGGTGAACTTCCCGACCTTCAGCGGCTTGTCGGCGGGCGCCTCGTGGGTGGCGGCGGCGCCGCCGCCCACGAGCGTCACCACCTCGACCGCGTCCCCGTCGGTGAGCCGGCGGGCCGGGTGGTCGGCCCGGGGCACCACGGCGCGGTTCACCTCCACCGCGAGCGTTTTCGCGTCCTTGCCCAGGTGGCGGATCAGGTCGGCTACGGTGAAGGGGTCGGGGAAGGTGTGCGGCTGCTCGTTGACGGTGATGCTCGGCATGGTGGTGCTCCGTTCTCGTTACTCGTTAGCATATAGGCGGGCGCGGGGCTTACGCCTCCGGCCCGCCTTGGTACAAAGGCAAGGGCCGCCACTCGCACCACCGGTGACCGATCGATGAGCAGCGCCGCCGACGCGACGGCCATGTTCTACCAGAACTTGCAGGCCAGTCGGCTGTTGACCGACGCGCAGTTGCGCGACCTGTGGGGCTGGATCGCGCACGCGCGGCCCGACCTGCCCGCCGCGGCGCGGGAGGTGAGCCGCCGCGGGTGGCTCACCCCGTACCAGATCCGCGAGGTCGCGCGGGGCCGCGGGGCCGCGCTCAAGGTGGCCAGCCGGTACGTGCTGCTCACGGTGCTCGGCGAGGGGGGCATGGGCCGCGTATATAAGGCCCACGACACCCGCATGGGTCGGGATGTCGCGCTGAAGGTCATTCGCCGGGAGCGGCTCACCCACTCCGTTGCGGTCGTGCGGTTCGAGCAGGAGGTGCTCGCGCTGTCGGCGATGGACCACCCGAACGTGGTCAAGGTGTACGACGCGGAGGAGGTCGACGGGTACCACTTCTACGTCATGGAGCTGATCGACGGCACCGACCTCACGAAAATC
The DNA here is from genome assembly GCF_008065095.1 of Gemmata obscuriglobus. Lineage (NCBI taxonomy): Bacteria > Pseudomonadati > Planctomycetota > Planctomycetia > Gemmatales > Gemmataceae > Gemmata > Gemmata obscuriglobus. Next base: position 3,351,067 of record NZ_CP042911.1, on the reverse strand, counting down.
GTTCGCGAGGTCGGCCCGCTGCCGGTTTTCCAGGCGTGCGACGTGATCCGGCAGGCGGCACTGGGGCTGCAGCACGCGCACGAGCGCGGGCTGGTGCACCGCGACATCAAGCCGTCCAACATCATCGCCCCGCGGCACGGCGGGGCCGTGAAGCTCGTGGACCTGGGGCTCGCCCGGCTGATGGAGCCGCCCGGCGGCGCGGACGCGCTCCGGATCACCCAGGAGGGGTTCGTGATCGGGACGCCCGACTTCGTGGCCCCGGAGCAGGCGCGGAACCCGACGGCCGTGGACATCCGGGCCGACATCTACGCGCTCGGCGGCACGCTCTATTTTGCACTCACGGGCCTGGTCCCGTATGAGGGCGCGACCCCGACCGAAAAGCTCCTCAAACACTGCACCGACCCGCCGCCGGACCTCCTGTCGCGGCGGGCCGACGCGCCCCCGCTGCTCGAACAGATCGTCCACTGGTGCATGGCGAAGGAACCGGATCACCGCCCCCAGACGCCACTCCAACTGGCGGCCGCGCTGCAGCCGTTCTGCCCGACCGAGGCCCCCGGAAGCGAGGCGCTCCTGGCGCCCGCGTCCGGACAGCGGGTCCCGATGGTACCGCCCGAGGCTCACCCGGGTGCGGCCCCGAGTCCGTTACCGGCGCCCGCGCCGGTAACGCAACCCTCGATCGCGGGGCCGGGCAGCCAGGTGTTCAAGCTGGCGCCGCACGAACACGGCGTCTCGGTCCGGCGGCGCCCCCGTGGCGCGTTTCCCACCGGCACGGTGCTCGCAGTGCTCGGCGGCCTGTTCGTATTCGCAGCGCTCGGGGTGGCGGTGTTTCTGGCCTTTATCAACACTGGCCCGACGGTGCCGAAACCGTTCACCAACACCGCCGGTCTGAAGATGGTCCGGCTGGAGGGGGGCACCTTCAAGATGGGCTCGCCGGAGGAGGAGCCGGGGCGCGCCGACGACGGGCGCGAGGGACCGGTGCGCGAGGTGACGGTCCGCGGGCCGTTCTTCATGAGTTCCACCGAGGTGACGCACGGGCAGTACGTCCGAATGATGGGCGGGGCGCCGTCACGGGGCGCGGCGCTGGCGGCCCGGGGCACGTCGCTGCCGGTCGATTCGGTCACCTGGGACGAGGCGAACGAGTTCTGCCGCAAGCTGCTGGAGAAGGACCGCGGGCAGGCGTGGGCGCGCAACGGGTGGGCGTACCGCCTGCCGACGGAGGCCGAGTGGGAGTACGCGTGCCGCGCCAACACGACCACGCCGTTCTCGTGCGGCGACGCGATCGCGTTCCCGACGCAAGCGGTGTTTCTCGCCACCGGCGAAGACCCACTCGAACGCGCGGGCGACGTGCCCGGCAAGCCGCTGCGGTTCGGAACGGAGGTCGGTAAGACCAAGCCGAACGACTTCGGGCTGTACGACATGCACGGGAACGTTGCAGAGTGGTGCAGCGACTGGTTCCGCATCGACGCCTACAAGGAAGGGGCCGACCCGACCGGACCGGCCGACGGCGACATGCGCGTGATCCGCGGCGGCTCGTTCCGCGACCGTGCGTCCGGCGTCCGCTCCGCGGCGCGCGACGGCAAGCGCCCCACCGACCGGCTCGACTACGTCGGCTTCCGGGTCGTGTACGCACCCCTGCAAAAATGAAGGCGGACCGCCTCCCGGGGCGCGACGCGCGCCCCCGGCCGCTGTCCCGCTCTTTGTCTGTCCGTTTCGCTCCTTCCACCCTGTCCTCGAGGCCCGCGATGAAAGTGAACTGGCAAGGCGTTTTCCCGGCCCTGTGTACGCAGTTCCATCCCGATCAATCGCTGAACATCCCCGGCACGCTCAAGCACCTCGACGCGATGCTCGATGCGGGCGTTCACGGCGTTGTGATGATGGGCAGCGTGGGCGAGAACACCACGCTCGAACTGGCCGAGAAAAAAGAGCTGCTGAAAGCGGCCGTCGAGCACGTCGGGAAGCGGGTGCCGGTGCTGACGGGCGTGGCGGAGTACACCACCGCGGGCGCGTGCCGGTGGGCGAGCGAAGCGGCCAAGCTCGGCGCCGACGGGCTGATGGTGCTGCCGCCGATGGTGTACAAGAGCGACGACCGCGAGACGGTCGCGCACTTCCGGACGGTCGCGGGCGCCAGCGACCTGCCGATCATGGTTTACAACAACCCGCCGGCCTACAAGGTGGACATCACGCCCGCGATGTTCGTCGAGATGGCCGACGAGCCGAAGTTCGCGTGCATCAAGGAGTCGAGCGACAACCCGCGGCGCATCACCGACATCATCAACCTCACCAAGGACCGCTACGTGATCTTCGCCGGGGTCGACGACCTCGTGGTGGAGTGCATGATTCTCGGCGCGGTCGGGTGGGTGAGCGGGCTGGTGAACGCCTTCCCCGCCGAGAACCGGCTGCTGTGGGACCTGGCCCAGGCCGGCAAGTGGAAGGAAGCACTGGACGTGTACCGCTGGTACACGCCGCTCCTGCACCTCGACACGCACGTGAAGCTGGTGCAGTACATCAAGCTCGCGGCGGCCGAGTGCGGGTACGGTACGGAACTGTGCCGCTCCCCGCGCCTGCCACTGGTCGGCCCGGAGCGCGAGCACGTGCTGAAACTGATCCGCACCGCGATCGCCACTCGCCCAACACGGTGAAGCCAATGCCGTCAGTGCCCCCGGGTGAACCTTTCGCCCAGCGTGAACTCGCGTTCATGACGGAATGCCTCAATCGGGCGGTAGCACTGTGCCGCCCGACTCTTTCCGAGGCGGCTGCGTCGTGTTTTGATCGTGTTCTTGTAATGGCTTGGGACTGGGTTGAAGGGGCGCCCGTTGATGGGGACGCACGCACCGCGTTGCACAGAGAATGCGAGCGGTTGGGGAAAAGAAATGCCCCCAACCGTGGCGGACGATTGGAACTTTACGAGATAGCGAACGCGGCAACGTTTATTCTCGGCGTTGTTATCAACCCCATAAATGTTCGATACGCTGGGGTGCTTCGGCACACAGTACCGAATGTCTTGAGAGCCCTCTTCCCTCGCGACTATCAGAGCCGGTGTGAGGTCGAACAGGCGTGGCAAGTCGTCGCCACCGCGCATCTCGCGACGATCGGCGCGCCGTCGCGCAATTGTTTCGCGGACATGTAGTACGTGGGCTTCAGACGAGAATCTCATCCAGCGCATTCAGGTCGTCGCTTCGCACACCGACGGGGAGCCGACGCGGGTCGTGGTCGCGGGCGGTCCCGACTGCTCGGGCCGCCGGTCGATCCCGCGAACCACGCGCGGAACTTCGTGCTGTGCCCCGGAACGGCCTACGCCCGCTCGCCGTGCGGCACCGGGACCAGCGCGGAGCTCGCGTGCCTTTACGTCGACGGTGCGCTCCAACCGGGCGAGGTGTGGCGCAAAGAGAGCATCACCGGGAGCGTGTTCGAGGGTACGGTCGAGCCGGGCGCCGTGGTGCCCGGCGCCACCGGCGCCGCGTACGTCACCGCCGAAGCGGCACTGGTCGTCGATGAAGCGGCCCCACTTAAGGACGGAACCCGGTGAGAAGCGTGGCGGAGCGAGACGTGCGCCCTCTGGGGGCAAACGTCTCGCTTCGGACGCAGAAATGGTAAAAGGGCCGCCGGGGACTTGTAGCCGGCGGCTGCGAATCGCCGCGCGTCGAACTCAGCGCGTGAGGGTGAAGTAGTAAATCAGCAGGGCGAACGAGCAACCGGCTACCGCAACAGTCGCAACCGCCGCCGAGTGGAGCCACCGGGTCACTTGGTTCTCGTCCGCCAAGTGGGTCGTGAGTGCCGTGCGCAGCAACCGCGTCACGTCCTCGAACAACCGGCCGTCATCTGACACCCAGCGGAGAGTGACGGTGCGACCGTCTTCAAAGGTGTCCAGTTCGAACAACGGCACTCCGGACACCCACAAGTTCCCGGTCCGCTCCAGGGGCCGGCCGAGCTGTGCGAACATCTCGTTCAACAGGGACTCGAACGTTTCGGGCTCGACGTTGTAGACGACCAGGGAACGCCGCCGGGCCAAGAGCGTCAGGCCGATTCCTCCCACCACCGCGATCAGGTAGAACGAAACGAGCACGGACCATGTCACCCATTCCTTGATCCACACCGCACGGAACGCTTCGAAGTTGCCGCGCATCCAGAAGCGAAAGTTGGACTGGAGCAGCGTGAGGACGACCCCGGCGCCAAAGACGATGAAACCCGAAAGTCCGAGCACAAGCGCGGTGAAGTCCCACGTACCGGCTACGGCAACGGGGTGCTCACGGCGTGTGATTTGTGCCAGCCAAAAGAGGTAAAACGCCAGCGGGATCAGGCACACGATACCCGCGAAACAGATCACGAGGATAAACGGAACGGTCAAGGGACATGTTCCCGTTTTGGAGGTTCGTCTTTGCGGGTACGCGACGAAAGTGTCCGTCTCATCATAGGTTGCACCGCCCGCCGGGTCAATTTCTCGGTCGAGGTTGCGCAAGGCGTCTGAAAGATTCCGAACGGACCAACGAGTGCCCCTTTCCGATCGTCCATGAGGAGAGTAAGATATCTTCACAAGACGCGGCGTGGAGCAGCCCGGTCAGCTCGCCAGGCTCATAACCTGGAGGTCGTTGGTTCAAATCCAACCGCCGCAACTTCTGAAGCCTGAAAAGGCAAGCACCAAGGCCACTCATCCAACGCGACGTTGGATGAGTGGCCTTGGTGCTTTATCCTCGTATCTGCATCTGCCATCTCTTGGCATCTCGCTCGGAGCGAAGGATGGGTCCGCAGGAGCCGCAAGCGGCTGGGATCAGCGTGTGTGACTTGGGGAACTGGAATCCGGCGCGCTGGATCAGGGACGAACCTGATCCAGCGCGCGACGGCATTGATCTCGCCGGATGCGGCGATCAGCCGAGACTTGGAACGGCGGTGCCAGTGACGCCGTTCAACTCCTTCAGCGGCCCGAGTGATACCACCATGTTCCGGTCGATCGGGTAGGCGTCCAGGTATGCCCGAATGTCCGCCTGCGTAACCGCGTCGAAGCGCGCGACCTCGGTGTCCACATCGCGGTACTCGCCGGTGTACGTCCACATCGACGCCAGCGCCATCATCCGTCCCATCGGGCGCTCGCTCCGGCGCACGATCCGCGACAGGATCTTGTTCTTCGCCTGCTGGAACTCTTCGTCCGTGATCCCGTTCCGCTGAACCTCTTTCAGGATCTTCTCGACCCGCTCGAGGTTCTCCGCGGTGCCCTCGGGCTCGCACGTGAGGGACACGAAGATGGCCCCGCTCCCGTCGTTCTCCGCGTACCCGAAGTCGGCGGACTCCGCGTGCCCCGGGTCCACCAGTTCCCAGTACAGCCGGCTGCCGGTGTAATCGCCGACGGCCAGCGCCAGCACGTCGGCTGCGTACCGCATGTTCGAGTCCGCGGGCGGCCCGCCGCCCACGAACAGCGCGTACTGCTGCTGAACGGTCTCCCGCGTCAGCAGGTGGAACCCCGGCTCACCGGCCCACTCGGTCCGGTTGTCGCGCCCCACGACATCCGTGTTCCACTCGGAACACGCTTTGGTGACAAGGTCGACGAACTGCTGCCAGTCGAAGTTGCCGGCGGCGGAAACGACGATGTTGTTGGCGGCGTAGCGGCGCGAGAAGTAGGCGTACATCTGGTCGCGGGTCAGCGCGCCGACGCTTTCGAGCGTGCCCAGGACCGAGTTCCCGAGCGGGTGCGACTTGTAGTACAGCCGCCGGGCGTGGTCCGCCATCACGGAATCCGGTTGGTCGTCGTACAACTTGATCTCTTCGAGAATCACCTTCTTCTCGGTGTCGAAGTCGTCCTGGCGCAAGCTGGGCCGCAGCATGTCGGCCAGCACGTCCACCACCTGCGGCAGGTACTCGGGCAGCACCGCGGCGTAGTAGACGGTGTTCTCCTCGCTGGTGGAGGCGTTGTTGCTGGCCCCGATGCGGTCGAAATCGAGGTTCACCTGCTCGGCGGTGCGCCGCGCGGTCCCCTTGAACATCATGTGTTCGAGGAAGTGCGACACCCCGGCTTCAACGGCGGTCTCGTCGCGGGCGCCGGTCTTCACGAAGAACCCGACCGCGACGGACCGCGCGGCGGGGCTCGTTTCGCCGATGATCTGGAGCCCGTTCGGAAGGCGGTACGAGTGAAACGGCATGACAACCTCTCTGCGAGCCCCGCCGCGCGGACCGGGGGTGCGGTATGTTACGGGTGGCACGTGCGGGGCGCCCGGCCCCTTGTTGGCTAGGCGTACCCGCGGAAGTGGTACACCCATGCGAGGGCGGCGCTCAGACAGACGAGCACGCCACACAGGTAGACAAAGACGAGGGGCGCGGCGATCTCGTCCGGCTCGTGCACAACTGAGCGGGTGCGGTCCGACATGCTCAACCTCAAGCGGGGATCGTGAGCGGGTGGCGCCCGAGCGTGACCAGCGTCACGTCGCGCACCGGGTAGCGTTCCAGGTGGGCCATCACCGCGGCCGGGGTCAGGGCGTTGATGCCCGCTTGGATCTCGTCGAACGAGCGCACCCGGCCAAGGAAGTACCAGTCGCTGGCGATGCTGCTGGCCCGCGCCCCGGTGGACTCTTCCGCCATGATGAGCGACGACTTCAGCCCGGCCTTCACGCGATCGATCTCGTCGGCGGTCACGCCGTCCTTCAGCTTCCGCAGCTCGGCGAGGGTCACGTCGAGCGTCTGCTGCGCACGGTCGGGGCCCGTGCCGGCGTAACCGATCATCGTGCCGCGGTCGCGGAACGTCTCGTGCCGCACCCCGACCGAGTAGCACAGCCCGCGCTTCTCACGCACCTCCGTGAACAGCCGGGCGCTCATGCCGCCGGACAACACGCCCTCGGCCGCACGGGCCGCGAAGTAGTCCGGGTGGCCCATCGGCACGCTCGGGTACGCGAACGCGATCTGCGTTTGTGCCGAGTCCTTGTTCAGGTGCGCCGATGTCGGCTGGTGCGGTTGCGGCACCACGTCGGGAATGTCGCCGGGCGACCAGCCGCCGAACAGTTGCTCCACGCGCGCCTTCAGCGGCTCCCACTCGATGTTACCGGCCACCGACAGGATCGCGCGGTTCGGGCGGATGAACTTCTCGTACTGCGCCCGGACCGCCTGGATGGTGAGCGACTCGAGGTCCTCGGCGCGGCCGCGGCGGTCCTTGTTCAGCGGCGCCGGGTAGTGCCGGCGGTGCAGCTCCACCATCACCTTACCCTGCGGCGAGTCCTCTAGGCTCTCGATCTCCTGCAGGGCGAGCGACTGGACCGGCTCAAGCTCCTCCTCCGGAAGCCGCGGGCGGAGCAGGATGTCGGCGTAGATGTCGAGCAGCGGGAGAACGTTGCGGGCCAGCGCCGAACCGCCGAGCCGCAGGTTCACCACCCCGGCGCTCTCACTGCGGTCCACGCCGAGGTTGTCGAGCGCGAGGGACAGTTGGCGGCTGTCGCGCTCACCGGCGCCGCGGGTCAGCATCTCGGCGAGCACGCTCGCGATCCCGAACTGACCGTCGGGATCGAACGCCGCGCCCGCGGGAATGAGGAAGTTGACGGCGACCGAACGCACGTGATCCATGCGTTCCGCCAACAACACCAGGCCGTTCGAAAGCGTGTGCTGGTAGACCTGTTGTCCCACGACGGGCCATCCTGTTCCATGCGCGGCGGATCGGTGCGTTCGGCATTCTACGAACCGACGCGTCACAACCCAACGCCCGCGGTGTCCGGGTCCGGCAGTTCGACCGCCCGGTAGAGTGTCTTCACCGACCGGAAGCCGACGGAGCGGTACGTGTGGACCGCGGAGGCGTTGGTCGCGGTCACCTCCAGGAACGCGTGCCGCACACCAACCGAGTGAAACCCCTCGAGCGCCCGCAACAGCAGCGCGCGACCGAGCCCGCGCCCGCGGTACTCGGGCACCACGCCGAGGTTCTGAATCCCGCCGTGGCGGTTCTCGTCGAACAGCCCCTGGACGGTGCCCGCGTAGCCGTTGGGCGCGGCGAGCAGCCACGTCGCCTGCGGGCAAAAATCGGGGCGGTACCGGATCGCGGCCATCAGGTCGTGGCAGCCGGTACGGGTGCCGAGCGAGGGAAACACGAACGCGTCCGTCTCGCTGTGGAAGCTCTGGTACTTCACCTCGGCGTGCATGGCCAGCAGCGCGTCGCTCCAGGGGACCCACGAGAAGCCCGCCGGCAAGGTCCACGGAGGCACCGGGTGCCGCAACGCCAGCTCCATCCGGTGTCGCTTGAAGTACTTGACGTTCGGCGTATTCGGCATCGGCTCGGCTCCCCACCCCTCGCCAATCGTACCAACCCACGGCACACGACACAACAGCTCCAACCGCATTGAATGGAGGAGTAATCACGGTCCCGGTCCCCTGTACGACCGAAGTAGTCCGGTCGGCGAATCGATGCGATCAGGAGGCGCGATTCGCCGCCGACACCCGCTCCTGCCATCGGTACTATTGGGAGAGCGCGGTTACCGGGCCGGCGTGGTGGTGGCGTGTACGAGCGATGGTCGGGCGAGTCGCCCGTGCCGGTCCGATGCGCGCCCGGACGCGCCGACACCAGGGTTCATGGAGTCGTGGTGTAAAGCGCCTTCTGCAGCCCCGCCGGTGGGGCGCGGACGGGACACTCGCGGGCGGAACGCTGGCCGTTCGCTACCCGTTCGATGCCAGGTTGCTACCCGGGAATCGCGTGTGCAATCCTCAAAGGTGGTACGCGCGACCGGGTGGTGGCGACACCCGTCACCGGGACAGGCAGCTACAAAGCTTGAATTTTGAATAACTTGCGGCATTCACCCTTACGATCGGTTCCCGCCGCCCGCAGCATTGCCCCGAACGTAGAGCCGTTTAAACGACTGAAGTCGACCTGATGACGATGCACGGCGGAACGCCCGGCGTGCGGAACTCGATCCCCGGAGGCCCGCGTCTTGAAGACCAAAGCGGAGATCGTGCTGGACTGGTTGCCGCGGTACACCGGGCGGCCGATCGAGCAGTTCGGGAAGTACATCCTGCTGACCAACTTCGCCCACTACGTCGACCTGTTCGCCGAACGCTACGGCGTCGAGGTCATGGGCCGCGACCGGCCGATGACCTCTGCGACCGCCGAGAACATCACCATTCTCAACTTCGGCATGGGCAGCGCAATGGCCGCAACGGTCATGGACCTGCTTTCCGCGATCGAACCCAAGGGGGTGCTGTTTCTCGGCAAATGCGGCGGGCTCAAAAGCATCAAGGTCGGCGACTTCATCCTCCCCATCGCGGCGATCCGCGGCGAGGGCACGAGCCACGACTATCTGCCGGCGGAAGTGCCCGCGCTGCCGTCGTTCCGCCTCCAGGCGGCGGTGGCGGCGGCCAGCAGCAAGCACGACGTCGATTACTGGTCCGGCACCGTGTACACCACCAACCGCCGGGTGTGGGAGCACGACGAGCGGTTCAAACAGTACCTGCGCGACATCCGGGCCAGCGCCATCGACATGGAGACCGCCACGATTTACGTGGTCGGGTTCGTGAACCGGATTCCGAAAGGCGCCCTCCTGCTGGTGTCCGACAACCCGATGACGCCGGAGGGCGTGAAGACCTCCAAGAGCGACGCTACCGTGACCGAGATGTACGTTCGCAAGCACCTGGATCTCGGGATCACGGCCCTGATGGAGCTGCGCGACTTCGGCACGTCGGTCCGCCACCTGCGGTTCGAGGAACGCCCGGGCTGACGAGACGCCAATTTAAGAGGTGTTCACCGCAGAGGGCACGAGAGGGCGCAGAGATGAAAACAGAAGAGCGAGTGAACGGCTTTGTTTTCCCAAGCATCTCCTGTTTTCTCTCCGCCCTCTGCGGTGAACACGGCCTTATTTGGGAAATAGCTCTTTCTCTTGAGCATTGAGTAAAGGTCATGCCCCTGACGTTTGAAGTGCTGGGCGGGCCGCAGCGGGACAACGCGCTGTTCGTGAAGGTCGACACCGGCCAGTCCCAGACCCGGCTGCTGTTCGACTGCGGCGACGGGTGCCCGCACCAGCTCGGCCCGTCCGAGTTGCGCGAGGTCGACCACCTCTGCTTCTCGCACCTGCACATGGATCATGTGGCCGGGTTCGACCTGTTCTTCCGCATCAACTTCGACCGCACGGCCAAGGAGAACCGCATCTGGGTGCCGCACGGCAGCGCGGAGATCATTCAGAACCGGTTCCGCGGGTTCATGTGGAACCTCGTGGACGAGAAGCAACAGGGCGAGTGGCTCGTGTCGGAGGTGGCGCCGGAGACGGTTCGCACCACTCGTTACCTCACCAAAGAGGCGTTTCGCACAGCGCACCCTCGGTCGGAACTGACACGGTACGGCCGTGAAATCCTCGAAGGAGACGGCTTCACGCTCGAAGCCACGCTCCTCGACCACGGGACACCATCGGTGGGGTACTTGGTGCGCGAACACGATCGGGTGAACGTCGATACCGCGGTGCTCGCCGCGAAAGGGTTCGCGCCCGGTCCCTGGCTGAAACGGCTGCGAGGGGCGCCGGCCCGACCGGGCGAGACCATTGAGGTGAACGGCACCGCCCACGACCTCGCCGCGCTGCAACGGGAAGTGCTGGTAACGACGCGCGGGGCGTCGATCGCGTATTTGACGGATTTCCGGCTCACGCCGGCCACCGCCAATGTACTCGCGGCGTGGCTCCGCGGCGTGACGACGGTGGTGTGTGAGAGCCAGTACCGGGCGACTGACACGGACCTCGCCGATGCGGTGAAGCACTCGACGAGCGAAGAGGTTGCGACGATGGCGGCGCGCGCCGAGATCGGTCGGCTGATCCTGTTCCACTTCTCGGACCGCTACGACGCGGCGGGCCGGCGCGAGTTGTTGCGCGACGCGCAGGCGATCTTCCCCAACGCCACATTCCCCGACGGGTGGTGAACGTAATCGTCATCGTCATGCGGGTCCGTCAGGGTGTGCCATGCGCGGCTCTCACTTCCGCATCTGCCAATGGGACCGGACCGCGCGCTCCAAGTGCCGCATGCGGTAAACGAGCCACCCGATCGCGCCGGCGATCAGCACCAGTATAACCCGCTCGACGGTCAGGCCGTCCGCGGTCGGGGCCGGACGGTCGCGGAACAGAATCCACGTGAGGAACGCGACCCATGTCAGAGCGAACAGAGCCGGGACCGACAGCGCGAGCGGCGCCGAGATGGACAGCCCGCCGCGCTTCCCGGCACAGGCTTCCAGTGTGGCTTTGTACTCGGGCACAAGGTGCTTGATGCGCTCGTTGACGTGGACGCAGTAGGCCCAGTGCCGCCGCTGGATCACGAACCACAAGAACGTGAACAGCATCCCGACGACGGTGATGGGCAGGAAGAACCCGATCGCCGACTCCTTGTTGTACATGATCCCGCAAATGGTCAGCAGCCCCATTTCCAGGAAGGAGAAGTAGTTGAGACGGTCGTGGAACAGCCGCTCCTCGTGCATCCCGTGCGCCCAGAGCCGGTTCACCTCGTCGGGGGTGGCCGGTTGCGGCCCTTCCCGTGTCTCACCCATTGGCGGAATCCTTTCAGCGTGCCCCGGCGAACTGGTACGCGTCGCCGAGGACGGTCCGGGTGATGTGGATGATTTCCTGCGTGTGCCCGCGGAAGTGGGCGACGCTGCGGACCACGGCCTCAATGCCGGTCCAGTCGAAGTTGTTTACCCGCCGCCGTTCGGTCAGCCGCTCGTCGGTCGCGCCGGTGACGGCGTCGCGAGCAAGGGCGACGGCCGAGGTTATCGTTGCCAGGAGCACGTCTTTCGGGGCCGCATCGCGGGCCTCAAACTCGGCCGGCCGGTTGCGGGTGTCTTCCGCGCCGGTGAGGTTGGCATGGATCATTTGCCGGATGTTGCCTGCGAGGTGCAGGACCAAGTTCCCGATGGCGTTCGTGCCTTCGGGCGGGCGCCACCACACCTGGGCGTCGGTGAGCTGACCGACGCAGTGATTAATTCGCGACAATGCTGCGTCGAGTTCATCGCAGAGGGCGCGGTTCAGTGCGGCGCGAAGGTCTTCGGCCATGAGAGGCGTTCCCGGGGCGACTCCTGGTTAACTTACACCCTGCCCTGCGGCAGTTGTTTTTCTATGGTTGCGGGAGCGCGTCGACCTTTGGCCCACGGCGAGCGAGGGTCGCCCGTTCGGACCGTCCTCCTCGCCGACGAGTTCTTTGCTGTCGCTCAGCGGCGCACGTCCTTGATGTCGAGCACGTGCGCGGCGGCCAAGCTGTTACCGAAGGTACGGAAGTCCTTGAACCGCCAGACCACCTTCTTGTCGCGCGTCACCTCGAACAGTTGCGGGTTCCCGTCGCCGGCGTGGCAGTTGCCGACGATCACGTTCCCGTTCGGCAGGACGTGCAGCGTCGTCACCCACGCCAGCGTGATCCCGTCCAGCTCCTTCTGGTCGATGCTCCACACGATCTTCCCGTCCTTATCGACTTCGAGCACGCGGTTGTTGTTACCGCCGGAAATCAGCGTGTTGCCGTTCGCAAGTCGGATGGCGCCGTACACCGCGGTTCCGTGCCCCTCGGGGCCGTGGCCGGGCGACTCCTTGCGCCCGCCCAGGTCGAGCTTGTACTCCCACACGATTTTCCCGGCCGTGTCGTACTCGCGCACCGCGCCATCGCCCTCGTGGCACACGAGGTAGTTACCGGTGTCGAGCTTGCGGACCATGCGGGTGTCGCGGTGCGGGTCCGGGCGGTTCACCTGGAGGGCGATCTCCTTCACGATCTTGCCGTCCTTGTTCACCTCAACGATGCGCCGGTTGCCGCTCTCGGCGACCAGCGTGTTACCGTCGGCGAGGCGCTGGAAGGCGTGAACCTCCACGCGCCCCTTGTAACCCTCCTTCTGCTTCGCGTCGTACTTCCAAACCACTTCCTTCTTGGGCGTGTACTCGGTCACCACGGTCGGCGCGGTGTGGAGCAGCAGGTTGCCGTTCGGGAGCAGGTGAGCGTCGTGGGAGTTGTGCTTGCACTCGATCTCCCATTCCACTTTGCCGTCGGCGCCGACGATCGCAACGTGCCCCTTGTCCTGCGCGAGGATGCGGTAGCCGGGGTGTTTGGAATCGGCGGCGGAAGCCACTGGCACCGCCGCAACGGCCAGGGCTGTTAAGGCGAGGAGAAGTCGCATAGCAAACCTCAGAAAGGAATCACTTGCTCAGTTTGTATTCTGGCGTCGAGATCCACGGGACGACCTTCGCGCGAACGGCCCACGCCTCCCACTTCGCGACGAGTTCCTTTAACTTGTCGGGTTGCTTTGCGGCGAGGTCGCTCGACTCGGTGCGGTCGTCCTTGATGTTGTACAGTTCCCATTTCCCGCCCGGCCCCTTCGCGACCAGCTTCCAGTCCCCGGCGCGCACCGCCCGGTTGCCCTCGTGTTCCCAGTAGATCGCCTCGCGCGCGAGCGGTTTGTTCGCGAACGCCGGAACGAGGCTCTTGCCCTCGAGCGGTGTAATCGCCTGCGCGCCGACCGCAGCCGGGTACGGCGCGCCGCTCAGTTCGATGCAGGTCGCCATCACGTCCACGAGGTGCCCGGGCTGGGTGCGCAACTCGCCCCTCGCGGCAATGCCCTTCGGCCACGACGCGATGAGCGGGGTGCTGATGCCGCCCTCGTGGACCCAGTGCTTGTATTCGCGGAACGGGGTATTCGACACGTTGGCCCACCCGCGGCCGTAGGCGAGGTACGTGTCCGCGGCCCCGGGCATCACCTTCGGCCCCATGCGCACCGGAAACCCGTCACGGGTCTGCGGCGGCACGCTCCCCGATGGCAAGAGGGCGTCGGCCTTCAGCGGCGGGAGGGTCGGCTTCTCCGGGCGGTCGATGTTCGGGTGGTTTTTGTTCCCCGTGCGCCCCTGAAGTTCGGCGCACCCGCCGTTGTCCTGCATGTACAGGATCAGCGTGTTGTCGAACCGCCCGGTGCGTTTCAGTTCGGCGACGATCTTCCCAACGCCCGCGTCCATCCGGTCCACCATCGCCGCGTACACCTCCATCCCGGCGGCCTCCCAGTTCTTATCCGCGACTGCGTTCCAGTCGCCGGCGCCGGGCGCCATCCCCTGCTTGGGGTCGATGAGGCCCAGCTTCGCGGCTTTCTCGAACCGAGCCTTTCGCACGGGATCGTACCCGTTCCCGTACTTCCCCTTGTACTTCGCGATGTCTTCCGGGAGCGCGTGCATCGGCCAGTGCGCCGCGGTGTAGGCGACGTACAGTAGCAGCGGTTTGTCCTTGTGCTCCTTATCGTGATCGGCGACGAAGCGCACCGCGTGGTCGGAGATGGCGTCGGTGTAGTAGTAGGTCTTCGGCTGATACTCCGGATCCGCGAACGCCGAAATCTGTGTGTTGTCGCGGGTGAGCGAGGCCGGATCGAAGAAGCTCCCGGCGCCCTGGATGGTGCCGTAGTACCGGTCGAACCCGCGCTGAAGCGGCCAGTTGTGGTTCGGCGCCTTCGGACCGGTGTGGGGCGTGACGTGCCACTTGCCGACCGCGTACGCGCGGTATCCGGCCGGCTTCACCGCTTCCGCAAGCGTGACGCAGTTCTTGTTCAGGTCTCCACGATAGCCGGGGAACTTCTCACCCTTGTCGTTGACCATGTGACCGACGCCCGCCTGGTGCGGGTACAGCCCGGTGAGCAGTGACGCCCGCGTCGGGCAGCACCGCGCGGTGTTGTAGAACTGCGTGAACCTCAACCCGTTCGCAGCCAGCGCGTCGAGATTCGGAGTGCTGATCTCGCCGCCGTAGCAACCGAGATCCGAGAACCCCATGTCGTCGGTGAGGACGATGACGATGTTCGGTTTCTCGGTCGCTCGCGCCGCCGGCGCGCACACGAGAAGAACCAACAGCGAGAGGTAACGCATACAACCTCAAATGGTGGCAGTGCGGCGAATGCGTGTTGATTTTTGACAGGATCAACAGGAAGGACAGGATTTCAATGACAGGACGCTGTAGTTATTGCCTTTGACATCCTGTCCATCCTGTTGATCCTGTCAAACGCTCTTCATGAATTACGACACGGCGTCGAGTTGAGCCTTGAGCTTCGCGCCGGCGTCCGGGCGGACCATACTCACGAACGCGATCTTCCCGCGCAGCCACTCGCGGAAGTTCGGCAGCTTTTCGCGGTTCTGAGCGTCCAGCCCTTCGGACTTCGCGCGGTGCAGAATCGCCCTCAACCGGCGCAGCTCGTCGCGGCACACGGACGGCTTGTCGTTCACCACCACACCCGTGACCATCTGGGCCGCGCTGCGGCGCATCACACGGGTCTTCTTCTCGTTGACGGCGAACCCTTCCTCGCTGGCGATGTGGCGCACCTTCGTAAGCAGCCAGCCGATCTTGGCAGCGGCGTCCGCATCACCGGAGAAGGTGAGGTCGTCGGCGTAGCGGGTGTAGGTGAGGCCGAGCTTCGTCGCGACCCCGAGCAGCCGCTTGTCGAGCTTGCGCGCGACTTGGTTCGACAGCCCGGGGCTGGTGGGCGCGCCCTGCGGTAGCCCGCGCGGGCCGGTCGCGGCCTCGTACTTGGTTCCGGCATAGGTTACCGCGGCGCGCGGGCACTCGGTGCAGAGCAGCGCAAGAATGGTGGCAACACAACCCGAGTAGCCGTACCGCTCGAACGCGCTCCGCACCCGCGGGAACGCGATCGAGGGGAAGAAGTCCGACAGGTCCAAGTTCACCACGAACGCCTTGCAAACGTGCGGGTTTGCGTTGGTCACGATCCCGCGATCGGCAACGAACCCGTGCGCGGCCTCGGTCACCGGCAGCTTGTTCACGACGTTCGCCAGAATCCAGTGCTGCGCGGCCTTCAAACTCTTGTGCGGCGCGGCGAGCTGGCGCGTCCCGCCGGACTTCTTCGGGACCGAGAACTTCACGTAGTGCGTGCGGGTGGCCACATCGGTGTGGAACGCCAGCCAGCGGAGCCGCGGAACGGTGAGGCCGAGGGCGTTCGCGACATCAGCGGGCGTGTGCATCACCGGCAACCCGAGTTCCGTGAGGCGCCCCTCGTCGCTCAAGCGCAGGTGGAGCCGCCCCGACACACCACGCCCCAAAAAAATGATATCGGTGGTGCGGCGCCGCCAGACGGCTTCGGCGCGCACCTTCTTGCGCAGCTCCGCTTCTCTTTTCTTGCGCTCCTTCTCCGCCTCCTTGGCCGCCCGGTACGCTTGCACGGCGGCGGTGCCGGCCAGTCCGGCTGCAGCCGCAATGCCCTGCTCGGTCGGGCGGACCTTCTCGTACTCCTCGCCGACGCGGTGGATCTCGTTCAGTTCTTCGGGCGTGAGCAGTCCGTGCGTAACGAGCGCGCGGTCGATGATCTCGGTCCGCGGGTCGCTGACGGGCGGGATGATGCTCTGGCGCCCGAACTGGAACGCGGTGGCGAGCAGGCGCCCGTGCTTCTTGGCAGCGTCGACGATCTCCTGACGCGAAATGGGCAGGAAGTCGTTCGCGGCGTACTGGTCTTCGCTCCCCTCGGACGAGCGAGGAGCATTCGCCCCCGGAGTCCCCGAGGTGGTGTTACCCGACGGTGCTTTGTCCGAAGAAGCGGGAGCAGTCGGCGCGGCTGGGGGTGGCGCCGGAGGGGTGTCCGCGTCGCGCTTCCGGCGGAACACCCAGTCGAAGAGGCTCATGAGCGATGCTCGCGGGTAACAAGGCGGCCGGCTCCGACTTCAATCGTGGACCGAGAGCGTTCACCACGCCGGTCGAATTCGTGGCCTTCCGGAGACGCAGGTCGATTCAGGCCGGAAGCGCCACGAATTCGACCGGCGAAACGAACAACACTCCCGGGAACGCAATCGCAAGCAGCCGCACCCGCGGCGGAACGCCGCAGGATGTTTAGGTCTCGGAGCCGGCCGCTTGGCTTCAGTAGTCTCTGTTACTTCATCACTTACAACACGACATCCGGTTTGAGGAACTTGAGCCCGATCGGGTGCCAGCCGCCGGCCCCGCGGTAGCAGTACAGCAGCCACACGAGGCACCCGCGCGGGTAGCGTTCCAGGTACGTGAAGCGGACGAGGTCCGGCGCGGTGACCGTTTCGCGAAAGAACTCGAACGAGCCCGCGCCGCCGTACCCTCGAACCGCCCCCTCGCGCACCCGCAGCATCGGCTGGCGGATCAGCTTGTCGAACTCCGCATCGTCGTATTCGGGGTCCCCCACACGCACCGCCGCCAGGAACTCATCCGCCTGCCCCTTCTGAAGCTTCATGAACAGGTCGTCGGCGAACGGCCGGGCCTCGTGCGGTTTCTCGACCACCACCGCCGGCGCCGCCGGGAACGCCCGCCCCAGCACAAACGCTCCGGCGCCCCCGAGTACCCCGCCGAGCACCCCCGCGAGCAGAACCGGCTTCGTCACGGTGCCCTTACCTTTGCCGTTACGCCCCGGGCGCCGTCAGTTCGTGAACCGCCGGAACCAGTTGTCGAGCGTCCCGCCGTCCCCGCCGACGCCCAGCGCCTTGTTGCGCAGCGCTTGAAGGTGCCGACACGGCCCCTTCCGCAGCCCGCCCGTGTAGAAGTACGAACAGCCGCACTTGCCCGCCACGATGCGGTCGTCCGCGTCCAGCGTCACCTCGGACGTGGAGCGGCCGTCGACCGTCCCCACAACCTGCCGCTGCCCTTTCGCGTCCGTCTTGTCGGAGTTGATCTTGCACCGCCAGCGCGTGAGTTCGCGGGCGGCGACCGTCTCCTCGTTCTCGGGGCCGATCACCTCGGCCGAAAGGGTCACCGGCATCACCTGGCGCCACCGGTACACGCCGTGCGGGAGGTCGTGAATCACTTGCCCCAGCAGGGCGAGCTTGTTTAACCCGGCCGACACCGCGGCCTCGGACCCGCGGGTCTTCGTGGCCAGCGCCGGTAGCGTCCACGTCGGGGAGTCTCTGAACGCGGCGGCCATCGCCTGCATCACGTCGTTGGACGGCGCCACCGGCGGTGCGATTTGGTCGATGGCACTGCCGCCACTCGTCCAGTCGTTGGCGGTCCACCCGGAGAGCCCGAGCGTGAGCTTCATTTCCCCCATCTTCGCGACCCAGAAGCTCGGCAGCCCCGTTCCCAGCAGGTACACGTCCACGCCGTCGAGCAGCGGCAGCAGTCGCCCGAGCACGCGGAGCCGGTCCCGCCCCCAGGTGCGAATCACCTCTTTCCGCGCCCCAGAAGACGGCAGGTCGTGGACCACGATCTCCTTGTCCCACGGCTCGAGAACCAATTTCACCGGCCGGCCGGGCGTCAGCTCGAAGCGCACGGCCCGGGGCGACCGCTTGGACTTGTTGCGGGTCAGAAACGCGATCACCGAATAGACCGCCTCGCGGCTGAGCGGCACGCGCCGCATCGGCAGGCTCATTGCGCTTTGAAGCGACGAGAACCCGCGGAGCCACGACTGCGGCAGGTCGATCTTCTCTTCGCGGTATGCCGGGTCGTCGGTGCTGGTCTGCACCTCGAAGCCGAGCGGGTCGATGGTGAAGCGCGTCTCGCGGTAACTGCGGATGGTCTGGAAGTGCTCGTACAGGCGCCAGGAGTAATCGACGTTGGTGGTACCGAGGGCAACGTCGCGCTCGGCCTCGAAGGCGTCCCGCTCGACAGTCAGGCACCCGTAGCTGCTCTCGTCCGCGCTGAAACACTCGAAGAACATCACGTCCGGGCTGACAGTGATGACCGGGTCGCACGGCATCAGCATCCGCCACAGTTCCGGGTCTTCGCGCGACAGCAGGTTGCTGTACCGCGTCCGCGCGTCCCAGTAGCGCTGCCGGCACCGCTGGAACTTGCGCTCCAGGCCGGGCGGCATGGGGCGGCCACGTTCCTTTTCGAGTTCCGCGCGTTTGAGCTTCACGGCCTCGGTGCGGATGTGGGCTTCTTTCGCGGCCTCTTCCTTCTTCCACTCCTCGTATGCGGTCTTGTCCTTCGGCTTGAACCGCAGGTCCGAAATGACCACGTCGTGAAGCGCCGACATGGCTTCGCGGAACCGAAGCGGCTGGCGCAACACGCCCGTGTAGCTGACGCGGTCGCGGCGCAGGTTCGGCGCGAGCGACACCGCCAGACCGACGGGGGTCTGGGCGACGGCACTGCGCCCGCGATACGCCGTGTTCAGTTGCATTCGGAGCCTCTCCCGAACTGCGCTGGGCGTTGAAGAGTTTTAACAGGATTAACAAGATCAACGGGATTGAAAAGGCGAAGAGCATCGCTTGTTTTCGATCCCGTTAAATCCTGTTGATCCTGTCAAAAGCTCTTCGGTCTTCGTGTATTGCGGTGTCCGCCGCGACCGACTTCAATCGTGGACCCGAGTCGTTCACGAACGCCGCCCGGGGTACTCCCGGGACGGAGATGCAGGTCGATTCAGTCCGTCCTGGGAGTACCCCGGGCGGCGAAAAGACCAACGGCTCGGGGAACGCAATCGCGAGCAACTGCACCCGCGGCGGAACGCCGCAGAGAAGGTCTCGGATCGCGACGGACACCTTAGTTGTTGGCACAGGGCTCCCGCCCTGTGCTACGTCCACCGGCCCCTCCGGGGCGGAAAATCCAACGGCGGTTGTTGTTCGTGTACTCAGTCTTTGCACCCCGTAGGGGTTGCCGAGCGTAGCACAGGGCGGGAGCCCTGTGTGTCCGACTCGCACACATTTAACATCGACAACTCAACCCCACTGCAGTTCGGGAAATACCGCCTCCACCAGAGGCTTGCGCGTCGGGTTCTTCGCAACGAATCGCGCCACCCCCGCCAGCCCGGCGCGGAACTCCGGCCCGCGCACCGACCGCAGCGAGACCGCGATCATCGGCAGCAGGTCGCCGGCCTCGTCCGGGCTCGCACTGAGCCGGTCGATGACCTGGCGCACCACGAACGGCTTTGCCCGGCTGCCGCGCTGGACGTTCAGCAGCACCGTGGCCCAGAGGAACCGCACGCGGTCCGGCGGAAGCTGCCCAAAACCGTCGCGCGACTTGATCCGCTCCTCCAGCATACCGACCAGTCGGAAGCGGATGTTGTCGTAAGGGGATTCCAGGAGGCGCTGCCACACCAGTACCGCGTCGCGGGCACGCGGCTCGATCTGGAACCACTCCCAGCCCACCTCACGCACCTCTTCAAAGCGCGAGTCGAGGAACTCGAGCACCCATACGGGGTCGAAGTCCGTCCGCGAACTCAGCACCTCGCACGCCCACTTCACCAGATCGACGCGCAAGGGTTCGCACTCGGCGTTCCGCAGCCCGAACACCGCAGTGATTTCCTCGGCGGTGTTGACCTTCTTCCCTTGAAGGAACGTCAAGCCGAGCCGGGCGAGCGGAACCGGGCGCTGCATCGCGAGCGCCACGGCGTCGGCGAACGTCACCTGTTCCGGTTTAACACTCCGCGCCACCAGTTCGCAGATGCGGTCGAGCAGGTCCGTCCGGGCTTCGTCGGTGATGCGCAACCACTGCTCGATCGTGACCTGTTCCAGCCCGCCGCGCTTTTCGAGCACCTCCAGCGCGAGTTCGTTCAGAACGCTGCTCGGCGAGACCAGCCACTCCAGAAGCTCGTCGAGCGTGAGTTGTGTCAGTCGCTCCGGGAAGTGCTTCCGGAGCATCTGCACCGCCCACATCGCGACGGGCCGGCACCTCGCACGCACCAAGAGGTCGAAGATCGGCTCGGCGCTCCGCAACCACAGTTTGCGGAACATGGGCTCGGGTTGCAAACGCGACAGTGACCCGCCGTCCGCGACGCGCCAGCCGGTCGGCTTCGCGTCGAGAACGGGCGAGTGGTGGAACAGGACGTGAACGAGCCCCCAGTTGTCGAGCAGCGCGAGGCCGTCCGGGGCGTCGGCGTCGGTGTAGAGTTTGAGCGCCGTGCAAACGGCTGAGATGTACCGCTCGGGGTGCTGGCGTCCGAGTTTCCGAAAGTACCGCCACGCCCGGCGACGCAGGTAGTTCCGCGTCGCAACGGAGAACAGGAACTTCCCGGCAGTGAACTGTTCCCGGTCGGCGGTAAACCACGGCCCGCTGTACGAGCGGTCGTCGCGTGCGAGTACGGTGTCGCTCGGGGTCACGACCGCTTCGTACTGCTCGTTCTCGCGGCGGCGGTGGTTGTAACGCACCTTCGTGACGCGACGCCGGCGGATGGTGCGATCGAACCCAGTCAGGAACCGGGCCATCACGGCGTCATCGCCGGTGGTGTCGGCGAACTTGAACAGCCGCTTGACGAGCACCTCGTGTCGCGGGGCGTTGAACGGCAGTTCGAGGTAGGTGAACAGCAGCCGTTTGGCTTCAATGCGCGGGTCGGTCCACCACGTCTCGGCAAACGTGGCCAGGGCTGCCGCGTTGGGGAGTTGGCGCACCGCTTCCACGAACTCCGGGGCGCCGGCCTGGAACATGCGCCGGGCGCGTTCCCAGTTCGCATCGTTACCGTGTGCCGGTGGTTTGCGGTCGCGGGCCATCGGAAACACTTCCCAGGTGGTGAAGTAGCGTGATAGTACGGGCCTCTTCGGGCGCGTGCAAGCGCCGTTGTGCCTGGGGAAAAGCGGGGGTCCACGACACGGTTTGCAAGTTGGGGTATCATGATAGACCGCGGCTCGAAGAAATAACGGCCGTGCGAGCCACACAAGTCGTTGGTGGAGATCAGGTATGGCACGCCCCAATAACGCTCGTCCCGAAGTCGCAGCGAATAAGGCGTACCTGGACGGGGTGGCCAAAACGTTGGTCGAGAGGCTGTTCGGACCCGATGGGCCGCCGTGGGGCACGACGTTCGAGGAACTCGAAGAACTGGTCGTCCAGTTGGGCCAAACGGTGTCACGCGAACTGCTCCGCCAAGCTCTCCAGAAACAAGCGGCCGGCACCATACCCGCCGAGAGACAACAATGCCCGGGGTGCCGACAGACGCCATCACCCGGTGATCCCGAACCACGCATCCTCACCACGCGGGTCGGGGAAGCGGAGTGGAGCGAACCGTCGGCCTACTGCACCGCCTGCCGGCGGGCTTTTTTTCCCTCAGTCGGCGAGTCTGGCGATTGACCGCGGCGGGCAATCCCCGGCCCTGTTGAAGAAAGTCGTGTTCGCGGGCACCCGGTGCGGATCGTTTGCGCTGGCCGCTGAGGCCCTGCGGGAACTGGCCGAGGTTCCGGTTACAGTGGACCCCATTGTCTAGACCAAAAAGTTGCTATCCTTCGCTACTGTTTCGTCGGGGCCTTCGTGGCTCCGACGCCATACACCTGAGCCGGGGTGCGGTAGTCCAGGGACTGGTGTAACCGCTCGGTGTTGTAGAACCCGAAGTACGCCCGGAGCCCACTCTCCAGGGCCGGCACCGACTCGTAACCCTTGAGGTACACGTCCTCGTACTTGACGCTCCGCCACAGGCGCTCCACGAACACGTTGTCCAGGCACCGGCCCCGCCCGTCCATGCTCACCGCGACCCCGGCCCGCTCCAATCGCCCGACCCACGCGGCGGCCGTGAACTGGACTCCCTGGTCCGTGTTGAACACCTCCGGCTTGCCCCGGCCCAAGGCCTCCTCCAGCATGTCCTGGCAGAATGACCCGTCCAACGTGTTGGACAGTCGCCAGGCCACCACGTACCGGCTGAACCAGTCCATCGTTGCGGCCAGGTACATGAACCCGGTGGGCATCGGGATGTACGTGATGTCCGTGCTCCACACCTGATGGACCCGGTCGATGGCCACGCCCCGCAACAGGTACGGGTACACCTTGTGCCCGGACCCGACCGACAGCTTGGGCTTGGGGTACAGGGCCTCCAACCCCATGATCCGCAACAGCCGCTGCACCCGCTTGCGGTTCACCTCGTGGCCCTGGGTGCCCAGCCACGCGGCCAGGCGCCGGCTCCCGTAGAACGGGCACGTCGTGTACTGCTCGTCGATCAACCGCATCAGCGTCAGGTTCTCCGCGCTCTCCGGGGTCGGCTCGTAGTACACCGTCGAGCGGTTCAATCCGATCAGCTCGCACTGGCGCCGGACGCTCAGCTCCGGGTGCTCGGCCTCGATCCGGGCACGCTTGGCCTCAGCCGAGGGCGGCCGATTTTTTTTTCACCCAGTCGAGTTCCACCTTGAGGCGGCCGATCTGCTCGTACAACTCGGTCGTCTTGTCTTCCGGGGGGCCGGTGCCCTTCGCCCCCGAGGCGAACACGGCCTCGGCCCCGGTGAGCAACTGCTTCTTCCACCCATGAATCAGGGTCGGGTGGACGCCGTGCTGACTCGCCAGTTCGTTGATGGTCTTGTCGCCCTTGAGGGCCGCCAGCGCGACCTGGGCCTTGAACGCCGCCGAGTGACTCTTCCGCTTGCCCGCCATGGGTTCCCCTTTCCTGGGCCTCCGGTATAGCTTAACCGGCGGTCCAGTTTTCGGGGTCCACTATAGGTTCCGGTCAAGCAGGTCGAGCGACGAACGCAACAGATCGGTACCGAGCGGTGTGCCGAACGCGATGCCGCCGTCGCGGCTTACGAGTCCTTGCCTCTGGTTGAACGCAAGAAGGCGCCTCCGGATGTCGTGCCCCCGCCGATTGCGGTGGTCCAGATGGACGGCGGAAGGCTTCAGATCCGGAACCCGACGTCACCGGAACAGCCGAAGGGCTCCGCGGTCGCGACGCCGGTACCCCCGAAGAAGAAGAAGAAGGGGGAGCATTGGCGTGAGGACAAGGTGGGTTTGCTGGCCTCAATGGCGAGTGTATCCGACACGGACGACCCGTGCCCGCAAATTCCCACGCACTATATCGACCCCGAGCGGATCCCGCGTCTGGCCCAGGAAATCAAGTCGGAATCGAAGGCCGCCGGGCGTGAGCCGGCCGGTGACGCGGTCGCCCCGGTCGATCCCCAACCGGTGCCCGAGGCGACCGGCCGGTACGAACCGCCCGAGTTGGTCGTGCGGAGCGTGGTGAGCACCAAGCAGGGGGTCGAGGTGTTCGGTGGGTTGCTGGCGGCCGCGGCTTGGGCCCGTGGGTTCTACGGGTCGAAACGCCGGGTGTTTCTGGGCGACGGGTCGAATGCCAACTGGGGCGTGTGGGAACGGCACTTCTCGAGCTTCACGCCGGTGGTCGATTTCATCCACGCGTTGGCGTATGTGTACGGTGCCGCGATGGCGGGTGGTCCGTTTGGGGAGGGTTGGTCCCGATATGTGCAGTGGATCGAGGCGCTGTGGCGTGGGGATGTTGCGACGGTCGTGTCGGGTCTGGAGTCGCGGCAACAGGTTCTCGGGATGCCCGAGGCGACCGACGGCGAGACGCACCCGCGGGTGTGCGTAGCCGAGGCCCGGTGCTACTTCGAGAACCAACGGGGACGTATGAAATACGCGGAGTATCGCCGGGCCGGTCTGCCGATCACCACCAGCCACGTGGAGTCGACGATCAAGCAGATGAATCATCGGGTCAAGGGGTCCGAGAAGTTCTGGTCCGAGCCGGGCGCCGAAGCGATCCTCCAACTCCGGGCCGACCTGCTCAGCGAAACCGCACCGCTCGATGACTTCTGGAATCGACGACAAGCCAACATCACCGGCGAACGCCGACACAGACTCGCTGGGTAGGCGCAAAGCATGTCGTACACCCGAAAAGCGGCCCCGTTGCCCTTCTCTGCAAACGCCGCGTGGTCGGCACGTTGGACAGGACAACCGCGTGCGGCCTTGCTGCCGAACGCACCAGCACTGTCGCGCGGGCATCGGCTCCTTCGCCTCGCGTTTAACCGAGTACACGATTTCGCGCCCCCAGACGACCGCAGAGGCGTGAGCGAAGCGACACCCGCCGTGGTAGTATCGCACCAGCAGCGGTGGTAGTCGGCGTCCAGCAGTTGCCCCCGTTCGAGTCCGCTCGCCGTGGGCGTCGTGGCAAGCCCCGGGACTGCGCGTATCCTTTCAGCGCAAGTGTCGATACACGAGACCGAGCCGCACCCGAAGCAACTTCACCGGCCGTCACGCCGCTCACATACACCGGAATACGCATGACCAACGGTAACCTTCTCGCGGCTCTCCCCGCCACCCGGCCCCCTGCGGAGGCGTTCGAGGTACTCGTTGAACGCGCCGGCTGGAAGGTGGAACGAATCGTGTCGTGGGGGCACGTCACCGCACCCGGCGAGTGGTTCGACCAGACGACCGACGAGTTCGTCGCGCTTCTCAGCGGCGCGGCCCGGTTGCAGGTTGAGGGTGAGCCCGCCCCTCGCGAACTCGCACCGGGCGATTGGGTGTTTCTCCCCGCCCGAATTCGGCACCGTGTTGAGTGGACTGACGAGGGCAAACCGACCGTTTGGCTCGCAATCCACGCCGTGCCGTAACACGGCAGTTTGGGATGGAACATCGTTTTCCTGCCACCGGAACGGAGAGCAACATGACCAACCACCTACACTCCAGATGTCACCAGCCCGCATCAGCCACCCGAGTTCCCACCGTGACCCGCATATCCCGTCTGCTTCTTCCCGCACTCGTACTTGCTGCGCTAACCGGTTCGACCGCGCTACCGCTCGAACCGGCAACGCCGGCTTCGGCCGCGCAACCGCCCGCGTGGACGCGCCCGGCTGCGCTCCGTCCCGGCGACACGATCGCGTTCGTCGCCCCGGCCGGTCCGGCGGACGCCGAGAAAGTTGCCAAGGCGAAAGAGCGGTTCGAGAAGATGGGGTTCAAGGTGAGCGTGCCACCGTCACTGACGACCCGCAAGAATCGGTATCTGGCCGGGACCGATGAGGAGCGCGCGGCCGAACTCAACGCCGCGTTCAAGGACAAGGGATCGCAGGCCGTCTTCGCGGTCAAAGGAGGCTACGGGCTGACTCGCATCCTCCACCTCATCGACTACGAGGCGATCCGTAATAACCCCAAAGTCGTCCTCGGCTTCTCCGACCTCACCGGGCTGCACCTCGCCATCGCCAAGAAGTGCCGACTGGTGACGTTTCACGGCCCGATGCCGCAGTACGGTCTGTACCGCGACGATGCCGGGTTCGGTTACTCCTCGGATGTGTTTTGGCGGACGGTGAGCGCGGACAAATACCCGAAGGGCGACAGCGGGTATACGGTCCCGCTTCCGACGGACGGACCGAAGCCGCGCAAGCTGGTGGGCGGGAAAGCGAAAGGACGGTTGGTGGGCGGGAACCTGACGCTAATCGGCGCGACAATGGGGACGCCTTACGAGATCGAGGCCGACGGTAACATCCTGTTTCTGGAAGACACCGGCGAGAAGGCGTATCGGATCGACCGGGTGCTTTCGCAACTGCGCCTCTCCGGCCACCTGGACCGGTTCGCCGGGGTCATCCTGGGCACGTTCGACGGTGCCGACGAGGTCGAGTTGGATGCGGTCTTCCGTGACTACTTCGCCGGGCGCAAGGTGCCGGTCGTCACCAACTTCCCGGTCGGACACACGCCGTTCAACGCCACCCTGCCCCACGGCGGGCTCGTCGAGTTGGACGCCGACGCCGGAACCGTGAAGGTGCTCGAAGCGCCCGTCACGCTCGGCGCCCGGAAGCCGTGATACACGTTCCAGTCATCGTTATCTGCTTTGCTGTGATCTTTGTGACACAGACATTCCTGTCTGTGTCAACGCTCTCACCCCGCGTACTTCGCGACCAGCGCGTTGAACTCCGGCGACGTGCGCCGCGCGGCGGCTTTCAGTTCGCGTAAGAACGTGCGTTCCAACTCGTCCACCCGCCCGTCTCGGAGGATGAACCGCTCCAGCCACCCGGCTTCCGCCGCGGTCAGGTCGCCGTCGGCGAGCATCATCTTTTTCACCACCTCGAACACGAACGTGTGGAACCGTACCACGGCCTTCGGCGCGCTGTTCCGCAAATCGATGAGGAACTCCGCCTCGGTCCGGTTGATGACGCCGTCGGCCAGGAACGCGCGCCGCAGGATCTCCGTCTCCCGCTCGCCGACCATGCCGTCGATCAGCACCAGGTCTTTCGCCAGCCGTTGCCAGTCTGCCATGAGCGTTTCTCCGGGAGGTGACGAAGCCGATTCCCCACGCGACTATACCAAATCCGACGCCCCGATCCAGCGAACCGGTGAGCACGGGGGCGCGTCCGTTTGACGACGCCCGCGAGACCACACATGAACCTCCGCCTCGACCACCTGCTCGACGACCTGCGCGCCAACGCGGCCGACATCCTCAAAGCCATCGACGCCGACCCGCTGTTGTCGAAGCGGCAATCGGGGGAGTTGGTGCTCGCGAACGCGAGCGGCGCGCTGTTCACCCCGCAAACCGCGCACCAACTGTTCGCCAAGGGGCTCGTGTACCGGCGCGACCCGTTCGAGTTGGTGTCGCTGCCGCTGGTCAAGATTTATAACCTCGGCGAGAAGAACGTTTCCGCCGCCGACCTCGCCGGCATCGCGGCGGGTCCGGGGAACGCGCGGCTCCACTTTCTCCACAAGCTCGACGGCACGCTGATCCAGCGGTTCCAGCACCGGGGCCGCGTGTACTTTACCACCCGCGGCATGATCGAGGGGGGGCCGTGCTACGGCACGCAGGACGAGGACGCGCCCGCGCGCACCCGCAACTTCGATTTTCTCGGCACCGCCCGCCGGTTGGCGGCGCGCAAGTACCCGGCGCTTGTGGAGCCGCGGCCGGAGTTCGAGAACCTCACACTGGTGTTCGAGTTCATTCACCCCGAAACGCGGGTCATCACCAACTACGGCGACCGCGAGGACCTCGTGCTCCACGCGTGCTTCGACAAAGTCGACTACCGCTACCGCACGTTCGCGGAACTCAAGGAACTGGCCGCGGCGCACGCCCTCGCGCACGTGGAAGAGTTCGCGCCGGCGGGCCACACCCTCGGGGAGCAAATCGAGAGCCTGCTGGCTTCGATCGCGGGCACCGACCAGGAAGGGACCGTTATCACCATCGAGCACGACCACCGGGTCGTGTACCGTGTGAAGGTCAAGGGGCCGGACTACCTGCGCGTGCTCAAACTGGTGGTCACCTGTACCTACGACCGGACGGTCGAGATGTTCGACGCGCACCCGGACTGGACCGGCTGGGCGGACCTGGAAACGCACCTGCGGTCGCTCGGCCGCGAGCAGGTTCCGGAAGAGGTGCTGGGCTTCTACCGCGAGCACTACGACACCTTCGCGGCGTACCTCGCGAACTGCGAGCAACTCCGTGTCTGGGCCGCAAAGGTGGGCGCCGAGGTGCGTCGCGCTGCCGAAACCGAGGCCGGAACCGGCAACGACCGGCTGCTACGAAAGTGCTTCGCGGCGCGGGCGGTCGCGTTCCCGAACAGGGCGCTACTGTTCACCGCGTTCGACGGGCGCCTGGACCTGAAGGCCGTTCGCGAGTTCGCCCGCACCCCCGACGAGGCCCGCGCGGCCCTCGCGCGCGTTTGATTCTCCCCGCCACGCGATTGGCGCGGATTCCTCCTGAACCACGAAGTCGGAACCACCCCCGCGAACCTTTCGCCCGTGCTTCGGGTCACTTCTGCGACCGTCCTCGGGGTGTGGTGGATGCACTCGACTCTGCGAAGGTCGCGGACCAGGTTCGATTCCTGGCGGGGGCACTGTCCGATTCGCGGTGAGGTGCAGTGATGGCCAAGGAAGTGTTCTATCGCCAGTGTCGGCTGGTGAAGCGAGTGGAAAACGGCGAGTGGGTGCAGGTGTCGTGGCTCCCGGAGCCCTACGCCACCACCGGGCGTGTGGTGAAGCTGCGCGCCGACGGAGCATGGGACGACGGCTGGATCGTGACCGGAGCGGGTGACCGCCGGTTGCGGGCCGACGAGGTGCCGGACTTCCACGTCCTGAGCAAGGCCCACCTCCGCGCAACGGGCGACGCCGAAACCGCGCCGAAGGGGTGACGCTGCGGCCACGAAGACGCTGTCCGACGGGTCGGGCGGGTGCCTGCAAAGCTCCCGGGGCGGGTTCAACTCCCGACGGCGTCTCTGGGGAAATGCGGATTGCGGAGTTCGGAATGCGGAGTTGAAGGCAGCGAATACACGCTTAAGCGACTGTCTTTCTGCCTTCAACTCCGCATTCCGAACTCCGCAATCCGCATTTCTCGCGGTGTTACTTCAGTTCGGCGCGTTTCTTGGCGATCAGTGCGATCAGGGCCTTGTGCGGCTCGGCGAACTTCGCCAGCCCCTCGCTCATCAGCGTCTCTTCCAGCTTCTTCATGTCCACCTTCGCGTCGATGTCCGCCAGCACTTCGGCGGGCGGGAGCTGCTCGACCTGCTTGGTGAACGTCCGGCCGCTCTTCTGCACGTCCTCGTTGGTTTGCGGCGGGTTGGTCTCGATGTCGTCGCCCGCCAGCGCCTCAACGTACTTCCACGCGGGCGGCGTGGTGCCGTCGGCCATCTTCTTGGTGCCGGTGCTCGCGAAGATCATCTCCTGCTTGCGCGGGAACCCCTTACCGGCCCAGAACTCCTTGTTCATCTTGTAGATGCGCTTGGCGTTCACGATGCCGACCTGCCCCTGCGCGGCCGGGATCAGGTTCGGAACCTGCTTCTCCGTGTACACGTCCACGCGGCTCACGAAGATGCTGTACACGCTCTTTACGTTCTCCTTATCAGAGCGGCGGGCGGCGCCGCGGGCCACCGCGTCGCGGGCCAGCAGGTACTGCCGCTCGGAGAAGATGAGCGTGATGTTGGGGCAAATGCCCGCGGCGACCAGTTCTTCAATCGCGCCGAGGCCGCCCGGGGTGGCCGGCACCTTGATCATGCGGTTCTTGTGACCGGCGGCCCACTCCTTACCCAGCCGAATGTACTCGGCGGACCGCTCCTCGGTGTTGCGCGTTTGGGCGTGGTCTTCCAGGAGCGGGTCGAGTTCGAAGCTCACCCACCCGTCGTCGCCCTTGGTCGCGGTCCACACGTCGAGGAACACGTCTTGCGCGTCCTTGACGAGTTTGTCGGTCATGGCCCACGCGACCGCCTCGTCGTCACGGCCGGCGTCGAAGAACGTCTTCATGTGGGCGTCGAACCGCCCGGTCTTCAGCAGGTCCGAGATGATGATCGGGTTCGAGGTGGCGCCGGTGGCGCCTTGGGACCGGTTCAGCTTGATGAGTTCCGGGTCCACGGAATCGAGCCACAGTTTCGTGCCGGTGGCCGCCAGCGATTGCAACGGGGTCATTGGGGTGCGCCTCGCGATGGTAATTTCTGTTCGGAGGCATCATAGGCGGGGCGCACCCGTTTGGCGCGAGCATTGTTCGCCGACCGCCCGCGCCGGGGCCGAACGACCGAAACTCCCCACACAAGCCAAAAAAGCAAACGGATCTTCCTCTCGCGCCTGATACGGGTGGGGCGTGGGGAGCACCGCGGGCATCCGCGAACGGGTCGCCCTCCGCGTTACTTTCGGGCGCCGATGGCAGCAACGTGTGCGCCGACCACGGCCAGTTCGACCCCGTTGAGTGCCGCCCACACTTCCGGCGCCAGAGCGGGCACCAGAAGCGCCACGAGCAGCGGCCGGTCGGTGACCTCGTGAAGCGTCAGGAACGGCGACGACGGACCCTCAAGCAGCCCGCGAACCACGTTCGAGTCGCTCCACTGCCGGCCGACGGTGGACAGGTACAGACGGTCCTCCACGGCGTCGCGCCCGGTCGCCAGCACCACGCAGAGGAAGAGGGCGCCGTCGAGGTGGAAGGAGCCGATGGCCCCGCCGCTCGACCCGGACCACACGACCCGCAATTCCCCCTGCGGGACGCGCACGGTGGCGTCACAGCGCAGTCCGGTGAACAGGCTCGCGAACTGGCGAACGTCCGGGTGGTCCGCGGCCGGGATTTCGGCCCAGTGCTGTTCGTGGACGGAGCCGTTCGGCAACATGACCAGTCTGTGCAGGTTCATCGCAGCTCCGGTTACCAGTGTGCGATCGGTCCGGCGGGAACCGCGATGTGCGCCTGCTGCGCGTCGTACTCGGTCCAGCCGTCGGGTGCGCGCCCGCCGGAGAACGGGGCGATCAACTGCTCGAACTCGGCGAGCGTCGAGAGCATCACGAGCCGCTGCTGCACCTTTTTGGGGAACCGCAGCGCCTTCGTGTACCACGTCGCGACCTTGCGGAAGTGGACGCACCCGTTCCGCTCGCTGCCGCGCCAGTCCACGAGCCGCTTCAGGTGCAACCGCATGAACGCGAGCCGTTCGGCGTAGGTGGCGCGCGGCCCCGGGTCTCCGGTGCGCACCCAGGCGTCGAACTGTCGGAACACCCAGGGGTTGGCGAGGGCGCCGCGGCCGATCGCGATCCCGTGGCACCCGGTTTCGGTGATCATCCGGGCCGCGTCCTGAACCGAGCGCACGTCGCCGTTCCCGAACACGGGGATCTTCTCGACCGCCTCGACCACGCGGCGGATGCCCTCGTGGTTCACGCCGCCCGCGAACCCCTGCTCGCGGGTCCGCCCGTGGATCGTGAGCGCCGCCACGCCCGCCTTCTCGAACTCGCGAGCGAAGTACGGCGCGCTCAGGTTGTCATCGTCCCACCCCAGCCGCATCTTCACGCTGACCGGCACCGGCCTCACGGCTTCCACGACCTGGCTCACGAGGCCGACCGTCGCGCCCGTGGTGTCGCACATGAGCGAAGACCCGCCGCCGGTCTTGACGACCTTCCGGACCGGGCACCCCATGTTGATGTCGATGCCGTCGGCGATGCGGTTCTCGACGAGCCACTTCGCGGCGCCGGCCATCTCGTGCGGCTTCGACCCGAAGATCTGGACGAACAGCGGGCGCTCGGCGTGGTCGTGCGCGAGCAGCAGCATCGTCTTCTGGATGCCGTCCACGATCGCGCGGGCGTTGATGAGGTCGGTGGTACACAGCCCGACGCCGCCCAGCTCGCGCACCGACAGCCGGAACGGCAGGTTCGTGTAGCCCGCGAGCGGCGCGAGGTTGAACCGCGACGCGAGCGCCACGCTCCCTACGGAGAGGGGCTCGCGGTAAAAGGGTGGCGGCGGCGGGAGTTCAGCGGTCGCGTTCGTCATGGAATTACTTTACAGCGGAAGCGAATGACCGCGTAGCCGCGTTCGGAGGCACGGACGATGACGGAAGCGGAGTGGTTCGCGGCGAGCAGTGTCCGCAAGCTGCTGGGTCACCTGTCAAAGCAACACAGTTCGGACCGTAAACTCCGCCTGTTTGCCGTCGCCTGCGGCCGTCGCAGTATGGGCGATCGTGCCTCACCGCAGTTCCGCGAGGTCACGGACGAAGTGGAGCAGTTGGCCGAATCGCGCACGAACCGAACCCGCAACCGTCTCAAACAGTTGCGTCGGGAGTTGGCAAGCGGTGCGAGTTGGCACGCTGCGGAGGCCTGGATTGTGGCCGGTCTTGTTGCCGCCACCGGATGGGCCAGCGCCAGTCGCGCCGCCGCTGCGGTTCGTGGATCTGTGTGGTTGTGGCACAAAAGTCGTGAAGAACGGGTGCTGGTGTCGCTGCTCCGTGACATTCTCGGCAACCCGTTTCAACCGTCTCGCTTCTCTTCCAAATGGCGCACGGCTGACGTGGTGCTTCTCGCACAGCAGATGTACGGGTCGCGGGATTTCAGCGCGATGCCGATCCTCGCGGACGCGCTTCAAGACGCGGGTTGCGACAGCGACGCCATCCTGAACCACTGCCGCGACCACGATTGCCCGCACGTCCGCGGGTGCTGGGTGGTTGACCTCGTGCTGCGCAAAACGTAACCGCCGTTGCGGAGCCCCCCGCGCGAGCCGATAATCGGATTGGAGGAACACGCATGACCACTGCGACCATCGACGCACCCACTCTACCAGCAGCTCCTGCGCTGCCGCGTGTCACGGTTGCGGACCTGCTTCGGCGTCTCGGTGACATCCCGGCGGACCGTGTGCGTTTCAATCCGGTACCCGGGCTCGCGACTTTCGAGGATCTGGTCCACGTAAACGCGACGCGCGACGCGCAGATTTGCGAATGGGTCGACGGCACTCTCGTGGAGAAGGCAATGGGATTCCATGAGTCGTGGCTGGCCGTCATCATCATCGGCGAGTTGTACGCTTACCTCAAAGCCAACGACATCGGAATGGCTTCTGCCCCTGACGGTGTCATGAACATCCTCCCCGGCGTCGGCCGCGCGCCGGACGTCGCGTTCATCCCGTGGGCGAAACTGAAGGACGGCAAACCGCCGGCGCGCGAGAATAAGGTGCCCGCGGTCGTACCGGACCTCGTGATCGAGATACTGAGCGCGTCGAACACACCGGCGGAGATGGCCCGCAAGCGCGACGAGTACTTCCGCGCCGGGGTGAAGCGCGTGTGGGAAATCAGCCCCGAATCCCGATCCGCCAATGTGTTCACCGGGCCGACCGCCGTGACCCCCGTTCCGGCCGATGGCACGCTCGACGGTGACGCTATCCTCCCCGGTTTCACGCTCGCGCTCCGCGACCTGTTCGACCGCGCCGACCGTCGATAACCCGACCGGTTTTCCGCCCCGGGACTCCTCCGCCCGCCCGCAGGACCATAGTATTCTGGCGTGAACCCGGATCGCCCGCCGCGTTCGCGTTCCCGCCTGCTCCCGCTTCCCTGCACGCACAGGAGACCCCGCTCGTGACCTACTCGCTCCGCCTCGTCGTCGGCTGCGCCGCGCTGGCCGCCGGCCTGTGGACGCTCGCCGGTAACGGCACCGCCGGCACCCCGGGGCTGCCCACAGACTCGTACAAAAA
This sequence comes from Gemmata obscuriglobus, assembly GCF_008065095.1. Classification (NCBI taxonomy): domain Bacteria; kingdom Pseudomonadati; phylum Planctomycetota; class Planctomycetia; order Gemmatales; family Gemmataceae; genus Gemmata; species Gemmata obscuriglobus. Next base: position 3,317,661 of record NZ_CP042911.1, on the reverse strand, counting down.
GGCCGCCGAGGCCGACCTCAAGTTCCTCCAAAAGCGGCTCAGCGAACTGGCGAAGTCCGCGGAGCCGTCGATCCGCTCCGCGAAGCCGGCGGTGGCGGTCACGCTGCTCATCGCGGCCTACGCGGACGTGCTCGGCGACAAGGCGCTGAAGGACGACGTGCTGAAGGTCGGCGAGGCGATCAACGCCAAGAAGTACAAGGACGCCGACGCGCTGGCCCAAAAGCTGGCGATCAAGCCGGGCGGCGGGAAGGCGGGTGGCGACCTGCCGAAGCTCGACGCGTTCGAGAAGGCCAAGGACAAGGACGTGACCTACCTGCCCACCACCATGAAGCTGTTCAGCAACACGACGGTGCTGAAGTTGCCCAGCGGCATGAACATCGAAAAGGACCTGAAGGACTGGACCGCGAAGGGGAGCGCCGTGAAGCTCGACCCCGCCGCGGTGGAACTCCTCGCGGTGCGGTCGGCGGTGCTCAACGAGTACGCGCACGATTACCCGAACGAGAAGGCCCGCACCAGCCCGCAGAACCTGAAGGAGTGGCAGAAGTTCAGCAAGGACTCGGTGGACCTGAGCAAGGAGCTGATCGCCGAGGCCACGAAGAAGGCGCCGGACTTCAAGGCGCTCCGCACGAAGCTCACCGCCCTCGAAGCCACCTGCACCAACTGCCACGGCAAGTACCGGTTCGACGACTGAGCGAGTTCGATCGGCCGGCTCCGCACCCCGAATCAAGTGGGCGCGTGATTAACGGAAAGCTCAGCTCACGTAACCGGACCGGTTGAAAGACAGTAGGTCGGTAAAAGCACAACGGCCCGCGACTGAACTATCAGTCGTGGGCCGTTGCGTTCTGAGCGTAGAAGCTGGAGCGGGTTCAGGCTGCCGAAATGTTCCCACGCGGCGGCCCCTCGAACCGGTGCGAGAGCCGCTGGCTGTTTACGTCGAGGGCTTCGAGGATTTCGTACACCGGGCCGATAGGGATGTTGTTCGAGATGGCCCAGGAGATGATGTCGAGGTTCTCGGCACCGGTCTTGAGCTTGTTCAAAATGGTGTCGAGCAGTTCGGCGTGGTTGTGGAATGCGCGGGTGAGGAGACCGAAGTCGTTGCCCGAAAGCTCGATCCAAAAGCACCGGCCCTGAAGGTGCTCGACCCACCGGGCGCGGAGGTAACCGGTCCAGTGGTCTTTCACCCACCGGTACACGCACCCCTCTCCGAGGTCGTACCCGGCCTTCTCGCTCTCCAGCCACCGGTATTTGTTCTCTTCTTCGATGCACTCACGGTGAACACTTTTCATCACCATGTCGGCACTCGGGAGAGGAGGGCACGCGTTCATGGGCCACCTACCACCTGACGCCGCACGCACGAACCGCCGGGCGAAATGAGCGGTCGAATCGTGCAACGTTTCATCTGGAATATTATGTCGCAGACAGGGGCGAATCAAGTTGGCACCGCCACATCCCTCAGCGGGCCAAGTACCCTCCGTCGACGAACAGCGTCTGGCCGGTCACGTAACTCCCGGCCTCGCTACACAACATCAGCACCGGCCCCACCAGTTCCGTCGGTTTGGCCCAGCGTCCCAGTGCGGTCCGATCCGCAAACGCCTGCTTCTCGGGTTCCGACAGCACCGACATCGGCATGTCAGTCATAAACGGCCCGGGGGCGATACAGTTGACCGTAATTCCGAACGGCCCCAAATCAAGCGCGCTCGCGCGAGCCAGCCCCATCAGCGCGGCCTTGGTGGCCGAGTAAACGTTCCGGCGCTCTTTCGACACCTGCCCCATGATCGATGAGATGTGAACCACCCGCCCCCAGCGCCGCTCTTTCATCTGCGGCACGAGTTCGCGGGTGAGAGCCATCACGGAACTCAGGTTCACCTCGACCACGCGGTCCCAGATCTCGTCGGTCACGGCGTCGATAGCCTGCGGGGCGTTCATACCGGCGTTGTTCACCAGGATGTCGACCCGTCCCATCTTCTCTAACGCGAACGCCGCGAGTTTCGTGACATCGTCTCGCACAGAAACGTCGGTCACGCGGTACGCCCCGCGGCGCCCGGTCCCGGCAAGAATGTCTTCGAGCGCCCCCTGAAGTTCGGATTCGTTCCGGCTGGCGATGACGACATCAGCCCCGGCCTCCGCGAGCCCACGAGCCATCGCCTTGCCGAGCCCCTTGTTGCCGCCGGTAACGAGAGCAACGCGGCCCGTGAGGTCGAAAAGGGTGGCGGGCACGATAGCTCACTCTCCCGCGTGTACAGATTACGTGCAATTAACTTAACAAGCTGCCGCGGCTCGGTGCAAGTGAAAAGTGTCACAAAGCCGTTCGGCGAGGTCCGGGTTCCGCGCTCCAGGGTGCAGGTACGAAAACGGAAAGTCGTTTGTGTACCTGCTTTTATCTTGAAACCTGGAACTTGGAACGCGGAACGCGGCTAGGGAACAGTGATCTGAATTTGACCCTGTTTGCGGAGCTTGGCGATCAGGTCGGCGCGGAACTCGTCGCTGTAGGTATCGAGCACGTCCGTTGCGGATTTGTCGTACGTCGTCGGGGTCCCGGGTTTGCGCTCGGTCACCTGAATGAGGTGATAGCCGAAATCGGTTTCGACCACCCCGCTCAGTTCGCCGGGCTTCAGCGCGAACGCGGCCTTTGCGAACGCCTCGTCCACGATGCCGCCCTTGCGATAAATGACGCCGATGTCGCCGCCGGCCGGGCCGCTCGGACAGTGGGAGTGCTTCTTCGCCGCGTCCGCGAAATCGAGCTTCCCGCCCGCGATGTCGGCGCGGATCGCTTCGAGCTTCTCCTTTGCGGCGGCGCGCTCCGCGGGCGACGCGCTCTTGCCGGCACGCAGCACCACGTGCCGCACCTTGACCTCCACGCGGTCGAAGTGGTCCTTGTTCGCCGCGAAGTACGCCTTCAGTTGCTCCTCAGTCGCGTTGCTCTTCACGTAACCGGTGAGCTGCATCGCGGTGGTCCACGCCTCCTTCACTTGCGCCTCGGTCTGCCCGGTCTCCCGGTAGAAGTCCGCGAGCGTTTTGCCCTCGGCCTTTAGCTTCTCGCCGAAGGCCTTGAGCTGGGCGTCGATCTCGGCGGGGTCGACCTTCGGCCCGTTCTTTCGCAAGAACTGCCGGAGCAGGACATCGTCCACCATGTCCGCGAGCACCTCGACCCGCATCTGGCGCTTCTGCGCCGCGGTCAGCGGGGTGAGCGGGAGCGTCGTTTTGAGGAGCGCGTCCACCTCGGCGAGCGTGATCTGCTCCCCGTTGACGGTCGCGGCGAGGTTCGGGTTGGCGGCCGGCGGCTGGGCGAGCGCGAACGTGCTGCCGGCGAGCAGTGTGAGCGAGAGCGCGAGCGGGTGGCGCATCGGGTGCCTCCGTGCACGGCGGGCGGTTTTTATGGAATCGCGAGCGTATAGCCCGCTTGCGCCGGGGTCGCAAGGAAATTCCGGGTTGCTAAGATGAGTAGATGAGCGAACCGAAGCGCACTTTACTGGCCGACGTGCCCCCCGAGGCGCGGCACCGCGTGACCCTTCTGCGCGACCTGCCGGCGGGCGAACTGCTGGTCCACGAGATCTACCTGAGCGTGCAGGGCGAGTCGACGTTCGCCGGCCTGCCGTGCGTGTTCGTCCGCACCTCCGTGTGCGACTCCCGGTGCCGGTGGTGCGACACCCCGCACGCGTTCACCCAAGGCACCCGCGTGCCCCGGGCCGAGGTGCTGGGGAAGGTGTTGAGTTTCGGGTGCCCGCTGGTCGAAATCACCGGCGGCGAACCGCTCCTGCAACCCGACGTGCTCCCGCTCATGAGCGAGCTGTGCGCCGCGGGCAAAACGGTGCTACTGGAGACCAGCGGCGCGCACGACGTCAGCGCCGTCGATCCGCGCGTCCACATCATCATGGACGTGAAGTGCCCCGCCAGCGGCGAGAGCCACCGAAACCGGTGGGCGAACTTCGACGCGCTGAAGCCCACCGACCAGATCAAGTTCGTGATCGCGTCCCGCGCCGACTGGGACTGGGCCGTGGGCGTGATCCGCGCGCACAAGCTGGACGAGCGGTTCGCCTGTCTGGTGAGCTGCGTGTTCTCGGACCTGAAGCCCGTGGAACTGGTCGGCTGGCTGCTCGCGTCCGGCCTGCACCGGGTGCGGATGCAGCTCCAGATGCACAAATACATCTGGGAGCCGAACGCGCGGGGCGTGTGAGCGACGGTCGAAATTTTTGCCAACGCCGGCCACGCCCCGGCGTTCGACATGGCGACGCTGCCCTTTCCCGTCAAGGAGCGCCCCATGTCGGTTCCCGCTCGGCCGCCCACGCCCCTTCCCCCTCCCCTACGCGCGAGCTTGATCCACGCCATCGACTGGCGCACGGTGGCCGCGATCGGCCTGCCGCTCTGGGCGTTTATTCTGGGCGCGATCCTGGTCCGGGTGCGCGAAACGCCCGCGCCAGCGCTCGCACTCCTCGCCCCACCACCAGCGCCGACGGCGTCGGCCCCCGAACCGCCGCTGCCGGAACCGACGCCGGTCGCCCCGAGGCCGCGCGAGATCGTGGTCCGCACGCAGTTCACCGCGGTGCCGGTGCTCGTTCCGGTCGCGGTCCCTGCCGAACCCGCGGTCGCGAACGCGCCCGCGCCGGCGGAGTTCCGGCTCCCGGCGAGCGAGTTCCTGCCCGCGGAGCGGTGCCAGACGTTCAACACCAAGGTGAAGTTCCACCCCGGGATGACCGAGGCCGCGGAGGAAGCGCGGAACTCGAAGAAGATGCTGCTGGTGTTGCACATCTCCGGTCACTTTGACGACCCGGGGTTCACGTGAAACAACGCTCAAGCCCTCCGTGAGGGGGCACTGTCCGACGATTCCGTGGGCCGGTTCCTGAGCGACAACTTCGAGGCGACGCACCAGAAGGTCGGGACGTTCCAGGTGGTGAACGGGGTCAAGATCGGCGGGAACGTGGCGTCCTACTTCTGCCTGAGCGATGGTACAGTGATTCACGCGGTGGCCGGGCCACTGGGCGCGAAAGAGTTCTTGCGCGAGGCGCGCTGGGCGGTCGATTTGCGGAAACTGGCCGCGAGCGAGGCCGGCGGCGACCCTATCAAGTATCGATTAGCGTTACGGAAAGGGCACCTGGAGCGACTCGCATCGGAGAACGGGCTGCGGCTCCCGCCGCGAACACTGCCGGTGGTCGCCAGCGGCCCGCCGCCGGTGCCGACCAGCAACGAGATCCGCACCAAAGCCGGCCGCGCGCTGGGGAACCAGGGCCAGGTTCACACGCTGCTCGCGTACTACCCGCTGCCCCAGTTGTCGCAGCTCTACACGATCGTGTTCGAGGACGTGTTGAAAGAGAAGGTGTCCACGCTCCCGGTGGACGCGCGGTGACAGCAGAGCCGGTGAGCGGACGGTATTACTTGTGCAGTTGTGTTCTTGAGTGCGGCCCGCTCGCTCCGCAAGCGGTGCTTGGGGCCTCAGATTCGCAGCCCGCGGCACGGTCCGAATGATTTCACAACCGCTCGCGGAGCGAGCGGGCCACACTCAAGAACAGAACACAGCCAGAGTACACCGCAAACGCTGCAACCAGGACGTGAACCCCGGCTCACCCTTCCGTCGTGATCGAACGAAGGCACTTCCTACAACGAACAGTACGCGATTTATTGGGTTCTCAGGGGCTCACGCCCCCGCTCGCATTTTCGGAGTTCGTTCATGTCCGCGACCGCCACACGCTCGCTCGTCGACCGGTACGCCGCCGAGTTCGCGGGCTCCAAACAGCGGTTCGAGACCGCGAAGGGCGTGTTCCCGACCGGCGTGACCCACGACGCCCGGATGATGGACCCGTTCCCGGTGTACGTCGCGCGGGCGAAGGGCGCTCACAAGTGGGACGTGGACGGGCACGAACTCGTCGATTACTTCGTCGGCCACGGGTCGCACCTGCTCGGCCACTGCCCCGACGACGTCGTGCTGGCGGTCCAGGAGCAGATGAACCGCGGCACGCACCCGGGGGCGTGCCACGAGGCGGAGATCGAGTGGGGGCAACTCGTCCGCAAGCTGATCCCGAGCGCCGAGCGGGTGCGGTTCACCGGCAGCGGCACCGAAGCCACGATGATGGCGCTGCGGCTGTCGCGGTTGTACACCGGGCGCGGCAAGTTCCTGAAGTTCCAGGGGCACTTCCACGGGTGGCACGACTACGTCACCGTGTCGGCCGACTACCCCTACGACACGGCCAGCGTTCCCGGCGTGCCCGCGGACGTGGCCGCGCACTGCGTGGCGGTCCCGCCCAACGACCTGAACCGCGTCGAGGCGGCGCTGAAAGCCGATTCCGACATCGGCGCCGTGATCCTCGAACCGACCGGCGGGCACTGGGGTGCGGTGCCGATCCGCGGCGAGTTCCTGAAGGGGCTGCGCGAACTCTGCACCCGCCACGACCGGCTGCTGATCTTCGACGAGGTGATTACCGGCTTCCGCGTTTCGCCGGGCGGCGCGCAGGCGTTCTACGGCGTCACGCCGGACCTGACCGCGATGGCCAAGATCCTGGCCGGCGGGTTGCCCGGCGGGTGCGTCGGCGGCCGCGCGGACGTGCTGGCGTTCATCGAGCCGCGCCCGGGCAAGCCGAAGATGAAGCACCCCGGAACGTACAACGCCAACCCGCTCTCGGCCGCCGCCGGGGTCGCGACCCTGACGCGCGTCGCGACGGGCGAGCCGTGCGACCGCGCGAACCGCGCCGCCGCCCGGCTGCGCAACAAGCTGAACGAACTGTTCGCGGCCCGGGATTGGTCGTGGGTCGCTTATGGCGACTTTAGCATGGTCCGTGTGGCGTCCGGTTACCGCGGCGAGCGGCCCGGCACCGCCGCGGGCGTCAACGACGGGTTCGTGCCGTTCGGGGGCGACGTGAACGCGCTCGACGGCCCGAAGAACATGAAGCAGTATTACGCCCTTCGGCAGGCGATGCTCCTCCACGGGGTCGATTGGTGGGGGTTCGCCGGGATGACCAGCGCCGAGCACACCGACGCGGTCATCGATCACACCGTGACCGCGTTCGAGGCGAGCCTGGAAGCGCTCGCGGCCGAAGGGCTAGCGTAAGGGAAGCGAGAACGCGTGACCCGTACCTGCGGGTTACGCTCTTTGCTCCGATTCCTCGTTCGTCCTGTGCATGTGCGTTTCGCGAAAGCCCTGTAAAAGATCCCCTTTCCCTCTCGCTTTCGGGTGCAGGTCCGTGCAGCATAAAAATGCTGCCCCGTAAACCGCTCCCGCCTACCACCCGAAGCGATCCCATGACTATCAGCCGCCGCGCGTTCCTACGCACCACGGCCGGCGGGCTGGCAACCGCGTTCGTCACCGGTTCCGGCTCCCCACAAGACACTAAGCCCGAGGCCGCGCCGCCGCCGCGCCTGTCGGTGGAAGCCGCACCCACGAACCTTCTGCCACAAGACACGCTGTTCCTCACCTGGCAGCGCGACCCGACGACCACCATCACCGCCCAGTGGATCGGGCCGGAAAAGGCGGACGCCACCGTGCGCGTGATCCCGCCCACCGGCGACGAGTGGAAGACCGCGAAGGTCGAATTCAGGCCGTGGCCCAAAACGGACCTGAAGGTTCACCGGGCGGAGGTGACCGGCCTCGCACCGGGGACCGAGTACCTCCTCCAGATCGGCAAGGGGCCGGAGCTGTTCCGCTTCCGCACCATGCCGGCGAAGGCCACGGACACGTTCCAGTGGGTGTCGGGCGGCGACTGCGGCACGAACGCGCACGCGATCGCCAACAACATCCTCGCGGCCAAGCAGGAACCGCACTTCGCGCTGATCAGCGGCGACCTGGGGTACGACAACGGCACGTCCGCCAAGACCGCGCTGGCGTTCGTTCAGAACTACGCCAGGCACATGGTGGACCCGAAGGGGAGGCTCATCCCGCTCGTCACGTGCCTGGGCAACCACGAGGTGCGCGGCGGGTACAACGGGAAGCGCGGCGACGCCACGTTCTACCTGCCGCTGTTCGACGGGCTGTACAAGGACACGACCTACGCCGCGCTCGACTTCGGCGATTACCTGAGCCTCGTGCTGCTCGACACGGGGCACGTGGCGAAAATCGCCGGGGAGCAGACGGACTGGCTCGAAGGCGTGCTGAAGGAGCGCGAGGACCGGCCGCACCTGTTCGTGACGAACCACGTGCCGGCGTACCCGTCCTACCGCGTCCCCGAAGGCGGCCCGGTGAGCGGCAAGCCCGGAACCGGGGAGGCGAACCGGCAGCACTGGTGCCCGCTGTTCGAGCGGCACGGCGTGGACGTCGTACTCGAGCACCACGACCACACGTTCAAGCGCACCCACCCGCTGAAGGGCGGGTTGCGGGACAAGTACGGCGTGCCGTACCTGGGGGACGGCTCGTGGGGCCAGCTTCGCGCCCCGATCGCAGCGGAGAAGCGGCCATACCTGGCGGCCGTAGCCAAGGCGTACCACATGACCGTTCACCGGCTCGAAGGCGAGGCGCGGTACCACGTCGCGCTGGAGGAGTCGGGCCGGGTGGCGGACGTCTACGGCACACACGGTAAACGCCCCGCGAAGCGGGGGTGAGCGTACCGCGCTGAGGTTGCCGCGCCACAGGCGCGGTAACCGTTTCCGCTTCCGGCCACCGGCTGCTAAACTACCGGCATGAACACGTTCCCCTCTCCCACCCCGCCCGCGCCCAACCCGGCCGACCGCGCGCGTCTGGTCGCGCGGATGCGGGCCATCGTCGGCGCGGACAACGTCCTCACCGCCACCGCCGACATGGCGGCTTACGAGTGCGACGGGTTCACCATCGCGAAAACGAAGCCCAACGTGGTCGTGTTCCCGACCACGACCGAACACATCGTCGGGATCGTGCAGGCGTGCAACGAGTTGGGCAGCCCGTTCCTCGCGCGCGGGGCGGGTACGAGCCTCGCGGGCGGGTGCGTGCTCGTGGGCGGCGGCGTGATGATCGCCCTCGCCCGCATGAAGCGCATCCTGGAGATCAACGCCCGCGACCGCTACGCCGTGGTCGAGCCCGGCGTGGTGAACGTGTGGCTGACGAACGCACTGAAGCCCTTCGGGCTGCACTACGCCCCGGACCCGAGCAGCCAGGGCGCCTGCACCATCGGCGGGAACGTCGCCACCAACTCCGGCGGCCCGCACACGCTCAAGTACGGCGTCACCGTCAACCACATCCTCGGCGTGGAACTGGTGCTGCCGGACGGGCGCGTCGTCACCTGCGGCGGCCCGACGGAAGACACCCCCGGGTACGATCTGGTCGGCACGATCGTCGGCAGCGAAGGCACGTTCGGCATCGTCTCCAAGGTGTGGGTGCGTCTGACCAAGAACCCCGAAGCGTACCGCACCCTTCTGGGCGTCTTCGAGACGATCGACGACGCCACCAGCACCATCAGCGATATCATCGGCGCAGGGATCGTGCCCGCGGCCCTCGAACTGCTCGACAAAACGATGCTGTCGGCGGTGGAGGCGGCGTTCAAGTTCGGGTTCCCGCTCGACGCCGAAGCGGTGGTAATCATGGAAGTGGACGGGCTCGCCGCCGGACTCCAGGACGAGGCCGACCGGATCGAAGGGATCGCCACGAAGAACCGCGCTCGCGAGGTCCGCAAGGCCAACACCGAGCCCGAGCGGATGGCGCTCTGGAAGGCCCGCAAACAGGCGTTCGGCACCATCGGGCGCCTGGGGTTCCCGAGCTACTGCACCCAGGACGGCGTGGTCCCGCGGACGAAGCTCCCTGACATCATGCGGCACATCCAGGCGACCGCGAAGAAGTACAACCTCGGCATCTGCAACGTGTTCCACGCCGGCGACGGGAACATTCACCCGATCCTGATGTTCGACGAGCGCGACCCGGCCCAGGTGAAGGCGGTTCTGGACGCCAGCCACGACATCCTCTCGGAGTGCGTCGCCCTAGGCGGCAGCGTGACCGGCGAGCACGGGATCGGGGTCGAGAAGATCGACTTCATGCCGCTCATGTTCACCGCCGACGACCTGAACTACATGGTCCGGCTCCGGACCGCGTTCAACCCGGACGGGCGGTGCAGCCCGGGGAAGATGCTGCCCACCGCGGGCGGGTGCGCCGAGCCGAGCGTGGTCGCGACCAAACCCGCCCGCCGTGCCGCAGTGTAAGGGTTAGCCGCGTTCAGCAATCTGTGCCCCAGTGTGACCCGTTCGCGGAGCGAGCGGTACTTCGGGCATCAAACCCGCTGGACAAGACACACCTTGAACGGGCCCCGACCACCTGCGACGCGAGCTTATCAGCGCTCCATGCTACCGCTTAGCGGCGATGGGCATATCGACGCGGTGTGACAACGTCCAAGAATTAAAACTGTTGTCAATGAAGCCAGAGAACGCATTTTCTGGAATAGGCTTCTTGGCCTCGTCCAGGCCAACGGACACATCAGTACGCCGCTCGGCGAACGGTTCTGCCGGGGCATTCCGAAAACGCTGCGCGTCCGCCTGGGTGTCAATACCCAGCACGGCACTTCGATGCAGCCCGCACGCGCCCGGTAGGAGGGCAAGAAGGGCAAGCGCCACCCATCTAGGCCGGTCGTTCATCTCGTCACTCTTATTAGGAAGGGCGTGACGATAACTGTCAAGTGTTTGGTGTCAAGACCGGACTGTCCCCGTCCACTTGTTTGGGTGCATCCAGATTTTCTGGGGGTACGGCAGTTTCTCCGAAGGGTTTGCGCTGTCGGTTGTTTGAGCCGCCGGACGGTGAAGGCAGCTTTCCCGCTGCTTGAGCTGTACTTCGCCTGGCGAATGGCCTCTGCTACTGGACGGATGACCCCCAAGAGAAGTTAGCTACACCCCACTTGTTTACAGGCTCTGACAGAACCTCAAAACCGCCTGCGGAACGGTCTGAATCCGGGCTCTGCCAGAGCCGATCAGTAACAACTGCATGAAGTCGAACGGTTCTCCGAGGTGCGCCCGCGGGCGCACCTCGGAGAACCGAATCGCTCGTCATAAGGGAAATGCACGGGCCTTCCGAAACCCAGCCGGTCAGGATGTAACCGCCGTTGTGTTACCGGTTGCGGTGTTCCCGGCTCCGTCCGTGGCCTCGGCCACCACGACGTAGCTGCCTGCAACCGGCACCGTGACCGACCACGTCGCGAACGCGTCCGCCGTCTCCGCCGTGATCCAGACCTCGGTCGCGCTGTCGAACGCCGTGCGGCTCGCGTTCAAGTACGCCTGTGCAACCGAATCGTAAATGGTCACCGCCACGCCCGTGACGCCGGCCAGGGTGTCGCCCGCGGTACCAGTTACGGCCCCGGCAACGGTGGGCACCGTGTCCACCGCGACCGTCGGCACTGTCAGGTCCACCACCACCCCGTCGGTGAGCGAGGCCGTGCCCACATTGCCAGCCACATCAGTCGCGGTCACCGAGGCGGTGTATGCCCCCTCAACCAGCGCGGTCGTGATCGCAACCGTCCAGGTATTGCCGCTCACCGTCGCCGGGTACGTCTGGCCGTCCACCGTCACCTGAACCGTGGCCGTCGAATCGCTCACCGTACCCGTCAGCGTCGGCGTCGTGCTGTTCGTGATGAGGGCGTTGATCGTAACCGTTGGGACGGTCAGATCCACTACCAACCCACCGGTCAGCGACGCGGCCCCCACGTTGCCGGCCGCGTCCATCGCGGTCACCGAGATCGTGTAAGTCCCCTCGATCAGTGCGGTCGGAACCGACACGCTCCAGGTGGTGCCGCTTACCGTCGCCGTGTACGCCTGACCGTCCACCGTCACTTGAACCGCTGCTGTAGAATCGTCCACTGTACCCGTCAGCGTCGGGGTCGCGCTGTTCGTGGTCAGCGCGTTCGCCGTTACGGTCGGGGTGGTCAAATCGATCACTAACCCGTCCGCTGGCGAGGCCGTAGCCACGTTCCCGTTCGTGTCGGTGGCAGTAGCGGAAACGGTGTACGTTCCCTCGACCAGCGCGGTCGTCACCGCCACCGACCACGTTGTCCCGCTCACCGTCGCCGTGTACGTCTGGCCGTCTACCGTCACCTGAACCGTCGCCGTCGCGTCGCTCACCGTACCCGTAATCGTCGGCGTCGTGCTGTTGGTCGCCAGCGTATCAACCGTGACCGTCAGCCCCGCCAGACTCACTACCAGTCCGTCGGTCAGCGACGTGCCGCCCACGTTCCCGGCCGCGTCCGTTGCGGAGACCGAGATCGTGAACGTCCCGTCCGTCAGCGGGTTCGTGAGCGTGACACTCCATGTGGTGCTGCTCACCGTCGCCTTATACGTCTGGCCGTTAACGGTCACGCTCACGGTCGCGTTCGGGTCGTCCACCGTGCCGGTTAGCGTCGGCGTCGCGCTGCTGCTGGTCAGCGAATTGACCGTCACAGCCGGGGCGACCGAGTCGAACGTCACCGCGACCGTGTTGGAGGCCGTGTTCGCGTTACCAGCCGCATCCTGGGCGGCGCCGGCCGCGACCGACACGGACACCGCGCCCTGGCCGGACGGGACCACCGAGAACGTGTACGTGCGCGCGTTCACGGCTCCGAACGCCGTCACGGTGCCGTTCGAGACCGTAAGACCGGCGGCCGTGAATCCGGTCACGTCCTCGTCGAACGTGACGGTGAACGGGACCGCGGCGGTTGAGGTGACCGACGCGGAGAACGTGGAGACGGTCGCGGTCGGTGCAACGGTGTCCGCGGCCGCCGCCGTCGGCGGAACGGTTGCGGTCGGCGAACCCGGCACGAACCCGCCGACCACGCTGGGCCGGCCGAGCGCGGACCCCGGCGCGTCGAAGTAGTCGGTACCGGACGGGTTCACCAGGGCGAACGCGGGCGCCGAAACGCCGGAGACCAGCACCTGGTCGTCCCCGTCACCAGTGTTCAGCGAAACGCCGTTGCGGAACCCGGACGCGTGCAACACGAACACGTCGTTCCCCGCACCACCGGTCAGAACGCTCCCGCCCTTGTGCCCCGCGTCTGAGATCCCCAGGACGTCGTTCCCGACGCCCATATCCACGTTCAGCCCGCCGCCGGAGCGGGTGCCGGTGACCAGCAGGGTGTCGTCCCCGCCGCCCATGTTGATGTGGTACCCCTGTTTCACCCCACCGATGTAAACGGAGCTCTGCCCGTTGATCGTGGTGGCACCGTCCAGCGAGCGGATAACGACCGCGTTCTCGCCGGCGCCGGCAATCCAGATCTGGTCCGTGTCGTTGGTTCCGGTGACGTAGAGCACCTTGTCGAACACGTACGCCGTCACGTTCCCCGCCGGGGTCGTGCGGTCCTCCAGCCCTTCGACGGCGGGAACGAACTGGGGCGCCCTGTGTGAGAAAGACCGAGCCGAACTCATGGAGCGTACACCTGGGTGAAAGATGGACGGGTGGTGGGCGGGGCACGGACATAAACCGCACGCCGCGTCGGGCGAGACCCGCGCGGGCGCGGTTTTAATCATTCAGTGAACCGGCACGAGTTGCCTGTTACGCAGCACATAACAACCAGCACCAACGCGCACACACATGACCACATTTCAACATCACCAAACGCGACCATGCGCCCTGCCCCTGATCAATTGCGGCAATCATACCCCTCTCCAACCTCGCAATTAAACAAATAATAGTAAATTAATTCACTAAATTATACACACGCAGCCGCGCAAACTATGAACACCGTGCCGCGCCACTCGCATGCGCCGGTCAAGACTTGCACAGATCGCTGCGCAAATTGCGCAGCCGCTTCTTACGCGACCGGGCCGGGTGCACAAGTCGTTGTGAGGCCGCGATTGCCAGACCGTTCTGGTTCGCGATAAGCTGGACCCGCCCCTGTCACGGACAGGGGGGCAGCGCGTTGGCTCTTATAAGGGAACCCATGTTGCCGGCTGTGATATGCCTGATCGCCTGTGTTGTGCTAATGGTGGTTGTGAGCGCACGGCGCGCGAGGGCCGCGTTTGAGCGGCGGTTCCCGCCGATCTCGGACGGCGAATTTGTGATGCGATGTTCGCCGAACGTGGACCCGAAAATCGCGCTCAAAGTACGGCAGATAGTGGCGGAGCACTTTGCCGTGGAGTACGAGCGGGTTCACCCCTCAACCGGCTTCGTCACAGATCTCGGCGCCGATTAGCACCCGTGACAAAACGGATGGATGGGGAGGCTCGGTTCCGGTCCACACGCGCAGCTTGGGCAGAAAGGGATTTTCTGACAGGATTAACAGGATCAACGAGATAAAGGCAACCCCATTTGGGGTCCTGTTCATCCTGTCGATCCTGTCAACATCTTTTCTGGTCAGTGCTCGCGCCGACGAAGGGATGCGGCACGCGCGTGACCGGCTCGGGCACCTCTCAGTATGGACGTGTTGTGACCGCTGGCAGGCATCCTCCGGTGGACCGGCGCGGTGGCGGTTTTGACCACGTTGCGACTCGTCCCGCGTCCGCCAAAAGTGGCCGAACTCAGCGCCACCGGGAACGAACTCATCTCACGCCGGGCGCTCCGAGTCCGGCACCCGGCGGCGCAGCCGGTCACACCCCGCCCACCGTCACCGTTAGCTCCATCTCCTTCGTCGGGAAGCGAACGATCTTCACCTTCGCCTCGCCCCCGACCGGCAACCCGCGGACCACCCGCTCGTAATCCTCCACGTTGTCGATCGGCTCGCCGTTGATCGCCACGATGAGGTCGCCGGCCTGGGTCACCACCCCGCGCGGGCTGTACGCGCACCCTTTCAGCCCCGCGGCGTCGGCCGGCCCGTTCAGCACGACGCGATCGATCATCACCCCGTGGTCGTACCGGGCGCGGCGCAACTGCCGCTCGTCGTACAACTTCACCCCCAGGTCCGGACGCAGCGACCGACCGCTCTGGATCAGCTCGGTGACCACCCGGTTCACCGTGTCCACCGGGATCGCGAAGCCGATCCCCACGTTGCCCCCGTTGGGCGTCGCGATCGAGGTGTTGACCCCGATCAGCCGGCCGGTCTTGTCGAGCAGCGGGCCGCCGGAGTTCCCGGGGTTGATGGCCGCGTCGGTCTGAATCGCCTTCGGGATCTTCACCCCGCTCGGCGCCTCGATGATCCGGTTCAGCGAGCTGATGATCCCCGTCGTCATGCTGAGGCTCAGCCCGAACGGGTTCCCGATCGCGTACACCGTGCGGCCGACTTTCAGGTCGTCCGAGGTGCCCACCTGGATCGGCTTCAGCTTCTCCTTGGGTGCGGAAATCTGGAGCACCGCGAGGTCGTTGTCCGGCGCCACCCCGATCAGCGCCGCGGTGTACGCGGTGCGGTCCGCCAGCACCACCCGCAGTTCGGTGCCCTGGCGCTTGCGCACCTCCGCGACCACGTGGTAGTTGGTGACCACGCGGCCGGACTCGTCCCACACGAACCCGGACCCGCCGCTGGTCTGAAGTTCGCTAGGGGCCTCGTCCCAGCGGCCCTGCTTCACCATCACCACGTCCACGTTCACGACCGAGGGGCGGACCTTCTCGAAGACGGTTTCTCGCTGCGCCTCCTCGGCGTCCGGGGCGGCGGCCGGGGTGGTCGTGCGGAGCTGCGCGTTCGGGTCGAGCCCGCCACGCTCCGCGCGAAACCGGCTCACCAGGTAGGTGCCGGCCGTGATCCCGAGCCCGCCCAGCGCCACGCCGAGCAGCAGGAACGCGGCGTACCACAGTATCGGACGGGCCGGCGGCCCGTCGGGCGGATACCGGTCGGGGAACCTGGGCCGGGTCGGTCGGTCGTTGTGGGGGCCGCGGTCGCGGCCGTCGTCGTCGTCGTCGCGCATGGGTTGCGCACCTCTGTTTAGGGCCGTACCGATTACGATAGCCCGAACCGGCCCGCAGATTCGCCACCGTGCCCCGGACCCGGGGGCGTTAAAAACCGGTGACACGTTCACCCGGACCGGTCCGGCGGTTACACTGGCGTGTCGAACGCGACACCGACGGGTGTACCGGTTCGCTCCCATTGTTCGAGAGGTTCCACCGTGCGCGCACGAATTTTACTGGCGGTGCTCATCCTGAGTGGGGCAGTCGGCCTCACGCGGGCGGACGACAAGCCCCTGGACCGGGCCGAACTCGACAAGCGGATCGTGAGAATCGTGTACGAGTCCGCACTGCTGGGCACGGAAATCTTTAACCGCGGCGGACACGGGGAGTGCGCTCGGCTATATCAGGGCACGCTGTCGGCCGTGGTGCCGATGCTCGACCACCGACCGAAGCTCCAGACCGACGCCCAGCAGCGGCTCGAGCGCGCCAAAGGGCTGAACAAGGCGGCCGACGCCGCCATCGAGATGCGCGCGGCACTGGACGAGATCCAGAACACCATCGCTCCGCCGATCAAAAAAGAGCCCGCACTCGAGCCGAAGGACACTAAGGAACCCAAAAACACGCAGGAGCCGAAGGACGCCAAGAAAGTGCTGTGGGACCGTCTCGGGGGTGAGAGCGTGGTGAAGGCGGTCGTTCACGATTTCGCGCTCGCGGCCCTCGAAGACCCGAAGGTGAACTTCACCCGCGGCGGCAAATACAAGCCGAGCGCCGCGGCACTGGAGAAGTCGATCGTGGACATGATCAGCGACGTGAGCGGCGGGCCGTTCAAGTACAGCGGCAAGAGCATGAAAGAGGCGCACAAGGGGATGGCGATCACCGACGCCGAGTTCGACGCTCTGGCCGTTCACCTCGTCGCGTCCCTGAAAAAGTTCAAGGTCGCGGACCCGGAAATTGCGGAGCTGGTGAAGGTCGTCGCCGGCACCCGTGAGGCAATCGTCGAGAAGGCCCCGGCGCCGACGGAAAAGGGCGCAAAACCGTAACCACCTCTCGGCCGGGCGCTCGAATCCGCGCCCGGCCGTCTGTGTCTGTCACCGTGCGCGACACACATTTTGAATCCACTCAGAATATTCACTTTGCGATCACCGAAGCAGCGCCAACTCTTCACACTATTCAACGTTCTCTTTTGCGACGCACCGTCTAGAGTACTGGAGTTGCACCGGCGCCCGAATGCTCGAAACGCTGCCGCCTCACCTGACGCCGGCCCGCCGGCTCGGCCGGTGTTTCTGTCGCTTTTCTCCTCCAGTTCAGAGGTCCGTCGATGGCTCGTTTCTCGGGTCGCAGGTCCGCGTTCACCCTGATTGAGTTGCTGGTGGTGATCGCCATCATCGCGATCCTCATCGGGTTGCTGCTCCCGGCCGTTCAGAAGGTGCGCGAGGCCGCCGCCCGGATGAGCTGCTCGAACAACCTCAAGCAGATGGGACTGGCCGCCCACAACTACGAGTCCGCCTTCAACACGCTCCCGGCCCCCGGGCAGTGCGACTCGACCGGGTCCAGCACCACTGCGTACATGGTCCACTCGTTCGGTACATACATTCTGCCGTACATTGAGCAAGAAAACGTGTACAAGCTGTTCAACATGACAGCGACGCTGGCGGAAACTGGCTACCCCGGCACGACCGGCGCGATCATGCACTCGAAAGCGACCGGTTACTCGTACACCGACACACGGTGGGCGAGCGGCCAGACGGCGGCCAAAACGCGGATCAAGACGTTCCTGTGCCCGAGTAGCCCGGTCGGCGACACTCGTGACCCGAACGGCTACGGCGGCCTCGATTACATGGTAATTGCGACCAGTGACATTGAAGACGGTAGCGGCGGCACCCCCGCGGCAGACACTCCGGTCGGCACCCGCCCCGATGGCGCCGGGCGCCGGGCGCTGATGGCCAAGCAGGGGTGCCTTTCGTGTGATGGCCGCACCGTCATTGGGGTCTCGGATGGGGCGAGCAACACCATCATGATCATTGAGGACGCCGGGCGAACGCACCCGACCCTGGGCACGAAGACGGCATCCACCCGGACCCTGCCGCACCCCGCGTCTCAAACCGCCGACAGTTTTGATGTTGGCACTCTGACGAACGCTCGCCGTGTAAACGCGTGGGCAGATCCCGACGCATTCGCGAATGGTCTGTCGGGTGCCCCAACAGGTGCGGCGGACCGCGGCTCGAAGGTATTTAACCAGTCGGCCAATCCGTTCGGCGGTCCGACGAACTGCCCGTGGACGAATAACAATTGTGGCCCGAACGACGAGCCGTTCTCCTTTCACACGGGCGGCGTGATGGCCTGTTTCGGTGACGGTAGCGTCCGTTTTCTCCGCGACAGCATCTCGCCACTCGTCGCCAAGGGGCTGGCAACGTCATCCGGTGGCGAAGTCGTCAACGCGGACTAATTGTTGAAGCGTGTTGACGACGGGCCGGCTATCCCAGCCGGCCCGTCTCTTTTTCTGGAGTTCAACACCCATGCGCCTCGCCGTTATTGCAGCACTTGTCCTGATACCTACCGCCGGGTGCTCTTCGGGTAAATCGATTTCCCTCCCAAGCCCTGTTGAGGCAGGTGGCAAGGTGACGTTCGCCAGCGGGCAACCCGTGCGAGACGTTTACATCGTCCTGACCCCAACCGATGCAATGGCTCCGGCGAATGGGAAGGTGAAGTCAGATGGCACTTTCAGTCTCAAAACCTATGACGAGAAACCAGGCGCGGTGCCCGGCAAATATCGGGTAACCTTCCAAGCCCCAGTCGGTGCACCAGTTGCTGAAGTCAAAGCTGCCGAAGCTATGCTCGCGCAGATTCCTGCAAAATACAAACAAGATAGCTCACCGCTTGAGGTCGAAATCCCTTCCGGCGGTAACACCCGTTTAGACCTCAAACTCGACGCGAAGTGATACGCGATTGGCGAATCCGACATCTTTGTACTCCACGCCCTGCTCCATCTGCGGGGCGTTTTCGTGCGCCCGCTCTCGACCAAGTCGCCGGTCGCGAGCGGTAGACAGCCCGGCGAAGCCATTTCCAGCCTGCGTCTGTTTCCCTTACGCCCCCGCGTATAGGATTGGAGCATGAGCGAATGGCACCTCGCCCGCGGCTACAGGTACGCGGGCATCGTCAGCGGGTTGCGTACCGAGCCCGACCGGCGCGACCTGGCCGTTATTGTGAGCGACACACCGGCCGCCGCGACGGGCGTGTTCACTCAAAACCGTGTGTGTGCGGCCCCCGTACAGGTGAGCCGCGAGCGGCTCCCGCGCGCCGACGCCCGCGCGATCGTGGTGTGCTCGGGTAACGCCAACGCCTGCACCGGCGATCAGGGCCTCGCCGACGCCCGGCGGATGACCCAACTCGTCGCCACCGAACTCGGGTGCGCCACGGAGCAGGTGCTGGTGGCCTCGACGGGCGTGATCGGCCGCCCCCTGCCGATGCCGGTCCTTGAGGCAGGGGTCCCGAAGGCGACCAGCGAAGTGGCCGAGGGGCGCGACGCGCTTTCGAACGCCGCTCACGCCATTCTGACCACTGACACCGGGATCAAGATCGCCACCCGCCGGCACGCGGACTTCACCGTCACAGGGTTCGCGAAGGGCGCGGCGATGATCGGCCCGAACATGGCCACCATGTTGGGCTTCGTCCTCACCGACGCCGCGGTAGCCCCCGCCGACCTGCACCGCATCCTCAAAGTGGCCGCCGAGCAGAGCTTCAACAGCATCTCGGTGGAGGGCCACACCAGCACCAACGACACCGTGTTCCTGCTGGCTAACGGTTCCGGCCCCCCGCTCGCGGGAGCCGAACTGGACGCTTTCGCGCACGAGGTGCGGCACGTCTGCGTGGAACTGGCCCGCAAAATCATCATCGACGCCGAAGGCGCTGAGCACCTCATTACCATCGAGGTCGAGGGCTGCCGCAGCGACGCCGAGGCGAAGCAGGTCGCCAAGACCATCGCGGAAAGCGCGCTCGTCAAAACCGCGGTGTTCGGCGCCGACCCGAACTGGGGGCGGGTGGTGTCCGCGGCGGGGTACTCGGGCGTCGCGTTCGAGGAGAAGGATCTGTCGCTGTGGATGGGCGACCTGCTTCTCTACCGGGCCGGTGCGCCGCTGCCGTTCGACGCCGCGTCCGCGTCCGCCTACCTGAAGCACAACCGCGAGGTGCATTTCAAACTGCGGTTCACGCTCGGCACCGGCCGTTCGACGTTTTACACCAGCGACCTGACCACCGAGTACGTCCGGCTCAACGCCGATTACACCACTTGAGAGTGACCCTAAAAGCCGTAACGTCATAACGCCCACGAACCGCGCCCGCGTGCCCGGTTGTGACGACGTTGCGGTCTTCACCGCTGCGCCTGTCGGCTTCAGACTATGAGCCTGATCGAGCTGAACGCCGTTTCGCGCACGTTCGGCGCGTTCACCGCGCTGCGGGACGTTACGCTCTCGCTGCCGGAGGGCCGGATCGGGCTGCTCGGGCCGAACGGCGCGGGCAAATCGACGCTGCTGAAGATCCTGATGGGCCTGATCCCGCCGTCGAGCGGAACGGGCCGCGTGCTCAACGAGCCACTCGGCGGGGACCGGGACGCCGCGGGGAACTGGCGGCTCCGGCGGCTCATCGGGTTCATGCCCGAGGCGGACGCCCTCGTCCCGGGGCTCACCGGGGTGGAGTACGTGGCGCTCGCCGGCGAGTTGTACGGGATGCCGCGGCGCGAGGCCACGCGGCGCGCGCACGAGGTGCTCTCGTACCTGGAACTGGAAGAGGCCCGGTACCGGCTGGTCGAAGAGTATTCCCTCGGGATGAAGCAGCGCGTGAAGCTCGCCCAGGCGCTCGTTCACGACCCGCCGGTGCTGCTCCTGGACGAGCCCACGTCGGGCCTCGACCCCGCCGGGCGCGACGCCATGTTGCGGCTCGTGAAGGCGCTCGGTGTCGATCACGGGAAGTCGGTGCTGCTCTCAACGCACCTGCTGGCGGACGTGGAAACCGTGTGCGAGCGGGTCGTCATCATCGCCGGCGGGCAGGTGCGGCGCGAGGGAACCGTGGCCGAGTTGCGCGACCGGCACCGGGACCGGTTCCGCGTTCGCGTCCAGGGCGAGGCCGCGGCGTTCCGCGCCGAACTGGAAGCGGCGGGGGTGAAGTTGCTCGCCGATAACGGCGAGGGCGAATGGCGGGTCGGGGTCCCACAGGGGTGGTCGAACCTGACGTTCTTCCAACGCGCCGCCGCACGAGGCGTCGTCATCCGCAGCCTCGTGCGCGACGAGGAAACGCTGGAGGAACTGTTCCTCAGAACGGTGATTTGAGACCGAAGTTTCAAGTTTGCAGGCGGGAGCGCCACCCGCCCGGTGACGCATGCGGTTCGACCGTGACTGGTCGAACCGCATGCGTCACCGGGCGGGTGTAACCTTGATCTGAACCCCTGGTTCGCTTCACAGCAGCGGATCGAGAACATCCATGGCGCACACCGACACCCTGCTCCGCTACCGGCCGTGGCGCGGGACCCCGCTCGGGCCGCTGTACGCCTCGACCGCGCTGGCCCGCGCGTCGCTGAAGCTCCTGCTCCGCCGGCGGCTCATGTGGGGCCTGTTCGGGCTGGCGCTGCTGATCTTCTTCTTCTTCTTCTACGCCCAGTACCTGATGGTGTGGATCACGAACCAGCTCGCCACCGAGTCGGTTCGGTTCGCCGGCATCCCCGTGAGCGCGCGCAACATCACCCGGTTCCTCGACCGGCTCGCGCTCAACGGCACGGACCACACGTTCGGCAACTTCATCTGGTACCAGGGCTACATCCTGGTGATCGTGCTGTCGCTCGCGGGCTCGGTGCTCGTGGGCAACGACTTCGCGCACGGGAGCCTGCCGTTCTACCTCTCGAAGCCGATCGGGCGGTGGCACTACGTGCTCGGCAAGTGTCTCGCGATCGGCGGGTTGATCGGCCTGCTCACGACGCTCCCCGCGGCGCTGCTGTGGGTCGAGGCCGGGCTGCTGTACGACTGGCACACGTACTACTTCGACCACTTCTCGCTGCTGCTCGGTATCATCGGTTACGGGGCAGTGCTCACCGCCGCGCTGTCGCTGCTGACGGTGGCAACGGCGGTGCTGGTGCGCCGCACGGTGCCGATGGCGATGATCTGGATGGGGCTGTTCGCGCTGCTCCCGATGCTTTCGGGGTGGCTGGTGGAGTCCACCGAGAACCGGCACTGGCGGCTGATCGACCTGTGGAACAACCTCTACCTGTGCGGGCTGAGCTGCCTCGGGGCGGACCCCGCGACGGTGCGCCCGCAGCCGCAGCCCGACTACTGGGAGGCGTGGGCGGCGGTTGCGGGCGTGACGGCCGCGTGCGGGCTGTTCCTGCGGCGGCGCATCCAGGCGGTCGAAATCGTCTCGTAAGTGGTGATCGATGAGCAACGAGTTCGTGCCGGCGGGACGAGCGACGGGCGTCAGCACCCCGGTAACCGGCCGCGCCGCCGAACACGCCGAGGTGCCCCACGTGGCCGACGAAACGGTCCCGACCGCGCACGCCGATACGCACGAGGCACAGACCGAGGCACGGGCGCCTCACGCCGCCCGCTCGTCCGGCGCGCCGCTGCTCCTCTTCGAGCAGGTCTCCAAGTGGTACGGAACGGTTCTGGCGCTCAACCAGGTGACGCTGGAACTGACCGGCGGCATCACGGGCCTCGTCGGCGCGAACGGGGCCGGCAAATCCACACTGCTCCGGATGGCGAACGGCCAGCTCCGCCCGACGCTGGGTCGGGTGAGCGTGCGCGGGGTCGACACGTGGAACTGGCGCGCCCGGCGGCTGGTCGGGTACTGCCCGGACGCGGACGCCTTCTACGAGGAAATGTCCGGCCGCCGGTTCGTCTGGACGATGGCCCGGCTGTGCGGCTACACGCGGGTCGAGTCGCACCGGCGCACGGAGGGCGTGCTCGCGCGCGTCGGCATGTTGGAGCGCGCCGACCGCAAGCTCCGCGGGTACTCGAAGGGGATGCGCCAGCGGATCAAGCTCGCGCAGGCGCTTCTTCACGAGCCCGAACTGCTCATCCTCGACGAACCACTTTCCGGGATCGACCCGATCGGGCGCCAGGAGCTGCTCGAACTGTTCCAGTCGCTCGCGGCGCAGGGCAAGTGCCTGCTCATCTCCAGCCACGAGCTGGAGGCACTGGAGAAGCTCACGAACCATGTGGTGATTATGGCCCGGGGGCGGGTGGCGGCGGTGGGCACGCTCCAGCAGATCCGCGACCTGCTGGAGGACCACCCGGTTTCCGTCCGCATCGACGTTGAGAACCCCCGCGCGGTCGCACGGCTGCTCATCGCCCTACCGGAGGTTCTGGCCGTCGATGTGGCGCCGAACATGGCCGACGGATCCGGCGCGCTGGTCGTGAAGGCCGATCACCCCAAGCGGTTCTTCGAGACGTTCGGAAGGCTCGCGGTTGAGCACGCGATCGACGTGCGGCGCCTCGAGCCGCTCGACGAGTCCGCACACGCGATCCTCGGCTACCTGCTCGGCGGCAGCGGGAAGACTTGAGCCGCGAATTGGAGAGCCGGGAGGTCAGGGCCAGAAGCAACCACCGCGAGAGCCGATGAACACCACGCACGAGTCCGCTGCTCAAGCCCTGCACCCGGCTCCTCATTCCACACTCCCCAGCGCGTTCCGCGCCTGGTGCGTGCTCGTCGTCCAGAGCTTTCAGCGGCACTGGCGAATGCGGCAGATGGGGCTCGTGTCGGCCGGCTTGCTCGCGCTGGTGGTGACGTGGGTCGGGTTCGCCACGCGCAACGGCGCCTGGGACGTTACACAGCTCCGCGCGCGCCGCACGGTCACCACCATGATCGGCCCGCGCCCGCTGGCAACCCAGGAGGCTGAGCGGCAGAGCCTCGGCGCCCGTTATCAGGTGCTGTTCGAGGGGGCGGAGGTCAACGCGCAACCGCCGCACGAGCTGCCGAACCCGCTGAACCCCACCGAGGACGCGCTCACCACCCTGCTCCTCTCGATCCCGCAGGCGGCCCTCCGGTCCGAACCGCTCCGGGAGAGCTGGGGGTTCATGAACTACTCGCGGTTCGCCGTGCTTCTGGTGTTCATGGGGTTCGTGCTGCCGCTGTTCACCCTCTCGTACGCGAGCGGGGCGTTCGGGACCGACCGGGAGACGCGCTCGCTCGTGTGGGTCATGACGCGGCCGATCCCGCGGGGAGGCATATACCTGGCGAAGTTTCTCGGCACGCTGCCGTGGTGCGTCGCGTTCGGGCTCGGCGGGTTCGCGCTGGTCTCCCTGGCCGGCGGCGCGACGGGCCGCGCCGCCTTCGCGCTGTACTGGCCCGCCGCGGCGGCCGGCACGGTCGCGTTCGCGGCGCTGTTCCACCTCGTCGGCGCGCTGTTCCGCCGGCCGGTCGTGATCGGCTTGGTCTATGTGTTCTTTTTCGAAACGGTGGTCGCCGCGCTGCCCGGGAGCCTGAAGTTACTGAGCCTGACCTTTTACGCCCGCTCGCTGATGTATAATGAGGCCGTCGCGGCCGGGCACCCCGGCGAGATGCTCCCCGCGATCACCGCGCAGGCCGTGTCCTCCGAGACCGCCTGGGCGGTGCTGCTCGCGGCCCCGGTCGCGATCACCCTGCTGGGAATGTGGCTGTTCTCCCGGTCCGAATACCGCGACGACGTGTGAGCCGACCGATGCCCCCTCCGTCTCCCGTTTCGATCCCGTTCGAGCTTCAGGGCGCACCGGTCCACGGGTTCCGTGGTGACGCCCCGGACGGCCCGCTCACGCACCCGCGGGGGCTGACGGTTGCGATCAGCCGGCAGGCGGGGTCGCGCGGCACCGAAATCGCGAAAAAGGTCGCCGACATCCTCACGTGGCAGGTGTTCGACCACGACACGCTCGATTACCTCGTTCAAAACGACGACGCCCGCGCGCAACTGTTGGCCGACGTGCCCGGCGATGCGCGGGCGTGGGCCGACGCGCAGCTCGAACACCTCCAGCGCGACCACAAGTTGAACGCGGACCCGGAGGTGCTCCCGCTGATCCGGCTCGTGCTGACGGTCGCGGCCCGCGGGAACGCCGTGATCGTGGGGCGGGCCGCCGGGTTCCTGCTGCCGCCCGAGACCACCGTACACGTCCGCGTCATCGCGCCGACCGAGGCGCGGATCGCGTATTTGGCCCAGGAACTCCGACTCACCCGGCCCGAAGCCGCCGAAGAGGTGCGCGCCCGGGACGAGCGCCGCGCACTGTTCCTCGACCGCACGCTCGCGCGCGACGCCGCGGACCCGACCGCCTACGACGCGGTGGTGAACGCCGAGCGGCTCGGCGTCGAAGGGGCGGCCCAGTTCATCGGCTGGGCCGTGCGGACCAAGCAGATGTTCGCGGAGATCGCGGAGAGCAGCCCGCCGAGCCCGTTCACCGACCTCGACGACCTGGCGGGCGTTTGATGGCCGCGTTCGCCGCGTTCGCCCGTACCGCTGCGGCGCTCGCGCCGCGGGCGGCCGTCGTGCTTGGGTCGGGATTGGGCGGCGCCGCCGCCGCGTTCGTGGAACGCGCAGCGGTGCCGTTCGGCGCCGTCCCGGGGCTGGTTCCGCCGTCGGTTCACGGCCACGGCGGCACGCTGGCGGTCGGCGAGTGGGGCGGCGTCCCGGCCCTGCTCGTTCGAGGCCGGGTGCATTTCTACGAGGGCCACCCCTGGGAGGTCGTGACCGGCACGGTGCGCACCGCGGCCGAACTCGGCGCGCGGCGCCTCGTCCTCACGAACGCCGCGGGCGGCATCAACCCGGCTCTGTCGCCTGGTGCGCTGATGGCGATTCGAGGACACCTCAAGCTCCTCGGCCCCGCCGCGTGGCGCGGCCTGGCGGCCGGCGACGGATCGGTGCGCCCGTACGCCGCGCGACTCATTGAGGTCATGCGGGCGCACGAGCGCGCCGGCGGACGCGAACTGCTCGCGGGGCTCTACGCAGCGCTGACCGGCCCGAGCTACGAGACCCCCGCGGAGATCCGCGCGCTCGCCGCTTGCGGGGCCGACGCCGTGGGCATGTCCACAGCGCTGGAAGCCGAAGCGGCAGCCGCACGCGGGCTCGAAGTGGCGGCAATTTCGTGCGTCACGAACAAGGCCGCCGGGATCGGAGGGACAGCGCTCGATCACGCCGAGGTGTTGACGAACGCCGCCCTGGCCGTTGACCGACTGGGGGCGTTACTCGGGGCGCTCATTCGCGCTCCGTACTGACACAATCCCGGCGCGACATCGGAGTCACACCGAACCGGCTTTCGCAGTGCCCGCAACGGAACGCAGGACTGAGCGCGCGTGACAGCGGTTCAGTGATTTCGAATTTTGAGCGAGGACACGTGGGGAATCGGTGGGTATTTCTCTGGGACCGCGGACGTTCTGTTCGCTGCCCGAGGGATGAGGACGCTTGCTGAAGGTCCGCAACACGGCCCCACCTCCCAACCGGCGGACGGGACGTCCGCGGTCCCAGGGAAATATAGACTCGAGTTCCGTGGCTCGAACCTGGAACGACTGGAATCCGATAGAGAGAGGCGGTAGCCGCCCCCCATCAGACTCGGGCTAACTCTACCGCGGCCCCATTGATTTCCCTTCCTTCTTCAACTGGTCCTCTACTGTCTGCACGATTCGACCACTTTTGAGGAGCTTGAGGGCAGCAGTGGGCAGTTCCAGCTCCTCCGGTTTCGACGGTGGTGTCCTGTTCGTCTTGCATGCGGCTGCTGATACGTGGCAAGGAGTTTACACCGTTCGGTGGTGTTTTCCCTCGCGCGGGTCGAGATCGGTGATGGACGACCTGAGTCGGTTCTGCTGCCGGAATGCGGATTGCCCGGACCACGGGAAGCGGGGGCACGGTAACCTGACGGTGCCGGCCCGGTACGGACCGAACCGCACCCGGGTGCTGCGGTGCTCCACGTGCCAGGCCCGGTTCTCCGAGCGCAAGGGCACGCCCTTGTATGGGACCCGGCTGTCGGCCCAAACGGTGACCGCGGTGCTGGCCCACGTGGCCGAGGGGGCGGGCACCCGCAAGACCGCCCGGTTGGTCGGGGTGCATCGGGACACGGTCACCCGGTACATCCGTCAGACCGGGCACCAGGCCCAGCAACTCCACGACGAGTTGGTGGCCCTTTCCCCCCCGGACCAACGAACTCCAGCTCGCTGAGGAGTGGAGCTTCGTGGCCCGCGAGGAGAAGAACGGTGCCCCGGAGGACCGGTGCCGCGGCGCCCGCACAAGGCTCGGTACTCCCGGCATCGGTCATGTGCGCGACCGTACATAAGGAGCGGAAGAGCAATCGGGTCATGTCCGTGAGTACCCGGGTGGTGCTCGGGACCGCGGCCGCGGTGACCGCCGGGCTGGCCGCCTCGGTCGTGAGCACGGTCGTGACACGTGCTTCGTGGGGCGGCACAACGGGACCGATCGGAACCGGTGCAGCCGCAAGGCCCGCAAGACGTATGCGTTCTCCAAGGACTGGAACACGCACCGGGCTGCGACCGCGTCCCGCTACTTTCGCTGGCCCGTCCGCACCCTGCGCGCCAAGGGTGCGGACCGCCGCTGGCGCGAGAGAACCCCGGCGCTGGCGGCCGGACTCACCGATCACGTGTAGTCGTTGCAAGAGTGGCTGGCGTTCCCGGCCGTGCAACAAAAGTAGGACACCACCAATTTCTGGCTCCTGCCTGAAAAGTACCCTTGCCGCAGCTCGTTTGCCCTTTATCATTATGTAGGTCGGAGGAGGTTGTTTTAGTTTTCGATGTCAGTATTTGTGAGACAAATTGGGGCGATAGCT
Organism: Gemmata obscuriglobus; assembly: GCF_008065095.1. Classification (NCBI taxonomy): domain Bacteria; kingdom Pseudomonadati; phylum Planctomycetota; class Planctomycetia; order Gemmatales; family Gemmataceae; genus Gemmata; species Gemmata obscuriglobus. Next base: position 3,290,238 of record NZ_CP042911.1, on the reverse strand, counting down.
CAGTTGGTAGAGCGCTTCGTTCGCAACGAAGAGGCCGTGAGTTCGACTCTCATTCGCTCCACTCGCAACCCCTGCAAATAGCATGGGTTGCGTCATTTATCCCTTCAGCTTCGAACTCTCACGTCCCATCACTGACGGGACGTGAGAGTTCACAACTCCCCTGACGTGAACGGAAGTGCCGATGTAATCTCGGAACTCACAACCCGAGATACTCCATGCCCAATCCGCCGAAAATGTACACTGTCCGGGGCGAAACCCTCACCCTCAAGCAGTGCGCCGCCAAAACCGGCGTTCCCGTCACAACCACCAACGCGAGACTCAAGCTCGGGTGTACGGCTGAGAACGCGGCGGTTACGGTTGCTCCCAACCGTCGATTCCGGCCAAAGGTAAAGCCTGTCAAAGGACCAACGCGTCCGTGCACGACTCTCAAAACGCATAAGGCAACTGATCGCGCCTATTGAGAGTGGCAGACGGCCGGCGAGCGTCACGTGCGATATTTCGGCAAGCCCGGCAGTCCAGAGGCGGAGCAGGGATACGCCCGCTTTCAGTTGGAGTGGGCTACCCGACTCGTGAAAAAGTCCCCGTTCCGCCGGGAGAAACGTTACTCGTCTGCGAGTTAGTTGAACAGTGGCTCGAATACTGTGAAACAGGCGACGACGGCGAATGTGCAGGGCAAAAGCACTCAATTTGCCTGGATTTCGATGGATTCTTACCCCGAACCGTCACCGCACACTGGAAATCCAAGCAGATGATTGAAATCGACCACGATTACGACACTTTAGCAGCGGGATTGCATCCATTGGCGGTTCGACCCTCTAACAAGGCGTAGGGACCGTTGTGGAGAAGTGCCAATGGCTCCCGGCGAATACACTCCGGACCCCACTGAGGGGATTACCCAGGTCGAAGATCTCCCCCAACCGCACATCCACCGGCGCACACGTAACGTCCGTTCGCGTCGGTGCCCGCGTTGCAACCACGCGGCCGGCCGTTGCACCACCGATACCCGCACGTTGCACGATCTGGGCGACCCACGCACCGGACGCCCCGTCGATCTGGTCGTGACCTTCTCCAGACACCGGTGCCTCTCCTGTGGCCGGTGCTTCGCCGTGGACCTCACGGACCTGGCGCGCCCCAAGTGCCTGTACACCCGGCGCGTCCAGGATCTGGCCGTGCGCCTGGTGTGCGAGGACGGACTCCCCTATCAAACCGCCAGTTGGAATCTGTGGCGGGATCACCGGGTCTTGTCCCCTTCGCCACGACCCGGTTCTGGATCGTGGCGAAGGGGGAAAAAGGTGGCGACACGTCGGACCACCTACCTCGACGACGCCCTGGCGCAGTTCTCCGGTTACGTGGCCATCGACGAAGTCGATGACGGCCCCTTCTGCATCCTTTCAGTTGTGGACAACCGCCGGTACAACCGCCTGGCCTGTTGTGTCCTCGAACACGACCCGACCCACGCCGATGTCCGGATCTTTCGGGCGGACGTTAAGGGCCAACTGGGCGCCCGTGGCAAGCGTGTGCAGGGCATTACCACCGATGGCTCGTCGCGGTACCCGGCCGTCCTTTCGCAACGCTGGCCGGGCGTGCCGCACCCGCTCTGCGTGTTCCATATCCTCAAGGAGATCAATCAGGCCGTCCCGCGTGCGTTGACTCACGTGCGTAAGCACGTCCTGGCGCCGATCCGCACGCGCAAGCGTGGTCGCCCCCGCAAACAGGACGCCGCCCCGGCGCGACGGATGACGACGCGCCAAAAGGCGGATGTGGCCGAGCTTTTCGAGCACCGCCGCCTGACGCCACCCGACGCACCCAAACCCTTCACGGCCTCCATCGGGCGCGGTCTTCGGCGCGATGGCTCAAAAATCGGCCGGTTCCACGCAAGGAACCCCAATCCCTGCACTCTCGCTGCTAAAGTGTCAAAACGAGTGCCATTAACCGCGTCCTGGCGGTTAATGGCACTCGTTTTATGTTCTCAGTGTTCACTTGTGCGCTGCGTTTGGGAAGTCTGAATTCGGCTTTGCGTCGGAAAGTTTGCTCAGGGTATCCAAATTCAGCGCACAGGCGACTAGGTAAACAGGGAAAACGAGTGCCATTACCCTGGCGGTCGCGGCTCGTCAAGAACGCGAGACCGCAGATGGGTTCATGTATCAGGCGCCGCCCCTGAACCGGGACGACCGCGTGACCACCATTCAGACGTGACAACCCCGGCCCCGCCAACGCGGAGCCGGGAACCGGTTACTCCGGCGTTACACGCTCTCCTTCAGCTCGAACCCCTTGCGGTACTCGCGGAACAGCATCGCGTTGGCCTTCGCGTTGTCCTTGAACCGCTCGGTCTTGGTGTCGATCTGGAGCAGCGGCCCGAACCGGCCCACGGTGCTGTCCAGGTTCACCTTGTTGGCCTTGAGGTGGGCCAGCATCCCGGCCGCGAACTCGTTGACGGTCTTGTTGTCGCTCACCGCCCCGGCCTTCGTGATCGACCCCTCGGTGCCGAGCCGGTAGCTGATGTTGGCCAGGTGGCACAGCGCCGCCGACAGGTGCCCCTCGGCGATGTCGCAGTTCAGGTCCTCCACCTTGCGGCTCCGCACCGCCTTCACGAAGTTGTCGAAGTGGTGCTGGTCGCCGCCACCGGAGAACTTCGCCACCTCCTTGCCGTTCTTGTCGTACGCGACGCCGCCGGAGTAGCTCGGGCACACCACGTAGCCCTCGGTCCCCACCCAAATGTTGCCCACCTTCGCCCCCTTGTAGGCGTCGGTGGTGAGGCCGCGGACCTCGAAGATCATCTTCGCCTTATCGTAATCGAACACGCACAACTGCGTGTTGGCGGTCTCGCCGTCGTCGGTGTACCCGAACCGCCCGCCGAGGCTGAACACGCTGTTCGGCATGGTGGTCTGGCCGAGCCCCCAGCGGGCCTTGTCCATCTCGTGGACGCCCTGGTTGCCCAGGTCGCCGTTGCCGAAGTCCCAGATCCAGTGCCAGTCGTAGTGGACGGTGCCGTTCTTGGTGTTCCGCGTCGGCGCCTTCAGCGGGGCCGGGCCGCACCACAGGTCGTAGTCCATCGTCTTCGGCGGGGCCTGCTCGCCGGTCACCTTGCCGATGCTGGTGCGTGGCTTGTAGCACAGCCCGATCGCCAGGTCCACCGCCCCGATCTTCCCGCCGCGGACGTAGGCGATGGCGTCCCGCATCCCGGGGTTGCTGCGGCTCTGGGTGCCCACCTGGCAGATGCGGTTGTACTTGCGGGCCGCGGCGGTCATGATCGCGCCCTCGCGCACATTGTGCGTGGCGGGCTTCTCGCAGTACACGTCTTTGCCGTTCTCCATCGCCCACACCGCCATCAGCGCGTGCCAGTGGTTCGGCGTGGCGATCGAGATGACGTCGATGTCCTTGTTCTCGACCAGCTTGCGGATGTCCTTCTCGAACCTGGGGGCCTTGCCCTGCTTGCCCTCGATCTGCTTCATCGCGGGGCCGATGACGGCCTCGTCGCAGTCGCAGACGGTGGTGATCTCGCAGTTGTTCTTGCCGAGGAACCCGCCGACGTGGCTCATCCCGCGGCCCCGCACGCCCACCACGGCGACGCGGAGCTTGTCGGCCCGGGCCTTGGCGGCGGTGGCGGTCGGCTTGTCTTCGGCGGTTGCAGTGGCGCCGGCGGCCGCGGCGGCGGCGAGGAGCGCGGAACGGTTAACGAACTCGCGGCGACTGAAGAGGTCCATGGCAGCTTCCCCGGCGTGACGCGCCGGCTTCGAGGGAGGAACGGAGAGAGTTTTTTCGAGCGCGAGAAACCGACCTACACACTGTAATCGGCCCGGGGACGGTGACGCAACAACCCGGTGACAAGAAACCGAGAGGAGACAGCCGCCGGCCCCGGGTGAGGGCCGGCCGAAAAAGTCGCGCTGGGCCACAAAACCGCGCGCGCGATGTCGCAATCCACGCCGACTTTTGCAATCGCCCCTTCACTTGATCGCATCGCAACGGTATTTTTCTGCCTGCCCGACTCGCAGGGCCGAATGCACTCCAATGTCTCACTCCGCGCTTGTTGATGCGGTGCATGCACTGGCCCGGTGCCGCGACCACGCCGCCATTCTGACCGTCGTCACACACTACGTTCGGCGCCTGGTCGGCGCCGACGGGGCGACGTTCGCGCTGCTCGCCGACGGCGAGTGCCGCTACCTCGAAGAGGACGCGGTCGCGCCGCTCTGGAAGGGGCGCCGGTTCCGGGCCGGGTGCTGCATCGGGGGGTGGGTCGCGGCGCACAAGCTGCCGGCCGTGATCCCCGACGTGTTCGCCGACCCTCGCATCCCGCACGGGTCCTACCGGGCCACGTTCGTGAAGAGCCTGGCCGTGGTGGCGGTGCGCCCGGACGATCCGCTCGGCACGATCGGGGCCTACTGGGGGACCGAGCACCACGCGACCCCCGATCAGGTCGAGACCCTCCAGGCGCTGGCCGATGCGGCGGCGGTGGCGTGGACCAACGCGGCCCTGATCGGCGACCTGTCGGCGGCGCGGGACCGGGCCGAAGCCCGCGCCACCGAGAACGCCCGGCTGCTGACCGAGCGGACCGCGCAGCTCGAGGTGCAGGCGCGGGCCGAGGCCGAGCGGGACCGGCTCCGCGAGCTGCTCCAGCGGTCGCGGAAGATGGACGCGCTCGGGCGCATGGTGGCCGGGGTGGCGCACGACTTCAACAACCTGCTCACCGTCATCATCGGCTTCGGCGAGGTCATCCAGGCGTCCGCGGCCGGTACGCCGACGCAGGACCTCGCCGCCCACGTGGTCGAGGCCGGCCTGCGCGGCCAGGCGCTGACCGGTCAACTGCTGCGGTTCGCACGCGCCCAGCCGTTCACCCCGGAGCCGCTGGACCTGAACCGGGTGGTCGCGGACGCCCAGCCGCTGGTGGCGCGGCTGGTGGGCCGCGGGGTGCGGGTCACGCTCGAACCGACCGCGGACCTGCCGCCGGTGTCGGCCGACCCGGTCCAAATCGGGCAGGTGCTGCTGAACCTCGCGAGCAACGCCCGCGACGCGATGCCCGACGGCGGTCGGCTCACGCTCGCCACGGTGCCCGGGAGCTTACCGGACGGCGCCCCGGCCGTGTGCTTGCGGGTGTCCGACACCGGGTGCGGGATGACGGACGACGTGCGGACCCGGCTGTTCGAGCCGTTCTTCACAACGAAAGAAACGGGCACGGGCCTCGGGATGAGTATCGTGGCGGACGTGGTCGCCCGGCACGGCGGGGCGATCAGCATGGAGACCGCACCGGGCTCCGGCACCACGTTCCGCATCTGCCTGCCCGTCTGCTCCGGGCAAAGCCCCCCGCCGAGCGCGTATTAGCTAGGTGCGGCCGAAACCGTCTTGAGCCGCCGGCGCCGCGACCGCTTGCGGCCCACCGATTCGGCACATTGGGCCGACACTGTTCGCACGTCATGCGTGGTAAAGACGCCGGATTCGTTTGGTGACATTCAGGCGCCTGCACACAGGAGCGTTGCGCATAATGGGGTATCGGGTAGCAACCGTAGCGGCTTGAGCCGGTGCCCGTTACCGCCTCGGGGATGATGCGTCCGGGAACACCAACCCCACAACAGCCGCAGACCGCGGTACGGAACCCGTGGCTTTCCACTTGAGCGTCGTGCTCGTTCGCCACACCTCAACGGGAGCGGCGGTGACCACGAACCGATCGGCCTTCTCTTCCAAGTGCAGGATGGTCGCCTTGTCCGCGGGGTCCACCTCCAGAACGGGCGGCGACACGAACGGGATCGGGTACATGACTTCGTGCGAAGCAACGCCGAGGGTGGTGGTGTTCCCCCTTTGAGTGATGACCACAGCATCCGCCGACGGAGCGTTCCAAGGCGTGAGGCACCCGGAGCCGAGTGCGGCGAGAAGAGCGAATCGGGCGAGCGACCGCATGCGGCCCCCCTCGGGTTGTACGATGGCCGCCCGCATACCCGGTACGCAATCGCTCGTCAACGCGGGTGCCATCTGGACAGTAGCGGGCGCGAGGATTCAATCTGGGCCGTTTCCAACCGGCGGAATTTGGATCTCGGCTTCGCCCCGCTTCAGTCGCGGCGCGTGTCGCTTTTCAGATGAATTGGGCACGTGGCTCACATCACAGGGCTGCGAGTATGGGAAAGTCGGTGCGGCGTCGGTGGCACTCGGACTGGTCGCCGACTGGACATCTGCTGTACCCGGACTGGCGATTCGCTGGTACATCGCTACCACCGAATCACGCGATTTCTCCGAACCGCCACCCCAAGGCGATCCGGCATAATAGAGTCGCAAAGCACTATCACCAAATCGCTTGCAGCAATTGACGCGGGTAAAATCGTCCGCCTCTGACGGGAACCGGGCGTCAGAGACAGCCGATGGGTTTTGGTTTCTGAAAGTGCGATTCGGACAGGACGCTCGATGTGCCGACCAAAAAGCCGCGACAGCAAAGCCGGTTAGTGAAGGGCGCGCTCGATCCGGCGGAGCAACCCGACCAGCACCGCCGGTTCGACGGGCTTCATCAGTATCAGATCGAACCCGGCCTGTTCGGCCTCCCGGAGCATGGTGCCTTGGCACCCGGTCGCCGCCACCAGAAACGGGCGCGGCGAGAGCCCCGCCGCGGACACCCGGCGCGCCAGTTCGCTCCCGGAGCACCGCGGCATCCGCAAATCCGTCACAACCACATCGGGCCGATCGGCCAAAACGGTCCGAAGTGCCTCCTCGCCATCAGCCGCAGTGCCGACCGCGAACCCGCACAGCCCGAGCAGGTCGAGCTGCGAGTCGAGCGTATCGGCGTCGTCATCCACCACCAGAACGCGCAGTGGCTTGACGGGACCCTCACGCGCGTCGGCTGACATCCCTTGGCTCCTTTGCGGAATGATTACCAGAGTAACTGAATCCCGCCGCCCGGGTTGTCAGAAAGCAGAAAACCGGTGTCAGGACAATACTACGGGCCGCGCCAAGTCCGAGCAGTCACGCCGGGTACAATACCGCCGCCCGACGCTCCCGGAGGAAGAACCACTTATGACCGCCCCACCCGCCACGGGTCTGACAGCAATCGAAGTTGCGGAGCGTGTGCGCCGGGGGGAGGTGAACCGCACCCGCCGGTCGGCGTGGGCGGACTACGGGGTGATCGTGTCCCGACACGCGTTCACGGTGTTCAACCTCGTGGTCGCACCGACGGCGGTCGCGCTGTTCTCGTTCGGCGACTGGCGGGCCGGCGTGTCTGTAACCGGTACGGCACTCGCCAACACGCTCATCGGGCTGGCCCAGGAGCTGCGCGCCAAGCGGCAGTTGGACCGTCTAGCGATTCTGACCGCCCAGAAGGCGCGCGTGGTGCGGGACGGCCGCCCGCACGAGATCCCAGTGGACGATGTGGTGCTGGGTGATCTGGTGCTGCTGCGGGTCGGCGAAACGGTAGTCGCGGACGGCACCCTGCTCGAATCGCAGTACCTGGAGGTCGACGAAGCGCTGCTCACCGGCGAATCGGACCCGGTGCGCCGGGGGGCCGGTGAACGGGTGCTGTCCGGGAGCATCTGCGTGACCGGCGAGGGGAGCTACCGGGCGGAAAAGGTGGGCTCGGCCGCGTTCGCCCAGCGCGTCACCGCCGACGCCCAGCGGTACAGCTACACCACCAGCCCCATCACCCGGGCGTCGAACCGCATCATCACCGCCCTGAGTATCGCCGCGCTCGCCCTGTGCGCCCTGTACGGCGCCCTGTACGCGCTGGGCGAGATCGGCGCGGAACACATGTTCCGGATGATCGCTGCGACGGTGGTTTCCACGATCCCGCAGGGCCTGGTGCTGACCGCGACCGTCGCCTTCACCATCGGGGCGGTGGTGATCGGGCGGCGCGGCGCGCTCGTCCAACGGCTGAACGCCGTCGAGGCGATGGCCGCGGTCGATGTGGTGTGTACGGACAAGACCGGGACGCTGACCTCCAACCGGCTGAAACTCGACACGCTTCGCGTCCTGACGGACGAGCTGCCCGAACACGAGGTGCGGCACCGGCTGGCGCAGTTCGCGTGCGCCTCGATCGATCGCGACAACAAGAACATCCAGGCAATCCGCGCGGCCCTCGGCACGGTCCCGGTGGAGGCGGTCGAGCACCTCCCGTTCAACGCACGGACGCGGTTCAGCGCCGCGCGCGTGCGCGAACCCGGTGCGGAACGCGTGCTGGTGCTGGGCGCCCCGGAAGCACTGTCCCCGGGCGTCGGCCGTTGGGACGCGGAACTGAACCGGCTGCAAACGGCCGGGCTGCGGGTCCTGCTGTTCGCCGAAAGCACCGCCGCGGCGCCGCTCGAACCGGGCACCCTCCCCCCTGCCCTGCAGCTCTTGGCACTGGTCGCGCTGGCCGACGAGCTGCGCCCGGACGCGGCGGCGGTGCTCCAGGCGCTGTCCGCGCAGGGGATCGCGTTCAAGGCGATCTCGGGCGACAACCCGCGAACCGTTCAGGCCACCGTCGCGCCACTCAACCTGCCGATGTCCCGCGAGCCGGTGGTGAGCGGGAAAGACCTCGACGCCGCCGAAGACCCGGTCGCGTTCGTGCGCGCGCACAGCGTGTTCGGCCGCGTCGAGCCGCTCCAGAAGGTCGCGATCGTGGAGGCACTTCAGAAGGGCGGCGCGAACGTCGCGATGATCGGCGACGGGGTCAACGACGTGCTGCCGATCAAGAAGGCCGACCTGGGGATCGCGATGGGCGAGGGGAGCCCGGCCGCCAAAACGGTGTCGAGCCTGGTACTGGAGACGAACGACTTCGCGGTGCTGCCCGAGGCGATCGCGGAGGGGCGGACGATCGTGCGCAACCTGCGCCGCGCGGGCAAGCTGTTCCTCACGAAGAACGTCTACTCGATGGCGTTCATCGTGGCCTACGCGGTCGGGCTGTTCGACATCCCGTTCCCGTACCTGCCGCAGCAAGTGACGCTCCTGAACTGGATGGTGATCGGCGTCCCGGCGCTACTGATGGCGCTGACCCGCGAGCGGTCCGGGGCGGCCGACAAGACCCCGTTCCTCGCGGACGTGGGTGGGTTCGCGCTGCGCACGGGGTTGGTGTTCGCGGGCTGCGGCGTCGCGCTGCTGGCCCTCGGAAAACACGTTTGGGACGTGAACGAGGACACGCAGCGCACAATGCTGCTGACCGCACTCATTCTGCTCGGCGTGACGGTGCTGTGGCGGGTGCTGAACGGCGACGGCGAACGGCTCACGACGGACCGCTGGCTTGTAAAGCTGTCGCTGGTGGTCGTCCCCATCTACGCCGGGTTCATGTACTGGCCCCTGTCGGCGGACTTCTTCCGCCTCGCCCCACTGTCCGGATCGGAGTGGCTGAAGGTGCTTGCGGTCGCAGCGCCGGCCTTCGCGGTGTCGCGCCTCGCGGAGTGGATCCCGTGGCGCAGAGCATTGGGGCGGTGAACAGCAACCGCTCGCAGGTGGTGGAGCGGTTACGAACGGTTCTGACGCACCACGAGGGCCAGATGAGAAATACGATCGCCTGCGTTCTGATCGCCTGTGCGGGCTGTGGACCGAACAGGCCGGAGTCAACGGACACGTTGAGCGAATCGCTGCCGTCGCTCGCCGAACGGTCCGCGTTCCTCGAGCGGTACGTGACGTTCCGCCGCAGCTACCGCGAGCTGGGCTTCCATGTGCGATACCAGAACAACGGCAACGGCCTCGTACCGGGGCCGTCCGATTGGGACATTCGCGTTGTCGCAACGGTGCCGCGCGAGGAACTCGGGGCCTGGGTGCCAGACGGGGTATCCGCGACGCCCACGACCGACACCCACTGGCTTAACGGAGTGCCCGGCGGCGAGCACGCGCGGCAGGTTTCCGAGTGGTACGTTGGGCAGAGAGTGGTTGTTGGGATCGATCGGGCGCGGGCGGTTGTGGCGTACCGCACCTGGAAATGGTGACGCGGCGCGACACCCTGACGCGCGTGCTCGGCCGCGTATGGTTTGACCTTGCCACTCGGCACGGCTCAGCGAACAGGGGGCCGGCGCGCCCGCGTTAATTCAACCGTTCGTTCAAGGCATCTTCGGCGGGCCGCGCAGCCCGTCCCGCGGGTCCTGCGTTCCGGCGACCGCGCCGATGAGGTGCGGATACTGTCCGAGGGGCACCGATCCGAAGTTGAGGCCACGGCCTTCGAACCGAACCGGTGGTCAGTGACGGTCAGGGCGCCCTCGGACCCGGGATCAAGCCATCGTGCCGATGACCTTACGGAACCGCGCCAGCGTCACGCCAAAGAACGTCGTCCCGATCAGTGCGAGCGCGAGGAACTGCGGCCACACGACCGACAGCCCCGCGCCGCGGTAGAGGATGCCCTGGGACAGGGCCACGAAGTGTGTGGTGGGGGCCGCCAGCATCACCGTTTGCACCCACCCGGGCATGCTCTCGCGGGGCGTCACCCCGCCGGACAACATCTGGAGCGGCAGCACCACCATCATCAGCAGCAGCCCGAACTGCGGCATCGAGCGGGCGAACGTGCCCATGAAGATGCCGATCGACGTGGCGGCAAACAGGTGCAGCGCGACGCCGCAGAGGAACAGTGCCCGCGAGCCCCCGACCGGCACCCCAAGCGCCCCCTGCACAACGACCCGCAGCGACAGTGCGCACGCGAACAGCACCACCAGTCCCATCGACCACACCTTGCCGGTCATGATCTCGAACGGGGTCACCGGCATCACCAGCAGGTGCTCGATCGTGCCCCGCTCCCGCTCCCGGATCAGGGCGGCCCCGGCCAGCGCGATCGCCAGCAGGTTCACGTTGTCGATCAGCTTCACGACCGCTCCGAACCACGACTTGTTCAGCTCCGGGTTGAACCGCGCCCGCACGGCCATGTCCACCGGCGGGGCCGGGTTCGCTCGGTACCGGTCGGCGAACGCACGGACCTCCCCGCTGGTGATCGTCTCGACGTACCCGCTGCCGGTGTACGCCTGGCTCATGCGCGTCGCGTCGACGTTGAGCTGGACCGCCGGCCGCCGCCCGGCGAGCACGTCGCGCTGGAAGTCGGGCGGGACCACCAGCGCGAACGTGTCCCGGCCGGCGTCCATGCGGGCATCCATTTCGTCCGGGGTGATCCGGGCCGGCGGCAGGAACTGCGGCGGGTAGAACGCAGCGGTGATGCGCTCGGACAGCGGCGACCGGTCGTAGTCCACCACCGCGATCGGCGCCTTGTTGAGCGTCTCCGGCTGGGCCGTCGCCCCCGCGTAGACCGACACCGTGAAGCTGAAGGCGATGAGCCCGAGCAGCATCGGGTCGCGGGCCAGGCTCCACAGCTCCTTGACGCCCAAGTGCCAGACGGTCCCGGCGCGCATCGGTCAGGCCTCCTGTTTTCGCAACAGCGCCGCGGCCAGCCCGATCAGCACCGGGAACGCGACGATCAGCGCCAGGAACGGGGCGGTCAGGTCGGCGAACCCGAGGGCCTTGGAGAACGTCCCGCGGGAAATGGTCAGGAAGTGGGCGGTCGGGTAGACGCGGCCGATCCACGCCCCGGCGCCCTCCAGGGACGACACCGGGTCGATCATCCCGGAGAACGAAACGGCGGGCAGGATGGTGAGCACCGCCGTGCCGAAGACGGCCGCGACCTGGCTCCGCATGAACACGGAGATGAGCGCGCCCAGCGCGGTCGCGCAGCCGACGTAGAGCACCGCACCGGCGGTCAGGGCGGCGAAGCTGCCGGTGAACGGCACCCGGAACGCCGTGACCGCCAGCAGGGCCAGCAGCAGGAAGTTGAGCATCCCCAGGGCGATGTACGGGAGCTGCTTGCCGAGCAGGAACTCCAGCCGGGTCGTCGGGGTGGCGTAGAAGTTGATGACCGACCCCAGCTCCTTCTCCCGAACCACAGACAGCGACACAAGCACGGCCGGGATGAGCTGCAACAACAGCGGGATCACGCCCGGAACCATCGCCACGACGCTCTTCACGTCCGGGTTGTACCGGAACCGCGTCTCGATCGTGGCGGGGGCGGACGCGCCGCGCACGCCGAGGCGGCGGCGGGCCACATCGGCCTGCCACTGTGCGTGGGCGCCCTGGACGTAGCTGCGGGCGGTCTCGCCCCGGGACGGCATGGCCCCGTCCACCCAAACCCCGATCTGCACGGCCCGGCCCCGTTCCAGGTCGCGCCCGAAGTCGGGCGGGATCTCGATCACGACGCTGAGTTCGCCCGACTGCATGCGCCGGTCCGCCTCGTCGTAGTCGGCCACCGCGGGCCGCTCGGCGAAGTACCGCGACCCCGCCAGGTTCAGGGCGTAGTCGCGGCTGGCGGCGGTCTGGTCGCGGTCCAGCACGCCGAAGGGCAGGTTCTCGACATCCATACTGATCCCGTAGCCCATAATGAGCATCAGGGCCACGCTGCCGAGCAGGGCCGTAGCCGCGCGAACCGGGTCGCGCCGGAGTTCGAGCGCCTCGCGGCGGGCGTAACTCACCATCCGCTGACCGCTGAACCAGGGGGCAGCGCTCAAGGATGGGCGGGAAGTGGGAGGTAAAGAGCGGGGGCCGGCAGCCACGGCACCATCGCGGCGAGGGGCCGGCGGGCCTTCAGGTTCCCGACCGCGAGCCGCCCCCGGGTTCGTGCTACCGGCCCCCGGGGCCTGGGCCGCGGCCTCTTCCAGGTAGCCGATGAAGGCGTCTTCGAGCGACGCCGCACCGCTCACCGCGACCAGCCCGGCCGGGGTGTCGCTGACCAGCACCCGCCCGGCGTGCATGAGCGAGATGCGGTCGCACCGGGCCGCCTCGTTCACGAAGTGAGTGGAAACGAAAATCGTCACCCGGTCCCGGCGCGACAGATCGGCCAGGAGCTGCCAGAACCCGTCCCGGGCGATCGGATCGACGCCGGAAGTCGGCTCGTCGAGGATCAGCAACTCGGGTCGATGGACGAGGGCGACGGCCAGCGACAGCCGCTGCCGCTGACCGAGCGGGAGCGCGTCCGGCAGCGCGTCAACGGCTTCACCCAAGCCGAACCGCTCGACCAGCTCGGCGACCCGCCCCGGAATCTCGTCCCCGGGGACCTGAAACAGCCGGGCGTGCAGCACGAGGTTCTGCCGCACCGTCAGTTCGCTGTACAGCGAGAAGGCCTGCGACATGTAGCCGACCCGCCGGCGGGTTTCGATGTCGCCAGCGTCGACCGGCCGCCCGAGCAGCCGGGCCGTGCCGCCGCTGGCCGGGAGCAGCCCGGTCAGGACCTTCATGGTCGTCGTCTTGCCGCACCCGTTGGAGCCGAGAAAGCCGAAGATCTCCCCCCGCTCGATCCGGAAGTTCACCCGGTCCACGGCGACGAACGCGCCGAACGCTTTCGTGAGCTCGACCGCCTCAATGGCCACTTCGCCCGCACCGGCCCGCGGCGGGATGACCACCTCCCGGTGGCTGCGGCGTCGCTCCTCCGGGAGCAGCGCGACGAAAGCCGCCTCCAGCGACGGGGTCGCGGTCCGGGCGAGCAGCTCCGCCGGGGTGCCGGTGGCGAGCACCCGGCCGGCGTCCATCGCCACCAGCCAGTCGAACCGGGCGGCCTCGTCCATGTACGCGGTCGCCACCAGCGCGGTCAGCCCCGGCCGGTCGCCCCGGATGCGGTCAATCAGCTCCCAGAACTGGCGGCGGGAGAGCGGGTCCACGCCCGTCGTCGGCTCGTCCAGGATGAGCAGGTCCGGGTCGTGAATCAGCGCGCAACACAAGCCGAGTTTCTGCTTCATCCCGCCGGACAGCTTGCCGGCGGGGCGATCGGCGAACGGTATCAGCCCGGTCCCCGCCAGCAGTTCCGTGATGCGGCGGCGGCGCTCCGCGCGGGCGTGGCCGAACAGTCGGCCGAAGAAGTCGACGTTCTCGAACACCGACAGGGTCGGGTACAGGTTCTTGCCCAGCCCCTGCGGCATGTAGGCGATCCGGGGGCACGCCCGGCCGCGGTGCCCGGCGTCGGCCATGTTGCCGCCGAGCACCTCCACGCGCCCCGCCTGAACTCGGCGCAGGCCGGCAACCAGCGCCAACAGGCTGGACTTGCCGACCCCGTCGGGGCCGATCAGGCCGACGGTTCGCCCGGCCGGCAGGTCCAGGGTGACGGCGTCGAGCGCGCGGGTCCCGCCGTATGTCAAACTGACTCCGGTTAGCCGGGCCGCCGGCGCCGGGCTCGGTTGCGGTTGGGGGCTGGTCATTCCGGCAACCTCACCCGGATGTCCGCGGGCCATTCGGCCCCGGGATCGAGTTGGGCGTAGGCTACCCCCGGCAACCCGGTCTTGACGCGGTTGATGTGCTTCTTGAGCAGGTCCGGATCGATTCGCGCCTTGATGCGGAACATCAGCTTCTGGCGCTCCTGCGCCGTCTCGACCGTCTTCGGGGTGAACTGGGCCACGTCCGCGACGTATGAGACGCGGGCCGGGATAACGAACTGCGGGGCCGCGTCGAGAACGATGTGAACCTCGGTCCCCATTCGCGCCCGGCCGGCGTCCGCGGTCGGTAGGAAGAACGTCATGTACACGTCGCCGAGGTCGACCATGTTCAGCACCTTGCCGCCGGCCGCGAGCACCTCACCGGGTTGAGCGACCCGGTACTGCACCCGGCCGTCGCGCGGGGCGCGAAGCGTGCTGTCATCGATGTCCGCCTGAAGCCGCTCGATCCGGGATTTGGCCGCGTCCACCGTCGCCTCGGCCTGAATCACCTGCGACCGGGCCGTGGCGATGGCCGCGTCCGCGGCAGCGACGTTCGCCCGAGCGGCTTTGACGGCCGCTTCCGAGCTGAAGAACTGGACGCGGGCGCCGTCGAGCACTTCGGCCGAACCGACGCCCTGGGCAGACATGGCCTCCGCCCGCGTGCGGGTCCGTTTCGCCCCGTCGAATTCGGCCTCGCGCTGGGCGACGACCGACAGCCCGGCCGCTTTCTCGCTCTCCCGCTGTACGACAGTGCTCTTGGCGGTGTCGACCGCGCTCTTTGCCTTGCGCGAGTCCGCTTCGGCCTCACGAAGTTGCGCCGCGAGCACCTCGGTGTCCATCCGGGCGAGCACCTGGCCGGCGGTGACAAAATCGCCTTCGTTTACCAGTACCTCTTTGAGCCGACCAGCGGTCTTCGCGGCTACGTCGATCTCGACCGCCTCAATACGGCCGTTGCTGCTGGCGAAACCCTCCGGTAACGGCCTGGGTCGGAGCGCCTTCCAGCCGAGGTACGCGGCGCCACAGCCCGCGAGCGCAAGAGCGACCAGAAGCCACTTTCTTCGCATCATCATCTCGGTCTTTGCGGCACGAATCGGTCCCGGCCGGGAACATCGGCCGGAACCCTCTGGTGACAACCACTCGCCGTAAGCTGACAGTGAGTTGGTGGCCCATGCACGTGCCGTGCCGGTAATCATGGGTCGAGCGGCTGAAGGGCTGATCGCGACGAGTGCGGTCGTACCTGTGGCACCCATCGTGGTACACGGCCTAACTCGGGTGTACCCGCGCTGCCATCAGTAGTTTGATGCACGAGAAATTCCAACCGTTTGCCGGCCTACCGCAAGAGCCGCGTCCGAGAACCACTCGGGCGGTCCCACTGTTCTTGACCGGCCCGGCGGTGCAACGGGCTCTCCTATGGCATGTGGGCGATCCGCTGGGTGGCCGACAGGACATTCGCTGGCAGTTAACGGGCATCGGACTACCCATTCGCTGGGCGATCGCTACCCACGAATCCACTGCTTTGAGCCCCAGTTACAATCGTCGGGCGAGTCGCCCGAGATCCCAACGGCTCCCAGATATCGTGGCGCAACATCTTGATATGGCGACTCTTGCGGCATATTTACCACGCGCCTGCGACGCCAACCGTCGGACGGGAGCACCGCTGCCAACTGCCCCAGAAGGCATGATTCGGACATCGGGAAGTGCAGCGAGTGAAAAAGGAGGGGGAAAAATGCCCGAGGCGCGAGTGCGATCGGCGGCGCCAAGGAGCGGAAAAGCAGTTTCCCGCGCCGGCTTTACTGCGCCGGGCGGTACGTGCCATCTGTCGGGAAGCGGCGTGCCAAAATCGCACACCACCACGCCGTTTCCGCTCACTCCGACATGCATCAGTGGTGGGAGACAGGCAGGGCAGAGAGAACCGGGCAGGCGCGAACGTGCCGGCGTCCGACGCCGGCACCGCACCTGTGTCGGAGGTTGGTCGGTTTCAATCGATTCGAATCTGGTACACTATGCGCACGGTCTCCGCCACCCACTCCGTCACCCTATGCCCGCGTCACTGTGGTTGGTACTGCGTCAGACGCAAGAGGCGGTCGGTGCCGGCCGCCCTGAAGACGCGCACCGGTTGCTCGAACCCCATCTCGCCGACGGGCACCGCAAGGTGGTTCGGCTCGCCCGCGAAGTCGTGCGGTCTTACCTGACGCGGGCGGCCAAGGCACTCGACCAGCACAACCCCGATGCGGCGTGGCGCGACCTGCTAGCTGCCGAGACGCTCAACACCGGGGAAAAAGCGGTTACCGACTTGCGGTACACGCTTTCCAAACTGTCAGTGGTTCAGGCAAAGGCGATGCTCGAAGCCGGCCGCCCCATCGACACGCTCGACCAGATCACCCGGATTCGCGACCGCGGGGTGCGGCACCCCGATCTCGAACGGCTCGAAGTCGCGGCCCAAGACTGGGTTCACGCATCTGAACTGGCGGACCGCGGCGAGTTCCTTCGTGCCTTGGCGGAATTGGACCGCATCGCCCCGAAGCTGCCGTGTCCACCGACCGGGTTGGAGCGGTTCCGAGACGCGGTCGAGGCGCGGCACGTGCAGTTCCGTGACGCGGTCTCACGCCTCATGGACGCGGCCGACGCGAAAAAATGGGCCGAAGCCGTAACGTTCGCGGCGGAGGTGCTGGCCGTAGCTCCGGACCACCGGGAGGCGAAAGCGGTTCGCGGACGGGCCTGGGCCGCCGCGGCACCCGAGACGGTGAGCGTTGCCGTTCCGATGCCGGTGCCGGAACTGCCGACCATGCGGCCGATCGCGCGGAGTACGTCGGGCCGGGCAGGAGCTACACGGGTCGAGTCGTTACATCCGCCAGCAACTGGGAGCGGTCGCCCTATCGCTCGTGTAGCCGGAACGGCTCTTGCGGAAGAGTCCTCGAGCGCAGGTGCCCCGCTACCGAAGCGGTTCCTGCTATGGGTGGACGGGGTGGGCGGGTATCTGGTGTGCCTGTCGAACCGGGTCACCTTCGGACAGGCTACAGCCGACGGCCCGGTGGACGTGCCGCTCTACGCAGAGGTGTCACGTACCCACGCCGAACTCACCCGCGATGCCGAAGGCTACGTGATCGAGTCCGGTCGCTCACTGCGCGTCAACGGCGCAGATACTAAACGGGCGGTGCTCGCGCCCGGCGATCGCGTGACCCTCGGCACGAGTTGCCAGTTCCTGTTCCACAAGCCGGTGGAGGTCAGTTCGTCTGCGAAACTGGAAGTGACGAGTGGGCACCGGTTGCAGGCCCCGGTTGACGCGGTGCTGCTGATGGGGAACGAACTCATTCTCGGTCCGGAGCCCGACGCACACATTCCGCTGGCGGTTGACGCGCCCGTGCTGATTTATCGCTCGCGCGAGGGGTTAAGCGTGCGCGTGCCGGACACGAAGTTCCTGATCGACGACCGCCCCTGTCTCGACCGGGCCATATTGCCGCTACCAGGGGTCGTGTCGTGCGAGGCGTTTACGTTCGCGGTGGAACCGGTCGGCGGGCGGCTGTGAGTCACCGCCCTTCGGCGTTCAGCGCGTCGTAGCCGGAGCAGTCACGTAACGTTCCCGAAGGGTTCACCTGCCGCAGGCGGCCGGAACCAACGTCCAGTGCGGTGAGGTATCTGCCCAAGGCTGTGCACGGATTGGTGTTGGGTAAGCTGCGGCATGTGGGTGTGGGTGCGGCTCATCGTTTCAGTAGCCGCACCCATGTCCCGGTCCCTGGTCGAGCGATTGGCCTTGCTAACGGACCCGCGGAGCCGTCACGGTCGCCAGCACCCACTGGTAGGCCTGTTGACCCTGTGCTTGGGCGGTGATGGGCGGGCACACCACGCCCGAGGCGATCTCGCAGTTCGGTCGGCTGCGACAGAAGCGGTTGGGTCACGCGCTGGGTTTTGGGGCATGGCAACATACCGTGCCCCAACACCCAGGGCTAGTCAGAGATTGAGAGGTTGAGAGGCTGTACGGCAAATCCGAATTCTCCTAAAGTGCTGGAAATCAGGGACTTAGGGAGCATTCATGTTTGGCACGAATACATCAGCTCGCAAGTCGTATAGCAGTGATCTAACGGCCGATCAATGGACGCTCCTGGAGCCGATGTTCCCGCCGAACACGGGTCGCGGGCGTCGCCAGACGATTCCGATCAAAGATATCATTGATGCCGTCTTCTACATCAACGCCAACGGTTCAGCAATTCCCGGCGAGCGAGATTCGGCTTGAAAAGCTCGAATTCGTGAGCCTTTTTGGCCCCAGCGGGGTACGCTCGGTCCGAGGCGGCCGTTGTCGTATCGCCCTGGGATCTCGCTGGGGCGTGGTCATGAGCATACCCGTCAGTTCCCCGCGTGCATATGAGGACCTGCACTCCGACGCCCTGATCGCGTGCGCCCGGGAGCGGTTCGAGACGATCCCGGACGCACGCCGCGAGCCCACGTTCTCGCTGCCCGACGTGCTGATGGCGGGGCTGGCCCTAT
Organism: Gemmata obscuriglobus; assembly: GCF_008065095.1. Lineage (NCBI taxonomy): Bacteria > Pseudomonadati > Planctomycetota > Planctomycetia > Gemmatales > Gemmataceae > Gemmata > Gemmata obscuriglobus. Next base: position 3,271,663 of record NZ_CP042911.1, on the reverse strand, counting down.
TCGCCCTCAAGGACCCGTCCCTACTCGCGTTCCAACGGCGCACCCTGGACCACAACCTGCGGCACGTGTTCGGCCTCACGGGCCGGCCCAGCGACTCCCAGATGCGGTCCATCCTCGACGACGTGGACCCGGACCACCTGCGTCCCGTGTTCCGGGACGTGTTCGCCCGGTTGCAGGCGGCTCACGTCTTGGACGAGTACCGGGTGGACGGGTGCTACGTGGTGGCCCTGGACGGGGTCGAGTACTTCTGCTCCCAGAAGGTCCACTGCCCCCATTGCATGACCCGCCGGCACGCCAACGGGGCCGTGTCGTATTACCACCAGATGCTCGGGGCCGCGGTCGTTCATCCGGACTTCTCCGCGGTCCTGGCCCTGGCCCCCGAGCCGATCCAGCGGGCCGACGGGGGGACCAAGAACGACTGCGAGCGGAACGCGGCCCGGCGGTGGTTGGGCCGGTTCCGCGAGGAGCACCCGGACCTAGCCGTTCTCGTGGTCGAGGACGCGCGGAGCAGCAATGCACCCCACGTCCGGGACCTTCAGAAGGCCAGGTGCCATTTCCTCCTGGGTGTCAAGGCTGCGGACCACGCCCACCTGTTCGCGCACGTGTGCGCCCGCCAGGACCAGCACGCGTTCGAGGTCGTCGAGAACGCGGACCCGCGGACCGGGCTCCGCCGCAGCTACCTGTGGATCGCCGATCTGCCGCTGAACGAGTCGAATGACGACGTGCGGGTGAACTTCGTGCACCTGGTGGAACTCGATCCGGACGGGACCCCACGGGAATGGACGTGGGTCACGGACATGGCCGTCACCGGGGCCAACGTGCGGCAACTGGCGCGGGCCGGGCGGGCCCGGTGGCGGATCGAGAACGAGACGTTCAACACGCTCAAGAACCAGGGGTACCACTTCGAGCACAACTTCGGGCACGGGGACAACAACCTGTCGGTGGTGCTGGCGCACCTGATGCTCCTGGCGTTCCTCTTCGATCAGGTGCAGCAGATGTGCCCCCCCCTGTTCCAGGCGGCGGGCGTTTGATGGTCGCGTTCGCCGCGTTCGCCCGTACCGCTGCGGCGCTCGCGCCGCGGGCGGCCGTCGTACTTGGGTCGGGATTGGGCGGCGCCGCCGCCGCGTTCGTGGAACGCGCAGCGGTGCCGTTCGGCGCGGTCCCGGGGCTGGTTCCGCCGTCGGTTCACGGCCACGGCGGCACGCTGGCGGTCGGTGAATGGAGCGGCATGCCGGCTCTGCTCTTCCGAGGCCGGGTGCATTTCTACGAGGGCCACCCCTGGGAGGTCGTGACCGGCACGGTGCGCACCGCGGCCGAACTCGGCGCGCGGCGCCTCGTCCTCACGAACGCGGCCGGCGGCATCAACCCGGCTCTGGCGCCCGGCTCGCTGATGGCCATTCAAGGGCACCTCAAGCTCCTCGGTCCCGCCGCGTGGCGCGGCCTAGCGGCCGGCGACGGACCGGTGCGCCCGTACGCCGCGCGTCTCATTGAGGTCATGGGGGCGCATGAGCGAACCGGCGGACGCGAACTGCTCGCGGGGCTCTACGCAGCGCTGACCGGCCCGAGCTACGAGACGCCCGCGGAGATCCGCGCGCTCGCCGCTTGCGGGGCCGACGCCGTGGGCATGTCCACGGCACTGGAAGCCGAAGCGGCGGCCGCGCTGGGACTGGAAGTGGCGGCGGTTTCGTGCGTCACAAACAAGGCTGCCGGGATCGGCGAAACGGCGCTCGATCACGCCGAGGTGTTGACGAACGCCGCCCTGGCCGTTGACCGACTGGGGGCGTTACTCGGGGCGCTCATTCGCGCTCCGTACTGACACAATCCCGGCGCGACATCGGAGTCACACCGAAGCGGGCTTCGCAGTGCCCGCAACGGAACGCAGGACTGAGCGCGGTAACCACACAGCCGCCGCCGACCGTACCCTCAGGTCGTTCCCCCCGGGTCAGACCGTAGAGGTAAGCTCGCACCTGATCGGAGCGCCCGCACTTCGGACAAATGGGTTTGCCTTCGGGTGTCTGCTCGTAGTGCTCGTAGTCGGTCTCCAGCGGTCCGCTCGGCTCCGTGCGGTTCGAACACCCGAGCGGCGCCAGCAGCACCGCTACCACAAGAACGCTTAGCGCCCGGCGCATCGCTGGCCCTCTGAGTCGCGACCGGCTCTATGATCCGGCCGAAGCACGCCACTTCGCCCAACGCGACGAACGCACACGCGCCGTCGGAATCCGTCGTGAACTCAGAACCCCGGGATTGCGTGCCGCACTTCAGGTCGGAGTTGATGGCGATCTTGCGACATCCCGTCCATTAAAACCCCTGATTGACCATAACGACCGAAGTCCACGCGAGCAAGAGACGTTCGCCGGCAGCGAACTTAAAGCTCTCCGTACTCGACGCGAGTCAGCGCCGGCTGCTCACCGCAAAATGAATCGTTATCACGGCCGAACCGGCTTCCCCTCTTTCTTCAGCAGCTCCTCTTCCGCCGCGATGAAAATTGTCGGTTTGAGGACCACCACCCACACTTTGTCCTTAGGTGCGTAGTCCAACTTGAAAATCGCAGCCCCACCATCGACAACCACAGTAGAACCGGTAGTGCCGAGGTCTTCGGTGTCGAGTGACTGCGCGATCGCCTTCTTACCCTCCAACTCGAACAGCTCGCGCTTCTGCATCCCGGTGACGGCCGTTGACGATTCGGTCAGCTTCATCCGAACGGAGCGACGATCGGCCGAAACCACCAGCAGCGCGTTGAGGGCAAAACCTTCCTTCACGAACAGGGGATTGCTGGTTTTCGTGCCGACGCTGATCGCGGCCGGATCGTTCTTGAACGGAATGACCACCTTGCGGGCTGAAACGGTCGAATCGACTCCGTTCACGAACCGTCCGCTGGAGGTCTGCACGATTCGACCACTTTTGAGGAGCTTGAGGGCAGCAGCGGGCAGTTCCAGATCTTCCGATTTCGACTCGGGGACGCCGATCACTTCCCTTCCGATCGCGAACAGCACCGGCGACTTCGACCGACCTTTCGGGAGCGCGTTCACGAGTTGCCGATAAGTCGCCGCATCGAGCTCGAAAACCTCTGTCTTCACGTCAATCGCGAAATCCTGAAGGGACTCCAAAGCCTCGAGCAGGTCTTTCACCTCGTGGTGGACCTTCTCGGTGGTGCGAACTTCGAGCTTGCCGCCGTCGCGTTCGACCAACTGTGCACCAGTGCCGTCCGGTTTCGGCTCACCGATCGAAATGGTTTCGAAAATGAGTTTGACCAGCGCGTCGAAGTCGGCAACGACGCCCCCCTTCTCGCGCCCGGCGATCAGGTTTTTGACGGTGTACACCTTCGTTACAAGATTCTTGTCGTCGAGGGGCTTGGGGGCGGGCTGCGCCACCACGGGCGAGCAGAACAGGACGAGCGCGACCGGGAGAGCGAACAGAGTCGGACGCATCGGGGCGGCCTCCGAGACGAGGGGCGTAGGGGCAATCCGTCCATCGAACACGCGAACGGGGCGAGCGTTGGCACACTTTTCTTGACGCCTCAACCGGCCTCCGTAGGATCACTAGGCCTAAAACGCACGCCTCGACCGTCTGTCGAGGTTGTTTTTTGCAGACCCTTGTGAAATCCCTCACAAGGCGCGGTAGAATACCCGCGAAGCAGACTCGCTCTTCTCGACCGATCACGACAGAAAGGGGACACGCGCGATGCCGGTCACCCCCGTTCAAACGCCCGGCGGCATCGAACCGGCGTTCGATCTGGTCGCTTACTACCCTGTGCTCATTTACGCCGCGGTCTGCATCCTTTTCGGCTTGAGCGCTGTCGCGGCCACCCACCTGTTCCCGTTCAAGCCGCGCAAGCCGACCAAAATCAAACAGATGCCTTACGAGTCGGGTATGGACCCGATCGGGTCGGCCCGGATGCAGTTCGACGTGAAGTTCTATCTGATCGCGATCCTGTTCCTCGTGTTCGACGTGGAACTCCTGTTCCTCTACCCCTGGGCGGTCATCGCCTTCGGCGAGGGCGGGGACCAGACCTGGCGCACCGTGTTCGGAACCATCGTGTTCGTCGAAATCATGGTGTTCCTCGCGACGTTCGTGATCGCTTACGCCTACGCCTGGAAGAAGGGGGTGTTCCAGTGGCGCTGACGAACATGCTGCCGGACTTCATGATCGCGCCGCTCGACTACCTCGCCAACATGGCGCGGAAGCACAGCCTGTGGCCGATGCCGTTCGCGACCGCGTGCTGCGGCATCGAGCTGATGGCGACCGCCTCCAGCCGGTACGACATCGCCCGGTTCGGCTCCGAGGCGATGCGGTTCTCCCCGCGGCAGTGCGACGTGATGATCGTGGCCGGCCGGGTGGCGATGAAGATGGTGCCGGTGATGCAGCGCATCTGGCTCCAGATGCCGGAACCGAAGTGGTGCATCTCGATGGGCGCGTGCGCGTCGAGCGGCGGGGTGTTCGACACCTACGCGGTCGTCCAGGGCATCGACCGGTTCATCCCGGTGGACGTGTACGTGCCCGGGTGCCCGCCCCGGCCCGAGCAACTGATCCGCGCGGTGCTCGACCTCCAAGAGAAGATCCAGAAAACGGGAACGATCGACGCCCGCGAGTTCGCCTCGCGCACGGCCTACGAAGGGCCGACCGCCCTGGCCCGCGAGTTGGGTGCAGAAGAGGCGATTATCACCCCCGGTGACTACAACACGGCCACGCGGTTGCGGTCGCTGCCGACAGTAAATTGATTGCGCCGGAGCGCGGGCCTCTGGCCCGCTTTGGCGTGCGGCGCGGATCGCTCTGACAAGATAGTCGGAGCGAGATCTTGGGTGCCACCAGCGGGCCAGAGGCCCGCGCTCCAGTAAAGAAAACATGCCCTACCTCGACACTCTTAACGCGAAGTTCGCCGGGGCGTTCACCACGTCGTCGTTCCGCGACAACCAGCGGGTGCTGGTCGACGCGGAGCAGGCGCCGAAAGTGTTGTTCGCGCTCCTGAAGTGCCTGAAAGAGGAGTGCGGGTTCGACTTTCTGACCGATATCGGCGGGGTCGATTACCTCGGCTACGCCGGCGCGACCGACCGTTACTGCGTGGTGTACGGGCTCACGAACCTCGCCACCGGCGAGCGGGTGTGGGTGAAGGCGTTCGCCAACGACCCCGAACCCGAGCTACCTTCGGTGGTGGAACTCTGGAAGGGGGCCGATTGGATGGAGCGCGAGGTGTACGACATGTACGGCGTGCGCTTCCCCGGGCACCCGGACCACCGCCGCATCCTGATGCCGAGCGAGTACACCGGGCACCCGCTCCGCAAGGACTACCCGCTCCGCGGGTACGGCGAGCGGCACAACTTCCCTACCGTTACGCGGGCCGACAGCTAGACGGAGCCCGGGCCGCAGAGCCGGGATGAAACGCCAGCGAACAGCACCCGGGCGACACCGCCGGGGTTTGCCAAGAGGTGTGCAATGCCGCTTGAGACCGCCGCACCCGTCGAAGATATTGCTGGCGCGGACCAGGAGTTCCTCTACACCCTGAACTTCGGCCCGCAGCACCCCGCGACGCACACCACGCTGCGGCTCATTCTCACCCTCGACGGCGAAACGATCGTCAAGGCCGTCCCCGACATCGGGTACCTGCACAGCGGGTTCGAGAAGCTGGGCGAAGACCTCGACTTCAACCAGTACGTCACCATCGTCGACCGGATGAACTACATCTCGCCGTTCGCCAACGAATGCGCGTGGTTCACGACGGTCGAAAAGCTCATCGGCATCGAACTCACCCCGCGGTGCAAGTACCTCCGCACCATTCTCGCGGAGTTGGCCCGCATCAGCGACCACCTCCTCTGCGTCGGCGCCGCGGCGCTCGACCTGGGGGCGCTGACCGGGTTCCTGTACGCCTTCAACGCCCGCGAGAAGGTGTACAACATCATGGAAGCTGCCTCCGGGCAGCGGTTCCACCCGAGCTACTGCCGCGTCGGCGGGTTGATGGCCGACGTCAACGACGACGTGGTGGCCTTGATCCGCGACTTCGTGAAGACGTTCCGCAAGGTCCACGCCGACATCTGCCGGCTGCTGAACCGGAACCGCATCTTCATCGACCGCACCAAGGGTATCGGCGTGCTGTCGAAGGAAGACGCGATCAACACCAGTTGCAGCGGCCCGGTGGCCCGCGCCAGCGGCGTGGTCCGCGACCTCCGCAAGGACGAACCGTACCTTGCGTACAAGGAGTTGTCCGGCGCGTTCAAGATCGTGTGCGGCAAGGGCGGCGACTGCTACAACCGCTACCTCGTCCGCATGGGCGAGATGCTGGAGTCCTGGAAAATCATCAACGCCGCCGTGGAGAACCTCCCGAGCGGCCCGGTTAACGTGGACCTGAACGACAAGCTCACGATCCCGGACAAGAACGCGACCTACCGCAGCATTGAGGGGCTGATCCAGCACTTCGAACTGTTTATGTGGAACCGCCGGTGGGAGACGCCGGTGGAAGAGGTGTACGGGGCCAACGAGACAGCCAACGGCGAACTCGGGTTCTACCTCGTCGCGGACGGGACCGGGAAGGCGTTCCGGGCGCGGACCCGGCCGCCGTCCTTCATCCACTTCGCGGTCTTCCCGATGATGATGGAGGGGCACCAGATTTCCGACGTGCCAGCGGTCCTCGGCAGCCTGAACATCATTGCTGCGGAGTTGGACCGATGACTCGTCTCCTATGCGTGTGTGTGCTCGCGTTTGCGAGCGGTTGCGGCAAACGGACCTCTGCGCCGACTTCGGTGGGGCAGCCCCCATCACCGACCGAGCAGGTTCCGGCCCCACAGTCAAAGGTTGACGCCGACGCTGAGAAGCTCAACGGAACTTGGCGGGTCACGGCCATTACCGCGGCCGGGGAACCTGTTCCGAAAGAGAAAGTGGATGCGATCCAATTGGAGTGGACCTTCGAGGGCAACCGAGTCACGACAAAACGGCCCGATCGTCCGGCCGGGCCGGGGACATTTGTTCTCGACGCATCGGCCGCACCCAAGCGGATGACGATCAGTAAGCCGGGTACTCCGCCGATCAAAGCGGTGTACGAGATCGACGGCACGAAACTGCGGCTGTGCCTGTCAGTAGACGATAACCCGAACGCTGGGTTTCCGGCCGGGCTCGCTTCGACATCTGCTCCGAAAACTGACCTTCTGACCCTCGAACGGCGCTAACCTGCACGGTGTCGCGAAATGGCCGCGCTTTCCGAAGACATGAAGAACCGCATTCGGGCGTTCATCCCGAAGTACCCGCGCAAGCAGGCGGTGACTCTGCCGGCGCTGCACCTCGTCCACGACGAGCTGCGCACCGTGTCGAACGAGGCCATCGTCGAGATCGCCGAGATCCTCGAACTGCACCCGTCGGAGGTGCACGACACGATGACCTTCTACGCCTTCTTCAAGGGCGAGGGGGAGAAGCTCGGCACCACGCGGCTGTGGGTGTGCCGCGGCCTAGCGTGCATGCTCCGCGGCGCCTACGAGCTGATCGAGCACTGCGAGCACAAGCTTGGCGTTCACTGCGGGCAGACCACCGCCGACGGGAAGGTCACGCTGGAGTTCGCCGAGTGCATCGGCGCCTGCGACGGCGCCCCGGCGTGCCTCATCGAAGACGTTCACGCGATGAACGTGACGCCCGAGAAGGCCGACCAGCTCATCACCGAACTGAAGCTGAAGTAAGCCATGCCATACGAACCCGTACTCCTCGCGCGGATCAACAAGCCCAACAGCGGCAAGCTGGAGGGGTACCGCGCCGACGGCGGCTACGAGACCATCGCGCGGGTGCTCAAGGACAAGCAGCCGCTCGACGTCACCACGCAGGTGAAGGACGCCGGGCTCCGCGGGCGCGGCGGCGCGGGCTTCCCGACCGGCCTCAAGTGGACCTTCCTCCCGAAGGACCACCCCGGGCCGGTCTACCTGTGCGTCAACGCCGACGAGTCCGAGCCCTGCACGTACAACAACCGCATCCTGATGGAGAAGGATCCCCATCAGGTGCTCGAAGGGATCATGCTCGCGTGCTACGCGATCAAGTCCCCGAAGGCGTTCTACTACGTCCGCTACGAGTACGGCGACTCGTACCGCTCGCTCGCCGCGGCCGTCGAAGAGCTGTACGCCGCCGGGTTCCTCGGCAAGGGGATCTTCGGCAGCAGCTTCGACCTCGACATCGTCCTGCACCGCGGCGCCGGGGCGTACATCTGCGGCGAGGAGACGGGCCTCATCGAGTCGCTGGAGGGCAAGCGGGCTTGGCCGCGCATCAAGCCCCCCTTCCCCGCGATCGAGGGCGCGTTCCGCAAGCCGACGATCGTGAACAACGTCGAAACACTCGCGTGCGTCACGCAGATCATGAAGCGCGGCAAGGAGTGGTTCCAGTCGCTCGGCGTGCCGCCCGACCCGAAGAACCCGCGCGACGCCGGCAGCTACGGCCCCAAGCTCTACACGCTGGCCGGGCACGTCGAGAAGTCGGTCTGCGTCGAGGTGCCGATGGGCATCACGATCCGCGACCTCGTCGAGAAGCACGGCGGCGGCGTGTGGAAGGGCCGCAAGGCGAAGGCGGTCAACCCCGGCGGCCTCTCAATGGGATTCGTGGACGTGAACGCGCCGCTCAAGGGCGAGGACGGCAAGACCGAGTACGACATCCCGCTGGACTTCAACGGCCCCGGGCGAGTGCAGTGCCTCGGGCTCGGCACCGCGGCCGTCACCGTGATCGACGACCAGACCAGCATGGTCGACGTGCTCCACAACGTGTGCCAGTTCTTCAGCCACGAGAGCTGCGGGCAGTGCACCCCGTGCCGCGAGGGCACCGGGTGGATGCTCAAGATCACCGACCGCCTCCGCCGCGGGCTCGGCCGCAAAGAAGACCTCGACATTCTTGTTGACGTCGCGGACCGGATCGGGATCATGCCCGGGACGACCATCTGCGGGCTGTCCGACGGCGCCGGGTGGCCGGTGAAGACGGCGATCCGCAAGTTCCGCGCGGAGTTCGAGGCCGCGATCAAGAGTGGCGCGAAGAGCAAGTACGCGAAGTCGCTCACGATGGCAGGGGCGCACTGAGCCGGGCTCCCGGTACGGGTCCGGTGGCCGCTCCCGCGGAGGGCTCCGAAGTGACCGATAGTGCACCGCGCCCGCCGGCGGCTCACTGGTGGAACGCGTGGTTCGCGGTCTGGTCGCCGCTCGCCGCTTGGGTGACCGTGGTGGCGCTCCTCGCCGCTGCCGGTCGCCTCGAACCTGGGGGGGACGTGCTCTTCTGGGGCGCGCTCGGTTTCGGCGCGGCGTGCGTGCTGCTCGGCCTGTTCGTCGTGATCGGCCTCGCGACGGACGCGCTGGAGAGCACGGCGGACGACGCAGCCGGAACGGCTCGCGAGCGTGCGAGACTAGCGCTGCTCAGTTTGGCCGGGGTGGTGGCGAGCTTGATCGGGTACGGCGGTCTCGTGGTGCTGATCGGTTTCGTGCTGCTGATGTCGGCCTTTCGCGGCATCCAGCACTGACCCGCGAGGTGTCGCCATGCGTCCGCGAATCCTGACGGTGGGCGTCTGCTTGCTTCTCCTTGTGGGGTGCAAGCGGGGGGCGAGAGACACGGGACCGGCACGCGACGAGGTCGGCGTCAAACCGGCCCCCGCAACTCCGACCGTGGCCGAAAAACCGGACACGAAGGACGAGCCGAACTGGCTGAAGGACGAACGGGGGCGGCCGAAAAGGGATCAGCTCCCAGTTGACGGTACGACGGGCGGCGGCAAGCAGCCCTGGAACGTGGGGGCACCCGCCGGCGGCGCTCAGCCACCGGCGGACGGGGCGCAAGTGGATCAGTCGGGTGCGGCGCAACCGATGACGCCACCGGTCGCCCCACCCACTCCAGGAGGTGGTGCGAACCCGGCCCCGGCAAAGTCCCAGCCGATGCCGATGCCGGCGGTGGGGAACCCGGTGCAGGCTCTCGCCCCGGCCGGCAACACGCCCCTCGGGGCCGCAAGGCGGGTGGTCGCGATGGCCGACATGCGTGACCTTCAGTTGTTCATCGACACCGCGTCCCTGGCGGGCGGAAAGATGCCCTCCGGGGCCGAGATCTACGAGGCGCTGGTGGCAGCGAGAGCGCCAACGGCGGCGCTGGTGAAGGACGGGACCATCGTCCTGACCGGCACCCGGGAGCGTGAAAGCGTCTGGGCGTTCGAGGCCAACGCGTACCTCAAGGGCGGGCTGGTGGTCAGCCAGAACGGGGTCGAGCGGCTCACCGCCGACGAGTTAAAGCAGCGGCTCGGGAAATAACAGGCAAGGGGTCAGGGGACGGGCATCGGGGGGCGGCTAACCGCCCCGTCGCTCGTCCCACTGATCTCGGATCTCTGACCTCTGTCCTCTGGGCTTACGAGATGCCGACGGTCTACGTCAACGACAAGCCGGTCGAGATCGGCGCCAAGCGGCTCAACTGCGTGCAGGCGGCGGAGCTGGCCGGCGTGTTTGTGCCCCACTACTGCTGGCACGAGGCACTGTCCGTCGTCGCGTCGTGCCGCATGTGCCTCGTCGAGGTCGGCGACCTGAAGGACGGCAAGGTCACCATGCAGCCCAAGGTCGTTCCCGGGTGCCAGACGCCCGTGAAGGACGGGACCGTCATCATCACGGGCGAGTACGACAAGCGCGACCGGGCGCTGCCCGTGCTGCCCTACGAACCGAGCTACACGAAGGCCGCCGCGCCCGGCGAGCGGGCCAAGAAGTCGCAGGCGGACACGCTCGAAGGGCTGCTGCTGAACCACCCGCTCGACTGCCCGGTGTGCGACAAGGCGGGCGAGTGCAAGCTGCAGGACTTCTCGTTCAAGTACGGGCGGTCCGAGTCGCGCATGGTGGACGTAAAGAACGCGCCGCCGAACAAGCCGCACCTGTCCAGCAAAATCACCCTGTTCACCGACCGGTGCATCCTCTGCACCCGGTGCGTGCGGTTCACCCGCGAGATCTCCGGCACGTCGGAGTTGCAGGTGGTCGGCCGCGGGCACCACGAGGAGATCGACGTCTTCCCGGGGCGGCCGCTGGAGAACAAGCTCGCCGGGAACGTCGTGGACCTGTGCCCCGTCGGCGCGCTCGGCAGCAAGGACTTCCTCTACAAGCAGCGGGTGTGGTACCTCAAGACCACCGACGGCGTGTGCAACCGCTGCTCGACCGGTTGCAGCACCTACAACGACACGAACAAGGACATCGTGTACCGCGTCCGCGCGCGGCACAACCCCGAGGCGCAGGGGCACTTCATCTGCGACGAGGGGCGGTACGGGTACCACCACGCCAACAGCGGCGAGCGGTTCGTGCGCCCCCTGGCGAAGGTCGAGGGGAAGTTCAAGCCGGTGCCGTGGAGCGCCCTCCTACCGCAGATCAAGCAGGAGTTCGCCGACGCCGTGAAGACCTCCCCGAAGGGCGTGGTCGCGGTCCTGTCGCCGTTCCTGACCGCGGAAGAGGCGTTCCTGCTCGGGAGCTATTTCAAGTCACTCGCCCCGGACGTGCGGCTGGTGCTCGGGCCGGTCCCCGTGGTGGGCGAGGACGACAAGTACCCCAAGAACGTGCGCGGCGAATCCGTTGAACCCGTCAAGTTCACCATCCGCGCGGAGAAGGCCCCGAACCGCCGCGGCGTCGAAGAGGTGCTGAAGCAGCTCCAGGGCGCCGTCATCCCGTTCGCGACCGTTGCGGGCGAAAGTCTCGCGGCGATGTGGTTCTGCGGCGGCTATCCCGATAAGTCACACCTCGACGCCCTCGTGCCGACCGGCTGGAAGGCGCCCGCGCTGCTGGTCGCGCAGGACCTCCTGCCGACGGTGGTGACCGCCTCGGCAAAGTACATCCTGCCGGCGACGACCGGCTTCGAGAAGGACGGCACGTTCGTGAACCACGCGAACTACGTGCAGACCTTCCCGCGGGCCGCGAAGCCGCCGGTCGAGGCGCGGACGGAACTCCAGCTCGCCTTCGACCTGCTGGGGCGGCGCGGGCTGGTGCAACCCGACGCGGTGCGCAAGGAACTTGCGAAGGCGGTGCCGTTCTTCGGCGCGTTGGCCCCGGAAACGCGGCTGGCGCTGGAAGTCGCCGGCCAGCGAGGGGCGTAAGCCCGCGACGCAGACCGGTTTCACACGACCTTCGTGGCCCGACGACTGCGTGTTCGTAAACGAGAACTCGGGGGGCTGACGCCCCCCGCTCGCCAAGACCGAGACACCATGCCGACCCTCGACCCCCTTGTCATCACCGCGATTCTGATCGTCGGCCTCATCGGCGGCGTGCTGGGCGTGTGCGGGTACCTCACGCTGGGCGAGCGCAAGATCTCCGCCTGGATGCAGGACCGCGTCGGGCCGAACCGCGTCGGCCCCGGCGGGCTGCTCCAGCCGCTCGCCGACGGCGGGAAGTTCTTCCTGAAGGAAGAGGTCATCCCCGACCACGTCGACAAGGTCTTCTACCTGCTCGCCCCGGCGGTCGCGGTGGGGACGGCGCTGCTGGCGCTGGCGGTCGTGCCGTTCGGCCAGACAACCCCGCAGCCGGACGCGGTCGTGGCCGGCCCCGGCGCCGTGGCGACGTTCGAGGCGCAACAGAAGGCGTACCAGGAAAGCGTCAACTTCGCGATCGCGCCGGGCCTGGACATCGGCGTGCTGTACATCTTCGCCCTCGGGTCGCTGGCGGTGTACGGCGTGATCCTGGCCGGGTGGAGCGCGAACAACAAGTACTCGCTCCTCGGCGCGCTCCGCAGCTCCGCACAGATCGTGAGCTACGAGATCCCGCTCGGCATGTCGGTCCTCGGGGTGTTCCTGATCGTGGGGTCGCTGAACCCCGAAAAGATCATCGCCTGGCAGGCCGGCGCCAGCAGCGGGGACGCGGTGCTGGGCCAACTGGCCGCGTCGCTCTCGATCGGGAACAACTGGTGGCTCGTCCTATTCCAGCCGCTCGCGTTCCTGCTGTTCCTCGCCAGCGGCTACGCGGAGAGCAGCCGGCTGCCGTTCGACCTCCCCGAAGCCGAGCAGGAGCTGGTCGGCGGCTACCACACCGAGTACAGCTCGCTCAAGCTGGGGCTCATGCTGCTGACGGAGTACGTCCACCTCGTCACCGGCAGCTTCATGGTGGCGGTGCTGTTCCTCGGCGGGTGGAGCTTCTTCGGGCTCGAAGCGGTCTCCTCGAACGTGATCGTCACCGCGGTGCTGAAGCTGCTCATCCTCGTGAGCAAAATGGTCGCGCTGTGCGTGTTCGCCCAGTTCGTGCGGTGGACCATCCCCCGGTTCCGGTTCGACCAGCTCATGAACCTCGCGTGGAAGGTCATGATCCCGCTGGCCCTGCTGAACCTGCTGGCCGTAATTTTCGTGAAGCAGTTCGGGTGGTCGCTGCTGGTGCTCACGGGCGTGAACGTGGTGCTGTTCTTCGGGGCCGGCGTGCTGGGCGCCCGGACCAGCGGCACCGTCACCAACCCGAAGCGGAAAGTCGTGAAGCTGCCGCCGGGGCTCCCCGCGGGCGTCACGTACGCCGGACGCTGACCCGCTCCTCGCCCCGAATCGCCCCCGCCGCATGACAGGCGGGGTGTCAGGACACGGTGCCTTATGCCGCTCGCCGAGAACGACGTGACGTGGGTCGAAGAGGCCAAGCTCGGGCTGTGGGAGCAGCTCTACATCCCCGCGCTCGTCGCCGGGCTGAAGACGACGCTCGGGCACATGGTGAAGCCCAAGATCACCGAGCAGTACCCCGAGCAGGAGCCGAAGCTGACGCCGAACTACCGCGGTGTCCACCGGCTCAACCGCGACGCCGCGGGCCGCGTGAAGTGCGTGGCGTGCTACATGTGTGCCACCGCGTGCCCGGCCCACTGCATCGACATCGTGGCCGCCCCGGCCCCGGCCGACTGGCAGAAGGACGGCCGCGAGAAGTACCCCGAGACGTTCGTCATCGACGAGCTGCGCTGCATCTACTGCGGGATGTGCGAGGAGGCGTGCCCCGTGGACGCGATCGAGCTGACAACGCTCTACGACCTGACCGGGCTGAGCCGCGAGCAGATGGTGTTCGACAAGGAGAAGCTGCTCAGCGTGTTCGACACCACCACCAAGGCGGGCACCGACCCGGTGCGGACGCAGTCGGGCAAGCTCGGCCCGGCGAGCGAGGCCCCGCCCGCCTGACGCGACCGCGAAAGTCGGAACCCGGCAACCGGAACCGGGGCGCGTGACCGCCCGGTTCGGATTTCGCGCTTACCGAAAGCGGTCCCGGCCTCATATACCATTGTCGTTACGCTTGTGACACCCATCACGAACTACGCATGAACCTGCTCGCGCTCAGTTCGACGCAGCAAGCCGGCGGGCAACTGGCCCTTGCCGCGCTGCTCGGTGTCGTCGGGTTCTACCTGCTGCTGCCGCGGCCGCGGGGGCGGTTCGTACCCGGCGGCATCGCGGCCCTCATAGGCTCCACCGCGGTGCTGGTCGCGTGGCTCGTCTCCACGTTCGGCCGCCCGATGCCGGACGTGATCGGCACCGCGCTGTTCTGGCTGTTCTCGGCCGGGGCGCTGGTCTTCGGCACGGTGCTCGTGGTGCAGAAGAACCCGGCCCGCGGCGCGATCGCGTTCGCGTTCGTGATCCTCAGCGTGTGCGGGCTGTTCCTGCTCCTCGCGGCCCCGTTCCTGATGGCGGCGACCGTCATCATCTACGCCGGCGCGATCATCGTGACGTTCCTGTTCGTGCTGATGCTGTCCCAGGCCGGCACGTCGAACGAGAACGACCGCACCCGCGAGCCCCTGTACGGCAGCTTCGCCGGGTTCGCGTTCGTCGGGCTGGTGCTGTTCACCCTCTACCAAACCAGCCAGAGACCGAAGCCCGGCGAGGACGAAACGGCCCCGCACGCCCGGCTGCTGACGCAGGTCGTCACCGCCGAGGAGCACCGGGCGCTGGGCGAAGCCGCCGCGCGGCTGGAAGAGGCCGAAAAGATCTTCGACGGCGACCTGAGCACCGCGACCGAGCGCGACAAGCGGACCGAGGAGTTCGAGACCGCGTACCGTTCGATCAAGAACGACAGCCTGGTGCCGGTCGTCGGCGGCGTCAAAATCGGCGCCGGTGTGCAGGCCCGAACCAGCGCGGTGGCGGACGAAGCCGGTCGGGTTGAAAGCGGGTCGATTCGGGAACGGCTCGACCCGCCGCTCAAGCGTCTCACCGGCACCGGAGCGGCGCTGGCCCGCGCGGACCAGCAGGCCCGCGAGGCGCTGGCCCGAGCCGGATCGGTCCGCAAGACGAGTGCCGGCACGCTCGGCGAGGTCGAGCGGCTCATGAGCTCCGGTGCGGCGCCGGACACGAGGGACGGCGCCAAGGCCGCGGTCCGGAAGCTCCGCGAAGAGGTCCTGTTGCTCCGCGGGTCCGCCGACCTGCCGGCCGGCAACGTTCGCAACCTGGGGTTCGTGTTGTACTCGCAACATCTTCTAGCCGTCGAGCTGGCCGGCACGCTGCTGCTGGTCGCGGTCATCGGCGCGGTCGCGATCACCCACCGCAAAGGGGGCGCGCAGTGACCATCACGCTCTGGCACTTCCTGGCCGTCGCCGCGGCCCTTTTCGGCATCGGGCTGGTCGGGTTCCTGACCCGGCGGAACCTCATCACCATGTTCCTGTGCGCAGAAATGATGCTGCAGGGCGTGGCGATCAACTTCGTCGCGTTCGCGCGGTACCACGGGAACCTCGACGGTCAGGTGTTCGTGATGTTCATCCTGGCGGTCGCCGCGTGCGAGGCCGGGATCGCGCTGGCACTCTTCGTCAGCCTCTGGCGCCGGCAGCGGTCGCTCGACGTGACGGACCTGCAGGACCTGCGTGAACTCGGCACGCCGCTGGCGATGGACGCCGACCCGCTCGTCCGTCCGGTCGAAGAGCCGGACCCGACGCTCACCCCCGCGGGCGCCCGCCCCCAGCCGACCGCGGAGGAGGTGGCCCGTGTCTGATCCGATCACCCTCGCCCTCATCGTTCTCGCGCTCCCGCTGTCGGCGAGCCTGCTGGCCGCCCTGCTGGCGTACACGCCGCTGAAGAAGTTCGCGCACGTCCCGCTGATACTGGCGTGCGGCAGCGCGGCGGTGATCGCGCTGTTGCTCCTCACGAAGGTGATGGACGGCGGCAACGCCGCGACCTTTTCCGAGCCGGTGACGTGGTTCGCGGCCGGGCACCTGAACGTCCGGTTCACGATCGCCGTCGACCCACTCTCGGCGATGATGCTGTCGATGATCACGTTCATCGCCACGTGGATCGCGCTGTTCGCGAGCGGGTACATGCACGGCGACGGCGGGTTCGCCCGGTTCTTCGCGGTGATGTCGCTGTTCGTGTTCAGCATGTGCGGGCTGGTGCTCGCGAACAACTTCCTGCTGCTCGTGGCGTTCTGGGAGGGAGTGGGCCTTTGTTCCTACCTCCTAGTGGGGTACTACTTCGAGAAGCCGAGCGCCGCGACCGCCGCGCGTAAAGCGTTTTTGGTCACGCGCATCGGGGACACGGGGTTCCTGCTGGGTATCTTCCTGCTGTGGAAGCTCGGCGGGTGGCACACCGACCTGAACCTGCTGTTCGATCACATTCAGCGCCACCCGCCGGAGCAGTGGCAGCTCACAACGGCCTGCCTACTGCTGTTCTGCGGCGCCGTCGGCAAGAGCGCCCAGTTCCCGCTGTACGTGTGGCTGCCGGACGCGATGGAAGGTCCGACGCCGGTGTCCGCGCTCATCCACGCGGCCACGATGGTGACGGCGGGCGTCTACCTGCTGGCCCGGTGCTCGCCGCTGTTCGCGATGGCCCCGGACGCACAAATCGTCGTGTCTTGGGTCGGCGGGATCACGGCGATCCTGGCCGCCTTCATCGCGCTCGCCCAGACCGACCTGAAACGGGTGCTGGCGTACTCGACCGTCAGCCAGCTCGGGTTCCTGTTCCTGGCCCTGGGCACGAGCGGCACGATCGACCCGAAGTTCGCGGTCGTGGCCGCGATGTTCCACTTGTTCACCCACGCGTTCTTCAAGGCCCTGCTGTTCCTCGCGGCCGGGAGCGTGATGCACGGGATGGGCGGCGTGATCGACGTGCGCCAGTTCGGCGGGCTCCGCAAGGTGATGCCGATCACCCACCTGACGTTCCTGTGCGGCGCCGGGGCGCTGGCCGGGGTGCCGCTCCTGTCGGGCTTCTGGAGCAAGGATCTGATCCTCGAATCGCTGCTGGAGGCGAGCGAGACCGGGAGCCGCTACACCGCCGGCTACTTCGCGCTGTTCCTGGTGGCGTGCACCACGGCGTTCCTCACGGCCTTCTACACGTTCAGGGCGTACTTCCTGACGTTCTGGGGGCCAGAGAAGATCCCCCACGAGGCCGGGCACCACGCCCACGAATCGCCGCCGTCCATGACGATTCCGCTGGTCGTGCTGGCCGTCGGCGCGCTGGCGGTGGGCGCGGTGGTCGAGCCCTTCACCCACTGGTTCAGTGACTTCGTGGGCGCAACGCAGACCATAGCTTCTTCGCGGGGGCTGACCCCGGCGAAGGAGGTGCCACACCACTTCAACTGGGTCATGGCGGGCATCAGTGCGGCCCTGGCGCTGAGCGGCATCGGCCTCGCGTTCGTGCTGTACCGCAATGGCGGCGCCGACAAGGTGCCGTTCGGGATGAACGGGGTGTTCAAAGCGTCCCGCGACAAGTTGTACGTGGACGAGTTGTACGGCGCGGTGCTGGTCGCGCCGTCCAACGTCCTGGCGTTCCTGGCCCGCGTGTTCGACGGGTTCCTCGACGCCCTGACGCGGTTGATCGCCGCGATCCCGCAGTTCCTCGGGCACCTCGTGCGCCCGATCCAGAACGGCCTCGTGCAGTTCTACGCTCTGTCGATGGCCCTGGGAGTGGCCGTGTTTCTGACGTTTGTCGTGTTCCGAATCACCCGCTAGGAAGTGCGGGGTGTGGGACACGGGACGCGGAGTTGAAGACTCGTCGTCGTTTTCACTCTGGCCCCCGTGTTCCGCACCCCGCACTAAAGACTGATGTCTGAATACGCCGTCGTTAGCGTGCTGGTCCTGCTGCTGGTGCTGCTGCCGCTCGTGTCGGCGGTGGTGGTGCCGGCGTTCGGTCGGGTCGCGCGCCGGGTTGCGCTGCTCCTGGCGTTACTGCACCTCGGGGTTACCGGGGCGGTCGTCATTTACGCGGGCGCGTGGCTCACCCAGCGCAACACCGACCCGCGGCTGAACGGCGACATCGGTTCGCTGCACTTCAGCCCCGAGTTCGTCCCCGGCGACTCCGCCGGCTCGTCCGGGAACGGCACCGACGGGCGCACCACCTGGACCGTGTTGAGCCTCTCGGGCAAGCCGACGGCCCGCGGCACCACGGGGCCGAACGTCCAGTTCTACCTCGGCGTCGACGGGCTGAACCTGTGGCTCGTCGCGCTGGCCAGCGTCATGCTGGTGCCGGTCATTCTGGTATCGTGGGAATCGGTGCAGCACCGCCCGGGCGCGTTTTACGGGTGGCTGTTCGTGCTGCAGGCCGGCGTCATCGGCGCGTTTCTATCGTTCGATGTGGTGCTTTTTTACGTCTTCTTCGAACTCACGCTGATCCCGTCCTTCTTCCTCATCGGTAACTGGGGGGCGACCTCGGCCCGCCGCGACGCCGCCCGCAAGTTCTTCCTGTACACCCTGGCCGGAAGCCTGCTCACCCTCGTGGGGGTGATCGGCGTGGTGCTGACCAACCCGAGCGAGGACGGCACGATCACGTTCTCCATCCCGAAGCTGATGGCGAACGTGCAGGAAGGGATGCACGCGGCGCACCTGAAGGCGCTCGCGGGCGACGGTTCCGCGCTGGCCGCCAAGCACCAGACGCAGTTCTGGCTGTTCCTGGCGCTGATGGCCGGCTTCATGGTGAAGGTGCCCATCTGGCCGTTTCACACGTGGCTCCCGTCGGCTTACGGTGAGGCGCCGACCGGCGTCACCATGCTGCTGTCGGCGCTGATGGCGAAACTCGGGACGTTCGGCATCTTGCGGTTGGTGCTGCCGCTCGTGCCCGACGCGGCGATCCAGTACGGCCTGCCGGTGATCGGCGGGTTCGCGGCGTTCGGAATCGTGTACGCGGCCCTGTGCGCCTACGCGTCCAAAGACATGAAGCTGGTCATCGCGTACAGTTCGGTTTCGCACCTGGGGTTCCTGGTGCTCGGGCTGTTCGCGTTCAACCGCGAGGGCCTAGCCGGTTCCGCGCTGCACATGGTGAACCACGGGCTGAGCACAGGGGCGCTGTTCGCCTCGCTCGGCTTCCTGATGGACCGGTACCGGACCACCGACATCGCCAAGTTCGGCGGCCTCATGGGCCGCTACCCGAACTTCGCGATCCTGTTCTTCGCGCTGGCGCTGGCGAGCGTCGGGTTGCCCGGGCTGAACAACTTCGTCAGCGAAATGATGATGCTGGCCGGGCTGTTCGACGCGCGGAGCCCCGGTCTCAAGAGCCTCGCCCTGGCGGTCGTCGCGGCGACCGGCATCTTCCTGAGCGCGTGGTACGTGTTCACCATGCTCCGGGCGGTGTTCTTTAACCCGCTGAAGGAGCCGGAGCGGGCCGCACCCGAGGCACCGGCGGGCGACGTGTCCCGGCGCGAGTTCTTCGCGTTCGGGTCCCTCGCCGCGCTGTGTCTCGTGCTCGGCCTGCTCCCCCAGCCCCTGCTGGACGCGATGAAGCAAGACGTCCGGAAGTTGTCGATCGTGGGCGACGCGGCCCGCGCCCGCGTGCAGGGCGTGCCGTTCGTGTATGTCGACGACGAAGCCCCGGCCGCCCGCCCGTCGCCGCCGGTTGAGCGGCCACAACTGCTCGAGCCGATTCTTAAGGGCGGGCAAGAGAAGGGCGCCGGTAACGGCAAAGGCGCGGCTAAAGGCAAAGCCGCCGGTAACGGTAAAGGCCCCGGCGCGAAAGAGTAGCGGTAGCGAAGGCGGCGCGCTCGCGGCAGCGCGCTAACCGGAGCCGGTCGCGGCTCGTCACACCCGACACGACAGCAACCCCAATGACCGATCCGCTCCTGAAACAGACGCTTACGGGTGTGTTCCGGCTCGCGGTGCCGGAGATCGCGCTCGTCGCGACCGCGTGCGCCGTGTTCCTGTTCGGGTGCCTTTACAACCGCCGTTGGCTGTGGTTCACGGTGTCGCTGCTCGGTGTGGTGCTGGCCGCGGTGCTCGGGGGCGTGTTGGACGCACCCGCCCCCGAACTGCTCACCGCGGCCCCGCTGGTTCCGGACGGCACTGCGGCGTTCGTGCGGTGGATGAGCCTCATCAGCGTGTTCGTTCTGCTGTTCGTGTCGTGGGGCGAGGTGGACCGCACGAACGCCTCCGAGTACTACGGGTGCCTGCTGGTCGCCGGCGCCGGGGTGTCGCTGGTGGCGAGAGCGAACGACCTCGTGACGCTGTTCCTCGCGCTCGAGATGCTGTCCATCCCGACGTACGTCCTGCTGTACCTGCCGGCGCGCAACAAGCTGAACCAGGAAGCCGCCGCGAAGTACTTTCTGCTCAGCGTGATGTCGTCGGCGCTCATGCTGTTCGGGTTCAGCTACCTTTACGGGCTGACCGGCAGCACGAACCTCACCGTCATCACCGACTCGCTCACGAAGGCCCACGCCGACGCGCTGAACCCGATGGCGTTGGTGGGCATTGTGCTGGTGATTGCGGCGTTCGGGTTCCGGATCACCGCGGTGCCGTTCCATTTCTACGCCCCGGACGTCTACGAGGGCGCGCCGGCCGGCGTGGTGGCCCAACTCGCGTTCTTCCCGAAGGTCGCCGGGTTCGTCGCTCTGGCGCGTGTGCTGGGGCTCCTCGGCGCCGACGTGAAGCACCTGCCGTTCGACTCCGCCACACAGCTCCCGCTGCTGCTCTGGATCTTGGCCGCGCTGACGATGTGCGTCGGGAACGCGCTCGCCCTGCTCCAGGACAACGTGCGCCGGATGCTGGCGTATTCGAGCGTGGCGCACGGCGGGTACATGCTGATGGGTCTGGTGATCGCGAGTTCGCTCCCCGACGCGGCCGGCCGGCCCGATGTGGGCGGGATTGATGCGGTCCTCGTCTACCTCGCGGCTTACGGGATGATGACCATCGGCGCCTTCGCCGTGATCCTGTTTCTAAGCCCCCCGGACCGGCCGGTGGAAGCAATCGAGGACCTGGCCGGGGCGGGCCAGGCGCACCCGATCTCCGCGGCGGCCATGACGGTCTTCCTGTTCAGCCTGATCGGGCTGCCGCTGACGGCCGGGTTCGCGGGCAAACTGCTGTTGTTCGTCGGCGCGTTCAGCGCCCCGAACGGGACGCCGGTGATGCGGAACCTGTATCAGGTGATGGCGGTGATCGCGGCGATCAACTCTGCGATCGGGGCCTACTACTACCTGCGGGTGATCGGGGTGATGTACCTGCGCACGCCGCTCCGCACCCCGAGCCGTTCTCGCGCGGTGCCGACCTTCCTGGCAAGTATGGCGCTGGCCGGGGGAACGCTGTTCTTCGGCGTGTACCCGGAGCCCATCGTGGCGGCCGCCCGGAAGGCGGCACCGGTCCCCGCAGCCGCAGCCAAGCCCACCGCCGAACGAGACGCGAAGTAACTGTTCTTGTCTACGCGCCCTGTTACCCGGGGATGATTGACAGGGTCTCTCAAAGAAAGCCACCACAGCATCAGCACACAGCCGGTCGGGTTGCGGATGTGACGGTCCGCTTATCGATCGGCTTTCCGTTTCTTCTCAATTTTGGCCCCTCGCAGTGCTCGCGGCACTTCTCACACAATACGGGTGTTCGAAAGGGCCGTTCGACATCACTTCGATTACGCGGGGTGCGGGCGTCAGCGTCATTTGCGATCGGCCCGTCCCGCGCTCGTTCCAGCGGCAGTATTATCTACGAAGCGCACAGACATTTCGGGACTGACGGGTCGTGTGACCGGCACCCGCAGCCAATTCGTCGGGCGATGTGCGAGTTCCCCGTCTCCCGACTCGTTATCGCCCCCTTGACGCACGGCGGCGCCCCGGCGATAGTGTGTACCATTACCGCACACCTGAGGCGCCGCTCCGCCTCGCCCGCCTCCCTTCCCGTTCCGAGACAGCTATGACCTGGTTCCGCACGCTTTTGGGTCTTTTGGCCTGCGGCACGATCGCCTCCGCCGGCGACTGGCCGCAGTGGCGCGGGCCGAACCGCGACGGCCACTCCGCGGATACGGCACTCCTCGGCGCGTGGCCGGCGGACGGGCCGAAGCTGCTCTGGTCCCTGACCGACGCGGACAAAGTCGGCACCGGCTACGGCTCCCCCGCAGTGGTCGGAAACCGGATGTACATCATCGGGGCCGACGGGGCGAAACAGACCGCGGCCGAGTTCGTCACCTGCCTGGACCTGAAGGACGGGAACCGCGTGTGGCGCCAGAACCTGGAGACCACACCGGGGAAGTTCAGCGACGGCTGGGGCGGCGGCCCGCGGTCAACGCCGACCGTGGACGGGGACGCCCTGTACGTACTCGGGGTCACCGGCGACCTGGTGTGTCTGGGGGCGGAAAAGGGTGACATCCGCTGGTCCAAGAATCTGGTGAAGGACTACGGCGGCGGCATCCCGATCTGGGGCTACAGCGAGAGCCCGCTCGTGGACGGCGACAAGCTGCTCGTGACGCCGGGGAACAAGGGCGGGATGATCGCGCTCGACAAGCGGACCGGCAAAACGGTGTGGCAGTGCAAAGAACTGACCGACGGGGCCGCGTACTCGTCGATCCTGGTCACCGAGGTGGGCGGGGTGCGGCAGTACGTGCAGCAAACGATGGCGTCGGGCGTCGGGGTGCGGGCGAGCGACGGCAAACTGTTGTGGAAGGTGGGCGGGATCGGGCGCCGGACCGCGGTCATCCCGACGCCCGTGCTCCACGACAACTACGTGTTCTTCACGGCCGGGTACGGGGCCGGGTGCGAGTGCTTCAAGCTGGAGAAGGACGGCGACGGCACCAAGGCGACCGAGGTGTACACGAAGAACAAGGTGGTGGCCAACCACCACGGCGGGGTGGTGCGGGTGGGCGATTACATCTACGGCCACAGCGACAGCTCCGGGTGGGTGTGCTTCGACATGAAGAAGGGGGGCGACGAGGCGGTGTGGCAGAACAAGGGGGTGGGCAAAGGGTCGGTCAGTTTCGCGGACGGGTTCCTGTACTGCTACTCCGAGAACGACGGCACCCTGGCCCGCGTGAAGGCCGCCGAGACGGGGTACGTGGAATCGGGCAAGTTCGCGATCCCCCAGAAGAGCAAGTTGCGCCCCAAACAGGGCAAGGTGTGGGCGCACCCGGTGATCGCGGGCGGCCGACTGATCCTCCGGGATTACGAACTCCTGTTCGTCTACGACGTCCGCAAGCCGAAAGCGTAATGCCCCGGTTCTCCGATGCCGGTCAGGCGGGTCCCCATTGCACTGCCGGAACGGCTCGGTTCCGTTGCGGCCGCCGCCGGGGGCAACTGGCCCGCTGGCTCGGCCCGAACCGTGATGGCACCGCGGTCCGGTGGCTGATACCGGGCGCCGGTGGATAAGGAGTGCGTCCCACGTTCGGAGGAGATGATGCGAGCCGCCCGAGCGTTCCTGTGGGTTCTGATTACGGTACCGGCGCTGGCGGCGGACTGGCCGATGGGTGGGCGCGGTCCCGACCGTAACCCGGTCAGCCCGGAGAGGAACGCCCCGACCGACTGGCAGTTCCCCACCGAGCGCGGCAAGCCGCGGAACATCCGGTGGGCCACGCGAATCGAGGGCGGGTACTACGCGTCGGGCGGGCCGATCGTCGCCGGCGGTTTCGTGTGGGTCGGCACCACCGATCGCTTGTCCGACCCAAAGAACGAAAGCCTCGACAACGCCGTGCTGGCGTGCGTTCGCGCGTCGGACGGGAAGGTGGTGTACCGGTACGTCTCGCCGCGGCGGATGTTCCCCGCCGACTGGCCGGGCCAGAGCCTCACCGGGTCGCCACTTGTCGCCGGCGAACGGCTGTGGTTCTGCACCAACCGCCGCGAGGTCGTCTGCCTCGACCTCGCCCCGCTCTATTCTGCCAAGGGCGAGCCGCGCGTGGTGTGGAAGTTCGACATGGTGAAGGAGCTGAAGGTCGCGCCGAAGGCGATGATGATCCCCGGGCCTGAGACGCACGGCTCGCCCGCGGCGTACAAGAACCTCCTGTACGTCCCGACGGGGAACGCAGTGGACGCGGACGGAAAGACCGTAACCGCGCCCGACGCGCCGTCGCTGGTGTGCCTGGAGAAGGACACCGGCAAGGTGGTGTGGTCGGACGCCTCGCCGGGCAAAGACATGATGTGCGACCACTTCGCCAGCCCGCTCGTGGTCGAGGTCGGCGGGAAGGCCCAGGTGATCCACCCGCAGGCCGACGGGTGGGTGCGATCGTTCGACGCGCGCACCGGCAAGCTGATCTGGAAGTTCGACACGAACCCGAAGTCCGCCCCGCTCGACTTCACCGGCGGGGCCGAGGCTAGCGAGCGCAACGCGGTGGTGGCGACGCCGGTGTTCGCCAACGGGCGGGTGTTCTTCGCCACCGGCCGCGCGCCCGAGTGGGGGGCCGGCCCCGGGCGGCTGTTCTGCATCGACCCGACGAAGACCGGCGACGTCAGTCCCGAACTCGGGGAACGACCGAAGCCGGGGCAGCCGAACCCGAATTCCGCGGTCGTGTGGACATTTACCGGCGGCGGGTGGAGGGAAACCGACCGGATGCACCTTTCGCTCTCGTCGGTCGCGGTGCATGACGGATTGGTGCTCGCGGCCGATCGGCACGGAAGCGTCCACTGCCTGGACGAGAAGACGGGCAAGCGGTACTGGTCGCACAACACCAGGGCCAGCGTGTACGGCAGCCCGCTGGTGGCAGACGGTAAGGTGTACGTGGGAAGCGACGCGGGGGAGGTCCACGTTCTGGAGCTGGCGAAGGTGAAGAAGGTGATCGCAAGGCACGGGTGCGACAAGGTCATCGAGTCGTCGCCGGTGTTCGCCGGCGGGGTGCTGTACGTGCTAACGCGCGGGAACCTCTACGCCGTCGCCCCAAAGCGGTGAGGCCCGTGCCGCACAGCTACGATGTTGATTGTCTTGTGGTGTTTTCGTTTGGGTCGGCACCGGGCAAGATGAGGTCCGCCCTCTTGGCGGCAACAAGCACACCACGTGTCGCACAGCTTCAGCCGCGCCACGGGTCGTGATCGTGATCGGCTGCAGCGTTAGTGCGGCCTCGACCTATAGTTGTAACTCACGCTGTTCGGCGAACCCGGGGACGCGTAGCGGCGTTGCACCCAAGTCAGTTCACCAAAGCTCGATGACCTTCGAGCCGGCTTTACCGAATGCGACGGTAAAGCCGCTCTAAATCTCGACGTTCCAGAACTTGTGCGACTCGCCATCCTGGAAGACGAACGTTCGCATGGTCCGGCTCTCGCTGTCGATGGGATCGGTGGTCGCTGGTGTCTGGATCGTTTCCATTGGGCCGCGGCCTCAAAAGCGGAGTAGCATCGAACCGCAATCACCTTCACCGTTCCTAAAGGCGCTTGGATCGGCGCTATCGCTTGATCCGAAGCCCCTGCCCCTGCATCGCGGCTTCGACCTCGTCCTTCGTGAGCCAGGGCAGATCGCCGGGGAGTGTGTGCTTCAGTGCGCCCATTGCGGCGCCGTAATCGAGCCCCTTCTTCAGGTCGCCGTCGAGCAGCCCGTGAATGAGCCCCGCGGCGAGCGCGTCCCCGGCTCCGAGCCGGTCCACGATCTCGACCTCGTACCAAGCGGATTCGTAAGTCCGGCCGTCGGTGTACCCGACCGCGGCGAACCGGTTGCGCCACACCAAAGGGGCCTCGCGCCGCGTTCCCACCACCGTCTTCACCCCGAACCTGCTCACCAGCCCCGCAGCAACCTCCGCAAAGTCAGCGCCGGTGATCCCAAACAGGTGTTCCGCATCGGCCTCGCTCGCGATCAGCGCGTCCACCTGCGGGAGGAGAATGCCGAGCACCTCCGCCGCGTGCTCGCACCCCCACAACTTCGAGCGGTAGTTAAGGTCCATGCACACCTTCACGCCCGCGTCGCGGGCCGCGTGCATCGCCTCGTCCACGACCTCCGCCGCCCCGGGCGACAGCGCCGGCGTGATGCCGCTCACGTGGAACCACTTCGCGCCGCGGAAGATGGCTTCCCAGTCGAACATCCCGCACTGGGCCAGCGAGACCGACGAGTCCTTGCGGTCGTAGAGGATGGAACTGGCGCGCGGCGACGCCCCGAACTCCAAAAAGTACAGCCCGCACCGCCCATCGTCGGCGAACTGCACGAACCGGTCGGAAACGCCCACCTCGCGCACGCGGTTGGTGATGAGCGCTCCGAGCGGGTTGTTGGGGAGCCGCGACACCCACTCGACCGGGTGCCCGAGCCGGGCCAGCCCCGCCGCGGTGTTCAGCTCCGCGCCGCCGATTTCGAGGTCGAGCGAACGCGCCTGTTCGAGGCGCTGAAAGTTCGGCGGGGCGAGGCGCACCATCGCCTCCCCGAACGTAACGACATCTGCCATGATGGGTTCCGTGTGCGGGTCAGCCGGCGCGGTGCCGTTTCACGATCGCGACGTACTGCGCGGCCAGTTCCGTGATGCGGCCGAACTCCCCGGCCGCAACCAGCTTGGGATCGACGAGTTGCGAGCCGACGCCGAGGCACACGGCGCCGGCCTTCAGGAACTCCCCCGCGGTGTTCAGGTCGACCCCGCCGGTCGGCATCAACTTCACCTGCGGGAGCGGCCCCTTGAGTGCCTTAAAGAACGCCGGACCAACGACATCGGCCGGGAACACCTTCACGACATCTGCGCCCGCCTCCCACGCAGTCACGACCTCTGTCGGGGTGAACGCCCCGGGCATGACGAGCTTGTCGTACCGCCGGGCCATTTTGATCACATCGAGGTTCAGGCTCGGGGCGACGAGGAACTCGGCCCCCGCGAGGAACGCGGCCCGTGCCGTTTCGGAGTCGAGCACTGTGCCCGCGCCGAGCAGCACGCGGTCGCCGAGCTGCTTCTTGGCTTCGCGGATCACGTCCAGCGCGTTCGGAACAGTGAACGTGACTTCCGCCACCGTAACTCCGCCGGCGGCCAGGGCTTTGACGACTTCGACCAACGGACCGGGGTCGCTGAAGCGCACGACGGCGACGATTCCGCAGTCGATGACGCGCTGAAGGTCTTGTTCGCGGCTCATGCACGGATTCTCCGGTCCCGGCACGCGGTTGGCAACCGGGAACGGCCGTTCTCCGCGCCGCCGGGCGCCTTTTCCGCCCCACTACCGGCAAGAACGGCGTGCGGCGAGCGAAACCGCTAGCAACCGCCCGTGTCCCCCAATAGATTCGTCTGATATTTGCTGCCACCCAAGGACCTGCCATGCCACGCCGCCCGTTCCCCGTGTTCGTCCTGTCCACCGGCCTGGGTCTCGTGCTGTTCCTGCTACTGCGCCCAGCGTTCGCCGGCCCCGCCGACGCCGAACCCGTTCGCGCCGACGACGCGAGCCAGTTCCCCACGGTGCGGATCGAACTGGTTTCCGGCGGCCCCCCTGTTGAAGGCAAGTTGAAGCTCTCCGCGATCACCGTGCGCACCGAGACCGGGAGCACCACCATCGCGGCGCAGCACGTCAAGCGCGTAACGTTCCAAAAAGAGCCGGAGGGTGACGCGCACGACGCCGTTCAGCTCACCGACAAGAGCACGGTCCACGGCCGGGTGCAGGGCGAAGAGTTCCAGGTCGAGCGCGGCGGCGCCGAGACGACTGTGAAGCGGTCCGATCTGCGGGAGATCCGGGTATTGCGCGAAGAGCAGTTGTCCCTGATCTCGATCATCCTGGGGTTGCTCACGCTGACCGCAATGGAAATCGTTCTGGGGATCGACAACGTCATTTTCCTGGCGATCGTCGCGGGCAAGCTCCCCAAGGAGCAGCGCCCGAAGGCCCGGCAGATCGGGCTGGCGGCGGCGCTCGGGACGCGCATCCTGCTGCTGTTCGGCCTGTCCTTTTTGCTCGGGCTTACGGCCCCGCTGTTCACGCTGCCCGATCTGGGCTTCTTGCGCGACATGGAGGCCCGCGAGGTGTCAGGGCGGGACCTCATCTTGCTCGCCGGAGGGCTGTTCCTGATCGGCAAGAGCACCTTCGAGATGCACGAGAAGTTGGAGCAGGCGAAGGCCGAGCGGAGCGGGGAACCGGAGGCGGCGCCGGCGAAGGCGGCGAGTTTCGCGAAGGTGATCCTGACCATCGCGATCATAGACATCGTGTTCTCGCTCGACTCGGTCATCACCGCGGTCGGGATGGTGGACACGCTGTGGGTGATGATCACGGCGATGGTGCTGGCGATGCTGGTGATGCTGTACTTCGCCCGCCCGATCTCCGACTTCGTGGAAAAGCACCCGACGCTGAAGGTGCTGGCGCTCAGCTTCCTGATCCTGATCGGCGTGATGCTGGTCGCGGAGGGGCTGGGGCAGCACATCGATAAGGGGTACATCTACGCGGCGATGAGCTTCGCGCTGATAGTCGAGATGGTGAACATGCGGTTGCGCGGCCCGAAAGAGGAGCACGCGACCGACGAAACCGCACCAGTGCCGGCGGTCAAGTAAGGCGCAAGCGCGGGGAGAGGTGCGGTGAGCGAAGCTGCGTTCCTGCGAGCGAGTCGCGCCGCCCCGACGACACCAGTTCCGCTGCAGCGGGTCGTTCGGCCTGCCTTGTTGGCCCCGAGCGACGGAACTGCCACAGCACGATTCGCTACCTGCTGAACCGCGGCCACTCCTCGGCCGGCAGCAAGGTGTCGGCGTCCGACAGTCGGAACACATCCGGCGTGGTGGCCAACGGGTCCCAACCACGCCGCCGCCCTTCCAGGAGGGCCAGTCGCACGACCCGCGGCAGGATCAGTCGGTGACCAGCCGACCGAGACGCCCCTTCGCCGGCCGGCACCCAGTCGTCGTGGTAGCGAAACGCGACCCACAGCCGCTGGCCGCGAGCCCCCTCGGGGCGGGCGATCAGGGCGACGAACCCGTCGTTCGGGGAGATGGTGTAGCGGTACACCACACCGTCGACGGTGATCCGGCGGCTGTCTTTCCGCGACCGCCCCACCGCGAAGCCTCCTTTGCCGAACTGACAAATCGAGTGACCCACCGCGAACCAGTTCCGGTATCCGACCGCGCGAACGACGGAGCGGCGCTCCGAAGCTTCCTCCAGCCGGTTACGGCAGTTCCAGCACGTAGGCAGTGCCGTCGGCGTTGGCGGTCACCACCGACTTCCCGTCCGGCGTGTACGCGGCGCCGTTGATCGTCACCGGCACCACCCACGACCGCACCTCGACGACCTTCTTGTCCTTGAACTCGGTCAGCGACCACGCCTTGATCTCGCGGTCGTTGCTGAGCGTCACGAACGTCTTGCCCGTGGGCGAAACGATCAGCGCCCGCACCCCCGCCTTGTGAGCCGGGCAGTCGGCGATCACGTCCCGCTTGGCAACGTCAGCGATCTTGATCGTGCCCTCCTCGTCGGCCGCGACCAGCAGCTTCTTGTCGGCCGTCACGCCCAGGTCCGCGAAGCCGCGCTGGAACACCGGCCAGTCCCCGCCGATCCGCTCGCCCTTCTCCAGGTCGAAGACGCGGAGGGTGCCGGACTCGTCCCCGGCCACCGCCCAGGCGAGGTCCGAGGTGAAGGTCGCGGAGCGCACGTTGCGGCCCTTGTCGGGCGTCGAGGAGAGCAGCTTGCCCTTCGCGTCGTATATCTCGAAGGCGTTGTTCCTGACCGTGTCCCCCACCGCCTGGCGCGACGCCCACGCGCCGAACCGGGCCGCGTCGGACGCGGTCACCACCGTGTACACCTCGCCGGTCGGCACCGCGGTCGAGCGCGACGGGTTCAGCGCCCAGAGGTGCAGCCGCCCGCTGTCGCGGGTCGGCACGCGGCCACCCATCACCAGCGCGTCGTTCCCCACGAACGACACCGCGAACGGGGTGTCCGCGTTGCCCACGAGCGTGGCCACCTCCTTGCCGGTCGCGATGTCCCAGACCTTGATGGTGTGGTCGATCGCGGCGGTCGCGACGAGCTTCCCGTTCGGGCTGACGGCCACCGCGTTGACCGCGAGCATGTGGCCGCCGGCCGCGCTGGCGGCGTCCAGTTGCGGCAGCTCAAAGATGCGGAGCGTGTTGTCCTTCTCCGCGGCGACGGCCACGAGCGACTGGCCGTTGGGGCTGAACGCCACGGACGTCACCCAGTCCGTGTGGCCGCGAAGCCCGCGCGCCTCGCTCTTGGTCTGAATGTCCCACACCCGGACCACCGCGTCGGCCCCGGCGGTGGCGACGTACCGGCCGTCGGGGGCGAACGCGACGGTCGAGAGCGGCGCGGCGGCGGTGCCGGTCGTGGTGACCGGGCCGTCGAACCGCACGAGCTGCGTGAGCGCCCCGTCCGTGCCCACCGACCACACCCGCAGCGCCCCGTCCCCGCCCACACTCGCGAGCCGGTTCCCGTCCGGGCTGAACGCGACGCACGTCGTGCCGGCGGTGTGCGCCGCCAGCGTCGAAAGCTCGCGCGGCGCGGGGCCGCTCACGTCCAGCACGGACAGGCCGCCGTCCGCGATGCCCACCGCGACCCGCTTCCCGTCCGCCCGAACCGCCACCGCCACCGCGGCCTTGCGCGCGGACCACTTCCAGACCTCTTTTCCGGAGTCCGGGGCGAACCCGCGGACGCTCGCGTCGGCCGAACCGGACACCACCAGGTTCCCGTCTGGGGACGCCGCCACCGTCAGCACCGCGAGCGTGTGCCCGCTCAGCTCCTTGAGCACCTTCTTCGCGGCGAGGTCCCACACCTTCACGACCTTGTCGCCGCCGCTTGCCACCAGCCGGTTGCCGTCCAGGAACACCAGTGCGGTCATCGCGGCGCCGGCGTCGATGGTGGCTTCGAGCTTGCCGGCCTCCATGCTGTACACGCGGATGCTCCGGTCCGCCCCGGCGGCCGCGACCCACTTCCCGTCCGGCGAGGCCGCGACCGCCCACAGCGACTCCTTCGCGTCCTTCAGGGCGCGGTGCTCGTCGGTGGCGTTCAGGTCCCAGACGCGGACGGCCCCGTCCTCGGACGCGGACGCCACCTGCTGCCCGTCGCCGCGCACCGCGACCGCGATGGCCTTCGTCATGTGCCCCTGGAACGACCGCAGCGCCTTCCCGCTGGCCACGTCCCACACGCGAACCGTCCGGTCCTCGCCGCAGGTCACCAGAGTTTTGCCGTCGGCCGTCACCGCCAGCCGGTTGACCGCGCCGCTGTGCCCGACGAACTCGCGGAGCTTGGTCGCCGTGTTCCCGGCGCTCTTGCCGTCGGGGTCAGGCCCCGCCGTGAGGCGGGCCTTCTCGTCCAGCCCGCAGGTGAACACGCTCCCGCTGTCGGCCGCGAACGCCACCCCGAACACCCCGCCCCGGTCCACGCCCTGCACGCTCATCGCGAGCTGGTTGCCCTTGCCCCGGGGCACGTACACCGCCACCTGAGAGTTGTTGTCGCCGAGCGCGACCAGTTTGCCGTTGGGCGAGAACGCGACCCGCTCGATGCGGGCGTTCCGCGAGTTGCTCTTGAACACTTCCTTCCCGCTGTCGGACTCAATCACCCGCAGGATGAAGTCGTCGCCGCCGACCGCGAGCAGCTCGCCGTCGGGGCTGAACGCGATGCTCGTGATGGGCTTGTCGGTCTTGCCCAGGTGGAGCAGCACCTTGATGAGCTTACCGGTCGTCGGGTGCCAGAGGTGAACTTGGTTCCCGCTCGCCGACGCGACCACGTTCCCTTTCGGGTGGAACGCCACGTCGGTCGCGCCGAGTACGTTCGTACTGGTCTTCGTGGGGTCGTCGGTCTGATCGACGTGGCCGCGGTAGGTGACCAGCTCGCGGCCGTTGCCGAGGTCCCAGATCTTGACGGTGAAGTCGCAACTGGCCGACGCGAGCCGCCCATCGGGGCTGTAGGCCAGCGCGTTGACGCGGTCGGAGTGGCGCATCCGGGCCTCGCCCAGCACCCGGGTGACGTGTGGCGGCAGCCCGGACGGCAGGTACGGGAGCTGCCAGCGGGCGTCGCGGACGTGCCGCAGCGCGGCCTTGTAGTTCTCGCCCTTCGCGGCCTCGTCGGCGCGCTTCAACAGCTCGTCGGCCTTCGCGAGCGTGTCCGCGGGGAACTTGGCCTTGACCGCCTGTTCGCGCTCGGTCTGGAACGTCTCGCGGAGGGCCTTCACGTCGGCCTCGGCGGCGCCGGGCGCAGGCGGTTGGGCGCCGACCAGCGGCACCGCGACGCCGGCCGCGAGGAGTAGAACCGCAGCGGATCGAAGAACAGGCACCATGGAGCGGCCTCACGCGGCTTCGGTTCAAGTGGTTGCACAATATGGGGTTCAGTATACACAGACGCCCGAGCGGGGCGAAAGTAACAACCGTGATGGGGTGTGATCCGGGTGAGCGTCACAGAAGACGGTGGCTTTTTTGACACGAGTACGGGAGGATGAGTGTGAGTCCAAATTTCCTCCTGTCAGGAGCCGTCCGATGGCCCGACGCATCACTCCAGAGGTTCTCACGTCCGAGCAACAAGCGGAGGCGGATCGGCTTTTCGCGGCGCTCCAACAGGCTGCCGTTGATGACCTCCGAGAACTGGCGAACCTACTCGCGACCAAGAACGATTCGAACACCTTCGGTGCCACCGAGTACACGGTCCGCGACATCGTCCTGGGGATCGGAGCCAAGGCACTCCAGCACGCCCTCGAGGGGCGGAAAAAAGGGGGTACCACGGTTCCTCGACCACCTGCCCCCACTGCGCCGAGGCCGCCACGTTCGACCGCTGGCGAACCAAGCCCGTCGTAACCGTCGTGGGCACGGTGCGGGCAATGGGGTGTGATCTGGCTGGTGCGCGCTTTCGAGCCGTTTTCGAGTGCGCGTCGGCGTTGCGATGCCGGGAGTTCGATTGAGGTTGTTCGTTGAGTGCCGGATTGGGGTGGGCAACGCCGCGTCCGGCGGGCGGAATGGAGGTACCTCTACAACCACACGCCCCGCACGGACGCGACGATGACTTACAGTACCCACTTGGCCACGCTCCTGTCCACCGGGGCTGTTGCGCCCGACGCCCCCGCGACCTTGCTCCCCCAGGAGATCCGCCCGCAACTCGAGAACCGGCTCGCGGAGCACTTCCGCGCCCTCGTGCGAGAGGTCGTCACCTTCTGCGCGCAACCGATCAGCCCGACGACCGTGTTCGAACTCGAGCACCGCATCGAAGCTCGACTCAAGGAACTGGGCCGGGAAGCGATGGCGTGCGTGTGCAACGGGCTCGAAGGGGGCGACCCGGACGCGTTGCCTTCCCACCTCCCGTCCGGAGGTGACGAGCTCCGCCTCCATAAGGCGAAGACGCGTCGGCACGTGGACACGCTGTTCGGCCCGATCGACCTGTGGCGGCACCTGTATCGCCCGGTCCATCGGGACTCGGCGGAGCGGGCGGTTGCCCCGCTGGCCCGGACCCTCGGAGTGGTCGCGAACGCCACCCCGGCACTGGCCGAGCGGGCCGGCCGATACCTGGCCGAAGCCGGGGCCACGCAACACGTGGTGCACGCGCGGTTGCGGGCTCAGCACCATGTGTCGATGGGGACGGCGCGCCTGCGCACCCTGGCCGCCCATCTGTCCGGGGAGATGGCCGAGGCCCGTCACGGATTGCAGGTGGCGAAGCTGTTGAACCTGTTGGACCAAGCCAACCGCCGTTCCGGGAGCCGCAAGCCGGTGCTCTGGGTCGGACGAGATGGGATCACCCTGCGCGAGTATCGGCGCCGGTTGTACGAAGTGGCGTCGTGTGCCACGGTGACGGTCCTGGACCGGACCGGGAAGCGGCTGGGGACCGTGTATCTGGCGTTCGTACCGGAGCACGGCCAGGGGCGGATGAGCGCCCAACTGACGGCCCTGATCGAGGCGGTCTTGCGTGCGTGGACCGGACCGGTGCCGCGGCTCGCGTATGTCACCGACGCGGGGGATCATGAGACCGGGTATTACCAGCGGGTGCTCGCGACCATGACGCACCCCCGCACCGGGGAGCGGCTGGCGTGGCAACGGGTAGTCGATTTCTACCACACGATGGAGCGCGTGCGGGTGATGGCCGGGTTTCTGTTCGGGGAGGGGACGGCCTGTAGTTTCCGCGAATCGGCCGCGCTCACGCGGCCAGATCCAAGCACCGGTGGGCGAGGTCGCGGATTTTCGCGTGGTCGTGGTGCTCGCCCACAACGGCCTGAATCTCCTGGGCCAACAGCTCGTGTTGCCAGGCCCGGCGCTTGTCCGCGTGGCTCGGGCGCCGGTTCGGGTCGTCCCACGGGGATGCGGATCGGTGCCCCACCAGGGCCTCGGCGTTCTGGTTCCAGGCCCACACCTCGGTCAGGGTGTGGGCCCACGCGCACAGGTGGAAGCACCCCACGTTCGACGGCACCCCGCGCACCTGCTGCTGACCCGCCCCGGCGACTTGTTTGAGATCCCGAAAACAGGTCTCCAGGGTGAACCGGTCGGCCACCCGCTCCAGGATGTCGGCCACGGTCGCGGTGGTGTCGGTGCCGAAGAACGCGACCCATCCGTGGGGCTCGTCCACCAACACCACCCGGATCGCCCCACCGGCCGGGCGCCACGTGGCCACGAACGTCTTGTACCGCTTCTCGACCGACTTCCCGTACACGGTGAACATGCCGGTGCTCCACCCGCCGGGGTGGGCGGCCCGCTTGGCCAGCGACACCCGCTCGGTCCCGTACACCCGCGGCCGCCGGGCCGCCCGGGTACTCGCGCCGGTGGCACCGAGCACAGGGCCGCATCCCGGCGCAGTCGGCTCACCACCGTCACCCCGAGCTTCCGCAGCGGCTTGAGCACCGGCCCCTGGGCGTACGCCCCGTCGGCCACCACCCACACCGCCTTCCCCCACAACGCCAGCCACCCGTGCGCCCACCGCACCAAGCCCACGGCCATGGTCAGCTTGGTTGCGAACGGGGGCCGGTCCGCCGCCCGAACCGCCCCCAGGTTCGCCTTCCGGATGTACCGCCGGGCCAACAGGGGTAACGCCACGACCCCGCCCAGCGGGTGCGCCACCAGCAACCCGAGGACCACCCACACGTGCCCGTACACGAACCCGCTCCCGGCCGGCCCGGGGGTCGGGTTGTGGTGCACCCCGGCCCCTTGCACCTGGGAACCGTACCGCGCCGTCGGGGTGTCATCCAACGCGAGCACGACCCGCGGCCCGGTCACCAACGGCCGGAGCACCTCGACCAACAACCGGGTGGCGATGGCCTCGGCCCGGCGCCCGACGGCGGCCGCGGTGGGGTAGCAGCGGCGGTACTGGGACGACAACCCGGCGGCTCGGATCCAGCAACTCAGGGCCTGTCGCCCGCGGGCCAACAGCACCCCCAGGAACAACAGCGCCAACCGCCGGCCCGAGCGCCGATCCAAGGCACCGGCCAGAATCGAAAACCACTGGCACCGCGGGGCCGGAGTGTGCGAAGATGGCATCGCCGCGTCCGTTCGGGTTGGGAGGTCGTGTGGTAACGCCATCCTCCCGGACGGGCCGGCATTCGTCTACTCCGAACGTACCACCATCACCGCCCGGCCTACAAATTCGCGGAAAGTACAGGACGGCTCAGGCGCGGGGTTGGGCGCGACGCATGGGTGGGCTGTTGAAGAAGCCCAACGGCCCGTTCCGGGTGCTGCACGCGGCGGCCGCGGTGCGGGCCCGCCGGGTGTTGAGCCCAGGGGCGAAAAAGGAGTACCAGACGGCGTACCGGCACATCCGCGAGCGGACCCAGTGGATGCAGTACCACGACTACAAGAGGGCTCACGTGCCGCTGGGGAGCGGGATCTCCGAAGCGGCGTGCAAAACGATCTTCACCCAACGGCTGAAGCGGTCGGGGATGCGGTGGACCAAGACCGGGGCCCAGGTGATCCTGAACCTCCGGGTGGTTCTCCTGAGCGGGATCTGGAATGAGGCCTATCGCCAGATACTCACGACGTATACCCGGAACGAATTACCGACTCCCGAGCCGCAACACGAAATCCCCAAGCAAATGGCCGCGTAAACGGCGCACCAGCCGGATCACACCCCTCTTCGGTCCGTTCCTCGCGCCGCTGTTCCGCCGCACTGACGTCACGCGACCGCCACGCGTAGAACCCCGACCGCGACACGCCCAGAACTCGGCACATCAGCACGATGGAACACTCACCCTTGCGTTCCTCGATCCAGGCGAAGGCCCGTTCGTCTGGGCGGCGAAGAACGCCGTCGCTTTTTTGAGCGATGTCGCGCTCCGCGTCGAGCCGCTTGACGTCGGCCCGGAGCGTGCGGATCTCCTCCTCCTGGGGCGTGAGGTGACCGGAGCCGGGGAACGCATCGACGCCCTTGGTGGCGAGGGCCTTCTGCCCGTCGTGGAGCCGGTTCTCGGTGATGCCCACCCGCCGGGCCACCTCGGCCACCGACAGCTTCTGCTCGGTGATCATCTTCACCGCCGCGAGCTTGAACTCCGACGTGTACGTCTTGCGCTTGTTCGCCATCGGTGTGTCTCCTCGTGATCAGAGTTTACACCGCTTTCCCGCTGCCCACCAAACGTGGGGAACTTCACTGCGCGCGCACGATTGTGGGGTACGGCCTTGCCCCGTACGAAATCGTGTATTTGTCGCACCCGGACGAGGAGAAAATCGTCGGCTTTGAGCTGTTCCCCATCTTCCCGCCGTCCCTCCGTTCTCAGGACGGTAAGCTCACGCAATACGTGCCACAGCGGTTAAGCTCGAGCGGGACATTTCCTACCCAGATCTCCGTCGATCCGAACCGTCTCGCGGTCTTTACTCTTCCCGACGAGCTGCGAGACGATCTCGGCCTCGCGATCTCGGGGCTCGCTCGCATCGACAACACGCGCGGGATGGATCTCGCTGTTCAAGCGGCAGCGGGAAACGCGCGGGCTCACGGGTACAACTTTCAGTCGCACCAGCGCGCCAAGCACCTCGCGGTCGCGGAAGCCACTCGCAACATTGGCTGAGATGCTCGGGGGACGTTCCGCAGCGAGCAGCTTGAGTTTCACATCATCTACCGGCACTTGTTGTTTCAGCGGCTTGTCATCCGCATCCGCGAAGCGATCATCGAGACTCTGAATCAGACCCTTGAGTGCGTCGGTAGTGTCATTAAGCCTTTGGGTCGGCTGCGCGTGGAGGGGCTCCCGACGTCCAACGACGTCGATGACTCCCTTGGCCACCTCGACGCGGGCGATCGGCAATTTAAAGAGTTGCTTGATCCGTTTCTGGGGCACTGACTCCGCACGCCGGCGTGTCCATTTTCGACACCTTGCGTTGGTGCGGAGAACGCGCAGCGAGTGGGCTTCGACGGGGGCAAGATTCCCAGTGCGAACGGGTACCTCGGGTAGCTGCTGGACCAGTTCCTCCAAGACCGCACGAACCGGCGGACCGACGAGTACGCCGGCCCCGTCGAGAACGGTGCGCGGCTCCTGCTGGAGGTTGCGGGTGTGATGGTGTCGGTGTGGGGAGCGGGTCGACATGCGCCACGCGACGACGTGCACTCGATAGGCGATTCGAACCCGGCCGCTACGTTCGGTAACATCGCAGAGCAACTCGGCGGGCGAGGCCTCGCGTTCATCGTAGCACGCGAGGCTATCGGCCCCACCACGTTCGGGCCGGAACTGAAGCGGAAGTTCGGTGGGCCTACATCGCCAACGAGGGGTTCTCGTTCGAGGCCGCGAACCGTGCGATTGCGGCCGGGAAGGCCAACACGGTGGCGTTCGACAAGCTGTTCATTGCGAACTCGAACCTGTCGAAGAGATTCGCGCTCGGTGCTAGCTGAACGAACCGGACCGGAGTACGTCCTACGGTTTTGGCCCTCACGGTTACACCGATTACCCGACGCTCAGTCACACCGTCGGTGAGAGGCCAGCCAGCACTGTAATCGTCAGGGCCGCAGGCACAATAAGCGGACACATGGATTTGCACCCGTGGCACCGCCCATAGCCTTCACGAGATTTCACAGGCGTTCACAGAATTCTATGCGTCTGAGTGGGGCCGCCTGAAGCGGCAGATAAAATAATAACGCCGCAAGGCGTTACCCTAGCGGCGTTTACGTTGAGCGAGGACGACGGGACTCGAACCCGCAACCACCGGATCGACAGTCCGGTACTCTAACCAATTGAGCTACGTCCCCAACTACTTAACATTTTAGCATTCTGAGCGTTAATGACAACTTCTTGTTTCAGGAATTTAGATCCGTTAATTTTCGAGTTACGAAGTGGTGTCAAATTACCACTTCAATTCACAATCGCCTTGCACCCGTCAGCATTTTGCGTGGTCGCCATGTCTGAACCAAATTCTACATCACGGGCACTCGACGGCAAGTGGTCGAAACCGAACAAGTCGGGCTCATGAGACACCGGGTTGGGAATTAGCACTACAGCGCTAAAATCCGCAATTAGTGTGGTGGTTTGGACAATACCCCACGCGGCGGGTGGTGTCCTGTGTTCTGTTCGGCTTGCATGCGGCTGCTGATACGTGGCAAGGAGTTTACACCGTTCGGTGGTGTTTTCCCTCGCGCGGGTCGAGATCGGTGATGGACGACCTGAGTCGGTTCTGCTGCCGGAATGCGGATTGCCCGGACCACGGGAAGCGGGGGCACGGTAACCTGACGGTGCCGGCCCGGTACGGACCGAACCGCACCCGGGTGCTGCGGTGCTCCACGTGCCAGGCCCGGTTCTCCGAGCGCAAGGGCACGCCCCTGTATGGGACCCGGCTGTCGGCCCAAACGGTGACCGCGGTGCTGGCCCACGTGGCCGAGGGGGCGGGCACCCGCAAGACCGCCCGGTTGGTCGGGGTGCATCGGGACACGGTCACCCGGTACATCCGTCAGGCCGGGCACCAGGCCCAGCAACTCCACGACGAGTTGGTGGCCCTTTCCCCCCCCCGGACCAACGAACTCCGGCTCGATGAGGAGTGGAGCTTCGTGGCCCGCGAGGAGAAGAACGGTGCCCCGGAGGACCGGTGCCGCGGCGCCCGCACAAGGCTCGGGTGGTACTCCCGGCATCGGTCATGTGCGCGACCGTACACAAGGAGCGGAAGAGCAACGCGGGTGGTGTTCGGGACCCGGGCCGCAGTGGCCGCGGCGCTCGGCGGTGAGCACGGTTGTGAACACGTGCTTCGTGGGGCGGCACAACGGAACCAATCGGAACCGGTGCCGCCACAAGGTGCGGAAAAGCTATGGGTTCTCCAAGGACTAGGACACGCACCGCGTTCCGCTACTTCAATAGGACTTACGTAGTTGACTTTTGGGTAAGTAGGTATGTAGGTGCGGCGAGGTAGGTTCGCACCGCTTCGCGCACGATGGCCGTCTTGGCCGCGAACCAACTGACGCCGGACTTGAGCCGGTGCCACTCGAGCCGCAGGAACGCGCGGATCGCGAGCCCGATGTGGACCGCTTGGGCCCGGCTCATGCGCACCTGGCACCGGTCCACGTGGCAATGCTGCTTGAGGCCCCGGTGATACTCCTCGATGCCCCACGCGTGCCCGGCCAGAACCGCACGAGTGGCCTCGTCCATGTCGAGGTCGTTGGTGATCCAATGCTCCGTGCCCCCATCACCGGTGGCGATCCGGAACGCCTTCACCAATCCGAACCCCTCCAGGTGCACCACCGTACCGGCGGCCCCGATCGGGCACCCCTCGATGGCCCGATTGCCCGTGCGATCCGGGTTCACCCGCCGGTTGCTCCGCACCCGGGTCAGGAAGTGCCACCCCAGGGCCCGCACCGCCTTCAGGTTGTCCTTGCCCGAGTACCAGGTGTCGAACAGTACCACCCGGGGCGACAGGTCCCGTCCCTTGGCGACCGCCAGCATGGCTCGGAAGTGGTCGTTCTTGGTCTCGGCTCGGGCCGGGTCGGCGAGCCGGTAATCACACGGTACCAGGGCGGCCCCGTCGGTCCACAGCAGGGTCACCAGCCCGATCCCGCTCACCACCCGGCGGTGCCGCCCGGACCAGCACCGGCGCACCAGCCCCATGTGCCGGGCGAACGGCTTGTCCAGCACCGAGTCGTCGAGCACCACGGCACCGCCCGGGCGGACCGACGACCGGGCTTCGTCCCACAACGCCGCTGGGTCCGGTTCCAGCCGGTGCAGCAGTCGGGTGAACGCATCATGCGCGGGCGCCGTCGGATGGTCCGGTTGGGCTCGCGCGGCTTCCGCGGCCGACGCCACCTTGGGGGTGGCGATCAGGAATTGGATGTAGTCCTCGGCGCTCGCACGTGGTGCGTTCATGGCCCGATCATAGACCAACAACACACCATGCGCAAATCCTGCGCCAGCGCAACTGCGTAAGTCCTATTCAATTACAACTTCTGCTGGCCCGTCCGCACCCTGCGCGCCAAGGGCTAGGGCGGCCGGTGCCGGTAACGAACCCCGGCACCGGCCGCCGGGCTCACCGATCACGTGTGGTCACTCGCTGAGTGGCTGGCGTTCCCGGCTGTGCAAAGCAAGTCGGACACCATCCAGAAGGGCTGATCCGAGAAAATCCGGAATGAGTAACGTGCGCGAGTGGCGTGCGCCCCATGTCTGTCGAGCCCGGTAGGCGGTTCACCGACCGCTCGCACGGGCCGCCACCGTTCGCCTTCGAGCGCTCGGCTCCCCCCCCGTTGCTTCGAAGTGATGCGAACCGCCGCGCGAGCGGGCGGAAACGAAAACATCCCGCCGGACGTCGGCGGGGTCGCGCGATCGGGGCGCCGTTCAACCGATCTTCTTGGCAATTTCCGCGGCCAGGGACTCGTTGCGTTCGGCGTACACCTGGGTCACGTCGGCCCGCGAGTGCCCGAGGAGCACCTGGGCCGCCTCCAACCCGTACACGCGCCGCACCTCGGTCCCGAACGTGTGGCGCAACTGGTTCGGGTGCCAGCGGTGCTCGCGCTGCCACACCTTCACCGCGTCCCGCTGCTCGTCGCTCAGGCGTGCCCGCCACTTCGCAACCGACTCCTTCGGCCGCCGGGCCAACGCGCCCGTAGGCGGGAACGCCCGGTCGCAGCCGCGGGTCACGGCAGTCAGATACGACATCCGGGAGTACCGGGCCGCTGGCGGCCGAATCCGCCGCGCCACCCGCTTCGTTTCGTTCCGCGCCATGTGGCTCGGGTACTTCGGTGTTTTCCGCGCGGCGCTCCGCTCGGCCCGGAACTCTGCCACCGCCCGGGCCGGAGAAAACAGATAGTCCGTCGGGTCGTCCGTGAAGAACGGCCGGATCATCGCCTGCGCCTTGGGACCGATCGAAATCGTTCGCGACTTGCCTTTCCACGCGGTCTTGTGACGTACGGGCTTGAACCGCCACACCGCCCCGCTCGTGTCGATGTCGCACCGGCGGAGCACGCACGCCTCTCCCGGACGACACCCAGTGAGCCGCTGGAACTCGACCAATCCGCGGATGTGCCGGTTCAGGAACGGCAGTGTCGCGTCCACCACGTCGTTGGCGACGGGACCAACGGGTTCGGCTTCACGTGCCTTGGTGCGCCCCCGCTGCAACCCGGGAACCGCAGCCAGCGCCTGGTGGACGAGGGGCGAAACCAGTTCCTCGGCCACGGCCCACTTGAACACACGGCGCACCCGTTCGACCCGCGCGTTCACCGTCTTGCGGCCCCACCCCAGATCGACGAACTTCTGGCGCACCGACTTCAGCGCCAGAGGGCCGAACGCGGCCGCCGTCTGCTCACCGTACAGTTCGCGCACGAACCGGCACGCGGTCTTGATGTGCCGCAATTCGTCGGTCGGATTGCCATCGAGATCGCAGTAATGCTGCTGGGCGTGCCGCAAGTACGCAAGCAGCAGTTCGTTCACGAGGAGCCCACTTGCCGGCGGCGTAACGGCGTATGGGGAGGTTTCGAGTTCGAGTTGGAGCCGTGCGAACGCGGTCCGGGATTCGGGGCTGTCCTACGCGCCGGGCAGAAGTTTGTCGTGCCGACCGGAATGGTCGGTCCAGACGGCGCGGGCACGGCCGGATTGTTTATGAGGAAGATAGGAGGGAATGGGTTTGCGTCGAACACTCATAATTGCGGTTCCTAACCGCGAACTGTGGAACGATTCCAAAGTTCGCTAGGTTTGGAAGCCGCACCCGGTACTCACCGGGGTAAGCAGGAACTGCTTCGGCTAAAAGGACTTAAGCAGAGTGGGCGATACAGGATTTGAACCTGTGACTTCGTCCGTGTGAAGAACGCACTCTACCACTGAGTTAATCGCCCGCGATATCCGCAACTCATCGCCGCGGTATTACTATTATGGTGGAAAATGCCGCAAACGGCAAGGTGGATGCGAAATAGTCACCCAGAGCCGTTCCGTGTTTCGCGGTACGAGTGGGTTCGGGTTTCATAAGCAAGCGTCCGCGATGGTACGACGCACCGCCGCGGAACGGTGCCGTTGGGAGGTGTCGATGGGAAAGGTTCTGGTGCTCTACCACTCCGCCAGCGGGAACACCGCGGCGATGGCCCGTCTGGTCGCGGACGGGGCGGCCCTGATCCCCGGGACGGAGGTCCGGCTGCGGGAGGTAGGCGCCGCCGCGCCGGAAGACGTGTACTGGTGCGACGGGCTCGCGGTCGGCAGCCCGACCAACATGGGCGTCTTGTCGTGGAAGATGAAACGGTTCTGGGACGAGGACATGTTCGACCACTGGGGCAAGGTCGACGGCAAGGTGGCGTGCGCGTTCTCGTCCAGCGGCGGGTGGGGCGGCGGCGCCGAGATCGCGTGCCAGTCGCTCCAGATGGTGCTGATGAACTTCGGGTTCCTGGTGTTCGGGGTGACCGACTACGCGGGGCGGAGCACCACCGCCCATTACGGGGCGGTGGCCGCGAAGGAGCCGCGGGACGACGAGGTGAGAAACGGCTGCGTGCTGCTGGGCCGGCGGCTGGCCGAGTGGGTGGCGGTGGTGGCCGACGGCCGCAAGGAGCAGCACCCGCTCGCCAAGCCGGAATCACGGACGCTGCCGGGGTGAGTCCGGCCGCGCCGCCGGTCACTTCGTCGGTTGGAACAGCCGCGGGGCGAACTCGTGGAAGGCGTACCGCCACGTCTGCCACTCGTGCCCCAGGCCCTTCTTGTCGCCGAACGCCACGTTCTTGGCGCCGGCCGTCCGGAGGCCCTCGTATAGCGCCTCGGCGTTCTTGTGGATGCCCTCGTCCAGGCCGACATCCCCCGAGTGCAGGTACAGCAGGGCGACCTTCTTGTCGAACGCGACGGGGTCGGCGAACACCCCGCCGAACGACGTCTTGAGGTCCACCTTACCCACCCCGCTGAACGCTCCGACTGCGGAGAACGTGTCGAGGTGCATCAGGCCGGTCCGCAGGGCCTGTCCGGCGCCCATCGACAGGCCCGCGATGGCGCGGGACTCGCGCTCGGTCTTGGTGCGGTACGTCGCGTCGATCATCGGGATCAGGTCCTTCGTCACCACGTCGTCGAACACCCCGGGGTCGCCCTTGCCGGGGCCGGCCGGTTGGGGCGCGCCCGCCGCGCGGGTGGCGTAGCCCTTTTCCATGACCACGATCATCGGCACGGCCTTCTTCTCGGCGATCAGGTTGTCCAGGATGAAGTTCATGTGCCCCTGCCTCACCCACCCCGTTTCGTCCTCGCCGCCC
Organism: Gemmata obscuriglobus; assembly: GCF_008065095.1. Classification (NCBI taxonomy): domain Bacteria; kingdom Pseudomonadati; phylum Planctomycetota; class Planctomycetia; order Gemmatales; family Gemmataceae; genus Gemmata; species Gemmata obscuriglobus. The sequence goes on along the minus strand of NZ_CP042911.1, from coordinate 3,228,200 downwards.
CCGTGCTGGAGGTACAGCACCGGGTACCGCGTCTTCACGTCGGCGTCGTAGCCGGGCGGGGTGTACACCATGATGTGCCGCGTCTGCCCCGTGACCTTGGACGTGTACCAGCGCGAGCGGACCTCGCCGTGCGGCACGTCCTTGGCGCGGTAGAAGTCGACGCCCGGCTCCGGGACCTCGATCCCGCTCGTCGGGCGGCCGGTGCCGAAGAACGTGTCGCTGCCGGGGTCGTTCACCCGAACGCCGTCCACGACGAGCGCGTAGTAGTGGAACCCGGGGACGACCGGGGGCGAGGTCAGCGCCCAGACCCCGTCGTCGCCGCGGGTCATGTCCCACGGCCCGCCGGTTCCCAGCCCGTAGCCGGTGAAGACCTGGACCTTCTTGGCGTCCGGCGCCCTCAACTGGAACGTCACCCGCCCGTCGGCGTGGACCCGCGGGTAGGCGGCGTTGCCGGTGTTGGTGGAGGCGGGCCGGCCCTCGCCCGGCGCCTTCTTCTCGGGCTGCGGCGCCGCCTTCTCCTGCTCGCGGAACACCAGTTGCGCGAAGCGGTACAGGTCGCTCTTCCACACCTTAAAGTCGTGCGCGCCGCCGGGGATCACGTGGTACACGTGCGGCACCTTCTTCTCGTCGAGCATCTTGTGGACGCCCTCGCTCACCCGCAGGAGCCCGTCCTTGTCGCCGCACGCCACGTACAGCAGTTTCAGCTTCTTGGCCGCGTCGGCGTGGTCCTTGATGAGGTCGCCCGGCTTCTTCGTGTTCGGGGCCGAGGAGAACCCGCCGACCCACGCGAACGTGTCCAGGTTGCCCAGCCCGAAGTTGAGCGACTGCCCGCCGCCCATCGACAGCCCGGCCAGCGCGCGGCCCTCCCGGTCCTTCTTCACCGGGTACGTCTTCTCGACGAACGGGATCACGTCCTTGAGCAGGTCGGCCTCGAACGCCTCGAACGCCTTGGCGTGAGCGAACACGTTCCCCTCCGCCCGGTCGTTCGGCTGCGCCCGGCCGTTGGGCATGACGACGATCATGGGCGCCGCCTTTTTGTCCGCGTACAGGTTGTCGAGGATCACCTCCGGCGCGCCGCCCCGCTTCCATTCCGTCTCGTCACCGCCGATCCCGTGCAGCAGGTAGAGGACCGGGTACGAGCCGCCCTGCTTGTACCCGGGCGGTGTGTACACCAGCATCTTCCGCTTGTTGCCCACGGTCTTCGAGTCGTACTCGACCGTTTCCACCTTCCCCCGCTCGATCCCGTCCCGCTTCTTGTCGAAGTCTTGCGGCGGCGCGGCGAACTTTTCCCCCGCGGCCTCCTTCTTGCCGTCGGGCGGTTGGGCCGGTGTCGGCACGGCCGAACACATCACGGCCGCCCACGCGGCGAGTACCATCATCCGTCCATTCATACGTCGTCCTCCGGAGAGTGAGAGGTCGCAGGGGCAGAAGCCGACTCGGCGCTCAGCCCCCGGGCAACACGAGCCAAGAGTGAGACGAGTGCGCTCGCCTCGTCGGGCCGGAGCGCGCCGAGCATTTGCGCCCGAATCGGCTCGCCCGCCGCCCAGAGCCGCTGAAACGCGCGCTTGCCGTCCGCGGTGAGGGCGACCGTCCGCGCGCGGGCATCGGTCGGGTGGGGGGCGCGTCCCACCAACCCGCGCTGCTCCAGCAGGACGAGCATGGCCCGCACGGTGCTCGGGTCTGACGACATGCGGCGCGACAGTTCCCGCTGGGTGAGAGCGTCCCCACGGTCGAGCGTGGCCAGGAGTACGAACTGGTCGGCGGTGACGCCGAGCGCCGCAAACGCGGCCTCCGACCGGCGGTGGAGTGCCAGATACGCCGCGCGAAGAGCGATGGCGAGTTCGTGTCCATCGGTCATGATGACGGCGAGGTTCAGAAACCGAATCCGGGACGAGTTCGGAAGCCATTCCCCGCTCACGGTGTCCGGAACGGGGGAGGCACACGACTTCGTGCGTAGACGCACGATTATTGTGGATGTTAAGTCACCCCTATGGGTCGCTACTAGTGAGAAAATGGTGAGAGCACACGCGCTCCGACGGTGTTGGCCGTTCGCAGAGCTATTTTCCGTGGATCTTGGGCCGCGAATGAGGAAACAAGCTCAGGGCAAAAGATAGGGGGCGCCGGAATTGAAGTTGGTGAGCCGAGCAGGCGTCAGGGCGGCAGTTTGAACAACTATCAGAATCGAGGAGGGTCGCGGCGTCGTTCCCGATGAGGGGGCCCTCATCGGGAACGACGCCGCGACCCCAAACCATCATGAGCGAGATTAACCGGCAGGTTATGTGTCCCCGGTTTCACCCGCCGGAGTCAATCGTGCGGTCGAACGGCTCGAAGTACCGGCGATACGGCGGCGACTCTTCGGACCATCGCGGCTCTGGCGAACTGGCTGCCGAGCATTTACATCTTTGGCGGCGCGCTGGAAGGAGCCGGGGAATCATCGAACTTTGGCGTACTCGAGGGCGTCACGCGTTGGGGTGCTTTGATCGGTTCGGGCTCAACAGACTGGCGCGACGAACTCGGCTCGCTCACTTCATCCTCGATTCCCCTCAGCCCTTTCTTCACTTCCACCACCGTCTTGCCGAGTGATCGGCCCAGTTCCGGCAGGCGGCGACCGAACAGCAAAACCCCCAATAAGGCCAGCAGCAACAGCTCTTGCGGCCCGATGCCTGGCAGAAAAGCAAACAAATGCATGGACATAACCTTCCTCCTCTTGTGGGGTTGCAGAACGGGGGACTGACTGGATTGTGGAGGAGGTTGAAGGTAACCCCATCGGTGTGCAGCCTGCAGGCTGAAAGAAATTATACACTCTTAACCCCGCAGCGGGCAAGGAGAGCCTTCGGATTTTGCCAAGGTCAGCGGGGCGTTCCGCACATCATACAGTTGACAGGATGATCGCCTTTAAGGCAGGTGAATCCACTCGCTGGGCTTTGTGTCCGCGGGTTCACTGAACGACGCCTCGGCGACGGTTCTGAACTTGTGCCGGTTGCGATGTGCGATCCACGCGCCGCCGCCCGTGTTCTAACGGCTCCGAATTCGAGCACAACACCAGCACGGTGACCCAGTCCAGCCCATTCGCAGTGCGCCTGGACTTCGGAGCCTCGGTGGGAAACCTTCGAAAAAGTAGCCTTGCCCCTGAAACGACTTCCTTTAAAATCTGCTATGTGCGGGATTGGTATATCGGCTGTGCCCAGCCTTCCCAAGGCTGTGAGAGGGGTTCGACTCCCCTATCCCGCTCTGCCTTCTGACTCTCCATAAGTCGAAGCACTTCCACCACTTATGGCGATCGCCGTGAGCGAATTCAAATTCATTAATCCTTGCCAGCACCAAATCGGGCACTGTAAGCCTGTTCCCTAAAGCGTAATGGCATTACCGCCGGAACCTTGGTAAGGCCAAGCGAAACGCATGCGATGTTCGACAGTGAATGGTTAGCAGTTCCGTTAAGGGCCATCGCGTCCCAGCATCTCAGCATTACGCAAGAATTCAATCCGGCCAACTTGGGCGATCGCTGATCCACTTGATTTATGTGACAAAAACCGTGCCAAGCAAAGAGTTACGGCACTCCGCATCCGCTACTGCTCAGCCGAGTTGGATCGGTGGGTCGCCCGGCGAGAAGAAGTAGGCCTGTTGACATGTTCGCCCGAGCCGCTATGATTCCTTTGTACCCGAGTGGTGCCCGCAACGCGGAGCCCACACGGCAATGGTGGGGTGTGGAGCAGCCCGGTAGCTCGCAAGGCTCATAACCTTGAGGTCGCTGGTTCAAATCCAGCCGCCCCGACTTAGAGATGGCGTTTGTTGAGCAAAAGCATCGGTTAGACCTGATGCTGCATGGTCTAACGGTAGAACCCCGGGTGTCCAGAAGGGCATCCGGGGTTCTGCTTTTTTGATGCGTAATCAGGAGCAGGACCGTAGTTGGAATCCGCCGCGGTCGCGAGCGGAAGTCAGTGAGGCGAGAGAGAGGGTGAGACCACGCCACGGTTTGCAGCGATTGCGGCTCTTGAATGTGGGACAGAAAATCGCTGGGTCGGTTTCACCGCTGAGACTGTGCTGGGCGGTAACGAAGTCACCGAGCAAACAGACCTTAATGCCGCCGGGATACTCGCCCCGGCGAACGGGCGCGGCAGCGTGGTACGCGCCGAACGTCTGGCCGGGTTCGCGGTGGTGAGCAAGCCGGTTACCGGGCCGTGATGTACCGAGCGGAACCGCAAGCGATCGCAACCGCTTCTCGACTTCCGCAAACGTGTGCTCGCCCGCCTCGACGGGGCTGGTCGTTTGTTTCACGCGCCGTGCCATTGTAAACCCCGGACCGAGGGAGCGGGCGTGCGCAGTAGACACATGCCGCTCTTTCCGGTTCGTCACTTTCCGAACGGCAACTGGCCTGCGCCGCGCGGCTTGGCGGCGCCGTACCCGCCGACCCTGTCGTACACCCGGACGTAATCGACCAGCATCTCCGCGGGGAATTTCGTCGTCCTGTCCGGCTTGCCCAGGAAGTTGCCGCCCACCGCGACGTTCATCACGAGGTAGAACTCCTGGTCGAACGGCGCCGGCCACGGGTTCAGATCGGCTTCTTGCTTCGGGCGTGCGCCCTTCTCGCCGTCCAGTTTGCTGCTGCTCCACCAAAACGAGTGTGTGCCGGCCACCGTGTCGTCCACCGACCAGCGGACCTCGCCCGGGGTCCATTCGACCGCGTACACGTGGTAGTCCGTGATCGTGCCCTGGTCCGGGAACGTGTAGGTTTTGCTGGCGTGTGCGTTGTTGGGCCAGCGCGAGCCGTAGTGCAGCGTTCCGAGCACCTTCGTCGGCTCCTGGCCCTTCGCTTCCATCACGTCGATCTCGCCCGACGACGCCCAGGTGCCGTACTTGTCGCTCTGCGGGAGCATCCACAGCGCCGGCCACACCCCCTGCCCCGGCGGGAGTTTCGCGCGGAACTCGAACCGGCCGTACTTTTTGCTGAACAGCGAACGGCCGTCGCGCTTTCGGGTCTTCAGCCGTGCCGACGTGTACCCGCACCCCTGGTACGACTCCTTGATGGCGACGATGTGCAACGCTCCGTCTTTGACGAACGCGTTCTCGGGCTCGCGCGTGTAGTACTGCAGTTCGTTGTTGCCCCAACCGCTGATCCACTGGTTGGCGTCGTAGTTGTAGAACCCGTTGCCGAGGTCGAAGTCCCACTTCGTCCGGTCGATCTCCTTCCCGTCGAACTCGTCGGACCACACCAGCTTCCAACCCACCGGGGCCTTGTCCGCGTCCGCCGCTTTCGGCGCGAACGCCGAAACGGCCGCCGCGACCGCGGCCGCACACGCTATCGGTCCTGCGAAGCGAACGGCGTGCATGTCAACGCCCTTTCTGTTGGAAGAGCAACCGCTGTTTAGAAATCCGACACGCGAGAGCAGCCGGCGTGCCGGGGCAAAGAACCTCTCGCCCGGCCACCTTTCTCTGATTCACGATCCGGCTGGTTGTGTCCGTTTCTTGTGGCACACACATTCTTATCGGTGCGGCCTTCTCGCCCCGCACCGACAGGGATGCCTGTGTCACAAAGGCATAAGAACCGGTGGCGGAATGAGCGGCCGGCCGCGGCGTCATTTCGCCCCACACGAGTTTCGTGCTTACGAAGAACATTTTGACAGGATGAACAGGATTTACCGGATGAAGATCGATCAATTTTAAATCCTGTTTATCCTGTTGATCCTGTCAAAATGTTCTTGGCTCCGCCATCGAGTCCCGGGGCGAAATCGACGTGCGTGGTTTGTGGTTCCAACTGTTCACGGAGGGGATACCCAACTCCGTCACGGGCCGTGTTCGTGCAGCACCTCGCACAGCTTGCCGAGCATCTTGCCTTCCCGACTGGATATCACGCCCTTGGGCAGAGGGACGTTGTTCACCATCACGCAGAACAGCAGCTCCTTGCCGTTCTTGGTGGTGAGCGAACCGGCGAGAGCCTTGCTTTTCAGCAGGAACCGCTCGTTGGCCGCGTCGTACCAGAGGAGCGTGCCGGTCTTGGCGTGCGCCTTGCCGCGCGCCGGGCTGTCGTCTTTGACGGCGTCACTCAAGGTGCCGTCAACGCCAAGGATTGGCAGTGCGGCTTTGTACGCGTCCCACTCGGACCGCTTCGACATGCCCTGAAGTAGCTGCACGGTCGCCCGCGCGCTCACGTAGTCGGACTGTGCGCCGCCGGCCCCGCCGCCGAACGAGATCGCGTTGGTGTCGACGCCGAGGTCCTTCAGTACCGCCCGCTCTTCCTTCAGACCGGCGTCGAGTGTGCTGGCCCCCTGAGCGACCGCCAGCAAGCAGGGGATGGCGCTGGCGTACAGGTTGTGGCTCACCTTGAGCGTGACCGTGACCGTGTCCTTGAACGGTGCCGACGCGAGCGCCGCGACCTTGGGCAGCTTCTCGTAATCGGCTTTGGGAGGCAGGAGAACCGCGCCGGGACGCAGCACCGCGCACTGCGCGCGAACGCCGGCCCGCCGGAGCGCCTCCACGAAGAGCGCCCGGGCGAACGACGCCGGTTCGTCCACGTTGAACACGCGGAGCTGCGGCTTTCCGCCCACCGGAACCGTGCCGCGCACCGCGAACTGCGTGGCGCCGATGGGGATCAACTGGATATTTGCTGTGGCGCCCGCCGCGGCGGTACTCACGGTCGCGTCCATCGTGTACAAGCTGGTTTCGGGGCGCATCGTGACCGTCGCGGGGGCGCCCTCTTTTTCGCCGGGGGTGACGACGACATCGATCGCGTTGTCGTTCACCACGATCGGGGTGACGGCGTCCGGACCGCTGCCGCTCCCGCGGGTGCGGGCGAACAGCCGGTCGTCGATCAGCACCTCGCCGTTAATCTCGTTGATGCCGGCGTCCTTGACCTGTTTGGCAAGGGCGTTGAGGCCCGCGAGCGGGTCGGTGTCGGTGACCTCGCAGTCGCCGAACCCGCCGTTCGCGTAGGTGTGGTCTTTGTCCTTGAAGACGGTTCTGCCGTCCTTGGTGCGCCCGCCGAGCATCAGGTCGCCGCTCGCGACGAGCACGAGGTCGCCGCGGAGCGTGCCCTTGAGCACGATGCCGCGCTGGTAAACGGCGGTTTCCCGCTTGTGGTCCGGCCCCAGCGTGACCAGCGCGGCGGCACAGGTGAAGAGCTTCGTCACGGAGGCGGGGGCCAGCATCGCGTCCGGGTTGCGCGCGTAAACTGTGCCCCCGGTCTTGGCGTCCACGATCAGGATGCCCCAGGAAGCGTGCTTGTAATCCGGAGCGCCGGTGATTGCTTCGAGCTTCTCGGCCAGCCCGTCCGGGGGCGCGGCGGGGGCGGGAACGGTGCCGAGAACCACGACCAGCGCGGCCGCGACCAGTGGGCAAACGCGAAGCACGTTGAACCGCCTTTCGGAACCGGGTCGGAAGGTGGAGCTTTAAGGCGCGTGGCGTCATGAGCGAATGGTCGCGGCCTCGTCCCGGCCCGCGCGGACCTCGCGTTTACGAAGACCGATTTTGACAGGACTGGCAGGCCCCACCGGATGACGACCGATCGATTGAAAATCCTGTTTATCCTGTCGATCCTGTCAAACTCTTCTCGGCTTCTCCATAGACCTTTCGTGCCGCGCGCCCTCGTATCAAGTTGAGTCGCGCCAAGCGGTACTCGGCTCGCCACGCGCTCTTATGGTACTTGCGGGCGGCCGCGCGACCCATACCCTCGTTCGAGCGAACCGGGTGCGGTGGCTGCAACCGCCCAACCGTTACCTGAACGCGGACCGCGTTGTCACAGAACGCAGCCCTTATCCGTCCTTGATGTCGAACGGTTCGGAATCGCACCCCGTGCCCGGCTGCTGGGAACCGACTCGGCGTGTCGAGCGGGCCTTGAGCGAGCGAACAACAGGAGATCATCGTCATGAAAGTAGTCGTAATTGGTGGCAGCGGGCTCATCGGGAAGAAGCTGGTACCGCTCCTCCGCGGCGCGGGGCACGAGGCCGTACCGGCGTCTCCGTCGTCCGGCGTCAACGCGCTGACCGGCGAGGGATTGGCGGCGGCCTTGACGAGCGCGGACGTTGTGGTGGACGTGTCGAACTCGCCGTCGTTTGCGGACGACGCGGTGATGTCCTTCTTTGACGCCTCGACGCGGAACCTGTTGACCGCGGCGTCGGCCGCCGGCGTGCGGCACTACGTGGCCCTGTCGGTTGTCGGGGCCGATCGGCTGCCCGACAGCGGGTACATGCGGGCGAAAGTGGCGCAGGAGAACCTGCTCAAGGCGGGATCGGTGCCCTACACGATCGTCCGGGCGACGCAATTCTTCGAGTTCCTCGGCGCGATCGCCGGAACGGGCGCCGGTGAGGTTCGTCAGCCAACAGCGCCGATGCAGCCCGTGGCGGCTGACGACGTGGCCGCGGCGCTGGCCGCAATCGCGGCGGACGCGCCGGTCAACGGGACGGTCGAACTGGCCGGTCCGGAGTCGCTTTCGATCGCGGCGTTCGTGGAGAAGTTCCTGGCCGCGAGTGGGCAGCCGCGTTCCGTGATCGCAGACCCACAGGCTCGCTACTTCGGGGCGGCGCTGGACGAGCGCGGGCTGAACCCGGGGCCGAACCCCCGCCTCGGTCCGACGCGGTTCGAGGAGTGGGCCGCCCGTGCGGGCTTGAAGGGGTGATGCCGGGTGCCATCTGATTTGTAGCGGCGGTGTTGGGCGGAGGTGCAACACCACGGGCCGATGGCCGGTTTCGTGCGGCCGCAATGGACCGGACTCGCTGCTGTCGCTGTAACAAGGGTTACACCGTGGACCGGTTTCAGTCGCTGGGGGGCCGAGTGGACAGAAGTTGGCGTCCGACTGGCAATTCGCTGGTCGCTCACTGGGGCATCGCTACCACCCACTCGCACCGTTACGAGGCTCCGCACCGCCCCGTAAACACGCCCGGCCCACCGAGTGAAAGTTGCGTAACATTAATCTAATTAATCACTTACCGCCGAAAATTGCTAGCGGAGGCCACATTGATTGCCGAACGAGAATCTCAATAACCATCGTGTGGGGTGCGGCGGGAACTTCTGGAAGTGCTGCGAATGGGAATTAAGGTGGAGAAGTGCTTAAAGTGCCGGTTGGAGAGCCGGCACCAGTGCCACAAACGCGGAGGTGCTTTCTCGCTGCACTGAACGCCATAACGGATGATTCCGGGGTGGGCGCCATGCGACGCGCGAAACGGCTCCGCGGCATTGCCCGGTGCTTGCTCCCCCCTCCCTTGACGCATGCCGCCGCATGACCTAGCGTGAGACGGGTTGCTTTACACCACAGAGTTCGCAACGCGGCGGTTTTACACAATGCCCGGTACGTGCGTGGTTGGGTTGCAGTGGGGTGACGAGGCCAAGGGCAAGATCGTTGACCTGCTCGGCGACGGGTTCGATCTGGTCGTGCGGTACAACGGTGGCGCCAACGCCGGGCACACCGTCGTCGTCAACGGCAAGAGCTTCAAGCTGTCCCTGCTGCCGACCGGGGTCATTCGGCCGAACGTGACGTCCGTGATCGGCAACGGCGTGGTGGTGTACCCGCCGCGGTTCATTGAGGAAATGGAATCGCTCGCGAAGGGGGGGATCGACCTCGCCGGCAAGCTGTTCGTGAGCGACCACGCGCACGTCATCTTCCCGTACCACATGGAAGAGGAGCGGGTCCTCGAAAGCGGCACCGAAGGCAAGATCGGCACAACCGGGCGCGGCATCGGGCCGTGCTACCAGGATAAGGTGGGGCGGCGGTTCGCCATCCGGGTCGGCGAACTGCTGCGGCCCGATCACCTGCGCGAGCGGCTGAAGTTCATCGTTCCGCACAAGAACAAGGTTCTGGCGGCACTTTCGAGCGGCGCGAAGGCGTTCGACGCCGATCAGCTCGCGGCGGAGTACGGGGCCTACGCGGAACGGCTGCGGCCGTTCGTGCGCGACACCGCCCTTTATCTGCACGATGCCCTGAAGGCGAACAAGCGGTTCATCTTCGAGGCCGCGCAGGGCAGTTTGCTCGACGTGGACCACGGCACGTTCCCGTTCGTGACCAGTTCGAGCAGCCTGCCATCTGGTATTTGGGGCGGCACCGGCGTGCCGGCCAAGTTCGTGCAGCGCATCATCGGCGTGGTGAAGGCGTACACGAGCCGCGTGGGGCAGGGGCCGTTCCCGACCGAACTCGACAACGAACTGGGGCAGCGCATTCGCGAGATCGGCAACGAGTACGGCACCGTCACACGGCGGCCCAGGCGGGTCGGGTGGCTCGACACGGTCGCGGTGCGCCACACGGCGGCCCTTTCGGGCGCGGACGAGATCACCATCATGCTGCTCGACGTGCTGAGCGGGTTGCCGGAACTGAAGATCTGCACCGGCTACGAACTGGACGGCGAACGGATCGGCTACTTCCCGAGCGACGCCTACCTGCTCGAGCGCGTGAAGCCCGTGTACGAGACGGTACCGGGCTGGTCCGAGGACATCACCAAGGCGCGGGCGCTGTCGGACCTGCCCGCGGCGGCCCGGCGGTACATCGATCGTGTGGCGGAACTGGTCGGCTTGAAGGTGTCAGTCGTGTCCGTCGGTCCGGACCGCGAACAGACCATCATGGTGTAAAGTCGGCGTCACCCGGGAGGCACAAAGGGCCACACAGCGGATGCGGGCCGATCGGTCCGCTTGATTTCGTGCTCGCTTCCGCTTTGTGGTGCGATCTTATGATTTCAACCGCTCACGACCCGCGCGTTTACGCCGCCTCGCTCGGACTCACACCCGAGTTGCTGCCGCGCCACATCGCCATCATCATGGACGGTAACGGACGGTGGGCGCAGCGCCAGGGCAAGGAGCGCGCCGACGGGCACGCCCAGGGGGCGCACTCCGTCGATGTCATCACGGAGGAGTGCTGCCGGCTCGGGATCGGACAGCTCACGCTCTACTGCCTCAGCTCCGAGAACTGGAAGCGACCCAAGCCCGAAATCGACTTCCTGATGGCCCTGCTGAAGCAGTACCTCCTCGCCGAGCGCGAGAAGATTCAGCGGCAGAACATCCGGTTCGCGGTGATCGGGCGGCGCGCGGGGCTCCCCGACGAGGTCCTTGCCGAGATCGACGAGAACGTCCGGCTCACACGCCACAACACCGGGCTGACACTCTGCCTCGCCATTAACTACGGCAGCCGGGGCGAGATCGTGGACGCCGTTCAATCGCTCGCGCGGCGGGTGCGGGCCGGTGAACTCGCGCCCGAAGAGATCGACGAGCGGGCGATTTCCGGCGCGCTGTACACGGGCGGAATGCCGGACCCCGACCTGCTCGTTCGCACGGCGGGCGAGATGCGGGTCAGCAACTACCTGCTGTGGCAGATCTCCTACGCCGAACTCTGGGTGACGCCGAAGTTCTGGCCCGAGTTCGACCCGCCGCTGCTCCACTCCGCCCTCCGCGACTACGCGCGCCGCGAGCGCCGGTTCGGCGGGCTGAACACCGACGCTTCCACCTGACCCACGGCCGCACGCATGATCCGAACGCGAGTGTTGGTGGGTTCGCTTCTCGCGCTGGGGGCCGCGGGCGTGCTGTTCGGGGACTCGTGGCTCGCCAAAAGCGGGTTCGCGTGGTTCCCGTTCCTGTTCGCGTTCCTGATGTTGGTGGGCGTGCTCGCGCCGCGCGAACTCGTCCGGCTGTTCCCGCCCGCCCAGCGGCCGTCCGAGCCCCTCGTCACAACGGGCGTAATCCTGGCGCTGTTGGCCAACTGGTACCCCGCGCTGCGCGTACAATTCAGTGCCGCTCCGGCGTCCCCGTGGGCGATGCTGGTGCTGGTACTCGGCGCGGCGCTGATTGGGGCGTTTCTGCTCGAAATGAACCGGTACACCGGCGAGCGCGGCGCGCTCGATCGGCTCGGGCTGACGGCGTTCGCGATGGTGTACCTGGGCGTACTCCCGTGCTTCTTCGCCCAGGTGCGGTGGCTGTCGCGGGACGCGGACGTGTCCGCCGCGATGCTCGCGCTGGTGGTGTTCGTGCCGAAGTGCAACGACATCGGGGCGTTCTTCACCGGCACCTTCCTCGGGCGCCACAAGATGACGCCCACGCTCAGCCCGAAGAAGACGTGGGAGGGGTTCGTCGGCGGCGCACTGACCGGGGCCGCGGCCGCGGTCGGCCTGTCGTTTACGGCTCCGGTGTTCCAGTACGGTGCCGCCGAGGCCGCTGCGTTCGGGCTGGTCGTGGGACTGGCCGGGGTGTTCGGTGACCTCGCAGAGTCGCTCGTCAAACGTGAGGGCGGCGCGAAAGACGCGTCGAAGACCATTCCCGGGTTCGGCGGGGTGCTCGATGTGGTGGATTCCGTTCTGTTCGCGGCTCCGGTGGCGTACCTGTGGTTCGGATTGACCGCTCGGTAGCACCGCGCCGCCGGATTTTTGCCGGGTTTGGCGGATGGACGCGATAACGGACTTCCGATCTTAACTGCGCAAGTGCCCCGAACTTGGCTCGGCCCGTCCGTGTCCACTGTGTGGCCGGATGAAATGATGAGGCCCGAAATGCCCGATTTGCTACCGACGACTCGCACCGTTGTCATTGAAGATCGCGACGAGGCCGTGCTCCTGTTCGGCACCCGCGACCAGTACCTGCGCGCCCTGCGCGACGCCTTCGGCGTGAAGGCCACGTACCGCAACCCCGAACTCCGGATCGAGGGATCGTCCGAGGGCGCGGAGCAGTTCGAGCGGGCGCTGCAGCAGGTGCGGCAGGTGGTCCGCAAGCGGGGCCGGCTCGAAGAGCGCGACGTGACCGGGGTGATCGAGGTCATCAAGGGTGCCACGGCGCGCGGCGCGTCGCCGCTCGCGGCGACCGAGGTGGGCCGGAACCTGCGCACCCGGACCGACGGCCAGGGCCGGTACGTCCAGGCGCTCCAGTCCAACGACGCCGTGATCTGCGTCGGCCCGGCCGGGAGCGGGAAAACCTACCTCGCGGTCGCGTGGGCGGTGTCACTGCTTAACACGAAGAAGGTTAAGAAGATCGTTCTCGTGCGCCCGGCGGTCGAGGCCGGCGAGCGGCTCGGGTTCCTGCCCGGAGACCTCGTCGCGAAGATCAGCCCGTACCTGCGCCCGCTCTACGACGCGCTGGCGGACATGATGGAGCCCGACACCGTCAAGAAGTACATGGAGAGCGAGGTCATCGAGATCCTGCCGCTCGCGTACATGCGGGGCCGCACCCTGAGCCACGCGTGCATCATTCTGGACGAGGGGCAGAACGCGACCTGCGAGCAGATGAAGATGTTTCTGACCCGGATGGGCACCAACTCGCGTGTCATCGTGACGGGGGACATGACCCAGATCGACCTCCCGCGCACGGTTCGGAGCGGTCTGGCAGACGCGGTGCAGCGGTTGAAGGACGTGGAGGGACTGGCAGTCGTTCATCTGGAACAGGCCGACATCGTGCGGAACCCGTTGGTCACGCGCATCGTGAAAGCCTACGAGGACGACGCGTCGAAGGCCCGGAAACCGGGCACGTGAGAGGTGCTCGGCGTGTGATGCGTGGGGCATCCGCCCTGCCCCCCTCAAGGTGCGATTGCTGCCGTTTTTCCCGAAGCCTCGGCGCTGTCGCGTGACAGGCCAAATGCCGTCAGTATTTCATCAAGTAACGTGGAACGCAAAGTGACGAAGTGCGACACGCCATGCCGGGCCGGTTCTTGAGCGGTTAGCGGTTTGGTGAGACCGTCTGTGGTCGCGGTGGCATCGACCCGATGCACTGAACTTTGGACGGAATGCTCGCCCCTCGGCCACGCCTGCCTCAGTGAATGCCAACTCACATCCACGCACGCGCGTCGCATTTAGCACGTGGCGTGGGTGAATTATTTTATGCCGGGGTAATACCTGGCTTCGTACACCACTCCGCCTCAAAGCAATTTGGTGTCACCGCACGCTCGGCGTGACGGCGTGTCGTCTCATTTCCCACCTTTTCCCTCGCGCTCCCTTGACGCGATCCCGAGCGCGTGCGAAGATATCTGAGACGAAATCTCAACAAGCGAGCCGTTGATGTTGTTGCCGCTCGACATGCTGAGCGCCGGCGATTGGGCTGAGGTCGCCGAGGTGAGCGGTCGACCCGAATGGGTCGGTCGCCTCGCCGAACTCGGCATCCGCCAAGGTTGTCGGCTGCAGGTGGTACAACCTGGCGCGACCTGTCTGCTGAACGTCTCGGGGTGCAAGCTCTGCCTCCGCGGGGCTGACAGCGCGCAAATCCTGGTGCGCCCGGTGGCGGGCTGACGCGATATGTCCACACTTGCCGACCTTTCTCCCGGGCAGCGGGCCGAAGTGGTGTCCGTATCCGGCGACCCGGCCCTGGTTCAGCGCCTCTACGAGTTCGGCCTGCTGGAAGGCGAACAGGTCGAGGTGCTCGCCCGCGCGCCTCTCGGCGACCCGATCGAAATCGGCCTGGGCCGTTCCCGCCTCAGCCTCCGCAAGAGCGACGCCGCCGGCATCGCTATCAAAGTGCTGGGTGGTGGGTGAGGAGCGGGAGAGCGTCCGCCGGCTCACCCCACACCCCGCACTTCACCCCCGCGCCCCTCACGCTTATGACAACCGCAACGCTCTCCGTGGCCCTGGTCGGGAACCCGAACGCCGGGAAATCGACCTTGTTCAACGCCCTCTCCGGGCTGCGCCAGCGGATCGGGAATTATCCCGGCGTCACGGTCGAAATGAAGAAGGGTGAGTGCCGCGTCGGCGAGGCGACGCTCGCCCTCATCGACCTGCCCGGGACGTACAGCCTCGCGGCCCGTAGCCCCGACGAGATGGTCGCGGTCGACCTGCTGCTCGGCCGGCGCCCCGAAGAGCCCCGCCCGTCAGTCATCGTCTCCGTGGTCGACGCCACCAACCTGGACCGCCACCTCTACCTGACGAGCCAGTTGCTCGACCTCGGCGTCCCGGTCGTTGTGGCCGTGAACATGATCGACGCGGCCCAGGCGCAGGGATTGGTGACCAACTACGCCAAGCTCGCGGTGGCGCTGGGCGTCCCGGTGGTGCCGATCCAGGCCAACAGCGGCGCCGGGCTGCCCGAACTCACGCAAACGGTCCTCGCGGCGGCGGCGGCCCCCGCCACGCGCGGGGTCGAGTTCCCGCCGGCGTTCGAGGAGGTGGCGCACCAGCTCCAAAAAGAACTCAGCGACGAGATACCGGCGGTGCTCGTGCGCCGGGCGCTGATCGACGTGAACGGGTACACCGAGCAGTGGCTCGCGGGGCACTACGGTGAGGGGCTCCGGGCGAAGCTCCTGGGGGCGCGCGAGCGGCTGAGCGCGGCCGGGCACGCGGTGCCCGGGGTGGAAGCGCGAGCGCGGTTCGGCTGGGTCCGCGCCGCGGTCGCGGCGGCCGTCACGAAGCCCGCGGTGGCGCCCGTCACCTGGACCGACCGGATCGACGCGGTGCTCACCCACCGGCTCTGGGGCACGGGCGTGTTCTTGGTCGTGATGTTCCTCATGTTCCAGTCGATCTTCCTGTGGGCGAAACCGCTCATGGAACTGATCGGCGGCGGCCCGAACTGGGTCGCGAAGGGCGCCGAGGGCGTTCTGCCCGCCGGGCCGTTCCGCGCGCTGCTCACGGACGGGGTTATCAAGGGCGTCGGCGGCGTGCTGGTGTTCCTCCCGCAGATCATGATCCTGTTCGGGTTCATTGCGGTCCTGGAGGACTGCGGGTACATGGCCCGCGCCGCGTTCCTCATGGACCGCGTTATGAGCCGGTGCGGGCTGAGCGGCAAGTCGTTCATCCCGATGCTGTCGAGCGTGGCGTGTGCCGTCCCCGGGATCATGGCGACGCGGGTGATCGAGAACCGCCGGGACCGGCTCGCGACGATCCTCGTGTCTCCGCTGATGAGCTGCTCCGCGCGGCTACCGGTGTACATCCTGCTCACCGCGGCGTTCGTCGCCAAACCGGGAGCGCCCGCGTGGCTCCCCGGGCTGGTACTGTTCGCGATGTACATGGTCGGCTTCACGGTGGCCCCGCTCGTTGCCCTGGCGCTGAAGCGGACGCTGCTCCGGGGCGCCCCGCCGGTGTTCGTGATGGAGTTGCCGTCGTACCGTCGCCCGAAGCTCACTTCGATCCTGCGACGGATGGGCGAGGCGGGCTGGTCGTTCGTAACGCGGGCGGGAACGGTCATTCTGGCGGCCATGATCATCGTGTGGGCGCTGCTGTACTTCCCGTACACGAACGCGGTCGGGGAGTCGTACCCGGAACGCATCGAGCGGGCCGAAGACGCGGTGAAAGAGGGCGCCGACCGGCTCAAAGAGCTGAAGGGCAAGGAGGACGCGACGGAAGAAGAGAAAGCGGAGCGGGAGAAGCTCGAAGCCGCGGCGGGGCTGCCGGACAAACTCAACGGCGAGTGGAAGCGGGACAGCTTCTTGGGGCGGGCCGGGCACCGGATGGAGCCGGTCTTCGAGCCGCTCGGGTGGGACTGGAAGATCGGCGTGGCCGCGATGGCGAGTTTCCCGGCCCGCGAGGTGATCGTCGGTACGTTCGGGCTGCTCTACGACGTCGGCGAGGTCGATACGGGCGCGATCGCCGACACGGACGCCGACGACGAGGCGAAGGAGAAGGTCGAGGGGCTCACGAAGGCCCTCCAGGAGGATTGGGCGCAGGACCCGGTGCGCGGCAAGTACGGGGTGCCGGTGGCGCTGTCGATCATGGTGTTCTTCGCGCTGTGCGCGCAATGCGCCGCAACCCTCGCCACCATCAAACGCGAGACCAAAAGCTGGCTGTGGCCGGCGTTCACGTTCGTCTACATGACCGCCCTCGCGTACCTGGGGGCGATGGCCACGTTCCAGCTAGGGCGGTTAATCGTGGGGTGACCGGTCGTGTCCACAACAGTTCAGTTGATCGGTGTCGGCGTCGTGGTCGCGTGCGCGGTCGGGTACGTGCTGCGCGCGACCTGGAAAACGTGGTTCGTCGCGCGGCCCGGGTGCGGGTCGGGGTGCGGCAAGTGCGCCGCGCCGGCACCGGAGCCCGCGGTAAAGGGCCGCACGCCGCTGCCGATGGCGTGAGCGTTCCGCAAAAGCGTTGAGTTGCTCGTTGGGCGGTTTTTCTGGACGGCCCGCGCTTCCGCAAACGATGCGGCTCACTCCTTCAACGGTTTCACCGTTTTCACCCGCAGCAGCAGCTTTAACCCGCCATCATCGCCCCGGGTGAGCAGTTCCACCCGCTCGACGGGTTCCAGGGCCAGCCCGAGTTGCCCGAGTTGCTCCACGAGCGACGCCTCCGTGCCCGCACCAGCGCTGTTCAGTAGTTTCGCGAGTTTCGGGCCGTGTGCGGCTAGGTACTCGCGCACCGACGCCGCATTGAACCGTGCGAACGGAACCTCTCCGAGGGGCACCGTGTCGGCGGTCGGCGTCTTAAAGCTCTTGATCGCGTCCGGCGAAGTCGCGAGCAGGAGGTAACCGTCTTTCAGCGCGAACGACGGCACGACACCCGGCGGGAGCGCGCCGCCGGACAGGGATTTGATGACCGTGCCGGCACTTGTCTCTTCCTTCAGTTCGAGTTGCTCCTCGTTCTTCGCGTTGTACGCGACCCGCGCCACCTGGAACCCGTACTCCAGCGCCTGATCCAGCGCTTTCGCGGCGTCGGCGCCCTTCGGACCGACGGTCGCCACCTTCACCGCAGCGACCGCGACCGGCACGGCCGTTCCTGGCGCAGGCGGTTGCACCCAGACGCCCCAATCCGGCCCGAGTGCGTCCAGCACCAGAGGCCATTTGTCCTTACCGAAAACGGGGCCGAGCGTTTCTCCCAAGGTTTCGCGCACGCCCGGCTTGTCGGTCATCGGGGCCAATTGTGCGAGCGCGTCCAACAGGTCGTTTGGCTTCACACGCCCGGCCGCGGCGAAAAGCGCGTTCGCGGGTACGGTGTTCCACAGCGCCGACGGCGTTCGCCCCCCGACCAGCCACCCCTTCAAGCCCGCGGGCAACTTCTCGGGCGCAAAATTCAGCGCCACTCCGAGTTCTGCGTCCTTGCTCAGCGACAGGTACAGGGCCGCGGCGTCGGTCGCGGCCCACACCTCGGCAAACTTCGTGAGGAACGCTTTCTCGTCACCCCGCGCGGCCGCCACCTTCGCCGTGAACTCGGCGTCGAGCGGCCGTGGGTTCACCAGTACCACCGCGGCGGCCTCGGCAACGCCGAGCTTGGTGAGGCGCGCAGACAGTGAAGGCGGCTTGTCCCCGGCCCCCTTGTCGCGCTCGATCACGGCGCGAATCTCGGGCTCGGATTGTGAGAACGCGAACACGCCGCCGCGGGTGCAGTAGAAGTCAGACGCCCCGTCGGGCTTCTGGCGCTCGAAGTAGGCGCCCCCGGCGTGTTTGCGCTCCGTGACGCCGGTCAGCTCGCCGTTCTTCTTTTGGAGGTCGTTGAGCCGATCGACGGCGGCGGTGAGTGTGTTCATTTTCCGTGGGCGGAGCAGGATCACCGACCGCTCCGCCTTCGGGTCGTTGGGCATCGGGGGCGTGTACGCGAACACCACCGCGTCGCCGACGATGTCGTGAAATAGATCCGTGGGCGTCAGCCCGAGCGTGCCGAGAACGGGTGCGGCCCCGTCGGTAAAGATCTTGAGCCCCGGGCCGTTCAGGAGTTGCTTCCCAAGAGCGGAGGACGGGAGCCACGCCGCGAACGGCGACGCGCTGACATCGGTGAGGTGGCCGCGGAGGTTTTGCACCACCACCACGAGTGCGGCGTCGGGCGGGGCGAGCCGCAAGGCGTCGTCACGCGGGGCGGGCGGGTCGGCGCGTCCCACCGATCCGAACACACACGCGAGCGTGGCGACGAGAGCGAACTTGGCAGACATGACGGCGTGCTCAGAGGGGCGGGCGGTCACGACCTCGGTTTCATCGCGGCGACGTCGCGGAGGAGCCGGTCGAACGCCTTTTGCGCGGTCCCGGTAACCGGCTCCAACCCGGTGCGGGCGGCGTCGGGCAGTTCCGCAAGAGACTTCCGGGCCGGCTCCAACACATCGCCCATCGGCTCGACGGGATGGCTGAGTGCGGTGGCGAACGCTTCGAACAGCTTCGGTGCCGCCGCCACGGAGTCGGTGAACGGCTTCGGGGTGTCGCGGAGCGCTTGCCCGGCCTTCGCGACTTCGTCGTTGATGCGGATCGGGTGCGGGGTTAGCGCTTTCGCGCGAGTCTCCGGTGCCAGTTCCGGCTTCGGTTGCTCGGCCACGTCGTTCGGTCCAACCGCCCCGGGCTTTGGAAACCGGGTCGCGACAACGAACGCCGCGATCAGCACCGCCGCCGCGAGGGCGAACCGGGCGGCGGTTCGGGACACGCGCCGGGAAGGCGCACGGAATTGGGCGCGTTCGGCGGCCCGCACGCGGTTCATCACGCGGTCGGCGAAGCCGACCGGAACCGGGTTCGGGCCACGCGCCGCGAGCACCGCGAGCAGCACACGGGCGGCCCGGATTCGTTCGCCGCACGCGGCACAGGTGCCCGCGTGCGGGTCAGAATCGAGGGGGTCGGGGCCTTCGCCGTCGAGTAGCGATTGAACCGCTTCAACGGTGGCGCGGCACTCGGGCGTCACCCGGTCGAAGTCGTGTTCGTCGTCGAAGTCGGGTTCGGGCGTTACCATTCTTCACCCCGCACAGCGGGTGCCGGTGGCTGTTCTTCGTTGGGTACGAGACCGCGGCTGCGGAGCCGGTCCAAGATTTCGAGCCGGGCGCGGTGCAGCCACGTCTTGATGGTGCCGACCGGTCGGCCTACCGCCTCCGCGATGAGCTCATACGGGTGCCCGTGCTCGTGGAACAGGACGAACACCTCACGGTAGTCGGTGCGGAGGTCGTCGACCGCGGCTCGGATTTCGGCGGTGAGTTCGGCGGAGTCGTCCGCGGGCCGGCGGTCGGGCGCCTCGTGCAGGTAATCGGCGAGTTCCGGCCCTTTCGCGCGCTTGCCGATCCAGGTGCGGCACCGGTTCACCGTGATGCCCAGCACCCATGGCCGCAGGGGGCGTTCGCGGTCCCACCGGGCGAGGCTGCGGAACACGCGCACGAACACCTCTTGCGCCACGTCCTCGGAATCGTGTTCCGAACCGAGCAGCCGCCGGCACACCGCGAGGACATCACCCTGGAACCGCTCGACCAGCTCGCGCGCCGCCGCCGGGTTTCCGGTCAGGCACCGTTGAACGAGCGCGGCATCGGACACAGCCGGTCCTCTTACTGGTTCTACCCGCGAACCCAATCGGAGGTTTCAGAAATGGTGTTCGTGCCCCGCGGCGCGAGATTCGTAACGAGTGGGGCTCATGCACTGAAGAGTGATGGGGTAGGAGGCCCCATCACTCTTCGCTCCCCAAACTCCTCATTTGCTTTTCTCAATGGCCTCGCGGAGCAGGTCGATGACCTCCCGGACGGACGCCTCCTGAATCTTCTTACCCCGTTTCTCCAGATTCTCGCTGAAGCGGATCGCGGTCTCTTGCATCCGCTCGTGCGTCTCCGCCGAGCCGCCCACCACGACCATTTCTTCGGTGCGGGTCACGCGGGTGTGGCCGTCGGTGCCGTCTAGCCCGACGCCCAACACCCCTTCGACCTTCGGCTCGGCCTTCTTCCGGCGCTGAGGTTTCTTCCCGGCCATGACAGTATCTCCCCGATTTTTACGGCCGCGGGCGGTTCCCGGTCCGGGACCGGCCGGGTTGAGCGTATTCTATCTTGCAGCGGACCCGCGCGCCGGCCGGTCCGCCCCGGTTTGGTTTCTTGCGGACCGGGCCGCGCGCCGGTACCATGCGTGGTGCTCAGGTGCGCGCCGCTCCGCCGCGAGTATCGTTTCCCCTGCGGACCGTGAAATGCCGTCGCTCATTCTGCTGAAGGCCCCGGAAGGGACCGCCACGAACAAGAACGTCCCGCTCAACGCGGACGTGCTCTCGATCGTGATCGGGCGCGACGAGAAGGAGTGCCAGGTGGTGATCCCGCACCACGCGGTCAGCCGCCGGCACGCGCAGATCGTCCGCGCCGGCGGACAGTTTTACATTGAGGACCTGAAGAGCCGCAACCGCACCTTCGTGAACAGCAAGGAGGTGCCGCCCGGCGGGCGGCAGGCGCTCAAGCCCGACGACCGGATCAAGATCTGCGACTTCCTGTACCGGTTCCACGACGAGCGGGCCGTGCGCCCCCAGCCCCTGCCCGACTGGCTCTCGAAGATCCGCGGGGACGACGACGACGACGACGGCGCGCAGACCACCATCGAGGGGTCGGCCACCAGCGACCGCGCGCGGAGCTTCCTCGAGGTGGCCCCGTCGGACCGGCTCCGGGCGCTGCTCGAGATCAGCACCAACCTGTCCCGCACTCACGAGCTCGACCCGCTGCTGGCGCAGGTGGCCGACACCCTGTTCGGGGTGTTCAAGCAGGCCGACCGGTGCTTCGTGCTGATGACCGAGGAGCACGGGCGGGCCGTCCCGAAGGTGGTGAAGAGCCGCCGTGCCGGGATGGAGGACACCCGGTTCAGCAAGACGATCGTGCGCAAGACGATCGAGTCGATGCAGTCGTACCTGAGCGAGGACGCCGGCAACGACGCGTCGCTCGGGCCGGCGGCGTCCATCGCCGAGTTCAAGATCCGGTCCGTCATGTGCGTCCCGCTGGCGACCGCCGACGGGCGCCCGATCGGCGCGCTCCAGCTCGACACCCAGGACCGGACCAAGAAGTTCAGCCTGGACGACCTGAACCTGCTCACCATCGTCGCGAACCTGGCGGGCGTGGCCATCGAGAAGGCCCGCATGGTGGCCCAGGTGCTCGAGCGCGAGAAGGAGCAGAAGGAGATGGAGCTGGCCCGCAAGGTGCAGCTCGGGTTCCTGCCGCAAACGCTCCCCGACATCGACGGGTGGGAGTTCTACGCCCACTACTCGCCGGCGCTCACCATCGGCGGCGACTACTACGACTTCATCCCGCTGCGCGACGGCCGCGTGGCGATCGTACTGGGCGACGTGGCCGGCAAGGGCGTGCCCGCCGCCCTGCTCGTCGCGAAGCTCAGCTCGGAGGTGCGGTTCAGCCTGCTGACCGTGCCCGACCTGGCCGAGGCGGTGTCCTTGCTGAACGACCAGTTGAGCAACGGCGGCCTGGGCGACCGGTTCGTCACCCTGGCGGTGATGGTGCTGGACCCGCGGGACAACTCGTTCACGCTGGTGAACGCCGGGCACATGAGCCCGAAGCTGTACCGGGCCGCGACCGACGAACTCGTCGACGCCATCTCCCTCGACGCGACCGGCCTGCCGATCGGCGCGCTGCCCGGCTACCCGTACGAGCAGGTGAAGGTGACGGTCGAGCCGGGCGACTCGATCGCGGTGTTCACCGACGGCGTGACCGACGCGATGAACCCCGGCGGGTCGATGTTCGGCCCCGCGGCCGTGGACCGGTGCCTGCTGCCGGACGACGCGCTGGGCGCCAGCGGCCAGCAGCCCAAGCGGCTCGGCGAGCGGCTGGTGAGCACCGTCCGCCGGCACGCCAACGGCCGCGCCCAGAACGACGACATCGCCGTGGTCACGTTCGGCCGGCTCGAACCGACCGCCGGCCCCAACACGAGCACCGACCGGATGGCCGCTGCCGGCACCCAGAAGATCCAGGTGGGCGGGCCGTAGGACCGAATCCAGTTGAGTTGAGGCGTAACGTTCTGTAGCCGGTCTCTGTGCGTCCGATGGTAGGCGGGTGGTGTCACAGAGGCCGGCGGCAAACCCCATTCCGTACCGCCCGCTCGCCGATTACGTTGACCCTGGGGCCGAATCAGAGAGAATAGCAGCGGACCCGTGGGCCACCGGAGACCGCGACATGTCTGGACCGACAACGCTCCCCGAAACTGATGTCGAAACGGAGCAACGGACCCGACGCCAGCCGCCGTATCACGTCGTGCTGCTCAACGACGACGACCACTCCTACGAGTACGTCATCGAGATGCTGAAGGCGCTGTTCGGGCACCCGGTCGAGAAGGGGTTCCTGCTCGCGCGCCTCGTCGACACGGAGGGCCGCGCGATCGTCTGCACGACGAGCCTGGAGCGGGCCGAACTCAAGCGCGACCAGATCCACGCGTACGGCCCGGACCCGCGCATCCCGCGGTGCGCGGGGTCGATGAGTGCAGAGCTTGAAGCCGCCGAATGAGATGAGGAAGGATTGGCTGCAGAAACGCACAAAGGGGACAAAAGGAAACCGCAGACCAAAGCAGTGGAGTGAGTTCAACACACGCCTTCTGTCTTCGTCGTCCGTTCCCTTTTGTCCCCTTTTGTCCCCTTGTGCGTTTTTGCGGCCAATCCTTCCTCACCCCATTGGTTCATGAGGCCGTGCGGGTGGGCGCGGCCGGTCCGAGTCGTATGCGGATCACGCCCTTCACGCCGAAACTGTTTGGAGCGATTGTTTCTTTCGGCGAGCGTCGTGACGGCGGGTTCGCAAGCGTCCTCATTCGTAGCGAAAGAGGACGCCGTGGCGTGTGATCGGTCGCATCGGAATCAGCTACGGGTGGTGAGTAAGTTGGTGAGCAATAAGCCCACGGACAGCGCCCCGATCGTTCCGAGCAGCCCCGGGAGTTTCGGTTTCGCGACCGGGCGCCCCAGGCGCGGTGCGGCTTCGAGACGCGTATGGCACTCGCGGCACACCGGCACCGGGCGACCGTTGATGCTCGGCAGCGCGCGAATCTGCTCCAAGTACGCCGGCTCGTCCAGAGTGTCGGTTTCGACGAGGAACCGGAGCTGCTGTGCGGGTTCGAGCGGACCTTTGCAGCACCAGCACGGGGATAATTTGGTCACGGCCGCCCTCTAACCGCGAGTGCGCGGGTACGAAGCCAAGGACATTGGCGGAGGAAACGTGTGGAATGGGAGAGGGGTTAAGGTCAAAACTAGCCTGACCCCGGCCACATGTCAAAAGTTATCGGGGCGCAATCTAGCAAGTTTGCCCCATATGTCCAGTCGAACCGGTTTTCGGAACACTGAGCGGGTGCGTTTCAATCAGGCTACGTTCGCGCCTCGTCTGAATTACGACGAGTGATGCTCCTTTCCGTCGGGTGGCGAAATCCGCACTATGCTGTTAACTGAGTTGCCGTAACTCGTCGCACACAAACCTTGAGCGGCAAATTTCGGTGCCGCCCGTCACCCTCTTTGAGGCTTCCCACCATGCGGACACGGATCGCGGCCGGGTTGGTCACTTGCGCGGCCCTCGTGGTCGTTCTCGCAAGCAGTGCCGCCCGCCCCGCCGGCGCCCAAGATAAGAACAAGGACGCGGCTAAAGCGAGCGCCGGCACGCCCACGCACCTGTACGGGCACAACGTGAGCGTCCGCCCAGGCGGCGAGC
Organism: Gemmata obscuriglobus; assembly: GCF_008065095.1. Classification (NCBI taxonomy): domain Bacteria; kingdom Pseudomonadati; phylum Planctomycetota; class Planctomycetia; order Gemmatales; family Gemmataceae; genus Gemmata; species Gemmata obscuriglobus. The sequence continues at coordinate 3,204,017 of NZ_CP042911.1, read as the reverse complement.
AGGAGTGGACCAAGGCCCGTAAAGTGGGAATCGAGTTCTTCCGCGACGACGCCACCAAGGCCATCATCGCGATCAGCGACGCGGGTGCCGTTGCCGTGACGAAAGCACCGTTCGGCGCACTCGGCATGGACAAATCGTGCAACTGGATCACCGCGCACGACCTGTCGTGCCGCCGGGCGGACGAGGCCGAGTTCACGCAGAAGACCAAGAAGTTCGGCGTCGAGTTGTTCCAGGACCGGGCCTCGAACACGCTGCTGTACGCCTGCGAGAGCGGCGCCATCGCGCTGGCCCCGGTGCCGGGCGGGTTGGTGAAAGACAAGGGGCCGAAGTGGCACCACGCCCAAACCGCCAAGGTGCGGTCCCCGGGGCAGGAGTCGTTCGACAACGCCAAGAAGTTCGGCATTGAGGTCTTCAAAGACGAGAACACCGGCGGGTTGGTGTACGCCACGGAGGTGGGAGGCATCGCAACGGCTCCGGCGCCGTCGGCCGTTCCGGACCCGAAAAAGCTCCTCGCCCCGAAACCGCTCCACGGGTTCGACCTGCGGGTCCGTAAGGCCGACGAGGCCGAAGGCGGGACCAAGGTGGGGTTGGAGGTGTTCGAGGACCGGAACGCCAACGTCCTGTTCTACATCAGTGAGTTCGGGTTCCTGGCGACCGCGCCGAACGACGCGAAAGCGGCGACCGACGGCCGCGGGGTGACGTGGAAGGGGGCGATGGTGCTCAGCGCCCGGAAGGCCGATGAGAAGGATTTCGCGAAAGCCAAGCGGTACGGAATCGAGGTGTTCCAGGACAACCGCACCGGCCACATGATCTTTATCAGCGAAACCGGTTCGATCGCGGTGCTGCCGAAATAGGACCGAAGTCGCAAGTCAGCAAGTCAGCAAGTCACAAGTCGTAAAGTCGAAGACCGTAGCAAGTAAGGCTCTTCGACTTTGCGAATTTGCGACTTGCGACTTGCGACTTGCGACTTGCGACTTGCTGACTCAAAGAGAATGAACCCATCCCGTCGGCGCGAGTGGCTGTCGCGTTCCGTTTATTTCGAGCCACAAGCCCGTCTCGACACATTCGCCGATTTTCGCCAAGCTCGGAAACGGCCGGCGGGCCAGTAGCTTCGTGCCGTCTTCCGGCGACACCGTGAACACCAACTCGAAATCCTCACCGTCACCGAGCGCATGTTGGAGCGGCGTTCGGCCCGAGGTGCGACTCAGTTCGCGCGCCGCATCGGTGATTGGGACGGCGTCGCCGTCCAGTACCGCACCACAGCGGCTCTCCTCACAAATGTGGTTCAGGTCGGCGGACAACCCGTCGCTGATGTCGCACATCGCCCGCAGTTCGACCAATTCGTGAAGTTGTAACGCTTCCGCCACGCGCGGCGTGAAATCGAGGTGGTGCCCGAGGATGCTGCCGCCGAGCGGTCCCGAGACGAAGATCCAGTCGCCGGGACGCGCGCCGCCGCGCCGGACCGGTCCGCGCACGGTCGCCTCGCCGAGGGCGGTGACGGAGACGACGAGCGATCCGGCCCAACTGTTCGTGTCGCCGCCGACAATGGGAACGTTGAAGGCGTCGGCAACGTCACGCAACCCGAGGAACAGTTCACGAGCCAGGTCTGCACCGTGCGAGTTCGGCAGAGCCAAACTCACGGTGGCGGCGGTGGGTACACCGGCCATTGCCGCGATGTCGCTGAGGTTCGCGGCCATCGCCTTCCGTCCGACCCGCCGCGCGCCGACCTCCGACAGGATGAAGTCGGTGCCGTCCATGAGCATGTCGGTGGTGACGAGCAGTTCTCGTGCGGGCGGTTCCAGGGCGGCGCAGTCGTCCCCGGGGCCGAGACGGACCCGCGAGTGGGCCGGCGTCCGCGCCCGCAGCCATGCGATGTACTCGAACTCGCCCGGCATATCGCCCCTTACGCACGTTTGCGATCCCGCGGTGGTTCTTGGACCGGGAAGCGGCGGTACGCGCGGCTCGCACCCTCCCGGGTGAAGGCCGCGTTCATCGACCTCCAGTTCCGATTCGGTTGTACCTGTTGGCGCCGGTTTTTACACTCCCCGAGAACCCGCTTTCTTGACTGACGCAGGAGCGGCGATGCGATTGGGCATCCTTTCGGACACGCACGACGAAATCGAACGCACCCGGCGCGCCATCGAAATGTTGCGCGCCGAGGGCGCGGAGGCACTGGTTCATTGCGGGGATCTGGCGTCCGAGGCGATCGTGGAGTTGCTCGCAGTGCTCCCGGCCTGGTTTGTGTTCGGCAACCACGACGCGGACTCGGTTCCCTACCTATACCGGGCCGCAGCGGGCACCGGCGTCGAGTGTCTCGGCTGGTGCGGGATGATCGAAGCGGCCGGGAAACGCATTGCGGTCACCCACGGTCACATGAGTTCGGACGTGCGGCAGTTGCTCGGAGAGGGACCGGATTACCTACTGAGCGGTCACACCCACATTGCCGCGTTCACCACAACGGGGGCGGTTCGGCGCATCAACCCCGGCGCGCTGAAACGTGCCGATGTGTTCACCGTGGCACTTCTCGAAGTCGAGAGCGGCGCCTTACGCTTTCTCGACGTGCCAGGGTGATATCAGGTCCAGTAGTTTCAAGTTCCAGGTTCCAAGTGGAGTCATGAGCGGCACGAATCGCCGCCGCTTTTGACCAACTGGGTTCCGACTTGGAACTTGGAACCTGAAACTACTGAGGTCCGACTGAAGCCTAATTGGTGGTTGCGAGCGTCATCCACTGGCGTCAGCCGGTAGGCGGAGACTCGCACTCGAAACGACGCGCTTCAATTGGACGGTGGACAACTTGAAACTCTGAACGACTGGAACCGCAAAAAGACGGACCGCCGCCCTGGGGGAGGGCGGCGGCTTGGGGGAAGGTTGCCGTCAGATGGGGGATCGGACGTGTTGTGTGATGAGTCCGAGAGAGGGGGGAAATCTCTCTCGTGACCGCGACTTTGGGGGAAAGCCGACGGTCGTTGTTCTCGCGGTGCCGGGTCGCTTTGGGGGGTTGACTCGGCCTTGGGGGAAGGTGAGTCAGAAGCAGGCCCGGCACCGATTCGCGAGTCACTTGGGGGTTGTGCGTCGCGAACGGTTGTATCTAAAGCACCGACCGTGCCAATTCTCGCAGCCGCGCCGACCTTAGCTATTGCCGCGGACGCAAAATCATTTGGTATCGAATCTTAAGAAAATGCTGCGAGCCCGGACTGGCTCCGAGAATGCACGCCGCTCTTCTAAAGTGCTCAGGGTTTGTAATTCTTGCCGGGTTGGTTCCGGCGTAGAACGTGTAAAAGTTACCGTGACCGGTTCCCAAATTACCAACACGAGGTGCGAGATGCCTCTCGATCAACTGGTTCAGAACCTCGAGTCCGCGCTCTCCAAGGTTCCGCTCATCGACCCGCACTCACACATCGACCCGTTGAAGCCGGTTTCGAAGTCGCTCGACGACATCCTCGGCTACCACTACTACACGGAACTGGCGCACTCCGCCGGGATGCCCCAGACGCTGCTCGCACCCGAGGCCGACCCGCGCGACCGGGTGCGCGAGATCGTCAAGTTCATGGACCGCTACGACAACACCGCGCAGTACGCGTGGTTCATCGACATCGCCCACACCTTCCTGGGGCTCCCTGAAAGCGAGACCCGTGTCTCCGCGGGCGACGCGGACAAGCTGTTCGACGCCGCGCTGAAGACGTTCGCCCAGCCCGACTGGGAATCGCAGGTGTTCGAGAAGACGCGGCTCGAAAAGATCTTCCTGACGAACGAGTTCGACGACCCGCTCACCGGGTTCGATACCGCCAAGTACGTCCCGTGCCTGCGGACCGACACGCTGGTGTTCCACTTCGACAAGCCGGAAACGCGACGGCGCCTGGAGGCGACCACGGGCATCGACGTCCATGACGCCGCGAGTTTGCGGCGGGCGCTGGTGAGAGTGTTCCTGCGGTTCACGCAGAACGGGGCGAAGGCGTGCGCCATCTCGCTGCCGCCGACCTTCCACCCGGCCCCGTTCGACGACGAGCACTTCTACGAGCAGATGCAGTTCCACGGCTACCACGACCTGGCCTCGGGCATTTTCTGGCTGATCGCCGAACTGTGCCGCGACTTCCGCCTGCCGTTCGACCTGATGATCGGGGTGAACCGCAAGGTGTACCCGAAGGGCGTGTACCAGGGGCAGGACCTGTTCGACCAGCGCACCAGCCTGATCCAGTACCGGGACCTGTTCAACGCGTTCCCGGAAGTGACGTTCCCGGTCTCGGTGCTCACCAGCCTGCAGAACCAGGAGCTGATGGCGTACTCGTGGATCTTCCCGAACGTGCTGCCGAACGGGCACTGGTGGTACTCGAACACCCCGCCGTTCATCCGCAAGGACCTGACCGAGCGGATCACCGCGGTGCCCAAGACGAAGCTGATCGGGTACTACTCGGACGCGTACAAGCTGGAGTTCGTGAAGCCCAAGTACGGGATGTACCGCCGCATCCTGGCGGGGGTGCTGGCGGACGAGTTCGTGCGGCCCGGGACGCTGAGCGAGACGGACGCCGTCGCGCTGGGCACGCGGCTCCTGCGCGACAACGTGAGAGAAGTGTTCAAGGTGTAACCGGCGCCGGGCGTTCCGAGTCGCCGATCCGAAAGCGGGATGCCCGGATTAAGGCGCCGGGCAACCGCGGCAGGGGCCGCGGCCGTCACGGGCTGCCCTTCATCTGTTTGCGCTTTTCTTCCAGAAACCACTGCTGTTCCCAGTACCCCCGGCTGTACTCGCCAAACGTTTCGGGGAAGGCCCCCGGCTTGTCCTTGAGTTTGGCAAACAGGGCGTCGATCTGCTTCCGCACGGCCGCGACCCGCTCGTCGTCCCCGCGCTTCGTGTGAGCCTCGTGCAACACGCCCAAGGCAATGAGCCCTTCGACGCGGTGCTGGTGTCGCTCGTAAACGGCCGTGGCGGCCGAAACGAGTTTATCGAAATCATCCCCCGAACTGAGAGCCCAGATACGCCAGACATCCGTTTGGGAGGTCACGCCACGGTTTGCAGTAGGCCTTGCGGTCCTCGGGGCACGGGATAGGAAAAGCGCGGGGCGATTTCGCCGCAACTCTCGTGCGGGGCGAGTCATGAGCACACCGCGTTTCACGGCCGAGGAACTCGACCGCCTTCGAGCACTGGCGGCGGAGTGGGGCAAAATCGTTTCCAAGCGGGCGTTCGGGGACGACGGGCCGGGATTGGACGTGGACTTCCGGACGATGGAGCAGATCGCCACCGCGGCGGCACAAGGGCTCACCGAAGGTGCCCTCCAGCAGATGCTCCACCAGCAGGCCCGGAAGGTGCCCGAACAGGTTCCGTGTCCGGTGTGTGGCGAGCCGTGCCCGACCCGACCACACACCCGCACCCTGGCGGCCCAAGGGGCCACGGTTCAACAGGCCGAACGGATCGCCCATTGTCCCGCCTGCCGGCGGGACTTTTTCCCCCCTGCGGCTGGCCCTCGGGCTGGATGAGCACGGGTACAGTTCCTCGGTCGTTCAACGCATCGTCACGGCCGCCGCCCGGTTCTCCTCGTTCCGGGATGCCGCCGAGGCGGTGCGGATGACCGGGGTCACGATCAGCGACAACCAGGTGCGCCGACTGGCTCACGAGGTCGGGCACGAGTTGATCGCGCGGCGCGATCGGAAGGCGGTCGAGCACCGGCGCCGCCAGTTAGAGCCGCGGACCGCGGTGGTGCCCGTGGCCGTGGTGGTCGAGGTCGATGGGGGGCGCATCCGCACCCGCGCCGCGGGCGCCGGCCCGGGTGTTCACGAGGCCCAGAACAAGGAGGACAAGGTGGCGTGCCTGGCCACCCTGAGTGGCCCCACGTTCGCCACGGACCCGTGCCCCGAGCCGCCCGAGTCGTTCCGCTGCCCGCGCCGGGTGCGGCGCCTGGTGCAGCAGATGAAGGGCCCGGCGGGCGAGGTCGCGCCCCCGGAAACCGTGGACGAATCGACGCCCCCGGTGCCGGCCGGGGAACCCGAAGGGGCCGAGCGGTGGTCCCCGACGCGGTTGGTGCGGACGTGCGTGGCGAGCCTGGAGGGGAGTACCGCGTTCGGCCCGATGATGGCCGCCGAGGCCCAGGAGCGGCGCTTCTATGAGGCCCCGCGTCGGGCGTTCGTAGCCGACGGTCAGGCGTACAACTGGACCATCTGGCGCGGGTACTTTGGTGCGTTCGAGCCGATCGTGGATTTCCTGCACGCGGTGTGTTACGTGTTCTCGTCGGCCGCGGCCGTGAGCCCCGATGAGGCGTCGGGTTGGTCCCAATACGTGGCCTGGATGCGCGCGTGCTGGCAGGGTCGCGTTGGAGAAGTGCTCACCGAACTGGATCAGTGGCAGGCGCGGCTGGGTGAGCCCCCACCGGGTGAGGCGGCGACGGCCGAGGAGCGCCGGGACCCGCGCCGGGTGGTGGCGCACGCGCGGACCTACTTGGGGAACAATCGGGATCGCATGGCGTACCCGCGATACCGGCGCAACGGGCTACCGACGACGAGTAGCTTGGTCGAGTCACTGGTGGGCGAGATCAACGCCCGGGTGAAGAGCACACAGAAGCATTGGACCCGGCCCGACGGTGCCGAATCGATCCTGCAACTGCGGGCCGCCGTGCTGAGCCAAGACGACCGGCTCCCACGGTTCTTCGCCGAACGGCCGGGCTCCTCGTTCCGCAAACGAGATACACTCTGCCACAAATCAGAGGGTGCCACAGCACAAACCGTTGCGTGACCTCTCCGTTTGGGTCCGCACGCGGGCGGCGCGCTCGTCATCCGTCCGGCCCGCGGTGCCGGCGGTGGCCTCGTCGAACAATTTCAGCGCTTCGGCCATCAGTTTCGGAGCCAGCATCGCCGCGTCGTCCGGTTTGTTCCTCAGGTCCCGCGCCCGATGGAACACGCAAATCCCGAGCAACAGCCGGTCCTCGGCGGCGTTCAATCCGTTCTGCTGCGGTAGGCGGGCGCGGAGGAGCAGTTCGGCCTCGGCGTAGTCGCCGGACTTCACGAGCCGCTGCACCGGCCCGTCCGCCTGAGCGGGCGGGGCGGGTTTCGACTCTTCGGGGGCCTTCTGCACGGTCCACCCTTTGTCTTTGATCTCGATGTACTGAAAGTGTTTCGGCCCCACACCCGGAATGTTCACTTGCGGGTTGGTGAACCACCACTGCTCCTTGTCGCCGTTCGGTTTGACCAGATAAACCGCTGCGGGCAGGTACGAAACGTCCTTGGTCAACGGCCCCGGGTTGTACAGGGCCAACCGCAGGTGCTGAAACTCGCACTGGTCTTTCGCAAGCCGGGGCTTGATGTCCAGGTAGAGGTAGTGTTCATCGGTCTTGAAGAGTGAGATGGCGAACCGCTCTTGTAGCTCACCGACCTTCATGCTGTTGAAGTGGAACCCGAACAGCGCGGCCTCTGGGTTCAGTGTTGGCGGTCGTTTAAACTCGGTAACCGTTTTCGCCAGACCGTTGTAAGCGTACACTGCGGTTTCGTTGCAGATGTACGCCTCGTAGTCGGTTTTGGTGCTGTCGTCCGGGTTATCCAGTCGCAGAACCGCGAAATGGGGCTTCATGTACAGCGTGGCGCCGCTGAGCGTCTTCGTATTGCCGGTGCTCGCCTCTGTCCGTTTCAGCTTAACCTCGGCGCGAAAGTTAGTTACCCCGGCCGTCCATTTTTCCCACGCCTGCAAGTGGCGCGCAACGGCCGCCGCGTCGGCGAGGTCCTTGGGATTCAGCGGCTCTTCCATCTTGTCCGGAAGTGGGCGGTCATTGGCGGGCGCGCCTGCCGGTGCGATTTGCGGCGTGGGCTGAGCGGAGGCACCAGTTCGAGGTGGTTTTGTCGGTGTCACATCGAACACGAAGGTGTCGTTGCCGCCTTTGAAATCGAGCGGGCGGGTGGTCCTTCGGGTGCCGAGTGCAAGCTTCAGCCGACCGTCGGTCACTTCGTAACACCCATACAACTTCGTGCCCTTCCCTTCCTCGACTGGGGCAAAAAGGTCCAGATCAACCCATTTGGGGTTCTTCGTAGCATCAATCGTGTAGGTGCCCCCGAACCAAGATGCGGCGTTGCCGTTTGCGACTGGTCGGGCGAACAGATACCCCCCGATGACTTCGATGCGCGGCGCGGGCGCCCTCTTCCCCTGCCCGTTAATGTTCTCCTGAACGGCAGCTTCGGTCCCCGCCCAGGAACCTACGAGTCCTGTTTCACTCACCGGGAGTCGTTTCCCGCGACTGAGATGCAGCACCATGAGGGGCTCATCTTCTGGAGAGAAGAACTCGCGCGTGAATTCGGCGGGACGCGGACCATTGCCTCGAACAGACATGCAGACGCGAAGGGCATCACCGTCGAGTTCGTAGATGGCTTTATCCTGACGGCTCTCGTCGGGATCAAATCCGCTGAGAGTCAACCATCTCGGGTTCTTGTCCGTATCGAGATGGAACTTCTGGGGGACCACACTACGACCGGCTGTGATCTTCCAGAATACGTCCCCGGCCACCAAGAAATGCAGCCGCCCTTCCTGACGGAGGAGCGCTTCTTTCTCGTCATCGCTCGCATTGTTGCCGAAGTCGACTCTGTCAGCAACCCACCACCCCTGAAGGGCCTCGCGGTCCGCGCGCTTCGGTGCCGTGGCCTTCTTGTTCGCCGGTTGTGGCGCCACCACCGGCTTGTCTTCCGCCCGCTTCGGCGGCTCGCTCGCCTTCGCGGCTTGGTTGGGCTCCGCTGCTGGAACGCTCGATTCAGCCGACCACCCGGCCGTGAGTCCGGCCGTCGCACAAACGAGCAATACGAGCGCACCGGTTGTCCGCAGTTTCGTGAGGAACATGGATTTGAGCACCTCGTCCGTGAGTCGGGCCGCCGCGACCGGGACCGCCCCGGTCGCGCCACTTTTTGCCAGTTCGGACACCAAGGTCAGGAGCGCAGCCGGCACCGTCGCGCGGCCCACCTCGGCTGCGGTAAACAGCGCGGCGACCCCGCCCGCCGGGAGCAGTGTGCCGTGCTTCAACAAACGTTTCCGTAACAGCTCGCGCCCGCGGGCCAGCCGGCTGGAGAGCGTCCCTTCTCGCAGGCCCAGCGCTCGTGCTGCTTCGGCCCGCGACCGCCCCTGAAGTTCGCAAAAGACGAGCGCGTCGCGGTACTTCGCGGGCAGCGCGTTCAATTCGGCATCGAGAACCGGGAGCCAGTCGGGAATCGGCGCGGTCTCGTCAGCGGCGGGGAGCATGTCGACGCCCTCGGTGCGGTGCGCGGCGAGCCGGGCGGCCCGCGTCCGGGCCTTCTGCGCGACCCGCCACGCCACCCCGTACAGCCACGGCCCGAGCCGCTCGCCGCGCACCGTCTTTGCCTTCCGCAGGAACACCAGGAACGTCGCCTGGAACGCGTCGTCCGCGTCCGCGGAACCGCCGAGGGTGCGGCGGCACACCCCGAGTACCATCGGCCCATGCCGCCGGAGCAGCACCTCGAAGGCCGGGTGGTCGGCGTACCGGGCGAACCGGTCGAGCAGTTCGGCGTCCGGGAGCGCGTCGAGGGGCGACGCGAGCGCGGCGCGCAACTGCACGACCGGGAGCGGGTTGGGGCGCAAGCGGTTCACTGGGGCCTCCGGTCGTCGGGATGTAGTTACTGCCGCAAGGGGCCAGGGCGCGTCCGCATTTTTTTCTAGGCCGGCAAACGTCTCTGAATGAGCCTTCGGCGGTTCCGTAGGCTTTGGAGCGCCCCCATGAGGATGCCCCGTGAAGACGGCCAAAACCGCCGAGCCGACGATCACCCGGGACCTGACGCCGGAGCGGGCGGCGTGCCCGCACTGTGCCGTGCTCAGCGGCCACATCTTGCTGGCCAAGGGCCTGTTGTCGGCGCGGAACCAGGATCTAGCGGCCCTGCTGTCGGCGGTGAAAGGGGCGTGCGGGGTGCCGGTTGCCGGGGCCATCTCCGATGGCCAGCACTCGATCCGCAAGGCGGTCGCGCAGGCACTTCCCGGGGTGCCGTACCAACTATGCCAGTTCCACTACCTGAGGGCGGCCGCCAAGCCCATTTACGAGGCCGATCGGCATGCCGAGCAGGGCTGCGCAAGGGTTTAATTTGGGTAGCCTGGGTAACTAGCCAAGCCACTCGATAAAACGACAAAGGGATTGGAAACCAAGGAGTTACGACATTTCGCTCCCGTTGTCATTCAACCGAGTTTGGATCTCTGCGTAGCCCTGGCATGCCGAGGTAGCACTCAAGAAGAAGGTCCGCGGGGGGCGCCAGGTGGAGGGGCGAACGGGGCCGGAGGCCGGGGTGGTACGCGGGTACTGCTCGGCCGTGCGGAGCGCCATCACCGACGACGGGCGCCCGCCTCTGAACGCGTCCGGGCTCAAGCGGCACGCCCGGCTGAGCGCGGTCGCCCGCCCCCTGGGCCGTGTGAAGGCCAAGGGGGCGGGCGACCGCGCGGACCCGGTTGGAGGGGATCATCCGAGACGCGCTGCGGTCGGCCGGCGGGGCGTTCGCGCCATTGTACCGGGCGTTCGGGTGGGTACACCGGGCGGTCCATATCCTGGGCCAAGTCGAACTCGCTGGGGCCGTCGTTCGGTCCCAGTTGAGCGGGTTGCGGGGCGCCATGACGCGGCACCGGGGGGGGGCGGTCGGCAAGCTCGGTTCGGCGGTGGATCAGTTCGTGAAGGTGAGCCGCAGCTACCGGCCGGGGCTGTTCGGGTGCGACGACACGGTCGTTCGACCACGGACAAACAACGACCTGGAGTGGACGTTCGGGAGCCACCGACACCACGAGCGCCGGGCAACCGGCCGCAAGGCCGCGAGTCCGTCACTGGTGCTGCGGGGCGCGGCCAAGCTGGTGGCCGGGCTGGCGACCCGTTCCCGCGAGGTCACCGCGGCCGATCAGCACGGGCCAGGTCGGGCCGCGTGGAAGCAGCGGCGAGCCGATCTGGAAACGCGGCGCGAGCGGCGGCGATTCCGGCGTGGCCCCGACGGGTACCTACCTGAAAAACCTCGAAAACAAGCTCATCCAGCCAGGTTTGCCGGCCTAGAAAAAACGCTCGCCGAGCACGTCGCGACCCAGCGCGCGTTTCTCGGCACGCAGCTGAGGCCCTGTTTGGATGCGGCCGTCGCCGGGCGTGAGCACGTGCGGTTCGTGAACAAGTCCCACTGCGTGTACAGGACGTACTTGTGTTGCCTGTGGCCGATCACACAACCACCCACACGATCATCAGCAACTCAGCGGACGGGCGCGTGGAACGCGGTCACCCGGACCGTCGTGTTGGTGACCGACACGACGGTAGTGAACACCGATACCATGTGCGAGCTACCCCGGAAGATGGCGGCCGTGTTGTCGATCACCCTGTTGTACCTGCCCGGCTACTCGCCCAACCTGAACCTCATCGAGCGCCTGTGGCGATTCCTCAAGCGCAAGAGCGTCTACGGCAAGTATTATCCCAACTTCGCCACCTTCAGGGCCGCCATCAAGGACACGCTGAGTGAACTCAACACTACCCACGCCGAACCGTTGGCCGCGCTCATGGCACTCCAATTCCAGGAGTTCGAAGATGTCTCACTCCTGACCGAGTAGAGTATAAGCGCCGGCCGCGCGGCACATGGCCGGAAGATTTTAGAAGAGGTCTGAAAGCGCCCCTGCTGCCCCCTTGCACCCAGGTCGTTTCAGCACCCTGATTCTGAACATGAATCCAGGTGCTAGTGCTGTGTCAGGCTAACGAATTATTACGGCGGCGCGAAAGATAAACAAAGCTGAATCACTGGGAATCACAGGTAATGAGTGCCGGACTGCTGGCATTAATGCGTATCTTGCGCGCCGCCGTAATAGGATGCCACGGGGTCCATTGGTATGATGGCAGCCCCCCCGTGAGGTGCCGCCATGATGAAGAAGTATATCGTTCGTCTTTCGGATGCGGAACGGGCCACGTTGTCGGAGGTGGTCAAGAAACTCAAGGGATCCTCGCAGAAGGTTCGTCGGGCCCAGATTCTTCTGAAGGCCGATGCCGATGGCCCGGGCTGGACGGATGCGAAGATTGCCGAGGCCGTCGGATGTCGCACCAAGACCGTGGAGAATATCCGGGAGCGCGTGGTGACGAGCGGGTTCGAGGTGGCACTCCACGGACAACCCCGGGCCGAGCCCCCGCGAGCCAAGTTGCTCGACGGCCAACAGGAAGCCCCAGTCATCGCGATGCGATTGGGTCCGCCGCCCAAGGGCTTCGCCAACTGGAGCCTGCGGTTACTGGCCGAGCAGGTCGTCGCGTTGGAGGTTGTGGACGCCATCAGCCACGAGACCATTCGTCAGACGCTCAAAAAAACGCGATGGCGCCGCGGAAGTTGGAGTACGGGGTGATCCCGCCAGACGCCGACGCGGCGTTCGTGGCGCACATGGCGTTGGTCCTGGACACCTATGCCTTGCCTTACGATTGCCTCTACCCGGTACTCAACATGGACGAGCAACCGATCCCGTTGCTCAAGGAGACGCGGGCGCCGATTCCCGCGACGAAGGATCATCCGCGCCGGGTGGACTACGAGTACGAGCGGGCGGGCACGGCGAGCATCTTCATGTTCTGTGAGGCGCTGGTGGGGTGGCGCCAGGTGAGCGTACGGGAGCGGCGGACGAAGGTGGATTGGGCGTTGGAGGTGGCCGAGTTACTACGGACTCGCTACCGGGATGCCGTGAAGGTGATCGTGGTGTGCGACAACCGGAACACGCACACGATCGGTGCGTTCTACGAGGCGTTCGACCCGGAAACGGCGCGGGCGCTGGTGAGGCGATCGGAGTTCCGCCACACGCCCAAGCACGGGAGTTGGTTGCACGTCGCGGAATGTGAGCTGAGCGCGATGACGCGGCAATGCGTGCAGGGTAGGCGGTTCGCAACGATAGAGGAGTTGAGGGTAGAGACGGCCGCCTGGCAGGACTACACCAACGACAAGCAGCGTAGCGTCGATCGGCAGTTCCGCACCGACGATGCTCGCAACAGGCTCAAATCCCTCTACCCTAAAATCAAAACCTGACACAGCACTAGGGCGTGTGGACAGTCAGTTCGGGCAATCGACGTAAGTCCTGAATTTGCAAGGACCAGTGACTGGAGAGCTGAAAGCCCGCCAATCGTCACAACCACCAGGGCAATAGCGACTTACGCCATGACTGTCCACACGGCCTAAGACGCCCGGGCACTTTGCGACTCGGCTCGCGCGCTTAAGATCGCGTCCGTCAGCGTCTCCGGTGACAGGGCATCGGTCGCCACCGCACAATTCGCGGTTGCACGGTACAGCGGCGCACGGAACGCAATCAGCGCCCGCACCTCCTCCTCACCACCAACGGCCGTCAGGTTCGGCCGGCGCGCCCCGGTTGTGGGGTCGCTCTGAAGCCGAGCGAGTACGGTTTCTGGCGTGGCCGTTAACCACACCACGAAGCCGCTGCTCTTGAGCAGTTCGCGGTTCGCTTCGCGGAGCACCGCGCCGCCACCGGTTGCGATCACGCACGTGCCCCGCTGGCACAGTTCGGTGAGCGCCTCGGACTCCCGTTCACGAAACGCAAGCTCACCGTCCGTCGCGAAAATATCCCGAATCGATTTCCCCGCAGCGGCCTCAACGTGGTCGTCGGTGTCGAAGAACCTCCACCCCAACCGTTCCGCGAGCAACCGCCCCACGGTCGATTTTCCGGTCCCCCGATACCCGACCAGAACGATTACGTTCGGGCGTGCAGTCGCTCCACCGGTCACGCGCTCCCCTTCATCAGTTCCAGAAATCCCGGACCGCCGTCGGAGCGGCGCCTTCACTCGTCCGCGCGGACGGCGTCTTCACGAGCAGGCGCCTCTTCATCGAACGCCTTGGTCAGCGGCGAGAGGGCCTTCCGCATGATGGTCCGCATGGTTTCCGTGTCGGGCACGTGTCCGGTGAACAATTCGATTTGCCGCGCCGCCTGCCGAACGAACATGTCCACGCCGGTAATGGTGTCACAGCCGCGAGCGCGGGCTTCGCGGATGAGCAGGGTCGTTTCCGGCCGGTAAATCGTGTCGAATACGATCGCACCGGGCTTCAGGACGCTGAAGTGGCACGGCGATTCGTCCACGTTGGGGTGCATCCCGACGGGCGTGCAGTTGATGAGCACGTCGAAGTTGACGTTGTGCCGGGCGTGCCAGTCCACCGCCTTGCACTTCACGTCCTCGGCAAGCTTCTGTGCCCGATCATACGTCCTGGCTGAAATGGTTATCTGCGCCCCCTCGCGGTGCATCCCGTAGGCAGCGGACCGGGCCGCCCCACCGGCCCCGAGGATCAGCACCGACAGTTGGCTCAACTGCACAAACGGCCCGTCTTTGGACTTCTGGGCGAGGTGCGCTTTGAGCGAGTCGAGGATCGCACCGAGGTCGGTGTTGGCGGCGGCGAAGGCGCCGTCGTCGCGGCGCACGAGCGTGTTCGCCGACCCGGTGAACGGTACCGTCGGCTCGGCCTGTTTGGCGAGGGCGGCGGCGGCTTCCTTGTGCGGGATCGTGACACTGTACCCGCGAACCGGGATCTGGCCGTACACCTCGAGCGCTTGCGACAGTTGACCGCGCGGCACCTGAAACGGCAGGTACAGCGCGTTCACGCCGAGCTTGCGGTACATGTGGTTGTGCAGCAGCGGGCTGAGGCTGTGCCCCACCGGATCGCCGAGCACGCCGAAGATCTGCGTGTCCGCGGTGATTTCCTGAACGGGGTAGGTCGTTCGGAACTCGTCGAAGCTGGGCAACCCCGGCGCGATGCCGCGCTCTTTGTTGAAAGCCGCATAGATCCACGGGGCCCCGAACTTGAGCGCCAGAAACCGGGTCGGCTGCCCGATGTCGCCCATGCAGAACGCCACCGTCGGCTTCGGGGCGGTGCGTTGCAGGTGCAGCACCTTGGCGACATCGGCGGGAGATTGCGCGGCCACCGCGATCTTGTAAACGTCGGCGTCCTGCTTGAGCATGTCGGCGAAGATGTCGTCGAGGTTCGCCGGCGTCTCCGCGGTGTTGTGATAGCTGACGATCCGCTTCACTTTACCGTACCGCGGCACCGCGCCGGCGATGTCGGTTTCGAGGTCCACCCACTCGAACGCACCCGAGGCGATCGCCTGGCGGATGATCATCATCCGCTCTTGCTCGTTGCCCGAGAACCGCCCGCCGTCCGCCGGGCGGCGCAAGGTGGCGACCCACGGGCACTGTTTCAAGGGGGTGAGGCGCTTGAAATCGACGGCCTTGGCGAGAAAGTCGAGCCGCAGCTCGATGAACTTGGCCCCGCGTTTGACCGCCTCTTGCAGTTCGGCCACGACCATTTTGTGGCGGGTCCGGCCGATGACCACGAGCACCCGATCCGACGACATAGCGTCCCCTCTAGGGGAGGATTCGAAGGGGAAGGTAGGGACGAACGCGAAACCCACGCTCCCACCAACTTACACCGGGCGAGCGCGGCGCGTGAGGCACCAAAGACAGAAAACACGGACCCAAGCCGGTATGGCCTGGGTCCGTGCGGTTCTTTCGGATTTCGTGCCCCGGGTCAGGATTCCGGCTCACGGCGGGCGGGTTACACCTTGCTCGCTTCCTTGTACATGACGTGGCGGCGCACGACCGGGTCGAACTTCCGGAGCGAGATGCGTTCCTTGGTGTTGTTCCGGTTTTTCTGAGTGAAGTAGCAGTGGTCGCTGGCTTCGCTCTTCAGCTTGATGATGCTGCGTGCTTCTTTCGACTTCGCCATTTCGTTCGCCCTCAAGGGAGTTAAGTGCGTGGACCGGCCACGGAGCCGGGATAGAAGTTACATGATATTGGCCGCACGCACCGGCGTGGAGGTGCGTTTCGGAATCTGGCTTGCGGGCCTGCTCCTGGGTGGGTATGTCGCCGGCGAACCGACTTTCTTTTCCGGAACGTGTGAATGGTCGCGACCGTCGCGGCCTGGGGGTGCCTCGTCCCCGCGACGCTGGCGTGCCTGGGTTATCTCGTTCCCGCGCTTGCGGGGTTGCGCCGCCGGTCATTCGTACCGCGCCGCCGACCGACCCGCACTTTCACCGTTCTCGTCCCCGCACATAACGAAGAAGCGGCGCTGCCACGAACGCTGCGGAGCCTCGCGGCTCTCCGGTACCCGCCGGAACGGGTGCGGGTACTGGTGATCGCGGACAACTGCACCGACCAGACGGCGAACGTCGCCCGCGCGTTCGGCGCGGAGTGTTCCGAGCGCGCCGAACCGGACCGGCGCGGGAAAGGCTTCGCACTCGCCTTCGGTTTAGAGCACGCACTGCGGCACGCGCCCGATGCGGTTCTGGTGCTCGACGCCGATTGTGAGCTGAACACGGACGCACTCGGAGCACTCGACGCCGCATTCGCGGCGGGTGCGGAAGCGGTTCAGGCGGCCGTGCAGTCGGCCAACGCAGACGACGGCCCCGGCGGGTTCGTCGCGGCGGTGGGCGCGGCGTTCGACGCCATCACCGCCGCCGGGTGGGACGCGCTCGGCTGCTCGGTGCCCCTGCGCGGCACCGGGATGGCGCTCGGTCGCGGGGTTCTGGAGCGCGTCCCCTGGACCGCGTTCAGCGCGGTCGAAGACGCCGAATACGCCGCGCGCCTGCGCCGCGCGGGCGTTCGTGTTCGGTACTGCGCGGAAGCGCAGGTGTTCTGCGAGGCACCAGCGGGCGTTGCGGAGTTGTGCCGTCAGCGCCGGAGGTGGAGCGGGGCCGGACTGCTCGCGAGCAAGCCGCTGGTGCTGGGCTATGTTGTGGCGGCGGTCGCGGTGGGCTTTCTGTGCGGGTACCTCGCCTGGCCCGCGGCGCTGCTGACCGCGCTCGGGTTGCTGTACTTTCGTGCGGTGTGGGCCGTCGGCGTCACTCGCACCCGAGCCGGCCTGCTCTTGCGTGCCCCCGGAGTGGTTGCCCGGCTCGGGTTCGTTACCCTTGGGGCCGCGTTCCGTCGACCTCCCACATGGGACCGTTCCCACCGACCAGACGGGGGCCGACGCGCCGCATGACCTTCGCCCGACGAACCCACTGGGCGAAGCGTGCCGTGCTGGCCCCGTTCAGCCGCACCCGCATCGCGGGTGTTCAGGTGTTGCTCACCTTCGACGACGGCCCACACCCCGAACACACGCCAGCGGTACTCGAGCGCCTCTCCACGTTCGGGGCGTCGGCCGCGTTCTTTCTGGTCGGCAACCGAATCACCGAGCCGGCGCTGGTGGAACACGTCCGGGGTCACGGGCACGCGATCGGGAACCACACGTTCGGCCACGCCGTCCCGCGCTGGTGTGAGGTTCGCGCGTCAATCGAAGACGTGCGCCGGTGCCAGTTGCTCGTACCGCACGCGACCCTGTTCCGCCCGCCACTCGGTAAGCTGACACCGGGGCTGTGGCTCGCAGCCCGCCGGCTCGGGTTAGGGTGCATGTCCTGGTCGCTGGACAGCGGCGACTGGCGGTGCCGAAGCGCGGCCGACGCGAAGCGGTGCGCGGACGAAGTGCTGAAGTTCGTTCGCCCCGGCGACATCATTCTGTTCCACGACGACCACCGGTGGATTGCGCCGATTCTTGATGTCGTGTTACCCGGACTCGCCGCCCGCCGGCTCTTACCCGACATCCGATCGATGGCCCGACGTTCACGAACGTGAAGCGGCCGGCGTGTAAGAATCACCACGGATTGCCTGGTCTCCTTTCGTGCGAGTGCGCGAATTCCTTTACGCGGCACGCAAGGGCTCGTGTGGTACAACGAATACCACTCACGGCATCGACTCTCGGACCGGGGGCCACATGAGCATCTTCCGCGGCATCAAAACCACCGAAGCGCGTGTCGGGGTGGTCGGGCTGTACAACTCCGGCAAAACGGTGCTGCTCACGTCGCTCATCAACCACCTTCAGGACCACGACCCGGATCGGTTTCCGCTCGGCAAGCCCGGCACCCAGCTCCGCAAGTTCACCGTCAAGGAATCGGACGACGGGTGGGTGCCGTTCAACTACAGCGGGCACCGCGACGCGCTGGTCAACGCCGGCCGGTGGCCCGCGAAGAGCACCGACCGGTCCCAGTTCGTGTGCCAGTTCGAGCGGTCCGACTGGACGTTCAGCGACTGCCTGCTGAAGCTGTACGACCTCCCGGGCGAGCGGATCGCGGACGCGGCGATGCTGGGCCGCGACTTCACCGGGTGGTCCGAGCGGGTGCTGAACCTGATCACCAACGACACCGCCTACCGGGACTGCTCCGCGGCGTTTCTCGACGCGCTCAAGAACCCCCAGGTGACCGCGAAAGAAATCCTGGCGGCGTACCGCCTCGCGCTGGCCAACCTGATCCTCCGCTACAAGCCGCTCATTTCGCCTTCCACGTTTCTGCTCGACACGAAAGGCCAGGCTGCACGGCCGATGGCACCGGAGGCGCTGGCCGAGGCGCGGTTCTGCGGCCTCGACGCCGACTCGCAGTTCTGCCCGCTGCCGGCCGCTCTCCGGCGCGGGGGCACCGCACTGTTCGAGCAGTTTTCCAGTCACTACGAGCGCTACGTGGAGCAGGTGGTCGTGCCGACCGTCGCGGCGTTCCGGTCGTGTACGGCCCTCGTGGTGCTGGTCGATGTCACAATGCTCCTGGCCGGCGGGGTCGGCATGTACGACGACAACCGGCAAATCGTCCGCGACCTGTTCGATGTCCTCGAACCGGGGGAGAACACCGTATTCGGTCCGCTGGCGCGCGGGCTGAGCAAGGTGTTCCTGCCGCACTCGTGGCGCCCGGGCTGGATCACCCGCGTCGCGTTCGTGGCGCCGAAACTGGACCTCGTTCACCCGCTCGACCGCGACCGGATGCAGTTGCTCACGCGCCGCATGGTGGAGCGGTTCGCCACCGACCGCGACGGGCTGCGCTCGCAGTTCTTCAACGTGTCGTCGGTGGTGTCGACCAAAGCCCTGGCCGCCGAGCCCGGCGGCCCGCGGGTGCTGGTGGGCACGCCACTCCGCGGCGCCGACGGTCGCAAAGTTCCCCCGGGCGCCGAGCAGCGGTTCACCTCGTCCGAGTTGCCCAACGACTGGCCGTCGGAATGGCCCGCCGGGCAGTACACGTTCCCCGAGGTCTACCCGCGGGTGCCTACCCGCAAGGACTACCCGCCGGATCAGGTGAACCTCGACAAGCTCGCCACGTTCATCATCGACTGATTGCTCTCGTCACGGGATGTACGCGAACTCGTGCGTGTTGAACACCACCACGCACAGGTCGGCGAGCGCCCGGACCTGCGCTAGTTCGGCCCCCTTGGGAAGCGCCGCCGAGTCTATCCCAACCGGCACCTTTGCCCGGACGCGTTCGCGCACGGTGTCGGCTTGCTCCTTCAGGAACTCCGCCGCGAGAGACCGCTCCGTCGCGTTCGGCGCGCGGCCGACGGCGCGACGGTAAAGCGCCTCGACCTGCTTCACGGGGTCGCGCCCGGCTTCCTCGAACAGCGTCAACGCAAGCGCCTTCGCCTGATCGTGAACGAACGGGCTGTTCATCAGTATCAGCGCTTGCGGGGCGAACGTACTAACCGGGCGCGCGGCGCACGAGTTCAGCGTGTCGGGCTGGTCGAACGCTTCGAGCAGTGGTTGCCGCACGTTCCGCTTGTTGAACAGGTAGACCGAGCGGCGCGTGTGCTGCTTCACATCGGGTGTGACCGGCCACAGCCCGTCCGGCTCGCCCTCGGTGAAGATCAGATCGTACACCTCGGGTTCGAGCGGCACCTTCACGGACGGCCCACCGACTTCGCGGTTCAGCGTCCCCGCGGCCCCCAGGATCGAATCGCGCACGGCCTCCGCCTCGAGGCGCCGGCGGTTCATCCGCCACAACAGTTTGTTGTCGGGATCGACCTTCGCCCCGCCGTCAGCGGTCGCCGACTGCGTGTAGGTTTCGCTGGTCACGATCAGGCGGTGGACGCGCTTCAAACTCCACTTCGACTCAACGAGTTCGGTCGCGAGCCAGTCGAGCAGTTCCGGGTGCGTCGGACGGTCGCCGCGGGTTCCGAAGTCGTTGGGGGTGGCCACGAGCCCGCGGCCGAAGTGGTGCTGCCACAACCGGTTCACCATCACGCGCCCCGTTAACGGGTGCTCGGGCGCCGTGAGCCAGTCCGCCAGTTCGCGTCGGGTCTTTGGAACCGACGCATCACCCTGAACGAGCACACGCGGCAGGCCGGGCTGCACCTCCACCGATTTCAGATGCGCCTCGCCGCGTCGAAGGACGTGGGTTTTCGCGCGTCCCGAGTTCTCGATCGCCCACGCCGCCGGTGTCGGCGGGGGCATCCGGGCTTCGAGTGTGTGGAGTTGCTCCCGGAGCTTCGCGCGCTTCGCAAGATGATCCGGTGCCATCGCGGCGAGCACCTCATCCCAGCTCACGTTCGTGAGCGTTTTTGCCTGCGCGGCGAGGGCCTTCTGCGCCGGGGTGCGATTGTCGGCCGGCACATCAAGGGCGTCCTTGAAGCGCGGCTCCAGCTTCTCGCGCTTCTCCTTCGCGACCTTCGCACGCACCGGCGCATCGAGTTCCGCGATCTGCTTCTTCAGCGGCGCGGTCTTCGCGGTGATCGCTTCCACCCGCTTGTTCCGTGCGTCGCGCTGCTCCGCTGTGGCGAAGTCCGTCTCGGTGTACTTCGCGTTGGCGAAAAACGCCTGGAGCCGGTAGTAATCCCCAGCCGAGAGCGGGTCGAACTTGTGGTCGTGGCACCGGGTGCAAGCGAACGTCAGGCCCAGGAAGGTCGAGCCGATTCCGTTCACCATCTCGGTGAGCACCTCCTGGCGCAGCACCTCCTGATCGAGGTTCCCGCTCACGAGGTGAACCGGGCCGCACCGGTGCATTCCGGTCGCGATGAGCAGTTCGGGCCGACGTTTGGCGTCTTTGTCCGCCATCTCGTCGCCGGCGATCTGCTCGCGCACGAACTGATCGTAAGGCTTGTCGGCGTTGAAGCTGTTGACGACGTAGTCGCGGTACCGCCACGCGTGCGGGCGCTCGGCGTCCAGTTCGTACCCGTTGGTCTCGGCGAACCGCACCACATCGAGCCAGTGAGTCGCCCACCGCTCGCCGAAGTGCGGCGAAGCGAGCAACCGGTCCACGAGCGTTTCGTAGGCGCCGGGGCGCTCGTCCGTCAGAAACGCCTCGACCTCAGCGGGCGTCGGCGGAAGCCCCGTCAGATCGAGCGTGAGGCGCCGGATCAGCGTGAGTTTGTCCGCCCGAGGGGACGGCTTCAGCCCTTCCGCGTCTAGTCGCGCGCGAACGAACGCGTCGATCGGGTTGGCCCCCGGTGGCGCCTTCGGTAGCACCGGCCGCTTCGGGGGTATGAACGCCCAGTGCGCACGGTCCTTCGGCTTCAGTTCGGGATCGGCGTACTTCGGCGGTTCGCCCCCGGCGTACTCAACGGCGAGCAGCACCAGCGCGAGCAGGGCGACCGGAACGGCGCGGCGGGTCATCACGGCGGTCTCCGCGGGGAGCGTCCAGCGTAAGCGACCGACTACATGCCGGGCAACACTTTCTCGGGCTCCGCGAAGATCGCCGGCACGCCCCCGGTGTGGATGAACGCCACCGACGAGCCGCGCGGGTAGCGGCCCGCGCGCACGTCAGCCACCAGCGCCGCGAGCGCCTTGGCGGTGTAGACGTGGTCCGTCAGAATGGCTTCGGTGGTCGCCAGCAGGTGCATCGCCTCCTGACCGGCCGGCGAGGGCAAGCCGTAACCCGGCGCGATGTAGCTCTCGTCGGCGTCGAGATCGGAAGCCGTGAGCCGGTGCGGGAGGCCCATCAGCGCGGCCGCGGCGGTGGCGTCCTCGGCCATCCGGGTGGGAATGTCCCACGGCCACGGCATCGGGCAAATCAGCCGCGCGCGGCCCGAAAGCCCCAGCAGGCAATTCCCGAGCGCGACGCCGGCGCCGGTCGCCCCCGCCGACGACACGTAGTACGCCTCCGGGTTCACACCCAGCGCCCCGAGTTGCTCCGTCAGTTCGGCCATACAGAGCGCGTAACTGGCGGCGGCCATCGGCACCACCCGCGGCGGGTCCCAGAAGTACGGCGTTCGCCCCGCGGCGCGAAACTCCTCCGCCTTTCCCGCCAGCAGTGCGTTCAGTTCGGGACCGATCTTCGCGTTCGTGAACTCGACGTGCGCCCCGACCAGATAGTCGAGGAGCAGGTTCCCCTGCGGTTCCGTCTTCTGGTGGGCGCGCGAAAGGTAGAGGCGGCACTCCAGCCCAAGTTTCGCACAGGCCGCGGCGGTGGTGCGGCAGTTGTTCGACTGGACCAGCGCGCCCCACACGAACATGTCGGCGCCGCTCGCCAGGGCATCGCCGAACAGGAACTCGTTGTGCCGGGCCTTGTTCCCGCCCAGGACGAGGCCGGTGCAATCGTCACGCTTGATAAAGACGCGCACACCCCCGCCGAGTGCGGCCGAGAACCGGTGCAGCTCTTCGAGCGGTGTGGGCAGGTGCGCGAGCCGCACACGGGGCAACTTCGCGACGGCGGCGCGCACCTCCGCCGGACTGAGCGTGGGACCGGACATGATTCTTCTCCGCGTATGGTGTGGAGACATCGTAAGTGAGCCGGCGCACGGTGGCCCGGAATATGGTCTGTTGAATCCCGGCGCGAGGTGCGGTCGAAGGTAAAGGCTGGAACGGGGTTTCGCAGAACGCCCGTCGGCGCGGGTCAGTTTCGGCACCGTGCGGTACTGCCAGCGGTTCGGCACCGCGCCCGCGAACGGCGGACGCCGTCCGGAGGCCCAGCAAAGTGGAAGCACCCGACCGAACCGTAGTAGCAGCAAGTGGATGTATCGAAACACGTTACGCACCACCGCTTGGAGGAATCGGGATTGCCCGCGACGGGCACGGGAACCGCGAGCGGATCCCGGCGACCGGGGATTCGGTGGTAGCTCCGTCCCAGCGAATGGGTAGTCCGCGACCAGCCGGGAGTTAGCGAATGTCCAGTCGGTGTGCCACCAGCACCCGATCCGATGCGCCCGCGCTCGGAGTCGCATCGAGTTGAAAACGGTCGAGGTCGTCCGGGTGCGGTTCATTCACCAGCCCTTTTGCTCGCCCGTGCCCAACGTTTCGGTCGCGACGGCCGAACCCCCAGAAACACGCGCGACTCGTGTGTTGCGCAAAAGGCTTTCAGGTAGCCCACCGCCGCGCAGACCGTCGCTATTCGGCAGATGTCAGGAGCGTGCCGTGCGCGCGACATCTGGACGGCGGCAGAAGACCCGCGTTCCGCATTTGCAGGGGCGGCGGGTGGCCGCTGTCGGTAAACTGTCACGAACCCGCCCGCCTGCGGCCGGTTCAAGGATGCCAACGGAAATCGTGCATGACCGCGCCGTCTGTCGCCACGCTGTCCCCTGCCCCGCACGCCGCGAAGACCGGCCGCCGCAAGTCCGTGTTGATCGTCGGCGCCGGGCCGGGCGGTCTGGCGGCGGCGCTGCTGCTCGCGAAAGCGGGCCTCGACGTTCACGTCGTCGAGCGGTTGCCCCACGTCGGCGGCCGGTGCTCGGCACTGGAAGCGGAGGGCTTCCGGTTCGACCTCGGGCCGACGTTCTTCCTGTACCCGAAGGTGCTCGAGCGCATCTTCAAGCTGATCGGTCGCGACCTGCTGACCGAGATCCCGATGGTGCGGCTGGACCCGCAGTACCGCATCTCGTTCGGCGGGGGCGGCCAACTGGACTGCACGCCCGACGTGGCGAAGCTCGAAGCCGAAGTGGCGAAGATCAGCCCGCAGGACGCCCCGCACGTCCGCCGGTTCCTCGCCGACAACCGCCACAAGATGGAGCTGTTCCGGCCCTGCCTGGAGCAGCCCTTTTCCGGCTGGACGGACCTCGTCCGCTGGCAGCTCATGCGGCTGTTCCCGACGTTGCGGCCGTGGGCGTCGCTCGACTCGGAACTCGGCCGGTACTTCGGTGACGAGCGCGTCCGGCTGGCGTTCTCGTTCCAATCGAAGTACCTGGGGATGTCGCCGTTCAACTGCCCCAGCCTGTTCTCGATCCTGTCGTTCCTGGAATACGAGTACGGCGTGTGGCACCCGCTCGGCGGGTGCGCGGCGGTGTCCGACGGGATGGCCCGTGTCGCCCGCGAGTGCGGGGTCCGCGTGTCGCTCAACGAAGAAGTCGAAGAGGTGCTCTTTGACGGGCGCAAAGCGGTGGGGGTGCGCACGCGCACCGGCGAGCACCGGGCGGACGCGCTCGTCGTGAACGCCGACTTCGCCTACGCGATGACCAAATTG
This sequence comes from Gemmata obscuriglobus, assembly GCF_008065095.1. Lineage (NCBI taxonomy): Bacteria > Pseudomonadati > Planctomycetota > Planctomycetia > Gemmatales > Gemmataceae > Gemmata > Gemmata obscuriglobus. The sequence continues at coordinate 3,179,899 of NZ_CP042911.1, read as the reverse complement.
GTCCCCAACCGGTTGCGCCGCAAGTGGACCGACGCGAAGATCGAGAAGAAGAAGTTCTCGTGCTCGACGTTCATGATGTACCTGGGCGTCGAGGGGCGGTTCGACCACGTGCCGCACCACACGATTCACACGTCCGCGGACTACCTGAACAACCTCCGGGACATTGAGGATCGGCACGTCCTGTCCGACGACCCGTCGTTTTACGTGCAGAACGCCACCCCGACCGACCCGGGCCTCGCCCCGCCCGGAATGAGCACCCTTTACGTCCTCGCCCCGGTGACGCACCAGCACCCGAACGTGGACTGGCAGAAGGAAACGCCCGCGTTCCGCGCGAAGCTGTTCCGGCAACTGGACAAAGTCGGCCTCCCGGACGTGGAGCGGCGCGTGCGGTTCGAGAAGATCATCACCCCCGCGGACTGGGAGAACCGGTACAACGTGTACCGCGGGGCGACGTTCAACCTGGCGCACACCTGGGGCCAGATGCTGCACCTGCGGCCGCAGAACCGCTTCAGCGAGCTCGGCGGGGTGTATCTCGTTGGCGGCGGCACACACCCGGGCAGCGGCCTGCCGGTGATCTACGAGTCCGCCCGCATCACCAGCCGGCTGCTGCTGAACGACCTCGGGCTGGACGCCGAGTGGCTCGGCGTCCCCGGCGCCGCGGAGCTGCCGGTCTCGGCCCCGACCGCGTGAAGCTGGTGCCACAGGGCGGAAGCCCTGTGCTACGCCCGGCGACCCCTCCGGGGTGCAACATAAGGCAAAAGAGCAAAGTCAAAAGGTAAAAGAGGTGCAACCGTTTTGCCTTTTAACTTGTTGTCCGCCCCGGAGGGGCCGGCGGACGTAGCACAGGGCGGAAGCCCTGTGTGAGATTCGATGGCGGCGGATCACGCGGTTCGACCTCAGTCCCAAAGACCCTGCACCACACACGAATCAGACACAATGACACGGAACACGGCGGAACGGAATCGCGTGGGCGTGATCGGCGGCGGGCTCGCCGGGCTGGCGTCGGCGTGCGTGCTCGCGGCCCGCGGGTACGCGGTCACGCTGTTCGAGAAGAGCCCGTGGCTCGGCGGTAAAGCCGCGGTCCTGAGCGAGAGCGGGTTCCGGTTCGACATGGGGCCGACGATCCTCACCATCCCGTCGGTGCTGCGGCGCATCTTCTCGGAAGCCGGCCGGCGGCTGGAAGACCACCTCGAGCTGATCCGGCTCGACCCGCAGTGGCGGTGCTTCTTCAGCGACGGCACCTCGCTCGACCTGATCGAGGACACCGACGCGATGGCCGCGCACCTCGACGCCTACGCCCCCGGCACCGGGTCCGCGGACGGCTACCGGCGCTTCCAGGCGCTCTCCGAGCGACTGAACCAGATCTCCCAGCGCCACTACTTCTGGAAGTCGATCGGGTCGGTGCGCGACATGATCGACTGGCGCGCCGGGTTCTCGTTCGGCCTCATGGGCGACGTGTTCAACATGCGCATGGGGCGGTCGGTCGCGGGGACCGTGCGGAAGTTCAACCCGGACCCGCGGGTGGCCCAGATGCTCGACCACTTCACGCAGTACGTCGGGTCGTGCCCCGAGTCGTCGCCCGCGGTGCTCTGCGGGATCGCCCACATGCAGACCGACGAGGGCGTGTGGTACCCGAAGGGCGGCACCCGCGCGGTGCCCGAGGCGCTCGTGCAACTCGGGGAGGAGTTGGGCGTCGAGTACCGCCCCGACACCGGCATCAGGCGGGTGCTGACCGAGCAAAACGGCACCCGGGTGCGCGGGGTGGAAACCGACACCGGCGAGACGATCGAACTCGCGGCCGTGGTGTCCAACGCCGACAGCGCCCGCACCCACCGCGAGCTGCTCCGCGAACAAGCACCGCAAGCGGCGAAGCGGTTCGAGCAGCGCCGCGGTTACGAGCCCGCGTGCTCCGGCGTGGTCCTCTACCTGGGGCTCAACAAGGCTTACGACCACCTGCTGCACCACGACTTCGTGTTCTCGCGCGACCCGCACGAGGAGTTCGAGTACATCTACCGCAAGGGCGAACCGGCGCCGGACCCGACCTGCTACATCGCCTCCACCGCCCGCACCGAGCCGGAAACCGCCCCGCCCGGCGGCGACGCGCTGTACGTCCTGGTTCACACCCCGTACCTCCGGCCGCACCACGACTGGAAGAAGATGCTGCCCGAGTACCGGCGGGTGATCCTCAACAAGCTCAAGACGACCGGCCAGATGCCGGACATCGAGAGCCGGATCGTGTACGAATCGGCCCTGACCCCGCAGGACATTCACGACCGCTACCGCGTGCTCAACGGCGCGATTTACGGGCTGGCGAGTCACGGCAAGTGGAACGGCGCGTTCAAGCCCGCCAACCGCTCGCCGGACGTGAAGGGGTTGTACCTCGCGGGCGGCGCGGCACACCCCGGGCCCGGGATGCCGATGGTCCTGATGTCCGGCTGGATCGCGGCGGACGCGCTCGACCAGGACGGCGTCGCCTCCAAGGGCACCCGCACCCCGGAACCGGCTGGGGTGTAACGATGTCGGTTCGCACCGCCGAACTGCCGAACCGCTGGGGCTGGCTGGTGCGCGGCTTCCGCAAGTACGCCCGGCGGTACGTGCAGAAGCACTTCCACGCGGTGCGGCTGTCGAAGAGCGGGGCCGCCGTTCCGAACGGAGACGAGCCCCTGCTGGTCGCGCTGAACCACCCGTCGTGGTGGGACCCGATGATCGGCATGGTCCTGAGCGACCGGTTCGGAGCGCGCGAGCACTTCGCGGCGATCGACGCGGTCGCGGTCGAGCGGTACCGGTTCTTCACAAAGCTCGGGTTCGTCGGTGTTGATACGAAGTCGCTCCGCGGCGCCGCCGCGTTTCTGCGGACGGGTACGGCGATCCTGTCCCACCCCCGGCACGTGTTCTGGGTGACCGCTCAGGGACGGTTCACCGACGTGCGGGAGCGCCCGCTCGCGCTTCAATCGGGCGTCGGCCACCTCGCCGCCCGCATGACGGCAGGAGCGGTGCTGCCGGTCGCACTCGAATACACCTTCTGGACGGAAAGCACGCCGGAGGCGCTCGTCCGCGTCGGCGAACCGCTCCGCGCCGCGGACCACCGTGGGCTGGACGGCAAGGCCTGGACCGCGCTCATCGAAGCCGCGCTCACACGAAACCTCGACGCGCTCAGTGCCGAGGCCGTGAGGCGTGATCCGGAGGCGTTCACGGACCTGCTCGCCGGCCGCACCGGTGTCGGCGGCGTGTACGACTCCTGGCACCGGCTGAAAGCCTGGGTCCGAGGGCGGCCGTTTGATCCCTCACACGAAGTCGTAACGGGAGAGCGTCGGCTGTGACACTCGTCGGCTTGGCATTGGGAGCGCTGCTTTGCGCAGCGGCCCCCGCCCTGCTCTATCTGTGGAATTCAGTTCTATTCCGGGAGCCCCCCGCCCTGCACTGTGGTGGCGACGCGGCCGCGGCGGAGCAACCCGTCATCTCGGTCCTCATCCCGGCGCGGAACGAAGAACTCGGCATTGAGGCGTGCGTGCGGTCGGTGCTCGCGTCCCAGCACGTGGAGTTGGAGGTCATCGTCCTCGACGACGCCAGCACCGACCGCACGGCGGACATCGTCCGGACGCTGGCGGCTGCGGACCCGCGGGTGCGGGTCCAGTCGGCGCCGCCGCTACCGGACGGATGGGCCGGAAAGCAACATGCGTGCTTCGCGCTGTCGAAACTAGCCCGGTACGACATTCTCACGTTCCTCGACGCGGACGTGCGTCTCCGCCCGGACGCGCTGGCGCGGATGGCGCGGTTTCTCCGCGAAAGCAAGTGCGCCCTGGTGAGTGGGTTCCCGCACCAAGAGACCGGAACGCTCCTGGAGCGCCTGCTCATCCCGCTCATCAACTGGCTGCTGCTGTCTTTTCTCCCACTGTGGGGCATGCGCCGCTCGCCGCGTGCCGCGTTCGGTGCCGGGTGCGGGCAGTGGTTCATGACCGCGCGCGCCGCGTATGAAACGGTCGGCGGGCACGGGGCGGTGCGATCGTCCTTCCACGACGGGCTGACCCTGCCCCGCGCCTACCGCAAAGCCGGGTTCGGGACCGACATCTGCGACGCCACGCACCTCGCCTCGTGCCGGATGTACCGTTCGGCATCGGCGGTCTGGTTCGGGCTGGCGAAGAACGCCCGTGAGGGCATGGCCGCGACCGGGCAGATCGGGTTCTGGACCGTCACGCTGTTCTGCGGACAGGTACTACCCGCCCTGATGCTCGTACTGGCGCTGAGCGGCTTCACGTTCGAGGCGGACCCGCACGAGCAAATGGTTGAGCGGGCGGTGCGTCCCTTCGCCCTGTCGGTGCTCGGCAGCGCAATCGTCATGTCGCTCTCGAAGCGGTGCCACGCGGCCGTTCACTTCCGCCAGTCGTGGGTCGGCGTGCTCCTGCACCCGGTTGCGATCCTGCTGCTGCTCGCGGTTCAGTGGTACGCGGTCCTGCGCTGGGTGATCGGGAAACCGGTCGGGTGGAAGGGCCGCGCCCTTCCGGCGGCGGCAAAACTATGAGTGACATCCCGGCTTACGTGATCGTCGGTGCGGCGGGCGGAATCGGCTCGGCGTTGTGTCGGCGGCTTGCGGCCCGCGGGCCGTGCAAGCTGATGCTCGCGGGCCGCGACCCGAACAAACTGGACGCCCTGGCGAGCGACCTGACGACCGCCGGCGCGACGGTCGCGGTGCGCACCCTGAACGCGATCGATTCCGGCGCTGTGGACCTCCTGTTCGCCGAGGCGGGGCAACAGTTCGGGCCGATCACCGGTGCCGCGAACCTGTGCGGCTCGATCCTGCTGAAGCCGGCGCACCTCACCACCGACCAAGAGTTCGCGGACACGCTGGCGGTGAACGTGACGACCGCGTTCAACGTGCTCCGGGCCGCCGTCAAGGGCATGCCCAACGGCGGTTCGGTGGTGCTCATGTCCACCGTGGCGACGAAAATCGGGCTGGCCAACCACGAGGCGATCGCCGCCGCGAAGGGCGCGGTGAACGGCCTCGTGATCTCGGCCGCGGCCACCTACGCCGGCCGGAACCTCCGCGTGAACGCCGTCGCCCCGGGGCTCGTCCGCACCCCACTCGCCGCGCGGCTGACATCGAGCGAGGCGACCCTCAAAGCGTCCACCGCGATGCACCCGCTGGGGCGCATCGGGGAGCCCGGCGACGTGGCGGACGCGATCGCCTGGCTCCTGGCGCCCGAGACCACCTGGGTGACCGGCCAGATCGTCAGCGTGGACGGCGGCCTGTCGAGCGTCCGGGCGAAGTGAGCCCTCGGCCGGGGCGGCGCCCGGGCCGCCCCGCCGGTCACACGTCCAGGTCTTCGTCCACGGCCTGATCGGCCTTTGCCATGATGAAGTCGTAGCGCGGCTTCGCGTCCTTGCCGAGCAGATCAGCGAACGTCCGGTCCGTTTCCAGGGCCGCGCCATCGGTGCTCACCTTCAGCAGGGTGCGGGTCCGCCGGTCGAGCGTCGTCGCGGCGAGGTCCTTCGCGTCCATTTCGCCGAGCCCCTTGAACCGCGTCACCTCGAACTTGCGGTTCGCCTTGGTCAGTTTCTCGACCAGTTCCTCCTTACCCTGGTCGTCCTGAACCCAGTGGATGTCCTTCCCGACGTTCACCCGGTACAGCGGCGGCCGGCCGATGTACACGTGCCCGTGCCGGATCAGGTCCGGCATGTGGCGGAACAGGAACGCGAGCATCAGTGTCGTGATGTGGCAGCCGTCGGCGTCGGCGTCCATCAGCAGGATGATTTTGCCGTACCGCAGTCCGCCGTAGTTGAACTTGTCGCCGATCCCGGTGCCGATCGCGGTGACGAGGTCGGCGATTTCCTGGTTCGTCAGCGCCTTCGAGGCGGGGAGCCCTTCGCAGTTCAGGATCTTCCCGCGCAGCGGCAGTACGGCTTGCGTGCTGTTGTTGCGGCCCTGCTTCGCCGACCCGCCGGCGGAGTCGCCTTCCACGATGAACAGTTCGGTCTCGTCGCGGTCGGTCGATTTGCAGTCGGCGAGTTTGCCCGGGAGGCTGAGGCGCTTGCTCCCCGGTGCCTTCCGCTTCACCTCCTCCTTCGCGGCCCGCGACGCCTCGCGCATCCGCGCGGCGATGACGATGCGCCCCACGATCGAGTCGGCGGCGGTCTTGTTGTTGTTCAGCCACGCCTCAAGGGCGGGGCGAACGAAGTTATCGACCGAACCTTCCATCTCGGTGTTCGTGAGCCGGTCCTTGGTCTGCGACTGGAACATCGGGTCGCGGAGGAACACCGACAGCACCGCGACGATGCCTTCACGGATGTCGTCCGCGGTGATCTTCAGCCCCTTGCTCTGCTTCTTCACATCGTCGTGGGTGTCGATGTAGCTCTGCACGGCCTTGCGCAGTGCCGACTTCAGCCCGTTCTCGTGCGTCCCGCCCTGGGGGGTGCGGATGCCGTTCGCATAGGACCGGTACGTCTCCTCGGTGGACTCCGTCCACTGGAGCGCGACCTCGATCTTGTCCCCGGTCTCGCGCACCGCGGAGAACGACGCCTCGGTCACCGGCGGCTTCTGCCCGTCCAGCACCAGGCGCCCCAGGAACGCGGGCAGCCCGCCCGGGTTCGCGAGTTCCAGCGTCTCGCCGGTCACCTCGTTCTTGAACGTGATCCGCAGCCCGCTGTGGACGAACGACGTGTCCTCCAGCCGGGCGCGGAGCGTGTCCGGGTCGAACCGGACGGTCTTGAAGATCGTGTCGTCGGGCTCGAAGTAGATGCCGGTCCCGTGCCCGCGGAACGGACCGACCTTCTCGATTTTCGCGAGCGGCGTCCCCTTCGCGTACTCCTGCCGGTACTCGAACCCGTCGCGCCGCACCGTCGCCACGAGCCTCTTCGAGAGCGCGTTCACGACCGACGCGCCGACCCCGTGCAACCCGCCGGAGTGGATGTAGCCGCTCTCGGACTCGCCGAACTTGCCGCCCGCGTGCAGCACCGTCAGCACCAGTTCGAGCCCGGTCTTCTTGTGCTTGGGGTGCATGTCCACGGGGATGCCGCGGCCGTTGTCGAAGATCGTGATCGCTTGCCCGGACTTGTGCAGCGTCACGGTGATGTGGTCGGCGTAGCCGTTGATGTACTCGTCCACGGCGTTGTCGAGGATCTCCCACGCGAGGTGGTGCAGCCCCTTCGCGTCCACGCCGCCGATGTACATGGCGGGGCGCTTGCGGACCGGCTCCAGCCCCTCAAGGACCTGAATGTCTTCGGTTCGGTACGCCGCGGTGCGGCCGGCGGTGAGTGCGCTCATAGCTGATCGGATGCTTGGTCGTGGGTGTACGAGACCGTTTACTGGTAACACGTCGTGTGAAAAGTCTGCACGCGACGCGGCGGCGGTCACATCGTTCGGGCGGTCCGGAGCGCCCGGCGCTCGCGCCGCCGAACGGGTAGCGAACGGCCAGTCGGCGACCGTCAGTTGGGTAGCGGCCGTCTAGTCGGCGTCCTTCTTCTTGCCCTCGACCGCGTCCCAGTCGGCGAGTTGGATCTCCGGCGGGACCACCCGCGCGAACTTGGTCCGCGCGCCGGGCTTCTCGCCCTTCGCGCCGCGCTTGCGGGTCTTGACCGCGCCGGGACCGAAGTCCTGGGTCTTCCCGTTCTCGGTTTCCACCACGAGCTTGTCGAACCGCCCGCCCACCAGCACCCCGCCGAGGCAGTCGTCCTTCGATTCGAGTTCGATGCCGATGACGCCCTTCCCGGCCCCGGACAGGATCGACACCTGGTCCAGCGGGAAGTGGGTGACGTACCCGCCGGAGGTCGCGAGCATCACGCCCTCCTCGGCGCCCGCGAGCCGCACCATCACCACTTTATCGCCCTCCTCCAGCTTCACGAACCGCCGGCCGACTTTCGTGGACTCGGACCGGAACGCGGTCAGCGGCAGGCGCAGCACGAACCCGTTGCGCGTGGCCACGACCAGGAACGGGCCGCCGGGCGTGTCGCCCTTCGCGGGCAGGTCCGCGGGCGTGAACCGCGGGTCGGTGGTCACCGCCGCAACCACCTTCGCGCCGTCCGCGAGTTTGAAGAACTTGGTGATCGGCTCGCCGTACCCGGCGGTGGCCGGGACCTCGTTGATCCGCATCGTGTACGCCGCGCCGTCGTCCGCGAAAAACGAGACGTGGTCGAGCGTGCTCCCGGGGACCACCGCCGCGACCGCGTCGCCCTCTTCGACGCGGGTCGTTTCCACCGACGCCAGCCGGCCGACCCGCTTGATCCGCCCGTTCTTCGTGAGAACCACGTTCGTGTTCTCGCGGGCGATGTACGCCTCCTCGTTGAACTCCAGCACGTCCTCGTCGGAGGCCATGCGGGTTTTGCGGCGCTCGGGGAACTTCTCGATCAGCGCCTCCAGTTCGCTCTTGATGACGCCCCAGAGCTTCTTCTCCGAGGCGAGGATGGTTTCGATCTCCTTCGCCTGCTTCTTCTTCTCCGTCAGCTCGTCAATGATCTTCTGGATCTCGAGCTGCGCGATCTTGTAGAGCTGCGAATCGAGGATCGCTCCCACCTGCTCGTCGTCGAGCTTGAACGCGGCCTTCAGCTTCTCGGCGGCGTCGGGCTTACCGCTGCTCTCGCGGATCATCTTGATGGCGCGGTCCAGCGCGTTGAAGATGATCTGGAACCCTTCCAGGATGTGAATCCGACGGCGCAACTGGCGCAACTGGTACTCGAACCGCCGGCGGACCGTTGCGAGCCGGAACTTGAGAAACTCAGTAAGCAGGTCCCACAGACTTAGCCTGTCCCGCGGTTTCATCCCCTTCCCGTCCTCGGCAGGGACGAGCGCGGTCATGTTGTACGAGTACGTCTTCTGCAACTCGGTGTGTTTGTACAGGTACGCCATGACCAGGTTCGGGTCGGTGCCGTTTTTGATCTCCAGCACCAGGCGCAGCCCGTCCTTCTCGTTCGACTCGTTCGACTGGCCGGTCAGTTGCGGGAGCTTCCGCTGGTCGATGATCGAGCCGATGGTGTTTTCGAGGTCGCCCTTGTTCACCCCATACGGGATCGAGGTGACGACGATCTGCACCCCGCGGTCGATCTTCTCCTCTTTCCACTCCGCCTGGACCTTGATCGAGCCGACGCCCTCCTCGTAAATCTTGCGCAGCGCCGCGCGGTCCGCGAGGATCTTGCCGCCGAGCGGGAAGTCCGGCCCCTTGATCTTGTCGAGCAGGTTCGCAACCGTCGCGTCGGGGTTGTCGATCAGCAGCGTGCAGGCCTTGAGCACCTCGCCGAGGTTGTGTGGCGGGATCTGCGTCGCCATGCCGACCGCGATGCCCGCGGTGCCGTTCACCAGCAGGTTCGGGAACTGCGCCGGGAGCACCGCCGGCTCGTGGCGGGTGCCGTCGTAACTCGCCACCGAGTCGACGGTGTCCTGGCCCAGCTCGTCGAGCAGCAGTTCCGCCTGCCGGGTCAGCTTCGCTTCCGTGTACCGGTACGCCGCGGGCGGGTCGCCGTCGACCGAGCCGAAGTTCCCCTGCCCGTACACCAGCGGCACGCGGAGCACCCAGTTCTGCGACATGCGCACGAGCGCCTCGTACAGCGCGCTGTCACCGTGCGGGTGGTAGTTGCCCATCACCTCGCCGACGATCTTGGCGCACTTCAGCGCCTTCTTGTCCACCGTCAGCTTCAGGTCCTGGAACATGGCGTACAAGATGCGCCGCTGCACGGGCTTGAGCCCGTCGCGCACGTCCGGTAGGGCGCGGCCCTTCACCACCGACATGGCGTAGGTCAGGAACCGCGTGCGCACCTCGTCCGCGATTGTGACGGTCTCGATCGTCTCGGCCATGACAGCGTCTCACCAGGGTGCGGCCCGCGCATCCTATTGTTCCGGGCACTTCAACTGTACATTCGATCACTTCAACATCACTATACCGCCCGCACTACCAACTTAAAGGTTGGAAGCTCCCGCGGAAGCGCGAACACCCCCCGCGGGTGCGGGGGGTGGGTCGGGCGGGTGCGCGTTTGAGGGGTGTGCGGCGGGCGCGGGTTCGTGCGGTTGCGGGGCGCCGGGGTTATTTTTGCTTGGGCGCCGGGTAGACCTTCAGGCACTTGTCCAGGTCCAACTGGTACGCCTGAGTGGCCGCCTCGAAGCCCTTCAGCCGCCAGAGGCTGGTGAGCAGTTGCCCCTCGTCGGTGTTCACGCACTTGACCAGCCCGTCGCGGACCTGCTTGGCGGCCTCCTCGGTCAGCGCCCCCTTGCGGTACACGAGCACCCCGGGCGGGAACGGCTCAGACTGGGCGAGCACCTTCAGTTGCTGGCCGGCCCCGGGCTTCAGCTTCTGGTACGCGACCAGGGCCCCGGCGTCCACCAGCGCCGCCGGGCACTCGTCGTCGGACACGGCGTCGAGCGCGTCCTCGACCGTGCGGCCCTTCACCTTCGCCACCTCGCAGCACCCGGCCGGCGCCGCGCCCTTGAGGCGGTCGTAGTACAGTTGGCAGTGCGCCTTGGTCCCGCTGGGGATCGCCACGCTCTCGCCCTTGAGGGCGTGCGGTCCGTCCGCCTTCGAGTTCACGTTCACCACCAGGCACGCCTGGAGCTTGTTCGTCGGCACGGTCACCACAAGGGGCACCAGCTCGGGGTGCTGCTTGACCCAGGCGAACTCGAACCCGTGGAACACGGCGAGTTCCAGTTTACCGCCGCGGAGCATCTCGGCGATTTCGACGTAGTCCTTTCCGACCGTGACCTCGCCCTTGAGCCCGGCCTGCTTCTCCAGCATGTTCTGGAACGGCCGCGAGGCCCGCTGAACGACGGGGGCGGGCAGCCCGCTGAACATGTTCGCGGGGAGCCCGATCCGCGCCGGCGCGACCGGCTCGGCCGCCGCCGCCCACGGGGCCGACGGCACGACCGCTACCGCGACCGGCAGCAAACAGCACACGATGACAGCGTACACGCGACCCACAGCGCACCCCTTTTTCTTCGGAACCCCTCAGATCCCAGGTTGAAATCCCGAACGAAGGGCGATCGAACCGCCCGACACGGCCGACCGGCCCGGTCGCGAACCTGGGGCCCGGAACTGGAAACTCAGAACGGCGCCGCCCGCGCCTACCGGTCCGGGAACTTGGGCCAGATGCCGCCCGCGGTGACCCGCTCCAGGGCCGCGAGCGCGAGCAGGTACCGGTGGACCGACTCGAAGTAGGCGGACTGTGCCCGCGACGCGTCCATCTCGGCCAGCACGAGCCGGTCCTTCGCTTTGGTGAACTCGGCCACCGCCCGGGCCTGCTCCTGCATCCGCTTGCTCAGCGCGAACTGTTCGGTCGAGATCTCCAGCCGCCGGGCCGCCTGGTCGAAATCGAGGTACGCCGATTCCGCCTCGAGCATGATCACGTTGCGGGCCTTGTCGTAGACCGCTTCGGCCCGCTGCGCGAACGCCATCGCTTTACACACCCGGTCGAACTTGCTGCCCACGAGCTGCGGGGGCATTTCCGGGATGATCCCGCCGGGCCGGTAGTCGGCGCCGCGGTTCGTCGCGGGGATCTCCTTGGCGTGGATGTCCGCGCCCGAGACGAACGTCCGCGTGGCCCGCTTGAAGGGGATCTTGCCCTGCGCGTACACTTCGAGCCGGAAGGCGTCCACCCCCGCGGCGGCGAGCACCAGTTCGGGCCGCCGCTCCAGCGCCAGTTCCACCACCCGGTCCATGCTCAGCGGGACCTCCTGGACCATCACCGGCAGCGCCTGGTCCTTGATCCGGAACGGGAACGTGCGGGCGTCCACGGCCATCAGCTCGCGCAGCCCCGCCAGCGCCCGCTCGCGGCCGATCCGGGCGTCCACCTGGAGCTTCCGGGCCTCGTACAACCCGTTCTCCATCATTTGCAGGCTCAGCGTGTTGAACCCGGACTCCTTCAGCTCCGCCGCGGGCGCGGTTTTGAGGTACTCGCGGCCGATCTCGATCAGGTTGTCCAGCCGCAGCACCACGCGGTTGGCCAGCTCCTGCTGCTGCTTGGCGTACACCGCGGTGTAGTACATCCGGGTCACGTCCTGCACGATCTCGTTGTGCAGCTTCTGGTACTCGGCCGAGGTGGCCATCAGCCCGCGCTTGGCCTGCTGCTTGCGGACATCCACATCAGGGCTGAAGAGCGTGGCCGCGGTGCCGAAGTTGCTGAGCGACTTGTACCCGATTTCCACCGCGGCCGTGCTCTCCAGCACCGCCCGCAGCGACGGCTGCCGGGCCAGGGCGATCGAGACGCACTCGCCCAGCGACAGCTCCGGGCCGGCCTCGCCCCGGGCCGCCTCGACGGGAACGGGCGCCGGGAGCGGTACCTGGGCCAGCACCGCGTGCCCGCGCGGGGCCGGCACCGGCTGCGGAACGGTCGGCAGCACCGGCTGTCGCGCGCTCGCCGCCCCGAGCATGACGGTCAGCGGAAGGAACCCGGCCGCCAGCCGGACGGCGAGAGTGTGTGTGCGCACCAGTCCGTTCATCGTTGCCGTCCCTTGACACCGGGGTGACGAGTCCGTTCGTCCCGCATTTTCATCGTCCGCGTTCCGGGCGGTCTGGATGTTACCGGGCGCGCCGGAGAGAACCTCCCGACAAGAACCTACCGGTCGTTCCGGCTGTATCGGCTGTGGCAGTACAATGACAGTGTTGCGGGGGGTAACGTGGCTATGCATCAGACCAGTCCGGGTGTGGAACGTGCGGTCGCCGGGGCGCGCGACCGGGCCGAACAGGCGGGGGCCGGCGCGGTGCGGCTGGGGCACTACGTGCTCGCCCTGCTTGAGGAGGACGAGGGGCGGCCGGCGGTGCTGCTGGAGCACATCGGCGTGTCGGTTCCCGCCGTCCGCGGGGCGCTCCGTGCCGGGGAAACCCCTGTCGCGCCGGACGTGGCGGTGTTGTTCAACGCGGCGCGCGCGTGGTCGATCGCCCACCGGCACGACCCCGAGTTCCTCACCGACGCCTTTCTCATCGCGGTCCTGCGGGCGAGCGACGCGTTCCGCGCGTCCTGCGCGGCGCTGGGGTTCACCCCCGAGCGACTTGAGTCGGTCCTGATTAAATCCGAATCGCGCGCGGCCGAACCCGTGTCGGAAGTGACGGTTTTCGCGATCACAGAGCCGACCGCCGAAGTGGACGCGGCCCGGGTTCTGGACGCGAGCTTCAACCGGGCGCGTGAGGCCGCCCGCGTGCTGGAGGACTACGCGCGGTTCGTGCTCGACGACCGGTTCTTGACGCAAGAAGTGAAAGAGCTGCGCCACGGGCTGGCCGCCGCGGCGCAAAAGCTGCCCCCGCGGGTGCTAGTGGCGTCCCGCGAAACGCTCCGCGACGTCGGCACCACGGCCACCGCCGCGAGCGAGTACGAGCGGGCGTCGCCGGCCCACGTGGCGGTGGTCAACCTGAAGCGCCTTCAGGAGTCGCTCCGGAGCCTGGAAGAGTTCGGCAAGGTGTTCGGCCCCGACTTGGGGCGCACGCTCGAAGCGCTCCGATACCGGGCGTACACGCTCGAACGCGCACTTACGATCGGTGCCGGGAGTCGCGAGCGGCTCGCGACCGCGCGGCTGTACGTGCTGTTGACGCGGGCACAGTGCGTCGCCTCGCTCGACTGGACCCTGCGCGAGGCGGCCCGCGGCGGCGCCGACGTGTTCCAACTCCGGGAGAAGGGGATGCCCGACCGGGAACTGTTACCCCTGGCCCGCGACGTGCGCGCCTGGACCCGCGAAGCGGGGGTGCTGTTCATCGTGAACGACCGGCCGGACATTGCCCGGTTGTGCGACGCCGACGGCGTTCACCTGGGGCAGGACGACATCACCGTGAAGGACGCCCGGCGGGTGCTGGGACCGGACCCGCTGATCGGGGTCAGTACGCACTCGGTCGAACAGGTCCGTCAGGCGGTGCTGGACGGCGCGGACTACATCGGGATCGGCCCGACGTTCCCCTCCAAAACGAAAGCGTTCGACCGCTTCCCGGGGCTCGATTTCGTTCGGGCCGCGACCGCCGAAACCGCGCTGCCGACGTTCGCACTTGGCGGCATCGGCGCCCGCAACATCGCGGAAGTGATTGCGGCGGGGGCACGCCGCGTGGCGGTGAGCGCCGCAATTTCCACCGCCGACGATCCCGAACGCGCGGCACAGGTGCTGAAAGCCGCACTAACGCACTCACCGCTCTAACCCGCCACCGGTGCGCGGGTTGTATCACCACCGCGGCAACAAACGCTGGAGGTTTACGGGGTTGTTCGTCATCATTCTTCGGCCACTGTGACGAAAAGATGAGGCGACATAGCACCTTTGGGTATAAATTCGGTGAGTTGGTAAAATGGGCGATCTGTATTCGACTGCTCCGCCGAGTGTCGTTCCGGGGGTGGCGCGGATTCTGACCCCCGAATCGGAGCACGACCGGGTCGCCGTCACCGATGGGCAGCGGGGCCGCCGAATGGACAGCTTGCGAGAGGTGCTCGAAGCGGCCCGGACCAACGGCATCGTCGCCGGGCGGTTCCGCGGGCTGCTTCACATCGCGATCGGCCGCACCGTCACGAAGCCGGACGGCACGAAGGTGTCCGCGGGGGCGACGTGGCGCGAGTTGTCCGCGCTCCTCAAGAACCTCCGCTACGACCCCGAACTCGGCCGCGAGGCCGGGGCCGACCCCGACACCCTTTCCCCGCGCGACCGCGAGCGGTACTGGTACGCGGTGATCGCGCTGGCCCGGGTGGACGGCGCCGACGCCCGTGCCGAAGCCGATCAGCTCGTCGAACCGCTGCGGGCGGCGGGCTTCGTCGTGAGTGTGCCCCCCGGCGCAGCCGCGCCGCAAGCGACAAGCAAGCCGAAGCCCACCCCCAAGCCGAAGGCCGACAAGCCCGAGGCGACCGAGGATAAGACGAAGAAGAAAAAGAAGTGATCCGGGGTGGCTCACGCCTTCCCCAAGAGCCCGTCCACGACCCAGCACCCGCGCGCGTGCGGCCCCGCTCCGCGGCAGTGGGTGAGCACCGCCTCGTCGTCGCAGCCCGCGTCCTGAAGCGCATCGCCGAGCACCGGCAGCGCCGTGAAGTCGCCCGACGCATAAAGTTCGCGCGCGATCCCGAGAACGGTGTCAGTTCGCCACGCGGAAGCAAAGTCTACCGGACGGAACGGATTTCCGAAGATGTCGCGGGCGAGGTCCGCCTGAGCTTGCCCTTCGATCTTGCGCGCGGGAATGTTCAGCAACGCATCGAGTTCGTCTTCCGTTGCCCGCTGTTTTTGAAATGTCGCCATCAGCTTCCGAGTGTCGCGCGGCGCGACCAAATCAACAACGCGCGAAGTGAAATGAATACTCCAACTCCAGTGCAAATCCCCGTCGAGGAGCCAACGGAGCTGCGTTTGGTCCGAAGGATCTTCGTCCGGCCAATGTGGTGCGGCGGCGGCGTCGTACCCAACACGCCCATCCGGCAGCAGAACCGAACCTGCTTGTGGGGGTCTGGGCGAAGGCCGATACCGGGCGCACACCTCCGCAAGCGCAGCGGGATCGTCGGCACTCGCCTCGCACTGAGCGACTGCTATTCGATCCTCGTCACCCAGGCAGTGCCAGACCCTTCGGCAGCAGGCACAGTTGAATAGGACCACCTTTCGGAAGCTCACCTCCTTCCGCTCACCCGCCGTGCGAACGAAGTGCAGCATCGAGAATGGGTAAGCGTGAGTGAGCCACTGCGATTCGGTCATTGCGCGAGCCTTTTCTCTGGGGTTCGTCACGTCCCATCTACCGCGCGACACCACATCCACTCAAAGCCATCCGGCAACGTGTCGTCGGCCGCGCATTCGAGGTGAACGATCCGCCGGTGCAGTCCCGCTCCGGTCTTGCTGTGCCCGCTCGCGTGCGTCAGCAGCGGGCGCATCAGCAGGGCGTCCCCGGCACCACACTCCAGAGTAACGGCTTCGCGCGGCTCGTCGTTGCGCTGGTCGTAGAACCGGTGCGAACCCGGAACCACTCGAAGTGGGCCGTTGTCGGGCGTCATGGGATCGAGGTGAATGCGCACCGTCAACATCCGGTCAAGAACCGCTTGCGGGGCGATGACGTGCGGCACGCCGGCCTTCACCGTCGGCTTCGTAAAGCGCGACGACGGGCGGTGTTCCTTCACGGCGAGGCTGTAATCCTTGTGCCACGGCAGCGCCCACGAGTGCCCCGGCGGCTTGTCGAAGTACAGCACCCGCACCACGCCGGCCCCCGGTCCAAGAGTCGCGTGCAGTGCGGCGCGAACCGGCTCCGTGCGGACGAGGTCCACCACACCGGGCCACAAGTCGAGCAAGTTACGGGCGCCGTATGCCGGACCCGCCGAGCCGGTGAGCACGGCATCGGCTTCGGCGTTGGCGGCAGTGACTTCCGCCCACTCGCGCACCGCCTCTGCCACGGCACCCGGCGTGAGTGCGGCGGGAAGCAGAGCGTAGCCGTCGCGTTCGAGCTGTTCGGCCCAGGTCATGCCCGCCGCGTCCCGAAGAACAGGGCATACACCACACCCCCGCTCGCGATGAAACCGAGCCCGACCAGCGCCTCGGTGCGCGACTCCGGGTTCACGAAGAAGTTCACCAGCACCAGCGCCATGATGAGGACATAGAGGGCGGGGACCACCGGATACCCCCAGCAGCGGTACGCGCGGTTCCCCGGCGTCGCGGGATACTTCCACCGGAACACGAAGATGCTCGCCACGGCGAGGGTTTCGAAGGTCACCGACCCGAAGATCACGAAATCGGTCATGATGTCGAACGGCGACTTCCCGCGCGGCACGTTCAGGTCGAGTTCCGCGAACCCGAGCGGCACGGTCGGCACCTGGTACTGGGTCAGCGCCCCGACGCACAGCACCAGCAGCACCGACCACCCCGCCATTGCCAGGGTCGCGAGCGCGGGCGTGTGGTACTGCGGGTGCAGCCGCGCGAAGGCGGGGGGGGCGAGGCGGTCGCGGCCCATCGCGTACAGCAGCCGCGGGCCGACGAGCAGGTTCCCGTTGAGCGCCCCGAACACGCTGGTCATCACGATCGCCGACGCCAGCACCACCCCGACCGGCCCGAGCAGCTCCCCGCAAAACTCCGTCGCGACCGGCGTGGAGGACAGGTGCCCGTTGGCGTCCTTGGCAACGATCTGGTCCCGCGGCAGCACGAGGTGGTACGCGAGGTTGGCCCCGCAGTAGAGCGCGATCAGGGTGAACACCGCCAGCAGCAGCGAGCGCGGGATGTTGCGCTGCGGCTCCTTCACCTCTTCGGCGATGGGGGCGATGTTCATCCACCCGTTGTACGCCCACAGCACGCCGACCAGCGCGACCCCGAACCCGCTCCAGTTAATCCCGAACAGGTTCGACGGCACCGCCGGGCTCAGGTGCGACACCTGCGGCGGGTGCGTGGGCTCGGACGCGACGGCCAGCACCACGAACGGCGCCGTGATGAGGAACAGCAGCGACGCGACCTTCAGTATGGTGATCGCGAACTGGACCCCGCCGCTCAGCCGCGTGCCGCGGACGTTCACGACGGTCAGCCCGCCGATGACGAGGGTGGTGAGCAGTTGCCGGGGCCAGAAGCTGAGTACATCAACTTTCTGCCCCGGCGCAATGGACTGCTTCAGCACGTCGTGAAACGACTCGGTGAACATCGTCGCCAGCGCGGCGATGCTGGCGGCGCGGAGGATCCAGAAATCGACCCAGCCCCACAGGAAGCCCGCGCAGCGGCCGTACCCTTCGCGGAGGAAGACGTAGTTCCCGCCGGCCCTGGGGAACAGCACGGCGACTTCGGCGAGTGCGAGCGCGCCGAGCAGCGCGAGGAGGCCGCCGAGCACCCAGACGGCCATAATGAGGCCGAACTCGGGGACGTTGTCCGCGACGTTCCGGCCCTTCTTGAACACGCCGGACCCGATGACGGTGCCGATAATAACGGCGGTCGCGATCCACGGGCCGATGACCCGTGGCAAGGACTGCGGGGGTGTTTGTTGCATGAGGCAAGATGATACCGGACCGGCCGGCGCGGCGGGAGGCAATTTCGCGGCCCGGCGCGGGCCACCGGGCCGCCTCAATCGAAGATCACGGATTTGTGGTTGTAGACGAGGATGCGGTGGTCCAGGTGCCACCGCACCGCCCGCGACAGCACCACCTTTTCCAGGTCGCGGCCCTTTTCGAGCAGGTCCTCAAGGCCGTCGCGGTGCGAGATCCGCACCACGTCCTGCTCGATGATCGGCCCCTCGTCCAGGTCCTCCGTGGCGTAGTGGCTGGTGGCGCCGATCAGCTTCACCCCGCGCTCGAACGCCCGGTGGTACGGCCGCGCCCCCATGAACGCCGGCAGGAACGAGTGGTGGACGTTGATGACTCGCTGCGGGTACCGCGCCACGAACTCGCGCGACAAAATCTGCATGTACCGGGCCATCACCACGAGGTCGATCTTCTCCGCCGCGAGCAGGTCCAGTTGCTTCCGCTCGGCGGCCTCCTTGTCGCCGGCCGGAACCGGGATCACGTGAAACGGGACGCCGTAGAAGTCGCCCCACTTCTGCGCGTCGGGGTGGTTCGCAACGATGACCGGGATTTCGCAAAGCAGCTCGCCGGTCTTGTGGCGGTACAGCAGGTCCATCAGGCAGTGGTCGTACTTCGAGACGAACAGCGCCACCCGGAGCGGGTTGCGGGAGTCTTCGAGCCGCCAGCGCATTTCGAACCGGTCGGCGAGCGGCGAAAACCGGCGCGAGAACTCCGCCAGGTCGAGCGCGAACCCGCTCAGGTCCCACTCGACGCGCATGAAGAACAGCTTCCCCTCCGCGTCCTGGTGCTGGTCCGCGTGGAGGATGTTGGCGTCGTGCTTGTACAGGAACTCCGCGACCGCGGCGACGATCCCCTTGCGGTCCGGGCAGGTGATGAGCAGGACGGCGGTGTTCTTCATGGGGAGCAACTGTCGGTGGGTCGGTTGTCAGTGGTCAATCTAGAGACCCGCGCGCCACCGACCCGGCTCGGACAGATTTACGGCGCACCGCCGCACGGCCCCGCGGCATTAAACCGGCCGCAACGTCCGGCGGGCGCACAAGGGAGAGCCGGCACGTCCGCCGCCGGGAACAAAACGGCGAGGGGGAGTGATCGCTACGGGGTGCGGCGGGAAGGCGCGACCGCGATCGGGTCGAAATGTGATTCGGTCGAAGGGCTTTTGAGCCGTGGGACGTGCGCTGCGGGAAACGGCGGTGCCGGCTCGCAGGGCCTCATGCGCCCCACGAACCGGCCCCGCGAGACCACTCAGAAATCGCTGAAGCCGTCGCTGCCGAGCGAATCCAGTTCGTGCCCCTGGCCCGCGGCCCCCTGCGGAACGGCCTTGGGCGCGGCGGGCCGGGCATTCGCGCGGGCCGGCCGCCGGGGCGAACTCGCGGCGACGGCGACGCGCTGAGGCGCGCCGTGTTCGGAAGCCAGTTTGAAGCGGGCGACGAGGTCCCGGAGCTGGCCCGCCTGATCGGTCAAGGTCTGGGCGGTGGCGCTCATCTCCTCGGTCTGGGAGGCGTTCCGCTGGGTGACGGTGTCCATCTGGGAGACGGCCTTGTTGACCTGCTCGATCCCCCCGGACTGCTCCTTACTGGCGCCCGCGATCTCGGCAACGATATCGGTGACCCGCTTCACACTGATCACGATCTCGGCCAGCGTGTCGCCCGACTTGTTGACCAGTTCGGTGCCGGCGTCCACCTTTTTGACGCTGTCGTTGATCAGGCTCTTGATCTCCTTGGCGGCGGTGGCGGACCGCTGGGCCAGGTTGCGGACCTCGGTGGCCACCACCGCGAACCCGCGCCCCTGCTCCCCGGCCCGGGCCGCCTCGACCGCCGCGTTCAGGGCCAGGAGGTTGGTCTGGAACGCGATCTCGTCGATGGTCGTGATGATCTCCGCGATCTTCTTGCTCGACCCGTTGATCTCACCCATCGCCTCGACCGCGGAACTCACCACCTGCCGGCCCTTCTCGGCGATCTCCTTGGACCCGCTGGCCAGTTGCCGAGCCTGCTGGGCGTTGTCCGCGCTCTGTTTGACAGTGGAGGTGATCTCTTGCAGGGCGCCGGCGGTCTCTTCCAGGCTGGACGCCTGCTCCTGAGCGCCGGACGAGATCTCCTCGCTCGCGCTGGACAATTGGCCGCTGGCGTCGGCCAGTTGCTCGGACACCTCCCGCACGCCCTCCAGCGCGGTCCGGACCGCGAGCACCGCCGTGTTCAGCGACCGCGCCATCTGGCCCACGTTGTCGGTGCCCAGGTCCGGGACCGACACCGTGAAATCGCCCGCCGCCAGCGCGTTCACGGCCTTGATGATTTCTTCCACCTTCCGCTGGAGTTCGATCGTGTCGGCCTTCACCTGCTCTTCCATCTGCTTCTGGGCGGTGATGTCCGTGGCGAACTTCACCACCTTGTACGGCCGGCCGGTGACGGAGTTGAGGATCGGGTTGTAGGAGGCCCTGAGCCACACCTCCTTTCCCCCTTTGCCGACCCGCTTGAAGTCATTAAAGACGAACTCGCCGCGGTTCAGTTTCGCCCAAAAGTCGCGGTACTCGGGGCTCGCGGCCTGGTCGGGGGTGACGAACATCCGGTGGTGCTGGCCCTGGACCTCGCCCAACTGGTAGCCCGTCGTCTTCAAGAAGTTCTCGTTGGCCGTCAGGATCGTCCCGTCGAGGCCGAACTCGATCATCGCCTGGACCTTGCTGACCGCCATGATCTGCCCCACGTAATCGTCGTTCCGCTCCCGCTGTATGCCGACCTCTTCCCAACTCACCCGGTCCTGCTTCAGGGCGCCCCGCATGCCTTGGAGGGTGGCGTTGAGTGATGCCGCCAGTTGCCCGAACTCGTCCATCGACGTTTCGTCGGCGACCAGTGTCAGGTCCCCGATGGCCACGGCCCGCAAAATTTTACCGGTCGCCTCGAGCGGCCGGACGATCAGCCGCCGAAAGAACAGGCCGACGGCCACAGCAATGACGACCGCAGCGCCGATGACCACGAACATCGTCGTCCGGGCCGAGGCGTACAGGGCCTGCGCGGCGGCGGCCTCCCGTTCCGCCCCGGCCGTCTGGATGTCGCAGAGCTCGTTCAAAAAGCCGTTCATCTTGTTCGTGTTGGGGACCGAGGCGGCGCACAGCTTCTCGGCCCGCTCAATCTCCCCCGCGCTCAGCGCGGCCATCGCGGCGTCGTGGTCGCGGCGGAACTGCTCCAGGTGCGGTTGCACCGCCCCCCACGCCGCCTTCTCCTTGTCGTCCATCGGCAGCGCCTGGTACCGCCCGGTCGCATCGCGAACCTTGGGCCAAGTCGTTTCGAGCGTCTTCGAGGCCCGCTGCCGCGTCGCCTCATCCTTGCTCTGTGCGGCGATCAGAACGGACCGCTCGGACCGCTGGATGGTGAGCAGGGCCGCCCGCAAATCGCCCAGGGAGCGGAGCGCCGGGATCTGGTTCTGGTTGGCGTTTTCCAGGGCGTGGTTCACCTCACTCGTGGCACGGAGACCGAAGTACCCGACGCCGGCGCACAGAACGGCTAGCAGCAGAAACGCTCCGATGAGCCGGGTGCCGATTGGGAGATCGTTGAACTTGGTCATAGCGCAGCGGTCCTGGTGAAGCCCCGTGGTGACGGGACCGTGGCTGCGCGGCAGGGCGAGTTGCCGCGCGATCGAACGATCCGCGCCGGCGGCACGCTTGCCGACGCGCAGGCGTTCGTGGCAAGCGCCATGTGAGGGCCGCCGCCGGCCGAGCGTTCACGTGGCGCGACGTTTACGGGTAACCGTGGGTCCGCCTGCGCCCCCGGCGCCGGTTCCCGGCGGCGCGCTCGTGGTCACCGATCCGTACCGGGGCCAACGGAAGGACGGACCGCGTTTCAGCAGCACGCGGCCGCGCATAACAACGCGCGGCGAATCGTCAAAGCATCGCAACAATACTAATCGTGACTTGCTTGCAAAATTTGCCTTTGGGGGTGTCGCGGCGGCGCCGCCGCACTAAACGCCCCGCAGTCGCGCCCTGGCAAAAAACACACATATCAACGACTGATATGTCAATTATCCAGGCAGCTTCCCCTGCCCCACCTCTCAACTTCACCCGCGCGGCCGCGAGCACCGGATCTTCTGGCCCGCACAACCGCGCAACCCTCACTACTGGCAGGACCTACGAGAGGCACTCCATCCCAACGGGCACAGGGTTCGCGAACGGGTTGGACTTGAGCCTTGACCGGGCCAATACTATGACACTGCCGTAACCCGTTGGTGGGCTCGGCTTGAGGGTTGGTAG
Source organism: Gemmata obscuriglobus (assembly GCF_008065095.1). NCBI lineage: Bacteria > Pseudomonadati > Planctomycetota > Planctomycetia > Gemmatales > Gemmataceae > Gemmata > Gemmata obscuriglobus. The sequence continues at coordinate 3,157,770 of NZ_CP042911.1, read as the reverse complement.
TCGATGCTTCGCGCGGCGCTCACGTACCAACTGATTCTCGCCGTGGCGGTGGGGCCGATGCTCTGCTGCTGCTCGGCAGGGAAGACGTTGGCGCGCCCGTCGGCGTCACCGCCCGCCTCAACGTCCGTTGTGCAACACGCCTCAGTTGAGTCCGCTCCCCACGCGTGCTGCGCGCACAGACGTGTCGCACGGGAGCCGGCTCACGACAAGGCGCCGGCCCCGACGAAGCCCGATGCACCGTGCGGGAAGTGCCCGTGTAAAGACGCGGCGGGAAAAGCGGAGCTGACACACATCGAAGTAGCACAGACGGACCTGTCCCAGTTTCTGCGTGCGCTCGGTTTCGATGCCTCTCTTTCGTTCGTTTTGCTGGCGCTCACGGTGCCCGTGTCGGAGCCATCGACGAACCCTTCACCCAGGCGCGCGGAGCACGCGCCCTCACCGGCTGATCAGATCCTTTACGCGCATCACAATCTGCGCTGCTAGCGTTTCGCCACCTTTCACCTTGCGCCGCGCCCCGTGGGCGTGCGCCGTTCCCTGCAGCGATTCGCCGGGCCGCCCGGCGTGCCGCCTCCGTTTAGCCGTACCCTCGTTGTCATAACTGGCCGGTTCCCGGCGTGTTGTGGCGCGTCCCGTTCCGCGTTCACGTGCGAGGTCCGCACACCCGGAGTCGTTCCCGGTGCTCTGCGGATTCTGAGGAGTTTATCCATGAACCGTAAGTGGGTTCTTTTCGGCGTGCTGGTCGTCCCGGCGGTGGCTCTCGTCGTCGGGTGCCGCAACGATTCCCCCGTTCCGACCCAGAAGGCCGCCCCACAAGGTGGTGAGACGAAGTCGGGTGCACCGAAAGGGGACGAGCACGCGCACAAGCCGGGCGCACACGGCGGCATCATCGTCGCGCTGGGCAAGGACAGCTACCACGCCGAGGCCGTGTTCGAGAAGGGGGGCAAGGTCCGCCTCTACATGCTCGGCAAGGAAGAGACCCGCGTGCAACAGGTCGAGGCCCAGACCTTGAGCGCGTTCGTCACCCCCGAGGGCTCGACCGACGCGGTCCCGGTGGCGTTTAAGCCCGAACCGCAGCAAGGGGACGCCGCGGGAACGACCTCGCTGTTCGTTGCGGCGCTGCCCGAGGGGCTCGCGGGCAAGAAGGTGCAGATCACCATCAACAACATCAACGTGGGCGGCGAGCGATTCCGCATCGGCTTCGGTAACGAGGCGCACGGCGACGCGATGCCGGCGAAGAAGGCGACCGCCGAGGAGCAGAAGCTGTTCCTCACGCCGGGCGGGTTGTACACCGCGGCCGACATCAAGGCCAACGGCGACACCATCCCGGCGGTGAAGTACCGCGGCATCCGCCCCACCCACGAGGCGCACCCGTCGCCGGGGCAGAAGATCTGCCCCGTCTCGCGAACCGCGGCCAATCCGAAGTTCACCTGGGTGATCGGCGGCAAAACGTACGAGTTCTGCTGCACCCCCTGCATCGAAGAGTTCCTGAGCACGGCCAAGGAGAAACCGGCCGAGATCAAGGACCCGTCGGAGTACGTGAAGAAGTGACCCGCCCCGGCGCGCGGCGAGTGCCCCCGCGCCGGTTCATCAGGTTCCAAGTCAAAACAACAGAGCCGCGAAAGCAAACGGCGTTTAACTCGCGCCCGGTCTCCGCTTGGAACTTGGAACTTGGAACTGTTGGCCCCGAGTGAGGTGTCCGCAATGTCGAGTGACTCCGAACGGCCGTCCGGGTGGCCCACGTTCGCACGCCAGGCCCGCTGGGCGGCCGGGGCTCTGCTCACCGTCGCGGCCACCTTCCTCGCGGCACACGAAGGGCACGCCCCGCTCCCCACGAAAGGAGCGGTGGCCGACACGGTGACCGGGCACCTGCTGCTGACGGACGACGCCCGGCAGAGCATTGATGTCGCCACCGAACCCGTCGAGCTTCGGACGCTGGACGAGCGGGTGCTGGCCTACGCCAGCGTCGTCGCCCCGTGGCGGAACCACGGCTTCGCCACCGCGGTGCTGCCCGGGCGCGTGGTCAAGGTCCACGTCGTGCCGGGGCAAGCGGTGCGGGCCGGAGAGGTGCTGGCCGAGGTCGAGAGCCCCGAACTCGATGCCCTTCAGCAGGACGTGCTCACCGCGCAGAGCGAGGTCCGGCTCTCGGAAAAGCTCGTCACCGAACTCGGGAAGTCGGCCGACGCCGGCGCCGTCGCGGGCCAGGCGGTGCTCGACGCCGAAACGAAGCACGCCCAAAACCGGAACGCGCTCGAGGTGACCCGCGCGCGGTGGGCGGGCCTCGGGCTGCCCCGGTCCCAGTTCGACGACCTGCTCGCCACCGGGGCGCCGCGCCCCGGGCTCACGCTCCCGGTCGTGTCGCCGGTGCCGGGGGTCATCGCCCACGCCGAACTCACCGCGGGAAAGGTGGTCGAGCCGGCGGAGCACCTGGCCGAGGTGGTGGATCTCTCCGTGGTGTGGGTCAAGGTGGGCGTGCTGGAACGGGACCTCCGAAAGGTGAAGATCGGTCAAACGGTCGAAGTGGAACTCGTGGCCTACCCCGGCCGCTCGTTCCGCACGCAGGTGCGAGCCGTAAGCCCGGCCCTGGACCCGGCCACGAACGTGTTCACGGTCTGGGCAGAACTTTCCAACCCCGATTCCAGCGAGCCGCTCTTTCAGCCGGGTATGGCGGGCAGTGCTCGAGTTCTTGTGCCCGGCGACAAGCCGCGGCCGGCCGTGCCCGCCGCGGCCGTCGTGCGCGAAGGTGCGGAACGGTTCGTCCTGGTTGAGGAGGCGCGCGCCGGTCAGTCGTCGGAGTACCGGCGGGTGCCCGTCGTCCCGGGGCGGGAAGAGAACGGTGCCGTCGAACTCCTCGCCGGCACCGTGTACCCGGGCGACCGCGTGGTCACGCGCGGCGCGACGCTCCTCGGGCCGTTCTTCGCGCCCACGGTCCTGGCCCCCTCCGCCGAGGCGACCCGGACGATGCGGCTGAGGGTGGAACCGGCGGCCGTGGGACCGGTCGACGAGGTGGCGGTCCTGGACGGGGCCGTTGAGGTCGAACCGGCGGCCCGCGGTTCGGCGTCGTCGCAACTGGCGGGGACCGTCCGGTCGATCCGCGTCGATCGCGGCCAGGAGGTGCGAGCCGGGGAGGTGCTGGCAGAGGTGTTCAGCCCCGAGCTTCTCACCACCCAGCAGGAGTTCCTTCGGACCGAACTTGAAGCGACCCTGACCGCTCAAACCCTCAAAACCCTGAAAACCGCGCCGGGCGTCGCGGCCCGGCGGCTGTGGGAACTCGAAAGTCAGGTCACCACGCTCCGCGCGCGGGCCGGCGCCCTCCGGCGCCAGCTCACCACCGCGGGCCTCACCGCCGAACAGGTGGAGGGGGTCGTTGCGAAGCGCGAGCTGGTCGCGACCGTGCCGGTCCGCGCCCCGCTGTCCGGCGCGGTGGTGGGATTCGACAAGGTGTTGGGACAGGCGGTGGCCGCACACGAGCCGCTGTTCGAGGTTCACGACCTCCGGCGGCCCCAGGTCCGCGGCTACCTCTCCGAGCGCGACGTGGGCCGGGTGCGCATCGGCCAGCCGGTCCGGGTGCGGCTCGTCGCCGCCCCCGAAACGGTCCTCACCGGGACCGTGGTCCGTAGCGCCCGGAACGTGACGGTTGACGCCCGCACCCTCTCCGTCTGGGTCGAACTCTCAGACCGATCGGGGGCCACGCTCCGGCACAACCAGCTCGCCTCACTGGCGGTCACGGTGGGCGCCCGCCCGCCGGGCGTTCGTGTGCCCCGGGCAGCCGTGGTGTCCGACGGTGCGACCGCGTTCGTGTTCGTCCAGCAGTCGGGCGGCCGGTTCGAGCGCCGCGCGGTCGCGACCGGCCCGGCCGACGACCAATTCGTGACCGTCACGCGCGGCTTGGCGGCCGGCGACCCGGTCGCGACCGCGGGCGCAGCCGAACTCATGACCGCCTTCGCGTCGCTCCGCTAGCCCAAGTGTAAGAGCGCGCGGCGGAATGAACTCCGCGCCGCGCCGCGGCGGGCGCGGAGCGAGCGCCATGTGACAGTAACACGTGACGGAGCCAAGGCAATTTTTGACAGGATCGACAGGATAAACAGGATGAAGACAGCTCAATTCTAAATCCTGTTTATCCTGTCGATCCTGTCAAAAATTGCCTTCATAAACGCGTGACCGCGTGGGCCGAAACGAAGTCACCGCCGCCCGTTCCGCCACCGTCGAAGTCGTATCGCATGGGCTCTGGCGATCTCAAGTGGTACGACCTTACGACCTGACACTCCACGAAGCGAAGGGGACCCGTCCGTGCTCGACCGCGTGATCGCGCTCTCGCTCAAGAACCGGTTCCTGGTGCTGCTGTGCGCGGTCGCGGTCGCGGCGGCGGGGGCGTACCAGCTCGCGCGCACGCCGGTCGATGTGTTCCCGGACCTGAACCGCCCCACGGTGACGGTACTGACCGAGGCCCCGGGCCTCGCGCCCGAAGAGGTGGAATCGCTCGTCACCCGCCCGCTCGAGTACCAACTGAACGGCTCGACGGACGTGCGGCGCGTGCGCTCGGCGTCGGGCATCGGGCTGTCCGTCGTGTGGGTCGAGTTCGACTGGGGCACGGACATCTACCGCGACCGCCAGATCGTCTCCGAGCGGCTCCAGCTCGTCCGGTCCCGGCTCCCCGAGGGGGTGAACCCGGTCATGGCCCCGATCTCCTCCATCATGGGCGAGGTGATGCTCGTGGGTTTGCGGCCGGCCCAGTCCCCCGCGACCGACGCCGAACGGCTGCAACAGGGGATGGAGTTGAGGACGTTCGGCGAGTTCGCCGTGCGGAACCGGCTCCTCGCCGTGGACGGTGTGTCGCAGGTGACGGTGATGGGCGGGCACCTGAAGCAGTACCAGGTCGTCACGGCGCCCGAGCGGCTCGCGGCCCAGAACGTGACCCTCGAGCAACTGACCGAGGCGGCCCGGAAGGCGAACGTACTCGCGGGCGGCGGGGTGATGGAGCGCGGGCCGAAGGAGTCGCTCATCCGCATCAGCGGGCAGAGCCTCACCCCGGACGAGATCGAGGACACGCCCGTCGTGTGGCGCGACAACCGCGCCATCCGGGTGCGGGACGTGGCCGACGTGCGGTTCTCCGGGCCGGTGCGCCGCGGCGACGGCAGCGTCCGGGTCAAAGAGGGCGCCGCCGTGACCGGCGGCCCCGCCGTCATCCTTGCGGTTCAGAAGCAGCCGAGCGCGAACACCCTCGACCTCACCCCGAAACTCGATCAGGCGCTCGCGGACCTCCGGGAGGACGCCCCGCCCGGCACGGTGATCGAGTCCCGCGTGTTCCGCCAGGCGGACTTCATTCGCACCGCCGTTGACAACGTCATTGAGGCCATCCGGGACGGCACCATCTGGGTGTTCGTGGTGCTGGTCCTGTTCCTGGCGAGCGTGCGGACCAGTGTCATCACACTCACGGCGATCCCGCTTTCGGTCCTGGTGACGGTACTCGTATTCGGCACCTTCGGCGCGACCGTTAACACCATGACGCTCGGCGGCCTCGCGGTCGCCGTGGGCGAACTGGTCGATGACGCCATCGTGGACGTGGAGAACATCTTCCGCCGGCTGAACGAGAACCGCGCACGGGAGCGCCCCGAGCCTTCGCTCAAGGTGATTTTCAAGGCGTCCAGTGAGGTGCGGAACTCCATCGTCTACGCGACGCTCGTGGTGTGCCTCGTGGTGCTCCCGCTGTTCGCGCTTTCGGGTCTCGAAGGCCGCATGTTCGCGCCGCTCGGGCTCGCGTACCTCGTGTCGCTCCTGGCGTCCCTGGCGGTGTCGCTCACGGTGACGCCGGTGCTGTCGTCGTTCTTGCTGGCCCGTGGGCCAGCGCGGAAGCACCGCGACCCGCTCCTCCTGCGTGCGCTCAAGTGGCTCGACGCGCGGCTGCTCCGGTTCACGCTCCGACACCCCCGGCCGATCCTCGCGGCGTCGCTGCTGCTGTCACTGGCGAGCGCCGCGTTCGTGTTCGGGATGGGATCGGAATTTCTCCCGCCGTTCAACGAGGGCACCGTCACGGTGAACCTCCAGACCCCGCCGGGCACCAGCCTCGCCGAGAGCGGCCGCGTGGCGGCACTGGCCGAGGGCCGGTTGCTCGAGATCCCCGAGGTGGTGTCGGTGTCCCGGCGCACCGGGCGCGCCGAGCAGGACGAGCACGCCGAAGGGGTGAACGTCTCCGAACTCGATGTGCGACTGGCCCCGCACGAGCAGCCCCGGCCGGGGTTCTGGGCCGCGGCGGCCCGCGCGGTCCCCGGCCTACACCGGTCGGGCATTGATACGGCCGGCCGACCGCACGAAGCCGTTCTGGCCGACATCCGCGACCGCGTCAGCAGCATCCCGAACGTGAAGCCCAACGTGGGCCAGCCCATCAGTCACCGCCTCGACCACGTCATGAGCGGCGTTCGCGCGCAGGTGGCGGTGAAGGTGTTCGGTCCCGACCTCCAGGAACTCCGGGCGGCGGCCGGGGACATTGAGGCGGCGATGCGCGGCGTCCCCGGCGTGGTGGACCTACAGGTCGAACCGCAGGTGGAAATCTCGCAGGTGCGGCTCCGGGTGAAGCGCCAGGAGGCCGCCCGGTACGGCCTCGCCCCCGGCGACGTCGCCCGGTTGCTGGAAACCGCCTACAAGGGCCGCGCGGTCTCTACGGTGCTCGACCGGGAGCGCTTCTTCGACCTCGTCGTCTGGTACGACGACGCGGCCCGAAACGCGCCGGCGGTCATCGGGAGTACCATCCTCGACACGCCGTCGGGCCGCCGGGTGGCGCTCGACCAGGTGGCCGAGGTGGCCGACACCACCGGCCCCAACACACTCAACCACGAGAACATCGCCCGCCGCATCGTCGTGTCCTGTAACATCCAGGGGCGAAGCCTCGGGGACGTGGTCGCCGACATCCAGCGGGCCGTGAAGCCCGTCGAGCAAGCGCTCCGCGCGAAGGGTGCCGACTACCGCATTGAGGACGACGGCCAGTACCGCGCGCAACAGGAGGCGAACACGCGGCTCCTGGTGCTCGGGACGCTCGCGGTGTTCGGGGTGTTCGTGCTCCTCACCCGCTGCCTCGGCTCGTGGCGCGGCGCGCTCATGGTGCTCGGGGTGAACGTGCCGCTGGCGGCGCTCGGGGCCGTTGTCGCGCTGCTGCTGCTCAACCGGCCGGAACGTGCCGCCCTCGACGCCGCGCCGTGGTGGCGCTGGCCCGCCGTGTGGGCGCAAGCGACGACGCTCTCGGTGGCCCACTGGGTCGGGTTCATCACCCTCATTGGGATCGTGTCCCGGAACGGCATCATGATGATCGCCCACTACATCCACCTCATGAAGGAGGAAGGCGAGACGTTCGGTGAGGCGGTGATCGTCCGGGGCAGTCTAGAGCGCCTCGCGCCGGTGCTCATGACGGCCGGCGTCGCGGTGATCGGGCTCGTGCCGCTCGCGCTCGGCGCCGGGCAACCGGGCAAAGAGATCCTTCACCCGCTCGCGGTGGTCGTCATCGGTGGTCTCGTCACTTCCACCGTCATGGATCAGGTGGTGACCCCGGCGGTGTTCCTGCTGTTCGGGTCGAAGGTGTACGTCCCGCGCGCGAGCGACGGAACCGGGACGAACGAACTCTGGGACGATGCGTGGCTGACGGAAGGGGCGGATACGAAGCTGAGAGGTCAGACCGAAGCGAGAACCGAATCATCGAGCGAAGCGGTCACCAAGCAAATCACCGGCGGGGCGCCGTGAGCGCCCAGCCGTCCGCGGAACTGATGTCGGACCGCCAAGCTACTTGATTTCGATCGTCACCGTCGAACTGGGCTTCTTGGCTTCCTGACGCAGGGGGGTGCGGTAGTACTCGGAGCAATCGTCCTTCACCCGCTTGACGAGCGGCCCTTTGTCCTTGTGCTTCAGTTTGATGGGGTGGTCCGCCGGGATCGGGGCGGTGCGCTCCAGATAGTCAACATCGACCAGAATGACGCGGTGTGTGCCGACCACCGCACCGTCGTCGCCGGCGTCGGTCTGCAACCGGAACCGGCCGGAGGCGTCGGTGAGCCCGATCGACCGGGGGCCGACCACTCCGGCCTCGCGGTCCGGGTGGAATTCTACCTTCACGTTGTCCAGCGGCTTGCCGTCCTTGAGGACGACCCCCTCGACCGGAACCATCGGGAACTGTTGGCCCTGGCACGCCGTGAAAGCGGTCGTGACAACGCCGACCGTGAGCAAGGCCAAGCGGCGGAACATGGGAGCACTTCCTCGGGACAGAATGATGTCTTGGGGCGGGGTGGAGAATGAACGGAGACAGCGCGGGCAACGTCAGATGAGACCTGTCACCTGCCTGCTTCGATAAGTCACAGTCGAACCGCCTGCGTCAGCCGGCGGGTGGAACCTCAGCGCATCCTGAAGCCGATCGCATCAGCACCGCGCGAACTTGAAACCACCGATGTCCGGTTGAAGAGTATCGGTGATTGGGAGCGCCACCCGCCGGCTGACACCGGCGGTTCGACCGCGGCTCGTCGAACCGCCGGTGTCAGCCGGCGGGTGGAACCGACACCCGGCCGAGCGGTTACTCTTCAACTGAATGTGGTATCAGTAGTCCAGTCCGGCCAGCGTTTCACCGCCGGCCCGGGTGCCGAGGGCAACGAGGCCGCCGGAGAAGTTGTTGATCCCGTCCGAGAGGAACCGGACCGAGCCGTCGGCGTAGGCCATGTTTGCCCCGCCGGTGTGCGAGCTACCGAACGCAACGATTCGGTCCCAAAGGGCTGCGGCCCCCGACCCGGCGGCGGGCACTCGGTAGTTGAGCGGGTACGTTCCGGTGGCTCCGGCAAAGCTCCACGAGGTGCCCGTTCCGGACCACGCGCTGCCCCACGACTTCAGCGGGTACCCGAATCCGCCCCAGAACGATTTCGACCAGTTGGGGTCGCGGTTGGAAAACTCGCCGACGAGGAGGGTCGAGGACGTGCCGTCGGTAATCGCCTCGATTTTCACCGGCCCCACGGGCTTAAACGACGCATCGCCCGGAGGGGGCAGCGCGCCGTCGGCGCCGGACGTCCCGGTGCCGCTGCTGCCCTTGTAACTGGTCGTCGCCTGATAGATGGTGACCGATCCGGGCTTGTACGGCTCGACCGCGGGGTTGACATCGTCCGACGGGCACAGGAGCACGGAAACCGGTGTCGCCGACACCCCCGTCGAAGAGGACATGTCCGTCAGGTTCATGCCGACCGTTTGGTTCGCGGGCGTCACCGCCTTGTTCACAACCGCCTGGTACAAGTTCTGCTGCTCGAGGTACGGCAGCAGCACCAGCATGAACGACGTGTACCCGCCGCTGCTGATCCGGTACAGGTTGGGGAACGCGGCGTTCGAGTCGTGATAGTTGTGGAGCCCGAGCGCGACCTGCTTGAGGTTGTTCTGACACTTCATGCGCGCCGCCGCTTCGCGCACCTTCTGGACGGCCGGCAGCAACAGCCCGATCAAGATGGCAATGATGGCGATGACGACCAGCAACTCGATCAGCGTAAACCCGTCCCGGCGCCTGAGTTGTGCCACGTGTTTTCCCCTGGGAATGAAGCGCGTTCGGCGAGTACCGCAACCGGTTTCGGTCGCAGCAACGGATCCCACGACCGGTGCGAGCGGCCGTTCACGGACATTGCGGCCCGGAGGAGATAAGGAGAGAAGGTGCTACGGGCGGATCCGGCGTCAGGAAGATTACTGGCGGGGACTCCGGAACCTAATACGCCCTTCAACATTTTTTCTCCGACCGGCCGTTTCGGTTCGGGTGCCGCATCCACCGGCTTGAGCCGCCAACGGCCCTGATTGTGTGGCCCGCGGGGCGGGGGTATAAATGTGGGAATTAGGTTTCGGCCGTTCGGCGAGTAATGATCCATGAGCGGGAGCCCGGAATCACTCACACGGGTGACGCTCCTCGGGCGCCTCCGCCGGCGCCCGGGCGACCCGGACGCGTGGGCCGAGTTCGTCGCGCACTACGGGCCGAAGGTGCTGGCGTGGTGCCGCGGGTGGGGGCTCCAGGACGCGGACGCCCAGGACGTGGCGCAGACCGTGCTGATGAAGATGGCCACCCGGCTGCCGGACTTCGAGTACGACCCGGCCCAGAGCTTCCGGGCGTGGCTCAAGACGGTCACCCACCACGTCTGGTACGACGTCGATTTGAAGAACCGGCGCCCGGGGCGCGGGTCCGGCGACAGCGCAACGTTCGAGAAGCTCGACGAGGTGGCGGCCCGCGACACCCTGACCCGGTGCCTGGAAGACGCTTACGACGAAGAGCTGCTGCGCGAGGCGATGGCGCGGGTGCGGCTCCGGGTCGAACCGCGGACGTGGGAGGCGTTCCGGCTGCTCGCGCTCGAGGAGCGGCCCGGCGCGGACGTGGCCCAGCGGCTCGGGATGAAGCTGGCCACGGTGTACGTGGCGCGCAGCAAAGTGCAGCGGCTCCTGCGCGACGAGATCGCCCGGCTGGACACCGGCTGACGGCCAACAGCAGAAACCGATACATGCTCAAGACGACCAACTGCCCCGGCGCCGAGACCCTGGAACGGATGCTGCGCGAGCAACTCGGCGCGGAGGATGCCGCGGCGGTCGGGGCGCACGTCGAAACCTGCCGGACATGCGAACGAGTCCTCGATCGCCTCGCCCGCGCCGAGGGCGGTCCGGTCGGCCGCCTGCTCGCCGGCCTGAATTGCCCGACCCCGGTCATCTCGATCGCCCCGCTCCTCGCGCGGATCGGGGAGGCTCCTTCCGACGGTCGGAACGCCCCAACGCCGGAGCCCGAGATCTGGCCCGAGATCCCCGGGTACGAGATCCTCAAGGAACTCGGCCGCGGCGGGTCGGCGGTCGTGTACCAGGCGCGGCAGCGGTCGCTGAACCGGATGGTCGCGCTGAAAATGCTGCTGGTGCTGCCGCGCGGCGACAAAGAGGCGCGGGGGCGGATCCTCCAGGAGGCGCGCGCGCTGGCCCAGCTCCGGCACCCCAACATCGTCCAGGTTCACGACACCGGGGACCACGGCGGCCGTCCGTTCTTCTCGCTCGAACTGGTCGACGGGCCGACGCTCGCCGCCTGGGCGGGCGGCACCCCCCAGCCCCCGCGCACCGCCGCCCGGCTCGTGGCGGCCATCGCCCGGGCCGTCGAGTACGCCCACCAGAACGGCATCCTGCACCGCGACCTCAAACCCGCCAACGTGTTACTCGCCTCAGACCCGTCCGCGGGCGATCCCGCGTTACCCGAGGTGAAGGTCTCGGACTTCGGGCTCGCGAAGGTGACGCACGAGCCCGACCCGCAGCGCGAGCCGCTGACCGCGTCCGGCCTGTTCCTCGGAACGCCGTCGTACACGTCCCCGGAGCAGGCCCGCGGGGCCGGGCACCCGGTCGGCCCCGCGGCCGACGTGTACTCGCTCGGCGCGATCCTGTACGAGTTGCTCACCGGCCGCCCCCCGTTCCGGGCGGCCACGCCGCTGGACACGCTGCTCCAGGTGGCACACGACGAGCCGGTGTCGGTGGGCCGGTTGCAGCCCCGGCTGCCCCGCGACCTCGTCACCATTTGCGGCAAATGTCTGGAGAAGAACCCGGCCCGCCGGTACCCCACGGCCGCGGCGCTCGCGGCCGACCTGCGGCGGTTCCTGAAGCACGAGCCGATCCGGGCGCGCCCGGTCGGGCCGGCCGGCCGCGCGGCCCGCTGGGCGGTGCGGCGGCCCGCAATCGCCGGGCTGTTGCTGGCGCTGACCGCCGTCGCGGTGGCGGGGGTGGCCCTGGTGGTCGCCCAGTGGCGCGAGGCGGTCGCCGCCCGGAACCGGGCGGAAGCGCTGGCGGCGTCCGAAGTGGCCGCCCTGGCCGACGCCCGCGAGCAGAACGCCGCCGCGGTTGCGGCGCGCCGGCAGGCGGAACAAGCCGCCGCCGAACTGCTGCTCGATCAAAGCCTCGAGCAGTGCGAGCGCGGGAACGTGGCCGCGGGGCTCGTGGGACTGCGGCGGGGGCTTGAGCGGGTGACGGCCGCGGGGCTCGACGCCCTCGAACCGGCCTTCCGGCTGAACATCGCCGCCTGGTCCGCGCGGCACGCCGCGCCGGAGGTGAGCCCGCCGCTCGGGTCGTCCGTCACCTCCATCGCGTTCATGCCGGACGGGCGCCGGCTGCTGGTCGGCCGCTGGTCGACCAACGCGCCCGCCGGTCCCGTGCCCGGACAGGCTCAACTCTGGGACACGGACGGCTGGACCCCCGCAAGTCCTCCACTCGTTCACGGGAGCCCGGTTCTCGCGGTCGCGGTGAGCCCGGACGGGTCACAGTTGCTGACGGCCGGGCAAGACGGCACAGTTCAACTCTGGGACGCCAAAACCGGGAACCCGATCGGCGCGAAGCTGCGCGACCTGGCCACGGTCCATGCGGTCGCGTTCGCCCCCGACGGGCGGACGTTCGCGGCCGGCGGCGGCGCTCACGGCACCAACGAGCGCGGCGAAATCCGCATCTGGGAGACCGGCACCGGCCGGCCGGCCGCCCCCGTGATCGGTCAGCCCGGGCTCGTGGCCGCGGTCGCCTACAGTCCGGACGGCACCGGGCTCGCGTCCGGCTGCGCCCTCCCGGCGTCCGCGTCCGGACCGGTCGGGGGGCAGGTGTGCTTGTGGGACCCGAAAACGGGCCAGCAGGTCGGCCCGACCCTCATGCACGCGGCGGCGGTTCGCACGATCGCGTTCGCCCCCGACGGCACCCACCTTGTGACCGGCGGCGAGAACCAAACGGTGCTGGTCTGGGACCGCGCGACCGGGCAGCGGCGCGGGCTGCCCCAGGTGTGCCCATACGTCGTGCTGGGGGCGGCGCACGGCCCGGACGGCCGGACCGTCCTCACCGGCGGGGGCGGGTTGGACCACGGCGGGAACTGCGCCCAGTTGTGGGACCTGTACAGCAGCCGGCCGCTCGGCGCCGCAATGGCCCACCCGGGCGCGGTTCAAGCCGTGGCGTACCGACCGGACGGGCGCGGCTTCGCGACCGGGTGCCGGGACGGCCGGGTGCGGCTCTGGAAGTGCGACCACCTCCGGCCGGACCTCGAACTGCCCCACTTCGGGTTCGCACCGACCGTCACCGCGTACAGCCCGGACGGGAAATGGCTCATCTCCGCCGGAGGGGTGCCGGGGCCGAACGGCGGGCGTAGCCGGGTGTGGAACGCGGCAACCGGCCGCCCCGCCGGCCCCGAACTGACGCATCCCGACCGGGTCACGGCGGCGGCGTTCGCTCCCGGCGGTGATACCTACACCGTCGGCTGCGCGAACGGGACCGCCACAATTCATGAAACCGTCAACGGCGCCCCGGTCGGCGAGCCGCTCACAACCAGCGAGCGGCTCCACGACATCACGTACGAACCGAACGGCCGCACCGTGGTCCTGTTCGGCCCGAACGGCCCCGTCGGGCAGTGGAGCGCCGCGACCGGACAGCGGGTCGTGTCCGAATGGGAACGTGGGCGGACACGCCCTTGGGACAAGCTGACCGGCCCGGACGGCCGCACGGTGATCGAGCGCGGCCCCGGCGGTTCTGCGCTGGTTCAGGACGTTGCCACAGGGCGCCCGGTCGGGCCGGAACTCGACCACGGCGGGGAAGTGATCCGGTACGCCGGTTTCGCAGCGGGGGGCTCGCGGGTGTACACGATCGCCGGGCGCCCGCCGTTCGAGGACCGGTGTACGGTACGTCTCTGGGACGCGACCACCGCCGGGCTCGTGGCGGTGCTCCCGCACCAAACGGCCGTCCGGGCGGTCGGGTGCCGGTCGGGAAGTGACCTGCTGGCGACCGGCGGCTGGGAGGGCGACGTCCGACTCTGGGACGCCCGAACCGGTCGGGCCGTCGGCCCGCGGTTGCCGTGCGGGGGCAACGTCCACAAGGTCGTGCTCGCACCCGACGGAAGTGCCGTCGCGGCAGTCGGCCAAGACCGCGTCCTGCGCGTGTGGCGGCTGCCGCCGATCGACTTCAGCAGTCACCCGACTGCCGTTCCATCCACCCCTTGAAACGAACCAATGTCGTCGCCACACTGGCGGCTTTTGGCACGGACGCCAGTCTGGGGGCATGACTGTGCATTTTTCTCGGGTGCTACCGTGCGCCTGAGAGAAATGCCATCACGCGGGGCCAGTACGTAACAGCACCCCAGGCGCCCGCTGCGAGTGCCAGGAATGCAAACGAAAGCGCGGCCAGCGACCGCAGTCTTGTGGGCGCGGGCGGAGCCGACCCGAAAGCCGAATTCAGATTCCGGCACGTCTGGTACAGCTCGGCGATCGCGCTGCGATCCAGAGTCTGGAGCGCGCGGAGCGTGACCCACGGCTCGACCGCGGCTCGGAGCTGCTCCGAATCTTCGCCCAGCGCGCGGAGCGCGCGGACCAGGGTCTCGTACAGCTCGGCGTACTGCGGCCCGGTCAGGGCCGGCGGAGCGCCCTGCGACTGGGCTTCGACCACGGAGCACCACTTTGACCACAACCGGCGCGCCTCGGCGTCGGTAACGCCCGCCTCGCGCGGGCGCTCGAACACCGCCACCGTCGGCGACGGCTCCGGCTCCGCCCACGCCAACGGGGTCGGCTGGTCCTCCCCGAGAACGGAAGCGGCGCGGGGGCTGCTGTATTCGCACCCCTCGGTGAACGCGGCGACCGGCACCAGCGCGGTCAGCGCGTCGCACAACTGGTCGGCGGTCTGGTACCGGTCCTCCGGGCGCTTCGCCATCAGCCGATGAACCACCGCGGCCAGGGCAACCGGCACGTCCGGGCGCAGCTCCCGGAGCGGCCGCGCGGCCCGCTTGGCGTGCATCTCCAGCACGGCCCGGCACGACGGCCCCTCGAACGGCAGCCGGCCGGTGAGCAAGAAATAGCAGGTGCAGCCCAGGCTGTACAAATCGGACCGCACGTCGGCGTCGTGGAAGTTGACCGCCTGTTCCGGGGCCATGAACGCAGGGGTGCCGACCAGCGCGCCCGGGTCGGCCATCAGGGTTCCGTGCTCGCCCCCGCCGCGAGCGTGAAGCCGGGCCAGTCCGAAATCGATCACCTTGGCCCGCACCGCGCCCGGGCCGATGTCCTGAACGAGAACGTTGGCGGGCTTGAGGTCGCGGTGCACCAGCCCGGCCTCGTGCGCGTGGGCCAGGCCCGACGAGAGTTGCAGCATAATCGACACCGCCAGCGGCAGGTCCGGCGGGCCGTTGTCCGTCACGTAGGCGTGGAGCGACGGCCCCTGGACGTACTCCATCGCGAGGAACAGCACCCCGTCGGTCTCGTTCGCGTCGAACGTGAGCACCACGTTCGGGTGGTTCAGCCGCGTGACCGCGGCCACCTCGCGGTAGAACACGTCCCGAAAGAGCCGGCTGCGGCACCGGTCCGGGGTCATGAGCTTGAGCGCCACCACCCGGTTCATCACCGAGTGGCTCGCCTTGTACACCTGTCCGAACCCGCCCCCGCCGATCTCGTCGAGCACTTTGTACTGGGCCAGCACGAGGCCGGTGGGCGCGCCGTCGCGGATGCGCCGCACCTGGTACGGCGTGAGCGCGCCCTGCTCCAACAGGTGCTGCTGGATCTCCTCAACCGGAGCGCTCTGTGCGTCCCGCTCGAGCTGGTCCACCTCCTCGGTCGGCAGCAGTTTGCTCGCGCGGAGCCCGCGGAAGAACTGCCAGCGCAGCACCTCGGGCGGGTCCTCGAGTTGCGACTCACCGGCCCGCAGAACGCCGCTCCACATACAGAATCTCCCGCTCGGCCTTCGGTTCGGGAACGCTACTCGACGACCCGCACGTCGGGCACCCGGGGCGGGTTCAGCCCGATGTTCACCGTCACCGCTCCGATCCCGCCGACGGTCATCGAATCGGCCACGAACGCCCCACCCATAATGTCCAGCCCGACCGCCGCGGTGCCGGTCAGGGTGACCGGCGCCTTCGCGGCGTACACGGTCCCGGTGACGGTGGTCAGCCCGGCCCCGGACACCGTCACCGGCTGGTTCAGCCCGCGGTGCTGGAAGAAGCTCATCCCCTGGTACGTGCCCGACAGCGGCGCGGTCATGACCACCTTGCCCAGGCCGGTGACGGAAACCGGTCCCGCGGCGTGGGTCGGGCTGGTCGTGTTGTACACCATCGTGCTCAGGCCGGTGACCGTGCCGGCCCCGTCCACGCGGAACCCGCCGCCCTGCATGACGTACACCCCCGGGGTCATCACCGCGACGCCCAGCCCGGTCACCCGGATGCCGCCCTTGTACACGCCCGGCTGGAGGACGGTCGGTACAACGCTGCTGATCGTGAGCGGGGTCGAGCTGCGCACCGGCGCCGCCGACTCGTCCGGCACCGGCAGGAAGGCCAGCGGGTCCGGGGTCGGGCGCGCGCCGGTCTTCACCGGCACCCCCAGCGGCAGCAGGCTCGTGATCGACGCCCCGCCCGTCGACTGCACCTTGCTCAGCGACAGCAGCAGCAGCCCGCTGCTCTGGAGGGCGGTCGGGCTGGTGGAGTTGACCACCAGCGGCTTGTTGATGAGGGCGAACGCCGCGGCCGTGTTCTTGAACGCGCCGGACGCGGTCGGGTTCAGCAGCACGATGCCGATCCTCACCGGCTCGCCGCGGCCCACCGCCCGGGCCGACACGCCCGTCGCGCTGCCCGTAATGGTGCGGCCGAACGAGTTCGTGACGGCGCTGTCGATCCGCACCTCCGCGTGGCCCGGCTGACCGGCGTAGGCCCCGGAGGTCGGCGGGACGGTCACGGTCACGGCCGACGCCGGGTACCCGTTCGCGACCGCCACCTGCTCGGCCGCCGCGCGCGCGGTGCCGATCGGGTCGGCCCCCTGGTTGGTCCAGTAGTTCGCGTACAGGTCCGCACCGGCGGCCAGCGCGGCCGCGTCGGCCGTCGCCTGGGCGCGGCGGCGCTCGTCGTACAGGCGCCCGCCGTCCAGGTTCAGCGCCAGCACCCCGATGAGCACCGGGAGGCAGATCGCCACCTTGACCAGCACGGCCCCGGCGCGCCGGGGAACGCGGTTCGCTCGCAACACGCTCGCCGCTCCCTCATTCACGGTCCGGGCGACAATGCCTGTGCCGCAAAGGTAAAAGCTAAAAACGGACGACCTCAACCGGACCGTGCATCAGTCAGTTGGACAGCGGCATGACGCACACGCCGCCGATCGCCCTGGGGCTCCAGAACGTCCCGGGCGCCCACTGGTACGTCACCGTCACCCGCACGGAGTTGGTCACGTACTCGCCGGACGCGGTGACGGACCGCACGTCCTTCGGCGCCGCGTCCCAGTCCCAGGCCGTGTTCGTCGCGCCGTCGATCCACTCCACCTTCACGCCCAAGGCCGCCGGGTCCACCCCGACGGCCAGCGGTGCGACCGCCCGGTCGGCGATCTGCTGGGCGGTGGGACAGGGGCCGTTCGTGTCCTTCTGGTAGTCGCCGGCGCGGGCGCTCGCCCAGCGGGCGCCCTCGCACGCGAGGCACTCCATCTGCTGCTGGCGGAACACGCCGGTGCCGCCGGCGATCAGCCCGAACACCAGCACGAGCAGCACGCCCAGCACCAGGGCGGTCTCGACGGCCGAGGCGCCGGGGCGCCGGGCGGTGGTCACGAGCCTCATCGGTTGCCCTCCTCGCGCCGCAGCGCCGTCACTCCCCGGGTCGCGGCGCGACCCGACCGGCGGCCGTGCGCTCGAGGTGTACGGTGCCCGCGGGAATCAGGAACTGGGTGAACAGCGGCATGTCGTACGCCACCGTCACCGTGACCGTGTTCCCGACGGTCGTAATCGTCACCTGCGACGCCTGGAGCGGCGGGTCGAGTCCGGCGCCCTCGGCGAGCGCCGCCGCGACGGCCGCGTCCGCGGTCGTGGTGGTCGACGCCGGGGTCCAGGCCGTCCCCGTGGCGTACGTGCCCGCGGAGCCGGCGGCGCTTTGCAGCACCTGGGTCGTGCGGAGCGCCCGTGCGAAATCGACCCCGGCCGAGAACAGCAGGGCCAGCAGCGGTAGCAGCAGCGCCAGCTCGACCGCGGCGGCCCCGCGCCGGCACGGGTTCGGGCTTAATGGCTTGCGGGTCACGACACACCTCTGCGGTTTCTACCGGGCGAACAACTGGGACATCTGCACCGCCGCCGGCCCGAGCAGCACGATGAAGATCGCCGGGAAGATGCACAGCAGCATCGGGAACACGACCTTCACCGACGCCTTCTGCGCCACCTCCTCGGCCCAGGCCTGGCGGTCCTGCCGGGCCGAGTCGGCGAACGTGCGGAGCGCCTTGCCCACGCTCGCCCCGTACTTCTCCGACTGGATCAGCGCCGCCGCCAGGTCCCGGCCCTCCGGGATGCCGCACCGCCGGGCGAACCCCTGGAACGCGTCCCCCATCGACAGCCCCAACTGCACCTCGCGCTGGACGACCAGCAGTTCCGCCCCGAGCACCGGGTGGACGTCCCGGATCTCGTCGGCCGCCCACATCAGGGCCGCGTTCAGGCTGGAGCCGCCCTCCACGCTCAGGACCATGATGTCCAGCGCGTCGGGCAGCGCGTTGCGGATCAGCCGCTGCCGCTTCTCGATGCGCGCGCCCAGCAGCACCGACGGCGCGACCAGCCCGGCGGCCCCGCCGGCGGCCGCCCACAAGAGGACCTTGTTCCAGGCGCCCTCCAGGGTGAAGGCGGCGCCGCCCGCGGTTGCGGCCGGCGCGATCATCAGAACCAGTTGTGCCGCGCCGTAGCACAGCACGGCCGACGGGTGCCGGTACCCGGCCAGCGCGAGCCGGTCCGCGAGTTCGACCGCCCGCGCGCCGCTCCGAAACGCCAGCCGGCTGCCGAGCCAGGCGCCGACGGTCGCGAGCCACCCGCCCGCCTCCCCCGCGTCCCCGGGCGCCGCGGCGCCGTTCAGCTCGCGGAGGCGCCTCAGGGCCCGGCCCACGTCGTGGGTCGGCCGCTCCTCCAACAGCCGGACGGCGGCCAGCGCGCCGAGCGCGACGGCCCCGAACGCCAGCCCCCCTACCGCGAGCGCGAGCATCCCCTTAGCCCTCGAAATTCATGATGTTGCGGATCCACAGCGTGCCGACCGCCACGCAGGTGACGGTGCCGAGCAGCAGCCGCCACTGAGCCAGCAGCCCCTCCGCGTAGGGGCGGTTGAGGAAGTACATCATCGCGAACACGACCACCGGCAGCACCGTCAGGGTGCGGCTCTGCATCCGCCCTTCCGCGGTCAGCGCCCGGATCTTCTGGCGCACCCGGAGCCGCGCCCGGACCACCCCGGCGAGCCGGTCCAGAACCTCGGACAGGTTGCCCCCGGTCTGCCGCTGGATCGTCATCGCCACAACAAAGATGCGCAGCTCCAGTACGTCGGCCCGGTCGCTCATCTCGCGGAACGCCGCCTCCGGGCGGATCCCGTGTTCGATCTGGTGCACGCACCGGCCGAACTCCTCGGCCAGGGGGTCGTCGAACGCGCCCACCGCGGCCCGGAACGCTTCCGTCACCGATTGCCCGGTCCGGATCACGCGCGCCATCAGCTCGAACGCCCCGGCGATCTGCCGCAAGTATTTTTCGCGCCGCCGCTTCAGCCGCAGACGCACGAGCACGGTCGGGGCCACCAGCCCCACGAGCGCGGCGGCGGCCCCGGCGAGCGGGCTGACGAACACCGCCCCGAGCCCCCCGGCACCCGCCCCGAGCCCGGCCGACGCGATGAGGAACTGGCGCGGGGTCAGCGGCACCCCCGCCCGCCGCAACTGCTCTTCGGCCCAGAACCGTCGGCGCCGGGCCGGGCGCGCGGCCGGGCGCGGCACCTGGGGGTCGGCCGGGGGCAGCGAGGCATTGGGGTCCAGCGCGCTGAGCGCGTCGAGGTTCTTGTACAGCAGCGCGGGACCGCCCGGACCGGTCGCCTCGCCGGCGAACTCCTCGTCCAGCCGCCGCCGGAACCGCGCCCGGGCCGGCCCCCGGCTCGCCGACGCGACCCAGAGGACCATCAGGGCGGCCCCGGTGACCGCGACGAACACACCGATCTGTGCGATCATTTCCACGCGCTCCGCTCGGCACCGGGCGCGCCCGGCTGGAGGATCCGCTTGCGAAACAGGTCGACCGACAGCGGGTGCCCGTGCGCCTCGAGCCGCTCCAGGCAGTTGGGCCGCAGCCCGGTCGCGTGGAAGCACCCCTGGGCGCGGCGGTCCGCGTCCACCCCCGTCTGCTGGAACACGAACAGGTCCTGCATCACGAAGTTGTCGCCCTCGGCGCCGGTCACCTCGGACACCTTGGTCACCTTCCGCGCCCCGCCGACGAGCCGGCTCACCTGCACCACAACGTGTACCGCCGCCGCGATCTGGCGGCGGATCACCCACATCGGCAGGTCGAACCCGGCCATCCCGACCATCACCTCCAGGCGCCCGAGCGCCTCACGGG
Organism: Gemmata obscuriglobus; assembly: GCF_008065095.1. Lineage (NCBI taxonomy): Bacteria > Pseudomonadati > Planctomycetota > Planctomycetia > Gemmatales > Gemmataceae > Gemmata > Gemmata obscuriglobus. The sequence continues at coordinate 3,137,460 of NZ_CP042911.1, read as the reverse complement.
TGTCGTTCGCGTGGACCGTGGTCAGGCTGCCGTCGTGCCCGGTGTTCATCGCCTGGAGCATGTCCAGCGCCTCCGGGCCGCGGCACTCGCCGATCACGATCCGGTCCGGGCGCATCCGGAGCGCGTTCCGCACCAGCTCGCGGGTGCCGACGGCGCCGACGCCCTCAATGTTGTTCGGGCGGGTCTCCATCCGCCCCACGTGCGGCTGCTGCAACCGCAGCTCGGCCGCGTCCTCAATCGTGATCACCCGCTCGTCGTGCGGGATGAACGCGGACAACGCGTTCAGCAGGGTCGTCTTGCCGCTCCCCGTGCCGCCCGACACGACGACGTTCAGCCGCGCGCGCACGCACGCCGCCAGGAAGTCCATCGCCTCCGCCGGGATCGACCGGTTGGCGACCAGGTCCGCGGCCCGGATCGGCTTCGAGCCGAACCGGCGGATGGACACCAGCGCCCCGTCGAGCGCCAGCGGCGGGATGATGGCGTTGATGCGGCTCCCGTCGGGCAGCCGGCTGTCCACCATCGGGCACGTCTCGTCCACCCGGCGCCCGGTCTGGGTCACCACCCGCTGCACGATGTGCAGCAGGTGCGCGGCGTCGGTGAACTTGACGTCGGTCAGCTCCAGCCGCCCGTGCCGCTCGGCGTACACCGTGTGCGGGCCGTTGATCAGGATGTCGCTGATCGTCGGGTCGCGCATCAGCGTTTCGAGCGGGCCGAGGCCGAACGTCTCGTCCAGCACCTCGTTCACCAGCCGCTCCCGCTCCTGCTGGTTAAGCAGGTTCGGGCTCCGCTGGCACAGCTCTTCGGCCACCCGCCGCACCTCCTGGCGGAGCTGCTCGCGGGACAGCGCGTTGAGCGCCGTGAGGTCCATCCCGACCACCAGCCGGCGGTGCAACTGCGCCTTGAACTTGCGCAACTCGTCGGCCGCGTCCGGGCCGGCGGCAACGGGCGGGGCGTTCGCGGGCGCCCGTTCGGGCGCGGCGGGCGGCATTCGAGGGGGGAAGCGGTTCATGGTCGGTCTTGGTGTCGGGGAGCGGGGCGCCCGGCCGCCGGCCGCCATCAGAGGCGCCGGTCGCGCCTGGAGACTTACGAACCGCCTCGGCGCCGCGCTCAACCGGCGCCGGCTTGCGCCCGGGGGACACGGACCGGCCCCGCGAGCGGCCCCTGGTCGGCCCTCGTGTCGGTTTGCGACTGCGGGTACGGGAGGATCGGGGCGGGCGTCTCGGCCGCGGCTTGCGGGTGCCGGAGCACCCGCTGGGCGAACCCGCGGCACAGGGCCGTGAACCGGCCGACCGCGCCGACCCGCTGGTCCGCAACGGTCAGCCCCGCCAGCCGCGCGACCCGCCGCACCACTTCGGCGTCCGGCGCCTGCACCGCGGCCGGGACGCCCGTGTTCGCGGCCATGTTCATGGTGTGCGGGTCGCTCGGCAGGACGTGCGCCGCCGGCCCCCCGAGCGCGGCCTCGGCGTCGCCCAGCGGCAGCTCGTTGGGCAGCCCGGCGTGGTTGACGACCACTTCAACGCGGGACCGCGGCACGCCCCGCGCCACCAGCGCGTCGATGATGCGCCGGGCGTTCCGCACCGCGGTGAAATCGAGCCGGCACACCACGAGCACCCGGGTGGCGCGGTCCAGCACATCGGTCTGCTCGTCGTGGAAGTAGTCCTCCAGGTCCACAACCACGTGGGCGAACGCCTCGCCGGCCCGGGTGACGGCCTCCGCGACGCCAGCGGTCGTGAGCTGCCTTGCTTCCTCGGGGGTGCGCGGCCCGGCCAGCAGCGCGACGCCCGACGCGTGCGGCGTCAGCAGCTTCTCGTACAGCGTCCGGTCCAGCCGGGTCTCGTTCACGCACAGGTCGGCGAGCGTGTACTGCGGCTTCAGGTCCAGCAGCGGGGCCAGGTCCGCCTTGACCGGGTTCAGGTCCACCAGGTTGCACCGCCCGTGCCGCTGGGCCAGCAGCACCGCCGCGTTCACCGCGACCGTGCTGGCCCCGCACCCGCCGGACGCCGACAGCACCGCGATCAGGTGCCGCGGCTCGGCCTTGAGCTGCGGAGTCAGCCGGGCCAGGACGCTGGCGAGGTCCGGTTCCAGCTCCTGCTGGTCGAGGAACCGCTCCGCGCCCTCCTGGAGCACGCTAAGGATCAGCTTCGGGTCGGTCGCGGGGCCGACCACCAGGACCCGGGCGCCGGCCGCGGCCAGCGCGCCGACGGCCCGGAGCGCGTCCGCGGCCCGGTCGGCCGGCAGCACCAGGAACACCAGCTCCACCGGCGATTCCTGGAAGAACGGCGCCGCCTGCTCGAACGGCGTCCGGTCGATGTAGTTGAACCCGTGGTGCGAGCGGAGCAGACCGGCCAGGCGGTCGAGCACCGTGTGCTGCCAGGACGGGCCGACGAGGAGCGTGCGCATAGGCGGTGACCGGTCAGGTGGCTGAAAGCGGGGCGGCCCGACGCGGTAACCCTAGGTGCGCGGCGGCCGCGGCGGCGTAAGGGAAACTCCCCAAACCGCCCGCCGCGGAGCGCCTTGGAGGCGCCGCACGCGCCAACATCGGTTTGACCTCGTATGCCACTTGGGATATTGTCTGTGGTGAGCTGGTCCGCCCGGGCCGCGGAGAGGTGCCGAGATGCCTGATCCGCCCCCCGTCTCGTCCGGATCGCCGGTCGGCCGGATACTCACCGTCGACGACGAAGAGGGCATCTGCCGGCTCGTGGCCAAGGTGCTCCGCCCGCTCGGCCACACGGTGGACGCGGTCGCCAGTGTGGGCGCGGCGCTCGCCCGCCTCGCGCACGACACTTACGATGTCGCCCTGATCGACCTGAACATGCCCGGCCGCACGGGCCTCGACCTGATCGCGGCGATCGTCGCCGACGAGAACCCGGTGCTACCGATTCTGCTGACCGGAACGACCGACGTCGGCGCCGCGGTGGCAGGCATGAAGAGCGGCGCGTTCGACTACCTGCCCAAGCCCGTCGACCCGGGGGCGCTCGTGTGGGCGGTCACCCGGGCGCTGCAAGCGGCGCGGGCACGGGTCCGCGAGCGCGCGCTCGAGAAGATCGCGTCCGAGTGGGCCGCCACGTTCGACGCGTGCCCCGACGCCCTGCTCGTGCTCGACGCCGCCGGGACCGTGCTCAAGGCGAACCGCGCGGCGGGGCGGGCGGCCGGAGACGGCCCGGGCGGGCTCGTCGGTCGTAACGTAACGGACGTATTTCCGGGCGGGCTCGGGGTCGGTATCCGGGCGCGACAGCAGGACGGCTCCGCCGCGCCGCTTCGCGGGCACGACCCGGCCCGAGACTTGCACCTCCTCGCAACCGTTGACCCGGTCCGACCGGGCGCCTGGATCGCCGTCGTCCGCGACGTGACGGAGCTGGCGCGCGGCGCGGAGGAGCGGAAGCAGCTTTTGCGGCGCGTGCTTTCGGCGCAGGAAGACGAGCGCCGGCGGATCGCCCGCGAGCTGCACGACGGGATCGGTCAGTCGCTCGTCTCGCTGACCGTCGGGATGGCGGGGCTGGACGGCGACGAGCGGGTGGCGCGGCTCCGTCGGGTAGCGGCGGACGCGCTGGACGAGATCCGGCGGCTCGCCCACGGCCTGCGCCCGGCGGTGCTGGACGACCTGGGCCTGGTGCCCGCGCTCGAGCGGCTGACCGAAGTGTTCACCCGCGTTCACGGCGTGCGCGCGGAACTGCTCGTGCCGGACGGGGCGGTCCCGCGACTGCCCGCCGAGATCGAATCGGCGCTGTACCGGATCGTCCAGGAGGCGCTGGCCAACGTGGCCAAGCACGCCCGCGCGCGGACCGTCGATGTAGTGCTCGAGACCGGCCCCGGGTGGGCGCGGGCGTCCGTCACCGACGACGGGATCGGGTTCGTGCCCGGCCCCGGGGGCGGCATCGGGCTGACAGGAATCAAAGAGCGCGCCGCCGTCCTCGGCGGCGCGTGCCGAATCGACTCGACCGTCGGCCGCGGCACCGCGCTCGACGTGCGGCTCCCGTTACCGGAGTGATTCAAGTGCCCCGAACACGTATCGTCCTGGCAGACGACCACGTCATCCTGCGGGAGGGGCTGCGCGCGCTGATCAGCGCGCAGCCCGATCTCGAGGTGGTCGGCGAGGCCGCGTCCGGCACGGAGACCGTCGACTGCGTTCGGGCCACCGAACCGCGCGTGCTCTGCCTGGACCTGTCGATGCCCGGGTGGGGCAGCGCGACGACCATCACCCGCGTGACCCAGCTCGCGCCGCGCACGCGGGTGCTGGTGCTCACCATGCACAACGACCCCGCCTACGTGCGCAGCGCGCTCGCGGCCGGCGCCGCCGGGTACTTCCTCAAAACCACCCCGTCCCCGGACCTGCTCGCCGCGATCCGCGCCGTCGCAACCGGCGCGCGCGTCATCGACCCGGCCCTCGGTGACGTTCTGGGAGGACCGCCCCCGCCCGCCGAGCGGTCGCAGCTCAGCCGCCGGGAAACCGAGGTGCTCGAACTGCTCGTCAAGGGCCTGACGCACCAGGAGATCGCCGACCAGTTGTTCTTGAGCGTCAAAACGGTCGAGACGTACCGGGCGCGGCTCCGCGAGAAGACCGGCCTGAAAACGCGTGCGGACTACGTGCGCTACGGACTCGAGGCGGGGCTCCTGGGCGCCACACCGGTCGAGGGCGCTAAGCCCGCAGAGGGATGACCGGCGCGGCGACCGGTTTCATGATCGGAACTCGCACTCTCGCGACACGGCCGGCGCCGCGCCGGATGGGTCAATAGAGACGCCGTTTCCGATCGCCATCGCCTCCTCGTCCACCCGCTCCAGGTCGCCCAGCGCCTTGATCTTCGCGGTCGTGTCCCAGATCGACGCGTTCAGCAACTTGAGCGTCTCCGGCGCCAGCACCCCTTCCCCCTCGATCGCGACCCACTGCACGCCGGCCAGGAAATTGTTAACGATGTCCTGAACGGTCCGCATGGTCGCCCGAAGCACGTCCACCCGCTCGGCCTGGCGGGCGGCCTCGAGCCGGTCGCGCTCGGCGGCCCGCCGGAGCCGCAGGACCGCGGCCGCGCGATCGACCGCGAACCCGGTAACGAGAAGGCCCAGCGCGAGCACCAGTTCGTCCCACTTGTGAACCGGGCTCGTGTCGCGCGCGAAGAACTCCACGTGAACGATGTCCACACCGGTGGCCGCAACCGTAACCGCCCCTGCGGCCGTAACGAGCGCCGCGGTGATCGTACACGGAAACCACTGGAGCGATCTCATTTCAAACCCTCGTGCGCGCGCACCCGATCGTTCCCGAACAGGTCCGGGGTAACGGAACCGTAGAGTAGCCTCCCGGGTTCCGGCGTCAGGATTAACCCGCTAATCACCCTGCGACAAATCTGTACCGAACTCGTACCGAATCCGGGGTTTTGCCTGACACCGCGGCTCCGGTGGCGGATCTAGGGTTGATCCACATTACCTCACCCGATGGCCGCAGTCGGTTCATGTCGTCGGGTTGCTCAGTCGTACCCAGTAGGAATACGCCATGTCGAAGATCCGCCCTCGCTTCCGTCCCGAACTGTCGCTCCTTGAGGACCGTTTCAATCCGGCGCAACTGTGGGTCTCGCCGACCAGCTCGCTGACCGTCCTCAACGACACCGGCCCGGCCGGGCTGAGCGTCGGCGACACGGTACGAGTGTCACTACCCGGAAACCAGATAACCGACGGTACCTTCGGTACAAACGTGTTCGATACCGTCGAATCGGCGGTGCAAGCTGCGAACACGAACCTCGACCCATCGAACACGGTCCGCGTCGGCCCCGGGACGTTCACACTCTCCGTTCCGCAGCTCGGCGTCACAAAAAGCCTTAACCTGACCGGGTTCGGCCAGGGGGCGACCACGATCAAGGCCGGCGTGAACACCACGACCGGCGGGGCCAGCCCGACGAGCGACACTTCCGCGACCGTACTGGTGAACCGCGGTGTCACCCTCAATGTCGGCTCGCTGACCCTCGACGGCGGCTCCGGATCGGGCGTCGATGTACCGGTACTGCTGAAATTCACCGACACGGGGACCGCGCCCGCGGCCACGAGCTTGCTCAACGATGTGCGCGTCCAGAACGTCGGCACCGCGGGCGGCACGGCGACAACAGCAGGTGTTGGCGTGTACGTGGGCGGTGGCAACGTGACCGTAAACGCTTCGACCCTCCAAAACATCGGCACTCACGCGGTCGTGTTCCGCGGCGCCGATGCCACCGGCTCGGTGCTCGGGAGCACGCTCACGGGCCAAGGCGCCGGGTTGCGGGTCAACGTCGGGGTCGGTGCCGACCAATCTGGAGGCATAACGGTCCGCGGAAACGTGCTCACGGGATTCACCGGGGCGTCGGGAATAACCGACTCGGCCGGCGTAGCCATTAACGGCACCCTGCTCTCCACCCCACCAACGGACATCGTAAATAACCAGTTCGCGGGTAACCGGATCGGGGTCTCACTCGGCTCGCTGCTGAACCTGAGCGCGGCCACCGTCATCAGCGACAACAACTTCCTGAACAACACGGTTGCGGGCATCTCGTCCCTCACGAGCGGGTTGCTCCCCGGACTCCAGAACTTCTACCAGGGTGTCGCGCCGGCCGTTTCAGGACTTCTGTCGTCGGGCACGTTGCTGTCTGTTTTGCAACCGGTTACGTCCACCCCACCCGCGGGCTCCATCATCTCGGTTAACGGGTCTATAAGCGGCCGGGTGGTGAACTTGGCCACCGGCACCGGCCTGGCCAACGCCACCGTTTACATCGACGCCAACAGTAACGGCCAGCTCGACCCGACCGAGGTCGCGATCAAAACCGATGCGAACGGGAACTTCACGCTCAGCGGCCTTTCCGTGTCCAACCTCGGCTCGACATTCCGTGTCGCGGTCGTCGTACCGCCCGGTGGGACGGCCGGCACCATCGCGACGAACGTAACGTTGAACCCGCTGCAGCTCACTTCCAGCGGTGTGAACCTGAACGTTACAGTTCCGTCTAGCGGCGGGGGCGGGGGCGGGTTCACGCCGCTCCCTGGGCCTGGAGCAGGCACGCCGACCGGCCCGGGCGTCCCGACCGACGGCTCGCGCCTGCGCTTGAGTGCCGGGGCGGCCGGGTTCGGGTCCGCGCCGCGGGTGACGGTGTACAACCCGGACGGATCGGTGCGGTTCAACTTCCTCGCGTTCGCCGAAGGGTACAAGGGCGGGGTGCGGGTCGCCACCGGTGACCTGAACGGCGACGGGGTGGATGACATCATCGTCGGGGCCGGGGCCGGGGCCGCGCCGCACGTAGAGGTGTTCGACGGCGCGACCGGACAACTGATCCGCAGCTTCATGGCGTTCGACGAGGGGTTCAAGGGCGGGGTAACGGTGGCGGTCGGGGACCTGAACCGCGACGGGTACGAAGACATCATCGTCGGCGCGGCGACCGGCAACAGCCCGCACGTGAAGGCGTTCGACGCCCTCACCGGGACCGAACTCAAGAGCTTCTTTGCGTTCGATCAGGGCTTTAGAGGCGGGGTGACGGTGGCGGCCGGGGACGTGGACGGCGACGGGTTCGACGAGATCGTGGTGGGCGCAGGCCCCGGGGCCGGACCGCATGTGAAGGTGTTCGACGGGGCCACCGGAACGACCAAACTCAGCTTCATGGCGTTCGCGCCCGAGTTCCGGGGCGGGGTAACGCTGGCGGTCGGCGATGTGGACGGCGACGGGAAGGCCGAGATCGTGGCCGGCGCCGGTGTCGGGGGCGAACCCCGGGTCGCGCAGTATGACGGGCGCACCGGGCAACTGAAGCGCACGTTCCTGGCCTTCGACCCCGGGTTCCGTGGCGGCGTGGATGTGGGGTACACCGAGGCCAACGGCGGCAACGTCATCGTTGGGGCCGGGTCGGGCGGCCAGAACCACATCCAGTACTACGACGCCTCGAGCGGCCAAATTAAGAAGTCGTTCTTCGCGTGGGAAGGCAACGGTTCGGGCGGGATCAGCGTGAGTTGACCCCGAGGCCGGCCCGTCGGAACCTGTTCCGAAGGGCCGCGTTCATCCCAAAGCCGCGCGAACTTTCTCCGCCAGCGTGTCCGCGGTGAACGGCTTCTGGAGAAACCTCACCTGCGTCGACCGCACACGGTGCCGCAGGACCGCGTCGTCCGTGCACCCGCTCACGTACAGCACCTTGATCCCGGGACGCGTCCGCGCCACCGCTTCGGCCAGTTCGCGCCCGCTCAGCCCCGACATGACCACGTCCGTGACGAGCAAATCGATCGTCAGGCCCGGCGTCTCGCACAGTCGCAGTGCTTCCTCACCACTGGGCGCGTCCAGAACGGTACACCCGAGCTTTTGGAGCGTGCCGCGGGTGAACCGGCGCACCCGGTCGTCGTCTTCGACCACCAGAACCGTGCCACGCACGGCACCAATAAGCGGAACCGGCGGGGCGTCCAGGTCATCGGCAGAGCCGGGACCGGCGGACGGGAAATACACCTCAAACGCGGTGCCGCTCCAGGTCGCCCAGCGCCTTGATCTTCGCGGCCGTGTCCCAGATCGACGCGTTCAACAACCTGAGTGTCTCCGGCACCCGGCCCCCTCCCCCTCGATCGCGCCCCACTGAACGCCGGCCAGGAAATTGCTAACGGTGTTCTGAGCGGTCCGCATGGTCGCCTGAAGCTGGTCTTGTGGCACAAGCATTGCTTTCCGCGTAACTTTCTCACGCCACGCAGACAGAATGCCCGTGTCACAAAAACAGTCACCACCACGCAGACCGTGGATCAGTCTCGGCCGGGAAATCAGCCCCGGCCGAGCCAGCCTGATATCAGCCAATGCGACGGTCACGGGCGGGGTCGAAGAAGAACCAGTTGGCCCCCGCGCCACCAATCAGGGTGTCGCTCGACGTATCATCCCGGACGGTCGTCGGTCCCAGGTACACACCGCCGCGCAGGGTCGGATCGGCCAAAGCAGCGGTCCGCTGCGCGTACGTCCTGGTGGAATCGACCCACACGCCGAGCAGACTCGCCAACGCCCCACGGTCGTCGTCGTAACTGGTGAGCCCAGCAATCAGGATGTCGTCACCGGCGCCGGCGACGAGCCGGTCCGCGCCGCGGCCACCGATCAGGATGTCCCGTCCGGCGCCGCCGTTCAGGTGGTCGTTCCCGTCACCGCCGATCAGGACATCGTTCCCGCCCCCGCCGGTGAGAACGTCGTCTCCGTCCCCGCCGTAGAGCCACGCAGTCAGGTCGATGCTCCCGCCCACCGTGACGCTGTCGTCGCCCGCCTGAGCGTACACAACGATCCCGTCGAGTGGCATGGTGAGTGAAGCCGAGAACAGCGTGGCCGACGACCCACCAATGGCAAGCGACAGTTCCCACCCGCTCGACCGCGGGCGGAAGATCCCGACCGTCAGATCCAGGCCGTTCGGACCGGCCGAGAGAATGGTAACCGTGTACCCTCCTAACAGCCCCTGCGAAACGGTGATGAGATCCGCTCCGGTCGTCCCGCCGATCACCAACAGCCCCTTGCCCGGGCTCAGCGGGTCCTCCTGGACAGCGATGGCGCTGACGGTGACCGATGTGGTCGCGGTCGCGGTTCCGCCGTCGTCGTCCGTCACCGTGAACGACACCTTGTAGATGCCGTCGGCGGTCGGGACGAACGAGAGGGACGATCCGGTGCCGGTGGCGTATGTGACCCCGTTCCGGGTGACCGTCCAGGTGAGGGCGTGCGTGTCGCCAGCGCCGAGGTCGGTGAAGCTCCCGACGTAGGTCAGCGTTTGCCCCCGGACCCCGGAGGTCGGGCCGGTGAAGGACGGGACCGGCGCGGCGTTCGTCACGATCACGGTCTGCTCGGTCGTCGAACTGCCGCCGTCCTCGTCGGCCGCTGTTAGCACGATCCGGTAACTGCCGTTATCGTTCGGAGTAAACGACAATGTGGTTCCGGTGCCGCTAGCAAATGCTGTGGCGGCACCGCTCTTGTAAACAGCCCACGTCAGGGTGATCGTGTCGTTGACCTCGGCCGCGTCGGTGGCCGATCCGGTGACCGTGATCGCAGCCCCTTCCACACGCGAGCCGGTAACCGACTCAATCACCGGGACCGGCGCGGCGTTCGCCACGGCCACCAACTGGTCCGTAATTGCCACGCCGCCGTCCTCGTCGGACGCGACCATCACGATGCGGTAGCTGCCGTCGTCGCTCGGGGTGAAGGTGAACGCCGTACCGTTACCGGTTGCGTAAGTGCCGGTTGCCCCGTCTTTGAAAACGAACCACGTCAGGGTGATCGTGTCGTTGACCCCGGCCGCGTCGGTGGCCGATCCGGTGACCGTGACGGCGGTCCCCTCCACCCGCGGGCCAGACACCGACTGAATGACCGGAACCGGCGCCACGTTCCGCACGGTGACCGCGACGCTCGTCGACACGCTCGCTGCATCGCCCGTTGCCGGTTCGAGGGCCGTGGCCGTCACCGTCAACGTGAACGAGGCGTTGTCCGGCACGGTGATCTTCAGCCCATTCAAATCAGCCGCGATCAGGGTCCAGACGCCATCACCGGTGTTGGTGCCGGCGGACAGCGTTGCCCCGGCCGGCACCCCGGCCACCGTGACGGCCAGCACCTCCGAGCCGTCCAGGTCGTTGAGCCCCGCGGCGATGTCGAGCACGATCGGCGTGCCCTCGTCCCCGAGAGCAGTTGAGGGCGCCGTCAGACTCGGCGTCTCGGCCACCGCCGGGGCGTTGACCGACACGACCAGCGTAACGCCGTCCGGGCCGAGGGTCGCGGGCCGCACCACGGTCTGCCCGTTGTACTCGACTACGACTTCGTACTCCCCCTGGAACGCGCGGGTAGAGAACGCCCCGCCCCACGCGCTGGTGCCGCGGGTGTCGGTCCACCAGTCGCCGAACACCAGGTCCTGGTACGCCTGGCCGTTGGGCTTGAGGGTCCAGTCGAAGTTGAACATGGCGGCGTCCGGCCGCCAGTGCGAGCCGGCCCAGAAGCCCCACTGGACGAACTCCGTCACCGCCGGGTTGCTGAACACCATCGTCATGTAGTCGCGCAGGTAGTCGGCCTGCAACTGCTGATCGCTGGTGGTGAAGTCGAACTCGGTGATGGCGATCGGCAGCCCGTAAGCGCCATACGTGTTGAGCAGGTCGCCCAGCACGGGGATGTCGGTCAGGTTGCTGGTGGTGTAGTGGCTCTGCTCCCCGATCCCGTCGAGCACCCCGGCGGCGGTGAGCCGGTCGAGCCACGCGTCGAAGTCGGCGCGGTGCGCGGCGTTCAGGCCGTTCCGGGCGAAGATCTCGTAGTCGTTGAGGAACCGCAGCACGGTCGGGTCGTACTGGCCCACAAGTTCGTACCACTTGGTGATGATGTCCGGGCCGAGGATGTCCATCACGTCGTGGTTGCTGTACGGCTCGTTCACCACGTCCCATTCGGTGATGATGCCGTTGAACGTGGTGATCATCTCCGCGATCCGGGCGTCGATCGCGGCCTCCAGGTAGTCGGCCGCCGCGTCCGCGCCCTGGGCGGCCTTGATCTGGTCGTAGGTGGCCCACACGTCGGCGGGCATGTTGTCGCGGCGCGGCCAGATGATGGTGTGCCCGCGAACGTACAGCCCGTTGGCCACCAGCCAGTCCACCGAGTTCTGCGCCCGGGCCGGGTCGTTCTCGTACGGCTGCCACTTGAGCTGGCTCTCGATGGTGGCCGTGTTGAACAGTTGGAGCAGAACGGCCCGGTACTTGTCCGCGTCCGCGCCGGAACTCAGGAGCAGGTTCGCGTTCACGGCCGTCCCGAACTTGAACGCCTGCTCGGCCTGCCGGACGGACACCACCGCCCCGTCGATCGCGCGGCCGGCCTGGTCCACCACCTGCACGGTGAGGTCGGCCTTGCGAACCGCGTCGATCTGGGCGTCGGCCTCGGCCCGCCAGTCCGCCCCCCCGTCCCGCCCGCCGTACCCCAGCGGAGACGTCAGCGTCGGCAGTGCCTGCACGACCGGGTCCGGCGTGGACGTCTTGGTCAGTGTCAGGCCGACGATCTGGACCTTCTGCACGGCGTGGCCGAAGTTGATCGCCACCTGCAGACCGCCGGCCGCGAACGCTTCGGCGATCGGAACGGTGTACGTGTACGTCGTCCACCCACCGCCGCTTGTGCTCTGGTTGTTCAGTGTGAGTTGCTGAAGGAAGAGCGTGGCGAAGGTGCCGTCCGTCCGCTGCACGGCGACCGAGATCGTCCCCGCGGTGGTTTGCGTCCGGGCGGTGAACTGAAGCGTCAAGGTGTCGCCCGCCTTCAGCGCCTCGGGCACCTTCGCGACGGCCTGGAAGGCGGACGGGGCCGCCGGTTTCGTGGTCGTTTCGACCGTGTAGGACTGGAAGAACGCCGGGGCGCTGGTGAACGCCGACGGGGTGGCGGTCCCGTAGGTCCCGGTGCCGGCGAACGCGAGTTCCGACAGGACGTCGTTCTGGAACGGGTACGGGTCGGTGGTGTTCGCGGTGACCACCAGGCCCGCGATCTGGACCGTTTGCAGGCCGTAGCCGAGGTTGAACACGAGTTGCAGCGCGTTCGCCGCGAACGCCTTGCCCAGCGTTCCGGTGAACGTGATCTGGACCCAGTCGGTCCCGACCGTGCGCGCCCCCGTGCTGCCGAACGTCTGGTTCGGACTGGCGATTTCTTGAAGGAGGGCGTTGAACTGCGCTGTGCCAGTCTTCGCCCGCGCGTAGAACTGAACGGTCACCGCCGTGCCGCTGGCCAGCGCGTCCACGTTCCGGGTTGCCACCTGGAAGTTGTAAAGCTGCGGCGGAACCGCGGTGGTGGTCGCCTCGTAAGCCCGGGTGAACCCAGGGCCGGGCGCGTCGATGTACCGGCCGCTGCCGTAAGCCGCGCCGGTGGTCGTCAGGGCGCCGGTCGACGAACTCGGGACCGCCGCAGAAACCACCGGCGCCGTCGGCCCGGAGTGCGTCCAGGTGATGCCGCCGAGTTGCAGCGCCTGCGGGTCGAACCCGAAGTTGAACCCCAGTTGAATCGCATTCGCCGCGAACGCCTGCGGGGCCGTGAAGGTCAGCGTGAACTTGGTCCACTCCGTCCCGACGGTGGCGTCGCGGCTGGTGTAGATGGTGCCCCCGCCGGCCGTTTGCACCACGACGCGGGTCTGCGCCGTCGGCCCCCCGACCGACCGCACGTAATACTCCACGGTCACCGTCTCGCCGGCGGCGATGGCGGCGGCGTTCTTGACCGTCTGCTGGAACTGGTACGATCCGGTGGGCGGCTTGGTTACGGTCGTGGCCTGCGTGGCCGAGGTGAACGTCGGCCCGTCCACCGCCACCGGCCCGACCGTTCCCCAGGTGCCGCCGTTCTGGGTTACGGTGAACCCGGCGGCGGGGATCAGGCTGGGCGACGGGCCGTAGTTGAGCAACCGGACGCCGGCCAGTTGGAGGGTCTGCAACTGGGCGCCGAACCGGAAGTTGAGCGCCGCCGCGCCGGCCGCGTAGTCGTCGTTGGCTACGAACGCGATCTGGAACTTGGTCCACTCGCTGCCCACCTCGGCGCCCTGCGAGAGCGACTTGGCGTTCGGGGCGACGCGCTGCTCGAACACGACTTCAAACCGGCCGGTGATTCCACTCAGGGAGCGGGCGTAGAACTCCACAAGCAGCCGATCGCCCTTCTTGACGGCCGCGGTCGTGGCCTGAGCGGCCTGGATGTTGTAGGTGTTGGGCGGGACCGTCGTAACGTTGACGTGGAGCGCCTGGCCGAACCGCGGGTCCGACAGCACCTGGCTCGACCCGTACGTCGGGACGCCGTTGGTGGAGAACGCCGCGGGCGACGAGTTAACAACGGCCGTGCCGCCCGCCGGCGCGTCGCTGTTGTCGAGGACGGTGGTGACCGCCGTCCGGCTGCTGGTCGTGCCGACCTGATAGCCCGGCCCGTCTTGCAGTTCGACGGAAACCGTCTCGGTCCCCTCAAGGAGGCCGTCGGCGAGCCCCCGGACCGTGATCGCCGCCGAGGTCGCGCCGGCCGGGATGGTCACCCACCCGGACAGGGACGTGTAGTCCGTTCCGGCAATCGCGGTTCCGGACACCGTGTACCGAACGGTGATCGGTGAGGTCGTCGGCCCGGTCCGGACGACGGTGAACCGGCCCTCGTTGTCCTCGCCCTCGACGGCCGCGCTGGTGTCGGCATACACCCGGACTTCCGGAAGGACCGGGGCGAGGTGCTCCCCGGGGATGACCGCATCAACCCGACCGTCCGGCCGCACCCAGCCGATGCCCGGCGCGGCCGAGCCCGTACCGAGCGCCTCGACGTAGTACGACTGCCCGGCGACGAGGTAAACGGGTGCGGACGCACCCGCCCCGGCGATCAGTCGCTTCCCGGCCGGGTCGGTGCTGTTGCTCAGGTACAGTGCGGCGCCCGACGTACCGACGGTAAATTGGTAATATCCGGTGACCGGAGGGAAAATAAATCCGCTGAGCTTCGATCCTTCTTGGAGCAGGCCGCCCCGTTCGCTCGGGAACAGTTGCCCGACCGGGACGACCGTGCGGGGCTGCGATGCGCTGGCCCATTCCAGCTTGACCTGCCCGCCGCCGACGTGGTTCTCGTACTCCACCAGGAGGTCGTACCGGCGGCCGGCGACGAGGTGAATTGTCCCCGCGTACTGGGCCGCCGCCTCCGTTCCGCTGCCGTTCACCAGCAACTGCCCGTTCACCCACACCCGGACCTTCTCGTCCGCGGTTGCCGTGAACGTGTAATCCTCGGTGTACTTCGCCTCCACCTGTCCCGACCATCGAATCGCACGCGCCCCTCCGGCCACTTCGGGTGCCCACTGAGCGTTGATGCCCGCGTCCGTCTGAACGGCCGTCAAATTTGTGAAATCCGGGTTCGCGTAATACTGACCCAAGAGCCCTGCCCCGGACGCCGGGGTGAGACGGTCTTCCAGTCGCTCCACACCGTTCAGGGCAATCGGTTGCCGGTTCCGGAAAGAGCTGCGAGACGACATACGAGGTCCTTCGGCTGGATGCAATGGGTTGGTTACGCGAGCGGGCCGCCGGTCCCCGGCAACCCGTTTGCGAAGCGATGGTCCGAGATAATCGAGCGGGGCGAGAGTTGCCGCCGGGCCGGCGGCGGAAGGTTCGCGTGCCGGCCGACCGGAACCGGCGGCGGCACGTTGCGGGGACGGGCGCAATTCAGTCCGGCTTCACCAGTTCGGTAACCTCAATGGACCGGATCGAGAGGACCTTTTCCGCGCCGACGGTGAAGTTCTCCAAGCTCAGCCGGATCGGTTCGCCGTCGCGGCGCTCGAACTCACCGGAGACCGTCTTCCAACTGTCGTCGCTGGCGGTGAGCGGAATCTGAAGCACGTTTCGCACGGTCGTTCCGGGCGCTTGTACCACCAGCCCGCCCGAAGCTCCGCTTTGGGTCGCGTACTCAACCGTCACGCGGTACGCCTTCCCGGGCGTCAGGCGGAGGTCCATCTCGCGTTCGAGTTCGAAGGCGATCCGGCCGGCCTTATCGTCGGACAGGTTGGCCACCCCCAGGGCCCGCGAGACGCCGGTGGACTCGCACCGGAACTCCGCGACCGCGGCGGGCTTCCAGCACGAAGCGCGGATCCCCTTGGGGAGCTGTTCGGGCGCGCCCGTTTGGACCTTCGTGCCCTCCTTCGTGACCTGGAACGGTTCGATCTCTCCGAGGTCGGAACGGTAGACCACGGCCCCGGCTTTCCAACCGACGAACCGGTTCGCCAGAGCCGCCGGGGCCGGGGGAGCCGCCGGCGGCGCCGCCGCGGCCCGCCCCTTCCACACGTCGAGGGCCCGGAGCCGGAACGCACCGGTCGGCGCGGTCGGCGCCTTCGGGTCCGGGGAGATGTTGCAACTGAACATCACCGGGTCGTTGGTCTGCCGTGTGAACACGAACTCCGCCTGGCGCCAGCCCCCGCTCGTCGGCGCGAGCGGCTCCAGAACGGGCCTCACGTACGGAACCTTGTCGATCTTGATCCCGAACTGCACGAGGCCGGGGCCGTCGAACTGGTACTCCACGCGGAACGTGCGGGACTCGTTCACCCCAGGCGTGCTGAGTACGGCGTCCAGCTTACAAACCACCTCGGTGCGCTCGAACCGGACGCGCCGGACTTCGAGCGCGCGTGCCCCGGCGAAGTCGGCGATCGCGAACTCGGCGGCCGCCGCGGGCTCGTGGTGGTTGATGCCCCATCCGAGCGGAAGGCTCTGGCCGCCGAGCCGCTGTGTGTACACCTTCTCGCCCACCGCGGCC
The DNA here is from genome assembly GCF_008065095.1 of Gemmata obscuriglobus. Taxonomy (NCBI): domain Bacteria; kingdom Pseudomonadati; phylum Planctomycetota; class Planctomycetia; order Gemmatales; family Gemmataceae; genus Gemmata; species Gemmata obscuriglobus. The sequence goes on along the minus strand of NZ_CP042911.1, from coordinate 3,121,283 downwards.
GAGAGCGAGCTGGTTTCCAGGTTCGCGAAATCGATGTGGTACAACAGTTCGCCCGGCGCCCCGGCGGGCGGCTTGACGGCCGGCTGCGGGTTCTGCGGCGCGCTCGGGCCGATTCTGGGCGGGGTGTTCACCGGCTGCGTAACAGACGGCGTAACGGGCTGATTACCGGCAGGCACGTTCGACGCCTGTTCCGGCTTCTTGCCGCCGGACGCCAGAACCGCGACGAGCACCGCCACGAGCAGCGCGCCGAGCGCGCCGGCCGCGATCAGCAGCGTCTTTTTCTGCGGCTCTGCCGGTTTCGCCTTCTTCTTACGCCGGGTGGTGCGGCGCTCCGTACCGGCCGTCCCAGCGCGAACGGTACTCCGGGCCGACGGCACCCCGCCCTCGACGATCCGGCCGGAGTGCGCCGGCGCCAGCACCGCGCCGGGCAAGTTGGTCCGCGACTGGCCCAGCCACGGCGCCAGCGCTGCAATTACGTCGGCGGGCGTTTGGTACCGGTCTTTGGGCTTTTTCGCGAGCATTTTCGCGACCACTGCGGCCAACTCGGCCGGGAGCGTCGGGTCGAGTTCCGTCAGGTCCGGAGCCGGCTTCATCTGGTGCTGGGCAAGCTTCTGCGTGGTGTTCCCCTGGAACGGCGGGCGGCCGGTGAGGAGGGTGAAGAAGGTGGCCCCGAGCGAGTAGATGTCGGCCCGAATGTCCAGGTTGACGGCGCCGAGCGACTGCTCCGGGGCGATGAAATCGACGGTCCCGGCGATGGCCCCGTGCTCCAGCCGCTCGGTCAGCTTGTCTTCTTCTTTGGTGAACGAGCGGGCCAGCCCCATGTCGAGGATCTTGAGCGTCTTCTGGTCCCGCGTGAGGATCAGGTTGGCCGGCTTAATGTCGCGGTGGACGAACCCGCGCTCGTCGGCGTGCTGGAGCCCGGCGGCTGCCTGGGCGATGTACTCGACGGCCCGCGACGGCGTGACCGGCCCGCCCTTCTGCAGCAGCTGCTCGAGCGTCACCCCGTCGACGTACTCCAGCGTGATGTAGTGGATGCCGTCCTGGTTCGCGACGTCGTTGACGCGGACGATGTTCGGGTGGTCCAGGGCGGCGGCGGCCCGGGCCTCCCGCAGGAACCGCTCCAGGGCCAGGTCGGTCCCGTCAACATCCTTCGGGAGCGTGAGCACCTTAACCGCCGCGAGGCGGCGGAGGGTGGTGTGTTCGGCGAGGAACACGGTCCCCATACCGCCCTGCCCGAGCTGGTCCTGAATGACGTAGGAGCCCAACCGGAACCCGCGCGACCGGCCGTTCAGCAGGAGCCGCGCCTGGAACCTGGTCAGCACCCCGCGCTGGACGAAGACGGTCGCCGCCCGGGCCGGGTCGTCGGGCAGGTCGGGCACCTTGGCCAGCGCGTCGTCGAACGCGCCGGCCTGGTAGATGCCGCTCCGGCGGAACAGGTCGATGAACTCGGTTGTGGATGATAGTGCGGGCATAGGTGGGTGTTTCTGGGGTACGTTCCGGCGGGCACTGTCAGGCACACAACTTCGAACCCGCTCCGGCGGGTCACTTCGTGCCGAGCGTGAGATCCTGGGTGTTGGGCCGGTCGCTCACCACGGTCGCCCGCAGCCCGGAGCTGCCCGGGTCGGCGTACTTCGCGGGGAGCCGCACCGGCCGGCTGTAAGTGGAGGGCGCGTCGGTCCTGGTGACCGTGATCAGGTACTCCCCGGCCGGCGGGTCCGCGAACGTGTAGTTGCCGTCCACCTCGATGGACGCTTCCATCACTTTCGAGCTGCCGCGGTAGGCGGTCACGACGCCGCACGAGAGCGGCTTGCCGTTAACGGTCACTTTGCCGCTGAGCGACGTGGCCGGCATGCGGAAGTCGCTGTTGCTGCAGGCGCTCGAGCCGAGCGCGACCGCCACCGCTCCGAAGGCCGCCGCGATTCGCCAAAGGGTCATCGGTTCTTCTCCGCTCATAAAGGCTGGGAATGATGATTGCGGGGGCCGGGGCGACGGTCGCCCCGGCCGGTCCGCTCGCCGTTAGCTGCCGGGGATGACCTCGCCGCCGGCCGCAGTGCCCATCGCGCCCCACACGCCGTAAGGGCTGGCCCCCGACGAGAAGCTGGTGGCGTCTACCGTCAGGGTGCCGGTGTCGATCGCGTTCGGGATGAAGCGAACGCTCCCGTCGGCGAACGCCACGTTCACCCCGCCGGAGTGGTTGCTCGTGGCGGAGAAGAACCCCCAGCCGCTGCCGTTACCGTTGCTCGGGTTGACCGCGCAGCTCGGGCTGTTCGGCGGGAGGATCGTGTGGACCGTGGCGTAGAACGAGCGGCCGTCCTGGTAGCGACTGGACGCGATCCACCCGGTGTTGGTGCCGGTGAACGAGGTGAACTGCGTCCCGTTCCAGGTCGACAGGCAGTCCCGGGGGACGTACGAGCCGTTGGTGCTGCCGATGCGACCGATATCGTTCGTCCCGACCGCCCGCTTCCGCTCGGCGAACATCACGGTGTTGCTCGTGCCGTCGGTGATCTGAAGGAGGGTGTTGCCGTGCCGCTCCGGCGCGGTGGCCCCGTTGATCGTCGGGTTGAAGTTCTTGAAAACGCCACGGGTCGCGGCCGTGTTGTTGTTCGCGTCGGGCCGGTCGCCCACGACCATCTGGTAGCTCCGCGGCCCCCACCCGGACGCGTCGAGGAGCCCGCTGTCGGAGGGGCACTGGTAGGTCGACACGATCACCTTCCACGGCGCGAACGTGGACGGCGAGTTCGGACCGACGTTACCGGCCGTGAACACGGGGTCGTTATAGATCGCGTCCTTCAGAGCCCCCTGCTCCATGTAAGGCAGCAGGTAGACGAACCCGCTGAGCACGTCGAACATGGGCGTGGCGGCGCGGTTCGGGGTGTTCGGCGGGGACATGTACTGCGAGCTCGGCAGGGCGTTGTTCGCGTCGTGGAAGTTGTGTGCGGCGAGCCCGATCTGTTTGAGGTTGTTTTGGCACTTCATTCGTGCCGCCGCCTCGCGCACCTTTTGCACCGCAGGGAGCAAGAGCCCGATCAGGATCGCAATGATCGCAATCACCACCAGCAACTCGATCAACGTAAACCCACGACGACGCATACACGGCTCCTCAAAGAGGGTGACGCAAGTAGATGGCACGGCCGAAAATCAATGGCGCCCGGGGACGGAGGGGACCGTCGGACGCGCACCGGCTGGTCCCATTCGCAAAGGGCCGGCCGGAGCAAAGGGGCGAAAGAGAGTGATACCGAACTCGCGCGGCCGATCGGGGTGCGGCCCGGCTATGCGGGGGGAGCAACCGACCGGCCCTTCAGCAGCGAGCCCGAACGCGGGAGCGGGGTCGGGTGCATCGCAGTGCGTTCGATGCCCGAACCATAGCTGCGAAGAACGCACTTGCAGGCAGAATGGGGGGGACAAAATCGGAACATTCACAAGCGACGCGCCCGAATGCCCGACAGTTCAGCCTGCCCCTGCAAAAAGTGCTACTCACGCCAAAACACCTGCGATATCCAGCGTTCAGCGGCGCTGACGTGAGGCACCAAAAGGTGTGAATCGCCCGTTGTTGTCCGAACCGTCGAGGGCGCGGCGTCAGGAAAATGTACAGCCGCACTTACTGAAGCAGTGCCCTTTTGGGCTTTCACGGGGCACGCCGAGCACGGCACCCGATCGCCGATCGCCGACCGCGACCGTGGTCGCAGGCGCGAGCCCATGTGGCCGAGGGAAGCGACATCCGCCAGACGGCCCGGTTGGTCGGGGCGCCCCGGGGCACGGTCGCCCAGTGCATCCGAGCGCCCGGGACACAAGCCCAGCATCCGCGGGCCGAGCGCCCGGGGCGCCCGCGGGAGCCGTACACGGTCGTTCCGCCGCGGTCGCGTATGCGACCGTCCGCACGGAACGGGAGAACAACCGGGTCGTGAGCGTGACGACCGCTCGCCCTCGTCCGCAGGCCGTCGTGCGGCGAGTGACTCGGCCGCGGACCAGGTTTTGCACACGACGGAGCCGCCGTCAGCCGCCGCTCAGCCAACCCTGCCGCACCGCGAACTGGACCAGCCCCACCCGCGACCGGATGCCGAGCTTCTCCATCGCCCGGCCCTTGTACGTCTCCACCGACTTGACGCTCACCTCGAGCCGCGCCGCGATCTGCTTGTTCGAGTACCCCGCCGTGAGCTGCTTGAGCACCTCCACCTCGCGCTCGCTCAGGCCGTGGTCGCTCGTCGCCTCGGTCGCCGGCTCCGCGGACAGGTACGGCCCGGTCACCGACGGGTCCAGGTAGGTGCGACCCGCGGCGGCGTGGCGGATCGCCCCGACCAGGTCGGCCGCCGCCGCCCGCTTCGGCACGTACCCCGTCGCCCCCGCCTGGAGCGCCTGCTGTACGTACTTCCGGTCCTCGTGCGCGGTCAGCGCGACGACCCGGACGTTCGGGCAACCGGCGCGGATGCGGGCCGTCGCCTCGATCCCGCCCATGCCCGGCATCGACACGTCCATCACCACCACGTCGGGCCGCAGTTCGGCCGCCCGCCCGACGGCCGTTTCCCCGTCGAAGGCGTCCCCGACCACCTCCATGTCGGCCTCGCTGTCGAGCAGCACCCGCAGCCCGTCCCGCACTACGGGATGGTCGTCCACCAGGAACACGCGCAGCTTGTTCACGACTCGCCTCCGTTTTGTGCAACCGGGATCTGAACCGTCACCGTCGTCCCCGCGCCGGGGCTCGACTCGATGTCAATCGAGCCGCCCAGGAGTTCGACCCGCTCGCGCATCCCCAGCAGCCCGAGACGCCCCTTCGGCGGCGCCAGCGGGTCGAACCCCGCGCCGTCGTCCTCGATCACCACCGACACGAACCCGTCCGGCCGGGCGACCGCCACGCCGGCGGTGGTCGCGTTGGCGTGCTTGGCCACGTTGGTCAGTGCCTCCTGCACGACCCGGTAGACCGCCGTCTCGATCTCCCGGGGCAGCCGAGCCAGTCCCGATGCGTGGAACTCCGCGGGCACCCCGGTGCGGCCCGACCACTCGGTCACGAGCTGCGCCAGCGCGGCCTCCAGGCCGAAGTCGTCCAGCGCCGTCGGCCGCAGCCGGACCGCGAGCCCGTGGACCTCGCGACCCAGCTCGTTCATCACCCGCTGGGCGTCGGCCAGGCGCGTGACGGCCGCGGCCGGGAGCGCGCCGCTCTGCTCGACCGCCTTGAACGCCAGCGCCAGCCCGGCCATAAGCTGCCCCACCGTGTCGTGCAAGTCCCGCGCCACCCGCTGCCGTTCGTCCTCCTGGGCCGTGCCCAGCCGCCGGACGAGGTCCCGGCGCCGCTGCATCTCCGTTTCCAGCGCGTCCAGGGCCGCCGCCAGCTCGGTCGTCCGCTCGGCCACCCGCAACTCCAGCTCGTCCCGGGCGCGCCGCAGCTCGTCCTCGGCGCGCTTCCGCTCGGTCAGGTCGCGGAGCACCTTGACGAACCCGTTGGCCCCGTCGGTCCCGAGCGGGGCCAGCACCCCGGACGCCCAGAACCGGCTCCCGTCCTTGCGGACGTGCCACCGCTCTTCCGCCGCCCGGCCGGTCTCGCGGGCCTCGGTCGCCTCCTGCTCGGGCGCCCCGGACGCGCGGTCCTCGGGCGTGAACAGGAGGTCGCCGGGCCGGCCCATCATCTCGCCGGCCGTGAAACCGAACGTGGCCTCGGCCCCTGGGCTCCAGGTGGTTACGGCGCGGCCCGCGTCGAGGGTGATGATGGCAAAATCCGTCGCGCTCTCCAGGATCAGCCGCAGCCGCTCCTCGCTCGCCCGCACCGCGTCCTCGGCCTCCCGCCGCTCCGTCACGTCCACGCACGCGCCGGTCATCCGGGCTTGGCCGGCGGTGCCGAACACGTCGCCCTGGTCCCGGAGCCACCGCACTGTTCCGTCCGGCCACACTGCCCGGAACTCGGTGCTCAGCAGGCGGCCGTGGCGGACCGACTGGTCGAACGCGGCCCGGACCGCCTCCCGGTCGTCGGGGTGGATGTGGGCGAGGAACTCTTCGAACGGGGCGGTGGTCTCCGCGGCGGGGAGGCCGAGCAGGGCATTCAGGCTGGCGTCCCGGCGGTGGGCGTCGGCCGCCACGTCCCACGTCCAGGTACCCATGCGGGCGGCGGACAGGGCGAGCCGCAGCCGCTCCTCGCTGCGGCGCAGGGCGTCCTCCGCCACCCGCTGCTCCGTCACGTCCCGCATCACGCCGATCATCCGCACCGCCGCGCCGGCCTCGTCGTAGAAGAAGCGGCCCCGGGCCGAGAGCCAGCGGACGGACCCGTCCGGGTGGGCCGAGCGGAACTCGTGGCGGTACACGGCCCGCACGTCCCGGGCGGACTCCAGGGCGGCCACGGCGCCGGCGCGGTCGTCCGGGTGGACCCGGGCGACCCAGGCCTCGTAGCTCGGTGCCACCTCGCCGACCGCGTACCCCTGCATAGCGAAGTGAGTGTCATTCCACACCACCCGGCGGGTCCGCGTGTCCCAGTCCCAGGTGCCGAGTTCGCCGATGGCGACGGCCAGGCGCAGCCGCTCCTCGCCCTCGTGCAGGGCCGTCTCGGTTTGCTTGCGCGCGGTGATGTCGTACGACACCGCCAGCGCCGCGTCGATCTCCCCGGCCGCGTCCCGGAGCGGAACCCCGTGCGTCACGTAGTGTCGCCCGTGAATGGTGTGCTCGTGCCGGAACGGCGCGCCCCCCAGGGCCGCCCGATAGTGCCCTTCGTACCCGTCCGCGAGGGCCGGGCCGATCGCCTCCCGGACGGTCTTCCCGACGAAGTCGGCGGGGGCGGCCCCGGCGTCGCGCATCGCCTCGCCGTCGGCCAACTGGTACCGCAGGTCGCGGCCCACCACGAACACCGCCGCGCTCGGCAGGTGCGCGGCCACCGCCGCCAGCCGCCGCTCGCTCCTCTGGAGCGCCGCCTCCGCCCGCTTCCGGTCCGTAATGTCCACCCCGGCGGACTGGGCCTCGGCCACGCGGCCCGCCGCGTCGAACGTCAGCGCCCGGTTGGTCCACAGCGTCCACCGCGGGCCGCCGGCCGCGGCGATCATGTTCTCGATCTGCACCAGGGGCGTTTCGGGCGTCAGCGCGTCGAGCCGGGCGCGCACGGCGGCGTGCCCCTCGGGGGGGATCAGGTCCCAGAAGTTCGTGCCGGTCAACCGCTCGGGGGTGGTCCCGAAGGCCCGCGCGTAGGCGCCGTTGACGAACAGCAGCGTCCCGTCGGGGCGGAACTGGGCCACCATTTCCACCTGGCTCTCGACGAGCGCGCGGTACCTCGCCTCGCTCGCCCGCAGGGCGTCCTCGGCCTGCTTCTCGGTCGTGACATCGCGGACCAGCGCCGCGAGCCGGCCGGCGGCGACCGGGAATACGAACACGTCGAACCACCGGCCGAGCCCCGGGGCCTGATCGACGAACCGCTTCGATCGCCCCGTGCGGGCGACCTCGGCGTAGTCCGCCAGCCACATGTCCCCGGCCGCGGGGAACAGTTCCCGCATGGTCTGCCCCGGCCCCGGCCGCCGCCCGGCCTGCCGCTCGAACGCCGGGTTCGTCTCCACGTACCGTAAGTCCGCCGGCGCGCCGGCGGCGTCGTAGATCATCTCGAAGATGGCGAACCCCGCGTCGATCGCCTCGAACAGCGTCCGGTACTTCTCCTCGCTCGCCAGCACCGCCGCCATCATCGTTCGCTGGTCGTGGGTGTCGGTCGCGCTGCCGAACATCGTGAGGCGCCCCGTCTCGTCGCGGACGGGCTCGGCCCGCACGAGGAACCACCGGTACGCGCCGTCGTGCCGGCGGATGCGGTGCTCCTGTACGAGGGCCTTGCCGGCCGAGACCGCCGCGCCGTACCGCCGCGCCGACCCCTCACGGTCGTCGGGGTGGATCGCGTCGGTCCAGCCCCAGTCGGCCGCTTGCTCGAGCGTCTGCCCGGTGTACTCGCTCCACCGCTGGTTGTACCACTCCGTATAGCCGTCGGACCGGCTGGACCAGAGCAGGTCCGGCACGAGGTTGGCGATCGACCGGAACCGCACGTTGGACTCGCGCAGCGCCTCCTCGGCCCGCTTGCGGTCGGTGATGTCACGGACCCCCAGCAGGATGAGCTGCGCGTGGTCCAGCCGCCGCCCGTTCACCAGCATCACCCGCCGGCCCAGGCCCTCGAACTCGTGGGTCACCTCGTAATCGTTGAACACGTTGCTGCCCGGGAGCACGTCCTCCAGCAGCGTCCGCAGGGCCGGGATGTCCCACTGCCCGTTGCCGAGGTGGTACACCTTCCGCCCGATCGTGCCCGCCGGGTTGACCCGGAAGTGGGTGTAGAACGCCGGGTTGACGCCCTTGACCGTCAGGTCCGGGTGGAGGATCAGCAGGGGCTCGTGGAGCGTTTCGACGATGCTCTCGGCGTACCCCTTCTCCGCCGCCAGGGCGTCTTCGGCCCGCTTCCGCTCGGTCACGTCCACGAAGGTGACCACCACCCCGTCGATGCGGTCGTCCACGGTCCGGTACGGGAGCACCCGCCGCAGGTAGTGCCGGCCGGCCGCCGTGGGCACCTCCCGGGCGACCGGCGCCAGCCGCTCCAGCACCGCCCGGCAGTCGTCGTCCAGGTGCGGGTCGTCGAACTTCCGGGCCAGGGCCGTCAGCGGCCGGCCGATGTCGCCCGGGATCAGGTCGAGCAGGTCGCGGACGGCCGGGGTGAACCGGCGGATGCGGAACCGGGTGTCCAGGAACAGCACCGCGATGTCGGTGCTGGTGAGAAGGCTGGTCAGGTCGCTGCTGGCCGCCTGGTGCTCCTCCATCTTCGCCCGGAGTTGGGCGTTCACGGTCCGCAGCTCCTCGTTCAGGCTCTGCATCTCCTCCTTCGAGGTCTCCAGCTCCTCGTTGGCGCTTTGCAGCTCCTCGTTGACGCTCATCGCCTCCTCGTGGGAGGCCTTCAGCTCCTCGTTGCTGGTTTGCAGCTCCTCGATCGTGCTCTGCAACTCGGCCCGGAGCCGGGCCAGGTCGCCGGTCTCGCCGTCCGGCCCCGCCGCCGCGGGCACCTCGCCGTACTCCTCAAAGCTGACGACGAAGTGACCCGCCCGGGTCCCGGCGGGCACGGGCGACGCGGTCACCTCCACCCGCACCCGGCGCCCCGGCCGCTCGACCCAGCCGTCGCGGGCCGTGGCCGGCTGCTGCTGGGCCGCGGCCTGCTGGAGCGCGAGCCGGACCGCGCCGCGCACCCCCTCGCGGGCCAGGAGCAGCAGGTCCCGGGTCGGCTCGCCGGAGGCCTGCCGGAGGAACGGGGACGTGTCGCCGTGGTAGTACACCACCCGGAAGTCGCGGTCCACGGCCACCGCCGGCGGGGCGTGGTGCTCCAGGAGCGCCTGCCGGGTGAGCTCCCCGACCGAACGGTCGCCGGGGGGCGACGGGCGCGGGGCGGGCGCCTGGCCCCGCGCCTCGTCCGGGGCGGCGAGGGGCGGGACCGGGCGCGGCAGCGGGAACTCGACCAGCCCGTGCCGGGTCGGCCCGACCCGGCGGTAGATGCGGGCCTTCTTGTCCACCGGCTCGAACAGCTCCTCGGCGCCGCCGATCGTCTCGCTCGTGCCGAGGAACAGGGCCCCGCCCTCGCGCAGCCCGAAGTGCAGGAGCGTCAGCACCCGCTTCTGCACCTCGGCCTCCAGGTAGATGAGCAGGTTGCGGCAGGTGGCGATGTCCAGCCGGCTGAACGGTGGGTCCTGGAGGATGTTCTGCGGGGCGAACACCACCCGGTCCCGCAGCTCCTGGCGCACCCGGTACACCTCGTCCTCCCGGGTGAAGAACCGCCGCAGCCGCTCGGAACTGATCTCGCTCTCGATCCCGCCGGGGTACACCCCGGCCCGGGCGTGGGACAGGGTGCGGTCGGCCAAGTCGGTGGCGAACACCTTGATGTCCAGCCGCTTGTCCGCCCGGTCCGACTCCTCGACCAGGATCATGGCCAGGGTGTACGCCTCCTCCCCGCTCGAGCACGCCGCCACCCACGCCCGCACCGGGCCGCCGGCCTCGCGGGTCCGGACGAGCGGGGCGATGACCTTCTCCCGCAAGACCTCCCACGCCTCCGGGTCGCGGAAGAACCCGGTGACGTGGATCAGCAGGTCGTCGGCCAGCCCCGTCACCTCGTTCGGGCTCTGCCGCAGGTGCCGGGCGTATTCGGCCATGGTGGGCACGCGGAGCAGCCCCATCCGCCGCTGCACCCGGCGCAGGATGGTGGGCTTCTTGTACCCGGTGAAGTCCTGCCGGGTGCGGGTCCGCAGGATGGCCACGACCTCGCGCAGGTGCTGCTGCTCCCGCTCCAGCGCCGCCCGGGCGTCGGCCTCCCGACCGCCGGTGGCGTAGCGGCTGCGCGCGTACGTGAGGAGCACGTCCGGCAGGTCGGCCGGGCGGACGATGTAGTCGGCGTACCCGGCGTCGATCAGGTGCCGGGGCATGCTCGGGTACTGAGCCGAGTCCGGGTCCTGGGCGACGCACAGCCCGCCGACGGCCTTGACCGCCTGCGCGCCGGCGGTGCCGTTGGACCCCATGCCGCTCAGGAGCACGCAGACCGCCCGCTCCCGCTGCTCTTCGGCCAGCGTGCGGAAGAAGTCGTCCACCGGGCGGTTGGCCGCCCGCGGACCGCCCAGCTCCGGGCCAACGCGGAGGCGGCCCTCGCGGATGCCGACGACGTGGCCCGGGCGGGTAACGTACACGTGATCCGGCTCGACCGCGAGCCCGTCCTCGACCTGGTGGACGGGCATGGCGGTGCGGCGGGCGAGGATGTCGGCCAGCAGGCTGTTGTGATCGGGCGGGAGGTGGAGGATGAAGACGAACGCCATTCCGGCGTCGGGCGGCATGGCGGCCAGGAACGCGGAGAACGCTTCCAGCCCGCCGGCCGAGGCGCCGACCCCGACGACCGGAAAGGGGAGCCGGGGCGGCTGCTCGGCATCCACCGGTTGGGCGAGGCGGTCCTGCTCGGCGTCGGGCGGACCTTCGGGCGCCGGGGGGGCGGGGGCAATTTCGTCGGCCATGGACGCGTGTCCTTGAGAACGGTAAGGGCCTCGGGACACGACCGCAAAGGGCATTATCCTAACGACGGCAGCATTCGTGCTACGGTGCGTCGGTAGGTCGAATGTCGGTGCGCGACCGGTGCGGGCAGAACGACGGCCTGTCCGGCGGAACGTTAACTTACAGTAGCTATCGACCCGGGCGGTGCAACGGTCACAATTCCTGACACCGCGGCCGTGCGGCTGTCGACTGTTTGTGACGTGATCCCGGTACTGGTTATGGAATCTGGAGCAACGTTGGGCCGAACAGAGACCCGCGTCCGCCTGAGCGGGATCGAGTCACATTCCGATTCGATCAGCCGCAACAGCTTTCGGAATCACATGTTGCCGCCTGATTATTCGAGCCACCCAGCGGCCGATCGCCTGCCGCTTGTAAATGTTAATCGGGTTTTGATGGCGCCGTTCGGTGGTAGCGACGCACCAGCGAATCGACAGCCAATCGGTAGTCGGAGTACCAGCGAACGTCTCGTTGCTCCTCCAGTCGGCGACCCAAGCCATGAGCGTCCCCCCCCCGTTACAGACTCGCCACGATCAGGAACGCCGGGGTCCACCTGCCGGCGCTGGTCACACCACCCACGCGACACGTGCCGCGCCCTGGTGTCCCTCTCCCCTCCTGATGGCACCGCGACTCGCTGCTGGGGTCGCGGCCGAGTGGGCCACTAACGCGGAGTCGGGAAACCGGAAATCGTTGGAATCGTTCAGGACGGCATAACGCGACGAATTGGGACCGCTTTGCAAATTTGATCACGCTACGAATGCCGGTGCATTTGTTTTCATCTGCAAAACACTTCGGCACGGTTACGTGCTGACGCTTCTGCAAGTGGACGGCGTGCTGGTGCCGTGGGCGGTACAGGCGGGCGCCGCAGCTCGGTGCGAAAACGCTCCGGACTTCAACCGCTGCGAGGCCCTGCTGCGCGTGCCGCGCCCACGAGCCACCACAACACGAACACAACTTCCGGAACCGCGTCCGCAAGGTAGACCGGCGGGATCACGTCGCGCGTCACAAAGGTGATGTCCACCGCGGCCAGCGCGGCAGCGGTTAGCGCGCCGAGCAGCGCCACGTCCCACGTCACCCGGCCGCTCAGCGCGGCCAACAGCAGGGCCGTGCCGACCGCCGCGATGAGCGCGCCGACGGTTTGAACCAACCACAGATCGGTTTTCGGACCGGTGACGGCCAGGAAGCTCTCCATGTGTGCCAGTGGCCACACGCCAGTCACCAGGAAGTAGAGCCCTTGGCCCCCCGCGAGCGCACACGTTCCGCTGCGAAGAATCGTGATGCCCACGGCTCCCTCACAATTCTATCGATCGTTAGATCATGTCGGCACGTAATTTTGTTTGACAGCAACGCTCGTGCCCCCCGGGCGCCCGCCCGGCGCGACTTACCGTACTCCCGACAGAAAGGCCGGTACTTCGTTTGCACTGCTTCGCCATACCGACATAGGAGAAACGGAATGCCCGACCGCAACCGGCCGACCCACCCGCGCCCGCAACTGCGCCGCAACTGGACCTCTCTCGACGGCACGTGGGAGTTCGCGCGCGACCCGGGCGCGCGGTGGTCGTCCCCTCCGGAAGTCACCTGGGACGGCACGATCCGGGTGCCGTTCGCCCCGGAAACGGAAGCCAGCGGCGTTGCCGAATCGGGCTTCTACAAGCGGTGCTGGTACCGGCTCCGCCTGCCGCCCGCCGAACTCAAGCCCCACGAGCGGCTGCACGTGCATTTCGGCGCGGTCGATTACGAGTCCGTGGTGTGGGCCAACGGCGCCCGGGTCGCCGCCCACCGGGGCGGGTACACCCCGTTCCACGCGGACGTGACGACCGCCGCGGCGGGGGGCGGCCCGGTCGAACTGGTGGTCCGCGCCGACGACGACCCGCACGACCTGGCGAAGCCGCGCGGCAAGCAGGACTGGCAGCTCCACCCGCACTCCATCTGGTACCCGCGGGCCACCGGCATCTGGCAGCCGGTGTGGCTCGAGCGCGTGCCGGCGGTGCGGATCGGCCGGGTGCGCTGGACCCCGACGCTGGAGCGGTGGGAGATCGGGCTGGAGGCGTTCGTCCACACCGACGGCGGCCCGCCCCCGGACGGGCTGCGGCTGCGGGCCGTCCTCACCGCCGGCCCCGTGCTCCTGGCCGACGACACCTACCGCGTGGTCGCGGGCGAGGTGCACCGCCGCATCGCGCTGTCCGACCCCGGCATCGACGACTACCGGAACGAGCTGCTGTGGAGCCCGGAGCGCCCGACGCTCATCAACGCGCACCTCCAGTTGCTCGGCCCGGACGGCGCGGTGGTCGACGAGGCGTGGAGCTACACCGCGCTGCGGTCGATCGCCGTTCAGGGCGACCGGTTCGTCTTGAACGGCCGCCCGCTCGCGCTCCGGCTGGTTCTGGACCAGGGGTACTGGCCCGGAACGGGCCAGACCGCGCCCGACGACGACGCGCTCCGGCGCGACGTCGAACTCACCAAGGCGATGGGGTTCAACGGGGTGCGGAAGCACCAGAAGATCGAGGACCCGCGGTACTTGTACTGGGCCGACGCCCTCGGGCTCCTGGTGTGGGAGGAGATGCCCAGCGCGTACCGGTTCAACACCGAATCCGTCGAGCGGCTGACGGCCGAGTGGGCCGCGGTGATCGAGCGCGACCGCTCGCACCCGTGCGTGATCGCGTGGGTGCCGTTCAACGAGTCCTGGGGCGTCCCGGACCTGCCCGACAGCCCGGCCCAGCGGAACTACGTCCGCGCCCTGTACTTCCTCACCAAGACGCTCGACCCGGCGCGCCCGGTGGTGGGCAACGACGGGTGGGAGAGCGTGGCCACCGATGTCATCGGGATCCACGACTACGACGACCAGCTCGAGCGCATCGCCGCCCGGTACGGCGCCGCCGACGACCTGTCCCGGCTGTTCCGGCGCGAGCGCCCCGGCGGCCGGATGCTGGTTCTCGGGGACGCCGGCGCCCAGCACCCGGACCACCCGGTGGTGCTGACCGAGTTCGGCGGGATCGCGTACTCGCCCGACGTCGGCGCCTGGGGCTACAGCCGGGTCGGCTCGACGCAGGCGCTCGCCGACCGGTACTCCCGACTGCTGGCAGTGGTGCGCGCGCTGCCGGTGCTGTCCGGGTTCTGCTACACGCAGTTCGCGGACACGTACCAGGAGGCGAACGGGCTGTTGTTCGCGGACCGCACCCCCAAGTTCCCGCTCGCCGACATCGCCCGGGCCACGCGCGGCCCGACGACGGCCCAGGAGCACGAACAGGAGCAGGGGTGGCGCGACGAACTCATGCACCGGCAGCGGGCAGGCCGCCGCGAAGGGGTGTGAAGCCGGCGCCCGCCGCCGGCCTCGCGGTCGGCGAATGGCGCGCGGCACGGGAACCCTCTGACACAACGCCGCGGACCGATTGCGTGGCCTCCCGACGCCCTGTCGGGAGCTTCGCCGGACCCGCCCGTCTGGTGCATCAGTTGCTCACCTCGGGACGACGCCACCCGCCCGCTCCCGAGGCCAGATATGTCCAAGCCCCCTGCGCTCGTCGTATTCTCGCACCTCCGCTGGGATTTCGTCTTTCAGCGCCCGCAGCACCTGATGACCCGTCTGGCCCGCACGCGCCCGGTGTTCTTCGTCGAGGAGCCGACCCAAACGGACGGCCCGCCGCGGTGGGAGCTGCGCGAGGGGCCGCCGGGCCTGACCGTGTGCCGGCCGCACACCCGCGCCGGGCACGCGGGGTTCAACGACGCGCAGTACCCCGAGCTGCGCCCGCTCGTGCGCGAGCTGCTCGCGGGCGCCAGCGGGGCGTACGACCTGTGGTTCTACACCCCGATGGCGCTGCCGCTGGCCGACGGGCTGGCCCCGCGGGTCACGGTGTACGACTGCATGGACGAGCTGTCGGCGTTCAAGTTCGCCCCGCCGCAGCTCCTGGACCTGGAGCGCCGGCTGCTGGAGCGGTCCGACGTGGTGTTCACCGGCGGCCCGAGCCTGTACCGGGCGAAGAAGGACCGTCACCCGAACTGCCACTGCTTCCCGTCGAGCGTGGACGCCGCCCACTTCGGCACCGCGGCCGGGCCACTGCCGGAACCGGCCGAGCAGGCGGCCCTGCCGCGCCCGCGGCTCGGGTTCTTCGGCGTGATCGACGAGCGGTTCGACCGCGAGCTGCTCGCGGCCGCCGCCACCGCCCGGCCCGACTGGCAGTTCGTCATGGTCGGGCCGGTGGTCAAGATCGACCCGGCGGACCTGCCCCGCAACCCCAACGTCCACTTCTTGGGCCAGCGGCCGTACGCGGACCTGCCCGCGCTCCTGGCAGGCTGGGACGTGGCGCTGCTCCCGTTCGCGCGGAACGAGTCCACCCGGTACATCAGCCCGACCAAGACGGTCGAGTACATGGCGGCCGGCAAGCCGATCGTGTCCACGCCCATCACCGACGTGGCCGAGCCGTACGGCGCGATGGTGGGGCTCGCGGACACGGCCGACGCGTTCGTTGCCGCGTGCGAGCGGGCGCTGGCCGAAACTCCCGACGCGAGGCGGCGGCGGTTGGAGCAATATAAGTCAGTGCTGGCGAAGACCTCGTGGGACGCGACCGTCACCCTCATGGCCGACCGCATTGAGGAGTGCGGGGAACGTGCCACCGACGGCGCCGGGGGCGGGAGCCCCGCCCGCGCGACATCCGCTCCGGTGGTGGTGATCGGGGCCGGCCCGACCGGGCTGAGCGCCGCGTACCACCTGGGCGAGGACGCGCTCCTGCTCGAGAGCAACGACACGGTCGGCGGGTGGTGCCGGTCGCTGGTGGACAACGGGTTCACGTTCGACTGGGCCGGGCACATCATGTTCTCGAACGACCCGTACGTGCACGAGATGTACGGGCTGCTGCTGGGCGACAACGTCCACTGGCAGGACCGCGAGGCGTGGGTCTACAGCAAGGACGTGTACACCCGGTACCCGTTCCAGGGGGCGCTGTACGGGCTCCCGGCGGACGTCATCACGGAGTGCATCCTGGGCGCGGTCGAGGCCCGCTTCGGGAGCGCGAACCCGAAGCCGGAGCCCCCAAAGCCGCTGCCGGCCGCCCACGGGTCCGGCACGAACGGCAACGGGAAGCACGCATTGAACGGGCACGCGAACGGCGCCGCGAAGAACGGCGCGTGCGGGCTCCTCCCGACGGCCGACCCGAAGGACGCGGGCGTGTCCGACTGCTGCGCGGACGGGGTAGCCGAGAGCACGGTGCCGCTGGCCCCGCCGGCCGGAAGCGGGGCGGGGGGCGAACCGACCGAGCCGCGGAACTTCGAGGAGTTCATCTACAAGGTGTGGGGCGCCGGGATCGCGAAGCACTTCGCGATCCCGTACAACCGGAAGATCTGGGCGGTGCCGCTGGACACGATGGAGACGAGCTGGCTGGGCGGCCGCGTGCCGATGCCGGACCTGCGCGAGATGATCGAAGGCGCGCTGCTGCCCAAGCCCAAGCCGATGGGGCCGAACGCCCGGTTCGGGTACCCGCTCCGGGGCGGTTTTCAGGCCCTGATGGACGGGTTCCTGCCCCGGCTGCGGGGGGAGCTGCGGTTGAACACCCGGGTGCGGGCCGTGTCCCCGTCGCGGCGGGTGGTGACCACGGCCGCGGGCGAGGAGATCGGGTACGAGCGGCTCATCAGCACGATGCCGCTGCCGGTGCTGATCCGGGCCATGGGGGACGAGGCGCCCGAGAAGGTGCGGCGGGCGGCCGAGGCCCTGCGGTTCACCTCGGTGCGGTGCGTGAACCTCGGGGTGGGCCGCGCGAGCGTGACCGAGAAGCACTGGATCTACTACCCCGAGGACACGGTGTTCCACCGCATCTTCGTGCAGGGCAACGCGAGCCCGTACTGCAACCCGCCGGGCGGGTTCGGGCTCACCTGCGAGATCACCTACGGGCCGCTGAAGCCGCTCCCGTGCGACGGCGAGGAGCTGATCCGGCGGTGCATCGCCGACTGCGTCAAGGTCGGCATCATCGGCGCGGCGGACCCGATCTGGACGGCGAACCAGGTGGACATGCCGCACGCGTACGTGGTGTACGACCACGCCCGGCCGGCAAACGTGCGGCTGATCCGCGAGTGGCTGGCGGGGCACGGGGTCCAGTTGGCCGGGCGGTACAGCGAGTGGGAGTACTACAACTCGGACCACGCGTTCCTGGCCGGCAAGAAGGCCGCGGACGAGGCCCGCGCCGCCCTCGGCTCTCCCGCCCTCGCGCCGGCCTGATACATGAACCCGCAATGGGTGTCGCTTTTCTCGACGAGCCAGGGAGCGGGGGTACGTGGCACCGCTCCCTGGCTCGTCGAGAAAAGCGACACTACCACCAGGCACGTGTATGAGGGCAGTCGCCCAAAAGTACCAGTCAGTTCGCCCCAACACCCCGGCACGGAGGCCGATCCGATCCACGTAGGTGCGGAGACGACCTGATGACGCGCAACGACCCCGCCGCGGCGGGGACCGACGGAGCCAGTGAGACGCTGGGCATGTTCCTCGCGGCGGTGCCCGCCGCCCAGCGCGGGCGGGTGCGGGTCCTGCTCACCGACCCGCACTGCGGGGGCCGCGGGCTCCGCGCCCTCCTGGCGCGACTCGACACCGACCGGCGGCCGCTGCCGGACGCGCTGCCGACCGAGCTGGTCGAGGTGTACCTGCGGGACGACGAGGCCGAGCCGCTGCACGACTGCGAGCGGTGCGGGCTGCCGGTGCCGGTCCGCGCCGGCCGCCGGTGCGGGCACGAGGCCAGCGTGGACCGCGAGTACTTCCCCACCTGCCCGCGGTGCGGCGGCCGAACCGGGCGACACGCCTTCTGGTCCCGCCGGCCGCAGTGACCGTAGGCGGCCGAGGGCCGGGGTTTCATTCCTCCAGAGGGCGGAGCGATGGGTGGGGCGACCGACCGCGACCGGCCCGAGGTGTGGGCCGGGGTCGAGTGCACGGTGAACCGCGTCGGCGACCGGTACCACGACCAGCTCGCCCGCGGCGGGCACGAGCGCCGGCCGGGGGACATCGAGCGGCTCGTCGCTTTGGGGGTCGCGGCCGTCCGGTACCCGGTGCTCTGGGAGCGGCACGCGGCCGACCCGGGGGAGTGGGGCCGTACCGACGACCGGCTCGACCGGCTGCGGCGGGCGGGCGTGCGGCCGATCCTCGGGCTGGTTCACCACGGCAGCGGCCCGCCGCACACGTCGCTCACCGACCCGGCCTTCGCCGACGGCCTGGCCGCGTTCGCCGCGCGGGTCGCCGAGCGGTACCCGTGGGCGGACGCGTACACGCCGGTGAACGAGCCCCTCACCACGGCCCGGTTCGCCGGGCTGTACGGGTACTGGCACCCGCACGGCCGCGACGACGCCACGTTCGTCCGGTGCCTGCTCACCCAGTGCCGGGCGGTCGTGCTCGCGATGCGGGCGGTGCGGGCGGTCAACCCGGCCGCGCGCCTGATCCAGACCGAAGACCTGGGCAAGACCTACGCGCCGCCCGTGCTGGCGTACCAGGCCGAGTTCGAGAACGCGCGGCGGTGGCTCTCGTGGGACCTGCTGTGCGGCCGGGTGGGCGAGCGGCACCCGCTCGCGGGCTACTTGCGCCGGGCCGGGGTCCCGACGGCCGAGATGGACTGGTTCCGTCGTAACCCGTGCCCCCCGGACGTGCTCGGGGCGAACTATTACGTCACGAGCGAGCGATACCTCGATCCGCGATCGGAGCGGTACCCGCCGGCCGCGCGGGGGGGAAACGGCAAGCACGCTTACGCGGACACGGAAGCCGTGCGCGTCCTTCCGGCCGGGATCGCGGGAGCGGGCGGCATGCTCGCCGAAGCGTGGGAGCGGTACCGGCGCCCGGTCGCGGTGACCGAGGCGCACCTGGGCTGCACCCGCGAGGAGCAGGTGCGCTGGCTCGCGGACGTGTGGCGGGGCGCGTGCGCCGCCCGCGCGGCCGGGGCCGACGTGCGGGCCGTCACCGCGTGGTCGGTGTTCGGGGCGCACGACTGGGACTCGCTCGTCACCGAAGAGCGCGGGAGCTACGAGCCGGGCGCGTTCGACGCCCGGGCGGACCCGCCGCGCCCGACCGCGGTCGCCGGACTGGTCAAGCAACTGGCGGGCGGCGCGGAACCGGTGCACCCGGTGCTCGACAGCCCGGGGTGGTGGCGGCGACCCGACCGGTTGCTGTTCCCCGACCGCCCGGCGGCATCGCAAGGGCCGGCCGTCACGCGGGCCCGGCCGATCCTCCTCACGGGCGGGGCCGGGCCGCTCGGCGCGGCGTTCCTCCGGGCCTGCGCGTGCCGCGGGCTCGCGGTCGCCGCCCCGGCCCGTGACGAGTGCGACATCACGGACCCGGCGTCCGTCGGCGCGGCGCTGACCCGGCTGCGGCCGTGGGCGGTGGTGAACGCGGCCGGGTACGCAAAGGTGGACGCGGCCGAGGCCGAGGCCGAGCGGTGCCGCCGGCACAACGCCGACGGGCCGGCCGTGCTAGCCGCCGCGTGCGCCACCGCCGGGTTGCCGCTCGTCACCTTTTCGACCGACCTGGTGTTCGACGGCCGGTCCACGCGCCCCTATTTTGAGGGCGCGGCCCCGGAGCCGCTGAGCGTGTACGGCGCGGCCAAGGCTGAGGCCGAGCGCCGGGTACTTACCTCACACGCTGGCGCGCTGGTCATCCGCACCGGCCCGCTGTTCGGCCCGTGGGACGGGCGCAATTTTGTTGCTCAGGCGCTCCGGGCGCTCCGGACGGGCGTGCCTTTCCCCGCCGCCGACGACCTGGTCACCACGCCCGCGTACCTGCCCGATCTGGTGTCCGAGGCTCTGGACCTGCTGATCGACGGCGCGTGCGGGCTGTGGCACCTGGCCCCGCCGGACTCCATGAGTTGGGCGGCCCTCGCCCGGGCCGCGGCGCGCCGGGCGGGGCTGGCGTGTTCGGGCGTGATCGGGCGGCCGGCGCACTCGTTCTGTTGGCCCGCCCCCCGCCCCCCGTACAGCGCGCTCGGTACCGAGCGCGGGGTGCTGCTGCCCCCGCTTGACGACAGCCTCGCTCGGTTCGCTCGCGCCTTCGATGTCGTACTCGCTCCCTGACCGATGACGGCGCCGCCCACCGCTTCTGGCAACCCGAAGCGACAGTCCGGAACGTTTATCTTGCCCACAGAGCGCCGACCGCGATGAGAGTTCGGCCCACCGGTGCGGCCCGCCCTGCCCGAACTACTCGACCCGGCCGCAGTCGCTGATGGTGACCTTGGCCGACGTCTGCCCGCTCCGCGAGCCGACCGCTTCGATCTTCTGGACCACGTCGTACCCTTTCACCACCTGCCCGAACACGACGTGCCGCCCGTCCAGGTGCGGGGTCGCGGCGGTACACAAGAAGAACTGGGAACCGTTGGTGTTGGGGCCAGCGTTCGCCATCGACAGGGCGCCCGGGCCGAAGTGCTGGCCGGCTTTGCCCTCGAACGTCTCGTCGTCGAACCGGCCGCCGTAGATCGACTCGCCGCCCCGCCCGTCCCCACGGGTGAAGTCCCCGCCCTGGCACATAAAACCGGGGATCACGCGGTGGAACGACGACCCCTTGTAGGCGAGCGGAGTCCCCGTCTTGCTCGTGGCGCCGACGCACAGTTGGAGGAAGTTCTCGGCGGTTTTGGGGCACGTGTCGGCGAACAGTTCCATCTCGATCCGCCCGGCGGCCTGGCCGCCGATGGCGATGTCGAAGAACACCGTGGGGTTCTTCGGATTCACGGCGTGGTAGGGCTTGTAATCGCTTGACATGGGTTCACTCGTATGGGTGCGGTGGGCCGGCGGCTCGTGGTGTGCGGCGGGTCCGTGGAGCACGCGGGTCAGGGCACTCGGCCGGCCAATGGAACGATTCGACGCAGGAGGGGCCGCGGCCCGTGGCACATTGCCCCCGTTGAGAGCATCGGACTTGAGGAGATTATCGGCCCGCAACTCGGGTAAGACAAGGAAGCGGCGCCCGGAAGGGCCGTGCCGAGCCGCCGGAAGCCGGACGGCCCCGGGGTGCACCCTACGCGCCGTCTCAAGCGGTCATCGTGCGACCGGTTCCCCACACAATTTGGAGTTCCGCAATGCCGACTCACGAGTTCGGATCTCGATCGGAGTGCGAGGCGAACCTGGTGTTAACGTGTGGGGTGGTCCCTCGGCGAGAGCGCGAGACTGTTGGGGCGAGAAGTTCGGGGTGCGAGTTGGAACGGCGGAGTTCGGCCCGGCCCCCGAGATGTCTCCGTCGAACCCGAGGCTTTTGCCGAATGGGTGAGCAGCAACAAAGTGCCCGGAAACGTGGCCGAAATGGCGATGGCAGGGAGTTGGTGCTCCCGGCTGTACACGTTAACTCGTGGGGGCGTTATTCCGCACCCGCTGACTCAGCTCCCCGACTTGGATTCGAACCAAGAACCTAGCGGTTAACAGGAGACCAACAGAACCCCTCGCCCGTCTCTGGAATGCCTTAAACTTCAAGCATTTTCGCACATCGCGGCGGCTTTGCAAGGGGGTAGTTGGGTTGCGTGAAATCACAAGGAATTGCGGGTGTTGCGGGACGTTTTGCGGGAATTGCGGGAGCCCCGAGGGCAGTCATCGCCGTTGGAGCGGCGGGAAGTCATCCAGCATGTCCGGCATCTCCGGCATGGTAAGCGACGATTAAGTAGGTGTAATAATCACGAGCAACGCCGGCTGCGCCGCAGAAGCTGACAGGTGGCGGCCGGATGGGTCAGAAAAGGGTGGCAAAAGGGCGCGACGGTTTGCGAGGTTGAGGCACTCATCGGTCACGAATGCGGCTCGCGCATTCGCCACGCGACAACGCAAGCGACTCGAGAAGACCCGCGGTAAAAACAACCGCGAGAACGTGTCCCCCGCCGAGTTGTCTCCCTCGGCGGGGTTGAGCTACATTTGAGCAGCATGGCAACGCATCGGGTATGCGTTCACCCGACGAGCAGCGCCTGCCGGGCAAGGCCGGCGAGCGCCTGGTCGAGGATCGCGGTCAGGGTGGCCCGCACCTCGGTCGGGTCGTGCAGCGGGCGGCCGTCACGCTCCAACTGCAACCGACCCGTGGCCACCTCACCGGCCAGCACTTCGGTCAACGCCGCACGGTCACGGGTGCCGTCCAGCAGTGGCAACAGCCGGCGTTCCAGATCCGGGAGCCGGGCCAACTCGTGCCGCACGGTCGGGATCGGTCGGTTCTGAGCGGCCCGCACCCGCGCCGGGCCGAACGCCACCGGTCGCTCCCCCGCTACCCGCTGCGCCACGACCGGGACGCCGTGCAACTCGATCAGGTCGGACCCCAGGTAGCTGTCTACCAACCCGGCGGCGAGACCGCGGGCGTCGTTTTCGCCCCCCTCCGTCGAGCCGCACCGCTCGCGGCTTTGGGTCAGCAGTTCGGCGAACGGCACCGTAGCAGGCCACGCGTCGGCCAGCACCGCCATCGCGGCCTTGAGCAGCGGGCGGGCGGTGGACAGCGTCACCCCGGACGGGCCACGGTACTGGACCACCGCATCCGACCGCACGTCCGGTGACTCGGTGCCGACCGGCGCGGCTCCGGACGCGATGTGCAGCCGCCCCACCGGCTCGGGCCGGATCTGCCAGCTCGGCACGTTGCGGGCGTGGACCACTAGGGTCTCGCGAAACGTGCGGTTGCGCAGGAAGTCCAGGTACTGCTCGGTCTGGACCTGGTCGGTGGCGAGCAGCTTCAGGGCCTTCTCGACGTCCGGGCCGAGTGGCCCCGGGAGCATGGTGGCGACCCGCGCCTCGCCCAGGTACCGAAGACCGTGTGCGCCGGCCCGGTCCACGAACTGATGGAAGTACAGGGGCTCGTTCACCTCCTCCAGGTGCTCGTGGAACAGGTAGTGGTCGGCCTGGTGCCGGACCGCCTCGAGTTCCTTCTTGAGCAGCGCCGGGTACAGCTCGGTGCCGGGCTTGGCGGACTCGGCCAGGAAGTCGAGCAGCGCCCGGGCCTGGCGGGTGCGCTCGGCCGGCGCGGCGAACTTGGCGGCGTGGAACCGCATCATGTCGCGGATCATGCCGCGCATGTGCCAACCCGGGTACGTGTTGTAGCTCACGTACCCGATCCCGTGCGGGCTCAGGTGCCGGGCGCACACGGCCAGGATCTTTTCTTGTACCGGGGCCGGGACCCACGAGAACACCCCGTGGCACAGGACGTAGTCGAACGACCCGTACGAGTCGTCCACGTCCAGGATGCTGGCGTGCCGCAGCTCGATATTGGTGAGCCCGAGCCGGGTGACCTGGTCGCGGCCGTCGGCGATCTGCCGGGCGGACAGATCGACGCCGACGAAGGTGGCGCTGGGGAACGCGGCAGCCATCGGGATCAGGTGCCCGCCGGCCGCGCACCCGAGTTCGAGCACCCGCGCGGTCTCGACCGCGGGCGGGGTGAGCCCGAACAGGGTGGCCACGGCCGCAAGCCGGGACGGGTGCGCCTGCGGGTACGGGTGGCTCTCGTACGGCACCTCGTCGTAGCTGGTACGGGGGGGCGGCAACGGAACGGCGTCGTCGGACACGGGCGGCCTCGCCGGGTCGAAAGGGATGGCAGATGAATCGAAATTGTAGCGGCGCAGTGCGGAGATCAAAGCCAGCTTCAGCTCTCAAACGGCACGACCTCTTCCTTCATGCAATTCACCCGGTCGATGCAAATCTTCACCGAACGGCGTGGCGACTACTTGCCCGTTACACAACTCGCTGACAGGCACACCACGTGTCGAACGGTGAGCCGCATCGCGAGCGAGTGCTGGTCGTCGTCGGCCCGATCCACCGCGTCGTAGAACCTGAGGAAGTCTTCGGCGTTGAGAACCCTTGGCAGCTTGCGGCCCTTCCTGGCCGGGCGAAGCTCGCACGCCTGCCGCACCCGCTTGCTGACCTACCGCCAGCCCTCGTAGTCAAGGCCCGCCTTCCGCACCAGCCGCGCGATCTGGCCGATGATCGCGGACTGCGCACTTCCGCTTTGCGTCTCGAAATTGGCCGCGTTCTGCCCCATCGTGGTGCCTCCCGAGCCGGTGAAATCGGCCTCGAACTTCGTGGTTCCACTCTTCTGCGAAATCGACCGTACTCTATGGCGGTGGCAAGAGGGGGCTGAGGTGCAAGTAGCCGAACAAAGTCAACCGTATTGGTGGTTGTCCCAGGGCTGCGCAAGGGTTTAATTTGGGTAGCTTGGGCAGCTAGCCGAGCCACTCGATAAAACGACGAAGGGATTGGAAACCAAGGAGTTACGACATTTCGCTCCCGTTGTCATTCAACCGAGTTTGGATCTCTGCGTAGCCCTGGTGGTTGTCCCTGCTCGGCTGCTTCATGGTGGTCATTCGGGAATGGTCTGGTCGATCACGGCTTGTCGTGTCTCGGCTCTCGGCGCTGCGGACACCTCGCCGGTGTCGCCGTCGATCACGAGCCAGTGAACCGCCTCTTCCTCACTGTTGCCGAAGCTCAGTTCGTTCTCGTCCCGCCAAGCCCACACGTCCTTGCGCCGCAGGAAGCTCAGGTAGAGGTGGTTGTCGGACAACCCGCACGCCGACGATTGCCCGTCGTCAAAGCAGGCTTCATCGCCCATTGATGTCCAGAACAACGCAACGAAACGTCGAGGACCGGGGTAGCCGAACGCCCGCAGGAAGCCGCTCGGAACGAGGAACGGTACTTTTATGAACACGGCTGCTTCCTCCTCAGTATTCGCTGGGTAGGAGAAGGCAGGTCGAGGAGCGGTCGGCTTCGATGATGCCCCAGAGGTCTTCGCCCTTGCGGGTCTGGTAGGCACTCAGCAGACGACCGCCTTCACACAGAGCGATCTGGTTCTGCTTGTAATCGTGCCCGTCGAGGTGTTCGCCCCAGTCGCCGTTGACGTGGCGGCGAAGGAACTGGCTCGGCGTCTGACCTGAAGAACGGATCGCTTAGAGTGCGCCCGGCGTGGCGACGATCTGACCCAACTCGAACTTCGGCATTGGTGAAACCTCTCGTGAAGTGCCTCGGTATTGAGGCTGTTACGAGAGGTGGAAGTATGGTCACCACCGAGAGATTTTTCGGTCAGAGGTGAAGTGCTGCGAGCGATGCCGAGCAATCGAGCAAAGGGTAAGTTCAGGCAGGAGGTAGACTTTGCTCGCTTTGCTCGCTGGGTCAGTTCTATTCCCACCAGCGAACATCTCCGACAAGATGATTGTCGGAGTGATATCATTGAAATTATTCTACTGTGCCAATGCATTCAAGTCAGACTGTTGCCCACCAGATATCTTTAATAGACATCCGTTCGTAGTCAATACTATTCGTTAACTGTCTGCCGAAACAAGTCTCAAGTAGGTTTCTATCTACGGCAAAAAAGACATCATCAAAAGAGGATAATGAATCGACCACAATATCTTTCCCGAGGTCGTGCTGCAGGTTGAGGCCACATGTATCAGGAAGGATGAATATCAGTGGAAATCTGTAACAAACCAGGGCAACGAGACGATCATGGCAAAGCAATCTTGCCCATTCTTCATCACCCTCATCCCAGTCCACACGAGACGAAGGACAATGTTGGAGGAGCAAATCCAGAACGTTCCGCATTTTCGTTGGAGTCCAACTGTTTCGGAGGCTCCAAGCACGAGTAATCTCTTCCTCCAGATGATTCATTGTGGACTCCCTGGCGAACCGTGTATGTGGTTGTTTTTGTTGCGGTAGATATTTAGTACATTTGTTGGCTGTCCTGTTCGGGCATGGATTCCAATAGGCTGGTCAAAGAAGACCTTAGCCTTGCTCTCTACCCAAAGCCCAGCGTGTTCGGCATAAGCAGAAGCATCAAGAAGCAGTTCCCTCGCCCGGACATTAAAGCCAAACTGGCTCTTGCCTTCGGGATTTTTAAAGTGACCCGCTGTATGCACTTCCATGCCAGTTTCATCGAGAGAAAAGATGCGGTTATGCATAACATCATGGTTGTTCCCAAAACGCCCACGGTAAATCTGCGGTGGGGTCCAACCATCAGGTCCAACGATCTTACTGACGCCCGGAACTAAAGGCAGTTGCGGAGGGCGCAGATCTCCCGCTGCTTCCGCCATCTCGACAAGGCGGTTGACGATTCGACTCGCCCGACGTTCCCCAATGTTGGGGAGTTGATCGAGCAACTGTGCCGCCCGGTCGAACTGATTCGCCCGCATCGCTTCCACGACATCCGCTCTCAACCGCCCCCTGCCTCGGAAAGATGCAGTGGATAGCACATCCCTTGTGGCTTCCGTGACCATCTCCGGCGTACAGCCGATATTGTGCGCCCAGACGCTGAACCCCCACTCGTCGCAGCCGACGAAGTAGGTGTGGTGGTCCGCAACGCGGAAGTTATAGACGGTCTCCCACTGGTTCGTAGATTTAACTGCATCCACGGTAGCCCAGCCGCTCGCCTCCGTCCAGATACGCTCCCCTTCGTGGATCTGGTTCAGCGGGGTCCACCCCTTGCCCTCTACGAAGAACGGGTGCTCGTCGGTGGACCGGATCGTCTGCCCCAACACCGTGAGCACGCAGATCAGCCCTTCACGAACGAACACCTCCTCAATCTCCTTCGGCTCGATGTCTCCTTCGGGAGAAAACTCGTCCCGCGAGAGAACGAAATCACCGACCCGGAGGTTCTCGATGTTGCACCACCCACCCGGAGTCCGCATCGGTGTGCCAGACGCAAAGCACACCTCGAACCCGAGTTTGTTTAGGGTCCACGCGACCGGCTTGTGCAACCGCCCGAGAACCGGCACTTGCGGTAACACATTGTGGACGGCCACCGCTGTCGCTTGATTCAGCCTCGGAGCATTTCGAGCAACCACACCTCTCGGGGCCACGGGCACCAAGGGCTCCGCAATGGCGGGTGTGATTTGTGGCTTAGCGCGACCTTGCGGCCCACGCCCTCGGAAAAAGCCGCCAGCCACGCTAACATCCATCACGAGCCCGAAGACACCGGAGGTGATACGTTCCGCCCGCTCACCCGGGGACAATTTGGCGCGATCGTTCGGCCCTCCAGTCTCATACCCGTCAATGCCCTCTTCGATCTGCCAGCCGTTCCGCGCTAACCACATGTTCTTTAGAACGGCTTGCGAGACCGCTACACGGCGATCCAACTTCCGGCCGCGGGCCGCACGGTAGTCCTGGACCGCGCTGTCGAAGGAGAAGAACGGGTTTTGGATAGGTAACGGTCCACCATCAAGCATCCACGCGCCGAAATCCGTCCACAGTTCTTGCTCGCTGGCGGACGGCTTCTGCTTCCACCGCTCTTCGATGTGATACAGCCGTCGTGTCCCCGTGCTCTCGAACATGCTGCGCGGAACGTCGAGCCCCTTGACGATTCCGTGCAGAATACCGGCCGCATCTTCGAATTGCGTGCCGCGGGCCTTGTTCGCGAGCGCCTGCGTCCGCCCGCTCATGAATATGAGTTCCCACCCCGCCGGCGCTCCGGGATATGCTTGCTCGCTCTTGTCCAGTTGGTTGGGCGCGTTGTTATTCGCAACTGGGTACGGGTTCAGTCCGATCCCGCGGCCGCTTTCTGTCAACTGCCGGCCGATGCGGCCGTCATACCACGAACCGCCGAGTTGCGCCAAACCGCTCGTCTGGTCGTACGTCTGGCCGCCCAACTCGAACCGGTCGAGCCCGATCACGCCGCTCCCGACCCGCTCGGCGTTGAGCCCCTCGTACTTGATGCGCTTGAGCGTGGTGCCGTCAATGGTCACGATCTGGAGCACCGAGTTCTGCCGGTCGGTCAGGTAGAAGTGGGGCTCGGTCGCGCCCGGAGCCAGGCCGGCCAAAGGTTGGCCGGCAGGGCCGAACAGGTGCCGCGCGGTGATCGACCCGTTAATGCTCACGTCGGCGTACGGTTGCCCGTCGGCGTATAGGTACAGGTTTGCGGTGGCGCCGATGCCCGTATCGTTCATGTTCGCTGTTTCGTACCGGGCCACCAGCCGGTCGAAGGTGTCGTACACGTAGTTGACCCGGAACTCGGACGTAACGCCGGTTTTCGGGTCGATCTTCTTTACTTTGACCGCCACCAGCCGATTCCGCCCGTCGTATTCCAGTTCCCACCGCCCGGTTTCGACCAAAGCACCGGTACTGCTGGTGATGAAGAACCGTTCGCGGGTCACGTTGCCGGCGGTGCCGGTCGGGAGCTCGGGGCTGGAGAGCCCGTCGTACGTCACTTCCAGCCCGCCCGACGCGGAGACCTGGGACGGCACCCGGTACCCCTTGCCCTGGGCCGCCGCCTTACTCGGGTACGGGCCGTTCCCGCTGGCGTCGTGCGGCGTCGGCGTGCCCTTTGAGGTCGGCTCCGCAGACGGATCTGCGCCGGGCATCGTATCCTGCTGCAGTACCTGCCCAAATCCGTCGTACGTGTATCGCACCGACCGCGGGTTCCAGTTAGCCTCGGACGTGGACGCGATCCCGGCGCGGGTCTCGGTCCATACCCGGCCCTTCAAGTCATACGTCGTGACCAAGTACTCGTTGTGCGCCGTCTTGCTCGAAACGGACCAGCCTCGGGAGACCTCGCGCCCGAGCCCGGTCGTCTCGTACCCGATGTCTTCGCGGATCTTGGGCGTGGCGGCCCCGTTCTGCTCGGCGGTAACGGTCAGGAGTCGGTCCCCGCGGGCGGTGGTGGACTCCGGCGCGTACGTGAACTGCACGGACGCGCCGGCCCCGGCCGCACCGCTCAGCGTGCGGGCGGTGACCCGGTTCGCCCGGTCGTACGCGGTGGTCTGGTACCCGCCAGCGTCACCCACCTTGGTGCCGCGCCCGGCTGCGTCGTACCAGTGGGTGAGCGTCACCCCCAGGGCGGTCTCGGTTCGGAGCCGGCCGAGACCGTCGTAGTCGAGTTGCGTGACGGTGTACGGCACGATGGTGTCGGGGATGATCGGGTCGGGCACCACCCGCACGAACAGCGGCTGCTTCTGATTCGGGAGCAAATTCGGGGCTTGGTCGCGCTGGAGCTGCAGCGTGGCCTTGCCTTGCAGGGCGTACGTGATCCGGTCGCCCGCGTCGTACCAGGTGGCCAGTACCGTGCGCTCGCCGCGCGACAAGGCTCCGGCCCCGAACGGCTCCAGCCCCGGGTTGTCCTTGGTGGGCGAGACGGCCTGGTCCCACGCCTCGTACACCTGCCGGCCGACCGCGTCGTACCCGTACCAAGTGATCTTCCCGTCCCGCGCCCACACGGCCTCGACCCGGCCCAGCGCGTCGTAGTAGTAGTGGGTCGTGTGCCCGGTCGGATACTTGTTGTCCCAGTACGTGTCAGTCTCACTCACCCGCCGCCCTAGCGCGTCGTACGCGTAGTACTGCGTGGTCGTGCGCCGCACGTCGCGGCTCGGTCCCGTTTCCTTTTTGTTCTCCAGCCACAGCGGGAACACGGTGTCGTCCACCCGCAGCAGGTTGCCCGCCAAGTCGTACTGGTACGTGAGTTCCTCCCACGTGCCCTTCTTGACCTGGGTGCGCAGCCGGCCGAGTCGGTCGTACCGGTTGGTCACCTCACCCTCTGATTTGTTCTGGTCGGACTGCTGGACCACCTGATCGAACACGTTCCACACGTACGCGGTGTACAGCGGGTCCGTGGGCGGGTTCGTGGGCGGGTCGACTTTCGCCAGCGGGTCCAGCGCCGGCGTGGTCTGTTTCGTCACCCGGCCTAGCGCGTCGTAGTCGTACCGGGTCCACGACGGGTCGCCCAGCGTCACCTTGCCGACCACTCGGTCCAGCGTGTCGTACCGGACGGACGTGACCCGCTGCTCGGACTGGTTCCCGTCGCCCCCCTCGCCCTCGTTGGTCTGCCACACTCGGCCCAGACCGTCGATGAGGTACCGGGTCACGATGACCGCGTCGGCCCCAGGCGTGGTGCTCGCGTTGGTGAACGTGGCCACCGTGTGCCCGGCCGCGTCGTACGCGAACGTGGTCCACGGGCGGGTGTGCCCGAGCGCCGCGACGTCGGCCGCCGACAGGTTCGCGCCCTCGTCCACCCGGGCGAGCCGACCGAGCGCGTCGTACGTGTACCGGGTCTCTACCGGGCGGTTGTACACCAGCGCGTTGCCGGTCGGGCCGGTCAGCGTGGCGGTGGCCGACACACCGGTGGTCACGGTGACCGTGCCGTCGTCGTTGTACCGAGTGAGGGTGCTCCGCGCGACGGCCGAGGTGGCCCCCTCGGTCACCCCGGTCGGGCGGTCCAGGAGGTCGTACGCGTACGTGGTCCACGCGGTGGTGGCGTCGGTGTTGGCCAGGTTCAGGTTGCGCACCCCGACGGCCGTCTTGCGGTCGGCGGCGTCGTACCCGTACTCGCGCTGCAGGGCGACGAACCCCTGGGTCGTCGCGTCCCCCTGGCTCGCGCCCTGGGTCTCGTCCCGCAGCCGCCCGAGCGCGTCGTACACGTACGTCGATTGCACGCCCCGCGGGTCGGTGGTCCGGATCACCCGGTCGGCCGCGTCGTACTGGTAGGTGGTGACGGGTAACTGGGACTGGTGCCCGAGCCCGCCCGGGTCGGTGACGCCCGAGAACTCGCCCGGGGCCACGTACGCCTGGATCGTCGTCTTGAGCCGGCCGAGGCCGTCGTACGTGTACTTGGTGGTCGGCCGCTGCCGGAACTTCTCCAGTTCCTGCTCGTTGGCCGGAACGCCCTCGAGCCGGTACTCGTTCGGGGTGAGGCGCTCGAGCACCACGTGCCCGGCCCCGTCGTACTCCCGGGTGGTGGTCCGCTGCTCCGGCCGTCCGACGGCCTCGGTCACGGCCACCTGACGGCCCGCGGCGTCGAATACGAAGGCGGTGGTCGTCGTGGCCTCGACCATCGTCGCCACGCCGGTTGCCATGATGCCGCGCGTTTGCCCGACCAGGTTGTCCTGGCCGTCGTACTTCATTGTCGTACGGCGGATGGCGGCGAACGGGGTTGCCGCCTGCGGGTCCCACCGGCCCTCTTCGACCGTCACGGCCCGGTCGAGGGTGTCGTACGTGTAGCTGGTCGCCTGGCTGGTGTTCCGGAGGAGTTCGGTGCTCCAGGTGGCCGGGGCGATCTCGAGGATCTTACGGCCGGCGGCGTCGTACCGGTAGGTGGTTGCGGGCGGGGCGTGTCCGAGTTGAGCATCGGGCACGTTCGCCGCCTCCGTCACCCGCGTCAGCCGGTTCAGCAGGTCGTACTCGTAACGCGTCTCCGGGCGCAGCGCCGGCTCGTTGAACAGCGAGGTGTCGACCACCCGCGGCGTCACCACGGTCCGGACGTTGTCCGCGGCGTCGTACGTTGTCTCGGTGGTGCGCGTCCACACCACCACGCCCAGTTCATCCACCGGCTCAACCACCTGCGTGCGCCGGCCGAGCGCGTCGTACTCGTAGGTGGTGGTGCGGGGCAGCGGCTCCTGCACGGCGCGGACCAGGTCCCCGGCGTCGTACACAGTGGTGGTGGTGCGCTGCAGGGCGGAGACCCCGAACGCCTCGATCACCTGGGTCCGCCGGTTCAGCGCGTCGTACCCGAAGCTGGTGGCCACGTGCCGGGGCTCCCCAGGCGCGAGCAGATCCGAGTCGTGGTACCGCGGGGTCCACACGGTCAGCAGGTTGTCCGCGGCGTCGTACAGCATGGTGGTGGTGCGTTGCACCCCGCCCGGCCCGGCGTCCCCGAACGCTTCAACCAGCTCGACCTGCCGGCCGAGCACGTCGTACCCCATGCTCGTCCGCCGGCCGTCCGGGTCGACGGACTCGATCAGGTTGTCGGCGGCGTCGTACACCGACGTGGTGGTGAGCCGCAGCAGCGGCGCGCCACCCGGCGGCACCGCCCGCTCGGGCTCGCCGACGGTCGACGAGATCGGCCGGTTCACCGCGTCGTACGCGTACGTGGACAGTTGCTGGTTCGTGGTCGATTCGGCACCGCCCACGTTGGCCGTGATGGCGGCGTGCCGGCGGACGACGTTGTCGCTGGCGTCGTACCAGGTGCGGGTGGTGCGGGCCGCGGTCCCGTTCGACTGCCACACCTCGAACGCGGCCACCGGCCGGTCCAGCGCGTCGTACGCGTAGCTGGTGGTGCGGCCGAGCGGGTCGATCACCGACACCACGTTCCCGACCGCGTCGTAGGTGGTGGTGGTGATCGGGTTGGCGTGCCCGAGCTGCTCGGGGGCGACGTTCACCGCCTCGATCACCTGAGTCCGCCGGTCCAGCCCGTCGTACACGTAGCTGGTGACGACGTGCTTCGGCTCCCCGGCCGGCGGGGCCTGGTTGTCGTGGTACCGCGGGGCCCACGTCGCGAGCACGTTACCCACCTTGTCGTACAGCATGGTGGTGGTGCGCTGCACCCCACCCGGCCCGGTGTCCCCGAACGCCTCGATCACCCGCGTCACCCGATCCGCCGGGTCGTACCCGTAGCTGGTGACGGTGCCGCGCGGGTCCCGGGTCCAGAGGACGTTGCCGACGGCGTCGTAGTGGGTCTCGGTGGACCGCTGGTCGCTCGTCCCGAACGCCTCGTAGGTGACGGTCGTCCGGTTCAGTTCGTCGTACCCGTAGCTGGTCACGTGGCCCAGCGGGTCGGTCACCGACAGCACGTTCCCGACGTCGTCGTACTCGGTGGTGGTGGTGCGCTGGAGGCGGGCGTGGCCGAACGCCTCGATCACCTGCCCGAGCTGGTCTTGGAGGTCGTATCCGAGCCGGGAGTACAGAACCTTCGGCTGCCCGGTGGTGGACAGCCCGGAGCGGGTCCACCGCACGTTCCCGGCCCGGTCGTACGCGGTCTCGGTGCCGCGCAGGTACGCGCCCGCACCGGTCACCCCCTCGTACACCCCCTTGACCCGGTTCAGCGCGTCGTATTCGTACGTCACAGTGGTGAGGTGCTGGTACGAAAGCGGTGCGGCCGCTCCGCCGATCGTGACGGTGGGGTTGGCCGGGGCCAGGCCGCTGGTGACGGACTTGAGGTTGCCCGCCGTGTCGTAGACGCGCGCCTCGGACCGCTGGGCGGGCGGCACCCCAGCCGGTAGCCCGGCCGCCGGGGCGATGCCTTCGGTCATCCCGGTCAGCAGCCCGCGCCGGTCGTACGCGTAGGTGGTGCGCCGCCCGAGCGCGTCGGTGACGGCGTCGACCAGCCCGCTGGGAGCGAGTTCGGTGCTGGTGACGCTGCCCCGCGCGTCGATCACCCGGACCAACTGGTTGCGCCCGTCGTAGACGGTGGTGGTGGTGCGCACCTCGCTCGTGTTGCCGGTAAGCGACGGGTTGGTCAGAACCTTCAGCGGGTTGCCGGCGGCGTCGTAGGTGGTGGTGACGATCCCTCCGGCGGGGTCGATCACCTGGCTCACCCGGCGGTGCTCGTCGTACGCGTAACTGGTCACGTGGCCGAGGGCGTCGGTCACGGTCTTCAGGAGCCGCCGGTCGGCCCGTGTCCCGCCGCCGTCGGCGTCGGGGTAGTACTCGTACTTGGTGACGTTGTGCAGCGCGTCCTCGACGGTGCTGAGCAGGCCGGTGGTGCCGTCGTAGGTGAACACGGTCGCTCGGCTGAGCTCGTCGGTGGCCCGGGTGACGGTGCCGAACTTGGGGTGGTACTGGTACGACCGCTCGGTCTCGTCCGGGTTGACCACGGTCCGCAGGTCGCCGTTGAAGTCGTACTCGAACACGGTCTTGCGGTCGAGCGGGTCCGCGTGCCAGACCACGTCCCCCGCTGTGTTTAACAGGTAGCGGTCGAGCGCGCCGAGCGGGGCGTCGACCCGGAGCGTGCGGCCGCGGGCGTCGTACGTGTAGGTGGTGACCGGGTTGATCGGGTCCTTGAGGGTCGCCACCGCGGTGCGGGCGTCGGCCGGCTTGTCGTTGGTGGTCGCCAGTGATTGCGCCGCCGCCGGGACGATCGTGTAAACCGTCCCGAGCCCTCGGTCGACCGACTTCACCATCCCGTTCTTGTCGTACGCGATCCCGGTCTGGAGCGGGCTCCACGTGTCGCTCGTCAGCCGGTCCCCGCTGTACCCGAACGTGCGGGTGCCGGCAGTCTTATCGACGTCCGCGTACGCGCTCAGGTGCTTGGTCGAGTCGACGTCCTGGATCGCGTTCAGCGTCTTGCCCGCGACGTTCAGAGTGACGGTCCGGTTGCCGGGCTCGGTGATGGTGACCTGGGTGGGTGTGTAGGCGATGGCGGTGACGCCCCCGTCCGGCGTCTGCACCCCGGTCAGCCGCCCGGCGGCGTCGTACCCGTAGGTGACCACGAACTGCTGCGGGTCCACCACCTTGGTCAGCAGCCCGGCGGCGCTGAAGTACATTTTCGACGCGTCCCGCGCCGTGTACACGAACGACTTGTACTCGGGCGAGTTCGCGTCCATGTTCCGCTGGAGCGCGCCGAAGTCCTCGTCGGACCAGTAGTCGGTGCCGTCGAGGCGCTCGAACAGCCGGGCGTCGCCGGTGCCGGTGACCCAGATGACGTCCCCGTGGCACTCCCACACCAGCCGGTCGATGCCGGCAATGCCCCACCCGTGGGCGACCGGCACCGGCACCTCCGGGTGGTCCTCGGTCACCACCGTCAGCGACCGGTCCTTCACCTCCACCTCGATCGGGGCCCGGTTCGCCCCCATCGCGATCTGGACGTGCGACCGCCAGTCGTACGCCCCGGTCTCGGTCACCTCGTACGCGGACTGGGTGCCGAACAGGTAGTTCGCAAACTGCGCGCCGGGCGTCACCGCGAACGTGACGGCCGGCTGCTCCTTGCGGTCGGCCCAACTGGTCGTCACGCTGATTCCGCTGGGCGAGGCTTCGCCCAGTCCGGTGAGCTGGAACTCGGCGGTCGGGCGCACGTCTACGGTGCCCGAGTTGTACACCAGGGACGGGCTGCGGCCGACGGCGGTGCCCGGGCTCAGGTCGAAGTCGAGCGGGTGGCTGACGGTCACCGCGCCGGTGTTGAGCGACACCGCGGCGGTGCCCAACTGCACCCAGTCCCCGCGGTCCGGGTCGGACGTCCGCTGGGTGGTGTCCAGCGCGGCCCGGTACACCGGCACGAGCCCGCCGAGCGTGAACACTTTCGGGCCGGCCGTGACGGTCAGTTTGGCGTCGTAGATCCCGGCCTGGGCGTAGGTGTGACGGCCGAGCACCTCGAACGAGGTAGGGCCGGTCTGGCGCAGCCACACCTCGCCCGCTTGTGGCGCGGAGCCGTCGCCCCAGTTCACGGACAGGGCGGCTGCGTTTGCCGCCAGGGCGGGATCGACGATCGCCCCGAGCACGATGTCACCGGTGCTCTGTCCCTGGAGGGCCGCGAACCACTCCGCACCGGTCTGGCTAACCCCGGCCTGGTCGGCCGTCACCCTCGCCTTCAGCGTGGCGACCATCGTTCCGGCGAGCATGTCGTCGTCGACGCCGTCGGGCGCGTCCTTGTGGACGAGCACCGTGATCGCGAAGTCGCCCACCTGGTTGTACGTGTGGTCGGCGTACACCGCGAAGGTCCGGTCGTCGATCCGCACGATGCGCGTGCCGTCGTCGGACGGCTCGGTCCCGTCGCCCCAGTCGATCCGGGCGTGGAACTGGTCAACGGTGGCCTCTGTTCCCTCGTCTGTGAAGGTGGCGATCGGGATAGACCCGATCGCCCGGTCCTCACGCGCCGCGAGCACAGGACGGGTGCCCACCAACCGGTGCGGTGCGGTGGCGACCGGCAGGGACCAAGAGTCGGTTACGTACGGGTCGCCCACGTCGTCAGCCGCGCCACCGGTGACGGTGAGCACTCCGTCTTGCCGAAACACGTGTGCGCCGCTCAGCAGGATGTCACTTCGCTGCGGCAGTCCTCCCCAGACCTGGCCGCGGTCACCCGTGAGGCGCAGGCTGCCGTCGCCCCAGTCGATGTAACTGCGGTCGATGATCTCGTTTGGAATGTTCTCGCTGTTCACCGTAAACGCGGCCCATTGGAGCGGCGTGGTCGGCACCTCCATACGGTACGGCACCGAGAGCACTCCGGCCGCCGTTGGGCGCACGTCTACAGTACCATATCCGGTCGCCAGCCCTCCGGGACTAGACACATTCACCTGGTACTGGTACTGGCCCGCCGATGCGTATCCGCGACTGGCAACGACGTAGTAGTGGCCCGCTCCAAAACGCACGACCCGCGCCGGGCTTGAGGAGGGTGGATAGCCTGCCCAATTGACCGAGGCGGAGAAGGTGCTGGCGGGAGGGTCGCTCGGGTCAGTGAACTCACCTACCACCACGTCCCGCAGGTCGGAGCTCACACTGGTCTGAAGGTCGAACCCCTTCACCGCCCCTGACAAGACGACGACCACGCCGGTGCCAACCGTGTCCGGGCAACTCGCGCTCCGGCTGATCAACGTGACGGTGGTGTCGTACACCCCCGTCGCGCGGTACTGGTGGCTACCGACGATCTGGTACAGCAGCAGCTCCCCGTCCTCGCTCGGGAGCGCTTCGATCCGCCCGCGGGTCGGCGCGGACCCGTCGCCCCAGTGGATCTCCGCCGCGAAGCCCGCGACCGACTGGCCCTGGCCCCGGATTCGGAACCGGGCCACGACGAGATCCTGGGCCTGGTACGCGCCCTGGGCGATAACCGGGTCCACGAACAAATCGACCAGATCGTTGGTCGGGGCCGGCAGTGGGGGGGGAGGCGGGGCGACCGTCACTCCCAACCGCACCGCGTACACCTCCGCTCCGCGGCGCGCGACGACGGCTGCGATAAACGGCCCCGACGCACCATACGTGTGGCTACCGCTGACGGTGAACGTTCCGCCCGTTCCCGCCACCGTACCGAGGGTTTTGGTCCCATCACCCCAATAAATGTCGGCCGTGTACTCAGACGCCGTAACCCCCGGCCGGGGGTCGGTGATGACGGCCAGTGCGACGTTGACGGGTGGCGTGCTCTGAGTTGCCGCGAGCGGATCCTGCGCGGCCGCAATCGACACAGCTGGGACGGTCACCTTGATCGTGTTGGTCGTGCTCGCCGAGTGGACCAGTTGCGTCTGCACGTTCGGTGGCCGCTGTTCCACACGAACGCGCACATTGTACAGACCCTCAGAGGCGTACGTGTGTGTGCCCGAAACGGAGTAGGTTGCTCCAGCAATCACCGCGACCTGCTGCTCCGCGGAACCGTCGCCCCAGTTGATGTAAGCGGTCACGGTACCGTACGCTGGATCGCGTAGAGTGCCGGTCGCAACGACCCCGGAGAATGACTGCCCGACCGTGCCAGCCATTGAGGCACCGGTCACCGACAGCGAGGTGGCCCGGAATGGCGCCTCGCTGACAATAGCTGTTGTAGTACTCTCCGCCGATGTGTCTATTTGATTAGTGTTTGAGTAGGTTTTATAAACTCTCACCTTTACTTGGTATATGCCATCGTAATTATAGCGATACGATGTTGAGATATCGTACGTTCCGTATCCCGTGTTGGTTATTTGGTAAAACTGATACCACGGAACGTTTGCGGCATAATGTCCGTTGCCCCAATCAACAGATACGCTAAAGGTGCCTGTCATTTCGGGGAATGGATCAACAAACTGAGCGATCTTACCATCCCAGCGCTGTCCTTCAACTGCTGTGATCGGCAATGCAGTGACGATTGGCGCAGTGTTCGATATCGGTTGAGATTGAGGCAAAATTACAGGTAGCCCCCAGGTCCAAGGCGTATAAACTTTTGCCGGACCGTCGTCGGGGGTGATCGTGATGGTAATTATGTACGTGCCAGCGGCTGCATAGGTGTGCCGCGGGAGGGCCTCGAACTGGCCTGGTGTTAGCCAATAGTAGATTTCATCAATTCCATCGCCAGCTGGATTGTATGATGAGAAAAACGCATTTCCGTTATAATGATCGCCGTATCCGTACACGCGATGCATAGACGCCGGGGTGCCATCGCCCCAATTGACGGTGGCGGTAAAGTTCTCGCCGCGATCGTACGGATTTTCCTTGAAGCCAACACGCATACTGAATGACAAGTCGCCGTACCCGCTGCCGATCAAATTAACATATTCGATTGCCAGTTCTGCATTTATTACTGTAACATCACTCTGCACTATCGCGGTGCTGCCGCCAAGGTTGTCGCGAATGGTAACTGTGGCGGTGTACGACCCGTTTTGCTCGTACCCTCTGGCGAGCCTAACCTCGAAGTGGTTCCCGTTTTTAGAGATCGGAGCGGACGCTACGTCACCGTTCCCAAGGTCGACCCAGGCCGAGTAGTCTGTTGCGGTCGTACCGGCCACTGCATCTGTGAAGGTTGCGATGACCTGCCCTGACCCGAGCCCGGTACCTTCGCGCACGGTAATTGGGAGCCCGGTGGCCGTGATTTGGCCCCCCAGGACCAGAGCCGATCCCTTGATCGTTCGTGCCCCGTTATTGCCTCCCGCTGCGGGACGGATCGTGACCTGAATCTCGTACCCACCTGAGCGAGCGTACAGGTGGGTGCCAGCGACCGTGAACCCGCCGCCGTCCCGCGCCACGACAGGACGGCCGAAATCGATCGCAGTGCCGTCCCCCCAATTCACATCGGCCAGGACCGTCGCCGGATCGAAATTCGTGTCGAGGGTGGTGAACCAGGCCACCTCGCCGCTGAACGCGGTCCCCTCCGTGGCGGTCACGTTCACGCCGTAATCGCTGGCGACCAGGGCGACGGCGCCGACGGTGGCCGTGCTGGTCACCGCCTGGGCGCTGCCGTCGACGTCCTGGATCAGCACAGTCACCGTGTACGGTTGGGCCCCGGCCACCTGGTACGCGTGCTTGCCGACCACCGCGAACACGCCGGCCCCGAGCGGGCGGATGGACGCACCGGTGAGCTTTTCCTGCGTGCCGTCGCCCCACTGCACCTGGGCCTCGAAGTTGGCCGCCGGGGACAGCGTGTTGGCGTCCTCGAACACCGCGATGGCGCCCTCGTACGGCACCTTCAGCCCGGCCGTGAAGTTGTGCGACCGGCCGGTCAGGGCCGCGTCGGCAATGGCCAAACTGCCGGACGCCGACGCGGTGCTGCCGTCGGCCCGCGTGGTCACCGTAATCACCACTTGGTACGGGTTCCCGGCGGCACTCCGCTCCCGGTACGCGTGCTTCGCCCGGACCTCGAACAGGCCGCCCCCGAGGGGCACGATCTCGACCCCGCTGGTGGTGTTATTGGTGGTCCCGTCGCCCCAACTGACGGCCGCCTCGAAGTCGCTCGGGTCGCTGAACAGGTCCGGGTGAGTAAACGTGGCGAGTAGCGCACCGAACGGGTCGGCCGCGCCGATCAGCTCGCCTTCCTTGAAACCGGCCGGCGGCGTGACCGCCGGGTCGTTGTCCGCGATGACGACGGTCGCATCGGCGGGTGCGCCGACGGCGTACCCGCCGCCCGCCTGAACGGTGAGCGTCGCGGCTTCGGGAACCTCGCTCGCCGCGTCGTCGACTGGGGTGAGCAGCACGTCCACGAACGACGCGTCGGCCGGGATCGTGATCTGGTTGCCCGCCACCGGCACCCCGCCCACGCTGAGCGTGTAGTCGGCGCCTCGCGTCGCGGTGCCCGAGAGCGCAACCGCGACAACCAGTTCGACCCCGATTGGGCCGGTGCGGAAGATCCGGTACGTGCCTGAGTTTGCCGACTCGCCCGCGTCCGCGTCCGTGGCCGTCACGGTGACAGACGGCGTGGTGTTCGCGAGGGTGTCGTCGTCGGTGATGGTGACCGTTGCGGCGGCGAGAGCACCGATCGTGTACGTGGCGCCGGCCTGCAGCGCCAGCATTGCGGTCTCGGGGGTCTCCACGATGCCGTCGTCGGCCGGGATCAGCACCACGTCCACGGACGACTGCCCGGCCGGGATCGTGATCTGGTTGCCCGCAACCGGCACCCCGTCTACAACCAGCGAATAGTCGGCGCCCCGGGCGGCGGTGCCCGAAAGTACGAACGTAACCGTTAGTGGGCCGCCGGCGCCGAACTGCGTGATCCGGTACGCGCCCGCGTTCGACGGCTCACCCGCGCCGCTGTCGATTGCGAACACCGTGACCGTCGGGCGGGTGTCGTTGTCGTCAATGCCGACGACGGCCGCGGCCGGACTGCCGACGGTGTAGGTGGTGGAGCTCAGGACCGTCAGCACCGCGGTCTCGGCGATCTCGCTCACCGCGTCGTCGACGGGGGTCAGGAGCACATCGACGAACTCCTGCCCGTTCTGGATCGTGATCTGATTGCCCGTTACTGGTACCCCGTTCACGCTGAGCGTGTAATCGGCGCCCGGCGTGGCGGTGCCCGACAGCACGAACGTTACCGGCAGCGCGCCGCTGGTGCCGGTGCGCCAGATCCGGTACGCGCCGGTGTTCGCCGGCTCACCCGCACTGACGTCGGTTGCAAAGACCGTAACCGTCGGGAAAACGTCGCTACTGGCGATGAGGACCGTCGCGGCGGCCGGGCTGCCGAGGGCGTACGCGGAGCTACCCTGGAGGGTGAGCACCGCGCCTTCGGTAAACTCCGCTACCCCGTCGTCGATGGGGGTGAGGAGCACATCGACGAACTCCTGCCCGTCCTCGATCGTGACCGTGTCGCCCGTCACCGGCACCCCGCCCACGCTGAGCGTGTAGTCGGCGCCCGATGCGGCCGTACCCGACAGCACGAACGTCACCGGCAGCGCGCCGCTCAACGCCCCGGTGCGGGAGATGCGGTACGTGCCGGTGTCCGACGGCTCACCGGCGGTAGCATCGAAGGCCGTGACCGTGACCGCCGGCGGCTCGTTGTCGGTTATGCTGACGGTGGCGGCCGCCGGGCTGCCCGCGGTGTACGTGGTGCCGCTCAGGACCGTCAGCACCGCGTCCTCGGTGAACTCCGCCGTCGCGTCGTCGACGGGGGTGAGCAGCACGTCGACGTAACCCTGCCCGTCCTGGATCGTGACCGTGTCGCCCGCCACGGGAACCCCGCCCACGCTCAGCGTGTAGTCGGCGCCCGGCGTGGCGGCGCCCGAGAGCGCGAAACGGACCTCCAGCGCCCCTGCCTGCGGGCCGGTGCGGGAGATCCGATACATCCCTGTGCTCGACGGCTCGCCGGCGGTGGCGTCGAGGGCCGCGGCCGTGACCGCCGGCAGGTCGTTGTCGGTGATGCTGACGGTGGCGGCGGCCGGGCTGCCCACGGTGTACGCGGAGCTACTCTGGAGGGTGAGCACCGCGGTCTCGGTAAACTCCGCTACCCCGTCGTCGATGGGGGTGAGGAGCACATCGACGAACTCCTGCCCGTCCTGGATCGTGACCGTGTTGCCCGTCACCGGCACCCCGCCCACGCTCAGCGTGTAGTCGGCGCCCGATGCGGCCGTACCCGACAGCACGAACGTCACCGGCAGCGCGCCGGCCAACGCCCCGGTGCGGGAGATGCGGTACGTGCCGGTGTCCGACGGCTCACCGGCGGTAGCATCGAAAGCCGTGACCGTGACCGCCGGCGGCTCGTTGTCGGTGATGCTGACGGTGGCGGCCGCCGGGCTGCCGACGGTGTACGTGGTGCCGCTCAGGACCGTCAGCACCGCGTCCTCGGTGAACTCCGCCGTCGCGTCGTCGACGGGGGTGAGGAGCACGTCGACGAAACCCAGCCCGTCCTGGATCGTGACCGTGTCGCCCGCCACGGGAACCCCGCCCACGCTCAGCGTGTAGTCGGCGCCCGGCGTGGCGGCGCCCGAGAGCGCGAAACGGACCTCCAGCGCCCCTGCCTGCGGGCCGGTGCGGGAGATCCGATACATCCCCGTGCTCGACGGCTCGCCGGCGGTGGCGTCGAGGGCCGCGGCCGTGACCGCCGGCAGGTCGTTGTCGGTGATGCTGACGGTGGCGGCGGCCGGGCTGCCCACGGTGTACGCGGAGCTACCCTGGAGGGTGAGCACCACGGTCTCGGTGGGCTCGCTCACCGCGTCGTCGACGGGGGTGAGCAGTACGTCGACGAATGATTGGCCGCTGTAGATCGTGACCTGGTTGCCGGCCACCGGCACCCCGCCCACACTCAACGTGTAGTCGGCGCCCGACGCGGCCGTGCCCGACGGCACGAACGTGACGGCCAGGTCGCCGCTGGTGCCGGTGCGCGAAATCCGGTACATCCCCGTGCTCGACGGCTCGCCCGCGCCCGCGCCTGTCGCCGAGATCGTAACCGTCGGAGGAGGCAACGACGGATCGTCGTCGGTGATGTTGATGGTGGCCGCATACGCGGCCCCGAGGGAGTACACGGAGCTGCCCTGGAGGGTGAGCACCGCGGTCTCGGTGGGCTCGCTCACCGCGTCGTCGACGGGGGTGAGCAGCACGTCGACGAACGACTGGCCGCTGTAGATCGTGACCTGGTTGCCGGCCACCGGCACCCCGCCCACGCTCAACGTGTAGTCGGCGCCCCGTGCCGCGGTGCCCGACGGCACGAACGTGACGGCCAGGTCGCCGCTGGTGCCGGTGCGCGAAATCCGGTACATCCCCGTGCTCGACGGCTCGCCCGCGCCCGCGCCTGTCGCCGAGATCGTAACCGTTGGAGGAACGACTGGTGGGGACGAGCTGCCACCGCCCAACAGGGTGAAGTAGATGCCGTTGCCGCTGCCGTCCTGGCCGTCGCTCTGCCAGGCGACCACCGCGTCCCCATCCGCGTTCACCGCCACTGCCGGGAACATCTGATCGCCGGCGGTGTACGTGTTGACCCGAAGTGCCGTACCTTGCGTCGTGCCGGCCGAACTGTACCGTTGGGCGTAGATGCCGTTGCCGCTGCCGTCTTCCCCGGCGCTCGTCCAGGAGATGATGAAGTCTCCGTCCGCGTCCACCGCTACCGACGGGTCAGCCTGGTAGCCGGTGGTGTACTCGCCGACGCGAAACTCGGAACCGAGCGCGGTACCGCCGGCCGAGTACCGCCGGGCGTAAATCCTCCACCCCCAGTCACCTTGCCCACTGCTCTGCCAGGCGACGACGAAGTTCCCGCTCGCGTCCAGGCCGACTGATGGGGCTACCTGGTGACCGTCAGTGTATGTGTTGACCCGGAACTCGGTGCCCAAAGGATCACCGCCGGCCGAATACCGTCGGGCGTACACCTCAGTCCCGCTACCGTCTTGGCCGTAGCTCTGCCAGGCGATCACGAAGTTTCCGCCCGCTGCCACAGACACCGACGGAATCGCTTGGTCGTTGGTGGTGTACGTGTTGACCCGGAACTCGGAGCCGAGCGCGGCACCGCTGGCCGAATACCGCCGGGCCTGGATCTCGTACCCGCCGAGCCCGGACCCCGGTACGTAGGTCTGCCAGGCGACCACGAAATCCCCGTCCGCATCCACACCCACCGACGGTTCGGTCTGGTTGCCGGTGGTGAACGTGT
Source organism: Gemmata obscuriglobus (assembly GCF_008065095.1). Taxonomy (NCBI): domain Bacteria; kingdom Pseudomonadati; phylum Planctomycetota; class Planctomycetia; order Gemmatales; family Gemmataceae; genus Gemmata; species Gemmata obscuriglobus. The sequence goes on along the minus strand of NZ_CP042911.1, from coordinate 3,078,187 downwards.
TGACCCGGTACTCGCCCCCCAGGGGCACCCCGCTGGCCGCGTACCGCTGGGCGTAGATCCCATATCCGCTGCCGTCCTGCCCCGCGCTCGCCCAGGCGACCACGAAGTCCCCGTCCGCGTCCATCGCCACCGACGCTCCGGCCTGGTGGCCGGTGGTGTACGTGTTGACCCGGAACTCGCCCCCCAGGGGCATCCCGTTGGCCGCGTACCGCTGGGCGTAGATCCCGGTCCCGCTGCCGTCCTGGTCTTGGCTCGTCCAGGCGACCACGAAGTTCCCGTCCGCGTCCGTTGCCACCGACGCTCCGACCTGGTGGCCCGTGGTGTGCGTGTTGGCGCGAACCTCCGGTCCCGCCGGTGGTGGGTTGGTGGGCGGAACGACCGGCGGAGGGGAGCTACCGCCGCCCAACAGGGCGAAGTAGATGCCGTTGCCGCTGCCGTCCTGGGCGGCGCTCTGCCAGGCGACCACGGCATCCCCGTCCGCGTCCACCGCCACCGTCGGGAACATCTGATCGCCGGCGGTGTACGTATTGACCCGGAACTCGGACCCGACAGCGGTGCCGGTTGAGTTGTACCGCTGAGCCCAGACTCCGTACCTGCTGCCGTCCTGTCCGTAGCTCTGCCAGGTCACGACGAAATCGCCGTCCGCGTCCACCGCCACCGACGGTGAGCTCTGATGACCGCCGGTGTACGTGTTGACCCGGAACTCGGACCCGAGCGCGGTGCCGTTGGCCGCGTACCGCTGGGCGTAGACCCTCGACGCACTACCCTCTTGACCGGAACTCAGCCAGACGACAACGAACCCCCCGTTCGCGTCCGCGGCTACCGCCGGGCCCATCTGCTGGTTTGTGGTGTACGTGTTGACCCGGAACTCGGACCCGAGCGCGGCGCCGCCGGCCGTGTACCGCTGGGCGTAGATCCCGCCCACACTGCCGTCCTGGCCTTGGCTCTCCCAGGCGATGACGAAGTCGCCGTCCGCGTCCATCGTCACCGCCGGGTCCATCTGACTGCTGGTAATGTACGTGTTGACCCGGAACTCGGAGCCGAGCGCGGCGCCGCTGGCCGAGTACCGCTGGGCGTAGACGTCATACCAGTTGCTCCCGGGCCCCTGCCCGCCACTCGCCCAGGCAATGACGAAGTCGCCGTCCGCGTCCATCGCTACCGATGGTTGGAACTGGAGGCCGTAGGTGAACGTGTTGACCCGGAACTCGGAGCCGACAGCCGCCCCACTGGCCGAGTACCGCTGGGCGTAAATTCCCAAGTTGTGGCCGTAATAATTCCCATAGGTGCCCTCTTGTCCGTAGCTCTGCCAAGTGACGATGAAGTCGCCGTCCGCGTCCATCGCGACCGATGGTGAGCCCTGGTCACCGAGGGTGGTCGTGTTGACGCGGAACTCGTTCCCGACCGGTGTACCGTTGGCTGCGTACCGCTGGGCGTAGACCCCGTACCCGCTACCATCCTGACCATCACTCATCCAGGCGATGACGAAGTCGCCGTCCGCATCGCTCGCCACAGCCGGTACGGTCTGATAGTTGGAGGTGTAAGTGTTGGCCCGAACGTCGGATCCGGGCGGGGGCGGGCTGGTCGGTGGGACCACCGGCGGGGTAGTTGGTGGGACTACCGGGGGGTTCGTCGGACGCATGCCCGCGTCGATGGTGGTGTTCCCTGCTCCGTAGGTCACAAAGAAGAAGTTGGAAAAGCCGCTGAGCGGGTCGGCGTCGCTGTCGACCGCGTCGTCACTGCCCGCGTTCGCAGGCGAGAACTGGTAACCTGTTAGCAACTGAAATTGAAGCTGATAGTAGCCCGCGCCAACACCTGTAAACGCGTAGCCGCCGTTGGAGTCTGTGACCGTGCTAGCGTAAAATTCCGAGTTCTCGTCGTACATGCGCACGAGAACACCCGCTAACCCCGGTTCACCCCCATCCTGAATCCCGTTGCCGTTCGTGTCGTTCCACACGCGGTCTCCGATAACCGGCGGAGACGTGGGTGGGCTGACCGGCGGGCTGACCGGCGGGCTGACCGGCGGGCTGACCGGCGGGCTGACCGGCGGGCTGACCGGCGGGCTGACCGGCGGGCTGACCGGCGGGCTGACCGGCGGAGACGTGGGTGGGCTCACCGGCGGGCTGACCGGCGGAGACGTTGGCGGGCTGACCGGCGGGCTGACCGGCGGGCTGACCGGCTCGGGGGGGAGTGGCGGAGACGTTGGCGGGCTCACCGGCTCGGGGGGGAGCGGCGGAGACGTGGGTGGGCTGACCGGCCCGGGGGTGACGGGCGGGCTGACCGGCTCGGGATTGGTTGGCGGGGTGACCGGCGGACTCACCGCCGGGGTGATCGTTACCGGATCGGCGCCGGGCGCCGAGTCGGGGGTGACTGCAGAGGCGAAGAACGTGGGGTCGAGGCTCAGAGAGACAGCCCCGAGCGTCGGCGGGCGCTCCGTGCCTGCGTCGCCTGGTAAGTTGGCCGTCGGGGAGCTGGGGCTCGGGTGCTCGGCACCCGAGGCGCTCGCGGGCGTCAACGCGTCGCCCGGGAGCGGTGTCGCACCCGGGCCGGTGTTGCCGGTTCCCGGCGTATCCGAGCCGACCAAGTTCTGGGGCTCAGTTCCGGTTAAAACCGGCGGCACACCGCTGACCGGGTCCGGTATTGTGTCGGTGACAGCGATGCCATTAAATGCACCGCCGAACGGCTCCGGTTGGTCGCCACCGCCCGCTCCTGTACCACCGAACCACTCGGCACCGGCGTACGAGTCGACGGCCGGGCCGAACGAATCGAAGTCGCCTTCGGACGAACCGGCTCCGTCCAAGGCGAGGTCGGCCCCGTCTCGCGGTGTTAAGTCGGATTCGTCGTCGGCTGGTGCAACGGAACCGGTTGCTTGGTCTAGGGTTGCCGCCGGTTCGGCAAGCGTCGGCGCCCAGTCGGCGTAACCGTCGACCGGCCCGCCCCCACCGCCCCCGGCCCCGACCTGGGCCGCGGCCACCTGCTCGGCCGCTTGCCAGTCGGCCAGCGCGTACACCGCGATCGTTGCGGCGGCGGCCGTCGCCGCCAGCGGTATGGCGGCCGCGCTGAGGGTCTCCGAGGGCGGGTTCCGCCAATCCATCGGGCGCAGCTCGGGCTTCGCCAGAAGGGGCTGCGGGTCAATTTTCCCCGGTGCGGCGAACAGACGCGTCAGCGGCGCCGCGGCGCGTCGGCATCGTCCGGCGACGAACGCACGCAGGTCCATGAGGGCGGCGAACGGGTCGATCCACAGGCGGATGCGGCGGGGCATGGGCGGGATGGGTTGGGGTTTATTCCTGCGACACGCGCAGGACCACATCGGGCCGGGTACGGCACCGACGGACGGTATCTCATCAGATTGAAGAGGCAGGTAGCTTATCCGACGCCGAGAGTTCGTCCAAGGCTAAAAAATGCTCTCGCACAAAAACTTCGCGGATTCGGTAGGCCCGTTTCGAGCTTCGCCCCGAGTGAACTTTCGGCCCATGCCGCCGGCGCAAGTCGTTATTTGCAACGGCCACCGAGCGCGGGTGGTGAATGCGGGAGGTGCCCGCGTCGTCGGCGCCATACTTTTGCCACTATGACCCACTCGTTCGAGTGGGGTGCGGAGAGTAGACTCACAGTCCGAGGCGAGAATGGCCCGGTTCCTGTTCGGCCCGAGTGACGACCCCATCTTTTTCGATCGGTACCTACACACGCCGGTCGGCAGCGGCGCGTGGGCCGTTTTTTCTGCTCGCGCCGCAAATTGGAACGAGGTCGAAGCGCGTGCCGGTCAGCTCCCTGAGGCGGTGCTTGTGTGGCCCGAACGTGCGAGCGTGCCCGCGTGGGTGTGGGCCGCGCCGGTCCCGGTGGTCGTCCTGGCCCGAGACACGCGCTTGTTCTGGAGCGGGTTACGGCACCTGCTGCCCCTGGCCGATCTGGTGCTTACAGACGCACATTCGGCGGACCGGTTGCGGCGGGCCGGAATCGGCCCCGTACGGGCCGCCAACCTGTTCGGCCTTGATCGGCACTTCCGGGCGGAAATTGAGGCCCCGGAGGCCGAGCGGGACATCGACGTTCTCATCGTCGGACGTCGGGAATCAGCCGCCCGAGATGCATGGCCTCCGGACTTCGGGCGACTGGCCACCTTAGGCGAGCGGGTCCGGGTGCAGGTCACCGCCGCAGAACCCGGAGCCGAGTACCGAGCGCGACTGCGGCGCAGCAAGCTCGTGGTTGTGAGTGAAGTTCTGGGCTCGTACGACCCGCGGGCGCTGGAGGCTGCGGCGGCCGGTGCGGTGGTGCTTCAGCGAGCCAGGGGCGACCACGCCCGGAGTTCACTCGAACCCGAGACCGAGTGCGTGACGTATACGGAAGCGGATCTCGAGGCGGTGGTCGGGAGGCTGTTGACCGATGAAGGGGGGCGGCGGACGATCGCCGCTGCCGCCCGGGACCGGGTACGGCCGCTCGCGTTCGACGCACTGGTGGAGGCCGCGGTCGCCGCCGGTGCGGCAGGGTGGGACGAGGTGCGTGACCGAGCCGCCCGACGGTTCCGGAGTGCGACGCAGCTGTCACTGTCCGGCCGCGTATGGCAACAGGCGGCGTCCGACGGACCGGACAGCGATCCGGTACTGGAGGCGGACCTGACGGCCGCAGCCGACCACCACGCCCTCGGGGTATTGGCGCGGCCGGATGCCGGCGCGGAACTGCACCTGGCGGTCGCGGCGGGTACCGGCAACCGCGTTTCGGCCGTCGGCCGCGCGCTCGCGCTGGTCGCCCTCGGGCGCGCCGAGGAGGCCGTGAATGTGGCCCGGGCGGCGGTCGACGAACTGAAGGCGCGTCCCGCGTTGACTGTGGCAGAGGCCGACTGCGTTCCGTACTCGGGACCGTTCGACTGGGTCCGTGTCGGGTGGAACCGGGCCGGGTACGACCACCCGGACGACGCGGAGGCTGAGCGACAGGAGAAGGCGCGGCTGTTACGCGGTCGGGCGCTCGAACTGATCGCCGAGCTGACCAGCGGTGTGTCGGATCACGAGGCCGCAGCCGCATGCTGCCCGGAACAGCCGCACCTGCAGGCAGCTCTGGGGCTTGCACTACTAAGGACCGGGCGGGCCGCCGATGCGGTCGAACGGCTCCGGGTTGCGGTCGAGGCCGATCCGTTCGACGCCGCCAGCGCGACGCACCTGGTCGAGGCGCTGGCGGTACTCGGCCGCACCGCCGAAGCCGCGTGCGTTCGCCACGGGCAGGCGCTCCTGGCGAACGCGACCGGGCTCACGGGGGAGCCCCTGGTGCCGCTCGAAACGTCCCGACCCGCGGCCGAACAGTTGCACCCGCCCCCGGCGCCCGCGCCGTTAGAGGGGGGGCGAAGCCCGTTCGTGCGCCTCACCGCGGACACGTTTACGGCCCGTTTCGGTAGCGTCGAGGTGGCCGAACCGCCGGGTGCCCTCGTTCCGCCAGCAGACGTGCGCGTCGTGCTCGCGCTGGTCGCCCACTTCGCTCCGCGCCGAGTGCTGGCGATTGGAACCGCGGCCGGGCGCCTGAGCGCCGACGTGACCGCGATCGCTCCGCCCGACGCGGCCGTCTACGTGCTGGGGGCACCGGCCGGCGACCCGCTCGGTCCGGTCGCCCGCGCACGGAACCGCATCGGCACCGCCCAGGGGATGCGGTTCGTCGGTGCCACCAATGATCACTTCGAAGTCGGGAACTTGGCCCCGCTCGATCTCGCGATCGTGGGGACCGGGAGCACCCCAACGCCCGGCCGGTCGCACGCGGTTGGCGCGTACAACGCACTGCGGCCCGGCGGGTGTCTGATCTGGCCCGACCCGCCGGAATTATTCGACGGCGAGTGGGCCGCGTGGGCGGGCGGGTTCCCGGAACCGGTCTACGGGGTCACGGGGACCCGGGTGGCGTTCCTGATCAAGGGCGAGGGGGTTGGGGCGACCGCCGGAACGGACAGCGGGCGGGTGGCCGTCGCCTGGGACGGGGAGCTGGACGCGGTTCACTCGCTGGCCCGTGTGAACCGGGCCGTGTGCGCCGAACTGGTGGCGCGGGGGCACGCGGTCGGGCTCGCGCGCCCGCTCGGGGGCACCGCGGTGCCGCTCCCGCCGGAGCTGGCGGCTCTCGCACAGCGGGCTCCGAACCGGGCGGTACACGTGCGGCACCGGTGGCCGCCGGACTTCTCCGCACCGGTCGGCAGCGAGCCGCTGGTGCTGATGCAGCCGTGGGAGTTCGGCCGGCTTCCCCGGGCCTGGGTCCGACCCATCGTCGAGGGCGTGGACGAGGTGTGGGCGTACTCACGGGCGGTGCTCCGGGCGTTTGTCGCGTCCGGGGTGCCCGAGGAGCGGGTCGCGCTGGTCCCGCCGGGCGTGGACCCGGAGCGATTCCGGCCCGGGCTCGCCCCGCTCTCGCTACGCACGGCCAAACGGGTGAAACTGCTGTTCGTGGGCGGCACCATCCCGCGCAAGGGGTTCGACGCGCTGCTCGCGGCGTACCAGAGGGCGTTCACCGCCGCCGACGACGTGTGCCTGGTGGTGAAGGAGATGGGCGCCGGCACTTTCTACCGGGGGCAGACCGCCGAGGCGCTGGTCCGGGCGGCCCAGGCGACTCCCGGCGGCCCTGAGGTACTATACCTGACCGGGGAGCTTGCGGACGTCGACGTGCCGCGACTGTTCGCCGCGTGCGACGTCCTGACGCACCCGTACCGGGGCGAGGGGTTCGGCCTCCCGGTCCTGGAGGCGATGGCGTGCGGGCTACCGGTCGTGGTCACCGCGGGCGGGCCGACCGACGAGTTCGTGCCCCCGGCGGCCGGGTGGCGCGTGCCCGCCCGGGTCCGGTACTTTGAGCGGGAGGAGGTCGGGGGGTGGCCTACGGCCGGGTTCCCGTGGTGGCTGGAACCGGACCCCGGCGCTCTGGTGGCCGTCCTGCGCGAGGCCGTTTCGGACGCCGCCGCGCGGGCGGCGCGGGGCGCGGCCGGTCGCCGCGCGGCGCTGGGATGGAGCTGGGCCCGGACGGCGGCCGCGGTCGAGGACCGCGTCCGGGTGCTGGGGGCGCGCACGCCGGTCCGGTTCCGGAACCCGGTCCCGTCCCCGGGGGCAAACCCGCCCCGTGCCGAGCCGCCGGCCGCGGTGCCCGCGGTCCCCGCAGTGGCCGGGCGGCCTCGCGTGTCGCTGACCATGATCGTGCGGAACGAGGCGCACAACCTGGGCGCGTGCCTTGAGGGCGTCCGGGACCTGGTCGACGAGGCCGTGGTGATCGACACCGGGTCCGCCGATCGGACGGTCGAGGTGGCGAAGTCGTTCGGGTGCGTGATCGGAACCTTCCCGTGGGCCGACAGCTTCGCGGCGGCGCGGAACGCGGCCCTGGATGCGGCCACCGGGGACTACGCGTTCTGGATGGACGCCGACGACCGGCTGGACGGCGCGGGCCGGGAGAAGCTCCGCGCTCTACTCCAGCAGCTGCCGGCCGGCAACGCGGCGTTCGTGCTGCGGTGCCTGTGCGTGCCCGACGGCCTCGGGAGCGGGGGCACCGCCGTGGACCACGTGCGGCTGTTCCGGCGGCACCCGGCGCACCGGTGGACGTACCGGGTGCACGAGCAGATCCTGCCGGCCCTGCGTGCCACCGGCGCCGACGTGCGGTGGGCGGACGTGACGGTGCGGCACGTCGGGTACGTGGACCCGGCGGTGCGGCGCCGGAAGCTGGACCGGGACCTGCGACTGCTGGGCCTGGACGAGGCCGAGCGCCCGGGCGACCCGTTCACCCTCTTTAACCTGGGGTGCGTCCTCCACGAGCGGGGCGACGTCGTGGCCGCGGCGCGGGCGCTCGAGCGGAGCCTGGCCGCGTCGCACCCGCGGGACTCGATCGTTCGGAAGGCGTTCGCCCTGCTGGCCCGGTGCCGCCGCGCGAGCGGCGACCGGGCCGGGGCCGTCGCCGCGTGTCGCCGCGGGCGCGAGCACTACCCGGCCGACGCCGAGCTCCTGTTCCTTGCCGCCGGGTACGCGCGCGAGGCCGGCAACCCCGGCGGCGCCGAGCACCTGTACCGGGAGCTGATCGGCGGTTCCGAGGGGCCGCACTTCGCGAGCGTGGACACCGGCCTGCGGACGGTCCACGGGAGGCACAATTTGGCGGTGCTGCTGTTGGAGCACGGACGCGCGGGTGAGGCCGAGGAGCTGTGGCGGGCGGCGCTGGCCCAGGACCCGCAATTCGCCCCCGCTCTGCTGGGGCTGGGTGAGACCGCGATCAAGGCCGGGGACGGCGCGGCGGTGGCACGCCAGGCGGCCGCGCTCCGGAGCCTGGGTCCGGCCGGGGCGGCCGAAGGGGCCGTGCTGGAGGCCCGGTGGAAGACGGCGCGGGGGGACCACGCGGGGGCGGCCGCGGTGCTCGAAGCGGCCGTCGCAGAGCAGCCGGGGGCACGGGGGCCGCGGGTGGCGCTCGTCCACGCGCGGGTGGCGGCCGGCGCGGCGCCCGCGGCGCTCGAGGCGGCGCTCCGTGGAGTACTCGTCGTGGACCCGAACAACGCGGAGGCGCGGCGCAACCTCGAGGCGCTCTTGTCCCACGGGTCCGCGAGCGGGCCTGAAAGTAATCCCGCAGGCCTCGACTGATGCGAGGTGCCACGGACCTCCCACCCCGTGCACCCGCCTCAAGGCACTGCCGGTGGCTCCGGCAGCGCGTTCGCGGGTCGGAGCCAGTAGCTGAAGGCCGGGGCGGTGAACGCGTCGGTCTGAGCCGGGTGAGCGGGGTTCAGGAGCATCGGCCGCCGCACCCCGGGCAGCCACGCGACCTCGAACACCTCGGTGCACCCGGCCGTGAACTCGAGCAACCCGACCCGCGCTCCGGTCCGCGTGTCCACCACCGCGACCCCGCACAGCAGCGCCGGGTGCGTCTGCTGCACCGGGAGCCCGCCGAAGATGTGCTTCTCGCGGATCTGGCACAGGCCGACCAGCGCGTACGGCCCCACCAGCGACAGCCCGCGCAGGTATCCGGACAGCCCGCACACCGCCTCGCGCGTGCCCCGCTCCGGGTCCGCACGCAGCAGCGCGCCCCGGCCCGAGTCGAGCAGCCACAGCGCGCCGTTGTGCCACCGCGGCGAGTGCGGCATCGACAGCCCGCGGAGCCGCACGCTGCCGTCGGCCACGTCCACCAGCACCCCGCCGTCCGCCTTCTTCCCGCGCCACGCCCCGGCGGCGTCGGTGGTGCCCAGGCAGGTCACGTACCGCGGCCGCCCGTCCACCAGCGCCAGGCCGTTCAGGTGGCACCGGTCCTCGGGCACCGTGTCCGACACGAACGGCGGGCGCCACGCCGGCACGAAGCTGAACGCGTGGCTCAGCCGGGCCAGGCACGAGAACCGAGTGGCGGTGACCCACGGGCCGTCCGCCCCGACCGCCACGTCGTGCACGTTCAGGTCGCCGGTGCAGTACCGGGTGCGCGGCAGGTACAGCGCGTCGTACCGCCCGGGCTCGTCCGGCTTGAAGTCCGCGGCCAGGGCCGGGGCGTCGGCCAGGAGGACCACCTCGTGCCGGGTCGCCAGGAGCAGCCGCGGGCCGTCGACCGCCAGCCCCATCGGCTTGGGGAAGTCGCGGGCCAGCACCGTCACCCGGCGCCCGTCCCAGCCGACGAGCACCACCTTGCCCGCCTGGTACGTGGTCACCGCGAGGCTCCCGTTCGCCCCCGCCAGCCAGCCGGCGAACCCGTCGTCCACGCGGCACTCGATCCGGCTCGGGGCATCGGCGGTCGGCTCGGTCACGGTCGCCTCACGGGAGCGGGCATAGGATGATGGGCACCGGGCAATGTATCAACCTTCCGGCCGAAGCTCCATGACCACCGCCGCCGACCACTTCCGCGCCGCCACCGCCGCCTGGGCGGCCGGGGACCACCCGGAGGCCGAACGGCTCGCGGGCCAAGCCCTGGCGGTCGACCCGGGGCACGCGGACGCCCATTCGCTGCTGGGGCTGGCGCGGCTCCAGTCCGGGGACCGCGGCGCGGCGTTACCGCACTGGCGAGCGGCGGCGGCGTTACGCCCGGACGTCGCGGCCCACCGCTACAACCTGGCCGAGTTGTGCCGGCGGCTCAACGACCCGGTATCGGCGGAGCCAGAGTTCCGCGCCGCGGCGGAGCTGGCGCCGCAGTGGGCCGAGGCGCACTTCGGGCTGGGCAACGTGCTCGGCGATCTGGGGCGGGTGAGCGAGGCGCTGGCCGCCTACGATCGGGCCGTCGCGCTCCAGCCGTCGTTCGCGCGGGCGCTGTACAACCGGGGCAACCTGCTCCGGGAGGAGGGCCGGGTGGTCCCGGCCGAGCGGGACTACCGGGCCGCGCTGGCCGCGGACCCGGACCTGACCGACGCCCGGGTGAACCTGGGGGCCGCACTGGGCGAGTTGCACCGCTGGTCGGAGGCGGAGCGGTGCTACCGCGAGGCGCTGGAGCGGCGGCCGGGGGACGCGGACCTGGAGGCCGCGCTCGCCGGGGCGGTTCTGGCCCAGGGCCGCACGGCCGAAGCGGCCCGGCTCATGGAAGCGTGCGAACCGCGTGCGGCATCTCCGGCCCTGACCCGGATGCGGCGCGAGGCCCTGCTGCCGCCGGTGCCCGATTCCGCGGCCGCGCTCGCCGCCGCCCACGTGCGGCTCCGGGACGCGCTCAGACGGGCGGCCGCGGACCCGCCGCGCCTCGATCCCGGTCGCGTCCACCAGTCCGGCGCGGAGCCCCCGATGGGGCTGGCGTACCACAGTGCGGACCCGCGCCCGGCGCTCGAAGCGTTCGCCGCATTGTACGCGCCGCAGATTACGCCGCTCGAGCCGCTTTCACCGAAAGAAGGTATCCCGCGGGTCGGGGTGGTGGTGACCCACGGCCACGAGGGTGTGTACGACCGGTGCCTGGGGCGTCTGGTGGAGCGGATCGCCGCCCGCGAGCGCGTCGCGGTGGCGCTCGTGTGCAGCCGGTCCGGAGCGAACGTGCTGCGGCACCTGCGGCCCTCCTTCCCCGGCGAGTACCTGGTCCTTCCGGCGCACGTTCACGAGGCCGCAGAGCGAATCCGGGGCGCCCGATTTGACGTGCTGCACTACTGGGAGATCGGAACCGACGCAACCAACTACTTCCTGCCGTACTTTCGCCCGTCCCGGGTGCAGTGCGCGACCTGGGGCTGGCCGGTCACGAGCGGGAACCCGCGGGTCGACTGGTACGTGTCTGGCGCGGACCTCGAACCGTCAGGCGGGGAATCGCACTACACCGAGCGCCTGTGCCGACTCGGTTCGCTGCCGACGTGCTACGAGCGCCCGCCGGCCCCGCCCGCGCCGCCGGCCCCGGCCGCGCGCCGCCGGACGTTCGGGGTGGGGCCGGACGTGCCGGTGTACCTGTGCGTCCAGAACCTGCGCAAGTGGCACCCGGACTTCGACGCGACGGTCGCCGCGCTCCTCGCCGCGGACCGCCGCGGGCGCCTGGTACTGGTGGGGGACGAGCAACCGGCGATCACGCAGGCGCTGATGGCACGGCTGCGGCGTGCGCTCGGCCCGAACGCGGAGCGGGTCGGCGCGATCGCCCGCCAGGAGCGCGGCGGTTACCTGCGGCTGGTCAGTCACGCCGACGTCGTGCTGGACACCCCACACTACGGGTCCGGGGCGAACACCGTGGCCGACGCGGTCGCCTGCGAAACGCCTCTGGTAACCTGGCCCGGGCCGTTCCAGCGCGGCCGGTGGGCTGGCGCGGTGCTCGGACGCGCGGGGCTGAACCCGCTCGTCACACGCTCCGCCATGCAGTTCGTCGAGACGGCGGTGCGCGTCGCGAATGACGAGCCGTTCCGGCGCGAACTGGCGGCGGGGCTGCGCGCGTTCGGCGCGGTTTGGTTCGATCATCCGGACGCCGCCGTCGAGCTGGAGGGGTTCTGGTTGGAGCAGGTCGCGCGCTAACGACCGGCACTTGCCCGGCAACTCAAACAGACATTGCCTGGGGCGGACCCGGTGCCAGATAGGAATACCGGGATCACGTCCTGATCCCGAGCGAGTGGCGCCTGGGGTACGTGGTTCGGGAGTTCGTAGCCCATTCCGACGACGAGCGTTCGCACCGGGTCCCAGGCAACGTGCCGCTCCCCGAGGCTGATAAAACGGAACCGCGGCCCCTGAGCTGCTGACCGGTGAGGTGAAATGCAAGCAGCACCTCAGCGGGCGATTGAAGCACGGCTATCGGGCCGTAGCGTGGGTCGCGAGCGGCCTCAGTACATCGGTGCGCGTGGGCGCGATTTCGGACCGCTTCGCGACAACAGGGCGTCCAAAACTGTCCTCGCCACTCTACCCGTTTAAGCGTCGCTGTTGGCCCCTGCCTCCGCACCCGTCGTCGCGCTCGCGCGTGAGCCGTTCGGATCGAGCCGAAACGGATCCTGCACCTCCTTCAATTCCGGCGCCCGCTGTGACGGAGATGCAGGAGGTGCAGGGTACGTGCGGCAGCACGGCTTCTGCACCGCTCTTGGATCGGCGCGTCGGCCCGGTTCGTGGTGCCCGGCCAAAACGAACCCACCGTATCACCCCGGCCCTTCGACCGACACGTTCAGGTCCGCGACGACGGGCGGCGGCACCGACTGGCCGCCGCGCCGGGCCTGGAGCCGCTCGAGTTCGTGGAGCGTTGACGTGAGCAAGCCGTGCAGGTGCCGCTCGTACTTCGCGATCCGCTCGTCGCGCCCGTCGCCGGGCAGCAACTTCGCCACCCGCTTGCGCTCGACCCGAGTGTCCAGGAGCCGCGCCACGGCCACGCACTCCGATTCCAGCCGGCGGACCTTCCGTTCCAATTCCTCGGCCCAAATCTCGACGTCCTCCCGCACCGCCGCACCGAACCGCTCGGTCGGTTCGTGCGCGAATTCCGCGTACAGCATCAGGCCTCGACCGATGAGTTCTCGCGTCCACGCAACCGGTGCGGGGGCCGTGCCACCGAGCCCGAGCTTGCGCAGGAACGCTTTGCCCCCGAATTCGGGCGGGTCGCTCTTCAGTCCCTCGGCGGCCACCGCCCGCCCGTACGCCGCGTCGAGGATGGTCTCCGCGACGGCGAATGAGCCCACCTCGGCCCCACCACCGTCGGTCCAGAATGTGAGGGCCGGGGCCACCTCGGCGAGTTCCTGTTTGGCCTCGCGCAACTCGCGCCGCAGGTCGCGCAGTTGGCCGTCACGCGTGGGGTGGTCGCGCGTCACCGGGAACGGATCGTCGGACGGAAGAGGGGGCACACCGGCGTCCTCCAGCGTCCCGGCCACCGTCTCGGCCTCGTACCGCGCGAGCCGCTGGAGCCGCCACAGCAGCAGGGCGGCGCGCTCGGCCAGGTTTATTTCCAGCAGCCCGACCGGTGCGAGCGACGCGACCACCCCGGCGCGGTGCACGTCCCAGGCGTCGGCGCGCTCGCCGGGCAGCACCGGCACCGCGGCGAAGATGCCGTGCGTGGTCGCGTTCCGGGCCGCCGCCGCCTTGCCCTCGGCGGTCCGCGGTCCGGTCGAACGTTGCGCGTTGCGGCGGTTCGCGTCGAGCTTCGCGAGCGTCGTCATGTCGGTCTTCCTCATCGGGTCGGGAGCAGGCTACCGGGTGCGGCGGTTGAGCCGCTTTTTGATCAGAGTGAGGGCCTTCAGGGCGAGGCCGAGTTGTTGCACCGACGCGCCCTCGATAAGGGACATCCCGCTCGGGCCGGCGCGGGCCAGGGCGTACACCCGGGCGTCGCTCTGCTGGGTACTGGTGTAGGTCAGCTCGTGGCAGCGCCGGCACCCGAAGTACCGGCCGCACAGGTACAGTTTGCGCGCCCGCCGGCCGCACGCGACACCGCCCTTCGTGAGCGGGCACCCGAACCACCACCGCACCCCGCCCAGGTGGCACCGGGTGGTGACCAGCGGGACCGGGTAGTCGAGGTCGGCGTTTGCCGACGCGATCCGGTACAAGAGCCGGAGCGTTCCGGCGGTCGCACCCACGGTGAGCGCGTACGTGACCGACGAGGCCGGTTTCCCTCCGCCGGGCCGGCCCCACTGGTACGAGCCGACCCGGTTGGTGGTGCCCGGGACCAGCCGGTTCCACCGTTTCAGGTCCGCCGTGTCCAGCGCGTAGTGCCCCTCAACCGTGGCCTTCTTGGACCACCGCGCGCCGCTCCCCGAACCGCCCATCGCACGCTCCGGTTTTCCGAAATCAATTGGCCGGTTAACACCCGCTACGCCGCCCCGCATTGCGGCAACCCATTGATGACGAATCGGTTGCGCGCTGTGAGTCGCTCAACACGTCCGACACCGGTCCCACGCCGGGTTCATCCGGTTCGTGCCACTGTTCTGGCCGGGCGGGCCGTTTCAGGGGCGGCGAACAGCTCCGGGAAGTCGATCCGGGCATCCGGGCGGACCCGGTCCCAGACTCCGTCCCCTTCGACCGCGAGCAGCGCGACGTCGGCGGGGATCGGGACCGACGGATTCAGCTCGACCACGCGCGGCTTGCCGTCCGTGGAGCCCCACCAGCGCCGCCCGGTGAGGACCGCGCGGATGCCGGTGTGCAGCACCCGCAACAGGACGTCCAGCTCGGGCGGCGGGTCGGTGGCAAAGACCAGCTCCGCGCCTTCGGCCGCGGGTCCGTACCCGCGCACCCGTGCCAGCAGTTCGGTGGCGGTGGTCACGCGACGTCCCTCCGGTCGTGCGGGCGGTCGTCGCTCCGGTACCGCGGTCCCGCGCGCGACGGCTGCGGGCGGGCGGGATCGGGCCCGTCTTCTCCGGCACCTCCAGCGGGCACCGGGGCCTCCGGCACCGGGCCGGGGCGGACCTCCGCACCGCTCGCCGGGACCACCTCCCAGCGGTTCGAGTTGGTCCGGTCGGAGCCGCCCTTGCACAGCATCCGGCCGCCGAAGTTGCGCCGCTGGAAGTGCCGGAACCGGCCCCCCAGGGCCCGCCCGTCGAGCTTCCCGCATAGCTCCTCGACCGCGGCCCGCAGCTCGGGCACCCAGTCCGGGGCCGGTCCCGTCGTGTCCCGGATTCGCCCGATCACCTCGGCCGTGGTGACCCCGCGCCGGTTCGGGTCCATCTGTTCCAAGCACGCGAGCAGCGCCTCCATCGCGACCGCGTCCCGGTCGGCGCTGGTCTGGAGCGCGAGCCGGGCCTCGCCGGGGTCGGGCAGCCCGGCGAATACCACCGCCTCGCGCACCACCGCGGACCAGCCCTCGAAGCTGCCCCACGGTGCCAGCCCGTGCCGCGGGCGCCCGGCGCTGTACCACGCCCGCAGGATCGTGAGCGCCGCGGAGAGTAGCGCACCGCGGTTCACGCGCACGTGCCCGCGCAGGTCGGTGTACGTCACGTCGGTCCGCAGTTCCGGTCGCTCGTCGCGGGTCTCGAGTCGGCAGTGCGAGCACCGGCGTGCCGTGTCGGCCGCGAGTTGCACGTTGTTCCCGGTCGCCACCCAGGTGACGTGCAGCGGGCCGTCGTACACCTTGTTCCCGCCCAGCACCCGGTCCCGCCACCGGTCCCCGGTGAGCGCCATGTCGAGCACGTCGTTCCCCACCGCGCCGGCCAAGTTGTCGAGCAGCACCAGGCGCTCGCCCTCCATCGCCAGGCTCGTGATCTTCTTCCGCAGCTCCTCCTTGTCCGCGGAGTAGGACATGACCGCGAACCGGCGCCCGGTCAGGATCAGCGCGATCAGGTCGGCGAGCAGCCCCTTGCCCACGCCCCGGGTGTTGCCGTCGATCAGGAGCATCGGGGCCGGGCCGTCGAACCCGAACCACGCGAGCGGGGTGAGCAGCCCGCCCAGCCACGCGGCCCGGTGCGCCGGATTCGCAAACGGGAAGTCCCGCAGCACATCTTCGAGGGTCGCGACCGCGTTTACCGCGTCGCGCTGTGTTGGCCGGTCGGACACGTTCAGGTGCAGGTCGGGCGGGAGGCACACCAGCAGCTTCGAGGGCGCGTTGTACCCGTTGGCCGCGAGCAGGGCGCCGTTGCCCAGCACCACGGGGTGGTTCACGACGGCCTCGAGGTGCCGGACCCCGGGCCACGCGCCGCGGGCGTGGACCGCGTTCACCGACCACATCGGCGGGTGGACCGGCTTGTAATCCTCGTCCTCCTTCCCCACGTACCTCACCCACCGGGCGCACCGGGTCAGGCGCTCGCGGAGCAGGGGCAGCGGGACCTCGCGCACGACCCGCGCCCCGGGCGGCCGCCGCACCGCGGCGCCCGCGGCGGCATCCGCTTCGGTGCTCACCACCTGGACCAGCATCCCGCCCCGCTGGTACAGGTCCGGCTCGGCCGCGAGCGCGCGCACCGCCTCGTCGTTCACCCGGTGCTCGTCGGTCCCGAGCACGATCTCCGGCCCGCCGCCGTCGGGGGCCGGCGGCTCCGGCGGGCCGGCCCCGCGGATCAGGTCGCGGAGCGCGCCCGCGCCGCGGCCGACCAGGACGTCGTCCAGCGCCACCTTCTCGCCCGCCGGGCCGCCCGGGAACCGCAGCACGCGGACCACGGCCCCGGCGGTCCGGAGCGCCTCGGCCAGGTGCCACTCGGCCCACCGCACCTGGGGGTTGGAGGCGACGTCGGAGTCGAACGCCAGCACCACCGGGCGGCCGGCCCAGACGACCCGGGCCAGGTCCGGGATCAGCTGCCGCGGCCCGGTGCCGCGGCCGTGCGGGTCCTTCGGGCGCTTCACCTGCCACGCCCACACCCCGCTCAGCCCGACGCACGGGAACCCGTGCTGGTCCGCGGCGGCCGCCTTCTTCTCGCCCTCGGTGAGCACCAGCGGGACGGTCGGATCGGCCAGCGCGGAGCGGGTGCCCGGCGGCAGGTACGCGCGGTTCGGGGCCCCGGCCGGGGCCTCGTACTTGACGACCTTGTCGCCCCCCGTGCGGGTCCGCGGGCGGTCGGGTTTGAGCCGCACGTACCCGGTCGGGGTGCCCTCGGGGGCGTGGTACGGGAATGCCAGGCACGGGCCGAGCTTCGCCGCCCGCGCCGGCGTGAAGTGACCGCGGAGCAGCCCGGCGACGACCTCCGGGTCGCTCTCGGAGTAGAACCCGCACGCCGCGATCTGCCCGTCGGTGAGCCCGGACGCGTGCAGGTCGGCCCGGTGCTGCGGCAGCAAACCGGGATTGCGGGAACGGGCGCTGTCGGGTACCGTTTTCATGAAGTGTTTGTCGCACCGGGTCGCGGGACGCTCGCCAGCTCTCCCCGCGGCCCGGTGTGCTTTTTGGTGGTGCCGGGAAATGGTGTGCGGCGGGACCGCCCCGCCGCGCGGGGGAGCGGTTCACGCGCCGATCGCGCGCAGCTCGTCGGCGGCGCGGGCGCTGGCCTTCTGCCGGGCGGTCGGGGAGCGGGGGCCGCACGGGGCGGGGGCGGTCGCATGCGAACCGTCGGACCCGCCGAGCGCGTCCGAGAACCGCCGGAGCGCGGGCTCGGAGGTGAGCCAGCGGGTCCCGGCGCGGACCGCCTCGAGCTTCACCCGGCGGCCGTCGCGGGCGCGGACCCCGTTGAGGATCCAGCGGGTCAGGGTGGCCGGGTGCAGCCGCGCGGCCCCGCGGTGCCCGGGGAACTTGGCGGCGGCCTGGGCCAGGGAGATGAGCACTTCGTCGCCGAGCATGTCGGTCCTCGCGTCGGGTGTTGCCGGACGCAAGGATCTTCGCCCATTTCCGTGTCACGCGGTGTCTACGCCGTCTGGACACCCGTGGACAACTTCGGCGGGAGCCGCAGCGCGTACCCGGTGGCGTCGCTCTCGATGAGGTTCCGTACCGCCGCCGGCAGCGCGTTCAGCACACGGGTCTGGTTCTTGCCGCGGCACCCGGGCGCCGCGTTGGTCACGGTCCGCCACGGCACCGGGTCGGGGTACCGCGCGGCCAGCATCTGCACGAACGCGAACTCCTCGCGCTTCAGCTCGGTGGCGAGCACCCGCCCGTCGAGCCGCACCGAGCGGTCGGTCTCGTCGCACCGCAGGCGGGGCGGGGGCGGATCGATGTACGGCACCCAGCGGCGCCCGAACCCCTTCACCTGTTCGACGTGCTGGTCCAGGTCCCAGAACAGCACGACCCGCCCGGTGATCGCGCCGCGGACCGTGGCCTCGATCTCGGTGAGGTCGTCCTCGAACTGGGGCAGCATGGGCGGCGGGCACAGCTGGCGGGCGCGGCGGCGCATCGCGGCGAAGTGCGTCTCGAGTTCGTCGGACCACTCGCGGCGCCGCTGGTCCGCACCCGGGTCCGCGGGGGCGGTCCCGAGGGACAGGGGGGACAGGTGGCTGGTCGCGCGGACCAGGGCGGAGACGACCGCGGCGACGGACCGCTCGATCGTGAGGCCGGCCGACACGATGTGGTACGTGATGCCATCGGACTGCTGAGACACCGTCATGGTGGTCGCATCCAGTTGAGCCGCGGCACGTCTTGAACCGCGTACGTACTGTTTATCGCACCAAAGTGCGTGCCGCCAGCGGTGTGCATACGTGCAACGAGAACTTGCCCACCAAAAGCTGCCGGTGACGTCGAGTGGGACGGTTTTGACGCGCAACCGGTGTGCGGGAGGTGTCCGGCACACCCGTCAGGTCTGCCTAACGTGCCGCTGTTTCGGGACCGGCACATACGAGCGGTAAGCTGTATTCGCGTCGAAGGGTGATCGGGGTGAGACGGTTCGGGCGCGGGGAACGGGGGGGCCGGAGATGCCGGAGATGCCGGAGCACCTCGCCGTCGAAGCGGAAGCTCGGTGCAGAAGGGCTGATCCGCGAGAATCCGGAAGCAGAAACGTGCGTGAGTGGCGTGCGCCCCATCTCTGTCGAACCCGGCGACGGTTCACCGACCGCTTGCCTTCGGGCGCTGGACCCCGTTGCTTCGAAGTGATGCGAACCGCCGCGCGGGCGGACGGAAACGAAAACACCCCGCCGGACGTCGGCGGGGCGCGGTCGGGCCGCCGTTCAACCGATTTTCGCGGCAATTTCCGCGGCCAGGGACTCGTTGCGTTCGGCGTACACCTGGGTCACGTCGGCCCGCGAGTGCCCGAGCAGCACCTGGGCCGCCTCCAACCCGTACACGCGCCGCACCTCGGTCCCGAACGTGTGCCGCAGCTGGTTCGGGTGCCAGCGGGCCACGCCGGCCTTGGCGGCCGCCTTGCGGATCGCGTGCCCGTACGCGGTCACCGTGAACTCGGCTCCCGGTACGCGCTCGGGGGCGCCCTTGCGTCGATTCTGCTGTGACGGGGGCACCTTGCTCTTACGGTTCTTCCGCGCGGCCTTGAACCGCTCCTCGCGGGCCACGGCGGGGCTGAACAGCGGAGCGCCCGGGTCCACGACACACCCGGCGATGAACACGATGGGCCGCGCGAGATCGCGGAGCAGAGCCGCGTCACGCTCCCGGCCCGCTTCCTGGTACGCGTCCACGAGCACCAGCCGCGCGGTGTCGTCGCCCGGGGCGGGCGGTACGAACCCGGCGGGCGGCGGACCGTCGCGGAGCAGGAATGCGAGCAGAGCGGCGCGGGCCTTCGGGCCGATCGGGATCACCCGCCCACGCCCGTGGTGCGCGGTCTTGTGCCGCTCGGGCCGGTAGAACCACACCTCCCCGGTGCGGTCCACCTGTGCGAGTCGGAACCCGCACGCCTCGCCGGGGCGCATGCCCGTGAACCGCTGGAGCTCGATCATGGCGCGCAGGTGGGCGTCGAGTCGAGGCAATGTGGCATCGACGGTGGCGCCGTCCACGGGTCCGACGGGCTTGCTCTCGCGGGCCTCGGTCCGCCCGCGCCGCAACCCGGTGACGGTGCGAAGCGCCTGGTACACCGCCACCGGCACGAGTTCTTCCGACGAGGCCCACTTGAACACGCGCTTGATGCGGTCGGCGCGGCGGTTGATGAGGGTGCGGCTGAGCCCCGCGTCGATCATCTGCTGTCGGACCGCGGTCAGGGCCTTGGGGCCGAACTCGCGGGCCGGGGTGTGCCCGTACAGCTCGCGCACCGGGCGTGCCGAGAGCCGCAACTCGACGACCTCGTGGGTGGGCTTTCCGTCCGGGGTGCGGTAGTACCCGTCGGCCCAGCGGAGGAACGCGAGGAGCACCTCGTTGACCGTCGGGTTGGATCCGACGGACCGATCCGGTGTGGCCGCAACTTCGGCGAGGATTCGCGCGAATTCCCGTTCGGCCTCGGGCGAACCCCAAGGGCCGAGGGTGACGGTGCGACGTTTGCCGCCATCATAGAAATCGATGACGGCCCGGTTTTTGTGGCAGCGGGGCGTGGGGATGGGATTCTTCGGACGCGGCATTCTGACACCTCTTGTATTGCGGGAGTTCCCGCAAAACTCGGCATCCAGAGACCGCGCTCCCGAACGCCGGGAGGTAAGCTAAGTAGCTTCGGCGAAAGGACTTCTGTCAGCTCCCCGACTTGGATTCGAACCAAGAACCTAGCGGTTAACAGCCGCAACGTCTCAGGTTCGCCAGCTCGGTTGAAACGCTTGAAAACTAGGCACTTTCGAGTGTGACAGGTACCAGTCCGGCGGACGGCACTTCTCTATAGTTTACCGCGTTTTGCCGGGTTTGCTACGGGTTCTCTGCCACGAACTCTGCCACTTCTCTGCCACACACTGCGGCTATGGCGTCTTTTGTTTGGGGGCAGCTTTTTCCTTCACTTCCAATGAGTCCGGATCGACTCCCCACTTGCTGCAGAAGTACTTAAAGCTGTCGGGATTCTCGGTCCTCCACTGCTTTGCAACCTGTGTGGCCTCGACGATCAAATTGCCACGAAGTGACGAAAATGAAATTCCGCTGTGAATCACTATTTCCTGACGCTGACCGCGTGAGCCTTGCTTGTTCCCACCGGGGGGAGATTTAGGGCCGAAAGCGTCCACGCTCGATGGGTTGGTATTAAGTGCTTGGTCGATTTCTTTGCTAAATGCACCGCCTTCGAGATAGCGGGTGAAATCTAGCATCCATTTATTTATGGTTGTTTGGCGGGCCGCATCTGGTTGGCCGCTTCGCGACGACTCAACAAAATAATGGAGGCCCATATGCCATTCAGTATGGAAGCCTCCTTCACTCTGCCATTTGGCCTTGAACCCTTCACCCTTGAGGTACATCAGGCCGGCGTGAAAACAGCTCCCAGCGTGGCCTTTGTCGGCCCCACGGCGAAAGGCAGCGAGGGCTTGCTCATCACTCCGTTGGTACACTTTGCCGGTTTGGTACCATTTGCCCAGCATGAAATCCGATTCCGGAGCCCCGTATTTGACAGCTTGCTCGAGTCTTGCTTTCGCTTTCTCTGGGTCTTTAATGCCACCCGACCCATCGGCCAGCATTAGAGCAGATAGGCATAGAGCAGTCGCTTCGCCGAGCTCCCCCGCCTGCTCGAAAAATTCGAATGCGCGAGGGAGATCTTTGGCTATGCCCCAATTGGCATCACCGGTAAAATAAAGCGTACCAAGTCCAAGGAGAGCCGTCGCGTGGCCCGCTTCACATGCCTGTAAGAGGTGGGATCTCGCCTTCTTGAAATCTCTCGCAGTGAGAAGAGCTTTGCCACGCACAGACTGGCCACTGTAGAGTTGAGACAAAAAAAAGTGAGCTCGGGAGAACCCTTTGCTCGCAGCCGACTCCAGCAGCTGGATGGCGCGGGCCTCCAGTTTGGCGTCCGCCGACCGGAGGTTGTCCTCGAGCAAGCAAAGCCCAAGCTCAACGTTCGCAAGGAGTACACCCTCGGCGACCGCTTTTTCAAGTAGATCGTATACTGCTTGCCGCTGATCCCGGGAGAGCTGCGTACCGTCGCCGTAAAGATTTCCGGCGTGCGCCAACTGGGCCGGCCCGAACCCTTTCATCGCACTCTCTGCGAAAAGACGCTTTGCTTGCTCTTTGGAACGGGCTTCCGAATTCGGCGTAATGTACCCTTTGTTGTAGCAGTACCCTATCAGATAGCTTCCCACGCCCGGTGACTGCCGCACCCGATTTGCTTGCCGTGCCCAATAGACAACTTGAGCCAAGTCCTTCTCGACTCCGAGACCCTTCTCGTAACAGCAGCACAATGCCGCCATCGCCCACACATCACCCATCAGTGCGTTCCGATGGTAGCGGGCGAACTTTTGTTCCCAGCCCTGGCGCTGCTCTTCCGCGTTCACGGCAAAACGGTATTCGGTTGCGGCGAGGGCGGCGAGGAACTCCGCGTAGGTGGTTTTCTGCTTGGCCTGGTTGGCGGCGCGATTAATTACCCCGGCGACGCCCGCGTTACGGTTGGCGAGTAAGGTAGCGTTCTCGGCGTTCAGATCGCTTTCGATTTCTTCCTTCGGAATCGACATCGGGATGAAAACGAACATGCCGGTTCCCTCGCCGAACTGCGCAAACTGCGGCTGCATGTTGCCGTTAACTTTCTCGGGGACGACCCGCGATAGCGGGTAGTAGATGTCGAGCACGCTGGCCGCGTCGGTCTTGCTTAACTCGTTGAGTAGAGCGGCGGTGAAATACCCGTGCTTACCGGTTGCGTCCTCCCGCGCGAGTTGACGGCGGTTGGTCGCGGTAATCACCGTGCGTGATTTGCCAGTCAAGAAGTTCTTCAGGTCCCAGCGCTCTAGAGAACCGCGTGCTGTCATGTACCCGCTGCAACAGGCGTCAGCAATGAAGACCGTGTGCTGGGCGGTCGCCTCTTCCATTTGGGCGGTCAACTGCTGCATGTCAATCGCCTGCTCCGCCCAGCGAGACGCATCTCTAGCGTCTTTCAGATCGAGGCGAGCGTCTGCCGGGATGAGGTACCCCGCCTCACCATGTCCCGCCAACTCAATCACCTGACCATGTCCGGCGAAGTAAACGACCAGTGCATCGCGTTCGCCCAGCTCTCGGCCATTTTTCTGGATGGCTGTCTCAATGGCCGCTTTGGTAGCCTGTGCCCCGAGGAGTGGGACGATCTGGTAGCCGTAATGGCGGTCGAGCAGGTCACCAACCGATCGAGCGTCGGATTCGGCACACGCCAAGTTAGCTGTGCCCGTGAGGTGCGGGTAATTGTTAATCCCGATGACGATGGCCACTACCCGGCGGAACGGGAACAGTCTTCTCTCGGTACTGGCCGCCTTCGGCGTGCCGGCAGAAGGAGACTCGGAATTGGGCGTGACAGGTGTAGCTGATCCGTCACGTTCAGTATCGCGGAACGTTTGCTCGGTAGCCTTCTCGTGGCGAGGTTTGGCCAGCAGCCAGTACACTCCACCGACCCCAAAGCCTGTCGTGCCGAGAACCATCAGGGTCAGCAGCACCTTCGACCGAGACAATTTCATGGGGCTGGTCCTCAGCTATCGGTCGCAGCTGGCTGATGCGATACTTTGGGCATTTTACAGGAACTACGGCTTGATTCGCACGATCTCGGCTGCGATTCCTGTGTACCCCGCGTCACTGAGTTTGGTTTTCAATGCGTCGCCGAACTTCGCGGCGTCGGTCGGGGCAATCGGGTCCGTGGCCATCCCCCGCACCACTTCTCCGGCAGGTGTTCCCGTCAACACGACAACCACCACCGGACACCCGTCGAAGGCGGCAGGAAGGTTTTTGACTTCCCGGTCGCCACTTGGCGCAACGCTGATGAACTGTTGCTCTTCGCGGTAGTGGACGGCCGGGCGGCGGTCAGCGGCCAGCCCCACGATGGTCAAATATGTCTTCCGACTAGTCCGATTCGTAACGGCGACGCCGGCTACGGTACCGGGACCACGGGTCGGGTCTTCTTGTGCCGTTACCCGCGCTGCGAGGGCAACCTCGAGTGCTCCGTCGTCTCGGCCACGCTGTCCGACAAAAATGCCGAGGGCGATTAATATTGATGCCGCAAGCGCTGCGCCACCTGCGTAGGCCAGATAGCGAATTCGATCGGGCCGACGAGACTCCGTGCGCATACTCGGTGCGGGATCTCCAGCTTGGGGAGGCGGTTGCTGATCCGACGCTTCCGCCCAGGCCCAGTTTTGCCCGAACGGGTCTGGCCCGAAGGGGTCTTCCTCCCATTCGGGAGACGGGGGCGGGACG
The DNA here is from genome assembly GCF_008065095.1 of Gemmata obscuriglobus. NCBI lineage: Bacteria > Pseudomonadati > Planctomycetota > Planctomycetia > Gemmatales > Gemmataceae > Gemmata > Gemmata obscuriglobus. The sequence continues at coordinate 3,054,340 of NZ_CP042911.1, read as the reverse complement.
TACCCGGGAGCCGAAACCTCGGCATCCAGCCGGGCGCACAGGGCGGCCACCTCAGGCGACCGAAGGTGCTCCTCAAACGCATCAAGCCGTGACATCGGGGTGCTCCTCGAGGCTTCTCCAGCCGCCAAGTAGGCCGACCCGAAATAACAGGTAGGGTCGGAGCCATTCAGAGATAGCGACCGGGACGAGCCCGGCCGCGACTTCTGGAAATCGAAGCCTGACTTTATGGAAAACGTCGGTAAGAACCTGCGCTTCTAACTCGGGATTTTGAGTATTCCGTGAATGTCCCTCCGCATATGCCCTCGACTGCACGTGGCGCGCGAGCCATCGGACGCAGGCGAACTCCTGCCTTGAAAGCGTTCGAGGACCGCGACCTAAATCCTCTTGACGAATTACATTCATTGTCTGGCTGACAGCTTGCCAGGCGATCTCACGAATCGGCGGGAGGTCAATGTCTTCAATTTCTTTCACGAGAACGATGACCAGGCTGCCGAGCACCTTGTCAGCTTGAGGCGGCGTTCTTCCGTTCAGCCATCGGCTGATCGTTCCTGAGTTTTGCCCGAGCAGGCGCAGTAGTGCCTGCTCGGGCAACTCGTTGTCTCTTTGCAGTGGCGGCTCGACCGTTCCAGCATAACGTACCACCGCCCGCCAATATGCATTGGTTATTGAGTTAAAAATTCGTTGCCTAATAATTACATTTTGATATTCACAATCATTAATATTAGCATCGCCTAAAAGGCGATATCCTTCGTTTATCCAATCGATCGCAATGTCCGATCTAAAACGAGCCATTCTGACACTCCCGCTACTGTCGCCGGACGAGTAAGCCTGACCGAAACTTCGTTCGACCTTGTTCTACTTTTTGCTGGTCGTTGCGTCTGGATCTTTTAACTCCGCCCGGTCAAAGTGGGAGCCGGACGGGTCCGACAGCCGTTCCGGCGACGTGGGCGGGACGTAGCCGGGAGCCGAAGCCTCAGCATCTAACCTGGCGCACAGAGCAGCCACCTCAGGCGACCGAAGGTGCTCCTCAAATGCAGCGAGCCGTGATGGCTGACTGAGACCATCGAATCCACCTTGCTCGGTAGTACTTTCTTGCGCCGGTCCTGCATCTCGGCCTTGAGGCTCACTGCTGTTGGTCGTTGCGTCTAGGCCTTTTGGCTCCGCCCAGACAAAGTCGCCTCCGAACGGGTCGTTCCCGAACGGGTCCGGAAGCCATTCCGGAGACGGTGGCGGGACGTAGCCGGGAGCCGAGACCTCGGCATCTAGCCGGGCGCACAAGGCAGCCACCTCAGGGGACCGAAGGCGTTCGATGAACGCATTCAGCGGTGATGGTTTACTAAGATCGCCTAATCCGCCTTGCTCAGTAGTAACTCTTTGCGATGAGGTTGTACTTCGATCTTGCGGCTCTCTCCCGCCTTGGTTTTGGTTGACTTTGTCTGCTAGCATATCCAGTTCTCCGAATCTATTACCCCTCATCTAGGGGTAAATAAGTCATCGGAGCAGTTATGCTACTTGTGACCAATCGTGAAGCTTTAGGCCACACATGTTCCCGAGCCCAGCAGAATTTGACACCAGCATAAATGCGTCGCCGCCAATTTCTCCGGGTTCCTGATCGCTCGTACCTCAGCGAGTACGGAATCAACTTAATGAGTACCATCCTCGCTGCGGTAGATACCAGCTAATTTAAGCTGACTATCTAGAGTTTCAGGTGCTTCGATTGCGAACGTCGAGTCGCCCACGTGCGATCAATTTGCGGAACAGACGAGCGTTGCCGGTACTCCGTTATCGCCTCAGGGGCGATGCGGATCGTGCCGCGCCCGAGGCCGAATCGCTCGTGCTTCAGCTTTCCCGCGTTGCACAATCGATAAATCAGTGACGGGGACACGCCCAGTTCCTTTGCAGCAGTTTTAACAGAGTGCATGTACGTGACCCGATTGGGAATGAAAAAACGCCCGAGGCATTCGTGGCAAAGAGCGTCACTCCTCCTTAAGAATAACGATGTCATCGTCGAACAAATTGGCGCAATCGACCTGATCCCCAAAAATCGTCCATCCGGAAATAGCTCTCCTCCCGAAGAGCTCAAGGTACGGTCCCGGACTCACCCTGTGAATCAGGCGCCGAACGGCTTCCGGTTTGCGGCTGTGGTCAGCCCGGTCATGGATTAGCCAGTTTCGGATCGAACGATCGCGGAACGTGCATTTGCCGCGCACTCCAAGTACCAAAAACTCAACCGAGCTTCTCCAATAGTAGCCGGTTCCGAGCTGGGGCTTAGCCCATACGAAAACCCCTCGGTACTCAAAGCCCCAAGCGGTCAGGATGTCTCGGGCCTCAAAGAGGAACGAGTGCGTCGCCCAGAAGTGTAAATGCGCGTTCGGCAGCGTCAGTGCCGGCACCGGCAGCGCAGCGATCTCCTCAAGGCTCATCGTTCGATAGGGCGTTGCACCGCGTGGTGCGCGGTCGTAACGCCATGGCACGTCGGCGTAGATGCAGCCGAATTTCGACCCACGATTCACCAGGACGTCGAGTCGGTCAACGACAAAGCCACTTGGCAGCGAATCGTCGGACGAGGCATTAGGCATTGGGGAGGGCCCTCGGTGTTCCGGTTTGTGGCGTCAAGCGAGTGAAGATCCAGTCGCGATCAGGTGCCATCGTGAAGCCGTAGACGCTCCCGTTCACTCAAAGCTGTGAACCGCTCGAGGCCTGCGGTCGTGTGGATGAGGACCTCCTCGAACGCGTCTCGTAACTCCTCGTCGCGCAAGAGGGGCGCGAACACCTGAACGATTTTTTTGGCCGTCTCGCGCGCCGTATCGTTGATCAGCCGTTTTTCGCCCACGGATGCTTCTCCTCAACGAAAAGCGGGCGAGGTGTCTTAAGCCCCGCCCGCATGTTCGGATCATTTTCGCAAGTGACGCGCTATTGCTCGATCTTAAGTTGGATAAATAATCGATATGCTGGCAAGTTAAATGACAGCTGCGTATCGCCTCAGTCTTCTTTGTTCGCCTTAGGCGCTGGGAGCGTCTTCTGCTTCATCACCTCCTTCAGCTTGTCGACACTCTTGCTAAACGCGGCCAGATCTTCGCTGTAGAGCGACAGCGTTGTGAACCAGTTCGCAAGGCTCGGGCTGTCGAGCGCGGACGGGTACGAGTTGAACGTTTCGTCCCACTTTTGATGCATCGCCTGCAGCTTCTTCATGTTCTCGATCGTGCGCCGCAGGTTAGTAGCGTTCGCGCGCTGCGACCGCTCGCTGCTTCCTTCGCCCGCCTTGACCTCGCCGAACAGCTCCTGGCTGCGGCGCTCGCACAGGGCGGCGGCCGCCTCGCACGTTTCGATCATGGCGGTGTAGTTACTTTTCTCCACATCAAGCGTAGCTGCCGCCAACAGCCGGCGCCGTTCCTCAATCATCTCCCGGAAGACGGCCGGGGCGTCACCCAACCGCTGCCGGAACGTGTCGAGGTGGCCGCTCAACTTGGTCTCGTAAAGAGCCACGACCTCTTTGTTGCGGGCCAGGAGAGCTGCGTTCACCGTTCTGGCGCTGGCGACCGAGCGGTCCATGGCGTCCCACTTCTGGCGTTCGGCTGCGAACTCGGCAGTGGACCGGGCCAGTTCCTCGAGGCCGCTCTGGACCTTCGCGTCGAGCGACTCGATGTCGTCCTTGAGCACCTCGCCTTTGGTCGGCGGGGGCGATTTCTTAGCTCCGGACTCAGCTGCGGCCGCCGTGCGTTCAGGCACGAAACCCCGCGCGACAAAAATACCGACCGCGCCAGCTCCAACAGCGGCGATCACCAACATGGCCTTCATCTTCACTGGGCACCTCTGTGGAACGAGTCGAAGGGACACCGCCTATCAGTTCCGGGGGCGCGGCAAGCCTAGGCGCTTGTAGTCGTCCTCGGACCAGGGCCGAAGCAAGAAGTCTTTCGGGTCGCGCGGGGCCGGCGGGGCCTGGGGCGCGACTGTAGGAACCAGCGCCTTGAGCAGGTCCGGGATGCGGACCCGGAACCGGAACGGGCGAAACGGGAGCGTCACCATGAACCCTTCGATGAACGGGGTCGCCGGGGTCGGCACGGGGAGCGACTGGATCATGGCCGCCGTCACGTTCTCCACCGTAGTGAGCTGCTCGGACCAACCCGTGCTCGGGTTCTTGCCCCCCTGGGCGGAGTTGAACTTCATGAAGCCCTGTTGGTCCGAGAAGACCTTCGCGCAATACTCGGCGTCTTCCCGCGACGGCTGGTTGAGCACGATCGTGGTCTTCATCAACCCAGTCATCGCGTCGAATTTTTCCTTGCCGTGAACGGTCCGGCAGTGGGAATGGCTCTGGTACGCGAACAACGGGCAAATACCCGTCTCTCTGCCTTTCACGAGCGTGAGGTCCAGGTTGATCCCCCCTGGGAGGAGGGCCAATTCGTCGAGGAGCAACAGGAGATACCGGTTGCGCACAACGGTACTCAGGGCCCGTTGCTGGAGCACTACGAGCAGGTAGCGGACGACCGCAGCGAGTGTGGCAACCGACTTGTCATCGTAGGGCAGTGACAGGAGCGCGAACCGCTGCTTGAGGAACGAGCGGATTGTCACGGTTCGCCCTCGGTCGTTTGAGTCCCACAGAGACGCCACGTACTCGTATTTGCCCACCTCGTTCATCAGCGTCGAGATCACCGAAAGACCTGACTCGGTTCGGTTCACCAGCGGTAAAGCGTGGCGGCTCTGCGGATGGCTCCCGATGACCCGGCGGATGTTGTTCGCCGACATCCCCGACAGGAACACGTCACGAGTTGTTGCGCGGCCCGGCGTCACCAACCAGTGACGCAGCATCGCGGCTCGGAACACATGCTGTGCGGCCTGAGGGAAGTACGGCTGGCTGTCCTTCTCCCGCACCTCAATGATGTTGGCCGCCATCTGGGCGATGTCGCGCGGGTCCTCAAGGTCGCCCATGAAGTCGTAGCGGTCGCCCCACAGAAACGGGTTCAAGTCGAAGACCGGGGCCCACTGGGGAAATAAGCGAAAGATCTCATACAGATCGCGCTTGCCCCCATCGAAGTCAACGGCAAGGATGTCATAATCTGGTCTATTTTTGATTATAGTGGCAAGCGTTGCGCGGAGAGCTTTAAGCATGACGCTCTTGCCGCTGCCGGGCGAGCCGATGAAACGGATTCCATGCCGCAGCACCTCCATGTCTAGCCAGATGCCGCACCAGACCTGGTCGCTAGTCGTCATCGTCCCCCCGTTTTTTTGGCCTGCGGAACTGCCAACGGTGCTCGTTCTGGGCCTCGTCGCGCGAGGCCACAGTCGGGCCACGCCAGTGCATGAACCGCTCGCAGCGCGAGAAGGTCAGCCACAAAAACAAAGCGATCACCACAAGTCTCTCGGTGTCCACAGTGGTTTCCAGTTAACGTGTCCGGGGGCTTAAAATGATTGACTCTGTTGTGCGACGTGCGCGCGGTAGGAGCCGTACGCGGAGGCGAGCAGGTAAACCATGCCCGGTGTGCGGGTCCAAGCTTCGTCATGCATTCCGAGTACAAGCGAGAGGGCCGCTTCCCACGACGACGGCGCGGCGAAGAACAAAAACAGGAGGGCAATAAGGCCCTGGGGCACGAGATACGCGAGCACGAACTGCACGCGCAGGCTTTCGTTCTCGTCCAGGTCGCAGTTGCGCCAGAAGACCACCGCACCCGTTATCAGTGCGATCAGAAACGCATGGGAGTTTCCGTGCGGCACCACGTACATAGCGACCCCGGCGTGGAACGCACCCAGGATGCGCAGGTATCCGCTGAAGAAGGCATTCATCGCCGTGGCCCCTTTCTCTGTTGGTTGAGCTGCTGGCGCTGTTGTTCCACCAGAGGAGCCAGTTCCTTGGCCCCCTCGCCTACCAGCAGCAAGTGCCCCTTTGCCTTGCTCACCAGCTTGGTGATCCGGGCGATCTCTGCGGAGTCGGTCACGCGAACATCGGCAATTACGAGCGATCCTTTCTTCGGCCCACCTTGACTCGCGCGGCGGATGTGCTCGGCCACGCCGAGCTTTTCCATGAGCGACCCGCGCGTGCGCAGCCCACGCCAGAGCGCCACCATGTGCGGGGTGCGCGTGGCCGCCGCCACGAATTCCTTGGGAGTGAAAGACCCGTCGCTGCCGGTGCGGTCGATGCGGTAGACCTTGCGTCCATTGCCTTCGTAGGCCCCGATCACTGCCGCCCGCGTTTCGTGACTCTTGGTCAGGCCGGTGGAATCGATCGTGACCCCGCCCGAGCCTACAAGTGACTGCACCCGCCGCAACTCACGGGCGTCGTGCCCACGGCCCGCCAGTGCCCGGGCCACCTGTTTGGAGGAGAGCTTGCCGTGCGTTCGGTAGGTGCCGGCCGCGAGCGTCTCGACGGCCCGGCGCTCCGACTGAGCCTGCACGGCCCCAGTAAACTCCGCCTGCCCGCCGCCGAGGTCGCGCACCTTGGTCACGCCCAAGTGCTCTATGCGGGCCATCTCCTGACGGAACGCACGCACGAACACGCCCGGCCGCACGTGGGGCAGTGCCATGTGGGCTGCTGCCGCCTTCACGTCGCGGGTGCTGAACCGCAGGTTGCCGTCACTGCAGAACCGGACCGCCGCGCGCACGCACTGCCGTGCGAACCGCCGCTGGCGCGATTTGGAGAGCCGAGTAATTTTGCGTTCGACCGCGCTGCGGAGTTGATAGACCGTGTTCTTGACGGCCTGACCCCACGAAACGTCCGGCTTGGGCGCCCGGGTCTCGCGGGCCGCACGGTCGCGCGCTCGAGGCCCCCGAGCCTTCATCTGCTTGAGTCGCTTACGCACCTGGCGCGTGCGCTTGGGCTTCACCTTCTGGTCGATACCCAGGGCACGCATCGAGTGCCCCTTTGGGACGCACTTGATGCCGGCCTTTTGCCCGAGGTCGTAGGCGAGCCCCAGGTGCCAGACGGCCTTGACCTGTTGCTGCGCGTTGTAGAGCCCCTTCCAGTCGAGTGCGTAGTGCTTGCCGTTGGCCGCCTGCCCCATGTTGAGCGCGTACGCGCTAATCTGAGGTGACACCTCGCCGGCACGGGTGCGAAAGCCGCGATAGACCAAGTGGTACAGGTCAACCTTCACCTTCCGGGTGACCCGTTGCACCTTGGGCTGGCCGTTGACGTTGACTTTGCGGAACTCGGTCGTGCGGCCGTAGGCGTACCAGTTCTGTTCGCGCATCGCCCGGATCGCGTTACGTTCCAAGTACGAGAACGCTGTGTGCGGGTCGTTAAGAAGGCCGCGTTCCTTCATCGCGGCGGTCACGGTCCAGGGGACCGTGAAAGACATCCCCTCACCCTCTTTCAAGCGCGGGTGCGGACGGCGAAGCTGCACGCCCGCCAGGTTCTGCCCCCGGCCGAGTCGGAGCACGCCCGCGTGGTCGACATAACCCACTAACCGACCGTTGCGGTACAGCATCGCTTTGTCGCCGAGTCCGAGCGCCGTCTGCTCAGGGATCTCGTACAGATCCATAGCGCCAGCGGACCGGTGCCCGTTGCGCCCGTGCATGGCGAAACCCATGACTGCCTCCGCTGTTACCTGAGGTTCTGCCACGAGCCGGTGTTTTTGGGCCTGCGCGTCGGCGCCGTCGGTTCTTCTGCTGCTTGGCCGCTGTCTGTCCCCTGCGTACCGGCTTGAGACGCTGGGAGCGCCGGTTCTCCCGGCGATCTTGGCGCAAACAAAGCTTTGGGCGGGCCGGCGGCGGCAAGGACCGTAAACGTCACCGCGAGCAGCATCCAGCGGTGCGCTCGAACTGCCGCACAGGCCGGCCACATGGCCTGAGCGATGGCCCTTCCAAGACCCTTCAACCGACCGGTCTTGAGGCGAGGCAGCGTGGGGCGCCATCGCGTGTCGATTAGCTTCAGCGCATGCAACCACTCGCGCGGCGCAGGCCTTACGGCTGGGTCGCCGAGGAACGCCCGCTCGAACAACACGATCACCTCGGCCGGCAGAGTGTTGAACGCGGTCTCAACACTCGGGGGCACTTTGGTGCCGCGCGGGTTGGTGAACATCGCGAATTCTTTACGCGCGACCCGCTCGGCCGCCGTACCCTTGCCGCGTCCGAAGTTCCACGGGTACGACCCGCCCGTGAGTAACGGGAACAGCAGGCACGCTAAGCTGTAGCGGTCGACATCGCGCGTAAACTCAACGGTCGATAAATCGCTGGAGTGAAGCTCTGGGGGCAGGAACTCAAACACCGCTGCATCACACCCGAAATAGGTGCCGCTCCAGTGAAACCCGAACGCAAGCGCGTCGACCCGGAAGACCGTCGGGCGATTGGCAAACCGGGGCCAGTCGACGAGGTAATTGCCCCCGTGTGAGTCGTTCTGAGTGATCCCCAGTCGTTCGAAACGGGCGAACAGCCGCGCGAACTGCAGGGCCACATCGCGTACCTCGCGTGGCCCCCAGTTGAGCCCTTGTGCGGCACGCTCGGCCGGAATCACGATCTGCGTGTGCGGGATGCCCGAGGCCTTCTTCATCCCGAAGCCGAGCGGAGTCTTGCGGTCCCGTGGGTCGAGCAGCAACTCGTCCGGGAACGCTGCCTCAACGCTCGGGTCGGCCAGGGCAATGAGTGCTTCGATCTTGGCCCAATATGACGGGGCCCAACTCCCGCCTACGGGCACCCCCGCGCAGCGAGCGGGGTCGTCTTTGAACCAGAACAGTTCGGTCTGCCCGCCGCTCACCCCGGCCGGAGTGAGGCGGACGGTGCACTGGTTGATGGGAGACCAGACCACGAGGTCGGCCATGGCGGAATCACCCGTTGAGGTCGTTGAGCTTATCAATGACGGACTGCCGGTCTTCGGGCCGCGAGCAGCTGAGCTCGCGCATCGAAGTGGCGACGATCTTCAGGAAGTCAAAAATCCGGAACGAGTTCAGATCCACTGGCTTAATGCGAACCGAGACCTGCTCGGCGACCTGTGGCACCCAGTTCCCGAACCCGGCTGGGATCACGACCAGCTTCGGGTCCGCGTGCTGGAGTTCCTGGAACTCGCGTAGGGCACTGACGAAATCGTCTCCAAGCAAGAAGTCCGAGGCCACGACAACGAAGGTGCCACCGACGGCAACCCCCAGGTCATCCAGGTGCTCGCGGTAGTCCTTGCACACGCGTGTGATACCACGGAACCACGGCGCCCCCGCTGTGCCACGGCCATACTCCACGTGCTGCGGCATCACGAAATTCTTGGCGTGCTGGCAGTCGATGACCTTGAAATCTTCAGCACCGTAGCACAGCGCCACATCAACGAGGTTTGCGGCGAGCCGGTCTGCGGCGAGCACTGGGCCGATTGCGTTGGCCCCTTCATGGAACTCCTTCTCGTGCGGCTGCTCACTCGGGCTCGTGTCCCGCACCAGCAAGATCAGCCACCGGTCCGCGCTGCCCATGGACTCGAAGTCGAGCTTCTCTAAGGCATCGCGCATCGCCCGTGAGACGGCTGCGTCCTCCGGAGTATTCTCGATGGTCTGCGGTGCGGGCGATTTTGGGGGCTCGGTCGGCAGCTCCTTCGTTTTGTTCTTGCTGCCGGGCGGCCGCCCTCGGCCGCGCTTGGCGATTTCGGCCTCGGCCTTCGGCGCGGGAGCCAGGATCTCGTCCGAAATTGTGTCTTCTGCTTCAGCCACGAAATCGCTCCTGAGTTGGTGAGATGCTCGCGTCGGCTGGCCGCGATTATCAGCAGCCGGCCGACATGTAATAGTTCCCGAAAGAGCTCAATTCGTGACGGGCGAGACAGAAAAAATGTGCGCTGCTCGGCGGCGACGAGTTGGCAACCGGGGCAGGAAATATTGAGTCGGAAAATCCGAACAACGGGTGTTATGCAGCCAATGCTGCGCCCAAACCAATCTCGATTATCGAGATTGGAAAATTGACCGCACCCGCCAGATGATCAGTCAACTGCGCCTAGAAGAGCCTGAAAGAGGTTGTCGATGGGTAACCCGGTAAACCAGTAGCCACGTTTCATGAGCGCGGCCTACTTACTGCTGCTCCAACAGAACACGTGTGTCGATCACCTCGCATGACGGTCCGTGGCTTTATCATCCGAACCAGAATCTCTCCTTGCCGCCCGCAGAGAGCCTACCTGCACGCGCGCAACACCGTCCGGCCGGGCATTCAGTTTACTTCCTTCGTGCCCCGATTTCTCGAAGCTCGGAAGGAGAACATCATGACGGTCTGTGCAGATCAGATTTCTGGACCGATGGACCTCACCGCGCTCCTCGCGTCCCTGGCTCAGAAGGTCGGCCTCGGTACCAACGACGCCAAGGCTGATGCCGATGCCGCTGCCAGGTGGTTGGGCCGCGAGATTGCCGGGACCGTGTTCAGTGTTATGGCTCGTGCCGGGTTCGCGCAGGATGCGGAAGACGCCTTGCAGACAATCTTCATCAAGGCCATCGAGGCCAGTAGCAACTACCGACACGGGGCAACCAGTTGCGCGTCTTATTTCCGCGCCGTCGCCCGTAACCAAACCCTTAAATGGGTTCGTCTCGAGCGACAACGCCTTCAGCGAGAAGCCGACTTGAAAGATGTTCTCGCGACGTCTTCGCCAGACAACGACCATCAAAAACATGGTGAGGATTTCGACGGTGAAGGCGAGGCTCAGGGATGTGTTGCTAGGCTCCGCCTTGCGCTCCGGCGGTTGCAGCCGCGCGACCAGGAACTGGTGCAGTTGCACCTGAAAGGCTTGAGGCCCAAAGCGATCGCGGAGATGCTAGGAATCACCTCTGAGGCTGCTCGCCAACGGTTTCATCGTGTGCGGCAGGCCCTGAGCGGCCTCCTCAGCACACCCGGCGCGTGCTGCCTGACGGACTCCGAACCAACTAGCGAGCCAGCCCGCAGCGCTGTCGTTTAAAGACTATCAGGCCGGCGGAGTTAGGTAGGTCGATCCTCCCCACTCGCCGGTGCCGTTCCGTTGAGCGCTCTCGATTGTGGATCCGCGTCTGTCCCGTACACCATGGCGGACCGGTTGCAACAGGTTCGGGAGCGATGTTTAATCGGTTCGAGCAGACCCGAATCGTCTGAAATGTTCGAGGAGGATGCTCTGCCGTGACGCATGCCACAGGTGGCCTCGTGCTTCCTTGTCTCGGTGGTACTGCTTTTGCAGAAAACCTGACGCGCCCGCAACCGCTTGGTCTTCGAACTCGCGCTGCTGCTCTTCGGTAAGCGCTTCCCAGTACCGCTCGAAAGCCTCAGCCTTCGATTTCTCGGCCCGCTCCCGCTCGCTCACTTCGACAGTCGCGAGCGGTGTTACGACTGCTACGACCGGGGGCGGGTGAGCCGACGCAACCGCCCCGACGGTAAAGTCCTTGACGATGGCTGCGTACAGCCATCCCGGTCGGTTGCGAATGGTCCCCTCGCCTACCCGTTCTTTCAGCTGATCGAAGAGCTGAACCTTCTCTCGAATCTTCTCGGGCGGGTGTTCGCGCAGCAGCTTTTGGGCGCTGCGGGGGTTAAGGCCACGGCCCACTAAATCCCGAAACAGTGGGTCGTGTTCGGCGTCGGTGCGCGGGAGCACCGCGAGCTTTTTCGTGGCCTTTACAAACACCGCCCGCCACTTGCCGCACCGCTCACGTACGAACCGTTCGTCGTCCGAAAGCGGGGCCAGAAATCCATTCGTTTCGAGCTCCGATATTGCCGGTGCGAGCTTCCGCTTGAGCTCCGAGTTCGAGTAGTTTTTCGACAGCCCGATGTGCTCACACGCGAACACCTGGAGGTCGAACTCCCAGCGCCCGGTGTTGTAAAACCGCTTGTCCAGGAACCGGAACATGCGCTTCGAGATGGCACTCGTCAGGCTCTTGTAGAAATCGAAGTCGAGCTGCTTGATGTACCCGGCCTTGAAGCTCTGAAACACCTGGTCGCTCCACACGAACGACGAGAGCGCCTTCTCGGGCGCGTCCTTGGCCATCATTCGCCGCCGGGCGATGCGTTCGCGGTCGTACACGGTCACCGAGTTGAGCACGTGGAACGTCTCGGTCACCCAGCTCTTCTCGTCGTTCACCCACCACGATTTTCGGTACTGGAGCGTGACTCCGGTCCAGCGGTTGAGCCCGTCCTCGATGCGCCGGTACGACTTCGACTCGTCCCGCCACCCGAGCTTCTTGATGAGCTCGTACCGCGAGAAATACACCTTGGGGTCGGTGAATCCCTGCTCCACCGACAGCTTGATGAGCCCGAGCAGCAGTTCGTCGTCGAGAGCCGTGGGAAGACCGAACTTGTCGGCCGCAGTGATGACCAGCGTGCGGACCACGTCTTTGCCGGTCGAGGAGTCCTCAATGGTGTCGGTGAACTCGAGTGTCTTCTGATTGTCCGCAACCCGATCCGAGAGTGAGGCCAATGGGAATTCGGCGAAGTTCATCTCGTCCCGGAACCCGGAGTTTGGGTGAGCACTCGTGGGAAGATTTGCAGCTACCGGACGCTTAGACATGTTCCTCCTGAATCTCACCTTAAAAAAAGACCACCACGAGTTATTGTATTTTTATACATGTTTAAAAGAACAGAGTTGTCGGTCCGTTTCCTCAGCAAATCCAAGTAGTTAAGGGGGTACTTCGTGCCCCGATTCCCGGTACTCGAGCTAAATCGTGCGTCCCAAATCCCGGTACCCTGTGCCCCAAATCCCGGTAGGGTTGTGTCCGAAGTCCCGGTACGCCTGCCCGAAATCCCAGTACTCCCCTCTTCCGACCGTTCGCGATCGTGAAGCGTGCCCCGTTTCCCAGTACATATGTGCCCGAAATCCTGGTACCGCAGCCCCACTCCCCCGCTTCGGCCTCTGGGCCAACGCAATCGGCCGCATGGCCCGCAAGCGAATGGCGCCAGTCTCGTGACGGTACTTTAACCGTGTTGAACCATTTACCACCAGCAGCGGTACCTGTCATTCGAAATAGTGTCCCGGTGCCCCGGTGGACCGGAGTGCACGGTTTGAGGCGGGCGCGCTCGTGTCCCCCGGCGCCCCGGGGCTCTCAGGGGCGTTCGTTGGGTTTCGGCTCTGGGCTTTCAGGCCTGTCCCCCGGTGGACCGGAGTACCGGGGGTAGCAGCAGCAGCGTGGGAACTATTTTTCTCCTGGCCACACGGCAGCGAGCCGGTGCCCCGGTGTGCCGGGGGAGTCGCATTTCGGCCGGAGACCTCACTCAGTTGAGCCCCGGTGCTCCGGGGGACCGATCGACTGCCCACGCGGCGTCACGCCAGGGCCTCTTTCGGTTCCCCGGTAGCCCGGGGGAGTCCGTCCCAACGGGCCGGTCGGGGCAACTCGGTGTGCCGGTGTACCGGGGGAGTGGGGCAGATCGCTGCCGGGCGCAAGAAAAACTGATCGAGATCCGCAGCTTGGTGCGTCGTTAAACCGCCTGACAGGCGCGAAGTGAGGATTCCGAGGGCTGATCCGACGTCGAGGGTAGGGGGCGAGCTCAAAATCGTTCTGGGCCAAATTAGGTATGCCCGAAATCCCGGTACGAGACCTCGCGACCTTCGTCGGCTGCGCGTCCTCCGGTGCACCGGGGGGTAGAAGAGGGGGCAGGCGCTGTGTCTGCCGGTACTCCGGGGGACCAAAAGTGATGCGAAAACAGTTCGCTTGAATGAGGCCCGGTGTACCGGGGGAAAGCTGAGCGGGATTGGAGCGCCGGCACTCGTATCCCCGGTGTAGTGGGGGACTCGTTGCCGGATGCATTTTCCCTCTTGTCCGGTCCTCCGGAGTACCGGAATACTTGGCCCGTGTTTAGGTTTTCCGGGGCGGGCGTATCGAGGATATGAAATTTCGAGAGACTCAGGTCATTGTGTTTGCGAACCAGAAAGGGGGGTGCGGGAAAACGAGCTCTCTCGTTTCTACCGCCGCAGCGTTTGCGGCGTCTGGTTACTCTGTGTGCGTGGTCGACACCGACCCGCAGTGTGATTCCACCGGCAATTTGGGCGTCGATCCCGATGCGATGATCCGGCAGCGGCGGTACACGCTTGCCGACGCGTACCTGTCGAAGGTTCCGGCGGCCCAAATCGCGGTCACACCGGAGGACCGGTTCGGCGGCCTCATCTCCGTCGTGCCGGGCCACCGCGCGCTCTCGTCCGTCGAAATCCGTTTGGAGCGAGAGGTGTTCGGGCTCCTGGTTCACAACGGCATCAGCGAAGATAGCATGGAGGAGCTGCGCCACGAGCACCGGTTCCGACTGCGGGCGTCGCTCGACTCGCTACGGGGCCGGTTCGACGTGGTCCTCATCGACACGCCCCCGAACCTCGGGTTCCTGATGACCTCGGCCCTCGTCGCCGCCGACTGGTGCGTGATCCCGACGTTCCCGAGCGGGTACGATCTGAAGGCGCTACAGGTGATCACGAGGACCGTCGAGAAGATTCGAAAATCGTACAACCCGGGCCTTAGTCTCGCCGGGGTGCTGCTCGGAAACTACGACCGTAAGGCAATCCTTGATAAAGAGATTCATGTGGCCCTATGTAAGCGGTTCACTCCGGCGCTCGTGTTCGCAACAACCATCGGTCGCTCGGTGCGCTTCCGGGAATCGACGGAGCGGGGCATCACGATTTTCGAACACCCGGATGCGAAGGAGCAGGCGGCCAACTGTGCGGCGCTCGTCAAGGAGATGATCAACCGTGGCGCCAAGGGCGCGTTCGGCGCAACGCTGAACCCGTTCCCGGGTACCGAACTCGTCGAGCAGGTGATCGACTCCGGCTTGGAGGATGTGGAGACAGTCAATGGCTAACAAGTACCGGCCCGGCCTCTCTGACACGTTCACCTTGGATGTGGCCCCGATAACCGACCTCGGCGACTACTTGGCGGAAGTGGGGCCGAGTCCGGTGGCGCCGAAGCGGGTAGGGGAGCCGGCCGCCCCGAGTCGTGCCGCACCTGTGATCCTGAAGCCAAAGGTTTTCAGCGAGCCCCCGCCAATCGGTTCGGTACCCGCATTCACCCCTTCAACGATTTCGGCGAATGCCGACGCGCACAAAGTGGGGGAACTGCTTCCACCTCCACCGGTCGTTTCTCAGGCGGCGGCAGAGCAGCCACCCCTTGTCGAGTCTCGGCCCCCGCGGCACACCGGCCCCCGGCGCGAGATCAACATGTCGCCCGAGGCGCTCCGCATGTCCGAGGAGTTGCTCGATCTGATCCGGAGCGGGAGCGGGCAGCGCGACACGAAGGCCAACGAATTGATTCATGCGCTGCTGCTGCTCGCGCACGAGGTGAGAGGTGAGCTCGACCCTCATTCGCTTCCGAAGCGGGGAAGGTGGGGAACTCCGACGGCTCGTGCGTACCCGCTAGAGATCAAAAACGCTCTGCTGCAAGCGCTTCGAAAGAAGCTCGGCAGAGGCGCTTGAGCTTGAGCGTCGCTGAGGGAACTGATGCCTCTTTGCTGATCACATGGGCAAGTGGTTTTTGCTTCGGGCAAGGAGGCCGACCGCTAACGAGCTTGCCGAAAAAGTGATTCAGACGCTGGCTATCACGCGGAGCTTGGCGTTGTACGTTTCGCTCAAGTAAAGCTCGGTCGCCGCCAGCAGATCCAGCTGGCTCGCCTCGGCCTGTGCTACTGATAGGCCGGGCTGAACGATGAAGATTTCGAACTCGCACGTCATCTGCTGCAGCAGGCCCTTGAGCCGCTTGAGCGCTCGCATGTCCCCGAGCTCGAAGCGGGAGACGCCGCCCTTCTTGAGTCTCCTCGTCTCGCGGAGGATCAGGTGTTCGATCAACCGCTCCGGCTGCCCCTTCCAATAGACGCTCCGCTGCGCTTGTCCGCACACCTCGTACAGGTCCTCGAGCCGGTTACTTGGGTTCAGGTCTTTGGAGTACTTGCAGTGGTAGAGCTGCACGAGCAGACGGCCCGACGCAGTCCTCAGGGCCACGATGTCAGCCGCTTCTCCGGACGCGTCGTCATCGAAGATGACCTCAAATTTGTTCGGGGCTGTTGTCGAGAGTAGGTGCTCGATCACATGGCGCTGGATCGAATCGGTACGCTTGGTTTGTCGCTGCGATTCGACCTTAAGGTTTACCCCGGTCCAGGCCCACGTCGCGATGCGAGACGGGTCGAACGGGACGCGAGACGTGACGTTCGCCTCGAACAGGTCGTTGCCGATGAGAAACGCGCCGTCGTGGAAGCGGATCACCGGTGGCTCTTGCTTCAAGTACTTCGTAAGCGCCAGGGTGCGTCGGCCGACGATCACGTTCGGGTCGGTGCCGGTCGCGGGGACGTACTCGACGCGGTCGGCGGAGAGGCGGACCTCGAACTCAACGGGCAGGGGCCAGACGTCCGAAGAGATGCGAAACCGGATCGGGTCCGTGTCGGAATGGCCCACGAGCTCCAGTTCCACCTCGTAAAAGGGGGCGCGCACGTTGGCCACCTCGAACTGGACGGCGTCCTCGTCGCGGCACAGCAGGTCCTCGGACCACTCGATGGTGATAGGGACTTTGGTCGGCCGAGCCGAGACTGGCTTGGTCACCATCGCCCCCTTCAGGAGCCCAGCGACGTCGATGGTGTTGTCTTTGAGTTTCGGCCCGATCGCCCGGCACCAGCGGAGCCAGTCGTGCACGTCCTCGGCCGAGTGGAACGACCAAATGCGCCCCTTCTTCGAGCAGCCGATGCTCACCTTCTCTCCGCCCTCGTAGCCGCGACCGAAGAGGTTCGTCTTGTACTTGTTCTTCGCGTGCATCTCGGTGAGGCCCTCGCGGATGTCGGGCCCCACGTGCATCGTGAAGCGGACCGCGCGGCTCAGTGAGTGACCGAGCCCGAGGTTGGTCAGGATCAGACGGTTGACCCCGTGAAGGGCTCGAAACACGCGCTCGCCAGTCACCGCAGCGGCATCAGGGCCGCAGACGGCTTTGGCGATGTCCTCGTGGGCCGTCCCGTTGTCCGAGCTGTGGATGTAGAGGAGGTTCTGCGCGTCGTCCCAGTGCACGATGTACAGCTCGTAGACGACGTCGCTGATGCCGCGCACGTCGCCCCACACCACCGGGAACTGCTCGCGCGTGACGAAGATTGCGACGTTCTCGCGCGGGTGCACCGCGGGCTCGTCGTACAGGTTCCTGACGACCCGCTCGATCGCTTCGGGCATCCACCGCGGGCACGAGGTTTCGAACGCCACCGTGCTCATCTTGGGGAAGATGTTTTGGAGCGGGATGCGGTCGGGCAGGTTCGTAAACCCTTGGAGGAACTCCGACCGCAGCACCTGCCCGCCGGTGGCCGCCTCCGACAGCTCGCGCAACAGGAGGTTCCAGTCCGGGTCCTCGGCATAAAGGTCCTGGAGGGCGCCGCCCACATCGACGTTACCGATGTTGGCGACTATCGTCGCTTCGCCGACCCCGTCCTCGGTCCGCGTGAAGCGCCCGGTGAACTGGAGCGTCACGGCCAGGCTCTTGTGCACGTCGTGGAGGGCGGCAACCTTCAGCTGCGGCAGGTCGAAGCCCTCCCCGAACATGTCGACGCACACGACGACCCGCGTCGTCCGGTTGCGCAAGGCCTCAACGGCCGATCGCTTCTGGTTCGCCGACAGCTCACTGTGGGCGAGGACGGGTTGGTGGCCCGCTGCCAGCTTCTTGTAAATCTCGAAGACCTTTTCCGCGCGCGTGATGTTCGAGCAGCGCGCCATGAGCAAATGGTCGCGCCCCGCCCGCAAGTCGTCTTCTAGCTGTGCGAGGGCTTCGGCGGCGATGCACTTGTCGCTCTGGTCCTCGTCGTAATCCTCGACGGGCCGGAACCGGATCGGGCGAAAGTAGCCGTCCTGCTGTGCTTTCCGCAACGGGTAGTTGTAAATGACTTTCCCGTCGACGAGTCGGCCGTCGCCTCGAAACGGCGTGGCCGTAAACTGAAGAACCCCTTTGCCGGTGAACGCCGTCCGGATCCGTTCCCAGGTCGGAGCCCGCACGTGGTGCGCCTCGTCCACGAAGAGGTGACTGCAGACCGCGGCCATCCGCGCGAGCACATCGGGCACGCACGCCCCGGCAATTTGCGCGGTCGTCACCACGACGTTGCAGCGTGAAAAGAACTCGTCCACCTCCTGCACCGTGGTCGGCTTGCGGCGCAACGTCCCCACAACGGGCAAAAGGGCGCCTGACGCGACCACGCCCGCACTCTTTAAAATTCCGAGCGACAGGAATTTCGTGCTCAACTGATCGCGCAGCGCGTCCGTGGGGACGATGACGAGCACGCGCCGGAGCCGGTCGGCCACGAGCAACCCGAGCATGGTTTCGGTTTTGCCGGTGCCGGTGGGCATCACGACGGTGGCCGGATCATTGGTCACCGTCCAGTGAGCCAGCGCGGCGTAGAGCGCACCGATCTGCGGCGGACGGAGCCCGCGCTCGAGGACCGTCTGGCCGGTTCGCCGCTCCGCCTTGAAAGAAAAGCTGCCGACCCACGAGTCCAGGATGGACGCGCACTCGGCCTCGCACGCGGCTAGGTCCGCAGAGAACCCGTGTGGAGCTGGACGAAACCACCGGCACCCGTCACGGGAGGCCGGCGGCAACTTTCCGTCGGCCGTGATGAGGATCTGCGCCGGCAGCCCTTTGGCTGCAGTCGCCCGCGGCGCGATGAGCACGGGGTCGGGAAGAGGGGAGGCGGGGCCGGGAGTAAACGTCGACCAGTCGGCGCCGCGATTCAGTAGCGGTTCGAGCAAACCCTCGGCCACCCCCGCAGGCTGCTGCAACCTCACGATCGGGCTGCCTAAATACTGGCCACGACGACTCTCGATTGCGGGGTAGTAAAGTAAGGTTGTCACGTCGTGGGCTCGACCATTCAAGAATGTAAAACCACCACTCGACTATACGGAATTCCACAGCTAGCAGAGGGCAAATTTTCGTCTTCGAGACTGAAAGCAAGTCGACAAACTGGTTGCGAGTCCCGGTTGTAACGTTTTTGCGAGAATTCAGCGGGGTGGCATTGATTCGCCCCGTTACTGACCATCAAATCACATTTCTGCGTTGCATCGTCACGCCTGAATAGCCGAAACGCCAAATTCGCGCTGCGACGGACGAGGTGCATGATGAGTTTGAGCTTTCAGTCAGCTTTGACGGGTATCGTGATTTGCTGGCACGGTCGATCGGGCAAAGATCCCCACCCCAGGACGCCAAACAGGAACGCTTGGCGTGCGTGGCGCGGGAGATCGCGCCGCCACAACGCACGGATCGCCGAAGCCGCCACGCTGATGCGATGAATCGGGGAGATGGACTCGTTTCCCAGAGTTTCCAGTACCTGGGGAACTGGCCAGCGCATGCGGTCCCACTCTGCCACCTCGACCGCTGCGATTAAGGTGTCGCGCCGAACTCATTTGGGGCGCATCATGGTGAGGGACGGGCCGGGGTGGGCCACCTCACGACTGAAATCGAGAGCAAGTCCGAAAGGCGCACCATCTCGCATCGCGGACCACTCCGAGGCTGGCGGATTACGAGCATAGATGGGCTTTCGTCAGTAGTGTAAACTCGGTTAGAAGAGGAGTGTTCGAGACGGTTGTGTCTCGAAAAAGGAACATGTTGTGGCGACCGCTGAGCAGCTCAAAGCCCTGATTCGAAGTCATTCTGCTCGTAACGATGAGCAGTTCCGGGCCGTTACGCTTCAGATCGCAGCCCACAACGCGAAGCACGGTAACCCACGCCTAGCCGAAGAGTTACGGGGGCTCGTCGAAGAGAGCCGGCGGCAAGCGGCTGCGGGTACGCCCCGGGCGGTCCCGATCGCGCGCCCTTCGGGAGAGCTCGCAGGCCTGGTAAGCGCTTCGTACCCGAACACGCGGCTCAGTGACATGGTGCTGCCCGGCCGCATCCAGCAGCAGCTCCAAGACATCGTCCATCAACAGCGCCAGCGGGAGCGGTTGCGCTCGCACGGCCTGGCCCCGAGGCGAAAACTTCTCTTGGTCGGCCCCCCGGGGTGCGGCAAAACGATGACCGCAGCGGCGCTTGCTGGAGAGTGCCAGCTGCCGCTAATGTTCGTGCAACTCCACGCCCTGATAACGAAGTTCATGGGCGAGACGGCCGCCAAACTGCACATCGTGTTCGATGCGATGGCCGAGACCCGTGGCGTGTACCTGTTCGACGAGTTCGACGCGATCGGCGCCACCCGCAACGCGTCCAACGACGTCGGCGAGATCCGTCGCGTGCTCAACTCGTTTCTGCAGTTCATGGAGCGCGACGACTCGGACAGCATCGTCGTGGCGGCGACGAACTTCATCGGCATGCTCGACGACGCACTGTTTCGGCGCTTCGACGACGTCATCGAGTACGAGCTCCCTGACACCGGTGCGGTGCGGATGCTCATTGAGAATCGACTCAGTTCGTTTACACTGTCCGAAGTGCGCTGGCCGGCCATTACTGCCGCCGCCCGTGGCCTTTGCCACGCTGAAGTGGCGCGAGCCGCTGAGGACGCCGCGCGGGCCGCGGTCTTGGCTGACGTGACCACTGTAGCCGGGCCGCTGCTGGTCGAAGCAATGGCGGCGCGTCGCTCGATGCGCGCCGAGAAGAAGAAGAGGGGAAGGAAGCGTCGCCCGAATGAGTAAGCTGCCCCACCTACGTCTCGTTCAGAATGCCGAACCGATTTCTTACACCTCAACCAACACGGGCGGGGGCGGTTCTTTTAAAACCCCGGCCCGTAACCCCACAACGCACGCCCCCGAGCTGAAAAACGGGTTCGCCGCCGCTCGAGATCAGGCCGCAGAGATCCGCGTCCGCGAGCGCGGGTCGGGGCTCGATGTGCTCACACACGAGCCCGGCGGACTGGTGCTGACGTTCGAGAGTGATAAAGGAGAGGAGCTGAACCTCAAAGGGCTCGAAAAGGTTAGAGACGGGATCGAGTTGCGAAGCGTCCTCCCGCGCGACGGCGTCGAGACGGCACAAGTCTTTGTCGCCGATGGGAAACTCGAGCACTTCTTTAAGCTCGTCGAGACGTACGCGACCCGAACGGTGCTCACCATCAGCGCCGACGAGAGCATGCGCGCGACACTAGAAGGGCTGGTTGACAAAAAGCGAAAGGTTTCAGTCAGCATCAAGGAACCGTCGGACGGAAAACTCCCCGCATCGATCACTTGCCCGGTCAGCGAAAGCGACCGCATCATCACCGCGCTCGGTGAACGGGCCACGGTCTCGAAGCAGGTGCGAAAGAACACTCCGCTCGTCGCGAGCATTGCCAGGGTGCGGCTGGCCCTCGTCCGCGATTTTTGGGCCGAGAAGGAAGAGTTCCCCGACGAGGCTGAGGAACGGTGGTGGGAGGTGTGGTTGCACGCGCTTCGCCCGCAAGCCGAATCCGTTGTCGCGCGGTTTCGTTCTTTGACCAGTGCCCTCGGGATCCGCACCACCACGCGTTACGTGAGG
The DNA here is from genome assembly GCF_008065095.1 of Gemmata obscuriglobus. Classification (NCBI taxonomy): domain Bacteria; kingdom Pseudomonadati; phylum Planctomycetota; class Planctomycetia; order Gemmatales; family Gemmataceae; genus Gemmata; species Gemmata obscuriglobus. The sequence goes on along the minus strand of NZ_CP042911.1, from coordinate 3,033,089 downwards.
TTTCCCGAGCGGGTCGTGCTCTTGGCGTACGGTAGTGCGGCCCAGTTCTCCCGGTCCTTGGAGCTACTGAGCCTCATGGCAGAGCTCAGAAAGGCGAGGGAACTCGCCGGCCCCTACCTCGAGTTGCCGGCTCGCGACCAAGCCCAGTTTGCCGCCGCGATGCTCAAGAATGTAGTCGCCGCTGGGAACGAGGCGCCCAGCGTTTGCATCTTGGATCGTGGTGTTCATCGCGGGCATCCGCTTCTTGAGCAAGCACTGGCCGAATCGGACGCCCAGAGTGTTGATGAGAGCTGGGGAGCGCACGATCACGATCAGGAGCAGCACGGAACCGGTATGGCCGGCATCGCGTTATTCGGGTGCCTGACCGAGGTGTTGGGCACCAATGAGGTGATTCGGCTGCGCCACCGGCTCGAGTCGGTGAAGATCCTTCCGCCGCCCCCGAGCGAAAACGCTCCGGAGGTGTACGGCGCGGTGACCCAACAGGGCGTGTCCCTGGCGATGATGAGGCGGCCCGATCGGAACCGAGCGATCTGTATGGCCGTGACGGCGAGCGCGACGCCGCAGGGGTTGCCCTCCTCGTGGTCCGGGGCCGTTGACGAAATCTGCGCGGGCGTTCTCGACGAGACGCCCAAGCTCATGTTCATTTCGGCCGGGAACGTGCGTGCGGAACTCTATTCGCCTGAATATGAGTACCACCGGTGGAACACAACTTGCGCGGGGATCGAGGACCCGGCCCAGTCCTGGAACGCGATCACCGTCGGGGCGTTCACGAACAAGGTGACGATCCAGGATCCGACGTACGCCGGCTACGAGCCCATAGCCGAAGCTGGTGACCTGTGCCCGACGAGCCGCACCTCACTTGCCTGGCCCGAGGATCACCACCCGGGCTGGCCGATCAAACCGGACATCGTGTGCGAGGGCGGGAATTACGGGGCCCACGGCGGGTCGCGCTCGAGCGTCGAGGACCTGTCGCTGCTGACGACCATGCTGCACCCAAGCGGGCGGCTGTTCGACACGACGCGCGACACGAGCCCGGCGACGGCACTGGCCGCACGGATGGCGGCCCAGTTGTGGAGCCACTACCCGAAGCTGCGCCCCGAAACCGTCCGCGCCCTGTTGGTTCACTCGGCCCAATGGACCCGTGCGATGACCGGGCGCTTCGGCCTCGAAAACAAGGCCAACGTCCAAAGATGTCTTCGCTGCTACGGGTACGGCGTTCCGGACCTCGACCGGGCGGTGTACAGTCTGAAAAATTGCGCCACGCTGATACACGAAGGGGCACTTCAGCCGTTTAAGTTCGATTCGGAGAAGAAGAAGCCCGCGACAAACGAGATGCACCTTCACGCGCTGCCGTGGCCGCGAGAAGAGCTGGAAAAGCTCGGGGAAGTGCCCGTTACCATGCGCGTGACATTGTCTTATTTTGTGGAGCCGAGCCCGGGCAGTGTCGGGTGGGGAGCCAATCACCGGTACGCATCACACGGGTTACGCTTTGACGTCATTCGGCCACTCGAGAGCGTTGCGGAATTCAAACAGCGCATTTCGAAGACACAGTGGGAAGACGAGAAGGTGAGGCCGAAGTCGCAGTCGGAAACGCGCAACTGGGTCGTCGGCGACAAGGGCCGAACCCACGGTTCGGTTCACAGTGATTGGTGGGAAGGCTCAGCGGCCGAACTCGCCGCGTGTGGCTCGATAGCCATTTATCCAGTGACGGGCTGGTGGCGCGAACGGGCCCATCTCGGGCGGCTGCTTCAGAAGGCGCAATACAGTCTCGTCGTAACCCTACTGACGGAAAATGTGGAAGCAGATCTGTACACGCCAATCAAAAATGTCACGTCGGTACGAGTAGAAACGTTGACCGAAACGACGATTTCATGACTAAAAATGGAACGGCGTTTGTTTCGATTCGCGTAACCATCCCTTTTAAATGACACTGCTTTTTCGAGCTTAAGAGTCGCTCGAAGTCCCCTAACCTCCGATAAGCATCTATTATCGGAGGTTAAAAAGTGGTGGCCCTAGAGGCCTCAGCGCTGCGGATCGGCCGGGGTCGTGTAGCGAAATGTGTTGCATTTTGTATAACCGCTACTTATACTAGTCTAAGACTAGTTTGACACATTCGATGGTTATGGTTACAGTTGGATTGTACGAAGCGAAGACAAAGCTCTCCGAGTTGCTCGACCGGGTTGAAGGTGGCGAAGAACTCGTCATCACCCGCCACGGTGTTCCGGTCGCCCGACTCGTCCCCGCCGCTCACGTCAGCCGAAGGGACATTGCAGGGGCAATCTCCGAGTGGCGGCGCCTTCGCACCGATACGCAACTGAACCCTCCCGGTGCGGACCATGTGACCGTGCGGGATCTGATCAACTACGGAAGGAAATGACGGCGCTTTTTGTTCCCGACTGCTCACTTACGATGGCCTGGTGCTTCGCGGACGAAGCGACTCCCGAAACCGATAAAGTTTTAGACCTGCTCTCGCAGGGCGCGGAAGCGATCGTTCCCGGGCACTGGTCGCTCGAGGTGACCAACGTTCTGCTTGGCGCCGAGCGGAAAAAGCGCCTCACTCAAGACAAGGCTACGCAGTTTCTGACCCTTCTCGAAACGCTCCCGCTATCCGTCGACCCCGACACCGCCGCTCGGGGACCCACTCACACCTTGGCCCTTGCTCGTGAAACCGGGCTCACGTCCTACGACGCTGCCTACCTCGAACTTGCGATACGTAAAGGCGCTGCTCTCGCGTCGCTCGACGGTGATCTGTGTGCGGCAGCTAAATCGCGCGGGATCACGGTTCTGGGCCGGTAGCTCGCTTAACATGCGAGACTTCATTCCGTGCCGAGCTTCGAAAAGGTCAGCGCGTCCGCTGGTCAATTAAAAACGGGCGGGCTCGATGCCCGCCCGCCGTTCGACATTCTCAGTAGCTCCACGAGCGCGGCCGAAACTATTTCGCCGCGAGGTCCACGCAGATGATTTCCTTATCGTTGCGGACGAACATCTTCTTGTCGGCATAGGCCGGGGCACACCAGACGACCTTGCGACCGAACGCGGCACCGGTTTGCTCGATCACCTTTGCGCGGTCAACTTCTTCGTACTCTTTTGCGGTGAGCTTCCCGATCACCAACTCCCCACTCTCGTTGAAGAAGAAGAATCGGTCGCCGTTCTTCACGATGAACGACGTGTCGGACCCCTTGGGGTCACCGGCGAGCGGACCGGGGGAGTCCCAGAGGCGCTTCCCACTGGGAATTTCAACGGCCCTGAGCGCCCCGCCCTCGTCGTGCCCGTAGATGATGCCGTCCTGCACGAACGGCTGCACGTTCACCGGCGAGAGCCCCGAGCCCTTCTTGTCTTTGAACAGCACCTCGACGCCGGGCTTGTCCGCGTTCAACTCGAGCATCAGGTTTTTGGTCGAGTAGCCGCCCACGTACACGTACTCGCCGCTTCGCACCGGGGTCATGATGATGGAGGTGCTGGTCGCGTTGTACGGCGTGGTCCACAACTGTTTGCCGGTGTCCGGGTCGACCGCGTAAACGGACTTGGGCGCCGCAACGATCATCTGCCGCACACCGGCGGCCTCGGTGATCAGCGGCGGGGCGTACCCGATCTCTTTGTCGTCGCCGGCCTTCCACAGTTCCTTACCCGTGTCCTTGTCGAACGCGACGACGTGGGCGCCCTCACCGCCCACCACCGTGATCAGCTTCTTGCCGTCGAGGATCGGGTGCGCGGCGTAGCCCCAGATCGCGGGCTTGGCCTTGTATGCCTCTTTGAAGTCGACCTGCCACACGAGCTTGCCGGAGTCTGCTTCGAGACAGCGGAGGTCGCCCATCGCGCCGAGCGCGTACACCTTCCCGTCGCTCACCAGCGGCGTGCACCGGGGACCGGCGGGGTAGCTGATCTGGTACGCACACGGGTACTCGTGTTTCCACAGTTCCTTGCCGGTCTTTTCGTCGAGGCACAGCACCCGCTCGGTGCTGGCGACCTTTTTCTCCGTGTCGAACGGGTCGGCCGGGTTCGCGGCCCCCTTCGCGAGTTCGCGGTCGGTAACGTACACCTTGCCGTTCGCGACGGCCGGGCCGCTGTACCCGGCGGCGACGGGAGCGCGCCAAACGACCTTCGGCCCGCCCGCTGGGAACTTCTCGAGGATGCCCGTTTCGCGCCACACGTTGTCGCGCTTGGGTCCCATCCACTGGGGCCAGTCGTCGCCGCTCGCGAGTGAGGCGGTGCCGAGCGCAGCGGACGCCGCGACGAACAGGGTGCGCAGATTCATTGCGATCTCCGTGACGGGTTCGACGGGAGCACCTTGGCCGCTCGCGCCGGACGGGGTCAGAGCTTATTGTTAGCGAGTCGCGGTGAAATCTGCGCCTCGGGCGAGACGTCGATTTCCGTCGCAGCCGTCGTTTCTCGAATAGTTGTCAGGCGATACTTCTCGAATCGAACCAGCTGCGGCTCCGGTTGCACATCGCACACACGTTGAGCATCACCGGCACTTCCACCAGTACGCCCACGACGGTCGCAAGCGCGGCTCCCGATTCGGGGCCGTACAAGGCGATCGCGGTGGCCACGGCCAGCTCGAAGAAGTTACTCGACCCGATGAGAGCCCCCGGTGCCGCAACGTTGTGGGGCACCCGCACGAGCCACATCAGCCCAAAGGTCAGCGAAGCGTTGAAGTAGACCTGGATCAGGATCGGGACCGCGATGAGCGCGACGTGCAGCGGGTTCGACAGGATGTTGTCCGCCTGGAACGCGAAGATGAGCACGAGCGTTCCGAGCAGCGCACCGATCGCGGCCGGCTGGAACCTCGGCAAAAAGCCGTGCTCGAACCAGTGCCGTCCTTTTGCACGTACGAGCACCGTGCGAAGCAGCACCCCAACGGTCAGCGGCACAACGATGAACACGCCCACCGAGAGCAGGATGACGTTAAAGGGGACCGCGAGCCCAGCAACACCGACCAGGAAGCCCACGATCGGCGCGAACAGCACCAGCATGATGAGGTCGTTGACCGCGACCTGCACGAGCGTGTACGCCGGGTCCCCGTCGGTGAGGTAGCTCCACACGAACACCATCGCCGTGCACGGGGCGGCCGCGAGGATGACCACGCCCGCCGTGTACTGCCGCGCGAGTTCATCTCCGATGAGCGGCAAGAACAGGCCCTGGAAGAACACCCACCCGAGCGCGAACATGCCGAACGGCTTGACCAGCCAGTTCACGAGCAGTGTTACCGCGAGCCCCTTTGGGCGGCGGGTGACGCCCGCGACGGCCGCGAAATCGATCTTCATCATCATCGGCACGATCATCAACCAGATGAGCAGTGCGATGGGCACATTGATCGGGCTGCCGGAGCCGAACTCGAGGCCGCGAAGCGCGTGCGTGGCCCCCGGGAGCGTTCGCCCAATAGCCACGCCGAGCGCCATGCAGAGCGCGACCCACACCGTCAGGTACCGTTCGAAAACGCTCATCCGTTTCGGGGCCGCCGTCTCGGGCGGCGTCTGTGTCGCACTTGCGCTCATGCCGCACCTCCCTTTATCGGCACACCGAGCGCCTCGAGCATCGTTTTGACCTTGCCCTCGATGAGGTCGCGGATGTTGCGGAACTCGTCATCTGGGAGCTCCTTCGGGTCCGGGATCTGCCACTCCTCGCGCCGGTCAGCCAGGACCAAGGGGCACGCGTCCCCGCAGCCCATCGTCACGGCCACATCAATGGCCCGTCCGTTGAACTCGTCGAGCGCCTTTGAGCCGTGCGCGGCGAGATCGTACCCGCGCTCTTTCATGAACTGGATCGCGCGCGGGTTCACCTTCCCCGAAGGGCGGCTCCCCGCCGAGAACGCTTCCACAGCGTCGCCGCCGTGGATCCGCGCGAACGCTTCCGCCATCTGGCTCCGGTTGGCGTTCTCCACGCAGACGAACAGCACCCGCTTCTTCCCCTCACCCATGTGTCTGTCTCCCTGAAAATATGCTTGGTTTCGCGCGCACGCTCCTATCGCGCCACACGGGCACGTGTTCGTGCGGACCACAGTGATTCGATGGCGCGAGTACCGCTACGACTTGACCGCGTACACCTGAACGCTGGCTGCGAACTCGTTAATGTCGTACTTGGCGGTGAGGTGCGAGAGGCCGCCGTGCACACTCGCCGTGCCCTGGGCCTGCGGGGTGCAGCAGGACGACGTCGCCTCGTCCATCGCCGGGGAGCAGCACGCCGCCTGCCCTTCCACCTTCGCGTACGCGTTCAGGTCTTTTTTCGTGTCCACGATCTGAACGGTAGAGAACCCGGCCGCTTTGAGACCGCTCTCGTACTCCTCAACCGGAATGGCCCCCGCCACGCACCCGATGTACGCCATCAGATCGTTTCCGACCTCGGGCGGCAGTTGTTTTTTCAGGGCGATGTCCGAGATCGCCACGCGCCCGCCGGGCTTGAGGACTCGAAAGATTTCGCGGAACACGGCCGCCTTGTCCGGAACCAGGTTGATCACACAGTTCGAGATGACGCAGTCGGCCGAGTCGCTGTCGAGCGGCATCTGGTTGATCGTTGACAGGTGAAACTCGACGTTCGAAAAGCCCTGTCGCTGCGCGTTAGTGGTCGCACGCGCGACCATCTCCGGGGTCATGTCGATCCCGATCGCACGCCCGGTCGGCCCGACCTTCTTCGAAGCGAGGAACACGTCGAGCCCGCCGCCGGAGCCGAGATCAACAACGACCTCACCCGGGCGCAGGTTCGCTGTCGCGGTCGGGTTGCCGCAGGACAGCCCCATGTTGGCTTGCGCCGGGATGCTCGCGAGCTCCTCGGCCGAATACCCGAACGCCTCGGCCACGGCGTGGACACCACTGTGCGTCCCGCTCAAGTCGCTTGCTGCGACCGCCGCGTATTTGTCCCGTACCGCATCAGTTATCGTCTTGCTCATCGTTATCCTTCTCCACCGCGCAGTTCGCTCCCGGGTCTTCCATCAAACAGAGGGCCAGATCCAGGAGCGGTCCCACGCACACGTTCACGACCCGGTAGTACACGTTGTTCCCGTCGCGGCGCGACAGGATCATGCCCGTATCCGAGAGCCGCGTGAGCTGGTTCGAAACCGCTTGCGGCTTCATGCCGAGCGTCTTCGCCAGGTCCGTCACCGTCGCCTCTCCGCTCCGCACGATGTGGTGCAAGAGCCGGAGCCGGGTGTCGTTGGCGAGCACCTTAAAAAGCGCCATCACCTTGACCGCCTCGACGAACGACAACAGCGGCCGGTCCTTCAGCTCCGGTCGGGTGTCGCAGCACTCGTCAGCCTTCGGCTCCGGAACTTTTGCGGTCTTCTTGGTGCTCATCGCGCTCTCCCTGATTAACGAATACACGAAGTCGTGTATTCGTGTCAATAGTACTCGGCTGCTTTTATTCCACGGCTCGGCCGAAGCGGGGGCAATGCGGGTTGAAAAAGAATCGGTTCGTAGGGGCTTCCGGCGCGAGGTGCGGATGACGGGGCGTTGGAAGGTAGCCGGTGGTCGAAGGATGTGCGTTGTTGGCTGACAAATGAGATGAACGGGGCCAACCCAAAGCGAGAACTCATTTTCCGCCGGATCCCACCTCCAAGTGCCTTCGCAGCTGCATGAACACGCTGAGCATCAGGCGGCCGATGTCGTCGCGCCGCTCGGCGTACTTTGCGGACTCGAACGGTGCACCGTCGAACAGCTTTGGATCGAGGTACGGGAGCGGAATGCGGGCAGCGGCGCCGGTCACCTTCGGGCACGCCGTGTCGGCCTCACTACACACGAGGATCGCGGCGCAATCGCGCTGCGGGTTGTGCGGATCGGAGTACACCTTCGAGAACTCCCGGGTCTTGAGCCCCTTGCCCCACCTCACGCTGTAGACGGGGTTCGCGGCCCCTTTCTTCCCGCGCGGCGCGTGCTTTCCCGTCGGCTCGATCTGGACCCCGATTTCGCCGAGCGTTGCGATCGTGCGCGGGTTGATGGCTTCGGGCTCACCTCGTCGGACGCCCTCTTTTGCGTGAGTTCCGAAACGGGCAAAACCTCCTGGACCGAGCCACTCCCCGGTGGACGCGGGTAAGGCAACATCGTCGACGCCGGTGCGGTGCTGCTCGCGCTTCCGCCCAACGGACAGCTCACCGTGTTCGAGCCGAGTGACAAGGAGTTCAAGAAACTCGCGAGTTATAAGGTGGGGGCGAGCGCGACGTACGCGTACCCGATCGCGATCGGGAACCGCATATACGTGAAGGACAAGGACTCAGTCATTCTGTGGACAGTCGAGTGAGTCTCGCCGAGTGCGTTCGCGTCTGCGTCACCTCGCCTCTGGGTGAGGCCACGCAGGTTGCAACGTTCGTTTGGGAGCAATTTCGTGTTTAGTAAACAGTGCGCGACGCACGGATGCACGGCAACGAAGGGGCCACACACACAGTGATACTGTACGTGTGGCCACATTTCTGATGCTTTCAGCCATCGATACAATCATCAGAATCGGGTTAACCCGCGAATTCCCCGCAGGGGGCAGACATGGCTGACGATGCGCCCGCTCTCGTGACGAGGTCACGCCACGGTTTGTGCTGTGGCACCCTCTGATTTGTGGCAGAGTGTATCTCGTTTGCGGAACGAGGAGCCCGGCCGTTCGGCGAAGAACCGTGGGAGCCGGTCGTCTTGGCTCAGCACGGCGGCCCGCAGTTGCAGGATCGATTCGGCACCGTCGGGCCGGGTCCAATGCTTCTGTGTGCTCTTCACCCGGGCGTTGATCTCGCCCACCAGTGACTCGACCAAGCTACTCGTCGTCGGTAGCCCGTTGCGCCGGTATCGCGGGTACGCCATGCGATCCCGATTGTTCCCCAAGTAGGTCCGCGCGTGCGCCACCACCCGGCGCGGGTCCCGGCGCTCCTCGGCCGTCGCCGCCTCACCCGGTGGGGGCTCACCCAGCCGCGCCTGCCACTGATCCAGTTCGGTGAGCACTTCTCCAACGCGACCCTGCCAGCACGCGCGCATCCAGGCCACGTATTGGGACCAACCCGACGCCTCATCGGGGCTCACGGCCGCGGCCGACGAGAACACGTAACACACCGCGTGCAGGAAATCCACGATCGGCTCGAACGCACCAAAGTACCCGCGCCAGATGGTCCAGTTGTACGCCTGACCGTCGGCTACGAACGCCCGACGCGGGGCCTCATAGAAGCGCCGCTCCTGGGCCTCGGCGGCCATCATCGGGCCGAACGCGGTACTCCCCTCCAGGCTCGCCACGCACGTCCGCACCAACCGCGTCGGGGACCACCGCTCGGCCCCTTCGGGTTCCCCGGCCGGCACCGGGGGCGTCGATTCGTCCACGGTTTCCGGGGGCGCGACCTCGCCCGCCGGGCCCTTCATCTGCTGCACCAGGCGCCGCACCCGGCGCGGGCAGCGGAACGACTCGGGCGGCTCGGGGCACGGGTCCGTGGCGAACGTGGGGCCACTCAGGGTGGCCAGGCACGCCACCTTGTCCTCCTTGTTCTGGGCCTCGTGAACACCCGGGCCGGCGCCCGCGGCGCGGGTGCGGATGCGCCCCCCATCGACCTCGACCACCACGGCCACGGGCACCACCGCGGTCCGCGGCTCTAACTGGCGGCGCCGGTGCTCGACCGCCTTCCGATCGCGCCGCGCGATCAACTCGTGCCCGACCTCGTGAGCCAGTCGGCGCACCTGGTTGTCGCTGATCGTGACCCCGGTCATCCGCACCGCCTCGGCGGCATCCCGGAACGAGGAGAACCGGGCGGCGGCCGTGACGATGCGTTGAACGACCGAGGAACTGTACCCGTGCTCATCCAGCCCGAGGGCCAGCCGCAGGGGGGAAAAAGTCCCGCCGGCAGGCGGGACAATGGGCGATCCGTTCGGCCTGTTGAACCGTGGCCCCTTGGGCCGCCAGGGTGCGGGTGTGTGGTCGGGTCGGGCACGGCTCGCCACACACCGGACACGGAACCTGTTCGGGCACCTTCCGGGCCTGCTGGTGGAGCATCTGCTGGAGGGCACCTTCGGTGAGCCCTTGTGCCGCCGCGGTGGCGATCTGCTCCATCGTCCGGAAGTCCACGTCCAATCCCGGCCCGTCGTCCCCGAACGCCCGCTTGGAAACGATTTTGCCCCACTCCGCCGCCAGTGCTCGAAGGCGGTCGAGTTCCTCGGCCGTGAAACGCGGTGTGCTCATGACTCGCCCCGCACGAGAGTTGCGGCGAAATCGCCCCGCGCTTTTCCTATCCCGTGCCCCGAGGACCGCAAGGCCTACTGCAAACCGTGGCGTGACCTCTCTCGTGACGACTGGCAGCAACCAACGTAGCAGCTTCACCACAGGGCAGCATAAAATGGCTGGCCTGGGGGAAAAAACCAAATCAGTACTCGAATCGCTTCTCGACGAGAGTGCGAGGATTGACGATACGTTTCATCCTCTCGCAAAACTGTCAGATGAAGATTGGGCGGCGATGGCTACCGCTCTCGATCATCCCTGGACGGATGAGAATGCAGCGAGCCTTTTGAGCAAACTCATTGAGCAGCTCAGCAACGGTCCTCAGTCTCCGATTGATTGTAATTTTATTGTTAAATTCATCCGCGCGCACCAAAACGATCCTGATGCCGTCATTGATTGCATCAACCTCATTCCACCCGAAGGGTTCACGATTATCTCCGCGATGTCTCGAACGGGGAGCCAAAAGAGGGTCTACCACGCGAAGTGGAAGCAGGCGCAGCGCGAAGTTGTACTCAAACGGTTACTCGGGAACCGCACCCAGCAGGAGCTCATTCTAGACCGAGAACTTCAGTCGCACCCGCTCGCGATGCGCCACCCGAACATCATCGCCACACATCCGCTGCAGAACGTCAAAGGCGACAAGTTTCTCGTTGAAGAAAAGCTACCCTTCGCCCTCAATGACGCCTGGCGTGCCAATGGCACCCACGAGGCCGCGAACCTTTTGTACGACATCGCCCAGGCCATAGCGTACCTGCACGGCGAACTGGCACTCGTTCACGGGGACATCAAGCCGGACAACATCGGGCAGAAGGACGGTTCGTACATTCTGCTTGATTTCGGCATCTGCCGCACGTCCTGCGATTTCACACACGAACTGTCGGTCACCGGCAGTCTTCGCACGCGCGCGCCGGAACTTTTTGAAGACGGCCCCTACCCCTCAGAGCCCAGAAAGTTCGATGTCTGGGCGCTAGGGGCAACGGTGTACAAGGCGGTGACTGGGAGTTTTCTCTTCATCGACGACAATGAGAGAGTTCCACGCACATCGACCCCCGCTGAGAGAAAAGCATTCGAGGGAAAAATCCGAGACCGGATGCGCACCCAGTGGGAGCAACGCGTCAGGCTGGACTCGGTGCCAGACCCTCTTCGGGCGGTCTTGGCGCGGGCGCTGGTAGCCGCTCCAGAAAGGCGAGCGACCGCGAAGGAACTCGTTCATCTGTGTGGTCAGAAGTTGGGCGCCTTTTTGTCCGGGATCGGTAGCGGGAGCGTGGCGATCGAGACGGAACTCGAACAGCTCTTGCAGCACCTGCCGCGCACCAACGCAGTGCTCAGAATGCCGGCGGCGAGTAAGCAGCGCCTCAGAGAACGGCTAAGGCAGTTACGGACATTCTCTAGGGCGGCCCGAGGCAGAGAATCCGAGATCGATGCGCTTATTGAATTGCTGGGGTGAGCTATGCGGTCGAGTCGTGTAAGGCGTATCCAAGACAGTGTCCACGGCCTCATGGAATTTAGGGGCATGGAGACGCTCATCGTGGAGGTGCTTCGTACCCGCGAAATTCAGAGGCTCCGCCACATCCGCCAGCTCGGGCTTGTGCATCTAGTGTTCCCCGGCGGCGAGCACTCTCGACTCGTTCATTCAATCGGCGCTGCCTACCTCGCGGTACTCTTTGGCAGGCACATTCAAGAAGTAGGGCGCGACTCGATCACACCGTTTCTGCTCCCCGACGAGGTGGCGATCAGGGACTTCGCACTCGCGGCGCTGTTTCACGACCTCGGGCACGGGCCCCTCTCGCACGCATGGGAGCGCGAGATCATTGGTGAGGACTACGACGAGGGTAATTGGAGACAGGGGCTCGGGCTTCCAGCCGCAGCAGGCGCCGTGGGAGGGCGCAGGCTGAAGTGGCACGTTCTCGTGGGACAGGCTCTGCTCGCTTGGCCCGAGGGCGAACTGCACCAAATGCTCGAATCTTACGAGCGCGGGATGGCTGAACGGATCGGTGCATTTTTGCTTGGCGAGTATCACCTGCCCTACCTGCCGCGACTACTGGATAGCGATATCGACGTCGACCGCAGCGATTTCCTTCGCCGTGACAGCCAGCAGTGCGGCGTTACGTTTGGGGGATATGACCTCAGTCGGTTGATCTCGACGTGCGCACTGGGGACAACAAACGAAAAGACACTTGTCGTGGGATTCGATCGGGCCAAATCGAGACGCGTGGTCGAGCATTTTTTGGTGGCACGACGTGCCATGTACGAAGCCGTGTACTACCACCGCACCGTCAGGGCGGCGGAGGGGATGGTGGCGCTCTTTCTGCGCCGCTTAAAAACCGTCGTGCGCGACGGACAATTCGCGGCTTTCTCTCGCGACCGAATCGTTGGGCCTTTGATGGACATGGTCGCCGGCAAAGTGGTGACACTTCAAGCCCTGTTGTCCGCTGATGACTTCGCCTTGCACGTGCTTGTCGAAATTGTGGCTCAGGCTGATGGAGCGGATCCCATCGTGGTCGATCTCGCCAAGAGGATACGAACCCGCACCTTATTCAAATCTGTTCCGCGATCTTCTGAACAGATTAGTAGTTTTCTGAAATCACCCGAGGCGTATCCGAAGATCAACAAGGCGCTTATCGATAGTGGCTTCAAGGAGCCAGAATCTTATCTCGTCCGGGACCACCCGAAGTTTTCATTGTTATCGAAGGCGCCGAGCGAATGGGGTTATTTTGTAGATGACTCAGGAGGGGCGGCCCCTATTCGGGACGATGACAGCTTCAGAACACTTTCCCAGCCCTTGCCAGAGACGGATCGTCTCTTCGTACCAGAAGAGGCACTGGATGCGGTGGCCAGGGTAATCCGCTAGGCAATTCCAGGTGCCGGCGGCGTGCATTGCCGGCCCCTCAGAGCCTCTAATACTACTCCGTTACCTCGCCGCAACTGCTTGTTTTACAACGTGTTATGCACACCCCTCCGGAATGCACCTTGACGGAACATCTTGTAGGATCTGGACTTGAGTCAAATGGAATGCTCACTGCCACGGCGGAATGTTTGCTGCTCTCGTGAACGGACTAGCCAGAATCGCTGGGATTTGAACCCATTGCGGGGGCACGGACCTGTAGGTGTAGATCGCCATAAATCGCGACAATTTAATTAGTTGTGGCGAAGTAACGGAGTAGTACTAAAGTCTCAGCTATTTATCTCCTGGTGTAGGCGTTCACGGTTGTGGCCGCTGTGAGTCTTGCTCCGTATTCCTTCTGCGGCATGGCATCTCCAACGCTACCACCTGAGGTCTTCGACGCGCTTCCCCCGGCGGTGCAGGCATACATCCGTTACCTCGAAGCCCGGCTCGGGCAGAACTCGACGAACTCCTCAAAGCCCCCGTCGTCCGACCCGCCGCACGTCAAGGCCGCCCCGCCGAAGGCCCCATCCAGCAGGCGCAAGGGCGGCCAGCCGGGGCACCCTAAGCACTCCCGTTCCGACCTGCCCGCGGACAACGTCATCGAGTTGCGGCCGAGCACCTGTGACCGGTGCGCACACGCGCTCTCCGGGGGTGATGCGCAACCGCTCCGCCACCAGATCATCGAGTTACCGCCGGTTTGCCCGCAGGTGACCGAATATCGTCGGCACCGGCTCGCGTGCCCGAACTGCGGGCGTATCAACCGCCCGCCCCTACCGGGTGATGCCCGAGGCGGGTACGGGCCGCGGGTCCAGGCGGTGTGCGCGCTCCTCAGCGGGGCGTACCGGATCGGCAAGCGGGGCGTCGCGCGGCTGTGCCAGGACCTGTCCGGGGTACCGATCAGCCCGGCCGCCGTATGCGGCCTCCAGCGGAAGGCCGCGGTCGCCTTGGGGCCGGTCGTTGAGGAGGCCCGTGCCTACGTCGTTGGGAAGCCCGCGAACGTGGACGAGACCGGGTGGCCGGAGGGGCGCAAGCGGGGCTGGCTGTGGGCCGCGGTGACCGCCCGCGTGACCGTGTTCCTGGTCCGCCTGTCCCGTGCCCGGAAGGTGCTGGGCGAGTTGATCGCGGGCCATCCCGGAGTGCTGACCACGGACCGATACTCGGCCTACGACCACCTCCCTGTGTGCGAGCGCCAAGTCTGCTGGGCGCACCTCCGACGAGACTTCCAGGCCATGATCGACCGGGGGAACGGCGGGTCGGGGGTCGGCGAGGACCTGTTGACCTACGCCGACATCCTGCTCGACCAGTGGAAGCGGGTGCGGGACGGGACGCTGACGCGGCGCGGGTTCCGACAGACCTACCTCGGGTGGCTCCGGGCCGGGGTGCGGGGCTTCCTCAAGCGAGGGGCTGAAGGCGCGTGCGCGATCACGGCGGGCGTGTGCCGCGAGTTGATGGCCGTCGAACCGGCCCTGTACAGTACGCGCCCGGTGAATCACACCCTCGACGGGCGGGTACCTTCACCAGCGAATGGGCCTCACCGGACCGGTTCCAGTTTTGCCGAGTACGCAATCGAGACCGCACCAACGAAACGTTCGAACGCATCACCTGTGTTCACTTGGTGTTGGTGGCAAACATTCGTTGCCGCGCTCCCATTTGGGAACCAAGACTTTAACAACTCGCTCCGCGCGAGCGCCAGATCGCGACCCGTATCTTCGCGCACTCGGAGAGCGAACTTTACCGCCGGTGTATCGGGAATCGTGTGGCGGAAGGCTAGCAGGTGCGAGACCGACCCCTGCTCGAGAATGTTGGACAACAAGCTGTGACTGATCGGCTCGTCAGCACCTGACCACCCGAGTCGGCCTATCGTGCACGAGACCAGGAACAACGTGTCCAACTGGGCCGCCCCAAGGGAATCCACCAACTCATCCCAAAGCACGACCGCGCCTCGGTCCCAGCAGCCGTGGGCCAACACGAGAAGGTCGCTGAACTGACCAGCCGAATACGACCGCAGATTCCCTGCGGTCGCCTGCGTCCCTTGGCACCCACGGCCCTTCGTTCGCTGGAGGAACTTCGCCCCGGGCGACCAGCGATCCTTTTCGCTCTCGACCTCCTTCTCTCTGAAGAAGCCGCCGAACCGACCGTTTGGGTCGTGTTCGGGCAGGTACGCGAGCCACCCCAGCGAGCGGCCGGTCCCCTCACCCGACCGCCTGCCGGTGGTGTCCATTCGCTCCTGAAGCACCAGCCCCGGTGTCCAACGAACGGTGCTCCCGCAGTGCACGAGCGGCCGCTCCGAACCGCCGGCCAACCGGACGGTCAACAAATCAAGCGGGAGGGCTTGGGCCGCGCCGGCGGCGGTGAGCAGGATGTTGGGCTCGGGATCGTGGGCGGCCAACAGGTCGGACACCGCCGCGCTGAGCAGGTCATCAACCTCGGCGAGATGCGCGCCGAGTTCGTGGAGCAGTGAGTCGGCCAGCGCGCGGCTCCGGTCGGGCACCTCGGCGCGCTTATGATCCTGCCAGGCCCGCGCGATTGAGCCGTCGAAGGTTTCGACGGCGCGTTGGATCGTGTCCACGGCGCCATCAAGAGCTCGCGCTCGCCAGCGAAGTGGGTTCCCTTCCGACGCTTCGACGGTGTAGACGAGCAGGCGTTGGCCGACGGGCTGAAAACCGAGCAAGACGACGGGTCGCTCCGGGTCACCGGGATAGCGGCCGAGCAGCGAGGCGAGGCGAGGGTCACTTTGGTCAACCACTTCGCCCAGAGTGCGGTGGCCATCGCCTGGCAGCCGGGGCGTGTTCTCGAGCGCACCGCGGCGCGGAAGCGTCTCGTCCGCACGCTCAGCTTCCAGGGCGGCCGAGCTCAGCTCGTCGTACGAAAAGGCGCCCACGGCCCTCGGTTCCTCTTCCCCGGCCGCCGAAACCGTCAGGCCGGGCGCCCCGTCCGATTCGCCAGCCGCCAAGACGTCCGCCCCGACCTCGTCCGTTGGTCCGGTAATAGGAGCCGAACCCCGCTCGAGCTCAACGACGGGGGACGCCTCGCGCGGCGCGGGCGGTCCGGGGAAGCGGTCCAAGCACAGCACGACCACAGGCCAGTTCTCCCGACTATGCCCGCTGGCCTGGTTCGTGAGCGCCCACTCAACGGCCTGGCCGAGCAACCGCTCGCGGTACTTGCGGGCAGTCGGCGGAAGCTGGGCCAGACGTTCGACCACTCGCCCGGTTAACTCGGCCCGGCCCGCGTCGGTCAGCCCCTGGTCGTGTTCGAGGGCGAAGAGCGCGAGTTCCACGGCGCGTTCCGGTTGAACGCGCCGACGTTCGAGCTCCGCGAGGAAAGAGCCGGTAACGGCCTTGCCGAACACGCCCTTGATGAACGCCGGAATCTGTGCCTCAGACGAGCGGGCTTTGAGGCCGTGAGCCAGTCCAATTGCGATGGCGACCGCACCTTCGGGGATAGAGCCATCACGATGCTCAATCGCGTGCATGAAGGCGTCGATGTCGAGCGTGGCGATCTCCCGGTCTGTTACCGGCTCGCCCGCCAAGTATTCGGCGAGTGCCTCGGCGTTGGCAGGTTGATCGATCAAGAGATGCGGTTGTTCGAACCACTCGTTCAAAGTGTCCCGACCGACGACGTCCTCAATCAATTCAGCCCCGCTAAGTTCGCGAAGAACGCGAACCCCTTCTCGCGCCCAGCGAGCAAGCCGAGCCGCGGTTCCCCGTTGCAGGTTAAGGTCGCTTACTTTCTCCAAAACCTCGAGCCAGTCACTCGCACTCGAAAAGACCTTGTGGTTGCCGTTGACGGTCTGCACCAGCCCGTTTGCCGCCATCGCGACCGCAAGGGCATCACGAATCTGGCCGGTCTGCGCTGCCGCCACCAACAAAAGTGCGCTGGCTTCCGGCACAACCTCCGTGATCTTCGACGAGAAGTTGGATGGGGACGGGAGGAACGGACGCCGGAGGTGAAACGAGTGAGGTTTGAGGCCAAACACCGGATAGAGGAAACAGAGCGCGGCCTCTGGATTATTGTTCGCGAGTGCCTGCCGCGCGAGCCGAAGTTGCAAAGTAAACGGCGGAGTACTGACCTCGTCAGGCGCCGACTGGTCGGTTTCCTCGTGACTCTCACCCGATTGGTTCGGCGAGTCGGTGTGCGAGTTCATCTTTGAGCCGGCTCCAGGCACCTAGGCACCTGCCCAGGAACAGCAAGTTGAAAGGCTTTCAAGTCGCAAGCCGGGGCTCGAGGATGGTCCTCGAACCCCGGCGACGTAGATTTTATTCGCACTTGACGGAGTCGCTGACGCAACCGTTAAGGTTTCATGTTCTTAATCAGCCACTTGGTGAACTCTTCCTCGCTCATCTTCGTCAGCTTCGCCACCTCGTCCTTAGTCGCCTTGCCTTGCCGGTCCAAAGCCCAGTAGGCGTGCTGGGCGATGAACCGCGCCTCGTTGGGCTGCAGGCCAAAGGTCTTGGCGTACTGCTGGATGTCACCGACCAAGCCGGCGGCTTCCTTGAAATCCGCGACCTTCGTGCCCTCGGCCCCGAAAACCGTCGGTTCGCGGAAGGTGACCCGCACATTCCCGTCGAGCGGCTTAGTACCGGGCCTGATCTTGATCGCGTCGAACCGGCCGATGGTTTCCCCCGTGTCGGGATGGCGGCCCTGCGTGATTCCCTCGATCACGAGGTGACCGTTCGTCACAGCGTCCGCGAGGGTAGAGTGCTCGACCCACTTGGTGCCATCGTGGACCTCGACGACTACCTTGCCCTCGTGCAGGCTGAGCGAGGTACCGGCGGTGGGCTCCTTCAACTTCTTCTTCAAGCACGCCGCGTCGACGTTGACGCCGTTCTCGCCCACCGTCCAGGAGCCGGCCTGGACGGCCATCGGCTGGGTTCCATCGGCCAGAGCGGCCAAAGGCAGCCAGAGCGCAGCGACGACCGCGAGCACGAGGCGAGAGAGCACGTTCATGAGTTCTCCTCCAGTTGTTGGCCACGGGCGACATCAGAGCCGAATGGGAATCGGCTGGGCGACGAGCTCGGTCTTCTTCCCCCGCCGTTCGGCGAGAAAAACGTACAGCTGTTGTGCGCCCGCTCTCGATGATTGGTCGAGTTGCAGCGTACGCGCCTTGAACTTCGACGTCCGAAACCAGGAATCGATGGGAATGGCGGGATTCCCGACCGCGACCAGTACCGCTTGGTAACGCGCCGTGCTCACGTCCTCGAGCCCCTTGATGGTGACTTCCAGGTCGCCGTCAAGAACTTCGTAAACCACCGACAGTTCTTCAGGCCAATCGGACGGGCGATTCGACCACGCCGGCTTTCCCGTCCACACGCGAGACGCGGAAGTGAACTCCTCTTTCGGCGCGGCCGCGGCACCGGCGTGGGCTCCGAGGCCGGCCGCCACGACCTCATCCTCACACGGAGCGTCTTTGAACTTTTTGGGTTCGCGCCAGGCGACGGGGCCCTTTGGCTTCGCATCGGGCGGTGTCGGTTTGGGACCCAGAAGAGGGGCGTACATCGCCAGCATCAGGCGAGTGATCCTCTGCCGAAGAACGGGGTCTTGTTCGATCGCGTCCTGCTCCTCCGGCGTCCACTCCGATTCGCCCGTGAGGACGGACAGGTACCGCAGGGGCGAAATGTTCCTGGGTTCGTATTTTGGCTCGCTCGGCGAGTCCCGGCCGTTGCTATCCAGCTCGTTGTCGTTCACGGAATGACTCCTTGTTGCGAGGATGACAAGGTCACTTCAACCTTGTTACTCCCGCGCTGCGGGAACTCGGGCGACAGAATTCTGTCGCCCGGTGGTTTGCTGGCGTTTAGCCGTCGCACTGGTCAAGAAGGCGGGCGTGCAGAATCGCATAACTGCCCCACAGCGACTGATAAACGGCGTACGGGGCGCAGCCCGCTTGCTGCGCGATTTCCGCGGCCGAGAGGCCGTCCCTGTGGCGCGCGAGGAAGACGTTGCGATCCCATTCGTTCGGGATCAGTTCCGCGAGCTCTTCGATCCAGATGCGCTCGTCGGTCTGGCGTTGTGGCTCGTCCTGGTCGGCCGGTTCCGGCACGGCGCCGGCGGCCAAGCCGTCGTCGGGGTTGACGAAGGAGACCGGCAAAATCGGACCGATCAAGGTGTCAGTGTGGTAGAAGCCGCGGTACCACTCGCGCGCACTGTTCCAGGCAATCTGAGCGAGGTACCGGCTGAATTGATCATCTCCCTGCTGCTCGTCGAAGTTCCGGTTGGTGAAGAGGAGGTGGACTTTCCAGGCGTGCAGCGCTGCGCTGGCATCGCAGTCTGCGCTTTGTTGGCCCAGACGGCGCGCCGTTGCTTGGCCCCGCGCCACTTCAGTGGTCAGGACGCAGGTACACGCCGGGGAGCAGATCGTGTACCGCGTGTAAACGAAGCACCGGTACTCCTCGTCGGCGTAGTGCCACCGGCGCGAGCAACCGCACGGCTGGTCGGTCCAGCCCGGCGGGAGGGGCGATTCGAGCGGAACAGGCGGGTCAGGCCCCGCGTTAACGGCGTCGTTAATCGGCACCTGGTTCGGGCCGGTGGAGTCAGCCACGGGGTGTTCTCCTTCGTGGTGAGGCTTTCTCAGTTCCAACCTTCGAACACATGAAGCTGCTCGGCTTGCAGCGAAGATTTCGCGAAAGTCAAATTCCAAGACGGTTTTCTTGCTGGCTGATTTCCCCTCTACCCCCCTGAACGGGCGCTGAACGGGCGGTTGTTGCACGAAAAAAGTGATGCGGTGAAAAATAAGTTCTCATGGCCTCTAAGTCATTGCTCTGCATGGGTTAACGGCATTGAAAAAAACCACAGCAACATCTCTGCAACGACGGAAATACGCTCGCCCGTAGTCGGGGTAGCCCGGCCGAAGGTCGGTCGGGCTGCTCACTGCCACCCGACGCGAGTGTCATCATGGCCCAGCCCTTCCGGTCCGCCCTGTCCGACGCCTCCCGCCTCGACAAGCTGTCCATCCTCCCGGAGGCGTGCAAACAGATCGAGGCAGGGCGCACCTTCCCGCCGCCGCCGATGACGGTCCTGACCCCGGACGCCCTGCAGTCCCTCACCCTGGAACTGCGCCAGGGGCGCGAGCACTGGAAGGACGAACTCCTGAAAAAGTGCAAGCCCGACCTGAGCCCGGCGGAGAACGCCCTGGCCGTCCTCAAGGCCGCGTCGCTGAGCGTGAAAGCGACCCTGTTCGACGATCTGGGCGTCCGCACCGGGTTGCTCGACAAGATCAACGGGATGCTGAGCCACAAGCAGTTCACCGTGGCCATGATCACCGGCGGCGTCAAGATCGGGAACGAGCTGAAGACGGGCCGTACGCTCACCCCCGACCTCGCAGACTGGACGTCCGTCAACGTGCTCCAGGGGGTCGCCGACGCTCTGACCGAGGTGACCGACGTGCCGACCCGGCTCGTGCTCGTCGCTGACGGGCACCTGCACTCGGCGGACGCGGGGTTGGACGCCCGCCAGGCCGACCTGTTCCTGGAGACCCTGCAAGACGACGCGCGGGCGTTCCTCGGCGCGCTCGACGTCGTGCTGGCGTCTCCGCGCAACGTGCTCGACGACCGGTGGTTTGAGTTCGTTATCGACGAGATCGTCAACGTGCGCGAGCAGGCGAACAGCAACGAAGACTTCCGGGCTCAGCTGGCGTCTCAGGCGGACAGCCTGGTGTCGAGCGTCAACCTCCGCGCCCGCGGCTGGTCCTACGAGCACACCGTCCAGGTGTTCGGGGCCGTCGGCGGGCACCAAGTCGGCAGCATCGCGGCGAAGGACGCCGAGGACCTGTGGTTCCTGGCGGCCGACCTCTCGGTCGGGTACACCGCGAACAACCACGCCGTGCGCGACCTCGGGCTGGTCGAACGGGTCGTGCGCGAGGCCGTCGGCACCGATCTGTACATCCGCGCTTCGGTGCACGCCAAGCCCGGTGAGCCGCGACTGGCGCTGGCCCCGTCGAACTCTTACGCCCGCCCGTACCTGCTGCCGATGCACTCGAACGGGCAGGTCGCGCGCAAGGAGGGCGGCGAGCTGGTGTACGGGCCTCTGTTCGACCTCGAGGGGCGGTACCACGGGCTGAAGCTGTTCGGATTCCGCGACGAGCGCAAGAACCGCACCCGCCCACTGTACTACGCGAACGCGGAGTGATTCAGACCCGTTCGACCTAACGAAACCACACGGCCTTGGCGTACCATTCGCCAAGGCCGTGTGGTTTTTGAATGCAAATACTTGAAACACCGACGAGGACTAAGTCCGTTAGAGAGGTGCAGCCGGCCAGCATCGAAAGCCGGTTGGTTCCTACCCTCGCGGAGGTGACAATGACGAACAACTCCCGCCCTCAAGCGGCCCCGTGGTGGGCGCGCCTGAGCCCGCTCGGCATGGCCTGCTTCGTGGCCCTGTGTGTCATCACCGGTACGACGTTCCTCGCGATGCGGGTCGCCGTTGGCCCGCACGGCGGCTGGCCGCCCTTCACCATGGCCGCGTCGCGATTCGCGGCCGCCGGGACCGCGGTGCTCCTCGTCCTGCGGGCGCTGGGCCGGCCGGTGATGCCCGCCCGCCAGCAAATCCTGCCGCTCGCGGCCGCCGGGCTGCTGCTCTGCGGCGGCGGGACGGGGCTGGCGACGCTGGCGTCCCGCTCGGCCGGCTCCGGGCTCGTGTCGCTCTTCTTCGGCCTCGGGCCGATCATCGTGACCGGCCTCGAAGCCGTCATCGCGCACCGGCGGCCGAGTTCCCGCGGTCTGCTCGGCATGACCCTCGGGGCGGTGGGCGTGGGCGTGCTGGTCCTGCCCGCCGGCGTCACGGTCGATGCGGGCCTGACCAACCTCGCGGCCCTGGTGCTCGGCCCCGCGTGCTACGCCGCGGGTGCCCTGACGGTCAAGTACCGGGTGAACAAGGACGCCCTGTGGACCGTCATCGGCTGGCAGATGATCGCGGGCGCCATCCCGCTCGCGGTCGCTGCGGCCGCCGCCGGCGAACCGCTCCCGGCACCGACGGCCCCGGCTTGGGCGGCCTGGGGGTACCTGACGGCGGTCAGCTCGGTCCTCGGGTTCGGGGCGTACATGGTCGCCCTTAAGCGCCTGCCGACCCCGGTGTTCATGTCGCACACCTGGGTCATCCCCATCATCGCGATGATGCTCGGCTGCGTCTTGTTGGGTGAGCCGTTGACCTGGCAGTCGATCGCGGCCGGGGCGTTGATCGTGGCCGGGTTGGCCACCCTGGTGACGGCGAGCGGGAACCGCCCGAACCCGCCGCCTTCGTCCCCGCCGAGCAGCAACTGCGGGGCGCCTCCGCCAGCCCCCACGCCCACGCCCACGCCCACGCCGGAAAAGATGCCCGCGCGTGCGTCGAAGCAGGCCCGACCGTTCTCGCTCCGGTTGATGAACGCCTTGGCCGCCCCGCACTGGTAAACCGAGTTGGGTCCGAAGCAACTTCAGGTCGGGCGGGGGCGGCATGGTAGCCGACGCCCCGCCGGGGCTGCCCCGTCGGTCGTCGTCCTTCTCGGAACCGGTGCTCTGGCGGCGTTGTCCTCCCGCTTGACGCGCCAGAATGTGTCCGCCCGGTCGGCTGAATATCGAACTGTTCGGATGTCGTATCCCTGAGGTAGTTACGCACGGAGTGCGACCCGCCGGCCTTGGACCGGCGGGTTTGAAGCGTGGGAGGTGCCGAGGTTTACCGGGTGGCCGCATCCGGGGCGGTTTGGTCCCGTGTTCGATTCAACAGCCATCGGTCCGGTAGCCCGTCCATTAGTCGTTCGGTCGTCTGATTCTCGCCTGGCGCGAACACCCCCGGCAGCGCCTCCCGCAGGTACGCGAACGGATCGAGCCCCAGATGCTTGCACGTGCCGATGACCGAGAACAGCACCGCCGCCGTCCGCCCGCCTCCCGCACTGCCAAACACGCCCCAGTTGTTCCGTCCGAGTGCGATTGCCCGGAGCGTTCTCTCGCTGAGGTTGTTGTCCAGCGCCAGGAAGCCTTGTTCGAGGTATCGCTTCAACGCCCCCCAGTTGTTCGTGGCGTACCCGATCGCGGTTCCCAGCGGCGACTTCGGCAGCGCACCCGGCTTCTGCTCGGTCAGCCACTTCGACAGTTCATCCCACACCGGTTCGGCGTCACGCCCCCGCAGCGCCCGGCGTTGCTCTTCGCGATGCCGTCGAAGTTCCCGAACTGCCGGGTCGTCCGACGGCGGCAGCAGCGGTGGCAGCGCCCGCTCGATCGCGTACAACCGGCCGAACAACCCCAAAGCCTGGGCCGCCCGCTCGTCACCAGTGTCGTGTGCGGCCACGAACTTGCGGCGGGCGTGCGCGACGCAGCACACGTGCTGGACCTTGCGCTCGCCGTACAACCCCTCGTACTGGGCCAGTGCGTCCGCCTGCAAGTAGCCCTTGTAGCCCGCGAGGAACTGCTTCGGCCCGTCGGCCGTGTAGTCGGTCGTGAAGTCAAACAGGACGTACGGGTGGTCGGCGTCCCCGATGTACGCCTTGGCCGTGCGATGGCTCCCCGGCACCCGCAACTTCACGCCCGTGTCGTCCCCATGAATCACCCGCGACCGGAGCACTCGCGCGTGCATCAACTCGTACAGCGGGGTCAGCAACTCAGACGCCCGGAACAGCCAGTCGCCCAGCGTCGAGGTCGCGATCGTCACCCGGACCGGCCCAGTTGGCCGGCGAGTCGATGGACCGGCGTGTGGTCGGCGAACTTGGCGGTGACGGCGTGGGTCAGCAGCCCCGGACCGCACAACCCCTTGGCGATCGGGCCGACCTGGGCCGGACCGGCGGTCGTGATGCGCTGCTCGGCCGGCACCGCCGCCGGGTCGCAGTGGCGGCAGGCGTAGCTCTTCTTGACCGTGCGGAGGACGAAGAACGTGGCCGGTTCGAGATCGAGTTGCTCGGCCGTCTACTCTCCGATGCACGCGCGGGGCCGGCCGCAGCACGGGCAGAGCTTCTCGGCCGCGGTCAGGTCGTGGACGACCTCCCGCCGTTCGAGGTGCTCGGGCAAGGGCGAGCGACCGTGCTCATCGCGTCGGGGTGGCTTCTGGGCGGCGGGCACCGGCGGTGGCGTCCGGCGTTCGCTCCGGCGGCCGAACCGGTGCTTCAGGGCGGCGTCGAGTTTGGTCTTCAGTTCGGCGTTCTCGGCCCGGAGCTTCTGGAGTTCGGTGAGCAACTCACGAACCATCGCCTGGAGCGTGGGCACGTCGTCCGGCAGCGGCGCATCGGGGGCGAGCGTGGTGGCGTCCATGCCCCCTTCAACCCCGCGGCCGCCGTCAGGTAGCGCGAGGTGGCGGCGGGGCGGCGGAGAACCGCTTGAACCGGCGGACGCGGGACAGGTCGATGCCGTCCAGGATCATGGCGAACTGAGCCGCCGTCAGTTCGATCCCGGTGGCGGTGGCTTCAGGGAAGTGGTACCGCCCGGCCTCCAACCGCTGGCACCAGAGGCACAGCCCGTGGCCGCCCCAGTACAGCACCTTGACCCGGTTCGCGGACCGATTCGTGAACACGAACAGGTGGCCGCTCAGCGGATCGCCGGACAGCTGGGTGCGGACCAGGTTGGCCAGCCCGTCGTACCCGAGCCGCAAATCCACGGCGGCCGCGAACCAGAGCTTGGTGGTGGCGGGCAGGGTCAGCACGGCCGCCCCTCCAGCCCGCGCAGGATGGCCACGACCAGTTCCGGGCCGGCGTCGGCGGGGAGCCGAACGACCGTGCCGGACGGCAGGGCCAGCTCGATCGGGGCGGCGGGCGCAGGAGGTGGTGCGACGTGCATGGGCACGACGGCCGGGCCGTCGGCCGGTTCGAGACCAGCCCCGGTGAGCCTCCGCCGCCACAGGTAGAAGTTGGACGGTGACACGCCCTCGGCGGCGCAGAAGGCGGCGACCGTCGTGGGGCGGGCGGCGTAGCGCTCGAGGCGGTCGGCCCAGCGGCGGGCGGCGGCCGGGTGGTAGCGGGGCCGGGCGGACGAGTCGGACACGGGCATCCTCCGAAGAAGGGAACGGATGCCGCCAACATAACTTACCCGTCAAGCACGTGATTCGCCGAGCGCGTACCCTGTACACGTTCGCTGCCGTCGAAGGGGTCGAGCCGACGAACAATGCGGCCGAGCGGGCATTGCGGCACGCCGTATGTTGGCGGAAGATGAGTTTCGGGACGGACTCGGCCGGTGGAAGCCGGTTCGTCGAGTGAATGCTGACCGTGGTGGCGACCTGCCGGCAACAAGGCCGCGATGTGTTGGCCTTCCTGGCCGAGGCCATGCAGACCGCCAGGACCGGAGGGGTGGCACCCTCGATCATCCCTGCACGCACCTCGACCTGAGGAACTGACACGGCCGGAAAAGTGCCAGCTCGAGTCGAACGGAAATGAACATGGCCCGTGCATTGCTGTGCATCGTTCTCACCACACTGCTTCTATACCTCGTGGGTTTGTTCTCGATCGCGTTCGGCTTGTTGCCGGGTTGGTGGCCGTCCATCGGGGCGTTCGTTACCAGTGCCATCACGTTTGTGCTCGTGCAGCTAGAGGCCGCGTCTCGTAACGAGCAAGGGCTACCATCACCATTCCCGAACGCGCGGCGGGTCGCGGTATGGCGGGCCGTTCGGTTGTCTTTAGCCTTGTCCCTCTTGAGTTTTGTTGCACTGGCTGCGACGTCCGGTCCATACGGGGTTCCCGAAGATGGGAATCGGATTTTCGCACCACGGGATGTTTACCAGTTAAACAATCACGGGAAGAAGACGGAGGTGTCACGGGCACGGTATGTTCTCGTCGGGGCCGCATTCGCCCTCGCGTGGCATGCTGCTGCGATCGCGTTCTCTCTCCTCCAACTCTATGTCGTACTCGCTGGAGAACTACCGCCTTACTTCCAGCGCACCGAGAGGCCTACTCGGGGGGACGGAGCTTAATCAAGCTACGTGAACGGTTACCTCCTGGTTCCAGCCTTCCTTGCTCGCGGCTCGGCGCTGCTTGAGCCAGAACGCATTAAGCCGTTGTGCGACAGCGACGGCAACGATTTCGGGTTTCGCAACCGGTCCGCTGTGAGCGATACTGAGTGCTGACGCTCACGTTTACACCCGCCATGTCGCCCGAACGAGCCAATTTGCAAGCCTCCCGAACCTCTTCTCCGAAAGAGGCGAAACACCACGCCGAGCGGTTCGAAGACATCGGCAGTGAGGCCGACAGGTACGTTGAGAAGTCCAGAGCCCCGAACACTCGCCGCGCGCAACGCTCGGATTGGAAGGATTTCTCCTCTTGGTGCGCCAAGTACGCTCGCTCCCCGCTTCCGGCCGCGCCAGACACGGTTGCCTACTATTTGGCCGACCGCTCCCAGGAATTGAAGACGAGTACGTTACAACGCCGCCTGATGTCCATCTCCGATGCCCACCGCACGGCGGGTTTCGACTCGCCCACGAAATCCGCACAGGTCAAGTTGGTCTGGGCAGGGATCCGGCGCGATAAAGGTGTTGCTCAAAATCACAAGAAGCCCACCCTCACGAAGCACATCCGCGAGATGGTCGAGCACCTGCCTCAAGGGTTGTTAGGTGTTCGCGACCGCGCGCTCCTCCTACTCGGGTTCGCTGGCGCCATGCGGCGCAGCGAGCTTGTCGGGATCGACGCGACTGATGTGGCCCTCACGGACGAGGGGCTCGTCGTCACGATCCGAAAGAGCAAAACGGACCAAGTGCAGGAAGGTCGGACGCTCGGGATACCGTACGGTGAGCACGAGGGTACCTGCCCGGTGCGCGCGGTGCTCGCGTGGGTCGATCAGGCAGCAATTCTCGAGGGTCCCCTCTTTCGCTCTGTAAACAAGCACGGGCACGTCATGGGTACGCGGCTCTCCGACCGCACGGTGGCTGAGGTCGTCAAACGCAGCTTGGTCGCAGCGGGACATACCGCGCGGGGTTACGCCGCACACTCGCTTCGCGCAGGGCTCATCACGCAGGCCGCCATAGCGGGGGCGAGCGACCGCGATATCCAAGACCAGTCGGGACACAAGTCGCTGCTGGTCATGAGAAGGTACATTCGCGACGGATCGTTGTTCAGGCAGAATGTCGCAGCAAAGGTAGGGCTGTGACTTCTTCGAATGCCGCCCGCTTAACTCTTGAGCAGGACCTTCCCGCAGAGCCCCGGAGTTTCTGCCTTGCGGACCGCGCGGTGAACGTCCTGTAGCGCGAACGTCTCATGTACGTCCAGCCGAAACCGGTGCTCGGCGATGATCTGGAAAACGGCAGCGGCCGCTGTCGTACGAACGGAGGCCGGGGCCGATCGGAGCCAGTTCCGCAGCCAGAATCCCTCGACACGAATCCCCAAGCTGTCGATCGCGGCGAGGTCGGGAGAAACGCCGGAAAGCAACCCGTATTGCACAACCGGTGCGCCCGACCGGAGCCCGCGCGCGAGTTCGACGGCGTCGCGCCCGCCGACACACTCCAGACCGGCGTCGGCACCCGCTCCCGCTGTAAGAGCGATTACCGTCTGCGCTACGGGTTGGCGGCTGGAATCGATTACTGCGTGCGCACCGAGACGCAACAGCTCTTCTGTGTGGTGCGCACGCCGAACGATTGCGATCAAACGGAACTGACAAACGCCAGTGAGTTGGGCCAGGAACCTCACCGCCGCCGATCCGCCAGCGTTCGCCACAACCACCGCGCCTGGTGCGAGCCCGAGTGCGCGGACCATCAGCCACACGCTCACCGGGTTGATAAAGAGCTGGGAGGCGTAGTCATCAGGGATCTCATCGGGCACAGGCACGCACTCGGCTTCGGCCACAGCGACGTATTCTTGCCACGTCCCGAGGTGAGCCATCGGAACAACACGCGTGCCAGCCTTTAGAGCTTGTGTCCCTTCCACCACGACCCCGAACCCGTCGTAACCTGCGGTTTGCGGTAACGAGATTCGTGCCTTGTAGGCGCCGCGAACTGGAATGAGGTCGGACGGATTAATGGCCCGTCCCACCATTCGTAGGAGAACCTCACCGGCGGCCGGGTGCGGAACGTCCACATCCTCCACTTTGAGCGCCTCAGCCGGGTGGCCGAACTCGTGATAGCGGATCGCAATCATGTCGTGAACGTCCGAAAGTAAAGCTGTGCCAAGCCGCGACTTGGTCCCCCACCTCATTTTGAGTGGCCGAGCGACTCGATGAACAGGTTTCTGATTTGCGCACCGATCGACGCATCGAGCTCCTTCTTTTAAAGCGGAACGAACCAGGGACCCGGCGGCCAAATGGCGTGGTCCCCCTGTTAGCTCTAAAGGCAGTACCAAAGAAAGGTGTCGCAAAGTCACAACAGCGGGGCATCAGCAGCAGAAAGGTCGAACACAACCGTGTGAACCGTTGCACCGAACCCGCTGACGGAATTTTTGGGCTGGCCGGCAGTTATTAAGGTCGGTCGAACTGAGATTCCGCTTCGGTCCTTCGTCTGCTCTAAATGGTCAGGCTTGAGAAATTGTGTTGAGGATTGAATGGGCACAGAACGTAACGATTTCGTGTCGGCGTCCGAAATTGCCTCTTGGGCATGGTGCCCCGAGTCGTGGCGGCTCGAGACACTCGGCGACGAGCCCGGCAACCAATCTGCGATTGCCAGCGGCCGAGCGCTGCACGCGGATAGATCCGCTTTCGAAGTGACCTCTCGGCGCGCGGCGGCGCGCGCTGTTTGGCTCCTCGCCATCGCGCTGATTGTCGCGGCGCTCTTTTACCTTGTTCTTGGCGGAGCGGGTTGATGCACCCTGTGTTTCTACTCGCCGCTGCTATCGGGCTTCTCGGTATCGTGTTGCTTCTCTTCGCGGCTTGGGGGCGAAGAGTGCGTGGGCTCGGGGCCGGCGAAACAGTCGCACTGGACAACGTCACCCTTGTTTCATCAAAGCATCGACTGGTGGGGCGGCCTGATCGCGTCGTGAAGCAGGGCGATGCGCTCATTCCGGAGGAATGGAAATCGGCGCGACGCGTCAGCCACGGTCACCGGCTTCAGCTCGGCACGTACTTCATCCTGATCGAAGCGGAATATGGCCTACGTCCGCCTCACGGGGTGATCGTCCTCGGTGACGGCTCCCGGGTGACGGTGGCCAATACGGAGGCCCTGCGGGCTGAGGTCTTGGCGACGGCGGCAAAGATCCGCGCGCAGCGGCGACATCTGATGAGCCCGGTCCCCGTGGATCAACCAAAAGCCAAATGCGGGGCGTGCGGACAGAGGGGCAACTGTACCCAAGCGAAGGCTTGAACCACATCTGGTACGTGACTGCCGTTCCTTTGTGAAAGCTGCAGACACCTTCTTGGTATCCAGAAGATCACACACGCGGCGGAGAAGGTTTTTCATGGCGGTCGGGACGCGTTGCATTTCTGGTGCGCTCTTCTGCCACCGGCACGAACTGGCGCTCGTTGTCATCACGATCATTTGGGGCGCGACCTTCACGATCATCCACGAGGCCATGAAGCACTGCGGCCCGCTGTTCTTCGTTGGTGTTCGGTACTTGACGGGTGGCGCGCTAGCCTTGCTGCTGTTTCGCAATTCCCTCAAGGGCCTGACCGCGCGAGAGCTTGTCGCCGGCGTCGCAATCGGGGTCTCGATCGTCTTTGGGCTCGGTTTTTTGGGGGCCGGTCTCAAGACAATTAGCAGCAGCCGGTCCGCATTCATCACCGCGCTCTACGTGCCGATGGTGCCACTGCTTCAGTGGCTCGTGCTGCGTCGCCTCCCGCGCCTGATGAGTTGGATCGGGATCGGGCTGGCGTTTACGGGATTAATGTTCGTCGCCGGTCCGGGCACGGGGGAGCAGGCGCTCGGCTGCGGGGAGCTGTACACGTTGCTCGGGGCTTTCGCCATTGCCGCCCAGATCATCCTCATCGGCCGCTTCGCCGCAGAGGTCGACAGCCGCC
This sequence comes from Gemmata obscuriglobus, assembly GCF_008065095.1. Classification (NCBI taxonomy): domain Bacteria; kingdom Pseudomonadati; phylum Planctomycetota; class Planctomycetia; order Gemmatales; family Gemmataceae; genus Gemmata; species Gemmata obscuriglobus. The sequence continues at coordinate 3,003,224 of NZ_CP042911.1, read as the reverse complement.
GGGTCACCGTCGTCCAACTCCTCGTCGCCGGTGGCTTGGCTACGTTGGCAACGCCACTTGCGGGGGAAGAGCTGCCCACCGTCTCGTGGGGGTGGCTGGTGAGTGCCCTCGGGCTCGGCGTCGCGAGCGTACTAATTCAGCTCGCGATGAACTGGGCGCAAAAAAACGTGTCGCCGACGCGAGCCACCGTGATTTACGCGGCCGAGCCCGTGTGGGGCGGGCTGTTCGGGTACGCGGCCGGCGATCGACTTCCGCCACTGGGGATCTTGGGCGGGGTGTTCATTGTTGCCGGCGTGCTGGTGAGCGAACTGAAACCACGCAAGCGCGAGCGTAACCAAGTCGGGTAAGCGCGTCAGCCGCATACATCGCAGCGTCCGTTCATGCTCGCACGCGCACGCTGGGTTTTCCCTAGGCGATTGCGCGTGCCTCGCCCTCGCCTCACAGCAGAACGCTACGGCAATGACCTGTGACCGGGCGTGGGCGGGAGCGGACCTGTCGATTTCCGTCACGGTGATTCGTTAGCCCCCGTTATTTTCGGGCTCAGCTTTTGTTGCGTTACTGCTGTTTCGAGGCGGAAGAACCGGCACACGGCCGATCGGCGGTGCAACATATTCGGGCTGATCTGACATGAGCCGCACGAGCCGCTCAAGCTCTGTCGGCTTCGACACGTCGAAGTAAACATCGCCCGCGAATACCGAAGGCATCGCCGCCACATCGGACTTGTTCAGTACTACGGGGAGAAATTTTCCGTTCACGAATTCGTTTTGGTAAATCTGGCGAATCATCAGACCCGTTTCCCATTTCACCCCTTTCCCTTTCCCCGGCTCCTCCTCGCCCTCGCAACGTTTACGGTAGGTCTCCGTAATAATCATCAAGACGTAATCGGATTCGCGAATGTTCTTTATCATCCATTTGGGAAGCCCCTCTGGCGGGTTGGGCTCATAAAGATCCATTGTCGCGTTGAACCCGTAACCGCGCAGATCGTCCACCAGCTGTCGAACCCGCTGCTGGTGCTCGTCCGTGTCCCACGAATAGCTCACGAATACCTTCTTCACAGGTCCAGCTCCTTTCTCTGCCGTTGCGCGGCTTTCGATGCGGTTAGGCTCACCGACGACGCCCGAGGCAACGGTTCCGTTTTTAAGGACATCGAATGCTGCCGCGCGGATGACCGAACGCGCGAATCCCAACTCTTCCTCGCTGTCACCGAGGAGCAGCGGGAGAAGGTGTGCCTCGTCCGCGCGGCTGTCGGCTACGTGCGTTTGTGGCAAGGCCCCGCGTGCCCGAAGGGCGAGTCGACAATCGGCGATATTCGGCGCGCTGGGCACGGTTGAAGCGTTCGGCAACTGCAGCCGGTAACCCACTGCGGCAATCAGGCACTGCTCCCACGGAGCAACCATCGGCAGATTCGCACGTGCTGATAGAACGCGCAGCATCCAATTGGACGCAAGCTCCTCCACTTTGGCATCTCCGCAGCAACGGATTCCGCTCGCGATCCCCAGAAGGGCCACCGGATCGAGGACGAACCCGGCCATCGTGTTGACGATGGTCATGGGGCGCTGGCTGAGCCAGACGAGCGCTTCACAGAGTTCACTTCGGAATGAGCACGAGGGGCTCATTCGCAGCGCTGCGAAGCCAAGTGCCGCCACTTGGCGGTAACTTCGGGTTCGTTCGACGACGAGCGTTTGAAGTTCGACCGTGTCGTCGAAGGGAAATTTGTCGACACCGAGCAGCCAGGCCGCGAACAGACGGTCGGCGAAATCGACGTTCGCCGAGGTCCGGATTTGCCGCTCTAGGGCAACCCGAGAATCTGAAAGCAGTCGTTCGCGGCCGGTGCTCACAAGAACCACCTCGTCCAGCCGATGTTTCCTATCAGCGCTGCGGGGTTCCACCCCGGCAGCGTAGCGAGATTCCCGAGCAGCTTTGCGATCATCGCAGAATACTCGATCGTAACCGGCATGTCGCACGGGAAGAAGCCCTGCCAGGAGTGTCCGGCGAACGCGTACACTTGACGCGCCAAGTAGACCGGATCGGTAAAGGTCGAGTCTTCGTGGATGCGAAGCAAGACCGGTCGCGGAACTCCGTCTTCTGGCCGCTTCACCTCCTTGAACCCGGTGAGGGTAAGCAACACCTCGCGCTCGGAAAGGAGCATAAAGAGCCCCCGGTTGGGACCCAGGACGCCTTTGGTCGAGCGGGTCTTCTTGTCCAGCTTCCCTCGCTGGTTCAGATCGAACAACCGGTACGGGTGATCCTCAACGACGTGGACGAAGGCGAACTCGGCGTTAAATTCGCCGAGTTCCTGCATCACTTCCTTCACGGCCGTGATCTCGGCATCCCGAAACGGCTTGAAGGCGTGAAACACAAGTCGGACCGGGCGAGCACGCTGCCACCCGGTATCCGTACGCACCTGTCGCACCGCGAGACGCAGCGTGTCCAGCAACTCCTCTTGGTAGGTTTCAAATAAGGCGGCCCGCGACAGGTTCGAAAGGCAGTAATTCCCGTCGCCGGTGAAGACGGTCGTGATTCCCACGACCCGCTGCCCAGAACCGAGCCGAGAGTCGCCGATCCGAGCGCTACCGAGGCCAACCACCATTTCTTGCAAGAGCGGCTGATCCGATTTCAGAAGCCACGGTGTCCCATTCATCTTCGCGTAACAAGCGAGTGACAAGTTGTTCAGAGCGAACTGAATCGAGTAGGTGGACAGCTCCATCGTCTCGACGGTGAACGCCTGAACCGGAACTTGATGCGTCAACAGCTCGGATTTGCAGATGAGGTACGGGTTCTCGGCGTTCGGGAGGTTCCGAAATCGCTCCTCGATTTGGACGAAGCAGATGTCCCACTTCTGCCCGCCCGGCCCGAGGCTCGAGATCGCGCTTCGGGCCGCTTTGCGGTACGCTGCAGCCGAGTTGTTTTCGGTTACGAAGAACTCGAAGTCGATCCCGCCCAAGTGGTACTTGTCGAGAAACCCCTGCTCAAACGGCTGAATGCCATCTCCACCTGCCGCAACACCGTCTTTGAATTTCACGAGGAACTGTTCGACCTGCCCCTTCTTGGCCTTGTGGCACAGGACACACACCTTCGGGCGATTCGGGGTGAACCCCCGGCTCGAGTACGGGCCGTAGCGGGTAATGCCAGCATCCACCGGCCACTCGCATGCCTTGCTCGTCGTCGCAGGGTCGAAGAGGTAAACCGGACTTCTGGCGCGGTGAATTTTTGGGAACGGGTGCGGATCGTTTTTGGCCGCAGTCGCAAGGAAATAATCGATGGCGCACGTTACCCCCTGCGGCAGCGGGAGCGGCGTTTTCGCAAAGTGCTCACGCACCGAGCTGAGGCGATCGAGCAACTGCCCGCCCTGACGGAAATTTGCCGTCGCCTGCTCGATACTCGTAAGCATCGTCTCCGCGTGCCTGGGGAACAGCGCCTCAACGCAGCGATCGAAGAAATGACCGCGAGCTTGCGGGAAGGCCTCGCTCGCGAGAATCGTTGGCTAGGACTTACGCAGTTGCGCTGGCGCAGGATTTGCGCATGGTGTGTTGTTGGTCTATGATCGGGCCATGAACGCACCACGTGCGAGCGCCGAGGACTACATCCAATTCCTGATCGCCACCCCCAAGGTGGCGTCGGCCGCGGAAGCCGCGCGAGCCCAACCGGACCATCCGACGGCGCCCGCGCATGATGCGTTCACCCGACTGCTGCACCGGCTGGAACCGGACCCAGCGGCGTTGTGGGACGAAGCCCGGTCGTCGGTCCGCCCGGGCGGTGCCGTGGTGCTCGACGACTCGGTGCTGGACAAGCCGTTCGCCCGGCACATGGGGCTGGTGCGCCGGTGCTGGTCCGGGCGGCACCGCCGGGTGGTGAGCGGGATCGGGCTGGTGACCCTGCTGTGGACCGACGGGGCCGCCCTGGTACCGTGTGATTACCGGCTCGCCGACCCGGCCCGAGCCGAGACCAAGAACGACCACTTCCGAGCCATGCTGGCGGTCGCCAAGGGACGGGACCTGTCGCCCCGGGTGGTACTGTTCGACACCTGGTACTCGGGCAAGGACAACCTGAAGGCGGTGCGGGCCCTGGGGTGGCACTTCCTGACCCGGGTGCGGAGCAACCGGCGGGTGAACCCGGATCGCACGGGCAATCGGGCCATCGAGGGGTGCCCGATCGGGGCCGCCGGTACGGTGGTGCACCTGGAGGGGTTCGGATTGGTGAAGGCGTTCCGGATCGCCACCGGTGATGGGGGCACGGAGCATTGGATCACCAACGACCTCGACATGGACGAGGCCACTCGTGCGGTTCTGGCCGGGCACGCGTGGGGCATCGAGGAGTATCACCGGGGCCTCAAGCAGCATTGCCACGTGGACCGGTGCCAGGTGCGCATGAGCCGGGCCCAAGCGGTCCACATCGGGCTCGCGATCCGCGCGTTCCTGCGGCTCGAGTGGCACCGGCTCAAGTCCGGCGTCAGTTGGTTCGCGGCCAAGACGGCCATCGTGCGCGAAGCGGTGCGAACCTACCTCGCCGCACCTACATACCTACTTACCCAAAAGTCAACTACGTAAGTCCTAGTTGGCGTTTCTTCCCGGTGATCAACGAGCGTAAGCGTGTCGCCGTCGACCGACGAGACCTGCCCAACCGTTTCGAGCTTCGGCGCGAGACGGTGGTCACTCGTCTCGGCGATCCGTTTTACGTAAACGCCGCGCAAGTCGACACCTGCGCGAATAAGCTCCGCACAGCTCGCCAGGACCCGGCGGGAGACGAATCCGTTGAAGATAATTGCCACGTATGCAGGCTGATCTTCAGGCGAGATGACTCGAACATCAAGGGCGAACACCGGGCTCACCCGCAGCTGCTCAGAATTCTTGACCCCTTCGGGAAGGGCTGCCGCGAGGTAATCATCGTTACCCCCACTCGCCAGAAAGGTGACAGGGCGGTAGTGAAGGACGGTCCGGTCGATGCTGTTTAGGTAGGCGAGAAGCGCATTTCGCACCAGACTCGCGCAGAGGAAAAGATCATCCCTTAGTTCGATGATTTCACTTGCCCCGCCGAGTGAAGCACCCGTGCGTTTCAGCGGCACGCAGACGACAGTGTCTCCATCTCGCCGCACCACGTGTGTTTCGCGAGTCCGGATGTGCAGCTCTCGAAGCCAATCGGCATCCACGTAACGCAACCGCTCGACCTCAAGCGGGCCACCGGCTAATTCGAGCGGGGCGACGTTCAGTACATGGCCAGATTGAAATGAGTTGGCGTTACCCATGTGATTCTCGGAAAACGATGCGCGATGCGGCTTGAAGGAGTATATCCGCTGCCTGAACGCATAGGGAACACAAGTTCACAAGGCGCTCAGTCATGAGTCCCACCGACCGCGCTGACGCTACTGAATTTGTCAAATTACGTGAAGGTAACGAGTGGCTCGCGGTCGCGGTAGGTCGGTTAGTAAGCAGGCGAAAGAGCTACTGAGCATCTCGGCTACCACATGACGGCGGTGATTTCGAACGATTCGATAATTGATTGGGTGATTTTAGTCTGCGAACGCGCTTGCAAGATATCCGAGTTGACCATGTCGTGAAAAGCGATGTACTTTCGACATCGAAATTGTCGCGAAAACACCATGGACATAGACGACATCACCACCGAACAGGCGCGGAAACTCTACGACGCTTACCACCCCGTGCTCGGGCACTTGAGCCGAGTGCGGCAGCGGCTCGACCAACTCGGGTTCCCTTTGGATGACGCGTTCCTTAAGGCGGTCAGTAGAGCCCAAGACGCGATGCGAGACCTCACCGTCGAACTCAACTACATGGCTTGCCCGGCCGGCACCGGGTGTCGCAGGCGGCAATAGCATTGCGGGGCGTGGACGGCGCCATCCGCTCATCACTTTCCGCAGTTCCGGGTCAACCACCAGCCAAAATCGTCGGTTGCATTGCCTCTAAGTTTCGCGCATAATCCTCCAAGATTTTTGGAGGATTTTACATGCCCCGTTCAGCCAGGCAGTCTGCCCAAACTCTTGCCGCACTGGCCCACGAACAGGGCGGGTATTTCACCACAAAGCAAGCAAAGGAAGCTGGTTACGGCTACAACCACCTCGATTACCACGAGACGGCGGGCAACTTCGAACGGGTCGACCACGGCCTCTACCGCATCCCAGCGGTGCCTCGTGACGAGCACGACGAGCTTATTCGCCTTTCGCTCTGGAGCCGAAACCAAAAGGACGAGCCCCAGGCCGTTGTGTCGCACGACTCTGCCCTCGTGCTCCACGAGATGACGGACCTGCTTCCCGACCGCATCCACCTCACCGTGCCGCGAACGTTCCGCAAGCCCACACCAACCGGCTGCGTGCTTCACAAAGCGGTAATCGCGGAAGGTGACGTTGAAGAACGCACGGGTTTTCGGGTCACGAGTCCGTTTCGCACGCTGCTCGACTCGGCGCAATCGGAGGTGAGTCAAGAGGAGCTCGAAAAGGCGGTCGCGAACGCGCTCACACGCGGGCTCGTCCGGCGCACGAAGCTGTCTCAAGCGGTGGAACAGAATCCACGGCTGTCACGCCTGAAAGCGGCGCTGGGCCGAATTAAGGCAAACACAAAATAACGCTGTCGGTGGCAAAGGAGTGCCGTGGCAAAACAATTCAGAACCGCTGCCGCGTTCAAAACGGCTCTCGAAACGCACCTGCGTCGTCATGCGATCGAACGGGGCGTTCCATTTAGCACCGTGCAGCTGAAGTTCGTAATCGAGCGACTGCTCGCACGGCTCTTCGCGGGTGAAAATCCGCCGTGGCTGCTCAAGGGCGGATTCGCGATGGACCTGCGGTTTCGACCGCGAGCGCGAACGACAAAGGACGTGGACCTATCGGTCTCGCTCATCACTGGTGGGGGCGACGCACGGTCCGCCGGGCTGCGAGATCGGCTGCAAGAGGCGCTCGACGTCGACCTCGGCGATTATTTGACTTTTCGCCTCGGAACCCCCAAGCGCGAGCTCACAAACGCGCCCGGCGGTGGAGCGCAATTTCCCTGCGAAGCGGTACTGGTTGGCAAGACGTACGCCGCGTTTCACATCGATGTGGGCGTTGGGGACGCGCTCATCGGTACCCCCGAGCGGCTCGTCGGAGAGGACCTGCTCGAGTTCGTGGGCGTGCCACCGGCAGCGGTGCTCGCGATTCCCAAACCGCAGCAATTTGCCGAGAAGGTCCACGCCTACACGTTTCCGTGGGTCGGGCGGCTCAACAGCCGCACGAAAGACTTGGTCGACCTGGTGCTCCTCATCGAACGCGGAGCGCCCGCTGTGGCCGAAATTCGTGCGGCACTCGTGACCACGTTCACCACACGCAGTACCCACCCGTTGCCAGCCGCACTCGCTCCTCCTCCGCCTTCGTGGAAAGAGGATTTCGTTGGGATGGCGGCTCAAGCCGGAATCTCGACCACCGATTACCTCGAGGCGTTCACGTTGCTCGAGAGGTTTTGGTCAACGAACGCGCTTGCGGGTTAATCTGCTGAGCGCGGCAGCCAGAGCGGCACCGAGGACGTGATTCGAGACAGGACGGTCGTTACACCCGGCTCTGCCACCCGCGCCGGATGGCTTACGCGGTCTCGAACGCGCGAAGCGTCACCGAGATCCGCCGACCGCTGTACTTGGTCGATTTCGGTACAAGGTGCTTCCACGCCCTGTTTGTGTCGGCGGGCAAAACGAACACCGTTCCGCTCGGGGCGGCAAAATCCCGCTTCTCCCGGCCCCGGATGAGCCGAAAGTTTCGCGTCTCTCCAAACGAAATGGTGACGATCGGCGTGTGCGGAACGAGTTGCTCGTCCTCATCGTGATGCGCGCCGATGTAGTGGCCGGGGCCTTCGTACCAGTTCAAAAGCAGACCGTTGAGCCGTGGGTGGATGTGCTTCTGGCACCACCCCCGAAGCGGCTCAAGCAGTTCGGGCACGGGAGCCGCAACGCTGGTCTGATTTGAGAAGCGGTAATCGTGGCCAAAGGCCATCTGCCACCGGGGGATGGCAACCGGCTTCCCGATCATTTGGATGACCGGTCGCTCAGTCGGGTGGAACGCCCAGGCGTTCTCAAAAAGTGACTGGTCCCAGGTCAATTCGTCGGGGAGCCGGCCTGCGAAAAACGCCAGATCGTCGCCAAGGTCGTGGGTCACGAGAGCCGGGATACGAGGAGTTTCCATCCGTACCGTCCTCCAAGAGGGCTTTAGCTTCGGTGACTTCACCAGTTCGGGCCGGTCGGGGGCAAATAGCTTACTTGTCGAGTTGGTGGGTTGCTGGCATTGGGCGAATCCAGTGGCGGAAATGGATAGAGCCTTTTGAGGCGCAGCAGGTTCACTTGTCGCATTCGGCGCATCGCTCAAATGGTGGCAGCGAAACGCCCAAGATAAACGCGGAGGGAAGCCTCACCCTTTGCAGGAACCTGCGGTTCCCGCACCCTCCCTTTCAAGACCTACCCACGAATCGCCTCTTTAAAGGAGGCCTCGAAAGCGAACGTGGCGGGCAGACGTGAGCACCGCTCCCGGCTCCCTCGGGCTCGAAGGTGCCCCAAAGACGGGCTCATCAGACAGTCGAGCTACCCCCTTTCCCGCCACCGTCGGCCGCCTCTGCGGTGCCACTCGCCGCGAGCACCGCGAGAGGCGGCCAACGGTGACGGGGTGACCGAGTTGGAAGGGGGGAAATGCGCCACGGGGGTGAAAACGCACACGGAAGAATCGCCAACACACTCGCAGCCGAAATCCGATCACTCGTAGGTGAAAAGGCAAAGCCGCCCGCACGTTCGCCATCCGCACCATCCGCTCGGGAGGTGCCGTAGTCGACGATCCGAGGCAGAGCTGTCGCGGCTGCTCAAAACGTCTGCGGCTTGGCGGTTTTGTGAACTTGTTTAAACGAAGAGTGCCGGACCACAGGAGCGGTCCGGCACTCTTGGCTACGCTTTCTTTTTCGGTTCTTTCTTCTGGTCCTTTGGAACCATCTTCTTTTTGGCCAGCGTCGTTGTGTCCTGCTTTTCCTTCGTCTTGGTCTCGTCTGCCTTCTTCCCGTGGCCGTGGGGGCTGCCGCCGTTGGTCATGTGGGCCCTTCTGCACCGAGTTGCGATTGAATCCTTTACGTCACCGTGACGTAAAGGATGTGGACCTATCGTATGCGGTCCCCGAGAGTCACGTCAAACGGTATTTTCGTTTGTGGCTCTCGTCGGGTGCGCGGTCTTGGCCAATGTCTGCGAGCGATTCGGTGAGCGGCTGCGCGAGGTCCGGGAAGGTGCCGGCATCTCGCAGGAGAGGCTCGCCGAGCTCGCGGGGCTCCACCGCACGTACGTGAGCAGCGTGGAGCGGGGCAAACGAAACATCTCGCTGGAAAACATCGAGCGGCTGGCGGTTGCCCTGGAAGTGGAGATGGCGGCCCTGATGCCGATCCGGGCGCCCAAGAACGGGGTCTAGGACGACGAACTCAGAAGACGGCCCGATCGCTCGTAGTACTTCATGAGCGTATCGCGTGAAGCGACGAAGAAGAGTGCTGCAAGCACCCCGTACCAGAGCCCTCGCCACCCGTACGCGTAGCCCCCGGCCAGATACGCCCAAACGAGCGCGACGACCATGTTCGCGTAAAACTTATAATAATGGTAATGGATCTGGATCAGGAGCTCGAACGCGTCTGCCGCTTCGTCCAGCACCCGAAAATCCCAGCGCGGCGGCCGGAGCCCGGTGCGGTGGTGGATCGTGTCGACCACAAGCCAGCGGACGGTACTGACGGTCAGGCCCGTTGCCACCGCCTCGACCGTACCCGAGAGGAATTCGGTGATCGAGGGATCGGAACCGTCCGCGGCCGTTCCCCAGCCAGTAGCACCGGCCAGGAACGGCAACCCACCGAGGGCCGTAAAACCCGGCAGCACATAGCCGATGAAGAGCCCAAAGTTGGAAATCGTCAGTTCGCGAGCCACGGACGAACCGTATCAGCTCATGTCGGATGGGGTCAAGTTATTCAAGTTTCACCTCTCGGCCCGGCCGGCCGGCCATTCATCACGTCACCGAGGCTGAGCGGACCAAGATCGCTACGGCAGCCGGAGGCTCGTGCTGCGATGCTGGAGCGGGGCACGCGACCTTCCGCCTGGACAACTCGCGAAGCGAGTCCCAGCACGTCCGTTTCACTCGACTGGTCCGTGTTTTTCGGGTACTATTAGGGTGGTAATGTGTGAAGAGAGGCTGAAGTTATGGCACAAACTGCCGCCCAGAACCGCCATCAGGTGCTCGACCGTCTGCTGAACCCGGTCCGCGACATCCTGACCCCCGAGGTCGCTCGCGCCATCGCCGACCTGCGCGCCGACCAGGTGACCCAGGACCGAATCGAAGACCTCGCACACCGTCACCACGAAGGTCAGCTCGCCCCCGAGGAACTAGCCGAGTACGAGGCCCTCGTCAGCGGGGCGAACCTCATTGCCGTGCTCCAGGCCAAAGCCCGCTCGGTTCTTAACAGGTCGCGCGCGTAATGGTCCTCGCCGCCGTCCGCAGACTCGTCCGCGATCGAGCCGGTCACCGCTGCGAGTACTGCCGCACCCGGCAGAGCGACGAGCCGTTTATCACGTACCAGACCGAGCACGTGATCGCGATCCAGCACGGCGGCGGCGATGACGAAAGCAATTTGGCCCTCGCGTGCTCCCACTGCAACCTGCACAAGGGCCCAAATCTGTCGGGCATCGACCCGGTCACAGACGCGATCGAGCCCCTTTTTCATCCGCGCCGGCAGACGTGGGACGACCACTTCGAGTTTCAAGGGCCGGTCATCGCCGGTAGAACCCCGTGCGGACGGGCGACCGTGCGCGTGCTGGCCATGAACGCCGAGGCCCGTGTCGACCTGCGCCAAGAGATTCAGCGTTCCGATGCCGAGTAAACAATTATCTCTGCCGGGTTGGTGAGGCGCACCAGCTTGTCATCTTTACCGAGCACAACCAGGCCATCGGGCTTTGGAAATCCCACGGTCAGACTTCTGCTGTTCACGCCCACCATGGATTAACGACCCAAGCGAGAAATGCGGCTCGGTGCTGGGGCCCCAGAGCCTCAAAGCTTGCACGACGTCGAACCGTCCGCACTTCCACGTGTTACCCGAGTCCCACACGGCGAGCAGGAACTGGGCGGTGATGCGTTCGCCGTGCGAGATCGGTGTTTCGTCGGCCCACCGGTCAAAGGCGCCCGCATCCCAGGGGGCTACGCCCATGGCATCTGTCATGCTGGGGAACGTCTGTGCGAACGCGGTCATCTTCTCTTCAAGACTTAAGTGCTCTCCCGTCATGTTCCTCTGTTTTCAGTGAATGGGCACCCCTTTGGGTCGGGTCGTGAGCGTAAGACGTTCCCGTCCAGGTCCTCGACCCAAGCGAAAAACTTCTGCACCGGTCGAACGCAACCCGAGCGTTGTTGATGTCGCGTATCGTTACCGAGAAGAACTTTGCCTCAGCACGTGACCCGGGCCGGCTAATGACTGCCGGGAGTGCCGACTTCGTGTCGAGCCGAACAAGTCGGTCGTCTTTTCCGATCACCACGAGGGATTCCGGCATCCCGCCTCTGCGTCGTCACTTGGTTCTTCGCAATGAGCTAAAAGGGTGCGAATCAGGTGGTCGTAATCTTTGCTCTTCGCTTCATCGAACACGGTGCGGATCTCCTCGTCCGACCAGCCCTGTTTTACTGCTGCTCGCCGAAACACTCCGAGCAGGTGGAAAGCGTTCCCATTTTGTCCGGCAAGACTCACTCTGACCTTGTCCATTGGCCTCCTTGCGTCGCCATTTCGTTGTTTACGGCTACCACGGCTCACGAGTCCAAACGAGCGGTGCTCTCCCGTCACCACCGCTTGCGTTTAGATTTTCATCATGATTCATGTCGTCCATAAGCAATAAGGGTAATTCGGGAGAGTGTCGTAATTTCGTTTGGACAATAGCATATTCTGCATTTCTCGTACAGTGATTTAAGAAGTGTAACCTGCTGCTTTTTCACGATATTTGGCGGCTGATCGGTGTTTTTCGCGGTGCGCACGAGCTAACAAGAACATTGTTCGTTCGAAATGGTTTCGCTCGCCCACACCGTTCCCGGCGCCGTGCTCCAGTATTCGGCGCTGAAAAAGGGCCGGTGGCATCCCCGCTCATTGCTCGCGAGAAGCGCAGCCGGTCGCAAAATCGTTGCAACCGGCATTGCGCAATTTTACATTCGCGCTTCAATGAACCCTTCCGTGGTTTTCCAGGAGGGTTCAACTCATGACCTGTGGGTGCTGTTACCGCCGAGGTAACCTCCGGCACTGCGACTGTGTCGTTGGCCTCTGTCGCCGCTGTGCGTACTGCGTCCGACACTGCGGGTGCGACGGGCCAAAATGCCTTCGAGAATCGATCGACGAGGTGATGCAACTGGCGCTCACAGAACTCAACGCGGCGGGCGGTCCGTTCGCCGACCTGCACACGCACCGGCCGCACGGTGCGTTAGGAACCCAGGGCTCGAGGATTTGAATCACAACTCACTTGGCCGCGCGTGGCTCGGGTGCCGCATGCGGTCAGAGTTGCGTTACGCAGCGTCGCCCGTTCGCTTCTGTTCCGGCGGTGCCGGAATCCGCTCCCACCACTCGTGCGCACACGACCGGCACCGGTACTTGGTCTCGACGAAGTTCCCCTCGCCCGGTTTGCCGTCGACTGCTCTCCGGGCTCGGAACAAATACCCTTTGTGCTCACATTTCGGACAGCAGCGGTCGGGGCGCTCAAACGGTGTCATCCAGCCGGCTCCGTTCTCATTGGGACATTCGACCCCGGGTATCGGCAGGCCAAGCAACGGGGCTTGAGTTTCCACTTCGTCGGTGCCCGTTCGATCCCGAGCGCATGTTGCGAATTATTTCGGGTGTCGCGATTCGCAGGCTCTGAAGTTCTCCCACCGCTACGCGGCAGCACGGGCGTGCCAACCTAACGGTCGTTCCGCTCCGCTTCGCTGCGCCACTACCCGTGCAACCGCTGCGCTGATTTCTCGAGGGTGCGTGACGACCTTTCTTGTCACGGCCCCAGGGCGGGCCGTGCGTGGAATTGCCTTTTTCGACAGGTGGGGGAATCGGGTTTCCAGAAGGGGTGAGAAACCCGATTCCCCCACCTGCCGAAAAAACGCGATTTGGGGCTGGGAGTTTTAAGGTCGCCCGAAGCAGCCAGAATCGGCGGGCGTTCAACAAAAAGCCGCCAGGGGGGAAAGCCCTGGCGGCCTTTCACAAATGAGGAATATGACACACGAGTTTGAATCAGGTTTTTTCGTCCGTCAACCGGCTTGGCACCGTCTCGGCGTTACGCTCCACGAGGCGCCCAACGTCGAAGACGCGATCCGTCTCGCGGGGCTCGACTGGCGGGTGCGAATGGTGCCGCTATTTACCGAGGCCGGCTGTCCGGTGCCGACGCACCGTGCGACCGTTCGCGAATCAGATGGGAAAGTAATAGGGGTCGTCGGAAGCGGTTACACCCTCATGCAGAACGATCGGGCGTTCTCGTTCTTCGAGCCGTTTCTATCAGCCGGCGCGTGCTCGCTCGAAGCGGCCGGCTCACTCAAAGAAGGAAAGCGGATTTGGGTCCTCGCTCGAATTAATGGAGCCGAGGCCGAAGTCGTCGACGGTGATCCGGTGCGCGGGTATTTCCTGCTCTCCAACGCACATGACGCGAGCCAAGCAGTACGGGCGCAGTTTACCAGCATCCGCGTGGTGTGTGCGAACACGCTGAACGCTGCCGACCGGCGGGCCGAACGCGGATTCGAGGACTGCGTACGCGTGCGGCACACCACCGGCCTTGAAACGAGTCTCGTTCTGGTGCAACACACCATCGACATGGCGGCGAAGACTTTTTCGGCCTCGCTCGCCGACTATCAACGCATGGTGTCGCGGCGGTTGCCCGTCGACGGGTTTCGCAAATACGTCATCGATGTGCTGGAGGTGCCCGAATCGGTTCAACGCATGGGTAAAATGCCAAAGGCGTGGGACACCTTGCAATGGGCCTACCACGCGGCTCCCGGTGCGCGGATAAATGGCGTCTTCGGAACGTACTGGGGGGCCTACAACGCGATCACCGACTGGGTCGACCACACGCGCGGCGTTAAAGACGCAGATAGTCGACTCGATTCGGCGTGGTTCGGCAGCGGGGCGCGGCTCAAGCAACGGGCTTTTGAATTAGCGTTGCCGTAACGCGAGCGATTTCTCGCCGGGGGTGATGAGCCCCCGGCACTTATTTGGGTCCCCGGCGGCGCTTGCAAGTTGTGCCCGATGACCACTGTGTTGTGGGACGGGGGCCCGCCCAAATATCGACCGATTCTTCACGCACCGTCAAGCGCGTGAAAGAGCTGAGCAGCCGTAGAAGCCGTTGCTGATCGGAGCAGGAACGGTTGTTGCGAGCGCGAGCCCCCGAGCGGTGCGTCGCACAACTCGGGGGCTACACACCACGCACTATGAGCGCAATTTGACCATCGCGGCGGAGCACCCGTGGCCGGTGCGGGATCACTCCGGTTGCGAATCTGGCTCGGCCGTGAGTTGCCTGTACCAAGCGACCACTTCGTCGCGCGAAAGTTCCCAGGTCGTCCGGGCAAGTTTTGCGACCACACGGGACTTAAATTTCTGATAACTTGCGAGCGCCCGCTCCGCGCCCAGAGCGTCAGCAAGAACTGCCAGTGCGAGTTGTGCCGGTCCCGAGCCACCGTATCCCCACTCGAACCCCGCCGGCGAGTGATTTTTCAGATCGGTTCGAGCGGCCAACGGGTGAATCCCTCCCCGGTCGTCCTCGCGCGCGACGGTCACACCGGTGTCGGTTCGCACGCCGACGTATTTCACTGTTGGCCGGTCCGTGACGCTCGCGCCGTCACCGGCAACTCGCTTGTGAAATTGATCCGGTCCGAACATATCCCCTCACCTACCTGTGCCCGGCCCTTATCGTCCGCGCACGTTTAACTCGACCACCACCGACTCGACGAGCGGCGCCCCGCTCGGCACCAGCCGGGCAATTCTCTCGTCGGCCTCCTGCACCCACGACACCTTCTGGTCGCGGAGCGCGGTGTATAACGTGGACAGGTTCCGCCCGGTGAGCGTCACCACCGCGTCTCCGAAAATGAGCTCGATTCCGTGCGACAGGTTCCGGTCCACCCGGCCGAGTAGGTGGTACGCGAAGAGGTGCCCGTTGCCGGTGCGGAGACGCACCTCGAGCATCGCCACATGGCGCATAAATTCGTCGCCAGCGATTCCGAAGGCTCGATAGTCGGTGTTTGCCGGCTGCTCGACCACCTTCTCGTCGAGCAGCGACTCGAGACGCGGAATGCTCGCCCACTTTTCGTCCCCCGTGCCGCTCATCGCCCGACTAAAACCTCCGCCACCCCTCGCGCTCGTTTATTCGGTTGTGGCTCCCGTACGATGCGCCTCTGGGCCCACGAGCGCCAGAGCGCCGAGGGGGCAAATATTTCGGTCGCCGCCGGCCGCGGGTCCGAGCGTTCGGCGGCCAGTCGCAGCCCGGCCTTATCGTCGGTGATGAGCAGCACGCGCTCGCGGCCGCGTGACACGGACACGTACAACTGCTCGACGGAGGATGCGGCAAACGACTCGGCGCTTTGGGAGACGAGCACCTGATCGACGGTTCTACCCTGTGACGCGTGCGAAGTGACGCAGTAGCCGTGCGCCACGTGCCCAACGTCGTACGGCACCACAGCCCCCGACTCGAGCTGAATATCCCCGTTGGAGGTGAACCGCTTCACCACACCGTGAGCCCCGTTGTCGAGCCGGTGTCCGTCGCGGGTTCTCTCGTTGCTGGTCAAACGCACACGGTCCCCGATCCGGAGTTCGAGTTCGCGCGACTCGAAAACCTGAAACCGGTTAGCGAAGTGAAGCGGAAGCAGAGCGTCATCGCCGCTGGCATCCTGAACCCGCAAGACATTGGGTGCGGCCGATACGACCACCCACCGAGACGCGCTTCGAAATCCCGGGGCATGACGGAAAAACTGGAGCACCATTCCGGGCTCGTAGTTCGCTGCGTCGCTCCGCTCTGCGATCGTGAAATTTGCTGCAACCAACTGCGGAAAGAATCGCGGCTCCCCGCTCAGCACCTGTGCGGATAGGAGCTCGGTGCGGATCGTTCGGGTGACGCGCTCACCCTCGGCATGCGTCGGTGACACCACCAGAACGGATTTTCCCTCACGATGTGCGAGTAGATATTCAGCCGCGATCAACTGCGCGCCAGCCTCGTGATCACACTCGCGCACCCATCCGAGTCTGTCGAGGACGTCGAGCGCGTCGACGGCCCGTCCCTCGCTCAGCAACCCGACCGCTTCACGGTATCGACCGTGCTGGCGGCGAATACCGGTAACCGCGAACGGGGCTAGTCCGGCCTCACACTCGAGGAGCTTAAGTGCGGTCCCACGAGCGACGCCAGAGTGCTGGCGGGTATCACCGACCAATACCACCCGCGCGTCGAGTCGCCCAGCAGTATCAAACAGAGCGGCAAGCGCCACAGTGCCCAGAAGTCCCGCCTCATCAACCCAGATAACGTGCCCACGGGCACGTTCCTGGAATTCGGCGTCGACGAGAAACCGCGCCACCGTGTCGGCCGAGGAAAAGCCTTCGGCGCGAAGGACGCCGCGACTCGCTGCGGCTGATGGTGCCAAGGGAATAACTCGTGTCCCGGATTTTTCGATCGCTTCGACGGCCTCAATCATGAGGGCCGTTTTCCCGACGCCGGCCGCACCGCGTAACAGCGTCACCCGGTCATGTGATCCGAGCACATGGGCCACGGCCGCTTTTTGCTCATTCGATAACCACTCGCGCGCGATTGGCGAATGGTTCGGAACCAAGCGGGCACATATGCCGCGCCCGTCTCGGGCGAATGCCAGCATGCGGATTTCTTCAGCGAGCACCTCACGCGCGGTCGCGTATTCCACGCCGTCTCGCTCCTGCACGAGAAGCCCCAGACCCTTAAACGCCGCGCGGATCTCATTAACCGCGACCTCGCCCACGCCGCGACGGAGTGCAACCGCGAGCAACCGGTCGACCGACACGGCCGACTCGCGTTCGAAGCAGTGCTCGACGGCATAGTGCAGAGCGTCTCGGACCGCGTTGAGATTTCGAGGGGGACGGTCGAGGGCTTTGGCAGCGACCAGTTCGAGGGCCCGCAGTTCGTCGCCGGTGATGCGAGCGCGCCAGCGCGCACGCAACTTCGAAAGCGAAAGCGCGGTGCTTTTGCGCTCGCGGGTCAGAGCTCCGATCGCGTCCTTGGCGTGAGCGTTGGTGATCTCCTGCTCTTCGGCTACCCGCTCGATCAGCTTCGTTCGGCGTGAAAACTCTTCGAGCACGCGACGCGGAACGCCCGCAAGTTCCCAGCCCTTACTGGTGCGGACCGTGTCGTAACCGAGGTGTCGCAATTTTGCCGCGAGACGGGCGTGGAAGGTCGCCTCGAAGTACGGCGCGGCCCGTTTGACCTGGCACAGGTCGAGTGCCTTCCAGCGCCCCTCGATCGGATCGAAAGTGGCGTTGAAGACGACGGCATGGCAGTGCAGATGCGGGTCGGGAACTCCGCCGACCGGTCGTGCGGTCGTGTGCACGTAACTCGCCCAGGTCAGGTTCCCGGTGGTGCGCACTTGGTTCGCGCCTTTGATCCGAACCCGGGTCTGGGCACGAAGCTCAAGCTCTCGCATCGTTTCTTCGACCGCCTGCCGGAATGCTGCGAGTAACTCGGCCGATTGAGTGAGACCGAACAGCACCGAGAGGCTTTTGGGGACGTGCCAGTTCAGATCGAAGGCGACGCGGCGCGAAACATTGGTTCGCAGAGTAAACCGCTGACCGGTGCGTGGATGGAAGTTGTCGCACATGCGAGCAAATTCACCACGCTCGACGGTGCCCGTGAGTCCAAGGTGCGCGGCCCCGATTCCGCCCCACTCGCCGGGCAGCTCTTGGCCTGCGCTGTAGTAATCTCCCGCGCTGTAATACTGTTTCGCTCCCTTGCTGCTGCGTACCACCATCACCCGGAGCACATCCCTATCCAAAGCAATCATTCTTCACAGGGCTTGACCTCACTGATTTAGAAACCGGTTGCCCATGCCGCTTCAGACGCCAATCGCTCCCTCTCACTTCATCAACTGGTGGCAAGTTCACCTAATCTGACAGGCCGCTTCGCTTTTCGGGCACTCCTAGCAGTTCGATCAACAGACATCTCCCCTTAGCTCCGCTAACGTGTGCTGGACTGCTCGGAATCAGCCGAAGCGGTAAAGCCACCGAAAACCATCTGCGGTAGCCGATCGGTAGAAGATTCACCTTACGTGCCGGGTAACCGGTCAACGAGCCGCGATATTCTTGGCCCTGATTTCACGCTTGAGAATTACAACGATGCCGTAACTAGCGGCCGCAACTGGTTGAGAGGATTAAATTTGGGTGATTAGCAAAATTCTAGGGCTGGGTTTGGGTTGGGGCGGCGGCCCGGATTAGGCGGTTATACAGGAGGGTCATCAGGTGCTCGCCGCGGTGGTTGTACCGGAATTCATACTCAGCCAGGTACAGCGGGAAGTTCCCCGGCTCGACCCCGTGGACGTGCCGGTACAGCCGCTTCGCGTAGCTCCAGAACCCCTCGATCCCGTTGATGTGCGCGGCCCCCACCCCGAATGTTTCCTGGTGGTTGATCGGGACGTGCTTGCCGTGGCTCTGGACGTCGTTGTAGCTGGCGAACTCGTCCGTGTAGAACACGCTCCCCTTGACCGTTGCGGCCTGGATCTTGGCCATCAGGGTCTCCTTGCTACAGTTCGGGACGGCCACCGTGTACACCCGCCCGGCCCGCTCCAGGATGCCGAACACGGGCACTTTCCCGCCCGCCCCGCGGCCCCGCTTGCCTTTCCGCTTGCCCCCGAAGTACGACTCGTCCCGTTCCAGTGCCCCGAGCAGCGGGCGCTTCTCCTCGTCGGTCATGGCCTGGAGGGTGAGGCGGAACCGCGTGTACGCGGCGTAGGCCGTTGGGTAGCTGCACCGGACCACCCGAGCCGCGTGGTGGGCCGTGGTACTCAAGGCGAACGCCCGGAGCAGCTCCCACTCCGTCTTGCGCCGGTGATAGCTCCACTTGGCCCGGCAACTGGGGCACTGCCGCTGCCGGGCCGAATTCTGGTGTGTGGCCTGGTGGCACCGCCAACAGAGTTGCCCGACCAAGTGCCGCTCATACTCTTCGAGGGTCATAGGAACAGACTACTTGCTGCCCTAGAATTTTGCTAATCACCTAAATTTGAGCGTTATCGTGGCTCGGCTCGCCGGACCAGCCGGCACGGGGGTGAAAAAAATCTTTGCGAATTGACTGCCGGTTTCGCAGACAACCCGGTTCGAGAGGGGTATGAGCGAATCAACGACCCACGCCACGACGGCGAATCACGATCCAAATTGTCCCGCCGCGCTGACGCTCGGAACGCGGGACGGTAGGCGTTACGTGCGCAAGTCGGAGGTGCGTGAGCAGATTCGCCAAGCGCACGGGGTGGACCCGCCCGTGTGGGACATTCCTCATTTTCGAAGTGAAACCATTGTGCACCTTCTCCGGAAGTGGCGGGAAAATTCCCGAACTATGCCGGAGTTTAGCGCATTGGTACGGGAACTGGGCCGGCGCGTTGCTCGAATTGTCAGTGACAATTCGCGTGGTGTCGGGAACCAGGCGCGGGACGACCTCATCGACAGCATTCAGGGTCGAATCGTCAGCTTGGTCTTTGAATCTGCACCGACCCGTAAGGGCGAATTCCTCGAAGTGTCGTTTCGCAAAGTCGCCCGTGGCCTCGCGCTCAACGCGGTCGAGGCGCACTTCGCGCGCGCCAACGAGTACTCTGAAGTTCGAATCGCAGACACAGTAACAGAAGAAGACGTGGGGGTAGTCGTCGCCGATCCAGCACTCCCGCCCGACGATTTGATGATCTTGTTCGAGGGCCTCGACGCCATCACTGACCCGCGACATCGCGAGGCGTTCGTCCTTCGATACGGGTACAACTGGCCGATCGACCCGAGTGATCCGAACGTTGCCACGCTGTGCCGACACTTCGATGTCAAGGAGCGCCAAATCAACACCTGGCTACGCACTGCGATGAGCCAGGTGCGAGCGAGGATAGGAGAAAATTTATGAGCACCCACTCCCCCCACACATTCGAAGACGTTGTCGACGAAATTATGCTTGAGGAAGAGAAGCCAACTCACGAGGCCCTCGTGCGCTGGACCGCCCAGTATCCGAAACACCGCGAAGCGCTCAGTCGCTTCTTCGCGACGTGGGCTCTGCAAGAAACGTCCAGAGAACAAGTGACTGTGGACGAGGCTCGAGCCGGCGATCGCATGCTGAGTAAGGCGCTCGACTTTCTCGCGGGCCAACCGGCCGCTGCCACTCTACCGGCGGCGGCCCCGAGCAGACTGAGCCAAGCGATCAAATCGCGCGGCCTCACCGACCGAGAGTTCGCGAAGAAGTGCGACCTCGACGAATCGCTCGTCGACAAGCTCGATTTACGGCGAATCCCCTCCGGTATTCCGCAGAAACTGCATGAGTTGGCAGCAGCAGCGCTCGACTTCACCATCGACGCGGTTCGGGCCATGTTCACCGGCGAGCCCATCGGCGCGGTCGCGAATAAGGCCAAAAACAAGCCGACCGTTCCGACCGAAGACTTTCTCGCCGCCGTCGATTCCTCCGACCTGCCAGAGGACTTGAAGGCCCGGTGGGTTGAGATCGTGAACCAAGAGCAAATAACGGGAGGGAATCGATGAGCGCGTGGAATGAAGTTCGGCGCCTCGCCGCCGCACGGCATGCCGACCTGTTCGGAACCACCGACGAATTGGTTCCCGCCGCGGCCTTGCTCGACGCTGCCGAACGAGCGACCGGCGTAACCCGGCACTCGCGACCCAAGGGCGACGCGCTGCTCGACGGCGGCGAAGCGTGTTACCACAGCGAGAAGAAGAAGATTTACTACTCGCGCGAACACGCCGAGCCGCTGGCGCGATTCTACGTCGCCCACGAGTACGGGCACCACTGGCTCGGGGCGGTAGTCGCGCGCTGTGACTGCAACGATCTCGACATGCTGACCGCGGCGGAGCCCGCCCCTTCGGTCGTCGGCGACGCCGACTCGTACAGCCCCAAAGAGCGGTCCGAGGCCCAGGCGAACGTGTTCGCCCGCGAGTTTCTCGTTCCCCGCGAGAAGCTCCGCCGTCGGTGCGAACACGGACAATTCGACGCGGGCGCGCTCGCGACGGAACTCGGCGTCCCCGTCGACCTGGTGCTGCACCAGATGACCGACGTGGCGCTGCTACCTGAAGAGCACGGCGGCGCCGAAGAGACGCGGGCGAGCGACGCCGACGAGCCGGACGCGAGCCAGCGCACAGCGATCGAGGCGGGCGACGGCCCGCGCCAAGTGCGGGCCGGCCCCGGGACGGGAAAAACGCGGACGCTCGTGGGCCGAGTCGTCCACCTGCTCAGAGCCCGAAACGTTCCCGCGGGTTCGATCCTCGCACTCACCTACTCCAATCTCTCGGCGAAGGATCTGGCCGCCCGCATTCGCGCGGCGGTGGGTGACAAGGCGACGGCGGTGTGGTCCGGCACGTTCCACGCGTTCGGGCTGGAGCTTCTGCGCAAACACGGCCATGTGCTCGGCATGGAGGGGCCGCCGAAGCTGCTCGACCGCACCGACTCGCTGATGTTCCTCGAACAACTGCTACCCCAACTGCCGCTGAACCACTACCTCGACTTGTACGAGCCCGCGCGGGCGCTCAAAGACATTCTGAACGCCATCGGGCGCGCCAAAGACGACCTCGTCACCCCCGAGCGGTACGGCGAGTTGGCCCACGCCATGCTCGCATCCGCGAGCGATCCCGACGCGATCACCAGGGCCGAAAAAGCACTCGAGGTCGCAAACGTGTACAGCGTCTACGAGCGCGAACTCCGCTCGCAGTGGCGCGTCGATTTCGGCGACCTGGTGGCGCGCCCCGTCGAACTGCTCCGCGCACACCCGGAGGTTCGGGACGCGGTTCGCGATCAGTACCGCCACATCCTGGTTGACGAGTACCAGGACATGAACCGGGCCAGTGCCCATTTTCTCAAGGAGATTGTTACCCCGAAAGCTGGTCCTTGGGTCGTCGGCGACGTGCGCCAGGCGATCTACCGCTTCCGCGGCGCGTCGCCGCTCAACATGTCGCGGTTCGAGCAAGATTTTCCCGGCGCCGCCGTCACCGACCTCACCGTCAACTACCGCTCCGGCGGCAAGATCGTGCGCGCATTCGAGGCGTTCGGGCAGAAAATGACTGCCGCGCCCCTCGCCCCCAATTCCGGGTTGACGGCCCACCGGGGCGAAACCAACGGGAACGTTCTGTACGACGTGGCGGTGTCAAGAGAGGCGGAAGCCGAGGGAATTGCGCAGGCGATCAAGAAGCGCCAGAGTGACGGGGTGCCCTTTCGCCACCAGGTCGTCCTCGCCCGCTCGCACACAACCCTCGCGCGACTGGCCGGGCACCTCGAACGGTCCGGCGTGCCGTGCCTCTACTTCGGAGACTTCTTCGAGCGGCCCGAGGTGCGCGACCTGCTCTCGCTCCTGTCCGTCGTTTCCG
This sequence comes from Gemmata obscuriglobus, assembly GCF_008065095.1. Lineage (NCBI taxonomy): Bacteria > Pseudomonadati > Planctomycetota > Planctomycetia > Gemmatales > Gemmataceae > Gemmata > Gemmata obscuriglobus. The sequence goes on along the minus strand of NZ_CP042911.1, from coordinate 2,980,698 downwards.
AGAAGCGCGGGGTGGGACTTTTGCGGGTCGCGCAAATGCCGCAGTACGCGGTCCCTCCCGCGGACATCATCAAGGTAGTCGAGTGGCGCCGCGAGCAGGCAATCTCCATGCTCTCGGCGCTTCGGCGGGCGGACGAAATCTGCGACCTCACGGACGTCGGTCGCGCCGGAATCAAGCTCCTCGTCTTCGACACGAGGCACTGGTCGTGGACGGTTTCCCCGCACCGGTTTCTCACCGAGTACCTGTTCGGCTCTGGAGAGCACGTGCGCCTGCTCCTCGCGGGTAACACGGTTCAAGACCAGCAGCGCCGGCTCGCCGTGTACCAACTGCTTCAGTTCGCGTTCGCGTTCAAGCCGCCGGAGAAAGAGGACCCCAAGCACGCGTTCCTCAATCACGTGCGCCGGCTCACGATTCTCGACGAGGAGAAGCAACTCCGGCAGCTCCCCGCAGCGGCCGGCGACATCGACGCAGTGCGCCTGATGACGGTGCACGCGAGCAAGGGCCTCGAATTTCCCGTCGTCCACCTCGTGTCGCTGGCGAAGACGATTTTCCCGCTCGGGAACCGGTCCGACCCGTGCCCGCCGCCGGCCGGAATGATCGCGGCAGACGACCTCTTGACGGCAACGGCTGAAGAGGAGAGCTTGTTCTTCGTCGGCATGTCCCGCGCGAAGGACGTGCTGCACCTCTCGCGCTCGGAGACGAACGGAGCGGTTAAGCGGGGGCCGTCGTCGTTTCTCGAACATGTTACCGCTCACCTCCCGAAGGCGGTGGACGCCGCGGCGGGGTGGAAGAACCTCGGCCACCAGGCAAAGGGCCGCCCGCGGCTCGCGGCCGCCGCGGTGACGGGCGCGTGGTCGTACTACGCGATCGAAACGTACGACGAGTGCCCGCGCCGCTACTACTACGACCACGCGCTGGCGCTCAACGCCCGCGACGAAGAAGGTCCGTACTTGCAGTTCCAGTCGGCGCTGCACGCGAGCCTCGCCTGGCTGCGGAGCGTCCCGCAAGCGGCCGAGCGCAGCGCGGGAATCCGCGCGCAGTTCGAACTCGACTGGAGCGAGCACGGCCCGCAGGGGCACGCGTTCGAGCCGTTCTACCGCGGCATCGCGGACAAAATGATCGCGAACGCGTTGGCGGTGATGGACGGGCAAGCGCTTCCGGTCGACCGAACCGTCACGCTCCCGGAGACCGGTGCCGTGGTCAACTGCCGCGCCGATCACATCGAAGCGACGAGCGCGGGGGTCGTCATCCGCAGACTGAAAACGAGTCGGCTCGCCAAGAAAGAGACGGAAAAACTTCGCTACACCCTGTGGCAGGTAGCCGTGGGGAACGCTCACCCCGGGCAGGAGATCGTTTTCGAGCACGTGTCGCTGCTCACAACCGAGCGCCAGCGGTCCAAGGTCGAGACCAAGAAACTCTCCAAGTCGCTCACGGTGATCGAGGACGTGGTGCGCGCGGTGGCGACCGGCGCGTTCGACCCCAAAGAAAGTGACGACTGCCCGAACTGCGCTTACTACTTCGTATGCCCTTCGCACGGCGCACCACTCTGATTGCATTCGGGCACACAACCGTTCTTTCACACAGGCGGGGGCAAATGCCCCCGCTTTTGTTTTTGGCCCGATCGAGCCCGTCACATCTTTTTTCAAATCCGACTGCCGGATTCGAGACGCCCGCGGTTCAAGAGAAGTAGAGGCCCGACGAGGGGCTGCAACGACACCGCGGGCGATGGTACCCGGACTTAACAACGGAGTTACGCACATGAACGACGCAACTGAATCCGGCGGCGAGAAGGTCAAGGCGGCGAGCGCTTACCGGTTCGCGGTGAGCGACGAGACGCTCAACTTTCGCCCGCACACCACGACCGACCCGGTGCCGCTCGGACGCCAACTCCTCGCGTCCGCGGGGTACGCGCCGGTGGACGACTACAGCCTCTTCGCCATCCTGCCGAGCGGCGACTTCGAAGACGTGCGGCTCGACGAGCTCTTCGACCTTCGCGGCAAGGGCGTCGAACGGTTCGTCGCGTTCAAGACCGACCGCGTCTACCGGTTCACGCTCGACGGGCGCGCGATCAGTTGGGGCGTGCAGAACCTGCTCGGCTCGGTTCTGTACACGCTCGCGAACGTGGGGCCGGGCCAGGCCGTGTTCCTCGACGCCCGCGGGGGCCAAGACCGGCTGATCGAGCCCGGTGACATCGTCGATCTCGCGGGCGCCGGTGTCGAGCGCTTCGTGACCGGACCGCGCCCGGTGCCCACGTTCGAGATCTTCGTCAACGGCCGGCCCAAGACCGTTACCGGGAACACGGTGACCTACGAGCAGATCGTTCAGCTCGCGTTCCCGGGCGACCACGACCCGAACGTCGAATTCTCCATGAACTACACCCACGCCGCTTCGACGCCGCCCGTCGGGGAACTCGGCCGTGGCGGATCGGTTCAAATCAAAAAAGGGAGTCGGTTCAATGTCACGCGAACTGTTCGCTCGTAACCCGGACTTGAAGAGCCTTCGAGACGAAGGCTACTTCGTCGAGATCCGGGGCGCGCTGCTCGTGATGCGCGAAGTGCCCTACGTGGACAGCAAAAAGTGCGTCCGCCGGGGCACCCTCGTCTCGGGCCTCACTCTGGCCGGGGACGTCACCCAAAAGCCGGACTCGCACCAGGTGTGGTTTGACGGGGAGTTTCCCTGCAACGCCGACGGCACCGAACTCAAGGGCATCGGTCACAGCAGCGGGAACTATGACCTCGGGAACGGGGTGACCGCCAAGTACCACTTCTCGAGCAAACCCAGGGACTCGGGGTACACCGATTACCACGAGAAGATGACGACCTACGCGGGGGTCATCTCGGGGCCGGCGGCGGTGCTCGAAGAGGGCGCAAACCCGCGCGTGTTCCGCACGCCGGAGGACGAACGCGACGGCGTTTTCAACTATCTGGACACCGCATCGGCCCGTGTCGGCATCGGCGCGCTGAGTGAGAAACTTTCTCACGAAACCGTGTCGCTCGTCGGGCTCGGTGGGACCGGGTCGTACGTCCTCGACCTGGTCGCTAAGACACCGGTGAGAGAGATTCGCCTGTTCGACGGCGACGAGTTTCTCCAACACAACGCCTTTCGCGCCCCTGGCGCGCCGGCGATCGAGGAACTGCGCGAGGTGTTCCCGAAGGTCGAGTATTTTCGTGGGATCTACTCGCGCATGCACCGCCGGGTCGTCGCGCACCGGACGTTCCTGCGGGCCGACAACGTGCACCTGCTCGACGGTACCACCTTCGCGTTCTTGAGCATGGACGCGGGCGAGGACAAGCGGGGCGTGGTGCGCCACCTCGAAAAGATCGGGGCCGCGTTCGTTGACGTGGGGATGGGCCTCGACCTGGACGCGGACGGGATGCTCGGCGGCATCTTGCGGGTGACGGCGAGCACGCCCGAAAAACGCGACCACGTTCACGGCGGTCGAATTTCGTTCGTCGGCGGGGGCGCCGACGACGTCTACGCCTCGAACATCCAGGTGGTCGAGCTGAACGCGATGAACGCAGCGCTCGCGGTGATGAAGTGGAAAAAGATCCGCGGGTTCTACCGCGACGCGGAACGGGAGCACCACTCGACCTACACGACCGAAAGCAATCTGCTCATCAACGGTGACCTCCCATGATGCGCTGCCAGAGACTCGAACACCGCTTCGTGCAGTACGTGCCCGAAAAACTCGAGCCCGGTGTGCTCTACATCGCACTCGAGTTCTGCACGGCCTCCCACATCTGCTGCTGCGGTTGCGGCGAAGAGGTGGTGACGCCTTTAAGCCCTGCGCAGTGGCGCATGACGTTCGACGGAGAAACCGTCTCCTTGTGGCCCTCGATCGGCAACTGGAGCCTGCGGTGCCGGTCGCACTACGTCATCGACCACGGGCGCGTGCTCACCGCACCGCCATGGAGCGATACGCAGATCGAGGCCGGACGCCAGCGTGACCGGGACGCACGAGCGCAACACTACGGGACACCGCCGAATGTCCAGCCGGCACCGCAACTGCCGCCGGTGCCACAACCTCAGAAAGTGCCGACTGTTGCCCCCGAGGAGAAAAAGCGCGGACGGTGGTCACGCTTCTGGAAATGGATTTTCGGAACTTGAGCGACGCAGCGTGACGCCGGGGCGTAATTTGCGATCGGCGTCACGCCCGTTACTTTCGTTCGGTTTCCCCTTCAGTCGATTCCGCAAGCTTAAGCGTGTAGGTATCTTTTGTTGTAATACCCCTCGTCGCCGTTCGACGTGTACTGGATCACAGTATCTATGCAATCAACGTTCACTTGGCTCGATTACTCCGAACAGCATCGACGCCAGATGCTCGACGTGATCGACCTGTTTCGCGAACAGGAGACGCGCGACGAACTCGGCATCGGAACGGTGCGTGACGCCTTTGCCGACGCGTTCTTTCCTGGGACGAGCACGATCCAGACCCGCGCTCGGTATTTTTTCTTCGTGCCGTGGGTGTACCGCGACCTCGAACACCGGCGGGTGCCGAGCGACAAGGCGCGCGACCGCGCACGAAAGGGCGAGGTCGCGACCATCTTCGCGCTCCTTAAGTCCAACGACACGTCGGGACTCCTCGGCAAGCAGGCAAAGGAAGCTCTGCAGCGGCTGCCGAGCAGCGTGTACTGGCAGGGCCTGCGCGTGTGGGGCGTTTGCCTCTTCCCTGGTTCTCTCGACCAGTACCACCGCTCGCTCGATGGCTACTACCGCCGCGCGGACCGCGCCGACGCCGAGCTGCCGGCCGCGCCGAACTGGCACGCGGGGCTTCCCGGCGCGCCCGAGGGGTTTCCCGAGAACATCACGTTTCGGCTGACTCCCGGCGAGGCCCAGTACCTGCGCGACCGCGTTCTCGCCCGCGTGCCCAAATCGCTTCTCGCCTTCTTGGTCGATTCCGACGGGGCGGAGGCGGAAGTCGATTTTCCGTGGGCGCACCCGCTCTCCAAAGAGTTCCCTCCCCCGCTCCAGGAGCTTCTCGCGCACGCCCGTAACTTCTCTGAGGCCATCCACGGGGCGGCCTACCTCTACAACCTAATGCTCGCCGAGAAGAAACCGGCCGACGACTTGGTGGAAAAGTACGCCAAGCTCCTCAACGAGTGGCACGAACAGCTTGAGGCACGTGGCGCGGCCCTTCGAGATTGGGACCGGACGCAATTCTGGCAACTCGTCGTCGGTGCGGGAGCGCGGGTCAGCCCGCAGACGCGAATGTTCATCGACGGGTGGCTCGGCCTCGCGCTCGACGGGGACGGCAAAAAATCTACAGGCGGTGCCGCCCGGCAGCTCGTGGCGACCCGTGAGCGGGCGCTCAAGCGCGGGCTCTCGCGCCTCGACAATCAGCGGGCGCTCGAGCTCTGGAACGGGGCCGCCGGCACCGGGGCGCTCGATTTTCGGTGGGGGCCGACGCGGGTGATCCTACGCGACATTCGCCAGGGTCTCTGCGAGGAGGAGTGAGCGATGCTCGGACCACACGACCGCCGCCTGCTGCTCGACGCGCTCCGCCCGCCCGAAGGGTACTCGCTCGACTTCGCCGTGGGCACCACTTACTCCCTCGACCTGGTCGCGTTGCTGACCGCGCCGCTCGCGTTCACCATGTTCGACTGGCAAGACGCGGAGGGGCGGCCGAGCGCGGACCCGCTGGCGACGCTTGAAGCGCTGCGCCGCTACTCGGACCGCATCGCGGTGTTCTGCCAGGCGGGCCAGACGCTCGTGCCCAAGCAGCACCGCGTCCTCTTCGGCTATCTCGAAAACTCGGTGTTCGAGGTGGCGGCCCGCGGCCCGGTGACGAGTTTTCACCCGAAGGTGTGGGCGCTACGTTTTGTGGCTGCCGACGGCGCGGTGTGCTACCGCGTCCTGTGCCTCAGTCGCAACTTGACCTTCGACCGCTCGTGGGACACGGCGCTCGTTCTCGAAGGCGAACTGGGGGGCCGCAAGAACGCGATCGCGGCGAACCACCCGCTCGGCGACTTCTTCGCAGCGCTTCCGGGGATGTCCAAGCTCCCGCTGCCGGCGGAGACCGCCGAGCGCGTTCAACTCTGTGCGGCGGAGCTGAGGCGCGTGCCTTTCGTGCCGCCCGACGGTTTCGATGAGATCAGCTTCTGGCCACTCGGCATCGAAGGCCGGACGTCGTGGCCGTTCGGCAACTGGTACAGCCGCGTGCTCGTCGTGTCGCCGTTTTTGTCGCCCCCTCTGTTAGAGCGCGTGACCGAGATCACCGACGACGCGATCCTCGTGTCTCGAATCGACTCGCTCCAAGAGCTAGGGGCCGGCGCGCTCGACGGCTTCACTGCGGTTCACGCGTTGAACCCGTCGGCCGAGGTTGAGGAAGCCCGAGCGGAGGCGTTCGAGGAAGAAGAGGAGGCGCCGTCCGGCGCCCCGACGAGCGGGCTTCACGCAAAGCTCTACATCGCCGAGCACGGGTGGAACGCGAGCGTGTTTACCGGATCGGCGAATGCCACGAGCGCCGCGTTTGGCGGCAACGTCGAGTTCCTGGTGCAGCTCGTGGGCAGGAAGAGCCGCGTCGGGATCGACATATTCCTGAAACGGACCGACGGCGGCCTCTCGTTCGCGGACCTCCTTCAACCCTTCACTCCCGGTATGGACGCCACTGTCGTCGATGCCGAGCAAAAGAGCCTGGACGAATTAGCCGAAACGGTGCGACGGGAAATCAGCGGCCTCGCTCTCGTCGCGGATGTTTCGTCGGCAGCGGGGGCCGAACTGTTCGATGTAGCGTTGCGCACCGAGAGCGGCACGCTTTCGCCGTTCGTCTCCGGTGCCGAAGTTCGCGCGTGGCCGATCACGCTCCCTGAGCACACAGCCGTTGCGACGTCCGGCGGCACCACACTCGCGACGTATCACGCGCTCTCGTTCGCCGCGCTCACTTCGTTCTTTGCGTTTCGCGTCATCGCCAAATCGTCCGGCAAGACGGCCTGCCTGCGGTTCGTGCTCAACGTCCCACTATCGGGCGCGCCGTCCGATCGCAAAGAACGTATTCTCAAGGGGCTCCTCAGTACGCCGGAGCAGGTGCTGCGGTTTCTCATGTTTCTCCTGTCGGAGTTCGGCGCCGAGGGCGGCCCGCTCGAATCGGCGGCCGACGAATTCGAACTTGGCAGCGGGCCCTTTCAGTGGGGCGCAGGCGGTGTGCCCCTGTTCGAGTCGCTGATGAAGGCGCTCGACCAGAGCCCGACCAAACTCGATCAAGTGGCCAAGCTCGTTGAAGACCTGCGGGCCGCGGGCGAAGGCCTTTTGCCCGCGGGGTTCGACGAGATATGGCTTCCGGTGTGGCAGGCCAGACAGAGGATGCACCCATGAGAACAGGAGTCGCGCGGCCCGACACCGCAGCCATTCTGCGCGGGCTCAAGGACTTTCAACGTGATACGGTGGAGTATGTGTTTTCGCGACTCTATGGTCCTGCCGCCACCCCGCGCGTCCTCGTCGCCGACGAAGTCGGGCTCGGGAAAACTCTCGTCGCCCGCGGCGTCATTGCCAAAGCCATCGACCACCTTTGGGACAAAAAAGACCGCATCGACGTCGTCTACATTTGCTCGAACGCCGACATCGCGCGCCAGAACGTAAACCGGTTGAACGTCACAGAGGCCCAAGAGTTCGTTCGGACCGAGCGGATCACGTTGCTGCCCACGCGCATTCAAGACCTCCAAAGGAATCCGCTCAATTTCATCTCGCTGACGCCCGGCACCTCCTTCGATCTGAAGTCGAGCCTCGGCCACGTTCAGGAGCGGGTGCTCCTTTACCGACTCCTCCAGAAGCCGTGGGAGTTCAGCGGCGTCGCGCCCCGAAAAGTGTTTCAGGGCAACTGCACGCCCGAGAACTTCATCTCCCTCCTCGACCGCTCCGACGGGAGCGGCGGGCCGGTGATTGACGCGGGGCTCGCCGAGCAATTTCTCAAGAGCCTCGACCACCACATGGCCGCCGAACGGGCGAAAGACCATCTGACGCTCCGCGAGCGGTTCAACGAACTGTGCGATCTGTTTCGACACGTGAAAGACGAGGCTCCCGCCGGCGCACGGGAGAAGCGGGCGCGCTGGATCGGCGAGGTGCGCACTCTGCTCGCCGCAAGCTGTCTCAGAGCACTTAAACCCGACCTCATTGTTTTGGACGAGTTCCAGCGGTTCCGGGATCTGCTCACCGATAACAGCGAACTCGGGCAGCTTGCGAGCGACCTGTTCGAATACGACGACGTGCGGGTACTGCTCTTGTCAGCAACTCCGTACAAGATGTACACGCTCGCCGCAGAGGCGCACGACGACAACCACTACGCGGACTTCTTGCGCACGCTCACGTTCCTTGAGCCGTCGGAGGCCCGTGGGTTCGAAGGCGTACTCGATGACTTCCGCCGCGAACTGTTCCGCATCGGCCGCGGCAGTCTTGACCGGCTCCTCGCCCTGAAGCACGATCTGGAACGGCGCTTACGGAAAACCATCGTCCGCACGGAGCGGCTCGCCGTCACCCACAACCGGGACGGCATGCTCAAGGAGATGCCGCGCACGGGCCTCACACTCACGGCGCGGGACGTGGCGACATACCCCCAGCTTCGCCGCGTCGCCGATGCCCTCGACGCGGGCGAAGTGCTTGAGTTTTGGAAATCGGCGCCGTTTCTTTTGAACTTCATGGAGAACTATGAGGTCAAGCGCGCCTTTCGAGACGCCCTAGAAGTGACGGCGAGGGAGGAAACGCTCGCAGGCATTCTGTCGGAGACTCCGGATCTTCTGCTCTCATGGAAGGACGTGTCCGCGTACCAGGCCGTCGATCCCGGTCACGCGGGACTCAGAAAGCTCGCCGCCGAAACGGTCGGTGCCGGCGCGTGGGAGTTGCTCTGGGTGCCGCCGTCACTCCCCTACTATCAACCGGCCGGGGCGTTCGCCGGCGAGCGTGCCGGCCGCTTCACAAAGCGGCTCGTGTTCTCTGCGTGGCACGTGGTGCCCAAAACGATCACGTGCCTTCTGAGCTACGAGGCCGAGCGGGAGATGATGCGCTCGTTCGAGACGGACCCGAAGAACACCCCCGACGAACGAAAACGCCGACGGCCGCTCCTGCGCTTTGCCCGCTCCGATGAGCGACTCACGGGTCTTCCCGTGTTGGGAATGGTCTACCCAAGTCTGACACTCGCGGCGGTCGGCGACCCGCTCGCACTCGCTCTCTCCGCCGAACCGTTCGAGCACCCTCTCACCCTGGAAGCGGTGAGGAAACGTGTTGCCGAGCATTTACGACCGCTCGTTTCTGCGCTCGCAACGTCGAGTGACACGGGCGCGGAGGACGAAGCGTGGTACTGGGCAGCACCGATCCTGCTTGACCTCGTACGACACGAAGATTCGACCCGGGCGTGGTTTAGGGACAACGAACTCGCTGACTCGTGGGCGGGTGAACAAAACGACGGCGCCACCGACGGTGACGTTGAAGAGTCACTCTGGCACGCCCACGTCGCTCACGCGCGTGAACTCGTCGCCGGCAAAGTGGTGCTCGGACCGCAGCCGTCGGACCTCGTCGACGTTCTCGCCGAGCTCGCGCTCGCGGGTCCGGCGGTGTCGGCCCTTCGGGCATTAGCCCGCGTGTCGGGGGAGTTGCCTGATCCGTCGAGACCATTACTGCGCCACGAGGCCGGGTGGGTGGGGCACGCGCTCCTCCGCTTGTTCAATCTCCCCGAAGTAACCGCGATGATCCGCGGCCGGAACGGCGCAGAGCCCTACTGGCGGCGGGCAATTGAATACTCGCTCGATGGGTGTATCCAGGCTGTATTAGATGAATACGCACACGTGCAGAGAGACCTTCAGGGGAAAACCGGTGGGAGTAGTGCACGGATCAGCGAGGAGGTGGCCGCGGGCATGCACGCGGCGTTGTCCCTTCGCACCTCGGCTCTGGGAGTCGATGACGTCCGCGCAAGCAAACGCGGAACAGTGAGAGTCGAAAATCGCACGATGCGCGGGCGGTTCGCCGTGCGGTTCGGCGAAGAGCGGTCGGAGGACAGCGAGCGTGGCGCCAACCGGGCGGAACAAGTGCGCGCATCGTTCAATTCCCCCTTCTGGCCGTTCGTTCTCGCTACCACCTCGGTCGGACAAGAAGGGCTCGATTTCCACCCCTACTGTCATGCGGTGGTCCACTGGAATCTGCCGGCGAACCCCGTCGACCTTGAGCAGCGCGAGGGCCGCGTCCACCGCTACAAGGGGCATGCGGTGCGAAAAAATCTGGCAGCGAAATTTGGCTTGGCCGCCCTCACGACTTCTGACGACCCGTGGGACGCGCTGTTCGCTGCGGGCGTAGCGGAGCGAAAACCTGAAACGTCGGACCTCGTGCCTTATTGGGTATACCCACTTGAGGGCGGTGCGTCGGTTGAGCGACACTTGATCACATTCCCTCTCAGTCGCGATGCGGAAAGAATGGAAGCGCTTCGCAGGACGCTCGCTGTTTACCGAATGGTGTTCGGTCAGAGCCGTCAGGAAGACCTAGTCAGCTACCTTCTGACCCAACTGCCACCGGACGAAATTGCAGAGGTGGCCACGAAATTCCGGATTGATCTGTCACCAACGGTGATTAATCGAAAACGCGATTGTTAGGGAGTCAAGCGAGGGATTGTGAGGCGTTTGATTGCTCCATCGAGCTGGAGCGACGTTCCGCTCCGGCTCGATGGAAGAACGTCCGTTATTCAGCTCCCGTTAACGGCCTTTCGCAGGTGGTCGAACTCCTTGGTCAGTTCCTGGTAGTGCCGAGCGAGCATGCTCGTGTCCTTGTGCCCAAGAAGAGTCGCGACGGTGATCGGGTCGTGACCCTCTTTCAGCTTCCGCGTGGCGAACAGGTGCCGCAGGTCGTACATGGCGAACCGTTGCTTACTCTTCCGGGCTAGTGACGCACGTTTCTTCCGAAGTTCACCAAGCTTTCGCACGTGCTCCGCTTTCGCCGCCGCTCGCTCCGTCGGGTCGGGATATTTCCGGTGATCGAATCGAGGCAGTTTGGGTACCTTGTCCTCTGCACCAGTCATCTTCACCAGCAACCGCTGGAACCGGCACACAATGGCCTGTGCCTTCCATGGGTCCCCATCAGTGTTCAGGAACAGCGGGCCGGTAGGGCGGAGTTCGACGAGCCGCTTTACGATCTCAAGGGCCTTATCCGACAAATACACCACGCGCCAGCGCTTCTTGCCCTTTGCCTCGGGCGGCGGAATCTCGATTCGGAACTGATCGAGTTTCGCGTGCCGGGCTTCGATCCGGCGGGCCTCCTGTGGCCGACAGCCCGCCTCAAACGCAAACTGCAACAGGTCCCGAAACGGCTCGTCTTTGACGAACGACAGAAGCCGGTCGAAGTCCGCGGGCGTGACGTTGCTGTCCCGCTTGGTGCGGGCCGGCTTCTCGACGCCCCGAACCGGGTTCGCGGCGATGTACCCGAGCCGCTCGGCCCAGTTGTACGCGCGGGTGATGACACCACACCCGTTACGCTTCTGGTTCGGCCCCCACTTCGGCTTCGAGTCCGCCCACTCGACGATGTGAAACGGCCGCAGGTCTGCAGCCGGAAGGACGAGTGCCGTCTTCAGGTGGTCGCAGAACGACTGAATCAGCCCTTGTGACAATTCGTAGGTGCGGGGCTCGCGGTGCTTCTGGCACCAGTCGAGAAACTTCTCGAAGAGAGCGGCGACGGTGAGCCCGGAATCCGGGTGGGAAGCGCGTTTAGGTGTGACTTGTGGGGCTGAAGGAGTCGGGGCCGCGACCATGAGCCGATAGAATTCGGCCCAGGCGATTTTTTCGGTTTCGGAAGTTTTAGGACCGTCGCCGAGCTTGATTTGCTTGGCGCCGAGCTGGACGTACCAGCCGCGACCGGTGCGGAAAAAGGGCTTCGGTTGGTGGGCCATGATGGCAGACCCCGGGTGGGAGCCGGAAGTTCTCTGCCACATTCTCTGCCACAACGGCAGCCCCCAAGTGTCCGTGGGGCTCGAAAAGTGCCTTTTCCTAGCGTTTTTTAAAGCTCCCCGACTTGGATTCGAACCAAGAACCTAGCGGTTAACAGCCGCTCGCTCTACCGTTGAGCTATCGGGGACCGGCTCCTAAAAAATTTATAAGGATTCATTTACAGTTCGGCAAGCCGGCGGAACAAGATTTCGCACGCGAGGGTTACTGGACACCAGGGCTTGTGGACAGTTACTAGACTCGTTGCGCAATAGGCGTGAGTTGAGGCGGCCCCCGTGCTCACCATTATGTGTGTGCATTAGCCGTACATGCGGTTGTGGAGCTCGGCCACATTCTTCATCATGACCGTGTGCCGGCGCGGCGGGTTGCGGTACCGGTCCGCCGCGATCCGCCAGATCTTCATCTTCCCGATCCCGTGCTCGGCCACGATCCGCTCCCGTGCCAAGCGCCGATTGGATCGCTTCTCCTCGTCGCTCAGCGCACCGTTCCTCGGCTTCTTCCTGGGCACCCGCAGGTTGCTCCCCTGGTACCCGCTGTCACCCGACTTCGGTACTTCGGGGGCGATTCGCAGCCGCGACTGGTCGTACATCTTCTTGTCGTGAACGCGACCCTTGGCCGCCTTCGACACCGCCTTGATCCGCACCTTCTGCTTGTCCCCCGGCTCCTTTCGCTTGCGCGTCACCACCACCTGGTGCGTCACCGTGTGACGCTTCTTCTTCCCCGAGTAGCTGCGCCGCTGCCTCCGACTCGGGCGGTTGACCGGTTGCTCGGTCGCGTCCACGAACACCGCGACCAGATCGTCCGGATCGATCCGCACCTGGCGCTCGGGGATGCGGAACACCCCGGCCATGCACAGTCCCAGTTCCTGAACGCCACGAGAGACGGTTCCCTTATCGACCCCGAACAAGAACCCGACGAACTCCTGCGGGACGTACACCCGATAGTACAGCAACACCATCAGCAGCCGTTCGGTGAACAGCAGCTTCACCGGGCGCCCGGCCCCGGGCTTGCGTTGGCGCGGGCGGCCCGCGGCTCGTTCGGCCTTGCGGGCGAGCCACACGGGTTCGAGATCTGCCACCAACTGGTCGAACTCGGCGGCCGACAACCCCGTGAACATCCGGAACAACAACGGCTTACGACACAACTTCTCGTAATTCGTCATGCCCTATGAATAGCCCACCGACCGCTATTGCGCAACGAGTCCACTGTATCCAGATTATAATGGATGCTATGTGAATGAAGGCAAGGAAGTTGCGCGCGGTTTTCTTGTATCGCGTTGCAACTCGTCGGTATTGCTTGACCTTAACCCCAATACCGTTCGTTAAGTGACAACTACAGACTCGAATGGCACTTCCTGGGTTCCTAAGCTGAGCGGGTTAGCCGCTTTCGGGTTTGGTCTCTGGGCACGGTGAGCGGCGGATACGGTTCGGGTCGTCGCTTCCGCGCGCGGGGCTCGAACCGGTCCGGTCGATCGCCCACCGGATACGCGAGCACCAGACTCACGAATGCCTGATAACCGGGCTCCGTGTCGAGTACCTGCACGACACGCTCGCGTGCCGCACACTGTTCGCGACGCACTACCACGAACTGGCGCAGCTCGCGGCGTCGCTGCCCCGGCTCCGGAACTACAACGTGCTGGTGCGCGAGCTGGCCGACGAGATCGTCTTCTTGCACAAGATCGCGCCGGGGAACGCGGAGCGCAGCTACGGCATCCACGTCGCGCGGCTGGCGGGGGTTCCGGGGAGCGTACTCGCCCGCGCGACCGCCGTGCTCGGAACGCTGGAGAAGGGCCACGACCTGTCGAACGTGCCGGCAGCACCCGTCGCCGCGCCCGATGTGACGAGACCTATCCCCCTACCGACCCCGGCGACACCGCCGCGGGTCGAGTCGCCGAAGCCGAAGATCGTTCAGCCGCCCGAGGCGCCGCGGCGCAAGTCCAAACCCCAAGCGGCGACCGGCCCGAGCCTATTCGGGGACGGCGACGACATGCCGTTCTGATCAACGCCGCGAGCAACGGATTAGCGCCCGGTTGTGGTTGACGACGATGGCACCGACATCACACAATGCCGCTTCGACACGATACTGTGTTCGGAGGGTGGCCCGTGCGCGTTTCTCTGCTCCCACTGGTTGTGCTTACAGTGGCGCCAGCCTTCGCGGGAGATAAACCCGAACCGAAGTACGAGGGGAAGCCGCTCGCCTACTGGGTGGCGCAATTTCAAAAGGGCGATACGGCCGAACAACGGGCGCCCGCGGCGGAAGCTCTCAAGGCGTTCGGCCCGGACGCCGCCCCAGCCCTGCCCACGTTCATTGAAATGCTTGCCGACCGATCCACGGCCTACCGGGACCAAGTGATCCCCATCGTGGCAGCGATCGGCCCTGCGGCCAAAGAGGCCTGCCCGGCCGTTCTAAAGATTCTGTTGGACGAGGACACATTCCGTCCCGACATCCTCATCACCACCCTTGTAGCGATCAGCCCCGGGCCGAAAGAGGCCGTTGCCACTCTGAGCACGCTCCTCGCGGAAAAGCGATTATCTAATACCCAACACATTATCATATACGACCAATTGTGTAAAATCGGTTTTCCGGCACAAAACGCGATACCAGCGCTACGCGGCTACGCCCTGAACAGAATCGCTGAGCACGACACCGATTGTGTGAGACACCTTTGGATGATTGGGCCGGACGCGGTTCCGCTATTGCTGGAGCTGCTGACGGCGCACCAAGGACGGGCACGCCATGAAGTGTTTCTGTGTCTTGAGGCGCTCGGACCCAAAGCAACCGCGGCGGTGCCGTCTGTTCGAAAGCTGCTGACGCACGACGACCCGAATACGCGTTACCGCGCGGCGGTGTTACTGTGGACGTGTGATAACAGTTCGGATGGAGTGCCCGTCCTCGCCGAGTTGGTCACGCAACTTCCCACACGCGTTAAGGAGGAGCGGTTTAATGCCACGCCGCGCCACTTTTCCGCACACGACGCAGTGCAGGCGCTGAGTGAGATCGGTCCGAAAGCTCGTGTCGCGTTGCCCGAACTCCGGCGACTGGTGAGCACCGGTTTTGCCGCCGCGATTGTTGCGGGGGTAGGTCTCTCCTCACCCGAGGGCGTCCGTGCGCTTGCAACGAGCTACCGGGTAAACGCAGACGGGAGCCAAACCCCTCACACACCGTACCACGAACTCATGGAACTTGGCCGTGCCGCGGACGCGGCCGTTGCTAAGATCGAGCAGACACCGAATCCGTAGTCCGATGCCGAACACCCGATGAATGTTCCCCTGCCGAAGTACGTTGAGCGCGGGCCGATCCACGATGTGGCGTGGATTCCGCTGAAGTTCTTCACCGACCCGCGCGGGTGGCTGGTTGAACTGTTCCGCAATGACCTCGTGCCGCCCGCGTTCCATCCGGTCATGGCGTACGTCTCCATGACCAAACCCGGGGTCGCTCGCGGGCCGCACGAGCACGTCGACCAGGCCGACTACTTTTGCTTCACCGGCCCCTCAACGTTTCGGGTTTGCCTTTGGGACGCGCGTAAAACGTCCCCCACGTTCGGGCAGAAGGAAGTGCGCGAGGTCGGCGAGGGCGAGCCGTTTGCCCTCATCGTGCCTTCGGGCGTCGTCCACGGCTACAAGAACGTCGGCGACAAGGACGGGTGGGTGTTCAACGCGGCGAACCGCCTGTACGCCGGGTGGCTGAAGCAAGAGCCGGTGGACGAGATCCGGCACGAGAAAGACCCGAACAGTCCGTACCAGATCGACTGAACCGGGCGTCGCGTTACGTGCTGTGTTTGTCGTCAGCAGTGGAGCGGGTGTTCTTCGCTTTCTCCCTGCTCGTGGGGAGATCGAACCGCGGTTCCGCACTGCCGCGCAGGTCCATCAGGAAACCGCGGACGAGCGGCGGTCGCACATCCGCTCCGAAATTCTCGCGCAAATCGTCGGCCAGTTTTTTTTCCCTCGGGCGAGTCTTCAGGTGATCGAGCGGGGCGCACTGCCGCACGGAAAAGCACACCGGCTCCCCAATCGAGTTGCCCTTTTGTCGCACCTCGGGCAGTAGATCGGGCTTTTGAACTCAGCGCGATCGTGCCCCGCGCACGTCGTCGGTATTGCGTGCCCCCCTGATTCGGGCTCTCCGATCAAGCGAGCGCAGCGACAGGGAGTGAACTTTCACGGAAACTGCACCGGTCGGTGTGCAACCCGGCGGTGTTGTTCGCATACTTTCCGTACCACTCATTCACGCTGCCGAGGTGGATCATGCGTCCGGCCCGCCCGCTTGCTGTCGTCGCGCTCACGGTGAGCGTTCTTGCCGTTGCCGTAGCGTTTCAGGACACAAGTCCTGGACCGAAGGGGCCGGCCGCGCTCGAACCCGCGGCCGTCACCACGACCGCCCCGCGGTACTGGAAAGGCAACCTGCACACGCACACCCTCTGGAGCGACGGGGACGATTTCCCCGAAATGGTCGTCGACTGGTACAAGCGAAACGGCTACCAGTTCCTTGCGCTCACCGACCACAACGTGATTGCCGAGGGGGATAGGTGGGTGGACGCCGCGTCCACCGCGACCCGCAAGTCGGCCGTCGTGAAGTACACGAAGCGGTTCGGCGAAAAGTGGATCGAAACGCGCACCGTGAAGGACAAGACACAGGTGCGGCTCAAGCCGTTCGCGGAGTTCCGGTCGCTGTTCGAGGAGCCGGGCAAGTTCCTGCTGATACCCTCCGAGGAGATCACTCACGCCTACGCGAAACGGCCGGTCCACATCAACGGCATCAACCTGCGCGACCCGATCAAGCCGCTCGACGGCTCGGACGCGGTCGAGACGGTGCGGGTGAACCTGCGCCAGGTGAACGAGCAGCGGGCGAAAACCAGTAGGGTGATGATCGCCTTCCTCAACCACCCGAACTTCCAGTGGGGCGTCCGCGCCGAGGAGATGCTGCTGGCGGACGAGTTGCGGTTCTTCGAGGTGTTCAACGGGCACCCCGGGGTGCGCAACTACGGCGACCCCGACCACGCGAGCTGCGAGCGGATCTGGGACATCACGCTCGCGCTGCGGCTCGGCAGGCACAACCTGCCGATCGTGTACGGGTTGGCGACCGACGACTCGCACGGCTACCACGAGTACGGCGTCGGCAAGGTGAACCCGGGGCGCGGCTGGGTGATGGTGCGGGCGCCGTTCCTCACGGCGGAGACTGCGGTTAAGGGCCTTGAGGCCGGTGACTTCTACGCTAGCACCGGCGTGGTCCTCGACGAGGTCGCGCGGGACGGAAACCGGCTGAAAATCGCCATCCGCGGCGAGCCCGGTGTGACGTACAAGACCGAGTTCGTCGCCACAATGAAGGGCACCGACCTAACCGGCACCCCGAAAACGTTCAAGGACAAGGACGGCAAGGAAACGCCGGTGACCGGCGCGTACTCTGCCGACATCGGCAAGGTCGTTGCGACCTCAACCGACTTGGCTGCGTCGTACACGCTCACCGGAAAGGAGCTGTACGTTCGCGCGAAGGTGACCAGCACCAAGCCGCCCGCGAACCCGTACGCGAAGGGCGACGTTGAGGTCGCGTGGACGCAGCCGGTGGTCCCGTAGGGGTGGACCGCGGTCAGGAGCCGGGCGCGGCGCCGGAACGCCGGTAGCGGAAGTCGCAGTGCGTCGCGCCCGCCATGATGGTTTGCGTCCGCGCGAACGTGATGTCGGGGTTGAAGCCCTCGATCATGGCCGCGTCGCGCGCGCACGAGAGCAGACCGCCGAGTTCGGCCAACCCGAGCCGGCGGTACATCTCCGCGAACCGGCACCGGGTCACATCGAAATCGAACGCGGCCGAATCGTCACGCAGGACCGTCAACTCCAGGGCGCCGCCCGCGGTCCACTTTTCGACGACCGTCTTTAGGTGCTCAAGGGCGTTACCGCCGGCCGCCGCGGCGCATCCCCCCTGCCGGGCGAGGTCGCGCACCACCCCGCCGACGATCTCCCGCGCCCGGGGCTCGCCGACCTCCGCGGCGAACGCCCGGAACAGCGGGGCGACCACGCCCGCCTCGACCTCGCGCTGCTGGAGCAGGGGAATGGGGGTCACGGTTCGCTCCGCACACCGGTCACGCGGCCGGCCCGCCCCACGCGTCACTCAGCTCGGCCGCGTGGACCGCGTTCAGCGCCATCAGGATGGGCGCCTGGCCCTCGGAAAGCAGCCGCTGGTACAGGCGCTCGGTGCGAATGTCGCGCCCGGAGACCCACAGGTCCCAGGGGGCCTCCTCACACACGCACCCGAGGAACGGGCGCAGCCCGCAGTCCACGAACCACACGCTGAACACCACCTCGCGCGGCTCCAACTGGGGCCACACGTCCGGGTGCCGCTCCCACATCGCCACGTATTCGCTCTTCACCGCCTCGATGCGTGCGACCTCGTGCGGCTCGACGCCGTAGATCACCACGCCCCACGACACCCGCGAGAACGGCACCACCTCGGCCGCTTGCTGCCCGTACACGACCAGCTGCGCGACCGCGTCGAACGTCGCGCGCAGGTTCGGGCGCCCGGTCAGGTCGATCCGGATGTAGCGCCCGAACAGCGGCTCGTGCGGATCGCTCCGCTCGTACCCGCGTGCCCAAATATGGCTCGGAATGTCCACGGACGGCTCCCTCCGTCGAAACAGCGGTTCCCGACACCGCGCCGACCAGCCGAACGGTCTTGGCGTGCCACGTCACTGCGATCGGGAAACAGGTTCGGAGGCCAATAGCCACGGCCAACGGGTGCTGCAAGTAAAAAAGACCGATTCGTGACCCGTTACCGGTATTCCAGTTCACCCGGCCCGCGGCAAACGTCCGCACCCCGTCGGCATCGTGTACCCGTTGCACTCATGTTCCATTCGCCGCCAACGCGGTGGGGGCACACACGAGCGCGCGGAGCACCACGGTGAGCCGGTCAAGCTCGACTTCCAGTTCGGTCAGGGCGGCCGTGGCGCCGGTCAGGTCTTTGCTTTTTCCCATCACTTGCAGCCGGCGGGCGATCGCCAGGTTCGGTCCGGCACGCAGGCTCTCGAGCGAACCGGCCAGCCGGTGCGCGGCCCGGACGAGTTGGGCCGCGTCCCCGCCCGCGACCGCCGTCCGGACCGCGGCCAGGTCCCCCGGGGCTTCGGTGATGAACAGCGCCGCGATCTCGTGGCGGATGTCCGCGGGGAGCCATTCCAGGTCGCACACCGGTTCGGCCGGGGGCGGCGGGGCAGATTCGTCGGGCACCAGTTCGGCCAGAATCTTCATCAGGTGGCCCGGGTTCAGTGGTTTCGGGACGTAGGCGTCCATCCCGGCCGCCCGGCACTCGTCTTCGTCCCCCGCCATCGCCCGTGCGGTCATGGCCACGATCGGGGTGCGCCGGCCGCGGCGCTCCCGTTCGCGGGCGCGGATCGCCGCCGTGGCTTCGAACCCGCCCATCACCGGCATCTGAACGTCCATCAGTACCGCATCGAACGCACCCGCTTCCCAGGCCGCCACCGCCTCCGCCCCGTCGGCCACGGACACCACGGTGTGCCCCACGCGCCCCAGAAGCTCCTGCGCCACCCGCTGGTTGATCCGGTTGTCTTCTGCCAGGAGGAGGCGCAGCCGGCGCCCCGGCACGGGCGGAGCGGGCTCCGGCTCCGGCTCCGCCGGGGCAGTTGCGACCGACGGGGTCAGGGCGGCCATGACCGCGTCAAACAGGTCCGACGGCGTGTACGGCCGAGCGAGCGCGGCACACGCACGGGCGGCCCCGCGCCGCGGCGCGCCCCAGTGGACCACCAGGACCGGTACACCGGCGGCGGCGGTCACCACCCGTTCGGCGCCACCGGGGCCACCGGTTTGGTCTTCCGAAACCACGACCAGCCCGAAGCCGCCGGCGGCCAGCCGCGCGACCGCCTCGGCCGGCGTGTCCTCTGTTTCGGGGCGCATCGCCCAACCGGCCAGGAGCCGAGTCAGTGTGTCCCGGCCCGGCCCCGGGGGCTTGACGACCAGCACCCGGACCCCGGTGACGGACGCGGGCGGCAGCAGGATCGTCTCGCTCGAAACCGCGCCGAGCCGGACCGTCGCGGTGAACGTGCTCCCCCGCCCGGGCTGGCTCGCCACCGTCACGCGGCCGCCCATCATGCGCGTGAGCCGGTCGACGATCGACAGCCCGAGCCCGGTGCCGCCGTACTTCCGGGTGGTCGACCCGTCCGCCTGCTCGAACGGGCGGAAGATCTTCTCCAGCCGGTCGGCGGGGATCCCGATCCCGGTGTCGGCGACCTCGAACGCCACGGCGAGCCCGCCGGCGCTCCGCTCCGCCGCCCGCACGTGAATCACGACCTCGCCGTTCTCGGTGAATTTGATCGCGTTGGAAACCAAGTTGGTGAGGATCTGCACCAGCCGGTCCGGGTCCCCCACCGCTTCGGTGGGCACCTCCGGGGCGATGGCGCACCGCAGCACCAGCCCCTTGTTGCGAGCCCGCTCGGCCAGCAACCGCAGCGCGCGGCCGACGACCCGGTGGAGTTCGAACCGGACCGGCGCCAGGTCCAGCCGGCCGGCTTCGATCTTGGCCAAGTCGAGGAGGTCGTTGACCAGGGTGAGCAGCGTCCCGGCCGACTCCCGGACCAGGAGCAGCCGGTCCCGCTGGTCCGGCGGGAGTTCGCCCCCGAGGGTGAGGTCGGTCATCCCGATGATGCCGTTGAGCGGGGTCCGCAGTTCGTGGCTGACGTTCGCCAGGAACTCGCCCTTGGCCCGGCTCGCGTCCTCGGCCGCGTCCCGGGCGCGGCGCGCCCGGCGCATCGCCCGGAACACCCAGAACCCGCTCGCGCACGCGAGCCCGGTGCCGGCGGTCGCACACGCCGCGACCGCGCTCCCGAGCCACCGGGCCGCCTTTTCGGCCTCGCCCGCTCGCGCGCGGAGCGTGTGCCGCTCCTCGGCCTGCATCGCCTGGCTCGCACCGATCAGCGCGTCCGAGGCGTCGGTCAACGCCTCGGACCGCAGGGCCAGTTCGTTCGGGGTCGCTCCGCCCCGCCGGGCCTCGACGATCCCGCTTGCGACCCGGCAGAACTGGTTGAAGACCGGCTCGAACTGGTCGAGCGACGTTTGCAGGGGCGAGTTGCTCTCGGTGAATGTGCGAATCCGGGCCACCTGCGCGACGGCTTGGGGGAGCGCCTCATCGAACCGGGCCGCCTGCCGTTCCTGGCCGGACATGGCGTACCCCCGTGCGGACGAGCGGGCACTCAAAGCGGCCGCATCGAGCGCCTCAAGCTCACCGAGCACGTCGAGTGCCTGCTGGTACCAGCGAACGGCGTCGCGGTACTCATGAAAGGTCGTTCTGGCGAACGCCGCTGATGCCACCGAAGCGATGACCGACAACGCAAGCCCGCACCACGCGGGCCACGTGCGGTCGCGGATCGAATGCACCGCACCCGGCGCGGGGTGCTTCGAGAGAGTGGGGCGGTCGGACATGAAGCACCAGAACCAGACGGCACGGACAGGAGAAGCAGTTCCGGCAATGCAATCCACATACTATAGAACGTCATTTTTGGCTATACCACGCTCATGTAGGGGAATTTCCCGACGAGATTTCTCTTGCCCTTTTAGAAATCACGCTCACCCACACGTTACAATTCGCTCTCGTCGTCGAGCGAATTGGGTTGGGTTTCCTCAAGTCGGCACAGCCGCCTGTTCGCTGGGCCGGAGTCAGCCGGGTAACGATCCAGCAGGTGCCGTTCCGTCAGTTCTCTTCCAGGTGGTAGTTCTGGAAGCGCGTGTTGCCCTGCGTGAAGTAACCCACACCCGATCCGCGTTCGGGGTCCCGGGCAGACCGCCCGGAGCAGCCCGGACGCAAGTGTCATATTTGAAACGTGTTGCAACAGACCGCCCGTGCGTCGCAAGGCCCGATCTCGGTGGTCTCTGGCTTGGTTTCCGGGTGATTCGTTGGTAGCGGTGCCCCAGCGGACCGCCAGTTCGTAACCAGTCAGACGCCCGCGAATGTCCAGTCGGCGGCCCATTAGCGTCACCCGCTGCGGCGCCGTAACCACCGTTACAGCGCCGGACGAACAGACAGCCAATCCACTCGGCTGTGATGAATCTTCTTGCCGGTCGTTACTCATCTGGACGACTCCGCATGTCTGAGGTTGCACAAGCCGCGGCCATCTCGGCAGATGGCAGGAACCGAAACCAACGTGGTGAGCCCAACCGATCTCGCCTCGGTGTGGCGCCAAACCAGTAGGGGCAGTTTCAAGTTCCAGGTTCCAAGTTGGGAACCGGCACGCTTGCTCTCCTGCGCGGTTGAGCGCCCAACGTGCTCAACGCCCGGCCGCCGATCGGCTGATGTCACCGGGGCACTGGTGACCACCGACAGCGCGACGAAGCCGGCGTGGTTCTGGCTGGACGCGCGCCAACTGGCCGCAGGGGCGCGGCCCCAACCGTAACGGCCGTGCCGCCGACTTTCAGGCCCCAAACTTGGCCCAAAGAACTGGCTCAGAAGTGGAAGGTGAACGTGGGCTACGGAGTGGCGCTGCCCGCGGCACCGCGTCCGCGTCGCCGGTGCTCATGACCGTCCGGTACACGAATACCGTCGTCGCAGAAACGTCCGCAAGCGTCATCGGGTTGGACCCGAAGACGGGGGGTTGTTGCTGTGGAAAACCGCATCGCGGCCGAAACGAATAACGGAGGCTCGATGTGCGGGGCACGGACCCCGCTCGCGGGAGCCCTCGACAGGGTCGGGAGTCGCGCCCGCGAAGCTTCACGAGGCGAGCCGAGAAGGCCGCGGGTAACCGCGGCCCTTTCCGACCGTCACTCGTCGGGCTCGATCTCGGTGCAGGCGATGACCTTGGCGTCGTCGTTGAAGTACACCAGCACTTCCGTGCCGTCGGCGTCGCGCCCCACGTACAGGCCGCCTTTGTCTTTCTTGAAATTGACTCGGACCGCTCGCTCGGCGGCCTTCCCGCGCTTGACAGACGGACTCAGGTCCGCCTTCGGGTGTTTGGCCCGCAACTCTGTCAGGGCCTCCTCGAACGTCATTGCCTCAAACCTCCAGTCGGGTCGAAGAAGAAAGAAGGTTAGGAATGAGAGTAGCGTCCGTCAACCTGGCCGGCCGCGGGCCTCCCCCGCCCTCCCCGCAAGAAACGAACCGCCAACCTCTTGACTGACTGTTGACGTACCGAGCGCCACCGCGCTCGGCTCAGTAGCCGCAACGCCACAACTCCAGTCCACACAGCATCGTGCGGCCCGCACGGGCCAGGGCAGTGGCCGCCCGTCGCGGAAACGGCGATCGTCGTGTAAGCGATTTTAATTGAACCTGGAACGGGAAACTACTGTCATCAACCGTTCTGGAACTTCGCTCACAACGCCCCGCCGGCGCGCGACCGGATTCGCTCACCTCGGCGCGGTGCCTCGGCGCACGATGCGTCTCATCTGAACCGCGGCCGCCCCGTCACGCGGGCGCAGTGGGCGCGTTCGGATCGCCCGCCGGGGGCGCCGCACCGTCGCGCGAAATGACCAGGAACAGCAGGATGTTGCGCCCGTACTTGCGCACGTCCCAAGCCCCGGGGGTCGGCAAGCGGTCCAGCGGGAAGCCCTCTTCCGCCTGAATCGTCAGCACCGATTCGTTGGGCGCTTTTGCGAACAGCGTGTTCACCAGCGTCAGGAACTCGTCCGCCTTCTCGCTCAGGTCCGGGAACGGTGGGCTCAGGAACAGGTTCACCGGGTCCTTCGGCGGCAGCCACCGCTCCGCCCACCGGTACACGTCCGCCTTGAGCACCTGCACCCGCGCCGACACCCCGAACTGCTCGGCGTACCGCTGGATGTCCGTGACCTGTCGCGCGTCCTTTTCGATCAGCCGGGCGACCGACGCGCCGCGGCTGACCGCCTCCAGCCCGATCACACCGGTGCCGGCGAAGATGTCGTAAAACGCGCGGTCGGGCACCGCGTTCCCGAGGATGCTGAACAGCGCCTCGCGGACCATCTGCGGGGTCGGGCGCATTCCCTCGTGGACCACCACCGTGAGCTTGCGCCCGCGGAGCGACCCGGCCACGATTCGGACCTGAACTTTTTCGAGCATAACAATAGGGACAGCGGCCCCGTACCGTGAGTTCGCGGACTTTCTGCACCCCATTTTACGACCCACGCCCCACACAGTCGCTACAGACCCACCCGGGGCGTGCGCGCGCCCGGTTCCGGAAGCGGCTTTCCGGTCGCGCCGGGGGGCCGCGGCGCGAAGGATGTAGCGGGCGCCGCGGTCGGGCTTTTCCGGGACCAGCGTGAACGCTATAAACCGCCGCCCCACGCCCGAGACTGAGGAGGTTCATCGATGAGAGCCGCTGGCTTCACCCTGGCTGCACTGTTGATCGCCGGTTCGGTCGGCGTGGCCCAACCGCCCGCCGGCGCGGTGCCCGGCCAACCGGTCCCGCCCGCCCAGGTCCCGGTCGCGAAGGCCGACCCGCAACTCGACGGGCACCTGGCCGCCTGGGAAAAGAAAATGGTGTCCGTGGTGAACCTGCGCACCGAGGTCGCGCTCACCCGCACCGACAGCGTGAGCCAGAAGTCCACCGCCTACAGCGGGCAGGTGCTGTGCATGAAGCCCAACTTCGCGGTCCTGCGGCTCAACAACAACGCCGACAAAACGAACACCGACTACGAGGCGTACATCTGCAACGGGAGGGCCGTGTACGCGTACAGCGGGCTGGCCAAGACGGTGACCGAGATCGAACTGCCCAAGGCCGGCCCCGGGGTGGACAACCTGATGCTCGACTTCCTCGCCGGCATGAAGGCGAAGGACGTGAAGGAGCGGTTCGACATCAACCTGTTCAAGACCGACGAGAACTACATCTACCTGGACATCAAGCCGCGGTTCGGGAAGGACCAGCTCGAGTTCAAGCACCTCCGGCTGGCCCTGTACGGCCCCGGGGCCGCAACCCGCGCGGTCGCGTACCTGCCGGCCCAGGTGTTCATGCTGAAGGCGAACGACGACACGGAAGTCTGGAAGTTCTCCAACCCGATGGTGGACATCCCGGGCGTCAAGCCGGAACACTTCCAGTACGTCGAGATCAAGGAAAAGGGGTGGACCGTTTCAAAGGCTGTGCCGCAACCGGTAGGCGGGAACCGCCCGGTGCCGGCGGGCGGCACGGGGCCGGCGGGTGGCGCGGTGCGCCGGGACAAGTGACACGTTCTTGAACAAGCCTCCCCGCGCCTGTGCGAATTTCGCGCGGGCGCGTTTTTTTGCGCCCTTTCTCATTCCCCTTTCACCGCCGCGACGTAACGATGTGGACAGCCGACGGGCACTCGTCCCGCGGCGGACCTTTGACCTCTCTCCCAGGGGAATGTCATGCGGGCGATGCGGTGTATGCTGGCGGGCCTGATGGCCGCCGTTCTGGTGACCGTGGTTGCGGCCCAACCGGGCGGCCGGCAGTTCGGCGGGTTCGGCGGCGGCTTCGGCGACGTCAACACCCTGGTGCTGACCAACGCGGCGCTGCAGGAAGAGCTCAAGGTGACCGCGGCCCAGAAGGAGAAGCTCAAGCCGCTCGTGGACAAGCAGTCCGAGTTCCAGAAGTCCCGCATGGAAATGATGAGCAAGGGCAAGGACGGGTTCGACCGAGAGAAGTTCATGGAGATGAACGAGCAGGGCAAGAAGCTCACCGAAGAGGTGAAGAAGACGGTCGAGGACACGCTGAGCGCCGACCAGAAGAAGCGGCTGCAGCAGATCGCCGTCCAGCAGATGGGCTTCACGGTGTTCAACGACCCCGAGGCCAAGGGCGGTGGCGGCGGTGGTAAGGGCGGTAAAGGCGGCAAGGGCGGCGGCGGCGGCTTCGGCGGGTTCGTGACCGACTCGCAGAAGGAGACCATCAAGGAAGTCGGCGAGGCCCTCAAGCTGAGCGACAAGCAGAAGAGCACGATCAAGGCGGTGGTGGACGACTTCAACAAGGAGTCCCGCGAGATCCGCACCGAGGCCGGCATCGGCGGCGGGTTCGGCGGCGGCAAGGGCGGCAACCGGGAGCAACCGGATCAGGAGAAGGTCGACGCGGCCAACAAGAAGATCGAGCGGCTCCGCAAGGAGGCCTGGGCGAAGGTCGAGGAAGCCCTCGACAGCACCCAGAAGACCGCGTGGAAGGGGATCGTTGGCGAGCCGTTCGACCTGGCCAAGCTGCGCCCGGCGCCGCTGCCCAAGAAGGACTGATGCACGATCCGGCTGGACCTATTTCTTGTGGCTCAGGCATTCCTGTCTGGGCCACAACGGCACCAGCCCGAAATGGACGCCAAAATGCCGACCGGCCCGCGCTCGACGAGTGCGGGCCGGTCGGCATTTTGGCGTCCATTTCGGGCTGACTGGCCC
This sequence comes from Gemmata obscuriglobus, assembly GCF_008065095.1. Taxonomy (NCBI): domain Bacteria; kingdom Pseudomonadati; phylum Planctomycetota; class Planctomycetia; order Gemmatales; family Gemmataceae; genus Gemmata; species Gemmata obscuriglobus. The sequence continues at coordinate 2,954,509 of NZ_CP042911.1, read as the reverse complement.
CTGTCCGCGTGGCGGAGCGTTACGGCAACGGGCGGCTCATCCGGACCATGGGCAAGACTTCACCGTCGGGCAGTTCCGTTACCGTCGGCTCAGCGGCGGTGAACCCGAGGGCGCGGTAGAGCGGCACCCCGGGCAGCGTGGCCATCAACTCCAGCGTGCGGAACCCGGCCGCGACGGCGGCCGCGCGGCACTGCTCGAACAGACATCGGGCGAGCCCCCGTCGCGCCCAGGACGGGTGAACAAAGAACGCGCGAATGCGGGCCGGATCGACCGCCGGATCGAGAAGCGAGTCGTCCGCACCCTTCGCTTGATCGCCGCCGTAGAGGGTCCGCCGGTGGCTCCAACCACCAGCGGCGGCCAGTTCCCCCGCGTCGCCCTCGATCACGTAATAGGTTCCGTCCGCGATCAACCGGGTGTCGGGACCGAACACGTACCGCAGGGCGCTTTCAACCTGCCGTGCGGTGTAGTACCCTTCGCTCAACGCCCGGACCGACCGCTCGACGAGCCGCTGTAACCGCGGAACGTCGGACGGCGTTGCGATTTGCAGCGGCCGCATCTGCCTCACTCCCTGTGCCACACGACCGACGGAACCGCGGCGAACGCCTCACACATGAGCACGCCGCGGGTGTCGCTTTCCGACGAGCCGCGACCGCCGGTCACGTGTACGAGAACGGGCGGCTTTTTGCGGCCCGGGCGGGGCAAACGCTTCTGAAGGCCGTTTTTGACAGGATCGACAGGATGAACAGGATGAAGACCGACCGATTTTAAATCCTGTTCATCCTGTCGATCCTGTCAAAAACGGCCTTCATCCCCATCTCGCGTTCGTGCCCCGCTCCCTGGCGGTCGCGGCTCGTCAAGAACGCGAAACCGCAGGTGGGTTCATGTATCAGTGGAGGTAGCACGGAAGCGCCACGCCGCAGAAGGAATATTGGACCCACCAGCGCCTGGCTACTGCTTCGCCCGGCGTGTGAACACGCCGCGGTTACGTCCGCTTGCGTCAGCCGGCGGTCGGCGCACACATGTGACAAATCACGGTCCGGAGATTCCCCTTGCCCGCGGCGCGCGGTTCCCCCATTCTGGCTGCACTCCCTCCTAACGGGCCGAACCCTCATGAGCCTTCCCGCCGTCACCTCACGCGGTCGCAACCTCGCCCTCCTTGCCGCCCTGCTGGGCTGGATGTTCGACGGCATGGAAATGGGGCTGTTCCCGCTCGTCGGCCGGGACGCACTGAGCGAGTGGCTCCGCGACGCGACGGACCCGTCGAAGGTCGACAAGGCGCAGGTGGACAAGTGGTACGGAATCGTGCTGGCGTGCTTCCTCGTCGGGGCGGCAACGGGGGGCGTGCTGTTCGGGTGGCTCGGTGACAAGATCGGCCGCGTTCGCGCGATGACCGTCAGCATCCTGATGTACTCGCTGTGTAGCGGGCTGTCGGCCGCGTCGCAATCGCCCGAACAGCTCGCGGCGCTGCGGTTCCTCGGCGCGCTCGGGATGGGCGGCGAATGGGCACTCGGCGTCGCGCTGGTCATGGAGCTGTGGCCCGGCGCCTCGCGCGCCCTCATGGCCGGGTTGATCGGCGCGTTCGGTAACCTCGGGTACCTGATTTGCGGCGGCATCGCGCTCGGGCTGAGCCCCAACCGCACATCGCCGGCGGACATCCAGAACGCGCTCACCACGATCGGGCTCTCGACCGACTGGGCCGCTCAGCTCACCGCGGGTAACAACTGGCGGTTGCTCATGCTGGTCGGCGCGCTGCCCGCCCTGCTGACAATGGCCCTCCGGCTGTTCGTGCCCGAATCGGAAAAGTGGATGCACGAAAAGGAATCCGGACGCGCCGCCCTGTGGTCGGAGCGGGACCTTGCGGGCGTGCTGGTGGGGGCGGGAGCGGCGGGTGTGGTCATTGTGCTATGGGCGCTCTCCGACCCGTTCACGTTCACGATCCAACAGACCGCGTTCACGGTCCCGGTTCCGTTCTGGGTGCGGGTCGTCGGCTCGCTCGTCGGTCTGGTGGTGGTGGTGCTCGGCTACCTTTATCCCGCACGTGGATACCTCACCCGCAGCGGCCTTTCGCCCGAAGCGCGCGCGACCACACTTCGTCGGATGCTCCTCGGGGCGGGGCTGAGCGGGGTCGCGCTCCTGGGAACCTGGGCCGGGCTGATGTGGATGTACCAGTGGGTCGGCGACCTCCCCGGGGGCAAGTCGCCGGACGCGCGGGCGTGGATGCAGGTGTCATCGTCGATCGGGGCCGCACTCGGGTGCATGGCCGGCGCGCTGTTGTGCGGCCCGCTCGGGCGCCGGCCCGTTTACGCGGCACTCTGTGTTGCCTCGATGCTGGCGATGGTCGGGTTTTACCAGCAAGGGTTGCTCTACGAGGGCGGGAAGCCTCCGTTCGATGTCGTGTTCGTCCTCGCGTCGGGTGTGCTGGGGATGATCTCGGCGTCGTTCTACGGCTGGCTGCCGCTCTACTTACCCGAACTGTTCCCGACCGCCGTCCGGGCGACCGGCCAGGGGTTCGGTTTCAACTTCGGGCGCATCATCGCAGCGGCGGGCAACCTGCAAATGGCCAACCTGCTGACCTACTTCGACAAGGACTACTCGCGCGCGTGCGCGCTGGTCGCCGGCGTGTACATGGTGGGCCTGGTGCTGATCGCGTTCGCGCCCGAAACGAAGGGCAAACCGCTCCCGGAATAAAATCACCCGCGACGGCGATTGCCTCGCGGTCGTTCGCCCAACGGCGCCCCCACTTCACAAAGCGCCCGAGCTTGCCCAGGGGCGCGGGTTACACGTCTTCGGCAGTTTTGCCCGCATGCATGGCAAACGCAGCTTCACCACGTGCCGGAACCACCCGGTGAAGGCGCACACGTTCCGCTCAATGTCGCCGTAAACGCCGGCTCACCAGCGGTCGGTCGTCACGTCCGGCCGCTCCAGTCGCGTGGCCCGTGCGCCCGCGTACCCTTCGCACCACACGTCCGGGGTGTGAAGCGTTTGAACGGCGTCCGCATCAACTGGCACAACCGCCCTCGGTGAAGAGGGGGCAACAGTCATGGGAAAATCCCGAGTTCGGAACAAGTAAGCGGGAAGCGGCCTCAACAGCGAGGGAAACATGCGCCGATTATAAGGGTTGCATTGATTTTCCCAATTGCACCTTGTGCCCGGTCACTCATTTCAGTCAAATTGACTCCCGCCTGTTCCCGCCCTTGTGAGCTACCCAATGACACGGATTGTTATCGCCCTGGTCGTTCTGCTCGGGTCCGGCGTCGCGTCCGCCCGCGCCGAAACGCTCCCGTTGCTCGAAGGCGTCCCGGCAACGTACACTCCGGGCACATCGTTCCAGTTCACGGTGCGCGTCCCGGTTCTGACCGACTTCACCGAGTTCGGCGTCGAGTTGGTCTTCAGCACGGACCTCGTGAACCCGCCGCTGACGGTCGTCGCCGAACCCGTCGCGGTGGCCCCGAACGGGCCTTACGTGTTCCCCAGTAACACGACATTTCAGTCCATCGGGGGCGGGTCACAGGGCTTACCCGAAACGGTGCTGCGGTTCTCCGATTCCACCGCCGCCCCGGTCGTCGCCGTGCCCGGCGTCAACGACACACTCGCGCTCATCACCGTCACCACGGGGGCGAACCTGACCGGCCCGATCACGCTCTCCATCGGCGCCCAAACCGCCTTCAGCGCCAACCCCGAAACGAACTACCCGAACCCCACTGCCGTTATCATCACGCAGGCGGACGGACCGGTGACGAACCCGGTTCCCGCTCCCGCGGGTGCAACGCTGCTCGGTCTCGGCGGCTTGATCCTCTGGGCGCGTAACCGCTTCGCACGAGTCGCTGCGGCCGCACACTGACGTACCCGGCTGCGTTTCTCGAAGGCCGTCTGTCGCGAGAGCGGCACGCGGCTTGCTGTATTTCCGTCCATCGCCCAATAAACGGAGGTACAGTATGAACGCCAACAACTCACAACCGCAACAGCCCGCGGATGCGATCAAAGACCCGAAGGATTGGGTGACCGGTGACGAGCCCATGACGGGCGCGCAGGAGTCATACGTGAACACCCTCGCGCGTCAGGCCGGTCAAGACGTTCCCGAAGACATGACGAAGGCGGAAGCGTCCGAAAAGATCGAAGAGCTGCGCGAACAGACCGGCAAAACGAAACGCGCCGCGAAGCCAAAGTCCGCCCGCGCGAGCCGTAAGAAGAGCGGCTGATCGGGTTCGCGGACACGTTCAGAACGCGTGTTCGGTGTTCGTGTCGCTGCTCTTGACGGGGCACGAACGCGCAATGGGGATGTAAAGGCCGTTTTCGACAGGATGAACAGGATAAAGATCCATCGATTTTAAATCCTGTTCATCCTGTCGATCATGTCAAAAACGGCCTTCCGAAGCGTGCGCCCCGCACGGGCCGCAAAAAGCCGCCCGTTCTCGTCCTCACAACCGACGGTCGCGGCTCGTCCGAAAGCGACACCCACGACGGGTTCATGTATCAGAACGCGTGTTGCACGCCGAACCAGAACTGGAGCGGCGTGCCGCCGTTGAGCGACTTACCGACATCAAAGCGCAGCGTCGCCCGTTCGATGAAGCTGAAGATCGCCACGTCCATACGTAACCCCGCGCCGACCGCGTGCGCCACGTTCCCGCCGACCGTCTGCCCGTTCGCGTACACCGCCCCCACGTCGTAGAACGTCGCGAGGTACAGGTTCCGCGCGCCGACGGAGTGGTCGAGAATGTCCCACGTGACGTTCCGCGCCAGCGGGTAACGGAGTTCCACGTTCGCCACCCACAGGGCGCTGCCCTGGCGCTCCGCCAAATCGAAGCCCCGGAACAGCGTGCCCCCGCCGAGCGCAAAGAACTGCCCGCGTTCGGGACTCGCCCACTGCCCCAGCACGCGGCCCGCCAGCCGGGTGTAGCGAAACGGACCGGTCCAGTCCGGCAGCGTGTGGACCAGCGCCAGCTCCGCCCGACCTTGCGCGAGCGGCTTCCACCCGTTCGCGAAGTCGCCCTGACCGCCGGCGGCCATGGCGTCCACCCACACCCCGCACTCCGGGTCCCAGTACGGCGTGTTCAAGTTGAGCCGAACGTGCCAGCCGGCCATCCACAAGCGGTCGTACCGCTCGCCCCCGCGGGCCAGAGTGTCGAACCGCTGGAACGGCAGAAAGTTGTCCTGATAAGTTGCGAACGCCTCGTCGTAGAACATCGGCGGCAGGTATTGGCTCGATGTTTCCTTGTGGATGTTGCGGAAGTACACTGACCCGCGCTGCGCCCCGCTGGCCCCGTCCAGTCCACCCCAGGGGCCGCCGATTCGTGTCTCCCAGTTCGCACCGATCTCGCGGTGTTCCAACATGATGCGTCCGTCCACGCCGACGACCGCGTCGCGGTAGTCCGAGCGGATCGCGGTGTACGCGCCGCCGGCGTACCGCTCGGTGCGAAGCACCCCGGCGCGGAGCCCGAGCATCGTGGAGCGCGTGTACCACGGGTCTTGCGCGGACGGCCCCCACACCCACGGCCCGACCACGACGTTGAGCCGGTCGTAAGACGTGGTGAGCCCCGTCTCGTCCAGTTGGGTGTACAGTGGCGTCGCCCGGACACTCGCCCCGGGCTTCCACCGGTTGTTCCCGGGGTTCGCGTCCAGTAGCACGCCGTCGGGATCGACCGTAACTTGGTCGGGTTCGAACGGCAGTTCCGCATCGATTCGCCAGCGGTTGTCGCCGAGCGGCGTCGCGGTGGCGTTGTACTGCTCGAACTGCACCGGTTCCGCAAACGGGCCGACCGGCAAACGGGCGGTCGAGTCCCCCTTCGTGAACGCGACTAACGTCGGCTCCGTGAACTCGCGGCTCTGTTTCACCGTCACGGACACGCTGTAACCGCCGCGGGTGCGTGGACCTCCGAGCGGCCCCACCTTCACACGCTCGACGGACCAGTCCGTCATCCCGGTCCCGAACACCCACCGCTGAAAGAACTCGGACCAGTCACGCCCGGTGTAGGACTCGAGTTCCGCCCGCAGTTGCACCGACGACAAAATGCCCCAGGAGTACTTCTGAGCGACGCCCCGGATGAAATCCATGAACGCGGCTTCTCCGAGCCGGTCTTCGATGAGCGCGAACACTTTCGAGCCGCGGTCGTAGGCACCGGTAAACAGCCCGAACAGGTGCTTGTATTGCGGAAGCTCTTGCGCCGCCGGCGTCATCTCGCCGTTACGGATCGCGTGATACATGCTGCCGTTGCGATAGTTCTCGCGGTGGATGTTGGGCAACCACTCCAGCCCCTGCGGCCACTTCAAGAACGGGTTGTTCTTCCCGCGCTTACGGTCAATGAACCGGTGCGTAAAGAACGCCGCCGCCCCCTCGTCGAGGTAGGGTTCGGCGTAGCCGTTCGTGCCGATCAGGTTGTACCACCACTGGTGACACGTCTCGTGCGACACGAGGTATTCGACGTAGTTCCGCGCCAGGTGCGGCATCCCGAACACCCGCTCGTCGATCATGACGAGGCCGCCGCACTCGTTCCCGTTCCACCCGAAGTACGACTCGGCCACGGTAAACTGCGTGTACGGGTAGTCACCGAACCATTGGGAGTAGACCGGGATGGCGTCGCCGACCATCTTCAGGATTTCGGTCGCGTAGAACTCGTGCTCGGGAAACGCGAGGCACTTGAGTTGAACCTCGCGACCGCTCGGCAGCTTCGTGGAACTGGTGAACTCCTTGTAGCGTGCCGACGCCAGCACCGCGAAATCACGGCCGGTGAACGGCAGATACTCGATCCGCTTCTTCCCGTCCGCCAGCTTCGTTTCCGACTTCGCAACCGCCGAACACGCGACCAGTTCCTTTTCGGCCACGGTCACGGCAGCCTGGAACACCCCGGCCTCGTTGTACCAGGGCTGGTGCCACGGTACGAACGGCATCGGCTTCCACCCGTCGTCACCGTAAACCGCCAGTAAAGGAATGGCGTTTGTAAGGTATGTAACCCCTTCGTAGTGCCCCCAGCGTCCTTGCTTGTTGGGTAACCGCAAGTCGCACACGACTTCGATCGAAACCGTCTGGCCGGCAGCGACCGGCGCGGGGAGCCGGAAACGTAACGCGGTTGGGTTCTTTTCGTCGTAACTGTAAGGAAGGTCGACCGGTTCGGCGCCCGAACCCAGCAACCGGGCGCCGACGATCTCACCCGTCTTGCCGTCGCGGTCGATCCCGAGAGACGGCTGAAGTCGCAGTAGTTCGAGGGTTTTCGCGAAGAGCAGAGCCTCACCGGCGGGAACCTGGAAGTGCGGATAGAAGTTGAACGCCAGCTCACTTGTGGGCGTTTTTGCCGTGTTCGTCCAGGTTACACGCTCGCGAATGGTGGCCCGGCGCGTGCGGTTATCGAGAGAAATGTCGAGGTCGTAGCGAGGGAGCTTGTCTGCGGAGACGGGCGCGGGCTCGGCAGCTCGCGCAGGGGGCGAGAAACCGATGAGCAGCGCGAACGCTACCGCAGCAGGTGCAAACCAACGCAACAGAGATAAATAGAGCGTTCCCACAGCCCCGGAATAGCGTCGGCGGGGAGGCGACGCCAGTTCAATTCAGGTTTTTCCGGCGGTTCGCCCGCCGCTGACAGGGAAGCTGGCTCAGTTCGCGCATCCCGGCTGGCAGTTCCGCTTCGTCGGGAACAAGAACGGGAAGTCCTTGCTTGACGGGAAAATGCACGTGGCAGCCGGTACAGCGAATCTGTTGCTCTTCGCGGACCAGCGTGGTCTGGCGTTCTGGGTCGAGTGGGCAGCGGAGCTGCGCGAGAAAGGCCTCGTCCACGTTGGTTGACCTCAGTAAAGTTGGGAGCCAACGTCAGTGTAACAAAAACGAAACGCAAAAAGCCGCGACCCCGGTGCATTTCTGCGCCGGGGTCGCGGGTATATCGTTGGCAAGTGGGTGCGTGTGGTCGGTGTGAGGCGGGGTGATATGTGACCGGTGGTGCTCGAACCACACGATCTGGTTGTCAGTATCCTTAGAAAGGAGGTGATCCAACCGCAGGTTCCCCTACGGTTACCTTGTTACGACTTAGTCCCAATCAAGAAGTCCGTCTTCGACACCGGTGAAGGTGGCTTCGGACGTCCCTCTCTTTCGTGGCTTGACGGGCGGTGTGTACAAGGCTCAGGAACACATTCACCGCGGTGTTGCTGACCCGCGATTACTAGCGATTCCGGCTTCACGCAGGCGAGTTGCAGCCTGCGATCTGAACTGGGGTGTAATTTCTGTGATTGGCTCCTCTTCGCAGAGTCGCTTCACTCTGTGTACACCATTGTAGCACGTGTGCAGCCCTGGACATAAAGGCCATGAGGACTTGACGTCATCCCCGCCTTCCTCCGGTTTGACACCGGCAGTCCCTCTAGAGTGCCCTTGTGGGTCGCAACTAAAGGTAAGGGTTTCGCTCGTTATGGGACTTAACCCGACATCTCACGACACGAGCTGACGACAGCCATGCAGCACCTGTGCTCGGTCCCCCCATTGCTGGGGTCCGTTCCCGTTTCCGGGTCCTACTGCCGAGCGCTTTCGCACATGTCAAGTCCAGGATAAGGTTCTTCGCGTAGCCTCGAATTAAGCCACATGCTCCACCGCTTGTGTGAGCCCCCGTCAATTTCTTTGAGTTTCAGCCTTGCGACCATACTCCCCAGGCGGGGTACTTAGCATTTTAACTTCGACAGTAAACCCATATCTGGTCTACTATCTAGTACCCATCGTTTAGGGCTAGGACTACCGGGGTATCTAATCCCGTTTGCTCCCCTAGCTTTCGCGCCTCAGCGTCAGAAGAGGTCCAGCACGTCGCTTTCGCCACCGGAGTTCCTGTAGATATCAACGCATTTCACCGCTCCACCTACAGTTCCACATGCCCCTACCTCCCTCCAGGCCGTCAGTATCTGAGGCCGTTCCGCGGTTGAGCCGCGGCATTTCACCCCAGACTTGATAGCCCGCCTACGCGCCCTTTAAGCCCAGTGATTCCGAACAACGTTCGCTCGGTTCGTCTTACCGCGGCTGCTGGCACGAACTTAGCCCGAGCTTATTTTTGGGATAGATCACACCTCTCGGCTTTTCTCCCCCACTAAAGCGCTTTACAACCCGAAGGCCTTCATCGCGCACGCGGCATCGCTCGGTCAGGGTTGCCCCCATTGCCGAAGATCCTCGACTGCAGCCACCCGTAGGTGTCTCGCCAGTGTCTCAGTGCGAGTGGCGCGGGTCGTGCTCTCACACCCGCTAGACATCTTCGCCTTGGTGGGCCGTTACCCCACCAACTAGCTAATATCACATGGGCCCCTCCGGGGGCGATGAATCTTTGCTCTCACGAGGTCATCCGGTATTACCCACCATCTCTGATGGCTATCCCGAACCCCCGGGTAGGTACCCATGCCTTACTGCCCCTTACGCCGGTTCCCCCTTGCGGGATTCCCCCGACTTGCATGCCTAATCCATGCCGCCAACGTTCGTTCTGAGCCAGAATCAAACCCTTCAAGTTAATTTTCGCACTGCCAGTCACCCGGCAGCGACTTGGTCGAGTTCAATCCGGCCGTTGTTCGGTGTCGACTTCAGTCTTGGACCGCATCACACCGCACGCACCCCACCTCGCGGCGGAGCTCGTTCGTTGTGATCCGATCCGAGATGGAGTTAACACCTACTCAACGGCGTTAACCCACCTCAAACAGATCTCACGCACCCACTTGTCAAAGATCAGCACTCGGCTCAACCGTTTGACCGGTCGAGCAAGCCACTCCTCATCAGAGTGTATTGGCGATCGGCCCTCTCGTCCAGAGGCGTCGATCGATTGTACAGTAGCCGGCGATACCTACTCTCGCGCTGGACGCACTACCATCGGCCTCAAACGTTTCACGGCCGTGTTCGGAATGGGAACGGGTGTTTCCGTTTGGGTATGGTCACCGGCATGGTTCGTGTCGGGTGTCACCCCGACGGTGTATCGGTACAACGTGGTGAAGCGTCAAGTCGCATGTGTTCGAGACACGGGCGGTGGAGTGGGGAGTGCGGCCAAGCGTTCGGCTGTTAGTACCGGTTAGCTGAGCGTGTTGCCACGCGTACACGTCCGGCCTATCGACCTCGTGGTCTACGAGGAGCCTTCGCTCGCGCGGGATACCTGATCTAGGGGGAAGTTTCACGCTTATATGCCTTCAGCGTTTATCCCGTCCACACGTGACTACCCAGCGGTGCGGCTAGCGCCACAACTGGAACATCAGCGGTGTGTCCCTCCCAGTCCTCTCGTACTAGGGAGAAAGCCCCGCAAGTATCCTCCGCCCACAGCAGATAGGGACCGACCTGTCTCACGACGGTCTAAACCCAGCTCACGTACCACTTTCATCGGCGAACAGCCGAACCCTTGGGAGCTTCTCCACCCCCAGGATGTGATGAGCCGACATCGAGGTGCCAAACCTCCTCGCCGCTATGAACGCTCAGAGGAGATAAGCCTGTTATCCCCGGAGTACCTTTTATCTGTTGAGCGATGGCCCTTCCATCCGGGACCACCGGATCACTAAGGCCGACTTTCGTCCCTGCTCGCCCCATCGGGCTCGCAGTCAAGCACCCTTATACCTTTACGCTCGATGCCCGATTGCCAACCGGGCTGAGGGTACCGTTGCACTCCTCCGTTACCGTTTAGGAGGAGATCGCCCCAATCAAACTGCCCACTTAGCACGGTCCCTGTCGTTCCACACGACGGGTTAGAATTCAAACACAGCAAGGGTGGTGTTTCATCGTTGGCTCCCGGCGCACCGAGATGCGCCGCTCATAGCCTCCCACCTACGCTACGCATGCTGGGTCTAAACCCAATACCAAGCTGCAGTTAAGGTTCACGGGGTCTTTCCGTCTAGCTGCGGGTATGTCGCATCTTCACGACAACTACAATTTCACCGAGTCGCTCGTGGAGACAGTGTTCCGGTCGTTACGCCATTCATGCAGGTCGGAACTTACCCGACAAGGAACTTCGCTACCTTAGGACCGTCATAGTTACGGCCGCCGTTTACTGGAGCTTCGGTTGCGAGCTTCGCCTTGCGGCTAACCCTCTCCCTTAACTTACCAGCACCGGGCAGGCGTCAGTCTGTATACCGCGGCTTACGCCTTCGCACAGACCTGTGTTTTTAGTAAACAGTCGCCAGAACCTTTTCACTGCGGCCCACTCGCGTGGGCAACCCTTTTCCCGAAGTTACGGGTTTAACTTGCAGAGTTCCTTCACGAGCGTTCTCTCGAGCGCCTTAGAATACTCATCTCGCCTACCTGTGTCGGTTTTAGTACGGTTTCTCGCGCGGTTTTCTCGGCCGGCCCTCAGCAGATATCGGGATCATAAGCGCCCTGAGGCAATCTAATTAGCCTACACTGCTTCGGACCGGCGTCCCGTGTTACGCGAGGAGCGCAGGAGTATTAACCTGCTCCCCATCGGCTACGCCTTTCGGCCTCGCCTTAGGCACCGGCTAACCCTGGGCGGATTTACCTTCCCCAGGAACCCTTAGGCTTACGGCGAACGGGATTCTCACCCGTTTTATCGTCTACTCATTCCGGCATAATCACTTGGGTGCGCTCCACGGATCGTCGCCCGTACCGCTTCGCCGCACACCCAACGCTCTCCTACCGTGCATTACTGCACCCGCCGCTTCGGTGTCGTGCTTGAGTCCCGTTCATTATCGGCGCAGGGCTCCTCGACCAGTCCGCTATTACGCGTTGTTTAAATGGTGGCTGCTTCTAAGCCAACATCCTGGCTGTCTCCGGAGCCCAACTTCCTTTCGCACTGAGCACGACTCTGGGACCTTAGCGGGCGATCTGGGCTGTTCCCCTCTCGACGATGAAGATTATCCCCCACCGTCTAGCTGCCCGGACTTGAACCGCGGTATTCGGAGTTTGGCTGCGACGGGTAGCCGGGTAGGCCCCCGTTCGCAATCAGTCGCTCTACCCCCACGGCCAACTATCCGAACGCTAACCCTAAAGTTATTTCGGAGAGAACGAGCTATCTCCACGTTTGATTAGACTTTCACTCCCCCACACAGCTCATCCCATCGGTTTTCAACCCAAATGAGTTCGGTCCTCCATGGGGTTGTACCCCCACTTCATCCTGGCCATGCGTAGGTCACGTGGTTTCGCGTCTACCGCACCCAACTTGACGCCCGTTTAAGACTCGCTTTCGCTTCGGCTCCGGACCAAAGGCCCTTAACCTCGCTGGTTACGGTAAGTCGCCGGATCATTATGCAAAAGGCACACCGTCACCCTGCTGACGCATAGGGCTCCGATCGCTTGTAGGCATGTGGTTTCAGGTTCAGTGTCCTCCCCTTGTCGGGGTTCTTCCCATCGTTCGCTCGCGCTACTCTACGCTATCGGTCACCAGGGAGTATTTAGCCTTGCGGGATGGACCCCGCCGCTTCGGACTCACTTTCACGTGTTGAGTCCTACTCAGGATACCACTCGGCCACTCGTCCAGTCGCTTACGGGACTTTCACCCCCTGCGGCGCGTCATTCCAGACGCTTCAGCTTGGACTCATGGATCCTAAACGTGGTCCTACAACCCCGGGGTGTTACCCCCGGTTTGGGCTGCTCCGCGTTCGCTCGCCGCTACTGACGGAATCGAGGTTTCTTTCTCCTCCTACAGGTACTGAGATGTTTCAGTTCCCTGCGTTCGCTCGGGTATTCCGGGATCAAAGCTCGTTTGACAGCTCCCCCGGACTTTTCGCAGTCTTCCACGCCCTTTCGCCTCCTGGTGCCAAGACATCCCCCACACGCCCTTACTAGCTTGGCCGCACTGCCCAGACCACCGCACCCGCCGGCAAGCGGGTACCATTAGTCGAGCATCACCACTAGTGCCACCCCCGGCACCGATATGTGCCGCGGGTGACGATTATCTCAACCACTTCTAAGGCTCGTGTCTCGTCTTGTCACTGATCGCCGCCACCCGCAACCCGCCAGACCCGGCCCCGCACCCGAAGGAGCGACGCCGCACCCAGACGACCCGCAAGCGGCACCGACGAAGATGCAACTTAACTTGCTTCACCACGTTGTCAAAGACCGTCTCGGCAGGAGGTCACACCACCTGCCACTGGCCGTCTTACCGGCTTGTTGAGCCCCGTCCGCCGCTCTCGCGAGCCGCTTCCGGAACCCGAGTGATTCGGCCGCCCTGCTCGAGCGATCCGAACCAACTTTTCGCGTCGCAACTCGTTACCCGCGTTGCGTTTGCGTCACTCCGATCATCTTAGCTCGCGAGCCCCATCCGTCAACCACCACCGCAAAGAAAATTATCAGACCTTCGCGGCAGACATACCCTCCCCGCAGCCAACTCGCCATGAGCACGGCACCTTCGCATACGAGGGGAAGATTGAGGTATAGGAAGCCGGCAACACGCCGACTAGCCCCAATACCGTTCCGCTTTGCGGCGTAGCAAGACGGCCCCGCGAGTGACGCCCAAAGAGTTGCGAAAGGGGCTAATCTGGGCAACCTGAAGCGTCGTCCAGGCCTCTTGATTCAGTGACCGAGCCTTGGAAAGCACAGGGCCACGACACTTCACTTCCGGTGTCGCTCAACCGCGTTTGCTTTTTTTGCGTTGCCCTGGTGCCGTCCGAGATTCGGAGTACCTGCGGCCGCCAGGGCGAGGGCGGGTAGCACCAAGACGCGGTGGCTGAGCCCAGAGGATTTTGGCAGCATCAACAGGATTTCAAATCGATCGGTCTTTAATCCGGTGAATCCTGTCGATCCTGTCAAAATCGGTGTTCGCAAACGCGAAGTTCGTGCAAGCCAGCACGAAACTGTGACCATCCGTCCACCCCGCCACCCTTTCTGAGTTTACTTGGCCGCCATCACGCTCGCGCCTGTGAGCCTGACTCGCCGGTCGAGAACGTGTGAGCGATTGGGGTTGCCGTGTCGTAGCGAAGCAGAATTGCGTGCGGATCGGTCAATGCGCCAGAGCGTTAAAGTGCGAATCCAGTAGCGGTGCGGTGCAGCCGACTTCCAGTTCGTGACCAGAAAGTGAAACAAGTAAGAAAATCCCACTTGCGTGGCGTACCGGAATAGGGCATGATGCCAAAAGGAAAAAACTGCGTCACTCTCCCGACGCAAACAGAGAGGCGATCCTTAACGGGTCGCCTCTCTTGTCTTCCAGCATGTTAGTTGATTTGAATTTTTTAGCAGTATCACCGTTGTCCTGGCCGCCTCTCCCATCGGCCAGGACAACAGTGACAGATTTTGCGAGCTGTATTTACCCCTCTGACTGTGCCGCCTCTCCCCACAGCACACCCAGAGCAGCAAGTGGTGCTCGACGCAAATAGATAAAGCAGCCACCGTGCCAATCACCCTGCCACCCTGCGTGTCGCAGCGGGCCGGCGACGCAATCCTCTGTGATTTCAAGCGAATCGCACTTCGATTTTTCGACCACGCGAAGCATGCTTCGAATGAGAAGATGTTATTCGCTGCCGGCAGCAACAGCAGAGATGCCCATAGGACGAGCAACAGGCAAACAGTAACAAGTGGCAACGGCGACTTTGCGGTCCGAGCTGGTATTCCTCGTCGCACCATCAAAAACGCGTGAACCTCATTACGCCACTTTGGCCCCCAGTCTGTTCGGACTGTTAGCACACGTGACACGCGCACTGCGCCATCTTTGGTTGCACGTCGCCGGGTGTCAACTACCCCTCAAGCTTTACTCAGCAGCAGGTCCACCACCCAGCACCCACGAACGTGCTCGCGCTCGCTGCGGCAGTGGTTGAGAATCGGGTCGCTGTCGCAGCCCGCGTCCTGGAGTGCGTCGGCCAGAACCGGCAGTTGGTCGAACGTGTACTCGGTGTAGATCGATCGCGCCATTCCGATCACGGTGTCGGTGAGCCACTCGGGCTCCAGCCCGCATGATGTGAACGGGTTGCCGAAGATGTCGCGGAGCAGGTCGGCCTGATTCGCGAGTTCGGCGTAAAAATCCGCCGGCGGCGTGCCGGTCGCGGGCCAGGGCACATCGGCCGCCGCTCGGGCGGTTGCCAGCGCCGCGTCGTCCGCCGCGTCCGCTTCCCAGCCGTCCCAACACGCCGCCAGGCACGCATCCCACAGGTGGCACAAGTACCCCACACGGCTCCCGACGTTGGCGCGGCGGGCGGCGTTACTCGCCGGGGCCACCACGGCGCGCGTCTGGAGCAGCGCCGAGTGGCCGACTTCGCCGTCCGCGAACATCTCGGCCGCCGTGACCGCTCGCTCTACCAGGGGCGGGGCGAACGGGTTGAGCACCTGACGGCAGCACGCGCACGCGAACAGCCGTAACTTCCGCCGGCTCGCGCTCTCGCGAATGAACGCGATCATCCCCCAGGGCTCGCGGGCCGTCAGCCATTCGGTCTCGTTCATGTGGTCGTAGGAACCCGGTCCGGTGACCGCCGGTGCGGAGCGGTCGGTGTTATTACCCGTATCCATTGTGGCGGCGAAGCGTCGTTATCGCTACCCCTGCGGACCCGCGCCGTGCGCGTGCGCGGGCGTTGAGGGAGGCAGGAGCAGCCGCATCCGTGCGCGGCCCACGCCCGCCGGACCGACCTTGTGATGCGCCCGCGGGAGCACGGCGGCGGACGTGCTTGCCGATCCCGCGAAGTTGCGGCCGGAGCGTGCGTCGCGCCTTCCCACTGAACCTTTGCCGCCTTCACCGCGCGGCGCGGAGCAACTTGAGGTACTCGCGCATCCACGCCGGGTTGTCGTGCCAGGTGCGGCACGTCACGAGGTTCCCGCTCACCACCACCTCGCGGTTCACGTACACGCCCCCGGAGAAGGTGCAGTCCAGCGCGCACTTGGCAACGGTTGTCACCTCGCGCCCGCGGATCACGTCGGCGGCCGCAACGATCTCGATGCCGTGGCACACGCTGGCGACCGGCTTGTTGGCGGCGAACAGCGCGCGGGTGATGCGCAGCAGGTCGGCGTCGTAGCGGAGGTACTCCGGCGCCCGGCCGCCGGTGATGACCATGCCGGCGAGCTGGTCCGGGTTCACGTCCCGGAACGCGACATCGGCCTGAAGGGTGTAGCCGGGCCGCTCCTGGGTGATGTCCCAGCCGTCGGGCCGTTCGTGCAAAACGAGGTGGTAGGGCCGGACCTCCGGACCCGCGACGAGGACCGTGTAGCCCTCCTCGCGCAGCCGGAACAGGGGGTAATAGGTGTCGAGCACCTCGGCCGCGTCGCCGATCGGGAGCAGAACGGTTTTCACGCGAGTCCCCTGAAATGTGAGGAAACGAGCGGAGTCTGAGCGCTGAGGAATGATGTACGATTCCTCACGCGCCGTGCTGCAAGAACCGCAAGGTTTAGAAAGTCCCCGCAGCGCGACGAGTTAAGAGCCGGGTTGCCGACAAGCTAATGTCCGACACCGAACGTTTGTTGATATGTCTAACAACCGTCCCCTGTGCGTCGGCGGCGCTGTGGGCCGCCGACGCACAGGGGACGGTTGATTCACGGTGCCCGAATGCCCGCCGTGCATTGGAGCGAAACGGGACCATGTGACACGTCGGGCGCGTCACATCGTTGCGGTGAGCTTCAGCATGGCCCGCGTCTCGCGCAGCGACTCCACCACCGCGCGCGACACGGCCGCCCGCACGGCCCGTGTCTTCTCGGGGCCGACGTTGGCCAGCAGCCGAATAAAGCCCGGGCACTTCTCGGGCCGGTAGTTGGTCAGCTTGCGCTCGCGCTGGGCGTGGTTGGCGATCCCGTCGGCGACCGCGGCGAGCGCCACCAGCACCGGGAACTCGCGCTCGGCTTGCGGGTAGTGGTGGTTCAGGATCGCGTTCGTGACGGTCGGGGGCAACTGGTTGGCGCGGGCGAACCGCACCCCGATCTCGCAGTGGTCGAACTGGATCGCGTCCCGCTCCCGCGCCAGAATGCCGCCGTCCTCCTGGAACGTGAGCGGGTCCAGGGACGCGAACGCGGCCGGCGCGCGGACGCACATGATGACGCGCCCGATGTCGTGCAGCAGCCCGGCGGTGAACTCCTCGCCGCGGAACCCCAGCTCGCCGGCGGCGTTCAGGCGCGACGCGATGTTGGCGGTGAACAGCGAGTGCCGCAGCAGGGTCTCGCACATCAGCTCCGCCAGCGGCGAGGTGTACTTGAACACCCCGCGCACGCCGACCGTGGCGATGACCTGCTGGCACCGGCGCATGCCCAGCCGCACGGTCGCCTGTTGCACGTTCTCGCTGGCGCGGCGGCCGCGGTTGGCGGCCGAGTTCGCCACCTTCAAAACCCCGACCGACAGCACCGGGTCGTGCCGGATCAGCTCGGCCACGTCCGCCAGCGTGGCCTTCGGGTCGTTGGTCAGCGCCATCGCCCGCACGGTCACGTGCGAGAGCGTCGGGAACGACTCGATGCGCCCGAGGTCCCGCACGAGGTCCGAGGTGTGTAACTGGGGCGACGGTTCGCGTCGGAACAGCCGCCGGAAAGCAGTAAAGAACATCGGCGTACTCACACGCACCGGGGCGTAAAGCGCTAGATACACTTCTCATAGGACAGTAACACACGTTCTGCCGGTCAATAGAAAATATGCGCGGCGGCGCAGAATTCCGCCCGGCGCATGATTTCGGAGCAGCGGCGCATGAAAGTCGGTGGAATCGTCCTCTGTGGGGGCAAATCCGCGCGCATGGGGCGCCCGAAGGCTGCCCTCCCCTTCGGCAACGAGCTGTTGCTCCCGCGTGTTGTTCGCGCCGTGCGCGAATCGACCGACTTTGTCGTCGTGGTCGCGGCACCGGACCAGGAGGTCCCGCCGTTGCCGGACGGCGTGCCCGTCGTTCGCGACGAGGTCGAGGGCCGCGGGCCGCTCGGCGGGCTGGTCGCGGGGCTCACGGCGCTCGACGGGGCGTGCGACGCGGTGTACCTGTCCGCGTGCGATGCCCCGTTCTTGACGCCGGCGTTCGTGCGGCGTGTGATCGCAGGCCTGGGCGACCCTTCATCCCTTCAGGAAGAGGGTTGGTGGGTGAGTGTTTGGGCCGCGGTGCCGCAAATCGGCGGCCGGCTCCACCCGCTGGCCGCGGCGTACCGGGCGCGCGTGCTCCCGGTCGCGCGCGCGATGCTGGCGGCGAACCGGCTGCGCATGACGGACCTCTTCACCCTCGTGCCGCCCCGGGCCTTGAGCGCGAGCGAGTTGCGCGACGCGGACCCCGAACTCCGGTCGCTCCGCAACCTGAACACGCCGGAGGAGTACGCCGCGGCGCTGCGCGAACTCGGCGTCATAGAATGCCCCTTTGCCCCCGACCCCTGACCCACGGACGCCATGCACCCGCACAAGCCGAGCTACGACCGCCACGCCGGGACCGACGCCAACAAGGAGTTCCTCCACAAGATCAGCCGCCACCGCATCGACCCGGCGCCCGTCGCGCCGGGCGCCGGGACCGCGGACCTGATCGACGGCGCGTTCCTCTCGTACAACGGCGGCCGGCTGCGGGAGGGGTGCCAGCTCTTCGTGCGCAAGATGCTGGCCGACAACGGCACCATCGGGCTGGCGCTCTCGGGGGCGCTGACGCCCGCCGGCTTGGGGATGTCGTGCCTGGTGCCGCTGGTGGAAGCGGGGTTCATCGACTGGATCGTCTCGACCGGGGCGAACCTGTACCACGACACCCACTACGCGCTGGGGATGGACCTGTTCCAGGCCGGGCCGAGCCTGCCGGACCACGAGCTGCGCGAGAACCAGGTCATCCGTATCTACGACATCGTCTTCGACTACGAGAACCTGCTGGGCACGGACAAGTTCTTCCGCGCCCTGTGCCGCGGGGACGCGTTCCAGCACACGATGGGGACCGCGGAGTTCCACAACCTGGTCGGGAAGTACCTCGCGGAGCGCGAGGACCAGACGGGGGTGAGGGGCAAGAACCTGCTGGCCGCGGCGTACCGGCACGGGGTGCCGATCTTCACCAGCTCGCCGGGCGACAGCTCCATCGGGATGAACCTCGCGGCGCTGATGCTGGAGGGCTCGCAGCTCCGCATCGACCCGCTCCGCGACGTGAACCAGTCGGCGTCGATCGTGTGGGACGCGAAGGCCGCCGGCGGGACCAGTTCCGTGCTGATTTTGGGCGGCGGCAGCCCGAAGAACTTCATGCTCCAGACCGAGCCGCAAATTCAGGAGGTGCTCGGGCTGCTCGAGGCGGGGCACGACTACTTCTTGCAGTTCACGGACGCCCGCCCGGACACCGGCGGGCTGAGCGGCGCGACGCCGAGCGAGGCGATGACGTGGGGCAAGGTGGACCCCGAGAAGCTCCCGGATTCGGTGACGTGCTACGTCGACTCGACGATCGCGCTGCCGCTGCTGACGGCGTACTCGCTGACGCGGTGCGAGAGGCGGACCCCGAAGCGGCTGTTCGACAAGTTCCCCGAGTTGACCCGCCGGCTCGAAGCCGGGTACGCTGAGACCCGGGCCAAGCGCACGGAGTAGACGGCTCGGCGCCGGCGTGCGATAATTCGTCCGGGGATACGAGATGGGCGAAGGTGCTTTCGATATCGAGAACGCCGGCCGCGAAGTCACGAAGGGCGTCTTGCGCGGCATTTGGGAGTGGCTGAGGGACCAATTCAATCGCCCCTCGCGGTCGGACGGCGGGCTTCCGGAACCGAGTCGAGGGGTTCTCATCATCGGTCCTGGCGGTGTGGGTAAAACCACGCTCGCGCGGCTCCTCGCCGGTCAGTTGGACTGGTTCGACGAAAACGCCGGCAAGTACACAGAAAGTGACGGTATCGAGGAGTTCCCGCTGCAGGACGACGAAACCGTCACGGTCGTCGTGGCACCGGGCCAAACGTTCCGCAGAGAACACACGTGGCCCGGGTTGCACCGCCAAATTGCGGAGGGCGCGTTCCGGGGCATCATCCTGGTGAGCGCGTACGGATACCACACGTTCAGTACGCCGAGCTACAAATCTCACGCGTTGTGGGCGACGACCGGAACCAAACCGGGCTTCTTGTCGGCTCTCCCCGCCGACCGACGACAAGAGGAGTTGCGCGTCCTCCGGCAGTTGGTTCCGTTCGTTTCGGTCTGCAAACAAAAGATCTGGTTTCTGTCGGTCGTCGCGAAGCAGGATCTGTGGGCCGGGCAACAAGGAGAGGTCGAAAGCCACTACCAAGCGGGCGAGTACATGACCGCGGTGCGGGAGATGCAAAACGCCCTCGGCGCGCACGCATTCCGACACGATTTCGCATTCGTTTCGCTGATCCTCAAAAACCTCGAAACGCTTGCGGGCGAAAAGCTGTACTCGACCGCGTCTGGCAGTTTCGACATGCCACGCCTGGCCGCCGCCGTGCAGCGCCTTGTGCGGGTGTTCCAAACGATCCGAGCTTGGGAGGAGAAGCCGTGAGCGAAGAAATCGTGATCGATCCGCCCGAGACCTTCACCGCCACGGTTGTGCCGCTTTTGCGTGAGTACCAGCAAAAGATGTCCAGCATTCACACCCAGCTCAGGGACTTGAAAGAGGCCGCGACGAAAAGCCTTTATGGGAAAGAGACGCAACGGGTCGTCGCGGCCGAGTTCCAGGCCGTCAAAGTTTTTTTGGACCGGTTCCGGCCCGCCGCCCGCGGTCTCGCCCAGCAAGTTTCGGGGATGATCGATCAGGGGCGATTGACGCCATTAGAACGGGCGGAACTGCAACTGCGCCTCGCTGAATTTGAGAGCGCGCTCCTCGAACTGCCGCGCCTCTTAACTGCCTACCAAGCCACCTAATCCCGCAAGCGACCGAGAGCATATGCGCAAACCGATGCCTGCGGCCCTCCCACTCGCGCTCCTGCTCGGCTGCGCAGTTGCGCTCGGTGCCGCCGCGCAGCCGCCCAAGGCCGAGGCCCCCCGCGAGCCGAAGTTCGTCGACGACGACGCGGTGTACAAGAACCTGTACGAGAAGCTCGAAGAGCTGGCCAAGGCCAAGAGGCCGCTCGCGCACAAGAAGCTCCTCGCGAAAATGAAGCCCGGCAGCGCCAACATCGCCGCCGCCGAACCGGGCCGCAAGGCGCTCGCGCCGGAAGAGGTGTACAAGCTGGCCGAGCCGAGCGTGTTCGTCGTCGGCAGCGTGTACCCCGACAAGGACGGGAACTGGGAGACCGGCACCTACGCGACCGCGTGGGTCGCGGCCGCCGACGGCGTGCTCGTCACCAACTGGCACGTCTTCGAGGACCTCAAAGGCGGCGAGGTGTTCGGGGCCGCCGACCGCAACGGCAACGTGTACCCGGTCACCGACTTCCTCGGCGGCGACAGAACCGCCGACGTCGCGGTGTTCCGCATCTCCGCCCGGGAGTTGGTGCCGCTGGCCGTGTCGCCCGCGTTCGCCGAGGTCGGCTCGTGGGTCGGGGTGCTGAGCCACCCGGGCGACCTGTTCTACGTGTACACCCAGGGCGCGGTCACGCGGTACAGCACCCACACCAACGAGGACAAGAATCGCGAGAAGTGGATGGGGATCACCGCCGACTACGCGAGCGGTTCGAGCGGCGGGCCGGTGCTGAACAAGTACGGCGCGGTGGTGGGGATGGCGGCGCTGACGCTCAACATCGACGCGGCCGACGAGGCCCCCCAGAACCCGGCACGCCGGAAGCCGGTGCGGCCCGTCGGTTCGCCGAAGCTGTCGCGGACCGACGAGAAGCGGCAGGAACAAAAGGACGACAAGCCGAAACCGCCCGGGAAGCCCGAGCCGCAAGGGTCGTCACTCCAGATGGTCGTGAAGATGACCGTGCCCGGCCCGACCATCCTGAAGTGGATCAACAAGTAAGCGGCCCGCGGAACACGGCCGCGCGCCGAGCGGCGACGTTACGGCCCCTTCTTGGGGTCTTCCTTCTTCGGCTCTTCTTCCTTCTTGGGCTCCTCGGCGACCCGGTTCTCCAGGAACCAGCGGTCGCCGATCTTCTTAAAGTGCACCGTGCGCCCTTTCACGGTGTCGTGCCCCGCGGACGCCGTCGGGTCGGCCTCCGAGAACTTGCCCTCGCGCAGGATCTTCCGCAGGTCCTTCAGCGATTGCGGGTCCTCGCGGAACTTCTCCTCAATGTCACGCAGGAACTGCTTGAACGCCAGGTCGCGGGCCTTCTGCTCCGCCACCGCCCGGAACGCCTTCGGGTCCAGCGGAACGCGGTCCTGCCCCTGCACCTGGTCGGGGTTGGCGCGCTGGAAGTCGCGCAGCTTGGCCAGCTCGCGCTCCGCCCCGGCCTCGAACGCCTTCGTGCGGTCGGCCACCATCTCGTCCACGAACTTGGGGTCGAGGACGTGGGCCGCGAGGTACGCGTACTGCCCCGCGTCGATCAGCGCGAGGGTCGTTTTGAGCGCCTCTTTCGGGCTCGTTTGCAGGTGCACCTTGACCCGCGCGGTGACCCCGTACCGCGGGTCGGGGTCCTTGGACGGTTGCGCGTGCGCCAGTGCCAGCGTGCCGAGCAGCACACCGAACGCGAGTGCGGGTCGCATCGGGGTGAGTCCCTCCGGGTTCCAGGTGCCGGCCCCAAGTGAAGTTCCGGCGGCCGCGGAACCGCCTGACGGTCCGCCGGGTCGCCTGCTGTCGCCCGCCCCCGGAACTTGAAACCATCGAACTTGGGGTCGTGTCTCCCATTCAATCTACCCGCGCCGGCCCGGCCGGCTCCAGCCCGGGGCCGGCGGAAGCGATACAATTGCGGGATGGCAGGCAACACATTCGGCACACTGTTTCGCGTCACCACGGCGGGCGTCAGCCACGGCCCCGGAAACGTGGTCATCATCGACGGCTGCCCCGCGGGGCTGGAACTCTCGGTCGACGACCTGCTCCCGGACCTGCGGCGCCGGCGCCCGGGGCAGAGCAAGCTCACCACCCAGCGCGACGAACAGGACCTCCCCGAAATCTGGTCCGGGGTGTTCGAGGGGAAGACCGACGGCACCCCCATCGCCATCACGTTCCGCAACAGCGACCAGCGGAGCGGCGACTACGGCGACATCAAGGACAAGTACCGCCCCGGCCACGCGGACTTCACGTTCGACGCGAAGTACGGGTTCCGCGACTACCGCGGCGGCGGGCGGTCCAGCGCGCGCGAGACGGTGAGCCGGGTCGCGGCCGGCGCCGTCGCCAAAAAGCTCCTCGCGCGCGACGGGATTCGCGTGCTCGGGTACGTCAAGCAGGTCGGCCCCCTCGTCGCGCACGTTCCGGACCCGACGGCCGTGACACTGGAGCAGGTGGAAGCGACCCCGGTGCGGTGCCCGGTGCCGGAAACCGCCGCCCAGATGGTCCAGCTCATCGACGACGTGCGCATGGACCGCGACTCGATCGGCGGCGTGTGCGAGTTGGTCGCGACCGGCGTCCCCGCGGGGCTCGGCGAGCCCGTCTTCGACAAGCTGAAAGCCGATCTGGCCAAAGCACTTCTGTCGCTGCCGGCGGTCACGGGGTTCGAGTACGGTGCGGGGTTCGCGGTCGCCACCATGCGCGGCAGTGCGAACAACGACGTGTTCGCGCCCCCGGAAGCGCACGAGTCCCCGGTGGCACCGGACGCGGCCGACTGCAACGCGACCGTGTGGGAGCCGAAGCACGGCCCGCGGGTGCGCACCGAGTCGAACCGGCACGGCGGGATGCTCGGCGGCATTTCCAGCGGAATGCCGATCGTCTGCCGGGCCGCGATCAAGCCCACCAGCAGCATCCCCCGCACGCAGCGAACGATCGACCGCGACGGCCGGCCGACGGAGATTCTCGTGAAGGGCCGTCACGACCCCTGTCTGCTGCCGCGGTTCGTCCCGATGGGCGAGGCGATGGTTGCCCTCGTGCTGGTCGATCACCTCCTGCGTGCCCGGTCCTCGAAGCTGTCGTCCTGACGCCGACCACGGCACAGCGGTTGCTCCAACCGTTCGCAGTCCCCGCACCGGTCGCGGGGCGCTAACACCAGGAGCAACCGCCATGCGCACATTCGTTTCCGCACTTCTGTTCGCTGCGGCGACCGTGGTGGTTTTGACGGGCTCGCCCGGAACCGCCGACGACAAAAAGGACGAGAAGAAGGCCGCCGGGGAACTCGACGGCGGCTACACGATCGTGTCGGGTGAGAAGGACGACAAGGCCATCCCCGAGGGCGAAATCAAGGGCTCGCTGGTGCGGTTCACCGGCGACAAGATCGTGGGCACCGACAAGGACAAGAAGGAGTTCTTCGCCGCCACGTACACGATCGATAAGGCCAAAACGCCGTGGGCCATCAAGATGACGAGTCACCACCCGAAAGAATCGACCGCGAACGGACTGATCAAGAAGGAGGGCGATACGATCACAATCGTGTACGCCCTGCCCGGCGGCGAGACGCCGAAGGAATTTAAGGCGGGGGAAAAGCAGCACCTCTTCGTGCTGAAGAACATGAACCCGATGCCCAACAAGTTCACGAAAGAGTAAGGATTTCGGGTCAACAGTCCGAAACGAGCGCCCGGCGCGTGTCGCCGGGCGTTTGGCGTTTCACGCCCGTTACCGCTTCTTCTTGGCGACCACGGCGGACTTGGGAGCCGGCGGCGCGGGGGCCGGTGCGGGAGCGGACTTCGGCTTCAGATCGTACTCGTACTCGCCGTACTCGGCCGCGTGCTGCCCCTTCTCGGTGAGCGAGAACGTCGCCTCGAACGGGATGTCGCTCGACCCGGTAACGGCGGTCAGGAGGCCCTGATCGACGAGCGCCGTGAGGAACGAACCGTCCTTCGTGTTCCGGGTGGGTGCCAGTCGCAGGTCGCGACCGGTCAGGGGCTTCTTGCTCCGCTTCACAGTGCGGAGCACCTGCCACGTGAAGTGGCTAACGGGACGTACCGGCATCGGGCCTCTCGGAATAAAGCGGGCGAGTAAATGTCTGCGAGGAGTTCCGGCAGTTTATGAGCGAACGAAAAGAAGGCGAGCGGTATCGCTCGGTTACGCAGGTAGTTGGGCATGCGAGCGCCCGTTCAACGCCTCCGTGTAGTATGAACCCGCCGCACCGATCGGCACGGCGTATGAACGACCGCCGGCACGTCCCGAACGTCGAACCGTTTGCGATCCGTACAAAAGCTGCGACAAATGGCGACACCTGGTGTTTAACGGCGCCGGCGTCATGCGCCGGCGCGATTCGTGGTCGAGCCGTTTGACAGCGGTCACGCGGCCAGCGCGTCGGTCACCTCTTTGGTGATCGAGTCGAACAGCGCCTTCAGATCAACACCCGAGTCCGCCGGCGGGGGCGGCGGGGGGCCGTTCGGCCGGCCGGCGCGGTTGTACCCGCCCACCCCGCCCGGCCCCTGCGAGGGGGGCTCCAATACGGACACGTCCCCCGTTTCCGCGGCCGTCTCGAACTTGGCGGCGAGGTCGGACAGCAGGGAACTCGGACCGGCGACCGAACCGGTCGCGTCACTCGCCTTTTCTGCGGCTTCCTTGAGTTTGGTGGCGATGTCCGCGGCCACCGCTTTGAACTTCTCCGGATCTTCCGCAGCCAATTCCTTGAGCGCCGCGAACAGTTTCCCCGGCCCCGAGATGTCGGCGGTGTCACCGGCACCGGTAAGGGCACCCGTGCCACTCACGGCCGAGGTTATCCCGGCCTGCAGAACAGACGCGACCGAGAGACTCGGTGCGGTCGAACCGATGGAACCAATCATGCGAGTCCTCTGGTGATGCGCACAAACGTCTCAACCCCGAAGACCGAAACGGAAAGGGGCGGCACGAATCGCCAGAACACCTGAATTTTCAGCAAGTTACGCGGCGACGGGGGAATTCAGCTCGAGCCTGACAGCCGCGATTTAGTTTTGTCTTTGTGGCACAGACCTTCCAGTCTGTTCGGCCGTCTCGCACTGCACAGGCAGGAACGTCTGTGCCACAAAGACAAAACTAAAACGGACACTGACAGCCGGTTCGTGTATACGACAGGGGATCTTGACAACCCAGACCGCACGTGAAACGACAGAAGGTCTTTGTTGAGTTTGCGTCACACGACGCAGATGGGATTCGGCGTCACGCGGCGCGCGCCGGTCGGCGCGCCGAGCGCGGCCGATGCTCAGAGATGTTGAACGTAGCGGGGCGTGCGCTGGCGGCACCGGGCGTGAGCCCGTGTTCCGGCGCGCGGAGGGGAGCGGGTGTGACCCCACGCCCCCAGGGATGGACAGGTTTTCACCGCCATGCCCTTCGGCAACCAGGCGACCTGCGGTCGGTGTGGTGGGGAGACCGCAGGCCCGTGGCTTTGCGCCCCCGCTTCGCAGCGGGTTAGCCCTTTCGAGGATGAAAGGTGTGACGCGACAGAACGCGCCGGCACACGCCCCCGGCCGAGAACCAAAATCGCCCTCGGCCGTTGCTAAAGGACGATAGAATACGGGCCGCCGTCACGCAAACCCGGCGCCACCGGAATATCTCCCGCGGACACCGCTTACGGCTGCGCAACCTGCCCGGTCGGCGGTGCGGGCTCCGCAACCGTCACCGGCACCTGCAACGACTCGCGCGGCGGCGGCGGGTCGGGATTGAACGCCCGCCACACCTCCACGCCGACCGTGTACGGCAGCGTAACCGTGTCCCCGAAGGCCGACAGCCCCAGATCGATCGCGGACATCACCGGCAGCACAATGTAATCGATGAACGACGGCGTGTCGCGCCACGGGTACTCGGTCATCATGCCGAAGTCACCGCGGACCCCACCGTACACCCGGCACACGTGCGTGTTCGGACTGTTCGGCAGCGGGTAGACCGGGCGGCGCACGTTATCGACGGTCCCGCACCCACCGCCCAGCGCGGCCGCGAGCGCCGCGATCACAAGTTTGTTCCGGCCGCCCATACGGATTACCCCGAAAGCCGGCGCCGCGTGACCCGCGCCGCCGGTCCTGTTTATCGGGTTCGGCGGGCGGGCGGGTGGAGGAAATCGGCCGGGGCGAGACGTTTCCGGAGGAATGGGTAAGCGCGGCGAACCGTGCCGCGGGCCGTCGCGTACCGGCACCATGCGAATCTCGTTCGACCTTGACGACACGCTCATCTGCTACCACAACGGCGCGCGGCACGATCCGAACCGCGTGTGGTGGCTGTTGCGCGGCTGGCTCCACGAGCCGCAGCGGTCGGGCGCGGGCGCGCTGCTGCGGGAACTCGGTCGCGATCACGAGCTGTGGGTGTACACGACCTCGTACCGCGACCCGCGAACCGTGTGGTGGTGGCTCCGGTGCTACGGCGTGCGGCTCGGGTACGTCGTCAACCAGTACCGGCACGAGCGCACGTTCGGCCGCCGCGGGCCGAGCAAGTGCCCGGCGCAGTTCGGCATTCACCTGCACATCGACGACAGTTGGGGCGTGTGGGAGGAGAACCGGTGGGACCGGAACGTGTGCGTGGTGTCCCCGCACGACCCGGATTGGGCCGACCGCGTCCGCGCGGCCGTGGCGTGCGTGGCACGCAAGGAGCCCCCACCGGTCCCGCCGGAGGTGCCGGAGGAGTACCGCGCCCGCGGTTGGGTGTGAGCCGAAGCCCGCCCTTCCGAACCTGAAGCCCGGAACTATATTGAAGCCGCCCGAACTCTCTCACGTTCCGCGGTGACCCTCATGCCACTGAATTCCGTCTGCGTGTTCTGCGGGTCGGCCGCCGGCACGAACCCGCTCTACGCCGAAGCCGCGCGTGAGCTGGGCGCGGCGCTCGCCGGGCGCGGGCTGGCGCTCGTGTACGGCGGGGGTCGGGTCGGGCTGATGGGCGTCGTCGCATCGGCCACGCTGGCCGCGGGCGGGGTGGTGGTGGGTGTGATCCCGCACTCGCTCGCGCTCAAGGAAATTGCTCAGGAAGACTGCACCGAGCTGATCGTTGTCAACACCATGCACGAGCGCAAGGCGCTGATGGCCGACCGCGCCGGGGCGTTCGTCGCGCTGCCCGGCGGGTTCGGCACCGGCGACGAGCTGTTCGAGATCCTGACGTGGGCGCAGCTCGGCATCCACACCAAGCCGGTGGCGCTGTTGAACGTCAACGGCTTCTTCACCCCGCTGCTGGCGTGGCTC
This sequence comes from Gemmata obscuriglobus, assembly GCF_008065095.1. Lineage (NCBI taxonomy): Bacteria > Pseudomonadati > Planctomycetota > Planctomycetia > Gemmatales > Gemmataceae > Gemmata > Gemmata obscuriglobus. The sequence continues at coordinate 2,926,682 of NZ_CP042911.1, read as the reverse complement.
GACCACATCGTGTCGGAAGGGCTCCTCAAGCAGAAGCACCGCGAGCTGTTGCTGGTCGCCGAAACCGTTCCCGAGTTGCTCACGAAACTCGAAACGTGGCGGCCGGCGGAACCGCTCACGAAGTGGGTCGAGCCCGGCGAGCGGTGAGCACTGTGTCAGGACCGCCCCGGACAACCGCTCTTGCCCCGCCGCCCCCGTTTGCGTTATCACATGTGCCGCGTCACGGAGCGGTACTATGCGCAGGGTTTGTGTGATCGGCGCCGGCTCGTCCGGAATCGTCGCGGCCAAGACGTTCCACGAGCGCGGCGTCCCGTTCGACTGCTTCGAGAAGGGGTCGAACGTCGGCGGGCTGTGGCGGTACGAGAACGACAGCGGCGCGTCGGTCGCGTACCGGTCGCTGCACATCAACACGTCGCGCGCGAAGATGCAGTTCGCCGACTTCCCGATGCCGCGCGACTACCCGGACTTCCCGCACCACTCGCAAATCGCGCGGTACTTCGACGCCTACGTCGACCACTTCGGGCTGCGCGACCGGATCACGTTCCGCACCACGGTGCAGCGGGTCGAGCCCCTCGCCGACGGCACGTTCCGGGTCGAAACGACCGACGCGACGGGCCGCAGCGAGAGCCGCGCGTACACCGATGTCGTGGTCGCGAACGGGCACCACTGGCACCCGCGCGTGCCGACGTTCCCGGGCACGTTCGCCGGCACGGCGCTGCACGCCGGCCGGTACCGGTCCCCCGAGAGCTTCGCGGGCCAGCGCGTGCTGGTGCTGGGCGTCGGCAACTCGGGCTGTGACATCGCGTGCGAGGTGTCGCGCGTCGCCGACCGCACCTTCTTGGCGATGCGGCACGGCGTCCACCTGATCCCGAAGTACCTGTTCGGGCGCCCGCTCGACAAGCTGGTGTCGCCGTGGATGTGGCGCCACCTGCCGCTCCGGTTGCAGCAGTTCATTTTCGGCACGGCCCTCCGGGTCGCGCGCGGCAAGCTCAAGCGCTTCCACCTGCCGGAACCGCGGCACCGGATTCTGGAAGAGCACCCGACGATCTCGTCGGACCTGCTCAACCTGATCGGCCACGGCCGGGTCACGGTGAAGCCCAACATTCAGGAGTTCACCGGCGCCGCCGACGGGCGCGAGGTCCTCTTTACCGATGGCACGCGCGAACCCGTGGACGCGATCGTCTACGCCACGGGCTACGACATCCGGGTGCCGTTCCTGGCGCCGGAGGTGTTCGAGGCCCGCGACAACGAGGTGCGGCTCTACAAGCTGGTGGTCCACCCCGAGCACCGCGGGCTCTACTTCATCGGGCTGGTGCAGCCGTGGGGCGCGATCATGCCGCTGGCGGAGGAGCAGTCGAAGTGGGTCGCGGACCTCGTTGAAGGCAAGTGCGCGTTGCCGACGCGGGACGAGATGCTGACGGGCATCGGGCGCGACCGCGAGGCGATGCGCCGGCGCTACACGGCGTCGTCGCGGCACACGATCCAGGTGGACTTCTACCCGTACCTCGACGGGCTGCGAAAGGAGCGCCGGCGCGGCGCACGCGAAACGGCGCGAGCGGCGTGACGGCGTGACGGCGTGCTCAGGCGGCTACCACCGCAGCCCATGCCGAGATCACCCCGGGGGGCAACTGGCGGGCGTTTGCGTTCCAAGCTTCGGCGAGCTGGCGCACGCGCTCGGCCGCACCGACCCGATCGACGGGCGAGAGCGTCAGACGCACGGACCCGAACTCGACCTTGGCCGCGGTGAGCACTAACCCGCCCCCGCCGAGCGACTGCTCCTGAGCACTCAGTGAGAACACCAGGGGCTTGGCATGTTCGAACGCGGCGGGCAGGTCCGGCGCGGGTTCGTCATCCGACAGTTCGAGTTTGAGAACCAGTTCCGGCGGCAGAGATGCGCGCAGCCGGCTGAGTTCGGCCCGTGCCTCCACAACGTCCCGACGGGCCGCAGCGTCGGCCTCCCGAAGACGCGCCTCGCACGCGGCGCGATCGCGCCGAACCGTCCGCAACATCACGAGAACGAACCCCAAGCACGTCAGATACTCGATCGTGATCACGGCGTACACTTCCACGGTCACGCTCCTAACCGCTTGTTGAGTTCGTCAACGACCTTCGCCAGCCGTTTCAGCTCGCCCCGCAGGACCGCGGCGGACTGCTCGATCATTTGATTTTTGAACTCGCTCAACTCTCGGCGCGCCTGGCCGACATCCGCGCTCCACTGGTCCTCGCGCTGAAGGTACTGTTTGGTTTGAGCCTTCAGCTCCCGGTGCGCGTACCACGCCACGAACCCTACAATCACCACAATCGGGTACTGAATCACCACCTGAATCAGCCAGTCCGGCATAGCGGCACCGTGAGCGCGGGGTGTCGTCATTTCCCACTCTCTACAATACCCGCAATTCCCGCTCGTCTCCAGCACAGGAACCGCACGCCGATGCGAGAGTACCGCCTCGAAACCGACAGCATGGGGCACATCCGCGTCCCCGCCGACCGCCTCTACGGCGCGCAGACCGCCCGCTCGCTCACGCACTTCGCGATCGGCGCCGACACCATGCCCCGCGCCGTGATCCGCGCGTTCGGCACGCTCAAGAAGGCCGCCGCGCTCACCAACAGCGCCCTCGGGCTGCTCCCCGCCGACCGGTGCAAGCTGGTCTCCGACGCCGCGGACGAGGTGATCGCCGGGTACCTCGACGACCACTTCCCGCTCCGCGTGTGGCAGACCGGCAGCGGCACGCAGACCAACATGAACGTCAACGAGGTGATCTCGAACCGCGCCATCCAGATGGCCGGCGGGGTGCTCGGCAGCAAGAAGCCGGTCCACCCGAACGACGACGTGAACATGTCGCAGTCGTCCAACGACACCTTCCCGACGGCCATGCACATCGCCGCCGCGGAGGAGCTCGTTCACGAGTTGGTGCCGAGCGTGCGGGCGCTCCGCGACACGTTCGCCGCGAAGGCCGCCGAGTTCGCCGACATCGTGAAGATCGGCCGCACCCACCTCATGGACGCGGTGCCGCTGACGCTGGGCCAGGAGTTCGGCGGGTACGTCGCGCAGCTCGATTACGGCATCGCGGCGGTCGAGAAGGCGCTGCCGTTCCTGTACGAACTCGCGCTCGGCGGCACCGCCGTCGGCACCGGGCTCAACGCGCACCCGGAGTTCGCCGTCCGCGTCGCCAAGCAGATCGCCGACCTCACCAAGCTGCCGTTCGTCACCGCGCCGAACAAGTTCCAGGCGCTCGCGGGGCACGAGCCGCTGGCCTTCGCGTCGGGCGCGCTGAAGACGCTCGCCACGGCCCTGATGAAGATCGCCAACGACGTCCGCTGGCTCGCGAGCGGCCCGCGGTGCGGCCTCGGCGAGCTGACCATCCCCGAGAACGAGCCCGGCTCGTCGATCATGCCCGGGAAGGTGAACCCGACCCAGTCCGAAGCGATGACGATGGTGTGCGTGCAGGTCATCGCCAACGACCTCGCGGTGGGCCTGGCGGCGTCGCAGGGGAACTTCGAGCTGAACGTGTTCAAGCCGGTGCTGATCCACAACTTCCTGCACTCCGTCCGGCTCCTGACGGACGCCTGCCGGAGCTTCCGCGAGCACTGCGCCGCGGACATGCCCGAGACCGACTACGAGGCGCTCGAGTACGTCGTCGGCAAGGACAGCGGGATGGTGGAAGTCGACCAGTCGAAGATCGCCCCCAAGTCCGGCGGCAAGGTGCGCAAGGGGATCGACGCCAACCGCGCGACCATCGCCCGGATCGTGAACGAGTCGCTGATGCTGGTGACCGCACTAAACCGGCACATCGGGTACGACGCGGCGGCCAAGATCGCGAAGACCGCGCACCACAACGGCACCACGCTCCGCGCCGAGGCGATCAAACTCGCGCCGCCGCTCAAGGACGGGAGCGGCCCGCTCACCGCCGAGAAGTTCGACCAGATCGTCCGGCCCGAGAAGATGACCGCGCCCGGGGCCGACTGAGTTGGGAAATGCGGAGTGCGGAGTTCGGAATTCGGAATTAAAGAGACAGAGAAGAGCCAAAATACGCTCCGCACTTTGTCTTCAATTCCGCATTCCGAATTCCACATTCCGCATTACTAAAGAACACCGCCCGGCGGTGCGGGGACACCACCGGGCGGCCGGGAGACCGACCCACGCGGGGTGCGATCTTGCTGTCAGCGTAAACACGTCGCGCGGCCCGTTCAATGGCCTGACACGTTTTTTCTTAACCCTTCTCCGCCCAGGTCCGCGACAATACGGCCGATTTTCGCCTGCGCCCCAACTTTTTCGGCCGCCGTATCGTCCGGAATCGAGAAGCCCAGATGTCGCTCTCACTTTTCTCAGGCTCAACGAAATGCGGAAGTTCCTGCTCACAACCGCCGCTCTGGTGCTCGGCGTCGGCTCGACCGACGCCCTCATGATCGCCATCCGCCCGGCCCCCCAGCGCGCCATCACGGCCGAGGCGGTCGTGGTCGGAAAGGTCACGGCGATCGAAAAAGACACCGTTGAAGCGGTTTTGCCGTTCCCGGGCGCGAAGGAGAAGGTCACGTACCGGGTCGCGGTCGTGAAGATCGAATCGACGCTCGCCGGCGCCGCCAACCTCACGCACATCAAAATCGGTACGCAGCCCCCGCAACCGGCACCCGTTCCGGCCCCGCCCGGCGGCCCGGGCGTCCGGCCGATTCGCCCCATCCGGCCCGGGTTTCAGGCACCGGAGCTGAAAGAGGGTCAGGAGATGCTCTTCTTCCTGACCAAGCACCCGTCCGCCGACTTCTACATCATCCCGAACATGAGCCTGCCGGTTGACATCAAGACCGACGCCGGGAAGAAGGAACTCGAAGCGGTCAAGAAGGTGACCGAGGTGCTGGCCGACCCGATGAAGGCCCTCAAGAGCGATAAGGCCGAAACCCGGCTGCTCGCCGCCACGACGATGGTGACCAAGTACCGGTCGTACCCGGATTTCGGCGGCGAGGTCGAACAGGCGGCGATCGCCGCCGACGAGAGCAAGCTGATCCTCAAAGCCCTCGTCGAAGCGGACTGGAGCAACAAGGTGCGCCCCGCCCCGGGCGCGGACGTCTTCGCGAACCCGATCAACGCCTTCTACCAGCTCGGGCTGAGCGAGCAGGACGGGTGGGCGCAGCCGGCGTTCCCGCGCCCGCAACCGGGCCAACCGCCGGTCGACTTCAACGCGCTCACCAAAGAGGCGTTCGTGAAGTGGCTCGACGGCCCCGGCAAAGACTACCGGATCAAGAAGCTGGTCCCAAAGGCGACCAACAAGTAAGTGCGTCCCCGGCGGCCCGGCGGATGTTAGACCTGCACCGCTCACCACTCCCCCTACTGGTGGCTCATGTTCCGCTTACTCTGCGCGGCGCTGGCCGTCGGCTCGCTCGTTACGACCGCACGCGCCGACCGGATCGCGCCGTACGCCACACCCGTCGAGCGTGCCCTGCGCGCGCCGGTGGTGGTCGTGGGCAAGGTCACCGCGATCGAAAAAGAACCCGTCAGCGCCCCGCTTTACCCCGGCGCCCAAAAGGTCGCGCACACCATCGCGGTGGTGAAAGTCGAAAGTAACCTCTTGGGGGCCGAGAATCTCACGCACCTGAAGGTCGGGTTCGTTCGCCCGGCCGCCGAGCAGGGCGCCGGCGTCCAGGCGGGGCGCGGGCTCAACAACCCGGAGCTGAAAGAAGGTCAGGAGTGGCTCTTCTTTCTGGTCAAGCACGCCGACGGCGCGTTCTACGCCGTCCCGTACATGACGCCGCCCGTTGAGACGAAGAACGACGGCTTCAAGGACCAACTCGCGGGTGTCAAAAAAGCGCTCGCGGCCGTCGCCGACCCGGCGCGGGCACTGAAGGCCGAGAAGGAGCAGGACCGATACGAGGCGGCGGTCACAATCGTTTACACGCTTCGCACACCGCGCGAAGGGACACGCGGCGAGACGGAACAGGTGCCCCTGTCGGCCGAGGAAAGCGGCCCCATTCTGCGGGCGCTCGGCGAAGGGGTGTGGGCGCCGACGCCCGCGTCACAGAGTCTTAACGGGTACGGCGCGTTCTCGATGCTCGGGCTGACCGAGAAGGACGGCTGGACCGCGCCCGCCGTAGCCCCGGGCGCGGATTTCTTCGCTACCAGTCGCCAGGCGTTCGTGAAGTGGCTCGCCGGCCCAGGCAAAGACTACCGGATCAAGAAGCTCGTTCCGAAAAAGTAACAAGCACAGGAGCCCCACCCGGGGAATTTACATGATCCGCACGCTGTTCGTCGCGGCCCTCGCCGCGCTGCTGCTCGTGACCCCGGCAGAAGCCAAGCGCGTCCGCATGTTCACGCCGCTGGAAAAGCTGGCCCGTGCCAACGCGGTCGTGGTCGGCAAGGTGACGGCCATCGAGAAGGAACCGGCCGTCGTGCCGGCCGAGCCGGGCGCGAAGGAGAAGGTGTCGTACCGGGTCGCGGTGGTGAAAGTCGAAACGCCCCTCATCGGGGCGGGCGAGGTCACGCACATCAAGGTCGGGTTCGAGCCGACCGGGACCAACATCGACGCCCCGGCCCCGCCGCGGCGCGGCGGTCTGTCCCCGTTCCGCCCGACCGTGGACGCGGAAGGGCTGTTCTTCCTCGTCAAGCACCCCACCGGGGACTTCTACACGATCACCCCGATGCTGAGCCCCATACTGGCCGACACCGCGGACTACAAAGACCGGGTTGCGGAAGCGAAAAAGGCCGCCGCGACGCTGGCCGATCCGATGAAAGCCCTGAAAGCCGATCAGGCGGCCGACCGCACCCTGGCCGCCAACATCCTCATCGCCAAGTACCGTGCGTACCCCGAGGGCGGCGGCGAAGCCACGACCGCCAAGGTGCCCGCGGACGAGAGCGCCCTCCTGCTCAAGGCGCTCGCCGAAGCCGACTGGAAGGCCGAGGCGAGCGGGCTCACCGCGTACCAGTCGTTCAGCATGCTCGGGCTGAACGACAAGGACGGCTGGACGTTCCCAATGGTGAAGCCCAACGAGGACTTCATCGCGAAGACGAAAGAGGCGTTCGTGAAGTGGCTCGACGGCCCCGGCAAGAGCTACCAAATCGACCGCCTCATGGCCAAAGTGTCCGGGAAGTGAGCCGGTAAGTTTCCCGCCGTCGTGTTGCGCCACCCGCCTGCTGATGTCGGCGGGTGTATCTTTTGGGCGGTTTGCATCCCACGAGACGTTCTCGTAAACCCAACAAGAGGAACTATCGCCCCTGTTTGCCTAAATCCCCCAGACGCCGCGATGTTCACCAACCAGCACCACCTCAAGCACCTCTTGCGGCCGCACCATTACACGTCCGAAGAGCAGTACCGGGCGGAACTGCGGCACCTGTTCCAGCCGGCGTGGCACCCGGTCGCGACCACGAGCGACCTCGCCCGGCCCGGCGACTTCATCACGCTCGACCTGCTCGAAACCCCGTTCATCATCCGCAACTTCGACGGCGAGCTGCGGGCCTTTCTGAACGTCTGCCCGCACCGGCACAGCAAACTCACCGAGAAGCCCCGCGGGCACGCCGAGAAGCTCCGCTGCCAGTACCACGGGTGGGAGTTCAACAAGGACGGCGGGACCGGCAAGATCCCGGACGCGAAGGTGTTCCGCCCGTGGGACCGCGAGAACTCGTGCCTGAAGAAGTTCCGCGTGGACACCTGCGGCGATCTGGTGTTCGTGAACTTCAGCGCGAGCGGCCCGGGCCTGCGCGAGTGGCTCGCGCCCGTGTGGGACGTGTGGCGGCACTACGGCGGCGCGTACCGGCACGCGGCGACGTGGGAAAAAGAGTTCGCGTGCAACTGGAAGGTGGTGCTGGAGAACTCGCTGGAGTCGTACCACATCCCCGAGGTTCACCCGCACACGTTCAAAGAGTTCCCGGCCGAAGAGAACGTGTGGCACGAACTCACGGAGCGGTTCTCGTCGTTCAAGACGCTCCCGCCCAGCGACTTCGCCGGCCGCGCGCAGGCGTGGATGGTCCGCCGCATGGGCCAGCCGGTGACGAACGAGTACTGGCACCAGGTGCTGCACCCGCACGCGACCGGCAGCTCGCTGGACTCGTTCCGGATGATGCAGTGCGTGTTCCCCACCGGCCCGGCCACCTGTCGCTACCGGTGCATCTTCTTCACGCTCCGCGGGACGCGCACCAACCCGCTGGCGTGGGTCCTTTACCGCACGCTGAAGTCGATCGCGACGGCCATCGGGAAGAAGGTCTTCGCCGAGGACGGGTCGATTTACCTGGGCATCCAGCGCGGGATGGAGGCGAGCCCGTTCCCGGGGGTGATCGGGACGCGGGAAGAGCGCGTGTACCAGTTCCAGAAGTACGTGCTGGACAACACGAAGGGGCCGCGCGAGTTACCGCAAGCGCCGGCGCCGTCCGAACCGACGCCGGTCTGCGCGGGCTGAGACCGAAGGCGATTCTTGCCGGCACAATCAGATCACGTACTGGAGCGGCTCGCCGGAATCGACGAGCTGAGCGAGCGTCGTGGATTTGAGGATCGCGGCCTGCTTCAGAAGGAAGTCTTCGTGCGCGGTGCGGACGCGGTCCCACACGTCGTCGAGCGCCGCGGCCAGCGGTGACGTGGGCTTGCGAGCTTTCGTCCGCGTTCCGGCCTGCTCCGTCCCTTCCACCGCCGCGATCACGTCGGCCAGCGTGATCGCCGACGGCGCCCGCGCGATGTGGTACCCGCCGGCCGCCCCGCGGGTGCTGGTCACCAGCCCGTCCTTGTTCAACTGGATCAGGATCTGCACCAGAAAGCGCGGGGACGAGATCCCGTGCTTGTTCGCGATGTCCGTCAGGCGCACCGGCTTCGGGTCGCCGTAATGGGCGGCCAGTTCCAGCATCGCCAGACACGCGTATTCGGCACGAGCGGAAAAAAGCATAGCGTCACTAAGGAGTGAGAAGTGAAGCGCGAGGGGCCGAACGGGAGCGGCCGGCGCCCTCACGTTCTTGCCCCTCATCCTCACCCGAAACTAAATCCCTTCCCCGTCCTTGACCTCGATCACGTGCAGCCCGCACTCCTTCTTCGCTTTACCGGCCCAGCGGCCGGCGCGCTCGTCCTCGCCCGGCGCCACCGGGCGGGTGCAGGGCCAGCACCCGATGCTCGGGTAGTCGCGGTCGTGGAGCGGGTTGTACGGCACGTCGTGCTTGTGGATGAAGCCCCACACGTCCTTCTTGGTCCAGTTCAGCAGCGGGTTGAGTTTCACCAGCGAGAACTTCGCGTCCCACTGCACCACCGCCGCCTTCCCACGATCGGCCGTCTGGTCCTTGCGGATCGCCGAAATCCAGGCGAGCGGGTCGATGCGCTCGACCGCGCGCCGGAGGGGAAGGATCTTGCGGTCGTGGCAGCACTGGTCCGGGCGGAGCTGGTGCAGCGGCCCGCCGCGCTCGGCCTCGTAATCGGCGACGGTCTGTTCCGGGTAGATGTACTCGACCTCGGTGCCGTAACGGGCCTTGATCCGCTCGCGCAGCGCCAGCGTCTCGGGGAACTGGTACCCGGTTTCCAGGTTGATGATCCGCGCGTTCGGCTGGATCTCCGCCAGCATGTGGATCAGGCAGCACCCTTCCGCACCGAACGCGGTCGCCATCAGCAGGCGCGGCGAGAAGCGGTCACTCGCCCAGCGGAGCACGTCTTGTGGGGTCGCGTTCAGGAGCCGCTCGTTCGCCGCGGCGATCTCCTCCGGCGTGGCCTGCGTTACCGGCATCCCGTTCTCCGGACGATTCCAACACATCCCGCATTGCCATCGTAAAGATTCTACACCCGAACGCGCAGGTCGGAACTATCAGAATGCAAATTGCGGAATTCGTAAACCGTAACGAAGCGCAGAACGCGCAGCACTTCTCTGTTTCCTCTGCCCCTGGGGTGTGGCGAACGTTGCCCGGGGAATCGAGCATTTCCCTCTACACTGCAACAGCTTACGCCGAATGATCTTGAAGCCGATCGAAACCGCTGTCACTCGCCCGGCGGACGTTTGCGAGCGAGCTTCGAGCCAAACCGCTGCTCCAAGGTCTTCTCCCAGTCGGCAGGCAAGCTGGGTGCCCCAATCGTCACTCGCCGCAGAGATCGAAAGTCGGAAGCCGCGACAAATCGCGCAAGATGAGTGAAGGGACACGCCAGTTCTAAAACAAACGAGAGTTCACCAAGTCGATCAAGATTCGGCAGTTCGGCGAGGTAGGCCGGATCGACCGGCCGGGCGAATTCGAGGTGCGAAACGGGCACTACGCGGAACGCTTCCGCGGCACGGAACTCGATCTGATCCATTACGCGAAGCGTCGAAATTAACCCGCGGTCGTAGTTCCCGGTCGCGTAAGCGCCGGGCACCTGCGGCACTTCTGCGCGCCACCGATCGTCGTTCGCGGACAGCAGTTCCACGACCCGTTGAAGGGCAGCAATCCGTTTCGGGCCATCGAATTGCCCCCGCGCCAGACCGACCTGGAGGCGAACGAACTCCGCCCGTGTGCGATCCGCTGCGTCACCGTGCTCCAGAAGCCAGTCCGCGAACATGAGCCGCGGCGTGTCCTCTTCCGGGTGCTCGCAGACCGCGCCCCAAAGTGCCTCGCGTTCGCTCACGGTTTGGTCTCGTTCAGCGGTCGGTGCTGCGGGGCGATTGCCACCACCGGCAGCCCCAGCAGTCGCTTGATCGGGATGAACTCCCCGACATCATTTCCCTCGATCCGGTGCCCCACCCATTGCAGGAAGTACCCCAGAACGATCGCCCCCGCCCCCCAGTACCATTCGGCGAGGAACAGCAGCGGGACGCCCGCGAACGCGAGCGGTATCCCCAGCATGTGGATCCAGAAGTTCGCGGGGGTTTGGTGGCGGTCGAGCCAGTTACGGCGGGCGCGGCCGGCGAACCGGATCAGCGCGCGTGCGATCGGAAATCTCGGCATCGCTTGGGGTGTTTGGCGTTTCGTGGTTGGTGTTTCGTGCTGATTGTGTACTGTTTTCGGGGGGCGGTTTGCAGCCCCGCGCCGCCCCGAACACGAACCCGGCCACTCACATGATCGCACCTTCCATCCTGGCGGCCGACTTCTCGAAGCTCGGCGAGTTGGTCCGCGAGGTCACGAAAGCCGGCGCCGACCGCATCCACGTCGATGTCATGGACGGGCACTTCGTCCCGAACCTGAGCATGGGCGCGGTCGTGGTCGAGGGGCTCCGGCCGGTCACCACCATCCCGCTGGAAGTCCACCTGATGGTCGAAGACCCGGGCCGGTTCCTGGACGGGTTCGTGAAGGCGGGCGCGGACACTCTCATCGTTCACCTGGAGGTGCTGCCGGACCCGCGGCCGATGGTGGAGCACATCAAGAAGGCGCTGGGCAAGAAGGTGGGTCTGGCGTTCAACCCGGACATGCCGGTCGAGCGCATCGAACCGTACCTGAAGGACATCGACCTCGCGCTGTGCATGACCGTGTTCCCGGGGTTCGGCGGGCAGGCGTTCATCCCCGAGAGCCTCGAACGGCTCCGCAAGCTCAAAGCGCTGATCGGCGCCCACAACCCCGCGTGCGAGATCGAGGTGGACGGCGGCATCGGGGCGAAGACCATCGCGGACTGCGCCGCTGCGGGCGCGAACGTGTTCGTCGCGGGCAGCGCGGTGTTCGGCGCGAAGCAAGGCCCGGCCGCCGCAATGAAAGACCTCATCGCGCTGGCCAAGCAATAAAGCAGAGTGAGCCACGAAAGAAGACAGAAGAGAGATTGGCCACAAAAAAGCACAAAGGGCACAAAAGAAAACCGAAGAGAAAAGCAGAAGAGAGATTAGCCACAAAAAAGCACAAAGGGCACAAAAGAAGACCGAAGACCGAGACAGAGTAGTGAATTTAAAACACTTCTTTATTGTCTTGTCCTCGGCTTTCTTTTGTGACCTTTGTGCTTTTTTGTGGCTAACTCCGTCTTCTCTCTTCTTTTGTGCCCTTTGTGCTTTTTTGTGGCTAACTCTTTCTTCTATCTTCTTTTGTGCCCTTTGTGCTTTTTTGCGGCTAATCTTGAGCCCTTATCTCATCAGTACCCGATTTCTAATCCGAGGTTCACCGACTGCACGGAGAAGTCCGTCAGTTTGAGCCCGCTTGCGGCGGGGTCGAGCACATTACTCAAGCGCCCGGCGCGGCTCAGGTACTGGAACGAGTAGCCGACGTACGCCCGCGCCCGCGGGGTGAACTGCCAGCCCGCGGACACGTTCACTACCGGCATCACCGCGAACCGGCTCTCGTCGCGCGTGTCCAGGGCGGCGAAACGGCGGTAGTTCCCCCCGAGCAACCCCTCGGCGCCGGTGAACAGCCCGCTCGCGCGGACCTCCGGCGTGACCGCCCCGAATGCGACCTTGGCCGAACCGGCCACGTACCACCCGCTCTCGGCGCGGTAGTGCCCGGCCAGCCCGATCTGCCCGCCGTGGAACGGGTTCGCGACCGAGACCCGGTACGGCCCCGGCCCGCGCCAGTTCCGGCCCCGGTCATCGTTGTCGTTCACGCGGTCCGATTCGCCGATGAACAGTTCGTCTTTCAAGTACGCAAAGCGGTAGCCCGCGAGCGCGTCGAGCCAGGCGTGGCGGTCGCCGTAGAGCCGGTGCCGGTAGTTCACTTCGGGGGTGACGAACGAGTTCGTGAGGCGGGCGGGGAACACGCCCGTGAACATCGACGCGAGCGGCTCGAACAGCGGGAGCAGTTGCGGCGCGCGAGCCGTCCCCTGCGGGAACAGCACGACCACCCCCGGCGCGTACCCGTCGAACGAGTTTTCCGACGAGCGGAAGAAGAACCCCAGGTCCACACCGGACGTGTTACCCGCGCCGAAGCGGCGCCCGCCCTCCAGACCCAGCGCGGCGTCGAACCGGTTCGTTGAGCGCCCCGCGACCGGCAGCATCAGCCCCGGCCCGGCCCCGCCGAGCCCGGACACGACGGGGAGTCGGACGGTCGCCGGGAGCGTGTCGCGATCCGCCCACGCCAACCCCAGCGACACACCGCCCCACCACTTCCCGCCCGGCTCCTCTTCCGCACGAAACCGCGGCCGCTCGGGCTCGCGTTCCGGCAGGTACAGGTAGTTCGGGTCGTACTCGACGGGTGGCGGGGTGCCGCCCGGCTTGGGCACCTCGGCGAGAGGGGGAACGGGCGGAACCGGCAGCAGTGGTGGCAGGGTCGCGTTGTCCGGCGGTGGGGGCGTCGTGGGTGGCGTCGGCGCGACCGATGCGACCGGCGGGGGCGGGGGCGCGACCGGCAGGGGCGCGAGCGGCGGGAGCGCGGGCGGCGGAAGCGGCTGCGCACGCCCGACGCCGACCGAAACCAGCACCACCCCGACCGCGACCGGCCAACGGCTGCGCATTCCTCACCCCGTGCGTGTACGGTCTTTGCCCTCCGCGCGGATAGTCGCCACTGACGGCGATTTCAACTGGAGTTTCGCCCGGCAGAAGGCCGAAGACGGGAAACCATCTCGTTTCACCTTCCGCCCGCACCCGTTCCGGTGACTCATACCGAGTCCAGTCGTTTCGAGTTCGGGCCGTACCGCGGTTCCGGCCTGGAGTGTGGTCCGCTCACTCCGTGAGCGGTCGCTCCGCGTATCGGATCCGCTCCTGGTGTCATCCGCTCCGTCGCTGTGCGCAACGCGCATCCGATCCCCGGAGCGACCGCTCACGGAGTGAGCGGACCACACTCATACATGAACCCACCCGCGGTGTCGCTTTCTTGACGAGCCGCGACCGCCAGGGAGCGGTGCCACGTACCCCGCTCCCTGGCGGTCGCGGCTCGTCAGGAAAGCGACAATATTACCGGGTACGTGTCTCACAGAGACCGGCTACACAGTACAGCACTCTTCCACCCGTTCCGGTGCCCCACACGCCGCGCACTCGTCCGCGCGTTGTGCGGCCCGTCGGCTCGGCGTACACTGCCTGAACGCTCTCCCCTGGGCAGGAGGATTCAGGATGAACCGGGTGTTCGCTCTTCTCGTCGCGGTGCTCGCGCTGATCGCGTGCGGCGGGTACGTCGCGTACGACCAGTTGTTCCGCGCGGCGCCGCCCCCGCCCCCGCTGGCGCACGAGGACCACGGCGACAAGCTCCCGACGCAAGACGAGTTCGACACGTTGGCCCGAACGGACCCGGTCAAGGCACTGTCGGTGTGCCTCACGCGGTACCAGCGCGAGGTCCACGGGATGCGCTGCGTTCTTGAGAAGCAGGAACGGGTACAGGGGAAACCGGAGCCCCCGCAGTCCCCGCCGGTCGAGGTGCTCGAGTTGTGCGTGCGCGGCGACGTGCCCGACCCCGACACGAAGAAAACCGCAATCGAGGTCGCCGCGAAGTGGCGCTCCGGAGCGCGGTCGTTCCTGGGGTCCGAGATCACCGGCACGCTGTTCAGCGAACGTCCTGAAGCGGAGGGCGGCTTAGGGAACAAAGCCGTAACCTGGCGCCCGAAAGCCTTCGTCAGCAAGCTGAGCACCCCGATCCCGCCGGACAGCCCGCTCGCAACGGGCCAGTCGCGCTACTGCGTCCGCGACGCCGGGCTGTACCGCACCATGCTCCGCACCCACGAGGCGTGGAAGGACCGTCAGGAGACCGGCAAGTTCAAGTACGAGTACCTGGGAACCAAAACGGTCGAGAAGGCCGGGAACCGCGAGTGCCATGTGATCCGGCGCATGTGCGAGGGGGTCGAGGTGGACGCATTTCAGTTGGGCGGGGCCGCTAGCAAAGACCCGAAGGTGATCGCGGCCGAGGGGTTCACGGAAGTGACCATCTTCATCGACCGCGAGCGGTGGCTCCAGGTCGCGACCGAGACGCTCCGCGACGCACCGGGCGGCACGAAAGTGACGATCGGTACCTACTACTTCCGCGACATCGAGTTGAACCCCACCTTCCCGCCCGACACGTTCACGGCCGCCTGGTTGAAGACGCCGTAATACACGAACCCACCCGCGGTGCCGCTGTCTTGACGAGCCGCGTCTGCCCGGGAGCGGGAGACGTGGCACCGGGGCAGCGCGCCCGGCCCCGCGCTCCGGTGGTCACCCCCGGTCACCCGGTGGGCCGGGGGGGTGACCGCCGTAAGTCCTTGCGGCACAAGGCGCGGTCACCCCTGGTCACCCTGGTCACCCCTTTTCTTTTTTATTTGTCGAACATCTTCTCGCGGGTGTAACGTTCTCCGGTGTAACGTCGTCCGGCGCTCGTTACACACGCGCCAGGGGGGGGCGGCGGAGTGTTACGGGGGGTAGAGAGGGGGTGACCGGGGTGACCACGGGTGACCAAGCCTTGCGCCGCAAGGAGTTACGGCGGTCACCCGGGGTGACCAGAGGGTGACCGGGGGTGACCAGGGGGCGAAAGGCAACCTACCCCCCTGCCCCCTCCCTGAAGGGAAGGGGTGGCGCCGGGAGGGGTGGTCCCGGCGCGATATGCGCACGCGGAGCGAAGACCCACCCCCGGCCCCTCCCTGAAGGGAGGAGAGCAAAGGCAACCTACCCCCCGCCCCCTCGCCGTGCTCGCCGGCCCGGTCAGCAGAGCTTCCGTGGGCCGTCGGGAAGGGAGGGGGAGCAAAAACCACCGCGCACCCGAGGCGGAATCGATGCGCCCGTGCCTTGCTCCCCTCCCTTCAGGGAGGGGCAGGGGGTGGGTCTTCGCCCCGCGTGCGCATATCGCGCCGGGACCACCCCTCCCGGCGCCACCCCCTCCCTTTAGGGAGGGGGCCGGGGGGTAGGTTGCCTTTCCGCTCGCATCGGGACCACCCCTCCCGGCGCCACCCCCTACCTTTAGGGATGGGGACGGGGGTAGGTCGTCTTCGGGGCCGGGGCACCTTCACAGGCCAAGCACCCTTCTAGCTCAACCGGCGCAAACTATAAAACATATACACAGAAAACACGTCTGATTTCTTAACGAGCCGTGTCCCCCACTGTCATTTCCCGTTCGGGCGCGTGCCTTGGCGACCTCTACGGTCGCGGCCCGTCAACACAAGCGACACCGCAGGCGTGTTCATGTATGAGAAGCAGACGCACCCACCGGACCGAAGGCCGGTGCCATCTGCCGTAGAGGGGGGCGTTGCGCAGACACGCAACCGGGAATAGCCGTCCGAAGCACCGGAACGGAGCCACAACGTGACCGCTGCTAACAGCGCTGTGTGTGGTTATGCAGCGTACCACGGGTACGGGGTTGTGACTTCACCCACACGTTTTGCCGACGCCGGCCCTGGGGCTGTCCCCAAGTTCACTCGGCACTGTAACGGGGGTTACACTCGCGACATCACTGTACCCCCCGTTACACTCGCGTCGCGACGCCACTGTAACCTCCGTTACACTCGCGACGCGACACCACTGTAACCCCCGTTACACTCGCGTCGCGACACCACTGTAACCCCCGTTACACTCGCGTCGCGACGCCACTCGGGGGTTACAGTGCCGACGCGATCGCTGCCGATGGGTCACCGACTGGACGTTCGCTGGTGTTCGAATGGTCATGAGCTGGCAGTACGCTGGTGCGTCGCTACCACCGAATCGCACCTAAAACCCGCGCTCCGAGCCGTCAAAGGTTGAGTAGGATGGTTCCCACGGCGGCCAAGAGATGCGTCGCAACAGGTTTTCAGGAAGTCACTTGCGGCCGAAACGATCCAACCGAGCGGTACCCGCTCGGGCACAAGCCGGTGGAAGTTTCGCGGCCCGCAAGCAGCGAAACGAGACGAAACGAACGACCGGAAGCACCACCAGGGAAGCACCCGATGCCAATCGCAACGCAACAAACGAAGGGGCCGGTCCCCGCACGGGCGCTACTGCCCCAACCCGGCGAGTACGGCATCGACCTGGCTCAGGTCGGCGGGCTTCACGAAGTGGTAATCGAACCCGGCCTCTTTCGTGCGGCGTCGGTCCTCGTCCTTGCCCCATCCGGTGAGCGCGGCGAGAGCCATCCCGCTCAGGGCCGGATCGTCCCGGAGCCGTTCGGCCAGTTCGTACCCGCTCATGCCGGGCAGGCCCAGGTCGAGCAGCACCAGCCGCGGGCGGAACGTACCCAGCACCCGCATCGCCTCCGCCCCGTCGCGGGCGGTGCGCACCGTGTGCCCCTTCATTTCGAGCAGCTCGGCCAGCGACTCGGCCGCGTCCAGGTTGTCGTCCACGATCAGCACCGGCGCGCCGCGCTTCAGCCGCGGCTCGGGGGGCGCCGCAACCGGAGCCGCCGGTTCGGCCGCGGCGGGGCGGTTCACGAGCGGCAGGCGCACGACGAACTCGCTCCCCTTCCCCTCCCCGGCGCTGTGCGCGGCGATCTCCCCGCCGTGCAACGCGACCAGCCGCTTCACCAGCGTCAGCCCGATCCCCAGCCCGCCCTGGGCGCGGTCCACCGCGCTGCCGACCTGGGTGAACAGGTCGAACACCTGGGGCAGCATCTCGGCCGAGATGCCGATCCCGTTGTCGCCCACGCGCACCACCGCTTTCTCCCCCTCGCGGGCCGCCGAGAGGGTGATCCGCCCGCCCTTGGGGGTGTACTTCGCGGCGTTGTTCAGCAGGTTCGCGAAGATCTGCGTGAGCCGGGTGCGGTCGCCGTCGAGCAGGAGCGGCTCGGCGGGCACGTCGACAGTCAGCTCGTGGCGCCCGACCTCGATCAGCGGGCGGCTCGTTTCGACCGCGGTGCCGAGCACCGGGGCCAGTTCGAGCCGCTCCTTCCGGAGCACGATCTTGCCGCTGGAGAACCGGGCCACGTCCAGCAGGTCGTCCACCAGGTGGACCATCTGCCCGAGCTGCCGCTCCATCATCGCGAGCGTGCGCTCGCGCGCCGGCCCGTCCGGCTGCCCCACCCGCATCAGGTGGACCCCGTTGCGCATGGGGGCCAGCGGGTTGCGCAGCTCGTGCGCCAGGGTCGCCAGGAACTCGTCCTTGCGGCGGTCGGCCTCGCGCAGCGCCTCGGCGGTGCGCTGGGTCTCGGCCAGGAGGCGGGCGTTCTCGGCGGCGATGAGCTTCAGCTCGTCCCGCTGCCGCGCCACCTCCTGGCGCTCGCGCCACAGCTCGAAGAACACGTCGGCCTTGCTCCGCACCACGTGCGCTTCGAGCGGCTTGGTGAGGAAGTCCACCGCGCCGGTCTCGTACCCGCGGAACCGCCGCTGCTGGTCCGGGGTGCCGGCGGTGAGGAAGATGATCGGCACGCGCCGGGTGCGCTCGGTGCCGCGCATCAACTCGGCCAGCTCGAACCCGTCCATCACGGGCATCCGCACGTCCACGAACGCGAGCGCCACCTCGTGGACGAGGAGCAGTTCCAGCGCCGCGGGGCCGGACCGGGCCTTCAGGAGCGTCAGCCCGTCGCGGCGCAGCAGCCCCTCGAGCGCC
The DNA here is from genome assembly GCF_008065095.1 of Gemmata obscuriglobus. Classification (NCBI taxonomy): domain Bacteria; kingdom Pseudomonadati; phylum Planctomycetota; class Planctomycetia; order Gemmatales; family Gemmataceae; genus Gemmata; species Gemmata obscuriglobus. Next base: position 2,908,445 of record NZ_CP042911.1, on the reverse strand, counting down.
AGCAGGTTCTCCTCAAGGTCGTCCACGAGCAGAAAGTGAACGGGTGCCGGTGTCGGTGTGCTCATGACGTACCTCCGAGCTCGCGGAGGTGAGCCGCGATTTGATCCAGCGTGAGCGCGCGGGCGGCGGGGTGGGCGGCCAGCGCGGCGAGGGGCATTGCCGCGGCCGCCGCGGTTGTCGGGGTCTGGACCAGCCCGGTTCCGCCGGCCGCGAGCACGGCCCGCAGCCCCCGGGCGCCGTCCGCGTTCGCGCCCGTGAGCACGACCCCGACCAGCCCGGGGCCGAACGCGTCCGCGGCGGACTCGAACAGCACGTCCACGGACGGGCGCGAGAAATGGACCTGCTCCTCGCTGGAGAGCGAGAGGCGGCGGTCCGGTTCCACGAGCAGGTGGTAATCGGGTGGCGCGAAATACACGGTACCGCCGGTCAACGGCTCCTTGTCGTCGGCCTCGCGCACGTCCACCGCGCACTTCCCGCGGAACAGCTCCGCCATCACGCTCTTTTTATCGGGCGGCAGGTGAACCACCACCATCACCGGCAGCGGGTACCCCTTCGGGAGCGCCGGCAGCACCGCGGAGAGGGCGTCCACCGCGCCGGCGGACGCGCCGATCACCACCGCCTCGGCCCCGGCGCTCACAGGTCCCCCTGTTTCTGGTAGACCCGCTCATCCGGGGCGAACGGGGCGAAGGCGTCCGCGTGCGCGGAGAACCGCAGGCTCTCCTTGGCCCCGAGCCCCAGGAACCCTTTCCGCACGAGCGAGTCCTTGAACAGCCCGACGGCGCGGTCCTGGAGGTCGCGGTCGAAGTAGATCAGCACGTTGCGGCACGACACCAGTTGCACCTCGGCGAACACCGCGTCGGAGGCCAGGCTATGATCCGAGAACACGGTCCGGCGGCGCAACGACTTGTCGAACACGGCGCTGCCGTAAGCCGCGGTGTAGTAGTCCGACAGCGACGACTTGCCGCCCGCCTTGCGGTGGTTCTCGGTGAACAGCGGGAGCCGGTCCAGGTCGTACACCCCGGCCTCCGCCCGCTTCAGCGCCTCGGGGTTGATGTCGGTGCCGTAGAACATGGTGCGCTCGTCAAGCCCCTCCTCGCGGAACAGGATCGCCAGCGAGTACACCTCCTCGCCGGCGCTGCACCCCGCGACCCACACCTTCAGCGACGGGTACGTTTTCAGATGCGGCACCACCTGCTCGCGGATCGCGCGGAAGTACGCCGGGTCGCGGAACAGCTCGCTGACCTGCACGGTCAGGTAGGCGAGCAGGGCCGGCAGCACGGCGGGGTCGTGGAGGACGCGGTCCTGGAGTTGGGAGAAGGTGTCGCAGCCGAACCGCTCGCGGGCCTGCGTGAGGCGCCGCTTGAGCGACGCCACGGAGTACCCGCGGAAGTCGTAGTGGTACCGCTTGTGGATCGCTTCCAACAAGAGCCGCAGTTCGATGTCTTCGGTCTTGTCGCTCACGGTGGGAGGTCTCAGGTCAGAACGCGCGACGGTTTAGAGGGCTCCACGAGCGCGGCGCGGGCCTTCCGAGGTGCAAGCGGCGGGCCAATGTCGTCACGCATTTGCGCCGAGCCATTCCCCGATCTTCGCGTCGAGTTCCGTTACGAACTGGCTCCGCGGCATCACCCGGTCGCACCCCGCCTGCCGGGCCGCGCGCAGCACGTCGGGCTCGACGTGCGACCCGTAAGCGATCACGCGCGGGGCGGGGTCGCAGACCGCTTTCAGGTCGGCGAGGAGCGCGGGCAGGTCCAGCCCCGGGTTGTGAACGTCGAGGATAACGCCCCCGGGCGTCGTGGCCCGGGCCGCGGCGAGCAGATCGGCGGCGGTGCGCACCATGCGGACGGCCAGCCCCGCCGCGCGTGCGGTTCCGGACACGCGGCTGAAGAAGATCAGGTCGTCGCACAGCATCAGTCCGGGCGCGCTCACTTCTTCTCCCCCAGTCCTTTCGCGTCGAGCGTCATGTCGATGGCCTTGTTCAGCCCCTCGTCGAACTTCTTCTCGCGGAAGCTGGCGATCAGCGCGGCCTTGAGCTTCGGGCCGAAGCCCTTGGGCAGGTCGGCGGCCTCGGAGACGTGAACGTACAGCGTCTCCGGCTTCATGCTCACGAACACGTGAACCCCCTTGAGGTTCAACTCCTTGGCCCGTGCGTCGGTGAACTCCTTGAAGAACTTCTCGCGCTCCGCCGGCCTCATCGCGGCGATTTTATTGGGATCGCCTTTCGGCGGGGACGGCGCCGTTTCGACCACGAAGTCGATGCCCTTCTCCTTGAACAGCCGCTCCGCGGCGGGCGCGAGTCGCGCCCACGCGGTCTCGCCGAACCGCTTCGCCTCGTCCTTGCTTTCCAGCGCCTTCTCGCGCTTGGGCGCGTCCTTTTGCGCGCCCGGCGCAACCGGCTCAGTCTTCTGGGCCAGCACAACCGAGCCAAAAGACCCCAGAACGATCAAAGCGAACAGAGTGCGGCGCATGCTTCACCTCACGGACGAATGGGGAGAGTACAGCCAATTCTACACCGGCACGCGCGGCGCACAGGGGGGAAGGCCCGAATCACCTGCGCCCCGAGCAAACGGTCGGCACTCCAGAAGTGGACTTGAGCGATTCCACGGTTTTCCTCTGGCGTCCCGCTCGCCGCCACGCTATCAGGCCGCAACACCGATTACAGTGTTTGCCACACACCCACGAACGGGGGAAGACATGCGCAAGAAGGCGCTGTTGGGAGCCAGTTTGGCGCTGCTGACGGGCGGGGTGGTCGTGGGCCAGCAGCCGGGAGCGCCGCGGCTCGCACCAGCTCTGCCGCCGGGCGTTACGCCCGTCGGGTCGGCACAGCCGACCAACCCGGTGGCGCCGGCCGGAGGGGCGTACCTCCCCCCGACCAGCGGCATTCAGCCCGCGAGCGTCACGTCCGCGCCGGTGCCGCTGCCCACGAACATTGAGATCAAAACCGCCCTGGGCGCCGACCACCCGTGGCTGCTCAAACCGGAGCACGGGGCGTTCTTCATCATGGTGAAGAGCTACGTGCGCCCCGCGAAGGACACGCCGGCGGCGAAAGAGGACCCCGGCGCCTCCGCCCGCGAACTGGCCGAAGGGCTGGCCCACGAGATCCGCGACACGTACCGGGTCCAGGCGTTCTTGTTCGAGTACATCTCGGAGGAACGTAAGGCGGAAATGCGCCAGATCGCGGCGGCCCGGCAGAAGGCGCAGGCTTACGCGGCCGAGATCGCCAAGCTCCGGCAGCGCAGCCAGTTCCAGGGGACGGAGTTCCTGGAACCGGACAACAAGATGCACGTGATGACCCACCACCACCGCGACCAGATCGGCGTGCTGGTGGGCGGGTTCCAGAACGAGGACGACGCCAAGAGGGCGCTGCTCAAGCTGAAGACCTGGCCCACCCCGAAGAACGAACTCTTGGTGGACAAGAGCGCGATCGTTCAGACCGGGGCGAACGGCAAGTCCGAGATCGTGAAGGCCGCGATCAACCCTTACGCCGGCGCGTTCGTCGTACCGAACCCGACCGTGCCGCGGTCCGCGCAGCCGCAGCAGGGCTTCGACCCGTTCATCGTGAAGCTGAACGAGGGCATGCCGTACAACCTGCTGAAGGCGAAGAAGACCTGGACGCTGGCGGTGAAGTCGTTCGTCGCGCCGGTCGAGATCACCAACAAGGAATCGACCCCGAGCGTGATGCAAAAGATGGGGTTCAGCAAGGGCGCGGACGCACTGGCGGCGGGCGCGGAACAGGCCGAAGGGCTCGCCAAGGCGCTCCGCCAAATGAAGGGGCCGAACGACCAGGGGCTGAACCTGGAAGCGTTCGTGCTGCACACCCGCAACGCCAGTCTCGTCACCGTCGGCCAGTTCGACGGGCCGGACGACCCGTCGCTGCTCGCGACCAAGCGGCTGCTGGCGGCGCTCCAATCGAAAACGCGGGTGACCGAGGACAAGACCGGGCTGCGGCCGGTCGCGAACGCCCCGACGCTGTTCGACAACATCATGCCGATGCCGATCCCGAAGGCGAAAGAGTAAGGCACCGGGGACGACCGCGGGCGGATCAGCGGTCGTCCGCGTTCAGCCGAAACGGGACGAAGAGCGGTTCGTGGTCCACGTCGTCGCCGTGGCACCCGTGGGCAAAGATCGGCAGGGCCAGCAGGGCTACCGTGACAAAGACGAGGAACCCCACGCGAGCGGGGGACACGAGTCCCCCGAGTACGAGTAACCGCTGACGACAATGAGCGGGCTGCCGGCAGGCACCACGTGTGCGCCGGCGTTGAAACCCACTCAAAGGGCTTCGTAACGCGGTTTTCACTTCTGCTCCTTCCCCTTCAGGTGCGTATCCAGGAACGTCAGGGCCTGAGTCAAGCTCTTGGCAAACGTCCGCCCGGTCCACCCGTGCCCCTCGCCGAACAGGGTGACGAGCTGGCAGTTCGCGCCGCAGTCCGTGAGTTTCTTGTGCAGCGATTCGGAGTGGACCACCGGCACCACCACATCGAACGTGCCGTGAAAGATCAGCACCGGGGGGGCCGTCTTTGACACGTACGTCACCGGCGACGCCTTTTTGAACACCTCTTTGTCGGTCTTGGCGTCCTTCCCGAACACCGGCACCAGGTACGCGTCCAGGATCGCCTCGGTGTTATACAGGCTCAGATCGGTGGGTCCGAAGAAGTCCACCACGCACTGCACCTTCGAGCTTTGGTCGAGGTTCGAGCCCGCATCCCAACCCGCGACCTTGTCCGCCAGACCCAAGAGTAGCGCGAGGTGCCCGCCGGCCGAGAACCCGGCCGCCGCGAACTTGTCGCGGTCGATGCCGTAGGTCTTGGCGTTCGCGCGCAAGAACCGCACCGCGGCCCGAACGTCCTGGATTTGGGCCGGGAACCGGTGCTTCGGCGCCAGCCGGTATCCGACCGACGCCACGACGTACCCCTTCGCCGCGACCTCTTCAATCAGTGACGCGCCGCCCTTCGGACCGACCGACAGGTCTTTGCGGCTCCCGCCGACCCAGGCGCCGCCGTGGAGCAGCACGATACAGGGGTACGACCCGCTCTCCTTCGGGGCGCAGATGTCGAGCTTCAGTTCCTGTTTGTCGATGGTGTCGTACACCACGTCCTTTTCCGTCTTCACCGCAAGGGGGGTGGCCCCGGCGGAGGTGGCTGGCGCCGGCCCGTCTCCGCGGGCCGGCAAGGCCGGAAGAGTCGCCGTCAATACGAATAACCCGGCCGCAAGGACCGAACGCATTCGCGTCATCGTCTGTTCTCCGAACTGGTTCCGGTGGGTGCCCATTTTACGCCCCGACCGGGTTTGCACCGCACGATTCTTGCCCGCGCTGAAACCTGGCACCGTCACCCGGTGTGAGCTACAGTTCGAGCGGCTGCCAAATTTAAAACATCGCCAGAACTCAGCCCGCACCATGAACCTGATCGTGAGCTGCCCCGGCTGCGGGCTCCGCGGCCGACTGCCCGACAACTTGCTCGGGCTCAAAACGATCGTGTGCCCGAAGTGCCGCACCGCGGTGCCGGTGGCCGAGTTACTGAACCGCGCGTCGCCGGTCGCGGACGACTCGTTCCCGATCTGGGTGGACGGCGAGTTCACCAGCGCCGCGCTCGCCCAGGCGCCACAGGTGCCGGCCCCATCGAAGGCCGAGGAGCCCGTTTACGCCGGCGACTTTATGAAGGAAGAGGCGGCCCGGTTCGAGCAGTACGTGGCGGCACGGCTCGGCGAGTTACACAAAAAGCGCCGCGAGTTGGCCGAGGCCGAATGCAAGTTCGAAGCGCTCACCATGCAGCGCAAGCAGGAGTTGCACCGCCAGCAGGGAGCGCTCGCCGCGACTTCCGACGAAGTCGCGAAACGCGAGAGCGACCTCCAGGCGCGTGAAGCCGCCCTCCAGGCGCGCGAGGCCGAACTGGCGGCGCGCGAAACGAAGGTGTCACGTTCAGACCAGCGGGCCGCGGACCTCGACCGGCGGGCGGCCGAACTCCGGGTCACCCTCGACCAGCTCGAAGGGCGTCGCGCCGCCGTTGCCGAAGAGCGAAGCGCACTCGAGCGACGGGCAGCCGAGCTCGACCGCATCGAGTTGGCCCTCCACCGCCGCAGCGCGGAACTCGACGAGTTGGACGAGCGCCTCCGACAGGAGCAAGAAGAATGGGAGCAATCGCACGAGCGCACGCGCTGAAAACCACACCCGGAACCGCCACAGCCACTCGTCTCGCGCCGGTCGTTCTCACTTGAGCGGGCGGATGCGGACGTTGCGGAACGCCGTCGGACCGTGGTCCGTCTGGAGCATGAAGGCCCCGGTCGGAGTCTCTTTCTTACCCCAGTTCCCACCGGTCGGTGTTTTGACCTCGGCGTTCTCGTGAATCACCTGCCCGTTGAGCGTCGCCTTCACCACCAACGCGCTCGCGCTCTTCTCGCCCTTCTCGTTGAACCGCGGTGACTTCCATGTCGCTTCAAGGGTCTGCCACTCGCCAAACGGCTTCGCGGCGTTCACCTTCGGCGGCACGCCCTTGTCCAGGTATCCGCCCCTCTCCAGGTTCGCCCGCGGGTAGATGCCGCCCATGTGGCTACCATCTAGGTTCTTCTTGCCGTAATCGTCCTGGATCTGGATCTCGTACACCTCGTGAAACTTGACCCCGGCGTTGGAGCCCTTCGCAATCAGAAACTCGACGTGGATCTCGCAGTCACCGAACTCCTCTTTCGTGATGAGGTTCGGGAGCCGCCCGGTCTCACCGTTAACCCACACCGCACCGCCCGGCTTCTTTTCCGCCTTCAGGCGCACGTCGGCTTTGCCCTTCGAATCCGGAGCGAGTTTCACCTCGCTCGCGAAGATCCACCGGTCGTCGACCTTCTTCCACACCTCGGGGCTCATCAGGTCGATCCACCCGTCGGCGCTCGCGGCGAGCTTTTTCGGCTCGTCCGCTCCCGCAACCGCGCCTGCGAGCACCGCAGCGACAAGGGCGACGAGCCTGTGCATGGCAGCATCCCGAATGGCAGTTTTCGTTACCCGTGTGTAACCACGGCCATTATCATCAACCCGCGACCCGCACGGGTCTACCGCGAATTCCGAAAGGAGCACTCTCCGATGCTGATTTCTCGCCTCGCACTGGTAGCCGCACTGACCGCGACCGGTTCGGCCGCGAACGCCGCCGAGCACTGGGTGTACTTCGGCACATACACCGGGAAGGGCGAAACGGACAGCAAGGGCATCTACCGGGCGAAGTTCGACGACGCCAGCGGCAAACTCACCGCCCCGGAACTGGCGGCCGAAATGGGCAGCCCGTCGTTCGTAACCGTCCACCCGAACAAACAGTTCCTGTACGCGGTGGGCGAAGGCGGCGGAAAAGAGGGCGGACCGGTCGTCGCGTTCGCGATCGACGCGAAAACCGGTGAACTGAAGAAGCTTAACGAGGACAAGAGCGGCGGCCCCGGGCCGTGCTACATCGTGATCTCACCGAAGGGCGAGTTCGCGGCGGTTGCGAACTACGGCGGGGGCAGCACCTGCGTGTTCACGGTGGAAGCCGACGGGAAACTCGGCAAGCGCCTCGGGTTCGTTCAACACACGGGCAGCAGCACCAACCCGAACCGGCAGAAGGAGCCGCACGCGCACTGCTGCGCGTTCAATGCGGCCGGCGACCACCTGTACACCGTGGACCTCGGAATCGACAAGATCAAGGTGTTCCACGTTAGCCTGAAGAAAGGTGTCGAAGAGGATACGGAAGAGGACATCACCACCCCGCCGGGGAGCGGCCCGCGGCACATCGCGTTCGCCCCGGACGGCAAGGGCATTTACGTGTGCGGCGAACTCGACTCAACGGTCAACGTGATTAAGGGCGGGAAGGTCGTACAGTCGCTCTCGACCTTACCGAAGCCGACCCCGGGCAACTCGACCGCCGAGTGCATCGTCTCCCCGGACGGGAAATTCGTGTACGTGTCGAACCGCGGTCACAACACCGTCGCGGCGTTCAAGGTGAAGGACGATCGCATGCTGGAAGCCGCCGGGCACATTGCCGGCGACATCAAGATCCCGCGCAACTTCAACATCGACCCTTCGGGGAAGTGGATGCTGATCGCGAGCCAGGACGGCGGTAAGGTCGGGGTGTGGGCGCGTGACGCCGAAACCGGCGGGGCCAAAGAGACCGGCACCACCGTGCCGGTGAGCCGGTGCGTGTGTGTGAAGTTCGTGCCAGTTAAGTAGTCAAACGCCGAAGGGCCGGAACCCGTAAAGCCGCCGGCCCGCGCTCTGAAGCGCCTCCGACGTTCCGGGTTCCGGCCTCACGACGCTTGACTACTTTTGCAGGATCGGCAGGTAGTTGTTCGGCAACTGGAGCACGATCAGGCTCATGGCGGTGGCGTACGCCGGCCCGTGAACGTGGTCCGCCCAAGTGCCGCCGCTGGCGCGGACCCGCCCGAGCAGTTCGTCGCGGATCGCCGGGAACCACGTCCGCCAGTAGTCGCCGCCGGCGGTCCACATCGCGAGGGCCGCGTAGTACTGGCCGTAGTAGTAGTGCGCCGCCGGCAACTCGCGCTGGTTGAACATGCGGTTCGGCATGTACTGCTGGAGGTATCGCAAACCGCGCTCGATGGCCCGGCTGTTGACTTCCTCGTCCTCGGGTACGCTGGCGCTGTACAGGCCCACAACTGCGGCCGCTGTGCGGGCGAACGCGCTGCCCCCCTGCCCCTTGAAGTAACTGAACCCGCCGTCCGGGAGTTGGCACCGGCGAATGTACTCCGAGCCCTGCCGGATCACGCTCTTGCGCACGAACACCCCGGCGTTCCGGGCGGCGCGCAGCGCCATCATGAACGCGACCGTCACGGACACGTCCGCGAACGGCGCCTTCGGCTCGTACCGCCACCCGCCTTCCTTATTCTGGGCGTCCACCGCGAACGCGGTCGCGCGCTCGAGCACCGCCCGCACCTTCTTCTGGCGCACGGCCTCCGGCAGCATCCCGCACACCTCCGCGAGGAACAAGCTCGCGAACCCGTGGCTGTACATCGCGCTCGGCTGGCTCCCGAACCGGAAATCGTCGGTGGTCAGGAACCCGCTGCTGGCTCCTTTCGTCCGGTCCACCACGTAATCGACGACCCGGCTGATGTGTTTCGCGTACTTCCCTCGCCCAGGTTGTTGCCCCGCACCTAAAAGGGCCAGTCCGCACAGACCGGTGATCCCGGCCGCGACCCCGCCCGCCAACAGCCCGCCGCCGAACGAGCCGTCCGACGCCTGCCCGTGCGCGAGCTGCGCGAGCCCGCGGTCGATGGCCTCCTGCGTTTCGGCAGTGATGAACTCCGCGCCGGTCTCGGACCGCGGCCCGCCCCCGGGTTGCGCGAGCCCGACGAGGTGCAGCCCCGCGGTCGCACCGCCGGACACCGTGGTCCGCAGGAACGTGCGTCGCGACACCGACCGCAGAGGGTCAAACATGGTGATAAGCTCGTCTGATCCGGGCCTTCAGTGGGTAGCGGCGTTATCAATTAGCTACGGATACGGCTGCTGGCACCTCGCAGCCCTGTGCTCTTACTTCTTCGGCTCGTTGGGCTTCGCGTTCTTGTCCGCGAGCGACGAGTAATACAGCCGCAGCAGTTCCGCGTACTTCGGGGTGAACTCTTCTTTGTAGTACTGAGACATCTGGCGCCGGAGTTTGTCCGGGAGGTGTCCCCACACGTTTTTCGAGGCGTCCTCTTCCTCGAACGGCAGCACGCCCTTCCCGCTCGCTTTACCCATCAGACCGTCGGGCAGCTTCACTGCCGGATCGCCCTGAGGTTTGCTGTCTTTCGACGCCTTCGGCTCCTTGCCCGCCTCCTTCGTGTCGTTGCCAGGCTTGTTCTGCTGCCCCCCCGGTTCCTGTTTGGGGTCGTTCATCGGGTCCCCCATCCGCGGCCGGCGCTCGCCCGTCCCCATCGGCTGCGAATCGCTCCGATCAGGTCCCATGCCACCTTCCTTGGGCATCGGCGGCTGGTTCATGCCGTCCTTGGGCATCGGAGCGTCGCTCTTCGGCGACATGCCGCCCATGTCGTTCTTTTTTTCGGGGCTGCCCGTGTTGTCTTTTTGACCTCCCTTCTTGTCCTGCGGTTTGTCGCTCTTGTCCTGCGGCTTGTCGCTCTTGTCCTGGTCCGGTTTCGGTGGGGGTGGGTTCTCTTGCTGGTTAATGAGCGCGTCGATGTCGGACAGGATCTTGGTCTGCGTCTTACGTGTGTCTGCTCCGGTATCTTTCTTCTCCAACTTGTCGCCAACACTCTTTGAGTTCGTGATGATGCGTTCAACGGTCACGGCCGGGTTCTCGGCTTTCACCGGTTCCGACCGCGGGACGGGGTCCCGCGAACCGTCCGGGCGCACCTCTCGCGGCGCCGGAGCGACCGGCAGTCCCGCGCGAGCCGGGGTGTGGGCCAACCCAACCGCCGAGAAGAACAGCGCGACGCACGCGAAACGGTTCTTCATGGTTTCCCCTGTGGCGGCACGTCTCCGGGCGCGTCTTTCGCGCCCCCCTGGGGCGCGTCTTGGTCTCTTTTCGGCCCCTCTTTCGAGCCGAACATTTTGGCGACCTGCTCGAACAGTTCCGCGATCTCGCGTTGCGCCTGTTCGAGTTCCTTCAGCTCATCGCGCTCGGCGGGCGTGAGCTTCTCGGGGTCCGGGTGGTCTGTGGCGAAGCGGGTGGTGCGCTCGTTCAGTTCCGCCTGGAGCGCCCGCAGCACCTTGAGCTGCGCGAGCGGCGGCACCACCTCTTGGTCCCCGCCGCCCGACGCGTTCGGCGGCTGCGGCCCCTTGGGCGACGGTTGCGGAGCGCCGCCCTTCTTCGCCGGTTCCTTCTTGTCGTCGGGCTTGAGCGCGTCGGCGAGTTGCTCCAACCGACGCAGCGCGAGTTCCATCGGGCGCATGACGTTACGGTCCCCGAGCGCCTCCAGTTCCGCATCGTAAGCGGCGGCGAGGTCCGCGTCGTCGCACCGGACTTTGATCTTTTCGCGGGCCAGGTCCATCGCCCCCGCGGCGTCGGTGAGCAGGCGGGCGAGCACGGGCAGAGGTGCGAACTCGTTGCCCCCGAGTTTGCGTGCCTCGGCGGCAAGTTCCGCCTCGCGTGCGGTCTCGATGTCGGAATAGCTGGTGAGGAGGGGCCGGTCCCAGCCCTTTTGTTTGGCGACCTCCCCATGAACCCGAAGCGCTTCAGCGACCGCGGCTTTCTGTCGCTCGGCGAGCGACCTCACCTGGTCGGCGAGTTTGCGGCGCTTCTCGTCCGAGAGCTGCTGGCCGCCTTGCGCGGCGGCGAGGTCGAGTCGGTCCCGAACGGCGTCGAGCGTCTCGACCGCGGCCCGCTGGTCGCGGGCGTTCGGCTGCCCGCGCTCCAGGTCGTCGCGCGCCGCTTCCATTTTGTCCACCGCGTTGCGCGTCTCACGAGCCGCCGCGTCGGCCTTCTCGGCCGTCAGCTTCTGGAGCAGTTCGCGGCCCCGCTCCAGGAGCTTGTCCTGTTCCGCCCCCAACACCTTGAGGGTCTCGGCGCGCTGCACCGGGTCCTGAATGTTATTGGCGGCCTCGACCCGCTTGCGGAGGCTGTCCTGCGCCCCGGCGAGGGCGTCGAGTTGGTCGGCGGCCCGCCTCTGCGCCTGCGGCTTGGCGAGTTCGGGCGCGGCGTCGCCCTCTTTCTCGGCGAGGGCCTCGGCAAGGGCGCCGAGGCCCTCGCCGGCCGCGCGAAGCGCGTCCGCGCCGTCGTTCTGGCGGTTCCGGCGGAGGCGCTCGGCCGCGCCGCGCAGGTCGTCGGGCAGTTGCTGTCCGCCCGCGGCGTCGAGCCCCGCGCGGAGCGCGCGCGCCTCGGCCCCGGCCTTATCCGCCGCGGCGCGCAGGTCGGCCGCGGTCCCGGCCGCCGCATCCGCTTGCGCGTTCAGAGCCGACTTCTCGACCGGGTTGCTCACGGCACCGGCCTGCCGCTTCAGAGCCCCGGCCTCTTCGTCCTTGAGCGCGGCCTGCGTGCGGAGCCCGGCCGCCTGACCGTCCTTCTCGGCGGCAAGCCGGGCCGCCCGGGCGATGAGCTGTCCGGCCTGCTCGGCCGCCTGTTCCGCCCGCACGCCGGCGCGGTCCAGTTCGCGCCGCTCGTCGTCGGTCGGGTTCAGTTTCCCTTCTCGCACCCGCCCCTTGAGCTGCTCCAGCGCGTTCAGTTGCCGCAGGATGTTGTCCTTTTGAACGCGGGCCTCGCCGCGGATCTCGCCCGCCCCGCCCCACATCGCGAGCAGGTCGAGCAGCGCGGATACGGTGTCCTCGACGCTCCTCTGGCTCCGCCCGGCGCGTTTCAGGTAATCGGCCAGTTCTTTGTCCAGTTCGGGCGCGGGCGGCTGCCCGAGCAGCCGGATCGCGTCGGCCAGGTTCTGCTGGACCGTGCCGAGGTCTCGATCGGCGGTGCGACCGAGTTCTTCGGCGACCAGCGTCACGCGATCGGTGGTGTTCGACCGGGGCAGTTCGTTCGCCCGCACCGTTTCGCGTAAGAGGTCCGCCCGCGCGCGCAGTCCCTGGGTTGGGTCGGTGACGCGCCCGACGATCTGGCGCTGGCCCTGGTCGGCCCCGACCAACCGGTCGCGGTCAAGCGGCGACAGCACCCCGCCCGGGAGCGGCGTCACCTCGGCCACCTTCTGCCGGGCGTCGCGCTGCTGCTCACGGATGCGGACCAGGTCCGGACGAAACGCGGCAAGCTCCTTCTGGAGCCACGCGTCGACGGCCTCCGGTGAGGCGATTCGGATCTCCACTTCCGCGGCGCTGCGGCCGAGCCCCTTCAGCGGGGCCACGTCGTCGAAATCGTCGGCCGCGGCGCGAAGCACCAGCAAATCCCCTTCGCGCACGGGCGCCCCGTCGGCTCGCGTGAACGCCGAAACCGGAACGCGGGTGGTCGCTTCGATCGCCCCGGCCGGCGGAACGGCGGCGCCCGCAGGCCCGCCCGCGACGCCCGCGAGCGCCGCGGCGGGTACGCGCCCCGCGCCCCCGAGCGGGATCGTGCGTACCGAACCGTCACGGCCGACTCGGTACTCCAGGAACAGCCGGCGCGCCCCGTAGAGTGGGTCTTCGGCGGCGGCAGCGACGCGCACGGTCGCGGCCGGCGTCAAGTACTGGGGGTCGCGCCCCGCTGCCGGCCGGCTCAGCGTCACCTTTGGCACCGGATCGGGCGTGAGGTCGATTTTAAGGGTTCGCGTGCCGGTCAAGCCGGTGTCGTCGGCCAGCCGCAGCGCGTACAGGCCCGACAACCGGGGAATGAAGGTCGCGGAGATGTGGGTACCGTCCCCGGAGACCGCGAGCGGGATGTCGGCGATCATCTCGTCGGCCAGCGCCTGTGCGGCAATCGCGGCCAGGGGATCGAAGTGCCCCAGGTGAGCGAACGGCGCGGCCGGTGCGACGGCCCCGGGATCACCGGCGAAGGTGAGCGTCGCGGCAGAAAGCCTCACGTCGGTCGCCGCGCGAAACCCGACGAGCGTGCCAACGGGCACTTCGAACCGCTCGACGCCGTCAATGTCGAGCGGGGCGAGCCCCGTGTAAGCCGGTCGCGTGAGTACGAGGTGCGGCGACGGCCGCCCGTCCAGCGGGACGAGCCGGGGCGGCGGGACCACGTCCACCGTGTGCCACTCCGTGGCACCATCGTTGGCGGTCACGCGCAGCTCGAACGTGTTCGACACGCGGGCGGGATCGAACCGGGCGGTCACGACCGCGGCCCCGGGCACCTGGGTGTCGTTGTTCATGGTGAGCGGGAACTGCTCCTCGAACTCGCCACCGTCCCGGACCCGCACGCACACCGTCGCGGGTCCGTTGAGCGCCCCGCGCACCGCGAACCGGAGCTCGAACGCCTCGCCCTTCGCGATCCGGGCGGGGAACTCGCGGGGCGAAAGGAACTCGACCCGCGTCTTGGTGGGCCAGGGGTGCGCGCCGAACGGGTCCGCGAGCCGGGCGGCCGCAACACCGGCCGCGTCGAGGTTGAGTAACGTCAACGGCAGCGCCACGGCCAGCGCGGCGGCACAAAGCCACCCGTTCCGCCAGCACGGCCCGTAGGGCACCAGGTGCTCGAGCGGCAACCGGCCCACACGCCGCTCGGCGGCCCGGACCGCGACCGAGGTGAGCCGGTTCGACACACCGGGCCGCGCAGGCGGGCGCTCGTCCTCGTCGGCGTTACCGAGAAACGACACCGCCGACGCAAGCGAGTCGTTGAGCGCGGGGAACCGGTCTTCGAGTTCGAGTGAGACGGCGAGCGCGTCGGTACGGAGTCGCCGGGCGCGCCCCAACCCGCGGAGCCACACGACCCCGACCGCCACAAGGACCGCCACCAGGGCGAACGCCCGGGCCGGGGGAGAAAGTTGAACCGTCGCGTCGAGCGCCCCCGCACTCGCGGCACCGCCAACGGCGACCGCAGCGAGCGCGAAGCCCCCGGACGCAACCGCAACCCGCTTCCGCGTGCGGCCGAGTTCGGCGAGCCGGTCGGTGAGCGATTCGCGATCCGTCGGCGGGCGCAGCAGCAGTGCCATGCGGACCTCTTCTTGACGGTGCGGGGCGCGGTAACGAAAGCGACCGTGTTGCAATGAACCCGATCCGCGAACGACGTTCTCAATTCCGATTCAACTTCTCTGAAAGGAAGCCGCCGGAAGAGCAAAACGTGCGTACCGGCCGCGCTCGCTCCACCTGCAGCGCCCGACGGCGGTTTTCACCGCGGCGCGTCCCCCAATCATAACAGCCGCTCGCGCTTCCGCAAAAGCCACTCGGCCAGCAGCAGCGACAGAACCAGCGCGTACAGCAGCGGGTGGTTCCACAGCGGCACCGGAGGGCACGGCTCGTTCAGCGTCACCCGCTGCGCGGCCTTCATATCGTTGAAGACATCGGTCGCGTTCGCGAGCGTGTAGAAACCGCCCCCGGAAACGCTCGCCGCAGCCTGAAGGTCGGCCCGGTTCAGTTCGGTCCGCGCCCGCTCGTCGACCGGGGGCAGCACCCGCGCGAGCGCGAACGGGCGGGAGCCCGGCACCTCCGGGTCCACCAGTTCGAACCGGTACTCGCCCTCCGGCGCCCGCGCCAGGGTCGCCGCGAACACCACGTTCGGCCCCGGCGCCCGCGTCAGGGTTAGGGTGGCAGTCTCGGTTCGCCCCGGGCGCGGGGCGCCGTCCTCGTTGGTCAGCGGCGCCCGGGTCATGAGGATTCGCACCGGGTTGTTGCCCACCGGTGCCGGCGCCTCGACCGGAAACCGCACCTCCACCGTCACCTTTTCGTCGCGGCGGAACTCGGACTTCGGCTGCACCCGCACCTCGGGGCGCCGCACCCGCGACCGCGCCAGCACCCGCACCGCCTGCATCCAGAACCGGTCGAAGTGCTCCTCGTCGTTGCGGAACCGCCACCGCCAGGTGTCATCGAACCCGAAGAACAGTACCGGGCCGTTGCCCACGAACTGTTGAACGACGAGCGGGTGGTTCTCGGCCGCCGGGCCGCCCTCGGCGCGCAGGGTCGGGTGGGTCGCAAGCACCCGGGCGGCGGGCTTTGTGCGGTACCCCTTGGCGTACCACAGTAGTTCCTGGAACTGGCTCCACTGCCGCGCCGACGCGCCCTCGTCGGGCGAGAGCAAGAACAGCGGGTGCTGGCGGCCGCTCGGGGTCCACTTCGGCCGGTACCCCTCGACCAGTGGTTGCTCCTCCGGGGGACGGGTCGCGGCGGGCGGGTCGCCAGGGGTGACGGGGAGCACCTCGGCCAGCGGGGTGTCGGCGAAGGCCGCGGGGGTGCCGTGCTCGCCGCACAGGAACAGTAACCCGCCGCCCTTCTCTTTCACAAAATCGGCCAGGTCGCGCAGCGCCACCGCGGGCCGCGGCACCTGCTTCGGGTCCACATCCCCGAGGATCACCACGTCGAAGTTAAACAGTTCGGTGCGGGTCGGGAAGTCGCCACGGAACGCCGACCGGTCGGTCTCGGCCCACCCCTTCGAGGCGTCCAGCAGTACCACCTGCGCCTCAATCGATTTCCCGCCGATCGACCTGTCCGACTCGCGCTCGAGCAGCACTTTTACGAACCGGAAGTCGTACCGCGGGTACCCCTCGACGTACAGCACGCGGACCCGCCGCGACTCGGTGACGAGCACCGTGCGTTGGGCCTCGTTGTTGCGCCTGTTGGTCTCGCTCGGCACCGCGGGCACGCTGAGGATGAACGTCTTCTCGCCCACCTCCTCGGGCACGTGCGTGAGGGTCACGTCCACCGGGTTACCGTTCAGATCGGGTGTGACGGTGGAGCGGCCGCGCTCCACAGCTTTGCCGTTCGGGAGCTTTTCGGAAAGCACCACGGTAACGGGGCTCGGCGGCACCTCGCCCCGTGCGGTCAGCCGCGCTTTGAAAACGAGTTGGTCGCCCCGCCCGACCACGTCCTCCACCTGGAGGTCGGTGAGCGCGAGGTCCGGCGCCTGCCACGGGTCGCCGGTACCGACGAGGTACAACGGCACCCCCTCGACCGCCGCCGTGCGAGCCGCCTTGGACAAGTCGTTGCCGGCGGTGGTCACCCCGTCGGTGAACATGATGACCGCCGCGAGGGCACTGCCGCGGAACCGTTTGAGCACGTCTTCGACCCCGTCGCCGAGGTTCGACCCGTCGCCGGCGGGTGGCAGTCCTACGAGGGCCTCCCGCACGTCATCGAGTCGCCCTTCCTCGTCCGCCGTAACGATCTGCCGCACCTGCGTGTCCACGGCAAAAACGTGGACGCGCACCTGCTTCTCGCGGAGCAACCGGTCGAGCCAGTCGGCGTCCTTGCGGGTGAGTAGCATCTGGGCCAGTTTCAGCCGGTGCGCGTCGGACAGGTTAGCGGCCTCGACCAGCTCCTCGGCCTTTGCACGCACCGCGGGGTCGCGCAACTCGTCCACCTTCGCCATGCTCGCGGACGTGTCGAGCAGGATCACGACCTCGGGCCAGCCCTCGCGGTCGAACCGGAGCGTCAGTTGGGCGAGTAGGACGTAGAACGCGAGCGCGAGTGTGACCGCGCGAAGGAGCGCCAGGACCAGCACGCGACCGCCCCCACCCGCCGCCCGCCGCTCGCACCAGTAGACCACTCCGGTGAGCGCGAGGCACAGTCCCGCGAGCCCCGCGACCGCGCGGCGGTCGGCGAGGGGGTTTTTGAAGAAGGCCGCGGTGCCCTCGAACCGCCACTTCGTCCCCTCGCCGGGGCCGGCCGCGGGCACGCCTGCGGCGCCTTCAATGGCGGATCGGATGTTGTGCGGGAGGAATGCGAGCGGGCTCCCGGTACGATCGGCGTGGAGCACCGCGAACAGCAAAAACGCCCCAACCCCGAGCGGAAGCAGCGCGCCAGCGAGGGCGAACACCTTTGCGGGAATTGCGCGCGCGGGCGGCGGCCCGGCCGCGCCCGCGCGCGACGGCCCGAGCCGCCAAGCGGCGACTAGTTCCGCCACCATCAAGAGCACCGCGAGCAGCACGGCCGCGCGAGCCACCTGCGGCCCACGGGGCTTCGGCGCGGTGGTGATCGTGGCCCCGCTCTCCTCGCTCGGCTTCACGTCAGCCGCGTCGGTCACGAACTGGAGCCCAGGGAGCGCACGGAACTCGCGCGGGTCGAGGCGCGCGAGGTCGGATTCAGTGGGCACGCCCGGCACGAGTTCGGGCACGTTGACCGCGAACACGCGGTCCGGTGCCCCGCTCAGTTCGAGCCGGTACAACCCGCTCACCGTGGTGCCAGCGAACCGGGCCACGCCGGCTTCGCCCTGCATGACAAGGGGCACGCTGGCGGCGAGCCCGTCCGGGCCGGTGAGCTTCGTGGCGAGCCCGGCGGCGCTGGCCGGGAAGAACTCCTCGATCCCGTCCCCGACGCGCAACGTGTGGCGGTCCGGGTTCGCGACGCAGTACTTCAGAAACTCGTGCCAGAACACGAGGTACGTCTGCATGGCGGGCCAGTCGGTCCAGTCGCGGTTGAACGTGCTGGCGAACGCGTACACCCGACCGCGGTGCTTCTTCCACTCGACCAGCGCGGGGTCCGGCTTCGCGGCGGACGCGCCCGGCGCCACAGGCGCGGAACCGGTACGAGAGAAGGCGAGGAGACGGTTCGGGTCGCCCTCGGCGGGCGCCTCGATCCGGACATAGGACCGGAACGGCTCGTTAATCAGCTCGGTCCGCAGTTCGGGGGCGCCGAACATGAGTAGGGGCGGCCGGCGGTAGGCCTCGTCCTCGGCGGCAAGCCGGAACCCGGGGTCATCCGGGCCACTCGCGGCTACGGTCTCAACGAGCGCACCGGGCAGCACGCCCTCACCACCGCGGTGAAAAACGGCGTTGTACTGGGCGCGATCGCGTGCGACGTTGGGGCCGCACCCGAACACGACGCTTCCGCCCCGCCGGAGCACCGCGTCCAGTTTCGCCGCCATGTCAGGAGTGGGTCCCGGTACGTCACAGAAGAACACGCAGTCCACTCCGTCCAGATCGCCGGCGGCGGTATCGGTGAACTCGGCCGGCGTGACCACCCTAGGGCGGTTCGGAGTGTCTGTGTATTTGGCCTGGGGCGGGAGCAGCGCGAAATTGAGCAGCGTGGCAGCCCGGCGCTTCGGGTCCGGATCGGATCGGCCGTCGACGAGCAGCGCGTGAATGCCGTCACGCACCTCGACCGCGATCGCGCGGGCGTCATCTGCCGGGAGGTCATCACGTCCGGCAACGCGTGCGAGCAGGACATGCACCCCGCGCTCGCGGAACCGATGAGGCACGTCCAGATCGAATCGGACGCTCTGTCGCCCGCCCGGCGTAACGGGTTCGAGTTCCTTCTGTGCAACGGGGACCGGTTCGCCCCCGGTCGGGCGCCCCACGAGGAGTTCGACGCGAACGCCCTTGCGCTCGGTCCGCCCCAAGTTCGCGACGCTAACGGTGACCGAAACGGGTTGGTCGACGAGCGGCCTGGGGTCTCCGAGCGCGACCTCGGCGACCGCGAGATTCTCGGCGTCACGCCCCGCGCAGTCCACGACGACGACATCGGCGCGAGTGGCGACGCGCTGCCACGCTTCGGCGGTGCCGTTCTCGGCACGGGGGACGGCGTTAGCCCAGGACGCCTTTTGGAGGTCGGTGAACACCGTCAGTTGACGGCGAGGGTACGCGCGGGGAGAGTGAGCCAAGATGTCCGCAAGGTTGGCGAGCACAGCCGCGTAGTCTCCGGCCCCATGTGTGGGCTTCACTTTTCTGAGTTCGGCTATAACCTTATCGCGGTCGTTGGCCGGCCCGGGAACGAGAGGCTGCGCGGCGCCGAGAACGAGGACGGTGTACCCGTCGCCATCGCGACCGGCGTGTACGAGCGACTCCGCTTGCGTGAGGGCGCGCTGGAACCGAGTCTGGTCACTGTCGGTGCGCGCGGTCATACTGAGTGAGGCGTCGAGCACGATCACGTGGTGCGTGCGTGGCACGTTGGCAACGGTTTCCGTGGCACCAGGCGTGATGCGCTGCCACAACTCTTCGGCGTTACGGCTGGTGGCCAGCATCGCGAACAGAACAAGGAGCAACGCGAAGACGCGGAGCACGAGGAGGAGCCACTGATCGATGCGGCGCTTGTGGCGACGCTCGGCGACAACGAGGAACCTGATCGCAGCCCAGGGAACGACCTGATAGCGTTTGCGGTAGAGGAGATGGATGAGGAGCGGGCCGGCGACGGCCGCGATACCAGCGGCGACCCAGGGAACGAGCGCAACGAACAGTGTGTACATGCGGTGCGCCGGTTTGCTGCGGAGCGAAACGGAAAGCGCGACTGGAACGGCGCGAACCAGCGGTAGCGGCTGGTGTCTTCAGTATGACGTGGGACGAAGCCGGTGGCAACGGACAGAAGAGGTCGGCAGCGGGTATTGACTCTGGGGTACCGGCCGATAACATAACCTCACGAAGGAAGCAACGGGCTGTAGCTCAGCTTGGCTAGAGCGCTTGGTTCGGGACCAAGAGGTCGTAGGTTCAAATCCTATCAGCCCGACTCGCAACCCCTGGCAACACCAGGGGTTGCAGTCTTTTCTGACTCCAGGTTCGGTTTGAATCTGCCCCTGCGGGCTTTCGCTGCGGGCAATCCGAACCGCAATAAACCGAACCAGACCAAACAAAATTTCCCGTCCGGTTGCCGCACCCACCTCTCGCGGGGTTACTATCCCCGGTTTCAAAACGAGAGGACCGAGATGCCGCGCGAACCGAAGCCGTACGTGGAGCGGGGCTGGTACATCAGCCGGCCCGGCGGGCAGTATCTGAAGTTGTGCCCGGTCGCCGACGGGATGACCGAGGCCCGCCGTCTGCTCAAGCTGGAACTCGGACGACTGGAAACCGAGCGCGAGCAGTCGAGCGGACGCCTCCCGACCAAGATGACGGTCACCGAGTTGTTCGTGATGTTCTTGGAGGACGTGCTGGCGACGAAGACCGAGGCCACGTTCCTCGACTACCAGCGGTGGTGTACCGAGTTCGCCAAAGAGTATGGCGGCAAGACGGCCCGGTCGCTGACCCGAGCCGACGCCAACGACTTCAAGCTGGCCATGACGAAGAGGACCTACGTCCGGGGCAAGAAGCCCCCCGAGCCGTACAAGCCGAAGACCGTTAACCACGCCCTCATCACCCTCCGCGCGGCCTTCAACTGGGCCATCGACACGGACCGCCTGCCCGCCGGCAAGAACCCGTTCGCCAACATTGAACTGCTCCCCTGCGAGGGCCGGCAGCGGGTGGCCACGGATGAGGAGTACCAGGCCCTGCTGAACCACTGCACGGACGACGCGTTCCGGGACGTGCTGGTCGCCATGCGGCACACCTCGGCGCGGCCCCAGGACATCTACAACCTGACCTGGGCGATGGTGGTGTGGGGGCGCAGCCGATGTGGGTGCTCACCAAACACAAGGGCCGGCGGACCGCCAAGAAACCGGAGCCCCGGGTCATCGGGATGCCGACCGCGGTCGAGACCGTGCTCCGGCGACGGATGGAGCAGTTCGGGACGACCGGGCACGTCTTCTTGAACGCCGACGGCCAGCCGTGGACGAAGAACGCACTCGGGCTGCGGATGCGGCGGCTCCGGGTCCGCGCCGGGGTTCAGGCGGATGAGCAGGGAGAGGAGTTCGTCCTCTATACCAACCGCCACACGTTCATGACCGCGGCCGGGGCCGACCCGACCATCTCGCCGCCCCACCTCGCTCGGCTCGGTGGGCACACCAACACCAAGACCACCGACAAGTACATCCACGCGAACTTGGCGGCGGTCGCCGATGCGGGACGCCGGGTCGGCGAGGGCATCAGCACTTCAGCCCCGGCATCAGGCGGTTGACCTTGTCCCTCAACTGGGTCCGGGTCGGCCGCTGGATGTCGGCCCGGTCCTTGCTCATCGACCATCTTTCCTAACTGGCTGCTGGCCTTATCAAGTAATCGTAAGCGTTCATGGGGGTGCGCCACCCGCTTTTGCCCGTCATTTTAGCCCGTTTGGATACGCGGTTGCCACAAGCGGGCATGTTCCGTAATCGAGCAGACGTCATGACGCCTGTTCCTCAACCGCCGGAACTGCCCGATAACTTACCACCGGCGGTGGTGGCGTATATTCGCGCCTTGGAGGCCACGATCACTGCTCTGGTGGCCGAGGTCGCCGAACTCAAGGCCCGACTCAACCAGAGCTCCACCAACTCGTCGAAGCCGCCCTCGTCCGATCCTCCGCAGGTGAAACTGGCCCCGCCCAAGGCCCCTTCGGGGAAGCGTCGGGGCGGGCAACCGGGGCATCCCAAAGCCGAGCGCACGCTCCTGCCACCCGATGAGATCCGGACCCTCAAGCCGTCCGTGTGCCGGGACTGCTCGCGGTCGCTGGCCGGGGACGATCCGGCTCCGGCCATTCATCAGGTCCACGAGTTGCCCGTTATCAAACCCCACGTGACCGAGTATCGGTGCCACCGGCTCCGGTGCCCCCACTGCGGCACGACCACGGTGCCCGCGGTGCCGTCGGAGGCGCGCACCGGATACGGCCCCCGGGCGCAGGCGGTGGCCGCGCTTCTCACCGGCTCGTGCCGTCTGGGCAAGCGGGGCACGAGCCAACTGTTCGACGATCTGTTCGGCCTGCCCCTGAGCCCGGCTATGGTGTGCAAGCTCCAGCACCGAACCGCCGAGGCGCTGAAGCCGGTGGCCGAACAGGCCCTGGTGTACACCCGCGGGCACCCGGCCAACGTGGACGAGACCGGTTGGAAGCAGGGGCGTCAGCGGGCCTGGCTGTGGGCCGCCGTGACCACGTTCGTGGTGGCGTTCCTGATCCGCCGGACCCGGGGCCGGGCCGCCTTTGATGACCTGCGTGCCGGGTCCACGGCCGTGCATACGACGGACCGGTATCCGGTGTACACGCACCTCGACAAGTACAAGCGTCAACTCTGCTGGGCGCACCTGCGACGCGATTTCCAGGCGATGATCGACCGGGGCGGTTCCGGACAGGCGATCGGCGCGGCTCTGTTGGCGTGTTCGGACGCCCTGTTCGAGAACTGGTATCGGGTCCGGGACGGAACCCTCGCGCGGTCCACATGTCGCTCGACCTACATCCCCGCGTTGCGTCGTCAGGTCGGCACGCACCTGCGGAACGGGGCGGCGTGCGGCTGCGCCAAGACCGCCACGACCTGCGCGGAACTGTTGTCGGTCGAGGCGTCGTTGTGGACGTTCGCGCGTGTCGTCGGCGTGGAACCGACCAA
Source organism: Gemmata obscuriglobus (assembly GCF_008065095.1). Lineage (NCBI taxonomy): Bacteria > Pseudomonadati > Planctomycetota > Planctomycetia > Gemmatales > Gemmataceae > Gemmata > Gemmata obscuriglobus. The sequence continues at coordinate 2,885,847 of NZ_CP042911.1, read as the reverse complement.
CAACGCGGCCGAGCGTGAGGTGCGTCACGCCGTGTGCTGGCGCAAAACCAGCTTCGGGACCGACAGCGAACGCGGGAGCCGGTTCGTGGAACGAATCCTCACGGTGATCGCCTCGTGCCGCCGCCAGAAGCGCAACGTCTTGGCGTTCCTCATCGACGCCGTCACCGCACACCGGACCGGCGCGAAGGCACCGACGCTCGTTCCAGCTGAAGCTCAACAACAGAACGTTGTGAATCCGCTACTCGCCAACTGTTGATACACTGCCGCATCACCCGTGAACGCTTACCAGTAATCGCTTACGATTCTCGTAGAACTCCTTAACACCCGGTTGGGTCGCATCATCTGGATTCACGTCTTTGTCGGCGAATACAATCATCACCTCTTGGTCGTATTTAATAATGCCAGTTCGCAGTTCCTTATCAAACTTTACCGCTGCGGCGAGTTTCGAGCACATCGCGGCGAGGGCGGCATGAGTGGTCTGGACCGCGGCCTTGCGATTCTCGGCGATTTCCGTTCGGTTCTGCTCCTCCCGCAATCGTGCGAGTTCGGTTTGCTGCCGCTCCGTCTCCTTGCGATGACGTTCGGCTTCAACGCGCTGTTCCTCGACGAGCTTGGTTTGTTGCCCACGCATCTGCGCGCGCTATCGCTCAACTGTATAATTCTTTGTGATAGTACGTGCTCTTCGACCGACAAAGGTCCACCAACTACTGAAAACAAGAAGCCCAAACATTGCGAGGGCAACCCGTCGTGCAGCGTGTACATTGGGGCGTCCGGGAACTCAGCCATCAGCCGCGCACACGTCCGCAACACGCAGATGTAGCTCTCCACCGCCTGCATCCGGCGGGCGACCGCTGCGTTGTCGCGCCCGTTCACCTCGCGGACCGCCGCCCAAGCGGCCGGGAACTCGGCCGCGAACGCCTGACCAACCCGGGTCGTCGCCGCTTGCTCTGGCTTCCCGTACGCGACCGCGAAGAACTTCTCTTTGACCGTCGCCCGGTCGTACCCGGTCCGGTCCATGAGCCGCTCGTACAGCTGACCCTCGACGCACACCTCCAGAAACCGGTCCAGGTCACTCTGACTACCACCTGAATAGGTTCCCACATAAGGGAGAGGGCTTTGGGATGGGTTTGGTGGTGGTGTGTGTGGGGCAGCTAGCCATTGGGTGTAGGCTGCTAGCCCAGGGTCTATAGCTGCATCGGCCCGAAGGGTCAGTGCCATCAGCAACGGCTGACTGTTTGCCACGTCCGCGGCCCAGAGCGGCCGGCCGGCGTGCCGGACGAACGGCCGCAGCTCGCGACTCAGGTTCGTGAGGTTGGTGTGGACCCGCCCTTGGGCGCAGACCGTGAAGAAGAACTCGCGGTCCGCGATGCAGGTCAACGGGAGCGACACCTTCGGGTACCCGTCGCCGATGTCATCGCGATGGGCGAGCCAGTAACGCAACGACTTCGTGTAGAAGTAGAAGGTCGTGTTCGCCCGCGAGCGGGCGGCGGCGACCCACGCCGACATGTAGGCCAACGAGAAGAAGTCCCCGGAGTCGTGAACGCGGAGCACGGTGCAGAATACGCTCAAGCTGTCGAGGATGAGCCGCGTCATCTCGGCTGAGGAGTGGCACGCCCGCAGCTGCTCCAGGTTGTGCCAGCGTGACCGGCGCACTGAAGAGTGCCGGGCCTCGCCCATCGCGGCGTAGCAGCGAAAGGTAGTGTGCCGGCCGTCCTTAATCCGCCCGCTCTGGCGGTCGGCGCGGCTCTGGCATTGCCGAGCGAAGGGGCAACTATGCCCCGCGGGAAGGCTGAACGTCCATATGCCCGGGGCCAGTTTAGCGTTCCCGGACGCGAAAAACCGAAGCGGCCTGCGTGGGTGAGCGTCATTAGACTCGTTGCGCAATAGCGGTCGGTGGGCTATTCATAGGGCATGACGAATTACGAGAAGTTGTGTCGTAAGCCGTTGTTGTTCCGGATGTTCACGGGGTTGTCGGCCGCCGAGTTCGACCAGTTGGTGGCAGATCTCGAACCCGTGTGGCTCGCCCGCAAGGCCGAACGAGCCGCGGGCCGCCCGCGCCAACGCAAGCCCGGGGCCGGGCGCCCGGTGAAGCTGCTGTTCACCGAACGGCTGCTGATGGTGTTGCTGTACTATCGGGTGTACGTCCCGCAGGAGTTCGTCGGGTTCTTGTTCGGGGTCGATAAGGGAACCGTCTCTCGTGGCGTTCAGGAACTGGGACTGTGCATGGCCGGGGTGTTCCGCATCCCCGAGCGCCAGGTGCGGATCGATCCGGACGATCTGGTCGCGGTGTTCGTGGACGCGACCGAGCAACCGGTCAACCGCCCGAGTCGGAGGCAGCGGCGCAGCTACTCGGGGAAGAAGAAGCGTCACACGGTGACGCACCAGGTGGTGGTGACGCGCAAGCGAAAGGAGCCGGGGGACAAGCAGAAGGTGCGGATCAAGGCGGTGTCGAAGGCGGCCAAGGGTCGCGTTCACGACAAGAAGATGTACGACCAGTCGCGGCTGCGAATCGCCCCCGAAGTACCGAAGTCGGGTGACAGCGGGTACCAGGGGAGCAACCTGCGGGTGCCCAGGAAGAAGCCGAGGAACGGTGCGCTGAGCGACGAGGAGAAGCGATCCAATCGGCGCTTGGCACGGGAGCGGATCGTGGCCGAGCACGGGATCGGGAAGATGAAGATCTGGCGGATCGCGGCGGACCGGTACCGCAACCCGCCGCGCCGGCACACGGTCATGATGAAGAATGTGGCCGAGCTCCACAACCGCATGTACGGCTAATGCACACACATAATGGTGAGCACGGGGGCCGCCTCAACTCACGCCTATTGCGCAACGAGTCTATTAGTGTTGGTAGATATCAGGCAGCGAGTGAGGCCCAGTAGTCGTTCCACTGGGTTTTCTCACTGCGGAACAAGGCGCGGAGGTGGCAGGGATTTCTGACTCACACTCATTATCCCATTAAACCGACAAAAATGCCACCAACTTCTGTGACGCCCACCCGGCCTGCGTGTGGGCACGCTTGGCCTATGGACACCGGCCAAAGCTGGGTTAGTATGGGCCATGACTCTCTCCTGCTCATCAGGGGATGGTCAAGCACCTGGGGGAGTTAGGCAAGGGCGGGAATTTAATCTCCCGGCTCTTGGGGTTGGATCGTGAGGCTCCACTTGGGCAGGGTAGCTGAGCGTATCAGCCGTGCGGCGACGGTACGGAACGCGGCTCGAGCCACCCGCACGCCCTTCTCGTAAGCCGTCGTGGTTTCCCGAACGATCGGATGGAGCCCGCGCCACGTCATCGTTGCGGCCCACCGAAGTACATCCGCCACGGACGCGAACACGGTCCCGTTCCAGTGCCGCTCCAAGATGCCCCAACAGCGCTCGATCGGGTTGTACTTGCTGTGATACGGGGGTAGGTACACCAACTGCACCGTCACCCGGTGACGGTCCGCGAACGCGACCAGGCGCTTGAGGAATTGGGTTCGTGAGCTGTTGACTTCGGGGCCGTTATCCAACTCGAGGTGCAGGTGGGTGACGCCGGGGTACGCGACCTTCCGCTCGGCCCACCACCGTTCCAGCCCGTCGGCCCAGAAGTCGCTCGTCTCCCGCGAGTGCCCGAACAGGAACCACGGCTGATGGATCGGTTCGGCCCCGCGATTCAATTCCAGCACCCCGAACGGGACCAGCACCGCCTCGGGGGCCATGTCGTGATCGAGGGCCTTCACCGGTTCCGTCCCGCGGGCCGCACCACCGCGGGAGAACGCGCCCACCGCCACCTTCGCCTTGGTGTCGAGGGACACCCTCCGCGTGTCCGGGGCGGTTGCGGACGCGGCGCGGGCGTGTTGGACGTGGGCGAAGATGGCGTCGGTCTGGGGGACCTTTTTTGCGGCCGCGCCTTGAGCACCCGGCGCAGCTTATAGCCGAGGCGGTTGAGGATGTCACCGACCGTTTGGCGGGTCGGCACCTGGCCGGCCAGTTCGGGGACGGCCAGCAGCGCCTCGCGGACGGCCTTGGCGGTGATCCGCGTGTACGCGAACGGGGTCTGGAACGTGGGATCGGCCTGGGCGTGTGGATCGACCAACCGCCGGATGTGCTCCTCCACCGCGGGGTACAAATCCTCGGTGGGCGTGCGGCCGCGGGACTCGAACGCCTCCAGGCACCGGATCCCCGAGCGGAGTTCGTTCAACCCGGTGTGAACCGCTTCCCGGCCCCAACCGAACGTGGTCTCGGCGCGACGAGCGGACCCGCCGCAGTACGTGTTCGCCATCTCGGCTTGGAACCGGCGCCGCTTATGACCGGTGAGGAGCGTTGCGCCCAACAGGATAGTCCGGCGCAAGTCGTCCGTGAGTTCCGCCATCGACGCCTCCGTTGCGAGGCATACCTTGTAACAGGTTCCCGAGGACCCTGGTAGATCAACTTCCCGCTACTGCCTTAGCCGCTCCTCCAGGTGCAACTCGTACACGGACTCGCCAGCGGCGCCAGCGAAGGTCCGAAACGAACATGAGCCGGACTAAGCCGGCTCGAAGTCGAAGGTGCTTGGTGATTACGGGAGCATCGTCGAGGTGTACCCGGTGCCCTCCGTCTCAATCCCAATCGCGCTAAACGTCACGAGGACGAGTGCCATGCGGGTTCGCGTCATCGGGGCCTTCGCGCTCATCTGCCTGGGCGTTGTGACTGCGGCCATTTACTACCGGTGGCGGACCGCCGGCTACGAGGAGGTGCAGGCGGTCACCGAGCGTATTGCGGCGGCCTCAGCACGGCAGGACCGCGAGGCCCTGGTATCTGACCCCCTCCTTACGAACCACGCCGCCGCCGCTGACTTTCTCCTGCGGCACAGCGCGGAGCTCGGCACCGGTTACCGCGTGAAGGCGGTCCGAAACGGCGCAGATGGTTACCAACTTATGTCCGGCAATGTGACTCATTTGGGCCGTGTATCGACGGCCTCGGGTACGTTGCACCTGGGCTTCCGGTACGACCGTGAGAAGATGCAACTGGAGTTCGTCACTGCGTCATTCTCAACCCTCAGTTCGCCGATGGGGTGAGGGCGAGGGCGCCCCGGACAAGTGGCCCTGGCCTCGCGGGCATCTTCTTTAGTGGAACGCCCAGTTGCCGCAAGTGCTCGGCGAACGAGGCGATCGACCGAACCGACCGGTTGTTGAGCTTCCGTGCGGCCTCCGCGGCGGTGCTGCTCTCGTACCAGATGGTGATGAAGCGCTCGGCGTCGCGTTGTGCCAGACTCTTTGGTTGTGGCGTTGGTGCGAGCCGTTGGTGGATTCGTGCCGGAACCTCGAAAGAACGTAGAGCCCCTCTCTCCTGCTCAACGAGGGGTTCGTGTTCGGCCCCGCGCTCGCAGTGCGGTTCATCCGGCAGGTCCGGCAGTATGAGTCTAACGCGGTAGTGCGCGGCGAGTCGTTCTCGGAGTTCGTCGGCTGCTCCGGCCGTGCAGAGGCCCAACTCGCGGGCCTTCATCCGGAGGCTCAGGTACTCTTTCTTCGCCACCGACTCCTTCCGACGGCTTGTGTCGGGCAAAGAGCCGATGAGTTCGGCGGCAGCTTCGTCTTCTTCAGTACGGCGTCGGTGTTCCTCGCTGCGGATGCCACAGCCGGTCTGGTGACGGTGCGGACGTGACCACCCGTACGGAAAGGAGTCCGACGTGACCGAGCAACCCACCGCCGCCCCGCCGGACGGAGCGCCGGCCGAGTCCGGCACCGCGACGAGCACGCCTCCGCAACTGCTGCTGAAGATCCTGTTCCACGCCCTCCGGGTGAGCGACCCGCTCCTGAACGAGGCCGCCGCGGAGTTCCTCGTGCAGTTCGGCACCAAGCCGGTTCCGCGACTGGTGCAGGTCGCCGTCGACCGCAAGAACCGCCGGCCCCACCGCCTCCGCGCCCTGACGCTCATCGGCCGGATCGGCCAGCTGTCGTCCGCCGACGACTACCTGGGCCTGCACGCACTCCTGCTGGAAGACGACCCCGTTCTGCGGGACGTCGTGCACCGGGTGCTCCCGGCCCTCGGCATCCCGGCCGGGCGGCCGCAGCCAGCCCCTGCCGCGAAACCCGGTACGAGATCCAGGAAGAAGGCCGCCGGGTGACGGCCATCGACACCAACTACCGCCGGCGAGCCTCGGCTCGCCCTGCGTCAGCTCGAAGCTCATGAACGGCCAAAACGGCCAGCCGTGGCAAGGGAGTCGGCTGCCCCGGGTTGACCACTCTGGACGGTCGAAGTGGAGGTGAGCCAGCCCCCGTCCCGGGTGAGGGTTGAGTATCTCATCCCTGTGTACATGACGTGGGCGGTCGTAACCTGTTGGTGACGATTGGAGTTCTGCCCCGCACGGATGGACGGCCATGCTCTTCGGTGAGGTGTTCGATCGGTTCGCGGCCGAGTCCCCGGTCAGCGTCATGGCCCGAGCGGCGTTCGAGCACGCCCTTCCGGCTGAGGCCGTGGACGAGTTGTTCGCCGAGCACGCCGAGCGGCAGTACACCCGCGAGTTGCTCTTCTCCCAGTTGGTCGATCTGATGGGGTTGGTCGTCTGCCGCGTCCAGCCGTCGCTCAACGCCGCCATCCGCAAGCGGGCGACCGAACTCGGGGTGACCCGCAAGGCGGTGTACGCCAAGGTTGCCCGCACCGAGCCAGGTCTGGGGGCCGCCTTGGTGCGGCACACCGCCGCCCGACTCGGACCGGTCGTCGCGGCCCTCGGCCCGGCCGCCGAGGAGCCGGTGCCGGGGTACCGTGTGCGGGTCATCGACGGGAGCCACCTGCCGGGAACCGAGCACCGCCTCCGCCCGCTCCGGCGGACCCGGGCCGGAGCTCTGCCGGGTCAGGCGGTGGTACTGTTCGAGCCGGCGAGCGGGCTGGTCCTCGACGCCATCCCGTGCGAGGACGCCCACGCCCAGGAGCGGTCCCTCACCCCGGCCATCCTGGGGTGGGCCGAGCCGGCCACGGTGTGGGTCGGGGACCGCAACTTCTGCACCACCCGGCTGCTAGTCGGCACGGCCGGTCGGTGCGGGTGCTTCGTCGTCCGCCAGCACGGGCTCACCCCGACCGAACTCGGCGTCGGGGAGCGGACGGCCGCCGGGCGTACCGACACCGGGACCGTGTTCGAGGAGGCGGTGCGGGTGTCGGATGGGGCCGGCGGGGAGTTGACGGTCCGCCGGGTGACGGTGGCCCTCGACACGCCGACCCGGGACGGCGACCGGGAGATCCGCATCCTGACCAACCTGCCGGCGAGACCAACCTGCCGGCGAGCGTGCCGGCGGCTCGGGTGGCCGAACTGTACCGGGGGCGGTGGGGGATCGAGGCCGCGTTCGGCGAGTTGGCCGCGGCCTTGCACGGTGAGGTGGCCGGGCTCGGGTACCCTCGAGCGTCCCTGTTCGCGTTCGCCGTCGCCCTGTGCTCGTACAACGTGCTGGCCGGCATCAAGGCCGGCATCCGGGCGGCCCACGGGACGGCGGTCGAGCCCGGATGGCGAAGGTATTGATCGTGCTGGCCGGGCATGTGCGGCCGGCCGATTTCGTGACCAGCCCGCGGGGGCCGAAGAAGCCCCGGCCACCGCGGGACAGTGGAACCGGAACAGGTCACGTCGCCACGGCCCGACTGCTCAAGGCCGAAAAACCGTAGCGGTCATGTACACAGGGGTGGGTTGGGTATCTGTAGCCTCAGTGCCGCGGTTGCTGTCTCTGGCCTGTACCCCGCAACCGCGACCGCCGGGGCGTCACGCACCACTCTCCAGTCGTCGCCGCATCGCGTTCGTGACGGTGAGCAGTTCCCCGCGAACGACGATCTGGCCCCTCAGCCGAGTTGCCCGCAACTCAGGAGGTGCCGGATCAGGCACTTCGGGCACATCGGACCCACGTCGCTCCCGGCCTTACACTCCACTCAGTAGGGCTCGGGCAGTTCGCCCCGTGCGCGTCGCTCGAAGTGCGACGCGGCGACGCCGCCGGGCCGGGTGTTCCCGCCCGGGGGCTTCAACGCCCCGAGATCAGGCAGGTCGGCCGGATAGCCCATCAGTCGCCGGAAGAGTTCCGGGTCGTGTCTCGCCGCCAGGGCGACGATGCCGATCCACAGGCAGCGGAACTCGGTGTACTCCGCGTCGTCGAGGCCGAGGACGCGGATCAGTCGCCGGGCCTCCGGCGTGTCGCCTTCGATCGCCCCGTCCTCCGCCACACGCACGTCGTCGCGCAAGAGCACCTCGCACGGGTCGGGCAGCGCGTGGGCCGCCTTCCCCGCGTTGCAACTCGCGCACACGTAGACGAGGTTGTCGTAGTCGGTGGCGACGTCGGGGCGGACGGCTACGGGGACGAAGTGATCGACCGCGAACGTGCCCTTCACCAGCCCCCACTGCTCCCGCCGCGGGCAGTACACGCACCGGGACGCAAACTCGTCCCGGAGCCACGGCCGGTAGCCGTCGTGGTCGGCGTACCCCCGCGGCGGCGGACGTGCGGCAGGGCCGGGTAGGCGAACGGGGGTGTCATGCGGTCGGGCCGCCGGCCGCCTTCGCCAGCAGCTCCCGGTGCAAGCGCCGGGCGTCGTCGAGCGGGAGCGGGGCCACCTTCCGCCGGTGCCAGAGCATCGCCGCCTGGAGGGCCTGCAACTCCGCGGCCTCGCCGCCGGTGATCGTCCCGGCGATCTCCCGGTCGATGAGTTCGCACCGGCGGGCGTCCTTCGCCGCGTCCCAGTCGTCGGCGGCTTCACCCGTCGCCAAGATCGGCAGCACGTGCGCGATGGGCCTTCCCCCGAGTTCCAGCGCGGCCCCGCCCGGGGTGAGCGCGAAGGACAGGACGAAGTTCTTGACCGCCTCGTCGCAGTCATCGAGGTTGACGTGCTTCATGGCCCCGGCCTGTCGTTCCGACGGTGGTTGCTTGCTCGCCATGGCGCCTGGACCGACATTCCTCGCGCGGCGTGCGTTCCACACCGCCGGGGCGTTCGGAGGGTCGCTACGCGATGAGGACGGCCTCCACCGCGTCGTACCAGCTCACCACCTGCTCGACGATCCCGTCGAGCAACTCGTCGGTCAGGGGCGCGCAGTTCGCCTGATCGTGGTGGACGAGCTTCGGCCCGGCGTCGGTCACGCGGGGCTCGGCCAGCCACGAGAAGAACGCCTGCTCGTCCCGCATGGTGAAGAAGAACAGGCACACCGGGTAGGTGAACTTCCGCATCCCCTGGAACTGTCCTATCGTCGGCCCAAGCACCTTGTTCGCGTGCTCGGCCGTCACGGGGGAGGACACGCCGCGCAGGAGGACGCCGAACGCGAGCCGCATCGGCTTGTCCTCGCGCTCGACGTACACGTGGTAGTCCAGGCCGGTGCTCTGCTTGGTCTCGGCGACGGCCAGGTCGTCGCGGCGGGTCAGGACGACGGTCGCCAGCGCCCGCACCCGGTCGGCGATGAACAGCTCCTTCGACTCGTTCGTCACGACAGCACCTCAGTTCGTGAACTGGGACGCGGCCCGCGTCATGTCGCGGCCGTGCCAGAACTCCCGCACCTCGTCCCACAGCAGCTTCAGCGTGTCGCAGGTGAGTTCGTGCCCGGTGGTGATCGACGGGATGGCCTCGCGCATCTCGCCGTGTACGGAGACGACGAACGCCCGCTCGTCCTTCTCGTACACCCCGACCACATACGTCGGGGCTGGGAATGCTGCCAACCGCCGCACGTCGGTGTCGGACACATCGACCCGCAGCCGCGGCGGGGTCTGGGTCGTCGTGTATGCCTTCCGCGTGCTCTTCACCTGCACGAAGAAGAACGGCGTCTTCTCCCCGGCGTCGACCAACTCGACCAGGAAGTCGAACGCCGGGCACTTCTCCCCCAGGTAGTGGGGCCAGAAGTACGGCAGGTCGTCGGCCCGGCAGATCCGCGTGAGCCGGGGGAAGGCGATCGCCTCGCCCCGCCCGCCGACGAAGTCCGACTTGCCCATCTGCGGATCGGCTCCTCACCAGGCACGGCCACGAACGCCGTCATTCTACCAGACGGGTCGGCGTGCGCGCTGCCGAACTCCGGGCGGCGCAAGAGCGGGATGTCCCGCTTCGGGTTGCTGTTGCCGTTTGCCGATGGAGGTCGCGTACTGGATTTCGGTGCGCGGTACTGCGAAAACCTGCTACGAATCGCATCGGACTGCTCGCCTTGCCTCGGCGGGCTCAGTGCGATAAAGTGCATGTATTCCAAGGCGTTTCAGGTAGATCGGCACGACGGATCGGGGCAGTGCTGTGCACAACTGAGTTCAGGGATCCTCGTTGGGCTTGTGGGCTTGTCGACGCCGTTGGACGGAGGTGTGTGCCCCCTTCTGTTTCGCGGCGTGCGGGTGGGCACGGGGCGCCTTGTTGCGTGTCTTGTCCCAGCCCGGCTTCCACATCGTGCCCAATAACTGATCCAACAACGTTCCCACACTCTCTGCCGTCTGATCCGTCGGGATCAGGGACACGATCATCGACACCTCGACCAACTCCTTGAGCGCGGCCAACTGACGATGCCAGTCCGTGCAGAACTGCGCCGTCGAGAGGTCGTCGATGGTCACCTTCCGCTTCGCAACCACATAGCCCTGGAGGACCTGCACCACGTTCGCGAGGACGAAACACATCGACGCCTGAAACACGGTCGCCTCCGGTGTCGAACCGATGAACCGACCCAGGGCGAAGATCGCCGTCACCTTTTGGAACGTGCCTTCGATGGTCCACCGGATGCGGTACAGGTCCAACAGATCGGTCGCCGGGTATGGGGCCGAATCGAGCAGGTCCGTGAGGATTGTAATCGCTTCGCCCACCGGGCGCGCGACGGTGATCCGCCGGACGTACCGGCGGAGCTTGTCCTTGGGCTTCCCGGCCCACCCCCATTCTTCGACCACGGCTCGTTGGGATGGGTCCGCGGTCGTGACCGCGGGGCGCTTCGGGTCGGGTTCGAACGACAGGGTCCGCGCGTACCGCACCACGAAATGACCATTGTCCTTGGTGAACTCGGCGAAGTGCTTCGACGCACAGAACAACCGATCCCCGACCACCAGTTTCGCCGGACCGCCTCGGGCGTGCACTCGGGGCATCAAATCGGGGATCAGTTTGGCCTCGTTGGTTTCGCCATCGAGATCGGCCGCCATGTCGAGCACCAACCCGTCACGGGGCCGGTACGCCACGAGCAGTTTTCCGCCCAAGAGCTTGCCCGGTGTGCCCCGCGTGTCGACGAGTCGCTTGGCCACCTTCTTGAGACTCTTGCCGTCGAGGATCAGAACCTCCAGGCGGTCGAAGGAGGTCGGAAGGCGGTGCGCGACGACCTCGGGGAACAGGGCGGTGAACCGGTCGGTGACGTCCCGCAGGAACGCTTCGCTCAGGCCCCGGGGGATGCGCCGGAGCTTGCCGTAGAACGCTTCGTGGCACCCGTCGTCGGGTTGCCGGTGGCGTCGCAGGTGGGCCTGCCGCCCCGAGCCCTGGTGTTCGATGAGCGCATCGAAGATCCAGGTGACCAGTTGGGCGAAGGTCACGACGTCCTCATAGCCGCGTCCCCGATGTCGCTCGTAGAGGTCCGCGAGGACCGGGTCGGGAACGCCATAGGCGAAGAGTGCGAGCGACGCGTGGGCCAGTGGCAGGCCCTCCAGGACCTGGCGCGCGAAGTCCGTGGGCGCGTGCGGTTGGGAGCGTGGGACGCGCTGATGAGGTGGCAGAATCACGGTGACCTCCATGTCCCGGGTCGCGGACCCCGCACCACCCCGCGTCCCACGACCACTCGGTTAACCCCAATTTCGTCGCAGTGAAAACCCTAAATCAGCAATCCGCAATCAGTTATACAAATCCAAGATGTGCATAGCACTGGGATCGGGGTGCTTCGGGACCAAGAGGTCGTAGGTTCAAATCCTATCAGCCCGACTTGTTGATACGCGAGACCCTCGCTGACAGTAATTGTCAGCGAGGGTTTTTCGTTGACAGCCATTAAATCCTGTTCAAGATAAGCAGAATTACTTGTCAGCAATTGGTTTGATTCAAATGCGCTAATTTATATTCAAGACTCTTATCTGAAAGAGTTTATGTCTATTCGTTCCTTATCGTGAACAGGGTCTATTGTCTACACTCCCGATCTGGATCGCTGAGGACGTGCACGGCCAGGGCAAACGCACTCAATCCCCTAGGAATCGCTGGATTCTAGCTAATTTTGAGGCGTGTGATCGAGCGGCCATCGCTCGCCTCCTGCGCATGTGCGGCCCCGCCTCCATATGATTCTGGCGCGCCCTCACCGCCTCGGAGTCTGCCGATGAGTGCCGCCCCCGGCCCACGCCCGTTAATCGAGTACCTGTCCCAGATCCCGGATCCGCGGGTCGAGTTGAAGTGCTTCCACGACTTGATTGATGTACTCATGATCGTGACCTGTGGGACGATCGTCGGGGCCGATGACTTCGTGTCGATCGCCGAGTTCGCGCGGGCCAAGGAGTCCTGGTTCCGGGACCGGCTGGGGCTGACGCTGCGCAACGGGATTCCGTCCCACGACACCCTCAACCGGGTGTTCGCGCTGGTCCGCCCGGAGGCGTTCGGGCGGTGCTTCCGGGCGTGGGTCGCGGACGCCGCCGAGGGCCTCCGGGTGCCCCACATCCCGATCGACGGGAAGACCATGCGGGGGTCCAAGCGGGTCACCGGCACGGGGGCTCGCAAGGCCACACACATCGTCAGCGCATGGGCTCAGCAGTTGGGCCTCACGTTGGCCCAGGTGAAGACCGACGAGAAGTCCAACGAGATCACCGCGATCCCGGAACTGCTGGAGCGGCTGGACCTCGCGGGGGCCCTGGTGAGCATCGACGCGATGGGCACCCAGAAGGACATCGCCCAGCAGATCGTGGCCGCCAAGGGGGACTACCTGCTGGCGGTCAAGGACAACCAGCCGCGGCTGCTCGAGGACATCCAGCGGTTGGCCGAGGGGGCCCTAGAGGCGAGCTACGCGGGCCGCTCGACCGACCTCAACGAAGGAACGGGCCACGGGCGCGAGGAGATGCGGTTCTGCTTCGTGATCGACGACCTGGAGTCGATCCGGGACCGGAATGTGTGGCCCCGGTTGCGGTCCGTCGTGGTGCTCGTCAGCAGCCGCACGGTCGCCGGTAGGACGAGCGACGAGGTGCGGTATTACATCAGCTCGCGGAAGGCATCGGCCAAGCGGTTCCAAACGTGGATCCGGGCTCATTGGTGCATCGAGAATTCATGCCATTGGGTGCTGGATGTCGCGTTCCGAGAAGACGACCACCGACTCCGTGAAGGGCACGGCCCGCAGAATATGGCCCTCGTGCGCAAGATCGCCTTGGCGATGTTGAAGAAGGCAAACGCCAAATGTGGGATCAAGAACCGGCGACTCAAGGCCGGATGGGATAATACCTACCTCGAACAGGTACTACTGAAAAATCCCGAGGATTGAGTGCGTTTGCCCTGCGTGCACGGCCCGTTAGATCTCGAAGCCACTTACGAAGAAACGTGCCGCGCACTGCGAATCGCCTGAGCGATGTATCGTGTCTGACGTGTCCGTTGTCGCCCCGAAGAAGTTGATCGAAGTTGCCCTCCCGCTGGACGCCATTAATGCTGCCTCCACGGGAGAAGTCGGTCCGCCACCTGCACTACACCTCCTATGTGCACTGCGGCCGCTCGCCCCAGCGCGTGCGGTCATCTTCGCACAACCGGTCAACGGCCCCAAAGACCTGTGGCGTGCCAAGAACCCTCGCACGGAGCCCAGTCGCAGCAAAATGGTAGGGTCACGCAGACCCGCGGGTAACATCTTCCGGACCACCGGAATGGTGCTCGTCGGCCTGCATGCGCGTCAACAACGCTCGGATCTCGGCAGTCGTCCCTGGAATTGGATGTCGCACTCGGTCAGGCAGTGCGCCCGCCGTTCGGCACCAGTGATGGCGGCATCTTCTCGCCACACTGCAGGTCGATTAATACCGCTTGCAAGGATTTGTGTACCGGCGTATACTGCCAAAAAGACCGGGTAAACCCGGCTTTGGTAGGCAAATTTGGCCGGTCGGGTACCATGCCGGTATGCTCCGCGAAGTATCCGTCCAAAATCTGGCCCTGATCGAAGACGTGCGGGTCGAACTGCACGCAGGGTTCTGCGCGTGGACCGGCGAGACCGGGGCCGGCAAGTCGCTGCTGCTCGGCGCCCTTGGGTTGCTCCTCGGCGAGCGCGGCAGCGCCGACCTGATCCGCACCGGGGCGGACGAGTTGCGCGTAACTGGGCGGTTCGAGCTGACCCGCCCCGAGCAGCGCGAGGCCGCGTCCCAGGCCCTCCAAACGGCCGTCGAAGAGGACGACCTCATCCTCACCCGCCGGCTCTCACGATCGGGCCGCAGTTCGGCCCTCGTGAACGACGTGCCCGTCGCCGTTTCGACCCTGCGGCGGATCGGCGAAATGCTGGTGGACGTTCACGGCCAGCGCGAGAGCTACTCGCTCCTCCAGCCCGCGTACCAGCTCGAACTGCTTGACGCGTTCGGCCGCCTCACCGACCTGCGCAAGAAGTACCTCGAGAAAGCGGAGAAGGTGCGCGAGCTGCGGTCGCAGTTCAAGAACCTGGCCGACGCGCGGGCGGCGCGCCAGCGCGAGCTGGCGCTGGTCCGGTTCGAGCGCGAAGACCTCAACGCCGCAAAGCTCACGCCGGGCGAGCTGCCGGCCCTCGTGAAAGAGCGCGAGCGGCTCGTTCACGCGCAGAGCCTCGCCCAGTTCACGAGCGGGGTCGCGGCCCGCCTCGTGGACAACGACGGGGCCGTTTCGGAAGTGGTGAGCCGCCTGATTAAAGAGGCGCACAAATGGGCGTCGTTCGACCCGAAGCTCGCGGAGGTGAGCGAGCGGCTCAACGCCCTGCGCCCGGAGATCGACGACCTCGCCGACACGTGCCGCGACCTCGCCGAGCGTTTCGAGGCCGACCCCGAGCGGCTGGGCGAGGTCGAAAAACGCATCGGACTGCTGAAGAAGCTCCAAACCCGCTACGGCAAGACGCCCGACGAGCTCCTCGCGTACCGCGACACCCTCGACGAAAAGGAAGCGGAACTTCAGGAGCAGGAAGACAACCTGAGCGGAATTGACGGCCACCTCCGCGCCGCCTACGCCGAAATGCGCGACGCCGCCAACGTCCTGAGTAAGGGACGGGCCAAGGTGGCGAAGAAGCTCGCGGGGGACGCACAAAAGCACCTCGCCGACCTCGGCATGCCCAAGGCCAAGCTCGACGCCGTCATTGAACTCATCAACCTGCCGGACGACCCGATGGCGGGCGACATCCCGGCGTTCGGCATCGATCAACTGGAACTGATCCTGATGGCGAACCCGGGCGAACCGGCCCGGCCGCTCCGGAAGGTGGCCAGCGGCGGTGAGCTGTCGCGCACCATGCTGGCGCTCAAAACGGTGCTGGCGGCGCACGACCCGGTGCGCACGCTGGTGGTGTTCGACGAGATCGACTCGAACGTCGGCGGCCGGCTCGGGGACATGCTCGGCCAGAAGCTCTCGACGCTGGGCCAGTCGCACCAGGTGCTGTGCGTGACACACTTGCCGCAAGTGGCGAGCTACGCCGGGTACCAGTGGACCATCCGTAAGGAGTCCACCACGAAGCGCACCGCCACCACGATCACCCCGTTGCTGACCGATGAATCCCGGGTGGAAGAGCTGGCGATCATGCTGCGGGGCGAGTCGCGCAGCGAAACGACCCGCAAGGAGGCGGCGGAGATGCTCAACGCGGCCAAGCTCTTGCGGGCAGGGTGAGAGGCGGGAAGAGATTGGCCGCAAAGACGACAGGAAGCAGAAGAGGTTTGGCCACAAAAAAGCACAAAGGGCACAAAAGAAAACCAATACAGAAGAGGGAGTTTAAAAGCACTTCTCTTTGTCTTCGGTTTTCTTTTGTGCCCTTTGTGCTTTTTTGTGGCCAAACCTCTTCTGCCTCTGTTGCTGATGCTCTTCAGCTTCTCGGCCTTACTCCGGCACGGTCAGCACTTTGATCTTCGGTTCGCCGTCGCACATCGGCACGACCGTCGCGAGAAGCGTTTGCGTGTGCTTCTCCTTCATGTGCGCTTCGATCCCGGGAATGCCCTTGAAGCTCTCGTACATGATGTACGTGGTCGGGTCTTCCGTATCGCGGTTCAGAACATAAGCCACGCACCCCGCCTCTTTGCGCGTGGCGGCCAGGCACGGAACGAACGCCTCTTCGAACTTCTTCTCGTTCCCGGCCTTGACCTTGAAGGTCACCAGGATCGCAAACGTCTTCTTCTCGTCCTTCAGCTTCGACTTGAGCATCTTCACGATGGGAAGCTCTTCGTCGGCCGCGTTCGTGCGGGTGCCGGCAGCGAGAAGAAGCGTAAAGGGGGCCGCAAACATCAAGGCGCGCAGCATGGGTAAAATCCTCCGTGTCAGAGAACCGGGCGCCGCTATCGAACCACACCGCGGCTCGCATTGCACGCCGAAAAACTGCGGTTGCGAGGGGCCGGCGGTTCGGAGACAATTCCTCCCCACAAGCTGGGAAGGGATTTCCGGATGCGCCGACTGAACATCGCCGTTCTCGACGAAGAACTACCGTTCCCGCTCACGTCCGGGAAACGGATCCGAACCTTCAACCTGCTCGCACGGCTCGCCCCACGCCACAACGTGACGGTGCTGTGCCACCGCAACCCCGACCGCGACGAGGCGCTGGCCGCGGAAGAAGCGTTCCGCGACGCGGGCATCGAAACCGTCGTCGTGGACCGCGCGGTCCCGTCGAAGTCCGGCCCGGGGTTCTACGCGCGGCTCGCGGGCAACTTGCTCTCCCCCCTGCCCTACTCCGTCAGCACGCACACCTCGCCCGCGCTCGCGGAAGCGGCCCGCGCGTTCGACGCGGAGCGAGACGTTGACGTGTGGCACTGCGAGTGGACCCCGTACGCCCAGGTGCTGCGCGCCGCCCTCGGCCCGAAGATGGAATCGGCCCGGTGGACCGTGATGGCCCACAACGTCGAATCGCTCATCTGGCGGCGGTACGCCGAAACCGCCGAGAACCCGATGAAGCGGTGGTACATCCGCCAGCAGTTGCGGAAGTTCGAGCGGTTCGAGCGGTGGGCCTACGCCGCCGCCACGACCGCCGTCGCGGTCAGCCGCGAGGACGCCGCACTCATGCGCGCGGAGTTCGGCGGTAGGCGGGTGCGGGTGGTGGAGAACGGCGTCGATGTCGCGTACTTCCGACCGCAGCGCGACGTCGAGCGCACCCCGGCACAGATGCTCTTCATGGGGAGCCTCGACTGGCGCCCCAACCAGGACGCCGCGGCCCAGTTGCTCACACACATCCTGCCGGCGGTCCGGGCGGAAGTGCCGCACGCGACGGCCGTTCTCGTGGGCCGGCGCCCGCCCGAATGGCTCCGGGCGCTGGCGGCCGACACGCCCGGGGCGGAACTGCACGCGGACGTTCCCGACGTGCGGCCCTTCCTCGCCCGGTGCGAGTTCCTCACCGTCCCGCTGCGGATCGGCGGGGGGTCGCGGCTCAAAATCCTCGAGGCGCTGGCCGCGGGCACGCCCGTCGTCAGCACCCGCGTCGGAGCGGAGGGGTTGGAACTCGAACCGAATCGCGACCTGCTCGTCGCGGAAACGCCAGAAGGAATGGTGAACGCGACGCTTGCCGCGATCCGCGCCGGTGACCAACTCCAGGACACCGCCGAGAGCGGTCGGCAGCGGGTGCTGGCGCGTTACTCGTGGGATTTGCTCGCCGAGCGGCTGGACGATGTCTGGACTTCGGCCGTCCGCCAGCCCGCCTACGTTGGGTCATAAGCCGCGATTTCATAAGAATCTGCCTGCCGATCCGAACGCCCGCGATTGTAACATTTCGATTCCGCACAACGCCCATACGGCCTCACTCGTCTAAATGGTGACATTCAACCCGCCCCGGACTTCGGGGCGCGTCGCGTTAATCTCCGTTCTCAAAGGAAGCTCCCATGTCTAAGGCGAAATGGCTGCTGTGGGCGGCGCCGGTGGCGGGCGCGGTGGGGCTGGGCGTGTGCGTGGACCAGTGGCTCAGCGCCGCCGGCGAGGCGAAGCAGGACTTGAAGCCGGCGGTGACGCTGCCGATCAGCCGGGTGGTGCTGTTCAACAGCGGGGTCGGGTACTTCTCGCGATCCGGCGAGGTGGAGGGTGACGCGCGGGTGGACCTGACGTTCCCGGAAGGGGACGTGAACGACCTGCTCAAGAGCATGGTGCTGGAGGACTTCAGCACCACCGGGCGGGTGAGCGCGGTGAGCTACGACAGCCGGGAGCCGATCGCCCGCACCCTGTCCAGCTTCGCCATCAACCTGACCGGGAGCCCGACGCTGGCGGGGATCCTGGGGCAGTTGCGCGGTGAGCGGGTGGAGGTGGCGGTGAGCGCCACCGCGGCGAACCAGCCGGGCAAGCTGTCCGGCACCATCGTGGGGATCGAGAAGCAGCGGGTGCCGGCGGGCACCCAGGTGCTCGACGCCGAGGTGCTGAACCTGTGGTGCGCGGAGGGGCTGCGGGCGGTGAAGCTGGGGGACGTGCAGACGCTGCGGTTCAGCAACCCGGTGATCGAGTCCGAGTTCCGCCGGGCGCTGGACGTGCTGGCGCTGTCGCACGACAGCCAGAAGAAGGCGGTGAGCCTGCACTTCGCGGGGGACGGGCGGCGGCGGGTGCAGGTGGGGTACGTGACCGAGGCCCCGATCTGGAAGACCAGCTACCGGCTCTTGCTGGACGCGGGCAACAAGGAGAAGCCGTACCTGCAGGGCTGGGCCATGGTGGAGAACCCGACCGACGAGGACTGGGCCGGGGTCAAGATGGCGCTCGTGTCGGGGCGCCCCATCAGCTTCAAGATGGACCTGTACAACCCGCTGTACGTCAACCGCCCCACCGTCGAGCCCGAGCTGTTCGCCTCGCTCCGGCCCGTTACGTACTCCGGCGGGTTCAAGGATAGCAACGGCCTCGCGTACAACGGCCCCGCGGATGCCAAGGCTGCCAAGCCGATGATCGCAGCCGCTCCGGCGGCCCCGCCCGGTTCCGGCGGGTTCGGTGGCGGTGGGTTCGGTGGTCCGGGCGGTGGACCTGAAAGCCGAATGCGACTGGCCGACACCGACGAAAAACGAGATGCCGCCGACCGCAAGCGATACGCCAACGACTTCGGCCGCGAACTCGCGAGCAAAATGAACCAGGGAGTGGTGGGCAACGCGGCCACGTCGGGCGCGCTGGGGGACTTCTTCCAGTACACGATCGACCACCCGGTGACGCTGCCGCGGCAGAAGAGCGCGCTGCTGCCGATCGTGGGCAAGGAGGTGGAGGGCGCGCGGGTGAGCATCTACAACCCGGCGGTGCAGGCCAAGCACCCGCTCCTGGGGCTGCGGTTCAAGAACACGTCGGGGGCGCACCTGAACCAGGGGCCGGTGACGGTGTTCGAGGGGAGCGTGTACGCGGGCGACACCCGGGTGCTGGACGTGCAGCCGAACGAGGAGCGGCTGGTGTCCTACGCCATCGACCTGGGCACCGAGGTGGACCCCACGGCCGGGGCCGGCAAGCAGCAGATCACCCGCGTCAAGGCGGTCAAGGGGATCGTCCACACGGTCACCCAGGTGACCGAGGAGAAGACGTACCGGATCGCCAACCGCAGCGCCACCGACCGCACCGTGCTGATCGAGCACCCGAACCGCACGGCCCAGCAGGTGAAGCTGGTGGACACCCCCAAGCCGGTCGACGACACCCCCGAGGTGCTCCGGTTCCAGGCCCCCGTGGCCGCCGGGCGGACGACCACGTTCACCGTCAAGGAGCAGCGCGACGTTGCCACCACCATCGCGCTGAGCAACGGGGCCGAGGACCAGATCCGGTACTTCTTGAGCCTCAACGAGGCCACCCCGGCGCTCAAGAAGAAGCTGGCCGAGGCGCTGCAGATCAAGGACGGGTGGGACGGGGCGGCGCGGGAGCTGCGGCAGGTGCAGGAGGAGTTGCGGCGGCTCACCGCGGACCAGGACCGGATTCGCAAGAACCTGCGCGAGACCCCGCGGGAGGCCGAGGTGTACGCCACGTACCTGAAGAAGCTGTCCGACCAGGAGAAGGAGATCGACGCGCTGACCGCCAAGGAGAAGCAGCACACCGCCGCCGAGTTCGCCGCCCGCAAGAAGTACGAGGACTACCTCGCCAACATCTCCGACTGACCGAGATGCGCGAATTTGTGTCGTTCGAGTTGTGGTTTTCAATGTGGCCCGCTCGCTCCGCGAGCGGTGCTCCTGGCTTGGTTACCGATGCCCGTCCTCAGCCGAGCCCGATTCAAGTGCCGGTGGACGAGCGGACCGTACCAAGAACCAGTGGTAAAGTGGGTGACTGGTAGTGACTTCCTTTCGGCCGATGCGGACCTCGTTTTATGAAGGCGAGTCTTGACGGGATCGACAGGATAAAAACAGATTATCTTGAAATCCTGTTTATCCTGTCGATCCCGTCAAAACTCGCCTTACTCCCTCCATCGAAACTCTATGCCACATTGCCCCGCCTCGGTCAGACCGCGCCCCGAGCCGGGCTGTTCCGCCGCGCGTTTTAAAAGTCCCAGCCACGCGCCCCAAAAACTACTCGTACAAAAACTCGAACCGTCGCAACAGGTACGTGACCACCGCGCGCCACGCCCGCACCGTGTACTGCGGGTCGTCGGCCAGCGCCCCGCCCTGTCGGCACCCGTAAGCCTCGCGCTTCTCGACACCCTTCGCGGCCTTTGCGTCGGAAACGACCGCCGCGAACAGCTTGAACGTGCGGCTCACTTCACTCGAATCGACGGCGTCGTCTCGGCCCAGGACGCGCCGGTGCAGGTACGCGATCGCGTGACGGATCTGCTGATCGCCTTCGGCCGACGCGCCCGGAACCACCCCGGGCTCGATCCCGGGGAACAGCACCCGCTCTTTCGCGGGGCGGGCGAAGTCGCGGGCCACGTTCTTGCACGCCACGTCGTTCGACATGATGCGCTGGATCGCGCCCATCGCCCCGCTCGGGTCCGCCGGACGGTCCGTCGTTTCCTTGGAGTCGATCGCACCGTATAGTGACGCGATTTCACCTTCGAGCCGGCTCCAGCGCGTGCCGAACACGGCGGCGATTTTTCGTTCGAGTTGCTCAGGCGTTAGCATTCGCACCACACCCACATCGTCCAGTTCGGTCCGGCGAGTCGGGTCCTTGGCAACAGTCGCGAGCCCGTCGGCCCGGTAGAAGTCCGATGCGATCCACTCCTTGAACGCCACTTTGAGGTTAAAGCCGCTCTTCGCGAGCTGCGCCGCGATCCGCTCCACCTCCTTGCGCTGCGTGAGGTACGCCCGCACGCGGGCCGGGTACAGCGGGTCTTCGATGTCCTTCGGTGCCAGAAGCGCCCGGCGCCCCGTCAGGACGTAGTACACGTGTTCCGTCATCGTGACCGCGAACCGCGGGTCCTTCGCGGTCCGCTCGCCGAGCCACTGAAGCGCCCGCCAGCGCTCGGGCGCGGGGAGGTCTTCGCCCTCGAACCCGGCGCCGAACATGTCCGTGAACCAGCCGCCCTTGCGCTTCCCGTACACGCCCCGTTCGGCGAACCGCCAGTAGTCCTGAAACAGCCCCGCGACCGGGTCCAACGTCTTGTGGCACACCGCGCACTCGGGCGCCTGCATCGTCGGCACCGCGAACTTCGTTTGCGCGGTCGCGGCGTCCGAGACGCGCGCCGCCAGTTCCAGCACATCCACCCCGAGGAAGTGCTGGTAGTACATCCTGGCCCGGAGGCGGTTGCGGTTGGTTTCAGTCGTGGGGTACCGGGCGAGGTACTGGAAGGTACTGAGCAGCCCGGCGTGCGGGTAATAGCCCGTCGCGGAGTCCTGGTTCTCGGCCTTGCTGCGCCCCACAAGCGCGTTCAACTTCACCGGCACGAACTCGAACGGGTCGTTGGGGTTCTTGAACTGCCCCTTGAGTTGCTCGAAGACCCCGTAGCCGCGCGCCGAGTACGGCGACACAATGATGTAATCGGCCGTCACAACTTCCGTAAACGGTCGGTTGTTACGGACGATGTACTCGACCAGTCGCATCGGCTCTTCGAGCAGCGACTTGCGGTAGTCGGCGGCCAGTTTGTAGCCCGCCTTGCGGCGCTCGGCCTCGTCCTTGATGTGGCCGAGATCGAACTTCTGATACCACAGTCGCGTCTTCTCGAAGTGCTCGTAAGAGAGGACCGACTGGTCCGGATTTCCGTCAACACCGGCCGTCAGGAATACGTCGTTGAAACCTTCGCGAAGCCGCAGATAGAACGCCTCTTCCTTCATCAGCGCGTCCAGAACCGCAGGCAGCGCTTTGCGGCCGTCTTTTGCGACCGCGGCGAGTTCCGCATCGGTCGGGAGGCGGCCCGCCAGTTGCAACGTGACGCGCCGGAGCAACCGGGCGTCGTCCAACATCACGACCCCCTCGAAGAACGGCGGCGCCTTGGGATCGAGGGCGAGTTCCGCGCCCTTCGGGTTGTTCACCCGGCGCACGAAGGCGCTCAGCACGCGGTACTCGGCCGAGTCGGCGGTAACGATTTCGCCGCCGCCGTGGTCGAGCTTCCCGAGCGGTTTCAGCAGTAGCCGCGACTGGCCCTTGGCGTCCTTCTCGGTCGTGGCCGCGAACCTGGCGAAGGCGTCACGGTTGTGCCGCAGCGCCTCATCTTGTGCGGCGCCTTCGGCTTTCCGAGGGTCTTTGAGTACGAACTTGCTGTCCGCCGCATCACCGCCAGGTTTGTGACACGTGAGGCACTTGCCCGCCCCGACCTTGGCCCACACCTCGTCCCGGAAGTACGAATCGGGTTCTGCCGCGCACGCGGCGCCGGTGTAAGGCTTTTTTTCGTCGGCGCAGATGGACGCGTAACCGAAGGCGGTCACGACAAGAGCGAGCAGACAGGCGCGGAGAGACATGGGATCGGCTCTCGGAGCGGGAACGGGCGCCGGGCCGTTCAATCGTAACCGACACGTCGGCACGACCGCAACGCGGGTCCGCTCGCGACGGAGACGATCGTTCTCTGTGCGGATCTCGTGCGAAGAGGTATTTTAACCGAAGCGGCCCGGCCGGTGAGGCGCTTCACAAGGGTTTGACGTGCAGATCGATCTGTCGGAAGTGGTGCGTATGGTAACGGCCGGCGCACTGGTCGCGGCCGGCGCGGTGCCGGTCGGTTTGGTGGCATACGCGTTCCGCCCCCGAAGCGAAGCGCTCCTCCCGCGCTGGAAACCCTTTCCGGTCCCGTGGAGCGGGTTCGAGGTGACCGTCATATTCCTGGCGATCGTCTTCGTAATACCGCCCACAGCTCTTCAGTTGCTCGACAGCGGCGGGTTCTTCCAGTTCGTGTACGGAGACGGGTTCCCGCCACTCAGGGCGAAGGATCTGCCGGCCGAACAGAAGGCCGAAGCGTGGACGCTGCGCGGGTTGTGGGCAGGCCTGTTCGCCCTCCCAATCGTTCTCGGGCTCCTTGCACTCGTGCGTTACTCGCTCCACGCGCGCTGGCGCCCCGCTGCCAACGGAAGCGTACCGAGCAAAATCACGCTGGCGGTCGCCGCGTGGCTCCTGGTCACCCCCGCCGTGCTGTTGTTGAACGCGGTCGTGAACGCGGTCGCGGTTTCCATCGGCGTGCCCCCCGAAACGCACTCGCTGACCAAACTGGGAGAGCGTCCGCCGCTCGATCAGATTCTGCTCGCGCTGGGGGCGTGTGTGGTCGCGCCGCTGAGCGAGGAGGTGCTGTTCCGCGGGATCATACTGTGGTGGGGCATGGGCCGAATCCGCTTCCCGGGGCTGGGCGTGAAGCCGGTGACGGGAATCCGCCCCTGGCTCGTGATCCTCGTGGCCGGGCTGGTCACCGCGGCCGGACCGGGCGGGGAATCGCTTGGCGGGAAGTGGCAGGCGGTGACGTTCGCGGCGGTGCTGGTGGTGGGGTTGGCCGTGCTGTACCGGGTCAAACGGACCGGGATACGGCGGGCGGGCGCGGTGTACGCAACGGCCGCGTTTTTCGCACTGGTCCACCCGACATGGCCCAACCCGATCGCGCTGTTCGCGCTCGGGCTGGCGCTCGGCTACCTCGCCGCCCGCACCAACGGGCTGCTCGTGCCGGTACTCGTCCACTCGCTGTTTAACGCGGTGTCCGTGGTGTACGTACTCCGCGGGTAAGCCCACGAGTAGCCGGGAAACCGATCCGGCCGACGGTGTCCGTTTTGATTCCTGTCTTTGTTGCACAGACATTCCACTCTGTGCAACAAGAGACAGATGCAACCAATCAGCGGATCGTGAATCAGGCGGCCCGGCGCGTCTCAACCGTCGGTTGCGG
This sequence comes from Gemmata obscuriglobus, assembly GCF_008065095.1. NCBI lineage: Bacteria > Pseudomonadati > Planctomycetota > Planctomycetia > Gemmatales > Gemmataceae > Gemmata > Gemmata obscuriglobus. Next base: position 2,861,637 of record NZ_CP042911.1, on the reverse strand, counting down.
GAGCCCGAGCACCTTTCGGTACACGCCATACGTTACCCGCGCGCACTTTTCCCAGGTGAACGTGGCCGCGTGCGCGAGACCGCGGCGCCGGTAGTAGCTCAGGAACTCGCGGTCGTCCGCGATCCGCAACAGCGCGTCCCGCCACCCGTCCAGATTGCAGGGGTCGAGCGTGAGGGCGTTCGAGCCGACCACCTCGCGCACCGCGTCGGCCGTCGAGGTGACGGCGGCCGTCCCGCACGCCATCGCCTCCACCGGCGGCATCCCGAACCCCTCGTAAAAGGTCGGGTACAGCAGCGCCTCGGCCCCGGCGTACAGCGCCGGGAGGTCGGAATCCGGGACGTAGCCCAGGTGAATCGCCCCGCGCGGCTTCGCCTCCGAGTGGAACAGTTCGCGCTCGGCCTCCGCCTTCCACCCCCACCCGCCGGCCAGCACTAAAGGGCACGCGGCCCGAACCGGCGCGGGCAGATCGCTGAACGCCCGCAACAGAGTCGCGATGTTCTTCCGCGGCTCGATCGTGCCGACGTATAGAGTGTACCGCGGCGGCAACCCGTACTTCGCCCGGAGCGCGGCAACCGCTTCCGGCGTCTGCGGCCGGAACTGCGGCCCGACCCCGCACAGCATCGCCGTCACCCGGTCCGGCGACAGCCCCAGGTAGCGCTGCGCCTCCGCGCGAACCGCCTCGGTCCCGACCAGGACGTGGTTGGCGAGTTCGAGCCCGCGGGCGAACGCCTTCTCGTGCGCCTTCACCCGCTCCGCGGGGTGCCACTCCGGGTGCAACAGCACCGAGAGGTCGAAGACCGTAACGACCAGCGGCAGGCCGGTCTGGAAGGGGACGAAGTTGGGCTCGTGGTACAGGTCGAACCGGCCGGTTCGGGCGGCCCACTGAAAGTGGGTCGCGTAGCCCAATTTCGCCGCCGCGCCGGCGGTCCGCTTGGCGAACTGCTTGAGCGCGCTGGGTTCGCGGGCCGCGCCCCCCGGGGCGCCCCCGTCGGTGCGGAAGAAGCGCCCCGCGGCGCGCGAGACGCCGGCCCCGGGGTACAGCCAGAAGTTGTCCGCGGGGAACGTCGCGACCAGTGCGGCGTGCAGGTTCGCCGCCGCGTGCGCGATGCCGGTCTTCGGCTTGAGAGTCGTTACCCCGTTAAAGAGGACGCGCACACAAAACCCTCTGAGTTACGCGGCCTGGAGTTCTTCTTGCAGCACGCCGGCATTGGCCGCCGACGCCGCAATGTACTGCTCCACAACCACCCCCGGCGCCCCTTCGGCCCGGATCTGCCCGTGCTCCATCCAGATCACCCGAGTACACATGTCCAGAATCGCGTTGAGGTCGTGCGCCACGATCACCATCAGGCGCGAGGACTTCATCAGCTCCTTCATCCGCGCCTTGGCCTTGTTCTGGAACGCCAGGTCGCCGACCGCGAGCACCTCGTCGATCAGCAGCACCTCGGGCTCGATGGCCGTGGCGATGGAGAACGCCAGCCGCATCTGCATCCCGGCCGAGTAGTTCCGCACCGCGATGTTGAGGAAGTCCCCGAGTTCCGAGAACTCGGCGATCTGGTCCACCTTGTCGCGGACGCTGGTCGGGGTCTCGCCCTGGAGGTACGCGCGGTAGAGGATGTTGTCCCACCCGCTGGCCTCGAACTCGAACCCGAGGGTGATGTCGAACAACGAGCAGATCTTCCCCTCGACCTCGCGGGTGCCGCCCGTGGGGGGGTACACCCCGGCGAGCGTCTTGAGCAGCGTGGACTTGCCGGCCCCGTTGTGCCCGATCACGCCGATCCGGTCGCCGTCGCGGGCCGACAGGTTGATGCCTTCCAGCGCCCGCACCCGCAGGGCCGGGTTCCGGGAGCCGAAGAACAGTCCGCGGACGAGGTATTCCTTGAAGCTGACCCGCTTCTGCTGGTGCGCGGTGAACGTGACCGACACGTTCTCGAGTTCGATCTTCGCCATGGCGGCAGGTCTCAGGAGTCAGAGGGCAGAGCCACAGAGGTAAGAGAACAGAGCCGCAGCGGGGCGGCCCCGGCGTCCCGGTCCCCGGCCCCGACTTACAGGTGGAAAATCACCTTCTTCTGGAGCCAGCTCACGATGCCGACGGCCAGCGCCACCAGCACCGTGGTGAACGCCAGCGCCGCCAGGTACGCGCCGCCCCACTGGGCCAGTTGCGCCCCGGTCGGCACGCCGATCAGCAGCGGATCGCGGATCAGCGTCAGAAACATGTTCACCGGGTTGATGTCCGCGAGCCAGCCCAGCCCGCGGTCGTCCAGTACGCTGCGCCGGTACATGATCGGCGTGAGGTAGAACCCGATCTGCGCGCCCACCTCGAGCAGGTGCGCCACGTCGTGGAAGAACGCGGTGAGGAACGCGCCGATGGTGGCGACCGCCCACGCGGCGACGACCGCCAGGAGCAGCCCGGGGACCGCCAGCAGCACCCCCACCAGCACGCCCGCGTCCTGCTTCCAGACGGCCACCAGCGCCACCACCACCGTGAGCGCCAGGCACGCGTGCGTGACCTGCCCCAGGACGGTGCGGAGCGTGTAAATCGTGTACGGCATGGGGCTCTGCCGGATGTACGACTCGTTCAGCAGGAACGCCTTGCTGCCGAGCGTCGCGGCCTCCCGCAGGAACGCCCACACGGCCAGCCCCGCCAGCGCGTACGCGGCGTAGCCCACCGGGTCCCCGCCCCCGAACAGTTGGCTGAACACCACCGTGAACACCGCCGTCATGGCCAGCGGGTGCAGCAGCGACCAGCCGATGCCGAGCACCGACCGGCGGTAGCGGAGGCGCAGGTCCAGCTTCACCAGCGCGAGCAGGAAATGACGTGCGGTCCAGATGGCGGACAGGTGGCGGAACATCCGTGCTCCCACAGGCAACCGGTCGCGGCGGGCGAGGCGTATTGGGCGCGCCCGACCCGCTCGGGCTGGAGAGATTAGCGACCCCGCCCGCCCCCCGCTAGGCCAACTTCCCGGCACAGCCCACGCGACCGCTACAGGCTAACGCGACCGGTCACCTTTTCCCCGGCTCACGCGGCGAGTAAAGTGGCGCGGTTGTACGGGGCGTTCTAGCTGTATGGGTGGGCGAGACACTCGCGGTTGTGCCCGGAAGGGGTCTGGGATGCGGAAAGACGAATTTAACGACGTGGCCGAGGGCGACTGCGTTCAGGTGCTGAACACCTTACCCGCCGGGTGCGCGGACCTGGTGTTCGCCGACCCGCCGTTCAACATCGGCTACCAGTACGACGTGTACGACGACAAGCGGGCGAAGGCCGACTACCTCACCTGGACCGAAAAGTGGCTCGCCGCCGCGGTCCGGGTGCTGGCGCCGCACGGGTCGCTGTTCCTGGCCATTGGCGACGAGTTCGTGGCCGAGCACAAGGTGCGACTCGACGCGCTCGGACTCACCATGCGGAACTGGGTGGTGTGGCACTACACGTTCGGCGTGAACTGCTCGAAGAAGTTCAACCGGAGCCACGCACACATTCTGTATTACGTGCGCGACCCGAAGAACCATCAGTTCTTTCCGGACGAGGTGCGGGTGCCCTCCGCGCGCATGACCACTTACGCGGACAAGCGGGCGAACCCGGTCGGTAAGCTGCCGGACGACACCTGGGTGCTGCGGCCGCAGGAGTCCGACGCGCACTTCGCGCCGGACAGCGACACGTGGCACGTCCCGCGGATCTGCGGCACCTTCCACGAGCGGAACGAGGCCGGCCACAAGTGCCAGATGCCGGAGGCGGTGCTGGACCGCGTCATCCGGGTGGCATCGAAACCGGGTGACCTGGTGCTGGACCCTTTTGCGGGCAGTGGCACCACGCTGGCGGTCGCGAAGAAGTTGGGCCGCCGGTACTTCGGGGTGGAGCTGTCCGAACAGTACGCGGACGGCGTGCGGAAGCGGTTGCAGATGATCGAGTTCGGAGAGGCGTGTGCGCCGGCCCGCCCGGTCCCGGCTGTGGCGCCGGTGCGGAAGCGCCAGCCGTTGAAGCGGTAAGGAGTCAGGAATCGCCCGAGCGCTCGGACAGGAATTTTGCTGGCTGTAAGCGCCACCCGCCTGCTGACACAGGCGGGTTGGTGTGCGTTTACTGATCTTCGGGCGGCTTCGTGCCGCTGGCGGGCTTCACCTCGCCGGGCGCGACCGGTTTCGCCCGGTTCGCGTCGCTGTTCGGCCGCGGCACCTCGGTCCCGGGTTTGGGCTGTGCCCCTTCCAGCCGGGCCAGTTTCTCGCGGCAGTCCTGGAGCCCCTTCTGAAGCTCCTTAAGCGCCTCGTCCACCTGCTTGTGCTGCGAATCGCGCAGCGCCTTCCGCTCCAGGTCGGACAGCTTGTTCCGCTCCACGTCGGTGCTCAGCTTTTGCAGGTTGTCGTGTACGATTTTCAGGTCCGCGAGGGCGGTAGTGAGTTTTTCCTTGAGCGACTCCATCGCCGCGACGTCTTTTTTGACCCCCTCGACCAGTATCACGCGCTCTTTGAGCACCTCCAGCGCCGCCGCGTCCTTCTTCATGGCGTCCGCGTGGGCCGCCACTTCCTTACGCATGGCATCAAGGGCGGCGATGGTGTCGCGCTTCGACCCGTCCACCGTGGCGGTGTTGGTGTTCACCTTTTCCTTAACGCCCTCCAGTTCGACCTTGATCGTGTCGATGGCCCGCATCCGCTCGTACTGGGCCGTCGTGCGGGTGTTGAACTCGTCTTTTTTCACGAGTTCGGCCCGCGCCTCGCGCTCGCGACTCACTTCCCCGCGCAGCTCGATGATACTGGACGACGTGTTGTTGTAGAGCGTGACCGCGACCAGCGCCACGATGCTCAGGATGGTGCCGCCGAACACCCGCCAGAACACCGAGATGTGCTCCTCGTCCTTCTTGGGCGGCGCCTTGTCGCTGCTGGAGTCGGCCGCGGACCGGGTGGTCTCGTAGGCGGCCAGTTCGCCGGTCTGTTCAAGCGACTCGTCCGTCTGAACGCCGCGCTTGGTGCTCATCGCATCCCTTCCTTGGTTACTTCGGCGGCACGAGAGGGCCTGCCGCGTGTGCCAGAATGTGGACCGGCCGGTATAGCCGAGGTCCCCCCGCTTCGCAACCCGACCTCCGCCACCACCGACCGCCGGAACCGCGCCGCGGTCCGCCTTGACCGGGAGCCGCGCGCGGCGATACCCTGGGGTTTGACACACGTCACGACGCGCAACGGAGGCGCACCGGTGAGCGAATCAACTTCCCCGTGGGCCGGTCGGCGGGTGCTGGTGACCGGGTGCACCGGGCTCCTGGGCGCCGCGGTGTGCCACGAACTGTTCGACCGCGGGGCCGCGGTCGTCGGGTTGATCCACGAACGTTCCGGGGCGGACATTTTTGCGCCGGGACAGGGCGGCCGCGTCCACTTTGTTCGCGGCCGGGCGGACAACGTGTTCCGGTTGCACTCGGCGATGGCGGTTCACGAGGTGTCGGCGGTGTTCCACCTGGCCGCGGCCGAGCCGTTCGCCGCGGACCGGGGCACGCCCGCGGTGCTCGATGCCGTGCGGCTGTACTCGCGCCGGGTGCCGGTGGTGGCGGCCCGGCCGTTACAGCCGTTCACCCTGACCGGGCACGCGGAGCCGCTCGGCGGGCTGAGCGTCGCGCGGTTCGGGGCGGTGTTCGGCCCCGGCGACCGGAAGGTGTTCCGCACGGCCCCCGCAACCGCCCTGGCGCTCCACGGGGGCGAAGGGCTGCCGCCCCTCCTCGACGGGCCGGCGACCGACCACGTGTTCGTGCGCGACGCCGCGCGGGCGTGCCTGCGGGTCGCGGAAGATGTGGCGGTGCGCGGCCCCGGCGATTACCCCTTCCGGAGCGGCTGGGTGCTGAGCGACCGGCGCTTCGGGGCGGCCATGCGCGACGTGTTCAACGGCGCCGCGCCGACGCTGCCGGACGTGGCCCCGCCGGCGAACCCGCTCGGCTGGGCGCCCGAGACCTCATTTACCGAAGCGCTTCAAGAAACGCTCGACTGGTACGGCACACTCGCCCGCCCCGGCGGGCGGGCGCGCGCCGCCGCGTAGCCGGGCCCCGCCGGTCCGGGCGCGCACTTCCGGCCCGGCGGAACAGGCCGCTTCGTACAACATCCCCACGTCACCACCTCACCAGGGATGTTCGCGATGTCCTCCCCGACACTGGCCGCGCGGCTCGCCGGGTACGCCGCCGGCCTCACGTTCGAGTCGCTCACCCGGGAAGCCGTCCACGAGACCAAGCGGCGGTTCATCGACTCCTTCGCCACCGCCATCGGCGCGATGCCGGCCGAGGCCTACGCGATCGCCAAGAAGTGCGCCGCGCGGGTCAGCAGCACGCCGGGCGCGTCGCTTCTGGGGGGGGGGAAGTCGAGCATCGAGTGGGCCACGTTCGTCAACGGGCTGCTGATCCGCTACCTCGACTTCAACGACACCTACCTGAGCAAGGAGCCGGCGCACCCGAGCGACAACCTCGCCGCGGTGCTGGCCGTCGGCGAGGCGGTCGGGGCGGGGGGCAAGGACCTCATCACCGCCGCAGTGCTGGCCTACGAGATCCAGTGCCGGTTCTGCGACGCCGCGAGCCTGCGCAAGCACGGGGTCGATCACGTCACCTACGGCGCCATCTCGTCGGCCGTCGCCGCCGCCAAGTTGATGAAGCTCGATGTCACCAAGCTGACCCATACGGTCGGGCTGGCGGGCGTGTGCAACGTCGCGCTGCGGCAAACGCGGTCGGGCGAGCTGAGCATGTGGAAGGGGTGCGCGTTCGCCAACGCGGCCCGCAACGGGGTGTTCGCGGCCACCCTCGCGGCCGACGGCATGACCGGCCCGGCCCCGATCTTCGAGGGCGACCTGGGGTTCTTCAAGCTGGTGGCGCGTGAAGCGTTCACCCCCGCCCCGTTCGGCGGCGAGTCGGGCAACGCCGACGGGTTCATGATCAACAAGACGTACATCAAGTTCTGGCCCGCCGAATATCACTCGCAGAGCGCGATCGACGCGGCCCTTCAGATCCGCGTAGAACTCGGCGGCGACGTGTCGCAGGTGCAGCGGATCGACATCGCGACGTTCGAGGCCAGCTACAACATCATCGGCAAGTACCCCGAGGCGTGGGCGCCCAAGACCCGGGAGACGGCCGACCACTCGCTGCCGTACTGCACCGCGGCGGCGCTGTACGACGGCGACGTGTACCTCGAAACGTTCGACGAGCCGCACTTCACCGACGCCAAGCGGGTCGCGTTCACCGGCAAGGTGAAGGTGACGCACGACGGCACGCTCGACCCGCGGTACCCGCACGGCATCCCGAACCGAATCACCGTCACACTCAACGACGGCCGCACGCTCGTTCGGGAAGTGGAGTTCCCGCGCGGGCACGCCGGAAACCCGATGACCGACGCCGAGGTCGAGGCCAAGTTCCGGCGGGTCGCGGAACCGCGGTACGGGAAGGCGCGGGCCGACGAGATCCTGGCCCGGTGCTGGGAGCTGGAGACGCTCACCAGCGTGACGGACCTGATCGCCCTCGTCGATTGAATCGGCGGCGCCCGTGCCGGGCGCGGGCCGGTGAACCGAGATTGACCGTTGACAACGGGCTCCGGAAGTGTTCGTATCAGGCCTCCTGCCCGAACCACTCTTCCGGTTCCCGTGCCAATGAAGCCGCTCTGCGTTACCGCACTGCTCGCGTGCGTGGTCTCGGTCGGTCGGGCCGAGGACGTCAAGAAGCCCGCCCCGGCCGCGCCCGCAACGCGAACGATCGAGTTCAACCGCGACGTGCGCCCCATCTTCTCGGACGCCTGCTTCGCGTGCCACGGGTTCGACCCGAAGGCGCGCAAGGGCAAGCTCCGGCTCGACGTGCCCGACGGCGCGTTCGCGGAGCGCGACGGCGCGTTCCCCATCAAGCCCGGCGCCCCGAACGCGAGCGAGGTGTGGAAGCGGATCGTCACGGACGACGCCGACAGCGTGATGCCGCCGCCGCACACGAACAAGAAGCTCACCGCGACCCAGAAAGAAACGATCCGGCTCTGGATCGAGCAGGGGGCGAAATACCAGAAGCACTGGTCGTTCGAGCCCGTTGCCCGGCAGTCGGCTCCCGGCGCGGGGCACCCCGTGGACGCGTTCATCCGCGCGCGGCTCGAAAAGGAGGGGCTGAAGCCGACCGCCGAAGCCGACCGCGAGACGCTGATCCGCCGCGTGTCGTTCGCCCTCACCGGGCTCCCGCCGACCGTCGCCGAGGTCGACGCCTTCCTCGCGGACAAGGCCGGCAACGCTTATGAAAAGATGGTAGACCGCTACCTCGCCAACCCGCGGTTCGGCGAGGAGATGGCGCGCCACTGGCTCGACGTCGCCCGGTACGCCGACACCCACGGCCTCCACCTCGACAACGAGCGGCAGATGTGGAAGTACCGCGACTGGGTGGTGAAGGCGTTCAACGACAACCTGCCGTTCGACAAGTTCGCCACGTACCAGCTCGCCGGGGACCTGCTGCCGAACCCCACAAGCGAGCAGCTCACCGCGACCGGGTTCAGCCGGTGCAACGTGACGACCGGCGAGGGCGGGTCGATCGACGCCGAGTGGCGGTACCGCAACGCGGTGGACCGGGCGAGCACCGCGACGCAGGCGTTCCTCGGCCTGACCGCCGGGTGCGCCGTGTGCCACGACCACAAGTTCGACCCGATCTCGATCAAAGAGTACTACTCGCTCTACGCGTTCTTTTACTCCGGCGCGGACCCGGCGCTGGACAGCAACGTCAGCACCACCGGGCCGTTCGTGAAGGTGCCGACGCCGGCCCAGCAGGCCGCACTCGAGGCCGCCGCCAAGGCCGAAGCCGGCGCCCGCAAGGCGCTCGAAGAGGCCGCCGCAAAGGCGGAATACACGGACCCTGCGGCCACCCCGGACGCGCCGGCGGTGGCGGTGCGCGAGGTGCTGCTCGACGACACGTTCCCGGCCGGGGCGACCAGCAGCAACACCACCCGTAACGCCGCCGACTGGGTGACCGCCCCGGCGTTCGGCGCGAAGTCGGGCCGCCGCGTGCTGCGCCAGGCGAACACGTTCTTCCACCAGGACACGATCCAATTCCGGAACCCGCTCCGCGCCCCCGCGGGCGCCCGTTTCGAGGCGTGGGTGTACCTCGACCCGAAGCAGCCGCCCGGCGCCGTCACCGTCCAGTTCGCCGGCGGGAAGAAGGTGTGGTGGGGCCAGGAGCCGACCGCCGAGTCCCCTTACGCGCGAGGCGGGCTGGGCACACGTGTCGGCGACCTCCCGAAACCCGGCTCGTGGGCTCAGCTCGCTCTCAACGCTGAAGACCTGGGTTTGAAGGGAGAGCAGCCGGCCCCATCGCTAACGCTCCAGGAACACGGCGGGGTGGTGTACTGGGACGCGGTCGCGCTGACGGGCACGAGTAACCCCGCGACCGACCCGCGGACGTCGTTCCAGGTGTGGTGGAAGGGGCTGAACGGTAAAGCGCCGCCGGGCCTGCCCGCCGGTCTGAACGCTGTTGTTGCCGCCGGCCCGGCGAAGAACCCGAAGGCCGAGGACGTTGCGAAGCTGCGGGCCTATTATCTCGCGCATGTCGCCCGCGGCGCCACACCCGCACTCGCGAACCTTCAGCGAGAGTGGGAGGCGGCCCGCGCCGAACACGCCGTCGCCGCGGACGCGATCCCCGGGACGATGGTGTTCCGCGACCTGCCGGTCCCGCGCGACTCGTTCGTGATGCTCCGCGGGCAGTATGACAAGCCGGGCGACAAGGTGCAGCCCGGCGTGCCGGCGGCGCTCCCGCCGCTCAAGCTCGCCGACCCGTCGAAGCGCGCGACGCGGCTCGACCTCGCGAACTGGATCACGTCCCCCGAGAACCCGCTCGCGGCCCGCGTCGCGGCGAACCGCCTGTGGCAGCAGTTCTTCGGCGTCGGGCTGGTGAAGACCAGTTCCGACTTCGGCTCCCAGGGCGAACCGCCGAGCCACCCCGAACTGCTCGACTGGCTGGCCGGCGAGTACCGCTCATCCTGGGACACCAAGAAGTTCGTAAAACTACTCGTCACCTCGGACGCCTTCAAGCGCGACGCCGCCCAGCCGCCCGCGGTGCGCCTGAAGGACCCGGAGAACCGGCTCCTCAGCCGGGGGCCGCGGTTCCGGCTCGACGCCGAGCAGTTGCGCGACAACGCCCTGTTCGTGAGCGGGCTGATGAGCCACGAGATGGGCGGGCGCGGGGTGAACGTGTACCAGCCGCCCAACATCTGGGAGCCGGTGGGCTACGCCGACAGCAACACCCGCTACTACCTCCAGGACCACGGCGCGGCGCTGTACCGGCGCAGCCTCTACGTGTTCATCAAGCGCACGGCCCCGGCGCCGTTCCTGACGAACTTCGACGCGACCAACCGCGAGCAACTGTGCGCCGGCCGCGACCGCACCAACACGCCGCTCCAGGCCCTGCAACTGATGAACGACGTGCAGCACTTCGAGGCCGCACGGGCGCTGGCCGAACGGGTCCTCACCGAGGGCGGGAAGGAGGTCGAGGAGCGGATCGCGTTCCTGTACCGCACGGTGCTGAGCCGCCGCCCCGACGCCGAAGAGGTGAAGCTCGTCGCCGCCGCCCTGGAGCGACAGCGGGAACTGTTCGCGGCGAACCCGGTCGGCGCGAAGAAGGTGGTTCACGCGGGCGAGTCGAAGCCGAAGGGCGCCGCGGCCGACGCGGAAGTGGCGGCGTGGACGATGATCGCCAACCTCGTGCTGAACCTGGATGAAGCCGTGAGTCGGAACTGATCGGCGCCGGAGCGCGGCCCTCTGGCCCGCTTTGCTTCGCAGTTGTGGTCGCGTGTGACAATACCGCAAAGCGATACTACCGGAATCGCGAAGCGGGCCAGAGGCCCGCGCTCCGGCATCCCCTCCACCAAATGGCCGCCATGCACCTTCTCAACGAACAGCAAGTCGACCTCACCCGCCGGCAGTTCTTCGGTTCCACGGGCATCCGGCTCGGCGGCTTGGCGATGGCGCTGCTCGGCGCCGGCCGCGCCCGCGGCGCCGAAGCCGCGCCGCGCGTCCACCCGCCGCTGCCCGGGTTCCCGCACCACACGCCAAAAGCGAAAGCCGTCATCTACCTGCACCTGAACGGCGGCCCGAGCCAGCTTGACACCTGGGACTACAAGCCCAAGCTGGCCGAACAGTTCGACAAGGACCTGCCGGAGAGCGTCCGCAAGGGCCAGCGTATCACCACCATGACCAGCGGGCAGTCCCGGCTCCCGGTCGCGCCGTCCATGTTCAAGTTCGCGCAACACGGTCAGTGCGGGATGTGGGTCAGCGAACTGCTCCCGCACACCGCGAAGTGGGTGGACGAGATCGCGCTCGTGAAGAGCGTTCACACGAACGCGATCAACCACGACCCCGCCTGCACCTTCGTGATGACCGGGAGCGAAACGCCGGGCAAGCCGAGCGTGGGGTCGTGGCTCTCCTACGGGCTGGGGAGCGAGAGCAACGACCTGCCGGCGTTCGTGGTGTTCACGCCCTCTTGGAGTTCCGGCGCCGCGGCGCAGGCGCTGTTCTCGCGGATGTGGGCCAGCGGGTTCCTGCCGGGCAAGTTCAGCGGCGTCGCGCTCCGCAGCGTCGGCGATCCGGTCCTGTACGTCCAGAACCCGGACGGCGTGGGCGCGGGCAACCGGCGCGCGATGCTGGACGCGCTGGGCGCACTCAACGCACGCACGGCCGAGAAGTACGGCGACCCCGAGACGCTCACGCGGACGGCTCAATACGAAATGGCGTTCCGGATGCAAACGAGCGTCCCGGACCTGACGGACTTATCAAAAGAACCGGCAAAGACGCTCGAAATGTACGGCCCCGACGTGAAGAAGCCCGGCAGCTTCGCCGCCAGCGCGATCCTGGCGCGGCGGCTCGTGGAGCGCGGCGTTCGCGCGGTGCAGATCCTCCACCGCGGATGGGACCAGCACGGGAACCTGCCGGGCGAGATCCGTTCGCAGTGCAAAGACACCGACCAGCCCACCGCGGCACTGCTGGCCGACCTGAAGCAGAAAGGGCTGCTCGACAGCACGCTGGTGGTGTGCGGCGGCGAGTTCGGGCGGACGGTGTACAGTCAGGGCGGCCTGTCGAAGACGAACTACGGTCGGGACCACCACCCGCGGAACTTCTGCATGTGGCTGGCGGGCGGCGGGATCAAAGGCGGGCAGGTGTACGGCGAGACCGACGACTACAGTTACAACGTGACCGACAAACCGGCTCACGTGAACGACCTGAACGCGACCGTTCTGCACCTCATGGGCATCGATCACAAGAAGTTCACCTACAAGTTCCAGGGGCTCGATCAACGGCTCACGGGGGTGGAAGAGCAGCACGTCGTCACGGACCTGATCCGCTGACCGGACTTTCGGCGCGCGGGTTGCTGCGTATGCGGCACCAACTTCACGACGGCTGTCGTCGCGAACCGGCCCGCACGGGCACCCGCTTTCCGGATCGACCCGACCGATGACCACGCCGACCTCAACCCCGAGCGACGTTCTGCCCGCGCTGACCGAAAAGACTGCGGGTGCCGCTCTCCCGCCCCCGCCGGGCCTCCGCGTGCTGTGTGTGGACGACAACGTGGACGCCGCCGACTCGCTCGGGGCGATCCTCGAAATGGTCGGCTGCAAGGCCCTGGTGGCCCACGACGCCGCGTCCGCACTCGCTCAGGTCGAGCAGTTCAAACCACAAGTGTGTGTACTCGACATCTCGATGCCGGAGATTGACGGCTGCGAACTCGCCCGGCGGCTCCGCGAGTTGCCGGGGAGCGAGGAACAGCTCTTCATCGCTCTAACGGCGTTGGGCGACTACAGCTCACTCGAACGCATGGCGGAAGCCGGGTTCGACCTGCACTTCACGAAGCCGCTCCCGCCGGCCGAACTGTACGAGGTGCTGAACCGGTACGCCGAGAAGGGCCGCCCGGGAATGTAACGCGAACCGCGTGCGAGATCCGCCCCGATCGCGTTCCCATTCTTTTCGCCTTAAGATACGCTCGCACGGCCGGGAGATGTGCCCGAAGCACCCGCGTGCGTTTCCGGGGCGGGTTTGGTACGCTCGCAGCATGTCACACGCACCCCCGAACTGGGTCGCGGAAGCGGCCCGCCTGCCGATCGCGTTCGCTCAGGTGCGTGAAGACCCGCGCATCGATCAGCACGTCGTAAGCCGCGCCGGAGGCGGCGCGCGGGTGTGCATGGTTGCTTCCGGCGGCTGCACCGCGGCCGTACTCGCGACCATGCCCGGTGTCGCGCGGCTGCATCTCGTGGACGCGAGCCCGGCGCAACTCGCACTTGCACGGCTAAAATTGCGTCTGCTGGAACGGCACAGCGTTGTCGATCGGCTGGCGCTTCTGGGTCACGGAGAGATGCGGTTCGACGCCCGGCGCGAGATCCTCACCGCCGAGTTGGCCGCGCTCGGGTACGCGGCGGATGCACTCGGACTGCCCGAGCGGGTTCTGGCCTTCGGCCCGGACCGCGAAGGCCGCTACGAGCGGTGCTTTCAGGCCCTGAACGCCTCACTCTTGAACGTCCGTGACGAGCTCCGGGCCGCACTCGCGCTGTCCGCCCCTGACGAGCAGGCGCGGCGGACGGCTCCCGACACGGCACTCGGACAGGCGCTCGATGCCGCGCTCGGCTCCACCCTGAGTCTGCCGAACCTGGTCGCGCTGTTCGGTGAGGGCGCGACCCGTAACCCCGTGGAACCGTTTTCGAGACACTTCGCACGGCGCGTCCGCCACGCCCTCGCGACGCTGCCGGCCGCGAACAACCCGTTCCTCTGGCAGATGCTTCTCGACCAGTACCCGGCCGCAGGTCCTGCCGACTGGCTGCGGCTTCCGGCGCCCGCATACCCGCCCGAAATCACCTGGCGCCAAGCGATGATGGCCGACGCGCTCCGCGAATCCCCCGGCGCGTTCGACGTGGTCCACCTCTCGAACATTCTCGACTGGCTCTCACCCGAAGAAGCCACCGCAACCCTCGATGTGGCCGCGAACGCGCTGCGCCCCGGCGGTTGGGTCGTGATCCGGCAATTGAACTCGACGCTCGACATCCCGGCGTCGGGGCCGATGTTCGCCTGGGACGACACCGCCGAGTTGCACGCGCGCGACCGGAGTTTCTTCTACCGAGCCTTGCACATCGGGCGGAAGCGATGAACGTTCATCACCTGACCGCCGCACCGGGCGCCGACCTCGCCGCGGCACTCGCGCGGTTCGAGGAGCAGTTCACGTACCCGCTGGGCGCGGGGCGCTCGTTCCGCATCTCACACGGCGACGATTACCCGCGCTTCTTTCGCGCGATCGGGGACGCGGCGTGCTTCGTCGCCGAGCGCGCGGGCGAGGTGCTGGGCGTGATCGGACTCGCCCGGACGCGGGTTCGCGGCCCCGGCGGCGCAGAGCGCCCTGCGATTTACGTCGGTGATCTGAAGTTGGCGCCCGCGGCGCGGGGCGGCCGCGCCCTCCCGCGCCTGGCAGAAGCTGCCGCGGCATGCTGCGCGGGGAAAGCCGAGCGCGGGTTCGGGGTGGTCATGGACGGTACGCCGGTCACACCCGACCGCTACACGGGGCGGCTCGGCGTTCCGCCGTTCCGTGAAGTCGCCCGGGTCACGGTCTTGCGCATCCCCGCACACACGGCGCCGGGCGCGGCGTGGGAAACCGACGAGGCGAGCGGCCGCGGGCTCTTCGCGGAGCTTTCGTCGGGGCACACCGGTACCGCCGGCGGCGTGCCCGAAGCGCGTTCGCAAACCGACCCGACGTGGCTGGCGGCACCGGACGGGTCCGCCGTCGGGCGCCTCGAAGACACCCGGCTCGCGAAGCGTTTAATCGCGACCGACGGCGAGATGATAGCGGCCCACCTGTCCTGTACCGGGTACGCAAACCACCGCTCGCTCGCGGCCCTACTCCGAACCGCGTGCGGGGCGGCCGCGCGGCGCGGGTTCCCGGCGCTGTTCACCGCCGTCCCGGCAGACGAAGCGGACCCGGTGCTCGCGGTTCTGGACGAGCCCGGAACGGTCGTCGCCCCGGCGACCGTGTTCGCGTCGGGGTTCGAAACGGGGTGCCGGTGGCAGATCAACACCGCGGAGATTTAGCCCATGAGCGAAGTCAGCCGCGCACCGGGCGTCACGGCCCGTGCGACCGAGGTGCTGGAGCGGTCCGGGATCATGGCGAACCCGTACTTCCGCGACCTCCGGAGCGGAACGATGTCCCTGGACGCGTTCCGCCGGACCCAGGAACAGTTCTTCTTCGCGGTCACGTTTTTCCCGCGGCCGATGGCCGCGCTCGTGGGCCGCATCCCGGACCCGAAGCAGCGGCTCGACATCCTCCACAACCTGGTCGAGGAGCACGGCGAGTTCAACGAGAGCCAGTTCCACCACACCACGTTCCAGCAGTTCCTGCGCACCATCGGGGCGGCCCCGGAGCGGCTCGACGACCTCATGATCTGGCCCGAGGTGCGGGCGTTCAACAGCGTGCTCACCGCCGCCTGTGTGCTCGACGACCTCGACATCGGCGTGGCGTGTATGGGGGTGATCGAGCAGGCGTTCGCGGGCATTTCGGCCCTGATCGGCCGCGCGGTGGTCGATAACGGGTGGGTTGCGGCGGAACAACTCGTTCACTACAAGTTGCACGCGGAGATCGACGAGCGCCACGCCGAAGAGTTCTTCGCAGTGGTGGAGCCCGGGTGGCAGAACGGCACGCGCCGCTACTTCGTCGATCAGGGCCTGGAACTGGGCGCCTACATTTTCGACCGCATGTACCGCGACCTGCACGCCGCGACCGCCTTGCGCGAGCAACGGTATCACACCGGCCCGCACGACACGACCGGCTCCGGCCCGGCGCTCCGGGCCGGGTGATGGTAGCGCACAAGACGATAACATTGGCACATTCGCGATTCCCGCAAAGAAGAGCCGTATTGGCGCACCTCCGGAGTGCCGCTATCGTCCAATTACAATGCCAACCCTGGGTCAGCCGATTCGGCCGATCTTGATGGTGAAATTGCGCTGGGATTTGAAATGTCTGCTCTTCGCGCCCCGAACCTGCGTGCCCGACTCAGAGCCGAGGCGCTCGAAGACCGCCTGACGCCGTCATCAACCGTCACCTCGGCCGAACCGCCCACGGAAGTGCGCATTGAAGGCGAGGACGCATTCGCCTTTTACCCGCGCGCCTCGGTCCCTTCCTTCGCCCAAGTCTTTGCGGGCTACGACGGGGGAGGTGCGGTGGCCGCTAGCGCTGATGTCAGCGGGGACGGCGTTTGGGATTACGTTTTCATGGCCGGCATTAACGGGCACGTTAAAGTGTTCGACGGCCGGACCGGCGCGGAACTGCGCAGCTTCATCGCGTACCCCGGCTACACCGGCTCGGTCTCCCTCAGCGTTACCGCCACCAACGGTAATGGCCCCAGCGACATTGTGACCGCGGCCGGCACCAACGGACACGTCCGGGTGTTCGACGGCCGAACCGGGGAAGCAGTTCGCTCGTTCTTCGCGTACTCCGGCTACGTCGGGTCGGTCAACGTCCTGTCGGTCGATGTCAGCCGAGACGGTGTTGCCGACATCGTAACTGGCGCGGACGTTAACGGGCACGTCAAGGTGTTCGACGGCCGGACCGGCAAAGAGGTCACGAGCTACTTCGCGTATGCGGGGTTCACCGGCAGCATCGGCCTGGGTTACGAACCCGCACTCGATGGCGGCAACGACATCAGCACCTTCGCCATTGGATCGACGCACCGGAAGCTTTTCGACGGGATGACCGGAGCCGAGTTGCGCAGTTTCCTGGACGCGGACATGGACAACCGTCCGGACGACCACGTCTGACCGCTCAATGCACTTGCTCGCCAACCCTTCAATCGCGCTGCGGTTTGCAACGAAAGTACGCAAACCCGCTCCCGAACTGCGGTCGGCCGGATCGCGCCCGCCAACCCCTGCGCTCAACTTCTGGTAGACGATAGCCGCTGATGGCTCGGTTCACGTCATCAGCGACGTTCGAGCACGAACCGACGGTTTCGGTCCGAGACGTTGCCACAAGCGGTTACAAAATTAGACTTTACCGGCGTGGCAAATGGTGGCTCCGGCGGGCAAAAATATCAGGAGATCGTCCGAATGTCTTTTCTTCCTTCCCCTCTGCGTGCCCGGCTCAACTGCGAGCCGTTCGAGGACCGAACGGTGCCCGCGGCCGGGGTGATGGAGATCTCGTTCGCGGGTAATGCGTTTGAGACTCCCGGTGCCGCCGTCAACGTGACCGTCATTCGCACCGACGGGTCCGATGGCATAGTGTCGGCCACGCTTACCGCGACCGGCGGCACCGCGACTTCTGGAACCGACTTCGCCGCCGGGCCGTTCACCGTGACGTTCGCGCCCGGAGAGGTGACGAAGGTCGTTACCGTCCCGGTTACTGACGACACGCGCAAGGAGCCGACCGAAACCGCGACGTTCACCCTGTCGAACCCGACCGGCGGGGCGACGCTCGGCACGTCGGTGTCGGCCACCGCTACGATCTTCGACGACGACGGAACGCTGGTCGCATCGGCCCAGCCCCCCTCGCAGTTCGCCTCTCCCCAACAGACGACGGTGAACATTTCCGCTGCGAACGCGAGCGAGATCCTGCCGACCGGGTTCCGATCGTCGTTCGTCCCGTTCGCCGGGTTCAACGGAACGTTGTCGGTGGCCCTCGGGGACATCAACCGCGACGGCATCCGGGATGTGATCGTCGGCGCGTCGGTGAACGGGCACGTCAAGGTGCTGGACGGGGCGACGGGGGCCGAGCTTCGCTCGTTCCTGGCGTACCCCGGGTACCCCGGGGCGGTGCGCGTGGCCGCGGGTGATGTGAACGGTGATGGAGTCGCGGACATCATCACCGGGGCCGATATTAACGCGCACGTGAAGGTGTTCGACGGGGCGACGGGTGCCGAACTGCGCTCGTTCCTGGCGTACCCGGGCTTCCCGGGCGCGGTGGACGTGGCCGCGGCGGACGTGACCGGGGACGGAGTCGCGGACATCATCACCGGGGCCGGTATCAACGGTCACGTAAAGGTGTTCGATGGGAAAACCAACGCCGAGGTGCGCAGCTTCCTGGCTTACTCCGGGTACACCGGGCCGGCGCTGGTGGCTGCGGGGGACGTGAACGGGGACGGGTTCGCGGACATCATCACCGGCGCGCCCGCCGCCGGACACATCAAGGTGTTCGACGGCAAAACCAACGCCGAGTCGCTCAGCTTCCTCGACACCCGCACGACTCCGACCGTTGCGTTCGTCGCCCTGGCGGCCGTCGACGCCGACGGGGACGGACTGGCCGACATCATCGCCGGCGAGTCCTCGATCTACGGATCGTACAACGGGCGAACCGGTGTCAAGCTCCCGATCAGCGGGAGCATCGACCGGCTCAACACCAACTTCGTGTCCGTCGGCTGACCGGGCCGCGGCGCTACTCGCCACCCGCGGGTTTGATAGGCTTGCGCACCTTGCGGGTGGTGTAGCCGCCGTAGTTCTTCTTCAGGCTCCCTTCCTTGCTGATGCGCTCGGGCGTTACGTACACCGTGAACTCACCGCCCATCGCGCGGCTGCACGCCACACACACCTGCGTCTCGGGGAGCGCCTGAAGGCGCTCCGCCGGGATCTCGTTGCCGCACCGGGCGCACGGTTGAGGGGTCGTCATCGGTACCGTCCTCCGGAAGTCGAGATGCGGGCCGGCGCCCCGCGGCCGGTCCGCCAGTTCTGTAACGCCGAGCGCCGGCGATTTACTCCCCTCAAGCACCCGAAACGGGCCAAAAAGGCTGCGAACGAACCAAATCGTTCGCGGCGCTGTCTTCCGAATATCGGCGGTCGCTCCGGGCGCGCCGCCGGGACTCTAACCACGTACCCGTGGCTGGTTGTAACGTTTGAAAACGAGCCGCGACCGCCCGGGAGCGGGTGACGTATCCCGCTCCCGGGCGGTCGCGGCTCGTCAAGAAAGCGGCACCGCAGATGGGTTCATGTATCAGGCGTGTTCGATGATGGCCGGTTCGATACAACGATGCACGAAGTGCCATCGCGCCAACACTCATTATCCAAGACAAATCAATTTGCCTCTGACGTAATCTGCCGGGCGGTTAACGCGAACGCCAGCTTGCGCTACCGAACCAACGATAATGCGGTTTTAGAAGCGTTCGTCCGCGACGACCGGCGGTCCCCGTACCCGTGGAAGCGCCTCATCGCCGCCGAAGCGGCATTCCAGATGTATCGGGACCAGGCGGCGGGTGCCTCCGCATCGAAGTATGGTGCGAACCCGAAAGGAACCAGTCCTCGGCCCCACGAGATCGCGGGTCTCACCAGTTCAACGCCGACGGCTGTGGCCCCGGCCCACAAGCACCGCAACCCAATTGCCAGACGTATTTGCCACACTCGCGCCGGCGCCGTACTCGCCACACTCTCGCGCGAGGTTATGGCAAGCGTGCCCGCACTCTGCCCCGTGCAACAGGTCGAAGCTTCTGCCAGGTAAGCACCGGGCACGGAAAGCGACGCGGCCTCCGCGGGTTGTGGTTGCGCGACCGTCTTGCAATCACAACCCGCGGAGACGCAAACCTCACACTTAATGAAGGGTATCAGGCTTAGGTCTACCGGTCAGAAGTCGTCAGGTCAGCAAGTCATAAAGCCACAGGGCTTTTGCCCCTACTGAATTTGTGACGTTACGACATTCGACGAGCGAACTTTTGACCGGAAGTCCTTATAGGCGGTTCGACCGGATACGTTCCTACGGCAGCAGCTTCAGCGTGCGCGACTTCGCCACCGCTTCGAGCATGGCGACGAACTCCGCAGCCGGCTTGGCCCCGAGGTCGGTGCCGTCGCGCAGCCGCACCGCGACCGCGTTCGCTTCCATTTCCTTGTCGCCGATCACCAGGATGTACGGGATCTTCTGGAGCTGAGCGTCGCGAATCTTCGCCTGCATCCGCTTGTCGCCCAGGTCCACGTCCACGCGGTAATCCTTGTCGAGGAGTTCGTCGCCGAGCTTCTGCGCGAACGCGAAGTGGCGGTCCGCGATGGGCACGATCGCCACCTGCACCGGCGCCAGCCACACCGGGAACGCGCCCGCGTACAGCTCGATCAGGTACGACATCATCCGCTCCATGGTGGAGATCACGCCGCGGTGGATCATCACCGGGCGCTTCGGGGTGTCGTCGCTGTCCTTGTACTCCAGCTCGAACTTCGCCGGCAGGTGCTGGTCGGCCTGGATGGTGCTGAGGGTCTCCTCGCGCCCCATCACGTCCTTCACCTGCACGTCGATCTTCGGGCCGTAGAACGCGGCCTCGTTCCACGCCTCGAAGAACGGCATCCCGCTTTCCTGCAGCACCTCGCGCAGCATCTTGGTGCTGCTCTCCCACATGGCCGGGTTGTCGACGTACTTGTCCGACGGCGGGCCGTCCGGGTCCGCGTTCTTCGACAGCCGGAACCGGTACTCGGTGATGCCGAGGTCCGCATAGGCCTTCTTCATCAACTGAAGCACGCCGGCGATCTCGTGCTTCACCTGGTCCGGGCGCACGAACAGGTGCGCATCGTTGAGGGTCATGCACCGAACTCGTGACAGGCCGCCGACCACCCCGCTCCGCTCGAACCGGTACATGTTGCCCAGTTCCGCGATCCGGATCGGCAGGTCGCGGTAGCTCCGGGCCTTGCTCTTGTACACCTGGATGTGGTGCGGGCAGCACATCGGCCGCAGGCACAGCTCTTCGTCGTCGTTCCCGCCCTCCCCCATGTCCATCGGCGGGAACATGCTGTCCTTGTAGTGGTCCCAGTGGCCCGAGATCTTGTACAGTTCCTTCTTCGCGATGTCCGGGGTGAACACGTGCAGGTATCCGGCCCGGCGCTCGTAGTCGGTGATGAAGGTTTCGAGCAGCCGGCGGATGGTCGCGCCCTTCGGGAGCAGCATCGGGAAGCCCGAGCCGAACACCGGCTCGTTGGCGAACAGGTCCAGTTCGCGGCCCACTTTGCGGTGGTCGCGTTTGGCCGCCTCTTCGAGCCGCGCGAGGTGGGCTTTGAGGTCGTCGCCCGATGCCCACGCGGTCGCGTGGAACCGCTTGAGGGACTTATTCTTGCTGTCCCCGCGCCAGTACGAACCGGTCACCTGCTGGATCTTGAAGCCCTTCGGGTCCAGGTCGTTGGTGGCTTCGACGTGCGGGCCGCGGCACAGGTCGACGAAGGTGTCCTGCTGGTAGACGGTGAGCACCGGCGCGGCGGCGGAGGCGTTGCCGTACTCGTCCTGTCCCTTGGTGAGGCCGTCGATCAGTTCGAGCTTGTACGGGTTGTCCTTGAACAGTGCGCGCCCCTCGTCGGCGCTGATCTCGCGCACCTTGAAGGCGTGTTTGCCTTTGATGATCTGCTTCATCCGGTTGGCGATCCACTCCAGCTCGCCCTCGGTCGGGTTCACGTCGAGGTCGAAGTCGTAGTAGAAGCCGTACTCGTTGGGCGGCCCGATGGTGGGTTTGGCTTGCGGGAACTTCTCGACCACTGCCTGCGCCAGCACGTGCGCCAGCGAGTGCCGGAGCTTGTACAGCGCCGGGTCGTAGTCCTTGGGGATGTACTTTTCGCCCGCCGCCTTGAGTTCCGCTTCGGTCGCCATGATGGAGATGCCTTTTCGTGAGCGGCACCCGTGGCACCCGGACGTACAGCCGGAACCTCCCGGGCGCCGCAGAGAGCATGTTACGCCGAAAGGGACCGCCCGACAGGTAGGGCAGGTTCACGAGCCCGATGCACGAACCCACGAGTTCACGTTTCCGAAGCCGGAAGGCGTGCCTCGCACCGCCAGTGCCGCGGAGCTACCACAACTGATGGCAAAAAAGTGGCTTCGAAGTGGCACGTTGGCGGCGGTGCGGTGACGCCAAACAGGGCTCCAATTGTATCGGTTGCATCGGTTGAAATGGGCCAATCAGAACGTTGAGCGACATCTCGGGCGCGTGTTGCGTCCAAAGTTCAAATGGCACGGAGTGCCCGGCCGGGCGCAGCCGCGGCTGCAAACCAATGTGGGATATTGAGATGCGCCTTGGTTACGGTCGACAATTGGGACAGCCTCCCTCCGCACCGGTCGTCGCTGCCATCTGATGAGTAGGGAGCGGCGTTCCGCTCAAACCGCGCGGCACAGCTTCACGGCCAGTTTCACCGCCTGAATTAAACTGGAAACGTCCGCGACGCCCTGCCACGCGATGTCGAACGCCGTGCCGTGATCGACACTGGTGCGCACGATCGGAAGCCCGAGTGTCACGTTGACGGCATCCTCGAACGCGAGCGCCTTCAGCGGTATCAGCCCCTGGTCGTGGTACATGCACACGTAAGCGTCGCACCGCGCACGGTGCTTCGGCAAGAAGGCGGTGTCGGGCGGGAGCGGGCCGCTCACGTCGATGCCCTTCGCGCGTGACGCCTCGATCGCGGGCACGATGAGCCGCTCCTCCTCGCGGTCGCCGAACAGCCCGTGCTCGCCGGCGTGCGGGTTCAGCCCGCACACCAAGAGTCGCGGGTCGCGCCCGCGGATGCGGCGCATCGCGTCCGCGGTCAGTTCGATCGTGTCGCAGATGCGCTCGACGGTGAGGAGCCCGGGAACCTCACGGTAGCCAACGTGGACCGTAACGAGGCTGCACGTGATCGCTTCCGCGGTGAGCATCATGCACGACCGCTCGGCGGTCGTGCGGGTCGCGAGGATCTCAGTATGACCCGGGAACGGGAAGCCCGCCGCGTGCAACGCCTCCTTGTGCAGCGGCGCGGTCGCGATGGCGTCGATCCGACCGACCAGGGCGTCATCAATGGCGGTGGTAAAGTAGCGGTAGGCAGCGGCCCCGCACGCCGCGGACACGCGCCCGGGTACGATCGCGTCGCACCCGCCGTCAACCGTGGCGAGATCGCGAACGGCGGCCGGATCGGGTTCCGGCCAGTTCAAGTGAGTCGCAACGCGCCGCAACAAGCCGAGGGCGCCGTACACAACGGGCTCGCACAGCTCGCGAACCTCTTCGCTCCGGAGGAGCCGGAGGCACAGCTCCGGGCCGACCCCGGCCGGATCGCCCATGGTGACTGCGATTCGCGGACGTGCGGACATCGTGCTACCGTTTCTTGCGTGCGGATCGAACGCGGGCGTCGCACGCGTCATTGTACGGCCCGCCGCCTTCCCTTCCGGAGGCCCGCTGTGGCCGGTTCACTCATCCCGGCCTGCGCGACCGCCGCACTGCTCGCGCTCACTCTGGTGAGGTTGGCGTCAGCGGTTGCCGCGGCCGAAGCATCGCCCGCGCAAGGCGTCAGAGCCGTCGAGGTAAGCGGTGACGTGTTCAAAATGGCCGACGCATCGGCCGGAACGGATACCAAGGTGGAACCCGCGGACCGGCGCGGCGCCACCAGGTGGCACGGCGCAGTAACAGCGGTGACCACCGGCAACCAAAATCGGGTACCGACCGAACGCCTCAAGGAAATCGAGAAACAGAACCCGGACCTGTTCACACTCGCATTATCAGGGCACACAAGTGCAGTAGCGGCGGTGGCCGTCACGCCCGACGGCCGGACGCTCATCTCGGCGGGCAACGACCGCACGGTTCGCCTCTGGGACGCATCAACCGGGAAACCGCTCCGGGTGCTTGAAGGGCACACGGCGTGGGTCGGCAGCGCGGTGGTCACTCCCGACGGGTCGAAAGCGGTGACCGCGGGCGGCGACAGTACGATCCGCATCTGGGACCTGAAGACCGGCAAGGAGCTCGCCAAGCTCAACGGCCACGCGGCCGCTGTCCGGGGTCTGGCGCTGACCGCCGACGGTAAAACGCTGATCTCCGGGAGCAGCGACAAAACGTGCCGCGCGTGGGATCTGGTAGCGTGTCAAGAGGTAAAGCAGTACGGGGCCGCAAAGGCTTCGGTGGAAAGCGTGGCGGTAGCTCCGGACGGGACGCACGTGCTGGCCGGCAGCGGCCTGGGCGCCGTCACCGTATACGACGCGCAAACCGGCGACGTGGTCGGCGGGTTCGACAAGCACAACGGTACCGCGGTCAACACGATCGCGGTCACTGCCGACGGGGAGGCAGCGGTCTCGGGCGCGCGCGACAAAACCGTTTGCGTCTGGGACGTGGCTTCGGGGCGAGAACTGAAGCGACTCGAGGGGCACAAGGAACACGTGTACCACGTCGCGCTCAGCCCGGACGGCAAGCGGGTCGCGTCCGCGAGTTACGACAGAACGGTACGCATCTGGGATCTCGCATCCGGTCGGGAGTTGAAGCGGTTCGAGGGTCACAAGGACGGGGTTCAGGGCGTGTGTTTCACCCGGGACGGACGGTTCGTGTTCTCCGCGAGCTGGGACAAAACCGTGCGTCGGTGGCGAGTACCGCCCGGCGAGGCGGGCTCCAAAAAGGTCGATTGACGTGCCCGACGAGCCGGCGCGTGAACGCGAGGTGCCCTTCGGTCGGCACCCACGCGGACGCGAAAATCATCTACGGCCCGTGACGCCACGCCGAACGGAACGAAACGTTTGCGCCCGTCGGTCGCGACTCACGCCGGGGCGAACGATTTCGCGACCAGCGCAAATGGCGCGCCTGGTGTGCGAAAAACGCGCCCACGGGCACCGCCCTGCACCTGCTCCGTTCTCGCCCTGTTCTACGCTCGAAACGATCTCGCATTCACTCGGCCCTGCTCGACCCTGCTCGGCATCGCGGAGGCGTTTCCCATGACCACCCAATTCGGTGCCACCCTGGACGCCACCCCGTCACCCACTTTTGCCCCGAGCACCACGTCTGCGGTGTCGCACAACGCGCCCACGGTGCTGCTGGTCGACGACTCGTCCGTCCAGCGCCGCATCGTCCACTCGCTGCTCGACGCGGCCGGGACGTGGAACATCATCCAGGCCACCGACGGGCTCTCGGCGCTCAAGATGATCGAACAGGCGCCGCCCAGCCTTGTGCTCACCGACGTGTACATGCCCAAGATGGACGGGTTGGTGCTCGTCGAGCAGATTCGGGACCGGTTCCCGAGCGTGCCGGTGGTGCTGATGACCGGGCACGGGAGCGAGCAAACCGCGGTCGACGCGCTGAAAGCCGGGGCGTCCGACTACATCCCCAAGCGTGCGATGGTCACCGACCTCGGACGCATCCTCGAGCGCGTCCTCACCAACGCCCGCGCCGAATCGGACCGCGTGCGCCTGCTCTCCGGCATGACGAGCCAGATCAGCCGCTTCAAGCTCGAGAACGACGCCCGACTGGTCGGCCCGCTGGTGGCCCAGTTGCGAGACGACCTGCTCGCGGTGGGGGTGTGCAACCGGCACGGGCTCACCCGGATCGCCATCGCGCTTGAGGAAGCGCTACTCAACGCGATCTACCACGGGAACCTGGAAATGAGTTCCGACTTAAAGGAGAACGGGGACGAAGCGTTCCTGGCGCTCGCCCGCGAGCGCCGCACCCGGCCCCCCTACGCCGAACGGCGGGTACACGTGGTGGCCCGGATCAGCCCTGCCAAAGCAACGTTCGTGATCGAAGACGAGGGGTCCGGGTTCGACCCGGCCTCATTGCCCGACCCGACCTCGCCCGAGTGCGTCGACCGCCCGAGCGGGCGCGGGCTGTTGCTCATCCGCTCGTTTATGGACGACGTGAAACACAACGCAATCGGCAACCGCATTACGATTATCAAGCATCGTTCTGAATAAAAGCCGGGGGCTTTGGAACCGACCGTCCGGGGCTCACCCTCCCAAACGGTGAACCGTGATGCGGTTGTGCCCGACACTGGTAATCTGATCGCCTGCGGCCGAGAGGGCGAAGTCGTGGACGTGCATCGGCAACTTCTCCTGCCGCAGTACCTTCTTGGCGGCCGCGTCGAAGAAGCACAAGAACCCCTCACCGGCGCCACCGGCGCCGAGCAGCCACGAGCCGTCCGGCGCCCACGCGAGCCGGTTCACGAGCCCCACGAACTTGTCGCCCGGGAACTCCGCGGTCTGCTTCCCGGCCTTCCAGTCGAACACCTCCACCCGGGCCTTGCCTTCGAGGTGGTCGATGTTCCCAACTTTACCCATCCCGCCCACCGCGAGCGATCGGCCGTCGGGCGAAAACGCAAGGGACCGCACGCCGCCGATCGAGTGCAGCCGCTGCACCTTGTCCCACGTGTACATCACCGGCGCCTCGCACGAGCCGAGTCGCGTCCCGGTCTTCGCGTCCCACACGACCACGTGTCCGACCTTGTCGCCCGTCGCCAGCAGCGCCGAATCGTTCGAGAACGCGACGGCGTAGAGCATCGAGGCGAAGTCGTGCGGGGTCTTCTCCTTGTGCCCCTTCAGTGTGTGGACCAGTTGACCGGTTTTCGCGTCCCACACCTTACAGAGCATGTCGTCGGCAACGCTCGCGATCAGCTTCCCGTCCGGCGAGGCAACCACCTTGCGGACCCACTTCGCGTGAGCGTCGTGAGTGCGAACGATTTTGCCCGCGGCGGTGTCGAACCAGGTGAGCCGGCCGTCGTAGCCACCGCTGACGAGTGTGGCACCCGCGAGCGCGACACCGGTAACGTAGCTCTCGTGCGCGTACAGCTCCTTGGGCTCGAACTTTGGGGCCGCGAGATCGGCTCGATAGACCTTGAAATCCGACCCACCCAGGTACGCGACATCGGCCCCGTCGGCGCGGGCGACCGCGAAGGTGATGGTCGGTCGCGGGAGGTCCTTCACCTGCTTCAGCGTGTCCGGGTTGAGAGCGTTCATGTGAGGTCGGAGTTGTGTTAAGGTGGAGCGGGCCGCAACGACGGAGGGCGGCCCGCGGGTGACTCACTGAAGCACTTCTTCGATCGCGTGGACGCCGGGGTTCACTAGCGGCACCGGGCGGCTGCCCACGTAGTAATTCTTCTCAGGGTCGACGCCCAGAGCCGAGTAGATCGTGGCAAACAGGCGGCCGGCGTCCACTTCTTCTGCCGTCACCGTCTGCCCCTTCGGGTCGGTCTTGCCGTACACCGCGCCGCGCTTGATCCCGGCCCCTGAGATCGTACAGCTCCAGGCGCTCGCGAAGTGGTCGCGCCCGAGGCTCGCGTTGATCGCCGGCGTCCGCCCGAACTCCGCCAGGGTGACGACCATCACGTCGTCCAGCAGCCCGCGCTCGCCCAGGTCGTCGAGCAGCGTGGCCATCACGTGGTCGAGTTCCGGCACCATTTCCTGGTGCGTTTCGAAGTTCTGCCCGTGGCTGTCCCACCACGCGCGCCCCACCCGGACAAATGGCACGCCGGCCTCCACCAGCCGCCGGGCGATGAGCGTCTGCTCGGCGAACTGCGTCGGCCCGTACCGGTCGCGCACCTTTTGCGGCTCCTGCGTCACGTCGAACAGCTTCTCACTGGCCATGATCCCGCGGACCCGCTGGTACGCCTCGTTCTGGCTGCTCATCGTCTCCGAGCTGCGCCCCTGGCCGAACTGTTTGCCAAGGAGGTCACGGAGGGCGCCGCGCTCGACGTGGTCCAGGTCCGAGATGCCGTCGAGCTTCTTGATGAACTCGGGGTAGTTGTTGGTGGTCAGTTCCATCGGGGCGTAACGAGCGCCGAGGAACCCGGCGGTGCCCGGGGCCATCCCCCGGCCCTCGGTCTGGGTGTAGAATGTGACGTAATCCGGCACCTTGCTGTCCGCGCGGCCCATCTCGCGCGCCACCACGGCGCCGAGGTCCGGGTAGCGAACCGCGGCCTCGTCGCGGCGCCCCTTCATCATCGTCACGGCGGCCGACCCGTGGTCGCCGTTCTTGGTGTTCAGCCCGCGGATCACGCACGTGGTCTTCATCCGGGCGGCCATCTTCGGCATCAGTTCCGAGATGCGTAACCCGGGCACGTCCGTCTGGATGGAACGGAACGGCCCGCCGGTGCTCGCGCCGGGCTTCGGGTCCCAGGTCTCGAGCTGCGACGCGCCCCCCGCGAGCCACAGGAGGATGACCCGCTTCTGGGTCTTCTTCAGCGCCTTATTCACGTCGGCGGCGGCCAGCGCGTTGAGCTGAGTCATGTCCGCCGCAAGAGCAGCCCCGGCGGCCAATGCGCCGCCGATGAACGCGCGGCGGTCGACGGCGTGGTCGGCCGAGCGGCAGAAGGTGTTCCGGGCCATGCGAGGTGCTCCTGTGCGGGCGGGCGCCCGCCGGGTGAGTGTGTGCGGGCGGTCAGTAACTGAACCGGAACTCGGGGGCCGTTACGAGCGCCCATAAAATCTGCTTGTGGGCCTCGTGGGCTCGGTCCTTTCGCTTCTCGACGTATGCGACCAAGGCCCCTTCTTCTGCCTCGGTCGGCGCGCGGCCGTACGCGGCCTTCACCAGGAACGCGACCGCTTCTTTCGGCTCCGTCATCCCCTTCGTGCGCCCGAGCGCCGAGCCGCCGCCGTCGGTGAGCAGCTCCTTCATCACGCGCTCACCGTTGCTGAACAGCAGCGCCTCGCCCACGCCGATCTGGAAGTTGTCCGTCGGCTGCGCGAGCACGGCCGCGAAGCCGCGTGCGGACGATTCGATCTGCTCCAGCCGCTTTTCGAGTTCGTCCGGCTTCAGCCTGTCAAAGCTCGACGGGTCGGCGGCGGCGATTTTGAGCGAGGTCGCGAGTTGGAGCGGGGTCAACGGCTTGAGCCGGGCGACGGCATAGGTCTTGAACGGCGGTGCGCCCGCGGACTCTTCGTACTTGCTGCTCCGCGAGTAGGTTTTGCTCATCACGATGCCGCGGATCAGACGCTTGAGGTCGTAGTTGTGGGCCGCGGTGTCGCGGCTCAGCCACGCGAGCAGTTCCGGGTGACTCGGCGCGTTCTCGCTGTGCATCTGGTCCAACGGGGCCACCAGCCCGGTGCCGAGGAGCCGGTGCCACAGCCGGTTGCTGATCGACCGCGCGAAGAAGTCCGCGTTCTCACCCTTCAGCGCCACCTCGACCAGTTTGGCCCGCGCGCTGAATTTCGGTGCGGGCGGCGCGGTCTTGGCGGTCTTGGCTTTGTCGAGCGCCTCTTTCTCGACCTTCTGCTCGGCGGCGGTCGCCTCCTTGGCGGTCGGGTCGTCGACGGCGGCGCCCGTCAGGAACATCATCTTTGCGGTGCGCTCGGGACCCTTGGTGGGCTTGTACTTGACAACCCCGTACCCGCGTTCGGCCAGAAACCCGCCGTTATCGAAGGTGCGGGCGAGGAACGCCTTCATGCCGTAGAAGTGGTCCTGGGTCCACGCCTCGACGTTGGGGTGGTTGTGGCACTGCGCGCAGCTCACGTTCACGCCGAAGAACGCCACGCTCACGTCCGCGGTCAGCTTGTCCGCG
The DNA here is from genome assembly GCF_008065095.1 of Gemmata obscuriglobus. NCBI lineage: Bacteria > Pseudomonadati > Planctomycetota > Planctomycetia > Gemmatales > Gemmataceae > Gemmata > Gemmata obscuriglobus. The sequence goes on along the minus strand of NZ_CP042911.1, from coordinate 2,832,506 downwards.
TCGCCGAGCCGGCCGCGGAGGAACTCGGCCGCGCCCTTCAGCTTCGGGTCGGCTTCGTCGGGCAACATGACATCACGGAAGATCTGGTTCCAGGGCTTGTTCTCGTTGAGGGCGCTCGTGAGGTACGCCCGGAACGCGGCGCCCCCGCGGCGGTCCCCTTCGGGGCTCAGCATGACCTCGAACTGGGCCGCCTGGTGCCGCACGAACCCCGAAGACGCCATGAGCCGGTCCACGAGCTTCGCCCGCTTGTCGGCGTCGGTGGACTCGATGTAAGCGTCGACCTCGGCGGTCGTGGGAATGCGGCCGACGAGGTCGAGCGTGAGCCGGCGGATGGTGGTGGCGTCGTCCGCTTGCGGAGCGGGAGTGATCCCGGCCTCGGTAAGTGCGGCCCCGACGAGCAGGTCAATGACCTCCTCGATCGGTTTCGACGCCGGGGGCAAATCGCCCGCGCGAGCGAACGCAGGCGCGAGGGTACAGGCGGCCGCGAGTAGCAGCGAGCGGAGCCGCATAAAGAGTGCTCCAGGTTGAGGCGGGATCGGCAGTCGTGGCGGGAGTTCGGCGCACCGAACCTACGGAAGTATAACACCGGCGCAAACCAACGCCAGCGCAAACCAGAAAGGAGCGAGGTCACGCCACGGTTTGCAGTAGGCCTTGCGGTCCTCGGGGCACGGGATAGGAAAAGCGCGGGGCGATTTCGCCGCAACTCTCGTGCGGGGCGAGTCATGAGCACACCGCGTTTCACGGCCGAGGAACTCGACCGCCTTCGAGCACTGGCGGCGGAGTGGGGCAAAATCGTTTCCAAGCGGGCGTTCGGGGACGACGGGCCGGGATTGGACGTGGACTTCCGGACGATGGAGCAGATCGCCACCGCGGCGGCACAAGGGCTCACCGAAGGTGCCCTCCAGCAGATGCTCCACCAGCAGGCCCGGAAGGTGCCCGAACAGGTTCCGTGTCCGGTGTGTGGCGAGCCGTGCCCGACCCGACCACACACCCGCACCCTGGCGGCCCAAGGGGCCACGGTTCAACAGGCCGAACGGATCGCCCATTGTCCCGCCTGCCGGCGGGACTTTTTCCCCCCTGCGGCTGGCCCTCGGGCTGGATGAGCACGGGTACAGTTCCTCGGTCGTTCAACGCATCGTCACGGCCGCCGCCCGGTTCTCCTCGTTCCGGGATGCCGCCGAGGCGGTGCGGATGACCGGGGTCACGATCAGCGACAACCAGGTGCGCCGACTGGCTCACGAGGTCGGGCACGAGTTGATCGCGCGGCGCGATCGGAAGGCGGTCGAGCACCGGCGCCGCCAGTTAGAGCCGCGGACCGCGGTGGTGCCCGTGGCCGTGGTGGTCGAGGTCGATGGGGGGCGCATCCGCACCCGCGCCGCGGGCGCCGGCCCGGGTGTTCACGAGGCCCAGAACAAGGAGGACAAGGTGGCGTGCCTGGCCACCCTGAGTGGCCCCACGTTCGCCACGGACCCGTGCCCCGAGCCGCCCGAGTCGTTCCGCTGCCCGCGCCGGGTGCGGCGCCTGGTGCAGCAGATGAAGGGCCCGGCGGGCGAGGTCGCGCCCCCGGAAACCGTGGACGAATCGACGCCCCCGGTGCCGGCCGGGGAACCCGAAGGGGCCGAGCGGTGGTCCCCGACGCGGTTGGTGCGGACGTGCGTGGCGAGCCTGGAGGGGAGTACCGCGTTCGGCCCGATGATGGCCGCCGAGGCCCAGGAGCGGCGCTTCTATGAGGCCCCGCGTCGGGCGTTCGTAGCCGACGGTCAGGCGTACAACTGGACCATCTGGCGCGGGTACTTTGGTGCGTTCGAGCCGATCGTGGATTTCCTGCACGCGGTGTGTTACGTGTTCTCGTCGGCCGCGGCCGTGAGCCCCGATGAGGCGTCGGGTTGGTCCCAATACGTGGCCTGGATGCGCGCGTGCTGGCAGGGTCGCGTTGGAGAAGTGCTCACCGAACTGGATCAGTGGCAGGCGCGGCTGGGTGAGCCCCCACCGGGTGAGGCGGCGACGGCCGAGGAGCGCCGGGACCCGCGCCGGGTGGTGGCGCACGCGCGGACCTACTTGGGGAACAATCGGGATCGCATGGCGTACCCGCGATACCGGCGCAACGGGCTACCGACGACGAGTAGCTTGGTCGAGTCACTGGTGGGCGAGATCAACGCCCGGGTGAAGAGCACACAGAAGCATTGGACCCGGCCCGACGGTGCCGAATCGATCCTGCAACTGCGGGCCGCCGTGCTGAGCCAAGACGACCGGCTCCCACGGTTCTTCGCCGAACGGCCGGGCTCCTCGTTCCGCAAACGAGATACACTCTGCCACAAATCAGAGGGTGCCACAGCACAAACCGTGGCGTGACCTCGAAAGGAGCGGCGATCGTCCAACGGGCGGTGGCGCGCCCCCGCCCGCCGGGGTGAAAGGTCACGGCGCGGCGGCCGCGGCGGCGCGCGCCAGAACGTGATCCGGTGTGGCAGACTCGTCCGGGCTCGCCGGGAGGGTCACCCGGAACGTCGTGCCGACGCCCGGCTCGCTCTCCACCGTAATCGTCCCTTTCAACCGGGCCATGTACTCCTTCACGATCGCCAGCCCCAGCCCGGCGTGAACGCCGGTCGCGGTGCGCGAAGAGTCGGCCCGGTAGAACCGCTCGAAGATCCGCTCCCGCACGTCCGCGGCCATCCCGATGCCGGTGTCGCACACCTCGAAGACCGCCGCCGGGCCGTCGCGCCGGGCGACGAGTTCGATGGTGCCGTCGGGGCGGTTGTACTCCACCGCGTTGTGGAGCAGGTTCATTAGCACCTCGCGCAGCTTGCCCGCGTCGGTGTCGAGGCGCACCTCATCGTCGACGCGCACGGTCAGGGTCACGTCGTTCGCGGCGGCCAGCGGCCGGATCACCGCGGCGCACCCCCGCGCGAGCTCGCCCGCGTCCGTGCGCACCACTTGCGTGTGATCGTTGCCCGCGTCGAGCGAGGCCAGCGTCATGATCCGCTCGACCAACTGCCCGAGCTGGCGGGAGATCAGCCGGCACTCCTCAAGGGCGGTGCGGTACTGCTCCGGGCTGCGGGGCTTGCGCAGCGTGACGTCGATCGTGGCCAGCAGGGACGCGATGGGGGTGCGCAGCTCGTGTGAGATGTCGGCCACGGCCTGTTTCTCTCGTGCGAAGGCACGCTGTAAGAGGGTGAGGGTCTGGGTGATGCGGGCGTGGATCGGGGCCAGCTCGCGGCCCAGCTCCTCGGGCCCCACGGGGAGCCGGAAGTCCCTCTCGGATACCCGGCTAACGGCATCGGAGAGGGTGCGAAGCGGGGACAGCCCGCGGGCCACGATGAACCACCCGCCGAGCACCAGCGCGGCGAACGTGGCCGCCCCGATGGTGACCAGCCGGGCACGAAGCTGCGCCAGCTCGAGCTGCGTTTCCGACCGCACCCGGTCCAGCTCGGCGTCGTGGGCGGCGCGCGCCGCCGCGAGCCCGTCGTTCGGGATCACCGGGGCGCGGGCGAGCTGAACGACCACCCGCAGGGACAGGTGCGGCCCCCGCGGCACCGCGCGGAACTGCACCGGCGCGGCGGTCAGCACGGGGGGCGGCGCGAGCCACACGTCGAAGAGCATCGACCGCCCGTTCGGGCTGGTCGCGCTCGTCACCCGGCGCAGGGTGCCCTCCGGTGTCTCCACCTCGTCGATCTTCGGCTCGGTCTCCCGGTCCGCGTGGAGCCACTCGGGGTCGACCGGCAGTTCCACGCGCGCGTTCCCGATCCGGGCCGGGTACGCGACCGTCACGAACTGCGCGGGGCGCCGGAACGGGCCGCCCGCGAGCGCGATCTGGAACCCGCCGGGGTGGTCGTCGTCCTCGAACGCCTTGCCCAGAGCCTCCGCAATCCGGGCGAGGGCGCGCGGGCCGTCGTACTCGATCCACCCCGGGAACGGGTTGTACCGCCGCGGGTCGTTGAACACCCGCGGGTCGGAAGACGACGCGCCGCCCGCCGCGCGGGGCTCCAGGGCCGAAATCAGGACCCAGGTGGCGAGCGGGTCGGGGGCCGCCGCCGCTTCCAGGAGCGCGACCCGGAGCCGGAACGCGCGGGCCTCTTCTTCCGGCGCCTTCACCGGCGCCGGAGGGTCCACGAACCGCCCGCCGCCCCCGCCCCCGCCCCCGCCCCCGCCGAGCGGGCGCGGGCCGGCCCCCGGTCCCGGCCCGGGCCACGGGCCGAAGGTGGCCGCGGCGATCGACGCCCCGGCCTGAATCGCTTGCCACTCGGTCACGGTGAGCCGGCGCTCGTTCTGGCCCAGAATCGCCGCGAGTTTGTACTGCACTTCCTTCGAGAGCACCTTCGCTTCCGCGAGCAGGTCCGCGTCGAACTTCCGCCGCGCCTCCTCGGCCCGCCCCTTCGCCTTCTGCTCGCTCAGCTTGAACCCCTGCTCGATGCGCCCGGCCTCCGACGCCTCGCGGTTGCGCACCGCGGCGTTGGCGAACCGGTCCACGAGCCCGCCCACCGCGCTCAGCGCGAGCGCGAGCAGCACCAGCAGGTAGCCCAGCAGCGAGCGGCGGATGGAGCGCATGGGAGTCGGGTCGAAAGGTAAAAGGGGAAGGCACGGGAAGGCGCCCGCGATCGGTCCGGGGCGGCGACGGCCCGCCGCCCGCGGTTGCGCCCTTCCCTGTTGCCTGTTACTTCGCCGCCGCCGGCGGGTCGTCCTCCCCGCGGAGCATGTACCCCTCGCCCCAGCGGGTGAGGATCAGTTGCGGATCGAACTCCTTGTCCACCTTGTTGCGCAGGTAGCGAATGTACACGTCCACGACGTTCGACGTGTTCTCGTCGTACTCGTCGTACAGGTGCTCCCAGATCATGCTCCGGGTCACCACCTTGCCGCGGTGGAACGCCAGGAACTCCAGCAGCGCGTACTCGCGCGGCGTGAGGTGGATCGAGCGCCCGGCCCGGCGCACGGTGCGCGCCGCGGTGTCGATCTCGAGGTCGTAGCACCGCAGGACGGGGTCCTTCTGCTGGTGCCCGCGGCGGATCAGCGCCCGGATGCGAGCGAACAGCTCCTCCAGGTCCAGGTTCGCTTTGCTCAGGTAGTCGTCGGCGCCGGTGTCGAGGCCGGTCACCTTGTCGGCCGTCTCGGACTTCGCGGTCAGCATCAGCACGTGGGTGTTGACCCCGGACGCGCGCCACCGCTTGAGCAGCGACAGGCCGTCCACCTTGGGGAGCATCACGTCGAGCACGACCACGTCGTACGCGGTGCTGCGGCACTTGACGTCCGCCTCCTCGCCGTCGGTCGCGACATCAACGGCGAACCCCTCTTCCTCCATGCCCTGGCGCAGCGCCTTGGCAAGCGGCTGGTGGTCTTCAACGAGCAGCACACGCACGATTCGCCCTCGCGGTCCGGAGCAACCCACCCGGATATCTGAGTTTACCCGGTCGCAATGAGTTGGGTATGAGAAACGAAACGCGAAACCCGGTTCGACCTCACCCCCGAAAACCTGATGAGAAACCGGCCCCGCCGCTCAGAACACGCCCGCCGGAGCGGTTTTCAACGGTCCGCAAATCCGTGAACGGGTTGAGGATCGGACGGCCTCGCGCCGGCGGCGGGCGCCCGGCAATCGCCCCGCGCGAATCGATCAAAACGCCACGCAACCGAAAAGCCAGCTAATCCGCATTACTCATCCAATCACACAAATCCGATCGACAATCCGTCGCGAGGAATTACGATCCCGCCAACCAGTCAAACGATTGCAATTCGTCTTCCTTCGCGTCCTCAGCCCCAGTGTCAGTGATACCGGAGGTCCGAACTACCACGGCGATCATTCTGAACCGCGTGCCCGCCGTCTGTAACTCGGGCGAGAGGCAAATACCCCGCCCCAGACCTATTAACACAAACACCATGATAGCAAAACGTTACGACGCATTGCTCATGTATCTCCAAGACACGTTTCGGTTGCCATCGAAAGCGTCCGCGCGGGCCAGGGTGAGCGATTCGTGGGTAGCCCGGTACCAGTTCGTTGGTAGTTCGTGACCTGTCGGACGGCAGCGAATGTCCAGTCGATGCCCCATTGGGCGTTACCCGCGCAGCCTTTCAAGCACTGAGCTGGCGAGCACGTTAAAAGGCAAAAAAGTGCTGATCCGTTGCCTTTGAACGTGCTCCATTTGCCTTGTGTGTCCCGAAAGGGAGCGCCGGACGGAACACGGGGCGGAAGCGCGGTGCCCCCACGCCGCCCCTAACTCACAGATGGCACCGCCCAGAACGGCGATGCGTCGCCTCTGATACTAAACGGCGACCGGCCCGCCGAACGACGTACCGTAGCGAATCTCGTTGTTTCAAGCTGGGCCGATGTGACAGGTCAAAAGTGCGATGGGCGGTGTTCCTCTGGAACCGCGGACACCTCGTCCGCTGCTCCGAGGTGGCAACGCTCGGCGTGGATGTCCGCACCACGAAACGGCGTGCCGTCCGCGCTCTCGGAAGTGTGCCACTACCCGCGGCACAACCGCTACCCTCGCAACCCGAGGCACCCGGCGCCCGCGGCCACAATCAGGCACGCGACCAGCCGCCTCGAACCGAGCTGTTCGCCGAGGAAGAGCCAACCCAGGACGGCCGCGACCACGACGCTCGACTCCCGCAGCGCCGAAACCTGCCCCATCGGACTGATGCTCGCCGCCCAGATGACGATGGCGTAGGCCGCCAGCGACACCACCCCGCCCGCCGCCGAGCGCATCGAGCCGGAATCGAGCCGAACGGGTCCACGCGCCCAGACCGGCAGCATGGCCAAACCGTTGAAGATGAACAGCCATGCCGCATAAGACCAGGCGTTACCCGACGCCCGGCTCCCGAGGCCGTCAATAACCGTGTACGCCGCGATCGTCGCTCCCGCCAGGGCGGCGGGGACGATGCCACGGGTGAACCCGCCCTCTCGTCCCTCACGTGCCAGCCCGAGAATCCCCCCGCAAACCAGAGCGATGCCGAGGAGCGTGAAGGCGTCGAGTTGTTCACCCGCCACGACCGCCGCGCCGGCGGCCACCAGCATCGGCGAGGAGCCGCGGGCGACCGGGTACGAAACGCCCAGATCGCCGTGCCGGTACGCCAGCACCAGCAGGAAGTTGTAGGTGACGTGGAGAACGACCGAAAGGAACATGTGGCCCCAGCTCGCCGTGTGCGGGAGCGGCAGGAAGGCGGCCCACACCGCGGACGCCAACCCCGCCGTCGCGGCCATCACCGTGATCGAGCGCATCCGATCGCCCCGCCCTTTCAGCAGGGCGTTCCACGACGCGTGCAAGAAGGCCGAAAAGAGAACTAAACCGGCGACCCACGGGTTCACAGTTCAACGGCCCCCTCGGTTCCACTTTGCGTTGAGGCAGTTTACGGAAACCGCGCTCGGGGACGCGGCGGCTCGCGCCTCCTGACCTCGACGCGCCGAGCCGTTCTGCTTGCCCTCCCCAGGCTCTCCGCAAGCCGCACTCGGCGAACAACCATCCCGGAGAAGATCGTCATGGAGAAGGTGCAGGGTATCGGCGGGGTGTTCTTGAAGGCCCGCGATCCGAAGGCCCTCGCGGCCTGGTACCGGGAACATCTCGGGCTCCCGGTCGACGCGGACCAAACGTTCGGGGCGCTGACCTCGACCGGACCGGGCGAGATGACCGTCTGGGCCGTCCACCCCGCCGACACGCAATATTTCGGCCCCGGTGCGGCGACGTTCATGGTGAACTACCGCGTGAAGAACCTCGACGCCATGCTGACGCAACTCCGCGCCGCCGGCGTGAAGGTCGAAGAGAAGGTCGAGGACTACGACTACGGACGCTTCGGCTGGGCAACGGACCCGGAAGGGAACCGCTTCGAGTTGTGGGAGCCGAAATGACGCGACCCAAGAAGCGGCATCAGCTCACCGATCGGCCGTTCTGCCTCCTCCACCAACACGCGATAGCGCGGAATGTGCCGTTCGTAGGGCTCTGCGGCCGTCGCAGTGTGAACGGACCGGCTTACATGGAGGCAATGCGGGGCGTGGCGGCAAGCAGCGTGATGCGCGAGCGCGCGTGATGATCCCAACAAAATGAGCCGTGGCAACGAGTGGCCCCGGAAGTGCATAGAGGCTCGCTGACCGAGGTCAGTTACACTCTTATCACGTTCGAGGCCGTCATGGTTCGCTGGGCTATCCTGTTCTTCATCATCGCGCTGATCGCCGCCCTGTTCGGGTTCGGTGGAATCGCGGGCGATGCCGCGTGGATCGGAAAGATCCTGCTCGTGGTGTTCCTGATCCTGGCTGTGGTGTCGATGCTGTTCGGTCGTAAGGGTCCGCCGGTGTCGTGACGCGCCGACGTTCGGTTACAGCGCCGGTCGGCATCCGTGGGACCAGCTCCCGCGGGTGCCGACCGGTTTTTGCGCGCTCACCAGCGGCTGCGTTCCACCTCGATCCGGGCGTCCTGGCCCCGGCGTTCCAGCATCCGAACGACGCGCTGGGCGTCGTCCCGGTCCCGGTAGGTGCCGTAAGTGTCCCAGTGCCCGTGGTGCCGCACTTTCACCTCGAACCGCACGTCGCGGCGGTCGTGACGATCGAACACGTCAGGAGCGGCGTTCGCGGTCGAAGCCACGCCGGCGGTAGCCCCGGCGGCGAGCACGGCGGACAGGATCAGCTTGCGGATCATGGCTCTCTCCTCGTTGCGGGTCGGCTTCTGTCGGCCCTTGTGCGAGAAGAACGGTGTGCAGTTGAGGTGTTGCGCCCGGCGAGTGGCGCTCTCATTTCCAGTTCATGGCGGCGCTCGTCCCGGAGCCACTCGATGGGCGCCGCTGTGTTATTCATTCACGTTCCGGTTACCGGTGTCCGTTTTTGGTCTGGGTGTTTGTGGCGCCGACGTTCCGACCTGTGCGGCGCGTGATGGCCCAATAGCCCGAAGGGCGAACCGGTTCACTCGCCCGCCTCCGCCGGCACCTCCGGTTCCGGTTCCGCGACCGCTGGCGCGATCACGTTACCACCGGAGTCGAGGTGGATGACGGACTCCCGCCCGCCTTTGAGCACGTGAAGGTCGTAGACCCACACCCCGCCCTCGACGCGCTCCCGGAGCCAGTTCCCCTCGGCGCCTGCCGCCAGCGCCTCCACGGCGGGGCGGACAAGGGCGGGGATGCGGGCGGCCCGCTGCCGGTCGCCTTCCGCCCCGTACCCGCTCGGGAGCTGAAGCCGGGTCCGAACGTGATCCGCCACGGGGGGCGCGACCACCGAACAAACGAGGAGCAGGAAACCGAATCCGATGTATCGTTCGGGGTGGCGTGTCATGGCTGTTCTCCTGCGGCCGGCGGGGTCGCCGTGTACGACCGTCAGCCGACCTTCAAGGTGCAGGGTAACGCCGCGAACTAATGTGCCCGTGAAGTGCGGATAAAGTTCTCTTCATCTGCCAACGCGGGCAGGGCGACCCGGAACCGGGCGCCGCCGTCCGGTCGGTTCTCGGCCACCACCCGGCCCCCGAACGCCCCCGCGAGGCGGGCCACCACGGCCAGCCCGAGCCCCGAACCGGGGAGCGCGGTCGCACGCCCGGAGCGGAAGAACGGCTCGAACACGTGCGGCAGGTCCGCCGCATCGATTCCCGGCCCGCGGTCCTCGACGGCGATCACGGTGCTCGCGCCCTCGGCAAACGCGCGAACGACGACGGGCGTGCCCGGCGGGCTGTACTTGAGCGCGTTATCGATCAGGTTCCCGACCAGCTCGCGCAGCAGCGGGGGGTGCGCGGCCACGCGAAGCGCGGCTCGCGGTTCGGGCTCGAAGGAGATGTCCCCGTGCCGCGCCCGGGACGTGAGGCTGGCGAGGAACTCGGGCACCCACTGGCGGAGGTCAACGGGTTCGGTCCGGGGCGGCGGGGCGTCCGCGTCGGATCGGGCGAGGAACAGGAGCGCGTCGACGCTTCGGGTCAGTTCGGCGGCCTGGCGCCGGATCACGTCCAGCACGCGCTCGTACTCCTCCGGCGGCCGCGGACGCCGGAGGGCGACTTCGACCTGTCCGAGAATGGTCCCGAGCGGGGTGCGGAGCTGGTGGGAGGCTTCGGCCGTGAACCGGCGCTCGCGCTCCAGGGCCGAGCGCAGGCGGCCGAGCAGGTCGCTCATGGCCGCGTGCAGCTCCTCCAGTTCGCCCTTCGCGCCCGGCGGCGGGAGCCGCGCGCCGGTGTCCTCGGCGCGCATCGCCCGCGCGGCCCCGGCCATCTCGGTGAGGGGGCGCAGCGCCCTCCGACAGACCCACCGCCCGGCCGCCCACGCGCCGAGCCACACCGCCAGAGACACGACGGCGAGCCCGGCCGCCAGCGCGTTGAGCGCGGCGTGCAGCGGCCCGGTCCGCACCCCGGCCGTGAACACCAGGGCCGGGTACTCGCCCTTCTCGGTTTCTTCCTTCGTCCGGTCGCGCGTGAGGAGCCGGCCCGCCGCGCCCGGCGGGTGAACAAGCCTGCGCGACAGCACCCACCCCTCGGCGAAGGGCTCGTCCGTTCCCGGTCCGGATGCCGCAATCAGTTCAGCGGTACCGGGCGCCGGGCTCCGATCGACGGGCGCCCCGCGGGCGTCGGTGACGTACCAGTAAACCGTACCGCCGAGCGGCCCCGGGCCGAGGGACACGTCGCGGTCGGACGGCTCCCATTCGACCGCGTCCGCTTCGATGTCCACGGACGCCACCAGAGTGGCCGCCGACCGGTCCGCGGACGCTACGGCCGCGTGGTGCACGTACCCGTGCGCGACGGCGTAGAGCGCCGAGCAGAAGACCAGGAGGACGGCCGCGAGCGCCGCCTGCGAGAAGAGGAGCAGCCGGGTGGTGAGGCTCACGGCGCGTCCCCGTCGGTGGAGAACCGGTACCCGCGGTTGCGGAGCGTGTGAATCAGCCGGGGGCCGTGCCCCTCCAGCTTCCGGCGGAGGTCCTTGACGTGAACCTCGAGCGTGTTGGAGGTGCCGTCGTACCGCTCGTCCCAAACGTGTTCGTAGATGCGGGTGCGGGTGAGCACCTGGCCGGGGTGCCGCAGGAACAGCACCAGCAGCGCGTACTCCTTGGCGGTCAGGTCGAGCTTGTGCCCGGCCCGCTCGGCGCGCTGGGTAGCGAGATCGACTCGAACGTCGGCGTGGGACAGGGTCGTGCCGGTGACCGCGGCCGGTCTCCGTGCGAGCGCGCGGACGCGGGCCAGGAGTTCGTCGAACGCGAACGGCTTGGTGAGGTAGTCGTCGGCGCCGGCGTCGAGCCCGGCGACCCGGTCGGGCACGGCGTCCCGGGCGGTGAGCATCAGGACCGGGGTAAAGCGTCCCGCCGCGCGGAGCCGCTTCAGAAGAGACAAGCCGTCCTCGCCCGGCAGACCACGGTCGAGCAGCACCACGTCCCAGTCGGCGGTCGCGAGCGCGTGCCAGGCGGCGCGTGCGTCCGCGGCGCTCTCGACCGTAAACCCCTCTTCCCGGAGCCCGCGAACCACGAAATCCGCAAAGTCGGCCTGGTCCTCGACGACCAGAAGTTTCAGGCTCATGCGGCGCCTCACGCGGGTGCGGGCTGACGCGCATTATAGGGCCGCGCCCTTCACGCTACCGCTGGCTCGCTGATACGCGCCGGGAGTGAGCCTGACACCTCCGCGGAGCCGGACCAAACCGCCAACAGCAGGCGAGCCAGAAGCCCGCGCTGCGGCGCCGGCCACAACACCGACGCGCATCGGGTCACAAGCCCAAAGCAGCGACCGACCGGGCCGCAGATCAGCTCGCCACAACCGGCAGCTTGCGCCGCCCCAGGCCCTCGGCGTCGGTCGTTTTGGGAATGCGGTGCTGGTTCTCGCTCTCCCAGCGTGCGAGTTCTTCCATAAGTGCGTCCACGATCTCGGCCTCGGGCACCCGGCGCACCATCTCGCCGTTGCGGAAGATCATCCCCTGCCCGTTGCCGGCGGCGATGCCGATGTCCGCCTCGCGCGCCTCGCCCGGGCCGTTCACGATGCACCCCAGCACGCTGATCTTCACCGGCAGCCGCTTCCCGTTCAGCCGGGCCTCGAGCTTCGCGATGATGTCTTCCAGGTCGATCGCCAGCCGGCCGCAGGTCGGGCACGCGATCAGCTCGGGCCGGCGCACCCGCCGCTGGGTGGCCTGGAGGATGTCGAACGCCGCCGCGATCTCCGGCACCGGGTCGCCCAGCAGCGAAATGCGAATCGTGTCGCCGATGCCGTCGAGCAGGATCGGCGCGAGCCCCGCGGCGCTCTTGGTCACCGCGTACGGCGGCTTGCCGGCTTCCGTGATGCCGATGTGCGTGGGGTAGTCGCACATCTGCGCGAACAGCCGGTACGCCTCGACCGCGACCAGCACGTCGCTCGACTTCAGCGACACGATGATGTCGTGGTACCCCTCGCTCTCGGCCACCTCGATGTAGCGGAGCGCGCTCTCGACCATCGCCGGCGGGCACGGGAACCCGTACTTCAGGTTCACCTCGGTTTCCAGGCTCCCGGCGTTCACCCCGATCCGCATCGGGATGCCCTTCTGCTTGGCCTTGCGCACGATCTGCCGGAACCGGTCGTGGGTGGTGTCGCCGGCCTTGTTGATGTTCCCGGGGTTGATCCGGATCTTGTCCACCGGGTGGTCGAGGGCGGCCAGCGCCATCTTGTAGTCGAAGTGGATGTCACAGATCAGCGGGATGCCGACGCGCGCGCGGATCGCGCTGAGGGCGCCGGCGTCCTCGGGCTTGGGGACCGTCACCCGCACCAGCTCGCACCCCGCCTCTTCGAGGGCGTGGATCTGCTTCACCGTGGCGTCGACGTCGAAGGTGTCGGTGGTGGTCATGGACTGAACCCAAACCGGGTTCGAGCCGCCAAACACGCGGGTGCCGACTTTCACCTCGCGGGTCTTGTGCCGCGGCTTGCCCGGCACCCGCGGGGCAGCCTCGAGGCGCGAAATGTCGAAACGCGAGCTGGTGGCCATCTTCGGTCCTCGGAGTGGATCTCTCCCCTCATGCTAAGTGTGCAACCGCAAGCGCGGCAACGCCAACACCGGTCGGGCGTCCTTTTCGGCGGGACCGGGGTGACGACCGCCCGACCGGGCGACGGCCGTGCCGGCGGCGAACCGTGCCGGTACGGCCGGTGAGGGGAACGGATTCGGGGCCGCCCCCCCAACAACTTACGGCGATCCCGACGCGCGGACCGCGGCCCACGGGGCACCGTGAAGGGCGGGCACGTCTCGGGGCGCGGCGCGAAAATTCGGGCGGCGGCGGCGCGCGTCGGTAGCCGGAACGTCTATTCGTTTGACCCGACGAGCGGTTCGATCTACACCTGTAGAGCACCGATCACTTACAGTTCATGCACCGGCACGGCCGCTACCACCATGACCGATCAATCGCGCCGCGCGCTGCTTGTGACTCTATTCACCTCGGACCGGCTGCCGCCGATGCCGGCGGTGGCGATGCGCGTCTACCAGCTCGCCGAAGCGCCGGACTGCGACCCGGCCGAGCTGGCCGGCCTGCTGTCCACCGACCCGGCCCTCTGCGCCGGCCTGCTGCGGGCCGCCAACTCGTGCGTGTACGGCCTGGCCCGGCCCGTTTCCAGCGCCGCCCGCGCGATCCAGGTGCTCGGGCGCCGCGCCGTGCGCGCCCTGACCCTGTCGCTGTCGGCCCCCGGCCCGCGGGGCCGCGACCCCGGCGCGCGGGACTACTGGCTGACCTCCATCGGCGGCGCCCTCATCGCCCGGGAGCTGGCCGCCGCCGGTGACCGCCCGGCTCCGGACGAGGACATGGCCGCCGCGCTGCTCCGGGACGTGGGGGCGGAACTGTTGCGGCGCACGTTCCCGGCGAAGTGGATCGGCCTCCGCCGGGCCGGCGCCCACCCGCAGCTCGCCAACACCGCGGCCGAACAAGCGGTGTTCGGGGCGGACCACGCCGACATCGGGGCCGAGCTGCTCAGCCGGTGGGGGTTGCCGGCCGACGTGACCGAACCGATCCGCCACCACCACCACCCGAACCAACTCCCAGCCGGCCCGCTGGGGTCCCGCGCCGAGCTGCTCTGGCTGTCCGACTGCCTGATGCGGCTCGACGTGCTGGCCGACCACCCGAAGCTGATGGACCCGGTGCTCGAAGCGGCGCAACGCGACCACGGGCTCGATGTGCCCGCGCTGAGCGCGTTCCTGACCGCGATCGCGCCGAAGGTGGAAGCGTTCGCACAGGCGCTCGACGTCGGCGCGGTCCAGTGCCCGGACCTCGCGGTCGCGATCGCGTGACGCCCGGCCGGGTCATTCCGTTCGCGAGTGGGCGGCCGGTGGCGCGTCGTCGTTGCGACCGGGGGCGGCGCTTTCGTTGCTTCGGTGGCGCTGCTCGCGCGAGTTGTAAACCGCGGTCGCGCAGATCGCGCCGTACCCGAAGACAACGACGGCGAGCCCGACGGCGGTGAGCGCGGCCCACAGCAGAAGGGTCATCGCGACGTTCGCGGGGCTCGGGCGGGGCGTTTCACCGGTCGACATAAGGCTCTCCGATCGTCATTCGTAACCGTAATCCGGTCCTCACAATAAGAGCACGGCGCCGCAGTCCGCCGGGCACCAGCTTCGGCCTGGGCAAGCCGCTCAGCGGTGCGCCGAACGAAGCTCCGGGCGGAGCGGCTCGCGCGCGACGAACAGTCGTCGCTAATCCCGCCCCGGAACGACGGAAGTGAGCACCCTGGAGCAGCCCAGCGGAGGGAAAGCCCATTTCACCAACCCGACACCGTGGGCGTACCACGAGGTGGTCGTAACCAGACCGCACCTGTCGAAGTACTGCTCGTCCACCCGCACGGTCTCGAACGAACCGGCGGGTACGGTTATCGTCTCGACGCCGCGGACGACCCACCTGAACGCCCCGGCTGACGGATCTCGCCCCACACGTCGCCGACTTTGAACGGGGTCAGCACTTCCGGGACGGGATCTGGAAGCCGTACTCCTTCGGAGCTGATGCGTAGTACGCTGGCGGACGTGACGCGGCGTTCTTCGACGCCGGACGGGGAGCCTTTGTGCGTGCGCTTCGTCGTGACAATGAACGCAGCCCCCTGCGGCTCAACCTTCGTAACCGTAACCCGCTCTTCGTCTCCGTCGGAGTCGTATACGCACGTTGTACCGACCCAAATCGGAAAGTAATACCGCTGCGGTGCCGATTTCATCAAGTGCGCGGGTACCGGGGCGGCGGGGGCTACGGCTATCGGCGAGAGCGCGACCGGCAGGGACCAGGTCAGGGCGGCCCCGACCACCGACACAGTCAACGAGCGAAGCATGTCACGAGCTCCGTGAGCCTACGAACTCGAAGGTACCACTGTTCCAACCCAATGAGCAAGCGTTTCTCACGGTTGCTGGCGGGCGTTGTGCCGCAGAGATCGGCGTCGAAGGCGGGAGGCTGGACTTGGCACGGGCGGCGCATCAGCCATGCTGATCTGGTCTCATTCACGTTCCGGCCGGCACTTGCGGCACCGGATGGTGTGCACGGACCACCCCGGGTGCCGCGCCGGAACAGCGGCGGCACCGCCTTCCCGCGCCGCACCATCGGGATGATGAACCGGAGCTGGCGTCGGGCCAACGCGTTGGCCACCCGGGCCGAGTCGAACCCGCGGTCCAGGAGCACGTACCGGACCTTCACCCCGGCCCACCCGAGCTGGGCCCGGAGCCGCTCTCCCCGGGCGTCAGGTGTGTCCCCGGGGCGCATCCCGGTGAGCCCCAGGGTGTGCCGGTGACCGGGCACCAGGGCCACTGCCGTGGCGTACCCCCAGAACCACTTGGCCCCGTCCTTGGGCTTGCCCCCGACCACTCCGGGTGTGTTCTCGTAGTCCCCGTCGAACGGCCGCGCGTGGGTGCCGATGGCGATCGGGATCGGGTGCTCCCGGAACGACCGCGGGAGGTGCCGACGGAACCCGGCAGCCAGGTACCGTTCCAGGGTGTCCCGGTCCCGCGGCAGATCCCCGGCCCACGGCCGCGACCCGCCGGGCGACCGCCGAGAGGGCCACCCGCAGGGCCGACGCGACCCGCCGGCACCGGGCCACCGCCACCCGGGTCACCGACGCACCGTCGGTCCGGTGCAGCACGCCGGCCCCCCCCGGCCCAGGCGTGTTGGCTCCGCACCGCAACGGCGGTACATCGGGAACGGCGCATGGCAAACCCCGCTCAATGGGTTGGGCGCACAAACCATGGTCACGGAAACTCATGCGCCGCTCAACCACCGTGGCAACTACTGATTAATATCCGTGCGACCCTCACACGACTCACAGACATGAATGTCTGTGTACAAAAAACCAAAGCAGGCACTAGTAACCGGATCGTGTGTCTGTTCCCCGACCGCACCTGCTCGATCGCTGCCGTTCCGGTTTCTCAATTCGCTGTCGTGTATCCACGTGGCGCTGTAACGGGGGGTTACAGCGCCACGTGGATACACGAGGTGATCTACAACGGCCCCTAACAACAGAATGGCAGGCACACGGTTTTCGCACGTACAAGGGAGCCCACCGTTCTCAACAAATGCTGCCATATCAACGTTTTACAAACACTTTAACGTCACCTTCAGCGATCTTGTCCAAGTTAGTCCTTGCGCGAAGCTCCACCAACTCAGGCGAGTCGACGACGTACGAATTTGACACCTGTATCAGTAATGGCACGAGTCACGCGGAGTGGCTGGCCCCCAGCAGGTGACTACCTGTCCCCCCAGTCCGTGACCAGTCCGTGACCAGTCCGCGGTACTTCCGAGGGTAGCTCACCGCGGTCGGTGGCGACTGAGGTCTCCTGGCTCAACCGAACAGCGCCGCAATCGGCTTACCGTCGTCGGTGATCGGCACCGGCCGCGGGCCGCCCGCCAGCGCCTTCGCCGGGTCGATGCCGAGGACCGCGCAGATGGTCGCGTGGCAGTCCGGCACCGGGACCGGTCGTTCCACGATCTTCTTCGCCAGATCGTCCGTTACGCCGCAGGCGCCGCAGTGCTTCAGCCCGCCGCCCGCGAGTAGCAGTGAGAAACACGTGCCCTGGTGCCCGCGTCCCCTGCCGCCGTCGAACTCCGCCGGGCGGCCGAACTCCGTGCCCCGCACGCCGCGGGTCGGCCAGCAGGCGGTCGACCGCGTTCCTCGGCGTGCCGCCGCCGGTTCGCCGAGGAACGCGGCCACTTCTTCGGCCGTCGGAACAAAACCGACCGTGTCGAGCGTGACCCGGCGCAGGAACGTGAGGTCATCAGTCAACTCGGTGACGCGCCCCGGGCGCTCGGTATAGAAAGCACCCTCCGCGATCCACTGTTTGAGCAGTGTGACCTACGAATCGCTCAGGCGGCCAAGCTCTTGTCGAGCGACAGCCCCGCCTTCGCCTTACCCCTTGATGGCAGGAGAAGCACTTCGCTTCGAGGATGGGCCGCACGTCCCGCGCGTCGCTCACCGTACCCTCTTTACCGGTAACCGCGTTAGCAGCCGCGATTTTGGCGCCCATGAAGTGATCGATCGCGTTGTTCGCGGGGAGCCCCTTCGGCAGTTCCGGCACGTCCGGAGCAGGAGTCGTATCGAGCCACTTGTTCGCTGCGGCACGGCGCGCATCCCGTTGGGTTTTGGACTGCGCGAACGCGGTGATGCGGCGTTCGGCTTCCAACTTCGCCACGCGAGCCTATTGGGCCGCGGCAAATCGGCCCCACGCTTCGTCCGTGTACGGCACCGGTTTGCCGCTACTGAGCAGGAAAAAGAGCCGCTGACCGTCAGGCGAAATCGCGACGACCGTTTCGCCGAGTTCGGGCCGGCGGGCGCGCTTGCTCATCAGCCCGCCGACTACGGTTTTCAGCACAACGAGGTGTTCGGTGCTCGCAGACTTAAACGTGCGCCACGCTTCGCGGGTGCCGGGCGAAGCGAAGCGGAAGTCCGGGCCGAGGTCGAGGTACGGTTCCGGGCTCGGGTCGCGCCCGTCGGAGCCGTCGCCGAGGCAGGGCGGGAACGGCGTCGGGAGCACGAGTTTGCCGCCACGAACAGCCTCGCCGCCCCGCGCCCGCGCCCGCGCAGGAGCAGCCGGTGTGTCCCGGCGAGCAGCGTCACTCGCGCGACCGCGCGAACCAGAAACGGGTTCGGGCGATCCGCTCGAACGCCGGGCAGCCGTTGGCACAGGGCGGGTGCACTGTGCTACGTCCTAACGGCCCGAACGCAAGTTACCCGGGAAGCACCGCGACGACTTCGATCTCGACCAGCCAGTCGGCCACCGCCAGCGCCGCCACCCCCACCAGCGTGCTCGCCGGCGGGGTCTTCTGGTTCAGGTACTTGGCGCGGATCTCGCGGATGTGCGGCAGGTGCTCCGGCTTCAGCCCCACGACGTAGTAGGTCACCTTCACCACGTCGTCGAAGGTCGCGCCGGCGGCCCCGAGCGCCGCCTTGAGGTTCTGGAACACGTGCTCGACCTGCGCCCGCACGTCCCCCTTGCCGACCACCTCGGCCTTCTCATTCAGGCTCACCTGCCCGGACACGTAAATCGTTTTCCCGGCGGGCGCCACGACCACGTGGGAGTACCCGTTCGCGGGGTTCAGTTCGGGCGGGTTGATGTACTGCTTCTGCACGGCTCGGTTCCTTCGGAGAGATTAACGCCGCGGCTGATTCTACGAACGCGTCACGCGAGCGCCTCCTTGATGACCTTGCCGAACACGTCGGTGAGCCGGAAGTCGCGGCCCGCGTGCCGGTACGTCAGGCGCTCGTGGTCGAACCCGAGCGCGTGCAGGATCGTGGCCTGCACGTCGTGAACGTGAACGCCACCCTCGACCGGGTGGAACCCGAGGTCGTCGGTCCGCCCGAGCGTGACGCCGGGCTTGATACCGCCGCCGGCCATCCAGATCGTGAACGCCTGCGGGTGGTGGTCGCGGCCCTGGCTGCGGCCCAGCACTGGGTTCGATTCCACCATCGGGGTGCGGCCGAACTCGCCGCCCCACACCACCAGCGTGCTGTCCAGCATCCCGCGCCGCTTCAGGTCGGCGACCAGCGCCGCGGACGCCTGGTCGGTGGTTTTGCAGTTGTTGCGCGAGTTGCCGGCCACGTCCGAGTGCGCGTCCCAGCCCTCGTGGTAGATGTTGACGTACCGCACGCCGCGCTCGACCATCCGCCGCGCGAGCAGGCACGCGCGGGCGAAGCTCGGTTTGTCCGGATCGACGCCGTACAGCGCGAGCGTCTCCTTGTCTTCCTTCTTGAGGTCGGTCAGTTCAGGCGCGGCGGTCTGCAAGCGCCCGGCGGTCTCGTAGGCCGCCATCCGCGTCGCGATCTCCGGGTCGCCGACCGCACCGAGCCGCTTCCGGTTCAGATCGGCGACCAGATCGAGTGTGTCCTTCTGAAGGGCCGAATCGAAGCCGGCCGGCGGGTTCACGTTGAGGATCGGCTCGGCCCCGTTGCGGAACCGGGTGCCGGCGTACAGGCTCGGGAGGAACCCGCTGCCCCAGTTGGCGGCCCCGCCGCTGATCCCGGCGCCGGTCGAGAGCACCACGAACGCGGGCAGCTCCTTCGTCTCGCACCCGAGCGCGTACAGCGCCCACGAGCCGATCGACGGCCGGCCCGGCTGGCTGAACCCGGTGTTGAAAAAGATCTGCGCCGGGGCGTGGTTGAACTGGTCGGTGTGAACCGCCTTCAGGAGGCACACGTCGTCCACCACCTTCGCGAAGTGCGGCAGCACCTCCGACACCTCCGCGCCGCACGTCCCGTGCTTGGCGAACTTGAACCGCGGCCCCAGCACCGCGGCGTCGGGCCGGATGAACGCGTACCGCTGCCCCTTGATGACCTCCGCCGGCAGGGGCTTGCCTTCGAGCTTCGCCAGTTCCGGCTTGTGGTCGAACAGGTCGAGCTGGCTCGGCGCGCCGGCCATGAACAGGTGGATCACCGCCTTCGCCTTGCCCGCGAAGTGCGGCTTCTTGGGCGCGAGCGGGTCGTTCGCCGCGGGCCGCTCGGCCGCCCCCGCGCGGCCGCACAGCAGCGACGCCAGCGCCACCTTCCCCACCCCGTAACCGCAATCGCGGAAGAAGTGCCGGCGGGAGGTGTGGGCATTTCGGAGTGCGGAATCCGGAATGCGGAACGGACGCAACAGACTCATAGCATAGCCTCCGCTTGTTCTTTCTTTGGCCTCTGTTTTTATTCCGGATTCCGCATTCCGAAATGCCCCAATCACTCTCGCGTGATGAACTCGTCGAGGTTCAGAACGGCGCGGGCCGCCGCGGTCCACGCCGCCCGCTCCGCGGCGCGCTCCCCCGCCCCGGCCACGGCGGCGGCCCGCGTGGCGTCAGCCGCGAACCGCTCGCGCTGGGCCTCGTAGAACTTGCCGACCGAAGCCACCTCGTCAACGGTCGGCTCGCGCACCAGGCACAGCCGGAACAGGTGCGCGACGCGGTCGGCCGTCGTGCCCTCGCGGGCGGCGACCCGCTTCGCGAGGGCCTGGGACGCTTCGATCAGCACGGCGTCGTTGAGCATGGTGAGGGCCTGCAGCGCCGTGTTCGACACCTCGCGCCGCGCGGTACACGCCTCGCCGCTGGGGGCGTCGAAGGTGCCGAACATGGCGTAGGGCGCGGTCCGCTTGGCGAACGTGTACAGCCCGCGGCGGTAGCGGTCCTCGCCCGGGCTCACCTGCCAGTTCAGCCCGCCGTAGGTGCCCTCGGTGGTGATGCCCGGCGGTTGCGGCGGGAACACGCTCGGCCCGTACATCTTGGCGGACAGCAGCCCCGCCGCCTTCAGCGCCGAATCGCGGACCTGCTCGGCCTCGAGCCGCACCCGCGGCCCGCGCGCCAGGAGCCGGTTCTCCGCGTCGCGGGCGAGCAGGTCCGGTGCCACCTTCGAGGACTGCTTGTACGTCGCGGACGTTACGATCAGCCGGTGCAGGTGTTTGACGCTCCACGGCTTCTCGCCCGAACGGAACTCGACCGCGAGCCAGTCGAGCAGTTCGGGGTGGGTCGGCGCTTCGCCCTGGTAGCCGAAGTCGTCGAGCGTTCGCACCAGCCCGCGGCCGAACAGCGCGTGCCAGTGCCGGTTCACGGTCACCCGCGCGGTGAGCGGGTTCTGCGGGCTCATGAGCCACCGCGCCAGCGTGAGCCGGTCGGGTGCGGCCCCCTTCGGGAGCGGCGGCAGTACTGCAGGCACCCCGGGCTTGACCTCTTCTTTCGGCGCGAGGAACTCGCCGCGGTGGTGCCGGAACGTCCGGCGCGGGTGGTCCGCCGGCCGCTCCCGCATCACGAGCGTGGTTGGGTCCTGCGGGAGCTGCTTGCGCAGCGCCGCGATCTCGTCCCGCGCCGCCTTGAGTTCCGGGGCAACGGTCGACCAGTGCCGCAGCAGCGCGGCCCGACCGGCGCCGGTCAGTTCGGCCGCGGGTAACGCGAGGAGCGCCTCTACTTCCGCGGATAGGTCGCGTGCCTTCGCGCCGCCGGCGGTGGTCACCGACACGCGGAAGCGCCCGAGGCTGGCGGCGTAGTGCCGCTCGAACAGGAGTTCCAGTTTTGCGGCCTTCGCGGCGAGCGGTTCCGCCAAATTGAAGACTGCCACCGATCCGCCGCCGGCCACACCGCTCCCGCCCCACCCGGTGAACGGGTGACCGTCGAGCGCCGCTTTCGCGGTCAGGTTGCCGCGCGCGTGCGACTCCGACGCGGCCCCGACGCGGACCGGCTTCCCCTCAACCGACAGCGTGAACTCGCTGAGGAGGAAATCGCCCTTCGGGCCTTCGTAGTACGCGCGCCCCGGCCCGCCAGCCGGCAATCGCTCGTCCGGAAGCGCCTCAATGCGAACCGCCGTCACCCCCGCGGGTAATCCTTCGAGGGCCAGCGTGTAGAGGTCGCGTTTCTGCGCGTCCCCGCTCGCGAAGACGGAGCCGTCGGGCTGCGGGGTCAGCTTCGTGGGACCGGCGTCCATCTTGGTGGGCGTCACGATGGTCCACTTCACGGCCCGCTTACGCTCGGCGCCGAGCCACGCCGCGAACGCCGCGTCCCGCTTCTCCACGGGCAACTTATCGGGCAGCGCGGCTTCGAGCCGCTGGATTGCGGCTTCGAGTTCGCGCCGGCGCTTCGCCGATTCGGCCGACGGCACCGTAAAGTCCGGCTCGTCCGTGTTGTTCAGCAGCGCGAAGAAGCGGAAGTATTCGGTGTGCGTGACGGGGTCGAACTTGTGCGTGTGGCACTGGGCGCACCCGATCGTTAGCCCCAACCAGACGGCTCCGGTGACGGCGGTGCGGTCCGCGATCGCGTGGTAGCGGAACTCCAGCGGGTCGATGCCCCCCTCCTCGTTCAGCATCGTGTTCCGGTGGAACCCGGTGGCGATCATCTGCTCCGGGGTCGCGTTCGGCAGCATGTCCCCGGCGAGTTGGTACACCGTAAACTGATCGAACGGCAGGTCGGCGTTGAGCGCCCGGATGAGCCAGTCGCGGTACGGCCAGATGGAGCGGCGGCGGTCCTTCTCGTAGCCGTTCGTGTCGGCGTACCGGGCCAGGTCGAGCCACTTCCGCGCCCACCGCTCGCCGTACAACGGGGACGCGAGCAGCCGGTCCACCACCTTCTCGTAGGCGTCGGGGCTCTTGTCCGCCACGAACGTATCGGCCTCTTCCGGCGAGGGCGGGACGCCGATCAGGTCCAGGTACACCCGCCGAATCAGCGCGTGGCGGTCGGCCTCCGACGCCGGGGCCAGCCCCTCACGCTGAAGTCGCGCACGAACGAACGCGTCGATGGGGTTCGCGGGCTGGTCCTTGAGCTTCGGCACCGCGGGCCGGGTGGGGTTCACGAACGCCCAGTGCGGCGCGTACGTGGTGCCGGACGTGATCCACGCCTTAAGGGTGTTCCGCTCCTTCGGGGTGAGCGGGATCTTCGCCGACGGCGGGGGCATGACCGCATCGGCGTCGGTCGTCTCGATGCGGCGCAGGAACTCGCTGTCCTGCGGAGTTCCAACGGCCTCCTTCGCGCCGTCCGCCGTGTCCAGCCGCAGCCGGGCCTTGCGGGAGGCGTCGTCGGGGCCGTGGCACTTGAAGCACCGGGCCGCCAGAATGGGGCGCACGTCGCGGTTGAAGTCCGGGGCGTCCGCGGCGCGAACCGGAGTCGCGCCCGGGGCGAGCAGGAAAGCGAACAGGTACCCGCGAAGCGAACGCGGCATAGCGGACCTCGGGGGGAGCGGAAGGGCGGTCAGGCGGGAAGGGCATTGTAGCAAAGGAGCGCTCATCCCCGCTAAATCAGTCGTTGAACCACCCGCCCTTCGACCCGATACTGCACGCACTCGCCTTCGCGACAAATGAGGACCGGTCATGGCGCGGATCGTGTACTACTCGGGCGACGTTCAGGGGGTGGGGTTCCGGGCCACCGCCGCGCGGCTCGCCCGCTCGCACCCGGCGGTCCGCGGGTGGGTGCGGAACCTGAGCGACGGGCGCGTCGAGTTGCTCGCCGACGGCCCCGCGCACGCGGTCGAAGCGCTCCTGGCCGAGATCCGCGCCAGCATGGCCGACAACATCACCTCCGAAGAGGCCACCGACCGCGAGCCGGGCGAACCGCTCCACGGGTTCCGGATCGTCTACTGAGAACGGCTCGGGTGGTGGTGTCTGTTTCTTGTGGCACAGACATTCCTGTCTGTGCGGCCTTCTCGCGCCGCACAGACAGGAATGTCTGTGCCACAAGAAACAAAACCAAAGCAGGCACCAGTAGCCGGATCGTCTACTGATAGTGGATCGGGTCGAAGAGAACGGTCAGGCGCCGTGGCGTTTGCGGGCGGCGTGCGCCCGTCGGTACGTCCCAGCAAAGACGAGCGACCGGTCGGAGCAAGCGCAGCATGAGGCGACCACTCGGGGCTCGGGACACGGGCGCGCTTTTCGGGGCCGAGGTTTCGTACCCCGCCCAAACGTGGCGGCCGTACTCGGGCACGGTGAACGAATGGCTTCTCCTCCCAATCGCTCAGGTAGAATCTCAAGAGTGTGATAAATCCCTGAAATCCGCCGCGCCGCGCAGAGTGCTCTTGCGGACACAATCGCTCGAGCGCAGAATACTTCACAACATCTTCTTAATCAGGCGTCCCACGTTACTCTTTCTCCGGCATCGATCACCTTCGCAAGCGAGGTCTTATGACGACGCGCCGCGGGCACGGGTTCACGCTGATCGAGTTGCTGGTGGTGATCGCGATCATCGCGATCCTGATCGGGCTGCTGCTGCCGGCCGTCCAAAAGGTGCGCGAGGCCGCCGCACGGATGAAGTGCTCGAACAACCTCAAGCAACTGGGGCTGGCGCTCCACGGCTACCACGACGCCAACAACGTGTTGCCCCGGGTCGACGGGTTCGTGTTCGGGTGGGGCCACCTGCCGCGGCTGCTGCCGTACATCGAACAAGACAACCTGTACAAACAGATCCGGTTCGACGTGAACGTCTCGTGCGAGGCCATGGCGGCGATCCGCCAGGCCAAGATCCCCGTCCTCTTGTGCCCCAGCGACCCGCGGTCCGGGGCGGTGAGCGACAACCGCACGCTGCCGGTCGCCGGGTGCCCGCAGTTGGGCACGCCGGGGACCAGCGACGGGACCACGGGCACCACCTTCCGCGGGTGGCACAGCAACTACGTGGGCAGCTACGGCGACGGGTTCAACAACATCGCATCGGCCGCGACCGACCCGTTCGGCGGTGACGGGGCCAGGGTCGCGTACGGGTGCGGGGGCTGCGCGAGCAACAACACCGTCACCGCAACAACCGCGTGCCCGCAGCCGGGCCAGGGCTACGGCGGCGGCCCCAACCACCGCGGGCTGTTCGACTACACCGGCACCAGCGCGCCGGTCAACTTCTCGTCCATCACCGACGGGTTGAGCAACACCATCGCCTTCGGGCACACGGACTGGTCCACGTCGTCGAACAGTTCCATCTGGATGAGCAGCACCGGTTCGGCTCACGGCACCAGTTTGCCGCCCAACTGGAAGCTCCGGGTGTGCCAGTCCACGGCCGGGATGTCGGTGGACGCGTGCGGCGGGGTCACGTCGAGTTGGATGGGGCGCGGGTTCGCCAGCCGGCACACGGGCGGGATCACGGTTGCCCTCTCGGACGGGTCCGTGCGGTTCGTCCCGGACAGCATCAACCAGTTCACTTACAACGCGCTCGGCAGCCGCGCCGGCGGCGAGGTCGTCGGGAACTACTGACCCACACGAAGGTAACCCGCAATGAAATTGGGCAGACTGCGCGCCGGCGCGCTGTTGGGGCTCGCACTTCTCGCGGCCGGGTCGAGCGGCTGCGGCGGACCCAAGGGCGTGCCGGTGGCGAAGGTGCGCGGCACCGTCACGTACCGCGGGAAGCCGGTCGCCAAGGCGTCGGTGTCTTTCATCCCGGAAACACCGGGCACGGTTCCCGCGCTGGCGACGACCGACGAGAACGGCGCCTACTCACTGTCCACATACGGCACCGGGGACGGCGCCCCGGTCGGCCCGTGCCGCGTCGCGATCTCGCTCACCGGGCCGTCGCCACCGCTGCCGGAGCACCTGGCCAAGGCCGAAGCGGCGGCCGAAACGCTCCGGATGCCCGGCAAGCCGCTGATCCCGAAGGCGTACTTCTCGCCGGAAACGTCTCGGCTCAAGGCCGATGTCGTAGCCGGCAAGAACAACGTGTTCGACTTCGACCTCCAGGGCGACCTCGTACCGTAACGGGCGCCCGAACCGGGCCCGGACGATCTGCTCGTCGCGTGCGCCGCTGATCGCGTCCGCGAGCCGGCCGAATGCCACCTCCGCCCCACAGACGCGGTGCGATCGGACTTGGGATCAGTTCCATCCGTCGCACCGCCGCTGGGGAATAATCGTTCTGAACAAGATCGCCGTTTTGTGCCGGAACGATTTTCTTGCCCCCGGAAATCCGCCCCGCCAGCGCCTTGCGGTCCCGTTTGCGGTGGCGTACCCTCTGGGTCTCGCCTCGCCATCCCCGCCACGCAGGAGCCATTTCGGATGAGTCCGATCACCCGCCGCGCCGCGCTCAAAACCGCCGCCGCGACCTTCGCCGCGCCGTTCGTGTGGAGGGCGCACGCCCACGCCGCCCCGAGCGAAACCGTGCTGCACGCCAGCTTCGGCGCCGACGGCATGGCCGGAGCCGACATCAACTCCCTGACCGCCAGCAAGAACCTGAAACTGGTCGCGGTGTGCGAGGTGGACGACGCCCGCGTCGGCAACATCAAGAAGCGGTTCCCCAACTGCGTGATCTACAAGGACTACCGCAAGCTGCTCGACGCCGAGAAGAAGCTCGACTCGGTGAACGTGTCCACGCCGGACCACATGCACGCCCCCATCGGGATGATGGCGGTCAACCGCGGGCTCAACGTGTACGGGCAGAAGCCGCTCACCCAGACCATCTACGAGGCCCGTAAGCTCACCGAGGCCGCCGCGGCCAAGAAGATCGTCACCCAGATGGGCATCCAGATCCACTCGGCCCGCAAGCACAAGCTGGTGGTCAAGCTGGTGCAGGACGGCGTCATTGGGAAGGTGAAGGAGGTCCACTCGTGGAGCGGGAAGTCGTGGGGCGACACCGCGCCGAAGCCGGACAAAACGGACCCGGTGCCCGCGGGCCTCGACTGGAACCTGTGGCTGGGCGTGGCGGCCGACCGGCCGTTCATCGGCGGCGGGTACTACCACCCGGGCAACTGGCGCAAGCGGCTCGACTTCGGCACCGGCACGTTCGGCGACATGGGGTGCCACATCCTCGACCCGGTGTTCAACGCCCTGGGCGTCGGGAACCCGTCGTCGATCACGTCCGAACTCCCGGGGCCGAACGAATACAACTGGACGCTCGACGTGCAGGTGAAGTACGTGTTCCCGGGCTCGAAGTTCACCACCGATACGGTCGCCCTGACGTGGTACAACGGTAAGGTTCGCCCGCCGAAGGAGGTCGTCGAGAAGATCGGCGCGCACAAGCTCGACGGCCAGGGCTCGATCCTGATCGGCACCGAGGGCGTGCTGTACTCGCCGTACGATTCGGGCGGCCAGCCGATCCTGATCGGCGAGAAGTTCAAGGACTTCAAGCTGCCGGACGTGAAGTCCGACGACCACTACCTCCAGTACGTGGAGGCGGTGCGCGGCAACGGGCAGACCTCGGCGCCGTTCAGCTACAGCGGCCCGCTGACGGAGATGGTGCTGCTCGGGTGCCTCGCGACCCGGTTCCCGAAGACCGACCTGAAGTGGGACACGAAGGCCCTGAAGGTCACGAACAACGATAAGGCGAACGCGTTCGTGAAGCGCGAGTACCGCAAGGGGTTCGAGGTCGAAGGGCTGTAATCACAACGGTCCGGGCCGCCACAACGGACCGATGCGCGCCGAAGTCGTTCGCCGGACGCGCAGCGAGTCGACGGCCCGGACCCGACATATCTTGGGGCTCATGTTTCGTGCTGAGCGGCGTCGATCGTGTGGGATGCGTGCCGCGCAGCACACGAAGAACGTCGCCGGCGGCGGCATCGAGAACGCACATCGGAACATCGCTGCGTATTGCGAGCCGGAGCGCATGAGGGAAGTGCCGCGGGTCAGGCGCCCGGTGCCGTAATTCGTTCGGCGCCGGGGGCGGCCGGAAGCGCGATGGTGAACCTCGTGCCGTGCCCCGGGGCGCTCTGCGCCTCGATCGTGCCGCCGTGCGCGACGACGATCTTGCGGGTGGTGGCGAGCCCGAGCCCGTTTCCGTCGGGCTTGGTGGTGTGGAACGGGCGGAACAGCTTCGCCAGCGCCGCGGGCTCGATCCCCGCGCCCGTATCGATCACGTCGAGACAGACGGTGCGCGCGCCGGCGCCGCACCCCTCGTCGCCCTTCACACTCGCGTCGTCCGAGCGGCCCCCGGACCGGCCGATGAGCGTGAGCGTCCCGCCGTCGGGCATCGCGTCGAAGGCGTTCAGCCCGAGGTTCAGTAGCGCCTGCTCGAACAGGTCGCAGTCGAGGCACACCAGGGGGAGTTCGGGCGCGGAGAACCATTTGATTTCGACCCCGCGGGCCTTCGCGACCGGGCCGAGGAAGTCGATCACCGCGTCCACCACCGCGCCCAGCGCGGCGGGCCGGGTGTGCAGCTCGCGGAGCCGGGCGAACCGCAAAAAGTCGTTCGACAGGTCGAGCAGCTTGCGGCACTCGCCGGACAGGCGCGACACCCGCTCCAGCGCCTTGCGCTCGCGGGGGGACTGGGCGTCCTCGAAGTCCTCCGCGAGCAGTTGGAGGTTGAGCGAAAGGGTGCCGAGGTGGTTCTTGATCTCGTGGATGAACCCGGCGGCGAGCTCCGCGATGCCGCCCTCGTTCGCGGGCGGCGGGTCGGCGCACGGCCCCGGCGGTGCGGGATCGGTCATAGCGAGGTCTCCGCTGGTGGGGCTAATCTACGCGCCCGTGCGCCCTTGAAAACGCCCGACGGGTTCCAATCCTAAACAGCGTAACCGGCCCGACCCAGCCGTGCCCCCGGGCCTTCACCGGCGCCCCAGGACTCTCTACACATGGCGGATCCCACTCGCGGTAAGCTCGGCATCGTCGTCGGCGGCGGCCCGGCCCCGGGTATCAACGGCGTCATCAGCTCCGTGACCATCGAGGCCATCAACCGCGGGCTCGAGGTGGTGGGCGTCCGCGACGGCTTCAAGTACCTCGCGGCCGGCGACGTGTCGCAGGTGCGCCCGCTCACCATTCCGGACGTCGCGCCGTACTACCAGCGCGGCGGCGCGCTGCTGGGCACGAGCCGGACGAACCCGGCCAAGAACCCGGACCACCTGAACGCGGTCCTGAAGGGCCTGGAGCAGCTCGGGATCAAGTACCTCGTCACCATCGGCGGCGACGACACCGCGTACAGCGGGTCGCAGGTGTACGCCCACGCGAAGGGCGCCATCAAGGTGGCGCACGTGCCGAAGACCATCGACAACGACCTGCCGCTCCCCCCCGGAATCCCCACCTTCGGGTTCGAGACGGCGCGCCACTACGGGGTGCAGGTCGCGCGGAACCTGCACGAGGACGCGAAGACCACCACCCGGTGGTACATCCTCGTGAGCATGGGGCGGGCCGCCGGGCACCTCGCGCTGGGCATCGGCAAGGCCAGCGCCGCGACCGTCACCCTCATCGCAGAGGAGCTGAAGGGCAAGGACGTCTCGATCGAGCTGATCTGCGACATCGTCATCGGCGCGATGATCAAGCGCAAGGCGCAGGGCAAGGGTTACGGGGTCGCGGTCCTGGCCGAAGGGCTGCTGGAAGAGATCGGCGAGACGAAGCTCCGCGAGATGATGGAGAAGAACCCCGGCAAGTTCGGGTCCATCGAGCTCGACGCGTTCGGGCACCTGCGCCTGGGCGAGATCGAGTTCGGGCGGCTGATCCGCACCACGATCGCCTCGCGCCTCAAGGACCTCGGCGTCAAGCTGGACATGGTGGACAAGGACCTGGGGTACGAGCTGCGGTGCGCCGACCCGATCCCGTTCGACGCCGAGTACACCCGCAACCTCGGGTACGGCGCGGTCAAGTTCCTGCTGTCGCCGGAAGCCGAGAAGAACGGCGTGGTGGTAACGTTCGTGGGCGGGAACATGGTGCCGCGGCCGTTCCCGGAGATGATCGACCCCGCGACCAAGAAGATGCGCACCCGGCTGGTGGACATCGGCGGCGAGAACTACGAGGTCGCCCGCCGGTACATGATCCGGCTGGAGCAGAGCGACTTCGACGACGCCACCCGGCTGGAACGCCTCGCGGCGGTCGTGAAGATGACCCCGGAACAGTTCCGCGAGCGATTCGGCTACATCGTGCGCTGAGCAAGTCAGAAGTCGGGCCGGCCGCACCGAAGCGGGTGAAGGGAACCGGGAACCTCAAGGAGTTTGTTCTCCTTGGAGGTTCCCGGTTCCCTTCACCCGCTTCGGTGCGGCCGGCCCGACTTCTGGCTCAAACCTTCGGGCTTTCGGGCACGGGCACCGGTGTCACCGTCTCACCGGTCGCGGGAGGGGTTTCGGCGGGCGGAGACACCAGCACCGCTTGGACGAGCAACAGCGCCGCACCAACCACAAGACAGCAGTCGGCGACGTTGAACACCGGCCATTCGATCTTGTAGAAGTACAAGAAGTCGCGGACCCCGCCGAACACGAGGCGGTCGTACAAGTTGCCGACGGTGCCGCCGAGGATGAGGCCCAGCGCGGCCATCAGCCCGCGCTCGCGGGCCGTGTGCGGCCGCGTGCCCCAGACCAGGATCGCCAGCGCCGCCGCCACGCTGACCACCGCGAAGAAGCCGTTCGCGAGCCCCTTGCGCGACTGGCCGAGGCCGAACAGCGCGCCGTGGTTCACCCGCGGCATCACCGGGTCGCCGTTGGTGCTCCACGTCCGGAGGTCGCCGAAACCGTCGTCCGCGACCGCGACCTCGCGATCGAACTGCGCGATCAGCTTGAACCAGCCCGGGACCACGTCGTACTCGTTTCCCACGCCGTGCGCGAAGTTCCCGTCCTTATAGAGCCAGCGGAACACGCCGTACTTGCTCCCCAGGTCCGCGCCCAGCCCCACCACGGCCAGCGTGACGAGCAGCCAGCGGTACGTTCGATCGACCATTGGGTGGTTCCGTTTTGGCGGAAGGTTGATGCTGTCGGAACATTCACGATAGGCCGCCTTTTCGGACCCGTCAAGAACGCTCCGGACACAGGAGAACCGCTATATCCGCTCGTGCCGGCAGACTCAACACGAGCCCCGGTGCCGCACCCCCGCGGGTGGGCTTGACCGGTCGAGGGCGCGCGGGAATGATCCCAGGAGGGCCGTGTAAATCTTACGCGCCCCGCTGTTGGCCGTATCGTTCGCGGGGGCATCGGGTCACCATGAGGAGCGCCGGAGCCGGACTGATCGTCGCCGCGCTACTGGCGCTCGTCGGGTGTCGGTCCACGGACCAAAAGAACGCCGACAGGGGGCCGACGGGCCTCGGTGCCGGGCGCTCGAAAGGGGACGCCAAAGACGGGAAAGATGCGAAGGGCGGGGGGACCAAAACTCCGCCGTGGCTGGACGAGGTGAGCCGGACGCCGGGCGGCACGCTCCCGAAGGCCACACAACCGACCGACCCCAAGGACCGCAATTTCAACGCAAAGACCGCGTCACGCGAGGCCATTGCCGGGTACGTGTACGGCCCAGACGGGCAGCCGGCGCGGAACGTTCCGGTTCGTTTCAAGAAGCTCGGCGAGCCCGCCGACGCCGGTGCCCCCATCGACCTCGCCACGAACAATGAGGGCTACGTCTCCGCCAACGGCTTACGGACCGGCGACAGCTACGAGCTGAGCGTGAGCGTGGCGACCCAGGACGGCAAAACGTACGCCGGATCGGTCCAGACGGTCGTACCGAACGCAGCGCTCCGCATCGACCTGCGTGACGATCTACCACCCCGCGCGGACGCGGCGCCGCCCGGAGGAACGGTGCCGCCCGGCCCGGCCCGGAAGCCAGGCGACGCGTGGTCCCCGACCGGCCCGACCAACGCGGTGCCCCCGTCCTCAATCGGGAGCGGGACCGCACCCGCGGCGAGTGGCGCCGCACCGACGACCGGCAACACGCCCGAACCGGACCTGTTTTCGCCGCCTTCGCCGTCCCCCCGGCCCGTTCGCCCCGAGAATGTGGCGGACGACACGAAGACCCCGTTCCGGCCGCCCGTGACGACCGTTCCGAACCCGAACGGTCCGCCGCCGCTGCCGCCGCTGCCCAAGAGCCCGCCGGCGTTCTCCCCGTCGGGCAGCGGGGCACGGCCGGTCGGAGGTGCGGGTCGTACAGTCGGCAAGTTTACGCTCCTCGACACGCTCGAGCGCCCGTGGGAGTCCGACTCCGTTCGCCCTGGTTCGGTGGTGCTGGTCGAGTTCGCGACCACCGCCTGCGTCCACTGCCCGCGGGCGATCCCGATCCTGAAGGACCTCCAGTCGCGTTACGGAGCGAGTGGCCTTCAAGTGATGGGTGTTCTGTGCGACGACGTGTCGCAGAAGGACCGGGCGGCGGCGGCGTCGCGGTACGTGAGCGATCACAACCTGAACTACGCGATGTACGTCGAGCCGGTGAAGGCCGGGAGCATTCGCGACCAGTTCGATGTGGAGGTCTACCCGCACGCGGTGCTGCTCGACGCAACGGGCCAGGTGCTGTGGAAAGGGCACCCCCAGAAACGCGCCGAACTCGAAGCCGCCATTAAGCAGGCGCTCGGGAAGTAACGCGGGCAGTGACTCAAGACGGCCGAATGCGCGCCCTCAGTGCCAAAAGGGCGATCGGCCCAAATCGACCAATAATAAGAGCAATCAACGACATTCATTCGGTGCACTCGGCAACTTCGCAGTTCGCCGCTGCATCATCACGTTGCGCCCGGTTGCAAGCGTTGTCGAACGCCACCGCGACCGGACCGACCGACTCTCGGCGGCATGCCTGTGCCACAAGAATCAGCCACCTCACGCCGAATCTCTGGCGTGAGGACGATTTGCAGCGAGTATGTCAGTCCCGCGATTAAGTTCGATGCGGTCGATGTGTGGCTTCAGCGGCATCGGTGAAAGAGTTGCTTTTGCGGATCTGGTACCACGGTGTGAGGCGACCTCACACACAAAACCGCTCGGTTGCTGCGTGCCATCTTATTAGTGGGAGCTGATCGTTTCCCGACGCAGGAGAGCCAGAATGTGCCGAAGTGGCCCGAATGCCGGAAACGGTCTCTGCGCGGGTGACAGCAGCCCACCCGAACCAAGAGGAGCGTGGAAGCGCACTCTCGTTTGCCTCGCAACGCGAGAAGAGGTCCCGACACGAGTGCTACCCCATCGACTGGACGTTCGCTGGCGTTTGGCTGGTCATGAACTGGCAATTCGCTGGCGGATCACTACCCACGAATCACGTGCTTTAAGCCCAGATATTGACCCAACAACGGCCTGAGGCACGAACGATTCGCAACGATGCAATCGCCGCAACGTTCAGTTGCGACAACAGTTGCGATATCAATATGCGTAAGCGATTGCGGCCTTGGATGGGACCGGTGGCGAGCACTCACGCTCGCCGAACGCCGACCCGGAGAGACGAACTGCGATCGAATGCGTTCGGCCGAGGGCCAAACAATCCCTTGGCTGAGAATTGAGCGACATGCGACACGCAACAGGCAGAGTGGGCGGGGAAACAAAAGCGAGCCAGCCCGACGGCTTTGCTTCCGCTTACATCACCCATTCCGGTGGGACCAGCCAGCGGAGCCTGCCAGACGCTTTAGCGGGGGCGGTCCGGAATTCGATGCAGGCGATGGCCGCCTTGGCGAGCGGGATCGCACCGGCAGAGGCGCCGAGCAGCCACTCGGCGTACGCACCGAGGTCCGGCATGTGGCCCACTGCGACCATGAACTCGCCCGGCACCCCGCCCAGAAATTCGGACAGTTTGTTCGGTTTGAGCTTTTCCGGTGCCAGCGCGTCGTGTGTGATGGGACGGGAGTTCGGTTGCCAGACGCTCAGCATCCCGCTTGCGGTCTGGTACGCACGCACGAACGGGCTGGTCACGACCGCGTCCACCGGCAATTTGAGCCGGGTAAACGCCTGGGCCATTGCGAGCGTCTGGGCGCTGCCGTTCGGGGTCAGAAACCGGTCAAAATCACTTGCGGCGCCTGGGGAGCCGAGTTCGACCGCCTCCGCGTGCCGGACCAGATACAGAATCATCCCGCCCTCCGCGCCTGTCACGTGCTCGATGCGGGTTCACGGAATCCACATGCCATCTGCCCTTCCGCGCGGCCGCCTCAGCTTCTACATTACAAGGAGCGCTTGAAGTCACACAGACCACAGGAGAAGTTCCCGAAGCGCCGGCCCCGCAGCGCCCTCCCCCGCGGCACAACCGGACCGGGACACGCACCGAATCCATGAAGCGGAACGACATTCGGAACGTGGCCGTGATCGCCCACGTCGACCACGGCAAAACGACACTCGTTGACCAGATGCTCCGGCAGTCCGGGCTGTTCCGCTCGGAAGAGCTGGACAAACTGGTCGGGGGCCAGCACGGCCTCATCATGGACTCCAACGACCAAGAGCGCGAGCGCGGGATCACCATCCTCGCCAAGAACTGCGGGATCCGCATCGGCGACGTGAAGGTGAACCTGGTCGACACCCCCGGGCACGCCGACTTCGGGGGCGAGGTCGAGCGCATCCTGAAGATGGCGGACGGCGCGTTCGTGCTGGTGGACAGCGCCGAAGGGCCGCTCCCGCAGACCCGGTTCGTGCTCAAGAAGGCGTTCGCCGCCGGGCTGAAGCCGATCGTCATCATTAACAAGATCGACCGCCCGGACGCCCGCATCACGGACGTCCACGCGCTCATGTTCGACCTGTTCATCGAGTTGGGTGCCGACGACGATACGGCCAGCTTCCCGATCATCTACGCGAGCGGCCGGGCCGGGATCGCCACCACCGACATGAACGTCGAGCCGAAGGACCTGAGTCCGCTGTTCGACGCGATCCTGAACAACGTTCCCGCCCCGGATGTCGACCAGGAAGCGCCGCTCCAAATGCAGGTGATGGCGCTCCAGTACGACGAGTTCAAGGGCAAGATCGCCATCGGCCGCGTGTTCGCGGGCAAGATCCGGAAGAACCAGAAGGTCTCCGTCGTCAAACAAAAAGACGGGACCGTGTTCCCGGACACGATCGTCCAGGTGCTCGAGTTCGACCGGCTCGCGAAGCGCGAGGTCGAGGAGGTCCGCGCCGGCGACATCTGCGCCGTCGTGGGCATCGACGACGCGGACATCGGCGACACCATCTGCGAGTTCGACAAGCCGAAGGCCCTGCCGCCGCTCACGATTGACGAGCCGACGCTGGACATGGTGTTCCGCGTGAACGACTCGCCGTTCGCGAGCCGGGACGGCAAGCCGCTCACCAGCCGCGAGTTGCGCGACCGGCTCGAAAAAGAGCTCCAGCACAACGTCGCGCTGCGGGTGGCCCCGGGCGAGCGGGAGAGCGAGTTCATCGTGTCGGGCCGCGGGTTGCTGCACCTCGGGGTGCTACTCGAGACGATGCGCCGCGAGGGCTCCGAGGTGGCGGTGGGCAAGCCCCGCGTCATCATGAAGGAGATCGACGGCCAGAAGATGGAGCCGTACGAGCACCTCGTGGTGGAGGTGCCGGCGGAGCACCAGAACTCGATCATGCGGCTCGTGCTGGAGCGGTCCGGCGAGTTCCAGCGCATGGAGACGCACGGGAACACGATGCAGGTCGAGTTCCACATCCCGGCGCGGTCCCTGATCGGCCTGCGGACGCGGATGCTGACCGCGACGCAGGGCACCGCGATCATGCACCACAACTTCCTCGACTACCGGCCGGCGAAGGGGGCCGCACCCGGCCGCGCGACCGGCGTGTACCTGTCGAAGAACACCGCGAAGATCACGGCCTACGCGGTCGACGGCCTTTCGGGGACGCTGTTCGTGTCGCCCGGCGATGAGGTGTACGAGGGGCAGATCGTGGGCGAGCACGGCCGCGACAACGACCTCGTGGTGAACGTGACGGAAATGAAGCCGCTGACCAACATGCGGGCGTCCGGCAGCGACGCGAAGGCCTCGATCAAGCCCGCGGTCAACTTTTCGATGGAAATGGCCCTGGAGTACATTGAGGACGACGAGTTGGTCGAGATCACGCCGGCCGGAATTCGGATGCGGAAGATCCTGCTGAAGGAAGGCGACCGTAAGCGCTCGGGCCGCCAGAACAAGTGATGTGAAAACGGGTCGGGCGGATGCTACGGCAACCGCTCGACCCGAGTTCAGTGGTTGGGCGTGTTGGGAGCCGATACTCCCGATATGCTCAAGTCGCGGCTGGAACGTCGGTAGTGACCGGCTCTTTTTCGACCGATACGGATGCGGGTACGCTCCCAGTGATCTCGGTCGGAGTCGCGCTGCCGTTCGCGGACGGCGCCGTTTGCGCGGGCGACCGCTCAGCGAGCTTTGGGGCCTTTTCGGCTTTTGGCTTGCGCGGCTTCTTCTTCTTAACTTCCGCAACCTTTGCGGACTTCTTGACCTGCTCTTCCATGGTCTTGCCGGGCTGGAACGTCACCACGTTCTTCGCCTCAACTTCGACAGCGGCACCGGTGCGTGGGTTTCGCGCCTTACGCGGCTTACGCTGCTTCACTTCGAAAACACCGAAATTGCGAAGCTCGATTCGCCCCTCCGATACGAGCGTCTCGATGATCGCTTCGAAGGTCCACTGGACGATTTCTTTGGTGGCCAGTTGGGTCAGGTTGTGCTTCGGAATCAGGTTTTTCTTGTTGGCTCGGTCGCAGATCGTCTTGACGATTTCTTTCTTGGTCACGAGCGGTGCCCCTCGGTGGATCGACCCGTTTTCGTCAAGCGGGAACTGTCCTAAGTCTAGACAGCGCACAGAGTCGCGTCAAGGAAATAGGTCGCTAGTGGTGCCGTAAGACGACGGTGCGGAGGAGCAGCAGGGCGGCCAGTAGCACCAGCACCAGTTCCGGCACCGCCAGCAACAGTCGCCCAAGTTGTGCCATGCAGTTGCGACCGCGGCTCGGCCGCCGTGCGAGGTTTCGGAGGGCGGCGAGCTCGTGCTGGAGTAGCGTATAGCCACGGTGCCAGTCGTGGGCGACGGCCTTGCGCTGTGACGGGAGCAGGCCGCGGACAGTGCCGAGCACTGATGCCACCCGCACGAGAACGAGCACCAGCCCCCCCGGTTGCGGGGCAGGACCCAGCACGAATGACGCACCGGGAAACGCAGCTCGTGCGTCCGTGATCGCCTGAAGAAATTCGAACACCGCGACCGGCGTCGCGAGCGGCTCGCCGGGGGTGCCGAAGACCGGGCGAAGCCCCTCCCACGCGCGGCACGCCCGGCGGAGGGCCGCAAGCCGACGGTAGACCGTCCGCCGCTTCAACTTGGCGGGCTTTTGCTGCCGTCGCGGCCGTGCGGACGAGACTACGGACGATACCAGTATGACCGGCTCCGCAGCCGCCCGGTCGTCCGTCGAATCCGGTAAGACCTCATACGGCGGCTCGTCCGTTTCGATGACCTCGTAAGGCAGGTTCTGTTGCCGGGCTGCTGGGCGCGGCGCGGGGCCTGAAACCCGCTCGATCGGCTCGTCGTCGATAACCTCGAACGGCGCCGGCGCGATGCCCAGGTGCCGGTCGTAAGCGGCGCGGGTGAGCGGATCGGTCAGGCACACCAGCGCTTGAGCCAGGCGGTTCATGCCCTCGGTTACCACCTCGGGATGGCGGATCTGGTGAGGCCGTAGCAGTTCCATGCGGTCCAGCACGCGCTGCTCGATCTCACCCAGGTCCCCTTCCCCTGGAGCGAACCCGAGCAGCGCGTAGTGGTCCGGCGGCCATGGTCCGGGTGGAAGGCCGAGCCAGCCGCGTATTGAATCTCCGGGTTCCAAGTTTCCGAATTCCGGGATGGATCGGCGACCGAGGCACGCGCGGTTGGTCTAAATGGTGCTTCTATTGTGCGTCATCAGCTCGGCCGGTGGAAACCCGAAATCTGAGACCGCCGTTGTGAACGAGGCAAGCCGGCTTGTTCGGCGCGGCCGGGGAGGTTATAACGCCGCCCTTCAAACATCGAGTGCTTCGGAACGGTGGGAGAGCGGCAAACGATGCGGAACTTCCGGCGGAGCGTGTGGTTCTCGTGGCCGTACCGGTGGCGGTTGGTCACGTCGATCGTGTGCGCGCTGGTGGTCGCGGTACTCTGGAGCGTGAACCTCGGCGCGCTGTTCCCGATCCTCAAACTACTCAAGAGCGGGCAGACCCTGCACCAGTGGGTGGACGCGGAGATCGGGGAGCAAGAGCGGCTCCGCGCCGAATTCGCCCGTAAGGTAGACAAGCTGAACGTCGATTTGGCCAACCTGGCTCAGCAGCCGAGCACTGCCGAGAGCGAAAAAGCCAAACGGAACTGGTCCCGCAGCCTCGCCGAAGAAACCGACGCCCAGAACTACCACGCCGCCCAAGCCGTCGGTTACCGGTGGCTCCGTGATAAGGTGATCTACCAGCTCCCCCAGGACGCGTTCCAAACGTTCCTGTGCATCATTGCGTCGGTGCTCGTCTGCGTGGTCATCAAGGGCGGGTTCGAGTTCACGCACGAGGCGCTCGTCGGGTGGGTCTCCCACCGCACCCTCTTCGACCTCCGCAACGCGTTCTTCCGGCGTATGGTGCGCCAGGACGTGCGCCAGCTCTCGGCGGCGGGGACCAACGAGCTGATGGCTCGGTTCACCAACGACACCGAGCAGGTCGGCGGCGGTTTGAAGGTCCTTTACGGGCGGGTCGTCGCCGAGCCGCTGAAGGCCCTCACCTGCTTCATCGCCGCGTGCATCATCTCCTGGCAGCTCACGATCGCGTTCGTGGTCGTGGTGCCGCTCGCGATGTACGTGCTGGCGCGGGTGAGTAAGGCGATGCGCAAGGCGGCCAAGAAGGCGCTCCAGCGCATGTCCGCCATGTACAAGATCCTCAACGAGGCGTTCAGCGGCATCCGGGTGGTAAAGGGGTTCACCCGCGAGGCGCACGAGCGGCGGCGGTTCCGGATGGCGAACGCCGAGTTTTTCCGCAAGTCGCTCCGGCTGGTAAACATCGACGCGTTCACCAACCCGGCGATCGAGGTGCTCACGATTTTGGCGGTCGCCGTCGCGCTGGGCGCGGGCATTTACCTAGTGCTCACCCAGGGCACCAAGATATGGATCTTCACGATGTGCTCGCAGCCGCTCAGCCCGGAGACGCTGATCCAGTTCTACGTGTTCCTGGCGGCGATCGCGGACCCGGTGCGGAAGCTGTCCAGCGTGTACACCAAGATGCAGTCCGCGGAAGCTGCGGCGGCACGCATATTCGAGCTGTACGACCGCGAGCCGACCGTGCGCGGCAACTGGGACGGACCGCGACTCACCGGCGTGCAGAAGCAGATCGAGTTCCGGCACGTGTGCTTCGCGTACAACCCGACCGCCGAGCAACCGACGCTTGACAACGTGACGCTCACGGTGAAGGCCGGCGAAACGATCGCGTTGGTCGGCGGGAACGGGTGCGGCAAGACCACGCTCCTTGCGCTGCTGCCGCGGTTCTTCGACCCGGACTCCGGCGCGGTGCTGATCGACGGCGTTAACCTTCGTACCGCGCACCTGCGGTCACTGCGTAAGCTCATCGGCGTCGTCACGCAAGACACGCAACTGTTCGACGACACGGTGTTCGCCAACATCGCCTATGGGAAGCGCGGGGCAACGCTCGAACAGGTGATCGAGGCCGCCAAGAAGGCCGACGCGCACGGCTTCATCCTGGCGACACCGGGCGGGTACGACGCGCTGCTGGGCGAGGTCGGGGCCAAGTTCTCCGGCGGACAGCGTCAGAAGATTGCGCTCGCACGCGCGATCCTTAGCAACCCACAAATTCTCATCCTCGACGAGTTCACGAGTGCCGTGGATCAGCAGAGCGAGGCCGACATCCATGCGGCGATCAAGGAATTCGCCCGGGGCCGCACGACGTTCCTGATCACCCATAAGATGCAC
Organism: Gemmata obscuriglobus; assembly: GCF_008065095.1. Classification (NCBI taxonomy): domain Bacteria; kingdom Pseudomonadati; phylum Planctomycetota; class Planctomycetia; order Gemmatales; family Gemmataceae; genus Gemmata; species Gemmata obscuriglobus. The sequence goes on along the minus strand of NZ_CP042911.1, from coordinate 2,793,260 downwards.
ACGATCCCGGACCTGGCCGACCGGGTCGCGATGATGGACGCGGGGCGGGTGCTGGACGTAGGCACGCACGCGGAGTTGTACGCGCGGTGCGAGCCGTATCGCCGGCTGTGTGAGTCCGGGCATGTGCGCCGGCCGCTGTCCGAACAGACCCGCGACGCGGCATGAGCGCACTTCCGGCAGCTTCTGTTTCGGGCTCGCGGGCTTGGTCACCCGGGGCCTTCTGGCCCCGGATCGGCGCGTGCTGGCCATTTCTCCCCCTCGCGTTGTTCTTTTTTCAACTCGACGCACACGATCTGGTCCGCAGCCATGAGGCGCGGGCGGCACAGAACGCACAGCGGATGCTGGACACCGGCGAGTGGGGGTTGCCCACGCTCCTCGACGGTCAACGTGATCTCCAGAAGCCGCCGGCGTTCTATTGGCTGATGGCACTCGCCGGCGCGCTGAACGGCGGGGAGGTGACACCGTGGGTCGCCCGGCTGCCCGCGGCGCTGAGCGCGGTGTGTTGTGCGGCGCTCGTGTATGGGTTCCTCCGCCGTGAAGGGTACGGCACCGGTGCCGTGGTCGCGGCGGTCACGCTCGCGACCGCAAACCATTTCGTCGCGATCGGGCGAACGGCCCGCATCGACGTTCCGCTGACCTGTGCGGTCACGGTGTCGCTCCTCGCCTTCTACCGAGGCACGCAAGTGCGGGGCGCCGACTCGCTTGCGGGACGCGAGTCGGATTGCAACGGCTTTCCGAAGGCCGCCCGGAACCCGGGCTGGTTCCTTCTGTCCGCGGTGGCCGCCGGGTTCGCGGTGCTGCTGAAAGGGCCGGTCGGTCTCGCGCTGATCGGAACCACCGCGGTCACGTTCCTGATGGTCGAGTGGTTCGTTTGCCCCCACGGTGAGCGTCCCCGGCTGCCGCTGCGGTTCGCGGTGCTGGGTGTGTGTGCGGTTGCCGCGGTAGCCGTGCCGTGGTTCGTCTGGGCCGAGCACGCGACCGACGGCGAGTTCGCTCGGGTGTTCTTCTGGTATCACAACGTGGCCCGCTTCACGGGGGAGTCGGAGGCTCTTGCGTCTCACCCGTGGTGGTACTACGGCCCGCGGTTCGCGCTCGCGTTCGCACCCGGCACATTCCTACTTTTGCCTCTAGGCGTGTGGAGCGTGTGTTCGCGCTTGTGGAACAAGGACTGCACGTTCCGGTTCGGCGTGGTGTGGCTCGTTGTCATGGTCGCGGTGCTGTCCGCCGCGCGGTTCAAGCGGGCCGATTACCTGTTGCCGGCGTTCCCCGGGGCGGCGCTCGTGGTCGGCTGTGCGGCCGAACGGTGGCTCGCGCCCCGTACCGGTGGGCGGGTGGCGCGGCTCGCACGCGGCGCGTTCGTGCTTTTGACTGCGGCCGGCGTGGGCGCGTGGCCGGTGATGTGGTTCGTTGTCGAACCCGCCGAGGCGGCGCGACAGGAGAAGCGGCCGTTCGCGGCGGCCGTCCGGTCGGTGGCTCCGAAGCCCGAGGAGGTGTTGCTGTTTCGGACCGAGTCGCATTTGCTTGCCTTCCATCTCGGTGCGCCGCTACATACTCTGGTGGAGTGGGGTGAACTGAAGGAGGCGCTCGCGACCGGCCCGCGCGTGGTCGTGATGCCGCCGGAATGGGTCCCGGACGCCGAGCGCATCACCGGCCGCAAGCTGGTGGTGGTTGCATCCCTGGCGGACCTCACTTCGGCTCGACCGCCCCGCCCGCTGGTGTGCCTCCGCACCGCGGAGTGACGCCGGCACCACCGACCCGCGTTCCCCTATGGCCAAGACCGCAGCACCCCAGCGCGACGGCGTCACCGTCGTGATCCCGGCTCACAACGTGGCCGCGCAGCTCGAAAAGGCGCTGCCCGCGTGGGGCCAACTGCTCGGGACGCTCAACCGGCCGTTCCAGATCCTCGTCGTGAACGACGGCAGCACGGACGAAACCGCGGCGGTGCTCCAAAAGCTCGCAGGCAAGGTGCAGCACTTCCGGGCGCTCGCGCACGACACGCGGCGCGGCTTCGGCGCCTGCCTTCGTACCGCGCTGGCCGAAACCACCCAGCCGCTGCTCCTGTACACCGGCACCGACGCGCAGTACACGCCGAGTGACATCCGGCCCATGTTGGAGCGGGTCGAGCTGCGCGACGAGATTTTCGGCAAGCAACCCGACCTCATCAGCGGGGCCCGGGCCGGCTCACCCCGACCAGCCGTTATGAAGTGGCTCGGCTGGACGTGGAAGCTGTTCTGGCGCGTGTTCGCCGGGCTGCCGATGAACGACGCCCCGCCGTGGTACGGGTGGGGCGAGTGGTGGTACCGCACTCGAGTAGGTTGGGTGTTCGGGGTGCCTCTCGCGGACATCAACAGCGCGTTCAAACTGTACCGCACCACGTTCCTGAAGCGGTTCCCGATTCAATCCGACGGCGATTTCGTCCACGCCGAACTGGTCGCGAAGGCGACGTTCCTCACGAGCATCATGGACGAGGTGCCGCTCACGCCGAAGAGCGAGCCGCACCCGCCGCTGGGGCCGGTGTCCGCGGACCGCGCGAAGGTGTTCCGGAACCCGGCGTTTGCGTTCCCGCCGGAGCCGCAACCGAGCCCGCCGGAGCCGCCCGCACAACCGGAGCCGGCGCTGGACGCCGGCTCGACCGTTCCCACGCCATGAGCCCGCCGCGCGTCCTGTTCATCACCGGGAAGCTCGCGGAGCCGTCGCTCCGCCGCACCTTGGCGGAACTGGCGCCGCGGGGGGGCTTCGAGCCGCACATCGCGGTGCTGCCCATCACCGTCGCGGCCCTGATGACCACCAACTGGGTGTCTCGACACCTTCCCCCGTTGCCCGAACAGATCCAGCGCGTCATTTTGCCCGGGTTCTGCCGCGGCGAAGTGGAGGAGGTCTCGCGCGCGGCCGGCGCGCCCGCCGAGCGCGGGCCGGCGGATTTGCGCGACCTCCCGGAGTTCTTCGGCAAAAAGGCGCGGCCCGTCGATTACGGCCGGTACGACATCGAGATCCTCGCCGAGATCAACCACGCCCCGCGCAAACCGCTCGAAACGATACTCCGCGAGGCGCGGCGCTACCGCGCCAGCGGGTCCGACCTGATCGACCTCGGGTGCGACCCCGGGCCGACCTGGGACGGGGTCGGCGCCGCGGTGCGAGCGCTCCGGGCCGACGGCTTTCGCGTTTCCATCGATAGCTTCAACCCCGACGAGGTGACCGCGGCCCTGAACGAAGGCGCCGAACTGGTGCTGAGCGTGAACGGCACCAACCTCGAACACGCGCGGCGGTGGCACGTCCAGTTCCCCGATGTCGAGGTGGTCGCGATTCCGGACACGCCGGACGACCTCGACAGCCTCTCGCAGACCGTTGGGGCGCTCCGCGAAATCGGCATTCGGCACCGGCTCGACCCGATCCTGGAACCGATCGGGTTCGGGTTCGCAGCGTCTTTGGGGCGGTACATCGAAACGCGGCGGCGGTTTCCGGACGCCGAGATGATGATGGGCGTCGGCAACCTGACCGAACTCACCGACTCCGACTCCGCAGGGCTGAACGTGGTACTCGCCGGGTTTTGCCAGGAACTCGGCATCCGCAGCGTGCTTGCCACGGAAGTGATCAACTGGGCGCGGTCGGCGGTGAAGGAGTTCGACCTCGCCCGGCGGCTGGTGTTCCACGCTGTCCGCGAAAAAGTCCTCCCGAAGCGGCTCGAATCGAATCTGGTGCTGCTCCGCGACCCCAAGCTGTACGAGCAGGGCGCGGAAGTGCTCGAAGAACTGGCCCGCCGGGTGACCGACCGCAACTACCGGATCTTTGCCGAGCGCGGGGAACTGCACGTGTTGAACGGCAGCGTGTACCTGCGCGGCACCGACCCATTCGAAGTGTTCGAGCGGTTAGCCGCTGCCGACTCGAAGTTGGACGTGCCTCACGCGTTCTATCTGGGCTACGAGTTCGCTAAAGCCATTACCGCTCTCACCCTGGGAAAGAACTACACCCAGGACCAAGCGCTGCGGTGGGGCTTCTTGACGATCCCGGAAACTCCTCACCGCGAGCAGAGCAAACCGACCTGACTGAAACAACATCCGCCGTGTGCCAGCTTACCGGCACACGGCAGTAATGCCGTGAATCGCGCCTCGCCAGTCAGTCAAGACAATAAAATCAATTGAATTCAATATTTAGCAATCACCTCTGACCTCACGCTCGGCTCTTTCGTTCGCTCGCCCCCCCCTCCAAATAGGTGAGCAAGACCGGGCTTCACTTCAGAGTTGGTGGGGTATCTGGTTTGAACCGCAAATGGGCCTTGAACTCTCGCGCCGCAGGAAAGAGCCGAACGCGCTATTAGTCGAGCCGCAAATCAACCGGTGCCCCCGATTTGGTGAGTTCCGCGGTCAGCCCGGACGCCAGCGGGTCAGCGTACTTGCCGGGCAATCGGAACCATTTACCTTTCGGCGGCTTCGGCGGGATCGGAATCCCTGATGCGCGGCGCGCCTCCTCGTGCCGCGCCTTCTCGGCCGCCGAGATCGGCGGCTCGAAGTACGGGTCGGGGCTGAACACCCCCAGTTTCACCGGCCCGACCGGCACGCCGGACACGGTGAACGCGCCACTCTCCTGAATCGTCCCGTAATACGTCACCTGATCCGAGCCGACCACGCTGACGGTGCCGTACACCACCGGCTTGCCTTTGTAAGAGACCGTGCCGGCCACGTCCGTGCGGGCCGGGCCGCACCCGGGCACGGCGACCGACATTACCACCGCCGCGCCGAGCGACACGAGAAAGCCGCGCATGCGTCATCTCCGTGGGTTCTGGGGGGGGGTTACTCCGTCACCACTTCGCCGCCGTTGATGGTGACCATTAACGGCAGCGTGGTCGTCCCGGCGGTGAACGCGAACGACCGCACACTGCCGTCGCCCAGCAGCCAGTTACCCCCGCCCGGGTGCGGGCTGTTAAACCGGTCCTGGCTGCATAGGTCGCTCGGGCTGAACGGCGCGTACCGGCCGGGCAGCGACCCGGGGCACGCGGCCGGGGTATACGCCCCGTTCGGCCCGAACCCGCCGACCACGTTCTGGTTGGGGAACGCGAGCAGCGTGTGGTAGTCCGCCGCGGCCCACGTGGTCCCGCGCTGGGTCGCGTGCCGCTCGCCGACGGCAACCGTGTTGCTCAGCCCGTCGGTCACGTCCGTGAGGCGGGTGTTCGGGCGGAGGCTCAGGCCCGGGGCCATGGAGGAGAACTTCACCGGGAACATGCCGTTCGTCGCGTTCATCCCGATGCTCCCGGTGGCCGGATCCGAGTTCTCGTTGCTGCCCGTCACCCCGACGTAGCTCACCAGGCCGACGGGTGCCGGCGGCGCCACCCCGCCGGTCGGCTCGACGGCGGACGGGCAGACGTACATGGCTACCTTAGCCGCCGCCATGGTGGCGTACCCCGCGCTGATGTCCGCCGCGGTGGACTTGCCGACCACCTGCCGCAGCACCGCGTCTTGCTCGATGTAGGGCAGCACGCGCACCATCCACCCGCCGACGTGTTCCGCGCCGACGGGCGGTTGGTCGCTCTGCTGGAACGGCACGAACGCGGGCACGAGCAGGCCCCCGAAATTGGGGTCCAGGCTCGTCGGGAAGATCGCCCGGGCCGCCGGGAACTTCTGGTTCGCGTCGTGGTAGTTATGGAGCCCCAGGCCGATCTGCTTGAGGTTGTTCTGGCACTTCATGCGTGCCGCGGCCTCGCGCACCTTCTGCACCGCCGGCAGCAGGAGCCCGATCAGGATCGCGATGATCGCGATCACGACTAACAACTCGATCAGGGTGAAGGCGCCATGGCGCCCGGTCCGCTGGGACGGGGTCACGAGAATGTCTCCGTTACAGGATGAACGTCGCAAGAGCCGGAGAGGGTTTTGCGTGATGAACGCCGCGGCCGGCAGCGATGCACAAAGTCGGGCGGCGTGGACACGATCAGCGGCGCAGCGTGCCGCGCCAGTCGTCGCTCAATTTGCTGAGCGGTTTGCCAGTCAACTCAGCCCACATGGCGTCAGTGTATTGACCGTCACGCAGCGCAGCGTTCAACCGGCGCACAAGAGCCGGGTCGTATGTCGCAACGAGGTATGCGAGGAACGCCGCCGTCTGCTGCGAATCGCCATCGTGGCGGGCGATATCGGGGTCGAGAGGCGTCAGTACGCCCGGCTCGAACTTGAAGAACCGCACGTAATCGGCGATCCCTTGAACCAGCCAAGTCGGCACCGCCCTCGCCCTGTAATCCTGCACCACAAGCGAGGTCGAGTGGATCAGCGCGCCGACGTCGTTCGGGTTCGCTTCAAAGTACCCAGCGGACGCGATTACCCGCCCAGCGGTCGCAGCGGAGAGCGCCCGGGCGTCTCGGCGCACCAAGAGCGGAACTCGGTGCGGCGGGCGGAACCCGTCGGCCGCCAGTTCGTCGCAAACCATCGGGTAGGCCCGTTCGCACACCCGAGCCGCCCGCTCGGCCCATGCGGTCATCTCCGGCGCGTGGCTCGCATCGACCGCGAACTCGACCGGGTGACGAAAAATCGCGAGCGGCGGCTCGGAGCGTATTTGCACCTCTCGCACCAGAAGTCGGTGCGGCCGTTCCCCCGGGCGGATGCGAACGGCCCGCACGTGTCGCCCCTTTGCGTCGCCACGCGCCACTCCGTTCGCAAACGCCGTCAGCGGTTCGAACACGGCGCCGTCCGGAGAAACGTCCAGCCAGCCGGATGTCAGGCACTCGGGCTCGTTGGGCGATCCGGTGTGCGCCTCAACCGATGTCACCGCTACCGGCCGATCGAACACCAGGGTGAAGTGATCCGCGGCGCCGGCGTTTTCGACCGACGCGAAGAACGTGTCCGGCTTACCGTCAAAAGCGAACTGACGGATCGAATCGCCCCGCGTGCGGAGCGTCGTTTCGACAGTGACGCCGACCCCCGGGGCAGGCAAAGCGCCCGTAGTCACCACGAGAGGCGGCAGAGGGGGTTCGGGGTGTGGGCGGTTACGGTCCAACCCGGCCAAGGCAATCACCGCAGCCAGACCGCTCACTACAAGAAGCCCGATTGCCAGTTTCACCTTGGCCGAAACGGCCGGAAGCAGATGCCGCGTGAGTTCCAGCGCACGGGCCGACACGACACCGGGAACCAAAGCCGTTCCAGCGCCCACGGCCAGCGCGGCTTGGGTCGTAGCCGCGGCGAGCCCCGGGGGCAGGCCGGCGGCGGCGGTGCCGGCTGCAAGCAGCGCAAGAAAACCGGCGGCCGGCAGCGCGATCCCGCGCCGCGAAAGCCGCTCTTGAAGCAACTCACGGGCGTGACGCAATCGGCGCTTCAGTGTGCTCTCCGAGCACCCCAGGTGCCGGGCCGCCTCGTCACCGCTCATGCCCTCCATACAGCACAAAATCAGCGGCCCGCGGTTCTCTTCGGGCAGGGCGGCGAGTTCCTCATCCAAAATGGCCAGCAATTCGCGGCTGCTCACCTCGGCGAGCGCGTCGCCTTCGGTCGGCGGGGTCGGAAACGTGCGGCGGGACTCGCGGGTGTGGCGACGAACGGCCGCCCGCCGGGCTTCACACGACAGCCGATGGGCAGCGGAATGCAACCACGTCCCGATCGATTCGTGCCAAGCAACTTCGCCCGCTTTTCGGGCAAGGACCAAGAATGTGGCTTGAAAAGCGTCTTCGGCGTCTTCGGGCCGTTCCAATACACGTCGGCAGACGCGCAACACCATCGTCCCGTGGCGCCTCAACAGCGCCGCGAACGCCGATTCGTGACCGGCCCGGAACCGCCGGAGCAGTTCACGGTCGGACAGCGCATCATCTGCCGCTTCCGCGGTTTCGGTCAAGCGTTCCACCGCCATATTGTGGCCCGACCGTGGGCATACCCAGCTCGGCGCGTCCGCCCGCATGCGCGGAGACTCCGCGACGATTCAAATAAGATGGTCGCCGCGCGAAATCGGGGGTCAAAATTCTCGATCTTTTCTTCGACACACCATCGCAGACGTTGCGCGAGCCGCAACCGGCCGGCGCCCACAGACCTTTCGTCCGAAGAGTTACCCCAGAAACCGCACACGTCTAACAGTCCGGCCCGCGCTCCCGCCCGGGCCGATCTGCGGTCACGCCTTTAGCGACGCCATGTCGATCACGAACCGGTACTTCACGTCCCCTTTCAGGAGGCGGTCGTACGCCTCGTTGATCTTCTGAATCGGGATCACCTCCACATCGCTGGTGATCCCGCGTTCGGCGCAGAAATCGAGCATCTCTTGCGTTTCCGCGATCCCGCCGATGCCGGAACCCGCGAAGCTGCGCCGCGGCATGAGCAGGTTGAACGCGGCAACCGGCAGCGGTTTCTCCGGGGCACCCACGAGACACAGCGTGCCGTCCAGTTTCAACAGCGAGAGGTAGGCGTTGATGTCGTGCTCGGCCGACACGGCATCAAGAACGAAATCGAAGCTCGACGCGTGCGTCTTCATCTCGTCGGCGTTCTTCGACACCACCACTTCGTGCGCCCCGAGCCGCTTGCCGTCCTCGATTTTGCCCGGCGATGTCGTGAACAGCACGACGTGCGCGCCCAGCGCCCGAGCGAACTTCACCCCCATGTGCCCCAACCCGCCGAGGCCCACGATCCCAACCTTCTTCCCGGGGCCAGCGCCCCAGTGCTTCAACGGCGAGTAGGTGGTGATCCCGGCGCACAGCAGCGGCGCGGTCGCTGCCAGGTTCAACTTGTCGGACACCTTCAGGCTGAAGGCTTCATCCACCACGATCCGCTCGGAGTACCCGCCGTAGGTGACGCCACCGGAGATCTTGTCCTGGCCGTTGTAGGTGAGCGTCGGGAAGCTCGTGCAGTACTGTTCGAGCCCCTTCGCGCAGCTTGAGCAAGTGCGGCACGAATCGACCATGCACCCGACGGCGGCGAGGTCGCCGACCTTGAACTTGGTCACGTCCTTGCCGACCTTCGACACCCGGCCGACGATCTCGTGGCCCGGAACGCACGGGTATGCGGTCGGAGCGAAGTCGTGCCATTCGTCGCGGGCCTGGTGCAGGTCCGAGTGGCAAACCCCGCAGTACAGGATGTCGATTTCGACATCGGTTGCGAGCGGGTCGCGGCGCTTGCAGGTGAACGGCCCGAGCGGACTTTTCGCGTTCTGAGCGGCGTAGGCGCGTGTGCTCACGGTGACCGGCTCCTTTGAAGTTTACAGGCGTCGGGGCGGAAGAACGGTTGGGATACCGTCGAGGGACCCGGTGTTGTTCGATCCTGCACACCGGTTTCGCTCCGGTAACCAACCGACCCGCCCGACAAGAAGCATAGTAAGCCGGTGTCGCGGCCGGCGGTAACCTGATCGTGGCCGATCCTTGCCCGATCCTGCACCGAACCGAACGCCAGCCCAGCTCCGTAACACACTCAGGCCGTAAACTGATACCGAACGCAGAATCGCGAGGGCCACCCGTGATCGAACCGAAGGTGTCGGACCTGGCCCGCCTGATCGAGCGGTTCACCGGGCTCGACGGCATTCACCCCACGGACGTGACCGGGCTCACCTTGTTCCGCTCCTCCACGCGGTCCGAGCTGGTGGCGTCGCTGTACGAGCCGTCCCTGTGTCTGATCGCACAGGGGAGCAAAGAGGTCCACCTGGCCGACGAGGTCCACCGGTACGACCCGGCGCACTTCTTACTCGTGTCCGTCGACCTGCCGGTCGCGGGGTGCGTAACGGTCGCCTCGCCGGAAGAACCGTACCTCGCCTTGCGCCTCTCGCTCGACCCCGGCGTGGTCGGGGAACTGGTCGCCGACGGGGCGAATACCGACGCACAAGCCGCCCCGGCGCGGGGGCTGGCGGTGAGCCCCATGGAGCCGCCGCTGCTCGACGCGGTCACGCGCCTGGTCGGGCTCTTGGACGACCCGCGCCACGTTCCCCCGCTCGCACCACTGGTGCTGCGCGAAATCACCTACCGGCTGCTGACCGGTCCGCAGGGCAACCGGTTGCGGCAGATCGTCGCCGTCGGGGCGCCAGCCCAGCGGATCGCCCGAGCGATCCGCTGGTTGATGGACCACTTCGCCAAACCGCTCCGCGTCGAGGCCCTGGCGCGGCAGGTGCGGATGAGCCCGTCGGCGTTCCACCACCACTTCAAAACGGTGACCGCGCTCAGCCCGCTCCAGTACCAGAAGCGACTCCGGCTCCAGGAGGCCCGGCGTCTCATGCTCGGCGACGGCCTTGATGCGGCAGCCGCGGCGTACCGGGTCGGGTACGAGAGCCCGTCGCAGTTCAGCCGAGAATACCGGCGCCTATACGGCGCCCCGCCCCGGGCCGATGTCGATGCAGTCCGGTCACAAAGCACGGCTCGCACGTGAGACGGACCCTTCAACACAGGATTTCCGCCCAATTCCGGCGGTTCCCCGAGCCGCCACGTGAGTCCGCCCCAGCCAATCGGAATCGTACAACTGGACCGGGCGCGGCCATTAATTCTACACAAACTACTATTTCGCATGACGTTACAAACCCGGCACTGGCACCGCTGGAACGACATCGCGCCCCACTGCCCGAATCGCATCTGCGGATTATGCGGATGATTCGCGGGTAGCGAGCGGGGAGCGAATCGGTAGCGAATCGCCACTTTTCCGCCCGCGAATGTCCAGTCGGCACCCCATGGCGTTCGCTGCAACCTCTGTACACACCCCCCGGCCTGCTGTAACCCCCGTTACACCCACCAGAGAGCCGCACCGCCCGCCCCCGATGGCTGAAACGGGGCCGTTCGAGGGGAGCGGGCGGGTAGCGAACTGCCAGTTCCCCGCCCCGGCGGGCTGCTGCGGTGTGTCATCGCGGGTAGCCCGTGGGTAGCGAACGGCAGCGAACAGCCCAACGTTACTGGCAAACTCCAGCCTTGGACCGGCCGCCCACGGCCCTGCGATCGGATGCACGCGAGCCGTGGGGCCAGGGCCGCCGGTACACCATCACCGCCCGGCCGCACAACGGTCCCTACGGTACCGATGGCACGAGCCGCCGTCCGGCATGGATTCGGCATCACCCGTCCAGTTGCGGAGCCGCCCCCTCGGTGATGCCGACCCCGCTGCGCCCGGCCGCGCGGAACTGCTCGGCCAGCGCGAACACGCGCGCGACCGCGTCGGCCGGGCCGACACCACGGCCGTGGATGTTCGAGATCAGGTTGCGGTCGGCGTCGGTGTGCCCGGGGCGCGGGCGGAACGCCAGATACGCCGACAGGCTTTCCGCGGTCGCCAGACCGGGCCGCTCGCCGACCAGCAGCACCACCACTGCCGGTGACAGCAGCGCGCCGACATCGTTCATCACGCCAACCCGACAATGCCGAACGAAAAACGGCCGGCCGAACGACCACCCGCGCGCCGCGGCGCCGTCCTGAAGGAGCGCCAGGAGCGCCGGCACTTGAACCGCAACGGCGGTTGCCGATAACCCGTCGCCGACCACGACCTGAACGTCGCACCCGGCCGGGCACTGCGCCCGGATCACGTCACGGGCCGCTTCGGACAGCTTCCGCCCCAGATCGGGCCGGCGCAGGTACTCCGCTTTGGAGGCGGCCTGCGTCTGTACCGCGAACAACTGGAGCCGGGCGACCAGTTCCGCGCCGAAGTCGCGCACCAGATCGACCTCGGCGTGAACGGCGTCGCGCGCGGCCGCGTGGTCCTCGCGCAACTTCAGTAGCGTCGCCGTGCGGTACGCCGGCCCGGCGCGGCCCGCCAGCACCCGGGCCGGGGTCTGGGCCAGTGCGGCCTCGACGGGATCGAGCGGAACCGGGAGTTGGTCGCTCACGCCTTCGGCTCCTCGCGCTCGTGAACGGCGGTCTCGGCCGCCACAATCGCGTCCAGTTGTTCGCGGCTCATGAGCCCCTGCGGCGGCCCGGGGAACGTGTGCCGCGCGACCGCGAACCACCCGACCAGCAGCGCCAGGCTCATCGCACCGACCGCGTAGAGCGCCTTCTCGGCCGGGGGCTGAACCCCGACCACCACGAGGCCGATACACCCGACCACACTCACCGCCGCGAGCGGCCGGAACCACCGCCCGAGGCTCCACGGCCCCATCTGCGTCCACGTTCGCCCGTAGGCACGTACGCCCAGCGCGGTCGGTAGCACGTAGGAGATGTAGAGCAGCACCGCGGCGGCGGCGGCGATCGTCGCGTAGGCTTCGGCGTAAGCCGTGAAAAGCACCGCGGCGGTCGCGACCAGCCACACCGCGACCGGCGGCGTGCGGAACCGCGGCGACACGTACCGCACCCACCGCGACAGCGGCACCCCGCCGTCCCGCGCGAACGCGAACGCCATCCGCGACGCCGATGTCACCGTCGCCAGCCCGCACAGGTACTGCGCGATTCCGATCCCGCCGCACAGCACCAGCGCAAACCACTGCGGCAGCACGTCGGCCATGGTGAACACGAACGCGGTGTCCCCCTTCTCCGCGACCGCAGCGGGGTCGCGCATCGCGAGCACCGCCGCGCACAGCATCAGCCAGCCGAACAGGGCGGACACCCACACCGACCGGACGATCCCGCGCGGCACGTTTCGGGCCGCGTCGGTCGTCTCTTCGGACACGTGCGCCGAGGCGTCAAAGCCGGTGATCGTGTACGCGGGCAGCAGCAGCCCGAGCGCGAACAGCCACGCGAGTGACTCGGTCCGCGGCCATACGGGGTCACCCTCGCCCGGCAGCCCGCTGAAGTTGGTGAACGTCCACAGGCGCGAAAAATCGTACCCCGGTGCGGCCGCGACAAGCGCGACCGTCACCACCGCCGCGACGAACAGAATCCAGTACCCGCTGAAGTCGGTCAGCACCCGTGTCACCCGAATGCCCAGGTGGTTGATGACCGCGTGCGACGCCGTAATCAGCGCCACCGCCACGAACTGGAGTTCGGCCGTCGGCTTTACGTCCGGGGCGAACGCGCCCATCACGAACCGGAACGTGCCCACGTTAATCGCCGCCAGCACCGCAACGAGCCCCGCGAGGTTGAACCACGCGGTCGCCCACCCCCACCCGCGCCCGCCGAGCGTCGCGGCCCAGTGATAAAGCCCGCCGGCGGTCGGGAACGCGGACGCGATTTGCCCCATCGTGGCCGCAACGCACAGCGCGAACAGTCCCGCCAGCGGCCACCCGATCCCGATGGCGGCGCCGCCGACCGAACAGAACCCGACGTGGAACGAGGTCACCCCGCCCGCCAGGATGCAGATGATCGACAGCGAGATGGCGAAGTTCGAGAACCCGCCGAGCACCCGCGCCAGTTCCTGCGCGTACCCGAGCTTGTGCAGGGTGCGAACGTCGTCGGGCTCGGCTCCGGGGGCGCTCATGCGTACCTCTCATCCGAATTCGTGGCAGCAAGAACCTTCGCGGCCGTCCCAAGCAGCGCCGGGCGCTCGGCACTCGTGAGCTTACCCGCCCGGGTGATCCCATTCGCTTCGAGCCAGTCCCGGAACTCGGGGGCCGGTGCCAGCCCGAACAGGTCGCGCACGGTCGCGGCGTCGTGGTAGCTGGTGGACTGGTAGTTGAGCATCACGTCGTCGGCACACGGCACGCCCATGACGTAGTTGCACCCGGCCGCGGCCAGCAGCAGCAAGAGGTTGTCGGCCGAGTTCTGGTCCGCGTCCGCGTGGTTGGTGTAACACACGTCCACGCCCATCGGCAGGCCGAGCAGTTTTCCGACGAAGTGGTCTTCGAGCCCCGCCCGCGTGATCTGCCGCTCGTCCGCGAGGTACTCCGGGCCGATGAACCCGACCACCGTGTTCACCAGGAACGGGTCGAACGCCCGGGCCACCGCCTGCGCCCGCGCTTCGAGCGTGAGCTGATCGACGCCGTGATGCGCCTCGGCCGATAGGGCGCTCCCCTGCCCCGTCTCGAAGTACATCACCTGATCGCCGGCCCAGGTCACCGGCCGCGCCCGGTGCGACGCCAGCACCCGCTCCCGGCCCTCTTTCAGCATCGCCAGCGTAACGCCGAAGCTGGCGTTAGCGGCTTGCGTCCCCGCGACCGACTGGAACAGCAGATCGACCGGCGCGCCGCGTTCGAGTGCCGCGAGCTGGGTCGTGATGTGCGCCAGGCAGCACGCCTGCGTCGGCGCGCCGAGTTCGGTGATGAGCCGGTCGAGCAGGCGGAGGATCGCGCCGACCGTTTCGACCGAGTCGGTCGCGGGGTTCACCCCGATGACGGCGTCGCCGCACCCGTAAGCGAGCCCGTCGAGCGCGCTCACGAGGATGCCGGCGAGGTCGTCCGTGGGGTGGTTGGGCTGCACCCGCACCCCGAACACGCCCCGCTGGCCCAGCGTGTTGCGGCACCGGGTCACGTTGCGCACCTTCGCCGCCGCGTACACGAGTTCCTTGTTGCCCATCAACTTGGCGACCGCCGCAGCCGCCTCGGGTGTGATCCCCCACTTTAGTTCCCGGAGCGTGTCGCCGGTTGTCGCATCGCTCAACAGGAATTCGCGGAACTCCCCCACCGTCAATGAACGGATGCGGGCGAACGCCTTGTGATCGAGCGAATCCAGTACGAGTCGGGACACGTCGTCCGTATCAGGATCGACGACCGGCTCACCGACCAGTTGCCGTAAGGGCACGTCGGCGAGCGCGCATTTCGCCGCCACGCGCTCGCGCTCGGACCCGGCCGCGAGCCCGGCGAGCGCGTCGCCGGACTTCGGCTCGTTGGCCCTGGCGAGCAACTCGCGCAGGTCGGCGAACACGAACCGCTCGCCGCGGACGGTGTGCGTGAAGGGCATAGGGTGGGTGCCGGTACGGCCGGAGAGGTCTGAGCTACTGTAGGTGCGGTTCCGCGCGCGGCGAGCGGGCGTGGCCCTGAATGGCCTTCCGCCGCTTCCCGTTCGCTCGCGCCGTCGGCCGGTTGATCCGCACATTGGGCATTGTCCCACCGCATTTCTCCCTCGCCGCACTTCCAGAAGTCCGTGTCGAACCCTGTGGAGCGAACAACACCGGTTACGGTCCGAGCGGAGAGAAATCGCACGCACGAGTCAAAACGGCCATAAGATTCGCCCTAAAAACGCTTTGCGCGACAACAGTCGAGCGACACCGGGACTCGTCTCTGCTCTCTCTGGTGCCCTCGTTCGACGGCTCGGCCGCGAAATTCGTGGGTAGCGACCACCCAGCGAATCGCCAGCTCGTGACCAGTCTTGATACCAGCGGTTGTCCACTGATCGACCCGTCAACGCCTCGCAGGTGCCTTACCGGCCACCGTTACCACACGATCCCGGAACCGCGGAACCACTCCGCAGGTTCTCGGTTGCCACACGTGGAGGGAACGGACCATCGGCGCGAACGGGTCGCCCATTCAACAGATGGCACCGCGCCCAACGAACGGATGCCGGACTGCATTTCTCCGATGGCGCTCCTGAAAGACGGAACGGCGCCTGCCCTCACACACGAACCCGGTAATACTGCCGCTTTCTTGACGAGCCGCGACCGCCAGGGAGCGGTACTGCGTATCCCGCTCCCTGGCGGTCGCGGCTCGTCAAGACCGCGACACCGCAGGTGGGTTCATGTATCAGCGTCCAAGAGCGACAGCGTCGCAATTTTCGAGCAATCTCGCGAACTGCCGGGTTGACATCGGGCACCAGTCGAGTACCATTTCCCTTGTCTTGATGAGATTCATTCTCAACAAGACAACCATAGCGAGTCGCTAGCCTCCGCAGGCTTTCCGGTTCGAGCACCGAACCGACCCACGTCCAGCGACGCGTCTCGCGGCCATCCACTCACACTCGAGGAGGGTGCCGCGTCATGCGCCGCACACGTGTTCCCCGTCGCGCCTTTACGCTGATCGAACTGTTGGTGGTGATGGCGATCATTGCCATCCTCATCGGCCTCCTGTTGCCGGCCGTGCAGAAGGTGCGCGTCGCGGCGGCGCGCTTGAAGTGTTCGAACAATTTGAAGCAGATCGCGCTCGCGTGCCACAACTACCACGACGCGAACCAGAAGTTCCCGTACAGTTCGCTCGACCGCCAGCCGGGCGAAGCGGCGAGCACCTACGTGACCGGGTTCATCCTCATCATGCCGTACCTGGAGCAGGACAACGTGGCCCGGCGGTGGAACCCGAAGCTGCCGCGCAACAGCACCGACGACAGTGACGGCGACGGCTACACCAACGCGATGCTCCAGCAGACGCAGATCCCGACGTACACGTGCCCGGCGATGACCCCGCCCAGCGGCCCGCTGGGGGGAGCCGAGAACCGGGCCTACTGCAGTTACCTGTTCAACGCCGGCTCACCCGACTGCGTCACGTACGCCTACTGGGAATACCTCGGCTTGCCACAGGAACCCGTCTGGAACGGGACGGTGATCCCGATCAAAAACCCCGACCCGGTGAAACCAACAGACCCACCGAAACCGCGGCCCACGAACACGGCGCCGATCACGATCACGGCGATCACGGACGGCACGTCGAACACGTTCCTCGTCGGCGAGACGGACTTTAAGCCACAGGGTGTGCCTTCAACGAAACTGGGTGGCATCTGGGCGTACGGGTACATCGGGTATAGTTTCGGGTCCACGTTCCACCCGTTCAACAAGCATAACTGGACCGACGCCGAGTGGTCGGGGCTCAACAAAGTCGGCGTCTACGGGGCGTTCCGCAGCGAGCACACCGGCGGGGCCAACTTCGCCTTCGCCGACGGTTCGGTGTCCTTCATCCGGGACGGGATCAACCAGCAAACCTTCCAGTGGATGTCCACCCGCGCCGGCGGCGAAGTGGTCCCCGCGAACTGATTCTGACGGAGCCCCGATGCGACCGTTCGGTTTGTTTCTGGTCACCGCTCTCGGCGCCGGCCCCGCCGGGTGCGGCGGCCCGCCCGCACCGGCGCCCGAAGAGGCGCCCCTGACCGTCGAGCAGTGGAAGGCGCTGCCGGCGCAAAAGAAGTACGAGGTCGAGACGCTGGAACGGGTGAAGCACGGCAGCCCGAAGTTCCAGGACCAGCAGGCGTGGGACAAGTTCATCCGCGAGGTGATGGTTCCCGCGCGCAAGAAGGACGGCCTCGACCCCAAGAAGTAACGGCCGCGCCCCGCGGCCCCGAGCCCCCGGCGACGGACCGCCGGATCGGCCGGGCGGGTAGACCGTCTGCCCGCCCGGCCCGCGTACAAGACACGACCGTTTCCCCGATTACGGAGCCCTCATGTTCCGCGCCGCTCTCGCCTCCCTGACCGCCCTCTGCGCCCTGACGGCCGCACACGCGCACTTCGTGTTCGTGGTGCCCGACCCGAAGGACCCGGCCAGGGCCCTGGTCGTGTTCAGCGAAGACCTGGACCCGGACGAACACGTCGGGGCCGACAAGATGGCCGCGCTCAAGCTCACCTGCCGCGACACGGCCGGCAAGGACACGGCCGTCGAACACAAAGCCGGCAAGCACGAACTCACCGCGGCCCTGCCGGGGAGCGGCCCGCGGCTCGTGTTCGGCACCCTCAACTACGGCGTGATGCAGAAGGGCGACGCGAAGCCGTACCTGCTCGCGTACCACCCGAAGGCCGTCGTCGGCGCCGTGCCCGCGGACAAGCTCGTGCTCGGCGAAAAAACGCTCCCCGCCGAACTGGTGCCGGTCGCCAGCGGGTCGGAGGTGCGGTTCAAACTGCTCGCGGCCGGCAAGCCGGTGGCCGGCGCCGAGGTGACGGTGCTCAAGCCGGGCGGCGGGAAGGCCAAGGCGACGACCGACAAGGACGGGCTGACCGAAGCGTACCCGGCGAAGGGCCGGTACGGGGCTTGGGCGCGGGCCACCGAGGCGAAGGCCGGCGAACTCAACGGCAAAAAGTACGAAGAGGCCCGCCACTACGCGACCCTGGTGACCGCGTTCCCCGAGTAAGGAGCCGCGTCATGACCGCGACCGAACGGGGGCGGGGCGACAACCCGCGGTGGCTGGCGGCCCTTGCGACCGCCGCCCCGGTCGCCCTCGCGGCCGTGTTCGTGCTGTGGGCCTCCGAGCCCGACCCGCGCCGCTCGCCCCCGGCCCGGCCCCCGGGCCTGACGGGTCCGGCGCACCCGATTGACCCGAACTGGCACACGAGCGTAGCGAGGGCACGATGACGAGCGCCGACTGTCTGTACCGGATCGCGGCCGAGCGGTTCGACGAGGGCGAGTTCGCGAACGCGCTGCGGGTGGCCCACGACGGGCTGCGGCGGGACCGGTACCACCCGGGCCTGCTTCAGGTGTACGGGCTGGCCTCGTTCCGCCTCGGGAACCCGCCGGTCGCGCTCGAGGCGCTGGAAACCGCCAGCGCGGTGGCCCCGCTGGACCCGCTCGCGCGGCTGGCCCTGGCCGAGCTGCACCTGCTCGGCGGCTGGCGCCGCAGCGCCGCGGCCGCCCTGCGGTTCCTGGCCGAACCGGGGCGGTGCCCGACCCCGCTGCTCGCCGACCTCGCCCGGCTGTGCGGCGCGCTCGGGGCGCACCGGGCGGCGTTCAAGGTGTGCCGCCGGCTCGCCCGGCTCCGGCCGTGGTACCACCCGGCACACTACGGAATGGCGTATTATTCGGCAAAACTGAAACGTCCGCCCGCTCGAGTGATTCGCCACCTGCGGGTGGCTCATACACTGGCTCCTGGGGTCATTCCGTACCGAGTCGCCCTGGCCGGCGCGCTGGCCGATACCGGCCGCGCGACCGAGGCGTGTGACCTCGTCCGCCCGGTCCCCGCGGAGGCACTTGGGTGCCCCGGTTGCCTGGGGCGGTTGCTCCGGGCGGCGACGGCCGCCGGGGACGCGGACCTGGAAGCCCGGCTCCGTGCCCGGCTCGACGACGTGCGGGACCGCCGCTGTGGCGGCCCCAGTGAGTGTTTTGAAGCGTAACGACTTTAACTCGAGTGGAGGACGTTCCGATGGCACCGAAGACCAACCCGAGCGGGCTGAAGATCGTGAAGTCGAAGGGGCGGCGGCAGTTGGCCCACGCCCCGAAGGGGTACGAGCCGCGGCCCGCGTTCATCGACTACAAGGACGTGAACGGGCTGCGCAAGTTCCTCACCTCCCAGGCCAAGCTCATGTCCCGCAAGCGGAGCGGGCTGAGCGCCGGGGCGCAGCGGGCGCTCGCCGCTGCCGTCAAACGGGCCCGTTTCATGGGGCTCCTGCCGTACGTCGGCGAGTGACCGCCGCCCACCGAAGCGACGAGGCGGTGTGGGCAGTCGCGATTCGCCTTCGACGGACATTATGAATCCGCCTGACGCAGTGTTACAAAGACGGCCGGGAACCTAGTCATCGCAACTCCTTGCTAGGAATCGGCTTGCGAATTGACTATCCACCCGGCCGGGGAGTACCGAACGATGAGCCGGCATTCGCAACCCAAGGGCAAAGTGAACCGGGCCCTGGGGATGGTGATTTACGAGAAGCGCGGCGCGGTCAAGGCGTTGGAGCGCCGCGAGTACCGGCCCGGGATGCACGGGCAGCGCAAGGGCAAGGTGTCCGAGTACGGCCTGGCGCTCCGCGAGAAGAAGAAGATCAAGCACTACTACGGGCTGCACGAGCGCCAACTGGTGCGGTTCTACCAGCTCGCCACCAAGTCCCCCGAGAACACCGGCACGGAGCTGCTGGTGCTGTGCGAGCGGCGGCTCGACAACGTGGTGCGGCGGGCCGGCTTCGCCCGCACCCGGGACGAGGCCCGGCAGGGCGTCAACCACGGGCACTTCCAGGTCAACGGGCGCAAGGTGGACGTGGCGTCGTACCTGGTGAAGGCCGGCGACGTGGTGGCCGTGAAGGCCCGCCCGAACCTGCAAAAGAAGTACCGCGAGCGGCTCACCGAGGGGCTGCACAGCGCCGACTGGCTGGTGAGCGACGCGGAGGCCCTGTCGTTCACCGTCACGCGGCTGCCCGCGGACGGGGACGTGAGCCTGCCGGTCGATATCCAGCGGGTCATTGAAATCCTCAGCCGCTGACGCGGCGCCGGACGGTTTTACCTACCAGGAGTCCCTTTCGTGGCTGTGTCGAGGCGCGGGTTCACGCTGATCGAGCTTCTTGTGGTGATCGCGATCATCGCGATTCTCATCGGGCTGCTGCTGCCGGCCGTGCAGAAAGTGCGCGAGGCCGCGGCCCGGATGAAGTGCCAGAACAACCTCAAGCAGTTGGTGCTGGGGCTGCACAACTACGAGTCCGCCAACGGCGCGTTCCCGACCTCGGTCAGCGGCACCCCGACGGGCGGCGTCGCGGTGAACCACTTCTGGGGCGCGCAGATCCTCCCGTACATGGAGCAGAACCCGCTCGCGAACGTATACAACTACAACGTCAAGTTCAGCGACATCGCGAACCGCGAGGCGGTCCAGTACCACCTGCCGTTCATGCGGTGCCCGAGCACCCCGGGCGCCCCGCGGATGCACACCAAGTTCGGCGCCGTCGTTCCGGCCGGCGAAACCAAATGGCCGGCCGCCGCGTGCGACTACGCCGGCAGCGCCGGCCCGGACACGAAGCTGTGGACCGTCAAGCCCCCGGTGGTGAGCTACGCGCAGCCGAACACCGACGGGTTCTTCTCCGGGAGCGTTAAGCCGGGCGAGCGGGGCCGTCAGTACCGCGACATCACCGACGGCGCGTCCAACACCGTCGTACTGGTGGAATCGGCCGCGCGTCCCGAGGTGTGGCAAGCGGGCCAATTGCTGGCGGGGTCCGGGCAAGAGACGTCGGCGTCGGCGGCTTACGTGACAATCTGCTCGTGGGCCGAGGGGAACCTGTTCAAGGTCCGCGGGTACTCGCAAGACGGGGTCACCAACGGCGGCCCGTGTCTGGTGAACTGCACGAACAACTACTCCATGTACAGTTTCCACTCGGGCCTGGTGAACACCGGGCGGGTGGACGGGTCGGTGCGGACGATTCGACAGGGTGTGAGCGCCGACGTGATCGCCGCGCTGCTCACGATTCAAGGTGGGGAGGTGGTGAGTGACGAGTGATCGCGTCGCCGTCGGGGTGCTGGCGCTTCTGATGTCCGTGCCGGTTGCAGCGCTCCCGACGGCCCCCGCCCCGCGCCCTTCGCCCCGTTTTCCCGTTGGACACGCACTTGAAGGTCTCCCGACATCCGAGACGCCGGGGGCCGTCTACTCCCGCGACCCGGCCCACCCGTTAAACGAACTCCACGCGCTGCTGTTCACCCAAGACCAAGTGCCGGAGGAGATCGCGGCCGTACTACCCGCTGAGCGAGCGGATCGACGCGATGTCGATTTCTTCGTGAAGGGCTGGCAGTTCGGTAAGCGGAAAGGCACGACCGCCGACCGGGTCGTATTCGGCGGCGACGTGCGCGTGTCGGCGCTCACGTCCGTCGGGACGGAGCGCCGCAAACGGCTGCTGGAACTGCTCGGCACCGTTTCGACCGCCGAGCAAGTTGCGGCCATGCCGGAGCTAAAAGCGCCGGTTGTCCGTATACTATTTCAGTGGGACGTGCTGAGTGTCTGGTGGCGTCTGGAAACGAGCCGCAAGTGGGGCCGTAGCGACGACACCGAACTGCTGACCGCACTGGCCAAAACGGTGCGATCGCTGGCCCTGCCGCGAAACGAACTAACCGCCCTGCCCGCCGGTACCGCCGAACTGACGAAGCAGTTCGCGCACCATAACAAGCCGAAAGACGGCGCGACGCCGTACCTCCCCGCCCTGCCGTTCGACGGCCCTCCGACTTCCGCGTGGGTGGAAGTGGACCGCAAAGCCGGCAAACTGTTCCGCGGAGACCAGGCGCTGCGAGCCAGTCGAATCTTCCTGAACGCCGGCGATCGCGCGTCGTCCGCCGGACTCGTCACCACCGCGGCCCAACAGGCGGGCCGGGTCGAGGTGCCGGACGGGACCGAGGTGGCGCTGGTGCTGTCACTGGTCGCGTTCGACCCGGACCTGAACCCGGTGGCGACGCCGGTGGTGGACGAGGTGCGGGTGCGGCGGCTGAGCGGCCCGTTTAAGCTCGCGGCCGACAACCCGACGAGTTCGAAGGACGGCGTGGACCACTGGGTGTACTTCCGGTCGCGCACCGGCTCGGCCCTCGGCGGGGAGGCGTTCCGGTTCGTCCCGGACACCACGCAGGGGCTGTTCCTGGAGTACGGATCGGCCAAACACACCACGTTCGCCGCACAGTGCGCGCTGTGCCACCGGACCGACACCAACACGCCCTCGCTGCCGCGCGGCGTGAGCGTGCTGAACCCGATCAACCGGCCGCGCGTCGCCGACGCGGCGACGAACCGGTTTCGTGTCGCGGAGGACGAGATGCGGCCGGTGGCCGACCGGCTCCGCGACCGGTTGAACCCGAAGGGCGAGTGACCGTTTCCCGTACCGAGGTTTCCCATGCGCGTGCGATTCGTGCTGACCGCCTGCGTCGTTCTGGCCCTGTCCGCCAGCGGCCGCACCGACGACCCGAAGCCGGCCGGCAAGCAGGTGTTCTGCCCGGTGATGACGAAGGACGAGATCACCGATCCGGTGTACGTCGACTGGAAGGGCGTCAAGATCGGGCTGTGCTGCGACACCTGCGTGAGCAAGTTCAAGGCCGAGCCCGAGGCGTACCTGCTGCCGGACCTGCTGCCGCAGCTCAAGGGCAAGGAGCTGCCCAAGCGGAAGATCGAGCAGATCCACTGCCCGGTGAACCGCGACAAGGTGGTGAGCAGCAAGGACCCGTCCGTCGAGTACAAGGGCGTGAAGGTCTACTTCTGGAACGCCACCGCCAAGAAGAAGTTCGAGGCTGATCCGGCGAAGTACGCCGACCCCGCCGTGCTGCCGCAGCTCAAGAACGCGAAGAAGTGACCGCCCCGGCAACCGGCGTCGGTCTGATTCACGGTCCGGTTGTTGGTATCCGTTTTGGCTGTTGTCTTTGTGGCACAGACATTCCTGTCTGTGCAGCGCGATAAGGCCGCACAGACAGGAATGTCTGTGCCACAAGAATCAGACACTACCAGCCGGGTTATGATGATTCCTCCTAAACCTCCCGAAGACATGACGGACGCCGGTCGTGCGACGGCGTGCGGCACGCGATAGCAATCACTTCACCGGCACGAACTGGACCGCGTCCAGAATCACGTACCCGTCGGCGCCGACGTTCGTGATGGT
Source organism: Gemmata obscuriglobus (assembly GCF_008065095.1). NCBI lineage: Bacteria > Pseudomonadati > Planctomycetota > Planctomycetia > Gemmatales > Gemmataceae > Gemmata > Gemmata obscuriglobus. The sequence continues at coordinate 2,770,326 of NZ_CP042911.1, read as the reverse complement.
GACGCTGCCGCCCTTCCCCTTGGCAAACTCGAACGTCCCGAGCGACACCCACAGCCCGTCGATCGGCGGCTTCTTCTTCTGGTCCACCGTCTTTTCGGTCGCGCCGCCGGCGTGGGTCACCGTCACCGCCGCGTTCGACGCGCGGTTCGCGTTGGCGGAGTACGCCACCCGCACCTCGTACTTACCGGCCGCCGGGAGATCGGGCACGAACTTGGCCGTCTGCTTGCCCCGGTCCGCGTTGCCGTCGTGCCGGTAGCCGAAGCCGACGAACGGCCCGATGGTCGAGCTGACCGTTTCAAAGCCCGTGCGCTCCGCGTCGGCGTCGTCCACCACCACGCCCGCCAGCTTCTTCGGGTCCACGGCGCCGGCCGACGGCGGCGCGGCGGACTCCAGCACCTGGCCGTCGGCCAGCAGCCGCTTCCGCAGCGCGTCGTAGTCCAGTTTCTGCGCGTCCACCTTGGTGTCGATGGCCAGGCACGCGGCGGTCGCGGCGCTCTGGCCGAGCACCATGAACACCGGCTCCATCCGGACCGACCCGTAAGCGATGTGGGAGCAGCTCAGGCACACCGGCACGAACAGGTTGGGGCACTCGCCGGTTTGCGGCACGATCGACTTGTAGCTGATGCGGTACGGCCCGCCGGGGGACACCTGCACGTCCCCCTCGTTCTGAACGAACCCGTCGGCCGTGACGTACCGGCAGCAGTTGTGCGAGTCCATGTTGTACGACCCCATCCCGACGGACATCGGGGTGTCCCGCCGGCGCCGGCAGTCCTGTTCGGTGACGACGTAGTCCGCCACCATGCGCCGGGCCTCGCGCACGTAGATCTGGTGCGGCCAGTGCCCGGTGTCGGTGAACTCGTCCTTCGCCAGCCCCCACTTCGCGAACTGGTCGCGCACCTTCTGGGGCACCCGGCGGTGGTTCTGGAGCGCCCACATGAGCCCCTTCTGGTAACTCAGGTGCGCGGCAACGATCTTCTCGCGCTCCGCGTACCCGGCCTCGGGGTACTTGTAGTTCTGGCCGATGAAGTCGGTGCTCACGGCGAAGTTGTTGTTGGTGTCGGTCTTACCGTTGGGCATCCGGTCCGGCTTGATAGGCACCCGCAGGTCCCCGGCCTCGAAGTTCCGGAACAGCAGCTCGTACTTCGCCTCGTCGAAGTCCTGCGGCTTCTCGAACGGCACGCGGTTCTCGGGCACGTCGGTCATGCACATGCGGAAGCAGTACGCCTGGACCCGCTTGTCCCCCTCGCCGTCGGCCGGGAGCGGGTCGGCGTCGATGCCGAACAGGAGCCCGCTTTTGGGGTCGCCGGGCTTGACATACGGGTCCACCTTCGCGGTGAACCGGTGGGTGTGCTGGTTCCACTTGCGGGCCACGCCGTTGAGCGCCTCGTCGTAGCGCGAGTTCGGCTCGCGCCCCACGGCGAACGAGACGCCCGCCGCAGCCATCAGGTCGCCCTCGTAGGTGGCGTCGATGAACATCTTGCCCGCGAACGTCTTCCCGCCCTCGGTGCTGAGCGAGGTGATGCGCTTGCCGTCGAGCGCCACGCCCTTCGCGCGGTCGAGCCGCTGCCCGAACACGACCTCCACCTTGGCCTCTTTGAGGAAGTCCCGCAGGATCTGCTCGGCCACCTTGGGCTCGAACGTCCACATGGCGTCCTCGTCCTTGCGGTAGAACGGGTACCCCTCGCGCTTCTGGTGGGTCCACGCCTCTGGGGCGTCGTAGTGCTTTTTGACCCGCTGGTAGAACGCCCGCGCGAGCCCGCCGATGACGCGCTTGTCGCCGCTGTCGGTCCACCCGAGCCCGCCGCTGGTGAGCCCGCCGATGTGCGCGCCCGGTTCCACCAGCACGACCGTTTTACCCATCCGCGCGGCCTGCACGGCCGCCATCGCGCCGCCGGCCGTTCCGCCGTACACCACGACATCGTACTCGGCGGCGCGGGCCGCCGCGGGGAGCGAGAGAAGGGCCACCGCAACCAGGTAGCGCATGACAGGACTCGGGATCGGGGAAGAGGAGCCGCACGTGTGCCGCGCGGCTCCGGGTGTTGTACGGCCCCGGGCGCGGAGGTTACACCCGCATACGGACGGTAGCAACCGTCACGCCGCCGCCGCTCGACTCGAAGGCGCCTTGACTCCCAAAACGGCGGCAGGTTAAGTTTTGCCGAATTGTCCCGCACAGCCGACCCACGGACGGGTTGCAGATGATGAACCGCCCGCCCCTAGCGATCCAAACAGACAGCGTGCCGGCGCCCGCGCGCGCGTCCGCCGTCGCGTGGGACGAGTCGCCGTGCCCGCTGTGCGGGTCCGACGCGGACCCGGGGCCGCCCGTGCTCGAAGCCCCGGACCCGCTCCCGCCGCCGAAAACCGGCCTGATGTTCGCGGTCGTCAGGTGCCGCCGGTGCGCGCTGGTCTTCACGAACCCGCGGCCGAGCGAGCGCGCCATCACCCGCTTCTACCCGCCGGACTACGAGCCGCACCGCCGCCCCCGGCAGCCGCGCCGCACCCGCCGGGCGCGCCCGCTCCTCGCGCGACTGTTCGGCCGCCCGTGCGCCGAGCGGCGGGGCGCGTTGCCCTGGCCCGGGCCGGGGCGGCTGCTCGACTTCGGGTGCGGCACCGGCGGGTTCCTCAAAACGATGGCCGATCGCGGCTGGGCGGTCACCGGGCTGGACTCTTGCCCCGGTGTGATCGACGCCGTCCGCACGGGCTACGGGCTGCCCGCCCTGGTGGGCTCGCTGCCCCACCCGGACCTCGCCCCGGGCTCGTTCGATGTGGTGACCATGTGGCACTCGCTCGAGCACATCCACCGGCCCCTCGAGCTGCTGCGGGAGGCGTTCAAGCTCCTGATACCGGGGGGCAAGCTGGTCGTCGCGACCCCGAACATCGAGAGCGCCCCGTACCGGCTGTTCGGCCCGGCGTGGTTCGGGCTGGACCTGCCGCGGCACCTCACGCACTTCGCCCCCGGCACGCTCACGGCCATGCTCCAGGCGGCCGGGTTCCGCGCGGCCCCGGTGCGACAGTTCCGGCACAGCGACTGGCTCCGCATGAGCGCGCGGCGCGCGGCCGCGGTCGGCGCCGCGGGCCCGTTCGCCCGGCTCCTCCAGTGGAAGCCGGCGGCGCGCCTGGCGGCCTGGGCGTGCTACCTCGCCGGCTCATCGGACTGTATGGTGTGTGTCGCCGAGCGCCCGGCCTGACGGCCCTTCGTCCGAACGCCGCTCCTCTTCAAGCGAACCGCAGCGCGACGACCGGTCGCGTGCCGCGGCCCGCGCGGCCGCAGGCGGCGCGCTTTACAACCCAAACACCGAGCATCACATTCACGCAAATTGCCGCGCGTGCGTCTGGCGGAACTGAGGCGGCCGCGTCGAGGCGCGGCGGCGCGTGACGCGATACGCTCGAAGACGGGAAACGTGTTCCGCCGCCGCGGGCGCGGGCAACCGGCGGCGGAACCGCTCGATAACCTCTGTGGGAGCCGCGAACTACCGCAGGAGACGCCGCCGTGACGCCCACCGAAGCCGTACTCGAAGCCGCTCCCGACGCCCCGATCACGTTCGAGATCTGGCGGTGCTACCGGGCGAACAACTCCTGGGTCAGCGCCGGCCGGTTCCCGACCTACGCCGCGGCCCTCCGCGCGGTGCCGAACCGCGGGCGCGCCCCGGGGTGGGTCGTGCTACCGGTCTGGGCGCGGCCCGCGTCCACAACACCGTTGGAGTGAGCGCCGCCGGACATGCGTGGGGTGGCGATTCGGGGAGGGGCGGCCGAAGCGCCGGTCCCTGAACGCGGCGGGCCGGCGCCGTTGAGTGTGTTGGTCCTGGCAGTTGGGTCAGGTTCGGGCGTTCGCTCGCGGCCATTGTCCTCGTCGGCCGGTGTGGAAGCCGGGCGGAGCCTCTAACTTCGCGGGCATCACAAAGGCCGCACTTCAAGCCGAGCGCCGCGCACCATCGACCAGGGCGGTCCGCCTCATCAAACCTGTCAATATCTAAAAATACCAAGATTATACATGCGGTCATGGAAGACGTGCCAGCCGAGGTACCGGCGCACCGCGGCCTTGATCTCCAGAGGGTCCGGCACGCGCCCGAGTGAGCGCTCGCGCAGCCGGGCCATTTCCAACTCGCCCTGCGTGCTGACCACGGTCATGGTCTTGGAGTTCCCGTGGATGCGAAACGCCCCGAGGAACCGCGGGTAACGGTAGAACTTGGCCCCGGCGGCCTGGAACCGCAGCAGCAGGTCCCAATCCATCGCGAACCGAAAGCTCTCGTCGATCCCGCCCACCTTATCCCATATGCGGCGCCGCCAGAACATGGTTTCCTGGGGCACGTAATCGGCCCACCGGAGCACCTCGTCGTCGTGGTGCGGGATCACCCACCGCCCGATCTCCTGGCCCTCGCCGTTGATCAGCACGCGGTGCCCGTAAACCACGTCGACGTCCGGGTGGTCCTGAAAAAACCGGGCGACGGTGTGCAGCGCGCCCGGCAGCAGCAGGTCGTCGGAGTTGAGGTAGGCCATGATCTCGCCGGTGGTCCCCGCGAGCCCGAGGTTGATGGCGTGGGACTGGCCGTTGTCCTTGCGCGACTCGCACCGGGACAGGCGCGTGCGGTACCGGTTCAGCACCTCGTGGGTGCTGTCGGTCGATCCCCCGTCCTGGACCACGTACTCGAGCCGGGGGTAGTCCTGGTCGAGCACGCTGCGGATGGTCTGCTCGAGGAACCGCCCCTGGTTGAACGACGGGGTGGCGATCGAGATGGTGGGCGGGTTCGTGAGGCGCGGCACGCGGTGGTACCGGCGCGGCACCCACACCTCCTTCGGCTCGTTGGCGAACTCCAGTTTGCCGAGCCGCACCTTCAGCTTGAGCAGCTCCTTGGTGTGGTGCCGGATCCAAATCTTCCAGGGCAGTTTGGGCCGCGGCGGGGACACGAGCGCGCGCAACCGGGTGACCTCGGTGTGCATCCGGGCCACCTCCTGCCGCATGCTGTACGCCTGCTCGACCATGGCCGCGAGCCGCGTCTCCATGACCTGGAGCCGCTCCGGGGCGCTGTGGCCGAGGACCGGCTCGACGGGCGTCGCGTTGGTGTCGGGCTCGGGTGTCGCGTCCACAGTTCTCTCCTGGTGCGGTGAGCGGTCAAGCCGCGGCGCGGCTCGTCGTCGCGTGGTGGGCGCGGTACCACGAGACCGTCTCCGCGAGCCCGCGGTCCAGCGTGGTGGTGGCTTCGAACCCGATCAGCTCCTTCGCGCGGCTGGTGTCGAGGCACCGGCGCGGCTGGCCGTCGGGCTGGGTCGGGTCGAACTTCAGCGCGCCGCGGTAGCCGACGTGGTCGGCGATCCGCTGGGCGAGGTCGCGGATGGCGATCTCGTGCCCGGACCCGAGGTTCACCGGGTCCGGCGTTTCGAGCCGCTCGGCGGCGAGCCGGATGCCGCGGGCGGCGTCGCCCACGTAGAGGAACTCGCGGGTGGCCTTCCCCGTCCCCCACACCGGCACCTCCGGCAGGTTCAGCTCCTGCGCGGCGACGCACTTGCGGATCAGCGCCGGGATCACGTGCGAGGTCTGGAGGTCGAAGTTGTCCCACGGGCCGTACAGGTTCACCGGCAGCACGTACACCCCGGGGAAGTCGAACTCCTGCTTGTACGCCTGGAGCTGCGCGAGCAGCATCTTCTTGGCCAGCCCGTACGGCGCGTTGGTCTCTTCCGGGTACCCGTTCCAGAGGTCCGCCTCCTTGAACGGCACCGGGGTGAACTTCGGGTACGCGCAGATGGTGCCCGCGCAGACGAACTTCTCCAGCCCGCGGCGGCGGCACTGTTCGATGAGCTGCACGCCCATCATCAGGTTGTCGTAAAGGAACGTGCCGGGGTGCTTGCGGTTGGCCCCGATCCCGCCGACCACCGCGGCGAGGTGGATCACCACATCCGGGCGGCTCCACTCGAGCACCGCACGCACCGCGTCAGCGTCCGTCAGGTCGTACTCGGCGCGCCGCGGCGCGAACAGGCAGGTGCAGCCCACCTGCCGCAGTTCGGTGACCACATGGCGGCCCAAAAAGCCGCCCCCGCCGGTCACCAGGATTCGCTTGTTCCGCAGGTCCATCGGGTGCCCTTCCCTGAGCCTCGATCGCTTCGCTTCGCGCCCTGTGAGGCGGTACGAACGGTATTATCGACCGAGTCCGCCGATGCGATTTACACAATCTGCTCACACCACACAACCGCAACTACCAAAGCGCCAGGAACCGGCCAGTGCCGGTCCGCGTTCCACACGGCGGCGGGCGTTCGGGATCAGCCCCGGCCGTCTGACGCCGGCCGGGTTGCCACACCGCCAGACATGAAACACGGAGTGGTCCTGGGTAACCGACAGGATTGGGGGGTGTGGAATGCCGCATCAAGGGCGGATGAACGAGTACTGGTCCCGGAACCGCACGGGGTTACCAGATCGCGCGCGACACTCCGCGGGCAACAGACGCACCGCCGAGTTTCGCAAACGCGCCAGTACCGGCGGAACAATCCCACTCGTTACTCCAGATTCGCCCGGCGTCACATCAACAGCGTGATGCCGGGCGGGTCAGAACTGAAATTGTGAGAAAACGATTGACACCGAGCGATTTCATGTGAATTATATTTACTTAGCGGGGTGAACTCATCCCGGTTGCTGATTGGTGTGATGCCTCTCTCGCTTTAGCATCGCATTAGGCAACCGGTCTATTTTCACTCACCTTGCTCGCTCTCGTAATCTCCTGATTGTCCGTTCATTCGTATTGCCGGTCTGCCGGCCAAGCCTGGGCACGCGCTCGTCAGGGAACGTCTCTCTGTTCCCGCGCTGAGTCAGCGCGCTCGTTGAGGGAGTATTCTCATGTCCGTTGCTCGTTCGGGGCGAAAACGTTCCGGCTTCACCCTCATTGAGTTGTTGGTTGTGATCGCGATCATTGCGATCCTCATCGGGCTTCTGCTGCCCGCAGTCCAGAAGGTGCGCGAAGCCGCCGCGCGGATGAGCTGCCAGAACAACCTCAAGCAGATCGGGCTGGCTTCTCACAATTACGAATCGGCCAACGGCGTCCTGCCTCCGGGCTTTTTGGGCGGCAACGCCAGCGGCGGTTTTTGGGGCGGCCAGATCGCCAGTTCGCTGTTCTTCATGCTGCCGTACCTCGAACAGGATAACTTGTTCAAGCAGTACAGGGGCACGTACACCGTGACGACGTTCACGGCGGCGAACGGCACGTTCACGGCCGCACAGTGGTGGGGCGGAAACCCTGATTACAGCTTGTCCACCACGAAGATCAAAATGTTCCGCTGCCCGGCCGACCCGAACCCGGGTGCGACCTCGTCCACCAACGGCGCGATTGTTAACCTGGGTCCGGACCCCGCGGTATCGGGCACCAACGCATGCACCTGGGGATGGTTCACGAACGGCAACCAGTACGACATCGGAATCACGAACTACACCGGCGTTGCCGGCGCGCTGGGTGACAACGTCTCGACCAGTTCCGCGTCCGACGGTCCGGGCATCAGCCTGCAAAAGTACCGCGGCATTTACTACAACCGGTCGCAAACGAAAATCACCGCGATCACCGATGGCACGTCGAACACACTGGCTTTCGGCGAGACGCTGGGTAAGAACCCGTCCGACCCGAACCTCTTCGGTGGTATCTCGTGGATGGGTGTCGGAGCGATGCCGACCAAATTCGGGTTGCACAACGGTCTGAGCACCACCGGCACCGGCGGTTCGTCGGGCGCCCTCCCGCTCTGCTTCGGCAGCATGCACACGGGCGGCGTCATCAACTTCTCCTTGGGCGACGGGTCGGTGCGGACGCTGCGCCCGGGTTCGGCCGGTGTTCGGAACCCGCTCCCCAGTGGCGGCGACTGGCTGATCCTCCAGCAGTTGTCCGGTGCGGCCGACGGCGACACGTTTAACGCCGGCCAGTTGATGAACTAACGACGTCGGCTTGAGATCGCAGCCGCGCCCCCGGATTGCTTGTGCTCGGGGAACGCGGCTACGACCACACGCTTTTTGCCACGACATTCAACTCAGAGCAATCGAAATGTTGCGAACAAGTTTCAAAGTAATGATTCTGCTCGGTGTGAGCACTGCTATCGGCTGTGGGTCGAAAGCGGAGCCGATACCGACGAACCTGAACCAGTCCCTGCCGAAGGGGGTAGCCGGAAGCGGCGGACCGGGACCGAAAGACGGAGGAAAGGCGAAGGCCCCACAGGGTGGAGCGTCTGAGCAGTAGAAGCTACCGTGGGCCGCGTGTCGCACGACGTTGCCGGTTACCGTGTCGCGGCTCACGCCCCGACACGGCCACACAGGGGTGACCCGAATTGGCGCCGGTGATCGAACGCACCGGCGCCAATTGCGATCGACATTTTTGACTGTGCGATTACCGCGATGGGCGTCGCTCTCAAAGCGTCGTTTCCATCGCTTTATTACCTTTGCAAAATCCACCCGACACAGGGTTGCACGTCCCGTGTAGCGAGCCGACCGTTCCCGGTTTCGACTTCGCCGTTGTCCTACTCCGCGGTGTCCGGTTGCTCGTCAGCAACGGACGGCGGTCGTTCGGGGATGTACGGGATCAGCCCCTTGCGAAGCGCCTCCTCCTGAACCTCCCGCTTCAGATACCGGGCGTCGATGATGAACCCGTTGATCTGAATCATCCAGGCCGTCGGGTTGCGGTCCATTCGACTGCGGAGCGTCCAGGCCGGGTCCATCGACCTGATCTTGAACATCTTGCGGATCAGCACGGACTTCCCCTGGCCCGTACTTTCGCCGACCCCGAACGCCTTGTCGATGGCGGTCAGCTTCATGTGGGGCGTCTGGTCCCGGTCGTCTAAATAGTTCACCCACCCGACCGTGCGCACGATGCCACAGGCCCAGGTGGTCGGCTTGCCGCCGAGGAGCGGCGACGGACGCTTGCGGGCCAGTTTCTCGGTCAGGCGTCGGCAGAGTTCGGCGTACTCTTCGTTCAGGTGTTTCTGGCAGAACGTCTCAACCAGCCGGGCGATCTCCTCAAACGCGGGCCGCACGTCCTCGGTGATCCCGGCGCCGGGCTTCTTTCGCTTCGCCACTCGTGCCTCCCGTGATTGGCTCTGATGTCCGCTACTGCATCCCCAACTCGGCGACGACCGCCTTCACTTTGCGTTCCGCCTCCCGGCGGGCCATCTGGCGAGTCTCGCGCAAGTACCGGATCGCCTGTGTCCGCTCGCCCGTTCACACCAGACCGTAGAGTTTGAACTCCCAGATCGAATCGGTGCCGGGTGCGGCGGAGAGCAACTCCACCCGCACCTTGCCGTCCGGGATGCCGCAGACAAGAATCCGCCGCCGGTCGTCCGGGTACTGAGTCTTCTTGTACTCGACCAAGCCGTCGGTCATGGCGTCAACGTCATTCCAGTAGTTTCAAATTCCAGGTTCCAAGTTCCAAGTGGAAACCGGCTCCAGTCGTTCCAAGTTGGTCACGTGCGTGCGCCACCGGCCTGCGGATGCCGACGGTTCGACGAGCCACGGTCGAACCGTCGGCGTCCGCAGGCCGGTGTAACTTCGGCGTGCTCTGGGCTCCCGGCCGATCGCCACGGCCGCGCGAACTTGAAACGATGGGACTCGGTACCCGCTCCGGACCGCCCGTGTGCCGTTTGGCTTGACGTGGAACTTGGAACCTGGAACTTGAAACTACTGGATTCGGTTTTGAGCCACCTGAGCGGTTCGGATCGAAGTTGCTTTTCGGCGATCATACCGCGTCCCCTGACTCCAGTCATTCGGGATGACCGGCCCCGGCGGGGCGGATGGCCCGGAGCATCGCCGCCGCCGAGTGCCGCCCGAACCGCTTCTGCTTGCGCCGCACCACGGGGTAGCCGATGCGGGCCAAGACGTGCTTCGGGCGGGAGAACGCCAGGATGTCGTACCACACGCCGCCGCTTGCCCGGTCCCACTCGATCAGGAACCGCTCCTCCCCGCGCTCGACGTGGCCCGGCAGCGTCCCGTAGGCGAACCCGAACCTCGACACCGGCCCCGCCTCGTCCACGGTGTACACGATCCGGCAGGCGTTGAGCCACCACAGCCCGACGGCCCGGCCCATCACCGCCACCACCGCGCCGGTTCGGATGGGCGTGTCCGGCGACCAGGCCTCGACCCAGCCCAGCCGGAACTGCTCCCACCGCCGCAGTGCGTCGACCGCCGAGCGGAACACCGGTTCGCCCTCCCCCAGTTTGGTGCGGGTGCGGTCCACGTCGAACCCGTCGGGCGGGGTGCCGGCGGTTGCGCCCACCGCCGCATAGGTGAACGGCAGGTCCGACTGCGCCGCCAGGAACGGGCGCAGCGTGTCGGCCGACGGCTTTCGCAACGACAGCATTCGCACCTTCGATCTCGCCCGAAACGATTCGGGATTACGGTACAACTATTGCGATAGAGACGGGCGCGGGTACCGCCCGTGAGGAATGATACCCGCAGAACGAACCACTTCCCAACCGAGAGCCGGGCCGAAGATGCAACCGGAGCCGAATCGTTCCGAAGACCCGAACACCGCTGTCACCCTCGTGGCCGGGGCATCCGGTTACGTCGGCGGGCGGCTGATCCCGCTCCTCGAAGCGCAACCGGGGGTTGTTCGGTGCCTGGCCCGGAACCCGGACAAGTTGCGCCCGCACGTTCGGGCGACCACGGAGGTCGTTCCGGGCGACGTGCTCACCCCGCACTCGCTGGACGGGGCGCTGCAGGGCGTTCGGACGGCCTACTACCTCGTTCACCTGATGTCCGGCCCCGGCGACTTCGAGAAGGACGACCGTGAGGGGGCGACCAACTTCGCCCGGGCGGCAACGCGGGCCGGGGTGCGGCGGATCATTTACCTCGGCGGGTTGGGGGACGACGCCGACCCGGACCTCTCGCCCCACCTGCGGAGCCGCCACGAGGTCGGCGACATCCTGCGGGCGTCGGGCGTGGAAACCGTCGAGTTCCGGGCGTCCCTGGTGATCGGCACCGGGAGCCTGTCGTTCGACCTGGTGAAGAAGTTGACCGACCGGTTGCCGGTGATGCTGTGCCCGCGCTGGCTGAACACGCCGACCCAGCCCGTCGCCGTGGACGACGTGCTGGCCTACCTGCTGGCGGCGAAAGACCTGCCGCCGGGCGGGAGCCGGACCTTCGAGATCGGGTGCCCGGAGGCAACCAGCTACGGCGGGATGATCCGGGAGTACGCCCGGCAGACGGGGCGGCGCCGGTGGCTGATCTCGGTGCCCGTGCTGACCCCGTACCTGTCCGGGCTGTGGCTGGCGCTGGTGACGCCCGCGGCGTTCGAGGTCGGCCGCCACCTGATCGAGGGGCTGAAGAACCCCACCGTGGTGCGGGACAAGGCGGCGCTGGACGTGTTCCCGATCAGGCCGATGAGCGTTCGCGCAGCGATCCAGAAGGCGCTCGGCGACACGACCGGCTGACCGCCGCGGCCCCGCGTGCTCGGGATGGCGGAATCACGACTTCGCCTACGTCGAGAAGGAGGACAACGAAAGCGGCTTCACCCAAAGCAGGTGAAGCCGCCCAAGCCGTTCGCCCCCGACCGTGCAGAAGGTGAAGGGGATGGTCCTTAATGAGTTGATCCCGAAGTTGAAGCCGATGGCCCTGCTCACCGGTCCTTCTTTGGGTCGGCACGTTTGAACATCCCCGCACAGCACCCGTCGTCCTGCTCGGTGAAGAAAGCCTGCGGGCGTGGGTACTTGGCGGCATCACAGGTGTTCCAACACAGCGAGTCGCCATCGAGCATGAAGATGCCGTGGATGGTCTTGCCCTTAACTTCTTCGGCTTCGGCAAAAGTAATTACCCACTCGATCTGCCTGGGGCTGGCGTCGAGATCGACCAACTTGAACGTCCCGGACTGGAAGACCTTGCCATCCAGCTTGGTTTCCCAGGTGTTCCCCTTGATCGTGTTGATGATGTCAAGCTCGCTCTTCGTGCCATTGCTGTGCATGGCCACGAGCTTCCATGTCCCCTGAAGACGCTCCTGCATCGCCTTGACAGCGGCTTCCTTCGCCGCTGCTTGCTTCGCATCGGGTGCATCCGACCCGGCCTTCGTTGGTGCGTGGTCCTGCTTCGCCAGAACGACAGTTACGCCGACTCCGATGAGGCACGTCGCCAGCATCAGGACTCCCGCCAACGCTTTGAGTTTGCTCATGAACATGGCTTTCAGCACTCCTTCCGTGAGAGCGGCGACCTTGACCGATATCACCCCCGTTGTCGCCCGCCCCGCCGCCGTGAGGCTTGTGACCTTGATCGTGTTCGACACCACCAACGCCGGGACGCCCGCCGACGCCACGTTCTGCGACAGGACCGCCGCCAACGACCCACCGGACAGCGTGACACCCCGTTGAGTGAGTCGCTTCGCCAACATTGCCCTCGCCCTCGCCAGCCGACTCGCCACGCTCCCTTCGGGGATGTCGAGTTGCCTGGCCGCCTCCCTGCGGGTCATGCCCTCAAGGTCGCACAGGACGACGACGACCCGGTAGTGGTCGGGCAGGCGGCTCAACTCCTTGTCCACGACGCTCTGCAAGTCGGAGACACGGACTTCCGCCACGGTCGGTTCGGGCATAATCACCACCTGCGTCTCACGTCGTCCCCGCTTCGCCGCCAACGCCCTCACCCGCCCCGCCGTCTGCCGGGCCACGCCGTAGAGCCAGTTGGCGACAGCATGCCTCGGCACGTCCGCTGCCTTGCGGACGAGGACAAGGAACGTGGCCTGAAACGCATCCTCGGCATCGTGGTGGTCGAGGAGGCGGCGACAGACGCCCCACACCATCGGGGCGTGACGCCGCACAAGGGCTGCAAGGACGTCTTCATCCCGGCTTCTCACGAAGCGGGCCAAGAGTTCCCCATCGGTCACGCCGTCACCGTCCGGCCTGACATCAGCCCGAAGGTGCTGGATGACCACGCTTATCTGGCCCGTCGGCATCGTCTTCAGCCTCACCGCCATCGTCGCCTCTTCTTCATTATCCTCGATGCGGCCTGTTTTGATCCACCAGTTTGGCATCGCCCACCGAAATGACTTGCCGAAGGAGCGACGACCGCCGCCGACCACCCACGAGATCGAGAAACGGCTCGCCGTCGCCCAAAGCATGGCATCGAGATCAAGCGGCGCATTGAATCAATCAGCGGGAGAGTCGCGGGATGAAGCCGGGGCTTACCGCAGCACGAGGACGGCCTCTTCGCACTCCGGGTACCGGTCGCTGGCGGGCGCGAGGTGAACCCGCTCGACGACGAACCCGCACTTCTGGAGCACCCGCAGGGACGCACCGTTACTCGTGGCGGCGGTGGCGACCAGCGGGCGCTTCGTGACTTCGCCCAGCAACAGGTGCAGCGCCCGGCCGGCGATCCGCATGCCCCAAAACGCCCGGTCGATCCAGTACCCGACGTGGTCCTCGCCGTCCATCGGGAAGCAAGAAATGTACCCGACCATCTCCCCGTCGAACAGAACGGCCCTGGTGGTGTTCACCGGGTCGGCCAGCGCCTTCGTCCAGTGTGCGTCGAACGCCTCACGGCTCCGGGGGTTCGTGACCGCCATGCGGTTCGACTCCGGGTCGAGTTGCATCTCGAACATGCGGGGAAGATCGCCCGGTTGAACGGCACGAAGCCGCACGGGACCACCCGTCGTTGGGTTGGCGTTCGCCGGTTTCTGAGCGATGAAGTAGACGTGGTCTTCAGGGTGCTGGTCGTACTCCAGGTGGCGGCAGACGCAGCCCGCTGCGGCCAGGATTCGCAACGTCCTGGGGATGCCGAGTGTGGCGTGGTACATGGGTGGTCCCATGAACGTGTTCTGCCGCTCGTCCGGCCCGTCCGTGCCGCCCGTCGAGAAGACCAGAACGCCACCCGCCGCCAGCCCCCGACAGAGCTTCGTCAGGACCGGCCCCTGGCGGTCCAGCGGGACGTGCCACACGCTGTCCCAGGCCACGATCAGGTCATATGGCTGGGGCTGTTCCCACCCGCAGATGTCGGCGTGAAACAGCCGGGCGTTCGGGTGACGGTCGCGTGCGAGGGCGATCATGGCCGGGGACACGTCGAGGCCGTCCGTGCGGAACCCGTGCTTGTCCAACAGTCCCATCAGTCGCCCGGTGCCGCACCCCACGTCGAGGGCCGTGCCTTTGCGTTTTACGAAGGCGACGGCCCGCTCGATTTGGGCGAACCCGTAGGTCGAGAGGTCGAGCCACTGATGGGCGATCTGGTCGTAGCTGGCGGCGACGTGTTCAGGGGTCATGCCTGGATTCCCGGCGGACATCGCCTTGCCCTGCGGCGCTCACCGCCGTGCGCTACAATGGCCGTTGCCCGAACATCATCAATGCCGAGTGCTGCCGTGGCCCGCAAGAAAGAGAACCTGCCCTCGAAGACGTGTGCGGTCTGCGGGCGCCCGTTCACCTGGCGGAAGAAGTGGGAACGGTGCTGGGATCACGTGCGGTACTGCAGCGAGGCGTGCCGAGCAGGGCGGGCGAAACGTGTCGCACAGAGTTCGCAGTAGCTTCAGGTTCCAGGTTCCACGCCACAGGGCTGGTGCGAGTCGATTCTCCACGAACTCGCTCGTCTCGGGTGAACGCTCCGAACCGCAGGTCCGTCAGTTCATCGCTGTAATCGACAATTGGATCGCTGTAGCGAGCGACACCCAAATGAAATACGGAACTTGGGCGAAGGCGACCCACCGGTAATGCGACCAGACGGCGACCACGCACCAGAGGATCGTCGCCCACACGACCACGATGTCCGCCGCCGCCAACGGCACGCTCCGCAGTCCGGCGAAGATCGGCATGAACAAGAGGTTGGCGACGAGGTTCGCGGCGAACGGCAGGGCGACCCGGCGTGGCAATTTGCGCCGTAACGCCTGTATGAACACGAACCCGAAGCTGACGAGGATGATTGGGTACAGGCACCCCCAGATCAGGCGGATCGTTGCCGGGGCGGGGGTCCACCAGGGTTTGGCGAGCGAATCGTACCAGTCGATCCAGTTCATCTCGGTTGCGTCCTTACAGGTTCTGCGGCACGGCTATGAACGCATCACCCGCCCCGACCATAATAGGTTCGGACAAGTCCACCCACCCGCCGTCGCCCACCGCCGCTTCTGCCAACAGGCGCCGCCGCTCGCCGGTGCCGGGATCGATCTGGTAGACGGCCACCCGAATACCGGCTTCGACACCCTCCAAATGGAAACGAGCAATGCGCCGGTCGTCGGCGAACCGGAAGGTGAAGAACGGGTCCTCGAACAGTGTCACGCCGTCCTCGCTCGTCGGTGAGTTCGAGCCGCCGACCGCACGCCGTCAGTGCGAAACTCGGACGTGTAAATCCGTTAAGAACAGCGACCGCAACGGATTCAGGTTCGGGGGCGTGAAGTGGGCACTCGGCTTCTCGTCCTTTTGGGTGCCCGAAAGCCGTTATTGCTTAAACATCGGCCTAAATAATGTGAAGCCGGTAGTCTGCTAGGAATCCGGTTAGAAACGAAAAAAGCCCACCGGTTTTACCCGATGGGCTGAAGGTGCCGAGGAGAGGACTTGAACCTCCACGCCCTTGCGAGCGCTAGAACCTGAATCTAGTGCGTCTGCCAATTCCGCCACCTCGGCATCCCCTTGCGTCAGGGGTGTGAAGCTATCTTAAAGAGACGAGGCGGAAGGTCAAGCGCCGCGCACGAAACCTTCCGCTCTTTCTCGGCTCGCTCAGCGCCCATCGCCCCCGCCACTACCAGGTCCAAACAAACCCGGCATGCCCATCGGGTTGGTCGCCGGCGTTTTCGGCGCCGAAAGCACCAGGGGGACATCAACCCCGACCAGCCCGACGCTGTTGATGTAGGTGAACCAGTCGTTAGCGAATTTCTTGACCGCAACCGGATCGGCCGGGCCGTCTTCTGAGGTCGAAAGCCCGAACACCCGCACAAACACCCCGAACGCGGTACGGCCGTCGATCGGCAGGTCGCGCGGCAGCTTATTTAGTTCGGCAATGTACCGTTTGAGTTCGGCCGGTCGGGCCTTGGCGAGGTAGTAGTAGAGAGCCCATGACGTGGCGTTTGCCTTGAGCGCCAATCGCTGTTGCTTGCGCCGGAGCAGCAGAGCGGGATCTTCCTCCGCCGATGCGGTCGCAGCGCCTTGGCCGGGCATGCCCGGGCCGCCCGGAATCCCGGGGCCGCGCCCCCCCTCCCCGTCCATCCCGGGGCGCCCCGGTTGGCCAGGGAACATCGGGGCCATTGGGTTCGGGTTGACCTTCTTCGTCACCTTTTTCGGCGGAGCGGGGTCGGGGTCGTCGCCGTTCTTGATCCCGTTAAAGTACACATCGCCGAGCACGTTCTCCAGCAACCGGTCGGCTTCTGAGGGCAGTTCCTTTTTGGTAACGAAGTCGCGGAAGTGGCGCTGAAGCACGTAGTTCGGCCCGCCGTACCCGGTGGCCAGCGCGACGTGCATGTTGGGTGTCTCGTCATCGCCAACGGTGACGTAGGCCGGCCCGCGCGGCCGGGTGAAGAAGTTGACCGCCCCGTTGGTGAGCCACACCGGGAGCGTAACGTGCTTCGGCAGGACCCCGGTGGCGTACAGCAGTTGCCTGGAACCCTCGCGGCTGACCGCCGCGATCTCCGCGTCGTCGATCGCCAGGCGCTCGACGGCGGCGAGCGTGGACGCGTGCGCCACGTCGTCCGGCTTGGTGCCCTTCTGCCCACTGAAATCGATCTCGGGGGCCTTACCCGCGAGCAACTGCTGGCGGTTCAGCCCGCGCCCGAACAGTTGCTGGTTCTGCCGCAGAAACGTCTGGCCGACGTCGTCCATGCGTTCGGGCGAAAGCACCAGAACCCCGTGATCGGGCGCGTAAAACGCGTCGGATATCGGCAGCCCGTCGAGCGCGCGGTTCAGGCTGCGGACGGCTTCCGGCCCGGGCGCGAGCACCGCGACGAGCGGCTTGTTTGGCACCGGAAGCGTTTCACCTCGGGTGGCGTGCCACAGGTAAAACGCCTTGAAATTGTCGTTCAGTTGCGCCGCCCGGCGCGCAACATCCGCTGAGTTATTGTCCGCCGCGAGGACGGAGTAGTGGCCGAGCGTGGTGACGTTTCCGTTGCGAAAGTCGAGCCGCTCCTGCCACAGGGCGGCATCGCTCGGCGCCCCCGGGGTGTCGGCCACGGCCTTGCGGACGGCGGACCACGCCGCCACAAACGGCTTCACGTCGCGCTCCGGAATGGTGACCTTCGTGTCTTGCGCGGCCGCGACCAGCTCATCGGCGTAAGTCAGTGCTTCGGTCACCATCCCCGCCTGGAGCGCCATCACGACCGCGTCGTAGAGCACGCGACCGTCGGTCTTGGCCAGGCGCCAGGCGGCATATTTATCGAGCACCTCTGTGTGACGGGTCTTTTTCGGCCCCGGTGTGGTGAGCAATTCTTCGTAAAGCTGAATGGTGGTGCTATCAATGAACAGGAAAGCAGACAGCTTCTGCCCGTAGTGACGCAGCTCGAGCTTTCGGAACTCGGGGTTGAGCTGCGGGTGGCCGGCGCGGTTGGGGAGAAGCTTCCCTCGCTTGAGATCGGTTTCGAGCGGCACCACAACCACAATGGACCGCGTGTGGTCGGAGGAGCCGCCTGGCGCCGCAGTGCCCCCCGGCCCCATCGGCATGCCGCCGCCCGGACCGAACGGTCCCGTTCCACCCGGCCCACCCGGTAGCGGCATCCCCCCTCCGGGTGAACCGCCGCGCGGACCCGGGCCGCCGAACGAGCCGGGCGGAGCGATGCCGCCGGGGCCGCCGGGAATCGATTCGCCGCCCGGTGTGGCGCCGCCACCTTCGAGCAGAACCCGGATGATAATGTACCCCGCAAACGTCGGTGTCACTCCGACGGTCACGAGAACCGCCAGGGACAGCAGGAACCGTCTCATTCGATCCTCTCCATCGGAAACCTGTGGGGTCGGCCTCGCCAGCCGGGGCGCCCGCGGGCGAACCGTCACTTGGGCGCCGGCCCGAACTCGATGCTGGTTGCGGCGACGCCCGCCAGCAGCGTCGTGCTGCGCTTCGGGTTCGCGCGCAGGGCGGTGAGCCGGCTGCGGAGCCCCTCAATGTCCACCTTGGCCCCGATGTCGGGCTTGCCAGAATTGTCGACGCGGTCCATGGGAGCGAGCACTTTCGGGATCGTGTCCTTGTAGAAGTCTTCCACGGCGGCCGGTACCCGCCCGGCGTCGAACGCGCTCGGCTTGGTCACGTCGAAATCGGGATCGAACAGCGGGCGCCAGTTGCGGACGGCGATCGCGATCCGCAGCGAGTACGTGCGCCAGGGCAACCGCCGGTCGAACGCGTCGGCGGCGCGCGGGCTGGCAAAGGTGATCAGGCCGGCGGTCACGGCTTCGAGAGCGGCGTCGGCGTTGTACTTCAGAGGGGTGACGCGCACCCCTTTGACCTGTACGGGGGCCATGTTGCAGATGCCGATGACCGCTTCGGCGGCGTCCGCCGGCCCAGGCGCCGGGACCAGCGCCGGGTCCGAAAGCGCGATCCGCGCGAGCGTGTGAACGGGGTAAATCACCTGCCCGCTCCCGTCGGTCGAGCTGACGTACCGGAACTGCGCGAGTGCCTTGATGCCCTGGCGGCGGACCAGCGCAACGACCGCCAACTGCTCCTCGGTCGCCTTGGTAACTTTGTTTTCCGGGAGGCCCGCGACGAGCCGCGCCGGGTCGTTCACGCCGGCGTCCAGCACTTTAACCAGTTCACCGACGAGGTTGGGCTCCTCGGTCTGGGCGACGTGGTTGCGCGTCTTGATCCAGTCCGCGTCGTACGCCGCCAGAAGGTTCGCGGCCCCCTGGAGCGCATAATACTTGATCTCGGTACGGGTGTTCGCGTTGGCGATCAGTCCGGTGAGCGTCGGGTAGTGGGCGGACGAACCGGAACGGCACACGACCGAGAGCACGCGAGCCGCGTTCACGCGGACGATCGGGTCCGGGTGCTTTTCGATCAGCTCTTTGAACGCGGCGTCGAGCGCGGCACCGAGTTCGCGAATGTAAACCGCGTGCTCGGGCGTGGGCCGGCTCGCCCCCGGGGCCGCTTCGAGCGTGAAGCGGGCGATATCCTGGAGGATGCCGTTCGGCCCGTCGATGGACAGGTGCAGCGTCCCGGGCGCGTCGAGCTTGAACTCTTGCGGGGTTTTGTAGACGGAGGGGTGCGCGACCACATCGGCATAGTACTTGGCGAACTTGGCGAAGTTCTCTTTCGCCTCGTTCAAGCCGTCCGCCGGAATCCCTTTCAAGGCGTCGCGATACCCGACCACCTTCTCAACGGCGGAGTTGTCCTTTCTGGGGAGCGGGGGGGCCTGCCCCGCAGCGGGACCGGCGAACAGCGCGAACCCAGCGCCGGCGAGCAGCGTCCAGGAGATGCAGCGAGCGAGGGTCATCGGTTTCCCCGAACCATGAAATGGGTTGGGCTAGTATTTAAAACGGCGCCGAGCGAGTTTCTGTTGGCCGATTCTTTCAGGCTAACCGGCCGATACGCGGGTTGCAAGGGAGCAGCGATTCGGTTCACGGGGCGCCGGGTGATACAGCCAGTGTGACCGGTTCGGAGGCCACCCGTTGCCGTTCGGCCTTCCGGGTGTTACAAAGCAAGAGTTGGATGGTTTCGGGCCGTAGCGCAGCTTGGCTAGCGCGCTTGCTTGGGGTGCAAGAGGTCGTGGGTTCAAATCCCGCCGGCCCGACATGTTAGAACCCCACAAAACCCTGGTGAAAACCGGGGTTTTGTCGTTTTTTGACCCTACCCTGTTTTGTGCAAGAAGTCCCGTAGTCTACGGGGGTCGTTTTTTCGCCTACTCCCCTGCAACGCTAAACCCTGCCGATGTAATCTCGGAACTCACAACCCCGAGAATGCGTCATGCCCAACCCGCCGAAACTGTACACAGTTGGTGCTGAATCGCTCACCCTCAAAGAGTGGTCAAAACGGCACGGGGTGCCGGTCACGACCATTAACGCCCGAATCAAACTCGGGTGGTCGGTGGCCGACGCCGTCAGCACGAAACCCGACCGCCGGTTCCGTCCGACTTCCAAGCCCGCGGTCGCGTCGGTCCGCCCCTGCCCTCGCATGAAGCCCCACAAAGCCACCGGGCAGGCTCACTGCGAATGGCAAATGGGGAACAAGCGGAACGTTCGCTACTTCGGGAAATGGGGCTCTGAAGAGGCGCAACAGGCTTACGCACGGTTTCAGTTGGAGTGGGCCACCCAGCTCGTGAAGAAGTCCCCGGTGCCGTTGGGCGAAACGCTTCTCGTGTGCGAGCTGGCCGAACAATGGCTCGAATACTGCGAACAGGGTGACGACGGCGAAGGCGGGTATCGAAAGCACGGTAAGCTCACGTCGGAAATTCACGCCCAGCGTGCGGCGGTGGCCTACCTGCTCGAATCACACTCGGGACTGACGGTCGATGAATTCGGTCCGGATCAGCTCCGGGCCGTGCGTCGGGCGATGATCGAGGCTCGCCCCAAGCGGAACGGTAAGCCGGCCTCGCAGGGACTGGCACGCAGCACGATCAACGGCTACCAGTCGCGAATCGTCCACATGTTCGGTTGGGGCGTGGGACGGAAGCTCGTACCCGCCAACGTGTGGCATGAGTTGAAGGCCGTGGGGCGTCTCATCAAGGGGAAGAGTCAAGCCCGTGAGACACCAAAGAAGACCGCGGCACCGTGGGCCAACGTCGAAGCCGTGTTCCCGCACCTGCACCAGAACGAAGCGTGCCGGGCTGTTCTCGAAGCGCTCGTGCGTGTTCACTGGTGGCTCGGTGGCCGACCGGAAGACCTCGTGTCGATGCGGGCCGGCGACCTGGACCGCACCGAAGACGTCTGGCGCTACGTCCCGGACACGCACAAGAACGAGCACCGCGAACAGGAACTCGAGTACTTCATCGGCCCGAAGGCGCAAGCGATCCTCGCGCCCCTGCTCGAAGGCAAGTCGGCCACCGACCTCGTGTTCATTTACCCGGCTGTCGGTTCCGATCCGCCGACACCGATTCGACGCGGCACTTACGGGAACCGGGTCAAGGACGCCTGCAAGCGGGCCGGAGTGAAGCCGTGGACGCCGCACCAGCTCCGGCACTCGCGCGCCACCGAGGTCATGAGGATCTACGAAAGCAACTCGGCGGCGGCGGCGGTCATCGGGGACTCGGAAGAAGTGGCCCGCACCATTTACGTTGACCCGCAAAGCGCAGTGCGAAAGCGAATTGCACGTGAAACCGGATGAACTCGAAAACGAGAGGAACCGTACTTTTCGAAAGAGATGTGGTGACATCGCAAAAGCCCTGTCCCGAAAGCTTTTGCGACCGTTACATGGAGAAGATTGCACTCCTGCTTACACAACTCCGAACGGACACCGATTTAGCCCGACTCGTGGCGCGGTGGCCGACTCTTCCAAAGGAAATGCGGGATGAGATAATTGCACTACTGGCTAAGTAGCTATGACATCTTGTCCGACTTTGTTCGTATGAGTTCGCCGAGTGCATGTTGCATTTCGCGCATGCATTCGAGCATTTCCTGAGGGCTTTGTTGCATTAATCGATGGTAGTCTGAGTAAATCTCTTGGGCAACGCTTTCTGGCTTCGAGAGTGTGGACGCATACGATTCAATTACTTCACCCGTTTCCGTAAAGGAGCGCTCCGCAAGCTTGATTGCGCGTTCCGCATTCTCGCGCGTGATAACCTCTTTAGGATCAACAAATTGATTTCCATCAATTGAAACATAAATGCTTGCATTCTTCATTTCGTTTCTGTGCAAGCATGTTTTCTCAATCATATTTGCAAAGTCTTTGCCCGTCATTTTCCTGAATTGCTCAAGCTGCGAAATCCCCCATAGCGACTCTAGCCTTAACTTGTTCTTGTGATTTGCAAGCCTTTTGCGCAACGATTTCCAGTCAACTGGAATTCCACATATCGTGAATATTCCAGCCCTAAATAGCATCCCGATCTTGGCTAGCTCTTCGCTCGCAAGATGGGCTAGGGTGAAAGATCGAACAAAGCGATTTGCTGCGAATAGAACGCGAGCGTCCTCGATTAATTCTCGAGAATTGCTTTGTATCTTTATCATCCCATCTTTTATCTGGGCAGGCGTTAGCGGACTCATTGCTTCTCCCCTGCTGCAAACTTTGGCCCCTGAATAGAAGTGACCTTGAGGACTGCAAAAAAGTTCGCGCGTCCCTGCTGCCCGAGCAGGACGCGCCCAAAAGTGTTTATTTCCTGCAAGTCTAAGCACCAAGTGTCAGCTAGCCGCCCAATCTTGTCAATGGCTCCACGAAAAACGTGGTCAGCTAGTCCTCACTGCACCATCGGGCCGGACAATCACCTGACGTCCAAGAATCCCGTTCACCTGCTCCACTTCCGAGGTGAACGATGCCGAACCCCCTCTACACCCGCAACGCGCGCGGGCTCCCGGTCGACCTGCACACCCGCGGCGGCAAGCCGGTCATCACCGGTTACGCCGCGGTGTTCTACAACCCGGCCGACCCCGGGACCGAATACCGCATGTTCGAGGACATGGTTGAGCGGATCATGCCCGGCGCCTTCGACAAGACCCTTCGCGAGGGCGACGTGCGCGCCCTGTTCAACCACCGCGACGACAACATCCTTGGCCGCGTGCGGGCCGGCACCCTGCGCGTGTGGACCGATCAGCGCGGGCTCAAGTACGAAATCGACCCGCCTGACACGACCGCGGGCCGGGATGTCGTCGAGTCGATCCGCCGCGGGGACGTGACGGGCAGCTCGTTCATGTTCCGCCCGGTCTCGAACACCTACCGCGACGTGGACGGGCTGTACATCGTGGAGCGGAACGCGGTCGAGCTGTACGACGTTGGGCCGGTCACGTTCCCCGCGTACACGGCCACCGACACGGGCGTGCGGGCCGAAGTAAACGAGTGGATCAAGTCCCGGAGCGGCATCAGCCACGCCGCGGTTAAGGCCCGCGCCCGCGCCGTCGAAGTCATGCTGGCGATGGCCAACTGACACGCCGCACCCCATTCCCGAAAGAACACTTGGTGGCAATTTTCCACCAAGTGTTCCCGCCCCGTCCTTCACCCAGGTGACCACATGAGCAAGAAGAACGCACCCGTGGCCGAACCGCGCACCGCGACCGCTCCGAGCGAGCCGAAGGGGTTCGAGATTCCCAGCCTGGAAAACCATCCGGCGGTTGTTGCCGCGGTAAGTCGTCACGACGCGCTGCGCGAGCAGTTGGCCACCGCCCGCCGCACCCGTGTGCAGCTCGAACGCGAGCTGGGCGCCAAGTCCGGCGAGTCGGATGAAGAGCTGGAAGCGAAGCTGTTGGCCCGCGGGCAGTCCACCGACGGCATCACCAAGCTACGCGAGGCGCGGCGTACCGAGCGGGTGACCGCCCAGGCCGTCGAGCTGGTGGCCGACGACGTCCGCAAGGCCCGCGAGACGGCGACCCGTGAACTGACGGCGGTAGTTCGCGAAGAGGTGTTCTTGCCCGGCGTGCGGGCCGCGGTGCGCGACTGGCTCGACGCGGTGAAACGGATCGAGGCGTTCCGGCTCGTGGTTGAGGACATCCAGACGCGCGGGGTAGGGAGCAACACGTTCAGCCCGTTCAACGGCCGGGTGCCGGTGTCACTGGCCGACCGAGACGGGTTCGCCGAGTTCGCCCGCGAGCTGATCCACGACGGGCATACCGACGCGGCTACCGTCAACGCCGCGTTCCCGGACCTGCTGTGATATGAGTGAAAATGAAGAGCCGGATGGCGCCCGCGCATTAGGCCATCCGGCTCTTTCCTGCTAACAAAGCTGGTTTACTACCGAATTATCCGCAGTGGGCTTGTGGGCAACTCTGGGGGGACAATCTCAGGCACAACGACTGGCTGCGGGTTTCCGGTGAACGTGTCCATGCGCGTCTTCACCTTGCCAACTTTATCCTGAAGGACCTTCAGGCGCGCTTGGTTCTTCTTCTCCCGCTCGACGATTTCGGCCCGCGTCTTCTCCATCGCCTCAATCAACTGTTCGATGGACAAGTCTTCCGGCTTCACTTCTTCGTTCGGAAGCCCTGCGGGAGCATACGGCGTTACTGTGTCCCGCCCGGGAGGTGAGGCCAGATCGTAGCGAGGAGTATAGCGAGGGGGAGGAAGAGTGTTTGTCGCCGGGATGCCCGGGTGAGGCGCAGGGGGCGTCGTATTCGGTTGTTGCGCGAGGCTGATCCCGCATGCGACGATTGCCGCGGCACAAATGGCAATCAGGTGGCTCTTCTTCATGTCGGCACCGTTTCGAATGGTGGTCAAGGTGAGAGAGCATAGTCGGCCAGCGAGGTCGGACGCAAGATCGTTTGCGTCCGTTCGGCGAGCGCATTTCCCATCGGCCCGACGACCAATGCTTGTAGGTGCGGAGCAACGCGGCGGTACCCAGCGACCGCCGCGTTCGTTCACCCCTCCGCCGGCCGTGAGCGGTGTCCGACGGGCATACCGGGCACCGCTCACGACCACTGCTGACCGTTGTTCGGGAGGGCCGCCGCCCAGCCGGCGGGAACCTTCGACACTTCGGGGCGCGTGTCGTTCGGATTCATCACCACCCAACCGAGAGCAACCATGCCCTCCGTCAAGCAGTTGCAAGAAGAGCGGGCACCGATCGGCGTTCAGATTCGCAAGATGGCCGACGTGCTCCAAGCCGAGGGCCGCGACTTCAACGCCGAAGAGCGGTCACAGTGGGAACGGCTGAACACCGAGTTCAACCAGAAGTCGGACCTGATCGAGGCGCAGCGCCGGGCCGCCGAGGTGGGCGCCATCCTGGACGGACCCGGCGACCGCCGGAACATCCCCGGCCTAGAAGACACGGTGCCGCGGAGCATGCGCAACAAGGCCACCCGCCGGTACCGCGCCGAAGCGGCCGAAGAGATGCGGTCCCTGGCGTTGCAGGCGTGGTGCCGTCGCCAGCACGGGTTCGACCTGACCGACGCGCACAAGCGGGCGTGTCGGACGATGGGGCTGAACCCGAACCGCAAGGTGCTCGAAATCCGTCTGGATCGGCACCCGGGCAAGGGACCCCAATCCCGCGCCATGTCGGCCCAACAGCCGTCCAGCGGGGCGAGTCTGATCGCGGGCGGGAAGTTCGCCGGGGCCATCGAGAAGGCGCTGAAGGATTACAGCGGGCCGCGCGAGGTGGCCGACGTGCTCCGCACCGACGACGGCGCCCCGATGCCGTGGCCGACCAGCGACGACACCAGCAACGAAGGCGAGCTGATCGGCGAGAACCGCGAGGTGAGCACCCAGGACGCGAAGGTCGGGACCACGCTGCTGAGCGCGTACAAGTACAGCTCGAAGATGGTCAAGGTGCCGAGCGAGCTGATGGACGATACCGAATTCGACCTGGATACGTTCCTGGGCGAACTGCTCGGGGAGCGCATCGGGCGGGCGCAGAACCGGCACTTCACCGTCGGCCGCGGTTCGAGCGAGCCGCAGGGCGTGGTGACCGGTTCCAAGCTCGGCAAGACGGCCGCCAGCGGTTCGGCACTCACGGCAGACGAGATCATCGACCTGATTCACTCGGTCGATCCCGCGTACCGCCGCGACCCGTCGTTCCGCCTCATGTTCCATGACGGCATCCTGGCCATCATCCGCAAGCTCAAGGACGGTCAGGGCCGGTACCTGTTCGAGGAGGGCCAGAACGGCGCCCCGGACAAGATCAAGGGCGTGCGGTACGTGATTAACCAGAACATGGACAGCGCGCCGGCGAGCGGGGCGAAGACGATGCTCGCGGGGCCGTTCCGGAAGTTCAAGATTCGGGACGTGCGGGGGCTCCGGCTGAAGAAGCTGGAGGAGCGGTACGCGGAGTTCGATCAGGTCGGGTTCATCGGGTTCTTGCGGTCCGACTCGCGAGTCCTGAACGCCGGAACCGGACCGATTCGGCACCTCGTGCATCCGTAAACAAAGACAAGCGACTAAGCTGTGTCCCAGGCGAGCCAAAAGGGGATTTTGGCTCGCCTGGGACGCCATATTTTCCTACCTTATTACCTCCTTTTCTGAGAAAGTGTCTCGCACAGCAATGACGCAATTGCTTGTAAAAACCGCATCGACAAGATAGAATCCAGGCAGAACAAGAAAAAATATCATTAAAAAGGGCATGGCCACAAATGATGATTGAATCAGAAAAGCAATTCATTGAATTTACCACTACTGCTCATTCAGATCTGAATGGTTCCGGATTCGCGCAAGTGATTAATCTGGGGGCTCTTCCTCTTAATGGATCGTTCAAAATCGACGATGGGCTTCAGTTGCGCCGAGCTCTACCTAACGAACTTGCCACGCTACAGAAGGCGTTTGCTTTAACATACCCGCCGCGGGCGTTCTCGTTCCCTTTGCGGAATCCGTATGAAACGTTCGTGCGCGAGGAAAGGCAATCGTCGAGCCATAGCTCCATAATTGTAGAAAATCTCCCGCAAGATCAATGGCGATATCACGTAGTATACTTTGACGGACCGAGCCGGCAGCTTTTTGACTTTATTGAATCTACAATTCTTACAAAGAACCGCCTACAGATGGGAATGGTCGTCCACACGTTCCCTGGCAGCCCTGCCCCTTGTTACGGCGGATACTCTAATTTAGCCCGCCATAGCGAAGCGTTCTGGAATTCGGACGAAGTATTTTGCAATGTTACCGAGGCGGATATCGATGATATGAAAAGTGTGTACACGAAATTAAAATCCGGGCGCGACACCATCCCCCGGCTCGCCAATGCCTTGACACAATTTGCACAACTAGACAGTATACCATCTCACTCCGCACTTCGGTTTTTAGGGTATGTATCCATAATTGAATCACTAATTGCCCATAAATCAGACCAGAATAATCCAGCAGATTCATTAACAAATCAAGTATCTAAGAAAATGGCACTAGTTGGCCACCGTTCCAAACTGCCTATCCCTTATGACTTGCTAGGTGTGAAGGGCACAAATAAACATACAATGGAAGTGCAGTCTTGGAGGATATTATATTCATATCGCAGCGCCATTGCACACGGATCAAAGCCTAATTTCTCAAATGAGTTCTCTTGCCTCAGGTCTCCAGCCATCGCCCTGGAGTTTATTACCCGTTCTACTACCGCATTGATGCGTCATTACCTCGATGATCCGCTGCTAATGAACGATTTGCGTGAATGCTAAGCACCGCACCCGTCGCACAAGAACCTCTCGCGGAATAGCACTCACCCGCGGGAGCGCTCCTCATGTCGGTCGTGTTCGTTCAAGAAATCACGGGCCGGGACGGGTCGAAGGACGTTGACACCAACAAGCGGTACCGGCGCGCCTGGATCGTACGCACCTCGAACCCGGTGGACGGGGCCAACATCGTACTCGCGGCCCCGTGTTTTGAGTGAGCCATCGACGTTCTGTGTTGGCCAGCAACGCGAACACCTCACATCGTCCCTCGTCGTCCAAGAACCTCCCCAGATCGTAACCACTTGGGGAGTTCTCGCATGGGTGCCGCAACCGGCATGAACAGCTTCGATACGGCCCTGTACTACGCCGATTTCGTGACCCTGACAACCGGCCCTTCTGGCATACCACCATACCAGCCCACGGTGCCGCCGTACAACACGCACCTGTCGATTACCAACAACTCCGCGGTCTGGAAGGAACTGGGCGACGTCATCTCCCTGAACGGCGTGCCGATGGAGCGGAGCGTCACGCCGTTGACGCACCTGCGCTCACCCGGCATGGCCGCGGAGAAGATCCCGGGGTTCCTTGACGCGGGGCAGCTCACGTTGCGCCTGAACTCGAACAAAGGGCTACTGGCGAAACTCCAAACGCTGATGCCCGCCGGCGACCCGAACATCGCGCCTTACACGCACCCGAAATGGGGCCGGCTGAGTTGGGCCGTGTTCTTTCCGGACAACGGCATCTGGCTCCTCACCGGGTTCATCAAGTCCAGCCCCGTCGAGATTCCGGAAGACAATCGCATCACTATAGAACTCACGGTCGAGATTAGCGGGAAGCCGACGTTCCTCGCCTTCGTCTAACCCTTGCGCCGACTGAGCATCCCCGCGACCGGTTCGGGACCACTTTACCGGTTCCGGCCGGTCGCGGTCGTTTGTGGGAGCCGTCGTCGTTCCGAGTCGGCCAGCCCCGGGCACTTCCCCGCCGCGTTCATTCCTTCCCGAGCAGCAAGTCCACAACCCAGCATCCGCGAACGTGCGGCCCGGGTCCGCGGCAGTGGTTCAACACGTCGTCGTTGTCGCACCCGGCGTCTTGCAGCGCATCCGCGAGGATCGGCATCGCGCTGAAGTCGCGGCTTTCGTACATCTGGCGTGCAATCGCGACTGTCGTTGCGGTGAGATAGGCCCAATCAAATTCGATGCTCCTGAAGGTACTGAAGAGCACGCAGCGTAATGCAGAAGCGAATAGCCGCCCCGAGGTCGCGCGAGCAACTTGCTCGGCTGCTCGTGCGGCGTCGAGGCGACTATCGTTCCACGGTACTTTTCCTGAACTGCTCCACGCGTCCGTCCGTTTGTAGTCCTCCTGCCATGCCTGAACCGCCGCAACACTGACAGGCGACGACAGATCGGGCTCACCGACGCTCGCGGTGTAAACAGCCCGTTGGCACGTGGCGGCAGTGGCGGTCCGCAAGGCATCGCGAGCAGCCAACCACGCGAGGGGCTGAACCGTTGCGAGTGCGGCGTGAGGCACTTGCGCGACCCCATCGCGTTGGACAGGTTCGCTCTGAGCCCGCTTTCGGACGAGGTCAACGATTCCCTTTCCAAGATCCCCATCCGCGAACTGTTCGCAAACGGCGACAAGCTTGCGGTAGTAGCCGGGCGGAATGCACTCCCAAGCTAAGCGGCAACACGCGCATGCGAAGAGTCGCAACTTGCGATCAGGAGCGCGGTGGTGGTGTTCCAACATCGCCTCAGCATCTTCGCACGTCAACCATTCCGCTTCCGTCATCACTTCCCCTCTGAACTCACCTCAGCATGACTGACGCGCCGCCCGGTGCCAAGCCCCATTGTCCGCGGCGCCCATGACCCAAGAACCTCTACCGTCACCGGTCCCGTTCCACTCGCCGGACCGTTCACCGCTCCACCCATCCATGAGGTTCGGTCATGACGGCTGCAAAGACGTTTCGCACGGGACCGATCGCAATACCGACCGCCGCACCCGGTGAGGCTCAGAACCTGCTGTCCCCGCCCGGCGCGATCGGGGGCGTGAACGCGGGCATCTGCGCGCAGTGCATCGAGCTGCGCGCTATCCACGTTACCAATGACTCGCTCGCAACCGCGAAGTTCAGTCTCTTCCTTGGGGCCAGTGGTGCAGCGGCGGCCGGCACCGCCCTGATTGCCGAGCAGTCCGTGCGGCCGGGTGAGACGCTGACCTTCTGGCGCATGCTCCGGGTCAATTACCTCGAATACATCACCGGGTTCGCCAACGCCGTAAACGCGCTGGTGGTCACGTTCGAGGGCCAAATCGGCGTTGGCGAACTCTGGACGACACAGCTCGAAGCGTGAGCGGCGGGTAAGGCCGGAACGCTCGCAACATTGTTACGATTTTTAATGTGTTCCGGTAATGCAGACCGTACGTGCAGTGCTCCAAAAATTCGCCCCGAATTCCGAGGTGGGTATATCGGCCTCCCCATGCCGAGTACCCGCCACACGTCGAACGCCTTAATTCTCAGCCACTTTCGTAACAACCGAGGCATGCCGCATGACCGCGACAGCAACGACCATTGCGCGCACCAAGGCCGAACGCGAAGCGATGCTGATGCAGGTACAGAAGGCCATCGGGGCTGAAGTGCGGTGCTCGGGAATCGTCCCGCGGCACCGCGAGGACGTCGAGCAGGATGTTCAAGTCGCGGTGTGGCAGGCGACCGAGAAGTTCGACGCGACCCGCGGCGTGAAGTGGTCCACGTATGCGATCGGGGTGATGAAGAACACGCTGAAGAACTGGAAGGCGAACCACCACCACGAAGACGACGGGTCGATTCGGAACAAGGACAGCGACTATTTCGACAAGTTCGCATGGCCACAGGATCAGGCGCCGTCAGGTCACCACACCGAGGATGACGAACCGCTCGACGACGAGACGATGGGCACGCTGGCAACCGAGGTGCGGCGGACGCTCGCGGGCGGTGTGCTGTCGAAGCTCGGGGCCGGGCACCGACGGTTAGTCGAGCTGGTTGTTTTCGACCGGCTGTCCCCGGATCAGATCGCGGTTCAGCTCGGTCACCCGCTCAAGTCGGTGCGGGTCAACCTGAAGGCCGCGGTGCGGGCGCTGTGTCGCATCGGGTTCACGCAACACGCCGTGAGCGCGGAAGAGATCGACAACGCCACGACATCGAAAGTGCCCGCGGAACAACGCCAGCGGTCGAACGAACTGAACCGCAAGCGAAGTCACCTCGCGGTGAACGCCCAGGTCGTGAACCACCTTGACGAAGCCGCACGGGCGGACGGGTTCACCGCGGAGCTGGCCCGCCTGGACGACGACACCCGGACAGTCGTGAAGGCCCTGCTCGCACGCGACTTCACAATTGACGAAGCGGCCGAACTGCTCGGGGAGAGTCGGCGGGCCGTTCTCGGGAAGCTCAGGAAGGTGTCTGCTGTGGGCCGGAAGGGGGCAACGGCCGCGACGGTCGATCAGGGCGAGTTAATCGCACGGTGAACGCGCTGGGGCCATAGAAACGCGAGCGGCCGGGGTTGGGCAACGGTGCCTGACTCCGGCCGCTCGCGGTGGCGTTTTCAGTCGGGCGCTTTCGTAAGAACGAAAAAGGAGGCGTACCCTTCAAGCCAGCGGACCGGAATGAGACTCGGAGAGAAGCACTCTTCAACACGCAAGCCGGATTCACGGGCTGCCGTCTTCACGTCCTGCAGGCTGATCGGGATTCGTCGGTGTAACTCGATTCCGGTCGGCGTGATAGCCCGTGAGATTTGTTTCCGCTGTTTTCGGTCGTAGTTGGAGTAAAGCGCGAACCGGAATGCGTTTGTGGTGACGTGGGCGTACAGGCCGGACCGCTCGCGCATCGACCGCTCGGTCGTAACGTCAAAAACGAAGATGCCGCCGGGTGTGAGGTGTTTTGCCACCACGGCAAAGGTGCCCGACAACTCATTCAAGTCGCCCAGGTAATTTAACGAATTAAATGTGCAAACAATAACATCAAATTGACGTCCTAGCGAAAACGTGCGGAAATCGCCAAAAACGAAGCTTGCGCCTTTGCAACCGTCCAGGCGTGCCCGCGCGACCTCCAGCATGCGCGGGCTGGCGTCCAGTCCGACCACTTCATTGAAGCTGCGGACGAGTCGAGCTGTCAGTAACCCGGTACCACACGCGAGATCAAGGACCGATCGCAACTCGATAGAATGTCGATCAGATAAAAATTTAATCAATCCTAAATAATCTGGCTGATTGCAGGAGCCGTATTCGTCCCACGCTGACGCCAATCCTTCGTACGGTTGAAGCTCCGGGCCGCCGGTTTCCCATACTTCTTGAAGCTCTGGAAACTGCAACTCGGCCGCATAAAAGAGCGTGTGCGAGGGATTACGCCGGATGGAAGCAATGAAGTCGGACTTCGCGTGCCACGTGGTCCATGCACGCCTCAAGTACCCCAGCATCGTCGCTCCGATTCGCGATAATCGGTAAATCTTTACGCCTGCGGCGGGCCAAGAACGGTCGGCCATGCAGCCTTCGGTAGTGCCGGAAAACGTTCTGCCCGAAATCGAAGTGTGGCCGAAATGGGGTTAGTTAGTCAGATGACAGGCTTCTTTACTATCTGACTAAGTCGCCCCTTTTTGGCCACACTTCGATTTCGGGCAGAGTGAAGCGGCTCGCTTGTATCCTGCGAACACCTCTCCAACGCTGTCGGCCGATTTATGCGTCCGGCATCAGTCAACAGAAGCGGGGAAGAGATCGAGATCAGCGTGTCACTTTTTTGGCTTCTTGGCGGGTGAAGCGAGCTGCGGCGGTGTCTGGGATGTGGCACTTTCAGGCGTCAAAGGCGTCGGAACAACAATTTCAAGTTTGAAGTAAGCGAATAGCTTCGCTGCTGAGACGAGTGAAAGGGTTCGTTCACCGGTCACGAAACGGTGCAGTTGGCTTTGGTTCAGACCGCTTTCGGTCGCGATCTTGTTGAGCGACAGTCCGCTTTGCTTCACGACATCCTTGAGTACCGCGATCAAGTCGGTTCCCCCATCCACCGGATTCGTGTCGAGTTCGGTAGACAAGGGTAATCCTGCCACTTCTGCCGGTCAATCTGCACTCCGGGTAAATCGGCGAAGCGTGGGCACCTCTTTAGAAACGGGTAAATTATGCCCGTTGACAGAGCCGATAAG
The DNA here is from genome assembly GCF_008065095.1 of Gemmata obscuriglobus. Classification (NCBI taxonomy): domain Bacteria; kingdom Pseudomonadati; phylum Planctomycetota; class Planctomycetia; order Gemmatales; family Gemmataceae; genus Gemmata; species Gemmata obscuriglobus. Next base: position 2,738,137 of record NZ_CP042911.1, on the reverse strand, counting down.
ACCAGCCATGCTATGCCCGACGGCATAATGCTGTCCGCAAAATTGCCCTGGGGGAGATTGCAGCTCCCCCAGGGCGGTGGCATCCCCGTGTCCCCCTCGAAGGAGATCGAAGAGCCGTGAGCATTTTTACCCACGAGCAGACCGCTTTGCAAGCGGTCCCGCTTCCGGTGCGCACCGCGCCGGCCGCCGAACCCGATCAGGACAACTTCAAGTCGGCCTACGACGCCTGCAAGGCGCACCCGGCGTACCGCGAGGCCGTCGTCATCCGTGACGCCATCGAGAGCCTTCGAGCGCTCTGCGACGAATTCACAGAACGGTATCACCCGGACACGATTCGCGTTTACCTCCGCGGCGAAGGGTTCCGAACCAGCGACCTGTGCGAAGACTTCGAGACCGTTCACCGCGACGTGTTGGGCGCGGTCTGGTTCCTGGACATCATTCGCAGTGGCATCGAGCCGGCGCTGATTCTGCCGATGGACCTGCGCAGCACGCCCCCTGTCGCCAGCGCGAAAGGGGAAGCAGCATGAGCACGGAACCGGTCCCCACTAGCCCGGCCGAAATCGCAGAAGCCGAAGGGGTAACCGCTGACGCCTGCCTCAAAGCGATTTGGGCACTCACCGACCAGCTCGACGCGATGGCCTGCCAGCTCCAAGAGTTCTGCGACGTGTTCAAGCGATTTACCGACGACAAGGCGCTAGCCCCGGTGTTCCGCGATGCCGTGGGCGTGGCGTGGGCGCTGGATCAGTTCATCGGCTTGCAGTACGGCCAGCTTCCGTACTGGACCGTTGACGGTGAGCGCGTCGTGCCGGCGACAAACGTGGCAGGGGACACCCGGCATGCCGCATGACGCGGCCCCGGGACGCGGTGCGTACGCGCCGCGGTGGCGAAGGTCGGGCACGGACGCCCGGCTTTCGTCATTTACAGACCAACCGCAGACGGATTTGAGGAGCGTGTGGGATGGTTCGCTCTTCGCAAGCGACGGACAAGTATTCGGAGTGAGTATCAGCTTGACAACCGAGCGGAGCAACGCCGATGGCTATTCTAGACGAAACCCGAATGACGATGAGCGAAGCGGGTGCGTTCATCAAGCGTGACGCCTTGACCCTACGTCGGTGGGTTTCGAAGGGTATCCGCGGAATTAAGCTTGAAGCGGTCAAGGTTGGCAAGAGCCTCGTGACCTCGCGCGAGGCCGTGACGCGGTTCATTGCCGCAACCAACACGACGCACGTGTAGCCAGCGTGCAGTCGGCCGCTCTGGGATCGAGCGCATCTGACCTGCAAAAGCGGCGGTCTGTTCGCCGATGATTTGGTTCTGAAACGAAGAAAGCCGGCCCGTGGTTGCCGCCACGAACCGGCCAAGTGAAGTGGTTTCACCAGTGATTCTTCACCGTCGCCGGTTTGTCGAAGTGGTGCGCCCGCGCTCGCGGCGTGCGATCCCCTGCGCACAGCGGGAGCGTGCGACGTGAGCCAATCAAACCGTACTTGGGTCGCATTTACACGCCGCAACCCATGCCCACTTTGCGGTGCAGAAACGCGGTGCCAACGAACGAATGACGGCTCGTGGCTGATGTGCTACGACCTGACGCGAGGCGTTCACAACCCGACAACCGGTCGAAGGGGGAAACGACGAACCGGGAAGATCGGCGACTTCATGCTTCACCGTCTTGATGGTGAAGGCATCCCCACGCCGAGCTTTGTCGCTCCCGAGCACGTTCGCCAGCGTGACAGCGTACTGCCATTGGCTCAGGAGTACGCCGCGAACTTGTCGCCCGAGCAAGGGGCGCAACTGGCGCCTCATTTGGGGCTCCCGAGGTGGGTCTCTGAATACGTTCCTCTGCTCGGTTGGAAAGCACAGCCTCGCGGATCAAAAGGGAAATCACGAAGCGCGGGAGCGTGGAGCTTCCCCGAGTACGACGGTGAAGGCCGTGTCGTCGGCATTCATTTCCGTTCGACAGCCGGGGAGAAGTGGCAGGAGAGAGACACGTCACGTGGCCTTGCCGTTCCGGCCGGTTGGCAGGACAGAAGCGGGCCGGTGTTTCTGGTCGAAGGCTGGAGCGATGTGCTGGCCATGTCGGCCGCGGGTCTACCCGCAATCGGTCGCCCGTCGAACGTTGGGGGTGTTGATGATTTGGCACAATTACTCCGCCACGTTGCACCCGACCGGCAGATTGTGGTTGTAGGCGAGAACGACCTTCGGCGAACTCCAAAGAGCGCGAGCCGGCGGCTGTGGCCTGGACGAACGGGCGCCATCGCGACAGCTCGGCAACTCGCGGCCAAAATGGGACGGCCGATATCGTGGTGCATTGCGCCCGCCGTCGTTCCAGACACGAACAGGAATGCGAAGGACGCTCGTGACTGGCTGAAGATTGCGATTGCGAGAGAGGCAAAAGGGTCCGAACGCCGCGACCGTTGGCAGAATATCGGGGCAAAGTTTGCCAATGACCTGCTCTCGACCTGCCAAATTGCTCGAACGCTGCCGGTCGAACAACCGGAGAAGAAGCAAGAACGACGTTGCCATTGCACAACCAATGCAGTCTTGCAGGGTAAACCCGCTACGAATGTCAGCGACAACAGCGGGGTTGCGGCGTTCAAGTGTCGGAGATGGACCTGCGAGGAATGCCACGACTACAACCAGAATCGGTGGCTGGCTTGGCTATACCGCTGCGTCGGGGCGTGGGCCGATGAGCTGGACCCAATTATTACCAACGCCCCGCTTGTTCGTAAGGGCGAATTGGATCACGCACCGGACCATAAAGACGTCGGTGGATGGAATATTTATGCGGCGATTGTTCACGGATCGCAATTTAGCAGCATTGGGAAAAGGCTGCGTAGCCGCAACACTCGTCAACGAATCGCTGTGGAGTACGCCGTTGTTAAAATCGGGGATTGCGAAATCCCAGAGCGGTATCGAGGCCTTGTCAACGAGAAGGAACCGAGGTCTACACGACGTGTTAAGTCCAGCCGCCTTTCCCGTGCACTAGTCATTGTGGCCCTTGACCCGGCTTCGGAGGGGGAAGAGCCTGCGCCGAAGGTGCTGAAGCTCACTCCCGCTCAACAGGCTGTCGAGCTTCTGGAGTGGGCTACAGAACAGATTCCTCTGGATCTACCGGACGGGAAAAAACGGCACCGTCCTTTTACGACGAGTTCTGGGTGGAAGATGCCAGAGCCAGAACCCGGCCGTTGGAATCGAGAAGGGCTTTCTGCGTTTCCTGTATCGGCTGTGGAGGATCTAATCCGGCGGCTCAGAATTCAGGACACAGAGGCCGCAGTTCATGCCGAGACGGTGCAGGCACAAGCTCTTTGGAGCAAGGAGAATTTCGCCGCGTTCACTGAGCTTCTCTCCGCAATGCTGCGAGAAATGCTCAAGGCCAGCAAAACGGCTCCGAAGCCGGATATTGATGAACTTGAAGCTCGCTTCTTGAGATGGCGGATGGTTATCGAGCAGTCCCTCAGCGGTGTAGCTTCTGGCTCGTTCTCGACGACTGGCATCCTTTTCGGCGTACTACAGGAGATGGTTCACCGACTACCCACAATGGGGGACAGTGAAAAGCTGATTGGGGCTGCGATGACCGACCACGAGCTGCTATCTATCGATTTGCCATACATTCGTGATTTCCTGGGGTCTCTGTGGCCTCCTCCGCCTGAGAAGAAGCCAAAGCGCCAACGGAAGGTCAGAGACGACAAGACCGACACGCCTGAGTTCGACAAGATTAAGGACACGATCGGTCAGTAGCCAAGCCGCTACGCCGTTCCTGTCCACCCGTTCGCCCCGTCCTTGTCCCTCACCGAGAGTAGCCACGATGAGCGCACCGACGACGATCCCGGCCCCGACGGTCTCAAGCGGCTCTTCGACGAATGCCGGCAGCTACGGTAAATGCTGGAAGGCGACGGTCGCGGGCACTTGGGTAGAGGCACCTGCACCGTGGCTCCCGGGCAAGGCCCAAGAGTGGGTTAACACGAACGCCGGGACACACGTGCTCACGACCCATCACCGGGACTGCCTGGACTTCGACTCACCGGCTATCGAGGTGTGGGAGGTCAAGGGGGTCGATCACTCGTCTTCGTCGGCCTTCTACGTTGGGTTGTTCCAAGGCCTCTCGAAGTGGCGCCGCGGTGAGGCCGAATGGACCGAGTTCTACTTCCTCTTGGAACCGCCCGCCATTGCGAAGCTAATCGCGGAGTTCACTCCGCTGCTCGCACTGCATCCGCAGGAACTGAGAACGCCACCTAAGGCACCTCGCGAGCCCTCGAAGCCGAAAGCGACCAAGCCGAAGCGACGACCTCTTGCGCACGTCTCGGCGGTCTGAATTCGACAGGTCCATCACACTTGGGGGCGGTCTGGTTTGCTTCGTTCGGAGCAAGTCGGACCGCCCCAACTTACGACCTCTTATGCGATTCCAAGCGCCTTCGGTTGGCGCGTGTCCAGTCCCGTAGGCTACGGGGTTGTTTCATCACATGAGTGAAATCCCCGGGGATTTTGCGTATTTTCGAGAAGGGTCGGATAAACGGGCTTGACGCGCGAAGTGCTTGGTTCCATAGTGTTTAGAGAAGATTTGCGGCGGGCGATCTCTGGCTTGGGGTGCAAGAGGTCGTGGGTTCAAATCCCGCCGGCCCGACTGCCCTGATGTCCCGTCCGGATTTTGAGCCGACGGGAAATCAGTAGCTGACTGATCTGCTCGGAGTCACAACCGGGCAGCGAAGTCAATAATTCCGCTGATCCAGATTGATTACATGGGTCAGCGGGGTTAAATTCCAGCGACTACCCCACCGCCCCGCCGGGCACCAGTTCGGCGGGGCGGTTGCTCATTTCACGCACGGCGTCCCCGCATCGGAGCAGACACATGACCGGCTCCCCGGAGGACAAGGTCCCCTTAATCGAGTTCGTGGTGCGGGTCGGGGACAAACAGTTCACCGCCTGGGGGCAGAAGCTGCCCGAGGTCGGCGCCCCGTTCGCCTTCGAGGGCACCAAAGAGTTCGGAACCAAACTCCAGGTCGAATCGGTCGGCTACGAGTTGTGCCCCCGGGGCGGGTCCGAACACGGGTGCTGGCTCGCCATCGTGATCACCGTCGGCCCCGGTCCCACTTGACCCCGCCCGGCCGGGCACCACCAGCCGGGCGACCTCCGGAACGGAAAGCGCCCCGATGCACGTCGCCACGGGAATCATCCGGATCCCCCAGTACGGCCCTCCGAACGAGTCGGGCGTCCGGCCGGTCGAGAGTTCGACCGAGTACATGGTCCGCTTCGAGGTGCTGCCCCGCATCGGCCAGGTTGTCACCTACGGCAAAGAATCCTGGGTCGTCGCCCGCGTCGAATTCCCCCTCGCATCAAGCACGACGGCCGGGGAACTGGTGGCCGGCCCGGCCCGGGTCGAACTCGATCACCTGCCCAAGGGCGGGCGCAGCGGGAGCGCCCGGAGTGGTACCGTCCTGGCCCTGATCCTGGACGAGGGGCGGCTCCAAGACCCGACCTACGACGGCGAGTTGCGCACGTTCCCGGCCCTTCCGCGGGTCGGCGAGTTCATCTCCGACGCCACCCGCAACCCGCACGTCCGGTACCGGGTCAAGGAGGTGAACCACGTCCTCAACCGACGCACCGAACTCGGGTGGATCGAGGCCGAAATCCTCATCGTCCCGGACGGGGAACCGCTCCCCTGGAAGCTCCGCGCTCAACGCCCCTCTGACAACTGACCCACTCACAGACCGCCGTTCGATTGATTCCGCCGGCTATGCCCGTACGACCACGGCCAGCAATTCGCGAAGCGAATCCCGTTCAGGGGGTTGGGACACTTCATGCGGCTATGTACCCACCAACGCGAACGGCTCGCGGGAGAGATCCGGCGGGCCGTCAGGTATTCGGCATGAGCGCGTTACCACGTCACCTCATGATTTTGCACTTCGGCAATGCTGCGGTGAGCTCCTTCACCCCCGCGTCCGTCACCTTCGTGTTGAACAGGAAGAGTGCGGTGAGGTTCTTGAGCCCGGCCAACTCCTTCAACCCCGCGTCCGTCACCCCCGTTTCTCCGAGGTAGAGCATGGTGAGGTTCGTGAGCGGGGCCAGCTCCTTCACCCCCGCGTCCGTCAAAGTCGTTCCACTCAGGTCAAGTAGGGTGAGGGCCGTGAGCCCGGCCAGCTCCTTCACCCCCGCGTCCGTCAAAGTCGTGAAGCTCAGATCGAGTGTGGTCAGGGCTTTGAACCCGGCCAACTCCTTCAACCCCGTGTCCGTCACCTTCGTTCCACCCAGGTTGAGTGTGGAGAGGGCCTTGAGTCCGGCCAGCTCCTTCACCCCCGCGTCCGTCACCTTCGCTCCACCCAGGTTGAGTGTGGTCAGGGCCTTGAGCCCGGCCAGCTCCTTCACCCCCGCGTCCGTCACCCCCGTGTTGCCCAGGTCGAGTACGGAGAGGGCCTTGAGCCCGGCCAGTTCCTTCACCCCCGCGTCCGTCACCCCCGTGTAGTGTAGATCGAGTGTGGTCAGGGCCTTGAGTCCGGCCAGCTCCTTCACCCCCGCGTCCGTCACCTTCGTGAGGCCCAGTTCGAGTGTGGTGAGGGCCTTGAGCCCGGCCAACTCCTTCACCCCCGCGTCCGTCACGGCCTTGGCCGCAAAAAGGCCGAGTACGGAGAGTTCCTTGAGGCTGGCCAGCTCCTTCACACCCGCGTCCGTCACCTTCGTTCCACCCAAGCCTAACGTGGTGAGGGCTTTGAGCCCGGCCAGCTCCTTCACACCCGCGTCCGTCACGTCCGTGTAATTCAGCTCGAGTGTGGTGAGGGCCTTGAACCCGGCCAACTCCTTTACCCCCACGTCCGTCAAAGTTGTGAAACTCAAGTTGAGTGTGGTGAGGGCCTTGAACCCGGCCAGCTCCTTTACCCCCACGTCCGTCACTTTCGTTGCGCCCAGGTTGAGTGTGGTCAGGGCCTTGAGCCCAGCCAACTCCTTCACACCTGCATCCGAAAGCGGGCAAGCGTACAGGAAGACACTCACCACCGGCTTGCCGGATGGCGTTTCGCCGCGATGCACCTTCCCCCCGAGCTTCTCGACGAAGGCGACGGCCTTGTCTTCGGCCTCGTCGGCACGCACCGAAGAGCACACGCACAGAGCCGAAATGATCGAAGCAAAAGCCAACGCCCTGAACATCGGTTGCTCCCGCTGAAGGTGACGACCTCAAGGGCGTTTTACGGCGCCCGGGACCGGAGTGCCGGGAACCAGAAGTGCGGGTTCGTATGAACGCAAACGGTCCGCTGGAGAAGTCCGGCGGGCCGTCGTGACTTCGATGCGAGCGTACCCTTCGTCACTTGCTAATTTCGCACTTTGGCAGCGCCGATTTCAGTTCCTTCCAGCCTGCGTCTGTCACCTTCGTGCGGTACAGGTTGAGCCGGGTGAGGTTCGTGAGCCCGGCCAGTTCTTTCAGCCCCGCGTCCGTTACACCCGTGCCAATCAAAATGAGTGTGGTGAGGGCCTTGAGCCCGGTCAGTTCTCTCAACCCGTCGTCCGTCACCTGCGTACGGCCGAGGTCGAGTAAGGTGAGGTTCTTGAGCAGACCCAGCTCCTTTAGCCCCGCGTCCGTCACCTTGGTAGAGTACAGGTCGAGCTTGGCGAGGTTCTTGAACGGGGCCAGTTCCTTCAGCCCAACGTCCGCCACACCTGTGCCGCCCAGGCCGAGCTCGGTGAGGTTCTTGAGCGGGGCCAACTCTTTCAGCCCCGCGTCCGTAACACCTGTCCCGCTCAAGCCGAGGGCGGTGAGGTTCTTGAACCGGCCCAGCTCCCTCAGCCCTGCGTCCGTCACACCTGTGCCGCCCAAGCCGAGGACGGTGAGATTCTTGAACCGGCCCAGCTCCTTCAGCCCCGCGTCCGTCACCTTGGTAGAGAACAGATAAAGGGTCTTAAGGCTCTTGAACGGCACCAACTCCTTCAGCCCCGCGTCCGTCACGCCTGTGTCGCCCAGGGCGAGCCGGGTGAGGCCCGTAAGCGGGGCCAGCGCCTTCAGCCCCGCGTCCGTCACCTTCGTTTTGCCCAGGTCGAGCGTGTTAAGGTTCTTGAGCGGGGCCAACTCCTCCAGCCCCACGTCCGTTACAGCCGTACCAAGCAGGATGAGTTGGGTGAGGTTCGTGAGCCCGGCCAGTTCCTTCAGACCCGCATCCGTCACCTGGAGGTCACGCCACGGTTTGTGCTGTGGCACCCTCTGATTTGTGGCAGAGTGTATCTCGTTTGCGGAACGAGGAGCCCGGCCGTTCGGCGAAGAACCGTGGGAGCCGGTCGTCTTGGCTCAGCACGGCGGCCCGCAGTTGCAGGATCGATTCGGCACCGTCGGGCCGGGTCCAATGCTTCTGTGTGCTCTTCACCCGGGCGTTGATCTCGCCCACCAGTGACTCGACCAAGCTACTCGTCGGTAGCCCGTTGCGCCGGTATCGCGGGTACGCCATGCGATCCCGATTGTTCCCCAAGTAGGTCCGCGCGTGCGCCACCACCCGGCGCGGGTCCCGGCGCTCCTCGGCCGTCGCCGCCTCACCCAGTGGGGGCTCACCCAGCCGCGCCTGCCACTGATCCAGTTCGGTGAGCACTTCTCCAACGCGACCCTGCCAGCACGCGCGCATCCAGGCCACGTATTGGGACCAACCCGACGCCTCATCGGGGCTCACGGCCGCGGCCGACGAGAACACGTAACACACCGCGTGCAGGAAATCCACGATCGGCTCGAACGCACCAAAGTACCCGCGCCAGATGGTCCAGTTGTACGCCTGACCGTCGGCTACGAACGCCCGACGCGGGGCCTCATAGAAGCGCCGCTCCTGGGCCTCGGCGGCCATCATCGGGCCGAACGCGGTACTCCCCTCCAGGCTCGCCACGCACGTCCGCACCAACCGCGTCGGGGACCACCGCTCGGCCCCTTCGGGTTCCCCGGCCGGCACCGGGGGCGTCGATTCGTCCACGGTTTCCGGGGGCGCGACCTCGCCCGCCGGGCCCTTCATCTGCTGCACCAGGCGCCGCACCCGGCGCGGGCAGCGGAACGACTCGGGCGGCTCGGGGCACGGGTCCGTGGCGAACGTGGGGCCACTCAGGGTGGCCAGGCACGCCACCTTGTCCTCCTTGTTCTGGGCCTCGTGAACACCCGGGCCGGCGCCCGCGGCGCGGGTGCGGATGCGCCCCCCATCGACCTCGACCACCACGGCCACGGGCACCACCGCGGTCCGCGGCTCTAACTGGCGGCGCCGGTGCTCGACCGCCTTCCGATCGCGCCGCGCGATCAACTCGTGCCCGACCTCGTGAGCCAGTCGGCGCACCTGGTTGTCGCTGATCGTGACCCCGGTCATCCGCACCGCCTCGGCGGCATCCCGGAACGAGGAGAACCGGGCGGCGGCCGTGACGATGCGTTGAACGACCGAGGAACTGTACCCGTGCTCATCCAGCCCGAGGGCCAGCCGCAGGGGGGAAAAAGTCCCGCCGGCAGGCGGGACAATGGGCGATCCGTTCGGCCTGTTGAACCGTGGCCCCTTGGGCCGCCAGGGTGCGGGTGTGTGGTCGGGTCGGGCACGGCTCGCCACACACCGGACACGGAACCTGTTCGGGCACCTTCCGGGCCTGCTGGTGGAGCATCTGCTGGAGGGCACCTTCGGTGAGCCCTTGTGCCGCCGCGGTGGCGATCTGCTCCATCGTCCGGAAGTCCACGTCCAATCCCGGCCCGTCGTCCCCGAACGCCCGCTTGGAAACGATTTTGCCCCACTCCGCCGCCAGTGCTCGAAGGCGGTCGAGTTCCTCGGCCGTGAAACGCGGTGTGCTCATGACTCGCCCCGCACGAGAGTTGCGGCGAAATCGCCCCGCGCTTTTCCTATCCCGTGCCCCGAGGACCGCAAGGCCTACTGCAAACCGTGGCGTGACCTCCGTCACCTGCGCGAACCCCAGATCGAGCTTGGTGAGGTTCGTGAGCCCAGCCAGATCCTTCAGACCCGCATCCGTTACCTTCGTGGAGAACAGGTCGAGCGTGGTGAGGTTCTTGAGCGGGACCAGGTCCTTCAATGTCGCGTCCGTCACCTCCGGGTGAGACAACACAACACCGATAACGGGTTGACCGCTTTTGCTCGTGTCACGAGTCACCTTACCGCGGAACTTCTCGACGAGTGCAACGGCCTTATCCTCGGCCTCGTCCGCGCGGACCGACGGGCACGGGCACAACACCAAAACGGCCACAACGAAAGCCAACGCCCTGAACATCGGTGTCTCCAGTTTTGAGGCAGTTCCGGGAGGTTGTTACGGTGCCCGGCATCACAGCATACTGAAGCCCCACGCCTCGTACATGAACGGTTGGGGCGATGCGGCCCTGCTTGGTCGGTCAGTGTGAACGTCATCCGCCGCGCAACGGCTCCGTTGACGTGCTTCGCGCTCCGCGTCTCCTGGCGCCGCACGTTCGTATAGCGGGGCGCGCAACCGATCTGGAAATCAGCTCCCCGTCCGGTCGGCCTTTCGGGCCGCGCGGTCGAACGCTTGGAGCCGCGATCGGAGCGTGTTCCGCGAGATGCCGAGCAGCTCGCTGGCCTGAACCTGGTTGCCACCGACGTGATCCAGGACGTCGCCGATGACCGCGCGTTCGACCTCTAACAGGACCCGGCGGTAGATGTCGAGCGAACCGGTCGCAAGGAGGTCGCGGACCAGACGGCGGACCCCGGCCAGGTCCACGACCTCGTCAGACGGTTTGCCCGCGCCGGGATCGCCGCGCAGGGCCGCCGGTAGGCAGTCCGGCGTCAGGACCTCGCCCGTCGCCTGAATCGCCGCGAACCGCACCACGTTCTGCAATTCGCGGACGTTCCCGGCCCAGGGGTGCTGTTCGAGCAACTGAACCGCCTCTGGAGCGACCGCGTGGAACGACTTGCCCAACCGCCGGGCCGACTGCCGTAAGAAGTACTCGGCGAGTAGGGGGATGTCGCCGGGGCGGTCGCGGAGCGCCGGGAGCGCGATCACGAACCCGTTGAGGCGATAGAGCAGATCGTGCCGGAACTGCCCAGCGGCCGCCAGAGCGGCCAGGTTCTGGCCGGTGGACGCGATGACGCGCACGTCGGCCGCCACCGCGTCGCCACCGCCCGCGCGGTCGAACCGCCGCTCCTGAAGGACGCGGAGGAGCTTGGCCTGGGCGGACGGGCTGAGGTCGGCGACCTCGTCGAGGTAAACGGTCCCGCCGTCGGCCTGCTCGAACCGCCCGATCTTACCCCGGCCGCCCTCGGCACTCGTTTCGCGACCGAACAACTCCTCTTCCAGCGCCGCCCCCGGAGTGGCGGAGCAGTCGAGCGCCAGCAGCGGCCGGTCCGCCCGCTCCGAGTGCTGGTACAGGGTGCGGGCGATCAGCTCTTTTCCGGTCCCGCTCTCGCCCGTAATCAACACGGGCACGGCCTGCCGGGCGAGCAGGCCGATGGCCTTGTACACCGCCTGCATGGCGGGGCTGCGGCCCACCACCTCGTCGGCGTCCGGCGGCGCCGGCTCGCCGGCGATCACCGCCGGCACGCTCCGCATCCGCCGCAACTCGATCGCGCGAGCGACCGTGTCCCGCAGGCGGTGCAAGTCGACCGGCTTGAGGAGGTACTCGAAGGCACCGCGCTTGACGGCTTCGATAGCCGTATCGGCCGCCGCGTAGGCGGTGATCATCACGACCGGCAGCCGGGGGTCCAGCGCCCGGATCTGATCGAACACCTCCAGGCCGGTCATGTCCGGCAGGCGCACGTCCAGAATGACCGCGTCCGGCGTCTGTGCGCGAACGGCGGCGACGCCCTCGCGCCCGGTCGTCGCGGTGCTCACCGCGAGGTCGTCGGTCGAAAGCCCGGCCTCCAGCGAGTACAGCAGGCTCTCCTCGTCGTCGACGATGAGCAGATTGGCCACGTCTTCGTCTCCATATCACGGGCGAGTGCCGGTTCCCGGGCCTGATTCGAGTGCATCCAGCAGCGGCAGCCGCACGGTAAAAACGGCCCCGCCCGCGGGCGGCGAACCGGCCCGAATCGTCCCCCCGTGCGCCTCCACGATCCGGCGGCAGATGGACAGCCCCAACCCCAGCCCGGTCTCCTTGGTGCTGACGAACGGGTCGAAGATCCGCTCGCCGACGGCGGCCGGCAGGCCCGCGCCCTCGTCCGCCACTCGTAGCACCAGTTCCGGTCCCCCCCCTTCACGCGTTGCGGCTTCGACCGAGATCCGGACCCGCCCGCCGCCCGGCTGCGCGTCAATGGCGTTGTAGAGCAAGTTGTACACCACCTGGCCGAACTGGTTCGGGTCGACCAACAGGGTGACGGGTTCGGCGGGCACTTCGATCCCGAGCGCGACCTTCTGACGGTCGGCGCGCGCCTGGAGTCCCGCGACCGCCTGCTCCAGGAGCGATCGGAGGTCGGTCGCCTGGCGCTCGGGGCGCGGCGGCCGGGCGAAGTCCAGGAACCCGGTGACGGTGTGCTCCAGGCGCCCGATTTCGCGCTCGATGACCGCCAGATCCTTCGCCCGGAACGGCGACAGGCCCAGCGGGTCGGCCGCCGTCTGGATGAGGATTTTGATGGCCATGAGCGGGTTGCGGATCTCGTGGGCAATGCCCGCGGCCATCTGCCCGACCCACGCCAGTTGTTCGGCCCGCAGCGCGTCGCGTTCCACCTGGCGGAAGCGGTCCAGTAAGGCCGAGACGGACTCGTCCAGCCGCTCCGCCGCGTCCCCGGCATGCGCCCCGGTCGGCACCACGGCGCTCAACCGAACAACTGTGCCCTGGAGCCGCTCCTCCGTGCGCAGCATGCCGCGGCGGACCCCCGTCGCGATCAGCCACCCGCCGAGCAACCCGCCGCCCGCCCCGCACGCCCCGATCGCAAGGAACACGACCGTCAGGAGCCCGGTCATCTCCTCGCTCGTCTGGCCGGACTGCGCGAGCGCCTCCTCGTTCAGCCGCGCGTACTCTTTGGCGGGTTCAAGGATCTCTTTCTCGGGGATCGCGGCCAGCTCGGCCAGTTCGGCCCGCGGCACCGCGCCGGGCGGCCCGTGAAAGACCCGGTCGTACTCCGCGAACAGTCGCTCACACCCGGCACGAACCCGCCGCATGAGCGCCTGCTCTTCCTTCGTGAAGGCGACGCTCTCGGCCTCGGCCAGCGCGTCCAGCGTCAGTTGCCGGAGCGGGCGGACGGCTTCCAGGTGCTGGCGGTCGCCGGTGATGAGAAACCGGTCCAGCCCGGCGTCCACGTCGCGCACGCGGCTTTCAAGGTCGCGTGCGGCGCGAACGCTGGCGACGTTGCTGTTGAGCATCGCCGACACCCGCTGCTGCGCGAGCCGGGCGTACCACGCGGCCCCGGCGGCGGTCAGCAGCAGCAGCAAGCTCACACACGCGAGCGGAACGAGCACGCGCGAAACGATACGGTGGTCCACATACACCTCACGAATGACAGCGCACCGGGCACCGGAACCGAAGCGGTGTCGCGGCACGACCTCCCGCACGCCGGCCCCCCGCCGCGACGCCCCTACCTTCCCAAATGGCACCGCATCCGCTCGGACCGGTTCGCGCGGTGGTGCGTGCCGTACCGGCCCGGTCGGCAATGTCGGCACCGGCACGTTCCGGCGCGCACGATCGTACCGGCCGGCGCGAGGCGGGACGCCCGGCGGGCACGGAACCGGCCACCCGCCGCCTTCACTCTGGGGCTCCACAACAGTGCAATACCTTACGCGACACGCGTGTTCGCACTACGAACGGGGGCACCGACATGGGCTTCTTTACCGGGCGGGTTACGTTTCTTCGGTTCGCGGTCGGCGGCCCGGCCCCGCGGTTCTTCGACGACGAACATCTGGACCGGCTCCGGGAGCATGCCGCGGGGAGGCAGGCGCTCGCCGCCGCGGACGGCATCGAGACCGGGTGGGCGGCCGGCAAGTCGGTCCTGGACACCGAGTTCGATCTGGCCAAGAACGTGATCAACGACACGCTCCACTTCGACCTGCGGGTGGACACCGACCGGCTCCCCGGCGACCTGCTCAAAGCGTACTACGAGACCGACCTGACCGCACTGGCCAAGGAAAACCCGAGCGGCTTCGCGTCGGCCCGGCAGAAGCGCGAGGCCAAGGAGGGCGCGCGGAACCGCCTGGAGGCGGAAGCCAAGGACGGGCGGTTCAAGCGGCGTAAATGCACCCCGGTGCTGTGGGACCGGGCGGCCAACGAGGTGCTGTTCGGGGCCACTTCGGCCACCCACGCGGACCGGCTCTCGGACCTGTTCGAGCGCACCTTCGGGCTCCCGCTCGAACCGCTCACCGCCGGCCGCCAGGCCGAGCGGGCCGCGAGCGCCCTGGGGCTCACCGGGGCGGCGGAAATGCCGTCGGAGTTCGTGCCCGGGAACGAGGGCGAGGTGGCCTGGGTCCCGGGCGGCGGGGCGGCCGACTTTCTGGGCAACGAGTACCTCCTGTGGCTCTGGTTCCTGACGGACCGGGAGACCGATACGGTGACCGCGGCGGACGGGAGCGACATCACCCTGATGCCCGCGCGGACGCTCACACTGGAGTGCCCGCGCGGCGTCACCGGGAGCGAGACCATCGCCAGCGACGGGCCGACCCGGTTGCCTGAAGCGCGCCGCGCCGTGCAGGCCGGGAAGCTGCCCCGGAAGATGGGGCTGACGATGGTCCGGCACGGCTTGCAGTACGAACTGACGCTGCACGCCGAGACGCTGGCGGTGGGCTCGTGCAAGATGCCCGACCTCCCCGAGGACGTAACCGAGGCCCGGGCCAAACTGGACGAGCGGGCGACGCAGGTGCGCGAACTGGTCGAGACGCTGGACCTGTTGTACGCCCACTTCCTGACGGTGCGCCTGTCCCCCGGCTGGGCGGAAGAACTGGAGCGGGTCCGGGGGTGGCTGGCCCACGCCGAATCGCGGGCCGCATAAGCCGGCGGTGAATGCAACAACACCTCACAGGGGCATTGGGCGCACACGCATGTCCGCCCAATGCCCTTGGGCTGCCAGTTTTCTGTTCAGCCGAACGAGCCGGGCCATACCGATCGCCCCGAAGCGCACATCAGTTCGCGGGCGGTTCGGGCCACGTCTCTTCCAGAAAGTGCCGTACCAGCGCGGCGTGCGACAGCGGGCGTGAAAGGTCCTCAGCATCCGTGTTCGTTTCGTAATCGAGCAGCACGACCGTCCCGGCCCTCGCGATCCCCCGAAGCTGTTCGACTTCGCGCGCGAGGCAACGCTCCAGAACCCACGCGTACGCCGGGAGGTAGATGCGGAACCGGGCCTCGCGGTAGCCAAGAAGCGTTCCGCTCCCCACGCCGAACCGGTGCCCGCGGACCGCACCGCGACTCGCCCCGGCGCGTTTGATGTTCCGCATGTCCGTGATCGCCCACTTCTTCGGGTCGATGTCCTCCTTCTCAAAGACCTTCAGACCTTGCCAGAGCCCTTCGACCGATGCGGCGGTTTCGTCGGGCGTGTTCGGAATTGGGATCCCACCGTGGGGAAAGAAGGGGCTGAACCGCACCCACGGTTCCGGTCCTTTCGAGGTCACGTCCGCGACGGTCGCTCCGGGCCATTGTTGCGCAATGGTTGCGGCCTTCTTCCGGCGGGTCTCGATGATGATGGGCATGATCCTCTCCGCTTGGCCCAACGGATGAGGATACCGCCCTGCGAAGCCGGTGCGATGTCGGGAGCAGCGCGCTCAGCGGCGCAACACCAGCGAGACGGCCTGCGACACGACCTCCCGGTGCGTCTGGTCCGTCCGGAGGCGACCGGAGACATAGCACGCGCACAGTAACAGCGTCCAACTCACGCACGCGAGTAGCACCGCCGCCAGCACGGCGCGTGCGATCCGTCCCCACGCGAACGCTCCACCCGCCAGTACCGCCAACCCGCACGCCACAACCGGCACGTGCTCCACCCACAGCCGGACGCCGAACGAATCACCCTGCCCCGGATCGCTCCAGAACGCCAAAATCGTCGTTTGCAGCGCAGCGTTGGCCAAACTCGCCCAACCCCACCACGGCACATCCCGCCACCGCCATACGTAACCGACCAGCGCGAGCAACACGACCGGCGTCACCCAGAACAGCCCGCGCGCCGGAGACAGCAGCACCGCAAACACATCCGGCGCACTCACGAAATGCCCAGTGATCATGGGGTGGTCGTGGGTTCCATGAGCAATCAGTGCGCGCGCCCCGACGTTCACCGCGTGAACCTGTGCCTGGAACACAAGGGCCGCGACACCGACCACGAGACCGGCACCCGCACCCGGCCCCCACGCGCGCCAGCCCCGGCGCAGGAGCGGTGCCCCGCGCCACGCCACAAGCACCAGAATGTACGGCGACTGGTGCGGTCGAGTCAGGTAGAGCGCCGACGCCAGCACCGCGAACACGAACACCGCGACGTTCGACCGCCGCGCGTGCGGTATCCGGTCGGCGAGCAGCAGCAGCAACACCATGATGCAGAACGTGGTCGGGTGGACGCTGAACGGAAACCATGCGGTGTAGTACAGCAGCGGGGTGCCGAGCCAGGCCGCGATCGTCGCCACAGCCGCAACCGGCGTCGAAACAAGGGTACGAACCAGAGCAAACGTGATCTGCACGCCGAGGCCGGCCGCGAGCAGCAAGCCGAGCGCGACGAATCCAACCTCCGGTCGCGTGTAACCGACCGGCCCACTTCCCCCCCCAGCGATTGTGGTCAGCGCGCGGGCCGGTAGTAGGAACGCCCCCTCCAGCAGCGACAGCCCGACCGGGAACACGTTCTTGATGCCGCCGTCCGCACGCCGGGGAGTGCCGGCGTCGGTCCGGAACGGCCCTTGTGCCGGCCCGAGAGGCAAGTCGTCGGTCACGTCCCAGTCGCCGGAGACCACCACCGAACGCGCGGCGGCGTAGTAAAACTGGGCGTCGAACCCGCGGAGCAGCGTGCCGTAGTAGCTGTCGGCCTTCGCGAGCCCGAGCGCGCCGACCGCCACGACGAGCAGCGCCGGCCCACAGCAGCGCAGCAACCGCCTCACGAGTTCGCCCACCCCAGCCCCCTTCCAGCAACCGAACCGTCCGTACCCGCCTTACAGCGGCCCGCAATCCTAGCTCAGCCCTGCCGCGCTCACAATCGGAATGAAGCCCCGCTGAACGCCACGTCGGGACGGTGCTTCAAACCAGGGCCGCGCAGTATTCCGTTGCTACCGGCGGGCGCAGTCGCGACAATCCGGCACCGCTCCCACCACCTTGTCCGAGAACACGTATGCTCCGCTCGGTTCCGCTTGCCCTCTGGGCCACACTGTTCGGCACAACGGTTCTGGCCGCCGATCCGATCAAGCACGGCTTCCTCGCCACCGGCGGGGAAACGTTCATCACCGACGAATCCGGCAAGACCGTCTGGAAGTACCCGCACGCCACGCGCGACGGCTGGGTGCTGGACAACGGGAACGTGCTCCTCGCCCTCTCGAAGAGCAAAACGTACCCCGGCGGCGCGGTGGTCGAGGTGAACCGGGACGGCAAAACGCTGTTCGAGTTCAAGGGCACCCAATCGGAGGTCAACACGGCCCAACCGCTGGACGGCGGAACGGTGCTGCTCACCGAGGCCGGGGAAAAGCCGCGCGTCCTCGAAGTCGACCGCGACGGCAAAGTTGTCGCCGAGGTCCCGATTCAGGCGCAGACGAAGGACCACCACCTGCAAACGCGGATGACGCGGAAGCTCGCGAGCGGCAACTATCTCGTGCCGCAACTGCTGGACCGCGTGGTGCGCGAGTACGACCCCAAGGGCAAAATCGTGTGGGAGGTGAAGACGCCACACATGCCCTTCACCGCCATCCGGCTCCCCGACGGGAACACGCTCATCGGCTGCACGCACGGCGACCTGGTGATCGAGGTGAACAAGGACGGCAAGGAGGTGTGGCGGGTGACCAACGACGACCTGCCGACCAAGCTCATCAGCGACGCGTGCGGGGTTCAGCGGCTCGCGAACGGTAACACGGTACTGACCAGTTACCGCACGACCGCGAACCAGACCAAGCTGTTCGAGCTGACGCGCGACAAGAAGGTGGTGTGGACCTACACCGACGCCCGGAAGGTCGGCATCCACCACTTCCAGATTCTGGGCGCGAACGGAAAGCCCGAAAAGAACCCGCTGCGGTAACGCGTTGGTCACCGCGGCCGCTTCCACAGACCCGCTCATTTGCAGTCCGCCCGCGAGAAGAGCCCGAGTTCGTGGCGCGCGACGACGATCATTATCAACCCGTGGCCGACAAGCCCGGCGGCCATCGCGATATAGAGCGCGTCGAGACCGCGGCCGAACACCCGCACCACCAGATACCCACCCACCGCCGCAACGATCAACCGCGTGAACGCGGCGGCCAGTGACTGAACCACACGCCCCGTTCCCTGTGCCGCAAAGAACAGCGCGAGCCCACTCCCGAACCCGATGTACGCCGGGCCGACGGTCCGCAGGTACGCCCCGCCGGTCGCGAGCACATCGGGGTCGGTTGTGAACAGGCCCATCCAGACGCCGGGCAGCGCAGCGGCGGTCAGCCCGACGACCGCCCCTGCGCTAGCGCCGAGCAAAAGCCCCGCTCGCGTCGCCTGTCGCACCCGCGCGTGGTTCCCGGCCCCGGCGTTCGCGCCCACCAGCGGCACCAGCGCCGACCCGACCCCGAACACGATCGGGATGAGGAGGAATTCGAGCCGCCCGCCCATGCCGTACCCGGCAATGGCCGCCGTTCCGAACGGGGCGACGAGGGCCGTCAGCGTCAGGAACGTCATGTTCGACTGAAGGGTGTTGATCGCACTCGGAGCCGCGACGCGAAAGATCGCCGCCGTCCGGCGACGGTCCGGCCCGAGCGCCGAGAAGAACTCTCGGAACGGCGAACCCGGCGCGCGCAGCGCCCGGACGAGTGCCGCCGCCGACACCACGTTGTACCCGACCACTGCCCACGCCGCCCCGATCAGCCCGAACCCCGGAACCGGCCCCGCCCCGAAAATGAGGAGCGGCGACACGGCGAGCGTGAGCACGCCCCCGACCGCCCCCACCGCCGCCGGGTAACCGGTGATACCAGCCCCCCGGAGGCAACTGGCGGCGGCCTGAAACACCCAGACCGGCACTGCCCCCAGGAACAGCACGCCCGAGAACTGAACGGCCGCGTCCAGCACCGGCCCGGTCGCGCCGAGGGTCGCGTAGATCTCGCGCCCGAACGCCAGCAGCACGACCGTGAACCCGACCCCGATCAGGGCCGCGATCGAGAGCGCCGCACCGGCAAGCCGCGCCGCCTCGTCGCGCCGCCCGGCCCCGAGTGCCCGCGCCACCGCCGACGCCACCCCGCCGCCGTAAGCCCCGGCCGACAACGTGGTCATGAGCATGACCAGCGGGAAGCTGAGCGAGATCGCGGCCAGCGCGTCCGACCCGAGGAACCCGACGTAGTATCCCTCAACCGCGTTCACAACCGCCTGGAACGTCATGAGGGCCACCGTCGGCGCGGCCAGCTTCAGCAACGTCGGCAACACCGGCCCTTCCAGCAACAGGCGGGTGCGGTCCGAACGAACAGGTTCGTGGGGTGCGGCCGGCGGCGCCTGTGTCGCAGTAGCCATATTTCGGGTCGCTCCGTTCGGGATTCGTGCCCAGTCGGGTTGATGCGCGTCTTTCATCACCACCGATTCCCCGTGTGGTCGTTCTGGCCGTTCGATCAACTTCGGGCACAGCCACCGGCGCCGGTTTTCGTCCGAGGATGGCAAGCCAGTCACCGGCGCTCATTCGCCACAACAGCAATATCAGCAACGCATTACAGAAACCACGCCGAGCCAAACGGAAGCCAAGGCCCGTTCACCCCGGAAGCATTATCCGGGTTTTGAGGGCACGGCACGGTGGTAGCCCCGTACCAGCGAATCGGGAGCGAATCCAGTAGTTTCAAGTTGGCGGCTTGGTTTTGTTGGCCGATCGTGCAGTAGTAATGGACTTATTTTCGCCATCTGTAGGTGCCAGCCCATCGGCCAACAGTATCAGGCATACCGCCGCCAGTGTCCACCCGAGGCCGCGGGCTGAGCGGGACCACAACCAGGCGTTACGCAGGATCAGCCCGACGGCCACCCACAGGAGTCGCACGACCCCATCGGTGGTCGAGGTCCGGGGCCGAACCTGCCCCAACTGGCGGTAGCTGCTCTCGATCCCGAATCGGGTCCGGTACAGGTCCCGAATCGCCACCGGGCTCCCGCTCACCCGCCACGCCGCGTACAGTAACTTCTTGCTCCGCCGGCCCCCGGTCCGCCGGTACCGGTAGCTCTTGTGAGCGATCACCACGTGCACCCGCACCGAGGTGCCCCGATCCGCGTGGGTGTACGCATATCGACCCGCGCCCCGCCGCCGCACGGCCCGCAACCCGACCCCCTTCACCCCGGGCCGGGGCTTGCGGCCCCGGACCACGGCCGGGATCACGAACGGCACACCCCGCGCCTGGAGCAACCGCATCACCGCGATCGAGAAGAACGCCTTGTCCAGCAGCGCGACCCGGACCGTAACCCGTGCCGCCGTCACCTGATCCAACAGCCGGGTGAGCACCGCGGTCATCGGCTCCTTCTCGCCCACGGCCGTCAACCCGAGCGTGTACCGGTCCGGTCCCCCGACGAGGCACGCGGTGGCGTACGTGTGGAACGTGTGGGTGCCGCCGGCCCCCTTGGACCGGGTGGTGTCCCGGTTCGGCGTCCCGAAGTACCCGATCCGGTGGTAGTCGATCGCGACCCGAGCCGCCCGCTTCCGCTTGCCGAGCGGGGCGTGGAGGGCCGGCCGCAACCGCCGCTCGAGGGTGCGGCGCCGCTTGGGCAGCGTGAGGTACAAGCAATCCCAGATGGCCTGCCCGGACGGGGCGTCGGCGATCGCGGCACAGGCCGCGGCCACCGAGCGGGCGAACGCCGCGGCGAACAGCACCACCCGCCACACCACCTCGGGTGTACAGGTGCGGCGACGCTTGGGCAGTTGGACCGCACGGCCGAGCCAGTCGGTCAGGACCGGACGGAGGTGCCGGGTGGCGTGGGCCGGGGTGGCTCGGATAGACTGACGTTTGGGTCGCATGGGGGCTCCGACAGTGGAGGCGTGGTAACCACCATTGACCGGTAAACCCATGCGGCCCGCTACTCATAAATCGCCCAACTTGAAACTACTGGAATCGCCCGCGGGACGGCAGCTCGCGACCCGTTACCCGTCCAGTCCACGTGTGCCACCGTAGTTGTCGCACCGGCCTCTGTGAGGCCGGCTACAGAAAGCACGGGATCTTCAACCGGATTCGGGCTCACCTGGGTCAAGGCCTTGGTCACGTCACTCGCGCGGTGTCGGTGGCGCACCCTCCCCTACCAACCTGATGGCACCGCGCCCCGGAGCGAGCCACTATCCAGGGTCGGGAGCCGCACCGGACCGCGCGGCGGCCGGCGGCGCCGTGTGTTCCACGGGTGTCGGCGGCAACGGTCCGGTCGGACGCTTCACCCGGAACAGCAGGACGTACAGGGCCGGCAGGTTGCCCAACGTGAGGAACGTGGCGACCGACAGCCCGCCCATGATGGCCACCGCCAGCGGCCCCCAGAACACGCTCCGGGTGAGCGGGATCATGGCCAGGATCGCGGTCGCCGCCGTCAGCACCACCGGGCGGGCGCGCCGCACCGCCGACTCGATCACCGCGTCCCACAGCGACATCCCGTGTTCCACGTCGTGCTCAATCTGGTCGATCAGGATCACCGAGTTCCGCATGTCCATCCCGGCCAGCGCGATCACCCCAAGGAGAGCGTTGAACCCGAAGGGGGCGTGGAACAGCAGCAGTGCCGACACCGCGCCGATCAGCCCCAGCGGCGAGATCACGAACACCAGGAACAGCTTCTTGAAGCTCTGCACCTGGACCATCAGGAGCGTCAGCATCACCGCGATCATGACCGGGAACACGGCGAACAGCGCCTCGTTCGCCTTCTGGCTCTCCTCCACCGCGCCGCCGGTGTCGATCCGGTAGCCCGGCGGGAGCCCATCCTTGAGCGTCCGGAGCTGGGTCAGGATCGCGGCGGTCACGTCCGGCGCCTGCACCCCGTCGGCCACGTCCGCCCGCACCGTCAGCACCGTCTCCCGGTCGCGCCGCCACAGGATCGGCTCCTCCTGCTCGTAGGCCGCCGTGGCGACTTGCGAAAGTGGCACCGCGCTACCGGCCGGAGTGATGATCGTCAGGTCGGGCAGCGCGTCGAGCTTCAACCGCTCCTCCGGCACCGCCCGTGCCACCACGTCAATCAGTTCGATACCTTCGCGGTACTGCGACACGGGCGCCCCCGTGAGGAGCGTCTGAAGGGTCGCCGACACGTCCTGCGGGGTGAGCCCCAGCGCCCGCGCCCGGTCCTGGTCCACCCGGAGCCGTACCACCTTCGACGGCTCGTCCCATTCGAGCTGGGCGTCCCGCGCGTGCGGGTTCTGGCGCATCACATCGCGCACCCGGTGGGCGATCTCGCGGACCCGCGCCGGGTCCGGGCCGACCACCCGGAACTGTACCGGGAACCCGACCGGCGGGCCGAACTCCAGCCGCACCACCCGCACCCGCGGCAGCGCGAACGTGTCGTCCGCCGCGACCCGCTCCAGGAGGCGGGTGCGAAGCCGCTCGCGCGCCGCCGGGTCCTTCGTCTGGATCACGAACTTGGCGAAACTCGGGTCCGGCAGGTCCGGGTTCAGGGCCATGTAAAACCGCGGCGGCCCGGCCCCGACATACGCGGTAAAGTGGTCGATGTCCGGATCGCCGGCCAGCACCTGCTCCATCTTCACCACCTCGGCCTCGGTGGCGGTGAACGACGACCCGCCCGGGAGCCGGAACTCGACCAGCAGCTCCGCCCGGGACGACTGCGGGAAGAACTGTTTGGGCACGAACGTCATCCCGTACCCCGCCGTCACGAACAGCACGGCCGTCACCGCGACAACAAGCCGCGGGTGACGCACGCAGAGCGTGACCGCCCGCCGCAGGAGCCGGTACATCCGGGTGTGGTACGGGTCGTGGCGCGCGCGCCCCGCGTAGTCCGGGAGCAGCCGCACGCCGAGGTACGGGGTGAACACGACTGCCACGAGCCACGAGGCGACGAGCGCGATCCCCACCACCCAGAAGATGCCGCCGGCGTACTCCCCGGCCGCGGACCTGGCGAACCCGACCGGCAGGAACCCGACCACCGTGACCAGTGTGCCGGTGAGCATCGGGAACGCAGTGTTGCTCCACGCGAACGTGGCCGCCGCCACCCGGTCGTGCCCCTCCTCCATCTTCACCACCATCATCTCGACCGCGATGATGGCATCGTCCACGAGCAGCCCCAGCGCCAGAATGAGCGCCCCCAGGCTGATCCGGTCCAGCGCCATCCCGACCGCGTTCATGACCACCAGCGCGCCGGCCAACACCAGGGGCACGCTCAATGCCACCACCACCCCGCTCCGCCAGCCGAGCGACAGGAAGCTGACCACCAGGACGATGACCAGCGCCTCGACGAACGACCGCGTGAACTCGCCGACCGACTCCTCCACGACGTGCGGCTGGAACGCCACCCGCTCGACCGCCGCGCCCGCCGGCAGGTCGGCCCCAACGCCCGCCAGTTCCGCGTCCAGCGCCCGCCCCAGGGTGAGCACGTTGCCCCCGGCCCGCATCGCGACCGCCACCTCCACGGCCGGCTTCCCGTTGTGCCGCACGGTGAACGTCGGCGGGTCCTCGTACCCGCGGCGCACCTCCGCAATGTCCCCCAGGCGAAAAACCTTGCCGCCCGCGTGAACCGGCACCGCCTGCACCTTCTCGACCGCAGCGAACGGCCCCTCCACCCGAACGTACACCCGGTCCGTCGGGGTCTCCACGCTCCCCGCCGGGGCGACCGCGTTCTGCCGCCGGAGGCTGTCGAACACCTGCTGCGGCGGGACGCCGAGGGTGGCGAGCTTCTTGTGCGAGAACTCGACGAACACCTTCTCGGGCCGCTCGCCGACGAGGACCACCTTGGACACGTCCTTCACCCGCAGGAGCCGGCGGCGTGCGTCCTCGGCGAGCCGCTTCAACTCGGCCGGGGTGTAGTCGGCCCCGGTGAGCGCGTACACCGCCACGTACACGTCCCCGTACTCGTCGTCCAGGAACGGCCCCACCACGCCCTCGGGGAACGTGTGCCGGATGTCCCCGACCTTCTTCCGCACCTGATACCAGATGTCGGGCACGGCCTTGGGCGGGGTGTCGTTACGGAGCTGCACGGTGACCACCGCCCGGCCGGGCAGCGAGTACGTGCGGAGGTAGTCCAGGTACGGCGTCTCCTGAAGCTTCTCCTCGATCTTGTCGGCCACCTGGCGCTGCACCTCGTCGCTGGTCGCCCCCGGCCACGCGGCGGTGACGACCATCGTCTTGATGGTGAACGACGGGTCCTCGGCCCGGCCCATGCTAAGGTAGGCGTACAGCCCGGCCGCCCCGGCCGCGAGGATCAGGTAAAGAACGACCGCCGGGTGCTGGACCGCCCAGCGGGACAGGTTGAACGCGCTCACGGGTTCCCCGCTTCCCAGGGCCGCACGGTCAGCCCCACATCGAGCTTTTGTACCCCGGCGGTGACGACCAGTTGCCCCGGTTTCACCCCGCCGGACAGCACCACCGTTTCATGCCGATACTCCCGAACCTCGACCGGCGTGAGTGCGAGCGCGCCGGTCGCGCGATCCACGACCCAGACCGCCGGCCGGTCGCCGGTTCGTAGCAGCGACGAAAGCGGCAGCACATATCCGGGGGCCGCGTCGCCCGGGGTGAGGTGAACGGTCGCGGTCATGCCGAGCGCGATTTGCGGCCCGGTCCGGTCGATGGTGAACCGCGCTTGGTACGTTCGGGTGACCGGGTCCGCGATCGGGGACAGCTCGCGGAGCGTGGCCGGGTACGGTTGGCCCGGGGCGGCCCAGAGGGTGATCGTGGCCCGCGCGGTCCGTGCGGCGTGTACCCGGTTCTCGGGCAAGCTCACCACCGCTTCCCGCTCACCGTCCCGAGCGAACCGGGCGACGACCTGCCCCTCGGCCACCACCTGCCCGGCCTCGGCCGGGAGCGCGGTGATTACGCCGTCCGAATCGGCGGTGAGTTCGCAGTACGCGAGGCGGTTACGAGCGAGGGTGAGAAGCTCCTTCGCGCGGTCGCGCCGCCCCCCGGCCCCGTACAGCGCCGAGCGCCCCTTATCGAGGTCCGACGAGCTGCCGGCGCCGGTGTTGTACGTGCGCTGGAGCCGGTCGTACTCCGCGGTCGCCTGGACGACTTCGGCCTCGGCCGCCGCCAGGTCCGCCTCCGCCGCCTTCAGCGTGAGCCGGTAGTCCGTCGGGTCGAGCCGGAACAGAACGGCCCCGGCCGCGACACGCTGCCCGACCTCGACGTGCCGCGAGACGATCTTGGCCCCCACCCGGAAGGCGAGGTCGGTTTCGTACCGGGCGCGGACCACCCCGGTGTAGGTCTGGCCGCCGCCGTCCGCCCCGGCCCGCACCTCCGTCACCCGCACCACACGCGACTCGGGAGCGGTCACCGGTGGCGGAACCGGCGCCTCGGTCGGAGATTTACCGCCGGCCGTGTGCGCGACGCCGGCCCCGACGCCCGCGAGCGCCAGGGTTCCGGCCACCGCGAGAAAGCGAATTCGATTGCTCATGCGTACTCCACATGAATCAGCCCCGGCGGGGCGAACCGCAACAAGTTGCATATACAACTTTATGTCGGTAAAGTACCCGGGCACTCCTGCCCCCTTACATGGATTGTGCGCGAAGTTAGTGAGTGGCATAGGGCTCCCGCCCTGTGCTACGGCCGCCGGCCCCTCCGGGGCGGGGAACAAGTTAAAAGGCAAAAGTGTAAAGGCAAAAGTGTTGCATCCTTTTTGCCTTTTGACTTTGCTCTTTTGCCTTGGTCTTGCACCCCGGAGGGGTGGCCGAACGTAGCGCAGGGCGGGAGCGGGGCTGAGCGCCGGGTTGGGTGCGCAATCGAGATCGCACGGACCCGGCGTTTCGTAGTTGGTGGTTGGGTCAATCGTGCCGTTCCGGATGGTCCGGGCGCCCACCGCCAGCGCGCATCCAAACCGACCCGGCGCGATCACCCGGAAGCAGCGCTCCCGCTGTTCGCTTGCCGGATCTTGCCTACCGCCGCGAACAGCCCTTGCGCGAGTTCCGGGCCGATCAACTCGTGAACACGCTTCTGGGCCTCTTCCCAGGCGGGCATCAATTTCTCGATCAGCGCTCGCCCGGCGGGCGTGACCTCCAGGTCTTGCGCGCGCCCCTCAGCGGGCGTGGAACGAACCCACCCCCGGTCGAGCAACCGGTCGAGGTCGCGGCTGAGAGTCGATTTGTCGAGTTGTAACAGCCGGCACACGTCCGAGGCGCGAACCGGTCCCCGGTCCGCAATAACGACCATGACGTTCATCTGGCTGATCCGCACCCCGTGCGGGCGGAACGCGTCGTCGTAGATCCCGGTGATGACCCGGTTGAGAATGCGGAACCGGCCGGCCAGGCACTCGGCCGCCACCCGGTTCGCAGGGTTTGGGACTTGTGACATGCTTATATTGTATATGCAACACAAGGAGCGGTCAATGCACTGTTGCAACGGATACACCCGCCCGAGAGCCGTGCCGCATTTCTTGACGAGCCGTGACAGCCGGGGAGAGGGCTCTGGCGGACAGTCGGGGGCCGTCACCCGCGTGGCGGGGGTAGCGGGCTCGCCGCACGCGGTACTCCGGTGAACGGTTCTCCATACATTACCGGCACTGCACACACGCACCCTTTCGGTACAGACGTCATGTTCACTCTGTCCGCGTTCGCCGACGAGATCTCCCACGACCCGCGCGAGCAGATCGCGGTGCTGAAGGCGTGCCGCATCCGGTTCATCGAGTTCCGGTCCATCTACAAGACGAACGTCCTGGGGCTCACCGACGACCAGATCAAGGAGTTCAAGAAGCTCCTCGACGGCGAGGGCATGGGCCTGTCCGCGATCGGCTCGCCGGTCGGCAAGGTGGCGATCGACGCACCCTTCGAGCCGCACCTCGACAGGCTCAAGCGTGCCATCGAGTTGTGCCACGTGTTCGGCACGCCCGGCATCCGGGTGTTCAGCTACTACCCGCCGGGCAACGACCCCAAGTTCGATCCGGCCAACTGGCCCGCCCACCGGGACGAGGTGATCCGCCGCATGGGCGTCAAGGCCGAACTGGCGGCCAAGGGCGGGGTGGTGCTGTACCACGAGAACGAGCACCGCATTTTCGGCGACTCCCCGGACCGCGTCGCGGACATCCTCTCGACGGTCAACCACCCGGCGCTGCGCGGCGCCTACGACGCGGCCAACTACGCCTACGGCAACTTCGATCCGGTGGAGGGGTGGGAGAAGACGAAGGCGTGGACGGCCCACCTGCACATCAAGGACTGGAAGATGGGCGGGCACGCGGCCGGGCACGACTACGGGGTGATCCCGGGCACCGGCGACGGGCAGATCGCGCACAGCGTCCGCGACGCGGCGGCGCGGGGGTACAAGGGGTTCGCCGTGATGGAGCCCCACCTGCGGGGCGGCGGCCCGACCGGCGGCATCACCGGCCCGGACCTGTTCCCGTACGCCGTTCAGGCGTTCCGGACCATTCTCGACGAGGCCTGGGCGAAGTACGACTGACCCGGAATCGCATCATGCTGACGGTTCATTTGCGCGTCACCGACGCGGCGACGACGCGCCCCCTCCCGGTACGGGTCCGCGTGTCCGGGCCGGACGGGGCTCAGTACGCGCCGCTCGGGTTCTCGCCCCAGTTCCCGGGGGGGCGCAACGAGGCGGTCGGCGGCCAGTTGCGTGTGGGCCGCGAGCGGTGGTTCTACGTCGGCGGCGCGTGCGAAGTGCCGCTCCCGGCGGGCGTACCACTCCAAATTCAGGCGGCGAAAGGCCCGGAGTGGGTGCCGCTCGACGAGACGGTGACGCTCGGGGCGGGGCAGATCTCGTTGCGGTTCGCGCTGTCGCGCTGGGCGGACACGCGCCCCGACGGGTGGGCGACCGTCGACACCCGGTGCCACTTCCTGCCGCCGCACGCCGCGCTGCTCGAAGCCCGGGCCGAGGACCTCGACGTTGCGAACCTCCTCGCGGTCCCGTTCCCGCTGCTGGCGCTCGACGCGAACACCTACGCCACCGCCCCCAACATGCTGGCGTTCAGCGGGCAATCGCCGGCGCTGGTGGGAGACGGTTGCGCGGTGTACGTGAACACGTTCAACACGCACCCGGTGCTGGGGAAGGTGGCGCTGCTGAACTCGCACCGCCCGGTGCTGCCGCTGACCTTCGGGGGCGAGGAGTCCGACGACTGGGGCGTGTGCGACTGGGCGGACCAGTGCCACCGAAAGGGCGGGCTGGTGGTGTGGGCGGACGCGTTCGAAACCGCGGGCGGTGTCAGCGGGGGGGAGGCGCTGGTCGCGGCGGTGCTCGGGAAGGTGGACGCGATCGAGGTGGTTCAGAAGCCCGGCCGGTCGCCGCTCCTGCCGTGGGTGTACCGGCTGTGGGACGCCGGGGTGCGGGTGCCGCTCGTGGGCGCCAGCGCGAAAGACTCGAACGCGGTTCGGCTCGGCGTGACGCGAACGTACGCGCGCGTGAGTGGCGTACAGCCCTCTGACGACGCCCCTTCCGTGAGCCAGCAAGAGCGAGAAGGGGAGAAGGCTTCTTCTTGGCTGGAGGCGGTTCGCCGCGGGCGCACGTTCGTTACCGCCGGGCCGCTGCTCGATCTCGTTCTTGACGATTCATGTGCGACCGTAACCGCGCGGGCACACCCGAGTGCTCCCCGGGTTGAACTGGTCGCGAACGGAGCCGTGATCGCGGCGGGGGACGGCTCGGCGGCCGCTACTCTGGGTGAGCCCGGCTGGGTCGCGGCTCGCGTCACGGGCGCCAGCGGGTTCGCTCACACCTCGCCCATCGCGTTCGGGAGCCCGGCGCGGAAGTCCGAGGCCGTTTCGGCGCTGGTCGCGCTGATCGAGCAGACCCGCGACTGGGTCGAGACGCTCGGTCGGTTCGCCAATCCCAAGCGCAAGCAGGCCCTACTCGAACGTTGCGACGAAGCCGCACAGCGGTTGGCGGGCACCCCGTAGCGCCGCGCCCGCGGCGCAGGCACGACTAATACGCGTACCCGGTAATACGGCCGCTTTTGTTGACGAGCCGCTCCCTGGCCAGTAGTTTCAAGTGGTTGCGCTGGTTGTAAGTGTTTTGTGCGGTAATGTGATACATCGCGTGCGTGGGTACCGTGAGCGGATCCGTTGTGTGAGCCAGTCGAGCATCTGGGCTAACGGCAGTTCGGTCACCCATGCGTTCGGGTTCCGGTTCTGGGCGCGTGCGATCCGGAGGGTCAGGCACACCCATACTTGTCGCAACAACAACGCCACCCCTTCGAGCAGCAGTCGGTACTCGGGGTCGGTGCGGGTGGTCCACCCGCGGGCTTGATTCTTTTGTCGATAGCTGGTCTCGATCCCGAACCGCTCGCGGTACCGGCGGCGGCCCAGCCGAGCCCGGTTCGCCTCGGACACGGCGGTCGCATCGCCCCACCCGCGGAACGCGTACACCCGGGCCGCCCCTTCGCCCGTGCGCTCCCACACCAACACCCGGGTGGACACCGCCTGACGGGTCTTCTCGGTCACCCATTCCATCGTGGTGATGGTGCCCGACGGTTGGGTGTCGCACTCGTTGCGGCGGTTGGTGCCTTTGCCCTTCTTGCGGATCGGCACCGTGTCGTTCAGATCCCGTGCTTGCAGCAACAGCAGCGTTTCCCCGCTGTCGAACCCGGCGTCGAGCACCACCCCGCGGACCGTGAGCCCGCGGGCAACTACTTGATCCAGAAGGGTTTGCACCTGCTGGTGTGGCTTGGCGCCCTTCGTTACGCTCATCAGCCCGACGGTGTACCGCCGCCGCCGCTTATTAATCAGAACGTGGGCGGCGTACGCATGGAAGATGGAAGAATGAGGTGCCGGCCTTCTTGGGTCCGCCGATGATGCCCGGGGTGCTGCGGTCCCCGTAAAAGGGCACGTAATGCACGTCGATGGCGCACGTCCACCGGCGGGTCCGGTCCCGGCGGGTGAACCGTGCCACGCCGCGGAGCGCATCCACCAGCCGGGCCGTCAGCTGGTCCCGGGAGCCCAGGTTCGCGCGCACCGCCGGTCGCGCGGTCTGGTGGGAGAACCCGAAGTACCGGGTGACCACCGCGAACCGGGTGCGGGTGGTGCCCGCGACCAACAGCACCAGGTCCAACAACTGGGTGCGCGTCACCGACTGCTTGTAGTCGGTCCAACCGAGTGCCCGAGCCAACGTTCGCCGGGACAACGCATGGACCACCGCCGGGGTGATCGTAGAGTAACCGCGTCGCATGGGAGCTTCCCGTTCAAGTGCCTGAGAACCTTGAACTTAGGAACTCCCATGCGGCATATCCAGCCCCTTGAAACTACTGTGGCGGTCGCGGCTCGTCAAGAAAGCGACACCGCGGGTGGGTTCATGTATCAGTGACTACCGCCTCAGCAACCCGACAGCTTAGCGTAGACGGAGCACTAGGCTTTAAATCGACTGATTGTTTGTTTGATTTTACGCCCGTGCGGATGTTATCCCCGTGCGCGACCTCCAGTCTTGCTGTCCGCCAAAAAACCTCGAGATAGGGCCGTGCGGTACGGGGGCTCAATGGATCGCTCCAGAAAAGGTTGACCGGATCTACGGGGTTTCAAGTCACTCGGTCGTGAGCGCGCCCGCCCGGGCGAAACAAAATGTCGTGGGGCACCGAAATTGTCATGTCGTCCCGCGGGGCTCGTTGCTCTAGTTAGGTGAGCGTTCGAACCGAACTGAGAGCCCCGATGTCCCGTCGCACCCTCAGTAGACTCTTCCACGGACTGCGCCGTGCGGACGACGAGCGGCCCGACGCGGAACTGCTCGACCGCTTCTGCCGGGGCCGCGACCCGGCCGCATTCGAGGCGATCGTCCGCAAACATGGGCCGCGGGTCTTGTCCGCCGCGCGGCACGTCCTCGGCGCGTCGCCCGACGCCGAGGACGTGTTCCAGGCGGCCTTCTTGGCCCTCGTCCGGGAGGTCGATCGAATCCGTCGGCAACCGGCTCTGGGCGGGTGGCTGTACAGCGTCGCCCACCGCCTGGCCCTGCGGACCCGCGCGGACGCCGCGCGGCGCGAACGGATCGAGGGTCAGTGGACCGGCCCCGCCGCGGCCGAACCGCCCGACCTGGCCGTGCGGGAGGTCGCCGACGTTCTGCACGAGGAGCTGAACCGGCTGCCGGACGCCCTCCGGCTCCCCCTCTTGCTGTGCTACTTCGACGGCATGACCCGGGACGAGGCCGCACGGGAACTCGGCGTCGGCGTCGATGTGCTCCGCGGCCGTCTGGAGCGCGGCCGCAGCCGGCTCCACGCCAAGCTCCTGCGACGGGGCGTCTCGCTCCCGACCGGCCTCCTGGCGGCGGCGGTGGGCTCGACGGCGGTCGCAGTCCCCGAATCCCTCGTCAGTGCCGTCGTCGCGAGCGCCGTTGCCACAAGCGACCGTGCCGTTCACACCCTCCGTCTCAAGGCCGTATCCATGATCCTGACCAAGACGCGACTGGCCGTCGCGGCCGTTGCGGCCGTCTGCCTCGTCTCTGCCGGCGTGGTCGTCATGGCTGCGTGGAGGCCCGACATGAACCCGCCGGTCACGGCGAACGCTCCTGAGCCGGCGCCAGAATCGGCCCGGGAGGCCGAGCCGCTCGCGCCGGTTGCGGCGGACGGCCCGCTCGCGATTACCGGCCGGGTGGTGGACGAGGCCGGTGCCGGCGCGGAGGGGGCGGAGGTCCGGTTCATCTCCTCCGAACCGAGCGACCCGGTTGTCGTTACCGACCGCACCGGCGCCTTCCGCCTGCCGCTGCCGCCCGATCGGGACTCTGCACGCTGGAGCATGCCGACCGTGGTTGCTGCAACGCCGGACGGCCGGCGGTTGGGGTTAAAACACGTCGACGCCCTCAAAGACGCCCGGGACGTGCGCGTGACCCTGCTGCCCGCCCGGGCCTCAACGGTCCGGGTGACGAACGCGGCCAAGCAACCCGTCGCCGGCGCCCGGGTCGTCCTGGTGTCCGCCGGGTTAGGACCACTGGCAACGGCGACAACGATCGGCGACGGCTCGGCAACCGTTCGCTA
The DNA here is from genome assembly GCF_008065095.1 of Gemmata obscuriglobus. Taxonomy (NCBI): domain Bacteria; kingdom Pseudomonadati; phylum Planctomycetota; class Planctomycetia; order Gemmatales; family Gemmataceae; genus Gemmata; species Gemmata obscuriglobus. The sequence continues at coordinate 2,706,105 of NZ_CP042911.1, read as the reverse complement.
CCCCGCGGGCACTGAAGGGGCCGATGTCGCGTTCGTGTTCGCGCTCAAAGACGGTGCCGGGTTCGACTACGTCACCACGCTGAAGACGAAGCGCGGGCGGGACCGCGAGCCACTGCCGGACGAGGTCGCCCTGACGCTGTCGGGGGCGCGGACGGTCCGCGTGAAGGCCGTCGACGGGGCCGGCAAACCGGTGGCGGGGGTGACGATCCTACCGTGGTACATCCAATTGCCTGGCAAGACGGAGCACGCCAACATCGGCGGCAACGGAGTCGTGCAGTCTGTCACGGACGCGGCCGGGGTGGCCACGTTCGACTGGATACCGGTGGGCGACACGGACCAGGGGATACCCTTTATGTCCTACTCGCCCGATTACAGCTACTTTGAGCTGTTCAGCCTGAAACCGGGTGCGGCGGCCGCAGACGGGACGATGCGAATGATCCGCAAGGCACGGCTGACGGGGCGGGTGATCGGGGCCGACGGCCAGCCGGCGGTCGGGATCGCGATAAAAGCGAGCGGAGCCGGGGCCGCGTTCCACAACGGGCACGAGTCTACGACCACCCGACCCGACGGCACGTATGAGATGACCGTCAACGGGGAAGAGGCGTACGTGGTGGGCGTTGTCAACGACACGTGGGCCGCGGCGTGCCGCCCGTGCGTGGTGGCACGGGCGGGCGCCACGGTCGGCGGGCTCGACTTCCGGCTCGCGCAGGGCACGATCCTCCGCGGCCGGATGACCGTCGGTGACGGGAAGAAGCCCGCGGCCGGGGAGCATCTGTCGCTCCAGGAGTTGGGCGGGGAGTTTCCCGAGGAGTTGCGGGCGCCGGGCGACACGAAGCACCATTTTCTGTACCTCCACCGATCGGCGAAGACAGACGCCGACGGCAACTACCGGTTCTGCGTCGGGCCGGGCAATTACAACCTCATGCAGTCGCATGTCGTGAAGACGACCAAGATCACCGTGGGCCGCGAGCGTGAAGTGGTGACCGACCTCCACCTCACCCGGCCGAACCTGGCTCGCCTCGCCGGGACGGTGGTGGACGCCGGGGGGCGGCCGGTCGCGGGGGCGGCGGTCTACTCTACCGACATGGGGCACACCGACCGCATTCCGTTCGAGGCGACAACGGCCGCCGACGGGTCGTTCTCGGGCGAGCGGGTCGCGGTCCCGGCGGCCGTGTACGCCCGGTCGGCCGACAAGTCCCAGGCCGGCCTGGTGCGGATCACGGCCGACCAGCAAAAGGTCACGGTCCGCGTCGGGCCACTGGCCGCCGCCCGCGGGCGTCTACTCGACCACGAGGGCAAGCCCGTGGCCGGGGGGCGGGTGAAGTACGGCGTCCATATCCCAGCCAGCGAGCAACCGAACGCCCCGTACTACGTCGCTTACGGCGGGGTCGCAATCTCGGACGGCGACGGGTGGTACACCTGCACTGGAATGCTGGTCGGGGAGGAGTACCACCTCAGCCACGAGGAGACCCCGGACCGCGGCCCCTGGATGGGGCTGACGACTCTGACGCCGACGAAGGCGGAAACGATCTCGGTCGGCGACACGAAACTCGCCAAGCCGTACCGCCCGCCGACTCCGGAAGAGAAGGTCGCCCGGTTCTTCGCCCCGCGGGGCGACCTGGCCAAGCGCGTGGCTTCCGCCCGGACCGAAGCCGACCGCTATCACCAACGGGTGCTGCTCGTCGCCGGCGATCCCCGCGAGGCGCCGACCCGGGCGCTGGTCGAACTGATCGAGAAGCAGCGGACCGTCTCGGCGGCGCTGGGCGATTTCGAGCGGGTGGTCGTGTCGGTGGAGGACAACACGGGGATCGCCGCGTTCCGGGATGGGTACGACCGCGACCGGAAGCTCGCCCGGTGGCCGGCGCTCATCGTTCTGGGCGACGACGGAAAGGTGCTCGCCGCGAAGTGCCCGTCCCTGGACGACCCGAAGACCGCGGCGGCGGACATTCAGGCGTTCCTGGCGGCACACACCCGGACGCGCCCGGACGCGAAGGCGCTGCTCACCGCGGCTCAAGCGCAGGCCCGAGCGGAGGGGAAACGGGTGTTCCTGAAAGAGGGGGCGTCGTGGTGCGGCCCTTGCCGGCTGCTGTCCCGCTTCCTGGAGCAGCACCGGGCCGTTCTGGAACCGCACTTCGTGTTCGTAGACATCGACAGCGGGCGGTACGCCCACGGCCGTGAAGTGATGGAGCGTTACCGCGGCAAGGAGGGCGGCGGCATCCCGTGGTGCGCCGTCCTCGACGCGGACGGCAAGATGCTCGCGAACTGGAACGGACCGGACGGCAACATCGGCTTCCCGACCGAACCCAGGTCGGCCGAGCATTTCCTCAGGGTGCTAGCCGACACGGCCCCCAAACTGGCGGCCGACGAGCGAGAGAAACTCGGGCAGGCGCTCAAGAAGGCACCGTGAGTCGCGCTTTCCGAAGCGCCAGGGCGGGGGAGCCGTCCTGGCGGTATCGTCACGCGGTCGGCGCGGCAAACGGCTGTGGGGCCGCGGGCCGCACAGCCGCACGAGCAAGAGGTGGAACAATCACTTCGGGAACGGGCGTGGGATGGTTTTTTTTTTCGAATGGACTGATTATTAAGCTGTTGTTTCCAATTTGGGTCTGGTTCAGGTGGTAAGCGCGGCTTTTCGCCCGCACTGGTGTCGGAATGGACGAACGGGTAGAGCTTCGTTCCGGCCCACACGTGCCTTGCGTTTGCCGAAGGAGGTTTTGACAGGATCGACAGGATGAACGGGAATGAAGGCCGATCGTCTTGATCCGGTTCATCCGCCCGTGTCGGAGTCAGCTCAAGCCAGATTGCGAGGAAGTGGACGAAAAAATGACCCGTTGCGAGTAGCTTTGAGCCACGACAGCAACGGGTTGAAAGTAGCGCCAGTTACGAACGACTTACTGCGGCATCTTCCGAACGGGTGAGTAGGCCGGCTTCTTGCCGCCCCGGTTGGCGTAGTTGTCGCCGGACGTGCCACGCGCCAGCCGCTCGGCTTCTTGCTCGGTCTTCAGTCCCGAGTGCAGGAGCGTGTGCAGGCCCGGTTGGGCCGCCTCGATCGCTAACCATTCCCGCTGCTCGCACACCACATTCGCGGTGTCCTTGCCCTTGTTCAGGGACATCCGGTACACCACCCAGGCGTGACAAACTTCTTGAACGCGCATCGGGTCTCCGCTTACGGGCGAAGTTTCATCATAGCCGCAAAGTGCCGTCCGTTCTGCGCCTAATTCGCACGCTTCTAAAAAAACTTGTGCGAGACGTGGGGTGAACTCGTACCTCCGGCCCCCCCCTGGGGCTGCCTTGCCGAACCCGTCGTTCACCCCGAACGGGAGTACGGCCCCGAGCGCCGCGCTCGGCCGCACCTCAATTGCCTTCCCCTTTCATTCAACCGTGGCCCCGATCACCGTCGCGCGGATCTCCGGGGTTCGGACATCTGCTAGCGGCGATCTCGGTTCGCTGGTACGGAGCGACCCGCGACGCGCGTGCTTTGCGCACGATCTGGCTCACAGAGAGTAACCGAAGTCGATTCCGATTGCTGCTAATGAGTTCGGCGCAATCTTTTTTGATTATGCCACTTGTGCCGTGGCGGCGGCGTGCGGCCGGCACGGCGTTCCGGAAGGCGGCTCGGGCCGGCGGCCCACCCGGCGCGGCGCGAACCCCAGAGCTACCACGCGAAGTACCTGAGGGACCGATTGCCCGGCCCGTGGCGCGTGAGGGAACACGGAAAGATCCTCTCGCTTCAGTCGAAGACCAGGAGCGGGGCGGCGATTTCTCGGGCCTCGGCCTGCTGCCTCTTCTTTGGTGCTTTTTGTGGCCGTCCCTCTTCTCTGTCTGATCGTTCCGCCCCCACTACCCACTGCCCACTCCATCTCCAACAATACCCAGATCAGCGCTCACTCACTCCTGCCCGCGGGTCCCAGTCATGCCGAACAGCTTCGGAAGCCTCTCCACCCTGTCCGTCGGCGGCAAGCCGTACACGATTCACAAGCTCGCGGCGGTCGAGGCGGTCCACCCGCAGGCGAAGAAGCTCCCGTACTCGCTCAAGATCCTGCTCGAGAACCTGCTCCGCACGGAGGGCGTCAGCCTCGCGGTGCGCAAGGCCGACATCGACGCGCTGGCGCTCTGGCAGCCGAAGGCCGAGCCGAACGTGGAGATCGCGTTCACGCCGGCCCGCGTGCTCATGCAGGACTTCACCGGCGTGCCGTGCGTCGTGGACCTCGCGGCCATGCGCGACGCCATGAAGACGCTCGGCGGCGACCCCGCGAAGATCAACCCGCTGGTGCCCGTCGAGCTGGTCATCGACCACTCGGTGCAGGTGGACGAGTACGGCACCGACCACGCGTTCCGCGACAACGTGGCGCTGGAGTACGAGCGGAACCAGGAGCGGTACACGTTCCTGCGGTGGGGCCAGAACGCGTTCCGCAACTTCAAGGTGGTGCCGCCGGGCACCGGGATCTGCCACCAGGTGAACCTCGAGCACCTGGCGCGCGGGGTGTTCACCGACGCGCACGGCGTGGCGTACCCGGACACGCTGGTGGGCACCGACAGCCACACCACGATGATCAACGGGCTCGGGGTGCTGGGCTGGGGCGTCGGCGGGATCGAGGCCGAGGCCGCCATGCTGGGCCAGCCGGTGTCCATGCTGATCCCGCAGGTGATCGGGTTCAAGCTGTCCGGCAAGCTGTCCCCGGGCGCCACCGCCACGGACCTGGTGCTGACGGTCACGCAGATGCTCCGCAAGAAGGGCGTGGTCGGCAAGTTCGTGGAGTTCTTCGGCCCGGGGCTGGCCGACCTGCCGCTGGCGGACCGGGCGACCATCGCGAACATGGCGCCCGAGTACGGGGCCACGTGCGGCATCTTCCCGGTGGACGCCGAGACGCTCCGGTTCCTCACCCTGACCGGCCGCCCCGCGGAGCTGGTGAACCTGGTCGAGGCGTACTACAAGGAGCAGGGGCTGTTCCACGACGCGCACACGCCCGAGGCCAGCTACACCGACACGCTCGAGCTCGACCTGTCCACGGTGGAGTCGAGCCTCGCCGGCCCGACCCGGCCGCAGGACCGCGTCCCGCTCCGGACGATGAAGGCGGCGTTCGCCGAGGCGCTGCCCAAGCTGAAGGCCGGGGTGAAGAAGCCGACCGCCGTGCCACTGGCGCTGGCCGCCCCGGCGACCGGGCCGTTCGGCGCCAAGGAGCCGGCCGCGGTGACGGTGCCGCCGGGCGCGCTGCACGACGGCTCGGTGGTGATCGCCGCCATCACGAGCTGCACGAACACCTCCAACCCGTCGGTCATGATGGCCGCCGGGGTGCTGGCGAAGAAGGCCGTGGCCCGGGGGCTGAGCACGCAGCCCTGGGTGAAGACCTCGCTGGCCCCGGGGTCGCAGGTGGTCACCGACTACCTCACGAACGCCGGGGTGCTGACCGACCTGGAGAAGCTCCGGTTCAACGTGGTCGGGTACGGCTGCACCACCTGCATCGGCAACTCCGGCCCGCTCCCGGAGGCCGTGTCCCGCGAGGTCGGGGCCGAGGGGCTGGTGGTGTCGGCGGTGCTGAGCGGGAACCGGAACTTCGAGGGCCGCGTCCACCCCGAGGTGCGGGCGAACTACCTCGCCTCCCCGCCGCTGGTGGTGGCCTACGCGCTGGCGGGCCGCGTGGACATCGACTGGGAGAGCGAGCCGGTCGGCACCGGCGCGGACGGCGCCCCGGTGTTCCTCAAGGACATCTGGCCGACGCACGAGGAGGTCGCGTCCGCGGTCGGCTCGTCCATCAAGAAGGAGTCGTTCGAGCGGATCTACGGGGCCGTGTACGAGGGCGACGCGTCGTGGAAGGCGCTCCGCGTGCCGACCGGCGACCTGTACGCGTGGGACGCCAGCTCGACGTACATCGCCAACCCGCCGTACTTCCGCGGGATGGGCGTGATGCCGCCGGCCATCGCCGAGATCACCGGGGCGCGGGTGCTGGCGCTCCTGGGCGACAGCATCACCACCGACCACATCTCGCCGGCCGGCAACATCAAGAAGGACTCCCCCGCCGGCAAGTACCTGCTCGACCACGGGGTGGAGCAGAAAGACTTCAACCAGTACGGGGCGCGGCGCGGGCACCACGACGTGATGATGCGCGGCACGTTCGCCAACGTGCGGCTGCGGAACCGGCTGGTGCCGCCCCGCGAGGACGGCACCCCGGTCGAGGGCGGGTTCACCCGGCACCTGCCCGGCACCGAGGTGGTGAGCATCTTCGACGCCTCGATGGCGTACCAGAAGGACGGCGTCCCGCTCATCATCCTGGGCGGCAAGGAGTACGGGTCGGGCTCGTCGCGCGACTGGGCGGCGAAGGGGACCAACCTCCTGGGCGTGAAGGCGGTGCTGGCGGAGAGCTACGAGCGCATCCACCGCAGCAACCTGGTCGGCATGGGGGTGGTGCCGCTGCAGTTCAAGGCCGGCGAGAGCGCCGCGAGCCATGGGCTGACCGGCGACGAGACGTTCGACATCGGCGGGCTGGTGGCGGGGCTGGACAAGAACTTCGACGGCGCGGCGCGCGAGCTGACCGTGACCGCGACCAAGCCCGACGGCACGACGGTGGCGTTCAAGGCGGTGTGCCGGATCGACACCCCGCAAGAGGTGCAGTACTACAAGAACGGCGGCATCCTGCCGTACGTGCTGCGGCAGTTGCTCGCCGCGAAGTGACGCGAACGCTGAGCGGCCCCGTTCGGGGCCGCTTTCTTTGTACCCGACGGTTCAAGAGGATGCGGTGATGTCGCCCCCGACCTTGCTCGCGCAAAACAACGGCCCGGACGCGATTGTGGTGGCCGTCATCGCGGGCGTGTGCGGCTTCTACCTGCTGCTGTTCGTCGCCAGCATCTTCTACCTTTTGACCCTCTCGCGGGCGCTCGCTCAGTGCCACCCCCTTAACCGGACGATGGAGCCGGCGATGGTGTGGCTGAACCTGATCCCGTTCTTCAACCTCGTGTGGATTTTTATCACCATCATTCGCGTGACCGAGACGCTCAGGGACGAGCACCGGGAGCGGGGGTGGCACCGGCGCGGCGAGGACTACGGGCAGACCCTTGGCATCGTGGCCAGCGCGCTGGGCGCGCTCAGCCTCGTGTTGGGCTACTGCGGGCTGCCCGCGTTCGTGGGCGGGCTCGTGTGCTGGATTCTGTACTGGGTGAAGGTCTCGAATTTGAGCCGCCGGCTGGAGTTACGCTACCGGGACGACGATTACGACACCGACGCGAGCGACGATTACGACGACGATTACGACGACGGGCGGAACGGCCGCGGCCGGTCGCCCCGGAGACGGAACGTCGATGAGGACGACAACGAAGACGACGACGGCCGGCACCCGCCCGGGAACCGGTGGTGACCGGCTCTCGTCGACGAGTAAAACCACCTGTGCCCGGCACGTTCCGAGCGGGCCGGCACCCCAATTTGAAGCGAGAGCCCGATGAACGACGCACTGCTCCGAGTGGCGACCGGCTTCAAGCTGATCTTGTACGGTATGATTATCACAATAGTGTCCGTCGCGGTTCTGTTCGTGGGGGCGTGCCTCGTCGGCATGGCCGGGGCCGCCGCCGCCGGCCCCGGCGGCAGGGGGAACGGCCCACCCGGCGCGCCGATGGCCGCGTTCGGCGGGATGATGATCCTGATGGTGATTTTCGCCGGCCTGTGGCTGCTCGGGGCCGTACTCGGGCTGATCGGCCGGGTGATGTGTCTCGCGGTGCCGCCGCAGGCAGCGTCGGCAAAGTCGCTCATCACCATCGCTGTGGTGATGGAACTCGGCAGCGTCGGCGCCAACCTGTTCAGCATCGCGGACAACGTCGGGGGCAACTTTTTGCCCCCGGCAGCGAAGCTTGTGCTCTCCGGGGTCACGTTACTGGGCGGACTGCTCGCGACGATCCTGTTCCTGCTGTTCACGCGGTCGCTGGCCAAATTCATCCGCTCCTCGGCTCTGGCCTCGCGGGCGATGCTGGTCATGTGGCTGGGCGTGGCTGCGGCCGTGTGTTACCTCATCGCCATCGTGACCATCTTCGCCGGGATGGGGGCCATGATGGCCGGCGGGGGGCCGGGGGGCGCCGGGGGCGGGGGCGGTGCCCCCCCCGCGGGGCCGATGGCGGTCGCCGTGATCGTCGGCGGGCTGCTGAGCATGCTCGCCTTACTCATCGCCCTCGTCGGGAGCATCTTTTACGTGATGCTGCTGGTCGGCATGTCTTCGGCACTCCGGACGTACGTCCGCCGCCGGCGGAGCGACTACGACGACGAGGACTACAGCGACGACGAGGATTACGACGACGAGAATTACGAGGACGAGGATTACGACCGGCCGCGGCGCCGCGCCCGTGATGACGAGTACGACGACGGGGATGACCGCCCGCGGCGCCGGGACCGTGATGATTACGATGACGACGACCGCAAACCGTGGGACCGCCCGCGGCGCTGACCCCCGTTCGCTCAGGTGAGCCCGCCCATGTTCGATAGCGATTTCTTCGAAGTGCTGTGCGGGCTCGGGTGCTTCGTCACCTCGGTCGTGCTGGCGATCGTTTTGGCGGCCGGGTTCTTGTCGGCGCTTCAGAAGGCGCTGCTCCGGGTGGAGCCGGAGAACCGCCGCATGTCGCCGGGGCAGGTGTGGCTGAACCTGATCCCGATCTTCAACTTGGTCTGGTGTACGGTGACCGTGGAGCGGGTCGCCGAGTCGCTGCGGAACGAGTTCCTGGCCCGCCAGATGCACAGCCGCCGCGAGACCTACGGGCGCACCCGGGGGCTCACCCTGCTCACGCTGCTGGCGAGCGGCGTGCTGTTCTACCCGGCGTTCATCACGTACCCCATCGCGTTCGTGTACGCGATCCTGTACTGGCGCCAGATCTCGCGGTACGCGGAGCGGCTGAAGCCGGGGGCGTACGCGCCGCCCCCGACCGACGAGGCGTGGTGACCGCGGGCGCTACGGCTCGCGGGCCTTCAGCGGCGCCGCGACATCATCGGGGACGAGCGGGAAGAACTTGTAACCGGTGCGCTGCTCGACCGTCGCCACGGACACCTGATACGGCTTCCACGCCTCCGGGACGCTCTGGTCGTTGGGCATCCAGACCGCCAGCATTTTGCTATCGGGGCCGGGGCGGGCGTTTCCGGCCGGGACCACCAGCACCACCTTCCAGGTCGCGCTCGGCACGTTCACCTTCGCGCCCCCGATGGTGTCGTGCGGGCCTTTCTCGCCGGTGCCGCCGGTGCCGTGCGGGCCGGCCGCGATGTGCAGTTCGCTGCCGTCCCGGGTGAGGTCGCGGCAGTGTGACTCGAACCGCTCCCACCCGCCCCGGTTGCACGCCGGCGACTGGGGGACGATGTTGGTCGTGTAGAACGTGGCCGCGTTGTTGTCCGCGCTGTCGGTGCGGTCCTTCGAGGGGCACAGGTGGCCGCGGTCGAACCCGCTGCCGGTGTAGTCGTCGTGCTTCACCTTGCGGAACGAGCCCGGCAACTCGGGATCGGGATCGAAGTGCGACAGCCGCGGGGTGTTGCCGATGTCGCCTTTCGTCAGGTTCCAGCACACCCAGTTCGCGGTCCGCTTCGTGTCGTTGTAGGACAGCGTGTACTGCGGCCGTTCGATGAGGTACGCGTCCCGGCTGTTCGGGTCGCGTTCGGCCGGCGCCGGCGTCCCGAACCGCACGTTGCGGTTGTCGCCGGTCGGCCCGCCCGGCGGCGCGTGCTTCTCCTGCTGAATCCGCAGGAGCGCGGCGATGCCGCCGATGATGAGGATCAGCACGCCGGCCACGATCCGTTGGGTCGGCGTCAGGGTATCCAGAAAGTTCTTCGAGGCCATTCCTCAGCTCCCGCGACTCACGTCTCCACGACCTTGGTCTTCACGCCCGCGTACCGGCCGTCGGTGGTGCGGCCCACGATGTACACGTCGATCTCGGTTTCGCCGACCTTGAACACCGCGGCGCCGCTCAGGTGGTGGGCCAGCACCGCGAACAGCGGCAGGAACGGGCCGCGCCCCTCGTCGGGGATGGTGCGGGTGAGGTCCGCCAGCGTGAGCCGCTCGACCGGCACCTCGGCATCAACTTTAGCGTTCGCACGAACGGCGGCCTCGTCGGGCGGGCCGTCGCCGCCGGGCCACGCGAACGCCTCCAGCGGCGCGTCCGTCTCGCTCGGGAACAGGAGCCCCTTGGCGGCCGACCGGAGTTCCTTCAGCACGGGGTCTTGCTTCGCCATTCTTCGCCTCGTTACTTTTTGTGTGGCGCGACCCGGACCGCGTCCGCCTTCTCTTTGAGCGCCGCCGCGACTTCTTCGGTGACCAGCGGGAAGAACTTCAGTTTCGTTTTCTTCTCGACTTCGGCCACGGGAACGCGGTACTTGGCCCAGTCGTATTCATCGACCGTGCCGTCGTTGGGCATCCATATCGCGATGGCGCGGCTGTGCCGGTTCGGGTTGGTGCCGCGGTCGAGCACCAGCACCACCTTCCACACGCTCGCGGGGACGGTGACGAACGGAGCGTGCTTGCCGATGGTGATCTTCCTGGTGCCGTCGCCGGCCGTGCCGCCGAGCCCATACGGACCGGCGGCAATGTACAACTCCTTACCGTCCTCGGCGAGTTCGCGGCAGTACCGCTCGAACTTCTCCCACGCGCCCTGGTTGCACTTGGGCGACTGCGGCACGACGTTGGTCATCACGAACACGGCGTCGTTGTCCGCCTCGGTGTCCGAGCGGTCCTTCGACGGGACCAAGTGGCCGCGGTCGAAGCCGCTGCCGGTGTAGACGCCGGACCCGATCGCGGCGAAATCCTTCGGCAGCCCCTTGTCCGGCGCGAACGCCCCGCGGGCGACCTTGCCGATGTCCTTCTTCGCGAGCTGCCAGCAGGCCCAGTTGGCGGTCTTGCGCTTGTCGTTGTAGGAGAGCACGTACTGCGGGCGCTCGATCAGGTACGCCTCTTTGTTGTCGGGGTCGGCCTTCGCCTCGCCCGGCATCCCGAACCGCACGTTGCGGTTCGCGAGGGGCTTGAGCGGTTGCGCGGCAGATGGCACCGCGGCCAACCCGACCGCGAGGAGGAGCAGGTAAATGCGTGTCATTGGCAACCTCGGTCCGGAGGGGCGCCGCGGGCTCTACTCGCGGGTGATTTTGAGCACGCGGCCGTTGTTCGCGTCGGAAATGTAGATGTCGCCGGTTTTCGGGTGAACGGTCACGCCGTGCGGCTGGTTGAACTCGGCCTTCAGCGGGTCGCCGCCGCCCAGGCTGTTACCCTTCTTACCGGTTCCGGCCACGGCGGTGAGGGTGCCCGCCTTCGGATCGAACCGCACGACCCGGTGGTTCTCGGTGTCGGCAATCAGGACCGTTCCGTCTTTATCGACGCAGAGGTGCTTGGGGCCGTTCATGGCGGCCTCGAGCGCCTTACCCGTGCCGCGGCCGGCCTTCCCGGTCCCGGCGACGGTGCGAATCGTCCCCTTCGGGTCCACCACGCGAAGCGCGTGGCCGCCGCGTTCGAGCACCCACAGGTTGCCGTCCTTATCCACCGCGTGCGCCCGCGGATCGACCAGCGGTTGCGTCCGCGCGTTCTCGCCGTCCTTCGGCACGCCCTTCTCGCCGTTCCCCGCGGCCGTGGTGACGGTCTGCGTCTTCATGTCGATTTTGCGGATGCGGCGGTTGTCGAGGTCCGTAACGTAGAGGTTCTTCTGCGCCGGGTCGAAGGCGACGCAAAACACGCCCCCGAACTTGGCGTCCTTCGCGGGGCCGCCGTCGCCGGAAAAGCCCTTCGTTCCGGTGCCGGCGAACGCCTTCACGGTGCCGGCTTCCGGGTCGAACACGCGGACGCGGTTGTTCCAGGTGTCGGCGAGGTAGACCGTGCCGCCGGGGCCAACGGCCAGCGAATGCATCCCGTTGAAGGTGGCTTGCGCGGCCGGGCCGCCGTCGCCCTGATCGCCCTTCTTGCCCTCGGTTCCGGCGAGCGTCACCAGCTTCCCACCTGTGACGGCGCGAAGCCGCTCGCCCTTCGCCATCTCGACGATGTAGGTGGTGCCGCGGGCGTCGAAGTCCACGCCGAACGGTTGGAGCAGCTTGGCGGTGTTTGCTTCTGCGCCGTCGGGTCCGTTACCGCCGCCGGCGACGAGGGTGATCGTGTCGGCCCACGCGGTTGACGCGGAGAGCAGCACGAGGAGCGGTGCGAGCGCGCGGGGGTATGGCACGGGAGAACCTCCGGGGTTGAGGAGAGGGTACGCGGGTCGGGCTGTCGGCGTCAACGCGCACCGGATATGCTCGTGTGAATGCGAGTCACGGAGGTGCGCGGTGTTTCACCCGGTCGAACTGGTCCTGGCCCTGCTGGCGGTCACGGCGGCGCTGGCCCTGATCGCGCGCAAGCTGAGGGTGGCGGAACCGATCTTCCTCGTCGTCGGCGGGCTCAGGGGAATGTGAGGTCAGTTCGCGGTTTGCGCGCTCCTACCCGAAACTGCCTGGGAATGCGAGAAACGCCTTGGAATCATACAACCAAGTTCCGCAACCCCACTCCGGAGCATCCGGCAGGCCGATTTCACAAATCATTATCAAAAAGCGATTTGCGACACTCGGCCACATCGAAGCGTGTCAACTGCGCAAACCGTGAACTGATCTCGTTCGCTCTGAATTAAAAAAACTTTCGTTGACTAGCTTCCGTGCGCCGGTACCATCTGACCGCTCCTCGCGGTTGCGGGGCGCATTTCACACAACGGGAACCTTAATGTTGACCTCCGCCCTGTCGTCCCTGGTTCGCCGGCTCGGCTTGAATTCCTCCCTGCCGCAAACGTCTGCCCGCAAAAGTCCCAGCAACCGGTTCCGCCCGCGCTTGGATCAGTTCGAGGCGCGCGAGGTGCCGGCGACGTTCACGTGGCTCGGGACCGTCGGCACGAACGCGCTCGACGCCGGCAACTGGGCTGCCGCGTTCGAATCTACGCCTTGGGACGAAGAGCCGTACCACCCCCTGCCCATCGCCGGGGATAGCGTGATCTTCGGGGGCGGATTGGGCGCAGGTGCGGCACCGAACTGCGACGGGTTCATTGTGTCCGGTGGCGGGACGCTCAAATCGGTCAAGATCGACTACACGAACACAGGGCAAACGCACTCAATCCCCTAGGAATCGCTGGATTCTAGCTAATTTTGAGGCGTGTGATCGAGCGGCCATCGCTCGCCTCCTGCGCATGTGCGGCCCCGCCTCCATATGATTCTGGCGCGCCCTCACCGCCTCGGAGTCTGCCGATGAGTGCCGCCCCCGGCCCACGCCCGTTAATCGAGTACCTGTCCCAGATCCCGGATCCGCGGGTCGAGTTGAAGTGCTTCCACGACTTGATTGATGTACTCATGATCGTGACCTGTGGGACGATCGTCGGGGCCGATGACTTCGTGTCGATCGCCGAGTTCGCGCGGGCCAAGGAGTCCTGGTTCCGGGACCGGCTGGGGCTGACGCTGCGCAACGGGATTCCGTCCCACGACACCCTCAACCGGGTGTTCGCGCTGGTCCGCCCGGAGGCGTTCGGGCGGTGCTTCCGGGCGTGGGTCGCGGACGCCGCCGAGGGCCTCCGGGTGCCCCACATCCCGATCGACGGGAAGACCATGCGGGGGTCCAAGCGGGTCACCGGCACGGGGGCTCGCAAGGCCACACACATCGTCAGCGCATGGGCTCAGCAGTTGGGCCTCACGTTGGCCCAGGTGAAGACCGACGAGAAGTCCAACGAGATCACCGCGATCCCGGAACTGCTGGAGCGGCTGGACCTCGCGGGGGCCCTGGTGAGCATCGACGCGATGGGCACCCAGAAGGACATCGCCCAGCAGATCGTGGCCGCCAAGGGGGACTACCTGCTGGCGGTCAAGGACAACCAGCCGCGGCTGCTCGAGGACATCCAGCGGTTGGCCGAGGGGGCCCTAGAGGCGAGCTACGCGGGCCGCTCGACCGACCTCAACGAAGGAACGGGCCACGGGCGCGAGGAGATGCGGTTCTGCTTCGTGATCGACGACCTGGAGTCGATCCGGGACCGGAATGTGTGGCCCCGGTTGCGGTCCGTCGTGGTGCTCGTCAGCAGCCGCACGGTCGCCGGTAGGACGAGCGACGAGGTGCGGTATTACATCAGCTCGCGGAAGGCATCGGCCAAGCGGTTCCAAACGTGGATCCGGGCTCATTGGTGCATCGAGAATTCATGCCATTGGGTGCTGGATGTCGCGTTCCGAGAAGACGACCACCGACTCCGTGAAGGGCACGGCCCGCAGAATATGGCCCTCGTGCGCAAGATCGCCTTGGCGATGTTGAAGAAGGCAAACGCCAAATGTGGGATCAAGAACCGGCGACTCAAGGCCGGATGGGATAATACCTACCTCGAACAGGTACTACTGAAAAATCCCGAGGATTGAGTGCGTTTGCCCTGTACACGAACACGGTCACGTTCGGCGGCCCGATTGCGACCAAAGAGTTTCTGATGGCTAGTGGAGCCATCTCACAGCCCACCTCCGGCACCGACCTCACCGTCACCGACACCTTCACCTGGACCGGGGGTACGCTGAACAGTGCGAGCACGGAATCAACCGTCTACCTGAATGGGGCGGTCGGCACGATCAGCAGCGCCGGGACGCTTACCTTGGGTAGCGCGTTGGTCGTGAACAACGGCGCCACTCTTGCCTCGGATGCGTCACTGAATTTTTCGCACGGCAGCCCGGTGACGGTCGATAACGCCACCATGACTATCAGCGCCGTCCCCATGGGCGGCATTGTATGGTCGGGTCCTGCTGGCAGCTACGATGACGGCAAGGCGAAAGTTGAACTGAAGACCAATGGGACGATCACTATTGGCACTAATGTTCAGTTCGATGCCAAGAATCGCACGTTTCTGAATAACGGCGGAAACTTGAATATAGAGGATGGTGCGTTTGCCAGCTTTGGTGCGAACCTCGCTCCTGCGAACCCTACAGCTCCGAAAAAGATCGATATCGTACAGAACAGTGGTACGATTACGATTAGCGGTGCCAATGGCACTCTCAAGAGCAAGTATGGCTCGATGAAGGTGAACGGCGGCAATCTAGTTGTCGATGTGGTAGGAGCCAATTCATCCACGGGGAAGGTGGATGCTCAGCTAACCATTGCTGGCGGGACTGTTAAGATGCTGGGTGGATATGGCACCTTGAAAGTCACCAAGGATTTGTATTGGATTGGCGGGACATTTCTATGCGGGCTAAATGTTGGCAATCAGGTAGCAGACAAGATAAGGGCCGATGAGAAGTTCTACATTGGGGGAAACGTCACTATTAGCATATACATCCCAAACTGGAACACGTTGCCACTGGGAGTGACCTTTACTGCCCGCGTTCTGGAAGCTGGAGGGGGCTTCAAGCCTGTGGTGGCGAATGAGGACATCGATATCACACTGGCTTTGCCTCCGGGGGGGCCTGGCTTGAAGCTCCAAGGCAGCACGCTTGTAATGGACGGTACAGAAGTTTACGATCTTGTGCCTGCCTAAGCTGGGAGTGATGCGCGATCTGGAGTAACTCGTATGCTGACGGGATTAACTGTTGCGATTATGTTTTTTGCCCTCCCGGTACAGGTTCCGGGGGGGCAAAAACAAGCGAGGCCGCAGGTGGAAGACCCCTGGGACTCGGGACCTCCGCCTGATCCTTCTGTTCCGTTCACGTGGAATTACTCAGGCCGTCATACTTCTGGATTTGTCCAGAAGGCAGACGCCCAAGGGATTACATTGTATTGGCCTGAGCGCCGGGTGCTCATCGAGGAGTTTAACCCCAGGACGGGTGCCCAGTTGTCGTTAAAGGAGAAGCACTATCCAGAGGTTCCGGCCAAGACATTCGCACTCGCTAGCGAGCTGGCCAAGGGTGGGTATGCCAAGACTTGGTCTGCTGACACCTACCGCATTACTGATGTTAAAGTTGGCGACAGGGTTTACATCCACTACGATCGCAAGGATGGCGTTGACACATGCAGAACCATTCGTATTCTTCGGCGGCCTGGCGGGGTTGTCCCCCCTCCGCCTGGAGAGAAAGCGTTGGACAAGGGTGAGCACCACGGTCGGATGAATGCTCACCAAGCGTGGGAGGAAAAAAGGACTCCCTACCCCCGGGAGTACATGCCCAGCTTCCTTGACAGAGATGGCCTCCTGTACGACAGCCCGTATCCGAGTGAGTCTATGACGATTGTAATCATTCCGCCCAAAGCGCCGATGCCGCGTTTGGTTCGGCCGTGATTGCGCCCATTAACCACAGTGGCTAATTACACTGTCCCGGTAGGGCAATTACCCTACCGAGTTTTTCGTTTTATTGGCTTGAGTCGAGCCTTTCGCTCGACGTGTTGTGAAAAATCGGAGCCCGGCAAGAGTTGTGATCTTGCCGGGCTCCTGCCACAACACATTGAAGCGAGCAAGAATCACGTCTGAAAAGCTCAACACATCCACGTACCCGCCGCCCCACAGATCTCCGCACCTGCCGTCAAATACGCTTCCGCCCACACCTCGCACCGCCGAACGGTTGGAGCAGCTTGGCGGTGGTCGCTTCCGCGCCGTCGGGTCCGTTACCGCCGCCGGCGACGAGGGTGATCGTGTCGGCCCACGCGGTTGACGCGGAGAGCAGCACGAGGAGCGGTGCGATCGCGCGGGGGTATGGCATGGCGGAACCTCCGGGGTTGAGGAGAGGGTACGCGGGTCGGGCTGTCGGCGTCAACGCGCACCGGGTATGCTCGTGTGAATGCGAGTCACGGAGGTGCGCGGTGTTTCACCCGGTCGAACTGGTTTTGGCCCTGCTGGCGGTCACGGTGGCGCTGGCCCTGATCGCGCGCAAGCTGAGGGTGGCGGAACCGATCTTCCTGGTCGTCGGCGGGCTGCTGCTGGGGCTCCAGCCGTGGGTGCCAGGGTTCCGCATCGACCCCCAGGTCGTGTTCCTGCTGTTCCTGCCGCCGCTGCTGTACGCGGCGGCGTTCCGGACCCCGTGGCCCGAGTTCCGAGCGCAACTACGGGCCATCACGCTGTTGGCGGTGGGGCTCGTGCTGTTCACCACGGCGGCGGTCGCGGCGGCGGCCCACTACCTGCTCGATCTGCCGTGGGCCGTGGCGTTCGTGCTCGGGGCGATCGTCTCACCGCCGGACGCGGTCGCGGCGGTCGCGGTCACCCAGCGGCTCCGGGTGCCGCGGCTGATCGTTACCATCCTTGAGGGCGAGAGCCTCGTCAACGACGCGACCGCGCTGGTCGCGTTGCGGTTCGCGGTCGCGGCCGTGGCGACCGGCGCGTTCTCCCTGGCGGGTGCCGGCTGGGAGTTCGTGCTGGTCAGCGCCGGCGGGGTCGGGGTCGGCGTGGCGGGCGGGTGGCTCGTGTACCGGTTCCACCGGTGGCTCGATCGGAGCGGGGTGGCGGACAGCAAGCTCGTGATCACGGTCACCCTGCTGACGCCGTTCGCGGTCTACCTGACCGCGGAACACCTCCACCTGTCGGGGGTGCTGGCGGCGGTGTCCGCCGGGCTGTGGATCGGGAACCGGTGCGAGGAGGTGTTCACGCACGAACTGTTCGAGGAAGCCCGGGCCGTGTGGGAGTGGATCGAGTTCCTGCTGAACGGGCTGGTGTTCATCCTCGTGGGGTTCGCGCTGCGGCAGATCCTGGAGCAGTTCGGGGACACCACCCACACGCCCCGCGAACTGGCCATCGGGGCCGCCGGCGTGTGCGGGGCGACGATCGTCGCGCGGCTGCTGTGGATGTTCCCGGGCGCGTACGTGCCGCGCTGGGTTGACAACCGGCTCGGGTGCGCGGGGCCGTACCCGTCGTGGCGGAGTGTGACGGTGGTGGGGTGGACGGGGATGCGCGGCGCGGTGTCGCTCGCCGCGGCGCTGGCGCTGCCGCTCACGACCGAAGACGGGAGACCGTTCCCGGGGCGCGACCTGATCCAGTTGCTCACGTTCGCGGTCATCTTTGCCACCCTCGTCGGTCAAGGGCTGACGCTGCCCCTGTTGATCAAGGGGTTGGGCGTTTCGGCCGTGCCGGCGCCGCGGACCGAGGACGCGGACGAGTCGGAACGGGAGTGGGAGGCCCGCGCAGACGCCGATTCGACGGACACGTAATGTGTGCTCACCGGCGCGGCACCGCGCGGCGCCCGTACACAGGAGCACGTTGATGCGGACTTTACTCGGAATCGGGATGGCACTCGCGCTGGCCGCCGGAACCGCGGCGGGAGCGGCCGACGAGAAGTTTGACGCCAAGAAGCTGATCGGCAAATGGCAGCCGATCAAGTCCAAGAAGGGCGAGGACAAGTCCAAGAAGAGCGAGAGCATGGTGGTGGAGTTCACCAAGGACGGCAAGGTCGTCCTCACCGACGGGGCGGAGGGGAAGGAAGTCAAGATCGAGGGCACCTACAAGCTGGAAGGCGACAAACTCACCTTCGCGCTCAAGGTTCTGGGTGAGGAAGTGAAGGACACGGTTACCCTGACCAAGCTGACCGACGACGAAATGGCGGGCAAGAGCAAGGACAACGAAGAGGCGGCGTTTAAGAAGGTGAAGGCGAAGCCCGAGAAGTGACCGCGGGTGACGTGAGCCCGGCTGTCGTTCCAATCCGGCGCGAGCACTTGTTCACCACGCCTCCTCGCCGCTTGACAGGAGGCGGCGGTTTGCTCCAGACTGGAGTGCCCCACTGGAGCCGGTTATGCGACACGCCTTCGTCGTACTGTGTGTGGTGTGCGGTGCTCTTGGAGCGGCCCCGGTGCCCAAGGAGCGGTCCGACGCCGAAAAGGTGGTCGGCACCTGGCGGATGACACTCGACTCGAGTGGGGGCACGAGCACCGACGTGGAACTCGACTTCTACCAGGGCGGGAAGATGGTGATCCGCCAGCGGCTCGGGAACGGCCGGGTGTCGCTGTACGAGGGCTCGTATCGCGTCGTCGGCAACGAACTCCCCTACGAGGTCAACCAGGGCGGGGCGGTGAAGAAAGAGACGCTGACCATCAAGAAGCTCACCACACACGAACTCATCGTTGTGGACCCCGACGGGTTGAAGGAAGAGTTCGTCCGGATCAAGAAGAAGCCCGATCCGAACCCGGGCGACAAGTAGCCCTCAGCCCGCGAGCGCCCGGATCGCGTCCGCGGCCTTCTGGCACTGATCGCGGGACACGTCGAGGTGCGTGACGACCCGCACCACATGCGCCCCGAGCGGGGCGACCAGCACCCCCTTCGCCTTGAGCCGTTCCGCCACCGCCTTCGCGTTCCCGTGGCGTGCGTCCACTTCGAACCACACGAGGTTCGTTTCGACCGTGCGCGGGGCGAGTGTGAATCCGGGCACCTGTTCGACCGCCTTCGCGATGACCTGGGCGTTCTCGTGGTCCTCGGCGAGGCGCTCGATGTGGTGGTCGAGCGCGTACAGACACGCGGCGGCGAGGAACCCGACTTGCCGCATCGCGCCGCCGAACAGCTTGCGGACCCGGCGCGCCTGCGCGATCAGGTCGCGCGGGCCGAGCAGCATTGATCCGACCGGCGTCCCGAGTCCCTTGCTGAAGCACACGTTGACCGTGTCGAACATCCGGCCCCACACGTCCGCGGGCACGCCGGTCTTCACGATCGCGTTCCAGACCCGGGCGCCGTCGAGGTGCATCGCGAGGTTGTGCTGCCGCCCCCAGCGGGAGATGTCGCCGATCGCATCCGGAGAGAGCACGGTCCCGCCGCCGCGGTTGTGGGTCACCTCCAGGCACACGAGCCGCGTGCGCACCGAGTGCATGTCGTCGGGGCTCACCCGGCCCGTGAAGTCGCTGGTGCTGAGCCGCCCGTCCCGCGTGGGGCTGTCGATCGGGGTGAGCGTGACCCCGCTCAGCGCTGCGGCGCCGCCCGCCTCCCACAGCCGGATGTGACTGGTGGTTTCGAGCAGCGCCTCGTCCTGCGGGCGGCAGTGGACCCGCACCGCGATCTGGTTCGCCATCGTCCCGCTCGGGACGAACAGCCCCGCTTCGAGGCCGAACAGCGCGGCCGTTCGGCGCTCCAGTTCGTTGACGGTCGGGTCTTCGCCGTACACGTCGTCGCCGACGGGGGCGGCCATCATCGCGGCCATCATCCCCGGCGTCGGCCTGGTCACGGTGTCGCTGCGGAGGTCGATCATCTGGCGCTCGCGGAAAGAGGGCGAACTCACTCGTTCTACTTCCCGCGGACCCATTCGACCGGGAACCGCGTGACCGTGAGCCGCCCGTACTTGGTTCCCTTATCGTCGGCGCGCTCGTAGAAGAGCAGCACGGTGCCGTCCTTCGCGAGCGCGAGGTCGGAGTAGGCGCTGAACCCCGCTTCCACGCTCCGCTTCGCGGCCCACGTCTTCCCGCTGTCGTCGCTAAGGCGCACGGTCAGGTTCTTGCGGTCGCGGCCGGTGCCGGGTGCCGGGGGCGACTTGGCGCCGGCCTTATCGAGGTTGTCGGGGTTGCTGAATAGCACCAGCTTCGTGCCGGGTACGCTCAGGAGCGACCCCATGCAAAGGGGTTCCGGCAGCGCGTCGTCGAACGTCGGCTGGCTCCACTTGGTGGCGCCGTCGGCGCTGATCGTGACCAGCCGCCGATTCGCCTTCGACGGGCTGCGGGCGTTGAGCATCACCGACCCGTCGGTCAGTTCGCACACCGTCGATTCGTTCGGGCTGAGAATCTCCGCGGTGCGCGGGGCCGCGACCTCGCCCGGTTTCCAGGTTTTGCCGCCGTCGTCGCTGGAAATGGTCGCCGCCACGCTGTCGCCGTGGCCGCCCCCGCCGGTCCCGAGCGCGAGCCACACCGGGACGACCAGCCGCCCGCCTTTGAGCTGAATGCCGTGGCCGGGGCCGGTCGCGATAACCTTCCAGTCGTGGGCTTTCTTGAGCGGCTCGAAGGCGGTGGCGGTGATCTCGGCCGGTTCGCTCCAGGTCCTGCCGTCGTCGCCCGACCGGGAGTGGAAGCACCGCATGTAATCGAGGCAGAACAGCAGGTGAACGGCGCCCGACCGGTCCGCGATCATCACGGGGTTGTTGTACGTGATGTCGTCCGGCTTCCCGAGTTTCTTCGCGACCGCGACCGGGTTCCGCTCCTTCGGCCCCTTCACGTCCGCGACCTTCTGCGGATCGTCCCACGTTCTGCCGCCGTCGGTGCTGCGGCGGAGCAGGATGTCGATGGTGGCCCAATCGCTGCCGGTCTTGCGGGCCTCGCAGTACGCGAGCACCGTGCCCGCTTGGGTCACCACGACGCCGGGGATGCGGTACATCGCGTACCCGCCCGTGCCGGCCGCGAACACGTCGATTTTTTCCGGCTCGGCGGCGGTTGTGGGCGCGCTGCACAGGGCCAGCGCGAGCACGGGCAGGAAGCGTAACATGGTAGCATGCTCCGTGAATCCGTTACGACCGGAACAACACGTATAACGCCCGCAGTTCACCCGCTTCACCGCCGCGAAGTGCTGTGGACCGGCCCGGCCTCGCCGCGAAATAACAAGATGGACACCCGATTCTCACGAGGTCGAACCCATGCGGCTGTTTCTGGCGGTCTTCGTGTCCGGCGTGCTGCCCGCGGCGGCACTCGCGCAACCGGCGCCCGAGCTTTCGGGGAAGTGGTCCGGGTACTGGGTGAGCGACGCTAACGGCCACACCGGCCCCCTTCACGCCCGGTTCACGCCGCAGGGTGACGACGCCTACCGTGTGACCTACCGCGGTCGGTTCGCGAAGGTCATCCCGTTCCGCTACTCGACCACGATGGACGTGGTCGGGCGGGGCGATGGCGTTGTGCTCCTCTCGGCCGAAAAGCCGCTGGGGCCGTTCGGCACGTTCCGCACCACCGCGGTCGTCACCGGCACGACCTTCGATGCGACCTTCAACAGCCGCCGCGATTCGGGCCGGTTCGTCCTCCGGCGGTGAGCGGCGCCGGCGCGCTCACACCTTGCGCAGGAGCGTGATGCGGCCGGTGCTGACCCACTCGACGACGAAGATGTTGCCGTCGGCGTCGAACGCGGCGTCGTGCGGGTGGACGAACTTGCCCGGCAGCCACTCCTTCGGCTTGGCACGGATGTTCTCGCCGAGCACCTTCTTGCGCCACGCGGCGTCATCGCCCAGGTGAACAATCGGCTTGTTCTCCTTGTCGAACAGGCTCACGCGGGCGTGCAGGTCGGGGACCAGCAGCACATCGCCTCGGGTCTTCGCGTGGGCCGGGAACAGCACCACCTTGCCGCCCTCGGTGGCGTCGATCGCCGTTCCGTCGGGGGTGAACCGTTGCAGGCGCGCGTTCGCCCGGTCGCACACCACCAGCACCGGGTTCTTGGGGTCGCGCTCGTCGAGCCACTGGCCGTGCGGGGTCTTGAACTTGCCCGGCTCGGTGCCCGCGCCGCCGAACACCTTCTGGAGCTTGCCGTCCTTGTCGTAGTTGAACATGTAGTGCGAGCCGTACCCGTCGCCGACGTTGAAGCCCCCGTCCGGCAGCCAGCAAATGTTGGTGGGGTCGTACTTCGTCGAGGGGTTCTCGTACTCCTTGCACTCGGGGCGGCCCTTTCGCCACACCTCCTCGCCCTTCAGGTTGGTCTTCACCAGCTTCGGCTGTTCCCAGGTGTTGGACAGGTAGATGAACTCCTCGCCGCCCTCTTTACGGATGGCGATCCCGTGCCCGCCGTTGATCCACTCCTTGCCGAACGACCGGATGAACTTCCCCTTGGGGTCGAACACCATTACCGTGTCACGGCTGGCCTTGGTGGCTTTCGACCCCTGGTGCGTGATGTACACGTTCCCCGCGGCGTCGAGCGCGACGTTGTGGGTCGTTTGCCACTCGTAACCGCCCGGCAACTCGCCCCAGTTGTGGACGCACTCGTACTTGTGCCCCTCAACCCCGATGACGGGGTTCTTCTCTTCCGCTTTGCGCGTCATGCCGAGCAGGATCGGGCCGGAAGACGCAGTGGCTGCGGCGGCCAGGAATTCGCGACGGTTCATGTGGAGAGCGTTGGTTGTTGGGTCGGTGGGCGGGACGGCCGAGTGTAAACGCCCGCTGCGGCGGACGCAAACGTTCGAGCGGTCGGTTTTGCCCCCCCGACCGGAACCGGTTTGCACGCTGGCGTTCCGGTGCCCACACTTCGCGGCACCTCACCCGTGGAGCCTCACCATAGCGTTGGCCGTTGCGCCCGCGCCCACGGGGAACGCGGGCGCGGCCCGGAAAAACGTCGTGCTACTCGTCGCCGCCGACCTCGGCAGCGGTCGGCATTCACTTGCCGGAGGGAAGTCCAGTCGTTGTGTTCCCTCTCACGGGCGACCTGACAAAGCAGCCAAGGGTTGGAACTCTGCGCTTGCGTCTGGTTGGCAATGTGTTACTCTACTTAATGAATTAACTTAGTGGAGTATAGGCATGGCGGCACTGACGACCCCGTCCGTTCGGCCCTCGGTTTCGAACCAATTGCCCCAGCGCGGACTGTCGGTGCTGGTGGCCGCCGACCGCGAGCGCGACTCCGAAGTTCTGGCCCTGACGTTGGAAGCTGTCGGGTGTGAAGTAGTTACGACGACCGTCGGCCCGGGGGCCGTGGACCTTGCCGTGCTCGCCCAACCGGATGCCGTTGTGCTGGTCCCGACGGGGCCGGGGTGGGAGTCCGTGCCTGCGGCGATTGCGGAGCGGTCGGCGTGGCGAAAGCCGTTCGTGGTGACTCTCACCGCCCACGGAGAGGGTCTGGCGGTGCCCGGGGTTCACGCGGCTCTTGAGCGACCGGTTTCACCCGATGTGCTTGCCGGGTTGGTGCGCCGGTTCCGCGAGTTCCTCGCCGGCCTCGACGGGTTCGATCCGGCCATTTGACCGGTGGACGTGGTTCCGAGCGGCTTGGGGAAGGAGCTGCCGGTGGTCGGTCTTCGACGACCGTCATCGTCAGCCTGTCTGTCGGATACGCAGGTCCGCGCACGCGGCGGTGTAGCTCGCTTCGAGGTCGAGCGGCACCGCGAACTCGCCCAGCCACAGCGGGAGAGTGGGCAGCGATTTCCCGATCGTTAACTCGGATGGCCACACCTGAAGCCGACCAGCTACCGCGCGGCCGATTGAGCGGTAGGAAACGGCACTCAGCCCCTCCGGCGTCCCCGCAATTTCCTTCACGTCGAGCGTTGTGAGCAGTTCGGCCTGTAGGTCCGCTCGCCGTGTGGTGACGATGTCGACCACGACCAACCCCCGCCCGTGGTGAAGATGGTCGGCGCATTTTGCCGCGAACGCTTCTCGGGCGGACGCTCGATCTTTGTTTCGCGGGCTGACCAACTCGATTGCGGCGGCCAACGGCGGGTCGCCGTCCTCGCTGCGCACCTCGACCCGCACGTCATCCGTTTCGGGCCAAGCAACCGCGACCGCGAGCTCCGGTTCGGGAGCCCACCGCGGGGCACTTTCCTGCGCGACGCTTGAGACCGAACTGCCGAGCGTGGCAACGTCGATTTCGATCGGGCCGTCGCGGTCACGGAAGGGGGCGGCGTAATACCCTGGCGGCAGCACCCCCGCGTTGAGTATTCGTGCGATCGCAACGGCCCAGGTTCCATGAAACGTCCGCCACGTGTGCGTGAGCGTTAGCGGCGGGCGGAAATGGTCGAGTAGCGGCACGGTAACCTCCGCGGAGTGCGAACGTTATTGTAACGAGAGCACGGGAGGGCCTGACAACCCGGTCAGTTGCGCCCACCGGGCTTCGAGCAGTTCGTCACGCTCCATCGCCTCCAAGCAGTCGGGGTGCCGACCGAACGGTCGTGAGAGAACAGAACGCGCGTCGCTCGTGACGGAACACCGCGATGGTCGGGCGGGCACCACTCAAGACACGGCCGTGCCGGTCCGACTTGCGCGCCGGTACAAGAACAGCTTGACCAACCCGAACGCGACCACCCCGGGGCCTTCAGAGGCCGCCCACCACCAGGGCACGCCGGCGTTCAGGTCCGCGAGGAACACGCCCGCGCCGAGGGCCGTGTGGAGGTACGCGAGGACCGGCACCATCGACCGGTACTCGCGCCAGCGGACGGTGATCGTGAACACGACCGCGCCGTGCAGCGCGTACAGCAGCGACAGCGACCGCGCCATGTACCGGGTGATGACGGCGTCGGGCAGTTCCCCCAACCCGAGCCAGTCGCGGTGAACGGTACTCATCCATTCAAACGGCAGCAGCGCGCACGGGGCCGCGCACAGCACGACGCACGCATCGAGGCGCATCAACCACCAGAGCAGTCGGTCGGCAGTCATGTGTTTTCATTCACGCGGGAGTGAACTCGAACCGGCTACCGAATCGGGCGCGAAGCGCGGCCACCATACTTTCGGACAGCGGATTGGAACTCAGGTCCAAGTTCTGGAGGTACTCGGGGTTAACCGCGGCGGCCAGCGCGGCAGCTCCGGCGTCGGTTATCATTTTGCCTCTCAGGTATAGGTAATAGGACTTACGCAGTTGCGCTGGCGCAGGATTTGCGCATGGTGTGTTGTTGGTCTATGATCGGGCCATGAACGCACCACGTGCGAGCGCCGAGGACTACATCCAATTCCTGATCGCCACCCCCAAGGTGGCGTCGGCCGCGGAAGCCGCGCGAGCCCAACCGGACCATCCGACGGCGCCCGCGCATGATGCGTTCACCCGACTGCTGCACCGGCTGGAACCGGACCCAGCGGCGTTGTGGGACGAAGCCCGGTCGTCGGTCCGCCCGGGCGGTGCCGTGGTGCTCGACGACTCGGTGCTGGACAAGCCGTTCGCCCGGCACATGGGGCTGGTGCGCCGGTGCTGGTCCGGGCGGCACCGCCGGGTGGTGAGCGGGATCGGGCTGGTGACCCTGCTGTGGACCGACGGGGCCGCCCTGGTACCGTGTGATTACCGGCTCGCCGACCCGGCCCGAGCCGAGACCAAGAACGACCACTTCCGAGCCATGCTGGCGGTCGCCAAGGGACGGGACCTGTCGCCCCGGGTGGTACTGTTCGACACCTGGTACTCGGGCAAGGACAACCTGAAGGCGGTGCGGGCCCTGGGGTGGCACTTCCTGACCCGGGTGCGGAGCAACCGGCGGGTGAACCCGGATCGCACGGGCAATCGGGCCATCGAGGGGTGCCCGATCGGGGCCGCCGGTACGGTGGTGCACCTGGAGGGGTTCGGATTGGTGAAGGCGTTCCGGATCGCCACCGGTGATGGGGGCACGGAGCATTGGATCACCAACGACCTCGACATGGACGAGGCCACTCGTGCGGTTCTGGCCGGGCACGCGTGGGGCATCGAGGAGTATCACCGGGGCCTCAAGCAGCATTGCCACGTGGACCGGTGCCAGGTGCGCATGAGCCGGGCCCAAGCGGTCCACATCGGGCTCGCGATCCGCGCGTTCCTGCGGCTCGAGTGGCACCGGCTCAAGTCCGGCGTCAGTTGGTTCGCGGCCAAGACGGCCATCGTGCGCGAAGCGGTGCGAACCTACCTCGCCGCACCTACATACCTACTTACCCAAAAGTCAACTACGTAAGTCCTAGGTAAGTGAGTTGAGGAACGAGAGGTAGCAGATGACGGACGCTGGCGTCGGTCACCCCCTCAAGCATAAGAATACGTAGCTTCGGCCACGGAGCCGAGGCGAGCGCCTCGACACTCTCGTCAAATCTGTGGCACGTGAGTGCAAGTATAATCATGTCCACGTTCGGCCGGAACGACGCATCACGAAGAGCACGAAAAACCGCGTCAGCAGGTTCACAGCCCAGGGCGGTGAAGCAGCGGAGTGACGTCAACCGTGGCGAACATACCAGGGGTATCAGGTCGTGTTGCGTGTCACGGAGCCAGAGCGTTTTGAGGCCTGACAGTAGTGGCGCCCGTAGCAGCCGGGCTGCGTATCCGCCCTGGAGTTCAAGATCGGCGTCTGAGCACTCGAGGTGGAAGTCATGCACTCCTGACCAGTGCTCTCCCGCGAGCACTTCGTCGAACACTTCAATTGCTTGGGGGGTAGGTTCGGGCGGCGCTTCGACGGCGAGCTTTTGGATGCGGGCCAGGGACGGTACGTTCAAGCGGCGCCACTGGTCCGGGGCGGTGGCCGTTCGGATGGTCAACTCCTCGACCGGCTCGCATCGTAACGCACCTGCCACGTCACCAACAGGGTACTCGGATGCGAGAAGGACGGTCGCCTGCTGCACAAAGCCGTGCCGCAGTTTGATGCCCGAGAACACGCCGGCCGACAGTTCATTCAGGTCGATTTGGCCCGAATCGAAATCGCGTTGGTAAGACGGATTGTCGAGGCGTAGTCGGCCCGTCCAATAGGCCTGAGCCGAGCGCCGCCCGCGGCGGCCGAAAACGGATTCCTGACCGAGCGCGCGACAGAACGGGTCGAACCACCGCGGGCCGTGGGTCTCCAGCAGGTTGAGAACCTGTTTTCGGAGCTGCCGGAGTTCCGCCTCGTGGGAACACGCGGCGAGTTCGTGCGACAGTCGCACGAACTCAGCGCGGTCTTCCTCGCCGTGCTCCTGGAGCCAGTCGGCGAACGCCAGCCGCACGGTGCCGTCGTCCCGGCGGGCGGCAATGGCTTCGATGAACGCTTCGCGGTCGGTCATGCGGGCTATTGTGCCCGGTCGCCGCCGCCGGTGCAATGCGATGAACCGGTCCCGGGCCGGCGGAAACCGCACCGCGGCGCGCTTGCCCCGCACCCGCGCCTGCCGTAAAGTCTGCGGTGCGTTGACACGCTTAAACGTCATCGAACACTCACTCTCCGGGGGCACCTCATGGGATTCGCGCAGACCGTTGACGAGAGCGGCAAGCCGGTTCACCGGCCCGGCAAGGGCAGCTACCACCAGATCGGGCTCGTCCGCGGCCAGTTCGGCGGGGTGCCCGAGTCGGAGTGGCTCAAATTCATCGCCGGGGCCGGCTTCGACGGCTGGGAAGAGGCGTCCTGGGAACTCGACCTGCGCCGGTGCGACACCGACGCCGGCGCCGCCGAGTACGCCAAGGAGCGGGTCGCGCTGGCGAAGGCGCACGGGCTGGAGATCTTCACCGTCGCCACGCACCTCCAGGGGCAGGTGCTGGGCGACGAGCCGAGCGCCAAGACCCTCAACTTCTGCTCCGGGAAGGGCGAGGCTCGGGGCGCGTACAAGGCGTGGCGTGCCGCCGGCAACAACCCGCCGCGCACCAACCCGATGTACGTGCCCGACGAGGTCGGCGCGCTGATGCACAAGGAGGCGCAGCGCGACCTGCTGGCCGCGGTGCGGTACGCCGGGCACCTGTCCAAGTTGCAGAACCGCCGCGTCGCGGTGCCCGGCTTCGTGGGCAGCCCCGCCCACTGCTGGAGCCACTGGTTCCTGTTCCCGTGGCTCCCCGGCGAGATCGACGGCCACGCCCTGCCGGACGTGTACCAGGTGTCGCTGGAACTGCTGGTGGAGCGGTTCGGCCCGGTGTGGGACGAGTGCAAGAAGCAGGGCGTGACCTACGACCTGGAGTGCCACCCGTCCGAGCGCGCGATGGGCGACCTCGAGAGCGCCGTGGATTACATCAACCACATGAACAAGGCTGGGTACGAGGGCGTCGTGGGGTTCAACCTCGACGGCTCGCACATGGAATGGCAGAACGTGTCGGTGATCCAGTTCATCCGCGAGTTCCAGAAGTACGTCCACTGCGCGCACGTGAAGGGCGTGCAGGTGGAGCGCGAGCACTGCCGCGGCGGGCTGCTGGGCGGGCACCGGTCGATGGGCCACTGGACCAACGGTTGGAAGTTCGTGACCGCCGGCACACAGCGCGACGCCAACTCGCTGGAGGAGATCTTCATCGAGCTGAACCGGGTCGGGTACGAGGGCGCGGTGAGCATCGAGTGGGAGGACAACGACGCGGACAAGTTCGCCGGCGCGAAGACGGCGCTGGCGAACTGCCGGAAGGCCGACCTGCCGCCGAGCTGGGGCCGCCACGACGACGCGCTGAAGGCGTAACGTGGTTCGCGACGGGGGGGTTCGGCCCCCCGTTCTGTTGACCGCGGGTGGCATCGTGCGGTCAGGAGGCGACACGCGAGCAAGGTGATTCTCGACGCCGCGATGCGGGGCAAACTGAGCGGGCTGGGCCAACCGGTTCAACTGTGCGACGAGTCCGGGGCGGTCACCGCCTGCGGTTCCTCGACAGCATCGACGCGATGTTCTCGCAAGCGGTGATCCACGGGACCCGGTCCGAAGGGATCGAACCCCTGTTCGGCGTGGGTGCGTGAGAGGCGGCGACGAAAAGCGATGCGGCCCAGGCCGGTGCGGTGCCGGGTTCGACCTACGAGCAACTCGGCTACAAGCCTGCCTCAGCAATCCTCAACCGCTCACGGCTGGCCTGATACATCGGGCGCACAAATGCAAGCAACTGGTCTGCGGCCCCTTTGTACGCAGGCCGATAGTCTGTTATTGGGCTATCCAGAGCCTCGCACACTCGGTTCATCAGCTTGCCGAGAACTGCGAGCACAGTGTTGACCGCTTCACGATCGACCTGAGCGATCGGTTCGAGCCCCATTGCCACCGCATGATCACGATGCGCGTGATACTTGTCGCGCCACCGCCGCAGAGGTTCGAAGTGGTTGCGAGCCTCTGCGAGCTCAACCCGCATGCCGTCTGCTTGCTCTGGCCGCAGCGTCTCAACGTGGCTGACCATCCGCTCTACAGTCAGGTTGTGCCTCGGCTGCTTCTTGACCCGATCAACTGCAGGGTCCAACAACCTGCCAAGACCGACAGCGATCTCGGTACGCACCGCTTGGTGGATCAAGCCACCGGCACCGCGGTTGAACGCCCAGGCAAGGATCTTCACCGTGTCTTGATCCGCGAACAGGCCGGTGAAAAGGTTCCAATGCCCGAAGACGTCCCAGACTTGGTCCCGGACGTTCTTTAACTCTACTAGGACAACGGGGGGGATCGGCGAAGGTTCAGACATCGGCGAGCCTCGGGGAGTCGCAGGTAACCAGAGCAAGATCTAATGACCCGCAACAACGTTTTGAGGTTCGCACCGGAGATTCGTCAGCGGCGGCCGAACAATCAAACTCACCTGCACCGGCATCACCGGACGAGCGATGCGGCCCAGGCGGGTGCGGTGCCGGGTTCGACGTGCCTGTGCAGCGGCCCGCCCGGACGTTCGGCCCGCTCACCAGTCGCTGCCGATGACCTCGCCGCCGGCCGGAGTCACCGCCGCCCAGAAGGTCTCCACGCTGGCCGATCGGCCGACGGTGCGGACGCTCCCGTCGCCCAACCCGACGAGCATCCCGCCCTCGTGCGGCGTCTGCGGGAGGGATGGGTCGCAGTCCCCGGCGCCGGGCGGCGGAGGCGGGCTTGCGCTCAACGGCTTCTCAGAGGCCCAGAGTCGGGGCCGAACCTGGAACGTCACGCCGTCCCGGCTCGGCCGGGTCACGGCGGGTGTGCCGGAGGTGACGGGATACACGTCACCGGGGTTGACCCCCGCCAGGACCGGGCCGCCGTCTGCGAACGTCGCCCGCCGGATGAGGTGCCTATCGGGATCGGCGGAGCTGTACGTGAACGAGCTTTTGGCGCAGGCCAGGTAGTGTTCCGCGAAGAACATGGTCTGGGACAGGCCGTCCGGGGCGACGCGGTCGAGCGACGTGCGACCGACGAACACCTGCGCGTTGGCCGCGTACGACGTGTGGTGGAACAGGGCCGCCGGCCCGTCCGGTGGGTAGAGGGCGGCCGACGGGTCGGCCGGGCTGCGGTACATCGGCACGCTCGGGTACGCCTGGTCCTGCCGATAGCCGGAGGACTCGATGTGCGGCAGCAGCGCCATGAAGACCAGCGGGTCGGACTGCCTCCCCCAGACGCCGAGCGATTCGATGTAGACCGGCCGCGGGTTGCCATCGATCGTCGGCAGCACCCGGCGGTCGCCCGCGTAGTTGTGCAGTGCGAGGTTGATCTGCCGGATGTTGTTCGCGCTCCTGGTCCGGATGGCGGCGGCCCGGACCTTCTGCACGGCCGGCAGGAGGAGCGCAATGAGGACCGCGAGGATGGCGATCACGACGACGATCTCGATCAGGGTAAACCCGCGCCGCATGGGATCTCCTCCGGTCGCTGGAAGTGCAAACGGTAAAACGGCGGCCGGTCTCGCGCGCCCCGGGCCACGTCGGAGTGCGACACCCATTCCGCACCAGCGACGCGGTCACCCGTCTGCCGCGTCGCCCCTCCGCGGGGCTCGCCACACTGCCGAACGATAGCCCACTGGCACCGCCACCACCGGACGAGCGCTGCGTCCCGAATTAGTCGGCGGTGCCCGGTGCAGCGCCGGGCTCGGCGTCTTGTCGGCCGCTCGGGGCAGGCGTCACCCGCGACCGCAAGTCCGCGATCGCGTGCCACACCTGTTCGTTATCGGCGTCTTGATCCGCGGCGATCTGCGCGAGCGTGTTGGCTCGCTTGAACACGATGAGCAGCGCCGCGTTGACACAGAAGGCCAGCACGCCGGCCACGACAACCGCGCCGCGAGCGACCGAAATGCCCGCTGCCGCTTGGCCGACCCGAGTGTCGCCGGCCCGGCCAGCGCGCTCGATCACCTGCTCGGCCTCGGACAACTGCCCAAGTTGGTACACCACGCCGATCGGGACGGCGATACACGCCAGCGCCGCCACGAACTGCCCGACCACCAACAGCAGCCAGGACGCCCCGCCACCGATGAAGTACGAGGACAGCCACCGGCCGGGGCCGGGCGGCCGAGCGGTTTCGGGATGAACCGGCGACGGGGGCTCCTCAAGCAGTTCTGCCAATGTTCGCCAGCGGGCCTGAGCCCCGGATCGTTGGAACCGGCTGAAGCTGCGCCCATCGGATTCGGTGGCGAATAGTGCCGCCCGGAGCTCGCCCGACGCGAGCCGCGCTCGAATCTCGCCGAGCGTCCATGCGCCCACGAATTCGCTGTTCGGACGCCGCGTGACGAAGTACACGGTACGCAATCGCCGCACCCTCGTGTTGCCGAACGGGCAAAGAGACCGCCTGCCGCCGGTGCGCCAATCACCGACCCTAAAACAGGTAATGCTGCAAAGCGCCGATGAGCCGGCGGTCGGGGGCAGTGTCCGGTTCGGCGGGTCAACTCCACACCCAGCGGCAAATCGTCACGACCCCGACCCCGAACACGAACAGCAGGGCTCCCCCCGCCACCACGCACCCCAAGAGTGCCCACCGGCTCAGGGGGGCCGAGGAGTTGCGGGCCTGCCACGCCGCGGCCTCCTCCTCGCTGGGCATGTCCTCGGGCCGGTTGAAGAACTCCCCGTGCCCGCTCTGCACCCGCGCCCCAAGCCGGCGGGCCATTTGCAACATCTTGGCGACCGTCGGCCGGTCCGGGCCCTTGGTGTAAACCGCCCCCTCACTCCAGGCGAACCACGTCCCGTCCGGATACTTGCACGGGCCGGGCCACAGGGCTTGGAACTCGTGGTCGGGGTCGGGTCGCAACTCCGGGTCGGACGCGATGACCGCTAGCCACTCGTCCGGAGTGATCGGGTAACGATCGCTCTCGGCCCACGTGTCGGCTCGGTGGATGTACACCTCGTGGCCCACTGCGTCCCGCCTCCCTCGCCGAACTTGCCGCTCGCCTGCACCGCCATCACACGATGAGCGGCAGGCCCCGGATCAGCGGCGGTGTCGGGTGCCGCGCCGAGTTCGGCCTGCCTTTGTGTGTCCAGGACACGGCGCACCCGAACTCCGGTCGAGACAGACGGGAATGAGGGTTGCGGGCTACAGGCTCAATCATCGAATCGCTCGTCACCAGTCGGAGCGGGAACCTTGCGGCTTGAGATCGGTATCCGCGTCCGGATCGGGCACGTTACGATTGTGAGGTTGCCACGTGGCCGGCGGTTGCCCGCCGACGGCCGCCCGCGCGGGCGGCCCAACCTCGATGCCTGCCCCGGCCTTCGTCCGACGAACGCCGTGCCTGGCCGGTGGATCACCGGATCGCGTCCGGTGGCGGATCGGAGTCCGCCAGCAGGGACGCCTCGACGGCGATCAGTGTGCGGTGGTTGAACCGGTCCAGTTCGTCCTGGAGACGGTCGATCTCCCTCTCCACCCGCCGGACTTCCGCGTCGATGTCCGGCTTGCGGAATTGGGCCACGTAGTTCGTCCTCGCGCCCGTGAATCCCTCGACCGACGGCCCGTGCCGGGTGTTCACCTTACCGAGCATGGCGACGAGCGCCTTGCACTCGGCCAGTTCAAAGATCAGACCCTGGATCGGCTGGTTGGCGGCGTTGATGGCCACCTTCAGCTTGACCAACTGCTCGGCCAGCGCCATCCGGGCTTTGTAAAGCTGACGCACATCGTACTCTTGGTTGTCTTCGATCACGCTGTTGTACGTCGCGATCTGGGTGTCGAACTGCGACAGCCGGTGGACGACGCGGTTCTTGAGCTTCAACGCCCGCGACAGGTTGATCTGCGTCGGCTCGGCCACGTGCGCCCCTCCTTCACCTTCAGCCGCCGAACTTAAAGCTCACCGGCCCGGCCGGGATCACAACCGGCTATACCGAAGTGCGGTGAGCAGCGAGAAACGAATTACGTGACCGGGTCAGGTGCAGCGACCGGTTCGGCGTTTGGGTTACACCCCGTCGTAGGTGAGCGCGAACCCAAGCAGTATCCACAAGGCAATTCCGATCCCACTGACCAGCCCGGTAAGCCCGCCCGGCCGCGCCGGGTGACAGACGATAGCCAACCCGCAAGGGATGGCCCACCCCACCGCGTCGGCCATCCCCCACCCCGTCGCGAACCAGAGTCCCGAAAATGGCCCAGCCAGGACCGACCCCCACACGAAGGCGAAGTCGCCGAGCCCCCAGCCCATCTTGCTCGCGCCGCTGGCGGCGGCCAGGGCGGACAACGCCGCACCCACCCCAAACGCCGGACCGATGATCTTAACCCGTGACGCCAGCGAGCGCCCCATCGGTGCCTTCTCCTACGTCGCCGAACTAGCAGCTCACCTGCATCGCCATCACCGGATGAGCGGCGCGTCGCATATCAGCCGGCGGTGTCCGGTGCCACGCCGGGTTCGGCAACCGGCGCCATGGAGGGGCTGAGCCATCCGACCACACCCACGACGAGGCCGATGGTGACCGAAACGGCTCCGATCGCCTGGCGGCTCTTGGGGGCGTTACCTCGGGGGTACCGGGCCGGGGTCACCGTGTACACCGACTTGCTGCCCGCGTGCCGGGCCGCCATTCCCCGCGCCCGGCATCGAGCCGTGCGCAAGGTCACTGGCCTCACCGCCCACATCGAGCGATTCTGGCTCACACTGCGGCAACGGTGTGCCCGATTCGTGCGGAAGACACTCACCTTCTCCAAGTGCCCCAGGAACCACTTGGGCGCCTTATGGTACTTCGCACGCCGATATAACCTGTGCCGCCAGTAGGGCCATTACCACTTCCCAAGCGCGGGCTGGCCTTTAAGACTCAGGGTGTTCCAGACATCGCATTTGGGCGCGGCTTTTTGGAACTCTTTAATTCCGGCGAATGTGGTCTTCGTACTAATCAGGAATAGTTTGGTGAGCTTCTTGAGTGATGCCAGCTCCTTCAAGCCGACATCCGTTACCGCTGTGGAGGACAGCTCGAGGTGGGCGAGGTTCTTGAATCGCGCCAGTTCCTTAATTCCCGCGTCTGTAACATTCGTGCCGCTCAGGTCGAGTAGGGTGAGGTTCTGAAATGGCGCGAGTTCCTTTACCCCCGCGTCCGTAACCTTCGTGCCGTACAGGTTGAGAGCCGTGAGGTTCTTGAGTGGAGCCAGCTCCTTCAATCCCGCATCCGTAACCTCCGTTTCGCCCAAGACGAGGACTGAGAGACTCTTTAATGGAGCCAGTTCCTTCAGCCCCGCGTCTGTGACCTTCGTGTTGTACAGGAGCAGGACGGCGAGGTTCTTCGACGGAGCCAGTTCCTTCAATCCGGTGTCCGTGACCTCCGTGTTGTACAGGTAGAGGTTCGTCAACCGCTCGAGCGGTGCCAGCGCCTTCAGACCGGCGTCCGTAACCTTCGTGTCGGACAGGTCAAGGGTGGTGAGATCTTTCATGGGTGGCAGTGACTTCAGGCCGGCGTCCGTGATCTCTGTCTTTCGCAAGTGAAGAGCGGTGAGATTCCTGATTGCTGTTAGTTCCTTCAGACCGGTGTCCGTTACCTTCGTGTTGGACAGGTTGAAGGCGGTGAGGTTCTTGAGCGGTGCCAGCTCCTTCAAACCGGCGTCCGTGATCCCGGTGTCGTGCAAAGATAAGGTCGTGAGGCTTTTGAAGGCTACGAGCACCTTCAGTCCCGCGTTTGTCACGCCCGTGTGGGAAAGGTCGATGGAGGTCAGGCTCTTGAGGGGCAGCAATTCCTTCAGCTCCTCGTCCGTCACCCGGTGCCCTTGGGCAGCTCCCGCAGAGAGATCGACACCTGTGATGACCTGGTTGGCGTCACGAAGCACTTTCCCATAGACCTTTTCCACAGCCTTGACCGCAGCGTCTTCGCTCTCGTCCGCGCGTGCCGCGACCGGGGCGAACAGAAGCGCCAGAGCAAGTAGGCCGTGTCGCATGGTGCCCCCCCCATTGGTTGCCGAACGAACAATAGCTCACCGGCACCGCCACCACGGACGATCGGCACGTCGCATATCAGCCGGCGGTGTCAGGTGCCGCGCCCGGTTCGGCCGGCCTTTGCTACGCTCGCGGTGGCTGACCCGGCCGATACAGCTCGCCGAGTTGTTGCTGGAGCGCGACGGCTCGGAACGCCGCCACCGCCACCGCGTACTCCCTGGTGCCGGGCAGCGGCGCCGACAGCACGGCCGCTACGAACTCGGCCGGCGGGGCGTACTTGTGAACCTCGACGTAGTGGGCGATCATCTCCGGGGCGGCGAACAGCACACCCCCTGCCGGCACCCCGATGTTGCCACTGGCCACGCACCGGCCGCACAACTCGCAGCGGTGCGGTCCCATGAAGACATCCCAGACCAGCGGCCCCAACCCTTCGTCCCACCGCCGGCAGAACTCCTTCAGCCGCGCCAGGAACTCGGGCGGTGTGTCGCCCGTCGGGAACGGGTGCTGGTCGGACAGCCAGCCGACCGCACGGACGTGATCCCCGTGGGCGATCATGCAAGCCGTTCCCATGTCCGGGAACCACGACATCCCCGAGCCCTCCTGTGGCCGAACGAATAGCTCACCTGCACCGCCAGGATCGAGTGAGCATCATAACGCAGATCCGATGGCGGTGTCAGGTGCAGCGCCGGGTTCGGCGTGCCTTTGCGACCCACCCCGCCACCGCGTCACTTGTCGGACTTCTTCCCCCGCGACTCCGGCGGGCAGCCGTAGAAGCGGAGCTGAACTGGCGCATCATTCTTTTGAGGATCGGTCGTCACCTCGACGCGCGGATACCTCTGATCGGACACCCACCCGATGACCTCAGCCCGTGTAGCCGCTTTACCATTGATGGTGAGCCGGACGCTCTTCAGGTCAGGCACGGTGACGGTCCTGCCGTCCTTCTCTCCCTCTTGGGGTTCAGCGCGGAGGAGAAATCCGTCTGCACCGGCGTGCTTCCCGCTGGGGACAGTGACGGACTGAACCTCGTAGATGACAGCCTTCAAGTCGCTGGCCATGCCCGGCGAGGCGGACAGCGAGAAAACAACGAATGCCAACAGGGGCCGAGGCATGGGGATCAACCCTCCCACAAGGGCTATGCGAAATGGACCATTCACGGCCTCGGTTTCTGCCGCCGAACCTGTGTTTAGTGTGCGAGGCTTCGCGCAATAACACGGGGCCATTTCGCCCGGCGCGCCACGCGCTCGGGCTGGACTCGGTGCTCTTACTACGGCAGCTCAAATGCGATTAGACCAGCACGCGGCCGAGGCGCCAAGCGGCAACCAGGCCCTGTTGCTGAACAACGAGCGCCGGCACCCGGTCAACAAGGACCGCGCCTCATGGGTCCGCGCGCGGGTGTCAGATTGTGGCATGGCCGTGGCCGGTGCCGCGCGGGGTTCGGCTCGGTTGTTACTCGCCCTTCAGCCCACAACCGGCGAACAGCCGGCAGAGGGCAAGTCCGTCTGAGTCGAGCCGCCGGTACCTCACCGGCACGAGGTTTACGACACTGAAGAACAGGGACTGAACGGCGAATAGCCCCGCCCAGCAGCGCGGCAGCGCGGGCGATCCGGCGTCGGCGAACCACACGGCCGCGGCCACACCCGTCACCAAGTTGGCCGACGGCCCAGCCAAGAGGAAGGCCGCAACGCGAGCCCGGCTCCCCGGCCGGCGGGCGCAGACGGCCCGACCGCCCAGCCAGGACTGCCGCCCGTCCCACCCGAGCCTCCAGCGCCCCGCCCGCCGGGTGAAGGTGATCGGCCCGATATGGGCGAACTGGGGGCGGAACCCCGCGCACGCGCCCGCGAACACGTGCCCCAATTCGTGGGTGGCCACCGCGAGCACGAACGAGATCGGCAGGCCGACGCAGAGCAGGGAAAGTCCAACCGCGGTTCCGTACTCCTCGCCGAGCACGGGGGCGGACAAGACCACTACGGCGAACGCACCGACCGTGAATCCCAGTAGGAGGAGAGAGACGGCCGCGCCGAGCGCGATCCACCCCAAGCCGAGTCCCAGCAACCGCAACACGGGAAAGCGACTCCTGGAAAGAAGCTTGTCGCCGAACTGACAGCTCACCTGCACCGCCGTGATGCAGTGAGCACCACAACGGTGGCCGGTGGCGGTGTCCGGTGCAGCGCCGGTTTCGGCTCTACGGGCACTCCAGTGGAACCGCGACCCCGAACCGCCGCATCGCGTTCACGAACGCCGCCCGTGGAACTCGGTACGGCTTGCCGTCGTAATGGAACTCGTACCACTCGGCAGAGTGTCCGGGTAGGAACTCGACCAACAGCGGGCGACCGAACAACCGCCGCACGATGAGCCCCCCGCGCGACCCGCACTTGTGAAACTGGGCCTCGGTGCCAGCGCGGAGCACGCTTACCAACTCCTCAATCGCGGCAGAGTCGGTAGACGTTGTTCCGGGCGGTGCAGTGGCCTCGTGGCCCCACGGGTACATGTGCACTTCGACGGAGCGGATCGCGGTGGCGTCGAGGGCGTTGACGGCAGGCGGACGGCAGTACGCCCAACCGGCCAATGCGACGAGGCCGAGCGCCGCGACGGTGAGTGCAAGCCAGCGCTTCCGACGCATGGGGCCTCGGGTTGACGAACATCCAGTTCACCGGCACCGCCATCATACCGTGAGCGATGCCATCCAAGTCAGCGGGCGGTGTCAGGTGCCGCGCCGGGTTCGGCCTCTTGTTTCGCCTCATCGCGATTGAACTCGGCCATTCCGGAAAGATCGGCGCGCCGGTGTCGATGTTACTGAACCTGTGCCCGACGCGGCCAATGCGCGGGCGGGGCCGGTACGCGGTGCGTCACTTCTGCTTGCCGGTCGCGAAACCAAACAACCGTGGCCGGCTCGCACTCGTCCCAAAGTGTGCTTTCCCGTCCCCGGGGCACACAGAGCCGTACCGCATTCCGAGCATCTGCCCCGGAACAACGTGTTACTGACTACCCTCATCTGATCGGGTTCGAAACCGGCCACATAACTGGCCACCCACTCACCGACATCGGTGCCGGCCGCTGGGAACGGCGCACCGCAGCACGGGCACTGCGCGGGCTGACCCTGGAACGGGTCAGAGGAAACACGCGGCTCTTGCGATTCCATCCGTGATGTCCTCGGGTGGCCGAACGTACAGATCGCCTGCACCGTCCCTCCAAGGGCGCGATGCCGTCCAAACTACATGGCGTTGTCAGGTGCAACGCCGGGCTCGGCGGCCCCCTCGCGACGAGCTAAACGGGGGAGCCCGCAACCGGGCCGAAAGGGCCGCCGAGGATGTCCCGCACCAGTCGCGGTGCCACGTCCTCGGCCGACGGGAGGTCCTCCCAGAGTTTGCGCCCGACACGGTAGCGGGCGAGATAGACCACCTTGTCCCAGTTCGCCAGCCTACCGAACAACCGCAGTTGGTGGTTCGTGAGAACCGTTGTAAGTGCAGCTCCCGCGGCATCCAACTCATCGGTGTCGTACGTTCCGGTGGCCTGCTCCGCACGTTCGATGTCGCCAAGCATCGCTCTGGCGGCATCCGAGGCCGCCCGATACGCACTCCTGCGTTTCCGGTCCGAGGCGCGGCCGTCGGCGTACCGTTCTCCGATCTCCACGGCGTTGCGACTTCGTTGGTCGGTCAGAAGATCCCATCCGTGGCGGCAGCAAGCACAAGCGAGCAACCGAAGTTGCCGAGAGCTCGGCCGACAGACCGGCTGGTCACGAAGGAACTGCAACATCGCCATCGCGTCGGTGCAGGACAGCCATTCATCCTTGGTCATCGCCCGCCGTTTGCGTCCTTCTGGTGCCGAACCGGTGTTTAATGTGCGATGATTCGTGCACTAGTGCGGCAATTTCGCCCGGCGCACCGCGAGTCAGGAACCGAACGACTCAACGGCCTTATGTTACCATGTGACGGCATATCTCCACAATATGCGACATAACACGGTAATGGGCCGTGCGAAACTGAGCCCTACCCTTCACGGCTCGCACAATAACACGGTAACGGTTCGCGCGAACGTCATTCCGATGCTGCGCCCGGTGACCTTTGCATCCGACTTTCGTGAGCCAGCGCGTTCTCTCGGGCCAACACGCCCGAAGTGTACCCCCGCACGTCTCCCGTGCTCAAGACCCTTGTCCCTTTTCGGTCCACTGACCGCGTGCGCGTTCGCCCGTCTCGTTCCGCCGGCGCCGCACTCGTCGCACCGCTCGCGATTCCATCCGGGCGACCCCTTCCCACACACTGGGCTCGTCAGTTGCGCGCGCCCGCACTTCTGCTCTGCCGTTCACCCAGGGGCTCGACTGTGCCGAACCTGAAAGCGATCTTCACCGCCTCGCCGGCGCGAAGACGGCGCTGGCGAACTGCCGGAGGGCCGACCTACCGCCGAGCTGGGGCCGGCACGACGACGCGCTGAAGGCGTGGCGCGGTTCGCGACGGGGCTTCGGTCCCCGTTCTGTTGACCCGCCGCGGGTGGTATCATGCGTGGAGGAGGTGACACATGAGCAAGGTGATTCTCGACGCCGCGACGCGGGCCAAACTGAGCGGGCTGGGCCAACCGGTGCAACTGTGCGACGAGTCCGGGGCGGTCATCGCTTACGCGCTGTCGCCGGCCGCGCTGGACCGGCTGATGGGCATCCCGATTGAGGAGCCGTTTACGGAAGAAGAGTTGAGGGAAGCGTTCGATCAGACCGGCCCCGGCCGGCCGCTCGAAGACATCCTCCGCGATTTGCGGGAGGGGCGATGAACTACACCGTGCGCTGGCTGCCGCTCGCGGAGGCGCGTTTGCGCTGGTTGTGGGCGCGAGCGTTTCTGAAAGAATCGATCGCCGAACTGGCCGATGTCGTTAACCGGTTGCTCCGCGACCGGCCGTTCGACCTGGGCGAGTCGCGCGAGCGGGCTGACATCCGGTTGTGGTTCCATCGCCCGCTGTGCGTCGCGTTCTTCATCGACGACGCAGCGAAGGTGGTGTACGTTGCGGCCGTGAAGTGGGTCGGGAACTGTTCGCGTGAGGGTGCTCGCGTGTCCACCGAAGCCGCGCTGCTGGCCGCCGTTACTGCCGACCCGGACGACGACACCGCGCGGCTCGTCTACGCCGACTATTTGGAAGAGAAGGGCGGTGAGAGCGACGCCGCTCTGGCGCAATTCATTCGTCCACAAATCGAACTGGCCCGCTCCCCACAAAGAGGCGAGAGCGGGGGTGCGGCGGGAGTTGCTCGTCACCGCCAATGCTGGGTGGAGTGCGGTCGTAGCAATTCCAGTAGTTCCAGATTCCAAGTCGGCCCAGGGCTCGTCAAAAGTTCCAACGGTTCGTGCGGCTCGTGACTCTACTTGGAACTTGGAACTACTGAAGTCGGCCGACGCAATATTGGCCTGCCCAGAAGGGTGAGCAAAACCCCGGCTTCTGATAACCGCGCTTTAGCTCCGTCGGTCGGCGAAGCACTTCCCGTTGCGCCGGCACGCGGGTAGGCTACGCTTCTCCCCTCCGCCAGGAACGACGCGGCATGTTCCCCACGCACGACGACATCGTCAAAC
Source organism: Gemmata obscuriglobus (assembly GCF_008065095.1). Lineage (NCBI taxonomy): Bacteria > Pseudomonadati > Planctomycetota > Planctomycetia > Gemmatales > Gemmataceae > Gemmata > Gemmata obscuriglobus. The sequence goes on along the minus strand of NZ_CP042911.1, from coordinate 2,665,216 downwards.
TCCAGTCCGCGCTGGAAAACGACCTGCTGCTCTTCCTGCCCGAACTGAGCCTGTGCGTCGGGATCGTCGCTCTCCTGCTCGCGCGCCTCCTTCCTGCGCTGGACCGCGTTCACCTCGGCGGGGTGGCGGTGATCGCGGTCGCGGTCAGCCTGTTCGCCGGCGGGTATCAGGTGTACGAACCGCCTGCGGGCGGGGCGTACTTCGCCGGGATGCTGCTCTCGGACTCGTGGGGCCGCTTCGTGCGCTTGATCGTACTGGTGGCGGCGCTGGTTACCGTGCTCCTCACGCTCGCCACCGGTATTCCGGACCGCGACGATTCGGCCGACTTTTACGTCCTTCTCCTCGGCGGCACGCTCGGGATGTCGCTGATGGCGTCGGCGGGGCACCTGCTCATGGTGTTCATCGCGGTCGAGATGGCGAGCCTACCGGGGTACGCACTGGCCGGGTTCCTGAAGGGCCGGCGCACCGGGAGCGAGGCCGCGCTGAAGTACGTTGTGTACGGCGCCGCGGCGAGCGGGGTGATGCTGTACGGGCTCACGCTCCTTGCGGGCGTGTTCGGCACCGGAACGCTGCACGACGTTGCCGCGGGGATCGCCCAGCGCGGGCCGGATTTGCCGGTTCTCGCGGGTCTGGCGCTCGTGTCCGTCGGGTTGGGGTTCAAGCTCGCGGCGGTGCCGTTCCAGTTCTGGTGCCCCGATGTGTTCGAGGGCGCCGCCGCCGAAGTCGCCGGGTTCCTGTCGGTGGCATCGAAGGCGGTTGCCATCGGACTGGTAGGGCGGGTGCTGCTCACGCTCCACGCCGCACAGCCGGACACCGCGGCGGTTCCCGCGCACCTCGGGGCGATGGTCGCGGTGGTCGCGATGCTCACCGCGACGTTCGGTAACCTCGTCGCGTTCGGCCAAACGAACCTGAAGCGCCTGCTGGCGTACTCCACCATCGCGCACGCGGGCTACATGCTGATGGCCTTGGCGGTGACAAGTTCCGCCGGCGCTGCGGCGGTGCTCTACTACCTGTGCGCGTATGTGGCGATGAACCTGGGGGCGTTCGGCGTGGTCGCGCTGGTGCGCAACGCGACCGGCAGCGAAGACCTCGGCGCGTATCGCGGACTGGTGCGTCGGAATCCGATCCTCGCGGTTACGCTCGCGGTGTTCCTGGCGAGCCTGCTGGGGTTGCCGCCACTCGCGGGGTTCGCGGGGAAGTTCCAGGTGTTCGCCGCGGTGTACGCCGCAGCGGATGCGACCCACGCGAGCGGCCCGCCGGGGCTGGGAACGCTGTTCTTCGTGCTCCTGGGCGTCGGGGCGGTGAACACCGCGCTCAGCGCGTACTATTACCTCAAGGTCGTTCGGGCCATGCTGCTCGACGACCCCGAACTCGGGGTCGCCCCCGTGGCGTGCCCGCCCGGCGCGGCGCTTCTTCTTCTGGCCCTCGTGGCGGCCCTGATCGCGGCCGGCGTCGTGTGGGACCCGCTGACGGCCGAAACCGCTCGCGCTGCCGCGACGTTCGGCGTGAAGTAAACGCATTCACGGTTCGGTTCGAGCGTCTGTTTCGGATTTTGTTTTTGTGGCACAGACATTCCTGTCGGTGCGGGATCGCAAAGCTGCACAGACAAGAATGTCTGTGCCACAAGAAGCAGACACCACCCCCCACCGGATCGTGTACCGGACGGTTCCACAACAAGACGCCATTCCTTCACACACGCACCCAACACCGATGCTGATCGACACGCACGCGCACCTGTTCGACGAGAAGTTCCGCCACGACCTGCCGGCGGTGCTGGACCGCGCCGCGGCGGCCGGCGTGGAGCGGATCGTGTGTCTGGGGATCGATCTGGAGTCGTCGCGCGCGTCGGTCGAGATCGCGAACAAGTACCCCCTCGTGGTCGCGGCGGTGGGCATTCAGCCCAACCACACCGCCGAAGCCGGCGCCGGCGATTGGGACGAGATCGTGAAACTCGCCGAGCGCGAGCCGCGCGTCGTTGCGATCGGCGAAACCGGACTCGACCGGTACTGGGACCGGGCACCGTTTCACGTGCAGGAAGACTACTTCGCGCGGCACATCGAACTGGCCCGGCGGCTGCGCAAGCCGTTCGTGATCCACTGCCGGGAGGCCGAAGCGGACGTTGTGAAGGTGCTCCGCGGTCAGGAGCAGAACGGACCGCTGGCCGCGGTCATGCACTCGTTCAGCGGGGACATCGACACCGCCCGCGCGTGCCTCGAATTAGGTCTGTACGTGTCATTTGCCGGGATGGTCACTTACCCCAGTGCCCAGAACCTTCGGGATGTGGCGAAGGAGGTGCCGCTCGACCGATTGCTGGTCGAAACCGACAGCCCGTACCTCGCCCCGCAACCGGTCCGCGGCAAGCGCAACGAGCCGGCGCACGTGGCACACACTGCCGCACTTCTGGCCCAGGTGAAGGGCGTGAGCGTTGCGGAACTGGAAGAGCACACCACGCGGAACGCGAAGACGCTGTTCGTCATCTGATGCCGTCGGCCTGATACACGTATCCGGTAATGCTACCGCTGTCTTAACGAGCCGCGACCGCCAGGGAGCGTTGCCACGTATCCCGCTCCCTGGCGGTCGCGGCTCGTCAACACAAGCGACACCGCAGGTGGTCGTGTGGTCATGTATGGGCCGCTGCGAGTCGTCCCTCCGGGCGCGGGGTTCACGACCGATGATGACCGCGGCAGCACCCGAATGCTCTCGCTGTTCGCAACGAGTGCGCGCTGTAACCCCCGTTACAGCCTCGCCGTGCCGGTCGCAACTGATAGAGCGCCGACGGGACATTCGCTGGCTTCGGGCTGGCGATTCGCTACCGGGTCGCTGGGGCGCTGCTACCTTCCAATCACGGACTTTTACCTCTCGGGAGCAACTCGCGCAGCGAGGAGAGAACGCCTTCGGGGCCGCCGTCGGCAAAGTGTAACGGCTTGTCCCGATACTGTTTACGATGGGTTCTTGTTGTGATTCCCGTTCGGATTTATGGGTGAGAAGCTCCTGCCGGCTCCTCGTGAGAGTTGGGGTTTGGGCCGGGAAGAAACATCCGGTAGTCCGATGTTGAGAAATCAGGTGGGGAAATACCTGATACGCGGGTCGCACGACTGCCGGTGACTCGGCGGCCGGAACGAGTCTCTCTCGTGTTGGTCTTATCTCGATCCGCGCGGAACTTGCACCAGTTTGTGGGGGTTTGATCCGGTATCGCTGCTTCGCCCCGTCGGAGGTGTCCCATGCGGTTTCGCTCGCTGGCACTGTTCGCGCTCACCGCCGGCCTGGTCGCTCTCGCCGGTGATTTGACACTCGCCGACGCGCAGGACAAAGCCAACAAGAAGGGCAAGAAGAACAAGAAGGCCGATCCGCCCGCCGCCGTGCCGCCGGCTCCCGTGGCCAAGCCCGCGGTTCCGGTCGAGGTCAAGCCGGTCGTTATCACCGTCGCGACGCCCAAAACGAAAGACGCTGCGGCGCTGGCGCGGGTGATCGACGACGAGATCAACAAGCGACTCGTGGCGTCGAAGCTCGTGGCTTCGGCCCGGAGTGCCGACGACGAGTTCCTCCGCCGCGTGTCGCTCGACATCGCCGGTGTGATCCCGACCGCCGAGCGCGCGAAAACGTTTCTCGACGACACGAGCCCCGACAAGCGCGCCCGGCTGATCGACGAACTGCTCGCCGACCCGCACTTCGGCCGCCGGATGGCCGACATCTGGGCCGCCAAGCTGTTCCCCCGCGACAGCGCGAACCGGTTCGTACTGAAAGAGCCACTGTACAAGTGGCTGGAGGAGCAGTTCAACACGAACCCGGGTTGGGACAAACTGGTCGCCGCGCTGGTGACCGCGACCGGCACCGTCGCCGACAACCCGGCGACCACGTACTTCCTCGCGAACCGGTCGGTGGACAAGCTCACCGACACCACGTCGCAGCACTTCCTGGGCATCCAGCTCCAGTGCGCGCAGTGCCACAACCACCCGTTCACCTCCTGGAAGCAGACGGAGTACTGGGGGATGGCGGCGTTCTACAGCAAGGTGAAGGCGGACAACCCGAAGAACGCGAACAAGGGCGGCGACAACACCCAGATCGGCGTTCAGGAGGGGCGGGTGACGACCCGGCAGAAGGACTTCTTCCCGGAGTCGGCAAAGACGGTCCCGGCGCGGTACCTCGGCGGCGAGCAACCGGCGCTGGGCGCCGCGGACCCGTACCGGCCCGCGCTGGCGAAGTGGATGACGAGTTCGACCAACCCGTTCTTCGCGAAGGCGCTGGTGAACCGCACCTGGGCGCACCTGTTCGGCCGCGGGTTCGTGAACCCGGTGGACGACATGCTCCCGGAAAACGAGGCGACGCACCCGGACCTGCTCAACGCGCTGGCCCACCACGTTTCGACCGCCGCCGAGTTCGACCTGAAGTACCTCATCAAGGCGATCTGTCTGAGCGAGACGTACCAGCGCACGAGCAAACCCACCGCGGACAACAAGGCCGATCAGGCGCTGTACAGCCACCCCGCGGTCAAGGTGATGTCGCCCGAGCAGCTTTACGACTCGCTGGCCCAGGTGACGGGGAACAACGCGGCCGTGATGGACAAGAAGGGCGCGAAGGCGCAAAGCGCGCAAAAGGGCGTGCGGCTCGGCGCCCGCGACCAGTTCGTGAACTTCTTCCTCGCCGGGGCGGACTCGGCCAGCGCGCTCGACTACGAGGCCGGCATCCCGCAGGCCCTCAAACTGATGAACGCGCCGGTTACGAACAGCCCGGCCGCGGCGCGTGCTGTCATCGGACAGGTAGGGCGGTCCGAGGAGGCGTTCGAGCGGATCTACCTCGCGTGCCTGTCGCGCCGTCCGACTTCGGACGAGGTGAAGAACTTGAACGCCTACGTCGCCCGCATCGGCACCCCGACGGCCTACGGCGACATCCTTTGGGCCGTGCTCAACAGTAGCGAATTCACACTGGTGCGATAAACGCGACCCGCTCGCAAGGGCGGTGCGCCGAACACAACATTCATCCCGGAGCGGCCATGTTCTCGACCAAGCTGCAAGAGAAGAGCCGGCGCGACGTAATGAAGCTGGCCGCGTCGGGCGTGTTCGCCCCCGCGCTGTCCGGCTGGTTCCCGCTGCTCGCCAAGGCGGCCCCGACCGGTGGTCGGGGCAAGGCGAAGTCGTGCATCCTGCTGTGGATGGACGGCGGCCCGAGCCACAAGGACACCTGGGACCTGAAGCCCGACAGCAAGGGCGCCGGCGAGTTCAAGCCGATCAAGACGGCCGCCCCGGGCGTGGAGATCAGCGAGCACCTGCCGAAGGTGGCGCAGGTGATGAACCACGGCCTGGTCGTGCGCGGGATGACGACGCCAGAGGGGGCGCACCCCCGGGCCAAGTACTACATGCACACCGGCTTCCGCGAGGGACAGGGCGGGGTCGTGTACCCGTCGCTCGGGTCCATCGTCTCGCAGGAAATGGGCAAGGCCGACAACACGGTGCCGAACTACGTCGCGATCGGCGGGCGCAGCTACGGCTCCGGGTTCCTCGGGCCGAAACACCAGCCGCTTTTGGTCACCGACCCGGCTCGCGGCGTGGAGGACCTCAAGTCGGCCGTGTCCGCGGCCCAACTCGGCAACCGCACCGGACTGCTGGAACAGATGGAGAAGGCGTTCCACCGCGAGCAGAGCGCCGACTCCATCACCGATCACAAAACCACCTACGAACGCGCCGTGCGCCTGATGCAATCGAAAGAGGCGAAGGCGTTCGACATCGCGGGCGACGGGACCAAGGGGAAGTACGGCTCGGGCCGGTTCGCGGACGGCGTTGTGATGGCCCGGCGGCTGGTCGAAGTGGGCGTGCCGTTCGTGGAGGTGTCGCTGGGCGGCTGGGACACCCACCAGGACAACTTCGAGCGCGTGAAGTCGCTGTCCGGGCAGGTCGATTCGGCGCTGTCCGCGCTGGTGACCGACCTGAAGGAGAAGGGACTGCTGGATAGCACGCTGATCGTGTGGATGGGCGAGTTCGGCCGCACCCCGAACATCAACACCCGCGGCGCGAAGCCGGGCCGCGACCACTTCCCGCGGGCGTGGAGTCTGGCGATGTTCGGCGGCGGGCTTAAGGGCGGTCAGGTGCTCGGTAAGACCGACAAGGAAGGGGCCAGCGTCGAGGACCGGCCGACCACGGCGCAGGACTTCCTGGCGACGGTGTGCGAACTGCTCGGCATCGATCACACGAAGAAGAACGAGACCCCGACCGGGCGCCCGATTCAGATCGTGGAGAAGCCGAAGCCGTTCACGAAGGACGTTGCATAAGCCCAGTTCCGGAAGGGGGAGGGCCGGTTACCACTCCGGCTCTTCCTCGTATGGGAACTTTTCGTGCTGCCCGGCGAGTACGACCGCGATCACGAGCGGTGCGAGAATCAGCAGCGTCCGCAGGACGATCAGCACCCACCGGTTCTGGCGGCTCACCCGCGGAATCAGGAACGGCGCGAGCACCAGCGGCGCGAGCGCGATGAGCCAGAACGACAGGTCGGGCACTTTGTTCTCCGCGTGCGACGGTCGCGTACCGAGCAGCAGCCCGGGCAGGAAGAGCGCCGCCGCGGGGACCGCGCCGCTCGCCAGCGCCTTCGGCGCGTCGTCGAGGTGTTGTCTCGTGAGCACTGCCGCCGCGATTCCGAACATCGCGGAACCAAGTATCACCGCCAGTTCCATGAACTTCGCGTTGTGCGAATACAGCAGCACCGCCGAGCCCGCGAAGAACACCGCCGCGAGTTGAGCGGAGAGTTCGCCGCTCGCGCCGCCGCGGGCGACCCCGTCGAGGACCAGCCACACGAGCGCCGCGGCGCCGGCGAGCTGCCACCGTAACCCGGCCCACTGCGGGTCCGCTGCGGCGTTGCCGAGTACGAGCCACCCGCTGACGATGCCGATGGCCCACAGCCGGGGCCACCACACCGCCACGTTCGCGAGCCACCACACCCGCTCCGGTAGCACACGCCCCAGCGCCAGCCCGAGCCAGCGTGTGAGCAAGCCGGTCACGACGAGCACAAGTGCGGCCCGTGCGAGCCACTGGTAGCCCGGCGCCTCCGCACCCGGCTGCCAGGGCAGAAGGCGCGACGTGTTCTCCCAGGTCGGCGCCGGCTGCTCGGTGTTGAGATTCGCGAGCGTGAAGTTCCCGCCCATAAAGGCGAACACCACCGCGACCGCCGAGCCGAGCGCGGCCGCCCGCCACCGTCCCACAACCAGGAACGCGCACATCACGACCGCCGCCGCACCGGCGCACGGCAGTACGCAGAGTGACATCGCGTCGAGAACGTCTTTGATCGGTGGGGGCGGGGGCATAGGTCGTGTTGATGTTTAGGTGCCCGGGCGCGCGGCGCCCGAGTGCTGCCACCGTTGGTGGCGCGCGGGGTGTTGCCTGCTATTTCGTGTGGTGCGGCGTCGAGTTGTTGAGAGACTGTGTGCGTACTGTAAGGGTTGCGCTTGAGGCGCACGGACCGATCGCCGTCACGTCGGGCGCCGTTTCACAAAACGGCGCCCGGCGGCGAACCGGGTCACTTCTTGGCTTCGACCTTGATGCCCAGGTCGACCTTGTCGTCGATCTTGCCCTTGCCGTAGTTCATGCCCCACTGGGTGCGGTCGATGGCGAACTCCGCGCTCACCTCCAACTTGCCGTCCTTCTCGGTGATGGTGGCCGGGAAGCTCACCGGCTTCGTCTTGCCGAGCAGGGTGAGGTCGCCGGTCACGGTGTAGCCGGCCGCGGTCTTTTCAACCTTGGTCGACTTGAACGTGGCCTTCGGCTGGTTCTTCACGTCGAAGAAGTCGGCGTTCCGGAGGTGCCCGGTGAGCTTCGCGTCGTCGGAGTAGAGTGACTCCGTTTCGATGTCCACGGTCACGGCCAGCTTGCTCGGGTCGCCGTCGGTAACCGTTGCGGTGCCCGACACCTTGCCGAAACCGCCGGTGTGCTTGCCGTCCGGCTTCTTGCCGACGAACGTGACCTTCGTGTTCTCGCCGGTGAGGGCGTACTTGGTGTCCGCGGCGGCCGCGGTGACGCTGAGGGCTGCGAGCAGCGCGACGGCGACGAGGCTCTTCGGCATGGGTCGGTTTCTCCGCGTGAAAGAACGGGACGTTCGCCGGCCACTCTGGCCGGCTCCTTCGCGACCGCGGTTGATGTGGGCGGTCGAGGGAAGTGTAGGGACTACCGGCCCGATGGTAACGGGCTTACATGCGAGCGGACGCGAGATGCCCCAACGGCCACGCGCAGCGAAGGGGCGGCGGGCGCCGCGAGCCCCGCGTCAGCAGGCAGGGCTAGCGGTGGTCTCATTCCTCCGCCTTCTTGCGGACTATCACCTTCAGTTTGATCTTGTCGCCGACGAACAGCTTCACCCCGTGGGCGGCGAACCGCACGCGCACCTTGCGCAGGGCCCCGAACCCGGACACCTCCGCCACGTTGCCGATTCCGAACTCCTCGTGTTGAACCAGTACCCCGACGGCCAAACCGGTATCGGGCGCGTCGGGGATGGTCGGCTTCAGCCCCGGGTTCGGTTTTCGTGACGCAGGCGGGATGAGTGGCCGCAGCCCGGTGTCCGCCCAGTCCTTGGCCGCGGCGCTCGATTTGACGCGCCATTCGTCGGCCGCGGTGCGGGCCACGTTCCGCGCCATCGACGGGTCGATGAACCGCACGTCGCGCGGCAGCTCCTGGATGAACTGGCTCACGATGCAGTAGTTGAGCTGGCCCCGGAACTCGCGCATCCGCGCGTGGCACAGGTACAGCTCCTTCATGGCGCGGGTCATGCCCACGAAGCACAGCCGCCGCTCCTCCTCGATCTCCTCGTCGTTCGCCAGGCTGCGCTCGTGCGGCAGGAGCCCCTGTTCCACCGCGAGGATGTACACCGCCGGGAACTCCAGCCCCTTTGACGCGTGCAGCGTCATCACGGACACGTGATCGGCCTGCTCGTCCCAGCCGTCCGTGTCGGACGCGAGCGTGATCTGTTCCAAGAAGTCGGTGATCGTGCGCGAGTTGTCCTCGTCCCAGAACTGCTTCGCGGCGGTGACGAGTTCGGACACGTTCGCGAGCCGGTCCGCGTCCTCCTCGTCGGTCGAGTCGCGGAGCATCGCCTCGTAGCCCGACTTGTCCAGCACGAGGCGCACCAGTTCGTGCGGGGGCTGGTCCATCTTAGAGCGAAGGTCGGTCATGAGCCGGTGGAAGTCCCGCAGCCCTGTCGCTGCTTTACCTTTGATCTCGGTGATCTTGGCGATCTGCCCAGCGGCGGCGAGGAGCCCGATTTCTTGGCTCGCGGCGAACGATTGCAGCTTGTCGAGCGACACCTTACCGATGCCCCGGGCCGGCGCGTTCACCACGCGCAGGAAGCTCACGCCGTCGTGCGGGTTGGTCAGCAGCCGCAGGTACGCGAGCACGTCGCGGTTCTCCTTGCGCTCGAAGAACGCCAGCCCCTTTACGATCTGGAACGGGACGCCGTGCTTCACGAACGCGGACTCGAGCGACCGCGTGAGCGCGTTGATGCGCATGAAGATGGCGTGGTCGCGGTACTTGAACGTGCCGGCCTTCACGGCCTCCTTGATCCGCACCACGACGCCCTCGGCCTCGTCCAGGCCGTTGTCGAACGTGATGACGTTGACCGGCTCGCCCTGCGGGTTGTCGGTGACCAGGTCCTTTTTCTTGCGCTGCTTGTTGTGGTCGATCAGCACGCTGGCGGCGCGGATGATGGATTTCGTGCTGCGGTAGTTCTGCGCGAGCGTGATGGTGCGCGCGTTCGGGAAGTCGCGCTCGAAGTCGAGGATGATTTTGATGTCCGAGCCGCGCCACTTGTAAATGCTCTGGTCGGGGTCCCCCACCACGCAGACGTTCGGGTTGTTAATGCTCAGCTGCTTGACGATCTGGTACTGCGCGGAGTTCGTGTCCTGGTACTCGTCGATCATGATGTATCGGAACCGCGAGTCCAGTTCGGCGCGCAGCTCCTCGTTCTGCTTGAGCGCCATCGCGGGCAGGTACAACAGGTCGTCGAAGTCCATCGCGTTGGCGCTGCGGAGCCGCTTCTCGTACCGCGGGTACACGGCGGCCACGGTCTTCTGGAAGAAGTCGGTGGCGGTGCGCTCGTACTGCGGCGGGGTGACGAGCTGGTTCTTTGCCTTACTGATGGCGCCGGCGATGCGCTCCGGGGTGAACTTCACGTTGTCGATGCCGGCCGCCTCCAGCGCGTCCTTGACGAGCTTGTTGCGGTCGTCGGTGTCGTAGATGGTGAAGTTGCGGTCGAACCCGAGCCGCTCGGCGTACTGGCGCAGGAGCCGGGCGCCGAGGCTGTGGAACGTGCTCACCCACACCCGGTTGCCGGGCGCGAGCTTCTCCACACGGTTCTTCATCTCACCGGCGGCTTTGTTCGTGAACGTGATCGCCAGGATGTTGTGGGCGCGCACGCCCGCCCGCAGCAGGTACGCGACCCGGCGGGTGATGACGCGGGTCTTGCCGCTGCCGGCCCCCGCCAGGATCAACAGCGGCCCCTCGCCGTGCATCACCGCCGCCCGCTGGTCGGGGGTCAAATCGGCGAGCAGGTCGGCGTCGTCGGACATGGCGAATCCTTCGGTGAGTACAAAGAGACCTACCCCGTCCGGTCCCGATCGGGACCCGGACGGGGCGGGGCTCGTCCCGCGGATTTTACCGACTCCCGCGGACGGTGCGAAGCTCAGCCTGGGGGGGGGATGGAAATACTCGGACTCGGCACCCAGGTGCTGGAATGCGCCCGGGTGCGGCAACTACTTGACGAGCACGCTGACGCGTTCCTGCGGCAAGTGTACACGGACCGCGAGGTGCGGTTCTGTCACTCGCGCCGGCAGACCACCGAGCAGTTCGCGGCGCTGTGGGCGGCGAAGGAGGCGGTGCTCCGCGCGCTCGGCACCACCTGGAAGCGGGGGATGAGCTGGACCGATGTGGAGGTGCTGTGCGAGCCCGGGCAGACGCCCCGCGCCGTGGTGATCGGGGCGGTCGGGGAACTTCAGGCCGCCCGCGGGGTTAACCAGGTGCTGCTCACAATGGCGTTCTGCCGCTCGTTCGCGACCGCGACCGCGATTGCCGGTCGCGTCGCCGGCCCGCCGGTCCAGGAGGACACGGCGCTGGACGACTGACGGGAGAAATGTGGAATTCGGAGTGCGGAACGGAAGAACAAAGAACACCGGCCGACAACGACGTCCGACTGTCTTTATTCCGCACTCCGAGTTCCGCGCTCCGCGTTTCTAAATCCCGTCTCCCACTTCTCGGATCAGCGCGCGGGCGGCTTTGTACGCGGTCCGGAGGCTCATCACCCGCCCCTCAATCTGATCCCCCGAGAATGGCCGGGCCGGGTCCGCCTTGGGCAACCCCGCCAGTTCTAGCGTGAGGGGCAGTAACCGCAGGAACTCGGTCATCCGGGCCTGCTTCTGTTCCGGGGTGGCGGGTTGGTCCATGGTGACCTCCTCGGTGCGGGACTCGTTGACGACTCCGCTCAGCCTATCGCGAACGGGCCGGCGCCTCAAGCGTACGGTTCCCTACTCTTGCCCGCCGCACCGGAGCGCCAGGGCTGCCGCGCTCGCGGAACCTGCCCACCTCGCGGCGCTTGCCCGGAACTTGAACGAAAACAAAGAAATTTCCGATTCGACCGACAAACTAGCTAAATACTTCCGCGCGACCCGTCGATTGGTTCGTTGAAGGCACCTCCGGATCGACTCGGGCCGCTCGCACCGCGGGCGGAGGGACCGGAGCGGGCTGTGGCGGATCAGGGTGGGAGCGGGGAAAACACATGAGCCGGAGCCGTTGGTTCAAGCGAGCGCTCGCCGGGGTGCTGACGATCTCCGCCGCCGGTGGGTGTAAGCAGCAGCTCTTCATGGATCCGGCCGACTACAAGGACGCCGCCCAGGTCGCTCTGCCCAAGTCGCTGGAGGCGAACCCGCACGGCACGATCGCGCCGGGCCAGGTGGACAAGCTCGGCGGCCCGGTCAACACCGTGACCGACTTCGTGCGCCCGCCGCGCATGATGAAGCTGTCCGAGTGCATCGCGCTGGCGATGGAGCAGGGGAGCGTGGGCAGCCAGTCTCCCAACAACCCCGGGTTCAAGAACGACTCGCTGCAGCAGTTCTCCGGCCGCGGCGTGGGCGGGTCCGACGCGATCCGCTCGTTCGCCATCGACCCGGCCATCGCGGCCGCGGAGATCGAGCGCTCGCTGAGCAAGTTCGACGCCCGCTGGATCACCTCGATGCAGTGGCAGAAGATCGACCAGCCGGTGGCGGCCCAGTTCCTGTCGTTCCAGCAGTCCCGTGACGCGGCGAGCTTCAGCAGCACCCTGGCCAAGCCGCTGCCCACCGGCGGCGTCGCCGGGATCACGTTCAGCACCGACTACTCCAAGTTCTCGCAGCAGGCCACAACCCAGACCCAACTGGTGAACCCGAACTACACCCCGCGGGTGCAGCTCACCGTCGAGCAGCCGCTGCTGCGGCTGTTCGGGGTCGAGGTGAACCAGCTCAGCCCGACCCACCCGGGGAGCTTGCTGATTACCGGGCTGCAGTCCACCGGGCAGGGCACCGAGGGCATCCTCATCACCCGCATCCGGATGGACCAGCAGCGGGCCACGTTCGACCAGCTGGTGAACACCATGCTGCTGAACGTGGAGGCGGCGTACTGGAACCTCTACGCCAGCTACTACAACCTGTACGCCCAGGAGGAGGGCCTGCGGCAGGCGTTCGAGGCCTACCGCTACACCAAGCTGCGGGTGGACGCCGGGGCGCTGAAGCCGCAGCGGCTGGACCAGGTCCAGGCCCAGTTCGAGCGGTTCCGGGCGGGCGTGTACCAGACCCGCGGGCAGGTGCTCGAGAGCGAGCGGCAGCTCCGCGGCCTGATCGGGCTGCGCAGCGACGACGGGGTGCGGCTGGTGCCCATCGACGAGCCCAACCTGGCCCCGTACCAGCCGGACTTCCACGAGGCCGCCAACGACGCCATCGCGTACCGGCCGGAGCTGCTGATCGCCCGCCAGGACGTGAAGTTCCGGCAGCTCGACCTGCTGCTCCAGAAGCAGCTCCGGCGGCCCGACCTGCGCGGGTTCGCGCAGTACGACATGGCCGGCCTGGGTACCCGCCTGGACGGCCGCGCCGAGGACTTCGGCCCCACCGGCGCCAGCCCCGGGAACGCGTTCGGCAACTTCATCGACAACCGGTTCAACAGCTGGACCCTGGGCGTGCGGCTCGACATGCCGATCGGGTTCCGCGACGCCAACGCCCTGGTGCGGCAGGCCCAGTTGAACATGGAAAAGAGCTACCTCCAGCTCCGCAACGAGGAGCTGCGGGCGATCGAGAACCTGACCCTCCAGTACCGGCGGGTGAACGAGCTGCACGCCGTGATCGCGCCGCGCAGGGCCGAGCGGGAGGCGAACCAGAAGTACGTCGCCCGGGCCCGCGCGGCCGTGGACATCGGCGGCCCGGACCCGAACGAGTTCCTCAACGACCTGACCGTGCAGCAGCAGCTCGCTCTGGCCGTCGCGGCCGAAACGCAGGCGATCGCGAACTACAACATCGCGCTGGCCCAGTTCGAGTACGCGAAGGGGACCATCCAGCAGTACAACCGCGTGTCGGTCAGCGAGGGGGCGCTGCCGCCGTGGGTGTCGAAGCGGGCCGCGGACCACATCCGCGAACGCACCGAGGCGGCGCTGAAGCTGCGGGAGCAAGCGCCCCCGCCGGGCGGGACGGCGGTCGGCGGGCACCCGATCGCCCCGGCGGGCGGCACCACCTCGCTGCTCCAGTTGCCGCCGTTCGCGGAGAAGCGGGACCCGCTGCCGATGGAGCTGCCGAAGACGGACGACGCGGTCCCGACGCGGCCGGGCTCGGACACCCCGCCCGGGGGCCGGGTGCAGCCGGGCGCCGGGCCGCTGGGGGCCGGCCCGGTGGGGCAGCCGCGCCCGCTCCCGACCTTCGGGACCGGCTCCGGGGCCGAGTTCCAGCCGAACGGCCGGGCCACGCTCCCGCCGCTGCCCCCGGGCAGCCGCTCGGTCGGGTCCGGGTTCACCCCGCCGGCCGGCGGGGGGGCCACGAGCAACCCGGACGGGTACTTCCGCTCCGAGGGCCGCGCGCTGGTTCCCGAACCGCCGCCGTACCGCAGCGCGACGGACGCGCCGGCGCCGGGCGCCACGCCCCCTGCGGGCACCGCCGGCGCCGCGGGCGAATCGTTCCGCTCGGACGCCCGGGCGACACTGCCGCCCGAAACGAAGAAGTCGAGCGACCCGGTTTGGAGCCCGCCGGCGCTGCCGACCCCGCCCGCGACCGGCGGAGTGACTACCCCGCAACCGCCCACGATTCCGCCGACGCTGCCGTAAATGTCGGGCGGCCTGTAAGCAACACGCGCGGCGGTGCGGTCGGAGGCGTGAGCGGCGAACCGCTCACGCCTCCGACCGTTTCGGCCTGCGCGGGCGGTGTTCCGCGGGGCGCATGGGGCACGGCCCCGCAACGCCGCCAGCACCCGCGGCGCGTTGTTCCGCCGGCCCTACCGGACCGTCTCGTCCCGCGTCGGGACCGGCCCTGTTGCCAGGGCCGGTACATCAGATCGTGACTGCCGCCGGGTACGGCAACGGCACCCGCGCCAGGAGTACCGTAGTAATAATGACGGCCGCACGATCACACCAAGTCGGTGCTACTTCTGTGCGAGCCGGCGCACGGCGTTCATCAGGTCTTCGGGGTGGAAGGGCTTCTGGAGGAACTCGGTGCGCGCGCCCAGGTCGGCCGTCATGATCCGGCTGTCCGTGAAACCGCTCACCAGCAGGACCGGGAGCCCCGGGGCGAACAGCCGGAGCGTTTTGAGCACCTGGTCGCCGGTCATCCCCGGCATCACCACGTCGATCACGGCCACCTTGATCGCCTCGCGGTTGCGGTGGAACAGCTCGACCCCCGACGCCCCGTCCGCGGCCAGCACCGGGGCGAACCCGAGCTCCTCCAGAATCGACGCCGTCACCTCGCGGACGAACAGTTCGTCGTCGATCACCAGTGCGACGTTGGCAACGGCGGGTACGACCGCCGGGGGCGGGGCCGCGAGCTGCTCCGCCGGCGCGGGCCAGTACACGGTCACGGTGGTGCCCGCCCCCGGCGCGCTCTCGACCCGGATGCCGCCCCGGTGCGCGCGGACGGTGCCCAGCACCGCCGCCAGGCCCAGCCCGCGCCCCGTGAACTTGGTCGAGTAGAACGGGTCGAACATCTTGGCCCGCACCTCGGGCGACATGCCGTGCCCGGTGTCTTCGACCGTCAGGCACACGTACCGCCCCGGGACCGGCGCGAGGTGGAACAGGCCGTCCGGCACGCCCGGGGGCACCTCCTCAGCCGACGTGCGCACGACGACCGCGCCCGCGCCGGCGTCGAGCGCCTCCACCGCGTTGGCGACGAGGTTCATCAGCACCTGGCGCACCTGCGTCGCGTCGGCGGGCGCGAGCGGCAGCGCGTCGTCCAGCTCGTACCGGACCGGGGCCGCGCCCTCCGGCCCGGCCAGCAGCGGAGCGGCCTCGCGCACCAGCGGCGTCAGGTCGATCCGCGCGGCCCCGCCGTGGTTGCGGCCCGAGTACGCCAGCATCTGCCGGCACACCTCGGCCGCCCGGCGGCACGACTGCTCGATCTGATCCAGGTACGCGACGGTCGAGGAGTTCGGCGGCAGGCCGCGCCGGGCCAGGTTCGCGCTGCCGAGCACGACCGTGAGGATGTTGTTGAAGTCGTGGGCCACGCCCCCGGCGAGCACCCCCAGGCTCTCCCACTTGGCCGCGTCGCGGAGCTGCCGGTTGAGGGCCTCGCGCTGCTCCTCGGACCGCTTCCGCTCGGTGACGTCGCTGGTCACCGCGACGATCCGCTCCGGCCGCCCGGTGCCGTCGTAGAGCACCGCGCCGTGGGTGGCGAACCACCGCGGGCCGCCGTCCGGGGCCGGGACGCGGCCGCGGAACTCGTACCGCAGCGGGGCGCCGGTGTCGATGGCGTGCTGCCGGCCGGCCAGCACCGCCGGCACGTCGTCCGGGTGAACCGCCCGGAGCGCGAACTGCGGGTCCGAATAGTCCGGGCCGCGGGGCAGCCCGTAAAAGTCGGCCACGTCGACGGTCGTTTCCCACCGGTTCGTGAGCAGGTCGAGGTCCCAGGCCAGCATCCGCGCGCCGTCCAGCGCGGCGCGGAGCCGGGCCTGGCTGCGCTCGAGGGCCGTTGCCGTGGTGCGGTACGGGGTCACGTCGAGCGCGAGCGAGAGGGACGAGACCATCCGCCCGTCGCCGTCGTAAAAGATCGAGCTGTGCCACTCGCACCAAACGACCTTGCCTGCCTTGGTGTAGTTCGGGCTGACGGTGACGCTCCGCGGTTGTCTCCCGGCCGCCGCGTCGGCCACCATCTGCTCGACCGCTGCGGTGGCGCTTTCGTGGAGGAACGGCCAGTCGAACGGGCGCTTACCCAGCACCTCCGCGGCCGACCACCCGAACACGCGCTCGGCCTGCGCGTTCCAACTGCACACCCGGCTCTCGTGGTCCCACTCGATGACGATCAGAGGGGTGTTTTCGACGTGCGCGGCAAGACGCTGGCGGGCGAGGCCGAGCTGGCGCTCAGCCTCGACGGAGGAATCGTCGGACACATCGGGCGACTGGGACATCGTTCGCTCTGGGCGGTAACTGGGCGGAGCGTGAGCGCCTGAATCGGTGGCATTTCGCGTGCCAAATCGCCCCCGGGGCGTCACCACTCCTTGCCGCGTCCGGCGAGTCCAGTCGTTTCAAGTTCGCGCGTGGTTCGGGCCTGGGGTGTGGTCCGCTCCGGCCGTGAGCGGTCGCTTCGCGTAACCGAACCGCTCCCGGTGTCGGTGTCATTCGCTCCGTCGTTGTGCGACACGCGCATCCGAGGCGCCGATGGACCGCTCGCGGCGTGAGCGGACCACAATCCGAACTAACACACCGGTCCGAGGTGCGAACTTGAAACGACTGGGATCGCTCCGACCAGTCCCGGTTCCGGCGCTGGCCAACGATCGCGGCAGCAGCGTAATCCAGAATAACGTTCTTACACAGCTTGTACAGCAATTTCCTGCGGCGGCCGGCGGACTTCAATCGCTTCAGATGGACGAGTGACCGGTCCGGCCGCACCGCGATTCTACTACGGGGAAGTGATCGCATTTCTTCACGAAAATGTGGTGAAATCCTGACGACATCGTTTTTGCTGTCACGCGAACCGCCTCGGTTGGGGAACATCGGACGTTGTGGCGTGCCCTCAAACGTGGCCGGGTATCGATCGGGGCAGAACTGAACGCGGGGCATCCCGCAGGACTTGACGTAAATTTTGTATCTGGCGATTGCTCGGGTGATGTCGCGAAGTAGCGGAGGGGCGATTGTGGCGCCGGCGCCTGATACATGAACCCACCCGCGGTGTCGCTTTGTTGACGAGCCGCGACCGCCAGGGTAATGGCACTCGTTTTCAGTTTTGGTGTGTTTCGGGTGCTCGTTGGCACGGTTATTGCGCACTGGTTGTGTCATCCACCGACGGAACCGTTGCCATGACCGAGCCTTCCGGACCGACGGGCGAGGAGTTCGAGCGCGCGTTCGACCTCCTCGCCGCTCATTTCGACCCATCCGAGGCCGATGCCCGGTTCCCCCGGCGGGCCAACGCCGTGTATACCGCCTCGGTCATCCTCTGGATGCTCGTGTACCAGCGCACCCACCCCGACAAGTCCCTGGAAGCCACCGTCAAGCATCTGCTCGACGCCCGACCCGATTTGCTCCCTAACACCAAGCGGGTGCGCGAGAACGCGCTGTCGTCGAATACCAGCAGCTACTCCGACGCCCGCCAGTGGCTACCGCTCGAAGCGGCCCGATGGTTCGCCGACCATGTGAGCCGCGCGCGCATCGACGGTGCCCCGCCCACGTGGTCCGGGCGGCGCGTGTTCCTGATCGACGGCACCACCCGGACCCTGGCCCCCGAACCCGAGCTCCGCGAGAAGTACCCACCGGCCACGAACCCGCACGGCCGCGGGGTGTGGCCGGTGGCACTGCTGGTGGTCGCCCACGAGTTGAGTAGCGGGGCCGCCGTGGTGCCCGAAGTGGGGGCCACGTTCGGCCCCCACGCGGTGTCGGAAACGGCACTGGCCGGGGCCGTCATGGACCGCCTGCCCGCCAACGGGGTGGTGATGGCGGACGCCGGGTTCGGGATCTTCGCGGTGGCGCTCGGGGCTCGCGCGCGGGGCCTGGGGTTCGTGTTCCGGCTGACGGCGGCGCGGTTCACCGCATACCGCCGCACGGCTCGTGAGGTGGGCCGTGGGGACGGGTGGTGGACCGGGGAATTCGCGTGGCGCCCCAGCGCCAAGGAGCGGCGCAAGCACCCGGAGTGGGCGGCGGACGCCGAGCTGAAGGCGCGGGTGCACGAGGTGAGCATACCGAACGGCGGGGCGCTGGCGGTGGTGACGGACACGGACGCCACGGCCAGCGACGTGGGCTCGTGGTACCGGCAACGGGGCACCGTGGAAGTGGACATCCGGAACGTGAAGGTGGTGCTGAACACCGAGCACATGGCGGTGCGAAGCGAGGCGATGTTCCGTAAGGAGTTGCTGATGTCGGTGGTGTCGTACAACCTAGTGGTGCCGTTCCGCCGGCAAGCGGCCGAGCGGGCCAAGTGCCGGCCACGGGAGCTGAGTTTTAAGCGCGTGTGGACCACGTTCCGAACGTTCTTGCTGGGAAAGATGTTCACGACGGCGGGGCAATGGCGCGCCGGTTACGAGCGGGCGCTCGGGTACGCCATGCGCGACCGACTACCCCAACGCCCGCCCGATCGCCGGTACGAGCGAGAGGCGTACCCGAGGCGCCCGAAAGCCGACCAGTTCAAAAAACGCAAACCGCGAACCACCACCAACCACACACCAACATAAAACGAGTGCCATTAACCGCCAGGGAGCGGGATACGTTGCACCGCTCCCTGGCCAGTAGTTTCAAGGGTTTTGAAGTGCCGCATGGGAGTTCCTAAGTTCAAGGTTCTCAGGCACTTGAACGGGAAGCTCCCATGCGACGCGGTTACTCTACGATCACCCCGGCGGTGGTCCATGCGTTGTCCCGGCGAACGTTGGCTCGGGCACTCGGTTGGACCGACTACAAGCAGTCGGTGACGCGCACCCAGTTGTTGGACCTGGTGCTGTTGATCGCGGGCACCACCCGCACCCTGTTCGCGGTGGTCACCCGGTACTTCGGGTTCTCCCACCAGACCGCGCGGCAGGCGCTGCGCGCGAACCTGGGCTCCCGGGACCAACTCACGACCCGGTTGGTGGACGCCCTTCACGACGTGGCGACGTTCACCCGCCGGGACCGGACCCGCCGGTGGACGTGCGCCATCGACGTGCATTACGTGCCCTTTTACGGGGACCGCAGCACCCCGGGCATCATCGGCGGACCCAAGAAGGCCGGCACCTCATTCTTCCATGCGTACGCCACCTGCGTTCTGATTCATAAGCGACGGCGTTACACCGTCGGGCTGATGAGCGTAACGAAGGGCGTCAAGCCGCACCAGCAGGTGCAAACCCTTCTGGATCAAGTAGTTGCCCGCGGGCTGACGGTCCGCGGGGTGGTGCTGGACGCCGGGTTCGACAGCGGGGAAACGTTGCTGCTGTTGCAGCAACGGAACCTCAACTACACGGTGCCGATCCGCAAGAAGGGCAAAGGGACCAACCGCCGCAACGAGTGCTACACCCAACCGTCGGGCACCATCACCACGATGGAACGGGTGACCGAGAAGACCCGTCAGGCGGTGTCCACCCGGGTGTTGGTGTGGGAGCGCACGGGCGAAGGGGCGGCCCGGGTGTACGCGTTCCGCGGGTGGGGCGATGCGACCGCCGTGTCCGAGGCGAACCGGGCTCGGCTGGGCCGCCGCCGGTACCGCGAGCGGTTCGGGATCGAGACCAGCTATCGGCAAAAGAATCAAGCCCGCGGGTGGACCACCCGCACCGACCCCGAGTACCGACGGCTGCTCGAAGGGGTGGCGTTGCTGTTGCGACAAGTGTGGGTGTGCCTGACCCTCCGGATCGCGCGCGCACAACGGCTCGCGCCGAGCGCGTGGGTGGCCGAGTTCCCGTTGGCCGAGATGCTCGACTGGCTCACACAACGCATCCGCGCCCGGTACCCACGCACGCGATGTATCACACTGCCGAACAAAACACTTACAACCACCGCAACCACTTGAAACTACTGGCCAGGGAGCGGTGCCACGTCTCCCGCTCCCCGGCGGTCGCGGCTCGTCAACAAAAGCGGCCGCATTACCGGGTACGTACATGATAGTTCCTGCAAAAGCAGGGTGTTCCGACCCGAAAATTTAGCGTAGGCAGAGCACTCGGCCGGCAAACCTGACTGGATCGGAAGTGTCGTCGGGGTTAGCCTTTAGGTAACGCCTGAAGTGCGTCTCATGAAGAAGGTGAAGACCGCGGAGCCGACGATCACCTACGACCAGGCGCCCGAGCGTGCGACGTGCGCCAAGTGCGGGCACCCGGTGACCGCCGATTACGCCAACCGGCGGACCGTTCACACCCTGGCCGGGGTCACCCGCCTGAACCGAACCATCCGCCGGCGCCACCACGTCGGGTGCGGGCTCCACAAGCGGCCGTACCGGCCCGAAGCCGAGGGGGCCTTTGCGCTCCCGCGGCACGAGTTCGGGCTCGACGTGGTGGCCCTCATCGGGCGGTTGCGGTGCGCCGAGCACCGGTCCGTGCCCACCTGATGGGGCGCCACGTGCCGGTATCCGAGCGACCGTGACCAATCTCCTGGACCGGTACGACGAACGGCTCGCCGTGTCCCCCGCCGATGACCGCCGTTTGTGCCAGCTCCACTGCCTGCGCGAGACCCGGGTGCCGATCCCCGCTACGAAGGAGCCCCGAGCGCGTCGAGTACGAGTACGAGCGCAAGGGCACGGCTAGCATCTTCCGGTCCGCCGAGCCGCCCTCCGGGTTCCGCCGGTCCCGCCACGCCACGGTCGATTGGGCGATCGAGGTGGCTCACTCGCCGGAAGCGCGGTACGCTCGGGTGCCGCGAATCGCACTCGTCTGCGATAACTTGAGCACCACACGCGGTGAGCAATCCCGCCCGTCATGGCCCCCCCCCCTACGTGCGCCGAATTGGCGTCGTCGCCCCCAAACGCGGCCGTGGGATCCACGCGGCGGGGTGCAAAGTCCTTTACCTGACATGCCAGTACCTCGGGGATCGACGCACCGAGGCGCGCGGTTCGGTGGCCGAAAGGGCCGCCGGGGCGATCCGCACCAATGACAAACAACGAGCCGTCAATTCGCAACTCACCATCGCTTAATCCCATGTTAACCGAAGCAACGCCACCCGAATATTTAGATTGGGTGGGACATTAGTTCGCGCTGAACGGCGGCGGGAACGGGCGCTCGGCACGCGCCGCGGAGACCCGCAGCGCGTCCGCGATGGCCGTCGCGCGGCGGTCCGCGAGCGGTTCCGCCAGAAGTGCGAGCTTCAACTCGGGGGGCAGGGGCAGCGCGAACGCCAGGACGTCGCACACCTGCCCGAGCGGGGCGTCCCCGTCGAACAGTTCGCCCAACTGCCGCTGGGCCGGCGAGTCGTCCTCGAACCGCGGCAGAACGGCCGCCGCGAGGTCGCGGCGCAGCTCGGTCAGTCGGGAGAGATTCACCGACGCGGTGTCGGGGATCAGTTCCACGCGGGCGGTGCGGTAGGGCGCGTCGGAATCAAGCTCCTCGACCACCCGCGCGCGGCTGAGGCCGCGCAACCGCAGGTCGTACTTCCCGCCGGGGTGCTTTTCGTGCCAGACGATCCGCCCGACGCACACGATCGGCTCGATCGCGGGGCGGTCGGCGGGCTCGTCGGCGTTGGCGCTGAGCGTGGCCATCGCGATGAGCCCGTCGCCCGCGAGCGCGTCGGCGGTCATCCGCCGGTACCGCGGCTCGAAGATGTGCAGCGCCTGCACCACGTGCGGGAACACCACGAGGCTCGGCAGCGGAAACAGCCGCACCGTGCCCGAGAAGCCGTCGATTTCGTTCGCGCTCATGGTGGCGCCGCCGAAGGGAGAAAGGGCGTTCGTGTAGGGCCGCTCTATTGGACGCCGGCGGTGAAACCCTTCCAGGCGTCGCGCGCCATCCACAGCCCCATGCCCATTAGAAGGACCGCGCTGGCGGTGGGGAGGAACCGGAACCAGCCGTTCTCGCCCGACACCCGGCGCCCGGTCCGGTGGATCGCCACAACGAGCGACCCGACCAGCACCAGCACGCTCGACAGCCCGACGCTGAACGCGACGAGCAGCGGCAGCGCCAGCCCGAGCTTGCCCGCGGACACCGCGAGCATCAGTAGCAGCACCGCGTCCACGCACGGGATGGCCCCGGCGCCGATGCCGAGGAGCACCACGCGGACCCAGCTCAGCGGCGTCTTCGCGGGCGCGAGCTGGAGCACCTGAACTTGCTCACCGGTCGCGTCCCGGCCGCGCACCGGGGCGCGGCACTCCGGCACCCGCGGGGCGGCGGCGTGGTTCCCGCACATGTCGGCGCACCCGCCGAACAGGTGGAC
This sequence comes from Gemmata obscuriglobus, assembly GCF_008065095.1. Lineage (NCBI taxonomy): Bacteria > Pseudomonadati > Planctomycetota > Planctomycetia > Gemmatales > Gemmataceae > Gemmata > Gemmata obscuriglobus. The sequence goes on along the minus strand of NZ_CP042911.1, from coordinate 2,642,734 downwards.
GTGATCGACCTTCCCGCGCAACCGGCGCATGAACAGCCACATCCCCACGAACAGCACGAGCAGCCCGCCGAACAGCCCGAGCCAGTGCTGGGCCTCCTCCGGGACGGACTCGCGGTAGCGGAAGTAGAACACGCCCGCGATCAGGATCACGCTGCCGGTGTGCGCGAGCGTGGTGCTGAGCCCGAGCAGCGCCGCCTGCCGGTACGTCCCCTGCTCGCCCACCAGGAACGCCGCCGCGACGCTTTTTCCGTGCCCCGGCGCGAAGGCGTGGAACGCGCCGAAGACGGCCGCCGTGAACAACAGCATCCCGAGGCCGAAGTTGGTGTCAAAGAGGGCCTTCGGGCCGCGCTCGAACAGGAGCGCGAAGAAGCCCTCGTCGGGCGCCCGCTCCACCACGGCCGGGGCCGGTTCGGGTTCCGGGGCGCTCCCGGGTGCCGGAGGGGTGGGCGGCGGTTCGGCCCCGAGCGGCGGGAGGCCCGGGGCGGTGAACACGGCGGACGCCCGCCGGGCGCGGGCCGCGTCGCCGGGCTTGTACTGACTCGGGTCGCGCTTGCGAAGGTCTTCCGGCTCGACCAGTTCCTTGACGTCCAGCGCCGACTCGTCGGGCTTGACGACCAGCCACACGGCCCCCGTCTCGCCCTCGAAGTTGCGGTCCTCGAACGTGAAGGCGTTCTCCGGCCCGCCGCCCGCGGGCCGCCACGGGGCCTGGAACACGAACCGGAACCGGGCGTGGTCGCGGTCCTGCTCAACGTCCAGCTTCGTGGCCCGGAACTGGAGCGCGGCGCCCCCCAGCTTCGCCTCGAGCGCCTGCGCCATGAGCGGCGCCATCTTCTCACAGTACCGGCGGCTCACCTCGCGCAGCTTGCCGCCCATCTGCTCGATCTCTTCGGGCGTGAACAGCTTCTGGCTATCGGTGAACATGGTCCAGAAGCTGACGAGCAGCACGTACCGCACCTCGACCGTTCGCGCGCTGAGCCGCACGTCGAGTTCGCGGTCGTACCGGAAGTTCGGCAGCGGGTGCGCGAGCGCCGGGGCACACGACGCGAGCAGCACCAGCAGTGGGAGGATGAAGCGGGTCATGACGCTATTTAAGCACATCGCGCGCGAGGGGGGAACGAGGCGCGCGAGGATACCTGCGGGCGGGCGGGGGCTTACGCGCCCCTGACGGGCCTGCGGGTCGTACCGGCGGCCACCCGCGGAAGTGCGCGAACTTGTCCGCAAGCAATTCACCAACCCGCACGATATAAGAGGTGCCGGCGCCGTGCCGGCGGGACGCCCGAAGCCAAGCTAACCTCGTCGGAGGCGATAACATGCGCGATGAAACACGAAGCGGCACGCCCGACGGGGCGGGCGCACAGCCGGCGGGGTCACAGGACGGGTACGCCGGCCACGACACCCGGCAGCCGAGCGCCGCGGCGGTGCAGCCGAGCGCCCACGTTCACTACTCGGTCGAGTGGGACACGAGCGAGTGGGGCGGCGGCGACGCCGATTGAGCCTCGGTTCCGGCCCGCGGGTGCGGTAGACTGAACGCCGAAGTCTGTAACACCGTCCCTTCGGGAACCGCTTTATGAAACTGGCACTCGGCGCCGCGGCGCTCCTCGGGCTGTGCGCGCCCGGCGCGTCCGGGCAGTGGCAGCCGCAAACGATCAAAACGGACGCCGACTTCCGCGGGCTGTGCGTCGTGGAGCCGAAAGTCGCGTGGGTCAGCGGCACGAAGGGCACGTTCGGGCGCACCACGAACGGAGGGGCCACCTGGACCGCCGGGACCGTTCCCGGGGCCGAGAAGCTCGACTTCCGGGACGTAGAGGCGTTCGGAGCGGGCACCGCCTATCTGATGAGCGCCGGCCCGGGCGCGGACTCGCGTATCTACAAAACGACCGACGGCGGCAAGACCTGGGTCCTTCAGTTCAAGAACCCCGAGCCGCAAGGGTTCCTCGACGCCATCGCGTTCTGGGACGAGAAGACCGGGATCGCCTTCGGTGACCCGGTGAACGGGCGGTTCCAGTTGCTCACGACCACTGACAGCGGCGCCACCTGGGAGCCGCTACCGGAGAAGAGCCGGCCCGAGGCGCTGGCCGGCGAGGGCGCGTTCGCGGCCAGCGGCACCTGCCTCATCGCCCGCGGCGAGAAAGACGTTTGGTTCTGCACCGGCGGGGCCAAAGTCGCGCGGGCGTTTCACTCGACCGACCGGGGACAGACCTGGACCGTCGTCGAATTACCCCTCCTGGCCGGGGGCGCGTCGGCCGGCGCGTTCGGGCTCGCTTTCCGGGACCGGGACCACGGGGTGATCGTCGGCGGCGACTACCGCAAGCCCGACGACACCGCCGGAACCGTCGCGGTGACGAGTGACGGCGGGAAAACGTGGGCGGTCGTCAAGAAGCCGCTGCCGTTCCGGTCCGCGGTCGCCTGGGCGAAGGATCGGTGGGTCGCGGTGGGCACGTCGGGCGCGGAGGTGTCACCGGACGACGGCGCGACCTGGGCGCCGCTCGACAAGGAAAAGTACAACAGCGTCGGGCTCACGGCGACCGGTGAAGGGTGGGCCGTCGGGCCGAAGGGGCGAATCACACGGTTCACGGTCGCCGAAAAGTAGCCGCGCGCGTCATTCCAGAACGGAGCGGACCTTTTCGGCGAGCGCGGCGGGGGTGAACGGCTTCTGGAGGAACGCCACCTCGGCGCGGAGCACCCCGTGCCGGACCACCGCGTCGTCCGCGTACCCGCTCACGTACAGCACCTTGATCCCGGGGCGCAACCGGGCCACCACCTCCGCCAGCTCGCGCCCGCCCATCCCGGGCATCACCACGTCCGTGAGCAGCAGATCGATCGGCGGCTCCGGGCGCTCGCACACCCGCAGGGCCTCCTCGGCGCTGGGCGCGTCCAGCACCGTGTACCCGAACCGCTGGAGCGCGATGCGGGCGAGCCGCCGCACCCGGTCGTCGTCCTCCACCACCAGCACCGTTCCCCGCCCGGTCGGCCCGCCGGGCTCCGCCGCGTGCGCCGCTTGTGCGTCGGCGGGGTCCCGGCCGGCCGACGGGAAGTACACCTCGAACGTGGCCCCGCGCCCCGGGGCGCTGGTCACGCGGATGTGCCCGCCCGTTTGCTGGACGATCCCGTACACCGTGGACAGCCCGAGCCCGGTGCCCTGGCCGATCGCCTTGGTGGTGAAAAACGGTTCGAAGATCTTGGCCTGGATCTCCTCGGTCATGCCCACCCCGGTGTCGGCCACCGAGAGCCGCACGTACCGGCCCGCGGGCACCCGGCCGGGGCCGCTCGGCCCGTCGGACGTGACGTTGGCGGTGCCGACGGTCAGGGTGCCGCCGTGCGGCATGGCGTCCCGGGCGTTCACCGCGAGGTTCAGGATCACCTGTTCGACGTGCCCGGCGTCGGCCCGCACCCGGTCCAGCCTCGGGTCCGACTTTACCACGAGCCGCACCCCCTCGCCGAGCAGCCAGCGGAGCATCCCGCGCGCGCCGTCGACGGTCGCGTTCAGGTCCAGCACCACCGGCTCCACGACCTCCTTGCGGCTGAACGTGAGCAGCTTGCGGGTGAGCCGGGTGGCCCGCTCGCCGGCGTCGCGGATCTCGGTCACGAGCGGCTGGCAGGGGTCGTCGGTGGGCAGTTGGCGGAGGGTCAGCTCGCTGAACCCGTTGATGACGGTGAGCAGGTTGTTGAAGTCGTGCGCGATGCCCCCGGCGAGCTGCCCGATGGCCTCCATCTTCTGGGCCTGGCGGAACTGCTCCTCCAGCGCGCGGCGCTGGGTCACGTCGGTCAGCACCCCGACGAACTGGGTCACCCGGTCCCCGCCGTCCCGCACCGGGGACAGCGACAGCTCGTTCCAGAACGCGGTGCCGTCCTTGCGGTAGTTGAGCAGCTCCACCGTACACGCGCGCTCGTCCCGCAGCGCGTCCCGGAGCCGGTCCACGGCCGCCGGGTCCGTGTCTTTGCCCTGGAGGAACCGGCAGTTGCGGCCCAGCGCCTCGGCCGCCGAGTACCCGGTGAGCCGCTCGAACCCGGGGCTCACGAACACGATCGGGTGGCCCGGCCGCCGGGCGTCGGTGATGACGATCCCCTGGGTCACGGCGTGGATCGCCCGGTCCCGCTGCCGCAGCGCCTCCTCGGCCGCCACCCGCGCGGTCACGTCCTGCCCCAGGCTCAACAGCCCGGTGTACCGCCCGTCCGGGTCCATGAGCGGGGTGTTGTACCACTCGCACACGATCACCCGGCCGTCCTTGCGCACGTTCTCGCCGACCGGGTGAACCGTCATGTCCCCGCCCCGGATGCGGCCGAGCAGCCGTTCGGCGGTCGGCCGGAAGGACGGTGCGGCCAGCTCGAGTCCGTCGCGCCCGAGGGCCTCCTCCCGCGTGTAGCCGAACATGCGCTCGGCGGCCGGGTTCCAATCGACTATTCGCAGGTCCGTGTCGAACAGCACGTACGCGAGCGGCATCCGGCCGATCTGGAGCTGGAGCCGGGCGAGGAGCGCGTCCCGCTCGGTCGCCAGCCGGTTTCGCTCGGTCACGTCGCGGGAAATGCCGATCACCCCGACCACCGCCCCCGAGGCCGTGCGGTAGGCGGCCTTGGTGGACAGGAACGCGTGCCGCGTCCCGCCCAGCACCAACTGCTCCTCGATCGACACGGCCCGGTCCGCGGCCATCGCCTGGAGGTCGTGCGCGCGCACCTGGCGCGCCTCGTCCGGGGGCATCAGTTCGGCGTCGGTGCGGCCGATGATGTCCTCGGCCGGGCGCCGCAGGAACGCCGCGGTGGCCGGGTTCGCCAGCAGGTACCGCCCCTCCCGGTCCTTGACGAACACCGCGTCCGTGGTCCCCTCGACGACCGCGGACAGCAGCCCCGCGGTGCGCCGCAACTCGTCCTCCATGCGCACCCGGTCGGTCACGTCCCGCACGATCAGCGTGTAGAACCGCCGCCCCCGGTCGTCGCCGCGCGACACCGACACCTCGACCGGGAACCGCTTGCCGCCGGCCCGCACCCCCCACGCCCCCGGGCGCGCGGCCAGCGGCGGCGTGTCCCCGGGGGCGCCGGCGGCGAGCGACTCGTCGGGTACGAACTCGGTGACCGGGCGGCCCAGCGCGGCGCCCGCCGGGCACCGGAACATGCGCTCGGCCGCCGGGTTGAACACCGTCACCCGGCGGTCCAGATCGGTGCTGATGATCGCGTCCCGGGCCGACTCGATGATGCCCGCCAGTTGGTGCTCGGTGCGCACCTGCCCGAGCACGCGGCCCACCGCGTCCGGCAGGTAGTCCAGGTACTCCAGCGACTTGGTGACGAAATCCCGGACCCCGACCCGCAGCGCCTGGATCACGGTGGCCTCGTTGCCGAACCCGGTCACCAGGATCACCGGCTGGTCGTACCCGGCGGCCCTCATCCGGTCGTAAAACTGGAGCCCGTTCATCCCGCCCGGCAGGCGGTAGTCGAGCAGGATCAGGTCGATGCCCTGGGACCGAAGGGCCTCGAACGCTTCGCCCGGGTCGGCCGCCGTGACGCACTGGTACCCGGCCTCCTCGAGCCGGTCCAGTTCCAGCGCGGCAATTCCGGGATCGTCTTCGATGATTAGTACGGTGGCGGAGAGGGTGGCGGGCACGGGCGGCTCCTGACTTCAGCGGTCTTCTCGGGGCACTTGAACGATGGCCAGAAACAGGCCCAGGCGCCGCACCGCCTCGACGAACCGGTCGTACTCGACCGGCTTGGTGACGTAGCACGAGCACCCCAGCTCGTAGCACCGCTGCACCTCGCGCGGGTCGTCGGTGGTGGTCAGCATGATCACCGGGATCTGGTCGGTGCGCGGGTCCGCCTTGAGCCGGCGGAGCACCTCGACCCCGTCCACCCGGGGCATGTTGATGTCCAGCAGCAGCAGCAGCGGCCCGTTCGGCACGCGCCCCGCAAACGCCCCCTCGGCGCGGATGAAGTCGAGCGCCTCTTGCCCGTCGGGCACGTGGACCACCGGGTTCGAGATGCCCGCGTCCTCCAGGTTCTGCTGGATCAGGTACGCGTGCCCCGCGTCGTCCTCGGCCATCAGGATCATCAACTCGCGTGAGGGCATCGGTCAGCCTCCTTTGGCTTCGGCGGGCGCGGGTGCGGCCCCGCCGCCGGCCCGGCCGGGCGGGGCGGGAAGGGCGAGGAAGAACGTGCTGCCGGCGCCGGGCCGGGACTCGACCCACACCCGCCCGTGGTGCCGCTCGGCGACCCGCGCGACGATCGCCAGGCCGAGCCCCTCGCCGGCCCCGACCCCGGGGTGCGCCCGCTGGAACGCGTGGAAGATCTTGTGCTGGTGGCCCTCGGCGATGCCCAGCCCGTTGTCCCGAACGAAGTACGTGCGCGGCCCGTCGGCGCCCGCCTCGGAGGCGCAGCCGACCTCGATCAGCCCCGGGCGCGCCGGGTCCAGGTACGTCAGCGCGTTGCCGATCAGGTTGGCGAACGCCTGCTCCAGAGCGGTCCGATCGCCCCACGCGGGGGGCAGCGCGCCGACCCGCACGGTCGCGCCGCGCTCGGCGATCGTCCCCTGCGCCGCCGCCACCACCCGGGCCACCACGCGGGGCAGGTCCACCACCTCCAACCGGTACTCGACCCGCCCGGCCCGGGACAGCCGCAGCAGCGCGTCGATGATCGCCGACAGCCGCAGCACCGCGGTCTGGATGAAGCCGATGGACTTGGCCATCTTGCCGCCGAGCAGCCCCCGCCCGCGGTCCCGCACGTCCGGCGGCACCGCGGCGTCGTCCAGCACCGCGGCGAGCTGCTGCCCGGCCTTCTCGAGTTCTTTGCTGAACCCCTGGAGGTTCACCAGCGGGGACCGCAGGTCGTGCGACACGCTGTACACGAACATCTCGTTCTCGGCGTTCTTTTGGGCCAGGTCGCGGTTGACCGCTTCCAGCTCGGCGGTCCGCTCCAGCACCCGCCGCTCCAGCACCTCGTTCACCTCCCGAAGGGCGCCCGAGGCGCGGCCCAGCTCAGCGGCCATTGCGCGTAAGGCCCGGTCGACGTGCGCGATCTCGTCGCTCCCGTCGAGGGGGGCGGGGGTGCCGCCGGCGCCGAGCGCGCGGGCGTTCGCTTCGAGGGTCGCGAACCGCCGCGCGATGGTGCGGCGGAACGCGAGGATGAGAGCGGCGGTGCAGCCCACCGCGGCGGCCCCGCCGGCCGCGAGCAGCCAGTTGAACCGCGCCCGCGTTCGCTGCAGCGTGATGCCCCGTTCGTGGTCGAGGCGCTCCTCCTCGGCCAAGAACTGAGCGACCTCGGACCGCAACGCGTCGGCCCGCTCGTTGCCCCGGCCGCTTTGCACCCGCGCCACCGCCTCCGCGGCGTTGTCGCCCGCCACCAGCCCCGCGACCCCGTCCAGCCAGGCGAGCAGCCCCTCGGCGTGCGCCCGCACGACCGCGACCCGGGCCTGCTGACCGGGGTTGTCGGCGACCAACTCGCTGAGCGCGTTCAGGCGCTCCGGCAGGTCGCGGCGGGCCGCCTGGTACGGTCGGGCGAACACGGGGTCCCGGGAGATCACGTACCCGCGCACCGCGGCGTGGGCGTCCAACACCGCCGAGTTGACCTCGTGGCCCTGGGTGATCGTTTCCTTCGTGTGCGCCGCCCACCGCTCGGCCTCGATCTGGTCGCGCTGGGCCTGGAGCACCAGCGCGACGAACGCGAGCTGGAACACCAGCGGCACGAGAGCGAGGGCAAGGCCCTTTTGAGAGACGGTCAGATTCACGGCACCACCCGCCGAACGCGCCCGCGAGGCGCTCCGGGCCGCACGCGCGCCGGCCCCGATGATATAACTACCGCTAATTATACTAAACTATTTTAAACTTTTACGAGTCTTAACAGTCCCGACAGAGGGGGCGTTCGCCCGTTACTGGCTCCACGTTAAGCGATGCGCGGCGCTCGCTCAACCGTGTTTAACCGGATTCGCGCGTCCCCCCATTTTTGCTCCCCTCGCACAAACGTCACGGCACGCACCCGCGCTCAAAATTGGTAACGTGAGCAGCGGGCCGGACCGGACAGTTCGCCATTGATGGAGTTCGCAAGTTACTTCCGAATGGGGTTTGACAGCGCCGGTCGGGCTGGGTAGCTTCCCCTTCAGTTCGCACAAGAGCTTTCAGCTCCGGGTTCCAAGCGGCGCGGCGACCGAATGCGTCGTGGCCCTGCCGCTGCCAACTTGTGACCGCGGTTGGCGGCGGTCCGTCCGCTGCCGTGCTCAGGCGCCGATTTTGGCGAGGCACCGGAGCACCTCGGCCACGCTCCACGCTTGCGCGACGCAGCCGCGCGGGGTGTGCGGCGGTTCGGCGTCGAACACCTCGCTGATCGAGGCGACGCACGCCTCGACCATGTGCCGGCGGAACCCGGCGAGGAACTCGTGCGGCGCGGCGCGGTCGTCGGGATGGGCCTTCATCCAGGCGTCCGTGAACGGGCCGATGAGCCACGCCCACACGGTCCCCTGGTGGTAGGCCGCGTCCCGTGCCCGGAGGTCGCCGAAGTACTGCGGCTTGTAGTCCGGGTGCCCCGGCGCGAGCGACCGCAGCCCCACCGGGGTGAGCAACTGCTCGCGTACCACGTTCAGCACCGCTTGCCAGCGCTCCCCGTCCAACACCGGGTGATCGAGCGCGATCGCAAACACCTGGTTCGGCCGCAGGGCCGGATCGGCGGTCCCGTCCGGCCCGTCGAGTACGTCGTACAGGTGTCCGCCGGGTTCGTACCAGAACCGGCGGTTGAACGATTCGCGGCACCGGTCCGCGTGCCGGGCAACCGCGTCGGCGCGCGCTTGCTCACCTTCCTCGCGCGACCACTGTTCCAGGAGCCGCAGCGCGTTGTACCACAGCGCGTTGATCTCCACCGCCTTGCCGCGCCGCGGGGTGACGACCCAGTCGCCCACCTTTGCGTCCATCCAGGTGAGTTGGTACCCTTCCGCGCCCTGGCGAAGCAGCCCATCGATCGGGTCCACACCGATGCCGAACCGCGTCCCGCGGACGTGGTGCTCGACAATGTCGCGGAACGTTGGCAGCAGTTGCTTGAGTGCCCCGCGGTCGCCCGTGGCCTTGAGGTACCGGTTGAGCGCATGGAAGAACCACAGGGTCGCATCGGCAGTGTGGTAGAGCCCCTCGCGCGTGCGCTCCGGAAACAGGTTGGGAATGAGCCCGTCCTTGACGTGCCGCGCGAACATGTGGAGGATGTCCGCGGCTTCCGCGTGCCGCCCGGTGGTGAGCGTTAACCCCTCCAGGCTGATCATCGTGTCGCGGCCCCAGTCGGTGAACCAGTGGTAGCCGGCGATGATCGACCGCGCCTCGTCGTGCGCACGGACTTCGCCTGTGGTCCGGGCCGCCGGTGTAAAGATGAACTGGTCGGCCGCGAGCACCAGTTCCGCCGCGAGCCCGCTCCGGGCAGTGGGAGCGGCCTGTTCGATCAGTTGTCGGCGCCGGATCTGTTCCGCCGCCAGCACCTCGGCCGGAGACACGGCCCTGATCTGCTCCCACGGATCGGTCGAACAAATCAGCGTGGCTTCCTGCCCCGGTGCCAGATCGAGTCGGAAGAACCCGGGCGCGTCCAGCACGCCGCGGAACTCGTACCCGCGTGACTCTTCGATGCGGTACGTCACGTCCTCAACGCGCTCGCCGCGGACCGTGAACCCGCCATTCGTACCGCCGTCGAGGAACAGCCTGAGCACCGGGAACGTGTCCCCGCACGAAAACTCGTACCGGCCGCCGACAGCGGTGAGCACCAGCGGTGTGCAGTGTGGTGTGCCGACGTTGTCGTCGTGCCCGCGGAAGTGGACCGCCGGTTTTAGCTTCAGCCGGACGGTGCCGGCCCCTTTGGTTAGCCGGTATCGAACGAACACGGTGTTGCGTCGGTGGGCGAAGTAGATCCGCTTTTCCAGCTCGAACCCCTCGATCTCGTACCGCCACACCGGGAGCCCAGCTTCGAGTCGGAACTCGACGAGGTGCTCTGCGCCGGGGATGTTCGGTCGTGCGCCGGCCTTCTCTTCGCTGCCGAGCGAAATCGTGCGGTCGTCTGGCAGGCGGAGGGATTCCCAAAGGTGGTTCACCGTCATCATGCGGCCGAGCGGCGCCGGGTGCGCGGCGACGAGGAGCCCGTGGTACCGCCGCGTGGCGACTCCGGAAACGGTTCCCGACGCGTACCCTCCCAGCCCGTTGGTCACCAGCCACTCGCGTTCGAGCAACCCGTCGAGCGGGCGGCGCTCGCCCGGCGTCCACGGGCGGGTGATTGCCCCATCGCGTACCTGCTGTGGTGCTTCCGACATCGCGCGCTCCGTCAACTGCACCCGCCCCTGATGCACGCGCTCCGCAGCCCATGTGAGGTGGAGTGCGAGCGCCGTTATGCCAGGGGCGTGCAACTCCGGGACCAACGCGCCTGGCACGGCGGTCGCGTTACACCGGTCGAGCGCTCCACCGGAAATCAATCCGTCGCCGCACGAACGGGGCGCAAGCGGTGAAGATGTGAAGAGCAAGTGATTCTTCGACACGCGTGTGTCGAAGGAGGTCCAGGCCGGCGACGGGTTGCACTCGGACAACGACTTCGACCGCGAGCACCTCACCTGCCGGGCCGAGGGGCAGTTCGAGTGAAGGAAGGGACCGACGCCGTTCAGATCAAATCGCTGGAGGACGTGGTTTTGTGATTCGCGACCGTGTGCCGGCCACCGCGTCCGAAGGCACTTCGGCGCGCGCTGGCATTGCGGCCCTTTACGCGCTCCGCTTTTGGGGCGCGGTGCCCTCTGCAAACAAGTCCAGCAACCGTGACGCCAGTCGCGGTCCGGTGCCGGCGTCCTCGTGCTTGAAGAACACGTACCCTTCGCGCCACCCCGCGCCGCGCAGCTTCGTCGCCCACCCGCGCAGCGCGGCATCGTCGTATTCGGCGCGGCGCAAGCGCACGTAGCCCCAGTCCGCGGTCGGGACGAAGGGGACTTCTAACCCGTCGTCGGCGTCGGCGACGCAGAGCGCGGCCTGGTGGTCACGCAGCAGGTCGAACACGTCCTCTTCAAACCACGACGGGTGGCGGAACTCGAACGCCACCCGGCACGCCGGCAACCGGCCCAGGAACTCGCTCAGGAGCGGAACGTCCTTGCGGAACGGCGGCGGCAACTGGAACAGCACCGGGCCGAACCGGTCGCCGAGTACGTCCGCGGTCGTGACGAGGGACGCGACCTGGTCGCACGCGCCGGCGAGGCGCTTCACGTGCGTGATCTCTTGCGGCGCTTTCAGTACGAACCGAAAGCCCTCGGGCACCTGTCGCGCCCAGCCCTCCAGCAGCGTCGCGGTCGGGGGGCGGTAAAACGTGTTGTTGATCTCGACGGCGCGGAACCGCCCGGAGTAGTAGCCCAGCATCTTGTTTGCCGGGCACTTGGGCGGGTAGAAGCGTCCTTTCCACTCGGGGTACGAGTACCCGCTGGTGCCGACGTAGAAGTCCATTTCTGTCCCGTCCGTCCTGGGAAGGCCGCCCCACATAATCGGCACCGTACCCGCGTCACGGCGGGCGCACAACCGCCGTTTGCAAAATTGCCCAATCGGCCCAGGTTTCCGCAACTCGTCACATCCGATTTTGTGGAACTTCTCTTAAGCTGTGTGTGGCGGAACGTTCGTCCCGGTTTGCAGATAAAATTCCCCGCTCGCGTTGCCGAGCTTTTGGGGGTCCCTATAACTTGCTCCGCTCAGAATTTTCTTGCTCTGCCGGCGCTCCGGCAGTACCTCTCCTCACCGACCCGCTGGCGCCCGTGACGGCACCGGCTAAGCGGTGAGGCCCGCACGGTGCGGGCTAACAGACCGCGAAAGGGCCAGGGTCATGTACACCAGCGGCGCCGCTGACAGCGTGGATTTCATTGAGGAGCTGCGGCTCCGCCGCTGGGCACGCGAAAATTATGTCCCCTCCGATGAGCGCGACGCCGCCTGGCATCCGATCATTCTGGAGGAGATGCGCCGCAAGGACTGCGAAGTGAGCGAGGCCGTGCTGGTCGGCTGACCGCCCCGCTTCGCGGCGGCGTGTGGGTGCGAGTGCGGGTGCAGGAGCAGCGGCGGGCCGGCGTGCGAGCCCGGCGCCTGCCGCAGGTTTCGCGCCCCGCTCGCACCCACACCGCTTTCGACACGGAGGTTGGACGATGGGCTTTTTCGCAGGGCGCGTGACGTGTCTGCGCTTCAAGGTGAACGGCCCGGCGCCGCGCCAGTTCGACGACGAGCACCTCGCCCGCCTCTCCGACCACCAGGCCGGTCGCCAGCGGATCGCGTCCGCCGACGGGGTCGAAACCGGCTGGACCGCCGGCGAACACATCCTCGACACCGACTTCGGGTTCGAGAAGAACATCATCAACGACACGCTCAACTTCGAGCTGCGCGTCGACACCGAGAAGCTCCCCGGCGACCTGCTCCGCGCGTACACCGCCGTCGAGCTCAAGGCCCTCTCGAAGGACAACCCCAGCGGGTTCGCCAGCGCGCGCCAGAAGCGCGAGGCGAAGGAGATCGCCCGCCAGCGTCTCGAGCAAGAGGCCAAGGACGGCCGCTACCGCAAGCGGAAGTGCGTGCCCGTCCTGTGGGACCGGCAGACGAACGAGGTGCTGTTCGGCGCCACCTCGCTCACCCAGGTCGACCGGCTCACGAGCCTCTTCGAGCAGACCTTCGGGCACGAGCTGGAGTGCGTGACGGCGGGCCGGCGCGCGTACCAGCTCGCGGAGCTGCACTCGCTCACCCGGTCGGTTGATGACGCCGCGCCCAGCGCGTTCGTGCCCAACGCGTCGCCCGACATCGCCTGGATCGCGGACGACAGCAGCCGGGACTTCATCGGCAACGAGTTCCTGCTGTGGCTCTGGTACTACACCGACATCGAGTCCGACACGCTCAAGCTCCTCGACGGCTCCGAAGTGACGCTGATGCTGGCCCGCACGCTCAACCTGGAGTGCCCCCGGGGGCAGACCGGGCACGAGACCATCACGCACGAAGGCCCGACACGGCTCCCGGAGGCGCGGCGCGCGATCCAGAGCGGCAAGCTGCCCCGGAAGGTCGGGTTGACGCTGGTGCGGAACAGCGACCAGTACGAACTGACCCTGCACGCCGAAACGCTCGGTGTGGGTGGGGCGAAACTCCCGCCGCCCGACGAAGGGGCCGACGCCCGCGGGAAACTGGACGACCGCGCGAACCAGCTCCGCGAGTTGGTCCAGACGCTCGACCTGCTGTACGACGCTTTCGGGCAGAAGCGGTTCAGTGGCGCGTGGCAGGCCGAACTGGAAGGCATGCAGAAGTGGCTGAAACGCGGCGAGCGGAACGCCGCCTGACGGCGGCGCGACGTTTGCACACGACTCCCTCCGTGCCGCCGCCGCCTGAGCGGTCCGGCGTTCCGTTTACAGAGGGGGAATCATGATCCGCACCAAGCTGTTCGGGGCTCTGGGTCTGTTGGCGGTGTCTTTCGCAGTGGCCGGCACGGCCTTGTCAGTGGGTGGCAAGCAGCCGGACAACGCGACGAAAGAGCAATCGAAGGCCGCCGACCCGCACATGTCGCACTTCATGGACTGTGCCAAAGAGTGCGACGACTGCGCGCGGATCTGCAACATGTGCGCGGCCCACTGCACAAAGATGGTTGCGGAGGGGAAGAAGGAGCACCTCGAAACGGTTCGCACCTGCATCGACTGCGCGACGCTCTGTCAGTCGGCGTCAGCGATTGTGATAAAGAACGGGCCGTTCTCGGACCTGATTTGCACGGCGTGCGCCGAGGCGTGCAAGCGGTGCGGCGATGCGTGTGAGAAGCACGCCGAACACGACGCGATCATGAAGCAGTGCGCGGCGGAGTGCCGGAAGTGCGAGAAGATGTGCCGGGTGATGATGAAGCACACCATTAAAGGTGACAAGTAAAGGCCCGCGAAGCGCGTTCGAGACGCCCCCAACCGCGGCCCGGTCGCGCGGCGGCCTTCGGTCGAGTGCCACGTCCGGTCGTCAAAGTCGAGTTGCGCGGAGGACCTCACGATTCGCCGGTGGAGGTCGCCCGCGATCTCCACCGAAACACGCCCGACCCGGTAAGCAGCAATGAAGGGCGCCCCGCTTCTTCTTATGGTCTGCCAGTACGTGCGCCAAATCCCCGTCGTCGCCGCCCCAAGCGCGGCCACAGGCTCCATGTTGCCGAGTGCAAGCTCCGTGAAATTGAGATGAGATGAAGCACTCGCCTTCAGCGCCCGGCGCTGAGTTTTTGGTGTTCGGTGCGGGCGGTTTCGCGTAAACCACTGTCGGCGGTGTTCCGAACACCGAACACGACACACCGAACAGGAGCACACGATGGCCCGCACCGTCACGTTCAAGGGAAACCCGGTTCAACTGGCCGGCAACGAACTCAAGGCGGGCGACACCGCCCCGGACTACAAGGGGCTGCAAGGGCTCAGCGCGGTCACCCTCGCGGACACCCCGGCGAAGGCCCGGCTGTTCAGCGTGGTGCCGTCGCTGGACACCGGCGTGTGCAGCATGCAGACCAAGAAGTTTGACGAGGGCATCAAGGCGCTGGGCGACGGCGTCGCGTGCTACACGGTGAGCCTCGACCTGCCGTTCGCGCAAGGGCGGTTCTGCACCGCCGAGGGCGTGAGCACGATGAAGACCGTGTCGGACGTCCACAACCACTCGTTCGGCAAGAACTGGGGGGTGCTGATCGAGAGCGGGCTGCCGCTGCAACTCCTCACCCGCGCCGTGTTCGTGGTCGATGCGGCCGGCAAAGTCACCTACGCCGAGTACGTTCCCGAAGTGACCAGCCACCCGAACTACGACGCGGCCATCGAAGCGCTCAAGGCGGCTGCGAAGTAACCGCGCGTCGGGCGTAGTAAGGTCCGGAAGGCATGAAGCCCCTCAACATTGAGGGGCTTCATGCCTTCCGGACCTCATCCATTTCCGAACCGCTGTGGCCACTTTTTACAATTCAATTTTCGCCCAGTCTACATTGCCCATTTTGACTGTAAGTTAGCGAAAGACGGCCAGACGCAACGACTTTACCGGCTGTAACGACGGAGGGCAGCTCTCCGGATTGTGCCATCTTCTGAAACCGTTTGTGTGCCAGGGGGGGCGAATTAGTCTAATGTGTGATGTTCGCCCAGCGCCTCGCGCCCGAGGCGATGGACACACCCGGAGATCGCACCATGAACCTGACCCGCTGTGCCGGGCTGCTGCTCGCCGCTCTTGGGGCCGTCAGCACCCCGGCCCGCTCCGAGGCCGCCTGGGACAACGTGTTCCAGGTGTGCTGCAACGACTGTAACAAGCCCCGCGTCAGCTACTACGCGCCTCCCCCGCCCCCCTGCCCGCAGCCGGAAGTGCGGGTGAACTACGTGCAGCGGAGCTACTACCAGCCCGTTACCGAGTACGTCCGCAAGAGCTACTACGAGCCGGTGACGAAGAACGTCACCAGCTACTACTACGAGCCCGTCACCGAGTACAAGTACAGCACCTACTACGACCCGTGCACCGGCTGCCCGCAGCGGGTGTCCACGCCGACGACCTCGTACCGGCTCCGCAGCCAGTGCAACGCGGTGACCAGCTACGTCGAGCGGTCCTCGCTGGTGCCGGTCACCTCGCTGCGGCAGGTGAACTACCAGCAGCCGGTGGTGAGCTACTACTACCCGCCGACCCCGGCCAGCGTGAGCTATTACCCGCTGCCGCCGGTGATCGCCCCGGCCGGCCCGAGCGTCGAGCAGCTCCGCGAGAACAACCCGGGCGTGATGCCGGCGAAGCCGGGCGGGTCGGACAACGCGATCCCGCCGACGGACCTCCCGAGCACCCCCGGCACGTCGAACCCGAAGTCGGGCACGGCGAAGTTCCGGCCCGAGAAGACCGTCAGCCGCAGCAGCGTCGTGTCGGTGCGCGGCGAGGTGGTGCAGAACGACCTCATCACCCCGCGGGCGAACGCGAAGCTGGTGTTCATGAACGCCAACAAGCCGGAGCAAAAGGAGTACACCACCGCGAACGGGTTCGGCGAGTTCGACGTGCGGCTCCCGGCCGGCGAGTGGTACCTGTACGTGGGGGGCGAAGCCGGTAAAGCGGCCTACCACAAGAAGATCAGCATCGGCGACCGCGACACCGTGGACTACAAGGTGGTCTCGCGGTAACGAGAAGTGCAGAGTTCCGAACGCGTTGGGGCGGCGAAGCGAAGGCGATCTTCGCTTCGCCGCCCCAACGCGTTCCAATCTCACCCAAACACTGCGGCCAGTCGGAGGTGCTGCTCGATGTCCAGCGCCTCACTGCGCAAGGTGCCGTCGATCCCGAGTTCGGCAAGTTTGGCGTCCACGTCCTTCTTCTCGCGCGGCCCGGTCGGCCAGCCGACCAGTGCCTGCCGCAAGTTCTTCCGCCGGTGAACGTACAGGTCGCGGAGGAAGATCCGGAACTTCATCACGTCGCCGACCTTCGCCCGCTTTTCGGCGTTCGGCTTGATGAGCACAATCGCGGAATCGACCTTCGGCCGCGGGTGGAAGTTCGTCGGCGCCACCTTCCGCACCGTCTCCACGTCGGCCACGCTCTGCACCAGCACCGAAAGGGCGTTGTAATCCTTCGTGTTGGGGACCGCCTTCATCCGCTCCGCGATCTCCCACTGCACCATCACCACCATCCGCTCGATTTCGGGGTGCCCGATCAGCAGGTTGCTGATGAGTGGCGTGGCGATGACGTAGGGGAGGTTCGCGACCAGCTTTTTGCGTGTGCAGCCGACCTCTTTCGCGGCGGCGTCCCAGGTGGAAAGCATGTCCGGGTTCAGTTCGCTCTTCTTCGCGAGCGCGTCCCCGAACACGAACCGCACGTTGGAGCGACCGCCGACGATCTCTTTTGCCACGGGCTGAATCGAGCGGTCGACTTCGACCGTAACCACCACACCCGCGGGGTCCGCGAGTTTCGCAGTCAGCGACCCGGTACCGGTGCCCACCTCCAGCACCGCGTCGCTCTTGTCGAGTTCGGCGGTGCGCACGATCAGATCGAGCAGGTTGAGATCGATGAGGAAGTTCTGACCGAGTTTGCTCTTGGGCGATAGGCCGTGCGCCTCGAACAGCCGGTGCAGGTACGACAGGGTCTGACGCGGCGGCGGGACCGGCGCGGCGGGAACGGGGAGCGGTTCTTGCGGGGTTTCGGACATGTGTCTCCGGCACGCGAGCGTCGAGAAGAATGTTGTCAGGATTAACAGGACGGACAAGGCCCAGATACAGCAACGAACGCCGCGCTTGTTTTCTGATCCTGCCAAAGCGTCTTCCGCCTCACGGGACGCCTTCGGAGCGCCACCACAGGCGGTTGATCCCGTCAAAGCTCTTCCGCCTTCGCGCGGCCTTAAATCGTGAGGTTAATGCGGCCGAACAGTTTTTTCACGTGCTTGGCGAGCAGGTCGAACTCCAGGTTCACCGCGTCGCCCGGTTTCTTGTAGCCCAGCGTCGTGTGGGTGCGGGTGTGCGGGATCAGCATCACGCTCAGCCGGTCGGCTTCGGCGTCCACCACCGTGAGGCTCACGCCGTCCACCGCGACCGAGCCCTTGGACACCAGCAGATCGCCGAACTCCGCCGGGAACCCGAACCAAATGGTGAGCCACTCCCCGGTCACCCGCTCTTCGAGCACCCGCCCGACACAATCGACGTGCCCGGTGACGAAGTGCCCGCCGAGCGCGTCCCCGACCCGAAGGGCGCCTTCCAGGTTCACCCGGTCGCCCGGGGTCAGCCCGCCCAGGGTGGTTTTCGCCAGCGTTTCCGGCCCGACCTCGAAGTCGAGCGCGGCGCCGTCACGCGACACAACGGTGAGGCACGCCCCGCACACGCTGACGCTGTCGCCAATCCGCAGGCCCGGCGCGAGGGCGGGTTCGGCGACGCTTAGCCGGCGCCCGCCCTGCCCGTCCGTGACCGCCCGCACCGTCCCGAGCGCCTGAACCAGCCCCGTAAACATGGGCACCTACATAAGATAGCAGTACCGGCGCAGTTGGGATGCACGCACGCACCGCGAACGACCGATTAAAGGGTATTCTAGCAGAGGGCACGTGGATGGGCATGTTGGACCACTGGCAACCGGTGCTCCTGAGCCGCCGGCTGCGCCGCGACCCGGTCGGCGTTGTGGTCGCGAACCAACCCGTCGCGCTGTTCCGCACGTCGGGCGGCGAGGTCGCGGCGCTCTCGGACGTGTGCCCGCACCGGCGGCTGAAGTTGAGCGTCGGCAAGGTGGTCGGCGACCGGTTGCAGTGCAAGTACCACGGGTGGACGTTCGACGACTGCGGCAACGGCGAGAGCCCGGCCGCGCCGAAGCTCACCGCCTGCACCGCCAGCTACGACGCCCGTGAGGCACACGGGCTGGTGTGGATCAAGTCGCGGACCAGCGCGCCGCCGTTCCCGGATGTCACAGCCCCCGGGTTCTACCCCATCTGCACGCTGGAACACACCGTCCCGGCCCCGCTGGAACTGGCCGTGGACAACTTTAACGAGATCGAGCACAGCGCCACCGTTCACGACACGTTCGGCTACGACCTCGACCGGCTGAGCGAGGTGAAGGTCGCGTTCGAATCCACGGACGACATGGTAAAGGTGACCAACGCCGGCCCGACGAAAACGCTGAACCGGGCGTTCGCGTGGCTGCTGGGCATCCGCAAGGGGGACACGTTCCACGACCACTGGACCACCCGGTTCTCGCCGGTCCACTCCGTGTTCGACCACTGGTGGACCAGCCCGGACGGCGCCCGCGAGGCGATGGTGCGGTGGCGGCTCTACATCTTCTTCGTGCCGCAGGACGACAAAACGACCCGGGTGTTCTCCGTGACGTTCGCCAAGTCCCGGTACCCCGGCCCGGCGGGCGGGCTGCGGCTGTTCCGGTGGCTCTTGCGGCGCGAGATCGACCGCGAGGTGCGGTCGGACGTGTCGATGCTGTACCACATGGCCGATTACGGCACCGGCATTGAGGGACTGAAACTGAGCCGGTTCGACAAGGTGCTCGGGCTCACCCGCGACCGGATCGCGCGGATCTACCGCGGCGCCCCCGCGGGCCGTGTCACGCTGGTGTGACCTCCGGCAGGGTCACGCAAATTCGGATTGTAGCGTTTCCCATTATTGGCTAGCCTCTGGCCCCGCGGTTCGTCCGCGGCAAGGAGGCCCTGCTATGCTCCGCACCTTCCGGGCAGTTCTCACCGTTGCGGCCCTGACCTGCGCCCCCGCCCTCGCCCACGCCGGACCGGTTCAGTGGGGCTACCGCGCCGAAGCGCCCGACGGCACCGTCCTCCGCGAGATGAGCGGGCTCACGGACCTCAACTGGTCCGACTTCTTCCTCCCGGACCCGATGCTGCACGGGACCCCGATCCTGGACCCGGACTCGAACAGCTACTACCACTCCGACATCTGGCGGTCAGCGTCCACGGTCACCATCATTGATGAACGGACCGGTTGTTCGGGCTCGCTCCCACTGTACCTGGACTTCATCCAGGAGTACGCACTCGGCGCCAACGGCGAGCGCGAACTGATCTATGAGGGGTACGAGTCGAACCTGTGGCCCAACGCGAGCACGTTCACGCTCGGCGGGAACACGTACAGCGTCCGGGCGCCGGGCGGCGAACTGCAAGTCAACGTGACGCCCGGGGTGACGACCCCCGAGCCGGGTTCGCTGGCGCTCGCGGGCTTCGGCCTCGTCGCGGTGTTCGCCCGGCGGCTACGTGGGATGCGTTTGTCGCACGAAGTGACCGCGCGGCACTGATTTGTTTCGGCCCGTTCACGCGGGGCGAGACAGCGTCTGCCAATCCGATCGGGTGAGATGAACTGGCCAACTTCCGGACGAACGGTAGCGGTCCGACCTCACCGCCACCAACCGCGTGTCCGTGCAAGTCGGGCCGGTATCCGCTCTCGCAGCGACAGACTCTTCGACCCCAAGGTGGTGCTAGCGGAAGATGCTGATGCCGCCCAATTTTGGGGGCCGTGGCATCAGCAGTTCGTCCAGAGAGTTCCAGTCGGGTACGCGGATCTCGCCGAGCGGAACGGAGGGGTCGATCCGGTGAACGACGTAGCGCCCTGAGCGGAAGACGACCGGTTGGTTCCAGGGGAACTTCTGGCGCTCGTGGTCCGGGAGCCACACCGGGAGCGGATCACCGTTACGCCACGACTCGGACCGGTACGGCGCTCTCGGGTCTTGGTTCGTGCGCAACAGG
This sequence comes from Gemmata obscuriglobus, assembly GCF_008065095.1. NCBI lineage: Bacteria > Pseudomonadati > Planctomycetota > Planctomycetia > Gemmatales > Gemmataceae > Gemmata > Gemmata obscuriglobus. The sequence goes on along the minus strand of NZ_CP042911.1, from coordinate 2,622,634 downwards.
TCGCTGACCACGTACCGTTGGCGGCTGGCGCGTACGGCGTCGGCGATCTGTTCCCGTTTGGTCTTCTGACCGGGTGACAGGGGTCCCAACTCTTTGATGTCGAACGCGGTGCCGTAGTGCATGTACCGCGTCGCGGGGTCGAGGTCGAGCATCAGGTACAGCGGGTGCGTACTGTCGTGCCAGCAGTTCAGTTCGCCGGCCCGGAGCGGCGGCTCAATGGCACGCAGGTGGCTCGCGACGCTGGTCAGGTCTTCCCAGTTGGTGCCGCAGTGGACCCCCGTGTATTGCCCGATCCGGTCGCGCAGCTCGGGCGTGTCCCCTTCGGTGAGAGCCCGGCCCCACAGCTTCATGATCTCGCCGTCCGCGAGCGCGTGCTTCTCGAACTTCCCCTTGGCGTCTGCGGGATCGAGTTTATAGACCCACGGCGCAATGTCGTTCGGGTACGTGTCGGCGAGGTTCAGCAGCGCGCCGACCGCGACGAACCACACGAGATAGAGGAACCCGAAGCACCACCGCTGCGCCGCGACAACCGCGAACGCGAGCAGTGTTACCGGGACGTACACGTAATCGAGGCTCTTTTGCAGCCCGACGGCTTGAGCCGCCCAGCCGAGATACAGGGCCGCCAGGATCGCGCGCGCCGCCGCCGCTCCCTCACTCTCCGCGGGCGTGTACCAGAGTTTCGGGCGGAACACGCCGGCCGGCGGGCCGGGCGTGCGCGACCAGACCCGGGCTTCCCAGAGCGCCAGGAGCGCGAGCGGCAGCGCCGCGAAGTGCAGAAGGCCCCACGGGCGGTGCATTTCAAACAGACCGCCGATCCGCGCCGCGAGCGGCGCGTTGTCCGCGAGGTACGCCGGGTTCCAGTTGAGAAAGATATCGAGAAAATGGGGCCAAGCCCCGGTCGCGACCAGCCACACGACACCAGGTGCGCCCGCGACCGCGCCGCCGCAAACGAGCGCGGCCAAATCCCTCAGTACGTTCCTCCGGGGTTCCTGCCGCGCGAGCAGGACCGCAGACACCGCCCACACCGCGAGCGCGGGAATGACGATGTGCGGTTTGAGCCACAACGCCGCTCCCCACAGGAACCCTTCGAGCAGGGCGGCGTTCGTCCCATTCTGCACCCGCCGGAACCGCAGCCACGCCGCCAGCGTCGCCGGGAGCAGCATCCACGGGTCACGCTGGATGTGGTTGAACTCGGACGTGAAGGGGTAGAAGAGGGCAACCGCCGCTACGAGCCACGCGACCGTGTAGCGTGTTCCCCCGCAGCGCCGCACGAACCGGCACAGCGCGGCGGTTGCGCCCGCGATCACCATAAGGTCCACGGCCCGCAGCGCACCGGTGCTCCAACCGAACAGGAGCTTCGCCCCGGCCATCAGCCACACGAACCCCGGCAGGTTCGTGTCAAATATGTCGCGGTAGTGGGTGCCGCCCCGAAGTACGTTGCGGGCCGCCATCTGGTAGAGCGTGACATCGCACCACGGCGGCATCACAAGGAACAGCGGCACACCCGCTATGAGCACGGCGCCGGTTACAACCCAGCCCGCAGTGCCGGACCGCCACGGGCGCCACCGGGAAGAAACGACGGGTTCGGGCGCGGCGCTCAGTGGGGCTTCCCTTGATCGGTCGAGGCGCCGTTCGGCGCGTCGGGGTGTTCGGTCGGGTGGTGCGGGATTGTATACGCGGTGACCACGAGAACGACCGCCAGCGCCGCCGCCTTCAGGCCCGCGAACCAGAACGCCTTGCGCTTGGTCAGCAGCGCGAGGGAGCACAGCACGATCCCGATCTCGGCCCCGAGGTGCGCGACGTCGAGCCGGCTGGCCTGGTGGTGCGCGTGGTGCGCCTCGTCCATTTTCCGAAGCGACTCCGTCTGCTTCCCGCGGCCCGTGTGTGCGAGCTTTTCGGCCTCGGCTTTGACCTCCGGCAACCGCGCCGTGTACTTCACGTGCTGGCCGTCCGCCCTTTTGATCGAGTCCTTGAACGCCGCTCCGTACTTGGGCTCGACCTTCGCCACCTCTTTCAGCAGCCCGCCGGTGAACTCGTACCCGTGGTCGCGGACGTTCACCGCCTGGTACTCGCTCCACTTGTCCGTGGACTGCGTGTGCGCGATGCTGGCTTCGGTGGTGAGGCGGTTCGCCTCGCCTTGAAGTTGGAGCACCTCGTTGTGTTTGCGGTGCCCCAGCATGCTCACCCCCGCGAGCAACGCCGCGACCACCGCGACGCTCACCGCGACCCGCTGGTTGAACGGATCGGCCGCGTGGTGGCTGGCGTGTTCGGCGTGTTCGAGATGCTCGTGCGTGTTTGCCATGAATGCTCCGAGAGGGTGGCGGCAGCGGCGGAAATCTACGAGCACCTGCGGCCCACCGCAAGGGTCAGGAAAAAATGGAATAAGACGGAAAATCGTTGCAGTCCGCAAAAGGGCCGTCTACGATGCGTGGAAGAATGGAAACGAGCCCTTCGCCCTCGCACTTCGGACGGATCCGCGGTCGCATTTCGTTGCGCTAACTGGCTGTTGGCGAGGGCCGCGTTTTCGTTACTCAGTCGCTGGTTAAATCCGGGCTCGCACCCGGTTAGAGAGTTCGCGCCCATCTCCCATTCGCCGGAGCGACATCATGAACGCCTGCCCCTCTCTCGCGCCCGACCTGGCAGACTTTTTCGTCCACAGTCCGATCGGCCAGCTCCGCCGGTTAGTCGTCATCGACAACGACACCGAGGTGCTCATCACCGGGCAGGTGTCGAGCTACTACCACAAACAGCTGGCACAGGAGTACCTCCGCCGCATTCTCGGCAAGCGGGTCATCGTGAACCACGTCGAAGTATGCGCGGGCGAGAGTCGCTGAACCGCCCCGGCAACATGCGGCCCACAGCGTCTCCCGACCTATCAGCTCCGGTCGGGGAGGCACCGTGGGCCGCCGAATTTATGTGCCACGGGTGGTCACTTCGGTACCGTCTGCAACGTACCCAGCAAATGAATCACGCCGTTGCTGCACCCAAGATCCGCTGCGTCCGGTTCGAGCTTGACCCCACCGACATACAGCCCGTCTTTGCGCTCCTCGATTTTGAGCCGCTCGCCGCCGACCGTTGTAAGCGATTCGCCCGCCTGTGCCTTCTTTTTCAGTGCCGCGGTCGTGTGCTTCCCTTTCACGAGGTGCGAACGCAACAACTTTTGAACCACCTGTTCGTTCCGCGCGACGGCACCGATGCCGTCGTCGTCGAGCTTCAGGAAGGCCGCATCGGTCGGGGCGAACAGTGTGTATTCGTCCTTCCCCTTGAGGATCGCGGTCAACCCGGTTTCTTTCGCGGCAACGGCCAAAATCGCCGTCTGTTCGTTAGCGGCGAGCGTGTCGTAGATGGTCCCGCGGTCCGAAGCACGTGCGGGTGGCGTTTGGGCGCCGAGGATGACCGACACCACAAGAGCAGCGATTCGGCCCGTTCTCACGATTCGCTCCGGCGGTGAGATGCAGTGGTTTCGGAGTTCTCACGGACAAGATGGCGCTGTTAGAATACGCGAGTACACCATCCCGCACAAGTCGCGAACAGCACTTATGAGCCGCACACCCAAGGACGGGAAGAAACAGGGGACGCTGTTCGCGGACGATTTCGACGGCTTCGGGCCGAGCCGGTTTCGCCCCGCCGAAGAGGTTCCGCCGGTCTTCGAGGTGCGCGGCAAACGGCTCAGCAAACTTAAACGCGGCGCCAAGAAGAACGCACCGAAAGTGCCCGGCGTGTACGGGATGCTTGACAGCCGCGGGCGGCTCATTTACGTCGGGAAGGCGAAGAACCTGCGCGCCCGGCTGTTGTGCTACTTCCGCGAGAACAGCCGCGACCCGAAGGCGGGCAAGATCATTGAGCAAACCAAGCGGCTCGTGTGGGAGCAGTGCGGCGACGAACTTGCGGCGCTGCTGCGCGAGCTAGAGCTGATCCAGCGTCTGCGCCCCCGGTACAACGTGCTCGGCGTCCCGGGCTTTCAGCGCCACCATTACATCTGCGTGGGGAAGAGCCCTGGTGCGCACGTGTACGTAACCGCCGCGCCGACCGGAAAGGAGCAGGGCGTATACGGCCCGTTCGTGAAACGGCACCGATCCGAGGACGCGGCCCGGCGGTTGAACGACTGGTTCAAGCTCCGCGACTGTCCGCAAACCGTCCCGCTGACGTTCGCCGAACAGGGCGCGCTGTTCGACCCGGCCCGCAGCGCAAAGTGTCTGCGGTTTGAACTCGGGACGTGCGCCGGCCCGTGCGTGGGCGCCTGCACCCGCCAAGACTACGCGGCCGGGGCGCGGGCGGCGAAAGCGTTCTTGGACGGGCGCAACCGATCGATCTTGCAGACGCTTCAGGAGCAGATGGGTGTCGCGGCGGAAGAGCTTCAGTTTGAAAAGGCGGCGTCGCTCCGCGACAAGCTGCACGCGCTTCAGTGGCTCGACGACCGGCTCAACCTGCTGCGCACCGCACGAGACCGCAACTCGTTCGTGTACCCGCTTGAGGGCACGGACGGCCAGACCCGCTGGTACCTGATCCATCGCGGCGAAGTGCAGGCGGTGTCGTTTCCGCCCGACGCAGAATCGGCCACCCGGGTTGCGAGCCTGCTGGGCGCCACGTTCGCCGATCGCCCGGCGCCGGCGGTGCTTTCGGACGTGGCCGTCGACAGCGTACTGTTGGTTGCGGCGTGGTTCCGCAAGAGCGAGGATGAGCGGTCCAAGCTCCTGACGCGGGCGAAAGCCGAAGCCGCGTGCGCGATGTTCCCGTCGGCAGCGCCGGCGTGAGAGGCATTGTTGCCGACCGCGCGCGGTTAAATCGGGCGCCCCGGCGCCCGTTAATCGGACAGTTCGTCAAACGCCCTCTTGCTGACGAACCGGGAGTATGTTGTATGATGGCATTGCGCCTGCCCAGCGCCTGGAGGTTGTCAGATGGGAGTGCCGACCGGGGAAGTCGTTGCGCGGCCAATGGTGGCCCGTGCCTGCGGCTGCTTGCGCGAGTTCCAGCATTACGCGGTGGACCGATACCGGGCTCAACGGCTGGCGAAGTTTCAGAAAACCCGTTGCGAGGTGTGCGTCGCGAAGCTCAATGAAGAGCAGCGGGTTGCGGCCTCTGCGGTGCCAAAAAAGGGCGAGGCGTTCAAACTTCTGCCCGCTGATGCCCACTTCTCATTAACACGCAAAGCGGATGCCAGTTGGACCGGCACCCTCGCCGCTGACGGTTCGACCGTCGAGGCGACCGGCGACGGCCCGCACGGGTTGACCCTCGCACTGGCGCGAGCGTGGCTGGCGGGGCGGGGCATCACAGCATCGCCCGACGATGCTCCTGCTGACAAGCCCACAGCGGCAGCTCCTGAAGCAAAACCGGCGCCCTCAGGGCCGGTGTCAAAGTTCCCGGCCCCGAAGCCGCCCCCGCCGTCCGCACGGCCGAGTCTGACAAACTTCCCACGCCCGAAGCCGAACTGATCCGGCCAGTTCATGTTGAGGACCTGGCGCCCGCGGACCGACCACTGAGACCTCCCGGTGGTCGGTCCGCGGGCGATGCATTGGAACAGCACGATACAACAACTATCTGACAATAAACCAACTCGACCGACTGCCTGACAAACAATCTGTTTCACCCTGTTTTCGTGTGTCCCCGTGTTATTCGGGTCAAATCTGCGATGTTCGCAGTGACGAGTTCTCGCCTCGTCCTCACTTGACTTGAGCCGGGTATTTCTGCGAGGTGTTGCAGAGCCGTTACCATCGTCCCGCGTCCTTCCGCGGATTCGAACGTATATTGCAAACAATTCAATTCAACACATTTATTTAAATATCAAATACGTCAAATCAGTATAACCATTGCAAGTTCGTACTCCGGCCCACGGCGTTCAGGCGCCTCCAACCAGAAGCTCACTTGCTGGAGGCACCCGCGTTTGGTGTAATAATTACATAACGGGGATCGGCAACGGACAGCCGCCGGTGGGTAACCGACTCACCGAACCAACCGAGGAGGATCCGTGGGTCCCAATTCACCGTCGGGAACGGGCACCCGGGAATTTCCGCGGGGCGGCTCCCGAACCACCATTCAACACACCCACAATTCCGACCCGAACCCAGACGGCTCGTCCGTCATCGTGGGCCCACACGACCTCCCGACCGTTCCCGGTTACACGACGCGGCGCCGGCTGGGCGGCGGGGGAATGGGCGTCGTGTACGAGGCGGTTGCGGTCGATCTCAAGCGGTCTGTTGCACTTAAGGTGCTCCGTGAAGAGTTGCTCGGCCGGCCGGACGCGCGGAGCCGGTTCCGGGACGAGGCCGAGGCGATCGCCCGGCTGTCGCACCCGAACGTGGTGCAGATCTACGAGGTCGGGGTTCATGACGGGCGGCCTTTCCTGGCGATGGAATTCGTCCCCGGCGGCAGCCTTGCGGACCAACTCGATGCAGGCCCGCTGCCGGTCGCGGCGGCCGTCGATCTCGTTCGAACCCTCGCCCGCGGCGTTCAACACGCCCACGACCGGGGCGTCATCCACCGCGACCTCAAACCCGCCAACGTGCTGCTCAGCGCCGGGGCGCTCGACGCCCCCAAGCTGACCGACTTCGGCATCGCCAAGCTGCTGGACCGGCACTCGGACCGGACCCGCACCGGCATGCTGCTCGGGACCCCGGCTTACATGGCTCCGGAGGTCGTCGTGAACGGCCCCGCCGCCGTCACCCCTGCCGCCGACGTGTACGGGCTCGGGACCATCCTGTACGAGTGCCTGACCGGCCGCCCGCCGGCCGACGGGGCGAACACCTGGGCGACGCTCTGGCAGGTGATCCAGGCGGCGCCGGCGCCGCCGGGACGTTTGCGGCGGAACGTGGCGCGGGACCTCGACGCGGTGTGCATGAAGGCCCTGGCAAAAGATCCGGCGGAGCGGTACCCGTCCGCCCGCGCCCTGGCCGAGGAACTCGACCGACTGGCCGACGGGCGGGCGGTACTCGCGCCCCGCCGCCCGCGCGTTCGATGGGGGGCCGTTGGCCGAACGGCCCGGGGGGCGGCGGTGGTCCTCGCGGCCGCCCTGCTGCTGTTCGGTGCGTTCGAGTACCGGGCGCGGTGGCGGGACGGGGCCGCAGCGGAACAACTGGGCCGCGATCTACTCGCCCGCGGCGCGCACGACGAAGCCGAGCGGGTGCTGACGCTCGGGCTCGCCCGGGTCGAACCGTTGCCCGGCACCGCCCGGCTCGTGCGCGATCTGGACCGCGGGGTGCGGGAGAGCCGGCGCGGGCGGCAAGCCTCCGAACTGCACGAGTTGGTGGACCGACTCCGGTTCAGCTACGACCCCAGCGCGTTGGCCGGGCCGGACCTCCGAACGCTCACAGACGCCTGCGACGCCCTGTGGCTCGCCCGGCCGGCACTCGCCCCGCCCGCAGGGGCGGAACTGAGCCCCGAAGCCGAGCGCCGGCTCCGCTCGGACCTCCTCGACCTGGCGCTTCTGTCCGCCGACCTCCGGACGCACAACGGAGCGGGCGGTGCGGAGGCCATGCGTCGGCTCGACGAAGCCGAGGGCTTCTTTGGTCCCGACCCCGCACTGGCGCGGCTTCGAGCCTATTATCGCGACGAACCGGGCTGGGACCGGTTCGCACCGGCCGACCCGACCGTGACGGCGTGGGAGCTGTACGCCGTGGGCCGCGCCCGGCTGAATGCCGGCGCGCTCGAACGCGCGGCCGAGTTGCTCCGCCGTGCCGTCGAGCGGGAGCCGCAGGGCTTCTGGCCGCACTTCCACTTGGCCGTTTGCGCGCACCGGCTGGGCCGGGCCGAAGAGGCGGTCGCGGGGTTCTCGGCGTGCCTGTCGCTGGCCCAGAACCGCCGCGGGCTGTGCCACTACCACCGCGGGCTCGCCTACGCGGCCATTCGCAAGGAAGGGGCGAACGAGAACGCGCTCCGGGATTTTAACCGGGCGCTGGAACTCGAACCCGCACTCGCCGCCGCGGCCCTGCACCGCGGGTTGCTCCACCACAACGCGGGGCGGTTGCCGGAGGCCGTCGCCGATCTGGAACTGGCCCGGCGCAACGGTTACCCGCCGGCGGTGGTGGAGTACCACCTTGCGGGGGTGTCCCTGGCGTCCGGAGACAAGTCCGCGGCCCTGGCGCACGCGGAACGGGCGCACGCGGCCGACCCGACCGACGACATGGCCTTGGCACTGCTGAACCGGCTCCGGAGCGGAAACTGACCCGAAGCGGTCGGTCTCAAGGAAGAGGCACCGAAGATGTTCAACTGGCTCTGCTCGTTGTTCTCCTCGTCCGAACCGCCGGACCGTTTTTGCCCCGCACTGGAGCCGCTGGGCGGTCGTGTGGTGCCCGCAGCCGCGACGGCGCCGGAACTCGCCCGCGAGTCCGGCGCGGACGCAGCGACTACATTCCTGACGGAACTCGACGGGACGGGTGGAGCCGCAACAGAAGCGGCCATGCCGACAGACGCGCGAACCGTCGTGTGGGGCGGGGTCGAAACACGAGGGTCATTCAGCGGAGCAGAACGCCAGTTCGTGGACGACATCGCCCGGCTCGCCGAATCGCTTGGCACCGTGGATTTGGGCACACCGGTCGCTGGGCGGGAGCCGTTCCGCGAGGCGAAACTGGCACTGACGGGCGACCTGGTCGTCGAGATCCGGGAAGCTCTGCGAGCGGCCCCGGGGGCGCACACCTGGGCAGCCATTCAGCGGCTCTGGCTCGAAGGACACCTGTTCGGGTTCGAACCGGAGGGCCTGGAACAGCCCTTCGCCCCCCCGCCCCCGTCGGCACAACCGGTCGGCACGCCTCGCAGCACGGAGGCGCCACACCCGACCGCCACGGCGCCGACCGGACCGGTGACCGACACGGCGCCCGCGACCGCTCCGAGGGCGCATTACGACTGGTGGCCGATTGTCGTGCTTGACAGTAACGAGTCGTCCGGGCCGTCATCCGATCTGGCACCGCAGCCGCCGGCTCCGAACACGTCAGAAGGGGCACCGCGGCCCGCACCGAGTCCCACCCCGGTCCCGGCGGCCACCGGAGCCCGCGAACCCGCCGCTACGGCGGACATCATCGCCCGGTTCCTTCCGTTCGATACGGCCGACTTACGAAAAGGGGTGGACGATTTTCTCTACGGCCTCGAGCCGGCCATCCGGGCGGTCCCGGCCGAACTACTAATCGACGAATGGGAGCTGGGAGCGGCGCTCCTGGCCGGCGCCGGTGCGGCCCTGGTGGCCGGGAAGTTGTACGCGCGAACGCGCGGGGACAAGCCGCGCGGGCGGACCTTTACCGACACCGATCACGAACGCCCAACCGTTCTCGGAGAATAAACGCCGTTGCGTCGGGCACACGAAGCGCCCGACGCAACGGCAGCCGCTAAGCACGCGGCCGGGACATTTGCAACGTTCTTGACGAGCCGCGACCAAGGCCGCCTGTTCGGAAGGCGACAACATGCCGGCACCGGAAAAGGTTCTCCGGCGCCGGGACGCCGATCAATAGCGGTAGTGGTCGGACTTGTAGGGGCCTTCCTTCGGAACGTGGATGTAGGCGGCCTGCTCCGCCGTCAGCTCCGTGAGCTGAACGTTCAGCTTCTTGAGTTGCAACCGGGCGACGTGCTCGTCCAACTTCTTGGGCAGCACGTACACGCCGACCGGGTACTTGTCGTTGTGCTGCCAGAGCTCGATCTGCGCGAGGGTCTGGTTGGCGAACGACGAGCTCATCACATACGACGGGTGCCCGGTGCCGCAGCCCAGGTTCACCAGCCGGCCCTTGGCCAGCAGGATGATCCGCTTGCCGTCCGGGAAGATCACGTGGTCGACCTGCGGCTTGATCTCCTCCCAGCGGTAGTCTTCCAGCGACGACACGTCGATCTCGTTGTCGAAGTGGCCGATGTTGCAGACGATGGCTTGGTTCTTCATCGCCTTCATGTGGTCGTGCGTGATGACCCGGAAGTTGCCGGTGGTCGTCACGAAGATGTCGGCCTTGTCGGCGGCGTACTCCATCGTCACGACGCGGTAGCCTTCCATCGCGGCCTGGAGCGCGCAGATGGGGTCGATCTCGGTCACCCACACCTGGGCGGAGAGGGCGCGCAGGGCCTGGGCCGAGCCCTTGCCCACGTCGCCGTAACCGGCGACGACGGCGATCTTGCCCGCGATCATCACGTCGGTGGCGCGCTTGATCCCGTCCACCAGCGACTCGCGGCAGCCGTACAGGTTGTCGAACTTGCTCTTGGTGACCGAGTCGTTCACGTTGATGGCCGGGAACTTCAGCTCCCCGCGCTTGTGCATCTGGTACAGGCGGTGGACGCCGGTCGTGGTCTCTTCCGTCACGCCCTTCACCGCCGCCAGCCGCTCGGAGTACCAGCCCGGCTGCGCCGCGACCCGCTTCTTGATCGCGGCGAACAGGATGCGCTCTTCTTCGCTGCCGGGCTTATCGAGGACGGAAATGTCCTTCTCGGCGCGGGCGCCGAGGTGCAGCAGCAGCGTCGCGTCCCCGCCGTCGTCGAGGATCATGTTCGTGAGGCCGCCGTCGGTCCACTCGAAGATCCGGTGGGTGTAGTCCCAGTACTCGGCGAGGGTCTCGCCCTTGTAGGCGAAGACGGGAATGCCGGCGGCGGCGATGGCGGCGGCGGCGTGGTCCTGGGTCGAGAAGATGTTGCACGACGCCCAGCGGATCTCGGCCCCGAGCGCCTTCAGCGTCTCGATCAGGACCGCCGTCTGGATGGTCATGTGGAGCGAGCCGGTGATGCGCGCGCCCTTGAGCGGCTGCTTCGCGGCGTACTCCTCGCGGATCGCCATGAGGCCCGGCATCTCGGTCTCGGCGATGGCGATCTCGCGGCGGCCCCATCCGGCCAGCGAGATGTCGGCGACGTGGTAGTCGGTGAAGGTCGCGGTCTTTTGCGCAACAGTACTCACGTTCAAAGTCTCCTAAACGATGAACGGGCGCCGTTGCACGTGAATGCCCATCCCCGCGAGCCTGGCAAGTACGCCCAGTGCGTCCCGTTGCAGCGCCCCTCACGGAGGTGGTGTTCGCTTACCGGCTCCAGGTGCGGGCCGTCTGGGCGCCCGCCCGCGACCGGAGCCGTTCAGAAATTATCGACACAACGACGCCCGTCGTCCACCTCGGGGCGGCTGCCGCTTCCCGGCTCCCGGGTCGGCCGAACGCCGTCGCGTCCGATGTCTGTTGTAACAAGTATAGAGCACAACATTACCGGCGCGGAGCGGACTGCGAGATCCCGGCGACATAATCGTAATATCCGTCGAGGTCGAACTTCTTCGCCGTGTTAGCGCTCGACATGTACCGGAGCGAGCCGAACACCGGGCGCTCGGGCGGCCACGGGCGGTCGAACAGCCCGAAGCACCAGTGAATGCCCGTGTACGAGTTCGGGTCGCGGCCGTCGAGCGCGTACTTGTTGTTCAGGTGCTCCAGCGTGCGATACGCGTCCGCGGGCGTGGCACTCCACTCAAGCACCTTCTTGGCCCAGAGCATCCGCAGGTAGTTGTGAATACGTCCGGTGCATATCAGTTCGGTCTGTGCCGCGTTCCAGAGCGGATCGTGGGTCCGGGCGCCCTCGAACTCGCCGAGCGAGTAAATGTGCTCGCGCGGGTCGCCAGCGTGCTTCTTCAAGGAGGCCCGCGCCCACTCCGGCAGAACCACGTCCAGGGTGAGCTCGCCACCGGAGGCGAAGTCCATCGTCTCGAAATTGAACTGTGGCACGGCAGAACTTGAAGCCCCACTCCAACTCACGTTCTTCAATTCCGCATCCCGATTGTCACACTCCAAATTTCTCCGGAAGTGCCAGTGGTAGCCGACGTCGCGCCAGGTGATCGCCTCGTCGAGGAAGTCGTTGACGTTCGGGTCGCGGCAGAAGAAGTCGTCCTTGTTGCGGGTCTTCGGGTTGATCTCCTGTTCGCTCCACGAGTCGCCAAGGACGGCCTGCGTCACCTGCTCGATTGAAATGTGCCCGTAGTGCAGATACGCACTGAGCGCGCTGGCCGCACTCTTGGCCGGGTCGTCGGGCGCGTTGCGTTCTTCGGAGTAGCGGGGGAGTTTGTCGGACACGAAGGCTTCAAGGGCGGCGGTTCCTGCGGCCGCGCCGCCCGTCGCGCCGGCGACTGCGGGGACGCTCTGGTCGATCGGCAGTCCGGCAACGAACTTGGCGATGTCTTGGGTCGCGTCCCACGGCTCGAACGGCGGCGCGAGTGTGCTCCGGGCGACCTTTGGCACGTCAGGCGCATTTTTCGCACGATGCCGCCACGCCTCGGCGAAGAGCTTGTGAATTCGAGGCCGCAGGTGCGCGGCTGCGGCGACCGGCGCCCCCAAGCGGGACAGCGGCACCACGCTGCTGCCGTCCACCAGGACCAGCGGCACGTCGATCTTGTCCGCGAGAGCCCGGTTGTGCGCGGGCACGATGTACGCCGGGTAGTCGTCGGTCACGACGCACACAGCATCCTTAGACAGCCGTGCCACCAGCCCGCGCCCCGGGTCGTCGGGCGTCTCCACGAACGGCCAGTACGCCAGCCCGAGTTTCTGCGCCGCGCGGGCGTTGTCTCGCATCCCCTGGAGAATGAACGTGTGGTGCCGCGCGTTCGCCCACGGGTAGTTCAGCTTCAGCCCCTCGTACACCACCAGCGGCTTCTTGTGCTCCCCCGCCAGTTTCAGAGCGTGGTCGAGGGCATGGTTCGAGTGCAGCCGACGAAACATCTGCGGCCAGTACAGCACGTACCGGCCGTTCGGGTTCGGGCGGGCGGCGTTCGCGAAGCGGATGCGGTCGTCGGTCATGATCGGTCTCGCGGCGGGGGCGCGGTCACTCTGCCGGCCCGGCCCGATGGAACCGCGAAGCGAGTGCCGCACATAACCGGGGCGCCCTACGATAGGCATCATGGGCGAACCGGTGCTCGAAATCGCGAACCTGCGCAAGCGGTACGGTGGCCTGATCGCGCTCGACGGCGTTTCGCTGACCGTTCGCAAGGGCGAGGTGTTCGGGCTCCTCGGCCCGAACGGGGCCGGGAAAACCACCCTGCTCTCGATCGCGGCCGGGCTGGCCCGTTCCGACTCGGGCCGGGTGGAACTGTTCGGAAACGTGTTCACACACGAGTCGCGCGACCTCCGGCACCTCGTTGGGATCGGCACGCAAGACCTGGCGATTTATCCGGACCTGACCGCGCGCGAGAACCTGCGCTTCTTCGGAAAGCTATACGGGTTATCGGGCCGGCACCTGACGGCGCGGGTGGACGCGGTGTTAGCGGCTGTCGGCCTCACCGACCGCGCCGGCGACCGCGCCGGCACCTTCTCGGGTGGCATGAAACGGCGGCTGAACCTCGCGGTCGCGGTGGTCCACGACCCGAAGCTTCTGATCCTCGACGAGCCGACGACGGGCGTGGACCCGCAGAGCCGGAACCACATCTTCGAGCAGGTTAAGGCGCTCAACGCCGCCGGGCTCACGGTGATCTACACCAGCCACTACATGGAAGAAGTGCAGGCGCTGTGTAACCGCATCGCGATCATCGACGCCGGGCGCCTGCGGGCCAGCGACACCCTGCCGAACCTGCTCAAGCGCCTGGACGCCACGATCCACATGACCGTGGCGGGTGCCACAGCCGATTTCGCGCAGGTGCTAGGTGCGATCCCGAGCGTGAAACGGGTGCAGGAAAGCAATCCGCCCACCACGCCTTCCGTGCCAGTGAGGGGGGGCGAAGGTGGGCACTCTACCTTCGTGCTCGTGGTAGACGAAATCGGCCCGGCGCTGGCGCGGGTCGCGTCCGAGTGCGCGGCCCGCAGGGTGGCGCTTCTCAGCGCCGCCACCACCGAACCGACCTTGGAGCGCGTGTTCCTGCACCTCACCGGCCGCGGGCTGAGAGATTAGCCGATGCCCATTCTTACTATTGCGGCCAAAGACCTGCGCCTGCTCCTGCGCGACGCGCGGAGCGCGGTCATCCTGTTCGTCACCCCGCTGGTGCTCATCCTCGTCCTGGGCCTCGCGCTCGGCGAGGGGTTCGGCGAGAAGCCCGACGAGCGGCTGCGCGTCTCGATCGTCAACCTCGACCGCGGGTTACCCGAGCAGGCGCCCTTCCCCGAAAAGCCGTGGTCGGAGGTGGTGATCGACGACCTCAGCGCCACCCAGGACATCCGGCTCGAAATCATTTCCGACCGCGCCTCGGCCGAGAAACTGATCGCGAAGAACCGGCGGGCGGCGGTGCTGGTGTTCGAGGAGGACTTCAGCGCACGGATGCACCGCTGCTCGTTCCTGAACCAGGGCGGGGCGGTCAACCCGTTCGGCCGCGACGGGGTGCGTATGGACAAGCTCGGGGCCGCCCTCCTGCGCGACCCGACGCAGCCGGTGTCGGCGTCCGTCATCGAGCAGGTCACGCAGGTCACGCTGCTCCGCGTGGTGATCCCGTGGATGATCGGGAAGGCGTTCCAGCGGGTCGGCGACGAGAAGTTCATGGAGCTGGTCGCCGAGCGGCTGAGCACGAGCACCGTGCCGCCCAAGGTGATTGAGGAACTCGACCCGGTGGTGCTCGACGTGCTCGACGCCCTGGTCGCGGACGAGAAGTTTCAGAAGCTTATGACGGACAAGTTCGGGCGCCTGCCGGCTCAGGTGATCAAGGGCCAGATGCCCGGCTTCCGCGCGGTTGTTGACGTCGCGCTCAAAGACCCCGAGATCGCGCGCCGGGTCGGGAAGAAGGTGCTGTTCGGTAAGGTGCTCACCCCGGCCGTCCGCAAGGAGATCGGGCCGACCGTGAAGACGGGCGTGGGCGACCTGTTCTCCGATTACAACTTCGAGGCCTCGCGCTGGACCGATCTGGTCAAGAGCGAGGCCCGCGAAGGCAACACGGCGAACCGCGACGAGTACCGCGACGCGGCCGGGAGCGGCCCGCTGAGCCGCGGCGCGCTGCGGTACCAGTTCCTGGTGCCGTCCTACACGGTGATGTTCGCGTTCTTCCTGGTACTGAGCGTGGGCTGGCTGTTCGTCGCGGAGCGGAAGCACGGGACGCTAATGCGGCTGCGGGCGGCTCCACTCACGCGCGGTGAGATCTTGCTCGGGAAGCTGCTCCCGTGCCTCGTCGTGTCGCTGTTGCAGGGCGCGTTTTTGCTGATCGCGGGGCGGGTCATTTTCGGGATGACGTGGGGGCACCGGCCCGAGTTGCTGCTGCCCCTGGTGGCGAGCACGTCGTTCGCGGCGGTCGGTCTGGCGGTGCTCGTGGCGAGCGTCGCGCGGACCGAAACGCAGGTGGCCGTGTACGGGACGTTACTCGTGCTGGTTCTGGGCGGGGTGAGCGGGTCGCTGATGCCGCGCGACCTGATGCCCGAACAAATGAAGACCGCGAGCCTCGTCACCCCGCACGCGTGGGCGCTCGACGCCTACAACCAGCTCCTCACCGTTCCGGAACCGAACATCACCGTCGTGCTGACCGCGTGCGGGGTGCTGTGCGCGTTCGGCGCCGCGTTCACGGCGCTCGCGTGGTGGCGCATGGACCTGGAGTGAGCGTGCAAGGCGGCTGATCTGTATCCCCGCCCTTCCCTTCTGCGGTGGCCTTTGAGTGTGGTCCGCTCACTCCGTGAGCGGTCGCTTCGGGTATAGGATTCGCTTTGCGCACAACGACGGGACTGGTCAGCCCGCGGGGCGGGTCTGATGCGCCAAGCGACCGCTCACGGAGTGAGCGGACCACACTCAAAGGCCAGCACCACGAACTGGTCAGCCCGCGGGGCGGGTCTGATGCGCGGAGCAACTGCTCACGGAGTGAGCCGACCACACTCACCTCTTCAGTCCCCGCTCAGCGTGAGTGCCACGCGCCCAAGCGCCCCGAAGTCGGCTTCGAGGCGGTCCCCCGGTTCGGCCAGGTAAACGGCAGTCGTGAGGCCGGTGGTGATACGGTCGCCCTTGCTCAACTTGCGGCCGAACTTGGGCAGTTCGTTCGCCAGCCACGCCACCACGTTCAACGGGTTCCCCAGCACCGCCGCGCCCGAGCCCGGTAAAACCGTCGTTCCGTTCACGATCAGCGCCGTGGCGTGCGCGGCGAGGTCGAGGTCGCGCCACCCGTCCCGGACCGGCTCGCCGAACACCCATGCTCCGTGAATGGCGTTGTCCGCGAGCAGCGACGCCGCGTCCACGGTTTTCCAGTCGTGATAACGGTGATCGACGATCTCCAGCGAAGGGAGCACCGCGCCGACGAACGGCTTCACGCTCTCGGCGGTGTACGCCACGCCGCCGGGCACGTCCGCCGCCATCTCGAAACCGAACTCGGCCTCCGCACAACGAACGGTGAACTCTGCCCCGGGGCGAATCGCCGGGGACGGGTGCGACGAGTGCGTCAGCATCACCCCGAAGAACGGCGCGTCCACCGCGAGCGCCTGCTGCGCGAGCGGACTGGTACACGCGATCTTGTACCCGATGGGCCGGCTCCCGAACCGGTCCATCAGCTTCTGCACCAGTACGTCCTGAACCGCGTACCCCTCGGCGAGCGTGCGCGGGGCGATCTCCGGCGGCAGCGCCGCGACCCGGCGCCGGTGATCGCGCAACTCGAACAGGTACTCGGCCGCCGCTTCGACGCGATCCATGATCCCACCCGGTGTTGGAAGCCGCGCTGTAACGGGGGTTACAGCGCAGGGGCACAGTCCCACAAATTCCGCGACACATTCCCGCCCCTCGGCGCAAATAGGATAGCGTCGGCCCGGGCCAACGCGAGTGCGGTGGCGGGCTCGCGCGAACCGGAAGCCCCGCGGACACCCGGCTTTATGGACGAACACCTCGCGCGCGAGGTCGCCCGCGGTCTCCGCGACGGGCGGCCGGACGCCTGGCGGGCGCTGTACGACGCGTTCGCGGAGCGCGTCTGGTGCCTCGTCGCGCGACTCGTCGGCCCCTCCTCGGCCGATGTCGCCGACGTGGTCCAGGAGACCATGCTCGCCGCCGCCCGCTCGGCCCGGACCTACGACCCGGCGTGCGGGCCGCTCTGGCACTGGTTGTGCGGCATCGCCCGGCTCCAGGTGGCGTTGCACTTCCGCAAGCTGAAGCGCCAGGACCGGTTCAAAAGCGCCGACGGGTGGCTCGCACCGCACCGCGACCGCCTCGCCCGCTGGCTCGACGGGTCCGAAGACCCGCCCCCGGACCTGCTCGAAACCGGCGAAACGATCGCCCTCGTCCGGCTCGTACTCGCGGAACTCCCCGACGAGTACGGGACGCTCCTGACCGACAAGTACCTCGACGGGGTGGCCGTCGAACAGCTCGCCGCCCGCAACCAGACGACCGAAACGGCCGTGCGCTCGAAGCTGGCCCGCGCGCGGGAGGCGTTCCGAACCGCCTTCCTGCGGCTCTCCCACAGCTCGACCGACGCCGAACCGCAATGCGGAGGCGTACCGTGAACGAACCCGAACCCCGGCCGACCGACGACCCGCTCGCCGACCTGCTCGGCGCGACCGCAAAGGACGCTCCCGAAGTGGACCGCGCGTTCCTGGACCGACTGCGCGCGCGATCGTGCGCCGCGTTCGAGGCGGCCGGACCGGCCGCCCCCGCAACACACCACCAACCGAAGCCCAAAACCATGTTCTCCCTTCGCTGGATCGCCACCGCCGCCGCCGCGGTGCTGGTCGCCGGCCTGGTCACCGCGTACTGGATCGCGACCCAGCAGCCCGCGCCCGAACCGCCGCCCCGGGAACAGAAGTTCGTTTTTGAGGACAAACTGACCGACGACGGGCGCATCGGCAAGGTGGCCGACGCCCAGGGCGTCGTCGCGGTGAAGCCGGTGCAGGCCGAGCGCTGGTCGCCGGTTCAGGCGGGCCTGATGCTCAAACCCGGCGACTGGGTCCGCACCGACGCCCGCGGCGCCAACGCCGCAGCGGTGAAGTTGCTGAAGTCGGCGCAACTGGTCGTCGGGCCGCACTCACTCGTCGAACTCGTCACGACCAACAAAATCCACCTCCTCAATGGCGAACTTGAGGTCAGCGCGACCGAGGCCGCGCCGGTGGAACTAACCGGTCCCGACAAGCAAACGGTCACCGTAAAGTCCCGGCAGCTCTTCCGGATCGAAAAGGAGAAGCTCGTTCGCACCGAACACGAGCCGCGCTGGCTGCAAGGGTTCCGGGGCACCGCAACGACCGAGTCCGTCGGCTCGCTGATCGCCAAGGTCGACGGCCGCAACGTGCCGCTCACGGTCGGGTATCACCACGTCACCGTGGACATCCGCGACCAGATCGCGCGGACGACCATTGAGGAATCGTTCGTCAACACCACCGGGGACGTTCTGGAGGGCGTGTTCCACTTCCCACTGCCGCAGGATGCCTCGATCTCGGGGTTCGGCATGTGGATCGGTGACAAGCTCGTCGAGGCCGATGTGGTGGAGAAGCAGCGGGCGCGCGAGATCTACGAAGAGATCCTCCGCGAGAAGCGGGACCCGGGCCTGTTGGAGTGGGCCGGCGGGAACATCTTCAAGGCGCGCGTGTACCCCATCCCGGGCCGCTCCGAGAAGCGCATCAAGATCACCTACACGCAGGTGCTCCCGCTCCAGGGGAACCGCTACCGGTACAGCTACGCCCTTCAGAGCGAGTTGCTGAAGCAGCACCCGCTGCGCGAACTCAAGATCGACGTGACGGTCAACTCCGCCGCCCCGCTCAAGGGCGTAAGTTCGCCCACGCACCCGGCCCGCGTCCGCACGACCGAGCACTCGGGCCGCGTCGAATTCGCCGCACAGGAGTACACCCCGACCCGTGACTTCGAGGCGGTGGTGGAAGTCGAGCCGGGGCGCCCCGACGTGGTCGTGGTGCCGCACCGCCGCGGCGACGACGGGTACTTCATGGTGCAGCTCACGCCGCCGGGCGCCGCGGCCGACTGGGAGCGGCCCCTCGTTCCCGGAGGCACGCCGATCCGGTTGCTGGTCGTCGCGGACACCTCCGCGTCGATGGACAAATCCCAGCGCGCGAACCAGACCGCCCTTCTGAATGCCCTGCTGGGCGCGCTGACCCCGAAAGACACGGTTAACGTCGCCGCGTGCGACGTGGGCTGCGAATGGGTGTTTGAAAAGCCGGTGCCGGCCGCGCCCGCGAACGTCGCCGCGGTCCAACAGTTCCTGGAGAAGCGGTCGGCGCTCGGGTGGACCGACCTCGATCAGGCGTTCGCGTCGGCGCTCAAGATGACCGAGCCCGGGACGCACGTCGTTTACCTGGGCGACGCGGTCCCCACGACCGGCAACGCGGACCCGGTCGCGTTCGCCCAGCGGTTGCGGCGCCTCTACGAGGGCAAAACCGGCACCTTCCACGCGGTCGCGCTCGGCAGCTCTTACGAGCCCGCGGCGCTGAAGGCGATCGGCAGCCTGGGCGGCGGATCGGTGCGCCGCGTGTCCGCGGACCGGCCCCCGCAGGCCACGGCGCTCGACCTGCTCACGGAGATCGCGGCCCCGTCGCTGCGCGACCTGAAGGTCGAGTTCCGCGGGTTGCGAACCGCCCGCGTCTACCCCGAGGTGCTGCCCAACGTCCCGGCCGGGACGCAACAAATCCTGCTCGGCCGTTACCTACCCGAAGGCAAAGACCAGAGCGGAGAAATCGTCGTGACCGGCACGCTCGGCGGGAAGCCGGTGCGGTACACATCGAAGGTGGCGCTCAAGGACGCCGAGCAGGGCAACTCGTTCGTCCCGCGCCTCTGGGCGCGGATGCACCTCGACGCGCTGCTCGAGCAGGGGCGCACGGAGAACGTGAGGCAGGACGTGATCGCGCTGAGCGAGGAGTTCAACATCATCACGCCGTACACGTCGCTGCTGGTGCTGGAAACGGACGCCGACCGCGAGCGGTTCGCGGTGAAGCGCCAGTTCCAGATGCGGGACGGCGAGCGGTTCTTTGCCGATGGGCGCGACAACGCGGCGTTCGAGCTGCGCCAGAAGCAAATGCGGCTCGCGGCCGAGTACCGCACCGCGCTGCGCCGCCGCGTGCTGTCGGAACTCGAATCACTGGGACGAAACGCGCACGCGTTCCACCGCCCGCGGCCGGACCTACGCGCTTTCGCCCAGTATGACGTGGCGGGCCTGGGGGGAGGCGTTTTTCAGACGGAAGTCGATCAGCCTGGCTATTCGATGAACTCATACGCAGGGCTCGGGGTGGCCGTTGATGACCTCACGACCGACGGAAGTCGACTCGCAGAATTCGGAAAAGCGGACAGGGAGCCTCACTTCCTGAAGTTTCTCGAAGACCGTGAACGTCCTGTCCTGCGTGGGCTGAACGATGCCGAAGCAAACCCTCTCGGTTACTTTGACGGCTTCGACATAAGTCCACGGACCGATTACTCACAAATGGCGTCAGATTTGGGCAAAAGGCTTCTAGGCGAAAATGGCCGAACGGGGCTGTATAGCGGGAATCTATTAATCACAGGCGACCACGGACTGACTGACGGCCTCGAAACCAACACACCGTTCAACGCGTGGACGCTCGGGCTCCGTCTCGACATGCCCACTGGAACGACAATCGATCGGGACGGTCTCCTAGAACTCAAGGGGCGTGCACCAGCCGCACAGCCGTACTATGCGAACCCGTACTCTCGCTACGAGCGCCGCGTCCGGCCGACACCGCTTTCGTGGGTCGGCACGCTCTTCCCGCGACTCACGAGCATCCCGCACACGCCGAAGGAACCGAAATCGCTCTGGCCCGCACCCGTCGTTGCTCTGTCCCAAAGCCTGCTCCGGGCCAACAAGCTGGCCCAACTGAAGGGCGGGATCGTCGTCACCCGCCAGAGCGACACGTTCGACTCCCGCGGCGAGTTGAGCGGGCGGCGCAGCGGCACGGAACTCGTTTCGCCCGGCGCGTGGCTCGCCCGCACCGCACCGGACGGCGGTCAGGTTACGGTCGAGTGGTGCGACGCAAAGGAGCGCGGCGTGTACGTCACCGGGTTCCAGCTCGGCAGCGTCCGCCCCTCCCACCCGAACGACCTGAAGCGACCGTCACTCGGGCTGACCGATCACTCGCTCTCCGCGCTGCACATCGTTTACGCGCGCATGGTCCCCGCGGTGGAAACCATCGCGAAGGACCGGGCGCTTCTGGTTCTGAAGGAACCGGAACACCCGGATTACGAAACCCGCGTGCTGATCGACACCGAGCACCGGGTGGTGCTCAGCGTCGAATCGCGGCACAAGAACAAAGTGACCGGCCAGACCCGCTTCAGCGATTTCATTGAGGCCGGCGGACAGTGGTGGGCGCGACGGGTGGAGACGCTTAACGCCGACGAGCGCCGCACCGCCCTGACGACGCAAACGGTGACCGCAGTTCCGGACGCCGACTTCGCCCGCGCGCTGGCCCGGGAACTGGAAGGGCGGGCAAAGGTCCAGTTCCTCCGCGCGCCGCTGCCGTCGGTCACCGACGCGAAAAAGCGGGCTGCGGAGGGGAAAGCGACCTTCGACGACCGGGCCGTGCTCACGCTGCACTTCGCGGCCACGCAGCAGTGGGACCGCGCGGCGACTCACCTGCAAGAGTTGGAGAAGCTCGCACCCCGAAAGGTCGGCGTGCGGTGGCTCAAAGACGCGTTCCTGCTCGCCGCCCGACGGCACGAAGAACTCCGCCAGCGGCTCCTCGCCGAGGCCGCGGCGCTCGTCGCGACCGACGACCCGGACACCCGGGCCAACGATTACGCCCTGGCCGAACACCTCATCAGCACCGCGGTGCAGATGCTCCAGGCCGACGAGCGGCTCGCACTCAACGACCGGCTTCTCAAAGTCTACGAGCGGCAGCCCGCGCACCTGGGGGCGGTGAAGAGCTGGCGCAACCGGCGCCTCGGGCTACTCGAAGAGACCCGCCAGGCCGATCAGGCGCGCGTGCTCGCAAAGGAGATCGCGACCGATTACCCGCGCGACCACTCCGCGCAGTACCGGTACGTTCAGATGCTAGCCGGCAGCGGCGACTACGCAGCGGCATACGCCTGGCTCGACCGCGTGCTGGCCCCGGAAGTCAAGTGGGACCACCCGCAGTACGAGTACACGCTCCGCGAGCAGTACGCGCATCTGCTCCGGCAGCAGGGTCGGTACCGCGACCTCGCCGACTACCTCGGCGCCTGGGTCGAAGGGTCACCCGAAAGCGAGAGCCCTTACGCCCGGTACCTGTCGGCGCTGGTGTGGAGCAGCCGGTCCGAACGGGCGGAAGCCCTGACCGCGCAATGGATGCGGGAGGCGCAGAAGGAGGGCGAGTTGCCCCCCGCGGTGGCGGCCCGGCTCGGTGCGGCGGTCAACTTCGCACTCGGGCGCGGCCACGAACTGTCCACGAACCGGCCGGACGAACGGTGGAACGCCCCGCTCGCCGAAGTGGCCACGTTCTTCGTCCGCCGCGACGACCAACTCGGCCTCGTCGCCAGCATCCTGAACTTGTCGCGGTTCGGCTCCACCGACACCGGCCGGGCACTGCGTAAGCAGTTCGCGGAGAAATTCGTCAGGAGCATCGACGCCCTCTCGCTCGCGCGGGTCTCTTTCCTGCTCGATTACCTCTTGCCCCACGCCGACACCGACGGGGCCACGTGGCAAGCCGTCGCCGCGGCGCTGCGCAAGCGGTGGGAGGCCGAGAAGGAACCGCACCGCAAGCACCAGATCGGGCAACAGGTCGCGCGGGCGCTGACGGCCCTCGAAGGCGGCGGGTTGCTGGACTTCCGGCGCCGCCAGCTCGAAACCGCCGCGGAGGGGTACCGCTCCCGGTACGCCCAGCAACTGTTCGACGCCCTCCTCGAACGCGACTGGACGCCGGCCGCCGAAGACGAGCTGTTCTCCCTGCTCGACACGTTGTCCGACGGCGACGAGCCGGCGGGCGTGCTGTTCACCAAGGTTGCGGCGCTGCACCGGCTCACGGATGTGATCACGGAACACCGCTTCCGGGCGCTCATGAAGGCGGTGGAGAAGCCCGAACAATTGCCCCGCACGGAGCTACTCAAGAAGCAGGAAGAGGCGCGGAAGGCCGCGCGAACGGGCTTCGCGGACCGGCTCCGCAAGGAAGCCGCCAAGCAGCCGAAGCCGTTCGCGGACTGGATCACCGCCGAGCGCGTGTGGCTGGACGTGCAACTCGACCGCGACCTCAAGTCCGCGGCCGACGACTGCTGGGCGATCGTGGCCCGGCCCGTGACGAAGCGCACACCGCACCCGGCCGAGGGCAACAACCTCGCCGCAATGCTCGACGAAATGCTGCACGCGCGTGCGGTCGTGACGCTGGAACACCTCGCGGCCCGCAAGGGTGCCGACCCGGCGCTCGTCGAGCGGCTCGTGAAGTACGTCGACCGGCAGACCGCGGACGCCCCGGACGCGCCGCGGTGGCGCGGCGAGAAGTACCGGTTGTACATCGCCCTCGACCGCTCGAACGAACTGGAAGCCGAACTCGTCCGCTGGACCACCGGCCCGGAGTCCGAGAACCGCTGGCGCCTCGCGCTCGGCTACCTGCTCGCCGAACGCGGGAAAGTTGCGGACGCGATCCGACAACTGGAAGCGGTGGAGCGCGCCGACGAACTCCCCGCCTCCGCCCACCGGAGCCTGATCGAGTGGTACACGGCCGAGAACCGCCGCGCCGACGCCGACCGGGCGCGGACCGCGGTCTACCAAACGACCGACGAGTACCAGCTCAGCGCACTGCTGAACGCCTACCTTGGTCCGTGGCGCGTTTCGGGCGGCCCGCTTCCCACCACGCTGGCCCCCGAGGTGCTTGAAATCTTCAAGGTGCTGTTCGCGAAGTCGTCCGCTCCGCAGAATTACCTTTCACAGTTGCAGCAGTTCTACGGCGCGTCGCGCGACTTCCGTCTGCTTCGGGCGCTGCCCGACGCCGTCGTCGGGCACACCGCGGAGCGCGTGTACCCGTTCCTCCAGGGGATGAGCGGCGTGCTGGGCGAGGTGCGCGACGAGGCCGTCGCCGACGAACTGATCGCACGCCTCGCCGAGGTGCGCAAAAGCGCCAAAACGCCGGTCGATCAGCGCGCCCTCGATCTGCTGGAACTGAGTGTGGAACGCCGGGCCGCGGACCTGCACAACCAGCCCGGACCGCACACCGAGACGGCGCTCGCGGCGCTTCAGCGGGCGTTCAAACGCGAGTGGGCGGCGGGTGAGCCGCGGCTCATGGCCGACTTCCTCGCCCACCTCGGCGCGGTCCCGCAACCGGCGCTCGCGGCGGAACAACTGCGGCAGTTCGAAGCGCTCCACCGCGACGCCCCGCAGGGTTCCTACGACCGGTTCCACATCGCGACCCGGTACGCCAGCGCACTTAGCGCGCATGCCCGCACCCCGGGCGCTATCGATGTTCTTTCCGCCGCGCTCGACGAATTCGAGGAAGCCAGTGGTGGGGTGCTGCCGAACTCCGCGAACGATGCGATCGCGACACTCGTGTGGATGCACTCCAATGCCAAGCACTACGACCGGGCCGAAGGCGTCCTCCGCACCCGGCTGAAGCACCCGGTTCATTTGGAACAGCAGCGCTGGCTCACCAACCAGTTGTTCGACCTGTACCAGACCGCGCTGAGCAACCGCGGGACCGTCTCGCTGGGTGAAGGCGCGACGCTGTATCGGGCGCTGGAAGCCAAGCTGCTCGCGGAACTGACCGAAGCGGATCAGAACCACCGGTCCGGCACGATCGGGCGACTGATGCAGCTCTACCGCACCGCGCACAACCTCCAGATCGATCAGGCGAGCGACGATCTGCGGACGAGCGCGTTCACCCGGCTGCCGAAGCTGCTCCGCGAGCAGGTCACGAACCACTATTCGACGCTCGGGAGCATCGCCGGCACGCTCGGCGACGTGATCGGGCCGCGCGAGGCGCTCCGGTTCGTTCTGGACCGCGCCGACGAGGAACCCGAATGGGCACGGTACACGGACCAGAACACCTGGAGCCAGTTCCGCGACGCGCTCGCGCGGTGGCGGGAGCAGGCGAAGCCGCTCGGCGATCTCGAACCGCGCCTCCTCAAATTGGTGCTAGCCGAACTGCGGCGCGACCTGCGTTCGCGCGCGGTCCGCAGCCGTACCGGGTACGACAAACGGTACAGCTACTTCTGGACCGACAAGGGCGACGAGTTCGCACGGGTCGCGGAGGAGGTGCTTGCGGAGCAAAAGGGCTCCGGCGCCGCGGCCGAGTACGTCGCCGAGTACCTCTTCTGGGGCCTGCCGCATGAGGCGAAGGCCGTCGCGGTGTTGCTCGCGGCTTACGAACAAAAGCTGTTGAGCGAATCCGGCCGCTCGCAACTGGCGGACTACCTGCACCGCCGGGAGCGGTTCGCGGAGTCGGTGCCGGTGCTACTCGCACTGGTCGCCGATCGCCCCGACCAACTCGCATACCGCACCCGGCTGATGCACGCGTACTTCCGCACCGGGCGCCACGCCGAACTGCACGCGCTGCTCAAGGCCACCGACACGCACTTCCACGAGAAGGACCGGTGGACCGAGAGCGCGCTCGCGGCGGTCGCGTACAGTTGCCTGGAGAACCGGCTCTTCGAGCAGGCGGTCACCTACTACCAGGAGCTGATCCCGAAGCGCCAGGGCGGCGCCGCCCGCCGCGGCACCGGCGACTCTGAGTTGTCGCGGTACTACTCCGAGGCGGCCCGCGCCTACGCCGCGCTCGGCAAGACCCGTGAGGCCGTCGATATGGCGAGCGGGGCGGTGGTGACGTGGGGTCCGCACCACGAGCAGCGGGAGCGGGCACTGACCGCGGTCGTGGAGGTGCTGGCCGGCGCGCCGGACCTGGCCGGCTACCTCGCGTGGCTCGACCGGGAGCCGCTCCAGAGCGCCGTGATCCGTAAGGCCGTGGGCCGGGCGTTCATCCAGAAGAACGACCACGCGCGAGCGGTCCCGCACCTGCGACTCGCGGCCGAGCTACAGCCCGACTCGAACACGTACGAGTTGCTCCTCACGTGTTTCGACAATATCGGGCTCCAGACCGAGGCCGTGCAACTGCTGCTGGACGCGGTCGAGGTGTCGCGCCGGGACGCGAAGCTGTACGAACAACTCGGCCGCCGGTACGCGCAACTGGACCGCCCCGCCGAGTCCGAGCGGGCGAACACGTCGATCGTGGAAGCTCTACCGAACGAGTCCGAGGGGCACGCGCGGCTGGCCGAGGTGCGCGAGCGACAGGGCCGCTGGGCCGACGCCGTCGCGCACTGGAAGCGGGTCGCCGAGCTGCGTGCGCTCGAGCCCACCGGGCTGCTGAAGCTGGGGGCGGCGCAGGTCGAGGCCAAAGAGTTCGCCGCCGCCACGGGAACACTCAAGAAGCTCCGCAGCCGCACCTGGCCGCAGCGGTTCAACGAGGTCGACAATCAGATCCGCGAGCTACAGCAGAAGCTCGACGCGCGATCACAAAAGTAAACGCGTGTCGTGCCGAATTCCGACGTCAAGACGTTAACGGTGGTTTCAAGTTCCAGGTTCCACGTAAAGTTAGAGGCAGACGAATCGCCTGGGGCTTTTGCCGAGCCGGTTCCCAACTTGGAACTTGGAACCTGGAACCTGGAACTTGGAACTAGTGGTAACGGAATGAGTTCCGCTCGGGGTAGCGCGGCCGGCCCGCGGCGAAAGCCTGGGTCACCAACGCTCGATGAGAGACCAAGCAGCTTTTGACAGGATCGACCGGATCAACAGGATGAAGACAGATCTGCCTTCATCCTGTTGATCCGGTCGATCCTGTCAAAAGCTGTCTTCGTGAATCATGCGGCCGGCACGGGCCGAAACGAAACCGCGACCATCCCACCGGTCGCTCAGACCAAATAACAGCACCGCCGGCCCTCTGCTCCATCGTTCCCTTTATAAGCCGTCGCGTGAACCGCGGTAACGGAACAGGGCGGCCCGCACGAACTCGTGCGGGCCGCCCTGTTCCGTTCCGTTACTCAGTTGTCGGTTCAAGCCGTTGCAGAGAACCGTCGGACGAACCGGGCGCGGCCGATAAGTGCCAGCACCCCAATCCCCGCGAGCAGCGCTGCCGGCGGTGCCGGAATCGGCTTCGGCTTCAACAGGAGTTGGTCCTGGATCTGGTTCTGGGGCTTCGTCGGCTCGGACGTTGCCGGGGCGAGCAGCGCCACCAGTTCGTACCCGCCGAGGTTCGTTTCGAACGCGTTGCTCCCGTTGAGGCTGTTCAGCATGTTCTGGGCGGTCGTCGTGTAGGACCCCAGCCCACCCGCCTGGAAGGCGCCAGCGCTCAAGTTCTTACCACCGACACCGTCGTAAACCAGTTCCCACAGGGCCAGTTGGAAGGCCGCCGACTCGACGGAGCCGTGGAACGTGCTCTTGTCGTTCCAGGCGAAGTCGTAGTACCGGCCGTACAGTTCGGCGATGGCCGCGATCTTGAGCGGGTCGTTACCAATGGTCGGCGAGGCGCTCGGTGGCACCACATCGAACACCACGTTCGAGCCCAGAGGCGGCAGAAGCTGCGAGGCCGACAGCTCGATACAGAACGTGGCGATCGGCGGCGGGAAGTTCGCGTTCGGTGGAGACTGGTTCTGGCTCCAGTAGAACGGGCCGGGCGGGGTGTGCGAGAACGATTGGCCGTTAAGGCTCACCGCCAGTGTCGGGTTACCAGGGCTGGTCGTCTCGCCCTGGTAGTTCAGCGTGAGCAGTTCAGCGGATGCGCGCGGCGACAGGTTCAGGAACCCGGCGACCGCAATCACCGCCACCAATAGGCGGATTTTCATGGGGCGTCTCAACAGGGAAGACGGAACCGACACATTCATTGCCAGTATCGGCAGAGTGGATGCAGTCACTACATCCGAATTAGTTGTACTCTCCCATGAGTTCGGTGTAAACGGCAGAAGCCGCCCAATCTAGCACATAGTACAAAGGAGAAAATACAAGATGGGAAGATTGTAACGATTAATTAGTTCGGGGTGTCGGGAATTCAAGCGCGCCGCATCGGGTTATCGCCCCAGCGCAAGTTCGAATTCGCCCGGCGGCGGTTCGAGCGGTATACTGAGACGCGCCTCCGCACCGCGAGACCCACGCATGTCCGCGATCACTCGCCAGATGCTGCGCGACTATATGCACGACGCGCTCCCCGACGCCGAACTGGCGGCCGTCGAGAAGGCGCTGCGCGAGTCGGCGGAGTTGCGCGCCCTTTACAAAGAAGTGATCGAGCACGAGGACCGCGGCGAACACACGGTCGGCGCGATCTGGCGCCGCGAGCGGATCAGTTGCGTCTCGCGGGAACAACTGGGTGGCTACCTGCTCGGCGCCGGCGACCCGGAGATGCTCGACTACATCACCTTCCACCTCACCACCGTCGGGTGCCCGTACTGCCAGGCGAATCTCGACGACCTGCGTAAGCCGGCCAAGTCGGCGAAAAAGTGAGCCCGCCGTTCCGTGCGCCGCGGCGCACGCCCGCACCGACATTCGGAGCGCCCAACGCTCTGGCACGAAGACGGCGCCGGCACAGCGTGCCGACCGGACCCAGCGCGCGCCGGCATTCAAACGTTTCGGTACAGCAACGCCGGTTTCCGGGACCACGGCCGAGTCGCTACACTTCTCGTTAACCCTTCTTACCCCCGTCACCGGGAGCCTCTCCAGATGGCCGAACAGCTTCGTTGTGTCAGCCCGCACGCGATCATCGTCGGGTACGACTTCAGCACCGGCGGCGTGAAGGCGCTCGCGTTCACCGTGGGCGGCCAGACCTGTGCGGCGATCCGCCTGACAACGGACCTCTGGACCGAAGGCGGCGTCTCCGAATTGAACCTGATGCAGCTCGAAGGGCAAGCCCGCGCCGCTACTCGCGCGCTCACGAAGGCTCTGGACGGCGGCGGGGACAACGGTGCGATCGCCGCGTGCGGCATCTCCGCCACGCACCACACAGCCGGGCGAATCGATTGGACCGGCAACCAAGTTCGCCGGGCGATCTGCTGGAACGACCAGACGCTCGGCAAGTATCACGCCGAAGGGCTCGCGCGGCTCGGGGGCCAGGAGCGCGCGAAGGAGTTGACCGGCGGCCCGTGGGCCGTGCGGTATTCGCTCTCGCACCTCGTGAAGGACGAAGCGGCGCTGAGCGAAGCGGACTGGAAACGAACCGACCTGATTCTGCCGCACGGGCCGCTCGCGGCCGGCTACCTCACCGGCCGCTTCAACGCGACCAGCGTTTCGTCCGCCGCGTCCACCGGCCTGATGGACCTGCGCACGAACCAGTGGCGGCGGGAGATGCTCGACGCACTCGCGAAGCCCGAGTTGCGCGAGCTGGCGTGGGACTGTCTGCCCGACATTATCGACATGAACGAACCGGTCGGGCCGCTCTCGGAGTCGGTCGCACTGGACGCGGGGTTGCCGGCCGGGGTGCGGCCCCTCGTGTTCCCGACGCTCGACGACCAGGCGGCCGGGCTCATTGGGGGCGGCGCGGTCGAGGCCGGCCAGGTGGCGATTATTCTCGGCAACTCTGCGGTGGTGAACTCGTCGTCCGCCCGGCTCCCGCAATCGGGCACGCTCGACGCCATGAAACTCAACTGGGGGCCGTACCTCTGGATGCGGTGCTATTCCAACGGGGCGCTGTTCCTCGATGAGGTCGCGGGCAAGGACTGGTTCAAGGTCGAAGAAGCGGCGAACGTACCGCCGCTGTGCGGCGGCACGAGCGTCCTACCGTTCCTGCTCTCCGAACCGTCGGTGGGCGTGGACGCGCCGCGAATCGAGTGGTCCCCAAGCGTACCCGAGAACCGCGCGGTGAAGGTGCGGGCGTGCGTGGAGGCCCTGGCGTTCCTCCTCGCCCGGGCGGTGAAGGAACACGAGTCCGCCGGTCAGGTGGTGACGCGCATCACGGTGTCTGGTGGGATGGCGAAGAGCCAGTTGATGTGCGAGGTGCTCGCGAGCGTACTGAACCGGCCGCTCGAACGGCTCGTTTCCGACGAAGGGCCGGCGCTCGGGGCCGCGGTCGGCGCGCTCGCGGGGTTGGAGAGCCACTTGCGGAAGCAACAGGGCATCGCCGAACCGTACACCGCGGTCGACGCGGTGGCCGCGATGGTGAAGTTCCGCGACCGCGTCCACCCGCGGCCGGAGTGGGCCGCGGCGTATGCCGGCGGGTTGGAGACCTTCGAGCGTTGGCTCGAAGGCCGGCGGCCGTGCTGAACGTTCCGGGTTACGCCGTTGGTTTGCGTAGTCACGCTCTTGGCCCGGCTGAGCAAACCGACGGCCCGGCGGTCATTTCCGGTTCGTGAGTTTCGCGTTCACCTCGGTCTTCTTCAGCGACCAGAACACGACCTGCACCTCGACGTTCGCGGGCACCTCCACAGCGAACGTCTCGCTCTTGCCCGTTTTGGTCGCAAGGGCCTTATCTTTGTACTTCTCAGGCTCTTCCAGTGCGTCGGCGTCGCTCGTCTTGAACACGTAAACCGACACCTCGCTGGCAGACGAGGTGTACTCGATAGTTACTTTCTGGGGCTTCTTCTGCACCTCCAGTATTTGCCCCTTGGGCCTTCCGGCTTCAAGTGAGAGTGTTAGTGTGACGTCCAGTTTCGCCGGGCCGCAACCGGCGAACGCGAGCAGCCCCACCGCGCACAGGATAGGAACGAATCGAACCGACATAGGCGATCCTTTCGGAGACAGTGGCCCGGCTGATCGTGGCTGTGCCACAGATACAGGAAGCGAGCGGCTTCAGCCACTACGCGCGGCACGTACTCAAGGCCGGGTCCCGATTCCACCGGTCGGGCCGGACTCACGCGGGCGCGTTCGGGCCGCTCGGCTTGTACCGCACGACGACAACCGTTCCGTCGAACTCGGTCCGCCGCAGTTCGTCCAACATCCACGCTTGCACCCGATCGGCCTTACCGCCGCCCGATCCGGCGCCGATGAGCGGAAGGGCCACGGATCGGTACCCGCGCCCTGTCGCCAGGGCCAGCGCGTTGCGCACCGACTCCCGGACGGACCACTCCGACGCGCGCCACAGCAGGTTGATCCCGGCGACGTGAATGATGGCCTTGAACGGCAGGTCGCCGGCCCCGGTCTCGACCGCCCCGCCGAGCGGAATCGCGCCGTTGCGGGCCACTTCGCGGAACGGCCCACGCCCGGCACGCCGCTTGATGGCCCGCGACACCCCCTGCGGGATGAGCAGCCACCACGGGATCACGTTCCGGTTCCAGGCGTTAACGATCACCTCGACATCCTGATCGAGCAGATCCCCCTCGACGACGCGCAGGTCCATCGCAGCCCCTCCTTGCGGCCCGAATGGTACACGTGTGCCGCTTCGGTCGAAAACGCCCGCCCGGTCACTTCATTTCCTTCACCCGCCCGGTTTTCGCGTCGATGGTCAGGTTCAGTTTCTCGGTCGCGTGCGTGTAGAAGAAGAAGCCGATCATCATCTCGTGGTGCGTTTGCGGGCCGTTACGGACGGTCGCGCGGGGGTCCGGGTTGTACGGGTTGAACGACGAGTTGTCGAAGTGCGCCACGCACTCCAGTTTCGTACCCTTCGCCAGCTTCATCTGGCCCGGTTCCCACCGGTACGGGATCTGCCACGAGAAGTTGTAATTCGGAATAACCAGGAGCGGTTCGCTCTTCCCGGCCGGCGGGTGCGCGGTGAAGGTCATGTCCTTCCCGCGAAGGTGCATGTGCGCGAACAGCCCGACCCCGACGGCGTCGGCTTCGAGGGTGCGGCTGGCAGCGACTTTGTGGGCGGGCGCCCCCGGAGGGACGGCGAAGTCGCGCCGGGTGAGCTGCATGTTCCGCAACTGTTTGTCAACTACCCCGCGGGGGTAGCGGAACCCCACCGACACGCGACACTTCTCCGGCTTGCCGGTGCTGACGAAGTGCATCTGGAGTACGAGCAGCGCCCCCTTCGGAATCCGACACCCCACGCCGGGATCGAGGGTCATCGGTTCGCCGCCTGGCACCTGCCCGGTGATGAAGTTCTCTTCCTTGAACCCTTCGGTCAGCGTGGCGAAGGCCATGTTGCAATGGTGCAACGACTGCGGGTTGTCCGGCAGGATTTGAACGTCCTGCAACCACGTTTCGTCTCTGAAGATGTGGGGAAGAACGGCGTACCGGTACGGGATGTCACCCCTCGCAGGCAGGTCGATGACGCCCGTCTCCAGAACAAGGTCGGGGGTGCCGATCTGCCATTTGCCGGTGAGCGGTTCCGGCGGCGCGGGTGCCTTGTCGGGGTCGCCCGGTTCCGCCCCGGTCCGCGCCCAGTCGGCGAGGGTTTCGCGTTCGGCATCGCTGAGCGCGCGGCGATTCGCGAACGGAACCGACTCGTGGCCGGCGAACCACGGCGGCATCCGCTGGGTGGCCACCGCCTCGGCTACCGATTTGGCCCGCGCCGCCGCTTGTTTGGCGGTGGTGAGCGCGAACGGAGCCGAGCCCCCCGATCGGTGGCACTCCCAACAGTGCTTCTTCAGAATCGGCGCGACGTGTTCGGCGAAGTTCACCCCTTTCGCCTTCCGGGGCGCCGCGAACTCGATCGGGCAGCCGTCGACCTCGGTCTCGGCGACATCAACCGGCTTGTTCGCGAGAACAGCTTCGATGGCGTCTTTCAGTTCTTGCTTGGTCGGCTCCTTCCGCGATCCGCCGAGCCGGAACTGGTCGTCGATCCGGCCGCGGTAACGAACTTTGTTCTCCGCATCAAGAACGACCGCTTCAGGGGTCCTCTTGACGCCGAGCGCCCGCGCCGCGTTCCCGCCGAAATCCTTGACGGTCGGAAACTCCACCTCGTACTTCACGGCGTGCGTTGCCATTGTCAGAAGTGTGTCGTCCTCGGCGGCGTTCACCGCAACGAACGGCACGCCCTTGTCGCGGTACGCTTTCTCAAGCGACTTCAGGGTCGGCAGGTAGCGCTGGGCGAGCGGACAGGTGGTGTTCGTGAACACGAGAACGAGCGCCTTCCGCTCGCCAAAATCGGCCAGCGTCCGGGGTAGGGCGCGGATGTCGGTGAGCGTGATCTTCCCGACCCGTTCACCGATCTTCGCGGCATCCTGGGCCGACGCGGTGAGTGAGAAAACGGCTGCAACGGACAGCACAAGCGACAAGCGGTGAAACACGACAGGGCACCTCGTGTTGGTACCGATCGGTCCGGGTTGGTAAGTTCCACCAGGGAGAATAACCTGTTCGCCACTCGGGGTGTATCGGCGAGCGAAAATTGTCCGAGCGGATACACGTACCCGGAAGTACCGTTGCTTGTGTTGACGAGCCGCGACCGCCAGGGAGCGGGGTACGTGGCACCCCTCCCTGGCGGCCGCGGCTCGTCAACACAAGCGACACCGCAGATGGATTCCTGTATGCGGCTAATGAAGAGCAGTTTACCTGTTCCTGCCAGCAACACGCTCCGCATCAGGCGGCAGCGCCAGGGGCTCCGCCGTGTTCGACCCGCCGGGTCGCGCGGCGCCAGCACCGGGCCGAGCCCTCGGCCGCGGCCAGCAGGAACACCACGGCCGCGCCCCAACCCCACGGACCGAACCGCACCAACCACCCTGCCCCGCCGACCGCATGTGCGACGGTCACCAGCGCCGCCACCCACACACACGCCGAACGCCACCAGCATACCACCGCCACAACCACAGCCGCATACGCGAACCCGAAAGAGGCGAACGTTACCGGGCCACGCGCCAGAGCCGGACGCGCGAACGGGTTCGCCTCGTGTGCCGACTCATACTGCCCCAACCAGTATTCGCCCGACTGCCCGACGAGTGTCAGCCCGATGTCAACGGCGCATAACGTCACGGCCGGGAGTAGTAACCACAACCGCGAACGGATCGTCACACGCCCCTCCAGTCTCGAAGCTGCACTGCAAGCTCACGACCGGACGTCACCGAGACTTGATGGGCAAGCCCAGAAGATTTCTGACAGGATTCACAGGATGAACAGGCTTTTGAGCCAAACAGTCTTCATCAGGTGAATCCTGTTCATCCTGTCAGAAATCTTTCTTTGTGAACGCGAGGACCGTGTGGGTCGGAACGAAGTCACGACCCCTCTACGCCGCCAGCAGTCCCAAAGCCGCGCCTTCGCTCACTGCGGGCCGCGGGCGAACTGCGCGTCCCACTCGGGCAGCTTCTCTTGCAGCTCGGCCGCGCTCGCCGCGCGTAACGTGACGTGCCCGACCTTCCGGCCCGGGCGCGGCCCCTTGCCGTACAGGTGCAGGTGCGCGTCCGGGTTCGCCAGCACCTGCTCCGTCGGCGGCACCGAGCCGATGAAGTTGTACATCACCGAACAGCCCACCGCGTCGGCGCGCCCCAGCGGCAGCCCGCACACCGCGCGGACGTGGTTCTCGAACTGGCTCGTCAGCGCCCCCTCGATCGTCCAGTGGCCGGAGTTGTGGACCCGCGGCGCCATCTCGTTCGCGAGCAGCCGCGCGCCCTCCTGGAACCACTCGATCGTCAGCACCCCGACGTAATTCAGTTCGGTCAGCACGCGGGCCGCGAACTCCGCGGCGCGCTCACTCAGCTCTTCGCCCAGGTCGGGCGCGGGCGCGACCGAGCGGTGCAGGATGCCGTCCTGGTGAACGTTCTCGATCAGCGGGTACGTCACAATTTGCCCGTCGCGGCCGCGCACCGCGACCAGCGACAGTTCGCGGTCGAACGGTACGAACCCTTCCAGGATCAGTGGCCGGCCGCCGAGCTTCTGCCACGCGGCGTCGGCGTCCTGCGGCGTGCGGATCACCGCCTGGCCCTTGCCGTCGTAGCCGAACCGGCGCGTCTTCAGCACCGCGGGCAGCCCGATCTCGGCGACCGCGGCGCGGAAGTCGGCCTCCGTCTCGATGGCCGCGAACGGCGGCGTCGGGATGCCGAGCCGCTGGAAGAACTGTTTCTCCGCGAGCCGCTCCTGCGACACCTCCAGCGCCCCGGGGGGCGGGTACACCGGCACGCGCTCCGCGAGCCACCGCGCCGCCTCCACCGGCACGTTCTCGAACTCGAACGTCACCACGTCGGACGCCTGCGCGAGCCGGTACAGCGCCTGGAGGTCGTCGAACTCGCCCGGGAGGTGGGCGCACACCTGCCCCGCGGACGAGTTCGTGCCGGGCTCCAGCACGGTCGCGCGCGCCCCGAGTGGGTAGCCGGCCAGTGCGATCATGCGGCCCAGTTGACCGCCGCCGAGAATGCCAAGGTTCATGGGTCCGGGGGTGTTGAGTCGCGCGTCAGGAGGCGGCCGGCTGCCGCGGGTTCGGGTGGTCAAGCACCTTCTGCGTTTGCACCTTGCGGAAGGTGCGCAGGGCCTCGCGAATCGCGGGGGTGTTAACCGCCAGGATCGAGGCCGCGAGCAGCGCCGCGTTGACCGCGCCGGCGGTGCCGATCGCCAGCGTCCCGACCGGCACGCCGGACGGCATCTGCACGATCGAGAGCAAAGAATCGACGCCCCGCAGGACCGCGGACTCGATCGGCACGCCGAGCACCGGGAGCACGGTCTTGGAGGCGCACATCCCGGGCAGGTGGGCCGCGCCCCCGGCCCCGGCGATGATCACCTCCAGCCCCCGCTCCTCCGCCCGCTCGGCGTAGCGGAACAGCAGGTCCGGGGTGCGGTGCGCGGACACCACCCGCTCCTCGTGCGGGATCTGCAGTTCCGTGAGCACGCGGGCCGCGTGCTGCATCGTGTTCCAGTCCGAGTGCGACCCCATGATGATGCCCACCCGCGGGGGCGGGTTGGCGGAGGACGGCGAGTTCGGGGTCGGGTGCTCGTCGGTCATGGGGTTCGGGTCCGTCGGAAGGTGCGAGCGCTCAGTCGGCGATTGTATCGCGAACGCGCCCCGCGGGAAGCGCTTGGGGTTGTGCCCGGGGGGCGGCGCGGTATAGCGGCGGCCTTCTCACACAAGCCAGGGGCGGGTCATGCGCGGGTTCACGCTTCGAGCGGTTCCGGTGTGCGTCGTGGTGTTCGCGTGCGGGTGCTTCCTCACCAAGCCGGTCACGCTGACCGAGACCGCGAACCGCACCCCGACGCACGCCTACTGGGGCCAGGTGAGCGGCATCCTGGCCCAGAAGCCCACGGGCCAGGACATACCGGCGTACGTGAGCCTGGTGCGCACCCAGACCGAGGCGCTGCGCGGGTTGAACCCCGAAGGCGTGGACGACGCGCTCGTCGCGGCCGTGCAGGACCTGATCCGGTGCGAGGCCGAAGTGCTCCGGCGGGCCGACATGGTGGACAGCGACCCCGCGATGCTGCGGGGGTCGAAGGAAATGGCCAACGCGTTCGCGACCTCGAACCGGGCCGCCGCGGAGTCGAAGAAACGGCTGCGGGCGCTCCAATCGGGGCTGAACGAGCGCCACGGCGGCGGCTTCGCGCCAATGGGCGGCTAAAACGTCGAGCGCCTCCCGCCTGCCGTCGGAAGATGCATGGTTCGTAACGAGTCGGGCGGGTGGGTGAGCAACGTTGCCCCGGCCCCCACCCGCCCGACTCGTTACGAGAAACGGCCCGCCGCCGTTAGCGCGACGCGATCCCGGTCGGGGGCTGGCGCCAGTTGAGCGGCGCGGAGGTGGCCCCGAGCCGGTCGTGGTCGATCTTGCCCTGTAGCTCGTTGTACACGTGCTTCACGCTGTCCTTGTTCATGTCGGTTTCGACCACGCCCACGCCGGTCCACTCCTTGTACCACGCGAGGTCCAACCCCTTCGTGATCTCCTCGACGGACTTCTTCGCGTCGATGCCCTTTTTCACCGCGTCGCGCAGTTCGGTGAAGTAGCGCGTTTCCTTCGCGAGCAGGTCCTTACGGGCCGGCTTGCCGTGCCCGGGGCAGATCAGGTCGATGTCGAGCTTGTCCATCGCCTCCAGACACTTGATCCAGCTCGCCGAGTTCGAGTGCCCCATGTAGTTGAACGCCCCGTTCACACACGCGTCCCCGGTGCAGAGGATCTTGTGCTTGGGCAGGTAGGCGCTCGCGTCGCCGGCGGTGTGCATGTGCCCGAAGTGCATGAACACGACGTGCTGTGTGTCGTCCTTCAGCTCGTACTTGTCGTCGAACGAGATGTCCACCTGCTTCAGTTCGCTGTCCTTGATGTCCTTGCGGTCCTTGGCGGCCTCCTCCCACTGCTTCGGGCCGTTGGTCTTCATCAGCCGCGCCGCGTTCGTGTGCGCGATGATCTTGGCCCCCTCCTTGGCCCAAACCGCGTTGCCGTAGGCGTGGTCGCCGTGGTGGTGCGTGTCCAGCACGTACTTGATGGGCTTGTTGGTGGTCTTCTTGATGTCCGCGATCACGTCCGCGGCTTCCTTCGGGAAGTTCGCGTCGATCACCACCACGTAGTCCTTGAACACGACCCAGGTGTGGTTGCTGCCGCCGAACGGGATATTCTTGTCGTTGGCCGAGATGGACGAGTAGCGGAAGAACACGCCCGGCGCGATCTCCTTAACCTCGTTGAACTTCATCTCCGGCACGGGCAGTTGTTTGGCCCCTTCCGCCGGTTTGTCTGCGGCCGCGTACACGGCCAGCGCGAGCGCGCAGCCGACGACGGCGAGAAGGGCAAATCGCTTCAGCATAATGAGGCTTCCTGAAGTGGGCGGGGAGGTGAAGCCTAACCGAGGCGCGATCGACCCGCAAGGGTGGGGCGGCAGCAGACGTTAGTCGGCGACGTGCAAACGCACCGAGGGCCGGCGCCTCGCCGACTACTCGCTCTCGACCGCTCGCGGGACCGGCGCTGCGGGCGAACGGGAATCTTCCCCGTTGGTCCCGCGAGTCGGTTTCCGCTCACACGTCGCGGCCGTGGACTACACGGGCCGCGAGGCGCGGAGGAGATGGAGTAGCCAGTGAGCCGCCGGCCCCGGCTGATCGGAAACGTGTTCCTTCTTTCCCCTTCACTTGCGTCGGAAGGGGCGGGCGAACATACTACTTATCGAACGGGTTCCGGAATATTTTGCCGCGTGCGACTTAGTAGCCGCCGCGACGGCCGCCACCACCGCCACCGCCGTAGCCACCACCGCTGCGGCCGCCGCCACCGCCGTAGCCACCACCGCCGCCGCCGTACCCGCCGCCGCCACCGCCGTAGCCACCACCGCCGCCGCTACGCGGCCGCTCTTCGCGGGGCTTGGCTTCGTTCACGGTCAGGGTGCGGCCGGAGAGCTGGGCCCCGTTCAGGGCCGCGATCGCCTCTTCCGCGCCGTCGTGCATTTCGACGAACGCGAACCCGCGGCTGCGGCCGGTTTCGCGGTCGGCAACGATCTGCGCGCCCAGCACGGTACCGTACTGGGAGAACGCCTGGATCAGGTCGTCGCTGGTGGTCTGGAACGAGATGTTACCGACGTACAACTTCTTCGCCATAGGTCTTCAAAACTCTGGGCGTGCTGCCCGCATAGGACACGCGCGGAACCCCCGCGCAAAGGACAGGAACGGACCGGGAACGATCACACCACGCGGCTTCACGCGCGGGGACGCCCCACTACACACTCTGCGAGGCCGGCTTGACTGTCTTGGAGGCTGTGAGGGTAGCTCAGAGTCGAAGAACCAAGAAGTGTCGAAGCAGATAGCAGCAAAGCGATTCGTAGCTCCTGAGTAGGTGGCACCCGCCACCCGTCAAGGAATAATACGCTACGCGATGAGAATAAAAAAGCCCAATTCACTTCACCGACGAAAATATCACTCCCCGGTGCCGGATGCCGCTCTCAGTTCGTCGGCCGTTCCGCCCAACGGGGGCGGGGGCACGTCCCACAAGGTGACGTGCCCGGCCCCCGTGCCGGTGGCGACGCGGCGGCCGTCGGGCGCGTACGCGACGTGCGTCACCGGGCCGGCGTGGAGCAGCGACGGCCCCAACGGGAGCCCGGTGGCGGCGTCCCAGAACCGGGCCGTGCCGTCGCGGCTGGCGGTCACGAGCGTGGCCCCGTCCGGCGCCACGGCCACGCCCGTGATCGTGCCCTTGTGCGGCATCGGGGGCAGTACAAGGGTGCCGGTCCGGGCGTCGCGCAGCTCGGCGGCGCCGGTCCGCCGGCCGAGCAGGATCTTCGCCCCGTCCGGCGTGTACCGGGCGTCCAGCACCTCGTCTCCGATCGCCCACTCGCGGAGCGGCGCGAGCGTGTCCCCCTTCAGAACCGCGGCGCCGTCGCCGAAGGACACGAACACCTCCCCCCCGTCCGGGCGCACCGCCAGCGCGCTCAGTTCCACACCCGCCGGGATCTTGCCGGTCGGGCGCCCGATCGCGGTCCGCTTCAGGGACACCGGGTCGTACCGGGCAACCATGAGCGCGGTCAGCATGTACACGCCGCTCCCGTTCCGCGGCAATTCGATCCGCGGCGTCCGCATGCGGTGCGTTCGGTCCCCCGGCGTGCGGGCGCCCCCGGGCAGCGCGAGCAGGTCGAAGCCGGCGCGCAGGCCGCGGAACACCCGCGCCCGCGCCGGGTCCGGATCGAACCGAACGGCCAGGGCCTCGTCGTCCGGCGCGATCCCGCGCGCCACCCGGGTGCGCAGGTCGAGCACCCCGCACCCCCGCTCGTCCGCGATCACCAGCGCCTCACCGCCGGGCGCGAAGTCCAGCCCGCGGGTCCGGGAGTTGCGCCCGGGCCAGAGCAGTTCCCCGGACAGAACCGGGGCCGCACACAGGTACACCGAATCGCCCGCGGGAACGGCGAACTCGCCCGAGCCCGGGCGGAACCGCATCCGCGTGACCTCGCCGTGGAACTGCCGCGCGAGGCCCATCGGCTGGCCGGTCTCGCGGTGCCAGCACCGCACGTTGCCGTCCCCGTCGGACGCCACCAGTTGCGGCCCCGCCGGCGCGAACGCGACCCCGTTCCCGTACGCCCCCGCCAGGCTCAACTCGAGCACCCGTTTCTCCCCGTTCGGGTCGTCCTTCGGCTCTGCCGTGAGATCGAGAACCGACACGGTGCCGCCGGTCCCGACCGCGGCCAAGCGGGTGCCGTCGGGCGAAACCGCCACGTCGGTGACCCACCCCCGCACGTGCCAGCTCCGCCGCTCGGCCCCGGTCGCGGCGTCCCACGCCCGCACCCGGCCGGCCCGGTCCCCGGTGTACAGCGCGCGCCCGTCCGGGGACGCGGCCAGGATCTGAAGTGTCGAAGCGTTCTCCCCGCCCCCCGGAACGAACCGCTCGCTCGTCGGCTTCTTCGGGTCGGTCACGTTCCACCGCCGCAGCCCGTTCGCGCCGTCGTTGGTCCAGAGCGCGCGGGGCCCCGTGAACGCCAGGGTCCACAGGTTCACTTCGGACACCCCGGGCACGTTCGGGGCGGGCAGTTTGAAGTGCGCGAGAGAGGGGGCCGCGGCCGGTCCGCTCGGGTCCGCCTCCCACAGGGTGACGCCCCCGTCGGTGCCGCCCGCGGCGACGAGGCGCCCGTCCGGGCTGACGCCCACGGTCCAGTAGACCGGCTTTTGGGGCAACAGGCCGACCGGGTCGAACGAGGGCCGGTACGTCCGGACCCGCGCCCCGGTCCCCAGGTCCCAGAGGTACAGCTCGCGGCCGCGCCCGGCGGACACCATGTGTTTGCCGTCCGGGTGGAACGCCGCCAGCCGCGGCTGCTCGGTGTGCCTGAACCGGCGCGGCGGCTTCGGCAGCTCGCGCCCCCACGCCGCGAGGTTGACCCGCGCGACCCGGGCGAGGGCGGCGTCGCCGGTGGCTTCGGCGAGTTCGACGGCCCGCACGAACAGTTCGAGCCCGTCCGCCACGCGCCCGTCCTCGCACCACTCGACCGCGCGGGCGAACTCCAGTCGGGCCTCGTGCCGCTGGCGCTGCCCGACCTCGGCCACGGCGCGGGCGCGGGCCTCCTGGGCGAGCCGCTGCTCCTCTTGCGCCTGCGCGCCGGCCGCTTGCGCGAACGCCCGCAGCCCCGCTTCGGTCCGCGCCCGCTCCTCGGCCCGCACCCACAGCGCCGCCACGGCCACGAACCCGGCGGTCAGCGTGACCGCCAGCGCCGCCAGCAGCCCCGCGACCGCCGGGTTGCGCCGGGCCAAAAGCCACAGCCGCTCCAGGTTCGTAACCGGCCGCGCCTGGGTGGGGCGCCCGTCGAGGAACCGGCGCAGGTCGTCCGCGAGCGCCTCGGCCGAGGCGTACCGGCGCTCCGGCGCCTTCGCGAGGCACGTCGCCACGACCGCCGCCAGGTCGCGGGGCACGTCCGGCCGCAGCGCGCGCACGTCCGGCGGCGGGTCGTTGAGCACCCGGAGCATGACGCTCATCGGCTCGGTGCCGACGAACGGGGGGCGCCCGGCGAGGCACTCGAACAGGATCGCGCCCAGCGCGTACACGTCCGCCGCGGGGCCGATCTGGCGCGCGCCGGCCGCCTGCTCGGGGGCCATGTACTGCGGGGTCCCGAGCACCTGCCCCGTCTGCGTCAGGTCGGCCCCGGAGTCCCGTGTGAGTTTCGCGAGCCCGAAATCGGTGACCTTGGGCCGAAACGCTGGGTAAGGCGTGGAAAGCGTGGCCGAACCGGACACGCCGTCCGTTTTCACCGCCCCGCCGTCGTCCGCACTGAACAGAATGTTGCCCGGCTTCAGGTCGCGGTGAACGACGCCCTGGAGGTGCGCGACGTGGACCGCCCGGGCCAGCCCTTCGAGCAGTTCGGCGGCGGCGCGCGGGCTGAACCGCTCGGCCGCCCCCTCGTGGGCCGCGCGGAGCCGGCTCCCGAGCGACCCGCCCTCGAGCAGTTCCATCGCGAGGTACGGCACCGGGAGGCGGTTCGGCCCCTCGTAGGTGCCCACCTCGAACACGGTCACCACCTGCGGGTGCCGAACCCGGGCGAGCACCTCGCCCTCGAAGAGGAACCGCTGCGTCGCGCGGCCGTCGGGGGCGCCGGAGAGGATCATCTTGAGCGCCACCAGCCGGTTGAGCCGCCGGTGCCGGGCCTTGAACACGACGCCCATGCCGCCGCGGCCGATCTCGCCGAGCACCTCGAACCCGGGCACCGGCGGCGGGCCGCCGAACACCGCGACCGCCGGCCGGGCGCCGACGATCTGCGTGTCCGCCTCCGCGTGCGGCGCGCCGTCCCCCGAGCGCGCGTCGGGCAGCTCCGTCAGGGGCCGCTCGCGGTACCGGGCCACGGCCCCGCTGGTCTGCTCGGTGAGCCGGTCGAGCCGGGCCTGGCACGCGGGGCACCCGTCCACGTGGCCCGACACGCACGCGCCCCGCTCCGGCCCGAGCGAATCGTTGAGGAACCCGGCCAGTTCGGTGTCGTCAGGGCAGTCGGGCATGGGAGAGGTGTCGGGTGGGGGTACGAAGGCAGGGGGTGGCGTCGGCTTCAGCCCGACCGGTGGCGTCAAGTCTCGCGCCGCGGAAGCGGTCGCGCCTCACGAGCGGCGGGGCTCGTCCTCGCCGTCCGCCCCTTCGAGCGCCCGGATCTCTTCCTGAACGAGCTTCTGCACCCGGTGCTTCGCGAGGTACACCTGCGACACCCGGATGCCGACCTGGTCCGCCACCGTTTGCGGGGCCACGCCGTCCAGCGCCGACAGCTTGAACGCCAGCCAGGTGTTCTCGGCCACCCGCTCGCGGGCGCGCACCAGTGCCATTTCCAGCAGCTCCCGGTCGAACGTCGCTTCGACCCGGGCGGCGAGGTCCTCCCGCGCCTCGACCGACTGGAGCTGGTCGAGGACGCTGGTGTCGCCGCTCCCGCGGGTCCGGTACCCGGCCTCCGTGACGAAGTCGTGCCAGGCGTGGTGCGTCAGCGTCTTGAGCCACCCGCGGAAGCTCTTCGACGGGTCGTACTTGAACTGCGGGAGCTTCTTCGTGAGCCGCATCAGGACGTTCTGCGCCACGTCCTGGGCGTCGGCCTCCTGGAGCCCCCAGTGCAGCAGCCACCCGCGGATGGCGGGGCTGTAGGTGCGAAAGAACTCGCCCCACGAGAGCTGGTCGGCCGGGTTCTGGTGGAGCCGGTGGAGCAGCGTCACGCGCGTCGTGTCGGCGGAGTCGGCGCTCATACCAGCGCTCCCGGGCGATGAGTACACGCGAAAAGGGCCGAATCATTCTAACGGCCCGCCCGCGCACCCGAAAGGGTCGCAGCCCGCGCCGGCTTCTTTCGGTTCGGCGTTCTCGCTACACTGGGTTAACCTACCACCCCGCCCGCGCCGGTGCGCCGGAACCGTTCCCATGTACGACCCCGCAGAACCCGCGCCCGCGCTCGGCGGCGCCGCCCTCGACAAACTCACCGCGACCCTCGCGGCCCACGGCCCGGCCGCCGCGGTCGACGAGCTGATCGCCGAGCTGCGCGCCGCCGAGGACTTCCAGGGGCTGTTCTACGCGCTGCTGATGAAAGCGCGCATCGGGCTCGGCGTGTCCCCGTTCCCGACCGGCGCGGCGGGCGACCTCCCGGCGCACACCCACGCGCCCTACGAGGACGCCATCCGCGCCGCCGCGCGCCACGTCGGCGGGCTGCTCCTGGAGCGCAAGGAGTTCTCAAAGGCGTGGGCGTTCTTCCGCATGCTCGACGAGCCCGAGCCGGTGCGCGCGGCGCTGGCCGCGTACGCGCCCGGGCCGGACGACGACGTGTACCCGGTCATTGAGGTGGCGTGGCAGGGCGGGGTGCTGCCGAAGAAGGGATTCGACCTCGTGCTCGACCGGCACGGCATCTGTTCGGCCATCACGATGGTGAGCGGGTCCGACCTGGGCGCGAACGCGGACCTGCGGGACTACTGCGTGGCGCGGCTGGCGACGGCACTCCACGCCCAACTCACCGAGCGCCTCACGAGCGACCTGACGGCGCGGGGCGTGGCGCTCACCGAACCGCTCCCGGTGGCGCGGCTGGTCGAGTTGCACCCGGACCTGTTCGCCGAGGACGCGTACCACATCGACACGTCGCACCTGTCGAGCGTGGTGCAGATGAGCACGCACCTCGCGCCCGGCCCGGCGCTCGACTGCGCCCGCGGGCTGTGCGCCTACGGGCGCAAGCTCGCGCCGAACCTTCAGGGGCACAACGACGCGCCGTTCGAGGAGAACTACGACGACTACCTCGCTTACCTCAACGTGATCGCGGGCGAGCAGGTGGAGGAGGGCCTCGCGCGGTTCGCGGCCAAGGCCGCGCGCGAGGCCGCCGAGGGGGCGACCTACGCGGCCCAGGTGTACGTGAACCTGCTTCTCAAAGCGGGCCGCTCACGGGACGCGCTCAACGCCGCGAAGCAGTTCCTGCTCGCGGAGGACGACCGCAACCTGATCTGCCCCGGGGTGAACGAGCTGGCGCGCCGGGTCGGCGACTACGGCGCGCTGGCGGACGCGGCGAAGTCCCGCGGCGACTCGGTCGGGTTCCTCGCGAGCCTGATCGCCGCGAAGGGGGGCGTGATACCAAATCCCGCTTGAAGAGTAACCGTTCGGCAGCGACGTGGGTCACACCCGCCGGCTGACACCGGCGGTTCGACGAGCCACAGTCGAACCGCCGGTGTCAGCCGGCGGGTGTGACCCCCATCACCGATACTTTTCAATCGCGAGTGGTAGAAGTCACTTGCCTGCGGGCCGCGGGGCCGGCGCCACCGGAAGCGAGGGCACCCCGGCGAGTTTGCGGACGGCGGACTCACTCAGCGCCTCCGCGAACACGCACACCTCATCAACCGCGAAGTTCTGCACGTCGTCGAGAACGATAACGCTCCCCGGCACAGGCGGGCCGCCCGGTCCGACGATCCCACCCGGTACGACGGGGCGTTTCACCGGTGGAATACCCAGGGCCAGCGGACAGAACGCCGCCGTCCGATCCGGTCCGCCGGCCCCGACGGACCGCCCCACCTGCTTGCCGTCCACGTAAAAGGTCGTTTGCTCGCCGCGCCGGGGCGCGGCGACCTCCTCGCGCGTGACCGCGACGTGGTGCCAGCGGCCGTCCGCGATCGAGGGCGCGGTGAGTTTGGCGAACCGCTCCGGTAGGCCGTCGATCTCTTGCACGTACGTCAGCGTCCCGGTGACGCGCACCGAGAGCGTGTCCCAGCGGGCTTTGCCCTGGCACCCGAACCGGAACACCTCAATGTCCGGGGCCGTGGTCTTCACCCACGCCGAAACGGTGAGCGCCGACCCGCGCGTGAGCTTCCCGACCGGGGGCAGCGCGATCAGATCTGCCCGGGTGCCGGGGGGCAGGTAGAGGGCGGTGCCGCTCGGCCCTTCGGCGAACGCCGCGCCGGCCGGCACCGGGAACCGCTTGCCGTCCGGCGCGGCGGTTACGCGCTGCTCGGCGGTGCCGTCGAACGTGAGCCGCAGCGCCGGCTCGGCGGGCAGTTCCGGCGGGCGCCCGGTGTACCGCCCCGGACCGGCCACGAACG
The DNA here is from genome assembly GCF_008065095.1 of Gemmata obscuriglobus. Classification (NCBI taxonomy): domain Bacteria; kingdom Pseudomonadati; phylum Planctomycetota; class Planctomycetia; order Gemmatales; family Gemmataceae; genus Gemmata; species Gemmata obscuriglobus. Next base: position 2,577,698 of record NZ_CP042911.1, on the reverse strand, counting down.
CCGCGAACCGCCTCTCGCGCTCCCCGATCGCAAGGGCCGCCGCCGCGGCCCCTTCGGCCCCGGTCCGAACGGCCTTGAGGGCCTCGATCGCCGCCCGCTGGGCCACCTCTCCCAGGTCGATGGTGGTTTCGGTACTCAGTTCGCCAGCGGCGCCGATGTCGCGCTGCCGACGGGCGGCGGCCTCGATCGCAAGGAACACCTCGCGCTGCTCTCCCTCGGCCACTGCAAGCGTTTCGCGAGCCGCCGCCAGGCTCGCGTTCCGTGCGTCCTGCTGCTCGCGTGCCCGAGTCGCTCGTTCGACCTCGGCGCGCGCGCGCTCGGCGGCGGTCACACGCGCCCGTTCGGCGTCGATCCGCTTCTGCCCCGCCACTTTCAGCGCCGGGTCGGTGATCTCGAACGAGTCCAGGAACCGGCGCACGTTCGCGTTGCCCGGCTGGGTCAACTTGCCCCCGGCCACCAGCACGTACACCCGGCTCTCCGCGATGACGACGCGAACCCCGTAGTGCCCCCCGCCCTGGCCGCTGAACTCCACCTCGCGGCCCGGGAACCCGTTCACCGTGATCTCCTTCTGGCTCACGATCGACCGCACCTCGCCGCTGGTCTTCATCGCCTGGACCGCCGCGTCGATGCGGTCCTTGTCGCTCAGCAGTTGGCGCTCTTGCGGGGAGATGTTGCCGTAGACGATCGCGTACTCCTCGAGCGCCCGGAACAGGATGGTGCCCTCCGTGGTCATGTTCGGATCGGGGTTGTTCCCGGCGATCTGGTCCATGTCCTTGCGGGGCGCGGCCGGCAGTTCCACCTTGAACCCGCCGTTGTCGGACCGGTGGTCGCGCCACTTCGCCCCCGGGACCGCGACGTACAGCCCGCCGCAGCACAGGGAAACCAGTAACGCGCCCAACCCGGCCACGAGGGCCAGCCAAAACAGCGGGCCGCGCCCGGGCGGGGGCGGCGGCCGGCGCCGACGGCGCGGGCGGTCGGGGTCCCGATCCGGTTCACGGTCGCGGTCGGTGCGGGCGCGGGCGCGAGGGCGGGACACCGGCACCGCCGCCAGCGGTTCCGGAGTTCCCCCGAACGGGTCGTCCGGACTCGGGGCCGCCGCAGAGGGCTCCGGGAACCCGTCCGCCGCCGCATTCGCGGCCGCCGCGTCCGGCACCCGGAGCGTGGTCAAGCACGCGCCGCACCGGATCGACCGGCCGGCGGATTCGTCGTCCACGCGCAGCGTGCCGCTACAAGTCGGGCAGGCGAACTCGATCGACATCGATGGAACCTCGTGCGGTGGCGCGCGGACAGGGCACATCTTACCGTTTAACACGGGTGACGGGCCACCGAATTGGACCGTCGCGGCCGAGGGGCCGCGACGCGGAACGCGACACCCGCACCGAAACCCCGAGCCTTCACCGCCGCGGCTTCGTTGTTGAGTGCCGGCGCGGCCGCGCGTACCATGAAAGGGTACGACACACAGGACGCGGGGCCGCGCGCATGTCACGCCTCACTCTCGCTCTCGTCGCCGCACTCGGCTCACACGCCTTCGCGCCGGGGGCGGACACCACGGGCACGCTGTCCGTTCCGGCGGACCCGGAGAAGACGCCGATCGCCGAGGGGTACCGCTTCCAGCAGCCGTACCAGGGCACGTTTCGTCTCTCCGACCGCTACCAACTCCGCCACAGCGGCGTCACCGTTTACGACCTCACGTTCCCGTCGCCGCTCCCGTCGGACGTGACCGAGAACAACACCGTTTACGCGGAGTACTTCGTTCCCAGCGGGCCGGGCAAGTTCCCCGCGGTCGTGGTGCTCGACATCATGCAAGGGAACCAGCGCATCGCCCGCGGCGAGGCGACGTGGCTGGCCCAGAACGGCGTCGCGGCGCTCGTGGTGGTCCTCCCGCACTACAACCAGCGCCGCGCCCCGGACAGCAAGGCGAAGCTCGTTTCGACCAACATCCCGCGCACGCTCACGGGCATCCGGCAGGGCGTGATGGACTGCCGGTGCGCGCTCGCGTGGCTCGCGGGGCGCGACGAGGTCGACGCCGACCGGCTCGGGATGGTGGGCACGAGCCTTGGCAGTTTCCTCACCGCCCTTACGTCAGCCAACGAGCCGCGGGTGAAGAACGTGTGCATGGTGCTGGGCGGCGGCGGACTGGTGGACGCGTACTACGACCACCCGAAAGGCCAAGACGTGCGCAAGGCGCTCGACGCGGTCGGCGGGAAGGGCCTCGTGAAGCGGCTCATCGCCCCGGTCGATCCGCTCACCTACGCGCCCCGGCTGAAGGACAAAAACCTCCTCATGATCGCGGCAACGAACGACGACGTGGTTCCGGCGAAGGCCGCGACCGCGCTGTGGGAGGCGACCGGCAAGCAGCGGATCGTGTGGCTCGAAGCCGGGCACGTCAGCGCCGGGCTGTACTCGATGTCGATCCTGCGCGAGTTGCGCGGCCACTTTCAGATCAAATAGCTCGACGGAATGCGGGGCGTTTTCTGCGAACGCAGCCGGGTGGTATCGCTCCGGAGAAAAAGACACGCCGCCGAACGCGGTGCCGCGTCTCAAGGGGGCCAGGCGTCGCACATCGAATCCAGTAGTTCCAGGTTCCAAGTTCCAAGTGGAGTCACGAGCGACACGAATCGCCGGCGCTTGTGACGAGCGGGGTTCCGACCTGGAACTTGAAACGACTGGACTTGGTATCACCCCAGCAGTTCCTTCACGACGTGCCCGTGAACGTCGGTGAGCCGGAAGTCGCGGCCGGCGTACTTGAAGGTCAGCTTCTCGTGGTTCAGCCCGAGCTGGTGCAGGATCGTCGCGTGCAGGTCGTGCATGTGGACCTTGTCGGTCACCGCCTGCGCGCCGAACTCGTCGGTCGCGCCGAACGAGAGCCCCGGCTTGAACCCGCCGCCGGCGAGCCACACCGTGAACCCGCCCGGGTTGTGGTCGCGCCCCGTGCCGTTCTTCTCCGCGTAGGGCGTCCGCCCGAACTCCCCGCCCCACCACACGATCGTGTCCTCGAGTAGCCCCCGGCGCTTCAGGTCCGCGAGCAACCCCGCGATCGGTCGATCGACGGCGCGGGCGTGATCGCCGTGCTTCGGCAGGTTCGAGTGCTGGTCCCACGCCGGGTTCGCCGAGTTGTCGCCGTAGGTCACCTGCACGAACCGGACCCCGGCCTCACTCAACCGCCGCGCCATCAGGCACTGCTTGCCGAAGTTGTCGGTTTCCTTGGCGCCGATCCCGTACAGCTTGTGCGTCTCCTTCGTTTCCTTGCTGATGTCCATCACGTCCGGGGCGTTCTTCTGCATCCGCCACGCCAGCTCGTAGGACGCGGCGACCGCCTCCAGTTCGGCGTCGCCGGGCCTCTGTTTCAGTTGTTCGGCGTTGAGTTCGCGCAGCAGGTTGAAGTGTTCTTCGGCCGCGGTCGGCGACAGCCCGGGCACCAGATTGCGGATCGTCGCCTCGCTGGCGGGGGCGCCGGCGCGGCCCACGGGTGTGCCCTGGTAGATCGCGGGGATGAACGCGTTGCCGTAGTTTCGCGCGCCGCCGTTGCCGGCCGACGGCGCGATGCTCACGAACCCCGGGAGGTTCGCGTTCTCGCTGCCCAGCCCGTACAGCACCCACGAGCCCATGCTCGGGCGCACGAAGCTCGTCGAACCGCAGTGCAGGAACAGCGTTGCCGGCCCGTGCGCCACCCCCTCCGTGCGCATCGAGTGGACGAAGCACAGGTCGTCGATCACCTCGTTCACCGCGGGGAACAGGTCGGACGCCCACTTCCCGGTTTTGCCACGCGGGGCGAACGTCCACAGCGGCTTCATCACCCGCTGCGTGCTGCCGCGCATCCCGGTGTTCGCGATCACCCGGGCGTCGTCGAACTTGATCTGCTTGCCGTCCTCCTTATCGAGGGCCGGCTTGTAATCGTAGGAATCGACGTGCGACACCCCGCCCTGCATGAACAGGAAGATCACCCGCTTCGCCCGGGCCGGGTGGTGCCCGGCCTTTGGTGCCAGTGGGTTGATGACCGGGGCCGCGGCGCGGGACTCCTGGGCCGCGAGCCCGGCAAGAGCCATCGCGCCGAAGCCGCAGCCGGTGCGGCTCAGCCATTCGCGACGGGAGAAGGTCGGCAGCATCTCGGCTCTCACGCGGAGTGGGAATGGCAGCGGAAGTCAAAGCGTTTTTGACAGGATCAACAGGATGGACAGGATTGAATTCAACAATCTCTTTCTTCTTATCCTGTCCATCCTGTTGATCCTGTCAAAAACGCTTCCTGCATTAATTCACGTAGCGGAACTCGGCGGACGCAAACAGCGCGTGGAACACGGCGGCCCAGGCGTCCTTATCGGATTTGCCCTTGAGGAACCGCAGCGCGACCTCACGCTCGCCGTCGGTCGGGACGCGCCCCAGCGCGAGCCGGTACGCGCGGGCGGCGCGGGCGGTGTCGTCCGCGTGTGGTTCGCCGAGGAGCCGCGCCGCGGCGGCCTTCGACTGTTCCAGTACGAACGGGTGGTTCATCATGAACAGCGCTTGCGGGGCGACGGTCCCGGTGTTGCGCTGGCCCGTCACCGTACTCGGGTCGGCGGCGTCGAACGCTTCGAGCATCTCGGGGAACGCGTTGCGGAACTGCGGGAGGTACACGCTGCGGCGCAGCGAGTTCGATTTGAACGCGTAGTCCGCCGCGAGCGAAGACGGGAACGTTTGCCCGCCGCGCGCCGGGTCGAGTTGGCCGCTCACCGCCAGAACGGTATCCCGGATCGCTTCGGCTTCGAGTCGCCGCCGGTTCGCCCGGCCGTACAGGCGGTTCTCCGGGTCAGCGGCGGCGGTAGCCTCGTCACCGGTCGTACTCTGGCGGTACGTGCGGCTCAGCACGATGTACCGCACCAACTCCTTGACGCTCCACGTGCCCTGGAACTTGGCTGCGAGGTGGTCGAGCAGTTCCGGGTTCGACGGCACTTCACCCGTCACGCCGAAGTTGTCTACGGTGCGCACGAGCCCCGCGCCGAGCAGCCAGTGCCACGCCCGGTTCGCGTAGACGCGCGCCGTGAGCGGGTTGTCCCTTGAGGCGATCCACTCGGCGAGTTCTTTGCGCCCGCTCTGGGCCGTCGGAACGCTCGGCGGGGTGCCGTGCAGGGCCACCGAGAGGAACCCGCGCGGCGCCGGCTCGCCGAGGTTGTGGACGTTACCGCGAACGTGAACCTTCGTGTCCTCGATCACCTTCTCTTCAACCACCGACATCACCAGATCGCGCTTCGGGCCACTGTCCTGGAGCTTCTTCAGTTCGGCTTCGAGCGCCTTCACGTCGTCGGAAGGGCTCTTCGGGACCGGCTTGTCGTCCTTCCCCTGCTCCTTCTTGTCGAGCGGCAGAAACACGACCGCGTCCGGGCAAACGTGCCCCTTCGTGTCCTCGTTCGACACGAGGACGTAGGCCAAGCCGCCCTTCTCGAACCGGAACTCGCCGAGCGAGACGTACCGGCCTTCGATCGGCGGCGCCTTCTTCATGTCCACGAACAGCTCTTTTTCGCCGTCCGCGCTGTTGATGTGGACGGGCACCTTGTCGGCGCGGCTCGCCCCGCCGGAGTAGGCGAGCCGCACCTCGTACTTGCCCGGCGGCAGGCTCTCGGGCTGGAACGTCAGCGTCTTCTCGCCCTTGCCGGCGTTGCCGTCGTGAACGTACCCGGTGCCGATATAGGTGGCGTTGAACGTCGAAGCGGTCCACGCGCCGACCTTCTTGGCCTGCGCGTCGTCCACCACGACCCCGGCCACGTCTTTGACCGCCAGCACGCCGCTCGCGACCTTCGGACCGCCCTTCGCTTTTGCGGCGGCGATCTTGGTCTGGAGCGCGGCGACGGCGCTCTCGTGCCTCTTCAGCGCGGCTTCGGCCTCTGGCGTGGCGGGCAGCGGCACCTCCACCCATTTCGACACGTTGGCGTTTTCCAGTGCCTTGACGTTGCGGAGGATGCCGGCGAGGGCGTAGTAGTCCTTGGTGGGAATCGGGTCGAACTTGTGGTCGTGGCACCGCGCGCAGGTGACGGTCTGCGCCAGGAACCCCTTTGTAATGACATCGAGTTGCTCGTCCACCACGTCCATGCGGAGTTGCTTCTTGTCCTGCTCTTCGAGGTTCGTGTTACCGAGTTGTAGGAACGTCGTGGCGATCAGGTTGCGGGTCCGCTCGGCGCGGTCGGTGGCAGTAAGGAGGTCACCCGCGAGTTGCTCGCGCACGAACTGGTCGAAGGGCTTATCGGCGTTGAAGCTGTCGATGACGTAGTCGCGGTAGCGCCAGGCCTCCTTGAACACGAGCCCGCGGAGGGTGACCGACTCGGCGTAACGCGCGATGTCGAGCCAGTGCCGGCCCCAGCGCTCGCCGAACTGCGGCGACGCGAGGAGCTTGTCGACCAGCTTTTCGTAAGCGTCGGGGGTCTTCGCGTTGACGAACGCGTCGACCTCTTCGGGCGCCGGTGGCAGCCCGGTAAGGTCGTAGTACAACCGGCGGGCCAGGGTCGCGCGGTCGGCTTCTTTGGCGGGCTTGAGCCCTTTCTTTTCGAGCGCGGCCAGTACGAAGCTGTCGATCTCGTTGCGAACCTCGGCCTTGTGGGTCCGCACGTCCGGCACCGCGACCGGGGCGGGGAGCTTGTAAGCCCAGAACTTGCGCCCCTGTTCGGTGCTCAGCCCGATCTGCTTCTTGGGTGCGCCCGAGTCGCCGCGCGGGTCCGGCGCGCCCATCGCGATCCACTTCTCGAAGTCCTTGATGACGGCGTCCGGCAGTTTGCCCTTGGGCGGCATCTGGAGGTCGCCGTCGTACTTCATCGTCTTGAGCAGCAGGCTCTCGCCCGGCTTGCCGGCGACGACGGACGGCCCGCTGTCGCCGCCTTTGAGCAACCCGTCGCGCGAATCGACGAACAGGCTCCCCTTGAGCTTCTTGTTCTTCTCGGCATCGGCGGAGTGGCAGCCCGCGCAGTGCTGGGTGAGTACCGGCCGGATCTTCTTCTCGAAGAACTCGGTTTCGGCCGGCGTGAGTGGTTTCGGCGCGTCGGACGCAGGGAGCGGCACGGCGGGAACCAGCGCCGCGAGCATCACGACTGGAGGGAGAGCAGCGAATCGCATCGCGAGCACCGTGCAGCGGGAGGTTCTGCTGGGAGCGAGAGCGCGAACCGGAGGTCCATTCAGTATCGCCGATCCGTCCCCCGAACGCATCAGGAATCCTTCGTACCGGGAGCGGCTCAAGAATCCGACACAATCTTTCAGAAACCGACCTGGGGTACCGGCGTCTCAATTCGGCCCCGCTCCCTGTGCGGCAACCGACGTTCCCTTCTCGGCCGGCTGGTGGCATCAAAGGTGCTAGCGCCCGCGCGCCCAACGTGGGACGTGCTCGGCCTACCGATCGCATTCACAAATGTCAGGCGCGAATGGGCGAATTCCTGACAAGGCGAAAACCGTCTGCGCGCGCCGGCGGCACGACTTGAGCCGTACATGCCGGTTGAAGCGCCGCGCACTCAAACGTCGGCCGGATTGCTCTCGAAGATGCTTACGAGAGCCATTCCCGTTGAGCGCGCTCCCGGCTAGTATTCAGGTCGGGTCGGAACCGATTCGCGGCAGGAGCCGCTGCGTCGCAGCCCAGAGACCCACGAACCAGCCATGACCGAAACCGTCTTCAACCTGCTGGACCAGATCGGCGCCCTGCCGACCTGGTCGAAAATGCTGATGCTGGCTGCGGTCATGCCCGCGGCCTTCACGCTGCTGGAGCGCCTGTTCCCCGCCCACCCGGCGCAACAAGTGCCGCGGCGCGCGCTGGTGCTGAACGTGACGTACTGGTTCATCAACCCGCTGGTGATTCAGATCGTCTCGAAGCTCGTGGTGTGCCTGATCGGGCTGGCCGCGTGCGCCGCCCTGGGCTGGCCGCTCGACGAAAGTGTCCTCGACGGGTTCGGGCCGCTCGGGCGCCAGCCGCTGTGGCTCCAGACGATCGAGATCCTGGTGCTCGCCGACTTCGTGGACTACTGGACGCACCGCTGGTTCCACGTGTCGCGGGCGTGGCGGTTCCACGCGATCCACCACAGCCCGGAGCACATGAACTGGCTCGCGTCGGCCCGGATGCACCCGGTGAACGACTTCATCACCCGGCTGTGCCAGGTGGTGCCGGTGGTGCTGGTCGGCCTGTCGGCCAAGGCGATCCTGATCGTGGTGCCGGTGCTGGTGTTCTTCGTGATCGTGCTGCACTCGAACCTGAACTGGGACTACGGGCCGTTCCGGTGGGTGATCGTCAGCCCGCGGTACCACCGCTGGCACCACACGCGCGACGAGGAGGGACTGGACAAGAACTTCGCGGGCATGTTCCCGCTCTGGGACCTGCTGTTCGGCACCGCCCACTTCCCGAAACGTGAGCCGGTGCAGTTCGGGGTGAACCACGACCCGCCGCCCGAAACGCTCCTCGGCCAACTCGCGTACCCGTTCCGCCGGCTCGCCCCGCAGCACGAAGAGCCGACCGGGCACGCGGGTTCGCACGTACCGGGAACGGCGCAGCCCCCGTCGGCGTAGGTCACCACAGTTTGCGATCGGTTCGCGTGTCGGCAATCAGCGCCGGGAAGTCCACGCACTCGCGCCGGTCGTTCGCGTGGACCGAGTACACGCGGTGGACGCGGTATCCCGTCTGCCGCACGAACCCGATGAGCCGCTCGCAGGACTGTAGCCGCGCCGGCACCGGGACGCTCTCGTTGACGGTGCGGAGCGTGTTCAGTTCCCAGTCGCCGGTACACGCGGCGCCGCGGAACAGCACCACGGTGTCGGTCCAACTGTGCTTCGGCGCGTGGACGAGGTGGAGCGGCTCGCCGCCGACCGACAGTTCGCACTCGTGGTCGAAGTACCGCACCCCGGGGCTGTCGCCGGTCAGCTTGTGGAACCCGCGCTGGAACACCGGTTCGGCGGTCGGGAACCGCTGGCGCAGCGAGTCGAAGGTGCGGGTGCTGAAGTGGTCGGTGTGGGTGTGCGTGCAGAGCAGGAACCGCACACGCACGCCGAGTTGAGCCGCCGCGCGTTCGACATCGGCCGCCGGGTCCGGCCCGAACCCGGTCCCGGTCATGTTGGTGGGCGGTTGTTCCAGAACCGCGGCTTCACCGTTGTGTGCGAGCAACCAGACACCCGTTTGCAGCCAGGTGTACCGGCCGACCAGGTACACGCCGTCGAACCAGCGGTCCATACACACCCTCCGTTCGCGCCCGCTGAACCATACCAAACGACACGAGGAGGCTTTCGCCCCCCCGTTATGCGACGGGCCGCTTCAGCAACGAGCCGACGATCTTCCCCTCGCGAGAGCGTTGCATTGGAGGCATGCGGGACGGGGCGCGCGCCGAGATATTTGTCTACGATGGCACCGAGCGGATCGCTGCTCGCCGCCACTCGGGGTGCGGGTGGCCAGGAACGTTTCTGTCTGTGCGGCGATTTAAGACTGTGCGGACAGGAACGGCCGTACCACAAAGACAAAACCAACTGCCGGACCGTGAGTGCGCCACCGGGATGCACTTCCTAAGAACGTTCCCCGGGCATGAGCCGGAGCGTGTCCACTGCGGCGCGAATCACGTCCGCCTGATCCCAGGGCAATATGAAGGACTCCCCCTGGAGCCAAAGCGCGAGTTGGTCGGCGTGGTGCGGCGACAGCGGGTTGCCGCTCTGCCCGCCGCACAGCACGAACGTGCTTTTCGACAGGTCGGCCAGATCGAACGCGGTGCGCAAGTTCGCCATGTTGTGCGTGAACGCGGTCGGCTCGGCCGGTCGCGCACCCGCCTGACTCACGGTGTTACTGTCCCCGCCCCACGGGAACGGGCCGCGGTTGAACGCCGGACCGAGCCACCGGTGCTTCCCGAACAGCGGGTGCTCCAGTAGCAACTGCCGCAGGTGCCCCCACGCCCAGAACCGGGGCCCCGGGCCGGCCGCGCGCCGGAGCGTCCGCACCGCCCCCGCGAGGGCCTGCTCCATCTCACCCGCCCACGACCCGAACCAGCCGTCGGGTTGCGTGCGCAGGAGGTGAACGAGGTGCCCGACCCGGCGGTCCGAGAAGAGGTTGTACGTCGCGACGCCGAGCGCCCCCTCCCCCACCGCCGTCGCCCAGGACTTCGGCGCCTTCGCGCGGGCCACCCGCACGCACATCTCGGCGACGAACAGCTCGAACACCGCCGCCGCCGACGAGTCCGTTTCAACGCGGCCGTTCCACTCGTGCAAGAGCGCCAGCGCGTCGCGGGCGTCGGGGTCGGTCGGGGCGAGCGCCAGCACCACCTCACGCGCCTCGCGCCACGGGAGCGACTGCACGTCGAGCTGGATCGCGGACGCCCCGGCGAGCGTCCAACCGCTGTCGCGCGCGGCGAGCAACTCTCGAATGCGCCGCGCCCGGTACGGATCGACGAAGTCGTGACCCAACTCCTCTCCAGCCCCTCGCTGTCCCGAAGAGGAGTTGGGAAGGAAAGACGCTTGTGCCCACTCGTTCGGCGGGTCGTTTGCGGTCGCGAGGAAGCCGCTCGGCGGGTTCTCCTGAAACGGCATCGCGTCGAACGGTACGGTCCCGGTCCACGCGGAGCCGGGCGCGTCGGCGGGCTTCGGGAGCAACCCGGCGCTCCCCGCCCGTTCCGGCACCTCGCCGACCAGTTGCCAGCCGATCGTCCCGTTCGCGTCCGCGTAAAGCACGTTCAGCGGCAGCGCGGGCCAGTGCGCGAACGGCTTCCGGAACTCCTCGAACGAGCGCGCCGTTGGCGACTTGAGGAAGCCCTCGACCGGGCGCGGCTGGAGCCAGACTGCGGAGAGCGAAACCGCCAGCTTCGTATCCGGCAGAACGGTCGTGAGCAACGGCCCGCGCGGGGTGACGAGCACCTCCTCCACCACGTCGGCCGCCCCCCTCACCCGCACCACCTCGCGCACCACGTCGCACGGTACGAACGTGCCGTCGGGCTGGCGCACAGAGCGCCCGTCGGAACTAAGCGTTTCGATAAACAGGTCGGAGTTGTCGGTCAGACCGGCGGTGACGCCCCAGGCCGCGAACCCGTTGTGCCCGATCGGGAACCCGGGCGCGCCGGCCAGCCCCGCGCCGGCCACTTCCCAGGCGGGGGTGCGGACGTGGGCCAGGTACCACGGCGGCGGGGTCGTCGGGGCCAGGTGCGGGTCGCTCGCGAGGATCGGCTTCCCGGATTCCGTGCGCGTGCCCGAAATGCACCAGTTGTTCGAGCCGCCCCCGCGCGGCAGGTACACTTGCAGCGCCGCGAGGTCCGCGGCGAGCCGGTCGAGCAGGCCCGCCTCCCCGGGCGCGCCCATTACAGGATCGACGACGGGGGGCACAGAAACGGGATCCAGTTCACGAACGGCGTCGGGTCCGTCGGCGAGCAGGACGCGCAGCCGCGCCAGTTCCACGTCCCAGTTGGACGGGAGCAGGAAGGATTGCAGCTTGAGCACGGCCAGCACATCAGCGCCGTCCCATGCGGAGGGCGCGCCGCCGACGATGGCGAACTCGTGCGGCTTCTGCGGCAGCCCGGTTGTGGTGCCGGCGCACACCCCGGCCGCGAACGCCTCGAACGCACCGCGTGCTTCGGCACTCAGAACGGGTAGCTGAGCCTCCGCGGCGCGGCGGAACCCGATGTGCCGGCTCATCCGGTCCGCGGGCAGCGCGACCGCTCCGACCCACTCCGCGAGGGCGCCGCGGGCGAGCCGCCACAGCACTTCGAGTTGCCCCGCACGGTCCTGCCCCTGACAGAAGCCGAGCGCGAAATAGGCATCCGCCTCGGACGCCGCGTCGATGTGCGGAACGCCCCAGCGGTCGCGGCGGATCGTGACCGGGGCGGCAACGCCCGTCACCCGCAGTTCGCCAGCGGTTTGTGGCAGCCTGCGCCCGAGCGCCAGGCGCAGCAGGAAGCGAGAAATGCTCATCCCGACAAGATACGGGCGCGGCTCAGCGCTGCGACTCCCGCTCCCGCTCCTCCAGGCTCTGAATGTACTCTTGCCGCTCGCGTTCGTTGCGCGCCCGCTGCCGGTCCCAGTCGCGCGACATGGCGAGCAGCACGGCGAACGCGAAGAGGATCATCGCGACAAGAAGCGCCACACCCACGCGCGTGTCACGTTCCGGGCGGTTGCGGTTCAGAACGCCCCACCCGCCGAGGAGCAGCGCCACGCTGACGCACGCGCCCCAAACGGCGAGTTCCCGTGCGGGCGTGTCCGCGGTCGGGAACGGGGAGGGCGCGCCGTTGGCGAGCAGAGCGAACATCACTTCGCCTCAAACACCTGCGGCATCGCTTTCACAACCTTCTCAATGGCCCCGTCGTCGAGTTCGCCGGCGCGGAACGCGAAGTTCGCCACGACCCGTTGCTTCGCGAACAGCAGCACGGTCACTTCGGCGTCCCGGTGCAGCTTGTACGACGGCGGGCCGTCGGCGTCCTCGAACGCGCCCACGGGGGCGTTCTTGATGCCCTGCTGCTGCGCCCACTTCGCGAGCGCGTCCAGGTCGGCCTTGTCCGCGAGCAGCGTGAGCCACACCTTGCACCCGCTCTCCTTCTTCGCGAGCGACACGGCGTCGAGCTTCGTCACGAGCTTGCCGAGTTGGTCGGTGGTGCCCCGGGCGAACACCACGGCCGCCGGCTTGTTCCCCTCGTGCTGTTCGCAGATGTAGCACGTCTGCTGGCCGCGCTGCGGCCCGGTGGCGACCAGGAAGCTGTACGGCCCCGGGCGCTTACCGACCGGCGTTCCGGAAACGACCGGTTCGGCCGCGGGCAGGGCCGGCGCGAGGATCATGGCAAGGCTCAAACAAAGAACGCGCGTCATGGCTGGTATCGGGGGATCGGGTGTTGGGTGTTCGCATCGGCGGCCCGCGTTATTCGCCCGCGGCGGCGACGCTCGGCTTGGTGATCTTCTTGGCCCGCTCCGCCATGTCGTGCTGGAGCGCGATGAAGTCCTTGGAGTCGGCCCGCGACCACGCGCGTTGCGCGAGCTTCAGGTAACGGGCCGCCTCTTCGCTCCGCCCGACGCGGTCGCACAGCGCCCACAGCCCGAGCGCGCCGCGCACGCTGCCGGCGTCGTGCGCGAGGGCCTCCTGGAACGCCTCCTCGGCGTCGGTCGCCGCGCCGGCCTCGAGCGCGCCGATGCCCCACGACTCCATGTACACCGCCCCGTTGCCCCAGGCGTGGTGCCCGAAGTCGTTCTTGGTCGCGTCCACCACCTTCTTGAGCAGCTTCAGCCCGGCCTCGGTGTTGCCCGACTGGCACAGGTGTCGCCCCTGGACCTCCCACAATCGGCGCTCCAGGTTCCGGTCGAACTTCTTGCTCTGGGAGAGCTGCCGCAGCGTCTCTACCTCGCGCCCGGCCTGCGCGGTGTCGCCCTTTTCGAGCGACACGAGGGCGGCGTAGTACGCGCCCGACGCCTTATCCGTGCGGCGGAACTGCTCGACCAGGGTGTGCGCCTCGGACCAGTCGTGCGCCCCCAGCGCGGCCCGCAGCCAGTCGTGCCGGAAGGTGTACTTGTACTTCTCGCACAGCGCCCGGTGCGCCTTCGCCTCGGCGAACCGCCCGTCGTGAACGAGGCTCTTGGACAGGATGTCCATGTGGTGGTTGAACTGGTGGTCCTCGCCCGGCGTCACGCCCTGGAGCTTGTGGTAGGCGATCTGGAGTTCGACCGCTTTCGCGGACCAGTCGGTCGTTTCGCCCCACTTCCCGATCCGCGTGCCGAGGTGCGCCTGCATGTGGTGGGCGTGCGGGATACCGGGCGACGACTTGATGTAGTTCTCGGCGTAGGGCCAGCCCAGCGCGGGGCGCTTCACGTTCTCGTAGAAGTGAACGAACTCGTGGTTCGCCCCCGGGTGCAGCGGGTTCACACGCAGCAGCGCCTTGTAGAACACCGCGACGGCGTTGGGGCCGTCACCGGAAGCCAGTTGGGCGCGCCAGAACCAACCCTCTTCGTCGTCCTCGTGGAGCATGAGCAGTTCGTCGAGCGACTGGGCCGCCTTCTTGCGCCGCTCGTCGGGGCCGACCCCGGGCCACATCCCCTTCTCTTGCAGGCGCGACTGGATCAGCAGTTGCTCCCGCAACGGGGCCTTCGGCATGAGCCGCCGCGCGGTGTCGAGGGCGTACTCCGCCGCGTTCTTGCCGACCCGGTCCGGGAGCTTCGCGAGCCCCAGCCCGCCGAGCGCCGCGACGTGCGGGTTGGCCGACGGCGTCACGCCCGGCTTGCCCCACTTCTCCAGCGAGCGGTGCAGCAGGAGCCACGCGTAGGCGCACTCGGGGTCGAGCCGCGTGGCAGTCTCGAACGCGCGGGCCGCGTCGATCCACACGTAGGAGTAGTACTGGCCGAGCCCTTGGTTCACGAACGCCTGGCACTGCGGGTTCGTGGTGCCGACCGGGTAATTGTAGATGCACGCGTCGAACATCGGCTGAGCCGGAGTCAGCCCGGATAGCGGCATCTTCGGTACGGACGCCGCGGGAGCGGCCTTCGTGCGCGGCGCCGGTGCTTGATCCGCAGTGAGTGCGGGGGCAGCGAGCGCGAGCACAGCAAAACAACCAGACAGGCGCGTCATGGCGGGTGGCTCAAGTGGCGGGAGGCGATGCCTGAAAGTTTACTCCGGTAGTAATGATGGCGGAAGGGGCGAATTGCCGGAATCGAGAGACGGATGCGACAGGCAAGCCGGAACGTTCCGAGCAGCGGGAACAGTAGTTGCACGAGATAATACGGACGACAACCATTGACGATGACTTGGCTCGGAGTCAAGTAGCGGCGTTTCGCGGGAGAGCGCAATGAACAACAAATCGGTACTTGAACAAGCCAACGCGGCGGTTACCAAAGGTGATTACGAGGGTTTCCTGTCGTTCTGCACGGACGACACCGTCTGGACGTTCGTTGGCGACCGGGTTCTCCGCGGAAAAGAGGCCGTGCGGCAGTGGATGGCAGAGACGTACACCGCGCCACCCGAACTGACGGTCGATCACCTGATCGAAGAGGGCGAGTTCCTCACCGCAGTCGGCACGGTGACGATGGTTGGCGGGCACGGGAAGAAGGAGCGTTTCGCGTACTGCGATGTCTGGCGGTTGCGGGACGGCAAACTGGCCGAGGTGCGGGCGTTCGTCATCAAGGATGAAGTGACGTGACGGGCTCGTGCAACAATTTTCGCATTGCGGAATGCCAATTCATCTCTCGAAGTTCCGTTCCGCCGTGACCAGCTACGGTCCGAATATTGGCACCACCAGCGGAACCGTGATCGCGGTCGCCAGGGGGTGGAGTGCGATCGTCGGCCTACCGGAGGCCCCTGCCCCGGGCGCGCAACTTCAGCCCCCCTGCGCAGCACCAGACCAGAGGCTGACGATTCGATCGGTCACCGCAATCACACCGGACCAACTTGAAACGACGGGCATCCAGTCGAAGAGAACCGCACTTGGACGCCGGTGCGCGTGCGCGGCGCCCGTGCGTGCCATCTGCATTTAGAGGGGAGCTGAGCGTTCGTGCCAGCGTGAGGTGGCGCCCCAGCACCGTCGAACGACCCGTGCGGCCGATTGACGTGGCCCGCCTCGTGAGGCACAGGCCGGAAGTTCCGTGCGGCGTGCGAAGGGTACACAGACCGGAATGTCTGTAATGCAAAGGCTAAAACCGAACACGGGCACCCGCAACCGGGCCGTGCATCGAAGCGCGAAGTGTATCAGAGGGGCAGCACCGATGGGGCATCGAGCGGACAACTGCGGGCGGGGAGCTGGCCGTTTGCTACCGGTTCGCGGACGGTTCGCTACCCACGAACGAGACCGGAATTCCCCGTCACGGCCCGTCGAGAGCGTTACCGAGGCGCGAAGTGTAACGGGGGTTACAGCGCCGCTCAAGGGGGCGTCGGGTGGGGTGGCGAGTGGACGCGAGTGGGTCGGGGAGCGGGCGGTTCACTACCCATTCGCTACCCGCTCGCTACCTACTGAATCGCCCTCACAATCGGCAGATACGCCCTATATGGCCTCTCGGCCGTGCCCCTCGCTTACTGGATGCGAAGGCGCAACATCATGTTTTCGAATCACTTACACGCTGAAATGCCCGATCGATCAGTTCTCGCCACGTTCCGCGAGATTGAGATGCCCCGAGCGCAAACGACCGACGAGAAGCGACGGGAAGCCAGTTCCGCCCCAGTCGGTTACACAGCAACCGCCGGCGGTGACAGGCGATCGAAAGACGGGCACAAGAGGGAGATCGAAACGGGATGGTGCCAGCGGTCGAAACCCTTGGCACCATCTGTCCTCGGCCTAATCGATGATCTTCGTGAGCGGGTATTCGACGATCCCGCTGGCGCCGGCGGCCTTCAACTGCGGGATGATGTGCCGGACCGTGTCCTCGTCGATGATCGTGTTGACCGCCACCCACTCCTGATCCGCCAGCGGCGAGATGGTCGGGTTTTTCAGGGCCGGGAGCTTGTTCAGGACGTGCGCCAGGTCCGCCTTGCGGACGTTCATCATCAGCCCGACCTTGCCCTCGGCCGCCATCGCGCCCCGGAGCATCAGGAGCAGGTCGTCCATCTTCTGGCGCTTCCACGGGTCGAGCGCCGCCTGCGGGTTCGCGACGAACCGGGTCGTGCTGGTCAGCAGGGTGTCTACGATGCGCAGGTTGTTGGCGCGGAGCGAGTTGCCCGTCTCGGTCACCTCGACGATGGCGTCGGCGAACTTCGGCGGCTTCACCTCGGTCGCGCCCCAACTGAACTCCACCTGGGCCGCGACGCCGTGCCCCGCGAGCCAGCTCTTGGTGATGTTGACCACCTCCGTGGCGATCCGCTTGCCCTGAAGGTCCTTCGGCCCGTGGATGTCGGAGTCGTTCGGCACCGCGAGCACCCACTTCACCGGGCGCCGGCTCACCTTGCTGAACACGAGTTCGGCCAGCTCGGTGACGTGCGAGCCGCTCTCGACGATCCAGTCGTGGCCGGTGAGGCCGCAGTCGAGCGACCCGTCGGCGACGTACCGGCCCATCTCCTGCGCGCGGATCAGGGTGCAGTGCAGTTCGGGGTCGTCGATCACGGGGTAGTAGCTGCGGGACGGGAACGTGATCTTGTACCCGGCCTTGCGGAACAGATCCGCGGTCGCCTCTTGCAGCGACCCGGCCGGCAACCCCAACTTCAACACGCTCATGTGCAAATTCGGAATGCGGAATTCGGAGGGCGGAATAGGACACCCGGGAGAGGACTCGTGCCCCGTCCCCTCTCTGTGTTCTATTCCCCGCACCGGATTCCGCATTCCGAATTTGCTCGGATCAGTACTTGAGCTGCAGCCCGAAGCTGACGCCCCCGATCCAGTAATCGTCCTGGTCGAACAGCACCCGGCCGGCCCGGGCCGCCCCGGCCGCCCCGTAGTTGGAGCTGAACGGGATGGCCGCACTGCTCACCACGTTGGTGACCTGCCCGCCCGGCCGGATCACGTCCTGGATGTACAGGAAGTTGAGCCCAATGTAGCCGCTCAGGCCGCGGGTCAGAGCGACCCCCAGGGTGCCGCCGAACTCGGGGATCACGGAGAACCGGTCGTCGTTGTACCGGCCGATGTTGCTCGCGTTCGCCAGCACCCCGCCGACCGCGGACCCGATCTGCGGGAGCCGGGTGACGACCGTGCCCGCCCGGCTGCCCGGGTCGAAGAACGAGGTCCCGCCGCTGATCTCCAGCCGCTGGTGCATGTTACCCAGCGACACCTTGGCGAACCCGGTGGTGGTGAAGATCCCGTACCGGGCCTCGCTCCGCAGCCCCATCGTACCGCCGTTGAAGTGGTTGTACGTGCGGACGCTGTCGTAGGCGTTGATCGTGGTGCCGACGACCGTGACCCCGCCCACGTTCGCCGACGCCGGGTTGATGGTGCTGCCGACGACCGTGATGACCCCGAACGGGTTGGTGACGACCGTCTGCGTCACGGTGCCGCTGTTCAGCGCGGTCGCCGTGGTCACCGTCAGGTCCTCACGCAGTTCGAGGAACCGGTAACCGGCCAGGAAGTCGAGCGACCACGCGAACCGCGAGCCCGGGGTGGACCGGTAGATGTTCCACACGGCCGTCGGCTCGATGCTGAACGCCGAGCTGCGGGTGGCCACCAGGGCACTGGCCCCGCCGATGCCCGGGGCCGACAGGACCAGCCCGCTGGTCGCCCCGTTCACGTCCTGAATGGGCCGGGTCAGCACCGGGATGCCGGACGTGTTCCCGGTCGCCCCGAACGACTTGACGTCCGTCCGCTGCTCGGTGAACCAGCCGCCCAAATCGAAACCGAACCGGCGGTCCGCGTCGCCGAAGAACCCGGCGTGCAGCCGCATGCCGCTGATCGCCCCGTACCCGATGCGCCCCTGCCCCACCAGCACCGTGGTGCTGGCCTGGCCGATGACGCCCAGGTCCGCCGGCGCGCTCGTGGTGAGCAGCGGGGACCGGATCGGCTGCCCCTTGTTGAACCACAGCAGGTACTCGCCGTCCACCCACCAGCGGGGCGCGGTCCCGTACCCCAGGTCGCCGCCGATCCCGTCCGTCGGGGCCGGCTGGTACGACTGGGCCGCGTACGGCCCGGGCATCGGGTACATCGGACCGGGCGGCGGGCCGAACCCGCCCACCGGGCCGATCCCGAGCGGGTCGTACGGCGCACCGAAGTTACCCGGCGGCATAATCGTCGGCGCGGCCCCGGCGGCCCCTGCCGGCCCTCCGGAGATCCCGGCCGGTGCTCCCCCGGGTTCGACCGGGGGCTGCGCCCAGGCCGTTCCCGCACCGGCGGCCAACGCCGCGATCGATCCCAGCAATCTTTTTCGCATGGCACGCTCCTGCTCTGCCGCCGTGGCGGGACCGGCGGGCGCCGGCCCGAGGGAGCACTCCCCCAAGTTGCCCGCTCCCCGAACCGCTTTCACGGGCGTCCCCCGACGCACCGCGCCCAACCCGGACAACGCACGTCGTCCTGCTACACGGAAGAATCGGCACATCTCGAGACACGGCTTGAGTCCGATTGCGATTCGCACCGGCTCTGCCGGTTGGTCACGGGGTGCCAGAAGACGCGAGCGGTGAAGCGAGGTAATCTGGGCGCCCGAACCAACCGAACGTCTTGGGTCGAGCGTGTGAAAAAGCAGAGCCGAACCCACATTACTCGGTGAGGGAGAGGCAGTTTAGAATGGCAGCACGGAGGGCATCCCATGCCGATGCACGACTGGACGCGGGTTGAAGCTGGTATCTACCACCATTTCCACGGTAGTTGGCTGTATACCATCGCCGCGGCTCTCAACGGGTGTGCTTTGCCGCCCGGGTATTACGCGCTCGCAGAACAGATGATGCGGACCTTCGGCCCAGACGTACTGACGCTTCACAATCCGGCCGGCAACGGCTCCCATAACGGTTCGCCTCGGGAACTCCCCAACCGCTCCGGCGGGGTTGCAATCGCGGAGGCACCGCCACGGGCGCGAGTCGAAGCAAAGGAGAAACGTGTTCCGCTTCCGCAGGGGCAGCGCCGGCTCAGCATCCGGCACGTCAGCGACCACCGGATGGTCGCGATCATCGAGTTGGTGTCGCCCGGCAACAAGGACGGCGTATCAAACTTCGATGCGTTCGTTGGCAAGGCATGCGGGATGATTCACGCGGGGCTGCACCTGATCGTGATCGACCCGTTCCCGCCAACCCGGCGCGACCCGAACGGGGTTCACGGCGCGATCTGGAAGGAGCTGACCGACAAGGAATTCGTACAGCCCGCCGACCGCCCCCTAACAATCGCGGCGTACTGCGCGGGCGAGGAGGTGACGGCGCTGGTGAACCCGCTTGCGGTGGGCGAGACGATCCCGGACGCGCCGCTGTTCCTCGACGCCGAGCGGTACGTCCAGGTGCCGCTGGAAGCGACCTATCAGTCAGCTTGGGAGACGTTCCCGGCCGAGTGGCGTAACGTGGTCTCTGGAGGAGTGGACGGCTGAGCGTTCACGTCCCCTGGATCTGGCGAACCGCCTGCTGGGCGGCCGCGCAGAGCGGTTCGGGGGCGTGGCGGGCAGCGTCCCGCAGGTCCGGCAGGGCCGCGGCCGCGGCCGAACCGATCCGCCCCAGCGCCTGCGCCGCGTACACCCGACAGGTCATCTCCGCCGACGTCCCGTCCGGGCCGTTCAGTTGTGGCGGGGTCAGTGCGGCGCTGTCGTTAGGAACCGGGATCGCGGTCGGGGTTACGGTCGGCGCCGGGGTGTGGCTCAGGGCCACGTCGGACCCGCGCAGCACCCGCGCCAGGAACGGGACCGCGGACCGCGCGGGCGTCCCCATCCACCCGAGGGCGAGCGCCGACTCGCCGCGCACAAATGGGTCCGCGTGCTGCAGGTGGGCGATGAGCGTAGCCAGCGCCGGCGGACCGATCTGGCTGAGCGCCTTCGATGCCAGCCGGCACAGCACGATGTTTGTCCCCCGCATCGCCTCCGCGAGGGCCAGTACCCCGTCGGCTCCGTCGGCCCCGAGGTTCCCCAGCGCTTGCGCGGCGCCGCTCGCGGCGCGCGGGTCCGGGTCTTTCAGCGAGCGGCACAGGTCCGGCAGCGCCGCCCGCGCCAGCGGGCCGAGCTTGCCCAGCGCCCAGACCGCGTGCCGCCGCACGTACTTGTCGTGGTGCTCCAGCATCCGCACGAGCACGATCAGCGCTTCCGGCCCCATCCCGCCGATGGCGTGCGCGGCGGTCTCGCGCACCTTCGCGTCCTCGTCGTCCAGCGCGTGCACCAGTGCAGGCATCGCCTCGCGCGCCAGCCACCCGAGTCGCCCCAAGTCTTTGGCGGCCCGGAACCGGATAGCGGCGCTGGCGTTCCGCAGCGCCCGAACGAGGTCGGGCAGCGGGTCGTCGGCGGTCGCACTGGGTTGTTGCACGCTGATACGCCGCTCGCCGTAAAACGTAGGCCGGCTCCACCGAACCGTCACCAACTTTAGTTCACACCACCGCACCCGCAACCGCCGCGCGACCGTTTTTGATGACGCGCGAACTTCGTGCCGGTGCGAAAGCTCCGTCAGGGGTGGTAGCACCTCGCGATCCGATACCCACCAGCGACGAAGAACACCCCAAGCACCACTCGCGACACCCACCCACCGAACACCACCGCCGCGTTGAAGATGATGAACAAAAAGAACCCGTGCACGGCCCACGTCAACCAGCGCGGGCGCCGCAAGTACCACCCGAACGCGACCCACGCCCACACCACATCCACCAGCCACACAAGCGCAAACGCATAGTTCACAAACACCCCATCCCCGTACCCACCCACCTGCCGCGTGTGCTCCCACGCGGCCGCGTGCGACCACCCGTGCCCGACGTGAAATGCCACCGCAATATGTACGAACAGCAGTGCGCACCCGAGCGTCCAGAGCACCCGGAGCCGAACGGCGACGGTTCGCGCGAGCGCGATCGGCCACGCAAAGCACCACACCAGCACCACCCGCACCGCCGACGACCGAATCGCTTCGTGGGTGGTGTCGTGCGCCGACGGTTCCAGAAACGCCAGGGCCGGCGCGAACAGGGCAAACAATAGCGCGGAGAGCGCCAGAACCGCCGTAACGGTGCTGACGAATTGAACGCGCCGCGCCCGAACCATAAACCACCTCTCCTCTCACTCACCCGAACCAATGTACCCAGAGAACGCGCCATGAGCCGCCGAACGAAGATCGTCGCCACGCTCGGGCCGGCAACCGACACGCCGGCGGCACTCGAAGCCGTGCTCCGTGCCGGCGTCGATGTGGCCCGGGTGAACTTCTCACACGGCGCCCCCGAGGAGCACATCGGGCGCGTGGCCAACTTCCGCGCCGCGGCGCGACGGGTCGGCAAGTTCGTTGCGGTGCTTGCCGATCTCCCCGGCCCGAAGTTGCGGGTGAAGCTTCCGGCGCTTCGGTTCCTCAACGTCGGCGACACGATCCACTTTTCACTGTCTTCCGCACCGATCGAGGCGTCCGACCTCGTCATCACGGAACCCGAAATGCTGGCGGACGTGCGCCCCGGGCACCGCATGCTGCTCGATGACGGGCGGTTGCAGCTCACGGCCGGCGAAACGAGCGGCGGGCGCGTCCAAGCGCGTGTGACGGTGGGCGGCCCGCTGCACCCGAACAAGGGGTTGAACCTGCCCGACACGCCGCTCACGATGGCGGCGCTCACCGACCGCGACCGCGCGGCGCTGGCGGTCGCGGCGCGGGCCGGGGTGGATTGGGTGGCGGTGTCGTTCGTGCGCGGCGCCGAGGCGGCGGACGAGGTGCGGGCCGCGTGCGCCGCGCTCGGCATGAACGTGCCGGTACTCGCCAAGATCGAGCGCCCGGAGGCCGTGCGCCGGGCGGGCGCGATCATCGCCGCGTTCGACGCGATCATGGTGGCCCGCGGCGACCTCGGGGTGGAGTTGCCGCTGGAGCAGGTGCCCACGGTGCAAAAGCAGTTGATCGCGGAAGCCCGGTCCGCCGGGAAGCCGGTCATCACGGCGACGGACATGCTCGACTCGATGCGGAACAACCCGCGCCCGACCCGCGCCGAAGCGAGCGACGTGGCCAACGCCATCTTCGACGGCACCGACGCGGTGATGCTGTCGGGCGAGACGGCGGTCGGGTCGTACCCGGTCGAAGCGGTCTCGTGCATGGACCGGATCGCGGTCGAAACGGAGTCGCACTTCGCGCTGGTGCGCGGCCGCGGGCCGCTGGTCACGAGCTACACCGCGGCCGACGAGATCGATGAATCGATCACGCTGGCCGCGTGCGCGCTGGCGGACGAGGTGGGCGCGACGGCGATCGTCACACCGACCCTCTCCGGACGCACAGCGAAACTGGCGGCACGGCACCGGCCGCGCGCGCGGGTCGTCGCGGTTGCGCCCACGGACGCGGTTCTTCAGCGACTGGCGCTCGTGTGGGGCATCGCGCCCGTGCGGATGACGCCCGTCGAACCAGGGGGTGACCGGATGACTACTGCCGTACTGGACGCGTTCCGCGCCGGCACGATAGCACCCGGGGAACGGGTGGTGCTGCTGGCGGGGCACCCGATCGCCGGCGGCCCGCGGTGCCCGACGGTGCGGGTCGTGCGGATCGGCGCGGGCGGCGTTCCGGGCGAGCCGTAAGAACCGTTTCACAACTCCTCCACCAAGCGCAGGGCAAAACGATCGCAAAGTCTTCTTCAGGGCTGTAAACAGGGCGACGCGGCAAACGTTTAGCGTGCCGCGACCTTTGTCGGTTGTCATGAAGGTGACTGCGTCTCCCTCATGTTTGGTCGAAGGGCACGGAGAACGGCCTCTCGTACGCGAAACCATTCCCGTTGTGCCGGTCGCGCCCGTCATCTGTGCGGTAAGGGCACCCGCCCATACGCCCCCGCACATTGCACGCGCAATTCTTCTCCGGCCGCTCGTCTGGCGGCCGAACTCCAACTGACGACACCACGACACGGTCACGAACGGTCCGGAAGCCGCCGCGCCCGAACCGCCCCCTCGCGGGGACGACCACCACCGTTGAGGAGCAACGTCGCGTCATGCCATCCCTGCGCACGCGCCTTTCGTTCGAGTCGCTCGAGACCCGCGAGAACCCCTCCGTCCTCTTTACCGAGACCTTCGACGCGGTCGCCACGCCGGCCCTGCCCTCCGGGTGGGCGACGTGGTCCAGCGACGGGACCGCGGCGCTCGCCTCCGCGACCGGGAGCGGCATGGAGGGCACGGCCGGCGCGCTGTCGCAGGGCGGGAGCCGCACCGCGGCACTCGCCTGGCACCCGCAAACCGTTCCCGCAGACGCCGGCGTCTCGACCTCGCTCCGAGCGGACTCGCTGGTGCCCGCGTTCGTGTTCGCCCGCGGCTCGAACCTCGAGACGGGCGACCGGAGCTACCTCGCGGCCGTCGTGACCCGCGGGCTGAAGGTTCAACTTGTCGAGG
The DNA here is from genome assembly GCF_008065095.1 of Gemmata obscuriglobus. Taxonomy (NCBI): domain Bacteria; kingdom Pseudomonadati; phylum Planctomycetota; class Planctomycetia; order Gemmatales; family Gemmataceae; genus Gemmata; species Gemmata obscuriglobus. The sequence goes on along the minus strand of NZ_CP042911.1, from coordinate 2,553,920 downwards.
TGAGCGGCGGCACGGCACGGGTGCTCGGCACCGTGAGCTCGCCCGGCTCCTCGTACCTCTCGGGCCAGTGGATCCGTGTGTCGCTGGTCCCCGACGGCGCGACCGCGAAGGTCGAAGTGACCCGGGCCGACACCGGACAGTACCTCACGGCGGCCGGCACGTGGCAGGCGGCCGCGACCAGCGCGATTTCGGCCACCACCACTCTCGCGGCCGCGGACGGCAAGGTCGGCATCGGTCGCAACGCGCTCTACGCCGGCGCGGTCGCGCTGGACAACTTCTCCGCGTTCGTCGCGGACCCGCCCGTCGTGCCCGGGGTGGTCACCCAGTCGTTCGACTCGACCGCCGCCGGCGCGCTCCCCGTGGGGTGGAGCGGTTGGTCCACGGCCGCGGCGAACGGCTTCCAAACGAGTACCGCCCGCGCCCTCAGCCCCTCGAACGGCCTCGCGTCCAACGGGCTGTCGAACACGGCCGCCCGCGCGTGGGCCGATGCGGAGTTGCCGGCCGACATCGACGTGTCCGCGGCGGTGTACCTCGACAGCCTCATCCCGGCGCAGGTGTTCGCCCGCGGCTCGAACCTGCAGGGCGGCACGCCCACGTACTACGCCATCAGCCTCACGCGCGGGCTGACCGCGCAACTGGTAAAGGTGGTCAACGGCACCGAAACCGTCCTCGGGTCGATCAAATCGACCGCGTACGTTTCGGGCGTGTGGGTCCGCGCCCGGCTCGTCGCCGAGGGCGACCGGCTGCGCGTGCAACTGTACCGCACCGACACCCGCCAGTGGCTCACGCCGGACGGCTCGTGGTCCGACAGCCCGGACTTCGTGCTGGACCTCCGCGACGCGAGCATCACCGCGGGCGGCCGGGCGGGCGTCGGGCGGAAGGCGGCGGCGTCCGGCGCGCTCACCGTGGACGACTTCGAGGCCAAGCCCGCGGGCCAGTCCACCGGACCGCAGGTCACGGTCACCCGCGTGAACGGGGCCAGCGGGGCCGGCGGCGACGTGACCGGCGAGGTCACCTTCCGCGCCACCATCACCGGGGACTTCGAGCGCGTCGAGTTCCGGCTCAACAACCAGGTCCGCGCGGTGTCCGCCACGACGCCGGCCGAGTGGACGTTCGACAGCACCACGGTCGTCAACGGAACGTACACGCTCACCGTTCGCGCGTTCGACAGCGCCGGCAACGTGACCTCCAAGGAGATCACGCTGACCGTCTCGAACCCCAACATGGACCCGCTGCCGGCCCCGGAGATCCCGCGGCACTACAGCTACATCCGCATCGCGCAGCTCGCGTACAGCGGCACCCCGATCACCGGCGCGTTCGAGCAGCAACTGCTCCGCGACAGCGTCGACCTGGTGATCCCGAACCCGAGCTACCTCGGCGCCATCCAGGGCGCCAGCCCGGACACCCCGCAGCTTATCTACAGCAACGTCTCGAACCTCTACCAGGGGCTGTTGACGAGCTGGCTCGCGTACGCGGACCGCACCGGGGTGTCGCGCGAGCTGGCGTTCTACCACGTCACGAAGGCGACCGCGTTCACCGGTTCCAGCCCGTCGTCGCAGCCGGTGAACTGGTTCTGGGGCGCGTACCAGTCGAACGGCACCGGGACCCCGACGGACATTACTTCGGCGGCGCGGGGCGGCCGCGCAACGGCCGTGTCGCTCGGGGCCGCGGGCACCACCACGTCGTTCGGGTACGTCGAGAAGTTCCGCGAGATGAACGTCACGCTCGGGAACGGCGCGACGGGGAACTGGTCGGGCGTGTGGGAGTACGCCACCGCCGTGGACGCGAGCGGCAACCCGACCGCCTGGAAGACGCTCACCCTCACATCCGACCAGACGGCGGCGCTGCGGACCTCGGGGCGGATCACATTCGACCCGCCGAAGGACTGGGTGCCGGCCGCGGCGACGCCCGGCGGCGCGCTGCTGTACTCGGTACGGCTCCGCGTCACCGCGGGCGCGGCCGGCTCCGCCCCGGAGCTGAAGACGATCTTCGGGCGCGACTACGTGAACGCCAACGGCGCCAGCACGGGCACCATCCCGGCGTTCGACTACGCCGCGGACAAGGACCACGACGGCTACCTGAACGACGCCGAGTACGCCGGCCGCCAGGCGGGGTTCGACGCCCGGTTCGTGTACGAGACGCGGCTGTTCTACCCCTACTACGGCCAGATGCGGTTCGTGACGAACCCGTCGTCGTCCGCGGTGCGGCACTGGGCGCAGGAGTACCACGTCCAACTGCTGACCGCCAACCCGCTGGCCGACGGGGTGTTCATGGACAACGCGACCGGCAAGGTGCCGTTCGCGGGCACCAGCGTGCTGGAGCCGACGGCCACGTTCGCCGAGGACTCCGGCGCGCTGATGAGCGCCGTGTCGCGGGCGATCGCCCCGCGGTGGGTGCTGGCGAACACCGCGGGCGGGTCCACCACCGCGGACGCGATCACCGCCGGCTCCGCGGGGTCGTTCGAGGAGTTCCTCATCCGCCCGATGTCGGCCAACTGGTCCGAGGTGGGCGACGCGGTGAACCTCATCCAGCGCCGGCTGAACAGCCCGAACGCGCCGTACCTGGTGATCGACAGCAGCCCCGAGGGCGGGTCGCGGTACGACTCGCGCACGCAGCTCGCGACGCTCGCGTACTACTACCTGGTCGCGGACCCGGACCGCTCGTTCCTGATGTTCTTCGGCGGCGACAGCCCGTCGTCCTCGTGGACCGAGCACTGGTCGCCGGCGGTGAACGTGAACGTCGGCGCGCCGGTCGGCTCCATGAAGGTGCTCGCCACCGGAACCGACCCGGCGAACTCGGCCCTCACGTACCAGGTGATGGCGCGGGAGTACGAGAACGCGCTGGTGCTGTACAAGCCCCTGTCGTATGCCCAGGGCAAGGGCGAAGGGACGACCGGCAACAACACCGCGACGACGCACCAGCTCGGCGGCACGTACCGGATCGTGAACTCGAACGGCACGCTGGGCCAGTACGTGACCTCGATCACCCTCCGCAACGGCGAAGGGGCCATCCTGGTGAAGGCGTAATCCTCCAAACAGAGGGGCGTGAACTCGGAGGTGAAACGCCCCTCTGTGACTCGGACGCGGCATCGATTTCACGCACATCGCCAATTCCCCCTGCGTGGTAGTTCTGGCCGTTTGAGAAGCCTCGGGTGAAGCGACCGCACCAGTTTTCGCCCGAGACGGGTGTTCCCTGTGCCGAACCAGCACCCGCCGTAAGAGTCGCCGCAGAAACGTGTTACAGCAGACGTTTCGCGTTACGCGGAAGCCCAGATCAGCTCACCGGGAGCGATTGTCCGGGTTTTGAGGGCGCGATTCGGTGGTAATGCCGTACCAGCGAATAGGCAGCGAATCGCCCGCGGAACGTCAGTTCATACCCCATCGCCCGTCCCGTCCGCGAATGTCGCTCGTGCCGCGAGCACCCACTCCTCTGTCACTAACCCTGGCAGGCTGGCTGCACCTGGGGCCTCGGCCACATGATTCGTGTAGCGCCCGCTGCGGCCCCCTACCAACCTGATGGCAACGCGCTCCATGGTGAGTCCGGATCAACGCATTTCAACCTTGCCGAAAATGCCGTTGCTGAAGGGATCTGTAAAGAAGACCCTGTGATACGCGAGACAATCGAGGTGTGAAGCCGGTGCGGTACAGATGATGTCGCGAAGCTCTCGTGGTCCCACCACAACGCCCTTCGATACCAGCAAGGGCTGAAGGGGTCGCTGTTCGTTCGCGCAGAGTTACTGGGTTCAGTTGGCAGCCGTTCCCACCCTCGCACGAGAGGCATTGGTCCGCACCCGCGACGAGACCGAAGCCGCGTTCAAAACCGATCCGTCCTGCGATCTGTTACACGACTTGGCCGCGCTGAACGCGAACCTTGACGGCCGGTGCGAACGGCGACTCTCTTCGTTGATACAGCGGGAAGTAACGGGCCACTGGGCAACGCGCTGTATCCCGTCGCTGAACGCTTTCTGATCGCAGAATGAGCTGCTGTTTAGAAGACAAGGCGAATGACTCATTGGCTAGGACTACCGGACGGGCAATCTTATCTGTCACCGGATGAGGTGATCGAGCGGTTGCGGGCCTAGTTCGCCACCATCAATGTCGACCCCAATGCCGGGGCCGAACACGTCGCCAGCGCGGTCCGCCACATAGAGCGGATCGGGCATCCGGCCGAACACGTGGCCGAGCAGCGACCGATTCAATCGCAGGCCGTCCAGTTCGTCGTGAGCGACGCGCCCGCGTTCGGTGAAGCGTAACTGCGGTTCTTAGTCCCGCCCGGCCGACCAATCCTCATCGGGTATAGCTCGGGACAGCACGAACGCGCCGCGACCGCGGCCGCGAACACCGATCGGTGCTCGCGGCTGCCCGGATACGTCGTCGAGCTAACAGAAAAGTGATGACGAAAATTCTTCTACGCAATCTGGTGATTGCCAACTTCATCAACTGTGAACGCTTACCTCTATCTCGTTCATGCCGGTCGTAGTGCGGCAAAACTGATGAAGCCCGCTTCAACCGGCTCGCCAGGTACCGCTTCTAATCCGATCGGTTTCAACCCGCCGTTGGCGGCGTTGACGCAGACCTCGTACACCCCGTGCCCGAATGCCGGATCTGGGAATCGCAGTTCAGGCACCGGCTCGGACAATATGAATAGTTCATCGAGGTTCCATATCTCATTCGTTCGTATCAAGTACGCGGCATTGGCGGCAGATGCAAATATTCGCACGTATCGAAGCATAATCTGTTGCTGGAAGCTCGTCTCGTGAGTTGAGTACACCAAGATCAGCTCGGGTTTCCGGGCAGAGTGGAACGAGTAGAATTCCGCGGCTGTTTGGTAAAAGCCCGATTCTACCCCTTCAAATCGAAGAAAAGCTTTAATGTTCTCTCCCATCGAGAGCCGATGGCGGAGCGCGAGCGAAACCGGCTCACTCAGTCGGGTTCGCCGGAGCCAACCGATATCGGGAGAGTCCGGATTTTTTTCGGCCGCCATTGTATAAACGGATGGCGGATCGGGACGGAATGAGTTGCCGAGCGCGGCCAAACCTGCTGACGGATTGAGTGACCGCCCCGGCGCCGGGTATCCAAACCAACACCAGCGCGAGCTCATCAGTTAGTCGTCCTTTCCCAGTCAGTAGGCCAAATGAGCATTGAATTTTGACCTATTATTGGCGCGGGAAAACCATAAGTCCGACCTTCAAATGTGGTAAAATACGAGGCGACAATCTGACTATCCGAGATACTTACTCCCGGCGGCATCTCTTCTTGAATAAGTGCATTGCTAAATGGCACGGAGAGTGTAGCGTAGTAAGTTCGCACTGTTGTCGATGATGCTCGTGGCCCGAAGATGACGCCAACGGTCATTCCTCGAGCGCGCGCAATGATACCATAGCGGATGAGTTGCTCCTGTTTCGACCCAAGCGAAATTCCAGTTTCGTAAATGCGGCCGTTGACTTCAAAATCGATTTCCTGCCAAATAGTTCCATCCGGCCTGAAAATGAGTTCGGAATGCCGGCTTGGTGCGTGAGAGATTCGCGCTAAGAACTCAAAACGATCTCCGTCATCGGTAGATAGAGCCGTTACTTTCTCCTCCGCCTTTTGCTGCTGGTCACGCACTTTGAGAGCAATGTCCTGTGTGGCGAAGGTCGCTCTCGCACCAAATACATCGCGAACGTAACGATCTACAGATGCAGCAGGTGTCTGCTTACTCTCGTCCTCAACACTCCAAACATATTTCTTGCCGACCTTCTTGTGCACGACAACGTACGCATTGTGCGCCCAGGCGGCGAACCCCCAGTTGTCGTCGCCGACGAAGTAGGTGTGGTGGTCGGCCACCCGCAGGTTGTACACCGGCTCCCATTCCTGGGTGTCGAACACCTCGGCGATGGGCACCCACTCGCCTGACAAGGTCGCGATCCGGTCCCCCGCGGCCAGTGACCCGGCCGCGGTCCACCCCTTCCCGTCCACCCAGAACGGGTGCTCCGGCGTCGTGCGGATCAGCTCCCCGCCCGCGAAGTGCAGGTGCAGCACCCGGCCCATGCGGCGGAACGTGTCCTCCACCGCCTTCCACTCCACCGGCCCAGTCAGGTCGTGCTCGGTGCGGCTGGCAACCTCGTCCCCGATCCCCAGTAACTCGACCGCCACCCACCCGCGCCGCGTCAGCAGCTTGGTCCCGGCCGCGAAGCAACCCGCGTTCAGGTACTTGCACCCGTTCGCTTGCAGGTACGCCGTCAGGTCCGCCAGCTTGGTGTCCAGGGCCGCCTGCTTCGCTTTCAGATCCGCGAACTTCGCCTTCGGCTGCGGCGCGGTGGTGCCTGCACCGTTAACGTTCTGCTTGATGGCCACTCGCGTCGGACCGCTCGCCGCCGCACGCACCGCCACCTCGGCCGCCATCACCTCCTGGTACTTGGCCAGAGCAGGCCCGTCGAAGTCCTGGGCCGTGAACACGTGGACCTTGTTCCCCTCCGATTGGTGGATGATCTTCAACTGCGACGCGGTTCCCGCCTCCACCGGCACCAGCTTGTAGCTCTTCCCCTTGTACGCGAACGTGAATTGCGTCGATGTTAGTTTGCCGGATTCGGCCCCCGTGATCACCCCGCCACCCAGCCCCTTGGCCACGGCCGCCACCTGGTCCCGCAGCAGCTTGTCCACCCGCTGCGGCACGTACTCGGTCAGACGCTTCAGTTCGTCCCGCAGCTTGTTCAGACCGAACTGCTGCGCCGCCAGACCGATCAGCGGCCCGAGCGATGCGTTCATGGCCCCCAACAGCTCCGCCCGGAAGTTGCCCGCGTTGCCCGCCGCCAGCGCGTTCAGGCTGTCCACGATCTTGGTGAACATGTCCCCCATCTGGGTCCGGTTGTCGAGCGCCCACTGAAGGGCGTTGTACAGCCCGCGGATCGCACCCGCACCCGGCAGGAACATGGACGCCGCCTGGGCCACGGCTCGCCCCGCCGCGATCGTGATCTGCTCCATCGCCTTGGTCTTCAGCCCCTCGACCAGGTTGGGATCGAGTTTATTGACGAACGCCATCAGCGATCGGGCGCTCGACGTGTCCGACTCGGCTGCGAAGTAGTCGTCGTAGATCTTCGTCACCGCCGCCACGTTCCCGGCACCCAGCTCCTGCAGCATCACCGCCTGCACGTTGTCCCACGTCAGCCCGGCGTACCCGAGCAGGAACGCCTGGATGTCCTCCCACTCGTTGAAGTTGGCGTTCGCCAGGTTCGACAGAAGGGTGGTCGAGCCCGCCCCGAGCCACTCGAAGAACGCCTTCTTGCTGGTCGTCTGGAACCCGCTGACGAAGTCGCTGAGCGCCCCGGTCAGCCCGGCCTCCAGGTTGCTCATCAGGGTCGTGAACCCGCTCCCGGACAGCGACGTGAACAGGTTGGCGGCCGCGCTGCCGAGCTGCGGGGCCAGGTCCCGGACCATCTTCCACAGGTCCACCGCCTGATCCCAGGTGGACTGCGACCGCGGGGTGGTGGCGATCACTTGGTGCGGCCCGGCCGACCGCACCACGGTGCCGCCGCTCAGCATCTCCGGGATCACCGTCACGATGATGACCCGGTCCTCCGGCTGACCGGAGACCGAGATGGTGTCGCTCGCGGTCTTGGTGTACTGGTGCGGCGGCAGCGGCCCGCTCCCGTGCCCGTCGGACGGGTACTGCACGTCGATCGCGTACCGGTACCGGAGGGTGTACCCGTGCGCGGCAGCGAACGCTAGGCTCTCCGGATCGTAGGTGAACTTGACACTGAACCCCTGGCCGACCCCGACCGACCGGCGGACGATGGGCCAGCTCGCGTACTGGAGGTAATTGTCAACAGTCATGTCGGTCGGGATAAACTTGCCGAACACGGTCGCGCTTGGCAGTCCGTCGCCCAACTGCGGCTCGACCAAGAGGCCCGAATCGGTGGTGAAGAAATCCCCTTCGTTCGGGTCGTTGGGGTCCCCAGTCCCCTCCGGCATGCCCATCGCATGCGCAGCCGGGATGGGCGCCGGTGCGACCACGAGTTTGAAGGTGACGTGTGGCGTCTCGCCGCCGTCCTTGTCCTTCATGTACGCTTCGACGATGTGCGGCCGGGCCACCGTGTAGTCGGGTAGCGGAACGGCGGCCGTGTTCCCCAGCCGGGTCCCGTCGACTATCCAGAAGAACTCCATCTGTTCGAGGTCGGCCTCGGACGGTTCGACGATGTTCTCGAACGAGAGCAACTCCTGGTCGTACAGCACACGCACATCCTGGCCGCCCGTGGCCACGGTCGAGATGACCGTGCCCGCCTGAACCGTTGCGGTCGGGGCCACGTTGCGGACGTGGACATCAACGGCGTCGTCGGTAGCCGCCCCCCAATCGTCGGTTACCCGGACCTTGGCGTGCCAGACGGTTCCGCCCTCCGGGTTGTCTTCGTACGGGGTGTCGAACGTGACCGTTTTGAGTTCCCGGTTGAACGTCCAGTCGCCGTCGTTGACGATGTCGTACTCTCCGGTCCCGTACCAATCGACCTCCACGGTCAGCGAGTCGGTGTTCTCGACATCGAGTTCGCGGTCGAGGTCGGTGACCACGAACGTGACCACGCTCCCCTCATCGACCGTCGCGTTGACGACACCGGTCGCGGTCCGGTAGAACGCGTACCCGTCCGGCGTGTCGTTGGTCGCCTTGACGGTGAACCCGCTCTCGGCCACCTCGCCGTTGGCGTCGGTTACCTGGACCCAGAAGTCGTAGTCGCCGTAGGTCTCGAACTCGTAGTCCGCCGCGAGCGTGGTCATGTCCGAGACCTGCTCGTACTCCCAGCCGTCGAGGGCGACCCACCACTCAACCCCGGTGATGGCGACATCGGTGTCGGCTGTTACGGTCAGCGTCTTGGTGTTGCCGGCAACGACCGTGAGGTTTTCCGGGACGGTGAGGACGGGCGGTTCGTGGTGGACCGTGACAGCCGTCGTGACGACCTCAACACTTTGGGCGTTGGTCAACCGCGCGGCAACCGTGGCATTCCCCACGCTTGTGAACGTGTGTGGAGCGAACTCGTCGGTACCGGAAACGTCGGCCTGGAAGTTGCCTGCCTGGTAGTCAAAATCCCACTCGATCGAGGTGTACACCGGCTCGGGGGTGAGCGATGTCTGGACGTAGAACGTAACGGTATCGCCGCGGTAAACGTAATCGTTGTCGGCTTCGATCCAGACGCCGGTCGACGAAGTGCCGCCGCCGGTACCACCGCTGCCGCCCGTTTCTCCGCCGCCCGTCTCCCCGCCACCTCCCGTCTCCCCGCCGCCCGTCTCCCCGCCACCTCCCGTCTCCCCGCCGCCCGTTTCTCCACCACCTCCCGTTTCGCCCCCCGGCGTCCCTCCGCTTCCTCCGGTGCCACCTCCTTCGCCTTCCAGACCGCCGCCCACCGGCCCGCCAACCGAACCACCACCCGTTCCCCCGGTTCCTCCGGTGCCACCTCCTTCACCTTCCAGTCCGCCGCCTCCCGACCCGCTGCCTGACGACCCTCCGGTCGGGCTCTCCCCGAACCCCGCGGGACCGCCGGCCGTACCATTCGGGTTCGGGGCTGAGGCGGGCGGCATTTCGCCCAGCGCAGCGAACGGAACGTCCCAGGAGATCCCCAAATCGTCATCAACGGTGCTGTGGAAACCCGACAGGGGCTCATCGCTCGATGCGCCAGAGCCCCCACGGTCGGAGTCGCTCCCGGAGAAGTCAAGGACGGCAGGGGTTGAGCTTTCGGCGGCTGAAGAAGCCGAACCGCTGCCGACCGGATTGTCACCCAACCAGGAGGTGAGGGCCGGAACGCCCGCGGGCGGCGCGGGGAAACTGAGGTCCTGAAACGTCGGGAGGGACTCGAGGGCGAGCAGCGAGCCGGGAAGGTCCCGACTCTCGATCGCCTCGAGCCCCGCCAGCCGGAACCGGTACGGCAGGCCGGTGTGGCGGGTGACAACACGCGACGACCGCCCGAAGGGCTCGCGGAACGGGGACCGGGCCAAGAGACGGCGGACGAACCGGCGCAAGGCTTCGCTCAGCATGGGCGCGTACTCCGTGCGAAAGGCTTCAGGCAGACGACTGTGCGAAAGAAACAACCAGAGAAATTGCTAATCAATTGCCAACGCGATCAGCATTCGATCCAGTCTGACACGGACAATCGCCGCGATTCGGGAGAGTTGAGCTGTGATTGAAGAGAGGATTGTTGTTTTGTGCGGCTTCCAAGTCAATAGACGTTGTTCAATGAGGCGTATTTTTCCAACCCGCTTGAGTACTACTCCGTTACCTCGCCACAACTGCTTATTTTACAACGTGTTATGTACACGCCACCAGGACACATCTCGACGGAACACCTTGTAGGATCTGGACTTGAGTCAAATGGAATGCTCACTGCCCCAGCGGGATGTTTGCTGCTCTCGTGAACGGACTCGCCAGAATCGCTGGGATTTGAACCCATTGCGGGTGCACGGGCCTGTAGGTGCAGATCGCCATAAGTAGCGACACTGTAATTATTTGTGGCGAATTAACGGAGTAGTATGAGGCTCACGCTCTTAATCCACCAGACCATCGGATTCCTTCAACAGTTCGGCGACAGCCGCATCTGCCACGCACTTGCCGCGGCGCGTTAATCGTACGCGGTGTCCGTCGTCGGTAACGATGCCGTGGTCGCGGAAGAGCGCCAGTGCCACCGGCGCCAGCGCGTCCAGGTCGAAGCCGGTCTGTGCGCGGAACGGTACCCGATCGATGCCGTCGGCCCGGCGCAACTGCGTCGCGAGCGTCTCGAACGCCCGCGCCCGCGGTTCCAGCGTCTCGCGTTGGAACGTCACATCCTCGCCCCCGAGCGCCTTGCGGATGTAGAGCTTCGTGTCGCGCACGTTCAGCTCGCGGCTGCCGTTCACGTACCGCGCCGCACCCACCCCGAACCCATAGTAGGCGTCGTTGGCCCAGTACCGCTCGTTGTGCCGGCACCGGTACCCGGGCCGGGCGAAGTTCGAGATCTCGTAGTGCTCGAACCCGGCCGCCGCGAGCCGGTCCATCGCGTGCTCGTACATCGCCAGTTCGGTGTCCTCGGGCACGGCCTCGACCAGCCCGCGCGTCTGGCGCTTCCAGAGCGGCGTGCCCTTCTCGTAGGTCAGCCCGTAGGTCGAAACGTGCTGCGGGTCGAACGCCAGCGCCGCGTCGAGGTCCGCGCGCCAGCCCTCGATCGTCGAACCCGGCGCCCCGAAGATCAGGTCGAACGACACGACGGGAATGTGCTTCCGAACCGCGTCCACGGCCCGCCCGATGTGCTCCGGGGCGTGCCGGCGGTCGAGCGCCGCGAGCGATTCGGGGCGGAACGACTGCACCCCGACGCTGACCCGGTTCACACCGAGCGCGGCCATCACCGCGGTCTTCTCCTCGGTCAGCGAATCGGGGTTCGCTTCGATCGAAAACTCCCGCCCCGCGCCGCGGCCCGGCGGCAGCCACCGCGTCACCGTTTCGATCAGCCGCCGCAACTGATCGGCCGAGAGGTGCGTTGGGGTGCCGCCGCCGATGAACAGGCTCTCGACCGGGCGCGGCTCGCGCAGCCCCGCGAGTTCGGCGCCGACCGCTTCGAGGTACAGTTCGATGAGGTGGTCCTGCCCCGCCGTCACCGCAAAATCGCAGTACCCGCAGTGGTGCGCGCAGAACGGGACGTGAACGTACGCCGTGCGAGGGTCCAACCAGGGATCGTTCAAGGCAACAGTGCTGTCAAAAGGTGAAGGGCGGAAGCGGTAGAACCGAAGCGGTTTCCCACCGTTCGATTCTACCACTTCCGCCCTTCACCTTTTGACTTTTGCCGTGCTCTTACGGGAACAGGAACGCGAACCCGGTGACCAAGCCGGCCTCGGCCATGATGCCGCCACAGGTCAAGTTCGGCGGGTACAGGTACAGCGGAGTCGGGCTCCCGGGCAGACACTTGCCGGCGTTGGTGTCCCAAAACCCGTAGGTGCAACCGGACACCAGCCCGGCCGGCCACAGCAGCACGTCGCGGTAGAACTTCCCGGCCGACACGAGCGTCGTCATCGGCCCCAGGTCCCAGCCGGCGCGCTCGAAGTTCCGCTGCTCGAAGTGGAGCCGGCGGTGGACCACGTACAGCGGCTCGATGGTGAGCTTGCTGGCCGGGTACGCGAGCGTTTTCGGCTGGTACGCGACGCCCGCCGGGCTGACCACCGGCAGCGCCGGGAACTCGAACTCGGGCAGCGTGCGGGGGTCCTTGACCGCGCGCAAGTTGCGGATCAGTTCCTCGGTGCCGGCCGTGGGTTTCCCGGCGGCCGCGTCGTCCTTGAGCGACTTCTCCAGGAGCCGCAGCCGGTCTTTAAACGCGGCCTCCACGATCGCCTGCCGGAGTTCGGCGTCGTTGTACGAGACCCCGAAGATCTTGTCGCGCGACGGCAACTGGATCTCCTTCGGGTCCACCTCGACCACTCTGTTTTTGAAATCTTGTTTCGGCAACGCGTTCGAGTCACCGGCCGACGCCTTTTGCATGGGCGGCTGGGCCGCCGGCTGGGCGCCGAACGCGGCCGGCGCGGGGACCGTTGCCACCGGGGCCACGGTGACCGGCGGCAGCACCGGGCGGACGGGGGCGGCGTCGGGCACCGGGAGCGCCACCGGCGACTCGCGGCCGCCCAGTTGTGCGACGCCGTCGCCGGCGGTCGCCGGGAGCCCGCCGCCGGTCGCGGTCAGCGCGTCGGCCGGCTTGTGGAAGTACATCATGGTTCCGGAGGAACCCGGAGCCGCGCCCGAAGTGGGTTGCGGGGCCGGCCGCGACGGCTGCGCCGCCTGAGCCTGGGCCGGCGGCGTCCGCGGGCGGTAGCCCGGCGGCAGCGCCAGCCCGTTGGGCAGAACGTTGTTCGGCGGTGCGGCGCCCGCTCCGCCCGCCCCGGGCACGAGGTTGCCCCCCGGGATGGGTGCGGGCGGCTGCGCGAGGGCCGGCGCGGCCATGAGTGCGAGGAGCAGCGCGGCCTTAGCCGCCCGCGTCCCCGGCGTGATCGACCGAACTGTAATTCGGCGCTTCCTGCGTGATAGCAATGTCATGCGGGTGGCTCTCCTGCACACTCGCCGCGGTCACCTGAATGAACCGGGCCTTGGTCCGCAACTCGTCCAGCGTCTTGCAGCCGCAGTACCCCATTCCGGCACGCACGCCGCCGACCAGTTGGTACACGAACGGCGAGAGGTGTCCCTTAAATGGGACCCGCCCCTCGACCCCCTCGGGCACCAGTTTCCCGTTCGCCGACTGCGCCCCGCCCTGTTGGTAGCGGTCCGCGCTGCCGGCCATCATCGCGCCCATCGACCCCATCCCGCGGTACTGCTTGAACGAGCGACCGCGGAACAGAATCAGTTGCCCCGGGCTCTCGGCCAGGCCGGCGAACAGCCCGCCGATCATGACCGAATACGCTCCGGCCGCCAGCGCCTTGGTGATGTCGCCGCTGTACCGGACGCCGCCGTCGGCGATGATCGGTACCCCGGTTCCCGCGAGCCCTTTCACCGCGTTGGCGATGGCCGACATCTGCGGCACGCCGACGCCGGACACGACCCGGGTGGTGCAAATGCTACCCGGCCCGATGCCGACTTTTACGGCGTCGGCCCCGGCGTCCACCAGGGCCCGCGCGCCGTCCACGGTCGCCACGTTCCCCGCGATCACATCAATGCTGTGCCGCTTCTTCAGCTCCCGCACCGTCTCAATGACGTTCAGGCTGTGCCCGTGGGCCGAATCCACCACCAGCACATCGACTCCCGCCTCGATCAGCGACGCGGCCCGCTCGAAGTCCCACACCCCGATCGCCGCCCCGACCATCAGTCGCCCGCGAGCGTCTTTAGCCGCGTGCGGGAACTTTTGCGTTTTGTCGATGTCCTTGATCGTGATCAACCCCTTCAGTCTGAATTGATCGTCAACCAGGAGCAATTTCTCCACCTTATTTTTCGTCAGGATCTTCTCGGCCGCGTCGAGCGTCGTGTTCTCGGGGGCGGTCACGAGGTTCTTCTTGGTCATCACCTCTTCGAGCTTCTGCTCGTTGTCGTCGAGGAACTTGAGGTCGCGGCGGGTGAGGATGCCCTTGAGGACCCCGTTCACGGTGATGGGCACGCCGCTGATGTGGTGCTCCTCCATCAGCTTGCGCGCGTGCCCCACGGTGTCGTCCGGCGGGAGCGTCTGCGGGTCGGTGATGATCCCGTTCTCGCTCCGCTTCACCTTGTCCACCTCGCGCGTCTGCGCGGCGGCGCTCAGGTTCTTGTGGATGATCCCGATGCCGCCCTCCTGCGCCAGCGCGATGGCCAGCTCGCTCTCCGTGACCGTGTCCATCGGGCTGGAGAGGATGGGGATGTTGATCCGCACGTTCCGCGTGAGCTGGGTGCGCACGTCGGTGTCTTTGGGGATAAAGTCGCTGTAGCCCGGTTCCAGCAGCACATCATCGAAGGTAATACCCTGGTACGCGATGCGGTCCTGCATAGCGGCTCCGTGGCGCACGTGCGCGAAAAAAAGGTGTGGTCTGGGATTATAGGAGCCCGGGGCAACACGCGTCGACAGAAGTGAAAGCGGCCGCCCGCCGCCTGCCGGGATCAAAGGCAGAAGGCGGGTGCGTGCCGCGCGCCCGTCAGCTTTTCTTGGGCGTGAGAACGAGTTCGTGCTTCGCCCGGCTCACGACCACCCCGCCCGCGACCTCTTTGGTCACCGCGAACGCGGCGGCGGCGCGCACCGCGATCGGGGCACGCACCCGCACGAGCGCGGTCCCGTCGGGGCGGACGTCGAACACGCCGCCGTCCACCGGCTCCTTGTCCGCGCGGCCGGCGTCCACGATCCAGAGCTGGTACTGCTCCTTCGACGGGTCCAGCGGGGGCAACCCGCTCACCTCCAAGTACCCTTCCTGGCGGGCGGCGCTCCAGACCACTTCGCCGGACGGCCCCGGCTTGTCCGCCGCGGCGAACGCGACCGCTTGCGGGCGCAACCGGTCGCGCAGTTCGGCCAGCGTCGGCTCCTTCTTGGGCCACAGCACGAACGCCATAACGCACGCCAGCGAGGCCGCCACCGCCCACCCCGACCACGCAGCCCACGCGCGGGAGGGCCGCGGCCTTGCGGGGCGGACGGGCACGGGGGGCATCGCCACCGCGGTCAGCTCGAGCCGCTCCGCGAGGCCCACCGGGAGCGGCTCCAGCGGCCCGATGAGGGCGAGGTGAACGGCCGCCGCGGCCAGCTCCAAACTGTCGGGTTCGTCGGCGGGGAACTGTGCGAGCAGCGATTCTAGTTCGGTCGCTTCGGCGGGAGAAAGCCCCTGCGTCGCCTCAATGGCCAACAGCTCGTCCAGCCGGTCATGTTTGAAGCTCACGCGCCGCCTCCCTTCTGGGCCAGGCGCTCACGGACGCGAATCAACCCGCGGCGGATGTGCGTCTTCACCGTGCCGACCGGCAACCCGGTGGCGGCCGCGATCTCCTCGTGCGTCAACCCGTCGTAGATGGCCAGCCGGATCACGCGCCGCTCCTCGTCGCGCAACTCGGCGAGTGCCGCAGTGGCTTGAGCGGCCTCGTCCTCGATCTCGACCCGTGCAACTGGTGGTTCTCCCGCGGGCGGCTCTTCAGCGAACGGTTGCGCGCCGGGCACACGGGCGGCCCGGCGCTTGCGGTCGATGAGCCGGCGGCGGGCGATCATGGTCACATAAGTGGGCTCAGACGCGCGGTCCGGATCGTACCGGCCCGCGTTCTTCCACAGTTCGATGAACACGTCCTGCACGGCATCTTCCGCGTCACTCGGGCTACCGAGGAACCGGCGCGCCAGGGACCAGACCAGCCCGCCGTAGCGAGCGATACAGTCCGAAACGGCGGCCGGGTCACCGGCCGCGATCCGTGGGAGTACGCCGTCCGTCACCAGCTCCGCCCTCCCCGCCCGCCTACGACATAATCATTCGCGACGCTACCAACTACAGATGCAGAAACGACCCGGCCCGTGACCAGAGCCACGGGCCGGATCTCAATTTTCGTTAGTACCCTGAGCAAAAAACGGCTAGTAGCCGGTTTCGCCGCTGAACCCAAGTTGCTTCCCGCCGCCGAAGCCCCCCTGGATGCCGCCGATCCCGCCGAAGCCGCCCTGGATGCCACCGATACCGCCGATCCCGCCCTGGATGCCACCGATACCACCAATCCCGCCCTGGATGCCACCGATACCGCCGAAACCGCCCTGGATGCCACCGATCCCACCAATCCCGCCCTGGATGCCACCGATACCACCCTGGATGCCGCCGATCCCGCCGATCCCGCCGATGCCACCCTGGATGCCACCGATACCGCCACCGATACCACCAATACCACCACCAATCCCGCCGATGCCGCCCTGGATACCACCGATACCGCCGCCGATGCCACCGATACCACCAATCCCGCCGGCACCACCGCCCAGGTAGCTCCCGATTGATGGGAACGTAACGATGTTACCACCGATGCCACCGCTGATCCCACCGATACCGCCGCCGATCCCACCGATACCGCCACCGATGCCGCCGATACCACCACCGATGCCGCCGATACCACCACCGATACCGCCAATGCCACCACCGATACCGCCAATGCCGCCACCGATCCCACCAATGCCGCCACCGATCCCACCAATGCCGCCAATCCCGCCCTGAATACCGCCAATCCCACCACCGATCCCGCCCTGGATACCGCCGACGCCACCGATCCCACCGATCCCGCCCTGAATACCGCCCTGAATCCCGCCCTGGATCTGACCGCCTTGAATACCGCCCTGGATCTGACCGCCCTGGACGCCGTTCACACCGCCGTTGTTGCCGGCGATGTTACCCGTGTTGTTGAAACCAGCCGGGCGCCACGTCCCACGGGGGACGTACGAGTAACTGCCCGCCGGGCGAGCGCGCCCCGGTTGCTGTGCTTGCACCAGTCCCGTCGCGGGTACCAGTGAAACCGCCCCAAGGGCGAGCACCAGTCCGGCCAACCGCCGATTCAGAGTTCCAACCATGACAAGCCCTCACCTCAAGTGCTGATGGTTCTTCCGCTGATTCGCAAGCTCGACCGGCCGGCTTCGGCAGGCACGCGGACAACCGGATCACCTTTTCACGATCCACGGTATCCGCTTAGGGAACGAATGCAACGCGGGGCACGGACTTGCGCCGACCCGCCGGATTTTTTTGGTCGCCTCCACCCGGACATTCCGAACGGTCGCGCCGCGCGGAGAGCGGGCACGAGATCGGAACCGAACTTGAGTGTCCGTAAACGGTTGTCGCGCCCTGCGGCGCGACCGGTGAAATCGTTGCCCGGGAGGGGCGTCTAGAGGAATGTAACGGGCAGCCGGCGGCGCGGTTGGCATTTCCGAGCAAAATCCGCCCCAATATTCCTCCCGCCGCCCTCGTATCCGCGCCCGCACCCGATTTCGAGGCACCTGTATGAACCAGCCGCTCCGGTTCCGACACAGCGCGGCCCGAACAGCCGCACTTGCTCTTGTGGTCGCGCTCGCGGCGGTCGTCGCAAACGGGCTGACGCCGCCCTCACCGGCCCTCGCGCGTGTCCCCGCACCACCACTTCCGGCCGAACTGGCCTACGTCCCACACGACGCCGCGCTGTTCCTGTACGTCGACGCGGCCCGGGTGCTGTCACACGAGGCGGTCAAAGGAATCCGTACCGCCGACCGTAAAGGGGTACTCGGGGCGATCGAAGCGGCCGCGCCCCAGCAGTTCGGGATGAGCGTGGACGACCTCAAGTCGGTGGTCGTGTTCGTGCCACGTTTGACAGGCCCGCAGGACTCCGAAAAGGTCGGATTCGTCGTCACGTTCACCAAGCCCTTTGACAAGAAAAAGTTCGAAGCCGGGTTGCCGGCCCTGCTCCCCAACGGTGTGAAGTTCAGCGTGTCGGCGCTGAACGATAAGGCCGCCCTCGTCCTTCAAAACTTCGACGGCAAAGACTCGAAGCCGAGACCCGCCGGCGAAGAGGGGCCGCTCACCGGCGCGATCAAGGCCGCGGCGAGCGGCAAGCACGCCCTGGTCGCCGGGCTCACCTTCGCCAACCTGCCGGACGAGTTGCGGAAAGACAACCTCCCCGGACCGTTCCGCGTCGCCAAGCCGATCTTTGCCTCCGACGCGGTCGTCGCCACCGTCGACCTGGGTCAGTCGCTCGACCTCGCGGTGACGGTGAAAGCGGCGCGCGCGGCGCAGGCCGCGGATGCCGAGAAGGCCCTGGCCGCGGTCACCAACCTCCTCACCGAGGAGTTAACCCGTAGCCTGGTCACGCTCGAAAAAGACGCAACAGTTAAGGACGGGGTAACGGTGCTCAAAGCACTGCTGGCGAGCGCGAAGAGAGGGAAGTTCGAACGGGACGGCACCGACGCCCGCGTGACAGCCACCCTGCCGCTGCAAGGGTTGCCACTGGCGGCCGCGTACACCGACGCCTTTAAGGGCGCCCAGCAGGCCGCGGCCAGGAACCGGTCGGCCAACAACCTGAAGCAGATCGGGCTGGCGCTGCACAACTACCACGACACCCACGGGCACTTCCCACCGGCCGCGGTGTGCGACAAGAAGGGCAAGCCGCAGCTCAGTTGGCGCGTCCTCATTCTGCCGTACATTGAGCAGGACAAACTGTACAAGGAGTTCAAGCTGGACGAGCCGTGGGACGGCCCGAACAACAAGAAGTTGCTCGCCAAGATGCCCCAGGTGTACGCCCTCCCTGAGGTCACGAAGGCGGGCGGCACCGACACGTATTACCGTGCGTTCGTCGGCAACGGGGCCGCGTTCGACTGGCTCACCGGCACCCAGATCACCGGCTTCGCCGACGGGACCTCGAACACCGTGCTGTGCGCGACCGGCGCGGCCGCGGTGCCGTGGACCAAACCGGACGAGTTGGAGTTCGACCCCGAGAAGGATCCGACCAAGCTGTTCGGGTTGGTCGTGAACGGAACGGCGCAGGTGACGATGTGCGACGGCTCGGTGCGCACGCTCGCGAAACTGCCGTCGAAGGAAACGCTCAAGGCGCTCATCACCCGCAGCGGCGGCGAGGTAATCGGGAACGATTTCTAAGCGCCGGCCGGGGACGAGCCCCGACCGCCCGTGAATGGGGCACGCCCCGGCACGACGATCGCAGCTCATTAAAACGCGTGGCTCAACCACGACCGCCCATTCGGGCGGTCGTCTCAAGTCCCAGATTTCGGGTTCCAAGCTGAGCACCGGCGGCGTGCTGACCGGCCCGCCGGAACTCGGAACGCTCTCCTCGAGGAGTTCCTCCTATGCGATTCACACTCCGGGCCGGCGGGTTCGCCGTCGTCGCGGCGCTGGCCGCAACAGTGGCGCTGCTACACCCTGAGGTCCGGCCCGAGGCCGGGGCGGCGCGCGCCGCCCAACCGGCGGCCGACTTGCCTGCGGACCTCGCACTGGTCCCCGCCGACGCCACCGGCTTCGTCCACGTCCGGCTTGCGGATCTGTGGAAGAACGAGGTGATGGAGGGGTTCCGCAAAACGTGGGAGAAGGCCGGGCCGAAAGCGCTGGCCGAACTCGACCGGCAGTTCGTCCCGGCCCCGTCCACGATCTCGCGCGGCACCGCGTTCGTCCTGATCGACGACAAGAAGCGGCCGCACGCGGTCGGGGTGCTGGCGTTCTCCGCCGCGTTCGACCCGGCGAAGGTGCTGAAGACGTACCTGCCCAACCACACCACCGAGAAGGTGAACGGGAAGACCGTGTACCGCAGCCCCGACATGCCGGTCGATCTCTATTTCCCGGACGACAAGCACATCGTGATCGGGTCCGAGGGCTCGCTGGACGCGTACCTCGCCAAGGCCCCCGCGAAGGACGGCCCGATGGCTCACGCGCTCAAGCTGGCCGCCTCGCCCGCGAAGGCGGTGGTCGCGTCCGCGGACCTCTCCGCGCTGCCGATCCCGCCCGACTCCTTCAAGGACGTGCCCCCCGAAGCCCTGCCGATCCTCAAGGCCAAGCAACTGACACTGGCCGTCGACCTCGGCAAGGACGCGCGGTTCGACGTGCGGGCCGGGTACGCCGACGACGCCGCGGCGCGGGAAGCCGAAAAGGCCGTCAAGGCGCTCGCGGACCTGGGCCGCAAGGAGCTGGCGAAGACCAAAAAGGAACTCGAAGAGAAGTTCTACGACCCGAAGATCAAGACCCCGCGCGGCCCCGAAGAGTTGCCGGAGGCGCTCGCCGCCGTGTTCGCGCTGGGCGCCATCGAGCGGCTGGACGAAACGCTCACCGACCCGAAGCTGATCGCCCGCGATAAGGCGGAGCTGGCCGTCGCGGTGCCGCTCCCGAAAGAGGTGCTCGTCACCCTGAGCGGCATGTCGGCGTTCGGCGCGGCAGCGGTGGCACCGGCGGTGGGCAAGGTGCGCACCGCCGCCGCCCGCACGCAGAGCCAGAACAACCTGAAACAGCTCATGCTGGCGATCCACAGCTACCACGACGCCAACGGGCACCTGCCGCAGGACATCGTGGACAAGAACGGCAAGCCGATCCTGAGCTGGCGGGTGGCGATCCTGCCGTACATCGAGCAAAACAACCTGTACAACAAGTTCAAGCTGGACGAGCCCTGGGACAGTGCGAACAACAAGCAGTGGTCGCAGGTGCGCATCAGGGTGTTCACGTCGCCCAGCGCAACGCTGCCGGCGAATCTTGAGTGGGGGACGACCAACTACCGCGGGATCAGCGGCCCGGGCGCGGCGTTCGACCCGACCGCCAAGATGAAGCTCACGTTCGCCCACTTCACCGACGGCCTGTCGAACACCATCGCGCTGATCGAGACGGAGGACTCGGTACCGTGGGCCAAGCCGGACGACTTCCCGTTCGACCCGAAAAAGCCGCTGCCGAAGATCGTGCCCCCGGGCGGCCAGAAGGTGTTCCAGGTCGGCATGGGCGACGGCTCGGTGCGTGCGATCAGCACGACCATCGACGAGAAGACGCTGAAGGCCGCGTTCACCCGCAACGGCGGCGAGGTGATCGACATCGACAAGGGTAAGTGAGTCCGGCAGATCGAAACCGCGGATCGAAAGGCGCAGCCTTTCGATCCGCAGGCGGCTGCGCCCGAACGGTCGGATCACTTCCGGTCCGCGGACGGACGTTTCGCCGCCCGCAGGTCCCACGCCAGAATTTCGGCGTCCGTCGCCCCCGAGAACAACCGACCGTCCGGCCCGAACGTCAGGGCCGTTACCCACTCGCGCGGCCCCGGGAACTCGCCGCTCAACTGCCACGTCCCCGCGTCCCACAACTGGATCGTGCCGTCCGCCACCGCGACCGCCAGCGCCTTACCGTCCGGTGCGAACGCGACCGCGGTGATCTCGATCGGCAGCGACGCGACCCGCCGCCCCGTCGCCACCTCCCACACGAACACGTGACCGGCGCGCGGTCTCCGCTCCCACTTGAACGGGTAGGGCGGTTCGCCGGTGACGAGGTACTTGCCGTCGGGAGAGAACGCGACTGCTCCGATGCGATCCGTGTGACCCGACAGGTCGTGCAACTTCTTTCCTGTCTCGGTGTCCCAAAGTCGAACCGCGTAAACGGCAGACGCGCTCGAATGACTGCTGTAGGTGGCATCCGCGAATATCTTCCCGTTCGGTGATAGGGCCGAGCACGAAGTGCCGTGCGGTTGCTCTTTCTCGTCAGCGAGAAACGATCGCACCAGTTTACCGGTCGCCACGTCCCAAAACCGCGTGCCTGTGCCCCAACTGCCGGACGTAACGAGTGCCTTGCTATCGGCCGTGAAACATACGCGGCTGATCCCGCCTTTGATCCCGTCGAACCGTTCAACGAACGCACCGGCCGTCAAGTCAAATGTTCGCAATCGGCTGCCGGTGAGCGTACGCCCCGGAAGCGAAGGCTTGGTGAACGTTGCGGTCTTGTCGGCTTCGAGCCAGACGAGCAAGTGTCCGTCTGGGCTCACAGCCGATCTGGAGCCCCAACCGACGCTCAGGCGCGGCACGTACTTACCGGACCGGGCGTTCCAAACGTGGGCCGCGCCGGCGAGTTCGCGGGCGACGATCCGCGAGCCGTCGGGCGCTACGGCAATGGACTCGATCTGACTGTTCGGGCCTTCGGGGGTGAGGGCCTTACCCGTGGTTGTGTCCCAGCGGTAAATGGCGTTCGCAACGGCCCCGACGAGTACCCCGCCGTCCGGCGCGAATCGGAGCCCAATGGCCGTCCGGTCGATCGTGAGCGCCTCCTTACCGGTGGCGACCTCGAAGAGTCGAGTGGTGCCATCACCCGAGAACGAATCGAAGCCCGGGGAATAGGAGCTACCGGACGCGGCCAGTGTCTTGCCGTCCAGCGAAAAGGCAACCGATCGCACGCGCGCAGTATTCGGGAACGGAAGCTGCAACCGCTCTTTGCCGGTGGCGGCCTCGAAGAGTGTCACCGTGACCTTACCATTTTCGCCGTCGCCCCCGACGGCCACGGTGGCCCCGTCGGGGGAAAACGCCACGCAGCGAATCTTGCCCTTTCCGAACCATAGCCGGTGCTGTTCTTTTCCCGTCTCCGCGTTCCACAGCCGGGCGAAGTACACGCCCTTATCCTGCTCCTCTCCACCTCCGACCATGCGTTTACCGTCGGGCGAGAACGCAGCCGCATGAACGAGCTGGTTGTGGGGGAACGTGTGAGATACCTGAACGGATTCGAATTCTGCAGTCTTCACCGGATCGACCAACACTAGCGCGTTCCCGTCGCCCGCAGCAATCAGCACATGCGTGCAGTCCGGCGCGAACACGAGCAACTTGGAGGTTCGGAACGTGAAGTCTCGCGTTTTGACACCCGGCGCCGGCACCACGTAGTTGATGCGCGTCTTTTCTTTGCCGGTAGCCGCGTCGTGGAGCCGAAGGGTGCCGTTCTGGTTCGTTGCCAACGTTCTTCCATCAGGCGACACTGCCACCGCCGTAAAGAATCGGTCGCCGTTCCAGCCTTCGAGGGTGAACAGCGCGCGACCGGTGTTCAGGTCGTAAGCCCGGTGTGCGCCGTTGGGATACCTGTCGCTGCTGGCAACCGCGAATTTGCCGTCGGCGGACACGCACAGCTCGCTAATTTCCGTCGGGTGGCGGAACCGGGTCGAGCCGAACCGCCCTGTCGCACCGGTCGGGAGCGGATCGTCGGGCACCAGAACCGTCTTCGGCGGCACTTTCACGGGGCCGGCCGGCGGCAAGGGCTGAGCGGCCCGTTCTTCCATCAGGGCGAACACACCGGCCGTCACGGCTGTCACAAAACAAGCCGCAAGAACAGCAGGCGGGAGCAGCCGACGCATACCGGCTGCGGCCAGCGCAGCTACCGCGGGCGATGCGGACCGCGCCCACGGGGCCAACGCCGATGCAACAGTTCGGGCGAGGAGATCAGCCGGGACGGTGACCGCGGCGAGCGGGGCGAGCAGCACCGCCGACGGCGCCAGCCCTCGGGCCGCCAACCGGACCGCGAGCTTCTGGCGCCCGCGCTCGAGCCTCCCTTTCACCGACCCGGGCGACCACCCGAGGCGCTGGGCGGCTTCTTCCCGCGACAGTCCCTGCACACAGCACAGCAGTATCGGTAACCGCAACCGCTCAGGGAGTCGCGCGAGTTCGTCGTCGACCACCCGCACAAGCTCGCGTCCCGTAATCTCGGCAAGCGGGTCGCGTTCGAATGCTGCGTCCGCGGGTTCGGCATTCTCGGCCGTGTTAGACCGGAATTCCTGCGCACGGACCTTTCGGGCCAGTCGAAGAGCAACCGTGTAGAGCCAGTTGGTCAAAGCCGGGCGCCCGCCGAGCCTTGCGGCGGATCGGGCCAGGGCCAGGAACGTGGCCTGGAACACGTCCTCGCACCGGTGCCGATCGGCCAGTTGCCGGCGCGCGACTCCGAACACCAGCGGGCCATATCGGCGGACCAGGATCGCGAATGCGTCCTGGTCACGTTCCCGAACGTACCGGTCCAGCAGTTCCGGGTCGCCGTGGTGAGCGCCGTGTGGGGACGGAAGCAGTCGAACGACGTGGGTCAGGTTCGCGTCGGAACTCATGGACGCCCCCGGGTCGGAAGTACCAATTTACCGGAGTACTTCTCCCACCGCGGGTGGCGGCACACGAATTCTCCGAATTGCCGGCCTCACCGCCCGACCACTTCCGAACGTGGTCATAAGCCCGTGAATAGGAACTCGATCCCGCGCCCGGTTTCGCAGCCGAAGCGGGCTTGCAGGCGCCCCCCCGACGGGGCGTTTAAAGCGAGTGGCGATGACTCGCCGAACCATCCTCCCCTATTCGATCCGTGGTGCCAATACAAGCACCCTGCGAAAGGTGGCAAACGAACCCGGTGACGCACGTTGTGCTGCGCCTGCGCTCACTTACCACCTTTCTTCGCGTCCGCTTCAGCACTCGCCAGTTCGGCCTCCGCGTCCAATCGGGCGACCTTCGCTTCCAAATAATCGCCTTTCAGTCCATGACCGCTGACTGCCATGACCTTTGCGGCCAGCTTCTCGGACTCGGCGCACAGAGCCACCCGTTCTTTTAGCAGTTCGATCAGGGACGCTGATCCGCCACCCCGCCGCCGGATCAGATCGACTTCCGCCTCGATTCGAGCCGCTTTGGCTCGATGGGCCACAAGCCCGACGCTTCCGGTCCCCATTGCGAGTGCGGCATTCGCTTTGGTGTCGAATTTCCGGACGGCCGCCACCCACTGCTCGTGCCAGCGAACCGCGGCTGCGTGATCGCCCGCGGCCACAGCTTCGTCTGCCAGCCGCCGAACGGCAGCCGCAGCGGCTACGAAATCGCACTCACCAGTCGGGGCCTGGCGGAGCAGGAGTTCGACATGCTCCTGCCGAGCGGCGCGAGCGGCCGCCCGGCGCCCGGTGAGAGCGATCGGCTTATCCGAACCGACCGCCGAAGCCCCCACCGCACTGAAAAGGGTCACAACAAACAGGATCGCTCTCATTTCGGTTCCCCCTGCATTCGACCAAGCTGTCGGCACTGCCACCGCTGGCGCAACCGGTTCGGCCCGGTGCGGCTCGTTCAATTGGCCATCATGGTCACGTCTTCAACGAAGTCGCAAAGCTGGCACCGCAAGTTTGCTGTTTGGCGTTCGGCACTCTGCGTTTAGGATGTAAGCAACAGCCCACGACGCCACACCCGTACCGGGCGCTGCCCGAACAGAGTTTACTGCCTCGCACGTTCGCCCCGCCAGAGTGGCGTTCCCGCCACTGAGCCGCCCACCATCAACCACCCCGCCTCCACTATGCACGTCCCACTTTCGCGCCGCGAGTTGCTGCTCCGCTCCGCCAACGGGTTCGGTGCCGCGGCGCTGGCCGCCCTCCTTGCTGATGACACGCGGGCGGCCGACGCCCGCGCCCCGGGCGCCGACCCGATGGCGCCCAAGAAGCCGCACTTCGCCCCCAAGGCCAAGTCGGTGATCTTCCTGTTCATGGACGGCGGGCCGAGCCAGATCGACACGTTCGACCCCAAGCCGGCGCTCGAGAAGTACCACGGCAAGCCGTTCCCCGGGAAGACGGAGCCGACCCAGTTCAACAACGTCGGCAACACGCTCGCCAGCCCGTGGAAGTTCAAGAAGTACGGCCAGAGCGGGCTACCCGTCAGCGACCTGTTCCCGCACGTCGGCGCGTGCGCGGACGACCTCGCGGTGATCCGCTCGATGGTCGCGAACTTCTCCGAACACACCAACGCCAACTATTTCTGGCACAGCGGTTCCGGGCTCCAGGGGCGCCCGAGTTTCGGCGCCTGGGCGACCTACGGGCTCGGCAGCGAGTGCCGCGACCTGCCGGGTTTCGTCGTGCTGGGCAGCGGTATGATCCCGCCGGGCGGCGCGGACTGCTTCGGCAACGGGTTCTTGCCCGCAACGTACCAGGGGTCGGTGTTCAAACACGGCCCGCAGCCCGTTGCGGACATAGCCCCACCGACCGAGAGCGCGAAAACACAGAAGGCGAAGCGCGACCTGCTCCGCAAGCTCGACGCCGGGACGAAAGAGAAGTACGGCGACGCGGACCCGCTCGACGCGGCGATCGCTAACTACGAACTCGCATTCCGGATGCAGACGGCCGTACCCGAACTTACAGACCTCTCGAAGGAAACGACAGAAACGCAAAAGCTGTACGGCATTGACGACAAGAAGACCGAAGTGTTCGGCCGGCAGTGCCTCCTCGCCCGACGGCTCGTTCAGCGCGGCGTGCGATTCGTCGAGTTGCTGTGTCAGAACCTGGGGCACGACCGCTGGGACCAGCACGCGAACCTCAAAAAGGGCCACGAGGATAACGCCCGAGCGGTGGACAAGCCCATCGCCGGGTTGTTGACCGATCTGAAGCGGTTGGGCCTGCTAAACGAGACCCTGGTGATCTGGGGCGGCGAGTTCGGGCGCACCCCGATGGCGCAAGGGACCGACGGTCGGGACCACAACCCGTTCGGGTTCTCGATGTGGATGGCCGGCGGCGGTACGAAGGGCGGAACGGTGGTCGGCGCGACGGACGATTTCGGCTACCACGCGGTTCAGGACAAGGTGCAGGTCCACGACCTGCACGCCACCGCGCTGCACCTGCTCGGATTCGATCACAAGAAGCTGACGTACCGGTTCGGAGGCCGTGACATGCGGCTCACCGATGTTCACGGCGAGCTGATCGAGAAGGTTCTTTAGGACAGCAGGATTAGCCACAAAAAAGCACAAAGGAAAACCGAAGACAAAGACAGAAGAGAGTTGGCCACAAAAAAGCACAAAGGGCACAAAAGAAAACCGAAGACGAAGAGAAGTGTTTTGAACGCACTCTTTTGTCTTCGGTTTTCTTTTGTGCCCTTTGTGCTTTTTTGTGGCCGATCTTCTTGGCTTATTTCCCTGTGCTGAAGTCGACCCGGACCACCTCGCCCGGGCTGCCGGTGACCTCGCGCGTCACCTCAACCGTTTGCCCGCGCTCGATCCACCGCGCGGTCACGGTGTACCGGTACGGTTGGCCCGCTTCGAGCGGCGGCGACTCGAAGATGCGGTCGGTACCGGTCTGCGCGGTCTTCTGCCCGTCAACGAGCACCTCGGCGGTCGGTTGCGGCACCTTCACCGAGAGCACCAGGCACGCGGTCTGGCGTGCAATCGGCGCGGCCGGCACGGTCTCGACGTAAGCGGGCGCCGAACCGACCCGCTCGACCGTCGGGTACACGGACACGTTCGGACGGCGGGGGCGAGGTGACGCGGCGTAAATGCCGATCCACCCGTACCCACCGATCCCCGGGGCCGCCCGGTAGTTCCGCACGAGGTCGTTGTTGCCGAACACGCCCGGGATCGGGCCGTACACCGGCACCGGTGGGCCGTACGCGCTCAGCCCGTTGGTCCACTGGTTGCCGATCCGTCCCGGGAAGCCGTAATAGCCGGGGTACCCCGGGTAGCCGTACCCGAAGCCCGGAGAGCCGAACCCCGAGTACACCCCGATGTTGGGGCCGAGCGGTTCGTAGTTCGTGAACAGACTGTTGTAGTACCGCGGGAACACCGGGTACCCGACGAACGGCCCGCCGTACAGCCCCGGGTAGCCCCACGGGGGCGCGACCCGCGGCCCATACGGGTAGCCGTGAACGGTTTTCTTGTCCGCAAGCAGAACGTGCTGCGCCTGTCCGAGCGCCGGAGCGCAAGCGCACACCGCGACCGCCAACCCGAACGCGCGAAGTGTCATGATGTCGGTCCCTCCGGGGTCTTCCATCTAAACGCATCGACCCGCCGGGTGAGCGGCGCTCACCCGGCGGGTCGGATCGTGTTCAAAAGGGTGACCGGGGAGCGGGCTAAGGCCGCGGACCCGGTGCGGCAGGAGCGGTCGTCGGAACCGCCCCACCCGGCGGGGTCGTTACGATCGGCGGACTCGCGCGCGAAACGAGCGGCTGCACGGCGATCACGGCACGGGCCTCACCGAGCCGCCCATCGGGCGTGTGGCCGGCGACCACGATGCGGTACCCGCGGGCGTCTCCGAGTGCGAAGTTCAGCACCGCCTTGCCGTCCGCGGGCAGCACAACCACCGGTTGCCACAGAATCGTGTCCGGCGACTCGCCGGCGTCCGCCAGCGCCGCGGCCACCGGCCGCGGTTGGGCGTACTCGCGCACCACCAAGGGCGGAAGTACGGGCACCGCGCCGCGGATCTGCCGCAGTGCGAGGGCCTCGATCTTCTCAGGCGTGAACAGCGGGGTGTTGTACGCCTGGGTGGTGAAGCTGTCTGGCCCGGCCGCCGGTGCCGCGCGGTTACCGGACATCGCGTCGAGCGCTTCGGTGAGCTTCCGCTGCCGCTCGTGAGCGAACCGGTTCGCTTCGGCGGTGGCCTTCTGGAGTTGAACGACGGCCCAGTCAGAACTCGGCCGCGATCGGGACCGTCCCTGGAGGTCCGGTTCGGACCGCGCAAGATCGGCGGCCGTAACAGCGGACGGGCGGATCGGCGCCCACCCCATCTCGGTGGGACCGGCGGGGCCGCCAGAAGCCGCCTTCATCATCTTTGGGGCGGCGAGCGGCGCCACAGGTTCCGGTACGGCGGCCGGCGCGAACCGCTCGTGCGCCCGTCCCGCGGGCGGCGCAACCGCTGGGGCCTTTGGAGGCGGGATCGGAGTTGGAGCCTGCGCGAGATTCGGCTGGCGCAGCCCGCCCGGTCCGGCCGGAGCCGGCAGCGCGGCAGCTCCAAATCCCCCGCCACCGGCGGCACCACCAGAGAGCTTCGCGCCCCCTTCCGTTTTTCCGTCCCACGCCACACCCGACGCCGCGCTGGCCATGTTCTGAACTTCCGGTGCGCGCTTCAGGCGCGGGGCCGGCGCGATCGCGGGCTCGGCTCGCTCGGCACGTGGCGCCCAGGCGTCGGCGGTCGCTGGCTCCGGCGTGGCCGCACTTCGATCGCCCCGGACCTCGGTGTCCCACCCGGCCGCAATAACGAGAAACGCCGCGAGCCCGAACGAACCGACCGTGCTGAAGCCGAGCGGCAGCCGTGCCCGCGGGCGGGTCAGTGACGCCCCGCCACACAGCAGCGCCAGCGCCGCGAACCCGGCCACCCCGTACCACGCCCCCGACCGGAGCC
Organism: Gemmata obscuriglobus; assembly: GCF_008065095.1. NCBI lineage: Bacteria > Pseudomonadati > Planctomycetota > Planctomycetia > Gemmatales > Gemmataceae > Gemmata > Gemmata obscuriglobus. The sequence goes on along the minus strand of NZ_CP042911.1, from coordinate 2,524,988 downwards.
GCTCCACCGACTCACGGGCCGCGCCGGTCCGGCGCTCCTGCTCCGCCGCGGCACGGCGAACGGCCGATTCGGACGCTTGCGCCTGCCGGATGTCGCTCTGATCGCGGTCGCGCTCGTGGGTCTGATCGATCGCCGCCCGCGCCTTTGTTACGGCCTGAACCGCCGCCTCGTACAGCGGCGCGTAGGTGTCCGCGAGCCGGCGCGCTTCGAGCGCCACGGCAGGTTCCGCCAAAACGGCGTGCTGCCCGTTCTGAACCAGTAGCCGCGCCAAATCGGGCCCGCCCGGCAGTAAGGGAGTCGGCTGCAACCCGGCCCTACCCGCGGCCAGCACGAGCGGGCTCTGTTCGGCGAACCGGCGCCATCCCTGCGTGCCGAGCACCAGGTCGAGCGCCTCGCGCGCCTTCGGGTGGTCGGTGAGCAGGAAGTCGGCGTACTCCAGGTCTTCGGGGCTCTGCACGTCCCCCGCCAGGAGGAAGTGCGTCGGCAGCGCCCGGTCCTTCGCGCCCGGTGCAACCCCGGTGTTGATCACCGCGGCCCACAGCACCGCCGCGGCCGGGTTGTTCTTCTCGTCGGTCGCCGCCACCGCGCACGCCACCGGCGCACCGGGCACGAACGCCCTCGCCTCGGGCGACGAAACCGCGAGGGACAGGTTGAGCACCTCCCCCGGGCGGCGGAACACGAGCCGCTCCGCGACCGGCTTCAGGTCCGGACGGTCGGGGTCGTTCTTCGCGTCCACTTCCTCGAAGGCGGTGACCCGGACCACCCCGCCGCGCGGGTCGGAGCCGGCCATCAGCTTCGCCTCGGTGAGCTGCCCGGGCTCGGCGAGCACCTTCTGCGTGTCCGCGAGCCGCCCGCGCACGTAGGCGCCGACCACCAGCGTCCGCGGTTGCCCCACGGAATACAGATGCACCTTGATCGGCTGCCCGGGCTCGGTGATCGTGTCCGGAACGCTCATCACCACGCCGTCGAGCCGCGCGTCGGGCAGCCTGAAGCCGGTGCGTCCGGCAACCGCCGCGGCTCCGCCGGCGACCGCCACCTCTGCTACCTTCACCGGCGCCCCAGCGAGGAGGGGCGCGTACACCCCGTGCGGCGCGTCCAGCTTCAGCCAAGTGGGCACGCCCGCCTGCGGGGTGAACGTGAACGACGCCAGCCCGCGGTTCGCGCCCTGCTCGGCCGCGTCCCGCAGCGTGGTCACGGTGGCCAGCGTCTGCCGCCCGTCGGTGACGACGCCGCTGATGTCCACCGGTTGGCCCGCGGGGGTCGTCGCCCGCACGTACACCCGGCACGGCACGCCCGCAACGATGGCGTCACCGCCCTCGGGAAAGAACTCGACGTGGAGCCGCCGGCTGACGACCGGGACGCGGTCCGCCACGGACTCGACCCCGTCCGCTGAGCGGAACGTGACCTTCACCCGCACGTCCCCGTCGAGCACCTCGTCGGGCAGGGCGAACCGGAGCTTCGCGCGGCCGAGCGCGTCGGTGGTGTGCGCCGCCTCGACCCCGGGGACCGGGACGCCGTCCGCGGTGACGACCACTCCGACCACTTCGGCCCCCACGACCGGCTGGTCCAGCGTCTTCAGTTCCGCCCACGCCTCGACCAGATCGCCGGAGGCGAACGACCGCGCGCCGGAGTACCCGAGTTGCTTCGCGAACAGGTCCCGCGTGCCGGACCGGACTTTGACCGTGCGGGTCACCGGCACCGGCAGCGTCACCGTCCCGCCCGGGCCAGTCGGCACCTCGCGCAGCACCAGCGTGTATTCGCCGTCGGCGAGATCCGGGGGCAGCACGAACTCGCCGCACCCCACCCCGCGGACCGGTTGCCCGACGGGGGTACGCACCACCTCGACCTTTCCGCCCGCGTGCCCGACTCGCACCAGCCCGGTGGTCCCGGTGGCGACCGCCACGGGCGCGACCCGCGCGTTCGGGTTGGTGCCGGCGATCAGCTCGTAGCGCAGGGCCTGCTCGGTCGCCGGCGGCTTGAGCGTGACGCGGTCGAGCGTGAGCGAGCGGAAGAACAGCCGCTCCCCGGGGCGGTACACCGGCTTATCGGTCGTCAGGAGGGTGGTGAAAACCGGCCCGGCGAGGCGAATCTCTTGCAGCGCCGTGCGGGCCTGAGTCTTCTCGTCCACCTCGGCGACGACGAGGGTGAGTTCGGCGTCGGGCTTCAACTTCGTCCACACGCTCGCGGGAAGCCGGATCGGGTGCTGGTTGCCGCGCTTCTCGTGGTCGAGCGGCTGGGTGAACACGACTGCGTCACTCGCGCGGACCTCGGCGACGAGCCGGGAGCGGCGCGCGGACCCGTCGCGCTCGTCGCGGACGACGAGCAGGAAGTCGTTCGGCGCGCCCGGCTGAACGGTCGCGGGCTTGAGCACGTTCACGTTGAGTTTGCGGGTGAAGGCGGCCTGCGCGACGGCCTTCTGCTCGGCGAGCCACCGGTCGAGCAGCGCGACGCGGGCCTGTTCGGCGGTCGCGAGCCGCATCTCGGCGTCACCGAGGCGGGCGGTGCGGGCGTGTTTCACCTCTTCAACGGCGCGGGCGGCGGCAGCGACCTCGCGGTCGGCGGCTTCGGCCGCCCGGCCCTCCTCGGCGGCGGTGCGGAAGGTGTTCAGAACCGGAACAACCGTACTTGGAACCGCGAGCAGTACGGCGGCGGCGACGACCCACGGGACCACGGCGGCGACACGCCACCCGCCCTTCCCTTCTCCGGCACCGCCCGGGACCGACGGGTACGCCGGAGCGGTGACGGGGCGCGGCTCGCTCTTCTGTACCGGGGGCGGTGTGAAGAGGGTGTCGGGGAACGTCGTCTTGGCGGCGCGGGCGATCAGCCCCTGAACGCGGGCGGTCTCGGCGCGGGCGCCTGCGCACGCGGGGCAGCCGGCGAGGTGCGTATCGACCGCCGCGGCCTCGTCACGGTCGAGGAGGTCGTACAGGTGATCGAGCAGCAGGGTTTGACAGTGTTCGCAGTTCATCGTCTCGTCCCCTTCCCCTCGCCGGGGTTGGCGGTCGGCGGGAAGGTTGTTGAGGGCGCCGGCCCGGAGCCGGCGGGCGGTCGTGCGTTCGTACTCCCGTGATCCGTCACGAACAGGGTTCGTCCTCGGCGGCGTGCGGGTTGAGCACCTTGCGCAGTTTGATGAGCGCGGTGCGCATCTGGGTCTTCACGGTGCCCACCGGGGCGCAGCGGATCTCGGCGATCTGCTCATAGGTTAGATCGCCGTTCTGCCGCAGGAGAAACACTTCTTTCTCGTCCTGCCGCAGTTGCGTGATGGCGCGCCGGAGCCGGTCGAGAGCCTCTTGCTCTTCGGCCGCCTGGCCCGGCGCGTCGCCCCGGGCGGGTAACATGAGGTCGTCCTCCGGGAGCGGGCGGCTCTTCCGGTTCCACGCGCTCCGCTGGAAGTCCTTGGCGGCGTTGAGCGCGACGCGGAAGATCCAGGCCCGCAGGTTCTGCACGTCCGGCACCGAGTCGCGGGCCCGCCAGCACTTCAGGAACGCCTCCTGCGCGGCGTCCTGGGCGTCGTCGCTGTTGCCGAGGAGGTACATCAGCGTGCTGACGAGTTCGTCGCGCACCTGGTTGAAGGTGGCCACGAGCGCGTCGTCCCCGGGCCGGGTCGCGTCCGGGTCAGGGAGCGAACCGAGCGGGATCGCGTCCGGGGCGGGTTCCGTCCCCGCGAGCGGCTGCGTGATCGGTGGCGCGCCGGGTTTGGCCATATCCTCCTACCAACAACGACGACGGCCAGCTCGGCACCGATTGTCGCACGTCCCAGAAAGACGCGAATGAGTGGCAATCCACGCATGGTATCGCCGCCCGCCGCGGAGCGGCAAGCGGAAACGAAAGGCCGTCCCGGCCGCGCGTCTGTCGGACGCTTGCCCCAACCTGCAATCCGTTTCCGTCTTGCCGCCGGGCCGGCGCGCGGCTATTAGCCGCGTCGCACTGCGCACTGAACTTTGGGCGTCCGGGCCGCGGGGGGATCGCGGCGCCGCGCCCGCGCGCCGCCAGGAGCCGTCATGGATCGTCGCCGCTTCTTGGGTCTCGTCGGGGGTTCGTTCGCCGCCGCACCTGCGCTGGTCGGCTGCCGCTCAAAGCAGGTCGGCGAGGTGATCCAGGACGGCAAGAAGGACATGGTCGGCAGCCACGCCGCCGGGGCCGAAACGTACAAGCCCATGATCGACGAGGCGGTCGCGAAGCTGCTCGCGCGCCAAGACGCTGGGCTGCAACCCGCCAGCACGGCAGCACCAGTCCCGAAAGTCATCTGCTTCGTCGGCGTCCAAAACAAAGGCTCGGATGATCTCATCGACTGGAAGGACCAAATCAACGAAATCATCGACACGAAAATCAATAACTCCCAGGTCTTCACGTCACTCAGCCGCAAGTACGTCGCGGCCGCAATCGAGACGCACCGGCTCCGGCCGGAAGACCTGTTCAAACCGGACTGCCAGGAGAAGTTCATGTCCACCATGCGGTCGCAGGGGATGCCGTTTGACTACCTGCTATTCGCCACCACCACCACAGGTACCACTCAAAACAACGATTCGTCCCAGAAGGACCACCTACTTACCCTGGAACTCGTGAACATCCAGACCGGCATCTCAAGCAAGGAATCGGCCTCCATCCGCAAGGGCTACCGCAAGAGCCGGCGGCCGTGATCGGGTTTCGGGTCGAGCGGTGCCGGGGCGCGTGCCCGGCGCCCTCGGTTTGACACCGGAACTGCCCCACCCACCCGTTGCGGAGCGACTCATGCCCAAACTGTACGCGCTCGTTGCGGTCGTGTCGGCCGCGCTGATCGGCTGCGCCACCCACGCGGACAAGCTCCAGGACATCCGCGCGGCGTACAACTCCGGCAACACGACCGCGGCGAAGACCAAGCTCGACGCCGCGATCGCCAAGAACGGCGGCGACGCCGACGTGCTCAAGCTCGACCGCGCGATGGTGCTCCTCTCCGAGGGGAACTACCGCGAGGCCGAAAAGCTCCTCCGCGAGGTGCGGGACCGGTTCGAGGAGAAGGAGGGCAAAGACCTCGCCGAGGGCGCGCTGTCCATGCTCACCGACGACCAGCAGCTCGCCTACGCCGGCGAGGACTACGAGAAGGTGCTGATCCGCGTCATGCTGGCGCTGTGCAACCTGCTCGGCGACGGGGCCGACGCCACCGCCTACGCGCTCCAGGTGAACCAGAAGCAGCAGCTCATCATCGAGAAGTCGAAGAGCAAGGACGCCGAGGGGAAGAACCTCAAGGCGAACTACAAGTACGTCCCGGTGGGGCCGTACCTGCACGCGGCGCTCCGCGAGGAGACGCACACGAACTACGACGACGTGGCCCGCTCCCTCGAACTGGTCGCCCAGTGGCTGCCCGACTTCCCGCCCGCCAAACAAGACCTCGAACGCGCGAAGAGCGGCCGCCACTCGCGCCCGGGCTGCGGGGTTCTGTACGTCTTCACGCTGGTCGGGCGCGGCCCGTACAAGGACGAGAAGGCCGAGATCGCGACCACCGCGGCGATGCTGGTCGCGGACCGCATCCTCACTGCCGCCGGGAAGCAGTCCCTGCCCCCCACCATCGCACCGATCAAGGTGCCGCGCGTGGTCCGGCCCATCAACCAGGTGGCGAGCGTAAATGTTAACGTCATCGGTCACCCCGAAGGCCGGACGCAAACGATCACCGATATTGGTCAGATGGCAAGCGAGCAGTGCGAGGCGCTCATGACGGAGACGCTCGCCCGGGCGATCGTCCGGCGGGTGGTCAAGAAGGGCATTGTGTACGGGGTGAAGGAGGCGATCGGCACCGACAAGTCCCAGATGACGAGCCTTGCGCTGAACGCGGCGGGGGTGGTGTGGGAGGCGACCGAGTCCGCCGACACCCGGTGCTGGGGGCTGCTGCCGGACAAGATCCAGGTCCTCCGACTCGAACTGCCCGCCGGCGAACACACCCTGAACCTGCAAACGGTGGGTAAGAACGGGGCGTTTATCGGCCCCGCGCACATCACCAAGGTGCAGGTCCGCGACGGCCGGAACACCTACGCGCTCGCGAACTTCCCCGACGCCCGACTGGTCGGCAAGATCGTGACCAACGACGCAAAATGACAACCGGTCCTCTCGATACGGTACTGCTGGCGCCGGAGCGCGGGCCTCTGGCCCGCTTGACCTCGGCGGTTCGATTCGGCTCCGCGTGTACTCAAAGCTCACTCCCAGCGCGTACCAGCGGGCCAGAGGCCCGCGCTCCGGCAAAGGCACGACTCTATCGGATTCGGCCCGCGCTGTAACGGGGGTTACAGCGGTCACGAAGCGGTCGACGATGCTTCGGGCCGGCTGTGCCGAAGGCGCGGCACGTGTGCGCGAGACACTTCTCACACAAACCCCTGCTATTTAACAGCTTACGCAGCACGAATGTCGTGCTGCGGGCACCTCGAATCGCGACCCGGTCGGTCCGACGCCAATCCGCGGGCGTTCACATACGCCACCTGCATCCCTCATGCAACGAGTGTTAAAGTCGGCACATCTCGCATACCGTGCGTCCATCAACACACCAGTCGGTGACCAGCAATCCGTCAGCGAAACGCCAGCGGGCGACCAGCGATTGCCCCATCGGTGAACCCAGTTCACGCCCGCGTGTCTCTCAGCGTGAGTAGCAGACGAGGCCCGACGGGCCGGAGGCGTGATGGCGACCATCGACGACTTATACTCCTCTCTCGCACGGCGGCTGCGTCCCGAGGACGTGGCCGAACTGGTGCGCCAGGAACTGGGCGCGGCGCTGTCCTCAGCCGAGAGCACGATCCTCGACCGCGCGGCCCGCGGCGCCCATACCCGCGGCGGGTGGGCGTACAGCTCCATGTCGACCGAGTTTCAAAAGCCGGTCGGGCTGGCGAACCAGGTTCGGACCGCGCGCGACCTGTTCCCGACGCTCGCCGCGCCGGCGGGCGCCGCGTGCGACGAACCGGCCGCGCTTGCGCCGTACATCGCCGCCGCATCGGGCACGATCGCGAAGGCGCCGGGCGCGAGCGACTTCAAGCAGCACCGGCTGAACCGCTCGGACCGCACCGCCGCCGGGCTCGGGGAACTGTCGAAGCGGCAGTACAACAAGCGGTTCCGGCTGCTGGGGCGGATGGAGGCCAAGCTGGTCACGCTGGAGCGCGAGATCCGCAAGCGCGAGTACACGCTGGTCGCCAAGTCGCGGCTGGCGTCGCGGATCACCCGGGCCGATTTCGTCGCCGACCGCGACTCGGCGTGCTTCATCGCGTACCTGACGGCCCGGGCGAACCTGCGGAGCGTGTTCACCAACGGTCCGCAGGAGCGCCCGTATGACGAAATCGCCGACATGCTGTTCGCCCGGTGCCGGCGCAGCCCCGCCGCGCACTGGTGGGCGGTGGCCCACGTTCACCCGGTCCGCGAGGTGCTCGACCGGCTGACCGACGAGCAGAAGGGCCGGTTCCTAGCGGTCTGGTTCGACCTGCTCGCCGGGATCGCGGAACTGCTGCGGAGCGTGTGGGAGAAGTCGCGGTTCGACCGCGCCACGATGATCGTGAAGCGGGGCGACGACTCGACCACCTGGAACGCCATCGCCGGGGCGTGGAACAAGGCCCGCGAGAGCTGGATCGCGGTGCTTCACGCGCTGGACATGAACGCCCTCCTCGATCGGCTGTGCCCGGGTAAGGTCCTCCGGCTGATGGCAGCGGACGTGGCGTACTGGCACCGGGCGAGCGGCGGCGGGTTGGAACCGGACACGGCGGTCTGGGCGGCGCTCCCGGCGCCGTGGGAGGTGCTCGGCGGCACCGCGAGTTGCACCCGCGCCGAGGTCGAGGCCGTGTGCGTGCGGTGCGGCGTCGATCCGGTCGCGAAGGGGTGGACGGCGCCCCGCCCGGGCCGCACGGTCGAAGCGTTCCGGCCGACGCCGGAACTCGTCCACGGCGTCGCGGTCGGCCACCCGGGGCTGGCCGCACTGTTGAGGAAGGTCGGGGTGTTTTCCGGCAAGACGTTGAAGCTGCCGGCGTCGTGAGGCGCCGGTCGGCCTGGGGTAGCTCAGTGGTAGAGCGGCCGGCTCTGGACCGGCTGGACGCAGGTTCGAGCCCTGTCCCCAGGTTTACGTTTGGGGTAGCTCAGTGGTAGAGCGGCCGGCTCTCATCCGGTTGGACGCAGGTTCGAGCCCTGCCCCCGAACGTTCTTATTTCGGGTCCGGTAGTTTCAAGCTGCGATCTGGGGCGCCACCCGCCGGCTGATAGCGGGTGCCTCACTCCCCGGTCGGTTGCCCCGCATCTGCGCCGTATTCTGTAGCCGGCCTCTGTGATACCAAATCCGGTTGAAGAGTAACGGTGGTTGGGAGCGCCACCCACCTGCTGACGCAGGCGGTTCGACCGCAGTTTGTCGAACCGCCTGCGTCAGCAGGCGGGTGCAACCTACACTCTGCCGAGCGGTTACTCTTCAACCGGATTTGGTATAAATCCGGCGCGACACCATTCGTCTAGCACCGACCGCACAGAGGCCGGCTACAGATGAGAATTGATCTGCAATTGAACGCGGTGCCAGCTTTCGCACGCGCGGCGAGGTTTACCGCGCCACGGTAACAACGCCCTTCCTATTCTTTCTCGAACAGCGCGGTCACGAAGGCGTCCGGGTCGAACGGCTCCATGTCCTCGATCTTCTCGCCGAGGCCGACGAACTTGACCGGCAGGCCGAGCTTCTGCTTGATCGCGAACACCGCCCCGCCCTTCGCCGTCCCGTCGAGCTTCGACAGGATGATGCCGGTGCACTTGACGGACTTCGAGAACTGCTCGGCCTGAACCAGCGCGTTCTGGCCCGTCGTGGCGTCCAGCACCATGAGCACCTCGTGCGGGGCGCCGGGGATCTGCCGGGTCACGATCCGGTGGATCTTTTCCAGCTCCTTCATGAGGTGCGTCTGCGTGTGGAGCCGCCCGGCGGTGTCCACGATGAGCACGTCGAACCCGCGGGCCTTGGCCTTCTCGCAGGCGTCGTGCGCCACCGCCGAGGGGTCGGCGTTCTGCCCCTGCTTCACGATGTCGCAGCCCAGCCGCCCGGCCCACACCGTGAGCTGCTCGACGGCGGCGGCCCGGAACGTGTCGCACGCGGCCAGCAGCACCTTCTTGCCGTCCGCCTGGAGCCGGTTCGCCAGCTTCGCGATGGACGTGGTTTTGCCCGAGCCGTTCACGCCGGCGATCATGACGACCGTCGGGCCGGAAGCCTGGTAGTTCAGCCCCGGGGACGGGTCGGTGAGCAGCTCGCGGAGCTGCGCCTTCACGAACGTCTCGATCTCGCCGGTGATCTCCTTGTCGCGGAACCCCTGCCGGACCCGGTCCACGATCAGCAGCGTGGCCTGGGTGCCCACGTCCGCGAGGTACAGGCGCTTTTCAAGCTCCTCAAGGAACGCCTCATCGACCCGCCCCTTGCCGCGGAGCAGGTCGAACACGCCGCCGAAGACGCTCTTCGTCTTGGTCAGCCCCGCCTTGATGCCTTTGAAAAACCGCCCCAGCATGCGCCGCCCTCGTTAAGGTGCGTGTTCCAACTCATTGTATTGGACGGCGTTCGGACCCGGCGTCGCCCGCCCCGCACTTCCGTTGACCCCTTCTGAGGGGGGCCATATCATCAACTCAATCTGCCGGATGATCCGTTTGTGCCGGCCGCGATGTCTTCACTGGTGTGCCGAGAGCGCTAAATGAGCACGGAACCGACGCCACCCACGACCGCAGCCACCGCCCCGACGGCCCCGACCGCGCCCACGGCCCCGGCTGCGCCGGCGGCGCCCCCGGAACCGCCGGCCGAACCGAACGCGCTGGCGACCGCCCTGAGCACCGGCTGGGAGCAGTTCACCAAGGGCGAACTCATCAGCTACCGGGCGATGGCCGTCACGCTCGTCGTGGCGGCGGTCGTCGGCACCACCATTTACATCACCCGGAGCAACTTCAAAGTTGAGTCCGGGCGGTGGACCGAGTTCGACGGGCTGAGCGGGTCCGCGTCGGTGTCGTCGCTCGAGGAGTTCGCCAAGAAGAACCCGGACACGGTGCAGGCCCGGCTCGCGGAAGTCGAAACGGCCCGCGCGCTCCTCGGGCCGGAGGGCATCGAGCGGTTCAGCCTGACCGACCCCGCCCGCCGCAAAGAGGCGGTCGACAACGTCGAGAAGGCCCGCGACTCGTTCCTGAAGCTCGCCGACGCGTACAAGGACGACCCGATCATGAAGGCGGTCTGCCTCCGTGGCGCCGCGAAGGGCGAGGCCGCACTGGTCGGGATGCCGAAGGACGGCGCCCCGGACCAGTACCGCGGGGACCCGGCCAAGGCGGCCGAGTACCTGGAGAAGCTGGCCGAAGCCGTCCCCGATACGGAGTGGAGCAAGGACGCGAAGAAGCTCGCCGAGTCGCTGCGGAGCAACCCGCGGCAGGTGATCGACCTGCAAGACCGCGCGTACACCATGCCCAAGCCGATCGACCCGGGGCTCGCCCCCAAGTCGCCGATCGACAACCCGTTCGGCGCCGGCCTCCCGGGGCTCCCCGGCGGGCCGTGACCGTCGCCGACAACCCGAACCGAACACGGAACGCGAGCCTCCCTGATTCCTGCCGAGCTGAGAATCAGGGGGGCTCATCCGTTCCCGGGGGCACCATGTCCGAGCCCGAAGAGCTGGAAGACGACCTCATCGCCCCGGGCGCCGAGCCCGCCCCGGTCACGCCCAGCGTGCGGTTCCGCGAGCCGCTCGACCTGCTCGTGATGGTCAAGTCCGAGGGGATGCGCCTCGACCAGTACGTGCAGCTCCACCTCGGGGCCGACTGGAGCCGCTCGGTCGTGCAGAGGGCCATCGAGAGCGGCGGGGTGCTGCTCAACGGCCGCCCCGTGCTGAAGCCCAGCTACAAGGTGCGCAAGAACGACCGGCTGCACGTCACGATGCCGGAGCCGACGCACGAGATCCCGGTGCCCGAGGACATCCCGCTCGACATCCTGTACCAGGACGAGTGGCTGGCGCTGGTGAACAAGCCGGCGGACATGGTGGTCCACCCGGCCAAGGGGAACTGGTCCGGCACGCTGGTGAACGCGCTCCAGTGGCACTTCCGCGAGCATTTGAGCACCGGGGCCGGGCACCTGCGTGCGGGCATCGTCCACCGGCTCGACAAGGACACGAGCGGCGTCATCCTGGTGGCGAAGGACGACCTGACGCACCGCGATCTGGCGATGCAGTTCGAGTCGCGGAAGGTGTTCAAGGAGTACGTGGCGATCGCCGCGGGGGAGCTGGAGCGCGACTCGGACTACATCGAGGGGGCGCTGAAGATGCACCCCTACGACCGGCTGAAGATGATCGTCTCCACGGACCCGGACGCGAAGCACGCGCTGAGCTACTACGAGGTGCTGGAGCGGTTCCGCGGGTTCACGCTGGTGAAGGTGCAGCCGCGGACGGGCCGCACGCACCAGATCCGCGTCCACCTGCTGCACGTGGGGTGCGCGGTGCTGGCGGACAAGATCTACGGCGGGCGCGCCCAGGTGAAGTTATCGGAGATCGCCCCCGGCACGCCCCCGGCAGAGGACGAGGTGCTGCTGGGGCGGCAGGCGCTGCACGCGTTCCGGCTGCGGTTCCAGCACCCGCGCACCGGGCAGTGGATCGAGGCCGAGGCGCCGCTCCCGCCGGACATGCGCCGCACCCTCGATGCCCTGCGCCAGCACCGGGCGATACGTTAAACGTGGAACCCGCCCCGTTGCTCCAACCCGGCGCGAGCGATGTCGCCCAATGTGCTGCCTGCGATCCGGTTCGCCTGGTGGAACGTCAACAATTTCGCGCACTACGACGCGAGCCGCGCGGGCCAAGAGCGTTGGCCGCTTGAACCACCGGCCTATGCCGAGAAGTGCGCCCGGGTCGATGCCGCGCTTCAGCACCTCGTTGCGACCCAAGCGCCTGACGTCTTGGGACTCGGCGAAATCACGGCGACCGCGGCCGAGGAATTGCGCAATCGGGCGTTGTCCGGTTACGAGCTGATATTCCCGGACGCGGCCCCGGGTGCGCAGTTTCAGGTCGCCGTGTTTCACCGCCTTGCCCGAGTGCATTGAGGCGGGTGGGAAGCCAGAAGCCTTCACTTGGCTGTCCGGTGTTGCAAGTGGCCTCTCCGACCATCTGCCCATTACAGGACGAATCATTTTCCCTGCGAGTTAACCCATGCCCACACTGGAAGACTTGCTGCGGGCTTCGCTACAAGAGACCGAGGAAGACGTTAACGAAGCAAGCAATGCCTTACACACGTCTGCGGTTGAAATAGCCAAGGCGACTGAGGCAGTGACGAAAAATCAGGCGACCGTCCGCCTCAAGGTCATGACAGGTGATGAGACCGAAACGCGGTACAATCTCGACGTAACGCGGAACGGTGCCCCCCAGGGGCGCACGGTGGCGTGCTTTGGGGTACCGAAGAAGGGCTTTCCAATCACTCAGTACGCCAACTGGACGGAGGATCGCGTCACCGCACAGTTCTCTTCCAAGGAAGAACTCGCGGCTTTTTTCCAGCAACTGGCCTCCAATCCCGATTCGCCCCTCGTGGGGTATCTTTCGTTCCTTCTTCGGCATCCGAACGCGGGAGCGTAGGTCTCATGGCGAGGCGGACCACTTCTTCTCAACTTCCGCGGGCTTCGCGGTTCGCTCGTTCGGGCCGTCGTCGCGAATTAGCGCCACCAGCACGAACGCGAACGCAAAGCGCCTACCTGAGGTCGAAGAACGCAAACGCCGACGTTACACCGCTCCCGGAATGATTTTAACTGCGCCGCGGTGAAGTGCTCGTACCCGTTCCGGTGCCCAGGCGATTGAAACCTGTATTGCGGTGAGGTCAGCGCGCAAAAGAAACGCCCGCGGACCGGGTCCGCGGGCGCCTCGAACTCACTGAATCCGGTGCCCGATCACTTCGGGGTGATGGTGATCTGCGCCTTCGGCTTCATCATCGCGATCACCGACTCGCGGAGCCGCATCGCGTACAGCATCTGGACGTCTTCCTTCACGCCCTTGTCCTCGAACTTCTTCGGGGTGCCCTGGCGGCGCTGGGTGACGAGGATCAGGTGGTAGCCGAACTCGGTGGCGACCACGTCGCTCATCTGGTACGGCTTGAGCGCGAACGCGGCCTTCGCGAACGGCTCCACCATCGCCCCGGCGCGGGGGAAGAAGTTCAGGTCGCCGCCGTCCTTCTTCGACGGGCAGGTGCTGTACCCCTTCGCGTACGCCGCGAACATCTCGTCCGTCTTGCTCACCCGGGCCTGCTCCTTCGCGACCGCGTCCGCGGTGGCGGGCAGCGCGGCCACCGCCTTCGCGGCCTCCTGCTCCACCGCCTGCTTGATCCCGCGGAGCTTCTGGTCCGCGTCCTTCCGCTTCGCCTCGTCGGTGCCCGGGGTCATGAGGATGTGGCGGGCGCGCACCATGGTGCCGTCGAACACGTCCGGGCTGCTCTCGAACAGTTGCTTCAGGGCGGCGTCGGTGCCCTGCTGCTGGACGAACTTCTCCCACTTCATCTGGGCCGTCACCTCGCTCCGGAACTCGGCCTCGGTGAGCATCATCGCTTCGAGCTCTTTCGCGTAGTCCTTCTTGGCCTCGGTCAGCTCCTTCTTCAGGTCCGCGATGAGCTTCTCCACGTCCTTCTCGTCGACGGTGGTCTTGAGCGCCGTGAGGTACTCGTCGATCAGCGCGTTCTCGATCAGGTGGGCCATGATCTCTTTGCGGGCCATGTCCCGGTGCTGTTCCGGGAACTGGCGCAGCGCGCGGTACACCGCCACCTCGGGGATGGGCTTGCCGTTGACCACCGCGGCGTTGCCGGTGGGGCGCACCTCGGGCGGCTTCGGGGTGGGCGTGACCGACGGCGCGAGGCCCGACATGGCGGCGCCCGGCCCCCCCACCGGCGCGGTCGGCGTCACCGGGGGCGCGCCCGCGGGCGGTTGGGGCGGCTGGGCCGCGGCCGTCGCCGTCAGGGCCGATCCCAGAACCAGGGCCGCGACCCCGCGAATCGATTTGCGCATCTCGGACTTCCTCCAGCGAATCGGGCGCCCGTCACTCCCCCGAACCGGGCGGCCCGGGTCTGCTCTACTCAAGAGTCGCGAGGGATAGCGGATGCCCGACGGGCTGTCAAGCTTGAAGCGCAAGGCTCGCAGCACAAAAAACGGGAAAATGAGTGGCACATTCGCCCGCCTACTCGTATCATCCTCTTCTGTCACCACAATCGGGAGGCTGAATGGGACTGCGCATGCGTGTTCACGACCGGGAGCCGATCGGGGCGGCTCTCCGGCGGTTCAAAAAGCTGGTCGAACGCAGCGGGCTGAAGCGTGAGCTGCGTGCCCATGAGTACTACGAGAAGCCGTGCGAGGCACGGAACCGTAAGGAAGCCAAGCGCCGCAACGCCATCAAGCGCGCCGCGATGGGCAAGCCGGCGGTCAAGAAGGAACGCTCGTACTAAGCGTCCCGACCGAACGAATCAGAAGGCCGGTTTGCCTCGCAAAAGCTGAGGCGAGCCGGCTCGATTCGTTTACGCCGGCATCCATTCCCCGATCGCTTCACGAGTTCTTTCAAGGCCGCTTTCAAACCGACTATGCCCCTCGGTGAGCGAACCAGTTCCTCACACGCTCGTATCTCGACCGCCCCAAAGCGGCACCTCACAGCCCTTCACCTTCGCCACGCACCCGCACAGAACACTTTAAAAAGAAGGAGCCGGCGACCGAAGCCGCCGGCTCTCGTTGATAGGGTTGGGGATGGGTCGTGAGGTATGTTGGGCGGGCCAGGGGGACTCGGCCCGACTTGTTTTTCGACGAGGAGAATTAAAGCAGACGCTGTGCCAAGGTCTGCCAGTTTCTCCGTTCCCTGTCATCAACTGCTGCAATTCCAAGCAGTTCGCACTCGTCCCACTCGGAGCGTGTCGGAACCGATTTTGTAACGGTTACCGGGCAACCGTCCGTTCGACCGAGGTTGCGAACCTTCTTGCCACCTGACTCACGGGACGGATGTGCGGAGCGAACAACCCGGCTTTCCTCACTTTCCATTCTTCGCTATGGACCCTCGGAACCGTCCGAACCGATGAGAGGGGTACAAGGCCCCTCCGTTACTCAACCCGCGAAAGCGACCATGCCGCAGTTGAGCGAAAGCGCCGCCGAGAAACTGAGTGCCGAGCAGGCGACCGCGCTCGCCCGCATACTCGACCTCCAGGCCCGGTGGGAGAACCACCGGGACGACCCGGCCAAGACCGCCACCTCCGCCGCCGACCTCCAGGCGCGACAAAAGGCGTTCGAGGCGTTCCGTGCGGCACTGCGCGAGTACACCGCCGCCCACAACGACTCGCGTTTCCCGGAACCGACTCAGAACATCCCCGAGCGACTCGTCATCTGGTGCCGCGCTCTCCGGGCCGTGTTCCGGCGATCGGAAGGCCCCGGGTCGGCGTTCGTGCTGATGAAAGTTCACCGGCTCGCGGACCGGATCGCCGCCCGCACGGGCCTCCCCCCCGTCGAGCGCGCGGCGGTTACAGACCGCGACGCCACGATCCGCGAGTTGGACGCCGTGATCGCGTGGTGCGACCGGGCCGCCCCCCCATCCGTTAAAGGGGACGCCGCCTGAGCGCGGTGTGCGGTTCCGTCTCTTCTCGCCCGCCGTGTGCCACAATCGCACACGGCAGGCGAGAAGGGAGCAGCCACGTCTCACACGATTGAACCGAAAAACCAGCACTTCACACGTTTGCCACACTTTCTGCGCGCCCGGCCCCCGAGTTGCTTTTCCGCTCGCACTGCCGCACCACGGCCCGGATTTCACCGGCGACGCTGCGGCACCCCGACCGGGAGAAGCTGATGAAGCCGTTCGTTCGAGTCGCGTTGTGGGCCGCCGTCGTCGCAACCGCAGTTACGCTGGTCGGGGCCGGGTGGGCGGACGAGAAGCCGCAGCCGAAAGAGAAGGCCGAACCGAAAAAGCCGACCGTGATGCAGCGCAAACTGACCCACTCGCAGCGGGTGCTGGAGGGGCTGGCGATGAACGACTTCGCCAAGATCGGCAGCGGCGCCGACGGGCTGATGGACTGCGCCAAAGACGTGACCTGGAAGATCAACGAGACCGAAAAGTACCTGATGCACACCAACGAGTTCATCCGCCGGTCCGAGAACCTCAAAAAGGCCGCGAAGGACAAGAACATCGACGCCGCGGCGCTCGCTTACGTCGATCTCACGCTCACCTGCGTGCGGTGCCACCAGCACCTGCGCGAAGAGCGCATCAGCTCCCGACCGGTGCCCGCACCGGCGGTCGCGGTGCGATAAAATGGCGGCCGGTTCGCCATCCCTCGCGTCACTTCAAGAGGAACCCGCCGTGCTTCCGATCCGCACTGTCCTTTACCCGACCGACTTCTCGGACGCGGCGCGGTCGGCGTTCGACCTGGCCTGCGCGCTGGCCCGCGACTACCGGGCGACGCTGATCGTCGCCCACGTGATCGCGCCGGGGCACGTGTTCGCCCCGAACGGGGCGGTCGTCCCGTTCCCCACGGAGGAGCCGGGTGAGGCGTGTGACCAGCTCGCCCGGATGCACCCCACCAGCCCCGGCCTTCACGCGTACTACCGGCTCCTCAAGGGCGACCCGGCGGAGCAGATCTTGAAACTGGCGACGGACGTGAAAGCGGACATGGTCGTGATGGCGACTCACGGCACCAGCGGGCTGACGCGGCTGCTGGTCGGGAGCGTGGCGGAAAGCGTGATGCGGAAGGCTGAATGCCCGGTGCTGACGATGCGTATACCGACTCAACCCGTCCCGACGTAACCCGTGCCGATCCGACCGACTGATACGCGTACCCGGTACTACTGCCGCTTTTCTTGACGGGCGCGCCGACCGCCAGGGAGCGGTGCCACGTACCCCGCTCCCTGGCGGTCGCGGCTCGTCAGGAAAAGCGGCACCGCAGATGGGTTCATGTATGAGGACGCGATCCGGTTGGTAGTGTCTGTTTCTTGTGGTCCAGACGTTCCGGCCTGAGCGGCGCGAGAAGGTTGCCCGGACAGGAACGCCTGGGCCACAAAGGCAAAAACCGAACAGATACCAGTGCCGGACCGTGAACAAGAATTGCGAATGGAATGAGCGGCTGGTCGTGTGCGCGCGTCGGCCCGTCCGAGCCGCATATTCACGAAGACACGTTTTGACAGGATGAACAGGATTCACCGGATGAAAACCGACCCATTTGAAATCCTGTTGATCCTGTAAATCCTACCAAAATCTCTTTGGCTTCTCCGCGCAACGGAACGATTCGCGCTACGACACCTCGTCGCCGTTCTCGTCGGTTATTTCGTCTTCCTCTTCGTCCTTGTCTTCGATCTCCTGGGTCTCGAGCCGGAACGGCTGCCACACGTGCGGCCGGGCCAGCGGCTCGATGTGCAGCACCTCCTCGCCCCCTTTGAACACCCGCACGCTGCCGCTCGACTGGCTCACCGCGAACGCCACCGCGCTGGTCTGCTTGCTGATGCCCGCGGCGGCGGTGTGGCGGCTGCCGAACCCCTTCCGCATGTTGGCCCCGTGCGCGCCCAGGTGCAGGCAGGCGGCTTCCGCGATCCCGTCCCGGCCGATGAGGAGCGCGCCGTCCAGTTTCGCGATCTCCTTGATCTGCTCGCGCACGTCCTTCTTGCGCACGTCGCGCTCGGCCCGCGAGTACCCGCGGAACGGGTTGAAGTTCTGGAAGTGCGACAGGCTCAACACCTTGCGCGTGTCGCCCACCACCAGAATGGTGCCGATGGGTTGCCCCTCTCGGCCCTCGCGGCCGATCTCGGTGGCCAGATCGACCACGGCGCGGAGCACGTCGAGCGGGGCCGCGTCCCCCAGGATGCGCAGGTCCTGCGAGGTCATCCGCTCCAGGTGCTCGCCCAGGTGGATCACGCTCAGGCTGTCCACCGGCTCCGGGGCGTCGTCGAGGGTCGCGATCCCGTTGTAGATCGCCACCACGTGCGACCCCGGCGGGAGCAGCTCGTCCGAGACCGCCTTGAGCAGCGCGGTGTTCATCCGCTCCTGGGTGGGGAGCGGCTCGGGGTCGAGGTCGATGACGGTCCAGTCCGGGTCGTCGCGGAGCGACCGCGTGAGGGCCGGGTTCTCGGCCGCGACGAACAGCCGGCACCCGGCCAGCATGCGCCGCACCTCGCCCCAGTCGAGGGACGTTTCGGTGAGCAGCAGCACCGCGTCGGCGGGCAAGCTCTTCACGAGGTCGCGGGCCGCCTGGAGCAGCGCGACGCTTTGACTGGGCAGGCTCATAATGAACAACGGTCGGCGGAAGCGGAGCGGTCGCGGCCGTTTCAAGCTCCGGGGCCGACACCGGCCGGGCGAACGTTCGGGCGGCCGCGGGTTTCGCACGGCGCCCGGAACTTGAAACTGTGGAACTACGGACTTCGTCTCGTCTCGCCCACTGTACGACACGCGCGCGCGACACGCCAACTGCGGAACCGCGAAAAAGAACGAGTTCCGCGGGCTTGTCTCCCCGCGGGGCCGCGCTCGACAATTGAGGTGTTCGGAACGTCCCCGGTCCGGAGTCCCAAACCATGCTCGAATCCATCCTCGACACTGTCGGCCGGACGCCGCTGGTGCAACTCAACCGGCTCACCGAGGGCCTTCAGGCGAAGGTCGCGGTGAAGGTCGAATTCGCCAACCCGGGCGGGAGCGTGAAGGACCGGGTGGCGCTGGCCATGATCGACGAGGCGGAGCAGCGCGGCCTGCTCCGTCCCGGCGGCACCATCATCGAGGCCACCGCGGGCAACACCGGGGTCGGGCTGGCGATGGTCGCGGCGGTAAAGGGGTACCGGTGCATCTTCGTGCTGCCCGACAAGATGAGCACCGAGAAGGTCCTGCTGCTCAAGGCCTACGGCGCGGAGGTGGTGATCACCCCCACCGCCGTCGCCCCGGACTCCCCGGAAAGTTACAACGGGGTGGCGGACCGGCTGGCCCGCGAGATCCCGGGGGCGTGGCGCCCGAACCAGTTCACCAACGCCGCCAACCCCGACGCCCACTACCGCACCACCGGCCCCGAGATCTGGGAGCAGACGAAGGGGAAGGTGACGGTGTTCGTGTGCGGGGTCGGCACCGGCGGCACCGTGAGCGGGGTGGGCAAGTACCTGAAGCAGATGAACCCGAACGTGAAGATCGTCGGGGCGGACCCGGAGGGGTCGGTGCTGTCGGGCGACTCGCCGAAGCCGTGGAAGGTGGAGGGGATCGGCGAGGACTTCGTGCCCAAGACGTTCTCGAGCAAGTACGTGGACGACTGGGTGCGGGTGGGGGACGCCGAGTCGTTCCACGTGGCCCGCGAGCTGGCCCGCCGCGAGGGGATGCTGCTGGGCGGCAGCACCGGGACCAACGTGGCGGCGGCCCTACGGTACGCGCGGCGGCTGGGGCCGGGGCACCTGGTGGTCGCGGTGGGCTGCGACACCGGGCGCAACTACCTGAGCAAGTTCTTCGACGACGGGTGGCTGAAGGCGAACAACCTCGCCTTCACGGAAGCCCCCGCGCACTCGGTCGGCGACCTAATCAAGAAGCGCGGGGAGCGGAAGCTGGTGTTCATCGCCCCGACCGCGACCGCGCAGGACGCCATCCTGCTGCTGGAGGCGACCGGGATCTCGCAACTGCCCGTGATGGACGCGGGGAAGCCGGTGGGGAGCGTGCAGGAGGTGTCGCTGGCCCGCATCCTGCACGACGGCAAGGACCCGCGCCAGGTGCTCATCGGCGACCTGATGGCCCGCCCGCTGCCGACGCTCGACGTGCGCACCCACCTGGACGAGGCGTACCGGCTGCTCCTGGCGGGTTACACCGGGGTGCTGGCGACCCAGGACGACGCGGTCCTCGACATCGTCACCCGCATCGACCTGATCCACTACTGGGGCGACCGGCGCGGCAAGTGAGCGGTACAATGCACGCCGAGGAGGGCACGCGATGCCGCTGTTCGATCACTTTCACGGTACGCTCGGCCGCCGCCCTTGGGAATCGTTTCACGGGCGCTGGGCGTTTGCCATTGCTGACGACCTGAACCGTCGGCTGCCGAAGCAGTTCGTCGCGGACGCCCCGATGCACCTGGGCTCCGCCGTGTCCGCAGACGTCGCAGAATACGAGCGTTCGGACGAAAACGGGTCCGGCGACACCGAGATCGCATCAGGCATAGGAACCGCGGTCGCGGTGATGGCCGAAACGTACGCTCCGCCCGCTACCAAGTTGAGTATGCCGGCGTCGTTTCCGGTCGAGGTCAAGGTCGAAGTGCGGGACGCGAACGCCAATTACAACCTGCTCGCGGTGGTCGAGTTGGTCAGCCCTTCGAACAAGAAAGACGAGAGCGAACGCGAGCAGTTCGCCGCCAAGTGCCTCAGCTACCTTGGGAAGGGCATCGGCCTCGTCGTCATCGACATCGTGACATCGCGGCACTGGAACCTGCACAACGAACTCGTTCGGATCGCCAAGCACGACAGCAAATTCTTGATGGCCGACGATCCGTGGATTTACGTCACCGCGTACCGCCCGGTGAGCCGCAAGCGAGAAGACCTGATCGACCTCTGGCCCTGGCCGCTCAAGGTCGGCGAGCCGCTGCCCTCGGTGCCGCTCGCACTCAAGAGCTACGGCTGCGTCAAGCTCGACCTCGAAGCCACTTACGCGGAAGCCTGCGCCCGGCTCCGCATACCGGAATAACCCACACGAGGACACATGCCACTCCTGAACACCGACGGGCGCGACCCGGTTGAGTTCCTGACCGGCTGGGCCACGGCCGTCGCCGCCGCCCTGAACGCCCAGCTCGCGGGCGGCCCGTTCGTCGCCGAGCCCGCCGCCGCGACGCGGGCGCAAGCGGCCGCGGCGGTCCAACTGCCCGGCCCGGTGCCCGAAACGATGCCCATGAACATGGCCCCGGCCCGGTTCAGTGACCGCGTCGGGGTCAGCGTCGTGGGGCGGGACGGGCGCCAGGTCGCGGCGGCCGTGCTGCTTGTGACCCCGGACAATAAGGCCGATTCCGATTCGGCGCTGGCGTTTGCGGTCCGGGCCGCCGGGCTCATGTCCGCCGGGGCCGGGGTCGTGATCGTTGACGCGCTCCCGGGGGCGGCGAGTTGGGCGACGCACCTGCACAGCCTCACCGGGGTGTACCCGATCACGAAGCGGCCGCGCGGGACCGACGCGCCGGTGCTCGCGGTTCACCCGATGGTTCACAACGGCGCCGAGCTGTTCGGCCTGTGGCACCACAACGTCCCGGCGGGCGCGGCGCTGCCCACGGTGCCAATAGCCGTGCGCGGAGGAACGAACCTGACGCTCGACCTCGAATCCACCTACGCCGACGCCGCCCGAGGGGCCACCCCGACCTGACATCGACGCGCTACCGGTTGCCGGTTCCGCGCTCGGGCGGAACGACCGGCTGAGCCCACGCCGGGACCGCCGGCTTTCGTGGCGAATCAAGGAGCGCCTTCCAGTCGCCGTCCGTCAAGCGGTTGGCGCTGGTGAACTCGGCATACGGCACGATCGCCCCAGAACACAACACCTCGCCGTTCTTGGTGGGGTACAGCACCCACATGATTCGCGGGCGGGCGATGCCGACGTGCAAGTGCCGGCCATTACCGGAAAACACATCGACCACCCGCATCGCGTCGTCGCGCGGCCGGAGCCAAGAGCTGCCGCCGTAAAGCATGATCGCGGCGAGCGATTTGCCGTAGTCCCGGATGAACGCCTTTTCGTCTGCTGTGAACGGCACCTGCCGGAGTTGCTTGTGCGCGAGCGTTTCCAGTTTGCCGCACACCTTCGCAAGGCGTTCCCAGTGCCGGGCGTTCCGGCCCGCGCGATGCCCCAAGTATGAAGCGAGAAATTTGTACCCGTCGGGTGAGCCGGGCGGCCCGGCGAATTTTCGATACTCGGCAACAGCATCAGTAAATTCGGCCAAAGGGTTATCGGTTATTCTCTCCTTCTCCGGCAGATCCCATCGCCCGTCCAGCTCAGGGGCGAACTTGAGCACGAGATCGCGCTCCTTCTGTGTGAGCGAGCGAGGATCCAATTTCGGCACAGCTACTTTTTTCGCCAGCTCTTCCGCCGCACGAAACTCCTCGGCAAACTCCTTGAGCACGGCCCCCTCGTCGTCCGTCAACGCCCCCGCCTCTTTGAGAATGGCCGTCGTGTCTTCGACGAGCTTGTTTAAGCTGCCGTAGAACTCCGGCACAGGTTCGATGAAGCCGTCGCACCGTTCAGTGTCGCTAAGGTAGTCGGTGTGGTTTTTCGCCTGGAGCGCCCAGGTGTGCCGCATCTGCGCCCAACCCGCGAGAGCCGTCTGCGCCGTCTTGATGCGCCACGGCTCGCCCTTCATGAACTCCGGCGCATCGGGTTCGGTGCGTTCCATCAGCGTGCCGAGGCACCGCAGGTAGTCCGCGTACACGTTGTCGCCCTTAAACAGCGGGCGTTGCTTGTCGATTTCCGTCAACAGTTGTGGCCGCTCTTTCTTCAGCTTGTCGCGCGCGAGCGGTGAGCCGAGCGCCGCGGCCACGTCGAGCCCCGACGGTAAGACGCGTTTCTCTACGCCCGGAACCGTGCGTGCGAACATCACCGCGTCCGGCAAACGGTACGCGGAAAGGAAGCGGAACGCGAGTTCGGACCCGGCGCCCGGTTCCGTTGGAGCGACGCGGAGTTGGTCGTTGATTTGCGACTTCCAGCTCTCGCCGCTCCCCGCGTACTTCTGCCGCACCCGGTCCAGTTCCGCATTCGTCAGGTCTTTCGGGCTGTGCCATACGTCCGACAGATCCCAATCATCGCGGTTGCCGAGAAAAGCACGGAACGAATCCCAGATGCTTTGATCGATCTGCGCATTCGGCTGTGCGCCGAAATAGGCACGGCGCATCAGCACGAACGCCACGAGCTCCTCGTCGCGGTCCAATCGGAACGGTATCGCTTGCAGCCACGCAACCGCCCGAAAGTGTCGCTGAAGTGCGGGCGTGCGGGTGTAGAAGCCGCGCGGCGTGAACCGCGAATAGTCCACCGCCGCGAATCCTCTATCCGGCGGGCCGAGCCAGGTGGGCTTCTCAGTGCCGACGCCCGCAACGACGCGTTTCACCTCAGCCTGCACGTCGCCACTCACGTCGGCGTCGTTGGGGAGGATTTTGTCGTCGAGCAGATTCCGCGCGACCCCGAGGAAGATCGCGGCACGTTTCGTCGCCGGCTTCGCGAGTTGTGCTCGACCTGGAAAGCTGGCCGCCGCCTCGTCCAGATTTTTGACGGCCCGGGCCAGCACGCCGGGTAATTTTCGGCTGTTCGCCAGCTCCATACGGTAGATCGACTCTTCGAGCAGGACGTGGTACGCGCTCAGAACGGAATCACTGGTGATAAAAACCGGCACGTCGTTGCCGACGTAGGGGCTGAATACCTGTCGCCGGGTGGTGCCAGTGACGAGGAACTTCTGCTCGCGCAAGAGTTTGATTTCTGCCGCGGTGAGGCCGTTCTTGCGCGCGACTTCGACCCAGCCCGGGTCCACCGGAGCTTCGGGCGGAGCCCCAGGGGCCGAACCCGTCAGCGCGACCGCAAGAGCCGTCGGAAGCAGTACACGAGCGAACCGGAGCATGAGAACCCCTTCAAACGAAAACGCCAGGATCGACATGCTAACTGGAAAGACGTTTGAAGGACATGAGAGTAACCCGAGGGCCGCTCACTGGCCGCACCGCAGGCGGTCGCGGTAGGCTGGAGGTAGCGCCCACACGAAAGGAACGTCATGTCAACCGACCACGCGCACGGCTTCAGCACCCGGGCGATCCACGCCGGCCAGGACGCGGACCCCGCGACCGGTGCCACCGTCGTGCCGATCTACGCCACCAGCACCTACACCCAGGCCGCCCCGGGGCAGCACAAGGGGTACGAGTACAGCCGCAGCGGGAACCCCACCCGCGCCGCACTCGAAACCGCTCTGGCGGCGCTCGAGGAGGGCGAGCGCGGGCTGGCGTTCGCGTCGGGGCTGGCCGCCACCACCGCGGTGTTCGGCGCGCTGCTCCGCCCGGGCGACGAGGTGGTCGCGTCCGCGGACCTGTACGGCGGGACGTTCCGGCTGCTCGACAAGGTGTTCAAGCCCTGGGGGCTCGTCGCCAAATACACCGACGACTCGTCCGCCGCGGGCTTCGAGCAACTCATCACCCCGAAGACGAAGCTGGTCTGGATCGAGACGCCGACCAACCCCCTGTTGCAGATCCTCGACATCGCCGCGCTCGCGGAACTGGCCCACAAGCACGGGGCGAAGCTGGCGGTCGACAACACGTTCGCGTCGCCGTACCTCCAACAGCCGTTGAAGCTCGGCGCCGACCTCGTGGTCCACAGCACCACCAAGTACCTGGGCGGACACTCGGACGTGGTCGGCGGGTGCGTGGTGGGCGCGAAGGAACTGCTCGACCCGATCAAGTTCTACCAGAACGCCGCCGGCGGGGTGCCGGGGCCGTTCGACTCGTACCTCGTGCTCCGCGGGCTGAAGACGCTGGCGGTACGCATGGACCGGCACTGCGCGAACGCGATGGAATTGGCACACTGGCTCGCGTCGCACCCCGCGGTCGCGGACGTGTACTACCCGGGGCTCCGCGGGCACCCGGGCGGGGGCACCGCCGCGAAGCAGATGCGGGGTTTCGGTGGGATGATCTCGCTGAAGCTGCGCGGCGGCATCCCGGCCGCCAAGTCGTTCCTGACCCGCACGAAACTGTTTAGCCTCGCCGAGAGCCTCGGCGGGGTGGAGTCGCTGGTGTGCCACCCGACCACGATGACCCACGCGAGCATCCCCAAGGAGGTGCGCGAGGCCCGCGGGGTGGACGACGGCCTCATCCGGCTGAGCGTCGGCATTGAGGATGTGGCCGACCTCCGCTCCGACCTCGAACGCGCCCTCGCGGCCGGGTAAAATGCCGCGATTGGAGGAACGCCGTGCCGTTACTCGACCATTTTCATTCGCCCGACCGGCGCCGGCTCCCGTGGACGACGATGTCCCAAGCGTGGGCGATTTCGCTCGTGCGTTTTTTGAACACGACGCTACCCCGCGATCAGTTTCAGGCGGTCAGCGAGGTGCGAATGGGGCCGCAAGTCGAGGTGGACGTATCCGAGTGCCGCCTCGACGACCCGCCGGATCCGTCTCACGGATTGAACGGGAGTAGCGGAACGCTTACCGCGCTGGCCTCGGCCCCTCGGGCAGTGGTAACGCTGTCGGCCATCTTCCCCGACGAGCACGAAGTCGAGATCCGCGAGCGACGGGCCGGGCGGCCGTTGGTGGGCGTTATCGAACTGGTCAGCCCGCGCAACAAGGACCGCGGAGCGGCGTGTGCGGCATTTGTGGCGAAATGCATCGCGTACCTGCGCCGCGGTGTGGGCGTCGTCATCATTGATGTCGTAACCGAGCGGCACGCCAACCTCCACAACGCCCTGCTCGCGGCGCTCGGCGGGCAGCCGGCCCAGTTCATGTCCGACACGCCGACCTACGTCTCGGGGTACCGCCCCGTTCACCGACGGGAAACCGGGGCCAACGAGATCGAAGTGTGGCCCTACGCCGCGGCCGTCGGCCGGCCGGTCCCCGCGGTGCCGCTCGGGCTGCGCGGCGGGCCGGTGATCGTGCTCGACCTCGAAACCACCTACACCGCGGCCATCGACGCCACCGGCCTGTAGGTGCGCCTCCGGTCAAACAATTCCACCTCCGCCCCAACTGCCGGCCTCCAAGAACGCCGGAATAATAAGAACTGTTCGCCGTAACAAAAATAATGTTGCGGCGTGTGTCGCGTGGAGAGTATCAAGGAAGGGTCGAATTCTCTCCCCCGCTTCTTCTCTGGTTTTGTTGGAGCCGGTCAATGTCTCTCCCACTCTCCCGCCCGCGGGCCCGCGGGTTCACGCTCATTGAACTGCTGGTGGTGATCGCGATCATCGCGATTCTCATCGGGCTGCTGCTGCCCGCCGTGCAAAAGGTGCGCGAAGCGGCCTCACGCATGAAGTGCCAAAACAACCTCAAACAGCTCGGGCTCGCGCTGCACACGTACCACGACGCCGCCGGGTCGCTGCCTCCCGGCGCCGAGTTCGACGTGTACCCGAAGCCGAACCCGGCCGGGAACACCGCCACGATCAAGGGCACGAGCTGGCTCGTGTACATCCTACCCCAGGTCGAGCAGGGCAACCTGTACAACAGATACAACTTTGCAGAAGCATACAACTCCACAGCCAACGGCCTGCTCGCCGCGAACGTGGTCCCAACGTACTTCTGCCCATCCGGCCCCGACCCCAAGCGGCACCTCGACCCCAACGGGAACCTGACCACCGCGGTCACGACACACTACTACGGCGTCATGGGGCCGGGCTACCCGTCGAACCTGAACCCGGCGAACTTCGTGTACAACGGCACCACAGTGAGCTTCCCGTTCGGCCAAGGCGGGAGCAACGGAGCGTACTCGACTGTGGGAATGTTGTGCCACTTCCAGAACACATCTGGGAGCGTAACCACCAACCGAACCGTCAAACTGACCAGCGTGACCGACGGCACCTCGAACACGCTGATGGTGGGCGAGATTTCGGTCAACATGCCGGGCAACCTGACGTACCACCAGTACCGCAGTTGGACCCGCGGGAACAACGGCGGGAGCGGGTCGTGCAAGAACGTGACCAACGCGATCAACTCGACCGTGTACAACGGCAGCAACAACTTCAACGACATCAGCTTCGGGAGTCAGCACACGGGCGGGGCCAACTTCGCGATGGGCGACGGGAGCGTCCGCTTCATCAACCAGAATACCGACCTGAACCTGCTGAAGGCGCTCGCCACGATCAGTTCCGGCGAGGTGGCCTCGCTCAACTGACCGCCCCGGTCCGGCCGCCCCGCGGGGCGGCCCCTCTCCTTTCACTCTCCCGGAGATCGGCTCACATGGTCGGATCGAGGTTCGTTCGCGCCGCCGGCGGCGCGGTGGCGGCGGTCGCTTGTGCCCTGGCGGTCGGGTGCGGGGGCGACGGCACGCACCGCGTGTCCGGCACGGTGACCTTCAAGGGCCAGCCCGTCCCGGTCGGGAAGATCTACTTCACGCCCGACGCGACCAAGGGCGGCAGCGGCCCGAGCGGGTACGCGGACATCAAGGACGGCAAGTTCGACACGGCGTCCGCCGGCGGGCACGGGGCGCCCGCCGGGGCGGTGGTGATCTCGATCGAGGCGTTCGACCCGAACGCCAAGCCGGACAAGGTGGACAAGTCGGACACGTCGGGCGAAGTGCTCATCAAGTCGCTGTTCCCGCGGTACGAGGTGCAAGCGGACCTGCCCGCTTCGTCCAGCACCAAGGACATCGACGTGCCGGCGGGCGCCGCGACCGCGAAGCCCAAACAGGTCGGTGGACCGCTCGTCAGCCCGTAACACTCCGTCTCACGCCGGGCGCCGGCTCGCGAACGAGTTCGTGGTTCGGTAACCCGCCCGGCAGTTCGCGCAGCCCGACCAGCGCGAAGCCCAGCTTCTGGTAAATCGGAACGTTCGCCTCGGGCATCGTTTCGAGGTACACCGGGACGCCGCTGCGATCCGCGGCGGCGAAGACCGGTGCCAGGACGGCACGTGCCAGCCCCCGGCCCTGTGCGCCGGGGCGCACGCCGAGCAGGTGAACGTACCAGTGCGGGCGGGCGCCCAGGTGCCGTTCGCGGGCCTCATCGAACGCGACCCCGATCCGGATCATTTGCAGGGCCGCCCGGGGGCGCAAATGCACTCCCAGGGAGACGGCTCCGCAACAGACGAACGCCCACGGCGTCGGCCACTCACGCCGCGGCGGGAGCGCGCACACCACCGCGGCGCGGTCGGCGGTGGCGAACGCCCCGCCTTCGACCGCAGCCATCCGGAACAGCAGCCGCGAGTACGTCCACGCCACCCGCCGCCGCCGCTCCGGATCGGGGCACAGTGCTGTGAGCAGGACGTAATCGGCAAACGCGGCGCTCAGGGTCGCCACCGCGGTCCGCTCGTCGCGCCGGGTGAGTTGATCGACGGCGGGTGGACGACTCATATGGTTCCGGGCAACGGAAAACGATCACAGATCCCCGCTCGCGCGGCCACGCGCGACAGCGCCGCGGTTAGAGCGCTGTCACTTCCACCAGGTTGTCGAAGAACGTGGCACCGCCGCCGAAGTCCGTGGTCGCGGTGCTGGTCGTCGTGTTGCAGTTCGCGCCGTCGTCGGTGAACTTGCGCCACCACAGCCCCAGCGACACCACCACCCCCGGCTTCACGCTCTCGCCCACCACCGCCCGCGCCCGGAACCGGCCCCGGTCGTTGAACACCCGGACCATCTGACCGTCCACGATGCCCCGCTTCGCAGCGTCGGCGGGGTTCATTTCGAGCGTGCGCTCCCCGGCCGACTTGCGCAGCGTGTCCACGTTCACGAACGTGGAGTTGAGGAACGACGGGGCCGGCGGGGTGAGCAGTTGCAGCGGGTACCGGGCCGCAAGTTCGGGCCTCGTTTGCGGGTCCTCGTGCGGCGGGGCGTAGTGTGGGAGCGGGTCCCTTCCGGCCCGCGCCTCGCGCTCGGAGTACAGTTCGCACTTGCCCGACGGCGTCGGGAAGTTGCCCTCCGCGAACGGCGCCCAGTTCCGGGGCACGTTCAGGCGCACCGGGCCGGCCTTTGTGGCGTCGAGGGTGATACCCTCAAGTGCGGCACTCACCCCCGCCACGCCCGGGGCCGGCGGCGCGCGCAGGCTCCGCGCGGCGATCGCCTCGTCGCTCTCCTCGAACAGCTCGGGCTCGAACCCCATCGCCCGGGCCAGGAGCCGGAACACCTCGGTGTTCGGCTTCGCCTCGCCCAGCGGGGCGATCGCGGCGTTGTTGGCCTGAACGTACAGGTGCCCGTAGCTGCTGTGGATGTCGAAGTGCTCCAACTGCGTGGTCGCGGGCAGCACGATGTCGGCGTAGTCCGCGGTGTCCGTCTGGAACTGGTCGTGAACGACCGTGAACAGGTCCTCGCGGGCCAGCCCCGAGAGCACCCGCGACTGGTCCGGGTTCACCGCCGCCGGGTTGGAGTTGTACACGTACAGCGCGCGCACCGGCGGCCACTTCTCCCCGCCCGCGGACGGAACGGGTAGTTCTCCGTGAAGGGCCTCCGCGAGGTTCACCATGTTGATGGTGCGCGTGCCCTTGGGGACCAGATCGGGGCGCGTCAGGTAGTGGTCGTCGAACGGGTACGCCTTGCTGGTGCTGAGCAGCGCGCCGGCGCCCGGGTGGCGCCAGTCGCCCGTCAGCGCAGGCAGACACACGATGGTGCGGACGGCCATTCCGCCGCCGCCGTGCCGCTGCAACCCGTAGTTCACCCGGATCAGGGCCGGGCCGCCGAACAGCTCCCGCGCCCGGGCGTACTCGCGCGCGAACGTCTCGATCTCCGGCACCGGCAGGCCGGTGATGTGCGACACCCGCTCGGGGGCGTACTCGCGGAGCACCCGCTCGCGCAGCTCGGCCGCGCCGACGCAGTAGCGGCTCAGGTAGTCGTCGTCCTGCCAGTTCTCGCGGAAGATGACGTGCATCACCCCGAGCGCGAGCGCCCCGTCGGTCCCGGGCCGGACCGCGATCCACTGGTCGGACTTCGCCGCGGTCGGCGAGCGGTACGGGTCGATGGTGACGATCTTCGCGCCGAGCTTGCGGGCCGCCAGTTGCACCTTCCAGAAGTGCAGGTTGGTGACCAGCGTGTTCGAGCCCCAGTTCACGATGTACCGGGCGTTGACCGCCGCTTCCGGGTCGGTCACCGCCCGGGTGCCGAGCGTCACGTCGCACCCGGCCGCGCCGGCGGTGGCGCAGATGGTGCGGTCGAGCAGGCTGGCCCCGAGCCGGTTGAAGAACCGCCGGTCCAGGCTCGCGTACATCAGCTTGCCCATCGTGCCGGCGTAGCTGTACGGCAGGATCGCTTGCGGGCCGTCTGCGGACGCCGCGATCTCCTTGAACTTCGCGGCGATGGTCGCGATCGCCTCGTCCCAGGAGGTGCGCGTGAACTTCCCCTCGCCCTTTTTCCCGACGCGCTTCATCGGGTGCAGGAGCCGGTCCGGGTGGTACACCCGTTCGAGGTAGTTCGACACCTTCTGACACAGCGCGCCGCGGGTGAACGGGTGCTCCTTGTCGCCGCGCAGCTCGACCGCGCGGCCGGTGGCGGTGTCCACGGTGACGACCATCCCGCAGGTGTCCGGGCAGTCGTGCGGGCAAACGGCCTTCACGGTGCGGACCTGATCGAGGGCACGCCGGGCGCTCATGAACCGGGTTCCTGTGTTGGCGCGCCAGCGACCGATGGGCTCGGAGGCCGGTACGGCGGATGAGGATTTTACTCTAGCCGTCCCGTGAACCGGCGCCTACCCACACCGAGATGAGCGGCGGCAGGGCGACGGTCTGCGGGCGGAAAAGGCTCGCGCGTGCGACCACGGCCGCCCCACCCGTACCAACCGGTCGCACCGGAGCGCATAGCACAGCGCCCTTCAATGCTAACCGCAGGCAAGCGCGGTACCGACGAAGAGCGGCGCGGTGCGGCACAGCGAATTACGTCCGCAACCGGCCGACCGGGTATGATAGCTGGAGCACCGCACGGGCGCGTTCGACTCAATCGGCACGACCGCTTCGGTCGCGACGGCCGGAACTTTGGCCACGGCGGAATTCGTGTTAAAAACAGAACTGCTCCCTTGCTCAGCGCAACCGGGCTGAGCAGATTAGTTCGCATGACCCCATCGGGCGTGCTCGTGGCGCCCGCTCTCCGGGCCGAAGGACAGCACCAATGCCGGCTCCCGCCACCGTCCCTGACTTTCTGGAGTTGGTCCGCAAGGGCGGGCTGGTTCCGGACAAGAAGCTCGACGAGTTGCTCGGACGGTACCGCGCCACCGGCACCCCCCCGACCGTGGACCAGGCCGCCGGCGTGCTGGTCCACAACGGGCTGCTCACCTTCTTCCAGGCCAAACAGCTCAAGCTCGGGCGGTACAAGCGGTTCACCATCGGCTCGAAGTACCGGCTCCTCGAGCTGATCGGGGCCGGCGGCATGGGCGCCGTGTACCTGTGCGAGCACACCCTCATGCGGCGGCTGGTGGCGCTCAAGGTGCTGCCGGTCGAGAAGCTCGACGACCCCTCCAACCTGGACCGGTTCTACCGCGAGGCCCGGGCCGTTGCGGCGCTGGACCACCCGAACATCGTCCGCGCCTACGACATCGACCAGTACGAGAAGCTCCACTTCCTGGTCATGGAGTACGTGGACGGGGCCAGCCTCCAGGAGATCGCCGCCCGGTACGCGATGGACAAGCGGCCGTTCGACCCGCTGCGGGCCGCCCACTACGTCGCGCAGGCGGCGGTCGGGATGCAGCACGCGCACGAACTCGGCATGGTCCACCGCGACATCAAGCCCGGGAACCTGCTCCTCGACCGCACCGGCGTCATCAAGGTGCTCGACATGGGGCTGGCGCGGTTCTTCAACAAGCAGCAGGACAGCGTCACCGAGAAGTACGACGAGAAGTGCGTGCTCGGCACCGCCGACTACCTGGCGCCGGAGCAGGCGGTGACCAACGTCGTGGACGTGCGGGCGGACATCTACTCCCTGGGCGGCACGCTGTACTTCCTGCTCACCGGCCAGACCCCGTTCCCGGACGGCACCATCGCCGCGAAGCTGGTGGCCCACCAGACGCGCGAGCCGAGGCCGGTCGAGGAGTTCCGCAGCGACGTGCCCGCCGGCGTCCTCGCGGTCCTGCGGAAGATGATGGCGAAGGACCCGGCGGAGCGGTACCAGGAGCCGATCGAGGTGGCCGAGGCGCTGGCCGAGTGGGCGGAGGCGCCGATCGGCCCGCCGCCGGAGCGCGAGATGCCGGTCCTGTGCCCGCAGGTGCGCGCGCTGGCGGCCCCCCCGAGCACGTCCGGGACCGGGGCGAACCTGCCGCTGGCCCGGGCGCTGTTCGGCCCCGGGCGCGGGGTGTTCGCCCGGACGGGCGGCAGCTCCATCGACATCCCCCGGGTGCGGCCCGGCGACGGCACGAGCGCCGCGGCGTTCCCGATCGCGCCCCCGTCGGCCGCGGCCGCCCCCAAGTACAAGTCGGGGCCCGACACGCCGGTCAACGGCCCGGTTTCGACCGGGCGGGCCGCCGCGTCTCCGACGACACCGATCCCGCCCCGGGCGAAAGCGGGCGCCGGTGCGGCCCGGACGCGCCCGGCGCCCGTCGGGCCTCTGCCCTTGGTCACCGGAAAGGGCCGGACGTGGTTGGTTGTGGCCCTGGCCCTGCTCCTAGCCGGGGTGTTCGTCGGCGGGCTCGTTGTGGCGTACCAGATCGGCAAGGGGTCGAAGGGCTCGGGCCGCCCGCCCACCGCCGCGCGTCCCGTGTAACCCCACCTCCCCCGTCACGCCTCCGGGCGTGCGCCTCCGAACTCGGGAATCCACAACCCCTGAGTTCTGCCGTACACTATACTTGCGGCCGGCCGCGCGCCGGTTCGCACCGGGCGCCGGAACGCCATGCGACCCGCCCGTCGCGCAGCGGAGATCTCCATGCCCGCCCCCACGACCGCGGACGAGATGCTGGAACTGGTCCGGAAGAGCAACCTCGTCGACGAGGCCAAGCTCCGGAACCACGTCCAGAAGCTGCGCGACGCCGGGGGGCTCCCCGCCGACCCGACCAAGCTGGCCCAACTGCTCGTCCGCGACGGCGTGCTCACGTACTTCCAGGCCGAGCAACTGCTCCAGGGCAAGTACAAGCGGTTCAACCTGGGCAAGTACAAGGTGCTGGAGAAGCTCGGCAGCGGCGGCATGGGGACGGTGTTCCTGTGCGAGCACAAGCTCATGCGCCGCCGGGTCGCGGTGAAGGTGCTCCCGCTCCCGCGGGCCGAGGACCGCGCCAGCCTCGACCGGTTCTACCGGGAGGCGAAGGCCGCCGCCGCGGTGGACCACCCGAACGTCGTCCGCGCCTACGACATCGATCAGGACGACAACCTGCACTTCCTCGTCATGGAGTGGGTGGACGGGGTGAACCTGCAGGACCTCGTCAAGAAGTTCGGGCCGCTCGACATCACCCGCGCGTGCCACTACATTTACGGCGCCGCCGTGGGCCTCCAGCACGCCCACGAGATGGGGCTGATCCACCGCGACGTCAAGCCCGGCAACATCCTCGTGGACCGGTCGGGCGTGGTGAAGCTGCTGGACCTGGGGCTGGCCCGGCTGACGCACGACACCGAAGACAACCTGACCCGCCAGAACGACGAAAACGTGCTCGGCACCGCGGACTACCTCGCCCCCGAGCAGGCGATGGACAGCCACACGGTGGACATCCGGGCCGACATCTACTCGCTGGGGGCGACGTTCTACTACCTGCTCGGCGGCACCCCGCCGTTCCCCGAAGGGTCGGTCGCGCAGAAGCTGATCTGGCACCAGACGCGCGTCCCGCGGGCGATCAAGGCGCTCCGGGCCGAGTTGCCCAACGAGCTGGTCGCCGTGATCGAGAAGATGATGGCGAAGGACCCGGCCCGGCGGTACCAGATCCCCGCCGAAGTCACGGCGGCGCTGGCGGAGTGGGTGGCGACGCCGATCCCGCCGCCGGCCGAGCGCGAGATGCCGGTGCTGTCCCCGGCGGTGATCGGCAGCGGTCGCGGGTCGGGGCCGCCCTCACTGGTGTCCGGAACCGCGACCGCCACCGGGCACGCCCGCCCGCACACGCTCTCGACCGCCGCAACGGTCGTCACCGCCGGCGCTACGCCGCCCCCCGCGGCCGCAGGTACGCCGGCCGTGTGGGCGAACCTCGATACCGGTGACAAAGACAAGGGCGCGGCGCGCCCGGAGGCGCTGCCGCTACCGCCCGAGGATGAGGAGGAACGCCCGTCGCGCGTCCGCACGCGCACGCCGCCGCCCTCGCGTCGGGGCGGCGGCGGCGTGGTCAAGGCGGTTGTGCTGCTGGTCGCCGCCGTCCTGGTGGTCGCCGCGGCCGGCGCCGGCGCGTACTTCGCGTTCTTCGCCGGCAAGACGGCCTCGACCGCCCCGTCGCCCCCTCCCCCCACGAGCCGCCGCGTCATTGTTTCGAAGGGCGGGGGCGAGAACGCGGTCGGGTCGCTCCGCGAGGCGATCGCCAAAGTCGGCCCGGGCGACACCATCGTCATCACCGAGCCCCGGCTCAGCGAACCGACCATTCGGCTCGACAAGCACAAGCACAAGGACGTGACCATCGAATCCGGCCTGCCGGACGGTCGGCTCGCGGTGATCGAGCCCCTCGCGAAAGGCGGGCTGATGTTCGACACGGGCGGGGCGGAGGGGCTGAGGCTGCGCAACCTCGAGTTCGACGGAAAGGGCCAAGCCGAGATCGGGGTCCAGTTGAGCGGGAACGCCCCCGGCACGCTACTCGATAACGTGACCGTGCGGAACGTGGTCAAGACCGGCGTCCACCTGTGGAACGTTGCGGGCGACCGCGACCGCCCGGTGGTGCTGGACCGGTTACGGGTCGCCCTCCCCGCGACGGGCGAGACCGGCCTGCTCTCCCTCGCCACGGGCGGCCTGGACAACAAGTTCGTCACCGTCCGGAACTGTCGGTTCGAGGGGCCGGGACGGTCCGGGGTGCTGTTCGACGGTCCCGCGATCGATTTCGAGGTGTCGAACTGCCGGTTCTACCACCTGACGGCCGCCGGAGTGTCGCTCGCCCGTCCGGGCGGGCGCCCGATGCGCTGCACGTTCACCAACAACACGTTCTACCAGATGCCGATCGGGTTCCACTTCGACGGCCCGGCGAATGAACTCGGCACCGGGCACACCTACAAGATCGCGCTAAACTACTTCGCGAAGACCGACGAACTGTTGAAGGCCCCGGCGGCGGTTCCGGGGTTGGCCGCGGCGAACAACCTTTGCGACCCGTCGTGCGGCCCGGGCACCGCGCTTGCCGCGACAAAGATCGAGGCCCCGCGGTTACCGGACCCGAACCCGAACGACGACGCCGCGTTCCTCCGGTTCCCGGTGAACCCACCGACCGCCGAAGGAAGCCGCGTCGGCGCGAACTGATCCGCACAAACACCGATCTGGAAATCGGTGTCACTTCGCGGCAGGCACGTCGCGGCCCATTGTGCGCAGCAACAACTTCATGTCGTCCCAGGTCTCGCGTTTCAGCCTCCCGGTCCCGTCCGCATCAATGTCGTTCGGGTGGTGCGTGCAGATCAGCGGAACCCCGCGGTACTGGTGAACCTGGCCGCGGAGCGCGCCGAGCGCGGTCGCGCTGACCTTGCCGCTGAGCAGCCGCGACGCCGTAAGCCCCAGTGCGACGAGGTACTTCGGCCGCACGAGTTCGAACTGCCGGCGGAAGATGTCGCGACAGTTGCCGCACTCGGCCATCGTCGGGGGGCGGGTCCGCGGCGGCCGGCACTTGATGATGTTGAGCAGGTACTCCTGCGCCGACGGCAACTGGCACGCAGCGATGATGCGCCGCAGCAGTTGCCCGCCCTTACCGACAAAGGGCTCGCCCTGCGCGTCTTCTTCGTAACCGGGGGCCTCGCCCACAAAAGCCACCTCCGGGTCGAGCGGCCCGGTGCCGAACACGGCCCGCAGCCGGGTGGAGAACAGCTCGCTGCACTTGTCACAGTTGCTCACCTCGGCCGCGAGCGTGGCGAGCGCACGGCGGCGCGTCTCCAGCGGGTCTTCGGCCGGCGCTACCTCTTCCGCCGGAACGACTTCCGCGCGCGGGGCCGGGCGGGCGATGACGAGCGGCTCGCCGCGGGGCGCGAACAGCACGCCGGCGGCACCGAGCGAGTGCAGGTGCGCCCGCAGTTGCTGAACCAAATCGATCGGCCCGTCGGACATCGCCCCTCCTCGCGTGTGCTCCACTCCAACAGTATCGGAAGCGCCCGCCGGCCAGCAATGTCAGGCACCCGGGCGCGACCGGGCGCCGAGTAGGCGTTGCGGCCGCGCCGGCGGCGCGGGTATGCTGATCGGTACGCCGCTCTGGGGAAGAGCCAACCGAGGTCCCGTTATGCACCCCCTCCCACCGTCCCGCTCCCGCCCCGCCCCAGGGGCCAGGGGCGCCTCTCGCGCCGCGCTGGCTTTGCTCGCGGCCCTCATGTTCGGCGCGCTCGCCGCCGCGCAACCGCCCAAGGAGCCGGACAAGAAGGAGCCCGAGAAAAAAGAGCCGGAGAAGAAGGAGCCGACCAAGGCGCCCGAACCGCGGTGGCCGACCGAGATCAACGGCAAAGACATCAAAGCCGTGATGAAGGACATGGAGGACCCGGACCCGACGGCCCGCGAGTTCGCGGCCAAGATGCTGCCCGGGTTCGGCCCGCCCGCGCAGAAGGGGGAGGTCAGCAAGCTGTTGCTCCGGCGCATGGTGGCCGAAAAGGACCCGGGGGTGCGGTTCGCGGTGTGGGGGGCGGTCGGCGAGATCGCGTTCGATTCGGAGGCGGACAACAAGGAAGCGATCCGCATCCTGGCTCAGATCATCGACACCGCGCAGAGCGGCGGCCCGTCGCGGTATCAGGCGGTGCAGACGGTCACGCGGTTCGGGTACAAAGGCGAGCCCGCCGTCACGGCTCTCACCGGCACCGCGATGACCGACGTGTCCTACGAAACCCGCCGGGTGATCGCGCACTCGTTGGGCCGGGTCGGCGGCAACGAATCGACCGGCCCGAACATGAAGGCTCTCACCGCCCTCGCCGACCGGCTCGCCCGGGACGAGAGCGCCGCGGTCCGCATGGAAGCCCTTCAGTCGCTCCTGTACCTCGGGCCGCCGTGGGCGGAGGTGAAGAAGCCGGGCGACAAAACGCCCCCCGCCATCAAAACGGAGTCGGCGGGGGTCATCATCAAGTCCATGAAGGCCCGGGTCGGCGACCCGAAGCACAAGGTGGTCGGGTTGGAGAAGGACCGTCAGGTCGAGATCTGGGCGCGGCTGGTGCTGATGCGGTTCGACCCGAAAGAGGTCAACGATGAGAACCTGGAGGCGTTCGCCAAGCACCTCACCAACCCGGACGTTGGGGTGCGGGTGCAGGCGCTCCAGGCGATCGCGATCATGGGCGAGGCCGGCGCGCGGAAGCTCGAGGCGGTGGCGGGGCTCCTGCGGGAAAAGGACCAGCCGCTGCAACTCACGATCGCGGCCGTGCAGGTGCTGGAGGCGATGGGCGGCGGGGCGAAAGGCGCCCTCCCGGAGCTGCGCAAATTCGTCACCGAAACCAAGAAAGAGGGCGAGAAGATCGGCGGGTCGAAGCCGGCCGAAAAGCTCACCGCCGAGGAGCTTCAGAACAAGAAGAACAACGAGGCGCTGATCACACTGGTCGAGAAGGCCATCAAGAGCATTGAGGAAGCGAAAGGCACAACGACCTTCCAGCCGGACCCGCCGAAGAAGTAGGGTGTAGGGGCTGAAACCCGAACGGGCGCGACATCTTCGGTCGCGAGCGACAACGGCGGTGGCGCCCGACGGGCTGCCCGACAGTTTGTTTGCGCTCGCGCCCCCGTAGTTTCGATTAAGAACCGCCCCGGCTCCTCACCCCTCGCCCCTTACTTTTCATTCCCCGCTCCCCGTTCTTCGCTCCTCACTTCTCATTCCTCCGCTCTTCACTCCTCCGGTTACGTTCGGGTGCTTGAATCGGGCGCGGCCGCGGGGATAATTGCGGGTGAGCCCGTTCCACGAGGTTCCCGACATGGCCGGTGGTTTTCGCTGCTCGTCCGGCCACGTCTGGTACCCGCCGGGCGGGACCGCGAGCGTGTGCCCGGTGTGCGGCGGCACCGCCGTTCTGCTCACGGCCGACGAGCCGTCCGTACTCGTACTCGCCGGCGAGGGGGGCCAAGCCCCGCGGCCCGCGCAGGATCACAACGAGCCGACGGTCACGTTCGTCCACGCGGGCGGTGCAGACACCCCGGACCCGTCCTTCGGCTCGCTCGCCGGGCTCGTGCCGCCCGCGCCCGGCCCGGACACGGGCACCGTATCGGGCCCGCCGAGCAGCGTGGTCCCGTTCGGCCACGCCGACACCGTCGATTTCACCCCGCCGCAGGTTCCCGGGTACGAGATCCTGCACGAGGTCGGGCGCGGCGGCATGGGCGTGGTGTACAAGGCCCGCCAGTTGAACCTGAACCGCGTGGTCGCGCTCAAGATGATCCTCTCCGGCGCGCACGCCGGGGCGACCGAGCGCGAGCGGTTCCGGCGCGAGGCGGAGTCGGTGGCCGCGCTGCAGCACTCGCACATCGTCCAGATCTTCGACATCGGCGAGGCGAACGGGCACCCGTATCTTGCGCTGGAGTTCGTCGACGGCGGGAGCCTCGCCCAGAGCCTCAGCGGCACCCCGTGGGAGGGCCGGCGCGCCGCCGAACTCGTCGAACTGCTCGCGCGGGCGGTCCAGTTCGCCCACGCCGCCGGGATCGTTCACCGCGACCTGAAGCCGGGCAACATCTTGCTGACGCAAGACGCGGGGCCGGCGGACGACGAGAACCGGGCCGAGGGCCGCACCGCGGGGAACTCGGCCCCGCCCCGCCCCTGCGACTGGCGGCCCAAGGTGACCGACTTCGGGCTGGCCAAGCGGCTCGACGAGACGCAGGCGGACGGCGGCGGCACCCGCACCGGGGCGGTGATGGGCACGCCGAGCTACATCGCCCCCGAGCAGGCCGGCGGCAAGAGCCGGGACGTGGGGCCGCCGGCCGACGTGTACGCGCTCGGCGCGATCCTGTACGAACTGCTCACCGGGCGGCCCCCGTTCCGCGGCGAGACCCCGCTCGACACCGTTTTGCAGGTGCTCCACGACGACCCGGTGCAGCCCAAGCGGCTGCACGCGCCGGTCCCGCGCGACCTCGAAACCATCTGCCTCAAGTGCCTCTCGAAGCAGCCGGCGCGCCGGTACGCCAGCGCCGCCGACCTGGCCGCCGACCTGCGCCGCTTCCTGGACGGCGAGCCGATCCGGGCGCGCCCGCTGTCGGCGTGGGGGCGGGGGGTGAAGTGGGCGGGGCGGCACCCGTCGCTGGCGGTGCTGCTCGCGACCACCGCGGTCGCGGCGGTCGCGCTGGTGGCGGTGCTGTCGGTGGCGTACGTGCGGGTCCGGGACGCCAAGGACGCCAAGGAACACGAGGCGCGGGCCGCGCAGGACGAGCGGCTGCGCGCGGAGGCCGAGAAGTGGCGGGCCGAGGAGCTGGCCGCGAAGAACGAGGAGCAGCGGAACCGGGCGGTCGCCCAGGCCGAGGAGCTGAAGCTGGAGACCCAGCGCACCCGCCGCGCCGCGTACGCCCTCCAGCTCGCGCAGGTGGCGATCCTGTGCGAGCGCGACCCGTTCCGCGCGGCCGCCCTGCTCGAGGACGAGTCCCGGTGCCCGACGGACCTGCGCGACTTCGCGTGGGCGTACCTGCGGCGGCTGTGCCAGCGCGACGACCGGGCGTACCTGGACCACCGCCCCGACGACCCGTTGCGGGCCGTCGCGTACGCTCCGGACGGCGCGCTCGTCGCCACCGCCGGCGACGCCGGCTCGGTTCGCGTGTGGGACCCGCGCCACGGGCACACGTGGGTCACGTTCAGCGGGCACGAGGGCGCCGTCCACGGGCTCGCGTTCAGCCCGGACGGCACCACGCTGGCGTCCGCGGGCGCGGACGGCACCGTGCGGCTCTGGCTCTTGCCGCTGGACGTGATCGCGACCGCCAAGAGGGTCGCCGGCGTGTTCCCCAACTGGGTGCCGCCGCTGGCGAACCGGTTCGTCGGGGTGCCGGAGTTGCAGGCCGCAATGGTGCTCCAGGCGGGTCCGAAGGGCGTGAACTGCGTCGCGTTCGCTCCCGACGGGCGGACGCTGGTGAGCGGCGGCGACGACGGGTCCCTGCGGTGGTGGGACCTGTCCGGGTGGCGCCCCGCGGTGTCCGACCTCGCGGCCCTCGGCGGCGCCGGCGCGCGGGCCGTGGCGCTGGCCCGCGCCGCCGCCGCGCCGGACGCCCGCCCGGTGTGGGAGCAGAAGAAGCTGGGCGCGCACGCCGGGGGCGTGCTCTGCGTCGCGTTCTCGCGGAACGGCAGCTACCTCGTCTCCGGCGGCGCCGATCACCTCGCCCGGGTGCTCTCCGCCGACGGCACCAAATCGGTCCGCACGCTGCCCGCCCACGCCGACGCGGTCCGCGCGGTGGCCGTGTCGCCGGACGGGCGGACGGTCGCGACCGTGAACAACGGGCTGTCGCCGCACGTCCGGCTGTTCGACACGCAGACCTGGCGCGACCGCCGGCTGTTCGGCCACACCGCGACCATCTACGCGCTGGCGTTCAGCGACGACGGGCGGCAGCTCGCGAGTTCCGGGTTCGACAAGACGGTGCGGCTGTGGGACGCGGAGGACGGGCGCGAGCGCGGCCAGCTCGTCGGGCACTCGCAGCAGATCAACGCGGTGGCGTTCAGCCCGGACCGGCGCACGGTCGTTTCGGCCGGTATGGACGGGGCGGCGGTGGTGTGGCAGACCGGCACCCGCGCCCACGAACCGGACGACGTGCTGCGGCTGGCCCGCGACGCGAGCGGGAAGCCGGCCCAGGCCCTGACCGCGTTCGCACTGAACCGCACGGGTTCGGCGCTGGTGTCGGTCGACGACCTCGGGCGGGTGCGAATGGGCGCGGTCGATTACGCCCCGCCCGGCCGCCCGCCCGCTCCCGCAGGGCCACTGTGGCTGACGCCGCTCCCGTACTGGTCGGGGCCGGCCCGCCCGACGGCCCGCGCCGCAACGGCGTCGGCCGACGGACGCACCTTCGCGGTGGCCACGAAGGACGAGCTGCTCGTCTGGCAGCCTCCGCCGCCCGGACCGCGCCCGGCGCGGGGCGGCATCCTCCCGGTGGCCGTGCGGACCGCGCACCCCGTTCACACCCTCGGCATCGACCCGACCGGGCGCTGGCTCGTCACGCTCGACCCCACCGGGGTGCGGAAGTACGACCTGCGCGTGCTCCGCACCGCGAGCAGCCGCCCCGGCGCCCTTCCGGGCGGAGACCTGGTGATGCCCGCGACGGACGCACGGGAGCTCGCGTTCCATCCGTCGCGGGAGTGGTTAGCGGTCGGTGTGGGGGGCGGGGTGCGAGTGGTCACGCTCGGCGGCGCGATCCTCGCCGACCAGCCGTCGGCTCACGGCGCGGCCCGGGTCGAGGCGCTCGGTTTCGACTCATCCGGCACCCGGCTCGCGACCGGCGATTCTGCCGGTCTCATTCGGCTGTGGGAAGTGGACGATGGCGGGCGGCTCGCGGCCGACCGGTACCTGACCGGGCACGGCGGGGCGGTTCACGCGCTGGCGTTCAACCCGAACGGCCGGACGCTGGCGTCGGGCAGCGACGACCGCACGGTGATCCTGTGGGACCCGGTCGCGGGCCGCGAGCGGCTGGCGCTCACGGGGCACGCGGACCGTGTGCTGGAGGTGGCGTTCACCGCGGACGGCGGCGCGCTCGTCAGCGTGAGCCGCGACGGGGCCGTGAAGCGGTGGCGCGCCGACGTGCGATCCGCCGCGCCGAACCTGGCCCTGCCCCCGGCGCTACCACAAATGTGACTTACGCGTTTACAGAGTCCGCGCCGGGCGTTTTTTACGCGCCTCGGGCTTACGAATAGTGAACCCCACACCACTCTCCCAACTCTAACCATACGGAAGGTGCCTCCTGATAAAATTTATCAGGAGGACTTGACGTGGCGTTCCGTCGAGCCGATACTTCCCATGCACTTACGGGCAGGTGCCGTAACCAACCGGCTGGTAACTTTGAATTGACCTGCTTCGGACAGGGTTCGGTTACGCCGAGCTTTGTGCAAGTATAAACTCAAGGGACGGGTGGCTTTACGGCTGTCCGTTCCTTCTGTTTTTTCAGCACCCCTGACGCGGCGGTGCCGTACCCACATCCCGCGTGGCAATCATCTGATACCACGTACTGTCTCCGTCCTCGTGCGCCCCGTAAGCCCCGCAAACCATATCGACGAGCTGAACCAGTTCGTCGGGCTCGGAGCCGCGGAAACGAACCTTACCGATCAGGAACTGCTTCGGCTCGCACGCCGAGCCTAGACCGCGGAAGGCGACCTTCACAGCATCAAGGAAATCAGCGTCCTTGTTGTCGTCAACGACTACCAGATCTTTGAGCGGCGAGCGTGAGCCGGTCGTCGCCAGCGCGGCCTGTGCCGACACGTAGGTGGTCCGCAGGCTGGATGCGAGGTAAACCGCCGAAGCCCAGTGGAACTCGCCCTTACCAGCCGTGCGCCACTGCTCGCAGCG
This sequence comes from Gemmata obscuriglobus, assembly GCF_008065095.1. NCBI lineage: Bacteria > Pseudomonadati > Planctomycetota > Planctomycetia > Gemmatales > Gemmataceae > Gemmata > Gemmata obscuriglobus. The sequence goes on along the minus strand of NZ_CP042911.1, from coordinate 2,482,968 downwards.
TTTGTCGAGGGACGAGACCGCGAAGCGGAACTCGTGTTCCATGGCGGCACCGAAGAAGGCGGCGCGGTACTCCGGGTGCGACCACGTCTTCGAAAACTTAAACTCGTAATCCCTCCGCAACCCCAGGCGCACCCGCGCCCGCCGGACGCACTCGCGGAACGACTCGGCGACATCATGCGAGGGGATCCAGACCGCGGCAAGGCGAAAGTGGCAGTTGGCCGGATCCGGGTTGCGGCCGGTGTCGCCGGACTCGTCGATAAAGGTGGGCATTGGCATCACGTTGCTGGTACGCTCCGGCGGGGCCGGTGTTACAGGGCCGCCGCGGCGCGCAGGGCGGCGTACTTCTTCTTTTCATCAAGTGCGCGGCGGCCAAGCGGCTTCAACTGCTCGACCAAGCCGGACAGGTCGTACTCGTTGCTCCGCCGCCGGCCCCGCCGGGCACGCATGGTTTTGGTCAGCAGCTTCTTCTTGACCAGCCCGGCGATGGCGCGGTCGAGCGTCCGCTTGTCGCAGCCGAGCCACTCGCGAAGCGTCTTGCGTTTGGGATGCGGGCAGGTCTTCGCGTCACCCCAGCACGAGATGAGTTGGAGCAGCACGACGCACTCCATCGGCTTGAGCTTGAGGGCGGCCAACCCGGTCAGAAGGACGCGCGGCACCGCCGTCACGCCGGCGTCACGGACGGTACCACCGAACTTCTCGGTGAACGGCCCCCATTTCGGCTTCGGGGCGGCCTCCTCCTGCGGCTTCGGCGCAGGGACGGACGACTTGCGTGCGGTCGTCGACATGCCTGTTTCTCCTGGTGGTCTGCTCGGTCGCTTGTCGAACTGTACGGCGGCCTTGCGGCCAATGGAAGGTTAGGAATTGGGGGCGAAAATGCACCACTTCAAAGGGGCAAAAAAGCACCACCTCAAAGGGGCAAAAATGGCCCTACTATATAAGGTAGGCGGCTGAATAAGGTGAACGGGTAGCCGGTGAACGGTTAGGTAAGTGGAAGAGGGGCGAAAACGTACCTCTACACGCCCATTTTGGACGGAAAAAGTTTGGTCAGAAACGGTACAGAACCCGTTGTGTCCGTACCAAGTCGAGTTGATTTATAGGGGTTGCGGGAGCCCTCAATCGCGCGTGACTATTCTAAGCGCCCACGATTTTAAGGCGTTTTAGCGAGGCCGGCCCGGCTCGCATACCGAGCTATCGATCCAGCTATCGCCAATCACCCCTTACCCAGTATGAGGTCCACAACCCAGCATCCGCGTACATGAGGTTGGTTGCCGCGGCAGTGATTCAGGATGTCGCCGTTCTCGCAGCCGGCATCTTGAAGTGCATCCGCCAGAATGGGCATGGCATCAAAGTTACGCGCGTCGTACATCCGAAGTGCGAGGGCAACGGCCGTGGGCGTTCGCCACTCGGGTGCAAGCGAGATCGGACGAAACGGGTTGCCGAAGATGTCGCGAACGAGAGCAATCTGCTCCGCACGTTCTGTAACGCGGCCCGCGGCATCGCTCGCCGCCTCGGCAGTTTCTCGCATCAACGGCCACCCAGCAGGGCGGGACGGGCGAGCGAGCGTGTAGGCGGCGTGCGCCGCGGATTCATACGCACCCGGACGCGCATAAACCAACGAGCTAAAGGGTTCGCCTCCGTTATGAGCTAATTCGGATGCACGTCTTGCCCCTTCAGCCGCACGATCCAGTTCCGACCGTTCCGCATTCCCTTCAGCGTAACGTTCGGCAATCTCGACAGCCGATCGGCTCGTAGGATGGATCAGGAGTTCCCAAATCCGGCGGCAGCAAGCGCACCCGAACAACCGCACCTTACGCTTCTGATTCCTCTCCCAAGAAAGAGGAATCAGCGCCCCAGGGTCGTTACACGCCAGCCACTCCTCCTCGGTCATCTTTCGCCTCCCCAGCAACCCATTCGGCTATCGCCCGAACAGGGCGGGTGTAACCGTGGCCGGCTATCGAACAGACACGGAGCATCCTGCCATCAGTGAGGGTAGCGGTAATGCGCTCGGGCGCTCGCGTGGCTCGGCACAGCGTTCCACCAGATCCGAATCCGCGGTAAGAACTGCGGATGGCTCGCACGTGAACCGGCGACATGCGGGCAGCAATCGGAGTACGGAATGGCTTCTTGCTCATACGGCGCTGTAACGGGGGTTACAGCGCCAGCCGGGATCGCAACCGCCGGGGCACCGACTAGACATCCGCTACCGCCTGACTGGTCACGGGCGGGCGATTCGCTGGGTGATCGCTACCCACGAATTACAGGTCTAAAGACAAATAACGGCTCGCATCAGCCCGCGAAGCCTGCTCGAACGGCAACCGCGCAGTTCACCGCAACATCTGGACCGAAAGGCGTTTATGTCAAAAGCGATGTGCGCAAACGGATTCGCTCCCCGGATGAACGCTCGGTACCGCTCGCTGCGTTCGGCTGAGAAAAAGCGTGATGTGGACTTCCGGAACTGCCACGCGAGAAAAACCGCGTGGCAGCGGCTGGCTTCGCCGAGTTGTAGCGGCCAGCACATGGCCGCTGACACGGTACGGGAGCGGTCGTCACTTCAGCGGCGAGTAGTCGGTCGGAACCAGGAACTCCGACACCACGCCGTTCTTTTCGGCCGTCAGGCTGCCCCCGCCCTTCTCTTCGCTCGCCTTCCGAGCGGCGAGCCAGTCGGGGTCCTTGCGGAACGCGTCGAACGACTTCGCGGCGGCCTCCTTGCTCTTGTGCGCGAGGAGGTAAATCAGGGTGTCGTCGGCCCCCTTCTCGCCCGCCAGCACGTTCCAGTAGATCAGGTTCGTCATCCCGTGCTTCGCGAACAGCGCGATCGTGTGGTTCTTGAACCGGTCGTTGAGGTGCCCCAGGTTGCCCTTCGTCGCGGTGTAGGTGCGCAGCTCGAACACCCGCTCCTCCGCCCCTTTCTCGACCTTGAGCAGCGGCGAGTATTCGGTGACGGTCAGGAACCGCGATTCGATCTTGCTCACCAGCTTGCCGTCCTTCTCGCTGTCCGCCACGGCCTTCTTCCAGTCCGCGTCGCCGCCCATCGCCTGGAGCGCCTTGTCGCGAGCCGCCTTGCTCGGAGCGGAAATGAAGTAGACGAGCTTGTTTTCCTTGTTATCGACCGGCACGAAGTAGCCGACGTTGGTCAGCCCGTGCTTCTCGAACATCTTGAGCGTGTGGTTCTTGAACCGGGCGTTGAGGGCGTCGAGCTTGCCCGGGGGGGCGTAGTACACCCGCATCTCGTACACGCGGGCGTCTTTCTCGGCGGCGGAAGTGGTGGCGGTCATGAGCGTGAGGGTAACGAGAGCAAGCGGAAGGAGCAACAGGCGGCGCATGCGAAGTCCTCCGGGAGCGGTTGGGCGCAGGGACGAGCATACGGCGCGGCCGGAAGAGCGGGGAGTGAAGCGAGCGGAACGGGGGCCAAAGAAACGAAGTGCGGCCGCCGACGGCAGACACGGGAGACTGCGAAACGCTTCAATCCAGTTCATCACGTACCAAGAACCGTTCGACATCAGCCGAAGGCAGGCCGGTGATCCCTTCGGCGCGCGGGGTGAAGCCGACGGAGTTGATGACGCGAGAGCCGTTCGGGTCGGGGAACTCGATCACCGCCTTATGCAGCAAGCCGAGCGGGTTCGTGCTCCCGTGCGGCAACTGGCTGTTGTTCATCACGATTACGAACGCCTCGCCGAAGGGCAGCGCGAGTTCCGTCACGAACGGCTGAAGCGCCGCCTCGCCCGCCGGGAACATCGGGTTGTTGGTCTTGAGGTACTCTGCCAGCGACAGACCGGCCGACACAGCCGCCGCGGACACGTCGGCCACCCAGAACCGGCTGCGCACAAGGGTGGGCTCGTAGCCCAGCACCAAGAGGGACGCCGGCGGCGCGCCGTCGCGGTGGAACTTCGAGCTGACCTGCTGGTCGAACCGCCCGAACCGTTCGGGCACGAAGTCCGCCCGGAACGCCGCGACCAGCTCCACCATCGCGCGGCGCAGCTCGCGCGAACCGACCGGGCGCGGGAACCGCAGCAGTGCGAACCCGGGTTGGTCAAGAGAGGTGCGCCAGACCCGGGCGAATACCGCCGGAGCGACGGCCGCAACATCATCGGGAGGGAGTAACAGTGGCTCGGTCATACGTTGAACTTCCGGCCGCGGCAGGCAGCGGCGTAGGCGGCTTCGAGTTCGACGGGTACGAACAGCCCCGCGACCACCCGCATCGGCATCGTCGGCAGTTCCCCTCCGACAAGGACCGGGGTCACCCACACGTCGATGTCGAACTTCTTCTTCCGTACGATCGGACGGTACGTTGCGGCGTAGAGGTTTGCTTCTTCGGGCAAGACGAGGGATTCGGGACCGCCAAGCCGCTCGATGATCTCGTTGTGCAAATTCGCCCGGCGCGAGGTGATTACGTCCACAATCACCACACACGCCCCGCCCGCCAAATAGTCGAGGCATTTGGCGATGAACATGTCGCGTTTGGCCCCGCGGTCCTTGTTCCCCGGGCTCACCATCTCGATCGCGCCAACGAGCCGCCCGTCCCGCTCGGACGTGACGCGCAACTCGATCACCTCCGGAAACTGGTAGTGAGCGGTCGCGGTAGCTGGGGGCGGCGTGTAGATTGTCCGGGCCGTTGCAACCGCCGTTCCGCCAGTGTCGCCCGGCTCTTCGTCACCCGCCTCGGGTTCGAACTCTTCCTCAATGCCGACATCCACCTCCAAGCCGCCGTCAATGCTAATGGCGTCGAGCGCAAGGTACCCGTCGGGTAGGTGCGAGTTGATGCGGGTTGCGAGTTCCGAAATCCACCCGTTGTGCAGTGGGCGCCAAGGCAGCCGGTTTCCGGGCGGGCGGAAGTGATCGTGCAGCGGCATCTGCGGTTCTCCCTGGGGGCACCGCCATCTTACCACGGCCGCCCGTTTGGTCGCGGTCGGTGGGACGGGTAAAATGCCGCGTACCGCCCACGCACAAGGACGCACCATGAGCCACCGGCCGACCACGTTGAACGAACTCCGCGCGAGCGGCTGGCAGTCGAAGTCCGTCAAACACGAGTTACGCGACAACTACCTCAAAGCGCTGAAAGGGGGCGAAACGCTGTTCCCGGGGATCGTGGGGTACGAAGACACGGTCGTCCCCGAGGTCAGCATCGCGGTGCTGGCCGGGCACGACATGCTGTTCCTCGGCGAGAAGGGGCAGGCGAAGTCGCGCCTCATGCGGTCGCTCGTGCGGTTCCTCGACGAGTACGTTCCCTATTTGGACCTGCCGGGCTGTCCGGTCCACGAGGACCCGTTCGCCCCGCTCACGCGGGCGGCGAAGGAGCACCTCCGGAACACGCCGGACGAGCAGGTCCGGATCGCGTGGTGGCACCGCGACGAGCGGTACGCCGAACGGCTCGCCCCCGGCACCAAGTTCGCCGACGTCATCGGGGAGATCGACCCGGCGAAGCTGGCGGCCGGCACGAGCATGTCCGCCGAGGACGCGCTGCACTTCGGGCTGATCCCGCGGATGCACCGCGGCATCTTCGCGATGAACGAGATCCCGGAACTGGACGAGCTGATTCAGGTCGGTCTGTTCAACATCCTCGAAGAGCGGGACGTTCAGATCCGCGGGTACCCGATCCAGTTCGACCTGGACGTGCTGATCCTGTTCAGCGCCAACCCGAGCACCTTCAACCGCTCCGGGAAGGTGATCCCGCAGCTCAAGGACCGCATCGGCTCGCTGATCCAGACGCACTACCCGCGCGAGCGGGCGCTGGGCATCGAGATCATGGAGCAGGAAGCGGGGCTCGACACCGGCGGGGCGTTCCCGGTGTTCGTGCCGTACTTCATGAAGGAGATCATCGAGCAGATCAGCGTTTCGGCACGGAAATCGAAGTACGTGGACCACGCGAGCGGGGTGAGCGCCCGGTTCAGCATCGCGAACTACCGCACGATGATCTCCAGCGCCCGGCACCGCGGGGTGCGACTCGGCGAGGAGCCGGCGGTGCCGCGCATCTCCGATTTGGGCCACCTGCCCACTTCGTCTCTGGGCAAGCTGGAACTGGACCTGATGGGCTCGCACCAGATGGGCGAACGACAGGTGCTGGAGGCCATCATCGCCGACGCGATCCGCACCGTGTTCGAGGAGTACGTGGATAAGCACGGGTTGGACGAGATCTCCGACGTGTTCTCGAAGGGGGTGAAGATCGAGGTCGGCGACATGCTGCCATCAGCCGAGTACGCAAAGCGGTTGAAGCGCGTCCCGAAGGCGTGGGAGAAGGCGTTCGAGGTGAACTCCGGCGCGAGCGACGCGGTCCGGGCGAGTTGCGCGGAGTTCGTGCTGGCGGGGTTGTACGCCAGCGACCGCATCAGCCGGGCCACCCGCCACGGCCGCATGACCTACGAGACGTGAACCGATGGAAGCCGTCATCCCGTATGAACAGCGACTGAAAAACGATTTCGCCTGGGCGCTCCGGGAGGGCAGTATGCACTTCGAGGAAGAGGGCGCGGTCCAGCAGACGTTGCGCCGCATTACCAAGCGGCTCGACGATCTGGGAATCGTATACGCCGTCGGCGGGGGGCTTGCACTGTTCTTCCACGGCTACCGCCGGTTCACGGAAGATGTCGACATCCTTGTAACAAAGGATGATCTGAAAACCATTCACGAGCAACTCGAAGGCCGGGGGTACTTGCCCCCGTTCGAGAAGAGTAAGCACTTGAGGGACACGACGACCGGGGTCAAGGTCGAGTTCCTGACAACGGGCGAGTTTCCCGGCGACGGAAAGCCGAAACCGGTTGCGTTCCCGAACCCGTCCCATGTGCGTGTCGAGGGCGCAGGCGTATGGTTCCTTTCGCTCCCGGCTCTGATCGAGTTGAAGCTCGCGTCCGGAATGACAAACCCGCTCCGCGCCAAAGACCTCGTGGACGTCCAGGCACTCGTCACGCAACTGAAGCTTGACGAGCATCTCGCCACGCAGCTCAACGAGTTCGTCCGAGGAAAGTACCTTGAGTTGGTGCAACTGATTCGCGACAACCCAGAGCCCGCCGAGTAGCCACGTTACAGGGCCGAACGCGTTTTACGCCTCCGAATCCTCGTGCATACGGCGGAGAAGTGGAAGCACCCGCCCGGCCAGTTCCGGCGGGTACCCCGGCAGCAGTTCCGGCAGGTGTCGTTCGTCGATTCCGAATTGCCAGAGGTCACGAGCGCGATCCTCAAAGTCGCATACAGTGAGGGAGCGGGCTGTTCCCCACCATTGCAACAGTCGCGCCAGGTACTGTGACAGCTCTTCCGGGCTTGGCGTCACCGATGTTGGCTCGGTCCCAGCGCCGGGAAAACACTCAGCGACCACCTTTCGGAATTCCACATCGTCCGAAGTGCGTGCGACCCGATCCGCCAGTTCGATAGCCGCACGGTGCACCCGTGCGATGGAGCGCCGATAGTAAAACGCGGTGCTGGGAAGTTCTACGCTAACGCTCATTCCGGCGTTCTCGGCCGTCCAGAACGAGAGCGACATCCGGCTACCGTCCGCTTGGCTCCAATAGGGCGGATAGTTGAACGGGCTGAGGTGGCACCACCGAACCGCCGCGAGCGGACCGACCACCGGATCGTCCGTCAGGTCGGCGGTTACGATCGGCGCCGGCGGGTGGCGATCGAACCGCGAACCGAGCGCCGCCTTCCAGACCGGCACGACGGCCTGCCGCGGGTGCGGGTCAGTTCGGAGCAGGAAGCCAGCAACCATCAGGGAAGCCGAACCGAACCAGCCGTCGGTACAGGTCACGCGCCACACGTACCGTAGTTGCCGTTCCGAAGTGCGCCGCGGGCGGTTGGGGTGGCCCGCATAATCGATGCCGAGCGCGTGGCCGAGCCGTTCGTCGACGGTTGTGGGGGTCATGGAGCGATTGTACCCGTTGCGAAAACGAAGTTGCCACACGCGATTACTGGCGGTCGGTACAATGCGGTGTCGCCACTGCGCCGAGGAACGCGATGGACAGCCAAGAAGCACAGACCCCGGGCGGGATCGTTCACACCTACCAGCGGTACGACCCGGTGAACTTCCCGTCGCCGACCGCGCCCCCGCCCGACGTTGTGTCGCCGATGATGGAGCACATGCTCGAGTTCGGCGACCTGGACGAGTTCACGGAAGAGCAACTCGCGAACGCCATCCGCCTCGACGCCTCGCAGATCGCCAACCTCGGTCCGAGCATCAACGCGCTCAAAGAGATGCTCCTGGAGCGCAAGCGAAAAATCCTCGCCACCTACGAAACGGGTGCCGCCCAGAAGGCGGCGGCAAAAGCGTTTCGTGACGCCGCGCAACAGGTCACGCCACCCAAGAAGCTCGCGGGCGATTTCCGGCGGGCGGTGAAGGACGAACAGATCGCCGACCTCGAAACCTTGTACTTCCGGGAAGGTAACGACAGTTCCCCCTTCGCGAGGGCGCTGGTGCCGCTCGTGGAGCGCTTGGGGGACAAGTACCAGGTTGACGAACTCGCGGGCAAGTACGCGTTCACCGGGCGCGAGAAGATGAGCGTCCCCACCGCGCTCGAGGTGAAAGAAGAGCTCGAAGCCATCGACGAGTTGCTCAAGCAACTCGACGAGGCCAAGAAGACGGCCCAACTCGCCATCATCGACATGGAGCAGTTGGAGAAGTTCGCCGAGCCCGGCGACATCGAAGGGCTTCAGGCGCTCCAGCAGCAGATCGAGGACTACATCAAGGAGCAGGCCGAGAAGCAGGGGCTCGAGGGCGACGGGGCCGGCAAGTTTCGGCTCACCCCGAAAGCCCTCCGGCTGTTCCAGTCCAAGATCCTCACGCAGATCTTTTCCGACATGCAGGCGTCCCGCACCGGGCGGCACCCGGACGCGGTGCAGGGCGAGGGCGCGGTCGAGTCGCCCAAAACCAAGCCCTACGAGTTCGGCGACTCGGTGTCGCAGATGGACATCCCCGCCAGCATGGTGAACGCCCTGTTGCGGGCCGGGCCGGGGCTGCCGGTGAGGATGAAGCCCGACGACATCCTGATCCACCGCACGCGCGTGAACCCGAAGGCCGCGACGTGCGTGCTGCTCGACATGAGCGGCTCCATGCGCTACGACGGGCAGTACGTGAACGTGAAGCGCATGGGCCTCGCGCTGGACGGCCTCATCCGCAGCGAGTACCCGGGCGACTTCCTCCAGTTCATCGAGATGTACACGTTCGCCAAGCCGCGGCACGTGTCCGAAATCGCCGGGCTGATGCCCAAACCCGTCACGATCTTCAGCCCGGTGGTGCGACTCAAGCAGGACATGAGCAACCCGAACGCCAGCGAGTTCCGCATCCCGCACCACTTCACCAACATCCAGCACGCGCTCCAGACGGCACGGCGGTTCCTGACCAACCAGGACACCCCGAACAAGCAGGTGGTGCTCATCACGGACGGGTTGCCGACGGCCCACTTCGAGGGCAGCACGGTGTTCATGCTGTACCCGCCGGACCCGCGCACGGAGGAAGCGACGATGCGGGAGGCGCTGCTCTGCGCCCGCGACGGCATCACCATCAACATCTTTTTGCTTCAGAACTGGAACCAGTCGCACGAAGACGTTCAGTTCGCGTACCGGATGGCCCAGGCCACAAAGGGGCGGGTCGTTTTCACCGCGGGGCGCGAGTTGGACCGGTTCGTCGTGTGGGACTACATCAAACGCCGCAAGCAGATCGTTTCTGGCTGAAGTTCCCGGCCTCCCGGGGCCGATCGACCGCCGATACGGTCCCGAGGAGTGATGTCATGCGCCGAATGCTCGCCCTGACCGCGGGCCTCATGCTCGCCCCGCTGCCCGCGCGAGCCGACGATTACTTCATCACGGTTTTTACGGCCGAATCGGTCCCGTTCGAGTCGAAGAAGACGCACACGTTCGCCGCGCTCCAGAAGGTGAGCGACGGGGCCGTGACGCAGCACTCGATCAGTTGGCTCCCGGAGTCGCGCAAGGTCCGCGGGCTCACCCTCCGCCCCGAAGCGGGCGCGAACGTTTCGCTTGATGAGACGTTCAAGCTCTGCCGCGAACTGGGGATGCGGGTCTCGGTGTGGGGGCCGTACCGGACCAAGCCGGAACTGTACGACCTCCTCGTGTGCCAGAAACAGAAGTTGGAGTCCGGCACCGTGCGGTACAAGCCGACGGACAGCATGTACCCATCGAACGTGGCCTGTAACTGCTACCACGCCCTTTGGCAGCCGGTCGCACCGCACCGCAAGTACGCCGGTCCGTTCAACTGCGGCGACGCCACCGGTCCGGTAACCGTACACCTCTTCAGCAAATGGCTGATCGAGCCCTGTCACACCCAAGGTGGGTTACTGGAACTGTCCGTACCGAAGGGCGAGCCGGTGACGCGCCGCGCGTTCGACGACAAGCCCACGCGCGCGGACGCGATCCGGTCCGCACGCGAGCGGTAGCGTCACACCGGGTCTTCGAGTTCGGCCATCAGCGCCCGGTAGGTCGGTTCGTCGATCTGGTCGGCCACGAACTTGTACGTGACGAGATATTTGACGATCCGCCGACGGTCCCGGTCGAACCGGTCGAGGGTCAGTACGTTGCGGTCGAGCCGTGAGTTGTCTGCCAGGTCGGACAACTTCACCGCCCGCGCCAGCGCGTTCGCCTTCAAGCCGATCACGTACTCGGCGTACGGGGCGCCGTGCCGGCGCGTCAGCACCCGCACCGCTTCGACCACCGCCGGCGAAAAGCCTTCGGCCCGGATCTGTTCGAGCGTGACGGCCGTGTCCTCGACCACGTCGTGCAAGACGGCCGCGATGCGCGCCTCCGGGTCCGCAACGGCCAGTGCGACCCGGAGCACGTGCAGCAGGTACGGCTGCCCTTCCTTATCCACCTGCCCGGCGTGAGCCGCGGCAGCGATTTGTACGGCGCGATCGAACGTGGCCATCCGGCCCTCCGCAGTCATTTGGCGTACAGCTTCTTCACCTTCCGCGCGAGCAGCCAGTTGGTCAACCGCGGGAAGAACCGGTTGAACCGCAAGAGCCGCCGCGCTTCCGACCCGACCACCAGTTCGGCCTTGTTCGCCCGGACCGCCGCCAAAATCTTCTCCGCGAGGTACTCGGGCGTCATCCCGTCCGCGAACCGCAAATCGGCCCGGCCGTCGGTGCGGAGCCAGTTCTTGTCGAACCCGCTGTTGGTCAGCCCCGGCACGATGGTGATTACGTCCACCCCGAACCGGGCGAACTCGCCGCGCCACGCCTCCGACATTCCGACCAGCGCGAACTTGCTGGCGGAGTATTCCGACCACGCGGGCATCCCCTTCCGTCCGCACATCGAGGTGACGTTGACCACCGCGGGTTCGTTCCCGCGCGTGAGGTGCGGCACCGCGAGCCGTGTCAGCTCGATCGGGCCGAAGAAGTTCACTTCCATCACCGTGCGGCAGATCGCTTCGGTCGAGTCGGCGAAGTGCCCCCAACTCCCAACGCCCGCGTTGTTCACCAGCAGGTCGAGCCCGCCGAACGCCGCGACGGCGCGTTCCACGAGGTGCTGCCGGTCCGCGGCGCGGGTGATGTCGGTCGGCACCGCGATCACATCCCCGCCGGCGTTCCGGAGTTCGTCGGCGAGCGCGTTCAGCTTCTCGGCGCTGCGCGCCGCCAGAGCGACCCGGGCGCCGCTCGCGACTAACCCGGCCCCCAGCGCCCGACCGATGCCACCGCTGGCGCCCGTCAGGATCACCCGCCGCCCGCTCAGTTCCCGACTCATAGTGCCCCCTTGCGTCAAGTACCAATTTACCGGGCCAACACGCGAAGCGGGCGTAAACGCATCAGGACAAACAGAAAGAACCTTTTCGGCCATCGGTACAGCTTGCGCAGCCGGCACGTTCGTCATTCGCACCCGACTTTGCGACGATTAAACCGGGCACCACCGGTAGCCGGATAATCGACCTGGGCTTCCCAACCGGCCCGGCAAACCGATACGATACCCCAACACTTTCGACAACGCACCAGGGACGGTGTCATGCGCTGGCTGCTCATCGGCTACATGTTCCTGTTCATCCACCGCCCCTTCGAGGTGTGGCCGTGGCTCGGCGACCTGCGCGTCGAGCGCATCTACATGCTGTTCACCCTCGGCGTGTGGGCGATCTACCCGGGCAAACGGTTCCTCCCGAACGTTCAGCACGCGGCGTACCTCGCATTCGGGACGGCGGTGCTGTTTGCGTGGGCCATCAGCCCGTGGTCCGAGTACGGGCAGCCGGTCATTGAGGACTGGCTCAAGATCGTCGTGTTTTACGTGCTGCTCGTCACCACCATCCACGACGAAGAGGGCCTGAAGCACGTCGCGGTCGGGTTCCTCGTCGTCATGGGCGGGTACCTGCTGCACTCGTTCCGCGAGTACCTCGCGGGCCGGCACACGTACCGCATGGGCATCGCCCGCATGATCGGCGTGGACACCACACTCGGCGACCCGAACAGCTTCGGCGCCAGCATCGTCTTCGCCCTCCCGCTCGTTACGGCCCTCTGGAAGAGCGGGATCGGCGGGAAGCGGGGCCGTCTGGCGCTGGCCGGGTACGTGGCACTATCGGCGCTGTGCATCCTGCTCACCGGGTCGCGGTCGTCGCTGCTGGGGCTCCTCCTCTGGTCCCTCATCGTCATCTGGGGCACGAAGTACCGGTTCAAGGCGCTGGTGTTCTTCGCGCTGGTCGCGCCCGCGGCGTTCGTCGCACTGCCCGAATCGCTCCAGACGCGGTTCGAAACCATCATCAACCCGGACGTCGGGCCGGCGAACGCCAAGGAGTCCGGTGAGGGCCGGTACCAGGGGTTGGTGATGGGGTTCCAGCAGTGGGGGAACAACCCGCTGAGCGGGATCGGGCCGGGCGCGTGGCGGCCCGCGAACAACACCAAGATCGAGTCGCACAACCTGTACGGGCAGCTCGTCGGCGAGACCGGCACGCTCGGCGCGGCCGCGTTCGTCACGCTCCTGGTGTGTTTCTGGATGAACCTGCGGGCGATCCGCCGCGTTCGTAAGCAGATGCCGGAGTGGCAAACCGACCTCGTGTTCACCCTGCCGTCCTCCATCGGGGTCGCGGTGTTCCTGCTGCTGTTCATGGGGAACTTCGGGCACAACCTGTTCCGGTTCACGTGGCTCTGGTACGGCGGCTTCCTCATCATCGCCCGACACTGCGTGGCCCGTCGGCTGGCAACCTGGGAACCCGAACCGGAGCCGGAAGAGGAACCGGAAGCCGAACTCCCTCCGGGTTGGGTACTCCACGGCCCGCACGGCTAGCGTCAGTACAACGACCGTCGTCTATTACCCCGCCGGCTGGTGCGGGTGGGTAGCCACATCAGGTTATTTTCCCACTCGTGGTAGTTTCGGAAGTCCCAACCGAACCGGTCCCGCACTCGGCGGGGCTGTGTTTCGTGCGTCTCGCCCAAATCGCAGCACTGCCAAAGCAATAAATTTTCGCCACAACTAAAATCCTCGCAACGTCTTGCGACTCACCTCGTGCGATCCGAGAGGACGTTCGGTCGCACCCACAAGCCTCACCTGCAAAGTGTTTGGGAGCCGATTCCTGGGTAGCAACGGCCCAGCGAACCGCCACCGAATCGCCCGTCAACCGGTAGCGAATGTCCATCGGGTGTACCCCCGTGCGGCACTGTAACCCCCGTTACAGCGCCGCACACCGGCCGAGGCAATTGGACGTCCGGACGTGTTTCGGCGACCTCCCGATCGAGCACACGGCGGCAACGCTGCAGCACACGCCCTATCATTGCGCGGAATGCCGGCGAGGCACATCGATCGAGCGACCTTCTCATTAACACACCCGACGACGGCCGCGCCGGACTGCCCGGCCTTTCGCTTGCTTCGGACAGGCCGTTCCGCCACAATGAGGAAGTTGCGTCTGAACGGCGGTACCGGTTACAAGTTCTGTAGTCGTGCCATTCACCCCGCCGGGACGGGACCACACGTGTGCTCGGAGGCGACCTGCCATGTCTGCCGGCCGTCGCGGTCTGATCCTGTCAGCGACTTTCGCGCTGCTTGCCCTCGGGTTGCCCCGCACGGCACACGGTCAGCCGCCCCCACCCCTGCAGTTCCGGCCGAACGCGTTTAACGACCCGCAAACCGGGCGGCACACCATCTGGCAGCATCACCTCACCACGGACCGGATCCGTGAGTTGTTCAGCCAGTACGGGCAGGACGACGCCACGAGCAAGCAACGCGAAGACCGGATCCGCGACGCGGTCAAGAAGAACAACCCGGGTGTGAACGACGAGCGTCTCAACGCCGCAATTCAGAAGGCGCTCGCGAACAAAGAGTTCATGAACCGGCTCGTCGATATGGCGCAAAAGCGCCAGAACGACTCGAACCGCGCACCGGGCACCGAACTCGCACCCGCTGAGTTCGCGCGCGACCTCGCCCTCCTTAAAGAACAGATGGCACGGGACGGTCGCCCCGACCCCCTCAAGGCGCCCAAGTTCGACCCGGCCAATCTGCCCAAGTTCGATCCCAAGAGTTTCGATCCGAACAACTTCGATCCGGAACAGTTTCCGTACGCCGACCCCCAAAAGCGCCCCCGCATCGACCCGGACTCGGGTCTGCCGCTCGACCGGCGAACCGGGCGCCCGTACGACCCGCGCACCGGGCAACCGCTCGACCCGCGCACCGGCGAGGCGCTCATGCCCAAAGCCCCCCCCAGCCCCCCCGAAGCGCAGGGGCCGTTGAACCCGAACAAAGTCGGCGATCCGAACAAAACCCGCGAACCCGACAAGATCGATCCGAAACGGAACGAAGACCCGAAGGGGTTCGAAGACCCGCGCAACGGGCGCCCGATCGAGGCCCGACCGCCGGAACCGGAGCCGGAATTCGACCCCGAGCGGCCCCAACCGCCCCGGGACTCGCCCGAGCGGCTGGCGCAGCAAAAGGCCTACGAGGCCGCAAGCGCCTTGTGGGAAAAGAACGTCGGCCCGCTCGACGAGTCGCCGGCCGTCAAGCGCGCGATCTACGACCTGATCTCCGACCGCGAGGCGATGGACGCCCTGACCGACAGCAAGGGCAACAGCCTGTTCGACATGTTCAAGGACGGGATGGACGGGGACGGGCTCAAGGACCTGTTCGGCGGGCTGGACGGCAAGTGGGAGTGGCCCAAGCTCGACTGGAAGCTCGACTGGGGGAAGAACACCGGCTTCAATTTGCCGGACGCGCGGCCCCGGTCCCGCTGGCCCGACGCGGGCGGCCGGTGGCCCAGCGGTGACAGCAACTGGGGCGGGTGGGGGTCGTTCAACTTCGGCGGGGTGCAGGTCCCCTGGCTGCTGTTCGTGCCGCTGCTCGCGCTGGTCGTCGCGGTCGTGGTGTGGTGGAAGTGGGCCGCCATCGCGCGGCTCGGGGGGCGCGGCCGGGTCGCGGTGGCGGACGGGCTCGGGCCGTGGCCGGTCGACCCGCGCGAGATCAACAGCCGCGAGGACGTGGTGAAAGCGTTCGAGTACCTGAGCGTCCTCATCTGCGGCCCGGGCGCGAAGACCTGGACCCACTCGACCGTCGCGGACGAACTGACGGTGCTGGCGCGGACCCAGCCCGACGCGGCGCTGACCCTGGCCCGGCTCTACGAACTGGCCCGGTACGCCCCGCTCGACGAGCCCCTCAGCCGGGCCGAGTTGCTCGAGGCCCGGCGGCTGGTGTGCGACCTTGCGGAGATGGGCTGAGGCCATGAAGCGACGCAACGCCCGCCGGTGCTCGGGACTCGCCCTCGTGGGCCTGCTCGCGCTGGCCCTTGCACTCGCCCCGCCCGCGGCGCGGGGCCAGCCGCCCGGCCCGCGCCCGCAGCCGCCCGCGGCGCAGCCGCAGCTCGTGGTCCCGGGGGGCGGGACGGAGCTGTTCCGCGCCATCTTCGACGCCGCCAAGGTGCGGCCGGTGCAAGGATACGAATTGCAGCTTCTCCTCAAGGACCTCGCCTTCGAACCCGGTCCCGACTTCAAACCCGGTCACGACCTGATCGTGGTTGTCCTCGGCGACCCGCAGCCGCGGCAGGCGAACGACCCGCTGTGGTGGGCGCGGCAGGTCGTTCGCAACGGCGGGGCGGCGCTGATCGCCTCCGACGACCGCTGCGAACTCTACACGTCCGGCAACCGGAACATGGCCCGGCCGGTCGGCAACTTCAACGGCGACACGGTTCGGGCCAACGGTCAGAACCCGAACGACACGCACCGCAGGAACAACGACTGTCCGTACGCGGTTCCGGTCGCGCCGGACGAGCGCCCGGGGGCGGACCCGGGCGGCCGGGTCTGGGGGGTGTTCCGCGGGCTCACCCGCGTCGCGACCAACCAGCCCACGTACATCAACATCACCCAGTTCCAGAACGAGTACCAGCACCCGCTGGCGCGGCTCCCGCGGTCGTCGTTCTCGCCCACCGGGTTCGGGTTCCGGACCCCGCCGACGTTCGCCGTGGGCGGCGACGGGGCGCCCGACGGGGGCAAGCCCGGGTACTCGTTCCTGGCGGTCGCCGACTCCAGCGTGTTCATCAACCAGATGTTGCTCGAGCCGGGCACGGACAACCGCAAATTGGCGTTCCGCACGGTCGAATACCTGCGCGGGCCGGGCGGCGAGCGGACGCGGTGCGTGTTCTTCGAGAACGGGCGGCTGGTGGAGCGGTTCGACGGCCTGCAGTCGGCGTTCTCGCCGCCGCTGCCCCCGGTCCCGCCCGACGCGATGCCCAACCTCGGCCCGCTGTTCGGGAAGAACCAGGACAAGCTCATCACCTTGCTGGACGCCAAGGCGGACGAACTCCAGGAGCGGGACGCGCTGCACAAGGCGATGGTCGGCCCGCCGGGGTCCGAGCGGGAAGAGCGGGCCGCGGCCCGGTGGGTCGAGCGGACGCTGGCCGTCGCGGCCGTCGCGGTCGTGTTCTTCCTGCTCCGGAAGTTGTGGGGCGGGCGGCACCCGCAGGACGCCCCGCCGCCGCCCAACGCCGGCGCCGGCGCCGCCAGCACCGGGCCGCCCGGGGTGTTCGACCGCCGGCAAAAGGAGCTGGCCCGCCGGAACAACCTGTACGAGCCGGTGACGGCGGTGGTGCGGGAGTTCTTCGCGAGCGCCGGCGCCCCCGCCGCCCCCGGCCCGCGCCTGCCCGCGCTCGAAATCTCCCGCGCGGTGCGCAAGCCCGAATCGTTGCGCCTGGCGCTACGCGACCTGTGGCGCCTGGCGTACGGACCGCCGATGCCCCTCACCGCCCAGCGGTGGTACGAGCTGGAACCGTACTTCGAGCGGCTCAAGCGGGCCCACGCGGACGGCAAGTGGAAGTTCGAACCCGCGGCCTGATCGCCCCCGCACGGAACAACGGGACCCGTTTCTCGGCGCGCCCCGCGGGGCGGACCGGGCGGCGCCGCACGGCACTGATGGACACTGACCGGAGTTAGGCATGAGTTTGGCTTCGACCTCGACCCCGGGCGCCGCAGCGCCCCCCGCCGACCTCCGTGCGGCGGCCCACGAGTTGGCCCAGGAGGCGAAGCTCCTCAGCCAAAAAGTCACGGCAGAAGTCGGCCGCGTCGTGGTCGGGGCCGAGGACATCACCCGACAACTGCTCATCGCCATGCTGGCCGGCGGGCACGTCCTGCTCGAGGGCGTCCCCGGGGTCGCGAAGACCACCATCTCGAAGGTGTTCTCGCGCCTGCTCGGGTGCCAGTACCAGCGCGTCCAG
This sequence comes from Gemmata obscuriglobus, assembly GCF_008065095.1. Classification (NCBI taxonomy): domain Bacteria; kingdom Pseudomonadati; phylum Planctomycetota; class Planctomycetia; order Gemmatales; family Gemmataceae; genus Gemmata; species Gemmata obscuriglobus. Next base: position 2,465,375 of record NZ_CP042911.1, on the reverse strand, counting down.
TTCACCCCCGACCTGCTCCCGTCCGACGTGACCGGCACGTCCATCTTCGACCGCAACAAGAACGACTTCGTGCTCCGGAAGGGGCCGATCTTCACCCAGGTGCTGCTGGCCGACGAGATCAACCGCGCGCCCGCGAAGACGCAGGCGGCGCTGCTCGAAGCGATGCAGGAGCACCAGGTGACGGTGGACGGCGAAACGATCCCGCTGACGCCGCCGTTCCTGGTGATGGCGACCCAGAACCCCGTCGAGCAGGAGGGGGTGTACCGGCTGCCCGAGGCGCAGCTCGACCGGTTCCTGTTGCGGGTCGAGATGGGGTACCCGGGGCACGAGCACGAGGTGAACCTGCTGAAGCTCCACAGCAAGCCGGTCGTGGACGTGCCGCCGATGTTCACCCCGGAGACGATCCTGAACCTCCAGCGCAAGCTGCCGGGGGTGTACGGGGCGGACACGCTGTACGAGTACATCGTGGAACTGGCCGAGCGGAGCCGCGAGCACCCCGACGTGGCGCTGGGGGCCAGCCCGCGGGCGTCGCTGAACCTGCTCCGCTGCGCCCGCGCCCGCGCGGTCCTCGAAGGGCGGCACTTCTTCACGCACGAGGACGTGCAGGCGGTGGCGTTCGGGGTGCTCGGGCACCGCCTCATCCTGCGGCCCGAGGCCGAGATCGAGGGCAAGCGGGTCGCCGACATCGTCCGCGAACTCCTCGAAGCGGTCCCGGTGATGGAAACCGTCTGAGCCTGTGTTCTGTGTTTCGTGTTTGGGTGTGCGGTGTTCCGCACAGTTCCGTGCGCCCGCGGGCGCCGGACCGGCGCCCGCAACCCGAACGCCGCACGCCCCAGGCACGAAGCACCAAGACACCAAAACGCGAACACAACTCCCATGCTGACGGCCCGCGGATGGTGGTTCCTGCTGATCGTCTCCTTCATCCTGGTGATGGGGGCGTTCGTGATCCCCTACTTCACCACGGTGCCGGCCCTCCTCGCGGTCACGCTGCTGGGGTGGTTCGTCTGGGAGTACCTCCAGTTCCACACCAGGTCCAACGCCGCCGTGTCGCGGCTCCGCCAGAAGCGGTTCGTCACCCAGAGCGGGCGCGACGCCCCCATGCTGTGGGCGAACGTCCCGTTCCAGGTGCGCGTGCAGGTGCGGCACGACGGGTTCGTGACCATCGACTACGCGCTCGTCGAGGACCGGCTGCCCGCGGGCGCGAACGTGCTCGCCGGTGAGCCGAGCAACCACGCCACCGTCCGCTCCGGCGAGCCGGCCGACGTGGCCTACACGCTCTTGTGCCCCGCGCCGGGCGTGCTGCGGTTCGAGGGGGTGAAGGTGCGGGTGGCGGACCTGCACGGGTTCTTCTACCGCCGGATCTTCCTCCGCGACCCGATCGAGTACCTCGTTCTCCCCCCTCTGGTCAGCGAGGAGAGCCGGCAGCGGGCGGACAAGCGGTTCAACACGCTCCCGCCCCCCGGCATCCACCGGCTGCGCCGCCCGGGGTCGGGCGACGAGCTGCTGGACCTCCGGGACTACCGCCCCGGCGACCCGCCCAAGATGATCGCGTGGAAGCCGTCGGCCCGTAAGGACAAGCTCATCACCAAGGAGTACGAGAACGACGTGCCGGTCCGGTGCGTGCTGTTCCTCGACACGAGCGACGGGGTGCGGCTGGGGCCGCCCGGCAACACGCTGCTCACGCGGCTGGCCGGGGTCACCGCCGTCGTCGCGCAGGCCACGGCCGCGAACCGCGACCTGGTGGGGCTCACCACCTTCGACGACGAGGCCGCGCACCCGGTCCCGCCGGCCCGCACGCAGACGCACATGATCAACGTGCTGCGGAAGCTGGCGGAGGTGTCGGCGCTCCAGCCCGGGACGGCGGGCGTGGAGACGGAACTGCTCACCGCCCGGGCGTACCCGCTGGCGCACGAGCTGTACCCCGAACTCATGAGCCGCAAGACCAACACGGTGCCGCTGCGGCGGCTGTGGAAGCCGCTGCTCGACAAGTGGTGGGGCTGGCTCGTGTTCGCGCTCGTCGTGATCCCGCCGGCCCTGCTCGCGTGGAAGGCGGCGTCCGTACTGGACCCCGACGTGGCCCGGCTCCCGCGGCCCGTCAACCGCGTGATCGTCCAGTGGCTCGCGGCCACCTTCGATTTCGGGGTCCGCACCACCGGGGGCCTGGTGGGGCGCGAGCCGCTGGCCGTGCGGGTGCTGGTGTTCCTGATCGTCTGGCCGGCGGCGCTGCTGCTCCCGAGCGTGCTCGCGGGGCTGTTCTGGCTGCTGCACGGGGTCACCGGGTTCTTCGGCGCCGCCGCGCAAGAGCTGAAGAAGCGCAAGCGGCTCGCGGCCCTGTTCTCGCTCCAGGACGGCGCCGGCCCGGACGCGGTCGAGCGCTACGTCCATGATGACGCAGCCTACGCCGAGCGGGCCGGCGCCTTCCTCCGGCACCACCACTTGCGGTGCCCGGTGCCCCTGTACGACGACCAAGGGAGGTACCGGTTCCGGTGCGAGGAGAAGGCCGAGGTGCTCGGCTCGGCGCTGATCCGCGCCGTGAGCCGCGCCCGCGACAACGAGCTGTACGTGATCCTCGCGGACCTCGCGGAACTCGGCCCCGACATCGAGCCGCTGGTCAAGGCGTGCCGCGTGGCGCGGGCGCGGCGGCACCACGTCATGGTGATCGTGCCGTGGCCCGCGGACGTGTCCGCCCCCGACGACGCGCCGCCGGCTCCCGAGGCGCCCGGCGCCGGCGCCCCGCGGCGCCGGACCGCCGCCGAGATGGCGCCCGGGGAGCGGCAGAAGCGGATCACGAAGCTCGTCCGGGACAACCTGACGCGCCAGTACCACGAGTCGTTCCGCCTGACGCGCCGGGCGCTCGCGGGCGTCGGCGCGACGGTGGTGCGGGCCAACGACGGCGACGCGGTGCGGCTGGTGCTGGACCGGCTCGACCGGCTGCGCGGGATGAGGAGCCGCCGATGAGCAACACCGTTAAAGCGCTCGGCGGGCAGCCCGAGCTGACCCAGGGCGACGTGATCCGGCTCCTCGCCACCGACGCCGCGGCGCGGCCCTACGTGCTGGCCACGCTGGCCGCGCTGGCGATGATCTTCGTCGTCCTGTTCATGAGCGGGAGCGACCTGGGCGGCATCATCGTGGTGCTGTTCGGCGCCGCGGCGATGGCGCTCCGCTGGACCGCGGCGCCGCCGTTCCTGCTGCTCGTGATCGCGTACTTCCAACTGTTCCCGTTCGGCATCCCCGACCCCGGGTCCGAGAACCCTTATCAGGTGCGCGAGAGCCACTTCCAGGTCACCGACATGGTGCTGGTCATGGCCGTTTTGGTGTACCTGCGGGGCCAGTACCGGCTGTTCGGGCTCGTTCACCAGATCGTGCCGCCGGACAGCGCCCTCAAGCGCAAGGGCGAAGTGCCGGTCCGCCGCCCGACGGCGCACATCCGGCCCGACGAACTCGCGTGGATGCTGGCCGCCTCGGGCGCGCTGGTGCTGATCGGCCAGGCGGTCTGGTGGCTCGTGAACGCGCTGGAGTTCGTCCCGATGGAGAGCGGGGTGCCGTTCCGGTGGGCGGACACGCGCTCGCTCCGCGCGTTCAGCCGGGACCAACCGCCGGGCGAGTTCCGCCCCGGCCAGAACCGCTTCTTCGTGCTGCTGGGCATCCTGTTCTTCGGCACGCTGCTGGTGCGGCTGGTGTTCGGGTACTGGCGGCTGCGGGTGATGAACGCCTCCGAGGGGGCGATGGTGCTCGCCGACACGAGCTGGAGCGAGTCGCACCGCGAGCGGGTGCGGCTGGAGAAGTGGCGCGTCTGGGGCCGGCGCCGCGCGAGCGAGCGGGCCGAGGCCGCCGCGCAGGACGCCCGACAGCGCGAGAAAGAGGCCGCGCGCAAGCGCGCCGCCGAAGAGGAACGGGCCGCGCGCAAGCGTCCGAAGCGAGCGCGCCGCGACGACCAGAAGTGACGCAAAACACCACCGGGCCGCTCCCGCCGTCCGGCCGAGTTCCAAACCCGAGAGAGCGCATCAACATGAGGTTCGCGTACTGGAGCCGGGAACTGGCCGGCTGGGCACTGATCGGCGTCGGCCTGTGGCAGTTCTGGAACACCTACGGGCTGATCTCGAACCGCCGCATCTTCGAGGCCGGACCGTCCGCGTTCATCGCGTTCATCATCTTCCGCTCGGGCCTGCACCTGCTAAAGGTGGCGGTGGCGGCGCAGGCGGCGCGGTCGCTCCCCGAGGGCGCCCAGCCGGCGACCCGCAAGGCGAGCCGGATGGCGGTGAAGTCGGTCGCGCCGACGCCCACGAAGTCCGTGGTCCCGGGACCGCGGAGCCGCGCCGCGTCCGCCAACGGCGCGGCGAACTGACGCCGTGGCACGAATCCCGTCCGGCGTGCGGGCCGTGTTCTTCGACGCGGTCGGCACGCTCATTTTCCCCGAGCCGTCGGCCCCGGCGGTTTACGCCGCGGTCGCACGCTGGCACGGCCTGGACCTCCCCGCGTCCGAAGTGCGCGAGCGGTTCCTCACCGCCTATCGGCAAGAAGAGGCGGCCGATGCCGACCGGAGTTGGGCCACGAGCGAGGCCCGCGAGCGCGACCGCTGGCGCACAATCGTGACGAGCACGCTCGCCGGCGTGTCCGACCCCGGGGCGTGCTTCGCTCACCTCTTTGAGCACTACGCGCGGCCCGGCGCCTGGCGCGTTCCCGCCGCCGCCGCGGGGGTGGTCGCGGCGCTGTCGGCGCGAGGGTTCGTCCTGGGTATGGGTTCCAACTACGACGCCCGGCTGCTCACAGTACTCGACGGGCTCCCGGAACTGGCCCCGCTCCGTGACCGCGTCGTCGTAAGTGCCGCAGTGGGCTGGCGGAAGCCCGCACGCGAGTTCTTTGCGGAAGTGAGCCGCATCGCGGGCTGCGCGCCCGCGGAAGTGCTGTTCGTCGGGGACGACCTGCGAAACGATTACGAGGGCGCGACCGCGGCCGGAATGCACGCCCTCCTCCTCGATCCGGACGCGCGGCACACACACGTTCTCCACCGCGCGGCCGGCCTCGCGGAACTGATCAGCTAGTTCGGGCCAAGTCTTCCGCCACCGCTTCGGCGGCGCGCCGGCCGCTGGTCAACGCGCCGTCGATGCTGGCGGTGTCGCGGTGGTCGCCGCACACGTACAGCCCGCTCCGCAGCCGCACCGGGCGCTGCCACGGGTCGAGCGTGCCGGCGGGTTGGGCCGGTAGCGCGTGCGGAATCCGGTACGCGCGCAACAGCTTCCAGCCGGCGACCGCGGGGCCGAACCACTCCGCCAGTTGCTCCCGCGCCCGCCGGTCGAGTTCCCCATCTCCATCGGCGGGAACACCCACGACCGACGCCGCGACCAGCGCCTTGCCCGGCGGGGCGTAAGCGGGCGCCGCCGCCGACATCACGACCACGTTGTTCACCGGGCCGCGGCCCTCTCCGTCGAGCGCCAGGATGGGCTCGGTAAGGGGTGCGGCGTCGGCGGCGTAGTACAGCGTTACGGTGCCGTTCCAGGCCGGATCGGGCACCGCGGCGCCGAGCAGTCGCGCGGCGGCCGTGCCGTCGGTCGCCACGACAACGGCCCGCGCGCTCAGGCGCTCACCGCCCGCCAGCGACACCGCGCCGTCGGCCACGGCCTCGACGGGCGCGTTCAGCCGCACCGAGCCGGCGGGCAGCCCCGCCGCGAGCTGTTCCGGGATCGCTTGCATCCCGAGGGCGGGGACCGCCCCGGGGCCAGCCGCGAACGCCCCGAACACGAACCGGAAGAACCGCGCGGACGTGGTGAGTTCGCGTTCGAGGAACACCCCGCCCAGGAACGGTCGGAACAGTCGCTCCACGAGCTTCGGGCCGAGCCCGGCCGCGCGGAGCTGCTCGGTTGTCGTGCGGTCGGGGTTCGGCGCGTCCGGGGCCTCGCGCCGAACGTCACGGTAGAGCTTCAGGAGCTTCGCTTTGTCGAGCGGAGAGCCGACCGCGTTGAACAGCGACGCGACGGCGGCGAGCGGCTCGCTCCGCGGGTCCGCGACCCGGTGGAACCGGCCGCCGAACCGTACCAGCGCCCCACGGGCGAAGGGCTTCAAATCGAGCGCCGGGAGGTCCAGCACCCGCCGCCCCTCGGCGTACGCGGTCAGGTAGATCTGGAACCCGCGGTCGAGCCGGAACCCGTCCACGAGGTCCGTGCGGACCCGGCCCCCGACCCCGTCGGCGGCGTCGAGGATGCGGAACGGCACCCCGCGCCGCGCCAGCTCCCGCCCGCACGCCAGACCCGCCAGCCCGGCGCCCACGATCAGCACGTCAGGGTCATTCATTCGCGACCTCCTCGCGACCGGTACGCGTGCCGCAGGGTCAGCACGAACGGCGCCCACCAGATCAGATCGTTCGGAACGCAGGTGAGCAAACCTTCGGCGCTCGAGCGGCCGGTGAGTACGCCGTAAGCCAGCCCGACCGGCCCGAAGAACTTACCGAGGAACCCGACCAGCACAACGGGCCAGTGGCGCGCGGGGTCGCTGGCCGCGATCAGGTACCCGACCCCGTACACGCCGACGATCATCCCGATGCACTGCCACAGCTCCGGGTAGTGGAGCGGCTGGTCCGGGCGCTGCATCCCCGAGTTGGCGAACGACCGCTCGGGGAGCAATACCGCCCACGCGCCCCACGCGAGGTTGTACACGCCCGCAAGGGCGAGCACGCCGCGCATCCACTTCGGCGAATCGGCCACACGCCCTCCTTGCCGAGAATTGCGTTGCATGCCGCGTACCTGTTTTTCAGTGTGGTCCGTTTGCCACGTGGACGGTAGCAAGGAGCACCGAGTGCGCGGCGTGAAACAGATCGGATGCCCAAAGCGCCGCTGCTCCACAAGCGAACCGCACGAAAAAGCAGGCACACAACAAGCCGCAAACCGTAGGACCGCAACCTGGCGCCGGGTGTGCCGATTACACGCGCGTGCAGTCGAAAGCCGCACCGGCATTAGCCCGCGGGGACGGCCTCGGTCGGCACGTTGTCGGTCGGCTTGAGCCGGTCGCGGAGCTGGCGCGAGGCGACTCGGTTCACCACCTCCAGGTACGCCAGGGCGCTCGCCTCCACCACGTCCACGCTGACCGCCCGGGCGCGCGACTTCTTGCCCGAGTACTCGATCTCGATGCTCGCCTCGCCCAGCGCGTCCATGTCCTGGCTCACTGACCGCACCCGGTAGTCCACCACCCGCACGGCCGCCCCGGTGACCCGGTTGATTGCCTTGAACAGCGCGTCGATCGGGCCGTTGCCGACGGCGGCGTCGCGACGCACCGAGCCGTCGAGGTGCTTGAGCGTCACCGCGGCCGAGGTCTGCGACCCGGTGCCCGCAGTGCTGGTGAACCCGACGAGGGTCCACAGGTTCCCCGTGCCCTCCTGGAGCTGGTTCTCCGCGAGCGCCTCAATGTCCGCGTCGTAGATCTCCTTCTTCTTGTCCGCGAGCTTCTTGAACTCCTCGAACACCTTGTTCAGTTGCTCGTCGGACAGGCCGTACCCCAGGGCGGCGACCCGCTGCTTGAGCGCGTGCCGGCCGCTGTGCTTGCCCAGCACCAGCTCGGTCTGCGGGATGCCCACGTCCTCGGGGCGCATGATCTCGTAGGTGCTGCGCTCCTTGAGCATCCCGTCCTGGTGGATGCCGGCCTCGTGCGCGAAGGCGTTCTGCCCCACAATCGCCTTGTTCCGCTGCACCGTCTGCCCGGTGACGTGCGACAGCTTGCGGCTCACCGGGTACAGGTGCCGGGTGTTGATCCCGGTGGTCAGCCCGTAGTAGTCGCGGCGGGTGTGCAGCGCCATCACCACCTCTTCGAGCGAGGTGTTGCCGGCCCGCTCACCGATGCCGTTGATGGTGCACTCGACCTGCCGCGCGCCCTCGCCCAGGGCCGCGAGGCTGTTGGCCACCGCCAGGCCCAGGTCGTTGTGGCAGTGGACCGAGAGCACGCAGTTGTCGATCCCGCGGACGTTCTTCTTGAGGTGCCGGATGATGGCGGCGTAGTGCTGCGGCACCGCGTACCCGACGGTGTCGGGGATGTTGAGCGTGGTGGCCCCGGCCTCGATCACACGCTCGACCACCTCTGCCAGGAAGTCGAGTTCGGTGCGGGCCGCGTCCTCGGGGGAAAACTCGATGTCGGCGCACCGGTCGCGGGCGCGTTTGACGCCCTCGACGGCCCGCCGCGCCACCTCCTCCGAGGTCATCTTCAGCTTGAACTCGCGGTGGATCGCGCTGGTGGCGAGGAACACGTGGATGCGCGGCTTCTCGGCGTCCTTTACGGCGTCCGCGGCGCGGTCGATGTCCGTGGGGTTGCACCGGGCGAGGCCGGCGATGACCGGCCCGTGGATCTGCCGCGCGATGGCCTGCACGCTCTCGAAGTCGCCCGGGGAGGCGATCGGGAACCCGGCCTCGATCACGTCCACGCCGAGGTCCGCGAGCGCGCGGGCCATCTCGAGTTTCTCGGCGAGGTTCATGCTGCAGCCCGGGCTCTGCTCGCCGTCGCGCAGCGTGGTGTCGAAGATGATGACGCGGTTCGGATCGGCCGGAACGGACATAACGCGCTCCTGAAACGAAATCGGCCCCGGAACTTGAGTTCCGGGGCCGCTGTTACCTCGTGGATCGGATCAGCCGACGCGCGAAGGACAATGGCCCCGTGACGGTCCAAGAAGCGGAAGGTTCAGAAGGAGCAGGGACGCGGTCACGGTATCCGTCTCGTGCGAAGGTATCACCGGTAGATTACAGCGCGCCGCGGCCGGGAGCAACTCCGAACGGCCGGGCGGCGGGCAGATTCTCGGCCTCACCCGACGAAGATGCCGCTGAGCACGTCGGCGACGATCTGCGAGCTGAGCACCCGGCCGGCGGAGTCGAACACGCGGCCGTCGCCCGCGGCCCCAGCCCCGCTGCCGGTGAGGATCTCATCCCGGCCGTCCCCGTCCACGTCGAAGCCCGCCACCCGGACCCCGCCGCGGAACGCCGGGGCGTACGCCAGGAAACTCAACTGGGGCCGGTCCGCGGCGCCGTACACGTTCACCACCGGGTCGGCCCCGGCGTCGGCCCCCACGAGGATCTCGTCGGTGCCGTTGCCGTCCAGGTCGGCGGCCCCCACGAACACCCCGCCGGTGGACCCGTCGAACGTGAAGAACGAGCGGACCAGGGCGCCGGTGGCCCCGTCGAACACCTTCACGTGCCCGCCCGCCGAGCCCACACCGGCCCCCACAATGATGTCGTCCGCCCCGTCCCCGTTCACGTCCCCGCTGGACACCCGGGCGCCGCCGGCGAACCCGTCGAACGCGAAGAACGAGCGGATCAGGGCGCCGGTGGCCCCGTCGAACACCTTCACGTGCCCGCCCGCCGAGCCCGCACCGGCCCCCACGATCAGGTCGGCGACGCCGTCCCGGTTGATGTCGCCGGTGGTGACGTACACCCCGCCGGCGAACCCGTCGAACGCGAGGAACGAGCGGATCAGGGCGCCGGTGGCCCCGTCGAACACCTTCACGTGCCCGCCCGCCGAGCCCGCACCGGCCCCGGCGACGATGTCCATCACGCCGTCGCCGTTGAGGTCCGTGGTGGCGACCCGCACCTCACCCTGGAACCCGTTAAAGGCCGGGATCGAGGTGCCGTCGCCGCCGGCGAGCTGGACCCGACCGTTGTTCCCGGCCCCCAGCACGAACTTGGGCGGCGTGGCGGCCGCGGCGACCGTGAGGGCGAACTCGCGCGCGCCGCTGGCCCCGCTCGAGTCGGTCGCCGCAACTGTGAACGTGTACGCCCCGGCCGCCGTCGGAGCGCCGGTCAGCTCCCCGGCCGCGCTCAGCGTCACGCCGGGCGGCAGCGCCCCGGCGGTGACGGTGTACACGAACGGACCGCTCGCGCCGGCCGCGGTGAGCGTCGCCGCGTACGCGGTCCCGACCGTGCCCGCCGGGAGCGCGTCCGGGCCGATGGCGACCGCGACGAACTCGACCGCGCCGATGTCCACCCGGCCGCCGAGCACCCGGGTTTGTCCCCGCTGGTCCGTGGGCGGCAGGTTCGAGGCGTCCGGGTCGCCCATGTCGCGGGCCGGGCTGTCCGCCAGAAGGGCGTGCGTGTGCGTCAGCCCGCCGTTATTCGCCAGCGGCCCGAGCCGCGGGTCGAGCGGGTTCGCTAATGTCCCGATCTGGTTGCCCGTGCCCACCGGCGGGGGGGCCAGCACCAGACTGTCACCCACGCCGATCAGCGAGTAGTTGAAGAGGAACGGGATGCCGGAGTCCACGAACAGGTCGTCCGGGGTGGTTCCGGTCGGGTCCAAGTTGCCGGCGACGATCGAGTTCCGGACGGTGACCGCGATCCAGCCGTCGGCCGACAGCCCGCCTCCGTACCCCCGGTTGGCGGTCACGGTCGAGTTGGTCAGCGTCCCCTGCGCGCCGGTGAAGAGGGCACCGCCCCCGTAAGCAGCGGCGTTGCCGCTGACGGTGCTGTTTACCAGGTCGAGCGTGCCGTCGTTCCCGCCGTACAGAGCGGCGAGCCCGCCCCCGCCGTATGTGGCGGTGTTGCCGCTCACCGTGCTGTTGGTCAGGGTGGTCGCCCCACCGTAGTCGTCGGCCGTGAAGACCGCGCCGCCGTAATCTGCGGCGTTCCCGCTCAGGGTGCTGTTGGTCACCGACACCGTACCGGCGATGTCTGAGAACACCCCGACCGCGCCTCCGTAATGTGCGGTGTTCCCACTCAGAGTGCTGTTGGTGATCGTCACCGACCCGCCGATGTCTAAGCACACCCCGACCGCGCCTCCGTAAATTGCGGTGTTCCCACTCAGAGTGCTGTTGGTGATCGTCACCGACCCGCCGTAGTATGTCGCGATCCCGCCGCCGATCACGACAGCCTGGTTGCCGGTGAACGAGCTGTCAGTGGCCGTCAAGATACCGCCGTAAAATATCCCGATCCCGCCGCCATATCCGGACTGGTTGTTGGTCACGTTTACGTTCGTCAGGGTCGCGGTGACACTTCCGTCGATCCCGATGAGCGCGACCCCTCCGCCCAGATCTTGGGCCTGGTTGGCGAACAGGTCGACGCCGGTGAGCGCCAGATGGGTTCCCGCGGAGCCGCCGTACGCTACGATGGCACCGCCGATATCGGTGACGTTTCCGCCACTGAGCGTCATGTTCGTGAGCGTCAGGTCGGCCCCGCCCGAGAGGTTGAAGAGGCGGGTGTTCGCGTTCGGCGCTCCGAAGCTGGCCGTGATGGAGGTCTGGCTTGCTCCGGCCCCGCCGATCGTCAGCTTCCCGGTCGTTGCCGCGTCGACGATGTCCAGGCCGAAGTCGGTGGTGTCGGTAAGCAGATAGGTGCCGGCGGACAGCGTGATGGTGTCGTCGCCCGCCGCTTGCGCGTACTGGACCGCCGCCCGCAGGCTGCCGAACAGGTACGGGTCGTTCTGCGTCCCGGTACCGGCGGTCGGCGGCCCGGCGGGGCCGTCGGCAAACCCGGTTACGGCCAAAAATGCTGGGACGCATCGGTCTTCCATCTGTTCGATCGCGAGGCGTCCGAACAGGCTCTTGCGCAGCGAACGGCTGTTATGAAACGCCATGATCTCTCGGTCTCTCCAATTTTGCAGGATGAAAAACACTCAACGGGACGGAAAGCGCCCGGCCGCAGCCGGGTCGTGGGGGGTTGGGTTCCGGCCGGGCGGTCAGGCCACCGCCACGGCCGGTTGGTCGAGCAGTTCGCGGCAGCGGCCGACGATCGTTCCGAGCGAGCCGTCGGGCCACCGCCGGCGCAGGTCGGCGGCCACCTCGGCCGCCCGGCGGGCGAACGCCGGGTCGTCGAGCAACTGCCGCATCCCTTCGGCAACGTCCGACGCCGGGTACGTTCCCGCGAGGTAGTGGGCGACCCCGAGCCGGTGAGCGGCGGACGCGTACAACTGGTGCTCCAGGTGCTCCGGGAGGAGCAACTGCGGGCGCCCGGCCAGGAGCGCGGCCTCGGCGGTGCCGAGCCCGGCGTGGTGGGCCACCGCCCGCACGCGGGGGAGCACCTCCGCCAGCGGGGGCGGGGCGTCGTGGACGGTCAGCCCGCGGCCCCGGAGCCGCTCGCGCTGCCCGGCCGTCGCCCCGCGCACGTACACTTCCCCGTCAAGCCCGGCGGCCGCCAGCAGGGTCAGCGCCGGTTCGGTGCTGGCCACCTCGGCGCTCAGGTACGCGAAGAAGCGCCGCGGGGCGATCCCGTCGGCCGCCACCGGGGGGGCGAGCGGCCCGACCGGCGGGCGGCGCCGGGCCTCCCGGTACGGATCCAACTCCGGAACGGTCGTGACGAACGCCTCGACCCCCGCCGCGATGCCCGGCAGCGCGGCGGGCGCGGGCCGGCCGCGGGCGGCCTGCGCGGCCCGGACCGCGGCCAGCAGGTCCTCCGGCGCGCCGCGCGGGGGCTGGGTCGACTGGTCGCGGAAGTACGGCGGGAACACCGGCAGGTCCGCCGGCGGCTGGCAGAACCCGTTCCCGATGTCCACGGTCGGCACCCGACCGGCCGCGGCGAGCCCGAGGGTGGGGGCGTAGTCGAGGACGACGAGGTCGGGCCGGACCACGTCCAGGATGCCGTCCCACTGCCGCAGCAGTGGGAGAAGCGTGCGGTCGGACGCGTAGCCGTGGAGCCGGAGGATGTCGGCGAAGGAGGCGGCGACGAAGCCCGCCGGGGCCGGCTCCGACCAGACCGGAATAGGGAGCACGGGGAAGGGAGCGTCCCGCAAGAGGGGCCACGCCGCCACCGCCTCCCGGGCGGCGAGGACCGGCCGGTGCCCGTCGGCGGCCAACGCGCGGGCCACCCGGAGCAGATTGTGTGCGTGCCCGAAACCGCCGCCCAGCTCCCACCCGAGCAAAACAGTCCGACCGCGCGGCGACCTTTCCACCGTGTCTCACCTTTCTCGACCGGTCCGGCCCGCGTTCGGGGGACCGTCGTTCACCCGTCCGTGGGGTGGTGCGATTCGCGGGTGCTCGAACCCACGGCGAACCGAGCGGGGCGCTCGAGGTTCACGCCGTAAGCTAATTCACGATTGCAATGCGGCGCGAATCCGGAGCCGAATTGAGGGGTAAAAATGGCTTCCGCGCGAGCCGATTTGCTGCGAGCGCTGACAATTGATGTGCCGCGTCACCTCGCGGCCGGCGGTCGCGCCCAGTATCCTGTTCGCCGGGCGCAACTCGGGAAATTGGCAAACTTGATTGCTGGTTGAATGGTGTATCGGCCGACTGCGGCGGCCGGTACTCGCCGCCGCCCGGTCCGAGACCGCCTCGGGTGGTTACCGCTCCGGCGGCGGCAGGAACCCCGGCGCCGACCGGCTCGGGTCGCGCAGGCTCAGTTCCTTGTCGAACAAATCCAGCCAGGCGTCGACCACCGGCTTGAGGCCGCCGTCCGTGATCTTCGGCTGGAACACCTCGAACAATAGCCGATCGCGATCGCGCCGGACCGTCACAGCCGCCGGCGGCAGTTGGCCGAACGCGGCCGTGAGTGCAGCGCGGGCCTTGTCCGCGTCCTTCAGAAGTACATCGGGTGGGATCAGCTCCGTCACCGTGCCCGGCGCTGGTGCGGGGGGCGCCGGCCGAATCGGGCCGTTGGCTGGTTTCTCGCCAAGAGCGCCGACGAGCGCGCCGAGGTCGAACGCGCCCGCGAGCGCCGCACCCGGGGGAACGGTCCCGCCCTTTTCGCCGACGACCGAGCCGGCGGCGTCCGGGGTCAGCGCGGCCGCGACCAGCTTGCGGTCGAGCCCCCACGCCAGCACGGCGTCTTTGCGCGCGTAGTGGACCGCGGCCCTCCACGGCAGCCCGGTGCCCGCGAGCGAGCGCACCTGCACGCCGCCAACCGTTTCGGTCGACGGCTGGGCCGGCGCGGGCTCGCCCGCGATCTCGGCGATCAGTTTGGGAACAAGATCCTCCAGAGCGGCCGCCGCCGAGGCGTCCGCGGTGTGGATCACGAACATCGGGACCGGCGTGGCGCCTTTCGGCAGATCCGGCTTTGCCGGAACCACGACCGTGACCGCGTTCACCTTGGCGAGCAGGTCGTTGACGGCCACCTTGTGCTTCACGCCGATGTCTTTCGCGATATCACCGGGCAGCCGTCCGAGCTGGCCCGCCCCCTTCGCGAGCGCGTCGAGGAACCCGATCAGCGCAGCGGCGCGGTCCTTCTCGGGCAGGGTCATCGTCGCGGCGAACGCAGCCGGTTTGCGCGCGTGGTGCAGAGCCTCAACCTTCACCCCCGGCCCCGAAAAGAAGTCAACCAGCGGGCTCTTTTCCGCCGGATCGAACCGTCCCCCGGCCACGAGCGACAGCCCACCGTCACGAACCCGCGCGTTCCCGGCGATCGACTTGAGCGCTTTGGGGTTGGTGGTCAGCTTGAGCCACGCCAGCAGGTCGGCGCCGGTGTCGGCACCGCGAGCGCGATCGGCCACGCTGGCGGCGGCGAAAAACCCGGGCGCGGCCGCGTAGAAGAACAGCCCGGGTTTTCGGTACTCGGCCGCGGCCTCTTTGAACCCTGCCGTCGCACCCAGCGCGTCCTTTTCTTCGGCTCGGAACCGTTTGATAACCGGGGCCAGGGCCGCCTTGCTCGTGCCCACGACGAACAGCCCCGGAGTGTACGCATAGGTCAAATCGCGCGGCTCCTCCTTCGGCTTCTCGCCGCTCAGTTTTGGAGTGCCGTTCATGTCGTACGTGACGACCGGCTGGCGGCGCTGAAACACCGGCACCTTCGACACCTCACCGACCGTCCGCACGTTCGGGGTCGCGGTGACGAACGCGCGGGCCGCGAGCCCTGCCGCGGCGCTGTCCCCGGTGAGCACCGCGAGCGCGAATTCGGGCTCACCGCGTTCGGTGAACCCGAGCAAACCGACCGCGACGCCGCCGAGCTTGCGGAACTCCGCGACCACCTCCGGCGACGCGAACAGCGCGAGCGCCGCGAGGTCCTCCTTCGCTCGGAGTTCCGGGAGCGTCTTCGCCTCGTCCTTCTTCCCGTGGATGAACGGCACGCTGTCTTGCAGCGGGGTGCCCTTCAGCACCGCAGCGACCTGCGGCCCGAGTTCGGCGGGGTTGTGCAGTTCGACGTAGGCGAGCGTGTTCGCCGGGAACACGTCCGCCACATCGACCGGCGCTGCGAACGCGGTGGCGCCCGAGAGCGCGACGCATACCGCAACCGCAAGAGGATGAAGGCGAGTCAAATGAATCTCCAGATGGTGTGGCGAACCCGCCACCGGGTCACTTCGCCGGCTTCAACTCGCCCTTCGTCGCCCAAGTTAGCCCGTTAACGAGCAGGCGGACGAAGTTCTCGTCCTTGAAGTCGTCCGGGTGGCCCAGGGAGGTGTAAAACACGCGGCGCCCGTCCTTCTCACGGGTCCACGCCACGGGTTCCGATTCCTTGCCCATAGTCCCCTGGAGCAGAACGTTAACATCGGTCGCGACGTTGGGGTTCTTGTACAGGCTCCCGTTCGTCTTAAACGACTTCACCCCCTTCAAGATAGGGTGTTCCTTCGCCTTCTCCACCGGCTTCACGTCCGCGACGCCGGCCCCGAAGTGCCCTTTGTAGTTGCCCCCGAACACCTCCGCGTCCATTTCGAGCCACTTCTGGAACCCGTGGCTGGCGGTTCGGACGCCCACGAGCGGTTTACCGGATTTGACGAACGCCTTCACATGATCCAACGACGCGCCCTCGATCTGGAGCCGCCGGGTGAAGAACAGCGCAGCGTCGCACTTCTCCAACTGCTCCAGCCCGGCGAGCGCGCGGTCCTTTTCGGCCTTGGCCGAAATGAGGACGCACTCGACCGCGTAGTTCGCCTCCAGGTGCTTCTGGAACGCCCCGAGCGATTCGTCCGATTTGTACTCGAACGACCCGGACACGAGAGCGAGCCGGAGCCTCTTCACCGCCGGCCCGTCCTTCCGAGGAACGGCCACCTTGGGCGCGTCCGCTGACAGGTACGCGAACAGGTCGGCGATCTCCGGTTCCGTAAGCGAGTCGAGCAGCTTTTCGGGCATCATCGACACCGGCGACGGCTTCAGGTCCGCCACGTCCGCCTTCGCGATCGTAACCTTCGTGACCTGCTCGTTGGCGTAGTTGGTCACCACGATCGCCCCGCCCTGCTCCGTCACGATGCCCGACAGCTTGCGGTCGTCGTTCGTCAGTACGGTGTGGACGACGTACTCGGGCCGGATGTAGCCGCTCGGGTCCACGATCTGCGCCAGCATGTACCCGCGGTTCTTGCGGTCCGCGGTGGTGAGGTCCGGTCCTACCTGGCCACCCGCTCCATGTAACTGATGGCACGCGGCACAGTGCTTCGTGAACAGCACCTGCCCCCTCACCGGATCGCCGGACTTGGTGCGCCCGAGCGCGGTGCTGAGCCAAGCAATGCGAGCCTGTTTCTCGCCCGCGGTCGCCGGGGCCAGTTTCCCGAAGTGCTTCTCCACCAGAATCGTGACGCCTTTATCGCCAAGTGCGGCGGCGACCCGCGCGCCCTCAACCGGCAGGTCGGCCTTGGGGAACGTGCTGGCGTCAAGTCGCTTGAAGAGCGCCAGCGCCCAACTCGGCCGAGTCAGGAGCAGTTGAACCGCCCGCTTCTTCACCGCGGGCGAGTAGCCGGCGTACCCCTCCAGCACCGCCGCACCGACTGCGGGGCCGTCGAACGCCTCCAACCCGCCGAGCAGCCCGACCCGGAGCGCATCGGACTTCGCGGCGGCGAACTGATCGAGGAACAGGGGTTCGGCTTTCGGGTCGCGCACGTCGCGCAGTAGCGCCACGGCCCTCAGCCGACCGGCGTCGCCTACCGCCCCGTCGGTCACGAGCCCCCGGAGGGCCGTGCGGGCCGCCTCGTCCCCCATCCGCGCCAGCACCTCCAGCACCAGCAAGTCTTTCGGGCGCTGCTTGCGAAGTTCGGCGAGCGGCTGACGCAGCGCCGGCGGCACCGCGTCGAGCGGCTTGGCCTGGAGCGCCGTCGCGACGCCCCGGAGTACCGGTTCGATGTCGTCGCCGTAGTCCGTCACAAGATTGAACAAGGCGCCGATGCGCTCGGTGCCGCGGGTGATGTTCCCGGACATGAAGCGGCGCGCGACCCGCTCGTTGAAAAAAGCCCTAAGTGGCGGGCTCAGCCCAACCGGGTACGGGAACCGCACCGTGTCGGTCGTATCGCGCCGGTTGCTGTCCTCCAGCCCCCACCACACGAGCAGCGGCAGTTGCGGGTCGTCACCGAGGATCGGGTTGTCCATCACGGCCGCGATGACGGCGGCCTCCTGCTGCGGGGCGAACCGGCGGGCGCTGCACGCGATCTGCGCCACCACCGCGTGGCTCTTCTCCGTGCGCGCGACGTTCGCGAGCACCGCCGGCGTCGCCTCCGACGCGCCCACCTCGTCCGCGATGAGGCGAACCATCCAGGCGCGCACGTACTCGTTGGGGTGCTCGCCGACGTTGTCGAAGTCGCCCTCCGCCCACCCGCCCGAAGCGGCTAGCGCCCACAGCGCCTCCAGCGCGAGCGGTCCCTTCTCGGTCAGCAGCCACTTGCGCAGTTTGGGGTGCGCGGCCGCGGCGTCGGGGCGCTCGGACAGCAGGCGCCGGGCCTCCTTGCGCCACCACATGTTCGGGTGCTTCAGCAGTTCGGCCAGCTCCGCGGCGGTCTTCTTGCGCAGGTCGAACGGCTCGCGTTTCGTGGCACCCCCGTACTCGATGCGGTAGATGCGCCCGGTGGCCTTGTCCCAGTTGTCGACCGGGTCCAGGTGCGCGGCGCGGCGGTCGTAGAAGTCCACGACGTACACGCACCCGTCCGGACCGAGCAGCAGGTCCACGGGCCGAAAGTGGGTGTCGTCGGTTTCCATCAGTTCGCCGCCGTGCCGTGCCTGGAACGACGACTTGCCCGGCTCGAGCTTGTGCCAGTAGACCGCGTTCGACAGGATGTTCGCCGCGATGTACTGCCCCCGGTACGGCTCGGGGTACACGTCGGCCTCGTACAGCACCCCGCCGCAGGTGACGTGACCGCCCTTGAAGCCGGTGTACGGGACGTGCTCGAAGTAGCCGTAGGTGTACGGGTTGTGAAGCGGGCCGTGCTTGCTGAAGCCCTTCACGTGGTAGGCGCCCTGCATCTGGTGCAGGCACGCGAACCCGCCCCAGTTGGTTCCGGCGATCGCCTGCCCGTTCTTGTCGAAGTCGAGGCCGTAGGTGTTCCCGCCGCCTTCACTGAACAGCTCGAACCGCTTTGTCTTCGGGTGGTAGCGCCAGACGCCTTGCTGAAACTCGACCACCTCTTTGGGGTTCGCCGGGTTCGCGATCTTGCAGGTGCTGGTGCTGCCGGCGGCGCCGTAGAGCCAGCCGTCCGGCCCCCACTGGAGCGAGTTCGCGAGCGAGTGCGTGTCGTCCATCCCGAACCCCGAGAGCAGCACCTCCGGGTCGCCGTCGGGAACGTCGTCCTCGTTCTTGTCGGGGTAGAACAGCAGGTACGGCGGCTGCGCCACGTACACCCCGCCGTTGCCGATGCAGAACCCGCTGGCGATGTTGAGCCCGGTCACGAAGTCCTTGGACCTCGTGAACACGCCGCTCGCGTCCGGGTCCGAGAGGATGGTGATCTTGTCGAGCCCCTTCGGCCCCCTGGGCGGCGGCTCGGGCACCTTGTCCCAGACGGTGCGCAGGTATTGGTCCTGCTTGACGGCCTTCAGTCCTGCGTAGTTCGGGTACTGGAGGTACTGGAGCACCCACATGCGGCCGCGCGCGTCGAAGCTGATGCTCGTAGGCTGTCGGACCGTGGGCTCGGACGCGACGAGCCGGGCCGAGAACCCCGCGGGCAGCTTGAACCGCTTCGCCGCCTCTTCGGGCGTGAGGCCGTCGGCCCGGGCGAGCGACGCGCCGGCGAGCAGCGCGCAAAACGAAAGCAGCGAGCGCAGCATGGGGTGGGCTCCGTGCGGGTGCCAGAGGTGCAGAATGAGGCACGGAGCGGCGCATTGCAAGCGCCTAACGGCGGCATGTGACGCGCCCCGCGGCGGGGCGGCGTCCGACCGTTCCTGACTCGATCGCGCGGGTTCCGGTCATGGAACGTGCGACGATCGGGTTCGGCATTACGATCACGTGCCCATCACGTTGTACCCGCAGTCCACGTACATGATCTGCCCCGTCACCGCGCTGGCCAGCGGGCTGCACAGGTACAGCGTCGTGTTCGCCACCTCCTCCGGCTCGATCGCGCGGCGCAGCGGCGAGTGGTCCGCGGCGTGCTGGATCAGCTTGTCGAAGTCCTTGTTGATCGCCCGCGCCGCCCGGCTCCCGTAGGGGCCGGCCGAGATCAGGTTCACCCGGACGTTCTTGTCCCCAACGAACCACGCGAGCTGCTTGGCGTCCATCTGGAGCGCCGCCTTGCACGTCCCCATCCCGCCGCCGTAGTGCGGCACCACCTTCTCGCCCGCCACGTAGGTGAGGCCCACCACGCTCGCACCGCCCGGCCGGTTCGCCATGTGCGGCGCCGCCGCGCGGACCATGCTCACCAGCGAGTACGCGCTGATCCCCATCGCCTCGTGGTACGCCTTGCGGCTCGTCTCGAGCAGCGACTTCGTGATCTCCCGGCTGAACGCCACCGAGTGGATCAGGATGTCGATACCGCCGAACTCCTGGGCCACCGCGTTCACCGCGCCGGTGATGCTGTAGTCCTCGGTGTACTTCGAGTAGTGCCGCCGCTGCGCGTCCGGCATCTCCTCCAGCTTCACGTCGGCCATCGTGTCGTAGCTGGCGTCGCAGCGGACCAGCTTCACCGGCGCGAAGTCCGAGCCGTCCGGCAGCTTCCGGGCCGCCACGTCGTCGGGGTCGCTGGTGGTGCGCAGCAGGTTCTGCACGATGTCCAGCACCCGCGGGTGGACCGCCAGCACCACCTTCGCCCCGGCCGCCTGGAGCGCCTTGCCGATGTACCACGCGAAGCTCTTGTTGTCACCCACGCCGGTAACCAGCGCGACTTTACCCGTGAAATCGATGGGGATCATTAACGTTGACCTCGGAAGCTGGACGGCACGCGAACGCTCGTGTCCGCGTGCCGTTTTATTGATCCCCTGCGCTCACGGCTTGCGCCCCCACACCACCACCGCGCCCGCACCGCCGCCCGCCGGGAGCCGCTCGAACTCGGACACGCCGTACCCGGCCACGAACGACCGCCCGTCCGGCGCCCACGCAACCGAAGTCACCGGTGCCATCCGCCACAGCCCCGACGCCACCGCTTCGCCGTCCCGCGGTGCGAGCAGAACCACGCGCTGGGGGCACATGCCAGAGAGCATGTCCACGGCTGCCGCGACGGTGCCGTCCGCGGGCGACACGGCCAGTGCGTGCACCCGACCGGCCGGCATGTCGCGCCCGTGGAACGTCCGTCGCCAGATCTCCTTGTCGGTCTTTGCGTCCCACGCGATCACGGTTCCGTCTTCATCGCCTGCCACGAAGAACGAGCCGTCCGGCGCCCACGCCACGCAGGTCACGGGCGCCTTCGGACCGGTCAGCACTCGCGTGGGTGCCCCCTCACCTTTGGGGCTGAGGCTGACGCCCCACGCACCCGAGTCTTGGCCCTTGGACGGAACGGCGAGCCACTTCCCATCCGGCGACCACGCGGGCGCGATACGCCGCGCCACCGACTCACCTTTCGGGCGCGGGTGCGACTGGAACGACCACAGTTCCTTGCCGGCGAGCGAGCGGACCCGGGTCACATACCCGTCGGTCGCAGCGAGGCGGGTGCCGTCCGGCGAAAACGCCACCTCGCTCACCCGACCGAATTTGACGTTGTTCTCGCTCCACGCCGCGAGCTTCGTACCCGGCAGTTCGTAGCCCAGAACGCCCGTGTCGCTGCCGACCGCAAGGTGCTTGTTGTCCCGGGAAAACGCCACCCCGTACGCGCCCTTCGTGGCCCGGTTCACCGTGGCGAGCACCTTGCGCGTTTTGGCGTCCCAAACCGCAATCATCCCCATGTGATCGGTTGCGGCCAACAGCTTACCGTCGGGCGACACTGCCACCCCGTTCACATTCCCCTTGAGGTCGGTCAGAGTGGCCACTTCGGCCCAATCCTGTGCTACCGCGGGAGCAGGCGGCGTCACGTCGTACAGCTTGACCGCCCCGCCCGGTCCCACAGCCGCACTGAACCCGGCCAGGAGCTGGTTGCCGTTGGGGGCGAATGCCAGGTGCAGCGCGGCGCAGTCCCTCCCCACGGCTCGCTCCGCGAACCGGTGCTGCTCTTTCCCGGTGGTCGCGTTGAACACTTGAATCACCGTTTCCCGAACGCGGTTCGCCTTCCCGCCGTCGCCACCCACTTCCTTCCGACTGCCAACCGCGATCCGCGTTCCGTCCGGCGAGTACGCGAGCGAGTCCACCCGCCACGACGATGCAAAGCGGTGAACCGGGTTCTTCGCACCGTTTCCGGTCGCCCAGATTTCGACACGCGTTCCGAACGAGATCGCGACCGTACCGCCCGACGGTGCGGGAACGGCCCACTCCATCTGTTCCTTCCCGTTGGGCACGAACGTGTCGAGCCGTTTGCCGTCCGTCGCCGACCACACACCCGCCCCGAGCGGCCCGTCGGCGGTGAGCTTCACCCGCGACACGATGAGCCCTTTCCCGTCGTCGGTGAACTGGACCGTGGGCGCGATCTGGTGTCCGGAGGACATGCCAGACGCTTCGAGCTGCCCTTCCAGCCAGAACGCTTCGGCGCCGGTCGCGATGTCGTACACCCGCACGTTCTGGCCGAAATGAAGGGCGTACCGCTTACCGTCCGGGCTGAACACCGCATGCTCCCACTTGGCCTTCGTGTTCGGGGGACGCCGCCCGGCGGTCCGGTGGCCCCGTGCGTCGTACAGCGAGATCAGCCGGGGTTCCAGCACAACGAGACCGTTGTCCGCGAGTAAGCACCCCGCTTCGCCCCCGGCCGTGTACAGAGGTTTTCCGGTCGCGGCGTCGAACACCTCGATGATGCCGTCGCGGAAGACGATGTAGCGCGAGCCGTCCGGGCCGAACGCGACGCCGCGCATGCCCCGCACGCTCGGCTCTTCGACGTTCAGTACGCGCAGCGTCTTCGCCCCCGCCGGCGGGTCGAAACCGATCACATCCGGGAAGTTGCCGGCCCCGCACACGATCCGTTTACCGTCGGGGCTAAACGCGAGCGACATCACCGGCAAATTGTCAGGGAACCCATCGAACCACTGCAACTCGGCCCCCGTCCGCGCGTCGAGCAGTTGGACGTTCGCGGTATCTCCCGTGATGACGCCGCCGGTCCGACCGGGCGGGCTGGTGCTGCGTTCGACCCGGCGCCCGGCAGCCAGGCGTTTGCCGTCTGGCGACCACGCCAGCGCACTGAACCGCCCGGTCATTTCTTCCCAGCCCGCGTCGAACCGGCGCGACAGTTTGAGAGTCTTTGCGTCGTACACTTCCACGCTGTACCGACCGACCGCCAATTCCGTCCCGTCAGGCGACCAGGCGAACGAAAAGGCCGGAGCCTCGGAGTTCGGAAGCGCAAGTGCCCCGGTCCGCACACCGGTCACGGCGTCCCAGACGCTCAGGACACCGTTCGCATCTTCAGGGGCGTGCTTCCAGTGGATGCCGGCGAACCGCGTTCCGTCCGGACTGAACGCGCCGCCCCGCCCGAAGATCCGCTTGTACTCGTCCCGGGTGGACACCCTTTGCCCCGCGAGCGCCGGCGCCCCGCCCTTGAAATCGCCGCGGAGGTGATGCACGTTGCCGTCGAACTCGACCCACTTCGATCCGTCGGCGGTGAACGCTGCGGTGGTACCCCGGTAGATCGCCTCGGGTTTGTCACGCTTCTTCGTGGCCTGCACCTTGCCGGTGCCCGCATCGAGCGTGCGAAACTCGTCCTCGGCCAGTACGAACAGCGACTTACCATCGGCCGAAAACGCCGCGAACTCGGCCGGCACACTGAACCGCCGCTTCTGCGTTCCGGCCTCCCACACGACCGCGCGCCCGCCACCGACCGAAACGAACGCCTTCCCACCCGGGGCGTAGGACACCGAATGAATGCGCCCGTCGTGGTCGAGGAAGCCGTTGGAGCCCGCCTCCGGCTTGGGCACCGGCGCGGCAACGGCAGTGGGCGGTGTCGCGGGCAGGTCCGGAACGGGCGGGCGCCCCGGCCACGCGGCGGCCGTCGCAACGGCCGCCAGTAGCGCCCCGACGGCACACGCACCAGCGAACAGCTTCTTCGGAGCGAACGCGAAGCTTTTCATCACGCTCTCCGCGAGTGCGAGAACGAACGGTGACGCGCCGCGACCGGCTAAAGTGCCGACCGCAACGGAACTCAGTTCGGCCGACACAACGAAAGGCACCGCGACCGCCAGAAGCCCCGCGGCGGGCAGCGCCACGCCTCGCCGCGCGAGCCGCACGGCCAGGGCCTTGCGGCCGCGCGCGAGCCACGACGCCACGGTCCCTTCGGCCCGGCCCAACTCGCACGCCGCTTCCGCGCGGGTCTTGCCCTGGAGGTCGCACAGGACGATCGCCGCCCGGTGCGTTTCGGGCAGCGCGGCCAGTTCTTCGTCGATCACCGCTCGCAGCTCGGTGTGATCGAGGGCACCGGCGACGCACCGGCCATCGACGTTCGCCGGAGTGATGACCGCCATCTCGTACCTCCGCCGCCGAGCGGCAGCGACCTTCGCCTTCCGGGCCGTGCGCACCGCAACGCCGTACAGCCAGCCCCCGACCGCTCCGGGCGGCCGAACCAGTTCCGCCTTCCGGGCGAGTACCAGGAACACCGCCTGAAACGCGTCCTCGGCCGCGTGCGCGTCGCCGAGTACCCGGCGGCACACACCCAGCACCATCGGCCCATAGCGCCCCACCAGTTCCGCGAACGCGGCTTCGCGGCTCGTGCCCGGCGCCCCGATCGCGAGGACGAGTTCGGCGTCGGTGAGTGCGCCCCCGGGCTGAAGCCGTGAGACGACTCTGCGGACGGCGGTTGCGGACATCGCAGCTCCCTTCGGCGAACGACCGGTTCCGTCATTGTTTGCCCGGCGGCCGGCAAACTGATGCAGGAAATGCGCGATCATGTCCGCCCTCCCCTTCCCGTGCCCCGTGGTCGAAGCGTAGCGACGCGGCGTATTCACGGTGACCTCGCGTCATACTGCCAGCAGCACCGGCACTTCCGCACCCTATTTCGTCTCGCGCGGCAGTTCCGGAAACTCGCGCGACCTCGAACAGAGCCCGTGACACCGATTCCCGTCCACAGTGGTGAAACGACACGTCGGGCCATAACCGCCGCAATCGATTTCACAATCACACTTTGCGGCACGTATCCCGCAATGATTCCGGAAGCACCCTCCGGGCGAACGGGTGCGTTATTTGTGTTTTGCGGGCACGATTCGGTGGTAGCAACGCACCAGCGACCGGGTAGCGAATCGGCAGCGAACCGCCCGCGAATGTCCCGTCGAGCCCCCGTCGGTCCCGCGCGCCATGCTGTAATCTCCGTGACAGCCTCGCGGCCCAATCTCGCTCGAATCACCCGAGCGGACGTGGGCCGCGCACGTCGCGCGGGTTGGCTCCTACGGCGGTGCGTCTGGCGCGATCCCATACCAATCCGATGACACCGCGCTCGTCCGCGGCGTAGGTGAGATGCGGAACGGCTCTGCCTCCGGACGAGTTGTTCCACCTTCACCCTTGACTTTACTTTGCGGTGCAAAGTATACTGCCGCCAACTTCCCTCTGACGGGTGACGAGCGAATGGAAGTCCGCGACGCGCTAGCCCAGCTCGACCGCATCCACGACCAGCTCACCAAGGGCGAGGTGTACCGCGGGTTCCGCGTGCCCGCGGTGGCGGTGATCGGCGCCGTGGGGCTGTTCGCCGCCGCGGCGCAGCGGTGGGTGCTCCCCGCGGGGGTGCCGGCCGCGTTCGCGGGGTACTGGTCGGCGGTCGCCATGCTCGGCGGGTGCGTCGGGTTCTCGGCGGCGGTGCGGTCGTACCTGTTCCGCGAAGACGACTTCGAGCGGCGCCGCACCCGGCGCGTGATGGGTCAGTTCCTGCCGTGCCTGCTCGCCGGCGCGCTGGTCACGGTCGCGCTCGCCCGCACGGACGGCTTCGTGCCGCTGCTCCCCGGGCTGTGGGCGGTGCTGTTCGGACTGGGGTTCATCGCCGTGCGCCCGCACATGCCGCGCGCGATCACGCTGCTCGGGACGGGTTATGTGTTCGCCGGCGCAATGCTGCTCGCGTGGCAGCCGCCGGAGCCGCCCGGGTGGTGCGTCGGCGGCGTCTTCGGCATCGGCCACCTGTTAACGGCGCTCGCGCTGCACTCCACGAAGGAATACCGAGATGAGTGACGCCGACAAAGAGCCCGACGGCGACGCGGGCCGGTTCGCCTACGACGGCCTCGACCCGGTGCTGCACTCGAAGGCCCGCATCGGCATCCTCACGGCCCTCGCGACGCACCCGGACGGGCTGTCGTTCTCGGACCTCGCGCGGCTGTGCAGCCTGACCGACGGGAACCTGAGCAAGCACCTCGAAATGCTGGCCCGTGAGGACGACGCCAAGCACCCGCTGGTGAAGATCACCAAGACGTTTCAGGACCGCCGCCCGCTCACCACGGTGGTGATTACGACGAGCGGGCGGAAGCGGTTCCGCGAGTACCTGGCCCAGCTCGAACGGGTGCTGCGCGACGCTGCCCAGGAGGCCGACGCCACCGACACCGCGGGCGGGACCGCCCGCCCCGGGCTGGCCGGGGCGTAACACGAAGAGCTTCAGCAGTTTCAAGTCGCATAGCGCAGTCGGGTGGTGTTTCCCTGGGACCGCGGACGTCCCGTCCGCCGGCACGCGCCGAGTGTCGCGTCGCGATCACCCGCCAAGCGCCCTTGACCTCTGAAGCAGCGGACGGGACGTCCGCGGTCCCAGGGGAACACCACCGACGCACCGAATTGGCCGGAACACAACGCGAAGGAGCGGCCATGAGTACCGGAACCGAACACATCGAACCCGCTCCCACCTCGCCCCGGTCGGCGGGGTCCGAGTGGCAGTGGGGGTGGGCGCTGGTGGTGCTGGCGAACCTGCCGGTCCCGTTCGCCTTCGGCCTCGCCGTCACCGCCAAGGGCGGCTTCTTCGGAATGCTCGCGGGCATCGCGGCCCTGTGGCTGGCGGGCGCCGTAACAGTCGCGCGGGTGCCGTGGGTACGGCGGCCGCTGCTGTACGGCGCCGGAGTGTTCTCTTTATCGCAAATCTTACCTATCGCACAATTCATGGCGGGTGGGGCGGCCCTTGAACTGTGCGCGCAGCGCGTGGCCCCGCCGCCAGAAATGACTGAATGGATGGGCTTCCTTGTTACCGTCGTGACCGGCGGGTTGCTCCTCGCGACCGCGCTCGCGGGCGGCCTCTTCTTCCGGATGCTCGTTGCGGTGTTCGCAGGGCACCCGCACCGCCACCCGTCGTAGCGCTATTTGGTCCAGCGCGGGCTTTCGCCCGCTTCTTTTTTGGCCTTTAACTTTGCATCACAAAGTATTCTGCACCGCTACTGGAGTAACACATGCGAAGTGCAATGCTGGAAGCTCTGGGCCTGAGTACCGAAGACGCCGCGACCGCCGTGCCCGTGAAACCGGTCGTGTGGACGTCCGAGGAGTGGGTCGCGTACTTCGAGCATAACGCGACCAACCTCATGCCGATTCCCTGGGGCGCGGGCGCCGGTGCAACGCGCGAGGAGCTGGCCGAGATCATCGAATCGCTGCGGGCGTGGCAGCTCGGCGAAACGTCCGACGGGACGCGGCTGACGCGGGCGGCCGAGCGGCACGCCGCGCAGACCTACGACCCCGCTTACGTCGAAGCGATCAAGCGGTTCATCGCGGAGGAGCAGCGCCACGGGGAAATGCTCGGCCGGTTCCTCGACCTCGCCGGCGTGCCGCGGAAGGGCCGCGACTGGGGCGACTCGATCTTCCGGCTGTTCCGCCACCTGCGGTTGCGAATGGAGGTGTGGACGACGGTGGTCGTCATGGTGGAGGTCCACGCGATGCTCTACTACGCGGCGGTGCGGCGCGCGACGGGCTCCGCGGTGCTGCGCCGCATCTGTCACCAGATCTTGCGGGACGAGGTGCCGCACCTGCGGTTCCAGTGCGAGCGGCTCGCGATCATTCACCGCAACCGCGGGCGCGCGCTCCGCGCGCTCACGATGGGGGTTCAGCGGGTGCTGTTCGCCGGGGTGACGGTGGCGATCTGGGCGGGGCACCGGCGGGCGCTGCGGGCCGGCGGGTTGACGTTCCGGCGCTTCTGGGGCGGCGCGTGGGCGCAGATGGGGAAGGCGTGGCGGGCGATGGACCCGCGCGGGTACACGTGGCCGACCGGGCGAGCGAACTAGCCCTCGTCGAACGCAGCCGCCTGCACGTCTCGGGCGGTGTGGATGATACGGCGCACGAGGACTTCCTCGTCGGTGACGGTGAAGAACACAGTGTAGTATTCGATCACCACGCTGCGCATTCCCGGGTACAACTCGTCGCGTGCCCGGCCCGTCGTCGGTTGCGAGGCGAGCAAGTGGCACCGGGCCGCGAGCGCGGCCGGGAACCGCTCGACAACGGCCGGGCGGTGCTCATAGAGCCACTCCATGATCTGTTCAAGATCTCGCTCTGCGACGGCCGTTCGGGTGACACGTCTCACGAGCGGCTCTCCGCGCGGGCGGCCAGCGCGGCCTTGACTCGCGCGGCCGTCGCGACCGGATCGAACGGCCCGACGCGGCCGGCGACCACGTCCTCATCCGCCTCGTCCAGCAGCGCACGCAGGTCGGCCTCTTTGCCAGCCTCGGACCGCTGGAGCATGCGCAGGCCGGCGGCAATCACCTCTTCCTGGGTTGCGAACTGGCCGGTCGCCAGTTGTGCGTTCACGATCCGCTCCAGCTCCGGAGTCAACGTCACGGTCATGGCCGTTCTCCTCTTCGGTCCGTGTATTATCCCTGCCGCTGTTTCCTGGTCAAACCGAGTTCCGGCCATGCCGACTTACGCCTGCGATCTGGCCGCCGTTCGCGCCGCCGCCGAGCGCCTCAAGGGGGCCGCCCACCGCACCCCGGTGATGACGAGTGCGACCCTCGACCGCCTCGCGGGCCGGCGGCTGTTCTTCAAGTGCGAGAACCTCCAGAAGGTCGGGGCGTTCAAGTACCGCGGCGCGGCCAACGCGGTGCGCAAGCTGTCCGACACAGACGCCGCGAAGGGCGTGGTCACGCACTCCAGCGGCAACCACGCGCAGGCGCTCGCCCTGGCGGCCCGCGAGCGCGGCGTGCCGGCGTACATCGTCATGCCGAAGACCGCCCCGGCGGTGAAGCGGGCGGCGGTGGAGGGCTACGGCGGGCAGGTGACGCTCTGCGAGCCGAACCTCGCCGACCGCGAGCGCGCGGCGAACGAACTGGTCGCGCGGACCGGGGCCGCCCTGATCCCGCCGTTCGACCACCCCGACGTGATCGCCGGTCAGGGCACGGTCGCACTCGAACTGCTCGAAGGCGTACCCGACCTGGACGCGCTGGTCGTGTGCCTGGGCGGCGGCGGGCTGGTCTCGGGGTGCGCGATCGCCGCGACCGGTGTGAAGCCCGGGACCCGCGTGTTCGGGGCCGAGCCGCTTGGCGCCGACGACGCCGCGCGCTCGAAGGCGGCCGGAGAGTGGCTCCCGCAAACCGGCCCGAACACCATCGCCGACGGGCTGCTCACGAGCACCGGTCAGTTGACGTGGCCGGTGATCCGCGACCTCGTGGAGCGCGTCTTCACCGTGTCGGACGACGAGATCCGCGCCGCGATGCGGCTGGTGTGGGAGCGCATGAAGCTGATCGTGGAACCGAGCGGGGCGGTCGGCGCCGCGGTGGCGCTGAGCGAAGCGTTCAAGTCACTTCCGGGGCTGGCGAAGGTCGGCGTGGTGTTCAGCGGCGGGAACGTGAACCTCGACAAGCTGTGGTGGTGATTCCGGTTCCGGGTCGGCGCGGTCACTTGGTCAGTTCGAGCCACAGTTGGTGCGATTCCAGCCGCGTCTTCGCCCAGGCGGCCCACACGAGTGACCGGGCCGGGCCGCTCCCGCTTCCGTCGAGCACGAGCAGCCACTCGAGCGCCGCCGCCTGCGCGGTGGCGAACCGGCCCATTCGCGCGAACTGCTCGTCCAGCGGCGGCGCGCCGACCGGCTCGCGCGGCGTCGCCGCGGCCAGCTCCTCGGCGACGGCCTTGAGCGCCAACACCTTCGCGCGGGCCGCCGCTCGCTGCTGCGGCGTCGCGTCCGGGGAGCGGCGCAGGGCCAGCAGCTCGCGCTCCTCGGGCAGCAGGTTCAGGAACGTGCCGCCGACCCTCGTGATGCTGTTCGGGCCGGCCGGCATCAGGCGCACCAGCCGCGGCCCGATCTGGCGGACGTAGGTCTCGTGCGCGGCGGTCAGCCGCTCCCCGCCCTCCGCCACACTGCGCTCGGCCGCGAGCTGCTGCCGGAGCTTCCGCCAGCCCGGGAGCCCCTCCGCCCCCATCGCGCCGGCCACGCCGGCCACGCACAGCGCCGGCAGCATCGTCAGCAGCAGCCACGCCCCCAGCCGGCGCGGGCGGTCCCCGAGCCGCGCCGCGTTCAGCAGCCCGGCGGTCAGCAGCCCGGCCAGCCCGCCGCCGAGGTGCCCCTCCCAGCTCACGTTCGGCAGGAAGCTCACCGCCCCGTTCAGCAGGAACACCACCATCAGCCGCCGGAACCAGTCGGCCGCGACGTCCGTGGGGAGCCGGTCGCGGAACGCGTACAGCCACACGAACAGCGACATCTGCACGCCCCAGATGGCCCCGGACGCGCCCGCGAGCAGCGCGTTGGGCTCGAGCGCCATCGCCAGCGCGCTGCCGGCGAGGCCCGAGATCGTGTAGATGAGCAGCAGCCGCCAGCGGCCCCAGAGCAGCTCCGCCAGCGGCCCCATCATCGCGAGCGCGAACAGGTTCCCCAACAGGTGCAGGGCGCCGACGTGGACGAAGCAGCACGTGAACAGCCGCCACCACTCGCCCGCGAGCAGGTCCAGCCCGTTGACCGCGCCGAACCGGTGCAGCACCTCCGGGTGCCCCTCGCTCAAGCTGCGCGAGAGCGTCAGCCCCCAGCGGATGCCCCACACCGCGCAGATGAAGAACCACACCGCGTTCGCCATCAGCAGGGCGGGCACCACGACCGGCGGGCGCGAGACGCCGTCCTCGGCCCCGGCGGCCGGGGCGACGGCCGCGGCCGCCTCCGCGGCCCCCTCGTCCTCCGCCGGGGCGACCTGCGCCGCGACGGCCGCGGCCGGCACCCCCTGGCTCAGGCGCTCCAGCGCCCCGGCGTCCGCGGCGGTGATCTTCCCGGCGGGCGTCAGCGCGAACCCCTGGCCCACCCCGCGGACCCAATCCGTTGCCAGAACCAGCCCCGCGAGCCGCAGCTCGGACAGGGGCTCATCGAGGCTGTCGCGCGGGACGCCGCTTTCGGCCGCGAACTGGGCCGGGAACCACGGCCCGGCGGCGGCCGCGATCTGGCGGAGAACGAGGGCCGCGGTCGGCGCCGCGGGAACCGGCGCGGGCGCGGCGGCGGGCGGCACCACCAGCCCGACCTGAATCGGCATGGGGGTTTCGTCGACGCTCGCGGGCGTTTGGGTCTCGTGTCCCGGTTCCATAGCTGGCATTATGTGTGCTTCCGCGCGGCCTGTCGATGCGGACCTTTTCAAATTCGCCCGGTGAACGCCTTTGCACCAGACGCAAACGATTCCAGAATGGTTAGCCGTTAGCGACGAGGTCCGGGCGGCGGTCGCGGCCGGCGGGCCGGTGGTCGCGCTCGAGTCCACGCTGATCGCTCACGGGCTGCCCCGCCCGGTCAACCTCGAAACGGCCCGCGCGGCCGAGGGCGCGTGCCGCGCCGCGGGGGCGACGCCGGCGACGATCGCGGTTCTCGGCGGGGCGCCCACCGTGGGCCTCTCGGGCGCCCAGCTCGAAGAACTCGCGACCCGCTCGGGCGTGCAAAAGGCGAGCCGGCGCGACCTCGGCGCCGCGGTCGCGCTCGGGCGCCACGCCGCGACCACGGTTTCCGCCACGATGGCGCTCGCGCACGCCGCGGGCGTCCGCGTGTTCGCCACCGGCGGGCTCGGGGGCGCGCACCGGGAGGCGGAGCCGTTCGACATCTCCGCGGACCTCACCGAACTGGCGCGCACGCCGGTGCTGGTGGTGTGCAGCGGGGCGAAGAGCATACTCCACCTGCCGCGCACGATCGAGATCCTTGAGACGCTCGGCGTGCCGGTGGTCGGTTACCGCACGGACGCGTTCCCGGCGTTCTATGTGGGCGACCACGCCCCGCCGCTGCCGGTGTCCGCCCGGGTCGATGCGCCGGGCGAAGCCGCCGCCCTGTTCACGGCGCACGTGCGCATGGGCGGTGCGGGGGTCGTTCTCGCGCAGCCGTGCCCCGCGGAGGTCGCGGTGCCCGCCGGGGAGTTCGACCGGTGGCTCGCCGAGGCGAGCCGCGAGGCGGGGGCCGCGGGCGTGACCGGCGCGAAGGTGACGCCGTTCCTGCTGTCGCGCCTCGCGGCCCTGAGCGGCGGGCGCACCCTGGCCGCGAACCGGGCGCTGATCGTGGCCAACGCCCGGCTGGCGGGCGAAGTGGCCGCGGCGCTGTCAGTCGCGCAGTAACAGCGGCCGGCGCTCGGCCCCCGTCAGCTCGCCCCCGATCACGTCGGACCGGGCGGCGGCGCGCTCGGCGCCGGCGGCGCTCCGGTTGCCGGCGCGCTCGTGGACCTCGGCCAGGTACACGAGCACCCGGGCGTCGCCGGGCTTGCGGGCCTTCGCCTCGGTCAGCGCGGCGAGCGCCTTGCACAGCAGCTCCTCGCAGAACGCCGCGTCGCGCGCCTTCGCCCCGTCCTGCTCGCGCACGAGCAGCAGCAGCCCCACCCCGCGGTGAAACGGTTCGGCGAACCGGTCCCCGCTGCGCATCGCGATCTCGCGCAACTTGATGTGCGCGGTGACCAGGTGCGGGTACAGCGCCGGCGGCCCGGCCTGTGCGGCGGCGGCGAACCGCTCGTAGTGGCCGCGCGCGTCTGTAACACGATCGGCCTGCAAGTACAACTCCGCGAGCTGGAGCCGGAACAGGTGCTGGTCCGCGTGCCCGTTCACGTAGGTCTCGAGGTGCCCCGCGGCCCCGAGGTGGTCGGACCGCTCCAGGCACTGCGCGACCAGGGCGAGCTGGTCCTCTTCTGGCGGGTCTTGTGGGGCCGCGGATGTCGCGGACGCGCGAAGCACCTCGACCGCCGTTTTCGGCGCCTCCGGGGGCCGGCCGACGACGCGCACCGGGGCCGTGACCGGAGGCGGCTGCTTGGGCGGGGACGGGGGCGCAGGGGCGTGCAGCGATTCACACCCGACAACCACCCCGAGCAGAACGAACAGTAGTGCCACCCGCATTGCAGCCCTCCGGTCGGCACCGGAGGAATCGACTGCGCGGTTTGTGTGAACCGAGGCGATCTGGAGAACGCGGCGAAGTCGCGAGCGAAGATGGGTAATTTCTGCGTGTCGTTCCGCTCGTACCGAGCCGAACCGCCGCACGTGGCGAGGAAGTGATACCCAATCGGGTAGAGTCGTGCCGGCGCCGGAGCGCGGGCCTCTGGCCCGCTGGTATGGGCGAGAAGTGTGAGCCCCGGGTCCCCGCAGAGCCGAACCGAACCGCCAACGTCGAGCGGGCCAGAGGCCCGCGCTCCGGCGCGCGAGTCACTCAGAGGGAACCAGTCTCAACGTCTGGCGCGCCGGGTCACTCGCCGCTCAGGTCCTCGCCGAGCTTGGCCAGCGCCTCGCCCTCGATCTGGCGCACCCGCTCGCGGGTGAGGCCCAGGCACTCGCCGATCTCCTTGAGGGTCTTGGGCTCCTCGTCGTTGAGCCCGAACCGCATCCGCAGCACGGTCGCCTCGCGCTGGTCCATCTTCTCCAGCAGGATCAGCACCTGCTTGAGGTCGTCGGTCTCGACCATCTCGGTGTCGGGCGTCTTGGCGCGGTTGTCCATGAGCATCTCTTCGATACTCCACCCCTGATCGCCCTGGTCCGCCTGCGGGGCGGCGTTGTACACCCGGATGGCCTTCTTGATGATCGCGAGCTTCTTCTTGGGCAGCCCGAGCAGCTTGCCCACCTCCTCGTGGGTGGGCGGGCGGCCCAGCTCGTCGCTGAGCTTGTTGGTGGCCCGGCGCCACTTGGCGAGCAGCTCGACCATGTAGGCGGGGATGCGGATCGTCTTCGCGGTGTTCACCAGCGCCCGCTTGATGCTCTGCTTGATCCAGTAGCTGGCGTAGGTGCTGAACCGCGTGTTCATCGTCGGGTCGAACCCCTCGACCGCCCGCAGCAGGCCGAGGTTCCCCTCCTCGATGAGGTCCTGGAGGGCGAGCCCTTTGCCGGTGTAGCCGCGGGCGATGTTCACCACCAGGCGCAGGTTGGCGCGCACCATCTGGTCGCGGGCTTCGGTGTCCCCCTGGGCGATGGCGCGGGCCAGCGACTTCTCCTGATCGGCGGTGAGCAGGGCCGTTTCGTTGATCTCGCGCAGGTACGTTTCCAGCGGGGACTGGACTACGTCCGGGCGATAGCGGCGGAGTCGCGACATGGTAACGAGCATCCTGTCTACAAAAGGTCCGATTCGGTCGCGGTCGTCGAGCGAGTCCGCAGCCACCTGCCGGTAGCGGGCCGGGTCGGGAATCGCCGCGTGCGCCGTTACTCGCCCACGGACGAACCCGCAGGGACGTATCGACCGCTGAAACGATAACCTGGATCGGCGCGCGGGTGGAACGCCCAAGTAAGGGGGATTTCGGGCGTCGTCGAGCGAACCAAAAACACAACCCGATCGCCGGAACGAATCGTTACAGCCGGCACACCCGGCGGAGCCCACACTATCGGAGTTCGGGGCGAGCAAAACCCGAGACGGGAGGGAATTGCGGCCGCACCGAACGTACAACTCGCGCCGACGGAACGGCACGCTCCGTTCCGCCCGCGGCAAGCAATTACTTGGGAGCTAGCACAACCTACTCACGGACCGACAATTTAAAAACCCTTAAAGCCCGAAAAAATCGCCCGAACCGCTTCCGTTTTTGTCACGTTCGGCCGCCGGTCGCAGGTTTGCAACCGGGATAAAAACACCCCGGCCCCGGGTATTCGCCGGGGCCGGGGTGAGCGGATTCTGTATTTCTGGACCGCGGTCAGTCGTCCGCGGTCCGGGGCACTCAGTTCTTGTCACCGGGCAACTGGAACAGCGGTCCGGCCGAGCCCATGCCGCCGCGCAGCCCTTCGCGCGGCTGGTCCTTGTCCTTGCCGCCGATGCTGCCGCTGGCGCCTTCCTTCTTGGCTTCCTTCTCGCGGGTGGCTTTCGCCCGCTCTTCCATGGCCTTCTCGGCCTCCGGCCCCTCGATCGGCAGGTCCTGCACGTCGTCCGGAACGGTGTTGTCGTCCACGTTCTTCATGCTCAGGCCGATCTTGCGGTCCTTCGCGTCCACGCGAAGCACCTTCACGTCGACCTCGTCGCCGACCTTCACCACCTCTTCCGGCGACTCGACCTTGGCGTCGGTCAGTTCGGAGATGTGGAGCAGCCCCTCCAGGCCCTCTTCCAGTTGGACGAAGACGCCGAAGTTGGTCAGCTTCGTGACCTTGCCGCGGACCTTCTGGCCCGGCATGTAGCGGCCCGGGATGTCGGTCTCCCACGGGTCGTTGCCCATCTGCTTGAGGCCCAGCGCGACCCGCTTGCGCTCCTGGTCGACGCTCAGCACCACGCAGGTGAGCTTCTGGCCCTTCTGGACCACCTCGGACGGGTTCGACACCTTGCGCACGTAGCTCATGTCGCTGACGTGCAGCAGGCCGTCGATGCCCTCCTCGATCTCGATGAAGGCGCCGTAGTTGGTGAGGTTCCGCACCACGCCAGTGATGACCGTGCCGGTCGGGTACTTCTTGGCCACCTCACCCCACGGGTTGCTCTGGCACTGCTTCATGCCGAGCGAGATTTCCTTCTTGTCGTGGTTGATGTTCAGCACCTGAACCTCAACCTTGTCGCCGATTTGGACGATCTCCTTGGGGTCGGCGATGCGCTTGATCCACGACATCTCGGAGATGTGGACCAGCCCCTCGATGCCCGGCTCGAGCTTCACGAACGCCCCGTAGGGCATGATGTTGACCACTTCCCCGGTGTGGCGGCTGTTGATCGGGTACTTGGCCTCGATGTTCTGCCACGGGCTCGGGGTCTTGTGCTTCAGCGACAGCGCGATCTTTTCCTTCTCGCGGTCGATGTGGAGGATGTACACCTCCAGCGTCTGGTCGATCTGCACCACGTCGCGCGGGTTGGTCACGCGGTGCCAGCCCATGTCGGTGATGTGCAACAGCCCGTCGATGCCGCCGAGGTCCACGAACGCGCCGAACTCGGCGATGTTCTTGACCACGCCGGTGCGGATCTGGCCGACCTCGAGCTCGCCGAGGAGCTTGTCCTTCTGGATCTTGCGGCGGTCCTCGATGAGCTTGCGGCGGCTCACCACGATGTTGCGCCGCTGCTCGTCGATCTTCAGGATCACGCACTCGATGGTGCGCTCGATGTACTCGTCGATGCTCTGCGGGCGGCGGATGTCCACCTGCGAGGCCGGCAGGAACACGTTGACGCCGATGTTGACGAGCAGCCCGCCCTTGATCTTCTTGAGCACCTTCCCGGCGACCACGTCGCCTTCCTTGTGCTTGGCGAGGACCGCGTTCCACTCCTTCTGCCGCTTCGCCTTGCGGTAGGAGAGCTGGATGGTGCCGTCTTCGCTCTCGGCGGTTTCGAGCAGCACCTCGACCGTGTCGCCCGGCTTGGGCGGCGGGGTGTCGGCGCCGTCCTCCTTCCACTCGTCCAGCTTGATGATGCCTTCGGACTTGTAGCCGATGTCGATGACGACGTCGTCGCCGCGGATCTCGAGGACCTTACCGGAAACGATCTTGTTCGCTTCGTAGTCCTGGTCCTCGCGGCCCACCCAGGCCGCGATCTCCTGGGTGAAGATGTCGTCCAGGCCCTCAATGTCTTCGTCGTGGGCTTCGAACTGGCGGAGAAGGTTGCGGTTGACCATAGTTTGGGGAAGGCGGTCGGCCCGAGCGGTCCGGTACGGAGCGGCAGGGACAGGGTTGAAGGTTGCCCCATTCCCGGCGCGCGAAACGCTGCGCGCGTCACACGGAAATGAAGTTTGGGAATTGTATCGACCGTTCGGAATTCGCGACAGGGGGCTTTGATAAAGGATGAAAGATCACGAGCCAAGAACGAACTCGAAACCGTGGGAGCAGTAACCCGCGGCGGACGTTTCCGGTATGATTCAGCCTTCATCCTTCACCCGAACTTCCCCATGAACCCGATCCAGTTACTGAAGTTCGCGCTCGGCGGGCTGTGGCGCCAGAAGGTGCGCACCGCGCTCACGCTCATCGGCGTGACCGTGGGCACCTGCGCGCTGGCGTTCAGCATCGCCCTGGGGCTGGGGCTGCGGGCGTTCATCGACACGGAGTTCCAGGGCCGCGACGACTTCTGGCGCGTCCTCGTGCGGGTGGACGAGCCGGCGCCCGACGAGAGCAACATCCCGCCCGAAAAGGTCGCGGTTCAGGGGGCCATGTCGGACGAGCGGCGGGCGCGCATCCGCGAAGGTCTCGTAGACCGGTACCAGAACAAGAAGGCCCCGAAAGCGCTCTCGCTGCTCACCCGCGAAAAACTGGACGCCATCGGAACCATCCCGGACGTGTCCGAGGTGCGCACGTTCCGCACCGGCGAGGGGCGCCTGTGGGCGGGCGCCGCCGAAAAGCCGGCCCCGGTGTTCGTCACCAGCGGGCGGCTCGACGACCTCGCGCCGCGACTCATCGCCGGCCGGCTGCCGTCCTCCCCGGAGGCGGACGAGATCGTCGTGTCGGAGTTCGCGCTGTACCTCCT
Organism: Gemmata obscuriglobus; assembly: GCF_008065095.1. Classification (NCBI taxonomy): domain Bacteria; kingdom Pseudomonadati; phylum Planctomycetota; class Planctomycetia; order Gemmatales; family Gemmataceae; genus Gemmata; species Gemmata obscuriglobus. The sequence continues at coordinate 2,428,616 of NZ_CP042911.1, read as the reverse complement.
CGGCGTTCACGACGACGCGGACCTCGCGAGCGCACTCGGCCGACCGGTGCGGCTCGAAGTGGGCGGGGTGAGGAACAGCTCGTCGCTGGCGCTGGCCCGGGCGCTGCTCGGGCAGCGCCCGCCGGAAGAGCTGACCCTGTCTCAGCTTCTGGTTCTGGAGAAGCTCCGCACGAACCTGCCCAACAGACTCGCCGCGTTCAACCTGAGCGCCGCCGAACAGGCGGAACTGAAAAAGCTCCTCGAACCGCCCGCGGAGCCGACCGACGAGCGCCCGAGCGAATCCGGGAAGACCGCGACGGCGACGTTCCGCATTTGCGGCGTGGTGTCGCGTCTCACCCGGATCGAACGCAAGAAGCTCACCCCGCTCGACGCCTGGGAGCTGGGACAGGGGGACGCGTTCCTCCCGCCGGCGGCGGGCGACCGTCTGTTCCAACAGCTCCCGTGGCACAAGGAAGGCGGGTTCATGTCGGCGGACGTGCGCGTCACGCCCGGCGGGGACCTGCCGACCGTGGTCAAGCGGGTGGAAGATCTGGGGTTCCGCACGCACAGCGGGGCGAAGTGGTTCGCGGCGGCGAAGCGCGAGGTCACGCTGATCGCGGCGGGCCTGAACCTGTTCGCGTTCATCGCCCTGTTCGTGGCCGCGGTCGGGATCACCAACACGCTGGTGACGAGCGTCGTGGAGCGGACGAAGGAGATCGGTGTCCTGCGGGCGGTCGGGGCGACCCGCGGGCAGGTGATGGGGCTGTTCCTGTCGGAAGGTGCGCTGATCGGCGTGTTCGGCGCGGCGGCGGGGCTCGCACTGGCGCGCGGGCTGGCGGCCTGGGCCGACGGGTGGGTGCAAGGGCTGATCGCCGGGCAGATGGACGGGCAGAAGATGCTCTCCACCACGATCTTCGTGTTCCCGGCGTGGCTGTGGGTCAGTTCGGTGGCGTTCGCGGTCGGCGTGACGACGCTGGCCGCCCTGTACCCGGCCCGCCGGGCCGCGCAGATCCACCCCATCGAGGCACTGCGCTACGGGTAGCCCTCAACAGAGTACGATAACGCGTAACGGAGTGAGGCCCGCTCGGAGGGGAGCGGCCAACCCGAGGCGAAGGCAATGTGGCACTGAGCGTAGTAGGAGGGCCAAGAACATTTTGACAGGATCGACAAGATAAACAGGATGAAGACCGATCAATTCGAAATCCTGTTTATCTTGTCGATCCTGTCAAAATTTGTCTTCATCCAGACGAGGCCCACTTGGGCCGAAACGAAGCCACGACCAGCCGCCCATTCCGTCAGGCATCACCTCGACCGGCGTGTTGAGGAGCGAGCGGAACTGCTGCCAGCCACCTGATTTCCGTTACGCAGCGGCTCACGCCACGAGCCGCTGCTCCGCTTGCTCGGCCAGCTTGATCGTACTCAGCCCGCCCCGCTCGGTCGCCACGTCCACCACCTTCAGCCGGGTGCCGGGGGCGAGCACGAACTCCTCTTCACCGGTGAACGCCGAGAAGGCGCGAATGCCGACCGCCGTGACCGGCGCGACCTCGAACAGCGTCCGCCGGCCCCGCGAGCCGAGGAACGCCCGCGCCACCCCCACCTCCGACGTGCAGGACGACACGCCCCACCACGTCACCACCCGGCCGACCGGGTACTGCCCCCGGAGGTCGAGCGGCACCCCGCGCCACAGGCTCGCGCGCCGCTGCGGCAGCCGCGCGACGGCCGAGAATAGCAGTCGCAGGTAGTCGTGGTACGGCGCGACGACCGCCCGGTCGGGGTTCCGCAGCGCGGCGTTGATTTGCCGGTAGAAGGCCGACTCGCACGTGTAAAGGTGAACGGCCGCGATCTCGTCGGCGGTCAGCCCGTGGGCGCCGGCCCCGCCCGCGCGGCGGCCCGCGAACTCCTGGGCGCGCCGGAAATAACCGTCCAACCCCGGCAGCGCCTTCCCGACCCCGGCCGCCGCTTCGGCGAAGCTCGGGAGCAGCCCCCCGAGCAGCCCGGTGATGGCCGGCAGTTCGGCCAGCCCTTCGTCCTTAACGCTCTGCAACCGCTCCAGGTACAGCTTGTGGAGTTCCATCGTGGACGAGATGAACGCGCCCATCCGCGCAGCGGTGTCGTCCGCGGGCGCGTCGGCCGCAACCGAGGCGGGCCGGTCCCAGCCGACGCTCGGGAGCCAGTCGACGGGTTCGGCCCCGAGCGCGCGGAGGGCGTCGTTGACGTCGCCGAAGTGGTCGCCGTTGCAAAAGATGTCGCCCTGGGCGGCGGGGTTGGCGTGGTCGATGTGCCGCACCTTCACGTCCGGGTAGTGCCGCTGGAGCCGCAGCACCACGTCTTTCAGGTTGCGGGCGTGCTGGCCCCACCACACGAACACCACCCCGCGGTCCGGCGCCGCGGCCGACTGCTTGGCGCGCAGGATGTGGTCCACCACCTTCTCGACGACGGGCCGCCAGAACGCGGTGTGCTGGTCGGTGGCGAGCGCGCCGTCGGCGCTGGCGGTGAGCGCGGCGTTGAGCAGCAGCACGCCTTGGGTGAGCATCGCCTGGAACCAGCCGGGCGGTTGGACGGTGTCGTGCTTCTTGAGCAGCGCGCGGATGTCGGCGATGGGCGTGGCCTTGGGGATCTTGTGCTTCCACATCGCCGCCGCCTTGATGATGCAGCGGATGGTGATGACCTTGCCGAACTGGCTGTCGGCCCAGTTGCCGAACGCGTTGTCGAACATGGCGATGCCGGTGGCGCTCTCGGCCCGCGGGTACGGGTTCTGTCCGAACACCACCACTTTCCACTTGTGCGGCGGGTTGGGCTTGAGCGCCTGAAAGGTCAGTTCGCGGACCGGGACGACCTGTTGCCCCCGCTTCGGGCCGATGAACGTGTGGGCGGCGGGCTGCGAATCGATCACCGGCTTGAGAACGGGCAACCAGTCTTCGCCCCCGCCGGCGAACAGTTCGGCCAGCGCGAGCGGGTCGTTCGGTGGGGCGGGTGCGGGGAGCGTGTCGGCGCTCATTTCTGGGGCTCCTGAGTTGGTGGGTATTGTGCCACCGGCTGCCCGGCGCCGCGATGTCGGGTGGGCCGTCGCGCTCGTGCGCACCGGCTGCAACCGACCTGCCGCCCCACACCCCGGCGCGGTACCGTTCCCGCACCGAACCCGTCTTCAACTCAATCCCACAGAGGGCCGTATGACTACCTCTCAACTGCCGGCGCTGAAGGTCGTTCTGGTGGACGTCAACCGGGCCGTCACCGACGCCTGGGAGGCGGTATTTGCAGACGTGCCCAACGTCGAAATCGTCCGCGGTTCGATCACCGCCCGCCGCACGGACGCCTGGGTCACGCCCACCAACTCACTCGGGCGGATGGACGGCGGAGTGGACGCGGCCGTTAACCGCCACTTCCGCGGGCGCATTCAGGCGCTGGTTCAGGACGAGATCGCGAAACGGTACGGCGGAACGATGCCGGTGGGCGCGGCGACGTGCGTGCCGACCGGCGGGCTCCGCCCGCGGTTCCTGATTTCCACCCCAACAATGGTGCAGTCCGCCCAGGACATCAGTGACACGTTGAACGTGGCTCTGGCGTGCGCGGCTGCATTTCAGGCGGTCCACATGCAGAACGCAAAGGAACCGGGGAGCATCGAGTCCTTGGCGCTGCCCGGGCTCGGCGCCGCGACCGGCCGGGTGCCGCCGCGGGTGTGCGCCAACCTGATGTGGACCGCCTTCACCCTGTTCAGCGAGTACGTGTTCAGGGACTACGACACCCTGCGCACGGCGGTGTTGAGCCAGCTTGGCGGACACGACCTGGAAGGGGAAGAGCCGGTTCGCGTGTCCGTCCCGAAAGGGTTGGACGCGCAACCGTTCGTCGTCGGGCCGAACGCGAACTGGAGGCGGTGCCACTCGGGCGAAATGACTTCGTCCGTCCGCGTTGAAGGCGCTCCGGATAAGATGGGCGGGACGCCCTCGAACGAGGAACCGCCATGAAATCGCACACCGAGTACCTGACGTTCAACCTGCCGACGAAGATGGGGTTCCTGAACATCACCCCGCAGGTCGAGGACGCGATCCGCAAAAGCGGCGTGTCGGAAGGGCTGGTGCTGGTGAACTCGATGCACATCACCGCCAGCGTGTTCATTAACGACGACGAGCGCGGGCTGCACCGCGACTTCGGGGTGTGGCTCGAGGAGCTGGCCCCGTTCAACCCGGACCCGAACCACTACCACCACAACCGCACCGGCGAGGACAACGCCGACGCCCACCTGAAGCGCCAGATCATGGGGCGGGAAGTCGTCGTGGCGATCACGAAGGGCAAGCTCGACTTCGGCCCGTGGGAGCAGATCTTCTACGGCGAGTTCGACGGCCACCGCCCCAAGCGGGTGCTGGTCAAGATCATCGGGGAGTAATTGGGGGAGTAGATCAATGAGTCCGGAGCGAACCGCTCGACTGACCTACGAGGAATCGTGCAAGTCCCTTCAACGCCACCATCACCTTGATGACGGAGCCATCCCTGCTATGCCTGACCGTCGCCCCGACATCTATGGAGAAGACGGCGTGCGGTTCTTTCGCACCTGGATCGGGGTGGGGCGTCCGTTCGGGTTGGCACCTTCGAGGCCTGAAGACGACGTGGAGGCGACCGAACATTCCCTCGCCAACTTGAGTCTTCCTCGTACCTTCTTCGGCAAGTCGGAGATCAGTTCGATCTCTTTTAGGAACACGAACCTATCCGAATCCACTCTCTGCTGGAACGACTTCATCGAAGTCGACTTTACGGAAGCCGACCTATCGGGAGCTGACTTGCGTGCTTCGCTCTTCAGGCGAGTCGCTTTCGTGCGGGCTAACCTGCAAAACACCGACCTTCGCCGCTCCAACTTCAAGGAGTGCGATTTCACGGCTGCGGACATGGCCGGGGCGAGGCTAACTCGGAAACAAGGCGAGGGCATCTATCTTTCCGACAAGCAGCAAAAGGTGATCGATTGGCAGGAGAGCGAGGGTGATGAGCCTCTCGGTGGATGACTCGTTCACAGGTAGTGGCAACACAAGCAGAAAGTGGCCAACATCATCAGGGAGTCGATCCGTGCCGCGTCAGAACCGGGTCACCCCGTTCGGCGAAGTTATCGCAGTGCCCGGGCGCGGGCTGTTTATGGGCAACCGCGGACGCCTACACACCGCGAGCGGGCAGATTCGCCGCGGGTGGCAGCTCCGGCGGTGGATCGTCTGTCTGCTGGAGTTCAAGGGCCGGAAGCGCCAGGTGATGACGCCCGGCCACTACACCGAGCTGTTCTTTCTGGACGAAGCCACGGCGTTGGCAGCGGGCCATCGTCCCTGTGCCGAGTGCCGCCGGGAGCGGTTCAACGCCTTTCGCGCACGAGCGCTCGAAACCCGGGGTGACTTACCGGCCCTTTCGGCCGTCGAACTCGACCGCCAACTCCACGCCCAGCGGCTCACCGCGGACGGTAAAAATCGCACCCACCGTGCGCGGCTCCAGGATCTTCCCGACGGAACGTTCGTACTCCTGCCGGATGCGCCGCGGACACCATACCTGATTCGCAGCGGTGTGCTTCTGACCTGGACCGCGGGCGGCTACACGAGCCGCATACCCCAGCCCAGCGCGGAAACGGTCGAAGTGCTTACGCCCGAGTTAACGGTCGGCGCGTTCCGGCACGGGTATGTGCCCGAACTGCACCCGAGCGCGAACTGACGGCCGCGTTACACCGGTTCCGGCGGGAACGTCAGCGCCGCCTCATCGGCCACCAGCGGTCGCCCGGGCGTCTTACTGATGCCACCGAACACCGCCACGCAGAGCCGCTCGGCAGCCGCGGGTTCAGGCATTCTCTTCACTGTTCGCAGTTACACGGCCCGCGGCTTGTCCACGGACGTGGAAGCGCAATAACGAGAGCCTCGAACCGCGGAGAGAACGCTGTGCGTGTTCTCATCTCGGCCGGGAATACGGTAGTGCCGATCGACCCGTTGCGGTGCATCGGTACCGTGTTCCGCGGGCGCACCGGCGCGAACATCGCACTCGAAGCGCATCGCCGCGGGCACTCCGTCCACTTGCTCACGTCTGCCCCCGATGTGCTACGGCCGAGCGATGTGCCGCGCGACCGGTGGGTGACAGAACAATATCGCACGTTCGACGAACTCCACAACGCTATGGCCCGAACGCTCACGAATAACGAGACGGACGCATTCATTCACTCCGCGGCCGTCAGCGACTATCGGATCGCCGGTGCCTACACCCCCGCCTCTGGCGTACCGTTTCACCCCGAATCACAACCGCAAGGAAACGATTCCGGGCTCACGTGCGTGCCCACCGACGCTCCGGAAGTGTGGCTCCGACTGGTACCGACTCCGAAGCTCGTCAACTTGGTGCGCACGCCCTGGGGATTTTCCGGCGTGCTGGTCAAGTTCAAGCTCGAAGTGGGAGCCGACGAGCAGCAATTGCTGGAAACTGCCGAAGCGTCACGGGTCCAATCGCGCGCCGATCTGGTCGTCGCGAACACGCTGTCGGGGCTGACGTTCGTCGGCCCAGTGCGTGGCGCGTACCGGCGGCTGCGGAGCCGCCGGGAACTGGCCACGCGCCTTCTCGATGCGGTCGAAGGGCTCGCGGCAGAGCGCGCCGGGGGAGCATCATGAAAACCGTATACGTCGCAGGGCGGCCCGGCGCATCAGGGCTCGTGCTCCATGAACTGCTGTGCAAACGCAGAGACAGACGCGTGCTGTCGCCGCTCGATAGCTCCAGCCGAGAACGTGACGCCCCGGAGCGAGAAGCCGAGCTACTGAACACGGCGGACGTGGCGGTGCTGTTTGCTGCCCGCGGCGGTGCGCGACGCGCTGGCACGGGTCACCAACTCTGCGGTCCGCGTCATCGACACCAGCCACGTGGAATCGACCATCAGGCAAATGAACCATCGGGTCAAGGGGTCCGAGAAGTTCTGGTCCGAGTCCGGAGCCGAAGCGATCCTCCAACTCCGGGCCGACCGGCTCAGCGAGACCGCACCACTCGACGACTCCTGGGACCGACGCCAAGCTCGCATCACCGGCGACCGCCGCTACACGCTCGCCGTGCAATCGCAATTAAATAAAAAGAATTTCGCCCGTCAGAATCCTGGCAGCAATTTGCTCAGACGTGTCGCAAACTGTTGCCCGTAGGCAGCGAATGCCTGTGATTCACGTCACGCCGCCCGCATGTCGAAAGTCGCGAGGTTTACGCGACTCGGGTCACGGCCCGAACCGGAAGTGCAATACGTCGCCGTCCTGCACGACGTACTCCTTGCCTTCCAAACGGAACCGGCCCGCTTTCTTTGCCCCGGCCTCACCTTCGTACTGGATGTAGTCGTCGTAGCCCACGGTCTCGGCGCGGATGAACCCGGCTTCGAAGTCGGTGTGAATGACGCCCGCCGCGGCCGGAGCCAGCGTCCCGTTCGCGATCGTCCAGGCGCGGGCCTCCTTCGGACCGACTGTGAAGTAGGTCACAAGGTCGAGCAGCTTGTAACCGGCCTTGATGACCTTCGCCAAACCCGTTTCCTCCAGTCCCAGCCCTCCGAGGAACTCTTTCTTCTCTTCTTCGCTCGGCAGGACCGATATTTCGGCCTCGATCTTGGCCGACACGACTACGCACGACGCCCCGCGGGCCGCGGCCATTTCCGCCACCTTGGCGGACAACGCGTTGCCGGTCGCCGCGTGCTGCTCTTCCACGTTGCACACGTACATCACGGGCTTCGAGGTGAGCAGTTGCAGCGAATCGAGCAGTTTGCGCTCGGCCTTATCCTTCGGGTTGACGGCGGTGGCGGGCTTGCCGTCCTGGAGCACCTTGATCGCGCGCTCCATCATCCCGACCTGCTCGGCCAGCGCCTTGTCGCCGCTCTTGGCCTTCTTCTGCGCCGACGAGATCCGCTTTTCGAGGCTGTCGAGGTCGGCGAGCATGAGTTCGGTCTCGATCACCTCCGCGTCGCGCAGCGGGTCGATGCTGCCCTCAACGTGAACGATGTCGGCGTCCTCGAAGCACCGCAGCACGTAGATGATGGCGTTCACGGTGCGGATGTGGGACAGGAACTCGTTGCCCTTCCCTTCGCCCTTGCTCGCGCCGCGCACGAGGCCGGCGATGTCCACGAACTCGAGTTGGGTCGGGATGAGCTTGGCCGAGTTCGCGATCTTCGCGAGTTTGGCGAGCCGCTCGTCCGGCACCGCGACCCGCCCGACGTTCGGCTCGATGGTGCAGAACGGGTAGTTCGCGGCCTCGGCCTGCATGGTCGAGAGCAGCGCGTTGAACAGGGTCGATTTGCCGACGTTCGGCAGCCCGACGATACCGCACTCGAAGCCCATCTTGGTTCATCCCGCGTGGCGAAGCTGATGCGAAACACTTTATTTATCGCAAACCGCTCCGTCGGGGAAGCCGGTGAACCGATCCTTCACGGGCACACCCAGCGAACGCGGCCACGGTGGAGCGACGCCACAGTACCGGTAGGGACACCCGGCCCCTTACGCGAGTTCCTTCAGCACCGCATCCGCGATGCTGCGTCCGATCGCAAGTGACGCGGTCGCGGCGGGCGACGGCGCGTTCAGAACGTGAATCATCCGCGGAGCCTGGCAGACGAAGAAGTCGTCCACCAGTTTCCCGTCGGGGGCCACGGCTTGTGCGCGCACCCCCGCCCCGGCGGGGACGAGGTCGTGAAATGACACTTCGGGGATCAGCTTCCGCAGCGCGTGCCAGAACGCCCGCCGGCTCAGCGACCGGTACATCTCGTGCAGCCCCACGCGCCAGAACTTCCGCGCCATCTTCCAAAAGCCCGGGTTAACCGCTAATTCGGCCAGGTCCGAGAGGTCCACGTCGCGGAACCGGTACCCTTCCCGCTTGAACGCGAGCACCGCGTTGGGACCGCACTCCACCCCGCCGCCGATCATGCGCGTGAAGTGAACGCCCAGGAACGGCAGCCGGGCGTCCGGAACGGGGTAGATCAGGTGCCGGCACAGGTGCTGCGCCCGCGGCTTCAGTACGTAATACTCACCGCGAAAAGGCACGATCCGTACTCCCGGCTCGATGCCACACAGCCGCGCGACCCGGTCCGAGTGGAGGCCCGCGCAGTTCACGAGTAGTTTCGCACGAACCGGGCCGGCGTTGGTCTCGACGGTCAGCGCGTCCGGTTCCGTGCGACAGCCCAGGAACTGGGTGCTCGTGTGTACGCTCCCACCGGCATCGGTAATTTTCCGGGCGTACACTTCGGACACGGCCTTGTAGTCCACGATGCCGGTTTCGGGCACGCGGAGCGCCGCGACGCCCTTCACGTGCGGCTCGATCTCGCGCACCTCGGCGGCGCTCAACCGCCGAATGCCGGTGAGCCCGTTCGCGGTGCCGCGCCGCTCGAGTTCCGCCAGCGCGGGCAGTTCGCTCTCGTCGGTAGCGACTACCAGTTTGCCGCACCGGTCGTGCGGGACGCCGTTCTCAGCGCAGAACTGGTACATGAGTTCCCGGCCGGCGGCGCAGTTGAGCGCCTTCGCGGACCCCGGCTTGTAGTACAGTCCGGAGTGAATGACCCCGCTGTTGTGACCGGTCTGGTGCTGCGCGAGGTGACCTTCCGCCTCGATCACCGTGACCGTGGCGCGCCCCGCGAGTGCCAGGCCCGTTCCGAGCCCGACGATCCCGCCGCCGACGATGAGTACGTCCGTCGTGTGCATGGGGACAGATTATCGTGAACCGCGGCGAAATTCGTAGTCCGCCCCGCGACGGGGGCGCCCCTGGAGATTGTAACCGTTCACGGCCGACGGGTTGCTCGGTATGAGCTTCGGCGGAGGGTTGCCGTCTCGCGCCGCCTGTCTGGTGTCGGTGAGGAACGCGAGGATCTTGTTGGCCGTCTCCACCCGCGGGTCCGGCAGGTCCGCGAACACGCTCGTCAGGGTCAGAGCCATCGGTTGCTCCTGGAACCCGTGATACGCACAAACCCTTACCCGGCCACTACTTCATAGTGCGCAGGCCCTGCCACAACGTGAGAGCTAAAATAGCCTGTCTAATGTCATTTCCCACACGCCCGAGTCGTTCGCCTCCGCGTTAACCTGCCACACCGAGGCGCCGACGTGCAGTTCGGCCGGGTCCAACGCCTTCGCCCAGCCGTCCTCGGACACCGACGCCATCCGGGTCCCGTCCGGGCTGAAGCAGGCGACGTTCACGCACGCGGCGCGCGGCTGGATGACGATTACGTCGGCCCCGCCCCGACGGCGAGCCGCGCCCGGGCCGCGGCCACCTCGGCCGCCCGCATCGCGGCGAACCGGTCCAGGTGGTCCCGCAGCAGCGGCGAGACCTCCCACCTCGCGTACCGGCCCCACGTCCGCTCGGCGCGGGCCGCCTGCTCGCAGAAGCCCTCGGCGTACACCACCCGCCCCTGATCGACGAGCTTCACGAACAGCGGCTCGCCGTCGACGCTCTCGCTCCGGTCCGCGACCACCAGCGTGTCGCCGCGGGCGTACACGCGCACGTACCCGGGGACGGTCTCCTTGCCGGGCGAGTTGGAGAACTTCACGTTGGGTCGGTCCGCGGTGGCGGTGCGCTTGAACGCGGCACTGACCGTGTCGCGGTGGACCAGCTTCCACCAGTACCCTCCGGCCCCCGGGAACAGCATCGTCGGTTCGACGCCGGTCTGCGCGCGGAACGTGTCGTACACCCGCCGCACCCCCTCGGGCGTGACCTCGTCCTCGAAGACGATCACCCGCGGCGGGATGCCGAGCTGCTTCATCTTCTGGAAGTACAGCACGCACTGCCCCGCAATCTCCCCGCTGTCCACCCGCACCCCGACGCGGTCCGTTTCGGGGTGCGACCGGATCACCCGCAGGGCGTTTTCCAGCCCGACGGTCTCGGCGTCCACGAGGTCGCACAGCAGCGAGGCGGCGCCCATCTTCGACACGAACCGGTCCATCATCTCGAACTCGGCTTCGGCCAGCGTCCGGTCGAACGACTGGGCGGCGCACATCATCTCATGGCCGATGGTGCCGATCGACCGGAACAGTTCGGGCCACATGAACTCGGCGGTGTCGTTCGACGTGAGCTGCGGTGCCCCTTCGTCCCCGGCCCCGCCTACGAACCGCGCCAGCAGCAGGATGAGGTTGCACACCTCGACGGGCGCGGACCGCAGCCCGAACTCGGCGTCGCGCGGGGTGGCCGCGCGCATCAGCCGCGCCTTGGTGGCCTGGATCACCGGCGCGAAGTAGCGGCACATCGCGGGCTCGGTGTAAGAGATCAGCGCGCCCGGACCCTCGAACGTGAGGCACGGGACGCCGGCGAGGAACGTCTGCCCGCCCGGCAGGCCCCACACGTCAACCGGGAGCCTCAGCTCCTCCCCGGGCTGCGCGAGGACCGCGTCCCAGACCTCGGCGGGAAAGGCCTTCGTCGCGGAGTGTCGGGCGTACCAGTCGCGCGCCAGTAGGATGTCGCGGCGTCGCAGGGGGCGGTGGAACCACTGCGCGAGCACGGCCTCGTGCCCCGCCATCACGAGTCGGTTGTTCGCGCCCGGCTCGGGCAACCCCTTGCGAAACGTCAGCGTGTACGCCGCGGGCTGAAGCGCGATGTCGGGCACGGCGGCCCACATGGTGCGCTTGTAAGTGTCCGTGCTCCCGAGCCAGCCGCCGAGCAGAAACAGCTTGGCAAAGAACTCGTCGCGCATCTCCGCGCGTTTCGCGGCGAACGGGTCGGTGGGCATGGGAATCTTCACGGGTTCGGATCGAGCGGGTGCTTGCGCTTCGAACGCGGCCCGCTCGCGAAGTGCGATGGGGAATCGAACGGCGCGGCGTCAGTCGTCGGTGTCCACGTCGAGCGACTTCATGATCGCGGCCAGCACCGGCTCGTTGCGGGCGCGGTCGTACTCGCTCACCTGAACCATCAGCAGCAGCGGCCCCGCGTCCGTGGCCACGCACCGCACGCGGCAGGTGGTCGTGGTGTCCGCGGTGATGAAGTCCGCGTTGAACCCGACCGCGGGCAGCCCGCAGATCGTCTCGACCACGTTTTCGGCGTCGAGTTCCTGGTAATCGGCCCGCAGCGCCTCGAGCGTCTGGTCCGCGATGTCGCCGGGGTGGTCCGCCTCCGGCTGGAGCGACATCATCAGGAACGCCGTCTCCGGGCTGGAAACGGTGACCGTCCACGCCCCGCTCTCGGCGTCCTCGGCCTCCTCAATGTCCCACGATTCCGGGTACCGGATGGCGATGCGGTCGCGCTCGAACGTCTGCATGTCCCGTGTCGCAAAGTCGAAGTCGTGAAGTCGTGAAGTCGGAAGCGGTCAGCGTCTGGGTCTTCGACTTGGCGACGTTCGACCTGACGACTTCCGACGGCGTCACGAAACGCCTTCCTGCGTCTCGCGCACCAACTGGCTCACCACGGCCCGGGTGCTGCCGACCTCGTTGAACGTTTTCAACTGCCGGTCGGCGCTGGAGCCGCCCTCCATAATCTTATAGGCGTATTCCACCTCGGCGCGCGTCCCCAGTTCGTCGAGCACGTCGCGCAGGAACCAGTCGATCAGCTCGTGGATGAGTTCGCGGACCGGCACCTCCTTCTGCTTGCCGAGGTCGAGCATCTTGCCGTCGAGCCCGTACCGCACCGCGCGCCACTTGTTCTCCTCGATCAGCTCCGTGGGGTACACGCGGAACGTCAGGTTGTCGCGCCGCAGCTTCCACAGTTTGGCGATGATCGCCTGGAAGATGGCGGCGATGCACACCGCCTCGTCCACCTTTGTGCACACGTCGCAGATGCGGAACTCGAGCGTCGGGTACCGGTGGTTGGGGCGCACGTCGTACCAGATCTTGGACCCGTCCGGGATGCAGTTGGTGCGGACCATCGCCTCCACCATCCCGTTGTACTCGGGCCACCCGTCGAAGAACGGCGGCATCCCGGACCGCGGGAAGTGACGGAAAATGATCGACCGGTAGCTCTTGAGCCCGGTCCGGCGCCCGGTCCAGAACGGGGACGAGGTGCTGAGGCAGAGGATGTGCGGCGCGAAGTACCGCGCCACGTTCATCGCGTCGATGAGGAAGTCGCGGTCCTCGATCCCGATGTGAACGTGAGTGCCGAAGATGAGCAGTTGGCGGGCCAGATCCTGCATGTCGTTCTGCACGCCGAGGTACCGCTCGAACGGGGTGATCTCCTGCTGCTCCCAGTTCGAAAACGGGTGCGTGCCGGCCGCCGCGATGACCAGCCCGTGCCGCCCGGCCAGTTCGGAAATGCTCCGGCGCAGCTTCACCAGCTCGTTGCGCGCGTCGGCCGGCGTCTGGCAGATCTCCGTCCCGACCTCCACCATCGACTGGTGCAGCTCGGCCTTGATCTGCTCCTTGAGGATCAGCTTCCCCTCGTCAAGGATCTGGGTGATGTACGACTTCAACTCACCCGTCGCAGGATCGATGATCTGGTACTCTTCCTCAATGCCGATCGTGAGCGACGGGGCTTTCATAGGGAAGCGTTTTGGTATTGGGGTGCGGGGGTCCGTCGGCCGCCATCCAGTTTCCGCGACGGGAACGGCGGACGCCACACCTTTACCCACGATCCCGGTTCGTCACCAGCACAACCGGCGAGCGGTTCTGCCGACCTCACCAGGAATGCGGACCGAAAGTCAGAACAGAGCGACGAATTGTTAGCCGGCGCGGAAGACGTGTTACGGAATACAAACGCAATCCGGCCCGGAGTTTATTACTCCGAACCGGGGCGCATGCGAGGAGCGGGTCAGTCGGAGAAGGCGCACAGCGACGCGATCGCATCCGCGGAGCCGTCGCGGAGCCAGCCGTCGAGCTGGGCGGGGTCTTTGAGCTGCTGCCCGCGCGGGCGGGGCACCGCGACGAACCCGCAGTCCACGCCCCCGACGGCCGTCATATCGCCCCACAGCTTCTCGAACTGACATACCGGGTACACGTCCTCTTGCCCGTGCCCCCAGCGCTTCTTCACGTCCTTGAGCGTCACGTACGTCGGGAGCCGGGGCGCCATGCGCCCGATGGCCTCCCCCACCTTTTCGGCGTCCGCCAGATCGGCGCGCGTCAGACCGAACCACGTGAGCAGTTGGTCGATGTCCACCCAGGTGGTGAGGGTGTTGTAAAAGGTGAGGTTGAACTCCTCCTCCTCGCGCGGCATCGCGAGCCCTTCGACGATGCGCACCTTCCCGTCCACGCGGGCCAACCCGCCGCCGCGGTCGTCGATCCGCCGCCCGATCACCTCGTAGGTGAGCGCCCGGCCGGACGCGATGTGCAGCCCCAGCACCCCCGGGTCGAGGGCCGCGCCGAGCGTGTCCACGTTGTGGACGAGCAGGTACTTGAGCCGCGGGCGCTCGGCCAGCAGGTCCCGGAGCGTCCCGTTCAGGAGCAGGTTCGGCACCTCGTACCAGTGGCCCACCGGGTGCAGGCACTGGGGCGGCTCGTTGTCGGTGTAGTCCGCCCCCTCGCCCGCCGCCTTGGCCCAGCCGATGAGGGCCGCGTGGGCGCTCTCGCGGACCCGCTGCTTGCGCTCGTCGAGCACCTGGTGCGCGGTCTCCTCCCACGCGAACCGCAGGTCCCGCTCCATCGGCACCAGGCGCAGCCCGACGGACGCCCCGGGCGAGAGCCGCACCGGCCCCGGGTAGACGTAGGAGCGGTTGCCGTCCAGGTGCGCCCGGATCGGCTCGTGCGTCAGGTACCCCGTCGTGAACACGTGCGGCACCGGCGCCCCGACGAGGTCCGACACGCGCCGGCTCTTCGCCAAATGGATCTCGAGGAACGTGCGGTGCCGGCCGGCGAGCCGCACGAACGGGTGGAGCGCCTTCACCACGCCCGCCCCTTGCGTCCACCGGCTCCCGGCCCCGGCCGCCAGCGTCACCACCGCGGCCTCACCGGCCTCCAGCGCCGCACGGCCCCGTGCCACGTGCTCCGCGCTTATACCAGCGCGAGCATCAGACACGTCGCCGGGCTTCACGTCCTCGACCACCGTCGACGCCGGGAGCCGGTTCTGGGCCAGCCCGATGAGGCCGCGGCGCAGGTCCGCGCGGACGCGCTCGTGCTGCTCGCGGTCGAACCCGTTGGCCGCCAGCAGTTCGGTCAGGGTGCCGCTCCGGGCGGCGGCGGCCGGCGCGCTCGGCAGCATGCGGTCGAACAGCGACTCCACCAGGCCCGCCAGGTCTCCTCCCCGACGAGCGGCCCGGCCCACGCGGTCGAGTTCGGCCCGCTTCGACGCCGGCACCGCGCGCGGGTCCTCGCGGAGCCACCGCGGGACGAGCAGGGCGTAGTACCCGCGCGGCAGGAGCGACTCGTCCGCGGGCAGCAGGTCGGCGGCGGTGCCGCGCGGGTTGATGGCGAAGTCGTAGACGACCGGTTCCATCGCGAACGGCAGGCTCGTGCGCAGCGCGCCCCGCAGCCGGGACATCTCGGCGAGCAGGAACCGCTGCGCCTCCGGCTTCCGCTCGGGCGCGACGATGAACCCCATCCCGCCGCCGGACATCCCGCCCAGCATCCAGAAGCCCCAGAAGTCCGTACCGAAGTGCGCCCGCGTCGAGGCGATCAGCGCCTCGGTGAACGCGTTGGTCGCGGCCGGGATGATGGTCTGGATCGGCCCGCCGAAGTTCCGCGTGGTGGCGGCGCCCAGCGCCCGCACCTCGCCCCGCTCCAGGCGCCCCACGATCTCGTCGAAGAACCCGAGCGCCTCCTGGCGGGCGGCCCACTCGCGCTCCTCGCGGAGCAGGTACTTCTCCGTCACCATCTCGAGCACCGGGCCGACGTTCTGCGCCATGCCGCCGTGGACGAGCACGAGGCTGTCTTCCAGCCGCCGCCGCGCGTCCGGCGGCACGCGGTCCGGACCCAGCACCGTGTGCCGCGGGAGCAGGCACCCGCGGCTCACGCCGAACTCCGGGTCGCCCTCGGCCGCGGCGGCGCCCTCGATGAGCTTGATCCCGGGCCACACCCCGCCCGAGTCCTGCCACCCGCCGCCGGACCCGCCGATCCACTCGCCGAGGATGGCCCGCGCCGCGACCAGCCGGCGCTCGGGCTCGCTCAGCCCGCCGGTGAGCGCCTTCGCCTGCCCCGTGGTGCGCATGCACACCGCGATGAGGGCCGCCAGCAGGTTAGTGGACACCGCCAGCCGCGAGCCCTTCGGAATGTCGTTCACCACACTGACCAGCTCGATCCCCAGCCCCGGACCGACCAGCGCCTCCAGCACCTGGCCCAGCTCCTGGCGCACGCCCTCCAGGCCCGGCGGGATCAGCCCCGACGCGATCACCGCGGCCTTCAGCAGCCCCAGGTAGTCCCGTGCGAAGTCGAACACCTCGTCGAGCGACCGCACGTCGGCCGCGGCGTCCAGGTCCACGCTCACCAGCCGGAGCACCGGCTCGTCGATGACCCGGAAGTAGACCTCAATGGGCGGCCGCGGGGCCGCGTCCCGCCCGTTCACGCCCAGGTCGATGGACACGTTCAGCACCCGCGCCCCTTCCGGGTAGTCCATGCCCAGGAAGAAAATATCGCTCCAGCACGAGTGGGACAGGTCCATGCGCACGGGGGTGCGCTCGCGGAGCACCGGGAACGGGGTGCCGGGACCGGACCGGGCGAGCAGTTCGGGGCGCACCCGGAGCGGGTGCTCGTCGGCCGACCCGGTGCGGAACATCCACCGGTTGCCCGGGGCCCCGCGGACGCTCGCCCGCACCTGGTCGGCGAGGGTCTGGAACGCGAGCGCGTGGTACGCCGCGGCCAGGGCGCTGCACAGCGGGTCGCTCGGCCCGCGGGCCGCCTCCTCCGCGCGGAACAGCCGCACCGCCTCGTCGAACCGCCGGCCCATGAGCCGCTCGACGCCCGCGTAGGGCACCCGGCCGGCGGCCGGCAGTTCGGGCCGGGCGGGCAGGTGGAACCGGTCGATCGCGTACAGGAAGAACAGCGCCCGGACCCGCTCGTACAGGTTCTCGCGGTCGCGCCGGAACCGGTCGAGGGCGTCCCGCTCGGCCAGCAGCTCGCCGTAGCCGAGGGCGCGGCACGCGGCGGCCAGGGGGGTGTTCCGCACCGCCGGGTCGGCGGACGTGATCAGGTCGCTGAGCGGCATAGGCGGATCAGCCCCGCTGGGCCAGGAGGTCGATGATCTGGGCCAGGATCCGCTCCCGGTCCACGCCGTCGAGGGCGAGGGCGAGCTGCGCCGTGAGCAGCCCGTACTTGAGCCCGGTGTCGTACCGCTGCCCGGCCACCTCAAGGGCGAGGTAGCGCTCGCGCCGGGCCAGTTCGGCGAGCGCCGGGGAGAGGGCCAGCGGCTCCGCCCCCCGCGCGGCCTGCTCGGCAAGGAGGCCCATGACCGCGGGGGTGAGCACGTGGATGCCGAAGAAGCACAGGTAGAACCCGGCCCGCACCCCGGGCACCGAGAGTACCTGCTCGGCCTCGCTCGGGGTCGGCTTCTCGAGCACGTGCTGGACCTCGTACAGGTCCGGGCGGCGGGGCACCCGGCGCCCGCCCACGGCCCCGTAGAACCGCAGCGCCCGCTCCCGGGTGGGCTGCACGGCCGAGACCGCGCACCCTTCGGCCCGGGCCAGGTCGGCGACCTGCTTCGCCGAGCGGGTGGCCCCGCGGGCGACGAACAGGTGGTCGCTGACCATGTGCAGAAACGGGCGGCCGGCGGTGAACTCGCGGGCGAGCAGCACCGCGTGGCCGTAGCCGAGCGGCTCGGGCTGTTCCACGAAGGTGAGCCGCCCCGCGTGGGGGCCGGCGGCCGCCCGGTACGCGGCCGCGTCGCCCGGCGCGATCACCAGGCACACCTCCTCGGCGCCCGCTTCGACCGCCTCGTCGAGCACGACCTCCAGCGCCCGCTTTTCCGCGCCGTCGCGGTCCACGAGGGCCTGCACCGGCAGCCCCCGCTGGCTGCGGCCCGCGGCCGTGATCACCGCCTTGGTCACTTCCATCGCACCACCCGCTTGGAACGAGACGACCGTGTGAAGTGTAGGAATACGGTCGCGCAGGGGCAGTGGCGGCCGCCCGGCGCCCCGTTTCGCCGGGCAAGACGCCCGGGGCCTTCACGCGCCGGACGAGCCGGGACGGCGGCGCCGTTGTGCCGCAACCGGTCTTGCCACTGCGCAACACAGATCGGCCTCCAAAACCCTGACGCGCAGCGACTTTTGTCGGGGCCGTGTTCTAGATTTGCGGGGTTACAAAATTGACCAGTCCCGCCCTTCGGCCACCCCTCTCCGCACCGGAGCGCCGAAAACGTATGGAACCGCCCAGCACCGAGCAGCCGTGCGTCACCCTTTCACTCGCCGGCGACGGCACCGCCCCGCGCACCTGGACCGCGTCCGGGCACCTGCGCATGGGCCGGCTCCCGGAACTCGAGGTCGCCCTCGACGACCTGTCCGTGAGCCGGTTGCACGCCGAAGTGTACCTGCTCGACGAGGTGTGGGTGGTCCGCGACCGCGGCAGTTCCAACGGCACGGTCCTGAACGGCGTACGCATCGGCCGCACCCCGCAGCCGTTGAAGGCCGGCGACACGATCCAGATCGGCGCGCTGGTGTTCACGGTGGACCTCGTCCGGGTTCGGCCGATCGCGGTGCGGCTCGGGAACCAAACGGTTCACGTCGAGGCCGCGGCCCGGCGGCACCCCGACCCGATCGACACGACCGCCCCGGTCGGCGCCGGCCCCGAGCGGCCGGGCTTCTTGCGACTGATCCGGGCGGCACACCGGCTGGCCGAAGCGCCGCGGCCCGCGGACGCGCTTCAGGCGCTAATCAGCGACGCGCTGGTCTGTTTCGGGGCCCGCCGGGCGGCGGTGTTCCTCGTGGACGACGCGACCGGCCACCTCGCCGCCCGGCACTTTGCCGCCCGCGGCGGGCGCCCGCCCGGCAAGACGCTCGCCGCGGTCGCGCTGCGGCGCCGGCAGTCGCTGCTGTTCGCGGACCGAACCGAGGCCGCCCGCTACCAGGCCGAGAGCGCCGTCAGCGGCGACCTGAACTCCGTCATCTGCGCGATCCTCCAGGCGCCGGACCGCGCGTTCGGTGCCCTCCACCTGGACCGCGGGATGGAGGCCGAACCGTTCACCGCCGCGGACCTGGAGCTGGCCGACACGCTGGCCGACGCGGTCGCGCTCGGGCTGGACCGGCAGCAACTGATCGAGCGGAACCGGGCCATGTTCGTCCAGACCGTCACGGCGCTGGCCCAGGCCGTGGAGATGCGCGACGAGTACACCGGCAACCACACCCAGCGGGTCACCACCTACGCGCTGCTGCTGGCCGACGAGTTGGGGCTGCCCGACGAGGACCGCAAGCAGCTCCAGGTGGCCACACTGCTCCACGACATCGGCAAGATCGGCATTGATGACGCCATCCTCCGGAAGCCGGGGCGGCTGTCGGACGCCGAGTTCACGCAGATGAAGACGCATGTGCTGCGCGGGGCGGAGATCGTCCAGATGATCCCCGGGCTCGCGTGGGCGCTGCCGGTCGTCCGGGGGCACCACGAGCGCTGGGACGGGCGCGGGTACCCGGACGCACTGAAGGGCGAAGAGATCCCCCTGACCGCTCGCGTGGTGGCGGTGGCGGACGCGTTCGACGCGATGACCTCGGACCGCCCGTACCGGGCCGGGATGCCGGCCGCGCGGGCGTTCGCCGAGCTGCAAACCGGCGCCGGCACCCACTTCGACCCGGCGTGCGTGGAAGCGTTCGCGCGCCTCCGGCCGCGGTTGGAAGCGCTCCTGGAGCGCGAAGCGCGGGAGCGGCGTGACGCCGAAGCCGGGCTCCACACGCTGACGCGCCAGGAGCTGGACCGCGAGCGGGCGGCGCTGGCCGGCGCGGCGCTCGCGGCGCTCCGCGACGCGGTCCACGAGAAGGCCGGCGCGGACCGGGTCTGATCCGCTCCGCCGGACCGGCGGAGCGACGTCCCGCCGCGAGGTCCATACAACACCACGGTTGCACCCCACCACCCTCCCCCCGCAACCGTGGCCGACTCCATCCGCATTGATGAGTTCGATCCGCTCCCGGTCGAACGGCCCGGCACCGTCGCCGAGTTGGGTGCGCTGGTCACCCGCACCCGCGCTCGGAAGCACGGCCTGTACCCGGTCGGCGGGCGCACCGCCATCGACTTCGGCCGGCCGCCGATCAAGCCGGGCGCCGCGTGCGACACCACGGCCCTTTCGGGCGTGATCGACTACCCGGCCCGCGACATGACCATCACGGCGCGCGCCGGCACCACCTTCGCGGCCCTCCGGGCGGAACTGGCCAAAGAGGGTCAGTGGCTCCCGATCGACGTTCCTTCGCCCGAAAGGGCGACCCTGGGTGGCGCGGTGGCGGTCAACGCGAGCGGCCCGCGCCGGTTCGGGCACGGCACGCTCCGCGACTACGTCATCGGCATCTCGTTCGTAACGGACGACGGGGTGGAGGTGAAGGCCGGCGGTCGCGTGGTGAAGAACGTGGCCGGCTACGATCTGATGAAGCTGCAAATCGGCGCGCTCGGCACGCTCGGCGTGGTGACGCAGCTCACCTTGAAAGTGAAGCCCAAGCCCGAGGCGAGTGCGGCCGTTATGTTCGGCTGCGACACCGACTCGCTCGCGGGCGTGCTCGACACGATTGCCGCGAGCAAGACGCGACCGGTGGCGGTCGAGCTGTTAAACCAGACCGCGTGGCGAACGGCGGGGATCAGCGCCACAAGCTCCGGACCGGATGCCGCCTGGGTGTTCGTTGTCGGCTTCGAAGAGAAAGGGGCAACGGTGCGGTGGCAGGCGGCGGCGCTGTTGAACGAGCTGAAGTCCGCCCCCATCCGCCACGTGACCGAGCTACCCGACACTTCGGCTCTCGACGCGCTGACGGCGCTGCAAGGACGTCAGCGCTCGCGGTTCATCGCGAAGCTCGCGGTCCTGCCGAGCAAGGTGGCGGAGGCGGTGGCGCGGCAACCCGCTGGAGCCGCCGTTCACGCGCACGCGCTGTCGGGTGTGATCTGGGTTCACTCGGACGAAGCACAGCCGGACGGGGCGGTGCTGCACCGGTGCCCGCCGGAGCAGAAAAAGGGGCTCCCGATCTGGGGCGCCGTGCCACCCGGATGGGAGCTGATGCGGCACATCAAGAAGACGCTCGACCCGGATAACGTGTTCAACCCCGGCCGCCTGTTTGGCGACGTGTGAGCCCGCTCGTGTACACCCGGCACGTAACCGGCCGGCCAGGGTGACGCCCACGGCCCGATCGCTCGCGCCGCGAGCCGCGGGCGCTCCGCGGTCGAGTCGGTAACGGATTTCGCGGCCCGGCGCCCCGGCCTCAAAGCCCCCACCAGCCCGCACGGAACGACATGGCCACACCCACTCCCAACCTGGCCGATTCCGAAGCGCAGCGGACCGCGCTGCCAATCCTCTCCGCGAGCGTCGCCGCCCCGACCGCGACCGGAGCCCCCCTCCCCGCCCCGCCGCACGGTCACGGCACCGGCTCGCATGGCCCGCGGGTCGATTACGAGCTCGTTCTCGACTGCGTCCATTGCGGCCTCTGCACCGCGAGCTGCCCCACGTACATGGAAACCGCGAACGAGGCGGACTCGCCCCGCGGGCGCATCTACCTCATGCGGGGCGTCATCGACGGCACGCTCGCGCTCGACAGCGACGTGAAGCAGCACCTCGACCTGTGCCTCAACTGCCGGGCGTGCGAGACCGCGTGCCCGTCGGGCGTGCAGTACGGGCGCCTCATCGAGCCGTTCCGCGAGTTCATGAACGAACTCGAACCCGAGCGGCAGGTGCAGTCGCTCAACGCGGTCCAGAAGTTCCTGCTGTTCCACGTGTTCCCGTACCGGTGGCGCAACCGGGCGTCGCTGGCCCCGGCCCGCCTGATGCAGTGGACCGGGTTGGACTGGCTCACCGAAAAGACCGGGCTCATGGAACTGGTGCCCGGGTCGCTCCGCAACATGAAGCGGATGCTCCCGGACCTGAAACCGCACTACGGACAGCTCCCCGAGGTGCTGGAGCCGATCGGCCCGAAGCGGGCGCGGGTGGCGCTGTTCTTGGGCTGCGTCGCGGACGCGCTCTACCCCGAAACGAACTACGCCACGGCGAAGGTGCTCCAGGCGAACGGGTGCGAGGTGTGGATCCCCCGGAACCAGGGGTGCTGCGGCGCGCTGCACTACCACGCCGCACAGGAAGGGCCGGCGCGGGAGTTCGCGGCACAGAACTGCGATACCTTCGGCGCGACCAACCCCGAGACGTTCAAAGATGTCGATGCGATCATCACCAACGCGGCCGGGTGCGGGTACCAGCTCAAGGACTACGCCCACATGATGCACGCCACGCCGCACGCGGAAGCGGCGGCGCGGCTCCAGAGCAAGGTCCGCGATGTCAGCGAGTTCCTCGTGGAACTCGGCCCGGTGCGACCGAAACACCCGCTCAACATCCGGGCCACTTACCACGACGCCTGCCACCTCCGGCACGCACAGCAGATTTTCAAACAACCGCGACAGTTGCTAGAAATGATCCCGGGGTTGGAACTGATACCACTGGCGGAAAGCGAACTGTGCTGCGGGGCCGCGGGCAGCTACAACCTGACACAGCCCGAAATGGCCGACCGGCTCGGGAAGCGAAAAACGGCCAACATCGCGGCCACCGGCGCAAAGGCGCTGTTCACGGGCAACGTCGGGTGCCTGATGCAGATCACGCGGCACTTGAAGGCGCTCGAACCGGGCGTGTGGTGCGCCCACCCGGTTGACGCGCTCTGGGCCAGCTACAGCGGCGAAATGCCGAAAGGACTTGAAGGGTGAGATCGGTGGCACGGGCAACTCGCACCCGGTCACGAGTTGCTCGGCAGGCGCTCCCGGCACCGAAGAGCGCTACTGCGGGCCGGTCACCTCGCGGTATATTTGCAGCAGTTGGGGGCCGTAACGCAGCGAGTCGAACTTCGCTTCGGCCGTCCGCCGCGCGTTCGCCCCGAGGCGCAACCGCAGTTCCGCACTTTCGGCAAAGCGCCGCACCGCCGCCGCGATTCCCGGCACGTCACCGGGGGCGGCGCCCAGTGCGTCATCACCGTCGGTAAACAGTTCGGCCGCTCCCCCCGCCGCAGAGACCACGACCGCGCGGCCGCACGCCATCGCTTCGGCGACCGTCAGCCCGAACGGCTCGGGCAGCGTGGACGCGTGGACCATAACGTCGAGCGCCCGATACACGTCCGCCGTATCGGTCTGAAACGGCACGAACGCGACCCGGTCCGCCAGCCCGCGTTCCGCGGCGGCGGCGCGCAGCTCCGCTTCCGAGAACTGCGCCGCGGTCGCGTAGATCGCACCGCCGACGATGTACCACCGCACCGGCAGGCTCGGCGCCTCGCGTGCCAGTTGTTGTGCGGCGTCGAGGAACGCGAGGTGCCCCTTCCAGCGAGCGTATGCGGCCACCAGTCCCACGCGCACCGTGCCCGCCGGGGCGGGCGCCACCCCGGCCAGCGCGTCAAGGTCGGTGCTACGGCCACCCGGCTCGAACCGGGTCAAATCCACCGCGTTCAGTGCGGTGCGGACCGGCACGCCCGGCAGCGCCTTCGCGGTGTCGGCGGCGACCGCCTCGGATATCGCCACCCCGGCGCGCACCCGCCCGCTCCCGCGCCGCAGCAGTTTCGCCGCCAGCGGGCGCAGCCCGTAAAAGTCGTGCAGGTGCCACACCACCGGCACCCGGCGCGGGACCGCGAACCGGGAGAGCAGGTGCGTCTTGATGCCGTTCGAGTGAACGACATCGGGCCGGAATCTCGCAACCGCAGCGCGAAGGGCCGCGACGTACCCCGCGCCGGCCGGTGCGGCCAGCGCGGTTCGCGCGAGCAGCGCCAGCCGGCCGGCCCATTTCCCACCCGACCGCAACTGGCTGTCGCCGAGCCGGGCCAGCGCGCCGGGGACCGGAACCGCCTCCACTTCGGCCCCGAGCGCACGCGCCTGGGCGAGCAACGGGCCGTCGCCCGCGGTCAGCACACCCACCGCAACCGACGGGTCGGCGCGGCGGACCCCGGCGACGGCCGTGATGAGCACCCGCTCGGCCCCGCCGAGCGTACTCACCGGGCTCAGAAACAGCACCCGCATCAGCCCCCCCCCGCCAGGCGCAGGTACGCGTCCGCGATGACCCGCGCGTGTTCGCGCCACGAATACAACGCCGCGCGCGCCAGCCGGTCCTCGCGCGGGGGCGCGAAGCCCGTACCGTTTAACACACGCGAAACCGCTTCGGCCCATGCGGGCACGTCCGCGACCGGCCGATACGCGACCGCCTCCCCGCCGACCTCACGTAAGACGGGGATGTCGCTCGCGACCACCGCCGCACCGCAGGCGAGCGCTTCGATCACCGGCAGCCCGAAGCCTTCCGCTGCGCTCGGCACCAGCACCACGCTGGCGCGGCGGTACAGTTCCGCAAG
Organism: Gemmata obscuriglobus; assembly: GCF_008065095.1. Classification (NCBI taxonomy): domain Bacteria; kingdom Pseudomonadati; phylum Planctomycetota; class Planctomycetia; order Gemmatales; family Gemmataceae; genus Gemmata; species Gemmata obscuriglobus. Next base: position 2,404,378 of record NZ_CP042911.1, on the reverse strand, counting down.
CTGCTCGCGCGACAGGCCCGCGAACCGCACGATGCGCCCGGCGGTGCCGAGGCGTTCGATCTGGTCCGCGAACGCCCGCGCCCACGGCGGGCCGACCTGCACCAAGCGCACGTCCGGGTGGCGCTTCAGCACCGCGGCGAACACGTCCAGCAGCACGTCGATGCGCTTCCGCGGAATGTGACTGCCGACGTGTAACAGGAACGGTTCGGGCGGGAGGCCCGGCGCGGGCAGTTCGACCGACCCGCCGTCCGGCGCGAACTCGTGCGCCACGCCGAGGGGCGCATGCACCAATTTTTCCGCGGGCACGAGCCCCGCATCGGTGAGCTGACGCCCCACTTCGCGCGAATTGTGAAACACCACGGCGGCGGCCTGCATCCCGCGAAGGGTGCGACGGGCCAGTCTCCGGAACCACCACGGGCGCGGCTCGCGCGCCGGCTCGAGTAGTGATCGGAACGCGTCGAGGTCGTGGCAGTACACACCGGCGCGCCCGGGGGGGAGGGCCAGAGTCGCGTGCGCGTAGCTGTGGTCGACAATGTGGAAGAGATCAAATTCGCGGGCGCGCGTTCGCAAGAACCGTGGGAGCGTCAGGTGCCGGTTGACAAGCCGGTCCACATTAAATGCCGCGTTCGTGCGGCCCACCACCGGTGACCGCTGGAACAGCCGCACGAACGGCGTTTCGAGGTCGGTCGCCGTTAGCGCCGTGCCCGGGAGGTGCGCGAGAAGTTGGTCCGCGCACAGGTCCATGCTGGGCCACGTTTCGGCGCGAAAGTCACGCACGACCCCGAGGCGCGCGGCGCTAACGGCGATCGGACAATGCTCTGGCGGCACGCAAAACACCCTGGGAAACGCAAGTTACGGAAGACCTACCCAAAGGTCCTAATTCCGCTTCTCTGCAAGGACGCGCTCGAAAAAGTTGAGGTACTGCCGCGCCACAACCGGCCAAGCGAACTCGTCCCGTGTGCGCTGCAACCCCTTGTCTGCAAGAACGCGGCGTTGGCCTGGGGACGCGATCAATTCTCCGATCGCGCGTGCCCAACCGGCAACGTCCTTCTCACCGACAATCAGACCGCTGTCACGAACGACGAACGGGATCTCACCGCTGTCGCTACCGATGAAGGGCACGCCGGCCGCGAAGGACTCCACGACCATGCGCCCGAATTGTTCTTTCCAGTTCGGCATTGTCTGGCTGGGGGCGCAGAGGACGGTCATCGCGTTCAGGTAAGCCGGCACAAAGTCGTGGGTCACGTCCGTGCAAATCCGGACGCGATCGCCATATTTAGAAGCCCATTCGCGCAGTTGCGATTCCGACGGCCCCGCACCGACGAACAAGGCGCGCCACTCCCCGGGCACCTCATCGAGTGCGGCGGTGAGCAGGTTCAGCCCCTTGTCCGGCACGAACCGGCCAAGGTAGCCGATCACTGGCGCCCCCCCCGCCCATCCGAGTTTCTGAAGCACGTTCCGCCCCGCCTCTGGGTCCGGCCGGAACGCCTCCGTGTCGACCCCCAGGGGGATGCGCGCGCGAGGCTTGTCGTACCCCCGGCGGGCGGACAACGTCTGCTCGACCAGTGAGCCGCTACAGATCCACCCCGCGGCTTTATGCATCGCGTACCGCTCGACGAGCGAGAACGGCAGCGGGTACGTCTTGTTGATACTCTGTGCGGTGCGGAACACGAGGGCCGAGTCGCGCGGGGTCCACCACGCCACCTCGCCCCCGGCAAGGATGTACGGCTCCTCCCACGCGTGAACCGCGTCCCAGCCCTCGCGCAGCAAGCTGCGGAGCTGCCGCCCGTACAGGAACAGGTGGGGCCGCCGGGTGAAGTACGCGTTCAGTGGAACGACCCGGCACGGTTCGTCGGCCCTGAGTTCGAGCCGCACCGGACGGAGGTCGCTGCCGTCGAAGTATTTCGGCGCCGCGGCGACCACTTCCCACGAGCCCCCGCCGACGCGGGACATCTCGTGCGCGAGTCGGCGGTTCATCCCGACCACGTAGGAGTGGGCGAGCGAGAGCAGCCGGCGGGGACGTTTTACCCGCACGAACTGGGGAGGGGCGACGACAGTCGTTTCAGCAGCATCACTCACACGCTCACCACTTGTCTTATTAAGCCGGTTGGCAGTCCGGCATGTGCGAATCTAAAACCGCAGCAGCGGCCCGAGCGGGCGCCCGTATCACGAACGCTCAGAGTCAAGCGTCAGTATCGTGCGCCCGAACCATGGACGCAATTACGACACGTTCGGCCCGCAGAGCGGGCTCAGGAGCAGTTCCGCGTCAGCCCACCTAAAACGGCGCGGCTACGCACCCGCGAGCGCTGGCGCCACGATCTGGAGCACCACCGTCGCGAAATCACGCACAACAGAGGGCCCAGTAGCCTGGTCGCCACTCCGCGGGCACTCATACACGACAATCGCCCCGATACAACCAGCAAAATTGATCAACCGCGATTATACCTGGAACGATCGAGCAACTCATTGAAAAAGTCCAAGTGTTGACCGGCAACGACCGGCCAGGCGAACGCGGTGCGAGCCCGCTCCAACCCGCGGGCCGCCAGTTCGTCGCGCGCGTTCCGGTTTTCGACCAGTTCGGCCAGTGTCACAGCCCACGCCGCCTCGTCGGCCTCGGGAACCACGCGCCCGGCGTCGCCAATGACGTGCGGGATCTCACCGGAATCGCTGCCGGCGACCGCAACCCCGCACGCGAACGCCTCGATCAGCATTCGACCGAGTTGCTCCTTCCACCGCGGCGTGGTTTGGCTCGGCGCCGCCAGTACGTCCATCGCGGCGAGGTGCGCGGGCACCCGATCGTGCGGCACCCCCGTAACCACCCGGACGCGGTCACCGTACTTCTGCCCCCAGGTCCGCAGTTCGATCTCGAGCGGCCCCCCCCCGACGAACAGCGCCCGCCACGGAACCGAGAGCATGTCAAGCGCCCGGGTCAGAAGCGGAAGCCCCTTCTCGCCGATGAACCGCCCCAAGTACCCGACCACCGGTGGGCCATTAACGTCCCACCCGAGTTGCCGGCGGACGGCCGCACCGGACACGGGATCCGGCCGAAACACATCAAGGTCAACGCCCAGCGGCATCACCCGGTGCGGCTTGCTGTCGTAGCCCGAGTCGCGTCCCAACTGTGCGTCCACCGTTGTCTGGCCGCACGCGAGCCAGCCGTCCGCCCGGCGCAGAACGGACCGCTCGAACCACCGGAACGGCAACGGGTACCGCTTTGCCAAGTTCTGGGCGGTCCAGAACACGAACGGCGCCCCGGCGGGCGCCCACCGGGCCACCTGAAAGCCGGAAAGCGTGTACGGCTCCCCCCAGCAGTGAACGAGATCCCACGGTTCGCGTAGCAGCGCCCGCACCCGCCGGCCGTAGGCCATAACGTGAATCCAGCGAGACAGGTACGCGGCGACCGGTTCCAGCCGGCACGCCTCGCCTGGATAAGGTTCCAATTCGATCTGCCGAAGGTCACCGTACACGAATTTCGGGGCGACCGCGGTCACCTCCCACGTCCCTCTTCCGGCAAGGGCCATCTCGTGCGCCAGCCGGCGATTTAGCGCCACCACGTACGAGTGGCCAACGGTTAGCAAACGACGGGCCTTCATTCGCTCTCCACCTGGAGCCCATCAGGGCCGCTTGCGGCTTTTTACCGCTACTGTCGATGTTACGGGTAGCAGCGGCCTAACAGCAGTGGCGCCCAAGGCGTTCGCTCACAACCGTCAGATGGCACGCGACTGGTTTAGAACTGTTCGCGCGAACAGTCTGTGAAAATGCCCTGCCGTTAGTGGGTAGCGAGTGGGTAGCGATGTACCAGCGGAGTGCCAGTTCGCGGCCAGCCGCGGTACCAGCGAACGTCTCATGACTCGGGCTTTATCCCGCCGCCGAGCGACCGCGAAGCACTTCGAGCGTATTCTCTAAACTAAATCGTTTGTGATACAGTTCCGCACCGCGCTGGCCGACGCCCTCCCGCGCCCCGGCGGGCAGCGCGATCAGGGCCTCGGCCTCGGCCGCCAGGGCGTCAGAACTGGCAGAGGGCGCAAGCGCGACACATCCCGCCCCCTCAACAGCCCACATCCTTTCCGTGGCCGCGCCCGCGTTCGACACCACGGGTATACCGTTCGCCAGCCCCGCCATCGCACTTCCGCGTCGGCAGCTGAGCCCATCAATGTACGGCTGAAGTAGCATGTCGCAGCGGTGGAAATGTTCCGCGATGCCGGAGCCCGACAGCCCCCCGACCGCGGTCACCCGGTGCGCCAGTGCGGGGTGCCGATCCCCGAACGAACCTGCGAACTTGCCCGCGCCGCGTCCGAGCAGTAACGCGACCCGTCCCGCGGGCGCGAGGAGGCGTGCGAGTGCGGGTTCGAGCAGGGGCGCGACGGCCGCCCCGTACGTCCCAAAATGGCCGATGGTAAAATTCCCATCCGCCTTGAGAGCCGGAACGCGCGGAACGTGCGGGATGTTACTCGGCACCGGCACCCACTCGCCTGGTCGCGCGCGCGGGCTGAGCCGGCGCAACCGCTCGGCCCACTGGGGCACCGAGACGAGCACTCGATCCGCCCCGCCGGCAACGAGCCGGGCCATAACCGCGTTCGCGGCTCCGAGGATCAGGTGCGGGTAGCGCCACGCGAACGGAAACGCAACCTCGTGAAACATCACCCAGACCGGTGCGATCCGGGGAGCCCGGGCCGCCACCCACGCAGCGAACGGTAGGTTCAGCGCCTTGTACCCGTAGGCGTGCGGCACGTACTGCACCAGTATCCGATCCGGGCGCAGCCGGGCGAGTTGGCCGTCGAGGGCGATCAGCCCGCGGGGGCCGAAATGGTCCAGCAACCGAACGACCGTCACACCTGGATCGTCCGCAGTCGGCCCTGAGTACCGGGGCGCGAACACCGTCACAGTGTCCCCGGCCGCGGCCAACCCACGAGCCACCAGTTGGGTGTAGTCCGCGACCCCGCCGGATTTCGTCGGGTACTCGCCGGTAATAATCGCCCAACGACGAGTCATTTTTAGGTAGCCGCCTGCCGAAGTACGTTGATCAATCGGCTGAGGTGCGCCTCAGCACTGAATCGCTTCGCGGTCTCCCACGCGCCAATACGTAGTTGGTGCCAATGGGCCTCGGTGGAGAGTATACGGACCAACGCCGAGGCCAACTCTTCGGCATTCGGATGGAGCCCCGGGGCAGACTCACCGGACACACCGGGTTCGAGCCAGTCCGGAACCCCACCCGTCGCAAAAGCTACAGCCGGCAGCCCGACGCAGCCGGCCTCGACACCGACCAACCCGAAGGGCTCCGGCCACACGCTGGGGACGGCGAGTACGTCGGCCGCTCGCATCTCGGCCGCCCGCCGGTCGGCCTTCACCCACCCCAGGAACTCAACCCGAACCCCGAAACGTGTCGCCTCGGTCGTCGCCGCTGAAAGCGCCGGACCGTCTCCGGCAACCACGAGCGTGAGTGTTCGCCCCAGTTCCGCACACGCCCGGGGCATCGCCTCAATCAGGTGCGTGAGCCCCTTCAGCGCGGTCACCCGGCCCACGAACAGCACCCGGTCGGACCGCCGGCGCGGCACGGGCGGCTCCGGGTCGGGCACGGCGTCCGGGGGGAACAGCGGCAGGAGCCGTAGCCGGTCCGCAGACACCCCGTGCCGCCCGTATTCGGCCGCCATGTGCCGGCTGGCGACGAGGACGGCACGGTACCGGTCCACGTTCGCGCGGCGCCGGCGCTGGGTCCGGTACAGGCCCAACATGGTGAGCGGGTTCCGCCCGCCGCACCCCCGCGGCAGGTACGCCGCGAGGCACCCCAACCCCAGCACCCGGTCGCAGGGCTCGAACCGGGGCCGCGAGTGGCACTTGGTTCCGCTCACGCAAGTGCCGTGGTAGTTGTGCGCGTAAAATATGGTTGGGAATCGGTCGGCGAGGGCGGCCTCCAGCACCGTGTCCGCCAGCCCTTGGCTGTACACCACGTCGGGCGCCCACCGCACCACCTCGCGAAAAGCCTCCGGCCCGACCCACACCGGCACCCCGGGGACGCCCGCGCCCACCCCCGCGTCGGTCGCGCCGTGCTCGGCCAGCAGGGCCACATCAAAACCGCGCGCACGGAGGTGCGGGAGCACGGCCCGAAGGTAGGTTTCGACGCCGCCAACGATACTCAAATGCTGTGTCGCAATCAGAACTCGCATGTCACCCTGCGGCATAGGCTTCCAGGCATCGCATCACGGTACCGCCCCAGGTGAAATGGTTCAGCACCCGCGTGCGGGCGGCCCGCCCGAGTTCGCCAACTGCGGTCGCATTGTCCCGGAGGAACTCGAGCCGCGCGCGGAGCGCGGAGGGGTCGTTGGGCGGCACCACGAACCCGGTTTCGCCGTCCGTGACCACTTCAGGCAGGCTGGCCACCGCGGTACAAATGCCGGGCGCACCGCAGGCCATTCCCTCGATCAGCGTCTGGCCGAGCAGCTCCGGCACCTTCGATTCATTGCCGTAGCAATCTCGATACAAACTTGGCAGCACTACGCACGCGGCCCGTCGGTAGGCGCGGACGATGTCGTCGTCCCCGCAGTCGGGCCGAAACGTGACCCGCTTGCCGGCCGCCAGCCGCTTCAGGTCGGCGAAGAACCGCTCGTGGTACGGCCGGCCGATCAGCTCCAGGTCCATCCCGCCGGGCAGCGCGTCAATAAGGACGTCCACGCCCTTGTGCGGCATCAGCCGGCCGACGAACACGACCAGCGGCTCGCGCGGCACGCTCGAATCAGGCGCGAACAGGTCGGTATTCACCCCGCCGTAAATGACGCCGGCACCGGGACGCCCGACGTGGCCAGCCACCTGGCGGCTGTACTCACTGATGTGCAAGTGCCCGTGGAACCAGCCGTCCGTATTCAGCCGGGAGGAGAACCCCCACCCCCCGGCGCCGAGGTCGGACGCGAACGCCCGCCGCCCGGTGGCGCGGGCGAGTAAAGCGCAAACCTCCGAGGCGAGCATGCGGGGCTGGTGGCAGTGGACCACATCGGCACCCGCAACCGCGCGCACGACCCCCGAGTGGAACCGGTTAAACGCCTGCCCGCGGACCCGCCACGCCGGCCCGAGCACGCGCACCCGGAGCCCTTCGGGGGTGGTGAACCGCCTGGGCTCGTCGCCGAAAGCCACAAGGGCAGTCGGCACGACCTTCGCCATGTGGCGGGCGAGTTCGAGCGAGTACCGCTCGGCGCCGCCGAACACGCCCCCCTCCCCGAACAGGGCGGGGGTGACGTGGACCACTCGCGGATGGCTCATTCGTCCAGAACGCATGGTTGGTACCGGCGCCGACGCGCCATCCGAGTTGCGTGCAAAAGGGCCAAGCCGAACGCGGCGTTCTTGGCCGCCAGTCGCCACGGCCACCGCGACAGCCCGACGTATCCACGGTACGCACGCCAGACCGCCGACCAACGCGCCGGGCCTCGCAGGTGGCGAAATAAGAAGTACAGGTTGTCGCGATAGTGCCGAAAGCTCTGCCGATAGATACCCCACTCGCGCCCCCAGTACCCGGCGGAGGTCTTCGCCTGGCGAGTGCCGCCGCTCGGCGTGCTCAGGTGGACGAGCCCCGCGGCGGGCGCGAACCGCACCTTCCACCCGCCCGCAATCACCCGTAGGGACATATCCGTGTCATCGCGGAAAATCTCGATGTTACGATCGAACCCGCCGAGCCGGCACAGTATCTCCCGGCGGAACGACATGTTACACCCCCGAGCAGTCAGCACGTCGGCCGGGGTGGTGTGGTCGAACGTGGCGTACTCCCAGCCCCGCCTCGAGTCGAAGGACCGGGGGTCGGGTTGCTCGGCCGCCGGCTCAACTCCGGGGTCCAGAATACGGCCCGCGACGCCACCGACCGCGGGATCGCGGTACGCGGCCAAATGCCCGTCGATCAGACCGGGGAGCGGCACGATGTCGTCGTCGAGGAACAGCACGATCTCCCCGCGTGCGCGGCGGATGCCATCGTTGCGGGCCGGGACCATCCCCGGCCGGTCCAGAGAGACGTACCGCAACCCGGGCGTGGCGAGGACGTCCGCGGGCAGAGGGCCGGGCGGTAACTGGTCGATCACCAGAACCTCGCCGACCGCCGGGTCGATGTGCGGACCGAGCGCGCGCAGCGTGTCGCACAGCGGTTCGTGGCGACGGTAGGTAACGATGACCACCGAGTACTGCAGGGCGGTAGGCGTTGGAGCTTGAACTTGTGCCATTCGTTCGCCTCGGTTGAGGCCGTCGCAGATTAGAAGGTCGAACGCCCGATGGCACGCACTTCCGCGGTGCGAACGTTCGAGCAGCAGCAACCCGAAGAACCACCACACCGTCGATCGCCCTTCACGAAATAAACGGAAGGACAGCAAAGCACTCTTTCGCAGTCTTGTTACGACCGTCGGCACTTGTTCAAGCGGCGGGCGCTCCGACCAAGCACCAATGGAGGAGCCGGCACCACGTCGTATACCTGTACTATGTCTGGTCGCACCGGCCAAGCGCCTTCTGATAAACCCGCCACGTCTGCTCAGCCATCCGGCTCACGGTATATTCCTCCGCCCGTGCGGCCGCCAACCGACCGAGGACAGAAGCGCGCTCGCTGTCGGCTAACAACCGATCGATGGCGCTCGCCAACTGCTCTGGATCGGCGGTTTCGACCAGCACGCCCGCGGGGCCTACCACTTCGGCCGGAGCCGAGGCAGTTCGCGCGACCACTCGCGCGCCCGCCGCCATCGCCTCAAGCACCGGATAACCAAACCCTTCGTACAAACTCGGGAACACAAACACGGACGCCCGGCGATACAACCATCTGAGCTCTGCGTCCGTCACATAGCCCACACGAATGACCTTCGGCGCGAGACCGAGTTCAGCAACTAAGGCATCAAACTCGGCCTCGCGTTGCGGCGTGACGGCGGCACGGCCATAGAGTACGAGTTGCGCACAGGCCGGGCGACACCGGGCGAAGGCGCGCAGCAGCCCTGCAAGGTTTTTACGCGGCTCAAGGTTGTACGGCGAAAGCACCACGCGATCGTGCGCCAGAACTTCTGCAACGGCCACTGCGGTCGAGTGGCCGAGAAAGTTGGTCCCCAGTTGAATCACATCAATCCGCGACGACGGCACGCGCCAAAGCCGCTTCACGTCATCGGCCGTGGTCGCGGAGATGCAGACGAGGCGCCGCGCCTGGTGCCGCGCCGCCCAACGGAACAACCGATACGGACGAGACCGTACCGCCTGCGCGTATTCGGGAAACAGCTCGAACATCAGATCAAGAACGGTCCCCACAACCGGGCACGGGGCTAAAACTGGCAGCGCGGTGTGCAGGCTGTGACACAGGTCAGCCTTCAGCCTCCACAGTACAATCGCAAGGCGGAGTTGGTCGAGCACCATTGAACCCCGCCCGTGCGTGCGGGGAAAGTGCTCGTATCGCCACCGGCTTCGGGCCTCGAACACGCCAGCAAATTCGGGCTGCGGTTCTGGAGTACCACCGAGGAATACGAACCGCGCAGGCGGGGCGATGTCTGCCAATCCACGAAGCAAGTCTGAGACGTAGCGAAACTGGCCGTTCCTCGGGACCGGAACATCAAGCCCGCCGCCGTCAAGAACGATGATCGGTCGGTTCATGCGGCCCCTGCTAGAATCACGTCACCTACGACCAGGACTATACGCGGCCGATACGGGCACTATCATTTAACATATCAGCAGTCGAAAATTACACGCAGCAGCACCAGGGCAACCACAGCCACCAAACAGCCCCCGAGTCACGCTGAAGCGACCGCCTTCAATCGGCACGACGGTTACGCGGGAGGGATGCTTGAACCGCCTGACGGCTCAGTTCTTTGAACAGCGTACGGCTCTGCCGGCGATTCACCAGCAGAAGCACCTTGAGGAGCCGCCTCTGCGCGGAGCGCATCAGACGCAGGAGGCGCAAAACCCAACTGGCGCCGGACTGACACACGGAACCCCCGGGTGTAGTCGCGCAGCGGGTCACGCCCAAGCAGCGGGTACAGCGCGAAGGCATAAACAATAAACCCAACGGCCGCGACTACCCCGGCCGCTGCGGGATCACTGGCCATTGACGAGTAGCCAAATGCCACGAATGGAATCAGCACTGCGGCTAACCGTACGATGAGCGGAGCGAGCCACCGGAACACCTCGACAGGGGCGAGCCCGAACCCGGTACGCAATACGTACAGCGTGACCGGGCCGTTCACGAGGCACGCGGCTGTCAGAGAGCCGAGTGGCACCCCGACCGGTCCAAGCAGGTACACCCACAGTGCAGCAGAAAGCACAAACACCAATCCATCCAACAACCCCATAACCGCCATCAATGCGTCGAACCTCAGGGCGGCCAGGACCACTCCGCTTGCACAAGCCATATGCCGAACGAACATCGCAACCACCGCCAAGAACGTGACCGTAGGGCCGACGTATTGAGCCGGCCCGACCCACAGCGGAACGAATGCGGCGTTCAGCGCCAGCACCGCAAGCATAAGGAGGCCACTCACCATCCCCATTCCCAGTCCCAACGCACGGCACGCCCGCCACACCCGCTCCCGGTTTCCAGCCGCGTGCAATTCAGCTACCGCTGGCAGTGACGAGATCGCCAGCAAATACGGCTGGTTATTCACCAAAGACACTATCTTAGTGGTACACACGTAAGCCACCACAACAGTCGGACCAGCGACCCATCCCAGCACGATCAACTCGACCCCGTTTAAAAGGAGCTGAGACACTTGCCTTATGCTCGTCCACAAGCTCGGTCCGATCAGACGCACCAGGCTTGCACGCCCAGGCCACCCGCTGACACCTTGAGCCGCAGGGAATCTCATCCGCACCCGCATCCACGTCGCCAGGACCGCGGCTACCTGCCCGGCAGTCCACCCCACCGACAGAGCAACGAGCCCGTACCCGGCCATCACAAGCCCCACCGACACCACCGTTGTCACGGCCCACGCCCCAGCCGCAATAGCAGATCCGAACGCCAGATCCTGGAGCCCTGCGAGAACGGCCCCGTACAACCTCAGAGGGAACTGGACCACAAATCCGACTAACACGATGGCCAGCGGCTCACCTAACTCGGGACGCACAAATGCAACCCCCATCCACACAGCAATCGCGGCCAGCGCAACCACTGGCGTCTGGAACCAGACCAACCACCTGGCCCGACGCACCACCTCTCCCACGGGTTCGACAGCGCCTACAGCCCGTGCAACCTCACGCGGCAGCACAGCCGTCACCCCGAGATCAAGCAGCGACATTAAGGCCAGCACCTGGCCCGCAACTAACCACCGCCCGTAGTCCACAGATCCAAGCCGCGACAGCATGAACGGGGTCAACATCAGCCCGGCAATCGCAACTGTGATTTGGAACCCATACCCGATGGTCAGTGCGCGGGCTATCTTCGCTGTGCGACTCACGAGAATCCTCTCAAGATTACGGTTGCCAGCACCTGCCCCCCACTCCGGTGACGAGTTATACACCCGACTCGCAGGGCCGCAGTAGCGCGCTCTCGCCCAAGACCGGCCATGCCCCAGAAGAGCGAACAAACAGTTCGCGAGAACGAGCCGTCGAGCCGCTAGGCTGGTCGCGGTCAAAGAACCATCAACACAACATCAAACAGACCGTTTACCGCCTACGCAACAGCTACGCCAGAAGCTCTCGCCACGTATCGCAACCGATCGGCTATCACCACAGCACATACAACACGCGTTGATCAAGGGTGTTTTGGCAACGGCGTCTATACTTCTCAGCGGCTCAGCTCTATACATCATTGAAGCCGCGTTACGCCCCGCAAGCCTGCACGAACCGCTTCCCCATATCATCCCAGGTAAATGCTCTGAGCGTGTCTGAAAGCACCTGAAGGTGGCCCCGAACCGCGGCCGAATCGGACCGCCACCGCCGCAAGCGCTGGACCAGATCGGGCGCGTCATCCGGATCGGGAAGCAGGAGGTGGGCCAGTTCGGGCGGGTACCGCTCGGCCACTCCCGCCGAAGCGGTGACCAGAGCCGGCAGGCCGCAACACAGCGCCTCATGCACCCCCAGCCCGTACGCCTCGTACCGCGTCGGGGCGACGAGCGCGTCCGCGGCGCGGAGCAGATCCGGAACGTCGCTGCGGAACCCCAGAAACCGGACACGGTCCGCCAACCCGCCCTGCCGCGCCCGCTCCTCCCACGCGGCGAGTTCTGCCCCGCGGCCGACAACGGCCAGAACCGGATCCCACCCCGACTCTTGGCACAGCGTCGACCACGCCGCAAACAGAGTGTCGAACCCCTTCCGCCGGTCACCGAGAGCGCCGATAAACATCACCACCGGCCGGTCGGACGGCCAGCCGAGTTTCGCACGTAGCTCCCTTCGGTCGTCTTCTGTTGCAGGCCTGAACAGGTCCGGATCGGTGCCGTAATAGACGACCACGGCCCGCTCCGGATCGACCCCACAGCGGTTGATGACGTCCGAGCGGGTCCGCTCCGAGTTGCAGACCACCGTTCGCGCGGCCCCCAGCGAGACACGCTCGGCCCGCAGCTCGAGCACCCGATCGACCCGCCCCTTTAACCGTCGGGCGAACGAGGCCGGCGCAGTCGGCCGGAACGCGGCGTGAACGTAATGAACCCAGTTGATGTCGGTCGAGACAAAATTGCCGCCGTTCGCCACAACCCGTTTGGACCCGCCCTCCCGAACGGCACGCGCCGCCGCCCACCGGAGCGGCCATCGGCCGAGGAAGTACGAGCCGAGCGGCTTGCGGGCCGTTCGCACGCGGACCCGGTCCAGGGCCGCGAGTTCAGGGCTCGCCCGGTGCGTAACCAGTTCGACGGCGTGCCCGGACCGAGCCAGATAGGACGCCAGGGCATAGTTCGCCCGATCCATCCCGCCCGTCGGAACAAAATCGCCTGTAACGATGGCAAAGGTAGTCGAGGGTGAGGTCACGCGATGAGCCGCCCTGGTGCGAATCGGTTCGGAGCGCAAGGAAAGGCACGGGCGTTCTGTACGCCCGTGAACACCCAGCACATCATTCCGGTCTGGCCCGTTGATCAAAAAAACGCGACCATTGGCCGCCCGAAAATCTAAAAACCCGCATACTATCCTCTCCCTAAACATCGCCAACCGCGTTGCCGACAGCTGGCCACAACTTCAGGCGCAAGTGTTGCCAAGTAACTCGGCGCCTCGTACACGCGGTGCGCCGTTTCGTCCGCCGGTTTGAGTACAGGACCGCGAAGCACCCAACCAATGGCGTACAATTTGTAACCATAGCTGCGTAGGATTTTGCCAACTGCTCCGCCTGGGCCAACGTGGTCTTCGAACACGATGTTTCGGATGCGGCCTGCCGCGAGGGAATGCGTGGCACCAGAGAGAACGGCTTGCTCATGCCCCTCCACATCGAGCTTCATCACCCCAACCTCCCGATTACCAAGAAGGGCATCAAGAGGAGCGACACGAACGGCAACGCTGCCGGAATCAGCTATACGCGCCAGTCCGTGGTTCTTATCGGAGCCATCTGGACAGGCGAGTCGAGCTTCGCCTTCATGGTCGCTTAGCGCGAGGGGAAACACCTGACAGTGAGCAAATTGGCCGGCCCCCGTGAGGCGACTCACATTACGACGCAACCGCTCAAGCACTGGCGGGTAAGGCTCGAACGCCCACACTTCGGCAGCCCGAGCCGCGAGCAGCCCAGACATCGAACCGATATTCGCCCCAACATCCAGCGCGAGCAGCGCGGGGTCCGCAGCTCGAAACAGCACCTCTGCGACAGCAAGATCAAACACACCAGCAGTCCACACACTACGGCCAATATCTTCACGAATATCAATTTCCAATGCACAACCCCACGGGAGTCGCACCACTTGGATGGGGTCCTTGGGCGGACGCAGGCCTCGCACTATTCGACGCAGCACCTGCCTGGGCCGGTAGACATACCACGGCTTTAGTACTGACAATGAAATCACAAACAACCCCTTTAATAACACGCTATAATAAATATAAAATCACCTCTTTAGCCCGCACCCCGGCCCAAGCGCAACGTCTCCACAAATCCAGCACGCCTGGACCGAGCCAGGTGGATGCCAGGGCGTAGTTCGCCCGATCCATCCCGCCCGTCGGAACAAAATCGCCTGCAACGATGGCAAAGGTAGTCGCGGGCGAGGTCACGCGATGGGCCGCCCTGGTGCGAATCGGTTCGGAGCGCAAGGAAAGGCGCGGGCATACAGAACGCCCGTGAACACCCAGCACATCATTCCGGTCTGGCTTGCAAAAATCGCATAGGAAAATGTGTTCGCGAGCGTGGCAATATTCATGGCAACGATCAACCCCCCCCACCCGGCTACAACCGGATCTTTCACCCAAAGCATGGCCCGGAGAGACGCCCAGCCCCCGACGAGCACGGCCACGTACCCCGCGAGCAGGAGGAACACACCGCCGTCATAAAGCCACGCCGTCGGTTGGATCTCGACCCACAGCGAGGGCGACTCCAGGTTCATCGGGTCGCCGAAGTAGGCCGTCATCATCCCCCAGCGCCCCGCGCCGGCCCCAACAGGGTACTCGGTGATCAAGTCAATCGTGTGCTCCAGGAAGCGACCACGGCTGGAGTAATAGACCTGATCGGCCCGGTCTGCGACCAGTGTTTCCAGCCGGGCCGTAACCGCGTCGCCGCCAACGGTCGTCGCCCAGACGAAGCCACTTGCAACTGCCGCCGCCGCCCCGCCACCGATCCAGGCCGCCTGAACGAGCCTTCCGCGAGACACCGCCAGAAGCAGTGACACGATGAGCCCAATGCCGGTGAGAACGATGCCGGTGCGAACTTGGCACACGTACAAGCAGAACATGCCTATGACCGCCCCGCCAGCACCAGCCAACCGGAGCAGTAACCTGCGCTCGTAAGAGACCAGAACCAAACCGGCGAGCACCGCAAACATTCCGGCACCGGCGGCACCGCCCGGCGTGTCAGTCAGACCGAACGGCCGCCACACGCGCTCGCCGTTGGCGAGTTCGATTTTTAGCCCCTCCGCCATTTCACCGCTCTGCGCCTTAACGAACTCTGGGTCCGGGGAGAACTGGTCCGGGTACATCACCTGCAAGACGCCAACGACCGCACTGAGCGTTTGAAAGCCCCACAGAAGCAGCATGGCCGTGCGAAAGTGCTGGGCGGTCAAGCGAAACCGGGTGGCCCAAAAAACCGGTGCCCAGATCGCAACAGTCAGCCCCAGTTGCGCCACGGCAGCGAGTCGCGAGTTGACATCCGGGTGAAGCGCCCCGAGCCCGGTCAGACCGATCACGAGCCACACCCAGGACGAGTTTGGGAGCGTCGGCCCGTAGCGCGGGAGCAGCACCAGCATCAGTAAGCTGCTCGCGAAAGTAGCAACCCGGAACCCGATCCGCAGCGGACCGAGCGGGGCAACAAGAGAGGCCTGGCAAACGAACTGGAAAAGTAAGAAGCCGTACAGCCAGCGTGCGGCGCCGGGACCGGTATAAGCGACCCCAACGGGATTCGGCGGTGCAACGGGCTGAGGGTACATTGCGATCACTTTACGCTGCGGAAACGGCTCGATAGTTTCACACCCGCCTGCGGCCATCACGTTCGACTTCGCACGGCCCGCAGGGGCCACCGCAATCATCGACGTTTTGCCTACCGATCGGAATGAACACCAGGGTCGCGTTCGAACCATTCCGCACCCCAGTCACCGGACCACTGACCGAGCCGGGGTGCCGGCACCTGATCATGTGCGATCGCCATTTGAGACCGGCCGCCGACCCACTACCAGCACGTTATCCGACAGCCTCCGGGGGAACAACCGGGACGCCCACCGAGGCCAGTGACGGCTGATGCCGGGAACACGACCGCTTTTGGTGTATTCGACAGCCACGTCGGCCAAGCCGCACTCACGAAAAATGCGCCGCAGATCGATCTCCAGCAGCGCCGTGATGTGCGCCGGGTAGAGGCCCGGGCGCTCCCGGAAACCGTTAAATTCGCCTTGCACAACCAGCGTGAGCAGGCTCAACAAGCTCAACTGATTCGGGGTCGTCACGACCACCCACCCGCCGGGCTTCACCAACCGCACGAGTTCACGGGCGAAAGCGCGAGGGTTTTCCAAGTGCTCGATCGTTTCCACGGCGACGACGCAGTCGGCGACGGCGTCCGGTAGCGCAACGCGGCCGCTGTCCAGGTCGGTGAGGTGGAACGCGCCTTCATCGGGGAAACCGTCGTAGCGGAGCACGTCCGTGCCGGCATACGACCCGAATCGGCCTTTGATGTACTGATACAACTCTCCACGCCCACAACCCACGTCGACGACGGTTCCCCCGCCGCTGTGACGCGCGGTCAAAACCGCTGCGACCAGTTGATAGATAGCCACACCACTGGTGCCGTGCGTTTGCTCGGCCCGGGCAAGAGTCGTCACGACGATACCTTTTGTAACAGACCCGCGATACGGTCCAGTTGACGGTGTGGGGCGCACAGTTCTTCAGCCCGCTTCGGCCCGCCCGCACCCAAGGCGGCGCGGCGGGCCGGATCGGAAATCAGTTCCGCCAGCGCGGCAGCAACCGCAGCAGGCTCGCCCGGCGGGACGAGCACCCCGCAGCTCGAATCGACCACCTCGCGCCCGCCGCCCAAGTCCGAGGTAACGACCGGCAGACCCGCGTACAGGGCCTCCACGAACACAACCCCGAACGGCTCGGGGCCGGCGTTCGGCTGGCAGTACACGTCCGCCGCGGCCATCAGCCGAGGCACGTCAGACCGCTGGCCCAAGAAACGCACCCGGTCCGAGATCCCAAGCTGAGCGACCGCCGCCCTGAGTTCGGCAAAAAATTCCGCTTCGCCGGCCTTCTGCGGGCCGCCCGCGAACCACACCTCCCACCCAGGCACACCCTTCAGCCGCCCCAAGGCCTCCACATGAACGCGCTGCCCTTTCCACCGCTCCAGCCGCGAGGCCTGGAGCAGCACGACCGCGTCGGCCGGCGCACCGAGTTCGGTCCGCACCGCGTGACGCGTGGCCGCGCGGTCGAACGACTCCGGAGGCGCAACCGGCAGGTACACGACTTCGACCGGTGAGCGGGCAAAGAACGTTGCCGCCGGGACGGCCGTAAACTGACTGTTGGCGAGCACCAAGTCAGGAGCGGTCCGGGCGGCCCACCGGTCCAACCAGATGGGCCGGGCGAGCGCGTCGTGAACCGCGTTGACCAACCCCACCCGGCTCCCACGTACCACCGGCGCAAACACCGCGTGCGGCCAGTTCGCGTGCGTCACCGCCGCACCGAACGGCGCCCCCCGGAGCACTCGTTTTAACCGCCGCCGCGCGCGGAGCACGGACCACGGGCGGCTGAACCGAACTGCTCCCAAGTCGTGAACCGGCACTCCCGCTGCAGACAACTCGTCCCACAGCCGCCCGCGGAAGCAAAGCCCGAACTCCGGTTCCATCTCTGGACACAGGTGCCGGGACCGGGCCAAGGTCACCAGGTATGTTTCGATACCACCGTACAAGTTCCCGGCAGTCAAATGGAGGACCCTCACATCGCCCTCCCCATTTGGCAATCGGCAGGCTCCCCACGGAGCACCCACTCGAGCTTGTTTACCACCGTCATCAGTGACTGATACCCTTCAGCGACCTGACGAGAACCGGCCGCAACCTCCGCGCGGTTTTCCAGGACCCGGCGGATCACCTCTCGCATCCCCGCGGCCGCAGCTTTCGGCGTGGCCGCCTCGAACGCAACCGAACTCGGTGCGATGCCTCAATTCGAGCCGCGCGGCGGGCGTAAACGCCCGTTTGACCGCGAGAACGCCTATGCAGGGTTCAGCAGCGAATTACTGGTCATGACTATCCATAAATTCGGAACCTTCTGCGTTATGTTGAACAACGTCTTCTTGCCGACGGTGAAGGCGATCTGCGTCACGTGTTTCTTAATCGGCTCAATCTAACCCGCCCCGCCGCCCGACGCAAGCGGCTACACCCGCCCGGCAACCTCGCCGTAAACGGCCAGACATCGCCTCCCCATCACCAGCCAGTCGAACTCAGCCGCGGCCCGCATACGCGCCGCAGCGACGAGTCGGTCCTTTAACCCAGCCTCTGTCAACAGACGGTTCGCCGCCGCCGCCAGGGCGGCCGAGTCGCTCACAGGAACCGTCAGCGATTCCTGTTCGTGCCGCGCGACCCAGGCAACACCGCTCGCAGGCACCGCGGTGTTGATCACCGGGCAACCGGCCGCCATGGCCTCCACTTGCACCAACCCGAACCCCTCACTCCGGGCCACGCTCGGAAACCAGAGAGCGGCGGACGCGAGGTACGCGCCAACGAGTTCGTCTGCGGACGCGTGCCCGTACCAGACCACCCGATCCGCAACCCCCAGCTCCTGTGCCTTACGATTGAGTTCGGCCCCGAGCGGGCCAGTGCCGATCACCACCAGCGTGCCGGGCACTCTTTTGAGCGCTTCGAGGGCGACGTGCAAACCCTTGTAGTAGATCAAACGGCCGACACAGAGCCACACCGGCCCCCGGAACCGCTCCCGGAACCGCTCCGCACACGCACGCGCTGCGGCCGAAGGGGTCTGAAACGGTGACAGGTCCATGCCGAGCGGAACCGGCGTGAGCTTATTCGCGAACTGCTGGAGCAGATCGGAGCCGTCAACGTACGACCCGCTGGTGGGGAGAATGCGGGCAGCCCTTCGGTACAGCGCCACTTCAAGCGGCCGGACGAAGTGCTTCAGCAACTTCTGCCGGACGATGTCGCTGTGGTGAGTGATGACGAGCGGGGCGAGCCAGCGGCACCGCAGCACCGCAAGCATCATCGTAATGTTCGGCGCATGCAGGTGCCACACGTCCGGCGGGTTCCGGGCCAGATCGTTGAGCAGACCAGACAGCCCCGGGGCCACATCCAGCTTCGCAACGTTCGCAAGTCGCCCGACCCGTGTGATCCGCACCTGGCCGTCGGCGTCTTCAGCCCACGGGGTGCGGGTCCATTTCTCGAAAGTCGCATCGTGGCCGTCGCGAGCGCGGTGGTTCACCACCACCACGCGCACATCGGCCCCAAGCGCCGCCTGCGCGCGGGCGAGAGATTGGGTGTGACCCTCGATTCCGCCGGGCGATGGCGGGTAATACTTGCCCAGGTGAATCACCCGCAGCCGACCGGTCTCGGGGGTAAACTGGTCCAGGGCAGCGCTCCGCGAGCCTTATGTCAGACATCCGACACAAGTCTTCAATGAATTCCGTTCAACCCGATCGAAGCAACGTCCGCCCGTGATCTTAGCGGCACCGCCCGAGTCGGCTTCATAATTGAGGCAAAATTTACGAACTTTTCGCCGTGGGTGTTAACAAAGGCTTGCGGATCCCGGAGGCAATTTCAGACCGCAATAACGCAATGAAGTGCAACGATCATTTTTCGTGAACGTGTTGCATCGACGCTCGAAACGCCCCTTGCACCCATCCCCCACCGGTATCGAGTGCTTGGCCACACTTTGCACGGCGGCAAACGGAAAAAGAGGCAGACTAAACGATTCGCTGCCGACGGCGCCCGTTTTTCTCCCGGCTCCTCGTAGTCCGCCTGAAAGTGTATTTCGACGCGCGTGCGGTGGAGCGGGGCGGTGCATGAACGCGAGCGATTACGGACGAAACACCAACACGACCCACAATTCGGACGAACTTCGCAAGACACGTCCCGTTGCTCCCATGCGAAGCCTTATCACTAGCGACCGTTTCACTTTCGGCCCAGAGCCGCGCAGCTTGAAGAGACCCTTAAAACACCGCGCCCGTGGCGACCGGGCGCGGCGATACGACTTCCGCGAAAGCCAAACGATACAGTAGCTGATTCAATGCGGCACGGGTTTTCGCCCCACACCGTCCCAGGATTCATCAGTTCGTATCGCCTAGATCGTTTCCACTGAATGTGTTGTTCGACTTAGTCGTGCCAATCGCAGACACCAGGTGCAGCCCGTAGCCGCCGTTGTTCCTGAGCGTGTAGTTTGTCACGCTGTTGTTGGCAGTGTCTTCGAGCAAAATGCCATCGAACCCGTTTGCGTTACTTGTGCCGAACGAAAGGGTATTATTACTACCCCGGAGCACCTTGACGCCATTCTGATCGTTCGCGCGAGTCGTGTTACTCGCCACGGTGTTGCTGCTCGAATCCTCAAGGAAAATGCCGTTGTAACCGTTGTTGCGTGAGACGTTGCTGCTGATCGTGTTGCCGCCCCCGCCGTACACATAAATCCCATCCGCCAGCACGTTGTCGAACACGTTATTCTCGTCGACCGTAATCTGGCTCGAATCGCCCAGCGCAATTCCGTTCAGAGTATCGTTGCTATACACCTCGTTGCCCGTGATCGACACGTCGGACGAGTCGATGACATCGATCCCAGCAAATCCAGTGTTGGAGTACACTTGATTGTTTGAGATCACGATGCTACCCGGGCCACCCGCGCTCGACTGCACCAAAATGCCGTCTTCGTTACCAAACACCCTGTTCGCGTCAACCAGAACGTCTTTCGCACCAACCTGATAGAGGAACACGCCGGCCGACACGTCGAACTGACCGAGATTCCCCGTGTCGTTGCCGCTGATCCGGTTGTACTCAATGCTACCGGAGGCCCCATAACTCATCTGCACGCCGTACTGCGTCACCCCGCCGTTAAGCCCCCGGCGGCCGATGATCGTGTTCTCGGTGACGGTCGCCGACGCAGCGCCCCCGTCCACCAGCACGCCCGCCGCAAAGTAATCGGTGATCTTGTTCTTTTCCAGAACCGCGTTCCCCGCACCAGCAACAATTCCGACCCGCCGGGAGCCGACCTGGATTCCGACACCGAACGCCGGATCAGCCGGAGCGTTGACCCCAGTTACGGTGTTGTTCCGAATGGTCGCGTCGCCACCTTTGATCACCCGAATGCCAGCGTTCGCGTTGCTGCCAGCGGCGTTTACCGTCAGCCCGGTGATCGTCACGTTCTTCGAATACACGTCGATCACCGCGCCACCGAGGGCGGCCAGATCGCTCGGGGCCGCGACCGTCGCCGGCGCCTTGATGATCGCATTCCCGCTCGCCCTCAGCGTCACCCCGAAGGTGTCGTTGATTACCACGGACTCAGTGTACGTGCCGGTTGGCACCACAACCGTGTCGAACCCAGTGCGCGCGGCGGCCGCGTTGAGAGCCGCCTGGATCGTGGTTAACCCGTTGGTGCCGACCGTGAAAGTCGCAGGCACGCTCCGGTCTTCTAGCACCTCCATCCGCAGCACCCTCGCCGGAGTTGGGCGAACCGGGACAGACGGCTTCGGGCTCAAGAGCTTCTTTAAGGTGGAACGCAACATCGGCAAGATCCTCCGAGGGGGGAAGGAGCGGTCATCAAATACCACCGCGGGATTGGCCCGTGGCAGAACGGTCCGCGTGCCGCTAAAGCGGCTCAGCGCGAATTATCGCGGGTACAAAAAAACTTACGACTCAAATAACACAAACCATCCATATCATTATCAAATTAGTAAAGCGGCGGCAATGAGCGGTCACCGCAACCCGGCCCGGGCGCGGACGATGGCGGCATTCAGATCGCGCGCCGCGGGCCAGTCCGGGCGGTCCCGGAGGACCTGCCGAACGTGCTCGGCGGCTGGTTCAATTTGGCCCTGCTCGAAGCACAGTTCGGCCAGCTCGAACCGCCACTCGGACCGACCGGGGGCTTTCAGCACGGCCCGCTCGTAAGCCCGCAACGCGTCCACCGGGCGCCCCACGTCGAGCAGGACCCGGGCTCGCAAGTGCAACTCGTCCGGGTCGCTGGCCGCCTCAAGCAGTTGCCCGACCCGTTCCAAAATGGCTACCCGATCCGCCGGCCGCTCGGCCAGCGCGGGAAGGCGCGACGCGGCAACCATCAGTTTCGGATCAGGAGGGAGAATTCGGTCGAGGAGCCCGGCCCCATCGAGCCGCGAAACCGCGGCCGCAACGATCCCTTCTAATTGCGCGTCCGAACAGATCAGGGACCGGCGCCAGCACTCCCATGCGGCGTCATCCGCGTTCGCATCAAGGTGCGCGAGGCCCGCAAGATACCAAAGGCCGGGGTCGGACGGGCGGAGGCGCGCCGCCCGGTCCAAATAAACTGCGGCCGGAGCCGAGTTGGTTAAGTGGGATCGCCCTGCGGCAAGCCGCGCGTGCGGTCGCTCCAAAAGCGGGTTCAGCGCCCGCGCCCGCAGGTAGCTCCGGAGCGCTGAACGCAGGCACTCACTTGCGGCGCCCGGGGCACGGCCCCGGAGCGCAAGGTGTTCCTCGTGCTGCACGTCAGCGAGCCGCAGCCACAGCGCCGCGTCATCTGGCGCAAACGCCACCGCAGCAGTGAGATACCCGACCACCGGCTCACGTTCGCCGGCCGGCAACCGCTTTTCCGCTCGGATCGCTGCGAGCCGGTAATGTTCGGCCCGCTCCCGGCGCCATCCTTCGGCCGGCAGCGTTACTGCCACGATGAGGCACCCCGCCACGACCGGTATAACGGCCCAACGCGGCCCGACGAGCCGGCCCGCGTGTACGGCCCCGGTCGCACCCGCGGCGGTCAAATGCGCGGCCAGCACCGTTACCAGGAATACGATCGCGGGCATGTGAAGCCCGAAGTCCGCGAGGCTGTGGAGCGCAACCGCGCTGAGCCCGAACAACCCACCGAGGCGCAACGCCGCGTCCGCTCGAGTGCCCGCGGTGCGAACCGCACGCACGCCGGCTCGGAACACCAGCGCTGCCACGAACAGCAGCAACACGAACTGAACGAGACCGCCCTCGACGAGGGTCTCAAGGTAATCGTTGTGTGCGTGCTCCCAGGTAACGAGTTGCGTGTCGCCCGGGTGCCGCTGCTGCGGCTCGGCCGACACGAACGTCCCCTGTCCCGTGCCCCAAATCGGGTACTTCAGTGCTAGCGGCAAAGTGCGCGCCCACAGGTCACGGCGGCCGACGTCAAGCGCATCGGCATCGCCCAAGGTGCCGAACCGCTTGCTCACCGCGTCCGCCCCGAACCAGCCGACCAGTCCCGCCGCGAGAGCCGAGATCAGCGCGACTACCGGGACAACTCGGGCCGCCCCGCCGGCTCGTCCGCCGATCAGTACGGCCAGCGCGGCACACACCACCCC
The DNA here is from genome assembly GCF_008065095.1 of Gemmata obscuriglobus. NCBI lineage: Bacteria > Pseudomonadati > Planctomycetota > Planctomycetia > Gemmatales > Gemmataceae > Gemmata > Gemmata obscuriglobus. Next base: position 2,381,355 of record NZ_CP042911.1, on the reverse strand, counting down.
GGCACCGACCAGGGCAACGATCCCACCCCGTGACAGGCTGTACAGGTTCGCTGCCAGCATGAGTCCCAGCGCGGCCAACAGCCACGGCGCGCGGGGGTCCCGTCCGAGTGCGGCCAAGCGCCCGGAGAGGCCGGCGGCCCGCTCACGAAACGCGTGCCCCCCGAGCAACAGCCCCAATCCCAGCCCAAAGCACACAGTGACGTAGTACGGGAAGTGGTTTTTACACACGAACGGGCCGAACACACTCCCTTGCGTCTCAAAGTTCCAGTAGATGGTGTGGGGGTTTGAGCTGAACCGCTGCGCGAGCGCGAGCACCGAAAGTGCAACCCCATTGGCGACGCACACCAGTGCGAACCGGCGGTAGCTGGCGGGGGTGGCTACGGCGTATCTTACAACTGCGAACAGGGCCATTACGGCGAGCAGCTTCGCGACCTCTCGCCGGGTCGCCCCCGGGTCGAAACTGATGCGGGCCGGCTCCGGCACCGGCACCTCACCGGTCAGCGATTCAGGTTCTGCGGGGACCAGTGAAGCGCGAGCCTCCGCCGTTGCCGGCGCCAGGGCGGAAAGGGCCGCAGGCGCAAGTGGCACGAGTTGCCACGCGCCGAGCGAGACGAACCCGGCGAAGCACACGAGCACCGGACACACCACCCCCACGAACCGGCGCTCGATCAGGAGCACCAAGGCCCAAAGCGCGAGGGCGACCGCAACTAAAACAAACAGTCCGAACACCGACACCGGGTGAACGGCCGCGAACGCCCACGGGGACAACACACACCCGCTCAGCACGACCGCTTCGATGGTCGCGCGCAGGAACCGCGTCCGCGGGTCGGGGGCTATGGGCGAATCGGTCGGTGAAGTCATCTCGCTCCGAAATGTCAGCGCGGCACGGGCCGCTCTCAGTGACACGTGCTCTTGAACCGGGACAACGGTTCTGTTCACGAAACGCCCCGCGCCCGCAGGGCGCGGGGCGCCAATAGACTTACCCCTTGGGCGAGCCACCTTTCCCCCTACCGCCGCCGGTCGGGTTCCACTCTCCGACAGCCCGCTCGGTATCCCCCTTACTCATGGCGACCGGGGCCACCGGGGTACCGACCTTATCGACCGGTTCGATCACGTTCAGACCGATGGCATCGGCCGGCGCGACGGCCGGCGCGGCCGCGGCGCCCGCCCACGGGTTCAGTGCGACCACGGCGCCGAGTGGCGCCACGAGGAGCACGAGTACCGCCCCCAAGGAGGCCCGTCGCGACGGCCCCCCTCTGAGCATCGACACTGCATTCATCAGTTCAAGCCCTCCAAGTAAATGAACTAGCCAAACCGGGCCGCCCCACGAAACAATCGCCGGGCCGCCAGCCGAGGACACCCCAGCCAGCCCGCGCTCACCGGTCCTCTTCGACGATCCATCCCAGCGCGTTCGCTTTGAGAAACGCCCGCACTTCGTCCACATGCACGTAATAGCCAGTTTTTCCGTCGTGCCCGGTCGCGACCCCAATTACCCGCCCCGACTCGTCGAGCAGCGGCCCGCCGGAACGGCCCTCCGCCTGTTTGCGAACCGTTTCGAAGCACGCCACCACGTTCGCCGCACCAGGCTTCCGCAAGCTCACTCGCCCCTTGAGCGACTCATCGAGTGCCCCCGGGGCGTCACCCTTTTCCCATCCGACGCTCAGAACCAGTTTCGGCTTGACCCCAGCGGGTGCGAGGGGCACGGCCCCGGGAACGCCCTCAACGGACAACCGCAGAACCGCCAAATCCGCCGCCGGCTCGCGTTCCAGCACCTCGGCCTTCAGCGTTTTTCCAGGTGTATCTTTTGTTCCAGGAACCCGCACCTCCACCACCTTCGCCTTCTCGACGACGTGACACGCCGTCAGCACAAACGCTTGCGTCTTGGTGCGCCGGATCACCACCCCGCTGCCGATCTTATCGTCGGCAGCGCTGGTAACCTTGACCGTCGCGCTCACCCCACGTTCGCGGGCCGCGGGTGAAAATCCGCTCGCAGGGTCCGCACCCACTATACCCGCGAGCACGACCACGGCGAAGCACACCCGCATAATGCCCCCTACTCACCGCCACCAAACCGCCCAGTCGGCACAATCAATCCTACCGTCAAGTCCGGTTCCCCGGCAGCCGATATTCTCTGCAACCGTCTGCCTGTGCGTCACACAGGCAGTTCCACTTGTTCGCGGGTCTGGCCCAATGAACCCAGTTCGTGCCGCACTGCTCGGGCTCGCAACGCTTACCGGGTCGGGGTGTTTCAACGCGCGTCTGTCCGGCCCCGATTGGTTTTACCACCATGCCGCCCGCAACCTGACCGAGAAACCGATCGCCCACCACGACGAGCGCAAATTCACCCGCATGGTCGAGCGCCGCGCGAAGGACGCCTGGGAGCAGGTGTGCGGCTCGTCCGGGTGGCGACACAGCGACCCGTACGGCCACGGGTTCCGCGAGGGCTTCGTCGATTACGTTGAGGCCGGCGGGACGGGCGAACCGCCCTACTTGCCCCCGTTCCGCTATCGGCTCACCAAGTACCGCACCACCGAGGGCCTCCGAGCCATTGAGGATTGGTACGCTGGGTTCCGGCACGGCGCCGCCGTGGCCCGGGGTAGTGGGTTGCGAGAGCTGAACTACATCCCGCTTCCCGGCCCGGCGATTCCAGTAGACGCACACGGCGCGCCCCCCTCAGCCCCCCATGCCGCAACCGTTCCACCCGCCCCAACGGGATCGGGTCCGAAATCCGAAGCGCTGCCCGCCCCGCGACAGGCGCCGGGCAGCCTTCCGCAGATGCCACCGCCGATCCCGCCGGCGTCCAAGTTTGGCGGCGCGCAGGCGACACCGGCATCGGCGATTGCCGCCCCAGCGGGCGAAGCCGCCGAACCCGCGGGCCCGTGGGAGCCCAATCAATCAACCGCCGAAAACCGTAAACCGGTAGTAAGGGTCAAAACCCACCCACCCACCGTGCTGGAGATACTCACTGCATCCAGCCGTTCGAAGCTAAAAGGCGATTTCGGCTCGTGGCAGTCGGCTGAAACGGTCGCGAAACTTCTCCGCACATCACAACTTGTTCGCGACCAGTGATTTCTGGCTTGGTGGCACCGCCGAACACCTAAAGGATAGCGACCAATGAACCGCCCCGGTTCCTCGCTCCGAATCGCTGCTACCGTGGTAGGCCTGGCGGCCGCACTGACGAGCGGATGCGCGTCGGTCACCAATCCGGTGGCCGACGGCATACCCGTCAGGCGGCTCCCGCCAGAGGCACTCGGCGAGAGCAAGGCGGACCTCCACTCGGTGCCGTTAGCAGCACTAATACCGCCCGTTCCACCCGTGCACCTGATCGGCCCCGGAGACACCCTCGGCGTGTTCATTGAGGGCATCCTCGGCGAGCGCGGCGGTCAACCACCGGTCCGTATCCCCGAGCAAGGGAGCGCGCCGCCGGGCATCGGCTTCCCCATTCCGGTTCGCGAGGACGGGACAGTCCCGTTGCCCCTCATCGCGCCCCTCAAACTCGAAGGGCTAACGCTAGCACAGGCACAAGATCGAGTGCGAGACGCCTATCTCAAACCCAAAGAGCTACTCGCGGATCCGGACAAAGCGAGAATCATCGTCACTTTGCTCCGGCCGCGACAGTACCACGTCCTCGTCCTCCGGGAGGATGCGGGCGGCACCACCTTCGGTTCGTCCGGCGGAGCGGGCGGATTCGGCAACACCGGCGCCACGTTCTCCCAAACCCGGCGTGCCGCTGGCTACCCACTCGATCTGCCCATATACGAAAACAACCTCTTGAACGCCCTCACTCGCTCGGGCGGGCTACCAGGTGCCGAGGCACAGGACGAGGTTCTCATTCTCCGCGGAGCGTACCAACCGGGTGCAAACGGGCAGGTGCCCGAAATCCCGGCCGCGGCCACTGAAAAGGCGCAGTCACTTCGCGTCCCCCTGCGATTGCGTCCCGGCGAGCCTCTGACCGTGCGCCCGGAGGACCTTGTGCTCCAGAGCGGTGACATCGTGCTTGTCAAAGCGCGGTCCGGTGAGCTTTTCTACACCGGCGGGTTGCTGCCGCCGCGAACGTTTCCGCTACCTGCAGACCGCGATCTTGATGTGATCGAGGCGCTCCTCCTCGTCGGCGGGCCGTTACTCAACGGCGGGTTGAACACCAACAACCTGTCCGGCCAGATCGTGCAAACCGGTCTCGGGTTCCCGTCACCGAGCCAAGTGACCATCTTGCGTCGCCTGAAGTCGGGGGCCCAGATCCCGATCATTGTGAATCTGAACCGGGCATTGAAAGACCCGCGAGAACGGATCGCGTTGCGATCCGGCGATATCATGCTGCTCCAATCCACAGTTGGAGAAGCCGGCGCGCAATACCTGACCTCGAACTTCCGGTTCAACTCGGCCTACCAAGCGATCCGGAGCCGATTCTTCAACACCGTCGGCACAGCAACCCTCCCGTAAGCTACGCCCGGCGGTTCGAGCAACAGCCGCCGCGCGAACTCAGGTACCAAAGAGCGTCCGGAAGGACCACCAACGCCGCTCCGCCAACGGCGGAGCAGGCGTCAAAACCTCACCACGCAATACCCTTTCACCATTACACCCGCAAATGGCCTGCGCAGCCTCACGCCCGACCCATTCCTGCACCTTGCCTGCCGCAGCAGCCAGGAGCGGGCGGCGCTTTCGCGGGGAGTGCCCATCCGACCCCAAAAGGTGGACGCAGCCGCGCCGGAACCACGCCCTGAGTGCCGCCTCATCGGCAGGAGTTTTCGGCCCAGTGATGTTACCAGATGACACCTGAACCAAGCACCCCATTCCAATCAGCTCTTCGATCCGCCCCGATTCGTGGAGCAGCTCGGGGTGCTGCTCGGGGTGCGCCAAAATGACGCGCACGCCGCGCGCCACGAACCGTTGCACGACTGGTCGCAGGTCGATGAACAGTCGGTGAGGCATTTCAATCAATATGTACTTTCGGTGGTCCCCAATACTTAGCAATCGGCCAGTATCCCACGCCTCAGGCAGGTCCGGAGCGGCCATCACCTCAGCACCCGGAAACACTTCGAGCGGGATTCCCTGCTCGACCAACAGTCGCCGGAGTTCCAGAACAGCGGTACGAATCTGGCCGGGTGTCACACCCCATCGTTCGCTTTGGTGCGCAAGGGCAACAGTGTGTCTAACACCTTCGCTGACCGCGATGCGGCACATCGCCAATGAGTCTTCCCAGGTGCGCGGCCCGTCATCAAGGGCGGCGAGCAGGTGAAGATGCAGGTCGGCGAGCGGAGTCACTACTCGGGCCTCACCTTCAGAAAGTCGCCCTTGCGGGACACAACCACGTGACGATCTCAGCCACCACAGGTGCTTGCATTATTCCGGGGCGTGCGCCGGCCCGTTTGCAACCGGCTCAACGTGACCGGCTGGTTCCGAGCTCAGCCGCGCAGGAGGAGTTAACGGTTGGCCTTCGCCCATACCTGGCTCGTCGTGATCGGCAGTGGTGTACGGAGCGCTGTAGTCGTCCGCGTGCCGATAATAATCGTACCCATAACCAGCCATCGCACCCTGTTTGCCGACACCGTTCACCACAACACCGAGGCAGTTCACTTTCAACCGGACAAGCAGGTCGCGCGCACGCTCGGCCGCCGGGCGTCCGTTTTTAGTGACCCGGATGGTCAGAACGAGGCCGTCGACTCGCGGGGCGACGACGCACGGGTCGCTCACTGCCAGAAGCGGCGGGCTGTCAACAAGAACGTAGTCGTAAGCCGCACGAAGGTCGTCGAGCACGTCCTCAAACGCCGGTGTCGTGAGCAACTCCGCCGGATTGCTTGGCCGGCGCCCGCAGGGCAGCACGGACAGGTTCGGGATCGCGGTCATCTGAATCGCATCAGCCAGTTCGGCGGTACCCGTGAGCACCTCCGCCAACCCGATCCGGCTGGTCAAACCAAACGCACGGTGGACCCGCGGGCGCCGAAGATCTGCGTCCAAAAGCAGCACCTTGCGGCCCGCTTGCGCAATCGACACCGCGAGATTAATGATGAGTGTTGTTTTACCGTCTCCCATGTGTGGGCTAGTCACCTGAATGACTTTATGCCGTTCGCCATGGGTGCTGAAGAACAGCGCCGTCCGAACCCCGCGATACGCCTCGGCCTCTGGCGACATGGCACTGTGGACCGTGGCAAGGCCCGAATCCAACTCGACCGCGTTACCGGCCGCGTCGGCCACCGTCACAGGAGCCGAAGGCTTATGGGCAAACGGGATGTGCCCAATGAGCGCCAGCCCGAGCCGCCTGCGGATCTCTTCAGGGGTGCGGAAGCTCTTGTCGGCCACGTCCAACAAATACGCCCCGCCGGCCCCCAAAGCCAGCCCCAAAGCCCCCCCCATAAAGATGAACTGCCACAAAACTGGCGACACCTTCAAACCGACACCCGGGGGAGTGATCGCCTGAGCACTAAACCCACCGGAGCCGCGGCTCGTATCGACCTCTTGGAGGCGCTTCAAAATTCCGTCGAGCCACACGGTGGTGCGTTTAATGTCTTCGCGGTACTGCTTATCGGCAGCATGCAACCCTTCTTGCGCCTTCGCCTGTTTGACCTCATCCTCGAGCACCGACTTCGCATATTGGTGATTGCCCTCGGCAAGCACCAATTCGATCTCGAGCGCGTTCAGCGCCGCCTGGGCGGGGCTCTGCTCGTTCGGCCCCTTTACCTCAGCAACAATGGCATCGAGCCCCTTGTAGAACACTTTTGTAGCTTCAATCTTTTGACGAATACGCTGAACGTCTGGATGATCCTTACCATAAAACTGGACCAGATCGAGCTCCTGCTGCTGCAAAGGAAACAGCGAGGCCTGCAACGCAGCAGCCCCGGCCGCTTCAGCTTTCGCCACCGGGGCGTCGCGATCGTACTTTTTCTCCGCCAAAGCCAAAATGAGGGGGAGCGGTTTGTTCTCGTCAATCGCCTTCCGAACAGTCGCAAGACGGTCACGCAACTCTTTCGCGTCGTCGCGTTTAGCGGCCTCCCTCCGCACATACTCTTGAATCTTTGTCTCGTTAAACGGCAGCCCATCAGCCGTCGTCAGTAGACTTTTATCCTGACGGAACTTGGCGTACGCGTCATCCTTTTCCTTCAGCTGTTTGGTAAGCTTCCGGGCTTCCTCCTGCACCAACTCAAACGTACCCTCGGCCGTCGTCCTATATGTACGATCGAGGAAATCCTTATAGCTCTCAATTACCGCATTTATAATAATCTCACAATCACCCGGATCCCCGCCGCTGTACGACAGGTTGATAATGTTACTGCTCGCCCCGACGGGGGCGTCCTTACTCACCTCGCGCTCAGCACGCAAACCGGCCTGAATGATAGTGGCCGGATGACCGCCCTGCAACGACCGGAGCGAGCCCAGGTCACGCTTCCGTACAGCCTCTTCGATCAGCAGCGGGCTGCGAAGCACGAGCAAGTGTGACCCGATGTAATCATCAACGAGGCGAGTGTTGGGGTCCGTTCTGTCACCAATGAGTGTGCCGATTGATTGCTTCTTAACGACGAGAACCTGCGCGTACGACCGGTACACAGGCTGCCTGCGAGAAAAGCCGAGCCCACCGAGCACCAACCCGACAACAAGCCCCAACAACAGCAACCCGCGGTGCTGCCAAAACACCTGAAACACGTCCCGCCCACCGCGAGCGGAACCAGAAGCATTAGGGGCCAGATCGGGCTGCTGGGAAAAATCGTCCATGGCGCGCTCGGGCGGTGCGAAGGAAAGGGCACACTCACGCAGAAACGGTTTCAGCCACAGTTGCGGCCGGCACGGTTACGGGCGGCCGGGCAGCTTCTGCAAGAACCGTTTCAGCCGCGTCCGTCACGCGACCGAGTGCGGCAAGCTTCTGCCACACCGGTTCGCCGTCGGGTAACCCACTCACCGTCACCTGCCCAACCGTTTGCCCCCACGCCGTTAGCAGCAGCACGGCCGACCAGCAGACCGGCTCTTCGCCACGGGTCTCCATTGGACGAGACCAGCGGGCGTGGTACGCCTCATGATGCGCCGGCGCGTTCACGTCGAGAGCGACGGTCCGCAAATTGAGCCGGCCGGCACAGTCAGTAAGCCGGGTCCACAGCTCACCCCACTCAGCCGTGCCTTGCAGGCGCACCTCCAACCGCTTACCGCACGGCGGCGCCCCCCCCAAAACCGAACGAGACAAGGCGCGAGCGGACTGCACGAGCAGCATAAACTCCGCGTGCCCAAACAATCGCGTAGCAACCAAGATCACAACAACAACCAGGGCCGACGCCACTGCCAGCGCCTCATTGTGGTAAGCAATACTGGCGAGCACCCCGAAAACTGCAACGATGCACAGGCTGGCGACCAGTAGGAGCACCCGCGGACGGGACAGGCCACCACGAAGGAGGCAGTGGTGGAGGTGCCCCCGGTCCGTGCTAAAAATGCTGCGACCGGTGAGCTTCCGCCGGACCACCGCGGCCAGCGTATCAAAAATGGGTAGCACCAACAGAGCGGCCGGCGCGGCGAGAGCTACGGTGGTCGGCCCCTTGAGAGAGCACCGAATGGCGAGGACGCCGATCACCAAGCCGATCAACATGCTGCCCGCATCTCCCAAAAAAATGGTTGCGGGGGGAAGGTTGTAGCGCAAGAAGCCGACCAGCGAACCGGCCAGAGTCACCGCGACGCACGCCTCCACGTACTGCCCGTGCATCGCAGCCATACCCGCAATGGCCAGGCAGATGATGGTAGCCACCGTGCCCAGCAGCCCATCCATACCATCAAGCAGGTTTAGCGAATTGATGGCCCCGAGCAACCAGAACGCGGTCAGCGGAATCGCCAAATAGCCCAGTTCAACAGTCCAACCGAACAGTGCAACGGAGGTGATCTGCGGCCCGGTCGCCACAACCACCATTACGGCAACAATCTGACCACATAGCTTGTAGCGCCCGCGCAACCCGCGAGCGTCGTCGACAACACCAACCAGACAGATTAGCGCTGATGCGATCAGCAGCCACAAAAGCGCGTTAAGGTGGCCAGCAACCGCTTCGGCCACTGCACCCGGAAGCAGCGAGGCCGGAGCCAAGACAAGCACTGTGGACGTGAAAACGGCAATGCCGCCCGCAACCGGCACCACGCGCCCGTGCATTTTCCGACGGCCGTCCGGCTTATCCACCAAACCGATCCGGCGGGCCGCAATCCGCGCCAAACCGGTAAAGCCGACGGAACATACAAGCCCTAGGGCAAAGAGCATTGCCAAGAAACCAACAGGCGAATTCATAGGCACCCTCTACGTCGAGTCGGGCGGCGCAAACCGGGACGGGCGATCGTCCCGGTACACATCAGCGGAGAGGTAAAGCTCGCAGCAGACCAGTTCGCGGCGCAACCTCGATCCGGAGCGGACATCCGGATATTACCCGAACGACGAACATAACCACCAGCCGCGACATCTCCGGTAGTCCGGGAGGATTGCGACCCGAGCCGCCTCCGAGCCAGACTCAGGCTACTCAATATATGAGTAAATTGCATGTGGAAAATTTATTTTTCCTGTGGAATCAACAAAATTTGTCAATTTAGCGCAATCATGCCGAGGGACACCTCCGAATGACCGGCAGAGGCATTGGCAGTGAACCAACCCATAAAAGCCCTGCCAGCAACTTCAGTATTTTTACGGCGTACAGCACCAAACTCATTCCGCGACAACCACAAAATCCATTACGCCGAGAGAAAAGCGATACAGCATTAACAGCAAAACGGCCGTACCTCATAGAAGCGTCAGAGGTGGTCGGTGAGCATCACGAGCCATGTCGGCCGGAAGCGAGCGCCAACCCTTCACCTCGAACACCTCATGAGCCATCTGTCGATCATCGCCCAAAAACACAAGAAACGCGTCATATCCGCAAGTTCTCGCCGGCACTCAACAACCTTGCAATTACCTATGCATTCACTTCGACAATATTGCTTGAGCGCCAAGGGAGCCCACTTAATGCAGTTGGCCGCAAAACACGCGACCATCACATCACTAACAACTGTGATTATTGTTTTGCACCACCCTCTGCCGCCCATCTCTCTCGCAGGTGCGACTGAAGCGCGACGAACAATTGCCGCACATCCTCTTCACCTTCAGCCGCGAGAGGGCTTGCCCCTTCCACAAACACTTGAAATTGGTAAGCCGCTCCCGTGGGCTCAGGGGGAGGCAGCGGTCGCCCTTCGAGCCGCCTTTGAATTCGGTCGAACGATGCTTCGTGCCGAAACAGCGGCTCACGCGCGCCACCCGGGCGAGCAAGAAACGGACGCCCCGAGCGATCAAACTCACAAAATACCAAGAACCCATGCCGAAACCCCGGCTTAGACAGCCGCACCTGCACAAACCCGCCTGGCACATTAGCCGGGGTCCGCACTTCCTGGCTGTCGATCTGCCAGCCGGTACTGCGGTAACACCACGTCAAATCGTGCCACCCGGGAAACGGATACGCCAGAGAGGATTTGACAGCCATTTCTGGACGAGAATAGAGCCAGTTCTGAGAGTGCTCGCCAAAGAAGTTGTGCGCCTCGCGAGTCTCGGTGCCGAAGTCGCGCCGCTCCCACTCGCCCACTTTCGCGGGGAGCAGTTCGGGGCTCGACGCTAGTTCCGACGGCACGGTCACGGGTGCAATCGATTCGTTACCCCGTGCCGCCCAGTGCAGGCCGGCAATCACGAGGAACGAAGGCACGACGACCGCAGCGACCCGCACGGCTTGTTTTGGGGGCACCGGCATTTGCACAGTAGCAGCAGCCGGCACCGGGCGCGGCGATTCGGCGGCACGTGCGCTCGGACGGGTCAGAAACTCAAGCAGCCGATCGGTGCTCAGCAACAGCCCAACGGCTACCGTAAACAGGCTCACCCCAATCGCCTCGTGTCGCCAACCGGTCGCAGCGGTCACCCCCCAACGGGTCTCAAGCATGGCAACCAGCACCACACGGGTCACGTTGGCTACCAGCACCCACCCAACCGCCGCCAACATCAAAAGCGTTCCGCGCCCCCACCCGCGACGGGTCAGCAAAACGAGGAACAGCGTGCAAGCCAATAGCGAGAACAACGAGTTAATGCCGCTGCACGCCTGCTCGACGAGCAAAGACCGACCGTCGATCTCGATCACGTTCCCGGCAGCAAGGTGAAACACCTCCAGCGCATCCAGAACCGCGCCGCTCCACACGGTCGTGAGGCCCTGGAGTTGGAGAATCAGAAGCCGATCGAAATCCATCGGCGGCGGCACGAGCAGCCAAAGCAGCCCCCACGCAGGAAGCACTCGCCGGAACACTTCGCGCCCACCGAGCCCGTACGCCAGCGGGGGAACCAGTATCATCACAGACACGCACGCCAGCCACGAGGAGCTTAGCACCTCGGCCGCAACCACCCCAACCCACCCAACTAGAAGACCAGCCCACATCATCCGCGGCGCCGCCGGCCCTTCGCTCGCACAAGTCAGCGGATGGCGGAACCGCACCCAAGCGAGGACGGCGGCGCCGAGCACAACGAGCGGGAACGCCTCGTAGTGCGCGCGCACCGACATCCAGCGCAGGTGCCATACAAGGAACGGCGCGACCGCCACAGCGACCGCCGCAACTGCGGCGGCAGCCGCCCAACCCCGTGAGCAGGTCTTGCCAGTCGGTATGGTTGCGGCGGTCGGCGCGGTCAGCATAGGCGTATGCTCGAGCAAAGAAATAGGACAACGCATTACCTGCGGCATGAAGCAGATGGCGAATGATATCTGTGGCGCTCTGCTAAAAACCGACACGTTGGACGGCACTTTGGTGAAAACAGTTCCACCAACCATCCTGAAAAATCAACCCAATTCAACTCGAACAGCTTTAACAAAACCCTCATTCACTCCTGAACAAAACGCAGCCCCCAAGGCCCTCCAAACTTGCCGTAGCCACCTCGGCAACGGCCGCGAGCAACGCAAACACCAAAAGACCTCGCAAGCCGCAACATCTCATCAGCCGACCACTTGCGACAAGAATACCAAGCTTACAGGGTTAGAGTACGCGATCGATCCCGTACAGGGGGAGTGAACATCAGCGTTTCGGATTATGTTTGCGGGGAACCTGCTGCCGGTATTTGTCGGCCAACTCAGTTTGCCCGATGCCATCGTAGGCGGCCGCCAGAGCGGCATGCACCCCGTCGATATCTGGAGCCCGAGTCAGCACAGCATCAAGATCACTTATCGCATCCTTCCACCGCTCCAGCTTCAAGTAAATGCGCCCTCGAGTATCAAGGAACACCGGGTTGGCAGGCTCACGCCCGAGCGCAACGTTAACTGTCGCCAACGCTCGCTGGAGATTGGAGTGAGGGGGCTCCATAAGAGCACAGGCCAAGTTGTTCGCTACCACCGCCGCTTGCGGATCTGCAGCGAGCGCAAGCTCAAGGTGCATCTTCTCTGTCGCGTGATCCTTCCGCATCCGAGCGTCTACGGCCAGCGCGAAGTGCACATGGGCCGACGCAGCAGTCCCCTTCGCGAGCAGATCACGCAGAACACCGCGAGCTTGATCCGCATCGCCGCCGCCGATCTGCAAATGGTACAACATGCGATCCAGCAGTTCTCGGCTCCCAGGCTCATGGGCGAGCCCTTTAGCGAGCAGAGCAATAAGCTCGCCGGCCGCCCCGTCTTGCCTCTTGCGCACGTCGTACCATCCAACGTACGTCTTAGCCAGTGCCGCACGGAAAATCGGCGCGCCGGTCGCGCCAAACCCCTCTTCAAGGATCGCAACGGCGCCCGAGAAGTCCTCAAGGAAGGCTGTTGCGGTGGCCCACGAGAGCCGCGCCGGATAATTATTCAAATCATCTTTGGTGCGGTCACGAAAGTGGTTCGCGGCCAGTTCGGCCTCTTTCCGGGCTCGTCCGATGTCAGGCGGTGACCTTTTGAGGTACAGTTGCGCGAGGTGCAATCGGCTCATCGGGATGGTAGACGCCGCCTGCCCAAGGCGAGTTTCGGCCTCATCGAACCGGCCGGCAACGAGGTACAACTGGCCGAGCAACCCGAGAGCCGCCGGGCGGTCGCCCCCGAGATCGCCGTCCAGAGCGCGCACCAAATGCGATTCGGCTCGCGCCCGGAGCGCGGGCGGCATCTTATCCAAGTTCGGTTCGGGCGACGAGGCGAGCAGTTGACGCGCCCGCCAGTAGTGCGCGGGCGCGTACCCGGGCCGGCCGTCGGGAGCGAGACCGTGTATCAGCGCGCTCGCCCGGCCGTAGTCGCCGGTGGCGGCGGCGGCAAGCGCCAGCCGGTAATGCGCGTCCGGGTCGTTGGCGGTCGGCGACACCCTCTCGAAACACGTTAGCGCACGCGGGTAGTCCTTGGCCTGCAACGCCGCTTTGCCCTGCGCGAGGTACCGGGCCTCAAGTTCGCGGGGCGACTGCGAAGCGCACACGAACACGACGAACAGAACACCCAGCGCAGCAATCGCGGCCGGCGCAGCGGAGCGAAACACCCGCCAGTCGCGCCCGCGCCACCAGCGCCGGACAGAGGCCCACGCCCGGCCGGTTGCGGTTTGCGACTGCCCCGTCAGGATCGGCGAAGCCATAGCTGCTTTCTCGTGGTGCTCGCCGGCGTGTTGGCACGTACCGGCACGCCGGTGCCGCGGGAAACCTAGTTACAATTATAAGCTGCGCCCGGCTGCCGCGTGCAGATTGAATCAATATCTGCTGACGGTTCGCCCGCGCGGCCGCTTTAACGAGGCCCAAGGCTCCGCAACTTCTGGCACCGCCAAAACACAAATATGGGCTGGCGCGACTCGACGCAGCGGCGTTGCCGATTCCATTATGTCTTCACCCCCCGACCTTCTTTCACGTCCTCATAATCGGTACGTTAGCTGTGGCTCGGGCCGTAACTGGCCACCCCGCTGTCCGCGCCGACCGCTCGGCCACCAGACAGTCCCATTCACTCCTTGTGGAGCGTTCCGATGTCCGATGTTCCGTTCACCGAAGTCGTCCCCCCGGCGGCCGCGCAGCCGACCCAAGTCGCGATCCGCGATGCCGACCTCGAGGTCATGTACGTGAACTTTTTCCGCGTGACCGGTAACGCGGACGAAGTGCTGCTCGACCTGGGCATGTTCTCCCAGGTGGTCACGCCGACCGGCCCCGAGCCGGTGAACCTGACCCACCGTGCCGTGATCAACTTCGTAACCGCCAAGAAGTTGGCCGACGTCATGCGCATGGTCGTGGCCCGTCACGAACAGGCCTACGGTCCGATCGAAGTGGACCCGAACCGCCGTCTGCGCCCACAAGGTTGAGTTCGCGTTCCACCGGCCGGATAACGCACGGCCGGTGGGCCGTCATGAGAGCCGCCGGCACACCCGGAAATGAGTTGCCGCTTGGCTCCCACCCTACCGACCGGCAGCGCCTGTGAGCGCATCGGCATTTGCAACCGCTCCCTTCCACACGCTGGCGAGTTTCGAGCCACGCGATCTTGGTGTAAGGAGGCGCGACAGGCAGGTAGGTTCTGCCGCCGGAACATAAAATGTCCCGAGTCGGCCGAGTCCGGCCGTCTTGGAGTGCCCGCAGATGCCCGCGCCCGAATCCCCGTCCGACACGTCCGTCGAACCTCCATCGAGGCCGGGGGAGCCGAAACACGGAACTCCCCCACAACTCAGCAACCCCGCGACGCCGCCCCCGTTCAGGGCGGCGTGGCCCTGGGTCCTATGCGTCATCGGGCTGGACTATCTCAGCACCCTGGCGTACCAACCGTCGGTCGCGTTCGGAGCCGCCGGTCGGCTCGCACCGCTCGTCACCGTGCTGATCGCCCTCGTCACACTCTTCTTCGCCTTACCGGTTTACTGCTACATCGCGGGCCGCTCGCCGCTCGGCGGCGGGTCCACGGCGTTACTTGAATGGGCCGTCCCCGGGTGGTTCGGGAAGTTGCTCCTCTTGGTGCTCCTCGCATTCGGCGCCGTGGACCTCATGTTCACGCGCACCTTCTCAACCGCGTCGGCCGCCGAGCACCTGACGCACAACCCGCACCCTCAATGGCAGCAGGCCCTCGACGACGCCACCCGACAGGGCGACCAACTGCGCGACCGGCTCCCGGAGGCGACCAAGCGGCGCACCGAGGGGGTGTGGAACCGTGCCACCGCCGTGTCGCTGGTGCTACTGGTGGTCAGCACGGTCGCGGGGCTGATCTTCTTCAAGGGTTACACCCGGAACTTCGTTCGGCTCGCCGCTCTCACGGTTCTGGTGTACCTCGCGCTGACGCTGGTTGTGGTCGGCAGCGGGGTCGCGTACCTGATCGAACGCCCCCAACTGCTGGAAGAATGGTGGCACGACGTGTGGGCCGGGAACTGGAAGCCCGACGTCGTCGCGCGCCCGGCGGGGTCGTGGGGCGCGCTGCTGGGCTTGTGCGTGCCCCTGGTCCCGGCGCTGTGTTTGGGGCTGAGCGGATTCGAACTGACGCTCATGGCAATGCCGCTCGTGCGCGGGGAGCCGACCGACGACCCGAACCGACCGCGGGCCGTGATCCGCAACACCCGCGTTCTTCTGACGCTCGCGGCGGGTTCCATGTCGGCGTACTTGCTCACGTCGACGGTCGTGACCACCGTTCTGATCCCGCCGGGCGCCCAGGAGGCGAGTGGCGCGGCGAAGTACCGCGCGCTCGCGTACCTCGCCCACGGCGGCACGCTCGCCGACGGCCGCCCGGCGACCGCACTGAACCCGAACTTCGGGCTGACGTTCGGCACCGCCTACGACCTCGCCACGGTATCGATCTTGGCCCTCGCGGGCCTCAGCTTCGCGCTCACGCTGTCGTCGTGGATACCGCCGTACCTGAACCGACTCGGGATGGAGTTCAACTGGTCCGTGAAGCTCGGCGTGCTGGCGTACCTGTTTTTAGCCGCGAAGTTCGCGGTGACGGCCTACTACGGAGCGGACGTGGACGCGCACCGGGCCGCGTACCTGACCGCGGTGCTCGCGCTGTTCGCGTTCGCTGCACTCGCAGCGACGGTGGACGTGTGGCGCCGGCGTGCCGAGCGTAACTGGGGGAAGGCGTTCCGCATCCCGCCGCTGTTTCTGCTCGCGTTCGTGACGTTCACCGTGTGCGCGGCGGCGGTGGCGTGGAACCGGCCCGTCGGCGCCGTGATCGCCGGCGCGTTCGTGCTGGTGGTGCTGGCGGTGTCCGTACTCAGTCGGGCGTGGCGGAGCACCGAGTTCCGGTTCGAGTCCTTCGACTTCGCCGACGAATCGAGTGAACGAGAGTGGCGGCATCTGGCGGCCGCGGACCTGGCCATCCTCGTCCCGCTGCGCCCCGGGCGACACGACCTGCGCGATAAGGAGATCGAGATCCGCACCCGGCACCGCATCCCTGGCGCGTTGCCGGTGCTGTTCATCCTCGCGGAACTCGGGGACCCGAGCAATTTCCAGCAGCGCCCGCTGGTGCGCATCGCACGCGAGAGCGGACGGGTGGTGATCCACATTACCCGGTGCTGTTCGGTCCCGCACGCGCTGGCGGCGGCGGCACTCGAGTTGTCAAAGACCGGCGGGGTGCCGGAGATCCACTTCGGATGGTCGCTCGAAAACCCGGTGACGGCGAACCTGCATTTCGTGCTGTTCGGCATCGGTAACGTGCCGTGGATGGTGTACACGCTGATCCGCCGCGCCGACGTGCCCGAGGACCGCAAGCCGCACGTGGTTGTCGCATAGCAAAAGGCGCCATCGCACAGGTGCAAACGTCAACACGAAGGAGCACAACGAACACGCGGGAGCCGAAGTTGAAGACACCGGGCCTCGTGCCCGATGACGACCGATGTCCCCTCGTCAGCACGCCTTCGTATCGGTCTTTGCGCCTGTGCGGTGAGAGCCTTCACAGCTCCAGGGCTTTGCTGATGGCCTCGCGCATGCGTTTCTCGCTGCCGGGGTTCACCCAGCACCAGTCGGCCAGGTTCCCGTCGTTCTCCTTCCACGCCCGCTCGATCGGAATGTACCCCGGGCCGCACTCGCCGTACCCTGCGACCAACACGAACCCGTTCGGGCGCGCCTCCTGCGCGGCAAGTTGGTACTCGACGTAGCTTTCCGCCGGGAGCAGCGTGACCGCAGCGCCGCCGAAATCCAGAACGGGAAGGTCGATCGGCTTCCCGGAATCGCACCGCCTATTCCAGCTCAGGCCCAGAGCCGCGAGGCACTGACCGAACGGCTTGGTGTCGTCCTTCAGTTTCTTCAGCAGTGCCTCCTCGGAGAAGCCCTCGGACGAGCGCGGCTCCAGCACGAGCGGTACCGATCGGAAGTTCGCCCCCTTCACCGGAACCTTTTTGGTGGCCCGCCACGCGGCGGCCATTGCGGCGTGAATGCGAGCGGCGAGTGCCCCGCGGTTGTCGGTGGAGCCGTCGTTGTACTTGCCGGCGGTGACGTTCCCGCTGCACCCGCTCGCGTACATCTGAAACGCGCCCTTCGTTTCGCTCTGCCGCTTCCGGCGTGCGATCCCGACGAAGTCCGCGGTGACGCCGCCCCGCCCGTAGTAGCTCATGGGATGTGTGGCGTAAGCGGACAGCGCGCAGAGCGGCGTGTCGCCGTTCCAAAAGCTGATCGTCTTCAGTAGTGGGTCCACGGTGCCCTCGTCGGCGTCGCGAATCTTCGGGTCGCGCGTCGCGGACATGCGGTCGTAGCGAACCTTGCCGTCCGCATCGATGTAGCGCCGGTTGGACGCGACCTTCTCGACCTTCGCCTCTCCGGTCCCAAGATGTGTGACCGGCTTCGCCTCTTTGAGGCACGCTTTCGCCGCACCGGCAACGCGCCCGACGGCCTTCTCAAGAAAGGCCAGGTCGCAAATCGCGCCTTTCGCCTTATACCGCTCCAACAGTTGTTGTGCTTCGAGATCCGCGACGGGCGCGTCGTGCTGGTGAACCGCGCACAGCATCACGCGCACCGGTTCCGTGCCGACGGCCTTCGCGATCGCTTCGCGGAACATTTCGTAGGCGCCGTTCCGGACCTCACACCAGTCGAGGGTGACGAACACGACCGGCTTCCCGGCACCGCTCAGCACGAACCCGTGGGCGAGCAGCGGGTCGAGAACTTCCTTCGCAGGCGCGATCCCGCCACCCATGCACGGGTGCCCGAGGGGGATGGTGACATCGGTCTCGAACGTCGCGAGTGTGAGCTTACGCTCCTCGCCACAAGCGGGCTGAAGGTACGAGCCGCCAGAGTTTGCAGCCACGGCTAGCGCCGCAGCGAGGGCGTCGCGTCGGGTTGGGTTCATGGCGGGCTCCGGGTACTCACTTTACTGAGCTGAGGATGAAGCGGGCGGCGGCCAAGAAGGCTTCCGACTCCTGCTCTTGCCCGACCTGCGACGCCATCCGGTGCTGACCCTCGAACAGCATGATGACGGCGTGCGATTTTTTCCACCACGTCACGGAAATTGCGACCAGAATGCGGCCGTCCGAACCGGCCTCCTCGCCGATGAGTCGCCAGTGTTCGGACCCGTTCGCAGTCGGCTCTCGCCTCTCTTCAATGATCTTGAACCCGGGCGCGCGGGTCACAAGTCGTTTCATGTCGCTCACGGCATTCTCAAAGTCAGAAGCACCGGGAGCCGGACGGACTTCCTTGACACCGGATACCATCTGAGGGTTCCGGCTCGCGAACATGGCGATGTCGCCGGGGCGATCAAACTTCTTCCATCGAGCCGAGGGAAGCGACACCTCGAAACCGGGCGGTTCTACCCGGTGTGCCCACACAGACGCGTCGTCTTCATACGGCATCACAACTAACGGGAGTGCGATCATCCCGAACCCGAACACAATCCCTACGAAGCCCAGCGCAGTTGCGACGAAGCCGCTCGCACCGCTGCGCCCGCCGTCGCTCTTTCGGGCCGACCGGGCCGTAATGACAAGGGCAACGGCCGCGAGACCGGCGGCGGTTGTAATCGCCCCAACTCCGAAGAAAATGAACCGCGCGGCCGGACCGCGAGCCAGTGTCGTCGCGCAGACCAGCGGGAAGAGGGCCAGCCCACACCCGAGGCCCAGGAGTTGGAGCCGGCGCGACCGCGTCTCCGCGTTCAGCGCCCGGCGGACGACCACGAACACGACGACAAGGGAGATGAGGAGAGGAATCAACTTGCCGATCAGCTCGCCGAGTTCGCGCGGGTTCAAAAGAGTACCCCGAATAGGAAGTTAGGCCAGAGGCGTAGCACTGCCGCTGCGGAACAGCCAGTACAGGATCGTCTTGATCTCGAACGGCTTCAGGTCCGGCTTCAGCGACAGCACGCGGGCCGCGATCCCGGCCAGGTGCGGCGTCGCCCAGCTCGTGGCCGGTTCGCGTGCGAACGGTCCCAGGTAGCCCCGGCTGTGCGCCTGGAACTCTACCTGTTCGCTCAGCTTGTACGCGAACCGCAGCGGGTCGTCGAACAGCCCCTTATCGACCGAGATGAGCGGCGGGGCGAACGCAGCGGGGTAGCTCCGCGTCAGCGGGTGCTCGTTGTGCGCCGCCGCGAACACCAGCACGTCGCGGAAGTACGCCTCCTCGATCGCCCGCTGCAACTGGTGCCGCCGGGGCAACTGCTGGAGCTTGTGCTCCGGCACCCCGAGCGACAGATTCACCACCTTCACCTTCCACACGTCGATCGCGTGGCGCAGGGCCGCGATCACCGTTTCCACCTCGCACGACCCGGTCGGGCCGAACACATCGGCGGAGTAGAGCTTCACCCGCGGGGCGATCGTGAGCACGATGTCCGCGACGGTGGTGCCGTGGGGCGACGACTGGTGGCCGGTGTACGGCAGCGGCGGGCCGCTGGGCCGGAACACCGCGCCCTCGATCGTGTTGATGGACGTGCCGGCGCCGGCGAACTTCGTTTCCAGCACGGACCGCTCGACGCCGGAGTCGATCACCGCGACCGCGATCCCTTCGCCGGTCGCGCGGGGGTCACGGAGGATGCTGTCCGGCGTGAGCCGGGCGAAGATCTCGTCGAACACCGTCGAGGCCGTCTCGGTCATCTGAGTCCCAGAAAAATACCGCTGCGGGTGCGGGGGGGAAGCAACGGGCGCTGCCGCACGCGGGCGCGCATCACGGGGCCTCTGCGCCGTCCGCGCCTGCGAACGGGTGGCGTCACAGGCCGGTGAGTTCGTCGAGCAGCTTGTGCAGGTCGTTGACCACCTTCACGCAGTGGTTCACCGCACTCGGGCCGTGCTTCACGGCCAGGGCACGAACCGCTTCGACCAGGCGCAACGTGGTGTCGGGGTCGGCGATCGCGTTCGAGTCGGCACTCAGCCCTTCCTTCAGTCGCGCCAGAACCGACGGCGGCGGTCCGGGTTCCGGTCCCGCCGACGCCTCGCCGAGTTGTGCCGTCGCCTGCAGCGCGGCGTCGACGGCATCGAACAGCAGCTTGTGCGTTTGCCGCTCCGCGACCGCCTGCCGCAACAGGTCCGTACCGACCTCGGCCGCCGACGTTACAAGCCGCCGGTCTTCGTCGGTGAAGCCGGGCGCGGCTTTGTCGAACAGTTCTACCACGACGACCGTGTCCGGGGCCACCCGGAGCGGCGCCGCGAGGATGCAGGCGCGGTTCGCCTCGAACGGCAGGAGTTCCAGCGGCCCGAGCGCGCGGGGGTCGAAATCGTTAATCGCGACCGGCTCTTGAAAGCTGATGACGCTGGCCGCGAGCGACCGCGCGAACGGCACCGTCGGCGTGGGCAGCGGTTGCCCCTCCGCACCGTAGGCGACGGTCGATTCGGTCCCGTCGAGGGCGGTGTGCCGGACGATCAGCGCGCCGTCGGCGGCACGGGTGCCGCGGATCACGAACCTAAGCAGCGACTTCACCGCCGCGGGCAGCGGCACCGGGTCGTTGAACGCCGCGGAGGTCTGCACGATCGGCAGCACCTTCTCGACCGCCTCGCGGAACGCCGCCAGGCGCTGGTTGATTTCGCGCTGCTGCTTCGCGGGCCGGATGCGGTCCAGTTGCCGCCGGATGGCGGCGACGAACGTGTCGCGGTTCAGGTCCTGGTTCTTGTCGATGTAGTCGCGCACGCCCATGCGGAGCGCGTCGAGCGGCGTCGCCTGGTGGGCGAAGCCCGTTACGAGAATCGCGACCACATCCGGCCGGAACTCCACGAGGTCTTCGAGAAGCCGCAGCCCGTCGCTGCCCGACCCGAGGTTCCAGTCGAGGATGGCGAGATCGACCGGCTGCTCGTTGGCGATCTGGAGCGCCGACTCCGAGTCCGCCACGGCGAACACGCGGGCGTCCGGCATAGCGCCGGTGAGCCACTCGCGGAACGTCCGGCGGACGGATTCCTCGTCGTCAACGATAAGTACGGTGTCGGTCATGCGTGTCATTTTAGGCAGCGGGACTGTTGTTGAACGCTTGCAGGAGGAAAGGTTGCGCGCCACCACCAGCGGTCACACAAACCGCACTCCGTGTCCGAGCCGTGCGGTCAGCACCGCGCGCGTCGACTCGCTGAACGACCTCTGGGCGAACACAAGCGTGGGGAGGCGATGGAGCGGACCGGCCATCAGCGGCTGAACGGCGGCATCGCGCAAATCGCACTCGCGCAGATCGATCACCCGGGGCCGGTCCGCCCAGGAGTGAGTCCACAACGGTGCAAGGAACGGGCTGATTACGTCTTCGCCCGGCCGAGCGTGGAACCGGGCGATTAGGTGCAACTCGTCGAACCGCTCTAGCCCGGGCCAACTAAGCAGTCCAACACAGTCCTCTGGGGAATTGCCGTCCCACCGGGCAAAGTGGGCACGCAACGCACGCAATGGGACGTGTGCGAACAGGTTGACCAGATCGGAAGGCACGGCCGGGGTCCAGTAGCGGAGCTTCAGAGTAACCGATTCGACCATCCCGCGTTCAAAGGGTCCCCACCTGACTCGCGGTATCTTCGGCAGTTCTTTCCGCCACCCTTCCGAGTGAGCGCAAAGCAAAACACGGACGCGGGCCTGCCAAGCGTTTCGTTGCGCGGTAGTGTCCTCGTCTTTCGAGCGAATCAGCCCGATTTGTGCGCGAATCAGTTCCGCCCGCTCGTGCCTGCCGTGCTCGTCTAGCCAGTCGGCGTACACGAGGCGCGGCGTGTCTTCGTCCGGTTCGGCGATGATCGCGTCGAGGAGCGCTCGTTCGTCCGCGTCCATTCACTCCTCCACGCACACGCCGAACACGAGGCGCCCCGGCCGCTTCCCATACGCTACGAGGGACGGGAACCGCTCACCGCCAGGAACCAGTGATGCACCGCTTTCTTTACCTCTTGCTCGCTGCCATCGGTCTGGCCCCGGCCGTCAACGCACAGCCCCCGAAAGGCGATGTGCGGGTCATGAGCTTCAACATCCGCTACGGAACCGCCAAGGACGGCGAGAACCACTGGGACAAGCGGAAGGAGTTCCTCGCGGACACGGTCAAGGCGTTCGGCCCGGACCTGCTCGGCACCCAGGAAACCCTCATCTTCCAGCGCGACTTCCTGAGCCAAAAGCTGACCGGGTACGAGGGCCTCGGGGTCGGCCGGGAAGACGGCAAGGAGAAGGGCGAGACGACGGCTCTGTACTGGCGCAAAGCGCGGTTCGAGAAAACCGACGGCGGGCACTTCTGGCTCAGCGAAACCCCAAACGTGGCGGGCAGCAAGAGCTGGGACAGTTCGCTCCCACGCATGGCAACGTGGGTGAAACTGAAGGACCTTGCGAAGCCGAACGCGAAACCCGTTCTGTTCGTGAACACGCACTTCGACCACATCGGAAAGAAGGCACGGATCGAAGGGGCCAAGCTGATCCGCGACCGGATCGGAGCACTCGGGGCCGGTTGCTCGGTGGTCGTGACCGGCGACTTCAACTCGGGCGAAGACAGCGAGCCGTACCGGACGCTGTTCGCCGCGCGCGACAAGAATGAGTCGCCGGTAATGGACAGCTTCCGCGCCGCGCACCCGAAGCGCGAGCCGAACGAAGGTACGTTCACTAACTTCAAGGCCGGTCCGGTCAAGGGCGACCGGATCGACTGGATCGGCGTTTCTCGGGACTGGACCGTTACCGGTGCCGGGATCGACCGCACCGAGAAGGACGGCCGCACCCCGTCGGACCACTTCCCGGTGACCGCCACACTGAGCCGGTGAACGGTCGCGCCGCTGCTTGACCGCGGGCCGGGCTCACTTCGCGAGTTGCTCGCGGAGCCAGCCCGGCCGGTCGGTGGTGATCCCATCGACCCCGAGCCGCACCATCCGCTTCGCCACTTCGACATCATTCACCGTCCACACGTACAGCTTCAGCCCGGCTTCACGCACCGCCTTCGCGAACGCCTCGTCCAGAGCCGCAGAGGCGGACAGGTCCACCCCGTCCGCCTTGATCTCCTTCGCCTTGGCGACCACCTCGGCGGCGGTCGGCGCTTTCGCCCCCTTCCTCGGCGCCAGGCTGACGAGCCAGTACGCCGGAACCTCGGGCCGGGCCTTCTTCAGTGCCGCGACGACCGCGGCGTCGAACGCGATCACCGGGGTCTGCTCGGGCCGCAGCTTCGACGCCGTCAGCGCGCGAACCAACTCGGGCACCGCCTCGGGGCCGCACTTCACCTCGACGAACACCCGCTTGCCGTCCGGCACAACGGCCAGCATGTCGCCGAGCGAAGGCAGCGGCTCGCCCTTGAACTTGGCCCCCTTCCACGAGCCCACGTCGAGGGCGTGCAACTCGTCGAAGGTGCTGTCCGCGACCGACTTGCTCACCCCGGCGGTGCGCTTGGTGTCCTTGTCGTGGATGACGGCGAGCTTTCCGTCCTTCGTCAGGTAGATGTCGAACTCGGACCCGTCCGCCTTCTGGTCCCACGCCAAGCGGAGGGCGGCCACGGTGTTTTCGGGCGCGTCGTAGGACGCGCCGCGGTGGGCGACGATTTCGACTTTCGGCGTTGCGTCGGGCGCGTGAGTCATCATGCACAGGGTCGCAATGGTGGCAGTGAACATGGACGGCCTCGTGGTAGCGGGTGAGCGACTGAGCCGATGGTAGCGGGGCACGCGACAGCGGCGAGTTCTTAACACCGTTTTCAAACTGCCGCCGGTCGCAACGGACTCGAAAGCGCCCCTACCCTTCTGATGTCACCGCACGCAATTCCCGTGATTCGGCCTCAAAATCGGGCGTTTGGGACGCGATTCGCGTGGTAGCAGCACCCCAGCGAACCGCCAGCTCCCGACCAGTCGATTGGTAGCGAATGGCCAGTCGCCGCCCCACTTCCCCGCCGCACGTCAGGAACGACCGGACATCCGAATGACAGAGCGTTGCGCCGCTCAGTCGGGCTTTACACAGCGCAGTTCGTTCTGCGACAATTCGCAAAACGCGCCCTGCACGGAGGCAACAGCGTGGCGATTCCCTTCTGGCTCACGAAGCTACTCGTCCGCACCCGGCTCGCCCGGTTCACCCCGCGCGCCCGGCGCCTCACCGACGGCGGCACCGCGTACCTCAAATACTACTCCGACCGTGTCCTCGCCGCGCCGGTGGAGGAACTACTCGACCCGGCGTTCGTGCCCGCCGCGCCGAACTTCGACGTCCTCGACCTGAACCAGCCCACCCCCGACGCGCCCGCAGCCCGCGGCGCGGTCAGCGTAGGCCGCACTGACGCCCTCTGTGCCCCCGGGCGCGTTCCCGTCACGCTGCCCGAGTTGAGTAAGGCCATCGCGGACCGCTACAAACAGGCCGGGCGGACCGTGAACCCGGCAACCGATATTCTCGCCACCCACGGCGCAACCGGCGCACTGGCGGCGGCGCTTGATGCGTTCGTGAACCCCGGCGACCGGGTGGTGCTGTTCGACCCGTGTTCGTCGCTGTTCAACCTGGGCGTGCGGTCGCGACACGCGAACGTGAGCCGGGTGCCGACGTGGGTCGAGGACGGCCGGCTCCGGTACATCGCACGCGACTTCGAGCGGGCGATGCGCGGCGCCAAGATGCTGGTCCTCAGCGACCCGAACAACCCGACCGGCGCCAGCCTCGCGAACGAAGACCTCGAACACATCGCCTGGATCGCCGGCGGGTACGGCATACTCGTGTACCTGGACGAGTCGTTCGCGGCGTTCCGGGGCGAGCGGACCCGCACGTTCGCCGCCATGCCGGGTGCGGACCGGGTCACGATCACCGCCGGGTCGGTGTCGCAAGAGTTCGGACAGGCCGGGATGCGGGTGGGCTGGCTCGCGGGGCCGCGGCACCTCGTCCGCGCCTGCCAGCTCACCGCGAACCTCAGCGCGCCTTACGTACCGCCCGTGTGCCAGCAGGCCGCCGCAAAGCTCCTTACAGAACCGATGGCACCGGAAGCCGCGCAGCGGTTTCGGTCCAAGCGGCAGTACACGCTCGACCGGCTCCGGGCGATGGGGCTCGAACCGGAAGCGCCGAGCGGCGGCTACTTTACGTGGGTCCCGGTGACCGGGTTGAACCTCGACGGCCGCGCCTTCGCCGAGCGCCTGCTGCGCGAGGAGCGCGTGCAGGTCGGCCCCGGGGTCGCGTTCGGGCCGAGCGGAGTCGGTCACGTTCGCGTGAGCTTCGCGACGGACGACGGCCGGTTGCGCGAGGGGCTGAACCGCATGGCCGCGTTCGTGGAACGGCTCCGAAAGCCGGAAGTACCGGCGCCGAAGACAGAAGAGACCAGCGAAACCGCTGTGAAGGAAAAAGAACAGTCGGAAGAGAAAAAGCCGGCGTTCAGCCGGGCATGAGTTCCGTGCCGGTCGGGCGAGCGGGCGCGTTGCGCAACCAGTATTGAGAACCCCGTCGTCTCGAATCCAGTCGTTGCGAGGTCATTGGTTGTGCGCCACCCGCCTGCTGACGCAGGCGGTTCGACAAGCCCCGGTCGAACCGCCTGCGTCAGCAGGCGGGTGTAACCTGAGCGTGTTCCGATTTCACCTCTTTTGCCCGGTCGTACCCCAGCACCTCCCTTCCGCGGCTGCTAGAACGTCACGCGACTGCATCCGTCCACGCGCCCCGGCCAAATCTAACAGCTCTCCGATCTTCATCTTACGGCTCCGCTTCGCGTTACCGTTTTGCCATTTCTCCGGCCCGGTGAGGCCACTCGTTCCGCGGCGGCCATAACTCGGGTACAAGGGTGTCACGGACGCAAGATCCGAAAACGGGAGGCGCAGCAATGCCACGCATTGCGAACCGGCTCATTCTCATACCGCGGGCAGTCGACACGGACCGGCAACTCCTCCACCGGTTCGCGACCGAAGGGACCCAGGACGCCTTCGCCGCGTTGGTCCGCCGGCACGCGGGCATGGTATTCCGGGTTTGCCGGCGCGCGCTGCCGACCGCGCAGGACGCCGAGGACGCATGCCAGGCGACGTTCCTGGTTCTGGCCCGGCGGGCGGCCGAGCGGTGGCACGAGTCGGTCGCGGACTGGCTCTTCGTCACCGCCCGCCGAGTCGCGAGGGACGCCCGGAGGGCGGCCGAGCGGCGGACCCGCCGGGAGCGCCGCGTTGCCGTCCCGGAGGCGGTCCCGGCGCTCGACCAACTCAGCGCCCGGGAATTCCTGCTGGCGCTGGACGAAGAGCTGGAACGGCTCCCGCCGCTGTATCGTGAGCCGCTCGTGCTGTACCACCTGGAGGAGTTGACCCGCGACGAGATCGCGGCCCGGCTTGGTGTCCCGAACGCTACCGTCAAGATCCGGCTCGAACGCGGCCGCGCACGACTTCGCACCGCCTTGACCCGGCGCGGGGTGGCTCTGAGCGGCGTGCTTCTGGCCGTCGCAGCCACACACCCGGCCGGCGCGGTCCCCCCACAGATGTGCGCGGCGATCCTGGCGGCGACGTTCGGTCCCCCGCCTGCGGCCGTCGCCTCACTTGCGCGGGGACCGATCGCGAGCGGGCCGGTCGCGAAGGTCGGCGCCGTCGCGTGTGCGATCGCGGCCGTTGTGGCGGCCGCACTGGCCCTTGGGGCCAGCGTGTCGGCGGACCCGCCCACGCCGGGCATCCCGGCACCGAAAGACCGCGAACCAGGTGCCAACCCGACGGCCAGCGCGGACGCACAGGGAGACGCACTGCCGGCCGGCGCGATACTACGAATCGGCACGCTACGCTATCGGGACGGCGCGGGCACCAACAACGCCGCCCTGTCACCCGACGGAAAGACCATTGCCACCACGTCCGAATCCGGCCTAACGCTTCTCGACCTCGCCACCGGCCGCCGAACCCTCTGGATCGGCAATTCGGAGGGGCCAAACGGGTTTCAGGCGAACGGCTCGTTGCTCGCATTTGCCCCTGACGGCAAGACTCTTTATGCCCTCCACGCCCCTGGCGCAGTAGCGATTGCGGCGACCGGGTCGATCGTCGGGTTAGACCCGAACAGCGGCAAACGACTCGTCACCTTCAAGCCACCGCCCGCGCCCCGCGGCCCGAACCAGCCCTTCGACTACGGCTACACCCGGCTGTGGTTTCCGACCGGCTCCGCGCATCTGGTCGCGGTGCGTCAAAAAAGCACGGTTCTGATCGATCCGCCCACGGGAAAAGAAATTCGATCGTTGG
Organism: Gemmata obscuriglobus; assembly: GCF_008065095.1. NCBI lineage: Bacteria > Pseudomonadati > Planctomycetota > Planctomycetia > Gemmatales > Gemmataceae > Gemmata > Gemmata obscuriglobus. The sequence goes on along the minus strand of NZ_CP042911.1, from coordinate 2,353,986 downwards.
GATTCGCCGCGGAGGCGGCGTCGCCGTCGCCGAACGGGCTGCGCTTGTACGAAGTCTCGAATAACACGATCACGGCCTACGACTCGGACGGTAAACAAGCACGACAGTTCGAGCACACGGCCCCGCCCGAGGCGATCGGGCTCGACCCGATGGGCACAACGCTGGCCGCAGCGGACGGTTCAGAAGGTCGCATACGGGTGTGGGACGTGGCAACCGGTCAAGTACTCAACAACGTCGTCGTGACCAGCAAGGATAAAGAGCTTCCCGCGATCACAGTCCTGGCGATCACCCCCGACCGCAAGACGCTGCTGGTGGGGACGCAACGGGGCGTTATCCACCGGTTCGACATCGGCACCGGGAAATCGCTCACGCCGATCCGAGAGCACGCGGACTGGGTCACCGGCCTTGCCTTCATCGACGAGGGACGAACACTGGTCTCAACGAGCTGGGATCACCGGGTCTGTCGTTGCGATCTGGCTACGGGCAAACCGCTTCGTGATCCGGGCAGGTATTCGGGGCACCTGCGACTGGATCGCTCTCGCGACGGAAAGTGGATCGTCGCAGCCGACGGCAGCGGGCGTGTCGAGTTGCTCGACGCAGCGACCGGGCAGTTGGTCCGAACCCTTCAATCAGCGGGGCCGCCGGCCAGCCGGTTGGCGTTCGCACCGGACGGAAAGAGCGTCGCCACGGCCCACAAGGACGCCAAGATCCGAATCTGGGAGATTGAGAGCGGTCTCCTCGCACGAGAAATCGAAATCGCCCCGTCTCCAAAGGAGCAACCGGTTTGGTTCTCGGGCCTGAAGTTTGCGCCGAACAGCCGCGTGGTCGTCAGCTCGTGCGAGCCGTTCGGGACCGTCGCGTTCGACTCGGCAACCGGCAAGCGTCTCTGGGCCGAGGCGAAGTACGGAGCCGTGGCGTTCCACAGCGACGGCCGAACGCTCGCCGTGGGATCTCGGGACGGCAAGCTCCACCTGATGGACGCGGCGACCGGCAAATCGCGGGCATCGGCGCCGGCTCAGGACACCGTGAACGACATCGCCGTTTCGCCGGACGGTCGCGTTCTGGCGACGGTTGGCCACCAGGGTCTTGTCTACCTGTGTAACCCGGCCACCGGCGAGGTTCAGAAGCAGTGGCAGGCGCACACGCAGGGGCACGTCGCCTGGGGTGCGTCGTTCGGTCCCGGGGGCATCTGGCTGGCGACCGCGGGCGACCGGACCGTGGCGATCTGGGACGTGGCCACCGGCACCCTGCTCCGCCGGTTCGAGGGGCACACCAGCCGGGCGTACTCGGTCGATTTTGCGCCGGACGGGCGCACCGTTCTGTCGTCTTCTATGGACCTGACCGGCTACGTCTGGGACGTGCGCCCGGCGCCCGCTCCGGGGGCGCCCCGAACGACGGCGCAGTTATGGGACGACCTGCTCGGCGAACCAGCGGATGCGTTCCGGGCAGTGTGGCTCGCGGCGGCGGACCCGAAGGCGCCGGCGGTGTTCGGCGAGAAGCTCCCCTCGCCCCGAAAGCCCGACCCCGAGCGGTTCAAGAAACTGGTCGGGCAGTTGGCTGATGAAGACTTCAAAACCCGAGAGGCCGCCGAGGCGGAACTGACCCGATTCGGCCCGCCCGCGCTGGCCCTCGCCCGAACCGCCCGCCCGGGCGCGGAATCGCCCGAGGTCCGGACCCGGTTGGACGTTCTGATCCGGAGTTGGACCGAGGGAGCGACCTCGCCCGAAAGCTGGCGCCGCCGCCGGGCGGTGGTGGCGATGGAACTGGCCGGAACCCCTGCGGCGGTCGAACTGCTCAAACGGTGGGCGGCCGACGCACCCGGAACGGTACTATCAGACGCAGCATCCGCGGCGGTGAATCGGATCAACGAATCGAAGCTGCGTTGAGGGTGCCACGAAGGATGTTTGTAACGTTCGGAAACGAGCCGCGACCGCCAGGGAGTGGGGTACGTATCCCGCTCCCTGGCGATCGCGGCTCGTCAAAACGCACAGCACAACCACGACCGCCTGCTGAGGTGTGCTACGGGTGATGTTCTTACAGTCGGTTCAGACCACCGAGTGAAAGCGGTCCGCTCACGGGGATGCGCGTCTGGTTAACTGATAACTGTTTAACGTCAGCGGCGGTCCGACGGGTGTGTCCCACCCATCGGACCGCCGCTGACGTTGCTAACTCTTCAGCACGGAACGTGCCTTACCGTCCGGGGCCGTAGCTCTTCTGGAGAGCGAAGTGAACTTCCGCCGACGCCCGCACGATGATCGCGGCACTCGGAGCGTGGTACGTTACTGTCCCCGGACCGCTGCCGTTGGCGCGCCACGACAACGGATCGATCGACCCCGTAACCATGGAGGTGATGTTCTGCGCGTTCAGGGCCGCTTGTTCCGCGTTCAACGCCGGCCCCCACTGCGGACCGCTGAACGGCCCCTTACCCAGGGTCAGGTCGCCGATGTAGTACACGCGCGTGGTCAGCAGGTTGCGAGCGCGTTCGACGGTGACGATCTGAATCGTCTCGTCCTTCACCACGAACGTGAGCCCCTGAGCCGCGAGTATCGACCGCAGCACGGTGCGGCCCGCGAGCCCCTTGGCTTCGAGGGTTGCCCCCTTCTTCAGGTCCGTTTCCAGGTCTTGCAGGGACTGCTTGTCGAGCAGCAGCGGTTGGTCGAGCATGTTCGACAGGTCTTGCAGCGCTTCCTCGAAGGGGCGGTCACGGAAGTTCACGCTGACCGGCTTCTCCAGTGCCTCAATTATCTTCTTCTCTTTGGCGGTCATTTCGACCGGCTTCAGCCGGCGATTGGACTTCTCCACCCAGTCGGGCGGAAACTCCACATCCATGATCGCCGGCGTCGCAGACCGGGTCAGATCCTGCTGGCTCTTGACCCACCGGGCACGCATCTGCACCTGAATCGCGATGGCCTCTTCGAGCCGGGTGGCGATGCTCCCGGTGTACCCCAGCGCCTGCACGGACGGGTTGGTCGGGTACAGTTTCGTGAGCCGCGCGATCTCGGCGCTGGCAACGGCCGTCTCTTTGGAATCGTTGGCCCGCTGAATCGACTTCAGCCCCTCAACCACGTCCTTGTACTCGAGCGCGGCCTTTTCCGCGGCCGCCTTCTGGGCCGCAATAACTTCGGGGCTCTTCGGGTCGAGTTTAACGCCCGTGGAGGGATTCGTTACCACCGGACGCCGGCCTTCGAGCTCATCGAGTTTGGCATCGACGCGGCTCGTGAGATAGGTTCGAGTCGCCTCTGTGATTCCGACGGACGGGATGTCTTGTTTGGCCTTCTTCAAGGTCTCCGTGGCCTTTGAGCGCAGTCCGAGCCGCAACTGGGCGTCCGCGAACTTGAACGCTTCGGCAAGGTTGCGCTCAGCGTTCTGCTCGTTCGCTTTCGCTTTCTGCTCGGCGAGTTTGGATTCGAGCGGCCCCGGTGGTGGAGTCGGTTGGGCGGCCGAAGGCGGGGCGAGCATCCCGAGAGCCACCACCCCCGCACCAAGCTCGCGGCAGTACCGGAAGCGCGTCATGTTCGGCCCCTTCATACTCAAGCACGACTTGACTGTCACATCCCCAACGTAACGCAGGACATCGGCGTTTGCCAAGTTCCCATTTTCCTTTACGCCCCCGCACAACCGGGCGGGCGCGGCGCAACCGCGCCCGACGGTCGGAGTTGACCAGTTTCCGCGTCCCGTGTATCCCGCTGCCCGGAGGGATCAGTAATGAGGCGTCGTCGGCCGATGTTCCTGGCGCTGGCAATGCTGGCCGCGTTCGCGGCCCTGGCGACCAGCGCCCTCCTATTCGCCGCAAAGCGAGACCCGGCCTTCTACACCGCCGCCGCCAGCCGGCCGATCGATTACGACTCGCACGAAAAGGCCGCGAAGCTCCTCACCCGCGTCCTCGACCTTCAGAACGACATCCGGGCCAAAGAGACCTGGGGCGACACGTTCACCGCGGAGGAACTGAACTGTTTCTTCGCCGAGAACATGGGGGCGAAGGACGGGTTGTGCGAGTTGCTCCCGAAGGGCTTCCACTCCCCGCGCATCGCTATTGACGGTGACCGCCTCAAAATCGGCTTGCGTTACCGCGAAGGGTTCTGGAGCGGGGTCATCTGGCTGGAAGCGAAAATCTGGCTGGTGGCGGATCAGGTGAACGTTGCGGCCGTCGAGGTGTGCGACCTGAAAGCCGGCGCGATACCGTTCGGCTCGCAGTCCATCCTCGACCGCATCGGCGACGTGGCCCGTGAATCCAGCATGAGCGTCACGTGGTACCGCAACAAGAGCAACCCGGTGGGGGTGTTCAAGTTCTTCGCGAAGCAACCGCGGCCCACGTCTCAGATTCTCACGCTCGAAGTCAAGGACGGCAAACTGGCGATCGCGGGGCGTTCGTTCCTCGAGACGGCACCGGCGGTGCCGGCAGGGGTCAACCCGGTTGCCCAGCTCCCGTGAGCCGAAAGAACCACGTGTCCCCGCGCCGAGCGATCACGGCCCGGCCGCTCAACCGGGTTCCCAAAATCGAGAGCTGGACGCGGTGTGGCTCGTCCGCCTCCCAGACGCAAGTCCCAACATCCCATCGCGATACGCTCCCGCGACCGCCTGAAAGCGGCCCCTCGTATTCGAGGTACACGAGCCGGTGCGGGAAGTTCGGCGCGGCCGGAACATCGCACCCGGCCTGCGGTTCGCACAACAACCGCCACGCCCGGAGCCGGCCGGCCTCTTCAACGAGCAGGTCGAAGTGCGGCTCGGGCCAATCGTGGGTGAGGACGACGAACCGGGTCACGGAAATCGGCCTACGAACTGTGGGTGCGCAACGGTAGAATACCCCGGGCGATACCGCATTGAGACGGACATCATGGCGAAGTCGGGCAAGAAAGACAAGAAGGAGGCGGCGGACGGCACGGTCAACATTTGCCGGAACCGGCGCGCGCTCCACGAGTACGAAATCTCGGACCGGCTCGAATGCGGTATCGTGCTCGTCGGCACCGAGGTGAAGAGCCTCCGCGACGGGCACGCAAACCTTGAGGACGCCTACGCCCGCATCGACGGAGACGAGCTGTGGCTCATCGGGGCAGAGATCCCGGAGTACCTGTACGGGAACCGTCTGAACCACAAGCCGAAGCGCACGCGGAAGTTGCTGCTCCACCGCCGGGAGATCACGAAGTTCGCGGCCAAAGCGGACGACAAGGGGCTGACGCTCGTGCCCCTTCAGATGTACTTCCGGGACGGCAAGGCGAAGGTGGAGATCGCGGTGGCGAAGGGCAAGCAGACCCACGATAAGCGGCAGTCGATGAAGACCGCCGACGCGAAACGCGACATCGATCGGGCGCTCGCGTCGCGGCGGGGCAGAAAGTCATAACGTCGTCGGTTCGAAAGTTGTAAAGTCAATAACAACGGACCGTTTACGACTTTCAACCCGACGACGTTCGACGTACGCAGACCAAGGAGGGTCGCGGTGCGGCTGGTTGCGCTGGTGGAGTCCGAGTCACACGTGTGCTGCCGGTACCGGCTCACCGCGTTCCGCCGCGCGCTCGCCGATGCCGGCCACTCCCTCGAGTTCCGCGAGCTGCCGCAATCGCTGGCCGGGCGCCTCGCGCTGGGCCGCGATCTCACCTCATACGACGCCGCCGTTCTCCAGCGCAAGCTGCTCCCGCGCTGGGCCGTCACACTCCTGCGCCACCGCGTCCGGCGGCTCCTGTTCGACTTCGACGACGCCGTCTACCTCCGCGACTCGTACTCCGCGAAGGGCTTCGACGACCCCAAGCGGGCCACCCGGTTCCGCGCCACCGTCGAAGCCTGTGACCTCGTCATCGCCGGTAACCGGTTTCTCGCCGAGGAAGCCCAGAAGTACGTCCCGGCCGATCGCGTCACCGTGATCCCGACGTGCGTGGACCTGGACCGGTACCCGGTCGCAGAGCACAGCGCGACCGGTGCCATCAAACTCGTGTGGGTCGGGTCGTCGAGCACGCTGAAGGGCCTGGAGCGGTTCGCGCCCACGCTCAGCGCGATCGGTCGGGCCGTTCCCGGTGTGCGGCTCAAGCTCATCTGCGACCGGTTCACGGAGTTCCCGCCGCTGCCGGTCGAGCGGTGCGTGTGGTCGGAGCCGCGCGAGGCGGAAGAGATCGCCGCCGCGGACATCGGCATTGGGTGGGTTCCGGACGACCCGTGGAGCCGCGGCAAGTGCGCGCTGAAGGTGCTCCAGTACCAGGCCGCCGGGCTGCCGGTGGTGGCGAACCCGGTCGGCGTGCAGGGCGACTTCGTGCGGGACAACGAAACGGGCTTCTGCGCGAGCACCACCGACGAGTGGATCGGGGCCGTGCGCGCGCTGGCCGGCGCGGCCACGCTGCGAAAGCGGTTGGGTGAAACGGCCCGCCGCGAGGTGCGGGCGCGGTACAGCGTCGCGGCCGGGGTGTGGCTGTGGATCGAGGCGCTCGAACGGCTCGGGTCGGCGCGAAAGGCCGGTTAGGGGAAACCATGCTCGCGGACGTTCTGCGCAAGTGCGGTTCGCTCGTCGCCCCGGCGGCGGGCTCAAGCGTGCGCGCGAACGGCCGGGTCTGGCGCCTGTCCCCCGAGGGCGCGGCGCTGTTCGGGGCGGCCGGCCCCGCGCTCGACGAATGGCTCGCGGGCGGCTCGGCGGCGGTCGTGAAGCACGGTCCGCACCGGACGGTCTACCGCGTCGCTCTGGCGTCGGGCACGATCTACGTGAAGCACTGCCGGATCAACGGCCCGCGGGCGTGGGCCCGCGAGGTGCTCCGGCTCCCGAAAGCGCAACTGGAGTTCGAGAACGCCGCACGGCTTCGCGCGCTGGGCATCGGGGCCGCGGCCCCCCTCGCCTGGGGCACGTCCGACTCCCGGTGGCCCGGGCAGAGCTACCTCATCACGCGCGATCTGGACCCCGCGGTACCGCTCCCCGACTTCCTCGAAGCGCGCCCGCTCACCGCGTCCCAGCGGCAGGTACTCGCGCGCGACCTCGGGACGTTCATCGCGAAGCTCCACGAGAACGGCGTCGCCCACCCGGACCCCCACCCCGGGAACCTGCTCGTCGCGTGGGAGGGAGAGGACCGTCCTCGCGCCGAGAGAAGAACGGTGCGGAACGGCTTCCACTTCGCCCTCCTCGATGTCCACGCGATCCGGTTCGGCCCTCCCCTCCCCTGGGCCGCGAGCCGCGAGAACCTCGTCCTGTTCAACCGGTGGTTCCAGCTCCGCGCCAGCCGCGCGGACCGGCTGCGGTTCTGGCTCAGTTACCGCACGGCCCGCGCGGGGCTGGTGTGCCCAGAAGGGCCGAAGCATTTGGAGCGGGCCACCCTCGCCTCGAACCGGCGGTTCTGGGTCGCCCGCACGGCCCGGTACAAGGGCACACACCGGACCGTCCGCAAGGTGCGAGCGGGCCGCGTCCGCGGCCTCGCGGTGCGCGACCTGCCCGACGCGTTCCTCCGCACGCTGCTCGCCGCGCCCGACGCCGCGTTCTCTCAGCCCGGCACCCGGCTCCTCAAAGACTGCGTCGGTTCGACCGTCGCAGAGATCGAACTTCCGACAGCCGAAGGGACACGCACCGTCATTCTGAAACGGGTCAACACGCCAAGCGCCTCCGGCGCCCTCAAGAACCTGTTCCGCGCGTCGAGCGTGCGGCGGTCGTGGCTGTTCGGCCACGGGCTGTGCGAGCGCTGGCTGCCGACCCCGCGCCCGCTCGCGGTGTTTCACCGGTACCGCGCCGGGTTTCTCCCCGCCGAGGGCTATCTGCTCACGGAGAAGGTTCACGATGCCGTCGGACTACCGGAAGCGGTGAAAGCGTGTCGCGAGGCACCCGTCCTCCGCGCATGGATGGAGAGACTGGCCCGCGTGGTTCGCGCGATGCACGACCGCGGGGTCTCCCACCGCGACCTCAAAGCGCCCAACATCATGCTCGCCGGGGCCGCCCGCGACCCGGCGACCGCGACGCCCGTTCTGATCGACCTCGTCGGCGTGCGGGCCGGTACGGGCGCGGTGCCCTTCGCCCGGTGCGCCAAGGAACTTGCGCGGCTGAACGCGAGCTTCCTGGCCGTGCGACACGTCACGCGCACCGAGTGCCTGCGGTTCCTGCGCGCCTACCTCGGCGCCGGAGCCAGTGGGCGGGGCTGGAAAACGTGGTGGAGCGCGATCTGCCGCGCGACGCGGGCGAAAGTGGCCAAGAACGCGCGGAACGGGCGCCCGATCGGATAATCGATATTACCCGCGAAATGTGAAGTGCCGCCGGCCCGGCGGCCGAATACTGTCAGGTCGCGCCACCCGGCGCTCCGGTCTCACGCCACGCAGGGCGATGTGTATGCCGAGTTCGCCGCTGCGCCTCTCTGCTTTCGCGACCCTCGTGGCCCTGATTGGGGCGCTCGCGGGGTGCGAAACGATGCGCACCGACCCGAGCGCCAACAGCACGCGAAACGCCGAGGTCGCTCCGGTCCCGCCGGCGCCCACACCCGCCCCCACCGCGCCGCCGGGTAAGAAGCACACCCGCGCCGGCTACTACGTCCTGTACCACGACTTCGAGATCGACAAGACCGACCCGCTGTTCGCGGAACTCGACGCGCTGCCCGACCAGGTGTTCGGCGAACTGAAGCTGCCGCCGAGCAACGGCATCGTGCAGGTGTTCCTGTTCGACACGCAGGAGCGGTACGAGCGGTACATGCGGGCCAAGTACCGGAACCTGCCGCCCCGCCGCGCCTACTTCATCGCCGAGCCCCGGGCCGGCGGCACCGACGAACTCAAGATCTTCACCTGGCTCGGCGACCACCTCAGCACGGACCTGCGGCACGAGCTGACGCACGCACTCCTGCGGGGCGTGCTGAAGGACGTGCCGCTGTGGCTCGACGAGGGGCTGGCCGGGTACTTCGAGCTGCCGCCGAATCAGGATGGCGTGAACGCCCAGCACCTGGATACACTGCGGCGCGGGCCGTTCCAGCCGGACCTCGCGCGGCTGGAAAAGCTGAAGGACGTGGCCGAGATGCAGAAGCCCGAGTACCGGGAGGCGTGGGCGTGGGTCCACCTGATGCTGCGGTCCGGCCCCGGCCCCAAAAAGGTGCTGCACGACTACCTCCAGGCCCTGCGCGCCGACCCGGCCCCCGGGCCGCTGCTGCCGAAGCTGCGCGAGGTCATGGACGTCCCCGAGCAGGCCCTGGCCGACCACCTGGGGACGGTCGAGGCACCCAAGATGCGCACCCGGGCACGCGCCGGCGCGCCGAAGTGAGTCCGAATATAAGAGTGGCCACAAAGACGCACAAAGGGCACAAAGGAAAACCAATAAGAAAACAAGATCAACTCAGTGCAGCTTCACGCCGATCGTGATCGCTGTCTTTGGTTTCTTTTTGTGCCCTTTGTGCGTCTTTGTGGCCACTCTTCGGTTCTTCCAAGCACCACGGAGGGGCACCATGATCGCCGTCACCGGCGCGGCCGGGTTCATCGGCTCGAACCTCGCGCACACGCTCGCGGCCGAAGGGCACGCGCTCCTGCTCGTCGATCACGAGCTGACGCCCGCGAAGGCCGCCAACTTGGTCGGGCTGTCGCGGTTCCGGTTCAGCCGGCACGACCACTTTCTGGACGACCTGAGCGCCGGGCGCGTTGAGCCGGACGCGGTGTTCCACCTCGGCGCGTGCAGCTCCACGACGGAGACGAGCTGGGACTACCTGTCCCGCAACAACGTCGAGTACACCCGGCACCTCTGGAACTGGTGCGCGGAACGGCGGAAGCCGCTCTTCTACGCCTCCAGCGCCGCGACCTACGGCGACGGCACACTCGGGTTCGACGACCGCACCCCGCCGCACGAACTCCGCCCGCTCAACCTCTACGGCAAGAGCAAGAACGACTTCGACATCTGGGCGCTCGCGGAGGTGGCCGCCGGGCGCGCGGCGCCGCCGCAGTGGGCCGGGCTGAAGTTCTTCAACGTGTACGGGCCGCGCGAGCCGCACAAGGGCCGCATGGCCAGCGTCGTGTTCCAGACGCACAAGCAGGTGAAGGCGACCGGCGAGATGAAGCTGTTCCGCTCCACCGACCCGGCGTTCACCGACGGCGGCCAGCGCCGCGACTTCGTGTTCGTGGGCGACTGCGTGAGCCACATGCTGTGGCTGTGGCGGAACGCGGCGCCCGGCGGCGTGTACAACTCGGGCAGCGGCGCGGCGCGGACCTTCTACGACCTCGCGCACGCGGTGTTCGTCGCGCTGGGGCTGGAACCGCGAATCGGCTTCGTCGACATGCCGGCGGACCTCGCGGGCAAGTACCAGAACTTCACACAGGCGGACATGTCGAAGTTGCGGGGCGCCGGGTGGGACGCCCCCTCGACCGCGCTGGAGGACGGCGTTCGCGAAACGGTGCGGTGGCTGGAGGGCGCGGCCGAAGTGCGCCGGGCGGCTTAGCGCTCGCGCGGCGAATCCGCTAACCTAACGGTGTCGCCCCCCTCACGGCGCCGCCCGCCATGAACTTTCTCGTCACCGCCGGCAGCACGCACGCGCCCGTCGACCGGGTCCGCTGCGTCACCAACTCGCACCCCGGGCGGGCCGGCACCGTGGTCGCCCGCACCGCGTGGGGCCGCGGGCACACGGTCACGCTCGTCACCTCGCGGCCCGACGCCCTCCTCGAGCACGGGATCAACCCGCGCGACCCGGGCGAGCGGTTCTCCGTGTTGCCCTACCACACCTACGACGAACTGACCTCGATTTTGCAGAACCAACTTCGCGTCACCGCCTTCGACGTGGTATGTCATGCCGCGTCGGTCAGCGACTACCTTTCGGGTGGCGCGTTCACGCCGGCGGCCGGGACGTTCTTCAACGCCCGGACCGGACAGTGGGAGGCCCGCACCGGCGCGCCGACCCTCGCGAAACAGGCGGCCGATAAAATTAACGGCGCGGAGCCGGAGCTGTGGGTCCGCCTCCTGCGCGCCCCCCGGCTCGCGGACCGCATCCGGCACCCGTGGGGCTTCCCCGGGCTGCTGGTCAAGTTCGAGACCGAGGCCGGCCTGAGCGAGCAGCAGCTCGTCGACACCGCGGAGGCGTCGCGGCAGCAGTCCGCGGCCGACGTGATCGTCGCGACCACGGTCGACGGGGAGGCGCACTGGGCGTACCTGGGGCCGGTCACCGACCGGTACGAGCGGGTTACGCGGCGCGAGCTGCCCGACCGGCTGGTGCTGGCCCTCGAAGACCTTTACCAGAAGCGGACGTAGCAACATGGCGAACGTACTCCTCGGGGCGACCGGCAGCGTGGCGGCGGTGCGCGTGCCCGCCCTTTACGACGCCTTCACCGGCGCCGGGCACGCGGTCAAGATCGTGGCGACGAGCGCCGCAACGTACTTCTTCGACCCCGCCCCGTTCCGCGCCGCGGGCGTGCTGTCCCTCGACGAGGACGAATGGCCCGGGCGCGCGGACGGGCAGCTCTACCAGCGCGGCGACGCGGTGCGACACATCGAGCTGCGGAAGTGGGCGGACGTCTTCGCCCTCGCGCCGCTGGACGCCAACACCCTGGCGAAGCTGGCGGTCGGGCTGTGCGACAACTGCCTGACGTGCGTGTGGCGCGCCTGGGACCTCGCCCGCCCGGTGGTCATGGCCCCCGCGATGAACACCCTCATGTGGCAGCACCCGTTCACGCGGCGGCACCTGCGCGCCCTCGCGGCCGACGCCGGCGCCGGCCACATCCCGGCGCACCTCGCCGACGACGCGCTGATCCAGCAGATCAACGACCGCAGCCCGACGCTCCGGGTGGTGGCCCCGGTGACGAAGCAGCTCGCCTGCGGGGACACCGGCCCCGGCGCGCTGGCGGAGGTCGCGGACATCGCGAACGCGGTTCAGTTCATGCTCGGCCGGGCGCGGGCCGCGTAACCACGCACGTTCATCATGACGCGCCATTGACCCGCCGCGTAGCATAACGCGCCCGGGGCGCATCCGGCGCCCGGGCGGGCCAAACGCAGTGCTCAAGGAACGACCACAATGAAGACCCTTCTGGCCGCCGTGTTCGCATTCGCGGCGCTCGGGCTCGTCGGGACCGTCCCGGCGAAAGCCGACGACACCCCCAAGCTGCTCGGCAAGTGGGAGGTGACGAAATCCGCCAGTGACACGCCCGTCGGAACGGTGATCGAGTTCGCCAAAGATGGAAAGCTGTTGGTGACGATCAACAACGAGGGCAAGGACTTGAAGCTCGACGGCACCTACAAGCTCACGGGCAAAAAAATCGCCCTAAAACTGTCGCTGAACGAGCAGAAGATCGAGCAGGACCTGACCGTCACCTTCAAGGGCGAAGACGGAATGGAACTCGAAGACGCCGACAAGAAGGTAGACACGCTCAAGAAGAAGAAGTAGCCGCCGGCACCGAAGCGCGGCTCTCCTCATTCACAGTCCGACTGGTTGTGTCTGTTTCTTGTGGCACAGACATTCCTGTCTGTGCGGCGCGAGAAGGCCGCACAGGCAGGAATGTCTGTGCCACAAAGGCAAATCCAAAACGGGCACCGAAGCACGGATCTCTTCCGTGCGGGCCGCAGCGGTAGCCGAGACCGAATACCTCGCGCCCACGTTTGAAGCCCGTCTCGCCCGTGTAAGTAACGACTCGGCCCGTTCGCCCCGCGCGAACGGGCCGAACGTGTTATGTGCTGGCTCCGCGCACCGTTATTTTGCCGCCGAGTGACTTTGCGGGTGGTTCGCAGCGCGGTCCTTCCTATTAGGTCAGAACGCGGCGCTCGCCGCGACGACGGGGCCTCTTTCGGAAGAGCTGGGATGGACGTTCGCCTCTGGGAATACCTGCAGCGGATTTTGACCGCGCGCGTCTACGATGTCGCGGTCGAGACCCCTTTGGAGCGCGCGGAGAAGCTCTCGGCCCGGCTCGGCACACCTGTCTGGCTCAAGCGGGAAGACACGCAGCCGGTGTTCAGCTTCAAGCTCCGCGGGGCGTACAACAAGATGGTTCGGCTGCCCGCCGACCAGTTGGCCCGCGGGGTCGTGTGCGCGTCCGCCGGGAACCACGCCCAGGGCGTCGCACTGAGCGCCCGCCGGCTCGGGTGCCGGGCCGTGGTGGTCATGCCGGTCACCACCCCGCGGCTGAAGTCCGACGCGGTCCGCGGGTTCGGGGCCGAGGTCGTGCTGCACGGCGACAGCTACTCCGACGCCTACCAGCACGCGGCCGAACTGGGCGCCGCCAACGGGCTCACCTTTGTCCACCCCTTCGACGACCCGGACGTGATCGCCGGCCAGGGCACCGTCGGGATGGAAATCCTCCGCCAGCACCAGGACCCGATCCACGCGATCTTCGTCGCGGTCGGCGGCGGCGGGTTGCTCGCCGGGGTGGCGGCGTACGTCAAGGCGGTGCGCCCCGAGATCAAGGTGATCGGGGTGCAGATGACCGACTCCGACGCGATGGCCCGCTCCGTCCGTAGCGGGGAGCGGGTCCGACTCAACGACGTGGGGCTGTTCTCCGACGGCACGGCCGTCAAGCAGGTGGGCGAGGAGACGTTCCGGCTGGCCCGCGAACTGGCCGACGGGTTCATCGAGGTCGACACCGACGCGGTGTGTGCGGCGATCAAGGACGTGTTCGAGGACACCCGCACCGTGCTCGAACCGGCGGGAGCGATGGGGGTGGCCGCCGTCAAGCAGTACGCGGCCGAACACGGCCCACACATCGGCTCGCTGGTGGCGGTCACCTGCGGGGCGAACATGAACTTCGACCGCCTACGCTTCGTCGCCGAGCGGGCCGAAGCGGGCGAGGGGCGGGAGGCGCTGTTCGCGGTCACCATCCCGGAAGAGCGCGGGAGCTTCCGACGGCTGTGTGAGGTGATCGGGCGGCGGAACGTGACCGAGTTCAACTACCGCATCTCCGACGAGCGGGTAGCGCACGTGTTCGTCGGCCTGGCGGTGACGGATCGGGGAGAAGCGGCGGCCACCGGCCGGGCGTTCACCGAGAGCGGCTTCGCCGCCCTCGACCTGCTGGACGACGACCTGGCCAAGGACCACATCCGGCACATGGTTGGCGGCCCCAGCCCGCTGGCCAGCGGCGAGCGGCTGTACCGGTTCCAGTTCCCGGAGCGGCCCGGCGCGCTCGTCAAGTTCCTGACGAGCATGCACCCGGACTGGAACATCAGCCTGTTCCACTACCGCAACCAGGGGGCGGATTACGGCCGCATCCTGGTCGGCGTCCAGGTGCCCGACGCGACCGCGTTCCGCGCGTTCGCCGACACGCTGGGGTACCCATGGGTCGACGAAACCGAGAACCCCGTCTACCGCCTGTTCCTGCGGTAGCCGGCGGCGCTCACCGGCCTGTCCCGGCCTTGCGAGTGGGCGCCACGAACTCCCGGGTCCACTCCGGGCGCGCGGGCACCTTGCCCTGAGCGATCATCTGGTGCCACTCGGGGTCGGTGAGCCGCTTATCGACCGGTTGCCGGAACTCGTAGTACGAGTACAGCGGGCCGACGTAGGTCATGCGGTCCGTGTCGTTATCGACCGCGATCACCCCGAACATGGTGTCGCCCACGGCCACTTCCAGGCAGCTCTGCGACGCCGGGTCGGTGTGAACGTCGGCCACCACCGGCGCCCACTTCGCGCACTCGTCGCGGTTGAAGAACAGCTTCGGGTACCAGCCGTCGTACCGCGGCGGGCCGCTCCCCCCGCCCCGCGCGTCCACCGTCTTTTTGATGAACGCCTTCTCGGCGTCGGTGAACGCCTCGCCCGCCAGTTCTTTCTTCGCGAGCGTTTCTAACTGCCCGACCGTCGCGCTGAACTGCCGGAAGAACGTGACGTAGCCTTTCTTCGCTTCGGCATTCAGACCGGGAAACTCCGCCGCGGCGAACAGCTTGCCGGCCTCGTCCGCGAAGAACTTCACCTTCGCGTAGAACTCGGGGTACGGCTCGACGTACCCCGCCGGGTACTCGCACGTGACCATCCCGGTGTACGACTGCTTCGCGTACAGGATCGTGTCGTGACGCAGTTCCGCCCAGGAGCCGAGCTGGGTGTTCAGTTGCTTCATGGCCCACCCCTTCGACCGCATCGCCTGCGGGAACCGCTTGTGCCCGGTCATGTCGGCGTTCAGCGCGCGGAGGCAGTCGAGCCACAGCACGTACAGGTTGCTCTTCCAGTACGTTTCCGGATGCAGGTTGATAAAGTCGCGGCACGCGAGCAGGTTCGCCGAGTAGTTCCACCGCTTCAGTTCGGGTTCGAGCAGCAGCACGGCCTCGTCGCTACCGAGCGCGGCCAGGGCGTCGAGCCCGGTGGGCATCATCCGCTGCATCTTCTGGTTCTTGAAAACGATGCTGTCGAACACGACCTGCGACAGCACGAACGAGTCGAGGATGAACCGCTGACCGAACACCTGGAACACCGCCGGCGGCGGGACCTTGATCGTACTACCGATGTCCGAGAGTACGAGCTGCGACCGAATCATCTGGGCCGCGAGCTTGCCGCTCTTCAGTTCCGCCTTCACCTTATCGAGGTCCTTCACTGTTCCCTTCGCTGAAGCGGTTCCCAGCTTCGCGCAAACGTCGAGCAGCGCGAACACGGTGAGGTTGTCGCTGCGCCCGACCATGAACCCGATGATGTCGTCGAGCGACTTGAGCGCCTTCAGGCTTCCGGACTCCTTCAGCGCTTCGCAGAACAGGATGGCGGCGGTCAGCTCACGGTCACTGTTCGCCTTGACGCCCGGCGTGTCGTCCGTGGGGAGCACGTTCCAGCCGCAATCGACCCGCCCGAGCCACATCATGCAGCGGAAGTAGTTCTTCAGCTCCTGGGCCTTCGTGTAGTGCCCGCGCGGGCGGAACTGCGAGAAGTCCGGGTACCGCTCGCCGCCGTAAATCTTCGTCGGCGCCGAGCCCACGTGGGGGGCCTTGAGCTTGAGTTCCCGCACCTCGGAGAGCAGCGCCTGGACGGCCTCGTCCTGACCGTGGTTCGAGCGGACCTTCAGCTTGCCGTCCCACGTCGGTTTTTTGGCGTAATCGACCTCGTCGGCCGGCGCCCCGGCGCCTTCGAGCAGGTTCCGCGCGACAGTCAGGTACAGGTCTACGTCCGCCACGCTCTCGGGAGCCGCGCCGCCCGCGTATGGCGCGCTGAGCTTCGCGTGCGTGTCGGCCAGAATCTGGCGAACCGTCGGCACGAAGACGGCACGCTCCATATCCATCAGGATGTCGTCGTAGGATTTGTGCATTGCGTGCAGAACGGAATCCGTGGTGACCAGCACCGGCAGGTCGGCCGAGTAGATCTGGAAGTACGCGGACGCGAACGAGTGCCGGCGGTTCTGGTCGATTGATACGAAGCCGGCCTTCTTGAAGAGAGCGAGTTCGTCGTCGGTCAGGCCGAGTTTGGTTTTCACTGTGTCGAAGTGCGCAGTCTTGGTCGGGTCGAAGTCGATCCCCGAATACGCGCGCGGCTTGACCGCCCGGCCCTTGAGTTGATCGAACGTCAGGTCCTGGTGTTTGGCCAGGATCTGGTCGAAGATCTGCCCTTCGAGGTGTTTGAGCGGCTTCTTCTCGTCCGCTGCCGGTGCGGGCACCGCCCACACGCCGACGAGGACCGCGACCGCAACAACCGGCAGGAGCTTGTTCATCGGAGATGACTCCCGGGAGGTGAAACGCGCCACACGGGTACGACGAACGAGCGGCCGAAACGGATTGGCCCGGCTGGGTCCGGCGATACGCCAGAAGCAGACCGAACTCCTCTTTGTCTTTGTTTCTTGTGGCACAGACATTCCTGTCTGTGCGGCAACGAGGTTTAAAGTCGCACAGACAGGAATGTCTGTGCCACAAGAACAAAGACAAACACGCGGGCTGTCACTTAATAGCTGGTCTGCCACAACTCTAATCCGGCGTCTTTCGCCCACTCCGCACAGTCGAGCCGCAGTTGGTCGGTCGCCTTGGGGTTCCGCCCTTGCACGTTCAGCGAGAAGTAGACCCGACTGCCCTTGGCCAGCTTCAGCTTTTCGAGTGTGCCCCGGACCGATGCCCCCAAGCCGTCCGCCTGCCACACGTCCCCCTGGCACATGACCGGCGTTTTTACGATGAGCACTCCGCTGACCGAGCCGGTCAACACCTGACTGAGCGGCGTTCGCACCGGGTACGCAACCACCCGCTCGTCACCCACGCCAACCTCGGCCGTGTCGCCCGCCGCCTTCTCCTTCAGTGGGCTGATGTACTTGACGAAATCGAACGCCTGGTTGTGTACGGTGTGGTATCCGAGCGGCGTAACCGGAGCGAACTCTTCAGCGCGCGCCGCACCGGCGAGCACGAAATCGAGCGCGTCCGCGCTGTCACCTGATATTTCGCGACCGAACGGATAGTGAACCGCGCTGTGGGCGACAGATTGGCCTTTCGCTCGCCGGAATGCTCGTAGGCCCTTCCGCATCTCGGCGAGCTGAAGGGCGCCGACATCGAGTGTCTTATCGTCCTTTAGCAGCGTTTGCGCGTCCACAATCAGAAGCACCGCTGAGTCGGCCCCGGCGCCGCGAATGAGCTGACGCTGGAGGTCGGTGGTGATCGGGGCGATAGCGAACGCCTTGCCGATCACCGGAGCCGGCACCTTCGGAGCAGGCGGCTTTTCGGCCGCCACGTGCGGGGCCGGGGTAGGCGCGGCGGGTGGTTCGGGCGGCCCGCTCATCCCGAAGCTCAGGCACGCACCAGCCACGACCAGCACGAGCGCGGCAGCGCCGCCGAGCACTCTCTTGAGGGCCATCACGCGCAACTCCTGATTGACGAGTTCGAGAACGGGGCCGGGCACACCGACGCGGCCTTCCGCCGCAAAGGTGATTGCGATGTGGGCGGTGGCCGACACGAACGCCGGAACGATCAGAACACCGGCTGAAGGGAGAACGGCGAGCGAGAGGCCGCGCCGCCTCAGCCGGACGGCCAGAACCTCTTTGGCCCGCGCGATCCGCCCCGCCACGGTGCCGACGGGAACACCGAGCCGCCGGGCCGCTTCGGCGTGGGTCAGCCCTTCAAAGAAGCACAGAAGCACCGGCGCCCGATGCGATTCCGGCAGCCGCGCGACCTCCTCCTGAACCGCGCGTTCGGCGTCACGGTCCGGTTCAGGAGCGTCAGGCGCGGGGAGCGCGTCGAGATCGGAAGCTGGCACAGGAACCGCGACTCGGCGCCGCGCCGCCCGAGCAGACACCCGACGCGACACCCGAAACAGCCAGCCGGCGGCGGTCCCGGACCGACCGACCGAGCCGGCCTGACGGGCCAGGGCCAAAAACACGGCTTGAGCGGCGTCCTCCGCGGCGTGCCGGTCGCGGAGGGCCGCGCGGCACACGCGAAGCACAAGCCCGGCGTGGCGCCAGACCAACAGTTCGAACGCGCCGGCGTCGCGCCCGGCGGCGAACCGAGCGAGCAGTTCCGCATCGGTCGGCAATTCGCGCTCGGGAACGAGTGCTGCGACGAAACGGGCGGTGCGGTGCGACATGGCCCCCTCCTACCCATTCAGTAGCCGCTCGGCCCGTACCACATACACGAATTGGAACAAATTCGGCGCGCGTTTGTTCCGATCCGGCGCACCGAACCGGGCACCCACTTGCCCCCTCTGTCCCGATGCGTCACACTGTGCGATCCTGTTCCGGGAGCGTTCATGGCGGTTGAGATCGAGTTCCCCGTTTCCCTCGCCCTGCGCAAGCTCGGCCCCGGGGCGGTGCTGGCGGAACCGCTGTTCTTCCCCGAACTCGCTCGCCTCGGGGCGAACCGCGCCCTTGCGGGTACGGCCGCGCGGCGAAACCTCACTGAGCTGATTCCCAAACTCGATCCCGAAACGCTGCTCCGGCGGCGCCGCTCCCGGGCGGCACGAGAACTCACGTTCACGCTGGAACTGTCCCCGCCGCGCACGAACGAAGCTTGGCGCGACCCGCTGCTGCTCACGTTCCACGCCGCGGTGTGGGATCAGAGCGCCTCGGACAGCCCCTCCGACCCAGACGGAGCGCCGTTCGGCCCCAGCGCGCCCCAATTCAAGGGCTACACCCTGGCGCGTGTTCTGGAACTCGGGATCGAGGTGATCGCGGACCCGGCCGACAACCTCGTGCGGTTGCTCCAGAAGGACACGCTGGCGGCGCTGCGGCGGTTGAACCTGTCGGTGAACCTGAAGTCGGTCGCCGGCGTTCAGACCACGCTCGGGTTCGCCGTGGAGTCCCACGCGCTCGCCGTCCGCATCCCGACCCTCAAGGACCGCGCGATCCGCGCCGAAACCGATCAGCAGGACGGAAAGCTCACGCTGCTGCAACAGATCGCCACACTTCTCGGGCGCGACGACGAAAAGACCTACGAGGCCGATGAGACGGTCTCGGAACTCACCCGCGCGCTGACGGGCAACCCGACGCAAAGCGTCCTGCTGATCGGCCCGAGCGGGGTCGGCAAAACGGCCGCGGTGCGCGAACTCGCCCGCCGCTGGCGCGCGTCGGCGCGTGCCCCGGTCTTCCAGACCAGCGGCGCGCGGGTCGTCGCCGGCCAGACCGGGTTCGGCATGTGGCAGGAGCGGTGCCAGGACCTCATCAAGGACGCGACGAAGCGCAAGGCCGTGATCCACTTCGGCCCCCTGGTGGAACTGCTCGAGGTGGGCAAGAGCGAGCACAACTCGTCCGGCCTCGCCACGTTCCTGCGCCCGGCGATCGGCCGCGGCGAGCTGCTGTGCGTCGCGGAATGCACCCCCGAGCAACTGCCGCTCATCGAGAAGCTGGACCCGCAGTTGCTCGACGCGTTCCGGCACATCACGGTCGAGGAGCCCGGCACCGCCAAGGGGCGCGCGATCCTCGCGAGCTTCGCACGCGACAACGCCCGCCGCGTGACCGAGCCGGCCGCGCTCGCCGCAACGGACCGCCTCCACCGCCGGTACGCGACGTACTCCGCGTACCCGGGCCGGCCGCTCCGGTTCCTCGAAAACCTGATCCGCGACGGCGCCAAGGGCGAGCCGATCACCGAAACCGAGGTGTACGATGCGTTCACGCGCGAAACCGGGCTGCCGCGCGCCGTCCTGGACCCGTCGGTGCCCCTCGACCTGGCGGCCACGCACGACTGGTTCGCCCGGCGCGTGATCGGCCAGCCCGACGCCGTGAGCTTGGTGACGGACCTGCTCGCCACCGTGAAGGCGGGGCTGACGCGCCCCAACCGGCCCATCGCGTCGCTGCTGTTCATCGGCCCGACGGGCGTCGGCAAGACCGAGATGGCGAAGGCGGTGGCGGAGTTCCTGTTCGGCTCGAAGGACCGGCTCACGCGGTTCGATATGAGCGAGTACGCCGACCCGGTGTCGGTGCGCCGGCTCGTCGGCGGGGCGTTCGGGAGCGAGGGGCTGCTCACCGCGAGGGTGCGCGAGCAGCCGTTCGCGGTGCTGCTCCTTGATGAGGTGGAAAAGGCGGACCACTCGTTCTTCGATCTGCTGCTCCAGGCGCTCGGCGAGGCGCGCCTCACGGACGCCGGCGGCCGGCTCGCGGACTTCCGCAACACCGTCGTCATCCTCACGTCGAACCTGGGCGCGGACTCGTTCCGCCGCGGCTCGTCCGGGTTCCTGACCGGCGCGGTCGGGAAAACCGAATCGCAGGAGCACTTCGCGCGGGCGGTGGAGCAGTTCCTGCGGCCCGAGATGTTCAACCGGCTCGACCGGATCGTGCCCTTCGCGCCGCTCGGGCCGGAGGTGATCCGCGGCATCACGGACCGCGAGTGGCACAAGGTGCAGGGCCGCGACGGGGTGCGGTTCCGTGACCTGTCGCTCGCGACGGACCCGGCGCTGCTGGACCACCTGGCGGCGGTCGGTTACGACCCGCGGTACGGCGCGCGCCCGCTGAAGCGGGCGATGGAGCGCGAGCTGCTCGCGCCGCTCGCCCGGCAGATGAACCGGCACGCCGGCAACGTGCCGCTGGCCGTTGAGGTGGGCGTGGCGGACGGCGTGCCGATCGTCGCCGTGCGCGCCCTTCAGGGGGCGCGGGCGAAATCGGCGCGTGAGCCGTCCGGGCCGAGCGGGAAGCTCGCGGCCGGCGCGCAGGTGATGCGCCGGTGGCACCAGGTGCTGGCCGCGTCGTCCGCGGTGCGCGAGCTGAACAACGAGGTGTACCAGCTCGCGCAGCAAGAGGTCCGCATCCTCAAGAGGCAGGCCGCAAAGAAGAAGATCAGCGGCGCGGAGGCCGAGGCGCTGGCGAAGCTCGGCCGGCTCCGGGAACTGGCCGACGAGGTCGCGCGCCAGCGGGACGCCGCGTTCGCGCTCGAGGACGCCACCGTGATCGCGTTCCACGAAACGGCGGAACCGCCCGCCCGGGAGATTCAGGAGCGGCTCGACGAAGCGAACCGCGCCTGGGACAAGTTGCTCCTTCGGTTGTACGCCTTGAGCGCACCGGAGGGGGATCGCGTCACACTCGCGCTGTTCTCCGAGCACCGCGGGAACCTCGCGGAGATGGCCGCCGCCTACCGCGCGATCGCGCACGAGCACGGGATGACGGTGCGTGTGTTCCGCTACGCGTTGCCGGCCCCGAACGACCCGCCCGCGACGCCGCCCGAGCGCGCCCCGCTCGGCCGTGCAGCGGACCCGAACCTGCCGAAAACGGTGTGGGTGAACGACAACTACTTTTTCAGGGACCCGGAGAAGCTGTTGTTCAAGCGGGTCGCGGTGGCGCCGGCAGAACACGCCCCCGACACAACCGCCGGCACCATCGGCCTCGTTCTGGAAATCGGCGGCGTGGGCGCGCAACTACGGTTCTGGGGCGAAACCGGGCGGCACGAGATCAAACGGCCCGACGACAAAACCGGCGACGGCCCGGACGTGATGGTGCGGGCGAGCAGCGGCCCAGCGCGCGAGTACCTGCCGCCGGAGACGGTCGTTCGCCGCGGCTGGTTCAGCGACGAGCCGGTGCGCCGGCAGTACGACTTCGGCACCGGCGAGATGCACGACGCGGTGGTCGAGCGCGTGTGGTCGAACGTGTACGGCGGCTTCGACCGGTGGCTGGCGCCGGCGCTGGCGGCGAACGTGCGGTCCACGCTGCTCAAGATGATCTCGGAGTAGGGGGGAGGACCTACCCCCCCGGCCCCCTTCCCTGAAGGGAAGGGGGTGAACGCGGGCAACGCCTCCTGCGCAGCCGTGTGGCGTGAGTCGTATTTCGACGCGGGCCACACCGGACCGTTAAACGGTTCCAAGGAGGCATTACCCGCGTTCACCCCCTTCCCTTCAGGGAAGGGGGCCGGGGGGTTAGGTCCACGCACCGCGCGCCGAACTCGCTGCGGGTTAGCGGTGTCGCTTGTTGGCACTGAAGCATCGGGAATGGGCCTTTTTCGCCATGAACTTCCGCGTCCCGATTTACGTCTTCCAGCACAAGAACGGGTACACCGCGCGCCCGCTGTTCTTCGGCGGCCCCGAGCGCACCGACGGGAACCTCAACCGGCTGCTCACGAAGCTCACCCGGGAGCTGGTCGAGCACCTCGAAGCGCTCGGCCGCAAGGAGCGGCACGACGAACTCGCGGCCTGGGCGTTCTGCCCGGCCGTCACCGCGCACCGCACCACCGTCGATGTCGAGCTGCGGCGCCGGGTCGCGCGCACCAAGTACCTCGTGCTGGCGTTCGACCACCTCGGCCGCCGGCTCGCGTTCACGCCCGCGGTGCCCGAGTTGTGGTTCGAGGTGCCCCGCGGCGAGCCCCTGGAGGACCGCGCACAGGCGGTTTACACGGAGCACTGGCGCGGGGTCGAACGCGACGCCGACGTTGACGAGGAGGTGCGCCCCGAACTCGGCTCCCTGTCGGGCAAGGCGTGGGTCCAGGTGCTGGACCTGAGCGCCAGCGTGCCCGCGGTGGTGCCGAAGAAGCCGCCCGCCAACTTCCTGTCGCTCGGCGGCGGGGAAACGGGGGACGGCGCCACCGAGCTGCGTCGCGTCGGCCGGTGCCTCGACTGGCTGTACCCCGACGAACTCGACCGCGCCGTGCTGCGCGACCGCGAGGTGAACGAACTCCACCGGCTCCTGGAGCTGGGCGACCGGCGCCCCGTGCTGCTGTGCGGCCCCCGCCTCGTCGGCAAATCCGCCATCGTCCACGAGTGCGTGTACCGCCGCGTCGCGGAGCGCAAGGCGAACCAGCGGCAGTGGTTCAACACGTGGCTGGTGTCGCCACAGCGGCTCATCTCGGGCATGTCCTACGTGGGCCAGTGGGAGGGCCGGCTGCTCGCGATCCTGAAGCACGCCAAGAAGCGCGACCACGTGCTCTACTTCGACGACCTGCTCGGCCTGTTCCTCGCCGGCGTCACGAGCCAGTCGTCGCTCAGTGCCGCGGTGGTCCTGAAACCGTACCTCGAACGGCGCGACGTGCGGGTGCTCGCCGAGATCACCCCCGAGAGCCTGCGCGTGCTCCAGGAGCGGGACCGCGGGCTCAGCGACCTGTTCCACATCATCCCGGTGCGCCAGCCGACCGACGCCGACACGCTCCGCGTCCTGGTGGACCAGCAGCGGCGACTCGAAGGCAAGCACGCCTGCGTGTTCGGGCTCGACGTGCTGCCCGCGGTCATCGACCAGCAACGCCGCTACGACCGCACCGCCGCGTTCCCGGGGAAGGCCGCCGCGGTGCTGACGCGCCTGGCGGTGCGCGCCACCACGAACCCCGACGAACGCGCCGCGGAGGTCGGGTCCAGCGCGACGCGCCCGGCCGACGGGTACGAGTTCCCGCCGCGCCCCGAGATCACCCGCGACGACGTGCTGAACGACTTCGCCGCCCGGAGCGGGCTGTCGCTCGCGTTCCTCGACCCGAAGCAGCGGCTGGACCGCGACGCAGTCCGGGACAAGCTTCAAGAGCAGGTGATCGGCCAGCCCGACGCGGTGGACGCCCTCGCCGACGTGGTGAGCGTCGCCAAGGCGCGGCTGAACGACCCGGACCGGCCGCTCGCGGCGTTCCTGTTCCTCGGCCCCACGGGCGTCGGCAAGACGGAGTGCGCCAAGGCCATCGCGCGCACGCTGTTCGGCGATTCTGATCGGCTGCTGCGCTTCGACCTGAACGAGTACAACCAGCCCGGCGCCGCGGCGCGGCTCGTGGGCACGTTCCAGCAACCCGAAGGGCTGCTCACGAGCGCGATCCGGCGCCAGCCGTTCGCGGTGGTGCTGCTGGACGAGATCGAAAAGGCCGATCCCGAGGTGTTCGACCTGCTCCTGCAACTGCTGGGCGAGGGGCGGCTGACGGACTCGCTCGGCCGCACCGCGGACTTCACCTCCGCGCTCGTCCTCATGACCTCGAACCTCGGCGTACGCGACGCCGAAGGGAACCTCGGGTTCGTGACCGAAGCGGACCGGTCGTTCGCGTACACGCGGGCGGCGGAGAAGTTCTTCCGGCCCGAGTTCTTCAACCGCCTGGACCGGGTGATCCCGTTCCGCAAGCTGTCGCGCGAGGAGATG
The DNA here is from genome assembly GCF_008065095.1 of Gemmata obscuriglobus. Classification (NCBI taxonomy): domain Bacteria; kingdom Pseudomonadati; phylum Planctomycetota; class Planctomycetia; order Gemmatales; family Gemmataceae; genus Gemmata; species Gemmata obscuriglobus. The sequence continues at coordinate 2,329,701 of NZ_CP042911.1, read as the reverse complement.
GCGCGGATCGCCCGGCGGCTGGTGGGTGAGGTGCTCGCCCGCGAGGGCTTTAGCCAGCGGAAGTGTGTGCTGAACGTCGCCCCCGACGCGCTGGACCGCGTCATCCAGGCGGGCTACGACCCTGCACTCGGCGCCCGCGCCATGAAACGCGCGGTGGAGCACGAACTGACTCAGCCCGCGGCCTCTCGGCTCGCGGCACTCGCGGTGAACGACCTCACGATCGTAACGGTGCGCGCCGCGGCCGGCACACTGGCCGTTGATGTGCAGGCACCGGAATGGGCGGCCAAGCTCCCGCTCGACGAGCGCGCCGCCCGGCCGCTCCGGGACCGCCTATCGGCCGCATGGGACGCGCTCGACAAGGTGGACGCGGTGCTCGACGCCATTCGCCCGGGGACCGTACTGACCGCCGGGCGGGTGACGCGCGACCACGAGCGCTACTTCGCGCTCAAGGAACTGGCCGACGCCATCGCCGGCACACTCGACGCCTACGAGGCCCGGCTCGAAGCCCGGCGCAACTCGTACCTCGAAGCCTCCCAGCCCGAATCGACCGGGCGCCGCGCCCGTTACCGCGCGATCAAGATCAACCGTTACTCTCTCAGCTCGGGCCGCGGTGAGGGTTGGCACGAGCGGGACCAACCGCTCCGTTCGGTGATGTCGTCGGAAGACATGCAAGGGGCGCTCCGCGAGCTATTCGAGGGGTCCGAACCGCTGCCCGACGACCAGGACGTGTTCGACCTGGAGAACCGGCTCGCGCTGCTGAACCTGATGGTGTCGGCGCCGGTCGATGAGAGGCCGGTGTACCTGCTGATCCGCGGGTTCCCCGAGGGCGAAGCGTGCCCCGGCGCGGCCGCGCTGCACGGCTGGTACCTGCGCGTCTGGGCGCACGGGTTGGGGCTGGAACTGGAAAACGTTCCGATCGCGTCCGAACAGCGTGGAACGCTCGCCCTGCGATTGAAGGGGCTCCACGCCCGCGCACTGGCACAGGCCGAGGCCGGAACGCACCTGTTCCTGCCGAAGCACGGCGGCCCGGTGCCGGTGCGCGTGGACGTGCTCGACGGGTGGCTCGGCGCGGTGCCGGACCCGTTCGCGTTCGGCCCGATCCTGCGCGTGTACGCCGACGGCCAACCGGTCGCGGACCTGCGCACCGGGCTCGTCTCGCCGCTGCCGTCGCGGGCCGAGTTCGCCGACGTGTTCCGCACCTTCACGCTCGCCGCACTGCCGCGGGCAACCAAGTAAAAAGGAGCAAGTTAAAAGGCAAAAAAGAAGCAACTCGTGAGGCGGCTCGCCTTGCGTTTTGCCTTTTGCCTTCACACTTTTGCCTTATCGCCATGCCCACCGCACGCTACCACGCCCTGCTCTGTCGCGACGCCGCCGGCGGGCACTCCGCGATCGCGCTGGACCTCGGCACCACCGGGTTCGGCAAGACCGCCAACGACGCCCGCGACGACCTCAAGGAGTACCTGCGCTGGCTGCACCGCAAGGACGAGCACGCCGAGGCGCCGGACTTCGGCGAGCCCGAGCTGCGCTGGTTCACCGTCAACGTGCGGCCCGAGTACAAGGGGAAGAACCGGCTGTACCCCACGGACGCCGAGGTGCCGGTGCGGGTGCCGTGCGTCGTCGGCACCCGCAAGAGCGGTCAGTTCGCCGCGGACCTGCCGCTGCTCGGGCTCCGGTTCGACTACCCCAACGGGACCGAACTCGAAAAGCTCGTCGAGCGGTACGTCTCGCAGAAGCTCGAAGGGCTGACGCCGGAAGAGGTGGGCGCGTACCTGCCGCCGGTCGAGGCCGAGCTGCTCGAGCTCGTCGTTCCCGTTCCGAAGGAACCGCCAGGCGGCCCGCTCACGGTACCCCCGCCGCCCACGCTGGCGAAGGTGGCCGAACCGGTCGGCGACCGCGCGGTGCGCAAGGGCTACGCCCGCGCCTGGGGCCGCGAAGCCGACCTCGCCGCGCTCGTCCGCAAGCTGCACCACGAAAAGGCCAACGTGCTGCTCCTGGGCGAGGCGGGCGTCGGCAAAACCACGCTCATGGTCGACGCCGTCCGGGAGGCCGAGAAGAAAGCCCTCGCCGACACCAACCGCTCTCGCGACGCCGACGAACCGCGGCCGCAGAAGCGGAAGTTCTGGCTCACGTCCGCCGGCCGCATCGTCGCCGGGATGCGGTACCTCGGGCAGTGGGAGGAGCGCGTCGAGTCGCTGATTGCGGAACTGGGCGAAATCAACGGCGTCCTGTGCGCGGAGCGGCTGCTGGAACTCGTGCGCACCGGCGGGCTCGGCCCCACCGACAGCATCGCGGCGTTCCTGGTCCCGTACCTCGCCCGCGGCGAACTGCGCATGATCGCCGAGGTAACGCCCGCGGAGTTGGACGCGTGCCACCGGCTCATGCCCGGGCTACCGGACCTGTTCCAGATCGTCCGCGTCGAACCGTTCGACCGTGCCACCGCGCTGTCGGTCATCGACCGGCAGCTCGACGCGTCCGCGAGCGGTCCCGGGGTAGAGGTCGAGCGCGGGACCGGCGAGCGCATCGTCCGCCTGTTCCGGCGGTTCATGCCCTACGCGGCGTTCCCCGGCCCCGCGTCCGGGTTCGCGCGACAGTTGGTAGACGAACACGTCCGCGACGGCAAGAAGCCGGTCACCCCGACCGCGGTGGTGGACCGGTTCCGCCGGCAGACCGGGCTACCGGAGCTGTTCCTGCGCGACGAGATCACGCTCCAGCGCGACGACGTGCGGAGCTGGTTCCGGGCGCGCGTCATCGACCAGCCGGAGGCGTGCGAGGCCGCCACCAACGTCGTGATGACCGTGAAGGCGGGGCTGAACGACCCGAACCGCCCGCCCGCGGTGATGCTGTTCTGCGGTCCGACGGGGGTCGGCAAAACGCACATGGCCCAGGCGCTCGCCGACTACTTCTTCGGACACGGGGGAAGTAATTCGGAACGCGGAATTCGGAATGCGGAATTGCAGCAGGAAAACCAACGAAGCAGCGGTACCGCCTCTCCGCATTCCGAATCCCGAATTCCGCATTCCGCACGGGACCGGCGGTTGATCCGGCTGGACATGAGCGAGTACGGCGGGTTCGACGCGGTGTACCGGCTGCTCGGGCCGCCCCGCGGCGAGCCCGGCGAGTTGGTGAAGCGGGTGCGCCAGCAGCCGTTCAGCGTGCTGCTGTTGGACGAGATCGAGAAGGCGGCTGCGGACGTGTTCGACACGCTCATGGGCGTGTTCGATGAAGGCCGGCTCACGGACCAGTACGGCCGCGTCACCAACTTCCGCAGCACGATCATCATCATGACCTCGAACCTCGGGGCCGGGCAGTCGCGCGCGGTGGGGTTCGGTGCGGATTCGGGGGTGCGGTACCAGGACGCCGCGATGAAGTTCTTCCGCCCGGAGTTCTTCAACCGGATGGACGCCGTAGTCACGTTCCGGTCACTGCTCCCGGCGTCCGTGCGGGCCATCACCCGGCGCGAGTTGGAGTCCATCGCCGCCCGCGAGGGGCTGGTGCGCAGCGGGGCCGCGGTGCGGTGGTCGGAGCGACTGGTGGAGCGTCTCGCCGAGGTGGGATTTGACCCGCGGTACGGGGCACGACCGCTCCAGCGCGCGATCGAGCGCGAGGTGGTTGCCCCTCTCGCCCGATGGCTGCTCGCGAACCCGATCACAGACGGGAAGGTAATCGCAGCCGACTGGTGCGACGGCGTGTGTGTGTTTTCGTAGACACCGCACAGTGCGCGGGATTCACTGACGAACGTGGCGCCGGGAACGGCCCCCCGGTCTCCTAGAGAGGGCCGAGGGGCCGTCCCCGGCGCCACGCGTAAAACGTTTTCAGCGCAAGCGCGTTTTTTTGCGCGACCACCTCACGGCTGTTCGGGGCGCACCACGATCTCGCCGAGGTCGATCGTCTCGCCGCCTTTCGCGACCGTGTCCGTGGACGTAGCCGCGTCGACCGTCCACCCGTTGACGCCCCACCGGTACGTCAAGCCGGGTACCAAGCCAGTGATGCGGAAGCACCCGTCCTCGCCAGTGTAGACACCCGCAATCGCCGGGTTCCAGATGGGCGTCGACCCGAACTTGAGATCTGGTTTGCGAACGAAGTCGGTAGAGAGATCGAGGCGGACGTCGACCGGCTTACCGTCGGCGTTCACGATGCGCCCCTTGACTTCACCCCACGGGACCATTCGCACCTCGACCGGGTCCTTCGCCCCGCCGACCACGACCGCGGACCCGGCCAGTTTGCGGTCAGTGTGCACGAACATCACCCGCCGCTGCTCGCCGGCGCGCAGGGCGACCGCGGTCGGCGTCGCGTCGGCCAGCGGCCGGGACCACCGCGCGCCCCCGGCCGGGTGGACCAGCCCGTAACTCTCGGCCCCGGCGACCGGTCGCCCGTCGGCGTCGATCAGCCGGACCGGCGCCGTCAACCCGCGGTCCAGTTCGAGCGTGACCGCGAACGACTTCGCGTCGGCCGGCACGTCGATCTCGGCGAACGTGTGCCAGTCCCGGACGGAGGTTCTGCTCACCCCGGTCGTGCCGACCAACTCGTCGCCCCGCCGGTGCTTCTCGAACGTCCCGGCCCCGACCCCGCAGAGGTACGCGCCGCCGAACGCGCCGACTTCCGGGACCTGCACGGCCAGCATCCCTTTGCCGGGGAATGCGACGATACGGAACTCCGACTCGTACGAGATGTACGGCCGACGCGGGTGCTCGGTCTGGTGAAAGTGGCGCACGTTCGGCACCGCTTTCTGGTTCGGATTGTCGCCCGGAAACACGCCGTACCGGAGCTGCGACTCTACCGGCGCGCGGGTCACCTTATCAACGACCTTCACCGTGACCGGCACGCCACGAGTCAGCTTGATGTCGAAACCGGCGCGGCCGGCGGGCTCGTCGGGGACGCTCACCTTGAGTGCGTGATATAAAGTGTCGCCCGGCGGGAGGACGAACGCGTGCGGCCGCCCGCCCGGCGGCAGCCCGGGCAGCACGAACGTCCCGTCCCGGCCCGCAACCGCGATCAGTTCCGCCAGCCTCGACGAACCGTGCAGCCCACCGACCCGCAGCACGGTACCCGGGACGGGCTCGCCGGTGGCGTCGTCGAGCACCCGACCGGTGGTGACCGGCACCGGCGCGGCCACCACCACCGGCTCGCACCCGTGGACCTCCTCTGCGCTGCCGGTGATGGCAGTGTCGGCGCGGGCGGTGAACCGCTCGACCTTCCGCGTCACCACGGTCAGTTCGTGCGTGGCGGTGGTAGGGCTGGAGGCACGGAGGACCACGACCCGGTCGCGGCCGATGCCGCGAAGCTCGAACCGGCCGTCGCGGTCGGAAGTGGCCGGCTCGATCGGTCCGGTGAATCCACGCTCTGTGCCGTAGATCGGCTCACCGCCTCTCGCCACCTCCTTACAATCCGGGTCGCGTGCCGCCTTCAACCAGCGATCGAAATCCTTCTCACCGTGGTACATGTACAGCGCGCGGGCCGACACCGACACGCCAGCGACCGGTTTGCCCTCCGGGTCCACGACACGCCCGCGGACCGGCTCGTCTGGGGTCAGCCGGAGCGTGAACTCCGCCACCGGGCGCCCGTTCAGGGGCCACCGCCCCACCCCCTGCCCAGGCGCAGTGGCAAGCAGCAAGGGCAATGTGTCACCCGAGATTGTGAACAGGAAGCGGCCGTCGTCGCCCGCAGCCACCTGCTGCGCCGGCACTATCGTGTGCCCCAAGTGCAGGAACAGCTTCGCCCCTGGCAGCGGTTTGTCGTTCGCGTCGACCACCCGCCCCTTGATCTCAACTCGCGCCGCCGAAGGCGCCACCACAGGCGGTTCCCCCTTCGCCGCGGTCGGTCGGGCCACGCCCCCACGCGATGGTGCCACCGACGCCAGCCCGGCGGCCAGCGCGCAGGCGCACGCCAACGCCACGAGCGCACACACCAGCGACTTCGCCGTTCCGGTCGTGGCGATTCCGTTCGCCAGCTCCGCGACCGCGACCGGCACCGGCCCCGCCACCGCCGCGAGGGCCAGCCCGACCAGCCGCGCCGACGCCGGGTTCGCGACCGCGAGAGCCAGTAACCCGGCGGTCGGCGCGAGCCCGGCCCGCACCAGCGCCGCGTGCAACCGCTTTCGCCCGCGGTCCACCCGTGTGCCGACCGTGCCCCGCGGCACGCCCAGCCGGGCCGCCGCCTCATCGTGCGTCAGCCCCTCTAGGTAACACAGTACCAGCGGCTCGCGGTACGCCGGCGGCAACCGATCGATCGCCGCGTCGAGGGCCGCCAACATCTCGCGCCCGGTCACCCGGTCGACTGGCTCGACCACCTCCGGCACCGCCGCCCGGGCCTCACGCTCGACCCGCCGGGCGGCCGCAACGCGAGCGTTCCGCGCGACCAGGCGGGCGGTGGTGTACAGCCAACTCGCGACCGACTCGCTCCACCGGACGGCGGCGGCACGGCGGGCCAGCACCACAAACGTCGCCTGGCACGCGTCTTCGGCGTCCTGAACGGTCGGCAGCGACCGACGGCACACGCCCAGCACCATGCCGGCGTGTCGCCTCACGAGCGCCTCAAACGCCGTTTGGTCGCCGTCGCGCGCAAACCGGCGGAGTAACTCGCGGTCGGTGTCTGTCCCGCCCCCCGCCCCCACGACCGCCCGGCCCAACGAGACAGTTTGGCTTACCCTCATGGCTTCCTCCCTGCGCACGGTTTCCTTACCGGTTGCATGTGCGCCGGCGGCCCTCTGTCTTCACTTATTCGCGGTTCAGTCGCCGCGGCGTTTCGCCCCAACGACTTGCGCGGATGTGGCAGCCACGCGCGAAGTGCCCGCCTTCAGCCAACCGGACCGAACCAAGCACCTGTCCGAGATCGCTTGGCGCGGGAGCGCCGGCGGCCCGCATGGTTCAACACGCGACCCGCCGACTACCCGAACCACCTACCCCATGCCCATGCGACCTAAACTACCGACTTTACTTCTCCTTCATCGCTCGGCGAATGAAGTCGAGTTGCAGCCGCGAGTAGTGCCCGCCGCCGATCCCGTGCCGGGCTTGCGGGTACAGCATCAGCTCGAAGTCCTTCCCGGCCCGCTGAAGCGCGTCCACAAGTTGCACGCTGTTCTGCATGTGGACGTTGTCGTCCATCATCCCGTGAACGATGAGGAGCTTCCCGGCAAGGTTCTTCGCCGCGGCCACACAACTCGATTTCGCGTACCCCTCCGGGTTCTCCTTCGGGGTGAGCATGTAGCGCTCGGTGTAGATAGAATCGTACAGCTTCCAGTCCGTCACCGGCCCCGATGCGATCCCCGCGCTGAAGGTTTTGGAGTGGGTCAGCGCGTACGCGGCCATGAACCCGCCGTAGCTGTGCCCGCTGATGCCGACCCGCTTGGCGTCGATGTACGGCTTCTCCGCGAGCCACGCCACCGCCTCTTCCAGGTCCTTGAGTTCCTGCACGCCGAGTTGCTTGTAGCACGCCCACGCGGACTTCGCCCCCTTCCCGCTCGCGCTCCGGGGGTCTACCCGAAAGGTGATGATGCCGGAGGTACCGAGGGACTGCTCCATGACGCGCCCGCCGCCGAACTCGTCGCGCAGCGTGGGGCTGTGCGGCCCGGCGTAGGTGAACAGCCAGACCGGGTACTTCTTCTTCGGGTCGAAGTCCGGCGGGTAGGTGATCGCGCCTTCCAGCACGAACCCGTCCTTCAGCGTGATCTTCACCCGCTCGTACTTGCCGAACTTAAACTCGTTGCGCTCGCGCACCGGGTTGGTGTCGAGCTTGCGCACCACGCCCTTCCCCACCTCGTACAGGTTCGACTGGGTCGGCGTCATCGGGTCGCTGAACCGGTCCACGAAGAGTTCCCCCTCCAGTGCGAGCGAAACGCGGTGCGTTTTGCCCTTCTCCGTGAGCAGTTCGGTGTCGGAGCCGAACGTCACGCGGCACAGGTCGGTGCCGGTGGGGCTGGTGAGCGCCGCGCTGAAGTAGACCGTTTTCTCCTTCGCGTCCACGCGCAGAACGTCTTTCACCTCCCAGTCGCCCTGGGTGACCGCCGCGAGCAGTTTACCCTCGGCGGAGTAGTGATACAGGTGCTTCCAGCCGGTCCGCTCGCTGAGGAACAGGAAGGTGCCGTCCGGCAGCCAGCGCGGCTCGCCCGCGTCGTCCACCCACGCCTGCGTCGTCTCGCGGAAAAGGGTTTTGGGTTTCGCGGTCGGCGAGTCCCACACCACGAAGTCGAGCCACGTCTGCGTGCGGTTCTGGACGTAGGCGAACACCGTGCCCGACTTGCCGACCCAACCCACGCGGGAGATCAGCGTCTCTTCGGGTTTGTAGCCGCCCAGGTCGAGGAAGGTCGGTTTCCCGCCGTCGGCACTCACCACACCGACCTTCACCAGCGGGTTCGGGTCGCCGGGCTTCGGGTACGCGTAGCTCTCCAGACGGCCGCCGACCGGTTGCAGGTCCACGAGGTTGAACTTCTTCACCGGGGCGTCGTCGAACCGCAGGAACGCGAGCTGTTTTCCGTCCGGCGACCACCAGTAGGCCTTCCCGTTACGGTTGAAGATCTCCTCCTCATACACCCAGTCGCCTTTGGCGTTGAACACCTCGCCGCCGCCGTCGGCGGTGAGTTTGTGCTCTTCGAGCGGCTTCTCCACACTCACGGCGAAGAGGTTCGCACCGCGAACGAACGCCACCCGCTTCCCGTCCGGAGAGAACGTCACGTGCTCCTTCGCGCCGTCGCTCTTGGTGAGCCGCGCCCCCGGGTTGCCGTCGAAGTACCCGATACCGATGTCCGGCCCGATGTCGAACAGGAACGCGGCCCGGTCCGGGCTGGTGCGGAACGAGGTACCCTTCGCGAGCCGGTCGCGGGTGGCGTTGTCGAGTCCTTTGATCGCGTCGAGCGAGCTCTTGATCTTCGCCGGGTCGGTGAACGGCTCCCCCTTGCCCGTCCGCGCCTTCACCTTCAGAAGCACCCCGTCCTTGACCTGTAAGAAGTGTTCACCGTCGATCCACGCCCCGGTGGTGAGCGGCGTGCCGGAGAACCCGAACGCGGACATCCCACCGCGCCCGGTCAGTTGAGCGTCGGTGATCGGCTGGTTCGTGCGGCGGGCTTCGGGGAGCTTCGGCGCGGCGCCCAGGGCGAGCGGAACGGCAGCGGGGAGGCGCAGCACCGGGAAGTGCGTCTGGGTGCCGCCGACCGGCAGTTGCCCCCAGGTGGTCAGGCCGTCCTCGGAGCGCGGGTCGAGCAGGTACCCGGCCAGCGCGCCGAGCGGTTGTCCCGTCTTCACGACGATCGTGCCGGCCGGAACCCGGTGCGTCTCGCGGTCCCACCGTCCGACCACACTGGTCACGGTCGCGGACTGCGATTGGCCCGCCTTCTCGACGCTCGTGACCAGCATGCGCTCCGCGTCCAGGTCCACGTCCTCGCGCAGCTCTTCGACCTGAATGCCGTGCCGCTGGAGCGTCTCGACCGCCGCGGTGCAGTCCGCGGGCACGAGGTACGCGAACGGCAGGTCCGCGAACTCGGTCGGTGCCACGCGGCCGGCGTAGTCGAGGTGGTACGCTTTGTGCGCGGCCGTCACGACGCGCTTACCGTCCTTCTCGATTTCCTCGAAGCCCAGAACCTGCAACTTTTCCGGGAACGCCTCGGTCTTCGTCCGCACGGCGACCCGGGCGGGCTTTTCGAGCGCGACGAGTTTCGCCACGCCCTTGCGGTTCTCGGCCACCACCTCCAGGCACGCGGTCACGAACGCCCGCGTCGCATCGATGCGCTCCTTGAACGTGGCGTAACTGTAGGACTCGCTCAGGATGCCGAGCCGCCCGCACAGCGCGAAGTACTGGATGCTGTACCGCGGCGTGGCCGGGTACGTCTCCCAGCGGGTGCGGTCGGGACTGAAGTTGCCGTAGGGCGCGATGTCGAACCCGGTCGCGTCCTTCACCTTCTTCGTCACTTCCGGGAAGAGGGTGCCGTCGGCCCACTTCGCGAGGTCGGACGACGAGGGGTAGCGCGGGCCGTCGTAGGTGAGCTTGAACCGGTGCTTGCTGCCGTTGGTGGTGTGACAATCGATCACCACCGCCGGGTTCCATTCGTTCACCAGCTTGATGAGCGCCCGGATCTCGGGCGACTCCAGCTTCACGAAGTCCCGGTTCAGGTCGAGCTTCTGCGCGTTGGCCCGGGTGCCGGCGCCCTCAATGGGGCCGTTGTCGCCCAGGCGGTTCTTGGGGTCGATCTTCTCGTTCCCGTCGGCGTTCAGGTTCGGGACGAGCACGAGCACCAGGTTCTTCAGCAGCGGGTGGTCGGTGCGGTCCGTGAGGTCGCGGGCGAGAGCGAGTAGCGCCTCTTTGCCGTCCACCTCGCCGGCGTGAATGTTGGCGAACGCCAGCGCGACCAGCTTGCCCGACTTCTTCGCGTCCTCGGGCGTCGCGATCCGCTCGTGGGACAGCACGAGGTACGGCAGCTTGCGGCCCTCGTGCGAGGCGCCGAAGTAGTCGAGCCGCGCGACCGGGCCGCGCTTCGCGACCGCCTCGCAGAAGGCCACCACGTCCGCGCCGCGCGAGGTGGCCTTGTAATCGGTCTTCTCCGCGACCGTCTGCAGCGCCTGTGCGCGAGCGGCCGCCGGCGCCGCGAGTGCGGCCAGCAAGGCGAGGGTGCGGGTCATTGAAACAATCTCCCGACTGGTGCGTGCTGAGAAGTGTACCGAACCGCGAGCCGTCGCGGAGGGCCGGGAGAGGTTCTCATGTCTTAGCGAGCCGGCCGGCCCCGGCGACGGGACGGTCGGCCGAACGGCTCGGCGCAGTTGGCCCCAGAAACCGTTTCCCGCTTGCGCTTTGCAGTTCATGAGTTACGGTTACAAGTGTTGCGTACTCCGTCGTGCGGGTTCCGATGTTCGAGGACGTGTCTCACCTGATCGCCGACAACCCGCCGGGGTTCCACTACGGCGCAGCCGTGGCGGACCTCGACCGCGGACGGTTCTCCTTCGTCGTCGCGGGGTTCGCGGGGCCGAATCGGGTGCTGTCGTGGTCCGGAGGGGCGCTGCGAGACGCCGCGCCGGCGGAACTGGCCGACCCGGACGCGCCCGCGGTGGGGGTCGCAGCCGGCGACCTCGACGGCGACGGGCGGGAGGAGTTATACGTCCTCAACTGCGACTCGTTCTCCGGAGCCAAGAGGGTCGCGGACCGACTGTTCAAGCGCGGCCCGGACGGCACCTGGGAGGACCTGTTCGACCGGCCCGCGAACCGCGCGGCGCGGAACCTGTCGTCGGGCCGGAGCGTCGCGGTCCTGGACCGGCGGGGGGTGGGTCGGTACGGGTTTTTCGTGGCGAACCACGGCCAGCCGATGCGTCTGTACGAGTTGAACCCGGCCGGCACGCTGGTCGATCTCGCGCCGGCCCTGGGGCTGGCGCGCACCGGGGGCGGGCGCGGCGTGCTAGCGCTGCCCCTCTTCGGCCCCCACGTCGATCTCTTCTGTGCGAACGAGCGCGGCCCCAACTTCGCCTTCCGCAACCTGGGCGGCGGCACTTTCGAGGAGCTCGCGTCGCCGCTCCGGTTGCGCGACTGCGAAGAGCACGCCCGCGGACTCACCGCGTTCGACGCCGGTGGCGAGTTCGGCCTCGCGTGGGGCAACTGGGACGGCCCACACCGTTTGATGGCACGGGCCGGCGACGGCTGGAAGGATTTCGCCACGCCCGGGTTCGCGTTCCCGTCGGCGGTGCGCACGGTGCTCGCGGCCGATTTCGATAACGACGGCAACGACGAGATCTTCCTGAACCACCTGTGCGAGCCGAACCGCGTGTTCCGGGTGGCGGGAGCGGGCCCCCCCCCCGGCCCCGGACCGGCGTTCGGCGTAACGATGCTCGATGCCGGTGCCGCGCTGGACCCCGACGGGTACGGCACCGGGGCGGCCGTTGCCGACGTCGACGGGGACGGGGTGCTGGAACTGCTCGTTTCACGCGGCGAAAAGGCCGCACAGCCGTTGGGCGTGTTCAAAGCCCGGGCGGCGCACCCGAACTGGCTGCGGGTGCGGCCGTTAACGCGGTTCGGGGCGCCGGCACGCGGGGCGGTGGTGCGTGCGGAGTACGCCGGCCGCGTGCGGGTGAAGGGGATTTGCGGCGGGAGCGGCTACCTGTGTCAGATGGAACCGGTCGCCCACTTCGGGTTGGGGGACGCGACCGCCGCGGAGCGTGTGACCGTGACGTGGCCGGACGGGGCCGGCGTGGTGCTGCTGAACCCCGGCGGAAACCGTGTGCTCACGGTGCCCTACCCGCGGGGGTGAAGCAGCGCTTGACCGGCTCTTCGCGAGCTGGTGAAATAGAGCGACGGCGCGCGAAACTTCCAGGTGCCCGACGTGAGCAGGAAAAACGACGCCGAGGTCGTCCGAGAGGTCACGGCGTGCATCGAAGCGGCGATTGCCAAGAACCGGCGCCAGGAGTGGATCGTTGTCGGGGTTCTGCTCGCACTATTCACAACCGGCCTGAGTTTGCTCGTTTATGGTGCCGTCTCACAGATATGGGCGCTGTTAGCATCGGGCGGCTTGGTTCAGGTAACGATCGCCTTTCCCGTCTACCGGTTGATCCAGCTTCGGGAAGACAACATGCGGCTGCAAATTCTCCCCCAGTTGATGCGACTCGCCGAAACAAATGAGGCGAAAGTGTTGGCCGCTCAACTGGTGCGACGACTCATCGAGAAGGTGTAACCGTGACAGCCGCGACCCGTGAAGCACTGGAACACGTAAACCGCATCCTGCACGATGCCGGTTGGGACGCGCCTACTGCGCCTGCGGCCGAGGTGAGTGACAGCGAACTGATCGCACTCCGGGCGGCCTACGCGGGCATTCGGAACGACCACTTGGAACTGCTGCAACGGACGCTCGGCGGCGACGAGAGGGTCGAGGACGTCGGCCGACGAATGGGCCTGCCGCCGGAACAGGCAAGATCCTTGTTCCGTGAAGCCCTGGACCGCTTACGGGCGCTCGCGAGCGCGGCCCTCTGACCGCGCCGGCACATGGCACCTCAGCTCTCCCGCGGTATCATACGCACATGAACACCGCGCCGAGCGACCCTTCCGAATCCCTCGCCGCCGCGCTGGGCCGCGTCCCCAGCGGGCTGTTCGTTCTCACCGCCAAAAGTGGCGACCGCGAGACGGGGATGCTCGCGTCCTGGGTGCAGCAGTGCAGTTTCCACCCGCCACAAGTCTCGGTCGCACTCAATAACCAGCGGTATGCCCTGGAATGGCTGGGCGCCGGGGCGACGTTCGTCGTCAACGTGATCCCGGAGGGCGGCAAGGCGCTGGTCGCGCACTTCGGCAAAGGGTTCGAGCCCGGCGAAGCGGCGTTCACGGGGCTCGACGTGCGGCGCGACGGCCCCGCCCCGCCGGTGCTGCTGGCCGCTCACGCGTACCTGGTGTGCCGGGTGGCGAACCGGGTCGCGGTCGGCGATCATACACTCGTCATCGGTGAAGTGACCGCGGGCGGCGTACTCCACGACGCAAAGCCCACGATTCACACCCGTAAGAACGGTCTGCGGTACTGACGGGAGCACCGACATGGACGACCCCATCATCAGCTCGGACACGCAGCGCCCCAACCGGCTCCCGCCCCGCCAGGTGCAGACCCACAAGTGGCCCGTCCTCCACGCCGGCAGCGTTCCGCCGTTCGACCCCGCCCGGTGGACGTTTACCGTTTTTCCGATCCCCCTGGTTAGCACGGTCAAGCAATTCACCTGGGCCGAGTTCTCGGCGCTCCCGCGGGTGCGGGTGTTCGCCGACATGCACTGCGTCACCCGGTGGAGCAAACTCGACAACCTCTGGGAAGGGGTCGGCACGCGCGAGTTGCTGAACCACGTTACCGTCTCGCCACGGGCGAAGTTCGTCATGGTTCACTGCGAGTACGGGTTCACCACCAACCTGCCGATCGACTATTTCTTCGGGGACGACTGCTTGTTCGCGACGCACCACAACGGGCAGCTCCTCTCCCCCGACCACGGCCACCCGCTGCGGCTCGTGGTGCCGAAGTTGTACGCGTGGAAGAGCGCGAAGTGGGTCCGCGGGATCGAGTTCATGGAAGAAGATCGGCCGGGGTTCTGGGAGAGCGGAGAGCGCGGCGGCTACCACATGCGCGGCGACCCGTGGCAGGGCGGCCCCGACGGCGACGGCGAGCGGTTCCGCACCCACACGTGAGGCCACCACGAACACGACCGCAGCGCCAATTACGCTCATCACCCGGTCAACAACCGTTTCGCCCCCCAAATCAGGATTCCGAGAATCTCCGGCATCGGGTATTCCGTCGGAAGATGAGCCCCGTGGGAACTGCCATCCCTCTTATCGGAGCGCGAAAACTGATGCTGACCTCGTTCGTTCTGTCGATGACCCTCGCTGCCCCCGTGCCCCCTCCGGGTCCCGCGGTCCCGGTCGGCCCGGCCCCCCGCATCCTCGAACTGAAGCCGGGCGCCGACGGCAAGATCATGGTCACCGTGACCCGAACCGAGAAATTGCCGAACGCTCCGGTCGCGGCCAACCCGAACGGCATCGCCCCGGCAGTCGTCGCTCGTGAGATCTCCCGCACGAAAGTGATCGAACTGAGCGAAGTGAAGGACCTGACCGTCACCACCGCCGACGGCAAGAAGATCGCGACCGAAGACGCGCTGAAGACCCTGAGCACCGGAGCGATCGTCGTGGTTTCGACCGACGGCAAGCCGGTCAGCCCGACGTTCCTGAAGATGTTCAAGGACGATGTGCTGGTGCTGGTGTCGCCGGAACTGAGCGGTCCTGCCACCGGTCGTCCGGTCGCCCGCCCGCTGCCCGCGATCCAGGGCGGGATTCAGGTGTTACCGGCCCAGCCCGGCATCCAGATCCAGGTCGCCCCTGTTCAGATCGCCCCGGCCGTGCCGGCACAAGTACTCCCGGGACCGTTGCCGCCAGCCCCCGGAAAGTAAAAGCGACCGTGTAACGGCAAAGAGGACCGCTGCGAACCACTGATGGCTCGCGGCGGTCCTCTTTGCCGTTACACGGTCGCTTTTGGGCACAACCGACTTGTCCCAAAACTGTAACACCACTAACCAGTGGCTTTACCGCTCCTTTTCGACGGGTTATCCTGCTGGTGTTGCCGATTCTGCACCCAGGAGCCGCGTCGCATGTATCCCTCGCTGGTCCTTTCGGCCGCCCTCGTCGCACCGGCCGCCCCCCTTCCCCGCGACACCGTCCCGAACGTCACCGGCCCGGCCCCACGCGTCCTCGCACTCAAGGCCGACGGCAGCGGCTCGGTTCGCGTGACCGCCCTCCTGTACGTCAAGCAAACGGTAACGGCCACGCAGTTCATTGTGGAAGGCAACAAGCAGGTCCAGAAGCAGATCGAGTACGACACCATCACCACCCAATACCTGAACAAGGTGCTCGCCGACTTCGACGGCAAGTTCACCACCGCCGACGGCCGCCAACTGACCGCGAACGAGGCCACGGCCCGTGTAAAGGCCGGCGCGACCGTGCTGGCATCCGCCGACGGGCAACCGATCAGTAAGGCGTGGCTCCAGTCGGCCCACCCCGATACGGTGGTGATGGTCGCGGACGGACTGAAGCACGCACAGATCCAGTGGGGCAGCGAGCCGTACCCGAACACCCCGCCGCCGCAACTCGCGATGCTCTCGGCACAGAACAAAGGTGGAGTGATCGCTCAGGTGACGACCCAGGCGACGGGCCAGACGTATTACGACAACATCCAGTTCGAGGGGCGGGTGAACCGCCGCGGCATCGCCCAATGGGCCGGCGACGGCATCTACTACCCCGGTAACTCCACAAGTGATGCAAAAGTGGTGAGTAAGCCGCTGGCTGAAGTGAAGTTCGAGGCGTACGACTTGAACGGCAAGCTGGTTTCGCGCAACGAAACGCTGAAGCGGCTCGCGGCCGGCGGGATGGTACTCGTCGCCGGCGACAACCGCATGCCCGACGCCGCCTACCTGAAGGGTTTCCGTGAGGACATCCTGGTGCTGGTCGGCAGCGAGTTGGTGCTGCCGATCCCGCCCCTCGATCAAACGAAGAAAAAGCAAGAAGTGGTCAAGCAGCAGATCCGCATCTTCCGCGACTGAACGGGCAACCGAAACCGGACCGGCCCCGATGCCACGTGCCGGGGCCGGTCCGCGCAGCGAACCGGCTTACGCCATACCGCACACCCAACTACTCCGCGGCCGACTCGGGTCCGGGCGGCCACAACACCAGCATCACCATCAGAGCTAACAGCGGAAATAACCCGACCCCGCCCAGCACCCATTCTTTCGATCCGGTCGCAACGCAAATGAGCCCCTCGACGGGGTACACAGCCGCCAACGACAGGTGCGCGCACGCCCCGAGCGTGCCGGTCACCTTCCCCTGGTGCTTCGCGGACAGTTCCTGGCTCAGCGCGAAGTACGTCGGGAACAGCCCGAGCGCCCCGAACGCGACCACCAGCAGCCCCGCTTCGAGCACCCACCCGTCTGGCAGGAACGGAACCGCAGCGGTGCAGGTCGCCAGCAGCGAACAGCCCCCGAACGCCAGCAGCCGGCTCGTGTGAACCCGCACCCCGCGCTTGCACAGGAGCAGCGTCAGCAGTCCGACCGTCCACGAGCCGACGTCGGCCACGAGGTAGTACACCGTCGTGAACGCGCTCATCTGCTCGCGCGAGTACCCGCGCTGCTCGCGCAGGTACAGCGGCAGCCAGGTGCGGTACCCGTGCCAGGTGACGTTCACCGCCACCACCACCGCGACCAGCGCCCAGAACCGGCGGTCACGGAACACCTCCGCGAACCGGGCGTCGTTCCGGTTCGCGGGTCCGGTTCCGTCGCTCCCGGCCAACATCCTTTCGGGAATGGTGATGAACCACAGCGCGACCCACACCAGCCCGAGCGCGCCGATGACCCGGAACGGCACCCGCCACGTGTCCGTGATCTCAAGCGACTCGGCCCGCTGGAGGATCGCGAGAACCATCAGCGGGGTGACCACCGCCCCCAGCGCGGTGCCGCTCTGGAACAGGGCGTTGCCGAGCGACCGCTCGGCGGGCGGCAGCACCGCGCGCGTGGTGCGGATGCCGCAGGGCCAGTTCCCCGCTTCGAACAGCCCGAGCAAGAACCGACAGGTGAGCAGCGCCCAGAACGAGCCGGCGAACCCGGTCAGAATGCCGGCCAGCGACCAGCCCACCACCATCAGCGGGTACACCCACCACACGCGGGCGCGGTCCACGACGTACCCGGTGACGAGCGCCCCGCACGCGAACGCGAGGGAAAACACGCTTTCGAGCCAACTGTATTGCAGGTCGGTCAGGTCGAGCGCGGCCTTGATCTCTACGGCCATCTGGTTCAGGGCCATGCGGTCCATATAGTTGATGACGGTCGCGAGCATCAACAGGGCGCACACCCACCAGCGCCACGGGGAGAGGTCGGGAGCGGTGCTCATTGCGGCTTCGGGAGAAGGTGCCGGGCGGGAACGCGCCCACCATACCCGACGCGTGGGGGCGAATCCAGTAAGGGGCGGAACAATGGTCACGGGCTCGACGCGCGGCGCACCGGTTCACCCGACGGCCTGGGCCGGGATCGTGGTCGCCACGGTCGCCGGCGTGCTCGGGCTGTACGGCTCGATGTACGCGGAAAAGCAGCTCGCCGGCAGCCCGCTGCTCGAGGCACGGGGCGCGTCGAGCGGCGCCCCGCGCCCCGAATCGCTCCCCGCGCGCAAGCTGGCCGAGGGCGAGAATGCGGTCTTTGGTGACAGCCTCGACGGGGCGCTGGTCCGCGAAACCCAGAGGTCGAAGGTCGCGAACTACACGCTCCAGATCGTGGCGTTCGTGCTGCCGTTCGTTCTCGGGTTGGGCGCCGCGCTGCTCGGCGGGTCGGCAATGAGCGCGGTCGAACGCGCCGGCGGCAAGTACGCCGGTAACGCCCTGGCCGTGTTCGCGATGCTGATCGGCGGGCTGGCCGCGGTCACCGCCGCGTGCATGATGGTGAGCCTGTACGTGTGGCCCCGGATGCCGTCGCTCTACACGACGTGATGACGGAAAGCTCAGCCGAACGGGCCGTCACGCTCGCTCGACAGGGCGAGCGCGTCGAGCAACTCGGTGAGATGTCGAGGACCTCAATTCACGCGCCCTTCAGTTCAGTTCGTGGTGAGCAGGTCGTTCCAGTCGGTTGCGGTAAGAACACGTCGCGCGAGCCGTTCCAATCGACTACGATCTGTTACAGCCCGCAGTGCAGCCTCAATTGCCGACGGAGCCATACCGAACCGCTCCTGCCCCAGCAGTAGCAGCAGCCGTTGGGCTTCCGCAACGGCCCCCCGGGCCTCACCTTGAGCCACCCCCCGGTTGAGAATGAGTTGGTACGTCGTCGAGTCTTCGAGGGTCATACTCAGCTCCCGATACAGGGTCTCGACGCGAGCCGGGTCATAGCGCAAGCCGCACAGCACGAACGTGGAGCCCAGCAACCCACGTTCCACACTATCGGGAACGGCGGCCGATCGCAACGCCTGCCGGAAGCGAACGAACGCCGCCGGCAGGTCCGCATCCGCCTCGTTGGTGAGCAGCGCCAGCGGAGCCACACCCGGCCCCGCAGCCAACAGCGCGTCCACGGTTTCGAGCCACACTCGAATCACCGTGTACCGGAACGTCAGGTACGGTGCCCCGTCCGCGCCGGCCAACTCCAGCGTGCCGGTGAGATCAGTGGCGGTGGCCTTCGGGCGCAGCAGCACGAGCACCGAGTGGACGGGCAAACCGTTCACGGCCCAGGCCGCAACGTTGTACCGCAACAATTCGCCCGGAATGCCGAGCCGGCCGCTGGATTCCAGTTCCAGGTGCAACGCCGCGGGCGACACGCCGTCGATGCGGAACAGGCGGTCCGCTTGCAGCGTCGCTGACAGATCGGTGTCGAGAGGCGCAGCCGGTCCGGGCGGCACACCGGCGCGAGCGCCCAGAAACGCGGCCCAATCGCCGAGGTGGGCATCAATGAGGGTGTTCAGGGTCGCGTCGAACGGTTTGCCCATACTCGCGAGCCCCGGACAGGCGCCCTTGTTGCCGAACGTTCCCCGGGCAACAAGGGCGGTGAACTCCGCCGACAGGTTCACTGCGCCGCCGGAGCGGCAACGGCGGCGTCGATCTTGGCCTGAAGCTCGGGGCTGATCTTCCCCTTGCCCTTACACTTCGGCCCCTTCGAGCAGCCCAGGTAGTAGCCGGGCCCGAACCGCGACTTCCGCAGCTTCAGCGGCGCGCCGCACTCCGGGCACGTCTCGGTCACTTCCACCGACAGCGCCGGGTCCTCCTTCTTCTCAACCTTCTCCTGTGGCGGCGGGAGGATGTCCTTGAGCTTCTCGCGCAGCTCGGCGTTGATCGACTTCGCGTTGCGGCACTTCGGGTACCCGCTGCACGACAGGAACGGCCCGCGCCACGCCACCTTGATCACCATCGGGCTGCCGCACTTCTCGCACGCGACACCCGTGTCGGCCGGCTTCACCGGCGCGCCGTCGGCGTCGGCGTCGCTGATGAACTTGCACTTCGCGTCGGGGCACTGCACATACTTCTTGCCCGCCTTGCTCTCCTTCAGGAGCAGGTTGTGCTTCTCGCACTTCGGGCACTTGTGCTTGGTCGGCAGCGCGGTGACGGTGCGAACGCCCTCGGCGTTCTCGTTCATCGTCGTGGGGCAATCGGGTGCCCCCTCGCACGTGTAGAACACGCCGAACCGGCCGACCTTCCGGACCATGTGCTTGCCGCACGCCGGGCACGGGATGTCGGTGACCGTCGGCCCCTCGCGCTCGGCCTCGCCCGGGCGCGGCTTGATGTACTTGCACGGCGGGTCGGCGCTGTAGCCGGTGCAGCCCTCGAAGAAGCCGCCGGTCGTGGTGCTGTACCGCTTCTGCATGTCGCGCCCGCACTTCGGGCACTTCTCGCCGGTCAGCTCGCGCGCCACCGGCATCTCGGCGTCGGCGCTCTTGAGGGTTTTCGAGAACGAGTCCCAGAACTCGTCCAGCACCTCGCGGTACCGGAACTTGCCGGTCTCGATCTCGTCCAGCTCCGTCTCGAACTTGCTCGTGAACTGCGTGTCCATGATGTTCGGGAAGTGCTTCACGAGCAGGTCCGTCACCACCTTCCCGATCTCGGTCGCGAAGAACCGCCCGCGGTCCTGCGTGACGTACCCGCGCTTCTGGATCGTGCTGATGATGCTCGCGTAGGTGCTCGGGCGGCCGATGCCCTCTTTTTCAAGCGCCTTCACCAGCGAGCCTTCGTTGAACCGCGGCGGCGGCTGCGTGAAGTGCTGGCTCTCGAACAGGTCGAGGCGGTTCAGCACGTCCTTCTCTTTCACCGGCGGCAGTTCGGGCTCCTCCTGCCGGCCCACCGGCGGCAGCACCTTGCGGTAGCCGTCGAACGTGATCACCCGGCCGCTGGCGCGGAACAGCCCGCGCCCGGCCGTGATCTCGTAGGTCGTCACGTCCATCTCGGCGGGGGTACACTGGCTCGCCACGAACCGCTGCCAGATCAGGGTGTAGAGCCGCAACTGGTCGCCCCCGAGCCCGGCCTTCTCGGCGTCCTTGGGGGTGATCTTCACGTCCGTCGGGCGGACCGCCTCGTGCCCCTCCTGCGCGCTCTTGCCCGACTTGTACGCGTTCGGCTGCGCCGGCAGGTACCGGGGGCCGAGGAACGTGGTGCCCTGGATGTAGGCCCGCACCGCGGTGAGCGCGTCGTTCGACACGCGGGTGCTGTCGGTACGCATGTACGTAATCAGCGCGACCTGCCCCATTCCGGTCAGTTCGACACCCTCGTACAGCTTCTGCGCCGTCTGCATCGTGCGGCTGGCGCTGAACCGCATCCGCGCGTTCGCCTGCTGCTGGAGCGTGCTGGTGGTGAACGGCGGGAGCGGGCGGTCCTGCCGCGTCTTCTTTTCCGCCTTCGACACCACGAACGGCACGCCCGCGAGCGCGGCGACCACCGCGTCGGCGTCGGCCTCGCTCGCGAGTTTGGGCTCGGCGTTGTCCCACTTCGCGAGGTTCGCCAGGAACGTGTCCTTCGGCGGCGTCGGGATGCCGCCCGCGTCACTCGCGGGCGCCGCGGCGGCGGCCTCGGCGCCTTCAGGCGTGTCCGCCGTTTCGCTGTCCACGACCGGTTCGTCCGGGTCGCCTTGCGTGTCCTCTTCCGTGGGCTTGTGCCACGCGACCGGCTTCGCGGCCTCGGTCTTCTTTTTGGCAAAGATCTTCGACTTCGCGGGGTCCGGGGTCCACGCCGCCTTCACCCCGGGCGCCGCCAGCAGCGCGGTGATCTTCCAGTATTCCTCGGTCTTGAACGCCTCGATCTCGCGCTCGCGGTCTACGATCAGCTTGACCGCGACCGACTGCACGCGGCCCGCGCTCAGACGGCTCGCGACCTTCTTGCCGAGCAGGTTCGAGAGCGGGAACCCCACGACGCGGTCCATCGCCCGGCGCGCCTCCTGGGCCGACACGCGCAGGTCGTTGATCTTCTCCGCACCGGCGAGCGCCGCGTTCACGGCGTTCTTCGTGATCTCGTTGAAGCGGATGCGGTAGGTGGTCGCGTCCGGCAGCTTCAGTTCGTCCGCGATGTGCCACGCGATCGACTCGCCCTCGCGGTCGGGGTCGCTCGCGAGGTAGACCTTGTTGGCCCGGCTCGCCTCGCGGCCGATCTCGCCGAGGATCTCTTTCGCGGTCCGGAACCGCTTGCGCCCGCCCTCCGACTTGCTGCCGTCGTCGACGGTGTAGCGCAGCTTCCACCCGTTCGCGATGTCGATGCCCGCGATGTCCTCGCCCTTCTTTTTCTTGGTGTCGAGGTCGCGGACGTGACCATAACTGGCCAGCACCCGGAAATTCGGGCCGAGGTACTTGTTAATGGTCTTGGCCTTCGCCGGCGACTCGACCACAACGAGGTCGAACCCGCCCTTGGGGCCGGCCGGCGACGCGACGGGCGCATCGCTCTCGGGGGCCGTGGCCTTCGTAGAGGCCTTTGCAGGAGCCTTTTTGGCGGCGCGGGGCTTCTTCGGTGCCGCGTCGGTCGCCGCTGGTTTTTTCGATGTCGGCACTCTGGTGTCACTCCGTCAACAGGGCTAATGCGAGTTCGAGTCGCCCGTGCTGTTCTTTTAGTTGGGGCAGCCGGCGCCGCGAAACGCGCGGGGCGGATTTCGTGGCCCGCAGGTCTTCTTCGGGCGAAAGACGGCTCCGGCTCGCCCGGTCTACCACGCCTACCTTATTAGAGGGGCGGGCCGCGGGTCCGTTTCCAATTGTTCCGAGGAGCACATTCCGTACAATCGGATAACCGGTCGAAGCTGGCAAGGGCCGAACGCGCCCACCACCCTTAGTACAGTGCTACGAAGGCTGTCAACCCCCGCGGCCCTCCTGCGCAACGAAGGCGTCGGCGCATCCCGAGGAATTGTAATGGCTTACAACCCGTTCAACATTTTCCGCCGGAACCAGAAGGCGTTGTTCGCGGTTCTGACCGTCTTCATCATGATCATGTTCACGCTGTCGTTCGGCTCGAACGACGCGTTCGACCGGCTGTCGCGCTGGCTCGGCGGCGGACGGAAGGGCGAGGTCGTCTGCCGGCTCGACGGCAGCACGATCAAGGAGAGTGACGTCTCGCGCGTGCGCCGCGGGCGGGTCATGGCGAACTCGTTCATGAACCTCGCCGCCAGCGAGACTCTTGAAAGCCTCCGCCGGTACACCGATCAGCAGCGCGGCAAGCTGGGCGACGACGGCCAGCAGATGGCGTCGGCGGTCCAGATGGCCGAATTTTCGCTCATGAGCCAGCAGTTCGGCAACCCGCAACAGACCATCCCCCGCGCCCGGATGACGATCCGCGCGGTGTCCGAGAACCCCGCCGCGAAGAGCGAGGACAAGGACGCCGCCCGCGCGTACATGGCGCAGCTCGACCTGATCCAGCGGCGGTTCGTCGGTGCCGACGGGCTGTTCTTCCTCAACGCCCCGAACCGGACGACGCGCGAAACGATCGAGTTCATGCTGTGGGAGAAGAAGGCCGACCAGCTCGGCATCCGCTTCACCCGGGCCGACGTTCACACGCTCATCGCGCGTGAATTCTACAGCTTCTTCAAGTCCGACGTCGAGGTCCGTAAGGCGCTCCAGAAGCAGATCGACGGGTTCAACCTGGACGCCTGCATGGACGCGCTGGCGGTCGAGTTCAAGGTACGCGCCGCGCAGACCGCGGTGTTCGGCCCGGCCGGCCGGATCGGACCGGACGCGGCGGTGTACCCCGCCCCGTATGAGATGTTCGAGTACTACCGCCGGCAGTGCAGCCCGGCGAAGTACGAGATCGTGCCGGTGCCGGCGGAGGCGTTCGTCGAGAAGGTTCCGGGCGAGCCGTCGGAGAGCGAACTGAAGGCGCTGTACGACAAATACGCCAACGACGAACCGAACCCGGCGAAGGAAGGGTTCGGGTTCAAGGAACCGCGGAAGCTGTCGGTCAGTTGGCTCGCGCTCACCGGGGACGAGCCGTACTACCAGAAGCTCGCCGCGGACCAGCTCAGGGTCGGCGAGGTGATGGCGAAGGTGTCGGGTCTGACGGCCGTACCGGTGCCCGGCGTGGGCGCCGCGTGGGCGGAGGCCGCGGTCGCGCCGCTGGCGCTCAAAGAGCCCGCGGTGGACGCCGCGTACACGCGGTACAAGACCGAGTTCGCCGACAAGGTGCATCAGATGTTCGGGGGCGGCGCGTACGACCGCTCAACGCTGTTCACCCGCGACCTGCTCCCGACCAGTACGGTGCGGCCCGGAACGCTTGCGGCCGCGCTCGGCGGCTTCAGCGGGCAAACGGTGCCGTTCGGGCACCCCGCCGCCGGAGCGTCGGTCGCGGTCAGCGCGGCCATCGCCTACGAGATCCGCGACCGCGTTAAGACGGGCCTGCCTCTGGTGCTCGGCGCCGTGCCGAGCCCGGGGCTGTTCCCGACGGCCCTCGGCGGCGCGGCGGTGTACCAGGCGACCGCGCCGCAACCGCTGTCCATCGAGACGGTCCGCCCGGAACTGATGAAAACCGCCACCAGCGAGCGCGCGAAAACGCTGGCCTTCGGGTCGCAGTCGAACCGGTTCGACCCGAGCGGCTCGGGCGAGAAGGGCGACATCGAGCGGTTCAAGGAGCAGCTCGAAAAGCTGTCCGACAAGGGCCGCGCCAAGGATAAGACGGCCGTCAACGACTACATCAAGAAGTTCATGGCCGACCGCGGGCTGACGAAGCCGGGCGAGCAGTTCGGCTCGACCGCCGCGCCGCGCGACGAGTGGACGCTCGAAGAGGACCCCGGGATGCGTCCGCTGGTGCAGGCCCAGCAGTCGAGCCTGGGCCGCGCGTTCGGCGCGCACGGCGGGAGCCGGTACCTGCCGTTCGGTCGGAGCTTCTTCTGGACGGCACAGCCGAACCAGGGCCGCCGACCGAGCACCGGCACCTTCGTCGCCACCCTGTACCCGCCCGACGACCGCAGCTCCTTCGGCAGCGAGGGCCGCGCGCGGTACGTCTACTGGGTCACCGAGGACGTTCAGGCGAAGAAGACGAACTACCTCACGATGAAGGATCAGGTGCGGGCGACCTGGAAGCGGATTAAGGCGCGCGAACTGGCCCAGCAGCGGGCCGAGGCCGTCGCCGAGGCGATCCGTAAGGACCCGGCGAGCAGCTCGGTTACCCTGCACCAGGCCGTGGCGGAACAAGCGAACAAGCTGCAAAGCGAAATTCCGGCGGGGAACAAAGCGTACTTCCGCGCGAAGGCGTTCGAGATCGACAACGTCAGCCCGCTGACCCCGATCGACCTGGCGAGCCTCAGCCCGGAAGTGCTCCAACAGATGTTCTCGCAGGGGATGAACCTGGCCGGGCGGCTCCAACCGTTCGGGCTGAACGAGTCGGAGAACATCCCGTACCCGACCCGCGAGTTTGTGTCCGCCCTGATCGACAACCGTGACAAGCCGTTCAAGAACGCGCTGGTGCTGCCGGACGCGCCGAAGGACACGTTCTACGTGGCGGTGCTGGTGCGGCCGTCGACCGACCCGCTGGCGCTCCAGAGCGCGGACAGCTTCGCGAAGGACGTGTACCCGCCGACCGCTCCGAAGCACGCCGTGATCAACGAGTTCCGGTTCGAGGCGGCCCGCGATGCGCGACAGTCGGTCGTGGCCCTTCTGAAGAAAGAGTTCCGGTACGAGGAGACCGAGGAGCAGAAAAAGAAGCTGGACGAGAACGCCAAGTCCGGCGGCCGGGACTGATCCGGAACCGTTCGGAGTGTTTTCTGTCGCCGAGTTGTTGTGAGACCGGCAACGGAAGTGGGTCGTTCCGCACGGCACACGTGAAACAAGCGACCGTAACCCACGTGGGTTACGGTCGCTTGCGTTTCGGGCCGTCGCAACTCTGTTATCATGGAACCGGCCCTCACCTCGTTCCCGGTGCCGACATGCCACGTCCCCCTCTGTCGGACGAAGACAAGCAGTTCCTCCGCGCGATCCTTGCGGAACCGGCCGAGCTGACCGCGTGGCTCGCCTACGCCGACTGGCTGGACGAGTACGAGGAGCGCGATCGGTCCGAGTTCCTCCGGCTCGAAGTGCGGTTCGTGGCTCGGGGCACGAGCCAAGTCGAGCGGCACCGGATCGCCACCCGGCTCGAAACGCTCCGCCCGACCCTCGACCCGGACTGGGTCGCGATTTTCGACCGCCCGCCGATCGAAAACTGCGACAAGGTGTTCGAGTTCAGATGCCCGAAGAAATGGGAACAGCTTCAGGGCACCGACGATCCGAACGTGCGGCACTGTCGATCGTGCGGTGAAGACGTGTTCTACAGCCAGTCGCTAGCCGAAGCGCGAACGCACGCTCAGATGGGCCGGTGCGTCGCGGTGGCGACCGGGGTCGACCGGTTCCCGGGCGACCTCGATCAGGCCCGGCCACCCGAGGGTGTGTTCATGGGCATGATCCGGGCGCACGCACCAGAACCGCGTGCGCAACCCGACGGGCCGAAGCGCCCGTGGTGGAAGTTTTGGTAAGCGGTGGTGCACTCACTCGATGACAACTTCGGACGAAACACCCGGGAACTCGGAATCGACCCGCCGCACCCTCCCCTTGTAGCGGCCCGCGAGCCACACCTGCAGTTCGTTGTCGGATAGGGCTCCGCCCTCCGGTTGTGGGAAGTCGTTCGGCCACCGCCCGCTGTACCCGTTCACCACCGGCACGTTAGCTCGCATCCCGACCCACATCGAGAACACCTCACCGTAGGCGCCGGTGCTCACCAACCCTTCGCCGTCCACGAACCGGGGCACAACGTAGCCCGCGTCCCCGCCCCGCAGGGTTTCGGCGTGCTGGTCGACGAACGGGTAGAAGTCTTTGCGCGAGAAGCTCTCCTGGTGGTACCCGGTCTGCTCCCATACCAGAAGGGCCAGCACTGGGACGAGCGCGATTCGTACCCACCCGAGGCCGGGCCGCTCCAGCACGGACGACAGCCACAGGAGCATTCCCATTGTGCCGAACAGGTACACGGTGACGTACACCCGCGAAACCACCCGGATCGCGTTCCCACCGGGAATGAGCCGCACGACCCGCCACAGCGATTCGCCGGTCTGGGACGCGGGCATCGTGAACAGCACCCAAAGGGCGGCCGTCACCAGGGCCGCGGCGGCCGCCGGCCACAGCGGCCCACGCCGGTCGCGGCCGATGAGTGGCAGATGTACGCACGCGGCCAGGATCAGGCCGTAGAGCGCGAACCCGGAGAACAGCAGACACTCGTAAGGCGCCGGGTCGCGAACCTGTGCGAGCGTTTCCGACCACCGCGCGTCCTTCGGCCCGGTGAACCAAGCACTCGGGGTCGGGAACAGGTTGTAGCACTCCTCGTAGGTGCGCGTGACCCCGAAGTTCACCAGGATGTACGGTACGAACAGCGCGAGCATCGCGCCCGCCCAGAGGAGCAAGATGCCGCCCACCCGCCGCTTGTTCGCGACAGCAAACGCCCGCAACTCGCCCGCCGAACCCGGCCGCAAAGCGACCAGGAGCGGGAAAAACACCGCCAATCCGGTCGCGAGGAACCACCCGGTGTAGACGCACGCGAGGCACTGCAAGAACAGGGCGCCCAGCATCCGGTTGAGAGCCTTCGCCTTCCCCTCGGCCTCGGTGACCAGCACGATCGCGTAGTAGACGACGAACGGCGAATAGAACCGCGGGATCATCTGCGCGTGCTTGATCTGGTCGGCGTAGACGACCGCGAACGCCCCCACGAACGCGCCGGTGAGCGCGAGCGCGTGCGGCATCCGCAGCCAGCGGCACACCACCGCGAGCGCCACGAAGTTGAGGGCCGTACACACGATCTGCCACCATGCGTAAGCCAGTTCGTGCCCGGTCACGAGCCGAAGCGCCCAGTAAACGGGGGCCGAGCCGAACAGGTTCTCGGAGTAGGCGATGGTGTACCGTTCCGGGAAAAAGAACGGGGCTGTCGCGAGCGTCCCCCGGTAGTCGGGGTCCGACAGCGCGAGCCACGAATTCTCCAGGATCAGGTGATTCAGCATCCCGTCGCCGCGCTCGGTCTGAACGTTGGCGAACCCCGTGTCGAACGTGGGGTAAAACGTCTGGTACGTGCCCAGAGCCAGAGCCCCGGCGTAGGCCGACAAGAGTGCAAGGGTGCGCATGGAAACAGTGGTACGGCGCGACCACTCAGTTGGACATTCTGATGGGATCGGGTAGTTTCAAGAGTCGAGAGTCCAAGGGCAGGAGGCAGCAATCGGGAGGCCGGGATCGGGGAACATAAGACCGGTATGGGTGTTGCGCCCTTCCGGCACTCGGCACGCGTGCTCTTCTCCCCGATTCCGACCGCCGATTACTGGTACGGAATGACTGAGCAAGTGACCGGCGTCATCGAACGCATCACACACCACAACCCGGACACCGGGTACTGTGTGCTGCGTGTGCTCGCGCGCGGCCACCGCGACATCGTGACCGTAATCGGCAGCGCCCAGCAGGTGGTGGCAGGCGAGTACGTCACCGCGACCGGCGTGTGGGTCAACGACCGCAACTACGGAAAGCAGTTTAAAGCGGCGGAGGTCAAGACGAACCCGCCGCACACCAAGGAGGGCATCGTCAAGTACCTCGGGTCGGGGCTGGTGAAGGGCATCGGTCCCGGGTACGCGCGGCGCATCGTGGACGTGTTCGGCGATCGAACGCTGGAGGTGATCGACGCCACCCCCGTCATGCTCACGCAGGTGAAGGGCATCGGCCCGAAACTCGTCGAGAAGATCCGCAAGAGCTGGGAGGAGCAGCGGGAATCGCAGAAGATCCTGGTGTTCCTTCAGTCGCACGGGATCGGCACCGCGCGGGCGGTACGCATCTATAAGACCTACGGCGACCAGGCGATCGAGCTGATCAAAGCCAACCCGTACCGACTGAGCGGGGACATCTGGGGGTTCGGGTTCAAGACCGCCGATCAACTGGCGGTGAGCCTCGGCATCCCGCCCGACTCGCCGTTCCGGGCGCAGGCGGCGGTTCGGCACGTGCTCCAGGAGGAAACGGGGAACGGGCACGTCGGCTTTCCAGAGGAGTTGCTCCGGGAGAAGGCCGCCGAGCTCACCGGGATCGAACCAAACGGGATCATCGACGCCGTCGAACAGTTGCGCATCACCGACGAGATCGTGCGCGACAGCGTCGGCAAGGCGACCGGGGGGAAGGTCAACGCCCCGCCACCTCAACCCCAGTCCCCGGGAGAGGGACCGGACGGTGAACCGGCGAAGGTCCGCATCTCCGAAGAGGACCTCCTGTTCCTCAAGCCGATGTTCCTGGCAGAAGTCGGGGTCGCGCGGTCGATCCGGGCGCTGGCGGCCGGCCCGCACCCCTTGCCGTCGGTGAACGTCGAGGCCGCGGTCAACTGGATCGAACAGAAAATGGGGATCGCGTTCGCGACCAGCCAGCGCGCCGCGATCAAAGCCGCGGTCACCAACAAGATGATGGTGGTCACCGGCGGCCCCGGGACCGGCAAGACCACCATCGTCCGGGCCATCATCGAGATGTTCCTGGCGAAGTCCCTCCGGGTGCTGCTGACGGCCCCCACCGGGCGCGCGGCGAAGCGGTTGAACGAGTCCACCGGGCGAGAAGCGAAGACCATCCACCGCCTGCTCGAGTTCAACCCGCAGCAGCGGCAGTTCACCCGCAACGCGGAGAACCCGCTCGACGTGGACCTGCTCGTCGTCGACGAGACGTCGATGGTCGATGTCGTGCTGATGAACAGGCTTCTGCAAGCGGTGCCGCCGTATGCGTGCGTCGTGCTGGTCGGCGACGTCGATCAGCTCCCGTCGGTGGGCGCGGGCTCCGTTCTGACGGACCTCATCGACTCGAAGGTGGTGCCGGTGGCCCGGCTCACGGAAGTTCACCGGCAGGCAGAAAGTAGCTGGATCGTCCGGGCGGCCCACGCGATCAACAGCGGACAGGAACCGCAGTCCGCGCCGGCGGGCGGGGACGGCGATTTCTATTTCGTCGAAGCGAACGACGCCGACACCGTGATCCAGCGCGTCGTTCAGATGGTGAAGGAGCGGATCCCCGCCCGGTTCAACCTGAACCCGTTCCGCGACATTCAGGTGCTGTCGCCGCAGGTCAAAACCGCGCTCGGCGTGGCGAACATGAACCGCGAACTCCAACAGGCACTGAACCCCGCCCGCCCCGGCCTGGCCGAGGTGCAGCGGAACGGCGAAACGTACCGGATCGGCGACAAGGTGATGCAGGTTCAGAACAACTACGACCGCGAGGTGTTCAACGGCGACATCGGCCGCATCGACGCCATCGACACCGACGAACAGATGCTGGTGGTGGACTACGACGGGCGGTTCGTGGAGTACGAGTTCAGCGACCTGGACGAGTTGCAGCTCTCGTTCGCCTGCACCATTCACAAGTCACAGGGGAGCGAGTACCCGGCGGTGGTGATCCCGGTCCACACGCAGCACTTCGTGATGCTCCAGCGGAACCTGCTGTACACCGGCATCACCCGCGGCCGGAAGCTCGTGGCCCTGGTCGGCAGCCGAAAGGCGATGCGGATCGCGGTCAGCACGGCGGACACCAAGAAGCGGTTCTCGCTACTGAAGTGGCGGATCAAACCGCAAGACTGACACCGTCCAGAGCACTATCACGAGCCGGAAATGAGTCCCACCGGAACGGTAACCGCGCCCGCGGGCAGGGCAATCCCACCGCGGGCCAGCGCGGCCAGTGTCAGTTCCACCACGAACCGCTCGTAAGAACTCCCGCGCGCCTTCAAGCCGTCCACGAGGGTGATGCTGTTCAGGTACGGGTTCGGGTTCACTTCGAGGACGTGGAACGCACCGCCGGCGTCCATGCGCACATCGACGCGCGCGTAGTCACGGCACCCGACCACACGGAACGAGCGTTGCACGATCTGCGCGAGCCGGGCGAAATCGGCCGCGGGCAGATCAACCGGGAACTTGAGCGACGCGGCCTTGTACTCGTCGCTCTGCTCGTGCCATTTGGCGGCGAAGGTGTAGACCGCCCAGCGCCCCGGCTCGTCCTTCTGGAACGCGATCTCGGTCGGTGCGAGCGCCACCGGTTCGCCGCCGGTCGCGCCGAACGGTTCGATTACGTTGACGTGAAGCTCGCGCCCCTTAATGTAGCGCTCGACGATCGCGGGCGGACCGTAGGTCGCGAGCGTGTGTGCAACTTGGGCTTGGAGCTGTTCCTGCGAGGTAACCACACTGCTCTGCTCGATGCCGACGCTCGCGTCCTGGTAAGCGGGCTTCACGATCGCGGGCCAGCCATGGCACCAAGTCGGAACCGGCAGCGTGTCGACGATGAGGTAGTCCGGCGTGGGAACCCCGCTGGCCGCGAGGACGTGTTTGGTGCGGACCTTGTCGCGCCCCAGCGCAAGCGCCGCCGCAGGGCAGCCCGTGAACGGCACGTTGAGCCACTCGAGCAGCGCCGCCGCCGAAACCTCGGTGCTCGTTTGGGTCGCGATGCCCTCGAAGAGGTTGAACACGGCGGCCGGGCGGTCGCGTTTGAGCGCATCGAGTAGCGGTTGCGGATCGTGGTTGATGCCGAGCTTGGTTGTAACGAACCCGGCCGCGACCAGCACCTTGTAGGCGTCGCCGACGGTGTCGTAGATGTCGTGTTCGGAGTTGGCGTCCGGGTGGTCGGGCGGCAGCACCGGTTCGTTGTAGAGGACGAGTACGGAAGGCGCGGTCATGGGTTCGCTCGTCGCGGTGCGCGGGCAGGGGTCGCGTTGGTGTCACCGTCCGGCGCGGCGAAGCCACCAAGAGTGTTTTCTAATCCTTCTTGGCACCGCGTCGCGGATAACCGATTTCTTCGATGTCGCCGTCGAGGTCGCCCAGCGGCAACTCGGGGTTAATCTCCCGCACCAGTTCCGCGGTCAATGGTTTGTGGTCATAGACGTGCTGAACGTGTTCGAGTGTGAGGTTTTCACCCGTCAAACCGCCGAAGCGGTAGATCGCCCAGGCGAGATACGTTACTGGATTACCATCGTAGGGTGAGAGCAAATCACCAGAGCCGTCGGGATCGAGTGGCGCCCCATCGAAACGGAGTTTCGGCGGCGGAAACTCAATCACACCGCGGTGCCATTGTTCGTCGCCGTACTGGCGCCAAATGCAAAACGTGGTGTCTTCCATCGCAAACGCCGGCTCACTCAACCCGCGTTCAAACGCCTTCGGGACAGCGTCCAACACTCCTGGCCACACCGCCTTCGGCTGCCGACCGTATGGAGACATCAGTGCCTCGTGGTCGAATCCTTTGATAAAGCAGCCGTGCGCATTAAAAAGCGCGAACAGGTCGTCGCCGCTTCCATTCCGCATCGACCCCATTTGCTCTTCGGGCGCCCACTTCACGTTGAACGAGTAGTAACGGTACTCCCACTCCGGCGAAAGAATCGCGTCGAGCATCGCCATGCTCTGCATGATGCGTTTCAGCAGATCGACGGGCAGCAGGCCGGACAAATCGCGCGTTGAGATCACGGATTGCCCCGGTAGTTGCACAGAACACGACCAATAATGTAGTATCCCGTTGAGGTGACACATGACGCAAGCTGCGAACGCGATTCTCGAAACACTGCTCCAGTTGCCCAACGCGGACCGCGCCGAACTGGCCGCGCACTTACTCGACAGCCTCGAACCCAATGCGGGTACCGAAGACGAGGGTGGATGGGGCCAGGAACTCCAAGCGCGAATCGAAGAGGTGCGCAGCGGCCAAGTGAAAGCGGTTCCTTGGGCCACCGCTCGGCAGCAAATCTTGGACGACGCCGATGGCGGCCGTTGACCTTCACCCGCGGGCAATCGAGGAGGCTCGGCTGGCGCGCCGACGCTACGCCCGCGTCAGCCAGCGTCTGGTCGCACGGTTCCTGGACGAATTCGATACCGGAATCGCGTCCATCGGGGCTGCTCCCGCCAGTTTTGCACCGCACACCGATGGAACAAGGTTCTACCGCCTGCCCAGTTTCCCGTACCTGCTGGTTTACCTCGAACTCGATGCGAACACGGTTCTGCTGCTCGCGGTGATGCACACGAGCCGACGACCGGGCTACTGGCGCCGGCGGTTACCGTAATCCGTAGCGCGCGGCCGCGGAGTCGAGGATCAGCCCGATGAGTTCCGGGTACGTCAGCCCCATGCGGTACGCGAGGTAGCACAGGTCGCCCGAGTCGGGGTTCAGCCCGGGAAGTGGGTTGATCTCCAGGAAGTACGGCACACCGTCTCGCACGCGGAAATCGAGCCGCGCCACGTCCCGGCAGCCGAGGCCCGCGTACAGGGCCATCGCGTCGGCCTCGATCGCGTGCAGCACCTCGCGCGGCAGCTTCGCGGGGGCAACGTAGTCGACCGCATCGGCCCAGTTGCGCTTCACCTCGAGGCTGTACACGAAGCTCTCGGGCGACTGCTTCGGCACGATCTGCATCACCCCGATCGGCTGCGGCGGGTCGCTCCCGTACAACCCAATGGTGATCTCGTCGCCGGCAATGTACTCCTCCACCAAGACCGGTTGCTGGTAGTTCCTCCACAGTTCGACCACGGCGGGACCGAACTCGGCCGCTGAGGTGATGAGGCACTTCCCGCGGATGCCCTTGCTCGACCCCTCGCAGGTCGGCTTCGCGATCACCGGGAGCGTCAGCCCGGCGTCTTCGAGGGCCGGGGCGAACTCCGCGAAATCCCCGTCGTACTCGCCCGCGACCGGTGCCAGGGTGATGCCTTTGGGAACCGTCAGCCCGTAGGATTCGGCGAGCCGCCGGGTCGCGTCCTTGTCGAGCGCGACCGCCAGTGCGAACGGATCTGAGCCGGTATACGGGACGCCCAGCATCTCGCACACCGCCGGCACACGGGCCTCGCGCGACCGGCTCACCCCGGCCCCTTCCGCGAAGTTGAACACCAGATCCGGGGGAGCGTTTAGTAGAGATTCGATCAGTGCGCGGCCGTCACCGAGCAGGGCGACGGTGTGACCGAGAGACGCGAGCACGTCCGCGATGGCCTTGACGGTCGCGGGGGAGTCGAACTCCTCGTGCAGATCGTCCGGCGCGCCGGGCGGGAGCGGGCCGTCCGGCTTCAAAGTACACGCGATTCCGATTCGCACGGCCGGTTCGCCTCCGCAGGAAGCCCGCTACTTGGCAGCGGGCGGATGAGCGTTCTTGTAGAGCGACCAGGCGCCGTACCCGTTAACCGCGGCGACCGCCGCCGCCAGCCCCGCCAGGATGTAATACGTTTTTTGCTTCCCGGGTTCGATCCGGCCGGCGTACATCAACAGGCCGACCGCGACCGCCGCAGACGCCAGCGCCCACACGACCGCGTTGGACCGCTCCTGTTTCGCGTCGTCCTTCGGGTCCGGTGCCGGCGCGGACATGCGAACCTCCTTGCACGACTCGGACCCGGGAACCAACGAACCCCGGGCGCCGCCCGGGGTTCGGCTGAGGCACGGCTGCGGTCAGCCGTTGGACGCGATGTTCCCGTTGCCGTTCCCGCTGTTCAGGAGCGGGAGCGGAATGATCGGCCGCATCGCCGCGCCGTCGCTGTTCGCGTCTCGCTCGCCGCCCCCACACCCGTCGCGCACTACCCGCGGCTTGCGCCGCGCCATGCGCTCGTTGCCCTCGGGGATCAACGACCCCTTATCACCCTGGAGCAACCCGCTCACGCCCTTCGTCGTGGTCGGCTGGCCCGCGGACATCGGCTTGTCGTCGGCCTTATACCGGACGATCATCCCCTCGTAGTTCCGCAGCACCACCACGTCGTCGGACATGGAGATGAGGTAGTTCGGCAGGATCGGGATCTTGCCGGAGCCCTGCGGGCCGTCCACCACGTAGGTCGGGATGCCGATCCCGGACATGTGCCCGCGCAGCCCCTCCATGATCTCGAGCCCCTTCCACACGCTCGTGCGGAAGTGCCCGGCGCCGGTCACCGGGTCGCAGTGGAACAGGTAGTACGGCCGCACCTTCGCCCGCAACAGAGCGCGGAACAGCGACCGCATCGTGCCCACGTCGTCGTTCACGCCCTTGAGCAGCACGGTGTGGTTGTTGATCGGCACCCCGGCGCGGAGCAGCGACTTGCACGCCCGCACCGCCTCGGGGGTCACCTCGCGCGGGTGGTTGAAGTGGGTCTGAACGTACACCTTCTCGGCCGAGCCGAGGAGGTCGATCAGTTCCGGGTCGTAGAGCCGCTGCGGGAGCGTGACGGGGACGCGGGTGCCGACGCGGATCACGTCGACGTGTTTCATCGCCTTCAGGCTTTCGAGGTAGTACCGCAGCTTGCCCATCGGCAGCGTGAGCGGGTCGCCGCCGCTCACGATCACGTCCTTGATCTCGCGGTGCTCGCGCACGTACTGGATCATGCGCTCGTCGTCGGCGCTGACCCCTTCCCACCCGCCGCGCGTGAGCGTCGCGCGCTTGCGGGTGCAGTACCGGCAGTACATCGTGCAGTTCGGGGTGGTGACCAGCAGCGCGCGGTCACTGTAGCGGTGCGTCAGCCCCGGGACCGGTGAGTCCTTCTCTTCTTCGAGCGGGTCGTCGAGTTCGTGCCCCGAAGCGCTTTCCGCCTCCAGGGGCGACGGGACCGACTGGAGCCGGATCGGGTCGTTGGGGTCTTCGGGGTCGATCAGGGAGAAGAAGTACGGGGGGATGGCGAGCTTGTACTCGCTCTCCAGTTCGCCGAGCGCTTCGAGCTCTTCTGGGGTGAACGACAGAAGGGTGCGCAGTTGGCGGACCGAGCGGATGGAGTTCTGGGTCTGCCAGCGCCAGTCGTCCCACTGGGCGTCGGGCACGTCCTTCCAGAGCGGGTGCCGGCGCGGCTGACTCGGGGGCTCTTCGTCCTCGAACCCGCTCGCGGCCGGTGCGACCGCGCGCTCGATGAGCGGGTGTCGGGCGTCGGACTCGAACATACGCCGGGTGACTCCAGGGGTCCACCAGTCCCGGGCCGGCGCCACGCGGCGGCCGGCTTCTCGGGTGCGCCCCGCACCCGGATCGGGTCCGAGCGAGAACGCTTTAAGAACGAATCGTAACGCGGGGTCTCTGAAAAACAAGTTGCACGCCGAGCGAAACCGTGCGTGTTCGGCGCTTTTTTCGCGCCCTCATCACTACACCCCTAACGGTTCCGCGCGCCCCGTCCGTAACCTCTCGCCCCGCTTCACACGAACGAGGTTGACGCAGTCAGATATCCCATCCGCACAGAAGTATCAACACGAACGCGCGAGTATTATTCGAGCGCCGGCGACCCGTTTTGCCCGTCGCGGAAGTCGTACAGGGTGAACGTCGCCGTGCGGGCGACCGGGCGCCGCGCCTTCAGGCACCCGAGCGCCACCACCTTCTCCGGCGGCGCGTCCGGGTGCAGTGACGCCACCGTGTGCCCCACCGCCAGCACCCGCGAGCCTACCGCTGCACGAAGTTCTCGTTCGTTTGTGATCGCGGGCTTGAACGATTCCGGCGAGAACTTCTGAAACGGCGGCTGATTCACCGCCGGATCGGTGCCGAAGTACCAGACACAAATGGGCGGCTCCCCGTTGGCCGCGTGCCACTCCTTCAGTTCCGGCAGCCCGTGCCCCCAGTCCACGTTCGAATCGGTGACGAGCCGGTACCCTTCCTTCGGCCCGCCGTGCGCCTGGTTGATGTACCCAAGACCGTGCGGCCACACCCACAGCGACGTGGCGGCCAGCGCCAACACCGCCGGTGCCGCGAGCCGCGTCGCGCACCGGGGGTACCCGCGTGCCAACGCGACCGCGAGCGCGACGTACCCGATCGCCACCACCGGGAACGCGAGCCGCACGCCGATCTGGAGCTTCGCCGTTAGCAGCGCCGCGAGCAGCAGCAGCGCCGCGAACGTCAACGGGTTCGCGACCGCACGAGCCCGCAGCAGCGCGACGAGCGCCAGCGCAAAAATCGGGAGCGGCACCTTCATGAGCAGCACGTGGGGGAAGTACCACCGGTAGCTCTCGGGGTAGTAAACGCCGTCGAGGAACGTGGGCCGCCCCTGGGCGTTGTGCCACCACTGGAACGCGAACGCGCACGCGGCGTAGGGCACTTGCCCCGATCCGATCCCCTCGGCCCACTTCGCGTACCGCTCTTTCAGCGGCTCGCCCGCGGGAACGCTCGCGGCCACTTTCACGAAGGGCTTGTCGTCCTCGTCCGGTACACCCAGGAACGCGAACGCGAACGCAATTCCCACGGCGAGCACGCCCGCGGCGTTGAGCACCGACCGCAGCACCGCACCCGCCACTTTTCGCCCCCACGCCTTCAGATCACCGCCCGACGGGCGGGACAACGCCCCGGACGCGCACCGGAAGCACACCTCCAGCACCACGAGGATGATGCCGCCGTAGAGCAGCGCGGACAACTTCGACACCGCCGCCACACCGAACCACAGTCCCGGCAGCAGCAGCCGCTTCCAGCAGCCGCCGGTCTGCCCTGCGTACACGGCGCGGGTGTACGCCATCAGCGTGGCGCACACGCAGATGTCGGTGGTAGCGACCGACGCGTGCCCAAGGAAGTTGGGATCGGTAGCGAGCAGTCCGGCGGCGATGCGCCCGGCCCACGGGCCGCCGACAGCCCGCCCGAGGCGCCACCCCGAGAAGATGAGAAGCCAGAACCAGCCCAGCGTGACGGCTCGTGCCCACCGCAGCTTTTCGATTTTCGATTCGCCGGGACCGAATTTTTCACCCGTCCGGCATTCGTACACGAACAGCGGCAGGGTGAGCGCATCGATCGGGAGCGGCATTACGCCGTTGACCGCGCAACTGCCGTGCGCCCACCCGCGCCAGCCGCCGTCCTCTCGAACCCAGCCGCGCCAGGCGTCCATCCCGGCGTCGAGATAGAACGGCTCGTCGTAAGTTACGCCGAGCTTCGGCGCGGCCGTGAGGCACCACGCCGCCGACCACGCGGCCAGCACCGCGAGCCAAACCACGTCGGGCCACCGGGACGGATGTGGCGAAGACGAGGAGGGGGTCGCCGCAGACGGAGTCGGGCCGGCGCTCAACATCGGTCAGGTCCGAGAGACAGGCGTGGGGCTTCACATGAAGCGCGAAGTGATGATACGAGTGGGACGAATAAAAAGGCAGCGGCCGACGAACGCGAAGGGCGCGGATCAAGCCCCCTTCGCGTTTATCGGCCAACCGTCTGCTTTTTGTTTTGCTTACGGGTAGAGCCCGCGCTTCTGCTTCTCGGTCGCGACTTTTTGCACCCCCAAGCTCAGCGCCGCGAGGCGGTTCCCGAAGTTCCGCGCCTTCGCCTCGGCCCGCACCCGGTGGAACGCCCGCAGCATCTGCTTCTTGAGCTGCGAGTTGACCTCCTCCTCGTCCCACATGAACTGGGCGAGGTCCTGCACCCACTCGAAGTACGACACCGTCACGCCGCCGGCGTTGCACAGGATGTCGGGGATGACGAAGATGTCGCTGTTCGAGATGATCGCATCGGCTTCAGGGTCGGTGGGGCCGTTGGCGGCCTCGGCGAGCACCCGGCACCGGAGTTGACCGGCGTTCTCGGCGGTGATGACCCGCTCCAGAGCGGCCGGGACCAGGACCGTGCAGGGCGTGGTGAGCAGCTCCGCGTCCGGGATCGCTTCCGCTCCCGGAAACCCGACGATGGTCTTGCGCGGGTTCCGGGCCGCGTAGTTCAGCAGTTGCGGGATGTCGATCCCGCGGGCGTTGCGGATCGACCCGTACCGGTCGCCGACCGCGACCACCTTCACCCCGAGTTTGACCAGTTCCTCGCAGGTCACCGACCCGACGTTGCCGAACCCTTGCACGACGGCCGTCGCGGTCTCGGGGCGGATGTCGAGTTCGTTGAACGCCTCCGTGATGCAGTACACCACCCCGCGCCCGGTCGCCTCCTTCCGCCCGACGCAGCCGCCGAGTTCCACCGGTTTGCCGGTGACGATCTCGGGGCACGCGTACCCCACCTTCATGGAGTAAGTGTCGTAGATCCACGCCATGGTCTGCTCGTCGGTGCCCATGTCGGGCGCCATCACGTCGACCCGCGGCCCGATGATGTTCTGGATCTCGTCCGTGAACCGCCGGGTGAGTCGCTCCTTCTCCCCGCCCTTGAGTTCGGCGGGGTCCACCGCGATGCCGCCCTTCGCCCCACCGAACGGCAGGTTCATGATCCCGCACTTCCAGCTCATCCACATGGCCAGCGCGGCGACTTCGCCCAGGTCCACGTTCTTGGCGTACCGGAGGCCCCCTTTGCTCGGACCGCTGGTGAGCGAGTGCTGAACGCGGTACCCGACAAAGGTCTCCGTCCGCCCGTCCTCCATCCGCACCGGGATGGCGACGACCTGCGACCGCTTGGGCGTCATGAGACGGTCGGTGAGGCCCGGATCGAGGCTGATGGCGCGCGCGACGTTCCGCAACTGCTGGCACGCCATCAAGTACGTGGGCGACGTAACGAACGGATTCGAGGCCGGGTTTCCCGGGGGCATAGCGGACATGTGCGTACCTCAGACGGAAGGAGAGGAGGACCGTAGCAGGCACTACGGGATTATACGTTGCGAGCGGGTCGGACTTTCATTCGCCGCCGGCCGGTTTCCTCTCCGAAGTGCTTCCGAAGGAATGAGTTTGCGCGCGTGAGCAAACAAACTGGGCGGGAAGCGAAAAATGGCAGCGGCTCCGGCAGCCGGCCGCCCCTCTCCTATTACTTCTCCACGATCCGGAGGTGTCGGATGGAATAGCAAATCTTCCGGTGGTCAAACGGCACGTACGACTCCGGCGGCGTGCACCGGATTCGGAGCGTCGAGCGCCCCGGCGGCAGCTCGATGTTGTGGAACGCGTGCCCGTACCCGTCGGTCTTACGTTCGAGGTCGAACTCCGGCCACTGGAGCCCGGGCATCCCGCTGAACGAGAAGTGGAACACGCCGTCCACCTCCACTCCAAGGGTGAACGAAAAGTCGATCCGCCGGGTGCGGTCCGCCGGGTTCACGAACATGAGGTGCGCGTCGTAGCTGCCCCACCGGATCTGTTCGTTGTCGTCCACCTGGTCGTACACGATGAACCCCTTCAGGTACAGCGGGGCGATCCACTCCCGCTCCTGCGTCGCCTGCTGCTCGAACGCCGTAGGTCCGACGAGGTCGCGGTACGCGTCGCGGTACGGGCGCAGGTCGAGGAAAAACTGCCGCCCGTCTTCGTGAGCGACCTCCGGCAGCGTGAGCCCCTTCTTGCGCACGAGGTCCGCGTACAGCGTGTGAACCCGGTCGATCGGGTTGAACGCCGACGCCGGCTCGCTCCGCGCCGGGTCCGCCTTGCGCGGGAACCCGCGGCTGTCGATGAACAGGCCGTCGAACCCGCGCACCACGATCCGCCGGAGGAACTCCTCCGGCGGCTGGAACGCGACGTCCTTCAGCCACATGTCGGTCTCGCGCCGCTTCACCGTCCCGAAGCTCCAGCTCAGGGTGTCGGTCAGGAGGTACCCGCGGGCGTGCTCGTAGGCCGCGACCCGCTGCACGGGCGGGCTCTCCGGGTACGCCACATACGGAAGACAGAACACCCGCGCGCCGGGGCACTTCTCTTCGACCTTGCGGAAGAACCGCTCGTCCGCGCGGAACCGCTCAGCATGGTCCCGCACCATCGCCATCCCGTGCGGGTTGAACCAGTTCCAGCCCCACGGCGTCTGGTCGAAGTAGCCCAAAACGAGCAGCGCCGCGAGCGCCGGGTAGCGGAGCCGCCTCGCCCGCGCCCCCGTCCGGGTGAGCAGGAACCGGTCCGCCCACCACACGCTCATGAAGATGCACAAGAACCCGATGTACACGCTGATCCGCGCGTACGCGCGGATCTGGGCGGTGACCAGCAGGTTAAACAGCGACCCGAGCCCGCCCACGGTGCCGAGCAGCACCAGGAACAGCACCAGCGCCGCGAGCGGGGCCTCCGGCCAGCGCCGCCGGCGCGGGAACAGTGCCAGCACCAGCAGCCCCACCAAGCCGCCCCCGCCGACCGCCCCCAGTGACCCGCCGCTCTCGCCGTCGGCCGGCCGGTTCGCCGCGTACAGCGCGCGGAGCCGCGACAACTTCGCGACGTTGTGGTCGGTCGCCGGGAGCACCAGGTGCGAGAGCTTGAGCGCGTACAGTTCGGCCTCTTCGGGGCCGCGGTCGGTGATCGGGTTCACCCCGTTGCGGGCCTGGTACGCCGCCGTCGGATAGTGATACGCGACCCCGACCGCCACCACCGGCGCGATCACCCACGCCGCCGCGGCGACGGCCTTCCAGGTGTGGAACATCACCACCGCGTACAGGCCCACGAACGCGTACACCGCGCACGCGAAGAACGCGTAGTACGCCCCGGCCGACGCGGTCAACGCGCCAACGACCAGGGTCCACAGCGCCCCGGGTGCGAACGGCCGGAACCGTCGGGAGCCGTCCGGCGCGAGCGGGAACAGAAGCAGTTCGCCCTTACAGATGGCAAGCGCCGGCACCAGCGACAGCGGCACGACCCAGTACGCCGACAAAAAGAAGTGGTACTGGAACCGCTCCTGGTGGTACGGGAGGAACGCGTACAGCAGCGCGCCAACCGCCGCGGCCGGGAGCGACAGTTTGAGCCACCTCAGCACCGCCATCCCGGTCAGCGCGGTAAGCGGGTAGGTGAGCAGGTAGTACAGGTTGTACGCAAGGAACACGTCGGACGTGAGCCGCCCCAGCACCCACAGGAACGCGAAGTGCAGATAGTCAATGACCGGGAAGTCGTACAGCTCCTGCCCCCCCGGCGCGCCCAATCGGTCGTTGTGCC
This sequence comes from Gemmata obscuriglobus, assembly GCF_008065095.1. Lineage (NCBI taxonomy): Bacteria > Pseudomonadati > Planctomycetota > Planctomycetia > Gemmatales > Gemmataceae > Gemmata > Gemmata obscuriglobus. The sequence continues at coordinate 2,288,630 of NZ_CP042911.1, read as the reverse complement.
AGTGGGTGCCGTGCAGGATGATGCTCTTCACCCACGGCAGGTACAGGAGGGAGTCGAGGTCGTAGTAAAACGGTGCCCCGAGGTCCTGCTCGGCGATCCGCAGCCCGGCCGACACAAGAACCAGAGCCAGCAGCGCGGTACCCGCGTACCACGCGAGCCGCTCGCGGCGTGACGGCACCGCAGCAAGATCGGCCGGGGCAACCGGTTCGATCACGGAGAGAAGCGAGGCACTGGGCTCGGTCGCGGACGGCTCGGACATTCCGGGTCTCAAAGGCCGAAGGCTAGCTGGCACTCCGAATAGTTAGTGCAAGAGGCGCCTAATGTCACCCCTGGTTCATACGTCCGAGCCGCGCCTGATCATCGGGTGCGGGTATTTGGGCCGCGTGGTCGCAGCGCGCTGGCTCGCGCGCGGGCACCGTGTCGCGGCCCTCACTCGCAGCAACGCCGAAAAACTACGAACCGTCGGCGTCGAACCGATTACGGGCGATGTGCTCGATCCCACAAGCCTTCGCGCGCTGCCGACCGCGTCCACCGTGCTGTACGCCGTGGGCTTCGACCGCACCGCCGGGCGGCCGATGCACGAGGTGTACGTGACCGGGCTGGCAAACGTCCTCCGCGCGCTCCCGCCGTGCTCCCGGTTCGTTTACGTTTCCAGTACGAGCGTCTACGGCCAGAGCGACGGCGGTTGGGTGGATGAAACGAGCCCGACCGCGCCGACCGAAGACTCCGGCCGGGTCGTACTCGAAGCGGAGCAACTCCTGCGGACACACAAGCCCGATGCGATCGTCCTCCGTTCGGCCGGTCTGTACGGTCCGCACCGGCTCCTGCGCCGACAACCGGTTCTGAACGGCGAACCGCTGATCGGCGACGCCGACAAGTGGTTGAACCTGGTTCACGTATCGGACGCGGCCGACGCCGTACTGTTCGCGGAAGGAAAGGGCCACCCGGGCGAAACGTACAACCTCGCGGACGGCGTGCCGGTCACGCGCCGGGACTTCTACACGCGGCTCGCGGAGTTACTGAACGCGCCAGCCGCGAAGTTCGAGCACAAGCCGGAACCGGGCGCGCCGAACCGCCGCATCAACGCCTCGAAATTCCGCGACCTGGGTTGGGCGCCGCAGTACGCCAGCTACCACGACAGCTTGACCGCGGCCGTCGCGGACACAACGATGTAGCCCTTTGCTTCCCCTGGGACCGCGGGCGTCCCGCCCGCTGCGACGCGGGTGATGTCGCAAGACACCAATTCGCCCAACAATACAGGCCGTTCCATAGCGGGCGTCCCGCCCGCGGTCCCAGGGAACAGCCACCTTCCCGGAGACCTTCATGTTCCGACTGCTCACCGCACTCGCTCTACTCGCGAGCGCATCACCCGCGTTCGCAGCCGACGCCGATCAACCGAAGCCGAACACACTCACGACAAAGGAGATCGCGGACGGCTGGGTGCTGCTGTTCGACGGCGAGACCAACTTCGGGTGGAAGATCGAAGGGGCCGCGGAAGTGAAAGACGGGGTGCTGATTCTTGGGAAGGGCAAGAAGACGATTGCGCATCCGTCGGCAACGTTTCCGCATTTCGAAACGCACATTGAATGGCAAGGAAAGGGAATTGCTCACACCGGCACGTACCAACTCACGATCGACGGACCAACTGCGGGTAACGACACCAATCGGTGGGCCGGCCTTCATCTGCAACGAGACCGACGACCGGGTATGGGGTACGCAGGGTACGAGGTGTCAGGCGGCCTCTGTTCTGACAAACAGGTCAAGGAACCTCGCCCCGAAGCCACGACCGCACCCGTGTTGATTGAAACCGATGGGAAAAACGAAGTCCGGATTCGGACCGCGAAACTTCGGCCCGATCACGCGACTCTGCTCTTCAACGGCAAGAACCTCGACGGCTGGAAGGTGAACACGGCTGACCCGAAGCGGGCGGCGTCGAAATGGGCGGTGACAAAGGACGGCGAACTCTCCGTGAAGAACGGTCCCGGTGATCTCGTCACCGAAAAGGAGTTCGACAACTTCGTGCTTCAGTTCGAGTGCAAGACGCTCGGAAAGGCCCTGAACAGCGGGATCTTCTTCCGCTGCATCCCGGGGCAGTACCAGAACGGGTACGAGGCCCAGGTTCAGAACGCCTACAAGGACGGCGACCGGACCAAACCGGCCGACTTCGGCACCGGGGCCATCTACCGGCGCATCGCGGCGCGGAAGGTGGTCAGCAACGACAACGAGTGGTTCACGATGACCGTCGCCGCCAACGGCCGGCGCATCTCGACGTGGGTGAACGGTTACCAAACGGTCGATTGGCTCGACGAGCGCAAGGAGAGCGACAACCCGCGTCAGGGCTTCCGGGCCGCGAAGGGGCCGCTTTCGATCCAGGGCCACGACCCGACCACGGACATCCTGTTCCGTAACATTCGAATCGCTACGCTGCCGTAGTCTCGGTCGCAGGTCAGTCGGAAGTCGGAAGGCCCGAAAGTCGTGAAGTCGAAGACGCCCGGTATGGATGTCTTCGACTTCACGATTTTCGGGCCTTCCGACTTCCGACTGACCTGCGACTTCCGATCAAGCCTTCTTCGCGTGCTTGTCTTCGGGGGTAGCCGCCTCGTCCACTTTGAACCACGCGTCCTCGAACACGATGCGTTCTTTCTTGGCCATCGCCATGTTGGACGTCAGCGCAAGGATCGCGTCGGCCATTGCGACTTCGCCGTGGCACCGCGGGATGATGTCCTTGTGGACGAACTCGCCCTTCTCGTTCTTCGTGTAATCGACCTTCCCGCCGCGCTTCTGCCACTCGCGAACGCAGTAGGCGAAGTGCTCCATCTCGGTGCGGTAGCCGCGCACCGGTGTGTCCCACGCGCTGGCGCCGGGCGCCTTGCTGATTGCCGCGCCGCCCCCGCCGCCCCAGGTCGAGGTCGATTCCATCGCGGCCTTACCGCCGCCCGCGCCGCTCACCGTCACACGGGTGTCACGCCCACCGCTCCCGGCTTTACCGGGCTCCGGTTCCTTGTAGAGGTACACCTCGGCTTCTTTCGAGATGATCATGGTGCCGCGGCTGCCCATGATGCACTCGCCGTAGTCTTCAAAGCTGTTGGTGTTGAACGACGAGTACGTCACGATGACGATGTCGCTCTCGTCCTTCCCGCCTTTGCCCGCCTTCGGGTGCTTCGGCCCGGGGAACTCGAACGTTACGAACACCCCGTCATCGCTCTCGCGGTCATTCTTGCCGGGACCGTAGAAGAACTTCCCGCCGATCCCGCTCACCGCGATCGGGTGAACGTGCCCCAGAATGATCGACGACGCGTCGAGTTGGTGGCTGCCGAGTTCGGCCATCAGCCCGCCGCCGGTTTTCTCGTACAGACGCCACCGCACGAGCTCGGTGACGCTGTCGTACCCGCACTCCTTGAGCTTCGCGGCGCCGCCGTCGGCAAGGAACGGCTCGGCGTCTTGCTTCAGCACCGGCTTGCACCACCCGTCGCGCAGCTCGGGCGGCTCGAATTTCTTGCCGTTGATGTCAAGGCCGGTGGCGAACTTCTCCTTCTCGGCGGCGGTGGCGCTGAACGGCCACGAGTTGTTGCGCGGCCACTGCGCCCGGATGTGTTTGATGTCACCGAGTACGCCGTTCTGAATCACCTCAAGGGCATGGGCGTACAGGGTGCTGTAGTGGCGCTGGTGGCCGACCGATAGCAGCAGCCCGCGGTCCTTGGCGTACTTGATCATCTCCTTGCACTTGCCGATAGTGCGCGCCATCAGCTTCTCGCACAGCACGTGCAGCCCGGCGTCCATGCACGCCTTGGCGATCACGTCGTGCGTGTGCAGCGGGGTCGCGATGATGACCGCTTCTAGCCCGAGGGACTTCGCGTCCGCGAGCAATTTGCTCACGTCGTCGTAGCGCTTGATGTTCTTGGCCGACGCCTTGCCGTATATGTTGTTGAGCCCCTTCCGCGGGCCGTTCTTCTCGCCCTCGAAGATCCGGTCCAGGTTCGACGGGCGGATGTCGCACACCGCGACGATTTCGTTGAACTCGGGGTTGTGGTCGCCGACCAGCACCCCGCCCTCGTCCCCGGTGCCGATAAGGGCGGTGCGCACCGCCCGGCTCCCCTTCCACGAGCTGTACCCGTAATACACGGCGGCCGACACCGGCACCACGGCGCCCGCCGCGAGACCGGCCTTGAGAACGTCCCGGCGATCTGGCTTATTTGGGTCGGTGCCGCCGGTGACCATCGAATTCATCTTACCGGCGCGGGCGAGGTCACCGGTCACTTGCTCGAAGTTCGCCTTACCGGCGGCCTTCTGCTCGGGTGTCAGGTCGAGAGCCATATTCCGAAGCTCCAGGGAAGGTTCGCGGTGCCCCCAGCGGAGAAGCGAGAGGGCGGACGATCGGCGGTGCGGCTAATGTTGGGCGTCGGGGCGGCGCGGTCAAAGCGGTCCTGGGCAAGGCACTAAGCCGGACGTTCGGGTTTGTACTTGCAGAACGGCCGCAGCACGATCGCGTCGAGCCCGAGCCACCGGCCGGTCGGGTAGGACGCGAGTACGAGCAGCGCCAGCGCTTCGATCACGTTCTTGTTGACGAACACCGGGTTGCCCTCGGTGCCGGGCGGGAGCGGGTACCACGGGAACGGCGGGTGCGCAAGGTACGTCGTCACCAAGAACCCGCACGCGAGCAGGCACGCCAGCCGGGTCAGCAGCCCGAACATCACGCACGCGCCCACACCCACCAGAAACCACATTGTAACCTTATCCATCAGTTGTCCGCGACTCGGTTCGGCAGGTATTTCGACGATCTTGCCGGCCGAAATCGTTTTCCGAAGGTCGGCCGCGTAAGTGTTCGCGTCCCGGGCCAGATCGGCTTCCGTACTGATGAGGCTCTGACGCAGTTCGGCGATCCGCTTCACGTCGGTGCCGGTCCCGTTACCGAGCCCGTCCGCCTGCGGCGCCTCCGCGGCGTGAAGAGAGGCGCGAAGCGACTCGAGGTAATCGAGCCGTTGCGGGGCGTTACGGGGGACGCCACCGGTCACGAACTTCACGGTCACGTCCGCCGCGTCGACACCGTACACCCATCGGGCGTAAGCGGCCTTCGCTTCGAGGATGCGTTTGGGCGCCAGATCGGCGAACTTCTCCCCCCGCTCCTTCGCTTCCTTTTTGGCCTTCTCGGCGTCCGCCTGAATCTTCTTGCGTGCCTTCTCGGCGTCCGCCTTGATCTCGGCTTTATTGGCCTCGGTCTGGCGGGCCTGTAGCCCGCGCTGCACGGCGCCCCACAGATCGGGACCGTCCCACCGAACCGAGTTTACGCGAACGCTCTCGAGTGCCTTCTCCTCGGCGGCTTTAGCATCCTTCAGCGCCTTCTCGGCGGTCTTGTCCGCGTCTTTCGCGTCCTGCTCCGCTTCGAGTTTGATGCCTTCCTCGGTGGCTTTGAGCACGGCGTCCGTATCGAACGCTTTCGCCACGGCCTCGGGGCACGCCGCGGCCTGCTGCTCGGTGCTCAGGTTCTTGAATTCGGCGGGGCTGATCTCTTTTGGGGCCTTCACTTTTGCGGCAATATCGGCCGCCGGGTCTGAGAACTCGCGCCGCATCTTCTCACCGATCGGCCCCGGCGCGACCTTGAAGTACGGCTCGCTGCTGAAGGGGCGGTTGGTGTCGGTCGGGCCGGTGTACGTCGAGTGGATCTTGTGGAACCCCTCGAACATGAAGTGCCAGCCGATCGCCAGCCGCAGGGCCAGCAACAAAAAGACGCGGGGCGACCAGCGGTTTGTGGCGGTCGCAACGATGAGTGAGAGCACCGTTCCGATAAGCCCCGCGTAAACCACCGCGGCCAGGGTCGGGGTCAGGTTCATTGCGAGTGATCCACGTGAGCCGTTGGAGAGAAGGCGCCAGGAGCGATGTTGAAGGCCAAAAGACCGCTCTGGCCCCCTCTCTCTGAATCAAAGGGTGAGCAAGGCACATCGCTCGCCGGGGACGAGCGCGGCGCGGATTCGGACTTCTCTCCCTTTCGACCGGGGAGAGACATCAAGCGGGTCGATTCATCCGGCAGCACCACCGCCCCGAGCGCCGGTCGCAATCGCGTCAGCGATTCCGCGCCGGAAGCTCCGAGCACGAACGCGGCCGTTGACATCGCGTCGGCCTCAGCAGCCGTGGGGGCAATCACGCTCGTGCTCGCAGTGCCCGAAGCCGGCCACCCGCGACGCGGGTCGAGCAGGTGCCCCAGTTTTTGTCCTTTGTACTCAAAAAATTGGAAGGTGGCCGCCGAGGTGCCCAACCCGGCGTCGCGAAGGTACAGCGTGCCAAGTGAGGCGTTCGCTTCATATGGGTGTTGAAGGTCGATCGGCCAGCCCCGCGTGTCTCCTGGAGGGAACCCGATCGCGAAGGCGCTACTGCCGCCCGCGTGCAGCAGCGCCGACCGCACCCCCCACTTCACGCGAAGCAGTTCCGCCGCGCGATCCAGCGCATAGCCCTTGCCGACTGCGCCGAAGTTCAGTTCCAACCCGCGCACGCGAAATTTTACTGCCAGGCGAGCCGGATCGAGCAGGACGTGCCGGGTGCCACTTGCACGCATCGCCTCGTTACGCGCGGGTTGTGTGGGAACACTGGGTTCGCGACGAAAAAAGCCCCATGCCTTCGTCAGCGCACCGGTGGCGATATCGAACGCGCCCCCCGTTTCCTTCGTCCACCCCGCGCAACGTGAGAGCAACGCAAACAGGTGCGACTCGACCTCAACGAAACCGTCGGCCGCAGTTTGGTTCAGTTGAGATACTTCGGAGTCGTCGCGGTAAACGGTGAGTTGAGCCTCGAGTTCGTCGATGAGGTCCAAAGCGTCTTCGGCCGCTGCAACGGGATCATGGTGTGTGCCGACGGGAATCGCGACCTCGAACCGGGTCGCCATCGCGCGCCGCGACACCCGCACGAGAGCAAACTCGCTCGGGACTTCTGGCTGGTCGGAGAGGAAAAAATCAACAACCATAAGAACCCAACAGATTGGCCGCGAAGGAAAGCAAAAAAGCACAAAAAGGAATCAAGGCAGAGTTGAAGAAATTCAAGCTCTTGTCCTTGGTTCTCTTTTGTGCTTCTTCGCGGTCATTCCTCTTCTGTCTCTCCTGCAGCGCGGCGATCAAACCTCGTTCATCTGGTCGTGAATCATCGGGTCAAGGTGCTTGGTGTTGCGTTCGACCGCGAGCACGATGGTCCGCTCTTCGACGCCATCGGCACTGGCGGCGACGGCGGGGATGATTTGCCGGCTGTCCGGAAGGTTGAACGTCATCCGGAAGGTGCCGTCGGAACTCAGTTTGATCGGGTCGTTGTTGAGCGTCAGGTGCGCGGACGGGTCGGTACGGCCGAACACGATCAGCTTCGCGTCGATCTCGAAGAAGAACTTTTTCACACTGCCCGGCGGGATCGCACCGGTGCCGAACGCGGTCTGCTTCGGCGGCCCGAGCGGTCGACCGAGGCGCTCTTCGTACAGCTCACGCAGTTCGGAGCTGCCTGACGACTCGAACCCGGTGGACATCGCCAAAATGCGTTCGGCCTTCCGCTTCGCGTCGTCGTCGTCCCACCCACCGAGGTCGAACCCTTCACCGGCCTCCCCCGTGCCCGCCTTCGGCGGCGTCACCACGTTCGACCGGGCCAAGACGTAGAAATCGCCGCGGCGGGAGACGTATCCGATGTCGGCACGGTACGCGCGGCCGACGCCCGAGACATCAATGTACCACGTCTGCCCAGTCCCCTGGATCGTCACGTCTTTGACAGGGGTTTCGCTGGTGCTGGTGGTGTCACCGCTCGTCACATCAAACAATCGGATAATGAGTTTCGCACCGTGCCAGTCCTGACGAAGAGCCGCCTCGGCACGCTGCATGGAATGAGTGGTCAGCTCCCAATACGCATTGAGCCAGTAGGGATTCGGAACGGTCAGAAAGATACGATCTTTGGTGGCCGTGTTCAGAGAGCGGGCCGCTTCTTTTGAGGTATCTCGTGTTGGAAGCAGTGACTTCGTCGCAGTCTTGGCAGGCGTAGTGGTTTTCTGAATCAGCGGCTTCGTGACTGCCGGCGGAACGGGCTTGTGACTGCCGTTCGTCGTCGCCTTTGTAACAGGCGAGGCGACAGTCGGAGTCGGTTTAGTTTTGGCAGGAGCAGGCTTCGGAGTCGGAGCAGCCTTTGCGACAACTTTACCCTTGTCGGCCGGCTTCGGGGTGGGTTTGACTTTCTTCGCCTTTGTCACCTTCGCCGCCACTTTTGCCACCTTCACCGGGGGCTTAGCGGACTTCGGAGGCGATTTATCCGGCACGGAGCTGGAGCTTTTAGGCGCCGACTTTTTAGCGAGCGCCTTGATGAGAGAGGGTTTGTCCATCGCTTCCCATCCGCGAACGCCGTTTCGCTTGGCCAAATCGGCCAGTTCCTTCTTGGACCGGTCGTTCAACGTGCCAGCAGTCTTCATCGGCGAGCCACTCCCCCGCGTCGCGTGAGCGGTTGTGGAACGTTGTTCTTCGGGAGCATCCGTGCCGGCGCAACCGCGAACCTCGGACCCATATCGGGTTCGAGTAGCCCGGCCGGGCATTCTAAGGGCCGTCAATGTCCGGCCATGGGCCGAACCGCTGAGTAGAAGCGGCCCCTCTGTCGACCGAGCAGGCGAGACCGGAACCGAGGCAGTGTGGTGGGCCTATTTCGACTCGTTTCCGAATTCAGGAAAACGGGCGAAAAGTCCGGGTGCTGAGCGTCCCTAACTCGTTGCTCATCTTAGAAAAACACCGACTACGCTGTCAACGTGATTCTGTCGCCGGAACTGGTTCCGGCGACAGATTTTGCCGCGAGATGTCAGAAACCAGGCCGGCCGATCGCACAAAAATCAGGCACACAGAACGCACTCGTCTAGCACAAGCATCACAAGCCAGTTCGCGACAACCGTCTACGCGTCGAGCATAAACCCGTGTCTTTGAAAGCTCCGAAGCAATGGCGCCACGCTTGTGAAATTTTTCACGAGATGCGGATTGACTTTGTCACCCCCCTGCTCACAATACGCCCGTAGTTGAACGAATTCCGACCAGGACGCGCGACGTGCGACCAGCCCGAAAGGTTGTCGCTCTGGTAGCCGGGAGCGCACTCGGCGCCGCTACTGGGCTGGTGGTAGCCGAACAGCTCGAATGGGCATCGGGAACAGGAGCGGCGCTAGCAGCAGCGGTTGCAACCGCGATGTGCGTGACAACGGCAGTGGCCACACTCGTGTTCGCGGAGAAGGTGTTCGAGCGGGCACCGCTGCTTGGTCCCATGGCAGTGCTGCTCGGAACAGGGATGCGGATGACCGTGGCGGTCGTCGGGGTCGTGATGCTCGGTCAGGCTCTCAAGCCTCACGGCATCCCGCCGGACCAGTTCGCCAGATGGGTCGCGTACTTGTACATCGTCACTCTCGCACTCGAATGCGGGTTATTGATGACCGGCCGTCAATCGGGAGGGACGCGGTGAGCCGATCTCCGGGCGGGCGAGACGCCAGCGACTATCGCGGGCTCGCTATCGCCGGCACCGCGGTTATGGAATTAGTAGCCCCGATCGTCATCGGGGTCTGGCTCGATCAGCGGTTCGGTTGGTCTCCTTGGGGACTGGCAGTTGGCGGGGTTGTCGGATTCGCCGGCGGCATCGCGCATCTGCTGTTCATGATGAAGCAGGCCGACCGACAGAAGCCCGGTGGCTCCAACTAACGGTTGATTCGGTCTGGCGGAACGAACCTTACTTGAAACGTGCCCAGACTCGGGCACCCGGGCAATGAAAGCCCGAGCGGACCAGAGGATCGCAGAACATGGCCGCAAACGCGCTCGAACACGTTCTCGACCATGAAAAATGGCTCGGGCCGTTCTCCAAGTATCAAGTTCTACTGGTGGTTGCGGCCGCCTGCGTTGCGATCCCGTACATCTTGCTGGCCCGCCGCACCCAGGACGGAACGCCGCCGCGTGGGCCGTTCTGGAATTTCCTCGAAATGCTCCTGCTGTTCATCCGGGACGAAGTCGCCCGGCCGAACATCCACTCGGGGCATGAACACCACCACGACGAGCACGACGAGCCCCACGGGATCTCGGCGGCTATCGCGGACCAGACGCACCCGCACCCGCCGGTCGCGCAGCCGCACGTCCACTACGCGGACCGCTACGTGCCGTTCCTGTGGACGCTGTTCCTGTTCATCCTCGCGTGCAACCTGCTCGGCATGGTACCGTTCCTCGGCTCCCCTACGGCCGAATTGAGTATCACGCTTGTGCTGGCGCTCAGCGTGTTTCTCGTCACGCATGTGTCCGCCGTCCGCAAGTTGGGTGTCGGCAAGTACGTGATGTCGTACATCCCGCGACTGAAGGCCGACAACCTGCCGATGACGATCTTCCTGACGGTCGCCATCGTACCGCTGATCGCCGCGATTGAGGTGATGGGGGCGTTCATCAGGGCCGCGGTGCTCGCGATCCGTTTGTTCGCGAACATCTTCGCCGGCCACGTCGCCCTCGGTGCGATCCTGCTGTTCGCCGTGGCCGACCCGATCCAAGGCGGGCTGTCGCCGGGCGGCACCGTTGCGGCGGTCGTGATGGCGACCGCGCTGAGCGTGCTGGAACTGTTCGTCGCGTTCCTCCAGGCGTTCGTGTTCGTACTGCTGTCGTCGATCTTCCTCGGAATGCAACTGAACCCGGAACACTAACCCGTAGCCGCCCGGCCGCGAGTCGGGACACGCTTTCCACCCCGTTTGAAAGGGACCGTCAGATGAAGTTCGCTTACCGGTTCGCGCTCGCCCTGATCGCTCTGGCCGCCTTCGCCGCCGTTCCGGCCCTCGCGGCCGATCCGGCCGCTCCCGCGACCACCACCGCGGCCGCTTCCAACAACAGCCTCGGCGCTGGGATCGGTGCGGGTATCGGTGCCGGCCTCGCCATCCTCGGCGCCGGCCTGGGCATCGGCCTCATCGGGTGGTCGGCCCTGTCCGCCATCGCCCGCCAGCCGGAGCAGAAGGGCGCGATCCAGGTCAACATGATCGTGCTGGCCGCGCTCGTCGAAGGTGCCGCCATCATCGCCCTGCTGGTGATTTGCTTCGGCCTCGTCAACAAGATCTCCTAAGCGACCGGCCCCGAAACTGTGTCCGACGAGAGGTGGCAACACATGACGACCACATTCATCCGGGCGGCTTGCGCGACCGCGGCCGTCCTCTTGTTGCCGACTCTCGCGCTGGCGGCGTCCGAGGGCGGCGGTTCGACGAACGTGCTGAAACCGGACCTCGTGAACTCGATCGTCACCGTGATCGTGTTCGTGGCTCTGCTGGCGATCCTGTACGCGTTCGCCTGGGGGCCGATCCTTAAAGGCTTGCAAGCCCGCGAGGCGGCCCAGTTCCAGGCCATTGAGGACGCCAAGAAGGCCAAGGAAGACGCTGCGGCTCTGCGTTCCAAATTGGACGCCGAGTTGGCGGCAGCGGCTCAGCAGGCCAAGGCCATTGTGGACGAGGCCCGGCGCGACGCCGAAGTGTTGAAGAAGACGCTAGCAGAAGAAGGGCGCAAGGAAGCCGAGGCCGAGCGAGAGCGGGCACGGCGGGATGTCGCCATCGAGCGTGACGCGGCCCTCAAGGACGTGTACACCAAGGCCGTCGAACTTGCGACCCTCATGGCAACCAAGGCGGTTCGCCAGCAAGTGACCGTCGACGCCCAAAGCGAACTGGTGAGCGCCTCCATCGCGGAACTCAACGCGACCAAGGCATGACCGGGCGAAAACCCAGGGGCACACGCCCCTGGCTACAAGGGGCCGGCCCGTCTTGAACTCCGAAAGCGTTCTCCGGGTTCAGGGCGGCAACTGTCTTGTGGCACCAGCGGCGTGAGTGTCTGGACCGAAGCGAACCGGAACCGCGATCATGGCAAACGTCGAAGTCAAACACGAAACCGTTCTCGACGCCGGCACGACTAAGTCGCGACTGGCACGGGTGTACGCCGAGGCGCTGCTCGCGTCGGCCCAACAGGTGTCCCCCGCGGCGCCCACTGAACTGGCCGCCGAACTGACCGCGTTCGTCGATGCCGTGGGCGCGGACGCGACCGTTGCGAACATGCTCGTCAGCCCCGTGGTCGGCAAGAAGGTTCGTGCCGCCGCCCTTGAAACGGCGTTGAGCGACCGCGCGTCGCGCACGCTCCGCGGTCTGATCGCGACGCTGCAACAGAACAACCGCTTGGCCCTCCTCCGGCCCGTCGCGGCCGCGTACCGGCGGCTCATCGCGGAGCAGGCGGGCCAGGTGCCGGTGAAAATCACCGCCGCGGTCCCGCTCACCGACGACCAGATGGCGAAGCTGACCGAGAACCTTAAGAAGCTGCTGAAACAAGACCCCGTGTTGAACGTGCGGGTGGACCCCGACCTGCTCGGCGGGCTGGTGGTGCAGGTCGGCGACTCGGTCGTCGACACCTCGGTTCGCACGCGACTCCAGACCCTCCGGACACTCTTGCTCGACAAGGGCGGTAGCCATGGCAACTAAAATCAACGCCAGCGAAATCATCAGCGTCCTGAAGAACTCGATCTCCACCTTCGACCGGAAGGTGGAGACCCGGGCCGTCGGGCAGGTGCTTGAAGTCGGCGACGGCATCGCGCGCTGCTACGGCCTGTCCGAGGTGATGGCCGGCGAGCTGGTGGACTTCCCGCAGGCCGGGGTGAAAGGGCTCGCGTTCAACCTCGAAGAGAGCTCGGTCGCGGTCATCATCCTCGGCGACTACCTGAAGGTCACCGAGGGGATGGAGGTCCGCACCACCGGCGAGCTGCTGTCGGTGCCGGTCGGCGAGGGCCTCATCGGCCGCGTCGTGGACCCGCTCGGCAACCCGCTCGACGGCAAGGGGCCGATCCAAACCACGAAGCGCCGGCTCGTTGAGTCGCCCGCCCCCGGGATCGTCGACCGCCAGCCGGTGAAGCAGCCGCTCCAGACCGGGATCAAGGCCATCGACGCCATGACCCCGGTGGGCCGCGGGCAGCGCGAGTTGATCATCGGCGACCGCAAGACCGGTAAGACCGCGATCGCGCTCGACACCATCATCAACCAGAAGGAAGAAAGCGTCGTCTGCGTGTACGTCGCGTGCGGGCAGATGGAGTCGAAGGTCGCCGGCGTCGTCGAGATCCTGCGCAAGACCGGCGCGATGGATTACACCATCGTCGTGGTCGCCAGCGCCGCCGACGCCGCCCCGCTCCAGTACCTCGCGCCGTACGCGGGCACCGCGATGGCCGAGTACTTCATGTACGAGCAGGGCAAGGACACGCTTTGCGTGTACGACGACCTCTCGAAGCAGGCCGCCGCGTACCGCCAGCTCTCGCTGCTGGTGCGTCGCCCTCCGGGCCGCGAGGCGTACCCGGGCGACGTGTTCTACTGCCACTCCCGGTTGCTCGAGCGGTCCGCAAAGCTGGCCGAGAAGTACGTCATCCTCGACGCCTCGACCGAGGACAAGGACGCCGCGGCCCATTGGGGCATCAACAAGGCCGGCAAGCCGACCGAGCGGCGCGGCCCCGGCGACACCGGTATGGTGTACGTCGGCCCGGGCGACCGCGGCGGGCTGGAGCAGGCCAAGCACGACCTCAAGAACTTCCCCGGCGCGAAGATCGCGAAGATCGCCGGCAGCGGCGGCTCGCTCACGGCGCTCCCGATCATCGAGACGCTCGAAGGCGAAGTGTCCGCGTACATCCCGACCAACGTGATCTCGATCACCGACGGTCAGATCTACCTCCAGCCGGACCTCAAGAACGCCGGCGTGCTCCCGGCCGTGGACGTCGGCATCTCGGTGTCGCGCGTCGGCGGTAACGCCCAGATCGGTGCGATGAAGCACAAGACGGTCGCGGGCGGGTTGAAGCTGGCGCTGGCCCAGTTCCGCGAGTTGGAGGCGTTCGCCCAGCTCGGTACGGACCTCGACAAGGACACTCAGGCCCGCCTCGACCGCGGCTACCGCATGGTCGAGATTCTGAAGCAGGGGCAGTACAAGCCGATGAACGTGATCGACCAGATCATGATCATCTACGCCGCCAACACCGGTGCCCTGGACAAGGTCGACCGCCGCAAGGTGAAGGACTGGGAAGACCAGTTCCTGAAGTTCATGAAGGAGCAGAAGCCGGAGAGCCGGGCCCTGCTCGCCAAAGAGAAGAAGATGAGCGACGACGTGGTTAAGGCGCTCAACGAGGCGATCGCGGCCTTCCAGCCGCAGTTCAAAGCCTAATAGTTTGTCCCCCCGGAGTGTCGGGGTTACTGTCCCACCGGTTCACCACAGCGAAAAGGAGGCATGGCTCAGTTTCTCTGGATCGATTGGAACCAAGCGAAACTGGCCATGCACCACCTGTCGACCGACGAGGTGGAGTTCGCGTGGGAGCACCGGCGAGACGTTGCCGAGTGGGACGAGCCCGAGCCGGGCGTCGAGAGTTACGGGCGGGTGCCGAACGGGCGGTGGGTGAAGATCATCTGGCGCCACAACGGTCTCGGCGATGAGGACCTGGTCTTCGTGATCACCGCGTATCACGTGCCGGTTCCGCCGGGGCGGATCAACCACTAAACACCAAACACGAAACACCAACGCCGATGGCAAACCTTCGTGTACTCGTGAAGCGCCGCAAGGCCGTGCGGAACATCCGCAAGATCACGAAGACGATGGAACTGATCGCGACCGCCCGCTTCAAGAAGGCGCTCGACCGCGCCACCGAGGCGGAAGCGTACACCCGCAAGATCGCGGAGCTGGCCGCCGACCTCAGCAAGAACGCGGGCGACGTGACGCACCCGCTGCTCGCCACCCGGCCTGTCAAGAAGACGGTGGTGCTGGTCATTACCGCCAACCGCGGGCTGTGCGGCGGGTACAACGGCAGTGTGCTCCGCGAGGCGCTGCCACTCACACGCCAACTGACCGCGAGCAACGCCCCGTTCGACCTCGAGGTCTCGGGCAAGCGCGGCATCGCGTTCTTCAAGTTCCAGGGCGTGCCGCGGACCCGAGAGTACACCAACTTCGAGGACAAGCCGAGCTTCGCTGAGGTGGATGCGGTCGCCAGCCGGTACGTCGACCTCTTCATCTCGGGCCAGATCGACGAGGTGAAGGTCGTTTACACCCGGTTCGTCAGCGCCGCGAAGCAGCAAGCCGTTGTTGAGACACTGCTGCCGCTGTCGTCGGTCGGTGTCGAGACGCGGAAGAGCGCTCCGGCCGCGACCGAAAACGCGGCCGGCGGGACCGACGCGAAGGTCGAATACGAGTTCATCCCGAACGCCGCCGAGATCCTCGAAGAACTGGTTCCGGCCGCCCTGAAAGTGCGCCTGTTCAAGATGTTCCTCGACGCCGCGGTGAGCGAGCAGATCGCCCGCCGGATCGCGATGAAGGCCGCGACCGAGAACGCCGGCGACCTCATCAAGGACATCACGCGGCTGTACAACCGCACGCGCCAGGCGAACATCACGAAGGAAATCTCGGAGCTGATCGCCGGCTCCGAAGCGCTAAAGTGAGATCACGATGGGAACGATCCGTGAACGGTGTCTGTTCCTGTTCGGTATCAGTGTGCTTCTGGGTCTATTTTTCACTCCCACAGGTGTTACTCACGAGCAGCATCAGGAGCTAGATAACACGCGAGTCGTCGAGCGCCATTACGCGACCGGATTGTCGTTCAGCCCGTGGCACGAATACGTTGAACGAACTGAAACGGCGAGAACAGAGAGTGGCGGGGTTTCGCACCAAGGCGGTGGGGCCGGCCGAGTGATTCTGGCTTCTTGGTCTTGGCTCCTGTTGGCCGCTGCCGCTGTGTGGTTTTGGGTCAGAGACATGAGACTGCTCGGTCTTCGGAGGCCGAATGAGTTCCCCAAAAGCCATCCGCCGGAAGGTGCCCTTCGCGACCCTGGATGAAGCCGTCGCGGATGCCGAGAACTTGCTCGCAAAGGGGTACGTCAGGGCCGGGAACTGGGATTTGGCGCAGGTGTGTTTTCACTTGGCTGAGTGGCTCCGCTATCCGATCGAAGGGTTCCCGAAGCCGCCCCTGTTGATGCGCCCGGTGTTTTGGCTCGCCCGAAGCACAATCGCCCCGCGGATGTTACAGAAGACACTCGCCAAGGGTGAGATGCCACCCGGCGCCCCGACCCTGAAAGAATCGGTTGCCCCGCCCGGCAGCGACCCGAGTATTGCGGTGGCAAAATTGAAAGAGGCGGTCGAGCGGTTCAAGGCGTTCCCGGGTCCGTACCGCCCGTCGCCACTGTTGGGCGTGCTCGACCGTGAGACCGGACACAAGGTGCAACGCCTTCACTGCGCGCACCACCTGAGTTTTTTGATTCCACAAGCGTAGCGCGGGCTCACTCGCCCTCCCGAAGAGAGAGAACATGGTCACCACCGCGACGAATAGCAAGCTCGGCAAGATTGTGCAGATCATCGGCTCCACGTTCGACGTGGAGTTCGAGGAAGGCCACCTGCCCGCGATCTACAACGCGCTGACGATCACCACGAAGTCCGCGAGCGGCACCGAGATCAGCCTCACCGGCGAGGTCCAGCAGCACCTCGGCGGCAGCCGCGTCCGCTGCGTCGCGCTGGGCAGCACCGACGGCCTCGTCCGCGGGATGGACTGCACCGATACCGGCGCTCCGGTGTCGGTGCCGGTGGGGCTGGGCACGCTGGGCCGCGTGTTCAACCTGCTCGGCCAACCGATTGATGGCGGCGGCGCGGTCCAAACTACCGAAAAGCGGGCCATCCACCGCGAGCCGCCGAAGTTTGACGAACTGTCCCCGAAGTCCGAGGTGCTCGTCACGGGAATCAAGGTCATCGACCTCCTCACCCCGCTGGCGCGTGGCGGTAAGGCCGGGCTGTTCGGCGGTGCCGGGCTGGGTAAGACGGTCATCCTCACCGAGCTGATCAACCGCATCGCGAAGGTCTATAAGGGCTACTCGGTGTTCGCGGGCGTCGGCGAGCGGACCCGCGAAGGTAACGACCTCTGGCTCGAAATGCAGGAAACGAAGACCGACGCCAGCGCGGACGCCAAGAGCGTTCTCGAGAGCTGTGCGATGGTGTTCGGTCAGATGAACGAGCCGCCCGGGGCCCGTCTGCGGGTCGCGCTGTCGGCCCTGACGATGGCCGAGTGGTTCCGCGACGTGACCGGGACGGAAACGCTGCTCTTCGTGGACAACATCTTCCGCTTCTCGCAAGCGGGCTCCGAAGTGTCCGCGCTCCTCGGCCGCATGCCGAGCGCCGTGGGTTACCAGCCGACGCTGGCCACCGAGATGGGTGAACTCCAGGAGCGCATCACCACGACCAAGAACGGGGCCATCACGTCGGTGCAAGCCGTGTACGTGCCGGCCGACGACCCCACCGACCCGGCCCCCGCGAACACGTTCCAGCACCTGGACGCGTTCATCTACCTCGAGCGGTCGATTTCGGAAAAGGGCATCTACCCGGCCATCGACCCGCTGGCCTCGAACAGCCGTCTGCTCGACCCGCAGTTCGTCGGCGAGCGGCACTTCGCGGTGGCGGACCGCGTGAAGCGGATCTTGCAGCGGTACCGCGAACTGCAGGACATCATCGCCATCCTCGGCGTCGAAGAACTGAGCGAAGAGGACAAGAAGGTTGTGGAGCGGGCGCGCCGCATCGAGCGGTTCCTGAGCCAGCCGTTCTACGTTGCGGAGCCGTTCACCGGGAAGTCCGGCAACTTCACCACCCTCGAAGACACGATCCGCAGCTTCGAGGAGCTGTGCGATGGCAAGTGGGACCACATCCCCGAGAGCGCGTTCCTCTACGTGGGCAAGATCGACGAAGTAGGCGCCGCGAAGTAAGTGGGTCGGAGTCACAGGGCGAGGAGCGGTTCGTTCGCTCCCGCCTCTTGTGAATTCCGCACCCCTCACCCTCACTCCTCACTGTACTCCCATGGCCGAACCGACTTCGCGCAACCTCAAGGTGGTCGTCGTTACGCCCGAAAAGGCCGTACTCGACGACACCGCAGACATGGTCATCCTGCCGATGATCGACGGCGAGCTGGGCGTACAGCCGGGCCGCTCGCCGCTCATCGGCCGGCTCGGGGCGGGCGAGCTGCGTCTCGTCACCGGCTCCACAACGAAGCGTTTCTTCGTTGAGGCCGGTTTCGTCCAGGTGCGGTTGAACGTGGTCACCGTGCTGACCGCCAGTGCGAAGGCCGCAGCGGCGATCACCGCCGAAATGGTAACGGCCGCCGCGAACGAGGCCGCCGCACTGCCGAGTTCCACCGCGATCGAACGAGCGAACAAGGCGAAAGCCCTCGACCGCGCCGCCGGACTCAAGAAAGTGGCAGGCAAGACCACATCCGCCTGATACTGCCGCAGCAGTAACACACGCGAAGCGACCGCCATCGGTCGCTTCGCGTTTTTCATTCCCAGAATTCGTTCCATCTCGTTCCGAATGCCTTCTTCAGGCGCTCAAGGTACTCATAGGTCTTCACCTTCACCATCCACACGTCCTCACCGCCCGGCCCTCCCTTACACACAACGCCCTCCGCCAAACCGTACTTCCCTTCACGAACCGCTTCGAGGAACGTGCCGGTCAACTTCCCCTCATAAACGACGCGAGGCGTCGGCAGGTGACCGAAGTCGGTCACGAATGTCTTCGGTACAGCAAACCCGTATCCCTCCGCCCAAACGTCGAACAGGACGAGCCGTTTCGGATCGTCGGGCTTGTGTGCGCCTGCAAACGAGTTCGGCCCCAGAAACTCGGTGAACACCTTCACTGTGATAAAGGAGGCGTAGTTCGGGTGCTCCCGCAAAAGTGTGTCGAGCGGTTCGGCGAGTGTGTTGATGAACGCCGGCGCGGCCTCTTCCAGTCCCGGGTGCGCGAGGTTGAATGCGGCGATGCCGTCGGGTGTCAGGTTGAACTCGTCGCGACGTGTGCCGAAGGCGTGCCAGCCGAAGTCGCGTTCCCAGCACCAATGCAGGTTGGTGCCGTCGAGTTTCTCGAACGCGACACACCGATCATTCGGGGCCGCTGCGCTGCCGGGAATTTTCGGGTAGTGCAACATGGTGCCCAGGAGACACTCTGGCACCACGAAGGGTTCAACTTCCTTCGCTACGTTCGCACGTTTACCCACGTTCCACGTGGAACATTTTACAATCGGCAAATGCACGAACCCCGCGGCACGAGCCACGGGGTTCGGAGTTGACGGCGTTAACTTCTCTTCCTGTGGCGCGGAGCGCTCACGGCACCGCCGACCGGTCCGCCCCCCGGACGGTCCAGGAACCACGATCGGCGGGGTTGTTCCAGACCTGGACCGTCCGGGGGGCGGACCGGTCGGAAGCGGTGCTGGAACAGCGCTCCCCGCGCGGGGTGTGAAGGCAGAAGCTCGGCTGACGCAACATCAGCCTGTCGCAGAGCGACGAGCTAAACGCCATCAACTTTTCGCAGTTGTACCCGAAGCCAGTGCGAGCGCCCATGTCGGAAAGTACGCGCGATACAGATCGTAATCGAGCATCGCCGTTCCGAAGAACACCCCATTAACGGCCTCGCGCGGGTACGAGCCGTCGGCCCGCTGGCGTGACGCGAGCCACGCGGCCCCTTTTTGCACGGCCGGGTGCCCGGTCCCGACGGTCTCGCACAACGCTACAATCGCCCAACTCGTCATCGTGGCCTGCGACTCGGGGTGCTCGACGTACTCCTGCCGAAGACAACCGTGGTAGTCCTCGCCCCAGCCGCCGTCCCGCTTTTGGGTAGCGATGAGCCAGTTCGCGGCCCGTTGAAGTGCCCGGTGGGAGGGCGCGTAGCCAGCGGCACGAAGCCCGCGCACCGCATGGAACGTTCCGTAGGTGAGGTACACCCCCCACGCTCCGGGGAACGCGCCATCCGGGCGCTGCCGGCTCAACAGGAACCGGGCGCCGCGGTTCGTCGCCCGGGTGATGCGTCCGGCCGCGTGGTGCGGGATCGCCTTTCGGAACCGCCCGAGCGCCACGAGACACGACCCCGTACATTCGATGTACGACTGGTCCGTCATGCACCGGGTGAACATCTCCGACGGGTTCATCCGTTCGAGCCAGCGCGGGCTGCGGGCGCGTTCGTAGGAGCCGAACCCGCCGTCCCGGTTCTGGCGCGTCAGCATGAACTCGGCGGCCTGGATCAGCCGGGCGTCCGGGATGCGTTCCTCGGGTGCCATGCCGTGCGTGTGCGCACTCAGAACGGCCGAGAGCGCTTCCGCGGTGCAATCACTCACCGGCCACGCGTGCCCCCCGTCGCCAAGGCACCAGCCGCCGCGGGCGGTGTCCGGGAACGACGGATCGCGACCCGCAACCGACTTCGACATCTGGTGCGCGGCCAGGAACCGATAGCCCCGATGGACCACATCGCGGTACACGGAGGCCACCGCCGGGTTCGCGAGCAGCGCCTCCAAGGCGAACCCCGTGTCCCAGGTGCGTGTACTGCCGCCGGAGTACCGCAGCCCGCGCTCGGGGTCGTCGAAACGATAGAACTCGAACCCGCTCACGCACTTGGCGATCACCTCGCGGTCCGCGCCGCGTGCGAACAGCGCGAGTGCGTTGAGCGTGCCGTTCACCGGCGACAGGGTCAGATACCCGTTCGCGTCGAGGTCCAGGTCGATCAGGTCCGCGCACCGCTTGAGTGCCGCGCGGCGCAGCCCGGGCAGCGCAACGCGATCGTACCAGCCCATCACACGCTCGGCGACCCGGATGAACAGGTTCGGCGGCTCGAAGGCGTCGGTTTCGGCGAGGCGGTAGCGGTACTGGCGGAACGACTCGGGCACCGCCAGCGGGCCGTACAACTCGCGTTCCAGTTCCGCGCGAAGCGGGCCGAGGTCGAACGTCGCGTGCGCGCCCTGGAGCAGCGACATCACCAGGTACACGTACCGCGTGTGGCAGTAAAAACGGACCGGATGGACGGGGAACGCTTTGGGTAGCAGCGCCAGTTCAGGGAGCAGCGGGCGCAGCCCGTCGCGGCCGTACAGCCCGAGCAGCGTGAGCCAGAACTTACCCCACGTCGGCGCGGACAACACCCCGCCCGGTTGCGCGTGCAGCCAGCCGCGCGCCTTCGCGGTGACGGCGTGTTCTGCACTCACACCGAGGCACCGCGCCGCGACGTACACGAGCGTGGTGACGAACACCGAGCCGGGGTGTTCCGGGTGCAAGCCGAACGCGCCGTTCGGCAGTTGGGAGAACTCGAAGTGCCGGATGATCTTGGCCGCGTCGGCGTCCGAGAAGGGCATCCCGACAACGTGCCGCGTGATCGCGACTTGTGCCGTGACGACCGGGCACCAGATCATCTCGCCTTCCCAGCACCCGGCGGGCTGCTGGGTCTCGGTCAGGCGCGCGGCCGCGCGGGCAGTGGGATCGTGCGGCATCAGACGGCATCAGTTTGTAAGAGCCTCGCGGGCGAACCATCCGGCCCAGCTCGCAAATCCGGCAACGGCCCCCGCCGTGTACGCCAGCGGGCGGCGGGCGGCGCCGGTCACTACTTGGCGCGAGGCCGCGACCAGCAGGCGCGCGAACGTGACGCCCAGCGCCGCACGACGGGTCTCGCGCACCGCCAGCAGGCGCATCGTGTCGCGCCGCGCTGCGGCCGACGTGCGCCAGGTGTGGTACACGGCTTCCCGCAACTCGGTACTTCCCGCGTCGGCGCCGACGAACAGATCGTAAAGACCCATCGAGAGCAGTTCCGGCACGCGCCCGCCGGCGCGCCGGGCGCTCGCGTACTCTTCCACCGAGCCGGCCCGCGCCAGGGCCACCGCGTCGAGGAACCCCACCGACATTCCAACGGCACAGAGCGGGTGGCAGTGCCCCACGGCGTCGCCGACGAGGGCGACGCCCTTCCGGCCGTACTGCCGGCGCCGCATCCACTGGTTCGCCGCAACCGAAGGCGCAGCCTCGGCGAGCGCCCGCGCGCAGGCTTCGCGGAGGGGGGCCGGAACGCAGTTCTGGTACGCCGCGAGCAGTTCGGTCGGGTTCCGCACCCACGCCACCCGGTCTGCGGGCACGTCGAAACACATCCGGGCCTGCCGCTCGTCCACGCGGAACGCCAGCACCGGCCCCGGCCCGCCCAGGAACACGTTCCCGTACCCATCAAATGGCAGCGACCGGGCGTCGATCAGCACGCCGAGCATGTACGACACCGGGCGCGAGCCGCTTTCGTACCCAAGTGACTGCCGCACAACCGATTGCCGCCCGTCGGCCCCGACAATCAACCCCGCCGCGATTTCGACAGTTCGTTTGCGGTCCGCGCTCGTCACGGTGAGCGTGCCGCGGCTCACCGTCGTGGCACGGTATCCCGAAAGCGCGGTTATGCCGGGTGTGCGTTCGACGACTTTCTGAACCGCGTTGATGATGAGGTGGTGCTGGCACCCGATCCCGCGTTCGCCGCCCACGTAGGGGAGGACGATCGGATCGGAGCCTTTGGGGAAGATGGCGAACCCGTGCCCGGCGGCGTGCGGAATGTGATCGCGCGCGAAGTCGACCCCGAGGTCGGCGAGGATCGTGGCACCGGTGGGGTGCAGCCACTCGCCCCCGAGCCGATGGGACTGCGCGCTCGGGTCGATCAGGCACACCCGAGCCCCGGCGCGGGCGAACGCGAGCGCCGAAGCGCACCCGACAGGGCCGCCACCGACGACCGCGACATCCGCGCTAACGCGAGTGGGAATGGAGCCGGATTCTTCCGAACCGTGAAAGTGCATGAGACCAGCCGCCGTCGCCGTGCGGAGCGAGAACCCTGACGTGAACATCTTATCGCATCCCGCGCGGCAAACCACAAGGCCAAGCTCGCCGCGTCAGACCGCGTCGTGCTTGCTCGCACCGCGCGGCCCGCGAACCCCTCATGTACAAAACATTCATCACTTTGTTTCGGCCCGTTGCACCGTGAAACGTGTTCTGCCGAACCACGAACGGGGTAACGCTCACTCGGAACCGTAGAGCGCTCACGGCCCGGGCGATCGCAAAATGCGATCGCCCGGGCCGTGAGCGCGCAGTTCAGTTCCGCCCGTCGGCTGTTGCGGAACGGGCTCTTGGCGTTGGTCAGTTCCCACTGACCGGTTCGCCCTTCACCGCGATCGGAAGCACTTCCAGCGCGTCGACGTTGCCGCTGTTGCTGGCGCCGCCGAGCAGCACCACGTGATCCGCGCCGAGCGGCACCAGCCGGGCGACCATGCGGCCCTTTGCCGCGGTGCCGATCCGCTCCCACTTGTCCCCGGCGTCGGTGAGCCGGTACAGCGCCCCGGACGACGTGCTCATGATCAGCTTTCCGCCAGCGGTGCAAGCGGCCGGCGAGAACGCCGTCCGGTCGGTGCCGGGGAACTCCGGCCCGGTGCTCCACTTGCCGGTTTCGACATCGAACACGTCCACCTTCCGGTCGGTCCCTTCGGCGCCCAGCCCGGCGAGCACGTACACCTTGTTGCAGACCGCCGCCGCGGTCAGGGCGCGGCGCTTGAACGGCTGCGGGACCGACTTCCATTCCGGCTTCGCGCTTGCGAGGTCGAGGACCAGGGCCGTGTCGTGCCACACCGGCTTCTCGCCCTTCCCCCGCATCTGCCACCCGCCGACCACAACCAGCTTGTCACCCACCACCACGACGTCGTGCGACGAGCGGCCGGCCGGCAGCGCCGCGAGTTCTTCCCACTTGCCGGTTTTCGGGTCGAACCGGGCGCACTCCGCGAGGGAGGTGTTGTCGGACGGCTCGCCGGGGGCGTTCTTCGGCTGCATCCCGCCCACGCGGTACACCTTCCCCTTATGGGCCGCCAGGTTCACGCCCTGAAGAATGGGTCCGCCGGGCAGCTCTTCCCACTTCGTCCCGCCGTCCAGTTTGAGACGCGAGAACGTGCCCAGCACGGACGTGGTGTCGTAGCTGTGGGTCTTACCGGCGTGCCCGCCGTACACGTACACGTAGCCGTCGCACGCGATCGCGCCGAAACTCGACACCGCCTTCGGCAGCGGCGGCAGTTGCGGCGCCTTCGCCACATCGGCTCCGGCTACATGCGCAGCGCCGGTCAGTACCGCGAGGCACAGGATTGAAGCTCGCACCATCTTGCAATTCCCTTTGTGAGGCTTGTGTCTTTTGGGAGGATATTAAGGGAGCGTCGCGACTTCACCGCCGTTGCGAGAGCCGAGCGCTTTAAAGGTGTTCGCGTCGATACCGTCGCGGAGGAACTGCACGGACCCGTCGGCCATCACGAAGTTGGCCCCGCCGCCGTGCTCGCTCCGGAACGTGCCCGTGCTGGCGCCGGCGTAAGACCCGTCCCGCAGGTTCAGACCGCCGTTCGTGCCGGTCCAGTTGTAGAAGTACCCGTAGGCCCACACCGGCCCGTTCGTTGAAGGGACACCGGCGGGCTTGAAGTCGCACTCGCCCGCAAGCAGCGTGTTCGAAGCGCCGTCGGTGATCCCGACGATCGTGGTCGGCGAGTTCCCGCCCGGGTCGCGCTGCGATGGGTCGGCCGAATACTTGGCGTTGCGGATCGGCAGAACCACGCCGTCGCACGCCTTACCCACATAAGCGCCGTAGGTGGCGTCGTAACAGGTCGCCGTACCGGAGGAGAACACGTAACTCGAAGGCGCACGGTTCTCTCCCGAGCCGGCCGGCCCCAGCGCCCCGCCTTCGGTGGCGCTGGGCGGGGTCATCGACGGGCAGGTGTACGTCGGGATCTGCATCCGCTGCAACATCGCGTTGGTGTATCCGTCACCGTCACTGTCGTCGGTACTGTGACGGGGCAGCTTCGGGTTCCATCTTTTCGCGACGTTGTCTTGCTCCAGGTACGGCAAGATCAAGATCCACCCGGACACGTAACTGGCGACCTCTTCACCCGTCTGGTAGTAGCTCACCGCGTAGGGGAACTTGCTGTTGGAGTCGTGGTAGTTGTGAGTTGCCAGTCCGATCTGTTTGAGGTTGTTCTGGCACTTCATCCGCGCGGCCGCGGCGCGCACCTTCTGCACGGCCGGCAGCAGAAGCCCGATGAGAATCGCGATGATCGCGATCACCACCAACAGTTCGATCAGCGTAAAACCGGCGCGAGCGGGCGCGCGCCCTGCGGCTCGGGACATGGAAAGCTCCGTCAGCGGCATCCGGCGCTCCCTCGGTACGGGAGCGGGACGTAGGTAGGGAAACCTCTCCGGGGGTGCCGGAGAACTCACCGACCGCGTCGCGTACGGATGGACGGCAGAGAGCCGTGCCGACGGAAGCTAGCGGAACGGACTAGTTATGAGAACCAGTCTCAACAAGGCCACTATCAGCCTAAGCGGGCAAGCGTACTCGTCAAGTCGATATCGCAGAAAAACGGTACGGATTCCCCGCGCGTGATTCGCGCCGCGGCCGGCCGAAAATCGCTAAGACGATTCCGACGCCAGCTTTTCCGCACTCGCCACAAGGAGCCGTGATGAAGGGCAACCAAACGGTCATCGACGCACTCAACCGGGCGCTCACCATCGAGCTGACCGCGATCAACCAGTACTTCATTCAGTCCAGGATGTGCAAGAACTGGGGGTTCATGAAGCTCGCCCACAAGCACTACGAGGAGTCCATCGGCGAGATGAAGCACGCGGACAAGATCATCGAGCGCGTCCTGTTCCTCGACGGGACGCCCGAGATCGCCCGGTACGACGTGATCCGCGTGGGCACCGACGTGAAGGAGCAGTTCGAGTACGACCTGAAGCTCGAGACCGGCGGCGTGGTCGCTTACAACGAACTCGTGGACCTGTGCATCAAGGTGAAGGACAACGGGACGCACAAGCTCGCGCTCGAGATCCTGCACGACTCCGAGGAGCACGTGGACTGGCTCGAAACGCAACTCGGGCTGATCGAGAAGATCGGGCTGGAGCGCTACTTGGCCGAGCACATGTTCGGCGACGACGACGAGGCGTAAACGGCGAGGTACGCGTTCACCTCGCGGTGGCAGCAGTTGCACCCGGTCCCGGCCTCGGTCGCCCGGCGCACCTCTTTCACGGTGCGCAGCCCGAGTTCAACGATCGCGCTGATAAGAGTCTGCTCGGTCACCTGGAGACACCGGCACACCACCCGGTCCGGACAACTCCCCACGGCCGGGCACGTGCGACACGAACCGGTGCAATCCTCGGCCTGGTTCAGCTCCATCGGCCCGCGCCCCATGCTACTGAGATGCAATCTCATGGCATATTAGTTGCGCGCCGATCTGCCTGCAACACCGAAGGTGCGAAAAAGCCGGCGGTGCCGGTTCGCCCTGTCACTCCGGATGCCGATTTCTCAGCACTGCCCACTTCTCCGCGTTAAAATTCTGTCGTCCTACTCGCACCATCGGTTCGGCACATGACCCCACAACCGCCCTCACCGCCCCCCGCGGCCGGGAGCGGCTCTGGCCCCGACTCACCCGGCGCTCGGCTCGTTCGTGCGCCGGTCGCCGAGCGGCCGGCGGTGCTATTGGCCGTCGCTCAGGCGGTTGCGGCCCACACGGACCTCGCCGCGCTGCTCCGCGACCTGTCACAGGCGCTCGGCCCCCACCTCCCCAGGGGGTATCTCAGCTTCGCACTACTCGAGCCGCACTCGCACGCCGGCAAACTCCAGTTCCTCGAACCCGTCGGCGGCGGCCCGGCCCCGAAGTCCGCCGACACCCCGACCGAGCTGCCCGCCGGCGAGTCTCCCACCGCGCACGTGTGGGACACCCAGGAGCCGCTCTGGCTCGACGTAACAGCCGACGGCCGGTTCCCGGTACTGCGGACCGCGTTCGCCAAGCAGGGCGTGCGGTGCGCGTGCTTCGTGCCCCTCACCACCCCGCGGCGCAAGCTCGGGGCGATGGCGTTCACCAGTTACCTTCCGGTGAGCCCCGCCCCCGATGACATCAACTTCACCCTTCAGGTGGGGCGGTTGGTCGCGCTCGCGGTCGAAGGCGCGCTCACACGCCAGGAACTGGAGCGGGCCAACGCCCGGCTCGCGGCGGAGAAGCTGTACCTCGAAGAGGAGATCCGCGCCGACCGGCGGATGCACGAGGTGGTCGGCGACAGCCGGACTCTTCAGGAGGTGCTGAAGCAGGTCGAAGTGGTCGCGCCGACCGACTCCGCCGTGCTCGTCACCGGCGAAACCGGCACCGGCAAGGAACTCGTCGCACGGGCCGTCCACCGGTTGAGCGCCCGGAGCGAGCGGACGTTCGTGAAGCTGAACTGCGCCGCCATTCCCACGGGGCTGCTCGAAAGCGAACTGTTCGGGCACGAGAAGGGAGCGTTCACCGGCGCGGTGGAGCGGCGGCTCGGGCGGTTCGAACTGGCCGACGGCGGCACCCTGTTCCTTGACGAGGTCGGCGACATCCCGCAGGAACTCCAACCGAAACTACTGCGGGTGCTCCAAGAGCAGGAGTTCGAGCGGCTCGGCAGCGCCAAAACCGTTAAGGTGAACGTGCGGCTGGTTGCGGCGACGCACCGGAACCTCGCGAAACTGGTGGCGGAGGGGAAGTTCCGGTCGGACCTTTACTACCGGTTGCACGTGTTCCCGGTTCACTTACCGGCGCTGCGGGACCGGCGCGAGGACATCCCGTCGCTGGTGCGGCACTTCGTGGCGCTGTTCGCTCAGCGGTTCGGTAAGCGGATCGAAACGATCCCGGCAGAGGCGATGGCCGCGCTGGAGCGGTACGCGTGGCCGGGGAACGTGCGCGAGCTGCAACACCTCATCGAACGTGCGGTGATCCTTACGACCGGTTCGGAACTGCGTGTGCCGCTCGGTGAACTCACGCCCACAACAGCCGAGCCGCCCTCCCACCCACGGCCCGCGGTCGCACTCACGATCCCGCCAACCTCCCCCGCAGAGCCCCCGCCGCAATTCAATGCGCTCCGTGAAAGCGAGCGCGATCTGATCCGCCGGGCGCTCGACCGGTGCGGGTGGGTCATCGGCGGCCCGAACGGCGCCGCCGCGCAGCTCGGGCTGAAGCGCACTACGCTTTTGTCGCGGATGAAGAAGCTCGGGCTCACGCGAGACGGCGGCAATGTCGAAATTTCGACACCCGAGTGACGACGCGACGAAATTTCGACACCGCTCCCGACGGCTCTCCCGCTCGCTTCACGCCCTCCCCGCAATAAGTGGGCGAAAGTCTCATCACGACACAGTCCAGAGGCGTTGCTCCACTCTTCGCGCGCTGCACGTGGGCATTGGTATGCGACGTGCAATACATCTAACACTCTCTTCGTTCGTTACTCGCGTTATTACTCCCGAGGATCGTCATGTCGCGTCCGCGCCGGGGCTTTACGCTCATTGAGTTACTCGTTGTCATCGCGATCATCGCCATCTTAATTGGCTTGCTGCTGCCCGCCGTCCAGAAGGTGCGTGAAGCGGCCGCCCGGATGAAGTGCCAGAACAACCTCAAGCAAATGGGTCTGGCCGCCCACAACTACGAAAGTGCAATGTCGACCCTGCCACCCGGGAGGGGCCGGCGCCCGCTGACCCCAACCTCGGGCTACTCCCTTCCATCGGTTCAGGCCTCGATCCTGTCATACCTGGAGCAAGCGAACAAATATAACCTGTTCAACTTCGACGCAGACGTGCACTCCGCTGCGGCCAACGTTCCGGCCCAAAACCAGGACGTTCCGAGTTACCTGTGCCCGAGTGACGCGTCGAGCAAGACCTACTACTCGGCCGGTCGCTCCAACTATTTCGGCAGCATCGGGGCGGTCGCCGACCGGCGGTTGGAATCGGACAGCAAGTCCGGCATTTTCTCCTTGACCTCAGTGCCCGCCCCGCCAACGTGGCCGAAGGGTAAAACCATCACGGCGGTCTCCGACGGTACGAGCAACACGGTGATGTTTGCGGAGGTAAAGCGGGGCACAAAGGCCTTCGACGAATCGAACCAGTACGACGACACCAGCGTCCTCAACAGCGGCACCGGGGGCACCGGGTGGAACGTGTACGACGGACGGGCCGTCCCGCTCTGCGCGGCGAGCATCACGATCACCCCGTCCACGCACATTTTCAGTTGGGGCCGGAACGTCGGTCACCAGTACTACCGCGACCTCTTCACCACCTCTGTCTACTCACACACGCTGCCACCGAACTGGAACAAGAAAGTTTCCACGGGACAGAAGTACGGTTGTGGCCTCAGCAATTTGGAGGTGATGCACCTACCGGCTTCGAGCTACCACTCGGGCGGTGTGAACGTGTGCATGGCTGATGGCAGCGTCCGATTCGTTCAGGATTCAATCGACTTCGCCACGTGGCAAGGAATGGGCTCGTCCAGCGGCGGGGAAGTGCTCGCCAACTTCTGACCTCGAAATGTAACGGCGCGCTCTCAGACGGCTCGGAACTGTCGGGGCGTGCCGTTCGCGTTGGAGCAACGAATGCTGCGGTATACACCTCGGTGGATGACGGTCCTTCTTGTGTCCTCGATTCTCGCCGTAACCGGTTGCGGCGGGGGCGAATCGAAACCGACCGGGATGATCGGCCCGTCACCCGATCAAGGGCTTGAAAACCTGAAGGTGTTGTTGGAGCAATACCAGCAGGATAAGGGCCGCCCGCCGGCCAAGATGGACGAGATTATGTACCTAGAGCCGTCTTACCCTGCCGGTGTTCGAGGGTTGGTTACCGAAACCTACGTCCTCATTTGGGGCGCGAAACTCCAGCCCGGGAGCACGGGTGTTGTCGCTCACGAGAAAGCGGCCGCGGAAAAGGGTGGGGTCGTCTTGCTTCAGGACGGCACTGTCAAGCAAATGACCGCCGCCGAGTTCAAAGCCGCTCCCAAAGCGAAATAACGATAAGCCGCCAACGAAGCGAGCCGCCGGGGTTCCTCCCGGCGGCTCGCTTCGTTGACGGTGAGCCTCAATCAGAAAACTGCCGCGACAACCAATTCCGTGCCGGCTACTTCACCTCGACCGGCTCGCTCTCACGTCCGATCCGGTCCAGCGCCGTAACCACGATCCTTCCCGTCTCGGGCACTGCAATCGCACCAGACGCGTCAGAAACGCTCACGGCCCACCGATCGCCCGTTTGGGCACGCACGGCCACGAATCGCGTTCCTGGGGCCGTTTTCACGCGAAGAACGGCCTTCCCGCCAGTCACCTCCCGAACCGCCTCCGGCTTCGCGGGCGGCTCCCCTTGGCTGAGCCAGTTGGACGCGGGCACCAAGGCCGGTTCGGCGTAGACCTGCTTCAGTTCGTCCGCAATGCCGCCGGTGTTGCGCACCAGGGCTTTCGCACTGAAGTGAACCGCGCCGTCGGTGTCGCTGCGCTGACGAGTCACCGCGATCTGGTCGGCGATCTCCTTCGCGTTCCACCCCTTCGCGGCGCCGGTCACGCGGCTGGTGTACAACCCGGGCCACAGGTGCCGCTTCTTCGTGTTCTCACCCGCCCACCAGTCCAGCAGCTTCGGGAAGCTCTGCTTCTCCTGAGCGATCGGCCAGTAGAGTTGCGGCGTGAAGTAATCGACCCAGCCCTCGTTGAACCACAGTTTCGCGTCGGCGTACAGTTCGGCGTACTGGTCCAACCCTGCGATGCCCGCGGGGTGCCCCGGGCGCCAGATGCCGAACGGGCTGATGCCCACCTTCACCCACGGCTTCGCCTTCTTGGTCTCCTCATACATCCGGCGGACGAACACGTTCACCGCGTCGCGGCGCCAGTCGTCGCGGGACAGCTTGCCGCCCTGCTTCTGGTATGCCTCCCAGGTGTCGTCGTCGGGGAACGGGATCACCTTCCCGTCGGTGCCCTTTTCCTTGTACGGGTAGAAGTAATCGTCGATGTGGATGCCGTCGATGTCGTACCGCTTCACCACGTCCAGGAACACGCGGAGCGAGTGCTCCTGCACCTCGGGGTTCGTGGGGTTCATCCAGGCGTGCGTGCCGTAGGGCTTCGCGAGGTCCGGCCGCTTCCTGGTCAGGTGATCGGCCGGTGCCGGGGACTTCGCCGACGGATGGCGTGCCCGGTACGGGTTGAACCACGCGTGCAGTTCCAGCCCCCGCTTGTGCGCCTCGGTCACCGCGAACGCGAGCGGGTCGTACCCGGGCGCCTTCCCGATCTGGCCCGTCAGGTACTCGCTCCACGGCTCCAGTTCCGAGGCGTAGAGCGCGTCGGCCATCGGCCGCACCTGGAAGATGACCGCGTTGAGCTTCAGTTCGACCGCGTTATCGAGGATCGCGAGCAGCTCTTTTTTCTGCTGGTCGGCGGGCAGCCCGGGCTTGCTGGGCCAGTCGATGTTCGAGACGGTGGCGACCCAGACCGCGCGGAACTCGCGTTTCAGAGCGGGCGGGTCCGCGGCGCGCACGGGCGCGCAGAGGCCCAGGGCCGTGAGCCCGAGGAGCAATCGCAGCATGAAGCACCTTTTAGGAGACGCGAACCGATCGGCCGAAGGCCCGGCGGACGGCCCCTTCGGCCGGTTCGCGAACGAATGACAGCGGATCGGCGGTGAGCCCGCGGTCCGCGAGCGCGGCGCGGAAGCGCTCGCGGTAGCAGCCCGCGCCGAACACCCCGCCGGCGAGGGCGACCGGGAAGGACGCGCCGAAGCCCAGCGCTTTGGCGGCAGCAGCGGCGGCGGCGGCGAGTTCGCCCGCGGCCTCGCGCACGATGTGATCGGCGGCCGGGTCGCCCTCTTCGGCAACGTCGAGCACCACCGGGGCGAGTGCCGCGAGCGCCGCCCGGTCGCACCCGCGGTACACGAACTCGACCAGCTCTTGGGGCCGCGCCAGTTTCAGCGCCGCGAGCAGCCGCTCCGTCAGCGGCGTGGGCGCGATACGGCCGTCGGCCGCGCGGACCGCGGCGCGGAGCCCGGCGAGCGCCAGCGAGTATCCACTCCCCTCGTCGCCGAGCAGCGGCCCCCACCCGCCGGCGCGGGTCGTTGTGCCGTCGGCGCGGCGGCCGTAAGCCATCGAGCCCGTCCCCGCGACCACCGCGACGCCGACCCCGTCGGGGGTCCCGGCGGCCAGCAGCAGGGCCGCGTCTTCGACCACCTCGACGGCCGCCGAGAGCCGCACGCGGGCGGCCCACTCCCGCACGATTTCCTGGTCGCCGGGGCGTCCGGCGCCGGCCAGCCCGAGGCACGCCGCGCGCACCGAGGCGCGCGGCAGGTGCGCCGCGGCGAACGCCTTTGTGGTGGCCTCGTTGAGCGCCGCCAGGGCCGCGTCCGTGCCCACCGCGTGCCGGTTCGACGGCCCGGCCTCGCCGCGCCCGAGCAGTCTCCAGCCGCCCTCGGCGCCGGCGTCCGGCACCGCGAGGAGTGCCACCGTACCCGTGCCGCCGCCGTCGATCCCAAGAACCACGTTCTCTGGAGCGGCCTTGGCGTGACCGTTCTTGTGGTGGTGCCCGTTTTTGCCGTTGGTGCCGTTGGTCGTGATGGCGGCCCGCACGAGGCCGTTCGTGCGTTGAAGCCGGTCACGCGCGTCATCGGCCGAAACGCCCGCGAGCTGAGCAACCAGAGCGGTCTTCAGCTCGCGCCCGCACGTCTCCAGCAAGCGGTCGGCGGCGGTGTGGTCCAGCCCCGTCGCCTCCCGAACGATGCGGTTGGTCCGCACCCGGAGCTTTTCGTTGGTGGCGCGAACGTCCACCATCAGGTTGCCGTAAGTCTTGCCCAGTTTGACCATTGCGCCGGTGCTGAGGACGTTGAGCACGAGCTTGGTCGCGGTCCCGGCCTTCAGCCGCGTCGACCCGCTGAGCACCTCCGGGCCGACCACCGGTGTGATCGCAAGATCCACGCGAGAAATGATTTCCGCCCCCGGGTTGCACGACAACCCGATGGTGAACGCGCCAACCGAGCGGGCGTAATCGACCGCGGAAAGCACGTAGGGGGTGCGACCGCTCGTCGCGATCCCGACGAGCACGTCGGCCGCCGAAAGCGCGATGCCCTTGAGGTCCGTGACGCCGAACTCGGGGTTATCTTCGGCCCCCTCAATGGCCCGCGTCAGCGCGCCGGAGCCGCCCGCAATCAGTCCAACTACCAGCCCCGGAGGCACGTTGAACGTCGGCGGGCACTCGCTGGCGTCGAGTACGCCGAGTCGACCGGACGTGCCCGCCCCGATGTAGACGAGCCGCCCACCGGCCCGGAGCCGGCCGGCGATGACTTCGACACCACGCGCCAGGGCTTCGGCCTGCGACGCCACCGCCGGAACGACCGCCGCGTCCTCGCCGAGCATCAGCCGCACGAACTGAAGTGATGAAATCTCATCGAGTTCGGTCGACGCCGGGTTGCGCGCTTCGGTTTGCAGGTGGTCCATGGAAATTCGCCGACCTCCGGGTCGCGTCGTCGGACTGATGGTAGCTGTCGAAGTGAACCCGGCTATGCAACGGACGTGCCGCGTTTGCGGCGCCAGGTGACACAGTACGCGATCACTTGCAACGCGAGCGCGACCAGCACCGTCGTTCCAGCACCGATCGGGGCGAACCACGGCCACGCGATCAGCGCCCCCTTATAGAAGGAGGGCACCGGCAGGTCCGCAGTTATTCCGGACGACGGGAGCCACACCGCAAACACCGTTGCAAAACCGCACACCAGACCCGTCAGTGCGGCCCAGGATTGAACAAACCGTTTTGTACTACCCAGAAGGAACAATCCGAGTAGGAGTCCGGTCGTGAACCCGGCGACCGCGAGCACCTGCTCGACCACGCTCTTGTTCCCGCCCGCCTTGTACGCGCCGTAAGCCACTCCCATCTGCGCCAGCCCCCACGCCGCGGTCATCACACGCGAAAGCAGCACGTAGTGCCCTTCCCCCCGGTTCGGCCGCAGCGGCCGGTAGAAGTCGGTCACCACCGCGTTCGCCGAGCTGTTCAGCGACGACGACAGCGTGGACATCGCCGCGGCCAGCACCGCGGCGACCAGCACCCCGACCACGCCGGTCGGGAGCTTCGTCACGATGAACAGCCCGAACACCTCGTCGTTCCGCTTCCCGGCGGCCTCCGGGAACTGTCCGCCCTCTAACAACAGGTACATCCCGACGCCGACCGCGAGAAACAGCAGGAACTGGGCGAGCACCACGAACCCGCTCAGCACCAGCGCGAGCCGGGCCTGCCCGAGCGACTTCGCGCACAGGTAGCGCTGGACCATGAGTTGGTCGGCGCCGTGGCTGGCCATCGAGAACACCGCCCCGCCGATTACCCCGGCCCAGATGTTCAGGGCAACGGTGGGCCGGAACTCCGCGTCGATGAGCCGGAACTTCCCAACGGCCTCCCCTTCGGTCAGGAACTGGTCCCACCCGCCCGGCAGGAGCTTCAGCACGAACACGCCCGCGAGGACCGCCCCGGCGATCTTGATGATGAACTGGATCAGGTCGGTCCAAATGACGGCCTTCATGCCGCCGAGGTAGGTGTAAACGATCGTGACCACGCCCACAACAATAATCGCCGGCGTCACCCCGCCGAGCACGAACTGGAGCAGCAGCGCGGTGAGGAAGATGCGGAGCCCGTCCGCAACGGTCCGGGTGAGGAGGAACAGCCCGCTGGCCACCCGCTGCACGGACGGGTCGAACCGCTCCTTGAGCACCTGGTACGCGCTAAAAAGCTCGCCGTTCATGTACTGCGGCAGCAGCAGCCACGCGACCAGGCACCGCCCGATGATGTACCCGAACGACAACTGCAGGAAGGTGAAGTTCCCGCCCGCGGGGTTGAACGACAGACCGGGGACGCTCAGGAACGTGACGGCACTCGTCTCGGTGGCGACGATGGACACGAGCACCATGAACCAGCCGATATTGCGCCCGCCGACGAAGTAGGTGCGCAGGTCCTTCTGCGCGCGGGTGAACCACACGCCGAGGAGCGTCATCCCGAGGACGTACACCCCGACGATAGCGAGATCGAGCGGTAAGAGTTGCGGCATGAGGAGTGGTCCGGCGGAAAAGCAGTAGAGCGGTCTGATCAGTAGAGCAAGGACGGCTCCCGCACCTGGCGGAAGTCGGCCTCTTCGGCGTCCCACGCGCTCGCGACCTGGCGCCACGAGGCGCCGGCTTCGAGCGCGAGCCGTTCACGGTCGCTGCCGAACAGCAGGTCGATCGCGGGGCGGTCCGAAACGAATTCGTATTCCTCGGTCCGCCATGCGAACCGCGTGCCGGACAGCGCACACATTACCGCGAGAACCGCCAACCCTGTTCGGACCGGTAAAAAGTTCGCGCGGTCGGTGACGTGGAGCTGAACGCCGCCGCAGTCCTGCCCCGCGAACTTCTGAAATGTGGGCCGGAACCACGCGGGGCGGAACCGCACCCCGGGCAGGCGCTCGGCCTCCAGGCGCCGGGCCAGTTCCGCCCCGTCGAGCCACGGCGCGCCGACCAACTCGAACGGCCGCGTCGTCCCGCGCCCTTCGGACAGGTTGGTCCCCTCGATCAGGCACAGCCCCGGGTAAACGGTCGCGGTGTCGGGGGTGGGCATGTTCGGCGACGGAAGCACCCACGGTAGGCCCGTCCGTTCGAACTCCAGGTCGCGCCCCCAGCCCTCACACGGAATCACTTCGAGCTGAACGTTCGGCACCCGGTGCTTTTGATAGAAGAGTGCGAGTTCGCCCATCGTGAGCCCGTGCCGCGTGGCAATGTTGTGCGGCCCGACGAAGCTCTCGAACCCCGCGCGCAGCGCGGGACCTTCCACCGCGAGCCCGCCGAGCGGGTTCGGCCGGTCCAGCACCACCACCGCCACGCCGCTCTCCGCGCACGCCTCCAGGCAGTAGAGCATCGTCGCCTGAAACGTGTAGTACCGCGTCCCGATGTCCTGAAGGTCGATGACCAGCACGTCGAGCCCGCGGAGCTGTTCGGCGGTCGGCTTGAGGCTCTCGAAGGTGCTCCCGTAAAGGCTGTGGACGCGCAGCGCGCCGGCGTCCGCGTGCCCGACGCCGATGAGGTCTTGCGCGGTGCCGTGGAACCCGTGCTCCGGGCCAAACAGCGCGCGGAGTTCAACGCCGGGCGCCCCCGCTAGAAGTTCCGCAGCGTGCCGCAGCCGGACATCCACCGACGCCGGGTGGCACACGAGCCCGACCCGGCGGTCGCGGAGCGGGGCGAAATCGGAGGCGCAGAGAAGGTCGAGGCCACTCCGGACGACCGGCATCGTGGGGCTCCCATCGGGTCGGGACGAGTTGCCGTTGTAACGAATTTCCGGCCCCGCGACCGCCGGCCCGTTCGTTGCCCCGAACGCGGCGCGGCACTACATTCCCCCAACGCC
This sequence comes from Gemmata obscuriglobus, assembly GCF_008065095.1. NCBI lineage: Bacteria > Pseudomonadati > Planctomycetota > Planctomycetia > Gemmatales > Gemmataceae > Gemmata > Gemmata obscuriglobus. The sequence goes on along the minus strand of NZ_CP042911.1, from coordinate 2,252,668 downwards.
CCACGGCGCCGAGCGGCGCAAGAATCTTACAGAGGCACACAGATATGCCCAACAGCGCCGCAAACGGTCGGCCGGAGCGGTTCGGGGGCGATGTCGGGCTGTCCGCCGGACTCGGCACCGTAGTGCTCTTCTTCGTGATCAGCGGGGCGATCTCCTACCTCAACACGCGCACGCTCAGCCGCGGCATGGAACGGGTGGCCCGCACGCACGACACCATCACGACCCTTGAGGACGTGATGTCGCTGCTGAAGGACGCCGAAACCGGGCAGCGCGGATTCGTTCTCACCGGCGACGAGCGGTACCTGGCGCCGCACACCGCGGCGGTCGGCAACATCTACACGCGGCTGCAAGACCTCGAGCGGCTCACCGCCGACAACCCGGAACAGGCGGCCCGCGTCCCCGCGATCAAGGAGCACGCGCGCACCAAAATTCGGGAACTCGAAGAGACCATCGTCGTGCGCCGCACCAAAGGGTTCGAGGCCGCCCGCGCGGCTGTCGAGACCGACCGCGGGAAGAACGCGATGGACAGCGTCCGGGCACAGGTCGAAGCAATGGAGCAGACCGAGCGCGAGGTGCGCAAGGAGCGGCTCGCGGCGGCCGGGTCCGCGTACACCGTCACCGTCGTCAGCGGGGTGCTGAGCGGGGTCCTCGGTGTGGCGCTGTCCGGCGTCGTCGGGTATCTGGTGCGGCGGTCGGTGCGGGCCGGGCGCCGGCAGGAGTGGCTGCTCGCGGGCCAGACCGGGCTGTCGCAGGCGCTGGTCGGCGACCGGGCGCTCGACGTCCTCGGCGAGCGGGCGCTGGCGTTCCTCGCGGAATACCTGGGCGCGCACGCCGGGGCGTTCTTCGCGAAGGACGGCGGCACGTTCCGCCGCGTCGCGACCTACGGGGTCCCGGCGGGCGGCGCGCCGGACCGGATCGGCCCCGACGACGGGCTGGCCGGGCAGGCGATCAAGGCCGGCCGGTCGTTCCTGCTGCGCGACCTCCCGGCGGGCTACCTGACGGTCGGCTCGGCGCTCGGGCGCGGCACCCCCGAGCACCTCGCCGTGGTCCCGCTGACGGAAGACGGCGCGGTCAACGCGGTGATCGAGCTGGGGTTCGTCCGCGCGCCGCGGGGCGATGCCGCCGAACTGCTCGACCGCGTCGCCGAGGACGTGGGGCTGGCAGTCCGGTCCGCGAACTACCGCGCCCACCTGAAGGACCTGTTGGAGGAGACGCAGCGCCAGAGCGAGGAGCTGCAGGCCCAGACCGAGGAGCTGCGCGTCTCGAACGAGGAGCTGGACGAGCAGGGCCGCGCGCTGCGCGAGACGCAGACCCGGCTCGAGCAGCAGCAGACCGAGTTGGAGCAAACGAACGTCCAACTGGAGGAGCAGACGCAACTGATGGAGGCGCAGCGCGACGAGGCGACCCGGGCCAAGAGCGAGCTGCAGGTCCAGGCCCGCGAGCTGGAGCGGGCCAGCCGGTACAAGTCCGACTTCCTGGCCAACATGTCGCACGAGTTGCGGACCCCGCTGAACTCGTCGCTGATCCTCGCGAAGCTGCTGGCCGACAACCGCGACGGGAACCTGACCGCCGAGCAGGTGCGGTACGCGGAGACCATCCGGGCCGCCGGCAACGACCTGCTGGCGCTCATCAACGACATCCTGGACCTGTCCAAAATCGAGGCCGGGCACATGGAGGTGCGGCCCGGCCCGGTGCCGCTCGCGAGCCTCGCCGAGGACCTCACCCGGGTGTTCCAGCCGATCGCGGACGAGAAGAAGCTCGGGTTCGCCGTCCGGCTCGCCCCGGGGTGCCCGGAGGGGATCGAGACGGACCGGCAGCGGCTCGAACAGGTGCTCAAGAACCTGCTGTCGAACGCGCTCAAGTTCACCGAGTCCGGGGAGGTGGCGCTGGAGGCCAGCGCGGCCCCCGGGGACCGGATCGCGTTCGCGGTGCGCGACACCGGGATCGGGATCGCGGAGCACCAGCAGCAGATGGTGTTCGAGGCGTTCCGTCAGGCGGACGGGACCACCAACCGCAAGCACGGGGGCACCGGCCTGGGGCTGTCGATCGCCCGCGAACTGGCCCGGCTGCTGGGCGGCGACATCCACCTGGCGAGCGAGCCCGGGCGCGGCAGCACGTTCACCGTGACCATCCCGACAACGTACAACCCGGCCCACGTGCGGCCCCGCGCCGAAGCGCCCGCCGCCCCGCCCGCACCCGCGCCGAGGCTCACGGTTCCGCCCTACACGCCGGCGGCGGTCGCGGGCCAGCCCCCGGCCCCGGCGGCGCCCGCCCGCGTGCCCGCCGCGCGGCGGGTCGAGGACGACCGCGAGAAGCTGTCCGGCGACCGCAGGGTAATCCTCATCGTGGAAGACGACGCGCCGTTCGCGCGGATCGTGGTGGACCTCGCGCACGAACTCGGGTTCCAGTGCCTCGTCGCCGCCACCGCCGAGGAGGGGCTCGCGGTCGCCGTCCAGTACCGCCCCAGCGCGGTGGTGCTGGACGTGGGGCTGCCCGACAACTCCGGGCTGTCGGTGCTGGACCGGCTGAAGCGCGACGCGCGCACCCGGCACGTCCCGGTCCACGTCGTCTCCGCGGGGGACTACGCGCAAACCGCCCTGGCGCTGGGCGCGGTCGGGTACATGCTCAAGCCGGTGCAGCGGGAGCAGCTCGCGGGCGCGCTCCAGCAACTGGAAACGCGGCTCGAGCGCCGGCTCCGCCGCGTGCTCATCGTGGAAGACGACCCGGTCCAGCGCGACAGCCTGTGCCGGCTGCTCGGCACCGCCGACGTGGAAACCGTCGCCGTCGGCACCGCGGCCGAGTGTCTGGAGCGGCTCAAGACCGCCACGTTCGACTGCATGGTGCTGGACCTGTCGCTCCCGGACGCGTCCGGGTACGCCCTGCTGGAGACCCTCAGCGCGGAAGACGCCTACTCGTTCCCGCCGGTCATCGTGTACACGGGCCGGAGCCTGTCCGCCGACGAGGAGCAGAAGCTCCGCAAGTACTCGAAGTCGATCATCATCAAGGGCGCGAAATCCCCCGAGCGGCTGCTGGACGAGGTGACCCTGTTCCTGCACCAGGTGGTGTCGGAGCTGCCCTCCGAGCAGCAGCGGATGCTGGAACAGGCCCGGAACCGCGACGCCGCCCTGGAGGGCCGGCGCATCCTGGTGGTGGAAGACGACGTGCGGAACGTGTTCGCCCTCACGAGCATCCTGGAGCCCCGGGGCGCGATCGTGCAGATCGCGCGGAACGGCCTGGAAGCGCTCCGGGCGCTCGACGGCTCTGCCGGCCACCCGGACCGGTCCATCGACCTGGTGCTGATGGACGTGATGATGCCCGAGATGGACGGCCTCACCGCGACCCGCGAGCTGCGCAAAAAGCCCGCGTGGAAGAAGTTGCCCGTCATCATGCTCACCGCGAAGGCGATGAAAGACGACCAGGAGCAGTGCCTGGCGGCCGGGGCGAACGACTACATGGCCAAGCCGCTCGACGTGGAGAAGTTGCTCTCGCTGGTCCGCGTGTGGATGCCGCGGTGACCGCGGTCGCGCGTCAAAACGGAATGGTGTCGTGTCGCGCAGGCGGAACCGGCGGAGCGGGCGGGGCAGGCGGGCGGCCGCGGCGGGGCAGCCGCCCCTTCCGAATCAGCGCCGCCAGCCCCGTGACGTGCTTGCAGTACCCCCACCGCAGAAAACCCAGGCACTCGCACGACGTGTCCTCGGGCCGCCCGACGCGGACGTGGTACAGTTCCCCCTGCCCGAGCCGGTGAACCGCGAACCCGCGCCCGCCGATGTCGCACCGGATCTCGCAAAAGGTGTAGAACTGGGACGCACCGTTCAGCGCGATGCAGAAGACGCCGATCCCGTCCGCGTTCGGCGGGTACACCAGGCGCACGGTCCGGGCGGGTGGCGTCGCGTTCCCCATGAGGCAATTCTAAACGCGCGGCCGCCTGTTCGGCGCGTCCGCGGCGGTTACAATTGTTGAAATCCACGGGAGAACGCGCGGTATGCAGTTCACGAAGATGCACGGCCTCGGCAACGACTACGTGTACGTCGATTGCGTGCGCCAGAAGCCCCCCGCCGACCCCGCCGCGCTCGCGCGGGCGGTCAGCGACCGGCACTTCGGTATCGGGTCCGACGGCCTCATCCTGATCTGCCCGAGCGAAAAAGCCGACGCCCGGATGCGGATGTTCAACGCGGACGGGTCCGAGTCCGAGATGTGCGGCAACGGGGTCCGGTGCGTGGCGAAGTTCGTCCACGACCGCGGCATCGCGACGAAGCCGCGTCTGAAGATCGAAACCGGGCGCGGGGTGCTCACCCTCGACCTCGAAGTACGAGCCGGCAAGGCCGAGCGCGTGCGCGTGAACATGGGCGAGCCGATTCTGGAGAGCGCGAAGATCCCGACGACGCTCCCGGGCGCCCCGCCGGTGAACGCGAAGCTGGTGTGCGCCGCCCCCACGCCGTGGGAGGTGACGTGCGTGTCCATGGGGAACCCGCACGCCGTGATTTACTGCGACGACGTCGCGAAGGTCGAACTCGAGCAGGTCGGCCCCAAGCTGGAACACGCGCCGGAGTTCCCGCGCCGGATCAACGTCCACTTCGTTCAGGTCCATTCGCCCAACGAGGTCACGATGCGCACGTGGGAGCGCGGGAGCGGCGTCACGCTCGCGTGCGGCACCGGGGCGTGTTCGGTGTGTGTCGCCGGGGTGCTGACCCACCGGACCGGCCGCAAGCTGCTCGCGCACCTGCCCGGCGGCGACCTGGAACTGGAGTGGTCGGAAACCGACAACTGCGTCTACATGACCGGTCCGGCCACCGAAGTGTTCACCGGCGAGTGGCCGACCGCGTGAACCTCTCCTCCCCCCCGCCCGCTCCCGATTACGTCATCCCGGCGCGGTTCTGGGCGTGGCTCGGCACGCCGCGGGCCGTTTCCGGGCTGCTGTGGCTCGCGGCGCTCGTGTCCGCCGGCGTCATCGCGTACCGCGCGTACACGTGGTTCGACGACTCCCCCCTGCTGCCGACCGAGCGGCACCGGGGCGACGGTAACGGCGGACACGCGCAGATCGACTTCGGCGGCCAGTGGCTCATGGGCCGGATGCTCGTCACCGGGCACGGTCAGGAGTTGTACCACCGCCAGCGCCAGTGGGAAGTGTTGCGCGAGGGCTACCCCGAACGGGCCGAAACCCCGCTTCAGCGGGTCGGCCCGCGGACCGATCACTACCTCATCACCGCGCCCCGCCCGGGGGAGCACTTCGCGCACGACGCCGACAACCTGATGGGTTGGTTCATGGGGACCGACAACGACCCCGTGCGCGAGTGGCGGATCTCGGGCGGGGCCGGTGTGGCACCGCTGCCAGTGCCGTGCGGCGACCAGTTCACCGGGGTCGCGCTCGCGGCGCACGCCGACGCGCAGGCCACGAGCGAACTCGTAACGACGGTCCAGAAGCCGTCGATCGGCGGCCCCCTGTACCCGCCGGTCCACGCGCTCTTCTACGCCCCGCTCGGGCTGATCGATGACCCGCAGCGCGCGTATCGGGTGCTCCAGGGGTTCAGTGTCCTCGTGGTGTTCGCGGCCGGGTTGGCCGTGAATCTGCTCACCCGCGGCCGCATCTGGTGGTCGGCCGCGACCCTGGGGCTGCTGCTGTTCCCCGGCACGCGCGGGGCCGTCGACCTGGGACAGAACCCGGCGCTGTCGCTCTGCATTGTGCTGTGGGGCTGGGTGCTGGCGACCCGCGGGCGCCCGGTGGCGGGCGGGATGGTGTGGGGGCTGTTCGCGTTCAAGCCGGTGTGGGGGCTGGCGTTCTTCCTCGTCCCCCTGCTGCTGCGGCAGTGGCGGTTCTGCGCCGCGATGGTGCTGACCGGGGCGGCACTCGGCGCGCTGACGCTCCCGTTCGTCGGGTTGCACAGTTGGTTCGACTGGCTGGAAGTGGGCAAGGAGGCGACCGAACTCTACAAGGTGAACGAAAACTGGATTCACCTGAGCCGCGACCTCCAAGGCATCCCCCGGCGCATCCTGCACGACTTCACCTTACCCGAAAAGGAGCGCGACAAGCCACTAACGAACAGGCTAGCGTGGGGCTTGTGGGGCGTGGTGTTCGGGGGCACGGTACTCGTTTATCTGCGCCGCGGCGACCGCACGAAGCTGACCGGACTGAGCGCCGGGATGCTGTTCCTGGGCGCGTACCTGACGTGCTTCCACTTCATGTACTACGACGTGCTGCTGTCCGCGGTGCCGCTGGTGCTGCTGCTCGCCGACCCGCGGCGTCACTTCCGCACGTCCACGTTCGAGATCACGCCGGCCCCAAGCGAGCCGCCACTCCCACCCGACAGCCGCGGGTTACCCTCTGCGGGCAGGGAACCCGCGATGTTCGGTGCGCGAATGCTGGGGTACGTGAACTCGTTCCCGCTGACGGCGTTGGCGCTGTTGTACCTGATCGAGAACTCGTTGAGCGGACTGGACCTGAATGCGACGGTGGGGGTGGGCTTCTTCGCATCCCCCGCAGCCGACGCGACGACCCTGAGCACCCCGCAGGTGAAAGTCAACACGGGGATCCGCTCGCCGCTCGACACGTACGTGCTACTTGCGTTGTGGGGTTGGTGTGCGTGGCGAGTTGCACGGTGGGATGAGACTTCGGACGGTCCGTAGGACGACACACGTTCGTGCGCCCGCCGCGGCCGTTCACTTCAGGCCGCACAGGTCGGCGTACCTGTGCGGCCACGAGCATTGGAAACAGCCGGGATCAGCCCGCCGTCCCGCCCCGCAGAGCGTCGAGTGCCGCGCCGATGTCGCTGGCGCGCATCAGCGACTCGCCCACCAGCACCGCCCGCGCCCCGGCAGCCCCCAGGCGTACCAGATCGGCGTGCGTCTTGATGCCGCTCTCGCTCACCACGACGCGGTCCACCGGGATTTGCGTCAACAGGTCGAGGGTGTGTTCCAGGCGCGTCTCGAACGTGCGCAGGTCGCGGTTGTTGATGCCGATGATCGCGGCGCCCGAGTCGATCACCCGCGACACCTGATCCGCGTCGTGCAGTTCGACCAGCGTGTGCAACCCGAGCGCAACGGCTTCCTTCTGAAGCTGCGCAAGTTGATTCCCCGGCAGGCACTCCGCGATCAACAGCACCGCATCCGCGCCCGCGCACCGAGCTTCGAGCAGTTGGTAACGGTCGATGATGAAGTCCTTCCGCAGCACCGGGCACTTCACCGCGGCCTTCACGGCGGTGAGATACTCAAGGCTGCCCTGGAAGTATTCCACATCGGTGAGAACGCTGATCGCGGCGGCGCCGTGTTCTTCGTAGGTGGTGGCGATGCGCACCGGATCGAAGTCGGCCCGGATCACACCCGCGGACGGCGACGCCTTCTTCACCTCCGCGATGAGGGTAATCATCCCGAGGCGCCGGATCGCGCTTTTGAAGTCGCGAGTCGGGGCCGCGTCGTCGGCCCGGCGCGCGAGTTCGCCCTCCGGCACGGCCGCTCTCGCGGTCTCGACCTCGCGGCGCTTGGTTTCGACGATGCGGTCGAGAATGGTCGGCTTCGGGTTCATCGGTCTTCGGTGTCCGGTGGGCGCGTGAGTTGGCATTTTACGACCCGCCCCCGACGGCGGGAATCGAACCCGCTCCGGCGGTTGTGGAGGCCGGCACGCGATCTGGTACCGCACCGGTACCAGATCGCGTGCCGGCCAGGCTCGGCCACAGCTTCCCAAAACCGAACGACCGGCCATACATCCAACTAAAACTGTAACGTCATAAAATCCGAACCTCGGGCGGACTCGTCGGGAGGGTGTCGCCTGTCCCTTCAAAGGGTCACCCATGCTCTTTACGCTCGCCGCTTTGCTCGTCGCCGCCGACCCCGTCCCGCCGTCCGCCCCGATCTTCAAACTTATCGGAACGGAACGTGTCGGTGAGCGGTATCGTCTGACGTTCGAGGTAACCAACCCGAACGCCGATCCGATGCCCTACTTCGGGTATACCGCCGACTCGTTTCAACCGAAGATTCCCGACGGGCAAATCTGTCCGCTGTACCAAATACAGTTGCGCGACGAGAAGGAGTGGAAGTCTCATCAACCCGGGTGGTGCAAAACCGGAGTTGGCCCGGTGTCGATCCCGGCCAAGGGAACGGTGACGTTCGAAGCACACGTGCCCGCCGACGGGTGGCGCGAAGTGCGGGTCGGGCTGAGGTGGTCCGAGAACCCCAAGGCGAAGTCACAGACGGCGTGGAGCAGCGCCGTCGACCGCAAGGACATCAAGGCCGGGAAGTGAGCGCGCAAAAAGAACCGGCCACGATTAACGAGGTGTCGCCCATTCACCTCGGCGATCGCGGCCGGAGGGAACGATCCATCCGTCTACGGACTACTTCTTCTCCACCCGCTTCCACGTCACCCGGTTCTTCGGCCCCATCGCCGACACGAGCCCGCCGTCCTTGTACTGGTACCACCCACCAAGGGTCGACCCGCCGCTCGCGGCCTTGTAGGTGACCTTTCCGGCCGCGTCGACCGTGTACGTCCCGTCCGCCATCACCCACTTCCCGTTCTCCGAGCGGAACGGCACCCCGATCGTCCCGTCCGCGCGGATCTCTAGCGGCACCCGGTCCTTGTCCGCCGTCTCCCACTTACCGACCACCGCGGTCTTCACGTCCTCGGCCTTCTTCGGCTCGTCCGCCCGCCCCCACCCGCCGAACGCCACCGCCGCCACGACCATCGCCCACCGCGCCGCCATAAGAGCCTCCCGGAAAGTGGAACCGGACACTCAGAAGACGGCCGAGGCGCCGGGACGGATGTGCGGTACCGCAGGATTTCCGGCACACGACGGGCTGGGGCGACGTGACGCAGTGGCTCACACTCGGGACGCTGCACGAATTGGGTTGAGGCCGTTCCGGCGTCCTCGCTTCCCCGATCCGGTCGATTGTCTTTCCCATTCGGTCACTTTCCGACGCGCTCCTACGATTCAAGCATATCACCAAGTGGGGGTGCTATGCCGCAAGTTACGTTGAGTGGAGGGGAGTTGTAGGTTTTGTCAGAGAAATGCTCCGAGCAGCCGCATCGCTCACTCAGCTATCGTCTTCGTTGGTCGGCGCGAGGCGCGGATAAACGATCTCGATCCCGTCTTGAGTAACGACGGCAAGAAACGGCGGGGCCAGCGCAGTCGCTAATTGTTCCATCGCGTCGAGCTGACTCACAAAAATCTCGGCCATAACCGCTCCACGCATGCTGCCCGAGCTGAGCGTGAACATTCGAGCCGCGGACAGTAACGTTGCCTCACGCTCTCCGTGCCGGCGTCGGATGTTCTTGTCCTTCGTGAGGATCACCCAGCCCTTGGCAGCGACTCGCGGAATCCAGGTCGTGTCTTCAACGTCTTGCGCGAAGTTGTCCGTGTGAATTTCTACGGTGGCCCCGGCCGCTCTCAGCGCCGCAGCCACCGCCTTTCCCAAGCAGATGTCCACATAAAAAGTTGGGCGATCGGCCACCACTCGCTCCTACCACCCGTAGAAGGGGATTGGGGGACCGAACGGGCCGGACTCGAACCGGATCGCCTCATGGATCTCGTCCTCCGGAACGCTGTAATCCTCAGCCAGTTCTGAAGGCGCATCGCCGGCCTGGAATCGCTCGAACAGGGTGTCCGTTGGTACTCCCCGGGCGACCAATGTCGGCCGCCCGAAACGGATCAGCGGGTCGAGGACAATGATCTGGGGCGAGTCCTCATCATCAGACCGCGACAACGGGAAAATGCGGGTCGGGCGCCCGTCCTTCACCTCAACACGCGTCAGCCGGACGGCCAAGTGTTTACGGATGAGCGCCCCTCGCCGCTCGTCCAGCCGCCGAACGAGCGACCCCACGAGTTGTTCCACCTGCTCCTCAGCGGAACCTTCGCCGAACGAAAGCGGGGCGTGCCCGGTGTCTTCCAGCCACCGGATGACCGTGCGGTGCGGTTCCGGCCACATTGTCCGTTCGGATTCTGTTCTCGGCCCGTCTGCCAGAATGCACAACACCCCGGCCCGAACGAACATTCGGGCCAGTGAGGCAAAGGTAATCCGCTGACTTGTTTCCGGGAAATCGGCGGGCGAAAGGTCGTCGTCGAACACATCTGGAGGTGACCGCCCGTGCCAGAACCGGTGATGGAAAAGCTCTGGCTCCAACCATTCGCGGAACCGGCCCGAGAGTGCGGCGACGGACCAGAGCGGCACGCGAAGATAACGTGCCGCATCCCACGAAGTGTAGAGGGGCACCTCGAATGGGTTCTGCTCAAGAGCTTCCGTTTTTTTGCGGGTTTTACCCACGGGCTATTCCGGTAACGGTTTGGGCTTTGTCAGTCAGCTTACTCGAAGGTGGTCTCCGTCTCAACCACCGGTTCGAGCCCCGTTCGAGAACTCGCGATCCGATCGCAAACCCTGCAAGTTAACAGGATTAACAGGATCAAAACCCTAAACCAACAGGGCAATTGTTTTCAGTAGTTCTTACCCGCTCAATCCTGTTCATCCTGTCAAAAGCTCTTCCTGGCCCGCGTACCGTACTTACGCCTCGCCCGAAACAACTCTTCGGATTCATGTGCCGGTCAACGCGCGCTAGCCTCACTCCTTATTGCGCGGAAGCTCGGGCTTGTTCGTCGTTGGGAGGAGCTTCGTCAGTTCCTTCTTCGCGTCGGCGAACTTCGCATCACCGGCGAGGTTGACCCACTCGTATGGGTCCTTCGTGTGGTCGTACAGTTCCTCGCCGCCGTCCGCGTACCGGATGTACCGCCAGCGGTCCGTGCGCACCGCGTGGTTGTTGAGGTGGAAGGTGGTGACCGCGGGGCGGTCCCACTTCGCCCGCGGGTCGCGCAGTAGCGGCAAAAGGTCTTCACCCTCGACGTGCTTGGGTCGCGCGATGCCGCAGATCCCGCAGAGCGTCGGGTACACGCTCATCAGGTCCACGGTGCGGTCGCACACGCCGCCGGGTGTCGTCATCCCAGGTACGACCCAGATGTACGGCATCCGCGTGGCCTCTTCCCACAGCGCGAACTTGCGCCAGTGCTCCTTCTCGCCCAGGTGCCACCCGTGATCGCCCCAGAAGACGATGATCGTGTCCTCCTTGGCGGACGACTTGTCGTAGGCGTCGAGCAGCAGGCCGATCTGCGCGTCGCAGTACGCGATGGTCGCGAGGTATGCCTGCACCGCCTCCTTCCAGCGCCCGGACTTCACCATCGTCGCGTGGTCGCCGTCGGGCTTCGCCATCTTCAGACCGCCCGCGGGCACGTCCTTCAGGTCGTCCTTCTGGGTGGGCGGAAGCTCGATCTGATCGAGTGGGAACAGGTCGTAATACTTCTTCGGCACGTTCCAGGGCATGTGCGGCTTGTGCAACCCCACGGCGAGGAAGAACGGCTTCTCGTGCTTCGCCTGAAGCTGCTTGATGCCGTAGTCCACGATGCTCTCGTCCGGCAGCTTCGAGTCGTCCGTGAGCGAGCGGAACTTGATCCCGCCGACGCCGTCGTCCTTCGAGTCGGGGTGCGGGGTGGTCTTCTCCTTCCCGCCGACGAAGTAGTCGGTCCACTCGCCGTCGCGGTGGACGTTAGCGTGGTAGATCTTGCCCGTGCCGTACACGTTGTAACCCGCGTTCAGGAACTGCGTGGTGAGCGTGAGTTCCTTGCCGATCACGGGCCGCCAGTTCTGGCCGTTGTCGTACACGCCGGTGCTGCCCGGGCGCAGCCCTGACATCAGCGCCGCCCGGGACGGGTTGCACACCGGGGCCGCGCAGTAAGCGTGCGTGAACGTCACACCCATCTTCGCCAGGCGGTCGATGTTGGGCGTCTTCGTCTGCTTGTTGCGCCCCAAGTGCCCGACCCAGTGGTTCAGGTCGTCCACCGCAATGAACAGCACGTTGGGTTGCTTGGACTTCTTCGCCGGTGGGGTGTTGGTCTTCGCCGGTGCAGCGTCCTTCTTCGCCAGGGCGTAGTACGTTTCGGCTTCCTTTTGCCACGCAGCCGCCAGTTCGCGCACCTTCTCGGGCTTTTCTTTCGCAATGTTCTTCGTCTCGGTCGGATCGGCCTTGAGGTCGTACAGCTCCCACTCGGCATCTTTGCCCGCGGCGACGATTTTGAAGTCACCGACGCGCAGCGCCCGGTTGCCCTCGTGCTGCCACCAGAGCGTGTCCCGCTTCACGGTTCCGTCTTTGACGAACGCGGGAACCAGGCTGCGCCCCGCGAAGTCCGGCGCGCTATTGGTGGGGGAAGTGACGGGTTTCCCGACCGCCAGTTCCAGCACGGTCGGAACGACGTCCGCGACGTGCCCGGGGGTACCTCGCAGTTCGCCCTTCGCGTTAATCCCGTTCGGCCAGTGGGCAATGAGTGGTGTGTGGATGCCGCCCTCGTGGACCCACGTCTTGTGCCGACGGAACGGCGTGTTGCACAGGCTCGACCAGCCCGGCCCGATGCTCAGGAACGTGGCCCCGGTGCCGCACTCGGCATGCGGGTCGTGGCCGTCGCCGCGGACCATGATTTCCGCGCTCGCGCCGTTGTCCGAGAGGAACACCACCAGCGTGTTGTCGAACTGCTTCGCCTTCTTGAGCGTCTCCAGGATGCGACCGATCTCGCGATCCATCCGGTCCACCATTGCGGCGTGAACGGCCATCTTGTCGGCCTGGAACGCCTTCTGCTCGGCGGTCAGGTCTTTCCACGCAAGCGGGCGATTCAGCTCATTCGGACCGAGTTTTTTGATCGCCTCTGGAAATGCGTATGGTGGGCCGAGGTCGCGCTCGATCGGGGGGAGCGTGTCGCCCAGCCCGAGGTCCTGCATGCGTTTCCAGCGTGCCTCACGGCGTTCGTCCCAACCGGCGAGGTACCTCTTCCGGTACTTCGCCACGTCCGCAGCGGGCGCCTGAACCGGGAAGTGCGGGGCCGTGAACGCGACGAACTCGAAAAAGGGCTTGGTCGGGTGCTTCTCGAAGTGGCCGGTCAGTTGCTTGATCGCGTAATCGGCAATCGCGGTGCTGGAGTAATAGCCCTCTTTCGGGTCGGCCGCGGGGAGTTGCTTGTCGTCCTCGGTGTGCTTCTTGGGTGCGAAGTGGCGGTCGTGGTCGTTGAGGCTGTACGAGTGTGTGAACCCGTTCTTGAGGGGCAAACCATCGACGTGCCATTTGCCGGAGTGGTACGAGACGTAGCCGTGCGGCGCGATCAGTTCCGACAAGAGGTTCGCCCACGCGGGGCGTGTGCCCTGATTGCCGCTGGGCACGCCCGGCACGGTGTCGCGACGGATTTGCTGGGCGTAATAGCCGGTGAGGATCGACCCGCGGGTCGGCCAGCACCGGGCGGTGTTGTAGAACTGCGTGAACCGCAGCCCGTTCTTCGCGAGCGCGTCGAGGTTCGGCGTGTCGATCTCGCCGCCGTAGCTCCCAAGATCCGAGAAGCCCAGATCGTCGGCGAGGATCAGTAAAACGTTGGGCTTCTGGGGTGCGGCGTCCGCCCCGCGCACCGGCGGGCCGAATGCAACCAGAAAGAGCAGAGCGAGCGCAGCGCGGGTCATCAAATCGCATCCGGGAAAGGTCGGGGCGACGCCCAAGCGTACCCCGACAGTCCGGGCGACTCAAGCGCCGGTCCAGAGCCCGCGGAGCTTCTCCCTCTCGGGCACCCCGAGCGGGAACTTCTTGCTCAGCGGGTGGTCCGTGATCCCCGCCAGCTCGCGCAGCGCGAGGTGAACGTGCTCGGGCCGCACCTTAATGCCCTTGTCTTTGTCGAGCGCCAAGGTTGCAGGGGCGAGCGGCATCGCGAATTGCTTCGCGTCGGTCGCACCGACCACGCGGTTGCCTTTGATCCCGCGCCCCAAAAAGAGCGCGGACCCGATCGACCAGTGATCCTTCCCGTTGCCGGCGTTGTAGTCGGGGGTGCGGCCCATCTCGCTCTGAACCACCACCACGATCTGCTCGCGGATCTTCAGCTCGCCGGCCCGGCGCATTAGGTACGCGACGCCCGCCAGGAACTCCGGGATCAGCTTCATCTGGTCGGCGTCGTTGTTGGCGTGGCTGTCGAACTGGCCGATGGTCAGGTTCGCGGACACGCACACCCCGGCCTTGAACGACGCGAGCGCGATCTCGACCTGCTGCGCCATTCGCTCCTTGGGCGAGGTCGCGGGAATGTACTGGGCCACCCGCTGGAGCGCCTTGGAGTTCACCTGCGCCGCGTACAGCATGTTTTCGGCGCGCTCGGCGCGGGGGAGCCGTGGCGCGGCCCCCGCCGCCTCGTTCGTTTCGCGGAGCGCCTCTTCGATCCGGTCGAGCGCGAATTTGTCGTGGTACGGCGAGCGCTCGTTGCCGTCCATCGCGTCGGCCAGCGCGATCTTCTTGAGCGACGGCAGGTACGGCACCCGCGACATCGCCACAAGGTTGCCGGTCGCCGAGTAGTTGCCGAACGTCAGGAACGCGAGCGGACAGTTCGGACCGCGGCACGCCGCGACCAGCGCCGCAAAGGTCGGATACTCGGTGCTGTCGAGTTTGCCCGTCGCCATGTAGCGGGCGCCGGGCGAGTGGTTGTTGGTCGAGTAGTCGAGCCCGTTGAACGTGAGCAGCTCGGCGCCGAACTCGGAGTAGAAGTCCTCGTTACACAAGCCGCCTTTCGCGTGCGCCTTGTTGGGGGCGTACTTGTGCGCGCCCTTCGTGAGGATGTCGCCGTCCTTGTAGAGCCGGTTGATCCCGTTGACCCCTTTCGGGTCCATCAGGTACGTCGTGTCCCACCCGCCGGAGGCGTTAAACACGACGTAGAACGGCCCCGGGTAGGGCTCGTCCGTGGGCTTCCCCGCGGCGCGCGATTCGCGCGACCGGAAGGGCACCGCGAGCCCCAACCCGGCCAGCCCGCACAGTTTCAGGAAGTCACGTCGCACGTGTTTGCTCCGTCGAGCGCGGGCGGAACGCCGTGGCACTTAAATACAACAGCGGTCCGCGTTTCGCAACCTCCACCTGTACCCGGGCTCCGCCGCGCGAGCCCGCGAGTTCCGGTCGTTAAAACCCACCGATCGACGCCCCGCCCACATACACCTGCCGCACGTTCAGTTCGTGATCGAGTACGACCAGGTCCGCACGCTTCCCGACCTCCAGGCTGCCGATCTCGGTCTCCAGCCCAAGGATGCGGGCGGGTGTCAGACTCGCCATGCGGACCGCTTCAACGAGCGGAACGCCGGCGGCGAAGTGCATGGTCCGCAGGCAGTGATCCATACCCATCACGCACGACGCCAGCGCCGTGCCGTCGAGCGTCACGCCGACACCGTCCTTCTTGCGGACGCGCTCCCCGCTCCCTTCGGCGCCGAACCAGTATTCGCCGTCGGGCATATCGACCGCGCGCATCGAATCCGTCACCAGCGCGAGCCGGTCCGCGCCCTTCGCCTTGTACGCGAGGCGCAGCAGTTCGGGTGCGAGGTGCTTCCCGTCGGCGATCACTTCCGTCGTGAGCTGGTCGAAGTACAGGGTGGCTTCGAGCACCCCGGCCCGCATCGGGAACGCCTGTGTTTGCCGCAGCCGCGCGCGATCGGACATCGCGCAGAAGAGGTGGTCGACGTGCTTCACCCCCCACGACACCGCCGCTTCCACCTGGGAGAACGTGCCGTGGCTGTGCCCGGCGTTGAACTTCACGCCGCGGGGGGCGTAGGTCCGAACGAGCCACTCCGCATTTTCGATCTCGGGCGCCACGGTGACGACCAGGGGCATTTTCGCCGCGAGCTTCGTGAACCGGTCCGCGTTATCGGCGTTCGGAACGAGGAACTCCTGATCGGGGTGACACCCGCGGGCCGGACGTGCGAAATAAGGGCCATAAAAGTGGCTGCCCACAATGCGGGCACCGCCGAGAACGTCGCCGTACAGTTCGTCACACAGATTCAGGAACTTGTCGTACTGCGGGCCGGTGGCGACGGTGCTCGTCGGGGTGAGGCTCGTCGTCCCGTGGCGCGCGTGGCACCGGCACACGGTCCGGAACGCTTCGGCGGTGCCGTCCATGAAGTCGGCGCCGTCACCGCCGTGAACGTGAAGCTCCACGAACCCGGGCGCGAGGTACATTCCCCCGAGGTCGATCGCGTCAACCACGTGCAAGTCCTGGTCGATCTCCGAAATGCGGCCGTCGGTAACCGCCAGCGTGGCGCCGGGCCACACGCGATCGGGCAGCACGAGCGTTGCGTTCGAGAAAACCGTTACAGCCATTTCAGCTCCCCGTATTTACCGAGATCATGTTAGGACCGGCCGGCGCGACTTCCCGTGCGTTGTCGTAGAACTAACGTGGAGTGTTCGCAGAGGGGATGTCATGGCGCGTCGGAATCTGAGCGGGCTGCGTGTGCTGGTCACCGGGGCGTCGCAGGGCATCGGGCGGGCGCTGGTGACCGAGGCCGCGAAGCGCGGGTGCCGGGTGCTCGCGGCGGCGCGGTCGCAACCCCTTCTGGACGAACTCGCGACCGAGGTGCGGGCCGCGGGCGGCACCATCGCGACCGTTGCCGCCGACATCACCAAGCCCGACGACCGCGCCGCGATGGTGAAGGCCGCAACCGACAGCTTCGGCGGGCTGGACGTGCTCATCAACAACGCGGGCATCGGGGCGACGGGCCACTTCATGGACTCGGAGCCCGAGGTGCTGCGTCAGATCTTTGAAACCAACTTCTTCGGGCTGACCGAAACGACCCGCGTACTCCTACCGCTGCTGAAGCAGGGGACCACCCCGGCGATCGTGAACATCTCGTCGGTGGTGGGCAAGCGGGCACTGCCGGCGCGGTCGCTGTACTCCGCGAGCAAGTTCGCGGTGATGGGGTTCAGCGAGTCCATCCGCGCCGAACTGGCGAAGGACGGCGTCGATGTCATCGTCGTGTCGCCCGGCCTGACGCAAACCAACTTCTCGAAGAACATGTTGGAGCAGAAGGCCAAGATGCAACTCGACCACATGCGCGGCATGACGAGCGAAGAGGTAGCCGCGGCGACGCTGAACGCCGTCACGCGCGGGAGCCTGGACGTGACCCTCACCTTCCGCGGGAAGCTGCTGGTGCTGGTGAACCGCTTCGCCCCGTGGGTCGTGGACTTCTTCTCGAAGAAGACGGTGCGCAAGCTGTTTGCGGACGAGATCGCCGAGCGCAAGAAGAAACAAACAGAAGCGGCGGGGAAGTGAACACGCCCCTGGGACCGCGGCCGTCTCGGCCGCTTTCGGTCAACGGTTGAGGCCGCCACGCGCTCCTTCGCCAAGCTCATCCATCGGACTACCGGCGGCCGGGACGGCCGCGGTCCCAGCGGAAGAATAGGCTCACCTCACGGTCACGAACGGGCGCAACTTGTCGAGCGTTTTCGCGCCGATCCCCTTCACGCGGTCGAGGTCATTGACGCTGTCGAACGGCTTCGTCGCGCGAGCCGTTACGATCGCGTGGGCCATTACGGGTCCGACGCCCGGCAGGCGCTGGAGTTCGTCCGGCGACGCAGTGTTCACGTCGATCGGCGGATCTCCCGGCTGAAGCTTTTTCGCGCCGGTGGAGGCAACCGGTCGTGGCGGAAGCGGCGGCGGGTCCGATGTAAGTGGTGAGGAGAAGGAGGTACGAGTAATCGTTGCGGGCGGTTCCGGCGGCGCGAGCGGGTCTGTGGCAATCGTCTCCGTGTGGAACCGGTGCCGCACTTTTTCGAGCGTCTGCGCTCCGATCCCACGAACGTTCCGCAACTCTTCCACCGACCGAAACGGGCCATGCGTTTGACGGTGAAGCACGATCGACTGGGCCGTTTTCGAGCCGATGCCCGGCACCTGCACGAGTTCCGCCTCGCCCGCGGCGTTCAGATCAACGGGTGCGGCCACGGCCGGTTCGGTGGGCCGCGCGCCGAAGTGCGAGCCGTACCCGCGGTACGCGAGCAGTCCGAGCAGCACCGCCAAGAAAATGCCCAAAACCGCCTGCGCGCTGCCCGATGTTCCGGGCGCGTTGGCGGTCGGCGAGGGGGGCGCGGGCGCACTCATCGGGGCAGCTCAAGCAGCACATTCCGCACGGCCCCGACAGTCTATCCGGCCCGCAGGACGATCACCACATACCGGCACCAGTTTTCGAGCGGCGGAACAGTCCGCAGCAGCCGCACATCAACCGCATCAAGGAGGCGGAGAGCCGGCCGGTTCTTCCACACCCGCCGCACCATGCCCAGGAGTTGGAACCCGCGAACGTTCATCGCCGGGAAGATGCGCCGCAGCGGGTCCAGGTCGCGGCGCGTGAGCGGGTGCTCGTCCGGGGTGCGGTCCTTGCCCGGGTACGGCAGCGCCCGCCGGGCGAACCCCAGCAGCGGGTTCCCGCCCCACGGCTCGCAGAACACCGCCACCCCGCCCGGCTTCAGCACCCGGCGCAGCTCGGCACCGGCACGCGCCAGGTCGAGGTGGTGAAGGATCGCGTTGCCCCAAACCGCGTCGAAGGATGCCGTCTCGAAGGGCAGCTCTTCGCCGTCGGCGGTGACGCACTCGACGACGACCCCGTTCGCATCGGCCCGGGCGCGCGCCTCGGCCACGTACCCCGGCGAAAGGTCGAACGCGGTCACATGTGCGCCGGCGCGGGCGAGCGTGACCGCCGCCATCCCGTGCCCGCACCCGTAATCGAGCGCCCGTCTCCCGCGCAAATCGCCGAGCGATCCGAACGCGGGACGCACCCAGGTTTCGTGATCGAGGTAGTCGTCGGTGTTAAACCGGAGCGAACCGGCGTCGCCGCGGAACGTGTCGGCGCGTTCCGCGGCCTGCTTGTCGTGGAAGAGCTGTTCGGCGAGTCGGCGGTCAGTGCCGGTCATGGCGGTCGCTCACGTGGCGCTCGCCACCCCGGTCAGAACGGGAGCAGCGCGGGCGGGATCAGAGCGTACCCGCCCACGCCGACCGAGACCAGCCCGATCAGCCCCGCGAACAGCCACAGCGCGCTCTTCTGCTTGCGGGCCAGCGCCAGCGACGACGCCACGGCGCCGATCTGGGCCACCAGCATTGCAATTGATAGCGCGTCGCTCTTGCGGCGGTGCTTGTCGCTCTCCGCGGCGCTCACCTTGACGCGGATCTCGTACAGGAACCCGATCCCCTGCTCGATCCGCGACTCGGTCCGGTACCGGCGCTGCTCCAGCTCGAACCCGGCCGCCTGGGCCGCGGTCGCCGCGTGCTTCGCGGCGTCCGCGGCGTCGGGCTTGGACACCTGTTGCGCCCGGACCCACGCCTCCGCCGCGGCGACCACCGGCGCCCACTCCTTGTCCGTTTGCTCCTTGTACCGCTCGGCGTCGTCGATCGTCTTGGTGATCCTGGCGATGTCCACCCGGCCAGCCTTCTTGAGCTGATCTCGCTCCGGTTCGCGGTGCTCGATCGCGTCGCGCAGCTCCTTGATCCGCTCGTCCTCAATATCGGGCAGCTTGGCCGGCGGCGGCCCGCCCTTCTCGCCGCGCTCGGTGAGCCACGCGAGCGCCTTCTGTCCTTCGGCGCC
Source organism: Gemmata obscuriglobus (assembly GCF_008065095.1). Lineage (NCBI taxonomy): Bacteria > Pseudomonadati > Planctomycetota > Planctomycetia > Gemmatales > Gemmataceae > Gemmata > Gemmata obscuriglobus. Next base: position 2,233,303 of record NZ_CP042911.1, on the reverse strand, counting down.
GGACGCGTCCTTGGGAGCCGCATCGAACTTCGCGGGCGCGTAACCCGCGGTGGCCCGGAGCTGCGCCGCGGTGGTCTGCATCATCAGCGAGCGGTCCCGCTTGAACCCGGCCAGCGACCACTGACTGGTGGACTTCGCCTGGTCCTGGGCCGCCTGCGACTTCCAGTACATCGCTTCCTGGAGTGCCCCGTTGGACATGGACCCAAACACCGCGGCGAGCGCGGTCAGGGCGACCGGGAGCGCGGCCCCGGCCTTCTCCAGCAGGCTCTTCGGCTCGTCGGACTTCTTGTCGTCGGCGTTGGACGCGGAAGCGTCGCTCGACATGGGTTCCGTCTCCGTGGTGGAACGAACGTCGGAACAGTGTAGCGGCCCGGCCCGGGGCGGTCATGGCGCGAGCGAATTTTCACCCGGGCTTCTTCTTCACCTTTCGCTGGCGCCGTGGCCTCATTTGTCCGGTTGTTGACGCGGTGTGGGTACGCGCACGGCCCGGTCAGCGCCGCGCGAAACCGCGGCGCTGCGAAACGGCGCCCCCGCGCGTTCACCCGCCCTTCCCTTCCGGACAACGAGGCGCGGGAACGGGTCCACCCGCGAACGCTCGCCCCCTCTCGGGTGTCCTTGCATTCGACCCGTAACTAAAAAGCTCTTAACACCCAACACCGTGGAAACGGAAGAATTTACCGTGGCGGACGAAACAACCGACCTCGCCGAAGTGCGGCTCCAGAAGCTCCGACAGATCGAGGCCCTCGGCCTCGACCCGTGGGGCCACCGGTTCGATAACGCCCAGCCCATCGGCGAGATTCGGAAACTCCCGGCCGACAAGTTCGACGACGCCAAGTCCGGGCCGAAGGTCCGCGCCGCCGGCCGGGTGGTGCGGGCGCGCACCGGCGGCAAGCTCATGTGGTTCGAGATCTGGGACCAGACCGGCCGCGTCCAGCTCATGGTCCGGGTCAACAAGCTCACCGAGACCGAGTGGCAGGTCGCCCAACTGCTCGACCTGGGCGACATCATCGGCGTGGACGGCGAGTTCGGCACCACCAAGACCGGCGAACTCACGATCCAGGTCGAGAAGCTCACGTTCCTCACGAAGAGCCTGGAGCCGCACCCCAAGGACGTGTACGGGATGGGCGACGAGGAGTACCGGCTCCGGCACCGGTACCTCGACATGGTCTACACGCCCGACACGCTGCGCCGCGCGCACCAGCGGGTGAAGATCATCCGCACCATCCGCAACCACCTCGACGCTCAGGGGTACATGGAGGTCGAAACGCCGACGCTGCACGCCATCGCCGGCGGGGCCGCGGCGCGGCCGTTCGAGACGCACCACAACGCGCTCGACATTGACCTGTTCGTGCGCATCGCCCTGGAGTTGCCGCTGAAGCGGTTGCTGGTGGGCGGGATCGAGAAGGTGTACGAGCTGGGGCGGGTGTTCCGGAACGAGGGGATCAGTCGGAAGCACAACCCCGAGTTCACGATGCTCGAGCTGTACCAGTCGTACGGCGACTACCAGACGATGATGGACCTCACCGAAGGGCTCATCGTCGCGTGTGTCGACGTAGTCGGCCCGACTGCGACCGTCAACCTGGACGAGGAGTACGAGGATAAGGGCGAGAAGAAGACCCGCGCGGTGCCCCACCGCGTGTACGACCTGCACGGCGAGCGGCACCTGCGGTTCGGCGAGAAGGTGGTGAACTTCAACCCGCCGTTCCAGCGCGCCAAGTACGGCGACCTGTTCAAGGAACACGTTGGCTGCGACATGACCGACGAGGCCGCGGTGCTCGCTGCGGCGCGGGCGGCAAATATTGCGACGGAAGGGAAGGATAAGACGACAAACTACGCTGAGAAGCTTAATCTCGCTTACAAGAAGGTCGCCCAAACTGTCCCTGCAGATGCACAACCGCCCCGTGAAATTACTACGCCCAAGGCGCACGTGGTTCTCGTTCAAGAACTGTTCGAGAAGTTTGTGGAGGACGCGCTGGTCGGTCCGGTGTTCGTGTACGATTACCCTTCACCTCTGTGCCCCCTCACGAAGCGCAAGCGGGAAAACCCGGCCATCGCCGAGCGGTTCGAGCTGTACGTTCACGGGATGGAGCTGGCAAACGCCTACACCGAACTGAACGACCCGATCACGCAGGAGCAGACCTTCTCGCAGCAGCTCGCGGGCCTGAGTGACGACGACTCAATGGCGAAGATGGATCACGACTTCATCCGCGCGCTGCGGCACGGCATGCCGCCGGCCGGCGGCCTGGGCATCGGCATCGACCGGCTGGTGATGCTGCTCACGAACACCCAGACCATCCGCGACGTGATCCTGTTCCCGCTACTGCGCCCGGAGCAGAAGTGAGCTGGGGGTTGCACTACACTCTGCCCTGGGACGTGCTCGACCGCGACCGCATCCGCGCCGCGGCCGAGCACGTGGTGGGAACCAACCTCGGGCTAACCCGGTACGAGATCGACGACCGCGGCCCGGACTTGGTCTGGGTGTTCTTCTACTTCCCGGCCGCGCTCGAGCGGCGACTGGGGCACTCGAACGCGGAACGCAATTTCCCGCTGTACGGCATCGCGGACGGTGACGAGGCGTTCGTCCACTTCACGTTCGAGCACACCCCACCCGACAACGGGTACGAACTCCCGTGCGAGACGTACTTCGAGTTCTATTCGAACATCTCGGGTAATTTCATCTTTGCCGGGGTCGGGATCGAGGTCGCCGATCGTCTCGGCAAGCACTTCGGGGTGACGTGCCGCCCGGATTGAAGACCACACAACCACACCACGACCGTACCGACCGCAACCGGCCCACCTCCTTCGGGCAAGCGCCCCCACGCACCTCAAGTCCAACGCTGCTTCAGGCAGCAGAATAAATCATCACGGATTCGGCACGCAGCCGCAGTTGAACGCACCGGCAGTTGGTCGGTATACTACTCGCGCAGCTATCCACAACGCTCACGCGAGTATTAACCTTGCGGAGGAAGGAGCCCCGTGACCGGACAACCTTTCCGTTCTCGCCTTCACTGTGAACAACTCGAGACCCGTTACACGCCCACGACCATCGCGAACCCCTCGGTCATAATTTCAGGCTTGGTTCAGCCGACCGCAATGGCGGCCAGTCCGGACGGCCGCATCTTCGTGGCCGAAAAGGCCGGCACGCTCCGTGTGGTCCAGAACTACGTTCTGCCCTACACCACGCTGATCCAGGACTACGCCCTGCTCGACACCCCGTTCGTGTCGCTGAGCGTGGACACCGCCGGCGAGCGCGGGCTGATCGGCGTGGCCCTCGATCCCAACTTCACGACAAACGGGTTCGTCTACGCGTACTACACCACCGCCGGCCCCACGCCCGTCAACCGGGTCAGCCGGTTCACCGCCAACGGCAACGTCGGCACCAACGAAACCGTCCTCCTCGACAACATCGCATCGGCCCCGAACCACAACGGCGGCGCACTGGCGTTCGGTGCCGACGGCAAGCTGTACGTGGGCACCGGCGACGCCGGCGACGGGAACAACGCCCAGACGCTCAATAACCTCAACGGCAAGGTGTTACGGCTCAACCCGGACGGCACCGTCCCGACCGACAACCCGTTCTACGCAACCGCCACCGGCGACAACCGCGCGATCTACGCACTCGGGTTACAGAACCCGCTCGCCGTCGCGGTTCAGCCCGGCACCGGCCGGCTCTTCATCACGGACAGCGGCGACCTGTCCGACGAGGTGAACGAAGGCGCGCCGGGAGCCAACTACGGATGGCCCGGTAACGAAGGCGACTTTGACCCGGGTGCATTCCCCAACTTCACCCGCCCGGTGTTCACCTCTCCGCACCTCGTAGTGGTCCCGGGTGCCTCCGCGCCGGCAGTTACCGACATCGTTACGATCGGCGGTTGGCCGACCCACGCGCTCAGCGGCGGAACGTTCTACAACCCCGCGACCCCGTACTTCCCCGCCCAGTACGTCGGTGACTACTTCTTCGCCAAGCCGGCCACCGGTGACATCTTCGTCCGAGACGGAGCCACCGGCGCGGAAAGCCTGTTCGCGTCCGCCGGTTTCGGCACCGTCGATCTTGATGTGGCGGCCGGCGGCTGGCTGTTCGCTCTGAACCACAGTGCGGGAACGATCACTGTATTCGTCGGAAGTACGGTCCCGAACACGAGCGTCCCTCCCTACCTCTCTGTCACGCCCTCCATTCCCACCCCCCAGTACCCCAATCCGACCGGCACCGGAGCCACGCAGCCGGTACAAACGATCGCAGTCGGTACCGGGCCGGGAGCGCCGGCGCAGGTGGCGGTCCTCAACACGGACGGCACCGTCCGGTTCAAGATCGCGGCCTACGACGGGTACAGCGGCGGGGTGCGGGTCGCCACCGGCGACGTCAACGGCGACGGGGTCGAAGACGTCATCACCGGCACCGGTCCCGGCGCCCCGCCGCACGTGAAGGTGTTCGACGGCGCGACCGGCGCCGTCATCCGCAGCTTCCTCGCGTTCGATCCCGCGTACCGCGGCGGGCTCTACGTCGCCGCCGGCGACATCGACGGCGACGGCCGCGCCGACATCATCGTCGGCACCGCCACGGGAAGCTCGCACGTGAAAATCTTCGACGCGGTGACGGGTGCGGAGGTGCGCAGCTTCCTCGCGTTCGACGGGTTCACCGGCGGGGTCACGGTCGCGGCGGGCGACTGGACCGGCCGCGGCCGGGCAGATGTCATCGTCGGCACCGCGACGGGCAGTTCGCACATCAAGGTGTTCGACGGCACGACCGGTGAAACGACATCCAGTTTCTTGGCGTTCGTACCGGAGTACAGGGGTGGCGTTTCGATCGGGGCCGGCACGGCCGGGCTGTTCGTCGGCTCGGCGGCCGGCGCGACCCACGTAAAGCTCTTCTCCGGGGGGCAAGAGCGGGCCAGTTTTTACGCGTTCGACCCGGAATTCGCGGGCGGCGTGCGGGTGGCCGCAAACGGCCCCGTGCTGGTCGCGGGCGCGGGGCCGGGTGCCGGTCCACAGGTGAAAACGTTCGAGTCGTTGCGATCCGATTCGGCGGTGCTCGACCGGCTCGCATTCGACCCCGCCCTACCGGGCGGCGTTTTTGTCGGATGATGCCGCCCATCCCCGCCGCGGATCGCGGCGGGGATTCTCGACCGCCACAAAATCGCGACCGCGGCTCGGACGACAACTACTGACTCGACAACGGAGCCCCGCTGTCACCAGCCCAGCCCTTTGGTGATGGTCTTCACGCGGGTGAGTTTGTCGTTGGTAGCGAGGTACAGTACGGTCCCGTCGTCCCCCCAGCCGCAGTTCGCGGTCTTGTCGTTGGTCACAATCCGACCCAGCAGCGTCCCCTCGGGGCTGAACACGTACACGCCGTTGACCGCGGTGGCGAAGATGTTCCCCTTCGCGTCCACCTTGAGGCCGTCCGGCAGCCCCTTGTTGGGCGCGGCCTTCACGTCCGCGGTGGCGTCGTAGAGCAACTTGCCTTTGCCGAGCGCGCCGTCGGCGCCGATCGGGAACGCCATCCAGACGGCCTTATCGGGATCGGAGTTGGCGACATACAGCGTCTTCTCGTCGGGCGCCAGCGCGACCCCGTTGGGGCGAGTCATCTCCTTGGTCAGCAGCGTGACCTCACCCTTGGGCGAGAGCCGGTACACGCCCTGGAAGTCGAGTTCCTTCGCCGGGTCCTTCACCTGCTCCGGGAGGCCGTAGGGCGGGTCGGTGAAGTAGATGTCGCCGTTCTTCGCGAGCACGAGGTCGTTGGGGCTGTTGAACCGCTTGCCCATGTACTTGTCCGCGAGCGTCTCGAACTTTCCGTCCTTGAGTCGGGCGATGCGGCGGTCGCCGTGCTGGCACAGGATCAGGTGCCCGTCCTTATCGAACGCCAGCCCGTTGGCGCCGGGTTCTTGGCCCTTGAACTCGGCCTTCCCGGTGTACCCGCTCGGTTTGAGGAAGTCACTGACCCCGTCCTTCGCCGACCACTTGACGACGCGGTTGTTCGGGATGTCGGTGAAGAGAAGCGCGTTGCCCTTCTTGTCCCACACCGGCCCCTCGGTCCACTTGAACCCGCCCGCGAGGACCTCGATCCGGGCGTCCTTCGGGATCAGGGCGTCGAGTTTGGCGTCCCGGCGGTCGATGGAGCCGAGCGTCATCGGGAGCTTGGGCTCTTCGGCCCCGACGAGCGGGGGGCGCGGCCCCACTGCTACGGCCACGAGCGCAGCGGCGGCAACGGCGGCGAGTGAGCGGAACATGAAGTGTGATCTCTCGGGATTCGGCGGGCCACGGCGGGTGAGGTTGGAGGGAGGCTGCGGCGCCCGCACGCGGACATCGTACCCGGTCGCGGCGCGCAAGCAAGCGGGCAGCAGAATTCGCGTGCCGGACGCGGGCGCGGTGGGTAAGATCGCTACACTTCTCCGCACAATTCCCCGCAACTTTCGCTCAAGGGCCAACCGACGTGTCATCAGCCGTGCCATCCGCCTCCGTCCCGCCCGACGCACCCACGGGCCACCCGCCGGGGTTCTGGTTCTTCTTCTGGGGCGAATTCGCCGAACGGTGCTCGTACTACGGGATGCGGGCGATCCTTGCGAAGTACATGATCGACAAGTTGGGCGTGGCCGAGGGAGACGCCGGCACGTTCATGTCACTGTTCATCGCGGCTTGCTACTTCTTCCCGCTACTCGGCGGGTACATCGCAGACAACTTCCTCGGCAAGTACTGGACCATCGTCGGGTTCTCGGTGCCCTATGTGGTGGCCCAGTTCCTTGTCGGCATGGAGGATAAGTACATCGTGTTCATGTCACTCGTACTGCTCGCGATGGGCAGTGGGGTGATCAAACCGAACATATCCACCCTGATGGGCCTGACGTACGACCAGCAGCGGCCCGGCCAGGACCAGTTGAGAACCAGTGCGTTCAGTTGGTTTTACATGGCCATCAACATCGGCGCATGGCTGTCGCAGATGGCAATGCCGTGGCTGCGGAACAAGTACGGTTACCAAGTCGCGTTCCTATTTCCGGCCGGTTTAATGGCGATGGCGCTGGTCATTTTCGCGCTCGGTAAGCGGTTCTACGGCAAGGAACGCATCGAGCGCAAGGTGGTGACGGCGCCCGGCACACAACCGCCCGACGGCCGAACGATCACCGGCCTGCCGGTCGTCTACAAGGCGGTCACGCCGGAAGAGAAGCGGGCGGACTTCAAGTTGAAGATGGAAACGCTCAGCCGCATCGGCCTGTTGTTCCTCACCGTCATGTTCTTCTGGGCCATCTTCGACCAGTCCGCGAGCACCTGGATCTTCTTCGCTGACACTTACATGGACTGCACGCTGTTCGGGATCCCGGCCCCGGCCGACGCGATCCAAAGCTTCAACGCGCTGTTCATCATTATCCTGGTACCGATCAGCGTGTTGTTGTTCAAAAGCCTCGACCGCGCGGGTATGGGAATAAAGGCGACTCAGAAGCTGGCCCTCGGCTTCATCCTCACCGGCCTGAGCATGGCGATCATGAGCGTCGCCGGGTCCCTGGCCGGGGCCAAGCAGGAGATGCTAAAGGTTACCACGGCCGAAGGAGTGTTAGTGCTGCCAAAAGCCGACGCCAGCGACCTGAGCAAGGTCAGCGGAACCGCGAAAGTGGGCACCGACGTGCCGGTGTCGGCGACCGACTTCGCGTTCGACGAGGGCAAGAAGAAGCTGAGCTTCGCGAACGGCACGATCACGCTGAAAAACGGTCAGGTGTTAACCGTTTCGGGCGGCCACCTCGTAACGAGTGCGGTACCGAATGCCGGCGACTTAACCGCGGGCGGAGTGGCCGAGCCGCTGCTGAAATCGGACCAGGATATCGCCGCCGTCAAGCGGGACTCCAGTGACAAGGCAACACTCGAATCGATCGGCTGGGTTAAGCCGGAAGAGCGGGTGACGGTGTGGTGGCAGGTGCTCGCGTACCTGATCATCACCGTCGCCGAAATCCTGATCTCGGTGACCGGTTTGGAGTTGGCATTCGTGGCCGCGCCGAAGACGATGAAGAGCTTTGTCACCGGGTGCTGGCTGGCGGTCGTATTCTTGGCCAACCTGCTGATCAACGCTCCGATCACACGCCTCTACCAACACCTCTCGCCGAGCGCTTACTTCGCGATGCTCGGCGGGGCAATGGTCGTTGTCGTTGTGGTGTTCATCCCGATTGCGGCCCAGTTCAACCGCGCGATGCTCCGGATGAAAGAAGCCGAAGACGCCGCAAAGGCTGCTGAGGGCAACACCGAAGCGGTGTAGTCGAGCGGCCCGCTCCTGCGATCAGTAGCGCGGCACGGCAGGGTCGACCGACAGCGACCAGCGGTCGATCCCACCGGCCAGCGAGAGCGCTTCAAGGCCGGCGGCGCGGAGGATGGCCGCACCGGTCAGGCTCCGAACGCCGTGGTGGCAGTACACCACCACCGGCGTCCCGTCGGCCGGCACCTCTTTCACCCGCCCCGCCAGTTCCCCCAACGGAATGAAGAGGCTGTTCGGCAGCGCGCAGAACGCGTGCTCGTCCGGCTGGCGCACGTCGAGCAACACAACAGGCATGTTCGCGTCCAGTGCCCGTTTCAGGTCGGTCGGTTGGATCTGAGGGATCATGCGCCGTTCAAAAATGAGGGCTCACCGCCGGATGCGTGTGAGGGCAGGGATTCAAGAGAAGATAACGTCAATACTCTTACGGCGTCTCTCCGTGCCCTCACACGCATTCGGCGGTGAAGAGGGCTTCAATTTCCCGCAATGTCCGGCAGTCCGAGTTTCGTGAGGTACTCGCGCTCTTTGGCCCGCATCTCGCGTTCGCTGTCGTCGTCGGTGTCGTCGTACCCGGTCAGGTGCAGGCACCCGTGGACGACGTACAGCAGCAGTTCGAGGTTGAACGCGTGGTTGCGGTCGGCGGCGTACTCCTTCGCCACCTCGTACCCGATGACCACCTCCCCTTCCAGCGACTTCGCGCCGGGGTCGGTGTACGGAAAGGTCAGCACGTCCGTCGGCTCGTTGTGGTTCAGGAACTGCTTGTTGAGCCGGTGGATGTGCGGGTTGTCCACGAACGCGAGCGTAACCTTGCCGGCTTTCACGCCCTCGCCCTCCAGCACGGCGCGCGCGGCGTCCTTGAGTTGCTGGAACTCGAGCGGGTACTCATACGGGTTCGCGACGGATACTCGGATCATGACGCCATTCTAGCGGCTTCCCAGGCGCGCAGCACGCGGTCCGCCGCGTCGGGAGCGTCCGCGGGGACGGGAACGCAGGCCGGGAGGTGGCGGAACCACGTGAGCTGGCGCTTCGCGAACTGCCGGGTGTGGGTCTGGATGAGGGCCACGGTCTCGTCCCAGTCGCCGCCGACATCCAGGTACTGAAGCAGTTCGCGGTAGCCGAGTGCCTGCTTCGCCTCGCGGCTGAGCGGGTGCGGTAGTTCACGGAGCCGCCTCACCTCGTCGAGGAAGCCCGCGTCGATCATCTGAAGGACTCGTCTGTTGATGCGGTCGTACAGGGTCTCGCGCGGCAGATCGATTCGCACGGCCGGAACGCGCACCGGGGGCGGTGCGGGTTGCGACGCCCCCGCGAACGCGGGCGTGTCCCAGGTCTGCTGCCAGTCGGAAATGGGCTTCCCGGTGAGTTGATGCACCTCCAGCGCGCGAACCACGCGCCGCACATCGTTCGGGTGCAGGCGCGCGGCGGTCTTCGGGTCCACAACCGCGAGCCGGGCGTGAAGCACGACGTTCCCTTCTTGCACGGCCTCGGACTCGAGTTTCGCGCGCAACTCCGGGTCGCCGGGCGGCCCGTCGAACAGCCCGTGCAACAGCGCCTTCAGGTAAAACGGCGTGCCGCCGACGAAGATCGGCACCTTCCCCCGTGCGGTAATGTCGGCACACGCGGCCTCGGCCCGTTCGAGCCACCACGCGACCGTCAGCGACTCCCACGGGTCGAGAACGTCGATCAGGTGGTGCGGGACCCGCGCCCGTTCCGCCGCGGACGGCTTCGCGGTTCCGATGTCCATGCCGCGGTAGACGGTCATGGAGTCGAGCCCGACGATCTCGCCGCCGATGCGCTCGGCGAGGTCGAGGGCCAGCGCGGACTTCCCACAGGCGGTCGGCCCGGTCAGGATAACGGCGTTGTTGAATGCGGACATGAACCGAATTGTAGCAGTGCTCAGGGTAAGAGGTCGCTCACCGACACCGATACAGTCGGGGCGAAGAGGGTCGAGACGTGATCCGTCGAACCGAACGTGGCGTGCGTGCGGTAGGCCGTGGCTCCGAGCCCAGCAGGCAGCGGTTGTGGATCACGAAACACGCGCAGTTGGCGGTGCTCAAGATCGATCACCCAATACTCAGGTACTCCAGCGGTCGCGTACAGCTCAGCTTTCGTCGTAGTGTCAGTAAAGAGCGTCGTGTCGGCGACCTCAACGATCAGGGCCGCACGGGTAGGTGTCGTTGTCGTGCTGCGAATTGAACCGAGTACGACAGCCAGATCCGGCCCGGGATCGTTGTCGGTACCGATGTCAAAACCTTGCTGGTTGCGGACGTAGTGACCGGCAGGACAAACAACACGTAAGAACTCGTAGGTCAAGTTGAGGGCCATGTCGTGAGGGGGATTCGGCATGGGCATCACGTACAACTCCCCGTGCAGCAACATCGTCTTCACGTCATGAAATAACCCGGCGCGAGCCAACTGGCGGTATTCACCAATCGTCCAGTGATGCGGCGCAAGGCGATGCGCCCCGCCGCGGGGTGGTGGGGTGGTTGCGAGAGCCGGCGGCCGAATCGCGGTAGACATGCTTCACCTCCGCACCCAGCGTACCATCACTCGTTCTCGATAACGAGGTCAACAGCCCAGCAGCCGCGAACATGTTCCCCGTCGCGCCGTTCACACTGAAGGACGACGGGCGCCGGTTACTTCAATTCACCGCGGCTGCCGCATCATGCCCTCTCCCTTCCCGACGCCACGAACGGCATACATCACCGGTCGCGCCCGATCAGCGACGCAGGTTCGCGTCGAGGAATTTGACGACGGACGTGAGCGTGTGCTCCAACCGCGGGCCGCCCCACACGTGCTCCGCGCCGGCCTCTTCCACCAGTTCAACAGTTACACCCGCCCGGCGCAGCTTCGCGGCGAACGTCCGGGCCTGGGCGACCGGCACCAACTGGTCGTGGGCCGAGTGGACGAGCAGGACCGGCGGGTCGTCTGAAGTGGCATAGGCTCCCGGCGAAGCACGCGCGTACAAAGCGGGGTCTTCGGCAAACGTCTTGCCCAGGAACGGGCGGAGGTAGTGCGCCTCAACGAACGTCGACCACTCGCCGCCGGTCCAATCGACCGGCGCGCCGAGGGCGACGACCGCCTGTACACGGCCAGCAACCGGCTCCTCGCCGGGGTCGTCGAACCCGTCGTTCGGGCCGGTTGTGCCGAGCATGCACACCCCATAGCCCCCGGCAGACACTCCAATCGCGCCGACCCGGTCGGCCGCCAGCCCCAGGCGCCCGGCGTTCGCCCGCAACCACCGGACGGCGGCCTTGCCGTCCTTGATCTGGGCCGGGAACGGGTGCGCGCCGATGAGTCGGTAGTGGATGGTCGCGACCGCGTAGCCGGCGCGTGTGAGGGCCTTCACCAGAATGCGGCAACGATCCTCTCGCTTGAACGAGCCGTCCCAGTCGCCGCGGTGCGGTGCGAACAGAACGACCGGGTGCGGCCCCGGTCCCGCCGGGTAGTCGATCTCCAGGGTCAGCGGCGTTCCGCCCGGCGCCGCGTACACGATCCCGCCGTCCGGCGCCGGCCATGCCAGCCACGCAGCCAGCACGCCGGCCCCACAAACGACGGCGAGCACGGCCGCCCGGCGCCGGGTCACGGCGGGGCGGCCCCCACGGGTCAAAGCGGTCATGGGATTTGAAAGTCGTGGGTTTGTGGGCCGGACTTCACCTCCACCCGCAACGGCGATTCCCACGGCTGCATGTACTTGTCCGGCACGCGCGAGACCGGCGCCTTACCGGGCATGATCGCTCCAGTCGGCAGCTTGCCCGCCAGCTCCGGCGGTAACCGCCCCTTATCGAACGCGGCGATCGTGCCCATGTTCAGGGACATGATGAACGCGGGATCGCGGTCGTACAGGCACACCCGGTGGGCGCCGACCACGGCCCCGTCCGCCCCGGTGTCGGCTTGCAGCCGGTACCGGCCGTTGGCGTCGGTGAGCGCCGTCGACCGCGGCCCGCGTGTCGGCTCGTCGGCGTAAAAAGCGACTTCGATGTTGGCGACCGGCCGCCCGGCTCGGGTGACCGTCCCTTCGACCGGTGCGAACTCCGGTTGGCGCTCGCACCCGCAGGCCAGGGCGGCGAACAGGAGCGGAGCAAAATAATAGCGACGCACGATTCAATGCCTCCTCGGGTGCGGCGGTGCGGTCAGTACGCCGTGGCGTCGATGGGCTCGCCACCGGCCCGCGAACAGAGCGCCGGCAGAACCAGCGGGGAGCTGTTGATGTTGTTCGAAATGAACCGGACGGACCCGTCCGCAAAGGACACGTTCGCCCCGCCGCTGTGGCTGCTGCCGAACGCCTGCGCGCGGAGCTGGATCGTGTTCAGCGCGGTGGTCAAAGTGGTCCCGGACGGCGCCGCGGGCAGCCGGTAGTTGAACGGCAGGCCGCCCGTGGCCAGGCAGCCCGAACTGCTCGAATCCCAGACGCCCGCGAAGATCCACAGCTCGTACCGCGAGTCGCTGCCCACGAACGGCGCCCAGCTCACAAAGTTGGGATCGAAATTCGTCCACTCCCCGAACAGCAGCGTGTTCGACGTGCCGTCGGTAATGTCGAGGATCTTGACCGTTCGCGCGTTCGGGATCGCGCCATCAGTGCCCCACTTGCTGTTCGACTTGTCCAGGCCGGTGGCAACCGGGTGGTAGCTGGTAAGGCCGTGGTAGAAGTTGCTGCCGGGTTCCTGGCCGACCGCCGGGTTAGGCATCTTGTCGGACGGGCAAACGAGTAGCGGGATCGGTGTGGCGTCGAGCGAGTTCGCCCCGCCGTCGCCCACCCCGCCCACGTACTTCCGGTTCGCCGCAACCGCCTTGGCGCGTAGCGCGTCGTACAGGGCGGACTGCTCCAGATACGGGAGCAGGGCCACGAAGCAGGTCGAGTACCCGGAGGCCACGGTAGTGCCCGTGAGAGTCGTTTGCGGAAAGCTCTGGTTAGCGTCGTGGTAGTTGTGCGCGGCCAAGCTTATCTGCTTGAGGTGGTTGCTGCACTTCATCCGGGCCGCCGCCTCCCGGACCTTCTGAACGGCCGGCAGCAGGAGGCCGATGAGTATGGCAATAATCGCGATCACCACCAGCAGCTCGATCAGCGTGAACGCCGAACGTCGCGTACCCCGAGTCATAAACTCCCCCCTCCAAATGAAAGAGATAACGTGGACCGGTATCGTTTCGACGAACCGGCCGAACCGCAGGAGAGAGAGCGGTTCGGCCCAGCGCCCAATCCCGGCGCCGGTTGGAGAAATCAAGCCTTTGGTAACGCCCGTTCGGTCGCCCCGGTTTTCACTGCGCAGTGGCCGACACCAGCCGCCGGTATGCCGCCCGTGACTCACGCCCGAGCAAGCTCTCGGTCGGCGCGCCCGCGAGTTCTCGTAAGAGTTCCCGGGCGGCCGGGTCCGCTCCCAACCGTTCCAGAACTTCGACACCCCGTACAACCGCCCGGCTGTCCGGCGACAGAGATCCGAGCCGCTCCAGCAACCGCCGGAGCCGGGCACGCACCTCCGGCGAGCCGGCGGCGGCGAGCGCCTGTTTGAGTTCCGGGAAAACCTGATCGCCCCGCCGCGCCAGTTCGCGGCTCGCGGCCTCGCGGGTCGCGAACTGGTTGCTCCCCAGGTCCGCCAGCCATTCCCGCACGCGCGCGGGCGGTGCGGCGGGCGGGGCAAGTTTGGAGCGGAGCAGCGGAACCGCAACACCGGGCGAATCGACCAGCGCCGCAATCGCGCGGTAGGCCGGTGCCGCCTCGTGCCCCGTCAGGGCGGCCCAGAGTTCCTCGGGAGCCGCCCGATTCTTCGGCACGGCTGGGAGCGTCCCGACGTCCCACACCAGCGCGGTACAGTCGTAACTCGCCGACGCCACACGCCGCGAGTCGGGGCTGTACGCCACCGAGAACACCCCGGCGCGGTGCCCGGAGAAGCGGTACCGCTCCTCGCCGGTTGCCACCTCCCACACCCGCACCGTCCCGTCCCGGCCGGCCGCCGCGAGGGTGCGCCCGTCCGGGGAGAAAACAAACTCGGGCGCGGGTAGCCCGCTCAGCCGCGCGTCCGCCTGCCACAGTTCCGCCCCGGTCGCAGTTTCGATCACCCGCAGCCGGCCGTCGCGTCCGGCAACGCACACCGCGAACAACCGCCCGTCCGGCGATAGAGCCAGCGGCGACAGCGAGAATTGAACGGCCGCGCCGTCGTCCCGCGGCCAGGCCGTCTGGCGGCCGTCCACCAGCGAGCAAACGGTCACCCGCCGCGCGGAGACGTCCAGCACCCCGACGCAGCTCCCGTCGGCCGAAAACGCGAGGCTGTTCGCCTGACACTTGATTGGGAGTGCTCGCACCTCTTGACCGGTCGCGCGATCACAGAACACAACGCGGTCGCCGGTCGCGGCGGCTACGTAACGGCGGTCCGGCGATGACGCCCCGCACCGGGTCCCGGCCGGCAGCGGGTAGCTGGCCGGCGGACGACCGAGCCCCTCCGCCCACGTCATGACGCGAGTCCGCGGCGCGGGGTTTCGGTACAGCGGCACGCTCGCCACCGACACCGCCCCGTCCGGAGCGATGTCGAGGCCCCAGATAATGTGTCCCGTTCCAGTACCGGCCTGCCCCCGGAGTTTGCCGTCAGTCGCATCCCAGAGGTACAACGAGCCCCCGGCCGACTCGCTGTACGCCGCCGTCACGACGGACCGGCCGTCCGGGGCGAACGCGACGGCATGAACCAACCCGTCCGGCATCCCCGCGCCCGCGCCGATCTCGCGGCCGGTCGCGACCTCGCGCATCCCGGCGCCGAACAGCCCGGCCCGAGCCAGGAGGGTTCCGTCTCCCGAGAGGAGGTACGCGTCCGCGGTGTCCTCGGCCCGGACCGGCGGCCTCGACTGCGCCCCCCGCACCGTATCCCAGAACCGGACGCGACCACCGCCCGCCTCGATCAATGTGCCGTCGGGCTGGAACCCGACGTAGGCGAGGGGGTCAGCGTCTGCGGTCAGATCGGCCCGCCACGTTCCGTCAGCCGCGTTCCAGAGCCGCAAGCGGCGATCACCCGCAGCCGTGGCCACGGTCGTACCGTCCGGAGAGAACGCAACGGCCGAAACCGCTCCGCCCTTCGGAGCGACCTGCAGGGTGTACTCGTGCGCCCCATCCGCAACGTTCCAGACCGACACGTCCGTCACCGCGACGCTCGCGTTCACGGCCGACTCGTGAGACCAGGCCGCGAGGCGCATCGAATCCGGCGCGAAGGTCAAGCCGGAACCGACCGCAGGAAACGTGCGCAGTTCGTCGCCCGTGGCCGCGTCCAGCAGCACGACCGTTCCCTTCACCGAACCGTGGGCGACCAGGCGCCCGTTCGGCGAAATTGCGATGCTCCCGCGCACGATCCGGGGCTGTTGTGTCTTCCAAAGCACGGCCGGCGGGTTGGCCGCAAGATCCCACGCCCAAACCTCAGAAGCCCCAACGCCAACCAGGCGCCGCCCGTCCGGGGTTGCACTGACCGCGGTGCAAAGCCGCGGGGCGTCCAGGCGCGGCCTTTCGCGGCCGGTAACCGGGTCCCAAACGTGGACAACGTCGTCGCCGTGCGCCGACAGCAGCGATTTGGCCCCCGGTCCGAAAGCGACGCTCGACGTGAAACCCATCCGCCCGGTCCGGAAGCGAAGCGTCCCCAGGCGGGCGATCGCCCCTGTCGGCAACGGATCACCGAACGCATGGCCGCCGTCGCGAACCTCTGGAGGGGAGGCGGAGCGCACGTCGGCCGGCGGGGTCGGCGCCGGCCCCAACCCCACCGCCGCGGCGACCGTCACGCCGAGGAACGCGACGGCCAGCACGCCCACAAATTTGATGTTCACGCCGGCGCGAACCGGGGGCACACCGAGGGCGAGTTGCCCCGCCGCGGTGCCCGCGCCGTCGCCCGTCACAAACGGCCGGGCCGCGGCTGCGGTAGCGTCCGCCAGCCGGGCCGGTACAGGTGCGACCGCTGCGCGAGCCGTCGAACCGGCGGCCGCGAGAACCACAGCGACTTGACCGACGGCAAGAGCAACACCGCGGCGGGCGAGGCGATCGCGAAGAAGTTCACACGCCCGGGCCAGCCGCCCCGACACGGTCCCGACCGGGCACCCCAACTGTCGGGCCGCGTCGGCGTGCGTCTTGCCCTGGAAGTAGCAAAGCACAAGAGGCTCGCGGAACCGAGCGGGGAGTTGCCCCAGTTCCTCGTCCAGCACCCCGCCCAGCTCAAAGGCAGGCGAAGCGGGTGCCGTCGCCCGCTCGCTCCAGTCGGCGGCCGCTTTCTGCTCGTGTTCGCACCGCCGGGCTTGCGACCGCCGCAGGTTGTGTGCGATCCGCTGGGCCGTCAGGTAGAGCCACCCCGCCAGGGTCTCGTGCGTGCGGGCACGCTCCGCGAGCGCACCGGCCTGACGCGCTAGCGCGAGAAACGTCGCCTGGAACGCGTCCTCGGCGTCGTTGGGATCGATCAACCCGCGGCTGCAAACGCCCCACACCAGCGGCCCGTGCCGGGCGACAAGATCGGCGAACGCCTGGTCGTCCTGTTGGTGAGCGAAAGCCGAGAGCAAATCGGCGTCGCGCGCGTGGTCCTGCCGCAACCCGCCTGCGAACTGGCGGATCATTTCGGACAACGCGGGCCGAACGCGGGTCGACATCGAATGCCTCGATCGGGTCTTCACAATACTCATTCCGCCCGCGGCGGCTCAAATGGGTCGATTTCGCGATTTTTTCACATCGCCGACGATCGCCAAACGGAACCGGACGGCCACGGGCGCGGCCGGAGCCGATTAAGCCCATCCGCTGTAGCAAGAGAGCGCGCCGCACCTTGCAGCCGTAACACCTTCCTCGCCAACCACTTTCTGAACGCCCGCGCGCTCCCGGGTGTCCCCCACCCCGAGCAGGGGCCTTGGTCGGTTCCGGTACCGCACCCCACTTGGGCCGGCCGGCGTTCGACCCGTACCGGTTCCGGAGCGGGCCGCGACGGAAGCCGTATAATGTGGGCTACCTTCCCGAAACTGCGAGGTTCAAGCCGCGCGCCATGACCGGCTCACTCGTACAGAACATTCACCACTACTGCATCGGGCTCAGCTACCTGTGCGCGTTCCTACTGGAAACGGGCCGGCTGCTGTGGCCCGCGGCCGGGTGGCGCCTCACGGGTCTGGCGTTCGGCGCCGCCGGGCTGTTCGCGCACTCCGCGTACCTGCTCGTGAACCAGCCGTCGCCCGCGGTGCCGTTCGGGTCCGTGCTGCTGCTCGCCTGGGTGCTCGCGCTGTTCTACTTCTACGGCACCGTTCACCACGCGAAACAGGCGTGGGCCGTGTTCGTGCTGCCGGTCGTGATCGGCCTCGTGGCCGCCTCGCGCGTGCTGCTCACCGTCGAGCCGGAGTACGCCGCGGTCGATCTGGCGCAGTGGACCTCCGGTGAGCGGTTCTGGGGCGGCGTTCACGGGGTGCTGATCCTCTGTGCATCCGTGGGCGTGAGCGTAAGCTTCCTGGCCAGCGTCATGTATTTGATTCAGTCGCGGCGGCTGCGGAACAAGGTGAGCCCGCGGGCGGTGGTGCCGATGCTCAGCCTGGAGCGGCTCGAACACATGAACCGGCGGGCGATCAACATCGCGTTCCCGATGCTCACCGTCGGGTTGCTCGTCGGCACCCTGCTGCTGGAGAGCACCCACGCGCTCGGCGAGAACTGGTTCTCGGTCAAGGTGCTGTCGTCGGCCGGGCTGTGGGTGCTGTTTCTCGTTCTGCTGTACCTGCGGTACGCGGTACACCTCCCCGCGCGGCGGCTGGCGCTCTTCTCCATCGCGGCGTTTGCGCTCCTGCTCGTGGCGCTGGGCGCGGCGCACCCGTTCGCGATCGGGGGTGGCAAGTGAACCTCCGCGCCATCGGCTGTAACGTCGCGTCCGCCAGCGTCGAGTTGCGCGAGAAGCTCGCGTTCAACGACGAGAAAGCTCGGCGAGCGCTCACCGAACTCAACGCGCGGTTCGACGCCGAAGCCGTCGTCGTCGGGACGTGCAACCGGGTCGAGATCTACGTCGCGCGTCAGGACACTGTCGCGGCGCTGCACGCCCCGCTCATGGCCGAGTTCCTCTCGGAGGTTCACGGCGTGCCCGCGGACGCGATCCTGCCGCACCTGTACGAGCACGCCGACGCCGACGCCGCGAAGCACCTGTTCCGCGTCGCCGCCGGGCTCGACAGCGTGGTGCTGGGCGAGGGGCAGATCGCCGGGCAGGTGAAAGACGCCTACGAGTCCGCGCACAAGGCCACCGCCACCGGCCCGCTGCTGAACGCGCTGTTCCCCAGCGCCCTGCGGGTGTCCAAGCGGGTGCGCACCGAGACGGGCATCGGGCAGGGCCACGTGTCCGTTTCCAGCGCCGCGGTGGACTTCGTCCGCCAGGTGTTCGACACGTTCACCGACAAAACCGTTCTCGTCATCGGCGCGGGGAAGATGGGGCGGCTCACGCTCAAGCACCTCGCCGAGGAGCACCCGGCGGCGATCCTGGTGACCAACCGCAACGCCGACAAGGCCGCGGCGGTCGCCGCCGATTGCGGCGGTACGGTGGTGCCGTGGGCGCAACTGGACGACGCACTGGTCCGTGCCGACATCGTGCTCAGCACCACCGGCGCGCCGGAGCCGATCATGCCGGCCCGGCGGTTCGACGAGAAGGTGCGGCGGAGCCGCGCGGGGCGGCCCCTGGTGGTTTTCGACATGGCGGTGCCGCGCGACTTCGACCCGGCCATCCACGACGGCGACGCCGTGAGCGTGTTCAACGTGGACGACCTCGCCCGCGAAGCCGACCGCTGTCTGGGCGAGCGGCGGCGGCACCTGCCGGCGGCCGAGCAGATCATCGACACCGAGGTGTCGAAGTTCGTGGAGGACTGGAACCGGCGTGCGAACGGCCCGGTGATCGGGCAACTCACCGCCGAGATCGACAAGCTTCGCGCCGCGCTGCTCGAGCCGATGCTGGGCAAACTGAACGGCAAACTCACCGCCGCAGATAAGTCGCTGATCGAAGGGACCTTCCGGCTGTTCCAGAACAAACTGCTGCACGGCCCGATCGCGGCGCTGAGCGAAGCGAGCCGCGAGGGGCACAGCGGCAGCTTGCGCGACGCCCTCCGCAAACTGTTCCGGCTGAACAACGGCTGATACCAGTTCGCGGCCGATTTCACGGCTCTGTCGCGGCCACCGGCGCCGGCTCCCGCCCGAGAAGGCGGAACCGCGTATCAAATCACACACGCTGCAACCTGTTCCGCAATCACATGTTGCAGCGCAAATCCCATTCCATACCGAAGCGGCGTTCCGTTCGTCCGGGAGCATTATCCGGGTTTTGCGGGCGCGATTCCGTGGTAGCGACCGACCAGCAATCAGGTAGCGACTTGGTAGCTCAACGGCAGCGAATGACCCGTCGGAACCCCACTGAGCCGGCTGCGTGTGTCGCACTGTAACCCCCGTTACAACGCGCGCGAGCTTTTCCCGTTCGCGCCACCTGGATGGCTTCGGTCATCCGGTTCGCACCGCGCGCCCGGCCAAGCCCCATACTCACCAGATGGCACCGCGCCCCAGTTCCGGGTTCCCGACTTGGTGAAGTCTGGCACGGGGTCACTCCAACTCGACTTCCAGCACCTCGAACAGTGGCATTTCTGCGAACAATTCCCACACCGCGGCCCGCTGCTCAACCGTGATCAAATCCTGGCACAGGTCCCACCACACCCGCCACTCTTCGTCCCACGGATCGTCCGGACACTCAACAGGAAACCCGAGCGCGCGCAAGCTCGCAGCGAGCGAGTCACTCACAGTGACATGTGTGAACGGGCTCACGGTCGATCGCGCGGCCGTACCCAACGCCGAAGCGTGTGCCTCGGCTGCGACGCGGGTCACGAACAACCGCAGCGGGACGCGCGAGCCGGTGTCGGACACGAACTGGTCCCCGCAGCCGGCGCCGCCCGCGGTCAGCGCCCGGCGCACCACCAGGAACGCGGTGCCGCTCACGCATCGTCCCCCAGGTCGATCTCCACGACCTCGAAGAACAGGGTGTCGGCCATGCCGCGTGGCCCTTCGGTCTCGCCTCCGTAACGGGTGGAGCGGGTGAACGAACTGTACCCGTTGTGATCGGGCCGACTTTGGCGCTCAAGGTTCAATCGGGCGCACTCGGCCTCGGCCCGCTCTCGCGAGCGGAAGGCACGGACGGCGAGCCCGCCCTCATAGTCAGCTTCGAGTGTCGATTCGTCCTCCCACTTCCAATGCAGTTCCACGATGACGTACCCCTTCGGTCCCGACCGCCGCTCCGACACCTCGAAGAACTGTATTTTGTCGAACGCCTTCCACGCGTGTGCCAACTGCTCCGCGCTCCACGTCGGCGCAGCCGTATCCCACCACGCGGCCCACCCGGCGTGCGCCTGGGGTGCGGCCGGCGGGTCGATGCCCACATCCATCAGCCAATCGTGTAGGCGCGGGGCGTCGAGCGACGTTTGGTAGAACAGCGACTCCCCGCCGTACCAGAAGGGGTTCGCACGCGCCCGCTCGGCGGCCTCGCGCGCCGCGCGATCGTCCTCGGCAGCGTCGAACGTGTCGAACGCTGCCACGCGCTCGGTTCGCGGGGTTCGACGCGCGTACGGTTCGCCGTACTCGGATCGCGCCCAATCGATCCGCCGAACCACGAACCGGTCGGGGTCACTCATCGGCCACCTCCACGCGCAGCACCTCGAACATCGGCTGGTCGCACGCCCGCCACACCGCCGCGCGCTGCTCGTCGGACACGTCCTCCTGGCACAGGTCCCACCACTCGATCCAGTCGCGGCGGCGGTCCCCGGACGGGACCGGCAGCGGGAGTTCGAGGGCGGCCAGCTCCTCCCGGGCGCCTTCCGTCGCCGCGCCGTGGGCCGGGTCGGCGAAGACGAACGGGTTCAACACCTGCCGGCTCTCCGCGGCGAGCCGGTCGCGGTGCTCGATCGCGTCCGACCGCGACGCGTACAGCGCCACCGGAACGCGCGCGTCGGCCGGCGGGCGGGTCCGCCACACCGTCCCCGCAAAGGTGTCAATCACGGCGCGGCGCTGCACCAGGTACCCGACGCCCGCGAACGGCGGCACGTCCGACGGCACCGCCAGCGCTTCGTAAAACGTCGCCTGACGAGCCGGGATCGGGTTGTGCGGGTCGGCCGAGTACCCGGCGCGCCGGTCGTACCGGTAGCGCCCGCCGCCCGCGTTGCGGTCGCGGCTCAGTTCGGCCCGGAACCGTTCGGCCCGCGCCGTTCGCCGGTACACGCCCATCAGCCGGCCGCCCTCCGTGCCGGCGGTCATCGCGTTCCAGTCGCGCTCCAGCAGGCCCCACACAATTTCGATCACCGCGTGCGCGACGCTCTGCGGCTCCTCGATCACGTCGAAGAACCGGACCTTGTCGAACGCGCTCCAGGCGTGGTGGAGCTGGCCTTCGGTCCAGGTGTGCGCGAACGCGGCCCACCACTCGTGCCAGTCGCCGTGACGCAGCTCGCTGGCGGGCGGGTCGATGCCCTCGTCCATGAGCCAGTCGTGGAGCCGCATCCCGTCGAGCGACGACTGAAAGAAGACCGAGCACCCGCCGAACCGGAACGGGTTCTCGCCCACGCGGGCGCCCGCTTCGAGTTCTCGTCGGTGTTCTTCCGCGGCGTCGAACGTGTCGAACCCCGCGACCGGCACCGCCGTGGGCACGCGCCGCGTGTACGGGTCGCCGTGCGGCGGCTGATACCAACCCAACTGCCGAACGGTGTAACGCGACTCGCTCATACGCCCCACATCGGAGAAGTCGTTGAGAACGCGGGGCGGAGTGCGCCCACGCACGGGGCGCGGCCAGCCGCGGGCAATGTGGCACGAAGGCGCCAAGGCAATTTTGACAGGATCGACAGGATAAACAGGATGAAGACCGATCAATTTAAAATCCTGTTTATCCTGTCGATCCTGTCAAAATCTGCCTTCATAAACACGAGGCCCGCGTGGGCCGAAACGAATCCACGACCGGCCGGTCTACCGTTTCTCGTTCCAGTCCGGGTGGGCGTATTTCTCGGCCCGAATCGCCGCCGTGCGCTCCTGCTCCGTGACGGTCCAGTCCCTGGGCGTCAACGTCCAACCGGTGTCCGCCGCAAACGCCTCCGCGATCAGCTTCGCGAGCGATTCGGGGTCGAACACGGGCGCCCCGTCCGCGTCACAGATCCCACCGAGTGCGGGGGCGAACTCGCTGCGGCGCAACAAGATGCTGCCGTGTTGAAGGAGCGCGCCCTTCATCTTTCGCTGCGCGCTCCCGGCCACCTTCGACCCGTTCAGCAGCAAGTCGCCCGGCGTCTGGTGCAGGAAGCAGACCACCGGGCCGAGCTTCTGCTCCTCGCCGCACACCACCGCGTGCGTCTCCACCCCGTGTGCGCGCAGGACGCGCTGGACGATGTGGTGCATCAGGCAAATCCAGTGCTCGGCGGACGCCCACTCCTTTCCCGGCGGCAACGCGAGGGCGTAGGTCAGTTCGTGGTGGTGAACGATGGCCGCGCCGCCGGTCGAGCGACGGACCCACGCCAGCCGCGCGAGGTTCGCGTCGGCGGCGCGTTCGTTGGCCCGCTGGAAGTAACCGAGCGACAGCGTGGGCTCGCTCCAGGTGTAGAACCGCAGCGACGCGACGCCGCTGGACGCCGATTCCAAAAGCGCTTCGTCGGCGGACATGTTCGTGGCGCCGTCGGCGCCGGCAAACGGTAACAGGCGGATGGTTTGGCTCATACCGGCATTTTATCCCCGCCCCCGCGATTTCGCGGTGATCGGCCGAAATCGACCGCCGCGCTTGGCGAACACTCAGGCAGAGAGTACGATTTCAAAGTGATATCACAACAGTATCGGAGACTCCTGCCATGGAAGACCGTGAGCTGAAACTGAATTCCGGCTGGCTGGCGCTGTTCGGGATGCTCGTGTGGCTGGGCGCGGTGATCGCACTGATCACCTACTCCGCACAGTGGCACGAGCCCCGGCTCGTGTGGGCCATCGTGCCGCTGTCGCTGCTGTGGCTGTTCGCGTGGGCCGGGTTCATCGTGAACGGGCCGAACCAGGCGCGGGTGGTGCAACTGTTCGGCAAGTACGTCGGCACGGTGCGGCGGACCGGCTTCTTCTACGGCAACCCGCTGTACTGGCGCACCCGGGTGAGTTTGCGGGTGCGGACGTTCGAGACCGGCATGAACAAGACCGAGGAGAAGAAGGACGCCGCGGGGACGGTGCTGGTGCCGGCGAGCACCCACCGCGAGCCGATCAAGGTGAACGACAAGGACGGCACCCCGATCGAGATCTCCGCGGTGGTGCTGTGGAAGGTGGTGAACCCGACGGAGGCGGTTTTCCAGGTGGACGACTACGAGGAGTTCGTGAAGCTCCAGGCCGACGCCGCGCTCCGCAGCCTCACGAGCCGGTACAGCTACGACGCGCCCGACAGCGACGCGCACTCGCTCCGCGGGCACATCGAGGAAGTGGCCACGCAACTGAAGCACGAGCTGCACACGCGGATGCAGTTGGCCGGCGTGGAGGTGCTCGAGGCGCGGATCAGCTACCTGGCCTACGCCCGCGAGATCGCGGCGGCGATGCTCCAGCGCCAGCAGGCCGGGGCGATCGTCGCGGCCCGGTCGCAGATCGTGGCCGGCGCGGTCGGGATGGTCGAGAGCGCGCTGGACCTGCTGAAAGAGCGGAACGTGGTCGAACTGGACCCGGAGCGCCGGGCCGCGATGGTGAGCAACCTCCTGGTGGTGCTGTGCGGGCACGCGGTGCCGCAACCGGTGCTGAACACCGGCACGCTGTACAACTAACTCCCCTCTCGTGAGGACGAAGGGCGGGGCGAAGGGCGACGCAGCCGGCTGCGTCGCCCGCGCGGTCGTCCTTCGGCACGTCATGGCCAAGAAGGAAGTGAAGCCGTTCCTGCTGCGGCTCGATCCGAAGGTCCACGCCGCCGTCCAGCGGTGGGCCGAAGAGGACCTGCGCAGCCTGAACGGGCAGATCGAGTTCATCCTGCGCCAGGCGCTCGCGAAGCGCGGGATCAAGCTCGACGCGCCGGACGAGGAACCGCCCGCCGCGAGCGGGTGATACCGGCTCTCGCCCTGTGCCAGCCACCAGTGGCACGGACCGCCGATCACCCACACACGTTCGCGCCGGACGCCTTCCCGGCCCAAACGCGACCGCGCCGCGGGCGCGGCTCTACTGATACCCGAGCACCAGCGACACCCGTTCCACCGGATGTCCCGCGCGACCGGAGGGGGCTTCGGACGGCAGAACCCGGTGTTTCCACTCGTACCGGCTCTCACCGCTCAGCAAGAGCAGCGCCCCGACCGGCAGCATGATGTCGGTCACCGCGCCGCCCTTCGCGATCTGGAACAGCGCCTCCCGCTGAACGTTCAAGATCATCGTCACCACGCCGTTCGACGGGATGTCGACGTGGAACGGGAACCCCGCGACCCGGCCGTTCGCGCGGCGGTAGAAGTTGGCGGTGAGCTTCCACGTCAGCTCTTGCTCGGGGGTCACGAGCCCTTCGGACGCCACGAGCCCGTGAACGCCCGGCACCAATTCATCGCGAACGAAATCGGGAAGGTTCGCATCCCGCTGGAAGTACCCCAGCGAGTGACCGTCTTCACCGTACCGCGGAAAGTACTCGGCCCGGATCGTGCGCCCCTGGGCTTCGCTAAGGGCCACGCGCACGAAGCGTTCTTCGCTCGCGAGGTTGTGGTCTGCACTGCGGACGTAGGCGGGTTGCGGGATGTGCGCCTGCTCGGACGCGCCGCCCTCCCCAACCGCGACTTCAAGCCGCTCGTACAGGCGGAGCGAGTGCGCCAGCAGGCCGGCGCATTCCGGGGGAGCAAAATAGGTGGGATCGAACAGCAATCCCGGGACGTGCGGGAAGCGCTGGAGCGACATGGGCGTGTTCCGTACGCGGCGGGCGACGCAAGGAGATACTCGTCGCATCTGCCGCGCTTTACACCCGGCGGCCGTTGCGGTTCACGGCCGGGTGCGGCGCTCGATCCTCTTGACCGCCCGGGCGGCACACCCGCGGACGTTCAACGCACCCGTGTCGTCATCACTTTCGGCGAGCTTCTTCAGCGCGGGTAGCGCCTTCCGGCTGCCCAGCGTTGCGAGCGCGTTGCTCGCGTTCACCTGCCGCCAGGGGTTCCCGCCCGCGAGTGCCTCAATGAGCTTCGGTTCTGCGGCGTCCAGGCCCAGGTAGCCCAGTGCCCGGGCGGCCTCGCCGGCCGCCCGGTAGTCCTTGCCAGCGAGCAATTCTAGCAGCGGGGCCAGCGCCCGCGGATCGCCGGAACTCCCCAGAGCCAGCATCGTTTCCGCGCGCTCGTCGGGGTGCGCCTTGAGCCCCTGAAGCAACACCGGCACGAGGTCTTTGTGCGGGCGCAGGAACGCCAGCCACGTGCCCCAGAGATAATCGCCCTTCTGCAGTTCGCGCAGGATCGCCGCCGGTTGGAGCGCGTCTTCGACCGCACCCCGGAACGCGCGGAACGCGGCGCCTCCGGGAGGCGGTCCGGCCAGGTACTTCAGCACCGCGGCGGCGTGGCGCCGGCTCCGCCCCTTCCACAGCGCGCGGGCGGCGGCCAGTTGCTCGTCGGCGTCGCCCTTTTCGAGTACCTTCGCCAGCCCCTCTTCCTTCTCGTCGAGGCTGCCAACGCACCCGTACTGTAACTCGGGCGGGTTCAGGTGGCTCCACGAGAATTCGCCCGGTTCCGGGTCGAGCCGTTTCGTGTCGGCGGCGCCGAATGCCGGCGCTCCCCACACGGTGAGCAGGACCAGCGCGGCCGGCAGTGCGGGTCGGGTCATCGGGGACCTCCTGGGTAGAACAACAACGCCGGCCCGCGGCGCCCGTTGGCGGCCCTTTCGCGATTGCCCGTCCGCGCCCGCAATCGTAAACCTCTAAAGCAAGCAGTTTCACCTCTAACTCGTCGGACGGCTTCCATGAGCCAGAAGAAGGTTCGCGTCGCGATCGTGGGTCTCGGGTTCGGGTCCGAGTTCATTCCCATCTACCAGGCCCACCCGGACGCGGAGATGTACGCCATCTGCCGCCGCAACCGCGCGGAACTCGACGCCTGCGGGGACAAGTTCGGCATCCCCAAGGAGCGCCGCTACACCAGCTACGAGGACCTGCTCAAGGACCCGAACGTGGACGCGGTCCACATCAACAGCCCGATCCCGGAGCACGGGGCGCAGAGCATCGCGGCGCTGAAGGCCGGCAAGCACGTCGCCTGCACGGTGCCGATGGCGACCAAGAAGGACGAGATCAAGCAAATCATCGAGCTGCAGCGTGAGACCAAGAAGGTCTACACGATGATGGAGACGGTGGTGTACGCCCGCGAGTACCTGTTCGCGAAGGACCTGTACGACCGCGGCGTGCTGGGCCGCATCCAGTTCCTCCGCGGCAGCCACCAGCAGGACATGGACGGCTGGCCGGGCTACTGGCCGGGCCTCCCGCCGATGCACTACGCCACCCACTGCGTGAGCCCGTGCCTTGCGATCCTCTCGGACCCGGCGAAGGGCAAGGTCGCGCTGGCCGAGAGCGTGGTGTGCCACGGCTCGGGCCGCATCCGCGAGGAGTTCATCCCCATCTACGGGTCCCCGTTCGCGGTCGAGAGCGCGACGTTCAAGATCGGCGGCACGGACGTGGTCGCGGAGGTGACGCGGAGCCTGTACGACACCGCCCGCCAGTACCGCGAGAGCTTCGACGTGACCGCCAGCAACGTCAGCTTCGAGTGGCAGCAGGTCGAGGGCGAGGACCCGGTGCTGCACATGCGCGGACTGCCCGAGCACCAGATCCCGCGGCGGGTGAAGGTGCCCGACTTCGCGGGCCGGCTCCCGGACCCGATCCGCAAGTTCACCGGCGCGATCCACGACGCCACGCACCTGAGCTTCGTGCAGGGCGGCGGGCACGGCGGCAGCCACCCGCACCTGGTCCACAACTTCCTGATGGCCGTGCTCGGGAACCAGCCCGCGTTCCCGGACGCCCCCACCAGCGCGAACTGGACGCTGGTCGGCATCTGCGCCCACGAGAGCGCGATGGCCGGCGGCACCCGGGTCGAGATCCCGAAGTGGTGAAAACGGGGCGGAATGCGTGTGTTGTTGAGGGTGGTCCGCTCACTCCGTGAGCGGTCGGTCTGCACGCCAGACCGGCTTCGCGTGAGGTCCTGGCGGTTCAAAGCGGTGTGGGACCCACCCGCCCGCGGATCCGATCCGATGTGCGAAGCGGCCGCTCACGGCGTGAGCGGCCCACCCTGAAAAGCACTGGCGCCCGCGCCGCGACGCCAGTTCTGTGCCGCCCGGTATCACGCAACGTACACGCCGCCCAGATCGGACCCGGCCGCGAACATGCTGAGCAGTTCGTTGGCGCCGATGGCCTTGAAGTGCCCCCGCGTGCCCGGACCGGAGCCCACGAGGACCACCGTTTCACCGTTCACCACCGCGGTGCCCACGCGCACCCCGCCCACGAAGCCCGGATCGAACGCGAAGAAGCTCCTTTCGAGCGCGAAGCCCTGCCCGCTGAACACCTTCACGTGACCGCCCGGCGCCCCGGCCCCGCTGCCGGTGATGACATCGGCCAACCCGTCCCCGGTCACGTCCCCGGCCCCGACATATATCCCGCCCCGGAACCCGGCGTCGTAAGCCAGGAAGCTCTTCAGCAGCGCCCCGTCCTTGCCGCTGAACACCTTGACGTTGGCCGCGGCCCCCGCGCCGTTGCCGGTGACGATGTCGGCGAACCCGTCCCCGTCCACGTCCCCGACCGCCACCCGCACCCCGCCGCGGAACCCGGCGTCGTAAGCGAGGAAGCTCCGCAACAACGAGCCGTCCGCGCCGCTGAACACCTTGACGTGCGGGGCCGCGCCCGCGTCGGCGGACACCACGATGTCGGCGACCCCGTCCCCGTTCACGTCGCCCGTCGCCACGAACACGCCGCCAGCGAAGCCGTCGAACGACAGGAAGCTGAACCGCTGGGCGCCGGTGGCCCCGTCGAACACCTTGACGTGCCCGCCCATCGAGCCGGCCCCGGCACCGGTGATCAGGTCGGCGACGCCGTCGCCGTCCACGTCACCGGACGAGACCCGGACCTCGCCCGCGAACCCGGTGTAGGCCGGCACCGACGCCCCCGGCTGTCCGGTCACGGGGTCGAGCTGTTGCACCATACCGCCCACCGGCCCGAGGACGATCCGGGTCGCGGTGTCGTCGTTGGTGATGGTCCCGGTGCCGTTGCCCGCGATTACGGCGGCGACAGGAGACGACAGCACCAGGCGGAACGTCTCGTCCGCTTCCGCCGCGGTGTCGCCGGTCACCAGAACGGTGACGGTTTTGGTCGTTTCCCCTGGCGCGAACGTTAGCGTCCCGGAAGCGGCCGTGTAGTCGGTGCCTGCGGTCGCCGTGCCGTCGGCCGTGGCGTACGCGACGGTAACGGTTTGAAGGCTCGGCGCGGACAGGGTCACGGTGAAGGTGAGCGCGGTGGTCCCGCTGTTCCCCTCGGCCACCGACGCGCCGGTGACCGACAGCACCGGCAGGGGGACGGCGGTCAGGGTCACGTCGTTACCGTCGCCGCCGGCGTACGAGATCCGGAACGTGGTGCCGCCAAGGAGGAAGGTCCCGCCCTCGCTCAACCCGGCGAACGTGCCGACGACCGCGTCGGAGCTGTCGTTGCTGATGAGCACGAACGTGTCGCCGCCCGCCGGGGTGAAGCCGAGCGTGGTCGCGAGCGTCGCCCCGGTCAGGTTCACCGTGCCGGCGACGTTGAGCTGGTCGTACTGGGCGCCCGCGGTCGTGCCGTTGAGTTCGACAGCGAAGGTCGAGCCGATGGCGAACGTGGCGTTGCCCGAGGCAAGGGCGCCCGACGGGTTTCCGGGAGCGACCGTGCCCCCACCGACGAGCAAGAACGCGGGGAGCGCGCCCGAGCCACCCAGAGTAGCTCCGACGACGAGCGTCACCGCGCCGCTCGTGGCGATGCTCCCGTCAACGAGCAGGGCGCCGCCGGCGACAATCGTTGGACCGTTGTAGGTGTTCGCCCCGCCGAGTTGGAGCGCCCCGGCGCCGGTCTTGGTGACGGCGGCCGTGCCTGAAATCACGCCCGAGAGTGCCAGCGTCCCGCCCGCGGCCACGTCGAACGTCTGGTTACCCGTCAGGTTCGTGGCGAGGGCGATCGTCGAGGTGCCGGACGCGTAGCTCGTGGTCACCCCGCTGTCGAGTTGAATCGCGTTGCCGGTGAAGGAGAACCCGGCCCCGTCGATCGTGATCGACTTAAAATTAGTCCCGGCGACGAAGTCGTTGACGCTGGTCGTCCGGGCGGCCCCGGCGGGGAACACGAGGTCGTCGCCCGCGACCGGGGCGACCCCGCCGGCCCAGTTCCCGGCGGTGGACCAGTTGCCGTCCCCACCCAATCCGGTCCAGGTACCGGTCCGACTCACCAGAGTCAGGACCACATCGTTGCCATCCCCCCCGACGTAGCTGATCGCGTAAGTCGCGGAACCGGAGGTGATCGTGGCGCCCTCGGCCAACCCGGCGAACGTGCCGCTGACCGCGTCGGAGCCGTCGTTATTAATCAGGGCGAACGTGGTCCCGACGGTGGGCGCGTAACCAATGGACAGACTGAGTGTCGCGCCGGCCAGGGTCACCGTGCCGGTGACGTTGGTCTGGTCATACTGGGTGCCGGCGATCGACCCATTGAGTTCGACGGCGTAGGTCGAGCCGCTGCTCTGGAAGGCGAGGTCCCCCGTATTCAGGGCGCCCGGTGAGTTGCCGGGCGCCAGCGTACCGATGCTTGAGACCGTCACGGCGGGGAGCGTGCCCGTGCCCCCGAGGGTGCCGTCGACGAAGACCACGTTGCTGGTGGCGAGCGAACCGTTGACGATCAGCGTGCCGTCGTTGACGTTCACGTTGCCCGTGTGGGTGCTCGTGCCCGTGAGGACCAGCGTCCCGGTGCTGTTCTTGTCGAAATCGGGGGAGCCGCTGATGGCCCCCGAGACCGTCAGCGCGGTGCCGCCGGCCACATCGAAGGCAACGTTGTTGCCCCCGGTGATCCCGACGTTGCCCTGAATGATGTTGTTTCCCGAGACGCTGTTGATCTTGCTCCGGTTGGTGACAGGCACGCCGTTGAGAGTGATGGCGTTGGTCAGCGTGATCCCGCCACTCAGGTCCAGCGACCCGGTGTTGCCGACCGTTACCAGGCCCGTGCCGAGTGCCGCGCCGTTGCTGATCGCGATCACGCCGCCGCTGATGGTCGTGCCGCCGTCGTAGGTGTTCGCACTGGAGAAGGCCACCGTGCCCGACTGGACCTTGGTGAGGGCGTAGCTGCTGGCGCCGTCGCTGATCGCGCCGCTGAACGTCAGGGTGCCGCTCAGGGAGCCGATGGTGCTGTTGGCCCCGAGCGTGAGCGCGCCGGAGATGGTGTTGTTGCCGTTCCCGTTGAAGACCGCCCCCAGGCCGCCGAACCCCACCCCGTTGATGGTGATCGGCTCGGGCACCGTGATGCCGCCCAGCAGGGCCAGCGAGAACCCGCTGTTGACGACCGTCCCGGCCGACGCCGCGCCCAGAGCGTTGTCGCTGGCGATCTCGATGGCCCCCGCGGTGATCGTGGTGATGCCGTCGTAGGTGTTGTTCCCCGATAGCAGGAGTTGACTGTTGGCACCAGCCTTAATGAGCCCCGCGCCGGTCCCGCTGATGTTGGCCGTGATGCTCAGGTCGGGGTCGAGTTGGGCGTTGTTGGCCACCGTGAAGGTGCGGGTCGCCCCGCCCAGGTCCAGGTTGCCCGAGATGACGGAGGTGACCGTGTCGGAGTTGGTGGTGACGTTCCCGCCCAGGGTGAGGGTCCCGGTGCCGGTGGCGACCGTGGCTCCGGTGAGATTCAGGGCGCCGATGGCGTCATCGAAGTTGCTCAGGTTGAGCGTCGCACCCGTGGCCAGAGTCACAGAAGCGGCGTCGGGGATCTGGTCCGATGCCAGGAGCGTGACGGCGTCGGGGCCGGAACTGTCACCGACGACCAGATCCCCCGCGAACGCGTTCACGCCGGCCGTCTTGTTGAGCTCGAGCAGGCCGTCGTTGACGGTGGTCGCGCCCGTGTAGGTGTTCGCGCCGGCGCCCGAATAGCGGAGCGTACCGCCGCCGGTCTTGGTGACGCCGAAGCCGGTTCCGGAGATTGCCCCGGACAGGTCGAGCGCGCCGCCGGTGGCAACGTTAAACGTGCTCGACGATTGCAACGCGAGCGGCAGCGAGACCGTCGAGTTCCCTGAAGCGTAAGTGGTTTGCAGCCCACCGAGCAGGTTGATCGCGTTGCCGCTCAGGGCGTAACCCGCATCCCCGACGGTCAGCGAAGAGAACTGAGAACCGGCGGCGAGGTCGTTGGTGTTCGTGAGCCTCAGGGCGCCAGTCGGGAAAACAAGATGGCTGGGCTGCGAAGGCGCAACGTCGCCGACCCAGTTGTCGGGCGACGACCACAGGCTGTCGTCGGCGTCGCCGCCGTCCCAGGTGAAGGTCGGGATCGTGACGTTCGTGACCGTCAGGACCACGCCCGAATTGAAGTAGCCGATACTAAACGTTACCGGGCCGGAGGTGAAGCTGGCAAACTGGCTGAGGCCGTTGAACCGCCCGGTAATCGGGGACGCATACGTCTGCGAGACGATCTGGAAGCTGGTGCCCACCGTCGGCAGGTAACCGAGGCTAACGTCCAGGGTCGCGCCGTTCGGGTTGAAGAGGGCGGAGCTGTTGGTGAGCGCCAGTCGATCGTAACCCGTTCCGACGGTCGACCCGTTGAGGTCGATGTGGAGCGTCGTGCCAGACGCAAGGGCGAGCCCGGTCGCGTTCGCGTACGTCAAGATCCCGGTCCCGCCGACTGTTCCCGGATCGACGGCGCCCGACGAGGCCGTGATCCCGGAACCGTTGAGCGTGCCCGAACCGCTCAGCGTGCCCCCCGCAAGAACCACCGCGCTCGAGATCGTCCCGTCCACCTGCAGCACGCCCGCGTTGATCGTGGTGCTGCCGTCGTAGGTGTTGGTCCCGGACAGGGTCAGCGTCCCGGCGCCGGTCTTCGTCAGGCCGAACGTCCCCGCGCCATCGCTGACGGCCCCGCCGAGGCCGAAACCGCCGCCGCTGATGCTCATGGTCACGTCGGCGAGTAGCGTGATGTCCGTGTTGAGCGACGAGGGCACGGCTCCGCTATAAGTGGTCGTGATCCCGCCCGTCAGGTTGAGCGGGTTGCCTGCGACGCTGTAGCCGTAGTCGCCGAACACGATCGTCCCGAACGTCGCGTTCGTGAAGTCATTGAACGGATTGTATCTGACGCCGTTGGTGGGGAATGTCAGGTCATCGTTATCGACGGGAGCGACATCGGTCGACCAGTTTGCGGCGGTCGACCAGAGGCTGTCGGCGCTGCCGCCGCCGTCCCAGACGCGGGTCGCGGGCACCACACGGTCTTCGAGGCAGGTCAGTGCGAGGCGTGGGCGGAGCGCCGGGAGGACATTTCGGTTGGGGCGGATCGCGAGTCGGAGGCGGGAGCGGAGAGAGTCGATCCAGTTCATGTTGTTGATCGCGTTTGGAGATGACGCCGACCGCTGAAACTACTCAGCGACGGCAACCCTGGAAATTGGGGCGTCAGGCGCTCACCCGAATCTGCTCGGACCGTAGTTCATGCCACGCGCAATAGCAGGGAACGAAAGCGTAAATAGCTGTGAACACGGTAAAGGAATCTCAACGTTACGCTCCCGCGTGAATGTTCGAGTGCAGGCGAAAAAGTCGCGCGGGGCAACCGCAACAGGCGGTAAGTGGTGCAGGGACAACGGACAAAGAAGCCGCCCTGCTCCGCGCGATCGGTGGCCCCGGGCGGCTCGCGAGCTATTTGATGTGTGGCTCGCTACCGACGAATTGCACACACGAACCGGCACAACGCCCCGCGCGAACAGCGCGTGGTTCGAGTTCCGTTCGGCGTTCGTGCCACGACTGATTATTTCAGAGGCGATTGCGGCAACATCCGATTTGGCTCATGGCTCCGTCTTTTCGGACAGGAACCGATTCCAGCCGCCACCGCGCCGCAGAAGGTGCGAAAAACGATAGGTAGCATTCTAGACTCAAGCCGATATAATCCGTATGGGGATCACACATTCTTCATGAAACTCTTCACGTTTCTGCTTGAGTTTGTGAGCCAGTGTACTTACTGTTTCCAACACGTTGCCGCCCCGGTCGAGGCAGGACCATGGCCGAACACAACCTGACAGTCGCCGGCGCGGATTGGGCACAGTACGACCCCGATGTGGCGGGCCGCTACGGCGGGAACTGGGTCGTCGCGGTCGCCCGCCAACACAACGGCCGGTTTCAGGGCGAGGTGATCGCCCACGGCCAGGACCCGGAGGCCGTTCGGCGTACGGGCGCGGAGCGGTTGGGCGTGGCGCTCGATGTCGTCGTCGTCTGCGCGGTCGCCACGATGGAATCCCGCACCTGGATCGGGTGGTAGCGCCGATGCCGTGGTTCGCCCTTCAGCCGGACGTTATCGAGTACCAGACGGTTTCGTGGGGTCCGCTCGTCGCCACCCGACCGACCTTGCGGGTCGAACTCGCGGGCGCGCGGGGCCTGCAACCGTACACCTTTCTCGACACCGGCGCGCCGGTGTCCGTCGTCAGCCAGGCGGTCGCGATCGGAATCGGGGCCGCGCTCCGGCCGATCGCCGTCCCCAACCCGGTGCCCCGCGTCCAGCACGGCCGGCCGATCCCCGCGGAACCGGCGACCCGATTCCTGACGTGGCGCGATCCGTTCGCGAACATCGACATCCCGTGCCGGCTGGCCGAGTTCGACGTGCAACTGCGGGACCGGCACACGGGGGCCACGTCCGGCCCGCTGACGATGGTGGCGAAGGTGCTCCAGGCCCCGGCCCAGGCTTACAGCGGGTACTTCGTGCTCATCGGGTTGCACCTGTTGCTCGCCAACGCCGGGCAACTGCATCTCGAAGGCCAGCAGTGGAACCTCGGCGGCCCGGGCCTGTTCTTCCCGCCCTGATCCGCCCCCTTCTGAACCTGCTCCGCCCCGATCGCGTCTGTAGAACAGCTAGATTGCGACGCAGGGAGACGAGCCGTGACCGACAAGCCCCGCTGGTTCCAGACCACCGCCATCGACTACCCGAACAGCCGGCCGCACATCGGCACCGCGTTCGAGAAGCTCGGCGCGGACGTGCAGGCCCGGTACCGGCGGATGGAGGGGTACGACGTCTTCTTCCTGATGGGCAACGACGAGAACACCCTCAAGGTCGCCGACCGCGCCAAGTCGCTCGGGCAGGAGCCGCAGGCGTACTGCGACGACATGGCCCGTCAGTTCCGCGAGGTGTGGGACGCCCTCGACATCAGCTACGATACCTTCGTCCAGACGAGCCACGAGCGGCACAAGCAGTGCTGCCGCAAGTTCGTCCAGAAGGTGTACGACAACGGCTACATTTACAAGGGCAGCTACGAGGGCTGGTATTGCCCCGGGTGCGAGGAGTTCAAGAGCGACAAGGTCCACGCGGAGAGCGGCGGGCTGTGCCCGAACCACAAGCGCCCGCTCGTGCGCCGGTCCGAGCCGTGCTGGTTCTTCAAGCTGTCGGCGTTCAAAGATCGGCTGCTGGAGCACCTGAAGGGTAACCCCGAGTTCGTGCAGCCGGAGAGCCGGCGAAACGAGATGATCGGGTTCATTGAGGCCGAAGGGCTGCAAGACCTCAACATCTCGCGGCACGGCGAGGAGTGGGGCATCAAGCTCCCGTTCGACCCGGAGTTCACCATCTACGTCTGGTTCGACGCGCTGCTGACGTACATCACCGGCATCGGCTACGGCGACGACGAGGCGACGTTCCGCAAGCACTGGCCCGCGGACGTTCACTTCATCGGCAAGGACATCACGCGGTTCCACACGCACATCTGGCCCGCGATGCTCTGGGCCGCGGGCGAGGAAGCGCCGCGCAAGGTGTTCTCCCACGGGTTCGTGAACAACAACGGCCAGAAGATGGGCAAAACCCTCGGCAACATTGTTGACCCGATGGAGATCATCGCGAAGTCGAACGCGGACGCGTACCGCTACTACTTCATGCGCGAGTGCCCGTTCCCGTCCGACGGCGACTACAGCGGGCAGCGGTACGAAGAGGTCTACAACTCCGAGTTGGCGAACAACCTCGGGAACATGCTGTCGCGCGAGCTCACGATCACCTTCAAAAACTTCGAGGGGGTGTTCACCGGGACCGCGGGGGTGACGCCCGATCCCGTGGTTCCGGGTCTCGACCTGAAGTTGTTCGTGGGCGAGGTGCGGGAGCACGTCGAGGCGTGCCGGTACAACCTGGCGCTTCAGAAGATCGTTCAGGACTTCCTCACGCCGACGAACCAGTACCTCGAAGCCAACGCCCCCTGGAAGCTCGTGAAGACCGACAAGGACGCGGCCAAGAAGGTGCTGTTCAACGCGGTGCAGTCGCTCCGCATCGCCAGCATCCTGTTGAAGCCGTTCATCCCCAAGAGTGCGGAGGCGATCTACACGAGTTTCAACTTCCCGACGCCGTGGGCGGAGGTGAAATACGCCGATGCTGCCGAATTAAAGGCCCAGGCTGACGACCTGCGCATCACTGCCGAACTGATCGACGGTAAGCTGAAGCCGCTGTTCCCGCGCATCGGCTGAGTGGGAGTGCCGCACACGGCGATTGCTGTGCCAGATCCGCACAGCAATCGCCGTATGCGGCACTGTGCCAAATCATCACCGGCCTCACAGCCCGTACAGCCGATTCACGGCACACGTCTTCGATCTGCCACAACGCGTTTCCCCCCTCACTTCCCGACAAGCAGCTCCGATATTCCTTACACGGGGCACGGACTCGCCCCGCTGCCGTCGCGCACGGTCGCCTGACGGTTACTCCAATCGGAACTCACGGATGAACACCCTCGCGCTCAGCGCCCTGCTCGCCGCCGGTTCGGTCGGCGCCGACCCGGCCTACCAACAACCGCCCGCGCAGGGCTACCAGACGCTCCCGATCTCGGGGTACGCAGACGCGGCTCCGCCCGCGCAGGGCTACTCCGGAACCGCGGTAGCTGCCCCACCCCCGGGGCCGGGATACGCCGCCCCCGGCTACCCCCCCCCGGTCGGCACAGTCCCGGCACTGTCCGACGAATGCACCAAGCCGGTGCGCCGGCTGTTCCAGAGCGACCACGAGTTCGACGACTTCGTCGGCCCGGTGTCCAACCCCATCCTGAACAAGGACCCGCGGTCGAACTCGCACGCGCGAATACTGTTCATCAACAACAACGTCCCGGGCGGTCACCCGCTCGACGGCAACATTCAGGCGTACGCGCTGCAAATGAACCTCGCCGTCACCGAGCGGCTCAGCATCATCGCCGACAAGGACGGGCTCGCGCACATCTCGCCCCGCAACGGCCCCTCGACGACCGGGTTCCTGAACTTGGCGGCCGGGCTCAAGTACACCTTCTACCGCGACGTGGAGAACCAGACCCTGGCCGCGTTCGGGTTCCTATACGAGATCCCCAGCGGCGAGGCGAAGGTGCAGCAGAACCAGGGGTCGGGCTCGTTCGCCCCGTTCGTCACCTACGGCAAAGAGTTCGGCAACAAGTGGCACTACCTGCAAACCACCGGGTACTATTTCCCGCTGAAGAGCTCGCAGGGCTCGAGCTACATCTGGAACAGCTTCCACGTGGACAAGCAACTGTTCGGCTGGTTCTACCCGCTGGCGGAGCTGAACTGGTTCTGGTACACGAGCGGCGGCAACCGTCTGCCCCCGGTGTTCGGCGAGGGCGACGGGCTGCTGAACCTGGGTACCCGCGGGCAGGCCGGGGCGCACCTCGTGACCGCCGCGCTCGGTGCCAAGGCGGTGCTCACCAACAAGTACACGGTCGGCTTCGCGCTCGAGTTCCCGCTGACGAGCCGCAACGACATCATCAACCAGCGGCTCACGGTCGAACTGATCGGCCGCTATTGATCGGAGTGGTGTGACGGCCGAGGTGTGCATTCCGAAAGTGTGAATCGTGATGCGGCGGGGCGCATGCCCGCCGCATCGTTCGTTCAACCAATCGTCGCACCCATCAGCTTCAGAAACGCCCGCAGCCACGCCGGGTGCGCGGGCCACGCGGGCGCGGTGACGAGGTTCCCGTCGGTGTGCGCCCCGTCGATGGGCACCTCGGCGAGCGTTCCGCCGCACAGCCCGATGTCCGGCCCGACGGCCGGGTACGCGCTACAGGTGCGGCCCTTCAACACGCCGGCCGCGGCGAGCAACTGCGGCCCGTGGCAGATCGCCGCCACCGGCTTACCCGCCGCGAAGAAGTGGCGCACCACGTCCAGAACGGCCGCGTTGAGGCGCAGGTATTCGGGGGCGCGCCCGCCCGGGATCACCAGCGCGTCGTACTGACCGGCATCAACGCCCTCGAACGTCGCGTTCAGCTTAAAGTTGTGCCCCGGCTTCTCGGAGTACGTCTGGTCGCCTTCGAAGTCGTGGATCGCGGTGCGAACCGTATCGCCGTCCCGCTTACCCGGGCACACCGCGTGAACGGTGTGCCCGACCATCTGGAGCGCCTGAAACGGAACCATGACCTCGTAGTCTTCCACGAAGTCGCCGACCAGCATCAGGATGCGTTTCGCGTTCATGACCGGCTCAGTGTGTTCGGGGGCGGGTGGGACGAGCCCACCCGCCCCCGGGGTGACGAAAGCGGCTATGGCAATCACTTCTTGCGCCGGCGGTTCTTCTTGTCGCGGCGACCGTCGGGCTGCGGGCCGTCGGTCCCGGTCCCTGGCGGCGGGTTCGGCCCATCACCGGGTCGGCCGTTGCGGATCTGCCGCTTGGCCTGCTCGTCGGCCTGGCGCTGCATCTCTTCCATCTTCGCCTGAAGGGCTTCCCGCAGCCGCGTCAGGAACCCCTTGTTCTTCGCCTTGGCGGCGGCCAGCGCCTCCTCGGTCGTCATCTTACCGCCGCCCGCGGTGCCGGTGGGAGCGGCGACTTTGGCTCCGGTCGCCGGCGCCGGGCTCGACGTGTCGATCACCGGCTTGGGGATCAACTGGCGCTCGATGATCGCCCACGCGGTGCTGACGATGAAGTACAGGGCCAGCCCCGCCGCCACCTTGTAGAAGAAGACGGCCATCATGATCATCATCAGCTTCATCATCATCCGCTGCTGCTCGGCCTGCGGGTCGGTCGCGGGCGGCATCATCTTGGACTGCTGGAACAGCATCAGCCCGACCGCCAGCAGCGGCAGCAGGTTGAAGTACGGCCCCAGGTAGATGAAGCTGCCGATGTCGTCCGGGGTGCTGACATACGGGATCTGCT
This sequence comes from Gemmata obscuriglobus, assembly GCF_008065095.1. NCBI lineage: Bacteria > Pseudomonadati > Planctomycetota > Planctomycetia > Gemmatales > Gemmataceae > Gemmata > Gemmata obscuriglobus. Next base: position 2,194,861 of record NZ_CP042911.1, on the reverse strand, counting down.
CCGTCCACCACTTGAGCATGTCCGGGGCGGCCAGGTTGTCGATCCACAGGAACGAGTCGAGCCGGAAGAAGATGCTCTCCTGGAGGCAGAAGTACAGCCCCATCATCACCGGCATCTGCGCGAACAGGAGCAGGCACCCGCCGGCCATCGCGAACGGGTTGGCACCGTTCGCCATCATCAGCCGCGTCTTCTCGCGGTTGTAGGTGTTGAAGTCGTCCTTGTACTTCTCCTGGAGCTTCTCGAACTCCGGCTGGAGCCGCTTCTGCACCTCCATCATCTTCATGCTCATCGCGGTCTGCTTGCGGCTCGGGTACATCAGCACCAGCCGCACGCACACCGTGAGCATGACGATGGACAGCGCCCAGTGCCCCAGTACGGAGTGAATGGCCGCGAGCAGGATGTGCATCAGGTTCGTCATCGCGATGACGAGGTCGGTCCAGAAGATGAAGCTCGCGAACCGCCCGATCGCCGTGTCCGACCGGAAATCGGTGATCGAGGACATCATCATCGTGTCCTTGTACTGGTCCACCAGCTCCTCGCGGACGGCCGGCACCTTCTGCCCATTAACCTCGACCTTCGGCAGGAGCTTGAGCAGCCCGACCTTCGCCGGCCCGTTGTAAATGAAGTAGCGGTGGGCGGTGGACTGGCCCGGCTCGAGGTCGATCGTCTCGGACGCGGCCCGCACCGTGATGTCGTCGAAGTTGGGCATCTGCGGGTCTTGCTTTTTGTCGAGCGGCAGCTCGGTGGTGGCCCGCACGTAGGACCACGGGTGCGTCTTCTTCGCCTCGTCCGCCGAGTAATCGATGGCGACGGCGGAGGCGAAGAACTGGTTCGCGACCGCCATGTAGTGGAACGTGTTGTCCTCGCGCCGGGCCTTCTCGCCGCCGCGCTTGCTCCCGATCGACGCCGCGTCCTCGTACTGGCGCCGGAGCGTGCCGTTGCGCTCGCGCCAGCCGACGATCGCCACGCGGTACGTGCTGGTGTACCACTCGCCCTCGATCGGCAGCCCGCGCGGGCCGGAGAGCTGGTACTTCAGTTGCCCCTTGCCCTTCGCCGCGCCGGGCACCTTCAGCTTCTCGATCCCGACGTGCAGCCCGATGTGGTAGTCCGTGCGCGCGAGCGTGTACGTCTTGCGGATCTTCACGAAGTACGGCTCGCCCAACTCCTTCTCGAACACGACTTCGTGCGGGCCGTCGGCGGGCCGCTTTTCGGACACCACGGTCCAGTTGGTCTCGCCCAGCAACGGGTCCGGGTTGTTGTCGTCCGGGGTCGGGTAGTGGAACACGGTGAAACACGGCTCGGCCAGCGCCGCCGGGTTCGCAACCGGGCCGGCGACCAGGTCCGGCGGCTGGTAGTCCTCGCGGAGGTGCTTCGCGCGGGGGTGGTAGGTGCCCGGGATCAGGTGGAGCGGTAGAGACGCAGCCGTGGGGTTCCCGTCCTTGTCCCGGGCCTTGACCTCACGACCGAGCCGGTCGGCCTGACCGAACTTCGGGAGCAGCACCTGCTGCACGCCGCCGCCGCGGGTGGTGAGCAGCACTTGGTTGTAGAACGTGTCGTCGCCGAGCGCGATCAGCGTCGGCCGGCTCGCCGCGTCGAATATGCCCGCGACGATCGCGTTGTGGATGGCCCGCGGTTCGACGCCCGCGACCGTCAGCGGCGGGGCCTTCGGCGGCTCGGGCGGCTTCGGCTTCGGCAGCTCGGTGCCGACCGCGAGGCCGCCGCCGGTCGCGGCGAGGAGCTTGCGTTTCTCTTCCTCCTCGGCCTGCCGCTTGGCCTGTTCCTCGGCCTGCTTTTGCAGATTTTCGGCCATTTTCTCGGCCGGGTCCTTCTGCGGAACGGGCTTGGGCATCAAGTTCTCCTCGGCGTAACGCCACAGGAAGAACAGGCCCGCCGCGAGGAACAGGAAGACGATGACGTTTAAGACGTTCTTGCGCATGAGTGCCAGATACCGGGGCGGTGGCCGATCAGGAGAGTATCTTACGAAACGGAGCAGCCCACGGACGGCGGCCGTCCGTGGGCTGCAGTGTGATTCGCCGGCGCGGGGCGGAACTTTCGCCCGCGGGTGGCGCTACCGCCACCCGCGCCAGGGCCGCTACCGCCCTTCCCCGAGCCGGTCGCCGAGGAAGTTGTCGAGGTCCGGGATGTCGTAGATCTTGTCGCGGGTCTTCTGCCAGTCGTACTCGACCCGGCGGAACCGGATCACGTCGCCGTCGAGCACCACGTAGCACGCCCGCCAGTTGCCGTCGCGCGGCTGACCCACCGACCCGACGTTGCAGAGCGTCTTGCGGCCGTCGAGCTTGTGCGCGAACTCGACCTCTTCCGGGCTGAGGAACTGCATGCTCTCGGTGAAAATGCCCGGAACGTGCGTGTGGCCCTGAAAACAGTACCGGTCGACGAGGGCGAAGATGCGCTCCATCTTCCGCTGGTTGTACACGTCTTCCGGGAACACGTACTCGTTGAGCGGGTTGCGGGCCGAGCCGTGAACGAAGAGGTACCCGTTTTCGCGGTGGCTCCGGGGCCGCTCCGACAGGAACTCCCAGCGCTTCTCGCGCAGCGGCCGGGGCTCGGCGGGCGACTCCAGTTGCCCGCGGGTCCAGAAGATGGCGCGCTCGGCCGACTGGTTGAACCCGTCGGGGTCGAACATCGCGCCCTGGTCGTGGTTGCCCAGCAGCACCAGCTTGCAGTCCATCACGAGGTCGATGCACTCGCGCGGGTTCGGGCCGTAGCCGACCACGTCGCCGAGGCAGTACACCTCGCGAATGCCCTGGGCCTTGATGTCCGCGAGCACGGCCTGGAGGGCTTCCATGTTGCCGTGGATGTCGCTGATGATCGCCTTCACGCCAGACTTCCGTAAGAACGGGCCGGGCTAGTGGCCCGTGTTAAGTGTAAACTATAGCTCACACATTCGCGCCGGTAAACAGCGGAACCCGCGGCGACTGCCCGTTCTGGAGCCGCGCGGCGGCGCCCACGGCCCCGGCCGTTACAGAGCGCTCAGCGATTCGAGGTCGCGGCGCAGGCTCGCGGCCTGGTCCGGCGTCAGCGGGACGTGCGGCAACCGGACCGAGCCGAGGTCGAGGCCGCGCAGGCGGAGCAGCTCCTTTGCGGCGGCCAGATACCCGTAGCGCATGAGCACCGCGACCACTTCCACGCCCCGGTACTGCTCCGCGCGGGCGGTCGCGAAGTCGTTCGCGCGGGCGGCCGCCAGCAGCCGGTTGTAGAGCGGCGCCGCGAAGTTGTACCCGCTGCCGACCGCGCCCTGCGCGCCCAGCACCACCGCCGTGAGCAACTGCTCGTCCATCCCGAACAGCACGTCGAACCGCCCGCCGCCCGCCCGCAGCAGCCGCTGGAACGTCATCAGGTCGGGGTTGGTGAACTTCACCCCGCGGAGCGTCGGGACCCGCTCCGCGGCCTGATCGAGGAAATCGACCATCGGGAGCGCGACCCCGGTGAGCACCGGGATGTCGTAGAAGTAGAACGGCGTGTTCGGCGCCGCCGCCGCCAGCTCCGCACACCACTGAACCAGCACGTCCACCGACTTCGGCTTGAAGTAGCTGGGCGCGACCGCCGAGATCGCGTCGGCCCCGAGCGCGTCCGCCTGCGCCGCGAGCTGCTTCGCGTCCGCCAGGCAGTTCGCCCCGACGTGAACCACCAGCCGCGTCGGGCTCCCCTTCACGACCGCCGCCCAGCGCTCCGCCAGCGCGAGCCGCTCGCCCTGCGTGAGCGACGAGAACTCCCCGGTGGTGCCGCCGACGAACACCCCCGCGACGCCGTCGCGGGCGAGCCGCTCCGCCTGCGGTCCCACCGCGGACAGGTTGAGGGCGCCGCCCGCGTCGAACGGCGTGAGGACCGCGGGAACCAATCCGACGAACGGTGTGTGTGCGCGCATCGCATTTCGTGCAGTCGTGAGGTTGGCGGCCCGCGCCGCGCCGGCCGCTCGGATTCGTACTCAACCCGCCCAGCCGTTGCTCTCGAACCAGTTAGCCATGTCTTTCGTCATGGCGCCGCTGTTGTCCATGCGCGGCACTTTGTTCTGCCCGCCGTACTTCCCGCGGGCCTTCATCCATTCCGCAAAACCGCCCGGCTTCACCACCCGCACCTCGGGCATCAGCATCGCGAGGTCGCCAACGCGGTGCGGCCCGTAGTCCTCGTTGATGCGGTTCAGCTCGTCGTCGATCTCCTTCGCGAACCGGGCCAGGTCGGGCCGCCCCTCGGCGAACTCGACGAGGTACAGGTGGTGCCCCGCCTTTCCGGGCACCGACGGGAACACCGGCCCCACGTGGAAGTCCACCGCCACCGCCCCGCACACGCTCGCGGCCCGCGCGACGGCCGCCTCGACCTCTTCACTGATGAGGTGCTCGCCGAACGCCGAGAGGAAGTACTTCGTCCGCCCGGTGAAGCGGATGAGCGGCGGGTCGCGGCGCTCGAACGCCACGGTGTCGCCCACGAGGTACGACCACACGCCGGCGCACGAGGTCAGCACCACCGCGTACTGCACGCCGACCTCGACGTCCGCGAGCGTGTGCCGCGTCGGCCGGTCCTGCCCCAGTTGGCCGACGGGAACGAACTCGAAGAAGATGCCGTGATCCGGCACGATGCGGAGGTGCTGGTGCCGCGGGTCCTCGGTCGCGACGAACCCCTCGGAGCACGGGTACACCTCGCAGAACTTCACGAGATCGCTGCCGATCTCCTTCTTGAACAGCTCGCGGTACGGGTCGAACTTCGTACCGCCGTGGACGATCAAGCGCAAGTCGGGCCAGATCTCGGCGATGGTGCCCTTACCGGTCACCTCCTTGAGGCGCGTGAACAGCACGTGCATCCACGCCGGGATGCCGCTGAGGGCGGTGACGGGCTCGCGCGCGCTCAGCTCCGCGAACCGGCGCACCTTCTCTTCCCAGTTGGTGATGAGCGTGAGGTCGCGGGGCGGGAACGTGTACGGGCGGAGCAGTTCCAGCAGCTCCTTGGAGGCGATGCCGCTAAGGTCGCCCGCAAGGCTGCCGTCGTCCTGCCGGCGGAGGTCCGTGCTGCCCCCCAGGAAGAAGAACTTCCCGGTGAACAGCTTCGCGCCCGGGTTCGCGTGCCGGAACAGCGCGGTGGTGGTGAACCCCGCCTTCTTGTTCGACGCGACCATCTCCCACGAGACGGGCACGTACTTCGTCGCCCCGCTCGTGGTGCCGGACGAGAGCGCGTAGTACGGGATCTTCCCCGGCCAGGTGAGGTTATCGATGCGCGGGAACGCGGCCTTCCAGTACGTGTCCCAGAACCACTCGTAGGTGCGCACCGGCACGCGGGCCTGATAGTCCGCGATCGAGCGGATGCGGGAGAAATCGTGATCGCGGCCGAACTGCGTGCGTTTCGCCCTGCGAACGAGCCGCATGAGCGTGTTGCGCTGCACCGCGGCCACGTCCATCCGGTCGAGCTGGGCGGTCCGGTGGTGGGCGTAGCGCAGCAGGACGGCGTCCGCGGCCCGGCGGACCAGGCGCGAGTCGGTGAGCGGCGCGAGGAACGCAGTGCTGGCCATATGGGGCAACCCAATACAAAAGAGTGTTCACCGCAGAGGGCACAAGAGGGCGCAGAGAGAAAACTAAGAGAGATTGTTCTTCAAACTCTCAATGTCTTTCTCTCTGCGCCCTCTCGTGCCCTCTGCGGTAAACACTCTTTTTTGGTCTTCTGTGCGAGCTACTTTGCGGGCTGCGCCCCGCGGTACCCGCGGCACACGTACACGCCGCCCGGGGGCAGGTTGAACGGCACGAACCGGAACCGCACGTCCTCGAAGTACCGGCGGTACATCTTGTAGTAGATCAGCGGCATCACGGTGAGCTGGCGGAACGTCCCGCCGGCGCTGATGGTCTTGGCCGACGTTTCCAGGATCGCGTCGCGGGCCGCGGCCGGGAACGACGGGAGCGGCAGCCCGGACAGCACGTGGTCGACCTTGGGGATGCCGCGGGCGGCGAGGATCTCGCCGAACTTCGTCGCGTCACCGAGCACCACCTCGACGTTCGGCGACTCGCGGAACCGCGCCTGGAGCCGGCCGCACAGCACCGGGTCCAGTTCGATCACCACCAGCCGCGCCTTCGGGTGCGCGAGCCGGACCAGTTCCGCGGTGATCGGCCCGGTCCCGGCGCCCAACTCGACGATGGACCGGGCGTGCGCCCAGTCGATGCCGTCGAGGAGCTTGCGGGCCATGAACCGGGAGCTGGGCGCGAACGACGCGATCCGCTTACCCTGCGTGAGGAACGCCCGCATCATGAGCCACCAGTCCGGCCCCTTCGGCGCGGAGGCCGGCGGGTTCGGGTTGGTCCGCCCCGCTGCCCCCAGGTCCGGCGGGGTGTGCGCCGGCGCGGCGGGCGGGAGCGGGGCGGCGGTCGCCGGCTGCGGCGGCACGATGGATGGCGTCATTTGCTCGCTCGGGGGGCCTTCGCCAGGATGAGTTTGGTCCACGACGGGTGCGCGGTGGGTCGCGTCGAACTGAGGAAGTCTACGACCAGTCGGTTGATCAACCAGTGCTTCTCGATGTGCGGCGCGTGCCCGCACCGCTCGATCTTGCGGAAGTGGCCGTTGGGCAGTTCGCGGGCGGCGTCCTCGGCCGTCTGAGGGTCGCACACCTTATCGCCCGACGCGGTGACCAGCAGGGTCGGCGCCGTCACCAGCCTCATCTTGTCGCGCACGACGTGGTCGAGCGTCCCGCGCACGGACCGGATGAACCCCTTCTGCCACTTGCGGTTCGCGAACTTCGACCGGTAGTAGCGGAGCAGCCCGCCGTCGGCCCGCCGGGGCTTGTGGAACACGCTCTCCACCATCGCGCGGGCGTTGCGACCGACGACGCCCTCAATGATGGGCAGCTGCTCCTTGTCGCCCATCCCGGACGGGCACAGGAGCACCACCCGGTTCACGAGCTGGGGGTACTTGGCCGCGAACTCGACCGCGACCTTGCCGCCGAGGCTGCTGGCGACGAGGTGGTACGGCGGCGTCTGAACGAACTGCGTCAGGTACGTGTGGAGTTGCTCAACAAGATATTCGACGGTGACGGGCTGTTTGGCGTTGATGCGCGCGTGGAGCGCGTCGCCCTCGTAGGCGAGGATGTTGGGCGTCAGCACTTCGAAGTACCGCGACCAGAACTTGCGGTTGCGGTACCACGATTCGGCTTGTTCGGCCAGGCCGTTGATGAGCACGAGCGGCTCGCGCCGCCCGTACTGCCGCGGCCGCAGTCGGTCGAACAGCCCCTTGAGCGGGGAACGCATGGCTCTTCACTCCGCGGCGTCGGCCCCGGGGCGGGCGCGCCGTATCGGCGCACGTGAGGAACAGGATAGTGTGAGCGGTGCGGGTGTGAAGAGAAAAAGTACAACCCGCGGGAGTTTCCGGGCACCGCCCCCGCCCGTCCGCTACCGCCGACCGAGATTGCCACACCCGTGGTCCGCTCGTTCGTAGGAACCCTCCCTCGAACAAGGGACGCGATCCGCCCCCGCTCTCGCCGGCACGGGCATGCGGTACCGGCCGTCCCGGCGATTTCGGTATCAAGCGGCGACAAAACCCTTTGCACCCCTCGCGCCCGAACCACTAAGATGAGGGCACGGCACCTCACGCCTCAACCAATCCCAACCGGCGGCACTGCGGGAGCGCTCCATGCCGAGTTTCAAGGTCCAGTGTCCGAGCTGCGAGGCCCCGGTTCTCATCAAGAATCCGAACCTCGTCGGCACCAAGGTCGAATGCCCGAAGTGCAAGTACCGGTTCAAGGTCGAAGAGCCGGCCGCTGAGGTCGCTGCGGCCGGCGCCGATCCGACCAAAGACAAAGACGCCGCCAAAGAGAAAGACAAGAAGGCCGAGAAGAAGGCCAAATCCGGCGGGGGCGGGAAGAACAAGAAGCTGGTGCCGATCGTCGCCGGGGTGGTCGCGCTGGTGGTGCTCATCGGCGGCGCGGTCGCGTTCCTCGGGGGCGACGGCAAGAAGCCGAAAAAGGACCCGTTCGCGGTGGGCTCCGGCCCCAGCAGAACCGGTTCGGCGTCTCCCGAAGAGACGCAACCCGAGGACGGCAACAAGGAAAAGACGAGCGCCCCGGTCACACCGTCGGTCCCGTCCAGCGACAAGGTGACTTCCAACCTGCTCCCCGGGCAGGCGGTGGCCGTGTACCGGATCAACGTGGATCAGTTGCGCGGCGGGCCGGTGTACGCGGCGCTGGTCGACCAACCGATGACGGCGCTGTTCAATGGCACGCTCGGGTTCAACCCGGACGACGTGGACACCTACATCCACTGCGTCGCCGGCGACGGCCGCGACCCGTTCGGCGTCATCAAGCTCAAGAGCCCGGCAAAGGCAGCGGACCGGCTGGCGAAGATGCCGCTGAAGTCCGCGCCCAAGGCGGTCAAGGGCCGCGACCTGCACGAGTTCCGTTCGGCCCCGCTGCTGCACGCGATTTCGCACGCAGTGGCGATGCGGTCGCTGTTCGGGGACCTGTACTCCGCCCTCCCGCCGGCCGCCGCGGCCCCGCCGAAGGACAAGCCCCACGGCGTGTGCGTCCTCGACACCCAACACGTCCTCGTCGGCGATTACGGGCTGCTCGAGCGGTTCCTCGGCGAACTCGACGCCAACGGCTACCCTCCGTTCAAGAGCGACCTGGACGTGCTGGTGGTCCCGGCCACGCCGCCCAGCACGCCGCCGACGGACGGGGCACCGGCCCCCGCACCGGAACCCGCCCCCACACAGCCGCAGCCGAAGCCTCCGGCGAAGCAACCGGCGTCTGGCGCCCAAACGTCCTCCACGATCAACGCCTACCGCACCATCGAGCCGACGCTCAAGCGGGCCCTTGACGACATGGAGGCCGACCGCGCCGCCCGCACGGTGCTGGTGTACGCCGAGAAGTTCGACGCCCGCCAGTACGACCCGAAGCTGCTGAAGAAGGAGTACCAGATCCTCGCGACCACGCTCGACCCGATCGCGTCGCGGCTGCGGTACATCGCCGCGAACGTGACCGCGTTCGGCTACCAGCAGTTCGCCGCGAACGTGCAGCTCACGCTCGCCGACGTGGCCGACGCGCGGACCCTGGCTAAAGAGAAGGTCGCGCCGGGGCTGACGATGGTCACCGAGCTGTTCAAGCTGTACCTGACCACCCCGGTCGAGTTCCGCGACTACACGGTGGCCGGCGGCGGCTTCCCCGGCACCGGCCAACCGGGCAACGGCCTCCCCGGGATGCCTCCGGGTAGCGGGTTCCCCGGCGCCGGGCCGGGCCGCTTCGGCCCCGGTGGCGACGGGGAAGAAGGCCGCACGCCCCCGGGCGGTATCGGGCCGGGCCGGATCAATCCGGGCAGCATGGGGCCGGGGGGCGCTGGCCCAGGTCGCATGGGGCCGGGGGGCCTCGGGTCTGGGAGCATGGGGCCGGGCGCCATGCCGGGGGGCATGGGGTCTGGGAGCATGGGGCCAGGAGCTATGCCCGGCAGCATGGGGCCGGGGGGCGTCCTACCCGGCGGCGAGGCCCCGGCACTCCCGCCGTCGCACTTCGACCTGTACCACCGGGACGATCAATTGCTGATCGCGATTGACCTGTTCTGGAACGACTTCACGTACCGCACCACGGTCGCGCCGCGGGTGATCGGCATCGCGAACCAGATCAAGGGTAAGGTGGCGGTGTTCTCGGGCGAAGCGGGCCTGCACGCCCTCGCGACGGTCGCGCCGCGGGTGCTGAGCACGGCCAAAACGACCCCGCGCGGCACCTGGGACCGGGCGAAATCCGATCCGGCCCGCCTCGGGCTGGAGTACCCGCCGATCCAGCGCGTCAGCCTGTTCGCCGAACTGCTGCCGCACCTCGGGCGCGGCAGCCTGGCGGGCCAGATCGACCGGAACGCCGCGTGGTACGCCCTGGAGTACGACCCCGTGGACCCGAACAACCCGACGGTCCCGCCCCGCAAGCGCGTGGACAACGTGACCCCGGGCGGCGAATGGATACCCGAACTGCTGGTCCCCTCGTACCCGCAGTCGGCGTGGCGGGCCACCAGCCCGTACGCCCCGGACCACACGTTCGGCGCCACCAACTACGTCGCGATCGCCGGCACCGGCCTGAACGCGGCCCGGCTCGACCCGAACTCGTCGGACCCGGAGGTGAAGAAGAAGTTGGGGATGACCGGGTACAACTGGGGCTCGCGCGCCGAGGACGTGACCGACGGGCTGGCGAACACGATCTACCTGATGCAGACCCCGCCGGGGTTGCAGCAGCCGTGGATCGCGGGCGGCGGCGCGACGGTCCGCGGGTTCAACGAGGACGACCCCATGGCCGGGTTCCGCCACGCCAACGGCGGCAAACCCGGTACATACGCGCTCATGGGAGACGGGTCGGTGCGGTTCGTCCCCGCCAACGTGGACAAGAAAGTTCTTCTGGCGCTCGGCACGCGCGCCGGCGGTGACATGGCAGATCTCGCGGACGTCAACACGGCCGCCCCGCTATCCGCACTGCCGAAGCCGGCCGGCCCGGTCGCCCCGAAACCCGCCCCGCCGGCGCCCGAAAACAAAACGACCACGCCCCCGCCGGCCAAAACCGAACCGAAGGGCTCTCCTGACGCGACGCCGGCGCCCCGCGAAAAGAAAGAGGGCGAAAAGAAAGAGGGCGAAAAGTAACCCGCCCCAGGCGACCGGCGGGCACGAGGCCAGAGGCGGTCGCAATTGGATATCGTGAGGGCCGGTGCAGGCGCGCGTCACATCGTGCCGCCTGCACCGGCCCAACTCATTTCGCCTCACGCCCGCGCGGCACGGATCGCGTCAGCGCCGCCCTTTTCGGCCACCAGGACGCCCGCGCCCGCAATAAGCCCCGAAGCACCAACAATCTGCCGAGCAAAAACCTTCAAGGCGCCCAGCCGGGCAACGCCGCCGCCTGTTCCACCCAGGCCGTCATCTGCGCCTCATCGAGCGCGTCGCCTTCGTAGATGTCGATCCAGCGTGCGTCCTTGCTCTTCGGCGTGCCACCGGAGGGAACGGGTTGCAACGAGAGCCCCCGAAAGAAGGTCACCTTGACGTACTTCGTCAGGCAGTGGACGCTCAGAAACCAACCTCGTCCTGCGACGCCGTAAAACGGCGAGTTCCACTTCACGGCTTTGCACACGCCGGGCACCGCCCGGACGACGAGCGCGTCGATCCAGCGGCCGATGTCGTGCTTCCAACCCGGCATTGCGGCGATGTACGCCTGCACCGGGGCGTCACCGTCTCCCTTCGCAATCTGCGGGTTTCCGCCCGAAAGGAGTTTCACCGGGCCGACCTCATGCGCACCCGATCGTGCTTTTTTCACCGATGTCAGGTTCTGAGCGATTGCGGCGGCGACAAGCGCTTTGAACGCATCCCCATCAACCTCTTCGCCTTCGTGAATATCGATCGCTCTTCGGGTGTTGCCTTCCAGGCTGGAATTGAAGAGCCGCGACGGGTCCGGGACGCTGGCACCGCGGGCGAACGTGAGCTTTACGGCCTTTGTGTACGCCTCACCGGTACAGACGATGCCGTGATGGGACCAAACCGGATTGTTCCACTTCCACTCTTCGGTCACCTGGGGATCGGCTTGCAGGATCAGCGCCCGCACCCGAGCCAGCGCCTCCCCGCGCCATCCCCCCAGGTCACTTATCCGCTGGTCGATGAGGCGGGAAGCGGACGGCCCGCCGGCGCCGGCTGTCGCTACCGACTTGGCTTTCGCGCCGGTCGCGGCAGCCGGCTTATCAGCCCTGTTTACCCGAGGCGCGCGTTTGGCCTTGGAATTCGTCTTATCCTCAGACATCACTCGCACCTTCCAACGTGCTCCCAAACGGGTGATCGATTCCAGCGGGAGTTGCAACGGCCAAACGATGGCAGACCGGATCGTGACGGACGTGCGACACGCCTCCCGACAAGAGCGTACCACCCCTGGCGCCAACCCACGAATGCTCTCGAACTCTACCGCAAGGGGGTATCAGAGCAGAAGCTCAGTCAGTGCGCATCGGGTTGGTACGGCGCGACGAGAAGCCAAGTAGATTTTGACAGAATCCGTCCTAATTCTGCCGATCCTGTTTATCCTGTCGATCCTGTCAAAATCTTCTTCGTACACGCGAGGCCGTGTAGGACGGCGCGAAGTCGGGACAATCCGGCACACGACCAGTTATCAGCAGACACGAGCAACACGCCGCGACCACCACACGGCGTTCGTGATGGTCGCGGCGGCCGTGATCAGAAATCGATGCTGAGCGCGCGGCCGTCGGAAATGCTGGCGGTGAACGGGTACACGCCCATGTCAATGCTCGTGCGCACCGCGTGAACGGACCCGTCCGCGAACAGCATGTTGACGCCGTTAATGTGGGGCGACGAGAAGTCCTCGGCGACACCCGCTTCCGCGCTCGGCGGGTGCTGCCGGCACGCGTGCCCCAGCACCTTCGCCGCCGCGATGTTGGACGGCACCCCGCCGTAGTTCGCGGTGTCGTTCGCGCTGCGCCACTGCGAGCCCGGAATCACCCCCACCCACGTCGCCATCGTGTTCTTCGCGTTCTTCTCGCCGACAGCGAGCGTATTCGAGAGCCCGTCAGTCACGTCCGCGATCCGCGTCCTGCTGTTGCGGTAGAACATGCCCTTCCCGCTCACCCCATCAACAACGAGGTGCGTGGTCAGAACGGCCGCGGACTCGCCCAGAAACGGCGTGTTCCCGTAGCACGCGACGTAGTTGGTGCGCCCCAGCGGCGTGGTCAGGCCGGCGGCGGCGGTGAATTCTGCCGGCTGAATCGGCTCCTGCCGCGGGTCCGACGGGCACCGGAAAAACGGCACGTTCACCTGGCGCACCGCGTCGTGGTTTCCCGCTGCCGTGATCGGCTGCGTGAAGTCGATGCCCCGATGCAGGTTGTCCTGCTCCAAGTCGGGCAGCAGGTGCGCGGCCCACCCCCAACCCGGACCGGCATCGGAGTTGGCCGCCGTCGAAGTGTACCCCGGCGGGAACGCGCTGCCGCGGTCGTGGCAGTTGTGGAGCGCCAGCCCGATCTGCTTCAGGTTGTTCTTGCACTTCAGCCGGGCCGCCGCCTCACGCACCTTCTGAACGGCGGGAAGCAGGAGCCCGATCAGAATGGCGATGATCGCGATCACCACCAGCAACTCGATCAGGGTAAAGGCGACTCGCACGCCCCAATTCAGAGAGGCCCCATTGCGCCGCCACCGAGAACTTCGAGTGCAAAGCATACCGTTCTCCTTCGTTGCTGTAGCCTCAGCAAAACTAGAAATTAGTTTAACCTAATTCACTATTTCGTCCAGAGTAACAATCCCATTTGCCGCGACGAATCCGATACAAGTGTGGAACCAGATGGAAGGAGCGACGTGCTAAACTGAGTGGGACGACCACCTGCGGAACCGGGCCGCTATGCAGACCGAGGCCGAAGCCTTCCTTCAGCGCATCCGGGCGTACCCGGACGACGACGCGCAGCGGCTCATCTTCGCCGACTGGCTCGACGAGGAGGGCGACCCGCGCGGGCGGTTCATTCGCGTGCAACTGGCGCTGGCGCACCTTCCCGAGGGCGACCGGGCGCGCCCGGCGCTACTGGCCGAGGAGCGCCAGCTACTCGCGGCCCATCGCGACACCTGGGAGGCACCGCTTCGCGGGCTCATAAGCGGACCGGTGTTCCGCCGCGGGTTCGTGGACGAAGTGAAGGTCGAGGCGAAGCAGTTCCTTCAGCACGCGCACCGGATCTTCGACGCTACGCCGGTGCGGCGCGTCCACCTGCTCGACGTGGGCGGGAACCTGCCGGCGGTCATGCAGTGCCCGTATTTGAGCCGGCTGTCGGCGCTAACGGTGTACGCGCAGCACGCGAGCGAGCCGCTGGCCCGCGCCGTCGCGCGGTCGCCACACCTCGGTGCGCTGCGGGTCCTTCACCTCGGCCGGAACCGGCTGGCCGACGACGCGGTAGAGCACCTGGCGGGTTCCCCCAACCTGCCGGCGCTTGAAGAACTCGATCTGAGCGAAAACGAGATCGGCGAAACCGGCGCGCTCGCGCTGGCGGGGTCACCGCACCTCGGGAACCTCCGGCGGCTGGAGCTGCGCGAGAACCGGCTCGGCCCCGGCGGGGCGGAAGCGCTCGCGGGGTCCGACCGGCTCACCTCGCTGCGGACGCTGGGACTGGGCGAGAACGAAATCGGCACCCCGCGGCTGCTCTCGCTGGCGCGCCCGCACGCGCTGCTCACCGTGCCGGTCCTGGACCTCACGATGAACGAGCTGACGCACACGGGCCTCCAGGCGATTTTGGGGCGGCGGGCGGCCGACCACACGGCAATCCGGCTGGAGGAGTTGCACCTCGGGTCCAACACGCTCAACGACGCGGGCGCCGTGGTGCTCGCCCACAGCCCCCACCTCGCGGGCCTCACCGCCCTCACCCTGACGAGTTGCGGCATCGGGGACGAAGGGGTCCGGGCGCTGGCCAACAGCCCGCACCTCGAGCGGGTCGACCTGCTCGACCTGAGCAACAATCCGATCGGCGAAACCGGCTTTCGGGCGCTGCTCAACAGCCCATACTGGCGCGGCCTGCGGCGGCTCGTGTACTCACCTCTGAACCTCACGCACGAGATGCGAAAAGCCCTGGACCAGAAGTACAACCGCCCGCCCCGGCGGGTGTAAGGCGGAACTCCGCGACCGGCGCGCCACCAACGCCAGCCGCGTTCGTGCGTTAGGCGTCTGGCACGTCTCACTTCCCGGAGGTTCCGTATGACCGTCCGCACGCTCACCGTCTGCGCCCTCGTCGCGGCACTGGGCACCGCCCTCGCGCAGCCGCCCAAAACGACCGAACCCGCCGGCGCGCCGGTGCCGGCGCAGGCCAAGGCCGAAAAGGTCGACCTGAACAAGCTGCTCGCCAGCCGCGTCACGCTCGGGCGGTATGAGGGAAAGTTCCGCGACGCCGTCGACGTGATCGCCACCGCTTACGAACTCCCGCTGGTGCTGACCCGCCAGGGCGACCAGGGGCACATCGCCAGCGACGAGACCGTCCGCGGGGAGCTGGCGGTGAAACTGCCGCGGCTAACGAGCGTGAAGATCGAAACGATCCTCACGATGCTGTGCGAGCAAGCGGAGGCCAAGTTCCTGGTGTACCCGGACCACATCAAGATCGTACCGGACACGTTCGCCGCCTACGAGTCCGGCGTCCTCTCGACCACGCCCGACCCGACGAACGGCGAGGACGCGCCGCTGCTCACCGTCACCGACCTGCTCCGCTCCAAGCCGCTCACCAAGCGCGGGCTGGTCAACGCGAGCTTCAAGAACAAGCCGCTGGCCGAGATCGTCGACGAGATCGCCGAGGCGACCGGGGCGAACGTGACCCTCTCGCCGACCGTCCCGGCCGCCGTGCGCCAGGCCCCGGTCACGGTCCGGTTCGCGAACACCCCCGTCGATGCCGCGGTGCGCACCCTCTGCGAGATGACCGACACCGGCGCGATCGAGGACGCGAACGTGCTGCTGGTCACCACCCGCGAGCGCGCGGCCGCCCGCGCGAAGGAAGAGGCCCAGAAGCTGAAGGACCGGAACCCGCAGGTGCAGACCGCGCTCTTCAACGGCATTCCGGCCCCGCTGACCGCGCAGCCCGACCCGAGCGGCGAGATCGCCAAACTGAAAGATCGCAACGAGCAACTCGCGAAGCAGCTCGACGCGCTGACCAAACGACTCGACGAACTCAAAACGAACAAGCCGTAGAACCGGCCGGCGGCTCCCACCGCGCCGCGGTTCGGCCGCTCACATGAGCGATCGAGCCGCGGCGTTGGTCTAACAACCAGCAATGAGCAAGACTCTCGACTCCCTCTCGCCCTTTCGCCTCTTCTTTTCTAATATTGGGTACAGTTCCACTTGCCGTCCGGGGGACCGCCGCGCCATGCCGAGCGTGATCGACTGGAACCCGACCGTCGATCCGTCAGGGCTGGTGCAGCGCACACGTGACGCTCTCGCGTCCGGCGGCGCCGTCGTCCTGCCGGGCGACGGCGGCTACGTCGTCCTTTGGCGGCCGGGTACCGCGCCGGAACGTCCCGCTCCGGCGCTGCTGGTGTTCGGCCCCGAGGAAGCGGCCGCCGCTGGCGTAACGATCCCGAAGACGGCCCGGCGGCTCATGGCCCGCGCGTGGCCCGCGCCGCTGACGGTCGAGGTGCCTGCGGGCAATCAAGTGCCCGGCGCCGCCAACGGCTTCGTGCGGTTCCGGTTCCCCGAACACCCGCTGTTCGATCTCGTCGTTCCGGCGCTGGCCGATCTGGGGCCGGTGCTGATCGCGGACACGGGGGCCGAATCGGCGGCCGACGCCGTCACACGCGCGGGCACCGAGGTCGCACTGTCCATCAACGCCGGCCTGCGTGGCGGTCCGAAGCCAACGGTCGTCCGTTGTTCCGACGCGGGATACGCTGTCGTTGAGCCCGGCGCGTTCCCCAAGGAGGAAATCGACCGGCTCGCGGCGCGGATCGTTCTGTTCGTGTGTACCGGCAACACGTGCCGCAGCCCGCTGGCGGAGGGCCTCGCGAAGAAGCTCCTCGCCGACCGGCTCCGGTGCGCCACCGACGAACTCCCGGCCCGCGGTTTCTGGGTGCTGTCGGCCGGCGTCGCGGCCTACGGCGGCGGCCCGGCGTCGGAGGAGTCGCTCGCGGTTGCGGCCGAGTTCGGTGCGGACCTGGGTCGGCACGCGAGCCGCCCGCTGAACCCGCAACTGCTGGCCGCCGCCGACGACGTCATCGCGATGACGCACGGCCACCTGCACGCCCTCGCGACGCGATACCCTGGGGCCGGCCCGGGCGCCCGGTTGCTGTGCGGCGACGAAGACTTGGACGATCCGATCGGGGCGAGTCTCGACGTGTACCGGGAGTGTGCCCGGGTCGTCGTCCGGCACCTGGAGCGGATCCTTCCCGAATGGGTAGCGTCATGAAGGTTGCCGTGGGCAACGACCACCGCGGGCTGTGCGTGCGGCCGCGCGTCCTCGGGTTGCTGGCCGAACTGGGGCACGAGGTGCACGACCTCGGCGCCAGCGGACCGGCCGGCGTGGACTACCCCGACTACGCGATCCCGGTGGCCGAAGAGGTAGCCGCCGGTAAAGCCGACCGCGGCGTCCTCATCTGCGCGACCGGTCACGGGATGTGCATCGCGGCGAACAAGGTCCACGGCATCCGGGCCGTCAACAGCCGCGATGTCATCGACGCCGAGCTGAGCCGCCGACACAACGACTCGAACATCCTGTGTCTGGCGGCGGACTTGCTCGGGGAAGACCAAATCGAGCGCATCATCCGGGCGTGGCTGCTGACCGACTTCGAGGGCGGGCGCCACACCCGCCGCCGCGAGAAAGTGGACGCCTACGAAAAGAGCCACGAGAACCGGACCTGACCCACAAAACGGTTACGCCCCGGTAACGAATGTTTTGACGGGCCGCTCGCGCCCGGTTCGCCCAGACCTGTCCCGCGGTCGAAGTGTGCTCACAATCAGCTCTTCGGGTGTAACGCGAGGCGCCGGGCCAGACCGGTGAGTCGGTTCCCTCGCACCTCTTCCACCCGCCCTGCACTCGTGTCCCGCATCCGCCATTTCGCACGCCCGTACACCACTCCGACCGCGGCACCACACAACACGAGCGCCTGCGCGTTCACCAACAAACCGCGCAGGGGCCACGGGCTGGACACCTTCAGAATGAGGACCGCGAGCGCGAACGCCGCGAGCGCGAAGCCCCGCACGAACCGGCCACACGTCGGGTCGGCGCCCACAACCAAAAGCACCAGTGCCGGCACCACCAGCGGCACGAGGTGGTATGCTTCCAGGTACGGGTTGACCGCGACCGGACCGAGTACCAGCAGCGACACGTGCGTCAGGATGCTGCGTGCGTCGCGTTCGCGGTTCCCCCAGCACGACGCGGCCCCGCAGACGCCCACGAGCCCCCACACCACACACACGGCGAGCGAAAGCGCCTTCGCTCGCGCCGCGTCACCCGCGCACAGGTGCAACGCGGCCTTATCGAGTGAGATCAAAATCGGGTGATGGCTTTTGGTCTGCGCGTCCGTCGCGCGCGTGATCTCAGCCGCCCACCCCTCGTAAACCGGCCCCGCGCCCGTGACTCCGAACGCCGCCACGGGGACCGCGCACCAAAACACCAGCGAGAACGCGACGGCCCAGGCGAACGCGCGCCACCGCCGGGTCCACGCGAGGTACGGCAGCACCAGCACCGGAAGCAGTTTCAGCGCAACAGACAGTGCGAACCAGAACCCCGCCGCACCGTCGCGCGCCCGTGCCAGCGCGGCGCAGCCGAACACGAGTGCGGCCAGAACGATGAGGTTGCTGTTCACCGACCGCATGTCCCACTGGAAGTAGTACGCAGCCACGACGTGCGCGAGCGGTAGGAGGATGAGTTGTCCCGGACGCACGAGCAACCCGAGCGTGCGGGCGAGGGCGAAGTAAACGGCGGCGGCGGCCACGCCGGTCAGCGCCAGCCACAGCGCCACCGACACCCGGAACGGGAACACCGCGCTGGCGGCGTGGAGCGCGACCGCAGGCGGCGGGTACGGGTACGGGTTATCGGTCGGGTAGGTGTGCGTTTCGACGACGTGTCGGCTGCCGTCGTAGATGATGCGGTAATCGACGACAGACTGCGGCCAGGGCACCGACCCGAACACCGTGCGTGCGGTCAGATCGAACAAAAGCCAGCCCACAAGACCAATTACGGCAACCCGATCGAGCCGTCGGGCCGTTCGCTCTGAACCGATCCGCATCTGCGTGCCTCGCCCGCCGGGTTCTTCCCGGTAAGTGGCGCGAGCGGAGCACTCCGCGCCGGCTACGCACATAACGCAAAACGGGTTCCCACTCAAGGGAACCCGTTTTGCGGTCGCCGAGGCAAAGAACTATTTCGGGAGCTTCAGCCCCTCGACCGCCATGCGGAACGGATCGCCGCGGAAGGCGTTGAAGATGTCCATCCGCTTTTCGAGCCGGCGCTCGACCGAGTCGTTGGTCGTCGGTTTCTCGATCGGACTCGATTTCCCCTCGACGAAGCGCTGTTCATAGTAGAAGTCGGTGTCCGGGCGCAGCCGGGTCACGACCGACGCCGCGATCCCGTCGCGCATCGCCTTGAGGGCCTTTGGCTCGACCGCCTTATCCGTCAGTTCCTTGGGCTGGAGGTCCAGGTACAGCGTCTCGGCCGCCCACAGGTACAGTTGGGCGACCTCCGGGTCACCGACCGGCTTCTTCGCGTCGCTCGCGACCGCGGTCAGCTTGGTGAACAGCTTGGCGACCTCCTCGGGCGTGTACCGCACCGGCTCGAGTTTCTTTCGGACGCCCTCGCTCCAGGCCGCGAGTTTCGCGGTCGCGGCCTTCACCTTGTCGGCGTCGCCGTAGGTCTTCACGGTGAACGCGTCGGCCAGTTCCAGTTCCAGCTTGTCGAGTTCGTTCGCGGCCCCCTTGAGGGACTCACCGCCCGTCATCCCGCCGGCGTGGTCGAGCACGAGCCGGGCGAGCGCGAACGCCGCCGGACGGTACAGCGGCCGCCCCGGGCGCCCGACGTAGCCGCGATCCTGCCGCTCGCTCGGGTACTTCAGGTTGTGGTGGCACGAGTAGCAGTCGAACGCCGAGAAGTCGAGCCCGTCGCCCTTGGCCTTCGCGTCGTCGGCGAGCTGCGCGCCGAGGCCGGCGGTGGCGCCCAGCACCGCGAGGGCCGATTCCGCGAACCGCCGGGCCACGAGGGACTCGCCCGCGCGGTAGCGGTACAGTGCGAACGCCTTGTCCGCGGTCGCCTTGTTCTCGGCCATCTTGGTGATGAACGGCATGTCGCCCGCGAACCCCCAGTGCCGCGGCTGCTCGCGGGTGTAGGCCATCAGGTCCAGCGGCGGCAGCGGCGGGTGCCCGGCCGCGAACATGTCGTGGGTCACGAACCGCCCCTCGGCCTTGTTGCCGATGTGGCACGACGCGCACGTCTGGGCCGCGACGGCCGGGTCGCGAAGGTTGTTAAGGCCCCACTCCGTCTTCACCGCCGTCGGGAACAGCCGCCAGTCGACCACCTTCAGCGCCCCGGGGTTGGTGTCGCCCTCGCGCGACGCCTGGTGGACCGTCTGATACATCGTCCCGTGGCCGTGGCACATCTCGCAGCCCACCCCTTCGAGGCTGGTGAACGAGCCGCCCGCGAGGTTCCCCGCGGTCAGCTTGCCGGCCTTCCACGCGTCCGGTGGGACCTTGTCGACCGGCTGGCGCACGCTCGCGTGGCACGCGAGGCACGCGGTGTCGGTCGCCACCCGGTAGCTGTCGCCCTTGTATTTGCGGAGCTTCTGCTCCATCCGCTCGGCCGTCTTGTTGGGGGTGAACTTGGACCCCTTTGCGGTCTCTTCGGTCAGCAGGCTCCGGTAGGCGGTGGAGTGCAGGTCGTGCGCGCTCCACACGATGTTCTCCGAGAGCCGGATGAAGTCGTAGGCCTTCGTCTCCTCGTACTCCTCAAGGCCCGCCGCCTTCCGGTCGGCGACCGAGTGGCACTTCTTGCACTGGGACGCGCCGAGCAGGGCGTGGTCCTTCTTCTGGGCCTCGGTGGGGCGCGGCGGCTCCTTCTTGTCATCCTGCGCGGCGACAGCGGCCCGCGGCGGGCTGACGGCGACCGCCAGCCCGAGCGCGAGGCCCGCGAACACCGCCGCAAGTCCGGCGGCGCGGGCGGTCCGCCCCGCGTGTCCCGTCGTCATCACTTCCCCTCCGGTGTGCCCGTCGTGTCGCGCAGCAGTTCGAGCTGCTTGTAGATGGTGTCCAGTTCCGGCTTGCCGAACTTGACCGGCCCGTTCGAGCCGGGGGGGAACTTCAGGGCGCCGTACACCCGCGCCAGGGGCTCACCCCAGAGCGCCTCGCGCCCGCCCCGACCGCCGGTCGCGGTCCACATCGACGCGGCGCCCAGGTACGTCGACGCCAGCGCGTCCCAGTCGTGGTCCGCGAGCTTGTCCCCGTTCAGCGCCCGCGAGGTGAGCAGGTGCGCGATCCGGCGCGGCGTCCCTTCGGGGACGGGCACAAGCTCCCGATCTTCGGCGGCCTGGAGCTGCGCCAGCCACTGGTCGAGTTCGTCCCGGGCGGCGAGCGCCAGTCGCGCGACCTCGGCCGGGTTCGGCTCCCGCTTCGCCCCCATCAGTTTGCGAAGCTCTTGCACTTTCAACAACTGTGGCGAGCTTACCCCGGGAAACGCCGTGCCGCAAGTTTCGGCCGCGACACCCGCGCCGGCGTTCGCCCACACCTCCCAGGGCGGGTTGCCGACGGGGCGGGCGGTTGCGCTCCGTTCGCCCCGCAGCGCATCGCCCCCAATCGTCTGATGGCACGAGAAGCAACTGTAGCCGCTGAACTCCGGCCACGGGTGCGAGACGTTCGGCGTCTCGGCCTTCCGCGCCCGCTCGTAAAGCAGATTCACAGCCGCGCGAAGGGTCGCGGCCTGACCGACCACCCACACGCGAACCTCGAAATCGCGGGCCGGGGCCTTCTCCGTCCAGTGCTTGCGGTAGTCGGGCTGGGCGTGGAAGCGGGCCGGCTCGAACGCCAGTCTGGGGTGCCCGGCCGCAATGAAGTCGTGGTTCATGTCGCGCGTGCCGTCGCCGACGTGACAGCTCGCGCAGTTCAGCGTCCGCGCCACGAGGTTCTTCGTGGGCACGAACCCGAAGTCTTTCCACTTGGACTCGTTAGAACGGGCCTTCCACGACGGGAGCGTGTGCTCGGCGATCCACTTGTCCGCCGGCCCGTGGCACCCGCCGCACCCCACGCCCTCCGCCAGGAACTGCTCGCGATCGTCTCCGCCGCCCGCGCCCTCGGCCACGGAGTGGCACACGAGGCACCTGGTGTTCTCGTGGGGCAGCGGCTCCTTTTTGCCGTCGAACCCGAGCAACTGTCCCATCCGCACCGAGACCGGGTTGAACAGAACGCTGTACGCCTTCGCGTGCGGGTCGCCGGTCGCGGACGGCGCGGCCTCGCGGGTCCAGGTCGAGTGTTCGCTGCCCGCCTTGCCGATCGCGCCGCCGCCGTGGCAGGCGGACGCGGCGCACGAGGTGCTCGGCCGGTGCGCGAACGGCGCCGCCCCGACCCCGTAAGGCTTGTCGCCCGCCGCACCCACCGCCGACGCGAGTTGAGGGGAGCGGGTCGGGGGATGAGAGGAATGAACCGCGTTCAGGCCACCGGCGACGACGCCAGCGGCGAGGGCCATCGCAACAAGGGGAACGGCGCGCACGATCACACTCGCGGTTCGCTTCCGTCGCATCCGTGCGGGGAATCCTTCGCGGGCCGCGCTCCTAGCGCAGCCCGGTGAACACGTCCTTGACCTTCAGCCAGTCTCGGGCGCGAAACGCGTCCACGCCGGTCCGGTACTTCTGCACGGTCCCGGCGGCGGGCGCGCCCCGGGCGTATTCCCGCGCCGCGAGCCCGAAGAACAGTTGTTCCGCGCTGTCCCACTCGGGCACAAGCGGCGCGCCCGCCGGGAACAGCCCGGGCGGCGGCCCCTTCGTACCCGCCGCCGCCTCGCGCCGGGCCGCCGCGAGCGCATCGGCGGTGGCGAGAGCCAGCCCCTTCGCATCCGGGGCCTTCGCGAAGCGGAGCACCTTGGGCCGGCCGTCGGGCCACGTCTGCCCGGTCTCCCCCTCCATCAGCCGCACCAGCGCCGCGACTTCAGAGGTCGCCCGGCGCGGCTGCGGCAGTCCTGGCGCGTGCGTCACGGGCCAGATCGTTTGCCACGGGGTCGAACCGATCGGGCGGCCGTCGAGGTATTCCGCGCTCTTGCGCCAGTGCCCGCCGTCCTCCTCGGGAGCGCGCAAGTTGTGGTGGCAAGCGGCACAGTTGAACTCGGCGAACTCGGGCCAGACCGTCCGGGCGTCGTTCGCCTCGGTCCGCTGCGCCCGGCTCCCCAGGAGCCGGCACGCGGTCTCCGCGTGGGCCAACCGCCCGACGTACCACACCTGCGACTCGTTCAGTTTGGCCGCGCCGCTCGTTCGTTCCTTCTCGTGCCAGTGTTTCGGGAGCCGGCGCTGGTACTCGGCGAAGTCGAAGTTCAGCCGCGGGTGCCCGGCCGCGATCATGTCGTGGTTCATGTCGCGCACCGGGTTGGAGCCGTCGGCCGGCGCCCCGACGTGGCACCCAGCGCAGGTCACCGCCCGTTCGCCCATGTCGTACAGCGGTTTTAATCCGGTCTCGCGGTACACCTGCGCCCGGTCGCCGGTCCACCCGGTGTGCGGTTGAATCCACTGTCCCGCGTTACCGTGGCACGCCTCACAGCTCACCCCCTGCTCGCGGAGCGCAACCACTTCAGTCGTCGCGGGGAGTTCCGCGAGCGTCGGGTTGGTGTGACACGCCAGGCACCGGGCGTCGTCGGTCGCCTTCACCCCCGGTCGGTACTTCGCCATGATCCGGGCCGCGGTCACCACCACGCTACGCCGCGGGCGGTCGGTCAGCAGGCTGTAGGCCGCCGTGTGCGGATCGGCTGCGGCCCAGCAGCTCCCCGAAGCGGCCCATGTGTCGGGGCCGCTCCGGCCGTTGAGCAGTTCACCGGCGGGCGCGCCGTGACACGCGGCGGCCATGCACCCGACCGCGCCGACCGGCCGGCGCTCGGTTGGCGCGTCGGAAGTCGGGTGGACCGGCTCGTACTTCGGAACCGTCACGGTGTCGGGTTTGACGGCCCGGGCCGCGCCGACCGCGACCGCGAGGCCGACCGCGGCCGCCACCAGTGTGACGAGAACTGTACGCGCGCTGAGATTCATTGTCAGCCGATAATAGTTGAGCGGGTGTTCAAAACGCGAGCCACGGGACGCGCCCGCCGGTGCGTCCCCCATGTTCAACATTTCCGGGCCGGACGGCAAGCGCCGTCCATCACGAATGCGCCTCACAAGGTCGCGCGCCGGCCGCGGGTGACGCCCCGGTGTCACCGGGGCCGAAGTTCCTGTTCGAAATAGTTGACCGCCCCGCGCACGAGGGGTACTATCCTCACCGTAACACGAAATACGGCGTCATGATCGGAGCCGCGAGTGCTTCTCGGTAAGACCAAGACCGTTCCGCGCCGGGTGTTCACCATCATCGGTGCCACCGTCGGGATCACGGTTGCCGTCACGGCCGTCGCCTGGGTCGGCGGGCTCCTCGGGCTGTGGGACTGGCCCCCGCAGCCCAGCAGCGGGTTCGGGGTGCTGTGCGGGGTCGCGGGCGGGATCATCATCGCGTTCGAAATGGCCCTGGTGTTCCGCAAAATGCTGCGCGGGCACCGGCTCGGCCGCACCCGCACCTGGATGCGGTTGCACATCTGGCTCGGGCTCCTGTGCCTGCCGGTGATTCTGATCCACGGCGGGTTCGGGTTCGGCGGCCCGCTCCCGGCGGCCACGATGGCGCTGTTCCTTGCGGTCATCGCGAGCGGCGTTTGGGGCCTGGTGATGCAGCAGTGGCTCCCCCAAAAGATGCTCGCAGACATCCCGGGCGAGTCGATCGCGTCGCAAATCGACCGGCTCGGCGAGTACCAGGCCGACGAGGCCCGGCAGCTCATCACCGCGCTCACCACGGTGCCCCCGGAGTCCGAATCCGACGAGCCGGTCATCAGCGGACCGCTGGCCGGCGAACTCGAGGCGTTCCGCGACGAGGTGCTGCTCCCTTATCTGGAACAAGGGCGGCAGTCGCGGTCGCCCCTGACCGCCCGCGCCGAGGCCGAGCGCCGGTTCGCCCGGCTCCGGGAGGCGGTCCCGCCGGACGCCCGCGGCGCGCTCGACAAGCTCCAGGGGCTCGCCGACCTGCGCCGCCGCTGGGACGACCAGCGGACCCTGCACGCGTGGCTGCACGGCTGGCTCCTGGTTCACATCCCGCTGTCGTGGGCCATGTTCTCGCTCATGGTCCTCCACGCGGTCCGGGCGCTGAAGTACTGGTAAGTTGTGTTGCATACTGCATTCGGCGGGCCACACGTTCTGCACCGGTGCGTGGTCACCCGCGTCGAACGTATGGCAGGCACCAGGTACGAGACACCGAGCACCAACCGTCGGGTTAAGAGATGCCCCGCTCCCCTAGTCGCGACCTGTCGGACCGGTACATCGGGCGGCGCGGGTACTTCCGCAGCCCCGACGTGTTCCGCCGCGCCCGCCGCGCCCTCACCGCCATTGCCCTCATCGGGGCCGGCGTCTGGGCGGCGGTCGATGTGGCCAAACCGGCCCAGCGGGTCCAGTACGCCCACTCGCACGGCCAACTCGCCGACGTCCACGCGGCGTTCGACAACAACTGCGAGGCGTGCCACAAGGCGCATAAGGTGAGTCTGAATCCGCTCGACGCCTTCCGGGCGCGGGACCGGTGGCACGATCTCACCTGCGAGAAGTGCCACGCGGGGCCGCCGCACCACGCCTCCTCCAATAAGGAGGCGCAGGCGTTCCACGACCGGTGCTCGAACTGCCACCACGACCATAACGGGCGGCTCAACTCGCTGGTCCGGCTTGCCGACAAGGACTGCAACTGGTGCCACGCCGAACTCAACCGGTACCACGATGCGGACCGGTCGCTCACCGCGGCCCGCGGCGAGCCGCCTTACGCGAACAAGGTGACCAACTTCGTGACCGACCACCCGGAGTTTCGGTCGCTTGACATCACCAAGAGCCCGCGGACACTCACGTTCAGCCACGCGGTCCACATGAGTCCGGGGCAGGCGTACAGCGCGGACGGGAAGGAAGCGATGACCGTCGCCCGGCTCCGTGAGCTGGGCGGTGCCGCGGCCGTCGCCCGCTTCGCCCCCGGCCAACCCGACAGCGCGAAGGTTCAGCTCGCGTGCGCGTCGTGCCACGCGCTCGACGCCGGCGCCGGCTCCCCGGAACTGGACAAGGTGAAGGCGACGTTGACGAAGGGCGCCCCGGCGGACGCGCTGTTCCCGCCGCGCGCGGAAGGTGCGTACTTCCTGCCGGTCAACTTCGAGGCGCACTGCCGGTCGTGCCACCCGCTAGCCGCCCCCGAGGCCGTCGCCGAGTCAGGGGGCAAGAAGTTCGCCGTGCCGCGGTTCGAGCTGGCGCACCGCAAGCAGCCCGCGGACCTCGCGGCCGAACTCAAGGCGGGCTACCTGAAGGGGCTGAGCGACGGCGGCCACCCCGCACTCGCCCGCCCGCCGGAACTGGGCGGGAAACTGGACCCGCAACAACCGCTCGCCCCGCCGACGCTGGGCCACACCGCCGAACGCCTCACCGCGGACGCGGAGGCTAACCTGTTCGGCAGCCGCGGGAGCTGCGCGAAGTGCCACACGGTGACCGCAGGCGCTGGCGGCGCGAGGACGAAAATCGCGGCGGTACCGGACCGCACCGTCTGGCTCCGGCACGCGACGTTCAACCACGCATCACACCGCGGGGCCACCTGCGCGACGTGCCACCCCGGCACCGCAGCCGCATACGTGTCGCCGGTCGAGGCGAACAAACCGGAGCCGGTCCAGATCCTCGGGCTGAACACGTGCCGGGCCTGTCACGCGCCGGTCGGCACTGTCGTCAAGCTGCCCGACGGCACCGACGTGGCGGGCGGCGGCGCCCGGCACAACTGCACCGACTGCCACCGGTACCACAACGGCGACAACCCGCTCCAGGGGCGTGGGGCCGCCGCCCGCGAAAGCGGAACGCCGCTGTCGCTCAAGCAGTGGCTCACGGGCAGCACCAAGCAAGAATGAGACCCGAGGGCACAGGGCAGACGACAGAAAACAGTAGCCAAAGAAAACACCTGTGCGTTCTGGCTCCTGACCGGCGTCCTCTGTCCCAGACCTCCGTCCTACGACCTCTCAAGGGTCAGCGATGATCGTTCAGCGGCTCCGCGACATCCAAAACCGGTTCGGCTTCCTCCCCGATAAGGAGCTGCGGGCGCTCGCGCACGAGATCAACGTGCCGCTGTACCGCATTGAGGAGGTCAGCAGCTTTTTCCCCGCGTTCAAGCTCGAACGCACCAACCCGCCCGAGATCGAGATGCGGGTGTGCCGCGACCTGACCTGCCACCACCGCGGGGCCGCGGCGCTGCTGGACGAGCGCACCGGGCTGCCGGTGCTCGCGGCCGAATTGTCCGAGGCGACCGGCAAGAGTGTGTGCGTCGAGGGCGTTTCGTGCCTGGGCCGGTGCGACCGCGCCCCGGCGGTGTGGGTCGAGAAGCGGCCCATGCCCGAACACGTTCACGCCTGGGTCTACGCCGGGCGCGACGGCGAGTTCCTCGAAGGGGTGCTGCGGGACCTCGCCGCGGACCGCGACCCGCCCGAGCCGGACACCGACGCGACTTACGAGCCGCACACCAACACCAACCGCGGTTACGCGATACCCAAGGGCGTGATCGCCGACCCGGAGCACCCGGCGCCGCGCACGGCGGGCTGGTCGCTGGACATCTACGGGCGCCAGGGCTGGCCCCGCGACTACCGCGCCGTCAAGCGGTTCACGGACTACCTGGCTCGGCTCATCCGGCCGCTCGTGCCGCCCCCGCGCGAGCTGGGCGGCAAGGACCTTGAGACCTACGTCCAGCGGTTCCACCCGCTGCTGTGGGAGCTCAAGACGGCGAACCTGCTCGGGATGGGCGGGGCCGGCGCGCCGGCGTACCAGAAGTGGCTCGACGTGTGGCAACAGCCGGGCAACGAGAAGTACATCGTCTGCAACGGCGACGAGAGCGAACCCGGCACCTTCAAGGACCGCGAGATCCTCCTGCGGATGCCGCACCTCGTGGTGGAGGGGGTCATCCTCGCCGGGCTCATGACCGGCGCCACCAGCGGGCACATCTACGTCCGCCACGAGTACTTCGAGCAGATCCACGCCCTAAAAGAAGAGATCAAACGCGCGCAAGAGCTCGGCGCGTGCGGCCCGAACATCTTCGGGTCGGGACGCAACTTCCCGGTCGAGGTGTTCGAGAGCCCGGGGGGGTACATTTGCGGCGAGCAGTCGGCCCTGATCGAGGCAATGGAGGACCGCCGCGGGCAACCGCGGAACCGGCCGCCGGAGCTGTCGGCCAACGGGTTCCGCGACAAGCCGACGGTGGTGAACAACGTCGAGACGCTGGCCTGGGCGCCGGGGATCATCCTGTTCGGCGGCGACAAGTACGAGATGGGCGGGTGGCGGCTGGCGACCGACCCGAAGATCAAGTTCGGCGGGCGGCGGCTGTTCTCGGTCAGCGGCGACGTGGCGCGCCCCGGGGTGTACGAGGTCGCGATCGGCCTCACCCTCGGCGAGCTGTTCAACGGGGACAAGTATTGCGGCGGGATCACCGGCCCGCTGCGGGCGGTGGCCGCGTCCGGCCCGTCCGGCGGGCTGGTCCCGGCGAAGCTGCCGGTCGATCCCAAGTTCGACGCCAAGAAGCGGGCGGACGCGGTCGCCCGCATCCGCGACCGCTCGGCGCAAGACGCGGACTTCATGGAGTGGTTCCTCAACACGCACCTGCCGCTCGGCGCGACCGAACTCGACGTGCTCAAGATCCCCCTTGACCTGAACTTTTTCCGGCACCTGAACGGCGCGCTGCGGCTCCCCGTGGAAGCGATGCTCGGCGCCGCCATCACAGTGTACGCGGGCGACGTGGACGTGCTCGACCAGGCGGTGAACTACACGCAGTTCTACCGAAACGAGTCGTGCGGGAAGTGCGTGCCGTGCCGGCTCGGGTCGCAGAAGCTGGTGCAGATCGGCGAGGGGCTGCTGAAGAGCCGCCGCGCGGGCCGGCTGCCGGCCGACGACCTGGCCGCGATCAAGAAGGACGTGAAAGAGATCACGAAGACGCTCCAGCTCACCTCGATCTGCGGCCTGGGGTACGTGGCCCCGATCCCGCTGGCGACGGCGCTCGAGTACTTCGTCGATGACGCACCCAAAGCGAACGGGCGGAAGCCCGCCGAATAGCGGGCCGGCACCGCTCCCCCCACGCAGCGCACGCATCGCCTCGTCGCCACAGGTCACGCCAGGGCTCGCGCCCTCGCTCGCCAGGACACGGGTTCCACCATGCCTGACATCGCCGATCCCGACATCTTCCTGGGCCGCGAAGAAGAGTCCCTCTTCGCCCGCGACGACAACGACGTGCTCGTGCGGCGCGAGAAAGAGACCCGCGACCGGTTCCGGGACCTCGTCACCGTCGTCATCGACGGGTTCCCGGTCGAGGTGCCCCGCGCGGTGCCCAAGACCGACGCGCAGGGGAACGTCGTCCGCGACGCCGACGGCAAGGAGATCCCGCGCACCACGACCATCTACGACGCCGCCGCGGCCCTCGTCGCCGCCGGGGCGTGGACGGAAGAGGAGCTGAAGGAGCGCATCCCGGTGCTGTGCCACCAGCGGCACGTCGCCCCGGTCGCGGTGTGCCGCATGTGCTCGGTCCACATCTCGAGCATGAAGCGCGGGAAGCTGACCCCCGGGCGCAAGCTGGTGCCCGCGTGCCAGCACCGCGTCGAAACCAATATGGTGGTCACCACCCGCGCCGGGCTCGACGGGTACAACCCGCAGAAGCGCGACGAGGCCACGGGCGACGAAAAGACCGCCAAGACCATCCGGGACGCGGCAGACAGCGTCAACCAGTCGGTCAAGCTGCTCGCCGAGTTCCTCGTCGCCGACTGCCTCCACGAGCCGCTCACCGAGACCAAGCGGTACGAGGACGAGCTGTCCACGGTGGCCCGGTCGCTGGAGGTGCTGGAGGCGCGGCCGAGCCTGCGCAAGCCCGCCGCCCTGCCGAGCCGCAACGCGGCCGAAGAGGCGATCCCCAAGTCCCGGCGCGTCAACCTGCCCCTCCTCCCCACCCTCCGCGAAAACGAGCTGACGGAAGAGGCGCCGGAGCTGCGCGACGCCTGGGAGGAGTGGAACGCGCAGATCGACAAGGACTACCCCTACTCGTCGCGCACGGTGGTGGTGGACCACGACCGGTGCATCGTGTGCGACCGGTGCGTGCGGGCGTGCTCCGAGGTGAAGCCGTTCAAGGTGATCGGCCACACCGGCAAGGGGTACGGCACCCGCATCAGCTTCGACCTCGACAGCGTCATGCGGGACAGCACCTGCGTGCAGTGCGGCGAGTGCATGAACAGTTGCCCCACCGGCGCGCTGTCGCTGCGCCGCCGCGTGCGGCCCCGGGCGTGGGGCGACGACTCGCCCGAGCAGGTGCCGGTGAACCCGAACACCCCGTTCCCGGAGGGGTCCGACTTCCTGACCGCCGACCAGATGCGGGACGTGTGGCTCCTGTACGAGAGCCCCACCCGCGGGGCGCGGGTCGTGTTCCCGTTCCGCTCCATCCCGTACTCGTACCTCAAGTGGAACGAGGGGGCCGTGCGCCGGTGGGAGATCCGCCCGGGCGACCGCAAGGTGCTGTGCGACGAGGGCGAGTACGGCAGCACCGCGTTCCTCCTGCAAGGGACCGGCACGTTCGAGATCTACGTCCGCGGGCCGGAGCCCGAGGTGCGGCTCGGGCTGCTCGGCAGCCTGTTCGGCGGGGCGAAGAAGAAAAAGAAGCGCGCGGCGGGCGACTACGGGGCGCTGGTGAAGGTGTCGTCCGGGGACGAGCTGGTGCTCGGCGAGATGACCTGTTTCACCCAGCGCCCGCGCACCGCGACCGTGGTCGCGGTCGCCGAGGACGACAGCCCCGAACTCACCCTGGGGTACGACGAGAACGGATGGCCCACCGTCGCGCGGAACCCGAAGAAGCGCGGCCCGGTGGTGGTGTACGAGATCACCCGCAACATGCTCGACATGATGCAGCGGTCGGCCTCGGCCCGCGAGGACATCCAGGAGATGTACACCCTGCGCGCGATCCAGACCGGCGTGCAGAACAGCCGCGTGTTCGAGGCGCTCGACAAGATGGAGCGGGAGCAGGCGGCGACGTTCCTGCTGAGCGAGGGGGTCACGTTCGCCCGGGTCGAGGCGGGCGAGGCGATCGTGTCCGAAGGGGACGTCGCGGCCGCGTTCTACATCATCCGGCTGGGCACCGTGCGGGTGTTCACCACGGCCGGCGGGGCCGAGCAGGTGCTGCGGCTGCTGTCCGCCGGCGACAGCTTCGGCGAGCGCGGGCTGCTGTCGGACCGCCCCGGGGTGCGCACCGCGACCGTCGCGGCGCTGGACCCGGTCGAGGTGGTGCGGGTCCCCGGCCCGGTGTTCCGCCGGCTGTGCGAGCGGTTCCCGAAGCTCAAAGAGCACATGGAAGAGGGGCCGCGCCGCGCGGTCCCGGGCGTCGCCAAGGACCCGCCCCCGGCGGTCCTCCGCGACTACGTCCGCCAGGGGCTCTACCAGGGGCAGCGGCTGCTGGTGCTCGACCTGAAGAGCTGCACCCGGTGCGACGAGTGTACCAAGGCGTGCGCCGACTCGCACGACGGTAACGCCCGGCTGCTCCGCGAGGGGCTGCGGTTCGGCGACTTCCTGGTCGCCACCTCGTGCCGCTCGTGCCAGAAGCCGTACTGCATGGAGGGGTGCCCGGTGGACGCGATCCACCGCCGCGGCGCGCACCTGGAGGTGGTGATCGAGAACCACTGCATCGGGTGCGGGCTGTGCGAGCGCAACTGCCCCTACGGTGCGATCCACATGACCGCCCGCGGCACCCCGAACCCGGCCGCGACCCAGCACCCCAGCGGCGACCCGCTCAAGATCGCCGCCCGGCGCGCCGTCAACTGCGACCTGTGCGGCGGCAACGAGCCGTTCTGCGTTCAAGCGTGCCCGCACGAAGCCGCGTACCGGATGAGCGGCCCGGGACTGCTTACCGAAGTGCTGCACCGGCTCGAAACCCACGACTAAACGACCGAACGGTGTGTGGGAAGTCTGAGCGGCGGCGCGGGGCGGGCGCGACATCATTTGTGTCGCGCCCGCCCCGCGCCGCCGCTCACGCTTCTGGCGCATCAGCAGGCGCCCCGCCCCGTTCGGTGCTAAACTACGCGCGTGCTTCTTTCTGGGCGCCACATGAATGATGAAACACGAACCGCATCGCCGTCGCCCCCCGATTTGACAACCGAAGGGGACACGCACCCGAGCGAAGCGTCTCTCGCGCACAGCGAGACGCTCGCACAGACGGCGGAACAGGCGCAGCGGGTCGCGCTCACGCTCACGGCGTCCGGCCCTCCCGGGTACGAGATCGTCGGCGAACTCGGGCGCGGCGGCATGGGCGTCGTGTACAAGGCCCGGCAGGTGAAACTGAACCGGGTGGTGGCGCTCAAGATGGTGCTGGCCGGCGCGCACGCGGACGCGCGCGAGGTCGCGCGGTTCCTCGGGGAAGCGCAAGCGGTGGCCGCGATCCGCCACCCCAACGTGATCCAGGTGTTCGACAGCGGTGAGGCCGACGGGCGCCCGTACCTCGCGATGGAGTGCCTGGAGGGCGGGAGCCTCGCGCAGCGGCTCCGCGCGTCCGGGAAAATGCGCCCCTGTGCCGCGGCCGAGTTGGTCGCGAAGGTCGCGCTCGGGGTGCAGGCCGCCCACGACCGCGGCATCGTCCACCGCGACCTGAAGCCCCACAACGTCCTGCTCGACGCCCCGGGTCCCGCCGCCGAACCGTGGGGCGAACCGAAGGTGATGGACTTCGGGCTCGCGAAGCGCGACGGCGCCGAACTCACCCGAACCGGGTCGGTGATGGGCACCCCCGCGTACATGTCGCCGGAGCAGGCGCGGGGCGAGACGAAGAGCATCGGCCCGGCGGCGGACGTCTACGCGCTCGGCGTCATCCTGTACGAGTGCCTCACCGGTTCGGTGCCGTTCACCGGTTCGGATGCGTGGTCCGTGATCCGTCAGGTGGTTAGCGACGAACCGGTGCCGGCGGCGCGGCGCGCCCCGGGCGTCCCCCGCGAACTCGACCTGATCTGCCGCAAGTGCCTCGCGAAGGACCCGGCGGAGCGGTACGCGAGCGCCGCGGACCTCGCCGCCGACCTGCGGCGGTACCTGGGCGGGGAGCCGCTCCTTGGTCCGCGCACCGGGCTGTGGTACACGGCCTGCAAGCAGTTCCGCCGCCGCTGGCGCCCCGCCCTGGCGGCGGGCGTTCTCCTCGGGTTGCTCGCCGTCGCGTGGCTCGCACCGTCGCCGGTGTGGCTGTTCCGCAAGAAGGACGACGCGGCCGTCGCACTCGTGCGCGACGAAGTCGCCAAGCAGGTCGATGCCCTCCGACTCGTGGAACCGCTCCCGGACCGGACCTCGCCGCACCCCGTCACCGTACTACCGAACCTGCCCGACGCGGACGCGTCGCACTTCGAGGTGCGCCGGGACGAGCGGATCGTGGACATGCGCGGGTGGCGCGCGGTCCCTCCGGGCTCGACCGCGGAATCCTCGATCGTGTACTTCACCCGGCGCGAGGTGAAGAAGATCGCCCCCGTGAACGAGTTGCGCGTCGAGACCCGCACCACCGGACGGGACGTCGTCAACCGAGCCGGCCGGCCGAACGCCGACAAGGCCCGCGCGTTCAGTGCGGAGCGCCCCGGGTTCGTGGGGCAACAGGCAATGAAAGTGCGGCAACTGGTGTTCGACGTGTCCGACATCCCGGTGGGGCACGAGTTCACGCTCCGCTATTCGAGCACCTACTGGAACTCGCTCCAAGCGCCCGACGAGCAGTGGTTCGGAGCGGTCGGCTACGAGGGCTCGGTCAAGACCTCCATGTTGATCCTGTTCCCCGAGGACCGGCCGTTCAAGACCCACCAGTTCCGGTACGCACCGACTCGAGCAGACGACCCCAAAACGCGCGAGGAGCCGCGCCCGTACACCGGACCGCTGCTCACGTTCGCGGCCGACGACGGGAGCTGGATTTACTGGGAGATCCCGAACCCGGAAGCGAACCACGTGTACCGCGTCGACTGGACGTGGTAATCGGTTTCAAACGGGCGACCGCGGTGCAACGTCCAGATCACACCCGTTTGCCGTAATACGGCTGGTACCGGAACCGCGTGAGTGCCGTAAAAGCGGCACATTTGCAATAACCGTCGTCGGAATGAAACCCGGCCCGCACCGTAAATGAGCTTTCCGCGCTGCCGATTTGCTTTCCGGTCCAGCAAAGCCATACTTGGCGAAACTCACGTGGCTTGCGGCTCGCGCAGCCCAAATCCTCTGGATTTCTGTTGTTGGCGCAGAATATTTTAAATGCGACAATAATTCCGAATTGGTCAACTGTTCCCGGCACGCCGAATTTTCTGCCCGGCGCCCCTGTTTTTCTCGCCTCAACGGAAACACTGTTCTAGAGTTGAAACGCCCGTTCCGCGCGCCCACCGCGCGAACACCGAGACCGCACGACGAAGGGCTTTCATGTCCACACCCGTGACCACTCCACGCGAAGACGCAACACCCATCTACCCGTTGCCACTTGTAACCCGGGTGTTCGGCGAGCCGAGGTTCCACACCGACGGCGACATCGCGGGGCTCACCTTCGACGCCGAGGGGCGTCTGTTTTCGATCGACGAGTCGGGCGTGCTGCGGCACTGGGCCCCCGACGGGCGGCTGTTGGCCCGGCACTTCCTGAGCGACCTCGAGACGCTGTGGTGCTTCGGCCCCGGGGGGAAGCGGCTCGCCAGCGGTAACGACGACCTGCTCATCTGGGACACCGGCACCGGACAGCTCCTGAGCCGGATCGAGCAGCCGGCCGGTTCGGCGTGGCTCACCGCGCTGGCGTTCAGCGCCGACGGGGCGGTCGTGGCCAGCGGCCACGACGACGGGAAGCTCCGGTTCTGGGACGCCACGAGCTT
Source organism: Gemmata obscuriglobus (assembly GCF_008065095.1). Lineage (NCBI taxonomy): Bacteria > Pseudomonadati > Planctomycetota > Planctomycetia > Gemmatales > Gemmataceae > Gemmata > Gemmata obscuriglobus. Next base: position 2,160,347 of record NZ_CP042911.1, on the reverse strand, counting down.
CGCACTCGTGGGCGAGGTGCAGGCGCACCCGCGCAAAGCGATTTCCGCGCTCGCGTTCTCGCCGAACGGGAAGTTCGTCGCGACCGCCGGCGAGGACCTCACCGTCCGGGTGTGGGACGCGGCCACGCGCCGCCCGGTCGCCGAACTCAAGAGCCACACGGACCGCATCCCGGCGCTGGTGTGGTCGCCGGACTCGGCCCTGCTGGTCTCCGCCGGCTGGGACACGTCCGCGCGGGTGTGGCGGCCGCCGCACCCGGACCCGCTCATGCTGCTCAACAGCCACGCCGACCAGGTGGTGACGGCCGCGTTCAGCCCGGACGGCCGGTACCTCGCCTGCGCCGACTCGGACTTCGACATCCACCTGTGGGTGGACGCCGAGGGCGCCGCCCGCGGCCCGGTGCTGCGGGGCCACAACGAAGAGGTCCGGTGCCTGTGCTTCAGCCCGGACGGGACGAAGCTCGCCAGCGCCGGCGCGGACCGCGTGGTTCACGTGTGGGACGTGCGCGCCGGGAAGCTGATCGCCGGCCCGAACCCGCGCGGCCGGCACTCGATCGCGGTGCTCCCCGGCGCCCCGCTCCGGCTCGCCAGTTCCGGCGCGCAGAACGTGCGCGTGTGGGACGTGGAGAGCGGCGACGAGGTGGCCCCCACCAACCTGTGTCCGGCGTTCTCCGTGGCCGCCTCGCCGGACGGGAAGTGGCTCGGGATCGGCGGCACCGACTACTTCTCGCAGCTCTGGAACGCGGCCGACGGGAGCCTCGCGCACTCGCTCGAAGCGACCAAGCCGCCGGTCGGGTTCGTGACCTTCAGCCCCGACTCGAAGACGCTCGCTCACACCAGCCCGGCCGACGGCCTGGTGTGGCTGTGGGCGTGCGAGACCGGCCAGCCCGACATGATCATCGTGGAGGCCGCGGACGCCTGCACCCTGGAGACGATCGCGTTCCACCCGGACGGGAAGCGGGTCGCGTGCGGGGGCGCCGACTACATGCGCACCGGCGAGCGCGACGGCGCGGTGTGCGTGTGGGACGTGACCACGAAGGAAAAGCTGTACACGATCGATGTCGGGGTGACGGCGCTGGCGTTCGACCCGCAAGGCAAGTACCTCGCCGGCGCCGGGCTCGAAGACGCCGTCTACGTGTGGGACGCCGAGACCCAGGCGACGGTGTTCGTGTTCGGCGGGCACCAGGGCACCATCAGCGCCGTGTGCTTCGACCCGACCGGCAGCTACCTGCTCAGCGGCGGGGACGACGGCATCGTGCGGTGCTGGGACGTGCTCAGCGGCCGGCTGCTCGTGGCCCGCGGGTTCGACGGGCCGGTCCAGTCGCTCGCGTTCGGCCCGGACGGCAAGTCCCTGTTCTGCGGCAACAGCAACACCACCTGCTACCAGATCGAGTTCAAGAAGTTCCTGGAAGAGTAACGCCACGCCCGAATGCCCGAACGCTCGAACATTTTCACGGCGGCGCCAACGGGGCGCCGGGGTCCGCGTTGTGCATCGGCCCCCGGCGCCCCGTTGGCGCCGCCCCACGCGCGAGTCCCGCCATGCCCGTGTGCCGGAACTGGCTCCTCATTTCGGTCTGTGTTCTTACCCCTGTTTCCCCACTGGCCGCATCCGAACCGAACGAGCGTGCCCTCCTGGACGAAGTCCGCGACCGCCACCGCGCGGCCCGCGACGCGATCCGCACCGTAAGCTACACGGAACGGTATTACACGTTGAAATGGGAGGCCCTTCGCTACAAGTACGAAGACGATCGAATGCCGCCCGTGGGCATGGGTCATGTCAGTTTCGCCACCGGCCCGACGCAGTTCTGGCGCACGCCCGACGCCTGGAGGCAGCGCACCCTCATGTCGGACATGGCGATGTTTGACCAGCTCTCTCGCTTCGGGTACTTATTGAACGTGTCAATGCCGGCCGAGCCGAGCGATTATCAAAAGCCAACCGTCTCCGCTCATTGGCGATGTATGTCGGACCCCATCGGCCCCCTGTTCGATTACACGTCTCGCGACGGAGGGTCGCTCCCTTTTCACGCGTTACTGGGACAGCCCCACGAAATCATTTCGATCAGACGCCTCCCGACGCAGCCAGGCGAGGCTGCGGAAATCCACGTGGTGCTGAAGCACGACAGTAGTGTCAACGAGTTCTGGTTCAGCCCGAACCACAACTACCTGATTCGGAAGCACACCGAGTACCCCCACGATCAGTCCCACCACCATCACGAGCACGAGGTGACGGCGTTTGCCGAACCCAAGCCGGGCCAGTTCTACCCGGCGCGAGTCGAACACCGGTCGTTCGAAAACGGAGAACTCAAGGAGCACCGGGTCACGGTACTGTCCGAGATCCGCGTCAACGAGCCCATACCGCAAGAAGCGTTCCGCATCCCCGGGCTCGAAGGGCAATGGTGCGACGACCACGACTGCAACGTCCGGTACCGAGTCGACGCGGACGGGTTCCGAACCGGCTCCGCTCAGCCCATCCCCAATCCCGTTCCTGTGCCGGAGCCGTCGCTCGTAAAACCTGGGGTTTCCAAGCCCCCACCCGCACGAGACGAGAGCGGATCACCAACCGTCTGGCTCGGCACCGCGATCGCCGTTCTGGCCGTACTGCTTTGCACCGCCGTGTTCGAAATCCGCCGGCTCCGGGGGCAGTTGCGCAAACACACCGCCCCGCAATAGTAGTCGCATGCCCGGACCAACGAGGCGAGCCGGGGGAACACTTCCGGCTCACCGCTGCTGATCCGCACGGGGCAGGTCTCATTCGAACTTCGGCAGGTCCGCGGGCGGTTTGGCGCCCGACTTTTCCTTGTCCCGCGTGATGGAATCCCGCAACTTCGTGGTCTTGTTCTCGATGTCGCCGCCGGTGGTGAGGAAGTAGCGCCCGTCCGCGGCGCCGGCATCAATGTTGGTGACCGGATTGGCGTCCGCGGTGAAGCGGGCCTTGTCCAACGGCACCCATTCGCCCTTCGCCGGTTTGATCCAGCCGTTCCCGAAACTCGCGCGGCGCTCCTTCGTCGTGGAAACCTTGTTCCGGCGGAAGTCTTCCACGAACGAGTAGCACCCCTTGAGCAAGTCGCCTTTCGTGAGGGTCGAGAACGTCACGAGGTGTTTCCACTGCCCCTTCGCGGGGGAACCACCCGAGCCCCCGGCCGTTTTTTCCGGAACGAAGAAGTAGCCGCTGTACGCGGTGCGCGCGTCGCCGTCGGGCTTGGCGGTCACGAGGAAGCGATAGGTCTCGCCGATCTTCCAGTCGTAATCGAAAAACGACTGCCCGCCGGTACCTTCGCCCCCGAACCGCCCGACGCGGACGGCGGCGTCCTTGTGGAGCATCTTCACCCGCTTCGACTCGTCCACCTTCTTGGGGTCGTCGCCAGTGGTCGGGTCCCACACGGAGAACAGCACAAGCTTCTTGCCGTTCGCGAGTTCCTGAATGCCGAAGTACCCTTTGCCCCATCCCGCGGCCATGAAGTACGTGCCTTCGGCGGACTTCTCCACCGTCAGCTCGTTGTAAAACGCCACGCCCTCCGGCGCCGGGTAGCCGAGGTGAACCGAGCGGCACGCGATGCCCTTCAGCTTCTCGTCCGCGGGGGTGGAACAGACGGCGAGCGCGAGTAGCGCGACAGCGACCAGTAGAGAACGCATCACAACAGTCCCGGAAGGGAAAGGGCGCGGTGAGCAGAACTGCCGACAGCACTATCTGCCGGCAGATGGCAGTGAGTGTACGAACGCGGCGTTACTTCGCCTTTTCCTTCTTCAGCTCGAAGTAGTAGCCGGCCTTACCGTCGAACTCCTTCGGGCGCTTCTCCTTGTCGAGCGAGTACGCGACCTTGAGCGTGTCGCCCTTCAGTTCGACGATGCCCACGGCCTTCGTGCCCTTGGTGCCTTCGGGGCCTTCGAGGATCTCCATGTCGATCTGCGCCGGGTTCGCCTTGGCGTCGAGTTTGTACCCCATCACGAATTTGACCTCGCCGCCCTTGATGGTGAACTTGTCGGCGGTGACGGTGTACTGGGCCTTCTTGGCGGTCTCGTCCACGTCGGCGCCGTTCTTCTTGCCCGCCACCAGCGTGTAGGTGCCGGCCAGGTCCAGTTTCTCGTCGGCCGCCGGCGCGGTCAGGGCCGAACATGCGACCAACCCAATCACCAGTGCGAACGTCTTCATCCGGAGCCTCGTTTCGGGTGCGCGCCGCGGTCCCGGACCGTCCAGAACGCGGCGCGACGTGATTATATGTTCACGTTTTCGGCACGCCAACGAGCGGGTTTCGTTTCCCGAGATGAGAGTTGCATGAAAGCGCGTGTGGGGTTATACTGACTTCGGTTCGCTCATCGCCACATCGCTCGGGCTTCGCCTTCGCCCAGTTTCGCCCCTGTCGCCACATTCACAAGGTTGCTCCGCTCTGCGGCTCTCTGCCGCGCGGACCGGCCGGGCCACGGGAGAATCGAATGCACCTGACCCACGCGGAACACGAACTGGAACTCGACCTCGGGCCGGTAACGGTGAGTTGCACGGCGGACGAACTCGCGGCGGCACTCACGGGACTGGTGCGTGAGATGCGAGCCGCGGCGCCATTCATACGCCCCGACGAGCGGGACACCCTGCGCGCCATCATGGACCACGCCGGCGTCCCGACGGTGGGAGAAATGTTCCCCGACTTCGCACGCGACTCGGACGCGCACACCACGCTGCGCAAGTTGCGGACGGCACAGTTCATCCGGCCGCAGGACCGCGACCGGTGGGCGGTGGAGGAGCACATTGAGGTGAAACCGTTCGCGCGGCTGCTGTGGGAACGGCTCGGCGAGGCGCACCTCTTCGGCGATCTGAGCGAACCGGTCGAAGAAATCGACCTGGCGCTGCCGGGTGTCAACGACTCCGAACCGGCTCCCGAAGAGAAGCAAAAGGGCAAACCGGACGGCGAGGAGTGGAACGAAGCCGACGTACTCGACTTCCTCAGCGACGACGACACGAAGGACTAACTCGACCGACGTGTGTTCCATTGCTTCTCCAGCAGCTACTGGTTGATCGGGTAGTCGTGGCACCGACAGCGATCGGTGCCACGACTACCCGATCGGACTTGCCGCGCCACCTGTACGGCAGATGTCACGAGGCCAGTTTCCCGTTTTCAAACTCGTAGCCCGAGAAGCGAGTTCGAGCAAGAAAAGCTCGTAAGCAATTAAATTACAACACTTTACAGAGCAACACCGGGCGGCACCGCAACCCGATCGCTGTTACTTCCGAGAGCCGTTTCCAAGGCTTGAGACGGGCAATTCGTTGGTAGCAACTACCCTGCGAAGTGGCAGCGAACGGGTAGTCGGACGGCAGCGGATGTCCAGTCGACGCACCAGCGATTGCATCGGTGTCCGGCTGTAACGGGGGTTACAGCACCGCCCCCAAACGGAACACATGAACTCCCCTTCCCGGCTGTTTCGGTCGCTCACATCGTCGCGGGTGTAACCGGCGTACGCGGCTTGTAGCGGATTAGAGCGGCACGGCCTCTGATGCTTCATTGTGCGTAACGCTCCAGCGTGTCGGTGTTCGGTGTATCGGTGCTTCTCCGGACCCGGGCGAAGCAAACAGAATAAGAACGGGGGGCGGAATGGGCGGATAGCCGTGGCGCCGTTTCGGCTCGTGCAGTCCACGTGCTCACGGAGACAGATTTTGACAGGATTAACAGGATTTACCGGATGAAGACAGATTGATTCAAAATCCTGTTTATCCTGTCGATCCTGTCAAAATCTCCTCGGTTCCTCCATCGCGCTTGGGCGCCCCTAGGAGCGGGAATAATTCCGCCGCGCGTTCTGAACGACGTTGCGTCGCTACTCCCCGCGCCCGACCACCTGGCGCGCGCCGGTGCGGAACGCGTCCGCGACCATCCCGGTGCGGTGGCTCCGCACCGTCACTCCCCCGGCCGATGGCGTGTCCCACACCGTCGCCCCGCGGTAGCTCCGGGGCAGGTGATCCGTCGCGGTCCCGGCCCGCTGGCTCGATACCACCAACTTCGGACGCGCCCACGCCGCCATCACACCCGGTTCCGGCGCGCCCGCCACGCCACGCGGCGCGTTCGCACTCTTCGCCCCGTGGTGCGGGGCCAGCATCACGTCCACCGGCGCAATCGCCCGCGCCGTCACCCGCGCCTGCCCCTCCCCTTCCAGATCGCCCGTCAGCAGCACCGTGTGCGCGCCGTGACGCACGAGCAGCACCAGACTTCGCACGTTCTCGTTCCCCTCCAGGCCGACGGGCGGCGGGTGCAACACCTCCAGCGCGACATCTCCCGCGACGAACCGCTGCCCCGCGGCCGCGAACCCGCGCGGGACGTTGTGCCGGTCCAGCGCGGCTAGCACGGCTTCCACGCCGGGGCTATTCTTGTCCGGGAACGTCGGCGTCATCGTCACCTGAGCCACGTGGAACCGCCGGAGCAGTTCCGGCACCCCGTTGAAGTGGTCCAGGTCGGCGTGCGACAAGAACACTTCGTCGATCCGCGTCACCCCGCGGCTCCACAGGTACGGCGCCACCACCCGGCGCACCGCGTCCGGGCCGGCGGTGGTGCCGGTGTCGTACAGCAGCACCCGGCCGTCCGGCGCCTCGATCACCACGCACCCGCCAACACTTTTGACAACCACATGAAATGCTTTAAAATCAGGGCAATCGAGGGGAAACCATGAACCCGACCACACCGAACCGCCCCGCCTACAGCTACCTACGGTTCAGCACCCCAGAGCAAGAAAAGGGTGACAGCCAGCGACGGCAAACGGAAGGCACGGTACGAATCTGCCGGGAAAAAGGGTGGGTACTCCAAACGAAAACGTACCGGGACTGCGGGGTATCTGCCTTTCGTGGCCGAAACCGCACCAAAGGCGATTTGTCCGCATTTCTCGCAGCCCTCGAAGCGAGACAACTGGAACCGAACCCGGTGTTAATTCTGGAGGACTTGGACCGGCTCTCCCGTGACAAAATCATGGCCAGCGTGGACGTGGCGAGAAAAATACTTGAACAGGGCTGTGACCTGTTCAGCGTCATCGAGTACCGGCTTTACACGAAAGACAGCTTGAACGATCCGATGGGGCTGATGGGTTTGATTTGGCGGTTTTATTTGGCCCACGAAGAGTCACAGAAAAAGGCGGTTCGGTCCCGGGAAAACTGGACGGAGAAACACCGCCAAGCCGCAGAAGGGAAGGTTTTCAGCAAAATCTGCCCGGGGTGGCTGAAGGTGGTGGATCAAAAGAAGAAGAACAACCGGGTGACCGGCGGCCGGTTCGAAGAAATTCCGGAGCGTGTGGAGCTGGTGCGGAAGCTGTTCCGCTGGTGCATCGAAGGGCACGGGCTGCAATCGATAATGCGGCGATTGCTCGAAGAGAAGGTACCGCCGTTCAGGAGCGGGTGGGCACAAAAATACATCTGGGACATTCTCAGGGACCGCCGAGTCCTGGGGGAACTGCCGACCCAGATACACGGCGAGAAGGTCAAGCCCGGTCCGGCCATCCCCGGATATTACCCGCCGATTATCGATGAGAAAACGTATCGGGCTGCACAAGACGCAATGAAGCTCCGGTCGGGCAAACAAGGGCGGAAGGGCGATTTCGTGAACCTGTTCACGGGGTTGGTTCGCTACCCAGAACATGATTGCAATATGGTTTTCATATCTAAGCCGAAGACGAACAAATCGGGAAAGCACAACTATCGGTATCTCGTCTCGTATCTGGGCTGGAAGAAAGAGCACCCCTACGTAGCGGTGCGGTACGAACGGTTCGAAAGCGTGGTGCTGCACTGGCTGTACGAATTGAAGGCAAGCGACCTTCTACCGCAAGAGAACCAAGAAGACGGTATCGAGACGCTCAAAGCTCAGAGGAAATTTCTCGAAGAGCGGATCAAGAATATCGCTGACCAGCTCGACCAGCTTGGGGCAGAGGTGCCAGCGGTCATGGCGAAGTTAGCCGAAATGCAGGTCGAGAAAACCCGGCTGACGAACGAAATCGAAGAGAAATCACGCCAGCAAACGAGGCCGAACATCGAGGACACGAAAGCCCTAGTTGACCTGATGAAAAGCAAATCCGGCTCCGAACTCAAAGAACTCAGGGAGCAGGTACGGCAACGGCTATTAATGCACCTGGAAAAGATCGAAGTGAGCGTCGAGGACAAGCGGGTGTTTCTGACAATCCGGCTGCACTCCGGGACGGTGCGAAAGGTGTGGTACGACACAGCGAAGGACGAACAAGGCGTGTGGGGTACCGAAGTGCCACTAACCGACATGGCACACATGGCCAAGTCCGCAAAGAAAAAGAAATAAGTGGCAACACAGATTGCTATGAAAAGCTCCCCTTGCGGCTGCGGCTGGTGCATGAAAAGATGGACGCTGTTAGCCCCCCAATCCAACTCTTCGGAGATGAGCTATGCTGTGCTCAGGTTGCGGGGGTACGCTCGTGAATGCGGCGACTACTCCAGGTGCGTTTGACTGGCGGTGTGAAAACCTCTGGTGCGTCAGGCACGTGAGCCATCAGGATTACCGCTGCCGAATTTGCGGCGGTCGTCCTGCACGAATCACGAGCGTCAATATGCACGGTGCCGATTTCATTTGCACGAATGGCCACGAATCGTAGCGTTAACTACTAGTCGAATATCCCACCGCTCTCCAACCCCGGACCCAAAGCACCCGGGGTTCCTTTTTTGGCACAACGCACATTTGAATTGTCGCAATTCGTGAGAGAATGACTCCGGCTTCGAAATCCGAACGGAGGTACGCCCATGCTAGAAGGTGACGTAGAGAAGTTTCTACGGTGGAACAACGAAGGTAAGCGGAAATTGTGGTACGGAACGCTCATGAAACGGAGCAATCCAGAAGAGTATCCGGGCAACGAATCCGAGCTTTACCAAGGCGGGAAACGGGTGAGCATTGAGGAGATGGAGGAACGGGCCGACGAATGGCTGGAGCAAAACGGCCGAACCATGACAGCCCAGGAGCGTGAACAACTGGTGCTGGAGACAATCCGCAGGGTGTTGGATGGGCACGAGTAACCCGGACAAAAGTAATTAGCCCTACCCCGGACACAAAAGGCACCCGGGGCTTTTTTTTGCACCTCGCACCCCGCATCGCAGAAAATTGCAAACGTTCGCCAGCGAACCAAAAATTGGACAGCGAACCTCAAGAGGGGACGCAATGGCCAGCAAATCGAGGCTGGGGCGGTGGGCACGGCTCTGGATGCACGTGACGGGTACGTGGCTGCGGGCCTCGAAACCAACTGAATGGATCAGCAGCCTGACTACAGCCGCTGGGGTTAGTGCAACAATTATCGCTGGGTACATGCTGTATTCGACCGGCGTCATTGACAGCAAAAAGAGCGAACTGGAGGCAAAAAAAAGCGAAGTCGCCATGCAGGTAATGAAACTGGAAGGCGACCAGAAAGAGCTAGTGGTGAAACGAGACGCTATCAATGCCGAGATCAACCAGTTGAAGTGGGTTTTGAAGGAAAAGGAAGCTGACTTGGCCCAAACCGCCAAGAATCTCGGGGCTGCACAAACGGAGGTGAGTGAGAAGCGAAAGCTTGCGGCCGGGTTTGCGTTAAAGCTAGCTGGTGCCGAACAGGAACTGGACAAGGCGAATAAGCGACTTGAAGCATTCGCTCGTCATGAGAGAGCGGTTGCTTTCCTGGCCGGTCTCGGCCGGACGACAAACCACCGGGTCGGTTGTGACATCGACATTGACCCGACGACACAGAAGGTGAGTGTCACAGTTCGGACCTACTCGAACGAGCGTGACAATGGGGGGTACGGGCCGGCATGGCAGAATCCGCCGCTCAAATTGGAAGAGTCAGCACCAATCGTGGAGGCCGTTTCGAGCATTAGGAATCTGGTCAGTCTTGATATTGTGGGAGTTGCCCTTGAACCGTCCGACTTGCAAGTTATTAGCCAAATTCACGGCCTCACGAGTCTGAGCTTGCCCAACTGTTTGCTGAGCGATGCAAAGATTCGCAGCCTGAAGGTCAACGGCGTCAAGAGGCTCAACCTGTCGAAGAACAACCTGACCGTTCTCCCACAAATAAGTGACGCCGCAAAAATTGACTTTCTTGATGTTTCTCACACGGCGGTTGATGACGGGTCTTTAGCCTCATTCCTTGACGGTGCCGTAAGCCTCGGGGTGTTCGTGGCCGATCGGACGGCCGTCACCGACGTGTCCCTCCGGCGGATCAAAACCCTTCGGTACGCAGGGCTGCTCGGAACAAAGGTGACGACCCAAGGCGTGTGTGACCTACTCACGGCGACGGAGCCATCGCAGGTGAGAGTACTTCTAGACAAGACGATCGAAAGAATATACAGAAACCATCTTGTTAAGAATAAGCTTTCAAGCGAAATATTGATGGCAGTAGGAACATATGGCGATCTGTGTGGGCCTGACAAAGAAAAATTCTACAGGCCAGATGGAGAATTCATCATCACCATTAAGGCCGTCGAGGTAGCTCCGCTGCCCCGGGTCAAGCAGTAAGCCGCTCGTCACGTCTTTCCCGGTCCTATAACGAGGAATGTCTGGTACCCGCTGGCCGCCACCTTCCACCCCTGGCCGAGTAGGTAGGGCACGCCGAGGCCGCCCTTGCCGGTCCACCGCCCGCTCTGCCAAACAGTGTCGTCGAACCCTACGATTGAACCGTCGTGGAAGTGCGGTTCGGCCGCCTTCGCCTCGGCCAGTCCGTGGGAAGCGTGTTCAGCGTGTTCGCAATCCATCGAATCAAGGAACAACACGTCGATCTTCCCGCCGTATCCCTTCAAAAATTGCACCGAATCCGACTCGACCACCGAAACCCGTTCGCCCCACGGACGACAAAGCTCCCGAGCCGTCGCACAATTCCCGCCGTCAACGTCCGTCGAAGTCAGTTGCCCCGCATTCCGGCCGTCCAAATAGCACCCGAATAAGTACGTACTGTAGCCCGCCGACCAATCCTCCCGGCTTCGAATACTACCGGTTTCAACAATTTGCGGGTTCGGAAAACGGCCAAGCTCTCGAAACAACCAGTCCATCGTGTTGTTCCGGTCTGCCAACGCCGAGGTGCCAGTACTCGCTTTCAACCAGTCTCGGACCATTTGTTGAAGCATCACGTCCCGGCCCAACGGAAGTCCGTAACGAGGTCCGGTTAGCATCCGTAAAGCGTGAGTGGCGATGTCCGAAGCAGACGGCAAAGCTCCGCCGTATTCCACCACACTCCACCGCTTTCGCCGGGCCTGGTTCACCGGTTTGTACGAATTCGCATTCCGGGTCATGACGACGTTTTTCAGCGTTGGCCGGGGCAACGTCACGCACGATGGGTAAAAGTGGTGAAACACGCCCAAAGCCGGAGTTCGAGTCATTGCGGCCAGGTGGTACGGGCCGGAATCGATGCCGATCAGGAGGTCCGACGCACTCAACAGGGCTGCTGTTTGCAGAACGGAAATGTGGCCCCAGTCCCGCTTCACGTGACGAATACGACCATGCGGCGGCCGGGGCACCCGGTTGTCCCAGTCCATCAGAACCAACGACCCCGGCATCCCGTCAAGGAGCAATGAGTACACCTCGGAAATCGCCTTATCCGGAATTGTTTTCTCGCCCTGAAAGTTCGTGCCTTTACTGTGAATACAGACGATCGGTCGGGGCAGGCCGTCAAGGAATCGATCCACCTCGGCCCGCACTTCCGGCGTGATGAGCTTGTCGAAACTGTCTTCCAGGTTCACTTGGCACAGTTCGTCCCAAAGCTCATCGGGTTCGCCGATGTGCGGAAGGCCGTCCCGGTTCAAATTCAAGAAGGTCTTGTTGCCGCTGCCGTCCTGTTCTGGTTTCGGGGAATTGAAGCCCGGGTAGTACTTCCACGGATTGTGCTTAAGCGTCTGCTGGTGCCCGATCCCGGCGGCCTGGAACACGTGTTCTTTGTTCGGTTCCCAGTGGCACCGAACGTCGTACCCCCGCCGTTTGTACAACTGGAGCAGCGTGACGTACTGCACACAATCTCCGAGGCCGTGGTCGAAGAACTGAACCAGCTTTTTCCCGTCGCTCATCTGCCTCCCAGTTGCTGATCAATGGCCCGAATTACGCCGGCGGCACCAATCATATCTAGGCATTTCGGCACCGCTTCACCGTCGTCCTGGATCACCGGCAGCGAACAAAGCGACAGGTCATTTCGATTTCCGTCCTTCAGCGGCACCGTCCTCGACTTCCAGCACGCTCTCGATGTGCGGCAACAGTCCAACGCCCCCATCGTGTGCAGATACTGAGTCGTGGAATACGCCGCCCATGACGGCTCCTCCCGGCCCCCGGCCAGGCACACATAAGGCACCTCGAACGCAGCGGCCGTGTGCATCAAAAACGAAACCGGACCGCACGCCACCGTCGAATACCGAACCAGCCGAAAGAACTCACGGAATGTCGTTTTGCCGATCAGGTTCAGCACTCCCTCCAGAGGGCGATGGATGTGGTGCGGATTCGCTTCTCCCACCTGAACGAATTGAAGCCGCCCCCGGAAATAATCCACCACCTCCTGCCAAATTGCCGTGCTAGCGAACTTGGCCGTGTAGTCTAGTTTGTGCCCGGCATTGATGACGCAGTACGGGACATCGGTCCGAACAGCGTCCAGCGGCTTTTGTTCGTCGGGGGCTAGGTACAGGTGCGGCCGGTTCACTGCCAAAGGCACTGGACGGCCGATCAAATTCGACAGATATTCGCAGAAGGCGTGCATGAAATGGACGTGCCGAGTGCCGCACTCGTGAATGGCCGGATATTCCATTTCCAAAATTGCACACTGGTACGCCGGGGTGTCGGTAACTCCGGGGTTGTGCCACCAAATTTCAGGTGCGGTCGTCTGGACCGATACGAGATATTCCCCCGGGTAAGCTCGGTGCAAGCTTTCGACGGCTGCTGTGAGGACCAGCACGTCACCCGGACACTGCCCCTGACGGAGGTGAAGACGATACGGAGGAGCTGCTTGCTTCTCTAGCGGTACGCCGTTGCCCATGTTCTCCTTTACAACCGCACCCCGACGCCGGACCGTCTCGTCCGGGTCGAACCCCCTCCTTGGCCGAGGCCGCTTGTCGCCGCCACAACCGCCGGTACCCCTCTTCAATGTCGGGGGCTAAGCCGCTGGTGCCATCCCAGATGTCGAGCATTCGGCCCGTCAGTTCACGTTTTAATTCATCAATCCACATGCAGTATTAAGAGTTCTGCCGTCCAGATTTACGCCGTGATGTCGATGGTTTGAGGCGTGCCGCCGCAGCACGAACCCGGCCCCGGTGTGTAAACGATTTGAGCGTGAAACGGGCTGGTCGAGAAAATCGTCACGCCTCCGGTGTACGTCCCACCGCCATCCGCAACCGAGTACGTCAGGGCACCGCCCGAACAGTGCAGCGTGATACTCCATCCGGTCGGGGCACAGCTAGTAGTGGCCCCGGCGTTCCACACCGTCGGACCGCCCGTCAGTGGAAGGGCCGGGATGCCCGGCGTACAGTTCGGTGACACCGTGTACGACAGAGAGCCCGGGTAACTACTACATGGAACGGCACTTGCCGAAGACGATGACGACGAACAGCCACAGCACCCGCCGAGGGGGATCGTGATGGAGCGGCCCCTCGACGATGAGCTTGAAGAAGAACGGCTTGATGAGGGTGCGGTGCTTGAAGACGGCAGCGGTGCGGAACTCGATGACGGCGAAGGAGTTGTGCTGGATGACGGCAAAGGAGTCGCACTGGATGACGGCAAAGGAGCCGTACTTGAAGACGGAAGCGGGGTCGCACTCGATGACGGCAAAGGAGCCGCACTTGAAGACGGAAGCGGGGTCGCACTCGACGACGGTTCAATGGGTGCTGCACTCGATACTGGTGCGGCACTCGACGACGGTTCAATCGGCGTAAGACTGGGCAACGGCTCTAAGATCGGTCCGGCCACACTCCTCCTTACTCACATCCCGGGTCACCACCGCCGTAATCTTCGATATGAAGAACATACATTCCGCCGTACAGATAAAGATTGGCGTCCACAACGGGTTGGGCTTCTCCGGTGCTGTACTGATTGGACCAGGTGCAGCACTCGTAGGCGACGGCAAAGATTGACGAACAAAACGTCCCACCGTCGAACCGGAACGGTCCGTAGCAGTAACCGCCACAGTCCCCACCGCCGCACAAAATGTGACCGAACACGCCCCACCCGGTCCCGAACGCCGATACCGCCCACAACGTTCCCGGAGTGCCATCGTTTTCTGCGTAAACAACGTAACTTCCGCCCGTCTCGGCGTTGAACTCCGGACACGTCGACGTGATGGTGACCATCACCCGGTTCGGTAGCAAGCAGGGGGTACTACAAACCAGGTCGTAGTCCGGTTTCGGCTGGCAGCAATCTTCACACATCATCGTCAGGTCGATGTCGCCGGGCACGGGCCTCCTTAGCTGTAAATCACGGTCACGCAGTCGGGGATGCACACACTCAGCTTGGTGACCGTGAGAGTACACGCCTCGGCGTCGTACACGAGGTTCGACACCAAATCGAAGCACCCGCCCGACGAGGACGAACCCGAGGAACTGGACGAGTTCGACGATTTCGAAGAGTTCGAAGAAGATGACGAAGACGATGAGCCGGACGAACCTGATGACGAAGATGATGAGCCCTCTTCTTCACCGCCCCCGGCGTTGAACCGCCAGTCGTACACGTCCCACTGTTCTACGGACACGACGGTGCCCACGTCCACCCGACGGTCGTTCCATTCCCAGACGCCGATGCCACCCGTCAGCAATCGCCCGTTTTCAAGGTACTCCCACTTCCCGTTGGGGAGCTGAATGACCTCTTGAACCGTGTATTTGAACCGGTTGCTGGGTTCGGATGAAGATGACGAGGGCGGGGAGGCGTCCAGGTCAACGACCCCGGTGACGGCCGCCTGGAACCCGGTCTGGATCACCCGCAGTTGCGTGCCGCCGCCGAAGTGCGACACCTCCAGTGGCGGGCTGGTGCGAATGTCGGTAATCGTGTTGACGTACTCAACCAGCCGGTTGTATTCGGCCGGTGTCACCGTCTGGAACGCACTGAGCTTCTGAAGCACTGGCCCCCTTTACCACGTCACCGCAAACAGGTCGTTCAACTCGCCGTACTTGTACATGGGCCGACCGTCGACGAGACCCGTGTCCGTGTACAAGTCCCACTGGTTCCGGGTCGGGTCGTAGGCGTAGTTCCAGCCGACGTGTTCGCCCGGCACGACGGGCGTGAACGACACACCGTAGTCCCGCACCGACAGGGCGTAAGCGATCTCCCAGTAATAGTTGTTCGCCGTGGCCGCTTGGGGCATCACCAATGTCGGCGTGTACGCCGAAAACAAAACGGTTCCCGGTTCGTACCCGTCGAAAACGGTCTCGTTGATCGTGCCTTCCAGCGGCAGTACGGTGCCCAGGTTCGGGATCTTGCCGAGGTCCGGACGGCCGTCAACGTCCACCTTCACCGGCACCTGCTTCCAAATGTACGTGAGTCGTTGGTTGGCAATGACAATGGCTGGCTGAATTTCCAGTGGCCGGTGTTCCGGGTCCGTCACGAACCTGAACTGCCCCTGTGACGTTTGAAAATCAGCGTTGCCTTCCTGCGTTTTGACCACGAATCGGTTTATCTCGGTGGTGCTGGTATACTCCCCGTCCGGCACAATGAGGTAGTTGTTCGGGCGGAACACGACCGTCACCAACGCCTTGGCCCAGAGCGGGCTACCGTCCACGTCCTCCGACGGCTTGCCCATCGGCACCACCTCGGCACTTGCGGCAAAAAAATTGTAAAAGTACGGGTGCTCTTCAGGGGTAGAGCCTTGAAGAGAATCGAACTCCGGGGCCGAGGCCGACCGGCGAAGAAGACCGGTGCCGGGGTTCACGGTTTTACCAAGCACCACGTCCAGGAACCGCTCGACGTAGTAGTATTCGACTAGATAGACGATCGTGGCCTGGCTGTTGCCCGGTGCGAACGTGCCGCCACCGGACCCACTCGCTATGATCTTGTAGTCTGTGGCGTCCCACTCTGCGTTCGAGTCCTTCGTGGTCAGGGTGTAGCCGTACTCCGCTAAACTCATGGTCCTCCGTATGAATTAAAACGCACCAGCCGCCGCACTCTCTGGGGTCACCTTTTCGCTGATCGATTTCAAATAATCCCGACTCTCGATGGCGATCTTTTTCCGCTCGTTCTCCGCAATTTTTGTCGGGTCGAAGCTGGCCCCTTGCTGGGCCTTCTTGAACGCCTCTTCCAGACCAAAATTCTGTACCCGTACCGGCGGGAGGAGCGGGTTGTACTTGCCGCCCGCCCCGGTAAATTCGCCACCGGACCCGTGGCCGCTGAAGTCGCCGTCTGTGGTGTCCAGTCGCTCCCGGGCCGCTGACATAGCGTCTTCGTCCGCTTTGCCGCCAATCACATCGTCCCGAACAAAATCAGCCACACCACCCAGCGTTTCTTTGCCGAAACCGCCGAAGAAGTCGCTGATGTTTCCGGCCGCACCTTCCAGGTCGTTCACCACGGCCCGACCGAGGCCCTGAGCAATCGCTTTCGGCAGCTCGCTCGCCTTTTTCTCTCTCAACACCGAGTAAATCGCCTTAGCGTCCTTGATGACACTAACCACCTCAGACAAGGCCGTCCCGATAAGATCCAGGATGGCCTTCATGTGGTTCAGTGCCAACTGAATCAGCGGTAACGCCTCTTCGAACACGTCCAGCAGTCCGCCGCCGATGCCGTTGAAGATGTCGTCCACGATGTCGCCCACCAGGCCCCCGACCTGGACGAACGCCTCGTACACCTTCTTCAACACGCCCCACAAGCTCTCCAGAGCCGGAAGGGCCATTTCCTTCAGCTTGCCAAACAGTTCGGTCGCCCGACCTGCTTCGCCGTTGAACAACAGGAACCCCAGCGTCAACAGCCGCAGAACCTTGCCGATAGGGATGATCTTCGACAGGATCTCGACCAGCGGCCGGACCACGCCGACACCGGCCGAGATAAGGCTCCACAAGCTCGAAATCAAACTGATGGCTTTACCAATTGCGGTCCCGACGCCCAGAATTAGTAGGCCGATCTTCGACCAGTGGAGGATATTGTCCCGCTGGCCGTCACTGAGCTTGCTGAAGTACGCAATTAGCTTGTCGATCCACTTGATGGCCGATTCGAGCAGCGGGATGAAGGTGCGGCCGATATGAATGGCGAGCACCTCCAATTTCTGCGTGAAGATGGTGAACCGCACCGGGTCGGCCGCTTTCAGGAAGCCAAGAATGCCAGCCGAGGCGACGGCAAACCCTTTGGCCGAGGCGGACGTGAGGGTGTCCAGGCCGTTCTTCATCTGGCCCAGTTGCCCTTTGACGGCGTTCAGTTGCTCCTTGACCTTTTCGTACCCGGCCAGAGCGATCTGAATAATGCCGTCAGCAATCTTTCCCGTTACCGCCACGGTCCTCCTGTCACATCAGTTCGGCCTTCCACGTTTCCAGTTCGATCCGCTCCCACACGGCGAGCTTCGCCAGCAGCGTAATCCGTTCGTCGAGGAGGAGCAGGTCCATGATCTGACCGCCCCGGTCGCTCGACTCCATGTCAGCGTCCTCCGGCGGCCGGAGCATCACAAACAGGTCGGTGATCGTGTGCCCCCACACCTCGTTAGCGGGTAGTTCGTACTTGTGGCACACGGCCCGAACGGCATCGGTGACGAACACCGGGTCCGGGGGCGGGATGTCTTTCAGCGTGCCGTCGCCGGCTCGGTACTTTGGCGACGGGATGTGTCCCTTAGCCTGGAAGAACGCCTTTTCCACGTCGGCCTCGGACATGGGCACCCGCCACGCCCTTCGGAACCAGCCCGTCAAGAAACCCGTCGCCGTGTTCGGCCACCCCCTCCCAAAAGATGTCACCGGCCTCTTTTGCCGTCAGACCCGGTTGATACTTTCGCAGCGTGCGGACGAACAATTTGGTTCCCCCTTCGACGGTGGAGAGGTACCCTTGGAACGCTGCGTCATTGATGGCACCGGCCCGCTTCTTCTCTTCGAACGCCTGATCCAGATGCTTCTTAACGAAATCGTCCCGAAGGCCCTCCGGCAGGTCGTTGGCCGTTTCTAGGAGTTGCTTCACCGGGTCCGGGCGAGAGGCCCGGTACTCCTCGGCCACTAAGGCGTAGTCCTGTGCGGTGATGGGGGTCAGGCGGTATTGTTTGCCGCCGATTTCGATCTCTTTCATGGGTCTCCCTTGATTTTTAGCTCGGCATCGTCACGGCTCCGGTACTCGTGCCGGTACACGAGAACTCGACCGGCGTCTTGGCGTTGTTCTTCACGGAAAACGTCTTGATGACGAACGACCCGGCGAACACGCCCCCGCCGGTGCCGACGGTCAGGGTGATGGGCACCGTGGTGCCGATGGCGAACAGCGTGGACAACACGCTGACAGCACCTCCCCAGAAGGCGGTGAACGTGGTCTCGGCAGAGTTGACCCCGGCCAGCATCGCCTGCCAGCCTCCGCTGCCGGTGTCGGTCACGTCCTGCGTGTCGTTGTTCACGTTAATGGTCCATTCGGTGACGGGGCACTCCGTGCTGCCGGCCGTCACCCCGCCGCCCATACCGATCTGTTTTGCCATGTTCCTCCGGTGTTAAGTCCGGAGGTATGTAGGGGTCACGCTCCCAGAATTGCGATCTGCCAGGTGGTACTTGCGGCCGGGACGATGTGAACGGTTTTCACGCTGCCGCTGACCGTGATCGGCACGTTCGGGATGACGAGGCACTGACCCGCCTTCACCGTGTATTGGTCGCTGCCGAACAGCGGGTTGGAACCGCCGCCAACGGTCAACGAGGCCGCACCCGTGTTGTAAATTGCAACGGCGTTCACTGTGGCGAACGTCAGAGCGGTGCCGAACGCATCGGTTAGGCCAGTGGTCACGTCGTAGCTGGTGCCACTGCCCGTAGTGACCTGTTTCGTGAACCGTTTGGCGGCCTGTGCCGAAGAGAGACCGAGGGACGCTACGATCTTCGGGTTGCCGTTATAAATCCCGAGGCCGACGGTTTTGTTGTCCTGAACTGAAACCGTGATGTCGATTTGTGCGGTGTTCGCCATGTTCCTCCGGGGTTATTTGTTGGGGTCTTCGAAGAGTCGGTAATCCAGCTTCACGCCGACCTGATACAAGTTCGACGGATCCGTGAGGCCCACGGCGTACTGCTCTTGAAAGATGCCGATGTCCTGGTCCGTGGCTTCATAATTGTTCGTCAGGTGCGAATCGAGGTTCTCGGCCAAATCTTCAGCCTCCTCCAGGTTCTTGGCGACCACCAAGACGCTGAAGGTGGACTCCAACACGCCGTTTTGGGTGTCCCGATTGGGTACCCGCACAAACTCGGCCACCTGGATGTACGGGGGCTGAAGATTGTCCGTGGTCAAGGCGTTCACCTGCCCCGGCATCACCAAATTGAAGTTCCTGATCGTGGTCACAATCTGCGATAGAGTGCTCCTCAAATGCCCCCTTACTTACCCGTCACGATGATGCGGGCGATGGCGTCTTTCGTCTTGTCGAACCCCAGCGACAGCCAGGGTCGTGGTTTCATTACCGTCGTCCCGAGTTGCAAAAACTTCGGATACCCCTTCAAGTTCGTGCCGACCGTCAGCACGAATTTCTGGCGGTCCAGTTCCCAGGTGATGCTCCGCTGAAGCTGGCCGGACAGCTTTTTCGGGAACCCGCCCGGAACGGAAGGATCGAGGCCCACGTACCCGCCGCTCGGCGTCCGCTTATAGCTCTGCGAATCGTTCAGATACCCCCGCAGCTTGCTGGCGAAGTAGCCCCCGGCTTTGGCCATGTTGCGGGCCAGTTCGGACTCCGTGAGCCGCAGAAAATCCAGACCGTACCAGTTCACGCTCACTGGAAACTCTCCACATCAAGCCGCTTTTTTGCCCCTTCCGGGTACTGCTCTGCCACGAGTTGGAGGTACACGTCACTTTCCAAAGCGTTCAGCGGGTCGGCCGTCAGGTGGTACTGGTTGCCTTTAGCGTCAACCAGAACGTCTTCCCGCTCGAATGCCCTGGTGACGGCCGTGGTGTAGATCGTGTGCGTGACGACCGTGCCCCGCTGCGAATAGTACAACTGAAGGGCCGAGGACGCCGGCTGAATGAAACACGGGACGCCAGCGTATGCTTGCGTGTACCTGTCGATACGTTGGGCGGTGCCCTGAACGAGGTTCTGACGCCACACCGCTACACGATGCCTCATTAAATTTTGGATGGTACTCCTTGCGTGGTGAGACGAGGGATTTTGTACATGCTCAGTGCCGACTTCGACGTGAGTGACAGCAAGTCCCAGTTGTTCTGTGCGGCTTTCGTGTAGCTGTACTTGTCGAGCGTCTCGCTTTGCATCAGGGGGTTTTGAAGCCGAGACGCAAAGGTGAGTTGCACGAGTTCTGCAACCGCCTGCTGAACGGCTTCGGGAACGGTACTGAACCCGCCCGTATACTGAATGCGGTAGTTCTGGACGCCACGCACGGCCGGGAGAATGATCTCGCCCGTGGTTTTGTTCACCTGGTAGTACACCTCGTCCCACCAAAACACGAGCAATGGACACGAGACGTTCCTGGCGGACCGAGTTCCGTGGTTCGTACACATCTCGGCAGTCTGCCACTGAAGGAACTGACTGTTCATGCCGGTCGCTGTCCACCCGCTACCGAGGGCGTTAACCGCTGCGTAAAGCATCTCGAACGTCGGGTACGCTGCGAAGGTGAAGGTGCTGGTGGTGCTGACGTTGTTTAGGGTCTTCTTCAGCACCACGGCCGTCGGGGTGATGTCCACCGTGGCCCGCTGGACGAGGTTCGCCGGGTCGTTCAGTTGCACGTAGAAGGCGGGAAGTTCGTTGTTCCGGACGCCAGTCAGGTCGGAGATCGGCGGGTTATTCGCCCAAATGGAAGCGGTCGGACCCACCACGCTGTGAAGCTCGTCGTAACTGGCCTGTGCGAACGTGCGGTTCAGCTTGGTTTCGACGACTTGGCTGGCTGCCGTGATTAGAGCGGCGATCACCGTGGTGTCGTCGTCCGTTGCGGTCGGGATCTGTGCCAGGGCTCGGTCGATGGAGATCAGGTCAGCCATACCGGTATGTATGGCCAACAGGAACGAAAACCGTTCGGCGGTGAAGAAACAAAAAGAAACGATCAGCCGCTAATGAGGTGGGAAAGTCACGAAACTTTTCCGGTGCTCTTGAGACGCAAAAACGTTCGAAATACAAGGCTTTTAAGCGAGAAGTGCGGTCGAGGCAGGGGTGCGACTTCTAGAGCCGGACAGATCACCTTCCGTTCCAACGGAATACCTGTACAATGGCTCACAGCGTCGGAGTGCCAGGCCGACGTGCAATAACCCCGGGGGCCAGCCCGGGGTTATTGTGGTGGACATACACCTATTGGGGGTGCATGTCCCAACACGGCCATTCAATCTTACCCACCGTTGAGGGAGGGGTAGTCGAATGAGCAGCCACGTTGTTTGGTCTGCTCTGGCGGTCATTACGCACATAGGCTTGGCATGGGCTCACTCTTGTGAACCCATGTTATGCCTGCTGTACCTGTGTCAAGTCGTGCAAGACTTCCACAAGTGGCGTGCGGATCGCCAGGGCAATGTGTCAAGTGAACGGAAGGAGTGACCTTCGTTCGGGATGCCCGGTATACCTGGTATACCGGGCAGCTCTTCCACTAGGATACCGGTAGCACCTCTCGAATGCAACGACGACTATCGACGACCGTAGACGATCGCACAACAGTAAAAATTAAAAGCCCATTCTTTTCAGGCACTTCAAGCAAATTTGACTGCAAAAAAATTCTCAAAAAGAGCCTCCACATGCGAAGCGAGCAGGGCTGTTTTGTGCATCTTGCACAAGCTTGAAGCAACCTGCCAAGTGGCAGTCGGCTCAATTTTTTGAGTCGCCCCTGCAAGAGAGCTGCGAAAGGCTTGCAGGGGTAAGGTGACAACCGTTGTCACTCTTGGGGCAAACGGCTTGCCGGGGAGCCGCTTGCGAGCTTGTTCAAGTTGAACATCAGACATAAATCGTTGAGCCGGTTCTTCTTTAGCAGCCTTTAGGCACCGGCAATCCCTAACTTCGGGGGCAAATTTCGCCGGGGCGATGTCATCACCCCAGCGGCGAATCGCAAGAAAATGCCAAACAGCAATTGCCATTGTGACTTTTTTGCACTGAGCGAGCCGACGGGGCTGGAACCGACTCTGTGATGGTGGAGTTACCGTGTTTCTAAACACGCAACGTCAGCAAACAAAAGCACCTGGCGTAATGTTTGCCAGGTGCTGAGCTTTTGCTTCGAACTCTGGCGTCAACCAGCAGCTTGAATTCGGAGCATCATGGGCCTTAACTGCTGCTGGTTGACCCCGCTGACAACACGACGATGTTCGACGACACCGACCCGTCCGCACGGGTGTACGGCGTAGTCAGCGGGTTCACCGAGTCGAAGTAGAACAGGAATCTGAACGAATCTTGTGCCAGGTCGAAGTAGAGGTACGGTGTCTGATCAGCGATCAGGCCGCTGTACCCGGCCGCACAGGACTTCGGGTGCCACAGGATCAGAGCACCACGGGAACCCAACGCCGGGATGTTTTCCAGGGTGTACACCGGCTTGCCCAACAGCGTGCCCTTCGGCTTCGGCCCGAGCAACTGTTCCTGACCGAAGGTGCCCGGGGTCCAGGCCGGGTACGGGTTGGTTGCCCCACGGTTCGGGTACGCCAAGCTGTACAGTTCTGGCAGAGTGCTCTTGCTGCACAGCCAGATGGCGTCATTGTCGAAATCGTCGTACAGTGCCGCATTCATCTTCGTAACGTCGTCGAAGTTGATCCGGCCCGGTGTCGCCGCAATGACCGTTACGGCTGCGGCGTTGCTCACCAAGTTAATCTGGGAGTTCGTACCCGCAACCACGTTACCGTTGGTCATGAATCGGAGCCGCTCCGGCACGACCTGTTTGATGACGTTTTCCAAATTGTAGCTGTTGAAGCGAAGCAGTTCGTCCGAGGTGTTCACCAGGACGGCACCCTTCACCAACGACAACTGGACGTTGGCCGTCACGCCAACGGTGGCGGTGATGCTGTTCGCCTCAGCGATCACGTTCGACTGGATACCGGCCGCCGCCGAAGACTGGACCCACGCCGGAATGTTCTCGACCTGATTCCGCATCTCGTACTTGGTCATCATCCCGAGCAGGTCCGGGACGTTCTGGAAGGTAAGACGCCACAGGTCTTTAGCCCACTCTTGCGGCACGAGGTCACCACCCTGGTGACCGGACCCGCCGCTGATCGACATGCCAGTGGCTTTAGTTCGAGCTTCGACCGCCTTTCCGTACTGGGAGAAACGCCGAGCTGCGTCGAAGTCGCCTTTACGTGCCCGGATGTACCCGGCCACAGCGTCACCTAGGTTCTTGAATCCGCCAGTTGCGGCCAGATCGGAGCCCGCTACGTGCGGGGTGGCGAATGCCGGACGCTTGACCCGGTTCGCCAGCTTCTCGGTTGCCTTCTCGACGGCCTTGGTGACAGTGGCATTAGCATCGGCTGCAAGACGCCGGACAGCATCTTGGACGAGTTCCTCGTCCCCTTCGTCCTTGTCCTCTTCCGCCTCGTCTTCTTTTACTTCGTCTTCAGCGGTCTCGCCGATGTCCTCTTCAGTGGCCTCACGGCACACGCCAGCGGCCACTAAGGCGTTGCCTTTTTCCTCGTCGCACTGAAGAACGGTACCTTCAGCCAGACCGCCGAAGCTCGACTCCAGAACGTAACTGACCAGTTTTTTCTTATTCACTTGCCCTCTGATTATTTGATTCAACACATATATGCCGAACCCCCGACCTCCCGGACGCCTCACCCCCGGCACTCGCCTGGCAGGTCGCCACGTTCTGCGGTCTGGTTGGTCACTCACTTAGAGGATATGTAGAGCAGTGGCGTCAAGAATTGAACTCTTCAATCATTGAAACCCTTACCCCTCACACCTCCACCGCTGCCGCAAAGTACACATCATTCGCCTTGATGTAAGAATAAATTGGGTTTGAAATGCCCAAGGGCTGCGGGCCGTCCATTTGGTTTGCTAGGGCTGCGAACCCAGGGCCTGTTACCTGATACTGCCGATCGCCAATTGGTTGTTTGCCTGTTTCGTAAGCCTCTTTAGACACGTAAGCGTAAAGCGTTACTGTGCCTTGATTTCGGCTCACATCAATTCCTAAACCGATCCACCGCCAATAAGTGGAATCAACAGTGGTGCCGTAGTTTGTTTCGTACTGTCCCGTTAACTGTAATGCCATTTGATTCCTTATTAATAGAGGTTGTTCACTGTTCCAGTCGAGTCCTTGAACACCAGCTTCCCCGCAGTAGTGGAGTAGTACAGCGTGCCGTTTGGTGCCGCCGAGTCTGCCAGTTCAGCCGGTTTAATTGCCCTTTTGCATTCGATCATACTGTGAGCAAAGTACACGACTTCCACATCAGTACCGGCATTGTTCGCTGACACACGCCAAGCGTTGGTACCCGATCCGTGGGACTGGTCGGTAATTGCGATGGCACAAACCGCACCGCTCGAACTACGGTACAGCCCCGGGCCTTGTGTGCCGCTCCGGAACGACGCACCGGCAGACGACGTGCTCAACGAAATTCCGCTGTCCGTTCGAATCAAACCGCCAACCTTCAACTCATTGGCAACCCCGCCGGTAACGATCTCCAGCCCTCTGCCGACCCAGGGGCGAATGAATGCGTTGCTGCTACCGTTGGCCTGCCTCATTTCCAACTGTGCTAGCGTTACAGCATTGCCGTTGTAATCGGTCGTTGCGTATGGCTTGATGGTCGCTTGTGTGGTGCCCGTACTGTCCTTCCACTCGGTGTACGCCGCCGTTTGGGATGCCGCACCATTAATTACCAGCCCCACGTGAGAGGCGTTCTGAATGGGAATGTTGAACGCCACATTTGTTACAGGACTGGCGTACAAAGACGACGTGCCGACCGTGCCTGTGCTCGACGTGAAAATAGCGGCGTTGCTGTTCAGGATTCTAAACGTGCCGGAGTTGTTGTCGAACTGGGTCACCGCACCAGTCGAACCGCCATCGAGGATTAATCTGGGAGTTGAGCCGACACCCATTCTGACGTTGGCCGAACCGAGAGTGGCGTCACCCGTTACAGCACCGGACACAATCACGCCCCCGGCTGCTGTGATCCTGGCGAGTACAGACCCTGTGCTTGATTGCCACTGTTGCAAATCGAACGTTTGGCTTGCTCTGCCGGTGATGGCGAAACTGCTGGTGTAAGAGACGCTCAGCGGGGTCTCGACCTGTAGTGACGGTTGGCCAGCTTCGCCGAAGTACAGACCGAGGCTGCCCGACCCTCTCACAATTTTTAGGCCGTTAACCGACAGGCCGGAATTCGTCGTGTACTGGCTTGCGAAAATGCCGCCGTTGTCCTGGATTCTGAAAACCTCGGTGCCGACATTGTTGCGGATCGACAAACCTTGGTCACTCGCAGTGTCGCCGAACTGGATTACGGGTCGGTCTCCGGCGGTCGTAATCCGAAGCCGGAGATTCCCGCTAGTGTCCTGCCACTCTTGAATTGTGGCGTTTGTGCCGGTCTGCTTTACTGTTTGCAGTGCGGTGAACGTGTTGGCCGTGTCTTTGCGGGCGTAGGGGGTCAGGTCCGGGTTAGGGACAGTGGCCCATGATGGATTAGTTCCGTCGGTGGTCAAAAACTCACCACTGTGACCTGACTGATCTGGGAGCGATTGGCCCGACGGTCCTGGTGGACCAGCCGGACCTTGAGCCCCCTGCGGTCCCTGAATACCGATGGTGACTAGTTGTACTTCAGTGGTCTGTTCGACCAGTTGATACACGTCCTCGGACACTTCGATTAGTTGGATCGGATCGTTTCTAATTACCGGCATTCTTCTCCTTTAGGCCCCCGCCGTCACGCTCGCACGGATAACTACCAACCCCCCGAGGAGGGGAGTCACGACCCCGCCCGACGCAAGCAAAAGATCGTATTCGGCGTTCGCTGCTGTCAGAGTTGCCGTGTCCGAAGCATCAATGTTCAGCGTAATTCTTCCGTCCGTTGTGCCGAGGGCAATTCCGCTGTTGCCCGTGGTCAGGCTAATGACCACCGTTTGGCCGCTCCTGATCGCCATTTCTGCCGTGTAGCCCGTGAGATCCACCGGCGTCTGGTTGCTGCGGTCCGGCCCTGTGGTCCAAGTAAACGTCTTCGTGAACGTGGCACCTTGGTACACCGTCAGATTCAGTGGAAGTGGAAACTGGTCGGTCGATGCAAGTACTGTTGCCACTTAGACCTCCCAACGCTTCAAAAGGGCCGCTACCGCTTCTTCTGCGATCTTGTTCGGGTCCATCTTCAGGGCCTTCACCGCATCCGCCATCGGCCCATACACGTTCGCCTTCTTCTGGACCGGCTTCTTCGGCGTCGGCTTCTTGGTCTTGCCGACGATGGTGATACCCCAGTTGTCGAGACTGAACCCCTTGTTCACCGTCTCGACGAGGGCGGCTGGATTCGACGGAATGGACACCACGCTGTACTCCAACAGCAGCGAGCGGGTGATGACGCACTGGACGGCCGGATTCGCTTCCACCTCGGCCGGCTCCGGCTCACGCATTTCGAGCGGGATGAAGCCGATGCTTTTCCCCTTCAGGACTTCCGCCTGGACCATCGAGAACACGAAGTCGGGGAGCCATTCACCCTGATACGCTTCGGGCCGTGGCGTGTAGTACGTCTTGGCGATAAGGCCATCGGCGTCGGGCTTGATCCAGAGGCACTTACCGCACGGCCGGTCCTGATCATGGCCCCAAAGGACGATAGGGTTCTGGCGGTAGCTATCGAGTTCGATGCCCTCCGGGAGGACGATTTCGCAGTCTCGATCCATTAAACGTGTGGTGACCCGGGACGTGTCCACCCGCTCCGTGGCCTGAACGTCGGTGACTTCGGACGTGACCGCCTTCCTTCGGAAATTGTAGGCGTCGGTTTTCGGCAGTTCTTTGACCAGGCTGTCGATGTACCGGGCCGTGTCTTCGGTGACCCGCACCGGGGCCAAGGCACATTCAACGGTCTTTTTCTTCACGGGCCTCCTGTAGCTTTTGGAACTCGTCGAACTCCCGAACCACACGCTCCAAATCCTCCGTGATCTGGTCCAGCGGGTCCGGGATCTTGGTGCGGTACGGGCCTTCTTTCTTTTCCGGCACCAGCACCTTCTTGCGGTATTTCCTCATGCAGTATCTAGGGGTTGATTACTCGAACTCGTACTGCAAAGAGCATCGGCAACCGGGATGACCTGGCGGGTGATCGATCCTGGCGTAAGGCCCGATCCCTTTGGTGGCGAACGGCTGATCCAGCGGAACACCGCCCTTGCGGGCCAGTTCACGGCACAAGTCGCACGCCATGTTGTCAGGAAGCCACTTTTTCATGGCCGTTACGCCGGACTCGTCGATGGCGAGTAGTTCACCAGCGTGCTTAGCTCTCGACGACTCGGTTTCAGCGATCAGCATTGCCCGGGTCTCGGTCAGGTCTTCGAAAATTGCACCGACCCGCTTCGACAGTTCGGCGTTTGCTTCGCCCTGGCCGAGACCGCTCTGAATCGCTTCCCGTGTTGCCTTCACCGCATCTTCGACCGAAAGGGTTGTGGTGGAGAGCGTGGAGTCAGCGAACGCCAGGGCCGCACGCTGGACGGCATCGTCGAGCTTGTTCACCGGGAGCACCTTCAAAGCCCCGCCAATCTCTCCGAGGACGGCTGATCCACCTTCTTCGACGTAGAGTCGGAGAACCGGCACTAACTCCCGGACGATCTCGTCCTTCCAGTCGGCCACGGGGAAGAAACTTTTGGTGTGGATGGCGTTGGCGTGCTTCAGGCGTGAAATCACGTCCTGGCCGAGGCGAGCGTACAGCGACTTCAGCACCTCGACGAGGGCCGTGGCGTCCGGCACCGTGGATTTGTACCCCTTCCGCTTGAACCGCCCGCCGGTGTACGACGTGGTGAACGTCTGGGCCGAGGGCGTTCCGGTCTCCATCAACTCGAAGAAGAACTTGTTTCCGTCCGGGACCGGATCGTACCCTTGCTCCTCCCGGGCCTCGTTCAGCCAGGTGATACCGCCCTGAAAAAGTGCCGTACTTTTCTGGAGTTCGAACACCTCGTCCCGCTGGACGATGTTGTCCGCCGCTAACCACATTCGGGCCGGGAGAAGGTCGTGGCTGAGCGTTTCGAAGATCGTGTTCAGGATCGGAACCAGACAGTATTCTTGAAAGTTCCGCCGGGTCACGTCCGCCGTCACGAAGCTGGTGTCCGCCATGTCGAGCATCGGGAGCGGGACGTTGTACGCCTGTGCCACACTTTCACGGATTTGCTCGTACATGTTCAGGGCCGCTACGTCCTTCGGGGGTGTGCTGAGTGGCGACACTTTCGTCGAGTCTTGCACCGCCCAAACGCCGCCCTGGTTGCCCCATCGAAACCGCTCGTTCAGTTGCTTTTCGATCCTCTCGGCCTGTTGCGGGGTCCATGTCTCGTTGTCCGGCGGTGACGCCAAAAGACTCGGAAACGCCATGTTTCTAAGCACCGACAGCCAGCTTCCTTGTTCCTGCCGGAGTAAGCTGAACCGCTGCCAGATGGAGCGAAGTGGCGAGATGCCAAACGAGGTGTGTGGGTCCAGCGGGTCGGCCGTGTACCGGATGTGGATTACGTCGGACGGCTTGTGCAGTTCTTCGGTAGTGCCGGACTTGAACTTGTACCCCGCAATGGCCCCGGTCTTCTCATCCGGCTCGATCTGTACCAAGTGACTCGGAAGAACCCACAGTTCCCGAACCTGGCCGAGATCGTTTCGGCCCTTGAAGATGAAGGCAGACCCGACCAAGCACATATACTCGGTCGTCAGCTCGACGAGCTTCGACCAGGAATACAGCGGGTTCGGCGTGTCAAGAAGATCGAGGGCCGGGTGGTCCACCACTTCCTCAACACTCACGGCCTTCCGCACCCGATTCTTATGGTTCTTCTCGATCCACTTCCGGTCAGTGGTGCGAAGTGCTTTCGTGGTGGAGTTCGGCCGGGAGTCGGCGTGGCCGGTGGCAACGACGAGCTTGAACGACGTGGCGGCCTCAGCAACGCCCTGTGCGATGCGGTTTGTGCAAGCAAAAACCACGTCTTCGTAGGCACACAGAAGGTCGACCGGCGTGGGAACCTCTTGCTGCGTGGGATCGAACCCACCGCCGAACGTGCCCCCGCTGATCGGGGTCCAGATGTTCCCGGACCCGGCGTACCCTTTCTTTGCCACCCGCTTTTTGGTGGTCGGCTTCTTCGGAGCGGTCTTCTTCTTGGTGACCGCCTTTTTCTTCGACTTCTGACCCTCGTTTTTCGGCATGCAGATATCTAGTGGCCTGCCCATCAGAACGGAGCACCCTGCCAAAGCATCTTTTGGAAACGCCCCTCAGCGTCCTTTTTTGCTTTTGCTTCGGCTTCCTCCGGGGTCAGTTCGATCTCGATCTTCCCGGTGTACTTGTCCGCCAAAATGCACGCCATCGACAACGCATCCACTTGGTCGTCGTGGGTGCTCGCCGGGAACGCTAGGAGTTCTTTTTGAAGGTCCGACACCCAGTCCTGATCTGCCGGGAACCACACACTCCCGGCTTCCATTCTGATCTGTGCCGCTACCGCCCTCGTCTCTTTGTCACCGTGACCTTTTGCGTTGAACCGCTTGACCGGTACACTCTCGGCCCGCAACTGATCGATGACGAACCGCCCGACGAACTGCTCCTCCACGCACACGAACTGAGGGTTGTAGGTTCGGTGGACGCTGGCGATGGCCGGCACCAGTTTCGTGCCGTCGAGTCGTTTTCGTATCTGATGGACTAGGACGAGGTGACCACCGATGCAGTCCCAGACCTGAATCACTGAATAGTCGGCAGTGCTCTCGGTGCTGACGGCAGTATCAACCGCCACGAACCGCCAAGCCGCTTTCGCATCAACCTGCTTCCCGGCCAGATTGTAAAAGCCGTCTGCCGCCGTGAAGTACCGGAACATCGAAGCGGAGAAGATGTCACCGTCCGCCGGAGTAACATCCTGGTTGTAAAGACAGTGGTACTTGTGCTTCCCTCCCTTCTTCGCCTCATTGATCTTTGCCAGCGGCACAACGCCGGGGTGGAGCAACTGGCCGACCTTCCGGGTGTCCTTCCAACCGAGAGCGTTGTGGTAGCTGTTACTCAGGTCCGGATTCGCTTCTGCCGGGAGGTACAAATACGTCCAACTGCCGTCGTTGCCGAACGTGGTCCAGACGTGGTTGAATACGTCGTCTTCGTGAACCCGGTGCCCGCATAGGACGATACGGTCCTTGTTCGCAGCGTACACCAACCGGTTGGTCAACGTGTTGGCGTAGAAGTCCAGAACGGCTTTTCGCTCGCCTTCGTGTCGGGCCTTGTCGTAGTCCAGAAGGTCGTCGACGATCAGATATTCGGCATCGAGACCTGTGGATCGGGTGCCGGCACCGACGGCCTTTCGTTCGCCGCCCCGATCGTTCTTGTACCACCCCTTCGAGTCTTGCTTTTCGGAGAGATTGAAGAGACCGGCGAAGTGCTTTTGAAAGACCGTGTGGCTGATGATGTCCCGGGTCTTGTCGCTGTCACGAAGAACAAGGTCTTGTGTGGCGGATGCCGAAAGGAACCGTATCGACGGGTCGGTGATCCAGCACCAAGCGGGCCACAGTACGGAGGTGAATACGCTTTTGCCGTGCCGGACGGGGCAAACGAGAGCTAGCCGCTTGATCTGACCTTTGTGGACGGCTTCCAGGTGCTCGCATAAGGCGTCTACGAAGTATCCGCCGACAAATGGTTCTGGGCGGACGGCAGGCCAAACGAGTTCGCAGAAGTGGCGGAACCGGTTTGCGGCCAAAAGGCGGTCGATCTCGACGAGTGTTGGAGCGGATTTCACGGCCGTATCTAGGCCACAAAATCATAAATCACATAATGACCCCATCTGATGGGGTCGTATATTAAACGTATCAACCCGTACCATCGCCGAGGTTTTTACATGTACGTATTCGCTCGCTACAGCCACCGCTGCTACCACAAATGGGAGGTCAAGGAGACACGGGCAGGAAAAGATCGCCATCGAGAGTCGGTTTGCATCACTATTGAAATTTGCAAGAGGTGCGGCTCTACTCAAAGGGCCACCAGGCCACTGCACTCAACACCTCGTGAAGCAGAGATAGTCGAGCCGACGGAATAATTAGCGGGCAAACAGGTGGGAGAGCCACCCGAAGAAAAGCTGAAATGGCAGATGGGTGGCAAGCGTACTCTTCGACGAGGTTGGGGCATCTGCGATTTTTAGACAAATTTGCGAAACTCCGCCTGCGTTGCTGGGTTTTCTCTTTCGGATTTCAAGGAGAGATTTTGGAGACTGAATCTTCACTAATTCCTCACTAATTTCTTCTTGACCAAGCGAAGGTTGATCGAGTTTACTGGATTTGTCGCCCACCTCTGTCCCCAGGAGGCGATCTCCCATGCTCTCCGGTCTCATTTCCCGTTTCGATGCCGCACTGACACGCAAGGTTGAACAGATTCGCCCTGTTCGGAAAAAAGTGGCCCGCCGTGGCTCGATCACCATCCTGCTTCTGGCAGTGGCCACGACACTGATCCTCAACAATGGAGGGCCGGGCGAGGGGCCAGACACGCCGTTCCACCGCTTCCTCTACCAACCGCTGCTGTTTTTGATGTGGTCCGCCTTGTTCTGTGAACTCGCCTACTGCCATGTTCGGAAGAACTGGGGAGATGATCCAGGGCCGTTCAAAACGCTCAATTCCACGAAACTCCTTGCCGCTTTCGCACCCGGCCTAGTGCTTTGGGCTGGATTTGTCGGTGTATCCACCCGAATGGTCATGGATATTCTTCAGCCGGTGATATTACAGCCGTTCGGTGGTGGCGGTCGCTGCGGACACGGAACCGTCGTTCTGATTCATTACAGTCTCGCAATCTTGATGAATTTTGTGGCTTATATTCTCGCCAGGGGCGACCGGCCACCAATGCCAACGCCTTGCTCTACACCGCAGCCACAGGTGCAAAGCAATCCTACAGCAGACTACGTGATCCTAGCGATTAACTAGGAATTTATTGCAGCCCTCCGCATGACGTAGCCTTGTCATAGTGGAGGTGCTGGGAGATCGCATTAAGCATAGTACTTTAACCCCGACACCTGCTCCCATGACGCAATCGCTTGCCCCCTAGCAGTACTTCGATACGCCGGAGGCAAGCCGGCCAAGATCACTTCCACCTGAGCCAAAAGGTATTTACGCTCGGCTCGACGCCCCCGCATAATTCGCCGCCAAGTATTGACCACGCCGCTGCAAATATAAGCATACAAGTCCTTGTCCGGGTCGAGTTTCTGAAGATTTCGGACAAGGCTGCAAAGTACGGTCTGGGCAATATCTTCGGCCATACCGGGACAGCACCTGCGACGTGCAATTTGGTGTACTAAAAGAACCAATTTTTCGGAAATCGTACCGATTTCGAGCGAATCGAGTACAGCTCGGCGGACAGCGGCGGGTTCAGTCTCTGGTGTCGGCCCCATAATTAAGAAAGTCCGAGGCCGCAGCGGGCGACTCCCGGGTCTCCTATTGAAACGGACGGCAAGCCTACACCGCTGGCGTGCTTCGCCTATCAGAGTGTTAGTCCTTCAAAAAAATCTCAACGTGCATCAGCAAATCGTAATCACTCAGTACTCGCTGGGTCGGTATTTTCCCGTGCCGTATAGCGTGACAGCACTCACACAGCAGAATCACCGTGTGCAGGCCGTCCAGTTCACGGAGCCAAAAATTGTAGCTCAGGTGGTGAACATGAAGAGGGCCGTCAACGGCCGTTGCACCACATTGGATGCAACGGCCGTGATCCCGCTCTTCGACGGCACGGCGGACCGTGGCCCAGTACGGGCTGCGAAGGTGCTCCTGGTGCCTTTTTTGTTTTGGTGTCATCCTCCTAGATATGGAGGTAATTTCAAAATTGAGATTGAAATTCGGCAGCCGCACTCTACTAGTCTGTCGCCTCAATCGAAAGGAACCAAAAAAATGGACAGAGAAGCCTTCACCGTCGATCATGTCCGCCAGCTACTCTGCGAGCAGTTCGGTATTCCAGATGGCACCTGGCACTACCACAAGGCCCGGATGCCGCAGCCCGATCAGACCTACGGCGGGTGGCCGTTTTATTCGGCCACACAAATCGATTTTGTGCGTGCCTATTGGCTGAAACAGTCGGGGGTCAAACGTTACCTTCGGCAAAAGGCCGAGCAACCGGTGGCCTAACCACCAATAGCTTGTACCGGCTTGTTGCTGGTACAAAAAAAGACCACGGGCCGGTTACGAACCGGCCCGTGGTCAAATTCAATGGAACCGTCTTATGGAATATATCGTTCAATGGACCAAACAGCACAAGCGGAAATTAAGAAAAGGACGGAAGAAGAGAAGCGGAAGCTGATCGAAGAACTGGCGAAGCAAGACCCCGACCGCCAGCCGCTCGACATCACCATCACCGGTACCGAGAGCTTCCTGCGGGAGATTCTCGGCACGCTGCTGACCGAGACCGACCTGGCTGTCAAATATCACGACAAGCTGACCACCGAGCACTGGGTGGCCGAGCACCATAAACTGATTTTTAAGACCCTGGCCCGTCACGTCGAGAAGTACAAAAAGCTCCCGACCAAAGCGTACCTCGAAAACGTCCTGACTCAAGAGCTTGACGGCAAGGACGAGGCCGTAAAGCTGTGGCACCTCGGCGAGCTAAATACACTCCTGGAGTATCACACCGACCACCCCGTCCCCGAACAAATCGACGACCACCTTCGACACTTCGTTTTCGAGCAGCAGAGCAAAGTGGACCTGTTGCGGTTTATGGACGCCCGCAACAACAAAAAGGTCAGTTACGAGGAGCAAACCCAGTTCCTCAAGACGATGATCGAGAACCGGGAGCGTAACCTGGCCGGTTCCGAAGACGCCGACCTGTGCGACCTGGACACCTTCTTCGCCGAAACGTCCTCCGAGTACAAGTACCTCGTCCCCCGGCGTATCCCGCAAGGGAAGCTGATGGTCATTCCCGGCCCCGCCAAAAAGGGGAAAACGACGTGTATCATCCAGTCGTTTATCGACCTCGTGTACACCGGGTCGTTCTGGGGAGAAGCCGCCGACCCGTTCCCCTTTTATTACGTGGACTACGAAAACGATACGGCGTACCTGAAGCACTGCATTCTGAACCCGGTCATGGAAGGCCGGGACTGGACCGACCTAAAAAAGTGGTTTAGGGTCAGCAACCGCCAGGTGGACAACAAGGCGTACAAACTCCCGCCCCACGTCACCACCGACTTCCTGGACCAAATCGCCAAGCGGATGACCCAGCCCGGCTTTTTCCTGATCGATTCGCTTCGCCGTTCTTTCGGGCGAAAGCCCGGCTTGAAGTCAAACTGGGAATGGGACGCAAACTGTATCAGCGGACTTTTGGACCCCTTTTCCGAGTGGTCCCACAAAACCGGTCATACCGTCGGGTTCATTCACCATGCGAATCACGAAGGACGGGCCAGCGGTAGCACCGACATCCTGGCGGTCCCGGACGTTCTGATCGATTTTGAAGTTGTCAAGGCCCCTGGAACCGGTCAGGATACCACCCAGCGACGTGTCAAAATCGGTGGCCGTATCGACCACACCCCGCCGCACACGCTCGAATTCGACGACGGTGTGTACCGGTACCTCGGAGCGGGTGAGGATGCCGCTGCCGCACTCAGCGAAGAGAACCTAGCGAACGCAATGGCCCACGTCGTCCGACACCTCGAATCGTCAGGGCCGGAGTCGGGTGCCGCCATGCTTCGGAGTTTCAAAGCCGACAAGCTGAACCTGTCCTCGGCCAAGCTGTACGATGCTCTCCGGGCACTGGAGGCCGAGAAGATCGTCGAGAACGACGCTAAGAAGAAAAAGTACGGGTTGGTCACCGGCTACGCCGATCTGTGGGGGCCGTTTAAGGCGAAGCTCGGGTTAAAGGCCACAAATTGGACCCCCGGCAAGGAAGCGTGATCGGGCCGATAAGAACGATTATCGGGTTGGCAAGGATAATAGGAATCATCATGTCTAGGGGTGATTGTGGTCATCATCATCATCATCATCCCTCCTTACAGTCGGGTGTGATGATGATGACAGATGGCCCCCAACCCTGTACCCGGTTTTGAAAAAGCAACAACCCGACCCGATCATCATCACCGTCGTCACGGTCCAAAATGATGATCCACCCGACCAAGCGGTATTGCGGTCGGGTCCAGAACTATCTACCCGTTGGTAATGAAAATGCGGCGGGTCGAACCACACGAAAGGAAGATCATGTTCGTTGAAGCACAGTACGCCGGGGTGACGTTCAAATCACGCCTCCACGCACGGTGGGCAGCGTTCTTCGACCTGGCGAACTGGAAGTGGGCGTACCAGCCGCTCGAACTCGTCGGGTGGTCGCCGGACTTCCTGGTGTCGTGGTCGTGCGGACATTCCGAGTGCAACGGCAACCACTCGCTGCTGGTCACCGTCCTGCCGACTTTTTCGCTCGGCGACTTCAAAGGGCACCCGTGCCTGGATTACCCCTATGGCCGAGATGATTCCGAAGACACCATCCCGGCCGATGCGGGTGCGGCCTTCGGCATCAACACCGACGTGACGTACTGGGAAATGGCCCACGGTGCCGGTGGTGGTGAAGACAGCGTTGATTTCTGGGTGCCGGACCACAGGCGACTCTGGATACTCGCCGGCAACGCCGTCAGCCCGTCCGATCCGGTGACGGCATCTTCACCCCGAAACTAAGGAGTGTTCAATGAGCGATGACACCCGCCTGAACAAGCTCCAGGCCCAAACGTCATTCACCGCCGAGGAGCTAATCGAATTGGGCGAACTGGAGGACGCCAAGCTGAAGACGCTGGTTGACTCCGGTACACAACACTGGGGAAACTGGGTCTACAATCCCGCTGAACCGCCCTCCATCGACTACAAGCCACAACAGTACGAGATTGTCCTTACCCGAATCGACAGCACCGCCAAACTGGGCGACTGGTTGCTCCACCTGAACGAAAAGAACTGGATCACCGCCGAAGACCTTGGCAACCTCGTTAAAGGCGTCGAAGCCTTGGCAAGTATCGGCTACCACAGCATTCATGGCCGTGGCGTGGCCTAAAAGTACAGCAGTAAGATAGTGTCCCACCAGCAATTCCCGGCCAGTTCGTAAATCGATATTAGAAAAGGACTTCAGTCGTTTCGGGCTCGTAAATCAAATATATGATTGAATATACAATTACAGTGGACGCCTGTTAAGTATCTACCCCCACGCCTGGGAAATCAGCCTGTTTTCATTCTAAAATTTGAAATAATATTTATATGCTAACCGGGCTGTATGGCCGACTTGAGATGCCGGAACAGCCTGAAAAGACTACAAATTCGAGCTTTTCAAGCCGAATTCCACTTGCCGGGAATTGCTGGTGTCCCACCGATGCGGGTCACGGAGCGGAAGTGTTATCCGCCCGTGGCCCACTCCATTTCGTACCGGCCGTACTCTTTCAGTACATGGCAAAATACTACCCGCCGCCGTACTCCCGATTCGTGCAGCAGCAGCACCTCGGACTCGACAACCACACGCTGGCCACGCTGGTCCAGTGCGAGGTGCTCTCCGACATCCGGGAAATACTCGATGACATCGGCAACATCCTGTACACGGCACTGATCCACACGCCGACCATCCAAACAGTAGCCCGACCATACGAGGAAGATGAAAACCCCGATCCAAACGTACCAACAGATTCTTCACGATCACCAGACGGATCGGCAGACGGCCGCAACCCTGGCCCTGGCTGACCAAATACACACGCTGGTCAAACTCCTGGCGAACGTGGGCCAGGCTGTCCAAAAGATCGAGGCCGACACCATCAAGAATACGCCGGTGAACTTTGAGGCCGCCGCAATCAGGCACATCCAAGATCAGTATGTACAACGGTGAAAAAGTGCCAGCATCAAAAAGGCCGAGTGGAACAGTACATACCCAACATGGACGAGAGCAAAGACGAAAAGCCGCTGGTCATCCGGGACGAACAAGGCCGATTGTTGCCCGGTTCGAAGCTCAGCAAAGGCGTGAGGAACCCCGCCGCCGCAACCCAGCATTCGCTCCAGCGTCAGTTCCGTGAAACCGTGGGCACCGACCGTTTCCGTGATGTCGTCGAACGGCACCTCCAGCTAATCGCCGAAGCCGCTCCAAAAGACGCCAAAGGTCTGATCGAGTTGCTGTACTCGTACTACCTCGGCCGACCGAAAGAACACATCGAGATGGACGTGACGCAATCGACCCCGCCCGTCGCTTTGAACCTGGACACGACCGACCTGGCCGCACTCCACCGAATGCGACAAAAGCTGTCCGCCGTGAACGACGACGAGGACGACGTGATCGAACTTAACCCGAACGGAGAAGCGTGAAACTGACCCCCGATCCTTTCGATGCCGAGACCTACCCAGACCGTGGCGTCCTCTACGTCCGTCAGCCGGACACCGGCGTCTTGATTCGCCTAAATGTGGCTTTCGGCATCTCCCTTTATGACGGTGACTCCCGTGACATAATGTTCTCCGGCACCGCCATCGGCAAGCCAAAGGTCATTAAGCTGGCTCAGTCCTCGGACTGACCGAACTGTATGCTTGGAGGGCGGGGTGTACCTCGGCAAACACACCACGATTGGTATCGACTACGGCCGCATTCTGAACACAGTGGAAAAGACGATCAGGGGACTGTTCTTCAAGCACACCGGTCAGCCGCTCCCGAAGGATCACACAGTGTTCCGGCACTTGTTGCCGAAGGTGGGCAAAGCAACTTCCGACAAGTCCCGGACCCTGTTAAATGAGCTTGTCGAACTTTTACTTACGATGCCGGTGGTGTCCATTGGTCCGCAGGTCTTCCGGTACAAGTACTGCATCGAGGAAAAAAAATCATAACGCCTTTTACATCATGCTCCTGTTTTACGACCAATATGAGTTCATCGGTTGGACGCACCCGATTCGGGACACACTAGAGGAGACCCCGGCACCGCCCGGTTGATCGTTACCAAATTTCGGAAAAGGCCCTGGCAAACGCCGGGGCCTTTCTCTTTTAGGGGATGATAACATTCAACGATTTGCAGTTCAGACAACACCCAGCATCCCCATTTGATAGCGTCCAGGCCGTAGAGCTTTTCGAGAACGGGTACGGCGTCTCGGTGATCGGTGGTTCATCAGGACTATATCACGGCGATGGCGTGAACACGTTCGAAGCGGCGGTCCTGAAACAAAATGGCAAAGGGTAGCGATTGAGTACCGAAAGGGGGCCAAGTGATCATCGAGACGGCAGAACAGAAGGTCCGCCGGTTGGAGGAGACACTGGCGAAGTTGAACGCAAAGATGCACCCTCGGTTTGTGGAAGCTGCACCTCCGGAAGTGCTCCAGAATCAACGGGAACTGATCCGTGAGTTCGAAGGCAGACTTGCCGCCGCTGTGTTGGAGAGGGGGGCCAAGTGAACTTGAAGAAGCTCGACACGGCCGTCCTTCGTAGCAAAGTCGCCGCCCGGGTGCCGGTGCCGATCTGCTCCCTTGGCGTCCAGTACGTCACTGACCCTGTGGTGATCGAGGAAGCCGGTTGTCAGATGATCGAGGGGCGGGTGATCACGATGACGGCATGGGGTCCGAGTGCCGTGGCAGCGTGCGTGCCGTGGGGCCTCGGTGTCTCGGAGTCCGACGTGGTGAAATCCCTGGTGGCCTGTCTGCGTTATGAACTGGAGAAGGCCCACGATCCGAAACGGCCATGATTGGACACTTAGTTTGACGGGACCAGACCCGACCAGTTTTTCCGGAACGTCCGGAAAAACTGGTCGGGTTCCTCTAGTCACCCTCTTACTCAATGGGTGGATCGCTAATTTGCCACGTCCACCCGTCATTTTCTGGATGGCGGCCGCTTAGCTCATTAATTGCCTTCTCCCACGAATCGTAGTTTTGCCCGCCCGCCTCCCCTTGTTGTGGATTCACGCATACAGCATGATCTCCAAGTGGAATAAAGTGGTAGCTTTCATACTGCCGAACTCCTGCATGCATGCGACTGATTCGAAACACTTTGCCTTTCCGAGCCATTTTAATCCTCCAGAACATTAAGCGTTGGGCGACACCGGAATCCATTGTACTTAAATTCGAACGCTTCTGACGAAAGATCCCGCACTCACTCCCAGCCCGGTTTTTGCCCAGTCGTGTGGGCCACAGAGACACAGGCGGGAACTTGCTGCCTCATCCCGCAGCCGTCACACCGGTGGCCCATGCCCGGGTGTGGGGCTCCAAGACTACAGCGGCTTTGTGGGTGAACGGGGCAGTAACCCGGACACTTTTTACCTTTCACCTGCACAATTGCCCTGACTCTTCTTTGCTGCTTTCCGTTCATTTCAAACCCCCATATTGTTGCCGACAAGATATTTTATGCTGCTGGGGGGGGGGGGACGGCGTCAGTGCGGGCGATCACTCTTCATACTTCATCAAGAACACGGGCACGGTTGGCATATCAAGTTCAAAGAACGCAAGCAGGCGGTGGTTGCCTTCAAGCACCGGGGGCGGGTCGAGTTCTGCCAAATGCTTGTCTTCCCAAATCGGGAAGGCGGGCGAACCAGACTCAAGCAGCCCCCGAATCGTCTTGATGCGTTTGAGATCGTCACTCGAACTGAACTTTTTCAGCCTGCCATTTAACCAAGTCCTGTACCGCTCTAGTGGGAACTCTTGATACTCCATCACGACGCTCCGCCCGAGACCCAATTTCATCCTGGTAATATCATGCATATCCGGTTTATCTTTCTTGCGTGGGAACTTATTCCTGGCGTGAAAGTAATCGTCGGCCCCACCGTCCCCTTGCAGTGCGATATACCTTTTAACCTCTTCTCGGCAGTATGTTTGGCCGGGCGTCAGTTCTGGCATCTGGATCATTGGGCGTTTCTCACTTCTTATCGACATCGTTATTCGGCTGTTGTCGCAACCAGAAGTTGCCCGGCGAATGCGTGGAACGCTACTCGATCTTTTTCCTTCGCAGCATTCCACCAGCACCTCCAGCACTGGCAGTGTGTTTCGTTCACTCCGCCTCTCGCACTTCGTTGATCGCCCCTTCGATCGCCTCTAGTGCCGGGTCGGTGGTCTTTAGTCCGACAAAGACCCGTTCGCCCGTAGCAGCATTCTTAAAAACCAAATTCAGCACAAGCTCGCTGCCGTCCCCGTGGTCCACCGCAGCCGATACCAGTTCGTGCGTAGCCCGTGTCATGTGTAGCCCCCTTTCGTTCACTGCCTTACGTACCCCCATTTTACTTAAGCCCCGCTGCTCCGATTGCATTTTTCCCGACACTCCCGATAATGCCCAGCAGTTGCCAAAAGTGACGGCGACTGCACGCACCCGCCGTGACCCACCGCCAGGAACGTCACCCGCATCTCGTCGGACGTGTGCGGCGACAGCCCGAGAGCCGCGCCGAAGGTCGAGAACACGACGAGGGCGACGAAGAGGTGCCGCGAGCGGCGCCCGTCGAGCAGCACCAGCCCCGCGACGAGTACGTAGAACCCGACGAGCCACCACATCGGCGGCCCGGGGGCGTACACGTGGCCGCCCGGAACGCGGTCCGCCAGGTGAACGATCCACTCGCACCCCGCCAGACACGCTTCCGTCACGCGCGCGAACGGCCACGCGGCCCACACGGCCAGCGGCGACAGCACCAGGAGCACAAAACCGGCAATGAGCGCAACACCGGTCAGCACGACCAGCGGCGGCCCGATGAGGACGGCGACCGGCGAGGCGACGTTCTGCCACGCCAGCACCAGCGGCACGTTCACCGCCGTCAGGATGAACCCCACCGCGAACAGGTTCCACGCCCACCGCAGCGCCGCGCGGGCGGCCTTCTCGGTCGGCCCGCGGGTCTCATCAATGAGTTGTTCGATGGGCGTGAGGTCGCGCGGCTTGAGCCATCGCGCCGCACCGAAGAGAAGCACGAACACGCACAGGAACGACAACTGACAGCCGGCGGTGAACGGGTCGGTGGGGTTCAGCGCGATCACCACCAGCCACGCGAACGCGAGTACGTTCGCCAGGATCACCCGACGCCGCAACACGATCCCGCCGCAGATTGCACACACCATCACCAGGGACTAGACACTTGTGAAAGATTGTCAACAGTGCTGGGATTTTAGGGTTTTGGTGGCATCGGGCGGTAGACCAGCGTGAACCCGTGCTGGAACTGGTCAAGCACTTCTTCGGCTGTGTCCTTGTCCGGGTAACCGTTGCGTAGAAGGAACTCCAGCAGTTCGGCGTCATCGGGGAATGGGGCATCAATTGCCCGTTCCCGGTTCAGCTTTCTGGCCAGTTCTGTGAAGTCGTCGGGGGTGTTTTCCATGTCAGCACTCCGATAAAGCTTGGTCGGACGTTTCAGTTTAACAGGTCGTCCGGGCTTCGGGGAACGCTCGGTTCAGGTCGCAGTCACGCACCTGTTTCCAGTCCGCAGCGCCGTACCAAGCCCGCCTTCTCTGGAAGTGACAGTTCCGGTTGTGATGGCCCTCTTCCACGAACCCCGGCCGGGGCGTTTACAGCCCAGCGGCTTTGCCGGTCAATGTCCCGGCATGAACATCTGGATGCCGTAACCCGGCGCAGTCGCCTGCATACTCTCGATCTCGTCCGTCGTGGGCGGGGCGGCGGTCGCCGCTCACCGCCTGAGTGCCGGTGGTCGTGTACTCCTCGGGCCACACCCACGCCTCCAGCGTGCAAGGGCTAAACCTCTCCAGGGGTGTGACGATCCGGGTCCGGCCGTCAAAGTACATCACGCCGTCGAATACGTTCCGAGGTGGGGATGCGACCCTGGTGTTTAAGTTCATTTTCTGGTAATATCCGGCCTGAAGAAAAGACCCGACAAGAGGGGGAAACCGATGACTGGTGCTGTACCTCCGAAGCGGGTTTGTCCCCCGGCCAAGAAGCCCATTTGCGGCGAACGCCAGTCGTGCGTGCCGGACGCCCAGGCGGTCCAGCCGTTCCCGACCGAAGGCGAGTTGTTCAGAAATCTGGACCTTCGGAAGCCCGGCCTGAACGACCGCATCGGCGGGGTTCTGGGGACGGTTCGTTCGTACAAAATGATTTCGGTCCACCCCGACGACCGGGGCCAGCACCAACAGTACGGATCGGGGCCGAACTTCCAGGGCGGTTGTCTGACGCTCTGTACTTGTGCCCACCAAATTCGAGCGGAGAAGAAGAACCCCGGCGACTGGAACGGCTCCTGGTTGGCGGGCTTCACCAGCCCCCGGCTGTGTGGCCGGACGTGGCTGTTCTACCTTGCTCAAGTCGAACAAGTTCACCGGACTGCTGCCGCTCTCTGGAACGCACTTCCCGCCGATCTCCGACTGGCGAAGACGACCCGCCGCAACCGGCTAGGCGATGCGTTCCAACCGAATTCCGCTTCGTCGTGCGCCGATACTTTCGACGCCGACCACTACCACCCGCCGATGATCGGCCACAGCCATCACGAGACGGCCAGGGACGACAACTGGAAGAAGGACATCGAGTTCTTCAACCCGCTGTTCGGGCGACACTCCGTCTACCTCGTCGCAAACCCGGAACTCACCTTCCTCTGGCAGACACCAACGCTGTACTTGAAGGACCACCCCAGAAACCAAAGTTGGGAAAGCGTTGACGAACTGATGGCGAAACTGAAAGTGAATGCCTGAGTACCGTCCTGTTCACTTTCTGCTCCTCGTCAGTTGTGGCAAGAGGGGGCAACTTCACGTCACCCTGTTTGAAGACGACCGGATGGACTCGTCCCCGACGCACATCGTCCTGGAAGGAGAACTGTCTGGAGTCTCAGTAGAGTGCTTGTGGGCTGCCGGGACTCAGGGGAACGACCGTGACGATTCTTGCCGTCGAAGACCTGGCCGGTCGGCTTGCGCAATTCCTGAAAGATGGGATTGCGCCCCTGCCCGAAGGCTTCTTCAATTCGTTCGAGTACACGGCCACCGGGAAGGCGCTTACGCATCCGATTGTGTTCGGCTTGCTGGCCCGGTTCGCCTGGGGGGTAGAAGGTGTGTCGCATGTCGGGTTGGACGTGGCCCTGAACGAAGGCGCTGGGGTCAAGTTCAAGCCGGACGTGATCGGCTACACGGACAGCCTTCTGCCGATGTTCATCTTGGACTACGAAAGCCCGAATTCGTCTGACTACCGGGTCATCGAAAAGGACGTGGACGGCTACATCGACTGGCGGGACCACATGGGCAGCACCGTGCCCTACGTCATCATCACAACCTTGCCGCAAGAATCGAGTTGGTGGGAATGCCGATGGGTGGGCAAAGGAAGCTACAACCACAACTTCAAGGACAGAAGGAAGGAATGGGCAGCGAATCCTCGGCAATTCTGGCACAGTGTCTACGCCCCGGAGTTCGCAAGCCGATCAATGTCGAACATCGCCGTTGTGAACATCGACGGCAAGAACGTCACAAGGGTGTTCCCAGAAGTTTCCGACAAGCAATGCATGGACCAAACGCAGGAACAAACCGAAACCGCTGGGGTAAACACATGCTCATGATGGGAAAGAAATTCTACGTCTACGTTGACGGCGAAAGCCACTACATCCGCAACGAAGGCAAAGCCAAGAAACTCGATGGCTTCACGACGTTGGGTAAGGTTCAGCGGGTTGGCAACTCGCAAGGCCAGGACGTGAAGGTTCGAGACGACTGCCACTTTTTTTGGGATTCGGAATACCTTAACAACCTTCACCCCGACAGAAAGGTCTACTTCACCGCCTTCACTGGAAACGACAACGTACTACACGATGCCCACGTTTATCTCAGGTCGTTACATTTCGAGCCGTACATCATCAAGGAAGACAAAGGGTTGAGGGATCGGCGACGGTCGAAGGCGAACGACGCAGGAGTCATCGAGAAGCCGAAAGGGGCAGATATAGCTCTCGCCGTTCGGATGATTGAAGACGCCGTACTGGACAACTACCAGATAGTTGGCTTGTTCACGTCTGACGCCGACTATCTTCCCGTCATTAAGGCCGTGCGACGTATGGGGAAATACGTCGTCGTTTACGGCTTCAAGGAGAACCTGGGGAACCCGGAGTTGGAGTACGTTCCCGACGAATTCGTTGACTTGGGTTCCTACTGGAAACGAACCTGCTACAAGATTATCGCCTAGACAGATGTCATGCGTCCGCACCCCTTGCTAGGTGACCCAAATAACATA
Organism: Gemmata obscuriglobus; assembly: GCF_008065095.1. Taxonomy (NCBI): domain Bacteria; kingdom Pseudomonadati; phylum Planctomycetota; class Planctomycetia; order Gemmatales; family Gemmataceae; genus Gemmata; species Gemmata obscuriglobus. The sequence goes on along the minus strand of NZ_CP042911.1, from coordinate 2,116,179 downwards.
AACTCACAGATGCGTGACGGCTGTTTCGACATGCCGTGTTGCCAGGTATCATGGGGCGAAAGCGGTGGCGGGCAAGCCACGACGGAGGTGGAGTAGCAGGGGGTGACGGACTTCCAGGAGATGCTGCGTCACCTCCGCCGAAGCCGAAGCCGCTCTGAGCGCCGTCGTGGGCGTGAAGGCCGACCGTGGGCAGGTGGCGTCGTGACCGTGCGGGCGTAACTCGCCGACCGAGTGATCGGCTCAGACGCCTTCCAGGATCGACAACCCCTGGGCGAAATCGCAACGAGGGTAGTTCTCGCAGCCCAGGAAGAAGCCGTGCCCGCTCGACCGGGCGGTGAGCGGGTGCCCCGCCGGGCACCGCATCCCCTGAAGCCGGACCTTGAGCCTGGCGTCCTCCAGCGACAGCCGTTTCCGGTGCGAGCACTCCCGCACCTGAGGGTTGACGCAGACCAGGAACCACCCCTCGCCCCGGCTCTGGCGCAACACCAAGTCCCCGTTCGGGCACTCCGGGCAGTAGAACCGGCGGGCCTGGTTCGGGTCCACCTCGTCGTCGGCCAGGTGTGAGAAGCCGATCCGCCACAGCACCCGTGTCACGTTCGGCGAGTTCACGGCCACCCACCGCCCCCCAAGCGGCACGCACACGTACCCGCCTCCGGCGAAAACCGGCGGACAGTTCGAGCCGGTTCGGACGATGATGTCGTTCTGCCCGATCTTCGGTTCGACGTCGTGGGTGACGAACAGCTTCCGTGTCGCCGTCAACCGCTTCAGCGCCTCGACGCCGGGCTTCGCCGCACCCAAAGCCGGATCGTGGCTGTAGAGGGCGGGCAGGTGTTTGGCTTCGGTCGCCGGGAGAGCGCCTGGGCTGTCCGCCCAGGTTAACTTTTCGATCACGTCGGCGGCGTTGAACAGGGTGATCCCGGTCCCGAACTCGGACACGACACGCTTCCAGAACGGCATCGCCTTCGCCAGTTCTCGGAGCATCGCTTTACTGCCGATGACGACCAGGCGGTCCCTGGCCCGGCTGATCGCCACGTTGAACAGCTTGTCGCAGTGCTCGTCCCGGAAGAAGGCGGCGAGCTTGTCGGGCGAGTGCGTGGTCAGGTCCACGACCACCGCCTTCGCTTCCGACCCCTGCGCCCGGTGGATCGTGCTGGCGGTGGCCTTCCGCCCGCCCCGCTCCCGCAGGTCGAATGCGAGCGCCGAGAGGAGCGACCGCTGCGGGCGGAACGGGGACAGGAGCAGGAGTTCGTCTTCGGGAATCCGCTCGATCAGGGCGTGAATGATCGGAACTGCGGCGAGGTGGTAGTAGGACTTCTCTGAAATGGAGTAGGGGCGTGTCTCCCACTCGCCCCCCACGTCGATGAACTCGACCGTCGGGCCGGTGGCCCCACGCCCGTGTCGGAGGAGGTCGTTGTAGCTCAGTCGGCTGACCACGCCGCCGATCTCGGTCGTCATCCGGTATTGCGTGCGCAGCAGACTGAGCCGGGTCGGCGCACTCCCGTCGGCGGCGATCCCGAACCAGTCGTAGACGTTCTGGCCGAACCACCGTGCGGCGTTTCTTCCGTCGGCCTGCACGATGGGCGGTAGCTGCTGCGGGTCACCGGCGTAAACCAGATGCGCCCCGGCCAGCATCGAGGCGGCGACGGCGTACAACAGCGACACCATCGAAGCCTCGTCCACCACGACCACGTCGAACGTCTGCGCCCGAAGGGTTTTGTCGAGCACCATCTTCGCCAGGGTGCAGCCGGTAACAAGTACGCTATCCGCCAGCGCCGGGCCGGCTTCGTCCGCTTGCTTCTGGAACTCACTGATCCGTGTCTCGTACTCACGGGCCTCGTTGTGGAGGGCGTGCAGCCGATCCGGGTCTAACGGTCTGCTCCGAAGCTGCTCCTGAATGTCGGCGAGACGGTTCTGGGCTTTGGCGACGAGCCGGGCGGCTTTCGGGTTCTGGGCGGCGAGCTTCCCGCCGAGGGTTACTTCCCGGACGACCGGATCGAGTGAGGAGCCGAGCCGCAACACACGGTCCTTTTCTTCAGGCTGCAGCCGGGACAGCACCGCCTTCAGCGCCACGTCCACGGCGGCGTTCGAGGTCGAGACGACCAACACCCGCTGACCTTGCCTGAGCCACCGGGCGACGGCTGCGCCGAGCGTGGTCGTCTTCCCCGTTCCGGGCGGACCCCAGAGGAGGTGGAGCGGGGTCGCCGCCATCTCCTCGACGGCAAGACACTGCTCCTCGTTCAGCTTCGGGTGCGGGCGGGGTTGTACCGGGGACGGTGCGGGGGCCGTCTTGGTCAGCACGAGCCGGGCGATCTGGCCGCCGGTCGGGGCCAACTCGGACACGAAGCCTTCCAGCGCACGCAGGATGAACGTCGGGTCGAACGTCATCTGCAATAGCTTGGCGTCCGCCGGGAGCGGATTCTGGCACACGACCACCAAGCCCTCGTCGTCCGACTTCACTACCACCGCCGAAATCGTCTCTCTGGGATTCCGAGTTTGGAAAGTCACCGCTTGATCGGGCGTCAGATGGACCGGCGTAGAGAGAACCAGACGGTAGATGAACCCGCCCGGTGCGTCGGCGAGGTGTTCGATCCCGTCGATGTCGAGCCACGACGAACGAACGTCCTCTTTGGCGGCGGCGATCTCCTCACGCACAGCGGCCTCCACCGAGGCCAGGTCGTCGGGCGAAAGGACCGGCGGGCAGGTTCGCACCGGCCGTGCTATCGGCGGGCGTGGAACGGGCAGAACAGAATTTGGCGTTAAGCCCGGCGAAGCCGGAGCCGGTGTGTCCCAAATGGCGTCAAGCCCCGTGTAGCGCCAGCGGAACTCCTCGTCCCTTGTCGCCGACCCTTGCCCGGTCAAGTCGCCGGACAGGACGGCGGCGACCTCGGACTTGGTGACGACCCCGCCGCCCGGTTTGGCCCGCACTCGGTCGAGGATGTCTTTCGACAACATCGGGGCACGAGCGGACCGGAGGATGCGGGTGACCTCGGCGGCGAGTTGCTTGCGATCCATAAGGCGGATGCCTCACGCCGATCCGCTCCGGGTCGGAAGTCGAGGGTGGAGGGATCATTGTGCTCGGAACGAGTATAGCATTCGTTAGCGGCCTCGTTTGAGGGGAAGTGTTCCTGTGGATTCGGCCCCACGGCAGGAGGGCGCCAAATGGCGAAGCGGACGTAAGCTCGGCACGGGTATGGGTTTCGTGAGACACCGGCTCAAGCGGCTACGCTGGTCGTTCTTGTCACCTATCTGACAGGTCGTGAATGGCGTGATGCGGCGCTAGGAAGCCTCACGGTCTTGCTGGTGGCTGCGATGCTGGAAACGATGTCGGTGCGTGACTGGCTTTACCCGCCGGACGACGAGAAGCCGGGACGTGAGTAAGCCGAGCATCCGAGGGCGGCATCCTGCCTTACTAGTGCTTTGCGTTTCTCGAAGCGGCGAGCCTTAGGGTCACGGCTCGCCCACTCTCAACATTCGCATGGGTATCCCGTGCTTCGCCTTGCCTGTTAAGGTCAGCAGCACGGCACCCTGATTCGGCAACTCGTGCGGTCGGAAATCGGGGTGGGGGGGCGCCCGGCGGGTATAATGCGGCAGACGCACCGACTAGCGCAATCTTTGGAAGTTGCCCAATGAGCCAGCGGTATCTCGACGTAAGCCTGATCGGGGAAGGCGGGTTTGGGCAGGTGTATCTTTGCACCGACTCGACAACGGGACAAGATTACGCCAAAAAGAAGCTTTTGCCCGGAGCCACACCGAGCGAAGTCGAACGCTTCGTTCGGGAGGTGCGTTTGCTGTCCCTCTTGGACAATGAACACGTCGTGAAGGTGGTGGGTTCGCACATCAGCAGTGCGCCCTACTACTTCGTCATGCCGCTTTACCGGACATCCCTTGAAAAAGAACTTTGGGATATCTCGTTTCAGCCCAGCAGGGCAGTCCCGATCTTCAACCGGATTCTCGCTGGCGTCCGACACGCCCACGAGCATGGCGTGATCCACCGTGATCTGAAACCACAAAACGTCTTGATGAACACGGACGAAGATTGCGTGGTTTCCGATTTCGGCTTAGGTCGGCAACTCGACGCAGAGACAACCCGAAAAACGATGACGGGGGACAAAATGGGTTCCCTGATGTTCTCTGCGCCTGAGCAGTTTGCTGATGCAAAGGATACAGACGTTCGAGCGGACGTATATTCGCTAGGGGTGATTATTTACATTCTTTATGTCGGACCGATCGCTTACTTAGACGTTAACCACCACAAAATTCCCGCCCACTTACGCTCCGTCATTCGGCGGGCGACCCGACCGGAGCGGGAGCAACGGTATGCCACCGTTGCCGAAATGCAGGATGCGTGGATGACAGTCTCAGGGCAGAGGACCACGGCGTCTGCTGTCGAGCAGATGAACGCCGTGATTGCCTCGCTGGCAAAGACGACGGATGCGACGGGATTAACGGATCGGCTGCATGATCTGATGGTATCAAACATTGACGACAAGAAGGTGATTTTTGATGCCGTGATGAAGCTTCCTGTGCAAGCTGTTGCGCTTATGGAGGCTCGTTACCCCGACACGTTTCACACCATTATTCGCACCTTTGCTGAGGTCGTCGCTGATCCTTTCATGAACCACGGCTTCGACTTCATGGATACCATCGGGAAGCAGTGCCGAAGGCTTTACGACGCATCCGGTGACGTAGAGGTGCGGTCGGAAATCTTGTCCTGCGTGTACGCTCTCGGTTACGGTAGCAACCGCTGGTTCGTGATGCGACTATTCAATGACTTAGTCCAGCAGCCAAAACTGCCGGGCGAAGGAATGATGCTTGCGGAGCGGCTCCAAAAGCACACGGAGTGGCAAGAGCAAGCAGCAAAGCAACTGTCAGCCGCCCGGCTTGATTTCCACCTCCGGGCATTCTTCTTTCCCGACAATCCTGCTGACGATTTTTGAGGCATGAGGAAGCCGGCGACGCTCCTCACGAAGCAGGATGAACTCGGCGGCCTGCCAAATCGCTTACGATGCCTTCTGCTGCCCGAATGACCACGAAGACGACCAAAGCCCCTACGAAGGCTGTGAGTAGGGTGTGGTTCGCTTTTCTTTGAGGGTCGAAATCCTGGCCCGTCGCCAATTTTCCGCCCGCCGATTTTTCGACCCGACCCCATCGACACTTCTTCTACTTTTCGGGGGCACTGCTTCACACCCGCCGTTCGAAAATGTTACTCGGTTAGAAGAACGAGGTGGTCGCCGTAGCCGTCAGGCACGGGGGAGGCATGGTACTGCTGAGAAGGTTTTGGTCAGGAGTTAATTAATTTCATTGTTTGCCACGCAGCCGGGCAGTCGTCGCAGCAGCACCGCACGCAAGCTCCTTCATTCAATCCGTAGAGCGCTGCCGGGCATCGGTCGTTGCTCCGGTCGCTTTCGGTCTCGAACCGGAACGCCTAGCCGCCGACGATCAGCGCCGGAGGACGGTCCACGGGCACGGTGCAGGTCACGCTCCGGCCCTCGGTCTTGTGGGGCTGGTTGGTCAGCGTGCCGAGCTTGAACTCGCTCATGGCAATCCTCTCGTTACCCGTGCGCCACGGTCAATACGTCAGCTTGTCGGCGGCATCGGCCAGTTGGTCGTGGCTCCGGCGGGCGTACCGGGCCGTGGTGTTCAGGTTCTCGTGCCCGAGCAGTTGGGCCAGGGCGACGAGGTCGTTCTCGTTGTCCGCAAGGAACTGGTGCGCCATCGTGTGCCGAAACAGGTGTGGGTGCAGCTTCACGCCGATCAAGGCGCTGTACTTGTCGCACATCGCCCGGACGCCCCGGTCCGTCAGCGGCCCACGTTCCCCGATGAAAACAATCTGCTCCTTCACCGGCGGTCGGGTGTCGAGGTAAGCCTGGATGGACTTGCGGGCGGGCAGCGGGAGGGGAACCGACCGTTGCTTCCCTCCCTTGCCGAGCCGGAATACCACTGTTCCCGACCGCTCGGTCAGCATAAGGTCTTGAAGTTTAAGATTCACGAGATCGCCGATCCGACAGCCGGTGTACAGAAGCAGGTGAAAGACCGCCGAGGCCCGCACGTCCTGGCGAAGCTCGACCTCCCGCAACAGTTTTCGCACCTGATCCCGTTGGAGTCCCTTCGGCGCAAGTTGCACCCGCCGGAGTTCCTTCACGCCCACCGCCGGGTTCGAGGCAACGTGCCCCTGCTCGGCGAGCCACCCGAAGTACCGCCGTACGGCCACGAGTGCCCGGTTGACGGTGGAAACGGCCTGACCCTTTTCCCGGCGGAGGTGCTCCCGGAAGTCGGTCACGTCCCTCATGGTCACCCGACCGACCCGGAACGGTTCCCGGTTCACTTCAGCGAACCATACGGCGAACTTCTTGATGTCGAGGGTGAACGCTTTCCGGGTTCCCGAAGCGAAGTCGTGGGCGTCGAGGAAGGTGGTGAAGAGCGCTGCCTCTCCCTCTCCGACCTGAGTGGTGCCGAAAACCTTATTCGCCGAATTCTTCACGGATTGATGCTCCGAATGTGACGGGATCGGGACACGAATCTGACGCTACCCGTCCGGGATTGGGCGGAGAATGTCCCTTATCACCCCACCTTATCCGCCGTGTTCTGTCGCAACCGGAGGAACACGGCCCGGATCACTTCGCCGACCGCCACCCCGCCCGTGCCCTTCGGGAACGATTCCTTGATGGCGTCGTTAACTTGTAATGCCGTCGCTTGAACCAGGCCGAGCGCCCGGATGCCGTCAAGGATTTCATCGTGCTTCTCAGTCGGCGCTGGTCGGGGCTTGGCCGGTCGAGGCGGCGGTGCGGTGGCGGGCTGGCGCCGTGCGTAGAAGAGGACGACCCGCCCGTTCACCCCGCAGTTCCGGCGGCGCACTTCGAGACACTGCGCCTGACCCGACTCGTCGTAGTAGGGGCGTCCCGTCGCCTCGTCTCGGAGGGGCTGAGGGAAGACGCCGGACTTCATCAGTTGGTGGAATCGCTGGCGGGACAGTCCGACCGTCCGGGCCATGTCGCTGACGCTCACGCCGCTCTTCGCATCGGCCGGTTCTTGACCACTTTTTGACATCAGCGTTCCTCGATTCAGACGCCATTTTTCCGACAAATGGAAACGAAGTGGTCACGCCCCTCGGCGGTCAGTTGCCGTCGCCCCTGGTCGTCCTTTGCCACCAGCCCCGCCCGGATCAAGAACGGCTCGGTCACCTCGGCGACGGTGCGGGTCGGCAGCCCGAGCCGAGATGCGATCACGTTCAGCCGGTTCGCCCCCTCACCCAGAACGGCAAGGTACTGCTGCTCGGTGGGGCCGAGGCCCAGGCCGTCGATCCCTTCCAGCAGGCACGCCCGTTCGAGATGAACTCCGGTGACCCGCTCGTCGCCCTGCGAGCGGCACACCCGGCGTGCGGCCTGGAGCAACCGCAGCGCCAGGCGTGGCGTCCCACGGGAGCGGGCGGCGATGGGGCGATAAACATTAACGTCCACGTCCCAAGCCAGCGCCGCCGCCCGCTGCCGGATCAGTTCGGCCAGTTCCTCCGCCGAGTAGAACCCGAACCGGAGGCACAGCCGCATCCGGTCCCGCAGGGGTTGGAGCAGCTTGAACTCGTCGGTCGTGGCGAGCAGGAGCGTGAAGTCGGCGAGCGGTATGGCCTGCGGCGTCCGGCCCTTCGTCTGGAGCAGCACCCGGCGCTGGTCGATGGCGAGGTAGAGGGCGGTCTGGTACTCTCGGTCGAGTTCGTGCGCCTCGTCCAGAAGGATCACGTCCCGGTCCTTCGCCCCGAGCAACAAGGCGTTGAGGTCGGCGGGGGACTGGATCGCCTGCCCCAGAACCTCCTGAAACTCGCCCGCCATTTCCTGTGCGATGACTTTCGCCGTTTGCGTCTTTCCACACCCCGGAGGCCCACACAATAAGGCGTGGTCGAACTTCTTGGCGTCCTGGTGGGCGGCGTCGAGGGCGACCCGGACCTGCTCGACCACCGACCGCTGGCCGATCAGGTGGGCGAGTGAGGTCGGGGCCACGTCGCCGATCTCGTGGTGCTGGGACATCGGACGGTGTTCTCCGGGCGAGTCGGTCGAATCATCGCTCGAAACTTCGGGCGGCGGAAGCTCAGTACTCGCCCGGCAGGAGGATGCAAGTCGAGGAGCGGTCGGCCTCGGTGATGACCCAGACCGTTTCGCCCTTCGTGGTCTGGTAGCTGCTCATGAGCCGCCCGCCGTCCCGGAGGGCGATCTCGTTCTGTTTGGTGTCGTGCCCGTCGAGGTCGCCCCAATCGCCTCTGGCGTGGCGCTTGAGGAAGTCGGCCGGAGATTGCCCCGCATCACGCAGCGCCGCCAGCGCACCCGGCGTGGCGACCAGTACACCCAGCCCGAATCTGGCAATCATGTCACTGCCCTCGTGGTGTCGGATGCGGAGAAGCTCGGCAGCGCCGACGCCGAACCGGGTGTATGGTCACCGGACTGGGGGCGGACGCCGGAGAGCGCCACGCCGGAAATGACTTCTCAATTCGGTGCAACGACTTTCGCCGCCGAGCGGTTCCGACGGGCGGAACCGGGCGCAACGGGCTTCACCAGATGAGTCCGGCGAGACGGAGCGCTTTCATCCGTTCGGGGTCGGCCAACATCGGGCACGAGCGAACGAGTTCGGCCCGGACCTCGGTCTGTTCGGTCGAGAAACACACCCGCAGCCACTCGACCATCCGCCCGACCGCTTCCGCCGGATCGACTCCTTTGGCGAGTTCGTGTTTGAGATAAGTTCCGTCGGCGGTGTCGCACCCGAACCGCTGGGCGACGAGGAGCCGTCGTGTCGAGTTCACCCGTCCCATGTGAACGAGCTTGCCCCGCCTGCGGGCCTCGGCGGTTAACCGCTTGGCGTAGGGGCCGAGCTTCCACTCCGTCGAACCGCCGATGAAGCCCACATCGAAAGCATCCCACGGCATGTTCTCGGCCGTGGCCCCGTCCTGCCACACGAGGGCGGCGGGGCACTGCCACCGACGGATGGTTTGAAGGGTCGGCAGGGACGAGCGCAGGGTTGCGGACCAATCGAACGGCGTGTCGGGAGCGGTGGCGAACAGGAGGTCCGGGCCGAACTGCTCCAGCCCCGACTTCACGAGCCGTTCGTACCCGGCCATCGTGAACCGGCCCCGACCGGCTTCCGTGAAGCACCCGTTGTCGATCCCGCAGTAATCGTAAAACTGGCTGGCGTCTCGGAGGTACCAGGCGGTGAGGGGTTGAACGAGAACGCCCAGCGGCGGACGAACGCCGTACTCGCCGTCCTGTGCGGCGACCGAATCGAGTTCGGGGTGGCGCACGCCGGTCAGGTAGCGAATCATCGGCCTCTCCCGGTGGTGAGCGAGAGCCGTCAGGCGCTCGGCGACCGGGAGTGCGTATGGTCACTCGTGGAACCGTTCGGCGGCCTGGGTGGGGCGGCCGTGTGACACGGATTTGCCTTGCCTCCGACCGACGGCTCCATCAGAGGTTTCCGAATTTCGGAATTCGCCGTCGATCCGACCGTGAATGGTCAACTGGGAATCTCCTGCCGGATGACGGCCTGACGTGCCTCCCGCCAGTGGGCGGCGTAGACCTCGCACGTCTCGGCGTCCACCACGAGCCAGTGCTGCGCCTCTTCTTCGGAGTTGCCCAGGTGGAGGCCGTTCTCGTCCCGCCACGCCAACACCTCCTTGCGCCGGATGAAGGCCAGATAGTAGTGGTTGTCCGCCAGACCGCACGCCGAGGACTGGCCGTCGTCCCAACACGCCTCGTCGCCCATAGGACTCCAATACAGGCCGATGTAGCGCCGCTGGCCGGGGTAGCCGAACGTGCGGAGGAAGTCGGCGGGCAATCCGAACGGTGCTTTCAGGAACATGCTGTGATCCCCAGATGTTGCGCCGACACGGGCACCTCCCGTGCGGTCGAACCCTGGGCTGTATGGTCACCGGCACCCGACGGACCGGCCTTCGATCCGCCGTTCGTGCGCATCAATAGGCGAGCGTGTACTCGGTGTGCGTGCCCCCAAAGTCCCGCCTCCCGCCGACGGCGTACGGTTCAATAAACACGAGTTTGCGCTCCGCCCGCCGAGGCCCACACGCCTGCATCCGAAAGTGCCCTCGGCGCTCGTGCGGGCGCTGCCGCAGGCCCGTCGGAGGCCCGGTGTCGTGAGCGGCGAGAGAAGAGGGCCGTATTTCGATCCGACGCACCGGTTCGACCAGCACTGGCTCCCGCTTCAACTGGCGCTGAATGTCCCGCCACTCGTGGTGCTGCTCCCGCTTCCGGCGCTTCAGTGCCTTGACCCGGCCGGGATTGGCGTGCCGCTCGGTCGTGCCCCGGACGCTCAGGTACAAACCGGCGTTGAGGGCGATGTGGATCACGGAGGCCGTCTTCCGGTCGAGTGTGTCGCCAATGTTAACCGCCACAGAGCGCTCGTCGTCCGGGTAGATATGAAAGGCAGTGACGGCCCGACTGTCGCCCGTGTAGGGAGGGCGGGCGATAAACCCGGTCACCACCACCCGGCCGGGTGCGAGCCGGTCCACCGCCACGAACGGCCAGCGCCCCTCCCCCTCACCGTCGGTGCCCGCCTGGAGTTCTTCGGGCAGGGCGTAAAACATGGTCGGAAACGGCTGCACGTAGTCGGCGGCACTGATGTCGGCGTCGCAGTTGGCCAACACGTCGGCCTCGTGGGGGGACAGTCGAAACACTTTCACACCGGCCGAAAGCGCCCGGCTGGCGGTCAGGACGCTGTGCGTACAGACGTGGTAGCCGGCGTCGATCGGAAGGGTGCGAGCGGCGGCGATCAACCCCGGAGGGGCGTTCGTGACCCGATGGCCCAACGGTTCGCCCACAACCTCGAACTGGGGTTTCCAGCCGGGTATTCCGAAATTGGCGAGATAAATTTGGATGTAGTCTGACATAGGTTACCATCTCGCAATCGTAGGTAGTAATGAGGAATTGTCATACTTGCGGACCTGCTGAGGGGAGCGAACCGTGCGGCTCGCCTCCCTCATACGTTTTCTCTCGCCCTTGCCGATCTCGTTACAAGTTAACCCCGGTTGCCCGGCTGGAAGCGTGCGGTACGGTGTTGCCGGTCAGACGCCTTTCGGCGATATCCCTGTTCTCTGATGGGCCTGGCAGCGATAGGGACCGAACCCCGGCCGACCGGCGGAGGAGCCGCTCGACCTTTCGGGTGGCGCCCTTTCGCCGGTCGTTCTGACGCACCCGCTCACGGGTCAGGGGGGGGGCCACGAACAGCACCTCACCCGTGCGCCGGGGGTAGCGGATTTCCAGCCCCAGTTCGGCGGCCCGCCACTTGGCGTCGATGAGGTTCATGGTCATTTACGAGCGGACCTCCCGAGCGATCCGGCCGGTGGTGGGCGGATCGGTAGTCTCACAGGGGGCCGGAGCGGGTCCGACAGCCGCTCGGCAGAAGCGCCCACCCACGGCCGGGGTGCGATCTCCCTCAGCCAGTCGGCGGCCGTCGGGATGCGGCCCAGGTCTTCCTTGACGTGCTGCTCGCCGACCCTGCGGACCGGAACGATACGCCCGTCCGAGTTGGTCAGGGTCCGCCCGAAGGTCGCTTCCGTCTGAAAAATGCCTTCGGCGTGGTGGCGGAGGGCACGGTGACGGAAGTCGGGAACGCCTTCGTTGCGTCAAACCAGTCGTGGACGGGCTGGTAGTCCTCGGCCCGCCCGCCCCACCGCTTGACGCTGCTGAGGGCGTGGTGGTAGGGGTGCGCCATTAGTTGCCCTCCAGAATCGACACCACAAAGTCTTCGTCCGAGTAATCAATCACCCTTACCGTGTGCGAAAAACTGGCTAATCCTGTTTCGACATCAATCTCGACCTCGCCGAACGATCCGTCGTCCAGTTCCCAACCGCCCTGCTGTTCATCGAGCATTTCACACACCAATTCCTCGACTAAGGAATTGATTTCGGGTGTGGGTTTAACCTGTGCCCCATCCGGGCCGAAGCAAGTCACCGAGTCGATCATGCCCTCATCGTCCGAACTATCGTAAGAAATCTCCAGCCGACTCACGGCGCTCTGCTGAAGCAGGGCTAGAATCTCATGCTTCGTCATCGTCGTCTCCAAGTTAAGTGTTTGATCCGACGCCGGATCACAGCCGGCGCTCATGGGATGGCGGAGTCGGTTGGCTCCGAACGGCCTGCCTCTCCTCCGATCCGGTCTGCATTAAGCCATCTCAGTGGAGCGGATTCAAGTCGTGAGAGAAGCAGACTCGGCCCAACCGTCTCGTCAGCAAATGAACTTTGCGGTCGAGCGCCTGACGGGTGCCCACAGCCGTTTCCACCGAACGGAACCTGATCCCGGCCCTTCAAGCGACAATGGCCTCGTGTCTTCCTCGTGGTTCTCCGCACGCTCGACCTCTTCCTTGCGCCGTGACCATACGCCCGCTGATCTCCGCCCGGCACGTTAACAACCCTCCCCCGTTCTGGGTGACCATACACCCCCATCCCTCGAAGGCAGTTCGCACCCGGCGGTTCGGTGTGCGGCGTGACCACGAGGGACGGGCCATGAAGTACTTCGGCAGTGCGGAAGAGGCGGCGGCGGGCATCGTGAAGGCGTTTGAGAACCCGACGGCGTTACCCGCTCCGCTCGCCACACTGTTCGTCAGGACGGGCGACGACATCCCGTGCCGCAAGTGGTCGTGGCGCAACCAACTGCTCGTGGCGCTGGCCGGGCACACCGACGCACGGGGCTTCCGACAGTGGCAGGGCGTCGGGCGGTTCGTGAAGAAGGGCGAAAAATCGCTCACGATCCTGGCACCGATCATCAAAAACGTGAAGGACGAGGAGACGGGCCAAGACAAAGAAATCCTGATCGGCTTTCGTGGAATTCCGGTGTTCGGAATCGGGCAGACCGACGGCGCACCGCTCCCCCCGGCCGACCCGGAAGCGGAGCGCTGGGTCGAGTCGCTCCCGCTGGTGGAAGTCGCTCGAAAGTGGGGGCTGCGGGTCGAAGTCTTCGAGGGCGAGGGGAGCGGGCGACACGGCTTCTACCGCCGGAAGCAACTCATCGGCCTGGGCGTCAAGAACCTCTCGACGTGGGCGCACGAACTCGTCCATGCCGCCGACGACAGGGCCGGAAACCTGAAGGAAAAGGGCCAACACTGGCGCTCGGAAACCGTGGCGCAGTTGGGTGCGGCCGTTCTGTTGCGGCTGCTCGGAAGCGAAGAAGATGCTGATTTGGGCGGCTCGTGGCGGTACATCGCCGGGTACGCACTCTCGGAGCGGTTGGACGTGGTGTCGGCGTGTTGCGCCGTGCTGGAGCGGGTGTGCGAAGCGGTGCGGCTGATCCTCGATACGGCGGAGGAGATCGCCGCAGCGGGAGCGGCGAAGGACGAAACGCAAGTGCCGGTTAACTCTTAACCCGGACAATGGACGGCTCGGCGAAGGACGGTCTTTACGCCGGGCCGTCCTGAACGTTTTTGGCCAGCACACTACGCCCCTGGTGACCATACACCCCGGTTGGTGTGGCGGCCCACATTCGGGCACGCCCCTCAAGATGGGTGTTCACGCCAATGTCCGACGACGAAGCGAAAGAGCGTCTGCGGGAGGTGCTTGCGGCCTACTCAGTCGGGTCTGTCCTTCACCTGTTGTCCGAGCTAATCGAGGCAGACGCTCGTGCGGCTCGGCGGGACGGGGATGACGGGCTGGATCAGCAGTTGTTCCACGCCGCCTACACACTGTTCGTGGTCGGCCTGGGGCTTCACGCCATCCTCCCCCGGTAGTCTGCTGATCGGCCGCCCACCACCGCCGCCCATACCGCCCGGCTCGGTCACGGACGGAGAAAATGTGCGCCGGTCGGAAGGTGGTGTGCGCTGGTCGGTAACAGCAAGCGGTCGGGTCGAGTTGCGCCGGTTCGCACCCCGGCCGACTTGTTAACCGGGCGGTACCGGGTGCATCTTGCAGGAAGCCCGCTCTTGTGACCCGCACTGCGCATCGGGTCATTGCACCGCCAGCGTTTCAGCTTGGGTGTGCTGGGTGTGCGCCGGTCAGTGGGCGTCACCCGGGTGACTTGCTCGCCTCCGGCGAGAGCAACGGCAGGCGTCCGCCAAAGCCCGGACGCCTGCCACGAGCGGCGCTGCGTTCGGGTTGTGCTGGTGGAACACTCAACATTAACCATGTCACATTCACCAGCGAACCCGACCTGAACCAGACAATCGGTGCGGGTGTCCGGGCTTTGGCGGACGCCCGCATTGATTCACCGCAGGTGCCGGTAACTCTTGTTGCGCTCGTCTCGAACTGTCCAGAGTGAAGGCGTATTGACCCCGTGCCGAAGCACGGGAGCGTATTGTTCGCCACTGGTTGATTTACGTGTTCGTAGCGTCTCACCCCGACAACACGGCGGATAGGGGCGTCCTTGCTATTGAGTTCCACGCAAGTGAGCTTACCTTTGGCAGTTCGCCATATTCTTTAACCCGTGTCTGTTCGTCGCACGTTCACACGGTATCCGCACTGAGCCATTTCGCACGCCCTTCAGTAGTAGGCTTCACCGTGTTTTGCTTCTCCCGCAAGAGCCGCTAACGTCGCACACAGCACACGACTCGCTTGCCATTCAGGGGCTATTTAATTAGATTATATTATATATTCATCACTCATCTTTCAAGAGAATCTTATTTACTGAATCCCTTCTCAATGCTCAGTCAATTGTGTAGGCGATATAATAATTTATCGCTTGGGCATAATCGACAAATGAATTTGATTGACGTTAATGTTTTGCCAGGCCACCTGCTTCGCCCGACTCTGCTCTACCGTTCGGTACGCAACGACGCCGATCTTCGGACGCTTCAGTCTAATTCTGCGGGCTGCGCACCTCTGCACACCTCTTCGACCCCGCCGCTCCCATCGAGTGCCCGTTCGCCAAATTCCGGTTTTCGGAAATTCGGCAGCATGACTTTCAGCAAGCGCCTGTTCCGGCCAGCGTAAACGACAAGTAGTCGCCTGTCGGCACTTTCACGTCCAGCGTCACTTCTCGACCAACCGTGATTCTGCCGCTCAGTTTGGCCCATTGCCAGTCCCAGCAGACAATCGGGAATCTCTGTCCGTCGGCGTCTCGGACGTGCAGGAAGTAGCACGGGTCGCCGGTCCTCGTTACTCGCTCGTCCACCCGGAGGACTTCGACGGGCAGGCGGAACACCTGCAACGGCGTGGCCTCGGGCGGGATGTCGCTGAGTGACTGCACACTTGTCGGCCCCGACCTCGGTGCGGCGGCGGGGGGCTGCTGACGCTTCAACTCACGGAAATGATCTGACCAGTTCATCGGAATTCTCCTTTTGCCACTATATATGTGTTAAGTTGAGAATATTTTGAGGAAAATATGACGAATGTTAACAAATGGGAGTGCTACACATATGCAGGGGCGGCGGAGGTGCTGGGGGTGGCCGTGTGGCGGTTGCGGTACGCCGTCGATTCGGGGTACTTGCCGGGGCCGGGCGTGGTGTTCAAGCGGCGGGCGCTGTTCGCTCCGGGGCAGATCGAGGGGATGCGGGCGTACTTCAGCCGTGAGGACAGACGCAACAGGGCGACTTTCCCGGTGGCGAGGCGTCCCTCGTCACCGTAGGATACTTGGGCTTCACGAACAGCACTTTAAAGATTGCTGCGGGGAACGGCCCGATCACGGCGGAGTCCGGCGCTTTCGCCGAACCGGAAGGCACGACCGAGATGACGCCCATAACCTCTCGACACCCCGAACAGGGCCAGATGGTCAGCGTCCGGTCCCGCAACTGGATGGTCACGGACGTATCCGCCAGCACCCTGCCGTCCGAACGACTGCACGCCGGGTTGGACTCGCCGCAGCACCTCGTTACCCTGTCGTCGGTCGAGGACGACGGCCTGGGCGAAGAACTGAACGTCGTTTGGGAACTTGAGCCGGGGGCCAGGGTGGTCGAGAAGGTCGCCCTGCCCGATCCCACTGGGTTCGATCCGCCCGAACAACTCGACGCCTTCCTTGATGCCGTCCGTTGGGGCGCTTCCTCGTCGGCGGACGTGCGCACGATTCAGGCCCCGTTCCGTAGTGGCATCGACATCGAGGACTACCAACTCGACCCGGTGGTGCGGGCCATCCAGATGCCACGGGTTAACCTGCTGGTGGCCGACGACGTGGGCCTCGGCAAGACCATTGAGGCGGGCATGGTGGCGCTCGAACTCATTATCCGCCACCGGACTCGGAAAATCCTGATCGTCTGCCCGGCCCCGCTTCAGGTGCAGTGGCAAGAGCAGATGCGGGACAAGTTCGGTCTCGACTTCCGCATCGTCAACTCGGCGCTCGTGGGGCAACTGCGCCGCAGCCGGGGCATCCACGTCAACCCGTGGAACCACTTCCCCCGACTCATCACCAGCATCGACTTCCTCAAGCGGGAGCGCCCGCTGCGGCGGTTCCGGGAACTGCTGCCGGGGCCGGACGATCCAATCTACCCCCGCCGGTTCGACCTGCTCATCGTGGACGAGGCCCACAACTGCGCCCCGTCCGGCGTGGGGCGGTACGCCACGGACTCGCAGCGGACGCAAGCGCTCCGGCAACTCGTGCCGCACTTTGAACACAAGCTGTTCCTCACCGCCACGCCGCACAACGGCTACCCGGAGAGCTTTTCGGCGCTGCTCGAACTGCTCGACAACCAGCGGTTCGCCCGCAGCACGCCGCCCGACCGCAAGCAACTCAACGCCGTCATGGTCCGGCGCATGAAGTCGGAACTGCCGCCGAAGTGGGACGGCTCGCCCCGGTTCCCGAAGCGGGTGCTGGACCCCATCGAAGTGCCATACACCGACGACGAGCGAGCCGTTCACACGGCCCTCCGGCGGTACGCCGATCTCCGGGTCGAGCGTGCCCAGGACAGCACCGAAAAGCTGGCGACGGAGTTCGTTCTCAAGACGTTGAAGAAGCGCCTCTTCTCCAGTCCGGCGGCGTTTCTGAAGACCCTTGAGCAGCACGAGCAATCGCTCCGGCAAGCCAGGCGGGGCAAGGCCGTCCGCAAGTCGTCCGTCAACGTCCTGAAGCAAGAACTCGACCGGGCGGACGAGGACTACGCCGACGACGGCGAGTACGACGAGGCGATGACCGACGCCCTGGACGCCGCTTCACTGCTGTTCACCGAGCCGTCCACGGAAGAACTGGCCCTGCTCCGGCAGATGCGGACCTGGGCGGAAACGGCGACGGCCCAACTCGACTCGAAGGTAAACCGGCTGATCGAGTGGTTGAATACCCACCTTCGTCCCAACAAGAAGTGGAGCGCCGAACGGGTCATCATCTTCACCGAGTACCGGGCCACCCAGAACTGGCTCTTGGAAATCCTCGCCCAGCGGGGGTTCACGGGCGGCGAGCGGCTGATGACGATGTACGGCGGCATGGACTCGGAGGAGCGGGAGGAGGTCAAAGCCGCCTTCCAGTCGGCCCCGGACATCAGCCCGGTGCGGCTCCTGCTCGCCACGGATGCGGCGGCTGAAGGGCTGAACCTTCAGAACCACTGCTACCGACTGATCCACTACGAAATCCCGTGGAACCCCAACCGGCTGGAACAGCGCAACGGGCGGATCGACCGTCACGGGCAAAAGGGTTTTCTCGCCGACAGCGGCGAGCGCCAGGTGTTCGTGTACCACTTCGTCGGGCAGGGGTACAAGAAGCGCCAGCACTCGGCGTTCGCAGCGAAGGCGGCGGACCTCGACGCCGACTTGGAATTCCTGATGCGGGTGGCGCAGAAGGTCGAGACGATCAGGGAAGACCTCGGCAGTTACGGGACGGTGCTGGCCGATGACGTTGAACAGGCGATGCTCGGTCGGGGGTATTCGATGCCGGGTGTAGTCCGGGCCGACGCCAAATCCGAACCCGTGCGGAAGATGCTCAAGTTCGAGAGGGACTTGGCGAAGCAAATCAACGACCTGCTCGAACAGTACCGGGAGACACAGCGAGAACTGCGGCTGTCGCCGGAGAACATCCGCAAGGTGGTCGAGGTCGGGCTGGCCCTTGCCGAGCAACCGGCCCTGATTCCGGTACCGCATTCGTCCGGCAAGCCGGTCTTCACGCTCCCGGCGCTCAAGCACAGTTGGGCGGCGTGCGCCGAGGGGTTGGAGCACCCCCACACGAAGGAAATCCGCCCGATCACGTTCGACCATTCCGCCGCTGACGGACGGGACGACATCGTGCTGGCCCACCTCAACCACCGACTCGTGCAGATGAGCTTGCGGCTGCTGCGGGCGGAGGTCTGGTCCGTGAAGGGGCGCAAGCGGCTCCACCGTATCACCGCCCGGCTCGTGCCGAACCACGTCCTCAACACGCCCGCCGTCGTCGCCCACGCCCGCCTGGTCGTCATCGGCGGCGACAGCCACCGCTTGCACGAGGAGATCATCACGGCGGGAGGGCAGATCAAGGAAGGGCGATTCTCCCGGTTGAACGTCGGCGACATCGAAAAGTTGCTCGCTGCCGTCACCGGCGACGAGCCTTACGAACCGATGCAAAGGCACCTGCTCGAACTGTGGGACAAACTCGCCCCCGGACTCTCCCAGTCGCTTGAAGTTCGGATGCGGGACCGCACCGCCGGTCTCCAGAAGAAACTCGGTGAGCGGGGAGAAAAAGAGGCCGAGGACATCCGGGCGATCATGCTCGAACTCAAGAAGGCCATCGACACCGAACTCGCAGAGCAAGCGAACCACCAGCCCGGCCTGTTCGATGACCTCCTCGAACAAGACCAGTTCGACCGGAACAAGGACTTCCTGCGAGCGAGGTCGAAGGCGATCCCCGCCGAGATCGAGCGGGAGGCGGCGGCGGTCCAAGCCCGCTACGCCGACCCGCAACCCCGCATGTTCCCCGTGGCGGTGACGTTCCTCGTCCCGGAAAAGATGAGGAAGGGGTAAGCCGTGTCCATCACCCGTCACCACAATGACTGGCTGCGCCTCGTCCCGAACTCGGGACCGTTCTTGAGTTTGCCGGTGCTGGCGCAGGCGTTCCCGCAAGGCGTTGACGCTCACGACCCCGAACACGCCCGGCGGCTGCGGCAGGCGTTCGATGAGTGGGACCACGACGCCACCCTCCACCGCCAGTGGGTCCGGTTCGTGCTGGGCGAGACTCTGGGCTTCGAGGAACGGCTCGCCGAGGGGCAAGCGATCCCGCAGTCGCTCAAGAGCGAGGAGGCGCAGTACGGAGAGACGTTGCGCCCCGACTGGATTGTGACAGACCCGGCCACACAGAAGGTCCGACTGTTGGTGCAGGTGTACCCCCGGTCGCAGTCGCTCACGAAGCCCGTTGTGGCGTCCCGGTGGAAGACATCGCCCGACACCCGGATGACGCAACTGCTGAACGACACCGGCATCCGGCTCGGCTTCGTCACCAACGGCCTCGACTGGATGCTGGTGAACGCCCCGAAGAACGAGCCGACCGGTTACGCCACCTGGCGGGCCGACCTCTGGCTAGAGGAGCCGATCACGCTGCGGGCCTTCCGCACCCTGCTTTCGGCGGATCGCTTCTTCAGCGTGCCGGACAAGGACACGCTCGACCTCAAGGACGGCCTGCTCGACCAGAGCCAGAAGGACCAGCAAGAAGTCACGGACCAACTCGGCTATCAGGTTCGCAAGGCGGTCGAGGTGCTGATCCAGGCGCTCGACAAGGCCGACCAGGACCACGGGCGGAAGCTTCTCGCCGACGTTGACGAAAAGGCTCTCTACGAGTCGGCCCTCACGGTGATGATGCGGTTGGTGTTCCTGTTCTGCGCCGAGGAGCGGGAACTGCTGCTGCTCGGCGACGAACTGTACGACAAGAACTACGCCGTCAGTACGCTGCGGGAACAACTGCGGCTCACGGCGGACGAGCACGGCGAAGAAATCCTCGGCCTGCGGTTCGACGCCTGGATTCGGTTGCTCACCACCTTCCGGGCGGTGTACGCTGGCGTGAAGCACGACCGGCTGAAACTCCCCGCCTACGGCGGCAGTCTGTTCAACCCCGACCGCTTCCCCTTCCTCGAAGGCCGCAAGTCGGGCACGACGTGGAAGACCGCTGAAGCCACGCCGCTGCCAGTGAGCAACCGCACGGTGCTGCACCTGCTCGAAGCGCTGCAGGTGCTCCAAACAAAGGTCGGCAAGACGACCGAAGCCCGGTCGCTCAGTTTCCGGTCGCTCGACATCGAGCAGATCGGCCACGTTTACGAAGGTCTGCTCGACCACACCGCCCGGCGTGCCGCCGAGCCGATGCTGGGGCTGGCGGGGACACGGGATCAGGAGCCGGAACTCGCCCTGGCCGAACTGGAGAAGCTCGCCGCCAAAGGGGAGAAGGAACTGCTCACGTTCCTCAAGGACGAAACGGGGCGGTCGGAATCGGCACTGAAGAAGGCGCTCACTGTTGAACTGGACGACCAACTCGCCGGTCGCTTCCGCAGCGCCTGTCAGGACTCGGAGTTGTGGAAGCGGGTAAAGCCGCTCGCCGGGCTGGTGCGCCTCGACACGCTCGGCTACCCAGTCGTCGTGACCACGGGCAGCGTGTTCGTCACGGCGGGCACAGACCGGCGCAGCACCGGCACTCACTACACCCCGAAGACCCTCACCGAACCCATCGTTCAGTACACCCTCGAACCGCTCATTTACGACGGCCCTTCTGATGGCAAGCCGAAGGAAGAATGGAAGCTGAGATCAGCCCGTGACATCCTCGGCATGAAGGTGTGCGATATCGCCTGCGGGTCCGGGGCGTTCTTGGTCGAAGCGTGTCGGTACTTGGCGGCTCGGCTCCAAGAGGCGTGGCAAGAACTCGAACGCCAGCAGCCGAGCCAGGTGCGGTTGACCCCGGAAGGCTTGCCGTCACAGGGGGCGGTGAACGAAGAACTGATCCCCGCCGATCCCGACGAGCGGGAAGCCTACGCCCGGCGGCTCGTTGCCCAGCGGTGCATCTATGGCGTCGATAAGAACCCGCTCGCCGTCGAGATCGCCAAGCTCTCGCTGTGGTTGCTCACGCTGGCGAAGGACAAGCCGTTCGAGTTCCTCGACCATGCGATCCGGCACGGCGATTCGCTCGTCGGCATCCACGACCTCGACCAACTGCGGAACCTCACTCTGTCCGGCAAGCGGGAGGAAGGGAACCTCTTCCTCTCCAGCCTGGACGATGCAGCGACGCAGGCGATTGCCCTGCGAAATAAGCTCGAAAACCGCCACGCCACGTCAATCGAAGCGATCAACGAGCAGGAGGCGTACTTCAACGAATCCGTGGCGCTCACGAAGCGGCTGAAGCTGGTTGCTGACGTGTTGATTGGGAAGGCATTCGATGTTGGGGACGGCGAGTTAATTTCGGCGGCGATTAGCTTCCAGCAGGGAAAAGACCACGATCTCGCCGTCACCGCATGTGCGGCGAACAAGGGACGCACGCCGTTTCACTGGCCGCTGGAGTTCCCCGAAGTTTTCATTACCAAAGGGGGCTTCGATGCCTGCATCGGAAACCCACCGTTCATGGGCGGGCAGAAGATCACCGGCTTCCTCGGAACTCTCTACCGAGAGTATCTGGTTCACCATCTCGCCAAAGGAAAGCGGGGTAGCGCCGACCTGTGCGCCTACTTCTTCTTGCGTGCGGCGCAGTTGGTGCGACCGGGCGCAGGGTTCGGCCTGATCGCCAGCAACACCATTGCTCAAGGGGATACCAGAGAGGTCGCCTTCGATCTGCTGCTGGCGGCGAACTTCATCGTCAACCGGGCGCATTCGAGCCGCCCGTGGCCGGGATTCGCCAGTCTGGAAATTTCAATCGTGTGGGTTCGCAGGGGTGGGTGGAACGGCTTATACGTCCTCGATGAGAAGCCTGCCGAGGGGATTACTGCTTACCTGACACCCCCAAAAACTGTGACAGGTAACCCCTACAGTCTCAAGGCGAACGAGGGCAAGTCGTTCCAGGGTTCTATCGTTCTCGGCATGGGCTTCGTGATGACGCCTGAAGAAGCTCAGGCGCTGATTGCCAAAGACTCCCGAAACCGGAACGTGCTGTTCCCGTACTTGAATGGCGAAGACCTCAATTCCCGTCCTGACCAGTCACCGAGTCGCTGGGTCATCAACTTCTTCGACTGGCCCATCGAGAAGGCGATGGATTACCCCGACTGCTTCAGAATTGTGAAAGAAAAAGTTAAACCGGAACGTGATCGGTTGAAAGACAACACGGATGGCCGTCGCCGAAAGCAGTTTTGGTGGCAGTATGGCCGAGTGCAGCGGGAAATTATCGAAGTAATGTCTGGTCTAGATCGAGTGATGGCGTCCACACGTGTAACGAAATACCTATGCGTCTCAACACTCCCGACCAACTGCGTCTTCTCGGTCGATCTAGCAGTACACTGTGGCGTAGCGACAGCAGCGTATTCTGTTTTGTCGTCGAGCATTTTTGATCTGTGGTCCAGGGAGACGTCTTCGACGCTCGAAACACGGCTCCGGTTCTCGATCTCCGACAGTTTCGAGAGTTTCCCTTTCCCCCCACAAATCCCTGCGCTTCAGGTAGGCGAGAGCTACGAGTTGCATCGAAAAGATGTGATGTCCACTAGGCGAGAAGGGCTGACCAAGACCTACAATCGATTCCACGACTCCGAGGAAACCAACGACGGCATCCAGAAACTCCGACAACTCCACGTCGAGATGGACTGCGCTGTCGTCGCCGCCTACGGCTGGTCCGATCTCGCCCTCGACCACGGCTTCCACGAAACGAAGCAAGGTATCCGGTACACGATCAGCGAACCGGCCCGGCGGGAAATCCTCGCTCGGCTACTGAGATTGAACCACGAGCGATACGCCGATGAAGTGAAGAAAGGGCTGCACGACACGAAAAAGAAGCCGAAAGCGGCCAGCAAGCCGAAGGCGAAGGCTACCGAGCAGAAAGCCACCACCGGGGCCACGCTGTTCGACCCTGACGATGGCACATTCCCCAGCACCGAACGGGACAGTTATCTCTGTGGACTCGTCTGCGATCTGGTCAAAGCAGACTCCGGTCTAAGCGAGTTGGAATACGTCGATGCCCTCGTGATTGCGCTGGGCTATAAGCGACACAAACAGCTTCTCACCGGAAAGGACCGCACCGAGTTTGAGAAGTTGTGTCAGGCCACGCCATTAGCCTCGTGGAGCACCGCAGACAAAATCCCGTGGGGTGAGTTGAAGAACCAGCTTGTCCGGCGGAAAGCCATCGAACAAGGAGGCCAGACCATTCAGGTGGGAACAGCCGTGTCCGAGGCTCGGAAGTCGTACCTCGCTGCCGCACCGGAACTTGTCTCCCTGCTTCGCAAAGCTGCTGCGGAATTGCGTGATCTTCAGACACGGTTCGGCCCTGAGAACACAGGAACGCCCAATGAGATTCCGCCAGAGAAGGCCGAGATTCTCAAGGCGATTGTGAATGACAGATATCAGTGGTATGTGGTGGCGGCATGACCCGGAAATCGGCGAAACCCGGCAAGCGCACTTCGCCCCTGATTTGGGTGAAGCAGGTGACGCTGTATCGGTCGCTTTCGCCGGTTGATGAGATTCGCACGATCCCGTTTGCGCCCGGCTTGAACATCATCCAGGGCAAGTCCGACGACTCGGCCCAAGACTTTGAATCGGGGCACGGCAACGGGAAAACGACGCTTTGCCGGTTGATCCGGTACTGCCTGGGGGAGAAGACCTTCGGTCAGCAGCACGTGGTCGAAGAAGTCCGGCACTGCTTTCCCAAAGGGTACGTCGGCGCTGTGGTCGTCGTGGACGGCGACGAATGGGCGGTCCTGAGAAAGCTCGGCACCGGCGGACGAGATCGGGTCAAGCGTGGGGTTACGCTGGCGAAACTGGCAGCAGCAGCAGCAGACCAACCGTACACCGAGTTCCTGAAGCACGTGCAGGAACTCGTTCTGTCGGGGTTGAAGCACCGGGAGGTGCTGTCCGGCGGACAGGCGGTCCAGTGGTCGCATCTGCTGGCCCTGTGTAGCCGAGATCAGGAGAGCCGCTACGACCGCTTCTGGAACGTGCGCCCCGCCCGCAGCGATTCCGGCGTCACGAAGTTCACCAAAGTCGATGTGTCCCTGTGCGTGCGTGCGATGTTGGGACTGCTCGACATACGAGAACCCCAAATTCTGAAGCGTCAGGCCGAGTTAGACGCCGAACTGGGTGAACTGCGGGACAAGATCAAGTTGAAAGCCGCCGAGCCAGCGTTCCACATCGAGCAGACTCGCAAGCGCCTGCGGGACGAGTGCGAGGTGCCCGGAGCGGACGCTGCGCCGCTGGACAACCGGGTACTCGGCAACATTCGCCAGATGACAGAGGGGCGCATCAGCGATCTGGAGCAGGAGCGTGCCGCTGTCGAGAAGAGGATCGAAGACCTCGACACACAGATCAACGGGGCGACGGCGAGGCTCAACGAGATTCACGAGTTGCAGGAACAGAGCGATAGCGCAAAAGTCGTCACCGCTACGGGCACCGCCGTCCTCGAAGAGTCGGTCAGCCCCGAAAGCCAGCGCCAGACGATCTTGGAGAAGGGCTTCAAATCGTGCCCGACTGGTGAACTGGTCAGTGAGTGCGAGATGGTCAAGAAGAAGTTGGCCGATCTGGAGGGCGAGATCGCAAAGAAGCCGCCGGAAGGTCAGCGGCGGGTGCTCAGGGTGGTTCAGAACCGGGACCAAGTCGAAACGGCGTTGGGCACCGAGGCGAAACGCCAGGAGGACTCACTGGAGCGGATTCGAACGAAGTTGAAGCAACTCAATGAGGCGAAAAACGACCTGTCGGATCGTCGCCGTGACATCAACAACTTGCTGAAGGTCGTTCCCCTCGTCACGAACGATCTGTTGAAGTGGCACCGGGTCGAGAGCGGCGAAGAACCGAACCACGAACTCGCCGCCCTCAGTTCGGACGAGCAAAACAAACAGGCGGAGGTCGAGCGACTGAAGCAGGAGTTGTCAGAGTTGCTGGTCAAGCAAAACGAACGAATGGAGCAGTTTCGACAGCGGTTCCACAGCATCGTCCAGCAGGCGATCACCGGCACTTTCAAAGGCACGGTCGCCGTCGACAAGGAAGAGATCGCCTTTCGGATCAGCCGGGAGCGCTCGCTGGCTGGCGAGGCGTACGAAACGCTTGCCGTGCTCCTGGCCGACCTCGCCATTCTCGTGGAGAGTTCGTCGGGGTCGGTCTGCCACCCCGGACTGCTCATCCACGACAGCCCACGAGAAGCCGACCTCAACGTGCGGCTGTACGAGCGGATGCTGGACACGGCGTTTTCGCTGATGTCGGATGCGGGCACCACGCCCTACCAGTACATCGTGACCACAACGACTCAACCGTCCGAGGCGCTTCGGTCTGCCGACGTGACGAAGGAAGTTCTCAGCGGCGGAGCGGGTTCGCTCTTTCGGAGGCAACTGGAAATCGCTCAGTCCGACTCGGAACAACAGTCCCTCTTCAACGATGAAGAGGGCGCATGAAGCTCTGCAACCTCTCACGACGGTGAACGACGGGTGTTGTTCGCCGTGCGACGACTACAAGCGTTCGAGGTTTTGAGATGAGTTTGCCAGCGTTGCCGAAGCCGCCCTCGCCCCTCCAGTTGCGGGACGAACTGGAAACGATGGTTCTGAAGGAACTCCTCGGCCCCGGCAGCGCCGAGGAGGAGATCACCGAGTCGCCCGGAACTCGGTACTTCGTCGGCGTGCTGGCCCCCCGGAAGCGAACCGCCGAGGTCGCACCCGCTCGACCCGCCCCGCCCCAGACCAACGAGGACGACGACGGTGATACGGACGGGGAAATCCTCGACGGCGACGACCTGGCGCTAGGCGGCAAAGACACGTCGCAGGACGGGCCGACCGACCGGGAAGCCGCCCAGGAGCAGGCCAAGGCCCTGATCCCGTCGTCGTTCGGCATGACCTTCTCGGTTAACCCTGAGGCCAGCGAGATCGATCTGTCCGCCGCCTGGGGGCAGTACCTCCGGGAGAAGAGCGAGTACCTCGTCAGCGAGAAGACTGGCAACCCCCGCTTGGTGTGGAAGCGGTATCCCCGTGGCGGCAAGCACCGGCTGCCGTTGAAGGACGGCCCGCTCCAGCCGGTCGTGGTCGATCACAACTGCCCCGAAGTCGTCGTCCAGGGCCTCGTCCGCAAGCGGACCGACCACTGGTGCGTCACCCTGTTCCTGGTCAACGAGCAGCAGGAGCCGGAGAAGCGGAAGGACGCCGCCTGGGTGTTCCAGCCGGAGTTGATGGCGGAAGGGGTCGGTGGGGCGGCGGTCCTGCACAAGCGGCACACCATCCTCGAACTCACCGGCACGGACCCGGCTGTGAAGGCCGAGAACGAACTGCTGGGGATGCTGTATCGGCGGCACGTCGAGTTCGCCGTGGGCCACGGGATCGGTGTGCATGTGGACGTGTCGCCCGACCCGACACACGCCGTCCGGGTCCGCACCAGGGTCGTGCCGACCTACGAGGTTCCTAAGACTACCCCGCCAACGCCCGCCGACGCCGGGACCAATCCGGCCTTTGCTAAGCTGGAGGGGCTGGTCCTCGACATGAAACTGTTGGCCGAGGCCAGCCCGAAGCAGTACCGCCCGATGCTCAAGCCACTGGTCGAGGCGTACCGGGACTGGATCGAGCGGGAAGATCAGCGAATCGCCGACCCCGCCGAGGGGCTGACGCACTTCCAGCACGCCACCCGCCAAGCGCTCACCCGCTGCCGCACCACCCTCCAGCGGATCGAGGCCGGACTGGACCTGCTCGATAAGGACGATAAGGCGGCGCAGGCGTTCCAGTTCATGAACCGGGCGATGTGGCTCCAGCGGACCCACTCGCAGTTCGCAGAGCGGGTGCGGCGGGGCGACGAGAAGCCCGACATGGGGGCCATCGACATCCCGGTAAACCGCTCGTGGTATCCGTTCCAACTTGCCTTCGTCCTGCTGAACCTGCCCGGTATCACGAAGCTCGACCACCCCGAACGGGGCGAGTCGCCGGACGCCGTCGCCGACCTGCTCTGGTTCCCCACGGGCGGCGGGAAGACAGAAGCGTACCTCGGCCTGACTGCCTACACGCTCGGCCTGCGGCGGCTCCAGGGCGTGATCGAGGGGCGTTCCGGCGAGAATGGCGTTACCGTCTTGATGCGATACACGCTCCGGCTCCTGACACTCCAGCAGTTCCAGCGGGCGGCGGCGCTCATTTGCGCCTGTGAAGACATCCGCCGCACGGCCCTGAGTCACGGCGAAACCCGATGGGGGAGAACGCCGTTCCGCATCGGCCTGTGGGTCGGCGGCAGCACAACGCCGAACTGGACCAGCGATGCGGACGAGGCGGTGAAGTCGGCCCACGGCGGCAAGCCCAAGTCGGGGACGGCGTCCCCACACCAACTCACCAATTGCCCGTGGTGCGGGACGAAGATCGACCCCGGCAAGCACATTAAGGTCGAGAAGTACGCCGAGGGAGCGTGCCGCACGTTGATCTACTGTGGGGCCAAGTTCGGCCAGTGCAAGTTCTCGATGAAGGAAGCGCCGGGCGAGGGGCTGCCGGTGATGGTGGTGGACGAGGAGATTTACCGCCGCTTGCCGTCGCTCCTGATTACCACCGTGGACAAGTTCGCTCAGATGCCGTGGAACGGGTCGGTACAGATGTTGTTCGGACAGGTGGACGGGTACTGCGAGCGGCACGGATTTCGGTCCCCCGGTCTGGCCGAGGCGTCCGAGGAACTGGAGGTCGGCGGCGTCCACCGGGCTAAGGGAAGTATCCCCCAAGCGAGGGTGGTAGCGCAAAACCCGCTGCGCCCGCCCGACCTCATCATCCAGGACGAGTTGCACCTCATCAGTGGGCCGCTCGGTACGCTGGTCGGCCTGTACGAGACGGCCATCGACCGGCTCTGCACCTGGGAAGTGAACGGCAAGAAGGTGCGGCCCAAGGTGGTGGCGTCCACGGCGACCATTCGCCGGGCGAGCGATCAGGTGTACGGACTGTTCCTCCGCAGCCTGAACGTGTTCCCGCCGAGCGGCCTGGAGATCGCCGACAACTTCTTCTCCCTCCAGCGGCAATCGGGGGAGAAGACTCCGGGGCGGAAGTACATCGGCATCTGCGCCCCCGGTCGGCGGCTCAAGGCGGCGCTCATCCGGGTGTACGTCGCCTTCCTGTCTGCCGGGCAGGTGTTGTTCGACAAATACGGTCTGGACGCCGACCCGTGGATGACGCTCGTGGGGTACTTCAACAGTCTGCGGGAACTCGGCGGCATGAAGCGGCTGGTGGACGACGACGTGCGTACCCGGCTCCGCAGAATGCATGACCGGGGGCTGGCGAGCCGTACGCTGTACACCCCTGACACGGTGAAGGAACTGACCTCCCGGCTGGGATCGACGGCGATCCCGGAAACGCTCGACCTGCTGGAGAGCCGGTTCGACCCAGACATTCTGGACGAGATCAAGAAGCGGAAGGGGAGTGCGGAGTTCATCCGCCGCCCCATCGACGTGCTGCTGGCCACCAACATGATCTCGGTCGGCGTGGACGTACCACGCCTCGGCCTGATGGTGGTCGGCGGGCAGCCGAAGACGACTGCGGAGTACATTCAGGCGTCGAGCCGGGTCGGGCGGAAGTTCCCCGGCCTCGTTTGCACGGTGTTCAACTGGGCGAGGCCACGGGACTTGTCCCACTACGAAACGTTCGAGCATTACCACTCGACCTTCTACAAGCACGTCGAGGCCCTGTCGGTCACGCCGTTCTCAGCGGGGGCGACAGCCCGTGGGCTGGCGGCGCTCTTGGTGGCCTTGGTCCGGCAGCGGGGGTTCGAGTTTAACTCGAACGACAAGGCGATGCTGATGGCGACCCAGCGGGGCCACCAGTACGTCGCCGACGCCATTGAGGTCATCACGAGGCGGGCCGAACTGGTCGCCGGGCCGGACACCGCCGAGGAGGTCCGCCAGCAACTCAAGCGGAAGATGGACCTGTGGCAGAAGCGGGCACAGCGGACGGCCCAGGGGAACCAACTCGGCTACGAGACGAAGAAGGACGGGGTGACGGTCGGCCTGCTCCGCAAGCCGAGCATCGAGCCGTGGGACGAGTTCACCTGCCTCAACTCGCTCCGGGACGTGGAGCCGACCGCCAACCTGATCCTCGACACCTTCGGCATGGACGACGAGGGCGAGGACGAGGAGGGAGCCGCCCCATGACCCCGAAGGACCAGAAACGCTTCAAGGTGGGTGAACTGCGCCCCAGCCAGGCGCTCACCACGTTCGGCGTCGGGGCGATCATCGACCTGCCGAACCTGTCGGTCATGGTGATGGGGCTAGAGGACTGGCCGCTCAAGGATACGGTGGAGATCGGGGAGCAGCGGCTCTTGGCGTCGGTCAAGGAAGTGCTGGGGGCGCAGGTAGCCGCATTGCGGTCGGCCCCGGTCGTGCCGGACACGCATCAGGTCAACCAGTTCGACTCGTCGGCCCTGGTCGGCATCCCGGTCGCCCCGTTCCCCCGGTGGATGGTCTGCCCCTATTGTCGTCGGCTGGCACCTCTCGGCGGTGGGCTGTTCAAGCTGGAGACGCCGTACCGTACCGACCAGATTCGGTACGTCCACGCCAACTGTACCAAGCCGGGGAAGCCACCGACCGTGGTTCCCGCCCGCTTCATCGTGGCGTGCAAGAACGGCCACCTGGACGACTTCCCGTGGCGGAATTTCGTCCACGGCGGGCCGACTAAATGCCAAGGCGGGTTGAAGCTGCTCGAACCCTCGGCCACTGGCGAAGCTTCGAGCATCTATGTGCAGTGCGAGGCGGATCACGGATTAGGTTATCGAGATGGGAAGCCCGTTCTACTCTCTCGGCCAATGTCGGATGCCTTCAAGATGGACCTCCAGGCGCTGCCGGTCTGCAAGGCCCGCCGCCCCCACTTGCGGGACCACGACGAGTGCGGCTGCAAGACGCCCATTGGCGTGGAAGTGCGGGCGGAGCCAATGCTCCAGGGGGCATCGAACTCGTGGTTCGGTCTGACGCTCACAGCGCTGGCGATCCCGCAGGCGTCTGGGAAGCTAAAACAGCTTGTCGATGACCACTGGACCATTCTGGAGAAGGTCCAAAGCGAGCAGAACATCGAACTCCTCCAGGCGGTGACGCCGCAGTTGCGTGACCTGGCCGAGTACACGCCCGCCGACATCTGGCAGGCGGTTCAGACCAAGAAGACCGCCGTGCCGGACCAAGGCGGCGACCCGTCCGACCTCAAGACGCCGGAATGGGAGGTCTTCACCGACCCCGGCTCGGCGGAAACGGGGCGGGACTTCCAGTTGCGGGCCGTCCCGCCGCCGAAACGGTACGCCAAGTATTTCGAGAAGGTGGTCCTGGCCGAGCGGCTGCGAGAGGTGCGGGCGCTGGTCGGCTTCTCCCGCATCGAGTCGCCGAGCGACTACGACAACCCGGCAGCGTTCCCACCGAATCAGCGGGCCAGACTCTCCCGCAAAGACCCGGCCTGGGTTCCGGCGTCGGAGATTCGGGGCGAGGGGCTGTTCTTCCACTTCAAGGAGAGCCTGATCCAGACGTGGGTGAAGAAGAACGAGACGCTCGACGGGCGGTTCTTCGAAGCCCATCAGCGGTGGCGGACGGCCCGGAAGCTCGACCCGCCCCAGGACTTTTATCCGGGCCTGCGGTACGTCCTGCTGCACTCGTTTGCCCACGCCCTGATCCGCCAACTGTCCGTCGAATGCGGGTACACCACGGCCTCACTGCGGGAGCGGATTTACTCCCGCAACCCCGGCGAGGAACAGCCGGAGATGGCGGGCGTGCTGATCTACACCGCAGCGCCGGACAGCGAAGGCACGCTCGGCGGGTTGGTATCGCTGGGCAGACCGGAGGCCCTGGAGCGGCACCTGGACCAGGCGCTCGACAACGTGCGGCTGTGCGCCAGCGACCCGCTGTGCGCCGAACACCACCCGTACCGGGACGGGATCACCCTGCACGCCGCCTCGTGCCACGCCTGCCTGTTTGCCCCGGAGACATCATGCGAGCGGGGCAACAAGTACCTCGACCGGGCGGTCCTGGCCCCCACGGTGGAGACGGGCGAGTCGAGCGAGTTGGCATTCTTCCGGTGAAAGCTATGAGCCACGAACACCAGCAGATCGGGGCGGCGGCGGCACGGCTGGCGGGTCGTTTGCCTCACGCACTGATGGTGGGCGTGGCCGACGCCGTGACCCGGTACAGCAGCCTCGACCGAGCGGTGGCCCGGCAAGCGATTCTTCAGTCCGTGCCGACGCCCGACTTCAGGGAGGCGACCGCCGAATTCATCGACGTTTGGCATTCGACGGCGGGTTGCGTCGGAGGCGAGGCGGTCGCCGTGGCCATAGTCACGGCAGCGAAGTGCGAACACAACCACCGGCATGAGGAGACGGTCGAGGTCGTTTGGACCGGCCCGGAACCCGCCGAGGCCCGGTTCCGCCAGACGGAGCAGGCCATCCTGGAAGTGGTGAACTCGGCGACGAGCCGCCTGACTATCGTGAGCTATGCTGTCTACCGGATTCCACGCATCCGTGAGGCGCTCGTCGCTGCGGCCCGCCGTGGCGTTGCCATCTGCTTGATCGTGGAGACGCCGAACCGGGTCGAGGGCCAGGGGGAGTACGACTGCGTGCGAGCGCTGGGCGGGAGCGTTGCATCGTCCTGCTCGGTATACTACTGGCCCCAGGAAAAGCGGGGCCGGGACGACAACGGCAAGATCGGCATCCTGCACGTCAAATGTGCAGTCGCCGACGGACACCGAATGTTCCTGTCGAGTGCCAACTTCACCGAGTACGCCTTCACCATCAACATGGAGTTGGGCCTGCTCGTGACGGGAGGAGGGCTACCGGGACAAGTGGAGCGACATTTCGACCGACTTCTGGCCGACGGCACACTAACGAGAGTATGAGTAGGAGCGCCGTGGCGAGGCGGGGGCGGTATTCACTGGGTGGCAACCGCTGAAGGCGGGTTTCGCTTGTTCGGCACGAAAGTGCCGAAGGTGAGTTGCGCCAGTGGGCTTGCGGTGAGAAAGATGAGCGGAGAAACCATGACCGAGCCGACGATGCGTGAACCCGAACAAATCCGCCAGGACGCCGCCCGAAAGCTTGTGGCTGTGGAAGTCAGCGATCACTTCCGGGCGGTCCTCGGCTGCCTCCTAAACAAAGACTGGACGACGCCACGGCTGGTCGAGATGGTCATCACCCCGGACGGTCATCTGCTCGGCCGTTGCGATGGCGAGGCGTCCTTCAAAGCGTTTCTCGGCGCATCCGAAGACCTGTTGCGGAACATCCACGGTGTCGCCCCGGTCGCCGAACTCGACGGCGACGAGATCGGGTACTTGGTGGGCAAGGTCGCCGAACTCAAACGGCAGCGGTAGCGACGCCGCTACCCGACTGATCCGGCGGTCCAGTGGCGGCAGTTGCTCCGTCGGGAACTCGGTTCAGTCCGCCGCCCGGCGTGGCGTGTTGACTCGCCCAGCCATTCGGATCGAACCACTCGTGTTCCAGGCGAGTGACTCCATAAGCGGACGGCCCGCCCGGCGCTACTCCTTCCAGCCGATGTCGCACCTCGGCAGCGCCTTCCTCAACTCGGCAACGCCGGCACCGGTCACCTTCGTTCGGTAGAGGTCGAGCGCCAGGAGCGTTTTGAGGTGGGCGATGTCCTTCAGCCCCTCGTCCGTCACGGCGGCATCGGAAAGACGCAGGATTGCGAGTCTCGGGAGCGTGGAGAGGTGCTTCAACCCGCCGCCCGTCACCATCGTGCCGGTGAGTTCCAAGATTCTCAGCCGTTCGAGCGGGGCGAGTTCCTTCACCCCGGTGCCCGTGACGCCCGTCCCGTTCAGGTACAGGGACTCCAGCCGCTTCAGCGGGGCGAGGTGCTTCAGCCCGGCGTCCCCTACTTTGGTCCTGCTCAGGCTGAGGAACTTTAACGTGGGCTGTGAGGCCAGTTCCTTCAGGCCGTTGCTCGTCACCTTCGTGTCCGACAGGTCGAGGCCGGTGATTTCTTCGAACAGGCCCAAGTCCTTCAGCCCCTCGTCCGTGAGGGCGGTGCCGGAGAGGTCCAGGCCCGACACGCTCATGATCCTGATCTCCCGCAGCCCGCCGTCCGTTATCTTGGTCCCACGGAGGCTGAGGGAGCGCATTTTGGTCAGGGTCAGGTGCCCCAGTCCGGCGTTCGTCACCCCGGTGTGGGAAAGGTCGAGGGCCACCAACGTTCGGAGCCGGGCGACCTCCTTCAGACCGGCGTCTGTGACCTGGGTGGAAGAGAGGTTGAGGTCGGTCAGCACGGCGAGCGGGGCGAGTTCCGTTGGCCCGGCGTCCGTGATCTTCGTGCCGCCGAGGTTGAGGGCCGTCAACTTGGTGAGCGGGGCGAGGTGCTTCAGGCCGGCGTCTGTGACCGGGGTGGACGAGAGGTCGAGATCGGTCAGGCCGGTGAGCGGGGCGAGCGCCTTCAGGTCGGCGTCGGTGACCGTTTTGCCCCGGAGCATCACATGGGTCACCACGCCTTTGGGGTCACGTTTAACCTTGCCGCCCCACTTCTCGATGGCCTTGACCGCTGCGCCCTCGCCGTCGTCGGCACGGGCAACGGGAGCGAGCAGCACGAGCAGCACGGTGGCGACCGTTCGATGCATGGCGTTTCCTCTGTGCGGTGAGCGAACAGGGCCGAGGCGGGCAACACGCCCTCGAGCGATGACCGACGGAACGAGCAGGCGTCGGTGCCCGTGCGTTCCCTTCGACTACACTACCGCCCGCAGGCCACCCGTCGTGCGTGAACCCGACGCCGGCGCACCCGTAGCCGGTAAGTCGGTGACGCCAAGCGGCCCAGCGACTTACCGGAACCAGAAGTAGCCGACCGGTAAGGCGATGGCGGTCAGCACGGCGGCCACCGTGTACCGGGCCACGATGCGATATCCCAGCGCACCGGCCGCCGGTACGATTAGCCAGAACGCCCCCCGGTACTCGTCCCCCAGCGGCGACCGGTACCAAAGCAGGCACGCCGGCGCACCGAAGAGAACGGCACTCACCACGAAGCGGAACATGGCCACATTGTCTTCGTCTTCTTCTCGGGCCTCCGCCCGCCGGTCGTCCCGGCAAAACGGACAGACCCGTGCCCCGTAGGGGATGTCCATGCGGCAGGTCGAACACGTCGTCATCGTCACCCTCCCCACTTTCGTACCCGTGTTGCCTCTCTGATCCGGTAGCGCTTGCTTGGGGCCGAGCGCCGCTCAAGCGATTCGGCTCTTACCCCCGACCGAGGGCATCCAGGTCACGGTTAACTAGGGCGACCTGGATGCGGGCGTTGACGATGGCAGCGTCCACCCAGCCGGGCTTGGGCGCTCCGGTGACCTGCTCGTAGTTGGTCATGTAGTCCAGGTCGGATTGCAGGCTCCTCAGCTTCCGATTCAGCCACCACGCCTTGAGCTTGCGAAGCATCACTCGTCCCCTTGCCCGTCGTGCCCGTCCGTCCACCGGCCGCACACGACAGGAGCGCCACGGCAACCGCTTCAAAAGCGTAGCACCACTTTTCAATTGGTCAACCACCACTAATGTGCGCTCCCCTCGGACGGGCAAACGGGCCAAGTTATCCCGGATGCCACCCGACAAGAAGGCCCAGAAGGGCCGGATCACCCACGCCGCCATCGTCCGCCGGTTCGCCGACCGCCTCAAAGAGCGGCGGACGGCGCTGGGGCTGACACAGGCCGAGGTCGCCGAGCGTGCGGACGTGACGGTTAACTACGTCGGGCGTTTAGAGGCGGCCGGGGCCGCACCGGGCATCGACCTGCTGGACCGGCTGGCTCAGGCGCTGGGCACGACGGCCGCCGAACTGCTACCGACCGACCCGCCCCCGGACCCGGACGAGGTGCTGAGGGCCGAGGCCCGGCGCCTGTTCGAGGCGCTCGTCGGATCGGCCGACCGGAACACGCTGCAACTGCTCGTGCCCCTCCTGGCCCGGTTGGGCGGGTGACCCCTTCCTGTTCCCCACCAGCGGCCGAACACATTCAGATGTGGCGGATCGGAGCCGGTTTCTGGCGGGTCCGAAGGTCGGTTTCTCGCAACCGTGCTGGCACTCGGGCGGCGGACCGAGGTAGTACGAAGTGCCTCGTCCGGGGAAAAAACGTGGAGGGGAAGAGATGGCCGAGTGCTACTTTTGCGGGGTTCGGGCCGACACCGCTCCGGCGTGGGTAACGGAATTCTACCGAGCCGGTGGCGAGTGCGTGCGGGAGCCGACCTGCCCTACCTGCGCTGCCGTCCTGCTAACGAAGGACGAGAACGGGGCGTTCGTGCTGGCGGGTGCTGACCCCGTGAAAGAGGCGGTGCGGCGGGTGGCGGAACAGGCTTTCAAGTGGCCCCTCGAGGCCCGGAAGTCGGATCGACTGGACTTCCACGAGGTAGCGTGTTGGGAGATCGAGAGGGCGCTGACCGCCGCTTACCGGGCGGGACGGGCGGCACGCTGAAACGCCGAGTGACAACCGCAGTAGTCCCCCGCCCGTCACGATGGCCCGTTTTCCGACAAATGGAAATCGCCGCCAAAACGGCCCAGTGTCAGGGCGTGCAGAACGGGTGCGGCCCCCATAGATAGGGGGTGAACGAGTACCACATCCTGAACCTCGGCGCTGGCGTGCAGTCCACCGCCCTCTACCTGCTCTCACGGGAACCCGACGCCAAATTTCGCTTCGACCTGGCGGTGTTCGCCGACACCGGGGAGGAGCCGACCGCCGTGTATCGCCACCTCGACTACCTGCGGGCGCTGGGGGCACCCGACATCTGGGTGCGGGCGGCGGGCAAACTCGGCGACGACCTCGTGAACGGGCGGAACTCCACCGGCCAGCGGTTCGCCTCGATCCCGGCGTTCACCAAAGGGCCGGATGGCAAAGTCGGTATAGTTCGGCGGCAGTGTACGAAGGAGTACAAGATCGACGTGTGCGAACGGGCGATCCGGCGGGAACTCTTGGGACTGAAACCCCGGCAGCGCATCCCGAAGGGCGTGATCCTGCACCAGTACTTCGGCATCAGCACCGACGAGGCGGCGAGGGCCGAGCGAGCGAAGAAGCGGTTCGAGGGCGTCAAGCACACGGTCCCGCACTGGCCGCTGATCGAGATGGGCTGGAGCCGCAAGGACTGCCTGGCCTACCTAAAGGACAAGTTGCCCCACGAAGTCCCGAAGTCGTCGTGCGTGTTCTGCCCCTACCGCACGAACCAGGCGTGGTTAACCCTGAAGCAGACCGATTCCGACGGTTGGAAACGGGCGGTGGAGGTGGACCGGGCGCTGCGGGACAAGGGCAGCGTCGTGACCCGTGGGTTCCGGCAGGAGTTGTTCGTCCACCGGAGTTGCGTGCCGCTGGACGTGATCGACTTCACCAAGTTATGGCCCAACACCATCGACCCGCTGACCACCGGTGAGTGCCAGGGCATGTGCGGCCTGTGAGCGTGTACGGCCACGAGCGACATCAAGCAGGGGGAACGCCTATCGGCCCGGCGATCTTGTCTGTACGGAAGCGCCAGGGGGCAAGGAAAGGTCGCTGGCCGCCCGGCACCGCAGCAAAGGGCGCACACCCAACTTGGCGAACTCGTCCTGCACCGTTCGGCGGACGAGGCCGATGTGGTCGGGTGTCGTCCAGATGCCGTCGTGGAGCGTCAGCAAAGGGACGGCGGGGTGATCGGCGCTTAACTTCCGGCAGCAGGTGCCGATCACGAAGTCCGCCTCGAGTTGCTGCATCTTGTGCGGGGCGTCCCTCGGGTCACTCTTCTTGATGGCGGTCAGGACGGCGTGGGCGGTCGGGAACTCTTTGCGGAACACGTTGGCGATCGGGTTGCGGTACACCCTTTTGGCGTAGAAGACGTGCTGGAAGAACGAGTCCTTGAACTGGCTTCTTTTGGCCCAGGTGAGGCGTGCCTTGCGCATCAGATGCTCGTAAAAGTCGCCCCGCTCCACCAGGCCCAGGTACTCGGCAAGGTCAGGAGGCAAAGACCGTCGAATGTTGCCATGATGAATTCCCGCATCATAAAGAGAGAGGAGAGGGGGAGGAGATAGAATTGATTTGGAATTAACATTAGTAATTCTACCTGAGTTGTTCCTACACTCTTCCACGTCCTGTTGGCACTGAGAACTTGCCTCCTGAGACGACCGCCATTTCACCATTGCCAACAGCCCGAAGAAGAGCGGCTGGCTGTTGGCAATGTCCATTTCGACAAGGGGACTGCCGCCCACCGACAAAAACCGCCGCAGCCCCGACCACAGGTTCGTGAAGTTCGTGTGGATGCGGCCGAACCGGTCCCTCGTGAACCACAAGTCCCGTTCCGCCAACATGTCGACGGTTAACGTCTTCTGCCGGACCCATTCTGCGGCCCCGCCGTGTGCCCGAACGTAGTCTCTGGCTCCGTCGGCGTCGATGGTCAACCCCTTCAGCCACGAGTAGAGCGCCAGTTCGGTGGGGCAGTCGGCCTTCGGCCCGGTGCGGCCGAGGTGCTTGCCCATGCGCCGGAGGAGAAACTTGTCGGTGATGGGGAACCGCCGGAACATGGAGTTCTGGAACCGTGGGCCGATCTTGAACTCGAAGGACTTCTGGCCGACCACGAAACTGCGTTTGACGGAAATCACCCCTTCGGAGGCCAGGCAGTCACGGATCGCCTCGCAGTGGTCGACGCCAACAACGTTGCGCAGGTACTTGGCCTGGAGGGTGACCCACTCGTCGGCCCTGTGCCGCTTGTCCAGTCGCCGGAACTCGATCTGGTGGACGAGGACACGGGCGGCGTCGGACTGGCGGCGCAGGGCAGCCGGGAGGAAGTTGAGCGGGTCGAAGTCGTGTGGGTTCCAGACATATTTCATTGCGACCACTCCAAGAAAGCGAATGGCGCAAACTACTCTATGCTTGGCGACGATTCAAATCTTGATCACGGAGCATACGGGCGTTAACCGTGAGTCGGAAGCAGGCCCGCCGCCGACACGCATCCGACACGTCTTGATTAGCTGAATTATTTTGTCACAATTGCGTTCAGATTTCAGATGATAAAAGTTTTTACAAATATTTTGAAAGGTTAAACATGAATGAAAGCAGTATTCCAGCGGCGCACACGTTAAGCGTTGCCGACGTGACTGTGATCGATGGCCCGACGGGTCGCACGGTCCGGTGCGAGTGCCTGGCGTGCGGGCGTGAGTGGTGGCCAGAACTGTTGACCGGAGGGGGGCGACCTCCTGGGTACCGCCGTTGCCCAGAGGGTTGCACGCTCCCCAGCCTGGAACGTGACGCCCGGCGGCTGGTACGAAGACCGCACCGGAACTGATGGGCTTGCCTGCTCACGCTCGATCATAGTCGTGAGCCGTGTGGAATGGATGCCGCAGCTTCTTTTTGGGAGGTAAGTATGTTTCACTACGGCAGGGAATTCAATAGGTGGCAGGGTGCGTGGGCGTCACCCGACGGCAAATGGACGATCCGCAAGAAAAGGGATGGCTGGTACGTCGAGCGATGCGCCGACGGGGAAACGACCTTGTGGGGTGAATGGAGTCACAAGGGGTTGGCGGCAAATGGCAAGGAGTACGAACCGTTCGGCACGTTACGGCAGGCGATTGTAGCGATTGAAGAACACGAATCGAGGGGCTTCGCCTGAACTTTGGGGGCGTCACGATAAGCCGTTTCAGGCACGGGCGTGCTGCTTTAGTCATCCCTTTCCGGCGGGCGGAATGTGAACGCCGCCGTCACACTCTTGTGACGGCTACCGGATGGCGGGCCGGTACAGCCTCAAACTGCTGTGCCCGCCCAAGCTTAAACTCGTACCTGCTCGGCAGCTTCCTTTAATGGATTTCGCCTGTGCCGTGAGGCGTGAGTGGCGCTCGTGCAGCGTCGAGGCGTGGGCGTGTCTTAGCAGTGCCTCGACGGTCGCATGAGGGCACCTTTCACTAACGCTGTCGTGTCGAACGTGTGCTGCCCTGCCTGCGCCGTCCGCTCGTACCGTCCGCCTTGCTCCTAGAGCGGCGGCTGTTCCGGTACTGACCGGTGCCGCTCACGTCAAACGGCCGGCGTGAGGCGGAGGCAGGGACGCCCCGAGCTTCTTTACTCAGGAGTTGGATGTTATGACAAAGAATGGCAACGAAACTTGGACACACTATGGCTATATCGTCGGTGCCTTTACGAGCGTGAAGGACGGCATGTTGAAGGTTTCGCCGCCTTACAACGTGTGGCCGCCCGAAGACCCTGAGTGCCAATTCGACCCGATAGGCTTTGATTTCCCCAACTTGAGCGCCGCAGCCGAGTTCATCAACGACATCATGTAGGACTAATGTTTAACTTCTCCAGGCAGGGACGCCCCGAGCTTCTTTACTCAGGAGTTGGACATTATGAGCAAGAGCAAAGCGAACAGGGCACGA
The DNA here is from genome assembly GCF_008065095.1 of Gemmata obscuriglobus. NCBI lineage: Bacteria > Pseudomonadati > Planctomycetota > Planctomycetia > Gemmatales > Gemmataceae > Gemmata > Gemmata obscuriglobus. The sequence goes on along the minus strand of NZ_CP042911.1, from coordinate 2,076,967 downwards.
GAGCAACAAAAATACATGGCGAAGGTTCGCAAGCGACGGCGTGAGCAGGCAAAGAACCGTTGCAAAATTGAGTATTCGGACAAAATCTTGGACTTCACCGCCGCCACCCTGATACCCGTCGCCGTAGAGCCTGGGGCACAACCCCTAAAGTGCTGGAAAAACGTTCAACGAAAAGTCGAGCGGGACGGTGGGCGTGCTGTCTACGGGTGGAGTGTAGACGAGCACACGGCACCGGGAGTGCGGCGGCTAGTCGCTCATACCGTGTGGGAATCGCCGACCGGTGAGCGTGTGGACATTACGCCATCGCAATACAACGACAAGTTCTTGGAGGATGACAGGGCCGGGCCGGGTTGCCCTGTCGGATACTGCCTCCGTGACCACACTCTGGAAGCACTACTCACGCTTCAACCCCTGATGTCGCATGAGCGTGCCGAGATTGAGAACGGTTACGGCACACCTGCGATTTCGGCCTGATAAATCATAACACCAGAGGCCGGGACGCCCCACGGCAAAGGTGCGGCACGAGCGACGCAAGCGGGCAAAGGGTGGAGGGTAGGTAGCAGAACTGCCGTCAGCATGTCGAATGTCATCCGGGTTCCGCACCGACCACCTCGGCAGCGCCCGGCCCACGTCTCGCCACAACGAAACCCAGCAACCGCACAGGCAACTCGAAGCCGACCCCGCCCCGGTCCTCCGGCACCGAGGGCGCTTCGGCCACCGCCCGTTAAGGGCAACGCAACCAACACATTTAACACGAAAGAGCGATTATGCCAAAAACCATTGAACGACCCGGCCCCTCTTCGGCACCCGACAGTCACCCGATACCGGAAGCCGCAGCGCTACCCTTTACCGACGCCGACCGCCACCGGCTGTTCGGCCACACCGAGGAAGACCTGGCCTTTTTCCAGACCTACCAGCCCGTTTGCGGCTCGCCGCCGAAAGACGAAGCGGGGTCGAAGGAACTCGGCGACCGTATCCGGGCCGTCCCGAAGCAGTGCTGGTTCAACGCCCGCCGAGCGGTGATGAGGCTGAAGGACTTCGCCGGGGCGAGTTACGTCGAGGGCTGGGCCGTGTGCGACTCGGGGATGATGATCGAACACGGTTGGGTCGTGCGGGACGGTGTGCTACTCGACCCGACCCTGCCGACCGGGGTCGAGGTCTATTTTCCGGGTCTGGAGTTCCGGGGGCGGGACGAGATCACCGCCTTCCTCGCCACGCCGCAGGGAAAGAAGTGTAAGCGGACGCCGTTCTTCTACGAATACGGCTGGGGCGGGTGGTTCAGCCCGACGATGCGGCAGGCGCAGGTGCAGGCGTCCGACTTCGTCACCAAACGGTTTTGTACGTCGAGATGATTGCAGCGTTTTTCTGGGTACATAGTTGGCACTTAAACTATTTTTACAAGGACATGGCTATGAAATTCCGATGCTCCAAAATCAAGTGGGACACCGACGGCAAGCGGGTGCGGGGTCTTCCGAAGGAACTCGTTGTCGAACTGGATATGGATCAGATTCACGACATGCTCGACCCGGACGAGTTGAACGACCAGTTGTCGTCGCTCCTATCCGACGAGTCCGGTTGGCTGGTGGAGGATTACGAAGTTGAACCCGTCCCCAGCCGGGTGCTGATCCTTCGTCCGGGCTGTGAACACAATCCGACCGACGACCTGCTGGTGGCATTTGATGAGGGCGTCACCGCACTCATCAGCGGCCCCGGCTCCCCGGTACCCCCAGACTGGGCAGACCTACTGCCCAAGAAGAAACCGTCGCTCCCAACTGTACACGATAAGGATAAATGATGACCGATGATTCCCTGACGAGGTGCCTCCCGCCCTGTACGACCCTCGATGGCAAGCCCCTCAAACGGTTCCTCGTGTTCGAGCCGCACCGCAACCCGGCGGGTGAAACGCTAGTCATCCACGAGGACGGCCTCATGGGGTTCGTACACCCCGCCGATGGAGACACACCCGAAAGGTGGGCGCACCTCCTCCAAGAGTTCCTCGAGATTTGCGGCGGCGAGGATGAGGACGACGAGGACGACGACCACGAGAACAAGAAAGGCGAGTAGTCACTTCCAGAACAGCCCTCAGTGCCGCCGAAGTCGCTGGGGCTGCTCGTTAAACCCCTCGTCAGTTTAGCTCCTTCACGCACGGCCTGCGCCTGTGCCGTGGTAGCGCTTGTGTGACCTGCTCGTGTCGGCATGTCGCATCGGGAACCCCCTTCGCAGTGCTGTCGTGATGAACGAGAGAAGCCGTTCGTTTACAAGTCCACGCTGAGTAAGACCTACGGCCTCACCCCGGCCACGATTAACGAGTTGGGTGAACCCGACAAGTTCTGCGACAACCCGCATTGGCCGGACGGCCCGCCCTCCGGTCTTTACTCGATCCAGCGGGTCGAGTTCTGGGTCGGGGCCAACCAGGAGCGTGTGGACCGGGCACGGGAAAGTCGGGTCCGGCGGTCGGCGGCGGCAAAGACGATGCAAGAATAGAAGCGACGGGAGCGGCTCCGGGGTGCCGAGGCGTGGGCCAGCACCGTTGCAATCGAAGTGGCCCCGCTGCTCGACACGCTGATCGATGACGCCCGCCGCATCCACCGCAACCTTTCGGAACGGGGGCTTCGTGCGTACGTCCGGCACCGGCTCACCAACTACGAGTCGCTACTTGCTCAGATCAGCCGACACGAGTTCCAGACGGAACTGTACCCCATCCTCCGTGAACGTGTGGGAGCCGCCGTGGAGCGCTGGGCGACTGGCGGGCGTTCGCCGTTCATCTCGTGGAAGTTCAGGACGTGATATTCTGTGCTGAAGCCGTTGGCCTGGCGGGGGTCGCACTTGACAAGGACTTCGTACACCGCACTCCACCGTCCGCAACGCTTCTGCCGGGCGGAAGTCGCCTGCGACTCGTGTTGCTGCCACCGCCTCGCCCGTCGCCGGACTCAAGAGCGGTTTCTTGCTTGACGCCGCCTGCAATTTCGCCCAGGCGGTAGCTCAGGCAGCATCGACGGCAGAAGGCGCTTGGGCACGACTCAAGAACCTTTCGAGCCGGGCAGCGGTCCCTGAGTCAAACGAGAACATGTACACGATGTGGTTACTCGGCATCGCTCGGGTACCCCCACCGGTTGCTCATCCGCTGGATAATATCTATGTGCCGCTGAATCTCGTCCAGCGGCATGTCCGGGTACGGCGACACCTCCCCGCACGGCGGCCCGTTTGTCATCTCGTAGTTGCGTTTCGCCTGTTCCGCTCGCTCGTGTTGACCGGTCAGGCGCAGGAGCGAAACGAGCCGCCGCACGGCCCCCAAATCCTTCCACCCCTCCCGCTCGCACTCCGCCCATAGCTCGTCCATCGTTAAGCCTCAGCGCCCCCGGTGTAGTTGAGCATCCCGAGCAGCTTCTTCTCGTAGTCGTCCTGGGCGAACCAGACCTGTTTCAATGCTTGGCCGAAGGCGTGGTACAGCGCCCGGATGTCCGGCAACTGGTGGCGTGGGTTGTACAGCTTGTCGATCAATGCCTGTGCCGCCGCCCGGCATTCCTCCGACTGGACGGCTGCGGTCGCCACGGGCTTGGCGACCTCTGGGTGTTCCAGCGTAGCGTGAACGCCGGAGGGCAAGACGTTCACGACAACGGACCAGCCGCCGTTCGTCTCGGTGTAAGAAAAGTAGTTGTCGCCGTAACTCAGTCCCGCTTTGTACGTTTTCTTCATTTGTCACCATTCGCAACGCTGTTCGCTCGTATTACTCCTCGTTTTCAGTTTCAGAAAATGCACCGATTTTCCCCAGCGTATTCAGGAGAGCAACTTCGCCCAGAAACTGGAATTCGTCCAATTCCCGTACTTGTGGGTGTATCGCTTTCCACACGTCGAGAGTGATGTCTTCCATGCTTGTGATTTCCCGCCTGTATCGGTACCACCGTTTTTGACCGTGTAATCTCGCTAACAATATCCAGAGCATTCCCGGCGGTGGGTTTTTCATAATCCGAGCCAGCCACGTTCGGGTCGCCTCCAGAGCATATTCCGAGAGAGGCTCGGGGCGTGCCCGGTCTTTCGTTCGTTCCAGAAGAAGGCGCACCGTCTCGGCACTGAATTTTTTGCCCTGACGAGTACGGTACCCTTTCTCGTTCAGCACGTCTGCAATCTGTCGCAACGAACGGTAGACGGGCACAAAACCCACTCCGGCCCGCATCGCTTCATCGATCCGTTCGTCCGCCAGAGTCCTCACAAGACTTGCGATTCGCCGCCAGTAAAGCGGGCTTTTCCAATTGCGTGGCATTTCAGAACCATAGCTCACGAACTTCTGTCGCCCTCGGCATTGCTGCATTTCCTTATCCATTAAAGACTTGCGAAAATTCCAGTTTGCAAAACTTGACAGAAGGTGACCGTACAGCCAACGGGGTGTCAGGAGCCACAACGGAGCCTGAAACCAACGAGGGTGACGAGATGACCACGATGAACACAGCGACGATTCAGGCGGTGAAGGCGGCTTACGAGGCGTACAAGGGGGCCACCCTGAACCAGCGTGAGAAGGCCCGAGATCACGGCGACTGGCTGCTGAAGCTCCGTGAAGAGTGCGAGGCGGACGGCATCAACTACACCGACGTGCTGAAGGAGCATCGCATTCCCCAAAGCACCGCTTACGAACACAAGGCGCTGGCGGAAAATTGGGACGGGGTCCAGACCGTTTGCCTTCAGATGGGACTGGAATTTTGGAACCTGAGCATCAAGCAAATCGTCCGCTTCGCCCGCAACCCCGACGAGATGGGGCAGTACATCGAGGAGCAGAAGGAAGCATCCAACCGCTTGAGGACCGAAGTGAAGGGGGCCGAAACGAAGAACGGCGATGTTGCGTCCCAATCGCCCAAATCCGGCAAGGTGCGCACCCGCAAGCCGAAGGGGGCCGATAAGGAACGTGAGGCCGAGGCGAAAAACTACCTCAAGGAGAAGTTTAACATGGAAGTGAAGGTGAAGTTCATCACCAAAAACCAAACGGTCCCGATCAAGCTCGGCAACGACATCATCGTCATCATTCCCCAGGGCTAACGCACTTTCAGTTTCGATTTCCACTCGGCGGAAAAGCTACCGCCGGGTGTTCCGTCTCACGAGGCGTCACCGTGCCGAAGAACAAGAGCAACTTCATCTACCCGCTCCCGTGGCTCGGTGGCAAGCGCCGGATCGTCCACCGCTTCCTGCACCTGCTCACCCAGCACATGCGGCCAGGTGTTTCGTACACCGAGCCGTTCGCCGGGGGTGCGGCCGTGGCCCTGACCTTGCTGGACCGCCTGCCGTGGGCGGACGTCTGGTTGAACGACGTATACCGTCCGGTTTACGCCTTCTGGAAGACCATTCGGGACGACCACGAGTTCCTGATCGACAAGTTGTACGGTGAGCACTGCGAGCGGGACAAGTGGGAGGAGTACCACCAGTCCATCGCCAACGGAACCGTGGCCGACCTGAAGGAACTCGGCTGGCGCTTGTGCGCCCTCCACGCCTGGTCGTACGGGCAGAAGGGCGTGTCGTTTAACCCCCGCTGCGGCTCACGAGCGAAACTGCACACGAAAGAGCAGCAGTACCGTAACGCCCACCGGCTCCTCAGAGACGCCAAGATCACCAACTTGGACTTCCGGCAGGTGCTCAAAGACGACGACAGCGTGCTGTATTGTGATCCACCGTACGTCGGAGCCGCTCGGCGCAAGTATTACGCACACGGCTTTACCCAACTTGACCATCTGATGCTTCGGGACATCGTGTTGGCCCGGCAGTCACCGTGGCTAATGTCCTACGACGACCATCCGGCCATCTGGAACCGTTACAAGACCTGCCGCATCCAGACAATTGTGTTCGGGCGTGGGCTGGGTGGGCCGACTCGGTTCTACAAAGAGGTGCTGATTACGCCGCACATTCAATAACCAACCGGGGCCAACATGTATGTGGCTGCATCTTCCTTCAACGTTCTGTCCCTCTGCTCCGGCATCGGCGGCATCGAACTCGGACTTAAGCTCGCTGTCCCAGCGTCCCGATGGCACGGATGCCGGGCTTCTTTGGGCAAGGGCCGGGAACGGGCGAAACAAGAGACTGCGGAACAATAATCACGATCATGATAACGAATGTGTGAATAGATTTTATTACACACTAACATAATTTACTTTTGGTTGCAGTAAGTTTAATCAATTAAATCGTATTTATATTAGTTAGTCCGGCCCTGTCCAGTAGTCTGCAAATCTTCGATGCTCTATCCTCGCCGCAGGTGAAACCATGCCGGTTCTCTTTCATTATTCCCCTCTCGTCCACCTCCCCCCGATTTGGTCGGAGGGGTTGAGCAAGGGCGAGATTGCCACCCACGACCTGAAACAGACGTTAACGGCCGTCAGCCTAACAACCCAGACCGATCCTGACACGCTCCTCTGTTGGTCAACGAGGTTGCCCGTAAAGACCGCCGTCCGCTACGCCTGCCGCATCCCGGACGGCGACGTGCGGCTTGAACCCGCACTGGCCGCCTGGAAGCGACTGGGCGTTCCGGCCAAGACGATTCGTAACGGTCTGAACCCGGCAGGACAGGCTAAGTGGTGGTCGTTCTTTCACGGCGTCATTCCGCCCGACTGCTTCACAGTGGAACTGTGGGGGAGAGCCGGATACGTCCCGCTCACCAGCCCGGACAAGGTGATTTCAGAAGTCGCCGCAGCACGAGCCAAGTTCGTCTTCTCCGTTCCACCGGACATGCCGTGGGCACTGGCTGCGGAGCGAAGGGATGAGGGCGATGCGTCGGCAGATTGGCTGATGTCGGAGACGCACCCGGCAGACCGCTTCAAGTAGGCGTACTTTCATCCCAATACTGTTGGCTGCCTGCTGTTGCGGGTCTTGGCGATTTTTCTCGTTTTGGGGTTGCGGATACCAAAGTTGTCTTGGTAAGCTGCTCCCGACCAGCCTAACGCAGCTTATCTGGCCGCCCGCCCACTGCGACAAGTGGTAGACGACGACAGACGCCCGGTTCACTGGCTTCGGTCAGGGTAGAACCCGGTCGGGTTCCAAGTTCTGTCACCCGATGGCCCGCATGAAGCGGTAACCCATATCGGTAAGTGTGCGTGTTGCACACTCCTCCGCATCCCACTGCGGCGGCTTTCCAACCGGAGAGTTCGCCGTTTTTTCGTTTTCGGCGAACGGTGGGAGTTCGCAACATGGCAACTGTGAAAGCAATCGTAAAGCGGGTGGGCAAGGCTGACCGCTCCTGTCAACTCAAAGAGGTTAACAACGACGGGCACATGCGGGCCATTCAATCATACGATGCAGATTTTTAGTCAAACGTGACGCATCGTGATGGGCAACATGAAACTGAACTGGCAGAAGGACGGAATGGGGCGTGATCATGTCTTCGCCCTGCTCCCGCCCAACGGTGAAGACGAGTGCGGGGTAAAGGTCACCATCCTGAAACAGACGGGTGGGCCGCACAAGGTAACCTTCCAGTGGAAGGACTTTGACCCAGAGGACACGAAGCCTAGCCCGTGGGTGAGACTGGAACGCCTCGGGTTCAAGACGATGACGGATGCGAAGAAGTGGGCAGAGGAAACGACAGAGACTTACCTAGCCTTGCTACCGGCCCTGAGTGTGACACGGTTAGCAGCAGCATAACAGAAACGCCCCGCTTTTGGCGGGGCATCCATAATGACACATCGTGAGTGACGCCACATGACGCTAGACGCAATGATTTTGGCCACCGACGGCATTACGCACGACGGCAACCGAGTTCTTTTGTTCTCGGTGTTTGATCCGGCAGCCAAGCATCGGTTGCAAGTCAAATTGTCCTTCTTTGATCCGGCCGTCGCCCAAGAGATGATTGACGCTCTCGAAATGATCCGTGACGAGCTTGAGGCGTCAGATGCGGAAGCCGAAGAGGACGAGTAATGACCCTTACCATAGCGACACAACACGGTTAGCATTCAGCTAGACGACGGTTCCTCAGTAGCCGGATGCCCCCACCGGCTGCACATTCGCTGGATTATATTTATGTTTGCTTCAGTGTAGTGGCGTTGTACCGTTGCCGCTCGTTCGTGTTGCCCGGCGTGTTCCAGGGCAACAACCAGACGTTGAACGTTCTCCCCGTTTCGCCACTGCTGGCGTTCGCACTCGGCCCACAACTCTTCCATTTGGTCACTCCCCTTTGAAGGTCTTCTCAAACAGCCCGTTGGCCTCTTCCTCATCAATCACCCGATCCAGCGTCCCCCAGGTGCTTACCGTCTTCGCCTCACTGAACACCTTTTTTCCGCCCCCGGCGGTACCGTGCGCCCGTTGCGGCCAGAAGTCAACCAGCAACACGTTAACGGTCGTGCTGTCGTGGTAGGTGATCTGAACGATTGCCCGCCGCCGGTTCCGTGTCCCGCCGAACGTGCAGTGCATCCGATCAATCACCCGCCTCAGACACGCCCGCAACCGGTGCTTCATCTCGTCGGAGTTGTCGGGTTCGCCCTTCTTCGGCTTGGCGTCCCAGAGCAACCCGCCAAGTAAGTGTTGCGTCTCGCCGAACGCTTCGGCCTTCGGGTGCGCCGCCTTCTGCCGCAAGGCGTTCTGTTTCGTCGTGAGTGCTTCCGCCTTCTCTTCCCACTTCCGTAGCAGAGGAACGAGCCGCTTCACTTCGCCAGTTTCCATCTCGGCAGTCAGTTCGGCCAGCTTCGTTTGAACCGCTTCTAGCTCTCCGGTGACGGCCGATAGCTCTTCCGACGTGGTGTCTTCGCCGAGAACGTCTTTGGGCTGTAGGATGCGGAAGTGTTTGAAGAACGCCCGGTCAAGAACGTCTTGGGGGAAGCAGGACGCAGCCGCAACGCCCTGGTTCGCCTTCTGGCTCTGGTAGTTCACCTGTCGCCGGTTCTTCTTCGTCTCAACACAGGTCTGCGTGAAATATTTGTCTTCGGGGTTACCGGCCCGGCACATCAGCCCCGTGAAGTAGTTAAAGTTTGTGCGGGTCGGTGGTCGGCCCGTGGTGCCGTCCCGAAGGCTCTTGGCGTGCTGCGCTTGGTGGTAAAGTTCTTCGGTCACAACCGCCGGGTAGTAGTTCGGAATCGGGTTGCCGTCGGGCTTCCGGGTCTTCTTCACGATGGGCTGATACTCCCCCAGCACTTGCCGACACGTCAGGAGGTGTGCGACGTAAGACCGCACCCACTGGCCCGATTTGCCAATGGGTGCGTGTCCCTCTTCCGCCAGCTTCTTGCAGATGCCGAGATGCCCGTAACCCGCAACACACAGTTCGTACACCCGCTTCACGGCTTTCGCTGCGTCGGGCTTCGTCACGATCTTCCCGCCGTACAACTCCAGCCAAGCCGGGAGCATAGCGGTTGTTGGCGTTCCCTCCTCCCGAGCTTCCTTCTTCTTCTCACGCCACGCCTTCCCACACCGCTCGGCCTTCATCGCACTTTCGCTGTTCCCCCGGCTCAGTTCCATGACCGCCATCATCAGCGCCATCGGCTGCGAGTTCTCGTCAAAGACCATGAGGGACGGGGAGAGTTGCACCACCCGGACACCGGCGTTCACAAGGTTCAGCAGAAGGCCAAGCGCCTTCATGACGTGTTCACGGGAAAGTCGGTCCAAGTTCTCAACAAGCAGGTAATCGCCCCGCTTCACCTTCCCCTTTTCCAGCGCCAGAAGGAACATCGCCAGCCCGTGCCGGTCGGGGTTGTTCCGGTGTTCGCCGGTGAATCCCGAAACGCCGAGGTCTTGGAACGTGGACGGGTCCAGCTTTACGCCGAGTTGTTTCGCCCCGAGTTCGGCCAGTTCGGTTTGCCGCCGCACGCTGTCGCCCTTCGCCTGTGACGCCTGTGAAAAGCGAATGTAGGAGAAGGCGACGGGATTCGGGGTGTTCATGGCGGGTCACTCCGGGCAAACTTTCGTACCGGAGTTATAATAGCAAACACAACCATAAGTGTCTACTCCATCACGGCCGCTCGCATCGCCGACGGTCGCGCCCCGGTGAGCAGCGCGTAGCCGAGCAGCAGCAGCGCCACCGCCCACGCCGAGTAGCGGTTGCGGAACCCGCACAGCCGGAGCACGGCCCACGCGAACGCCCCCAGAATGACCAGGTGCTGGCCCGAGATCGCCAGGACGTGAATCACCCCGGTGCGAACGTAGGCGTCCCACTCCTCGCGGTCCAGCGCGGTGCTGTCGCCCAGCAGCAGGGCCGTCGCGAGTCCCGCTTCGTCCTTGGGAAGCGCCTGCGCGAGCGCCCGCGTGCCCCACCCGCGCAGCACCGCCAGCCACCCGAACAGCGACGCCCGCCAGCCCTCCTCGATCCGCACCACCGAGTCCGCCGAGCGCTTCACCCGCAGGTCCGCAGTGATCCGCTTGTCGAGGAGTGACCCGCGGTAGTCGCGCTCGCCCGGGTTGGCCGGCCCTTCGGGGAGCGACAGCCGACCGACGACCTGAACCGCGTCGCCGCAGTGCAAGTCGTCGAGCCGCCCTTCCACCGACAACCGCACGCGCCCGGATGCCGAACGCCAGCCGGTGGCGCCGTCTACTTCGCTGATCTCCAGAACCGTCGTGCTAGTCGCCTCGCGCTGCATGGTCAGCAGCGGGTCGAACCGCGGCGGCCGGAACCGGTCCGGCTCCTCGGCCAGCGTGCCCCGCACGCGGACGACTTCCGGCGCGGCCTTCGCCAGTGTCGAAACGTCGTCGGGGGCGAACGTGTGCCGGTGCGCGTGGTGATGTGCGGCGGCCAGGGTGGCGGTAGACACGAGCAGCCACCCGAGGGCCGTTTGCGGCGTCGCGCGGCGGGTGAAGCACCACCCCACGAGCGCGACCGCCGCGACCACCAACGCGGCCCCGAGCGGCACGCCGATGTAACGGTCCGCGAGCAACCCCGCCGACGCCGCCAGCGCGAACGGCACGAGCGGCGACCGCGCGAACTCGCGCCACGGCGGAGGAGACGGCTTCGCGGGCTCGTCATCGGGTGCGGGCGATGGGGCGGGCATCTTCGGCTCTCAACACCGAACCGGTTATCGTGCGGCGACCGATGCTGCGATCTTCACGTAGTATCGGCAACCGCAAGCGAGCGGACCATTTCTGTGCCCGTCGAGTGCCGCCAGCACGGCTTCCACGCCGGGACTGCTTTTGTCCGGAAACGGCGGCCTCACTACCTGATCCACGTAGAACCGCCACAACAGTTAGTACACCCGATTGTGTGAACTAATTTCCTCAGCCGTTTCGGGCTTCCGGAGAACTCGGTATAATTGCGATGACGCTGTTCCGAGGGCAACGAAATGACAGCAGCCGAACACCCGTCGGTAGTATTTTTCTTTGAGGTGATTGGCTTGTTATTATTTTCCGTAGGATCATTTATCATCATCGGAAACTACGCAATAGTGTTACGCTGGGCATTCTGGAGAAGATCTGCTTCGATAGCCCCAGTTCTAGGAGGGATGATCGCCTCATTGGGCATGTGTTTTTTCCCGGTGGCGATGGTAAAGTGGCTGTGCTGGATGCCGCTACTCATAGACCCTGGATGTTGCCTCGCCATCGTAACGTACTTCACTCAGGAGTACATCATAGGACTTACGCAGTTGCGCTGGCGCAGGATTTGCGCATGGTGTGTTGTTGGTCTATGATCGGGCCATGAACGCACCACGTGCGAGCGCCGAGGACTACATCCAATTCCTGATCGCCACCCCCAAGGTGGCGTCGGCCGCGGAAGCCGCGCGAGCCCAACCGGACCATCCGACGGCGCCCGCGCATGATGCGTTCACCCGACTGCTGCACCGGCTGGAACCGGACCCAGCGGCGTTGTGGGACGAAGCCCGGTCGTCGGTCCGCCCGGGCGGTGCCGTGGTGCTCGACGACTCGGTGCTGGACAAGCCGTTCGCCCGGCACATGGGGCTGGTGCGCCGGTGCTGGTCCGGGCGGCACCGCCGGGTGGTGAGCGGGATCGGGCTGGTGACCCTGCTGTGGACCGACGGGGCCGCCCTGGTACCGTGTGATTACCGGCTCGCCGACCCGGCCCGAGCCGAGACCAAGAACGACCACTTCCGAGCCATGCTGGCGGTCGCCAAGGGACGGGACCTGTCGCCCCGGGTGGTACTGTTCGACACCTGGTACTCGGGCAAGGACAACCTGAAGGCGGTGCGGGCCCTGGGGTGGCACTTCCTGACCCGGGTGCGGAGCAACCGGCGGGTGAACCCGGATCGCACGGGCAATCGGGCCATCGAGGGGTGCCCGATCGGGGCCGCCGGTACGGTGGTGCACCTGGAGGGGTTCGGATTGGTGAAGGCGTTCCGGATCGCCACCGGTGATGGGGGCACGGAGCATTGGATCACCAACGACCTCGACATGGACGAGGCCACTCGTGCGGTTCTGGCCGGGCACGCGTGGGGCATCGAGGAGTATCACCGGGGCCTCAAGCAGCATTGCCACGTGGACCGGTGCCAGGTGCGCATGAGCCGGGCCCAAGCGGTCCACATCGGGCTCGCGATCCGCGCGTTCCTGCGGCTCGAGTGGCACCGGCTCAAGTCCGGCGTCAGTTGGTTCGCGGCCAAGACGGCCATCGTGCGCGAAGCGGTGCGAACCTACCTCGCCGCACCTACATACCTACTTACCCAAAAGTCAACTACGTAAGTCCTACATCAATCACAAACACAGGTCGTAGCCCAAAGCCGCACGGGAAACTGCACAATAACGAAGCAACCTTATCCGATTCAAAGCGAGCAGGAAATGGGAGGGTAACTCGAACACACTTTGAGCCGCCCGGACCTTCGCAAGCATGTGCTCCACCGGTGTGACAGATTCGCTACGACTTGCCCAGCACTCCATCCAGCACCCAGCAGCCCTTAACGTGTGGGCCGTCGCTGCGCAGGTGGCTTAGGATGTTGTCGTTGCCACAGCCAGCGTCTTGCAGGGCGTCGGCCAGGATCGGCATCGGTGCGAAATCCCGGTTCTCATACATTTGACCAGCAAGTGCAAGAACAGTGGATGTTAACCAAGACGGATGCAGGGTAACGGCACGGAAGGGGTTGCCCAAGACACAGCGAAGCACGTCGCCACATTCGCCGAAAACCCTGTCATACGCCGCCTGCTGTAAACCCATGTCGGCAAGATCGTACTCGCCACCTCCGCAGTCGGATTCCCACGGGTAGGGGTAGATGTGTGGATCCGGCCATGCCGCCATCTCGGCCGCTTCCGCCCAGCCCGAAACGGCATACGCCTGCTGAACGAAATGCCGCCGCTTTCCTCTCGCCTCTTCCAGGTACCGCCGAGCAAGTGTGTGAAACTGCGCATGGACGAGGCGAGCATCTTCACGCGCCTCGGACAGCCAGCGGGTTGTTGTTAACCCGTCGGCGTACTGTTCTGCTACGTTCAACGCAGTGTGGCAGCCCGATTCTGATGTGGGCATGTCGCGAAGGCGGCGCTCCGCGAGCCGAACGCAGCCACAGGCGAACAGCCGCAGCTTCCTTTCGCTTACCTTGCCCCGAATGAACTCCAGCATCGGGCGCGAGTCCGTCACCGCAAGCCATTCCGCTTCGGTCATTCGCGGCCCTCGCTGGTCGTTCATCTGACGTTTTCAGTGCTGGTACTTTTGGACGTACTTCCGCAGGGCGTCGATCTGGTGACCGGGCACGTTGGGAGCGAAGCGGTCGTTGATTGCGATCGCCTGCTCGGCGTCTTTGAGTGCGTCGGCGGCCCGGCCCTGGCGGACGAACAAGCCGTGCCTCATCATCAGGGCGCGCAGGAGCAACAGGGCGTCGGACGTGTTTCCCGCCTCGACCGAGCGCGTTTGTTCGGCGATCACCTCGGAAAAATCTTGAATCGCCGTGGCCCGCTCGGCCGCGGCCGGCTCCGCCGGTAGGGACGAGGAGTGCCCGTACCGCGCGATCCCGCGCGTGTATCGTGCGTCGATCCAGGGCGTGAGGTATTGCGTCCGGTTCGCGGCCAGGAGCGACTGCCAAATCGCCACCGCCGCGTCCAGCTCTTGAACCGCTGCCGCGAAGTCGTTTCGGCGGATGAGCTGCTTCGCCAGGTTCAGCCGGGCGGTCGCGTGGTGCTGTTTGAACTCGTCGCGATCGACCGTCGGGGCGAGTTCGGCGTAGCGCGTTCGAGCCCGCGTCAAATCCTCGAACGACTTCTCCGTCTGCCCGAGGTTTTGGAGGACGGTGCCCCGCGTTAACCAGGTGAACGCCCAGATGTCGTTGTCGTGGGGAACGCCCGTCTGGTTCAGCGCGCGCTCGGCTTCGTCGCACAGGTTCAGCCCCTCGTCCGGCGCGGCGAGGGTCGCCAGGTTGCACAGCACCTCGGCCAGGTCCATCGTCGCCTCCACCTCGCCCCGCGCGGCGTGCTTGCGGAGCACGGGCAGAGCCGCGCGGAACTCGCGCTCCGCCTGCGCCCGCTTCGCCGGGTCCGGGGAGGTCATGAGCGACGACGCCCGGATGTGCAGCATGTCGGCACGGACCTTGTTCATGGTCGCGGCCGACTTGATGTTGAACCACCATGTGGCGCCGAAAACGCCCGCCAGGACGGTCGCGGTCAGCACGCCGGCGACGAGGAGCCGTCGCCGCCATCGGGCGCGGTACGCCTTGAGCGCCTGTACGACATCTGCCGCCGACGGTCGCGCGTGGGGCTCCGCCTGGAGGCACCGGACGCAAAGCCGACGCAACGGCCGCGGGACGCGGGACCGCGACGGGAACTGAAGCGGCTCCTCGGCAACGGGCAGTCTTCCCGTGAGCATGCGGTACAGTACGGCGCCCAGACTGTAAACGTCGCTCGCGACGGTGACGTTTTGGTTGCTGTTGATTTGCTCGGGGCTCCGGTACCCGGGGGTTCCGCACCCGATGCTCGAACCGGACTCCTCCACGAACCGCGCCAGCCCGAAGTCGGTCAACTTGGCGACCCGGGTCCCGTCCGGCCCCGGCTCGACGAGCACGTTGTTCGGGTTCACATCGCCGTGAATGGCGCCGTGCGCGTGAGCGGCCGTTAACCCGATAGCCAAGCCGATTCCCAGTTCCAGCGCCGTCGCCTGGGGCAGCGCCTGCCCCGGACGGAGCAGGTGTTGCAGCGATGTCCCCGGCGAAAGCTCCATCACGAGGAAGAGGTGCCCCGCTTCATCCACTTCGGCGTGGTGGACGGTCACAACGTTCGGCGACTTGACGCCCGCCATCGCGCGCGATTCTTGGACGAACTGCGCCTGAAACGCCGGCGACTCGGCGTACTCGGGCCGAATGACTTTGACGGCCACGTCGCGGTTCAAGTGGGGGTCCACGGCCGCATACACGACCCCCATCCCCCCACGGCCTTTGACCTCTTTAACGATGTAGCGCCCGACCTTGTCCGGCGTGGCGCTGATGTGCCGGACGCGCTGCCGCCGTCGCTCGAGTAACAATGCAATGCTGGGAACCGGCAGGCCGGCGGTATCGGTCGGGGCGCCGCCCCCCGGATCGAGCAACGGCCCGGCGCGGCCTTCCACTTCGCTGCTCATGGCGGAACTCTTGACCAGGGTGCGACGGTGCGCCGGCTCCGCGGAACCGCTACAGCGGTTTCGCCAGCGCCGGCAGGCCGTACATGTCGAGCGCGTCGAGCGCGTCCCGGAACCGCTTTTGTAGAGCACTGCGGGCGCCTGTCAAAAAATCAGATATCGTCGCGACCGTCTTGCCCAACTCCGCGCTCAACTCTGGTAAGCTCGGGAACTGTTCGCCGTGTTTGGGGGCGGCGTTGCCGTGGCGGAGGCCGCGCCGCTCGAGCACCACGCGCTGCCACTCCTTGCACTCGAGCAGGTACTCGCTGAACACCCGTTCGGCAACATCCTCCACGAACGTCGCCTCGAACTCCGTCGCCACGGCGTGGGCGTCGGGCACTTCGGCCAGCCAGTCCGAATCCCCGCCCGCCGCGCGCGTCGTTCGTCGTCGCGACCGGACCGCGTCGGCGGTCACCGACTGCACGACCGTCTTGAGCCACGCCCGAAAGCTGCCCGGGTGCGCCCGCTTCTGCGGGTCGTAGCGCTTCCCGCGGAACTGCTCCCAGGTCCGGCTCACGATGTCGTGGACGAGGGTGTCGATCTCCTGCTGCAACGTCTTGCCGGGCGGGCTGGACAGCTTGCCGACAATCTGCCCCTTAATCCATTTTGCGTATATACTCTGGAACTTCTCCCACGCCTCCGGTTGCTCGGGGTCGAGCATCGCGGACAAAAGTGCAGTCGATGTGACAAGGTTGGACATTTGCAACCCTCGCGATGAGTACATCGTATCGCGGCACGCGCCGGGACGGGAACAGTCGCTCCGGAAACCGGCCGGCTGAAAATTGCGGAAAAAGTTCACCGAGAATCGCCCGGCCGCTCTTACTCACTCCTGCCAGCAACCGGGCACCTCAACGTGGGGACCACTTCCCCGGCCTGGCTCAAGTCGCACGGTCCTTTGGAGGTCGTAGACATGCGGCGCATTAAGCTCTGTTTGGCCTTCGCCCTGTTCGCAGGGCTCTTCGTCTCCCTGGCCGGTGAGGCCCACGCGTTCGGCCAGCAAGTCACCACGCGCAAGGAGTACCGCAGCGGTACGGCCAGGGTGGCCGAACTGACCGGCACGTACCGCCTCGATGCCTACGAGACGCTGACCGATGTCCGGATCGTCTCGCTGGACGCCAACGGCCGCGAACTCAGCGTGGCTCAGGGGACGTTCAACCCGACGAACGGGACGTGGGCCGTCGGGTTGGGGGATTTTCAAATGGTTTCTTACTACGTGAAGTTTACCATCCGCTACGGCAACGCCACAAGGTATTACTACACGCCCACGTACAGGTGGGGCGTTCGCTGACCATGGGCAGAGATCGCATCACCGCCACGCCGTCGAAGTGCAGAAGAAACTGATAATGAATGCGTCGCGCGTGGCCGGCCGATTGCCCAATTGGTCAACTGCGTGACGGCAAAGCCAACGCCTCGTGTCCCGCCCGGGTGCAAAACATTGGGCGGGACACGAGGCGTTGGTGGTTTCCCGTTCGCGGGTCGCGTACCCGGTTACTGATCCGACTTCGCGGGCGGGAGGTCTGTCGCTCCTGCGGTCAAAAACTCCATCTCCCCGGTGTTCACGTCGTACATCGCGCCGGCAACGGCGATCCGGCCCTCCCGGACCAGCCGGCGGAGCGTCTCGCTCTGCTCGACGACCGACTCCACCACCCGCAGCACGTTCCGCCGGGCCACGTCGTTCACGAACGCCTCCTTGTCCGCCGGGGTGGGCCAGTGGGCGGCGCGGCACGCGACCGGGTCCACCACCCGCTGAACGTCCCCGATGATGTGGTCGAGGTGCTGGCACCCGGTGACCTCGGCCGCGGTCCGACCCGAGCAGATCAGATCGACCGCCGCGGTCACGGCCCCGCACCGGGTGTGCCCCATGACCAGCACCAGCTTCGCCCCCGCCACCGCGCACCCGTACTCGATGCTCCCGAGCACCTTGCGGCTGGCCACGTTCCCGGCCAGCCGGACGCTGAACACGTCCCCGACCCCCAGGTCGAAGACGAGTTCGGCCGGGGTCCGGGAGTCGATGCAACTGAGCACCACCGCCAGCGGGTGCTGGCCGCCCGCGGTGCCCCGCACCTGGCGCCCCAGGTCGCGGGTGAGCTGGCGGCCGGCGCGGAACCGCTCGTTCCCGTCGCGCAGGATCTGGAGCACCTGCTCCGGGGTCATCGCCTCTTGAACGTCGCGGGTCGAGTAGTCCACGTACTGGATCTGGTCGCTGAGCCGGTACTCGCTGCGGAACCCGCGCAGGCTCACCTCCACCCCGCGGGCCGGGGCCGTTTGCTCCGTGAACTCGCGGATCAGCCAGAGGATGTCCGGGTCGATGTAGTCGGTGTGCTCGGCGTCGAGCAGCACGTGCCCGCCGCGGGGGATCTCGTCCAGCGACCGGGCCAGCACCGCCCGGTTCAGGAAGCTCACCTGGCTCGGCAGCGCGATCCGGGTGACGCTCTCGGACAGGTGCCGCTCGACGATCAGCCGCAGCGGCCAGCGGACGCTGCTGCGGAGGATGAACACGACGCTGGCCGCGAGCCCGATCAGCACCCCGATCAGCGGGTCGGTCAGCACGATGGCGGCCACGGTCAGAATGAACGGGGCGAACTGGGGCCAGCCCTGGACCCACATGCTTCGGACCAGCCGCGGGCTGGCGAGCTTCACCCCCGTGACCAGCAGAATGGCCGCCAGGCACGACAGCGGGATCAGGTTCAGCAGGGTCGGCAGCAGGGCCACGCACCCGAGCAGCAGCGCCCCGTG
Source organism: Gemmata obscuriglobus (assembly GCF_008065095.1). Taxonomy (NCBI): domain Bacteria; kingdom Pseudomonadati; phylum Planctomycetota; class Planctomycetia; order Gemmatales; family Gemmataceae; genus Gemmata; species Gemmata obscuriglobus. Next base: position 2,058,771 of record NZ_CP042911.1, on the reverse strand, counting down.
GACGACGGCGGCCCACTTGGTCCGGCCCCCGGCCTTCACGTTCACGGTCCCGCGGACGATTTCGGTCACGATCGGGAGCCCGCCGAGGAACCCCAGCAAGACGTTCCCGCACCCCTGCGCCAGCAGTTCCCGGCTCGCCGGCGACGCGCGCCGCTGCGGGTCCGTGCGGTCGACGGCCTCGAGCGTCACCAGCGACTGGATGGACGCGGCGGCGGCGATGGTGAGGCCCGCCATGTACACGGCCGGGTTGCTCAACTGCTCGAAATCGGGCAACTGAAGGAACCCCAGGAACCCGGACACGCTGTCCGCCACCGGCACCTGCACGAGGTGCCCGCACTCGATCGGCCATCCCCCGCCGAGCTGGCGGAACAGTTGGCTCAGGCCCACCCCGAACAGGACCACGACCAGCGGGGCCGGCACGGGGAGCCGGGCCAGCCGGGACCGCTCCCACAACACCAGCATGACGATCGACAGGAGGCCGACGGTTGCGGCCCCCGGGTGGACGTCCTCGATGGTCTGGATCAGTTCGGTGAAGGTGTTCTGGTGGTCCGGCTGCTGGAACGCCATGTCCCCGTCCGGGTCCGGGTCGTGTCCCACAACGTGCGGTATCTGCTTGAGAACCAGAATGACCCCGATCGCCGCGAGCAGCCCCTTAATAACGGCGGTCGGGAAGAACGCGGCAACGAACCCGGCCCGGGCGAGGCCGAGCACGATCTGAATCAGCCCGGCCACCACAACGGCCAGGAGGAACGCCTGGAACGACCCGAGCGCGGCGATCTGCGCGGCCGCGACCGCGGTCAGCCCCGCCGCCGGGCCGCTGATACTGGTGTGCGATCCGCTCAAAAATCCGACCACCAACCCGCCGACGACACCGGCCAGCAGACCCGAAAAGAGCGGCGCGTTGGACGCGAGCGCCACCCCGAGGCAGAGCGGCAGCGCAACGAGGAACACCACCAGCCCCGCCCCCAGGTCCGGGAGCAGGCTTCCCGAATTGGCGTTATCGTCTGTCGGCATCAGGATTCAACTCACGTGGGCGGAAGGTCTTGTGGTCGGCGGGTCGCTCCGGAAACGCGGCCCCGCCCCGCCGGGTTACGTCCGTGTCTTGGGCACAAACATGGAATCCCAACCGGTTCCGGTACGGCTCAGGATCGTGCCGGGTTCGTTATGCGCCTGCGACCGGTCCCAAGGTAGTTGCAGCGCATCGGTCTTATCGGGACCAGCGCGGAGGAACGTCCCATACGATCCCAGGAAGCTCCGCGCGCCAGGGCCGGAACGGTGCCGACAACGGGGGCGAACGCTCGCCACGACGAAGGGGGCGGCCGGTGTCGCGAACGTCGTGCCCGCCGGACACTTGGCAAACCTCTGCGTTCTCGCTGAAATGCGGAGCATGGAAACCGTTCGTGTGAACCTCGGGTCGCGCAGCTACGACATCGCCCTCACTCACGGCGCCACCGCCAACCTCGGCGCGTTCGTCCGGGCCGCGCTGCCGAAGACTTCCAGTGTACTCGTGGTGGGCGATTCCAACAGTTGGCCGCACGCGGAATCGATTCAGGCCACACTTACGAGAGCGGGCCTGCGTGCCGGGAGCGCCGTGGTGCCCGCGGGCGAGGCGTCGAAGTGCCTGGAGCGGCTCGCGGGGCTGTACGACGCCCTCTACGAACTCGCCGCGGACCGCAGCACCGCGGTGGTAGCGGTCGGCGGCGGGGTGATCGGCGACCTCGCAGGGTTCGCCGCCGCCACGTACAACCGCGGGCTGCCGCTCGTGATGGTGCCCACCACGCTCCTATCAATGGTCGATTCGAGCGTCGGCGGCAAAACCGGCATTAACCACCCCAAGGGCAAAAACCTCATCGGCTCGTTCCACCAGCCCGCCGGCGTGTGGATCGACCTCGCGTTCCTCAACACCCTGCCCGCGCGCGAGTTCATCAGCGGGCTCGCCGAGGTGGTGAAATACGGCGTCATCCTCGACGCCGCATTCTTCGCGTACCTCGAATCCAACTCCCACGCCGTCCGCACGCGCGACCCGGGAGCGCTGCTCCGCGTCGTCACGCGGTCGTGTCGGCTCAAAGCCGATGTCGTGGAGCAGGACGAGTACGAGCGCACCGGCCTGCGGGCGGTGCTCAACTACGGCCACACGTTCGCGCACGCCTTCGAGACGTGCGGCGGGTACGGCACCCTTCTCCACGGCGAAGCGGTCAGCATCGGCATGGAGTGCGCGGCCCAACTGGCCCGTAAGCTCGGTCTGATCGGGGACGAGTTCGTTTCCCGACAAACGAAGCTGCTCGACGCGCTCGGGCTGCCGACCGCCCCGCCGACCCGGTGGCCCGCCGACGACCTGATCGCCGTGATGCGCCGCGACAAGAAAGCCGTGGGCGGACAGATGCGGTTCATCCTCCCCACGCGCCTGGGAGAGGTGAAGCTGTTCGACGACGTGCCCGAGCCGCTGGTGCGGACCGTTCTGGAATCGGCCGTCTCCAGGTGACTGGCGGCACAGGGCTCCCGCCCTGTGCCGCCAAGGGCGACGACACGGTTACGCATCACCGCGATCCGATACGAGACCACCATGACGTATGCCGCGACCGCCGAGTGGCTCCGCCCGAAGCTGTGGGTCGGGCTGGTCGTGGGCGCGGCGTCGTGGGTCGTGTGGGCGGTCAGCCTCGCGCTAGGCGGGTGGTACAAGGACTCCGAAGGTCAACTGATCGGGGCCGACCACCTCGCGTTCTATCACGCCGCGAAGCTGATCCGGGACGGCCAGCCGCAGCGCATCTACAGCTACCCCGAATTGATCGCCGAGGGCTATCAGCAGCAACTCGTGGGCTGGGACTGGGGCAGCCCGAACCGCGCGTTCGAGGCGTACCGCAACCCGCCCTTCTACGCGCTCCTCTACACGCCCACCGCGGGGCTCTCGTATTACGTGAGCTTCGCCGTCTGGACGCTGATCGGGTTCTCGCTGCTCGCGCTCGCCGTTCTCCTCCTGCGCCCGGAGCGCCCCGCCCGGGCTCTCCTGTGGGCGCTGGCGTTCTTCCCGGTGTTCGCGACCGCCAGCTTCGGGCAGAACACGTTTATCAGTCTTGCGGCGTTTGCCGGCGTGTACCGACTGCTCTCGAACGACCGTACCTTTGCCGCGGGGCTGGTGGCGGGGCTCCTGTGGTTCAAGCCGCAGTTGCTGCTCGGGCTGTTCGTGTGGTGGGGGCTCGAGCCGCGCCGCTACTGGAAGTGCGTTCTCGGCGTCGGTTGTAGCGGCGCCCTACTGGCCGCGGTGTCGTGGATCATCGTTCCCGAAGCGTCGCGGGCGTTCGTCGAAACGCTCCGCACCAACGCCGGCTTCAGCGGGTTCGGCATGTGGAACGTGGTGAACCCGAAGGGGTTCTTCGCGCTGCTGCTGCCCGAGCACCCTCAACTGCACTGGCCCCTAGCCGCCGCGTGCGCGATTGCGGGCGTCGGTGCCGCCTGGTGGGTGAAACGGAAAAGCGGCGGCCCGGTCGCGGTGATGTTCCCGGTCGCAGTGCTCCTCTCACTGTGGGCGTCGCCGCACGCCCTGATCTACGAGTGGACGCTCCTCGTTGCCGCCGCGGTGGTGCTGTGGGAACGGCTCCCGGGCTCGCGGAACGTGTGGCTCCCGCTCTTCGCCCTCGCGTGGGCGGGCCTGACCGCCACGTCGGCGTTAACGGCCGTGCAAATCCGGCACGGGCTCCCGGTTATCGTGCAAGTCGGCGTGCCGGTGATGGGTATGGTGGGGTGGCTCGCCGCGCGCGAACTCGCGCGTGAGCCGGAGGAGCACAGGTGAGCAAAAGTTGCTCACCCGGTTAAAGCGGGTGCGTGCCGGCTCGTTCTGCCTCCGGCGTGCGTCGTGTGCTTGACTCGGTCGCGCGCGGCATCGACAATTTCTGGTAGAATACGTTATCCGCCTGCCTCCCCCTCGACGGACGTTTAACTCTCATGGCCCCTCGGCGTGTCGGACTGTGGCTGATCGGTGCTTGCGGCGGGGTCGCGAGCACCACCGCACTCGGGCTCTCGGCGCTGGCCCGCGGGCAGACCCCGCCCACGGGGCTCGTCACGGCGCTCCCCCAATTCGCGGGGCACGACTTCGACGCCCCGGACGCGTTCGTGGTGGGCGGCCATGACATCCGGAAGGGGAACTTCCTCACCGCCGCGCGCGAGCTGCACGAGCGGTCGAACGTGTTCGACGAGCGCACCCTCGCGGCCTGCGCCGGCGACCTGGAGACGTGGTCGGCGAACCTCCGGCCCGGGGTGGTGTACCGCCCCGACGCCGCGGTCACCGCCCTCGCCGACCGCCCGGACATGCGCCGAGCCGGCAGCGCCCGCGAGGCCATCGACACCATCCAGGCCGACCTGCGGGCGTTCAAAGCGGCCCACAAGCTCGACCAGCTTGTTGTCGTGAACGCGGCGTCGACCGAACCCCCGTTCGAGCCGACCGACGAGCAGAAGTCGCTGGAGCGGTTGCTCCCGGCGCTCGAGCGCGGGGCGCCCGCGTCCCTGCCCACGAGCGGCGTGTACGCGTTCGCCGCGCTCGACGCGGGCTTCCCCTACGTGAACATGACCCCGAGCCGCGGGGCGACGCTCCCGGCGCTCGAAGAGTTGGCCCGCAAGCGCGGGGTGCCGCACGCCGGGCAGGACCTCAAGACCGGCGAGACGCTGCTCAAGAGCGTGCTGGCCCCGATGTTCGCGCGGCGCAACCTTCGCGTGCTCAGTTGGGTGGGGCACAACATCCTCGGCAACCGCGACGGGCTGGTGCTCAACGACCCGGACAACAAGTCGAGCAAGGTGACGAGCAAGGACCGGCTGCTCGCCGAGCTGCTCGGCTACAAGCCGCAGTCGCACGTGAGCATCGAGTACATCGAGTCGCTGGACGACTGGAAGACCGCGTGGGACCACGTCCACTTCGAGGGCTTCCTCGGAACGAAGATGATGCTGCAGTTCACCTGGCAGGGGTGCGACTCGCTGCTGGCCGCGCCGCTGGTGATCGATCTCGTGCGGCTCACCGCCCTGGCCCAGCGCCGCGGCGAGAGCGGCCCGATGCCGCACCTCGCGTGCTTCTTCAAGAGCCCGATCGGGGTGTCCGACCACGACTTCGGCAAGCAGTTCGCGCTGCTCGAAGCGTACCTGGCGAACCCCGACCGCAAAGCCGGGAGCGCGTAGAACGGGGCGGCCAAGAAGTTCTGGTGTTGAGTGCGGGCCGCTGACCCGCGGGCGAACCGCACTCAAAGCGCGCACCCCAAGTCACTTCTTTTCGCCCTTCGCCCCCGCCGCGCTCCCGCCCAGCCGCTTTTTCGCGGCGTCGAGCAGCCCGCTTGCCGCGTCGCGGGTGAGGGCTTTGGTGCTCACCTTCGACTCGCGCGTAACAACGACATCGTCATCGTTGCCCCACTGACCGTCCGGCCCGGCGGACCGTACTTCCAGACCGTCACTGAAGTGCCCCGCGCGGTACGCGAGCCGAAACACCCGTCCCCACGTGTCGATGTCTGGTAGCTCGCCTTCGGGCTTGCGCACGAACCGGCCGTCAGGATCGGTTTCGCGCGCGAGCGCATCCGCAACGCGGCTCGCGGTCGCGCTCGCGGCGGCCCGCTCGGCCTCCAATCGCTCGGCCCGTTCGCGGCTGCGGCAGTCGGACACGAAGATTACAGTCACCACCAACAGGATCTTCATCACGAACACCGACGCGCATCCGAACCCGGTGCGAAAGAACGCTTCGGCAATAGTTGGCGGACGGCGCGGGGCTGGCATCATGTGGCACCTCCTGGTACGCAATCGCGCAGATCAGTACCCGAGCCGAATCAGCCAACTCAAAACGACACGATCCCCCCCCGCGGGCTCGCCGTGGTACAGCCCGCGGATCACGAGTTTACCGTGTGCATAACTCGACCAAAACGCAACCGCTTGGTGGCCGAAAACTCCGCTCCAAAAAGTCGTAGCGGGGAGGTAATCGAAGTCCCAATACGCCGGTATGAGTATCTGGTCTCGCGCGGACGAATCGTCCGACAAAGGCACTACTTCGTACTCGTACCAAAACATCTCGACCAGCCGGCCGCCACGCAGGTAAGCAACGCGCACACCGTCACGTTCAACGTACCATTGCCGCTCGGCCCGGTAACGTTCCAGCAGCGCCAGATGGCGGGCGAAGAGTTTCATCCGCAGCCCTCACCGGTTCTGGTCTCCTAATAAGGACTTGGCGCTCGAATCTCTCGCATCCTCCAGCCATTTCACGTCGCCGCTGTCCGCGAACCGCTTCACCCCGGCCCGCTTGATGGCGGCGTCGGGCACCACGCTCAGCGGCGTGTACCGCGGGTGGTGCGAGTCCTTGTAGGGGTCGTTCGATTTCGCGTTGTAGCAGCAGATCATCGCCCACCGCGGGTGGTCGCTGCGGTTCTGGTCGCTCCGGTGCAGCAGGTTCGAGTGGAAGAACACCGCGTCGCCGGGCTCCATCGTCACGTACACCAGCGGGAACTGGTCGGGGCGCTTCAGCAGTTCCTCGACGCGCTCCCGGTCGGCCCCGGCCTGCTCGCCGGTGAGGATGTGGTTCACCCGCCCCGCGTGGTGCGAGCGGCCGATCACCTGAAGGCACCCGTTCTCCCGCGTGCACGGGTCCACCGCGATGAACACGCTCACGAGGTTCGGGGTGAGTACGCCGTTCTGGTACCAGTAGCCGTAGTCCTGGTGCCAGGCCCACGCGCCGCCCACCTTCGCGTCCTTCAGAATCATCTTCGAGTGGTAGTGGTACGCCTCGTCGCCGAGCAACTTCTCGCAGCTCCGGACCATCCGCTCGCAGCGGGCGAACATCCCGTAGATGCCGTCGCCGGGGTGGTTCCACAGCGACAGCCGCACCACGCCGCCCTCGCCGTCGGCCCGGCCGAACGAGCGCCGGTCGAGTTCGTTGTCCTCCTTCGCGGACCGCTTCAGGAGGTCGATCTCCTCCGCGTCGAAGAACCCGCGGGCCACGTGGAACCCGTCGGCGTGGTACTCGCGAACGGCGTCGTCGGAGAGGGTTGCGGGCATGGTGTGAGGTTCCACGAATAGAGGTTCGATTCCCGCCGCACTTGCGGTTACCATATCCCGAAATCAGCCCTCCCCCAACACCGCTCACACCCACCATGCGGACACTCGCACTTCTCCTCGCCCTGCTGACCTTCACCGCCGGCCCGCGGCTCGCCGCGGCCGACGCCGATAAGCCCGTTCCGGCGCGGGACGCCGCGGGCAAGATGACCCTGCCCGACGGCTTCAAGGCCACGCTGTTCGCGGGCGAACCGGACATCGTCCAACCGATCGCGTTCACGTTCGACGACCGCGGCCGGATGTGGGTAGTTGAGTGCCTGAGCTACCCCAAGTGGAGCCGGGACGGTAAGGGGAGCGACCGCGTCGTGATCCTCGAAGACACCGACGGCGACGGCGTTCACGACAAGAAGACCGTGTTCCTCGACAACGGGGTGAACCTGTCCGGCATCGAGTACGGGTTCGGCGGCATCTGGCTGTGCTCGCTCCCGAACCTCACCTTCGTTCCCGTTCTCGACGGCGACAAGCCCGGCAAGCCGGAGGTGAAGCTCGACGGCTGGAACATGGTCGACACGAAGCACAACATCTTCAACTCGCTCGTCTGGGGGCCGGACGGCTGGCTCTACGGCTGCAACGGCATTCAAGCGAAGTCGTTTGTCGGCGCGCCGGGCACGCCGAAAGAGAAGCGCACCTACCTCGACTGCGGCGTGTGGCGCTATCACCCCACGCGGAAGGCGTTCGAGGCGGTCGCGCACGGCACCACCAACCCGTTCGGCCTCGACTTCGACGAGCACGGCGAGATGTTCATCACGAACTGCGTGATCGACCACCTGTTTCACTTCGTCCCCGGCGGCCACTACCAGCGCATGTACGGCCAGGACCCGAACCCCCACGCCTACGGGCTGATGGGGAGTTGCGTGGACTACAAGCACTGGGCCGGGGGCGACTGGACCAGCTCGCGCACCACCGGCGTGGGCGGCAAGCCCGAGCACTCCGACGCCGGCGGCGGGCACGCGCACAGTGGGGCGGCGATTTACCTCGCGGACAACTTCCCGAAGGAGTACCGCAACACGCTGTTCACCGCGAACATCCACGGCAACCGGCTCAACAACGACGGCCTGGAACGCACCAAGAGCGGAATGAAGGGCGTGCGGCGCCCGGACTTCCTGTTCGCGAACGACTCATGGTTCCGCGGCATCTGCGTGAAAACCGGACCGGAAGGTGGGCTGTACGTCAGCGACTGGTGCGACACCGGCGAGTGCCACAACTACGATAAGGCCGACACCACCAACGGCCGCATCTACCGCGTGGTGTACAAGGGCGCCCAACCGTTTAAAGGCGACATCGCGAAGCTGACCGACACCGAACTGGTGAAGCTCCAACTGCACCCGAACGACTGGTTCGTGCGAAAGGCCCGCCGGGTGCTCCAGGAGCGCGCCGCGGCCGGGAAACTCGGTAAGGAGACGCCCGACGCTCTGCGAAAGTTGCTGAGAGAAGAGAAGGAGGTTCCGAAGCGGTTGCGGGCGCTGTGGGCGCTCATGGCGACAGAACAAGTTACCCTGGGTGATGCGTCCGCCCTTGTCACCGCCGCCGACGTTTCGCTCCGCGGGTGGGGGTTCCGCTGCGGCCTCACTTACGACGGGAAGCGCGACACGAGCGACATGCTGCCGATCCTCCTGGCGCTGGAGCGGGAGTCCTCAGAACACGCCCTCCTGCACATCACCGCGGCGGTCGCTCAAGCCGGGCCGCGTGCGCGGGGGTGCGCCAAAGTTCTGACCGAAAAGCTGACGGCAAAGTCGAACCCGCAACTGGCGCTCGCGGTCTGGTATCGGGTCGCTGATGAGTTGGCTCGCGCTCCGGATGAAGCGCACCGCACGATGTGCGAAACCAACAGTCCGCTCATCTGGCGGAACGCGGTGCGGCTGCTGTTGAGTGGGCCGGACGACCAGATGAACCGAGGGGTGTCTCGACTCATCGAACTGCTCAGTAGCGTCAACCAACCCCTCACGCTTCTGTCCGTGGTCAGCCCGCCTGACCTGACCCGCGAAACGCTGGCGGCGATGCGCGACGCGCTCGCGGGTCGGCAGAACGTCAAGCTGCCGGCCAACTGGTCGGAGGCCCGCAAACAAATATTGAAGCACGCGGCGGGTGAGGTGCCGCGCAACGTCGAGGCACTCAGTGTCATGTTCGGCGACAAGGACGCCATCGCCGCACTGGCGGCGCGCATCACGGACGCGACCGCGAAGGCCGACGACCGCCGCGCCGCGGTCGAGTTGCTCGCGCCGCGCAAGCTCCCCGACTTCGCCAAGACGCTCCACGCGCTCCTCGACGACCCGGCGTTGCGCGGCACCGCGATTCGCGCGCTGGCGCAACTCCCCGATCCCGCAACTCCCGCAGCCATCGTCAAGGCGTACCCGAAGTTCACTCTGGGAGAAAAAGCGGACGCCGTCCAGACGCTTGCGGCCCGCGTGAGCTTCGCAAAGGAGCTTCTCGACGCCGTCGAGAAGGGCCACATCCCTCGGGCGGACGTTCCGGTGGTGACCGCACGCCAGGTACTCGCGCTCAACGACAAAGCGACCTCCGAGCGGCTCGAAAAGGTCTGGGGTAAGATCACGCCGGTCGCCAAGGAGCGGGCCGCGCTGGTCACGAAATGGAAGGGCGTACTCACCGAGGACAGCCTCAAAAAGGGCGACCCGGTGAACGGCCGCGTGATGTTCACCAAGCACTGCGCGGCGTGTCACAAGATGTTCGGCGAAGGGCAGTCTGTCGCGCCGGAATTGACCGGCTCGCAGCGCGCTAGCCTCGAATACGTGCTGGAGAACGTCCTTGATCCGAGCGCGGTCGTGCCCAGCGAGTACCGGCTGGTGAACTTCACCCTCGCCGACGACCGCGTGGTCAGCGGGATCGTGTTACGCGAGACGAAGGACGCGGTCACCGTGCGCACCGTCAACGACACCCTCACGGTCCCGGTCGCGGACGTGGTGACGCGCAAACCCACGAACGTGTCGATCATGCCCGAGGGGCTGTTCGACCAGATGAAGCCCGACGAGGTGCGCGACCTGATCGCGTACTTGAGGGCGAAAGAGCAAGTGCCGTTACCGAAGTGAAAACTAACCCACCCCCAACCCCTCCCTGAAGGGAGGGGAGCAAGAATCCGCGCGAACCGCACGACCGACGCGTGGTTCATTGGCTCTTGCTCCCCTCCCTTCAGGGAGGGGTTGGGGGTGGGTCGGATTTGGAGTCTGTCAATGCGCACCCGCGTTCTGTTCGCAGCCGCCTTCGCGCTCGCCGCAGCCGCCCTTCTGGCCGCGGAGCGGCCGGTCACGCCGGCGGGGCGGTCCACCCGTTCCGTCACCGTGGCGACCAACGGCATGGTCGCCACCAGTCACCCACTCGCGGCACAGGTCGGGCTCGACGTACTGAAGGGCGGCGGCAACGCCGTCGATGCCGCGATCGCCACCAGCGCGGCGATGGGGCTGATGGAACCCACCTCGTGCGGCATCGGCGGCGACCTGTTCGCGATCGTCTGGGACGCGAAGACGCAAAAGCTCTACGGCCTCAACGCCAGCGGCCGCGCGCCGGGTAAAGCCACCCTCCCGTACTTCAAAGAAAAGGGACTGAACGCGATTCCGACCTCCGGGCCGCTGTCGTGGTCGGTCCCGGGGTGCGTGGACGGCTGGGACCAGCTCCGGACCCGGTTCGGTACGAAGGGTTTCAAGGAGCTGCTTACCCCGGCCATCGGATACGCGGAGGCCGGGGTGCCCGTGCCCGAAGTGATTTCGGGGCACTGGAAATCGGTCAACAAGATGCGCGACCCCGGGATGCGCGAGACCTTCCTGGTCCGCGACGGCGCCGCGCTCCGCTCGCCGAACGCGGGCGAGGTGTTCAAGAACCCGCACCTGGCCCGCTCCTACAAGCTGATCGCGGACGGCGGGCGCGACGCCTTCTACAAGGGAGAAGTCGCCGAAAAGCTCGTGGCGCTTTCGGATAAGGTCGGGGGGCTTTTCGCGCTCAAGGACTTCGCCGATCACACGTCGGAGTGGGTCGATCCGGTCAAGGCGTCGTACCGCGGGTACGACGTGTGGGAGCTGCCGCCGCCCGGCCAGGGCATCGCCGCGTTGCAGATGCTCAACCTGATCGAGCCGCACGACGTGAAAAAGATGGGACCGAACTCGCCCGACTACTGGCACCTGCTCGTCGAAGCCACGAAGCTCGCGTTCGCCGACCGCGCGAAGTTCTACGCGGACCCGGTGTTCGCGAAGGTGCCGGTGGCGGACCTCGTCTCAAAAGAGTACGCCGCGAAGCGGGCCAAACTGCTCGACCCGAACAAAGCGCTCACCGACGTGCCCGCCGGCGACCCGAAGCTGAGCACCTCGGAAACGATCTACCTGACGGTGGTGGACAAGGACCGCAACTGCGTGTCACTGATCCAGAGTAACTACTCGGGCTTCGGGTCCGGGCTGAGCGCCCCGGGCACCGGGTTCGGCATCCAGAACCGCGGGTGCCTGTTCGCGCTCGACGAGAGCCACGCGAACAAGCTCGAACCCGGCAAGCGGCCCTTTCACACCATCATCCCGGCGATGGTCACCAAGGACGGGAAGCCGTGGCTCACGTTCGGGGTGATGGGCGGCGACATGCAGCCGCAGGGGCACGTTCAGGTGCTGGTGAACCTGATCGATTTCGGGATGAACGTGCAGGCCGCCGGGGACGCGCCCCGGGTCGAACACGTCGGCAGCGCGAGCCCGAGAGGAGAGCCCGCGGGCGCAAAGGGGGGCACGGTCAAGGCCGAACCCGGCATCCCGGTCGAGGTGGTCAAGGAGTTGGATCGCCGCGGCCACGTGGTCGAGCGCGTCAAGGTGAACGGCGGCGGCTATCAGGGCATCCTGATCGACCCGAAAACGAACGTGCTGCACGGCGGCACCGAGTCCCGCAAGGACGGCGCGGCCGTCGGCTACTGACCCTCGGGGCCGCCGCGCCGGGTCACCCGGCGCGGCGCGGGCGGATCAGGTCCGCGAGCCGGCCGATCACGCCCTTCTGTGTCTGCTTTTCGAGCCCAACGATCCGGAGCCGCTGACCGGCCAGCACCTCGTCCTGGCGTTTGAGCCGTTCTTCCTGAACCCGCAGCCGCTCGTCCTGCCCCCCAATGTGCTGGGTGAACGCCGTGTGCTGCCGGCGCAGTTGCTCCTGTAGCTCCGCGCACTCGCGGGTCAGGTACCGGACTTGCGACTCCTTCTCCTGAAGCTCGGACCGCTCGGCGTCCCCGGCCGAGGTTTCGATGTGGTAGTTGACGCCGTCGCGGGCGTAACCGAGCAGGCGCTCGCACAGGTCGGCCACGTCGTCAACATTGCGTGCGCCGAAGGCGGCGGTGTCGAGGAACAGGTGCCCGGGGCCGTACCGGCGCCAGGACCGGTGCCGGCCGCGGTCCGGCCGCGGCAGTTCGCTCCACTCCCGTGCCCCGTACTCGCGCTCGAACCACGCGAGCAGTTCCGGGGCGTCGGCCAGCGCCGCCCGGCACGCCGCCCGCACCTCGTCCCACTCCGCGGCGCCGTCCAGCTCGGTCTCGGCGATACAGTCGCGGACCAGTTGGGCGCGGTCCAGGTTCGTGCCCGCGTCGTCCGGAAACAGGTCGGCCTTCGCCCACAGGAACGCGTCGGCCACGGCCGACGGGATCGGCGGCAGGTCCGGCACCCACGGGTGCAGCGGGAGCCCGGCGGCCTCGTTCAGCCGGCGGAACTCGTTGTCGATCGGCGACCCCTTCTTACTGAAGTGCCGCGCGACGCCGGTGCTCGCACCGGAGCGCCCGCACACCCCGATCGGGGCACGCAGCGCGTGGAACGTATCCACCAGCGCGGCCACCGCGAACGCGGCGTGCACGTCGGGCGTGCGGGTCTTGAACACCCGCCCGGTGCGCGCCCGGAGCCGGTCGAACAGGTCGCGTTTGATCACCGCGTTGTAAATGACCGGCAGCTCGGAGTAGGGCACCCGCCCGGCCGCCACCTCGGCGATCACCTGGCGCGCCGCGCGGGGCCGGAGCAGGTGCCCGACGGGCCGGTGCAGCAGCGGCAGCAGCAGCGTGTCCGGGCTGAAGTAGGGGTTGCGGACGTCCGGCCAGTTGTACACCGCGCTGTCCCACTGGAGCACGGCGGCCCCGGTGGCGGTCAGCGCCGCGTCGACCGCGGCCAGCGCGTGCCGCAGCAGCCCGTCGTCGTCGCCCTGAACGATGACGTACTCGCCGCGGGCGTGCGACACCGCGAACTCGAGGCTGTCGGTCATCGCAAGCAGCGCCGGCGTGCGGACGTACCGCACCCGCGGGTCGGCGCGGGCCTCGACCAGCTCGCGGGTGCGCGGCCCGCTCCAGTTGTCGCTCACCACGACTTCGAAGTCGCCCGTTTGCGCCAGGCACGTGGTGAGGGTGTGTTCGAGCGTGTGCGGGCGCTCGCGGGTGGGGATCACGATGCTGAAACGCGGGGCGGTCACGCGGTCCTCCTCGGTTCGCGTCGGGAGCGGGTCAACCGGCGAGCTTCCAGCCGCGCTGCATGTACTGAACGTGGTCGTTGATCGGCACGTAAACAGGTGCGGTGCGGTGCGAGTACGCGAGGGCCGCGGCGGTGGTCCGGAAGGTGCCGTCGGCGGCCGGTTCCCCGCGTGCGGCGCGGGCCGCGTCACGCAGCTTGGCCCAGAGGGATTTTCGCGGCGCGGGAGGGGCCGGCGGCGCCGCGGGCGGCGGTGCCCACCCGGCGAGGTCGGCACCGACCCGCGCCTTCAGCACCGCGAACAGGGCCGCACGGTTTTCGGGGTTCGCGCACGACTGAATGTCGTTGGCGATGGCGTGAACGTACCGGGTCCAGTCCACGGCCGGGAACCGGGCCGGATCGTTGGCCTGCTCGCGCACGAAGCAGTACTCGTGGTACACGACGTTCAGGTTGCAGCACACCTCGGGGACGGGCGCCGCGAACGTGATGCCGCGCGCCCCGGCGCACCGGTTAAAGTCCACCCAGGCGTCGTTCGTCTTGCCGCCGTAGTAGCCGGTGCCGTTACTCTTGGCGAACCCGTACTGCACCATCACCGGGGCGTCGAAATACCGGACCCGGTCGCGCAGCGACATGCACCGGTACGCGTGGCACAGGTCCGGGGCCACGGACGTGTACACATCCCCGAACCGGGTGCGGATCGCGGCCAGCAGGCCGCGCGGCACGACGCAGTTGAGCATCCGTGGTAGCGCTTGTGGGAACACCCCGATCGAGGACAGGTAGAGGAGTTGCTCCGCTTCGAGGTCGAACACCTTCCCGGTCAGCGGTTTCCGCTCCAACCGCACCGGCGAGTGCAGGTCGTGAACCATGTCGTCGTTGTACGACAGCACGTCGTCGGGCCGCTCGGCAACCAGTTCGGTCACGGCGGCGAGCATCCCGGCCCGGAACATCATCCGGTCCGTGAGGATGACGAAGTGGGTGGCGTCGTAGTTCTTTTGGGCGTACCCGACAGCGAACTCCCAGTGCGCCGGCATCGGGAGCGGCTCGGGCGGGTTCACGTACTGCACCCTCGGGTCCGCGAGCCGGGAGCAGTGCGCCGCCAGTTCCGCCCGTTCCGCCGGGGTCGTTGAGTTGTCCGAAACGAGCAACCGGACGTTGGTACCTGCCTGCGAAAGTACGCTGCCGATCGCGTTCTTCGCAAGGGCCGCGCGGTTCCGGGTGGGCACGATCACGACGAACGAGGGGGGCATATCGGCTCCCGGGGGCGGCGGGTTCCGGTCGAGAGATGGAATCCGCAGTGGCGCCGGTGTAACACGCCCCCGTCGGACACACAAGACGAACCTGAAGCCGCAAAATGCCCAGGGGCACAAGTCTCTGGATAACGCAGGCGGGTGGTTGTGTCTGTGCCACAAAGACAAAATCAAATCAGACATCAACAATCGAACTGCGAACGCACAGAGTGAGCGACAAGACGTGATGTCACTCCGGCGGCGGCGGGAGTTTCTCCCAGCTCGCGGACCGCACGCCCGGCTCGATGAGCACCCGGCCGATGGTGTCCTGAATGGCACGGTCGTCGGCCGGGGTCGCGACCGCGGTCACGTTCACGACCGCCTGCTTCTTGCGCTTCGGCTTCTCGGTCGCGATCCGGGTGACCGCCACACCCGGCGCCGACCCGAGGTGGCGGGCGACCGCCGCGCGCACGACCGCGTGCTCCCGCTCCTGGCACACGACCCGCAATTTGTAGTACCCGGGCGCGTCCGGCGCCTGCGCCTGCCGCGTTTCGATCCACCGCGCCACCGGCCGCAGCCCGAGCACCAGCGCGAGCACGAACGCGGTGCCGATCGCGGCGTGCGTGCCGAACCCGATCCCGGCCATCGTGCCGACCGCGGCGCTGCACCACAGCCCGGCGGCGGTGGTCAGCCCGCGGATCGTCGTCCCGTCCTTCAGAATGACGCCGCCGCCGAGAAACCCGACCCCGCTGACGATGTACGACGCGATCCGGCTCGGGCTGTTGTGGTCGCCGAGGAGCTGTGTGAGGCTCACGAACAGCGCCGCCCCGGTGCTGACCAGCGCGTTGGTGCGCAGCCCCGCGGGGTGCCGGCGGAGCTGCCGCTCCGCGCCGATCACCACCCCCAGCAACGCGGCGAGGGCGATGTTGCCGGTGAAGTTCAGCAGTTCCAACGTGGGCGCTCGCTTTCTCGGCGGCCGTGCGGGAGCGGGAAGCGGGGCGTCACATGCGGCTAACGATGGCGTCGGTGAACGCGGTCGTGGTCGCGGTGCCGCCGATGTCGCGGGTGCGAATCCGGCCCTCCAGCAGCACCGTCTCCACCGCCTTCTGAATGCGCCCGGCGGTCCCAGTCTCGCCCAGGTCCTTGAGCAGCTCGATGGCGGGCAGGATCAGCGGGAGCGGGTTGCTCATGTCCGGCGGGACCGCCTCGTGCGACGCCCCGTACACGGCCTCGTACACGGTGGTCCCGTTCCCCTTGTTGATCGCCGCCGTCGTGCTGACCCCGCCCACCAGCCCGGCGCCCAGGTCCGACAGCAGGTCGCCGTACAGGTTGCCGGCCGCGAGCACCTCGAACTGCTGCGGGCGGCTCACGAGCTGGTTGCAGGTGTTGTCGACGATCAGGTCCTTCGCCGCGATCTCGGGGTACTCCTTCGCGACCCGGTAAAAGCACTCGAGGAACAGCCCGTCGGCCATCTTGAGGATGTTCGCCTTGTGGATGCAGTGGACCGTCTTGCGGCCCCGCTTGCGGGCGGTGTCGAAGGCGAGCTTGAAGAACCGCAGGCATGCCGCCTCGGTCACGATCTTGAAGCTCTGCACCACGCCCGGCACGATCTCGTGCTCGCTGGCGGTGTACAGGTCCTCGGTGATCTCGCGAAACAGGAGGAAGTCCACGCCCGTGAACCGGCTCGGGATCCCGGGCAGGTTGTGCACCGGCCGCATGGAGGCGAACAGCCCGAGCTGCCGCCGGAACGCGACGTTGTAGTTGGTGGGCACGGAGCTGGGGCCGTGGGCCGTGGGCATGCCGACGCCCTTCGGCTGGAGCAGCTTGGTCTTCAGCGCCAGCCCGCACTCGCGGATCGCGTCGAAGGTGGCCTTCGGGAGCGCGTCCTTGCCGTGCTCGAGCGCCATCCGCCCGGCCAGGTGGACCTCGAACTCGACCGGCACCTTCGCGGCCGCGAACAGGCGCCGCACCGACAGCTCCTGGTCCTGGCCCAGCCCGCCGCCCTGAACGAAAATCACCTTGCGCATCGGCACCCTCCCGGTTCGTCGGTATCTTACGAAGCGCGAACCAGAAGAAGAGAAGAGGGTTCACCGCAGAGGGCGCATGAGGGCGCAGAGATGAAACCCAAAAGGGTGAGAACAGTTTAACTCTCTTGGCTCTCTCTGCGCCCTCTCGTGCCCTTTGCGGTGAACCCTCTTCTCTTCTTCACAGCCGTTTAACTCTCTTGGCTCTCTCTGCGCCCTCTCGTGCCCTCTGCGGTGAACCCTCTTCTCTTCTTCACAGCCGGTGCCGGATCGCCCACAGGTCCGGGAACACCGGGTGGAACAACGATCGTTTCAAGAACTCCACGCCCAACGACCCGCCGGTGCCGCGTTTGCTCCCGATGGTCCGCTCCACCAGCTTGATGTGCCGGTACCGCCACTCCTGCAGCCCCTCGTCGAAGTCGGTCATCAGCTCGAACAGGATCTCCAGATCGGGCTGGCTCTTGTAGAGCCGGAACAGCCCCTCTTCAATTTCCGGGTCGGGTTGCGTCGGCTGGGTGAGGTCGCGGGCCGTGAGGTGCCCGGGAACCGCAACGCCGTGGTGCCCGAGGAAGGTGTAAAACGCGTCGACGATCGACGGCTCGCGGAGGCGGGCCTGTAAGCGCGCGTGCGCCGGCGTGCCCTCCGGCTGGTACTTCAGCATGTCGGCGCGCTTGTACCCGAGCAGGAACTCCATCTCGCGGAACTGGCCCGACTGGAATCCCGACGCCTTATCGAGCCGGTCGCGGAAGCTGTTGAACGACATCGGCGTGAGCGTCTCGACGATGTCCACCTGCTCGACGGCCACCTTCAGCACGGTGCGGAGCCGCTTGAAGGTGCTGATCGCGGGGTACGTGCGCCCCGCGACGAAGTCGCCTTTGACCTTGTCGAGTTCGTGCAGCAGGAGCTTGAACCACAGCTCGTAGGCTTGGTGGACGACGATGAAGAGCAGTTCGTCGTGCTCCTCCGGCTCGGACCGCGGGTGCTGGAGGGAGAGGAGCGGTTCGACGTGCAGATAATCGGAGTACGTGAGGTCCACGATGCGACTCCCGGGCGGCGGCAACGGGAGTCAGCTTACGAACGGCGGGCGGCAATTACCGCTTCGGGTCGGTCGGCACGCCGAAGATTTTGCACACCTCGCGGACGTTCTCCGCAACATCCTGAACCACCAGCGCATCCGCCCGATGGAGAGTTGTAACCGACCCGAACGGCCCAAGCCTCTTCTTGACCGCTGGGACCAACTCCTCCGCCGCACCCTTCGGAACCGGAACGATGACCTGAACCAGTTCCGTCCGCCCGAACCGCGGCAAATCTTCCAGCGAGATCAACGGCACGATCAACGAATCGAGTTTCTCGTCGGACGGCTTGAGGATGAAGAACGTCGTGTGCCAGGGGACGAGCAGGAGCTTCTGCTGCATCAGAGCTTCGTTAATGATGTCTGTGACATCTGCGAGTGTGTACCGCTGTCCCGGTTTGGGAGCGGCAAACGTAAACGTCCCCGTTGGCTTCACGGTCGTGCTCATAACTCGCCCAGACACCTTCGCGTACCAGTCGAGCACATCCGGCCACGCGGCCTTCTGAAATTGCATTTCGAACGTCTTCGCCGTCCCGCCCTCGTCCAGCGCGGTGACAACCTTGAGCGCGGCTTCGACCACGTCTACCGGCCCGTACAGCATCAGTTGCCGGCTCGACGGCAGCGCGACCGCCGAAACGCTCCTGCCGAACTGCGCCCGCACCTCCGCCGACGCGTCCTCGGCAAGAATGTTCTTCAGCCTTACTGTTTTCATGAACACATTGTCCAACCTGCCAGATTCAGGGAGCAGCACATTCGCGAGGAGTTTCTGCACGGTCTGTGTGTCGGGTTCGCTCGCGTAAACGAGGAGCACCTGCTCAACCGGAACCGGGACGAGAACAGCACGATCCGGGCCGAACGCGGCAGCGAGCGTTTTAACGGTGCCGGCTAGGTCGGCCGTCTTGTTGAGCCGAAACGCGGTTACGTTCCGGGGCGCGGGCTCCCCCATCTGAAGGAGTAACTCCCGGATCTTCGCATGCGTCTTCTCGTCGGCGTAGACGAGTAACGACTTGTCGCCGGGCAGCGCCGCGATGGTCACGCGCCGCGGGTCGAAAAATTTAGCGAGCATCGGGGCGACTTCACCGGAATCGAGTTTCCGAAGAGGTATAATGGCCGCGCGGCGTGGTACACCGGGAACGACCTCCTCGAGTGCTTGTTGTCGTTTCCGGGTGTCTTGCAACTCTCTCGCTCGCTCTTCGAGTTCCTGCCGCGATCTCTTCAGCGCGGGGTCTTTCGTCAGCAGCGGCACGGGCGTGAATTCCGGCTCCGGCTGGGCGTTCGCGAGGCGGACGCCGCCGGCCGCGCACGCGAGCGCCAGGCCGCAGCACAGCACCGCGGCCGTCACTTTCTGAAGCTTGATCGCGAACATGCTGCTCACCACCCCTTCGGCCAGTTCGGACACGTGCGAGGAGATCGGCCCGCGGGCCGCGTCGCGCGCCAGTTCGTCGACGCCCACCGCGCGAACCAGTGCGGCAACCAGCGCCGGGGCGACGGCCCCCGCCCCGGCCGGCACCAGCGCCCCGGCGAGCGCCCCGAGGGCCGGGCACACGCCGCGGGCGCCGAGCCGGGCCGCGAGCAGTTCCCGGGCACGGGCCAGGCGCCCGCCGACGGTCCCCTCCGGGCACCCGAGGGCGTGCGCGGCCTCTTTCCGCGTGCGGCCTTCCAGATCGCACAGCACCAGCACCGAGCGGTACCGGTCCGGGAGTCGCGCGAGTTCCTCGTCGAGTGCCGCGTGCAACTCGGCGCGCTCGTCGGCGGCCCCGGCAGTCTGTTCGAGTTGCCCCGCGCGGCCGCGCTCGCGGGCGGTCCGCCGCAGGTTCGACCGCTTGAGCCGGCGTGCGGCATTGAACGCGACCCCGTGGAGCCACGGCCCGAGCCGCTCGCGGTCCCGCACGGCAGCCGCCTTGCGGGCGAGTACCAGGAACACCGCCTGGAACGCGTCGTCCGCGTCGGCGGCGTTTCCCAGCACCCGCCGGCACACGCCCAGCACCATTGCCCCGTGCCGGTGAACGAGTTCCGCGAACGCCCCCTGGTCGCGCCGGCGGGCGAACGAATCCAGAAGTTGGCCGTCGGTCCGTGCGCCGGCCCCTGCCACGGCGTCGAGGAGTTGAAGAACGGTGTTCACTTGGTCCTCGCTTGGTCACAAAACGGCCCCACCCGTTACTCCCCGCCGCGGTCCAGTTTGATACGCCGCCGGAAAGAAGCAACCGAAGGGTCCGTGAGAACGGCCGCTGGCAGATCAGGCGAGTTGCGGTTAAACTACCCCACGCCACATTCGAAGGAATGCCCATGCGTATCCGAATCGCGATTGCCGTTTGGCTCTTCGCGGTCGCGGCCCCCGCGACCGCCGGCCCCGAACCGGACACGGTTCACGAGTTACTGGAGCGGGGCGCCGAGTCCTTCGCGAACGGGAAATACGAGGACGCGATCCGGGATTACACCAGGGCCATCAAACTCGATCCGGACAGCGCCGCCGCATACAGCGCACGCGGAACCGCCCACCAGGCGAACGGCAACGACGCGGCGGCGCTGAGCGACCTGACAGAAGCCCTCAAGCGCGACCCGAACAACGCGACCACCCGGTACTACCGCGGCCTGGCTTACGCTCACCTGGGCTGGCCCGAAAAAGCGATCGCGGATCTCACCGATTTCATCGAAATGACCCCGGACTTCGCCCCGGCGTTTTACAACCGCGCACTGGCATTTGAACACGTGAAACAGTTCGACAAAGCGCTCGCCGATTACAACGAAGCGCTCCGCCTCGACCCCAAGCACACGAACGCACTCGTCGGTCGCGGCACGGCACACGCGACAGCCGGGCAGTTCGATAAGGCGCTCGCCGATTACAACGAAGCGCTCCGCCTCGACCCGAAGCAGTCGCTGGCTTTCTTCAACCGGGCGGCCCTGCTCTTTCGCCAGGGACGGTGGGCCGCGACGCTGACAGATTTAGACGAAGCCGTTCGCCTCGCACCCGAGAAGGCGGAATACCTCCTGTTCCGAAGTACGTGCCGAATGTTACGGTCCGAACTCGATGAAGCGCTCAAGGACGCCGACCAGGCGGTACGGTCGGCCCCCCGAAACCCGGACGCGCGCGTCCACCGGAGTTCCGTTCACTTGGCCCGCTCGAACTGGGACGCCGCGCTCCGGGACCTGACGGAGGTCATTCTCCTCGATCCGAACCACCGCTTCGCGTTCCTGAACCGCGCATGGGTTCTCGCGAGTTGCCCTGAAGCCAAACATCGTGACCCGGCTCAAGCGATCAAGGACGCGGACCGGGCCGGCGAGCTGTCGGGCTGGAAGAACCCGGCCGCGATCGAGGCGCGGGCGGCCGCGGCCGCCGAATCCGGCGACTTCCCCGACGCCGTGAAGTGGCAAAATAAGGCTCTCAAGCACCCGGGCTACGACGGCCCCGCAGGGGCCGTGGCCAGAGCGCGGCTCGCGCTGTATGAGGCCGGAAAGCCGTACCGGTTTCAGTCACCGACCGCTCCGAACGGTGCGGCGCTCCTCTTCGAGCGCGGAGCCCGCTGGCACGCGCAGGGGGAGTTCGATAAGGCCTTAACGGACTACGACGCGGCCGCCCGGCTCGATCCGAACAACGCCCGCATCTTTTACGCCCGGGGAAGCGTCCACCTCGCGATGCGCGACTACGACCGGGCGATCAAGGACCTGACGGAATCGATCCGACTCGACCCCACGTTCGTGTGGGCCTTTAACGACCGCGGCGCCGTGCGGTTCGTAATGGGGGCTTGGGGCGCCGCGCTGGGGGACTTCGACGAAGCGCTCCGCCTCGACCCGAAGCACGCAACCGCTCTGGCGAATCGGGGGCTGCTCCGGGCCGCGGCCGGGGACGCCGCACTGCGCGACGCGACGAAAGCGCTGGAAGACGCCAAAGCGGCCTGCGAGGCGACCCACTGGCGGAGCGGGTTGGCCCTGGAAGCGTACGCCGCGGCCTGCGCCGAAGCCGGCGAGTTCGAGTACGCGATCCGAACCCAAAAGATGGTGCAGCTCGACACGGGGTACGCGAAAGCACACGACCTCACCGTGCATGAGCGGTTAAAGCTGTACGAGAGAAAGGCGCCGCTCCGGCTCCAACCCCAGCGCGACAGCAAGTGACGTTCAGCTCACCCGGTCACCAGACGTCAGGCGGGCGGTGTTCGATCGCCGTCCGCCGCGCGCGATAACGGCTTTCGGCTCGCCAGTATCGCCGTGCCTTTCTGACCGCATCGGCAATCATCAGGCCGAACGGTACCACGAGGAGTACGAGCACCGGAAGGCCCTCGTACCTCCGATCCCTCAACATCATCACGAATAACGCAAAAAACGTGAATACGACCAAAATCCCAGACCCGATGGCGGGTTCAAGAAACTCGTCCGGCGTGCGCCAGTTGCCGTTCTTGTCCCTGGAGCTGTGCTCGCGCCGTTTCTCCTCCTCCCACTCGCTGTCGACGCGCTCCAGCTCTTTTTGGCGGGCGGCAACGTCGGTAAACGCCGACGAGTCGGTCCGGATCACCACCAGCGGCGTGCGGCAGTGGGCACAGGTGACGTACCGGGTGTCGGAGCCGACAGCCACAGACTGACCACAGCGGTTACAGTTCACAACGGGCAGCATCGCCCCCTCACTTCACTGTGTGGCGCCCACGATCTACCGTCTTGTTCGTAGGTCGCTCTGCGGGATTTGAGAAGCCCCGCCGAGCCTTGGAACTGGTGGCGGGGCGACGGGCGTCCGTCGCCCCGCTTCGGCCCATGTGGGTCTCGTATTCACAAAGACAGATTTTGACAGGATCGACAGGATTTACCGGACGTAAGGTCGGTCGTTTTGAAATCCTGTTCATCGTGTCGATCCTGTCAAAATCTGCCGTGAGCCTCGTCAAGTGGTACTCGCTCGCCCGCTCGCTTGCAGTCGCAGCTTGTAAAAAGCGCAGCGCAACCACGGCCGCCTGCTCAGAAGCACGCCGATTGACCGCGTGCCCACAAAACGGGTATCGTGACGTGAGGGGAGCACAAATGACAATCACACTGCCAGACGAGTTGAAGGACGAGTTGGAGCGTAAAACCCGCTCTGCGGGTTTCGCCACCGTTTCGGAGTACGTCTGCTGGCTCGTCCAGCGTCCGGAGGCACAAGAAGACATGACGCCCGAGGCCCTCGGGTTCGCGAGCCCGGCCGAACTGGAGACGAAATTGCTCGCGTCTCTCACCAGTGGCCCACCAGTACGGGCGACGCCGGAGTTCTGGAACGAACTGCGGCAGGCGTCGATCGCCCGGGCGGCAAGTAAGCCCGAGCAGCCATGAGCATCGATTTTCGCCCACAAGCACGCCTGGAATTGCTCGACCTGCTTACCGACATTCGGACCGCGAACCCGCGGGCTGCCGACGACCTGCAAGACGCCGTTCAGCGCACGCTCGAGCGGCTCGAAGCGCTGCCGCTCTCGGGAGCGCGGATGCGGGTCCGGAACCCGCACCTCAGACAGCTCCGCGCCACCACCGTCAGTTCCTACCCTCAAGTTCGTGGTACTCTATCTCCCGACCGCGACCGGAATTGAAGTCCTTCACATCGTTCGCGGGCGACGGAACCTCAGTCAGCTCACCGCTCACGACTGAAGCACCGGGCCGATTGGTACCCTCCCGTGTTCTTCGCGAGCGATTCAACACCGCAACCGCAGGCCGGTGCCTTCGCTACGCCCCCAAATTCTTGATGATCTGCTCGGTGATGGTCGCGGTGGTGCCGGTGCCGCCCAGGTCGCGGGTCAGTCCCTCGCCCACCTGGAGCGTCTTGACCACCGCGTGCTCGATCCGCTCCCCGGCGGCGCGGTGCCCCACGTGCTCCAGCAGCAGAGCCGCGCTGCGGATGCACGCGATCGGGTTCGCGATCCCCTTCCCCGCGATGTCCGGCGCGCTGCCGTGAACGGCCTCGAACACCGCGAACCGATTGCCGAAGTTCGCGCCCGGAACGAGCCCCAGCCCGCCCCCCGGCCCGGGACCGCCGATCAACCCCGCCGCGAGGTCCGAAATCACGTCGCCGAACAGGTTCTCCATGACGAGCACGTCGAACCCCGACGGGTCCATCGCCAGTTCCAGGCAAACGTTGTC
This sequence comes from Gemmata obscuriglobus, assembly GCF_008065095.1. Lineage (NCBI taxonomy): Bacteria > Pseudomonadati > Planctomycetota > Planctomycetia > Gemmatales > Gemmataceae > Gemmata > Gemmata obscuriglobus. The sequence goes on along the minus strand of NZ_CP042911.1, from coordinate 2,034,884 downwards.
GATCGGCTTCTCCTCGAACTGGATGAACGGGTAGTCCTCGGCCACCGTTCGCGCCACCTCGAGGAACAGCCCGTCCGACAGCCGCATCACGTCGGCCTTGTGGCAGAACGTCACCATCCGCCGGCCGCGGTGCCGCGCCAGTTCGAACGCGAACTGCACGATCCGCTCCGCGGCCGCCCGGGTCACGAGCCGCACGCTCTCCACCACCCCGGGCACCACCTCGTGCTCCATCCCGGCGTAGAGCCCCTCGGTGTTCTCGCGAACGACGATGAGGTCCACCTTCTCGTATGGTGTGTTGATGCCGGGGAGCGTGTTGACCGCGCGCACGCTGGCGAACAGTTCCAGCCCCTGGCGCAGGCGGACGTTGATCGAGCGGTAGCCCTTCCCGATGGGGGTGGTGCACGGCCCCTTCAGCGCCACCCGGTAGCGCCGGATCATCTCCAGCGTCTCTTCCGGCAGCGGCTCGCCGAACTGCTCCGCGGCCGGGATGCCCGCCGGCGCCTTCACCCAGTCGATCTTGACCCCGGCCGCGGCGACCACCCGGCACGCCGCCTGGGTCACCTCCGGCCCGATCCCGTCGCCTTCGATCAGCACGATCTGCATCAGAAACCCTCGCGTGACGGGCGGGCGCCGGAACAGCGGCCACCGCCGCGGAACTCGGCAAGGCGAAGCAACGGTATTCGCATCCGGGATGTTACAACGTTCACCCCTACTCAGTCAGAATGTCGGGTGGGCCGCCGTCCGGCAAGCACCGATCCGTTTGTCCCGCGGCGCGGGTTTTATTTCGGGGCGCGAACGGGACACGACCGGCCCGCGCGGCGAACGACTTTACGGAACCGGATCTGGTAAAGTATCCTCTAGATAAAAGGCACGACTGCCGCTGGCGCGAGCGGCCGCCGCCGGAGGGGACACGATGGAATCGGCCGTGCGAGCCACCTGCCCGAAGTGCCAGAACGCACTGAACATCCCGGCTCGGTGGATCGGCCAGACGGTGAAGTGCAAGAAGTGCGGAGCACTGATCCGGGCGACGACCAAAGTCCCACTCACACCCGGCGTGCTCCCACAGCCGGTCCCCGTCCCGGCCTACGAGACGAACGGCCTCTCGGCGGCAGCTTACCCGCTTCCGCTGGGCTACCCACCACCCGTTCTGGTGGCCCAACCCGTGCCCAACACGCCAGTGGACCCGGACCGCCCGGCGCGCCGGGCGAAGCCGAAAACCGCCCGGCCGTCCGCGTCGGATCACGCGTTCGATCTGGACCCCGCCGAGGGCGGCGTTGCGGTCCGGGCCAGGAGGCGCAACCGCGGCTCGGGCGCCCTCATTGGGGTCGCGCTGTTTTTTGTGCTGGCCGCAGGGCTCGTCGGCGCGGGCATCCTCTACGGCGAACAAGCGATCGGCGACCTACTCGCCATCAACAATAAGAACAAAGAGCCCGGGAAAGACGCCTCCGATCCGCCCCCGGGCACGGGACAATCCCCCGGCACAGCGCCCGGCGGCTCCGGCCCCTCGAAGGGGGCCAACGCCACCTTGCCGCGGCGGATGCTGTTCATCTCCGTCACCAAATACATGTACCTGAACCCGCTCACCGCCGGGGTCGCGGGCGGGGCCACAGACCGCCCGGCCGGGGTCGCCAACAACATGGCGTTCAACTGGCGCGTGCCCCGCGACAAGGACAACGACCAGACGTTCGTGCTGTCCGACACGGCGACCGGCAAAAACGAGCGGCTCCCAATGAAAAACGTGGTCCAGGGCACCTACCAGGAGTTCTTCAAGACCTCCCGCGCCCAGGACCGCGTCTTCATCTACTTCGGCGGGCACGCGATCGAGAAGGACGGTAAGGCGTACCTCGCCCCGATCGAGGCCGAACTCGACGGCGACGACTGGCAGAAGACCGTGATCCCACTGGACCACTTTTACGACGAGCTAAAGAAGTGCAAGGCGGCGCAAAAGGTGGTGGTGTGGGACGTGTGCCGGCTGAACCCCGAGAAGGGCAAGGTGCGGCCCGGGTCCGAGCCCATGAGCGCGGGCCTGTTCAAGGCGCTCACCACCCCGCCGGCCGGCGTTCAGGTCGTGACCACCTGCAAGGCCGGCGAGAACGCGCTGGAACTGACCCAGTTGCGGCCCGACGGCTTCGCGGGGCCGATGTACAGCGGCAGCGCGTTCCTCGAAGCCGCCCGGTTCGTCGCCAACGCCCGCCTCGCCAAAACGCCCCCGACTCCGGCGGACCCGCTCCCGATCGACGACTGGCACCCGGCCGTCGCCAAGCGAACCAACGAGATCTGCGACATCGCCGAGAAGTCCGGCAGCGGCGGCAAGCAAACGGTGACGCTCACCGGGGCCGCCCCGGCGACGCTGGCCCCACCCGACCCGGCCGAGAAGGTCGCCGCCCGCTTCGACCTGCCCCAGGCGCCGAAAGGGGCTTCACCGGCCGAGGTCAAATCGGTGGAACGCGAACTCGCCCTGCCGCCGCTGCGCCCGGGCCTAAGCGAGATCGGGCTGGCCGACTTCCCGTTCCCCGCCGACGTGATGAAGGACTACGCCGAGGACGTGAAGATCGCCGACGTGATGGCGGACAAGGAGAAGTACCCCCTCCGGGTGGCGGTGCTGGAGGTGTTCGGCAAGTTGCGGCAGATGTGGGCGCCGGGCGCCGGCGCGACGCGCATCCGCGACACCATCACCGGGTCGATCAACGACAACCTCAAGGCCGCCGTGAAGAAGGAGCAAGAGTTCTGGGCCGTCAGCATCGCCGAACTGGAACTGGAGCTGATCAAGCTGGAGGGGCTGACCGACGCCCGCAAAGAAGAGCCGAGCAAGCGGTGGCAGGCCCACTACGACTTCGCGCTGGCCGTGCTGAAGGCCCGGCTCGCGTACATGAACGAGTACAACAAACTCCTCGGGAACCTGGTAACCGAATCGGTACCGGCGCTCGACCCGAAGCTGGGCCAGGACGGGTACACGCTGGTGGCGGCCGACACGCTCCGGAGCGGTAAAGAGGTGAAGAAGATTGCCGAAGAGGCGCAAGCCCTGTTCGGCGAGATCGTGACGAAGTACAAGGGCTCGCCATGGGCGATCCAGGCGAAGCAGGAACGCGGCGTGGCCATCGGGCTGAACTGGAAGCCCGCCTCACTCAAGAAAGAGTGAGACAATTAGTTATAGAGGCAGGTTGGCCACAAAAAAGCACAAAGGGCACAAAAGAAGACGGAATACCAAGACAGAAGAGAAGTGTTCAAACGCGCCACGTTGCTTTTATCTTCTGTCTTATTTTGTTCTTTTTGTGCTTTTGCGGCCAATCTCTCTTCTGTCTTTTTTTGTGCCCTTTGTGCTTTTTTGTGGCCAATCTCTCTTCTGTCTTCGGTTGTGCGTTTTTGTGGCCAACCTGACTTTACTCGTTCCGCACACCGGCAACAGTCACGGCGAACCCGAGCTGTGCCTTCTTCCCGTCCGCAACCAGTGCCCGCTGGACGGTCGCGGCGTACACGCCGTTCCCCTTGCTGACCACCTGCACGCGGGCGGCGTCCTTCCCGTTGTTCGGCCACATCAGCAGCACCGCGGGGTGCTTCCCCTCGTTCACCAGGCTGCTCATCTCGATCAGCTTTTTCGGCTCGACCGCGTCCGCACGCCCGTCCTCCTTCGCCTGACTCATGAGGCAGAATTCGGGGTGCGGGCTGGTGCCCGTGTGGTCGCCGATGTCGGGTTGCACGGCGAACCGCAGCGTGTACACGCCGGCCGCGATCTCCTGCTTGCGGAAGTCGGTGAACTTCTCCGGGAACCGGACCGCTCCGACGAGCGTCCCCTCGGAAATCTCTCGGTAGGTGAGTCCGTTCTTGATCTGCTCCTCGGTAGCCTTCGCCGGGATCTCGGTGCGGAACCACACGGTCATGAGTTCGGTGTCGCCGTCCCGGACGACCAGCGCCTGCTCGTCGAGGAGCTTGCGGACCGGTTCCGCAAGTGCGTCCGGCGGCGCCACCTTCTCCACCTTCGCGGACAGTTTCGGCTCGGCGGCCGACACCGCGAGCGGAGCGACCGCGACCGAAAGCGCGAGTACGAGCCACTTCATCGGAACCCCTTTCGTACCGGCGGCGCTACCCCACCGCGTCCTCGCCGAACCGCGCGATCACCTGCTGCCACACCGCCCCCCGGAACCGGTTCCCTTCGAGCAACTGAAGGCGCTTCAGGTTGTCGAGGTACGGCGCCCGGACGAGCGCCCGCGCCGCGTCGTTGTCGAGGTTGTTGTTGCGGAGGTCGAGTTCGGTTATGCGCCGCGCGCCCTTGTGCCGCGCCAGCGCCTCGACGCCGGCGGTCGTGATGACCGGCTGCTGAACCATGTCGATCAGGTCGAACGCGCCGGCGCCGCTGTGCGACCGCTCCTCGCGCACGTGCCCGCCGAGCCCCCATTCGGTGATGCGCTGGGCCGCGGGCAGAGCGAACAGCGTGTCGATGTGCTCCGGGCGCACGAGCCCGCCCCCGACGGCCAGGGTCCGCGCGCCGAACGCCTCCGGCTCGCTCCGCACGATCCGCCACCGCTCCTCGGTCGCGTGCGCGAGGAGCGGCGCCGAGACGACAATGGTGCCACCCGCCGGCCGGAACCCCCTAACGAATTGGAGACAAAATTGCTCCCGTTCGTGAGACTCCAGATACCGTAGCTCGGGGTGTAAGCGACCGGCCAAGGTTCGCTCTTGTTCGACCAGTTCCCACAACCGATCGAAGTGTTCGGGCTGTCCCTTCTTGGCCGCCAGTTCGCACTGCACGCGAACGAACTGCGCCCGCTCCTCTTCGCCGTTCTCTTGGAGGAAATCCGCGTACACGAGGCGCGGGGTGTCATCGTCGGGCGTATCGTAGATCGCCCGCAGGAACGCCTCGTGTTGCGCCAGCAGGTCCATTACAGAAGCCCTGTCGTCTCCGGGAACCCGAACACGCGGTTGAAGTTCTGGACCGCCACCCCGCTCGCGCCGCGGATCAGGTTGTCCTCGGCCGCGAGCACCAGCACTTTACCCCGCACCACCTTCACGCACACGTCGAGGAAGTTCGTACCGGTCGTGTCCTTCGTCGCGGGCGGCGCGGTGCGCACCCGCACGAACGGCTTGCCCGCGAAGTAGCCGCGGTACAGTGCCGTTAGCTCGGCCTCGCTCACCGGCTTCGTGGGGGTTGCGTAAATGGTGCTGAAGATGCCGCGGTCCATCGGCATCAGGTGTGGGGTGAAGATCACCGACACCGCGGCACCCGCGATGTCGCCAAGGGCCTGCTCGATCTCCGGCGTGTGCCGGTGGGTGCCGACCGAGTACGCCGAGACGCTCTCGTTACACTCCGGGAAGTGTGTGGTGAGCTTCGGCGTGCGCCCGGCGCCGCTGACGCCGCTCTTGCTGTCGATCACGATCCCGGACAGCTCGATCAGCTTGTTCGCCACGAGAGGCGCGAGCCCCAGGATCGCGGTCTGGGGGTAGCAGCCGGGGTTGGCAATGAGCCGCGCGCCCGCGAGTGTGTCGCCGTACACCTCCGGCAGACCGTAGACGGCGTGCGCGAGGTTCTCGGCGTCGTGGTGAGTCTCCTTGTACCACTCCTGGTAAACGGTCGCGTCACGCAGGCGGTAGTCGGCGCTCAGGTCGATCACCCGGATGCCACGGTCCAGCAGCGGCGGGATGCTCTCCATGCTGGTGCCGTGCGGCAGGCACCCGAACGCCACCTGCACGCCCTTCGCCTTCAGCGCGTCGGGATCGAACGGCTCGCACTGGAGGTCGAGACGGCCGAGCAGGGACGGGTGCAGGTCCGCAACGTGTTCGGCCTGTCGCGAGGTGACCGCGGCGATCTCCGCGCCCGGGTGCCGCAGCAGCAACTTGATGAGTTCCACCGCGGTGTACCCGGACCCGCCCAGAACCGCGACCTTCACCTTCTGCATCGACTCACACCTCATGACGCACAGGGCTCCCGCCCTGTGCTACATCCGCCGGCCCCTCCGGGGCGGAAAAACAACCGTACGCGGCGCCGCTTGCGTGCCTTTAACACCCCGGAGGAGTCGCCGGGCGTAGCACAGGGCGCCAGAAACGCGGCAGCGGAAGACGTTAGCCCCAATCGCGCAACTCGTCTTCCGTAGCGTCACTGGCAAGCAGCATCGCCCGCATCTCGTCGGCGAACGAGGCCCGGGCGTGGTGCGCCTCCTGGTTCTCAATGTATGTGCTTACGCCGCGAATCGCGGACGGTCCCAGCGTGAACGCGCCGTACCCGTCCTGCCAGTCGAACGGAAAAACCCCGCGGTCGTGTAACCACCCGGACGAGTTCGCTTTCACATCGCGTACCACGTCGGACAGCGATCGTGTCGCGGGCGACCGAAGCAGTAGGTGAACGTGATCCGACACACCGCCGATGGCGAGCATTTCGCCCTTTCGGTTCCGCACTCCCCCACCGATAAGCTCGTACAGTTCGGGACGCCACGCGGGTTCGAGCCATGATTCGCGGCTCTTGGTGCTGAATACAACATGGTACAGCAACCGCGTGTAAGTTTGCGGCACGGACGAGCCCCCGGAGGGACGAACGACCGCCCCATTGTACACGCAGTTGGCGCACAGGGCTCCCACTTCGCCCAGCGCCCCTCCGAGTGCTAAAGGCGCATAAATGTGCGCCGCGTACGGTTGTCTTTCCGCCCCGGAGGGGCCGGCGGACGTAGCACAGGGCGGGAGCCCTGTGCGTCATGCCAACGAGAACCCATTCAATGCCCGAACCACTGACGATCACAGACGCCGCCGGGTTCATCCGCACCGGGGAACTCACGCCCGCGGACCTCCTCGAGCAGTGCCTCGCCCGCATCGACCGGTACGAGGACCGCGTCCGCGCCTGGGTTCACATCGACCGCGACGGGGCGCGCGAGCAAGCCGCCCGTCTCACCGCGGAACTGAAACAGAACAACTACCGCGGGCCGCTGCACGGCATCCCCGTCGGCATCAAAGACATCATCGACGTGTTCGACATGCCCACCGGGTGCGGCTCGAAGCGCTGGGCGCAGAGCTACGCCCGTCGCGACGCCACCTGCGTCGAACGACTGCGTCAGGCGGGCGCCGTCATCCTCGGCAAAACGGTCACAACCGCCTATGCCAGCTTCGACCCGCCGGTCACGCGCAACCCCTGGAACCTCGACCGCACTCCGGGCGGCAGTTCGAGCGGATCGGCCGCCGCGGTCGCGTGCGGGATGTGCCTCGGTGCACTCGCAACCCAGACGGGCGGCTCAATCACCCGCCCCGCGAGCTACTGCGGGGTATACAGCCTGAAGCCGACACACGGCCGGGTGAGCGTTGACGGCGTCCTGCCGCTGGCACCGAGCCTCGACCACATCGGGGTGATGGCGAACTGCGTGAACGGACTGGCTTGGATCTTCGAGGCCATTGCCGGTCGCGACCCACGCGATCCGGCCAGCGCCGGTGAGCGCGTTCCGGACCTCACTTACGCGCCGCTCACGTCGCCCGATCCGCAACGAATCGCCGTGCTCGGTGGGATTTTCCACGAACGGGCCCCTGCCCTGCACGAGCAAATCGTCTCGCTCACTCGAAGGTTAGAGGGGGTCGGGGGGCTGGCGACAACAACCAACGGCACCATTCCGATCAACGTGTTGGATGCGCGCAACGCCCCGTTGCCCGCGGAATTCGGAGAGGTGACGCGCCGACACAACACCGTCATGGCTGTGGAAGCAGCGGCTTACCACGCCCCACGCTTAGCCCGGTATCCGGATGACTACCCGCCGAATGTGACGGCCCTCCTGCGCGAAGGGCTGAACATCTCGGCCCCAGAGTATGCGAACTGCAAAGCCCATCAGGAGCGGCTGTCGCGGCTCTGCGACGCCTTATTCGATCACTACGACGCTCTGCTCACCCCCGCCACAACCGGGGCCGCGCCAACGAGCGAAACGACCGGCAACCCGGTCTTTAACTCGCCCTGGAGTTACGTCGGGCTTCCCACGGTTTCGCTCCCGTTCGCTTGGTCGCCAGAAGGGTTGCCGCTCGCCGTACAACTGATCGGACCGCGACTCGGCGAGGCGCAACTCTTCGGCGTCGCCGCCCGCTGGGAAGCGGAGATCGCTTTCGAGCGTCGTCCGCTCCCGCTATGATGTCACCTATGTCGTTCGCAGACAGCCTGGACATCTTGCACGAAGACAACCACTGCCTCGCGCTGAACAAGCCGGCGGGGTGGCCCACCACGCACTTCGACGGTAAGGACGAGACCGTCGATCGACTGGTTAAGGCGTACCTGAAAGAGAAGTACGACAAGCCGGGGAACGTGTTCCTCGGGGTCGTCCACCGACTTGATAAGCCGGTGAGTGGATCGCTGGTATTCGCGCGCACGAGCAAGGCCGCGGCGCGACTCAGCGAACAGTTCCGCGAGGGGGGCGTCGAAAAGGTGTACTGGGCGGTGATCGAGGCGCAAGCGCCCGGCCCCTGGGTCACCGCCGATAACGGCTCACTCGAAGACTGGCTCCAGAAGGATGATGACAACGCCCGGGTGGAAACCGTAGCGCCCGAAACGCCCGGCGCGCAGTTCGCGCGCCTGCTGTTCCAGGTGCGCGGGCGCCACAACGGTCTGATCTGGTTGGAACTGCGGCCGCACACCGGCCGCAAGCACCAACTGCGGGTGCAGCTCGCGTCGCGCGGCGCCTCGATTTATGGCGATCACAAGTACGGCAGCAAGCTGCCGTTCGGAAACGGGATCGCGCTGCACGCGCGGAGCCTCACGTTCCTGCACCCGACGTCCAAGAACCCCGTAACGGTGAAGTCGGAGGTGCCGAAGATCTGGCGCGGCCGGTTCGCTCATCTCCTGAACACCCACACATGACCACCGACGAGAAGCTGACCGCAATTCTGGCCGCCGTCCAAACCGACCCCGGCAACCGCGGTCTGGGACGTGATCCGAATGACAACCTGTTTACCGCCACGAAGGGCGACTTCGAGGCCGCGTGCCGGAGCTTCGTGGGAACCCCTAATGCCGCGCTCGATGTAACCACCGGCTTTTACATCCCGACAGCCACCCCGCCGGCGTTCGAGACCGACGGCCCGCTCGGCGCCGCGTTCCTGTTCCGCGCGTTGGTACCGCTCGGCTACCGAGTCGGGTTGACCGGCCAAAAGGCATGCGTGAGCGCGATGCACGCCGCAATTGCACAGGGAACCACGCTGAAGCCCGCGTACATCGAGTACCGGGACGAATCCGATCAACCGAGTTACGTTGTCCAACTCGACGAAGCGTGGCCCGGTCAGTCGGCCACACACTACCTCGCAATCGAACACGTCGGCCGGGCGAGCAACGGACGCTACTACTCAATGCGCGGCCGCGACATCACCGGGTTCACGAAGCCGGTCGATGAGGGTTTCTTGCGCAACGCCGAGCAGCGGCTCGTCGAAACCATCGGTATCGGCGACGGCGGCAACGAGATCGGGATGGGGAAGATCCCGCACGACACGATCGTCAAGAACATCCCGAATGGCGACCTGATTCACTGCCGCGTTCCGACGGATCACCTGATCGTATGCGGGGTCAGCAACTGGGGCGCTTATGCCTTCGCCGCGGGCGTTTACGTTCTGCGCGGGGTGACGCCGCACGGTGACCTCTTCGACCCGAACTGCGAACGCAAGATTCTCGAAATCATGGTGCGAGAGGGGCCGCTCGTGGATGGGGTGACGGGCCAGCAGACCGCCACCGTCGACGGGTTAACGTGGGACAAGTACGTGAAGCCGCTCGCCCGGATTCGCGAGATCCTGGAGTCCTGATGTTGAACGATCTGATCCACGCAACCGGCAGTGATGTGCGTGCCGCGTGCCGCGCCGGCCGCCACACCGGGCCGACCCCGGGCCTCGCACTCGGTTACGTCCACGCAAACTTGGTGATCCTGCCGCGCGACTGGGCTTTCGACTTCTTGCTGTTCTGCCAGCGAAACCCGAAGCCGTGCCCGCTCCTTGATGTGACCGAAGCGGGCGATTCCGAGGCGAAACTCACCGCCCCGGGGAGCGACCTGCGTACCGACCTTCCAGCGTACCGGGTCTGGGAACACGGCGAACTAGTTGCGGAACCTACTGACATCACTCGCTATTGGCGGGACGATCTCGTATCGTTCGTAATCGGCTGTTCCTTCACCTTCGAGACCGCGCTCATGGCCGCCGGGGTACCGGTGCGGCACATCGAACAGAACGTGAACGTGCCGATGTACCGGACGAACGTCCCGTGCAAGCCTGCGGGACGCTTCAGCGGCCCGATGGTGGTCTCGATGCGTCCGCTCACACCCGCACAGGAGGTGAAAGCGACTCAGATTTGCAGTCGCTTCCCACGAGCTCACGGCGCTCCGGTCCATTTCGGCGATCCCACCGCCATCGGCATCCGTGACATAACGAAACCCGATTTTGGCGACGGCGTCGAAATACGGAACAATGAAGTGCCGGTGTTCTGGGCCTGTGGTGTAACGCCGCAAGCCGCCCTGATGCAGGCGAAACCGCCGTTCGCAATCACACACAAGCCGGGTCACATGTTCCTAACAGACTTGAAAGACACCGACCTCGAAGGCGAGTAGCGTTCCCCCCCCGGAACACCAGAATTGTGCTCGCAACAATTCAGTACAGAGTTCGGTTCCCGTGAGCCGTGGCCGCACTGCCTCAAGTCACGGCGACCACTTGCATTTGCGGCTCAAGAGTATCCCGAGCTAAGAGCAGCGAGAGGGGTTGCAATCACGGCACATGTGCGTAGCGATTTCGCTGATATCGGCTGAACGATGGACTTCCTAGCATTTGCCCGAGCGATGGGCACGGACGGTTCCCGCAGTGGTCGATAGATCAAGGCGGAAAAACGAAGAAGCCCCACACAGTTTTAACCGTGTGGGGCTTCATTGTAATTAGCCGGCGATACCTACTCTCGCGCTGGACGCACTACCATCGGCCTCAAACGTTTCACGGCCGTGTTCGGAATGGGAACGGGTGTTTCCGTTTGGGTATGGTCACCGGCATGGTTCGTGTCGGGTTACCCCGACGGTGTATCAGTACAACGTGGTGAAGCGTCAAGTCGCATGTGTATCAAGACACGGGCGGTGGAGTGGGGAGTGCGGCCAAGCGGTCGGCTGTTAGTACCGGTTAGCTGAGCGTGTTGCCACGCGTACACGTCCGGCCTATCGACCTCGTGGTCTACGAGGAGCCTTCGCTCGCGCGGGATACCTGATCTAGGGGGAAGTTTCACGCTTATATGCCTTCAGCGTTTATCCCGTCCACACGTGACTACCCAGCGGTGCGGCTAGCGCCACAACTGGAACATCAGCGGTGTGTCCCTCCCAGTCCTCTCGTACTAGGGAGAAAGCCCCGCAAGTATCCTCCGCCCACAGCAGATAGGGACCGACCTGTCTCACGACGGTCTAAACCCAGCTCACGTACCACTTTCATCGGCGAACAGCCGAACCCTTGGGAGCTTCTCCACCCCCAGGATGTGATGAGCCGACATCGAGGTGCCAAACCTCCTCGCCGCTATGAACGCTCAGAGGAGATAAGCCTGTTATCCCCGGAGTACCTTTTATCTGTTGAGCGATGGCCCTTCCATCCGGGACCACCGGATCACTAAGGCCGACTTTCGTCCCTGCTCGCCCCATCGGGCTCGCAGTCAAGCACCCTTATACCTTTACGCTCGATGCCCGATTGCCAACCGGGCTGAGGGTACCGTTGCACTCCTCCGTTACCGTTTAGGAGGAGATCGCCCCAATCAAACTGCCCACTTAGCACGGTCCCTGTCGTTCCACACGACGGGTTAGAATTCAAACACAGCAAGGGTGGTGTTTCATCGTTGGCTCCCGGCGCACCGAGATGCGCCGCTCATAGCCTCCCACCTACGCTACGCATGCTGGGTCTAAACCCAATACCAAGCTGCAGTTAAGGTTCACGGGGTCTTTCCGTCTAGCTGCGGGTATGTCGCATCTTCACGACAACTACAATTTCACCGAGTCGCTCGTGGAGACAGTGTTCCGGTCGTTACGCCATTCATGCAGGTCGGAACTTACCCGACAAGGAACTTCGCTACCTTAGGACCGTCATAGTTACGGCCGCCGTTTACTGGAGCTTCGGTTGCGAGCTTCGCCTTACGGCTAACCCTCTCCCTTAACTTACCAGCACCGGGCAGGCGTCAGTCTGTATACCGCGGCTTACGCCTTCGCACAGACCTGTGTTTTTAGTAAACAGTCGCCAGAACCTTTTCACTGCGGCCCACTCGCGTGGGCAACCCTTTTCCCGAAGTTACGGGTTTAACTTGCAGAGTTCCTTCACGAGCGTTCTCTCGAGCGCCTTAGAATACTCATCTCGCCTACCTGTGTCGGTTTTAGTACGGTTTCTCGCGCGGTTTTCTCGGCCGGCCCTCAGCAGATATCGGGATCATAAGCGCCCTGAGGCAATCTAATTAGCCTACACTGCTTCGGACCGGCGTCCCGTGTTACGCGAGGAGCGCAGGAGTATTAACCTGCTCCCCATCGGCTACGCCTTTCGGCCTCGCCTTAGGCACCGGCTAACCCTGGGCGGATTTACCTTCCCCAGGAACCCTTAGGCTTACGGCGAACGGGATTCTCACCCGTTTTATCGTCTACTCATTCCGGCATAATCACTTGGGTGCGCTCCACGGATCGTTGCCCGTACCGCTTCGCCGCACACCCAACGCTCTCCTACCGTGCATTGCTGCACCCGCCGCTTCGGTGTCGTGCTTGAGTCCCGTTCATTATCGGCGCAGGGCTCCTCGACCAGTCCGCTATTACGCGTTGTTTAAATGGTGGCTGCTTCTAAGCCAACATCCTGGCTGTCTCCGGAGCCCAACTTCCTTTCGCACTGAGCACGACTCTGGGACCTTAGCGGGCGATCTGGGCTGTTCCCCTCTCGACGATGAAGATTATCCCCCACCGTCTAGCTGCCCGGACTTGAACCGCGGTATTCGGAGTTTGGCTGCGACGGGTAGCCGGGTAGGCCCCCGTTCGCAATCAGTCGCTCTACCCCCACGGCCAACTATCCGAACGCTAACCCTAAAGTTATTTCGGAGAGAACGAGCTATCTCCACGTTTGATTAGACTTTCACTCCCCCACACAGCTCATCCCATCGGTTTTCAACCCAAATGAGTTCGGTCCTCCATGGGGTTGTACCCCCACTTCATCCTGGCCATGCGTAGGTCACGTGGTTTCGCGTCTACCGCACCCAACTTGACGCCCGTTTAAGACTCGCTTTCGCTTCGGCTCCGGACCAAAGGCCCTTAACCTCGCTGGTTACGGTAAGTCGCCGGATCATTATGCAAAAGGCACACCGTCACCCCGTCTCGCGACATGGGGCTCCGATCGCTTGTAGGCATGTGGTTTCAGGTTCAGTGTCCTCCCCTTGTCGGGGTTCTTCCCATCGTTCGCTCGCGCTACTCTACGCTATCGGTCACCAGGGAGTATTTAGCCTTGCGGGATGGACCCCGCCGCTTCGGACTCACTTTCACGTGTTGAGTCCTACTCAGGATACCGCTCGGCCGTCATTCCAGTCGCTTACGGGACTTTCACCCCCTGCGGCGCGTCATTCCAGACGCTTCAGCTTGGAACTCCGGATCCTAACTGCGGTCCTACAACCCCGGGGTGTTACCCCCGGTTTGGGCTACTCCGCGTTCGCTCGCCGCTACTGACGGAATCGAGGTTTCTTTCTCCTCCTACAGGTACTGAGATGTTTCAGTTCCCTGCGTTCGCTCGGGTATTCCGGGATCAAAGTTCGTTTGACAACTCCCCCGGACTTTTCGCAGTCTTCCACGCCCTTTCGCCTCCTGGTGCCAAGACATCCCCCACACGCCCTTACTAGCTTGGCCGCACTGCCCAGGCCACCGCACCCGCCGGCAAGCGGGTACCGTCAGTCGAGCATCACCACTAGTTCCGCGGCGGCACCGATATGTGCCACGCACGGAGATTATCTCAACCACTTCTAAGGCTCGTGTCTCGTCTTGTCACTGATCGCCACCACCCGCAACCCGCCGGACCCGACCCCGCACCCGAAGGAGCGACGCCGCACCCAGACGACCCGCAAGCGGCACCGACGAAGATGCAACTTAACTTGCTTCACCACGTTGTCAAAGACCGCTACTAACGGGCAGCTTAACTGTCCGCGAATATTGGGCTACTTAACCACTTCATTTGAAGTAGGACAGCAACCCAAACGACTTACTCACCCTGTCGAATGATGCAAGTCCAACTTTCGACCACCATCACATCAATTTGTCGCAACGTCCTATCAAACATAACGTTGCGACATCCTCAATACTAGCGGCGACCATTCGCTCGTCAACCTGACCCGCAATTTTTCTTCTTCACTTTTTCGCAAATCGCTTGCGGGTCGTTGCGGCTTAAGACACCTGTCACCACTTCCCAGGCATCAGATCAGGCTACCATCAGTGGTGTGGAGGAGAGGGGACTCGAACCCCTGACATCCTGCTTGCAAAGCAGGCGCTCTACCAACTGAGCTACACCCCCGCCATATACTTAAAAACAGGTGCGCGTGCCTGGATTTGAACCAGGGACCCCGTCGTTATCAGCGACGTGCTCGTACCAACTGAGCTACACGCGCGTTATCGCACCCAATAACAACCCCATGAAACACGAAAGCCAAACCGATTTGGTTTGGCCCCCTCAACACCCGAGTTGTTGGGAGAGCTATCCGCACAACGGCGGAATCATCTTTTCCATTAATCGGGTAATCAACGCACACCTCATGGGGTGGGATTGCACTTGGGAGATTCTAAAGTGGGACCTCGAAGTGTCAAGGGTGCGGTAAATCTCCGCCCCGCTCACCGGCTAACACATCGATCTGGACACATTGCCCTCAAAGGACTTCCGACGAATCTCAGCTTTCCGAAATTTCTTCCTTCGTGTTCGCAGACGCACTGCGATAATGCGGATTTCACTTGTTCGCCACGTGAGAAACCCAATGTCTTTCGACACGAATTCCCTCTCGCCAGGGGCGAGATTGCGGGCGGCGTGGATGAGCGGCCCTCTCACCCTCCCTGGTGTGTTCAATCCGCTCGTTGCGAAAATGGCAGAGCGACTTGGATTTTCGGCCGTCTACCTCTCCGGGGGGGCTCTTTCCGCAGGTAGTGGCGTCCCGGACATCGGGTTACTTACGCTCACCGAGTTCACCCAAGCCGCCCAGCTCACTGCGCAAGCCACCACCCTCCCCCTGCTCTGTGACGCGGACACGGGCTTCGGCGAATCACTTAACGTTGAGCGAACCGTCCGCATGTTTGAGGCGGCGGGGGCCGCGGGGATTCACCTTGAAGATCAAGAGATGCCCAAACGGTGCGGTCACCTCTCCGGGAAATCGGTTGTGAGCGCCGAAGTGATGGCCGCCAAGATCCGGGCGGCGGTCGCGGCAAAGCGGGATAAGGACTTCGTCATCATGGCGCGAACCGACGCCAAGGCGGTGAACGGCTTCGATGACGCGCTCGATCGCGCGAAGCGGTATTTGGACGCGGGCGCCGATGCGATCTTCCCGGAGGCGATGGAGTCCCGCGACGAGTTCGAGCGGTTCGCGAAAGCGCTACCTGGGGCCGTGCTGCTGGCGAACATGACCGAGTTCGGCAAATCGCCGTACCTGGACGTTAAAACCTTCGGCGAAATGGGATACCGGCTGGTGCTGTTCCCGCTCACCGCGTTCCGCGTGGCAATGAAGGCCGCCGAGGACACCCTCCGCGACTTGATGCAAAGTGGCACACAAACCGGCAGCCTTCCCAAAATGCAAACGCGTTCTGAACTGTATGACCTTCTCGGTTACACCGGGTACGAGGCGCGAGACCGGGCGTACTTCGGGGGCCGGCAATGAGTGACGCAGAGCCGGTGGTTCGGTTGCGTAACGTGACCGTTCGGTTCGGGGCACAAACGGTGCTTCAGGGCGTGGACCTGGACATCATGCCCCAGGACACGCTTTGCGTGATCGGCGAAAGCGGGTGCGGCAAAACCGTGCTGCTGAAGCTCATCGTCGGCTTGCTCCAACCGACCGAAGGCGAGATCCTGTTTGAGGGCAAGCCGCTCCACAAACTCTCGGAACGCGATCTGACGCAACTCCGCCTACGGATAGGGTTTCTGTTTCAACAGGCGGCCCTGTTCGACAGCCTAAACGTGTTTGACAATGTGGCGTTCGGGCTGCGTGCGAAAGGCGGATTCGCGGAAGCGGACGTTAGCACGCGTGTGCGCGAGCGTGTGCTGGAGGTCGGCCTGCCGGCGAGCGTCGAACCCAAGATGCCCGCGGAGCTGTCTGGTGGGATGCGGAAGCGAGTGGGGCTCGCGCGGGCGCTCGCGCTCGACCCCGACGTGATGCTCTACGACGAACCCACCACCGGGCTCGATCCGATCATGACGGACGTCATCAACGAGCTGATCCTGCAAACCCGGAGCAGACGCCCGGTCACGTCCGTGATCGTCACGCACGAGTTACGGACGGTCGAGAAGTGCGCGAGCCGCGTGGTAATGCTGTACCCGCGCTCGCGGCTCCGCTCAGACGAGAAGCAAATCCTCTACGACGGCCCGCCAACGGGCCTGGCCCAAGCGGACGACGCACGTGTGCGGCAGTTCATTCAGGGCGAGGCCCGGGACCGGCTGACCGAACTAAGGGACGCGCCATGACCGAAGCGGAGTGGCTCCTGTGTACCGAACCGCGCGAAATGTTGCGTGGGGTGCAAGGCAAGATCTCATCGCGCAAGTTGCGCCTGTTCGTCTGCGCGTGCTGCCGGAAGAATCAGTGGCTCATGTCGCTACCCGGCGGAGCAGAAACGATCCAGGCGGCCGAAGCCGCGGCCGACGGCGCCCTTGAATTGAGCACGGTCGGCAAGTCCGTCGCGGACCTCCTCGCTCGGAGCAGGCAAAACCCCGACTACGACGACGAGTTGGCCGCGCTCCCGTTGTTGCTTGGGGTAGCCGATGCGGACGAAGTGGCTCACCGGGTCATCAACATAATCGACGGTTCTGGTTTGAATTCTGCAACACGGCAATGGTGTGTAGGCGCGCTCCACTGTCTCGTTGGGCGGCCGTTTCCGCCGGTCGCCCCGAAACCGGCATCGACCATTTCGAGCTGGCTCGCCAAAGCGACGGGATTTGTCAACATGATTGCCTCGGCCCCCTTACGACGGTCCGGGGATACCGAATTGACAAAAGCCGGCGTTCCCTTCTTTCAGCCGTCTTGGCTCACGAGTACGGTCACCGCCATCTCGAACCTGGTGTATGAGTCCGGCGATTTTGGCCCGATGCCGATACTCGCGGACGCGCTCCAGGACGCAGGCTGCGATAACGCGCACATCCTGACCCACTGCCGCGACGCGGGAGCGACACACGTCCGCGGCTGTTGGGTCGTGGACCTCGTGCTTGGAAAGGTGTGAGCACCGACCGGGTCACTTTTCGGCCTTCCAGTCCACCCCTTGAACCCCCTCCGTGCGGTTCAACTCGCTGATGAGCGTTAGCGGGGGCACACCGGTTCGCAACCGGAGCGAGTACGTCAGGTCCAGTGCCGTCCCCTGCCGCACGACTCCGGCCGCGACCAGTTCCGCCGCGTTGGTGTGTTTGGCAAACACCGCGGCGAGCGCCATATCGGGATCGACCCCGATCCCGACGCGAACCACCACGGTCGTCGGCGGTTGCTGCGTCGCGCGGGGAGGCGCCCCGCCGCTCCGACCCCAGTACGCAAGAAGCCACGCCACCAAACCCACGATCGGGATGCCGATTGCGGCCACCAGGTACGCCCCGGACCCGGCCGCCATGCCCACCACCACGGCGAAGATCACGAACGCGGTGTCGCGCGTGTCCTCGACCACCGTGCGGAACCGCACGATGGACAGCGCTCCCACCAGCGCGAACGCCCGGGCGATGTTGGTGCCGATCACCATGCTCACCATCCCGAGCAAGATCGCCAGCAGCACCATCGTCGCCACGAACGACGCCGACTCCGCCCGCCCCTTTCGCTGCGTGATGTAGTACGCCGCCCCGGCCGCGATCCCGAACCCGGCCGCGAACACGAGTCGCAGCGCGATGTCTTCGGCCGTGAGCGCCGGCAACTCGGTCGTTGCCTCGAACGGAACCTCCGGCCCCTGCTTAGCCATTCTCCGACCTCACCGGGGCCAGTCCCGTGGCGCGCACGAACGTCCGGTACTTCGACACCGGCGTCGGGGTCAGTTTGAGGTCCGCGACGATCCCTTTGAACAGCGCCGGCATCGTGTTGCGGAACTTGAACTCGCACACCACACGGTCTAGCAGCGGGGCCACGGCGCCAACGGGCTCCAGCTTCCACTCGGACAGAAGCACCCCGCGCACGTTGCGGTCGAAGGTGAGGCGGACGGTGCCGCCGTCGGCGGTGCCCAGGTACGCGACGCGCTCGTAGGCGATGCGGCACACCGGCTTCAGTTGCAGTTGCAGGAGTTGGCTGTGGAACCACTCGCCCGCCCACTCGCCGTTGAGCTCGCTCGCCACGAGTTCGCTCACGTCGTCCGGATTGATGCGGGCGCGGTGCTTGCGCACCTTGTCGCCGTTCTTGGTCTTGCGCTCGACGAAAACCGGGCCGACGGCACCGTACCGGCGGACGCGGAACTTGTCGCGGTCGTACCCGTCGGTGCGGTAGAACACGTCGAAGTTCGGCGTGTCGGTGTAAACGCTCGTCGTGAGGTACGCGTTCCCCATCGCGGGGTCCGCGTACGGATCGAGCGCGAGCCGGCCGTGAACGCGGGCGGCGACTTCCGCCGCCTCGGCCTCGGTCAGCAGGAACTTGACTTCGTAAGCCGTGGCCGCCTCTTCCGTCGCCCCGGGGCTGAAGAGGGACGGCGACTCCAGCGCGCTCGGGGGCGGTGACGAACCGAACGCGTTTTCCGTGGGTTCGGACAGTTCCGACATCCTCTAACCGCTCCTTGCCCGATGTGCGAACGGGCGCGTCTGTGATAAACGGAACAAACGACCGGTGCCCGGCCGTTCGCGGACTCTGTGACGGCAGGAGTCACACCAAAGCTGGCAGCGTTTTGGTGGGAGTGAGCGGGAGGCGTCCGCGGGAGGGCATCAGACCGTACCCGGAATCTCGGAGCAGAGTTTACCGCGCCGCCCACCCCGATTCATCACCGTTTTTTCACGCCGTTACGCAGATTCACCAACAACTGCCAACGCTATCCCATCAAAAACGCAAAAACTCTTGATGCAACGCCCGGTTACAGAGGGTAAAACGGGGGAAGCCTTCCCGGCTGCTGCCCCCGAGAAGTTCCATGCACGTTCCCCTGTTCTCTTCGCGCCGCGACTTCCTGCGTTCTGCCGGAAGCGGGTTCGGTGCGCTGGCACTGGCCGCGCTCTCTGCAGAGAGCGATGCTTCGGACGGGTCAAAAATTGCCGACCCGCTGGGGCCGAAGAAGCCGCACTTCGAGCCGAAGGCGAAGCGGGTCATCTTCCTGTTCATGGAAGGCGGCCCGTCGCACGTCGATCTGCTCGACCCCAAGCCCGAACTCACCCGGCAGCACGGCAAGCCGCTGCCCGCGAGTTTCGGCAAGGTGCTCACCCCAATGGGCACCGGCGGCAACAACCTGCTCGCCAGCAAGCGGAGGTTTAAAAAGCACGGTCAGAGCGGGATGGACTTCAGCGACTGGCTCCCGCACATGGCGAAATGCGCCGACGACTTCACCCTGCTCCGCGCGTGCTGGGCCGACGGGCTGAACCACGTCGGCAGCGTGTGCCAGATGAACACCGGCAGCATCCTCGCGGGGCGGCCGAGCCTCGGCGCCTGGGCGCTGTACGGGTTGGGGAGCGTGAACCGCAACCTGCCGGGGTTCGTGGTGTTCACCGAGGGCAGCGGGCAGGTGTTCGGCGGCGCCCGCGTCTGGGGAACGGGCTACATGCCCGCGACCTACCAGGGCACCCACTTCAGCAGCGGGGCGCACCCGATTCTGAACCTCGCTCCCCCGGCCGATGTCAGCACCGCCCGTCAGACGGACAAGCTCGGCCTCATCAGCGAACTCAACGCGATCCACCGGCGTGAGCGGGCGGGGGATACGGAACTCGCCGCGCGCCAGGCGGCCTACGAACTGGCGTTCCGGATGCAGGCCAGCGCCCCGGAGGCCGTCGACTTGACCCAGGAGAGCGACAAGACGAAAGAGATGTACGGGCTCAACCGCAAGGAGACGGCAGAGTTCGGCCACCGGTGCCTACTGGCCCGGCGTCTGGTGGAGCGCGGCGTGCGGTTCGTGCAAATCTATTGCGGGGCCGGGAGCCAGTGGGACGCCCACGCGGATATCGAGGGCAACCACACGAAGATGTGCCTCCGCGCCGACCAACCGAGCGCGGCACTGATCCGCGACCTGAAGCAGCGCGGGTTACTCGACGACACACTAGTGATCTGGGGCGGCGAGTTCGGCCGCACCCCGATGACGGAGGGAGTGAGCGGGCGCGACCACAACCCTTACGGCTTCTCCATGCTCATGGCCGGCGGCGGCGTAAAAGGCGGCTTCACGCACGGCAAAACGGACGAGTTCGGACTCAACGGCATTGAGGGCCGCGCCCACGTCCACGACCTGCACGCCACTATTCTGCACCTGCTCGGCTTTGACCACACGAAGTTGACGTTCTTCCACAACGGCAAGGACGAGCGGCTGACCGACGTAAAAGGCAACGTGGTGGAAGAGATCTTGGCGTAACGCGAGCGTGCCGGTCCGCGAACCGGTACATCGGCTTACCTGCGCTCACTTTTTCTGCGGCTGTGGCCGATCGAAGTCACTGTTTTTGCCGCGCTCACGCCCCCCACCACACCCGATCGCACTAACGGTCAAAACAAAAACCAAAACGTAGGCAAGGGTGCGACTCACGAGAAGCCCTCGGGATAAATTGAAAGCGTGTGCGTTCGGAGGAAGTGTCGCGAGCCGGCGTGAAATGGCAAGAGAGCCAGCCGGACGAATCCGGCCGACCCTCTCAGAAGTTCGGCCCGCATAAGCGGGCAGCGACTTACTTCTTGGTGCTCGGGGCGCCGGTGGTGGCGCTGGTGCCGCCGCAGCCAACAACCGCGGTGACGCTCAGGGCAACGACCAGGATCGCGATGATCTTCTTCATGGGGATTCTCCAAAAACGGTGACACTGGTGGGAACAACAGAGAGGCTCGACACGCCCCGGGCATCCCGGAACGCGGGCTTCTGTTTTGTTGGATACCCGACGCCCCTTCGCAACCGGTAGCTCACTCGATCCCAACGAATTCATCACAAACCCTGATAGGCTCATGATTTCCGAGGGATCGAATGTTACAAGTTGCGGGTGCGTCGCAGCACCCACGCCCACATAGATACGAACCCGCCAAGGTTATTCCCAAAAAAAATCGGTCGACCCAATTTTTCCCGTTTCGAGCGGCGTCTCTGTTCTTCTTGAGTCTCGTTGCCCCGCAACGAAATACAACAAACGCGCGTAATTCGTTCTGGACGCGAAGTCACCGGACGAGAACAGGAACTTCTTCTCTGCCGCTGGGAATAAACGCCGGGAAGTGGGTTCGTAGAGGAGTGAGGATCGCGTATGGGGTCGAACGGTGAGTTGCACCAGTTGATCGACGCCCACTACGAGGCACTCTACCGGTACGCCTACCGGCTCAGCGGGTCGTCTTCGGACGCCGAAGACCTCACGCAAGAGACGTTCGGTAAGGCACTCGCCCGGTTGCCGCAGCTACGCGAACTCGATCGCGCCAGGGCCTGGCTGTTCCGAATTTTGCGGAACCTGTACCTGCACAAAGTCCGTGACCAGAAGCGGCACCGGGTCGTCCCGCTCGATGCGGTCGGCGATCTGCCGGGGCGCTCGGCCGACGAGATGCCCGAGATCGATCCGGCGAAACTGCAGCAGGCGCTGAACGACCTGGACGAAACGTTCCGAACGCCGATCATTCTGTTTTATTTTGAAGACTTCAGCTACCGCGACATCGCCGATCAGATGGAACTGCCGATCGGAACGGTGATGTCGCGGTTGGCCCGCGGGAAGGCGTACCTCCGGTCGCGACTGGCACCGCCCGACGGCGCCGACCAGGAACAACCGGCCCTCTCAGGAGACGGCCCGAAGAAGGTGACGTGATGGACTGCCGCGACGCACAATTTTACCTCCGCATGCGGCGCCAAGTGGCCGACGAACTCGGCGCGGACGTTACGGCGCCGCTCGACCAACACCTGGCGACCTGCCCGGCGTGCGCCGCGGACGCCCGCGCGATCGCCTCATTCGACCGCGCGGTGGGGCGCGCGATGGTGAACGTCCCGGTCCCCGCGGGCCTGCGGGGCAAGCTCGTCGCGCACGCCGCGAGCAAGCGGGGCGAGGTACTTCGTCGGAAGGTGTACCAGTACGCCGCGATGGCCACTGCGGCGCTGCTCCTGATCGGTATCGGTGCGGGGGTCATCTCGAACACGCGGCCCGCCCTCGACGTGTCGCATCTGGTCGAGCGCAACGGCGAGCTTTCCGCGAACAAGCAAGAGAGCACCGAACGGTGGCTGGCGGCGCAGAGGTTGCCAGACCGGCTCCCGCTGCCGTTCGATTACGACCTGCTCACCTACCGCGGTCACGAGACGGTTCAAGGGCGCGACGTGCCGGTGCTCGTGTTCCGCAGCCGCACGGACGGCGGGTTCGCGGTGGTTTACGTCTTCCCACACGACAGCGGCTTCAACCTCAAGAACGTGCCCGAGGTGAGCAGTTCACACGCTCGGGCCCAAGTACTCGTGAAACAAGGGTCCCGCGGAAACGTCACGTATCTGTTCGTCCACACCGGCGGGCCGAGCGGGCTCGAGTCATTTCTCCTTGCTAACCGCGGCGGGGGTGTGGCTGGCGCCTGAGTTCCTCCCTCTGGTCAATAACGAACGCCCCGGCGCAAGTCGGGGCGTTCGCCGTTAATGTGCCTACAATTCTCCCGTTCGCACGGCGCGAACGAGGAGAACACGTTAATGAACATCGAACTGAAGTACTGCTCGCTCTGAGGGTACGAGCCCAAAGCCGTCAGTCTGGCGGCCACACTGCTCACGAGTCTGAAACAAAAAGTGAAGGGGCTGACGCTCGTACCCGCCGGCGGCGGGTGCTTCGAGGTCACGGTTAACGGCGAGTTAATCTACTCGAAGCTCCAAACCGGAACGTTCCCCGACGAGCAGTCGGTGCTGGAGTCCGTGCGTGAGCGATTGAAGCGGTGAGTTTCGCCTCGTGATCCCTTCCCCAAACGGAGGAGCGTCATGTTCCGCCGGTCGTTCCTGGTGCCGTTCGGCCTCTTGCTCTTCGGGCTGACCGTTGTGCCGGCGTGTCGCAAGAAGGAAGCCGCACCCGACCCGTCCGCCCCGCCTACGGCGGTGAAATCCGATTACGTCGCTTTCGCGCACGTTGACATAAAGCAGATCCGCGACGGCGCCCTGTTCGCAGAAATCAGGCAAGCGTTCACGAAGGCCGGTGGCGCAGCCGAGTGGAACGAGGTCGAGAAGGGGTTCGCCAGTCAGACCGGTTTCAAGCCGTCCGATGTCGACGCCGTGACGGTCTGCGTGACCGACGTGACAGAGCGCGACGGGCCGCAACTCGTCCTGATCGTGAAGGCCAACACTGCGATCCCCAAGAACGGGGCGTTCGGAATCAAACAGGGCACGGAGCCGGACGCGGACGGGTGCTACATCGTTTCACCCACGGCGGACGCGCACTTCCCGGACGACAAAACGCTCGTGGTGCTGACCCGAAGCTTGCGGAAAAAGTACCTCGACGGGTACGCGAAGGACCGCGCCGGCTGGCCGCTCACCCCGGACCTGTCAAAGGCCGCCGCGGGGCACACGCTGTTCGCCCACGTCCAGCTCGACAAATTGCCTAACGAACTAAAGAACGGCCGCGAGATGGGCGATGTTGGCCCGCTGCTCGCCGCACGGGCCGTAACCGTGACCGGGAACCTGAAAGACAAAACGCTCGTCCTTGCCGGGCGCGCGGCGTTCGCCGACGCCGATGCTGCGGGCAAAGCGAAGGACAAGGGTCAGGAGTTCATCAAAGTCGCAACCGACGAGATCGCGAAGTTCCTGAAGCGTCAGGGCACTGAGGACCTCGGCCCGCTGCTCGCAGCGGTGAAGGAGGCCGACCGCGCCCTCGCGGGCGCGAAGCTGGAGGTGAGCGGCTCGGACGTCACACTGGTCGCCGACTACAAGGCCGACTTTGACTTCGGCACAATGGTGGTGGAAGGGGCCAAGAAAGTGCGCGAGGCCGCCGCGCGGATGAAGGTGTCGAACAACCTAAAAATGATCGGCCTCGCGCTGCACAACTTCCACGACAGCAACGCGTGGATTCCGATTCACGGCACCGGGGCGAATGGCACCAGGCTCACGAAAGCGACCGACAAACCGCTGCTGAGCTGGCGGGTCGCCCTCCTGCCGTACCTCGAGCAGGACGCGCTGTACAAGCAGTTCAAGCTCGACGAGCCGTGGGACTCCGAGAACAACAAGAAGCTGATCGAGAAGATGCCCAACATCTATGCTCCGGTCCAGAAGCCGGGTAAGCCGGGCTACACGAACCTGCAAATGGTGATCGGGCCGAAGGCGATGCCCCCGCTGGCGACCACTCTGGTTTTTATCACCGACGGTACGTCCAACACGCTGGCAGTGGTTGAGGCGGCCGATCCCGTCGTCTGGACGAAGCCCGACGATGTCATGCTCCCTGGAAAGGAGCTTCCCAAAGACTTGAAGAAGAAGTTCGGCGGTCAGTTTAAGGGCGGGTTCCAGGCGCTGCTCTGGGACGGCTCGGTGCGGTTCATCGCGGACGGCATCAGTGACAAGACGCTCGGCGCGTTGCTCTCACCGGCGGGCGGCGAAGTCCTCGGCGACGATTTCTAAGTTTGCAGGTCTCAGGTCAGAAAAGTCACAAGTCCCAAGTCGAAGAGCTTCCGCAGTGGGCAGCTCTTCGACTTGGGACTTGTGACTTTTCTGACCTGAGACCTGCTGATTTACGCCCGCTGCACCGACTGGAACAGCTCGCTCATCTTCATCCCGAGCGCCAGGCAGATGCGGTAGAGCGTTTCGATGGACGCCGAGTTCTTGCCCAGTTCGATCTGGCTGAGGTACCCCAGCGAGACCCCGGTCCGGTCGCTCATGTTCGAGAGGGTGAGGCTCAGCGCCTTGCGGCGCTCGCGGATCGCCGCGCCGAGCGCCTCCTTGAGCGCGTCCTCGGTCATGCGCAGCAGGCCCTGGCTCTCCAGGCACCGGTACACGATCTCGCGGAGCTGCTCGATCTGGAACGGTTTGGTCAGGTAGTCGCAGGTCTTGGCGCGGAGGCAGTTGATCGCGCTGTCCACCGACGGGTACCCGGTCACCACGACGATGTTCGCGTCGGGCTGGTGGTCGCGGATCCAGCCGAACACCTGCTCCGGCTCCAGGCCCGGGAGCACGTAGTCGAGGACGATCAGGTGGTACCGCTGGCCCGACGAGAGGGCCGACTGCACCATCATCGGGTCGGACACCACTTCCGTGACGAAGTCGCGGTTGTTCAGCGCCGCCTGGATGACCGCACAGGTGTGGGGGTCGTCGTCCAGAATCAGGATGTGGATGTCGCCCGACGACTGCAGCTCCCGTGGCGCGGGCTGCGGTTGCGCTTTCGGTGGAGGAGTCATGGGATACATCGGCTTGGGTGTTTGGGTCAGGCGGTAGTCGTCAAGATCGTACGGCACGGTGTTCAGCCTCCGACGGCGGTAGCGGTGATGGTCCCGGGTGCGACCGCCGGCGGCCGCACGGCCGCCAGCGGCAGCACGACGCGCACCTGCGTACCGGTCCCCGGCGCGGGCACGGATTCGATCTGGATGCCACCGCGGTGCGAGCACAGGACCCGGTACGCGATGGCCAGCCCGAGCCCGCGGTGCCGCACCTTGGTGGTGAAGAACGGTTCAACGAACAGCCGCCGCCGCACCTCCGGCTTGATGCCCGGGCCGGTGTCGGAAACGGTGATTTGGAGGTACCCGCCGACCGCCGCGCGGCCAAGGTAGCCGCGCGAGTCGGCGTCGCTCAGTTCGACCGGGCGGGCGGCCACCCGCACCACCCCGCCGGCCGGGCACGCTTCCACGGCGTTCTCCATCAGGTGGCCGAGCACGATCTGGAGCGGGCCGGTCTCCACCGCCACCGGCGGCAGGTTCGGTACCAGGTCCTTTTCGATCCGCACGCCGGGCGCGACGAGCTTGAGGCGGGTCTCTTCTTTGGTAACGGCCAGCGCCACCGCGCCGGGGCTGGGCTTCACTTGCCCGCTCCGGCTCAGGTGGTGGAGCTGCTGGGTGAACTGGATCCCGCGCTGCCCCACCTTCCCGATCTCGGTCACGAAGTTCGCGGGCTGCGAGCCCGGCTGGAGCAGCGGGAGGGTGAGGTCCGAAAACCCGATGATCCCTTGCAGCAGGTTGTCGAAGTCGTGGGCCATGCGGCCGGCGATCACGGCCACGTCGCCGAGCCGCTGGTACAGGCGGTCGGGGTCGAGCACCGGCCCCACGACGGCGGAGAGGGTCGGCGCCCGCTCGACGGTCTTGGCGGCCAGCGCCATGTACGCGCGGTCCGAATCGGTCCAGGGGTTGCCGGCGGCCTTTTCGGCCCACAGCACCCCGGCGGGGCGCCCGGCCGGTTGAACGGCGGCGAACACGCGCCCGGTCGTGCCGGGGAGCGAGTACGCCACCGTGGCCTCACCGCTCTTAAGCCGGCGGAGCGCGTCGGGCACTTCCGGCGGCGCCGGCAGCTCGAGCGGCGCCCCGGCCTGCACCGTCTTCACAACGGGCGGCCCCTCACCGGACCACACGAACCCGCACGCACGCCACCCGCACGCACGGGCCCAGTTTACGAGCAGCGCGTCGAACGCGGCCGGGTCGGCGGACTCCTGCCACCAATTCGGCACGAACGCGAGGGCTGCTGACAGGGTACCCGGGGTGGACATCTGCGACGCTCCCAACCGTCAATGCGAATTCATCGGGGCGAGCTATGGCAATAGCTGAATTCAGGGAATTCATCCTGTATCTAGAACGGACGAAAACGAAGTCAACCGGGTTGTATCGCTTCGCACGAACAGATAAGATGTGCAGAATAATATGAAGATCGCGAAATTGTCTTTAAAAGCGATCATAATGCCCGCCGAGCGGGCGGCTACCGGACCTCCGTAGCCGTTGCGTCCGGCAGTCCGCTCAGGGGCGTAGACAGTTATATCAGGTTCTCGTGGCACCGACGTTCCGATCTGGCGAACAGGCACACCAACGCACCGGCCTCTGAGCCCAAGTAAGCAAACACCGTTGCCGCGGATGCGTCTCGCATAATCCCCCCAGCCATCAAACGCCGGCCGCGCCGCGCGGTGCGAGACCGCGGCGAATGGCCTCACGTGAGCCGCCGAGCCGTTCACTTCACGGCTCCTTCTTCGGCGCGGGCTCCTTCTTGGGCTCGGGCTTCTTTTCGATCTTGCGCACCGCGATTCCGGCCGCCTCGCGGACCTTGACCTGCGGATCGGCGAGGCGCAACCGCAGCGCCCGGAGCGTCTCCTCGGCCGCGGCCTTCACGGCCTTGTCCGTCGACAGCAAATCGGCCCCGAGGTGCTCGTACCCGAGCGCCGCGACCTCCTCGATCAGCGCGAGCCGGACCTCGTAATCCGGTTGCTTTTTGGGGTCGAGCAGTGGGCGGAGGTCCGCGAGCCGCGCTTTCACCCCGTTCGGCCCCAACGCCGAGCCGAACGCCCGCACCGCGTCCACGCGAATATCCTTGGTGGGGTCGGTGGTCAGCACTTTGAACAGTTCGTCCGTCGCACCAGCGGCAGCGGTGCCGAGCGTACCCAGTGTGCGGGCCGCGCCGCGCCGCACGTCGTCGTCCTTGTCCGCGAGCGCCGCCGTGAGAGCCGTTACAACCGGTCCGGACTTCTCTCCCAGCAGTCCCAGCGACGCGAGCACCTCACGCTTGATGTCGGCTTCCTTCTCGGTGGCCAGCATCGCGGCAAGTGCCTCCGCGATCGTGGTGCCCGCTTCAGGGGCGATTCGACCGAGCGCGTAAACGGCCGCGACGCGCACCGGCTTCTCGCCGTCCTTCAGGAGTTCGGCGAGCGGCCCGGCCGCGGAGTTGGCCTTCGCACCAGCCAGGGCCAGCGCCTCGGCGGCCTGGACGCGCACGCCTGGCTCGGCGTCTTTCAGAACCGCGATGAGCGACTCGACACCCGCGGCGCACACCGCCGGGTACTTGGACATTGCGGCGATAATCTCCTTGCGGACGCGCGACTCTTTCTCGGTCCGGAGCACCTCGATGAGCGGCTTGGCCCCGTGCCGCTCCATATCGTTCTCGCGGAGCCCGGCGAGCACGATCGCGCACTGGGCGCGAACGGCCGCACTCGGGTCGGTGCGCAGCGTCGCGGTGATGTGGCTGATGGCGTCGGTCCTCGGCTCG
Source organism: Gemmata obscuriglobus (assembly GCF_008065095.1). Lineage (NCBI taxonomy): Bacteria > Pseudomonadati > Planctomycetota > Planctomycetia > Gemmatales > Gemmataceae > Gemmata > Gemmata obscuriglobus. The sequence continues at coordinate 2,006,535 of NZ_CP042911.1, read as the reverse complement.
AGCAGCCAGATCTTGCTCAGCGCGTCGACCGCCAGTGCCCGCTGCCGCGCGGACTTGTCGTTCTGCACCGTGCTGACCCACTGCGAGAACTTCTTCCCCTCGTACACCGGGTCCTTGTCGTCGGCCCGCGCCGCCCCATTGGTTAGTGCCACAAAGGCAACGAGCACACACACACCAACGATTCGTGCGGCGAACATGACGGTGTCTCCCTCGGAGAGCCGGTCCGGGCAATCTGGATGATATGACGCCCGTCGCGCGCGGGTCAAACAGTTTCGCCCCGGCGCGACCGTCGCGGAGGTCACGCCACGGTTTGCAGTGGCCCTTGCGTCCCTCGGGCCTCGGGATCGGAAAAGCGCGAGTCGCATTTGCCGCAACTGTTGCACAGGACGGGCCATGAGCACACTGCGTTTCACGGCCGAGGAACCGGACCAACTCCGGGAACTGGCGGCGGCGTAGGGCAAAATCGTTTCCAAGCGGGCTTTCGGGAAGCACGGGCCGGGTTTGGACGTGGACTTTCGCACGATGGAACAGATCGCCACCGCGGCGGCACAAGGATTGACCGAAGGGCAGGGCTGCGCACGGATTGGTGTTGGGTAAGCTGCGGCATGTGGGTATGGGTACGGCTCCTCGTTTCAGGGGCCGTCGATGTCCCGTTCCCTGGTCGAGCGATTGGCCGAGCTACCGGCCCCGCGGAGCCATCACGGTCGCCAGCACCACTGGTAGGCCTGTTGACCCTGTGCTTGGTAGCGGTGATGAGCGGGCACACCACGCCCGAGGCGATTTCTCCGTTCGGGCGACGGCGGCAGAAGCGGTTGGGTCACGCGCTGGTGTTCCGGCACGGCAATATGCCGTGCCCCAACACCAGCGCGGGGTTGCTGCGAAAGTTGGACGCCGACCACCTGGACCGGATCATCGGGGACGGGTTGGCGGACCGGCACCCCGACGGGTGGGAACACCTCGCGTTGAACGGCAAGCGGTTGCACGGGTCGCGAGACAGCGAGGGGCCGGGGGTCCACCGGCGGGCCGCGTGCGCCCCGGGCGTCTCGGCGGTGGTCGCCCAGATGACGGTCGAGACCACCACCCACGAGCACGAGGCGGCGCTCCGGTTGCTGGGCGTGTTGCCCCCGCTGGCGGGACCGTCATCACCGGGGACGCCATGTTCACCCAGCCGGACGTGTGCGCCGCGGTACAGGAGCGAGGCGGGGATTACATCCTGTACGCCAAGAGCAACCAGGGTACGCTGTGCACGGACCTGGAAGCCGCGTTCGCCACCGCCGCGGGGGCGACTTTTCCCCCCGGGTTGCCGCGCCAGTGGGACCGGGACGCGGGCACCGCGTGTGAGGTGAGCCAGGGGCACGGGTGGGTCGAGCGGCGGACCGTGACGACCACCACCTGGCTCAACGAGTACCTGACCCGGTGGCCCGGGGTGCAACAGGTGTTCCGGCTCACGCGCACCCGTCAGGTCGGTGGGAAGACAACCGTGGAGGTGGTGTACGGGATTTCTAGTCTGAGCTCGGTAGACGCGGCACCCGATGCGTTACTCCGGTACACCCGCACCCACTGGGGCATCGAGAGCCGGCACCACATCCGCGACGCGACCTTGGGCGAGGACCGGTGCCGGGTGCGCCGGGGCGCCGCACCACGGGTGCTGGCGGTGCTGCGGAACGTGGCCGTGTACCTGCTGCGGCACCTCGGTACCGGCACCATCGCAGCCGTGATTCGGACGGTTGGTGCCAAACCTGAGCTGGCACTGGCGGCCGCCCATCAGCCAGTTTCAGTCTCTGAGTAGCCCTGTAGCCCTGGGGTGCCCCTCTGGATTTTGGCCCGTTATTGGTTTTCCCAAAACCCCTTCCACTCCGGCCCCGCTGCTAATGCCCCCAGTTCGACAAACGGTGCCACATGCCCCAGATTCCATCTCGCCCCAGTTTGTTTCATTCTGATGTTGAGCAATTGCTTAACCGTTCCCTCCACCAACCCGCTTCCAATCGACTGCCCCCGCCGCAAACGCACCGCATAATTCAACCGCCCCTGTTGGCCACAAAAGTAATTCAATACGCCGCCCAAGGCGGCTCCGTCGCCTCCGGCGGGCATCTGCCCGGTCAGTTCTCCGATCCAGTCCACCAACCCGGGATATCCGTCTTCCAGCAGCTTCGACTTGCCCCGGACAAACGCCGTCGCGGCTTGGCCCCCGGGACCGAACACCGCCTTCGCCCCGCTGGCGAGGTACTCCGCCCCATGCCAGAAGTCGAGGACCTGGGTCGCGTCACGGAAGTGCTGCTCGGACACGTTCCACAACCACTCGGCCCCATCCCCAGTACCGTCATTTGGCTCGAATCGGTCCACTCCAGTCGCGTGGCCTCGTCGTGACACCGCTTCCCGAACAGGCTCGCCTCCTCCACGGCCGCGATCACCGACCGCGCCAACGGGGTTGGCAGGTCGCGTCCCTCCCAGTCCATCGCCGTGGTCGGCGCACTTCGCTCGCGCCGGGCAAAAACGGCCATCTTGAGATCCCGCCAACCGTCCTCCACAGTGTTGACCTTGCCCGCGTCGATGTGCAACTCGCTGTCCACCGGCCGCTCGGTCCTGGCCGCGGCTTGGGCTCGGGTGAAGACTTCAGCGGTCGAGCGGTGTTGCCGGGTGGCGGTGGCCTGGGCCGCCGTGGCGTGGCAGAGTTGCCGGATGGTGTTGTCGTCCAATTCCCAGCCGACCACCTCGGCCAGAGTCACTTCGGCTTTGGCGAAGGACTGTTGGACGCCCAGCAAGACGGCCATCCGACAGGCGCCCGGGGTGACGTAGCCGCTGAGGCCCAGCCCGCGATCGGCTCCGAACTCGCCTTGCCCGCAAGTGGGGCAGTGGAAATACCTCCGCTCCAGCTCAATCGGACCAACGGCGGTCACAACCGTTCGGGTGTGCGGTCCTTTGGAGCGCCCGGGGTGCGTCTTCGCGCAGGTGCGGGCGCGCCCCCTTTTTGCTCGTCCTTCTCGATCCGTGAACCCAAGGCGGCACCGAGTGTGGTCCGCAACAGTTTGCGCCCTTGATCGAGTGCATGCTTCTCGCAGGCGGCCAGGACCGTGCCGTCGGGAGCTTCTTGGGCCAGACGATTCAGGTCCGTGAAATAGCCCAGCAGTTGTTCCAAGGCCAACCGTTCGGATTCGGTACTGTATTCTATAGTCAGCGTCGGCATCAGTATCCCTCCCAGATTGCCACGGCTTCCCCAGCCGGCTCCCATACCGTTCACAAATGCCAAAATCCAGAGGGGCACCCGTAGCCCTGCGGACCCCGACTTGGCGCTTGACCGGTTGTGCGAGTGGTGCTATCTCCTCCCGCCCACAAGGGACCGTAGCGGGGGTATGCATGGGAACCGGCTCGTTCGGGCGGCTGGGGGGCGCCCGGATCGCGCAGTTGTTCACGCGACTGGTGCCGCTGGCGCTCGCCGCGACCGTCGGGTGCCTCGGGCCGAAGGTGCGCCCGCCGGTGCCGGACGAGGTCGCGACCAAAGTCTGGTCCAACGCCCGGCCCGGGGACGACTACCACGACGCGGACACCGACGCGGTCGCCGGGCTGGCGGCCGTGATGCAGGGGGCCGCCGCCCCGCCGGCGGGCCGCCCCCAGAACGTGCTGTGCGTGTCCGGGGGGGGCAAGTACGCCGCGTTCACCGCCGGCGCGCTGGTCGGCTGGAGCGCGGCCGGCACCCGGCCCACGTTCGACGTGGCGACGGGCGTGAGCAGCGGCGCGCCGACCGCGTTCCTCGCGTTCCTCGGCCCCAAGTACGACCGCGCGCTGTCCAGCATCTTCGTGAGCCTGCGCCGCTCCGACCTGTTCCGCTGGCGCCCGGTCCGCGGGGTGCTCAGCGGCGGCGCGCTGATGACCTCGGCGCCGCTCGAGGAACTGCTCGGGCGGTACATCGACGACGAGGTCATGGCCGACCTGTGCGCGGCCCAGGCCGACGGGCGGCGGCTGTTCATCGCCACCTCGAACGTGCTCACGCACCGGCTGGTGGTGTGGGACCTGGGCGGGATCGCCAGCTCCGGCCGCCCGGACGCGAAGGAGATCGTGCGCAAGGTGGTGCTGGCCGCGTGCTCGATCCCGGGCATCGTCCCGGCGGTCAAGTTCGACGTGACCGTCGACGGGGTCCGTTACCAGGAGCTGCACGCCGACGCCGGCAACCTGGCGCAGGTGTTCGTGCGCACCAACGGCCCGCTGGCGCCCGGGTCGAACGTGTGGGTCCTGTCCGCGGGCAAAACGCACCAGAACCGGTCGCGGCAGAACCCGGGCACGTTCGAGACGCTCGTGAACGCCGTCTCGACCGCGCTCTACGCCCTGTTCCGGGCCGACACGGTGAAGCTCCACGCCCTGTGCCGGGTGACCAACTCGCGGTTCGGGCTGATCGCCCTGCCGGACAACTTCGAGGGGCGGTCCAGCAGCATGGTGTTCGACCCGGAAGAGTCGAAGCGCATGTACTTGGTGGGCTACCAGATGGGCGCCGGCGGCGCCTGGGAGCTGCTCCCGCCGGACACCGCCCCGGGGCAGACCAACCCGCCCCGCGCCGGGCTGGAGTTCACCACACAGCCATAAAACGAAGAAGATTGGCCGCAAAAACGCACAAGAGGCACAAAAAAGAAGGCTGGGAGCGGCCGACCGAATACCACATTCGGTCCCCTGATCCACGTTCTTTTTTGTGCCTCTTGTGCGTTTTTGCGGCCAACCTCCTTTCTCTTTGCGTGAGGGCACCGATGCCGTACCCGCAGTTCAACCGCTCGCAGCTCCGGCTCCAGCCGCTCGCCAACCGTCAGCACGACCTCACCCTTGACGTAATGCTGCCGCTCGCCGCCGGCGCGTTCGCCCACCCGTCGCTGCCCGCGATCGGCCGGCGGCTGGCCGAGGCGAAGGCCCGCGGGGCCGCCCGGGTGCTCATGATGGGCGCGCACGTGCTGCGCGCCGGCGCGCAGCGGCACCTGATCGACCTCATGGAGCGCGGGCTGGTGTCGCTGATCGCCATGAACGGCGCCGGGCCGATCCACGACTGGGAGTTCGCGCTGATCGGGGCCAGCACCGAGAGCGTGGCCCGGTACGTGTCGTCCGGGGAGTTCGGGCTGTGGGACGAGACCGGGAAGATGAACGACGCGATCACCCGCGGGGTGCGCGACGGCATGGGGCTGGGCGAGAGCGTCGGGCGGGCCATCGCGGAAGGGTTCTTCCCGTACAAGCACGCGAGCGTCCTGGCCGCGGCGTACCGGCTCAAGATCCCGGTCACGGTGCACATCGGCATCGGGTACGACATCATCCACGAGCACCCGAACGCCGACGGCGGGGTGCTGGGCCGCGCCAGCTACACCGACTTCCTGGTGTTCGCCGAGCACATCCGGAAGCTGGAAGGCGGGATCGTCCTCAACTTCGGCACGGCCGTGATGGGGCCGGAGGTGTACCTGAAGGCGCTGGCGATGGCCCGCAACGTGGCGCACCAGAGGGGCGAGCGGATCGCCACGTTCACCACGGCGGTGTTCGACCTGCTGCCGCTCGGCGACGACTACCACGCCCAGGCGCCGAAGACCGACCCGCGGTACTACTACCGGCCGTGGAAGACCATCCTGGTCCGCACGGTCGCGGACGGGGGCGAGAGCTTCTACGTCCAGGGCGACCACAAGGATACCGTGCCCGCCGTCTGGGGCGCCGCCACCGCCGCCGCAGAAGCGCCGTAGCGCGCACCTCCGTCGCACACCCCCTCGCTAGAATCGGGTAGGACTTGAGTCCTACCCGATTCTCGGTATCATCTCATTGATTACACATTTTCCACACATTCCATTCCCTCACGAGGGTTGCGTATGGGGTTGTCGAAGCAAATCGCCTACCGGCTACAAACGCTGCGCGCCGCGGCGGGCCTGTCGCAGGAGGCGATCGCGGAGAAGGCCGACCTGAGCCTGTCGCTGGTGGCGAAGATGGAGCAGGCGCGGAAGGCCGACCCGCGGGCCAGCACCCTGATCGCTCTGGCCGGCGCTCTGGGCGTGCGCCCCGGCGAACTCATTGAAGACCTGGTGGACCCGCCGGAAGGGGCGTTCCCGTCGAAGAAGGAGAAGAAGAAAGAGAAGAAGAAGGGCAAGAAGCTGCGCGAGGCGCTCGTGGGCGCCGGTGGGGAGCTGTCGGTGGTGCTGGCCCCGTCGGCGAACGGCCACAAGGACGAGCACAAGAAGAAAAAGAAGAAGGACAAGTGAGGGGCGGGCTCCGTCATTGCGAGACGATGGCGGCGGGCTAAAATTCGCGCATCGCTCCCGGCGGCGCCGAACGGTGCCCGGTGCGGAGCCCTCCACGCAGCAGGAGCCCGGCCCCCATGTCCCCGGACGACATCAAGAAGCGGATCGTCAACGAGATCAAGGCCCGCGCGTACGACGACAAGTACATCGACCGCAACGAGGAGCGGGAGATCGTCCGCATCGCGATTGAACTGGGCGTGACGGTCGAGAGCGCGCTGGCGGCGCTGAACCAGGTGTGCGACGAGTTCAGCTACGCGCTGGAGTCGCGGGTGCAGAAACAGATCGAGGACCAGCTCGCCACCGCCGCGGGTAACGACGGGAAGATCGACCAGCGCGAGTTCGACCTGATCTTCGGGAACGTGAAACGCGCGATGGCCGGCAAGAAGCCCGACCGCGACATCAAGAAGATGATCGTGCAGACCATGGAGACGACCGGGAACAACAAGGTGCGCACCGGGTGGTTCAGGGACTGGTACGCGGCGCTGAAAAAGGACCTGGGGGTGTAACGCCCCGGGGCCACGTTGGCGCGCAGAGACCGCTGCCGACCGGTCCGTTGCCGTTCCTCGTCCCGCCGTCTATATTAACCCTTTCCGAATCACCGGAACTGTCACTACAGTTCCACACGGGGCGTTGAGAACGACATGAACCGGAAGAAGTTGGGGCGGTCGCGGGCGGGTCGGTGCCGGTTTTGTACGAAGGACGGGTGCCCGCGGCCGGCGTTCGTGGACTACAAGGACGTGGGCAACCTGAAGAAGATGATCACCGGGCAAGGGAAGTTGGTGAGCCGCAAGCGGAGCGGGCTGTGCGCCACGTTCCAGCGCGAGGTCGGCACCGCGGTGAAGCGGGCCCGCTTCATGGGCCTGCTGCCGTACGTCGGAGAGTAGCTCTCCTTCCGAGAAGAGCGGCCCCAACGAGCCGACTTGACACGGGCGCCGGGTTACGGGAAACGTCCCGCGACTTGGCGCCCCGGTGCGTTTCAGGATAATACAGCCCGCACCGTTCGCCCGCTCCGGCCGGAGGGACCTGTGGCCACCCTGGACGACCTCTTCCAGCGCGCCGTGGCGGCGCACCGCAGCGGATCGCTCGACGAAGCCGAGCACGGCTACCGGCAGCTCCTCACCGCGACCCCGAACCACCCGCCGGCGCTCACCAACCTGGCCGCGATCGTGGCCCAGCGCGGGGACGCCGACGAGGCCGAGCGCCTGTACCTCGAATCGCTCGGCGCCGACCCCGACCAGCTCAACACGCACTTCAACCTCGCGAACCTGTACCGCCGCACCGGCCGGTCCGCCGACGCCATCCCGCACTACGAGGACGCGCTGCGGCTCTCGCCCGACGCGCCCGCCGTGCTCGTCAACCTGGGTCTGGCCGCGGGCGACGTGGGCAACTGGCCGCGGTCCGTCGAGTGCTTCGCCCGCGCCGTAACGGTGAACCCGGACGTGCCCGAGGGGCTCACGCTGCTCGGCGACGCGCTGGCGCGGTGCGGGCGGCGCGCGGAGGCGATCGGCGCGTTCCGGGAGGCGGTCGCGCGGTTCCCGGACCAGCCCCGCGGGTACTGCCACCTGGGGCTGCACCTCGCGGCAACCGGCGAGCACGAGCAGGCCGTGGAGGTGTTGGAAAAGGCCGTCGAGCTGCGCGCCGACTACCCGGAGGCGCAGAACGCGCTCGGCGTGGCGTACGAGGCGGTGGGCCGCGCCGACGAGGCGCAGCGGGCGTACCGCGCCGCCGTCGAACTGCGCGACGGCTTCGCCGACGCGTGGGCGAACCTCGGCACCAGCCTCGGCGAGCAGGGGCGGGTGGGCGAGGCGGTGGCGGCACTCCGCAAGGCGCTGGACCTGGCCCCGAACCCGATCGCACAAAGCGCGCTGCTGACGAACCTGCTCTACCCGGGCACGCTGACCCCGGAACAGCTCCGCGACGAGCACGTCGCCTGGGCGCAGAAGCACGCCGACCCGCTGACGCCGGCCGAGAAGCCGCGGCGCACGAACCGGCCGGGGCGCGTCCGCGTGGGGTACGTGATCGGCGAGTTCAAGTCGCGGGCCGCGGTCTCGTTCCTGGAAGCGCTGCTGACCCACCACGACCGCCGGCAGTTCCACGTCACGGTGTACGCCAACTCGGGGCGGCAGGGCGAGGTGTACGAGCGGCTGCACCGGCTCGCGGACACCTGGCACCCGATCCCGCACCTCACCGACGAGCGGGCGGCGGAGCTGATCCGCACCGACGAGATCGACATCCTCGCGGACCTGAACGGGCACGGGCAGGGCAACCGGCTGCTGCTGTTCGCGCGCAAGCCGGCCCCGGTTCAGTTGAGCCTGTTCGGCTACCCGGCGACGACCGGCATGAGGGCGATGGACTACCGGGTGACGGACGCGGTGGCCGACCCGCCCGGGGCCGACGCGCTCTACGTGGAGAAGCTCCTCCGGCTGCCGGACCTCGGCGGGGTGTACGTCCCGCCCGCGGACGCGCCGGTGCCGAGCGCGGCGCCCGCGGCCCGCCGGGCGTTCACTTTCGGGTGCCTGAACCACCCGGCGAAGCTGTCCGACGCGTGCCTCGACGCGTGGGCCGCCGTACTGAAGGCGGTGCCGAAGTCGCGCCTGGTGCTGCTGGCGGGCCAATCGGTGGCGTCGTCGGCGGAGATCTCCGCCCGGTTCACGCAGCGCGGGATCGTTACCGACCGGCTGGAGCTGGTGTACCGGCTGTCGGGGAGCGATTACTTCGAGGCGTACCAGCCGCTCGACCTGATGCTGGACCCGTTCCCCTACGGCGGCGCCGTGACCACGTGCGACGCGCTGTGGATGGGGGTTCCCGTGCTCACGGTGGCGGGCCGGGACGCGCGGGGCCGGCAGAGCATGAGCCTGCTGACGGCGCTGGGGCTGCCGGAGTTCATCGCCGACGACACGGACCAGCTCGTGACGCTGGCGGCGACGTGGGCGGACCAGCGGGCCGGGCTCGCGGACCTGCGATCGAGCCTGCGCGACATGATGAGCCAGTCGCCGGTGACGAACGTGCCGGGGTACGTGAACTACCTCGAAGCGGCGTACAAAGGGCTGTAGCGGCGCCCCAAGTTGTTGGTTGTTCGCCACCCGCCTGCTGATGAAGGCGGGTGTGACCTCGGTGTGTTCGGGTCCGGCAATTGATCTCATCAAAGCCGTCGCCGAACGTTTGCCGTGTAGCCTCTGAGCCTCGCATCTGCTCACGCAAAACCACGGCACCGAAGGGTTCGCTCGCTGGGCGGCCAGTTGCGCCCGGTGCGGCGGTGATTCGGCCACTCGGATGTCAGTTCAATCGGGCGGCGTAGGCGAACCCGAACGGCCCGTTGAACAACTGGTTGATCGGCCCCAGCGTGCTCAGGTCGAGTAGCTTCTTGCCCTTCTCCGGCTCCAGGTACTTCGCATCGATCCCCTTCAACCGCAGGCGCTTCTCGTTCAGCAGGTCCGCTGGCGGGTCGTCGAGCAAGGTCTTCAGGTTCAGCCCCTGTTCGACCGGGTGCTCCCGGAAGACGAACGAGATCAGGAACCCCGGCACCAGCCGCTCGCCCTTCAACAGCTCTTCTCCTTGCGCCATCATCGCCAGCCACGCGTCGATCCGCTCGTCCGTCAGCGGCAGGCCCAACTGGTCGGTCTGCTTGGGGTGCGGGAGCCACTCGTAGTCGTCGTCGGTTTCCACGCGGATGTGCATCCACGTCTCGCGGTTCAGTTCGCACACCGCCACCATGTGGAGCCGCGCCCGCCGCAGCCGGGGCGGGTCCACGACCTTGAGCCCGCCGAGCCAGTTCGGGTCGGGCTCGCGGGCCGGTGGGGCCACCTTCGGGAAGATGTCCCGCACCCGCACCTCGAACCCGGCCTCCTCGTCCACCGACCGGTACCCTTCCACCATCGCCGAGAGCAAATAGCAGTACGACCGCAGCCACGCCACGTCCCCGCGGTCGAAGTGGACGCGGAACTCGGGGTTGTCCGTCTGGAACCCGAACCGCCCGCCGTTCAGCGTGTTGAGCAGGTCGATCAGGGTCGTGTGGCTCTCGCCGGTGCCGGCGAAGTCGAAGGCGACGTTGGCCAGCCGCAGCCGCAGCTTCACCTTGTCGTCGGTGATGCCGGCGAGGGTGCGCTCGGCCCGCTGGAGGTCCGTGGCGAAGGCGTCGAGGATGCGCCCGAGTGCCCGGTAGCTGATGACCGCCGGCGCGTCGTTCTTCGGCACCGGGAGCCGCAGAAACGGCTGCGTCGCCTTCTCGGACACGCACCCGTACTCGTACAGCGCCCGGCCGAGGTTCTCCACCGCCCGCGCGAACTGGATCATCCCCAGGCCGAACCGGGTCGTGTCGTCCTTCGGGGCGGCGTCGAGGACAACCAACAGGGCCGTCTCCCCCTCCGCGAGCCGGCCGTCGTGTAAGAACTTCTCGGCCAGCGGCGATTCGGTGCCGCGGGCGGGGGCCGCGACGATGCAGATGGCGAGGGCGGTCAGGAGCCGAGTCATGGGCACACTCCTTTTGAACCGGCGGACGTGCGGGGCGAAACGGTCGGGAGCGTTTTGAGACTTGAGGGCGGTCGGAGGCGCGACAGCATCCGCCGCGGTACAGTCCGGGATCGGGCACCCGACCATCGATTCAACGCCGCCAGTTCGGCTCGATACTACTCTTTCCCGAGCACCAAGTCTACGACCCAGCATCCGCGCACGTGCGGCCCCGGACCTTGGCAGTGCGAAAGGATGTCGTCGGAGTCGCACCCGGCGTCTTGAAGGGCGTCGGCGAGAATCGGCATCGCGCTGAAGTCCCGCGATTCGTACATCCCGCGAGCCAGTGACACCGCGGTGCCAGTGCGCCAGTCCGGAGTGAAGGCAACCGGGCGGAACGGGTTGCCGAGAATGTCGCGAAGCGTCACGCACTGCCGCACGCGCTCGGCTACTGCTTCCGAATCATCCGCTGCGCACTCGACAGCACACTCGGCCGCGTAACGTAAGTTGCTCCGGTCACCGGACGCATTGATGGCCGAGAACAACGCTTGATTCGCCGCGTACTCGGCTTGGTTGGTGATGTCCTTCTCCTCCGCGGTGTCGCGTACTGCGGCGAGATGCGCAGCGAGGAGTTCTTTCTTCGTGGCTGTGCCATCGGCGTATCTCTCCGCCACACCTGCGGCTTTGTGACCGTTTTCACTCGGCAACAAATCCCACACGGCGCGGGTGCATTCGACGGCAAACAACCTAAATTTGCGGTCCGTCAACAACTTCTTTTTGCGACGGGCAGACGCCAAGAGTTTCACCGGGTCGGCACACGCCCACCATTCCGCTTCGGTCATCAGGCCCCCTCTGGAACCACCCTCAGCACGGCCGATGCGCCGCCGGGCGCAACCCCGCATCGGCTCTGGCACCGGCCTACGTATTGCCAGCCCGATGCGGCCGTTGTATAGACAGACGACCAGCAATGACCCGGCGTTATAGTGCATGCGCGAATCGCACAGGAGGACGGCAGAATGGTCGATCGATCACGTCGTGCGTTCACGCTCGTGGAGCTGCTTGTAGTGATCGCCATAATTGCCGTTCTTATCGGCCTGCTCCTGCCGGCTGTACAAAAAGTTCGTAACGCGGCACTGCGATTAGTGAACACCAATGCCATCAGGCAGGTCGTCCTTGCCTCTCACAATTACGCAAGTGCCAATCAAGACAAGTGGCCGAGTGTCGATGGCAACATGCACTCAACGGGCGGATATTCTGTCATGTGCATCCTTGGGCCGTTCCTTGAAGCGGACCTAAACCACCCTCCAAAGATGATTCGATTTCGATCAGATCCTTCTCTTACAGTCACCCTACCTGCTCCACTTTTCCCGACGAGTGAGTCGCCCCAGGAGAGCGCGACGAGCATCGCCTTCAACCCCCGCGTGTATTCCGGCGGTCGGTTCTCTGCATCGATTCCTGACGGTTTATCAACAACTATAGCGACAACTGAACACTACGGCTCTTGCAACTACACCACGTTCTACTGGAAATACAATGGATCGGTATGTATGGATGGATCTGGGAAGATAATCCCGTGCGAATCTGGAGTTCCACGTCGAGCGACCTTTGCGGATTCGCCTATGTTTCTCGATGTTCGTCCAGAAACGACTATGGGTCAGGGCGGCGCGGTTTCTGTTGGAAGCTTGCCACTGACCTTCCAAGTTCGGCCGACATTTGAAAAATGTGACCCACGAATTCCGCAATCGTCGTTGTCAGGCGGGCTCCTCTGCGGCCTGGCCGACGGAAGCGTCAGGTTCATAGGCGAAAACACTAGTCACACAACATTTTGGGGCGCAGTCACTCCCGACAAAGGTGAAATCGTCTCTTTAGACTGAGTGTCGCCGGGGCGACGAGCTTCAATCAGTCGCCCCGAGAGAAGAATTCCGACTTCTGTGCGGTCCGCATTTTCAGGAATGCGGCGCGAGCCGCACGGCGGCAGAATCGTGCGACTCAGATTATTTATTGAGCCGGCGCAATTACCCCTTGTGCATCATCTCGATCAGCGCCACTACGAACGCCGGCAAGTCCTCCGGCGTGCGGCTCGTGATGACGTTCCCGTCGACGCACACTTCCTGGTCGACGTAGGTGCCGCCCGCGTTGACCACGTCGTCCTTGATCGAGTGGAAGCACGTCACCTTCCGCCCCTTCAGGCCGGTCGTACTGCACAGCACCCACGGGCCGTGGCAGATCGCCGCGACCGGCTTGTTCTGCGCCAGCGCGTCGCGCACCAGCTTCAGCATCGGCTCGCTGCGGCGGATGTAGTCCGGCGCGAACCCGCCCGGGACCACCACCGCGGCGAAGTCGGTCGCGTGCGCGTCCTTCGCCGCCAGCGTCGCCTTCGCGGGGTAGCCGAGCTTGCTCGAGTACGTCTTGCCCGCCTCCGGGCCGACCAGTTCCACCACGCACCCCGCCTCGCGCAACCGGTACACCGGGTACCACACTTCCATTTCCTGGTACTGCTGCTCCACCAGCACCGCGACCCGCTTTCCGGTCAGGCTCATATCGCGCTCCGTCGTTCGAGGGCGGGCGAACAGGAAGTGTACGCCGCGCTCACTTCAGCCGCACCCGGACGAACAGCGGCCAGTACAGCTCGGCGTTGTTGACGACCGGCCCCAGGTCGAACGAGTTGACCACATACGAGATCACCAGTTCGTTCCCGGTCGCGAGGTGCGAGTGCGCCTTCGCCGCGTAGCTGAACACCCGCTTGTCCTTTTTCATCTCGGGGCACGTGTACAGCAGCACGGGGTCCGACCACGGCCCTTCGGGGGCCGGCGCGAACCGGCCGACGATGCGGTCCGAAAGGCCGTTTTCGGTGTGGACCAGCGCGTACTGCTTGAGGCCGGGAAGGTAGCTCACGGAAAGCTCCACCGCAACTTTGTCGGCCTGCCCCGCGGCGTCCTTCGGGTCGGCCGTCCATTCGCCGTTCGCCAGGAACCGCCACGCCTTGAAGTCGGCCAGCTTGTCCCTGGGAACGCGGGCGGTGAGCAGCTTCCGCACCGGGAACGGCTTGCTCGGCGTTTCTTCGTAGCCGTAAACGTAGGCGAAATCGCCGACCGTCAGCACCGCCGAGCCGAACGCCCACTTGCGCTTGCCCGTCAGGTCCGCGAACGGCACCTTGGTGTACTCGGGCTTCCACTTGAGCGGGTCGGCGTCCGGCCGCGCGACCGTGCCCAGCCACAGGTCGAAGCCCCGGAACCCGAACGCCCCGGGGTCGCTCGTCTTCTCGAACCGGGGCAGAAAGACGTGCAACTTGTCGTCCGCCACGTGCCCGGCGAACTGCCAGAACCACCCTTCCCCGTCCGGCGGCGTAAAGAGCGCGGCGGGCTTGCCCTTCGCCCCCTTCTGGATCGCGAACGACAGCTTGCGGTCGGCACCGGTTCCGTCCTCGACGCCGACGCTGTTGTTGACCAGTTCCACGTCCTTGCGTTTACCGTCGCGAACGGCACCGACCCAGGTGTCGCTGAACAGCCACAGCGCCCGCTTCTCGCCGAGCGAAACGGAGAACGCCCCGTCGCCACCGACCCACCCGTCCTTCTGACGGAACGAGGCGGTGAGTGCGGCGTCCGGTTCGGATTTGACGACGGCCGGCGGCGCCGGGGGCGCGCCGAGGCACACGAGTAGCAGCGCGATCACTTCTTCTCGCCCTTCTTGGTGAAAATGACGACGTGCTGCCACGGGAGCGTGCCCACGGTTTTCGTGTGCTCCAGTTCCGGGAACACCGCGGCCTCCTTCAGCACCTGCCGCTCGCTCATCTTGTGGACCAGTTTGATCGCGACCTTGTCGTCTTCCAGCCGGAACTCGACGAACACCAGGCGCCCGCCCGGCTTGAGCGCCGCGACCATCTTTTCCGTCATCTCGTAGGGGAACTCGAACTCGTGGTACACGTCCACCAAGAGGATGAGATCCACCTGCCCCGCGGGTAGCTTCGGGTCGGTGGTGGTGCCCTTCACGGCCTCGACGTTCGTGAGCTTCTTGTCCTTGGCCTTCTTGGTGACGATGTCGAGCATCTCCTGCTGGATGTCCGACGCGATCACCTTCCCCTTCTCGCCCACCCGCGGCGCCATCATGAACGTGTGATAGCCGCTGCCGGCGCCCACGTCCGCGACCACCATGCCCTCCTTGAGGTCGAGCGCCTTGATGAGCTTTTCGGGGTCTTCCTCCTTGATGCGCTCTTTGCGTTCGAGCCAGCCGGCGGCCTGGAAACCCATGACGTGCGCGATCTCGCGGTCGAGGTAGAACTTCCCGATCCCGTTCGGGTCGTGCTCCTGGCGGTACTCGTACTTCGGCTTCTCGCGCGGCTTCTGCGGCTCGTCGGCGGTCCCGACCGCGCACGCCAGCACGAACGCAACACCCCCAGCCAGTACGCATCGCATCGCACACCCCTCACGGCCCGCAGTTCCGGTCCTGCGCATCGTATCCGCTACCGCGCGAAAAATCCGCGCCCTCGTGTTGACAATCACCTTGCGTCGCGCAATATCGAAAGTGTACAAAATATCACTAATCAACCTGCGCCGGGTGCGCCCGGTACTGGGTCGAAGTGTTCCGTTGCCGCGCCGGGTTTCTGGCCTTATCCCGTTGCGGTCCAATAAAGAAGGTGACGGCCCCATGTCGCACTGGATGAGTTACACCTCTTACTCTCCGTACTTCGACGGTGGCGACATGGCCGATGACGAGGTCGAGTTCCTGCGCGCGATCGCCGAGTTTCAGAAGCGGTTCGGCCGGCGCTACCCGACGTGGCTCGAGGTGTTGCATGTCGCGCGGTGTCTGGGGTACCGCAAGGTGGCAGCCCCGGTGCCGATCGAGCGCCCGTTACCGCCACGCCGAGAAAAGGGAACGCCCAAAACGCCGACTGGGACCGACTGACGGGGCGAAGCCCGTCCGTCGGCACCAGCCAGCTTCTGCGCGTGTTGTAATATCTGCCACAGAGTCTGGACACACCAGCGTCGAGTTGCGCCCGGCTACTGACCGAAAACGCTGTCCGGGCCGAGGGCGATATTGGACTGCCATGCCAGCCCGACGTGCTTCGGAACTAGTCCGGAACGATTTCGCCGCCGGCACGGGTCGCCAGTGCGGGTAGAATGTCGGCCGCCGCGTAGGAGAGGAACCGGACCGCGCCGTCCGCGAAAGCGAACTGTCCACCGCCACCGTGCGTGCTCCAAAAATGGTTTGCGTCGCATCGGTTGCTCAACCGCCCGGGGCCGAACCGGAACGGCCCGCGACAGCCGTACCAGTCGCCGTCGTCGCGCGCGTGCATTGAGCCGATCGCCCCCCCGCCATAATTCGGGTCGCTCACCAGCGCCGGGTCGTCAATGATGCTTGCGTACCACGTGCCACCGAGGTACCGCCCCCAGGGCGGTTTTTCACCGATCATCACGGTCGCACTCGCGCCGTCGGTGATTTCGGCCAACCGCACTCCGAGCGGCCCCCGCATCACGCCGTCGGAGCCCGCCGGCCGCGTCACCCCATCGGCGCCTTCGTGTCCGGCCCGCGCGACGCCACCACCGACGCCTTCGTACGAGCCGTAAGCGGCTGTGTACCCGCGGTCGTCGGTAAGAGGAGCGGCCAACCGCCCGTCGGCCGGGCACGCATACACTTTGACGACCGTGGACAAGCCGACATGCGGCGGGTTCCGATTCGCGTCCGTTGTTACCCGATACGCCGCCTCAGTTTGTGCCCAAAGAGCGTCTTGATCGAGGTACGGAAGGAGCCGTACCGGCCAGCGAACAACCGGCCACGCGAGCGAACCCGGAGGGCCGTTGAGCGAGTCGTAGGCCGCCGGGAACGTGCCTCGCGCCTCGTGGTAGTGGTGGGTCGCGAGAGCGATCTGTTTCAGGTTGTTCGCGCACGCGAGTCGGGCCGCCGCCCCGCGTGCCGCCTGGACCGCAGACAGGAGCAAACCGATCAGGACACCCGTCACCCCGATTACGACCAGAACTTCGACAAGAGTGAAGGCAGTGCGCGTGCGGGTCATGGTTTCGCCCCAACGGTTGTCACCGGGATGGTCAGCGTGAACGAGCCGTCCCCCACCCGAACCATCCCGGTCCCGGCGACAGGCAATTCCGGAGCGGGGTGGCCGGAGTCGGAAGCATCGGGCGACACCAATCGGACATCGAACCGGTCCGGTTGCAGACCACCCACCGATTGGACGCGCCGATTGAGGGCACCGTTGTTGCGGAGCCGGACGGTCATTCTCGTCGGTTGCTCGAGCGGGATGTCGCCGAGTACGACCGCGGTCGGGCTGGCGACCAGTCCACCGGTAACGCGTGGGAAGACGCCCGGCACGGCCCGGTCGGGGAGGAAACCTATCGTTCTCATGGGCGACCTCAAGCAGTAGAGTTACGGCGAGCACGCACCCGGCTGACGACGGCCACACCGGCCGCAAGAACAAGAAGCACAAGCGAGCCGCTCAGCACCCAACGACCGGTCGAAACTGGTTCGGACGTGGACGGTACGGCGGGGGCGTCCGCCGGCGCGACTTTCGGCGCCGGCGGAAGGGGGGGCGGGGCCGCCGGCCGCATCACCCCCAGCGGCTTCCAATCCGAATCGATCGGCCCTTCCTTGCCTTCAATTCGGTCGTGCAACGTCGTTCCCCTCGGTACTTGCGGAAGCGCCAGTGCGTCGGGCGGCAACAGCTTGTTGATGGTTACGTCTGTGAGCGTGGCAACCGTGGCGGAAAACATCTCCCCGTTACGAAAGTGTTCGCGCCGCACCTTAACGGGAAAGACGACACCCGGTTGCGGCTCGATAAAATCGAGAACCTGAAGCACGCTGTAGCGAGAGGTCGGCAGGTCGGGACGTTCAACTAGCACTCGGCAGACCAAATAATTGCGGCCGATGTCGTGCCAAAGCGTCACACGCTCCTTCGCGCCGCTCGGGTACGTTGCCGAAAACCGCAGCCGAACGCACTCGCGGCCGTCCAGCTTCTCTCGATCTGCCCGCACGGGGCCGTCTGCCGCTGTCAGGAGCTGGTCGAGATCCAGTTGCCCCCCGGCCGGGCCGGTGAGTTCAATCAACATTTCGCGCCACACATCGCCCGGGCCAAAGAACGCGTTTCCCGGCGCGCGGAAAGCGACCGCAGACGGCCCAGCCTTCCCCGCCTTCCACGACCGCCCGATGTGGCGGATTTCGCCCCCTTTCATCAACAGGTCTTCGGTGTGGCCACCTTCCCGGCCTTCCCGAATGCGGGCGACACCGCCAGAACGGCTGTACTTTGCTTGAGTCACGATCTGGCGATCCGGATGAATTTGCTCACTGGTCAGCGTCGCAGTGAGCGTCTGGATCGACTCACGAGCCGCCCGGTGTCCGTCCCGAACCTGGCGGACGAGGTCATCGTCCGCCACCGCCACGAGGGGCACCGAAAGCACAAGCAACGAACCAAACGCGAACCGAAGCGTGCCGTTCCGTGACATCGGTGCAGACCTGTAGAGCGGGGGGTACAACGAACGCTGTTTTTAGTCACTCAGGGATTTGTCAGTGGGGCCGGGACGGGAAGTTGGGGGGTGGGGACTGGGAACGGTGGAAGAACAGAAGTAAACGGTCATCTCACATCCCACCTTCGCGCCGTTCTGACACGTCCCAGCGCATCAAATGTAGCCGTAGTTGTCGTCGCTGTTAATACGACTCGTCGCCACGGTCTCGGGTCAGCATGTTCCGAACTCAACTGTTGCGGTGAAAACACACGAGTTCCGCGATCACACGTGCCCTTTTGCACCCTCCGCGGCTTCTGCGGGGTCGGTGCTGGCGTTGTGGGGCGGCGGCCGTAAAATGCCTGTACCTTCCCACCCTGAATGCCCGAATGCGGCTCTCCCGACCACGACTGACCAACGCCCTCCGTCACATGGTGGCGGTTGCGGCACTGTTGGCACAGGTGATCGCGGCCACCGGGGCGCCGGTCCTCGTTCGCCCTGCGAAGGGCGGGCCAGGGGCGATCCCGTTTCCGTGCCAGAGCCACCCGTGCGGCTGCCAGACCAGCGAGCAGGGCTGGGCCGGCGACTGTTGCTGCTTCACGCTCGAACAGAAGCTGGCCTGGGCCGAAGAGCGCGGGATCACGCCGCCGGAACACGTCCGCCCCACGGTCGCGGCGCGGCAGCTCGCCCGCACGAGCAAACAGACCTGCTGCACGAAGAACACAAAATCCTGCTGCGAGAGCGCCCCGCACGCGGACGGCGAGCACGAACCCCAGGCGAGCAAGCCGGTCGTCCGGTGGGTCGCGGGGATGTTCGCGCAGAA
This sequence comes from Gemmata obscuriglobus, assembly GCF_008065095.1. Classification (NCBI taxonomy): domain Bacteria; kingdom Pseudomonadati; phylum Planctomycetota; class Planctomycetia; order Gemmatales; family Gemmataceae; genus Gemmata; species Gemmata obscuriglobus. The sequence continues at coordinate 1,987,573 of NZ_CP042911.1, read as the reverse complement.
GTGCCGCGGCGAAGGCCCCGGCGGGCTGCTCAAGCTCGAACTGATCTCGGTTCCCGCGCGGCCCGTGGCACCGCGCGGGGCGTTTGCCCTGGCCGATTCCGTCCGTGAACCGGCCGTCCACATCACCCCCGTCTCGTTCCGCCCGCCGACCCGGCCCCCGCGAATCTCCTGACGTTTCCGTTGCTTTCGTTCGCGACCCGCTCGCCCCGGGACCGCGCGCACCGACCGAACGTCCGTGTCGGCTCGTACCGGCACGTCCCGCACGTACATCAGGAGATTCTCACCGTGAACAAGCGTTCCGGATTTACCCTCATTGAGTTGCTCGTAGTGATCGCGATCATCGCGATCCTGATCGGCCTCTTGCTGCCCGCGGTGCAAAAGGTCCGCGAGGCCGCCGCACGGATGAAGTGCCAGAACAACCTCAAACAGCTCGGGCTGGCCGCGCACAACTACGAAGGAGCGATGGGCCAGTTCCCGGCCGGGGCGACGCAGAACGCCAGCCAGTGGGCGTTCTCGTTCCAGGCCCAGTTGCTGCCGCACGTCGAGCAGGACAACCTCCGCAAGCTGGTCGATTTCACGCAGGCCATCACACTCGGGAGCGGCGGGTCGCAAACCCTCAACCCCGTTCACGCCACGCCCGCGAAATCGCCGGTCGGGCTGTTCCTCTGCCCGTCCGACGCGGGGCCGGTCCTGTACCAGAACAACTTGGCGGACTGGACGCCGAACAACTACATGGTGAACATGGGCACCGGCGTGACCGTGCAATCGCTGGCTAACGCGAACGACGGCATCGTCTGGTACACGTCCAAGCTCCGCATCACCGACGTCACGGACGGCACGTCGAACACCCTGCTGATGGCGGAGGCGCTGCGCGGGAACAACATCCAGACCGAGCCCGCCTCGGCCCCGATAGAGCCGCTCCGCCAGTACGCCAGCTTCGGCGGCCAGGGCGCGCTGCTCGACGAGGCCACGTGCGCCACCGCCACCCGGTGGGCCGGGAACCGCGGGAGCAGTTGGCTGTGGGGGCGCGAGTTCAACGTCTGCTTCACCACCACGCACCGGCCGAACCAGCGGGCCATCGACTGCGCCCGGAGCGGGGCCGGGTTCTACAAGGCCGCGAGCGCGCACACCGGCGGGGTGAACGTGCTGCTGTGCGACGGCAGCGTTCGGTTCGTCCGCGACGCCGTCGACCTTGCCGCGTGGCGCGCGGCCTCGACCCGCGCCAGCGGCGAGGTGCTCGGCGAGTTCTGACCGCCCGTCGGGCGGTCGTTACGACCGCCCGGCATCTCCACCGTTCAACACAAAGGATTCAGCCGATGATCGCGACAGCACCGGACGCCCGCCCCGGCTGGGCAAAGTACGCCGTTCTGTTCGTCCTCGCGGCCGGCGGCCTCGGGGGCGGGTTGTACCTCGCGGGCGGGCCGCCCGAACCGCCGCCACCGACGGCCGGGGAAGCGGCACCGCCCACCGCCCCGTGCCGCTTCGCGCTCAGCGCGGCCGACGCGAAGGACACGCTCGAAGCCCCGACGCTCGCCACCGACGCGGGCGGCCGGGTGTACCTCGCGTGGGCGTCCCGCACCGGCGACGACGAGCGCACCCTCTACCTCACCCGCTCCGACGACGGCGCCCGGCACTTCGCCCCCGCGCGATCGGTCGCGCGGTCGGGCGTGTTCAAAGCGGTCTCGCAAATGAAAGGCAAGACCGTCACCCGCGAGCTGCGCATGGTGCCGCACCTCGTCGCCGCGGGGCCGGCGCTGCACCTCGCGTGGACCGAAACGGTGCCCGGCGGGAACGGCGTGCGCATGGCAGCGGTCGAGTCGCGGGACCGGGGCGACACCTTCGGGGCACCGGCTCAGGTGCATCGCGGGGCCGGGGCACGGCCCACCTTCACCGCGCTCACCGCCGGCCCGGACGGGGCGCTGCTCGCGTCCTGGCTGGACAACCGGAACAAGGCCCAGCAGTGTTTCGCGGCGGTGCGCCCCGCCGGCGCGGCCGCGTTCGAGCCCGAAGCGGTCGTCCACACCGGGGACGACGACAAAGGGGTGTGCCCGTGCTGCCCGACCGCGAGCCTGGTCGCACCGGACGGCACGGCCTACGTCGCGTTCCGCAACGTCGCGAACGGCTACCGCGACATCGCGCTGGGCGTCAAGCGCCCCGGTGCGAATTCCTTCGACGTGGTTCCGGTGGTGCCGCCGACGTGGGCGTTCAACGGGTGCCCGCACGACGGCCCGTCGCTTGCGCTCGTCGGGGACACGCTACACGTGGCCTGGATGGACGCGCGCACCGGCTCGCAGCGGTGCTACCACGCTTCCGCTCGGCGCTCGGATCTGAAATTCACCGCACAAGAGTTGAACGCGGGCGCGGGCGGCACGCAGGGCAATGCCAAGTTGTTCGCGGACGCCACGGGCACGCTCCACGCCGTGTGGGAGGAGAGCAGCGGTGCGGAACCGGCTCCCGCACCCAAACACCAACACGAGCCCGTCGCGCCGACGGTGGGGGCCGGAGGCGGGCGCGCGATCATGCACCGCGCGATGCCGCCGGGGGCCGCACAGTTTGGCGCGGCGCGGGCCGTTGCGCCGAAGACCGGCGCGTTTCAGACGCGCCCCGCAATCACCGGCACCCCGACCGGAGAAATCGTGGTCGCGTGGAACGAACTCGACGAGAGCGGCAAGGCCGTAACGGTCGTGCCGCTCGCAGGGGCAGGAGCAGTGAAATGAAGCGCCTCTCGTTCCCGCTGCTCGCCGCGGTCCTACTGGTCGCGACCGGCGCGGTCGGGTGGGGAATCGGCACCTGGCGCAAACGGGCGGTTGGACCCGCACCCGCGCCGGACCAAACCCAACCCGCGCCCGCGCCAGTCGCGGACCGCGGGCCGCTCGTGTACCAGATGTACTGCGCGTCGTGTCACGGCCCGGACGGGCACGGTGACGGGACCGCCTCAGCCGCGTTGCGCCCGCCGCCGCGCGACTTCGCCGCCCGCCCGTGGCGGTTCGCGCCCACACCCGAAGCGATCCGGAGGGTCACGTTCGACGGCATTCCGGGGACCGCAATGGCGTCATTCCGCTCCCTCCCGCCGGCCGATCTGGACGCGGTCGTTGCGCACGTCGAGCGGCTCGCGGCCGGCGGGGGCGGTTCCGTAAAGCCGCTTTCCGCGGACGCACAGTTGCTGGCCGCCGCCGGGTTCACAGACCTCACCGGCGCCGCGCCGCCACCGCTGTCGCTGCTCGACGCGCGTGACCGCACGACGCGGCTGGCCGACCTGAAGGGGCAACTCGTCCTCCTGCACTTTTGGGGCACCAACTGCACGCACTGCGTCAAAGAGGTTCCGGCCCTTCAACGACTGGAGCATGAGCACGCCGGCCGCCTCAAAGTGCTGCACGTTTGCACGGACGCCGACACCCCGGCCGACGCGCAGGCGGTGCTCGACAAGTTCGCCCCGGGCGCGCCCGCTCTCGTCGAGGCGAGCGGGGTCGGGGCCGCCCGGTACGAGGTGCAGGCGCTCCCGACGGTCTGGCTGATCGCCCCGGACGGTACGGCGGTCGGCCGCAGCAGCGGGGCGAAGGACTGGGCCGCCGGACCGCAAACGAAGTTGCTCGCCCGGTGGCTCCCGCCCGCGAAATGATTGTGATGGCGCGGAACGCGAGCTAGACTGCGCCCGGTGCTCGCGTTGCCCATTTCCGCCCCTCCGCGCCGAGGACATCATGTTCGGCACGTCGCCCCCTGTCTCTCTTGCCTCGTCCGCCCCGGACGAGGTGTACCACCCTTTGGACCTCCCGCCGGGGACCGTACTCGGCCGCTACCGCCTCGACTGCGCCATCGGCCGCGGCGGGATGGGCACGGTGTACGCGGCCTGGGACCTCGACGAGGAGCGATGGGTCGCGGTCAAGGTGCTCGGCGGCGCCATTTCCGACCCGACGCTGTTCGGCCGGTTCCAGCGCGAGGCCGCAACCGTTTCTAAACTCAAGCACCCCGGCATCGTCGAACTGTACCACGTCGGCCAGACCGCGCAGGCGTGCTACATCGCGATGCGCCAGGTGCAGGGGACGACGCTCCGCGGGTGGCTCAACCGCCAACCACGCGGAGCGGCCCCGCCGCACGCGGAGCCGCAACCGCCCGGGCCGGCCGCGCCGGAACGGCTGAAGGACGCGCTGCGCGTGTGGCGCGACCTGGTTGCGGCGGTCGCTTACGCGCACTCAGTCGGGGTGGCGCACCGCGACCTGAAGCCGGAAAACGTAATGGTCGAACCGGACGGGCGGGTTGTGGTGATCGATTTCGGTCTCGCCCGGTCGTTCACCGACACCACGCTCACCACGCACAGCGGCCCCATCGGCACGCCGATGTACATGGCGCCCGAGCAACTCGGCGGGAACCCCGCGGGGCCGGCGTCGGACGTGTACGCGCTCGGCCTGATCGGGTACGAGCTGCTGTCCCTCACGCTCCCGTTCCGGGGCCGAACGGTCGAGGCCCTGCTGGGCGAAGTGCTGCACAAGCCGATCCCGCCGCTCGCGGGGCGCAACCCGGCCGTGCCGCCCGACCTGGCCAACGTCGTCCACCGCGCCACCGCCAAATCCCCGGGCGAGCGGTACGCGGACGCGGGCGAGTTGCTCGCCGACCTGGACCGCCACCTCGCCGGCGCGCGCGTGACCGCGACAGGGTACCGGTACCGGTTCAACCCGATCGAGGTGTTCGCCGCCCGCCCGCGGGGCGTGTCCGCCGCGGTGTACGCGAACTTCGCGTTCGGCGCGTTCTTCCTGATCTGCACGGCGTTCCTGCTGCTTAGCAAGCCGACGAGCAACGACCTGCCCGAGTTCGCGGGCATCGCGGCCGTACACCTGTTCGCCGGCGGGCAAATGTCGACCGGGCGCCGGTGGGCGCGGGTCGGCGGTTGGTGCGTCGTGTGCCTCACCCTGTGGCTGATCGCGGTTTCGGTGTCCCGCGAGCCGTCCACGCTGCTGTTGGCGCTCGGCGCGCTGTTCTTGGCCGTCGCCGCGGCGAACTTGGTAGCCCTGTGTTCGCCCCGCGGGCGGGAGTGGTTCGCGCTCGCCCAGGAGAAGCGCCGCGCGTTCGAGCTTGAGCGGTCGGGAGCCGCGGCGCCCGGTGCCGGAGCGGAGCCACCGCATTCGCCGGCACAACCGGACCTCCTGTAGCGGCTGTCGGCCCAAAATTCTCCCCGCCCGCCAACGAACCGCCGCCGGCCCCGTTGTACCCTGCGAACGGGGCGGAACGGGCGCAAGATTCAGCCGGTGCTGGACAACCGGCCGCACGGGTGGTTAAGGTGGATGAGGAAGTTGCCGGTGCGCTGTGCGAGCGCGGCCGCGGGGGATCAGCCCTCGCGAGCCTGGCCAATGTGTAAACACGGCCGCGGCAACAAACGAATGCACCAATCGCCTTGCCTCCCTGATCGCCGGACGAACGACGCGTGACCCGTGAACCGGACCCTGCCCTCCCCGGGGCGGACGGCGAACCACTCGCAGGTTCCCCCTCCGAACCGCTGTCCGCGGAGGCCGAATGGATACGGGCCGCCCAGAACGGCGACCGGTCCGCGTTTGCGTTGCTCATCGACGCGTACTGGGACCGGCTATACCGCTGGCTGTACCACCTGACCCGCGACCGGCACACCGCCGAGGACCTGACCCAGGAAACGTTCCTGCGGGCGCTGGCCGCGGTGAAATCGTTCCGGCCGGGCAGCAACTTCCGGGCGTGGGTGTTCCGCATCGGGCACAACAACTTCGTGAACCAGAAGCGGTCCGAGCGGCGCACAAAGCACCAACTGTCCGACGAGACGCCCGCGCCGGCGTCGGAAGGGAACTCGGCCGAGAGCGCCGCGGAGAACCGCGAGGCGCTGGAGGTGGTGAGCCGAGCGGTCGCGGACCTGCCGTCCGATTTCCGGGCCGCCCTGCTGCTCCGGGTCGAGGAGGGGCTGTCGTTCCGCGAGGTGGCGAAGGTGCTCAACACGACCGAGGAAACGGCCCGGTGGCGGGTGTTCAAGGCCCGCCAGAAGCTGATGAAGGTACTCTCCCCCGAGTTGCTCCCACCCGGCGCGGTGCCGGAAGAGGCGAAAGAATAAAAGTAGCGGCCGCGAAATGCACAAAAGTCGAACGCCAGGCGACGAACAGTGTTACTAATTAACATCATTCATTCCGTCGCCCTTGTGTGCTTTTTTGCGGCTGTGCTGTCCTTGGTGTCGAGATGAACTGTCAGGCCGTTCAGAACCAGATCATCGCCCTGGCAGACCCGCGGCACCTGCCGCCGTCGCTGCTCGCGCACGTCAGCACGTGCGAAGCGTGCCAGGGTTGGGCGCAGCGCGCCGCGCGGCTCGAGTCGATGCTCAAGCGGTTGCCCGTGCCGTCCGCCCCCCGCGACCGGAAAGAGGCGCTCATCGGCGAGCTGATGGCCGCCGACCCGGTCATCCGGCCGATGGTCGCGCCGGCGCCGCGCCCGAGCGTTGTGGCCCCGCTGGCGCGGCTCGCGCGTGAGCACCCGTCCTCCATCGGCGGGCTGGCGGCCGCGGTGCTGATCACGGTCGGGCTCGTGTGGTACGGCACCCGGCCGCGAACCGTACCGCACGAGTTCGTGGAGTCGCACGAGCACCCGCTCCTGCGGAAGATGGTGGCCCGCGACGTGGCGCTGACACGCGCGGACGGCCCCGCCAAGCGGCTCGAGGTGCTCGGCGGGATGGCCGAGGACCTCGCCGGGGAGACCCGCGGCATGGCCCGGATCGCCCCGTCCGCGGAGCTGAAAGACTTCGCCCGGTGGTACGATAAAGTGGTGAAGGACGGCATGGTGCGGCAGGTCAAGGAGCTGCCCCTTCACATGGACGCCGGCGAGAAGCGGCGCCTGCTCGACAACCTGAAAGGCCGCCTGGAGGCGGACGCGGCCGAGGCGGACAAGCTGGCAACCGAGGCCCCGCAGGACGCGCAACCGACACTCAAGCGGATGGCGGACACGGCCCGCGAAGGCGCGCGGGAGCTGTCGCTCGCCAAGGGGAGATGACGATGGCCCGCTGGGCGTACATCACCGCCGTGTTCGTCGCTCTCGCGGCGTGGGCCGGCGCGCAAGGCCCGGGGGCCGCTCCGGCGCCGCTGAGCCCCGCCGACCAGCTCCGGCTCCTCAAAGCGAACGGCACGCTGATCGACAACCTCGTGGACCACGGGGTCCAGTTATCCCGCGCGGACACGCCCGAAGACCGGGCGCAACAGTGCCACAAAGCCGCCAGGGTGCTCGCGAGCGCCGCACAGCACGCCGCCGACAGGCAAGAGGCCGAACGGGTGGCCGAACTCACCGGCCTGTTCCACAACGTGGTTCGCGACGCGCTACTCCCGACGCTCGCGGACGGGAACCGGCTCGTCACCCCGGGGTCGCCGAGCGAGCGGAAGTTGCTTGAGACCCACGCCGCACTTGTACAGGACGTGCGCGATCTGAAGGCCGCGATTCCCACAACCGGGAAGGTCGCCGAAAACGATCGCGTCCGCGCCGAACTCAAGAAGCTCAACGAACTCGGGGAAATGAAACTGCCCGCGGGCCGGCGGCCGAACGACTGACTGCCGACGTGCCCCGCGCCGCTACGACAGTTCGCCCTTGACCAACCGCTCCATCACCGGGCGTAGCTCCGCGAACGCCTTCGCCCGGTGGCTCATCTGCTGCTTCACCTCCGGCGGCAACTCCCCGAACGTCTTCCCGTACTCCGGCACCAGGAACAGCGGGTCGTAACCGAACCCGCCCGCCCCGCGGCGCTCCTCCACAATGGCCCCGTGGCACCGGCCCTCGACCGATGCAATGACTTTGCCAGTAGGGTCAGCGAGCACCGCGGTGCTCACGTAATACGCCGCCCGGTCCGCGCCACCGAGGTGCGCCATCTCGCGTAGCAGCTTGTCGTTGTTGGCCTGGTCGTCGCCGTGGGTTCCCGCGTAGCGCGCCGAGTACACGCCAGGCGCGCCGCCCAGCGCGGGGACGCACAGCCCGCTGTCCTCGCCGATCACCCATGCGCCCAGCACCGGCGCGAGTTGTGTCGCCTTGAGGGCCGCGTTCCCGACGAACGTGTCGGCCGTCTCTTCGACCTCCGGCGCGTCCGGGTACGGCGTCAGGTCGGTCAGGTCCAGGGGAAGGTAGCCGAGCAGGGCAACCATCTCCTTCAACTTCTTCTTGTTCCGGCTTCCGAGCACCAAGCGAATCATGACGGATTCCGTTGCAGAAATGGCGGCACAAAGTAGGCAAACGGCTACGCAAGCACGCACCTTGACGCACAGTACAGTTCCCATCTCAGGGTCGCGCAAGGTCTCACTATGGGCAACGTGGGCCACTCGATTAAGTTACGAAGAAGCTGGAAAGCAAAGAGTTACTGCGTGCCGCTTAGGTGATCGTTGAACCGGGTTTGTGGTTTCTGAGGTGCTCTGCGGTAAACTGCGTAAATTTGATCCCTCCCAGGTTCTCTACCCTTCTGCGCCGCGTCTCACGTTCTTCAGCGAATTCCGAAAAAACTCCGAACTCGTGTGGGGATTTAGAACGGTTCTTCCGATTACACATGACAAATTCCCGTTCCCATAGAGGGTGTCATGAGCGCATCACTACGAGCCGTCGCGGGCGTTCGACTCGGCTGCGAGACCCTGGAAGACCGGGCTACACCGGCGGCAGCGTACGCGCTCAGCGGGGCCAGCCTGCTGGCGTTCGACACCACCAACGCGGATAGCGTGACCTCCACTGCGGTTACCGGGGTTGCCACCGGTGAGACGCTGGTGGGCATTGACTTCCGGGCCGCGGACGGCCTGCTGTACGGGCTCGGCGTCAACGCCGCCACCGACACCGCCACCCTCTACACCATTTCCCTCGAAAGCGGAGCCGCGACAGCGGTCGGGACCGCCGGGACGATCGCGTTCTCGGACGCCTCGGACAACCCGGTCGAACTGCCGGCGCCGGCGTCCGCGAACTACGGCGTGAGCTTCGACCCGGCCGCGGACCAGCTCCGCGTCGTCACCGGAACCGGGCTGACGTTCCGGGTTGACCCCGCAACCGGCGCGGCGATTGATGGCAACAACGGGCTGGCGGGGAGCGTTGCCGGCACCAACCCCGACGGCGCCGTCAACGGCCTGCCCTCCGGCTCCACCGGCGTTTCGGGCACCGCTTACACGACCGCCGCGCCCGGTGCTCCGGTCACGCAGTACACGCTCGACGTTGCCAGCAACTCGCTCTTCATCCAGGGGAGCGGCAACAGCGGCACCCAGAGCGGCCAACTCGCGGTCACCCTTGACGGTGCCCCGCTCGACTTCACCGCGGTGAAGGGGTTCGACATCCCCGGCGACATCAGCGTCACCGAACCCGGGACTCCGGCGACCGGTAAGGCCGTGGCCGCACTGGTCGTCGGCGGCACCACCCAGGTTTACGAGATCGATCTCGCCACGGGAGCCGCGACCGAGATCGGCGCCGCTCCGGCCGGCACCCGGAGTCTGGTGCTGAGCAGCACGATCGTGCAGATGGCCGAGGTCGAGTTCGCGAGTGCGGAGTTCACCGCGACCGAAGCGGGCCGGGTTGCGGAAGTCACCCTCACTCGCACCGGCGATTTGAGCGCCGAGCTGACCGTGTCGGTGCTCGTTACCGGTGGTACCGCCACCGAGGGCGTTGACTTCACCGGCGTAACGTCGGCAGACGCGCTGTCCGTTGTCGGCGTATCGTATGTCGTCACGTTTGCGGCCGGCTCGGACACCGCCACGCTGAACATTCCGATCACCGACGACGGTGTGGCGGAATCGGACGAAACCATCACGCTCATGCTTTCGACGCCGTCGGCGGGCGCCGTCGGCGAACAGGGCACGGCCGTGGTGACCGTCAAAGACAGCGGCGGTCCGGCGCCGATGCCGGTCGGGTCGAGTTCGGAGCCCTTCGTCGCGGTCGGCTCCGGGGTCGGGACCGGACTGGTGTACCTGCTCAACGCCGACGGCACCCCGCGGGGCGGGTTCATGCCCTACGGCCCGACGATGAACGCGGGCGTGAAAGTCGCCACCGCGGACGTAGACGGCGACGGGGTGCAGGACGTCATCACCGCCCCCGGGCTGTTCCTGTCGCACGTGAAGGTGTTCTCCGGTGCGACCGGGGCGGAACTGTACAGCTTCAACGCCTTCGACCCGTCCTGGTACTTCCTCGGGATCAACATCGCGGCCGGGGACGTGAACGGCGACGGCAAGGCGGAGATCCTCGTCGGCACCGCGACCGGCTCGACGCACGTCAAGGTGTACGACGGCGCCACCGGCACGGAGGGGCTCAACTTCTACGCGTTCGCGGGGTCGCTGACCGGCGTGACGCTGGCCGCCGGGGACGTGAACGGCGACGGCAAGGCGGACCTCGTGGCCGGGTCCGGGGGCGGCATCAGCAACGTGAAGGCGATCGACCTGAAGAGTGGCGCCACGCTGTACAATTTCGTCGCGTACCGCGGGTTCGTGAACGGGGTCACCGTGGCGACCGGGGACATCGACGGCGACGGGCTGGACGACATCGTCACCGGCACCGCGCGGGGCGGGGCGCAGGTGAAGGTGTTCAACGGTCGGAACGGCGACGAGATGCGCAGCACCTACGCGTTCCCGATGGTGTTCGGGGGCGGGGTGAACGTCGCGACCCGGGACGTGAACCGGGACGGCATCCCGGACGTGCTCGTGAGCGCGGCCGATTTCACCGACCAAACGAAGGTGTTCGACGGCTCCAGCGGCAAGGAGATCAACAGCTTCCTCGCGTTCGGAGTCGAGTTCCCCGGCGGGGCGTTCATTGGCTGATCACCCAATGGCACCACCGCGGGCGGCGCAACGATTGCGCCGCCCGCGGCCGTTGTATCGTTCTGTTCCTTGGACCGGGACGATTGTTGGGATGGCTATCCTCGCTATTTTACCCATCTATTCATTTTCGGTTTCTGTTCGCTCGAACCTCTCTGTATACAAGAGCCAACATCGCGCTAGATTTGCGCGGCGCGATGTTCGGTTGCACCACGACTATCCCCGAGAGCCGTTATGCGTCACACTCTCCGTACACCGAATGTGGTTCGGCTGAACTGTGAATCCCTCGAGGACCGCACAACACCTGCGACTGCGTTCGCGCTGAGCGGGACCAGCCTGCTCTCCTTCGACACCGCCGCCCCGACGGTCACGCAAACGACCGCCATCACAGGGGTCACCGGGAGCGAGACGCTGGTGGGGATCGACTTCCGCCCGCAGAACGGCCTGCTCTACGGGCTCGGAGTTAACGCCGCCGCCGACACCGCAACCCTGTACGCCATTTCCACCCGCACCGGGGTCGCCACTGCCGTCGGCACCGCCGGCAGCATCGCGTTCACCACCGACGGCACGACCGTCGTCGACCTGCCGGACCCGGCCACAGTTGGCTACGGGTTCGACTTCAACCCGGCGGCGGACCGCGTCCGCGTGGTGGCCGGGTCGCTCAACTTCCGGGCCGACCCGAACACCGGCGCCGGCGTAGATACCGACAACAACGCCGGCAACGGTATTAACCCCGACGGCCCCGTCAATACCGGCACCACCAGCGTGGATGCCGCCGGGTACACCAACAACCAGCCCAATAACGGCAGCATCACTACCCTGTACACGCTGGACGCGACCAGCAACAGCCTGTTCATCCAGAACCCGCCTAACGCCGGCACCCAGGTGAGCGTCCAGACGATCACCCTGGGCGGGTCGACGCTCGACTTCACCGCGGTCAACGGGTTCGACATCCCGGCCGGCGTAAACGCCCCGTCGAGTAACGCGGCTGTCACCGCAGGGTCTGCCTTCGCGGTTCTAAACGACGGCAGCACGACCGGCCTGTACAGCATCGACTTGGTCAACGGCCAAGCCACGCTGATCGGCAACGTGGGCACCGGCGCGACCGCCGTTCAAGGGCTGGCGATCCAGAGCGACCAGGGCGGGTTTCCCGCAATCGCCCTGAGCGACGACGGAGCCTCACTGCTGCGGTTCAACACAGCGTCGCCCGGTACCGTCACCACACAGGCCATCAGCACCGGCTCGCTGGCCGCGAACGAGGTGCTGGTAGGGATCGATTTCCGGCCCGCCACCGGGCAGTTGTACGGGCTAGGTGTCAACGCCACGGCCGACACCGCCACCCTCTACCTGATCGACCCGCAGACCGGCGCACTGACGGCGGTGGGCACTCCGAGCTCGATCACCTTCTCCGGCGTCGACTTGCCGCCGGCGACGGCGGGCTACGGGCTCGACTTCAACCCGACCGTGGACCGGCTCCGGGTGACGACCGGCTCCGGGCTCAACTTCCGCGTGAACCCGAACACCGGCGCGCCGGCGGCGGCCACGGTTGACGGTGCCATTATCGGCCTGCCGGCCGGCTCGACCGGTGTCTCGGCGACGGCGTACACCAACTCGTTCGGCCAGCCCCTCAGCGGCGGGGTTACGACCCAGTACACGCTCGACGCCGCCAGCGACAGCCTGTTCATCCAGAACCCGCCCAACAACGGCACCCAGACGGCACGGATCCCGATCACGGTCGGCGGCGCGCCCATCGACTTCACCGACGTGAACGGGTTCGACATCCCGGCCGGCGTTCGCGTGGGCACGTCCAACACAGCCGTCACTTCGGGCACCGGCTACGCCGCGCTGACCGTGAACGGGGTCACGCGGCTCTACGCCATCAACCTGGTGACGGGCGAGGCCACCAGCCTGGGCAGCGTCGGGGCGGGTGCGACCGCCCTGGCCGGGCTGACGCTGGCGGCCGCCCCGGCCGGCACCATCTCGTTCGGGCTCACGACCTTCAGCGCCACCGAGGGCGGAGCGGCCGTTGTCACCCTGTTCCGCTCCGGCGGTTCTAGCGGCGAGGTGACCGTGACCGTAACCGTGACGGGCGGCACCGCGACCGCGGGCACGGACTTCGCCAGCGGGCCGTACACGGTCACCTTCCCGGACGGTGCGACGGCCGCCACGCTGACCATCCCGTTCACCGACGACACGCTTGCGGAAGGGTTGGAGACCGTCACCCTTGCGCTCTCCGCCCCGACCGGCGGGGCCGTGCTGGGGGCGCTGACGACCGCCACGTTGAGCGTCAATGATAACGACACCGCGGGCGCCGGCTCGGTGGCGGCCGGGCCGGTGGTCGTCATCACCCGGGCGGACGGCACCTCCACGACCGTCACCCCGTTCGCCGGGTTCCAGGGCCGGGTGACCACCGCGTCCGGTGACGTGAACGGCGACGGGGTGAACGACGTCGTCGTCGGGGCGGGCGTGAACGGGCACGTGAAGGTGCTCGACGGTAGCACCGGGGCCGAGGTGCGCTCGTTCTTCCCGTTCGCGGGCTTCACCGGCGGCGTGTACGTCGCGGCCGGCGACATCAACAACGACGGGTTCGATGATGTCATTGTGGGGGCGACCATCAACGGGCACGTGAAGGTGTTCGACGGCAAGACCGGGGCCGAGGTGCGCTCGTTCCTCGCGTACCCGGGCTTCCCGGGCGAAGTGCGGGTGTCCTCCGGCGACATCAACAACGACGGGTTCGACGACATCATCACCGGGGCCGGTGCGAACGGGCACGTGAAGGTGTTCAGCGGGGCGACCGGGGCCGAGATCCGGTCGTTCCTGGCGTTCCCCGGGTTCACCGGGGGCGTGAACGTGGCGTCCGGCGACGTCGATAAGGACGGGACCGACGACCTCGTTGTGGGGGCGGACGCCAACGGACACGTGCGGGTGTTCAGCGGGGCGACCGGGGCCGAGATCCGGTCGTTCCTGGCGTTCCCGGGGTTCGCCGGTGCGGCCCGGGTGGGCGCGCGGGACGTCAACGGGGACGGGGCCGCCGACCTGCTCGTGGGCGCCGGCCCGGGCGGCTCCGGGCGGCTCCGCACCTTCAACGGGGTGACGCTCGCGCTACTGTCCGAGGTGGCGCTCAGCGACCCGCTGAACCTCGGCGTCTTCGTCGGCTGATCGCGCCCGCGAACGTTACCGCGGGCGGAGCGCGTGGAACACCAGCCCGGTGAGCTGGAACGCGGTCGCCAGCACGAACGCGGCGCCGAACGCCCGGGCCGCCGCGCCGAACGCCAGCCCCCAGCGCCACGGCCGGCGGACGGGGTCCACCACCGCCGGCCCGGCCGGGCGGGCGCGAGGGGTTTCGGCCGAGCCGTCGGCCCGCAGTTGGGCGAGCTGCGCCCCGATCTTGTCGAGGTGCTGCTGGAGCGGCGCCAGCTCCCGGCGCACGCTCTCGGCCGCGGCCCCGGTCACGTGGGCCGCGGCGATCGCTTTGCGCAATCCGTCGCATTCCTGCCGCAACCCCTCTTGCGCGGCCCGGGCGACCGCCAGCCGCAACTCGACATCGGCCAGTTCGCTCGCCGCCCGGTGCGTGTCGGCCTCGCGCAGAAGCGCGTCAACCTCCTTACGCACCGGCAGGCGCGCGGCCGTGAGTGCGGCCGTGGCCTGGTTCAGTTTGGCTTGCAGGTCTCTGAGCGATGCCTCGCTCGCGGTCGCGGCCCGCTCCTTCTCCAGCGCCACCGCCGCGGTGGCGCGCTGGGTCAGCAGCGGGGCCACGCGCGGGTCCGCGTCCACGAGCCGCAGCGCTTCGACCGGGTCCGGCGCCCCGCCGTCCGCCCGGCGCGCCTTGAGCGCCTCGGCGCGGCGCTCGAGCAGCAGCCGCTCGGGCGTGCCCCGCGCGAGGTCCGTTTCGGCCCGAACGAGTTGGTCGCGGAGCGCCGCGTCCCCGCCGCTGGCGTGGGAGACCACCTTCAGCGTCTTCTCTTGCAATTTCATTTCCGACTGCAACGCGGATTCGACTTGCTCGAGCTGGCTCACCCGCTCGTTGCGAGTCTTGTGGTCGCGGGTGGCCAGTTCCTCGACGAACCGCGCCACGATCCGGTCGAGTACCGCCGCGAGTTCGTCCGGGGCGTCGCCGAACAGCGCCACGGTTACGATGCCGCTGTCGGCCGCTTCGACGGTGAGCCGGCGCTCCAGTTCGAGGACCGCAGACCCGTCCGCGGCGTCGGGCGCTTCGAGCGCGCGGGTGAGCAGGGCGCGGTCGCGGAACAGGAACGCGGCCCGCTGCCGCTCGGCGTCGGACACGGCGGGCTCGCCGGGCGCCGGGCGCAGCAGCACCCGGGCGGTGGCCCGGTACGCGCCGCTCGGGTGCTCGTCGGGCGCGTCGACCAGGCTTATGAGACCCATGACCAGGGCCGCGACGAGCCCCAGCGCCAGCCCCGGGAACCACCACGGGGGCGGAGGCAATCGGAGCGGTTCGGGGGCGGGAAGCGGTTCGGGAGCAGGAGCGGGGGCTGGTGCTGGTTCGGGCGATGCGTCAGACACGCGGGTTCGCTCCTTTGGTACGCGGCATAAGGGGTGCGAAGTCGCCCGGCGCGTGGCCGTGCGCGAACGGTTCGCGGCGCCCGGTCCTGGCCCGGCGGTACACGGCTGATGGCACGCCCCGGTGTAACGGCGGCGGGGGAGTTCGCGCCCCAACAAATCGGGAGGGACTGTACCGCGACCGCGCGGCCGTTGGGTAGGCCAACTTGGCGGCGGCACGCGCCCTAGAATGCACCGGGCTGCCGTGCGACCGTTCAGGAGGGGCGGGTGGAAACCGAGCGCGTACTGTTGCTGGTCGGGACCGGGGTGATTTCGTTCGTGCTGAGTTACGTGGGCGCCGCGGCGGGGCTGATCCTCGGCCACCTGCGCCTGCCGCTTCTGGTGTACGTGCTGGGGAACCCGATCGCCGGAGCGTCCACGAACTTGGCCGTGTCCGGGGCCGGGGCGCTGGCCGGGTCGCTGAAGCACGTCCGCGACGGCCGCGTGTCGGGCAAGGTGCTGCTGATGATGGGCCTGCCGTCCATGATCGGGGCGGTGACCGGGGTGCTGTTCTTCGTGTCCGTCAGCCCGGTGTGGTCGCACGTCGTGATCGGGGCCATGCTCGTCTACTCGGGCGGGGAACTGGTCCGCGCCGGCCGCAAGGAAGAGAAAGGGGCGGCGGCCCCGGCCGGGAAACCGGGCCGGTGGCTGGCCGTGTGGGAGATCGTCATCGGCCTCATTCTGGGTGCGGTGGCCGCGATCACGGGGCTGATGCTCGGGACGATCCGGCTGCCGATGATGATCCGGTGGCTGCGCATCGACCCCGCCGTAGCGGTGGGGAGCAACATGGTGATCGGGTGCGCGACGGCGGTGGCCGCCGCGATCACCGCGTGGGGCGCCGGCGGCGGGTTGCACCCGCTGAGCCTGCTGATCGTCGGCCCGCCGACCATCCTCGGCAGCTACTTCGGCGCCCGGAAGACCGGGAAGCTGTCCCCGGCGAAGTTGAAGCGCCTGGTGGGCTGGGTGGTGGCGGGGTCGGGCGTGTTCATGATGGCCCTGGCGGCGCCGGCGCTGCTGCTGCGGTCCCCGTCCGGTGCCCCGGCGCGCGGGCCGACCGAGGACCTGCCGGACCTGCGGCCCGAGGCCCCGCGCCCGCCGCACACGTCGATGGGGTTCATCGAACTCGACGACGACCCGGACGACGATCCGGACGACGCACCGGATAATTGACCCGCTGTACCGGTGCCGTTCGCTGCGTTGCCGCGGGTCGCGCGTTCGGCACATCGGGCATTTCCCCACCGCATTTCCCCCATTTAGAGCTTCCAGAAGTTTTCCACTCCCCGCGACCGGTTCCGGGCAAGCGGTCGGCACCGCATTCGTGCCCGAAAAGCGAACTCGCCTGCACATAAAATTCGCCGCAACTCGTTTGAATTGAACGCATTGAGTCCCAATTACCGCGTTCGAACTCTGTCGTCTCGGTGCCCCGCTCCTGTGCTTGGGGGTGTGGGATTCGGTGGTAGCTGTGCCCCAGCGAACTGCCACCGAACGACCAGCGAATGGGTAGCGGATGTCCAGTCGGGTCGCTGACGTGGCGCTGTAACCCCCGTTACAGCGCCGCAACCGGTTCCAACCCGCGTAACGCGCATGGCTTGCCTGCCCCGTACCCGCGGCGCCCCGTTTGCCCCGGCGCGCGGATTTGGTTGCGGCCGGCAGCGCGGAACGCCGATGATGGTGATTGTCGTCGGTTCGGCCGCGCCTCGCGCGGCTGACTAAAAGGGAACCCGGTGGAAATCCGGGACTGCCCCACGCAGCGGTAACGGGAACGACCGCCGTCACACGCACTGGCCCAGGTGGGCCGGGAAGCGACGGCCAGTAGGTGTGCGGTTCGCCGCACCCGCCCGAAGTCCGAAGACCTGCCGCCGACCCGCGCCGCGCACACCCTGCGCCGCGCGGACACACCCGTGCCTTCGAGGGGAAGGCGGCGGGCGGCCGGCACACGTGCGCTCGCGCACGTACCCATCCGCCTGTGCTCTTTCCCCGCGCGCACCGCGTTCACCGGGAGAGAGCCGTGACCACCCCCGCCATCGACCTCACAATCACTCCCCCGCCCGCGGGGCGCCCGCGGCTCCCCGATTCGCCGTCGCTCATGCAGGTCCGCAAGCGGAGCGGCGCGCTCGAAGACGTTAACGTGAACAAGATCGTCCGCGCGGTGCAGCGGTGCAGCGGCGGGCTCCCCGGCGTGGACCCGATGCGGGTCGCGGTGAAGACCATCGGCGGGCTGTACGACGGGGCCACCACCGCCGAACTCGACCGCCTCTCGATCCAGACCGCCGCCGGACTCATTTCGGAGGAGCCGGAGTACTCGCGGCTCGCGGCCCGGTTGCTCGCGACCTACGTCGATAAGGAGGTTGCGAACCAGGACGTTCATTCGTTCTCGCAGTCGATCGCGGCCGGGTACCGGCACGGGCTGGTCGCCGGAGGGACGATGGCGTTCGTCGCCGCCAACGCCCGCAAGCTCAACGCCGCCGCCGCCGAGCCCGCGCCGGACCTGTTCGAGTACTTCGGGCTGCGCACCGTGTACGACCGGTACCTGCTCCGGCACCCCGACACGCGCCACGTCATCGAGACGCCGGCGTTCTTCTTCCTGCGGGTGGCGTGCGGGCTGGCCGAGTCCGCCGCGGACGCGATCGAACTCTACCGGCTGATGTCCGCGCACCGTTACCTGCCCAGCACCCCGACGCTGTTCAACTCCGGCACCGCGCGGCCGCAGATGTCCTCGTGCTACCTGCTGGATTCTCCCGCCGATGCCCTCGAAGCCATTTACGACCGGTATGCCGACGTTGCGAAGTTGTCGAAGTTTGCCGGCGGGATCGGGCTGGCGTACCACCGCATCCGCTCGCGCGGGTCGCTGATCCGCGGCACCAACGGGCACAGCAACGGCATCGTCCCGTGGCTCAAGACGCTCGACTCGTCGGTGGCGGCGGTGAACCAGGGCGGGAAGCGCAAGGGCGCGTGCTGCGTGTACCTGGAGACGTGGCACGCGGACGTGGAAGAGTTCCTGGAGCTGCGCGACAACACCGGCGACCCGGCCCGGCGCACGTACAACCTGAACCTCGCCAACTGGGTGCCGGACCTGTTCATGCGGCGCGTCGAGGCGGGCGAGCCGTGGTCGCTGTTCGACCCGAAAGCCGTCCCGCACCTGACCGACCTGTTCGGCGCCGCCTTCGACGCGGCCTACACCGACGCCGAGGCAAAAGGCCTGGCCGTGAAGTCGGTGCCGGCCCGCGACCTGTACGCGCGGATGATGAAGACGCTGGCCGAGACCGGCAACGGGTGGATGACCTTCAAGGACGCCTGCAACCGCGCGTGCAACCAGACCGCCGAGCCGGGCGCGGTCGTCCACAGTTCCAACCTGTGTACCGAGATCGTCGAGGTGACATCGGCCGGTGAGACCGCGGTGTGCAACCTCGGTTCGGTGAACCTGGCCCGGCACGTGACGCGCGACGGGTTCGATTTCGCCGCGCTGGCCGAGACGGTCCGCACGGCGGTGCGGTTCCTCGATCGCGTCGTGGACGTGAACTTCTACCCCACCCCGGAGGCCGCGGCGTCGAACGCCCGGTGGCGTCCGGTCGGGCTCGGGGTGATGGGGCTTCAGGACGTGTTCTTCAAACTGAAGCTACCGTTCGACGCCCCCGCCGCGCGCGAGCTGTCCCGGCGCATTCAGGAGGAGATTTACTACCACGCGCTGGCGACCTCCTGCGAGTTGGCGGCGGCGCGGGGGCCGCACCCGTCGTTCGCGAGCACCCGCGCCGCGGCCGGTGTACTTCAGTTCGATCTGTGGGGCGTGGAGCCGACCGACCCGGCCCGCTGGGCGGCGCTGCGGGAGCGGGTGCGCACGACCGGGCTCCGCAACTCGCTGCTGGTCGCGATCGCGCCGACGGCCACCATCGCGTCGATTGTGGGCGCCTACGAGTGCGTGGAGCCGCAGGTGTCGAACCTGTTCAAGCGGGAGACGCTGTCCGGCGAGTTTCTTCAGGTGAACCGCTATCTGGTGGACGATCTCAAGGCGCTCGGGCTGTGGACCGACGCGGTCCGCACGAAGATCAAGCTCGCCGACGGCTCGGTTCAGTCACTTTCGGAGCTGCCCGCGGGGCTGCGTGCGGTGTACCGGACGGCGTGGGAGGTGCCGCAGCGGGGGCTCATCGACATGGCAGCCGAGCGCGGGCCGTTCATCGACCAGAGCCAGTCGCTGAACCTGTTCCTGGAGAGCCCGACCATCGGCAAGATGTCGTCGATGTACATGCACGCGTGGAAGAAGGGGCTCAAGACCACGTACTACCTGCGCTCGCGGCCGGCGACCGCCATCGCGAAGACGACCGTGACGCCGACCGCCGCGCCGGCCGACACGTCGGCGGTCTCCTGCTCGCTCGAAAACCCCGGCGCGTGCGAGGCGTGCCAGTGAGGGCCATTCGGTAGTCTCAAGTCAGCAAGTCGAAAGTCATAAGAACGCGTGGCGGAATGAGCCCCGCTCGTGTTGGCGCGGCGGCCCGAGATGAGGGCGTGGCACCAAAACTCGTTGAAGGAGCCAAGAATATTTTGACAGGATCAACAGGATAAACAGGATTTAGAATTCATCTGCCTTCATCCTGTTTATCCTGTTGATCCTGTCAAAAACTGCCTTCGTAAGCACGAGGGCGGCACGGACCAAAACGCAGCCACGACCATCCGCCCATTCCGCCCCTGTTCGAGAGTCTCGGTTAACGCAACCACAGCCAGCCCGAGATAAGGGTGTTCGGCGTCAAGGCTTGATGAAAACTAAAGAGTTGTTGACAGGATTAACAGGATCAGCAGGATTTAAAATTTGTCTGCCTTCATCCTGTCTATCCTGTTGATCCTGTCAAAAATTGTCTTCGTAAGCGCGAGGGCGGCACGGACCAAAACGCAGCCACATCCATCCGCCCATCGTTCGACAGTCTCGGTCAACGCAACCACACCCGGGGCGCGAATCCCCGGTTCACCGACGGCACGGAGGCCGTTTTATGCTCCTCGATCCCGGAATGAGTCTGACCCTGCGCCCGATGCGCTACCCGCCGTTCTTCGAGATGTACAAGGACGCGATCAAGAACACCTGGACCGTGGACGAGGTGGACTTCTCCACCGACCTCGCGGACCTGCGGGGGCGGGTGACGCCCGCCGAGCGGCACCTGATTCACCGGCTGGTCGCGTTCTTCGCCACCGGGGATTCGATCGTCGGCAACAACCTGGTGCTGAACCTGTACAAGCACGTGAACGCGCCGGAGGCGCGGATGTACCTGTCGCGACAGCTTTACGAGGAGGCGCTGCACGTCCAGTTTTACCTCACGCTGCTCGACAACTACCTGCCGGACATGGCCGCACGCGAGGCCGCGTTCGCCGCGGTGGACAACATCCCGTCCATCAAGCTGAAGGCCGATTTCTGCTTCAAGTGGATCGACTCCATCGAGGGGCTGGACCGGCTGGAAACCCGGGCGCACCGCCGCGCGTTCCTGCTGAACCTGGTGTGCTTCGCGGCGTGCATCGAGGGGCTGTTCTTCTTCGCGGCGTTCGCTTACGTGTACTTCCTGCGCTCGAAGGGGCTGTTGCACGGGCTGGCGACCGGCACCAACTGGGTGTTCCGGGACGAGAGCGCGCACATGGCGTTCGCGTTCCGGGTGATCGACACGGTGCGGCGCGAGGAGCCGGACCTGTTCGACGCGGAACTGGAAGCGCAGATCGTGGCGATGCTGCGCGAGGCGGTCGAGTGTGAGACCGCATTCGCCCGCGACGTGCTGGGCCAGGGGGTCGCGGGCTTGTCGCTGGCGGACCTGCGCAGCTACCTGGAGTACGTGGCGGACCGGCGGCTGGAGTCGCTCGGCATCGCCCCGGTGTTCGGGGCTAAGAATCCGTTCGGCTTCATGGACCTGCAAGACGTGCAGGAGCTGACCAACTTCTTCGAACGCCGGGTGTCCGCCTACCAGCTCGGCGTAACCGGCGCCGTGGCGTTCGAGGAAGAGTTCTGATATTAAGGCGGCGCGTGTGATACGCATGGATGAGGTCCGTCTGGCCGCCACGGCCCTCGACCCCCGGTGATTCTGCCCGATGTGTATCTCGTTCCGCCGTGCTATAATAAATGACTGCGACAATTGCCACTATTGACATCACTTCCGCTTGTATTATTTACTGTCGCACGGTGCACCGGCACTGACGATCGATCGCGCGGAGTGGGTGTGGCGCGCTGGAGGCTGGTTCGGCGGCCGCACGCAAGGAATCTTCACACAGCCTTCACGCGACGCGCTGTTGCCCCGGTAGCCTCTTGCGGTTCGTGCTCAAGACTGGTAAGAACTTACAGACTCTTACCAGTCTTGAGAATGCGGGCACGGTGCTTCGAGCACTAAACACTGGTTCGGCCACAGAAGGCCGAGGGCGATGGCCGCGGCCTTCTGTGGCGGGCGTGCGGCACTTCGCAATTGTCGCCAAGCGAGACCTGGCGTAGAGTTTTAGACCCGCCGGGCCAGCCGTCCGACGGGCTCATCGTTCGCAACCAACTGTAAGGAGGCTCACATGTTCCGAATGATCTGTGCCCTGTCGCTGGTGTGTTTCGCCACCACGGCCGGCGGTGCCGACCGCAGGGAGAAGGCCGCGCAGTTGCATAAGGAAGTGGCCGACCTGCGGGCGCAGCTCGCCGCCAAGGAGGCCGAGCTGAAGCGGTTGGAGGACGTGACGGCCGTGCCGTTCGTGTTCGCCGAGAAGATGAAGGTGGGGACCGCCGGCCCGCTCGGGTACGAGAAGGCCAAGGGGGAGGCGCCGACCCCGCTGCGGGAGTTCGGGGTGGTGCAGATCCTGGACGCCGAGCGGGCGCTGGTCCACGCTCCGTCCCACTGGGTGCCCGTCCAGGGCGGGGGCCTGGTCCTGTGCTACGGCACGTTCGTGCTGCGCCATCCGACCGCCGGGCTGAAGGTCGGAGGCGGGGTGACGCCGGACGCGCCGTGGCTGCGCGTCTGGGACACGGTCACGATCGACAAGCGTACCTACCCTCTGGTCGAGCCCTACACCCCGCCGGCCAAGTAGCCCGTTCACCCCTCCTAGAAACACTGCCGCGGCCCGGCGCCTCACGTCCGCGGGTGCCGGGTGGTGGACCTGGTGCTGGGCAAGGGGTAACGTGGAGAGCCGAACCCGGCGCGGCACCTGACACCGCCGGCTGATTCGGGACGCTTCTCTCATCCGGTGACGGCGGTGTTGGTGAGTTCATCGTTCGGCGGGGGAGGGCTTCGCGGCGTGGTAGCGATTGGGAGCGATCCCCGGTACACATCCGCCCGTCACTTCGCCGTGGCTGGGTGTGACCTCGATCGGGTCTGTGAGTTGCTCGCGGGCTGGCGGGGCGAGGCGCTTGGCCTGCCCGCGTTCGAGTACGACGGTGAGCGGAACTGGTGCGGCGAGTGGTCGTGGGGCGAGGCCCGCGGCACTGTGGTCGGTGTTAACGTCACTCAGGTCCACGAGATCAGGGACGCCGGCGAGTGGGCGTTCCTCACCGGAGCGCTGGCGGGCGCGACTACCGACGTGTCAGTCTTCTGGGCGGCAGAGGCGTCGCCGTTGGTGAGCGCGTTGGAGCGGGAGTTGCCGTCGCTGCTTGGCTGTCCCGTCGCCAAGCGAAGAGGGTAGCATCCTCCGGCGGCCGAACCCGTCGCGGCACCTGACACCGCCGGCAGACTTGGGACACACCGCTCATCCGAGCGGTGGCGGTGTCGGCGGGTTTGATGTTCAGCCACTAGGGGGCGCAGCGGTGGAAGGTTTCTTCCTACTCATCCCTGTCGTGATCGTGGTCGGCATCATGATCCGGCTCGCGGCCGGGGGGATGGACCACGACCGGATCAGGCAGTACGTCGAAGAGCGGGGCGGCAAGGTGCTGGACTCGAGTTGGTCACCTTTTGGCCCCGGCTGGTTCGGCGAGAAGAGCGACCGCATCTACGGCGTCCGTTACCTCGACCGCGACGGCAATGAGCACGAGGCCCACTGCAAGACGAGTATGTGGACCGGAGTGTACTTCACCGAGGACCGGATCGTGAGGTACGCAGAGCGGCCCGCACCCGCCACCGACACCATGACTTCACTGGAGGCGGAGAACCGGCGGTTGCGAGAGGAGTTGGAGCGTCTGCGGCAGGGACGCGGGTGACCCCGAACCAGGTAGCGGGACATCTGAGTGATGTCACCGACATGTGGGGGCATGGCCGAACCCGGCGCTGCGCCTGACACCGCCGGCTGAGTTGGGACGCACCGCTTATCGGATGATGGCAGTGCCGGTGAGTTCATTGTTCGGCAAGAGAAAGGCGAACCTTGCTTTGTTTGGGAGGCTCCATTTAGTTTAAGGCAACCAAGTCAACTGCGAGGACTCTGAAATGGAAGCAACCTCAATCGCTGAGGATATGCTCAACAATAATCCACTCGTCATTTTCTCTATATATGTCGATAGCCAAAGTCGAATAATTCGAGAGCTGGGTGTGGAAATTCTTGCGCGGCTCGACACTGGCATTTCGCCGAACGTTGAGACAGGGAAAGGGGCGGTGCTGAGCATCGATATCAGTTGCTGCTACGGCCGAATCTGGTTATGGGTAATCGGAGCCTACGAAATCGTCCGGACCATGTGCCAAGCAAAGCAGTGTTTTTCTCAGCGAGTTGTACAGGAGCTGCACGGACTCAAACACCGGTTAGGCTTCCTCCGGATGCCGTTTGCCAAGCAGGAACTTCGCGGCAAGTCCGTTCCAGTTCACGCTGAAAATTCGATTGCGGGGATTGGGTCACACCGCCGGACCTCAAATTCCTGATCGAGGGGGAGTTAGTCTCTGTAAGGGATTTGATTAGCGAGTTCGCCCGTGTGTTCGGTGGCATCACGAGGGCAGATGTCCTTGCCGACCATCGCACCACTTACTCGCCTGATGCAGCGTGAGAACCGCTCAAAGACGAGCCGAACTCGGCGCGGCACCTGAAACCGCCCGCGGATTCGGGACGCACCGCTCATCCGGTGGTGGCGGCGCAGGTGAGTTCATCGTTCGGCGGAGGGCGCACGGATGGCGGAAGCGTCTGGTTGGCGGCACCAACCCGTGACCGCCCACCCGGTGTCGCGGCTCCGGTGCCCGGAGTGCAACTGGCTCCAACTCGTCGCCACCGCGGGCGGGCCACCAGTGACCGAGTGCCCGTGGTGCGGGTGGTCCGGGGTGGAAGCCGAGCCGGGCGGGGCGTTCGCCGCCCTCACCTGCCCGGCTCACGGGCCGGTGGTGGTCGTCATCCCGGAGTCCGGGAACGAGGGCGGCGGCATCAGCCCTGACGACTTCACCGACCTGTGCTGCCCGCACTGCCGACGGCCGGCGGGGTGAGCCGCAGACGCCGCCCCAAGCGCCGCCCCAGACCGGCGGGGCATGTAAGCTTTTCCAGGTTCACAGCTCACTCAGCCCCGCCGGCAGGTTTGTTCATCGTTCGGCCACCAGAAGGCCACTTGCCGTGCCGAACTGCGAGGTTGTCGCCATGTTCTTCCCAGATCTCGGGACGACGTGCCAAGTGGATCGAGGCGACCACGTTCGCGCGGTCGGGTGGCTTCACCCGGACCACTCGTTCCCCACCGGCCCCGTGCCACCGGGCTTCTCGGCCGCCCTTCGCGCGCACGCCTACGACTCCTGGCAGCCGGTACTGGCGATGGGGCCGCACTTCTGTGAGCTTTGCTCGCACCCCGCTCCGGGGGCCGACCGCGCCGGCGGCGCGCGGAACTTCTGGATCCCGTCCATGTCGGTGGTGTACGTCGCGCCGGAGTTGATCGTCCATTACGTCGAGGACCATCAGTACCAGCCGCCCGAAGAGTTCGTCGCCGCGGTTCTGGCCTGTCCGCCGCAGAAGTCGGATGCGTTCCTGGAGATGCTCAGGCCGTTCGGTTACACTTAGCGCGAGTAGGCCGAACCCGGCGCGGCACCCGACACCGCCCGCGGATCGGGGCGCATCGCTCGCTTGTAGGGGGCGGTGCTGGTGAGCTTGGTTTTCGGCCACCCGAGGGCGCCTGTGGACGCAAAGCGGGAGCGCTCGAGGTGGCGGTTGAAGGCCGGTCGCGCCATCGGCGTTACTGCCGTCTTGGCCCTCGGGTACTTCGTCCGTCTGTACTTATACCCCTACGACGAGGTTGCCGTCGAGGTGCGGGACGTACCGGCCGACACGGCGTTCGTGTGCCTGGTCGCCGACCGGCCCGGCGGCCCGGTGCTGATGCCCTGGTCGCTCGCCAAGGTGTTCCCGTTCACGATGCACCCCGACAGGTGTACCGCCAGCTATCGTTGGGGCGGTGAAGCCGGCCCGCACGGGGGGTCGGTGCGCTGGGCGAGCGCCGTGCGGGTCGGGGTGCTGCTCGGCGGGGCCACCGGCCGGTGGCGGGTCGCCTGGTACGAGGGTGCGGCCGCCCGCGTCCGGGGCGGGTCGTGGGTATTCGGGGGCGGGTCGTGGCGGCCGAGCCTCCTGGATGCGGCAGACAAGCAACCCCTCGACGAAGCCGCGCTTCGGGGGCTGGGGCTGGACTACGCCCTCCAGAGCGAGAGGTAGCCGGCCCAACCCGACGCCGCACCGGACCGCGGCGCAGAGGTTGTTTCCAGCACCGAACGCGGGTGGCGCGGCTGGTGAGCTTTATGGCCGGCAAGGAACTCGAGAGTTATGGAGGCCGCAGCGGATGTCGTCGAGCGGGCAGAACAACCGGCTGGAGGTGTCGGTGAACGGGCGGGTGGTAACGACTGCGGCCGTTAGCGACCTCGGGCTGATGGATTTCTTCTTGTCGTGGGCGCGCCGCGACCCGGCGCGGCTGACTCCTGAGATGCTGGCCACTCCGGGGTTCACTCCCGAGTCGTGGGCCGGGGGCGAGTTCGAGTACGGACTGGGGGCGCTTGACACGACTCGGTCCGAGACGTTGGAATGGCTCGGCGGGGAGTTGCGGGCGGGCGACGTGCTGTCCCTCCGGGTGCTCCCGCCCGGCGAGGTAGACGAACCGGCGGAGCGAGCACCGGTCGCCGGTCTCAAGGGGCGGGGACCGTTGCGTCGGCGGGCGCGGCCTGACGGCGTGGCCCCAGGCGCCGAACCGGGCGCCGCCGGCTGACTTGGAACGCACCGCTCATCCGATGATGGCGGTGCAGGTGAGTTCATTGTTCGGCCGCCCTCGCGTTCTGCAGCGCGGGCGGCGGTGGGCGTGTGGTCCGCAGTGGTGAAGCCCGTGTGTCGGGCTCCACATGGTGCCCGTAGCTGGTCCGCGCGGCTCGCCGCCGCGAGTGGCGGTTGGGCGTGGCCGGGTTGTCGTGTAGGGACCTCCGCAGCTACCCGGAGTACGCAGCGGACCGGCGGTTGGAGTCGCTCGGCATCGCCCCCGTGTTCGGGACCAAGAATCCGTTCGGCTTCATGGACCTGCAAGACGTGCAGGAGCTGACCAACTTCTTCGAGCGCCGCGTATCCGCCTACCAGCTCGGCGTAACTGGAGCCGCGGCGTCCGAGGAGTAGTTTCAACAACATAATCGATAGACTGTGTCTGTTTCTTGTGGCGCAGACTGGAATTTCTATGTCACAAGCACAAAAGACCAAATCGCGCACTTGTAACCGTTCGCGGAACATCACCCGTCACGGGCGCGAGAGCAAGACCACTACCACCAGCACGGCAGCGGCCACGAGCGCGAGAACGGGGTTGAACGGCCGCCGCGGCACCGGGCGGTAATAGCCCATCGTGTTCGTCCTCAGGCCGTGCGCCGGGACGGCAACCGCTGGAGTCGGGGACGGAAGCTAATCAGAGGTGAGGTCTACCCGCCCATCTGTGTTACGAATTCTAAAAACATAACACCAAGAGACCAGGGTGCGGGGCCGGTTTCTGGCGCACGGCCCGACCGGGCAATCACTTCGCAGGGCGCGGGGCGCGGTACACTACACCCATGCTCCACCCGGATACACCAGCGCTCGCGCTCGCGCCGATGGAAGGCGTCACTGACGCGCCCATGCGGGCCGTTCAGGGGGCGACCGGCGCGTTCACCTACGCCGTTACCGAGTTCCTGCGGGTCAGCCACGCGGTTCCGCCGCGGCACGTGTTCCACGACCACGTGCCCGAACTCCGCACCGGTGCGGCCACCCTCACGGGGCTGCCGGTTCAGGTGCAACTCCTCGGCGGGGATTCGGGGCGGATGGCAGAGTCGGCGGTCCGCGCTCACGAACTCGGGGCGACCGCCGTTGATGTGAACTTCGGGTGCCCGGCCCCGACCGTGAACCGGCACGACGGCGGCGCGGCCCTCCTGCGGCACCCCTTGCGGATTCGTGAGATCGTCGGGGCCATCCGCGCGGCGCTCCCGCCCCACGTTCCCGTTTCGGCAAAGCTACGGCTCGGCTGGGACACACTCGACGCCATCCACGAGAACGCCACGATGGCCGCGGAGGGCGGGGCGGCGTGGATCACCATTCACGGACGAACGCGGGTCGCGGGGTACGCGCCGCCGATCCACTGGGAGCCCATTGGGCGGGTGCGCGAGCGGCTCGGCATCCCGGTTGTCGCGAACGGCGACATCTGGACCGTCGAGGATTTCAAACGGTGCCGCGACGTGACCGGGTGCAAACACTTCATGCTCGGTCGCGGCGCGCTCGCCGACCCGCGGCTCGCCCGCCGTGTTGCGGCCGAACTCGGGCTGGTGCCACCCGTTGAGGAGACCGACGAGCCGTTCGATTGGGCCGCGCAACTGCGGAATCTGGTCGAGTGGTCGCACCGCTTCGACATGCTCCGGTCCGACAAGAACGTGAGCCGGCTCAAGCAGTGGTTGCGGCTCGCGTCGCAGTTCGGGAGCTTCGCGCACTTCGACCGCGTCAAGCGCATCGAGAGCGTGAGCGGGCTGTTCGCCGCTCTGGAGTGTCAGGCCGGTTTCGAGAGCGTGTCGCGCATCAGCGCGGCGACCGATACCGCGTCTGCGCTGCCGTCCAACTCCAGCGCCTGAATCACCTTCTCGCGGCGCTCGCGCGGGTGGTTCTGGCTCAACTTCTTCTTCCCTTCGAGCCGCTCGATCTCGATCCGGAAGCCGACGATTTGCGGGAGCAACCGCTCCACGAACGGCCCGGACTCGTTCAGCGCCCACGGGTTCGGGCGCACCGCTTCGTAGTAGCTCACGCTCCGGCGCACGATGTCGAGCAGTTCCGTGTGGTCCTCGACCAGCGCGGCGCGGCCGGTGGCGTGGACCGCGACGTAGTTCCACGTCGGCACGGCGTACTCGGTCTCGTACCACGCGGGCGAGATGTAGGCGTGCGGACCGCTGAACACCACCAGGACCGGTTCCGCGGTCAGGTCGTGCCAGTGCGGGTTCGCTCGGGCCACGTGTCCGACGAGCGTTCCGTACGGCCCCGCAGTGCGGTCGAGCAGAAAGGGCAGGTGGGTGGCGAACGGCTCGCCCGCAACTCGCGACACGAGCAGCCCGAAACTGTAGCGCTCGATCAGGTCGTGAAGCGCGTCTCGGTCGTCTTCGGCGAAGTGCGGCGGTGTGTACATCAGCGGTTCTCCGGAAAAACGACGGACGCCCCGGGCATCCGACCGGTTCGCCTGGGTAAGCTGGGCAGCAAGCTCACATAGGCGAAAATGTGGAAGGTGTTTCGATAATAAGGTCGACGATCCGGCGACCGCACGTTCTGCGGCTTTTCACCCGCCGACTGGCACGATCGCTGCGTTACTACCGGCAACTCCCTGCGAACGGTTCGCAGTTTTTGCAAGACGCCCAGGGCGAGATTCCCGATGACCCCACTTATCAACCTCTCCGAACCGGTTCAATCCACCCAGGCAGACGTTTCGGCGCCCCGCTTCTTCATCGACAACACCATCGACGCAAGTCCGGACGACGGCGACTGGTGGCTCGACCTCGGCGGCGTCGATTTGCCCGGCTCGATCGCGGTGTAAGTTATTCGTGCCTAGTGTACGAATGTGTATAAAGTACAGAAAGTGATTGTAAAAGGAGCAGGCGCAACTGGGACCCCGGCCGACGTTCCGGGTTAACACCACACGGGAAGCGCCGGGCCACACACAAGGAAGACGCCATGAACCACGAACTGGACGTGCTGACGCTGCTGTTGCTGGACCCCTGCCTGACGGCCGACGAGGCGGCCCGGGAGGCCGCGGCGCGGCGGTCGGCGGTGCTTGCGGCCGAGCCGCGTGACGAGATGCGTTCGCGCCGGGGCCGCAAGGTGCGGGCCGCGACCGTCCCCGCGGAAGACGGCCCGGCGATGGGTTTCTGACCCTTCCGGGTGCGGACGAAACTTTTGGTTCGGTCCCTGGGACCGCGGGCGTCCCGCCCGCCCGGCTTCGTGAGTGGTGTCGGTTGGCGTTGATTCGCCAGCCAACTGCTCACGCGGAGCCGGGCGGGCGGGACGCCCGCGGTCCCAGGTGTTAGAGCTGGTAGCAGAATGAGCCCCGCTTGGGGTGGCATTGCGGCTGCCGGGACGACAGGTAGGACCAACACTCGATGGCTGGGCGGAGAAGATCTGACAGGATCAACAGGATTCACCGGATTTAGAATTAATTGGTCTTCATCCGGTGAATCCTGTTCATCCTGTCAAAAATCTTCTTCGTAAACATGAAGCCCGCGTAGGCCGGAACGAAGCTGCGGCCGTCCGTCCATTCTGCCGCCGGTTCTTCGAAGCCCCGCAGGTTCACTTCTTCTTGCAGTAGCTGAGCGCCAGCACTGCGAACGCCGTGGCCAGCGCCGGTTCCGTTTCGAGGAACGCCCGGTTCGTGTTGGCCCAGCTCCCGTTCGCCTTCTGCTTACCCTTCAGCTCGTCGAACAGCTCCTGCCGCCAGTCGTGCTCGGCCCCCTTGGCGTCCTTGAACTTGTCCTCACCCAGCGCGTCCATCGCCTTCGCGAACGTGTGGTAATAGTAGAACAGCCCGCTGTCCTTTTCTTTCATGCCAGGGTTGGCCGACACCGTGTAGTTCTTGCGGATCCACGCGACCGCGGCTTGCACGCGCTTGTCGTCTTTACCGACGCCGGCGTACAGGAAGCTCTTCAGCCCGGCGTAGGTCATGCCGCCCTCGCTCCGCAGCCCGCCGGCGTCGGTGCGCTTGTCGCTCTTCGGGTCCTTGAACGCGCTCGGGTTGTACACGAACCCGCCGCGGGTGTCGTCGTCGGCTTTCTTCGCGAACTCCTGCTTGTTGAACTCGCTCTCCAGGTTCTGGCACCGGCTGATGTAGGTCACCGCGTTCTTGACGGCCGGGTCGTCCTTCGGCACGCCGGCGGCCAGGAGCGCCTCGACCATGAAGTGCGTGTTCGACAGGTCCGGGCCGCCGCGGGTGCCGGGCTTGTCGTACCCGGCGCCGCCGAAGTTCGGGTCGTCCGGGGTGAGCCCGTCGCCGAACTGGAGGGTCTTCACGTACTTCCCGGCGGCTTCAAGCACCTTGTCGTACTTGCCCCCGGCGTTCATCTCCTTGAATGTGACGATGGCGAGGCACGTCATGTAGTTCGACATGCCCCGGATGTACACCCCGCCGTCCTTCTGCACGTGCTTTTCGAGGAACCCGACGGCCTTCGCGACCACCGGGTTGTCGGCCGGGACGCCGGCCCGCACGAGCGCCGCGGCGATGAGCGCGGTCAGTCCCGGTTCGGCCTGGGGGACCGGCCCCATCGGCCCGAAGAAGTGCCCGTCGTCCTTCTGGGCCGTCTTCAGAAAGCCGAGTGCCTTGTCAACAACGGCCTTGAGGTCGTCGGCGCCGGGGGCGGCGCCGGCGGTCGAGAGGGCCAGTCCCCCCGAGACCGTAGCCACGACGGGCGCGACGGCGGCGGCCTTGAGCCATTCGCGGCGGTTCAACTGCGACATGCGGACCCTCCGTTGAAGCAATGCGGGAGCGCGGCGAGGTGCAACCCGGGCGCGCGCTCAGGCGCAACGCGAACCCCGGCTCACCGCCAGGGTACGCGCAAACGGGGGCCGGGGGAATGGTCAAACGGTGGCCGTCGCTGGGCGAGAAATGGCCACGGGTGCAAATGGCTCGCGGTGCGATGTCAAGGGACACAAACTGACCCAGCTCTCCGGCCCGACCACGCCGCAGGGAGCGATGTCAGCAGACCGCGTAGCCGGGTCAGGTGTGCCTTGGCGACCCCAGCAGTTTGCGGAACACCACCTTGTCGTCGCCCGCCTTGTAGAACTCGCGAATGCGGGCCTCCTCATCATACCCTATCGCTCGATAGAACGCCCGCGTCTGTTCGAAGCTCCCCAGCCCGGACGTCTCGATCAGCAGCAGCCGCGCCCCGCGGGCGGCCAGCGCGTGCTCGACGTGCCGCACCAGGGCCGCCCCCCGCCCTTGCCTCTGGCGGTCGGGGTGAACGGCGAGCATGTACAGGTTCCACGTCCCTTCGGTCAGCCGCTCGGGGGCGTAGTACGCCACCCCGACCGGCCCTCCGTCGTCGTCGGTCAGCCACACGTGGTCGGGGCCGTTCTCGCCCGCGAGGCTCGCGGCCAGGACGGCCCCGACTTCGTCGGTCGCGTCGGGCGGGAACAGTCCGGACGATACGGCCAGGGCCAGGATCGCGGCAACATCGTCGGTCGTGGTCGGTCGGATCATCGCGAACTCCGATCGGGTATCGGGCATCACATCCCGACACGCGCCCATCGCTGGAGGTTCGCGCTTCTCTTCGCCCGACCGCAGATTTGCCGCGGGGGGCAGCCGGCAAAGTCAATGTGGTACTCACACGGAAGGGCGGGCACGCCGGCAGCGGCGACGAGCGCGAAACCGGACATGCGACCTTCGTGAGTTAGGCAAGGGAACGTGTCAGATCACGACCCGCTGCGACAAATTAACAATCTTAATATATTACACAATATTGATTCCAGTGCACTATACCGTCAGCGTTCGCACGCGCGAGGCCACGTCCCACTTGCCCACCACCTTCCCGCCCTCGGCCACGAGGACGTGGTGGTGCAGGGCGACCGTCGGGCAGATGTGGCCCGGGAGCGCGTACACCACGTCGCCCGGCTTGTAGGCGTCGGCGCCGGCGGTTTCCACGATGAGGTGCTCCTCGTTGTGGCCCACCGTCTTGTACTCGGGGAAGTCGAGCAGCGTGACCCGCTTCTCCAGCAGCGGGTCCGCGGCCACGGCCTTGTTCCCGAGGTCGAGCGTGACGCGGTTCGGGGTGGGTCGGCTGATGACGCGCGTGACCAGCACCGCGGCGGGGGTGATCCCGGCGAGGTCCGCGTACTTGGGGCCGTACCCGGCGTCGTGCAGCACGAACGTCCCCGGCGAGCACTCGATCCCCGGCACGTCGGTCATCGCGGCGTACACCGGGAAGCTCGGCGTGCCGCCGCACACCAGCCGCGGCACCGGTAGCCCTTTCGCTTCGGCGGCGGCGCGCAGGTCGAGCACCGGCTTGATGAACGCGCGAACCGCCTGCTCGCGCTCGGCGCGGTCGGGCTGGCTGTTGTGGCCGTCGTAGAGCTGGAAGCCGTCGAGGCGCAGCCCCGGGAGCTGGCCCGCGAGTTCGTACAGCGCCAGCGCGCCGGGGCCGACCGCGATCCCAGTGCGGTGCTGGCCCACGTCGAGGTCGAGGACCACCCCGATCGTCCGGCCCGCGGCGGCCATCGTCGCGGACAGCGCGCGGGTGGCGGTGGCGTCGTCGATGAGCGCCGAGAAGGTGGTGCCGGGGTACTTCCGAATCAGCTCGCAGGCCCGCTGAATGTTCGGTCCGACCAGCGGGTACGCGATCAGCACGTCGGGCGCGCCCGCGTGCGCCAGCATCTCCGCCTCGGCGATGGTCGCGCACTTGTGCTTCGTGACGCCGGCCTCAAGGAGCAGTTTGACGATTTCGACCGTCTTGTGCGTTTTGACGTGCGGGCGCAGCCGGGCGGGGCCGCCGGCCATCTCGACCACGCGATTGATGTTCTGCTTGATGAGCGCCGGGAAGAACACGAGCGCCGGGCTGAAGATCGTGGCCTGGTCGGAGAGCTGGTAAGCTGGGTGCATGGTTGGCGTTCCGGGGTGGGTGCTGGTGGTGAACATACCAGAACCGCTGTCCGGGTGGGAGTGCCGGCGCCGCTCGCTCGAAAATACCGGCGTCCGGCGCCCGAATCGCAGGTAAACACTTTCGGAGGAGGAGCCCATGCGTCTTTTGATTTCGGCAGCCGCGGTTGCGGTCCTCAGCGTTTCGGCGCTCGCCGATGTGACCGACGCGCGCGTGGTTCAGGTGACGCTCCCGAACGAGGACGTGACGCTGTCCTACGTCGAGCGGAGCCCCCAATTCACCGTCGAGCTGAAGGCGAAAGACGGGGCCGTCGAGGCGCCGCGCGTGTACATCGGGGACGGGGCGGTGGCGGTCGAGTTGTTCGCCCACCCCACGAACGGGATCTTCCTTCAAGACGTAAAGCTGAAGCAAGGCGATCAGTTCAAGAAAGGGGACACGATCAAGGTGCGCCCCGGTTACAAGAAGGCAGCCGATCTGGTCGCGGGCGACGTGTACGTGAAGCTCCCCGGGGTGACGTTCGAGCTGCCCGCGAAATAACGCACGGTCGTTCGGACTAACCGGCGACCCGGCCCAGCAGTTCGTTCAGCACCTCGGCGTCGCTCGGGTAGTCGGTCGGGAGCAGCACCCGGAGCGGGACCGGCACCTCGTCCATCCGGTACGCGGTTCCGGGGCGGTGGACGCCGTACACCGCCGTCGTGAACCGCACCGCGGCCGGCACCGGCGGCTCGGCTTCCGGCGGGTCGAGTACGATCACCGGGATGCGCTTGAGGTGCTCCAGGGATTCGGGCGGGAAGTCCGCAACGGTTTCGCTGCCAATCAAGAGGCACAAATCGGGCTCGCCGCGGGCGAGCATTTCGGGGCCGGTGAACTCGCCGGGGTTGTACCGCGGGTACCCGCGGCTCAGGTTCACCCCGAACGGGTAGCCGGTCTGCCACGCGAGCACCGAGTCCGCGCCCGCCACGTCGCCGAAGCGGCGCATCCGTCGCGCGTAGAACCGGCCGCGGTCGTTCAGGTCGGTGACCAGTTGCAGCAGCGCTTCGACGGTCCGGTGGGCCTGCCTACCGCGCGTGACGCCGGCGCCGAAGAAGAACACGCCGCATTCCGCAGCCGCGATCGCGCGAGCGAGTGAAGACACCCCGCCCCCCGGCCCCCTGCTTTCAGTGCGGGGGAGTTCGTCGGAACCGCCAACCGCGTTCGCCGCGCG
Source organism: Gemmata obscuriglobus (assembly GCF_008065095.1). Classification (NCBI taxonomy): domain Bacteria; kingdom Pseudomonadati; phylum Planctomycetota; class Planctomycetia; order Gemmatales; family Gemmataceae; genus Gemmata; species Gemmata obscuriglobus. Next base: position 1,953,134 of record NZ_CP042911.1, on the reverse strand, counting down.
AGCCATTTCAGGCGCGTCCTCTCTCCCCCTCCCTTCAGGAAGGGGGCCGGGAGGTGGGTTGCCTTCACGCATCCGCATCCGCAGTTCCCACAGCGCCTCCCAGTTCTGCGCCGCGGGGATCTGCACGAACAAGTCCGCGAGTTTCGCGGTTTCCGTCTCCTGCTCGTCCACAACGACCACCACGCGCCCCGAACGCCCGCCCGGAACCCACCGGCCCACCGGGTCGGCCGCGTACCGCTCCAGGTGGCGCGGGTGCGTCACCGCCGGGTCGCTGCCCCAGAACACGACGAGGTCCGCCCGGTTCTTCACCTCCCCGAGCGTGCACGTCGATTCGCCCACCTGCTGAAGCGCCATGATCGACGGCGCGTGCCCGGTGCTGGCGGTGGTGTCGATGGTCGCGCCGAGCCGGTCCGCGAGCGCCGCCGCGGCGCGCTGCCCCTCGGTCGTGCTGCGCGACAACCCATAGATCAGCGGGTACCGCGCGGCCTTGAGCAGTTCGGCGGCGCGCGCGAACGCGGCGCCCGGGTCGCTCGGCCGACCGTCCAGCAGCGCCGCGGGCGGGGCCGCGCTGTTTTGCGCGCGGAACCACGGGTCCGCGAGCCGGCACGCGCCCTTCGCTTCGACCACGCGGCCGCCGGCAACGGTGACCGCGAGGTCGTCGCACACGCACCCGCACACGGTGCAGCCGACGTCGGTGAAGGTTCGGGGTTGAGAGGTCATCGGGCCGCCCGTGGTCGGTGAGTGGTGCGGAACGGTGGGGCGCGCCGGTTCAGAATCGGCGAAGAGCCGCTTGCGCCGCGAAGTACCCGCACATGCCGTGAACGCCGCCGCCCGGTGGGGTCGAGGACGAGCAGATGTACAGCCCTTTCACGGGGGTGGTGTACGGGTTGAGCCGCGCCACCGGGCGCGTGAAGAGCTGCCACCAGTCCACCACGCCGCCGGCGATGTCGCCGCCGATGTAGTTCGGGTTGTGCGCTTCCATCGCGGCCGTGTTCATCGTGTGCCGCGCGAGGATCACGTCCCGGAAGCCGGGGGCGTACCGCTCGATCTGCGCCTCGATGCGGTCGGTCATGTCCACCGTGGAGCCGTGGGGGACGTGGCAGTAGCCCCACGCCACGTGCTTACCTTCGGGGGCGCGCGTCGGGTCGAACGGCGTCGGCTGTGCGACCAGCACGAAGGGCTTTTCCGCGTGCTCCCCCTTCCAGGGGGCGGCCTCCGCGGCGGCAACTTCTTCGAGCGTCCCGCCGACGTGGACCGTACCGGTGCGGCGGCACTCGGCGGCCAACCACGGGATCGGCGCCGATAACGCCCAGTCTAACTTGAACACCCCGGGGCCGTACCGGAACCGTTCGAGCGCCCGCCGGTAGCGCGCCGGCAGCTTGTGGCCCGCCAGGGCGAGAATTTGCTTCGGTGTGACATCGAGTAGGATCGCTTTCGCGCCGGCGAACTCGTCTACCGACTTCACCGGCCGCCCGGTTTCGATCCGCCCGCCGAGTGAACGCAGATAGGAAGCCAGGGCGTCGGCGATCTTCTGCGCGCCGCCCTTCGGGAACGGCCACCCGGCCGCGTGGCCCGCGAGCCCGAGCATCAGCGCGACCGCCCCGCCCGGGGACTGCTCCAGCGGCAGCACCGCATGCGCCGCCAACCCCGCCACGATCGCCTTCGCGCCGTCCGTTCGGAACCACGCTTCCGCCAGCCGCTTGCCGGAGTACAGCGCCCGCAGTCCGAACCGCATTCCCAGGATCGGGTGCCGGGGGATGCGGAACGGGCCGAGCATGTCCCCGAACAGGTTGGCTGCGCCGGCCGCGAGCGGTTGCATCAGCTTCCGGTACGCGCGGGCGTCCTCACCTACCCCTTCGGCCGTTGCGTCCACGGACCGCTCCAGGGCCGCCGCTCTTCCGTTGTCGAGCGGGTGCGCGAACGGCGTTTCCGGGTGAACCCACTCCAGCCCGTGTTCGTGAAGGGGCAGCGACTGAAGGAACGGGGACACGACCGCCATCGGGTGAACGGCAGAGCAGATGTCGTGAACGAACCCGGGCAGCGTGAGCGCGGCCGACCGCGTGCCGCCGCCGATCGTGTCCGCGCCTTCCACGACGAGTACCGAGCGACCCTGCCGGGCGAGCGCGACCGCCGCGGCCAACCCGTTCGGCCCGGACCCGACCACGACGCACTCGGGGGCTGACATTGGTGTCCTCACAGCCGTTGTGGGCGCACGCTCACTGAACCGCACCGGGCGGACTGCTTGCAACGTATGGCCCCGGGGCGGTTTCAGCAACCGGACGGGCGCGCAACTTGCTCAACAGTTCGGATGTCCGCCCTCGCCTGTGCTCGACTACGAAAGGGGCATCCGATGCGCACGTCACTCTTCTCCGCGGCGGTCGTCGCCGCACTCGCAGTTACGGCCGGGCAACCGGCGAAGGCCAGCGCCCAGGTGGTCGTGTACCCGTCGATCAACAGCAGCCCGTATGTATACCCGGCGGGGTACTATTCGTACCCGTCTTACTCCTACAACTACGCGTACAACTACCCTGGTTACCGCACGTACTCCTACGGCTGGTCGAACCCATACTCCACATGGGGTTGGTCCGGCTACCGCGCGTATCCGTCGTATGGCGCATACGGGGCCGGTTGGCGGAGCGGGTACGGCGGGTATCGCGGGTTCCGGCGCTGGTAGTCGGTGTGTGCGAGCAGAAGCGCGGCCATTCGGCCGCGTTTTCTTTTTTGCCCCGGCATAGGTGCGTCACGATCAGATGGGCGTGCTATTTGCACTACCTGCGGCGCGGAGGGGAACACCATCACCGCATGAGCGGACATGAACCGAGGGGCACCAATGAAGAAGTGCGAAGTGTGTGGCAACGAGTACGATAAGGCGTTCACCGTGACGGAAACCGACGGCAGCGAGCACACGTTCGACTCGTTCGAGTGCGCGATTCACGCCCTGGCGCCCGAGTGCTCGCACTGCGGGTGCCGGGTCGTGGGACACGGCGTCGAACAGGGCGGCGTCATCTACTGTTGTGCGAACTGCGCGAAGCACGCCGGGCACACCGCCTTGCGCGACCGCGCATGAGCTTTGGACACCAAATCCAGTCGTTTCCAGTTCGTCACTTGTGTGCGCCACCCGCCTGCTGACGCAGGCGGGTGGCGCTCCCAATCACCAATACCCTTCAATCGGACTTGGTCCGGTCGTCATTTCACCTTGAACCGGCACACGAGCGGGCGGTGGTCCGACGTGTCGTCGGCGACCACACGCGATTCGAGCAACTCCCACCCGGCCGGGGCGAAGATGTAGTCGAGGCGCTCGGCGCGCGTGCCCTCGAAGAACGTCGGCGGGCCGTCGAACGCGCCGCAGAACTTGCCGGTGTCGCGGATCAGCTTGATCGACGCGTTCTCGGGCCGGTTGTTGAAATCGCCCGCCAGAATCGCGGGCCGGTCGCCCACGAAGTCCAAAAGTTGCTGCGCCTGCGTCAGGTTGTTCCGCATGTCGAACGAGTCGTTGTGCAGGGCGGCCATCAGCACCGGTCGCCCGCCGAACTCGGCCGACACGAACAGCGCCCGCCGGTTGTTCCCCGTCACCCAGAACGGTTTCCGGCCCGCCAGGTCGATGTTCGCGACCGGCGTGAGCGGCGTGCGCGACAGGATCGCGTTGCCGCCGGCCACGCGCGCGAACGGGAGGCCGACGTTGTAGTTCTCGCCGGCCGCGACGTGCGGCAGCCCGCACTCACGCGCGAGGTACTCGACCTGATCGACGTTACAGGGCGCCAGCTCGGTGAGGGCTTCCGAGAGGAACACCGCGTCGGGTTGCTCGGCCCGGATGACTTCGGCCATGCGCCGGAGCTTCGCCAGCACGAACTCGCGCGACTCGAACTTCAGCCCGCCCCTGTGGGCGAACCCCTTCGCGATGTTGTAACTGACGAACGTGGCCTCCCCCGCCGGGGACCGCGACGCGGCTACGGGCACGTCCGCGAGGTGCTGCATCCGCGGCGCCTGCCGGCCGGCGAGGGCGAGACCGTTTAGCGCGAACAGCCCGACCACCAGCAGCGGCAGCGAACCGAGCGCGGCGACCACCCACAACACACGGCGCGTCCTGCGACTCATAGCAAGCTCTTGGCCTTCCGGCCGTAGTCTGTTTCTTGTGGCACAGACATTCCTGTCTGTGTTCCTCAAAATTACCGCACAGACAGGAATGTCTGTGCCACAAAGCCGTCAGCAAAAGCAGACACGATCGGTCGGGCGGTGAATCCGGCCGCTCGGCCGGGGCGCCTACGCGATCCGCGCCTTCCTCTGGCGATAGTACTTCAGCCCCGGGACAAAGAACGACAGCGCCGACACCGCCCCGAACAGCAGAATGCTCACCTGCGGAACCAGTGGCATCACGACCGAGGCGCCGAAGTTCAGCGCGGCCCAGCCGTAGAACCGCCCCGACAGGATGCCGGCCTTGAACATCATCACCATCCCGGCCGCGACCGCGACCGCCGGCGACAGCGTCAGCGCCGGGAGCTGCGCCAGCCACTCGATCCAGAACATCGCGATGCTGGCGCACACGCCGGCCGCCCACGCGTGCGCGATCTGCCGCTCCACGAACAGCACCGGCCCGGCGGCCTTGCGCAACTGCCACAAGATCGTGCCCCAGGTGACCAGCCCGACCGACCAGAACCCCATGTACCACACGTGGTCCTTGTAGCCTTCCCAGGCCAGCACCTGTGTGAGCAGGCACAGCAGGAAGATCATGACGCTGTGGAAGATCCACAGCTTGCCCCAGTTCTCGAGCACGTCGGCGTGGTGCGTCTCGCGGAACAGCCGCGCCATGAAGAACCGCAGCCCGCTGGGCGCCGCCGCGACCGGCTGCCCGGCCGCGTAGGCTTCGAGGTCCGTCGCCAGGGCGGCGGCCGACGGGTACCGCATCTCGGCGGGCTTCTGGAGGCACTTCAGGCAGATGAGTTCCAGCTCGCGGTCGACGGTCGCGTTGAGGTGCCGCGGCGGCACCGGCTCTTGCTCCATGACGAGGAGCAGGGTGTCGACGGGGTGGGCGGCCTGGAACGGCGGGCGCCCGGTGAGCAGTTCGTACAGGATGGCGCCGAGCGCGTACACGTCGGCGGTCGGTGTGAGGTCCTTGCGCCGCGCGGCCTGTTCGGGCGCCATGTAGCTCGGCGTCCCGACCACGAGGCCGGTTTTGGTGATGCCCTCCGATCGGTCGATCTGCTTCGCGAGGCCGAAATCGGACACCTTCGGCTGGAGCGCCGAGGCCGTGGCGCGGAGCGCGGAATCGGAACCCGAAAGCGGCAGCGGGTCGGCTTTCCGTTCCGCGCCCCCGAGCAGGATGTTGCTCGGCTTCAGGTCCCGGTGCAGGATGCCCGCGGCGTGCGCGTGCTCGACCGCCCGGGCGATCACGGCGACCAGCGCGGCGGCCGCGCGGGGCGGGAGCGGGCCGCCGGTGCGGACCTTCTCCGCGAGCGTCGGCCCGTCGACGAACTCCATGCACAGGTACGCCTGCCCGCCGGCCGTGCCCACGTCGTACACGGTTACGATGTTGGGGTGCTTGAGCCGCGCCGCGGACTCGGCCTCGGTGCGGAATCGCGCGCGGTCGGCGTCGGTCGCGAGGTGCGCTTCGCGGACCAGCTTGAGCGCGACGACGCGGTTGAGGCTCTTCTGCCGGGCGCGGTACACGACCCCCATGCCCCCGCGCCCCACCTCTTCGAGCAGCTCGAAGTCGCCGAAGTCGCGGGGCAGCGCCGCGGACCCGTGCTCGGCCCGGTCCGTGGGCGTCGGCGCGTCCGGGTAGGACAGGGTGACCGCGTGCGGGGCCGGCTCGGCCGGGCGGGCCAGGTGCGCGAACTGGGCCACCGCCCACAGCTCGCGCAACTCGGCCGCCAGTTCGGGGTGCTCGCGGGCCGCGGAGTCCACGTCCGCGGGGCGCCCGGCCCGCTGCTCGAACGCGAGCCGGTCGATGAGCAACGCCAACTGCTCGTCGTGGTCGTGCGCCATGGCTCAAAATAAAAAGGGTTCACCGCAGAGGGCACGAGAGGGCGCAGAGAGAACGAACAGAGAGTTGAGGTGCCCCTCGCTTGTCTTTCTCTCTGCGCCCTCTCGTGCCCTCTGCGGTAAAAAAAGTCTAAAGAGTGCTCACCGCAGAGGGCGCAGAGAGAAAGACAAGAGAGCTGAGCCTTCCTCACTCTTGTTTCTCTCTGCGCCCTCTCGTGCCCTCTGCGGTAAAAAACGCCTTCTGCCTTTACTCGTCTTCCCCGAGGCGGGCCGCGTAGTCCGCGAGCGCCTCGGCCGCGTCGTCCGCGAACTCGGTCGCGTCGTCGATGTCGAACCGGATGAAGCCGTAGGGCTCCCGGGGGTCGATGCGCACCGCGAGGTCGATCCACCGGCCGCCGATCTGGTACGTGAGCCACCCGGCTTCGAGCGGTTCGTACCGCGCCCCCGGGATGCCCGCGATGACCGTCAGCTCCGGGCGCTCGGGCGACACCAGCACGGACGCCTCGCGCACCGCCTCTTTGATCAGCGGGTACACCTCGTCCGGCGGCGCCGACAGCTCCCAGTCGCGGCCGTCCACGCGGTAGTACAGCAGCCCGCCCTCTTCGCCGAACCGCACTTCGAGCTGCGTCGCCTTGTCGCGGATCGCGTTCAAGATCACGACGTGCAGGAAGCGCTTAACGTCCGATTCGCCGAGAAGCTGATCGACGGATTCATAAGCCAGCACGGGAACCTCACGAGGCAGTCAGGCGAATTCGGAATCGTCAAAATACACAGAGCCGTTTTCATCAAAGTGCGAGTCGAGCAGTTCATTTGCCCGCCCGGACAGCTCCGGCAGAACCGGGAGTTCCAGAGTCGAGCACTCCAGGACGGACGACGGCGGGTGTGGCACCGGCACGATCTCTACGCGGACGGCGAACTCGTGCCCGCCGAGACGCGCGGTGAACCGGCCGTCCGGTCCGCCGGCCAGCTCGCGCAGCAGGCGCGTCAACTTTGGCAGGACCGTATCGGGCGGCGGTACCAGGCTATACCAGTCGCCCCCGATGCGGCACTCGACGGTGCTGCTCCCGGCCCCGGACCGGCGCGAGGGATCGAACGTGAGCCGATCGGCCCCGTCGCGGGTCGTCATCATCAAGGCGAGCGACACCAGGCGGGCGGGGCCTGTGCCGAACCGTGCGGCGGTGTCGAGGTCGAAGGGCGGCATCGGAACCCTCGGCTCACATCACGGCGGTCGCGAACGCGGCCGGCACGGCGTTCCTCAACCGGGCCTCAAGATCGTCAAAGTCGGCCGGGCGCATCATGTGCGCCTCGATGCGGAGCGGCTGGGCGCTGAGGTCGTGAACCACCTCCAGCGCCCGCTTGTGCCCGCCCCCGTTCGTCGCGACCGTCCGGATCGCGTTCAGCGGCACCGCTTCGGGCTGAGGGGGCTCGTGCGACAGCAGCTCGCCGTGTTCGCCCCGCGGTGGCTCGCCGCGCGCTTCGACCGGGAGCACCAGTGCGGCGGCGGTGAGCCGCAGCAGCGGCGGGCGGAACGCGTTGCGCACGCCCGTGACCAGCGACCAGAACGCCATCCCGAGCGTGGGCGCGCCGAACACGCCGAACACCATCATCGCGACGCCGGTCGGCAGGTCGCCGGTGCGGACGCGGCCGTACCCGGCCGGGAACAGCGACACCGCGAACGTGCCGAAGAGCCCGAAGAACAGCACCGAGCAGCCGACCATGTGCCAGCCCGACCAGTACGGGTACGCGCGCCCGGCGGCGCCGGCATCAGACGTCATCGGGCCGCTCCTGTCCGTCCGGCACGAGCACCGTGCGCAACCGCCGCAGCGCCCGCAAGTACCGCATCGACGCCGCGGCCTCGGTCAACTGCAGCGCGTGCGCCACCTCCTGGTTCGACAGCGCCTCGTGGTGCCGCATGAGCACGATCTCGCGGTCGTCCTCGGAGAGCTTGTCGATCGCGGTCGCGAGCCGGCGCTGGAGCTCCAGCCGGATCGCTTCGGACGTGGGGGTGCGCTCGGTGTCGATCAGTTGCGCGACGAGGGAGACGCTCGACTCGTCGTTCCACGCCGGGCGGGCGATCGGCTGCTCGCGGTCCACGCTGCGGCGCTGCGCCAGCCGGTGCCGGCGGTGCGTGTCGATGATGCGGTCCTGCGCGAGGTGCCGCAGCCACAGGTGGAACGGCATGTCGGGCTTCTTCAGGTACTCGGTGAGCCGCTGGTTGGCCTCGATCAGCACGTCCTGAACGATGTCGGAGGCGTCCACGCGGCGCGCGACGGCGGGGTCGAGCCGCAGGCCGACGACCTGGCGCAGCGGGTCGCGGAACTCGCCGAGGAGCTTGTCGACCGCGCCCGGCGCGCCGGCGCGGGCCTCGTCGAGCAGGCGGTCGGTTTCTTCGCGGTTGGGCCACATACCGGCATTTTATGACGATGGGGCGCGAATTACACGGAATCCGGGAACGACACGTCCCGGACGGGATCGGGTATCAAGTCCAATTGTTCCACTTTCCAAGTCGGGAAGAGCTGAAGCTCCCGCCCCCAAACAGGCGGGGCCGGAACTTCAGCTTGACTCATCTGCGGCTCGTTCGGTTCAATCGGATCGGTCATCACTTCTTCGGGTTCGCCTTCCCGGCCTCTTCGGCACTGAGCAGCCCGTCCTTATCAAGGTCGAGCGTGTCGAACACCGCGGCCGGGCCGGTGAACTCGCGGCGCGACACGTCCCCGTCGCCGTTGCGGTCCATCGCCACGAACCACGCCGGGCCGCCGCGGGTGCTCGCCGCCAGCGTCCGCGGGTAACCCAGGCTCGCCGCACACAGAACCCCGCGCGGCACCTTCGCCGGGGCGACCGCGCCGTCGGCGACGCACCCCGCGGCCTTCAGCCGGTCCCACGCGCCGCGCAGCTCCCGCACCGACAGCGCCCCGTCGTGGTTCGCGTCCAGCAGCTCGAACAACCCGGCGCCGTCGAGGACCGTGAGGAAGACCTGCCCCCGCATGATCTGGGCTTGCAGGTCGAGCCACCCGTCGAGTTCCTTGCGGTCCAGGGTGCCGTCGCCGTCGCGGTCGGCGATCGGTGTCAGCCACCCCAGCCCGCCGGCCGGCCGGCGCCCCTTGGGTGCGTCGGCCGGTTCGGGCGCGTCCAGTTGCGCGACGAACTGTTTGCGCGCGGTCGCGGCGGCTTCGCCCGCCTTCCCCGGAGCGGCCCAGCCGTCCACACGAACCGCGGTCCCGGCGAACGCGAGCCGGTCCGACGCACCACCTTTGTCGGACAGATTCACCGCCCACGTAACGTCGGCCGCCTTCTGGCGCCACGCCGCCGCGTCGGTCACCTTGTGCCGCGGGTCGCGGCGGGCGACCTCGGCGGCCCAGTTCGCGTCCTTCGGGTCGGCCGGGAGCAGCACCAGCGGCAGAGCCGCGACCGCCGCGGGTTGCCCGGTTGTGTCCGTGCCCGGTGGGGACAGGAGCAGCGCGCCCGCGGCGCCGGGGTACACGGCCTTCGGCACCAGTTCGCCGGCGCCGATCAGCTCGTCGTCGTTCTTGTCGAGCGCCTTCAGCACGTCGGCCGCCGCCCGCCACTCCGCTTCGCTCACTTTGCCGTCAGAATTCGTGTCCAGGTGCTTGACCAGCGCCGCGGTCAGGTCGGCGCTCGCGGGCAGCGTGCCGGCGCCGACCTGAATGTTGCCCAGCCCGTTCGCGCGGTAGTAGGCCACCAACTCGTCGAGGCTCACCTTGATGTCACCGTTGCGGTCCAGGTCCGCGAGCGTCAGGACCGGCCCGGTCGGCGGCGTGAACCCGCTCCCCAGCGACTGGCGCAGCGCCCGCGCCGGGGGCAGCAGCGTCACCTCCTTCGCGTCCAGAGCGCCGTCGGCGTTGCGGTCGAAGTACGCGAACAGCTTCGCGAACGTCTCGTCCCAGATCGCGGAAACCGGGACGCCGTCGACTTCGGCCCGCACCTCGATGCGCCGGAGCGCGTCGCCGTCGAGCAGCGCGAACCCGACCGGCACCCCGGCCGGCTTGGCCGCGCCCGGGTCGGCCGCCGGGCACAGACCGACGGCCGCCAGCCCCAGAACCAGCGCGCCGAACGTGAAACGGGTCACAGCAGCTCCTTGATCGGTTTGCCGCTCGGGTCGGCCAGCCGGATGGGCCGGCTCACGTTCGACATGTTCTGCTTCATCGGATCCAGCCCGGCGGCCTTCATCACGGTGGCGACGAGGTCCGCGGTGCGGGTCGGGTCGCTCTCCACCTGCGTGCCGTCTTTGCTGGTCTTGCCGACCGCCTGCCCGCCCTTGACGCCGGCCCCGGCGAGGGCCACGGCCCACGACGCGGGCCAGTGGTCGCGGCCGCTCTGCCCGTTGATCTTCGGCGTCCGCCCGAACTCCCCTTGGCACACCACCAGCGTGCGGTCCAACAGCCCGCGGTCCTTCAGGTCCGCCAGCAGAGCGGAGAACCCGGTGTCGAGCGTGGTGGAGAGCGCCTTGACGCGGTCGAAGTTGTTGTTGTGCGTGTCCCAGCCGTCGAGCGTCACTTCCACGAACGGCACGCCCCGTTCCACCAGCCGGCGGGCGAGCAGGCACCCCTGGCCGAAGGTGCCGCGGCCGTAGGCGTCGCGCACCTGCGGCGTCTCGTCCTCGAGCCGGAACGCAGCGGCGGCCTCCGGGCGCATCAGCCGGACGGCGCGGTCGGTCGCGGCGCGCATCGTCTCGGCCACCGGGTGCGCCTTCCCGGGCGCGAAGTCCTTCTCCAGCCCCGCGAGCAGGTCGAGGCGCTTCACCTGCGCCTCCGTGCCGAGGCCGGCCGGTGGGTCGAGGTCGGCGACGCGCAGGTCGGCGTTCGCAGGGCCGCCGCGCTCGCGCTCCCCGCCCACCACGAACGGCGCGAACCGCGGCCCGAGGAACCCGCCGCCGACGTCCGACCGGCCGCCGACCGCGACGAACCCGGGCAGGTCGGCCTTCGGGTCGTCGAACTCGTGCGCCACCAGCGCGCCGAGCGCGGGGAACTGGATCGCCCCTTGCGGGGTGTACCCGGTCAGGCCGACGACGCGCGCCCGCTGGTGGTCGCCCTCGCGGGTCGCCATCGAGCGGACCACGGCCAGCTCCTTGCCGAGCTTCGCGAGTTTCGGCAGGTGCTCGCTGATCTTCAGCCCGGGTGCGGCGGTGGCGGCCTCCCGGAACGGGCCGCCGTTGTCGTGGCCCGGCTTCAGGTCCCACAGGTCGATGGTCGCGGGGCCGCCGTTCATCCACAAGAGGATGACGGACTTGTGCTTCTTCGGGGCGCGGGCGGCGTCGTCGGCCAGCGCGCCGAGCCACCCGGACTGTGACACGCCGACCGCGCCGGCGGCCGAGAGCCGCAGCCAGTCCCGGCGCGACGGCCGAACACGCAGTGAGAACATCAGGGCCTCCGGTGAGCGAGCGATTCAGGTCGAGCCGGGTGCGGGCGGCGGGCACCGGCATTATCACTTTTCGGGGGCGCGGAAGCGATGCGAACCCGAGGGCTGACAACGCTTTGTCCGGGCGCGGTCAGTTTTTAACCGCGGCGCCGGCCTCGCGGGCGTCGAGGAGGCCGTCCTTGTCGGCGTCGAGCGTGTCGAACACCGCAGCCGGGCCGGTGAACTCGCGGCGCGACACGTCCCCGTCGCCGTTGCGGTCCATCGCCACGAACCACGCCGGGCCGGGCCGGGCCGGCTTGCCCGGGGACGACTTCGGGTGCCCGCGGCTGATCGCGGCGAGCAACTGGCGCGGCAGCTTCGCGCGGTCGAAACGGCCGTCGGTCACGCACCCCGCGGCCGTCAGCCGGTCCCACGCGCCGCGCAGCTCGCGCACCGACAGCGCCCCGTCGTGGTCCGCGTCCAGCAGCTCGAACAGCCCGGCGCCGTGGTCGATCACCGTCAGCAGCACGTGCCCCCTCGCGATCTGGTCCTGGAGGTCGAGCCACGCGGTCAGCTCCGTGTCGCTCAAGGCGCCGTCGCCGTTCCGGTCGGCCGCCGCCGCGAGCTGTTTGAGCGTCCCGGCCTTCGGGGCCGCGAGCTCCTTCGGGTCGAGGCGCGCGTTCGCGTCGGCGTCGGCCTCGGCGAACTGGGCGGCGTACCGCTTGCGCGCGGCGGCGACCGGCTCGGCGAGCTTCCCCTCGTCCGACCGGAGTTCGAGCCGCACCGCGCCGGCGGCGTACACGAGCCGGCCGCTCGCGGGGAGCTTTCCGCCGACCGGCTCCAGCGCGCCGCCGGTCAGCTTCTCCCCGAACCGTGCCTTCCACACGGCCGCTGGTGACGGCCTTCGCGGACCACGTAGCGACTCGGCCGTGAACGCCGATAGCCCGACCTTTTCGCGACGGGCCGCCACGGCGGCCTCCCAGCCGCGGTCCGCGGTGCGCAGCGGCAGCACCACGAACGGGAGCGCGTCCGCGACGGCGTCGGGCGCCCCGTTCGGCGCCGGGGCCGTCACCAGGATCGCCCCGAGCGCGCCGGGGTAGGCGGTGCGCTCGACCAGTTCGCCGGGGCCGATCAGCTCGTCGTCGTTGGCGTCGAGCGCCTTCAGCGCGTCGGGGGCCGCCTTCACCTCCGCCTCGGTGAGCTTGCCGTCCTTGTTGGTGTCGAGGTGCTTCAGCAGCGCATCGGTTAAGGCATCGGTCGCCGGTGCCCTCCCGACCCCCACGAGCACCCCGCCCAGCCCAGCCCGGCGGTAGAAGTCGGCGAGTTCGTCGGGGCTCGCCTTGCCGTCCCCGTTGAGGTCGATGTCCGCAAGCGGCGGCGCGGCGCCCGTGAAGGGCGTGGACTGCCCCCACAGCACCTGCCGCAGCGCGAACGCCGACGGCAGGCGGGCCGCCTCGGTGGCGTCGAGGGCGCCGTCGGCGTCGCGGTCGAAGTACGCGAACAGCTTCGCGAACGTGTCATCCCAGACCGCGGGGACGGGCCGCCCGTCGATCTCGGCGCGCAGCTCCAGCCGCGCGGGCTTCTCGCCCCCGATGAACAGCAGTTCGAGCGCGTCGGCCCGCGGGCTGGGGCCGGGTTCCGCCGGTCTCGCGGGCGCGGCGCACAGGACCGCGGCCCCGACCAGCGCGACGAAAATGACCCGGTTCACAGCAGCTCCTTGATGGGCTCGGCGTCCGGGTCGGCGACCCGGATGGGCCGGCCCACGTTCGACATGTTCTGCTTCTTCGGGTCGATGCCGACCGCTTTCGCGACCGTGGCGATCAGGTCCGGCACCCCGCGCGGCTTGTCCTCGACCGCGGCGCCGTCCGTGCTCGTTCTGCCGACCGCCTGCCCCGTTTTCAGCCCGCCGCCGGCGAGGGCCACGGCCCACGACGCGGGCCAGTGGTCGCGCCCGGTGTTGCCGTTGATCTTGGGCGTGCGGCCGAACTCCCCCTGGCACACCACCAGCGTGCTGTCCAGCATCCCGCGGTCCTTCAGATCCGCCAGCAGAGCGGCGAACCCGGCATCGAGGGCGCCGCACAGGTCCTTCACGCGGTCGAAGTTGTTCTGGTGGGTGTCCCAGCCGTCGAGCGTCACCTCCACGAACGGCACGCCCCGCTCCACCAGCCGGCGGGCCAGCAGGCACCCCTGACCGAACAGCCCGCGGCCGTAGGCGTCGCGCGCCTTCGGCTTCTCCTGCTCCAGGTCGAACGCCGCCGCGGCCTCCGGCTTCATGAGCCGCACCGCGCGGGCGGTCGCGGCCCGGACGCTGCCCGCGACCGCCGACTCGCGGCCGGCGGCGAACTGCCGCTCGGCGCCGGCGAGCAGTTCGAGCCGCGCCCGCTGCGCGTCGTCGCCGACGCCGGCGGTGCGGGCCAGGTCGGGCACCTTCAGCCCGTCCTGCGGGGCGGTCAGCTCGCCGACCACGAGCGGGTCGAAGTGCGGCCCGAGGAACCCGCCGCCGGACGCGGCGTTGCGCGCCGGCGCGACGCTGACGAAGTTCGGCAGGTCGCCGGCCTCGGCCCCCAGCTCCTTGGCGATGACCGCGCCGGCGGCCGGGTACTGGATCGCGCCCAGCGGGGTGTACCCGGTGCGCAGGAGGTAGGTGGCCCGCCCGTGGTCGCCCTCCTTGGTGGACATCGACCGCACCACGGCGAGGTCCTTGCCGAGCTTCGCGAGCTTCGGCAGGTGCTCGCCGATCTTCAGGCCGGGGGCGGCGGTGTCGATCGCCCGGAACGGCCCGCCGTTCGCGTGGCCCGGCTTCAGGTCCCACAGGTCGATGGTCGCCGGCCCGCCGTCGAGCCACAGCACGATGACCGACTTGGCGGGCTTCTTGGGCGCGCCCGCGGCGAGCGCGCGGAGCCAGCCGGACGTGAACCCGGCCCCGAGGCCGGCGCCGGCCGCCGAGCGGAACAGTCCGCGGCGGGTGAGTGGGTTCGTAAAGGTGCGCACCGGTGCTCCTGTGTGGGTAACGGAACTCAGTCGAGTACGAACGCCGGGAGCGTGTTGTCGCCGGGGGCGATCTGGACCTTCCACCGCGCCTTGGCCGGGTCCGCGAACCGCCCCTTGAGCCGGTCCGGCCCTTCGGTCGCGTCCGGGTCGCCCTTCGGCGGCGGGCCGGGCCAGGTGATCGTGACCGCGTACTCGCCGGCGGGCGCGCCGTCCTCGCCCTCGTAGGTGCGGAGCCGGAACGTGCCGTCCGGGCCGGTCCGGCCGAACGGCTTCATGGCGCGCGCCTTATCGCCCTCGGTCGCGGTGAGCACCACCCAGGCGCCGGCCACCGGCTTCCCCTGAAGGCGGACCTCGCCGCGCGTCGGCTGGGCCGGCGGAGGGCCGCCCGCGCCGCAGCCGAGCGCGGTGAGCAGGGCCAGCGCCCCTGCCAGCCGCGCCGCGGGCGGCGCGCGGTCAGAACTCGCCATCGCTCAGCACCTCACCGCCGTTGCGGGTCACCAGGGCGTAATACAGGTACTTGTTGACCCCTTTGCGGACCGTGCGGACCGACCCGTCGGCGAACACATGGTTCGCGCCGGCCGGGTGGAACGCGTACGTTCCGTAAAAGTTGTTGCAATTGACGACGCAGGTGCCGTTCTTGGTGGTGCCCGACTCGTCCCAGCTCTCGACCACCGCCGACTGGTACGACGCCCACGCCCCGATCGAAGAAACGCCGTCGGCGTAGGGCGTCCGGGCGCCCGTCGCGTTGTACCCGTCCGGGCGGCCCGCCACCTCGCGCAGCACGAGGGTGCTTGAGGTGCCGTCCGGGAAGTTTGTGAGCGGACGCACCGCACTTCCTTGACTCAGTGCCATGTCGTCGATCAGTGCGGCGCTGGTGCCCCCGGCCGCGCCGGGCATGGCGAACGTGGGGTCTTGAACGATGTTGCACGCGTAGTAGTCGCCGACGGCCCCGTACATGCCGTTGGCGTTCATTTTGATGAGCCGCTCGGGGCTCGGGGCGGCCGGGCACTGGTAGACCGGCAGCGGCTTCTTGAGGGCCTCGTTGTTCTCGGGGGCGAAATAGCTCTGATCCATTTTCAGCGCGGCCTTCACGTTCCCCTGCTCGAGGTAATCGAGGATCAGCACCGGCCAGCCGACGTTCGGCTCCGGCAGCGGGTACGAGCGGCGCGGCGGCAGCCCGTTGTTCGCGCCCGCGTAATTGTGCATGGCCAGCCCGATCTGCTTCAGGTTGTTCTGGCACTTCATGCGCGCGGCGGCCTCGCGCACCTTCTGCACGGCCGGCAGCAACAGGCCGATGAGGATCGCAATAATCGCGATCACCACCAGCAGTTCGATCAGGGTAAAGGCGGAACGTCGGGGCACGGCCGGGGTCCTCACGGCAGGTGGAAGTCGATCGTGTTCGGTTCGGCGCGCACGGCGGCGCGCAGCTTGGTCGCTCTCGGGTCCGCGAACGCGCGCTTGAGCCGGTCCGGCGGGACCTCTTCGTCCTCGCCCGGTTCCAAGGCCTGGCCCTTCGGGCGCGGCCCGGGCCAGTAGACCGTGACCGCGTACGCGCCGGCCGGCGCGCCGTCGCCGGTGGCGTAGGTGGTCAGCGTGTAGCGGCCGTCCTTGTCGGCGGTGGCCTGCGCGCGTACGGCCCGCGGGTCCGGGTCGTCGAGCGGGTGGAACCCGACCATCGCGCCGGCCATCGGCTCGCCCTTGCACGTCACCCGTCCCGAAACAGGGATCACCGGCTTGCGGCCGTCCCGGGGTCCACAGCCGGCGGCCAGCACGACGAACAGGGCGGCCAAGCTAAAAGTCCGAGCCATTCACCACCTCACCGGTGCTCGGGGTCGCGACGGCGTACAGGACGAAGTTGTTCAGCGCCGGCGTGACGAACCGGACCGACCCGTCCATCAGCGCCACGTTCGCGCCGTTCGTGTGGAACCCGTAGATGCCGTCGGCGTTGGTGCAGTTGACGGTGCAGGCGCCGGGCTTGGTGGTGCCGTCGGCCGAGTGCCCGCGGGCCTCGATGTGGTTGTGGGTGTGCGCCCACGGCCCCTTCACCCCGGCGTTCTGGATGGCCCCGGTGTCCCGGCCGGCGTTCCAGCGGTTCGGCCGCCCGCCCATCTCGACCACGGCCAGGGTGGTCGAGGTGCCGTCGGTGATGTCGGTGACCCGCAACTCGATCCCCTGCATGAAGACCCCGTTGCGGCTGGTCGTCGCGGGGAGCCAGCCGAGCGTCATGAGGGACGGGTCGAGGCCGCCGTTGGCCCCGAAGTCGCTGACGCTCGACGCCCACGCCCCGCCGTTGAACGTGCCGCTCGCGGTCCGCTCGGGCGAGGACGGGCACTTGTACGTCTTGACCGGCTTGGTGACCGCGTCCTGGTTGAGCGGGTCGCGCCAGTCGAGGTCCGGGCGGTACAGCTTGAACACGTTGTCCTGCTCGATGTGCGGCAGGATCAGCGTGCCCCACGCGGCCCCGGTGCCCGGGAAGGCCCGCGGGGGGAGCTTGCCGTTGGCGTTCTCGTAGTTGTGCAGCGCGAGGCCGATCTGCTTCAGGTTGTTCTGGCAGCTCATCCGCGCCGCGGCGTCGCGCACCTTCTGCACGGCGGGCAGCAACAGGCCGATGAGGATCGCAATGATCGCGATCACCACCAATAGCTCGATCAGCGTGAAGCCACGGCGAGCGCGCATGAGTCCGGATCTCCTGTGGTGGGTCAAAAGTCGTTCGGGCCGAGCACCTCGCCGCCGGCGATGCTCACGAGCGCGACCAGCAGTTCCTGGGACAGCCCGGCCTTGAGGAACCGCACCGACCCGCCCACGAACAGGGCGTTCGCGCCCCCGGGGTGGAACCCGTAGATGCTGGCCCCGTTCGCGCAGTTCACCGCGCACGGGCCGAACTGCTCCCGGCCGTCGGCCGTGTACGAGCGCAGGTGGTTCCAGTTCGGCGCCGCCCACTGGCCGTTGAGCGCCGGCATCTGCGGCTTCCCCGACCGGTCCTCGGCCAGTTTCCCGGCGCGCCACCCGTTCGGCTTGTCCGCCATCTCGACCACCAGCAGCGTGTTGGCGGCGCCGTCCTGAACATCCGACACGTGGATGCGGCGGGTGATCTTGCGGTGGTGCATCGCGCCCGGGTGCAGGTTGCCCGGGTCGTTGTTCTGGTAGTACGCGCCCGCGGAGCCGACGTAGTCCGTCGGGGCGGCCTTGAAGCTCCGCGCGGCGTCGTCGGGGTCCTGCGTGAGCACCCAGCGGTCCGGGTGCGGCGCCGCCGGGCACAGGAACGCGGGCACGCGGGTCGCGGCCACGTCCCGGTTGCCGCCCGGGCCGGGCGCGAACCAGTCCTGGCCCGGGGCGTACGCCTTCGCCAGCTTCTCCTCGCCGATGTGGGCCAGGATCTCGCTGTTCCAACTCCCGCGCGGCGCCGAGCCGTCGCGCGGCAGGTTCCCGTCGTGGGCCGCGGCGTACCCGGCCGCGCCCTTCCCGATCAGGCGCAGGTGGTCGGCGCACCGGGCGCGGGCGTCGGCCGCCCGCACCTTCTGCACGGCCGGGAGCAACAGCCCGGCGGCGGCCGTCCCCAGCGCGACGGCCGCCAACAGGTCGACCGCGGCGAACCCGCGAGTGAACCGCTTCACGCGCACCCCTCCGTTACGGCAGGTCGATGTTAATGGTGTTCGGCTCGGGCCGGACGGTGTACCTCAGCTTCGATTTCGCGGGGTCCAGGTACGCGCCCTTCAAGCGGTCGGGCGGGTTCGGCACCTCGAGCGCGTGCGGCTCCGGGGGCGCCGGCGGGACGTACAGGATGACCCCGTACTCGCCCTCCGGGGCGCCGTCGTTCAGTTCATAAGTGGTGAGGCGATAGTTCCCGTCCGGGTCGGCATTCGCGCGGCACTTGAGCGCCTGCGCGAACGGCTGCCCGAGCGGGTAGAAGGTGACCACCGCGTGCGGCATCGGCTCGCCCCTGAAGGTGACCCGCCCCTTCACCGGGTACACGGGCACCTCGCCGGGCCGCTTCGAGCCACACCCGGCCGCCGCCAGCGCCGCGCACACCGCGGCCATCGTCAACCAGATTCGCATTCTGCCCCTCGCTCGGATCGGGACGGTTCGGCCGCCCCGGCTCAGTCGTCGTTGATGTCGCCGCCGTTGAAGCTGACGTACCGCTTGACGGTCTCGGCGGTGGTGTTCTCGCCGAAGAACCGGACCGACCCGTCGCCGATGAGGGCGTGCGCGCCGCCGGTGTGGAACCCGTACAGCGCAGCCCCGTTGCGCTTGTTCACGATGTACGGGCCGAACTGGACGGTGCCGGTCGCGTCCCAGCCCCGCATGTTGTTGTTGTTCGGGTTGCACCAGGTGCCGTTGTTGCTGTGCTGGTAGGTGGTGACCGTGTTCGTGTTGTCGGTGGTCAGCTTGCCGTTGATCCACAGGTTCGGCACGTCCGCGTTCTCGAAGATGACGAGCGTGTTCGAGGTGCCGTCGGTCACGTCGGTGATGCGCCGCTTGCCGATCGCGGCGGTGCCGCGGATGGTGCCCTCGACCCAGTTGAACGGGTTGGTCGAGTAGTAGAACCCCTCGGCCACGGTGTAGTCGGTGGGCGCGGCGCGGAAGCTGCCGCCGGTCACCTCCGGGTCGGCGATGAGCGGCATCCGCTGTGCGCCGGGGTTCGCCGGGCACACGAACACCTTGAGCGGGACCTGCCCGGCGGCCCGGTTCTGGCACCCGTTGGCGGTCGCGGCCCAGGTCTGGGTCTGGTCGATCATCTTGTACACGTTGTCCTGCTCCAGGTACGGGAGCAGCAGCGTGGTCCAACTCAGCCGGCGGTTGGTGCCGTCGTACTTCGGGAAGCAGTCCTCGTTGGCGCCGGCGTAGTTGTGGACCGCCAGCCCGATCTGCTTCAGGTTGTTGCCGCACACCATCCGGGCGGCGGCGGCGCGGACCTTCTGCACGGCCGGCAGCAACAGGCCGATGAGGATCGCGATGATGGCGATCACCACCAGCAGCTCAATGAGGGTGAACGCGGGGCGAGTGGAGCGGACGCGCTTCATGGAGCACCTCGGATCGAGCGTGAACGTTGGGTTGCAAGCCGGGACGGATGTCGAGTACGGGACGAGACATCACTTGATTTCGAACGGGGGTAACTCGTTCTCCCCCGGCCGGACCGTTACCCGGCAGAACGGCTTGGCGGGGTCCCGGTACGCCCCGCGCAGCCGGTCGGCCGCTTCGCCGGTCCCGTCGCCGTTGGCGCGCTGCGGGTCCGGCCACGTGATCGTGACCGCGTACTCGCCCTCCTTCGCCCCGTCGTCTTTGGTGACCGTCGTGAGCCGGAACGTGCCGTCCGAACCGGCGACACCGGAGGCGGGGGAACCCCGTCCGGCAGCGACGGGCACGAGAACGACGCGCGCGCCGACGGCCGGACGACCGGCCGCGAGGCACGTGCCCCGCACGGGCTGAACGTCCGACCGTTCGGCGCCGCCACACGACACCGCTG
The DNA here is from genome assembly GCF_008065095.1 of Gemmata obscuriglobus. Taxonomy (NCBI): domain Bacteria; kingdom Pseudomonadati; phylum Planctomycetota; class Planctomycetia; order Gemmatales; family Gemmataceae; genus Gemmata; species Gemmata obscuriglobus. The sequence continues at coordinate 1,933,345 of NZ_CP042911.1, read as the reverse complement.
CGGCCGAGGCGAAAGCAATGAACGAACGGCGAACCAAAACGATCACCTTCATGTCTTCACGGGTTACGGTTGAGTGAAGTACGGACGGGTGGCGAACCCTGAACCGTCAGAAGTCGCTGTTCGAAAGGACCTCGCCGAGGTTGTAACTGACGAGCGCGTAGACCACCAACTTGTCCGCCCCGTCCCGGAGGAAGTGAACCGAGCCGTCCGCGAAGAGGACGTTGATGCCGCCGGTGTGGAAGCCGTACAGCCCGCCGTTGTTCGAGCAGTTGATAATGCACGGGCCGTGGTTGGTCTGGCCGGTCGAGTCGAAGCTCTTCACCGAAGTCGCTTCCCATCCGACCCACGCCCCGCCGAGCCCGTGTTGGACCGGCAGGGCGCCGTCCAACTTCCCGCGCACCCACTTGTCCGGCCGCCCGGCCGACTCGCCGATGATCGCCGTGTTCGACGTGCCGTCCGTGATTTGCGTCAGCTTGCGCTGGGTGTTGTCGTACCCGTCCAGCGCGCCGACCGTGTCCCGCCACGGCGTCGTTGGGAACGCGATGGGGTCCCAGAACCGCCAGAAGCCGACGTAGTCGCTCGGCGAGCCGGTGACCGCCGGGTTCGTCGCCGTGGCGAACCCGGGGACGAGGTCCACCTTGGCCTTCGAGCGGGGCGTCGCCGGGCAGACGAAGACCGGGATCGAGGCGTTTGCGGCCGCTTGGTTCGCCGGATCGGAGAAGTCCACGTTCCACGAATACGAACTCGCAACCGCCCCCTGCTCCAGGTACGGCAACAGGTACGCTGTCCAGGCGTGCTTCGGACTGACGGACGACGTGTTGTTGAAGACGAGGTAGGGCAGGCCCTTTTCCGCGTCGTGGTAGTTGTGGACCGCCAGCCCGATCTGCTTCAGGTTGTTCGCGCACTGGAGCCGGGCGGCGGCGGCCCGCACCTTCTGCACGGCGGGTAGCAGCAGCCCGATGAGGATCGCGATGATCGCGATCACCACCAGCAGCTCAATGAGGGTGAACCCGCGGCGCGGGCGGTGGGATCTCACGGTGTCGGTCTCCGATTAATGGTTGGTGCCGAACTCGCTGCCGTTGAGCAGCGCCCAGAGCACGTCCGCGAGCGCCGGGCCGGCGTCCGCGCCGCGCGCCAGGTGCCGGACAGCCGCCGCGGACTCCTCGGCGGTCGGCGTCCGCCCGAGCGCGGCGAGGTACAGCGCCTCCACCTTCGCCGCGGCGTCGAGGAACGGCGCGCCCGCCACCGCCTTGAGCGCCGGCGACGTGGCGGGGTCGGTCAGTTCGGCGGTGACGGCGCCGTTCATGAGGGCGAGGCTTTGCAGGATCGACCGCTGGGCGGTGCCCGCGCGCTCGCCCCGGAACCGCTCGGCGAACCGCTTGCGCGCGGCCGCCGCGTTGAGCGGGTCCAGGTCGGTGCGGTCCGGCGGGAGCCCGGCCGCGCCCCGGAGGCTGTCGTAGAGTTGCTCGCCCGTCAGCCCGCGGACGGCGGCGCGGGCGAACAGCCGCGGGTCCGAACTGCCGCCCGGTGGCGCCACCGACGAGAGCTGGTACGTCCGCGTCTGCACCAGCGCAGCGGTGAGGTGCTTCAGGTCGAAGCCGCTGTCGGCGAAGGCCGCCGCGAGTTCGTCGAGCAGTTCGGGGTGGCTCGCGGGGTTCTCGCCGCTCAGGTCGTCGAGCGGTTCCACCAGCCCGGTGCCGAAGAGCTGCGCCCACACCCGGTTGACCGCGTTCTTCGCGAAGTACGGGTTGCCCTTCTTCGTCACCCACGCGGCGAGCACGCCGCGGCCGGTGTCGGGGGCGAGGGCCGCGGGCCACGTCACCGGCTCCCCGGTCAGGAGCTGCGGGCCGAGCTTCGTGCCGGTGCCCGGAACGCCGATCTCGATCTTCTGAGCCCCGGCCCCGGCCTCCGAGGGGCGAGCGAAGAACGCCGCCGTTTCCCAGAACTGGTCGCGGGTCCAGCGGGCGAACGGGTGGTTGTGGCACTGCGCGCAGTCCAGGTTGATGCCCAGGAACGCGCGGGTGATGTTGGCCGCGAGGTTCTCGGGCTTGAACTCGCTGGCGACCAGGAACGTCTGCGGGGCGGTCCCGGGGGCGCGCGCCGCCGGGGCGGTCAGCAGGGCGCGGACCACGCGGTCGTAGGGGGCGTTGTCGCGCAACTGGGCGGCGATCCAGCCCTCGATCTCGTCGCCGCTCGCGGCCGGGGGCTGCGGCACCCACTCGCGGCGCCAGAAGGTGGCCCAGTGACGGGCGTACCCGCCGGAGCCGAGCAGCCGCGCGACGAGCGCCGGCCGCTTGTCGGCGCCGCGGTCCTTGATGAACGCTCGCGCCTCCGCCACCGTCGGGATGCGCCCGACCAGATCGAGGTACGCGCGGCGCGCGAACGCGGCGTCGGTGGCTAGAGCCGCGGGCGCAACCTTCTCGGCCTTCCACCGCGCGGCGATGCGCGCATCTACCTGGGCCGCCAGCTCCGCGGGCGATGCCGCCCGCCCGGTTCCGTGGATCAGCAGCAAGGTCAAAGCGGCGAGAACGGCGGGTCGCACGCGGGCGGGCCTCCGAAGGCGGATCAGGGTGAACCGCGCTACCGGCACGTCCCCAATTCGTTGGAGGGTGCGAGCAGCGCGGGCGTGTGGCGAACGGCGGCGCACGCAAATGCAATTCGTGTACCGAAGAGAATTTCCGGCTAAATCACACAGATCGCATCAAGGTCAGGCAGGCAACTGGACAAGTTGCGATCAGGCACGAGTACGCTGTGACCAGTTCGAGGGAGGAAATGGGGCCCGGCGGACCCGGCTATTCACGATGCGATTACTGCCATTTATGATGTCGTTCACTGTTCACGAACCCGGCCTCACCGGGGCGACATAGGGGCCGCAATGACCTGAAGTACCGATCGCCTAGCAGCCGACCGCACCGCGAGCGAACTCCAGTCGTTTCAAGTTGGCGCGGCCGAGATGAGATCACTCGCGGAACCCAACACTTACACCCGCCTGCTGACGCAGGGGGTTCGACAAGCCACGGTCGAACCGCTTGCGTCAGCAGGCGGGTGGCGCACAACCGACAACGTGAAACGACTGGAATCGGGTTTTCGTGTTGCCACGCACATTCGCGCGACGCGCCGACCGCCGCCGCACACTATTTCGGTGAGCAGTCACACCGGAGGGCTACCCCGTGCCCCGTTCCGCCGTCGCGCTGGCGCGTTTCGCCCTTGCCCACGACACACCGAACACGGACGCGCAACTCCTGAGCGCGTTCATCGCGTCGCGCGCCGAAAACCCGTTCGCGGAGTTGGTCCGCCGGCACGGATCAATGGTCCTCGCGGTGTGTCGGCGGGTGCTGTCCGACCCGCACGACGCGGAGGACGCGTTCCAGGCGACGTTCCTGGTGCTGGCCCGCAAGGCGGGGAGCGTGCGCGGGGCGAACGTGGCCGGGTGGCTGTACGGGGTCGCCGTGCGGACCGCCCGCGGGGTGCGACTCGCACGCGACCGGCGCGAGCGACGCGCTGACCCGGATCGGAAACGGGATCACACGAGCCCGGCCCCGGCGCCCGGCGACGCGCTCGCGGTCGCCGAGCAGGCCGCGATCGTCGACGAGGAACTCGCGCGGCTTCCAGAGTTGTACCGCGTGGCGGTGGTGCTGTGCGAGTTAAGAGGGCTGTCGCGGCGCGAGGCGGCAACGGAACTCGGCGTACCAGAAGGCACCGTCTCCAGCCGGCTCGCCGCCGCGAAGCGCAAGCTCGCGTCACGACTCGCCGCCCGCGGGGTCGCGCCTTCGGTCGCGCTCGCGGTGCTGACCTCCGGATCGATGACCGTTTCGGCCGAACTCACCCGGGCAACGACGGGCGCGGTGAGCGGCGCCGCCGGCGGAACCGCGGGCGCGGCCGCGGCGGTGGTCCTGAAAGCCATGCTGTTCGATCAGTTGCGGGCCGGCGCGGTCGTGGGAGCGGTGTGCCTCGCGCTCGCGTGCGGCGGGCTGGCAATGACCGGTTCGGCCGACGCGCCGCCCGCACGCGGGAACGCGACCGCACCGGCACCGCACCCCGTTGACGATTCGATGGCGAGGCTGATCGCGCAGTTGGGCAGTGAGAGTTTTGCCGAACGAGAGGCTGCGGAGAAAGCACTCCGCGCGCACGGCACGAAAGCGGAACCCGCGCTGACGGCCGGGCTGCGGTCCGACGATCCCGAAGTCCGCGCCCGGTGTGCGGTGGTGCTGGTAGGGGTGCGGAAAGACGCACTCGCCGCCCTGGTGAAGGGGTTCGACCCGAAGGTCGAACCGCAACCCGCGCACCCGATCTGGAAACGGTTCCAGGCGATCACCGGGAACACTTCCGCATCGCGCGAGCTGTTCGCCCGAATTCTGAAGCGCCCGGAGTGGGTCGCCCGGCTCGACGCCGCGGAAGCCAACCCGGCGGCCGCAGCCCGGCAGTACCGTGACGCGGTGACCGAGATCGGGACGCGCTTTCAGAGCAATATGGCGGTGTTCTTCCGCATCCCCGTTTGGCCCGCGGACACCGCGGAGGAAGCCGCGTATCTGCTGTTCCTGGGGAGCTACCCGGGAACCGAAACCGCTCCCCCGGCGAACGACACCCGGGCCTTATTCTCGACGGGCGAAGGGCGCCTGCACTACGCCAAAGGAATGTCGCTGGGACTGCGGGGTCTGGAGATCGCCCCGGGGCCGGAGAAGCGGTACGACGCGACCGCCGCACTCCCCAGCGGGAGCGATCGCGTGTTCTGGAAGTTGCTCGCCGCGTGGCTCCCGCGCCGAGCGGACACATCGGTGCTGTACAACAGTTTCGATCTGGCCGTCGTTTCGCGAGCGGCCGATGTGCTACCGGCCGCGCGGCTCATCGCCGGAGACGGAAAGCGCAGCGCGGGCGAGCGGTGCGGCGCCCTCCGCGCGGTCGCACAGTTCGGCGCGGCGAGCGATCTGCCGCTCTTCGCCGAACTCTACGGCGACGACACGCCTGTTGTTTTCCCCCCGCCACCGAGCCGTTATTCACCCGGCCCGCGGTCGCGCCGGCTGATCGCCAGCGACCACGCCGTCGCGCTGGCGCTCTTGCTGTGCGACCAGGACCCGTTCGAGTACGGGTTCGCCCGCGCCAAGGGGCTGTTCCAGCGCGAGAACCGGCGCCCCGTAATCGCAGGGTACGGCGCGGAAGACTTCGGCTTCAACGATGACCCGTCCCGCGCCGCGGCGCACGCGAAGGCCCGGGCGTTCCTTGATGAGCAAAAGCCGAAGGGGCCGAAGAAACCGCCGGCCCCGGTCGCAGCGCAACTCGTGGAGCAGTTGGGCAGTGAAAGTTTTGCCGAACGAGAGGCTGCGGAGGAGAAGCTGAAAGAACTCGGTGCCCCGGCCAAGGCTGCCGTACTCGCGGGGCTGAAGTCGGACAACCCCGAGATCGCGCGGCGGTGCGCCGCCGTCCTGCCCGTGCTCCGTCGGGCCGACTGGCAGCGCGCCGCGGCCGCGTTCGCCGCGAACCCGGACACGTTCAAGCACCCGGTCTGGACGAAACTCAAGGCCGTCACCGGCGCCGGCCCGGACGCCCGCGCCATCTTCGCCGAACTCCTGGCGAACGAACGGGCGTTCGTGGGAATAGTCGAAGCGATCGAGAACCCGAACGCGGCCGAGCGGTTGCACCGGGCGGCCCACGCGCGACTGGCTCAGGATCTCAAGGGCTGGTACGCCGCCGACGCGAAACGAAACGCGGTGACCGCGCTAACGCAGTGGTCGCCGGAACGCGGCACGTACCCCGCGATGCTCCTGTTGGGCACGTTCCCTGGCACTGAGGCGGTGCCTGCGCACCGCGTGCGGCTCGATGCACCACGGGATGAACACACCGCATGGCACGCTTGCTGGGCCGGGCTCGGTGCCGAGCAGCGGCCAGCACCTGGCGCGCTGGGGCGCCCGCCGGCCGCCCTCCAGCGCCTGTTTGTGGCGTGGCTCGGGGCACGCGAGAACCCGGACGCCGCCGTTTCCGGGTTCTCGACGCTCCTCATGCTCGACTGCCGGGAAGGAGCGGCCCTGGCCCATGCCGTTGCGGCCGATGCCAAGCGGACAGAGCGTGCGCGGGGTTGGGCGCTGCTGTACCTCGCGCAGGGCGGAACCGCGGCCGACACCGCCGCAGCGGTGGCAGCGTTCGGCGACGCGCGCGAGTTCGCCTCCTCGCGCGAACGCACCTTGCAGATGCGAGACATCGCCACCGCCGTCGCACTCAAACTGAACGGCGAGGAGCCGGCCGACTGGGGCTTCTCCGTCAGGCGCGGGGCCGCCGCACTCAAGAGCGCCGGGCCGCACCAACTGGGCTTCACGAGCAACTTCGTGCGCGACCCGCTGCTGAAGGCCGCACAGGCGAAGGTGGCCGAGCTGACCGCGCCCCTTCGCACCGCACCGGCGCCCCGCGCGAAGCCGTGACCGGTACAGTGTGTCCCGCCCCCTCCGCGCGTCGTGGCTCTGGTCCTGAGTGCGGCCCGCTCCGCGAGCGGTGCTTCGCGTATCAAATTTACCACACCCGATGCGACCCGCACTCCGTCGCAACCGCTCGCGGAGCGAGCGGGCCACACTCAGAACCAGAACCACGCCGCGCGAACTTGAAACTACTGCCCGTAGTTTGCGGCTCACGGCAATGTTCCCAGACCGCCAGCTTGAAACTACGGGGTTTGGGACCGGACGGACCGCGTCGCAGTTCGTCGCCCCGCCGGCAGTGGCGGGTGGGGCGCCTATTCTGCCAAGAACTGCCGGCGCACGTCAGCGGCCCGCGGGTGCGTGAGCCAGTCGAACACGGTGCCGCTCGCCGCGCGCAGCCGCAGCCACTCCACCAGCGGTGCGAACGTGCCGCCGCACAACCCGTCGGCGAGTAGGGCCGCTCCCTGTGCGGCGTGCTTCACCCAGGCGCCGGGCAGATCGCCGGCGTAGTGCAACCGGAAGAAGCCGTTCGGCAACTCGCCCAGCGCCTGCTGAACGAGGTCCGGGTCCGATCGCAGCAGGCTGCCGCTGTAGTACACGTCCTGACACCCGTGGACGTTCAGCAGCCCGTAGACCGCCTTGCAGAACGATTCGCGAAACGCGGCGCGGCCGGTGTCGCGGTCGGGGGCGTCGTTCACCCCGCCGTGGAACAGGTCGTTCTTGCCGAGCGGTGAGAGCAGGTACGCGGTTTCTCCGTCCCACGCGCCCCCGCTCCGCGCTCCGAGCGGCCCGCTCGTTCCGCCCAAGCCGTCCACGATTTGCCGGCCCTTCAGCACCAGGAACGCGGTGAACGCGGAGCCGAACTCCACGACCAGCGCGGGCTCGTCGCTGTTGTGCTGGGCCAGCGCGAGCGCGGCGACGCACAGCTTGTCCGCGGTGCCGAGATCGATCTTGTTTAGTTTGCGGTGCGCCGGGACGCTGGGCAGGTGTACGACGCCCGGAAGGAAGACGATCGGCAGCCCGCTGGCCCGCAGCGCGCGAACCGTCGCGGAGAAGCCGCTGACGCCCTTCGCGCCGGGCTCGTCCGGCCGCACGAGCGACATGAGCGCGAGTTGACGGTCGGTGCAGGCTTCCGCGCGGACGAGGGGGAGGCCGTAACCCGACGGCCCCGCGACGAGGTCGAACGGCCCGTGGTCGGTGAGCCATCGCACCGGCGCGGCGGGGTCGGCACGCAACTCGGCCGGTTCGATGCGCGCCTGCGCGATCACGCGCCCGTCTTCGAGCGCGAGGAGGTCCAGCGAAGAGGTGCCCGGGTCGCACCCGGCTACGCGCGGCATACGGGTACTTCTGAACGCGTGTTGGTATTAAGCCTACGCTGGCTGTTACGGCTTGGCCGAGGTGAGGGCGCGTATCACCAAAGCTCGATGGAGAAGCCAGAATATTCTGACAGGATCGACAGGATAAACGCAATCGATTTTTATCTCGTCAATCTTGTTCATCCTGTCGAAATCTGTCTTCATATTATCACTTCGTGCGGCGGAACCGGCGCAGCCCGATCGGGGCCAGCCCGAGGGCCGCCAGAACGAGCGTCCCCGGCTCCGGGGTCGCGACCGGGGCGCCAGACCCGACCCACACGTTGACCGCGGCCTGCCCGTTCCCGTCGGTGAACCGGTTCGCCCCCCAGACCGTGTACGTGTTCCCGCCGAGCGTCACCTGCTCGCGCTCGTCGAACCAGAACACCGTTTGCCCGCTCCAGCCGGAGCCGGTGGCGTAGTTGCTGTACATGTGGGCGCGCCCGTGCAGCGTCAGGATCGCGCTCTCGCCGGAGGCGTAATCGACCAGGTTCACATCGACCGCGAAGTACCCGTCGTTGTTCCAGTGGGTGGTGCCGTCCGGATGAACGTCGCGCGGGTCGGGGGTGGGGATGCGCCCCGGCTCGTAGGCGACCACGCCGAGCGTGACGGGCTGGGTGCTGTCGAGTTCGGCGCTGCGCGTCGCCGTCGATGTCACGACCGGAACGAGCGCCATGCCGAGCTGGGGTGCTTCGGGGGAGGTGGTGAGGTTCCCGGCCCCGAGGGTGAACGCGATCGGTCCGGCGCTGGCGAGGGCGGGCAGGCAAGTCAGTGCGCAGAAGCTCAGTGCTGATAATCTGACCGCCATTCGTCGCTCCAGGTGTGGTGGGCGGCGAATGATGTTCGATTTCGGGCCGGCGTGTCAACCCGAACTTCGTCCGGGCCGCGGGCGCCGGTCAGGGCAGTTGCAGCGCGAGCGCGTAGACCTCTTCGACGTCCAGCACCGCGTTGTTCGCCTCGAACAGCTTGCCGATGGCGGCCCGGTGGACCTTCATCTTGGTGCCGCCGACGCCCAGCGCGCCGTAGCAGATGTGGCCGTCGCGGTCGGCGCCCTTGTCGCCGAGTTCGACCCCCTCAATGCCGGACGGGGGCACGCCGTTCAGGTCGATGGCGACCTTCAGCGATTCGCACCCGCGCCGCAGCTTCTTCGGCAACAGCACCGCGCCCGCGGCGCCGGCGGCGACGACCAGGGTGCGGCCGTCGAGGGCGGCCGGCGCGTCGGACGACGAGGCCACGCTCACCGCTTCGAGATGCCCGCCGGGGATGTGCGCCCGGATCGCCTCGCACACGGCCTCGGCGCGCCCCTTCTGGCGCGACCCGAGCCGGACGTGCCCCCCGGCCTTGGCCAGGAGCCGCGCGACGCGCTGGCCGACCGGCCCGGTGCCCCCGAGTACGAGGGCCTTTGTCTTGCTCAGGTCCAGGTGCCGCCCGGCCGCCCGCACCGCGGCGGCGGCGGTCGTGTTCGCGCCGTTGGAATCGAGCATCAGCGAGACGCTGAGCCCGTACTGCGGGATCAGGTGCTTCTTCACCTCGGCCAGCACCGCCTCGCCCGCGGTCACGTCGGACCCGCCGACGAAGATCGCGGTCCGCGCGAGGTCCTTGCCGCCGCGGGTGAAGATGCACCCGTGGACCAGCGGCATCACGTTCTGGGGCGTCACCCCGCCGTAACTGAAGGTGTGCTGGACGCCCGCGTCCACCGCGACCACGCGGTCGAACACGCTCGGCAGCGGATCGGTGTCGAGCTGGACGAGGATGGTGGCCTTTTCCATTTCGGAACCTTCAGAAATGCGGAGTGCGGAGCAAAGGCAAAAGAGGCTCGGCTTCTTGCCTTCGTTCCGCACTCCGCATTCCGCATTGAGCGTCACTCGAACGGGTGCGGGGTGTCCTTCTTGGCGATGATCTCGTCGATGCTCGGGCTCTTCTGGATCGCGTTCTTGATGGCCAGCTTCACGGCCTCGTAGTTGTTCTTGTAGATCTTCTTGTTGTCGTTGGCGCTGGGGGCGATGAACACCCCGCACACGATCACCCAGTTCTCGGCCTCGGCCTTCGGGAGCACGCCCTCGACCACGCTGTCCACGACCGCGCGGGCCACGGCCGCCTGGGCCGGGCCGAACATCTGCATCACCTGGGCCGACTTCTTCATCGTCACCTTGGTGACGGTGACGGTGGCCGGCTTGGCCGGGATGTTCGGGCTGACGACCGCGAGCAGGTTGGTGTGGCCGGCGGTCTGGCTGGCGAGGGCGTTGGCGAACGCGACGCCGACCGGGCCGTCCTTCGGCCCGATGAGCAGGTCGATGTGGGCCACGTTGTCCAGGTCGCTGCCTTCGATGACCAGACCTTCGCCGACGTACATCACGGACATGGGCCGCCTCGGTGGGTGAGAGAGTCTCGATCCTGGGGTACGGCGTAGATGCTAGCGGTGCGCCTCACGAAAGCAACCACTTGCGCCGGTTTCGCGGGAATTGGGCCGGGCGCGTGCCGTCGGCTCCCGCAGCGTCTCGTGCGTCTCATCACTGGGCGACGCGGGCCGGGAATGGAGCCGGTCTCGCCGGACCGGGGCGATGAACGTCCCGCGCGCGAAACGGCTCCGCGCGCCCGGTGCCGGGACTCGGTTCGCAGGTGTTAAGCTGTTCGCGGGTGCGAGGTGCGAGAGGTGCCCCGCCTACCGATGCAGGCGGGGGCGTTCACACGGGTGAGCGGAAGACAACCGGGTCCAAAGCGGCCCCGGGCTCTGGCTGTTGGGGCCTCAAGCGGTGCCCAGCTCGGCGAGAATGGTGGCGGCCTTGTTCGCGTCCGCGACGGAGTCGAACGTGGCGTACCCGACGAACTTGCCGCTGATCACCGACATCACGAGCCCTTGCAGGTTGATCCCGGCCATCTCCCACGCCTGGGTGACGCGCCCGCCCAACCCGGCCTTGTCGTCGCCCTCCACCCGCATCACGATCGGCTCGCTCACCTCGTGCAGCCCCACCGCCTTCGCGGCGGCCAGTTCGCCGGTGCCGGTGAGGGGGGCCACGTACAGGTCCCCCACCCCGGGCTTGTTCAGCGACCGCTGGCTGTACACGTACTCGAGGTGCGCGCCCGCCTCGGCCAGCTTCTTCAGCTTGGCCGCGGTGCCGCCCGGCTTGTCCTCGACCTCGGCGTGGAACAGGTGAACCCGTTGCATCTTGAAGCTCATGACCGCTCTCCGGTTTTGAAGTGAAGTCGCGAAGGGGTCGGCGACGCGACAGGTTTCCCATCCGCGATGATAACTCTGGCACACGGCTTTTCAACCGGTTAGCGTTGTTGAATCCGCCCGTTCCGCCACGAGGTCCGCATGCGCAGGCTCGCCGCTCTCGTTCCGATTGTCATCGCGTTGTCACTGCCGCTCGTGCCCGGGGCCGGCGCGCCCGCGGCCGCCCGCGCGGCCGACGCCGACCGGGTCACCGCGTTCACGGGCGCCACGATTCACACCGCCGCGACCGACCGGCCGATCGAGAACGGCACGCTCGTCGTCAAAGGCGGGCGGATCGCTGCCGTCGGGGCCGCGGCGGACGTAACGGTCCCCCCGGGGGCCGAAGTCGTCGACCTCAAGGGGCGCGTCGTCATCCCCGGGCTGGTGGACACGCACTCGCACGTCGGGGTGTACAGCCGCCCGGGCGTGGCGGCCAACTCCGACGGGAACGAGATGAGCGGCCCCGTGCAGCCGGGGGTGCGGGCCATCGACTCGTTCAACGCCGACGACCCGGGCATCAAGATGGCCCTCGCCGGCGGCGTCACCACCGCCAACGTGATGCCCGGGTCGGGCAACGTGATCGGCGGGCAGACCGTTTACGTGAAGTACCGGGGCCGGAGCGTCGAGGAGATGCGGGTCACCGGCCGCGCGTGGGGGAAGGAGATCCTCGGCGGGCTGAAGATGGCCAACGGCGAGAACCCGAAGGGGTACGGCCGGGGTAAGGGCGTCGCCCCGTTCACGCGGATGAAGGTCGCCGCCATGCAGCGGGAGACGTTCCAGAAGGCGAAGGAGTACCGGGCAAAGCTCGAAGGGGGCGGCAAAGTCGATCGCGACGTGGCACTCGAGCCGCTCGTGGAGGTGCTCGACGGCAAACGCACGGTCCACTTCCACTGCCACCGTGCGGACGACCTGCTCACCGCCGTGCGCCTCAGCGAGGAGTTCGGGTTCGAACTCGTGCTCCAACACGCCACGGAAGGGTACCGCGTCGCGGACGTGCTCGCGAAGAAGAAGATCCCGGTTTCGCTGACGCTCATCGACAGCCCCGGCGGTAAGGCCGAAACGATGGGCCTGCTCGAAGAGAACGCCGCGATCCTGAACAGTGCCGGGGTGATCGTCACCATCAACACCGACGACAGCGTCACCGAGTCGCGGTTCCTGCTCCGGACGGGCGCGATCGCGGCGCGCGGCGGGATGTCCGAAGCGGACGCGCTCAAAGCCATCACCATCCGCGCGGCGAAGCTGCTGCACCTCGACCACCGGCTCGGCTCGCTCGAAAAGGGCAAGGACGCGGATTTTGCGGTCCTGAGCGGTTCCCCGTTCAGCGTGTACACTCGTGTCGAGCAGACCTGGATCGACGGCCAGAAGGTGTTCGACGTTATCCCCGATCGGGGCTACCAGACCGGCGGGTTCGCGCTGCCCGCGGGCGAGAAGTTACCGACCCCGCCTCCCGGGCCGCGCCCGGCCCCGGAGGCCCGTGACCTGGGCACGCCGACCTTCGACGGCAACACGCCGGAACTGAAGGGCGCGGTCGCGGTGACGGCCGAGTTCATCCACACCGGCGGCCGCGTTTTCCCGGGGGTGATCGTGGCGAAGGACGGGAAGATCCTGCACGTCGTTGCCGGCGAAGCCACAGCCAAGAACATGCCGATTTATAAGGCGAAGCACGTCACCCCGGGGCTGATCGACCCGTTTTGCTCGGCGGGGCTGAGCGGCGCGTGGAACAGTCCGGCCGACCAGGACCAAGACGAGACGAGTGACCCCAACCAGGCGGACCTCCGGGCGCTCGACGGCTTCAACCCGCGGGAACCGCTCCTCGATTTCCTCGTCGCGAACGGCACCACGGTGGTTCACGCGACCCCGGGACGGGTGAACCCGATCGCGGGCCGCGGCGGGGTGTTCCGCGCCGACGGCACCACGGCCGACTCCGCTCTGGTACCTGTCGGGGCGCTGGTGGTGAACCTGGGAGAATCGTCAAAGGGCAAATCGCCGACGACCCGTATGGGCGTCGCGGCGTTGGTGCGCAAAGCGTTCACCGACGCCGACGCGTACCGCACCAGCAAGCCGGCGGCGAAGAACCCCAAGCACGAAGCGCTCGTGCCCGCGCTCGAGGGCAAGGCGAACGTCTACTTCGCGGCGCACCGCAGGGACGACATTCAGACCGCCCTGCGGATCGCAGCGGAGTTCAAGCTGAAGCCCGTGATCGCGCTGGGCACCGAAGGGTACCGCATGGCCGAGGAACTGAAGCAGGCCGGCGTTCCGGTCGTCGTTCACCCCACCATGCTGCGCGCCGGTGGTAGCATCGAAACGATGCACGCGTTCACCGGAAACGTTGCGGCGCTCGACGCGGCCGGCGTCCCGGTTACCGTTTGCACCGGGTTCGAGGGGTACGTTCCGAAGACGCGGGTGCTGCGTTACGAAGCGGCGATGGCCGCGGCGGCGGGTATGGACCGCGAGCGGGCACTGAGCGCGATTACGATCAACGCCGCGAAGCTGCTCGGCATCGACAAAGAGTACGGCAGTATCGAGGTGAGCAAGGTTGCCGATCTCGTTCTGTACGACGGCGACCCGTTCGAGCACACGACGCACGTCACGCACACGCTCCTGCGCGGGAAGGTGGCGTACGACCGCGCCGAGTACCTGAAACTGCCGTTCGAGCGGCGCGTGCTTCCGCTCCTCACCGGCGGCAGCGGAACGGGGTGCTGCTTGGGCTGGTGAGTTTGTAATGCGGAACCTTCAAATGCGGAATGCGGAGTGCGGAATTCGGAATTGAAGGCAGAAGACCTCTTGGCTTCCTGTCTTCAATTCCGAATTCAGTAGTTTCAAGTTGGCGGCTTGGTTTTGTTGGCCGATCGTGCAGTAGTAATGGACTTATTTTCGCCATCTGTAGGTGCCAGCCCATCGGCCAACAGTATCAGGCATACCGCCGCCAGTGTCCACCCGAGGCCGCGGGCTGAGCGGGACCACAACCAGGCGTTACGCAGGATCAGCCCGACGGCCACCCACAGGAGTCGCACGACCCCATCGGTGGTCGAGGTCCGGGGCCGAACCTGCCCCAACTGGCGGTAGCTGCTCTCGATCCCGAATCGGGTCCGGTACAGGTCCCGAATCGCCACCGGGCTCCCGCTCACCCGCCACGCCGCGTACAGTAACTTCTTGCTCCGCCGGCCCCCGGTCCGCCGGTACCGGTAGCTCTTGTGAGCGATCACCACGTGCACCCGCACCGAGGTGCCCCGATCCGCGTGGGTGTACGCATATCGACCCGCGCCCCGCCGCCGCACGGCCCGCAACCCGACCCCCTTCACCCCGGGCCGGGGCTTGCGGCCCCGGACCACGGCCGGGATCACGAACGGCACACCCCGCGCCTGGAGCAACCGCATCACCGCGATCGAGAAGAACGCCTTGTCCAGCAGCGCGACCCGGACCGTAACCCGTGCCGCCGTCACCTGATCCAACAGCCGGGTGAGCACCGCGGTCATCGGCTCCTTCTCGCCCACGGCCGTCAACCCGAGCGTGTACCGGTCCGGTCCCCCGACGAGGCACGCGGTGGCGTACGTGTGGAACGTGTGGGTGCCGCCGGCCCCCTTGGACCGGGTGGTGTCCCGGTTCGGCGTCCCGAAGTACCCGATCCGGTGGTAGTCGATCGCGACCCGAGCCGCCCGCTTCCGCTTGCCGAGCGGGGCGTGGAGGGCCGGCCGCAACCGCCGCTCGAGGGTGCGGCGCCGCTTGGGCAGCGTGAGGTACAAGCAATCCCAGATGGCCTGCCCGGACGGGGCGTCGGCGATCGCGGCACAGGCCGCGGCCACCGAGCGGGCGAACGCCGCGGCGAACAGCACCACCCGCCACACCACCTCGGGTGTACAGGTGCGGCGACGCTTGGGCAGTTGGACCGCACGGCCGAGCCAGTCGGTCAGGACCGGACGGAGGTGCCGGGTGGCGTGGGCCGGGGTGGCTCGGATAGACTGACGTTTGGGTCGCATGGGGGCTCCGACAGTGGAGGCGTGGTAACCACCATTGACCGGTAAACCCATGCGGCCCGCTACTCATAAATCGCCCAACTTGAAACTACTGGAATTCCGCACTCCGCATTTCTTCCTACTCGCTCAGGTCGCTCTCGGTGAACAGCGTGAAGCCCTGGGCTTCCAGGGCGGCGGCGGCGGTCTCGAAGTCGTCCACGTACACCGCGATGGCCGTGTTCCCCAGCGGCCCGACGCCGATCAAGAGCGGGTACATGTAGCAGATGTCGATTTCGGCGCTCAGCAGCGCTTTCGTGATAGTGAGCAGCGGCCGGTCGTCGTCGGGGAGTTTCACCACGAGCAGGTCGCTCTCGGTGAACGCGAACTTCGCGTCCGTGAGGATCTCGTACCCGCGCTCGTAGTGGCTCGGCACCAGCCGGATGATGGCGCAGTCGGCCGTTTCCACCACGGTCAGCGACACCACGCGGATGTCGGTCTGCTCGAACCGGCGGACCAGATCGAGCAGCGCGCCCATGCGGTTCGCCAGGAACACGTTGAACTGCCGCACGCTCGGCCAGTCGCGCCCCTTCGCGGTGTCGAAGTCCACGGGCGCGTCATCGCCTTCGCCGAAGCTCATCAAAGACTCCTCGCCCGCCGGGCGGCGGGCGTGTGCAACGGGTTGTCCTCGGTGAGTTTACTCGCACGGTCGCGCGCGGGTCAACGGAAAGGCGGGGGCGACACCCGCCGGGCGGGCCCAGGACAACTCGGGTTGCACCAACTTCGCGGGCTGTCCGGCGCGGGCGAGAATCGCCTCGGCGGCCAAATAACCGCTCCGAACCGCCCCCTCCATCGTCGCGGGCCAGCCGGTGTCGGTCCAGTCCCCGGCGACCGCGAGGTTCCACACCGGGGACGCCTGGGGGGGCCGCCACCGGTCCACCCCTGGCACCGCGCTGAAGGTCGCAGTGTGTTCGGTCACCACCTTCGCGCGGAGTAACTTCGCCTGCGCCACCGGCGGGAACAGGCGCCCGAGTTCTTCATAAATGCGGCGCTGGATCTCTTCCCGGCCGAGCCCCTTCAGATCGCGGGCGGCGCTGACCACCACTTGCAGGTAGAACTCGCCGGGCGCGACCTCGCCGCGATCGAACACCCACTGCCCCAGGCAGTCCACGAGCACGGCGTGCGGGAGCTTCATGGTGGGCCGATCGAGCCACAGGTGGACGCTCGTGATCGGCGACGGCGTGAGGCCGTTCGCGCCGCCGAAGTACGGCTCGCCGGCCAGCTCTCCAGGCAGCAAATCGGCGACGCGGTCGAACGGCACCGCCAGCACGTACCAGTCGGCGGTGAGGGTGGAACCGTCGCGGAGGGCGGCCCCGCTGATCCCCTCTCCCTTTAACAGCCGCTTCACCCCCGCGTTCTCGCACACCTCCACGCCGTGCGTCGCGAGCCACCCGCGCAGCTCGTCGCCGTAGAGCCGGCCCAGCGGCACACTCGGAACGTGGACTGTGAAGGCGTCGCGGTGCCGCACGAACCCGTCGCGGAACACCTTGCGGGCGTACTTCAGCCCCACGCGGTCAACCGTTTCGTTCAGCGCGCTGGTGAGCACGATGGCCCAGAACCGGTTGATCGTGCGTTCATTCTGGAAATGCGCCTTCAGCCAGGGGAGCAGCGGCGGGTCCGCGTCCGGGCGCTCTAAGAGCATCCGCCCGAGCCCGTAGGCCACGCGGAGCTTGTCGAGCGGCGTGAGGTAGTGCGCGCCCATCAGCGCCCGCCCGAGGTGGAACGGCGCCGGCCACGGGTCGCTCTTGAAAACACTGACCCGTCGGTCGGGGGTGACGAAATACAGCCTCGGTTGGGGCGAAAGGAGGTGCTCGGCGCCGACCGTGCGCAGCAGGTGGGCGAAGTTGGTGCAGCAGCCCATGCTGACGTGCTGGCACGCGTCCACGAGCTGGTCGGTTTGCGGGTCGCGGAACGACCCCGCGCGCCCGCCGAGCCGGTTACGCGACTCCAGCACGGTCACCTTGAACCCGCGGCCGGCGAGCCCCACGGCCGCCGCCAGCCCCGCCAACCCGCCGCCGACCACAATCACGGAGCCCGACGCGCGCGCCGGCGGTTCCGATTTCGGTTCTTCGTTCCGCATTCCGAACTCCGCGGCGCGTTACACGACGCCCCACTTGATCAGGTACCCGGAGCCGAACGCGGCGACCTTGCGCCACTTCGGCACCCGCACCCGGGCCGTGAACACGTCGTATCCGCGGCGCTCGATCTCGTCGAGCAGCGCGCGGTAGGAGTTGAACATCATGTGGCAGATCGCCCAGCCCTCGCGCGACAGCAGCGGGAGCAGGGCGGCGCCGCGGCGGTAATACTCCCGGGCGCGCGTGACCTGGGCCTGCATCATCGCGCGAAAGTTCGCCGCGTTCCCCGGGTCGCGCCACAACTCCGGCGGGCACCCGGACCGCGCGAGTTCGTCGGCCGGAAGGTACACCCGCTCGCGCGCGTAATCTTCGGCCAGGTCGCGAAGGATGTTCGTGAGCTGGAACGCGATGCCGACCGCCTCGGCCGGTTGGTCTGTATCGCTGAAGGTTACACCGGGCCGAATCCCCCAGATGCGGACGCACGCCAGTCCCACCGCCGACGCCACGCGGTAGCAGTACGGGTACAGTTCGCTGAACGTCTGCATCCGGACCGGGCCGAGGTCGGTCTCCATCCCGTCGATCGCGTCGAACAGGTATTGCGGGGGGATGTCATAGCGCCGGACGGTCTCGGCCAGCGCGGGGTGTACGGGGTGGGTGAACGCGCCGCCGAGTGCGGCCTTTAAACTGACACGCCACGCCGCGAGCTTGGCCCGCTTCGCCTCGACCGCTCCGTCCTCGTCGGCCAGATCGTCGGTGACCCGCATGTACGCGTAGAGGGCGTTCATCGCCCGCCGCTTCGCGGGGCACAGGAGGCGGAACGCCAGCGGGAACGAACTGTTCGCCGCGGCGGTGATGGCGCGGCAAGCCTGGAAAGACCGGGGGATGAGGGGTGCGGTGCGGGGCGCACCGCGGGGCACCGCGGGCGCGCTCGGCCGTACCGGTGTCACGAGGTGCTCGACGTTCACTCCCCGCCCCTCGCTGGTTTTACTGCCCCATGTTCACGCGCACCCGCTGCCCCACGCGGAGCGGCGGCTTCCCGGCCGGGGCCGGGTCGGCAATGTCGATAACCGCCTCAATGACCCGCGTGTCACTGCCCAGGAAGTTCTCAGCACTGGCGCGCTTCAACAGGAAGGTGCTCCCGATGTGCCGCACCGTCCCGGTGTAGGTAAGTTTCGCATCGCTGTGGTCCATTACGGTCACTGGCTTGCCCGTGAGCCCCGGGCCGACCCGGTGCGCGAACTCGGCCTCGACCTCGGCGCGAACCACCCGCGGCCCGGCCGGAATCAGCCACAACGCGGGCGTGCGGGTGCTGATCCCGAGCGTCGCCCCGGCGCTGATCGACACCTGCTCCACGGTGCCCGCGGTCCGCGCCCGCACGACGCACATTTCTACGGCCGCCTGTGCTTTAGCGAGTTCGGCCCGCGCCTGCTCGACCGCGGCCTGCGCCTCCCTCACTTGCACCTGCGGGTCGGCCGCTTCCAGCCGGGCCAGGTTCGCCTTTACCACGTCGCGCTCGCCGACCGCGGCGTCGTAGTCCACATGGGCCTTATAGAGGGCCGGATCGGTCTTCAGTTTCGCCTCCCACTCGGACTCGGGAAGCCGGTCCACCTTCTTGTAACCTGTGATGATGTTCTCTTTCACGAGGTTGTAATACGACTGTTGGGCGGTAACCTTGCGCTCAGAGTTGGCAAGTGCGGAACTGCGGGTGAAATCGATGGTCGCTTTGTGCTGCTTGGCCAACTCCTCGGCCTGTCTGACCTTCGTCTCGGCGTAGGCCACTGCTGCCTTCGCGCGGTCCACGTCTTTCTGCTGAATGGTGGAATCGAACACGTACAGTTCCTGCCCGGCGGCCACCTCGTCGCTGTCCTTGACGGACACCTTCGCAATGGTACCGGACTGAATTACCGGGGGCAGCCCGTAGGAAACCGGCGGCGGGTCCGTGTCAACGGTCCCGAGCACCACCGGCCCGCCCGCGGCCCGCGGCGGCGGCACGTCCGCGCCTTTCGCGGTCGCCTCCGACCCGCTCCCGTGAGTCAACGCGCGGGCGCCCACGAGGCTGCCGACCGCCAGCCCGAGCCCGATCACGATCAGCACCGGTCGCATCTTGCGGAGCCAGTTCATGGGCATCTCCCAGTAGTGGAGCCCGGTGGCGGGCGAAAACCGCGTGGACCGAAACTCCGAAGCCGCTGTGACGGCCCGTTCGTTTTCGGCTCACCGCACGCACTCACTCCGCGGGCAGTTCCCGCCGTTCCAGGTGACCGTCGTCCAGGTGGTAGTACACGTCCACGAACGGCAGCAGCCGCGCGTCGTGAGACACGCACAGCACCGAGGCGCCGCGCTGGTGGGCCGCGTCGCGGAGCAACTCGATCACCTTCTGCCCGTTCTCCCAGTCGAGGGCGCTGGTGGGCTCGTCGGCGAACATGAACGACGGGTTCTTCACGAGCGCCCGGCCGATGGCGACCCGCTGCTTCTCGCCCCCGGACAGTTGGGCCGGCTTCTTGTTCTTGTTGTTCCCCAGCCCCAGCCGTTCGAGCATCTCGTCCGCCCGGCGCCGGGCGTCCCCGCCGTCCGCCCCCTCGCCCCACTTCAGCACGATCTCCAGTTGCTGCCGCGCGGTGAGGGCCGGGAACAGATTGTACCCCTGAAAGATGAACCCCGTGTGCTTACGGCGATGCTGCTCGCGCTCCTTGGCGGTCAACTGCCAGATGTCCCGCATCGCGCCGTCGTCGTCCGCGAGCACCTGCCCGCTGTCGGGCTCCAGCAGCCCCGAGAGGACCGCCAGGAGCGTCGATTTGCCGCTCCCGGACGGCCCCATGAGCAGCACCAGTTGCCCCGGGTACAGGTCGATGGACACTTCCCGCAGCGCCGCACGCCGGGCCGTGCCGTCGCCGTAGGTGCGCATCAGCTTCACACCCCGCAGGCACGGCGTCGAACGGCTCGCGGTCCGGCTCATGAATGCTCCCTGCCTTGGATGCTCGGCACTCGAGTTCGGTTCGTGGTGTTCGACACCAAACACTATCGCAGCAACGACATCGGCTCGATCTGGCGCACGCTCCGCAGCGCGAACACGCCCGACACCAGCGCCATGCCGACGGTCACCACCACCGTGCCCAACTGCACCTCCCAGCGGAGGTCCACGTCGGCCCCGATCTGCCGGGCGCCGAGCCGCAACCCGAGGCACACCGGGTACGCCAGCGCGACCCCGACCACCCCGACCCAGAACGACTGGACCATTACCATCAGCGAGATCCGCCACCGCGGCACGCCGAGAGCGAGCAGGATGGCGAACTCCTTGGCGTTCGCCGCGGTCGCGGAGTACAGGGTCTGCGCGGTGATGACCGACCCCACGATCAGCCCGAGCAGGGCCGCGTACCCGATCGCGACGCCCGCTTTAGTGCGGGTCAGCCAGTACAACCGCGACCGCTGGGAGAACTCCTCGGCAGCGTACGCCCCCATGTCGGACCCGTACTGCGCCCGCAACTCGGCCGCGATCGCCCAGGCCCGCTCCGGCGACTCGCACTTCGCCAGCAGGTAGGTGACGTGGTCCCCGGGCATGAGGAACCCCAGCAGGTAGCGGGCGGTGTGCTCGCTGCACAGCACCCACGGGGCCGCGAGGCTTTTCAGCCCGCGCACCGTCCCCACCACCTTGACGTCTTTCCCGTTGATCTTCGGCTTGCCGTCCTGGTCGAGTCCGAGCCGTTTGGTCATGTCGGACTCGTCCACGATGATCGCGCCCGGCATGGTGAGCGCGTTCCGCTGGTCCGCGGTGAGCATCGCCGGCAGCCCTGCCGAATCGCCGTCGAGCTGGCTGCCCAGCAGGTAGCACAGTTCGGTCCCGCCGCCCGGCTTGCTGAAGTTCGCGAAGTTCGCGATGTACAGCTCCACCGACTTCACCCCCGGCGTCCCCGCGACCCGGCTGACGTACGACACCGGGATCGGCTTGCCGAGGTCCACGCTCGACACCTCGCGCGACCCGACCCACAGGTCCGCGGTGGTGTTGTCCACCGGGATCGAGGTGATCTTGAACAGCCCGAGCAGGAGCCCGCACTGGAGCGCGATGAGCACCGCCGAGAAGGTCACCGCCAGCACGCCCGAGGCGTACCGCTGGCGCTCGTGCCACAGAGTTTGGAGGGCATACGACATAGTCAAAAGTCGTCAGGTCGGAAGTCGTAACGTCCAGAACCGCAAAACCGACAGTCGCAACACCGACTGGTCGCAGAGGCCCGGTCGGACCTCATGACTTTACGACCGGTCGACTTTTGACTCCAAATCGCAGAGCGAGCCGTCGAGGTACAGGTGGTGCCACAGTTGCGTGGCGAGCACCCCGGTGAGGCCCATTTCCAGCCCGGTGCGGGCCACCCCGCCGCCCGGCCGGGCGAGCCGCTGCCGCGCCTGGGCCACCGCCTCGGCGTCGAAGTAACCGGCCTTCCGGAGCGAATCCGGCGACAGCACCTGATCGATCCACGTCCCGCCGGCACCGCCCCCGCGCACCGCCGCCCAACTGTCCATCGGGGCGCGGAACATCTTCTTCGTGCGCCACGCCACATCCCTGGGCAGCCACCGCTCGGCCACCTTACGTTCGATGAACTTGTCCCGCAGCAGCCCGCGCAGCTTCCACCGCGGGTGCAGCTTCGCCATGTACGCGATCACGTCCTCGTCGAGGAACGCGTACCGCGTCTCCACCGACGAGTGCATCGCGATCCGGTCCCCCTTGGACGCGAGCAGGTGCCCGGGCAGCATCACCCGCGCGCCGAAGTACATCTGCCGGTTGAACGGGTGCCACCGGTGCAAGTCGGCGGGGATCTCGAGGTCGTCCAGCGCCGCCCGGCCGATCAGCGCGGCCCGGGTGTCGCCGGTGAAGAACCGCAGCTTGTTGGTGCTGATCAGCCCGTACAGGTCGCCCCACCCGTTCGGCCCGCCGAGCCGGTCCAGCGAGTGCAGGTAGGCGGCGCGCGGGAACCGCGGCGCGCCGCTGAGCCGCTGGAACAGTTGCCGCACCGCGAACCCCAGCGGTACGCCCGGGATGCGGTCCATCCACCCGATCAGCTTGCGGATCTTGAACCACGAGTACCCGCCCAGCCACTCGTCGGCGCCCTCACCAGTTAGAGCGACCTTGTACCCGTTTCGATGCACCGCTCTCGCTAAATGAAGGAGGGCCAGGCAGGACGTGTCGATGACCGGGAACTCGGCGGCGGCGATCAGCTCCGGGTAGCCGGCGCGGAGCTGGTCGTGCCCGCAGTCGACTACTACCGGCGAACAGCCCAGGTGCTTGGCCGTCGCCAGCGCCTCGGACTTCTCGTCGAGCCCTTTCGCGTTGACCGAGACGGTGAACGTCGGGATGGGCCGCCCCATCGCCTTGTTCGCCATCGCCACGACGACGCTCGAGTCCACGCCGCCGCTCAGGTACGACACTACGGGCACGTCGGCCCACACCCTGCGCTGGACCGCGGCGTACAGCACCTCCTCGAACCCGTCGACGACCTTCTTCTCATCGGCGCCGTAGTCCTCGTGCCCGCAGTCCGGGTACTCCACCCGCCAGTAGGTCTTTTGCGCGGTCGCCTGCTCCGGCGTGGTCTGCCCGAGCTTGAAGTGCAGGTACCGGCCGGGTACGAGGCACCGGATGCCCTGAAAGACCGTAGTCGGTCCGGGCATCGCCATGAACGTGAAGATGTGGTTCAACCCGTTCAGGTCGGCCTTGCGCTCGACCAGCCCGGAGGCCAGCAGCGCCTTCATCTCGGAAGCGAAGAGGAGCCAGTCGGCGCCGTCGTGCTTCACGGTCGTGTAGAACAGCGGGCAGATGCCGGCCCGGTCGCGTGCGAGCACGACCTCGTTCGTCCGGCTGTCCCAGACGCAGATCGCGAACTGCCCCTTGAGGTGCTGAAGGAACTCGGTGCCGTGATCCTCCCAGGTGTGGGGGATCAGTTCGGTGTCAGTGTGGGTCCGGAAGACGTGCCCTTTGGCCTCAAGGGTCTTGCGCTTCTCCTTGTAGTCGAAGAACTCGCCGTTGAAGACGGTCCAGACGCTCCGGTCTTCGTTCGAGATGGGCTGCTGACCGTCGGCGAGGCCGACGATCGAGAGACGGCGGTTGGCGAGGTGCAGCCCGGGGCGTTCGAGGTAGCCGTCTTCGTCCGGCCCGCGATGGTAGATGGCCTTCGCCATCGCCGACACCACGCCCGCGGGGGCGCGGCGCTGGCCACTCAGGTCGAACATCCCCGCGATCCCACACATCAACCCACCCTCAGCGGATCAGAAGCAGCCACTTTACGCGAACATTAACCGGCCCCGCGGCTCGGGAATCGGCCGACCCAGCTCTTTCGCCGTTTCGAGCCACTCGGCGATAACGATCTCGACAGCGGCGAGTGCCTCCCGGCGGGTCGCGCCGTCGGCCGCGCACCCGGGCAGTTCCGGCACCGTGGCGATGTAGGCGTCGTTCGCCTTACTCCAGTGCAGGATCGCCTCGTAACGGTCGCTAGTCATTGTCGCCTCTGGTCGCGCTGACGCACGCTCTGGCGATTCGCTCGCGGCACCGGCTGTCACTTAGGACTTCGAGTCAAAAAATCGTCAGGTCAGCAAGTCGTAAAGTAACAAACCATTACTATCGCTTGGTTTGTGACTTTACAACTTTTCGACGATCGGACTTTTGACCAGAAGCCCTCAGCTCTTCCTGCCCGCGTTCTCGCGCCGGGCGAACTTCCACACCTTGCGCTGCATGAAGAACCGCACCCCGCGCGGGAACATCCGCTTCCCGAACCACACCCACCACGACACGAACCCGACCGCCGCTTCGGTGCGGTTCCGCAGCAGGCTCCTTACGACCGCGTCGGCGACCTCGTCCGACGGCTGGGCGCCCTCGAAGTCGAGGTGGATCTTTCCCTCGTTCCGCAGCAGGTGGCGCTGGAGGTCGTCGCTCCGCACCAGCCCCGGGAGTACCAGAAGAACGTCGATCCCGAACCGCTCGAACTCGCCGCGGAGTGACTCCGTGAGACCGACGAACGCGTGCTTGCTTGCACAGTGTTCGGACATCGACGGGATGCCCCACCGCCCGCAGATGCTCGCCACGTTCACAATGGCGGGGCGCCAGCCGTCGCTCGCGGTCTCGAAGCTCCTCGTCAGGTGCGGCGCGCACGCCCGGATCATTTCGACCGGGGCGAAGAAGTTCACCTCCAGCACCTTGCGAACGATCTCCTCGCTCGACGTGCTGAACTCCCCGAAGCTGCACACGCCCGCGCAGTTAATGAGCACGTCCAGCCGGCCGAAGGTTGCGACCGTGTCCCGAACGATCCGCTCCCGGTCCTCGGCTCGGGTCACGTCGCCGGGGAACGCCGCGGCCCGCGCGCCGGCGGCGTTCAGTTCCTCGACGAGGGCCGCCAGGTCGTTGGCCGAACGTGCAGTAAGGGCGAGTGTTGCGCCGAGTTTTGCGAGCCGCACCGCGGCGCGGCGGCCGATGCCCCGCGACGCCCCGGTAATCAGCACGACCCGACCTCGGACCTCCCGGCGCGTACCCATTCTTCATCGTCCCCGGTGCATGCCGCACATCAGACCCATCTGGACATTTTAGGGCGACCGGTACCATCCGCCAGTGCCGCGCCCGTGGGCATCCCGTTCGCGGCGGGTGCCTGTTCGTATAACACCCGCGCCAGGCGCTAATTGCGTCGCGCGCCCCGCGGGGAGCAAGGAACCAGTGGTTTGAACCTCATTTCTCTTTGCTTTCTCGACCTTCCGCGCCTGTCGCGGTGAATACTCTTTCATTCTGCCGTCTCGCGTTCACCGGAGTGGTCACATGGACAACATGCTCTTGATCGGGTTCATGCTGGGTGCGCCGATCGGGTTCTTCGTCGCCTCGTGGTTCGGGTACCAGCGGGCCGGCGGCTTCGAGGCGCTCGCGACCGCGCTGGGGGTCGCGAACCGGGCGAAGAACGACCCGGCGTTCGCGGCCAAGCTCCACGCCGTGCGGACGGGAACGGAGCTGAAGCCCGCGGGGCCGCCCAAGCCCACGAAGCCGAGCGGGGCGCCGCTCCGCCTGCTCGCGCTGCTTCAGGCGGAGTCCCGGCTGGTGGACTTCTTGCTCGAGAACATCCAGGGCGCGACCGACGAGCAGATCGGGCAGGCCGTCCGCGAGGTCCACAAGAAGGCACAGGCCGCGCTGAAGCAGCACCTCGTTCTGGAGCCGATCCTGCCGGGCAACGAGGACGACCGGGTGACCGTTCCGAAGGGGTTCGACCCGTCGGCGATCCGGGTGGTGGGCAACGTGACAGGCGAGCCGCCCTTTAACGGCACGATCCAGCACCCGGGCTGGAAGGTGAAGGAGATGAAGCTCGCCACCCCGGCCGAGGGCGCCGACGAGTTCGTCATTCAGCCGGCCGAGGTGCAGATCGCGTAGCGGCTTGGCACCGCCGTTCGTGTGTGGGATACTGAGGCGGAGGTGAACCCATGTACGGACCTTACCTGACGATGACCGAGATCAAGGCGAAGTACCCGGACGAGTGGGTGTTCCTCGCCAACCCAACGTCCACGCGCCACGAAGTGACCGGAGGGTACATCATCCTGCATAGCCCGGATCGGGCCGAGTACATGCGGCTCGTAGGCGAGTGCGACGATCCGGCGGTCAAACATTTGGCTTCGTGGTGGACCGGCGAAATCCGGGGCGTGGAAATCTTCCCACCGGATGCCGAGCCTGAGTCCGGGGCCGCCTGACGATGAGCCATCCGTTTTCGCCCGACGCTCACCGGCTCAGCCTTCTGGCAACGGTCACCGGTCCGCACCGGACGCAACAGTTTCGCTTAACACTCGATACCGGGTCCGCACTGACCGTACTGTCGCGCATGTTCTTACTGCAACTCGGGTGCGACTTCTCGTGTCCGGTCGGACACGCCCGGTTGCCCACCGCGACCGGAACCGCTCGCGTCCCACTGGTTCGCGTGTCCGCAATCAGCGCACTGGGCCGGTTGCGCACCGATTTCCCCGTCGCGGCACTCGACTTCCCGGTGGGGGTCGAAACGGACGGGCTTCTCGGGTTGGACTTCTTTCGCGGGTTCGTTCTCACGCTCGATTTCGTTCGCAGCCGGATGAACTTGTCGCGGCGCCGCTGGTGGCGCTTCTGGTCGTAACGTCGCTCCTCTCGTCACCCGCTCGGAGTGTGGCACTTCGGAACCGCTTGACAGCGCGGGGCGGGAATACGCGCTTGTGTTTCGCCGTGTGGTGCTGCACAATCGGGGCCTCCCGCCGATGGTTCCCTCCCACCGCAGGCTCCCCATGCCACCCTTCTGCACCGGGCCGCGCGTCTCGCGCCGCCAGATGATCCAGGCCGGCGCCGCCTCGTACCTCGGGTTGAACCTCCCGCAACTGCTCCGCGCCAACGAAGCGCGAAAGGGGCACGACGCCCGCGCCGACGCGTGCATCGTCATCTTCCTGAACGGCGGGCCGAGCCACCTCGACATGTGGGACCCGAAGCCAGACGCGCCGGCGGAAGTGCGCGGCGAGTTCAAACCCATTCCGACCAGCGTGCCCGGGGTGCTGTTCGGCGAGCACCTGCCGAAGTTCGCCCGGCAGATGCGCCGCTGCACCGTCATCCGGTCCGCGCACCACAGCGTGAACAACGCGCACGCCGCCGCTGTGTACTGCGCGCTCACCGGGCACGACCGCGGCGAGATCGGCGGCGGCGCTCGGCCCGACGATTACCCGTGCGTCGGGTCCGTGGTCGGCGTCCGGCGCCCGCCGGCGCACGCGGTCCCGCCGCACGTGCTGCTACCGTTCATCACGAAGGAAGGCGCCGGCGGCCCGCCGCAGCCGGGGTTCTTCGGCGGGTGGCTCGGTAAGACGCACGACCCGCTCGTCATCCTGCGCGACCCGAACGCCGCCGACTTCGCCCTTCCGGAACTCACGCTCGGGCCGGACATCAACCCATCCCGGTTCGACGCCCGGCGCGACCTGGAGGTCCGGCTCGCGGCGGCCCGCAAGGGGGGCACGGCCGACGACCTCGACGGCATCCGCGCGAAGGCGTACGACCTGCTCACCGCGCCGGCGATGCGCGAGGCCGTGAGACTGGACCGCGAGCCGGCGAAGTTGCGCGATTCCTACGGGCGCAACATTTACGGCCAGAGCGTCCTCCTGGCGCGGCGGCTGATCGAGGCCGGGACCCGGGTGGCGTGCGTGTCGTGGGCGCCGGACGCGAACGCCACCTGGGACACGCACGGCAACAACTTCGTGAAACTCAAGAGCGAACTGCTGCCCCAACTGGACGCCGCGTTCTCCACGCTCCTCGACGACCTCGACGCCCGCGGGATGTTGGAACGCACGCTGGTGGTGGTCGTGGGCGACTTCGGGCGGACGCCGAAGATCAACACCAACGGCGCCGGCCGCGATCACTGGAACTTCTGTTACTCACTGGTGCTGGCCGGCGGCGGGGTCAAGGGCGGCTACGTCCACGGCGCCAGCGACAAGATCGGCGCGAAGCCGAGCCGCAACCCGGTGACGCCGGCGGACGTGATCGCCACCGTGTACGAGTGCCTCGGGGTGCCGCCCGACCTGGAGCTTCAGGACCGGCTCGGTCGGCCCTACGTGCTGTGCCCGTGGGGCCGGCCGATTCCCGAAGTGCTCGCGTGAGCGAACGCAACGTGCTAACGCTCGGAGACGTGCTGACGAGCCCCACACGTCCGGGCCGCGACGTTCACCTCTTTTTGCCGGCCGATCGGCCCTGGGCGCTCTCGGCCCCGGCGCTGGTCGTCGACCTCGACGACGGCGATGAGGAACCGGAGAACGTCGAGCGCCGAACCGGCTTCCGGTACGTATTGCCGCTCTCAACTGTTGGTCAGATCACGGCGAACGCGCGGCGTCAGTTGCGCACGCCGACGGCCGGCGAGTTGCTCCGCGCATTCCTCTTCTACTACAACTGCGACGCGTTCATCGACGTGACGAGAGGGGCCGGTTGATCGCTCTGCCCGCTCTGCAGGGCCATTGAAAGTTTCGCGATGGCGGGGATAGGAGTTCGATGGCTTCGTGGACCGGTGCGGCTAACCGTCGCATCACTTGAGCGCAATTGTCGGCGGTCACGCGGACCAGCATGTGGACGACCACGTTCCGAAGCGCGGCAAACACCGATGACGCGACGGACGTTCTGCAACTGGCGCATGGAACCGCCGGCGCCAGTCGCGGGGCCGTGAGCGACCGGGCAGGCCGGGCGTTTCTTGGCGCGTCCTGACCCCAGTTTCCCGGCTTCTGCATGTTTCCGGCATTGCCCTTCCTGTGGTCCGGGCGGTAGAAAGCAAAGCACTACCGTCCCTCCCGCGGAGGACGCCCGTGCCGGTTGTCGCCTGTCCCAAATGCCCCGCGCAGCTCAAAACCCCCGACGGGGTCAGCGGCAACGTCAAATGTCCCAAGTGCGGCAACATCTTCCCAGTTAGTGCATCCCGGCCGACCGGGAACGAGGTCACGGGAACTGCTCCCGTCCCCCAATCGCCGTCTCCCCGTGTCGCACCCTCGTCCGGGTACGATGACTTCGAGGTCGTGGACGAAAAGCCCCGGAGGTCGCGCGACTGGAACGACGGCCCCCGGAGACGGAAGAGGGAGCGTGACGACGAAGACGATGAGTACGAGGACAACCGGCGCCGGAAGAAAACGAGACGCCGCGACGACGACGACTGGCCGCGCCCGAAACGCCGGCCGGCGGGGTTCGGCCCTGCCCGCACCGGCGCGCTGCTGCTCGGCACCGGCGCCTGGATCTACATGAGCACGTTCGGCCTGTTGGCGCTGCTGGCCCTGCTCGGCTGGGCGGGCGGCGAGCAACCGGGCGCCCTCCTGGCCCTTGCGGGACTGGCCGGGTGCACCAACTGGGTGATGTCACTGATCGGGCTGGGGTTCTGCATCGCCGGTCCGGAACGCGCCCGCGGCACGGCCATCGCCGCGACCGTCTTGTCCGTCGTTCACCTGGGGCTGCTGTTCGTGGGCCTCGCGCTCCGGGGCGACGCGCTCGACCGGTTCGGTGGCGGGGAACCGCTGTGGGCCACGATGGCGACCGCCATCCCGTCACTGAACGGCGTGCTGTCGCTGCTCCTTTACGCCCCGCAGGCGTTCGGCAGCGGGGTTCTGGTTAAGTTCCTCGCCGGCGGGTGTGAGGTGGCCCGACTGATTCTGATCGTCCTCACCCTGAAGGGGCTCGCGCAGGCCGCCCGCAGCAGCGCCGCAACCGCCCGCGCCGGTCCCGCGGTGACGGCCGTGGCCGGCGTGTGCGGCGGGGTCACGGCGGTCACGCTGTTCGTCACCATACTGGTCGCCGAGTGGGGGTTCGTGCGGGCCGGCCTCCACCTCGCGTCGGCCGTTTCCCTGCTGTCGCAGTTCGCCTACGCGTTCATGATGATGGCGCCCGCGCTGCTGGCGAAGGACACCGCGAGCGCGCTCGCGGCGCGGGCCTGAACCGTCTCTGCCCCTTCGAGATCGATCGATGCTGCTGACCTGCCCGAACTGCCGCAGCGGACTCGAGGTGCCCGACGGCACCACCGCGCTGATCCGCTGCCCCGCGTGTACGACCGTGTTCGCGCCCGCAGATAGCGTCTCGTCCGAAGCGGAGTACGAAGACGCTCCGCGCCCCCGCCGGCGCCCGCGCGACGAAGATGAAGACGATGAGGACGACGACCGCCCCCGGAAGCGGGCGACCGGCCGGCGCGCGCGGCGTGACGACTACGGCGACGATGAGGACGACGAGAACCGCGACTTCGACCCGCCCGACGAGGACGACGAGCGCCCCCGGAAGCGCCGGCGGCCGGCGGCGGACGACGGGCTGACGCCCGACGAGCGGGCCTCGCGCCGCGCCGCGTTCGACCGGGCCTCGTGGGGCTGCAAGCTGATCCAGGTGTCGTTCGGCCTGTTCATGATGTCGATGCTGTTCGCCACCGGGTTCTTTTTCCAGGGCGCGTTCACCGAGCCGAGCGGCGCGATTGTGGTCGTCGCCGGCTTGCTCGGCATGTTTAACTGGGCGCTCGGGGCGCTGGGCGTGGCGCTGTGCCTGACCGGGCCGCGGGCGAGCGGGCACCTGGGGTACGGGGTCGCGGCCGCCATCGCCACCGCCGTTCACCTGTTCCTGCTGTTGATCCTCGTCGTGCAGGGGACGGAATCGAGCGCGCTGCGGGTCGAGGGCGCGAACGTGCGCTGGGACCTGCTGCCCACGCAACTGAACGCCACCATGTTCTACCTCACCGCCGTCGTGTACCCCGACGCGCAGGGGATCGCCCCGAAAGGGCGCATGCTGCTGTCGATGATCACCGGCATCACGGAGATGATCCGGATGGTGCTCATCATGATGTTCCTGTCGCGCCTCGCGCGGGCGGCTTTGGACGACGAACTGGCGCACCGCTGCACCCGGGCGGCGGGGCGCGTGTCCGGCGGCCCCGCCCTGCTCGCGGTCCTCATCTTCGTGTTCGTGGCCTTCATGATCGAGACGAACGCGGGGGTGAACATGTTCACCCGCGTGCTGTTCTCAACGGTACACATGGGGGCCTACGCGATCCTCAACGGGATCATCCTTCCGTCGTACATGGCCGCGCGTGATGTCGCCGACGCGTGCGAAGAGCCGTTCCAGTCGTTGATCCCGCAAATGTAGCCGGCGCGTGCTTTCCGCCCGTTCGGCGGCTACAATCCGTGCGCCCACCACCGCACGGAACCGACCCCATGACCGCCCCCCGCGTGCCCCTCACGGCGCTGCTGTTGTTCGCCGCTCTCGCGCCCGCGCGAGGTGCCGAACCGAACGCGGAACTCCGGCCAGCGAAGGACGGCGTTCCGGCGGCAGTGGTTGTTACCGGCATTGAGAAACCGCACCTGACCGCGCTCGCCGCCGCGAAGCTGACGGCGGACGAGTGGCCCCGGGTGGCGCGGCTCGTGGTGGACGAGGGCACGCCCGAAGAGGTCACGAAGAAGCAAGGGGTCGCGGGTGCGTGGGCCGTGACTGATGACGGGCTGCGCTTCGAGCCGCTGTTCCCGCTGGTGCCCGGAACGAAATACCGGTTGTTCGTCACCCCTGGAGCGGCACCGCGGGTGAAAATCGCCGCGGCGCCGTTCGCGCTGGCAGTGTTGCTCCCGAAGCCGCCGCCGGGGCCGCGGGTGGGCGTGGCCGGTGTGTTCCCGTCGGCGAACCGCCTGCCCGAAAACACGCTCCGGTTCTACGTTCAGTTCTCCGGGCCGGTGTCACGCGCCGCTACCTACAGCCACATCAAACTGACCCGCGACGACGGCCGACAGGTGCTGACGCCGTTTCTCGAAATCGACGAGCAGTTGTGGTCGCCGGACGGCACGCGGTTGACGCTCCTCTTCGACCCGGGGCGGGTCAAACGCGGCTTGAAGCCGCGCGAAGAGGACGGCCCCATCCTCGAAGAGGGGCGGCGCTACACGTTCGAGATCGACGCGGCGTGGGAGGACCTGGACGGCCGCCCGCTCACGGCGAAGTTCACGAAGGCGTTCAGCGTGTCCGCCCCGGACGACGAACCGGTGTGGCCCGAGGACTGGGCGCTGATGCCCCCGCGGGCCGGTTCCGACGCGCCGCTCATCATCCGGCTGGCGAAGCCGCTGGACCGCGCGCTGCTGGCCCGCCTGCTGTCGGTGCGCGACGCGAGCGGCAAAACGGTGGAGGGCACCGTCACGGTTGGGGGCGGGGAGCGGGTGGTCACATTTGCCCCAGCGCGTGCGTGGGGCAAGGGAGATTACAAGCTGGTCGTGGACGCCCGGTTGGAAGACGTGTGCGGGAACCGGGTGGGCGAGCCGTTCGAGTTGGACGTGCTGAAGCCGATCCCAGAGCGCGCGGTGGCGAAGGTGGCCGAACGCCCCTTCGCGGTGAAGTAGACAGGCGCCCGTGACTGTGCGAAAATGAAGTACCGGAGGGTAAACGCATGACCGTAATTCGATTGGACGCTGCGACGCTGGCGCAGTTCGAGGCCGCAACGGGTGAGGTGATCCTGGCCGACGAGAACGGTAAACCGGTGCGCCAAGTGGTACTTCCGCCCATCCCGACTGGCGAACCGGATCTGACCGAGGCCGAGTGGGTCGAGATCGAGAACGATCCAGTTTCTTATTCACTCGCCGAGGCGTGGGAGAAGATTCGCCGCGGGGAGAAAATCTGATGTTTCAGGTGACGTGGAGCCGGCGGGCGATTAACCAACTGGCCGTCATCTGGATGAACGCAACCGACCAGAACTCTGTGTCCGCCGCCTCGCACGCGATCGGCGCAGCACTTGCCAGTGACCCAGAAAATGAAGGCGAGTCTCGGCCGAACAGCCGCCGCGTGATGTACGCCTCCCCGCTTGGGGTGCGGTATCGCGTGTACCCAGGCGAGACGCGCGTTCGGGTATTGGTGTGCTGGCAGATTCGTCAAGTCTAAGTGAGCCGATCACGGTGTACCCGCGGCCTTCTGGAACTAACGGTGGCGGTAGTTGTTGCCGCCCGGCAAGCCGTTAGTATTTGGACGTGCTCATGCTCCGATCCCGGAACGTGCGGTGATGAAGGTCGCCGAACGTCCTTTCGCGGTGAAGTGAGACAGAGGCCGGAATCATGAACGCGGAGCAACCCGCCGAACTTGTTATCGCGCATGCGGCCCTTGGCGAATTGCGCTGGACGAAGCAGTCCGGCGAATGGGTTGGTCGCGTCTCGAGTTTATCCGGCGAGTGGTCTGTTGTTATCGTTGACGAGCATGGCTCAGCCGAAACGTTGAACACGTCGGTGATGTTGTACCAGCGGGCCATTCGCGCTGAGCGAAAGATCCTTCGCACGGCTTTGCGAGCAGAAGTTTCGGACCTCTACAACGAGTCGTGGGCGGGCGGGAGTGGCGAACTGGGTGAGGGAGAACTCCTGAGCCGGTTGCGTCTTGAATTGGTCAACGTGGATGTCAGCGGTTACAGCGCAATCGAGTTTCATTACGACGGAACGGAACTCTTTGGCGGGCACGTTCTGGTCATCGAACTTGACGAAAAGCTGAAATACCAGGACTGCGACCTGCGCGGCTGACCGCTCGCGCGGGTCGCGGTCTCACAAACCTTTACTTCTTCTCGGCCGGTTCGGGGTAGCGGAGCTTGCGGTCCGGGTCGAGGAACCGGGCGTACACGACGTTCACCCCCGCCCCCTTCACGACCACCGTCAGCGTGTGCGTGCCCGCCGGGAGCGTCACTTCAACACCGTCACGGTCGGGACGAACGTCCTTGCCCGCGCCTTTACCCGTTCCGATCGCCTTCCCGTCCAGGCGCAGTTCGTAGTCTCCGGTCGAGCCGATGAGGAGCTTCGTCTTCAGTTCCACAGGTGCGGTGAACTCGGCTTCCAGCACCGCGGGGGCGCCTTTCGTGTCCGGGAGCACCAGCCGCCCTGGAACGCCCACCTTCAGTTTCGTTCCGTTGACCGTGGCAGCGGTCACGAACGGGTTCGCCATCACGTAGCAGACGAGATCGCGGAAGTCCTGCGGCGTCATGTTGTAGCCCAGCCCCTCGGGCATCAGCGACTTCTCGGCGACGCGCACCGGTTCCGCGAGGTCTTCCTTCTTGATCTTCTTCACGACGGCGTTTTCGAGCTTCAGCGTGATGGTTTTGTCGTCCTCTTCCGCGAGCAGCCCCGAGAACACGGTGTCGTCGAGCAGCCGGGCGGTGCGCAGGAAGTACGGCGCCCCGATGACGCGGTTCGGGTCGAGCACGTTGGCGAGCAGGTACTCGATGTCGCGGCCGGCGCCGTCGAGGGGCGGCCCGACTTCGGCGCCCTTGCCGTCGAACTTGTGGCACTTTCCGCAGTTCGCCTCGAACACTTTCTGGCCGCGCTCGAACGACGCCGGCGTCTCGTACAGCGAGTCGCGGGTCTTGTCGATCAGCTTGGCGAGTTCCGCGGGCGTGGCGCGGGTCCGGCCCCACGCCTTTTCGATCAGCGCGTTCAACTCCTTATCGTTGAACGCCTGAATGCGGAGGACGGTGTTGTCCGTCACCTCGGCCCGGTCGAGCTTCTTGTCCGCCAGCGCGGTGAGCAGCGCTCGTGCCCACTCCTTGCGGGTGCTGAGGGTGTTGACCGCGTCGGGGCGCACGCTCTTCGGCACATCCTTCCAGTTGCCGAGGAGGGCGTTCGGCACGGTCGGACCGTCGAACGCAGCGAGCGCCCGCACGGCCTCCGCGCGCAGGGCATCGGGGGTGTCCGGCGCCTTGCTCGCGAGTGCGACTAGCAGGGGCAGCGCCTCGGATGGCTTGAGCAATGCGAGCTGCCGCACGGCCTCGCCGCGCGCCTCGATCGGGAGCTTCGGGTTGGCCGCAACGTCGAGCGCCCGCTTCACCGCAACCGGGTCGCGGAAGCTGACCGCGAGTTTGTTCGCGAGTGCGACGAGTTTCGGGTTGTTCTCCTTCGCGATTTCGGCCTGGAGTGCGGCCCACGCGACCGGCGCGGTCACCGCTTGCTTGTCGAGCGCCAGGGCGAGGCCGTCGAGCGCCTTCTCGCGGGTGGCGGCGTCCTTCACTTTCGCAACGAACTCGACGCACTGTTTCAGGTCTTCGGGCTTCCCAGTGGCGACCAGCCGGCGCATCACCTTGGGAACGATGGAGTCGCGCACGAAGATGTTGTCGGGCGCCTGCTCGGCGAGCCACGCGAGTTCGCTCTCCGTCGGCGAGCGGGGGGCGTCAGCCCGGGTTTCCGCGGGCGCCTTGCGCTCCTGCGTCAGCACCTTTTCGTAGGCGAGCCAGACCAAGTGCGGGATGATCGGATCTTTCGCATCCTCTTTGTGTGCCAGGAGGGCGCGGAGCAGCGGCGCCACGTCGTGATTGTCGCCGAGGCGAACGGCGGCCGAGGCGAGTTCGCGGCGGGCGCGGGGAGGCACTTGATTGCCCAGGTCGGTCAAGAAGCTGATAGCATCTCCGGACAGGCCCGCATCGGCCAAACCCCGGACCATGAAACCAAGTGCAGCCGCGTCAACCGTTTTCCCGTCGGCTTTCAGCACATTAAGGAGCCGCTTGGCGTTCTTCAGTGTTGCTTCGGCACTCTCCCGATCCATGATGTTGGTGATGTACGTGTAGATCAGCAACGAACGGCCCCCATGCCCGCTGCTCTCCGCCATTGCTTTGAGGCACTGTGCCCTCTCCGACGTGTCATTGAGCCGTTCACCTAACAGCCTTAGTGCCGTTCGCCAGTGGTACGGGCCATTATCGTCTAACAGCTTTGCGAGTTCGGCAGTTGATTTCTTCCCCAAGTCCTCCGCTTTCTTCGTCTTGGTGCCCTTGAGCTGGATGCGGTACACGCGGCCGCGCTCGTAGTCCCACTGGTCCGGCGCGGTCTGGTGGCACGGGTTCTGGTCGTGCCAGTCGATCAGGTAGATGTCGCCCGCCGGCCCCCACTTCAGGTTGATGGGCCGAACGTTTTTGTCGCCGCTCTGGAGGAAGTCGTCGCCGCGGGCCGCTGTGTACGAACTGCCGTTCGGCTTCAGAACGTTTTGCTTGATGCTACACCCGTGGATGCTGCCGAAGATCACGCTGTTCTGGAACCGCTTCGGCATGTGCGGCGCGTCGAGCGAGATGAGACCGGCGTGCGCCCACCCGCTCTCCTTGTGGAACGTGTGGTCGCAGATCTCGTTGATGAAGCCGTAGGCGTGCGGGTTGTAGCTCGCGCCGGCCTGGCGCTTGTAGATACCGCCCGGGACGATGTGGTACAGGTGCGGGATCACGCAGCACGCGAGGATGAACTGTCCGTCGGAGTTGCGCCAGTCCATGCCCCACGGGTTGCTGGTGCCCTCGGCGAACACCTCGAACTTCTTCTGCTTCGGGTGGTACCGCCACACGGCGGCGTTCATGCGGGTCTCGGGGCCGTCCGCGGACTGCACGTTGCTCTGGGTGAACACGCCGTGCAGGCCGTACAGCCAGCCGTCCGGCCCCCACTGAAAGGTGTTGAGCGTCTCGTGCGTGTCCTGGCTGCCGAAGCCCTTCAGCAGCACTTCGAACTTGCCGGGTTTGTCGT
The DNA here is from genome assembly GCF_008065095.1 of Gemmata obscuriglobus. Classification (NCBI taxonomy): domain Bacteria; kingdom Pseudomonadati; phylum Planctomycetota; class Planctomycetia; order Gemmatales; family Gemmataceae; genus Gemmata; species Gemmata obscuriglobus. Next base: position 1,897,351 of record NZ_CP042911.1, on the reverse strand, counting down.
TCTTGTTCTCGATGAAGTAGAGGTACGGCGCCGCGCCGACGAACACCCCGCCGTGCCCGACCTCGATTCCGGTACACAGGTCGAACGCACCCAATCCCGCCTTCGCGCGCTCCTCGGGCACCGGGAAGTCCTTCCCCTCGGCAAACACGGTGCGTTTGTCGCACACGCCGTCGCCGTCGGTGTCTTCGAGGATCACGATGCGGTCGCGGGGAGCCTTGCCCTTCGGGGTCCGGTTGGGATACTCGAAGCACTCAACGACCCAGACGCGGCCTTTCTCATCAATGGTGAACGCGACCGGGTTGACCACCTGCGGTTCGCCGGCGAACAGCTTCACCTCGAACTCGTCGGCGACCTTGAACTTCGCGACGGTTTCGTCGGGCTTGAGGTACGGTTGCCCGGACCCCTTGCGGTTGTCGAACCCGAACTCCTTTTGCGCGAGTAGGCGGCCCGGGGGCGCGAGCCCCCCAAGCGAAACGAGTAGCGCAAGGGCGAACGCGAGGGAGAATCGCGGCATAATGTGCGTCCTTCACGGCGGGAAATAGCGTGAAGGAGATGGTACCGCGGGACGGTTTCAAGTTCCAAGGCCCAAGTTGCGGTGCGGATCGGGGCACGCGGCCGTTACTCGTTTCATGCGGTATGGACCGAAGCAGTGAGGAATAGCGACTCGGGTTCACTTGGGACTTCAGCAGAGCCCCCCGCGTGAAACACGGAACGGCCCTGCGGCGGCGCGTCTTGTTTTTCACTCCCGCTTGCGTGGTTCACCTCCTTCGGGTAATCACCGCGTTCGAACTCTGTCGGGGGACCGCGCGCATGCCGCTGCTCGAAGTGGAAGGGCTGGTCAAGTATTACGGCAACCGAGCCGTAGTGAACGGCGTGTCGTTCGACGTGAACCCGGGCGAAATCGTCGGGCTGCTGGGGCCGAACGGCGCCGGCAAGACCACCAGTTTCCGCATGGCGACGGGGCAGGTCCAGCCGAACGAAGGCAAGGTGATCTTCAACGGCGAGGACGTGACCACGCTGCCGATGTACCAGCGCGCCCGGCGCGGGATGGGCTACCTGTCCCAAGAGCCCAGCGTGTTCCGCAAGTTGAGCGTGGAAGGGAACTTGCTCGCGATCCTTGAGGCGCTCCCCCGGAGCCGCAAGCTCGGCCGCCGGCTGACGCGATCCGAGCGGTGGCAGCGCACCAACGAGGCGCTGACCCGGTTCAAGCTCGATACGGTGCGCAAGAGCACCGCGGGGCGCTGCTCGGGCGGCGAAAAGCGGCGGCTCGAAATCGCCCGGTGCCTCGTGTGCGAGCCGCTCCTGATCCTGCTCGACGAGCCGTTCGCCGCGGTCGACCCGATCACCACCGAGGACATCCGGGCCAACATCCGCGAACTGGCCGACGCCGGAATCGGCATCCTGATCACCGACCACAACGTCCGCGAGGTGTTCCGCACGGCCGACCGCGTGTACCTCATCACCGCCGGTAAGGTGGTGACCCGCGGCACGCCGCTGGAACTCGTCAACGATAAGGTTGCGGTCGATTCGTACCTGGGCCGCACGTTCGAGGAGGACCAGTTCACCCGGCACTTCGACGCACAGCGTGCGGCGAAGAACGGGGATTCGGGTGTCGCGACGCCGGTCTTCAAACCGTCGGTTTCGGCGGTTCCGTTATCGGTGTCAAAGCCCCCGGCTGCGCTCCCACGCACGCAACAGGCGGAGAGCGTCGCAACAGCTCCTCCGTCTCCGACGCTGGTGTCCACTGTGACGCCCCCGCCGGCGTTCCCGGCCGCACCGGCGGCCCCGCCGTCGCCGTTCGGGACCGCCACGCCGCCGCCCGCCACCGTTCACAAGGTGGGCTCTCTGGCCGCGACGTTGGAACTGGAGAAGCTCCGCCGCGCAGTGGAAGGGTTGGCCGACGACCGCACACTGAAGGCGTCGATGGTGGAACTGGTCGCCCGGGGGCAGATCGCGATCCCGCTGCTGCTCGAAGCGCTGGAACGCCGCGATGCGATGCTGCGGACGCGGGCGTTCGAGGTGCTGAAGTACCTCGCGAAGGAGCAGTTGCCGCTCGAATTCGACCCCGACGCGCCGACGGACGTGCGGATGCGCCAGGCCGCCTACCTGCGGCTCAAGCTGGAGCGCCGGAAGTAGGTGTTTGGTGTTCCGACTTGCTTCACACAACTGAGCTGCAAGCACCAAACACCAAAGCCCAACAGAAAAAACGCCGCCCCGGGTGGCGAGACCCGAGGCGGCGCGAGGAGGGTGCTTCCGACTGTGTTCGATCAGGGCACGTTGGTGATGAGCCCGTCTTTCAGCTTGCCGTCGCGGGCAACAAAGTACTTCAGCGGCAAGAACGTCGTCAGGTCCTTGTGGTTCAGCACGAACGTCACGTTGTCGATGTTGAGCGTCTCCCACAGGTGAAGGCCGACCAGCACGTCGCCCTTCTGGACGCCGGCGGTCGCGGCGACGCTGCCGGCCGCGATCTCCGTCACCAGCAGCCCCCCGCGGAGTTGCGGGTTCGCCTTCGCGACCGCGTCCGCGCCCACCGGCGCCACCTTCAGCCCGAGTTTACGCCACACCGAATCGGGGGCCGCGATCGCCACCTTCGGGGCCGGCTGGAGCGACACCTCCAGGTCGGTGGGGACGCCCGCCCGCTTCACCTTCACGGGGATTTTGGCCCCCACAGCGCGGTCAATCAGCCCGCGCTCGAAGTCGATGGACGTGACCACGCTGATGTCGTCGATCTGATCGAGCACGTCGCCCAGCTTGAACCCGGCCGCGGCGGCCGGCGAGTTGGCTTCAACGTGTTCGACGGTCACGATCCGCCGCGACGTACTTTCCGTCGCCTCGCGCGTCACCTGGTCGCGTAGCGTCAGCCCGTGGCGCACGCCGAGCCGGCGGCGCACGCCGATCAGGTCGGCGGCCCGCGGGATGACGGCGTCCACCGCCAGCGCGAACCCGATGTTCTGCGCCCCGGCCCGGATCGCGACGTTCACCCCCACCACCTCGCCGAGAACGTTCAGCAGCGGCCCACCGCTGTTCCCGGGGTTGATCGGGGCGCTGGTCTGGATCAGCCCCTTGTAGCCCATGTCCTTGTTGAGCGACACGTCGCGGCCCTTGAACGACACCCGCCCCTCGGTGACCGAGTGCTCGTAGCCGAACGCGTTGCCGATCGCGATGACCGATTCGCCCACCATCAGGTCCGAGGAGGTGCCCAGGCCGATCACCGGCAGCGCCTTGGCGGGCTCGATCTTGATGAGGGCGAGGTCGGCCTCTTTGTCCGTCGAAATGATGCGGGCCTGGTACCCGGTGCCGTCGTGGAGCCGCACCCGCAGGCTGTTCACGTCGTCCACAACGTGGAAGTTCGTGAGGATGTAGCCGCGCGAGTCGACCACGATGCCGGTGCCCATGCCGTTGACGCGCTGGGGCTGGACCGGCTGCCGGGCGAAGGGGTCGTCGCCGGGGGCGGTGACCGTGCGCTCGCTGTGGATGTTGACCACGCTCGCCTTGAGCCGGTCGTACACGTCCACGACGTGGTCGCGGCGCTTGAGCGGTGTTGCCACGCGCTCGCCCGCGGTCAGCGTGGGCGGCGGCTCCGAGAACGCGGGCGAAAACGCCGCCAGCCCGACGGCTGCTGCCGATAGCGCGGCCGGCGCGAGCAGCCGGCGACGCGCGAACCGGAGTAGTGAGGTGACAGTGACCGAACCCATGTGGCCCCCGTGCCAGCGGCGGAATCCTTCCGAGCACAGGCTTCTAGTTCGGACCGCGCTACCGAACCGCTGCACGCACCGGGCACACGGAATGCCCCGACGCGCCTCTTTGTGGCACACCTGCGCCGGGCGTACACGGTGGCGCAAACAGAACGATTGTCCGGATCGGCGAAGTGTGCCGGTTGCATGGATTTTGCGGCGTGTTGTCGGTTCGCGCCCCGGGGTGTAGGGTTAACGACACGGCGACTTGAGACCTTTTCCCGCGCCGCCGATTTCGCCCGGAGCGACGACACGTTATGGCCCGCACCCCGCGCATGGCGCAGATCGAAGCGCTCTTGGCCGAGGACCCCGAGGACGCCTTTTTGCGGTACGGGCTGGCGATGGAACACGCCAGCGCCGGCGACGACGCGGAGTGCGTGAACGTCCTCCGCGACCTGATCGCTCGCGCCGCGGCGAGCCCCTACGTGCCGGCGTACCTCCAGTGCGGCCAGGCGCTGGTCCGGCTGGACCGGACCGAAGAGGCGGCAGAGGTGCTGCGCACGGGGGTGGAGGTCGCCGGCCGCGCCCGCGACTTCCACGCCCAGGGCGAAATGCAGGGGCTCCTGTCGTCCATCGAGTAAGCGCCGATCGGCCGCCAAAAAGCACTAAAGCACACAGGGAAGCAGAAGAGATGAGTTCAAAACGCGTCTTACGACGGCATCTTTGTTTCGTGCTTCTTGTGCTTTTGGGCGGCCAGTCGGCCCGCGCCGCGGACCTCGACAAGACCAAGCTCGCGGAGATCGACGCCGCGGTCGCGGGCGCGATCAAGCGCGGCGAGTGCCCCGGCGCGGTCGTGGCGGTGGTCCACGCGGACGCGGTGGTGTACCGGAAGGCGTTCGGCAACCGGTCGGTGAAGCCGGACGAAGCCGTCATGACGCCCGACGCGGTGTTCGACATGGCCTCGCTTACGAAGCCCGTCGCCACCGGCACTTCGGTCATGCTGCTGGTTCAGCAGGGGAAGCTGAAGCCCGAAGACCTCGTCAGCAAGCACTGGCCCGAGTTCGCGGCCAACGGGAAGGACAAGGTGACCGTCGAACACCTCCTGCTGCACACGTCCGGCCTGATCGCCGATAACGACATTAGGGATTATGCCGACGGGCGGGCGAAAGCGCTGGAGCGGGTCGCCGGTCTGAAGCTCGAAGCGCCCGCGGGCACGCGGTTCAAGTACAGCGACGTCGGGTTCATCGTGCTCGGCGAACTGGTCGAGCGGCTCAGCGGAACTCCGCTCGACCAGTTCGCGAAGAAGAACGTCTTCGAACCGCTCAAGATGACCGACTCCGGTTACTCGCCCGCCGCCGCGCTCAAAGCGCGGGTCGCGCCGACCGGGCCGCGCGACGGCGGCATCATTCTGGGCGCGGTTCACGACCCGCGGGCGTTCAAAATGGGCGGCGTGGCGGGCCACGCCGGGCTGTTCTCCACCGCCGACGACATGGTCCGCTACTGCCGGATGCTGCTCCGCGACGGCGAACTCGACGGCGTCCGCGTTCTCGACGCGAAAACCGTGAAGCTGTTCACGGAACCGCACGACGTACCGGTTGCCGACAAGGCCCCCAAGGGGCTCAAGGGCTCGCGGTCGTTCGGGTGGGACGTGGACACGAGCTTTTCGGCCCCGCGCGGCGACCGGTTCAAAAAGGGCGAGGGGTACGGGCACACCGGGTTCACGGGAACGAGCGTGTGGGTCGATCCCCGGTCGAAAACGGCGATCATCATCCTGACGAACCGCGTTCACCCCAGCGACAAGGGGAATGCGAGCCCGCTCCGCCGCGAGGTCGCCAACATCGTCGCGGCGGCGGTTGGGGAGAAAAAGTAGCAAGCACCGGCGGCGTGATACGGGTAAGCGGATGAGCGGCGCGGCTCATCCGCTCGAAATGGTTGAAGCCAAGCCAAACGAGCGGGGACGGCGCCGGAAGAGGAAAGTACGCCCGGTGGGAGTCGAACCCACACGCTTCCGCTTAGAAGGCGGATTGCCAATTCTCCCAACGTGTTGAAAAGCAACGACATCGGCACATCGGACGACTTCCGGAGCAGCACCGGGAGCAGCAACCCCACTGATCCTGAACTCGCTCGGGTCGTCACGGCGTGGGCGAACTTGCCCGACCCGATCAAGCGGGCCATTCTCGCACTCGTCGGCACCACAACTGAAATCCCAGCCGCACCGCATTGACCACCCGTGAGCGGGGCAATGGTTCGTTCCGTAGTACACGCCGAGGCGCATCAATGGGGTGGGAGTTGCGACACGGCGGGCGCTGGTACCTGTACCGCAACCGCCGGGTGAACGGGAAGCCGGTCAAGGAGTACGTCGCCAGTCGGGACCCGTTCGGACTCGGCGACGCGATGGGCGCCGTGCTCGTCGAGCAGACGGAAGCCGCCGCCCAAGTGCGCCGGCGGGAGCGCGAGGAACGGGACCGGACCCGGGCGCGGTTTGCGGCGCTGTTGACTGCAACGGCTGAGGCGAACGGGGTGCTGCGTGCGGTCGCGTATGGGGTACTGGAGGCGCTCGGGTTCCACCGACACCACCGCGGGGAGTGGCGCATGAAACGGCAGTTGCAAGAACTGCGGGATACGCTGGCGAATCTGAAGGAGCGCGTCGAGAAGCGGAACCCACTGATCGAATACCGAGCGCCGAACAACGACGCGGAAGCGGTCGAGTTGTTCGCCAAGGCCCGAACCGGCGACTCGGGCGCGAAGGCCCAGGTGGCGGCGCTGGTCCGGTCGCGGGGTTGGTCCAACTGGCTCGGGGATCTGGGGCGCCAGGCCACGGTGCAACTGATCCGCACAGCCGCGGGCGACGATCCCGTGTGGGAAGCCGGGATCACCGAAAAGGTCGTCGCGCTCCGCGCCCAGGTGCTGGGCGACAACCCGACCGTACTCGAAGAGCTGCTCGCGCGCCGGGTGATAAACGGGTGGCTCACCGTTCACGCGCTGGAACTGGAACTGGCGGTGCGCCCGCCGACCCGTCTGCAGGACCGTGAGCACCTCGACCGGATGCTGACACGCGGGCAGAAGCGGTTCACCGATGCGGTCCGCGAACTGGCAAAGGTGCGGCAACTCAAGGCCCCCGCGCTCCTGGCCCAACTGAACCTTGCCGCCAATCAAACCGTCGTGAACGGAGCCGCGCCCGGCGAGGTGCGGGCGCCCGTACCCGGCACCCGGTCCTCGTCTCAGCCGGGTTTGGCGCCAGCCGGGGCGATCCCTGAACCGAACTGAGGGCTGTACCGTGCCGTTCTCGAGCCCCGATCGAGCGAGGGATTACCAGCGCGAGTACCGGCGCACGCGCCGCGCCGGCGACACGTGTACAACCCCGCGTACATCCGCAATCCCGATCACGTTCCGGCTCCAGACCGCGCAAGACGTGATCGACCTGTTGGAAGAGCAGGTCACTGCGGTCCGCGCGGATGCGGAGGCGGGCACGTTGGAGAAGGCAAGAGCGGTCGGGTTCCTGGCCGGGGTGGCGCTGCGGGCGATCGAGGCCGGCAACGTCGCGGCCCGACTCGAGGCCCTGGAAGCGGCCTTGAAGCACCGCGCGGAGAGCACGTCGTGAACACCAAATCCCTCTCGAAGCATTACGCGACGCTGTCTGCGGCCGAACGGCTGTCGCTGCTGATGGCGGCCGGCGCGCGGGGCGACGACGTGGAGCACGCGCGGGTGGTGGCCGCGGCCCCGTGGGAAACGTGGCGCGTGCCGGACACGTTCGGCCGGGCACTCGCTTTTCTGGCCGTGTTCGGTCAGCACCGGATGGAGCGGCTCGAGCTGGCCGCGCTGTTCTTCAAAACGTCCGCGCTGGCCGATTCTGCGACCGAGCCGTTGGCGACACGACTGCGGGACGCGGCGCGACTGTACGGGTATCTGGTCCGGGTTCACGGCGAAGCGTGGGACCAGTTCTGTGCGGCCGAGCAGTTGGACCCGGGGGTGTGCGAGACGGTCGCGCCCGGGAACGCGACGCTCGAAGTGGCCGACGACGAAGCCACGGCCTGTGGTTTCACCGACGCCGAGGCGCGCGAATACGTTCAGCGAAGTGGAAACGCAGAGCACAGGCTCAAGACGGCACAATCTTTAGTCGCCGAGCTATCGTCCGCTTTAAAATTTATAATTAATAAATTATAGTTTAAAATAAAATTAACACATTAATAGTTATGAAAGCCTATCAATCGTGAATCGTGACTAGTCCGGTTACAGCCAACACGTGGGAATGCACCTCTCCTACCCAAGGTAAGCCCAAGGATAAACCCTGGTCAACTTCGGACCGAGCAGATCATTAAAAATCATGACTCAAAGAAATCTTTGTCGTTTAAATATATTAAAAACGATGGTCGCAACCTATCACTCATCGCCACGCACCTGGCCCACATCGCCGCGGGCGGCGGGCGGCGGGCGGCGGGCGGCGGGCGGCGGGCGGCGAAACGGGACGAGTTATTCGCCGGCGTTGATCGCCCGGTGATCTTGGCCAGCGATCTGAACAGCACTGCGAACAGCAAGGCGTTTGCCGCGCTCACCGCGACACGGGCCGGCGCGATAGGCAACGGTTTCTCACGATTCTGGCGTACAGTCAAAGTAGCAGATCGATTACGTTCTGTTCAGGCCCGCCGAACGGTTCCGAGTGCGCAGCGCCGCGGTGATTGATGGGCGGCTAGTGTCTGACCACCGCCCGGTGCTGGTCGCACTGGAACCCGCGCCGCCCGGCAAGCCGTGCACCGGATGAGCGGGCGTGGCACTGGCAACCAACGGGCGAAGGGCGTAAGACGATACCGTTAATCACTCCGTGCGGGGCGTTACAGATGCGGATCGGGTTCGGGGGGCGCGGGCTGGCGGCGGCGGCACTGGTGTGCCACCTGCTGACCACGTTCGGCTTCCCGCTGCCGACACCGCGGAAGAAGGGCGACGGCACCCCGTACCCGTGCCAGACCCGCCCGTGCGGGTGCCTCACGTCGGACGAGTGCTGGAAGGGCGACTGTTGCTGCTTCACCCTTGAGGAGAAGCTCCTGTGGGCCGAGGAGAACGGGGTCGAGCCGCCGGCCCACGTGCGTCCGCTGGTCGAGTCCCGCCAGTCGCAGCCCGCTGCGCCGAAAAAGAAGAAGGCGTGCTGCTCGGAACCCGAGCCCGCTCCCGCACCGTCCTGCTGTTCGAAGCTCAAGGCGGCGCCCGCGTGCTACGCCGAGAAGGCACCGTGCGAAGCGGAAGCCGCCCGCGATTGCGCCTCGTGTCCCACCAAGTCGGCCGCGGTGAACCGCGGCCCGAAGCCGTGCCACGAAACCCCGGCACCGGATCGGTCGGGTGTTCGGTGGGTGGTCGGGGTGTACGCCCAGAAGTGCCGCGGCCAGGGACCCGCCGGTCTGTTCCTGCACGACCCCTCGTTCGTCCCTGATACGCCCACCGTTTTCGCCGACCCGCCGGAGCCCGACCGCTTCCCGGCCCCACTCTCCGACCGGGCCGTTGCCGTTCCCCACGTCCCGCCGACGCCGCCCCCGCGCGCGTCCTGATCCCCACCCGCTGAACCCGCGCCCGAACGTCGTGCCGTAGGTCCGCGCACGCGCGTCCCGCGCCGTGCCGCGCGTTGCCCCAAGGGCCGCGCGCGCCGAGACCGCGTAAGTGTCCCGCGCACGTTCGATCGTCGGTTCCCGCGCCGTCACCCAATCACTCCGACCGCCCACGCGGCGGTCGCTGCCACCACACGCACGCACGCGCGTCGGTGCACGCACGCACACACACACGGTAACACGCATGAACATCGAGAAACCGCAGGACCACTTCCCCGACCGTCGGCAGGCCCTCCGCGAACTCGCGCTCGCGTCCGCCCTCGGCGCGCTGCTCACCCACGAGGTGCTGTGGCCCGACCGGGTGGCACTCGCCGCCGACCCGAAGGCCCCCGCGGGCGACTGGGGCACCGTGAAGGGGCGCGTCGTCTGGGACGACGCGGAGAAGCCGCCCGAGCGCCGCGAGGTGGACTTCGAGAAGCTCAAGCTCCTGAGCGACGATCTCAAGTTCTTCACCTCGAAAGGCAAAGTCTACTACGAGGACTGGGTCATCGACCCGAAGTCGAAGGCCCTCCAGCACGTCTTCGTCTGGCTCCGCCCGGACTCCACCGCCCGCGACCCGGAGCCGCTCCAGGTGCATGCCGACCTTAAGGAGGTGAAGGCGACCGAGGTCGTAATGGACCAGGAGCCGATGGGCTACCGCCCGCACGCGCTGGCGCTCCGCGCCGGGCAGACGCTGGTGGTCAAGAACACGTCCCCGATTTTCCACTCGCTGGCCTGGTCGAGCGAGAACAACGGGGACGGGAACCGGGCCATGCCGAAGGGCTCGGAGGTCCGGTTCGAGAAGCTGAAGGCGGAGCGCATCCCGGTGCCGTTCTCGTGTGCCCCGCACCCGTGGGAGAAGGCGTACCTGCGGGTGTTCGACCACCCGTACTTCGCGCTCACCGGGCCGGACGGGCGGTTCGAGATCAAGCTGGCGCCGGCCGGCAAGGTGCGGCTCGCCGTGTGGCAGGAGACGCTCGGGTTCAAGGGCGGCACCGCGGGCCGGTTCGGGCAACCGATCACGGTCGAGGCGGGCGCGACGCTCGACCTCGGCGACCTCAAAGTGAAGTCCGCCTGACCGCGCCCCTGCCCCCGGAGCCTCCCATGTGCCGCGCCGCACTCGCGCTCGTCCTCCTGGCCGCTTGCGCCCCGCTCTCCGCGGCCGGCCCCGCCGCGCCGGCACCGCCCGAAGCGTCGTTCACGCTCGCGGGCGGGTGGGTCGAGTTCGTCGTCGAGCGGAACGGACGGCCCGTCGCCGACGCGCGCGTGACCGTGCTCGTCGGGGCCACGGTGTGGGCGACGGGGGAGACCGGGCCGACCGGGCGGGGGACGTTCCCGCGGCCGGCCGGGCGCGACGATTGTCAGGTGGTGTTCGACTTCGGGTTCGGGGCATCCGCCCCAATCCCGCTCACCGTTTCGGACGGCGGCACAGTGACACCGGCCCGCGCGCCGGTGCTCGGCGCCGTCGAGTGCTGTCAACCCGTGCGCCGCCCCGCCCCGCCCGCTTCACCGGCGCCGCCCACGGTGCCGTGGGGCGTGCGGCTGGCGCTCGCCGGCGCAGTCGCTTTTCTCGGCCCCGCGGTCGCGCTCGCCCTGTGGTGGCGCGTGCGGCGGGCGCCGGCAACAACCCAGAATTCGGAAACACAGTCGTGAACCTCAACCAGATTAAAGCCCCCCCGCCGGCCGGGCGTGCGGCCCTGCTCCTGAGCGCCGCCCTCGTCGCCGGGTGCGCGGGCCGCGCCGCGCCGCCCTCCGAGCCCGCCCCCGAGCCGAACGTGGCCCGGGACGCGGCCGAGTACCTGCGTGCGAAGCAGGTCGAGCCGCTGTCAGGTCCGCTCCAGGCGCTGCTCGCCGCCCCGCCGAAGCCCCCGGTGCCGACCGAGCCCCACCCGCTCGTGAACCAACCCGCCCCGCTGTTCGCGCTCACCGGAACCGACGACCGGCCGACGGACCTGGGCGACCTGGCCGCGCGCGGCCCGGTGGTGCTGGTGTTCTACTACGGCTACTCGTGCGACCACTGCGTGGCCCAACTGTTCGGGATCGAGAAGGACTTGCGGTACTTCACCGAGCTGGGCGCCGCGGTAGTGGCGGTGAGCCCGGACGCGCCGGCGAAGACCCGCGAGCGGTACGCCGAGTACGGGGCGTTCCACTTCCCGGTGCTGAGCGACCCCGACCGGACCGCCGCGGCCCGGTACGGCGTGTTCCGCCCGGCGGCCGGTGACCTGCCGAAGTGGCAGGCGCACGGCACGTTCGTGATCGGCCGGGACCGGCGGGTGCGGTGGGCGAACACCGGCTCCGAGCCGTTCGCCGACACCGCCACCCTCCTGCACGAGCTGGCGCTAAGCGAGCAGCGGCTGCCGGCACCGGGGAAGGCGGTGGCGCCGTGAGCACACCACATCAGAACGCCCCCGAGGGCGCTCCGCCGCTGGTCGGCCGGTACGAACCGCCGGCCGTGCGCGAAGGAGATCGCGTCTACTGCCGGTACCGGCGGGCGTGGTGCCGGGTGACCGGTTGGGGCACCGGCCCGATCCGGTGGCCGCGGGTCCAGCCGATCGGGGGCCGCGGGCGGCCGGGGCTGCTCGTCGATGCCAGCCTGGAGCAGGCGGTCCGTACCGAGGCGGCGGCGGCGGTCGCGTACTGGCTCGGGGTCAGCCTCAAACCGGTGTCCTGCTGGCGGCGGGAGTTCGGGGTGGGCAGCCCCGAGCGCCTGAGCCCGGCCACCCGTGCGCTCCAGAGCCGCCCGCGTGTGAAGGTCGGGGCCGGCGCCCGCACCGGCCGCTCGCCGGCCGTGGCGGCCGCGGGTACCGGACCGTGGGGCAAACGTAAGTGGGGGGACGACGAACTGGCACTGCTCGGGACCGATCTGGACGAGGCGGTCGCGGCGGTACTAGGGCGCACCGCCGCGGCGGTCACGTGGCAGCGGTGCAGCCGGGACATCCCGGCGTTCCGCCGCCCGGCCACAGCCCCCCGGCCGTGGATGACCGCGGACGTCATGCTCCTCGGCACCGACACCGACGAGGCGGTCGCGGCCCGACTCGGTCGGACCGTTGTCGCGGTGTACTCGAAGCGGATCGCCATGCGGATTGCCCCGTTCCCCATTAAGCCCCGCCCACACCATGCCAACGGCGCGGGTGGCTTCACCGACCCTCACAACGGCGCACGCGCCGTGACGCCCCGTAACGCCTTTACCTTGATTGAGCTGTTGGTGGTGATCGCGATCATCGCCATCCTGATCGGCCTGCTGTTGCCGGCCATCCAGAAGGTGCGCGAGGCGGCGGCGCGGATGAAGTGCCAGAACAACATGAAACAACTCGGGCTGGCGATGCACAACTTCGAGAGTGCCGAGCAGAAGCTGCCCGCGTATTCGAGTCTCGCCGGGAGTAACGCCGGCAACTTTTCCGTCCAGGCGCGCCTGCTCCCGTACGTCGAGCAGGACAACCTGCGGAACCTGCTCTCCTTCGACGTGTCGCTGACGGTCGGCTGCTGCCCCGGCGACGTGCGCCCGCAATTCGTCGTCCCCGCCCGCACCGTGCTGTCGCTGTTCCGCTGCCCGAGCGACGGCAGCCCGGACACGTTCACCAGCCGCTCGGGGGCGAGCGGCGGGGCGACCGGGCAGGACTTCACCTATGCCGGCACCAACTACCACGTCAACATCGGTACGGCGGTCGGCACCCTGTACGACGCCCGCCGCCCCACGGACGGGATCGCCTGGAACAACTCGTCCGTCCGCCTGACCGACATCACGGACGGGACCAGCAACACCGCCGCCTTCGGCGAGTCCCTACTCGGGGTGCAGGCGCAGTCCCCGCCGGCCCCGACCACCGACGCCGAACGGAAGCGGGTGATGATGAACATCACCTGCTCGTGGATCAGTCCCGCCGTGCCGCCGGCCGTGGCCGGGCTGACCGCCGGGTACGTCCTGCCCGACGACCCGAACGGGTACTACGCCATGTCGCTCGCCAGCCCCCTGAACCGGGGCTGGTCCGGTCAGCGCGGGGCCGGGTGGATCAGCGGGCGGGAGTACTGGACCGCCTACCAGCACTACCTGCCGCCGAACAGCACCATCCCCGACATGCAGACGTGCGGGAACGGGGTTCTCGGCGCACGGAGCAACCACACCGGCGGCGTGAACGTGGCCTTCTGCGACGGGAGCGTGCGGTTCGTCCGCGACTCCATCTCCCTGGCGACATGGCGGGCCTTCGCCAGCCGGAGCGGCGGCGAGGTCGTCAGCGACAACTGAGGTCCACAGTCGGTCGGCGGGGCTTCCCGCCGACCTCGTCCCCACACACCGACTACCCAACACGACGAGATCACCCTTCATGGCCCCCCTGGAAACTACCGACCCGCCCGTCACGCCGTCGTCCGACGCCGCGAGCCCGCGGCCGACGAGCCGACCACTCTCGCGGCGGGTCATGCATATGGTCCGCCGGACACACCTGTACGTCGGTCTGTTCCTGTTCCCGTGGGCCATCCTGTACGGCGTCACCGGGTTCCTGTTCAACCACCCGACCGTACTCGCGGACGCCCCGACCGCGCACTTCAGCCGGGCCGATGTCGTCGGCACCCCGCTTGAGTTTGCCCCCACACCCCAGGAGCAGGCGACCTGCCGTACTGGCCGCGCTGAACGACCAGCAGAAACCCGCCGCACCATACAGGCTGGCCACAGGGAGCGCCCACTACGCGACCCGCGAGTCGTTCGTGGCGAACGTTAAGGCCGACGCCCGCACCTTCTTTGTCGTGTACGACCCGAAGACGGCCAGCGGCACCATCCGCGAGACGACCACCCGGGCCGTGGGCGAGAAAGCCCCGTTCGCCACGGCGACCGGAGACGCCCCGCGACAGCGCGGGATGGGGATGGGCGGGCCGATGAAGCAGAACCACGCCGGCGTGAAGGTCGAGGACTCGATCGTCGAGCGGCTCAAGACCGCCGTGCCGACGATTATGGAGCGGAAGGGATTCCCGAAAGGCGAGGTCACGGTGACGACCTCGCCGGACGTCAAGTTTCCCGTGGAGGCGGACGGGCAACTCTGGACCGCGACCTACAACCCGATCACCACGACCGTGAGCGGGGCCGCGGGGCAGGAGCAGAGCGAGTTGACGGCGCGAGGCTTCCTGCTGCGCCTGCACCTGAGCCGGGGCTACCCGGGTGAGGTCACGACGAAGTGGCTGTGGGCCGTGGGCGTGGACGCGATGGCCCTGATCCTCTGCTTCTGGGGCGTATCCGGCCTGCTCATGTGGTGGCAGATCAAGGCCACCCGCAAGGCGGGGCGCCTCGTCCTCGCCCTCAGTGCCGCCGCCGCGACCGCCCTCGGAGTCGGCATGTACGCCGTTCTCGCGGCCTGACCTTCTGGAACACCAACATCAAGGAATAGTACCCATGACGAAGGCCAGACGAACCGGCTTCACACTCATCGAGCTGTTGGTGGTGATCGCGATCATCGCCATCCTGATCGGCCTGCTGTTGCCGGCCGTGCAGAAGGTGCGCGAGGCGGCCGCCCGCATGTCTTGTTCGAACAACCTCAAGCAGATCGGCCTCGCCGTCCTGAACTTCGAGACGGCGAATCAGCAACTGCCGAAGGCCACCTACGGCCCGGAGCACTCGGGCGACCCGACCGAGGGCAGCTTCTTCACCAAAATTCTGCCGTACATCGAGCAGGACCACCTCGCCAGGCAGTACGACTGGACGAAGAACTGGGGGGCGAACGCCAACCAGCCGGTCATCAACACGTTCCTCAAGTCCTACCAGTGCCCGTCCTCGCCGGACCGGCTGACCCGGGTCGGGGTGATGACCCAGGGCGTCATGGGCGGTCCGCCGCCGGCGGACGCGAACCCGACCAACACCGGGGCGGTCGGCAGCTACATGGTCTCCATGTCGTTCGGCGCGCCGGTCGGCCCGGCCTCGGACCCCTACGGCATCGGCGCGCTCTGCCCGCTGACCGCAGACATCATGGGCTTCCAGACGCCGACCTTGGCCGGGGTGACGGACGGCACCTCGAACACGATGACCGTGACCGAGCAGGCGGCCCGCTCCCAGTTGTGGATCAAGGGCCGGAAGGTGAGCGACACCAACCCGGACCCGTTCACCGACTGGTTGGCCCCCTGGGCGGGCTTCGGGGCCTTCTTCGCCACCCCGTACACGGCGGACGGGCAGGCCCCGTTTTCGCCCGGGTTCGGCCCGTGCACCGTGAACTGCAACAATTCCAGTGGCATCTACGGCTTCCACACGGGCGGAGCGAACGCGCTGTTCCTGGACGGGTCCGTGCGCTTCCTCAAGGAATCGCTCAGCGGCCAGATCCTGTACGCCGTCATCAGTAAGGCGGGCGGCGAGGTCATTGCGGGGGACACGTACTGATGACCCTCACGCGCACTCCGAAGCTGCGGTACATCCTCCGCGCGGCGAGATGTCTCGCGCCGTGTGTGCTACTGGCCGTGGCCGCTTGCACGGCAAAACTGCCCGACCACCCGCCGGTTTACCCCGTTCGCGGGGAGTTACTCGTCAACGGCAAGCCGGCGGTCGGTGCCGTGGTGTCATTTCATCCGGTTGGAAACGCGGCCCCTGGCGCCGTCAGGCCCCAGGCGACGGTCGAAGCAGACGGTACGTTCCGGCCCAACTCCTTCGACCCGCGTGACGGTGCGCCGGCCGGGGAGTACGCCCTGACCGTCTTCTGGCCCGGCGGGAAGAGTCACATCGGACCGGACCGCCTCAAGGGCAGGTACAGCGATCCCACTCGGCCAGTTCGGAAGGTCACGGTCAAGGCAGGTGACAACGTCTTGGAGCCGATCCGCATCGACTGAACCCGTAACGCTCGCCCACACACGAATTGAGAGGTGATCCATGAACGGTTCGCGCATCGTAACCGCGTCCGTGCTGCTCGTGACGGGCCTCATCTGGTCCGCGAATTCGGTCGCCCCCGGCCGCGCCGCGGCGACCGACCCGCCGGCCGAAGTGCCCGCCAAGGTCGAGGGCGAACTCGCGCTCACAGGTCTCGACCCTGTGCAACTCGTGCAGGGCAAAGAGGTCAAGGGTGACGAGAAACTGGCACTGGTCCGCAAGGGGCTCCGCTACCGGTTCGTGACCGAAGCCGGCCGGGCGGCGTTCGAGAAGGAGCCGGAGAAGTTCGAGATTCAGAACGATGGGCACTGCGCGGTGTCGCCGACCGCCAAAGGCGACCCGGGCATTTTCGCGGTGCATCGGGGGAAGATCTACGTGTTCTTCTGCGAGCACTGCCGGGCCGGGTTCCTCAAGGAGCCCGACGCGCACACCCGGCCGCGCAAGAACGTCGCGGTGTACGTCCACGACGGGGTGGAACTGCTCGACTTCGCTGGCCCGGGGGAGGTGTTCGCCGCGGCCAAGTCGGGCCGGGCGTTCAACGTGTTCACCGTCGCGGCCGATGCCGGCCCGATCACCAGCCAGGGCTTCCTGAAGGTCACGCCCAACTACACGTTCGCCAACTGTCCCAAGCCCGACATCGTCGTGTTGCCCGGCGGGAACACCGGCCACGCGCTGAAAGACCCGCGCCTGGTGGAGTGGGTCAAGAAGGCTGCGGCGGACGCCGAGGTGACCCTCTCGGTTTGCACCGGAGCGTTCATCTTGGGTAAGGCCGGACTGCTCGACGGCAAGGAGGCAACGACCCACTGGGCCTCGGTCGAACGGCTCGAGAAGGAGTACACGAAGGTCAAGGTTCATGCGAACAAGCGGTTCGTGGACAACGGCAAGGTCGTGACCGCCGCCGGTGTGTCGGCCGGGATCGACGCGGCGCTGCACGTGGTCGAAAAGTTGCTCGGCAAGGAGGAGGCCGCGACGACCGCCCGTTACATGGAGTACCGCCGCGACGCAACGGGCAAGTAACCCAAGCCCCGTCGCCCGCAGTGTTCGTACCCGCGCCGGCGCCGCCGGCGCGCCTCCCTTGGGACATGGCCCCCTGATGAAGATTCCACGCAACGCGTTCACGCTGATCGAGCTACTGGTGGTGATCGCGATCATCGCGATCTTAATTGGTTTGCTGCTGCCCGCCGTCCAGAAGGTGCGCGAAGCGGCGGCCCGCATGAAGTGCCAGAACAACCTCAAACAACTCGGGCTCGCGTTACACAACTCCGAGAGCACGAACGGCCGCCTCCCCGCCGCCGGTGTCCAGGGCGGGGCCGGGGCCGGACTGATGGCGAGCACCTACGCCTTCTCGGTCCAGGCCCGGTGCCTGCCGTTCGTGGAGCAGGACAACCTCCAGAAACTCATCGACTTCACCCAACCGGTCCTCGGCGGCAGCCCGCTCGGCTTCTCCAACCCGGCGGCCAAGGTGGTCGTGCCGCTCCTGCTCTGCCCGAGCGACGGGCAGGCCCCGACCGGGACGGTCGGGTCGTTCGGGACCGGCCTGGCCGGCACGAGCTACATGGCGAACATGGGGAGCGGGCGGACCGACGGTTCGACCTCCGCGTACTACGACCCGGCCTTCCCCACGGACGGGGTGTTCTGGTTCGACTCGAAGGTGCGGTTCACCGACCTGACCGACGGCACGTCGAACACGATGCTGCTGGCCGAGTCGCTGCTCGGCCCCGGCGGGGTGGCCGCAACCGGACCGCTGTCCGGGTTGCCGCGGCCGCTCCGCGTGTCCGCCGCCTTGAGTGCGGGTCGCGGCCGGGTCGGGACAGCCCCCGGCGGGGTGAGCCCGATGTTCACCGAGGCCGACATCCAGGGCGCCACCTCTTGGGACGGCACCCGCGGGTTCCCGTGGATCTGGGGGCAGGCGAGCGCCACGCTGTTCAACGCCTACCTGCCGCCCAACAGCGCGACCCCGGACGGGTTCGCCCACAACCGCGGGTGGTTCGCCGCCCGGAGCGCCCACACGGGCGGGGTGAACGTGTGCCTGGGCGACGGGAGTGTCCGGTTCGTTCGCGATTCCGTCCCGATCGACACCTGGCGGGCGCTCGCAACCCGCGCCGGCGGTGAGGTGCCGGGAGAGTTTTGACCGCGAAGTGGTCGCCCCCGGCGATCGTCTCGCCGGGGGCGCGAGTAATTCATTATATAACCCGGTAATAAAATGAATCGGGTGACGCGATTGGCGCTCGGCCGGTCGCGCCACCAGTAGCTCCAAACACCCGTACCTTCCGAGGAGAAGCAATGTCGAGTCCCGACCGCCACCGCGGGTTCACGCTGATCGAGCTGCTGGTGGTGATCGCGATCATCGCGATCCTCATCGGGCTGCTGCTCCCCGCGGTCCAGAAGGTGCGCGAGGCCGCGGCCCGCACCCAGAGCATGAACAACCTGAAGCAGATCGGGCTGGCGACGCACGGGTACCACGACGCGAGCACCCGGTTCCCGGCGATGGGCACCTACGACGCGACCACGACCCCGCGCCAGTTCTACTCGCTGTACCACGCGATCCTGCCCTACGTCGAGCAGGAGAACGCGGCCCGTCAGGCCCAGGCCGCGGGCAACAGCTACGTCCTGAACCAGCTCCTCATCAAGACGTTCTTCAGCCCGCTCGACCGGTCCAGTCCGGACGGGTTCGTGACGCTGGCGGGCGGGACGAAGGGCGGCGGCGCGAGCTACGGCCCGAACTTCCAGGTGTTCGGCAACCGCCGGTACGCGTACCCGACCGACCCCGCGTACCTGTACGGCGGGTTCAGCGCGGTGGGGGTGAACACCGTGTGCGACGGGAAGGCCACCCTGACGGCCTCGATCCCGGACGGCACGACCAACACGGTCATGTACGCGGAGCACTACGCGCAGTGCCCGGGTGACGGCTCGGTGACGTTCAACGGGGCCGTGCAGTCGGGCCGGTTCATCCACATGTGGAGCTTCTCGTTCGGGATCCACGCGCCGGCGTCGCCGCACATCGGGTACGGGTCCGGGTTGCCCCCGCAGAACAAGCCCACGCTCCAGCAGTGCGACTTCTTCCGCCCCCAGGCGATGCAGGACGGCGGGTGCGGGGTGTGCCTGTGCGACGGGAGCGTGCGGATGGTGTCCACCGGCGTGACCGAGGCGACGTGGCGGTTGCTGCTCAACCCGGCCGACGGGCAGGTGCTGCCGGGCAACTGGTAGCACGAGTCCGAACCCGGCGGCCGACGGGGCCGCCGGGTTCTGTTCCGCTTCAACATCCAGTGACGGGGCACCTCATGCGCGTCCGGCTCGCCTACGTTCTGATCGCCGTCTGGGCTTGTTCCGCTCTCGGCTGCGGGTCGTCCGGGCCGGAGAAGTTTCCTGTCATCGGGACCGTGACGGTGAACGGCAAGCCCGCGCCGCTGGTCCGCGTCCAGTTCCGGCACGCGGACCAGTCGCTGCCCGGGAACCTGAAAACGCCGGTCGGCATGACCGACGAGTCCGGGACGTTTCACCTATCGACCACCGGCGACAAGGACGGCGCCGTCGCGGGCGAGTACACGGTCACGTTCGAGTGGATGTCGGGCAACGACCTCGGCGCGTGGGACAAACTGGGGGGCAAGTTCGCGAAGCCCGAGACGAGCACGTTCAAGGTCCGCGTCGATCCGAAGGCCAACGCCCTCCCACCGTTCGAAATCACCGTCCCCGAGGCCGCGATCGTCACCCGGCCGTCGCGCCCCCAGTAGCCCTCAAACGCCCCACTGCCATTATGGAGAACCGATGCCGAACCCCAATCGCCCCCGTGGCTTCACGCTGATCGAGTTGCTGGTGGTGATCGCCATTATCGCGATCCTCATCGGCCTGTTGCTGCCCGCGGTCCAGAAGGTGCGCGAGGCCGCGGCGCGGATGAAGTGCTCCAACAACCTCAAGCAACTCGGTCTGGCGCTCCACGGGTTCCACGACGCCAACAACGAGTTCCCCCGGAACAACCCGCTCGTCACCCGCCCGAGCGACGGCCGCACGTTCGTCGAGCGGCCGTGGACGCTCGCGATCCTGCCCTACGTCGAACAGGACAACCTGTACAAGCAGTGGAACCTGGGGCTCGGGTACGCCGAGGGCACCAACCGGACGCTCGTCCAGACCCCGCTCCCGGTGTACAAGTGCCCGTCCTCGACCGGGGCGCCGGTGGAGACGTTCCTCCCGCCGTCCGCGTCCTTCTCGGCGGACGCGACCGCGCTGGCCGGCAACTCGTTCCCGGCGTGCCTGGTCGAGTACGCCCCGGTGCTGAGCGTGGCCCGGCCGCCGATGGGCGCGTCCGACCCGCGCGACAAGGGGCTGCTCCAGCAGGCCGAGAAGGTGACGATGACGGGCGTGACCGACGGGCTGAGCAACACGCTCGCGTTCGGGGAGAACTCGGCGTGGCGGCAGGGGCTGATCCGCGGCGGGCGCGCGCACCCGACGTTCCCGAACAACGCGGCCGGGTTCGGGCACCTGGGCGCGTGGGTGCGGCTGCTCCCGATCCCGACCGACAACACCGGAGCCACCCTGCGGGGCGGCAACTGCCTCATCAACTGCACCAACTACGCGGGCGTGAACATGTACAGCTTCCATAGCGGCGGGGCGAACATCGCCGTGGCCGACGGGAGCGTGCGGTTCCTCCGCGAGTCCGCCAGCATGGACGCCGTGTACCGGCTCATGGCCGTGTCCGACGGCCTCCCCAACGTCGAGGAATGACCATCATGTACCGAACCAGTGTGATTCTGCTCCTGCTGTGCGGCGCGCCGGCGCGCGCCGCCCTGCCGGACGACGTCGCGGCACTCGCGAAGCCGGGCGCCGACCCGGCGGCCACCCGCGCCGCGTGGGACCGGGTCGTCGCGGCCGGGCCGCCGGCGCTGCTCCCGCTCCTGAAGGCGTGGCCCGCCGACGACCCGGTCGCGGCCAACTGGCTCCGCACCGCGTTCGACCAAATCGCCAAAGCGAACCCCGCAAAGCTCCCGACCGACGAGTTGCTCGCGTTCGCGTCCGATCCGAAGGGGCACGGTAAGGCCCGGCGGGTGGCGCTCGCGGCCGTCGAGCGGGGCCAACCCGGCACCACCGCGAAGCGGCTCGCGGGCTGGCTCGGCGACCCCGAGTTCGGCCCGGACGCGGTCGCCGACCGGCTCGCCGCCGCGGACGCCCTCACCGCCCCCGCGGAGCAGGTGAAGAGCCTGCGGGCCACGTTCGCGGCGGCCACCGACCTCGAACAGGCGCTGCTCGTGGCGAAGCGGCTGACCGCGGCCGGCGACAAGCCGGACGTACTCACGCACCTCGGCGTCGTCCGCCGGTGGCACGTCGTCGGGCCGTTCCCGGTGTCGCCGGACGAGGGGCTGACGAAGGGGTTCCCGCCGGAAGCGAAGATCGACCTCGCGGCCGGTTACGAGGGCAAGGCCGGGACGCTCAAGTGGCAACCGGCCGCGAACGACCCGGCCGACGCGCGGCTCGATGTCGTGAAGCTCGGCGTCAAACCGGACGACGGATCGGTCGCTTACGCCGTCGCAACGGTGAAGCTGGCCGCCGCGGCGAAAGTCGAACTGCGGGCGTCGGCCGTCGACAACCTCACGGTCTGGGTGAACGGCAACAAGGTGACTGAGCGAGCGAGCGAGTACCGCAGCATGTTCCGCCCGGACCGGTACCGCGCGACCGTCGAGCTGCCCGCGGGGGAATCGGTGGTGCTGGTCAAGCTCACCAAAACGAAGGCCGAAGAGGTGCGCGGCAAGCCGAGCACCCCGGTGAAGTGGGACTTCCTCGTCCGCCTCGTCGGGTCGGACGGCCGTGCGGCCGCGTTCACGCAACAGGGGGACCAGAAATGAACCGCGCGCTCGTCATTCTCGCCCTAATGCTCCTGCCGCTCAGCGCCGCAGCCGACTGGCCCCAGTGGCGCGGCCCGACCGCCGACGGGGTGAGCGCCGAAACCGGGTTCCCGACCGAGTGGGACGGGAAGGCCGGCACGAACGTGCGCTGGAAGGCAAAGCTCCCCGGCGCGGGCAACAGCAGCCCGGTCGTGGTCGGCGACGACGTGATCCTGACCGCGTCGTCCGGCCGCGACCACTCGGAACTGCACGTCCTGTGCTACGACCGGGCGACCGGCCAGGAGCGGTGGCGCACCGACCTGACGGCGACCCCGGCCGACGCCCCGTTCAGCATGTTCCCGCCCGAGCGCGGGCACGCGGCGTGTACCGCGGCCGTCACCGATAAGGCCGTGGTCGCGCTGTTCGGCACCGGCGACCTGGTGGTCCTCGACCGCGCCGGCAAGCCGCTGTGGGCGCGGTCCCTGACGAAGGAGTACGGCGTGATCCGCAACGACTACGGCATCGCCGCGTCCCCGATCGTCGCGGGCGGTGTGGTGCTGGTGCAGGTCGATCACCTGGAAGGCTCGTACCTGCTCGCGGCGGACCTCACGACGGGAAAGACCAAGTGGAGGGCCGAGCGGCGCGGGGTGTACGACAACTGGGCCACGCCGGTCGTCGCGACGGTGGGCGGCGACCGCCAGGCCGTGTGCCTCGGCACGAAAACGATCAAGGGCTACGACCTCGCCACCGGCAAGGAGCGGTGGAGCCTCGACGGGCTGGAGCGGCTCTGCTCCTGCACGCCGGTCGTGCGCGGGGGCCGGCTGTTCGCGGTGTCCGGGCCGGCGGGGGCGACGCTCGCGGTCGATCTGACCGTCTCGCAACCGAAGGTACTTTGGCAGTCGAAGAAGACCGGCCCGTTCGTGCCCTCGGCGGTCGTCGTCGGCGACCTGTACTTCGTGAGCGACGACCAGGGCACCGCGACGTGCCTGGACCTGAAGACCGGCGCGGAGAAGTGGCGCGAGCGGCTCGGGGCCGGGCGGATGCGGCCGTCGCCGGTGGCGGCCGGCGGGCGGATCTACTTCACCGCCCTCGACGGGACCACGACGGTGGTGAAAGCGGCCGACGAGTTCGAGGTGATCGCGAAGAACCCGCTCGGCGAAGACGCCGCCGCGTCGCTCGCGCTGGCGGGCGGCCGCGTGTTCGTCCGCGGCGACAAGCACCTGTGGTGCCTGGGCGAGTGACCGCCGTTACGGCGTCACATACGCGTCCCGGCAGGCGCGGTACGCCGCCTCCAGTTTCGGCAGCCGCGCCCGCGCGCCGTCGGCGTCGCGGGCGATGAGCGCGTCGCGCACCTCTTCCAGCTCCTCGCGCAGGTCGTCGGACGCCTTCGCCTGCTCCCCGGTGATCGAGAGGTCGC
This sequence comes from Gemmata obscuriglobus, assembly GCF_008065095.1. NCBI lineage: Bacteria > Pseudomonadati > Planctomycetota > Planctomycetia > Gemmatales > Gemmataceae > Gemmata > Gemmata obscuriglobus. Next base: position 1,874,042 of record NZ_CP042911.1, on the reverse strand, counting down.
GGAGGTACACGCCCACCTGGAGCTTGCGGGTGAGCAGGTCGCAGTGCTCCAGGTGCCGGATCGCCTCGTCCCGCTTGCCCGTGCGAGGGCCCACGACCGCTTCCGCGTGAACGCCCCTCATGTCTTCAAAGCACTGCCGGCGGTCCGGGTAGTATAAGTACGCGCCGACCACACTGGACGCGACCAGTCCGAGGAGCGCGATCGCCCAGCACCGGGCCGGGCACCTGCACCGCCTCGAGGTCGAGGCGACCGCCGACCGACTGGCCGCGATCCGGGCCGCGCGCCGGGCCACCGGGCTGACCGAGGCCCGGGTGCAGAAGCTGCTCGGGGAGGGAAAGGACCACCTGGACGTGCCCGGGCTCGACGTGCGGGCGCGCGAACTGGCGGGCGAACTCCCGGACCTGGGCATCGGGACGGGGTACGACCCGGCCGGCGTCGACGCGGATTACGCGCCGAAGCTGTGGGCGGTGCTGGCCGAGCCCGACCCGGCGCCGCGGCCCAAGCACCACCCGGACGTGATCCGCCGGGCCGCCGACCTCATAGGCCCCGGGGACCGGCTGCTCGGGGACGGCCCGCTCACGTTCTCCGCGGACCGGTGGGCCGCGTACCTGTCCCGTAAGCGAATCGCGTGGCCGCGGCTCCCGAGCGGCGCCCTGGCGCTCGACGACGAGACGTTCCGGGAGCGGGCGAGGGCGCACCCGGCCGAGGTCGGGCCGATCCGGGAACTGCGGCACACGCTCGGGCAGATGCGGCTGCACGAGCTGGCGATCGGGCCGGACGGGCGGAACCGGTTTCCTCGCCTACCGTAACCGGGAGAACGAAGTAGCCGATTTCCATTCCTTGCGGCACACGTTCATTACCAACTTGGTAAGCGCGGGAGTCGCACCACAGGACGCGAAGGAACTGGCCCGCCACTCCACAATTACGCTGACGATGGATCGGTACGCGCACGTCAACCTCCAGAACACCGCCGCAGCCGTGGCTCGTTTCGCCCTTCCCGGGCCGAGCGCATCCGGTCATCGGGAGCAGCAGGGAGCAGCAGCGGGAGCAGCAGAAGGCGAGAAGGGGCGAAAACCATCGGGAGCGGCTGAGGAAGTAAGTGAAATCGCTCAGCCGCTCAAAATGCTTGAAAACAAAGCAAAGAGGACGAACGAGAGGAGACGGGAGGGGAAGAGGAAAGTACGCCCGGTGGGAGTCGAACCCACACGCTTCCGCTTAGAAGGCGGATGCTCTGTCCAGTTGAGCTACGGGCGCAAGCGGCTTAAAGCCAGGCGAATTCAACACATCTCCGACATCGCCTTATCATGGCACTACACCCGGGGCACCGAATACGCTCCGGACTACAACCGCACCGGGCACCGCGGCGTAGAAGCAGAAAAAGCTGTACCCCGACTCCCCGTTGTTCTACCACCAGACCGGTCAATGGGCCAAAAAGGTTCGCGGCAAGCTGTACTACTTCGGCACCGACCCGAACGCCGCACTCACGATGTAACTTGGCCCGTGGGAAAGCGCTCGTTCACAGCCGCCCCCGTTCTGAGAGCATTACGGAACTGGTCAGCTTTTCACCAGGACGAGATCGACCACCCAGCACCCGCGGACGTGAACTCCCTTCGGGTCGCGGCAGTGGCTCAGGATGTCGTGGTTGTCGCACCCGGCGTCTTGAAGGGCGTCCGCGAGGATCGGCATCGCGCCGAAGTCGCGTGAGTCGTACATGCCCTGAGCAAGTGATAAGGCGGTGTCGGTGCGCCAGGACGGGGAGAAGGTGACCGGGCGAAAAGGGTTTCCGAAGATGTCGCGGAGAAGCCGACAATGCAACTGTTTCGCTTTTCTCCTGGCAACGTGCCAGGGGTACAGTGGACCCCATTGTCTAGACCAAAAAGTTGCTATCCTTCGCTACTGTTTCGTCGGGGCCTTCGTGGCTCCGACGCCATACACCTGAGCCGGGGTGCGGTAGTCCAGGGACTGGTGTAACCGCTCGGTGTTGTAGAACCCGAAGTACGCCCGGAGCCCACTCTCCAGGGCCGGCACCGACTCGTAACCCTTGAGGTACACGTCCTCGTACTTGACGCTCCGCCACAGGCGCTCCACGAACACGTTGTCCAGGCACCGGCCCCGCCCGTCCATGCTCACCGCGACCCCGGCCCGCTCCAATCGCCCGACCCACGCGGCGGCCGTGAACTGGACTCCCTGGTCCGTGTTGAACACCTCCGGCTTGCCCCGGCCCAAGGCCTCCTCCAGCATGTCCTGGCAGAATGACCCGTCCAACGTGTTGGACAGTCGCCAGGCCACCACGTACCGGCTGAACCAGTCCATCGTTGCGGCCAGGTACATGAACCCGGTGGGCATCGGGATGTACGTGATGTCCGTGCTCCACACCTGATGGACCCGGTCGATGGCCACGCCCCGCAACAGGTACGGGTACACCTTGTGCCCGGACCCGACCGACAGCTTGGGCTTGGGGTACAGGGCCTCCAACCCCATGATCCGCAACAGCCGCTGCACCCGCTTGCGGTTCACCTCGTGGCCCTGGGTGCCCAGCCACGCGGCCAGGCGCCGGCTCCCGTAGAACGGGCACGTCGTGTACTGCTCGTCGATCAACCGCATCAGCGTCAGGTTCTCCGCGCTCTCCGGGGTCGGCTCGTAGTACACCGTCGAGCGGTTCAATCCGATCAGCTCGCACTGGCGCCGGACGCTCAGCTCCGGGTGCTCGGCCTCGATCCGGGCACGCTTGGCCTCAGCCGAGGGCGGCCGATTTTTTTTTCACCCAGTCGAGTTCCACCTTGAGGCGGCCGATCTGCTCGTACAACTCGGTCGTCTTGTCTTCCGGGGGGCCGGTGCCCTTCGCCCCCGAGGCGAACACGGCCTCGGCCCCGGTGAGCAACTGCTTCTTCCACCCATGAATCAGGGTCGGGTGGACGCCGTGCTGACTCGCCAGTTCGTTGATGGTCTTGTCGCCCTTGAGGGCCGCCAGCGCGACCTGGGCCTTGAACGCCGCCGAGTGACTCTTCCGCTTGCCCGCCATGGGTTCCCCTTTCCTGGGCCTCCGGTATAGCTTAACCGGCGGTCCAGTTTTCGGGGTCCACTATAGGGGTAACCTGATCGAATCTCACTTCGGCAGCAACCGCAGAAATGCCGGCTGCCGATCCTTCACCCATTGGGAATGACGGAATCGTATGGCAAAGCTCGGTGATAGCGATGGCACTATGATCGGCGATGCTGTCACCGTTACCCTTGTAGACGCTGTTGGCGGCCTTACGTGCTACCTCCAACTCCTCTACCGTAGCCCGTCCGTCCGCGAACCGCTCACAAGTCTCGACCGCCCGACGCAGGGCTTCATGTGGCAGGTCGTCCCAGATATCTCGCACACACTCGCAGCCAAAAAGGCGGAACTTGCGGATGCTGATCTCGCCTCGGTCCTCAAGGAACCAATACATCGTCTCGGGCTCTTCGCCCGTCAGCCATTTTTCTTCCGTCATCGTTCGCTCCCAGCATGACCGGTTTTGGCGCACGGTTCCGGAATTTGTAGCGCGAGCTTGGGCGGGCGGAGGGGCACACGCACGGGTCGGTAACCGGGGGGTGATTCCCGGTTTCGGCCGATGGCCGCAGAAGTGGCGGAACACACGAGGCGCGCCGGCGCGAACCTTCGCTGCGCGCCGGGGTCACTGTCCGGCCAGCGGGGCACGGCCCACGACCGTGTACACCGGGCCGTCGGAGTTCAGCTCGCTGTCGTAGACCAGCACTTCGTCCACCGTCACCCGACCGCCCTGCCACGCAGTCCGCTTGGGCAACTCGGCCGCCACCGCAACCGCGGCCTCCGGGGTGTTGACCCGCCCCAGCGTCAGGTGCGGCGTGTACCCCCGCTCTTCCGACCGGTAGCCGCCCAGCGCCAGCATCTTCTCTTCGAGGGCCGTGTGCAGCCGCCGCAAAACGTCGGCGCCGTCCGTGACGCCCGCCCACACCACCTTCGGGCGGCGGGCGTTGGGGAACACCCCCAGCCCCGACACCCGCAGCGAGAACGACGGCTCCCCGCGCGCGGCCGCCGCGACCGCTTTGCAGACGGCGTGCAGCTCGCGGTCGTCCACGTCGCCCAGGAACAGCAGCGTGACGTGCATGCTCTCGGGCGTCACCCACTTCACCCCCGGGTCCACCTTCGCGAGCTCCTTTTGGAGCGCCTTCGCGCTCCCGCGGATCGCGTCGCCGATGTCGATGCCGATGAACGTCCGTCTGCGTGCCATACGTTTGGTATTCAGCCGTTGGTGGTTGGTGTTGAGAACGGGTGGACGGTCGCGGCCCCGCCCCGGCCCACGCGGGCCTCGTGCTGACGAAGGCCGGTTTTGACAGGATCAACAGGATCGACCGGATGAAGACAGATCGGTTTGAAATCCTGTCGGTCCTGTTGATCCTGTCACACTCTTCTGGGCTTCTCGATCGAGCTTCGGCGCACGCGCCGCTCCGAACGGGATTCGTTTCGCCGCGTGTCTTTAGCTGCCGGTGTTGGGCCGCTCCACTCGCACCGAGCACGCGACGCCCGCCCGTTACACACACGCTTCCGCCCAGAACTGTTTCGCCCCCTGGTGCAGGCGGGCGCCGATCTGGGTGATGACCTTCATGGCCAGGAAGTTCGCCGCCCGCGCCGCCGTCTCCGCCGGCACGCCGTGCGTGACCCCGTACAGGAACGCGCCCGCGAACATGTCGCCAGCTCCGGTCAGGTCCGCCGGCTGGCACAGGAACGCCGGGACGTGGTACTCCGCACCGTGGTACCGCACAAAAGCCCCGTTCGGGCCGTCGGTGACGACCGCGTTGGGCACGAGCGCCTTCAGGTTCGCGAACGCCGCCGCCGCGTCGCCCCCGCCCGCGACGGCCACGGCCTCGGTGGCGTTGCAGAACAGCAGGTCGCTTTGCGCGAGGGCGGCGCGGAACGCGTCCCCGAACACCTGCGGGACGAACGCGTCCGAGCAGGTGAGCGCGACCTTGGTGCCGTTCGCCTTGGCGGCCTGAAGGGCCTCGCGGATGGCGAGTTGCCCGGTCGCCGGGTTCGCGAAGATGTACCCTTCGACGAACAGCCACTCGCTCGCCGCGATCTTGCCGGCCGGGACGTGCCGGTCGGCCAGGTGGCTCGACACCGCCAGGCAGGTGCGCATGGTGCGCTCGGCGTCCGGCGTGATGATGCTCACGCACGTGCCGGTCGTCTCGCCCACCAGCGGCGGGTTGGTGAAGTCGATGGCGAGTTCGGAGAACTCTTCCTTGTAGTGCAGCCCGTACCGGTCGTCGCCGACGCACCCGATGAACGCGCCCCGCCCGCCCAGTTGCGAGCACGCGATGACCGAGTTCGCGACGCTCCCGCCGCTGACCAGCCGCGGCTCGCGCTGGCGGAACGCCCCGAGCAGCTTCTGCTGCTCGTCGCGCTCGGTGAGGCGCATCGTGCCCCGCTCGAACCCGAGCGGGCCGAACTCCTCCTCGCTCAGTTCCACAAGGATGTCGACCAGCGAGTTGCCGAGGCCGATGAGGTCGAATTCGCGGGGCATGGAACTCCTTCGTTGGTCGCGTCGTTGGGTCGGGTTTTCCCTGGGACCGCGGCCGTCCCGGCCGCCTGTTACCCGTGTGATGTTGCGCCTCGAAATCTCGTGGCGGCCGTCCCGGCCGCGGTCCCAGGGGGGGGCGTTCCTCACACGTCACTGTGCCAGGGGCAGCGCGCCCTCAATGCGCGAAAGCACCTTCTCGCGGCCGAGCAGCGCGAGCGTTTCCGGCAGGCTGAAGCCCGTGGTCTCGCCGGTCACCGCCACGCGCACCGGGCCGTCGAGGTCCTTGGGCTTCACCCCGAGCTTCGTCGCGAACGCCATGAAGCCCGCGAGCAGCGTCGGCGCGTCGAACGGCTCGACGCCCTTCAGCTCCTCGGCGTAGGCCCGGAGCCGCTCGCCGGCGCCCGGCTTCGCGAGCTTGTCGGCCACCGCCTTCGGGTTGTACTCGATCGCGTCCTTGACGAGCGGGGCCGCGTAGAACACGAAGTCCGAGAGCAGCTTGATCCGGTCCGCGGACGCCCCGGCGATCTTCAGCAGCAGCTCGCGGGTCGCGTCCGGGAGCGGGTCGCCGATCAGCTTCGCCCGGCGCAGGTAAGGCAGCGACCGCTCCAGCTTCTCGGCCGGCGAGAGCAGCTTCATGTACTCCGTCTGGAGCCACATCAGCTTCTTCTCGTCGAAGTTGCCGGGCGCCTTCGTCACCCGGTCCAGGCTGAAGTTCTTGACCGCCACGTCGAGCGGGATGAACTCGTCGGTGTCGTTCAGCGACCAGCCCAGGCGCAGCAGGTAGTTGACCAGCGCCGCCGGCAGGTACCCCAGCGCCCGGTAGTACGCGACGGTCGCGATGTTCAGGTCGTCGCGGCCCTTGATCTCGTCGTCGGTCCACCCGCACGCCTTCAGGGCGTTGATCTCGATCGCGGAGAGCGGCGGGAGCTTCCGCTTGCTCATCTTCTCGCCCTTGTAATAGACGAGCGGGATGTGGCCGAACTCCGGCGGCTTCTTCCCCGGCGCCTGGTGCAGGAGCGCGTTGTAGATGAGCAACTGGACCGGCGTGTTCGACAGGTGCTCCTCGGCGCGGATCACGTGCGTGATGCCGAAATCGATCTCGTCCACCACGGTGGCGAACGCGTACAGCGCCCCGCACACGCCCTTGTCGTTGGGGGCGCGCAGGATGGCCGGGTCGCGGATCGTGTCGGTGCTCACCTCGACGCGGCCCCGCACGTGGTCGTCGAACGCCACCGTCTGCCCGTCCGGCACCTTCAGCAGCACGGGGGCCGGCTTCTCCTTATAGAGGCGCAGGTTCTCCTCGGGCGCCACGTCGCGGTTGCTGCCGCGGTGGACGTACGCCTTCTTCATCCGCTGCGCGATGTCGCGGCGGGAGTCCTGCTCGGCCTGGGTGGTGTAGTCGGGGTAGGCGTGGCCGCTGGCGATCAGGTCCATCGCCGCGGCGACGTACCGGTCGTTCCGCTGGCTCTGGAAGTACGGCTTGTGCGGGCCGAAGCTGTCGCCGCTGGCGTCCTTGGTCGGCCCCTCGTCCCAGTCCATGCCGAGCCAGTCGAACCCGTCGAGGATGGGCTGCACGGCTTCGGCGCGGTTGCGGGCGGCGTCGGTGTCGTCGATGCGGAGGACGAACTGCCCGTTGTGGCGCCGCGCGTAGAGCCAGTTGAAGAGCGCGGTGCGCACGCCCCCGATGTGGAGGTAGCCGGTGGGGCTGGGCGCGAATCGTGTGCGAACGGACATAGGGAGCGCGGAGTTCGGAATTCGGATCGCGGAACCGAAGGCCAGGATACGGGAACCGGGGCCGAGGTTCGAGCACGGCCCGGGTTCCTGCCTTCAATTCCGCCTGCCGAATCGCGCGCCCTCACACATGAACCCGTCTGCGGTGTCGCTTGTGTTGACGAGCCGCGACCGCCAGGGAGCGGTGCAACGTATCCCGCTCCCTGGCGGTCGCGGCTCGTCAACACAAGCGACAGTATTACCGGATACGTGTATCAGACGGTCCCGCTGCTGCTCGGGGCGGTGCGGGCGTCGCGGTCGGCGGCCTCGCGGGCCGGCGTGCGGCACTCGACCAGCGTGGACACCTCGCCCTCCTGCACCGTCTTGCCGTCCTGGTTGACGATGGCCCGGTACCAGAGGATCTCGCCGCGCCGCCCGCGGCCGCGGAGGATCTTCTCTTTCACCCGGCTGAGGGTGTGGACGGTGTCGCCGATGAACACCGGCTGGCTGAACTTCCAGTCCACCACCTTGAGCAGCGCGATGGTGCGCATGGGCGGGGCGATGAGGCTCAGCCCGCTGGCGATGCAGAACACCGCGAACCCGTGCGCGATCGGCCGCCGGAACGGCGTCCCCTTGGCGAACTCGTGGTCGATGTGGATCGGGTTGAAGTCGCCGCTGAACCCGGCGAAGTTGACGATGTCCCCTTCGGTGACCGTGCGCCCGCCCGAGGTCCACTCCTGGCCCACTTCCAGGTCGTCGAAGTACAGGTGGAACGCGGAAAAGCTCATTGTACGGTCTCACTACCGGGCGGCGCGCGATCAGAATTTGGTATACGCCCGCCGAGACGGCAGAACAAGATGAAGAACCGGCCGGCGCGCGCTTCCCGGCGGCGGGGGTCAGGTTCCGGCCGCCGGGAACAGCTCCACCGGCTTGCGCTCGGGGGTGGAGAGGTCCACGCCGACGAACACCCCTTCCGCGGAGGTGACGTGGACGGTGTCGGCGCCGCGCTCGGCGAACACCTCGACGTGAACGGTCATCGACGTGCGCCCGGTCTTCACCACGTTGGTCTCGAACCGCACCACGTCCCCGACCAGCACCGGCTTCTTGAACTCGACGCGGTTGATGGCGACGGTGACGAACGACGCCTTCGGGTTGCCGCCGCGGAGCTGCAACTCGCGCTGCGCGGTGATCGCCCCCGCGAGGTCGATGTACGAGAGCAGCACGCCCCCGAAGATGGTCCCGTGCCGGTTCGTGTCTTTCGGCATCATGGGAACTTGAATGGCGATGTACGGCTGGTTCGGTTCGGCCATCTGCGGGTTCTCCGGGGCGTGCAATTCGTTTTACTAAAGAGAGCCAATCGCCTTACCTCTAGACAACTCGCACGCACGTGCAAGAATGGGGGTGGCTCGATCCCGAGTCGTGAGGGGCACACCATGCGAAGCGAAGAGATCTACGAGGCAAACGCCCAGCAAGAGGTTCTTGAGTACTTGGCCGAAAGCGGGGACATCGACGGGGCCGCACTGGGAATCACAAGGCAGGTACTCAGCCACGGCCGGGGCAGCCTGTCTGCGGCACAAGAGGCGGTGTTCGAGCGGCACGTTGCGGGTGAGTTCTTCCGAATGGAGTGCGGCCTCTGCGGTGACCGCATGCCCACGAACGAAGTGGTGCATGCACTGGCAGAAGGCAATCGGTACTGCTCTCACTGCCAACACTTGACCAGTAAGCCGGATTGATACGTCCGAACACAAGTGTGCAAAAGAACCAAATTACCCTTGAACTTCCCGGGCGGTCTGGAAATCTTACGGCGGCGCGAAAGATACGCAGGGCAAAACTGCTGGGGATCACGGGCAATGGCTGCTTGGCCGCGGGCCTCAATGCGTATCTTGCGCGCCGCTATATTAGCAAAGAACCCTGCCAGCACCAGAACGTTTCCGGAAAACTGGTCGGGCTCTTTCGTTTACCGCAGTTCCATTTCTTTCGCACGTTTGATTTCTGCCTGAATCTCTTCGCCAGGTATTTTGACCAGTTCAGCATTCGCAAACGACTCCACTACGATATACACGTTTTCCGGCTTTAGCCCGAGTACCTTGTCCCCGATGTCTCCCATAATCATCTCGTGAAACCGGGCGTGTCCTTTGGGCTGAAGGTCAATACGGTTCTTGTAAGTTCTCTCGTGCGTGGTCACTGGCGTAGGTATGGCCCCCCCCCCTGTGTACCTTGTAAACGGTTCTTTAAAATCTGTGCAAACCATTGCTTGCGGCTGAAGTTCTCCCTCATGCACCACGACCAGCCAGACGCCCTTTATAGGAACCAGTGTTTTTCCATCATTGTACAACTCCACACCAATATTAGGCGTTGTTACATGGAAACAACGGTACTGCACTGTTGCCTTTAACTTCTCCTTCTTCTCGTCTTCCTTTTGATCACGCTCACGATCTTCTTTTAACCTGTCCCGGATGTGTTTTTCGGCGTTCAGCAAAATACTCACTGTCGCCACAATGGCACCGTAAGCGGCAATCTTGTTCTTCTCGTCCTCAATCTTAGCTGCCACTAACCCGCCAGTAACGATTGCCCCGATTACGACAGGAATCACCCACCACCGTTTTAGCAACGTCATAGGCAGCCCTCTTGGTGTGCTCCCCGCTGGGTTGTTCGCTCGGTGGCGGGCATCTTTTTCCTTTCACACATAATCGGTTACGTATCGGCTAATTGCAACTCGGTGCAGTCCCACATGTACAATTTCTATTCCTCGTAGTGATCTACCGTCCCAGCCACCGTAACCATCTGGCATACCTTCACCTTCTCCACACCGGTACTTGTCGCGGGTAAACGTGCCGCGACGAAACGCCGCTCGGACCTGCTGCTTCTGACTCACGGTGTACCTCTTCATCCATTCGGAACTGCGGCGGCCGTCTCGTTTCGCGCCGGCCCGCGATCGTCGCTCTTGGCCCGAGTGAAGAGCGTTTCTGCCGCTTCGAGGTTCGCGTTGTGTCCCTTGTGGCGTCGGCTGTGGTATAAGTCGGGAAGGCAGCCTCCACACGTCACGAGCAGGGGCGAGCGATGAACCCCGGCGGCACCCCGCGAGCGCACATCGACACCGCGTGGCTCCTCGGGCTGGTGCGGCGACCGCGTTCCGGCCGAACGCGGTTCGCAAGCCGAGACACCGGCACCACCGTCGGGATCAGCCGACGATCAAGCCGTCCCGGAGTGTGGGGGAGCCGACGAACTCGCTGCGGAGCACCGCAAGGCTCTCCCCGTCGAACACCGTGAGGTGCGGGCCGCCGCCCGGCCCGGCCGCCGCGACGATGTCCGCCTTTCCGTCCCCGTCGGCGTCCGCGGTGCCCACCCGCACCCCGCCGGTGAACCCCGCGTCGAAACCGAAGAACGACGCGCGGGTTTGGCCGGTGCGGCCGTCGAACACCTTCACGTGCGGTCCCTGTGAGCTGCCGGTGATGATGTCGTCGAACCCGTCCCCGTTCACGTCCCCGGCCGCCACGCTCACCCCGCCGCCGAACGCCGGGTAGGCGAAGAAGCTGAGCAGCACCGCTCCGTCCGCGCCGCCGAACACCTTGACGTGAGAGGCACCGCCCGCCCCAGTTCCGGTGATGATGTCGTCGAACCCGTCTCCGTTCACGTCCCCGGCCGCCACACTCACCCCGCCGCGGAAGCCGGTGTCGTAGGCGAAAAAGCTCCGGACCTCTGCGAAAGTGCGGCCGTCGAACGCCTTCACGTGCGGTCCGGCGCCGGCGCCCGCACCGGTGATGATGTCCAGGGTGCCGTCTCCATTTACGTCCCCGATGGCCACACTCACCCCGCCGACGAAACGGACGTCGTAGGCGAAGAAACTGGCCAGTTCACCGCCGTCGCCACCGTTGAACACTTTGATGTGTGGGCCGCCGCCGGCCCCGGCCGCGACCAGAAGGTCTGCTACCCCGTCTCGGTTGAAGTCGCCCGAGGCTAGATCCACTGACCCGACGAAGCCGGCGAACGGGATCAGGGTCCGGATGAGTTGACCGGTTACCGGATCAATTATCCGGACGGCCGTGCCCGCCGGGTTCCCGGTCGGCACACTGGTGACCAGGGCCGGCTTCGCCTGCGTGTCGACGGTGAAGGTGCCGAGGGCCGCGTTGGCCGCGACCGGGTTGCCGGCTAGATCGGTCACTGCGCCGGCGGCCAGCGCAATCGTGTACGTCCCCTGGGCGCTGGCAGACCACGTAGCGGCGGGGGCGGTGATGGTGTAGGTGACCACGTTACCCGCCGCCGAGAACCCGGTGACGGTGGCCCCATTGGTGACGGTAATGTCGCCGGTGCCGAAGGTGGCCGCATCGACCCCGGAGCCGGTGTCGGCGTAGGTGACCGTGACGGTGACGGTATTCGTGCCGCCGAAGGCCGCGGTAATCGAAGGGGCCGGCGTCGTTACCGCCGCCGTGGGGACGGTGGTATCGACGGTGAAGGTGCCGAGTGACGGGTTCGCGGCCACCGGGTTACCGGCCAGGTCGGTCACCGCGCCGGCGACCAGCGCAATCGTGTACGTCCCCTGGGCGCTGGCAGACCACGTAGCGGCGGGGGCGGTGATGGTGTAGGTGACCACGTTACCCGCCGCCGAGAACCCGGTGACGGTGGCCCCGTTAGTGACCGTAATGTCGCCGGTGCCGAAGGTGCTGGTGTCGACCCCGGAGCCGGTGTCGGCGTAGGTGACCGTGACGGTGACGGTATTCGTGCCCCCGGTGGCCGCGGTGATGGCCGGGGCCGGCGTCGTTACCGCCGCGGTCGGGACAGTGGTATCGACGGCGAAGGTGCCGAGTGACGGGTTCGCGGCCACCGGGTTACCGGCCAGGTCGGTCACCGCGCCGGCGACCAGCGCAATCGTGTACGTCCCCTGGGCGCTGGCGGACCACGTAGCGGCGGGGGCGGTGATCGTATACGTGACCACGTTGCCCGCCGCCAAGAACCCGGTGACGGTAGCCCCGTTGGTGACCGTAATGTCGTCGGTGCCGAAGGTGCTGGTGTCGACCCCGGAGCCGGTGTCGGCGTAGGTTACGGTAATGGCGACGGTGCTGGTACCGCCGGAGGCCGCGGTGATGGCCGGGGCCGGCGTCGTTACCGCCGCGGTCGGGACGGTGGTATCGACGGCGAAGGTGCCGAGTGACGGGTTCGCGGCCACCGGGTTGCCGGCCAGGTCGGTCACCGCGCCGGCGACCAGCGCGATGGTGTAGGTGCCCTGTGTGCTGGCGGCCCAGGTGGCCGCGGGGGCGGTGATGGTGTACGTGACCACGTTACCCGCCGCCAAGAACCCAGTCACGGTGGCCCCGTTGGTGACCGTAATGTCGTCGGTGCCGAAGGTGCTGGTATTGACCTCGGAGCCGGCGTCGGCATATGTCACGGTGATGGTGACGGTGCTGGTGCCGCCGGTGGCCGCGGTAATCGAAGGGGCCGGCGTCGTCACCGTGGCCGTGGGTGCAGTGGAGTCGGCCGCGTTGACCGTCCCGGTGACGGCCACGTTCTGCGTAGTCGCGTTCGTACTGCTCACGGTGATGTTACCACTGACCGCGCCCACCGAAGCACCGGCGGTGATCCGGGCCGAGATGAGGGTGTTAGCGACCTTGCCGCCGGTCGGTGTCAGCATCACCGAGGTAGTCCAGGTGGTTCCGTCGGTGGAGAGTTCCACGCCGGTGGGGGCCGCCACGACGATGTTGGCGCTCAGTGCGATACCGCTCACAGTGAAGGTCTGGGGCATGCCCGCCGTGCCCGCGGTCGTTGTCCCCAGGTTCAGCGAGGAGGCACTCGTCGCGAGGCCGGGGGCGGACTGGTAGTAATTCAGTGAGCCGAACGAATTCCCGGAGACGAGATCGAGGGCACCGTCCCCGTTCAGATCGCCGAACGCCGGCGCGGAGAAGCTGCCGACGTCGAAGCCGTTGAATGGGTTGTTGGCCCCGGTCTGCTGCGCGAACGCGGGGCTGCTGGTCGTACCCGTGTTCCTGAAGTAGAACTGAACTCCGCTGCTCTCCCCGGAGATGAGGTCGAGATCCCCGTCGGCGTCCACGTCCCCCAACGCCGGGGTGGAGCCGGCGGCACCGACATCGAAGCCGTTGAGCGGGTTGGCGGCGCCGGTCCGCTCGACAAAGGCGGGGGCGCTGGTCGTGCCCGTGTTTTCGAAGTAATGTAACTTGCCGACGGTGTCCCCGGACACCATGTCGAGGTCGCCGTCGGCGTCCACGTCCCCCAGATCTGGGATCGAGAAGTTGCCAACATCCAAGCCGTTGAACGGGTTGGCGCCCCCGGTCCGCTGGACGAACGTGGGGGCACTGGCCGTGCCCGTGTTCTCGTAGTACAGGAGCGTCCCGGGTTGGGTCCCGGAGACGAGGTCCAAGTCGCCGTCGCCGTCCAGATCGCCGAACGCGGGCGAGGAGTAGCTCCCGACATCGAAGCCGTTGAACGGGTTGGCGGCGCCGGTCCGCTGAACGAACGTGGGGGCGCCCGCCGTCCCCGTGTTCTCGAAGTAGAAGAACGCGCCGTTGGTCTCCCCGACACAGAGGTCGAAGTCGCCGTCGCCGTCCAGGTCGGCGAGTTTTGGGACGGAATAGGTCCCGATGTCGAAGCCGTTGAACGGGTTGGCGGCCCCGGTAACTTCGGTGTACGCCGGGTTGGCGGACGGGAGCGCCCGCGACTCGAACTCTTCCACCAGTAGGCGCTGGCGCCACGTCCGCCGGCCACGTGCGCCGACACCGCCGCGCTGAGCGAGCACCTTCAACCAGGCACGCAGCCGCATGTTCGTTCCTCGGAGAGGGAGTTGGGTCTGGGTCTATAGCGGGACTTCCGGGGCCGGGACGCTGGCCTGGCGGACGGCGTCCTTTTCCAGGCCGACCACGGCGGGCCAGCGGGCGCCCGGAAGAAGTTGAACGTCGAACACCTCGCGAATGCCGCCGAGGAACTCGATCAGGCCGACCAGCGCTCCGGTCGCGAGGTCCACGACCGCCACGCCGCAGGGCCGCTCGGCGTACCGCTCCGCCACCTCGACGCCTCCGAACGTAGCCGTGTCGCGGGTCTTGGACAGGCCGACGAGCGCGTATCGCCCGGCGAACGCAAGCCCGCGGGTGTAGCCGGGGAGTTCGGTCACGCACTCCGCCTTCCCGCTCGCGAGGTCGACGGCGAGCAACCGGCCCCGGCCGGAGTCCAGGACCCACAGCCGGCCGTTGTGCCAGCGGGGCGAGTGCGGCATGGACAGGCCGGCGGCGATCACCTCGCCGCCGGGAACCTCGAGCAGGAGGCCGCCGTCGCGCTTGGCGGGCCGCCACCCCTCGTAGGTGTCGGTCCGGCCGAAACAGGTGGCGTAGCGCGGCCGGCCGTCGCGCACCGCCAGACCGTTGAGGTGGCACCGGTCCTCGCGGGCCAGGGCCGTCACGAACGGGGGCCGCCACCGCGGCACGAAGCTGAAGCGCTCGTCCAGGGTACACAGGCACGAGAAGTGGGTGTTCACCAGCCACAGTTCGTGCCCGCCGTCGGCCCCCCGCGCGTACGCCATCTCGTGGACGTCGATGGCCCCCGTCAGGTGGGCGGACCGCGGCAGGTAGCAGGCGTCGTGGTCGGGGCCGGGGGACCGGTCGGGCGCCTGGTTGAGTCTGGCCGCCACGGAGGGCGAGTTCCACAGCGTCCAAATCTGGTAGTTGGTGCCGACGGCCAGACGGTCCGGGCCGACGGCGAGCCCCATGGCCTTATCGAACGTGCGCAGCAAGAGCGACAGTTTGCCCCCGGACGATCGCAGCACGGCCAGTTTGCCGGCCTGGTACGTGCTCACCAGCAGCGACGCGCCGAGGCCCTCCAGTAACTCCGCGACACCCGGAGAGTAGCGGTAGTCGAACCCGTGCCCCGCGAGCCGGTCCGCGTGGCCGCTCGCGGGCGCCCCGTCACCCTCGGTCGTCCGCGGCAAATGGTCAGGAGACACTGTGTGGGTACCTCGTGTTCGCGGGGGCGGCCATTACCGTTGCGCTTCGCCCGCCAGCCGGGACCGAGCGGCCCGTTCCCCGACCTGCCGGTGACAACCGCCGCGTGTCCCTCCTGATCCGTCGGTTACCGCGCGGTCGCTGGTCGTGCCCGCTGGAACGACCAGAAAATCGTGGGGCACAACGTCTGTAACGGCGTGCCGGAAGTCGCCCGGTCCGTTTACGTTCCTGACTGGGCATCCCGTCGCTGAACGAGGCGGCAGGGCGCAAGAACGGGTGGCGAAAGGCGCTCCGGGGCGCTCACCGGCAGCAGCGCTGCAAACTTTACGCAACACTAGAACAGGCAAAGATCGGTGTCAGCGTAAATTGCGTGTTTTACGGCTACCCCGGGACCTGCGAGCCGATGAAACTCGGATCCGCGCGGGCAACCGTCACAACCCGGCAAAATTTTGCGCCCGCGCGCACCGGGATCCCGATCTGGCCGCGTACACCCGATAATATTTCGCAATATTTATTAACAATCAACCAATTAAAATTACGTAATTCACACTGATCCCGGAGCGGCACTCGGGGGTTACTCTTTCGTGGCGCCTTGAAGCCGCCGTGAATCCGTCCGACGGCCCGTACTCTCACCTCTCCGAAGGCTCGCCCCTTACGGCCCTCGTCGAGGGCACCATCGGCCCGGTTGCACACGTTCGTGACGCGGGCACGCGGCCCGACCTCACCTTCGATGCCGGCGCGGCGGCGTTCTCCGTGACCCGTGGCGGCGGCTGTGGTATAAGTCGGGAAGACAGCCTCCACACGTCACGAGCAGGGGCGAGCGATGAACCCCGGCGGCACCCCGCGAGCGCACATCGACACCGCGTGGCTCCTCGGGCTGGTGCGGAACCAGACCGACCGCCGGCTGCGGCTGGTCGCCTGCGCGCTGTGCCGCGCCATCTGGGACGAACTGTCCGCCCGCGCCCGGGAGGCGGTCGCGTTCGCCGAAGACCTGGCCGACGGCGGCGGGACGGACGCGGCCCGGCAGCACCACTTCGGCCACTTGCGCGCCGCGGGCGGCAGTAACGCGCTGCGCCGCGAGCTGTGGCTCCCCGCCTGCACGGTCGTCGAAACGGGCCGGTCGGCCGCCGAGTTCGCCATTGGCTCCGGGGTCGCGCCGGAGGTCGAGATCGCCGTCATCTACGACATCTTCGCGACCGCGTTCCGGCCGGTCGCGCTCGCCCCGGAGTGGCGCACGGGCACGGTCACCGCGCTCGCGCGGCAGATATACGAGTCCCGGGACTTCAGCGCCATGCCCATCCTCGCCGACGCCCTTCAGGACGCCGGGTGCGACAGCGCCGACGTCCTGCACCACTGCCGCGACGCGAGCCAGCCCCACGCCCGCGGGTGCTGGCTCGTGGACGCCGTTCTCGGGCACACGTGACGCGCCCCGGCGTGGTACACTCCGGGTACGCGGCCCCTTCCGCGCCCGGAGCTGAACCGATGGACCTCCCGCACCTGATCGACGCGCTGGCGCGGCCCGCGGCGTACCCCGATGCGGTCGAGGCGGTCGAGGTGTGCCAGACGCACATCTCGGTGGTGTTCCTCGCGGGCGAGCACGTTTACAAGCTCAAGAAGCCGGTCGCGCCCGGGTTCCTCGACTTCACCACGCTTGACAAGCGGCTCCACTTCTGCCGAGAAGAGGTGCGGCTGAACCGCCGGCTGGCGCCGGACGTGTACCGCGGCGTCGTGCCCGTCACTCGCACCGCGACGGGGCTCCGGTTCGGGGGCGAGGGCGAACCAGTCGAGTGGGCCGTGAAGATGCGCCGGCTCCCGAACGACGCCACGCTCCTCGAACGGCTCCGGCGCGGCGCAGTCGGTGAGGCGCTGGTGGTGGCGCTCGCGGAGCGGTTGGCGGCGTTCCACCGCGCCGCCGAAACGAACGACCGAATTGCCGCGTTCGGCACGTCTGCCGCCGTCGCGCGGGCGGTGCGCGACGTGTTCGCCCGCGCCGAGGCCCACGCCGCGAAGGTGCTCGCGCCCGGCGTCTTCGCGCGCGTCCGGGCGCTGGCGGAAGAGGCTCTGGCGCGCCTTCAACCGCTGATCGATGCCCGCGCGGCCCGCGGGGTGCCCCGCGACTGTCACGGCGACCTGCACCTGGACCACATTTACCACTTCCCGGACGCCGCGCCGCCCAACGATCTGGTGGTCATCGACTGCATCGAGTTCAGCGAGGCGCTCCGCTGCACGGACCCGGTCGCGGACGCGGCGTTCGTGGTCATGGACCTCGCGTTCCGTGGGCGCCGCGACCTCGGGCGGGCGTTCGCGGACGCCTACTTCCGCGCGTCCGGGGACGAGGAGGGGCGCGCGCTGCTGCCGCTGTACACCGCGTACCGGGCCGCCGTGCGCGGGATGGTTGACGAACTGCTGCTCGCCGAACCCGAAGTGCCGGCGGCCGAACGCGAGCGGGCCGCGGCGCGGTCACGGGCGCACTGGCTGCTCGCGCTCGCGGAACTGGAAACGCCCGACCGGCGCCCGGGGCTGCTGCTCGTCGGCGGGCTGCCGGGGTCGGGTAAATCCACACTCGCGCGCGAACTCGCGGCGGCCGGCGGGTTCGAGCTGATCCGCTCGGACGTGGTCCGCAAGGAACTGGAGGGGCTCGCGGTGAACCGGGCGTCGCCATGCGAAGAGCGCGCCGCGCGCTACACCCCGGAGCGAACCGACCGCACCTACGCCGAGTGCCTGAGCCGGGCCGAAACGTTCCTGCGCGCGGGGGGGCGCGTCATTGTGGACGCGACGTTCCGCGAGGAGCGCCGCCGGCACGAGTTCCTCGATTGCGTCACGCGGTACGGCGTGCCCGGAGCGGTGCTGGTGTGTGCGGCGTCGCCCGAAACGACGCGCGCCCGGCTCGCGGCCCGCACGGGCGACGCCTCGGACGCGGACTGGCAGGTTTACGAGCAACTGGCGGCGAGCTGGGAGCACCCCGGGCCGGACGTGAGTCGCGTGCTCGCGCACGTTTCGACCGAGGGGACGCCGGCGGAAGCCGTCGCGCTGGCCCGGGCCGCGCTCGCGCGACTCGGGTTGCTCAGCGCTGAGCCGCACTGAGCGCCGAACCCACGCCGCATTCTGGATGCCGACCGCTGTCAACAGATTCCAATCCGGGAAATCCGTGCGGGGTATTGGCCAGAGCGGCTCAAAAACCATCTCGACCTCACTCGAACCCGAGTGACCCCAACATCACGGATTGCATGGACAATGGTCCTATCGCCTGCCCAGGATTGAAAATCGGTTAACGATCCGGCTCCAGGATGTGGACATTCTTCAACCGGATTTCGTCTTATTCCGCCGCCCGGGCGCGCTGCTCCAGCACGTCGATCAAGAGCGGGTGCCGGCCGAGCGGCTCGGCCAGCGCGAACCGCACCCACGGGAACCGCGCGCTCAACTTCTCGCGGGCCTCGGTCAGGTCTTCGGCAACGTGAATCCCCGGGGACAAAAAGTACGGCAGCAGAAGCACATCCGTGGCACCGGCCCCGACGCACTGCGCGCCGCCGGTTTCGATGTCGGGTTCCGCCAGTTCGAGGTAGGAGACCTGCACGACGGGGTACCGCCCCCGCGCCCGCAGGGAAGCGGCGACGAACTCGAGGTCGGCGTTCGCCTCCGGGCGGCGGCTCCCATGCGCGATCAGCAGCACGGCGACGGTGCGTGTACCCATATCCACCTTTCGTTTCGCGGTGGCCCCACTCCGGCCAGTGATTACCATATCTGACATGATCGGTGCGCGGGTCGGAAACTGGTACGTCGAGTCCGAAATCGGGCACGGTCCGCTCGGGGTGGTGTACCGCGCCCGCGGGTTCGACGACCCCGAGAAGGTGACCGCGGTAAAAGTGTTCACCGGGGTGCGCGACCCCGCGGCGGTGCAGCGGATGGCCGCCGAGCTGCTCCCGCTCCAGCGGCTCGACCACGCGAACATCGCCAAAACCATCGACTGCGGCACCCACGGCGGGCTGGCGTTCGTCGCGTCCGAGTTCGTCGCCGGCACCGACTGCGCGAAGCGCCTCGAAGCGGGAAAGCTCCCCTGGCGCGAGGTGCTGGGCGTCGCGGTTCAGGCGGCGCGGGCGCTGAAACACGCGCACAACCGGAACGTCCTGCACCGCGACCTCAAGCCCGCCAACTTCGTTATCGCGCCCGACGGGACGCTGAAGCTCCTCGCGTTCGGGATCGCCAAGGTGTTCCCCTCGCCCCCGAGCCACGTTCCGGCGATCGGGTCGGCGGCGTACCTGCCGCCGGAGACCGCGAGCGGCAAGCCGCTCACCCGGCGGAGCGATTTGTACTCGCTCGGGGGCGTGCTTTATACTCTGGTGACCGGCCGCCCCCCGTTCTCCGCCGGGTCGGTGGTCGAACTGATGCACAAGCAGTGTTACACGCTCCCGGAGCGGCCGGCGCTGCTCGTCCCCGACCTCCCGGCGGAGGTGGACGAGTTCGTTTGCACCCTGCTCGACAAGAACCCGGCGCGGCGCCCGGCGACCGCCGCCGCGCTGCTCGACGAGTTGGAGCGGGTGCGCGGCAAGTTGGAGCGCAAGGGCGAGAAACTCGTGTGGCCCGCGAAGCTCACGCCCGACACAGCCGAAATGCCGGCGCTCCCGGCGGCCCTGGGCGGGGGCGATACGGACGACCCGGCCCCCGAGCCGCGGCCCCTCCTGAAGCGGCCCGTCGTCGTGATCCCCCTGTTCCTGGCGGCGGTGGCGGCGCTGGTGCTGCCGTTCGCGTGGCCGGAGCCGTCCGCGGACGAGTTGTTCACCGCCGCCCAACCGCTGGTCGAATCCGACAACCCCGACGACTGGGACGCCGCCGAGAAGTACCTGGAGCCGCTCACGCGAAAGTACGCCGACCGGTACAAGGACGAGTTGGCCGCCGCCCGCCGGCGCATCCGGGACCGCCGAGAACTGCGGCGCGCGATCACGGAGGGGGCGAAAGCCGACCCGCGGACCGACGCCGAGCGCGGGTATCTGCGCGGGCTGCGGTTCGCGCAGGCGGGCGAGACCGCGCAGGCGCGGGAGGCGTGGGAGGGCGTGGTTGCGGCGTTCGCGGCGGTCCCGTCGGAGCAGCGCTGGGTCGAACTCGCGCGTACGGGGCACGCACTCCTGGCCCAGCAAACGGTGCGCGCCCCCCGACCGCCGCTCGACCGCGAGCCGGTGCGTGCCGCCCTCGAACACGCAAAGGCCTTCGACGCCCAGGGCCGCGCGGCCGAGGCCGCGGCCGTCCGGGACGCCGTGCTAGGGGTGGCCGGTGACGACCCGGCCGTGCGCCAGATGGTCGAGGATTCGAGAAAGAAGTAGCAGGCAGCGAGCGCGTCTGGTTCGCGATCCGGTTGTTGGCGTGTGCGCTGGCGTTACCCCATTACGGCACTGGTGTTCCGACCTGTGCTACGAAACACCAGGCGCGGCCAACCGGACCGGGCGTCGGGCTCTGTCTCCTGACTGCGTCCCCTGTCCTCTGACTTTTGAGTCTTATGGCTACTCCCGTCACGACCGCGGCCGAGTACTGCACGCTGCTGGTGAAGAGCCGGCTGCTCCCGCCGGAAGAGGTGAGCGCGCAGTATCACCAGTGGCAACAGGAGAAGCCCGGCCCGGACGACCGCGTGGACTCGTTCCGCCGGTTCCTCGTCGCCCGCAAGTGCCTGACCGACTACCAGGCCGCGATCGTGCAGCGCGGCCGCGCCGACGGGTTCTTCCTCGGCGGGTACAAGATCCTCGACCGCATCGGTAAGGGGCAAATGGGCGGGGTGTATAAGGCCGTCCACAACTTCGGGCAGGTCGTGGCGCTGAAGATCCTGTCGGCGTCGCGGGCCAAGAACCCGCAGGTGCTGGGGCGGTTCCAGCGCGAGGCCCGGTTGCTCACCCAGCTCGACCACCCGAACGTGGTGCGCGCGTTCCAGGTCGGCGAGAGCGGCGGGGTCCACTTCATCGCGATGGAACACATTGAGGGCGAGACGCTCGCGGACGTGCTGGAGCGCCGCAAGCGGTTGCCCTGGCCCGAGGTGGTGCGGCTCGCGACGCAAACGCTCGACGGGCTCCAGCACCTGCACGAGCGCCGCATGGTGCACCGCGACCTGAAGCCCGCGAACATCATGCTCACCCCGGAGCCGGCGAAGGGCAAGCCCGACACCACACTCGACGCGACCGTCAAGATCCTGGACGTCGGGCTGGGCCGCGAGTTGTTCGACGACAGCGTTCCGGAATCCCAGGCGGACGCGAAACTCACTCTGGAAGGGTCGGTGCTCGGCACGCCCGACTACCTCGCCCCCGAGCAGGCGAAGGACGCAAGCACCGCCGACATCCGGGCGGACCTCTACTCGCTCGGCTGCTTGGTGCACCAGTGCGTCGCGGGGAACCCGCCCTTCCCCGAGTCGAACATCATGGCGCAGATGCTCAAGCACGCGACCGAGAAGGCGCCGCCGCTGAGCACGTTCGTGTCCGACCTGCCGAACGGGTTCCAGCAGGTGCTCGACAAGCTGCTCGCGAAAACGCCCGAGGCGCGGTACCAGACTCCGACCGAGGCGGCTCTCGCGCTAAAGCGGTTCACCACAGGCGGGGCCGCGCCGGCGCCGAACCTCCAGCCCGCGTTCAAAGACTGGCTCGAAAGTGAGTCGCAGTTGGAAGCGCCGAAGCTGCCGACGGCTCGACCGGCGAAACACGATTCGGCACCCGCCCTACCTATGAAGCCACCGGCCCCGGCGCCGAAGGCGACTGCGAAAGCGGCGCCGAAAGTGGGCACGGCCCCGACGCCCGCACTCGCAAGCACCCCGACGCCGCCACGGGCCGTCCCGACCGCGGCTCCGATACCCGTCCCGGTGCCGGTGCCGCTACCGCTGCCGCCGGGAGAGATCAACGTCGAACTGGTGGCCGACTCGGGAGCGCTGATGGCCCCCGAACCGGACCGTCCGCTCTGGCAACCGGACCGCCGCGACTGGATCATGCTCGCCGTGGGCGCGTCCGGCGTGCTGTCGGCGGTCGGGCTGGGGTACGGGATGGCCCGGCTGCTCCGAAGGAAGCCCGAGCGCCCCGAAAGCGACGCCGGTTCCAGTTGACCGCTTCACCACGGCCGCCGGTCGGCTCCGCTCCTCCGGGAGTGGGGCGCGTTACCGGACGCCCCACCGCCACATCGTCAGCCCGGTCAGATCGCGAATCACCACTTCGTCGCCGCACACCGCGAGGTGCGCCCACGTCTCCGCGTCGGCGACCTTCCTCTGGTCCAGCAGGTCGAACTCCTTTGCGCTCGCGCGGAACAGGTACAGCGTCCCGCGCTGGTCGAGGGCCAGCACCTTGTCGCGGTTCGCGACCAAGCTCCAGTAGTCCCCGAACCGCTCCTCCGAACGCCAGACCTCTTTGCCGGTTTCGAGGTTCGTGCAGAGCAACCGCTTGTCCTTTCCGAGCAAATAGGCGTGGCCGGCCACCACCACCGGCGAAGTCATGTTGCCCTCGTATTTGAAGCTCCAGGCGTCTTGGGCGGAGTACTGGCCTCCGTCGCTCTTCAGCCGCAGCAACCGGGTGTTCCCGCCATAGGTGCTGGTGAACACGCCGTCGTCGCCCACCGGCACCGGGGTGAGAATGTTCATCCCGCGGAACGAAGGGATCTCTTTCACCCACAGTTCCTCGCCGGTGCCGCGGTCCACCCCGGCGAGCTTCGTGCGCGTCTGCACGAGCACCTGCTCCTTGCCCGCGAGCCGCGCGAACACCGGCGACGAGAACGCGGACCCCATGGTCCCGCCGCCGTCCTTGAGTGCCGTCCAGAGCACCTTACCGGTAGCCTTGTCGAGCTTCGCGAAGCACCCGCCGGCCTGGACGTACACGCCGGTGTCGTCGACGAGCGGCGAACAGACGAACCCGAAGTCGGGGGGCGGAGCGCCGAACTCCTTGACGAAATCGCACCGCCACCGCTCCTTCCCGGTGGCCCCGTCCAGCGCGACCAGCAGGTCCTTGATACCGGCAACGAACAGCGTTTTCCCGTCGAACGCCGGAGTCGAGCGAATCCAGCTCCCGTTCTTCGCGGCGAAGAACGGCACCGTGATGGCGCCCTCCCACGAAACCTTCCACAGCTCCTTTCCCGTCTTGCGGTCGTGGGCGGTGACGACTTCGGTCTTCTTGTCCACGGTCTGGGTCGTAAACACGCGGTCGGCGGTCACGATCGGTCCCGAGTAACTGGGGCCGAGGTTCTCGACACGCCAGACGCGTTTGAGAGCGTCGCCGCCCAACTTGTCGGGCCAGGCGGCACCGGCGACAAGACCGTCCCGGGTGGGGCCACGCCACTGGGGCCACACCTCTGGCTCCGCGCCCGCCACCGGCGGAACCAACAGGAGCACGCAGGCGAACGCACGGATCGGGCTCATGGGCATTCCTCGCATGGACAACGGCCTGACCCAGTGGTTTCGCTCGGGCAGTCGAGGCGGATTCAACGCCCCTCACCGTTTGAGGTGTAATCAACCCGCTGGTAGAGCGAGCGCCCACCATGTGGGGCGTCAAGGGTGTAATAACGATTCAAAAGACTGAGCAGACGGACGTAAGTGCGCAGCGTTTTTGACGATCCGCACTGCTCGGAAGCGGGATACATCACCCGCTCCCGAGCGGTCCCGACTCGTTTCCGAGCGTTACCCCATCCCGGCAGCGTGATCAGTTTGTCCTGCGACGCGCCAACGGGCGACGATGCGACGCTCTGATACCAAATCCGGTTGAAGAGTAACCGCTCGGCAGGGTGTCGGTTGCACCCGCCTGCGTTAGCGGGCGGGTGGCGCTCCCAACCACCGTTACTCTTCAGTCGGATTTGGTATGAGACAGCAAAGGCTACCAACAAACCTCAATAAACAATATCACACTACAACAATTAAAAAACTTCACATTAATCCCGAATTATCTATTCTCACCAGAACACCACGCGGCAAATGTCCAGTCTTGACTCATTACGCAACCGAATTATTCCGAATTTTCCTTTTTTAACGGCTTTAAGGTTCACATCTGCGGCAGAAATGTCTATAAACGGCAATTCCCGCGGCATGTAAGGCGCGGGAGATCGCCCACCAAGTGGTTACACCAGGAGTAATGCATGACCACGACGATTCTGGCTGCGATCGCCCTGTCCGGTGTGCTGGCCCCGGCTGCAAAGCCCGAGTTCCAGACGCACACCGATTACGCTTCCGCCCTGAAGCTCGCGGCCAGTGAAGGCAAACCGATGGCGGTGCTGATCGGGACCGGCAACCCGTTCGCCAAGGTGCTGAACGACTCGGCCATGACCGACGAGGCCGCCAAGCTGCTTCGTGACAAGTTCGTGTGCGTGGCGGTGGACACTGGCACCGCGAAGGGCGCGGAACTCGCGAGCCAGTTTCAGCTCACCGACGGACTGGTGATCAGCAGCACCGGCGGCACCTACCAGGCGCTGCGCCAGCCCGGCGCGGTGTCGGCTGGGGACCTCGCCAACCACCTGAGCACCTACGCGAGCGCTCCGAACACCCCGAGCACGACCGTGACCGTGGGCGCCCCGGCGGCCGCCACCAGCGCGCCGTACACCGCGTACCCGGCCCCGCTGTACCGCGGGAGTTGCTCCGGGGGGGGCTGTTCGGGCGTGATCCAGAGCGGCTACCTGCCGACCGTCGGCGGCTGCGCGAGCGGCCGCTGCCCGACCGTGATCCAGGGCGGTTACGTGCTGCCGACCATGGGCGGTTGCGCGAACGGCCGCTGCCCGACCGCTCGCTAACCGACCGGCACGGAATCGTATCGAGCCCAAGGTAAAAAAGACGCGGCCGGCGGATCTCCATCCGCCGGCCGCGTCCGAGGGTCACCCTCCCGGGTGATTCACTTGTTCAAAGGGCCTTTCACCGGCGTCCCTGAGAGGGACGGGAACGGCAACTCTGTGTTGTTCGCCCCCGGCGCTGGCGCCGGAACAGGCAGCGCGGACGGAGGGATCAGTCCTCCATCGTTCAGCGACGGCATCGGCCCCACTTCAATCGGCCCGCGGCCCGGGACCACCGGACCGGTCACAGACGGGCCACCGGGGACCAGCATCCCTCCCCCCGTCGGACACGGCACTGAAGCACCGGTTGCGGTGTCGAAGCAGCCGCTGCTGCGTCCCACCGTCCGGCACGGCACATCCGACGACGAGCGCGAGCTGAACCAACTGTGGCGTTCGCCGCACGCGGAGCGGCAACCGGTCTGGGCCGCGATCAGAGCCGCGACGGCGGCGACCAGAAGCGCACGGCGGAACATCGCGGAACCCCTCGTGTCGTGCCTCGCCTGCCCCGTTACGTCGGCCGGCGCACCGCACTTGAGCTAATTCTGCTTCGTGCCCCATTTCTCGCAATGAAACGCGCGCAACAAAACACACACGCGCAACAACTCCGCCGGGCGCAGCCGGCGCAAGTCGTCAAGCCCCTACATTCGCCACAACGAATTCAAAAAGAACACATTTGCCAGATTAACTATCATGGACGCGGCGGATCGTGGCCGCTGGGAAGACAGCCGGTGCTGTCACCTTCTGGAAGTGAGCCCGGCAGCCAAGAGCAGAATGCTTGCGTTCTGGGGAGATCGACGCCTCGTCCCATCCGGTGATGAAGCGTCGGCTTCAGATTTCAGACAACGAGAGGAGTAACGAGATCGGCCGCGCGCAAACACGCCCGGCGGGTACTGGCCCGCCGGGCGTTGATAGACCGCGTTTAGATGCACCGAGCCGGCGCGATCACTTTCGGTTGACCAGCCCCTGGAGGTGCTCAAGCGCCTTCGCCAGTTGCTTGTCCTTACCCGGGTCGACCGTCGGCGCCTTCTTGCCCGGCACCGGGATCACTTCGAGGTCGCGGCTGTACTCGAACCAGTCGGCCAGCTCCTCGCGGGTCATCTTGAGTTCGAACCCGGCGTCGGGCTTCACGCCCCACTCGTCGCGGGACTTCAGCTCGGTCGACTGCTCCATCGCCACCTTGTCGATGTTGCGCCCGCTCGGCGGGTAGTACCGGGCGACGGTGTACTTGACCCGCCCGCCGGTCGCGTCGTACTCCTCGACGTGCTGGACGCTGCCCTTCCCGTAGGTCCGCTCGCCCATGATCGTGGCGCGGCTGTGGTCCTGCAGGCACGCGGCCAGGATCTCGCTGGCGCTGGCGCTGTTCCCGTTGATGAGCACCACAATCGGGAAGCTCCGGTCGCCCGCGCTGCGGCCCGAGTAGGTGAACGTGGCGCCCGCGCCGCCCCGCTCCTTCGTGGTCACGATCGCCTCCTTGCCGACGAACTGCTCGCAGATGTCGATGACGGCCTTGAGCGACCCGCCGGGGTTGTTGCGCACGTCAATGACGAGCCCGTTGAGGCCGGTCCGTTTCAGGGCCGCCACCGCGCGCCGGACATCGGCCGGCGTGCCCAACTCGTTGGACACCGTGATGAACTGGCTCAGGTGCAGGTAGCCGATCTTGCTCTTCTCGTCGAGGTAGTAGCCCCAGTCGTTCTTCTCGTCCCGCTTGACCCCGTGAACGGTTTCCACCATCACATAGTTGCGGGTGATGCGGTACACTTTCGGCTCCGGTTCACCTTCCCGCGAGACGACGAGCGAAACCGGGGTGTCCGGGGCGCCGGTGATCAGGTTCACCGCGTCGTCGGTCTTCAGCCCCTTCGTGCTGTGGACCTTCTTGGCGTCGGCCGGGAGCGGCTTGCCCTCCTTGTCCACTTCGAGGCGGATCTCCGTGATCAGGTCCCCCGCCTGAATACCCGCGCGGAACGCCGGGCTGCCTTTAATCGGGGTGACGACGAGGAGCCCGTCGCGCACGGCCTCGCGGCGGATTATAATCCCGACGCCCGGGAACCGGCCGAACAGTTGGCCCTGTGTGCGGAGCCACTCTTCCTTTGTGAAGTAACCGGCGTAGGGGTCGTGGAGGGCGCCGACCAGCGCGCGGACGGTCACATCGGCGCCCTTCGCGCCGTCGAGGTCCTCGCGCTTGCCGAGCCGCAACCGGGCCTCGGTGAGCAGCTCCTTGCCGCGCTCGTCGCTGATCTTCTCGGGGGTCTTGATCGTGTCGGCGATGTCGGCCGGGACGGGTTCGTCGGCCTCGGCGAACAGCCCCTTCACCGCGAGGGCGGTGAGCTCGCCGCGGGTCATCGGCTTGATGTACTCGGCCGACAGCTTGTAGATCGCCGGCAGCACCTTCCGGGTGAACTCCGCGGCGGCGTCGGTATCGAGCTTCAGGTCCTCGAGCAGCTTCTTGCGGTGCGCCTCGAGATCGGCCACGGTGGCGCCGCCGTCGGCCAGCTTCTGGTACTCCTTGCGGAGCGCCTGCGACCACTTCAGCTTGGGCATCCGGAACAGCAGGTCCACGCCCTCTTTAACGAGGTCGGGGGTGAGCTTGCCGGCCTTCGCGAGCCCCTCCACGGCGTCGAGCCGCTTCTTGATGGTGTCGGTCTCGGCCGGGTTGCGGGTGACCCAGAACTTGCTGGCGCCGCGGCCGACGAAGACGGGTTCGAGTTCCTTTTCCTTGTCGGTTTTGCCGGTCGCGCGGGCCGCGTTCGGGATCTCTTTTTCGAGGTACTTGAGCAGCTCGCGGGTGGTGACGATGCCGTCCGACTCGTAGCCCTCGTTGTACGGCGCCTGGTCGGCCTTCCCGCCCAGCGCGTCGGAGAGCACGGAGTAGAACAGGCCGTGGTCGCCCTTCGTGAGCGCGTCCTGGAACGGCGGGT
The DNA here is from genome assembly GCF_008065095.1 of Gemmata obscuriglobus. Taxonomy (NCBI): domain Bacteria; kingdom Pseudomonadati; phylum Planctomycetota; class Planctomycetia; order Gemmatales; family Gemmataceae; genus Gemmata; species Gemmata obscuriglobus. The sequence continues at coordinate 1,846,196 of NZ_CP042911.1, read as the reverse complement.
TGCCGAGGACCAGCACCCGGTTCGGCGGGAGCATGTTCTCGTCCTTCTCGTCGCCGAACACGAGCTTCATGATCTCGAGCCAGCTCGGCTCGAGGATCTTCTCGGCCCCCGCGTCGACCCCGCCCTTGTACTGCACGTCCATCAGCAGCAGGACGTTCTGGCTCTTGAACTTCTTAAACGCCGGCTCCAGGTCGCTCATCAGCAGAGCGGTCTTCGCCCGGTCCTTCACCGTGCTGTCGTTCGTCAAGAAGCACGGCTTGTCGCCGGTGGACGACCCGCGGCCGAAGAACGCGAGGATCACGGTGTCGTCACCGCCGGTGGCGGCGGCGGCCGCGTCGACGGCCTTCACCACCGCCTCGCGGGTCGCACCCGAAGAGGTCAGGAGCTTGGCCCGATCGGGGGAAGCGCCGAGGTACTTTTTGTCGGTGAGCAGCGCGTGGAGCGCCTTCGCGTCCGCGTCGGCGGTCGGCCGGGGGCTGATCGCCTTGTCCTGGAACTCCCCGACGCCGACGACCACGACGTAGGGTCCCTGAGCTTTTCCGCCGGCCGGCTCCGCGGCCGGTTCTGCGGCGGAACCGACCAGGGGGGCCGCCAGCAGTCCTATCGCAGCAAGTGCGCCTATCGTCCACGCTCGCGCGTTCATCAAACTGTCCCTCTCCGGTTGGCCGGCATGGCCGATAACTAACACGCCATTGTCAACATTGGGTGGAACCCGTCAACCGCATTTGCGGGGCCGCGGTCGCCCCGACTTGACCTTTCGCAGCTTCGCTGAAAACACTATATCCCCACCGCGAGTCGAACGAACACCGGGACGCAGGTGAGGGTGCATTCATGAGCCGGTGGCAGCACGCGCGGTCGGCGGCGGTCGGCGGGGCGGTGGTGGTCGTGGTGTGGGCCGTGATCGCCCTGACCGCGCCGGCGCAACACCCTCAGGAACCGGCCAAACTCACGTTCGGCAACCTCCCACCCGCCCTACCGGCCGAAACCGAGCACTTCACGCCCCTGGACGTTCCGACGGGAGAAGTTGAGCAGGCTCAGCTCTTGCAGCGCGTGCCCGGCACTCCGGGCCAGTTCCCGCGGCCCGCGACCAACGTTCAAGACCCCGCGTACCCGGTCGTCACCGTCCGCGTGCGCGTCCCGGCCGACGCGCTCGACGGGGAGAACATCAAGTACGTCCTCACCGTGCAGAACGTCTCGGCGGCGGACGCCCACTCCGTGAGCCTCCGTAACCCGCTCGCGCCAGAAGCGGCCGAGTTCGTCACCGCGAAACCGATGCCCGACGACGCGAAAACCGACAAGCAACTGATTTGGAATCTCGGAACGCTCAAAGCCGGCAAGTCGCAGTCGGTCGAACTGACCTTGCGCCCCAAGCCGGGCACCAAGGAGCTGAAAAACCTCGCGTACGTGCGGTACGAGCACGGCCAAGCGGTAACGACCAAGATCGGCACCCCCACGGTCAAGGTCACGAAGTCCGCGCCGAAGCAGGCGGTGCGCGACGAAGCCTACACGGTGCGCATACTGGTGCAGAATCAGGGAAAAGTTCCCGCAGAAGGCGTGCGGATCATCGAGAACCTGACACAGTCCGCCGAGTTCGAACCGATCACGACGGGCGCAACTCGCGCACCACACAACGAAGGCCAGCAGTGGCGCTGGGACCTCGGGCGCATGCTCCCGGGCGAGCGGAAGGTGATTGAGTACCGAGTCACGGCGCGCGAGGCGTCCGAGGTGTTCACCCTGACCAACGTGACCGGGTCGAAGTTGGTCGCGGATCGCCCTTCGGAAGCCCGGACGGAAGTGCTCGTTCCCGGCCTCGAAATGAAATTCACCGGCCCGACCGGGAACGAGGTGGTCAAGCCCGGCGAGTCCGCCAAGTACGAAATCGTGGTGCGCAACACGGGAACGCTCCCCAGCACGAACATCAAGGTCACGGGGAGCATCCCGGTCAACTGTTTGCCCACCAGTCGGACCAACGGCGGCACCGTCTACCGGGACTCGGTGGTTTGGCAGATCCCGCGGCTGGAGCCCAAAGAGGCCGTGTCGCTGCGGTACGCGGTGAAAGCGAATACGAACGGGCGGTGGGTGCTCACGGCGCGGGCCGCGGACGCGCGCGGCATCCGCACATCGCAAGAGCTGGCGACCACGTTCGAAGGCACGGCGGCACTGCTGTGGGAAACACTGTTCCCGCCGCAGGCCGTTCAAGTCGGCAAAGAAGGCACATTCACGGTAAATGTGAAGAACGTCGGCGGCGAGGCCGCTCGCAAAGTGCAGCTACTGATTGATATCCCGGACAATGTGAGTGTAACGGGTTCCACACCGAAGGGGAGAACGGACAGCAACACCATCCAATTCGAGGCGGAATCGATCCCGGGTAACGGCGAGCGGACCTACACGCTCACGTTCAAAGGGACCAGGCCCGCCGAAGCGTGGTTCAAACTTCGGCTCACGGCGGACTGCCTCGGCGACCGCCCGATGCAGACCGAAAAGATGGTCGAGATCATCGGCGGCGCGAAATGAGGGCCGACGGCGCACCGATCAGTAGCGTTTTCTGACAGCGTGCCGATAAAACTGCGCACCCGAGCGTGACAGCCGCGGCCTTGCGTGCCAAAGGAATATTGGGCCGTGACACGAACGCGCCCGTTCCTCGGTATCCGATTCCCGCGGAGGATTTCACGTGAAGCGACTGGCCGGTCTTGTACTCACCGTTCTTAGCAGTGTGCCCCTCATCTGGGGCGGTCTCTCGGTACTCAGTGGTTCGGCCGGCGCCCGGATATCAATCACGGACGACTTCTCCGTCACCGCCCTCACCGGCGGGCTGATCGGAGTTACGACCTTCACACTCGGCCTCATCTGGCTGAGGGACTGAACGCCCGGCCAGCCGGTTGTGTCGTTCTGGCTCCGCCTCTTTCGCTTGACACGATCAGGTGCTACGCTTCAAGTATGCGGATCACCCCGTAGATGTCCCGTGTTTGGTCGCCGCCTCTGACCGGTATCGACTAACGGGGCCACGGCCCGAGATTCGCCTCTCCCACAACGGCGCCCCACGGAGGAGGGTTCCCATGACCGCATTTTCACCACCCCCGTCCCCGCGCGCGGTCCGAACGAGCCCCGCGCGGCTCGCCGCCGTACTCGCCCTTCCGCTCGCGCTCACCGGGTGCGGCGCGCCGACCGTGCCGACCGCCGGCCAACCGCCGTCGTCGGGCGTCGGTACGCAGGACCCGCCCTGGGTGGCCCTCCGGTCGCAACTGCCGGCGCCGGACGCCGACCGCATTACCTACGACGAGCAGACCGGGGTTCTCAAACTGTACGACCTGCCGGGTAACGACCGGTGGATGATTCAAATGCCCGGCGAAGAGGCCGGCCGCCCGTCCCCGGCGCAACAGCGCATCCCGGCGGGAACGCCGCTCGCGCACGTGTGCGTGTACTACGTGCGCCCGGGGATGAAGCCGTCCGCCCAGATCAGCGTCAAGCAGATCCGTGAAACCGGGTTGGCCCACAACAGCCTCGCCGCCCTTCGCTGACGCGTGCCGAACGTCGGGACGCGGCCACCGCGCCCGGCGTTCAGAGGATGCCGTACTTTTTGAACGCCTCGGCGGTGGTCATCCCGCCCGCGAGCGCCTTGCGAACGAGGTTCTCGCCGCTCACCTTCTCCTCGGCGAGCCGCAGCACCTCCTCCGCCACCCCGTTGGGCACCACGACCACACCGTCGTGATCGGCGAGAATCAGGTCGCCAGGGTACACCAGTACGTCCGCACACGAGATGGGAACGTTGTGCGCGGTCACGTCCAGTCGCCCGAGACTGTCCGCAGGGTGAAACCCGACATGAAAGACGGGGAACCCCATCTCCCGAATCGCGAGCGAGTCGCGCGTGGGGCCGTCGAGTACGACGCCGCGGCACCCGCGGTACGTCGCGGCGGTCGAGAGCAGCTCGCCCCAGAAGCTACACGCCGACTCCGACACCACCAGCACGTCGCCCCTCCGGAGCGAATCGGCCGCCGCCAGTTCACCGGCATACGGTTGTGCTGGCGATTGCTCGCGTGCGGGGACCGTCTGGACGGTGAGCGCGAACCCGGCGGCCTTCGCCTCGGGCCAAAGGGGGCGGACCCGCGGGTTCATGCTCTGGTTGCGGAACCCGAGCTTGTCCAGCACATCGGCAACGACAGGGGTGTAGAGCTTGGCGAGCCGGTCGGCCCACTCGATCGGGCGGTTCGGAAGTGACATTTTTGGGTGTGGGTTGGGTTCTGGTGTTTGGTGTTTCACCGTCGCGGTTCACATACTACCGCTCGGGCAAAATACGAAAACACCAAACACCAAACACCAAACCACACCAAACACAATCAGTCCTTCAGTTCCTTGCCGTTCCACTTGCGGGCGGCCCAGCCGTAATCGACGAAGTCGTAGCTGAACGTGCCGTCGGCGAACAGGTCGATGGCCCCGTAGCACGGCGGGAACCCGTACTCGCTGCCGTTCCACCACGCGCCGCACGCGGCCCCGCCGCAGATGTACCACACCCCGCGGTACTCGCACCGGTCGCACGTGTGCATGTGCCCGCTCAGGCACAGTTTCACGTGCGGGTTCTTGCGGAACACCTCGCTGATGGCCCAGCAGTCCGTGTGGTGCCAGATGCCCGGGACGACGTTGTCGTTGTTCTTGCGGCAGCTGTCGCCGTACACCTGCGAGGTCACGCTCAGGATCGGCACGTGACTCAGCACAACGGTGGGGAGCTTGGTCTTGGCCAGGTCGGCCTTGAGCCAGTCGAAGTGCTCGGGCGAGAGGGTCGCATACTTCGGCCAGTTGCACATGCTGTTGAGCGAGACGAAGTGCCACCCGCCCTTGTCGAAGCTGTAGTACGGGGCGGGCATGCCGAGCACTTCGGTCATCAGGCCGAAGCCCTTCTTCTCCGCGGGCACCTCGGCGGTCGGCTCGTTGCCGTCCCAAACGTCGTGGTTGCCGAGGCAGGAGTGGATCGGCGCCGGGGCGGCCTTCACGGCCTGCTTCCAGAGCGCGACCTGCTCCGCGGCCTTCGCGCCGGTCGTCTTGCCGTCGACGGCCATCACGGCGTCGCCGGTGTTCAGGATCAGGTCCGGCTTGCCGTCCCGGCGGTTCGCCATGTGGGCGAACATCGCGGCGACACCCTTACTGGCGTCGCGGTCCTTCGTGATGTGGACGTCGGTGATGTGCGCGGCCCGCAGCACCGGCTTGCGGTCCGCGGCGCGCGCCGTGGAAACGAACCCGGGCAGCGCGGCGGCGCCGAGTGCCGCGCCGAACAGGTCGCGGCGGGTAGGGGAAGTCATGGTGCTCCTCGTTCGGTTCTGGGCGCGAAAGCCACACCAGTTTTGGTTGTGTTAAAGCCCCGGCGGACGGCTCCGCGGCCCGCATCGGGGCCGCTGGTAACGGTGCCGCCCACAGACAGGAACAGCCCGTTACTTCTTCTGTCCGGCGCCGGGACCGGGACCGGCACCTTGCTCCTTTTGCTTTTGCTTGTCCGTCGGGGCCGTGTTGACGGTGGGGGCGGAGTCGCCGCACCCAAGGGCAACGAACACGCAGAAAGCGAATAGGGCGAGCGCAACGAACCGCCGCATGGTGTGTGATCCGAAATTGTGATAGGAGTGGGGCACGGTGATCCGGCCCCAGCCCAGAAACGGAAAGCTTACCAGTCGCTCCCGAGCACTTCGCCGCCGGTCGCCGTCTGGGCCGCCCACCACGTGTCGCCGGACACGCCCGCGGCGACGATTCGCACGCTGCCGTCGGCCATGGCGACCGGGAGCCCGCCGGAGCCCATCTGAGTGGCCAGCCGGAAGTCGCAGGTGGCGGTCTTCCCGGCCCACGTCGGGTTGACCTGGAACTTGGTCGCGGCGCCGGTGATGTACCCCTCGCTCGAGGTGCCGTTCTTCCAGTAGTTGATGACCGGCATCCACTCGTACCAGTCGCTGGCGTTGGCGTAAGGGGCGATGTTGTACAGGGGCGAGGAGTACGAGGCGCGGTACGCGCTAGGGCCGCGCTCGCACGCGGCCGTGCGGGCCGTGAAGGCGATGGTGTTCGAGGTACCGTCGCTGACGCCGAGGATGTTCTTCTTCGTGTCGAGGATGAACGTCGGACTGGTCGTCTTGTTCACGAGCCCGCCCAGCGCGAGGTAGTTGGCGACGTAGCCGGTCACGCTGTAGATCCCCCAACCGCTGTCGTTGTACGCGCCGTTCGACTGGGACGGGTCGAGCGGGTTGATGAACGGCTTCGGCGGGGCTTGGTTGTAGGTGATCGCGTAGTAGTGCCCGCTGTCCCCGGCCCGGGTGTCGACCGACCGCTTCAAGTTGTCCTGCTCGATGTACGGCAGGACGTGAACCACCCACGAACCGTCCTTGTACCCTTTCGACGGTCCGTATTCAACGAACGCCGGCGGGAGGTGGCCGATCGAGTCGTTGTAGTTGTGCGTGGCCAGCCCGATCTGCTTGAGGTTGTTCTGCCCCTGGGTCCGCGCGGCGGCCTCGCGCACCTTCTGCACCGCGGGCAGCAAGAGCCCGATCAGGATCGCGATGATCGCGATCACCACCAGCAGCTCGATCAGCGTAAAACCGGCCTTTTCGTTCCAGTTACGACGAACCATGGGAACCCTCGGGAGAAGGATGATACACGTGAGCCGGGGCGGCACATCTGTGATGAGAGAGTACTGAGACAGGCTCGGGGCTACAACGCAGCAAGCATGAAGATCTCACTAAGCACCCGACAATCTGCATCAATCAGAAAAATATCACCGGGGCACGCTACCGCTGTTGCTGCCACGGTACTGTTGCGTATTCTTGTTAAAAATAATCCCGGGCAGTTACCGTTGCCGCGCCCCGCCGCCGCCGTTCGCACCGCCTCTGAATGGCACACCGCTTGGTAGTTTTCGACGGAGCCCAATGTGCCTCGGCCCGAACCGCCCGTTGACGAAGCGTCGCCGAAATACGTCCACCTCGCGGACCAACTCGCGGCCCGGCTGCGAGCGGGCGAGTGGAGCATTGGCAAGTTGCCCACCGTCCGCGACATCGCCGACACCTACGACGTTTCGTCGTTCACCGCTTCGCGGGCGCTCCAGTTGCTCCGCGACCGCGGGCTGGTGGTCACGCGCGACCGGTCCGGCTCGTACGCCGCCGAGCGGGGCGCGGACCCGGTGGTGCGATGGGCGGTGGTGATGCGGGTGTCGCCCGGGCCGTGGCAGAGCGCGTCGGAGGCCGTTGTTAGAGTAGGGTTCGAGCGCGTCGCGGGTCAGGGGGCGTTCGCGCTGCGGCCCCTCGCGGTCCCACCGACCGCGGGCGCCGCCGAGGTCGACCGGGCGGTCGCTGCGGTCGCGAAGGGCGGGACGACGGGCGTGTTCTTCCTGCCGTCGCGCGTGTCGGAGGGCGACTGCCGCCAGGACGAGTGGTTCCTGGCCGGGTGCCGCAAGCGCGGGCTCCCGGTGGTGCTGCTGGACCGCAACCTGCGCGGCGAGCGGCGCGGGCTGGAGTGCGACCTGGTGGCCTCGGACCACGCCGACGGGGGCCGCCGCTGCACCGAACACCTGCTCGCGCTGGGGCGCAAGCGGATCGCGTGCGTGGTGGCGTCCCCGACGAGCACGCACACGGACCGACTGGCCGGCTACCTGTCGGCACTTGAGAACGCCGGCCCGGGGCGCCCGCCGCTCGTGCTGCGAGTGCCCGAACGTTTAGAGGCCCGGGAGGCGTACCCGTGGGCCGCCGACGAACTCGTCCGGGCCGGGGCCGACGGGGCGATCTGCTACCAGGACTACGTCGCGGTCGGGGTGATTCTGGAGCTGTTCCGCCGCGGGCTCAACGTGCCGCGCGACGTGGCCGTTGTGGGCTGCGACGACCTGCCGATCGGCCAGAGCTTCGCGCTGGGGGTGTCGTCGTACACGTACCCGTCGGAAGAAATCGTGCGGACCGCACTGCGGGTGATGGAGAACCGGATTGCGTACCCCGGCGACCCGTTCGCCAAGGTGCTGCTGCCCGGCCGCCTCGTCGTGCGGGACAGCAGCGTCGTGGGATGAGCGAGGAACAAGGCAAAAGTCGAAAGTGAAAAGGCAAAAAGGAATCCCATTATCCTATTTTGCTTTTCACTTTCAACTTTTGCTTTGGTCACCCTGCGACGGCTTTCATTTTCGCCAGTCCGGTCTTCGCGACCGCGTGCGGGTCCTGCTTCCAGTAGTCGCGGTTGAACAGTTCCAGCGACACGAACCCGGTGTAGTTCATTTTCCGCAGCGCCGCGAACACGTCCTTCAGCGGCGCGATCCCGTCGCCAGGGTACACGCGGTCGGCGTCGTTGATCCGGTCGCGCCCGATCTTGGGGTAATCGTTGACGTGGAAGATCCCGATCGCCGAGGCCGAAAGGAGCGGCAGCCCGGCAAAATCCGATCCGCCCTTGTAGAGGTGGTACACGTCCGGCAGCACGCACCCGCGCGCGTCGCCGCACTCGATCGCGACCAATAGTGCCTCGCCGAGCCGCCGCATGGTCCGCGAGAACCCCCACACCTCGGCGACCGGGGTGACGCCCATCTTGGCCCCCACGTCGAGCAGCGCGCGGTAGCGGTCCGCCGCCGCGACCAGATCGATGACCGGTTGCGTGAACTTCGGGTCGTCGCGCTTGCTGCCCCCGCCGGTCGCGCCGACGGGCGGGGCGGCCACGCGCGGGCAGCCCAGTTCGGCGGCCCAGTCCATGTCGCGTTTGGCCTGCTCCAGTCCCCTCTTGCGGCGGTCGGCGTCCTCCACGATCCACTCGGCGAAGCCGATCAGGTCCGCGGTTTTCAGTCCGGCGTCCGCGACGCGCTTGCGCAACTCCTTCAGCGTGCCGCCGCCCTTCAGGTAGGCGTCGACTTCCGACACCCACGGCTCAAAAGCGTCGTACCCGGCCTTCGCGGCAATGTCGATGAGTTCGGTGATGGGACGCGACTTTCCGTCCTTGTCGCGAACGGTGCTGGTGTTCAGGCAGAACCCGAAGGACGATTTGGGCGCATCGGCGCGGGCCTCGGCGTGACGTGCGACGAGAGCGGCGGCGCCGCCGGCCAGCACCGCCCGGCGCGAAAGGTCGGTGGACATGGTTCGGGTCCTCGCGTGGTTTCGAGCGACGGCGCCCGCCGCCGGCGGCGGGCGTCCGGGCATGATGACGGCGCGATTTGTCGCCGTCTACTGGCGGGTCGTGAGGTGAGCCTTCGAGCCGGCGCCGTTCCGCGACACCGGCCGAGTCATTTTTGAGCGCAGAGCGTCCGACGAGCCACGCGAGCCAACGCGTTACGCCGGCGGGGTCACAGCTGTACCCGCGACTGCCGGCTCCTCGATCCGCCCCGGGCGGTCGCGGAACACCAACAGGAACACCCCCAGGCACACCATCACGCCGATGCTCGGCACCATCCAGAACTCGCTCCAGTTCACGGCCTTCGTTTCGGGATTCGTGTATTTGTCTTGGAGGATGCCGCACAGGAGGCTACCGAGCCACATCCCGACGCCATAGGTGAGGAAACTGAACAGCGCCTGCGCGCTGGCGCGGATGTCCTTCGGGGCCTTGTTGTCGCAGTGGATGAACCCGGCGGCGAAGAAGAAATCGAAACAGAATCCGTGCAGCGCGATGCCGACGATGGCCATCGCGAAGCCAACACCTTCGGGGCCGGCGTTGGTGAACAGGAAATACCGCAGCCCCCAACAGAACATACCCAGGGCCAGCACCCATTTCATTCCGAGCCGGATCAGGAACAGCGGGAGCAGCGGCAGGAAGACGGTCTCGCACACCTGTCCGATGCTCATCGTGCTCCCGATGTCCTTCACCCCGCACTGCTTCGCCAGGAAGTCCGACGTGGACGTGTAGTAAAACGCCAGCACCACCGTAATCGCCAGCGACACGATGAAGAACGCAGCGAACGAGAAATCCTTGAACAGTCCGATGGCGCGGACGAACGGAACGCCCTTCGCCTCACCCTTTGGCGGCGTGTGGGGCAAGAAGAAGCTGTACACGCCCAGCGCCGCCGACAACCCCGCGGCCATCAGCAGCGGGCCATTGGTAGCGGCCGCCGTTTTGCCTTCGGACTTGAACAAGAAATCGATCGCGAACCCGGCCCCGATCCAGCCCAGCGTGCCGAGCACACGGATGCCGGGGAAATCGCGCTGCCCGTCCGGCACGTGCTCGAACGTGATCGAGTTCGCCAGCACCAGCGTCGGGTTGTACAGCAGCGCGTACACGAAGGTGAGCGCGAACAGCGTGCCGTACTGGTTCGTGTCCTGGGTTTGGGCGATCAGGTACAGCACCCCCGCGCCCGCAAGGTGACAGATCGCCATTAGCTTCTCACTGGCCAACAGCCGATCCGCAATATAGCCGGCGAAGATGGTTGAGAAGATGGCACCGAGCGCCATGTTGCCGATCAGCGCCCCGGCCTGGCTGCTCGTGAAGTTCAGCCCGAGGAGGTACGGGAAGAACACGACGAACCACGCCCCCCAAACCGCGAACTGGAGGAACATCATCACGGACAGATTGATTCGCAGCGGGAGCGAGAGCGGGGGCGCAGCGGACTGAGCGGCGGACATGTCGGCTCCGGGTGGGAAACGTTCGGCGAGGGAATGTCGCTGAATGTAAACCCCGGTGTGTGCGATGGCAACTGAGAACAGCGGGCCGCGGGCAGAAGGCGGCGGGCGGCGCGCCAAACGACCGCCACCGCCCTCTTTTCTGCTCACTCCTTTGCGGGTTCGGTGGGCGGCTCCTGAGCGGGGGCCGTGATGCGGTGCTTCAATGCGCCACGGGCGAGCGGATCGAACACGCGAACGGTTCCCTTCCGCCACAACTCATCGATGAGCGCGTCACGCTCAGTTTCGCGTCTCTCGCGCGTCACGCCGTCACCCTTCAGGCGCGCCTTCACCACGCTCGCGACGTACTGGTCGGCCATGAACTGGCGTTCCATCTGGCGGCGGATCACCTGCACCGTTAATCCTTGCGTGCGAAGCCGCGCAACGAACTCCTCGTCCGACTTCGCCCCGGTCCTGTCACGAAGCGCACGCAACTGCCGGTCAGTGGACGGTCCGGCTACTTCTTGAATTTCGTCGAGCACGACCAACTTGTTGGCCTTCTTCAGCCGCGTGTGCATCTCGTCCAGGATGAGTTCCCGCTCGATCGCCTTGCGGAGTGCCTGTGCGGGCAGATCGTTGTGCCACGCGGTCCCCGCGGGCGCGCCGAGTGCCGCGGCCAGCGCCTCCGCCCCCCTCGCTCCGGGCATCAGGTACAGGACGCCGCGAACGTCGTGGTTGGTAATGACGCGGCTCTCACCAACCCGGGCAACGATCTCGACTGAAGGAATCGCATCCGCGGGTGCCGCTGGTCCCGATTGTTCTCGTGTCGTTTCCGCGTGTGCCGCTCTGGCGATCGGTACGGACAACGCGGGCGTATTCCAGGCTCCGAGGCTGGTGAGCGTGGCGCACGTGGCCACCACCGCCAGGGCCAACTTCCATTTCGCCATCATCGCCTTTGTGACCTCCTCCGTGAGGGACAACACCGCCGCCGGCACCACACCCGACGAGCGTCCCAGCGCCGCCACCGCGTGGCGCACCGTCGCACCCGCCAGACCCGACGGCACCGCCACGCCCAACCCGCCGGCCACCGGCACCACGCCGCGACGCGACAGCCGCTCGCGCAGCAGCTTGCGCCCCCGCGCCAGGCGGCTCGACAGCGTCCCCTCCGCCACGCCCAACTCCCGAGCCGCCGCACGCCGGCTCAGCCCCTGCACCTCGCACAGCACCAGCGGCTCACGGTACCGCGCTGGCAAGCCCGACAGCTCCTCGTCCACCACCGCGCCGGCGTCGTCCGGGTCCGACGCCGGCGCCACCGGCTCCACCATCGGAACCTCCCCACGCTCTCGCGACACGCGACGCGACCGACGCGCGCGCACCTTCCGCGACACCCGCAGCGCCACCCCGTACAACCACGGCCCCAAGCCCGCACGCCACGGCGTCGAACTGGCGCGGCGCACCAGCACCAGGAACGTCGCCTGGAACGCGTCCTCCGCGTCCGGCGTGGGACCGAGCGCCCGCCGGCACACGCCCAGTACCGACGGCCCGTGCCGCCGCACCAGCTCCGCGAACGCGCCCTCGTCCGAGTCGATCACGAACGCGCGCACCAGGGCTGCGTCCGTGCGATCGTCCGGAGCGATCAAATGCGACACCGCGTGAAGAACCGAAACCGGCATACTCTGCTCCCGTGCCGCCGAAGCAACAACGCAATCGAGATTCCCAACACGGACGGGAAGCCGCACCACCCGCCGCACGGTCACTTCTTCGCCGGATCGATCTTCGGGAACGTCAAATGATACCGCGGGGCAGCCTCTTTCATGATCTCTTTCGACAGCCTTCGGAACTCCTTGTCTACTTTTGCGCCCGTGACATCGTCCGCGAGTGCCGCTTTCTCCTTCTCGAACGATTTCGTTCGGTCCGCCGGAATGATCCGGTCGCATTTGAGCGCGATGAATCCCCGCTCCCCTTCAATCTCAACGGGAATCAAGGGACTCACCTCGCCCGGTCGGAGTTTCGCCGCGGCCGCATGCGCGGCCTGTTCCGCCGGGTGGCCCTCAAACGGCTGCGCCCGGGGAATCGGCTCGCCGCGTCCGTCGGTCGCGATACCCGATCGCGGCTGTCCGGCCTGAGTGCAGCGGCGAGCGTGGGCGTCGAACTCCTTCTCGCTGCTGCACACCTTCTCGTAAGCCGCACGGGCCTCTTTTTCGTCACCCCAGATGATGATGCGGCAGTCGAGTTTCTCGCCGTACCGCACGTCGAACGCTTGGCGTAGCTCCGCTTCGGTCGGAGGTGCGGCTTTGGCTTTTGCGAGCCGTGAGAGCATGATGATTGGGACGTTTACGTCCTCGTGCCACTCGTCGATCGTCTTTCCCTGGCTCTTCAAGATATCCGCTCCCAACTGCTCCCGTGACATCTTGAGTGCGGCGGCGGTGCGGTCGAGTTGCTCCTGGATTTCCTCGGGCGACAGTTTGAGCCCCTGGCGAGCGAACACGGTGCTCACGATTTGTCGGTACACGAACCCCTTTAGCTCCTTCGGCCCGTACCGGCGGATGAGGTGATCGGCGAACTGCTCGCGGGTCACCGCCACGTCACCGAAGATCGTGGCCACCGGCTCCGCACCCGCCTTACCCGTCGGCAGCGGTGCAGTCGGCCCCGCGCTTGCCTTGTCCGCCAGCCCGGCGGGAGGTTGGGCCGGTGTGCGCCACGCGCCCGCTCCGGTGAGTACGACGCACGCCGTGAGTACCACCAAGGCGGGTTTCTGTCTCGTAATCATCGCTCTCGACCTCTTCCGTGAGGGACCGAAATGCGGCCGGAACATCCGGCCGCACGGACCGATGGGGTAACGACGTGCCGTTACTTCTTCGCCGGATCGGGCTTCGGGAGCGACTCGCGCTCCGGGAACGTGAGGTGGTATTTCGGGGCGGCCTGCTGCATCAGCTCGTTACGGAACCTCGGGAATTCGTTCACGACCTTCGCGTCGAGCGCCTCAAGCATCAGGGCCGCCTTCTCCTTCTCGAACGACTTCGTTTTGTCCGCCGGGATCACCCGGTCACACTTAACGACCATGAATCCGAACGAGCCAGGCTCGATCCGAAGAAGTGGGCTCACGTCCCCGCGCTGCAAGTTCTTGACGGCGGCGTGATGGACTTGTTCTTCCTCTTTGAGCGGCTGAGCGCGCGGGATCGGCGCGACGCGGCCGTCGGCGGCCACGCCGGTTCGCGGTTGGCCCGCCACCGCGGACCGACGGGCGTGGGCGTCAAACTCCTTCTCGCTGCCACGCACCTTTTCGTATGCCTTTTGAGCTTCGTCTTCGTTTGTCCAGATGATGACGCGGCAGTCGAGCTTCTCGCCGTACCGCACGTCGAACGCTTGGCGCAGTTCGGCTTCGGTCGGGGGCGCCACTTTGGCCTTACACATGTGCGCCAGCATCACGCGGGGGAGGTTGACATCCTCGTTCCACTCCGCGAGCGTAAAGCCCTGGCTCTGTACCGCCTGAGCGAGTTGCTCGCGGCTCATCCGAGACGCCGTGCAGATCTCGTTCAGCGCCGCCTCGGGGTCGGCCGGGGCCAGCGCGAGCCCCTTGCGGGCGAACGCATGCGCGATGACCTGCTTGTTCACGAACCGTTCCAGCTCTTTCTGCCCGTACCGACGAATGAGGTGTTCGGTAAACTGCTCGCGCGTAACGGCCACATCGCCGAAAATAGTGGCGACCCGCTCCGCACCGTCCTCGGCCTTCGCCCGCTCAGGGGCGGGTTGCTTGGCCGGCGGAGCCGACTTCTTCTCGTCGGCTCGTGCCACTGCGGCCGAAACGTTACTGACCGGCACGGGATGCGCCGATGTGTTCCACGCGCCGAGGGTGGTGAGTGTGGCGCAGGTGGCCACCGCCGCCAGCGCCAGTTTCCATTTCGCGATCATGGTTTTCGTGACCTCTTCCGTGAGAGACAGAATTGCGACCGGAACGGCCCCCGCCGCCCGCGCCAGTGCGTGGGTCGCGTGCCGCACGGTGGCCCCGGCCAGCCCCGCCGGCACAGCGACCGCCAGCCCACCGGCCGCGGGCGCGACCCCGCGCCGCGCGAGCCGCTCGCGCAGCAGCTTGCGCCCGCGGGCGAGGCGGCTGGAGAGCGTGCCCTCGGCGAGCCCCAGCTCGCGGGCCGCGTCCCGGCGGCTCGCGCCCCGGATCTCGCACAGCACCAGCGGCGCCCGGTACCGCGCCGGCAGCGCGGCCAGCTCCTCGTCCAGAACGGCGACCGCGTCGTCGGGCTCGGCGGGCGGGGTCGCAGGTTCGGTCATCGGGCGCTCCGGCCGTTCGTGGGTGCGGCGCTTCACACGGGCCGCACGGGCCTTGCGGGCGACCTTGAGCGCGACGCCGTACAGCCACGGGCCGAGCGCGTCGCGCCACTCGGTCGAGCGGGCGCGGCGCACCAGCACCAGGAACGTCGCCTGGAACGCGTCTTCCGCGTCCGGCGTCGCGCCCAATGCGCGGCGGCACACGCCCAGCACCGTCGGCCCGTGCCGCCGCACCAGCTCCGCGAACGCGCCCTCGTCCGAGCCGGTCAGGAACGCCCGCACCAGGCCCGCGTCCGTGCGTGGATCGGGCGCGGTCAGCCGCGCCACGGCGTGGAGAACAGAACCCGGCATCGTGCGCCTCCGTGCGACCGGCCGCACCGGTCAGAAAGGTATTGCCGCGCGACCGGCGGCGCGTCCCGGTTGCGCCCGAAAAAACAAAAACGCCGCGCGGAACGTCCGCGCGGCGTTGATCGGGCGCCGTTCCGGTCACGGAGCGGCCTGTTTCCCGGGCTTGGCGATCACGAACGGTTTCACCGCCGACGGGCGCCCCAGGGTCGGGTTCTGCAGCCCGCCGCTCAACTGGCGCACCCGCGCCGTCGCGTACATGTCCAGTTCGTGGATGTAAATGACCCCGTCGCCGTCCACGTCCGCGTGCCCGCTCAGCCCCTCCACCAGCCCCAGCGTGAAGAACCCGGCCTTGCAGATCTTGCTCTCGGCCGCGTACTCCCGGCCCAGCGACGCGCACATCACGATCACCCCGGAGTCCTCGGCGGTCAGGTCGCGGACCAGCGAGTCCGCCTGCGGCGGGCCGTCCTTCTCGGCCACCGAGCCCGAGTGGCACGCGTCCAGGATCGCGACCAGCCGCCCCGGCATGTCCTCCAGCCGCTTCTTGAACTCGTCGCCGGACAGCGCCCACTCGCTCTCGTCGGCGGTCGGGTCGGACTCGATGAACGGGACCAGGTAGAAGCGACCGAACAGGTCCCGGGAGCCGTGCCCGGAAAAGGACACGATGCCCACGTCCTGCGGGGTCATCTTCGACTTGAGCCACGTCAGCCCGTCGCGGATGCCCTGGCGGCTAGCGGCCTTGTCCGTCAGTACCTTCACCTCGATCTTGTCGAAGGTGCCCCGGGACTTCTCCTGAAACGCTTTGGCCAGCATTTCGGCGTCGGTGGCGCTGTAGTTGAGTTTCAGCTTGCCGGGGTACGCCGCCACGCCCATCGTGAGCACGTACAGGTTCGGCTTCGGGACCTCGCCGTCGCGCAGCACCTGCCCGACCTTCGACATACCCTTGCTGACGGGCGAGTCGGCGATCACCGCGACCGTGTGCGGGCCGGGCGCCAGCGGCACCTCCCACGTCGCCTCCGCGGTCGGCTGCGGGTTCTCGAACCGCTTCACGCCGGCCGCGCCGTTGAACGGGCGCCCGTCCACCAGGAGCCGCATGGCCGTGACCGGGTGCTTCGCGCTCGGGCTGCTGGCCGTGGCCCGCACGGTGAGCGTCCCCTTGGCCTTGTCCATTTTCAGCTCGCGGCCCTCCGTGAAGTCGGCGAGGGTGACCTCGGGCGGGAGCACCTCCGCCACGTTCGTGGTCTGGATCAGGGCCTTGTCGTACTTTTGGGCCATCGCCAGCGCCCTGCTCAGGTCGCCGGCCGGGATCAGGTACTTGAGCACCGCGGGCTGGTACATGGTGGGGCGGAACCGCCCGGCCGGGTGGACCTGCGGGAACTTCACGTTGCCGGCGTTGATCTGCCAGGCGATGAGCTGCTCGCCCTGGGGCGAGCACGCGTAGAACCCCTGCGGGGTCCAGGCGATCCACTCGCGCCCGGCCACGAAGATGGACAGCACCGGCTCCTCGCGGTTCCGCTGCCAGATGCGGATCGTCTGGTCGGCCGACCCGGTGGCGAAGTACCGGCTGTCCGGGGACGGTGTGACGCTCAGCACGTGGCTGGTGTGCCCCACGAACTGCTGGCTCACGTCGAAGCTGATCGGGCTGATCAGGTACAGGCTCTCGACCCCGCCGACCAGGATCGCGTTCCCCTTCGGCAGCACGCTGGCCGAGTAGATCGGCTCGCCGCCCGGGAGCCGTGCCAGCACCGGGTCGCGCCCGGTCGTTTTGACCATGAACACGCGCTGCCGGTAGTCGAGCGTCACGTGCTCGTCGCTGTTCACCGTCTGCGTGTACTTCGACGGGTCGGGCGGGCTGCCCAGGCCGAACTCGTCGAGCCGGAACGTGTGCTCCAGCGGGCCGACGTTGGCCTCGTTCCGCTCGTTGCGGGTGCCCCACGCGATCGACTTGCCGTCCTTCGCCCATGCGACCGCCCACACCCCGTGTCCGGTGCCGATCAGCCGGTGCTGCACGGCGCCGTCGTCCGCCTGCCAGACGAACGTCTCGTGCTGGTTGCCGCCGCTCGACACGACCCGGCGGCCGTCGACCGACACGTCCACCGCGCTGACCCGGTTGCTGTGGCCGGGGACCGTCACCCGCGGGCCCCCGCTGTAGGCCGAGACCAACCCGGTCCAGCCCCGGCCGTTGGCCGCCCCGCCGACGGCCAGTTCCTGGTCGCCGGGCGCGAACAGCACCTGCGACACCGCCACGGGCCGCTTCTCCACCAGGACCGGCGGCAGCTCGCGGATCAGCCGCCCCTGGCTCGAGACGATCAGGATCTGGCCGGTGGTGGTGCCCAGGGCCAGCGCCTGCCCGTCGTTGCTCCAGGCCAGGCAGGACGGCGTCACCCCGCCGATGCTGACGAGCGTGGTCAGGTTCTGCGCGAAGTCCCAGATCTTGACCGTCCGGTCCGTGCCGAGGCTGGCCAGGACGTTCACCCGCGGGTTCGGGTTGTACCGCACCTCGACGATCCCGCCGCGGTGCGGCACGGTGCGCCCCAGCTCGCGCCCGCTGGACACGTCCATCAGTTGCAGCACCCCGTCGTCGCCGCCGACCGCCAGCCGGTTGCCGTCGTTCGAGAAGTGCAGCGCGCCGACCGCGTCGCCGCTGCCGGCGTCCATCCGGGTGAGCTGGTTGCCCGTTTCGGGCGAGATGACGTAGATCGGCACCCGGCCGCTCGACACCCCGGCCAGCTTGTGCCCGGCCACCGCCAGCCGCTTCCCCGAGCGCGAGATGGCCGCCGCCTGGAGCGAGCCCTCCTTGCCCGGGCCGGCGGGGAACCGGATCGTCTTGACGGTCTCGTTGGACACCGGGTCCCAGAACCGCACCGCCTTATCCTCGCCGACGGTGATGACGCGGTCCCCCTTGGGGGTGAAGAACACCTTGCCGACGATGCCCGTGTGCCCGCCGGCGTCGAGCGTGAGCAGCGGCCGCCCGCCGCTCTTGGGGGGCGACGCGAGCGCGGGCAGCGCTCCCTCGGGTTTGAAGTTCTGTGCCCGCACGAACGGGTCCTCGTCCGGCGCCAGCGGCGGGACCGCGGGCGCCACCACCAGCGGCTTGGTGGCCGGCACCATCGACCCGTTGACACGGACCTTCGGCGGCGGCGGGAGCATGGTGGCCAGTTCCGCGTCCTCCGGGTTTTCTTTCTTTTTCGGAGGCGGGCTCGTGCCCGGGTTCGGGGTGTTACCCTGTTTGGGCGGAACACTCGGGTTCGGCTTGGGTGCGGGGGTGGCGCTCGGTGTGCCCGGCTGCGGGGCAACCGGTTTCGGGCCGCCCGGCGGTTGGGTCGCAATTTGTGGGGTGTCGGTGTTCTGTACGGTCTTGTCCTTGGTCCGCGTGGCCGCGTAGACCAGGAGCCCCAGACCGAGCACGAGAATGAGGCCGGCCCCGGCGCCGGCGACGATCAGCTTCTGGTTCCCGCCGCTCTCAGCCTCGGCCGGCTTCTTTTTCTTCTTTTTGGGCGCGACGTTCGTGGAGCCGGCCTTCGCGCCGCTCTTGGCCTTCTCCTTGGTGCCCGCCTTTGCCGGGGGGGGCTCGTCGGACTCGAGTGCGACCGCGAACTCGTGGCCGCACTTCAGGCAGGTGACCTCGTGGTCCCCATCGCCCTCGACGGTGAGGCGCAGGTTCGCGCCGCACTCCGGGCAGGCGGTTTTCAAAACGGGCATCAGTTCACCTGGGCTTGGCGACAAGCGGCGGCGCATGCGGGAGAGTCGCGCAAATGGATGTTGAGTAGATGCTGAAGGAGCCGCGAGCGTCCGTCAAGTGAAAACGGTTTGAGGGTGGGCCGGCAGCCGACCGGAACCAACGCGCCAAAGCTCGCGGCCGTTGGCCCGGCGCCAGAAGTGCGGGCGGGCGGAACCGGTTACTCCACGAACTCCAGTTCCACCGGGCTCGGGATGACGCCGGCGCGGTGCGCCTCGCCGAGCAGCTTGCGGATCGCCGCCCGGCCGCGCTCGCCGTAGTCGAGCGTCCATTCGTTCACATACATGCCGACGAACTTGTCCGCAAGCCCCACGTCCATGTCGCGGGCGTACGTGAGGGCGTACTGGAGCGCCTCTTCGCGGTGGTCGAGCGCGTACTGGATGCTCTGCTTGATGAGCCGGCTCACCTCGCGCATCGTTTCGGCGCCGAGGTCCTTGCGGACGACGTTCCCGCCCAGCGGCAGGGGCAACCCGGTGCGCTCGTGCCACCACACGCCGAGATCGGTAACGAGGTGCAGGCCCTGGTTCTGGAACGTGAGCTGGCCCTCGTGGATGATGAGGCCGGCGTCGTACTTACCGGACGCCACGGCGGGAATGATCTCGTCGAACGGGACCACGTCGTAAGTGAGTTTGTCCTGCGCCCCGATCGACTCGAACAGCAGTTTGAGCGTGAGGAACGCGGTGGTGAGCGTGCCCGGAACGGCGAGCTTCAGGTCCGGCAGGTGCTCCACCTTGAGCGGCTTGCGGGCGACGACCATCGGGCCGTACTTGTCGCCCATGCTGCACCCGGTGGGCAGCAGCGCGTACTTGTCGAGCAGGTAGCTGTACGCGTGGAGGCTGACCGCGGTCACCTCAAGCTCGCCGGTGAGCGCCCGGCGGTTGAGCGTCTCGATGTCCACCAGCTCGTGAACGAACTTCAGGTCGCCGGTCGGGATCTTGTCGTTGGCGAGCGCGTGGAACATGAACGCGTCGTCCGGGTCCGGGCTGTGCCCGACGCGGATCAGTCGCTGTGCGGTCGTAGCGGACATATCGATTTCCTTCTGACACCTGTTGTTTCGGGCGCTACGGGTTTCGCTATTCCAGCGCCGCGGCGGGGCCGCCCGGGGCGAACGCTTCGGCCGCCGGGCCGGAGTGGACCACCCGGCCCTTTTCGAGCACGTGAACCACGTCGGCGATCCGCTTCACGGCCGGGATGTCGTGCGACACGATGACCATCGCCACCTGCAACTGCTCGTCGCCGGCGAGGTCGTCGATCACGCGCATCACCTCGGCGGCCATCCGCGGGTCGAGGGCGCTGGTCGGCTCGTCGAACAGGATCGCCGCGGGGTTAACCGCAAGCGCCCGCGCGATCGCAACGCGCTGCTGCTGCCCGCCCGACAGCTGGCCCGGGCGGGCGTCGTGCTTGTCGGACAGCCCGACGCGGTCGAGCCACTTCTTCGCGGCCGCTTCCGCCTCGTCTTTCGCCCGACCGAGCGCGTGAACCGGGCCGCTCATGACGTTCTTCAGCACCGTCATGTGCGGGAACAGGTTGAACTGTTGGAACACCATCCCGACCGTGCGGCGCAGTTGCAGGAGCGTGTCACGCGGGGGCGTTTCGCCGCCCCGAAGCGCGAAGGCCCCGACGGCGATCTCGCCCTCCTGGAACTCCTCCAGCCCGTTGATGCAGCGGAGCAGCGTGCTCTTCCCCCCGCCGGACGGACCAACGAGGGCGGCCACCTGCCCTTTTTGCACCTCGATCGAGGCGCCGTCGAGCACGCGCGTGTCGCCCCGGAACTTCGTGACGTTGGTGGCTCGGATCACCGGCTCCCTCCGCTCGCGGTCCCGAGGCGCCGTTCGAGAAACCCGGCCAGCACCGCGAGCGGGTAGCTCATGAGCAAGTACAGCCCGGCCGTCAAGAACGCCAACTGGAAGATGTACTCGCGGTTGAAATTGTACAGCTCGTTGTACTTGCGCGTTAGCTCCACGATGAGGATCACCGAACAGACGGAGGTGTCCTTGAACAGCGCGATGAAGTCGTTGGTGACGGGGGGGATCACGATCCGTGCCGCCTGCGGTACGATCACCACGCGCAGCGCCGTCAGCGGGCTCATCCCGAGCGCGAGGGCGGCTTCCATCTGCCCGCGTGGCACCGCGAGCAACCCCGCCCGGTAGTTCTCGGCCTCGTACGCCGAGTAGTTGATCGCCAGCCCGAGAACGCCGAACAGGATCGGTTCGTTCGGGAGCGTGATCCCCAAATACTTCGAAACGAGCAGGGGGAGCAGGTAGAACACGAAGTACAGTTGTAACAGGAGCGGCGTGCCGCGCAGCACCTCGACGTACACCCCGAGCGGGACTCGAAGGGGCCACGGACCGTACACGCGGCCGAGCGCCACTAGCACCCCGACCAGCATCGCAAGCGGGAACGACGTGACCGCCAGGAACACGGTCATGCGTGCCGCCCGAAGCAGCTCCGAGAGCAACTTTCCCCAATCCGCTTTGCCCGTTTCAGTCGCCGTGCCGGCTTCTTCGTCCGGCAGGAACGGTGGCGGCCACGGCTGTTCGGTCCAGTACCGCAGCCGTTCCTGGTCCTCGTTCCACAGGCCGTACTTCTCGTAGATCGATTTGAGCGTCCCGTCCTTGATGCCTTTGTTGATGGCCGCGTTGAGCCGCTCGCGCAATTCGTTGTCTTCGCGGCGCGTCAGGATGACGTAGAACCCGGGCTTACGCGGCTCATCGGCCAGCATCAGGCCCTTGCCGTGCTTCACGTAATACAGCGCGGCCGGTGTGTCCTGGACGGTCGCGTCGAGCCGCTTTTGCTCGACCAGCCCGACGACGGTCGCGACGTCCGGGTTGATGGCCAACTCGATCCGGTCCCCGAACCGCTTGCTCTTCAGGTAGCTGTGCGCCACCGAGCCGCCGAGCACGCCGACCGAACGCTTACCCCCGCCGTCGTTCTCGCGGCCGAGGTCGGCCCAGCCCGCGATGGTGTTGGCGTTGTCTTTGTGGACTACAAGTGCGAGCTTGTAGACGTAGTACGGTACCGTGGACGGGTAGTCCTTTTCGAGGTCCTCGCGCAGCTCGTAGCCGTTGAGGACGATGTCGATGCCGTTCTCGGCCGGCGGCTTGCCGAGCAGCTCGGGCAGCTTGTCCCAGTCCCCGGGCACCATTTTGCTGGTCCGCCCCAGCTCCCTCGCCAAATAATCGGCGAGTTCCACCTCGAACCCTACGAACGCGTCGCCTTCCTTGTAAACGAACGGCGCGCCGCCGGTCGGATCGGTGCCCCACCGCAGCCCCTTCTTGTCCTGCCCGAAGGCAGGCGGAGCGAGGGCCAGCGCCGCGACGGCGGCGAGCAGCCAGCGACGGTTCACCTGTGGCGCGCTCCTGGGATAACGGGTACCGATGCTCAGTGTATGTGGCGCCCCGCGGCGCGGGGCTGCTAAACTTTGGGTATGCCGAAGGACCGACTCCCCATTGATGACGCGCTCCCGGAACTGCTCGCCGCGCTGCGAGCGAGCGGGGCCGCGGTGCTCCGCGCCCCGACCGGCGCCGGTAAGACCACCCGCGTGCCCCCCGCCCTCATCGACAGCGGACTCGCCGGGAACGGACTCGTGCTCATGCTCGAGCCGCGCCGGGTGGCGGCCCGCGCCGCCGCCCGGCGCATGGCGCTCGAAGACAACTCGCCCCTCGGCGACACGTTCGGCTATCAGGTTCGGTTCGACAAGAAGTCCTCCGCCCGGACGCGGGTGCTCGTCGTGACGCCGGGGGTGCTGCTGCGCCGGCTGCACGACGACCCGTTCCTGGACGGTGTCGCGGGCGTCGTGTTCGACGAGTTCCACGAGCGCGGGCTCGAAGCCGACCTCGCGTTCGGCATGGCGCGACTCATCCGCGAGAACGTCCGGCCCGAGCTGAATGTCGTGGTGATGTCCGCGACGGTCGACCCGTCGGCGGTATCGGCGTACCTCGGCGGCTGCCCCGTGGTGGACAGCCAGGGGCGCACGTTTCCCGTGGAGGTGCGCTACCGGGCGCGCCGGAGCGACACGCCGGTACACACAGCAGTGGCGGACGCGGTTCGCGACCTGCTCGGCACCCAGAGCGGCGATGTGCTCGCGTTCCTGCCGGGGCTGCGTGAGATCCGCCAAACCGCCGACGAACTGGACTCCTTCGCCCGCGAGAGCGGTGCCCTTGTACTGCCCCTCCACGGCGACCTCCCGCCCGAGCAACAGGACCGCGCACTTCAGAAGCTCGACCGGCGGAAGGTGGTGCTCGCGACCAACGTCGCGGAGACATCGGTCACGGTAGACGGTGTGACCGCGGTGGTCGATTCCGGGCTGGCCCGGGTCATGGAGTTCGAGCCGTCGGTAGGCATGGACCGGTTGCGGCTGGTGCCGATCGCCCGCGCGTCGGCGGACCAGCGGACCGGGCGCGCCGGGCGCACCGCGCCGGGCGTGTGCGTGCGGCTGTGGGACGAGCCCGGTCACCGCGCGCGACCCGAACAGGCCGCGCCGGAAATCAAACGAGTGGACCTGTGCGGCGCGGTGCTCCAGCTCGCCGCGCTGGGCGAACCGGACGTGCGCAAGTTCCCGTGGCTCGACGCACCGACCGAAGAGGCCGTCGAGCAGTCGCTGAAGCTGCTCGACCAGCTCGGGCTGTTCGTCAACGGCGCCCTTACTCCTCTGGGCGAAATCGCGGCGGGGCTTCCGGTTCACCCGCGGCTCGGGCGGTTGCTGCTCGAAGGTCAGCGGCTCGGGTGCGCGCCGCGGGCGGCACTCGCGGCGGCGCTGCTCTCGGAGCGCGACCCGTTCCTGCGCGAGTTCGACTCGGGACCGCCGGTACGGACCGCGCCGCCGACCGTGTCCGACGTGCTCGATCGCGTGGAAGCCCTGGAAGCGTTCGAGGCCCGGGGCCGGCTCGATGGCCCGCTTGGCCGGTTGCACCGCGGCGGCGCTTACGCGGTGCTGGAGGTGCGTGATCAGCTCGCGCGGCTGGTCGGGAAAGGCCCCCCCCCCCCAACCCCCTCCCTTCAGGGAGGGGGAGAGAAGGCATTTCCGGAACGTCTCGCGAATCGAGTTTGCTGAGCGGAGTGTCCAAACTCCCCCTCCCTTCAGGGAGGGGGCCGGGGGGTGGGTTGCCTTCATCCGACGACGCCCTCCTTCAGTGCGTGTTCGCGGCGTACCCGGATCGCCTGGCGCGGCGGCGCGAGCCCGGCAGCACCAAAGCGGTCACCGTCGGCGGGCGCGGAGTGCGGCTCGCCCCCGCGTCGGGGGTGTCGGAACCCGAACTGTTCGTGTGTGTCGATGTGGACGCCGGCGGGACGGATTCGTTCGTCCGGCAGGCCTCCGGCGTGGAACGCGAGTGGCTGCCCGCAGAGCGGGTTTCCACGCGCATCGAGATCACCTTCGACGAGAAGACCGAGCGGCTCGCGGCCCGCAAGGCGACTCGCTTCGGCGACCTCCTGCTGGACGAACTCAACGCACACATTGCGGACGAAAGCGAAGCCGCGAGCGTGCTCGCCCGCGCGGCCGCGGAAAGATTGGAAAAGGTGCTACCGGCGCCCGATTCTCCGGCCGGCGCATTCCGAACCCGCGTGCGGTGCCTGCGCGAATGGGTGCCGGAGCTGGATCTCCCGGCGTTCGAAGCGGCCGACCTGCGTGAGGCCCTGGAAGCGCTGTGCCGTAACCGGCGGTCGCTCGCGGACGTGCGGAACGGCCCGTGGCTCGACTTCCTCAGGGGGTGCCTAACCTACCAGCAGCTCCAGGCGGTGGAAAGCGAGGCCCCGGGACACCTGGAAGTCCCGAGCGGTAGCCACATTCAGCTCGTGTACGAAGAGGGCCGCCCGCCAATACTGGCGGCACGGATTCAGGAGATGTTCGGGCTGACCGAAACGCCCACCGTCGGGCGCGGGCGCAGAAAGGTGCTGCTGCACCTGCTCGCCCCCAACTACAGACCGCAGCAGGTGACCGAAGACCTCGCGAGCTTCTGGCGGAACGGCTACCCGATCGTGCGGAAGGAGCTCCGCGCCCGCTACCCGAAGCACAGTTGGCCCGACGACCCGCTCACCGCGGAAGCCGTGCGCGGGGCGAAGAGAAGACAAGGATGAGCCGCAACTCATCCTGCGGCGTCACTCTGGCTTCCACCAGATATTGAGCTTCTTGGTCAACTCCTTCACCTTCTCGGGCCGTTTCGCGGCCAGGTCTTCCTTCTCGTTGGCGTCCTTCGACAGGTCGTACAGCTCCGCTCCTTCGCCCTTCACGTTGGGCTCGTGCGGAACGATCAGTTTCCAGTGCCCGTCCACGATCCACCGGTGCCGGAGGTTGGCGCTCGGTTTGGTGATGTCGACCGCGTTGTGCTCGAACACCTCGCCGTAAAGGGTGTGGCGGGTCGCGACCCGTTGCGGGTCGAGCAGGTCGATTCCGGGCATGTCCTTGGTTGGTTCGGCGCCGGCCGCGCGCAAGATCGTCGGCGCCAGATCGATCGAACTCGCGAGGTGGTCACTCGTGCCCGGCTTCGTGTGCCCCGGCCACTTGATCAAAACCGGCGTGCGCAACCCGCCGTCGTACTGTGAGCGCTTCGACCGCGGCGCGAAGTTCGCGGACATCTCGTCCTGAATCCACCCGTTGTCGTGCAGGTAGATCACCAGCGTGTTTTCGACCTGCCCGCTCTTTTCGAGCTTCCCGAGCAGGTCGCCGACGGTCTCGTCGAACCACTCGCACATGGCCCAGTACTTCGCCACGAACTCGGACTTCGTCTTTTCCTTGTACTTGTTGAACAGCCGCTCGGGCGGGTTGTGGGGCGTGTGCGGCATCATCGGCGCGTACCACACGAAGAACGGCTTCTGGTCCTTCTTGGCCTTATCGAGGAAGTCGAACACGGGTTGGAGCCCCTGCCGGCCGATCTTCAGCCCCTCGTCGCCGTGCCGCCCGCCCTTCAGCGGATCGCCGTGCGTCATGCCCTCGGTGAAGCCCCCGCACCGGCAGGCGTTCCCCTCCCACCACTTCCCGACCTGCAAGCTGACGTACCCTTCTTTACCCAGCAACTTCGGCAGGTCCGGCGACGCCTCGAAGAGCGCCACCATGTCCGCGCGGAGCTTCAGGTAGCTGTCATCCTTGTTCGCCTGCGCCGCGGTGAGTCCCTTCGGAAGGGGCGGGTCGTTCGACGTGATCTTGTGCTGGTGCGGGTAAAGGCCCGTAATCATGGTCGCGAGGCTGGCCCGGCACAGGCTACTCGGCACGTATCCTCGTTTGAAGAGAAGCGACTCGCGTGCGAGTTTGTCGAGGTGCGGGGTCTTGATGTGTTCGTGGCCCATGAACCCGTAGTCGGTCCAGCACTGGTCGTCGCCCACGAGCAGCACGACGTTCGGCGGTGCGGCTTTAGCGGGCAGCGGGATCGCAAGTGTGAGTGCGAAAACGGAAAAGCTGCGGAGCATGATAAGATTCCTTCGGAGCGGCCCGGGCTCGGCGTCAGTTCGGTGTGGCAGTTTGCTTCGCGACCTGCTCGGCGAGCGCCTTCAGATCGAGTTGCTGACCCGTCTTGGGGAACGGGTGCGGAAGCACCCACCACTCTTCCGTAAATGAAGCGGACTCGCCGGGTTTCAACCGCTCGCGCGGCCCGATCGGCTCCAGTTCGATCCGCGGCCCGGTCGGATACCACACTGAAAGCGTGAGCCCCGCGGCTTCGTTGTACACCCGATCCGGGAACGTCTTGAACCGCTTCACGAACAGGGTGTCGTTCGGCATCGCGTAAGCGAGCCAGCCCGCGTAGCTGTCGAACCCGAGTTTGGGCTTGCGCGGCGGGGCGAGGATCTCGAGGCACCCGTCGCGCTCGCGGATGTTGTCGTCCTTCGTGCGCACGTTGATGACGGCGCCGTCCTCGTACATCGCGTATTTGCTGGGGAACCGACTCGGGCGGTCGCCAAGCGGAACCACACAAATGCCCCCGCCCGGTGAAAACGAGCGCCCCCAGTGGCACACCTCGCGGACCTCTTTCGAGGTGTTGGTCAGGGTCTGTGAGCACGACAGTCCGACGAAACGGTTGTGTGTGATCAGCTTGAACTCGCGGACCACCTGAATGCCGGCGTCCTCGGGCGGGCTGGTGAGCTTCGCACCGTTGCTCCTGGTGACCTCGGCCTTCCACTCACCGGCCCACGCCTTCGGGTGCGGACGGACGGTCAGCTCCGGGCCGTAATCGAACCGGCCCGCAGTGATCGGGATCGTTCGCCCCGGTTGCCAACCCTTCTCGGCCTCGTCGAAATACATCGCATCGACACCGCCGGTCGAGAACTCCAGCACGCGGCCGCCGGCCTGCGGGCACAACACCGCCCGCGTCTTGCCGAGCCCAAGTTCGATCGCCTCCGAGTACCCGTGCGATTTCACCACTTTTGCCGTCGGCTCTTCGGCCCCGGCGAGCGGCACCGCAACGACAAGAACGAACAGGGCCACAAAACACGAGCGGGAGAGCATGTCGGGGGCTCCGAAGGGGAGTAACGGGCCGCAACCACACTTTGAACGGAACCACTCGCGACGGGAAGCGAAAAACGGTACGATGCGCGGACTCGGCTTCAGCGTTTAGCTCGTTGCGCTGCGACAGGCTGATGTTGCGTCAGCCGGGCTGTTTCCTCCACATCCTCCTCGGGGGAGCACGGCTTCAGCACCGCTTTCACGACCGCGAAGAACTTCGCGAAGGCGGTCTGGAGCTACCGCTCGGGTCGAGGTTTCGCCTTCGCGAAGTTCTTCGCGGCCGTCGCGGTACTGTGAGTGCTCCGCGCCCCAGGTTAAGAAGTTAACGCCGAACACGCGCGCCGGGCCGGGCTCATCCCGTCCCGGCGTTGCGTTCGTAAGGCAGTACGGGGCGGCATAGTATAACCACCACCTTAAACCCCGTTGAGGACGCAGAATGGAATACCGTCAGCTTGGCCGGTCCGGGTTCAAGGTGCCGGTGCTGAGCATGGGCACCGGCACGTTCGGCGGCGGCAACGAGTTCTTTAAGGCGTGGGGCAGCACCGACGCCGCCGGCGCGTCAAAGCTCGTGGACGTGTGCCTTGACGCCGGCGTCACCATGTTCGATTCGGCCGACATCTACTCGGGCGGGCTGGCCGAAGAGGTGCTCGGCGCCGCGATCAAGGGGCGGCGCGACAAAGTCCTCATCTCCACGAAGGCCACGTTCCGGTTCGGCGACGGCCCGAACAACGTCGGCTCGTCGCGGTTCCACCTGATCTGGTCGTGCGAGGCGCAGCTCAAGCGACTCGGCACCGACTACATCGACCTGTACCAGATGCACGGGTTCGACGCGACCACACCGGTCGAGGAGACACTGTCCGCGCTCGACGACCTCGTGAAGGCCGGCAAGGTCCGGTACATCGGCTGCTCGAACTTCTCCGGCTGGCACCTGACGAAGTCGCTCCTCACCTCCGATTACTACGGCTGGTCGCGGTACGTCGCCCACCAGGCGTACTACTCGCTGGTCGGGCGCGACTACGAGTGGGAGCTGATGCCACTCGGGCTCGACCAGGGCGTGGGCGCGGTGGTGTGGAGCCCCCTCGGGTGGGGCCGGCTCACGGGCAAAATGCGCCGCGGGCAACCGCTGCCGAAGACGAGCCGGCTGAACTCGCAGTTGAGCAACGAGAAGGGGCCGCCGCTCACCGACGAGTACGTTTACAAGGTTGTCGACGCGATCGACGTGATCGCGAAGGAGACCGGCAAAACGGTGCCGCAAATCGCGCTCAACTGGCTGCTCCAGCGGCCCACCGTTTCGACGGTCATCATCGGCGCCCGCGACGAGCAGCAGTTACGCGACAACCTCGGCGCCGTGGGCTGGAACCTCACACCCGACCAGGTGAAGCGACTGGACGAGGCGAGCGCGGTAACGCTGCCGTACCCGTACTGGCACCAGCGCGGGTTCGTCGAGCGCAACCCGCCGCCGGTCGGCTGATGTCAGTAGCGGAAAATGACGCGGCCCGCGGCGCCGGAGGTGAAAACCACCGGCGCCGCGGGCCGCTACTTCAGGATCGGAACGCGGCCGCTCAGACGCCAACCGCCTCGACCTCGTCCTCGACCCCGGCGAACTTCTCGGCCAGCGTCGGGTCGATCTCTTCCAGCACTTCCTTGAGGCGCTGCCGGGCGACGTGCAGCCGCCGCTTCACGGTGCCCGTCGGGACCGCGAACTCCTTCGCGATCTGCTTCAGGCTCCGGCCTCGGATGTAGAACGCCTCGAGCGTCTGCCGGTCCAGCGGCTTCAACTCGCTCAGCGCCCCCTTGAGTTGCTCCACCGCCTCGCCGACCGCGAACTGCTCTTCGGCGGTCCGGGTCCGCGCCTCGACGGCGTCGAGCATCTCGGGGTCGGTGCCGAACAGCGGCCCGCGCCGGGTCAGGCGGTTGATCGCCATCCGCGCCGTGATCCGCCGCAGCCACCCGGCGAAGCACCGCGGGTCGCGGAGCTGCGGCAGCTTCCGCATCGCGTGAACGAACACGTCCTGCGCCAGCTCCTGCGCCTCGAGCGGGTCCCGCACCCGGCCCAGCGCCATCGCGTACACGCTGCTCTGGAACCGGGTGACCAGTTCCCCGTACGCCTCCCGGTCGCCCGTCTTCGCCTTCTCAACCAGCACAGTGATTTCGGTCCAGCTCATGATTGGGTTCCTGCCCCGATCCTGTCCCGTTGTCGCTGGCGCGGCACACCGGACGTCGGAACGCGGCTCTCCCCGGATCAGATGAAGGGGAGCCGGCGTGTTCCGATGTTCCGGGCGCTTCCGAAAACGTGACCCCGACCCGCACCTGTGGCCCGTGCGACCGGCGCAGCAGAAGCTACGCGGCTGCACGGGCGCCGCCCCTTTGCGCATCAAAGGGACACCGGCGCGACGCATCGTCGGTCGATCACGCTCGAAAGCTCGGCGGCTTTTCATCCTCAGAACGGGTGAGCGATCGACCGTGGGAGGTCACATGCGGCGGTGAGGGCCACGAAGCGACTGAAGGCGCGGGCCTTCGTCTGCCTCGTGTCACCGGCGCACCGTGCGACCCGACGAGGTCTCACTCGCACCCGTTCCGGGACCAGCGTGTTAAGTTCGGACTTCTGGTTGTGTTGTGGCTCTGCGCCAAAACGCACTGCGACTACGGTTGTGCATCCGAGCCGATGGGCCGGCTCACGGGGTCAATCCGAATCGAAATTGCGTTTAAGCCAGGAGCCACCTCACTTTCCGGCGGTCGCCGCCGGGGCCACTTGCCTCAGTAAGCTCTGTTTGTCGCAGACCCGAGCCGGCGATTGGCAGTCGCGGCTAATTCGGGTTCTGGCGACGCTTACTGTGGCCCAGTGGGTCCGGCACGGTTTCGTAGCTGTTTGCCACGAGACGACGGCACGGGTACCAGGGGGTAGACATCCGACCGCCTTCGGTACCGGGGGTACTGCCGGAACGCCCTCGTGCAGTTGCTTTCGCATCTGCTCCGCGGACTGTTCCTGCCGTGACCGGTCCTGTTCGGAGGCCGGATTGGGGGACAGGTTGTCCGACGGATAGGCTTGTGCCGCGAACCCCAGACCGAGGCGATCGGCCGCCGTCGCGGTCAGCTTCACGCTGGCCACAATCGCGGTGCTCGTCGTCACGGTCGTCAGGTTGTTCAGGGCCATCGCACACCTCCGTCGAACGTTGTGATGCGGTTGAGCGCCGCACCCAGGATGAATTAAGAAGTCATCTCGAACAGTTAG
This sequence comes from Gemmata obscuriglobus, assembly GCF_008065095.1. NCBI lineage: Bacteria > Pseudomonadati > Planctomycetota > Planctomycetia > Gemmatales > Gemmataceae > Gemmata > Gemmata obscuriglobus. The sequence goes on along the minus strand of NZ_CP042911.1, from coordinate 1,815,651 downwards.
AGGAAATTAAGGGTTCAGGGTTTGGGAAAAGGACATGAGCCGGAGTCACCGGTCACGGTCTGTAAGATTAACAGCCCCGCGACCGTCTGGCAACCGACTCTTACCGCTTTTCCCAGTTTCCATTTCTAACGAAACACCCGCCACCGGAGAACCCCGGTGCGGTTACTCCTCTCAGACACAAGCTCCAAGGGCGGGTTCGCGCGGTTTCGGATTTTCTTTCGCGTTTCCTTCGGCCCGCGCCCCCGACCACCTTCGGAAGACGCAGCCACTTGCCCGCAGTTGCGCCGGTGCCGCATAATAGCGCCCAGAAATCCCTCTCCCGAACGCACCGAACCCGCCCCGCCTTTATTGAAGGATCACACGGTATGTCTTCCCTGTTCCGCCCGCTCGCGGGGGCCGTCGCACTGACCGCGGTGCTCGCGCTCGTGCATTCGGCCCAGGCCCAAAAGCCGCTCGACAACCCGATCCTCGAGCGGATGCGCAAGGACATCTTCTTCCTCGCGAGCCCGGAGTGCGAGGGCCGCGGGATCGACACCAAGGGCATTGAGAAGGCCGCCGACTACGTCGCCGAGACGTTCAAGGCCGCCGGCCTGAAGCCGGCCATGAAGGACGGGTCGTACTTCCAGCCGTTTACCGTCACCATGTCGGCGAAGCTCTCCAAACCGACTTCGCTCACGATCGCCGGCCCGAACGACGCCAAGAAGGAACTGAAGCTCAACACCGACTTCACGGCGATGGGTTTCAGCCCCACGAGCAAGGCCGACGCGGGCCTCGTGTTCGTCGGGTACGGGATCACCGCCCCCGCCCTCAAGTACGACGACTACGCGGGCCAGAACGTTGAGGGGAAGTTCGTCGTGATCCTGCGCCGCACCCCCCGTTACAACGAAAAGGGCGACAAGCGGTTCGACACGACGGTGCCCGACGGCGAGGACAGCACGCACGCCGCGTTCGCCACCAAGATCGAGCTGGCGCAGGCGAACAAGGCCGCTGGCGTCATCATGGTGAACGACGCCGGGGCCGCCGGGAAGACCGACGCCCTCGCGCCGTACCCCCTCCACGCCACCGGCACCACCCCCGCGACCATCCCGGTCGTGATGGTCAAGCGCGCGGTCATCGATGAAGTCCTCGCCGGCGGGCCGTGGAAGTCGCTGACCGACCTCGAAACGGCCATCGGCGGCGACCTGAAGCCGCGCTCGTTCGCCGTCGCCGACTGGACCGCCCGCGCCGAGGTGACGGTCGAGCGGACCGACCTGAAGGTGAAGAACATCGTCGGCGTGCTGGAGGGTTCCGGACCGCTGAAGGACGAAACGGTGGTGATCGGCGCGCACTACGACCACGTCGGGTACGGCTCCTGGGGCAGCCTCGCCAAGGACGGGAAGGGGAAGATCCACTACGGGGCCGACGACAACGCGAGCGGCACCACGGGCCTGATGGAGTTGGCCCGCCGGTACGGCGCGGCCAAGAACCGCCAGGGGCGGCGACTGGTGTTCGTGGCGTTCACCGCCGAGGAGCGCGGGCTGTACGGCTCCATCCACTACTGCAAGGAGCCGCTGTTCCCGCTCGACAAGACGGTGGCGATGATCAACATGGACATGATCGGCCGCACGCAACCGGTCAGCGCCGACTGGCTCGGGCTGTTCGGCAAGAAGGACCGCCTCGTCGTGTACGGCACCGGCACCGGCACCGGGCTCGACAAGCTCGTGGACCAGGTGAGCGCGAAGTCGGACTTCCGGGTGAGCGCGCAGAAGGCCGGGACCGGCCCGAGCGACCACGACTCGTTCTACCGGAAGAAGGTTCCGGTGCTGTTCCTCTACACCGGCACGCACGGCGAGTACCACCGGCCGACCGACGTGCCCGAGCGGATCAATATTGAGGGGCTGAAGAAGACGGCGGACTTCGCCCAGTCGCTCGCCGACGATCTGACGACACGGAGCGCGGCGCCGAAGTTCCAGGTCGTGAGCGACCCGTGGCGCGACCCGACCGAGGCGCCGCGCGGCCCGCAGGGGCCGCGGCTCGGCGTGCGGCCCGATTACATGTACGAAGGGGAAGGCATGCGCCTCGAAGGCGTGACCCCCGGCGGGGTGGCCGAAAAAACCGGGCTGAAGGACGGCGACATCATCGTCGAGGTGGCCGGCAAGCCGACGCCGAACGTCGGCGCGTACATGACCGCGATGAGCGCCCAGAAGATCGGCACCACGATCGACATCGTCGTGGACCGCAAAGGCAAGAAGCTGACGCTCAAGGCCAAGCTGGAAGAGTAACACCCGACGCGCCGGTGCGGGCGGCGAGCCATCCCCGGCCCGCACCGGCGCATTCAACTTCGTCGCGCCCGGTTGCATTGGCACATCCCTGAATACAATCGGGCGTGTTCCGTTTCCGCACGGTACCGCCGCATGTCGAACCCGACGCAGAACGAGATCCGCGATCACATTGCCGCGCTGGCCGCGCCGGAGGGCGGGCTCGGCGAGCTGATGGCGGTCGCGGAGCAACTGTGCCGCGCCCAGGGGACGCTCCGCCCGGTCACAAGCCCGCGGCGGCTGGTGCTGTTCGCCGCGGACCACGGACCGGACGCCGAGAGCCGGGTGGGCGACGCGATTCATGACCTCACCTCCGGCGCCTCGGCGACGGCCGTTCTCGCGAAGGCGACCGGCACCGAGCTGATCGTGGTGGACGTCGGCACGTGGTGCGACGGGCTGGCGGAATCGCCGCGGTACCGGTGCCGGAAGACGCGCTCCGGGTCGGGCGACGCCGGGGCCGGGCCGGCGCTCACCGCCGACGAGTTCCGGGCCGCGTTCTCCGCCGGCCAGAAAGAAGCCGAACTGGCCCACGCGGCCGGCGTCCGGGTGCTCGCCGCGGACGCCATCGGCGCCGACAGCGCGGCCGTGGCGGAGCGGGTGCTCGCGCTCCACGAGCCGGCCGACGACCCGATGGGCGTGTTCGGGGCCGTCGGCGGGTCGGACGTCGCGGCGCTCGCGGGGCTCGTCGCGAAAGCGAGCGAGTTGGGGCTGACGGTGCTGGCGGCCGGTGCCCCGGCGCGGGCCGGGGCGCACGTGGCCGAGCGGGTCGCGCCGGGCACTGCGGCGCGTGTGATCGAGGGGAGGGGTTCCCCCGACGGGCTCGGCGCGCTCCTCGCGCTCCCGGCGCTCGACGCGGCGGCGGCGGTGCTGGCCCGAACGGCCCGCCGCCACGTGGACCGGCCGGCCGCGCGGGCGAAGCCCACGCGCAAGGTGGCCGTGTTCACGGGCAGCTTCGACCCGCCCACCACGTACCACCGCAAGGTGGTCGAACTGCTCCGCGAGAAGGGGTTTGATGAGGTGATCGTGCGACCGTCCGGCCCGCGGTGCGACGGCCCGGAGGTCGAGCACGCCAAGCCGGTCCACCGCGCGATCCTCACGGACCTCGCGTTCAAGGACGTGCCCGGCGTCACGGTCGACCTGTCCGACCTCGACGACGCCACGTTCACCCCCCACTTCTCGCTCGACGACCTGCTGGGCGACCGCGGCGAGCTGTGGCACGTGGTTCCGGCCGAGTTCGTCACCGGCGGGCGGGCGAGCGAGTCGGCCATCCACAACAAGTGGGAACTCGGGCTCGACGCCTGGGCGACGCGCCGGTTCGTGGTGCTGCACCCACCCGGGGCCGCCCCCGACGCCGACGACCTGCCGCCGAAGTGCCAGCTCCTCGCGGTCGACGGGCACATCGCGACCGCCGACATCCGGCTGCGGGTGTTCCAGCACGGGAACGCCCGCCCCGACGTTTCGGAACAGGTGGACGAGTACATCCGGCGGTACCACCTGTTCACGGGGCTGACGATCCCACGCGAGACCCGCGTGCACCTGAGCGGTCCGCGGCTGAAGATCGTGGCCGCGGACCGGAGCGAGAAGGCGCTGCGGGCGGCGGAACCGTTCCGCCACCTCGAATCCCCCGACCCGACGCACATCCTCGTGCTGGGCGGCGACGGGACGATGCTCCAGGCGATCCGCGACCACTGGCGGCTGCGGCTGCCGTTCCTGGGGCTGAACGCGGGCACGCTCGGGTTTCTGATGAACGAGCGACTGCCGCCGTCGCTGGAAAATACGGAAATCGTGCTGTACCGCATGCCGATGATGCGCGTGGACGCCGAACTGCCGGACGGCAAGCGGGTGCAGTCGCTGGCGTTCGCGGACGCGTGGGTGGAGCGCGACAGCGGGCAAGCGGCGTGGCTCAAAATCGACGTGGACGGGCACACGCAGGTGCCGCGGGTGGTGGGCGACGGCCTGTTGGTCGCCACGCCGGCCGGTTCGAGTGCGTATGCGCGTGCGATGGGGGCGACCTCGGTTCCGTTAACGGCTCCGGTGTTCACGCTGGCGGGGTCGAACGTATTCCGGCCGCGGTTCTGGAAGCCGGTGGCGCTCCCGGAGACGGCACACGTGTCGTTCACCACGCTGGACTTCAACGGCAAGCGGCCGATCCGCGGGTTCATCGACGGCCAGCCGATCGGCCCGGTGAAGTCGATGCACATCCGGGTGAGCACGGTGGCGAACGTGGAACTCGGCTTCACCCCCGAGTTCGACCTCTCGGCGCGGCTGCTGCGGTCCATGTTCCCGCCGTCGGACCCGCTGTGAACATCGAACCTCGTCTGACCAACCGCTCCGCAATCTCGTAGAGCACGAGCGGAATGACCCAACTGCTCCACGCCGCGACGACGTACGCGCCTTCGGGGCTCGATACTCCAATCAGTCCCGCCGCACCCGATATCAGCCTCAGTACCACCGCCGAGCACATCAGCACGAAGCAGCGGAGCATCCAGCGGCGGTGCCGGTCGTAACGGCCGCGGCGCGCGGCCATAACACCCGCGACGGCACACAGCGCAGTCAGAGCCGACAGCACGAAGAAGCTCACACCCGCCCACCAGCCACCGAAGGCGTGCGGGGCCATCACCGCACTGCTCGGCAACATCAGCGTCAGCAGCACGAGCACCTGAACCCGCCCCAACACACGATGCAACCCGTCGTACCGTCGGCGCACGTGTTCGCTCAGCAAAATCAGCCCGCCGAGCAGCACCACCGGCGCGGAGAAGATGTGGACGTAAAACGCCACCCGATAAGCGCCGGTAAACGTCTCCTCACGCCCCAGCAGGAAGAGGGCGTCGAAGTTGGGCGGGAAGTAGTCGGGGTAGTTGGCCAAAATCGTGACCAACACCCGCAGAATCAGCGCGACCGCGAGACAGCGAAGGGCCGTCGTGAGAATGTGATATCGCACGGCAATGTTCAATCCAGTTCGGTCGTCTCTCCGCCAGCGATCGTGATCGCGGCGACCAGCTTCTTCGGATCGGTCCACGGCCCAATAAACCGGACCGAGCCGTCAGCCATCCCGACATTCATACCGTGAGGCACGTTCGAACGGGAACGCCCTTCTGCGTGATTCAAGAATTCGGCAGACTCGAACCCGCGAAGGTTCGACGGACCGCCGCGCGCCCACGGCCCGAGGCCGACGCGCGTTTCCGTCAGCGCGATGGTGTTCGAGGTGCCATCTTTAATCATCGAGATCGGAGTAACGCGGTCGTACCCCATGAACCCGTTGCCCGCGGCGCCCGCCGGTCGGGACGCGGCCTCCGAACCGAGCCCGGCCATCGCGACGTAGTTGGTCAACCCGGCCACCGTAGTTGCTTCCTGCGATGAGGGGCAGATAAACGCCGTCACCGAAGTCTGACCCGCAGGGAGATTCGCCGCATAGCCCTTCTCGCGATCGAACCGCCGGTACAGTGCTCCTTGTGATTCCTGTTCCACATGTGGCAGTAAGGCCACCATCCAACTGAGCCGCTCTTCGGGTGCCGCTCCTGGGCCGAAACACCCCGGCGGGAACGACGGCTCGCTCCGGCGATTCACCCACGGCAACATCGGCACGGAACTGCTCACGTCGTGCGCGTTATGTAATCCCAGTATCAAGTGTTTGAAATTATTCTGGCATTTCACACGCCCCGCTGCCTCATGGATACGCCGCGTGGCCGGCATGAGCAGGCCGATCAGGATCACAACGATGGCGATGGCGACAAGAACTTCAACGAGGCTCAAGCCTCTGCGTGCTGAACGAGACATGACACCCCCCGCCATTTGAATCGCTCGGCGCGGACTGATTGTACCCGACGCTGCGCCACCATTATCCAGATGGCACCGGGCCTGATGTCGGCCGTCGCCCGGGGTATGACGCCGGAACGGGGCGCGCATTTCGTGGTAGCGGCCCCCCAGCGACGGGGTAGAGATGTCCCGTCGGTGACCAGTCGGCTGCCGCCGTTGGCACCACGCTATCCCCCCCCGCTACATCCGCTCGTACCGGGAGCACCGCACGACGAGGCGCTGGAGCGCGGGCCTCCGGCCCAATGGCACTTACTTTGTTGATTCTGTGTGTTGGTTGTTTTTGGGCGACAGGCCGATGTTGCATCGGCCGGGCGTTCCGCCTCCCCCCCGCACGAGGAGCGCGGTTCCAGCACCGCAAACCGTCCCCGAAATCGCTCCCGGGTTCGGCCCGGGACAACCTCGCGGATCGCGGTCACTCGAACCCTCGAGCGATTTCGGGGACGGGCGGTGCCGTGAGCGGCCCGCGCTACAGGTCGGGAAGTGAACCGGGCAGCCAGCGCCGTCGGCCCCGAGGTAGGATCTCGGGGCTGATGTGTTTCGTCGTTTACCGCGAAGGATTCAGGCGATGCCGTCGGCGAACCCGTCGGCCTTCTTGACGCTCTCGGCGGGCGCGTCGGTGCTGTGGAAGTGCGTCCCCTTCGGGCCGGTGTGCGGGCCGTGCGCCTTCACGGTCTTGCCCATCTCCGTCACCATCCCGCCGTAGCTCACCGGCACGTCGTCGTCGTAGTCGAACTCGTCGTAGGTGCAGACGTAGCCCGGCAGCTTGGCCCGCTCCTTCTCCTTCGCGTAGGCGTCCACCACCGCGCCCTGGATCATCTCGCGGGCGCCGCTGTGGATCGGGTGCGCGATGTCCGCGTGCAGCTTCGCGCGGCCGTCGACGGCCCGCATCGCCCGCTGGTCGTCCAGGCGGGTGCCGCACTGGTTGCAGAACCGCGACCGCAGGTGGTTCTTGCCGCCGCACCGGCCGCACCGGTCGGTGAGCTTGCGGCTGGGCATCGCCACGAAGATGCCCTTCGTGCCCTCGATGATTTTCAGATCCCGGACGACGAAGGCGTTGTCAAAGGTGACCGAGCAGAACGCGAGCAGCCGCTCGTTGTTCTCCTCACACAGCTTGATGCGAACTTCCGTGATGACCACCGCAAGTCTCCTTCAGCGGGATCTGAACGAAATCAGAGCGCGACGCCGCGAACGATCAGGACACGTGATTCGGGCTCATCCGCCGGGCGCGAGTTCCGGAACGCCGCGGCGACTTCGAGCGCGTGGGAGCGGTCGCGGCACACCGCGAACACCGTCGAGCCGCTGCCCGACATCAGCGCCCCGCAGGGGGCCGGGTGCAGCTCCGCGAGCCGCGTGCGGAGCCGCCCCACCAGCGGCTCGGCCCCGAACGCGGCCGGCTCCAGCCGGTTAAAGAGCGCCGCCCCGACGGCCGCCGGGTCGCCGGCGCGGAACGCCGCCCGCAGGCGGTCGCCGCCCACCGGCCCGACCGGCACCACGAGCCGCTTGAACACCGCCGGCGTGCTCACGCCGACGGGCGGCAGCACCAGCACGAAGTCGAGGGCGCGCCGCGGGGGCGGCTCGGGCGCGGTAATTTCCCCGCGCCCGGTGCACCACGCGGCCGGGAGGGCCAGGAAGAAGGCCACGTCCGAACCGATGGACGCGGCAATAGCGACGAGTTGCTCGCGTGTCAGCCCCAATTTCCAGATTTCGTTCAAGCCGACCAGCGCCGCCGCCGCGTCGCTCGACCCGCCCCCCATCCCGGCCTGCGTCGGGATGCGCTTCGTCAACCGGATGTGGGCGCCCAGGTCGGGCCGACCGGCCACCGCCCGCAGCGCCGCCGCCGCCTTGTGGACGAGGTTGTCGGGGCCGGAACCGAGCGTGTCCGGTTCGCACCGCAGCTCGACCGCACCGCCCGGCACGGCCCGGAGCTCGAGCGTGTCGTACAGCTCGACCGCGACCATCAGGGACTCGAGGTCGTGGTACCCGTCCGGCCGCTTCCGAACGATTTCGAGAAAGAGGTTGAGTTTGGCCGGGGTCGCGAGGGTGAGCCCGTCGGCCCCGGCCCGGAAGTGTGGGTAGAACGCGAGCGGGTCCGCGGAGCGGGAGCTGGTTGGTAGAGCCGTCATTCGGTGCGGGGCTACTGACCCGTGAAGGGAGCGGCCCATCCGTGGGTGCTGATCGAGACCGTCCGGCCGGCGCACGGCCCCGCGAGGGTGTGGGCCGTGTGAACTTAGGGGCGAACGTTAAACGAAGATTCGGCCCGCGTCAAGAGGGCGACCGGGGTAAAATGTGGCGGCCCTTCGTGCCCCGTTACCGGGGAACGTGGGGCACACGGGCGGAACGCGTTCTAAGCTCGTGTTGGCCCAGTCCGTCCCCCGTCGTGGAAGTTGCCGCCATGCTGCCGCAGCGTCCGTCCGCTTCGACGTACCTTTCCGCGGGCCAAGCCGGGCCGATCGGGTTCACCCCGGTACACTTCGAGGCCGCCCGCAAGCGGGTGCTGACACGGCTCGAGGAGCGCCTGGACATGGGCTCCTCGAAGCGGATGCCGCAGTCGCTGCTGCGCCAGAGCCTGAAGCAGTACGCCGAGCAGGTCGTCGACCAGGAGGCCCGGGGGTTCGCCAAGCCCGACCGCGACCGGCTGCTCGAGGAGGTCTACCGCGAGCTGTTCGGCTACGGCCCGCTCGAGGAGCTGTTCAACGACCCGGGGGCGCGGGAGGTCATGGTGGTCGGCCCGGGCATGGTGATCGTGCGCCGCGACGCCGCGCAGTGGCTCCCGACGAGCGTGAAGTTCCGCGACGAAGGGCACCTGCGGGGCACCCTGGATCGGATCGCGGCCCAGGCCGAGCCGGTCGGCCCCGTGCTGGCGAGCATGAGCCTGTTCGACGTCCGCCTGCCGAACGGGTTCCGCGCCCTGGCCCTGATCCCGCCGGAGGTGCTGGGGCAACCCGCGACGGTGTCGTTCATACGCGAAGCCGCGGCCCCGGCGCCGGCCGCGCCCCCCAAGGACGCGACCGCCACACAGCCGGGGCTGCCGGCGACCGGCTCCGCCTCGCCCGCGGCCAAGGCCCCGGCGCCCGTCTCCACCCCGGCGCTGCCGCGCCCGGGCTCGATCACCGCGTCCCCGCGCCCCGGCAGCGGCCTGATCGCGGCGCCGGCCCCGCGCCCCCCGGGCGACCCGTCGCCGACCATGCTGGACCCGCTGCTCCGCCACCGGGCGCGCATCCTGGAACGGCTGTTCGCGAAGTTCGCGGCCCTCAAGGTGTACGACCTGTCCCGCCTCGACGTGACCGAGCTGCGGAAGATCATCGCCGCGTACATCCGCGAGTACACCGAAACCGAGAAAATCTACCTGAGCGACGCCGACCAGGGCCGCCTGATGCTCGAGATCCTCACCTCGCTCCAGCGCTAAACAGTTCCAAGGCCCGGGTTGCGGCCGGAGAGTCGAATTGCCCGCGCACCCGCGCGCCGGGCCGTTTCGCGCTTGACTCGGGCGCGGAGCCGGGCGACGATTAATCCTCCCACCTGCCGGTCCACCTTTGCTCCCCCCACCGCAAGGACCGCCCCGCGATGCTCGCTCCCTTTCGCGCTCTCGCTGCCGCCGTTTTGCTCGCCGCCCCGGGCCTCGCGCCGGCCGCCGAGCCGCTGCACGTGCGGATCGACCGGCACATCGCCGCCGGCGTCCCGGATTTCAAGAAGAAGGCCGCGCCGCTCGCGGGCGACGAGGAGTTCGTCCGCCGGGCGTACCTGGACCTCGCGGGCACCGTCCCCGCGGTCGCCGAGTTGAACCAGTTCCTGGCCAGTTCGGAACCGGATAAGCGCGCGAAGCTCGTCGACCGGCTGCTGGCCGCACCGGGGTACGCGCGGCGCATGGCGTGGCACTTCGACGTGATGCTGATGGAGCGCCGGCCCGACGCGAAGGTGCCCCGGGCCGCGTGGGAGACGTACCTCCGGGTCGCGTTCTCCGAGAACCGGCCCTACGACCGGTTCGTGCGCGACCTCCTGGCCGCGGACGGGGCCGACCCGAACACCCGCCCGGCCGCGAAGTTCTTCCTCGACCGCGACCTCGAACCCCACCTCGTGACCCGGGACCTCGGCCGCGTGTTCCTGGGCCGCGACCTCCAGTGCGCCCAGTGCCACGACCACCCGAGCGTCGACGGCTACCGGCAGGCCGAGTACTACGGCATCCAGGCGTTCCTGAACCGCTCGTTCCTGTCCCCCGACGCACAGGCCGCCGGCGCGGTGATCGCCGAGAAGGCCGAGGGCGATGTCAGCTTCATGAGCGTGTTCGACAAGGACAAGAAGCAGCACACCGCCCTGCCCCGCATCGCCGGCGTCAAGCCGGCTGAGGAGCCCGAGCCCGTAAAGGACAAAGAGCCCAGGCCCGCGCCGAGCGCGGTCGCGAAGCCCGCCAACAGCCGCCGCGCGCGGCTCGCCGGCGCGGTGACCAGCCCCGAGAACGCGGCGTTCGCGCGCAACATCGCCAACCGCATGTGGGCGCTGATGATGGGCCGGGGGATCGTTCACCCGCTCGACTGGGACCACGAGAAGAACCCGCCGTCGCACCCCGAACTGCTCGACGAACTCGCGCGGGAGCTTGTGGCGCACGGGTACGACCTCAAGTGGCTCGTGCGCGAGATCGCGCTGTCCGAGGCGTACCAGCGGTCGAGCGAGTTGCCCGCGGACTCCGACGCGCCCGAGGACCGCTACCTGGTCGCGATCCTGAAGCCCCTCTCTCCCGAACAGTTCGCGTACGCGGTGATGCAGGCGACCGGGCACACCGACGCCGAGCGCGACGCGGTCAAGAAGCTCGGGCCGAAGGCGACGGACGAGGTGCTCGACGGGCGGCTGGCGCCGCGCCTGGTCGCGTTCCGGCGGGCGCTCGGCGGCCGGCCCGGGGACGCGGGCGAGACGTTCTCGGCCACGCTCGACCAGACGCTGTTCCTGAAGTACGGCGGGGCGGTGCGCGGGCTGCTGCCCGCCCGCGCCGGCAACCTCGCGGACCGGCTGAGCAAAACCGCCGATGCGAACGCGGTCGCGGACGAGCTGTTCGCGGCGGTGCTCTCCCGGCGGCCCACCGCCGAGGAGCGCCGGGACATCGCCGACGCGCTGAAGGGCGCCCGGAACCGCCAAGCGACGCTCAACGAACTGGTGTGGGCGATGGTCGCCAGCGCCGAGTTCCGGTTCAACCACTGACACCGAATTCAGTCCGTTTCAAGTTTCAAGTTCCAGGTTCCAAGTTGGAAACCGCTTCGCAAAAGCTCAGGCCGTTCGTGCGCCTTTTGGCTTCGCGTGGAACTTGAAACCTGGAACTTGAAACGCCTCGATTCGTTACGGCCGTGGGTCACGCCCACAGCTTCACCACACGCGGGAGCCCGACATGCTGCCATGCCAGTACGCCTGCCACACGGCCCCGCACGCGGTCTCGCGGCGCGGGCTCCTCGGCGCGACCGCCGCGCTCGGCCTCGGCGGGTTCGCCAGCGCGGGGGCCGCGAGCGAGCTGAAGAAGTCACAGAAGCGGGTGCTGGTGATCTTCCTGGCGGGCGGCGTGAGCCAGCTCGAGACGTGGGACCCGAAGCCCAACACCGAGACCGGCGGGCCGTTCAAGGCGATCCAGACCTCGGTCCCGGGCACCCGCATCTCCGAACTGCTGCCGCACGCCGCGAAGCGGATTCACAAGCTGGCGCTCGTGCGCAGCCTCAACTCGGTCTCGGACGACCACGGGATCGGCGAGAAGATCATGCTCACCGGGCGCCGGCTGGAGCCCGGGATCGAGTACCCGCACATCGGCGCGGTGGCGGCCAAGCTGCTCGGCGGGGGCGCGTCGGCGCTGCCCGGGAACATCCAGATCCTGCCGCGGGGCGGGAGCGGGTTCGGCGGGCGGGACGCCACGTTCCTGGGGCCGAAGGTGGCGGCGGTGTCGCTCGGCGACGGCAAGCCGCCGGCGGACCTGTTCCGCCCGAAGGACCTCGCGGGCGACGCCGACGCCGCGCGCGAGGCGTTCCGCCGCAAGCTCAACGACCGGTTCGCGCGGTCGCGCAAGTCGGCCGCCACCGACGCGTACACCGAGAGCTACGCGCAGGCCGAGCGGGTGGTGCGCCAGGCGGACGTGTTCGACATCGAGAAGGAGAGCCCGAAGGTCGCGGACCGGTACGGGCGGCACGACTTCGGCCGGCACCTGCTCTTGGCCCGGCGGCTGCTGGAGGCCGGCGTGAGCTACGTGAAGGTGTCGCACTCGAACTACGACACGCACCATGAGAACTTCGACTTCCACATCGAGCAGCTCGGCGAGTTCGACCGCCCGTTCGCGGCCCTGCTCGACGACCTGTCCGACCGCGGGATGCTGGAGAGCACGCTGGTGGTGGTGATGAGCGAGATGGGCCGGACCCCGCGGATCAACGACCGGTACGGGCGCGACCACTGGTCGAAGGCGTGGAGCGTGGCGCTGGCCGGCGCCGGGGTCAAGGGCGGGGCGGTGGTGGGCAAGACGAACGCGACCGGCACCGCGGTGGCGGACCGCGAGGTGTCCAGCGGGCACCTGTTCCACACGTACCTGCGGGCGGTGGGCCTGGACAGCACGAAGAACTTCTACCCGAACGACCGCCCGGTGCCGGTCGCCGACCCGAAGGCGTCCGCGATCGAGGAGATCCTGGCGTAGCGAGGCGCTTAGCCACCCCGTAGCATCAGCGGCGTTGTTTTTGTGGCACAGACATTCCTGGCGGCTTTGTTTTGTGGCACAGACATTCCTGTCTGTGCGTCGTCGTCGGTCCCGACGCCAGGAGGGACCGACCGTCAACCGGCGGGAACCAACACGAGGCGCCATGCCACCGATTCGCCAGTTCCAGGCGACGCGCCGGAACCTACCACACTGGCACCAACCGGGCGCCACATACTTCCTCACCTGGCGCGTGGCCCCGGGTCGCGAACTCGCGCCGGAAGACCGCGTACTCGCACTCGACGCGGTCCGCTTCTGGGACACCAAACGGTGGGCCGTGTATGCGGCGGTCGTCATGCCCGACCACGCGCATGCGTTGGTCCGCCCTCTGCCTCGAGACGCGACCGATGTGACTGCGCGTGAGTTCCACAGCCTGCCGGAACTGACGAAGAGCGTCAAGGGCTACTCGGCACGCGCGATCAACCGGCGCCAGGGGCGAAGCGAGGCGCTGTGGCAGGACGAAGGGTACGACCGCATCGTGCGGAACGACCGGGAGCTGGAAGAAACGTGGGGCTACATCCGCTTCAACCCGGTGAAGGCCGGGCTCGTAGCGGAGCCCGAATTGTACCAGTGGTTGTACTCAGCCGGTCGCGCGGACTGATGTATGATGTCGGTGGCACGGCATGATTTTGTTTTTGTGGCACAGACATTCTTGTCTGTGCTGCGAGCCACGGCCGCGCTGCCGGAAACACCTGAGCTGAAAAGCATCCGCGGCTACGGTGTCCTCCCACCACCGGTTGACAGGTCGATTCCTCCTGACGTCGGAACCGACGACAACGCACAGACAGGAATGTCTGTGCCACAAAGCCAAGATTCGCAAAGGCCCCTGAAACCAAGAAGCGCCGCCATGTCCGACGTCCCCCCGCCGCGCCGCGCGTTCGACCCCACGGCGGCGCGCATCGCCCACAGCTTCAAGCACCCGCGCCCGCTCGTCGGGTGCCGGTTCGACCCGTCGGGCCGGTTCCTGTTCGCGTCCGCCGAGGACGACACGGTCCAGCGGTTCGACCTGCTCACCGGGGCGAAAACCGCGTTCGTCGGCCACGCGAGCTGGGTGCGCGGGCTCGCGTTCGTTGCCGCAGCGTCGGCCCCCGGCGCGCCCGCACCGAACCCCGGCACGCTTCACGGAGCGATCGGGTTCGGCGCGGTGCGGGCGCCGGTGCCCAAGGCCGCTCCGTTCACACTGATCTCGGCGGACTACCACGGGAACCTGATCTGGTGGGACGGCGCCGCCGACGCCCCGAAGCCGCTCCGCACCGTGCCGGCGCACGACGGCTGGGCGCGGGCCGTGGCCGTCAGCCCCGACGGGGCGACCGTCGCGAGCTGCGGGAACGACCACGCGGTGAAGCTCTGGGCGGCGGCCGACGGCGCCCCGGTCCGCACCCTCGAAGGCCACACGTCGCACGTCTACAACGTCGCGTTCCACCCGAACGGCCGGCGCCTCGTGTCGTGCGACCTGAAGGGCGTGGTGAAGGACTGGGACGTTAAAACCGGCACGTGCGAGCGCGAGTTCGACGCGAAGGTGCTGGCCAAGTACGACGCCGGCTTCATGGCGGACATCGGCGGCGCCCGCGGGATCGCGTTCCGGGCCGACGGGTCCGCGTTCGCGCTGTGCGGGATCACCAACGTCAGCAACGCGTTCGCCGGCGTGGGCAACCCCGCCGTGGTGCTGATCCACTGGGCGGCCGGCACACCGACGCTGCTGCGCCCGAAAGAGGCGTTCCAGGGCACCGCATGGGGGGTCGGGTTCCACCCGTCCGGGGCGATCATCTCCGCGGGGGGCGGCGGCCAGGGGCGGGTCTGGTTCTGGAAGGGCAAGGACGAAGCCGGCGTTCACACGATCAACGTTCCCACCAACTGCCGCGACTTCGCGCTGAGCCCGGCGGGCGACCGGTTCGCCGTGGCCGGCGCGAACGGCACCGCCTACGTGTACGATTTCACCGGCCCCGCGCCCGCACCGCCCGCCCCGCCGAAGAAGTAAACCGCCCGCCCCCTTCTACCACATCGGGTTCGTTATGCACTACCTGCTCGCGTGCGCCGCGCTGGGCGCGGCCCTTCCCCTTCTGGCGGCCGACGCCCCGAAGGGCTTCGCCCCACTGTTCAACGGCAAGGACCTGTCCGGCTGGCACGGCTGGGCCGTCCACGCCAAGGGGGGCTCCCCGCTGGACGTGGCGAAGCTCGCGCCCGAGGAGCGCGCGAAGAAGGTCGATGAGTGGACCGCCGACGCCAAGAAGCACTGGAGCGTCGCGAACGGCGAACTCGTGAACGACGGCAAGGGCGCGTACCTGGCGACCGAGAAGGAGTACGGCGACATCGAGCTGCTGGTGGAGTACAAGACGGTCGCGGGGGCCGACAGCGGCATCTACCTGCGGAACACGCCGCAGGTGCAGATCTGGGACAGCGGGCAAACGTTCGACCCCAAGAGCCCGACCCGCAAGCCGCACCTCGGCTCCGGTGGGCTGTTCAACAACACCCCGGGGGCGCCCGGGCGCGACCCGCTCGCCCGCGCGGACAAGCCGTTCGGCGAGTGGAACTCGTTCCGCATCGTCCAGGTGGGCGAGCGCACCACCGTGTACCTGAACGGGAAACGGGTGGTCGAGCACGCCCGCATGGAGAACTACTGGGACCGCAAGGCCGCGCTCCCGAAGGCCGGCAAGGTCCTGCTGCAAACGCACGGCGGCGAGATCCGCTGGCGCAACCTGTTCGTGCGCGAGATCCCGGCCGCGGAGGCGAACGAGGTCCTCCGCACGCACGACGCCAAGGGCTTCGAGCCGCTGTTCAACGGCACGGACTTCGACGGCTGGGCCGGGGCGCTCGACAACTACGAGGTCGCCGACGGCGCCATCGTGTGCAAAAAGGGGAAAGGCGGGAACGTTTACGCGAAGCCCGAGTTCGCGGACTTCGTGGTGCGACTGGAGTACAAGCTCCCGCCGGGCGGGAACAACGGCCTCGCGCTCCGGTACCCGGGCGGGAACGTCCACGTCGCGACGCAGGCCATGTGCGAGTTACAGATCCTCGACGACACCGCGCCGAAGTACGCGGCGCTCGACCCGCGGCAGTACAACGGCTCGGCCTACGGAATGGTGGCCGCCCGGCGCGGGTACCTGCGCCCGGTCGGCGAGTGGAACTTCATGGAGGTGACGGCGAAGGGGCCGGCCCTGGCGGTCGAACTCAACGGCACCCGCATCCTCGACGCGGACCTGAGCACGGTGACCGAGTTCAAGGACAAGACCCCGCACCCCGGGAAGGACCGCACGAAGGGGCACTTCGGGTTCGCGGGCCACAACGACCCGGTGGCGTTCCGGGGCATAACAGTACGGAAGATCGAGAAGTGAACCGCGGCCGGGGCGCGCGGTAAGGCATTCGGCAGGTAAAGATTTACCCACACTTTGGCTATTCAAACCGTTTTGCGCCCCAGCTCGGGTAATTTTGCACCTGCCGAACGCCTAACCGCTAAAGATCGGTGCCGTGTCCGGAGTGTGGTCCGCTCGCGGAGCGAGCGGTGCTTCCAGTATCAGATCGCGGTCAAGGTTTGCAACGCTCACCGTTTCGTAACCGCTCGCAAAGCGAGCGGGGCACACTCCGGACACGGCACCAGATCAACCGTCATTATTCGGGCGCCCGTCGGCTGAACAGTCGGTCGCGCCGCCAGACGCCGAGCACGACCAGCGCGACCGCACCGAGCGCGAGCCCGGCCGGGGCGGGAACCGGGACGGGGTCGTTCGGTCCGCCGCCCGGTGGGACTTCGACGTCCGGCGGGGGCGGGTCGCTCGGCGGGGGCACGTCCCCGCCGCCCGGCGGCGGTGGGGACACGGGCGGCGGCGACGAGGGCGGCGGTTGGTTCGGGTCGTTCGGCCCGCCGCCACCGCCGGTGCCACCAATACCCAACCCGCCGCCCCCGCCGGAGCCGCCGGGTCCGCCGCCCAGCGGCACGATCCCGGGACCGCCGCCGCCACCGCCGGCGGTCAGCGCGCGGGCGAACGTCCCGGCGCCGCCCGTTCCGCCGCCGGCGTACCGCAACGCGAACTGCGCCTGCGCCACGACGCCCTTGGCGTTCTCGACCCCCTGCAACCGGATCAGCTCGCGCCCGGTGAGGTCCGCGTTCTCGGTCGCAAGGGCCTCTTCGGTCCCGGTCAGAGTGCCGAGGTACTCCTGCGCCCGCGCGACGTACTGCGGCGCCTCGTTTTTGGGGTAGTCCGCCCGGAATTCTCCCGCGAACAGGTCCAGCGCCACGTTCCCTTCGACCGGTTCGGCCTCGTGGACGACCTCCCACAGGGCCACCTGGAACGCGACCGCGTCGGTCCGGTCCGTGGGCTTCCGAACCGGGTCACGAAAGTGGCGGGCGAACAGTTCACCGACGAGCCGGCCCCGGCGGTTCGTGGCCGCGTCGAGCCGGTCCTTCGGGGCGCCCGCAAGGTTGTAGTTCGCGGGGTCGTACAAGTTGTTGGGGCGGAACCGGTACGTCTCACCCGCGACGACGGGCACCCGCACCTGGGCGCAGTACCCGGTGAAGGTGCGGTCGAGCCCGTTGGTGCCGAACTCGGTCCGGGGCACCTCCCAGCGGAACACCCCGGCGGAACACTCGCCCGCCTCGCCGCTCAGCTTGTACCGGAACGCTTCCCGCGGCTCGAGCCGCGTGTACAGGACGTCGAAGGCCGGCTCTTGGGTGGCGGGCCGGGGAGGTTCGGCGGCACCGGCCGGAGCAATCACAAGGGGCGCGGCGAGCAGGTAAAATCGTGGAGAGAATAACCGCATCAACGACGACCTCCGTGTGTGCGTAACTCAGGGAGCAAAACGAGTGCCCGTCCGGCCACAGTCCATTAGCCGGACGGACGCATCGTCACCGACCGCCGGGCGCGTCACCCGGGAGCGCCGGAGCGGGCGACACCAGCACCAGTGCGTCCTCTTGGAGCGGACCGAGGCGCGCCCGATCGACCGCCTTGCCGTCGGCGGACGTAGAAACCACCTCGCCCCGGGTCTGCGCCTTGGCGACCGCATCCGCGGCCACCGCCTTCCCGCCCGAGGTGCGGACCTCCGGGCCTCTTGATCTCGGTCAATGCCGTCGGCGAGTCACGGCCGCCCCTTCGCGGTTACGGGCTCTCGTTGCGGCACGGGGCACGGCGTAATGCGCGAAATCGAGTGCCTCGACAACACCACTGTCGCGACAGCCGCTCGGTCGTGCGGAACCGGGGCACCATTATTGCAAGCCCGGCCCGAACGGACCAGAGCAGTCGGGGGCTACGGCAGGTTGACCGAAAAGGGGGGCGTGGTTTCGGTCTGAAGTGCGGCCCGCTCGCTCCACAAACGGTGGTCCGTGGCGAGCAGCATAAAGGCGATTCGATACACGATCCGAACTGTTGAAACCTGTTTAGCCGTTGCCTTTATGGCCCGGACGCGACTGTCGGTGCGGGGCACGAAGCGTCGCACCGACCGGCACAGCCGGGCCACAAGACGCAGACACAACCGACCGGTTTACGCGCCTAAAAGTCCCACGTCTCGGACCCGCGCGGCTTCTTCCGGGCGCGCGGTGCCGGCTCCGGTTCGCTCTCGGCGACCGGCTCCGGGGCGGGCCGCGGCGCGCGGACGATCGGCACCTCCTCGTCCGCGTCGCTCATCTCGGCGACCGGCTCCTCGTCGGCGGAGCGGCGCCCGCCCTCCCCCTTCGCCCGCAGCACCACCTTGATCGCCACCTCCGGGAACGGGAACGTGTCGCGCAGGGTCTTGGTGAGGTACCGCACGTAGGTCTGCTCGAACAGCTCCGGGCCGTTGGTGAACAGCACGATCGTCGGCGGGTTGATGCCGATCTGCGTCGCGTAGAACACCTTCGGCGTCTTGCTGCCGGCCATCGGGGGCGGGCTGGCCTCCATCGCGGCGCGGATCACGCGGTTCAGGTCGCCGGTGCCGACCCGGACGGCCGCCTGCTTGTGGAGCTGCACCGCGAGCTGGAGCACCCGCAGCACGTTCTTCCCGTCCTTCGCCGTGATGAACGCGATCGGGACGTGGTCGAGCATCGGGAACATCTTCCGCATGTACTCGGCCATCTCCTCGGTCGTCATCCCCTCCTTCACCAGGTCCCACTTGTTCACGACGAAGATGGCCGGCTTGTTCTCCTCGACGACGTACTCGGCGAGCTGCTTGTCCACGCGGCTCACGCGGTGCCGGGCGTCGAAGAAGTGCATCACCACGTCGGCCCGGCGCACCGACCGCTGCGCGCGGTGGTTGCTGTAGAACTCGATGTTGGTGCCCATCTTCGCGGTCTTGCGCACGCCGGCGGTGTCGATCGCCACGTACGACTTGCCGTCCCGCTCGATGCGCACGTCCACGCTGTCGCGGGTGGTGCCGGGGATCTCGGACACGATCACCCGCTCGCCGCCCGCGAGGCTGTTGATGAAGGTGCTCTTCCCGGCGTTGCGCCGGCCGACGATGGCGAGCATGAGCGCCGGCTCCTCGGGCGCGACCTCGCCGGTGTCCGGCGGCAGTTGCGCCAGGATCGCCTCGAACAGCTCGTCCTTGCCGAGCTTCTGGTCGGCGCTCACGCACAGCGGCTCGCCGTAGCCGAGCCGGTTGAACTCGCCGGCCTGCTCGCCCAGCTTCGCGGTGTCGGCCTTGTTCGCGACCAGGACGACGGGCTTGTTGATGGCCCGCAGCCGCGCCGCCACGTCCTCGTCGAGGGGCACGACGCCCTCGCGGACGTCCACCATGAACACCACCACCGCCGCGGACTCGATCGCGAACTGGATCTGCCGCTCCACGTCGGCGGTGAGGTCGTCCACGTCGACGATGCCGATCCCGCCCGTGTCCATGAGGTCCCACACCCGCCCGCCGTGCTCGACGACGGTGGACACGCGGTCGCGGGTGACGCCCGCGGTGGGGTCGACGATGCTGATCCGCCGCCCGGCGAGCCAGTTGAACAGCGACGACTTGCCGACGTTCGGCCGTCCGACAATCGCCACGAGGGGCAGCGCCACGACGTAACCTCAAAAAAAGACAGAATGGCCGCAAAAACGCACAAAACAAGACAGAAGCGAGGCAAATTTAAAGAGATCACAAGAGGAACAAGAACATTGGTCTCGATCCTGTTGAATCCTGTTAATCCCGTCAAAAAACTGCCTGCGCCGTTCGCCTTACCACAGCGTGTACCCGCCGTCCACGACGACCGTGGCCCCGGTGACGTAGCTGCTCGCGTCGCCGGCGAGGAACACGGCCGCCGGCCCGAGCTCCTCCGGCTCGCCCATCCGGCCCATCGGGATGTGCGACACGAACTCGTTCTGGAAGGTCGGCTTCTCGCCGAACCACTTGCGGTTCGGGGCGGTGAGGAACACGCCGGGGGCGATCGCGTTCACCCGCACCCCGCGGGGCGCCCAGTCCGCCGCCAGCGACTTCGTGAGGGCCGTGAGGGCCGCCTTCGCGGTCTCGTAGTGCCGGCCCCGGATGCCCTTGATCGCGATCGGCCCCGCGATGCTGGTCACGTTCACCACGGCGCCCTTGCCGCGTTCGAGCATCCCGCGGCACAACTGCTGGCAGCACACCAGCGCGCTGGTCAGGTTCAGGTCCATCAGCTCCCGCCACTGCGCGAGCGGCACGTCTTCCGTGGCCACATCGACCCGGCGCCCGCCGACGTTGTTCACCAGCACGTCGATCGGCCGGTTCAGGCTCAGCACGTCGCGGCACGCGGCCTCGGCCCCGGCGGGCGTGGACACGTCCCCGGGCACGGCCGCGACGAACCGGCCGAGTGCGGTCAGCTCGCGGCGGGCGGTTTCGAGCGCGTCGGGCTCGCGTCCGACGAGCACGAGGTCGGCGCCGGCCTCCGCAAGCGCCTGGGCCATCGCGCGCCCCAACCCCCGGCTGCCGCCGGTGACCACCGCGGTGCGTCCGTCGAGCCGGAACCGGTCCAAAACGCCCATCACGCTCCCGATTTCAGCGCCGCCCCGCGTGGCCCATCAGCTTAATATAGGGACAACAACCCAGAAGCGGCGGGCAATCGATGGCGAAGTGCGACGAGGGCTACCGGTGCGAGGTGTGCGGGCGCGACGTGGAGGCCGTCACCGACTCGGACCTTTACCTGCGGTTCGTGCTGGGCGAGGTGCCGCTCGAAACCCTTCACCTGCTGCCGGAACGGCATTTGCGTTGCAACCCGGCGCTGGCCCAGTACATCATCGACCCGGCGTTCGCGCCGGTGGGGTGCGAGGGGCCGTTCGCGAAGGCGGAAATGGACGGCCAGTTCGTCGCCGCGGAAGAGCGCCGGGTGTCGCACGGGTACCGCCGGTTGCGCGCGATCCCGACGCTCGGTCTCGCGGTGCCGGAGTACCCGCTGGGCGTGACGCCCGACGGCGGAACCGATTAGCGATCTCGGGGGGAGCAGCCATGAAAGCGTTATTCGCGGCCGGTGCGGTGCTCGCGCTCGCGGTTGTTGCGCGGGCCGAGGAGTCAGGGCCGAAGGCCGGCGAGAAGGCGCCCGCGCTGAAGGCGTTCGGCGTGGTGGGCAAGGTCGAAGGTAAGGAGGCGGACTTCGTCGCGGACCGCAAAGGCGAGCCGACGATTTACGTGTTCGTGCAGGCGGAAGAGGGCGGCATCCCGGTCGGCGGCCGTCCGGCGGCGCGGTTCATGAAGGAACTGGACAACAAGATCGGCGACACCGCGGACAAGGCCGAGGTGGTGGCCGTGTGGCTCGGCGAGAAGGCGTTCGACAAGCACAAGGAGTACCTGCCGCGGATCAACATGTCGCTGAAGTTCGCGAAGACCTCGCTCGCGGCGTTCGGCGGCGAGAAGAGCGGCCCCAACAACTGGAACGTGAACCCCGACGTTCACCTGACGGTGGTGATCGTGACCAAGGGGAAGGTGGCGAAGTCGTTCGCGTTCACCTCGGTGAACGAAACCGACGTGAAGCCGGTGCTCGAAGAGCTAGGAAAAGCGATAAAATCCAAGTGACCCGCGGCACACAACAGGTCGGCACGTCCGGCCTTCACTGCCCTTGAAGGTCGTGGCAAAAGGGCTCGACCTCCAGGCGCGGTCCCGAATTTCCCGTTACTAACGTGCAATGCCCGCAACGCACTCACCGTTGCGGCACGGCCCCCCCAAGCGCCTCCCCGAACACGACGTCGTCCGGCCCAGTTCCTTCTGCGTCTGCAGACCGCCCGGCCGCCCCCGCAACTGCACCGGCGGCAAATCCGGCCATGACTTCCATTCTGGAATTCGGTGGGCTGTACCACAAAACGCCATTGTTTCAGGGCTCGCCGGAATAGTGGCATCCGCTCCGAAGCTACCGACCGTCTTCATCATTTCTTCTTTTGACCGCCGCACCTTGTTTCTTAGGATTTCTATCTCTCGGGGCGATCGCCATCGATCTGCGCCCGGCGAAACTTATGAGCGAATCCACACCACCACCCTCCGCATCCGGGGCCGACCGCACGCGGAAGGAGTGCGTGGGCGTACACGCTCGTATTTTGTGCTCTGGCCGTCGCCGGCGGGGACGGGTACTATTTCTATGAGAAATCTCGCAATCCTCTCCCGCCACCGGTCGACGAGACCAAGTCCCTGAAGGACTGCGTCGCCCGGCTCGCAACGACCCAAAAAAATTCGCAATAGCTAATGAGTTCTGTCCGGTAGTCCTCAGCGGCGTGCTTTGCGGTCGGTTTATTCGTCCACTCCGTTCCTGCAGTTGTGTTTCGGCGTGCCGCACAACCGGCCCGCAGACCGTCAGGAACAGATCGAGCAGACGTTCGAGGCGTTCAAGTTCGCTGGTACGTCGGTCGAAGGGATTTCCGTCGGCCGCGGGCGAACGAAGTTCATTCGGGTCTCGTACAAAACGGCATGGGCGCCGGTCCGCGAAGTGGACCGGAAGCTCACGCACCTGTTCGACGAGCAGTAGGCTCGCACGGTTCGCCCGAGGTTCGTGACGGAAGTATTGAGGTCCCGCGTGCGGAACCCGCACGCGGCAACGGACGTTTCGACCGGTTGGCTCGCAAGTTCGCAGGTTTATCAGTTCGCCTACGCACAGCCGTCGGGCGCCCGCAGCGGCGCCCGGCCCCCGACGGGGAAACGTGATCGAGTTGCCCGGTCCACCGTGCCTCTCGCCCCGGAGCGCTCCGGCCTCCTGGATTCATCACCGTTTCCCGCGGAAGGGTTATACATGCGCGCACGTTCTGGCCCGAATCGTTCGTCCGGCTTCACGCTCATCGAGCTGCTCGTTGTCATCGCCATTATCGCGATCCTGATCGGGCTCTTGCTGCCCGCGGTGCAAAAGGTCCGCGAGGCCGCCGCACGCATGAAGTGCCAAAACAACCTGAAACAACTCGGCCTGGCCGTCCACAACTACGAAGGCACTTACGGCTCTCTCCCTCCCGCAATCGTGAGCAGTCCGGGCTCAGCCGACTGGGCTGGGCTGAAAGAGTTCCAAAAGAACCCCGCCGTCACGCCGACCGCGGGGACCGACTTCGCAAAGCACGGCTTCCTCTCACTCATGTTGCCATACATCGAACAAGGCAACGTGCTGAACTCGATTCCCGGCGGGTACAACTTCCGGCTCGACTGGAACGATCCGGTCAACCAGCCGGCCACGAGCACCCGCATTCCGACCTACGAGTGCCCGTCAGTGCCCAGCGAGCACGTCGTGAGTCCCGTTCCGAGCGGGTGGACCAAAGGACCGGCGACGGGCGATTACTGGCCCATCACCCGCGCCAACAACAACAACGCCGTCTGGACGCAACTCAACATGACGCCCCCCAGCGACGACGGGGTTCGGGGTGTGCTCACCCACAACCGCCGGACCAACATCCTGGCGATTACGGACGGGCTGAGTAACACCCTGATGCTTGGCGAGTCGGGTGCTCGGCACGAGGGCTGGGCGGGCGGAAAACGGTACGCAGACGCATCCACGCTCGGCTTTTTGGCCGGGGGCTGGGGGCAAGAGAGCAACAACATCGTGTGTGCGGGTACGCAAGCTCCGGTCACACCCGGTGTTAAACCGGCCAAGGTGTCCACGGCCGCGCACGTTCAAGCCGGAACGGTCGCGATCAACGCCTGGAACCAGGGCGAGTTGTACGGCTTCCACTCCGGGGTGTGCAACGTCGTCTTCGGTGACGGCTCGGTCCGATCCCTGCGCAGCAGTATCACCCTGACCACCCTTCTCAAACTGGCCGCGCGGGGCGACGGCGTCCCGGTGAACGCGGACGAATAACGTCGCATCCTTATAAATGAGCCCGCCCCGGGCGGTCGCGGCGCTTCAAGAACAGCGACACGACCACCGGTCACGTGTACGAGAGCGGGAGGCGTTTTGCGGCCCGCGCAGGGCGCACGCTTCGGAATGCCGTTTTTGACAGGATCGACAGGATAAACAGGATGAAGACTGATCGATTTAAATCCTGTGCATCCTGTCAAAAACGGCCTTCGCATCCCCATCGCGTTCGTGCCCCGCTCACGGGCGCGGTAGCGCGTCAAGAAATGCCACACGACCACCGGTCACGTGTGCTCGGTCGTGCGGGCAGTCACAATTGACTTTCGACATAAGTCCTGAATCAGCTTGGTGTAGCGCCACGATAGCTGTCAGAGACTTGGCTATCGCAACCGCTTTTCAGGCATCGACTTGCGGGTTTGACGGTCCGCACGCCCTCGTACCGTTGTGAGATCGGCCCGCGCGCGGCGGTATAATCCTACCGCCTGCCCCCCGCGGAGCCGCATCATGGTTCGCTTCACCCTCGCGTTGTTGGCGCTCACCGGTATCACCTTGACCGCCGACGCACAGCCCGGGCGTTTGCCGCTCGCACCGGGTGTGCATCAGGGCAGCTCGATCGGCCCCGGGACCCAGTTCCTGCGGCAGTCTCACTCGCACCTGCCGCTCTCGCCGGGCGTGTATCAGGGGAGTTCGATCGGTCCCGGGACCCAATTCCTGCCACAGCCGACCTCGCGCTTCAACTCCGGTGCGTCGTGGATCAACCCGTACGCCGGGCGCCCGACGAGTGGGTACCAGTTTTTCCCCAGGCCGTACTACTTCGGGTACAGCTACGGGCTCGACTACGAGTACATCGAACAGCCGGGTTACGATGAACCGGTCTACCCGGTCGTCGGGCCGGTCGTGCGGGTGCCGCGGCCGGAGCCGACGGTGGTACTGGCGAACGAGTTCCCGGCCACTCTTGTCGTGCAGTTCCCGGCCGCGGCCGACGTGTGGCTCAACGGGCGTGAGGTGAGCGGCGCCGCCGCGGACGAGCGCGTCCTGACCTCCCCGGTGCTGAAGCCGGGCGAGTCCTACGCCTTCGCGGTCAAAGCGCGCTGGGCGGCCGGCGGCAAGACCTACGAGGCGAACCGCACCGTGACGCTCGGGAGCGGCGACCGGAGCCGGCTGATCGTCGTATCGGGGACCGAGGTGAAGTAGGTTCTTTCGCGCTTCGTTGCGCGTACACTGGGGGTATGCCAATACTCTTGGTGTTCGCTCTCATTGCCGCGTGCCTGCCCATCGAGTGGCCGCACCCGCTGATCGGGCCGGAGCGCGAGGCGGCGCTCGTGCTGTCCGGCGGGGCCGTCGCGGCGGCCTTCGGCCTGGCCCTCGCGCTGCGGGGGTGGGTGATCCGGACCGTGCGGCGCGACCCGCTCCGACGGTACGAGGCAGCCCGCGCGTACAACCGGTGGCGCCGGGTGCTGTTTTTCGTCAACCTCGCCGTGGCCGCGGCGTGCGTGCTCGCCTTCGGTTGGGGTTGGCGGGTCCAGTCCGAACTGCTGATCTTCTGGGACGGCGAAGCGCGCCTCCTGCCGTTCGCGGAACTGGCGGTCCCGCTCCCGTACTTCGTTCTCCTGGTCGGCGGCTGGCTGGTCTACTACGACGCCGAGCGCGCGCTCCACCGCGTGCTGCACCTCGGCGAGCGGCCGTTCTGGTCGCGCTCCGCCTACCTGCTGTACAACCTGCGCCAGTTCGCCCTGATGGTGATGCTGCCGGTGCTGCTGTGGGTGGCGCAGCAGGCGCTCGGCCGCTACCTCCCCGACATCACGCGCACGCTCGTGTACAAGCTCGGGTCGCTGGCCGTGGTGCCGGGGCTCATCCTGCTGATGCCGCTGCTGATGAAGCCGCTCCTGGGGCTGCGCCCGATGCCGCCGGGGCCGGTGCGCGACCGGTTCGTCGCGCTCGCGCGCCGGCTGGAGTTCCGGTGCGCCGACTTCCTGCTGTGGCCCACGCACGGGGCGATCGCGAACGCCTTCATCACCGGGTTGCTCCCCCGGGTGCGGTACGTCGTGTTCACCGACCGCATTCTGGACGACCTCCCGCCGGACGAACTGGACGCGGTGTTCGGGCACGAGGTGGGGCACGCGCGGCACGGGCACATCTGGCTGTACGCCGGATTCCTGGCGCTGAGCCTGTCGGTCCTGGCGGCCCTCGTGCTCTTCGTGGAGCAGGTCATCGAGACCGGCACCTCGGAAGAGGTGGGGCGGTTGCGGGAGGCACTCAAGGGCTTCAAGACCTGGGCGGCGCTGCCCCCGGTCGTGCTGGTGACGGCGTACCTGTTCGTGGTGTTCGGGGCGCTGTCGCGGTGGTGCGAGCGGCAGGCGGACCTGTTCGGGTGCCGGGCGATGTCGTGCGCGGACCCGACCTGCACGGGGCACGACGAGAAGACCGTTTACGCGACCGGCGGGCGGTGCCTGTGCCCGACCGGCATCCGGACCTTCGCCCGCGCGCTCGACCGCGTGCGCGACCTGAACGGGCTCGACGCCGACGAGGGCGGCCGGCACCGGTTGGGGCGGGCGGCGCGGGCGGTGTGGGGGTGGCTGCGGGCGTGGCAGCACGGCCCGATGTCGCGCCGGATCGCGTACCTGAGCGACCTGGCCACGCGCCCGCACGACGAGCGGCGGTTCCAGCGGCGGCTGTTCGCGCTCAAGTGGGTGCTGATGCTGTCGCTGCTGGCGGCGCTGGTGGTGCTGGGGCAAGCCGTCGGCTGGCGCGCGCTGCTCGAAGTGCTGTAATTGCGAATGGGTGATGCTCTAACCGGATTTCGGCCGTCTCAAGTTGGTCCGCTACTTGTGATTGTGCCCTGGGCCGCGGGCGGGTTGTTCCCTGGGACCGCGGACGTCCCGTCCGCTGGTCGGCACGACGTTTCGTGGTGCGGATGTTCCGCCACGCGACCCGAGCTTCCAAGCAGCGGACGGGACGTCCGCGGTCCCAGGGAACAACCCGCCGTCACGCCCCGAGCTGTTCGATCGCAGGATGAGCGGGCGATTTTTGGATTGTTTTTGTACTGTGGAGCGGGAATGAAGTCCTCGGTCGATGAGATCCGGCGGCGGTTCGACGCCGACGTGGAGCGGTTCAGCAACCTCGAAACCGGGCAGTCGGCCACGGTCGACGCGCCGCTCGCGATGGCGCTGGTCGCGGAGACGGCAGCGGCCGTCACCCCGCACGCCCGGCACGTCCTCGATATCGGTTGCGGGGCCGGGAACTACACGCTCAAGCTGCTCGAACGGCTCCCCGGTCTCGACGCGACACTTCTTGACCTGAGCCGGCCGATGCTGGACCGGGCCGCCGAGCGGGTCGGGGCCGCCACCACGGGGCGCGTGACCACACTCCAGACGGACGTGCGGGAGACCGACTTCCCGGACGGCACGTTCGATGTCGTGCTGGCCGCCGCGGTGCTGCACCACCTCCGCACCGACGCCGAGTGGGAGCGTGTTTTCGCATCGATTTTCCGGTGGCTGCGGCCGGGCGGCTCGGTGTGGGTCTTCGACCTGGTCTCGAGCCCGCTGCCGGCCGTGCAATCCGTGATGTGGCGGCACTACGGCGAGTATTTGGCCGGCTTCAAGGGAGACGCCTATCGCGACGCCGTGTTCGCGTACATCGAGCAGGAAGACACGCCGGCGCCACTCGGCTACCAACTGGACCTGCTGACGCGGACCGGGTTCCGCACCCCAGAGGTGCTCCACAAGCACCTGTGCTTCGCCGCGTTCGGGGCGGTGAAACCGTGAACTTCCGGCACTCGGCCCGTGTTCTGGCGGGCTGATGGTACCCGGAATCCAGTAGTTTCCGGTTGCGACAGCCGTGACGAGATCAATCGCCGGATCGGAACACGCCCAGGTTACACCCGCCCGCTGACGCAGGCAGTTCGACAAGCCACGGACGAACCGCCTGCGTCAGCAGGTGGGTGGCGCACAACCAACGAACTTGAAACGACTGGAAGCTCCTTCCGCGGAACGGCCGGCTGCTCGTGCCGTTCCCGAACTATGTGTCTTGTGTTCACACGTGTGTGAGTACTGTTCTTTTGGCGAGCCGAGTTCCCCAGAAATAGAGAACGAGTGTCAAAGGGGCGAGCCAAACGAAGGTGAACTCCTGGTACTTGGCGGCGTTCATCACCAAACACACCGTCGTAATCCCGGTGGCCCCCAAGAGCATCGGAGCGACCGTTTTCGGGCGGCGCGCGGTCGCCGTCGCGAACACGTGCGCGAGCGGCACCAGGAACAAGATTTGGTCGTAGACCCAACCGTAGGGGCTGGTCATGAACGATACGAGGAGCAAAATCGGAAGGCGATCGGCCCAGATCCAATGATGCCGGTTCACGAAATAGTACCAGACGCCCCAGACTTGCGCCCCGACGGCCGGGACAAAGGCCAACCAAAAACGCTCCGGCCCGAACGCGAGTCGTAAGAGGGTGCCGAGCGTCGGGGGGATCATTTCGGACGGCGGGCGGGCCGTGAGCGCTTCGCGGTACTGCTCGAACACGAACGGGTTCGGCACCGCCGCCACCGCCGTAAGCACGAGCGATCCGCCGATTACCCCCGCGATCATTGGCCACGCGCGGGTGCGGATGGCCCAAATCGCGACGAGGCTCCCGACCAAGTGCCAATTCTGCGGCTTAACCAGGACCACGGCGAGCAGCGCCCCCGCAAGCACCGGGCGCCCGGCGGACAGCCCGGCGAGCCAGCCGACGACGCCCAGCAGAACTAACGAGCTGTGTTGACCGAGACCGAGCGTTTGGAGCGTCGGGTACCAAAGGAGCCCGATCGTCCAGGCGATCGACAGGTGCTCACTTGAGCCGTTGTATATGCGCCAAAGGGCCGTGAGCGTCCCGAAAATGGTGCCGAGTTGGATGATGAGCCAAACCCACCGGGCGGCGGGGAACGGCAGACCGGCCAGCGGGGTGAAGACCGCGAGCGTCCAGGGCGGGCTCCAGGCGGGCAAGGGCGCGGGCCGGTCCGGTTCGATCGCGCGTTGAAGCGGGGCCAGGTTGTTAGGGTCGTAAGCGTTTTCGCCGCTAAGGTTTACGACCGTTCCGGCCCAATACGCCCCGAAATCTTCGACCCGAGCGATGCGACCGACGGAGAGCGCCTCCGGCCGAACGGAAGCCACGAGCAGAACGGCTCCCACCGCCACGGCCGTTCCGGCGGCAATAGCGACGTACGGCTGTTTCATTACGATTTCTATTCGATTTGCATCGTTGATATATCGACGGCTAGCGCGTCCTCGGTGTCAACTTATAGGATTCAAATGGCGTTGGTCAGCGATATTTTCGACACATTGTGTCGCAAGGTGATGCCGCTTCTATTGGCGCGTGACTTGGTGTCGTGACCTGCGACGATTCTCGAAACCGGTCGCGGCATTGACGTGCCCGTTCACGGAGTTCACGCAACGCGGACCGGGCACGCCGCCCTTTCGCACGTGACGGCTTGTGAAAACGGCATTTTCGACCGACGACGGGTATCACTCAAAATCGCTATCTCGCTCGCGCAAGCGAGCCACTTCAAAACCAGGTCACGTACAGACAACCAATCAATGGGAGGCGGTGCCATCTGGCTATTAGGGGGCAGCCGTTTCGCGCTCGCGCGGTGCCGGAGTCGGAACCGCGCGAGCGCGAAAAATAGCCGATGGGGCACCGACTGGACATCTGCTGGCCAGGGACTGGCAATTCGCTGGTAGTTCGCTGGGTCGTTGCTACCACCGAATCACAGGTCCGGACGCCGCAGTGCCAACGGCTCCTGACCGCGGCGGTGGCGGGTGCTTAAGTTGCAAACTGTTGCAGAGGTATTGTTTGTGTGCGTTTCAGTCGAGCCGCATCGCTTGGCCCATCGAGAAGAAACGGGGTGCCAGACCCCGTCGGATGCGGTTGCGGCGCGGTGGAAACTTCTGGAAGTGCAAAACGACGTGTTGAGGGTGGGGAAAGAACCGATGTACCGATTCGCCGATCGGCTGCGGCACCGCGAGCGGAATGGGTATTCGCCGCCCCCGGCGTCAGGTCAGGAGGTCGCGCACGACCTCGCCATGGACGTCGGTCAGGCGGTAGTCGCGTCCGGCGTGCCGGTACGTCAGCTTCGTGTGGTCGAGGCCCATCAGGTGCAAGATGGTCGCGTGGAAGTCGTGGACGTGGACCGGCTTCTCCACGGGCTTCATGCCGTACTCGTCGGTCGCGCCGTGGGCGTACCCGCGCTTCACACCCGCGCCGGCGAGCCACGAGCTGAACGCCCAGTTGTGGTGCTCGCGGCCCGGGTTGTCCGCGGTGTTGTTGAACGGTGTGCGCCCGAACTCCGTCGTCCACACCACGAGCACGTCGTCCAACAGGCCGGTACGTTTCAGGTCCTGGAGCAGCCCGGCGATCGGCCGGTCCACCTGCTGCGCGAGCCGCCCGTGGTCGGCCATGTCGCCGTGCGAGTCCCAGTTGCCCGACGAGCCGGTGTGGATCAGTTCCACGAACCGCACGCCGCGCTCCACCAGCCGGCGGGCGACCAGGCACTGCCACCCGAACCCGCTCGTCTGCCCCCGGCTCAGGCCGTACAGGGCGAGGGTCTTATCGTCTTCCTTCGAGAGGTCGAGCGCGTCGGGCATCTCGGACTGCATCCCGAACGCCGTCTCGAACGACCGGATCCGGGCCGCCAGGGCCGGGTCGTCCGCGCGTGTCGTCCGGTGCGCTTCGTTGAACGCTTTCAGCGCGTCCAGTTCGAGCTGCTGCCGCGGCGCGTCGGGCACGCGCGGCTTCAGGTTCGCGATGGGCTCGGTGCCGGGCACCACGCGCGTCCCCTGGTGCGCCCCGGGGAGGAAGTCGGCGGCCCACACCTGTGTGCCCGCGTAGGGCATCTGCGGGGCCAGCACCAGGAACGACGGCAGGTTCTTGTTCGGGGTGCCGAGGCCGTAGCTGGTCCACGCCCCGATGCTCGGCCGGGCGAACGCGAACGACCCGGTGTGCATCCCGAGCGTCGCGTTGTAGTGGTTCGAGTGGCTCGTGTGCATCGAGCGCACGAGCGCCACGTCGTCGATCTGCTGGCCGAGGTGCGGGAACAGGTCGCTCACTTCGGTGCCGCTTTTGCCGCGCGGGGCGAACTTCCAGTTCGGCTTCTTGAGGAACAGCTTCTCGTACCCGGGCCGGTTCCGCGTCTCGGGGTGGTCGAACGTGACCTGTTTGCCGTGGTCCGCGACCAGCTTGGGCTTCGGGTCGAACGAATCGACGTGCGACACCCCGCCGCTCATGAACAGGAAGATCACGCTCTTCGCCTTCGGCGCGAAGTGCGGCTTCTTGGGGGCCAGCGGGTCGGCCGAGTCCGCCGCCAACAGCTCCGCGAGGAGGCCGGGCATGATGAGCGATCCGGCCACCGCGGAGCGAACGAACCCTCTGCGCGACGGGTGCATGTGCGGTCACTCCACGAAAAGGAATTCGTTGCTGGCGAGTACGACACGCGACAGGGCGGCCCACGCGGCGCGGTCGGCGTCGGGGCGGTTCCCGAGCGCGGCCTGATAGCGCTTGAGGAACGTGGCCGCGAACGCCCGATCGCGCTCGGTCGGCGGGCGCTGGAGGGTGAGCCGGAACAGCTCGCTCGCGCGGTCGGCTTCGGGTTTTGCGAGGACGCGGTCGGAGAGCTTTTCGGCTTGCGCGTGGAAGAACGGGTCGTTGAGGAAGTACAGCGCCTGCGTCGGCACCGTGGTGGTCTGGCGCTGCGGGGTGGTGGCGTTCGGGTCCGCGCCGTCGAACAGCCCGAGGAACGGGTGCCGCCGGTTCCGCACCTGGACGAGGTACACGCTCCGCTTGTCGGTCTCGAAGAACGTGCCGAACGGAACGTGCTGCGTGTAGCTCCACGCCGACTCCGGCGGGAACGGGTGCGCCGCTCCCGGTTTACGGTCGAGTTGGCCGCTGACCGCCAGCAGGGTGTCGCGCATCTCTTCGGCGCTCAAGCGCCGGCGCTCGAATCGCCAGTGGAGTTCGTTCGTGGGATCGACTTTCGCCGCTGCGTCGCGGTGCGTGGCGTCTTGTTGGTAAGTTTGCGAGAGCATGATGGCGCGGTGCAGCGCTTTCGCTTTCCAGCCGCCGCGCACGAACTCCGACGCGAGCCAGTCGAGCAGTTCGGGGTGCGTCGGGGCCGCGCCGCGGGTGCCGAAGTCGTTGGGCGTCGCCACCAGCCCTTTGCCGAAGTGGTGCAGCCAGATGCGGTTCGCCATCACCCGGGCCGTGAGCGGGTTGTCCTTCGACGCGACCCAGTTCGCCAGGTCGAGCCGCCCGCTCGCGGTCGCGTCGGTGATCGGGGTGCCGCCGAGCGCTTCGAGCCAGCGCCGCGGGACCGCGTCGCCGAGCTTTTCGGGATCGCCGCGGAGGTGCAACCGTGCGTCGGCCGCTTGACCCTCGGTTACTGCGAACGCGACTTCCTGGGTCGGCGCGGCCTTCAACAGTTCGGCGCGTTCGCGCGTCAGCGCCGCGAGCTTGACCGCCGCTTCGGCTTGGGCCGAGAAGAAGGGCCGCACGTCCGCCGCGAACCGCTCCAGCACCCAGCCGACGCCGTCCGGTCCGCCGGGGTGGGCGTCCTTGACGCGGCCCCGGACCGTGACCTTCCCGGAAATGGGGCTGAGCCACCCGATTGCCACGTTCCCGTCCGGCGCGGGGTGAACGAACAGCGATTGCGGCGGGAGCTTCGTCCACACGGCGGCTTCGTTCTTTGCGCCGTTCACGAGTACGGAGGGCGTGTCGCCGTTGCGCCACGCGTGCAGTCCGGGCTTGCCGTTGAGGTCGCGCACGGACTCCGGGAGCAGCGTCGGTTGGTTCCGGGCGTCGAGCAGCCACCACACGCCGTTGGCGCCGTACCCGTCGGCGTGCGGGTTGTTGGCGAGCGCGTCACGCAGGAGATCGTCCCGCGCGCGCCAGCGCCGCTTCTGGCCGCCGACTTCGGTGAGGTCGAACTCGATCAGGGTGGTGTCGGCCCCGTGGTTTTTGAGGGGCGTGATCGAGAGCAGGAGCATCTCGCCGGCGCCGACCTCGATCTCGCCGGCGTCGAACGTTTTGTCCCCGCCCTCGGAGATTTCGCCCTGCGACAGCACCCGGCGGCTCTTTACGAACGCCGCTTGCGCGGCCTGGGCGTGCTTGCGGCCTTCGCCGGATGCGGCTCGAATCGCGGCGTCGAGCTTCGCGAGTCGCTCCCGGTACGGCTTCACAACGCGGTCCCACTCGGCCGGCGGGAGCAGGGGCACGAGGTCGCGGGGCTGCTGTTTGGCCTCGCACCCGGGGAACGCGAACTTGGTGCTCTCGAAGATGCCGTACAGGGCGTAGTAGTCGCGGGCGGTGACGGCGTCGTACTTGTGGTCGTGACACCGGGCGCACCCGAGCGTGAGGCCGAGGAACGCTTTCCCGAGGGTATCGATGCCGTCCTCGTGGGTGAGGTGCATGAACTTGTCGCTGTCGTGATCGAACCGGCGCGCGAGCGCCAGGTAGCCGGTGGCGACCACCCGCGCGGCGTACTTCTCGGGCGGCCCCTTCGCGGCGAGGAGGTCGCCGGCGAGTTGCTCGCGCAGGAACTCGTCGTAGGGCACGTCGCGGTTGAACGCGTCGATCACCCAGTTGCGGTACCTCCAGGCGTGCGGGAGCGGGTGATCGCTGTTCTCGCCGGCGGTGTCCGCGTACCGCACGAGGTCGAGCCAGTGGCGGCCCCACCGCTCGCCGTAGTGCGGCGACGCGAGGAGCCGGTCCACCACCTTCGCGAACGCGTCGGGGGCGCCGTCTTTCAGGAACGCTTCGACCTCTTCGGGCGCCGGCGGCAGCCCGGTGAGGTCGTAGGTCGCGCGGCGGAGGAGCGTCCGCTTGTCCGCGGCCGGAGCGAGCTTCAGCCCTTTCGCTGCGAGCTTCGCGAGCACGAAGCGATCGATCTCGTTTCGGGTCTCGGGCTTCTGGCCTTCAATGTCCGGTACGGCGGGCCGGCGCACGGGCTGGAACGCCCACCACTTCCGGGCTTCTTCGAGCGTCACCCCGCCGAGCTTCACCGGCCCGCCGGTGCGCGGGTCGGCGGCGCCGTCGCGGACCCACTTTGTGAGCGCGGCGATGTCGCGGTCCGGGAGCTTCCCGGCGGGCGGCATCTGGGACAGCCCGTCCTTGCCGTGGAGCGCCTTGATGAACAGGCTCTCGTCCGGCTTCTTGGGGCGGATCGCCGGCCCGCTGTCCCCGCCGGTTTCCCACCCGGTGCGGGTGTCGAGGCGCAGCCCGCCCTTCTGCTTCTCGGGGCCGTGGCACCCGACGCAGTGCTTCACGAGCAGCGGGCGCACCTCCTTCTCGAAGGCGTCGTCGGCGGCCGCGGGCGAAGTACCGAGTGCGAAAAGCACGAGCGCGAGAGACGTTCGCATGGCGGGTTCCGGGCGGTCAGCTTAGCGCACGATCGTACCCCAGGTGACGACAGACTGAAAGCGATTGATCCGCGATTCTGCGCAACCAATTCTCGACATCGTGGCTGCTGGCCGGAAGTACCTGCGATCGAAGCTGGCGCGAGCACCTCGGGTGTCAGTTCGCTTCGATCACGCGCTTCAATTCCAGCCCGTGCCGCGCCGCATCCAGTCGGTCCTGAATTGCCCCGCTTTGCGTCCGGTTCAGAAGCCATTCGAGCTGTGGGACGGCGTCCTCGTATCGCTCCTGTTGTTCGAGCCAGCGGCTGTACCCGTCCCGAATGCCGAACTCATCGGGCGCGGCGGCGACCGCCCGTTGCCACGCCCGAAGCGCGTCCTCGGCGTGGTCGAGTTCTTCGTGAGCCCGCGCGACCGCACCGAACTGAGCGCCGGTCGCGCCGGACCGATCACCACAAGCCGCGACCGCTTCGAGGAACGGCTGGCGCTCGGCGCGGGCCGTGTAGTCCGGGAATAACAGGTCGGCCGCGGCCAACAGAATCACGGGCTCGTCCGGGAGCACGTGTTCGCGCAGCTCGCCGACCGAGAGCACCTCTTGGGCCGCCAGGAGGATCGTACCGAGGTGCCGCGGCGACAGGGCGAGCGACTTCTGCCAATCTACCCAGGCCGAAGTCCGATCGCCCCGCCGCAGCGCGGCCCTCCCGCTCGTGAACCACAAATCCGCGTCATTCGGGAGCAGTCGCTTCGCCCGGTCGAAGTGAACGGAAGCGGGTTCGGACCGCTCGAAGTGTTCCGCCAGGAGCGCCAATCGCGTGTGCGGCTTCGGGGCAATCGGGTTGACCGCGCGGGCGGCTCGAAGGAAGCGGAGGGCCGGAACGATGTGACGCGAGACGACCTCCGCAGGGAATCGGTCGGGTGGTTCGGTTCCGGGCGGCGCGCCCGCGAGTGTGGCTTCAACGGCCGCGTCAATTTGCCCCTGTGCGGCGTCGAACAGCACGGCCGGGTCGTCGGGGCGAAGGGCCACGCGCGCGTCCAGATGCCGCGCCCGGCGCGCGAGCCGGTCGGGCGAATCGGTGTCGCGGTAGGTCACGTCGGCCGCGCGCTTCAGCCGGTGAACCCGCTCGCGGGCGCGCGCGTCGAGCGCGACAAAGAGGGCCAACCCCGCGACGGCCAAACCGGCACCGACGGTCCACCACCCGCGCTCGCGAGCGACGTGAGGCGGCCGCTCGAAATCGGGGTCGGCGGCCGCCATCGCGAACCCCGCAACGGTGGCCGCGAGAAGCGCCACCGCGGGCATGTGAACCGCGAACTCCGCGACGGCGTGAAGTGCGACCGCGGCCAGCCCGAACCAGGCTCCGAGGATCAACGGACCGGCCGACCGTTCGCGCTTCCGGGCGAACCCGCGCGCCACCGCCACCGCGACGCCAGCCGCGAGGAGGAGTGTCAACCCGAAGCGGACCACGCCCCCCTCGACGGCCGCTTCCAGGTACTCGTTGTGGGCGCTTTCGACGACCGCCGTCGGCCGACCGGTTCGCACGAGCGGTTCGGCCCACAGGAACGTACCGCCGCCCGTTCCGCTCGTCCAAAACCGCGGAACCAGATCAACCGTGTCGCGCCACAGATCGGTCCGACTGTCCGCCGTTTCCACGGACCCGAAGGTGGCCAGGCGCCGCTCGATGCTCACCGTCCCGAACCACGCGAAGACACCGCCCGCGACGAGAACCGCACCCGCGAGCGCCGCCGGGTTGCTCCAGCGCCCGGGCCACCCGCGCCACGGTCGGCTCAACAGTAACGCACCGGCTCCCGCCGCGACCACCGCAAGGATCCCGCCCCGTGAGAGGCTGAACGCGATGCTCGCGGCCATCAGCCCGACGGCCGCCGCCAGCCCCACGTTGCGCGGCGTCAACAGCCCGGCCGGCGCCTCCCCACGCGTTCGACCTCGCTCGCGGTGCAACATCAAGCCCACCGCCAAACCCAGACACACCGCCGCGTAATCCGGGTAATGGTTCCGGCAGACGAACGGG
Organism: Gemmata obscuriglobus; assembly: GCF_008065095.1. Lineage (NCBI taxonomy): Bacteria > Pseudomonadati > Planctomycetota > Planctomycetia > Gemmatales > Gemmataceae > Gemmata > Gemmata obscuriglobus. Next base: position 1,779,264 of record NZ_CP042911.1, on the reverse strand, counting down.
CCGAACACGGCTCCTTCGCACCGCACCGACCAAAACAGCACGTTCGGTGCGGAGGAGAAGAACTGCCCGAGTGCGAGCACCGCGAGCGCAACCCCGTTCGCGGTTAGCGCCCAGGCCAACCGGCGGAAGCCGGCGGGCGTCGCGAGCCAGTTCCGGGCCGCCGCGTAGACCAACAGAATCGCCAGTACGCGGGCCAAGAAGGTGCGCGTCGCCGCCGGGTCGACGCTCAGCGCGAGCGCCGTCGGCCGCGTCACGCCAGCTTCACCCGAAAGCAATTCCGATGTGTCAGGGACGAACGTTCGGTGCCACTCGAGCCGCGTCGGCGATAGCACGCCCACGACGGATTCGGGTAGCGGGACCAGTTGAACCGCCGACCAAAGTGCGATCCCGCTGAGGCTCACAGTCACGATATCAGGACGGATCGCGAGCCGTCCGGCCGCGACTGCGTGTGTCGACCAGAGCGCCACGAGGAGCAGCGCCCCTGCGGCAAGGGCCGACTCGAACGGCGGGTCGTTGGACGCGAACGGCCACGGGGCCAGCACCACGAGCACGAACAGAACCGCCTCGCCGGCGCCGCGCAGTGACCGCGGAACCGGCGAGGCGGCGGGCGCTCGGTGCTCCGAGGCCGACGACGAACGCGGCGAAGGTGTGGGCATAGCGGACCCCTTTCGGGCAGCACGGGCGGGCCGCTACTTCGGCAACTTTCGCGATTTCAGCAACGCCCCCAACGGAGCGCGAGTGGTGAGCCCGGTGCCCTTTGCGGTCCGGGCGGGCGCCCGCGCCTGAGTTGAGGGGCTGGTTGAAACTTCCTCCCAGTCCCGCAGAACGGCCGCGGACGACAGCTCCTCCGGGGCCGGCGCGACGCGGTCCGCGGGCGACGGTTGCCCGACCAGCGTTCGCGCTTCCGCCGGGAGGTCGTCGCTTCCCATGAGCGCCGCGCCCATCAGGACAACGGCTACCGGCACGAGCGCGACCGGCAGGAGGAGCGAACAGGCTTGGGCCACACGTGCCCAAGAAGCACCGGACGAAAATGGCCGGGTCATGTGTCCCTCGCGGTTGGGGGCGTTCAACGGAGCCATCAGGGTGCGAACAGCCAGTCGTAGCCGTTCTGTTTCAGTGCGTAGTGGATCTCATCAAGGTGCGCAAAGTAGCCCCGACCGCCTTGGGCCGCGGCGCAGATGCCGATCACCCGGCCCTCGGCGTCGAGTAGCGGACCGCCCGACATCCCGCCGACCGGGACGCCTTCCGACCGCCAGAAAAACGCGGCCCCGCCGCCCGGGCGCCGGACGAACGCCTTCTCGATCAGCTTTTCCGCGCGCCACGCGGGCGGGTCACCGCGCGGGCACCCGACCGCCGCCGCCGCCGCGGGGAACCGTTTCGGCCGCGCGCCCGGCCCGGCCAGCCGCGCCACCGGAACCGGGGTCGTGCCGACTGGCAGTTTCACCAGCGCGAGGTCGGGGTCTGCGAGCCTCACGACGACTTCGCCGTGCGTCAGCGTGCGCGCGACCTTCGGATACGATTCGCGTGTGAAGAACTCGTATGCGCGGGGTTCGCCCTTCGGCACCGCGTGCGCCGCCGTGAGCAGGTACGCGAAGCAGTCCTTGCACCCGATGCAAACGGCGGTTGCGCGAGTCCCGCCGACCGGCCCGCCGCCGACCCGCGGACACGCCGCGAGCGCCGCCCACTGCGCGTCAACGGCTGTCGGGGCCGCGGCGGCGACCGGGTCGAACGCGACCATCAGCACGAACCCGATAAAAGGTAGCACGGGAAGAGCCTCCGAAAATGGGCCGTTCGCGGGACAAAGCTGATGAATCTCGCCCAATCAGCACACCGGCACCAATCCGCACACCTGGCAATTTCGGTAGAGTCGCCAGAACCGGTCAACTCGGAACTCTCACGATCCGATATCACCCTTAGTATTCCGTCCTGAACGTGGTGGTGTTCGTTGCGGAGACCGTCATGGGTTGGAGAGTTGTCGTGGCCCTGTGTGCCGGCACCCCGGCTCTCACGTCGGGGTGCAACATCGCAGCCTACGCCACCCACAACCTCGTGAACGAACAGTCGCAGACGCTGACCAAACTCAAGTTGCGCCAGCGCATGAACGCCGCGGCGAGTGCCGCGTGGCAAGAAGAGTGCGCGCGGCACCCGCCGGGCACCTACTCCGGGGCCTACGCGGACGGCTTCATCGACGGGTACGCCGATCACCTCGATAACGGCGGGACGCCGGCACCGCCCGGCACGCCGCCGCCGAGCTACAGGCGCCACGCGAACGACTTCACGCCTGCGGGACAGGCGGTGCAAAGGGATTACCTGGCCGGGTTCCAACACGGGGCCGAAGCCGCGGCCGCAACCGGGTGCCGACAGAACTTCGTCGTGCCGGTGGTGCTACCGGCTCCGAAACCGGAGCAGCCCCTGAACATCATCTGCGTGCCGGCACCCGCGCCCCCGCCCCCGATGCCGAAACCGCCCGCACCGGCGGGGCACCCACCGGCCGCGGAACCGCCAGCCCCCGGCCCGGCCTCGTCGCCCCTCAGCCGCCGGATGCGGCCCGTTCGCTGGCGTGACCAGCCGGGGCCGGTTCGAGAACCGGCCCCGGATCTAGAGGTGGTTCCGCGGTCCGACCCGATGTCCGCGCCCCCGGTGCCAAGCGCGCCACAACGGCCACCCGCCTCGCCGGCACTACCTCCTGTCAGGGGGACGTTCTCGCCGTGGCCGCTTCCTGCCATGGGTATGCCTCTGTATGGGCCCGTGGTTCCGGCGGGAGGAAACGGGTGGGGGCCATACGATGGGCGAATGCCGGCACTGTTTTGATAAGGGCACCGGGCGGCGGCGGCGGCGGACCATTGGGCGCGCCGCCGCCCGGCGGCGGTTTTTGGTGGCGCGCAATTAACGGCCCATTTTCCGTGACCGGATCAACGACCATGACCACGACCCGCGCACTCCTTTTCCTCCTTATGGTCGGCGCGTCGGGCGGCTGCGCTTCGCTCACGAACCCTGTCGCGGACGGTGTCCCGGTCAACCGCCTTCCCGCCGAGGTGCTCGGGCGGCCGAAGTCGGAACTGCGCCCGGTGCCGCTCACACTGCTCCGCCAGGCCGCCCCGGCCGAATACACGCTCGACGCCGGCGACGTGCTGGCGGTCACCGCGAACGAGATCTTCGCCCCGGGCGACCAACTGCCCCCGGTCCGGCCCGCCGACGCCAGCGGCCGGCCCCCGGTCGTGGGCTACCCGGTGACCGTTCGCGACGACGGGACCCTGCCCCTCCCCTTGCTCAAGCCGCTCAACGTTCGCGGGAAGACGATCCGGGACGTGGAGCGCATGCTGCTCGACGCGATGACCGGCAAGAACGGCGGCCCGGAAATCGTCAAGCCGGGGGCGGCGCGGGTGTCGGTGCAGATGTACCAGCGCCGGCAGTACCAGGTGCTCGTGGTCCGGCAGGACTCGGCCAGCGGCACGTCCGGCCGGCCGCTCGGCGGCCCGGGGTTGGCGAACCCGTTCTCCAACGTCGGCGCGCTCGGCGGCGAGGGGAAGCGCGGGCTGGGGTTCACGGTGAACCTACCGGCGGGCGAAAACGACGTCCTCCGGGCACTGAACGCGACCGGCGGTCTCCCCGGCTCGGACGCGAAGAACGAGATCGTCATCATCCGCGGCGGGCGCGACTTCTGCGCCGGGGCCGGGGCCGACCCCGCGGCCCAGTCGATCCGCATCCCGCTCCGCGTGTACCCCGATCAGCCGCTCACCATCCGGGCGGAAGACGTGATCCTGCACGAAGGCGACGTCGTCGTGATCGAGTCGCGCGAAACGGATGTCTTCTACACGTCCGGGATCATGGGTTCGTTTGTGGTGCCGCTGCCGCGGGATCACGACCTCGACGTGATCCAGGCCATCGCGTTCGTCCGCGGCCCGCTCCTCAACGGGTCGTTCAGCCAGACGGCGTTCAGCGCGTCCTCGGTGAACAACGGGATCGGGAACCCGAGCGCCAGCTTGTGCGCGGTCTTGCGGCAGTTGCCGGACCGGCGCCAGATCACCATCCGGGTCGATTTGAATAAGGCGTTCCGCGACCCCCGCGAGCGCATTCTGATCCAATCGGGTGACGTCCTGGTTCTCCAGGAGGCCCCGGGCGAGTCACTCACGCGGTACTTCACCCAGACGTTCCGGCTGTCGGGCGCGTTCAACATCCTGCGCCGGTCCGACGCGAGCTCTGTCATCACGACGACCGTGCCATAGCCGGCTGCGGTGCGGGGACCGGAAGGAGGGCGCGCAGCTCCGCGTCCCACTCGTCGAGCTGGCGGCCCCTGGAGAAGTGTTCGTGGTAGGCCGCGTGGCACCGGGTGCGGAGCGCGGCGAGTCGTCCGGGTTCGGCGGCGAGTGCCCGGAGGTCGGCCGCAACGGCCCCGAGCGTTTCGGGGGTGAGCACCCAACCCACCCGGTACTCGGTCACCCACCGGCCGATGGCGGAATCCGGCGGCCCCGCGTAGACCACCCCGCGACCGGCCGCCAGCGCGCCAAAAAACTTCGACGGGACGACGGCGCCGGACCACTCGGACCGCAGGCTCACCAAGTGCAGGTCGCACGCCCCGAGCCGCCGCTCCAGTTCTTCTTCCGGGGCGAACCCCGCGAACGACACGTTCGCGTCGTCCGGCGTCACGGCGGCTTTGAGCTCGTTGACCCGGTTCCCGCGGACCGCGAAGCACAGGCCCACCGGCGCGCCGCGCAGCAGTCGCGCGAGGTTCAGGAACTCGGTGTGCGAGTGCGCGCGGCCGAAGCTCCCGGAATACAGCAACCCGAGAGCCGCGGTCCCGAACAGTTCCCGACGCGTTGCGGGGTCCGCCTCGACCGGCCGGCTCGGCTCCACGAGCGCCCACGGGGTGAGCGTCACGGGGCGCGCGTGCGAACCGTACCGCTCGAGCCGCTCGCGCATGCACGGCCCCAGGTCCGCGATCACGCCGCAGCGCCGGTAGGCCTTCGCGAGCAACCAGTTCAGCACCCGAACGGGAAGCGAACCGGCTTTCAACATGCCCTCCGCGACGGCCGCGTCGGGGTAGAGGTCGTGGCACCAGTGAACGACCCCGGCGCGCCAGCGGAGTGCCCACCACGGCAGCGCCGCGAGGACGCCCAGCACCGGGTCGGTTCCGACGATCATGACCTCGTTCCGCCGTCGCGGGAGCGTCACCGCGGCGCGCGCCCAGGCGCACAGCATCCAGGCGGCGTTCAGCACCCGGCCCCGCGCGGACGCCTGCCGGAACGGCGGCCGCCACACGCGACGGATGCTCACGCCGTCGTGAGTCTCGTTCGCCGGGTGAGCGATGGACTCTTCGCGGCACCCGCGGTTGCACGGGATGGCGGTCACGTCCCAGCCGCGCGCGACGAGGCCGTCCGCGAGGTCGGTGAACATTCGCGCGCTGATCACGTCATCGGGGTGAAAGTAGTGGTACAGCAGAACGGCGTGTGGGCGGTCGGACATGGTTGTGGTCTGTTGAAAGGATTATGAGGGCGCGACGACGGTTACCAACGGGCAACCGTTGATAATGCTCTGTCAATTTCATCGCTTCGTGCGGCGGGTGCCAACTCGGGCACACGGCAACGATGGTCATCGTGGGTGCGTGGAGGCGAGCGCCGCGAGCGGTTCGGTGCCCAGCGGCGCCAGGGCCCGCGGCGCGGGCGGGAGGGGCGTCTGTGTCGCCCGGAGCTGCTCGTACCAGACGATCGTTTCGCGCAGGCCGGCGCGGAACTCGGTGCGGGCCGACCACCCGAACCGCTCGCGCGCCCGGGTCGCGTCCAGGCACCGGCGCGGCTGGCCGTCCGGCTTGGTGGCGTCCCAGCGCAGTTCGCCGTCGAAGTGGCACAGCTCGCAAATTAATTCGGTCAGCGCGCGGATGGTGATCTCGCGCCCGTTCCCGAGGTTCACCGGGTCGGGGCGGTCGTAGCGCTCGGCGGCGAGCACGATGCCCTCCGCCGCGTCCCGGACGAACAGGAACTCGCGCGACGCCGCCCCGGTGCCCCACACGTCGATGTGTCCCAGTCCGGCTTCGCGGGCGTCCACAACCTTCTTGATGAGCGCCGGAATGACGTGGCTCGACTTCGGGTCGAAGTTGTCGCCCGGCCCGTAGAGGTTCACGGGCAGCAGCGCGATTGCGTTGAACCCGTACTGCTGCCGGTACGCCTGCGCCTGGACCAGCTGCGCTTTCTTGGCGATCCCGTAGGGCGCGTTCGTTTCTTCCGGGTAACCGTTCCAGAGGTCGTCCTCTTTGAACGGCACCGGGGTGAACTTCGGGTACGCGCAGATGGTCCCGATGTTCACCATCTTCTGGACGCCGCGCTTGCGCGCCTCCTCCATGAGCATGATGCCCATGACCGCGTTCTGGTAGAAGTACAGCCCGGGGTTCTCGCGGTTCGCGCCGATCCCGCCGACCACCGCCGCGAGGTGGATGATGAGGTCCGGCTTGTGGTCGTCGAGCATCAGTCGGACGGCCGTCTGTTCGGTTAGGTCGTACTGCGCCTTGCGGGGGGCGATGAGTTCGCCGGGCCGGCGCTTGCGCACTTCCGCGCACACCGCCCGACCGAGGAACCCGGTACCACCGGTGACTAGCACCCGCCGGCCCGATAACGGACCCATCATGGGATCTCCTGAGTCGGCGCCGGGGCGGACCGGTGGCGCCGGTGAGCGGCGTGTGGCGTCGGTGCTACTTGCTATCTACTTGTCGTTGAAGCTCGTACATTTTTGCCCGGACCGCCGCGATGTAGTCGGCCCTGATGCGGCTGGCAACTAACCCGGGCCGGCCCTCCAGGAAGCCCAACCGGACGAAGTAGTGGTAGGCGAACCAGATCAGCGATTCGCACGGCAACCGGAGCACCCACCTCTTCAGGAAGCGGCGCCGCTCCTGCGCGTTGCCGAACAGGCGCGGCGCGATCGGGGCGTCGCCGTACCGCCCGGTTGTCAGGAACGTGTGGCGGAGTTTGGCCTCCCAGGTCGAGTACTTGTTGTGCCGGTCGAGGTACGCGTTCAGCCCCTTGAAATCGTCGTGGATGAGGGGCGTGCGCAGCGTCCCAACCGCACCGTCCACGATCACCCGCTCGTGAACTTCCATGTCGAGGGCGGTGGTCGCGTCATCGACCAGCCGCTCGAATCGGGCTCTGCCGAGCCGCACCAGGAGGACCGCGGCGAAGGAGAAGCCGCCGAACCGGAACCGCCGGCCGAGGAAGTGGAAGCCTTTCACGATCAGGAACCCGTTGGGCGCCTGCGGGTCCGCGACCGCGGCTCGGATCTCGTCCCACAGCGCCGGGGGGACCTCTTCGTCGGCGTCGAGGAACAGCACCCATTCGGTTGCGATCGGGACCGTGTCGAGCACCCATTGCCGCTTCTTCGGGTAGCCGCCGGTGTAACGGAACTGGACGACTTCGGCCCCAAGCTCGGTGGCGACGGCGGCCGTGCGGTCGGTGCTGTGCGAGTCCGCGACGATCACCCGTCGGGCGGGGCCGAGCGCGGTGAGGCACTTGCGGATGTTGATCTCCTCGTTCCGCACCGCGACGACGACCGTGACGGGTAGTGTGGCTCGGGCGGTCATTTCAGTTCCCGGCGCTTGACGAACCGGGCCGGGTTCCCCGCGACGACCGTCCCGGGCTCGACGTCCTTCGTGACGACCGCGCACGCGCCGACAACGGCACCCGCGCCCACCCGCACCCCCGGAAGCACGAACGCCCGCGCGCCGACGAAGGCGTCGTCCCCGATGACGATCGTACCGACGATCAGGGGCAGGTCCGGGTGCGTGAAATCGTGCGTCCCGCCGCACAAGTACGCGTGCTGCGCGACCGTGCAGCGCGCCCCGAGCGTGACCCGGTCGAGGTTGTAAACCTCGCTCCCCGGGCCGAGACACGCACGGTCTTCGAGCGTCAGCAGCCACGGCATCTTGACGACCGCGGACTGCGACACGAACGGCGTCCCGCGCACCGTCGCCCCGAACGCCCGCAGCAGGAACACGCGCCAAAACGAAAGCGGCTTGGGGGTGGGCCGGAACAGCGTCAGCCAGACGAGCCCCCACAGCGCCAGACGGGCGCGCACGCCGAGCGACCACGGCGAGGCGTAGGCGGTGGCTTGTGGCATCGTCCGCAGTTCGGTTTGGGACAAGTTCGTCATTCGGAGAGCACTTCTTCAAAGTCCCGGAGGTGGGCCGCGGCCACGCGCGGGAGCGTGTGCCCCGCGGCCCGGCTCGCCGCGCGGCCGGCGATCTGCTCGCGAAGGGCGGGGGCGCCGAGGAGCCGGCCGAGTTGCCCGGCCAACCGCCCCGCCGGGTCCGGGCGGCGGTGGTCGAACACGACCCCGGTCGCGCCGTCGGTGATGAAGTCGCGGAAGCAGGCGAGGTCGGAGACGACCGGGGGCAACCCGGTGGCCATCGCTTCCAGCGGCGCGACGCCGAACGTCTCCCCGGCTTCGGCCAGCGACGGGTAGCAGAACAGGTCCGCGGCGCGGTACTCGTTCGCCAGCCCGACGCGGTCGAAGATCGGTTCGACCAGCTCGACCGCGCGGCCGGCCGATTTGGCCGCGAGCGCGGACCGGTATTCGCCCCCGGCCCCGCCTTGCGCGACGAGCCACGGGCCGACGATCCGCAGGCGCGCCGGGAACCGCACCGGGTCCAACCGCGCGAACGCCTCGACCAGCAGGTCGAGGCCCTTCTCGGGGTGGATGCGCCCGGCGAACAGCACCGTGGGCTGGGGCTTGCGCGGGCGCTTCTCAGCGGGAGGCGTGAACCGCCCGTCGGCCGGGTACGGGACGACTCGCACCTTCGCGAGCAGTTTGGGGCGCTCTTCGGCGATCGCGTCACGGACCGCCGAGGACGGCACGTTCAACCGGGCGGCGCGGTCGTACAACCGGAGCTGGCCCTTCGGCATCCGGGCGACGTGGACGACGACCCGCCCGACCCCGCGCCGGAGGTGGGCCACCACCGGCCCCCAAAAGCTGTGCGTGACGAGGACGTCGGCCGGGGGGAGCAGCCGCTGCATCTGGAGCGAATAGCCCAGATCCTTTACGAGATTCGGGAGGAGCCGCGGACCGGCCGTGAACCCGGTCCGACGAACGTACCGCACCCCCTTGACGGTCTCCTCGGCCTTCTGCCCGGCGCCCGCTTTGCAGAGGACCGTGACCGTGTGGCCCTGTGCCGCGAACTCTTCGGCCAGCCCGTGCCAGACCCGCTCGACGGCCCCGCCGGGGGCCGGTGGGAACGGTTGAAACGGCCCGCCCAAGATGGTGATTCGCACGGCGGGCGCTCACTTTGTCAGTGTGCGGTAGAGGTCGCGGAGTCGCGCCGCCACTGCGGCCCAATCGAAGACCGCTCGCGCGTACTCCCGGCCGCGGGTCCCGGTCGCGGCCCGCCCCGCCGGGTGCTCCAACAACGCGTCGAGCGCGGCGGCGAGCGCGTCCACGTCGCGGGGAACGACCGCCCCCGCCTTCGCGGCCACGACATGGGGTGCGATCTGAACCTGGTCGGACACCACCACCGGGACGCCGCGGGCCATCGACTCGGCGACCACGAGGCCAAAATTCTCCTGGTGGCTCGGCAGCGCGAGCACCGCCGCGCCGTCGAACAGTTCCCACCGGTCGGGCGAGCGGACCGGGCCGAGAACGCGCACGCGCGCCGTCAGCCCGAGCCGCTCGATGGTTCGCGCGATCTCGTTCAGGTAGTCCGGCGCCGACCCGTCGGCGCCGCCGGCGATCACGAGCGTTGCGGACCGCGTGAGCCTGGCGAACGCGGGCAGGAGCAGGTCCGTCACGCCCTTCTTGGGGTGCATCCGCGACAGGAAGAGGACGACCGGCGGGCCGTCGGCCGGGAGGCCGCACCGCTCGCGCAGAGCCGCTCCGCGCGTCGGAGCGGTCCACGCGTCGGGGGCAACGCCGAGCGGCTGAACAACCACCGGGGCTTTCAGCCCGCGGTACAGGCGCAGTTCGGCCGCCTCGTCGTCGCTGGTGCAATGGAACGCGGCGGCCGACCGGACGTTCGACCGCTCGAAGCCGACCCAGTACGCCGCTTTCATCAGCCGGTTACGCGCCCAGGTGTACGGCGACAGCGTCCCGCACGGGCGGTACACAACGGGCACGCGGTGCCGCCGGGCCGCCCGGCAGGCCGCGTAGGTCGAGTGCAGCCACGCGGAATGAACGTGGACGACGTCGTAAGACCGAACGTGCCCGTCCAACCATCGGGCGAGGGGCGCGGAGTGCGCCCAGCGCGCGCCCGTTCTGCGACTGACCGGGAAGAGGCGTAGTGGGGTGTTCCGTGCGGGCCACTGGGATGCGTCGTACGCGCCCGCGCCATCGACGTCTGTGGTCGCCACGTCCGCGGTGACGCCCCCGAGCGCGTTGAGGGCTTCGCACATCGGCACGATGGCGGCGCTCGGGCCGCCGTACCGCGGCGCGACGGCGGGGATCACGTGGAGGATGCGGAGCGGCGTCATCGGAGGAACCGACCCAGGATGTCACCGAACCGCTTTCGGAAACAGGAGAAGCGGAAGTGCTCCGCCCACCGGCACCGCGCGGCCGCGCCGAACCGCTCAGCCAGCTCCGGCTCCCTCAATAGTCGAATGACGCGGTTCGCCAGTTGCCCCGGTGCGTCCAAATCGACCGTGAATCCGGTTCCGCCGTCGAGCACGACCTCGGGGGCGGCGTCGTGCACCGACGCGACGACCGGCAGCCCGTGCCGCATCGCCTCGATGTACACGATGCCGAACCCCTCCCCGCGGCTCGGCATCGCGAACGCCGTGGCGCGTGCGTACAACTCGTCGATGCGCTCTTCGGTCGCGAACCCTTCGAACACGATGCTCCGGCCGGCACCGCTCTGCGCGGCGAGCGCCTCCAGGGCCGCTTGCCCCGGCCCGCGCCCGACGATCCGGAGCGTGGCGCCGGGCACCGCATCGACGACCGACGGCCAGGCCGCGATCAGGTCGCGGTGGCCCTTGTCGCGGTCCGCGACCATGCGCCCGACCACAAGCACTTCTGCCGAAGCGGAATGGCGCGGACGCGCCGGCGGCGCGCGATCGGTTTCCGTCGCCAGCCAGCACACGTCCGCGCGATCGAACCGGCCGTGAACTAACTCGGCTCGGCGGCGGGTGTAGTCCGAGTTGAACATCTGGACGGTCGCGGCCTTCGCACTCGACACCCAGGCGGGTTTGGCGCCTTCCCAGATCTCGATGCCGTGGAGCGCCGTGAGGTGGGGGCGTTTCAGCCCCGGGAGGCGGCGGAGTTGACCGAGGTTGCAGGTGTCCGTGATGAGGTGCGTGCCGCGCGTCCGGAGCGCGTGGCACGCCATCCGCAACCGCGAGCCGCCGGCGCACCGGACCGGGGCGCCGACGTCGGCGGCGGGGGCCTTGTCGTGCAAGCTCAGGAGCGAAACCGTCGCGCGGTCGGCGAAGTCTTCGAGGAGGACGCGGCCCATCAGCCGGGCGACGCGCTGGATCCCGCCGGACCCGGCGTCCAGCGAGGTCGCCGCGAACAGAACCCGCGGCCGCTCCGCTCGCGCGCGGGCGGCGGGGAGTGGGTCGGTTGGGGTCATCGCGCGTGTCCGATCGTCCCGGCTTCGGGTGCAGCGCCGGCAGAGGGCTTCAGCCGGGTCAGGCAGGTGAGGAGGCCGGCGGTGGCGTGTTCGTAGCTGTAACGGCCGACACGCGCTTCGCCCGCCCGCCCCCACGCCGCGAGCGTGCTCGGGTCCGCGAGGGCCGCGCGCAACCGGGCCGCGAGGGCGCCGACGTCGCCCGCCGGGAAGGTGCCGCCGGTCTCGTCGTCGCGAACGAGGTCGGGGCCGCACCCGACGTGCGAACTCACGATGACCGGTCGGCCGAGGCACATGGCCTCGTTGACACACAGCCCCCAGGTCTCGCCCGACCCGTAACTCGGCAGGACGACGAGGTCGGCCGCGGCATACGTTCGGGGCATCCGCGACTGATTCTGAAACGGCGCGAAGAACACGTTCGGAACACCCGCCGCCGCGCGGCGCAGCTCGGGCTCTTGCGGCCCGTTGCCGACGAACAGCAGGGATGCTCGCCCAGGCGCGGCGCGCCGAAACGCTTCCAGTAGGTCGAGCGGCCGCTTCTTCGGTTCGAACTTCCCCGCGAACAACACGACCCGGTGATCCCCCGGGATGCCGAGGGCCGCTTTCCACTCGCGCGCTTCCGGTTCGGCGGTCACGCGGCTCCGGGTGAACCGGTCGTTGTCGACCGCGTGCGGGCAGAAGACGAGTTTGTCCTCCGGGACGCCGTGAAGTCGGTAGTATTCGCGGTTCGCCTGCCCGACGGAGAGGAACGCGGCGAACCGGCGGAACACGCGGGCCAGCGCCGCGCGCTTGAGCCGCGCCTTCAACCCCGACCGCGGAACGAGCCGGTGCGAGTCGCCCCTGAGGATGAGCGGGTACCGCGGCCGCGAAAGGAGGAGCTTCGCGAAGGTCGCGTAGTTGTAGCCCAGGCACAGGACCGCGTCCGGCGCGAACGGCTTGAGTCGCGCGAGCAGGCCGGGGTTGTCGATCCCCCAGAACGAGTTCGTGCCCGGCCGGCGGCTGCGGTTCGGGACGAACTCGTGTTCGTACCCGTCCAGCAGGGGGAGGTCCCAGGTCACACGAACCCCGAACGTGGGATCGACCCGCCCCGAGACGCCGAAATCCCAGAGGTAGAACACGCGCACCGCGAGCCCCGACCGTTCCGCGAGGTGGCGGAACCACGGGGCGTAGTACTGCACCGGGTGCGTGGTGACGATCGCGAGTTTGGTCACGCGTCTCCCCCCGCGGGCGCGAGCTCGAGGCACGCGGGCCGCTCCGGGACGCGCTCGCCGTTCGGGGTGCTCCGCATCAGCACGAGTCCGACGGCCAGGAGCGCCAGCGTCCCTTGCACGAGCGACGTCACCGCGACCCCGGCGGTCGCCTCCGTTTGCAGGAACGCGGACAGCACCAGGAAGCCGAACAGCCCCGGGAACGAGGTGACCGGCACGGTCGCCCCCCACCGCGCCGCGGTCCCGGTGGCCGTGCCGGTCAGCACCGCGAGCGCCAGAACCCCGAACCAGCCGAAGTTCGCGTACGACTCCGCGAGCAGCCCGAACCCAATCGTCGTGCTGAGGGTCTGGCTGCGCGTTTGCAGCCCGTAGTGCGTGGACAGAATGTACGTACCTTCGTGCGACCATGGCTTGTCGGTGCTCAAGAACCGCGGCAGCACGAGGGCCGGGATGATCTCGTAGGTCGAGCCGTTCAAATGTTCGACCTGCGACGGGCTGTTGGTCTGAACCAGCAGGATCATGTGGATCACCGAGGCCCGGCTCAGTACGGAGGAGCCCTGCGGGCGCTCGGCCGCGGTCGGGTCGAAGCGCCCCGACACGAACTCGCCCACCCCTTCGCTCACCCACTCGGCGTAGAACTCGACGTAGCCCGGGAACGGCTTCGGCGACTCACCCCAGTACGCCTTTCGCATGCCCCACTTCCCGCTGTGGAGCACCGCGAAGACCACGAACGCGACGATAATCAGGCGGTACGGGACCCGCCCGCGGCCGAGCGCGAACGCGGCCGCCGTGGAGAAGGTGAGCATCGCGACCCCGTGGATGATCAGCCCGCCCGCGTCCAGCAGCATGTAGACGACGAGCAGCCCCGCGAACGTGGCCTTCACGTTCATGCTCAACTGCTGCCGGCCCCACTGGAACGCGAGCACCACGGCGGACAGGATCGCAAGGGCCAGGGTGCCCATCCGCAGCGCGCTGTGGACCGTTCCGGGGAGGGACACCACCATCCACGGGAGCGGTGACAGGAACACGCACCCGCAGCCCAGAAACGTGAGGAACACACCGCTACGGGCCTCCGGGAACCCCCAGTAAGCGCGCGGCACGCGGGGCCGGCTCGCGGTCAACGTCCACCAGACCCCGGTGCCGAGCAGCAGGTACCCGATGACCGTCGCGGCGGCCGTGAGCTGGTCGCCGGTCGAGTAGTTCTGCACCGCCTGGTGGCCCTGGACCAGCGGCAGCGCGCACGTCCAGATGTACGTCAGGCAGACGATGGGATAAATGGGCAGCCCGCACGCGTGGCCCCGCGCCCAGAGGTACGCCGGGACCGCGGCCGCGGCCGCGATGAGGAACCCGGCGGCGGTCCCCACCGAGACGACCGACTCGGCCGCGACCAGCCCGCCTAGGGCCAGCACGGCGGCCCCGCCCCAGAACAGGCGGATGAACAGCGGGTTGGCTTTGGGGTCGATCATCGGGGGCCGGTTCGGTGGGGCGAGGGGAGCGCGGAGTCGAACGCGCGGCACAACACCCGGGTCATTTCGCGCGCGGTGTAGGGCGCGAACGCGGCCCAGTCGGTGGGCGGTTCGGTGCCGGTCGCGGCGAGCAGGCGGCCGAGCGCCGGCGCGAGGCGGGCGGCGAGGGCCTCGGTACTTTCGCCCGACGCGAACGGCACCACCTCACCGGCCCGGCACGCGGTGATGACCGCGGCCGCCGGGCTGTTCTCGTGGAGGACCGCCAGCAGGGGCCGCCGGGCCATGATGTACGGGTACACCTTCGAGGCGCTGTAGCTCGGGTCGTCCGAGCCGACGACGAGCAGCGCGCCCGCGGCGCGCAGCAGCGACACCCCGCGCAGGTACGGCAACCGGTCGGTCTGTTCGGTCACCACGGCCGCGAGCCCCGCGGCCCGCGCAAGCGGGCGAACGGATTCGCGCGCCAGCCCCTTCTTCGCGTAACTCGTCCCGACGAAGTGCATGCGCACGCGGTCCGCACGCGCGTCCGAGCGGCGAACGGCCGCAAAGGCGCCGAACAGCCCGCGCAGGGCCGGGGCGAGGTCCGCGCCGCCGCGCCCGAGGTACACCCAGTGCCGCAACCCGTCCGCGGGGTCGAACAACCCGTGTTCGATCTTGCGTTCCGCGACCACCTGAAAGTCGCTCGCCGCCGCCGCGAACGGCAGCACCGTGTAGCGCTCGGCGGGGACATCGGGGTAGCGCGCCCGGAGCGTATCGGCGTACGCGGGCGAAACGGTCGCAACGTGCCCGGCGTGTCGCACCACCGTCGGCTCGGCCCGCCGGGCGCCCCACTGTGCGAGCGCGTAGCGGAGGCGCCCGCCCGGGGGGGGCGTGCCCGTGCGGGAGTAGTAGTCGCTGACCCACGGGTCTTGGAGGTCGATTACATACGGCACGCCGAACCGCCGGAGCCAGCGCGGCCCGAGCTTCATCGCGGAGAAGATGGTGGTGGAGAAGAACACCAGATCGAACCGCTCGCGCCGCAGCAGTTCCGCCCCGGCGGCCGCGAGCCGCCGACCGGCGCGGAGCCAGAGGCCGCCGAACCCGACCGCCCGGGTCAGCCAGGCGGGAACCGCGGGCACGCGGGTGACCGCCTGCCCCGCGGGGAGCGTCCGCGCGAGGTCGGGGTCCAGAAAGCCTTCGACTCCGGACGGGTCGACGGCCAGCACGTGCGCGTCCCAGCCGAACTCGCGCAGGTGCGGGAGCGCCATCCGCACCCGCTGGCAGTCCGGGGCGTTTACTGGCGGAAAGTGCGGACTCACGATCAGTACGCGACGCATCAGGTCACCTGCCCGGTCAGCGAGCGGGTTCGTGGCCCGCCCCGTGCGGCTTCGGTGTACAGGCGCTCGTATCGGGAAATCACGCGTCCCGCTGAGAACGCCGATTCGGCCCGCGCCCGGCACGCGGCGCGGTCGATCTCACCGACCCGGCGCGAGGCGACCGCGAGGGCCTCTTCGGTCTCGGCCAAAAAGCCCTCGGTCCCGTTGCGAATGATTTCGGGCAGTGCGCCGCGCGGGCAACTGATGACCGGTGTCCCGCAGGCCAGCGCTTCGGCGAACACGATCCCGAACGGCTCGTTCCACTGGATCGGAACGAGCATCGCCGCCGCGCGACCGAGCAACTCGTTCTTCTGCGCGTCGTTCACGGGTCCGACGTACTCGATCCCGTTCCGCCCGAGGTGCGGCTGAATCTGTTCGCGCCAGTACCGCCCGTTCGGGGTGTCGTCGGACGCGTGGTTCCCGGCGATCACGAGCGGCCGGCCCGCGCGTTTCGCGACCGCGATGGCGACATGGGCGCCCTTGATGTGTTCGACCCGGCTCAAAAAGACGAACGGCGCATCGGCAGGCACGCTCGCCCGGAAGGTGTACTTCGTGAGATCGACGAAATTCGGGACCGCGTCCCAGGTTCCGCCGGCCCGTCGCCCGATTGCGCAGATGTACCCGCTGCACCCCGTGAACCGGAGCGTTCGGCCCGCGAGGCGCTGTGCCCATCGGGTCGTTCGCAGACTCGGGTTGCGCTGGTAGGACATGACCTTCGGCAGCCGCCCGGGCAACAGAGGGAGCAAGTACATCAGCCGCGAGAAACTGTGGACCACGTCCGGCCGGAACGCGTTCACGGCTCGCGCGAGGGCGCGGGTGTTTCGGACCGTGTCGCGCAGGTTCTGCGAGGCGGCGCCGGGCCACGGGAAGAACGCGTCGACCGGCGCGGTGGAACCCCGGTGCGCCGCCAGTCCGACGGCGTGGCCGCGCTCCCGCAGACCGGCCGCGAGGTCGGCAACGATCCGCTCGATCCCGCCGTAGGTGAGCGGCGGGACCGGGATCTCGGGGTCGGCGGTGAGCAAGACGCGCATGTGAGCTAACCGTGCAGAGCGGTTCCGACAGAAGCGAGGAACGCCTTCTGCTCGATGTCCCAGTTGTAGCGGTCGCGACCGAGGCGCCACGCCGCTGCCCGGCGCCGGGCGAGCCCGTCGCGGTCGAGCACGAGGGCGTCGAGCGTGCGGGCAAATTCTCCCGGGCTGCCGAGGTCGACCAGCGCGCCGGCGTCCCCCAGTTCGCCCGCGAGCCGCACCTGGGCCGGCGTTCGGCTCAGGACAACCGGGACGCCCGCGAGGAGGTAGGTGAAGATCTTGTTCGACAGCGCGATCGAGTTGTTCGGAGTGAAGCCGGTTTCCGTCCCGAAGCCCAGGTCGAACGCACCGGCGAGCCGGACCATCTCGCCCGGCGCGGCCGCCGGGTGCCACACGATCCGCCCGCGGACCCCGTGCGCGGCCGCGTGCGCGTCCAGTCGTTCGCGGTACCCGGCGGCGGGAACGCCGCGCAGGTGCAGCACGACCGGCGTGACCATTAAACCCATCGCGGCGACGACCGCTTCCAGCCCGCGCCCCGGCCCGACCGTCTGGCTGAACCAGTAGAGCGTCGGTCGGCCCTCGCCCTTCAAGTACGCGGTGGGAACCGGCTCGCGGGGCGCTTCGGACCGCGGAAACACGTTCAAGACGGTCGCCGGGCACCGGCCGTAGCGGCGCTCGTAGGCGCCCGCGACCAGCGGGCTCGAAGCCGTGAGGTGCGAGCACCGGGCGAGCAACCCGCGTTCGAGCGACTCGCGGGCGGTGCGCCTGTTCCGGTGTTCCGTTGAGTCGGGGAGTTCGTCAACGTGACTGTCTTCGGCGTCGAACCCGAACTTCGTGCCGTGCCGACGGGCCGCCCGGAAGGCCGCGCACAGTCCGGGTAGATAGTGCCCGATGTAGAGGTCGGCCGGTTCGGCCGCGGCGGCGCGTGCCAGCCGCACGACGAGTTCCGATTCGGCCCACGCGGTCACGGACCGCGTGTGACACATTCCGAGCCGAACGAGAGCCGCCGCCGCCCGCTGTCGCAAGACGCGGGCCGCCCGTTGCCACTTGGCCCCCAACGGCACCTGGACCACCTGCCACCCGCGCGCCCGGAACAGCTCGTCATCGAGATCGGTGCCGAGCGAGTGCCCGGTCCCGCACACGACGCGAACCGGGTACCCGGCCCCCGCGAGGGCGTCCGCTTCTTTGACGAGCCGCGGGTTCGAGGACGGCGCCCCGGGGCCGATCAGACAGATTCGCGGGCGGGCCACGTTCAGGCGCCCCCGACGAGCGCGGGAGCCAGTTGGACCGGGCTGCGGCCGAACCGCGCCTCGAACGGCTCGCGCCCGCTGACCGCTATAACGTGGCGGAGCGCCCGGCCGAACACGTCGTCGAGCTCCTCGCGGTCGATGGTCCGGCAACGGCTGTACGGTCTGCACTGGAACCGGCGGAGGACGCGCGCCGCCCGCGCGGGGCCGAGCACGGACGCGAGCCGCGCGAACCGCCGGCCCCCGAGGTGCGCGCGGGGCGCGTCGGTGGGGCTGGTCTGGTAAACGGCGAGCGTGAGCCGTTCGTACTCCGCGTGGAACCGCCGCGGGAGCCGGCGGTAGCTCTGGAACGCGGCCGCGCCGAGCAACGCGCGCGCCGCCCGCGTTGCCGGCGTTTGGGGGCACCGGAGCGCGAACACGAGCGTCACGGCGAGCGCCGGGATGCCGAGCTTCTCCCACTTCATCGACAGGTGCTCGTCGTCGTGACACACGGTAACGGCGAACGGGCCGTTCACCTTGCACACGCGCCACGGCTGCGTCGCGCAGTTGAAGAACAGCCACGTGTCCCCGGCGGGTTCGAACACCCGACTCGGGGGCACCAACGGATTTGCCAATGCGGCTAGGAGCGCGGCGCGACGGAAGACCGGGGTGTGCGGGACGGTCTGAACGCCGATAAACAGCTCGGCCGCGGTCCCAACCGTGGGGAGCACTTTTTGAGACAACCGGGGCGGCTCGTGCGCGTCGTTGAGGGGATCGTACGGTCGCGTGGTGGCCTGGTCGCAGTACGACAGCTCGGCGCCGGTCTCGCGCATCGCCCGCACGTGGGCCGCTAGTTTATCGGGGTGCAGGAGGTCGTCGGAATCGAGGAACTGAACGAACTCGCCGTTCGCGCTGTGAAGGCCGGTCATCCGGGCGGCCGACGACCCGGCGTTCGCCTGCCGGATCACGCGGAGGCAGTGCGCCGGGGCGAACCGCGCCCGGAGGTCGTCCAGACGAGGCTCGAGCGGCGAATCCGAGCCGTCGTCCACGACAACGCATTCGACCCGCAGCGGCGCGGCCCGTCCGGCCGCCACGAGGACGCTTCCGACGCTCGCCCGTAAGAGATCGACGCGGTTGAACGCCGGGATCACGACGCTGATGTCCACATGTGCTCCCCTGAGAGGCGCCGCCCGGTTTCGCTTCCGGCGCCGCCGGACCGTTTCGAGTGTGTGAACGGGTGCTCGCCTGCTCTTGTCACGCTTTCTTGGCGCGTGTCAGACGACGGGCCAACCTCTCGATCCGCTTCGCCAGCTTCCAGCCGACGAGCCGCGCGAGCGCACGCATCTTGGGCCCCATCAGAGGGGAGAAGTGCGGGCCGCCCAGCGCCCGCACCTGCTCGCGGGCACGCCGCCGCAGCTCCGGCACGGCGGGGTAGCAGGCGAAAATGAACTCCTCCCACACACGCGAACACGCCTTCCGGCTTCGCGCCGTGTCCCCGGTGGCGAGCAGCGTTCCCGTGCCCGCGAGGGTGGCGCGGAAGGCCGAGTCCCACGCCCGATCGGATTTCGTGGCACTCAGCGCGCCCGCCAGCCCCGAGCGGTAGTGGAGGAACGCGTCCGGGCAAAACAGCACCGCGCGGGCGCGGGCCAGGACCCGCGGGAAGAAATCGAAGTCGTTGATGAGGGAGAGCGACTCGTCCCAAGGCCCGGCTTGTTCGACGAGCGCTCGCGGGAGCAGGTAGCACCCGCCCTGCACCATGCTGTGCCGCTCCCACATTTCGGTCAGCAGATCGACCGGGGCGATGTCGCGCCAAAACGGCTGCGGGACGGCCCGGGTGTTGCGCGGGTGGTCGACGAACCGGCCCCACGGGTGGAACGACACGCAGCCCGGCTCCGCCCCGGCGAGCCGCCGCACCTGCACCTCGACCTTGTTCGGCGAGATCAGGTCGTCGGCGTCGAGGTGGACGACGTACTCGCCTTGCGCCTCCCGGAACGCCCGGTTCTCCGCCGCGCTCTGGCCGCGGTTCTCCTGATCGATCACCTTCACGCGCGGGTCGGTGAACGACCGGGCGACGGCGAGCGTGTCGTCGCGCGAGCCGTCGTTGACGACGATCACTTCGACCCGCGGGTGCGTCTGCGCGAGCACCGATCGCACCGTGTCGGGGAGGTACGCCGCCGCGTTGTACGCCGGGGTGAGAAACGAAACGAGTGGAACGGTCATGACGCCTCCGCCCCCAAGTACCGGCGCTTGAGGCGCTCGAACAGGCACCCGCGGGCGTACTCTTTATTCTTGTCGAGCCCGCCCTCGCGCCAGAATTCGTTCCACAGATGGAGGGCGTAACTCGAGCGGCGAACCGCCCCCGGGTGCGTTCGGGGGTGCAGGAGCCAGCGCGAGCGCCAGTAGAAGTAACGGTAGACCGACTTCAGCGTCGGGCCGCCGGGCTGCCGGACGATTCGCGACAGGCCACGCCAGCCGATGGGGGCGAACATCTCCGGTGCGGCGAGGTGCTCCTGGAGCCCGAGTTCCGTGACCATTTTTTGGACCAGGAACGGACCGATCGAAAGGTACCCGATCCGCTCGGGGTCGGGGCGGTCGGCCGCCTTCAGGAGGTACTTCGTGTAGGGGCCGCCGGCGGGAAATTTCAAAACGAACGTGCACGGCAGCACGCCGTGTTCGGCCTCGTTGCTCGTCGCGATGACGATCGCCCCGGGGTGATCGAAGGCCTTCAAGCAAACGACATCGCTGTCGACCCACCAGCCCCCGCGCTGGTGGAGGAGCGCGTAGCGGAACAGCTCCGAGAACCCGGAGACGCTCCCGCTCGCGAAGCCGTCGTGCTTGTAAAACCAGATCCGGGAGCGGTCGATGATCTCGTTTGCGTCTTTGAGAACGGTCCCTTTCGGCACGCCCGTCGGCACCGAATACACGTACAAGTGGTAGTCGTGCCCGTGGGCCAGAAAGGAGCGGATGCTGAGCTGCTCCATCGCACTGAGTGACGGGCCGATCCAGAGCCCCTGGACGACGCGGTTGGGGTCCGTCATACCTCACCTCGGTTCGTGCGGGCGTGCCGCCACCCGAAGCGGAAGTACCACGCCTTGGACTCGGCGACGTAATGGTGAAGGGCGGCCGTGGGGCGCTCCGTTTCGGGGCGCGCCGGCCGCACGACGTACTCCGCGGCCGGCGCCTCGACGCACCGCGTGCCCGCGACGAGCATCGCGGTGAGGGCCTGCTCTTGGAGGTAGTGGTCGCCCTCGCGCTCCGCGAGCGCGCGGCACCAGTGCTCCAAACGGTCCCAGTCGATGCCGTCGCTGCGCAGGCCGCACACCCCGACGTTCACGCGGTCCGGGACCGGTGCGCCGGCGAGCTCGGCCATCAGCGCGGGCGAGTACCCGTAGGCGCTTTCCACGTCCCGCATGTGGCACGGGCGGTCCGGAGCGGCGAGCCACCGGAGCAGCACGTCCGGGCGGCGGAAGAAGAGCATGTCGGAGTCGAGCACCAGTTTCCACCCGGTGCCGCCCGCGTGGACGTCGGTCAACTTCCGCAGGTGCGGGTACACGAGCCGCCTCTGGCGAAGGGTCGGGTATTTCGACGCCGGGAGGTGCTCGTCCAGCCGGCGAACGACCGCGTCCGCGGAGCGCACTTCGAGCCCCGGTAGCACGCGGGTGAGCGCCGCGGCGTGTTCGGCTCGGAGCGTGCCGTCATCGATGACGACGATCCGCACCGGCGCCCCGGCGCGGACCCGCAGCGAGTGCCCGCAGAAGGCGGTCTGGTACCAGAACTTGGCGCCGGTCAGGAAGTACACGCACGGAACGTCCGCACCGAGCGGTTCCGGCGCGGGGGGCAGCCGAAGGGCGGCGCGCTCCATTGCCGTCTGGCCGCGCCGCGCGAGCCACAGGTTCAGCGGCCCTTCCCGCACGCACTTCTTGAGGAACGTGCGCGGGGCGTGGACCAGCCGATAGGTCAGTTTCCCGATCCGCAGCCGCTTGGCGAGTTGACGCAACTGGCTCATGGCGCTCCTAGGAGTGCGCGGCCTTCAAACTGACCGCACGCGCCCCTCCAGCGGACGTACGCGGCGGGTCCGGTCCAGCTCCGGTAGCGGAGGTACGCGCGCCACTTGCGCAGCGGTACGGTCCAGCGCGCGACCCGCGGCCAGGGGCGGAGCCCGTGGCGGTCCAGCACCTGGACCCACGACTTCGCGATGCCGTGGTTCAACCGCGCGAGGTACTCGCGGGTCAACCGCGCCGCCGGCATCAGGTGCGTGAGGCACAGCTCCGGCGAGTAGCCGACCTGCCACCCGGCCCGGAACACGTGCAGCACGATGTCGCAGTCGCCGCCGCTGGCCAGCGAGGTGCCGCTCCGGTCCGTGATCGCGCCGCGGTCTGAAGCGCCCGCCCGGGCGTAATCCGCCCAGGCTTCGGTCCGGAGCGCCATCCCCGCGCCGATGGGGGCGCACGCCGGGTAGCCGGTCTCGGCGCCCGGGTCCGCGATCCGCTCCGCGTCGCCGAGGTCGCGCACGGCCAGCGCGCCCGCGAACTCGCGAACCCACGGGGCCGGTTCGACCGCCCATTCCGGCACCGACCGGCCGCCGAGGGCCCCGAGCCGCGGGCGGCGGGCGAAGGCGTCCGCGACCTGCGCGAGGTAGTTCGGGGCGAGCACGTTGTCGTCATCCACGAACACCAGAAACGCCCCCCCGGCCGCCGCCGCTCCCGCCCGCCGGGCGAACGTCAGCCCCAGCCGAGGTTCGCGAAGCACTTTCGCGGACGGGTGCCAGCTCAGCGCGGGAGCGACGGGCGCGGTCGACCCGTTATCGACCAGGATCAGTTCCCACCGCTCCAAAGGGAGCGTTTGCGCGCGAAGCCCGGCCAGCGTGCGGGCCAGTCGGCCCGCGTCCGGGTTGTGGGTCGGGATCAGAACCGATACGGTGGGGGTCATTCGCGGAACCGAAACGTTTTGGCCGGGACGCCCGCCGCCACCGCGTACGCGGGGAGGTCGCGTGCGACCACCGCCCCGGCGGCCACAACGCAGCCGTCGCCGATGGTCACGCCGCCCAGAACCGTGACCCCGGCGCCGAGCCAAACGTCGCGGCCGATGGCGGTGGGCAGCAACACATCGGGGTGGTGGCGGATGCGCTCGCCGCGCGGCGGGATCGTGTGGTTCGAGGAGAGGATGCGGCAGTGCGGCGCGATCAGCGTGTCGTCGCCGATCGACACGCCGCCGTGCCCGTAGACGACCGTGTACTCGCCGACGAACACGTTCGCCCCGACCGCCACCGAGCCGCCCCACGCCCGCAGAACCGCCCCGCGCCCGAGGCTCACGTTGGAACCAAGGGTCACGCGCCCCCGCCGGCCGTTCCGAACTCCTGGCGCGAGCACCACCCCGCGAGCGAGGTCGCAGCCCGCGCCGAACTCGGCGCCCGCCCAGGCGAACCGCGCGCGGCGCGCGGCCTGGACCGCCCGCGACCACGTCACCCGGAACACGTCACGCCTCGCTCGAGAGCACCGCCGGGACCTGGGCCGTGCGCGCCGTGTGCGTCGAGTGCGACCGACCAGCGCGCCGAGACCCGCAACGGGCCGATCACCCGCGTCGAGTACCGGCTCGAGAGCGCCTCGCTCGACACGAAATCGAACCGCACCACGTCCGGCAGGTGCTCGTGAACCGCCCCGGTTCCGTCCCCGAGCCAGACAGAGATGCCGTAGGTCCCCGACTGCAACGGGACGTCCGGGAACGTGACCACCGACCGACCGGCCCTTGAGCGGCCGTGCGGGTTCGCCGGGTGCAGGTCGCGGTTGGTGCCGAACAGCGGGGTGCCGAGGTCCGTTGAGACCACCACCCCGACGAGCGGGTCGAACGCGACCGGCGACTCGAAGCCGACCGCCACGCTCAGGTGCCCGCGGGCGAGTTCGGCCGTATCGATCCGGACCGAGGTCACGGTCGGCCGGTCCGGGCGGGCGGTGCCGGCGTACGCCCCCTGGTCCGCGCCGCCGAGGTACCGGCCGATGACGTCCGCGACGGGCCCGTGCGCGACGAGTTCGCCGCCGCGCAAGTACAGCCCGCGCGTGCAGAGCTGGTTCACAACGGACAGGTTGTGACTCACGAACAGCACCGTCCGCCCGCCCCGCGCGATCTGGCCCATTTTCCCTAGACACTTCTGTTGGAACGCGGTGTCGCCGACCGCGAGCACCTCGTCCACGACGAGCACCTCGGACTCGAGGTGCGCGGCGACCGCGAACGCCAGCCGCATGTACATGCCCGACGAGTACCGCTTCACCGGGGTGTCGAGGAACTTCTCGACCTCGGCGAACTCCACGATCTGATCGAACTTCGCCCGCACCTCCGCGCGCGACATCCCCAGAATGCAGCCGTTCAGGTACACGTTCTCGCGCCCGGTCAGTTCCGGGTGGAACCCGGTGCCCACTTCCAGCAGGCTGGCCACCCGGCCCTCGATCTCGATCTGGCCAGCCGTCGGCTCCGTGATCCGCGAGAGGAGCTTCAGCAGCGTGCTTTTGCCGGCCCCGTTACGGCCGATGATCCCGACCACGTCGCCGCGCTCCACGTCAAACGAGATGTCCTTGAGTGCCCAGAACTCGTCCGGCAGCGCGTCCGCGGGCCGGCGACCGCGCAACCGCTGGAGGCCCCCCCGCGCGCCGGCGGCGAGCGCGTCCCGGAGCGTCGATGGTCCCGACCCCGCGGCGCGCCCGAGCGTGTACCGCTTGCCCAGACCCTCGACGCGGATCGCCGTTTCGGGTTCGCCCACAGTTGCCCTCAAATTCGGTCCGCAAAAGTCTTTTCGGTGCGACGGAAGTACCGCACGCCGGCCACCAGCGTCGCGCCCGTCGCGGCGACGGTCACGGCGACCGCGTACGGGGTCGACTCGCACGCCTGCCCCAAGAGCGCCCAGCGGAACCCCTCGATCAGCCCGACCG
Source organism: Gemmata obscuriglobus (assembly GCF_008065095.1). NCBI lineage: Bacteria > Pseudomonadati > Planctomycetota > Planctomycetia > Gemmatales > Gemmataceae > Gemmata > Gemmata obscuriglobus. Next base: position 1,754,531 of record NZ_CP042911.1, on the reverse strand, counting down.
CCGGGTTCAGGATGAAGAGCCACCGGTACTGCTCGGGCACCGCCCCGAGGCCGAACCCCACCGGCGAGATGTACACCCCGAACTGGAGCACGAACGGGATGACGAACCGCACGTCGCGGAACTTGACGTTCAGCGCCGCCAGCCAGACCCCGACCGCGACGGCCGCGAGCAGCGCGAGCGCGACGAACAGCGGCAGCAGCGCCAGCCGCCAGGTGATGTCGGCCCCGTACCAGGCCACCAGCCCCAACAGGACCGGCAGCGTAACCAGGAAGTCGATGAGGCTCACCGCGACCGCGCTCAACGGGATGATGAGCCGCGGGAAGTAGACCTTCGAGATCAGGTTCCCGTTGCCGACCAGGCTCTCGCTCGCAGCGGAGAAGCCGCTGGCGAAGAGCTGCCAGCCCAGCATCCCCGACAGGACGAGCAGCGGGTACGGCGCCCCGCCGGAGGGGAGCTTCGCGACGGTGCCGAACACGACCACCATGACGGCCGTCGTCGCGAGCGGGCGGATCACGGCCCACGCGATCCCGATCACGGTTTGCTTGTACCGGACCGACACGTCGCGCCATGCGAGGAGGAACAGGAGCTCGCGGAAGCGCCACAGGTCGCGCCAGTACTGACGTTCGGTGCGACCGGCTTGGATCACGGTACGGGACACGGTCCATCTCCTCGCGCGGCTTGGCTCAGCGGGCGCCCAAGGCCACGGCACCGTGCGCCGGCGCCGGTTCGGTCAACTCGGTCGCGCGGCGCTCCGTCGCTTCGACGATCCGGGCGAGCGTCTGGAAGATGCGTTCGATCGGGCTGCTGTCACGCCCACCGGTCGCCGCGACCCGGCCGATGAGGTGGCCGTGCGCGAACAGCGGGCTCTCGACCCGCCACCAGTGCGTGTCGGGCGTGGCGCACGTGGCGCGTTCCCACCGTGCGTGATAGTTCTCGTGCAGCTCGGGCGCGTTGACGTCGAGCGAGAGCGACTGGAGGTCCGCGCTCCCGGCCGCTTCCGCCAACACGGCCCAAACGGAATCCCAGTCGATCGTGCCTTGGATGCGAACCGCCAACCCGGTCCCGGCGGGGGCCGCGTCCCAACCGAGGGCGCTCCAGAGCGCCAAGCTGACCCGCTTGCGGATCAGGTGGAACTCCGCGTACCCGAAGAGGCGGGTCGCGAGGAGGGTGACGGCGACGCCCGCGGCGGCCACGAGCGCGTACAGGTCGTTCTTGAGCGCGGTGCTCGCGAGCGCGCCGACGGACGCGATCAGCCCCAGCACGGCGACCAGCCCCAGCACGCGCCGCACGGTGAGCCCGTGGCGCAGCAGGACGTGGTGCAGGTGCCCCCGGTCGGCGGTCGCCAGCCCGCGCCCGGTCAGCTTGCGCCGGATCACGGCCGCGGTGGTGTCCAGGACCGGCAGGATCAGAATCGCGACCGGGCAAATGAGCGAGACGGTCGCCGGCCCCTTGAGCGACGACGGGATCGCCAGCGCCCCGATGACCAGCCCGACGAGCATGCTGCCCGCGTCGCCCATGTACACGGTCGCGGGCGGGAGGTTGAACCAGAGGAACCCGGCGACCGCGCCGCACAGGGCCAGCGCGACGGTCGCCGCGAACACCTGCCCCACCATGAGCGCGATGACCGCGAGCGTTCCCAGCCCGGTCACCGCAACCGTTCCCAGCAGCCCGTCCATCCCGTCGATGAGGTTCAGCGCGTTGACGCAGGCCAGCAGCCAGAACACCGTGACCGGTCCGGCGAGCGGCCCGAACTCGACCACCCACCCGAACAGGGCCACGCGCTCGATCAGGTAGCCGCCGCCGGCGACGAGCACCAGCGTCGCGACGACCTGCCCGGCCAGCTTGTGGCGCGCCCGGAGGTTGTGCCGGTCGTCGACGAACCCGACGGCGGTGATGGCGACCACCGCCGCCAGCAGCGCGGCGGCCCAGCGCAAGTCGTCCCGCACGGCCGCGGCGAACGAGTGAGACACGAGCAGCGTCACCGCGAGCGCGAGCACCGCCGCCAGGAGAACGGCGACGCCGCCGATCACGGGAACCGGCCGCGGCTGCACCTTGCGGCGGCCGTCCGGGGCGTCGACCAGCCCGTTGCGATCGGCCATGTTCCGGGCCAGCCGGGTCAGCACCAGCCCGGCGCCGGTGCCCGCCGCGAGCGGCACCCACCAAACGGAGCCAAGGGAGTAAGTGGTCAAGGCGAACCCTCCGAATGCGCACGCAGCGCGGGGGCACGCGGCCCCCCTCGCGAACGTTGCTGGACGGCGGGGAACGCACCCGGTTCGGGCGCGTGGACGCGATTCAGCGGGCCACCGGTTGTGACAAATGGGGAACGCTGCGCGAGCCTTACAGCGGGTCGACCTCGCGGTCGAGCGGCTGCCAGGGGGGAACTCGGGCCGCGTCCCCCCTGAGTGGCAGAGGGGCACGGCCCGCTCGCGTCGAGCGAGTCGGATCGTTGGGAAACGTAATGTGTTATCGAGTATCGAAGCAACTCCGTACGCCGATTTTTTGGCCACCGTGCAATCAGGTTCGGCGGGGTGTCACTCCCGTCCGAAAAATGCGCCCCGCGATCAAGATCCCGTCTCCGCTCGCTCCTCAAAAGTTCGGTGCGGTCCGGAGGCGTTCACGGAACAGGGCCCGGACCAGAAACTCTCCCCCCGGTGCCGGTGCCAAAATCGGGCGGCGTGTTCGATAATTCGGCAGCGGGTCCGTTTCCGCGGTCTACGGTGTTGCGCGACCGAGGAGCTTCATGGACGAGTCAACGATCATCGACGAAGTGGGCCGCTGGGCCGCTCTGCGGACCGCGGCCCGCTGGGAAAAGGCGGTGACCGAGCAGTTGGCCGCCGCCGGGGTGCCCGTGTTCCTTCCGCTCTTGACGCGGGTCAGCCGGACCAAAAGCAAGACGCAGACGGCGCAACTGCCGGTGTTCCCGGGCTACGTCTTCTGCGGCGAGCGGGAGTACCGGGACAGCACGCGCGTGCCCCCGTCGTGTCGCAAGTTGATCGCGCAGCTGCTACGCGCCCCGGACCCCGATCAACTGAAGGACGAGCTGCGCTCAGTCGCGGATCTGCTCGCGAACCGGCAGCTCCTTCAGGAGCGCGTGTACGGGGTGATCGGCGACACGGTCCGAATCGTCGGGGGGCCGCTCGCCGGCTCGCTCGGCACGATCCTCCGGCTAAAGCCGGGCACCCGCCGGGTCCTCATCGAAGTGTCCTTCCTCGGTGCCCGGATGGAAGCGACGGTCGAGGAACGGCTACTCGAAAAAGCTGTTTCGATCGCGTAAGGCGCGCGGAGCCGCGCTCTTACCAGGTTCGCACGCCCGCCTCCATGTTGTCCGCGCCCCCCGGGCGCTCGCGCCCTGGGGCCGCCCTGCCACTCTTGGAGCCCGCTGCCGTGGCCGATACCGACAAGAATACCGCCGCCCCGCCCGACGACGACGAGCCCGCGTCCGGTCTGAACCCGCTGCATCTCGTCATGCGCCGGTGGCAGTTCCTGGCCGTCGGGCTGATCATCGGCGGGGTGCTCGGCGCCCTGATCTACTCGACTTCGGCGCCGCAGTACCAATCGACCGCACAGGTGCTGGTCGTGAAGAAGGGCGTCGAGGTGACCAAGGAGGGCGACGGGCGCATCGTCGAGGACCACGTCGCCACCCAGGTGACGCTCATCAAGTCGGAGAAGATCCGGCTCGCGGCGGCGGCGAAAGCGCGGGCGGCGGGCGGCGCCGGGCTACCGGCCGACGACCGGGCGGTCGCCGACATGATCGGCACCGGGCTGACCGTCGTGCGGGACAAGGACTCGGCTGGCCCCACGATCGGCAGCGGCGTCCTGAACCTCACGCTCCGCGAACCGGACCCGGAGCTGTGCAAGCGGCTCCTGGAGGCCGTGATCGCGGCGTACCAGGCCGAACTGTATTCCATTTACGAGAAGGCGTCCCAGGACCGCATCGCGACCCTCGACCGGCTCCTCGAAGCGGTCAAAGGGCAGCGTAAGGCGGCGGGCGAGCACCGCATCACGCACCTCACCGAGCTCCGCGGCATCACGACCGAGGACGTGTCGAGCGTCCGCACCCGCGTGAGCGCGCTCCGGGATCAGGCGCGCGCGCTCCGGACCGATATCAGCAACCTGGACGCGCAGGTCGAACTCGTCAGCCGCACCGGCCCCGCGCCCGAGGACCGGCAGCTCGCGTTCGTTCAGCTCACGGCCCAGTACCGCGCGCCCGTCGTACCGAACGCGGCCAACGGCGGCGAGCTGACCGGCACCGCCGCGCTGCGGGCGCTGGAGTTCGAGCGGCGGGAGTTGACCCAGGCGACCGGGCTGGGCAAGGACCACCCCCGCGTGCTCGCGGTCGACGCGCGGATCGCGGTGCTCAAAGAGGAGCTCGCGCGCCCGCCCGCGGCCGGCGGCCCGGTGCTCGACGAACTCGGCGCGCACATCCTCTGGGTCGAGCAAAAGCGCCGGACGGCGGGGCGCCAGCTGGTTCAGCTCGAGGCGCAACTGTCCAAGGACGAGGAGACCATGAAGCGCGCCGGCGGGCTGCTGGACCTGGCCGAGGCCATGGCCGTTCAGTCGCAGCACGCGGACGCGGAAATCATGCGGCTGGAGGCCGAGCGGCTCGCGCGGCAGGCGACCCTCGGGGCCGGCGGGTACTCGGCCGAGCAGATCACCCGCCCGGGGAGCGGGCACAAGGTCGCCCCGGTGCTGCTCCGCTCGCTGCTGCTGGGGTTGGGCATCGGGGCGCTTCTCGGCTGCGGGCTCATGGTCCTGGCCGAGACGCGGGACAAGAGCTTCCGCTCCCCCGCCGAAATCCGTCGCCGCCTCGGGCTGGCCGTGGTCGGTCACATTCCGCGGATCCGCACCGTGCCGGCGCTCAGCCTCGAACCCGCCACCTACGACCCGCTGCTGGTCGCGGCGCTGCGCCCCAAATCGTCGGAAGCCGAAGCGTACCGGGGGCTGCGCACGCAACTCTACTTCAGCACGCAGGGGCGCGGGCACCAGGTAATCCAGGTGACCAGCCCGACCCCCGGCGACGGGAAGTCCACGCTCGCGGCCAACCTCGCGCTCTCGGTCGCGCAGTCGGGGAAGCGGACGATCCTCGTCGATTGCGACCTGCGCAAGCCGCGCGTTCACAAGCTGTTCGCCGGCGCGGACGCGACCGGAACCGGGCTGGCCGAAGTGATCGCCGGGGTCCGGCCGCTCGCCGACGGGATCGTCGCCAGCGGCGCGCCGGGCCTCGACCTGCTCCCGTGCGGCCCGCGGCCCGCGAACCCGGCCGAGTTGCTCGGGAGCCCGCAGTTCCAGCGCGTCCTCGCCGAACTGCGGGAACGGTACGAGTTCGTCATCGTCGACAGCCCGCCGCTGATGGCCGTCGCGGACCCCGCGATCGTGGCCCCGCAAGCGGACGGGGTGCTTGTTGTGTTCCGAATGACGAAAACGGCTCGCCCCGCGGCGGAGCGTGCCCGAGAGGTGCTGGCCGGCGTCGGCGCCCACACCATCGGCGTGGTGGTGAACGCGTCGGGCGACGAAGGCCGCGGGTACGGGTACGGCTACGGCTATGGCTACGAGTACAAATACACCAGTTATAAATACTCTGACAGCTACAACACCGATGCCGATGAAGACGGGGCACGCCTGGTGCCCGCGCCGACCAGGTGAAGCGAGTCCCGAGGTCCCCGACCGAGGTTCCACATGACCTTGCTCGTCGACACGCACGTTCACCTGCTGGCCGGCCTCGACGACGGCCCGACCGACACCTCCGAGGCGCTGGCGATGTGCCGGCTCCTCGCGGAGGAGGGCGCCACACACGTCACGGCGCTCGCGCATCAGAACGAATCCTACCCCGAAAACACGACTACGAAACTCCGGCTCGCGGCGACCCATCTGGCCAGCCAGCTCAAGGCCAACGGGGTTCCGCTCGCGGTGCATCCGACCGGCGAGGTGGCGCTGACCCCGGACCTGGAAGCGGATTTCCGCGCCGGGCGGCTGCTGAGCATCGGCGACCACGGGCAGTTTCTGCTGGTCGAGATGCCGCCGAGCGGGTTCGTGGACGTGCGTCCGCTCGCGGGGGCGCTCCGCCGCTCCGGGGTGCGGCTCGTCGTGGCTCACGCCGAGCGCTACCCCGAACTGCTCCACGATCCCGAAACGGTCGACGACCTCGCGGCCGCGGGGTGCCTGATCCAGGTGACCGCGGGCGCGCTGGCCGAGCCGCCATCGGGCACGGTCGGGCGCGCTCTGCGGGACTGGGCGAAGCGCGGCGTCATCCACCTGCTCGGTTCCGACGGCCACCGGATGACCCGCCGTCGGCCGCACCTCCGGGCGGGGTACGAGGCGCTGGCTCGGTGTGCCGGCCGCGCGGCTGCGGACCGCGCGGGCATTTGGGGGGCCGCGATTCTTCAGGGGCTACCGGTGAAGGTTCCCGCTCCCGCCCCGCGCGCGCGCTCCTGGTACAGCGAACTTTTCCGTTAAGTGAATCCGCGCCTTTCAAATTGTGCGGGTGATCAAGAGCCGCCCCCGTCGTTCGTTGGGCTCGTTGCGCAAATTGTGGGCGATTGGCTCGACGTGCCGACGGCTCGCCGCCCGCCGGACGTTCAACTACCGTTATTCCAAAGCTGCTCAGGTGTATCGGCCCAGCACGCCGGGTTGCTCCGGGACTAAGAGGTCGCCGTGCGCCGACCGCTCCATTTCTCGATCGGTTGATCCCACTCGTCGGTCCGTGGGCTCACGGCTCCATTGCGATACGCGCGGCGGTCGGATAGGTTCATCGTCAACATCACGGGAGCCTGCCATGCCGCACCCCCTCACGTTCGTCTCCCGCCGGCACTTCTTGAGAACCACGGGGGCGATGCCTCTCGCACTCGCGTGCGACGGGTGTCCCGCCCTTACGCGGGAGAAACAACCGACGACGCCACTCGGGCCGCTCAACCGCTTTCCGCGGACCGTGCAGGACTGGTACGTCGAACAGGTGCGGGCCGCCGAGTCGCGGGGTAACGAGACCCGCGCGAAGCTCGCAACGAAAGCCGACGCGAAAGCCTTCGTTCGCGGCGTACGGGCCAAGGTCGCCAAGTGCTTCGGTCCGTTCCCGGAGAAGACGCCGCTCAACGCGCGTGTCACCGGTAAACTCGAACGAGATGCTTACACGGTTGAAAAGGTGACCTTCGAGAGCCGCCCCGGCTTCCATGTGACGGCCAACCTGTACGTTCCGCATGCCGCGAAACAGGGCAAGAAGCTCCCGGGCGTCGTCGGCTCGTGCGGGCACTCGCACAACGGGAAAGCGGAACCCGCGTACCAGTCGTTCAGCCAGGGGCTGGCGCGGATGGGGTACGTCGTGCTCATCTTCGACCCCATTGGGCAGGGCGAGCGGTCGCAGTACCCGCACGTTGAGAAGCCCGATCGCCCCGGAGTCGGGGTCGGTGAGCACCTGCTCGCCGGGAACCAGCAGTTCCTCGTCGGCGAGTTCTTCGGGAGCTGGCGCGCCTGGGACGGCATTCGCGCGCTCGATTACCTCCTGTCGCGACCGGAGGTCGATACAAGGCACGTTGGGATCACCGGCAACAGCGGCGGCGGGACGATGAGCACGTGGCTGTGCGGGTTGGAACCGCAGTGGACGATGGCCGCACCGGCGTGCTTCGTGACGACGTTCCGCCGCAACCTCGAAAACGAGTTGCCCGCGGACACCGAGCAGTGCCCGCCGCACGCCCTCGCGCTCGGGTTGGACCACGCAGATTTCCTCGCGTGCATGGCTCCAGGCCATTCACGGTGCCGTCCGTAATTGTAAGGTGTTTCCAGGGAACGATTAGTGTGCTCTACGGACGGACGGGCTCATGATTCTTGGCGCCGTGTTCGAGCGATTCATGAACGAGAGCCCATTAAGCGTCATGTCCCGTGCCACGATCGAACACGCGCTGTCGGCTTCGGCTCTGGATGCGTTGTTCGCACGGGTGGCGGAGCGCGGGTACACTCGGGAGCTGTTGTTCTCCACGGTGGTGGAGCTGATGAGCGCGGTGGTGTGCGGTAAGGCGCACCATGTGCAATCGGCGTATCAGCAGATGGCGGACCGGATCCCGGTGTCCCTGAAGTCGGTGTACGAGAAGCTGCAACATCTTGAGCCGGCGGTGTCGGCCGCGTTGGTGCGGCACGTGGCGGATCGGTGCCACGAGCTGATCCAGCAGTTGGGTGGGGAGCGCTCGCCGGTGCTGTCCGGCCGGGCCGTTCGGGTTCTGGACGGGAATCACTTGGGGGCCACCCAGAAGCGGCTCCGGGTGACCCGCGGGCGCACCGCCGGACCGCTCCCGGGGCTGGTCCTTGCGGTTCTGGATCCGGCCCAGATGCGGATCACGGACCTGATCCCATGCGAGGACGGTCACACCCAGGAGCGGGCTCTTTTGGATCAGGTGGTGCCGCTGGTGCAACCGGACCAGGTGTGGGTCGCGGATCGGAACTTCTGCACCGCCGAGTTCGTGTCCCGGATCGATCAGCGGGGCGCGTTCTTCGCGATCCGCCGACACGGGAACACCACACTCGACCCGGCCGGGGAATGGACCCCGGACGTGCGCACCGCGACCGGGTGGGTGAGCGAGCGACCGGTGTGGGTGTGCGTGGGCGGTGAGCCGGTGCTGCGGGTACGGTGCGTGCGCGTGCGGTTGGATCATCCGACCGGAGACGGGGACGCGGAGATCGAGATCCTGACCAACCTGCCGGAGGACGAGGCGGACGCGGTGGTGGTGGCCGTCGTGTATCGGGGGCGGTGGGCCATCGAAGGCGCGTTCCACGAGCTGACCGTGGCGCTGCGGTGCGAGGTGAACACGCTCGGGTATCCGAAGGCGGCCCTGTTCGGGTTCGCGGTGGCGGTGGTGGGGTACAACGTGCTCGCGGTGCTCAAGGCCGCAATGCGAGCGGTACACGGAGCGGACACGGTGCAGAAGGATGTATCCGGGTACTACGTGGCCTTGGAATGGGCCACCGTGTACCCGGGCATGATGATCGCCCTCCCTCCGGCCGAGTGGGTCGTGTTCGGTACCCTCTCGGCCGACCAACTGGCCCCGCAGCTTCGGGACTGGGCCGCGAAGATCAACCTGAAGAAGGTCCAGAAGGCACCGCCTCGTAAACCGACGAAACAGAAGCCCCCGCGCATCAACGACAATAGCCCGCATGTCTCGACCGCCCGGTTACTCGAAGACGAACGGAAGAGCAGCCGGACAAAAATTAAGGCACGTAAACAAGAGTAGCCCACCGTGAATGGCCTGGTGCATGGCTCCCAAACCCGTTGTGATACTCGCGAAGGAGAAGGACTACTTTGATGTCCGCGGTGCGGAAGAGGCGTTCGGGAGACTTCGGCGCCTGTACAAACTGCTCGGCGCGGAAGAGAACGTGAAATTGCACGTCGGGCCGACCGGGCACGGGTACAGCATCGAGAACCGTGAAGCCATGTACCAGTGGTTCAACACGGTGACCGGTGTGTCTGACGTGAAGACCGAACCGAAGCTGGTCATCGAGAAAGAAGAGGATCTGTATGCGGCCCCGAAGGGGCAAGTGAGCGAGTTGAATTCCCGCACGGTGTTCTCGTTTACCGCTGCAACGGCGCGGCAACTCGAAGACGCGCGGCGCGTAAAGCCGGGGGCGCTCGCGAAGCGGGTGCGTGACGCACTCGACCTACCCACTTCCGACAGCGCGCCGGACTACCGCATCCTGCGCCCGGTTACGGGCCGCAAGTATCCGAAACCGTTCGCGACCGCTTACGCCCTCGAAACGGAGAAGCCGGCGGTCGCGGTGGTGTACCGGCTCGACGACCAACAGCACCTTTCTCGCCCACCGAAGAACACCGGCGGCGCGACCGTGTACGTTTCGCACCACTCCGCGGACGCGGAACTGCGTGACGAACCGCTGCTCACGGAGCTGGTGAAAGCGGAACCGAAAACGGTTTTCTACGCGTGCGACGTGCGTGGGGTGGGCGAGTCGCGGCCGGACACCTGTGGCGGGACGAACCAGTTCCTCACCGCTTACGGCAGCGACTACTTCTACGCCGCTCATGGCGTCATGCTGGACCGGCCCTATGTCGGACAAAAAACGTTTGACGTACTTCGTGTTCTCGAGTGGCTCAAGACCGTCGGCCACAAGGAGGTTCACCTCGTCGCGAAGGGGTGGGGAGCGATCCCGGCGACGTTCGCCGCGCTGCTTTCGGGACTGGTCACGCGGGTGACGTTGAAGAACGCGCTCGCGAGCTACTCCGATGTTGCGCGTGCGGAACAATACGTGTGGCCGCTGTCGTGCTTCGTGCCCGGCGTGCTGCGGTCGTTTGACCTGCCCGACTGCTACGCTGCACTTGCGGCAAAGCAACTCCGGTTAATCGACCCGTGGGGTGCAGACGGGAAGCCGAAATAAGACCGACATCCGCCAGCTTTACACCAGCGGCGTGCGTGTGTGCGTGGCCGATTCCATCTGCTTGCGGAGGTCGGCGAAGTACGCGGACAGCTCGTCGGCCGACTTGACCTTGCCGCGCGAGCAGGAGCCGGTTGAGCACCCGCTTTTTTCGCCCCCGGTGCCGCACGACGAGCACCCGCCGCCGCCGGACCCGCACCCCGGCTTGCCGCACCCGCCGGCGGTTTCTTTCGGGTCGTTCGCGACCGGCGCGCGGGACAGGTCGAGGAGCCGCACGGCGAGCCCGAACCGTGCGGAGAGGTCTTCGAACAGGGGCGTGGCGTCGCAAGTGCCCCAGGCGAGCCCGTGGAGAATCAGGTGGTCGTCGAGTGTGAGCTCCGCGTCCACGAACGTGACGGGCAACGCGCGGCTTGCGGCCGCCTCGTTCGCCGCGCCGAGCAACTCGCCCTCGCGCGCGGCGAACCCTGCGGTGCGGGCGTCGTCATCGGGCGTGGCGGTCCGGAGGAGTTGACCTTCGACGGGGAGCGCCGGGGAGAACGGCTCGCCGGGCGCACACAGCACCAGCCCGCACTCGACCCCGCGCGGCGAGTGTACGACCACGCGCGTGCCGCGCGCGGCGGGCTCGTCGGCCGTGAACCGGCCGACGAACCCCGACTTACCGAACTGAACCAGGGTGGAAGTCACTTGGCGTCCTGCTCGAAGCCGAAGAACTCGCGCATGTTCTTGTCGTACTCGCCCTGCCCGCCCTCGGAGCTGAGGTCCAGGCGGAGCTCGTTCACCACCTTGACGCTGAGGTCCTTGAGCCACAGCGTCCAGCACGCGGAGCAGATCTCCTGGTGGATGCGCAGCCCGATCGCGTCGGGCACGGGCGGCTTGTCGAGCTGGCGGGCGCGCTTGCCCTCCATGCACCCGGGCCGCTCGCACCGGAACCCCGTGCCCGGCCCGTCGTCGTCCGCCGGGGCCGCCGCCTGCTTCTTCGGAACCGGGGCGCCGAGCTGCTCGAGGTGCTTGGCCATCGCGTCGCGGGGCACGCGGTCGCCGCGGTCGTCGGCCACGGACCAGCCCTTGGTGAACACCTCGATCGCCTCGTCCTTGCGGTCGAGCTTCAACAGGCTCTCGCCGAGGAACTTGAACGCCGTGGAAAATTCCGGGGTGATTTCGAGCGTGCGCCGGAAGCACTTCGCCGCTTCCTCGGCCTGCCCGTCTTCGAGAAGGAACTGCCCGAGGCGGTAGTGGGCCAGGTCGTTCTCGGGGTCCTCCTGAGCCATGTTCCGGAAGCGCGCGATCTGGTCGGCGAGGTTGTTCATCGGGGAGCCTGCGGGTGAAACGAGATGAGGGCATTGTACGCGCCGCCGCTCGCTTCGGTCGATTACCGGAAGGCCGAATGTCGTAAGTCGGGAACGGTTCCAGGGCGCTCCCGGCTTACGGCATTCGGTTCTTTACCCGGAAGCTCAGTTCGCCGGGCTCACCGTCACCGGCAACTTGTAGGTCGAAGCCTTCTTCGACACGCGATCGGTCGCGGTGATCTCGACGGTGAACTTGCCCGGGCGGTTCATGAACACCGGGAACTGGAGCGCGAACGCCCCGTCGGCGTCCTTCACCGGTTGCGGGGCCTTGGCGTCCTGAATGTGCTTCCGCGGGGTGGTCAGCAGCGGGGCGCCCTTGTCGTCGAGGAGCTGGCACACGACCTCGACGTCCGGCTGCTTGGTCTTGGGGTCGCGCTCGAAGCTGGCGACGCTGAACTGCACGTAGACCGTCTGCCCCACCTGCCCGCTGGTCGGGGCGGACAGCTCGCCGCGCTGGTCGTGCGTGGTGTACACCGCCACCACCCCGAAGTCCTTCTTCGTCACCTCGAACTTCAGGTTCATGCTGCCGGTCGCTTTGGTCTTCGAGTCGGTGACGGACAGCTTGCAGGTGTACTCGCCGGCCGGCTGGTCGAGGCCGACGGTGACGAACGCCCGGGCGGGCAGCTTGTTGCCGCGCAGGGGCACGAACTCGGTCAGCTCGCGGGGCTCGACCTTCGGCTCGCTCGGCGGCGGGAGGATGCGGGCGCCGGCCGCGTTCACCACCTCCATCGCCATCGTGTAACGCGCGAGCCCCTCGCCGTCGATGGTGATGCCCTCGATGTCGTACGCGATGAACAGCACGTCGCCGGGGAGGATCTTGGACACCTCGCGGGTCGGCCCGAGTTCGCCGACGGTGGTGCGCACGTTGGCGAGCTTCAGTTCACCGGCCGGCTGCGCCGTCGGCTGGGGCGCGAGGGCTGTCAACAGGGCGATCGCGATCATGACCGTCATGGCTCAGGGTCTCCTGTGGGTTGAGAGGGCGGGACACCGCTACCGGCGATAACACCGTATTCTCTCCGCCGTTGACGGCCCCGACCAGTGGGACCCGGTTTCGGCCCTTACGGTCACTTCTGCTCGGGGTACACGTCGGGCAGGGCGTTGCGCCGCAGTTGCGCCGCCGGCTCCTTTTTGGGCCGCGGCTCCTCTTGTTGTTCCAGTTTCTCCAGTTCCACGCCGAACTTGACCACGTACTTGAGGTTCGCGATCGCGACCGTGTCGTTCGGGAGCAGCGCGGCGCGGCGCACGCGCTGCCCGTTCACCCGGGTGCCGTTCGTGCTGCCGAGGTCGCGCAACAGGAGCAACCCGTCCGTCTTCACGACGACGCAGTGCAACTTCGAGACGCTCTTGTGGTCGAGGCGCGTGTCGCAGTCCTCGTCCCGGCCGAAGAGCGTCATGTCCTTGACCAAATCGATGGACGGGCCGCCGTCGGCGGACACCAACCGGGCGCGCATATCGGGTCACCCTGGCGGTTCGGATGCGTTACCGAGCATTCTCGCTCGCGACCGGCACCGGTACAAGGGGGGCGGCGCCCGCAAATTCCTGGCCCGCCCGCGGTTGGCGGTACGGTTGACGCGGTCGCGCGGCACAACGGTTGCAACAGGTCGTGGGTATCGCCCGCACTCCGCATACAGGAAAGAGCCACATGAGCACCTCACCGATACCGACCCCACCCGGTCCGGACGTGCCGACCCGACCGCACCCGCAGCCGCGACCGAGTGACCCGGTACCGAGCGTCCCGCCGGACGTGGCGCCGGCGCAACCCGGAACCGCCCCTGAAGGCCCGGCGCTGCCGTACCCGGTGAATCCGCCGTCACCACCTCCGGCGCCAACCGCCCCGCCGACCTGGGGTTGAACTGACTCCTGACGTCTTGACCTCTGCCACCCAACATTTTTCGATACCGCCGCAGCCGACAGTGGGTTAGAATTTCACCGCACTCTCCGTTCGTGCCCTCTCACCGTCCAAATTCATGTGATCGTGACCGCGAGGCGCCTCGCGGCGGGCCGAGAACAGGACCTCGCTCATGGTGATGCGGAACAGGAACGACGGTGCCGACGCGCGCCGGTGGTGGGACGATCTCCCGCCCCGGGTCCGCACGCGAGTCGCGTCCCCCGAGACCGAAACACACGAACAACCGGCGCCCGACACAGAACGGCTGTTCTCGACGGGCGAGTTGGTGCGTGATCTATCTCGCCTTGCGTTGCTGTTCTTCGTCATCGTCGTGGCTAACATGTTGTTCCTTGTGCTCGTGCTCGCGCTTCTGCACACCTGACGGCCGACACCCATTCGGACCCCGCTCTGATGCTCCGCACAAGCCTCACTTTCGTCGCCTTTATCGTCGCTCCCGCCGTGCTTGCGGACCCGCCAAAACCCGCCGAGCAGAAGTTCTGTCCGGTGATGACCAAGGACGAAATCGACCCGGTCTATTCAAAGCACGAGACCTACAAGGGCGTAAAGATCTACCTGTGCTGCGACACGTGCGTGGCGAAGTACCGCCGCGACCCGGCCGCGTACCTCGACCCGAAGTTCATTCCGGCCCTCGCCGGGGTTGAACTGCCGAAACGCGGGATCGAGCAACAGTTTTGCCCCGTCCACCGAGATAAGAAGGTGTCCGAAAAGGACCCGTCTGCGACGTACAAGGGGGTGAAGGTGTACTTCTACAACGCCACCGCGAAAGAGAAGTTCGAGAAAGATCCCGAGCGGTATGCGGACTCAGTCGTGCTGCCACAACTGCCGAAAAAGAGATGATGATTGGAGTTGGGAATCAAGAGGCACACCCCAACTTTGGGTTCGGCTGATGCCAATTCTGGAGCCGTTCGTGTCGGGTAGCGTGGGGTATGCAGGAGTTCGGGGGGGTGGCTTGTCCGGCTTGTTGGCGAACCCGGGCGCCGTAGAATTGCTCTCATACACAGGGACTGTTCCGCTTTTGATGCTGGGTGCCATAAGGCAGAAGTCCTCGAAAGACGAATGAACACAATTGCTTGGCAGTTAAAGACTTAGCCCTCGTAGCTCAGGGGATAGAGCACTGGTTTCCTAAACCGGGGGTCGCGCGTTCGAATCGCGCCGAGGGTACTGATCGGGTTCGCCTTCTCGTGATCGATCTCGTCAGAATCGCAGGAATCTTAAACTACTGAAGTTGGGTTGGGTGTCCCTGCAGCAATTCCCGGCGCTCGCGTATAATTGCCTATTGATCTCACAAATGTGACTTCTTCTAGTCAGATCGATCATCGAGTCGCGCGGGTACCCGGGCCACGCCGAGGCGCAGCTGCGGCGGTTTGCATTGGGATGTGTTTTCGACGGGTGCGATGTGTGGCCGTGACTACGACGTGTCATCCGCGTGGCCTGGTCCCGACGGGGGCTCGATCCACTCGTCCAGGCGCGGCCGCCGGAACCCGACGGCCAGGGCCTGGTACACGTCCCGCATGGACGACACCTCGAACGACGCGAACAGGTGCCGGACCCCGTCCCACACCGCGGCCCGCGCGCCCTTCTTCACGACCGCCGCCTGGAACAGGGGGTTGCACATCTGCTGCACCTGATCGAAGAGGAACGCCAGGAGCATCAGGTGCGCCAGCACCACCGACAGGTTGTTGTCCCCGTGCCCGAAGTTGTGCGCGAAGTGGTACCCCTGGTTCTTGAGCGTGTTGAACGTCTCGTTCTCGATCCGCCACCGGGCCCGCCCGGCCCGCGCCAGTTGCCGCACGTTGGCCCCGGTGACGGCCATGTCCGCGACCCACGTCCATTCCCGTGGGGTCCCGTCCGGATCGAGTTCCACCAGGTGCACGAAGTTCACCCGCACGTCGTCATTCGACTCGTTCAGCGGCAGATCGGCGATCCACAGGTAGCTGCGGCGGAGCCCGGTCCGCGGGTCCGCGTCCTCGACGACCTCGAACGCGTGCTGGTCCTGGCGGGCGCACACGTGCGCGAACAGGTGGGCGTGGTCCGCAGCCTTGACACCCAGGAGGAAATGGCACCTGGCCTTCTGAAGGTCCCGGACGTGGGGTGCATTGCTGCTCCGCGCGTCCTCGACCACGAGAACGGCTAGGTCCGGGTGCTCCTCGCGGAACCGGCCCAACCACCGCCGGGCCGCGTTCCGCTCGCAGTCGTTCTTGGTCCCCCCGTCGGCCCGCTGGATCGGCTCGGGGGCCAGGGCCAGGACCGCGGAGAAGTCCGGATGAACGACCGCGGCCCCGAGCATCTGGTGGTAATACGACACGGCCCCGTTGGCGTGCCGGCGGGTCATGCAATGGGGGCAGTGGACCTTCTGGGAGCAGAAGTACTCGACCCCGTCCAGGGCCACCACGTAGCACCCGTCCACCCGGTACTCGTCCAAGACGTGAGCCGCCTGCAACCGGGCGAACACGTCCCGGAACACGGGCCGCAGGTGGTCCGGGTCCACGTCGTCGAGGACGGCCCGCATCTGGGAATCACTGGGCCGGCCCGTGAGGCCGAACACGTGCCGCAGGTTGTGGTCCAGGGTGCGCCGTTGGAACGCGAGTAGGGACGGGGCCTTGAGGGCGAATAGGGCCAGCCCCGCCATCAGCACGTCGGGCAGCGAGAACGTGGGCCCGCGGCGTGCGTCCGGGATCGTCTCGAACCGCTCCCGGGCGCACGCGATCAGGGCGTCGGAGTGCAGGTCCTCATATGCACGCGGGGAACTGACGGGTAGGCTCATGACCACGCCCCAGCGAGATCCCAGGGCGATACGACAACGGCCGCCTCGGACCGAGCGTACCCCGCCGAGGCCAACAGGGCTCACGAATTCGAGCTTTTCAAGCCGAATTTCGCTCGCCGGGAATTGCTGGTGTCCCTGTAGATTTTGGCGATGCTCAAGCAGCGGCCCAGAAGTGATGCCAGTCCGGGGTATCAACGACGGCCGCCAATTCCACGAGCGGTCCGACGTGTTCGACCCGCCAGCGCGCGCCGGTGAGCTTCATCCGTCGGTTCACCAGTTGCTTAATCGAGCCCTCAATGAGCCCACTGCCGATGCTCCGGCCTTTGGCCAGCCGTTCCGCGTACCCCAGGCGCGTCGGGTGCGCGCCGAGGTAACCGGCCAGGTCCCTCAGCGGGTCCCCGTCGGCCCCCGGTGGCAGCTCGCCGAATCGGTCGGCGATCCACCGCTCGATCCCCGCTTTCCCGCCCGCGACCACGGCCAACAGCCCGCTCTGCCGGTGCGCCGCCGCCTCCGCCGTGTCACCCCAGACGGCCTTCACCGCGGTCCCGATGTGCTCGGCCGCGTGGTACACGTCCAGCACACCGGCCGCCTGGGGCAACACATCCGCCGCCAGGTTCCAGATCCACTCGGCGCCGTCACCGAGCACCGTCACGTCCGCGCCCGTGGTCACCTTCAGCCGGTCCGCCTCGGCCCGCACCCGCACCGCGAACGCACCGGCCTCCTCGACGTTCGCGACCACGGTGCGAATGGTCGGGGGCGGCAACACGCGGTCCCCCCATTCCGCGGGTGCCGCCGGTTTGCCGGGCTTCCGCTTACCGATCGCGCACACCTTGACGTCCCGCCACCCGGTCGTGGTGTTCACCTTACCGGCGTCGATCTGAACCTCGACCGCGCCGGCGGCGGCGGTGAACCGGCGGTCGTCGGTGCGGGTGCCCCGTGAGGCGCTCAGGCGACGGGCCGTTGCGTGGGTGCGCTGGCGGATCAGCTCGTCGTCCAGTTCCCAGCCGGCGAGCTCGCGCAACATCACCTGGGCTCGCGCGAACGCGTCCCGCGCGCCGGCGAGCACCGCCATCCGCTGTGCCGCCGCCGTCACGTACCCGTCGACGCCCAGAACGGCATCGGCCGGGAACGCTCCGCCGTCGGTGGTGACGGCGTACTGACGGAACAGGCGGACGCGCCCCAGCGCGGTCAGGAGCCACCGCGGGCGCCGCCCCTTGAGCCGCGCGCC
Organism: Gemmata obscuriglobus; assembly: GCF_008065095.1. Classification (NCBI taxonomy): domain Bacteria; kingdom Pseudomonadati; phylum Planctomycetota; class Planctomycetia; order Gemmatales; family Gemmataceae; genus Gemmata; species Gemmata obscuriglobus. Next base: position 1,736,922 of record NZ_CP042911.1, on the reverse strand, counting down.
GACTTTTTTTTAGCGTCGGTGGTGTTGGCCCGATCCTGAACGGCGGAAGCCAACGTGTCCCGGACCAGCCGGCGCCCCGAGTCGAGGGCGACGCGCTCACACGCGCCCAGGACCGTCCCGTCGGGCGCGGTCGCGGCGACCGGCCTCATCTGCGTCAGGAACGCCACCGCTTGTTCCAGAATCAGCCGCTCGCTCTCGGTCTGGTATTCGATGGTCAGCGTCGGCATCCGTGCCTCGGGGGTAGTTCGGAGGTTAGTAGCCTAACCGCTATAGGCTGCCAAAATCTATAGGGGCACCCAGTTGGGTTGACTTGGTGTTCTGTGCTGGGTATCGGTGTGTACGAACCGTTACGGGTCGGTTTCGCGTGGGAAGCACGAATGCCAAGGACGCCTCTCGCCTTTTCCGCACTACTTGCTCTGCCTGCCTTCACGTCTACTACTGTTGCCGCGTACGCACAGGAGATCCAGTGGCGGCACGACTATGCGGCCGCACGGAAAGAGGCGGCTGAAACCGGACGCCCGCTGCTTCTCGATTTCGGAACGGATGCGTGCGCATGGTGTCGGAAGTTCGATGCCACCACGTTCCGTGACCCGAGGGCCGTGAAGCTCCTAAATGAGCGGTTCGTACCGGTTAAGCTCGACGGGAACAAGGAGCAGCGTCTCACCGCCGCACTGCGGATCGACGGATTTCCGACGCTCGTTATCGCGACTCCCGAGGGCAAAGTTGTTGGTCGACACGCGGGTTATGTGGACGGCTCCCAGTTCCTGACCCTGGCGAACAAGGCTCCCACTCCGGCCCCTCCTCGGAGGCAACCGGCGGCAGGTGCGGACGCCCCACCGCGAGACGCGAAGGCATTGCTCGGCAGCAGAGCGGAGGTCGATGCCGCCCTTGCCGCACTGTATCCGGGAATTGCGGCCGCCCTGGACCGCTGACTCCTGGCACACGTCTCAATTCCTCGATCACGACAAGTCTCGAACTGATACCGACCGGCTTTGATTCCCGTCGATTCGCTACACTTCCCGCAATTCGAACCTGCAGTGCGGGCGAGTTCTTGAGCGGTGCTTCGGGCCTCCGCTCCCAGCGAGGCCGAACGGTTTGGCGACCGCTCGCTTCGCAAGCGGAACAAACTTCAAGCTGGGCTCCTTAGCTCACGTCTAATATCAAGTGCTTGTTCGCTTTGGCTGATCTGCTGCGACATGAGTGCCGGTTGGGATGCGCAGTCGCTCGTTGGTGGCGATCACTCTCGATCGCTAGATCAGGCTGGCTGAATCGGCCTTCCATCACGACGGGAGTTTCGTCATCCTCGCGGGGTATCCCAGATTGACACCCCGTGCGGAGCCGGTCATGCCAGGGAAGGCCGCCAAGGTGGTCATCACGGAGCGGCAGCAAGAGATCCTCCAACGGTGGGTTCGGTCCCGCTCCTGCCCGCGGGGATTGGCACAGCGAGCCGAGATCATCCTGCTCGCCTTCGACCGCCTGCAGAACGGACCGATCGCCGAGCCACTCGGGTGTGAGCGGCCCGCCGTCGGGATCTGGCGGCGACGCTGGGCGGACGTCTTCGACACCCTGGTCCGCATCGAGTGCCTCGAAGGTCTCTCGGCCCTGGAGACGGCGATCGAGGATGTCCTGAGTGACAACCCCAGGTCCGGTTGCCCGGGGACGTTTGCTCCCGACCCGATCGCCCGGATCATCGCGGTCGCGTGTGAGCCGCCGGAGGATTCGGGCCGACCCGTGACGCACTGGACCCCGGCCGAGTTGGCCGAGGAGGTCGTGGCACGCGGGATCGTTCCGGCCATCTCCGTCCGCCACGTCGGACGCTTTTTAAAAGTGCCGAACTCCAGCCCCATCGGAGTCGGTACTGGCTGAACGCGAACCCCAAGGATCCCGAGGCGTTCGCCCAACACGTCCGGGAGGTGTGCGACTGCTACCCGGCGGCCCCGGATCGGTCGAAGGCCGGGGTTCACACGGTGTGCGTGGACGAGATGACGGGGGTCCAGGCGAAGGAGCGGATCGCCCCGACCCGGCCGATGCGGCCGGGTCAGACCGAAAAGGTCGAGTTCGAGTACAAGCGGCATGGGACGCAGTGCTTGATCGGGAACTTCGCGGTGGCAACGGGTCAGGCGATCGCCCCGACGGTTCAGGCGACGCGGGGCGAGAAGGACTTCGCCACCCACATCGAACAGACGGTGGCGACGGACCCAGAGGCGGGGTGGATCTTCGTGGCGGACAACCTGACGACGCACACCTCGGCGACGCTGGTGTTGTGGGTGGCGTCGCTGTGCGGGATCGCGGCGGAGTCGCTGGGGGAGAAGGGGAAGAGTGGCATTCTGAAGTCGGTGGCGACGCGGAAGGCGTTCCTGACGGATGCGAGCCACCGGGTTCGTTTCGTGTACGTGCCCAAGCACACGTCGTGGCGGAACCAGGTGGAGATCGGGTTCCGCGTGCTGGCCAGGCGTATGTTGCGTCGAGGGAACTTCCGTTCGGTGGCGGACCTGCGTGAGAAGATACTGGCGTACATCGCGTACTACAACCGGACGCGAGCCAAGCCCTACAAGTGGACCTACGCGGGCCGCCCGCTCAATGTGTGAAACCAGGGAACCGTCTGCCTTGGTGGAAGGTCGATTCAGCCAACGTGATCTAGCGAATCAATTATAATATATCAATATTAACAAAATAATAATTAAACATACAGTTAAAATATATATTATATTCATTATTATCATCATAGAAAACCCGTCATCCGACTGAAGGTGACGGACATCACCTTTGCAATTTCGGCCTCCGATAGCTCACCCCACACCTACCCTCCCGGCACGCCTGTCTATGTCATGCCTTTCGCTCGCTATTGTGGCCGTTAAAGACGCCCGCACCACAAATTACTCAAGATATCGTCACCAGAAGGTGCGCACCAGCCGGATCACACCCCCGGTCGAAATCGTTGTCCAGCCCCAACGCTTGGTAATAGCGAGGGCCGAGGGAGGCTGAGCTTGCCCCGGGGCGCAGCTCAGCCGTCTGAACTCAAATCCTCACGCTGGCCGCCAGGTTCGCCACTGAGGGGTCGCCCCGGCTCGATTTGATCCGGCAGGACGCCCCACGGCCGTGTCGGGAACGAGCGCCAGCGGTGCGCCGCTTCTAATACCGATCGGACCCTTCAAACCCGGTTCTTTTCTGTGAGGTGAGTATGACGCGCTCAGCAATGCTGTTCCTGTCAGCGGTTACCGCGCTGGTCCTCGGCGCGCCCGCAGCAGCGGCGGACCTGCGGCCGGTTAAAGTGCAGCACAAGACGGTGAAGGTCGGCGATTTGGACATCTTCTACCGCGAGGCCGGCCCGAAAGATGCGCCCGCGGTGCTGCTGCTGCACGGCTTCCCGACCAGCTCGCAGATGTTCCGCAACCTGATCCCGGCGCTCGGCGACAAGTACCGCGTCGTCGCTCCGGACTACCCTGGCTACGGCCACAGCTCGATGCCGCCGCGGGACAAGTTCGCGTACACGTTCGACAATTTAGCAAAGGTGATCGACGAGTTCACCGCGAAGGTCGAACTCAACACGTACGCGCTGTACGTGCAGGACTACGGCGCCCCGGTGGGTTATCGCCTGGCGGCCGCGCACCCAGAGCGGATCACGGCCATTGTGGTGCAGAACGGCAACGCTTACGAAGAGGGACTCGACAACGAGTTCTGGAAGCCGGTCAAGGCGTGCTGGAAGGACCCGAACAACAAAGAGAAGCGCGACGCGCTCCGCGCCCTGCTCACCTACGACGCGACCAAATGGCAGTACACGCACGGACTGAAGCACCCCGAACTGGTCAGCCCGGACGGGGCCGCCCACGACCAGTTCTTGCTCGACCGTAAGGGGAACGACGAGATCCAGCTCGACATGTTCCTGAGCTACGGCAGCAACCCGCCGCTGTACCCGAAGTGGCAAGAGTACTTCCGTAAGCACCAGCCGCCGGTGCTGATCGCCTGGGGCAAGAACGACAAGATCTTCCCAGCCGAAGGGGCTGAGCCGTACAAGCGGGACCTCAAGACACTGGAGTTTCACCTACTCGACGCCGGTCACTTCGCTCTCGAATCGCACGGCGACGAGATTGCTTCCCTCATGCGGAACTTCCTCGGCAAGCACACCGCCAAGAAGTAACGGCCGGCGTTCACTGGCACCCGTTGCCACGCCCCGAAGAAGCGTGACAGCGGGCGCCCATCCGCGCGCAGACGCTAGCGCTCCGTCGACACTAAATTTTCGGGTCGAAACGCCCTGCTTTTGCAGGAACTCCCCGTGACGTCGCTTCAGCAACCCGAAATTTTAGCGTATACGAAATTAGTGCGCCCCGGCTCCAAAGAGAAGATCGCCCCGTACCCGCTCCGTTGACTCGCGCGGCGAATTGTCAATCAACCGCGTCCCAGAGCGAGAACGACTCGGGGACGCGCGTTCGTCACTTACCCAATTCCCAGTTTTTCTCGTTCGTGCCGCTCTTGACCTCGTGAGCCAGTTCGGTCTTGGCCGGGTCGCTGTACTTCGGCGGCAGCAGTTCGGCGGTTACGGGCATCTCCGGGCTGTTGGGGGTCGGGTAGACTTTCTTCTTGCCGACCACCTTGCTGCCCGAGATCACGACCTTCGTGTGCCCGATCGGCACCCGCGCGGCGGTGTACTTCCCGTCTTTAATCACGCCCCCGGCCGTCCCCCCCTTGCCGTCCGCCGGAACGAACGTGATCGCCCCGTCGTCCAGCGGCTTGCCGTCGTAACTCACCGTACCCGACACGTCGGCCAGTTCCGGCCCGTCGGAGCACCCGACCAGGGCGACGGCCGCGGCGAACGCCGTGACCGCACCCGCGAATCGTAGAACGCGCATCGCCGCCTCCGGTTATTAGTTGGAGAACACTTCGCCGCCGTTCATGGTCCCCATCGCGGACCACGTGCTCAGCGTGGTGCTGTTCGAGAAGAACCGGATGCTGCCGTCGCACAGGGCCGCGTTCACGCCGCCGGTGTGGCGGCTGCGGGCGGCGCTGTACTGCGAGCCGGAGGTGGTGTACGGCATCATCGGGTCGGTCCCGACGGCCCAGTTCACCACGTCCGGGGCGGACGAGTTGGGGGTGGTGATGGTCATGAACTTGAACACCCCGTCGTCGTTGTGGATGTCGCCCCGCCAGTCGTTGTCGTCCGGGCTCTTGGTCATCAGCGTTTCGGACAGCATCAGCGTGTTGGAGGTGCCGTCGCTGATGCTGGTCATCACCACCTTGCCGGGCGTGCCGCGGTTCCCGCCGGTGTGGTAGAACGGCGCGAGCTGGGCGGGCGGGGCCGCGTCGTACCGGGCGTTGCCCCAGTTCACGACGTAGTTGCCGCGGGCGCGCTGGTAGTACGCGCTGGCCGAGTTCAGGTCCGAGCCGGCGTCGCTCGGGCAGTAGTAGATGGCGACCCGGGCGCCGCACAGCCCGCTCATCGAGTTGCCGACGGTCGCCGGCGGCAGGTAGAACTGCTGGGTGTTGTAGTCGATCTTGCTGGACAGCGCGGTCTGCTCGATGTACGGCCACAGGTACATCACCCACGTCTGGCGCGGGTTGTTGCGGGCGCCGATCGGGAACTGTCCGACCGCGTCGTGGTACCCGTGCATCGCCAGCCCGAACTGCTTGAGGTTGTTGGAGCACTTCATGCGCGCGGCGGCCTCGCGCACCTTCTGAACGGCCGGTAGCAAGAGCCCGATCAGGATCGCAATAATCGCGATGACAACGAGCAGCTCGATGAGCGTGAACCCGCGCCGCGGGAGAGGCGGAGCCTTCATGATAAAGCCCTGTGATGTGTAACGGACGCAAAGGCGAGTGCGAGTCGGACGAACGTGCGATCTGATTCCGAACTTACCGTCCCGCATTTGCGGACGCAAGAGCCAAACGGCCGTTTCTCGACGAAACGGCCGTTTGACTCTTGCGCCCACGGATCATCACAGCGCCATCGTGACCGTCTTCACCTCGGTGTAGAGTTGGAGCGCGTACTGCCCCAGCTCGCGCCCGATGCCGGACATTTTGAACCCGCCGAACGGGGCGCCGGCGTCGAACACGTCGTAGCAGTTGACCCACACGGTCCCGGCCTTGAGCCCGTTCGAGAGCCGCAGCGCCTTGCCGATGTCGCGGGTCCACACCGCCGCCGCCAGACCGTAGTTCGTGCGGTTCCCGCGGGCGAGCACCTCGTCGGTGTCCTTGAACTTCAGGATGCTCATCACGGGGCCGAAGATCTCTTCCTTCGCGATCCTCATTTCGTCGGTCACGTCGGTGAACACGGTCGGCTGAACGAAGTACCCCTTCTCACCGACCCGGCCGCCGCCGGCGAGCATTTTCGCCCCGTCCTTCTGGCCGGCGTCGATGTAGCCCATGACGCGGTCGAACTGCTCCTGGCTCACCTGCGGGCCTTGCTCGGTGTCCGTGCTGAACGGGTCGCCGACCTTCCGCCCCTTCGCCTTCGCGACGATCTTGTGAACGAACTCGTCGTACGCGCTCTCCTGCACGAACAACCGCGACCCGGCGACGCAGCACTGCCCCTGGTTGAAGAACAGCCCGAAGTACGCGCCCTCGACCGCGGCGTCCATGTCGGCGTCGGCGAACACGATGTTGGGCGACTTGCCGCCGAGTTCGAGCGACACCCGCTTCAGGTTCGACTGCGCCGCCGCGGTCATCACGATCTTGCCGGTGCCGGTCTCGCCGGTGAACGCGATCTTGTCCACGTCCATGTGCCCCGACAGTGCCGCGCCCGCCGTGGGGCCGAACCCGGGCACGACGTTCACCACGCCGTCGGGGAACCCGACCTCCTGTGCGAGTTGCGCGACGCGGAGGGCCGTGAGCGGGGTCTGTTCCGCCGGCTTGAGGACGATCGTGTTCCCGCACGCGAGCGCCGGCCCCCACTTCCACGCCTGCATCAGGAGCGGGAAGTTCCAGGGGATGATCTGCCCGACGACGCCGACCGGCTCGTGCCGGGTGTAGCAGAAGTACGGGCCGTTGATGGGCAGCGTCTGGCCGAACACCTTGTCCGCCCAGCCGGCGTAGTACCGGTAGCACTGGATCGAGAGCGGCAGGTCGGCCGCGAGCGAGTCGCCGATGGGCTTGCCGTTGTCGAGCGACTCGAGCGCGGCCAGCTCCTCCTTGTGCGCCTCGATCGCGTCGGCGAGCTTGTTGATGAGCCGCCCGCGCTCGCTGGCGTTCATCCGCCCCCAGGGGCCGGTCTCGAGCGCCGCCCGGGCGGCGCGCACCGCCAAATCGATGTCGGCCTTATCGCCCTCGGCCACGCGGCAGATGACCTCGCCGCTGGCCGGGTCGAGGGTCTCGAACGTTTTGCCGGACACGCTGTCGACCCACTTCCCGCCGATCAGCAGTTGCTGGTCGGCGACGCGGGGCTTGGTGGGCCTGGGCTTCGCGGGCGCGGTGGCGGTGGACACGGGAAGGCTCCGGGAGAGAAGACGGGCACGGGCGCCATTCTCCCCCGGCGTACAGGCGAGTCAAGCGCCCGAAAGGAAGATGGCGGACAAACGTGACCGACACGGTCTTGAGACATTACCGGACCAGTAGCGCAATCTCGAACGCTCACAACCCACACAATACCTCCAATTCAACCGACCATAAAAGTCGATCGTTTCAGAGACAGTTAGTCGCCCAGCATGGTCGGTGTCCCGATCGTTCGGGATCGCCCAGATGGGATGGGTAAACCGGGGGATTCGCTCATGAGAACGGGATTACGGCGGATCGGGCGAGGTGCGGTGGTCGCGTTCCCGCTCGCACTGGCGGCGTGTCAGACGCTCATTAAACCGGCGCCATGCGTGGATGGTGTCGAAGGTGGCGACTGCCCGAAAGCGGTGTTCGCTCCACGGGTTCTTCACAACCCGACGGTGCTGACCGCAGCAGGTGATCTGGACCATGTGGAGAAGCACATCGACTGGCACGGCAGTGTAGTTCCCAAGGTGCCCGATGTCTGGGGGCAGGCTCGGCTGACCCTTTACCGCGAGCAGTTCGAGCAAGAGATGCTGAAGGAATTGGGTCAGTTCAAGGAAGCACTACAAGGATCGGTTGCCCGATCCGATCAGGCGTTCGCGCTGAGTACAACGGCCTTAGGGCTTCGCTCGGAGCAACAAAAGATAAAACGCCGCAACTGCTGCCGGTTGGTCTGACGTCGAGTGTTGATAAAGATGGTAACGTGACAGTTGCCGCAGCGAGTGATCCGAACTTTTTCTTCACCCCGCCTGGTACCGCATTCGACCCAAACAGGTTTCAGGCCTTTTTCACTGGTAAGGATGGTAGCGCTACGAAGCTCCAGATAGGCCTAGAACCAGAGCGAGTTTTTGAGCAAAAGAAGCGGTACTTGGATCTGCTCGCCCAGATACGCCGGACGAACGAGGGCGACGATACGGCGGACTCGCCCGGGTACTCGCTCCAATTGTTCCGCATCCCCGTTTCAGTGTTGCCCGGGAAGCACACTGACAAGGGCCACGGCGCCGAAATCACCATGACCCTGACGCCGGCACTCGGTGACGACCTGCTGCCTACCACGTTCCGCAACTTGCTCATCAACGACCTGCTCCACCAGCTCGCCTTCCCGCTCACCGAAGTGCTCGGCGACGAGAAAGTAATCGGGCTGCTCGATGCCGACTTCCAGGTGTTCGTGCGCGTCGTTACGCAGCTAAACGACTATCTATCAAGAAACAATGATAAAGAGGCAATGGAGCTGGCGAAAGCCGTGAAGGCGGACAAGCGGTTGCACGACGCCTTCGTGAAATTCGCGACAAAAGAGATCGCCGATGCGTTCGAATCGTTAAATGCAGACCAAAGTCAATCAGAGCAGGTAAAAGGTCTTCGCGAGTCACGGAACGTACGCTCCGCCCTCCAGAAGGGCTTCCCGACCTCGTTTAACAGCTGTACTTTCCGCGAATTTGTAGGCCGGGCGGTGATGGTGGTACGTTCGGAGTAGACGAATGTTTATAGTGGACCCCGAAAACTGGACCGCCGGTTAAGCTATACCGGAGGCCCAGGAAAGGGGAACCCATGGCGGGCAAGCGGAAGAGTCACTCGGCGGCGTTCAAGGCCCAGGTCGCGCTGGCGGCCCTCAAGGGCGACAAGACCATCAACGAACTGGCGAGTCAGCACGGCGTCCACCCGACCCTGATTCATGGGTGGAAGAAGCAGTTGCTCACCGGGGCCGAGGCCGTGTTCGCCTCGGGGGCGAAGGGCACCGGCCCCCCGGAAGACAAGACGACCGAGTTGTACGAGCAGATCGGCCGCCTCAAGGTGGAACTCGACTGGGTGAAAAAAAAATCGGCCGCCCTCGGCTGAGGCCAAGCGTGCCCGGATCGAGGCCGAGCACCCGGAGCTGAGCGTCCGGCGCCAGTGCGAGCTGATCGGATTGAACCGCTCGACGGTGTACTACGAGCCGACCCCGGAGAGCGCGGAGAACCTGACGCTGATGCGGTTGATCGACGAGCAGTACACGACGTGCCCGTTCTACGGGAGCCGGCGCCTGGCCGCGTGGCTGGGCACCCAGGGCCACGAGGTGAACCGCAAGCGGGTGCAGCGGCTGTTGCGGATCATGGGGTTGGAGGCCCTGTACCCCAAGCCCAAGCTGTCGGTCGGGTCCGGGCACAAGGTGTACCCGTACCTGTTGCGGGGCGTGGCCATCGACCGGGTCCATCAGGTGTGGAGCACGGACATCACGTACATCCCGATGCCCACCGGGTTCATGTACCTGGCCGCAACGATGGACTGGTTCAGCCGGTACGTGGTGGCCTGGCGACTGTCCAACACGTTGGACGGGTCATTCTGCCAGGACATGCTGGAGGAGGCCTTGGGCCGGGGCAAGCCGGAGGTGTTCAACACGGACCAGGGAGTCCAGTTCACGGCCGCCGCGTGGGTCGGGCGATTGGAGCGGGCCGGGGTCGCGGTGAGCATGGACGGGCGGGGCCGGTGCCTGGACAACGTGTTCGTGGAGCGCCTGTGGCGGAGCGTCAAGTACGAGGACGTGTACCTCAAGGGTTACGAGTCGGTGCCGGCCCTGGAGAGTGGGCTCCGGGCGTACTTCGGGTTCTACAACACCGAGCGGTTACACCAGTCCCTGGACTACCGCACCCCGGCTCAGGTGTATGGCGTCGGAGCCACGAAGGCCCCGACGAAACAGTAGCGAAGGATAGCAACTTTTTGGTCTAGACAATGGGGTCCACTGTAGCCGGCCCGTCCGGGAGGATGGCGTTACCACACGACCTCCCAACCCGAACGGACGCGGCGATGCCATCTTCGCACACTCCGGCCCCGCGGTGCCAGTGGTTTTCGATTCTGGCCGGTGCCTTGGATCGGCGCTCGGGCCGGCGGTTGGCGCTGTTGTTCCTGGGGGTGCTGTTGGCCCGCGGGCGACAGGCCCGGAGTTGCTGGATCCGAGCCGCCGGGTTGTCGTCCCAGTACCGCCGCTGCTACCCCACCGCGGCCGCCGTCGGGCGCCGGGCCGAGGCCATCGCCACCCGGTTGTTGGTCGAGGTGCTCCGGCCGTTGGTGACCGGGCCGCGGGTCGTGCTCGCGTTGGATGACACCCCGACGGCGCGGTACGGTTCCCAGGTGCAAGGGGCCGGGGTGCACCACAACCCGACCCCCGGGCCGGCCGGGAGCGGGTTCGTGTACGGGCACGTGTGGGTGGTCCTCGGGTTGCTGGTGGCGCACCCGCTGGGCGGGGTCGTGGCGTTACCCCTGTTGGCCCGGCGGTACATCCGGAAGGCGAACCTGGGGGCGGTTCGGGCGGCGGACCGGCCCCCGTTCGCAACCAAGCTGACCATGGCCGTGGGCTTGGTGCGGTGGGCGCACGGGTGGCTGGCGTTGTGGGGGAAGGCGGTGTGGGTGGTGGCCGACGGGGCGTACGCCCAGGGGCCGGTGCTCAAGCCGCTGCGGAAGCTCGGGGTGACGGTGGTGAGCCGACTGCGCCGGGATGCGGCCCTGTGCTCGGTGCCACCGGCGCGAGTACCCGGGCGGCCCGGGCGGCCGCGGGTGTACGGGACCGAGCGGGTGTCGCTGGCCAAGCGGGCCGCCCACCCCGGCGGGTGGAGCACCGGCATGTTCACCGTGTACGGGAAGTCGGTCGAGAAGCGGTACAAGACGTTCGTGGCCACGTGGCGCCCGGCCGGTGGGGCGATCCGGGTGGTGTTGGTGGACGAGCCCCACGGATGGGTCGCGTTCTTCGGCACCGACACCACCGCGACCGTGGCCGACATCCTGGAGCGGGTGGCCGACCGGTTCACCCTGGAGACCTGTTTTCGGGATCTCAAACAAGTCGCCGGGGCGGGTCAGCAGCAGGTGCGCGGGGTGCCGTCGAACGTGGGGTGCTTCCACCTGTGCGCGTGGGCCCACACCCTGACCGAGGTGTGGGCCTGGAACCAGAACGCCGAGGCCCTGGTGGGGCACCGATCCGCATCCCCGTGGGACGACCCGAACCGGCGCCCGAGCCACGCGGACAAGCGCCGGGCCTGGCAACACGAGCTGTTGGCCCAGGAGATTCAGGCCGTTGTGGGCGAGCACCACGACCACGCGAAAATCCGCGACCTCGCCCACCGGTGCTTGGATCTGGCCGCGTGAGCGCGGCCGATTCGCGGAAACTACAGCTGGAACCGGATTACCAGCGGATCCTCGACCACGTGCGGTCGTCCGAGCCGATCGCGGCGGACGAGACCGGGTGGCGGATCGGGGGGCACACGGCCTGGCCCCACGCGTGGGTCGGTGACCGGGACACCGCGTACGCCATCGACTCACAACGCAGCGCCGACGCCCTGGAGCGGGTGATCGGGGCGGACTGGTCGGGCGTCCTGAGCCACGACGGGTTCGCCTCCTACGAGCGATTCGAGGGGGCGATCCACCAGCAGTGCCTGGCCCATGTGCTCCGCCGCGCGCGGGAACTGCTGGAGCGGGCGACCCGCGGGGCCGTGCGGTTCCCGCGCCAGGTGATCGCGCGGTTCACCGAGGCGATCCACTGGCGGAATGAGTACGCGCCGGGGACGTGGACCGACGACCAACGGGACGCGCACCGGTCGCAGTTCGACGACCGCCTGCTGGAGTTGGTGACGCGACCGCGGGCGGTGCCGGCGTACGTGACGCTGGCGAAGCACCTGTGGAACCATTTCGAGCAGTGGTTTACGTTCGTGTTCGACCCGCGGGTCGAGCCCACCAACTGGAAGGCCGAGCAGGCGATTCGCCCCGCGGTTGTGAACCGCAAGGTGTGGGGCGGGAACCGGACCGCCGCGGGCGCGAAGGCGCAAGGCGTGTTGATGTCCGTGTTCGAGACGTGCCGCCGCCGGACCCTCTCGGTCGTGGATCACGTCAGCCACACGTTGCGATGCTTCGGAAACCGGCTCCTACCTCGACCGGTTCTACTACCGGCGCGCTAAACAAGTACCGCACCACTAGCTGTCAAGAAAGTGACGTTACTCAGCCACCAAGTGATGCAAGTGGAGGTGGAGGCGGGCGCCCTACCGCTAGCCCATAGTGCAAAGGCCACGATCCACGTCGCTACCCCATACGGAGTGACTCGCGAGTTGCTGATTCCGGTCGTCGGTACAAAGCCGGCTCCCGCTCCGCCCGCTGCGGGCTTTTCGGCCGCAAAAGCCGAGGTGACTGTTACGTACGCACTGCGCCCCGAAAAGCCGAGCGGATACACACCCGTTGCCACCAAGGTGTCCGGCGACTTGAAGCTCACTTGGGCGCAGCCGACCGGGATCGCGGCCAAGGATTACAAAATTGACCTCGTGTTTGAGTTGGGCAACATCACCGTTCCCTGCTCCTGCGGGGCGATGGCGATAGCGAACGAAAAGGGTGCAGTTGTGATTCCCGAGGCGGAGGTAAAGCGGATCGCCTACGACCTGTTTCAACAAAAGGCGATCCGGGACCAAGCCACAGCCGGAACGCTGACCTCACTCACAACCAAAACGGTTTCGATCACCCCGATCGCGGGTCCGGGGCTTGTGGCCCAGAAAGTTGCAGCGAGCGACCAACTTACAATCGCGTTTAAGGCCGAAGCGTATTGCGGCATCGAGTTGCCTCCTGTCATATGTGCGCCCCCGCAGGAAGCGGCGCCGGCCGCCCAGCCGATGCCAGCGCATGCTCCTTCGTCGCATGCGATCCCGTTGCTCTGTAGTTTCCGCGAATCGGCCGCGCTCACGCGGCCAGATCCAAGCACCGGTGGGCGAGGTCGCGGATTTTCGCGTGGTCGTGGTGCTCGCCCACAACGGCCTGAATCTCCTGGGCCAACAGCTCGTGTTGCCAGGCCCGGCGCTTGTCCGCGTGGCTCGGGCGCCGGTTCGGGTCGTCCCACGGGGATGCGGATCGGTGCCCCACCAGGGCCTCGGCGTTCTGGTTCCAGGCCCACACCTCGGTCAGGGTGTGGGCCCACGCGCACAGGTGGAAGCACCCCACGTTCGACGGCACCCCGCGCACCTGCTGCTGACCCGCCCCGGCGACTTGTTTGAGATCCCGAAAACAGGTCTCCAGGGTGAACCGGTCGGCCACCCGCTCCAGGATGTCGGCCACGGTCGCGGTGGTGTCGGTGCCGAAGAACGCGACCCATCCGTGGGGCTCGTCCACCAACACCACCCGGATCGCCCCACCGGCCGGGCGCCACGTGGCCACGAACGTCTTGTACCGCTTCTCGACCGACTTCCCGTACACGGTGAACATGCCGGTGCTCCACCCGCCGGGGTGGGCGGCCCGCTTGGCCAGCGACACCCGCTCGGTCCCGTACACCCGCGGCCGCCCGGGCCGCCCGGGTACTCGCGCCGGTGGCACCGAGCACAGGGCCGCATCCCGGCGCAGTCGGCTCACCACCGTCACCCCGAGCTTCCGCAGCGGCTTGAGCACCGGCCCCTGGGCGTACGCCCCGTCGGCCACCACCCACACCGCCTTCCCCCACAACGCCAGCCACCCGTGCGCCCACCGCACCAAGCCCACGGCCATGGTCAGCTTGGTTGCGAACGGGGGCCGGTCCGCCGCCCGAACCGCCCCCAGGTTCGCCTTCCGGATGTACCGCCGGGCCAACAGGGGTAACGCCACGACCCCGCCCAGCGGGTGCGCCACCAGCAACCCGAGGACCACCCACACGTGCCCGTACACGAACCCGCTCCCGGCCGGCCCGGGGGTCGGGTTGTGGTGCACCCCGGCCCCTTGCACCTGGGAACCGTACCGCGCCGTCGGGGTGTCATCCAACGCGAGCACGACCCGCGGCCCGGTCACCAACGGCCGGAGCACCTCGACCAACAACCGGGTGGCGATGGCCTCGGCCCGGCGCCCGACGGCGGCCGCGGTGGGGTAGCAGCGGCGGTACTGGGACGACAACCCGGCGGCTCGGATCCAGCAACTCCGGGCCTGTCGCCCGCGGGCCAACAGCACCCCCAGGAACAACAGCGCCAACCGCCGGCCCGAGCGCCGATCCAAGGCACCGGCCAGAATCGAAAACCACTGGCACCGCGGGGCCGGAGTGTGCGAAGATGGCATCGCCGCGTCCGTTCGGGTTGGGAGGTCGTGTGGTAACGCCATCCTCCCGGACGGGCCGGCATTCGTCTACTCCGAACGTACCACCATCACCGCCCGGCCTACAAATTCGCGGAAAGTACAGGTTGATGCCAGTGCCCGAGAAAGCTGCGCCCACTGTGCCCCCGACCATGACGCTTCCGGTACCTCCATTGAAGCCGTAACGGACACGCGAATCCCAACCTTCTTGCCCCGGCCGGCGCCACGTGCGCCGGCCGGGGTTTTATTTTTCTCGTCACTAGTAGGAACCGGCCGGGCGCGGGAACCTATTTGTGATGAGTCGAACGCTGCTCCAAGCCGTCGCCCGGAAGGCCGAGTCCCTCACCCCGGACGCGGACCTGCTGTCGCGCTTCGCGCGCGACGGCGACCAGACCGCGTTCGAGGAACTGGTGCGACGGCACGGGCCGCTGGTGTGGGCCGTGTGCCGGCACCTGCTGCCCGACCACGCCGACGCCGAAGACGCGTTCCAGGCCGTGTTCCTCGCGCTGGTCCGGTCCGCACGCACCGTCCGCGACGGACGGGCGCTGCCGGCGTGGCTACACGGAGTCGCGGTGCGAGCTGCCACGCGAGTCAAGCGCTCGATCGCCCGGCGAAAAGCGCGCGAGCAGAAAGTTGCGCGCCCGGAAGCATCCCGGCCCGTTTCCGACGGCACCTGGAACGCCCTCCTGCGCGCGGCACACGAGGAAGTGCAGCACCTCCCCGAGGCCGAGCGGGTCGCGTTCGTGCTGTGCGATCTGGAGGGGGTGCCGCAACCGGACGCGGCGGCGCGTCTGGGGTGGCCGCTCGGGTCGCTGTCGGGGCGACTCTGCAAGGCCCGGCAGCGGTTACTGGACCGGCTTGCGGCGCGCGGGATCGCTCCCACGGCGGCGGTCGGGATCGGATTGGCGGCCGGCGGCGCCAGCGCCGTGCCCACGAAGTTGTTCGACGTGGTGAAAACGTTTCCGCGAACACCCGGCGCGGCTTCGGCTGCTGTCACGGGGCTTGCCCGCGGGCTTACAGAGGGGCTCACGATGCGTGCGAAGTTGATGGCGACTGCGACCGTACTGGTCGCAGCGGTCGGGTTAACCGGCGGGGCGGCGCTGCTGTCGCACGCCGACGCACAGTCGCCCGATGTGGTGCGAGAGATCAAGGACCTCACCGGGGCGATGGACGCGCAAGAGCCGGGGCGAGGGCGGCCGGGCAGTGGTGCGCCTTCGCCTGGTGGTAGTGGGGCACCGGGCTTGCCCCCCGGTGGGGCGTTTCCCGGTGGCATGCCTGGTGGAACCGGTCCCGGTATGGGCGGTCCGGGTGGGTTGGGCAGTTCCAGCGGCCCCGTCACGCCTCCCGTACCGAACGTGGAACACAAGTTCGTGGACATCAAGAGCGACCGTAAGGCATTCGAGGCGGCCATCGCTCAGCACGGCAATGCGGGCTGGGAGTTCTGCGGTTCCGAGCGGTTCGGACAGGGAGAACTGACCCTCGTGTTCAAGAAGGTGAAACCCACTAGCTCGCCATTCATGGGAAGCGCATCGGGCGGTGCGGGTAGCGAGGGTGGTAGCGCAACCGGCGCGGGTAGCGGACGTAGTACGCAAGACCCGGAACGCGGATGGCAGATGCTCCAGCGGCTCACGAACAGCACTGGTGACACCGTGGACCTCGGTTCGATTCCGCCGCAGACGCGCGAGTGGCTCAAGGGCGTGACCGAGCGCAGCGGCGGCATCCCGTTACCGGAATCGGGCACCATGACGAAAGCGCAGTACCTCGATTACCACGCCCGGAATGAAGCGGCTCGCGCCGCCGCAGGCAGTTCGGGCGGGAACAGCCCTGGAGGGAATAGTCGAACCGATACCCCGGGCTCTGGAGGCAGCGCTCCCCGCTCGGGCCGTGGCGGGTTTGGAGGTTCCGGCATGGATGGGCGGGGCTCAAGCGGGGGAAGCTCGGGCGGGACATGGGGGAGCGGGGGAAGCCCGAGCGGGGGATGGGGGAATGGTCCTGCCGTAACTCCCCCGAGTAAATTCCTTAACGTATTTCCCCTCAAGGTCAGCAAGGCCGATGAAATGATCCTCACGCTCAAGCCGCTCTTCCCCAATACGGATCTGGCGGCCGACCCGCGCACGAACACGATCCTGGTCCGCGGGGACGAAAAGACGCTCGACGAACTCCGCACGCTGATCACGCGTCTGGAAGGGATCGAGTCGGCGAAGCCCAAGTGACCGCATGGCAAAGGTACGCTCGCCATTCCGAACCCGGGTCGCGACAATAACACCAGTTTCCGTCGCATCCCGGGTTCGATCATGCACTTTCGTCCGACGTTCGACGAGTTCGCGGCGCTCGCCCGCGAGCACACCGTTGTCCCCGTGTACCGGCGCCTCACCGCGGACACGCTCACGCCCGTGTCGGCGTTCTGCAAGCTCCAGGAGGGGGACTGGTCGTTCCTGTTCGAGAGCGTCGTCGGTGGGGAGCGGGTGGGGCGGTACAGCTTCCTCGGGGCCGGACCGTTCCGCACGTTCGAGGCGTTCGGCACCCGCACCGTCACCCGCGAGGGCGCGAAGACGGTCGAGGGCGAATCCGCCGATCCGCTCCGCGTGCTGGAAGACATGATCGGCGAGTTCCGGGCGCCGCACCTCCCGGGGCTGCCGCGATTCTGCGGTGGCGCGGTCGGGTACGCCGGGTACGACACCGTTCGCTACGTTGAGCGCCTGCCGAACGCCCCCAACGACGACCGTGGGCTGCCCGACCTCAGCTTTGGCTTCTACGACCGCATGGTGGTGTTCGACCACGCCGCGAAAACGATCCTGGCGGTCGCACACGCCCGAACCCGCGCGAACGACGACCTCCGCGCCGCTTACGCCGCCGCGTGCCGGCAGGTCGATGAGTTGGTGGAGCGGCTCCAGCGCGGCGTCGCGGACCTGCAACTCACCGACATCGACCCGAAGGCCCCCCGCGCCGCCGCGGGCGCCCGCCCGCCCCTGGCCTCCAATTTCACCCGCGCGGGGTTCGAGGCGGCGGTGGAGAAGGCCCGCGAGTACATCAACGCCGGCGACGCGTTCCAGATCGTGCTCAGCCAGCGGTTCCGCACCGAAACGACGGCCCGGCCGTTCGACATCTACCGCGCGCTGCGGGTGGTGAACCCCAGCCCGTTCATGTTCTACCTCCGCGCCGGGGCGGTCACGCTGGTGGGCGCCTCGCCCGAAATCATGTGCCGGGTGGAGAACGGCGTCATCACGAACCGCCCGCTCGCCGGCACCCGGCGCCGCGGCGCCACCCCGGAGGAAGACGCGCAACTGGCGACCGAACTCCTCGCCGACCCCAAGGAGCGGGCCGAGCACATCATGCTCGTGGACCTCGCCCGCAACGACGTGGGCCGCGTCGCCGAACTGGGTAGCGTGAAGATCAGCGACCTGCTGACCGTCGAGCGGTACAGCCACGTCATGCACCTGTCCAGCACCGTGACCGGCAAGCTGAGGCCGGAGTTGACCGCGTTCGACGCGATGCGGGCGAGCCTGCCGGCGGGCACACTGTCGGGGGCGCCGAAGGTGCGGGCGATGGAGATCATCGACGAACTCGAGCCGCACCGCCGCGGCCCTTACGGGGGCGCGGTCGGGTACGTGGACTTCGGCGGCAACATGGACACCTGCATCGCTCTCCGCACGATGGTGCTGCTGGGCCAAACCGCTTACGTTCAGGCCGGCGCCGGTCTGGTCGCGGACAGCGTCCCGGCAACCGAGTATCAGGAAACCGTAGACAAGGCCGCGAGCCTGCTGCGTGCGATCGAAGTGGCCGAGACGCAGTTATGAGAAGGGTTTGATCCGCAGGCGGGCGCCGGCCCCGAAGACAAGAAGCCACTCTTCTGTCCTCGGGGCCGGTGCCTGCCTGCTCATGGGCGTCTCGCAGTGCTCAACCGGCCCGGAAGACCGCAACCGTTCCCGCCCCGCTCCCCGCAGCCAGCGACTTGTCGTCGAGCGACCACGCCAATGCGGACGCCTCCGTCACTCCGGGGAACGCGAACTCGCCGACCTGGGCGCCGCGGCGGTTTGTCGGTTGCCACAGCATTACCTTCCCGTCGCTCCCCGCGGACGCCAGCAGGAAGCCGCGGTGCTGGTATGCCAGCACAGTCAGGCTCGAATTCTCGTCGTGCCCGGGCAACATCGTCGGCTTGGTGCCCTCCGGCCCCTTCGGCCCGCCCTGGCAGTCCCAGATGCACACGACGGGACCGCCGCCGGTCGCGAGGTACCGCGAGCTGAAGTCCCACGCCAGCTCGCGCACCTTGGTCTTGTAGCCCCACATCTGCAAATCGTGTGACGCGTCGAAGTACCAAAAGTGAACCGTCGAGTCCTGGTTCCCGTGGGCCAGGATCTTGCCGTCCGGGCTCCACGCCATCGCGAGGGGAGAACCCTTCCAGGAGAGCAACTTTACCGGTTCGAGCCCGGCAAACGGGTCGTAGGTAGCCGCCGCACCGTATGCGAGGAGCGTGATGTGGTTGGTGCCGGGCCGCCACTTCAGGTCCATCACGGTACCGGCCTGCGCGGACAGTTCCCGCACCAGCTCACCGCCCGCGGACCAGACACGCGCTTTCTTGCCGGCCGCGGCGGCGAGGAACTGCCCCTGCGGGTGCCACGCCACCTTCTCGGCCCACGCCGCGCCGGCGTCGAGCGCTTTAACTTCCACGCCGGTTGCGGTGTCCCAGAGGCGCACGACCTTGTCTTGCCCGACCGAGGCGAGCAGGCTCCCCCCGGGCTGCCACGCGATCGCCGCGGTACCGAACCCGTTCCCCTTCAGCTCGTGCAGCGGCTTACCGGTGTGCGCGTCGAACACGACGACCGGCCCGCTGACCGTTGCGGCGGCGAGCTTGGCCCCGTCCGGGGACCAGGTCAGCCCGACGACGTGGTCCGGCGTCGGCGCCTGCCACACCGGGCGGAGTCGGTTCTCGGCCTTCGCGCCGCCAAAGATGTTGATGCGAGCCATATCAAGTCAACAGGGTAAAGGTAAACGGCAAAGACGGACCACAAGTGCAACGAGCGCCCCGGCACGGCGAACCGCCGGGGCGCCACGACCGATTTGACTTGTGCTACGCCAGGCAGCTCTTGAAGCCCTCGGTGAGGGCGCCGCGGTCGAGGTTGCGGCCGATGAAAATGAGCTTATTGGACCGCGGCGTCTTGCCCCACGGCTTGTCCGGGCGGCCGTCGAACAGCATGTGAACGCCCTGGAACACGAACCGGTTCGGGTCGTTCTTGATGCTCAGCACGCCCTTCATGCGGAAGATGTCCGGCCCCTTCTCCTGGAGCAGTTCCATCATCCACTTGTTCAGCTTCTTGACGTCGAGGTCGCCGGCCAGCGTGATGCCCACGCTCGTCACCGACGAGTCGTGAACGTGGTCGTGCTCCTCTTCTTTCATCACCCCGAGCGCGTGCGTCTTGTGCTCATGCTTGTGATCGTGGTCATGCTCGCACTTACCGTGCTCGTGATCGCAGTGGGAGTGATCCTTGTCGTCGTGCTCGTGATCGTGATCGTGCGAGTGGCCGCCGTTCTTCAGGAAGTCCGGTTCGTGCTCCAAGATGCGGTCGAGGTCGAACCCGCGGACGTTGAGCACGTTGTCGAGGTCGGTCTTCGCGTTGGTGGTGCGGTGGATCTTCGCGCTCGCGTTCATCTTCCGGATCAGCTTTTCGAGCTTGTCCAGTTCCGGCGGCGTCACGAGGTCGGTCTTGTTGAGCAGGATCACGTCCGCGAACGCGATCTGCTCCTGTACCTCGTGCGAGTCCCAGTGCAGCAGGACGTGCTTCGAGTCCACCAGCGTCACGATGCCGTCGATGGCGGTCTTGGCCTTCACCTCGTCGTCCATGAAGAACGTCTGCGCGACCGGCCCGGGGTCGGCCATCCCGGTCGTCTCGATGAGGATGTAGTCGAACTTGTCCCGGCGCTTCATCAGGTTGCCGAGGATGCGGATCAGGTCGCCGCGAACGGTGCAGCAGATGCACCCGTTGTTCATCTCGAAGATTTCTTCTTCCGAGTTGATGACCAGGTCCTGGTCGACGCCGATCTCCCCGAACTCGTTCTCGATGACCGCGATCCGCTTGCCGTGTTGCGCCGTGAGGATGTGGTTCAGCAGCGTGGTCTTCCCGGCGCCGAGGAAGCCGGTGAGTACGGTGACCGGAACGCGGTCGGTCGCGGTTGCTGGCATCGGTGTCTCCTGATCCGTGATTGGTGGGACAGGGGAATTGTACCAGTCCGGACCAGAGCGCGAAGGTTCTGAACCCCGTGCCCGCAAAAACGGCCACCGAACACGAGCCTTTACTGCCTCGCGCGACGAAGCGGTTTAAGAAAACGGGGCGCCCGGCCGGGTCGCCCCGGACCGAACGCCCCGCCAGCGGAAGAGCGGGGAACACCCCCGCCCGCGGGTAGAATGGCGAAGCGGGGGGGAACTTGCGCGTGTGTAGCGAACGATTGCACTACACGTGCCGCAGGGCCTCAATCGGGTCGAGCTTCGCGGCACGCCACGCGGGGTACAGCCCGAACACCATACCGACCAGGATCGACACGCCCACCGACAGGAAAATCGACAGCACGTGCAGCTTCGCGGGCAGCCGCACCTCGGACGCGAACCACGCGGTCGAGCGGACCAACTCCCACGCGGCGGGCACGCAGTACACCGACAGGACGCCGATCGCGGCCCCGAGCAGCCCGCCGATTGTCGTTTGGACCACCGCCTCCACGAGGAACTGGAGCACGATGTCCTTACGCTTCGCCCCGAGCGCGCGGCGGATGCCGATCTCGCGGGTCCGCTCGGTCACGGTCGCGAGCATGATGTTCATGATCCCGATCCCGCCCACGAACAGCGAGATGAACGCGATCACGCCCATCAGCATTGTGAACCGGCTCTGGGCGCGCTCGGCCTCTTCGAGCTTGTCCAGCGGGACCGTCACCGAGTAGTCCTTCTTCGGGTGCTTGCGGTCCAGCATCCCTTTGATCTCGTTGCCCACCGCCTGTACCTTCGCGCGGCCCGCGGGGGTGTCCACCTCGGCGTCCACGGTGAGCGTGATCTGGCTGTACTCGACCTTCTCGTTCATCCGCGCCCCGGCGGTGCGGACCGAGATGATCTCGCCGAACCGCCGTTTGCTGGTGCGGATCGGGATGTAGATGTCGCGGTTGTAGTCCTCGGCCGCCTGGCTGCCGCCGGAGCCGCCGGTCGGCATCCGGTCCCTCAGTACACCCACGACGACGAAAAAGTGGCTCCGCATCCCGACCGTCTGTCCGAGCGGGTCCTCGTAGGGGAACAGCCGGTCCGCCGCCTCGGCCCCGAGCACGCAGTAGTTTTCGAGGTCGCTGTCGTCGTTCTCGACCAGGAACCGGCCGCGGGACATTTCGAGCTTGTTCACCGCCTGGTAGTCGGGCGTCGTCCCGATGACGCGGGCGTTCACGAGCCGGTCCAAATACCGCGCCTCGCTCGGGAACACCCGCATGGGAACAATCCGCGCCACCGCCCCATCGGTCGTGAGCGTGCTGAACCGCTCGAGGTCGTCGCGCACCAGGCCGTAACTGGTGACGAACCCTTTCGCGGCGGTCGCCGAGTCGTCCGGCGGCTTGGTGCTGCGGACGATGATGTTGGTGGCGCCCTGGCGCTTGATGTCGTCGAGCGCGTCCTGCATGGACCCCTCGCCGAACGACATCAGCGAGATGACCGAGCACGTCCCGATGATGATGCCGAGCACCGACAGCACGGAGCGGAGCTTGTGCAGCCACAGGCTCTTCATCGCCAGTGAGACGCTCCGCTTGAGCTTCGCGGTGTTGCTGGCGAGCGGAACGCGCGCGAGCACCCAGGCCGCCGCCGCGCCGCCGAACACGAAAAACAGTACGGTGGCCACAACCAGCGCCGCCGCACCGAGGCCGACGAGTTGCAGCAGCGAGAAATCGTAACCGAACATTCACGTCTCCGAGAGCCGTACCGGGGCGCGGGATCGGGCACGGTCCTCTTCCGCCGGTTCTCGGCGGCAGAGGGTGGTTCGGAACGGGCGACGGGTCCGAACCGGGCGAGTGGCAGCGTTAAAGGCGCCCGCCTCGGGCTCACGCCCCGGCGAGGAGTTCGTCCCAGGTGCTGACGTCGAGCAATTTTTCGGCCAGCGCGTCGAGCCGCGCGAGGTCCGACAGCGCATTGAGAGCGGCCTCGTGTGTCACCGTCGGCGAACCGAACTTTTTGACCCCCTGGCGGAGTATCACCTTGCGTGCTTCATTCAACGAGCCCTGCTGCAAGCCCTGCTGCAAGCCCTGCTGCAAGCCCTGCTGAAGGCCGTCTTGCAGCCCGCGTCGGAGGATCGCCTGGTACGTCACGGATTCTTCCATCTGCATCACCCCTACGCACACGGCATCGATCAGCGGTTGCTCGAACGCGAGTCCCATCAGCACGTAACTCGCGCCCCACAGTTTTGCGGCCAGCGGAGGGTCCACCTGCTCGTCAATTCGGGCCTTCATGCCACGCACCACGGACGGCAGATCACCCTCGCTCACTCCGGCCAGCGGGGCGGGCGGGAGCAACCCGAGCGGCCCGGTCAGGAACTCAGACGCCGGCCGCTCCCACACCCGCACCACCTGGTACCGGAACGCCCAACTCGGCCCGACCGGCGGGGCAACCGGCATGTGCCCGCTCAGCCACGCTATGTTACCCTTCCGCCGAAGCAGCACCACTGCGGACGCCACCGGCACCCCATGCCGGGCGGTCAGCAGCGCGTTGTAGCGGAACACCCGGCGCTCGAGGTCCGCGCTCGGTCCGGTCTGAATGTCCAGGTGCAGCAGCCATCGGAACGGTTCGTCCACCCGGATCACCTTGTCCGCGGCCGTGGTGACCGTGGAGAGGTCCGCGTCGATCAGCCCCACCGCGGACGCCCGGACGGCCCCGCCAAGGAACGCGACCCAACCCGCCGGGTCCGTTTCGATCAGCTCCTTGGTCGTCGCGTCGTAGGGTAAGCTCATTCGCGGGCCGCCTCATCGGCTCGGAGTAAGGAGTACGGCCCTGCGGCGCTCGACGCGCTCAGCGGTCCATCTCGACGATGGTGCGGGTGTCGTTCCGCACGTCGGATTCGACCCGCCCGTCGCGCAGCCGCACCACCCGGCGCGCCCACTCGGCGATGTCGTTCTCGTGCGTAACCATGATGATCGTTTTGCCCGCCCGGTTCAGTTCCCGCAGCATCTGCATGATCTCGATGCTGGTCTTCGTGTCGAGGTTCCCGGTCGGCTCGTCGCCCAGAATCAGGTGCGGGTCGTTCACGAGGCTCCGCGCCACCGCCACGCGCTGCTGCTGACCGCCGGATAACTGGAGCGGCTTGTGGTCTAGACGGTCTCCGAGCCCGACCAGTTCGGCGAGGGCCACGCACCGCGCCTTCGTCCGCTCGTCGAGTTTGATGCCCTGGTACAGGAGCGGCAGTTCGATGTTCTCGACCACCGTGTACTGCGGGAGCAGGTTGTACGACTGGAAAATGAACCCGAGGTAGGTGCTCCGCACCTCGGAGAGCTGATCGTCGTCCATCTCGGACACGTCCACGTCGCCGAGGTAGTAGTGCCCGCTGCTCAGCCGGTCCAGGCACCCGAGCACGTTCAGCAGCGTGGACTTGCCCGACCCGGACGGCCCCATGAGGGCGACGAAGTCGCCCTCGTCGAACGCGAGGTTCAACCCCTTGAGCACGTTGAGGGTCTGGGTCCCCATGTAGTAATTCTTGACTAGATCGACGATGCGAACGATGGCAGGCATAAGGAAGCTCGAAGGGCGGGTCGTGGGTTCCTGAGCGGCCCGGCGTGAGCCCGCCGGAGCGACAGCGTTTCGCGGGCCGCGTAAGCCCGCCGGCGCGGCGCGAGCCCGCCGGTGACACCACACAGGTGCAATTCGCACCCTGAGTCGTGTCACACCGGCGGGCTCGCGCCGCGCATCGATCACCCCTGCTGGGGGCCTCCGGCGCCCGGCGGCGGGCCGCCCGCGCCGCCCTTTTTACCGCCACCTTTCTTACCGCCGCCCGGTGCGCCGGATCCGTCGCCCTTCGGGCTGTCACCGAACCCGCCGCCCTTGCCCTCACCCTTGCCACCACCGGGTGCGGCGTCGCGGGTGCGGGTCTTGTCGTCCGGGGCCAGCAGCACCTTCGGGTTCATCACCACGTCGTCGCCCTCGGACAGGCCGGTCTTGATCTCCACGAACTTCTCGTTGTAGAGCCCCAGCTCCACCTGCTTTCGATCGTATCCCCCGGCCGGGGACTTGACGTAGACCTCACGCTTCACGCCCATCTCGGTGCCACCGATGATTGCCTGCACCGGAACCGTCAAAACGGC
Source organism: Gemmata obscuriglobus (assembly GCF_008065095.1). Taxonomy (NCBI): domain Bacteria; kingdom Pseudomonadati; phylum Planctomycetota; class Planctomycetia; order Gemmatales; family Gemmataceae; genus Gemmata; species Gemmata obscuriglobus. Next base: position 1,712,121 of record NZ_CP042911.1, on the reverse strand, counting down.
CTCCCGCGCGGTGTCTACCGTAATCGTCACCTCCGCGGTCATGTCCGGTTTGAGCTGCTCGTTCTCGATCCGCTTCTTGGTCCCGTCCGGGAACACCTCGGAGTCGATCATGACCAGCGTCTGGTACAGCTTCACGTCCGAGATCCACGAGTCAGCCTGGCTGGCGACCGCGGACACCGTGCGCACGTGGCCCTCGAACTGGCGGTCCGGCAGCGCATCGACCCGCACCGTGGCCCTCTGCCCGTCAGCCAGCTTCTTGTACTCTTGGTTGCGGAACTTCTCACGCACCCGGTCGATCAGGTCGCTCCGCTGGCCCACGAGACGGCCGAACGGGTCGGTGTTCAGCAGCATCACCGCCTGGAACCCGTCCACGAGGTGGGTCGGCACCCGCACATCGCCGCGGATGCGGGCCACCATCGCCTCGTGGACTTTGGTGTTCACTTGCATCCGGTGCAGGTTCGGGATGCGGAGCAGCTTCTGCCCCTCCTTGACCTGCGCCCCCTGCTCGATAAGCCCCTGGCTGCTGCTGCTGCCGAACCGGTTGGACTCGGACCGGAAATACACCACCATCGAGTCCGGCTCGATGTCGCTCGGCGCCGTGATCTTGCACTCGGCGCGCTGGAGCGAGATCTCGCGCTGTTTCTCGTCCTGCTGGATGAACTCGGACGTGGCCCGTTTCTTCTCGGCCAGTGCTTTAGCGAGGTTCGCGTCCGCTTGCAGCACCGCCTGCTCGTAGGCCAGCAGTGCGCTCGTCCGCTTGCTCCGGAAGTCCGTGAGCTGCTGTTTGCGGTCGTAGCTGAGCATCTGTGCGAGCTTGGCCCGCTTGCTCCGCAAGTCCTCGACGGCGCTCTCCATCTTCGACCGCTCGGCCTGGGCCTGGGCGGCGCTCATGTACGAGAGCTTCACCATCCGGTCGGACCACGCGGCCCGCTCCCGGTACTGTTCCAGGTTGCTCTCGGCCAGTTTCACCTGCCCGGTCTGATCGTCCACCAGTTGGCGGAACGAGCCGGTCTCGGACAGCGACGCCATCCCGCCGCCGACCACCGCGAGCGCGCCGAGGGTCGGGTCGTAGTTCAGCCCGGTGAACTTCTCCAGATCGATCTCGGCCAGAGCCAGCGCGTTCTTTGCGGTCTCGACGGCGATCTCGTTCTGCTTGACCACGATGTCGTAATCGTTCTCGGCCTTGATTTTGTTGGCCGAGGCTGTGTCAACCTTGATCTGCTGCTCCTCCTCCTGGTCCTTCAGGGCGGAGTCATCGAGAATCATCAGAAGCTGACCGGGCTTGACCCGGGAGCCGTCGTCGATGACCCAGTTGATTGTGCTGGCGAACCCCTTCGAGCCGGCCCGCACTTTACACACGATGTCGCGGTTGTCGGCCGACTCGAGGGTCCCCTTCTCCGCGACCGTGACCACCAATGGCTCACGCCGGACGGTGTGGAGCAGCACGTCGTTGCGGACCGGGACCGGGCGGAAGGCGTACCACCCGCCGATCGCGGCGGCCGCCAGCGCCAGCGTCCCACCCAGCGCAAGCGGCAGGAGCAGTTTCCGCCCCTTGGCCCGGGACGGAAGCTGCCGCGGCTTACCGTCCGAATGGCCGGGGGGCAGGAAGCTGTTCACCGACGGGCTGCCGGGGGCGGTCGCCGGCGGGCTCGGGTGAACGACGGGAACTGTCGGCTCGGTTGAAGAACTCATCGATCCACACCCCGCGGTCGTCGAGGGTCATCTGTTCGAGGTCGAGGTACAGCTGCATCCGGCTGGTCTGGTAGGCGACCCAAATCTGGTACAGCGAGTTCTGCCCGGCCACCAGCCGGCTCTGGGCGTCGAGCACCTGCTGGGTGAGGGCGGCGGCGCTGCCCGCGTCGTTCCCGGCCCCGGGCGCCGGGGGCGCGAGCAGGATCGCCTGGGCGTTGTCCACCTGCGAGTACCCGAGTTCCACGACCCGCTGTTGGATGCGGTACAACTGAGCGAAGGTTCGCAAATCCCGGAGGTCGCTGCGCACGTCGTTGGTGATGTTGTCCTCGAACGCCATCAGCGTGCGGCGCGAGCGCTGGTAGGAGACCAGTGCGGCACGGTAATTATTACGCTCGGCGCGGCGAATTAGAGGCAGTTCCGCGTTAAAAGTCAGTCGGTGGTCGCTCCGGTCGGCGGAAAACGCGAGACCATTGTTCCGACCGGCCGGGGTGCTGCTCGTTAAATCATACCGGACGTCGAAGACCCCCTGCAACGAATTTGCCTGAATTGCGATCTGGCGCCACGAGTCCACCACCTGTGCCCGGGCGTTCATCAGGTCGAGCCGGTTCGACAGGGCCGCCCGGATCGCGGCCGTGTACGCCTCATCCAGCGGGGCCGCCAGCGCGTCGGTGCTCCCCTCCTGGCCCGCCCCGATGGGGAGCGGCGGCAGCTCGGGCCACTGGTTCCGGACCAGCACCAGCCGGTCGTTGCGGGCCTCCAGGATGAGCAGGTAGAACGCGCTGAACACGTCCCGGAACGCGCCGGCCTGGGCCGCCGCACGGGCCGGGCCGGTGAACTTGGTCCACGGCTGCGACTCGTACACCCGCACCAGCCGGTCGAACTCGCCCAGGTCGATCTCGTCCTCCAGCAGCGCGACGCGGCGGGTGTCGGCGGGCGGCTCCGGCTGGCCCTTCGCGAGCAGCGCGGCGCGGGCGTCGAGCAGCTTCCGCCGCTCCTCCCGGAGCAGGGCCAGTCGGGTGGCGGCCTGGTCGTCGTTCAGTTTGGCCGGCGCCCACGAGTCGAACCGCTCCCCGATGCTCTTCGCGAACGCGGTGCCCTTTGCCAGCGGCGACTCCGTGAGCAGGGCGCGCCACCGGCCGCGGAACTGCGCCACCGGCACCGCCGGGTCGTACTTCGCGGCCTCCAGTTCCACCTGCTGCACCTGCGCGTACACCTCCTCGAACCGACCGAGCTGCTGCCGGATCGGCCGCAGCGGCGTGTCGTCGAGGTCCAGCGCGACGGTCACCGGCAGCCCGAGCTGGAGCTTGTAGTTGTCGAGCGCGTCGAGGTACCCGCGGATCCCGCTCCCCCCGCCGCCCCCGCCGCCCGCCGCCACGCCCCCGACCTGCCCGAGGAGCTGGCCGCGGCTGCTGAGCAACTGCACTTCCACCTGCCCCACCTGGAGGTCGGACTGCTGCCCGCCCTCGCGGAACGCCTGGTACAGGCGCAACAGCCGCTCCAGCGCGGTCACGTTCTTGCGCTGGTTGCTGATGACCGCCGACTGGTACAGCAGCGGCATGAACCCGGTGCTCGGGGCGGTGAGGTTGCCGCCGATGCCGCGCCCCAGGTTCGTCGACAGCCCCTGGAGCCCGTACGGGTTGTTCGTGTACCCGCCGCCGCCCGCGATCGCCACGTAGAAGATCTTCCGGAACCGCGCGTACGAGCGCATCGCGTACAGCAGCGTGCGCTCCGCCTGCGTCAGCCCTTCGAGCGTGACGGCGAACCCGCCGCCGCGGAGGAACGGCTGCGCCAGGCTCAGCGTCAGGTTGCTGATGCTGGTCTGCGGCCGGTCGCCGGACAGGTCGATGACCACCTGGTTTGCGAGTTGTACGGCGAGCAGTGCCCCGGTCGGGAACAGTTTGTTGAAGCCCGCCGTGGTGCTCATGTTCCAGCGCTCGCCGCCCCCCAGTTCGCGCCCGGTGGACCGGCGAACCACTTGCTCGGTGAAGAACGCTTGCGCCGCGAAATTGAACCGCTCCAGCGTGACCGGCAACGCACTCAGGTACAGGTCCTCGCGCCGGTCCTGGTACTCGCGGGCGTTGAACAGCCCAAGCTCGACGGCCTGATCGAGCTTGATGCGGTACCCGGATTGTGCGGACTCCAGCGCTTTAAGGTAGTCCGACGCAGGGTCGCCGGTGGCGAGCACCGGCGGGTACAGGTCGGACATCGCCCCGAGCGGGCTCTCGCCCGACGGCTTCGTCTCAGACGGCTTCGGGTCGGGCAGCTTTGTTTCGGGTGGTTTCGTCTCCGGAACGGGGAGCGGGAGCGGCTGCGCCGGGGCAACGTCGGGCGCCGAAACCGGATCCGGCACCACGACGGGCGCGCGACCGACCGCAGGAACCGCAACACCACTCGGCTCGTCCTTGCCCGAAACGACGACCACGGTCGGCGGCGCCAGCTTGGCGCGCCCCGGCTCCGTATTCGGCGTGGGCGTCGTGCGGTTCGCTGCTGTCCACGGACCGAACTCGCCCGGCTTGGCGGGAGCGTTCGGCGCGACCTTGGCAGTGCCCGACGAGGTCGCCGGTTGTTTCGCGACCGCCGCGGGCGGCTCGACCGGGCTCGCACCGGGGAAACCGGGCGGCAAGCTGTGGCGCACGGCGGGGCGGTCGGGGGCCGGTTTCGCTCCGTCAGCTTCCGCCCGGGGGGCGGGCTTTTGTGCCACGGTGCGTTCTACGGGCCGCGCCCCTGGCGTGGTCGGCCACTGAGAGGTTGTCCCCCCGTCCTTCTTCACCGTCGGAGCCGAACCGGGGCTCTGCTCCGCGACCCCGCGTGCCGGTGGTGGCGGTTCTCCGGCGCGGTTCTCTGCGTCCCACTGCTCGAGCATCGCCACGTACCCGTCCCCGTCCACCCGCCCGACCCCGGACTTCTTCGTGGGGCGCTGCGGATGGGGGGACAGGACGCGGGCCGCGAAGTCGTCCGGCGGGTACGGCGGGCGGTCCGGATTGGAGTTGTCCGCGAACCGCGACCGCGGGTCGGGGTACACGTGCCAATCCTTCTTCACCTGCCAGTCGGGGAAGATGTTCTTTTGAGAGATCACCCCGGCGACATCCTTGTCGGCCCGCTCGCGATAATGAAATCGCGAGCAGCCCGGTGTCGCAATGAGGGCGAGGAGAGCGAACCCGGCGATGTAGGGCAGGCAGCGTGCTGATCCGTGCATGTCGCACCCGTGCAGAAACCGGAACACCGGCACGTTAGGCACGATGGTATCGACCGCGCAGTCTGCCCGAGTTGAAACGAACCGCACGGACAAGCGAATCCGTACAACCGGACGTTACCCAGACCGCCCCGCCGCATTCACGCCCCGGGGGCGCCCGTACATCACGTCGGTGCGCAGCACGTACTTTCGCCCGCTCTCCACGACCGCCCCCTCGTGGAGCAGTCGGTGCCGGAACACCAGCGCCGTGCCGCGCACCGGCTTCACCACAGCCACGGCCCCACACCAAACTGAAAGTGCGTCAGGAGGTTGTGGAAGAAGTTCGTGCCCCCGCCGGTGAAGTCGTTGTTCAGGTAGATCAGGAACGTCAATTCGCTCGACTGGAGCTGCCGGAACCGGTGGTGGGCCCCGTCGTGGTGCGGCTTGAACGTCTGCCCGGGGCCGTACCGGTAGAAGCGCCACCGCTCGTTGAAATCGACCAGCTCGTGCCCCTCAATAACTGATGGCAGGAACGCCCTCGCGCGCTCGAAGAGGCGCGCCGCGAGGGCCGGGTCGTCGAGCGTTGCCCGGTCGTTGTCGCGGAACGACTTGACCACCTCGCCACCGGCAAGCGGCGCGTCTCCGAACCCAACGGCCTCGCTCTGGGCAATGAACTGGGCGCATTCCTCCGGCGTGAGGAAATCGGTGATGGTGAAGATCGCTTCGCCGTCGAGCGGCGTCTTGGTCATCGGACTAACCTCCATATCAGGAAGTGAGTTCCGAACAGTTTACACCAACTGGCACGCGGGCCGGCGCTTCTGAAACTCGACCCGCACGTCGATGGTGTCGGCCCGCGGGGGCAGCGCGAGCCGTTTCAGCTTCCGCATCCTCGCGAGGTACGGGATCACGGTCGGCGAAACGTAAGCGGTGTTCGCCAGCCCGACGGCTTCCAGGTCAGGAAAGCGTGTCAGCAATAGTGTTACGCCCGAATCGGTGACCTGGGTGTCGGCGAGCCCCACGGCCTTCAGCCCGCGCAGGCTCGCGAGGTGCATCAGCCCGGCGTCTGTGACGCGAACGCAGCCCGACAGGTCGACGGCTTCGAGCCCCGGCAAACCGGCAAGCGCCTTAAGTTTGACAAGTTCGGCGTCGCCGGTTGTGTCGGGATTGAGGGAAAGGCGGTACACTTCCCCGGGCTTCGCGACCACCTCACCGGGTAGTTTTGCGCCACCCGGCGTCCACTGAGCGTCCAGTCCGTTGGTAGCCCGGGAGAACCATTGCCCGCGCAGCGGGATCAGCCACTTCTCGGGTTCGGCCGGCACCGCCTGCGCGACGATCGACACCGGCGCCGAGCCGCCTTCGAGCCCCGACGGGGTCGGGAGCGCCGCCCCTCGCCCCTCTCGCGAGGGTGCGGACGGCACCGCAGGCTTCACTGCCGACGAGCCGCCCGCCCGTTTCGGTTCCGCGGGCACCTTCTCATCCTTCGCCGCTGGGACAGGGGCCGAAACAGGGACCGGAGCGGGCGGACTACCCACCCGGGCCGGTTCGGAGACCGGGCTCTTCCCGCCGCGCAACTTGCCCAACCGCTCCGCCAGCTCGGCCGCGTCCTTCGGCCGCCCGGTCGGCTCGGTGTCCACGCAGTCGCCCACGATCTCGATCAGTTCATCGGACACGTTGCGGCGTTTGAGTTCGCGCTCGAACCGCGTCCCGGGCGCCTCGGCGAGTTTGCCCGTTAGCATTTGGAACGCGATCACCCCGAGCGCGTGAACGTCGTCGCGCGGGTCCGGTTTCGCGCCGCGGGCCTGCTGGGGGCTGGCGTACAGCGGCGTGTACGACCCGCGCAGCGACGTTTCGAGCCAGCCGGTCATCATCGACAGGCCGGCCGGGTTCGTTCGCAGGTAATCGACCGCCACCCCGCCGATGCCGAAATCGGTGATCCGAAGGCGCACGTCGGCGGCAGAGCCGCTCGGCCGCGCGTCGACGTGAAATAGGATGTTCGCCGGCTTCAGGTCGCGGTGAACGATCGCGGGGCTGAGCCGGTGAAACGCGCCCACCGCGCCGGCCAGTTGCCCGATCGCGAGCGCCGTCGCCGCTTCCCGTTCCGCCTCCGGGAGCGCCTGCCACCGGTGGATGAGGTCGATCAGGCTCCCGCCGCCCACGTACTCGTACATCAGCCACGGGGCCTCGCCGTCGAGTACCGCATCGAGGAGCGGGACGACGTTCGGGTGCGGCCCCTGCTCCATCACGCGGGCGATCACCCGGCCCTCGTGCGAGGTGAGTTTCGCGCGCACCTTCGCGTCGGTACAGAACTTCACCGCCCGCGGCTGCGGGAGGAAGCCGTGCCGCGCCAGCCACACCTCGCCGAACCCGCCGGCGCCGAGCAACTCTTCGAGCTTCCACCCCGGGCGCCCGGGGAGGTCCGCGCCGGGCCGGAAGTGCGGCACCCGCATCGGGAGGAGCTTCGCCAGGTCCTCGGGCTCCCCGATCGCGAAGTCCGGCGGGACCGTCTGCCCGGTCGGGTCGTCGGCGCGCTTCAGCGACTGCCGCACCGCCCCCGGCAGTTGGGTCAGGTACAGTTCGAGGGTGAGCCGGTCCTCGATCGAGCCCTCGTTCACCACCTGCCGCGCGACCTGTTCGGCGACCTTCTTGGCCTCGTCGGCGCTGCTGGCGGCGGCCTTCGCGATCTCCTCCCGGAACGCCTCGGCCTTCTTCCGCTCGCAGTACAGCGCATACGCCTGCTGGGCGACCTTGGCCACGTACTGCCCGCCGGGGACCAGTTCGGCCAGCCCATGCACCCCGTGCTCCTTGACCGCTAGCGCCACGCACTCGAAGACGGCGAACATGGGCCTGCTCCGCTCGGAAGTTTGGGGCCAACGGTCAGGAAGTCGCAACACGCAACAACGGACTCGGTCATTTTGCCGACTGTGTTCGCCACCTGTCTGCGTCAGTAGGCGAGTGCAACGAAACCAGAAAACCAGACCCGGACGCGGCACGGACGAGTAGAGCGATTGTGACCTCTCCGTCGGTCGTGGCGAATGATCTGTGGCCGGAGTACCGCCCGCACAGGAACGCAGACGCACGAACGGAAGAGGCGACGGCGAAGGTGCGTGAGTTGCTCGCGGATCGCGCCCGATGGCGTGCCCGGATCGCTGTATTTGCGGCCGTTGTCGCTCAGGTTACCATTAACCTGGCGAGCATCGCCAGCATTCTCCCGTCGCCGGCGCGCCACACCCTGGCGACCCGGGTACTGCGTGCGTGGTGAGGTTATTATCCGGGAGCGTTTCCTGTTCGTTGCTGCAACACCGAGGCCGCCATGAGTGGGCAGGCCGGGGGGCGAGGTTATCTGGTTCAGGCGTTGATCTCCGTGCTCGACGCACCGGCGAACGACCACGACTGGTCCTCCCTGGCGTTGGAGCCGGACGTGTCTTCCGACACGGTCGACATCCTCTGGGAGTATCCGGGTCGCCGGAAGGTCGTGCAAGTCAAGTCGTCCCAGAACCAGATCAGCGTCCCCGATACGAAGAGCTGGGCTGAGGATCTCGAAAGGTCGATAGCCGCCGACGAGTACGAGATCCGCCCTATTGGGCCGGCGTCGCAAGGCGTAATCGACTTGGGGGCGCACGGGCGGGTGCAGGTTCCCGCCCCGCACAATCTGGATCTCGGCGGGCTCATCCACCAGGCCGCCCACCAGTTGGATCACTACTTCCAGGCCCGCCAACTCGGCATCCGCTCACCGCCGATGCGAGAGATCGTCGTGAATGCCCTGGTCGCCCGCCTGTCCGCGTTTGCGACGACGGGAACGCCGGTCCGACGGGAGGCGTTCGACGGTCTCCTCCTCACCTGGATCGGGAAGGCGGTCGATGTCGGCCTTCTTCCGTCTCACGTCCCGACCATGCAGCCGCCGGCCTTTGAGCCCACGCCCGAGGAGGTGGAGTTCCTGACCCGCCTGATCGACTCGCGGACCAAAATGCTCCTCTTTGTTCGGGTCGGGTTGGAGGCGGGCTTCGCAGTCTTGATCGACATGACCGAAATCACGAGCTCACGGGATGGGGACGCCGCCATACCGTACATTGAGGGCGTTCAGCACCTGGAGCGGCATGGACTGCTGGTGAACCCCACCCGCGATGGGCAGGTGTGCCACCCGTCATCAGAAGGACGGGCTTTGGCGAAGAAGCTCAGGGGAAAATGCGCTTGCTGCAAAGGGTCGATGGTGAACGTCGGGAAGACCCGTCTCAGCCGCCGGTCTGGGAGTGCCGCGACAGCCTATGTTTGGGCTCGAAACGGCACCGGGATGCCGTCTTTCCGAAGTGCTGCAAGCGGCCCGTCGAGATAACAGACGGCGGGGTCGGGTATAGATTTTCTGTGCGGGGACGGCCACGCGTTTACGACGACACCCACAAGCGACGCGAAAAAGTCTTGGCCGGACGGTTCCTCGGTCTCACACGGTCTGTTGTGCCGACTCTGACGACGTGTGTTGTTGCATCATCCACGCGGACTTGGGCCTGGGCACGCAAAAAGAGAAGAACCGCTACACGCCGGAACTCGTCCGCGAGCGGCGACGCCTGCCGGTCTGACCCTATTACCGTTCGGACGGCGCTGAACGGCGACGGGGTGTGCGCCTTCGAGAGCAGCCCGATCCGGTTTCCTTGCACCCTCGACTTTTCAAAACCACTTATTCAATCGCCTCCCGTAACCCATAATCGCGGACGTGCGATCCAGGTTGTGAGGGAGGGGAGTGGTTCTCCGGAACAACGCCACCGGACCGAAATCGCAGTTCCGTCGGCCCGTGTCACCCGACCTCGCCCTCTTCGCTCGCCCCGAACCGCTCGAACCGGAGGCCGTCGAACCCGGCCGACAGCGGGGCGACACGCCCCGTGTGGTGGCACTCCCGTGCCCAGGCAATCAGGGCCTCGTACACGGCGTCCCCGGCCAGTCCGCCGAACCAGTTGTTCCCGCCCGGGGTGATGACCAGGGCGACGTTGGCCAGGTCGCACGGCCCCAGGCACCCGGAGACGGTGAGCTGCACCGAGCGGTTCAGCTTCTCGCCCTTCCACACGTCCTTGAGCCGCCCGACGGGCACCTCGGGCCGACCGCGGTCCGTGCGCCCGCAGCAGCACCCCTGGCAGACCACCAGTTGGGCGAGCGGCCGGCGGTTCGTGACGGGCAGATCGATCATGGCCACTCCGTCGAACTCACGGTTGGGCAGCGACAACTCGGCATCAGTTGGTTGTCTTCAAAGTGGTCGTGTCGATCTGATTTGATGGGAATCGAGCGGCGTGAAGGGTCATCGATCGGGTAGGAGGCGGGATTGCCCCGCCGTCCTCCCACACCACCGGACGTACTTACGTATCCGGCGGTTCCTAACGTGTTTGCAACTTCTCGTACCGACCGACGAGATTCACCAATCCGAGCGTCTCCCACCAACTGGATGGCATCGCCTGGTTCGCCACCGGCGTCCCCGACTTCCGCCACCAGCCCTTCCCCGACAACGCGGTACACCACGCCTGACGCAGCGACACGCCCTGCCGAGCGAAGAAATCTACCATCGGCTTCACTCGCTTGCACTGCTTCAACCGCACGCACCGCAGCTTCCGGCGAACCCAGCCGTCCAGCTCGGTCAGGTGATTTTTCATCGCCGCGTGGCGAAAATACGTCACCCAGCCGGTCAGAAACGAGTTGAGTTCCCTGACCATCCGCTCGAGGCCGATGCCCCGATTCCGACGGGTGATCGCCCGGATGCGGTCCTTGGCCCGCTCCAGACTCGCCGGCGCGATCCCCAACCGCCCGTCGCTCAGGAGGCGATAGCCGAGGAACTTCCGCTCCTCGACCCGTGCCACCGCACTCTTCTCACGATTGACGCGCAACTTGAGTTTCGCCTCCAGGAACGTCACGACCGACGCCATCACCCGACGACCGGCCGCCTCCGACCGCACGTAAATGTTGCAGTCATCCGCGTACCGGCAGAAGGTGTGGCCCCGGCGCTCCAGTTCCTGGTCCAGGTCGTCCAACAGCAGATTCGCCAGCAGCGGCGACAGCGGACCCCCTTGCGGCGTCCCCTCGTGACGTGCGACACACACACCGTCTTGCATCAGCCCCGCTTCCAGGAAGCGACGCACGATCCGCAACAAGCGCGTGTCCGACACACGACGCGCCAGCCGGGCCATCAGGATGTCGTGGTTCACCCGGTCGAAAAACTTCTCCAGGTCCACGTCCACCACAATCGCTCGACCATCCGCCACGTACTCCTTCGCCTTCAACAGCGCCTGGTGAGCGCTCTTGCCGGGACGGAAGCCGTAGCTGGATTCCGAAAAGGTCGGGTCCAACAAACGCGTCAGCACTTGCAGAATCGCCTGCTGAACCAGACGATCCACCACCGTCGGAATCCCTAACTGCCGCTCGCCTCCGCCCGGCTTCGGGATCAAAACCCCACGCACCGGACTCGGACGATACGACCCGTCGAGCAGACTCGACAGCAGTTCCTGCTTGTGCTCGGCGATCCAGCGGAGCGAGTCCTCGACGGTCATCCCGTCGATTCCCGGTGCCCCTTTGTTCGCCTTCACCCGAGAGTAAGCTTGGTTGAGATTGCCTCGCTGGCACACCTCCTCCATCAGACGATCCGTCAAGGCGCGTGACGGCTCCAACGCCGCAGACGCTTGTGACTCCTCGACCACACCCGCTCCGGTTCCGCCTTCGCCGGTTGTGTCGTGGCGCCGGTCGGCCTCCGAGCCCTCGAAGAGGGTCCGTTGGTCCGGCCGGCCTTGCGGTCGCTTCACGCCCATCGAGTCGGCTCCGGCTGCTCCTTGGCACATTAAGTTCGGCCCTTCGTTCGTCCTTACGAGGTGTGGGTGCCTCCCCCGTGGATCGCTCCACCGGACGGACGAGTTACTACGGCCTCGGCTGACTTCTCCCGAACCATCCCCCCACCGTTACCGGTCGCGGTGCGAAGATCGCCTTCGCGGATCGGGAGATCTCCCAGGGTAAGTTGCGTTGCTTCGTCGAGCGACCGCCGGATTTACCCGCGTGTGCGTCCGAGTGAGATTGGGCTTCGCGGTCCGTTGCCCGCTGACCCCGCCACGCCGGCCTGATATCCGGTTCCTGTTCGTCGGCTCCCGACTGGGGGCTTCGGCTTCCTTCAGATTCCGCCTCGCGACGGGCACCCTTGCCTCGCCTTGCGGTTCCGCTCACCACGGCCCGCGGAGGACTTCCACCTCCTCATACGCAACATGCCTGGCACACAACGAAAACGCCCCGGTGACAACCGGGGCGTTGGGTTTGGTGCACTCTGCTCTGCACCCTTCACGAAACCCTTTGTTTTCCAGTATGCCCGACAGGAGTTGAACCTGTAACCTTCGGCTCCGGAGGCCGCGGTTCAGGGAGTCAATCGCTGGAAAATGAGTCTTTTTCGCACATTGATGATTGGTACAGCCCCCATAATTCGGTACGATCCGCATGGGTTTAGTACGGGTTTGGTACACTCCCAGGGGGCACCATGGCACGCCCGGCAAAGGTTTGGTACAGGTCCGACATCGGCTGGTGGATGATCACCCTCGGGGGCGAGAAGACCCGCCTCGTGCAAGGGCCGAACGACGACCACCACCGGCACCTCGCGGAAGAGAAATACATTGAGCTGCGGAAACTCCGCCGCACCGCTCCGGAAGCGGTGGGGAGTCGAACCGCCGACGTGATCGAGGCGTTCCTCCATCACAGCCGCGTCCACTTCGCTGCCGACACCCACCGCCTGAACAAGTATTACTGCCAGCTCTTCGCCGAGGCGTGCGGCGAAGTGCTCGCCCGCGAGCTGAAGCCATACCACATCGACCGCTGGATCGACCCCAAGGTCGAGGCGGAGGAATGGGGCGAGACAACCGTCTACAACGCGCGGAAGGCCGCAGGGAGGGTGTTCTCGTGGGCAGCAGAACGGAAACTTCTGCCCGAGAACCCGATCGATGGGATGAAGAACCCGAAGCCGCGGCCCCGACAGCGGGCGATCACCGACGTCGAGTTTTGGAAGATGCACGAGAACGCTGGCGGACCGTTGAAGGATTTGCTGCTCGCTCTCTACCTTACCGGCGCGCGGCCGAAGGAGGTGCGGGAACTGACATGGGATCAGGTTCAAGAGGACCGCTGGGTGTTGATAGAGCACAAGACCGGGAAGAAGTCGGGCAAGCCGCGCGTGATCTACCTAACCGGGCCGTTGAAGGAGATCACCGGCCGGCTCCGAGGGAACGGGCACACGCATGTTTTCCTGAACACCGAAGGCCTGCCGTGGACGATGAACGCCCTTCGGCTGCAGGTATGGCGAATCAAGAGGAAGTTGGAACTGCCCAAGGACGTGTGTGCCTATTTGTGCCGCCACGGATTTGGAACCCGGGCGATTCTCGCGGGCGTTGATGGCCAGACATTGGCGGAACTGATGGGGCACACGTCGCAGGAGATGATTTCCAAGGTGTACGTGCACCTCGCGGATCAGCACCAGCACCTGAAAGATGCGGTGAACAGGATCAACGGGGTTTCCGTGCCTTTGCAAGCTGTGGAGGGTTCAACTCGGAAAAGGGCAAAGCCGGTGAACCCAAAGAAGCCGGGACCAAAGCCAGAGGATGTACCCCAACTTTGAGCGACGTCAAACGCGAAATAGCCTCACGCCGAAGCCACAACCCGCAAAGGGCGGACGCGACTGCGATAAGATCGGTCGCTTAACTCTTTATTTACCAGCGGGAGCACGCCGACCGCGATTGCGTTGCAACCGCCGCGTCGTTTTCAATGCGTGATAATTTACACATATAGAATACCAATAGAAATTCCAATAATTGTGGTGTATTAAAAATTTAAGAGTGTATATAAAGCAATCAATTAAGAGTCGCCCGTCTTCACTCTTCCCGCCCGCGCCGTATGATCGCTTTCAGCTACCACCTCAAGTCAGGGGGCCATCATGGGCAAGTGCTCGCTCTCCGCGTGGGTCATCCTCTTTGCTGCTTCCGCAGCCCCGGCCGCCGACCCGTTCAAGGTGGTGGTGACGAGGGGCGAGACCAAGGACGGACTCATCGTCGGAAAGCTCTCCGTGAACGGTGAGGCGGTGGGTACGGTTTACGAGCGGGCTGACAAGCACGTCCCGGCCGGCACCTACAAGGCTCACCTTCGATACGAGTCCGGCAAAAACCACGTTCAGGGGCCGGGCGGCGTCCTGAGCAAAAAGGGCGACTTCCTGATCGAACTGGACACGTTCACTGCCGGCGGGAAGAAGTGGGAGTTCATTCAGTTCCACGCCGGAAACAAACCGGACCACTCGGACGGGTGTATCCTCTGCGGCCCGGCCACGACAGACGAAAAGACGAAAGAGAAGATCGCCCCCGAGACGCTGAAGAAGTTCCGGCTGAAGTTTTACGGGGCCGACAAGCCGAACTCCACGCCCGAGCGGGAGATTACAGTCGAGTTCAAAGGGCCGTAACTCGCGACTGGTGGTGACCGGAAGTCCTCGGCCAGTCACTCGCGTTGTTTGGCATACTTGGACAAATTGGCCCACTGTGCTTTTATCTGTGACTCAACCGCCAAAGCTGCGGCAGAGTCCTTCCCGAAGTAGATCGTCAAACTGCCTAACGTGATGGTAATACCGACCACAATCGCGATTGCGTCGGCAGAGTAACGCCGACGCAACGGCCTTATCTCACGCAATCGAAGTACCACCGGTTGCTGCGGCCGGCGCGGTGCAGACGGGTTCGGTGCGGCGGTGACCGCCGTGGCGGGTTGCAGGTGGAGCGGCTGTAATGAGGCATGGGGCGGCGCCGAAACTTGGTTCGGGTCGATGAGCGAGTTCAGCGTCCGCTCGGCTGCACGTTGGATGAGTTCCTCCTCGCTCTTCTGAATCGAGCCAATCATGAACATTGTAACGATGCTAAGTATCAGCGCCACAAACGTAGTATCAAATGCTGTGCCGAGCTTTCCCGCGATAGCTTGAATGGCGGACTGTTGCTGTAGCGGGTTGGTAGAGAGCACGTCGCCTGTGCCGAGAAGCGCGTCTCCAATGCCAATGACCGTGCCGACAAACCCGATCGAGGGGATGAGCCAGACCAAGAACCGGAACAGCCACTGACGGCTACCGGCTCGCTCCAAGAAGAGCGACACGCGAGTCTGGACGAAGGCCGGCACACCTTCGGCGCGCATATTCGCCGCGATCAGCCCGCAGTAGCCACTGTACGCGATCTCAAGCGGGATGCAGGCAATCACGCTGTCTCTGCCTTGGCCCTCGCGGTACTTCTGCCGCAATGCTTCGAGGCTGCGGACTCGCGCTTCGACATGATCGTGATCAACCGTAGTGTCGTCCGTCGGGAACAGCTCACCGCTCTCGAGGTAGTCGCGCTGGTTCTCCACGACACGCCATTGGGCGAAGTAAATGACGACCGCCGCCCAGAACGCAACGACCGTCAGGAACTGGATGACGCCGAGAACATCGCTACCTTGAAGCCGGCGCGGCCAAGCCGTTCGCTGCTCCAGCGTTTCGTATTCACGGTCAGTCCGCAACCCTTGCTCACTGCCGCCTGATGGCAATTCCTTTCCCAGTTTCCTGAGAATCACTTGTTGAATGAACGTCTCGACCTCTTGCACCTTCGCCCGATCCTTGAGAACGATGTTCACCAGGTTCGGCCGGCCTCGGACATCAGCCTTCATCTGATCGACGAAGCGCGACGCTAACTCGCCGGCCGAGTGGTTGACCGCACAGGGTTGTAGCGCCGCGAACCAGTACGTTGGCCGGTCGAGCACGACGAAAGCTTCCTTCACCGCGGACGGCTGCTCCTTGCCGTCGATGACGGGAAAATACCGGGCAACGATTTTGAACTGTAACCCCACCTCTACTGCCTTAATCTCCAAGACGTACACCAGAGGCATTTCCACCTTGGCGTTCGGCTTTGGCTTGTCGCCATCGGCGGCCCCTGCCGGCGGCCCATCACCGCTCCGCCAAACAACGGCAAAAGACGGGCCGTCGGGCTGTGGCAACCCCACTTCCGAGCCCACCTTATGCCACTGCTCCTTCCCTTCGCGAGCACTGGTCAGTTGAGTGTGTCCCACCACACGGTACGGTTGCATAACCGCCAACTTCTGCAACTCTTCCCTGCCCTCTTTGGTGAGCGTCGGAGATAGCACCGATCGACTCAGGACTGTGGCTGACGCCGGTTCGGCGAACGATTTTAGGTCTGACGGCGGATAACCGATAGCTCGTGCGTAGCATTCTAGTTTGTCCGCTGGGGAAAACGATTTGAAACTGCGGATGTCTGAATAGAGTGTCGAATTGAAGATCAGCCCCAGAGCGAAAAACGTGAGCCAGGCGAGGCTCCAACTGACAACGCACAAGATCAATAGCCCGAGCAGGCTGCCCCCGGTCAGCATTCTGACCACCCGGTTTGGTGGAGGCGGGGGCTGAAGATTGGATTCTGGGGGCGTAGTGGGACGACGCTTCAGTTTGCCGACGATTTGCGACCAACGCTCGCGAAGACTTTTGCGAGTCGGCTCGCCAGTTGGGTCCTCCCCGCCACCGGACTGCGCAACTCCGCTTGACATAGGTTAGTCTCCGAAGAACCACACATCCGGATCGGACGGGTAGCTGTAAGGGTGTGAGTGCCACACATCTGGCGAGGTGACTGCGAGCGCGGCGACGGCATCCATGCCCGCCACCGCTGGGTCCACTCCTCCGAGCGTCCTGACCCAACCAGGAAGTCCGCAGCGCGCAATAAGGTGCGATCGGGTCGGGCGCAGTGCACCCGACCGCCACTCGGCAATCCTGTACTCCCTCGCCGTGGCGAACGCTACCCCCTCCCTGCCCAATCCGATCCAGCGGGCCGAGTGCGTCTCGGCCGCCACGAGAGTGAGTAGCGGTTGCAGGGCTTCGGAGGCGATGCCGTCCTCGAACACGTCTAGGTCGTATGGCAGAGAAAGCAGCGGGGAGGCCACACGAGCGGTTAATACCGAACGCGTGTCTTTCTGAAAGATGAAAAAGGCATCTGCCGCCTGCGACTCACGGTACCCGATCTGCTTCCCGCCTTGGCCGAATTTGGACACCACATCGAGAAACGAAGCGTACTTGTGGGCCGGCCTCAATTCTCCCGGATAAGTGTTGTTCAGCATGTCTTTCCAGAACTGCTGGCTTGTGACGGGGTCGATCCGCTGACAGTCGGAGCGCGGCCCCCACTCTAGCCAGACCTGATCGTTCGCGTCGCTCAGGTAGACCCGAAAGTCAGACATGCTCGAATAGTAGCCGAGTTGCTTGGCCTTGGGGTCCAAGTACCCGTTCAGTGTCGTGAAACGCTGGGCAAGTTGTGAACTACTTGTGGTTGGGGGCTGGGCCGTGGTAACGGTGAATGGACCGACGACAGTCGCCCCGGCGAGGACGACGCCAGTGAAGGTCAATGTCCGCCTCCAACGCCTCATCACGCTCTCATTCCCATCGGAAACTGTAGGTATCTGACTCGACCCCCTCAAGCGTGAAACTTCGGTGGGCCGCCTCACCCGGTTTCAACTGCACCTTGTCCTTGGTCGATGCACCTTTCCCGTACCGTTCGACTTCCACGTCGATCCCTTGGCGGGGGGCGTCAGCGTAGTCGTGGATGTATACACCCACGCGGTGGGTGCGGTCGAATCGCTCTCCGGTCAGCACGACGGTATACTCGTTCGCGCCGAGATCTTGTGGGATGATGCTCAACTTCACTCCCCCCACAGCCAGCGGCGGCTCTCCCGCGCTCAGCCGGCAGCCGACATCGCCGAGTTCGACGTAAACGCCGAGCTTCGGAGGTGCGCTGCCCGTGTGCGGCACGACGCGAACACGAATTAGGGTTGTCTCGCCCTTCACCCTACCCTGAGACATTTTCGAGGCGGCGAAAACGAGGCAGAGCAGGATCACAGCCCCCAGACCACAGGAGAGTAGGTCGAGGAACGAGGTGCTGAAGACAGTGATCTCTCGGGTTCTCATGGCCACCCCACCTGCTTCACCGGGTCAGTACCCGGCTCTGCATCGGGATCTAGAATGATCGATATCGAAAATGTGCCGTTCGGCGATTTTACGAACTGGTACGTGTAAATGTCCCTGTTGAATGACACGGCTGAGTTTGTTGTGTATATAGACACGCTCACTCTAGTTGGCAATGTGTATATAACTTCTTCTCGACCTGCGTAGGTATGCGACACCCACCCTCTACCGTTTGGAGCTGGACCGCCTACGAAGTTGAGATTGTCATCAAAGTGATGCGCAGAAGATGCGGAGATCAAACCCCGATGGACAGAGTAGGTGACAGCCCTCGGCGAGTTCCAATCGCGGATGGATATTGATGTCTGCCGCCGTCCGGTAGGCATGTGGTCCGTGAGCCTGCAGACCACACCTCCAGACGCGCGGCCGGGAAACGTCAGCTTTGGCGCGTCCAGCGGGTCTCGCCAAAAGTTGCTTGTCACGTCGGCCCCGTCCAGGTTCGAAGCCCCCCCCACCCTCGGCACAGCCTCGCTCTCCAACCCCACGAACGTCGGAGCCGAACCTACCGTATACTCGAACGGCTTGGCGCTATCGCCGCTTGGTCGAATCGCGAGGAGTGGTTTGCCGTCCAAGGTCCAGACCTCACGGTGGGCCACAATTGGAATGTCGCCGTAATCGACTCTGAACGAGACCGACGCAAATGCGGCCGCGTCGCGTGGCTCAATCCGCAGCCTACTCAAGAAGATGATGAGCAGGATGATCACCGCCCCCATCCCGCACGACAGCAGGTCAAGGAAAGACGTCGAGAACACGTTTATCTCGCGAGGCCGTCCCATGTGGCAGTCTACTCTGAGGTGCGCGGGCCGGTCGTTCACCGGTCAGCGTTCAGGCAAGTCCTTGGCACTGATTGGCCGCATTGTCATCTTGCCGCGGCCTTCCTCACGCACCTCGATCATCCAGTATGTCTTCGAGCCTTTTGGCGACTCGACATAGACCCGACGGATGCCGTCACCATCGGTCATAGCGATGACCACTCCCACCCCAGTCTTGAGTTTCTCGACCCCGCTATCGTCCACCTGCATGAAGAAGTCCCAGGCCGAGCCGCCTGCTTTCCGGCGTGAAAGTTCTTTGCCTTGCAGCAGCAGTTCGTAGTCACCACCGCCGCCATCCACATTGCCGCTGTTCTTTGCGGGCTGCGGTTTCTCGTCCGGTTTCGGGTTCTCAACTTTTTGCGGCGTGGTCGTGGGCGGCGGGCTTGTAGACGGCGGGTTGGGCGGATCGGGATAGTCACCCTTGTCGCCATCCTTATCCCCGTCTTTGGTGCCGTCTTTGGTGCCGTCCTTGGTTCCATCCTTGGTGCCGTCTTTGTCGCCACTACCAGGCCCTTCACCACCACCCGACGGTATGGCGTTCGCCAGTGTCATTAGCGCGAAGGCGAGTTCAGGATTCCCGCTCGCGAAAGCGATGAGGGCTGCCGCGTTTAGCAGGTTCTTCAGGAGCGTGAGTACGAGGCGGGTGGTTTCGTTCTTCTTTCGCTCAGCCTCGAGCTTTTTCTCGACCTCCTGTTTCTCTTGTTCGAGCTTTTTGAGCCGCTCCTCCTCCTCCGGCGTACGGTCTTTCTTTTTCTTTAGCTCCTTGATTTGTTTTTCTTGCTCTTGTCGCTGCTTGCCGAGCTGTTCGATCAGCTTTCTCGATTTCTCCTCTTCCGCTTTGAGTTCGTCTATCGTCTTCTTCAACGCGTCCTGCGCGTCTTTTGACTCCAACGACTTTATCGGGTTCTTGGCGATCTCATCAGCCTTCCTTATCGCGTCGTCGAGCTTCTTGCGTGCGTCTGAGTCTTCCACCTCGGCGGTGTGTTTTTTGGCGGTGTCAGTGTCGTCCTTGATCTGCTTGCTCTCATCCTCGGTCAGGCCGTTGCCGCCCTTGTCCATCATCTGCTTCCTGACCTGTGCCGGCACAAGTTGCCTTTCGACCTGCTTGCGGAGGTCGTCGATCTGCTTCGTCTGCGCCCGCACCGAGTCCAGCAAGACGCGGTTGGTATCTGCCTGTGAGCTGGCCTGTTTGCGGAGCGTTTCGACCGTCCCGCTCATCCACTGTTGGACCTCGCGGTCGTACTGTTCTCGGGTTGTTGCGGCGCGTTTCGCTTCGTCCCGCGAAGTCCAGGACCACACGCCGAGCGCCACGACGCCGGCCAGCAGCAGGAGAGTCAGGGCGTTCTTCTTCATCTGTCGGCCTCACAGGCGTGTAATCAGTGCGGGGGCAACCGGAATGCGGCAACCGTGAAAAGATTCGCCGCGACTCCGGCCAGGTACATCACCAAATGCCACATGCAACGCGAGTAGGTGACCTCCCCGACTACCTCTGCGAACACTTTCGAGTTCCACTTTGGTGCGGCTTGGATTCCTTCGACTGCATTCCGGACGGCAGCGTCCACTCGTCTGAGTTCATCCCTACTCTCGGGGCTGAACGAGTGCTCCCGTGAGGCGTTAATGTAGTACGGTATCACCGCCCCTAAGTTACCTAGCTTGACAGAAAGCAGAGCGTTGTACAGCCAGTCTCCGACCGGATTGCCTTTGCGAGTCGAGCCGTCGAAATAACCGAGGACGGAGGCCCGCCCCACGTGCGTCGGAACGACGAGTTCGAAAACTCCCAGCGCGATTAAGGTCACGAGGCACACGGCGACACTGGTTCCCAGTGTCGCCGTTTGGATAAGCAACTCGCTGCCCGAAACATGTGTCAGCAAGTCACCCCGGGACAACGCTGCGCTCAGGCCGGCAGTAAGCAGGCCGACCAGCAAGAACCTGGCAGACAATCGCCCCACAACGTCTTGGCGCAGCGGCCATAGGAGGTCGCGTTCGACCAGTTCTCTCAATGGCTTGTTACTGGGGATGGCCTCGACCGCCGACGGCACGAACCAGTCGTGCAGGAAGAACGATTCGACCGCTACCAGAGCGTGACGCAGCGAGCGCAACGATACCTCCCGGAAGTGGTAATCTGGCATGGAAACGAGCAGCCCCCAGACCGAGCTTCGGCCAACGAGGCAGAACGGATCACTCGGAAAAGTGAATCTCCATGTAGTAATGTTGTACCCGATCAACCCGGTAGCCGCAAGAAGCGTGTTGAGGAGGTCGCGTCGCGGCCAGGGCCGTTCCTTATTTCATCTTGGCGCGAGCGGGTTTGTTAGATAGATGGGGAACTCCTTCGGCCCGAGGTGCTCGATGCCCGCGCGCTCGCTGTATGAGGAGTTGTCAACGATCCCGGACCCGCGCGGGTTGCAGGGCCTGATTCACCCGCTGCCGGCGGTGCTCGGGTTGGTCACGTTGGCCCTGCTGATGGGGCGCACGAGCCTCCAGGGGATCGCTCGGTTCGGGCGCCAGCACGGGTTCCCGCTGGCTCACGCGCTCGGGTTCCGACGCGGCAAGACCCCGGCCGCGTCGACCCTGTCCCGGACCCTGCGCCGGTTCGATCCCCAGCAACTCGAAGCGGCCCTGACCCGATGGCTCGACGGGCGCGTCGGCCCCGTGGCCCGGACGCACATCGCTTTGGACGGCAAGACGTTGCGCGGCAGCCGGGACGGCCAAGTGCCGGGCCAGCACCTGGTGGCCGCGTACGCCCCGGCGGCCCACGCGGTGCTGGCCCAGGTGCGGGTGGACGCCAAGACCAACGAGCACAAGGCGGCCCTCGCGCTGCTGGGCATCCTACCGGTAGCCGGGTCGGTACTCACCGGGGACGCGATGTTCTGCCAGCGGGACGTGGCCGCGGCGGTGATCGCCGGCGGTGCGGATTACGTGCTGGTGGCCAAGGACAACCAACCGGGGCTGGTGGCCAGCATCGAGGCCGGGCTCGGGTTCGAGGACGCCGCCCGAGGGATCGCGGCGGCTACTTCCCCCCGAGCCGGTCCCAACGCCCGAGCAACTGGGGCGCCAGGCGACAACGGTGGACAAGGGGCACGGGCGGATCGAGAAGCGGACCCTGCGGGCCACCCCGATCGTGACCGCCCACGACCGGTGGAAGGGGCTCAAGCAGGGGTTCCGGATGACCCGCACCCGGACCACGAACGGCGCGACCACGGTGGAGGTGGTGCACGGGATCACCAGCTTACCGCCCGAGCGGGCCGACGCACGAGCACTTCTGGATTGGGTTCGATCGCACTGGCACATCGAGAACCAACTCCATTACGTGCGGGATGTGACCCTGCGCGAGGATGCGTGCCGGGTCCGCAAGGGGGCCGCGCCGCAGGTGCTCGCCGCGCTCCGCAACGCCGCCATCCACCTGCTGGGTAACGTTCCGGCACGCAGCACACCCGAAGCACTCGAATGGCTCCAGTTACACCCCGAGTACGCACACAAACTTATCGGCATCCCTCAAAGTGAATAACGGAACGGCCCTGGCGTCGCGGCTTGCAATGTCTCTCGCTCTATCGAGTGAGAGATTCGCGGTGCGGTTTCGCCATAACTGATGGGCAGAACGAGTCATGAGCGCGCCTCGTTTCACGTCCGAGGAACGGGACGAGCTCCGGGAACGGGCACTCCGGGTCCAGAGCCACATGATCCCAACAGTCCCCGCGGTGCCCTCGGATCCGCAGTACTTCTCCTTCCGGTCCACGAACGACTACTTCTCATCGAATTAGACCTTGTTGGTCCGAGGGGGAAAGAGCCACGAACTCATGGTGGTGGCGGGCCTGTTCACCGGCCGCTCAGGTGTGTCAAGTGACGGTGTCCCGACGCACCCCGGCCGACCGGGCAGTCTTCCGTGTTCCGATCCTTTCGGCCACATGGCTCAGCACCGTGACCACCTTCGGAGCCGACAACCGGCCCGTACAGCAGGGGTCCATACGCTCGGAGAACCGCGCCCGGCATGTGGAACAGCGGAGCAGGCGGGGCCCGTTTAGCACATATCGTGCCGGGATCGTCAGGCTTCCGAAGCCCGGGCACTCCGGATTCAAACAGCAGGAGCAGGATCGGCTTAGGCCCTCCACGAACGATCTAAATAAGCATATTTAAAATAACTACGATATTATGAGATATTTTTGACGTGTATCAAGCATATTTTGTAATCTTAATTTATTAAATTTAATACATATAATATCAACCCCGCCTCCATGCCTTCGCAAGCCGCTGAGAGTTCAACTCGGAAAAGGGCAAAGCCGGTGAACCCGAAGAAGCCGGGGCGGAAGCCGAAGGACCCGACACCTTGAACGCGGCCATCATCCCGTCCAGGTCCTCGACGCGGATGCGGATCGTGCCCCGCTTCCCCTTCCGGCCGAGGCGCATGTGCGGCAGCGTGCCGTCGGCACACCAAGCATAAATCAGCGACTCCGACACGGCGGCCCGTTCCGCCGCCTCGCGCACGGTAAGCACGTCACGCTCCCCAAAAGTAGGGGCCGTCCGTAGCCCCGGTGCGATTACTTTTGCCAAACACTCGCCGCCGTGCGCCGCAACCGCTCCTCCCGGTCGTAGTGGCGCCACCAGCGCAGCCGGTAGCGGTCGACCCGCCACCGGAGCTGCTGCCCGTGCACGAACGCGGAGACGAAGACCAGTGCCATGACCGACAGGAACAGCCAACATCCTTCAATGATGTCCATAACCCCTCAGTTGTCGGACGGTTCGTAAACCCACCCGCGTACCCCGTCCCGGTACGCGGCCAGGGCGGCCTCGAAGCACGCCTTCAGCCGTTCAAACTGCTCGCTCGGCGTCAGCGCATTGAGGCGCGGCAGCACACAGTTGAGACAGTACGCCGCGCTCGCGGCGCACACGTCCTCGGTCAGGCTCTCGTTCATTACGCCCCCTGTTGGGGCGGGTGCTTGGGGCCGAGGACGGCCACCGCGGCGCGCACGACCTCCCCGCTCGGGAGCCCGTACTTGCACACCAGCCCGATCGCCGCCAGGAGCACGACCCCGAGCACGACCAGCGCGACGTTCAGCAGCGTGAACACCCCGCCGAGCACCGGTTTGACCACCGAGTCTCCGGCCACCGCGGCGAGATCGCGGGTCCCGCTGAGGAACGGCTCGGGATCGGCCAGGAACGCCGTAAGCGCCGCCCCGCCGGCCAGCGTGGCCTTGTTACGCCACAGGAACTCGACGGCCGAATCCCCGTGCTTGGCGACCACCCCGAGCACCTCCGGGTGCCGGGCGGCGCCCGCCGCCAGCTCACCGTTCAGGAGCATCGCCACCCGCCGCCCGTTTTGCGGGGTGACCGCTCCGAGGGCGCGCACCGCGTGCGCCCCGCCGCTTTCGATCAGCGGCTCGGCCACCCCCGGGTGCCGCACTAGCACCGACGCGGCCTCGTCCCCGTGCTGCAGGAACTGCTTCATGGACGTGGGGCGGGAGAGCACCCGCGCGGCCCCCTCCTCACCGTGCGCGGCGAGCACCCGAAGGGCTTTGGCACCGTTCGGGCCGGCCGCCTCCACGAGCGCGACGCCTTCCGGGCCCCCCCGGCGGAGCGCGACGAGCGCCTCGTCCCCGTGTCGGGCCGCCAGGGCCTCGATCCTCCCGGCCAGGTGCGGCACGCTTCGCCCGGCCGTCCCGCCGCGGGCGACCAACAGTTCGGCCACCTCCTGTATCGCCTTCGCGCGTCCCTGCGCGAGCCCCGTCCCGGGCACGAGCGCCAGAGCGATCAGCGTTCCGAATAGCGCTTTCACTTGTCGCCCCCTTTCAGGTACTCGTAAACCGCCGCCCGCCGCACCTGCGACCGGCTCTCGTGCAACTGCTGCAGCCGCACCCGCAGCGTGCCCGTCTTCTCCCACGGGAGGAAGCTGTGTTCCTGAAGCAGGGCCGTCTGCACCTTATTCAGTGACGCCTCCACGCGGTTCTGCACCTCGCCCGCCGCGTCGTACCCGAGCGCCTCCAGCACCAGCCCGACGATGTAGTCGGCGATGATCCCCACGACCGCCCCGACGCCCAGCGTGGCGGCCGTCGAGCTCCCCATCACGGTCAGGCTGATCCCCATTTGCGTGGCGGCCGCGGTGAGCGCCTGCGAGGCGACCCTCGACACCACCTCCCCGGCCACCAACCGGGCCACGTCCAGGCCCAGATCGGTCTGGAGGTCGGTCGCTACCGCCGTCAACAGCCGCTGGTACTCCTGGGCGAAGGCCTCGTCGGTGCCCAGGTGCGGCAACCCCGCCCCGCCCGTCGCCAGGTCCGCCCGGAGCCGCACCAGCATCTCGGCCTCGATCCCCTCGATGTCCAGCAGGTACCCGCGCACCGCGCCCTCGATGGCGGCCCGCAGCTCGTCCGAGCTGAACACGTGCCGGGTGAACGCGTCGGTCACGTACTCCTTATGCGACCGTCCGTCGAACAGTCCCACCAGCGCGTTCCATTTGCCGCGCATCGACAGGGCGTCTTCGGCGAACGGCTTGGCCCCTTTGCGCCCCTTGGCGAGGACTTCGGACACCGACCGCAGTCGCGGCTCGATAGCCGCCTCGCACTTCTCATCGGCCTCGCGCAGGCAGGCCCGGACCTGGCGCTTCTGCGGGGTGAAGAACTCCAGATACACGCCGACGGCCATGCCCAACATTGCGGCCAGCAGTGCGCCGCCGAAGGCCGTGCTCAGCCAGTGGCTTTGCTTCCCACTACTCATGACTCATCTCGCTCGGGTGAAAGGGACAGATCCCTCAGTGAACGAATCAGCGCGGGGGCGGGAACGCCCCCGCGGCTCGGCTCACAGCTCCAACTCGTTGTCGCATTCCGGCTCCATGCCCCGCGCGGCCTTGGCTTCGCGTGCCAGGGCCCGCAGCTCGTCCATGCCCATGGGTTTCTCCGGGCTCACAAGGGGCTGGGCGATCCCTTCGGAGGTGATGCCTTCAGGAGCGTTCGCTTCGGTAGCGATGCCCTCGAAAGTGAGTCCCTCGGGAGCAACCCCCTCAGGGGTCAACCCCTTGGCGTCCTCCGGTCCGGGCGCCGAGCGCTGGTACATCACGTAGGCACTGCCGCTGAACAGCGCGGCCGCCGCCTCACTGCGTCCATGGTCAAAGGCCGGTTGGGCCACGTCCCACGCCTTCCCGAGAAACTGCCTCGTCGGCTCCAGCTTTTCCAGGACCTGCCCCAGAGCCTGTTTCACCGGAGCCACCTCGTCCCGGATCTTGTCCAGGACTTCCTTCGCACCCATCACACACCTCCGTTCGGCCCGCGCGGCTCGGGCCATCTTGCCGCGGGGACGTCCCGCGGCACCGCGGGCGGACTACCGGGCGGCCAGCACCGCCGCGGCAACGACCAGGGCAGCGACGAGGAGCGCGATCACCGGCCCCCGCCACGGCCGTAGGATCCTTCGGTAATGTCGATCAGCGTAATACTGGATCCGTCGTGCGAGGATCGGGCCCGGCAGCCCCGCCACGAACGCGATAAGCAGGTCCACGGGCAGCCGGAGCACCTCGTCCGGGTAGAGCAGCGGGCGACCCAGCACGGACGTGTTCTCCGAACCGCCCCAGGTGGTGCTCCCCGCCCCGTCCTGGGGGTCGGTCCGGCTCCAGTTGTCCGCGTAGGAGCTGACCGCCTGCGTGAAGTTGCCGAGGCTCTTGGAGATCCGTTCCGCGGTCTCGAGGCTCGCGGCCCCGAGGTAGATGTGGGCCGAGGTGTTGTCGAAGATGAGCGTCGGTTTCTCCGGGAAAGCGGCCTGAACCTGCGCACACGATTGATAGGCCAGCAGTAACCGCAACCCCGAAGACCGGCCGCGCACAAGGGCCTCCTCAAGGGCCGGGAGCGCGCCCAGGGCGCTGGCCTCATCGAGCAGCATGAGGCACTCGCCGTCCGCGCCGCCGCGGATGCGCATCAGCGTCGAGGTCCAAAGCCTCAGCAGCCCCTGTTGCGCGGCGAGCTGGCTCTCGGGGATCGTCAGGTACAGCGTGCCCCCCGCGCGCAAGAACTCACGCGGGTCGATGTCGCTGGCCGCCACCGAGGCGGCGACCGCCGGGCTGGCGAGGAAGTCCAGGTGCCGCAGAGCGGTGGAGACCACCCCAGTCCCTTCTTTGGTGAGAGTTCCCCCGCGATCGAACAAGCTCCCCAGGGCCGCGCCCTGGCTGCCCGGAAAGCCTCCCATCGCGCGGAGCGCCTCGGCGGCGGAGCGGAGCAGCTCCGGATCGCAGATGGTCTCGTAGACGCTGTTCAGGTTCCGGCTGTCAGCGGGGAACTTGATCGCGACCAAGGTCAGGACCGCGGCCACCAGCTGCGTGGCCTTCCCGTCCCAGTGGGGATCCACGGCCTTCACACTCGCGACCACGAGACCGCAGGCCATGCTCCGCACGTTGTCGATCAGCAGCGGGTCGCCCGGGGGGATGGTGTCGAGCGGGTTCCACCGCGCCCCGGTCCCGAACGGGTTGAGCCGGGCCACCGGACCGAGCCTACGGCGCCGGCGGGCGGTGATCTGGTACAGGTCGCCCTTGGTGTCGAACACGACCACGGAGCCGCGGCGGTACTCCAGCAGGATCGGTAGGATGAGACCGATCCCCTTGCCGCTGCCCGTTCCACCTATAATTAACGTATGTACGTATATTGTATTTCTTAGTAGTCTTCCGGCTTGTGATCGTCCGATCACGAGCCCCCGCCGGCCGTAAAGGCCCCAGCGCCGGAGCTCACGTTCGGTCATCCATGCCGCGGTCCCGTGGGCGGTGCGGGACAGCCGGCGGCGGCCGAAATAGGCGACCACGAGCAGGAACAGCATGATCACGAGGACCGCCAGGTTGGCCTCATCCGAACCCGCGCCGGTGGCCATGGGTATCGGGACCGGCGGCGGGTCGGGCGGTCCAAAAGCGTAGGGGTGCAACGACATTTATGGGTCTCCAAAAAGGGTCGGGGTGGCTCGCGGGGTTACACCTCCGCCGTCGCGCCGAACCGCCGGGCGACCGTCTCGGCGACCACCGCAGCATCGAGGTTGAGCTTGCTGAGCCGTTCGATCTCGGTGGCCAGCTCGCGGGCCCAAGTTTTGACCTTCTCCAGTCCGGCGGCCGTTTTCTCCAGCACCGTGCCGACAGGTGCGGTCCCGGGTTTTCGGCCCTTTGGCTGGCCCTTCAGGAGCCCTTTCACAGCGACCTCCAGGGCGTCGCGCGAGAGGCCCGCCGCAGCCAGTTCCTTCTGCTTGTCGGGGTTGCCAACCCGCGCGATGTGGTACGCCGACGAACCCCTCAGCAAGCCCGTCCGGACTGCGCCCTGGAGCTCTGGGCAGAGCCGCTTCAGGGTGAGCGTCTTGGTGACGCTGCTCTCGCTAACGTGGACCGCCTCGGCCAGTTGCTTGGCGGTCCAGTTGTTCTCCCGGATGAGCGCCTGGTATGCCTCGCACCGGTCGATCTCGCTGAACCCGCGGCGCTGCTCGTTCTCAATCAACTGGTCGACGAGCAGTTCGGTCCGAGTAGGCATCCCGTCCAGGACGATGGCCGAGAGGGACTGCATGCCGACCAGCCGTGCGGCCAGCAGGCGGCGGTGGCCCGAAATCACCGTGTACCGGTCGTCCTCGCGCTTCACGACACGGATCGGCTGCTTCTGCCCGTCCTGGACCATGGACGTGCCGAGGTCGAGGAGCTCGGCCTTCTCGGCCGGCGTCAACTGGTCGAGCTTGCGCGGGTTGTCTTCGTGCGGGAGCAGCAGGGCAACGGCGATTAGCACGATCATTCGTGTCTGGCAGGAAGGTGTTTCGCTCATATGGGGCCTCCGGGCAAACAAGGGGATCGGCCCGCGCCACGTGGTGCGGGCGGAATCCTGAGGAAGCAGGTCATAACAGGCGGTTAGATCTGTCAGAACCGATTGCGGAACTAGGCGCGGGGGGCGCGGACAATTCCTCGAACGACCGGCGCGGGGCAAGCCGCGTGTCAGTTTTGTGCCCGGCCACCGGTCACTCCCGCGGGATGCGCCCGTGTGTCTCGTCCGGGTGCGCCGGCGTCGTTCGGCTCGTTGGCGTCGCGGCCGCCGTCGTCCAGCCACCGGCCCAGCGCGGGTGCGTCGGCCGCGCCCGCCGACCAACCGGCTCGGTCGCCAGCCCCGGTGTCGTGTGCAACCGTCATGTGGGAACCTCTGGAGGCTGGGTGCGGGGACGAGCGCCCCCGCGAATCACTATCAGACCATGGCGCTCGACGCCGGCTCGTTGGGCGAAACGAGCGCCACGGGGCCAAGCGGCCCGAACCGGCGAAAAAGCGCCAACGGCCGTCCGTGCCGCGCCATTGATTGAGGAAAGCCCGACGCCCGTCCGCTGGCACGACGCCCACATGGGGCGGGCGTGCGACCACGGGACAACGCCGGGGCGGGTCGTGACATGAGTACCCGTCGCCACTCGCGGAGGGGTTTCGGTGGGCACGCCGGCAATCAACGAACTGCTCGAGCGGGCGCGGCGCGACGACCGAGACGCGCTGAACGGGCTCGTCACGCGGCTGTACGGGATCGTATGGGACTGGTTCCGGGTGCTGTCGGGGGACCCGCACCGCTCGTCGGACCTGACGCAGGAGGTGTTCGCGGTGTTCTGCCGCCGCGGCCCCTACCGCACCGCGCGCGACGTCCCGGCGCTCGTGGCGTGGCTGCGAGAGGCGACGCGGCGCACCTGGCTCGGGGACGCGCGGTCGCGGCGCCGCGACCGGGGGCCGGACGGCGGGGGGCGACTCGTTGAGGTGCCCGCCCCGGAACCCGAACCGCCCGACGTGGCCGAGCGGAACGAGAACGTCGCCGTCCTGCGTCTGTGCCTGGCGGAGCTGAGCGCCGAACTGCGGGAGGTGCTCGTCCTGTCGGCGATCCGGGGGCTCGCGTTCCGGACGATCGCCGAACAACTGGGGACCACCGAGGAGACGGCGCGGTGGCGGGCGTGGAAGGCGCGGGCCCGCCTCGTCGAACTCCTGGACGGGATGAAGCCGGGACTGGCCGAACGGGTCGGTCGCCCAAAGGCCCCGGATCGCGACACGTGGCCCGGAGCGTGAAGGCGGTCACTCCAAGAACCGAGGGGTACGGACATGAGCGATTCACGGACGCAGCAGGACCCGGGCGGGTCGCCCGCCGCGGTCCCGTTCGGGCCGGACGACCCGTTGACCGAACTCGTTCGGCTCGCCCACCACGCGGCCTGGCGCCAACATGGCATGCCCGACCCGGCCGACGCGGTGGCACGGCTGTGGGACGAACTGGGCTGGCCCGTGCCAGATTCGACGCCCGCCCGAACCGATTCGCCGGCGCCGGACGCGCCGACCGTGCCCGACGTTCTGGCGGGAGACACCGTCGATGTTCCTCCGGGTCCGCCCGCCGAGCCGGTGGCCCCGAATGGGACCGGCGCGCGGCCCGGTATGGCCTGGGGGCCGGTACTCGTTCTCGTCGCGCTCGCGCTGCTGGGCGCTGCGCTGCTCGTGGCCGCCTTCCCCCCCTGACCGCCGTGCGCCCCGTTGTCACCGCGAGACGCATGACCACACTCTTCCGCGATGTGCTATCACGAATCGGCCGTCGCGCAGCACGGTGCGAGAAGACGGGTCGCACCGGCCGGGCACCGCTCCCGCCATGCGCCTGTGCGACCGGTGGCCGCAACGGGTAACCCGCAACCGCGGTCGAGCGAGCTGCCGCCTAATTCGGTTCCAGGATGTCGTCGCGCCACAGCGTCCGCACCAACTCCATCCGGCGCTCCACGGTGCGTGGGGTGCGGTCGATCGTCCGGGCGATATCCTCCGTCGTGCGGCCGTCGAGCCGCAGCACCAGCACCTCCCGGCACTCCGGTAGCAGCCCGGTCAGCCGCCGCTCGATCTCCTCGGCGACCTCGGTCACCACCTCCGCAGTGACGTCCGGGGCCGGCCGGTCCACCCCCCGGCCGCCTTCCTCAGGTGCGTCGAGCGGTTGCCCCCGGCGCACGTCGCGCCGCTGCCGCTCACGCCCCTCGGCCGCACGCACCGTGTTCAGGGCGACGCTCACGACAAGGTGCAGGAACTGGTCCCGGTTCGCCAGGTCGAACGTGCCGCGCCGGAGGCGGTTGTAGAAGCTCAGCAGCACATCCTCGGTGTCCGCCCGCTGTCGGGGCCGCGGTTGCGTCCGGCCGGCGATCAGCGCGAGCAGTTCCGGGGTGTAGCGCTGGAGCAGTTCCCCCGCGGCCCGGTCCCGGACCGCCGGGGCCTCCGAGCGGAGTTGCAGCAACAGGTCTGTGACCGAGCCATCGTTTTGCACGGGCGCTCTGCTAAGGTTGAGTGTTGGATATGACTGTGACCCCGATTATACTGACTGTGCTTCATTTTCGGGAGATAGTGTCGGGCGGCGCTCCGCGCCAGCGGTTGGCGGCGGTTCCGTTGTTCTAAGGGGGAACGATGACCGACTCTGCCTCGACCGCGCCGGCCGCGTCCGCCGACGCACTCGCGGTCCACCGGCTCGCGGAATTGTTTGACGGAGACTGGCGGCCGGCGAACTGGGACCGGATCGCCGAACTGGTCGGGCGGGCGCCGCCGCACCTCGCCCGCGCCGTGATCCAGGAGCTCATCGCCATCGACGTCCAGCGGCACGTCGCCAACCAGCTCACCGTGCCGAGCGTTCACTCGTACCTCAACCGGTTTCCGGGCCTGGCCGACCCGGACGGACCGCCCCCCGCCGGCGCGACGGACGGCGGCCTCGAACCTCCGGCGGAACGGACGCTCCCGGCACAAATCGGCCGATACCCCGTCAACAGCCACCTTGCGGCGAGCGGCGAGGCGGACGTGTACCTCTGCTACCACCCGGATTGGCGCGGCCTGGTCGTGGTGAAGTGGATGCGGGCCGAGCGAACGGCCCGGTCGGACTGGCGGGCGCGGTTCGCCCGTCAGGGCGAGCTCCTCAAGGGGCTGGAGCACCCGCACATCGTCCGGATCTACGACCAGGGCGAGTGCGAGGGGCGCCCGTTCATCGTAACGGAGTACGTTCAGGGGCGCCCGCTGAGCCGGTACGCCCTGGACACCCGCCCCGACCCGGCCCGAATCGCCGCGATGGTGGCCGACGTGGCCGCGGCACTGGACCACGCCCACCGGTCGGGCGTGGTCCACCAGGACGTGAAGCCGGCCAACATCATGGTCGACGGCCAGGGCGGGGCGAAACTGCTCGACTTCGGGGTGGCGTGGTTCCGACCGGCGTGGGCCGGGGAAGACGGGTTACCCGGCGGTCCCGCCGGAACGCCCGGCTACCTGTCCCCGGAACAGGCGCAGGGCGGCGAGGTCACGGCGCGTACGGACGTGTTTGGGTTGGGCGCGGTGCTGTACTTCCTGCTCACCGGCTCGGCCCTCTACCCCGACTCGGATTTGAACACGGCCTTCCGCCGCGCGCGGGCGTGCGACTGGGCCCGGCCCGCCCTGGCCCGGTCGGGTGCCCCCACCGGCCTGCGAAACGCGTGCGAACAGGCGCTCGAGATCGAACCAGCTGCGCGGCACGCTTCGGCCGCGGTGTTTGCGGCGGCCGTGCGGGACGCGGTGCGCGTGCCGTGGTACCGGACGCGGCGGGGCGTTGTCGTGGCGGCTGCGCTCGTTTGCCTCTTCTGTGCAGCGGTGGTCGGTGGCCGCTGGCTCGCCGTCCGCTCGCTCCCGGCCGCTACGCCGACGATCAGCGAGAATGCGAACCTGACCGTGCTGGTTCGTCGGCAAGGGTTCGATCCGAAACCGCTGGCCGAGGTCGTGCCGCTTCAGACCGGAGACCAGTTGCAGGTGCGGTTCCGGGTGCCCGCAGGAATGCACGCCAGTCTCGTGTACGTTAACGGCGCCGGGCGGTTAGAAGTACTCGAAACGTACGAACGGCGATCAACCGCCTATGAGGCCATCTGGCCGGGTGCCGGAACCGGCACGGAATTGCTCCCGCCCGCTGGCACCGAGTTCGTGTTCATGTGCGCCCGACCCGACCGCGCGCCAACTCCGGACGAGTTGCGGTTGTCGTGGGCGACCGAGGACGAATGGCCGGCACTGGAGCCGGGCGGGCTGTTCCTGCGCGTGCGGCCCGACGAGGTGGCCGCCGGAGGGGCCAGGGAGCGGGACCTGAGCCGGGCGATGTCGTTCCCGGACGGTGGCCCGGTGAAGCGTCGGCTGGAGCAATTCCGCGAGCGGTTGCAAGACGTGCCGGTACTCGATGGGGTGGCATTCCGACACCAGTGACGTGCTTACGACAACGAATCGAATCTCTCTTTGACAGCCTGCAGGAGTGCGCCCATGAGCGGTTCCCGGTTGGTGATGGGGCTGGTGCTCGCGTTCGATCTGGTGGCCGGCCCAACCATAACGGCCGCGCAACCGTCGGCAGAGAGAGCCAAGCAACGTGCTGAGGCCGGAGCTAAGGTGACGGCGCTGCTTCGAGAAGGCAAGTTTGCTGAGGCGATTGGCCCGGCCACGAAGTGCGCGAAGCTGTCGCGGGAGATCGACGGCCCGAAGCATTGGCGCACGTTCGATGCCGAGCACACGCTCAAACTGGCCGAGGCCGCCGCGGGGTTGACTACCGACAAACAGAAGGCCCTCGTCGCCGCACTGACTGCAGAGGAGAATGTGAAGAAAGCTGAGATAACTGCACCGGAAAAGGCCCTCGCGATCGCGCGGTCGGCACTGGAGATGTACGATAGGGCATTTGTTAGCGAGGAGACGGTAGAGATAGCGCAAGTGCTGCATGCTGTCGGGCGTATCGAGGGGGTTCTCGGGAACACCAATGACGCAAAGGCAATGAACGAGCGGGCTCTGGCGATTCGTCGCAAATTATTGCCGGTGCAGCACCCGGATCTCGGGCGATCGCTCAACAACCTGGCGCTGTTACAAGCCAACTTAGGCGACCGAAAGGAGGCCGCAGAAGGTTATCGTAAAGCGGTCTGTATTTGGAAAGCAGGGCTAGGAGCAGATGACCCGCTAGTGGCGTTCGGTCTGACAAATCTAGGGCTCGTGCAGCACGACCTGCGGGATCTCGAGGGCGCCCGGAGGAGCCACCAGGAGGCACTGGCCATCCGCCGCAAGGCCCTGCCCAAGGATCACCCCGACATCGCCTCGACCCTGAACAACCTGGGGCTCGTGCAGCGCGACCTGCGGGATCTCGAGGGCGCCCGGAAGAGCCACCAGGAGGCACTGGACATCCGCCGCAAGATGCGACCAACGGGCCACTCCGGCGTCGCCATGAGCCTGAACAACCTGGGGCTCGTGCAGCGCGACCTGCGGGATCTCGAGGGCGCCCGGAAGAGCCACCAGGAGGCACTGGACATCTGCCGCAAGGCCCTCCCCGCGGGCCACCCCGGCGTCGCCATGAGCCTGAACAACCTGGGCAACGCGCAGTACGACCTGCGGGATCTCGAGGGCGCCCGGAAGAGTCACGAGGAGGCACTGGCCATCCGCCGCAAGGCCCTGCCCAAGGATCACCCCGACATCGCCTCGACCCTGAACAACCTGGGTGTCGCGCAGCACGACCTGCGGGATCTCGAGGGCGCCCGGAAGAGCCACCAGGAGGCACTGGACATCTGCCGCAAGGCCCTCCCCGCGGGCCACCCCGGCGTCGCCATGAGCCTGAACAACCTGGGCAACGCGCAGCACGACCTGCGGGATCTCGAGGGCGCCCGGAAGAGCCACCAGGAGGCACTGGCCATCCGCCGCAAGGCCCTGCCCAAGGATCACCCCGACATCGCCTCGACCCTGAACAACCTGGGGCTCGTGCAGCGCGACCTGCGGGATCTCGAGGGCGCCCGGAAGAGCCACCAGGAGGCACTGGACATCCGCCGCAAGATGCGGCCCGCAGTTCTCCCCGACATCGCCTCGACCCTGAACAACCTGGGCGTCGCGCACCGCGACCTGCGGGATCTCGAGGGCGCCCGGAGGAGCCACGAGGAGGCACTGGCCATCCGCCGCAAGGCCCTGCCCGCGGGTCACCCCGACATCGCCATGAGCCTGAACAACCTGGGCAACGCGCAGCACGACCTGCGGGATCTCGAGGGCGCCCGGAAGAGCCACCAGGAGGCACTGGACATCCGCCGCAAGATGCGGCCCGCAGTTCTCCCCGACATCGCCATGAGCCTGAACAACCTGGGCAACGCGCAGCACGACCTGCGGGATCTCGAGGGCGCCCGGAAGAGCCACCAGGAGGCACTGGACATCCACCGCAAGATGCGGCCCGCAGTTCTCCCCGACATCGCCTCGACCCTGAACAACCTGGGTGCCGCGCAGGGGATGCTTGGGGAGTTGAAAGCCGCGCGGGAGAGCCACGAGGAGGCCCTGGCCATCCGCCGCAAGGCCCTGCCCAAGGATCACCCCGACATCGCCTTGAGCCTAACCAACTTGGGTGTCGTACAGCACGAATTGCGGGAACTCGAGGAATGTAAGAGGAGCTATCGGGAAGCACTGGACATTTACCGCAAGGCTCTGCCCGCGGGTCACCCCGACATCGCCAGGAGCCTGAACAACCTGGGTGTCTTGCAGTGCGACCTGCGGGATCTCGAGGGTGCCCGGAAGAGCCACGAGGAGGCACTGGACATCTGCCGCAAGGCCCTGCCCAAGGACCACCCCGACATATCACTATACCTATATAATATATGTCTTGTTGATATAGTGAGTCACAGTCTTTCGCACGATACGATTAGATTGGCTGGTGAATCTTTGGCAATAAATCAGGTCAATTTATCGCGATTGGCGAACAGTCAGGCCGAGGCCGAGCAACTTTCTATGGCCGCTGAGGCACAGAGAGCGATTTCGTTGTACCTTTCGGTGGTGCTTGATCCGGGCCGGGATGCGTCAACAACGTATCACCGAATAGGGGCGTTCAAGGGGGCGGTGGCTGCTCGACAGAGGTGGGCTCGTGCGCTCCGCGACCCCAAGGACCCAACTACTGCTGACCTGCTGCGTCAGCTGACTGTGGTTGATCGCCAGTTGCTCGCCGCCGCCCTCCCGAGCGCGTCTGGTGAGATACCGTGTGAGTCAGTGGATCTCAAGACATATTTACAAGGGCGACGGGAGCGGCGGGCCGAGTTAGAGCGGTTATTATCGGAGCGGAGCGCGGCGTATCAGGTGTTCCGTACCAAGGGCGAACTGGGCGGCGACGATATCCGGGCTGCGGTACCCGAATGTACTACCCTGCTCGACTTCCGGGAGTATTGGCACATATGCCCGCCTACGAAGGGTAGGCAGGAACCGGTAACCGAGCAGCGGTTGTTGGCGTTCGTAGTGCGGCCGGGTAAGGGTGGGGTAACGCTGGTGCCGCTTGGACGATCGGAACCGATTGCCCAGCTGGTAGATCGATGGAGGTCTACCCAAGGATCCGGGCGCCTCCCGACTGCTGGCAACCCGGACCCAGCGGTCGAACTCCGCAAGGCTGTCTGGGAACCTCTCGCTAAACACCTGGGCGATGGTGTCAAGACGGTGCTCATCTCACCAGACGGCCCGTTGCACGGGTTGCCATTCGCCGCGCTGCCTGGGGATGAGGAGAACAAGTTCCTGTTGCACAAGTATGCGTTCGCCGTGGTCCCGGTGCCGATCCTGTTGCCCGAGGTGCTGGCGAAGAAGACGGTTGGCCCGTCCGCTCCGAGGTTGCTGCTAGCCGGTGGCATCGACTTCGGGCAGCCCGCCGACAAACCCGCTCTCGCCCCGACAGACACTCGCTTACCCAGGGTCCCCACGTACGACCGCCTGCCGGGATCCAAGAGCGAGGTGAATGACCTGCGGGCGCAGTTCGAGGAGACGTTCCCTGATGCTCCGGCGCCCAAGGTACTGCGCGGGGAACTAGCCACCAAAACCGCATTCGTGGATGCAGTGCCCAAGAAAACATTCTTACATTTAGCTACACATGGATTTTTCGCCGCCGAGACCGAGAAATCGGCTCTCGACACGGACCAGCGGCCGGTGCGAGGCTTTCAGATGGATCGCTTTCTAGTGGGCCGGCACCCGGGACTCCTGTCGGGGGTAGTATTCGCCGGGGTGAACGCACCCGGCACTCCCAAGGAGCAGGCCATCCTGACGGCCCTCGAGGCCGGCGAACTAGATCTGAGCAACGCCGAGTTGGTGGTGCTCAGCGCGTGCGACACCGGGCGCGGGAAGGTAGCCGGCGGTGAGGGTGTGCTGGGGTTGCAGCGAGGCCTCCAGACGGCCGGCGCCCAGACCGTGGTGGCCAGCCTTTGGGCGGTGAAGGACGAGCACACTCACCAACTGATGCGCGAGTTCTACTCCCGGCTGTGGGATACCAAAAAAAACGTGTCCAAAGCGGAAGCCCTGCGGCAGGCCCAGTTGTGGATGTTGACCAATAGCCAGCGGGGCGGGCTGCGGCCCGAAGGTCAAGACGGTAAGGAGGTCCTGCCCCCACACTTCTGGGCGGCGTTCGTTCTCTCTGGCGACTGGAGATAAATCGGGCCGATGATTGAGTAAAACGCATGGGCGATGCTAACCGGCGTTACCCTTGCTCCTCTTGACCCCTTGAGGAATCGGCATGTTTCACAATCGCGTCCGCCGAAACGTCGCTCTCGGCGTCCTGGCGAGCATCCTCGGTGGGTTGGGATTCGGCCTCACCTCAACTCACCTTTTGCCGGTTTGTGAGCATCATCGCGTCGAGCCTGCCGTTCCGTCGGCTGAGACCAATTGGGTGTCGGCTGCCGCCGTGACGCTCGACGAGAAAACGCGGAACGAGTTCGTTCCGCGCGCACGGGCCATGGATGTGGGCAAACGGGCTCTACTCGTCGGGGTCACGAAGTACGATCACTTGGCCCCGGCGAGCCACCTGAGCGGCCCCGGCAACGACATCCGGCTCATGCGGACCACCCTCATCGAGCGATACGGGTTCCCGGCTGAAAACGTGGTCTGTTTGACCGAGGATGAGGGCAAGTCCGAGTTACGGCCGACCCGGTCCAGCATCGCCCGCGAGTTCAAGCGACTGGCCGAAGCCGCCCGCCCCGGCGACCAGGTGGTCGTGCTCCTGGCCGGGCACGGGGATCGCCAGCCCGAGTCTGACCCGCCGGACCCGGTCGCCCCCGAGTCGGACGGGATCGACGAGATCTTCCTACCGGCCGATGTGAGGCCGTGGAAGGATCGCAAGGAGCGGGTGCCCAACGCCATCGCTGACAAAGAGATCCGGGACTGGCTGGCCGCCATTACTGCCAAGAAGGCGTACGTCTGGGCAGTCTTCGACTGCTGCCACGCGGCTTCGATGAATCGTGAAGGAGAGGTCGTGCGGCAACTCCCGGGCGGTGTGCTAGTCCCGCCCGCGGAACTGGCCAAGGCGCGCGGGCGGGCGGCCATGCGTACCGGAAGGCCAGCGCCTGAACAGCGTGCCAAGGGATCCTCTCTGACTCCCGGAATGGCGAATGAACTCCTGGTGGCGACGTTCGCTTGCCGGGAGTACGAGACCACTCCCGAGTGCCTCCAACCAACTGACTCGCCCGGAGCGAAATACCACGGGCTGCTGACCTACTCGTTGGTGCGCGAGCTCGAACAGTCGGCCGCTTCGGGGGCGCCACTCACTTACCGCGAGCTGACCCGACGAGTGCAGGCCGGATACCTCGCGCGGCCGCAAGGAGCGCCGAGTCCGAGCACCGAGGGGGCGGGCCAGGACCGGGTCGTGTTGGGCACTAATAAGCCGGCCCGGCCGACGCTTACGCTCGCCCGCGTTCGGGGCGAACACGTGGTTAACGTTGGGGACCTGCATGGGATCACGCCCGGGAGCGTCTTACGCGTGTACTCGCCGCCCGGAGAGAAGGAACGCCCCCGCGCGGTGGGATATGCCCGTGTGACCGAGACCCGCCCGCTGGAATCGGTCGTCTCGGCGACCGAATACGACAAAACGGCCAAACCGGTTGAGCTCCCCATGCACGGGTTGTGCGAAGTGACGGCGGTGGATTACTCGGTCGGCCGGTTGCGGTTGGCGGTACCGGCCGATCAGCGGGAGCGGGATAAAGTCATTCGATGTATCGGTGACGCTCTCCGCACGCTGCCCAAAGCGGACACAGGGGTGTTCGAGTTGGTGGCCGACGAGGCATCGGCACAGTTCCTGGTACGGGCGTCGGCGGGCGAGGCACGGTTGGTTGGGGTGTCGGGCCGTGTGTTGCCCGTACTACTGCCAGCGCTGGACGCTGAACAATTCGGCGCGGCGCTAGTCGCCAAACTGAAGACGATTCACCGCGCCCGAGCGCTGGTTGACGTGGGGGTGCGGTTGGAGGCCGAGCGAGGCCGCGGTGCCCTGGGGGCGGAGGTGAAGATCGAAGTCCTCGTGCACCGGACCAAGAACGACCCCGGCCAGGTTCTCGAACGGCCAAAAGGCGGGTGGGCGTTCCGTCCGGGGGACCGGATCTCGTTCCGCGTTACCAACACCAGTTCGACCAAACGCCTGGAGGTAACCTTGTTGATAGTCGATCCGGAGTACCGGGTGACCCTGTTCCACCCGGCGCGCAATGAACTCAACAAAGCTCTGGAGCCGGGGGCATCGTTCACCACAGTGGTCGGTGGGATCAGCAACGAGCCGCCGTTCGGGCCGGAAACTTTGGTGGCCATCGTTACCGCTCCGACCAACCCTCCAGTGGACTTCGGTCTACTTACCCAGCCGGGGGGCCAGCAGCGGGGGTACGCAGCCCAGGCTCCCATCGCCCAGTTGCTGGAACGTGCCATGTACGGTACCGGTCTGCGGTCGGGGCTGACCGTTTCGGAAATCGCCGAACAAGGCGCGCGGGTGCTGACCTGGCGAACCGAGCCAAAGGAATGACTCGCCGATTGCCCAATCGCGTTTCGAATCACGGCTACGAACCGCTCGGTCTCGATGTAGACCTGTGGGGACGAGTCCCGCACCTTCCAAGAGATCTGAGGTCAACTGCGCGGGTCGCGTCGAGCCATCTGTCCGTGAATTATTAAATTGATAGGGACGTCCGCTGGGATTGCCTTCCAACGGCGGGGGCTCCCGCAGAAACGGTCGCCTCGACCGGGGTTTTCAGGGTCTCCGCAAGCACCCCTTGCAATCCGACCAAGTGCATTCTCACTTTCGAGGCCGGTCCAGTGCCGGTGCCTTCGCTCGCCTCCGCATCGAGGGCGGTGATCGCGCTCTTGAGCGTCCGCACGACGGCCTCCGGCCTCGCCCCGCTCCGCACCTGGGCGAGTGCCTGGAAGAACAGCGTATGGGCCTCGTTACCGTACGCCGCGCCACCCGAGAGTGTGTCGAGCGCGACTGCCGCTGCTTCGAACTTGTCTCGCAACCCAATCGTAACACTTCCCAGAACATCGGTTGGGACCTGAGGCGGTTTCTTTTTCCGCTCGGCTTCGAGTGCGTCGTAGTCCCGCTTGAAGGAATCGATCAGCTTGGAGTCGATTTTGGGATCGACCCGTTTCAGAAAGGCGATGAACTCGTCCGCGCTCACCTTCTGTTCGGTGAAGTAGTACGTCGACCCGCGACCAGTTTTCTGAAGTGGGCCGAATGAAAGTTTGAAATCTTTCTGCAACTGCTCTTTGGCTTCGGCAACGTGCGACTGCTCGGACTTGTAACTCCAAAGGGTCACCTCGATCGCCCCGTCCGATTGACGGTGGTCGATGTTTAAACTGACACCATCTGGAAATTTCTTGGCGTTATTACGGAAGAAGATTTTAAGAGCCTTTTCACTCGTCTCGAAGTCGCCGACATTCACCTTAACTGGATCCATACTCCCCTCTCACAGTTCCACAACTCGTTACAGCGGTGCTTTAGCAGCAGCGGAAACAATCGCAGTGATTGATTCATTATTTATATATAATACATTTATATTAAAATATGTCAATTTACATTATTATAATATGCGATATATACGACAGCGTGGGGCAGATCTAACCAGTTGCTGGGGATCGCTTCCCGGTCAAGCGCGCGCCGCCAGAGGAATACCATGTGCAGTGTGACCGGCACTCAACGGATGATCTCGACGCGAACGCCAGTATTAAAGGCCCCCCAGGCCTGGTTCGTGGTGAGTACCGGCACGCCATAAACGAGCCCCAGCGCCAGGCATGCCCGATCGCCCAATGACAGACGTGCGGCGTGGGGCGGTTGCGGCAAGTCGGCCACGTGGCCGGCCTGCACTTCGTCGAACGGAATCACCGGCAGTCGTAGCCGCAAGATTGCGGAGGTCACAGCGTGCGATTTGCCGTAAGCAGCCACATTGGTGAGCACTTCGGCTAGGCTCACCGCCGAAATGACCGCGCCGTCGAGTGCGGCCGCGACACGCGCAGCGCCCGGCTCGGACCGGAGCAACGCGAGGAGGGCCGAGGCGTCCAGGACGGTGTCAGTTCCGACAGTCACGCTCGGCGTCGGCACGTCGTTCGGCAATCAGCTCATCGGATAGCAGCACATCCGCTGGTACGATGTCGGCAAAGGACGCCTGCACCTCGCGCAGTACCCGATCGCGGGTGCGAACCAGAAGGCTGTCACCGTCCGACTCCAGCACGAGAATGTCGCCGGCCTGGATTCCGATCTCGTTACGCATTGTGATCGGGATCACCAGTCGGCCACCCTTTCCGAGGATGACGTGTTCGATTTGCATGGCAGCCTCCGTGTGTTGTGACAAGCAGCCAAACCCTGACATAAACCAAGAAGCCGGTCAAGCATTACGAGCGTTGTCAATTCACCGCGCACAGTATATTGAGATACATGCTGCCAATGCTGAAGTTCATTGACACATGCCGCACGATGTGGCTTTGTTGCGCGAAACACACTTTTCGCGTACTATCCGTGACCCACCTCCCGACCCTTAACACACCCGACCAGCGTTTACCGTCCGTTAACGATCTCCGCTCCCAACTCGCCGAGGCGGTATCGGCGTGGCTGACCCGCTCGCCCTCGGTCGAAACCCGGTCCGGCTACGCCCGCGACTTGAACCAGTTCATGGCGCATGCTGGCATAGCGGTTAGAGCGTGGGACGAATTGCCGCACGTCCGCCCCGGACACATCGCCGCCTGGCGCGACCAGTTGCTCGCCGCCGGGCTCACGAACGCGGCAATCAGTCGCAAGCTCTCGGTCGTCCGATCCCTGTTCGGCTACCTGCGAGCGTACGGATACGAGGGGCCGAATCCGGCCGACACCGCTTTCGTGGCCGCGCCGCCGGTACCGCGCGATGGTAAGACGGTGGCCCTGACTCCGGAGGATTGTCGCCGCCTTCTCGACGCCACATCTGCACAGACTCCCGAAGGTGTGAGGGATCGCGCGCTCCTCGCGGTGCTGGCGTTCACCGGTTGCCGG
Organism: Gemmata obscuriglobus; assembly: GCF_008065095.1. NCBI lineage: Bacteria > Pseudomonadati > Planctomycetota > Planctomycetia > Gemmatales > Gemmataceae > Gemmata > Gemmata obscuriglobus. Next base: position 1,670,244 of record NZ_CP042911.1, on the reverse strand, counting down.
GTGGGCGAGCTGTGCCGCCTGCGTGTAGGAGATTATAAGACCAGCGGCGGGCACAAAGTGCTGGAGATCCGTGGAAAAGGTGGTAAGGAGAGGCGTGTGCCTCTGCATCCGGAGGCGTTCGAGCGGCTCGACGCGTGGCTGGAAACGGCCGGGTTGCAGGGCGCGACAGGGCCGCTATTCCGCCCGGTGCGGACGGCCCGAGGCGGTGGAAGGGAAGGGTTCCGCGCCGCCCCGCTGTCGCGGCGGGCGGTGCAGGTGCTGGTCGCGCGGTATGTCCGGCGACTGCAATTGGACCCGCACGTGACCGTCCACTCGTTCCGGGTGACGGCTCTGACGACGGCGCGGGAGCGCGGGGCCGACATCGTGGATCTGCAGGACTTCGCCGGCCACGCAGATCCGCGAACCACCCTTGGCTACATTCGCAACCGCGACCGGCTCAGCCGCTCGCCGGCGTACGTCCTGAAATACTGATTGGAGCGGTGCTAAAGCCTCGCGCATCCCTCGCATAGGCGTCTCTCACCTATATGCCCTTACGCCGGTACAGTCCGCAGTACCGCGGGAATGTCGCGGGCAGCGTGCAAGACGCGGATCACTTCAACGCCGTCCGCCACTTCCCGGTACAGAATCATCAGGCGGCCGAAGCCGTCGATCTGCCAGCGCCGGATGTCCTCGTACGGGAGTTCGTCGAGCCCGAGCACGGCGCCAATCCGCGGCATCGCGACGAGTTGCTCGAACGCGTGCTCGGCCGCATCGAGGAACCGCAGCGCGACGGCGGGGCCGGCGCGTTCGAGAAAGTGATCCGCCAGTTCGGTGAGGTCGGCGGTCGCCACCTCGCTCTTGTGAATGGTCCGCTCAGGCGCCATCACCTCGTCCCGCACGCGTGCGCACCCGGGCACGGAGTTGGTCCCAGAACTGCCGGGTGATGGGCTCGCCCGGCCGACTGCTCAGCCCCTTGTCCAACTCCTGCTTGAGCCAGGCGCTGTCGGCCTCGCGCGAATGGGCCTGCCCTTCCAGCAAATGCAGGGCGGTGTGAACCACCTCGCCCTCGGACCGAAAGCGACCGGTCGCGAGTTGGTCCCTGACGAACTGTTCCAGGTGTGGAGGGAGTGCGGATTCGAACTTCATTGGCGCATGGTTGCACAACACTCAAAAAATGTCAAGCAATCATGAAATCAGTACCTGTGAACCGCCCGGCCGTTGACCGGTTGCAGTCATCGGTTGCCGGGCGCGGCATCTATTGGGACAGGAGGGCCTCAGGACGCGTCCTGACGGGGAGTTTCGTGTGCCATGACGCCAGCTGTCACCGGATCCGCCAACCGCTCCGCCGTCGCCGTGAAGAATAGCTCGATCTCCTCTCGAGCGTCCGCCGGGGCGTGCTCCAGAGCAATCTGCTTGGCCTCGGCCCAGCGATTCGCCGACAGGTGCCGGCGGACTGCCTCGCACGCCGTGGCGGGCAGCACGATGTCGCGGTGCAGGCGGAGGAAGTGTCGGCCGTCGGCGTAATCGGTCACCGTCTCGACGTTCTTCTGCTTCTGACCCATGAACCGGTTCCTCGGCACAGGCGGTCGGGGGCCGGGCGCGGCCTGTGCACCGCGCCGCGGAAACGGGCTCCGAAGTTCGGGCGAACGGTCCGAATCGGGGCGAGCAGACTCCAATCGCCGTCGCCCAGTGGGAGGTGCGACGGTAGGGAATTGAATGGCAACTATAGTTACGTAACTATAGTTCACAGACTGGCCCGGCGTCAAGTGGTAGCGTCGGGGGGTGTTCGGAAAACTGCTAAAAGAGGCGCGGCTCAAGGCCGAGATGACCCAGGAACTGCTGGCCGTCAAAGCCGAACTGACGCGGGAGTACGTGAGCCTCCTCGAGCGAGACCAGCGCACCCCGACCATCGAGGTGTTCATCCGGCTCGTGCGCGCCGTCGGCCTGTCCCCCGCCGAGGTCATTCTGGAAGTCGAGAAGTCACTTCGGGCTGCCGAGCCCGGCGATTAGCCGGTGCCGCCAGGCGCCGACACCTCAACATCATCCGCCCAACTCGTGACCATGCGGTCCGGAAGAAGGCAGCGCGCAGACGGTAAACAGAGGGAAGAAGGGCTGCAGTTGTTAGCCACCACCAAGTCCGAGATTTAGCTCGAACCGCGTGCAATGCCCTGGATGATCACGCGTGGGCAGGATCGAGTCACGTTCCCCCCCTGACAGTCCCACGTCCCGAGCACGGTCGTTCGCACCCGGACACCTGCACATACGGCGCAGTCGAATCGCCGCCGAGCGCGTTCTGTCCCGACGTGACCGGATGGGCCCCGACACCGCGTTGACACGCTCGCGCGCAGCGATCGGAGGCGCCGGTGAGTTACTGGCGATCGGCCGCACATGTCCGGCATGTGAGACCGGCCGGGTGATACCTGTGATCTGATCGAATAGGCCGCGACGATCCGAGAACGTGACGGCCCGCGAGGTGAATTGGCCGTTCGGAACCGGACGACCGAAGTCGGGCGCGCCGCGCGGCTGAGGGTCCGATCTTACCGGTCCGCCGAGACCCGCTCGGCCCACGTCTGACCGTCCGCGGCCCGGAGCGTATCCAACTCGGTGCGCAGCCGCGCGATCTCCTCCCGCTGCCGCTCGATGATGCGGTACGCGAGCCGCTCACGCGGCTTGCCCGCCAGCAGCCACTTGTAGTGCTTCAGGAAGGCCGCCACTTGGGCGTCCGGAATCGGGTGCTTCTTGGCCATGCCACCTCAGTAGCACATTCAAATAGTTCTTTCAACTCTCGCGGGAACGCGCTACGACTGGCCGCGTTGTGCGGCTTTTCGTCGCGTTCCGTCGGATGGTCCGGCGGAATCAAAGTGGGCCGGGCGGGTGTTGGTCGCACCCCCCGGCCCGTGGCCCTGTCACATGAGGACAGAGCATGGCTACGTTACGTTCGCTACTGGCGCTGGGCAACGCCAAGCTGGGCCGGGCGATTCACCACTTCGACCTGCCCGCGGTCGGCACCTGCCCGGGCCGGTCGCAGGTGTGCGAGTCGGTGTGTTACGCCACCCGCGGGCGGTTCCGCACCGACAAGGTGCGCCGCCGGCTGCGGTGGTGCCTCCGGCAGTCCCGCCGGGCGGACTTCGCCGATCGCATGGTCGCCGAGGTGCGTTCCAAAGGGGCGCTGGTGGTGCGGGTGCACGTGTCCGGCGACTTCTATGACGCGGCTTACGCCGCGAAGTGGGCGTCGGTGTTCCACCGGTGCCCGGTCGCCACGTTTTACTTCTACACCCGCTCGTGGCGGGTGGAGGCGATGACGCCGGTACTGGCGCAGGTGGCCGGGTTCGGCAACGTCCGCGCCTGGTATTCGGCGGACGCGGAGACGGGCATGCCCGAGTCGCTCCCGGAAGGGGCGCGGGTGGCCTGGTTGCAGACCGCGGTCGACGAACCGGTGGCCGGGAACCTGGTGTTCCGCGACGACCCGCTGCGGGACGCGCGGCCCACGTTCTCGCTGCCGCTGGTGTGCCCGAACGAGGCCCCAGCCGGTCAGCGGTTCGGGGTCAACTGTGGGAACTGCGGCCAGTGTTGGCGGCAGTGACCGCGAATCCCACGCTCGGAAACGGGCGTGGGATTTTCTCTGACACTTCTGACTGCAATTCGCCGTGGTATCCGTTCACAGCTGTACTGCTCTGAAAATTACTCCGGTAGTGCTGCCGGCTCGGGCGTCGGGCTTGGCTCCAAGGTCACCTTGTGTCCGAGTTGCTCCAGACGGTGCACCAGGTTGCGGGCCAACCGTTCGGGTTGGAGCCGGTCGTAGAAGTCGGCTCCGAGTTCCTGGTATGCCACCCGATGGCGGAGCACCTGATACACGATCACCAGTAGGGTATGCCCGATCGCCAGCAGGGCCCGCTTGGCGCCGCGCCGCCGGGCCATCCGCCGGTACCGGGCGCCCAGGTACGTCTTCTTCGAGTGGGACGCGGCCCACCCGGCTTGCACCAGGGCCTGTCGGAGCTACCGGTTCCCGCGCCGAGTGCGTCCCGTCCGCCGCTTCCCGGCGCTCTCGTTGTTGCCGGGGCACATCCCGGCCCAGCTTGCGCATCGCCCGGCCGTCGGGAACGGGTCGACGGTCGGCCCGATCTCGGCCAGCAGCACCTCGGCCGTGTGCTTCTGGATTCCAGGGATCGTGGTCAGCAGGTTCAGCGCCTCGACGTCCGGAGCCGTGAGCTGGGCGATCCGGGCATCCAGTTGGGCCACCAGCCGATCCAGCTGATCGATGTGCTCCAGGAGCACCTTGAGTAGGAACCGGTGGTGTTCGGTCACCCGCCCGCGGAGCGCCTCCCGGAGCTACGGGATCTTCCCCCGCATCCGGCGCCGGGCCAAGTCGGCCAGTACCGCGGGGTCGTCCTGCCCGGCGATGATGGCGTCGAGCATGGCCCGGCCGGACACCCCGAGCACGTCGCTGGCCACGCTCCCCAGCTTGATGTTGGCGTCCTCCAGTACCTTCTGGACCCGGTTCGCCGCTGCGGTCTGCTCGGCCCCCAGTTGGGACCGGTGCCGGGTCCGATCCCGCAACTCGCGCTGGCGGGTCGGTGGGATGAAGCTGGCGGTCAGCAGCCCGTGCTGGAGCAGCTGGGCGATCCAGGCGCAGTCGGCCACGTCGGCCTTGCGCCCGGGTACCTGCTTGATGTGCTGGGCGTTCACCAGCAGGAGCGTGAACCGGCCGTCGAGGACGTTGAACACCGGCTTCCAGTACACCCCGGTCGATTCCATGGCCGCATGGGTGACGCCCTCGGCCGCCAGCCATGTGGCCAGCTCCTCCAGGGCCCGGGTGTGGGTGGCGAAGGTGCGCACTTCCTGGCGAGCCCGCTTGCCGCCATCGTGGTGCCGGACGCACGCGACCACGGTATCCTTGTGCACGTCCAACCCGGCGCAGTGCGGGTACACGGTGTCCACGGCCGATCCTCCTCAAGGAGAGCGGCCCGCCCCGGGGACGGCGATGGGGTCAGAACATTCTGCTCGGCGTGCTCCCCGCGGGCGCCGGGGGCAACAGTCTCGTGGTCGTGGGACCGTCCGGCCAGACTTTCTGTCGGGCTTGCAGCACCAGTACCGTGCGGCCTCGCTCCGGGGCGGACCACCTATCAGTGTAACCGATCGCCTGCCCCCCATTTTCATGGTCTCTGTGAGCCGCAACGCGTCATGACGACTTTCCGCGAATTGTAAGCATTCACGGGATGCGAGCTGTGCATTTTCCAGGTCTTTTTACTCGCGTCGGCGCGGGGTTGCCTCACGAGCTGGTGTTCCGTAATCGAACGGACGCGATGGCACCTGTTCCTCAACCGCCGGACCTGCCACCCGATCTGCCACCGTCGGTGGTGGCGTACATTCGCGCGCTGGAAGCGGCGGTGACGGAGTTGCGAGCCACGGTCGCCGATCTCCAGGCCCGGTTGAACCAGAACTCGACCAACTCGTCGAAGCCCCCGTCGTCCGATGGCCCGCCGGTGAAGCCGGCCCCGCCCAATGGGCCGTCGGAGAAGCGTCGGGGCGGGCAACCGGGGCACCCCAAGGCCGAGCGCACCTGCTGCCGCCCGATCAGGTGCGGGCCCTCAAGCCGGACGTGTGCCGCGGGTGCGCACACCCGCTGGTCGGGGACGACCCGACACCGCGCGTGCACCAGGTGCACGAGACCCCGGTCGTCAAGCCGCACGTGGTCGAGTACCGGTGCCATCGGCTCCGGTGCCCCCGGTGCGGGGTTACCACCGTTGCCCCGGTGACCGCGGACGCGGTCACCGGGTACGGTCCCCGTGCCCAAGCGGTGGCCGCCATGCTCACCGGGTCGTGCCGCCTGGGCAAGCGGGCGGTGAGCCGCCTGTTCGACGACCTGTTCGGGTTGCCCATCTGCCCGGTCCCGGTCAGCCCGCTCATCGCCACGGAGCGCGACGCGGTCCGGTTAGAGCCTGTTATGAACCTGGGTGAGCCCGCCGCTCGTTTTCCCGGCGTTTTTGCGTTTTCGCAGGGCTGGGACATCGAAGAAGGGGCGCGGCCGTCTGGCACGCACGTGCCGTCACGCTGAAATCAAAGCGTTTTCACACGCTCCAGGTTCATAACAGGCTCTAGGGTTCGCCACCTGGGCGCGGGCCGCGCGGTTGCTGTTCGGCGCGGACGTGGCGGCCGCGTGGCCGAGCCCGCCGCCGGCCCGCCGGCTGGCCTACGAAATGGCGATTGCCTATGGGTACTTGGCCCGGCTGTTCGAGTCGTGGCCGCCCGGCCCGGACGAGCCGTGGCTAGGCCTGGTTCGTGGCCCCGTTCGGTTACCGGACGGCACCGAGCGCCCCGGGACGCGGCGCCTGGTCGGGGCGGTGCTGGCCGTCGCGTGCGTGCTGGTCGCCCAGCGCTCGGGCGTTTGGGTCGCAGCCAAAAGAGAGATCGGCCCCGCCTACCGGGCCACTGTCGGGGGACGTGCGGCGGATGTGGTGGACGTGGTCTACAACCGGTGCCGCATTGCGTGGGGGTACGCGGTCCCGACCGGCCGAGCGGAGCAGCTCGAGCTCCAGCAGATCTGCACCGGTGCGCTGAGCTTCTTGACGTCGTTCGAGGCGACCTATCGCGAGTTCCTACACAGTGAACGGAACGCTCCGGATGCCGCACGGGCGCACTTCGCGGCGGAGCGGCTGACATCCCTGGCCGCCGCGCCCGGGGCCGTGTTCTCGGGCGTTCCGCCCGAGGCCGGCAACCCACCTCTCGGTCAAGGCGGGCGGGAGTTCGGTCAAGGCGAGCGGGAGTAAGGTACCGTGCGGTGTCGTGCACCCCGCTTGAGGGTTCGAAATCTAGCATTCCTCGGCGGCGCGTTTGCCACGCACCTCAAGGGTGGTGACCACCGGCACATTGGGGCCGAGCGCGAGGGCGTGCATCTCATCGGTTTGGCACACCTCCCGCACCTTGTGGTCGCCGAGTAACCGGACCAACTCGGCCAGGTTCCGCCCCTGCACGGTGACCCGGTGGCGGGTGAACTCGAGCACGCATCCCAGGTTCGGGTTGTCCGTATCCAGGCAGTACAGGTGGCTGTACGCGAGCGTCTTAGCACGCCCGTCCTTGCGGGCGAAAGTGACCGCGATCTGCGCCCGATGACCCACCCGTCCGCAAGCGAACGGCCGTGGCTCGTCGTCCTCGACCGGCGCAGCTCCCGGCGCCACCTCGGCCAGGATCCGCCGCACGTCCTTGACCCGCTCGCCGAACTTTGCCTCGCTCATTGCTCCGTCCTCCCTCAGCCGCCACGTCCGGTGCGCTCGTCGCGCGCATGAGCCAGCTCGGCCTCGAACTGTCGCGCGCGTGCCAGACTAGCAAGCCGCTGCAAGAATGTCACTCGTCGGTTGAGCTGTTTCGGCCCGCGGAAGGCTATCAGATCGGTTGCCGACACCCGGCACTCGGCCCGCTGCACCGCCTCCCGCAGGGCATTCTTGTCGTCCGTGTAGATCGTGGCCAACCTCCGCGCCCGACTGACCGAGACGTAGAACTGCTCTCGGGTCGAAGCCACAAACGTGTCGGCCGGCTGTGCGATCAGCACTCGGTCCACGGTCCGCCCCTGGGACGCGTGGCTGGTGCTCGCGTACCCGTGTGCCAGATGCCCGAACCCGGCCGGCAGGATCTTGCCCGTGTCGAGTTGCAGATCACCCGTGGCCGTGAAACCGGTCACCGTGAACGTGGTCCCGTTGGACAGCCGCGACCCGTCGGACGCCTTGCCCCCGGCGGTGAGCCGGATCACGTCTCCGACGGCCACCTTCAGCTCCGCCCGGCGATACGCCTGGAACCGTCCCGCGAGCGACACCGGTACGGCTTCGGGCTCTGTGACCGCGAGCCGTGAGCCGGCCACATGCCCTTTTGCGCCCCGGACGAACTGGAGCACTTCGCCGCCGCGGTACGCGTGCCGGTCGGCCCGCTCCGCTTCCGTCAGGTTGAGCGGCACCAACCGATTGAAGGCTCGCTCTTCGCCGAGTTGCCCCGCCGCCTTCCGTCGCTCGCGAATGGCCGCCGTCACTGCCTCTCCTTCTTTGTGCGTGGGCGCGACCACCAGGGCCGTCTGTCCGCCGCCGGTCGCGACCATATAGTCGGTTGCGATCGTCGCGTTGCGATCCTCCCCGGCCTCCCGCACCCACCCGAGCACATCCAGGGCGGCGAATCCGTCTTCCGTGCGCCCCGCGGCCAGGTGTTCGACCGCCTGTTTGTACGCCGCCTTCTGCCGACGGATGTCCTTGACCTCCGCGACCGGGAGCCCGGCGTGCGACTCGAGGAGCGACAGGGCCGGCCCCCGGGCCACGCTCCGGTGCTGCCGCGTGTCGCCCATCAGCACCACCCGCGCGTCCTGCTCCCGCGCCACCTCAAACACCTGCGCCAGATCGTGCACCCCCAGGAGCCCGGCCTCGTCGACCCAGATTACGCCCCCGCGCATCCGGGCCTGGGCCTTTTCATCGGTCAGGAACGCGGCCACCGTGTCGGATTCGGCAAAGTGCTCGCGCAGCACGTCCCGGGCGGCCAGCGCCGTCGGGGCCAGGACCGCTACCGGCAGTCCGGCGGCGCGGATCTCCTCGACCGCCTCCTGGATGAGTGTGGTCTTACCGGCGCCGGCCACCCCGCGCGCGAGCACCACCCGGTCGGACGAGCCGAGCACGTGCCGCACTGCCCCTTGCTGCTCCGCGCTCAGCCAATCCCGTCGCAGCCTGTGGTTGGCGGCGATCGGCACGCAGGTGCCGCGCCCGTCGCGGGCGAAGGAGAGCAGCTTCTGCTCCTCGGCCAGTACCGCCCGGCTGGTCGTTACCCGCTGCCCGTCGAGGGTCGTCGTCAGCGCCCCCTGGCGCTCGGCCTCCGCCCGTAGACCCTCGGGGCGCACCACCCCGATGCCGTACCGCAGCGCCTCGGCCAGGAGCCGCTTCTCCGGCACCACCGCGTCCCGCTCGAAGTGGTGCGCCATCGAATACCGCACGGCGTCTTCCACAGACACAGCGCGGCTCGGGGCCAGGCCCCCCTCGGCGGCTTTGCGGACCCCGTCCAGTTCCGCCTGCTCTTTGCCGTCGAGCCGCCCGCGCCAGTAGCTGCGCAACGATTCGATCCCGTCGTCGACCTTGTTGAGTCGTGAGGTCGCCCCGAGCGTGGCCCGTTGCGCCGGATCGGTCATCCCCAGCTTCTCGGCCAGCGCGTCGATCTCGGTCCGACGGCGCGAGAACTTCTTTTCGAGGGTCGGCGAGATCCCGGCGATCGACCAGTCCTTACCGCGCCGCTCGATCCCGTAGCCGAGGTCCCCGAGCCCCGCCGCCAGCCGCGCGTGGAACGCCTCCTGCCAGTACGGCGCGTCGCGCTTCAGGTCCCGGTGCTGGGTCGCCTTCCACCGGCCCTCGTCCCGATCCCAGGTGGCGTTGAACACGGTCACGTGGGCGTGCAACTGCGGGTCCGGTTTCAGATCCTCTTTGCTCGGGCGCGAGGTGCGGTGTACGAACATCGCCCAGGCCATGTTGCCGGTGGTCCGGTCCTCGGCCGCGCCACCTTTGCGCACCCGGGTTTGGGTCTCCGGTTCGATCTCGTTCATGGTGTCCTGCACGGCTCCCCGGAACACGTCCAGGATCCGCTCGTCACCGCCTAGCTCATACAAGAGGCTGACCGCCTTGGGGACGTCGAAACTCCAGTCGTAGAGCACCGTCCGCTCGGACTTGGTGCGCGCCGTCAGCTGCCGCCCGGACCGCGGGTCGTGGTTGTCGCACAGGGCGTGGAAATCCTCGCGCTGCACCTCACCCGATAAGCCGAGCAGGGCGGCCCCGCGCCCGCCCCAGGCGCCGGGCAACTCGGCCCCGTCGACGTAATAGTCGGACTGGGCGTAGTAGCCCTTGGCGGCGTTGGCGTGGGACTGCTGGACGATGCGGAGCATGCGGGATTGTACGGCGGTTGCGTGCTCCCGATGCACGAGCCGTGCCAAGTGTTTCCCGGCCCGGTTTCCCGGTGCGTTTTACGGTCGTCCGCGCGCGATGCATGCCGTGTCTCAATCACCATTCCGACCCGCGCCGGCATCCACTGACTCCGCGTCATGACCTGGTAGTAGCGAGTCGCGAACGGCCGCGAGCGCGATGGCCGGCGCTCGTTACCGTAATACATGCCACAGTTTGTCAAGTGGCCGGGACCAATACAGGGTTCACAGTCAGGACTTGCCCTTGCTGACGGGCACTGATAGCGTGCGGGACGATTCCCTTGGAAAACCACGTATGGCCAAAAAGAAACCTGCCCCCAAATCTCGCACGCCGGCGAAGCCGAAGACGGGGCTTCTGCCCGGCAGCGCGGGCGCACCGTATCACGGGCTGCTCTCTGAACTGTCCGCACTTCTCGCTCACGCTCGTGCCGCAACGGCCCGGGCGGTCAACGGGGTGATGACCGCGACCTATTACGAACTGGGCCGCCGCATCGTTGAGTTCGAGCAAGGCGGAAAGGAGCGGGCCGGGTACGGGGAGGAAATCATCACGCGGCTTTCGGCGGACCTGACCCAGCAATTCGGGCGTGGGTTCTCGCGGTCCAACCTGTTCCAAATCCGCGGCTTTTACCTCGGCTGGCACATAGTCCAGACGCCGTCTGGACTTTTCCAAATCCGTGCGACCCACGATACGGGCGGAGAATTCGGACACCGACCGGCGCCGACGGGAGCACTGGTCACGACCGAAACCTTTCCGCTGCCGTGGTCCCATTACGTCCGGCTGATGACCGTTGCCGGCACCGCGGCCCGGCAGTTCTACGAAGAAGAAGCGATCAAGGGCGGGTGGTCGGTGCGCCAACTCGACCGCCAGATCTCGACCCAGTTCTATGAGCGTCTGGCGGGATCGAAACACAAAAGCGAATTGCTCGCCAAGGCCCACGTCCCGCAGGCACCAGATGCGATCGACCCGTCGCTCCTGGTGCGCGATCCGTACCTGTTAGAGTTTTTGAATCTGGCGGACGAGTACGGGGAAAGCGAACTCGAAGAAGCGATCATCCGCAACCTCGAAGGGTTCCTCGTCGAGCTCGGCCGCGGGTTCACCTTCGTCGCGCGCCAGCGGAAGATCCGCATCGACGCGCAGTGGTACAAAATCGACCTGCTCCTGTTCCACCGGCGGCTCCGGTGCCTTGTCGTCATTGACTTAAAAATCGGTGCATTCAGCCACGCCGACGCGGGGCAGATGAACATGTACCTGAACTACGCGCGCGAGCACTTAACGGAGCCCGGTGAGAACGAGCCCGTCGGCCTGATCCTGTGCAGCGAGAAGAGTGACACGGTCGTGCGGTACGCGATGGGTGGCATCAACGCCCAGGTGTTCGCGTCCGAATACCTCACGGTCCTGCCGCCGGAAGACGAATTGCGGGCGACCATCGAACGCACCCGGCAAGCGCTATCCATACGGCCGAGGAAGAGCGACTGATCTCGCTTTCGTTACGCGCCCCCGGTCACCCAGCGCGCGATGGGTGAGTATACCCGCAAGCGCCGAGATCCGGTCCCAGGAGCCCGCAGGGCACATTTGCACGGGTGCTGGATCGGTCCGTTAATAGCGCACACGCGACATCGGGCCGGCGCGCTCTGTCCCTGGCAGCACACACGCATGAGCCGTTCTGGCGCACAACCTCATTCCTTCGGAGCCTTGTAGCACATTCGGCGACTCCCATCGTCTCGTCTCGGGTGCTGCGGATGACTCCCCCTCCACTTCGTAGCGGACTCGCACCACGGGGCCTTCAGACGGGCACCATGAACCGGCTCCGGCGGGCCCCTCAAGGGGAAAATCGGCTCCCCCTGAAGGTCGCCCCCAATTTTCCCCTTGAGCGGACGTGAGAGACTCCCGGCGGACCTGTTCCGAAGGGGTGCCGTCAGGCCCCGGATGGTCCGGGACCGCCACACGAACAAGGAGAAGGTTTATGTCCGACACCACCCACATCGATCACCCGAAGAAGGCCCCCACTTACATCGCACACACCGTCCGTGACGCCGGCGACGGCAAGAGCTACTGGAACCGCGTTGGGGTGGCCTGGACCAACAGGAGCGGCAAGGGCCTCGTGGTCCAGCTGGAAGCGGTCCCGCTCGACGGGCGGATCGTCCTCGTCCCCCCGACCAAGGAGTAACCCGCAACCGATCGGAGCGGGCCCGCCCGCTCCGGTCCCGGTCACCGTCTCAGGGGACTTCCGTCCCCTCTCCGCTCCAACCCCGCCTTCGGCCCGGCGGCTGCGCGCCGGCAATCGTCCCCGGCCGTCGGCCTCCTCGCGGGCGCTGCGCTCCAAGATTCCCGGCGCTGCGGGGGTGTTCCGCTCCCACCCCTGAATCTCGCCGATGGGCAGAAGGTATGGCGTTGTGCCATACACTTCAGAACCATGAAAGGAATCAGCCATGACCGCCACGCACGTCCCCCACCACCGGCTCATCCCCGAGGCCATCCGGCTCGGGCTCCGGGTGCGAGTGCTGCACCGCGCGCTCGACGCGGACCCGACGCTGGAAGGCCCGAACGGCGCGGGCAACGAGCTCGACCGGGTCGAGCTCCTCCGCCTGGGGATGCAGCTCTACGGTATCGTGGAAGTCCTTCAGCTTCTGGGGCAGACCCCGAACGCCTACATGAACGCCGAGGCCATGGACGTGCTCCGCGCGGTCGTCCAGGAGGCCGCCGCGCTCGAGCGGGAGCCCTGGGCCGCGGCCATTCTGGAGCGGGCGGCCGGCACGCCACCGTCTTTAGGCGATGTCAATGTTTGACATTGTGGGCGATTTGCGCTACGGTCGGCCCATGTCTTTAAACGTGTCCCTGCCCCCACACCTCGAGGCGTTCGTCCAGCAAACGGTGCGCGACGGCCGGTTCCAGTCGGCGAGCGAAGTGGTGCGTGCCGCCCTGCGCCTGCTCGAGGAGCGAGAGCAGGCGCGCGAGGCCTGCTTGGAGTGGCTGCGCGGCGAGATCCGCCGGGGGCTCGACAGCGGCCCCGCCGAGCCGTTCGAGGCGTCGTTCTGGTCGGACCTGCGAGACGACCTCCAGGCGCGCGGCGACGGTTCGGCGCGTGACTGATCGGGTCACCCGCACCCCGCAGGCGCGGACCGATCTGATCGAACTGGCCGAGTATTACTGGGCCGAGGCGGGGCTTGCGACAGCGCTGCGCTTCGTCGAGGGCACCGAGGCCGCGCTCCGGGCTCTCTGCGAACACCCGCGCATGGGTGCGGTGCTCGACCTGCCGGTCGGCACCGAGGCCGGCGTCCGCCGCTGGCACATCACCGGGTTTACGCGCCTGGTGATGCTCTACCGTCCGACCGTCGACGGCGTTCAACTCATCCGCGTCCTCGACACCGCTCGCGACATCGAAGATCTGTTTCACTCCGACCCGCACTGATGCACGCCCGGATCCTTCTCTTGCGCGCTGTGGGTAACGCGAGCGCGCGCGCACTCCGAGCATGCGCTGAAGCGAGGGAGCGTTATCCACAGCCGGCCCCGGGCCGGGACCGTTCTGCCAACTGGGTCGTTGAGGCGCGCGGCCGAAAGGCCGCGCGCCCCGGGTGCGGTCACAGTCAGTTGACCGACTGATACAGCGGCGGAGCGGGATGGCTCTGTTTGACAAGCATTTCCGGTCGCGCTAGAACAAGCGAGCCACTCACCGCCCGGAGGCTTCGTGTCACACCTCACTCCTCGCCCGTTCCTCTCATGACCGCCCGCGATGTGCGCGACGTGATCCTGGCCCGGCTGCCCGCCATCGGCTCGCCCGGCGAGCGCCCGTTTACCGATCCCGACATCGACCGCGAGCGCGCCTGGGAGCTGATCGCCCGCGAATACATCGAGACCCTCCAGCAGTTCGACCGTACCACCCTGGAGCGGGCCTTCGGGAGGGTGCGGGACACCAACACGACCGGGTTCTGGCCGAGCCCGGGCCGGTTACGCCAAGCGGCGCTCGCCCTCGCCCCGAGCATCCCCGACCCCGACGCCGGCCGGCGGCGCGAGGCGGATGCGCAGGCGGAAGCCTATGTATCGCGGTTCGTGCGAACCAGCAAGCTGTACCGGGAAGCGAAGCGGGACGGGTGGGCCGGGTCCCTGCTCGACTACGTCCAGTCCGCGGCCGCGCTCCAGGCCCAGGTGCTCGCCGGCACACGCGGGGTGAGCTGGGACCGGGTGCTGCTCGACCCGGACTCGAGCGCCGAACCGCGGGAGCAGATCGACGCCCTCATCCGCGGGTGGCGCGACGGCGGACTCGCCGAGGTGAAGGTGGCCGTCCCCAAGGCCCGCATCGCGGTGTGGCGGGCGGCCGCAACGGAGCGGCCGGCGCCGGCCGGCGACACGCCCTGGCAGGAGGTGGTCGCGCGCCTGACCGCGTCCGCCAAGCGCCCCGGCGGTCCGGGCTGAGACCGCGCCGCCACGCTCGCTTCCTTCGTTCGCTCCCCGCCCTGTGCCCCTGCGGGGTCTATTTGTGCCTGCTTGCAGTGCCGCGAAGGGGCATCCAGGATGCCCCTTCGCTTCCTTGTTTGGGCCTTCACACTTCTTCCCTATGCGTGCATAGGGACCGAATTTCACCGGGGAAACCAAGAATTTAGCTAGAGGGATGACTGAGTCGAGTTCGGACAACTGACCGGGCGAGATGTCGCTCGCCTGGTGACGACATCGCCCGTTCTTGTGGTGCCATCGACACCAATACTCCCAGCAATTTAGGGGAAGAGCGTCATAGCACGTTACGGCCGGAACACCTGAACAAGTAGTGAAGCCACTTCGGTGTGTCGGACCGCAGCGCGCAACGTCTGCTTCTTCGGGTTCGGCGGTGCTCCCTCTGGTTTGGTCCGATTCGTGTAGTCGGTTCCCAAAGTCTTCGGTGAAGGCCACCCCGCGCGTCACATTTGCAGTAGGATTTGGGAACGACCATTCACTATGTGGCGGAGTGCCGGGCCTGACCCACCCGTTGCCCGATCCGCTGTCCCCGACGAGACCAGAGCCCATGGCGACCACGGCGATTCCCGCGAATGCAGCAGTTCCCACGGGTTCGCCGTCCCTGCTGCGCGACCTCTGGTACCGTCGACTCGACACCCTCATCTCCGGGATCGCCAACAAGGACACCTACTACGTCCAGATCGCGAACGCCGCGGAGCACATCAGCGCCGAGTACCACGGACGGTTTTTGATCGAGCTTCTCCAGAACGCGAATGACCAAGCCGTTCGGCAGGGCCTGAAGGACACGGCCGTCACGATCCACTGGACCGAGCGCCTGCTGGCGATCGGCAACAGCGGCCAGCCGTTCGACGAAGCGAAGGTGGACGCCATCACCTCGATCTTCAAGAGCGACAAGCAGGCGGATAAGTGCCTCGGCAACAAGGGGATCGGTTTCAAGGCCGTCTTCCAGGTCGCCGACTCGGCCGAGATCTACAGTGCCGCGCCGGGCGGGAGCCTGTGGGACGGCTGCCCAACCGCCTTCCGGATCGTGCGCAAGCCGTTCGAGGACGAGACGTTCTTGGCGGACATGCGCGACATCGCGGACGAATTGCTCCTGGAGCAGCCGGGGCGCCTTCGCAAGATCGAACCGAACGGTTCCACAGCAGCGGCCACCGAGGTGGTCCTTCGTGAAGCGCGCCGGGCGGCGGGATTCACGTTCCCGCTTCCCTGTAGCGACGGCCATTTCCACCACCGCGTCAAGGCACTCAACCTCACCGAGGACGTCCTGCGCACGACCCAGACGCTCGTCGTGCTGCCCCTCGACGGAACGCGTCACGCGGATGTCGAGAGCGCCATCGACGAGATGCAGGATGGGAAACACGCCGCGGGTGGTGGTCCAACCGGCACGGCCTTTTTGTTCCTGCCGGGTATCGCCACGATTACGATCGTGGACCACGTCCGGGACTGTCGCGTGGAGCTGAAGAAGGAGGAGACTGCCCCACTGGAAGAACTCTCGCCGGGCGTTACGCTCCGTCGTCTGCGCACCACGCGCTTGCGTAGTGCCCTTTCGCTGGCGAGCGCTGAGCCACCGGGGCCGGGGCAGGACTGGTGGGTCGCCGAGCGGTTCCTGGGCGAGGGTGACGACAAAGACGCAGCCAACGAGCGGGACGCGATCCGAGAAGCGATTGAGGCGTTGCGGCTTCCGGAAGAGAACTGGCAGCGAATCGAGAAAATTCCCGTCGCGGTGGCGCTCCCCCAACCCGTGTTAGCGGAGAAGCAAGCCGCTGCGACGCTCGGCCCGTCGGGCCTCTTCTGCATCGGGCTCCCGACGCGAGTGAGCACCGGCCTCCCGCTGTGGGTGAGCTCGCACTTTCACGGGAAGATTGACCGCACGGCGATCGACTTCGACAGCCGGTACAACGATCTGCTCTTCGATGCCGCCGTGGAGTTGGCGGGCGAGCTGCTGGAACGGTTCAAGCGCGAGCCGGAGCGGACGACCCGGCGCCTCGTGACACTGGCGATGGAACGGACGCGCGGCGCCCTGGCGGACGCGTTCTACGCCCCCGACGGGTTCGCACGTGGCGAGGTCGTACTCGCCAACACGGATGCCTTCCTCAAGGCCAGCGACTTGCGCTTACCCAAGGCGGCAGACCTCGCACTCTTCCGGCAACTGACCACCGGAATCAAGAACGTGGAGTCGTTCGGCTTTCGGCTACCCGATCCGATCCTTCTCGAGCACGCGCGCAAGGTGCTCGACGTCCTGAACCCTCAGAGCGAGGTGCCGGACAGCTCCTACCTCAAGAAGAGCGTCGAGCACCGCTCATTGCTCGAGCACGCTGCGAGCGTGCATCGTCAAGACGGCCCGGCGTTCTGGGAACCGTTCTTCACCTTCGTCCTCGACCGCTTCGGCACACAGCAGGACGCGCTCGCGGAGCAAGTCATCCTTCCCACCGGCAAGACAGACCTGTCGAGCGCGAAGGCGCGTGTGTTCTTTCCTCCAGTGCGTCCGGCGCGCGCCGCCGGAGCGACCGAGAAGACGCAGGCGGTCGAAGACGCTGGCGACGAGCTTGCGACAATCGAAGACGGCGTGGCCGCCATGCTCAGATTCTTCGACGACTCCGCGGTCACGATACGGGTCGGGGCGACACGAGACTACACCCCACTCGCTCAGCGGCTGGCCCCGGACAGCGGCCGTGGACTCGTCCGCCAGCCGCGGCAGGACATCCTGATCAACGACGCCCTGATTCCCGCTCTACACGAAGCGCGGGGCGATCACGACCGGATGCTGGCTCTGCTGCGTCAAGCGCTCATCTGGCTGGCCACGATGTCGCAGAAGTTGCGACAGCGCGTCACGACGGACAGCCTCCTCGTTCCGGTCAGCGGTACCGGGGACGCTTGGGCGTGGACGGAGCCGACGAACGCCTACTTCGGCAAGGGGTGGTCGCACGACCCGAACATCGCCCTGCTCGCCCGCGCCTACGGCAGCCGTTCGAACACGTTGCTCATCCCGTGGGATCGCTTCGAGAAGCGCGTCGGCCAGCGTTTCAAGGATGCGGATCGAAGGTGGTGGCTCGACCGCATGAAGGACATCGGCGTTGCCGACTGCCCGCGCATCCGCAGGACCACGAAGCCCATGCTCATCGCAGAGGCGAAGAGCTACAACTACCTCACCCCGTACCTATGGTTGGACCGCCCGCTGTCGTGCCCCGATGCGCTGTGGAAGCAGTACCTCCGCACGGTCTGCCAGCGAATGTCACAGACGAAAACGGGCCAGACCTTCTACCTCAATGAGGTTGCGTGGATCGACGGGCTCGAGGACGACGCCGTTCGGCCGCTGGTCGTCGAGGCGATGCTCCGGAAGCCGGGTCTCTACGCGAGCAGCGCCGGCGCGAAGTTGTCGCGTCACAGCGGTGAGGACAGCTCGGACGTCCCAGCGCTCTGGGTACACGCGCTCTGCGCCGAGAAGTGGGACACCATCCCGACGGGTTCCGGCCTCCGCTCCCCGCAGCGCGCATGGTTTCTCCCGCTCGAGTCGCGGGACGCGAAGGCGGAGCGTTTCGCGTTTCTGACGTGCGTGAAGCCCGAGTTCGGCGACGCGCGAGGGCTGCTGCGGGCGCTCGGGATTGTCTCACTTGAAGAGGCCTCGATCGCGCGGCTGGCCATGGCACTGCATGAGGTCGCGGAGCACATCCCGAAGGCCGGCAGCGACGAGCGGCGGCACATCGAGGCGCTCGCCTCCGACCTGTACGAAGCGATCGACAGACGGCTCAAGGGCACCGAGCAGGCCGGTGCGGTGAAGGCGTTGCTCGGCGCACCGGTGCCGCTCCTCCGGGGTGACGAACTCACCTCCGCGAAGCTCAACGAGACGGATCGGGTGCTGATCGACGACGACTCGATCCGGCGCCGCCACGTCGCGGGTTTCCGGGAGGCGTGGGTTCTCCCGAGGCGCTTCCAGCACACGTATCGCGAACTCGTGAACGCCCTGCGCACGCTCTTGGGGTCAACGCGGGTGGCCCGTGTCAGCGAGCTTCCGATCGACGTGCCCTTCAACCCGCTCGCGCATGGCGTTCCCCTCGTCGACTACCTGCGAGATACCGTTCCGGAGCGGCTGGTGGCGGAGGATCTCGCGCTGCTGATTCTCAAGGGCGCGACCCAGGCGACCTTACCGACCGACGAGGCGTTCCGCGCCGCCTGGCGTCTGTTCTCGCGGACGAGCCTCATCCGCGGCAGGTTCGAGGGCACGATGTCCGAACGCGCCTGCTTCGATGCGCAGCGTGCCGGCGGCCCCGCCCTCCTCGTGGATTCCACGCTGGCACCGCACGAGGTCGTCAGCGAGACTTGGCAGTTGCTCGGAACGTCGTATCGCCCTCTCTGGACCGCCTACGCACAGGAACTCCGCGCGGGTGCCTGTGACCAATTCTTCCAGGACTATGGGACCACTGCGACCGAGCGCATGGAGGTGAAAGTCGCCATCGGCCTGGGCTTCGAGCGCCGTCTGCGGCACTTCCAACCGATCTGCCTCGCGCTCTGGGACCGCGATCACCCGGACGGAACGCTCGACGACTTCCGGCGGGAGTGGTCCCAGCATGCCCGCTCGCCCGAGACCGCCAGCGCGTGGCTCGCTTGGCCCGACTTGCACGTGCGCCTGGAAACGGCATCACGCGTGGACGAACCGCAAGGATCGCTGTCGCTCCTGAAGGGTCTGGGGCTCTCGGTCGCGGTCTGGCAGAGCGCTCGCACGAAGCTCGGCGAGCCGCGGTGGCGCTTCGCCCCCTCCGAGCGCCACTACACATCCGCCCGCGATGCCGTCGCGGGTCACTTGATGGCCTGGTTCGCCTACCTCGTCGTCCCGCGATCTTCCGGCCCGACAGTGCCCGCAGCACTCGCGGACGACGTGGCGGGCTGGGTGGGAGACGTTCGTCGGCTCGCGGTGCCTACGGAGGTCGCCGAGGAGACCCTCAACCCCGAAGCGATTGTCGGCCGCGTCGCCCGTGATGCCCTCGCGCTCGCCGCGCCCCGCCCCACCGTCGCGGGTGCCGCGCAGCTCGTCGATCCGCTGCGCAAGCTCTCCGAGTCGCCACCGTCGGAACTCTCCGCTCTCAAGCTGAAGGATGAACCGGACAAGTCAGCGGGCATCTACGAGCGGGACGACGAGATCGTTCGAGCGCAGCAGGCGGGAGACGCGGTGAACATCGTCCTCAAGGTGGCGGGCGAGCTCGCGCCGAAGTTCGAAGAAACGATCGACCCCGCGGCAATCACGGGGCACGCACTGGTGACGCTGCTGAGCCAGGGCTTCTGGGGGAACCGCGTGGCCGTCATCGCCGCCGTTCGGGACGCCCTCGAGGCCGCGGCCCCGCGCACGGCCGCACGAATGAAGGAGCGGTCTGCATTCCGGGAAGTCGAGGACTGGCGATCACTCTGGAAGAAATTTGAGGAGCTGGGAGACATCCCGGCACCGCCCGCCCCGGCACCGCCGAAACCCACCTTCAACGTCCTCAGCGCCGGCTGGACGCGCGAGGACTTCGAAACCTCCGCCGCCAAGGGGCCGGCCGGGACGGTCGCACAGAACCTGGAAGCGGCAGTCAACCCCGCTCTCAATCTCGCAGCCATCCGCTCGGTGTCCCGCGGCGCAGTGCAACGTCCCACGAAGCGGGGCCGACCCGGCGCGGGCAGTGGAGGAGGCGCCCGGACGCGCGTGTCAGAGGACTACCTCGCAGTCCTCGGGGCCGTCGGCGAATACTTCGTCTACCAGCAGTTGAAGGCGCTGTGTCCGGACTTTGACCTGACGAATTGGCTGTCGAAAGGCAGGGAGCGCTTCGGGTTCAGCGCTGGGAACGATACCTTAGGCTATGACTTCTCCTATGACGACGTCACCGGCGCTCTCGCAGGTTCTCGTATCATGCCACGCTGCCTCATCGAGGTGAAGTCGTCCGCGCATGACGGCGGCAGCGTGTTCGAGATGACGACGAACGAGTGGGAGGTGGCCCAGGGGTGCCACGGTGACCCGAAGTCCGGAACCTACGTCATCATCCGTGTCGCCAATCTGACCTCGAAGCCATGCGTGACCGACGTCCTCGTCGATCCCGTACAGTTGCACCTCGATGGCGTTCTCGATTACACGAGCCGGGATCTCCTCATCATCCTCGGTGCGCCGAAATGACCGCAGGCATAGTGAGGGCGGTGTGGCACTGCGTCCGCATCGTGCTCTCTCCGAGACCTCCCCCACACATCGAATGTTGCGTGCGTCGGTCACCTCGACCGTGGGCGCTAACGAAGGAAAGTGGGAGTTCATGAATTCTGGCGTTCTGGAAATCACGCTTGCCACCGTTCCGGCGTTCCCGAACGGTAGAATTAGCAAATTCCGGCGTTCGTGTGTTCTGCCTTTCTGGAACGGAGCACTTCTGGAACGCCCGAATGGCATCATTCGTACCTTCATGAAAATAGTACTTTCGCGAACGCGCGAAATGTGGAATGGTCGGCCTTATGAAGACGATCGTGATTGCCAACCAAAAAGGTGGATCGGGGAAGTCTACCCTCACCACCCACTTGGCCGTCGCCGCCGAGACCTGCGGCGACGGCCCCGTCGTGCTGTCTGACACGGACCCCCAGGCGAGCACCGCCGACTGGTTCAACGAGCGCCGCAAAGGCGGTCTCGAGACCCCGCGCTACGCTCCGCTGAACTTGGCCGCTCTGCGCACCACCGTCGACCAGTTGACCGCCGCTGGCGCATCCTACCTGTTCGTCGACACCGCCCCCTCCGTCGGCACCGTCAATGCAGAGCTGTTTGCCGTCGCCGATTTGATCCTGATCCCACTCAATCCCACCCCAGCCGATATGCGGGCACTGGTCAAAGGACTACCGATGATTAAGCGCTCGGGCCGCCCGTTCCAATTCGTCCTCGCCCGGGTTCGACCCAACTTGCGCAACAATGAAGGGGTGGCAATAGCGCTGGAGACCCTGGGCCTGGTGATTCCCGCCCGGATGCATGAACGAGTCGTCTACGCCGAGAGCTTCGCCCACGGCAAAACTGCGTTCGAGATCGAGCCCGAAGGGAAAGCGGTCACCGAACTGGCCGGCATCTGGCGCGCCGTGAAAGAGCGCACGCACGAAAGCGAAAAAGTCCGCACGGGAGGGCAGGCGGCATGAACAAGCGCCCGATGATTAACTACGATCAGCTCACCTCCCTCACGGCCGATGTGGCAGCCCCAATGCCCGAAGCCGTGCAGCGTGCCCCGGCGGTTCCAGTGCCCATTGAGCCTGCTCTCAAGCCCCCCGTGGCCAAGCCGAAGCCGTCAACCGAGAGCAAGCGGATGGCTGAGCGAGTGGCGACTGCGGACCTGACGTCGCTCTCGTTTAAGGTGCCCCCTTCTTTCCGTCGCCGCTTCCGTCAACGCGCCGCCACCGCCGACCTACGGCTCAACGAATTACTGTTTGAAGCCCTCGACGCTTGGGAAAAGGCACGCAAACTGGATAAGTAGAATTCGGGCGTTCCGGAATTCCTGCGTTCGTGAAAAGTGGAGCTCGCCTGCGGGACAGACGGGGAGTAATTGTCGCTTGCGTCCGCCGCGGGTCGCGCTATCATCCGGCCCATGTCCAAGCGCCACCACCCCAAGGGGGACCACCAGCCCGACCTGTTCGCCGGCACGTTCGCCGACATCCCGATCCGCGACCAGCGTGACACCATGGAGCGGCCGTTCTTCAGCCTGTCCAAGAAGCCCCGGCTGGCGCCCATCGAGTACCAGGTCGGGGACGTGTGGGTCGAGGTCACGGCCAACCCCAAGTTCGGGATGGCGTCGATCTGGGATGCGGACATCCTGATCTGGGCGTCTACCCAGGTGACCGAGGCCCTGGACCGAGGACACGCACCGTCCCGGGTCATCCACTTCCATCCGTACAACCTGCTCAAGAGCGTCCGCCGGTCGGTCGGCGGGGACCATTATCGGCGGCTCCGCGAGGCCCTGAACCGGCTGACACACACCGCGGTGAGTACAAACATCCGGGTGCAGGGGAAGAAGAAATCGGCCTCGTTCCACTGGCTCGAATCGTGGACCGAGGAGGTCAACGAGGCCACCGGGGAGACCGCGCACATGACCATGACCCTACCCGACTGGCTGTACACCGGGATCGTGGCCAAGGGCGGAGTGCTGACCATCCACGAGGATTACTTCCTGCTCACCGGGGGGATCGAGCGGTGGCTGTACCGGGTGGCCCGCAAGCACGCCGGCACGCAGCCGGCCGGGTGGACGTTCACCATGCGCCAGCTGTACGCCAAGTCCGGCTCGGCGGCCCGGTTCTCGGACTTCGCCCTGGACGTGCGCAAGGTGGTCGAGGCCGATAGCCTGCCCGAGTACGCACTGGCGGTACACCGCACCGCCGAAGATGAGGTAGTGACGTTCCTCCCGCGCTGCCACCTGCCGCCCGCGGACCCACGATTCCAACCCCCGCGGGCGCGCCACCGGCACGCCAAGGCAACAATCGCCGAGCCGGCCCTCACACTCGCGCAGGCAGTCACGGCCGAATAGGCGTACGCTTCCCGCTCGTACCCGCCCACGTCCCGGTCCGCGAGTGCTCCCGCACGTCCGGACCGGGCGGCCGTTGCCGAGTTATCCATAGAACCATCCCCGGGCACGGCCGATCGGGCGCAAGAGGCACGGCCGAACAGGCGCAAGTGGGCACGGCCGATCAGACGCAGCACCCACGGCCGATCAGGCGCACGGAGGCCCGATTTCTTGCGACCGTTCAAGGCGTTGTGGGTCGGCTAACTTACTTAACTATAAATCTAACGATTTATACTGTAACTTGTTGTAACGTGCCGGGCCTGTGGATAACGCGCGCGGCCAGAAACCTGCTCGGGGCCCTGGGCCCCAAAACCGTTGTGAATCAGTGCCCTGTCACCGGTGGCACGGAAAGCAGCACGATCGAAAGGCCCGGATGACGGAAAAGAAACGGGAATCCCGTGTCGGTGAGCGCGGAGGCACGGCCGATCAGGCGCACGCACCGTGGCGGGGCACGTCACGGGAACGAAATTCATGGGCGTTGGCTCGTTCGCTGTCTCGACCGTGGACCTCTAATCGAATCGAATGAGGTTCGCAGAACCTCCGAGGCCGACGCAGGCGGACAACGTCGTGCGTGAAAAAGGGCATTGAGGGAAGGAGGGCGAGCGGACACCATCGTACTGGCCCGGAAACCGGGTTGCGAGACGCGGTACGGGTCGAGGAGCAGCTGCCCCAGCCGGGAGGGGCGAATCGGCGTGAAAAGGGCATTTACGTACGATTCCACGGGTGCGATCGAATGGAGGGAGGCGATTCGACCCCGTTCCCGGTAAGAGCCCGGGAGTAGACCACCCGAAATCACTCACGTGGTGTCGGGTTGATCCCGATCGAGTTACGCCTCCAACTCGGTGACGAGCAACACCATCGTCGTGCCCAGCGTCCGCGCGAGGCCCTCTGGCATGGCAACCTCCGTCTTCAAACGGGAAACGGCCCCCGGCCTCTGCTTTGTAGCAGGACCGGCGGCCGTAATCGGTTCGCCAAGTTGGGTTGGCGGTCGCCAGCTTACCGCGATTCGTGAGACCAGCTTAACGCGCCCCGCGCCGTGGGCGTGCCGTTCAAAGCCGAGGCGGGCGAGTCAGCAACCTCGCGGAGAGCAGAAGAACCCCACTCCGCTGCCCCCTCTGACCTCAAGCGTAGCGCGAGAAAACCATCCCACGCACGCGCCTCTGGCCTCTCGGGCTCCGCATCGCGGGGATGGATGGAACCCAGCGATACTACATCCCGACGGCCGACGGCGCGCAAGGCAGGGAGGGCATGTCGAACGCGACCGACGGCGACGGGAAGGAAAGGCAGGGCAGGGAATGGCCGCAGGCCAAGCAAGGCTGCACAGCCGGCCGCCTCCAGTAATTCACGAGAGATGATGAGCCAGTGCGTTACTGTGCTGACTGCACTGCAGGTTGAGCCCACGGGCAGGCGATGCCGAGCCGGGCTAGTTTCGCTTCCAGCTCTCCGCGTTCACGACTCTGCTTCAATGGCGATCCGTTCTCGTCCAGCAAGCCGGCTTCGATCCCGAGGCGGACCGCTCCGGCCACATTATTGCCGGCAAGCGCCTGAATCACCTCGATTTCCAGCCGTGACAGGGCCACAGAGTTGAGTCGGTAATCGACGAACGCTTCCCACGCCACCGGGCACCAGCGGCTTACGATCTCGTTCCCGATCACCGTGGCGTAGGATCGAATTTCAAGCTGGGCGTGCGCGTCCATCCGCAGGCGAAGGAAGTTGAAGAGGTTGTGGAGGTCCACCTTCCAATAGGCCTCGGTGTAGGTGGACAGAGGGAGGTCTTTGCGGGCCTGCTCTCTGGCTACCCCAGCCGACAGCCGCTTCTCGTACACTGAGCGGCTGTGCTTCAGGAGCCGCTCCTCTTCTGCCGTTAGTTCTTCGCCGATTGCAGTGTCGAGTACTCCCGCGCTACCCTGACGGTTTGCGGAGGATTGGCTACGCCATCCATCGGGGGCAGTGACCTGTGCGGCATCGATCGCTTCGGAGTATCGCGTGGAGTACTCGTTGACGTTGGCCGTGCGGTGTCGAATCCATTGCCGCCAGCAGTCCATCGGAACACGGACGTGAAGCTTCAGCTCGCACATCTCGAACGGCGTGGTGTGCCAGTTTCGCAGGAGGTACCGGATCAGGCCGCGATCCTCAGAAACCTTCTTCGTTCCCTTTCCGTAGGAAACGCGGGCCGCCTGCACAATCGAGTCATCCGACCCCATGTAATCGACGACGCGGACGAACCCGTTGTCCAGCACCTTGAACTGCTGGCCGAGGATCGCGTCGAGGGCCGGAACGACGGGGCGTTCGATCTGTTCCATTGCTGTCTCCCGGGTTCTAGCCAGTGGCTTTTATACGGGCGAACAGTACCCTTTGCCAGGTCCGCTGTCAACGAACCCCAACCGCCCTGCGGGCCGACTTCCGCGAGCCTTTTGTTCTACTTCCACGGCCTAGTGAGCGGTGCCTTGCCTGCTTGTTGCCAGGAGGCAACTGAAGCATCGAACTTAGAATCATTTGGGCGACGACTTTTGCCAGAAGGGGCGGTACCGCGTCAGCGACCTGTTGTTGCTGGAACCCGATGCTTCCCGTGAACTGGTAGGCGTCGGGGAAAGACTGAATGCGCGCTGCCTCGCGCACCGAGAGCCCCCGGTGCTGAGAGGGGTGGATAAGCATGTTCTTGCGGAAGTTGCCGATCACCTTCGAAGGCTGGTTGGCTACCAGCCGGTAGTAAATACCGGTATGACACCGAGAAGCATCGCTGTAGTTCTTCAGAAGGCGGTTCGGGATCGACTCCCAGTTCTGGCCAGGCCGAATGACTTCGTACCGCTTCAGCACCAGTGGTGAATTTTTTGTGACCAGGTTGCCTTGAACAGACACGGAACCTCGCCGCATCCGCAACTGGTAGTCGGATAGTTTGGAGCGGCTAGGGTAGGGCAGAATGTCGATCGCAGCCCCAGCGCTCAATCGAGGCAGGTCGCCGATCGCCTCTTGAACAGTCACAGGTTTGGCCAAGCCCTCGCCGAAGATTGGCTGCGGGGTTATGATGGGCAACTGAAGGCGGTTCCCGACGATAAACAACCTTCGCCGCACTTGTGGTACCCCGAACGCGGATGCCTCAAGCTGGAGGCAACTCGCCGTATACCCCAACTGATCCGCCTGCTCTGCGATCCGATCGAGCAACGCGCCACCCGCCAAAGTTTTCAAGCCGGCAACGTTTTCGATGACGAACCACTGCGGCTGCAACGCTGCAAGGAAACGAAAATACTCCAAATAATAGTGATTGTTAGGGTTTTCCAGCGTTCGCGTTCGCTTGTTTGATTCTGAGAATCCTTGGCACGGTGGACCACCAATCAACACACAAAGCTCGCCGGACTTAATGCCCGCCGACGTCATGCAAGTGGCCGGGTCTAGCTCTCGAATATCCCTATCAAACAGTTTCACGTCGGTGCGATTTGCGCGGTATGTGCGAGCTGCATTTGCATCTCGCTCCACCGCAAACACGATTGTGGCTCCGCCTTGTTCGAAGCCAAGGCTAAGTCCGCCGGCTCCGGCAAACAGGTCAGCCGCTGTGAAATGCGACCGCACGCCCTCGATAGTCTGATCTTCCATGATTTGGCTCAGAGCTGGCCACGTACAGTCTCACCGATCCCAGAGGAGTAGTCAATGTTGTACTCCTGAGAGGGTGCGTAAGCTAACGCCACCTGGGGGAAGGCTTGGTGTAGCTGGAATAGCGCGACGGCAGACAGCTTTGGCCCCAGCGAGCTGAGAACTACGTTGCTGTCGTCAATGCAGCCCTCGAGCTTGGCTCGGATAGCAGCAAGTCCCCTGTCTGCCGAGTAGGCATCGACATCGAACCGCTCCACGCTCCCGTCCGGGCAAATCAAAGGTGCATGCACGTCCGTGTTTTTCGACTGGTTGCCATATTGGCTGCCCGTCTGAATGCCCAGAAATGCTGTCTTCGGCTCGTAGAAGCGGATAAGTTGCTCTGTGCGGCGGACATCATACCCCGTAAGGACGATCAACGTCGTTGGGCAGCCGAGGCGGGCTTCACCGGACAGTTTGTAAACCAGCCGCGGTCGATCAGGATCTCGGCTGAGCCAGTCCTTGTTGTAAGAGTTGGGCTTGTGGTATACGTAATTGACTTCGCACCCAACCTCCTTCAGAAATGAGAAGGTCAGCCAGATGATGTCCCGCGGCATCGTAGTGATATCTACGGTCGCCCGGCTCGCGGCGACCGTTTGGCTCGCAAGGTCGGCCTGCAGTGATCGCCAGGTGTCGGCTGGCGATCCGAACGAGACCTCTCGGGTCTTCACCTGTACATGCAGCCCCTCGCAAAGCTCCTCAAATCCATCTCGATTCTCTTGCGAATTCGCCGCGTTCTCCCGCGCGTAGTACATGATCGCCTTGCGGGGTGCGTCTTGGCTGAAGACCTCCCGCGCGCCTAGTAGGAAACGCTCCTCCCAGCTCGCCATCGTGACGAAAAGTTCGGTGTTACTCATCGAAAAGCCCCCGCTGTTCAGGCGCGGCGTCCGGCTTTTTAACCGGGATGTCCGTGCCGTTGCTCGCTGCCAGCAGGTCTTTGGCCTTGAGCGATGCGCGGGCGTGTTGTCCGTGCAGGTCCAAGCCGATGCTCGGCCATAGCATCCGGTTCGGAACGTAGTAGGCCTCACGCAAGCCGCCCGCCTTGGCTGGCCCGAACCGCATGTAAAGTAGCTGTGCCTTGCGGGCAATCATCAACAGGGGTGAGAGTTCGGACTCAATTGCCTCCGTCATTCCCGTGATGCTGAAGGAGTTGGCTTGCGGTTCCGACTCGTGGTTGAGTAGCCGAACGCGGAAATACATCGCCAGCTTTTCGAAGAGCGTTACGATCTGCCGCGCCTGCTTCGAAGAGCATCCGTCAATGGATCTGTCGAGACCTTCCTTCAGCCTTGCCCACATCGCTTCGCTTTGTCGCAGGATGATGTCGCATTGATCGTCCGGGGGAATCTCCGTCGGCGCCGCTCCGGCCGCCCCGTCGTGCCGCCGCGATTGCACGGCGTCGTACATCAGGTAGCACGGTTCCAGCAGGTTACGGATCACACCCGTGGAAAGGTACACGAGCGTGTCGAAGCCCGAATAGGTGGGACGATTCGCTTTGGGCGACCGGGTTCGGAAGTACTCGGCACGGCCGAACTTGTAGACGTAGTCCTGCACCCGCGACGGCAACCAGTCCGGGTGCTCCTTTGCCACCCGCACCTTCACCTGATCGTGGCACTTCCGCATATCGGCATCGAACTGTGGGCTTACGGGAAAGAACTCCGCCGCACCTTTCTCAATCCCGCAACGTTTGAGCCGGCGATCGATGATGCTCGCCGACATCTTCCCGAAGTCGGAGGACGCGGTCTGGAACGGCTGCTCCATGTCGATCGTTGTGAAGTCGTGCCCTTCGAGGACCGCGCCTCCCGACGTCGTCTTGAAGTCCGGCTTGCCGACCTTCGCGGTTGCCACCTTAAAGCTGAAAGCCGAATGGTCGCGGTAGGCGATCCACGAGTTCAGTGACCTCGCCTGATGCTCGTTCAGGTCGTGAGCATCGTCCATCATGAGCATGAGGTGCGAGTCTTTAAGCACCGGAATCTTGCGAATGCAGCCCAGCAAGGGCATCACGCCGGAGGCAAAAGACAGACAATTGTCATAGAACAAGTCAGACTTCGGCTGATTGATGTGGCGCTGGGTGGCAACGATGTCCTTCTGGGCCCATTCCCTGATCCCTTCGTACAGGTTTACAGTGTCACGGAGCTTGATACCGAGTATGTACTCGATATCCGACCGCAGATCCTTCTGCTTGACACCGTCGAGGGTATCGGGGACTTCGTTCAAAGTATCCGCGATGTTGTAAATTACCGTCAGCACCAGGAAGTGCTCGGAGATTGCGGCGGCCTGGATCTCATTGAGTAGTTGGTACTCCTTTCGGTGAACAAGGGGCGTGTTGCAGGGGATGTACACCCCGATCATCTCCAGCGACTTTGCGTCCCTGCCTCCGGCCGCCAAGCGGACGCGAAGCGAGTTGTAAAGCAAGGTCATCGTCTTGCCCGATCCGCGCTCTCCCACCAGGAAGATGTTCCGCTTGGACTGAATCACGCGAGAGAAGTTGAAATCCTCGACGTAGAACGCCGCGATCATGCTCGGCGACAGGTTGTTCGCAGCCTCGTACTGGAAAGGGTTTGACGTGCTCATGCGACACCCCCATTCCTTTGCTGGATCGAGCCTCGCAGTTGTTCGATTATGGTTGCCGGCTCGTACAGCGGGTTGATCTGCGGCACGCTACGGGCATTCACCCCCGGCACAACTTTGTCGTCAACGTAGAGCGCCGGGAGTCTCGTCCCACACTCGTCGTCTCCGATCCAGAAACGGTACGTGGCCGAGGAGGCTTTGAACGGGCTGAGAGCAGGGCAGTAAAACTTTGTATAACTTCGCTCCTGGTCTAGCTTTAGGAGTCGTTTGTATGAGAATTCTATAAGCTCTTTGATATCCGCAAGAGCCGACTCAATGTCTCCGGCGTTCGGATCCACCGCAAAGTGGTAGTCCAAGGCGAAGAGACCTCGCTCGCGGTCGATGCTGACGTGGACGCACGTCGCGTAGCGGTGGTAGATGCGGCTACTCTCATCGTAGCCGTGCGTCTCCAGCACCAATCGGGAGGTTCGTTGCGGCCCTTCGGCAAGCTCGTCCGCCATCCGTAAGATAGCCGCGATTTCCTGAAGCCGAACGATGCTCCCCTGAAAATAGTAACGATTATCAAGATCTTTGAGCGTGTCCTTGCTCCCGTCCGATGCCTCGCCAGTGTGGGCCTTCGCCGCCATCAGGACCATCACCCTCTCGCTCTTGTCCTCGTTTGCTCCCGCCCTTGCCCTCGTGTAAATCTGCTTGATCTTGTCCTGATGCTCCTTGCGGCCGTACATGTTCCCGACGTCGTGGAAGAGGGTGATCATCCCGAGGCAGTACATCTCCTCGGGCGAGAAGCCACCGTACTCTTTTCCGAGAAGTGTCCCGATGTTCTCCAAGACGTTCACGATGTGCCGCGGCCCGTGGTCGCTCAAGTGCCGTTCTTCGCGTTTGATCTCTTCGTAGACGTTCTCAACGAGGAACTTTTTTGACGACGCGAAGTTCCCCGCGAGCACGTCGCCGCGCGCGTTGATTTTTTTCAGGGCTGTCTTGAGCTGTTTTTCGAAGGGCGTATCCGGCCACATCTTCGCAACCTCATGGCTCTTGCCGGTCTCGTGCTGCCGCTTGGACACATTGCCCGCGTGACCGATTCGGAGCCGAGTACGCCCCTTCTGGCACCGTTGGGCTGCGGGTGCCGACCGCTGCTGCCGATCTCGCTCGGACGCTTATACCCGGAGCTTGACCGCAGAGCCAGACAGCCTGCCGAGAGGGGATTCCCGCCTGCTTCTCGGTCGGTGACCGAGGGTAATCTATCGCTTGAGAGCGTCTACGTCCGTAGGCCGAGGGCGGCACACCGATCCAAGGCGCCAGCGCCGTCAATCCCGCAAAACAAGGACGGTTTAGTACGGAATTTGGTACGGCGACCATCACTCGGACCGCGGTGCAAATAAAAAAAACCCCGGTTTCCCAGGGGTTTTCTAGTATGCCCGACAGGAGTTGAACCTGTAACCTTCGGCTCCGGAGGCCGACGCTCTATCCAGTTGAGCTACGGGCACATTGCTTTAGAAAATATAGCTCGTTCGCGGTCTGCGGCAAGGGCGCAACTGCGACCATCAGTCAGGACCACGGCTTTCCGTCAGGGCCGTTTAGCTCATTGGTCTTGGGAATTGGGCGAAAACGGTGTCCAGGAATCGCTTGCGTGATTCTTGCGTACTTTGCCCCGCCAAGTATCGTCAGGTCTGGACAGGGTACGCACAACCGTCCAGGTGAATGCCCTGCCACAAAAATGACGTAAGCCCTTGTTTTTCCAAGGGCTTACGCGTCTTTCGTTCAGGGTGACTGACGGGACTTGAACCCGCGACATCCAGATCCACAATCTGGCGCTCTAACCAACTGAGCTACAGCCACCATCAAGAGCCAACAACTTCGATCCACTCATTTACACCATTGATTTTAGCAGCGCACGCGATTGGGTCAACCGTCCTTTGCATTTCTCGCGAAAGCAAGAAGTGTGACCCGGCATGGAGGTTGCTTGAGATTACTTTATCGGGCCACACTCGGCGGCCCGCTTCGATACGAGGGCTGAACAATGGACGTACTCGACTTCCTCCTGCTGCTACTCGTCGCGGCGATCTGCGGGGCCGTTGCACAGGTGATTGCCGGCTTCTCGCGCGGCGGCCTCCTTGTCGCCATCGCCGTAGGGTTCATCGGAGCGCTCGTCGGTCTGTGGCTCCAGCGCGCCACCGGGATGCCCGAGATCTTCATCGTCGAGGTCGGCGGTAAGCCGTTCCCAATCGTTTGGTCGATCATCGGCGGCGTGCTGTTCGCCACAGTCATCGGTCTGCTCACCCGCCCTCCGCGCCGGACCGCATACTGACCTCCGTTACTCGTGCTCCGGGGGCACGGTGGCCGTGCCCCTTTTGAGTACCGGCTCTTCACCTCGAAACAGCACCCCGGCACGGTTCTCTAACTTCGAGAGCGGCGGTAAGTTGAACACCGCCACCTCGGACCGTTCGATCACCAGATCCGGGGTGCGGTGCGCCTGGTGCTTTGCCGGCAGCGCGTCCCGCTCGTCGGCCGTGAACGGGCGGCGCACCGCGCGGCGGCGCGAATACGTGCCCCGTTTGAAGCACGCCGGGTAGCTGTTCCAGTTCACACCCTCCCGAAAAAGCAGCTCCTGCAACTCGGCTCCGGTACGGCCGTGAACCGTCGCGTGGTCGTAGTAGGCGCGGGCCGCCATTGAAATCGAGTTCTTCTTCGCGTCCAGTTCGCGCCACACGAACACGTTGGCCGCCTCGTCGAACGTCGGCACGTTCCACACCCGGCAATCGAACGTCGGAACCCGGTCGGTGTAATCTGCCGGCAGGAACGCCGGCAACCGCCGGTGGAAGTGGACCGAGCACAGCGCGGCCAGGGCGGACGTCATCTTCTGAATGCGCCCGTCAAAAAACACCTGCGTGCCGGCCCCGAACGGCACCCACGCGAGCGTGAACTCGTCCGACTGCGTGTACCCGACCGTTGCGTTGGTCTCGCGCACCAAGGCCGCCAGGGTGTCGATCATCAGGTCCGAGAGGCGCTGGTCGAAGGGCCGGGCCAAGCCGCGCACGAACGCGTGGAACGCCCGCCCGTCGAGCCGCGCCAGCGCCGGCAGCCGCGGCATCAGCCGGCGGCCCGACTCCGCCCCCTCGTACAACTTCATGCGCTCGGCCAGTCCGTCCGCCATACCCGCCTCGTACCCGCGTTCCGCGTCCGGTATGAAAAAGGAGAGAGCAAACCCCTCACGGAGGTTCACCGAATGGCCACCCACGTCGAACACCTCGAAATGACCGGCCACATCGTCGACTCGCTGCTCCTGCCGAAGGTGCTCGACGCGATCCTCTCCCGGGGCGGGCGCTACAACATCGAGACCCTGCGGCTGGGGCAGCGCCAGGACGACGCCAGCTTCGTCCGCATCGAGGTGCGGGCCGACACCGCCGAGCAGCTCGAAGCGATCCTCGCCGAGGTCCACCCGCACGGCGCGGTCCCCGCGCAGACCGGCGACGGCCGCACCGCGCCGGCGGACATGGACGGCGCGTTCCCGGACGGGTTCTACTGCTCCACCAACTTCCGCACCCAGGTCCGGCTCAACGGCGAGTGGATCGACGTCGAGGACCAGGAGATGGATTGCGGCATCGTCGTCGATTCCGAAGGCGCAGCCGCGCGCTGCGTGCCGATGACCGGCGTGAAAAAGGGTGACCGGGTGCTCGTCGGGCGGACGGGGACGCGGGTGCTGCCCCCGGAAGCGGAGATGCGCAAGCACGAGCTGTTCGAGTTCATGGCGAGCCCGGTTTCGAGCGAGCGCCCGAAGGCGGTGAGCGTCCGCGAGATCGCCCACGCGATGCGCAAAACCCGCGCGGCCGGCGACAAGGTGCTGGCGGTGCTCGGGCCGGCGGTCGTTCACACCGGCGGCTCCGAACTGGTCGCGCAGCTCGTCCGCGACGGGCTCATCAACGTGCTGTTCGCCGGGAACGCGCTGGCCACCCACGACATGGAGCAGGCGCTCTACGGCACCAGCCTCGGGGTGTCGCTGACGCACGGGCTGCCGACCGACGAGGGCCACGAGCACCACCTGCGCACCATCAACTCGATCCGGCGGCTCGGCGGGATTCGCGAAGCCGTTAAAGCCGGAAAGCTGGCGAGCGGGATCATGTTCGAGTGCGTGACCCGGAACGTGCCGTTCGTGCTGGCCGGCAGCATCCGCGACGACGGCCCGCTCCCGGAGGTGGTCACCGACGCGCTGGCGGCCCAGGACGCGATGCGCAAGCTCATCCCGGGCGTCGGGTTCTGCTTAATGGTGGCGACGACGCTGCACTCAATCGCGGTCGGGAACTTGTTGCCCGCGTGGGTGAAGGTGGCGTGTGTGGACATCAGCCCCGCGACGGTCACCAAGCTGATGGACCGCGGCAGCACGCAGACGGTGGGCATCGTCAGCGACGCCGAACCGTTCTTGCGGTCGCTGGTGGCCGAACTCGGCAAGACGGGTGCCGCGTGAGCACGGCCTAGCAACAACGGAAGACCTCACCGAGACGGCCCCGGCGGCGTGGGGCGAGTTACGTCTGAGGAAATGAACCACAAGAACGGCGCCGAGCAGCGGCTGAGCGGTTAGTGCCCGCCGCCCTTAGCCTCGCCGCCGCTCTTCGCTTCCCCGCCGTGACCGGCGTCGGCCCCGTGACCGCCGCCGTGCCCTTCCTTGGCGTGCTCCATGTCCTCGCGCCGCTCCAGCACCGCTTTGCGCAGCGGGCGCAAGGCCAGCACGTCCACGACCCGCGGGCCGTCCGCGTTGTACAGCTTCTGAATCGGCTTGCCGGTGGAGGGGTCGACCGACGGGGCCAGGAACACGCGCCCGAGGTGCGCCCGGAACCCGCCGAAGTCGGTGCCGTAGGTGCCGACGCACGGCGCCCCCAGCGCCGAGCCCGGGCCGCGGGCGAGTAGGCTGTTGCCCTTCAGCGAGCCGCCCCCGACGTACCCGCCGTGGTCGAACCGGGTCACGCTCGGGACCGCGTGCGCCTTCACGCTCAGCGGGTAACCGGCGCGGGCCGCGGAGTGCTCCACGGGCGTGTGCGGCTTCGGGGTCCGCTCCGCGATCCGCTGGAGCAGCGGCCGGTCGTCGGCGCGAGCGGAAACGGTAGCGGCTAAAACGATCACGCCCGCGAGGGCGGAGAGCTGGCGCATGGGACACCGGGGGTACGCACGAGCCCGCGCGGCGCGGTCGAACGCGCCGGGCCGGGCACAGCCCCCCATTTATCGGCTCGCCCCGCCTTCCGGGTTGCGTGCGAATTTCCGATCCCGCCCGGCCCACCGGGCCGCGAACCGGTCAATCGGTGAACAGCCCGCCCTCCGGGTTCCGGTTGAACTTCTGGTACGGCAGCCGCACCCCGTTCACCAGGTACTGGTCGGCCCGCGCGCCCACCGGGGCGTTGAACCCGTTCTCCCCGGCCACCGTCACCACGTCGTCCTGGTCCACGCCGTCGCCGCTGACCCCGAACCCGCCCTTCAGGAGCCCCGCCGTGTACAGCGGCGAGCTGCCCGGGAAGAAGATGATGCCGTTCTGGTTCAGCAGGTTGAACGGGCTGTGGAAGTTGGTGCCCGGGTTGAACGCGTCGTGCCCGAGCACGCTCTGGTAGGCCGACGCGGGCAGCGCCTGCCCCACCAGCCGGCCGGTGAACCGGTTGGTGTTCACCGGGTCGTCGTTGAGCTGGGAGAACGGACCCGGGGGCGCGGTGTCGATGGCCTCGGGGAACCGCGGCTCGGCCAGGTACCGGAACGTGCGGGCCGTCATCGCCACGCCCGGCGGGAGCCCCTGCACCTGGTCGATCGGCTGCAACTGGAGCGGGTTCGAGTAGTACGACACGTTGCGCGCCTTGGCCACCGCCACGTCGATCGAGAACACCGTGGCGTCCGGCTGCCGGTACAAACCCACGATGTTGCCCTGGCGGTCCGACACCGCGTACACGAATTTCGCCGGCGAGCTGATCGGCAGCCGGATCGCGGCCCGGGTCTGGCTCGCCTGCTGGAGCCCGTTGGCCACGATCGCGACCACCTCGTCGGCGCGGATGCCGTCCCCGTCGTGCGGCAGGACGAGCCACCCGTCCGGCACCGCCTGGCCGCCGCGGAGCGTGGCCCCGTTCGCGGCCACCTGCTGGTTCTGCCCGTCGTTCGGGTCCCCGCGGCCGACCACTGCGGCCGTGAGCTGGAGCTGCTGGGCGCCCTGGAACGCGCCCCCCGGGCCGAACACGTCGAGCTGGATGCCCACGAGGTCGATGCGCCCGGTGGGCAGCCCGAAGCGGCTCGACAGCGTCACCCCGCCCAGCGCGCCGACCGGGAGCGTCGCGGTGCCGTCCACGCTCGCGGTGGTGCCGCCGACCGCCGCGAACGCGATCCACTCGGCCTCCAGCGTCCGGTCCGGCTTGCGCGAGTCGAACGTGCTGCTGAGCGACGAGTTCTCCTCGGTGGCGTACCCGGTCTTGCCCGGGAAGAACACGCCGATCCCGCCCACCACGTGCCCGTCCTTGTAGATCGGCACGCCGCCCGGCAGGGTCGCGATCCCGCGCGACTGCGCGCCGGGCTTCAGCCCCGACTGGAACCCGTAGGAGTCGGGAACGAACAGCTCCTGGCCGGCGAGCACGGAGTTGCGGTCGGCGTTGAACCGGAGTTCCCGCAGGAGGTCGTCGGCGGTGCCCTTGATCCCGTCGGCGCCGACCGCGAACGTGCCGTCGCGGTTGGTGTGCTCGATCCCGAACAGGTCCACCTGCGGGGTGTTCGCGACGCCCGGCGGGAAGTGCCCCTTGCTCCCGACCGCCGCCACGAACCCGGGGCCGCGGACCGTCGAGTTCGGGTCGGTGACGTTGGGGTTCGAGTTCACCTCCCGCTCGGTGATCGTGGACTGGCTGATGAACCCGACCGTGCGCGAGGTGAGCGGGGCCTGGTCGTTGGCGAAGTACGCCGCGGTCAGCGCCTTGGAGTACGCCCCGTCGATCGCGAACACGAGGTTGTCCGCGCTGGCGGTGATGTTCGGGTCCACCCCGCTCTCGACGCGCACGCCGAGGATCCGCCCGTTCCGGTCGGTCACCACGATGATCGCGTCCGAGCTGGCGGACGCCGCCGCCGCCCGCTGGAGCAGCGCGTTCACCTCGTCGGTGGTCAGCTGGCTGACCGGCGCGGCCGGGGCCGCGGCGCCGCGCGGGAGCGCCGCCAGCAGGAAGGTGCCGCCCCCCGGGAGCACCGTGTCGGTCGATTTCACGTTGAACAGCGCGTTGACCGCGCCGGTGCCGCTGAACGTGTTGGTCCCGTCGCCGCCGAACAGCGCGTTCCGGGTGCCGCCGGCGTTCAGCGTCGTGTTGCCGTTGCCGGCGCTCAACTTGTTCGTGCCGTCGCCGGCGCTGAGTACGGCCGGCTGGGTCACGTCCGGGTCGACCACCACCGCGTCGTTACCGGCCCCGGTGTTGACCGTGATCGAGGTCACGTCGGTCGAGACGAAGGCGCCGATCTCGGTGGTGCCGTCGAGCACGTGGAGGGCGCCGCCGGCGCCGAAGATGCGGACGCGGTCGTCGCCGTCCGTCCCGGTCACGGTGAGCACCCCGCCGGCCAGCGCCGCGGTGGCCAGCAGCGCCCGGTCCTCAAGGGCCTCGCACCAGAGAGTGGTTCGCCGCAGCGCGGCGCGGTCGGTTGCGGTGTGCATGACGCGGCCCGGTGGTCGTATTTCGCCCGCAGTCTGTATCGGCAGCCCGCACAACCGGTCTTGACGGATTACTTTCGCTGGTGCTCGCCCCATGCAGAATCAGAAGAATCCTCATGACCGGCCCGCGGCCGGTCGATTCAAGGGATGAAGCACCGCGCTGTACCGTTGTGCGTGCGTGAGCGCGACGTTGGGGGTTACGGACATGCGCCCGATCTGGAAGCTGAGCCGCTGCGTTGCGGGTGCGCTCCTGTGCGCCACGGGCCAGGCGCGGGCGGACGCACCGACCGGCGCCCCGGCACCGCCGGCCGCCGACGCCGCCCCGGCGCTCCCGCGCCTGCCGGCACCGCCCGGCGGGCCGTCCCTTCCGCCGCCACCGGGCGCGCTTGCGGCTCAACCGACGGCCGCCGCGGCGCCCCAGCCGCCGAAGGCCGCCCCGAAGGACACCACCCGCCAGCCCATCGACCGGCTGCTGGAGCCGGCCGCGCCGGCGCAGCCGGGCGGGCCGCAGGACGCCGCGGTGCAGGCGTCCGCCTACGCGTACTTCCCCACGCTCGGGTTCGCCGGCCAGAGCGGGGTGCTGCCGCGGTCCGGCAGCAACAACGAGTACGACACCGTCGAGGACCGGTGGCGCACCGGGTTCCCGGAGTGGGACCGGTACGGGCTCAACCACCCGCGCGTCTTCGACTACCCGTACCAGCTCGGGCGCTGGTACGACCCGTACCGCCAGAACGTGCTCAAGGGCGACTACCCGGTGTTCGGGCAGCACACGTTCTTCGTGTTCACCGGCACGAACAGCAGCCTGTTCGAGGGCCGCATGATCCCGACGGCCACCACGCCGTTCGAGAGCACCGCGCGGCCGCTCCAGGAGGAGTTCTTCCAGCGCCCGGGGCAGTTCCTGTTCTCGAACCTGACCACCGCGTCGTTCGAGCTGTTCCACGGCGACGCGGCGTTCAAGCCGAAGGACTGGGCCGTCAAGCTGACCCCGGCGTTCAACTACAACGCGCTGTCGGTGTCCGAGCTGGGCGTCGTCAGCCCCGACGTGCGCAAGGGGACGGTGCGGCTGCGGTCGTGGGCCACGCTCCAGGAGTGGTTCGGCGAGTACAAGCTCGCGGACCTGAGCGAGCAGTACGACTTCCTCTCGGTGCGGGCCGGGGCGCAGCCGTTCACCAGCGACTTCCGCGGGTTCGTCTACAGCGACGTGAACCGCGGCGTGCGGCTGTTCGGGAACCTGGACGGGAACCGCACGCAGTTCAACCTGGCGTACTTCCGGCAGTTGGAGAAGGACACCAACAGCGGGCTGAACACGTTCAGCGACCGCAACCAGGACGTGGTGATCGCGAACCTGTACCGGCAGGACTTCATCTTCCCGGGGTACACGGCGAGCCTGAGCTACCACTTCAACAACGACGGGCCGTCGCTCAAGTTCGACAAGAACGGGTTCCTGGCGCGCCCGGACCCGGCCGGCACGTTCACCCCGCACCGGGTCGAGGCGCACTACCTGGGCTGGGCCGGCGACGGCCACATCGACCGGTACAACATCTCGCACGCCTTCTACTGGGTGCTGGGGCGCGACAGCCGCAACCCGATCGCGGGGCAACCGACGAGCATCAGCGCCCAACTGGCCGCGGTGGAACTGTCC
The DNA here is from genome assembly GCF_008065095.1 of Gemmata obscuriglobus. NCBI lineage: Bacteria > Pseudomonadati > Planctomycetota > Planctomycetia > Gemmatales > Gemmataceae > Gemmata > Gemmata obscuriglobus. The sequence goes on along the minus strand of NZ_CP042911.1, from coordinate 1,631,874 downwards.
TACGACCGCGACTGGGCGCGGTTCCGCGTGAGCGGCCTGTACCAGTCGGGCGACGGCGACGCCCGCAACGGGCACGCCACGGGCTTCGACTCGATCCTGGACCAGCAGAACTTCGGGGGCGAGTTCAGCTTCTGGCGGCGGAACCGGGTGCCGCTGTTCGGGGTGGGGCTGACGAACGACCAGAGCAACCTGGCGAACCTGCGGTCCAGCCGCATCCAGGGGCAGAGCAACTTCGTGAACCCGGGGCTCTGGCTCATCAACGCCGGCGTGGACTTCGACCTGACCCCGCGGCTGCGGTCGATCAACAACGCCAACGCGCTGTTCTTCGACAAGACCAACCCGCTGGAGGTGTTCACGTTCCAGGGGAACATCGACCGGTTCATCGGCGTGGACCTGAGCACCGGGTTCGAGTACCGGCCGCGGCTGAACAACAACGGGATCATCCTGGCCGGGATCAGCACGCTGATCCCGGGCGGCGGGTTCCGGCAGCTCTACAACGACAAGGGCGGCAAGGTGCAGTCGCTGCTCAACGGGTTCGCGGAAATCATCTTCACGTTCTGATTCCGCGCGACGGCGGACTGTGCCCGCAAAAGAACCCGGGCCGCGAGGAAAACCTCGCGGCCCGGTGCGTTCCCAAGGCGTTCACTTCTCAACCTGTGGCGCGGAGCGCTCACGGCACCGCCGGCCAGGGTCTGGCCAAAGTTGTGGCTGAACCACGACTCGCGGGGTTGCTCCAGACTGCCGCAACTTTGGCCAGACCCTGGCCGAAAGCGGTGCTGGAACAGCGCTCCCCGCGCGGGGTGTGAAGGCAGAAGCCCGGCTGACGCAACATCAGCCTGTCGCAGAGCGACGAGCTGAACACCAATGGAACTGGAATCAGGATAGCCACGCGGGCCGCGACCTGCAATGCGCGAGCGTGTCAGTCGCACGAGTACAGTCGATGGCGGGCCGTTCCCTGGGACCGCGGACGTCCCGTCCGCAGCTCCGGGAATTCGATTGCTCGGCGTAACGACCGACCGGGTGCCGGGTGCGGACGGCGCCGGTCCGCTGGCGGCCGCGAGGGCCGCGCGGTCGGTGTCACACGCTGCCGGCCCGCGGGTTGAGTTCGTCGAACGGGAGCCCGAACGGCCCGTCCTTTTCCTTGAGCAGCTTGTACGCCTTCATCTTCTTGTACAGCGTGACCCGGCTCACCCCGAGCATCTGGGCCGCCCGGGTGCGGCTCTGGTTCGCCTTCTCGAGGGCGCGCAGAATGTTGGCCCGCTCGGTCGCCTCGCGGGTCTGCTTCAGCGTGCCGTCGAACCCGCTCGGCACCGCCGCCACGCCGCCGGGCGCCTCCACCCGGTTGAGCACCTGCGGCGACAGGTGGTGCAGCTTCAGCTCGTTGCCGGCGCTGGTCAGCACCGCCTGCTGGATCACGTTCTCGAGCTGGCGGATGTTCCCGGGCCACGGGAACGCCTCCAGCACCCGCAGCGCCTCCGGGCACACCCCGAACAGGCGCTTGCTGTACTTCGTGCCGAACCGCGCCACCATCCCGCGCACCAGCGGGGCGATGTCCTCCGGCCGGTTGCGGAGCGGCGGCAGGTGGAAGCTGATGACGTGCAGCCGGTAGTACAGGTCGCGGCGGAACGAGTGCCGCTCGACCGCGTCGGCGAGGTTCCAGTTGGTCGCCGCGACGATCCGGGCCCTGCACACCTGCGTCTCGTTGCTGCCCACCGGCTCGAACTCGCCGGTCTCGATCACCCGCAGCAGGTTCGCCTGGTGCTCCATCCCGAGGGTGTCGATCTCGTCGAGCAGGATCGTCCCCTCGCCGGCCGCGGCGAACTTGCCCACCTTCGCGGCGTCGGCGCTGGTGAACGCGCCCCGCGCGTGGCCGAAGAACTCCGCCGCGATGAGGTTGCTCGAGAGCGCGCCGCACGCGACCACCATGAACCGGTTGGCGCGCCGCGCGGAGCAGTCGTGAACCAGTTTCGCCAGGAACGTCTTGCCGGTCCCGGTTTCGCCCTCGATGAGCACGGTCACGTCGTGCGCCGCGGCGATGCACAACTGCTCGACCATTGTGGTCAGCGAGGGCGTGTGGTTGATGAGCCGCCGGCGGATGGTCTCGGGGGTGCCCTCGGCGGCGGGGTCGGCGAACGGGGTGCCCGGAGCGAACGCGCGGTGCGCCCACGCGGTCAGCTCGCGCGAGTGGTGCGGCCACGCGAACCGGTCGCTGAGGTACGCGTTCAGGCAGTCCAGCTTCCCGCTCGCGCGGGCCGCGTCGCTCTCGAGCAACGAGAGCACGGCCGGCAGGTGCTGGACCTTGGTCTCGCGCACCACCGTTTCGATCGCGGCCGCGTCGGACGGCTCGGACGCGAGCAGCAGCAGGTCGCCGTCGGTTTCGGGCGTGAGCAGGTTCGGCACGTCCTCGCACCGGACGACCGGAACGGTCAGTTGAATGGCGCGCTGCAGGTGCCCCTGTACCATCGCGGCGAACCGCGGGTCGTTGGCGACGAGGACGAGCCGGCGGGAAGAACCCATAGTGTTGCGTGACTCCGCGAGCGATCACTGTTGACGGCCGCGCCGAGCGTCTGCCGGCGCGACCGGGGCAACCGTCGCTTTGCCCGCCGGTCCCACCCACCGATGCGGAAAAGTTTCGGGTTGTGTATCCACGATCAAGCAAAGTTTACAAACAGAGGCGAAGCAACCGGTCGCACGGAAGTTGCGGGAAATACCGGACAAACGGTGTCGGACGTTGCTGCGAGACCAGAATAACGGTGACAAAACTGGCCGTTTTCACGTGGCAGTGAACGCGCCTCAAAAGCGAGGCCCCGCGTGCGGTTCGAGGGGGCGCGCGTGGCCTGTGTTAAAATGTTAACGCGCGGCCCAGAACATTGAGGCCGGTAACCGCTCAGGTTGGGTCGAGCGGCGAGAACGGTTGGTCACTTTTAGCGAGTCAGTGCGACATGAATTCCGAAACGTCGGTGGGCATAGACCCGCACATACACGAGCGTCTTCGCCCCAAACTGGCGCCGACGCCAGCGTCGCGCAGGGGCGGGCGGCGCGGCGACGGCCCGGGGCCGATCGGATCGCGGAAGGCGTCAGCTTCGAGGCGGAGTGATTCTTCCGACCAGTGATAGCAGCATTAGCAAAAGACCGCGCCACGTTGTGGGCGAAATGGGGCGCGTTCAACTCACGAGGCACGAACGGCGGTGCGGAATGTAGGAACGGAGATCCGGCTCGCAGGTGCTCTCACCCGGCGCTTACGCCAGCACGTCGACCGACTGCCCGAGGTGCGTGTCGATGCCCGCCGCGGCGGCACCAAGGAGGATGGCCCGGAGCGGGCTCACGGGCGGCGCGGCGGCCGCCTGGGCGAGCGCCGGTGACGCGGCGCCCGGGAGTGACTGGAGCAGTGCCAGGATGGACGAATAGTGAGCGCCGATAGCCACGGGAAGCTCCTCCAGACGCGCAAAACGCTACCGGTAACAACTCTAGAACGCAAATCGCGTCCCGTGCGTTTTAAGTTCTCGGCCACCAACCAACGGGTGCAGCCGGTTGCGAGGCGTGTCGCGGGGGGATGGGTGCGGGGAGAGGAGAGCCGCACAACAGCGGAAGCGGGTCACGGGATGCCGCGCACGATCCGCGGCCCGAAGGCCCGCGTCAGCTCGACGGGGAGCTTCTGCCACAGGCGGATCGCGAGCCGGTACCGCGGGTTGTCGGGCCGCATCTCGCCGACCTCGCCCCGCTGCACCGCGTACTGCCACGCCGCGGGGTGCGGCACCGCGCCCCACTGCTTCTTGAACTTGAACGTGCTGCCGTCGGCGGTGGACCGCCCGAAGTCGAACACCCGCTGCCCGCGCTCGACCGACCGCAGCAGCAGCGCGTGGTACATCAGCATGTTCACGTTGCTCGGGTTGTAGTCCCGCAGCGACGAGGCGGTCGGCACCTCCGTGACCCCCCACCCGTGCAGCAGGAGCGCCGCCGCGACGGGGGTTGCGCCGGAGCGGACCAGACAGATCTCGGCGTCGCCGGGGAAGGTCGCGAGGATCGCCCGGAACAGCTCGATCCCGTACACCGGCGAGCCGAGGTCGCGCATGTTCTCGGCTAGCACGTCGTAGAACCCGTCGAGGCACTCCGCGCCGCCCCACGTGACCGCGAAGCCGCCCTTCTCGCCCTTGCGGATCTGGTTCCGCACCTTGGTGTCGAACCCCTTCCACAGCCGCTCCGGCGTGGAAGGGAGGGCGAGCCGCATGTGGACCTTGCTGGTGATCGACGCCGTGAGGGCCGGGTGCGCGACCGGGGCCTCGTGCCGCAGCTCGAGGTGCCGCACGTTGAGTTCGTCGGCCAGCCCCGCGGCCCGCGCGATCAGCTCTGCCCGCACGTCGGCCGTCGGGGCGATGACGCCGTTGGTGTTCAGGTACGGGAGGCTGACCAGGAACCGCCCGAACAGCACCGAGTCCACGCACGCCAGGGGCAAGAACCCCACCGTGCGGCCGCTGGCGGTGGCCTCGAGCGCGTACACCTCGTGGCCGAGCGACGACCGCAGGACGTCGAGCCAGAGCGGGTGCTTGCTGAGCGGCACCTCGGGCGCCGAGTGCCGCACGAACGCCGCCAGGTCCGCGACCCGACCGGCGATCGCGGCCCGCGGGTGCGCGGTGACGGTGAACGTCGGCGGGGGCGAGGACGACATGAGGCGAATCATACGGATTCCGGATGGATGCGAACCGAAGAAGCAATGGCCGCAAAAAAGCACAAAAAGCACAAAAGGAAATCAAAAATCATTCCATCCTTACGCAATCTACTCCTTGGCTTTTGCTTCTTTTTTGTGCTTTTTGTGCTTTTTTGCGGCCATTGCTTCTCCTTATTCACCGGGCCAGGAGTTCGTCGTACAGGCGGGCGAGGCGCTGCATCCGGGTGGCGAAGCTGTACCGCGTTTCGACGGTGCGCCGGCCGGCCGCCCGGAACATCTCCCGCAGGCCGTCGTTCTTCAGTAACCCCGCCAGGGCCCGGGTGAGCCCGTCGAGGTCGCCGGCGTTCACCAGGAACCCGTTGCGGCCGTCCTGCACGAGCCGCGGCACGCCGTTTACCCGCGTGGAAACCACGGGCACCTCGAGCGCCATGGCCTCGAGCAGCACGTTCGGCAGCCCTTCGCGCAGGCTGCTCAGGGCGAACACGTCCATCGCCTCGAAGAAGCCGCGGACGTCGGCCTGCCAGCCGGCGAGCCGCACCCGCTGGCCCAAGTCTAGCTCGCGAATGAGGGCCTCGAGCGGCCCGCGCTCGCCGCCCTCGCCCACGATCACCAGCCGCGCGTCCAGGCCCCGCGCGACGAGCTGATGAACACTACGGATCAGGACGTCGAACCCTTTCTCGCCCGACAGCCGGCCGACCGCGCCGATCAGGAGCCCGTCCGGCGGGAGCCCGAGCGCCGCCTTCGCCGTCGCGCGGGTCTGGCGCCGCGCGTACTCGGCCGTGTCGATGCCGTTCTCCAGCAGCACGCAGCTCTTGGCCGGCACGCCGACGCGGAGGCACTCTTCCAGCAAGTCGTCCGAAACGCAGATGACACGCTCGTACCGGGGAATGCAGAGCTGGTCGATGCGGTAGTACAGCGGGGTGCGGCTGGTGTGCTGCACCCACCCGTGGACGGTGGTGACCAGGCGCATCGGCCACAGCCGCTTGAGCAAGAGCCCGAGGGCGTTCGTCTTGTAGTCGTGGCCGTGCCAGACGGTGACCCGTTCCCGCTTGCACACCGCGAGCATCTGCGAGATGACGCGCCAGTCCCACGCGCCGCGGTCCGGGATCGACACGAGCGGCGCGCGGTACCGCTCGGCCTTTTGCTTCAGCACCTCGAACCCGGGGTCGCCGGGCGGGTGCATGTACGCGCACACCATCTTGTAGCCGAGCGGCTCCAGGAACCGCGGCGAGTTCAGGATGGTCTTCTCCGGACCGCCCCCGGCGCCGGTCACGACGCGGGCGTCCAGCACCACCGGCGGGGCCGGCGGCTCGGGCGGTCGGTCGGCATCGAGGGCTTCGGACAAGGTCGTAAACGGTTGTGACAAAGAGTCGGCAATGTCCACGGCGGGTAGTGGAGTTAGTGTAGGTCGGAGACCGGCTCCGCGGTGAGGGGCGCGGAGGCAATCAGGGTTGTGCGAAAATCGCGTCGGCCAGCGGTAGCAAACAGCGTTCCCAGTGGTGATGCTGCTCGACGTATTTTCGGGCCGCGGCCCCCAGCTCCTGTCGCCGCGCCGCATCGGTGAAGAGTTCGGACACGCCGCGCACCCAGTCCTCGCGGCTCGCGGCGCTCAGGAGGTGGACGCCGGGCTCGGTGCCGAGCGCCGCCAGCGCGGGCGGGGCGGCGACGACCGCTTTCGCCATCGCCATCGCTTCCAGCACCTTGTTTTGCACCCCGCGGGCGAGCCGCAGCGGCACCACCACCACGCTCGAAGAGGCCACAAACGGCCGCACATCCGGCACCTGGCCGACGAGCTTCACCCCCGGCAGGTGCGCCAACGCGCGAACCGCCGGGGACGGCTTCCGGCCGATGATGCGGAACTCGGCGTGCGGGAACCGGGCGTGGACCTCCGGCCAGACGTCCCGCGCGAACCACACCGCGGCGTCTTCGTTGGGCAGGTAGTCGAGCGCCCCGACGAACGCGCACGCCTGCTGCTGCTCGCACCCCGCCGGCGCGAAATAATCCAGATCGACGCCGTTGGTCGCGACGGTGGCGGCGCCAGCGTGCGTGAACGAGTCGTAAACCTGTGCTTCCGCGCGGCTAACAACGCTTGCCGCCCGGACCCGGCCGGCGAGCGCCTTCTCGACCTTGCGGACGCGGGCGGATTCGAGCCGGTACAGCCACCGCTTGGGCGGCCGGCTCGCGGCCGCGAAGTCGAGCCACTTCTCGCTGTCCACGTCGATCAGGTCGACGACCGCGGGCACGTGCCGCAGCGCCGGGAGCCGCAGGTACGGGACCAGGGCGGACGACGACGCGACGGCCGCCGCGAAGACGGTTTCCGCGGCCCAGGCCGAAAGCGTGCGCGCGAGCTGGTGGGAGCGGAACAGCCCCTCGGACAGGCTCGCGCCGGTCGCCAGGCTCAGCCCGGCGCGGAGCCACCGCGTGCGGGCGCCCACAGGCACGACCGCGACCCGCTCGCACAGCCCGTTCAGGGCGGCGAGCGTTTCGGGCGGGACCGCCTCGTCCGCGAGGCACCCGAGCCAGACGCGGCCGCGGGCGGCCATCTGCCGGAGCAGGTGGTACGTGCGGATGCGGTCGCCCTTGTCCGGCGGGTACGGGACGCGGTGCGTCAGATAGAGGACACGCGGGAGAGAGGGTGAGCCGACCAAACGAGCACCGACGGGGGAAGTGTCTTCGCGTGCTGGAAGGAACGCGGCGCGGCGAGGGCCGGTCACGCCGGTTGGAGCACGGCGACCGGGGGGGCGCCGGCGGGCGGCTTCACGACGTTCGCCAGGAACCCGGCCGCGACCGTCCGGCGGCTCGGCAGCAGGAACAGGCGCCGGAGCGTGGTCGGTCCCGCCTTGCACGCGCGGAGCAGGGTCGCGCCGATCAGCCGCAGGTCCAGGAACAGGCTCTGGTTCTCGACGTAGTACAGGTCGTACACGATCTTGTAGCGGACGCTGGTCACGTCGCTGTCGGCGTCGAGCTGGCACTGCGCGAGGCCGGTCACGCCGGGCTTCACGCGGAGCCGGTGCCGGTACCCGGGGACGAGGTGGTTCAGCCCCTTCGCCTGGATCACTTCCGGGCGCTCCGGGCGCGGGCCGACCAGGCTCATGTCGCCCATGAGGACGTTGAGCAGTTGGGGCAGTTCGTCGATGTGCGACGTCCGCAGGAACTTCCCGATCGGGGTGACGCGGCTGTCGCCCTTCTGCGACCACTGGATGCCGGAGGTCGCTTCCACGTTGGCCCGCATCGAGCGGATCTTGATGATCTTGTACTTGCGCCCGTTCAGCCCGACGCGGGTCTGGGTGTAGAACACCGGGCCGGGGGAGGTCAGCTTCACGGCGAGCGCGGCGAGGCCGATCAGGACGAGCGCGAACGGCAGCAGCGCGAGCGCGGCGCCGTAGTCGAACGCGGTCTTGACGGCCGCGTACCAGCCGAGGTCGGCCCGGATGTCGAGGACCGTGTCGGCCGGGAGCCGGTCGATCTCGGGCCACGTCTCGCGGTTGGCGGGCGCTGGCGAATTCGGCGGCGTCAGAAGCGTCGTCGGCGCTGCGCTCATAATAGATCTGTTCTCCGGCGTCTGGGCAAATCGTATCAGCTGGTCTGGGGGGCAACAGCGCCCCCGGGTGTCGCGGCGTCCGGTCAGTTCAGAGCGGGCGGGACGCCGAGCGCCTTTTTCACTTCCGGCAGAAACTCGGTCAAAAATTCGTGTACCGGATCGGTCGCGCCGTCGCGCGGGGCGACCGGCTCGCCGCGGACAACGTACAGCTTGTACATCGCCGTTTTCAAGCCGAGTCGCGGGTTGTCGGCGGCCTCCCAGTCGCCGTCGGTGCCCCACATCCAGCAGACCCGCAGCGGGTCGCCCGGGGGGGACTGGCGCTCGAACCGGGCCGACCAATAGGAGGCACCCGTGGCCCCGACCGCGACCGTCCGTTTTTCCGGGGCGCCGGCCACCGCGTACCCGTTCCCGGCGTAGCAGTACTCCGGCGTGTGCGCCCCGATCGGGCCGCTCGGGCCGCACAAGAGTAGTACGGTCACGTCGGCCCCGGTCTTTCCGTTCCGGTAATTCCGCTGCACGTACCCGTCGGCCTCGGCCACCCGGACCACCTTCTCGTCGAGCGGAATGTCCTGGCTGGTCCACGCGCCGAACGCGCGCGGGACGCCGGTGAGTTTGGCGGCGGCGGCCTTGCGCTCCGCAGGCGCGCCCCACCGGCCCGACCGGGAACCTTCGAGGTATGCCGCCGCCCCCAGCCCAACCACCGCCAATCCGATTACCGCCCCGCGCGCCCACAAGGGCCACTCGCGCCGGGGGCGCCGCTGGGTTTGAGGGTAGAACGGGCTGGCAGGCGGAATGCTCATGTGTTCGGGTGCTTTGTTTGGTAGTGTCGTGCGGCGGGGCGGCACGGTGATCAGGCACGGACGGCGGGGAGCACGGCCCGACTCAACAAGCTCAAACCCTTACCCTTTCCTCGTCGGCTCTCGCGGCCACCCGCAAGGGGCACCGAACCCGATCGCGCGGCAGCGGTTGCGCTGCAACTCTGCGTCATTAGTTCCCGGTCTCGGGCTCCAAGTTCCCGATTCCGAACCCGCGAGAAGAGCCGGACGGAACCGGCTCGCGACCGCGTGGCACCTGAAGCGAGTGACGCGCACGATTTCTACCGGGCCGTTCAAAACGCCCCGGCTGGTGCCTGCTTCTTGTGGCACAGACGTTCCCGTCTGTGCGACCTTGCGCGCCACACAGAAACTCTCACCTGTGCCACAACGACAAAGCCCAAAACGTTGCACCAGCAATTGGACCGTGAATCAAGCGGGCAACTGCTTCACGTAGTTGTACCCGTAGGAGTACACGTCCTGCTTGATCCCGTTCACGACCGCGCCGACCAGCGGGATGTTGAGCTGGGTCAGCTTCTCGGAGGCGGTCATCACCTTCGGCAACTGGCTGATGTCCTGCATGATCGAGAACACCACGCCGTCGACGTGCTGCGCGATCAGCAGCGCGTCGGCGACCGGCAGCACGGGGCAACTGTCCACGATGACGAAGTCGAACTGCCCGCGGAGCCGGTTGAACAACGTTTCCAGCGGGTGACCTTGCGCCAGCGCGGCGATGGTCGCGTTGGAGCACTGGCCGGCCGGGATCACCCACAGGTTCGGCACCGCGGTGGCCTGGACGGCGTCGCTCACGTCCACCTCCTCGCGCAGCACCTCCGAGACGCCGGGGGTGAGCGGGACCTCGAACAGCTTCATGACGCACGGGTTGCGCAGGTCGCAGTCCACGATGAGGGTGCGCATCCCGGCGGTCGCCATGCTGGTGGCGAGCTGGCTGCTGATCGAGGTCTTCCCCTCGCCCTGGGTGGCGCTGGTCACCATCACCACCTGCATCGACTGGCTCTTGGCCGTGTGCAGCAGCATGGTGCGGGTCGAGTTGATGCTCTCGTTGAGCACGAACCGCCAGTTGGCCCCGCCGGCCTCGACCGCGGCCTGGAGGCTGGCCCGGTTCGGGAACACCGGCACGGTGCCGATCACCCGCATCCCGAGTTCGGTCACCACCTGGTCCACCCCGTCCACGCGGCGGGTGCGCCACTCCAGGAATGAGATCAGCAGCACCACCGTGAGGAACGCCCCGAGGCCGCCCACGGACGACATCGCCAGCTTCTTGTTCTGGTTGTTGTTCGGGATCTTCTCGGCCTCGCCGCGGGCGCTGGCCCGGGTCCGGCCCTCGCCCGTGCTCAACTGGAGCAGTTGCTCGTCGAGCCGGGAGAGCAGCGCCCGCTGCGGCTCCAGGTTCTTGCGCAGCGCGTCGATGCTGGCGCCGCCGCCGGCGGTGCTCTCGATCGTCTTCTTGGCCGTGTCGCGCTCGGTCCGGAGGCCGTTGCGCACCTTCTCCTTGATGGCGATCTGGTCCGCCAGGTCGCTGACCTTCTTCTGCCGCTCGGCCAGGTCGCTGAACCGGAGGGCGGTTTCGGCCTCCGTCGTCACCTGGTTCTGCACGTCGTCCAGGGCCTTCTTGTACTTGTCGGCCGCGGCCTTCAGCTCCTGGATGTACGCGTTCTCGGGGTTGGAGTTCTTCAGCTCCTTGGTGTACAGGTCGTTGGCCGCCTGCCACAGCTCGTTGGCCGCGACCACCCGCTTGTCCCGCGCGACCGCCAGCTTCAGCAGTTGCGTGTCCGCCGCGAACTTCTTGGGGTCGCGCTTCCGCTCCTCCAACTGGTCCTGGTACACGCTGAGCTGGCTCTGCAGGTCGCCGAGCTCGTGGTTGGCCGCAGTGAACATGCGGTCGAGTTCGCCGAACTTGATGTGCAGGAGCTGGGTCGAGCCGTTGGCGTCGCCCGTCCCGTTGACGCCCAGGTTCCGGGCCGTGAACTCGATCACCCGCTCGCCCTGCGCGATCTCGTTTTGCACCTCGCTGCGGCGGTTCCGGAGGTGCTCCCGCTCCTCGGTGCGGGACCGGTTGTCGAACGCGTTGGTGTCGTCGAGGTACCGCTTGATCAGGCGGTCGAGCAGCACCTTCATGTCGTCGAGGTGGTTGCCCGTCAGGGTGACTTCCAACATCTCCGGGGCCGCGACCGACACCCGGACCGCGTCCTCGAGCATCGCGACCGGGTCGTCGGCCGTTTTCACCAGCGCCAGGCTGGACACGGCCGGGTCCGCGAGCACCCGGTTGAACAGGTCGCGGTCCTTCGTCAGCAGGTAGATCTGCCGGCGCCGGTACCACTCGAAGTCTTCCTGCCCCTTGTTCGTGATGTACGCGTGCTGCGGCTGGAGCTGCACCAGCGCGCGCACCTGGTGCTTGCCGGCGGGCATGGCCAGCCACGCGCCGACGGCGACCGCCGCGGCCACGAGGGCGCCGACGAAGGTGCTCAGCACCCACCGGCGGCGGAACGCGTTCCACAGCCCGCTCGGGGTGGGCGCGGACGACACCGTCGGGCCGGGCAGGCTCGGCTGGTTGGTGTAGCTGAACGGCGACGGTGCGACCGGGGCCGGAACCCCGCCGGGGGTCGGGAACGGCGCGGGCGGCGGGCTCGCGGGCGGGTCACCGGCGATCGGACGGGCCATCGTGAGAGTCTCCGGCGTTGAGGCGCGGGCGGGCTCGCGTTCCTGCGAACCCTTCTATTTTGAGGCTCGGGCCGAAGCCGGAGCCGGGACCAGCGCGGGCGTCGGCCGAAAACCGACCGAACAACCACCCCGCCCAGCAAACTTAGCACGCGACGCGCCCGGTATTACGGCGCGGCCCGTGCGGATCTTGCTGTCGGGTGCAAATCGACCACTTTTGCCGCGTTTCCGGCTCCGCCCGTGCGGCCGGCACGTGGCCGGACGCGCCCGGAAGGCGCCGGCACCGGCGCGCGTGACAACCGGTATGCGCGGCAATATCGCTCCATCCCGACACAGTGTAACCATTCCGGCCCGGGATAGGAAAGGGCACCTGTCAAGCGGCTGGGGAAGATTTCGTGCCCCGAGAATTCCGGAGAGATCGGTTGGAGGGGAAGGTTTTTGTTGGACCGGTTGGGCGGGAGAGCCGATTAGTCAGGTAAGCACGGGTGGGACGGCGGGCCGGGCAGGCCCGCGAATTCGCACGAGCTGAACAACCCCGCGGATCGGGACAAGGAGTATAAACGATGCTGCGCCGACGCTTCTGGAAAGTGTGGCTGGCCCTGGTCGCGCTCGCCGGCTCGCTCGGCGGCGCCGGGTGCCAGTCGGCCAAGAACCTGCGGGCCGAGCGCGAGTGCTGCAAGCCGCCGGACTTCAACTGCTGCACGATCCCCAACGTGCAGGTGCCCAAAGAGCTCAACAAGGTGAGCATGCCGCCGTACGTGGTCGAGACCCCGGACGTGCTCCAGATCGACGCCATCCGGGTGATCCCGCTGCCGCCGTACCGGCTGGAAGCGCTCGACATCCTGTACCTGAGCGCCGAGAACGACTTCCAGGGCGCCCCGCTGGCCGGGCTGTACCCGGTGGACCCGGACGGGACCGTCAACCTCGGGGCCCGCTACGGCGGCACCGTCCGCGTGGTGGACCTGACCACCGAGGAGGCCCAGAAGGTGATCCAGGACAAGGTCCGCACCCAGCGGAACACCGCGAACGTGACCGTCTCGCTGGCCCAGTCCCGCGGGGTGCAGCAGATCGGCGGCCAGCACATCGTGCGGCCCGACGGCACCGTGAGCCTGGGCGGGTACGGCAGCGTGTACGTCGCCGGGCTGAGCCTCGCGCAGGTGAAGCAGGCCATCGAGGCGCACCTGTCGAAGTACCTGTACAAGCCGGAAGTGGCGGTAGACGTGTTCTCGTACAACAGCAAGTACTACTACGTCATCACGGACTTCGCGGGCAACGGCGAGCAGGTGGTGCGGTTCCCGCACACCGGCAACGAGACCGTGCTCGACGCGGTGTCGCTGAACGGCGGGCTGTCGGCGGTGTCGAGCAAGAAGCTGTGGGTCGCCCGCCCGGCCCCGGTCGAGTGCGGCAACGACCAGATCCTGCCGGTGGACTGGTGCGGCATCACCCGCAAGGGGCAGGTGAAGACGAACTACCAACTGCTGCCGGGCGACCGGGTGTACATCCTGTCGCAGCCGCTCACCAAGTTCGACACGTACATGGCGCGCACCCTGTCGCCGGTCCAGCGGGCCCTTGGTGTGACGCTGCTCGGGGCGAGCGTACAGAACCAGTTCCGGAACAACGGGAACAACGGGAACGTCGGGATCGTGGCCCCGATCATCCCCTGACGCGGGTTAAGGGTTGTAACGCCAGACCGTCGTAACGCCGGGGGCCGCCCTCGGCGTTACGACGGTCTGGCTTCAGTCGTTCCAGGTTTCGCGTGAAGCTCACAGCACACGACATGGCCTGGGGCTTTTGCCGAGCGGCTTCCCAACTTGGAACGGCCGGGCGTTCGACCACGGCGCGGCTCGCAACGGTTTTGACGGCACGCGGCGGCCGCGGGGCCACAAGAGGCGGCCGGGAACCTGCTTCGGCGGGTTCCCGGCCGCCGATGTCGTTTACGGTAGCGGAAGGGGCGCCGTGCTACGATAGCGGGACCGCCCGCTCGCGCACGGTCCAGAAGGAGTCGCAACCATGTCGTTCCGCTCGTCCGTTCTCGTGGCCGCCGTCGCCGTTCTCGGGGCGAGCGAACTGGCCCCCGTGGCGGCACAGCCGCAGGCCCCCGTTCGGCCGCGGTACAGCTCGTTCGGCAACATCTTCAGCCCGCGCCCGGCCCTCGGGGTGCAAGGCGCCGGGGCCGGGAACGCGCCGTTCATCAACCCGATCGGGCCGCAGGTGGCCGGGGGGCAGTTCGGACAAGGGTTCGTCATGCCGGGGCAACCGCTCACCGGCTTCGGCTACCCCGGACAGGTGAACTTCGGCCAAACCCTGCCGGGCGCGTTCGCGGTGAACCCGCAACTGCCCGCCACCGGCGTTGTGGGCACGTTCAACAACCTCGGCCACTGGTACCCCAGTGGGACCGGCGGGAGCGGCGGGGGGTTGGGGCACTGGTACCCGAACGGCCTCGCCAACGGGCGCGGCGCGCTCACCGGCGGCGGTGGCGGCGGGTACGGTGGGGCTGCGATGGTCGGTGGTGGCGGCGGGCTCGCCCGTCCGGGCGGGTCGCCTCTGGGCACCGCACTCGGCGTCGGCGCCGCGGTCAACTCGTTCCGCAGGTAAGAAACCGCGCCCGGACGGCGCGTTCCGCTTCTCAACCGTGAAAGGAGTCTCGGTATGAGTCTTTCTTCCCGTTTCGTTCGACTCGCAGCCGGTGCCGTAGCCGCGCTCGCGTGGGCCGGTGCGCCGGCGACCGCCGCCGACGTACCCCCGCCGCCGGTCGTCTCGGCCGCCCCGGTGGCGGTCGGTGACCCCGGTTGCGCCACGTGCGAGCACGGGGCCGCGACCGGCTCCTGCTCCACCTGCAAGCACCACGTGCTGCTCAAGAAGAATAAGACGCCGTACCAGGTGAACCTGTGCCCCGGCGCGTGCTTCGGGTACTTCCAGACGCAGTGGCGCAAGTGGGACGACGCGTGCCCGTACCCGTACCTCGGGCACGGCGTCGGTGACGCCCCGCGCCCCGCGTCCCCGGTGATTAACGTCCCGCGCCCGGGCTCGGGCGAGTTGAACCAGCCCCGCCCGCTGCCGGGCACCGACTCGAAGCCGGAGGGGAAGAGCGGGTTGCCCCCGATCCCGCCGGTCCCGGGCGGCAAGTTGATGCCGTGAGGTTGAAGTTTCGGGTTGTTGGTTCCAAGTTTCAGGCTGTGGGGCGGCGGACGCATCTGACGCCCCCATAGCATGAAACTCGGACCCAAGGACTTTCGATGTCGGCAACGTGTCTGATCACCGGCGGGGCCGGATTCATCGGCTCGCACCTCGCGGACACACTGACCGCCGCCGGCCGCACGGTTCGGGTGCTGGACAACCTCACAACGGGGCTGCCGGCGAACCTCGCGCACATCTCACCGGCCCCCGAACTCGTTCAAGGCTGTGTCACCGATCCCGATGCGGTGGCGCGAGCGGTCGCGGGGTGCGACGTGGTGTTCCACCTCGCGGCGCTCGCGTCGGTCGCCAAGAGCGTGGAAGACCCGCTCGCCTCGCACGCCGCGTGCGCGACCGGGGCGCTGACGGTGTTCGACGCCGCCCGCAAGGCCGGCGTGCGGCGGATCGTCTACGCCGGCAGCGCCAGCGCGTACGGGAACGCGTCCGACGAGGCCGGCCAGGACGAGGCCACGCCGCTGATGGCGCTGTCGCCCTACGCGGCGGCGAAGCTGGCGGGCGAGTTTTACGCGGAGGCGTTCGCCCGCACCTACGGCATCGAAACGGTGCGGCTGCGGTTCTTCAACGTGTTCGGCCCGCGGCAGCGGGCCGACAGCCCGTACTCGGGGGTGATCGCCATTTTCGCCGGGCTACTCGCGGCGGGGCGGGTCCCCACGATCCACGGCGACGGGCTCCAGTCGCGCGACTTCGTGTACGTCTCGGACGTGGCGCGGGCGCTCGTCCTCGCGGCCGACACCCCCGGCGTGTCGGGGCGGGTGTACAACGTCGGCACCGGGCGCAGCGTGAATCTGTTGGAGCTGATCGCAGAACTGAACGCGATATTGGGGACGAGCGCGGTGCCGGTCCACAGCCCGGCCCGTCCGGGCGACGTGAAGCACTCGCGGGCGCGGATCGACCGCATCCGCACCGACCTCGGCTACGCGCCCGCGGTGCCCTTCGCCGAAGGGCTGCGGCGCACGGTCGAGTGGGCGCGGCAGTAGGCTCGGCCCCCGCGCCGGCCGACACCGAATCCGTACTCGGTGAGGCCGGCGCGACATCACCCGTCTACCACCGACCCCACCGAGGCACGCTACAGGTACGGCGCGAGTACCGGCCCCCTCGCATCTGGTCGTTTCCCGCTCGCGCCGCGCGACTCATGTTCGGAGTGTGGTCCGCTCACTCCGTGCAGAGTTATTATCACGGATTGGGCGCGGTGGTAAGCTACGCGGAGTTGAAGATGTTGGGCCGGACCCGTTTGGCCTGGGCCACGAGTTCCGCGAGGTCGTGTGTGCGCATCAAGTTGAGAACCGCCAGCAGTTTGTCCAGTGCGGAGAGTAAAGCCGGGGCGGTGTGCTCGCCCCGGTGCTTCATCTGGCGCCGCTCAGCCGCACCAGCACCCCGCGCACCGCCCCCGCCTCGACCGACGGGTCCTGTTGCAGTCACCACACCGACAGGCACGCGGTGCTCGCCACCACCAACCGCCGGGCCACCGCCTCGCCCGTCTGTTGCTGCCACTGCCCGGCGTTCATCCCGGCCGTCTTGAGCAACTTGTGGTCGCTCTCGATGCACCACGCGTACCAACATGCGACCGTTGCCGCCGCGAACCGCAGCGGGGCGTTGTTGAGCAGGAACCACTCGGCCAGCACCCGTCCGTCCGGACCGAGCACCCAACTGACGATCAACCGCAATCTCAACGGGGCACCCGGTGTGCGCACCCGCTTGCCGCCGCCCACCCGATTCCGCCCGGGTCGGTCCAACACGACCGGCACTTCCGCCACCCACAGCGTACCCGCGCCCCCGGCGACCCGAACCGTCACCCCCGCGGAGCGGGCCTCGGTCACCATGGCCCACTTTGCCCCGGTTCGATGAGCGCCGGCAGTGTGACGAACTCGTGGTTCCGGAACCGGGACATGCCAAGTGCCGACGCAAAGGGCGTGGCCGTCCCCAAAAGCGTCGGGAGCACGTGGGCGGCCACGTTCACGGTGTGCGCGTGCTCACACACCAGTTGCCAGAACCGCTCTCGGTGCAACTTGTGCATACGGTCGAAATGGTACCCATAGGCCCTACTCTACCACCGCGCCCAATCCGTGGTAATACCTCTGCACGAGTGAGCGGGCCACGCCGAGAGCCAGTACACGGCTACGTGGCCCGAACTTGAAACGACCGAAATCCGGTTAATCGGTGCCCACGCCGTATTCTGTAGCCGCTCTCGTCCACGTGCCCGGTGGTTGTGTCGCATTTCTTGACGAGCCGCGACCGCCCGGGAGCGGGGCACGAACGCGCGATGGAAAGACCAAAAACAGAATGAACAGGATGAACAGGATGGAAAAATCGGCCTGTCTTCATCCTGTCGATCCTGTCAAAAGCGGCCTTCCGAACCGCGCGCCCCGCACGGGCCGCAAAACGCCACCCACGCTCGCACACGTGACCACCACCACGGCGGGTTCATGTATGCGGGGCCGGCTACGGAAGGAGACGCCTTTCCGTGTGCCAGCCGCCTGCGGCAGCGGGCGGGTGCAACGTCGGCGTGTTCGGGCCTGCGATCGATCTCATCTCGGCTGTCGCCAACGGGAAGCGACCGGACTCGGTGTCACGCCTCTCAATGCCACCCCTCAAATCCGGTGCCGGCTCCGCGCCCGACGCACCAAGTTACCAACCGCCGGGCGCGTCCGTCTATCATTCATACTGGTCGAGCCGCACGGCCGAGTTGCTCGCGCGGGTGCCTTCGACGGCTGCTCAATTGACAGAGCGTCGGCCGTAGGGTGTAATACCCGACACGGGGCCGGCGCACGGTCCGGTCGGCGCCGGAGCCGAATGACACACGCTTTAGAACCCGATTCGGCGGCGAGCAACTGGCGCTTGATGGTTTGATGTGTTTGTGATTTTAAATCGCCGCGACAGTTGACCTGTGACGCTCGCCGTTGGGGTGGCCGGAACCTTGGATTTCCGGTAACGGCGTGCTACAGTTCGAGCGGACCGGGACGGTCGCCCTTCTTCGCCATTAATTGGTCACACATAGTGAACAGAATATTCAGTCCCGCCCCGCGGCCGCTGTCGCGCCGCATGTTCCTCCGCGGCGCCGGGGTCGCGCTGGCCCTCCCGCTGCTCGACGCGATGGCCCCGGTCCGGGCCGCCGGTAAGGCCGACGTGCCGCGGCGCATGGTCGCGATCGAGACGAACATGGGGATCCTGCCGCAGTACTTCTTCCCGGAGAAGCCCGGGGCGGGGTACGCGCTCTCGCCGTACCTGGAGCGCCTCGGCAAGTTCCGCACGCAGTTCACGGTGTTCTCGGGCGTCAGTCACCCCGAGGTGACCGGCGCGCACGCCGCGGAGAAGTGCTTCCTGACGGGCACCCCGCACCCGGAGCGCGGCGGGTT
This sequence comes from Gemmata obscuriglobus, assembly GCF_008065095.1. Classification (NCBI taxonomy): domain Bacteria; kingdom Pseudomonadati; phylum Planctomycetota; class Planctomycetia; order Gemmatales; family Gemmataceae; genus Gemmata; species Gemmata obscuriglobus. The sequence continues at coordinate 1,613,628 of NZ_CP042911.1, read as the reverse complement.
CCGGAACGGGGTGTCGCTGGACCAGGTGGCGGCCGAGCAGATCGGCAACCGGACCCGCTACCCCTCGCTCGTGCTCGGCGTCGGCAACGAGGGGCAGACGCTCAGCTTCACCCGGAGCGGGGCCCCGATCCCCGTCGAGCGCAGCCCGCGGAAGCTGTTCGAGCGGCTGTTCGTTCAGGGCAAGGCGGCCGACGTGGCGGCGAGGGTGGCGGAGCTCCGCCAGGGGCGCAGCACGCTGGACTTCGTCGGCGGCCAGGCGAAGCGGCTCGACCGGTCCCTCGCCCCCGCCGACCGCGCCCGGCTGGACCAGTACTACACGAGCGTCCGCGAGCTCGAGCAGCGGCTCGCCGGCTCCGAGGCGTGGGAGCACAAGCCCAAGCCCAAGGTGGCCGCGGCCCCGCCGACGGACGAGAAGGACGGGCGCGAGTTCGCCAAACAGACGAAGCTGATGTTCGACGTGATCCGGCTCGCGCTGGAGACCGACTCGTCGCGGCTGGTGTCACTGTTCATCGACACGACGCCGATCCACAACATCACGCACCACGGGAACCGGCCCGAGGTGCTCGCCGAGCTGCGGGCGAAGGAGCAGGGCCAGTTCGACGTGCTCGCGGGGTTCTTCCAGGCGCTCACGGACGCGAAGGAACAGGGCGCCACGCTGCTGGACCGGACGATGGTCCTGTACGGCACGTGCATGGGCAGCGCGAACTCGCACTCGAACTCCAACCTGCCGGTGCTGCTGGCGGGCGGCGGGTTCAAGCACGGTCAACACCTGGCGTTCGACACGACCAACAACTACCCGCTGACGAACCTGTTCGTGTCGATGCTCCAGCGGCTCGGGATCGAGGCGCGCGAGTTCTCCACGGGCAAGGGCACCATGCGCGGGCTGGAGCCGGCGTAGCGCCCGGCCCTCCGCCCCGTCCCACCACTCACCTCGCCCCAGGCGGCACACCGTATGACTCACCCTTTCGCGCGGGCGGCGCTCGTGTGTCTCGCGGCCGCCGCCCTGCCGGCCGCGGCCGGCGCCGCGCCGCCGACCAAGTTCCTTGAGGCGCACTGCACCCGGTGCCACGACGCCGACACCAAGGGCGGCGGCCTGGACCTCGCCGCGCTCGCGTTCGCCCCGTCGGACCCCGAGAACCGCGCCCGGTGGGTCCTCGTGTACGACCGCGTCGCGCGGGGCGAGATGCCGCCGAAGGGCCGCCCGCGCCCCCCCGCGGCCGACCTCGCCGCGGCGACGGGCGCGCTCCGGGACGATCTCATCGCCGCCGAGAAGGCGGCCGCAACGGGCGGCCGCACGCGGCTCCGGCGGCTCACCCGCGGGGAGTACGAGAACACCGTCCGCGACCTGTTCGACCTCCCGGGCATCCCGCTCCAAATCGACCTGCCGCCGGACGGCACCGCGCACGGGTTCGACAAGCACGCGGACGCCCTGGACCTGTCCCACGTGAACCTGGCCAAGTACCTGGACGCCGCCGACCGCGTGCTCGACGCCGCCATCGCGACGCGGCCGACCGCCCCGAAGCCCGTCAAGCAGCGGGTGCCGCTGGCCGACTACATCGTCGGGCACGTGCTGCTGCACGGGGACGGGGTGCTGCTGCGGGACAAGAAGCCGGCCCCCGAGTTCCCGCCGGCCGGCCGGCACGCGCACCTGGACCAGGGGGCGCACGAGCGGCTGGGGGTGTTCCGGTCCGGGGCCAGCGTGGGCCTGTTCCGCCACGAGGACGAGTCGTTCGCCCCGTGCTTCGGCGAGTTCGCGGCCGTCTACCCCGGGCGGTACAAGCTGACCGCGTCGCTGTGGAGCTTCCAGTGGGACCGGGGCGCGGTGCTGCCCGCGCGCGGCACCGAGGCGGCCCGCCTGTCGGTGGTGCAGACGGCCGAGGACGGCCGCACGCGGCTGTCCGGCACGGTGCTCGGGTACTACGACGCGCCGTCCCTCACCGAACAGAAGCACCAGGTGGTGGCGTGGCTGAACCCGCGGGACAAGATCGGGTTCGACGCCGCGTCGATCGTGGGCGGGGGCACCCGCGGCCCCCAGCGGGCGATGGGGTACACCGGCCCCGGGATCGCGTGCGACTACCTGGACGTCGAAGGGCCGCTGCACGAGAGCTGGCCCCCGGTCGCGCACCAGCGGCTGTTCGGCACCCTGCCGATACGCGAGGCGGACCCTCAGAAGCACCCGGGGGTGCGGTTCCCGGTCCGCGCGCCCGAGCGGCAGCGCGTGAGCGGCAGCCTGAACAAGCCGGACCCGGTCCCCGGCCTCTGGACGGTTCAGACCGCCAAGCCGCTCGCCGACGCGGACCGGCTGCTCGCCGACTTCCTGCCGCGGGCGTTCCGCCGGCCCGTGCCGGCCGAGGTGCGGAAGCAGTACGTCCAGCGCGTCGCCGCGCGGCTCAAGGAGGGCGACTGCTTTGAGCTGGCGATGCGGTGGGCGTACCGCGCGGCGCTCTGCGCGCCGGACTTCCTCTACCACGTCGAGCCGGCCGGCGCCCTCGACGACCACGCCCTCGCGTGCCGGCTGTCGTACTTCCTCTGGAACTCGATGCCCGACGAGAAGCTGACGAAGCTCGCCGCCGCGGGCCAGCTCCGCACGCCCGGGGCGCTCCGCGCCGAAGCCGACCGCCTGCTCGCGGACCCCAAGTCGCGGCGGTTCGTCGAGGACTTCCTCGGGCAGTGGTTGAAGCTCCGGCAGTTCTGGTCGAACGAACCGGACCGCAAGCTGTACCCGGAGTTCACCCCGTACCTCGCGGACTCGATGCTCGCGGAGCCGCGGGCGTACTTCCGCGAGCTGCTCGACAGGGACCTCACCGCCGACCACCTCGTGCGGTCCGACTTCGTGATGGTCAACGGGCGGCTCGCGGCGCATTACGGCGTGCCCGGGGTGAGCGGGACACAGGTGCGGCGCGTGGCGCTGCCGCCCGGCGTGCCGCGCGGCGGGTTCCTGGCTCAGGCGGCCGTCCTCAAGGTCACCGCGAACGGCACGACCACCTCGCCGGTGCCGCGCGGCGCGTTCGTGCTGGACCGCATCCTCGGCCGGCCCCCGGCCCCGCCCCCGCCCAACACCCCGGCGGTGGAGCCGGACGTGCGCGGGGCCACCACCATCCGGGAGCAGCTCGACAAGCACCGCAACAGCGCCGCGTGCGCGTCGTGTCACGCGAAGATCGACCCGCCGGGGTTCGCCCTCGAGGAGTTCGACGTGATCGGCGGCCACCGCGCGCGGTACCGCTCGCTGGGCACGGGCGATCCGGCCCCGCGCGGCACCATCGACCCGTTCGTCAACATCAGCTTCAAACTCGGTCCGAAGGTGAACGCGAGCGGCGTGCAGCCCGACGGGCGGACGTTTACGAACTTCGCGGAGTTCCAGGCGCAACTCGCGGGCGACCGCGACCCGCTGCTGGCCAACCTCGCCGCCCAGCTCGCGGTGTACGCGACCGGCCGCGGGGTGTCGTTCGCCGATCGGGACGAGATCGCGGCCGTGGTGGCCGCGACGAATAAGGGCGGCGGGGGCACCCGCACGCTGCTGTACGAACTGGTCGAGAGCAAGTTGTTCCACACCCGCTGAGGACGAGCGTTGCGCGCCACACACGTGTCCGGTGCCCTGCTTTTGGTTGTCGGCTTCGGCACCGGCGGGGCCGCCCAGAACAAGGGCCAGCCCGCGCCGAAGCCCGAGCGCGCCACGTTCCGCGTGCTCGGGCTGTTCAGCCCCGACCGCGAGACCGACCTGCGCGAGGCGTTCAAGGCGGTCGCGGACGTGACCCTGGTCGGGGTCAACTTCGCCGACGCCGAGGTCACCGTTGAGTTCGTGCCCGCGAAGGCGTTCCCCGGGGCGAAGCCCGAGCAGGTCGCCGAGCGGCTGGACCAGAAGTTGCGGGAGGCGAGCCGCAACACCTTCGGGGCGAAGCCCCGCCGGACGGTGCCGCGCGACAAGCTCAAGGAGGTCGTGATCCCGGCCCCCGTACTCGACTGCAAAGCGTGCTGCCTCGCGGCTTACGAGGCCGTGGCGAAGATCGACGGGGTGGAGCAGGCGACCGCGACGTTCAAAGACGGGGGGAAGGTGACGGCGCTCATCGACCCGACGCGGACCGACCGCGCGAAGCTCGAAGACGCGCTCCGGGGCGCCGGCGTCCCGGTCCCCAAGATGTGACCGGCTTCCGTCGCCCGTTCTCCACAGGCGGCGTCCTGGCGCGTTCTTCGGTTACAGGGCGCCGGAGCGGCGGTGGTGAACGGGCTCTCAATAAGGGCGCTCTCGTTCCGGCCAGCTTCGCCGCGACACACACTCGTCGTTTTCACTCGCGCGTCTCACCCGGCCGATGGTCCCGACAATGTGAGCGCGTCCCAAACGGGTGCGGCGGGCGGGCGCGGGAGAGAGCCCTCCCGCGCCCGCCCGCCGCACAAGCTCCCGCACCTGACAGCACGAGCCCGCGCCGCCGGGCCTCATTCCTTGGCCGCCGCTCGTTGCTCCTCTTCCGTGAGCAGTTCCGTGGCGCGCTCCAGGTCCTCTTCCTTCACCCACAGTTCGGTTGAACCGGAGAGCGCCGAGCCGAGGCTTGCGGACAGTTCGGTGCCGACCACGCGGCTCTCGATTCCCACCTCCCTCAGCTTCCCCTGGTACACCTCGACCAGCACCAGCGGGCCGGCGAACACCCGCACCACGTTCCCGTCGTCGCGTTTCATCTGGTTGCTCCTCGCATGACCGCGCCGGAACGCTCCAGCCGGTGTGCGTTCACCCATTGAGCAACAAGTGTGCCGGCCTGCCGCTGAGGACCGGGCCGGGGCGCGCGCCGCAGCCGCACATGCCGGGCACACGTGCGTGTGCCGGTTCCGCACACCGCGCTGCCAGAGTGCGTGAAAACGGGCCGATTATCACGCACAACCGGCCGATCTGGACGCCGTTCGTTGCGGCACACCGATTGCGATTGGCCCCGGCACCGCAACTATCAGAGGGGACGCAATGCAAGCGCTCATCATGCTGGGCTTCGGGGCCGTGTTGGTGACCATCCTGGTTTGGTTCAGCAACCTGTTGTTTCGCCACGCGCCGCGCCCCGAAGGGTCCGGCGCGGCGAATAGCCGTTGACGGTGGGTAGCCGAGCGGGAACCATGAGCAGTGGGGCCGGAATGTTACTCGATCCCACACAAACGGGCGCCCTGTACCCCGCGGGGCCGTCCGCCAGGAGCGCCGCACGCGCGCGTATCTCCTTGATCCAACTGGCCGAGATACTGGACGTCGCCGAGGACGCGGTCATCACCACCGACGCGCGCCGCGACATCGTGCTGTTCAACCGCGGCGCCACCGTGCTGTTCGGGTACACCGCCGAGGAGATGCTGGGCCGGTCCATCGACCTGCTGCTGCCCGAGCGGTTCCGCGCCCGGCACCCGGAGCAGATGGAGGAGTTCGCCCGGTCCCCGGCGCCGGCCCGGCTCATGGGGGCGCGGCGCGAGGTGTTCGGGCGGCGCAAGGACGGGTCCGAGTTCCCGGCGGAGGTGTCGATCTCGAAGTTCGGCGCCGGGGCCGAACTGCTGTTCACCGCGATCGTGCGGGACGCCACCGAGCGCAAGCGGTACGAGGCCGCGCAGCGGGAGCTGGAGCACCTCCGCGCGCAGGCCGAACTCGCCGACGCGCAGGCCCGCGCGGAGGCGCAGCTCCGCGAGACCGCCCGGCAGCGGGAGCAGGCGCTCGCGGAGCTCCAGGCCAAGACCGAGGAGCTGCGGGCCACCACCCAGCAGCTGTGGCAGGCCGCCAAGCTCGCGGGCGTGGGCGAGCTGGCCGCCAGCATCGCCCACGAGCTGAACAACCCGCTCGGCACGGTGAGCCTACGCATCGAGGGGCTGCTCGCGAAGACCCCGGCCGACGACCCGCGGCGGCGGCCGCTCGAGGTGGTCGAGGGCGAGGTCGAGCGCATGGCCGGCCTGGTCGCCAACCTGCTCCAGTTCAGCCGGGCCGGGCGGGACCAGGTGTCCACCGTGGACGTGTGCGAGGAGGTGAGCCGGACCGTCGACCTGGTGGCCCACCACCTGCGCAAGCACGGGGTGCTCGTGGAGCCCCAGTTCGCCCCCGGGGTGCCGCACATCCACGCCGACCGGCAGCACCTGCGGCAGGTGTTCCTGAACCTGTTCACCAACGCCGCGGACGCGATGCCCCGGGGCGGCCGGCTGGTGCCCCGGGTGCGGGCCGGGGCGCTGCCCGACGGGCGCCCGGCGGTGGTGATCGAGATCGCCGACACGGGCGTCGGCATCCCGGCCGAGCTCCGGGACCGCGTGTTCGAGCCGTTCTTCACCACCAAGGAGGAGGGGAAGGGGACCGGGCTGGGGCTCGCCATCTGCCGCCGCATCGTCCAGCAGCACCACGGCACGCTCGAGGTGGAGAGCGCCCTGGGGGCGGGCACCACCATCCGCATCACGCTCCCCACCCGCCCCGACACGAACGTGGACCGCCTGCGAGACGCACCCCCATGACCGGCGACCAACGGAACCCGCGCGGCAAGCTCCTGATCGTCGACGACGAGGTGGAGCTGATGCGCGCGCTGTGCGAGTCGCTCACCGACGCCGGGTTCGAGGCCCGCGGGCTGTCGGACCCGGCGCTCGCGGCCGACGCGCTGCGCGAGGGCGAGCCCGACGTGCTGCTCTCGGACCTGATGATGCCCGGCACCGACGGCATCCAGTTGCTCCGCCGGTGCCTGGAGGCGGACCCGCACCTGGTCGGCATCATCATGACCGGCCAGGGCACCATCCAGACCGCCGTGGAGGCGATGAAGGCCGGGGCGTTCGACTACGTGCTGAAGCCGTTCCGGCTCCAGCAGGTGCTGCCGGTGCTGGACCGGGCGATGGAGGTGCGGCGGCTGCGGCGCGAGAACGCGAACCTGCGCCGGTACGTGCAGCGGCTCACGTTCGAGTCCGACCGGTACCGGATCGTCGGGTCCGGCCCGGCGGTGCGGAAGGTCGTCCAGCTCATCGAGAAGGTCGCGCCCACGACCGCGACGGTCCTCGTCCGCGGGCCGAGCGGCACCGGGAAGGAGCTGGTGGCGCGGGCCGTCCACGGGAACAGCGCCCGCCGCGACAAGCCGCTGGTGACGGTCAACTGCGCCACCCTGCAGGAGACGCTCCTGGAGAGCGAGCTGTTCGGGCACGAGAAGGGCGCGTTCACCGGCGCCGACCGCCCCAAGCCCGGCCTGTTCGAGGTGGCCGAGGGCGGCACCCTGTTCGTGGACGAGGTCGCGGAGATGGCGCCCGCGCTCCAGGCGAAGCTGCTCCGGGTGCTGGAGGACGGGCACTACCGCCGGGTCGGGAGCACCCAGGAGAAGCGGGCCGACGTGCGCATCATCGCGGCCACCAACAAGCCGCTCGAGGCCGAGCAGAAGGCCGGGCGGTTCCGCGAGGACCTGTTCTTCCGGCTCAGCGTCATCACCGTCGACCTGCCCGCGCTCAAGGACCGGCGGGAGGACGTGCCGGAGCTGATCCAGCACTTCCTCCACACGCGGCAGGTGGGCCGCGGGCCGATGACCGTCGACCCGGCGGCGCGGTCCCTCCTGTGCCGGTACGACTGGCCCGGGAACATCCGCGAGCTGGCCAACGTGCTGGAGCGGGCGCAGATCCTGGCCGAGGGGAGCGTCATCACGCCCGACGACCTGCCGGACAACCTCGCCGCGGGGAGCGGGCCGCCCGCCGCGGGCGAGGAGCCGGCCCCGACGACCGGCCCGGACGACCTGGACCGCGTCGAACGGCACCACGTCCGCGACGTGCTGCACCGGCACGGGGGGAACAAGGTGCAGGCGGCCAAGGCGCTGGGCGTGAGCCGGCGCACGCTGTACCGGCTGATCGACAAGTACAAGCTCAGCGGCGAGTGACGCCGGGGCGTGCTGAAGACCGATCGTTTGTAGCGCCTCGGCTTGTCGTCACAGCGCGCGGCCCGCGCCCGCTCCGTTCGGCATCCGCAGCTCCCCAACGGCACCTGGGCCCCGCCCGCCCCCGCCCCCGCCCCGGGCGGCGCCGCCCCCGGGGCTATTCGCGCGCCGCGCACCGCGTTATCATGCCCGCATGGCGCCACCCGCGCCGCACCGAGGTCATGCCATGTCCCTCCTGTTCCGCGCCGCACTCGCGGCGGCCACTCTCGGCTCGCTGCTGGCGCTCGCGCCGGCCGCCGGGGCGGCGCCGGTCCCCGGCGCCGCCGGGAAAGCGGTCACGTTCCCGTTCCCGGCGAACGCGCCGGTCGCGGTCCAACTCACCGGCGTCGGGGCCGCCCGCGAGCGGCTCTCGGCCATGCTCAAGGCGGCCCTCCCGGACGAAGCCAAGGAGCTCGACAAGCAGATCGACGAGGCGCTGAAGCCGGCCCTCGCGGACCGCAAGCTGACCGCCGTGCCGAAGGACGGCCGCGTGTTCGTCGTGGTGAGCGACATCGCCAGCCTGTTCGAGGGCGAGCCCGCGTTCGCGGTGCTGGTGCCGGTGAGCAGCTACAAGGAGTTCAAGGCCACGTTCCTCACCGCCGACGAGCGCAAGACGCTCGGCGAGGGCAAGGGCGTGGACGAGGCGAAGCTGAGCCTGATGGGGGCCGAGCACACGGTCTACATGGTGGACCTGAAGGAGTACGTCGCGCTCACGCCCGACAAGGGCACCGCGGACGTTTACGCCGGCAAGTTCACCCGCGCCACCACCGCCGCGATGCCGGCCGAGCTGGCCCGCTCGTTCGTGGGCAGCGACCTGGCCGTCTACCTCAACGCCGACGCCATCAACGGCAAGTACGCGGAGCAGATCAAGGGCTTCAAGATGCTCATCGACTTCGGCCTCCAGCAGGCCGAGATGGGCGGGATGCTGCCCGGCGTCAACAAGAAGCAGCTCGCGGCCGCGAAGGTGATGCTCGGCGGCGCGTTCCAGGCGCTGGAGGACTGCCGCGGGGTGGTGCTCGGGGCAGAGTTCCGGCCCGAGGGGCTGAACCTGCGGTTCCAGGCGCAGTTCGCCGACGACACCGCCAGCGCGGCGGTGCTGAAGGCCGAGAGCCCCGGGGCGCTCGCGGACATCGGCAAGCTCCCGGCCGGGCTGGGCCAGTACGCCGCGACGAAGTTCGGCAAGAGGTTCCACGACATGATGAAGGGCCTGAACCCCGAGTTCGCCCCCGCGGACGACGACGAGAACGGCAACGCGGCGCTGGAAAAGCACCTCACGGCCCTCCACGCGGCGGGGCCGCAGGGCGAGGTGAGCGGGTCCGGCGGGGCCGGGACGAACTTCACCGCCGCGAAGTACACCGACGCGAAGAAGGCCGTGGCGGCGCTGACCGGGTGCTACGAGGCGATGGCCGCCGGCGGGCGGCTCAACAGCGCGATACTCAAGGGCGCCCCGAAAATCACCAAGGACGCCCGGAAGCACGGGGCGTTCACCTTCACCGAGGTGCGGGTCGCGTTCGACTTCGAGGCCACCGTGAAGGACCTCCCGGAGGGGCTGAAGGAGAACACCATCGCCCAACTGAAGCGGGCGCTGACCGAGCAGATGACGCTGTGGATCGGCACCGACGGCAAGACCGTGATCCAGGTGACCGCGAAGGACTTCGGCGCGGCGGCGGCGGCAGTGGACGCGTTCCTCGACCCGAAGACGCCCGTGGGCGAGACGGACGGCTTCAAGCTGACCCGCAAACAGCTCCCGGCCGACGCGAACGCCCTGGTGCTGGCCGAGACGGGGCAACTGGTCACCGTGCTGCTCGACTCGCTGAAGGCGATGCAGGACACGGTCCCCGGGTTCCCGCGGCTCGGGAAGGTGCAGCCGCTGAAGGGGGAGCCGACGTTCATCGGGATCGCGGTCACGCTGAAGGACGCCGCGACGCTGAACGTGTTCATCCCGGGCGAAGCGCTGGCGGCCGGGAAGAAGATCATCTCCCGGCTGTTGACGAACGTCGAGTAGTCCGACCCGTGGCGCCCGCCCGCGCGGCCGCGCGGGCGGGCCGGAAACGCCGCACCAAATCGGGCCGCGGCTCCGGTCGCTAGGCGACGCGAAACCGCGGAAGCGGGACGCCGCTCGCCCGGATCGCGCGCACCGCATCGATCGCCCGGGTGAACGGGAACGCCCGCAAGAGGCTCGCCAGCCGGGCGGTCGTGCGGTCCACCCCCACATACGTCCGCCAGCGCGACAGCCGCTTCAGCGGGAGCCGCGGTTGCCCGGGATCGAACTCCCACGGGTGGAAGTACAACATCCCCACGTTCGGCCCCGCCGCCCGCGCCGCCTGCCGCAACCCGGCCCGCATCACCGCCAGCGGGAACAGCCGGAAGTACCCCCCGCCCGCGACCGGAAGGTTCACGCCGCCAACACGATAGGTCAGCGGCGGTAGTTCCAATATCTCGCCCGCCGCCCCCTGCGCGACGAACGGCCCCCGGGGCGCGTCCGGCACCCCGTACCGGTCGTGGCGCACCGGGAAAATGGAGCTGTCGTACACGAACCCGCAGTCCGCGAGCGCGTCGACCGCCCAGCCGGTTTCGCGCATCACGCTAAAGGTCGGCGCGCGGAACCCGAACACCGGGGCGCCGGTCACCTGTTCCAGCGCGTCCTTACTGGCCCGCAGGTCGTCGCGGAAGCTCGCGGGGGTGAACCGGTGGACCCGCCGGTGATCCCAACTGTGCGACCCCACCTCGTGCCCGGCCGCGTGAATGTCCCGCACCAGCCCCGGGTGCGACCGGGCGATCTCACCGACCACGAAGAACGTGGCCAGGACCTGCGCCTCGGCGAGTTGTGCGAGGAGCCGCCGGGTCGCGGCCTCCATGCGGGTCGCGTAGTCGGCCCGAAGCTCGGCGGGGCAGTTGAGCCCCACCGCGGCCTCGATCCGGAAATGCTCCTCAATGTCGAAACTCGCGACGTTGGCCGCACTCACTCTCCGCCCCCTTTCAACCACCCCACCCGGTCCGGCCCGGGCCGCCCGACCGAAAAGGTAGCACCGGGCCGCCGGCGGGCTCAAGTCGGCCGCGCCCAGGACCGAGTGTTAACTTCTGGATGCGCTGCCGTTCGTCCCAGTGTTCAGGGGCGGAAATGAACCCGGTGCGCAAGATTTCACACGCCGCCAGCGTACTACCCGAGGCGACGTGCGAAATCCTATCCGGAACAGTAGTTGCGTTCGCCGGCATCGGCGATTTCTGATTTTGCAGATTTGACATTGCGTTTGCCACGCGAAATCGGGATTCTACCGGGAATCGGGTTGACACTGTAGGGGGCATCCCGCTTTCCTAATGTGGTAGACCCGCGGACGACCGCGAGAGTCGCAACGCCGGGCGCCCCTTCAACGCCCGTCCCGGTTCGATCAGAAGGCGAACGCGGCTGGTCGCACGGCTCCGTCACCCCTCTCGGTAAGGTGGGGTGGTTCGAGGTCCGGGCAAGTGCTATCACTCGTTCCGCCCAACCGCTTCAGACAGGAGCACACCGTCATGTTTCTGCGCCAGTTCCGTCGGACCATCGCGAGCTTGGCGGTTGTCGCCGCAATTGCCGCCTCACCGGCCGAATCGAAGGCCGGCGTGCAGATCCTCGTTGAGGAGATCAACAACGGTTCCGTCGTCGGCTCCCAGTACGCGACCCTCTCCGGGTCCGGGATCACGACCTTCAACGGCACCGCGTTCACCAACGTGCTCGTGACGGTCAGCTCGAACAGCGCGGCCGGCAGCCCGATCGCCTCGCTGACCCCCTCGTTCAGCGGCCAGTTGACCGACAAGTTCAACGTCGCCCTGGACCAGTTGCGGATCACCGTGACCGACGACGGGTTCACCCCGAACGGCAACCTGGGCACGCTGCGGGTCGAAACCAGCGGCTCCACCGGGTTCGCGAGCGGGACCGAAGCCGTGTCCAGCACGACCCGGCTCTACAACCCGAACGCGGGCTCCCAGGTGCCGGCGAGCAGCATGACCCAGCTCGCCAACGGGCAGACGATCGCCGGCCCGATCAACCTGACCACCCCGAACGGCATCAAGGTCACCGGCGAGAGCGAGGTCAACGGCCTGGTCAGCCCGTTCGCGATCCAGCAGACCCTGACCGTGTCGTTCAGCGGCGACATCCCGGCGGGCGCCACGTTCGGCGCCACCGGCGGCGCGAGCGTCACCGCGGCCGCCGCCGTTCCGGCCCCGGGCGGGCTGGTCCTGGCCTGCTTCGCGCTGCCGCTGATCGGCCTCCGCCGCGCCTTCCGCAAGCCGGCCGAGTGACCGCCGGGCTGTGCGGTTCCAGGTCGAGCTAAAATGTGCTACTTTGGACGGGGGTAACGGTTGTTACCCCCGTCCGCGTTTTTTGGGGCCGGTAGCAGCCCGCGCGAGCCCTCCCCGCCCGCCGGCCCGCCCCGATCCGCCAGAGGTGAACTGTGCGCCGAACCTTGTACTGGAAGCGGCTCCTGATCGTTGTGACGGCGCTACTCATGTGCGGCGGGGCGACGTTCGCCCTCCACCGGGTCCAGCTCCGCAGCCAGGTGACCGTTTACAAGGAAGCCGCCGAGCGGGCCGAAGCCGGGATCGACGGCGACCCCAAGAAGCGCGGCGAGGTCATCGACCTGTACGCCAAGTACCTCAAGTTCCGCCCCGCCGACGAGGGCGCGTACCAGAAGTTCGCCGCCCTCCTGTTCGCCCAGGCGAGCGCAGAGCCGGCCGCCGGCCCCCGCGCCGTGGCGGGGGTGGAAGGGTTCCTGCGGGCGTTCCCGGCGCACCCGGACGAGCGGCGCCAGTTGGCGGAGATGTACGCCAAGAGCGGGCGCCACATGAACGCCCAACAGCACGTCGACATGCTGCTCAACGCCCCCGACGCCCCGGCCGACGACGTCGCGACGCGCGAGCTGGCCGCCGAGTGCGACTGGGCGCTCGGGAAGAAGCCGGAGGCGATCGCGCACCTCCGGAAGGCCATCGCCACGAAGAAGGCCCCGGTGCGGGTGTACAAGCGGGCGCTGGAGCTGACCCACCAGTACACGGTCGACCCGCAGCGCGAAACGAACCTGGGCGACCTGCTCCGGGCGCTGCGCGAGGAGGAGCGGTTCCGCAACGACCCGGAGGCGTGCCTCGCGGCCGCCCGGTTCAAGCTGTTCCTCGGCTGGAACGACGCCCGCGCCAACGCCGAGTACGCGCTGCACAACATCCCGGGCGGGGAGCAGAACCCGGACGCCCTGTTCACGATGGCCGAGGTCGAGATCGCCGAGCTGAAGGCCACCAGCGACGCGCCGGCGAAGCTCAAGGAGATCGAGTCCCTGCTGCGCCGGGCGCGGGACCGCGACCCGAAGAACATCGCGGTCGGCTCGCTGCTGTGCGACGTCCTGGTCCGCCAGGGCAAGCGGGACGACGGGCTCGAGGTGCTCCGCGCCACCGCGAAGCTGCTGGACCCGAAAGAGAACGACTACGTGATGGTCGCCGACCGGCTCATCGACCTGGGCGAGGCGGAGGACTCGGCCCGGATGACGGACGTGATCGCCGCCGACGAGGCCCGCAAGGCGGTGGTGCCGTACCTCCGCGGGCGGCTGGCGGCGCTCAAGAAGGACTGGAGCACCGCCCTTCGGCTGCTCGAAGAGGCCCGCCCGAGCATCGCCCGGGCGCCGGCGCTCAACAAGAAGCTGCTGGTCGCGCTGGCCGCGTGCTACGCCGCCGTGCTGAACCCCGACAAGCAGCTCGAGTACTGCCGCACGGTGCTGGCGACGGAGCCGGACTACCCGCCGGCCGTCGTCGGCGAGGCCGAGGCGCTGGCCAAGCTGAACCGCGTCGGCGAGGCCCTGCCCCGGTACCGGCGGATCGTGAACGGCTACCGGCTGAACGAGCACCGCACGGAGCTGGTGCGGCTCGAACTGTACCACGTGCTGGCGCAGCCGGGCGCCAGCGGGGAGCGCGACTGGGACCGGTTCAACGAGGCGGTGAAGCCGGTGCCGGTCGCGGAGCGGCCGGTGGAGATGCAGGTGCTGTGCTCGGACGCGCTGGCCGCACAGGGGAAGACCGACCAGGGCGCCGACGAGCTGCGCCTGTGGATCGACAAGAACCCCAAGAGCCCGAAAGCGAACGCCGCGTTCGTGGCGCTGGCCCGGCTCAACACCGGGGGGACCGCGGAGTCCGCGCTGGCGGTGCTCGAGGAGGCCAAGACCAAGTTCGGCGACTCGGTGGACCTGCGGCTGGCCCAGGCCGGGCTGCTGGTCGCGCGCAACCGGGTGCCCGAGCCGGACAAGTTCGCCGCGCTGGCCGACGGCCCGCCGGGGATCGCCAAGCCGGACCAGTTCCGGCTGTGGTACGGCCTGGGCCAGGCGGTCGGGCGGGTGGCCGACCTGCAGCCCGACGGGGCGCAGGCGCAGGGGCTCCGTGAGGTCGCGCTGAAGCTCCTGCGCGCCGCCGCCGACCTGGTGCCGGGCGACCTGGGCTGCCGCACGGTGCTGCTGGACAACGCCATCGCGGCCGGGCGCGCGGACCTGGTCGCGCAGGCGCTCACCGAGATCGAAACGATCGAGGGCGGCGGCGGCCCGTACGCCGCGCTCGGGCGGATCGCAGTCGAGCTGCCGCAGGTGAAGAAGATGACCGACAAGGCGGCCCGGGACGCGGCCGCCGCCCGGCTCCGCGAGCTGGGCCGCCGCGCCCAGATCGCCCGCCCCGGCTGGGGCCGCGCGTACGTGGCCCTGGCCGAGCTGGACTACATGCAGGGGCTCAACGACGCGGCGCTGGAGAACTACCGGAAGGCGATCGACAACGGGGAGCGCCAGGAGTTCGTCATCCGCCGGACGATCGAGCTGTTCCGGGTGAAGAAGCAGGACGACCTGGCGGTCGGGGTGCTCAACAAGCTGCGCACCGAGATCCGCCTGCCGGACGACCTGGAGCGGTACCGCGCGATCCGCGACCTGCTGGCCGCCCCGGAGGTGCCCCGCAACTCGAAGGCGACCGTGGACGGCATCGCCCCGGTCGACAGCAAGGACCACCGGCTCCAGTTGCTCCGCGGCGCCCTGCTGGCCACGATCCGCGAGGACGCCGGGGCCCTGACCGCGTTCAGGCGGGCGGTGGAGCTGAACGACCGGTCGCCGGAGACGTGGGGCTCGCTGGTGTCCCAGCTCGTGCGGACCGGGGACCTGCCCGGCGCGACGCAGGCGGTGGCCCAGGCCGAGGTGAAGCTCGCGGCGGCCCCGGCGGCGACCCCCGAGGCGCGCGCCGAGCTGCAAGTCGCGCTGGGCGGGTTGCACGAAATGGTGGGCGACCGCAAGGCCGCGCTCGGGCACTTCGAGGCCGCGGCCGCCGCCGCCCCGCTCGACCTGAACGCCACCCGCCAGTTGATCCAGTTCCACCAGCGCACCGGCCAGGCGGCGACCGCCGACCGGCTCCTCGCCGCCGCGAAGGACTCGCCCGCCCAGGACACGGCCCGCTGGGCCCGGCGGCACCTCGCGCTCACCACGATCGCGCGGCCGAACGCCTACGTGGTGCGGAACGAGGCCCTGGCGCTCGTGGAGCGGAACCTGAAGGACGCGCCCAAGGACCCCGAGGACCTGAAGGCCCGGGCGGTCATCTGGACGGTGGACCCGGCGACCCGCGGGGCGGGCATCAAGGTGCTGAAGGAGCACGGGGACCAGGGCGACCTGACGCCGGACGAGTGCTACCTGCTGGGCCGGCTCGCGTTCGACGTGGGCGAGTACGCCGAGGCCGAGGACCACTTCAAGCGGGCGGCCCGCATCCGCCCCGGGGTGACCGCCGAACACATCGCGGCCCTGGTGCGCGTGCAGGTGGCCCTCTCCCCGCTCGGCCAGTTGGGGCGCGCCGAGGCGACGCTGGACCGGCTCAAGATCAACAACCCCGGGAGCTGGGAGGCGGTCCGGGAGGAGGCCCGGCTGCTGCACCGCAAGAGCCGCGACGCCGCCACCGTCGCGGACACGGCCGACGCGAAAAAGCTGGTCGAGAAGGCCCGCGCGGTGCTCAAGAGCTTCAAGGGCTGGGACGAGCCGGACGCGATCGTTTCGCGCACCGGCCCGGTGTTCGAAGAGATCGGGCTGCCGGACGAGGCCGAGGCGCTGTACAAGAAGGTGGCGTCCGGCACCGCCCCCGACGCCCACCAGCCGCTGGCGATCCTCTACATCCGCCAGAAGCAGCCCCAGCAGGCCATCGCCCTGGCGTTCGAGCGCGAGCGGAAGGCCCCGGTCCTGCTGACCGCGCAGCTCCTGACCGGCGCCGTGCGCACCAAGCGCCCGGACGCCGCCACGGAGGCGAAGGTCGAGAAGTGGCTCGACGAGGCGCTGGCCAAGTCCGCGGCCGACCCCGAGCTGGAAGCCGCGCTGATCGGCGCCAAGGCCGAACTGGCGGACGCCCGGGGCGAGTACGCGACCGCGATCCGGGAGTACGAGCGGTCGGCCGCGAAGCTCGCCCGGGGCCGCGACTCGAAGGGCCGCAAGGACGTGATCACCAACAACCTGTGCATGCTGCTCGCGCTGCACCAGCCGGCCCGCGCCGACGAGGCGGTGAACCTGATGTCGGAGCTGATCGCGATCCGCGGCCCGGTCCCGGCGTTCCTCGACACCCGGGCGGTCGCGTACCTGGTGAGCAGCCGCCCCGAGCTGGCGATCAAGGACCTGGAAATGGCGCTCACCCAGTACGACCGGGCGGCGTACCACTTCCACCTCGCGTGGGCCTACGACCAGAACGTGCTGGCGGCGCAACGGACCCGGGCCGTTGACGAGGTGGACGCGGCCCGCCGCCTGGGGCTCACCGCCGACGACCTGCACGCGATCGAGTTCAAGAAGTACGAGCAGCTCCAGACCAAGTACCCGCCGCGGGTGAAGTGACGAACCCGCCGCCCCGGGTTGCGCGAGCACCGATCAACACGCGTGTGGTCGCTTCCCGAGCCGCGCGGCTCGGGAAGCGACCACATGCGTGTTGATCGCCACTCACGCCGGTTTCTGTAACGGGTCGCGGTGGGACCGGTGGTAGACGCGTGATGTCGCGCCCGCGTCACCGCGGTTCCGGCCTTGGGGAGTGTGGTCCGCTCACTCCGTGCAGAGGTATTATCACGGTTCTGGCACGGCGGCGGCTTCGGTAATCTGGACGCAACTGCAAATCAATAGACTCGTTGCGCAATAGGGCCGGTTTTCGCCGTAGGTCCTTGCTTGAAAACGAGTTGCGGCATTGAATGTGAATTCGCCACAAACTCTTTCTAAACAAGGACTTGCTGCCTATTGCGCTACGAGTCTAATTATGCAGTTGCGTATGTGTTGTTCTGGTACACGTGCCCGATGGTCGTGTCGCTTTGTTGACGAGCCGCGACCGCCAGGAGCGGTGACACGTATACCGCTCCCTGGCGGTCGCGGCTCGTCAACAAAGCGACACCGCAGATGGGTTCATGTATGGGATACTCGGTTCCGACGTGGATGGTCCGACTCACGACCGGAGCCCCGCGAGGGGCCTATTGACCCTCGCAGGGCGTTTCGCAGGCGCTACATTCCCTCGACCACAGCCGCGACCGATCCGTGATAACACCGCTCACCGAGTGAGCGGACCACACTCCGGGCCAGAACCGCGGCGCGAACTTGAAACTGCTGGACTTGGTACCCACGCGCACCACGCACGGGGGCGATTCACGTGCGCCGGATCAGCCCGCGACGGGCACCGGGGCGAAGGTCGGAACCGGTTTCGCGGCCGGGGCCGGGGCCGCAACGGGTTCCGATTCGCGGGTCGCGAGGTACGCGACCGAGACGGCGATCGTGCTGAAAACGCTCAGGGCGGTCAGCGAGCACATCGCGGAGATGGCAACCAGTTCCCACATTTCCAGTCCGACCGGCATCATGGTAGTATCCCCGCCACCTGTGAGTGAGGTACTGGGACTCGCCGGGGCGGGTGGTGCGCCGGTCGGCGGTCCGGAATCTCCAAATCGTGTTCAGTCCAATCCGGTCCGGGTCAGCCGTTGTGCCCCGCCTCGGCGGCGCGGGCGCACTTGATGCAGTTACGGGCGTACGGGATCGTGGCCAGCCGCGTCCGGGCGACCGCGCGTCCGCACCGCTGACATCTGCCGAACGTCCCCTCGTCGAACCGCGCGAGGGCGGCCTGCGCCTCGCCGAGGATCTGCTCCTCGGACAGCAGGACGCTGCGGGCGACCTCCTCGTCGCCTTCGTTACCGGCGGCGGTCGCGGCGGCGGTTCCCGGACCGACCGGGCGCTGCGCCTCGGCCGTCAGTTGCGCGACGCCGTTGGACAGCCGGTCGACCAGAACTTCCAGTTGCTTGCGGCAGGCGCCGAGGACATCCTCGCGCGGCGTCGTGGCACTCATGGTGGCTCCTTCGAGACTTCCTGTTGTGTGCGTGCCGGTACTAACGCAACGCCCGTGCCGCACCCCGCGAGAACGCGGCAATGAGCTGAAAACGCTAGGAAAACAAGGCTTTTGACGCGACGCAAGCGGGCACGCGGGCGCCGCGGTGTGCGGCCGTGACACGCCCGCGCGCGGGTGCGCCACAGCGGGTGTGCGGCCCGCCGGGCCGACGCGCGGCGCCCGCCCCGGGCGGGAGCGCAACAGCGAGACGGGGTGCGGATCGTTTGGCGACAGCGGCCGCTCGGTCCGTCGAGCGGCGGCGAATCGGTCGCACGAGTTCGCACCACGTCGAGCGGTTCGGTCCCGTTGGACGCGCGGTGCTGTAACGGGGGTTACAGCACCGCACGGGTGGTCACTGACGCACCCGCGCCTTTTGGGTGCGGCGGCACTCGGCTGTAACGGGGGTTACAGCGCCACGCGGGCGGGCACTGGTGGGGCATCGGCCGGTCGGCGACGGGACATCTGCTGGCGGTTGAGTGGCCGTTCGCTGGGGACATCGCTACCCGCGAATCCCGCTCTCAAGCTCTGGCAGTGAGCCTCGGGGCAACGGATTCCGGTTTCAACCGCGTTCGACGGATGTGACGCAACGCGATTTCGCCGCAGCACTTACGGTCGATTTATCGTGTGCGCGCGGGAGCAACCTTCAAACAAGAACCCGGGCGCCGGGCGCTCCCGACGCGGGCGCGATTTTTGGAAACGCTGCAATGAGAGAAATGAGGTGGAGAACAGCCCGACGTGCCGGTCGCTCCGTCCGCAGCGGTTTCGGGAACGGAGCGGGTTTTGATGCGGCGGCCCCGGAACGGGTCCGGGCGGACCGCGCCGGGGCTCCCACAGGGGTTGAAACGTGGTCGCCGTCCGGCGCGGCCCGTGGCCCCTACACCGCCGCGGGGGTCGACTCGCGGCCGGCGCCCTTTCGCGCCGCCAGCGGGTGCCCCGAGAGCGGCACGTGCTCCTCCAGGCCGATCACCTTCAGCCGCTTCCCGAGGTGCGCGAAGTCGTCCTCGAGCTGGTGCAGCTTCTCCATCACCGTGTGGTCCACCAGCCGGGTGCGCGACAGGTCGAGCACCACCTCGTCGCGGCGCTCGGCCTCGCGGAAGATGACGGCCCGCACGCCGAGCCAGTTGGAGAACACGGCGGCCCGCCGGACCACCAGCACGACCAGCCGGTCGCCCTCCGGCACCGCCTCCACGTCGCACGTGAACAGCCCGCGCACCGAGCACCCGTGCCACACGTGGAACGCGACCTTGAGCCCGATGCCGACGCCGATGCCGATCAGCAGGTCCGTCGCGAGCGTCGCCAGGATGGTCCCGACGAAGACGATGAACTGCTCGCTGCCCACCTTGTAGGTGCGGACGAACTCGACCGGGTTCGCGAGCCGGAACCCGGTGTACACGAGCATCGCCCCCAGGGCCGCCAGGGGGATGTGGTGGATCAGGTTCGGGAACAGCAGCACGAACCCGAGGAGGAACAGCCCGTGGAACAGGTTCGCCGCCTTCGTGCGCCCGCCGCTGTCGATGTTCGCCTTGCTGCGGACGATCTCCGAGATCATCGGCAGCGCGCCGATCGCCGCACACAGCGTGTTCGCCGCCCCCACCGCCAGCAGGTCGCGGTCGAAGTTGGTCTTGCGGCGCCACGGGTCCACCAGCTCGATGGCCTTGGCGCTGAG
Source organism: Gemmata obscuriglobus (assembly GCF_008065095.1). Lineage (NCBI taxonomy): Bacteria > Pseudomonadati > Planctomycetota > Planctomycetia > Gemmatales > Gemmataceae > Gemmata > Gemmata obscuriglobus. Next base: position 1,593,729 of record NZ_CP042911.1, on the reverse strand, counting down.
CAGCGATTCGAGGCTGCCGATGAGGCAGAACAGGACCACGTACTGGATGCCGGTGGCGGTCAGCACCCCGCGGAAGTCCGGCACCGCGAACGCCTCGGCCGGGTTCTGGAGCACCTCGGGCATGTCCACCAGGAACCGCGGGCCGACCTCGAACTCGGCCCGGTGGTTCATGTCGAAGAAGCTGTCCGGGAACAGGTACGTGTGCTTGTGCTCGAGGTCGAACGCCAGCCCGAGGGCGACCGCGGCCACCAGCACGACGAGCTGCGCCGGCACCTTCCGCACCCACCCGGCCTTCACCAGCGGCAGCCCGAACAGGATCAGCAGCCCGACGAGCCCGATGAGCGCGATCTCGGGGTTGATGCGCCCCAGCGCCGCCGGCAGCCCGGCGTACAGCTCGAGCGGCCCGGCCCCCTTCTCCGGCGCCACCCCGAGCACCTCGTAGGCCTGCTTGGCGATGATGATGAGGCCGATCGAGGCGAGCATCCCGTGGACCGGGGTGAGCGGGAAGAAGTCCGCCAGCCGCCCGGCCCGGACCAGCCCGAGGAGGATCTGGACGACGCCCGCGGTCACGCCCACGCCCAGCGCGAGCTTGTACCCGAGGAACGCCCGGTCCGCGTCCGACAGGTCGGCCCCGAACTCGGCCCCGAGCTCGGTCACCGCCCCGTACACGATCACGATCAGCCCGGCCGCCGGCCCCTTGATCGTGAGCTGCGCGTTACTGATGAGGGTGCAGAGGACGCCGCCGACGACCGCGGTCCAGATGCCGGCGATGGGCGGGAACCCGCTGGCCCGGGCGATCGCGAGGCACAGCGGCATCGCGATCAGGAACACCAGGAACCCGGCGACGGCGTCGAACTTGAGGTTGGGCAGGAGGCCCGGCGCGAGCGGCGGGGGGGCGTTGGTCGGTGCGGCCACGGAAGTTGCCCTCGGGTGTGTTGGTCCGCCACAAGGCAACGCTCGTGCCGTTATGAAAAACACTTGAGAACACGCGAATCAGCCCGCGTGGCCCCGACAGCCGGTGATCGCTCAGGCGTCACCCTGCTCGTCGTCGGACCACACCGAGCGGGCGATGCTGATCCCCAGGGCGCGGATCTTGTTGCGGAGGCTGCCCCGTGTGATCCCCAGAACGCGGGCCGCCTGGAGCTGGTTCCCGTCGGTGTGCTTGAGCACCCGCACCAGCACCTCGCGCTCCATGCGCTCGAGGGCCTCGGCGTACAGGTTCTCGCTCCCCGCCCCGATGCGGCCGCCGACGAACTGGTCCCAGTCGAACGCCCCGTTTTCGCCAACCGTCGCGGGCGCGGCGCCGGCCGTCGGGTTGCGGACGTGCTCCGGGAGGAAGTCCGCGAGCAGCGCGGACCCGCTCATCCGCAGCACCGACTGCTTCAGCACGCTCTGCAGCTCGCGCACGTTCCCGGGCCACGGGTACGCCCGCAGCGCCGCCGCCGCCGCCGGCTCCACCTCCGCCACCGGCTTCCCCAGCTCGTGCCCGAACCGCTTCAGGTAGTGGTCGACGAGCAGCGCCACGTCGTCGCCCCGCTCGCGCAGCGGCGGGAGCGTGATCGTGAACACGTTCAGCCGGAAGTACAGGTCGCGGCGGAACCGCCCGTCCTCCGTCATCCGCTCCAGGTCGGCGTTGGTGGCGGCGATCAGCCGCACGTCGGTCTGGACGGTCTCCGCCCCGCCGATGCGCTCGAACCGCTGCTCCTGAATCAGCCGCAAGATCTTGGCCTGGGTGAGCGGCGTCATCTCGCCCACCTCGTCGAGGAAAATGGTGCCGCCGTGGCACTGCTCGAACTTCCCGATGCGCTTGCGCTCGGCGCTGGTGAACGCGCCCTTCTCGTGCCCGAACAGCTCGCTCTCCAGGAGCTGCTCGGGGATGGCGGCGCAGTTGATCGCCAGGAACGGCTTGTCCGCCCGCCGCGAGTGCTGGTAGATCGCCCGGGCCACCAGCTCCTTGCCGGTGCCGCTCTCGCCCAGCACGAGCACGGTCACGTTCTGGCCGGCGACCCGGCCGACGGCCTTGTACACCTCCTGCATCGCGGGGCACCGGCCCAGCAGCACGTCGCCCGGCACGGGCGCCGGCTCCACCTCGGGCATCACCGCGGGGGTGCGCATCAGCCGGCTGGACTGCGCGGCGCGGCCGATCAGTTGCCGCAGGTCGGCCAGCTCGAGCGGCTTGAGGAGGTACTCGTAGGCCCCCTCCTTCATCGCCTCGATGGCGAGGTCGGTGGTGCCGTGCCCGGTCACCAGCACGACCGGCACCCGGGCGTCGATCGCGCGCGCGCGGCGGAACGTGTCGAGCCCGGAGGCGTCCGGGAGGTGGACGTCGAGCACCACCACGTCGGGGCGGTCCCGGGCGAACTCCGCGAGCCCCTCGGCGGCGGTGGTCGCGGTGCGAACGGCGTAGTCCCCGTCGCGGAACGCGCGCTGGAAGGCGTGTCGGATCGCGGACTCGTCGTCGATCACCAGCAGCGTCGGCATGGGTGCGCACCAGGGGGTTCAGGGCGCCGCGGGCTCGCGGCCGGCGCCGGCGGGGAGCCGAACGAAGAAGCTGGCCCCGCCGCCCGCGCGGTTCCCGGCGTTCATGGTCCCGCCGTGATCTTCCACGATCCGCCGGGAGATCACCAGCCCCAGCCCCAGGCCGGTGTCTTTGCTGCTCGCGAACGGCACGAACAGCCGCGGCAGCATGGTTTTACTGATTCCCGGGCCGGTGTCGGACACCTCCACCTCGATCCCGCCGCCGGCCGCGCGGGCGCGGACGGTCAGCGCCCCGCCGGTGGGCATCACGTCGAGGGCGTTGAGCACCAGGTTCACGAACACCTGCTGGAGCTGCCCCGCGTCGGCGGTCAGCACCACCGGAGGGCCGGGCAGCTCCAGCCGGGTGGCCACGCGCTGCTGCTCGGCGCGCCCCCGGACCAGCCCGAGGACCGACTCGAGCACGGCGCCCAGGTCGGTCGGCCGGCGCTCCAGCTTGGGCGGCCGGGCGAACTCCAGGAACGTCTGGAGGGACCGCTCCATGCGCCGGATCTCGGACTCGATGATCCGCAGGTCCTCGGCCGACAGCGGCGGGGCGGCGCCCTCCAGCCCCGTCTGCACCAGCATCTTGATGGAGGTGAGCGGGTTCCGGATCTCATGCCCGACGCCCGCGGCGAGCTGCCCCACCGCCGCCAGGTGCTCGGAGCGGATCACCTCCAGCTCGCGCTCGTGGAGCGCCTGCATGACGCCCTCGATGCGCGCCGTGAGGGACTCCAGCTCGTCGTGCAGGCCGCCGAACCCGGGGTCGCCCGTCAGCAGGATCTCGGGCTGGTTCGGCCCGAGCTTCCCGGCCGCGTCGCGGATCTGCACCTGGAGCCGCCGGATCGACTGGCTCAGGAGCCGGGCGACGCCGTACCCGAACACCACCCCGGCGACCGCCCCGAGCCCCGCGACCACCGCCATGCCCCACGCGAGCCGGCTCAGCACCCGCTCGTGCTGGGAGGTGGTCTCCTCGACCCGCTGGTCGTTGAACGCCTCGATGTCGCGGCACGGGTACAGCACGTTCGCCTCGAGGAACTGGGTCGCCGCCTCGACCTGCCGGGCGTGCTCGGGCGCCCCCTTCGGGGGCATCGACTCCCACAGTTTCAGGTACCGGGCGAACCCGTCGTCGAGCTGGGCGGACAGGTCCTGCTCGCGCGGGTGGTTGGCGAGCTGGCGGATGTCGGCGAGGTGGACCAGGGCGCGGGCGTGCAGGTCCGTGACCGACTCGATCTGGTTGCTCTCGAGGGCGATCAGCGTGTTCAGGCACCCGCGCAGGTCGGACGCCGCCCGCCGGCTGGACACGTTCTCGCGCAGCACCCCGGTGATGGTCACCTGCTGGTGGAACAGCGACACCGCGGCGAACGCGCACAGGGCGACGAGGCACAGCGTGCCGAGCAGCACCGGCCACAGGAACCGCCAGCGGAGTGCGTTCATGGGTGGCCCTTTCGGATTCGGCCGCTGGCCGCCGGGCGACCAGGGTGGCGCCCGCGCGACCAGCACGAAGGACAGACGCTCATGCAAAACGGGAAACGTTCTCGGGCGAGCCGTTGGGGCTTCGGGTCAAAAGTCCGATCGTCGAAAGTCGGCCGCAACGTTACAAATCCGGTGAGAGAATGGTTTGTGACGTTACGACTTGCGGACCTGACGACTTGTGACCCGAAGTCCTGTAGACTTCGCACGGGCCGAACGTGAACAACGGCCCCATCCAGCACGCAGCGCGCCGGCACGCCAATTGCGTGCCACATTACCCCCATACACCAATTTATGCCCAGGCGAGTACACTGGTGGTCGTGAAGGACCTACATCACCCGGACCACGCGCCGCGCGACGGGCACACCAGCACACCTGCGGACCGCTTCAGGGCCGCGGTTGAGCACGGCGCGCACCTGCTGCCCGCGCAGGGGCCGATCAACGTCTTCATCCACCACAACACGCTCCACGCGTTCGAGGCGCTGCCGTTCGAGACGGCCGTGGCCCATGGCGCCGCGGTGTTCGGGTGCGAGCCGTACCTGACGGAGGCGCGGTACCGGGACGCGCTCGCGAAAGGGCGCATCCGGTTCTCGGACCTGCGCGAGGTGCTGGCCGACGACCTCGGGGGCCTCGCGCTCGCCCCGGTGAAGCCGCACGGCACGCGGCTCGACCTGCGCCTGGCCATGCTGCAGTACCCGCTGGCGGGCGGAACGGCCGACGAGCTGCGGTGGCTGATCGCCGAGACGGACGCGCTGACCCGGGTGCGGCCGGAGGCGTCGGCCGCGGCGCGGGGGCGGCTCGTGTCCGAGACCCGGCGCTGGGTGATGCGCGACCTCCGCGGGCGCAACGGCACCAACCCCGCCTGGATGCGCGACCTGTTCGCGCGGTTCGGCCTCGCGGGCATTGAGACGTGGCCCGAGGCGACGTGGGAGGCGTTCGCGCTCGAGGCGCTGTGGGCGCTGTGCCGCGAAGGCGCCCGCGCCACCGCGGACACCCAAGCGCCCGCGCCGCCCCCGATCCGGCACCGCGACCTGCTGCTCCGGGCCGGCGCCGCGGACACGGACCTGTGGGTCCACGACGTGCTGACCCGGTTCACCGCGGCGTTCCTCGATCAGGGCGTCTCGCACTGGCCGCTGCCGGGCCGCGAGCTGGGCTACTTCAAATCCTTCTGCGCGCTGTACTCGCACTCCGGCGGCCCGCCGGACCGGTGGATGGCCGGTCTGCCGGCCGAGGCCAGGGCGCTGCTCGCGGCCGGCACCGACCCGGCGGCGGCGGCGTGCGACGCCCTCGCCGCGCTGGGCGTGCCCGAAAGCGAGTGGGACGCCTTCGTCGGCGCGACGCTGCTCCCGCTCCGCGGGTGGGCCGGGATGGTGCACCAGGTCGAGACCCGCGGCGACCGGGTCGCGCTCCCGGTGCCGGGCGGGAGCCTGGTCGAATTCGTGGCGGTGCGGCTGTTACTCGAGAAGCACGCGGCGGCTTACGCGGCCCGCGAATCGCTCGGCGACACCGGCCCGCTGGCGCGGCTCCGCGAGCGGCTCCGGGCCGCCGCGAAGCCCGGCGGCCCGCGGGGCGAAGACGAGCGGGCGTTTCCGGTGTTCCAGCTCGCGCAGCTCCTCGGCTGGGGTGCCGGCGAGCTGGCGGCCCTCGGGCCGGACGGGTGGGCCGCGCTGTTCGCGGAGGTCGACGGGTTCCCGGCACTTGCCCGGCGCCGCGCGTTCCACCTCGCCTACGAGCGCCGGTTCCGCGAGCAGTGCCTCGACGCCCTCGCCCTCCACGCGCCGCAGAAGCCCCGGGGGCCGCGGTTCCAGGCGATCACCTGCCTGGACGAGCGCGAGGAGTCGTTCCGGCGGCACCTCGAAGAGGTCGCGCCCGACTGCGAGACGTTCGGGGCCGCGGGGTTCTTCGCGGTGCCCATGTACTACAAGGGCGCCGGCGACGCGCACTTCGTGCCGCTGTGCCCGATCGTGCTCACCCCGGCCCACTGGGTCGAAGAGCGGCCCACGGGCGCGGAGGAGGAGAAGGCCCGGCGGCTGAAGCAGACGCGGCGGCTGCTCGGGTCCGTGTCGCACCGGGCGCACGTGGGCACGCGGACCTTCGCCGTCGGGGCGCTGCTGACCGCCACGCTCGGCGTGCTGGCCTCGGTCCCGCTCGTGCTGCGCATCCTCTTCCCCCGGCTCACGGCCCGGCTCCGCGGCCGGCTCGGCAAGTTCGTCGCGCGCGAGCCCGGTACGGCGCTCCGGCTCGAGCGCGCCCCGGAGTGCGCCCCGGCGGGCGCGCCCGGGCACCTGGGGTTCACGGTGCCGGAGATGGCGACACAGGCCGAGCGGCTGCTGCGCGACATCGGGCTGGTGGACGGGTTCGCGCGGCTGGTGTTCGTGATCGGGCACGGGTCGAACAGCTTCAACAACCCGCACAAATCGGCCTACGACTGCGGCGCCTGCGGCGGCAGCCCCGGGGCGCCGAACGGCCGCGCCGCCGCCGCCATCCTCAACGACGCCCGGGTCCGCGCCAGACTGGCGCAAAACGGGATCGCGATCCCGGCGGAGACGTGGTTCGTGGGCGGGTACCACAACACCTGTGACGACTCGGTCACGCTGCTCGACACCGAGGGCGTGCCCGACACGCACCGCGACGCGCTCCGGGCGGCGGGCCGCGACATCGAGCAGACGTGCGCCCGCAACGCCCACGAGCGGTGCCGCCGGTTCATGTCGGCCCCGCTGACGCTCTCCCCGCAGGACGCCCTGCGGCACGTGGAGGGGCGGAGCGAGGACCTGGCCCAGACGCGGCCCGAACTCGGGCACGCGACCAACGCCCTGTGCGTCGTGGGGCGGCGCGAGCGGACCCGCGGGCTGTTCCTGGACCGCCGGGCGTTCCTCACCGCCTACGACCCGACCCGGGACGACGCGCACGGGACGGTCCTGGCCCGCACGATGGCCGCGGTGTTCCCGGTGTGCGGCGGGATCAACCTGGAGTACTTCTTCTCGCACGTCGACTCGCCGGGGTACGGGTGCGGCACCAAGCTCCCGCACAACATCACCGCGCTGCTGGGGGTGATGGACGGGGCCGCCAGCGACCTGCGCACCGGCCTGCCGTGGCAGATGGTCGAGATCCACGAGCCGGTGCGGCTCCTCATCGTGTGCGAAACCACTGTGGACATCATGCAGAAGGTGCTCGACGGGAACCCGATGGGGCGGTCGATGACCGAGAACGGCTGGGTGCAGCTCGCGGTCCTCTCCCCGACGGACAACACGCTCAAGGTGTTCCGCGACGGGGCGTTCCGCGACTACGCGCCGACGGCCGACGCGCTGCCGGCGGCGGCCTCGTCCGCGGACTGGTACCGCGGCTGGCGCGAGCACCTGGAGTTCGCCGAGATCGCCCCCGGCGCGGCGGGGGTGGAGCATGTCTGACCTCGCCCAGTTCGGGTCGTTCCTCGGGGCGCTCGCGATCCTGTGCCCGTTCGCTCTGGTGGTCATTTTGGGGCTGCCGGCGCTGGCCGGCGCGCCGGTGACCGAGCGCGCGGCCGACCGCGCGTGCCGGTGCCTCATCGCGACCGGGCTCGCGGCCACGCTCGGGGTGCTCCTGGTGATGCTGGCCACCGGCGAGCGGCATTTGGTGGTGAACCTGGGCAACTGGGTGACGATCGCCTCGCACGGGGGCGCGGACCACGGGCACTACCACTTCGCGATCAAGTTCGAGTTCGACCGGCTGTCGGTGCCGCTCGCGCTGCTGTCGTTCGCGCTGTGCGGCACGATCGCCGCGTTCGCGACCCGGTACCTGCACCGCGAGCCGGGGTACAACCGCTTCTTCGTGCTGTTCTCCGTGTTCCTGGCCGGGATGGTGACCGCGTCGCTGGCCGACACGATCGAAACGCTGTTCGCGGGCTGGGAACTGGTCGGGCTGTCGAGCGCGCTCCTGGTGGCGTTCTTCCAGGAGCGGGCCAACCCGGCGCGGAACGGGTTCCGGGTGTGGATCGTGTACCGCGTCTCGGACGCGGCCCTGCTGTTCGCCGCGGTCGCGCTGCACCACATGACCGGCGAAGGCGACTTCGACAAGCTCATGGCCGCCCGGTCGTGGCCGGACGGGCAGACGACGCTGACCGAGGGGCAGGCGCTCCTGATCGGCTCGCTGCTGCTGCTGGCCGCGATGGGGAAGTCGGCGCTGGTGCCGTTCTCGGGCTGGCTGCCGCGGGCGATGGAAGGCCCGACCCCGTCGAGCGCGGTGTTCTACGGCGCGCTGTCGGTGCACCTCGGGGCGTTCCTGCTCCTGCGGCTCAGCCCGCTGATCGCGGTGTCGCCGCCGCTGGCCGTCGCGATCGTGGCGGTGGGGCTGCTGACCGCGCTCTACGCCCACCTCGCCGGCACGGTGCAAACGGACATCAAGAGCGCCCTGTCGTTCGCGTCGCTCTCCCAGGTGGGGCTGATCGTCGCGGAGATCGGGGCCGGGCACTGGGAGCCGTTCATGTGGTACGTCGCGCTCACGCACCTGCTCGGGCACGCGTGCCTGCGGACCCTCCAGTTCGTGCGGGCGCCGTCGCTGCTGCGCGACTACCGGGAGCTGGAGAACGCGCTGGGCGCCCGGTTGCCGCAGCAGGCGGGGCCGCTCGCGGTGGCGCCGGGCCGGTGGCGCGCCTGGCTGTACCGGTTCGCGCTCGAGCGCGGGTACCTGGACGCGGTCCTCGGTGACTACGTCGCGGCGCCGTTCGTGAAGCTGTTCAAGCTGTTCGACCGGTGGGAGCGGCAGTGGACGGCGTTCCTGAACCAGGAGGGGGCTTCGGACGCGCCCGCCCGGCCGGCGCTTCCGAAGCCCCCTCCCGATGAGCGCCCCGCCCCTGCCCTCGCCCCAGCACCGCCCGCGCCCGAAGCCGTGGAGAGTGGATCATGACGTTCGGATCCGTCCCGTGGCTGGAGTGCGCGGTCGCGGTCCCGCTCGCCGGCGCGCTGTGCCTTTCGCGCGTCCGCGATGTCCGGGTCGCGTCGCGCTGGTGCCTCGCGTTCATGGGCGCGGGGCTGGCGTGCGCGGTCGCCGCCTGGGCCGGGTTCGCGTTCGGCTGGGCGGCCGACGGGAGCAGCCCCGCCGCCGTTCTGCCGAAGCTGTTCGGCCGGCCGGTGTTCACCCTCGACGCCCTGAGCGCGCCGCTGGTGCCGCTCGTGGCGCTGCTGCACTTTCTCACGGCCCTCGCCACCGCCCGCACCAAGATGACGCGGTTCTCGTTCGCGTGGCTCCTGGCCGGCGCGGCCCTGCGGGTGGCCGCGTTCTCGTGCCGCGAGCCGTGGGACCTGGGCGTGCTGCTGCTCCTGGGGGTGGCCCCGGCGTACTTCGAGCTCCGCCGGCGCGGCCGGCCGGTGCGGGTGTACGCGGTCCACATGGCCCTGTTCGCGGCCCTGCTCGTGACCGGCCTCCTGGCGCGCGCGATCGACGCGTCCGCGCTGGCCGCGGTTCTGCTCATGGGCGCCGTACTGGTGCGCAGCGGCACGTGCCCGGTTCACGTGTGGGTGACCGACCTGTTCGAGAACTGCTCGTTCGGCGGGGCGCTCCTGTTCGTGGCGCCGATCACCGGGATGTACGCGGCGCTGCGGTTGGTGCTCCCGCTCCACCCGCCGGAGTGGGTGCTGCAAGCGGTCGGCATCGTGTCGCTGGCGACCGCGGTGTACGCGGCCGGCATGGCGGTGGTGCAGGCCGACGCGCGGCGGTTCTTCGCGTACCTGTTTCTGAGCCACGCGTCCCTGGTGCTGGTGGGGCTGGAGCTGCACACCTCGATCAGCCTGACGGGCGCGCTGGCCCTGTGGGGGTCGGTGATGGTGTCCCTGGGCGGGTTCGGGCTGACGCTCCGCGCGCTGGAGGCGCGGTTCGGCCGGCTGACGCTGTCCGAGTTCCGCGGGCTGTACGCCGCGTCGCCGGCGCTGGCGGTGTGCTTCCTCCTGACCGGGCTGGCGAGCGTGGGGTTCCCGGGCATGTCCGGGTTCATCGCGGCCGAACTGCTGGTGGACGGCGCCGTCGAGACGAACCTGTTCGTGGGGCTGGTGGTGGTGGGCGCGGCGGCGCTGAACGGGGTGGCGGTGCTGCGGGCGTACTTCGCGCTCTTCACCGGGGCGCGGTACACGCCGGGGGTGCCGGTGGGCATCACGACGCGCGAGCGGGTCGCCGTGCTGACGCTCACCGCCCTCATCTTCGCCGCCGGTTTCTTCCCGCAAGCCTACGTACTGACCCGACACCGCGCGGCCGAAGAGGCCCTGGCCGGCGAGACCGTGACGGAAGGCCGGGCGGAGCACTAAAACTCACGTGGTGAGTCCTCCTGCCCTCCCCTCTCGGAACCGTCCATGCCCAAAGTGCTGATCGCCCCGCGCGAGGTGGCGAAGTTCGCGGACAAGTTTCGCGCGCCGCTCGATGAGGCCGGGTTGGAAGTGGTTGCGCTGCCGCCCGCGGAAGCGAACCTCCCGGCCGAGTCGGAACTGATCGCCGCCCTTCACGGTGTCGAAGCGGTCATCGCCGGCTCGGAAGCGTACAACCCGCGCGTGTTCGCCGCCAACCCGCAGCTCCGGGTGATCGCGCGGGTGGGCGTGGGTTACGACGCGGTCGATCTGGCCGCCGCCACCGCGGCCGGGGTCGCGGTCACGATCGCCCCCGGCACGAACCAGGGCTCCGTGGCCGAGCACGCGTTCGCGCTGATGCTCGGGTTCACGCGGCACATCCCGGCGCGGCACGCCGCGCTGAGTGCGGGCGGCTGGAACCGGCTCATGAGCCTTCCCCTGCGCGGCCGCACGCTGGGCCTAGCCGGGCTGGGCCGCATCGGAAAAGCGGTCGCCACCCGCGCGCGAGCGTTCGAGATGCGGGTGATCGCGTTCGACCCGTTCCCCGACGCCGCGTTCTGTGCCGCCACCGGCGTCGAACTCGTCCCCTTCGAGCGGCTGCTGGGCGAATCCGATTTCCTTTCCTTGCACCTCCCACTGACGCCCGAAACGCGGCACGTCATCCGCGCGAGCACCATCGCTGTGATGAAGCCCGGGGCGGTGCTGGTGAACACCTCGCGCGGCGGGCTGGTGCGCGAGGCCGATCTCGTCCCGGCCCTTCAGAGCGGCCGGCTCGGGGGCGCGCTGCTGGACGTGTTCGAGGACGAACCGACGCCCGCCGACAACCCGCTGCGGGCGTTACCGAACGTGGTGCTGACGCCGCACGCCGCGGGCGTGGACACCCAATCGCTCGAAGACATGGCGCGGTCGGCGGCCGAGGCGATCGCATCGCTCCGGCGGGGTGAGTGGCCGACCGAGAAAGTGGTGAACCCGGCGGTGCAAGCGGCTTTTCGGTGGTGAGTGAGTGCCACAGCTTCGGCGATCCCGACGCGCAACGCCGTGAGGGGAGTGCCTGATACCAAATCCACCAGGGTCTGGTGCGATCGGAGCGGCGTAAGGGCGGAGGAAGAGTTTTGACAGGATCAACAGGATAGACAGGATCGACGCGTGCGGAGCGGACCGCGCTTGCTCTCGCCTGGTTGTGTTTCACTCTTCATCGTGTCTATCCTGTTGATCCTGTCGAAACTCTTCCTCCGCCCGCGCCGTAATTGAGTGCCAAGAGCATATCCTGTCGTGATTTCGGGCTACAGCGCAGTTCGGCTTGCGGACGGTCGCGGAATGCGTTCCAATCTCCTCACCCTCTGAATCCGCAGCACGGACGCGCGCCCTGGAACGATTCCGGGCGGACGGAACTTCGCCATGATGGCCCCGCTCCCGAACCCGACGCCCGGCGACCGGCCCGACCTGCCCCGGGTCCGGTTCGGCGTGCGCACCGCGGCCGGGCGCGTGATCGGTCACGATTTCCTCGGCGAAGAGTTCCTCATCGGCACCGCCCCCGGGTGCGACCTCCGCTTGAGCGCGCCGGGCTCCCCCCCGGTGGCCGTTCAGTTCACGCGCCGGCCGGACGGCGTCCGCGTGCGCCGGGTCGCGGCCGCACTGCCGGTCGCGCTCAACGACGACCCGCTGCCCACGGGCGGCGCGGTGCCCGTGCACCACGGGGACACGCTCCAGGTCGCCGGGCTGGTGATCGGCGTTCACATCCCGTCCCCGGCCGTGCCCGAACCGGGACCCGCGTACCTGTCGCCGAAGCTGGTGCCGCTCGACGACGTGCCGCTCGCGGTCGCGGTGCCCGAAGAGCCCGCCGCGCCCGACCTCACCGCCGAGTACGAGAAGCTCGACGCCCGCCGCCGCGCGCTCGACGCCGAGGAGGCCGACCGCCGGGCCGAGTGGGAGGCCCGCGACGCCGAGTTCGTTCGCCGGCGGCGCGAGCTGGACCGGTCCGCCGAGGAGCTCGACGCCGACCGCAACCTGTGGCACGACCGGCGCCGGGCGATCGAACAGGAGCTGGCCGACCTGCGCGCGGCCGAGGCGGCGGCGAAAGAGGCCGAGCTGGCGCGCACCCGCCACGAGCTGACCGACCTGCGCCGGCAGTGGGTGGAGGAGTGCCGGGGGCAGCGCGAGGAGCTGGGGCGGCGGGCCGATCAGGTCCAATCGGAGCGCGAAGCGCTGGACGCCGAGCGGGCGGCCCACGAGCCCCGGGCGCAGGCGCTCCGCGACGGAGAGACGCGGCTGGCGGCGCAGGCCCAGGAGCTGTCGCGGCAGCGCGACATGTTCGCCGCCGACCGCGACATCTTCGAGCGCGAGCGCACCACGTTCGAGGCCCAGAAGGCGGCCGACGCGGAGCGCCTCACCGCGTGGGAAGCCGACCTCTCGACGCGCGAGCGGGTGGTGTCGGACCGCGAGACCCTGGTCCGGGCCGCGCGCGACGAGTTCGAGGCCGAGCGCGCCCGGTTCCAGGACGATTTGGCCCGCCTCGAGCGCCGGACGGCGGCCCTTGAGGCGGCCGAGCGGGCGGTGGCCGTTCGCACGCAGGAGGTGAACGTCCGGCTCGACCAGCTCAAGCGCGACGCGACCGAGTGGGAGGAGACGGTCGGCCTCGCGGCGGCCGAGCAGGAGCGGCTCCGGTCCGAGGCCGAGCGGCTCGACCACCAACGGACCGAACTGGACGCGCAGTCCGCGGCCCTCGCCGAGCGGGCCGCGCAACTGGAGGCGCAGCAGGCGGTGGTCGCGGTGTTCCGGGCGAAGCTCGACCGCAGCCGCCAGGACATGGAGCGCGAGGCGTGGCAGCTCGCCGCGGCCCGCACCCGCGAGGACGACGCGCTGGCGGAGCTGCGGCGCCGCATCCAGGAGGCCGAAGAGGTGCGGGCCGCGCTGAGCGCGGTCCAAGAGAACGCCGACCAGGAGCGCCGCCGGCTCGACGAGCGGGACTCGCTGCTCGCCGCGGGGCTCGAGGAGATCCGCGTCCAGAAGGAGCAGCTCGCGGCCGAGGCGAAGCGCCTCCGGGACCGCGAAGCGGAGCTGGACGTCCGGTCCGCCGAGTTCGCCGAGCAGGCGGGCATGCTCAAGGGGCGGATGTCGCAGGCCGTGGACCTTCAGGGCCGGCTCGAAACGGACCGGGTCGCGCTCCGCGAGCGCGAGGCGGCGCTGTCCCAGTCCGAAGAGGCCCGCCAGGCGCTCCAGGAGCAGTTGCGCCGGCGGGCCGAAGAGCTCGGCGCCCGGGGGCGCGCGCTCGACGAGCGCGAGCTGCAACTCGCGGCCGAGCGGGCGCAGGTCGAGCAGGCCCGCGCGGCGCTCGACGGCGCCCGGCAGGCGATCGAGGACGAGACGGCCGCCCGCCGCCAGGACCTCGACGCCCGGGCCGCGGCGCTGGAGCGGCAGGTGGCCGATTTCGCCACGAAGGAGGAAGCGCTCGCCCGCCAGGTGGGCCGGCTGAAGGACGTGGGCGCCGCCGTCGCCGCGGAACGAAAGGCCCTGGCGACCGCCCGCGGGACGTGGGAGGCCGACCGCGCCGCCGCGCTAGCGGCGGACCGCGACGCCCGCGAGCAGCTCGAGGCGTTCCGCGCCCGGGCCGCCGCCGACCTCGACGCGCTCCGGGCGCAGGCGCCCGAACTCGACGACCAGGCGAAGCTCGCGCTGGAGCGCCTGTCCGGCGCCCGCGACATGCTCCGCGGGCACCTCAACGAGCTGAACGAGTTCGCGCGGACCAGCCGGGCCGACCTCGAAGCGGCCCGCGCCCAGGTGCGCGAGGAGGCCGAACGGCTCCGCGAGAAGAACGAGGCGCTCGACCGCGCCCGGGACGAGCACCGGCTGGCGGTCACGGCGTTCCGGCAGCAGCTCATCGAGTGGCAGGGGACCGTGGCGGACATGCGGCGGCTGCTGTCGTCGAGCGAGAACCGGCTGGACGCGAAGCAGGCCGCCGCGGCCGAGGCCGCCACCGCCGCCAGCGACGCGGCCAAGCAGCTCGCCGAGGAGACCGACCGGCTGCGCCGCGAGCGGGAGGAGCTGACCGTTCGGCGCACGGAGGTGGAGCGGCACCTGTCGGACATGCGCGAGTGGTACCGGAAGAAGCTCCGCGAACTCGCGCAGTCGAGGGCCGACGGCAAACGCACCGCGGACGCGCCGCCGGACGAGCCGCCGGCCGCGCCCCGGCTGCACGAGCCGGGCGTCCCGGCGGCCGACGCGCCGCCCCGCATTCCGACCGACGCCCTCGTCGCGGAACTCGAGCCCGGGGACGTGCAGCTTGGCGAGCTGCTGCGCTCGCTGGGGCTGGTGGACGCCGACATTGTCACGGCGCTGTGGGAGGAGGCGACGCGGCAGCGCCGGACGCTGCGGCAGGTGCTGCTCGCGAGCGGCGCCATCACCTTGTACCAGCTCGCGCTGATCGAGGCCGGCAACCTGGACGCCCTGGTGCTCGGGCGGCTGCGGGTCATCGACCGGCTGCGGGTGACGCCGAAGGAGGCGATGTACCGCGTGTTCGACCCCGCCCGCGCGGGCGAGCGCTCGGGCGGGCTGTACCTGCTGCGGCACCTGAGCGAAGCCGAGATGCAGGACCCCGTCCACCCGGACGAGTTCCGGCAGCGCTTCGGCGCGGCCCACGGGGCCGCCCACCCGAACCTCGCGGGCGTGGTGGAGGTGCTGGAGATCAACGGCCGGCCCGCGGTGCTGCTGGAGTGGCTGACCGGGCTGTTCAGCGCCGACTGGCCGGCGTTCGCGGCCCACCCGGGGTGCTGGATGCGGCTCGCGCTGATGGCCGCGAGCGCGCTCGACGCGGCGCACAAGGTCGGGCTGGTCCACGGGCGGCTGACGTCCGACTCGTTCGTGCTGACGCCCGAGGGGGTGCTCAAGGTAACGGAGTTCGGCGAGCCGGCGTGGCTGGCCCAGGTGCCGGCGGCGGGCGCGGAGCCGTCCGCCGCGGCCGACCTGCGGGCGTTCGGGCAGGTGGCGTTCGGGTGGTCGCAACTGGCCGGCCGCAAGCGGGTGGCGCGGACCAAGGGGTTCCCGGAAGCGGTGTGGGGGGTGATCCGGCGGCTGGAGGCGGACGCGGAACCGCCGATGGCCGACACGGTGCCGATGGCCCAGCCGTACGAGTCGGCCGCGGAGCTGCTGGCGGACCTCCAGCGCATCGCGCGGGACACGCCGTTCAGTGACGACGCCTGGGAGAAGTTGCTGAAGCACGTGCTCGACAACGCACCGGATGTCGCCGTCGGCTTGAAGAAGGCCGGGTAGGGGAAAATAGATCGGATTAATTTGACAGGATCGACAGGATTCACCGGATAAAGACCGATCGATCTGAAATCCTGTTTATCCTGTCGATCCTGTCAAAACTTGTCTTCGCGAACACGCGGCCCGCCGGGGTCGGAACGAAGCCGCAACGCCCCGTCCCTTCCGCCGCCCGTTCTCATTACAAAGCGCGCAGGAGCAGCCGCGTCCCGTACCGGTGCGGCCTATCAGGATAGCGTGCGCAACAGGTACGGGGCCGTGCGGCTCGCCTTGCTCCGGGCCACGTCCGCCGGCGGGCCGGTCGCCACCACCGTGCCGCCCTCGTCGCCCGCCCCGGGGCCGACGTCGATGACCCAGTCGGCGCGGGCGATCACCTGCATGTCGTGCTCAACGACCACGACGGTGTTGCCGGCCGCGACGAGCCCGTCCAGTTGCGCCAGGAGCTTCTCGACGTCCGCGGGGTGGAGGCCGGTCGTGGGCTCGTCGAGCACGTACAGCGTGTCGCCGCGGCCGGCGCGCTGGAGTTCGGTGGCGAGCTTGATCCGCTGCGCCTCGCCGCCGGAGAGTTCCGTCGCGGGCTGCCCGAGCCGCAGGTACCCGAGCCCGACGTCGCGCAGCGCCGCGAGCGGCCGGCGCACCTGCGGCTCGTCGACGAAAAACGCCCACGCGGCGTCCACGGTCATACCGAGCACGTCGGCGATGCTCTTCCCGCGGTACTCGATCTCGAGGGTCTGCGCGTTGTACCGCGCGCCGCGGCACGCCGGGCACGGCGCGTACACGCTCGGCAGGAACAGCAGCTCGACCATCACGAAGCCTTCGCCCGAGCACGTCTCGCACCGCCCGCCGGCCACGTTGAAGGAGAACCGCCCTGCCCCGTACTTGCGGCCCTTGGCCGCCGCGGTGGCCGCGAACAGCTTCCGCACGTGGTCGAACAGGCCCGTATAGGTGGCGAGGTTCGAGCGCGGCGTGCGGCCGATCGCCTTCTGGTCGACGACCACCAGGCGCGTGACGCGGTCCGCCCCGCTCGCGATGCGCCCGCCGACGGGCGCGACCGGGGCGCGCTCCAGTTCGTTCCCCTCGTCCTCCTCCGCCAGCGGCGCGCGCCCGAGGTGGGCCGCGACGAGTTCGACCAGCGCCTGGCTGACGAGGCTCGACTTGCCCGACCCGGACACGCCGGTCACCGCGGTGAGCGCGGCCAGCGGGAACGCGGCGTCGATGCCGGTCAAGTTGTTCCGGGTCACCCCGGTCAGCCGGAGCCACCCGCCGGGCGCCCGCGGCGGCGCGGGCCGGCGGGCGCCCTCTGCGAAAAGGTGCGCCCGCGTCCGGGACTCTTTAACCTTTCTTAAACCGGCGGGCGGGCCGCTGTAGAGGACCCGCCCCCCGCCCTCTCCGGCGTCTGGCCCCACGTCAACAATCCAGTCGGCGTGCCGTACCACTTCGAGCTCGTGCTCGACGACGAAGAGCGAGTTGCCGGCCGCTTTAAGCCGGTCGAGCGCGCGCAAGAGGGCCTCGGTGTCGGCGGGGTGGAGCCCGGCGGACGGTTCGTCCAGGACGTACACCACGCCGAACAGGTTCGAGCGCACCTGGGTCGCGAGCCGCAGCCGCTGGAGTTCGCCGGGCGAGAGCGTGGGGGTGCTCCGGTCGAGTGTAAGGTACCCGAGCCCCAGATCGAGCAGCACCTCGAGCCGGCCGGTCAGGTCCCGGGCGATCCGCCGAACGACCTCGGCCTTCTCCGGGTGCTCCGCCGCGAGCGCCGCGCGCCCCGCGGCGCGCCCGTCGGCGTGGGGCCGGAAGAGCGCGAGCAGGCGCTTGAGCGGCTGCCGCGACAGGTCGGTGATGTCGAGGCCGCCGAAGGTGACGGCGAGCGCCTCGGGCCGGAGCCGCTTGCCGCGGCACGTCGGGCAGTCGGTGCTCACCAGGAACTGCGCCGCCCGCCGCTTCATGAGCGGGCTCTCGGACTTGGCGAACGTCTCCAGCACGTACCGGCGGACGCTGGTGAACGTGCCCAGGTAGTCGTGCCGCTCCTTCTTCTTCTGCGCCCGCTTGACCTCCTCGAGGCTGGCGTGCGGGTACACGGGCACCTGCGGCTGCTCGTCGGCGAACAGGATCCAGTCGCGCTCCGTCTTCGGCAGGTCCCGCCAGGGCGTGTCGATGTCGACGCCGCGGGCGGTGACGATGTCGCGGAGGTTCTGCCCCTGCCACGCCTGGGGCCACGCGGCGACCGCCCCGGCGCGGATCGAGAGCGCCGCGTCGCGCAGCACGGACGCCTCGGTCGCGTCGTACACCCGGCCCAGCCCGTGGCACGTCGGGCACGCGCCCTCGGGCGTGTTCGGGGAGAACGACTCGGCGTACAGGAGCGGCCGGCCGGGCGGGTAGTCGCCGGCGCGGGAGTAGAGCATGCGGAGCAGGTTCGAGAGCGTCGTCACGCTCCCCACCGAGGACCGGGTGGTCGGCGCCCCGCGCTGCTGCTGGAGCGCGACGGCCGGCGGCAGGCCCTCGATCTCGTCCACCTCGGGCACCCCGACCTGGTTGAACAGCCGCCGCGCGTACGGGGAGACGGACTCCAGGTAGCGCCGCTGCGCCTCCGCGAACAGGGTGCCGAACGCGAGCGACGACTTGCCCGACCCGGACACGCCGGTGAACACGACGAGCGCGGCGCGGGGCACGTCCACGTCCACGCCTTTGAGGTTGTGCGTGCGCGCCCCGCGGACCCGCACGAACCCGGCGTGCGCGCCGCCGGTCGGTTCGCTGGGGCGGTTCTTGGTGCTCATAACGAAACCAGTCGTTTCAGGTTCCAGGTTCCAGGTCGGACCAGGGCTCGTCAAAAAGCTCCGGCGGTTCGTGTCGCTCGCGACTCCACTCGGAACTTGGAACCTGGAATCCGGTTGAAGAGTATCGGTGGTTGGGAGCGCCACCCGCCGGCTGACACCGGCGGTTCGACGAGCCGCGGTCGAACCGCCGGTGTCCCGGCGGGTGCAACCGACGCCCTGCCGAGCGGTTACTTCTATCGGATTCCAGTCGTTTCAGGTTCCACGTTCCAAGTTTCAGGTTCCGAGTCGAGTCACAGTCGCACGAATCGTTGGAGCTTTTGCCGAGCCCTGGGCCGACTTGGAACCTGGAACTTGGAACCTGAAACGACTGGAATCGACGCACACGATGGGCACACGGACCGGCGCCTGTGGCGCGGCCGCCCACGGCGCGCGGCGGCGCCGGTCCTCGTATACTCAGCCTTGGCCCGGCACCCGGGGCCACGCATTGGGCGCCCGGGGCGCCGGGCGGCACGTAGAGGAGCAGGCGATGCGAGTCATCCTGGGTTGCGCGCTGACGGCCCTTCTGGTCGCTGCGGCCGGCGTCGGGGCCGATGATAAGGTCGAGAAGATCGATGCCGGCAAGCTGATCGGCAAGTGGCACCCGAAGGAGAAGAAGGACGTGGTGATCGAGTTCAAGAAGGAGGGGAAGCTGGGCCTCACCCTCGGAGAGGGCGACAAGGCGTTCAAGGCCGAGGGCACCTACAAGCTGGACGGGAACAAGCTCACCACCACCCTGAAGGCCGGGGCCCAGGAGAAGACGAACACGATCACCATCTCCAAGCTGACCGACACCGAACTCACGGGCAAGGACGAGAACGGCAAAGAGGACACGCTCGTGCGGATCAAGGACAAGTAACACCCCGCCCGGTCCCGGGCGCGTGGTCCCCAGAGTGGAAGCGGTCCCGTGCAGAACGCGCACGGGACCGCTTTGCGTTTCACGTGCGCCCGGCGCGTTTCGATTCCCGCATTCCCGTCCCGCGACACCGTTTCTCCCGACGCGAGCCCCCCCCCGCGAGTGATATTTCGCCACGCGGGTTCAGGCTTTCCGTGTGGCCCGCTCGCTCTGCGCGCGGTTGCGACATCGTGCCGGGTGCATTCGATGTCGTCAATTTGATGCGCAAAGCACCGCCCGCCGACCACACCTCAAGGCCCGAAACTCCGTGCAGCACCGGCGCCCGGCCACATAAGGCCGGTGATCCCAAAGAAGGATTGGAAGCGAACGGATGAACGAGGACGAATTGCTCCGCGAGTTGGCCGGGGCGTGGCTCCTAAGCCGGACCCCCGACCGGATCACCCTGGCGACTTTGCACACGAGAGTTGTGGGCGCGACCGGCGAACACGGCATCGAGATGTTCGCACGCGAAGCCGCAGCCGCCGGCCGTGCCGGTGCCGCGACGTTCCCGGTCTGGCTCCCCCGCCCCGCGCTGGCGGCGCTCCTTGAGGAGGCGCTACTCGATCTGCCGATCGGGCGGGTCACGTTATACGACGCCGGCGACGAGCCCCGGCCGCTGTGGCTCCGCGATACGATCGACGCGCTGAAGGGCACGTCCTGACCGCGCGCTCGTGGCGTGGGCGGGCCTCCTGGTCAGTTCCACCGGGCGTTGCGGCCCACGGTCATCATGAGGCCGACGAACAGCGCGGCGATCACGATGAGTACCGCCGGCGGGCCGCCGGCCAGGAGCAGGGCCGCGCGGCTCAGGTCGCCGAGGTGCAGGGCCACGCTCGCCCCGACCAGTCCGGCTATTACCGCGACCAGTTTCCACAGCGACCCGACGCGGCCCCCCGGCGTCGCCTGGCGGATCGAGCCCAGGATAAACACCAGCGCGGCCGCATCGACCGCCCACGCGGCGAACAGGGCGATCCGGACGCCGACCGCGGGGCCGTCCTCTCCCGGCGACGGCCGCAGCAGGAGCGCGGCCGCCCCGACCGCCACCCACACGACCCACGAGACGACCGCCACCGGCCACAGGCGGCCCCGGTTCAAGCGCCACCCCCACGGGATCAGGTATCCGGCCGCGCGGTTCCGCCAGGTGATCCGGCCGACCGCGCTCACCCGCAGCAGGACCGCCCCGAGCACGCACGCCCCGGCCGCCGCCGCGGCCCAAAGCAGGAGGGCCGGCCCGGCGCCGAGGCCCTCGGCCAACCCGTAGCACGCCGCGGCCGCCGCGGCGACCAGCGCGGCCCGCCGGGTAAATAAGGCGATAAAAAGCGCCACGCCCTCATCTCCTTGGCTTCATCGTCGTCGCCCGCCCCCACATGCTCGAACCCGACCTTGGGTAGAACCGCGCATGGGGCGTTTTCTTCCGGCCGCGTGTGGGGCGCCGTCGCGACCCCGGCCCCCGCACGGACGCTCTCATCGGGCACGTGTATCAGCTCACCGCGCCTGGGGCGCCTGTGAGCCGGCCCAGCGGCCAGTGCGCGACGGCAAACAGGAGCAGCGCGTACCCGCCCAGTGCGGCCGCCGGGTGGAGCGCCCGGAACGGCTCGCCGGTGTCCGGGTCGGTGTACTCGCCGGTCAGTCCGACCGCCGACCCGAACACCAGCACGGCGACGCTACCGACCGCCGCGACCGCCGCCCACGCCGAACGAGACTGCCACGCCCGGCCGAGGGGCGTCCGGCGAAGGGCGCGACCCGCCAGCAGACCTCCGCCGACGAACGCCGCGCTGACGACCGCCCCGCACGCCGGTAGGAGGATCGTGTCCGGAAAGCCATCGTACCCGTTCCACCCGATGGCGGCCGCGACGTACACACCCGCCCCGAGCAGCCACGCCGCCGTTACCGTTAGAAGACGCCGCACATCGAAGCCCTCCCGACGAACGTAACGCTCACCGGCCCGGCCGCGATACCAATCAGCGACAACGAACGTCGGCAAGCAGCGGGAACCAAATCACGTGGCCGGGTTCGGGGCGGCAGCGGAGGGCTCGTTACCGAGGACGTGCTGCTTGAAGTAGTTGTAATAACGGCGCACATACGGGCTCGTTAAGTTCAGCCGGCCCTCGGCCTGAGCCCACCAGTTCCCGACCCCAATCCTCCGCACCAGTTTGGCGTACTCCCGGTACTCGCGCGGGGTGTTGCCGGCGACCAACATTGCAACAACCCGCCGGCGAATCCGCTCTTGCTGCTCTGGGGTGAGGGCGGCGCGCCGCAGCGCTCGCGCGGTGTTGGATTTCAGCACCCGGCCGAACGGAAAGGGCGAATCCTCCTCGATGAACGCGATCCCGAGTTCAACGCAGGCGGCGTCCCCGCGCTCGATCCCTTCGATGACCCGCATCATGACCGGGTAGATCCAGCGCTCGCCCGCAGCCGTTACCTCCAGCGGGCGCAGATCTGCGGGCGCTTCGATCCGGAGACGGCGCGCCAGTTCGCCGTAGCGGGCCAGGATGGCGGCACGGCTCCAGCGCCCCGCCCCGTTGTAGTCGTGCTGCACCAAACCAAGCCCTCCCTGCGGCCGAATACGGAATCCACCGGCTCGCGCGCCTCGGGGTGCGGCCGGGCTACTCGAAGCGCGGCGGGCCGCACCAAGCGAGTTACGTGGCCGGGTCCGGTGTTGCCTCGGGTTCGGTATGCCTCTGTTCGCCCGGTAACGGCACGCCGCTGGCGGTCGCGTACCCTTCCAGGATGTCCAGGTACGGTTGGCCCGGCCCGGCGTCACCCATGAGGCGTCCGAAACAGGTAAACCCCTGCGCGTAGGCGAGGGCGTACAGCTCGGCGGCTCGCGCCTTGCGGTCCTCCCACGACCCGCCCCCGTACCCGCCGACGTACATCCCGGCGAGGTTGAACGAGGCCGGGCCGATGCCGGCCGCCGACGCCGCCGTCAGATACCGGCCGGCCTGCTCGGCGTCCGCCCGCATGGTGGCCTCGTCGATGACCGGCCCGGCGCCCGCGTTGAGCTGCTCCAGGTTCTCGAACCGGTGCAGGCTGCACTGCATCAGGGCGCCAATTTGGGCCTGAGCCTCGGCGTCCCCGGCTTCGGCGAGAGGCAGCCACAGTTGATACGCCTCGGCGAACCGACTCGCTTCGTTGGCGGCGCTCGCCGCCGCCCGTCGGTCCTCCGTGGTGTCGCTCACTGCGAAGCCCTCTCTGGACGAACTGAACGCTCAACTGCCGCAGGCATCATGCGCGGTCACAGCGTACACAGTCTACCATGGCTCGGTGCCGCGGCGGGTTGGGCGCGGCGAGCTACACCGCCGCGGCCGCCGCGGCGTACACCACCCACTGAGCAGATACTACGGCGAGCAACCACACCACGAACAGGGCGAGCGCCCGCCCTCGAAATCGGACCCCGTCGGCCCACAGGGCAATCGTGACGGCCGCCAGCAGCGCCGCCGGCACCGGCACGGTGAGCGGGTGGAACGCCATCGGTCCCGTCCACCCGCCGCAGCCGAGCAGCACCCCGAAGGCGACGACCGGGTAGATTAACCCGACCACGACCAGCCATCCGTCACGGTTCGGTCCGTCCACCGCTGCCCTCCGTAAGCCGAACAACAGCTTGACTGTCGCGCACGCCGCGAGGAGTTTACAATTGAGTGTAGAAGACAAAGGCGCCGGCACCCGTTGACGTGCGCCGCCCCAATTTTGAACGGGCCGGCGTGCTATGGGCCGCCCGTGGCGGCGCCGAACACGCTCCGTCCGGCGGTTGCCCGCGCGAACGGTTACGTTTGGAGCACGTAGTTTCAACTTGCCGCACAGGTTTCGCCAAGAGGTGGTGGCGGAATGAACCCCGCTCGGAGTACCATTGCGGCTGCCGAGGCGAGGGCGGGTCGCACCAACACGCGGTGGCTGAGCCCAGATGATTTTGACAGGATCGACAGGATCAGCAGGATTTCAAATCGGTCGGTCTTCATCCGGTGAATCCTGTCAATCCTGTCAAAATCAGTGTTCGCAAACGCGAAGCCCGTGTGGGCCGGTACGGAGCCGCGACCATCAGTCCATTCCGCCGCCGTTTCTAAGACTCCTTGGCCCCTTGTATTGAGGCGAATCCGCTTTTATCGACTCGATACTGAAGAAGCGAATAGGTGAGCGCCATGGCGATCCTCCTGTCCGTTGTAACAGCCGTCTCCATTACTATCGGCTTGTCACCCGGTGCAACGCTCGAATCGAGAAGGCTCTCGCTCGGGCTGCTGGCGGAGATGAAGATCAATTTAGATGAATACGTATACGATATACTAAAAGCCGCAAACAGAGAAGATGAGTTGTACTTTGACATTTTGCATGTCACCCGTTACTGCGTGAGCCCTTCGGCCGTCTATCGGGCAGCCGCCGTTAGCCCAATTGGCAATATCAACCCACGCTTTGTCGTCCAATACAGGGACCTGCTTGGTCTTGACGGCCCACCACCGAGCTTGTTTTATAATTTATTTTTATATCGCGTCATTATATTCGATCCAGACGACTATTCTTTCATGGCAGTAAACGCGATTGTTCGCAACTGGGGCCTTCGAGTGACGGCATGCGACAAGGCCTTCCTCGCCGCGTGCTCCTTGTTTTTTCGGTCGGACGTCAAGTCGTTTGCCTTGGGCGGACTGGCCCACTGTGCTGACGACTCTGCATTTTGCGCCATTCTCATCTCAAGGCTCCCCCTCTCATCAATTTCCCCACTGTCACACCTTTGCATACTAGATTCAATAGATGACCTTGGAATACACGCACCGTGGTGCGTTCGCCGCATGGATTTTAGCCACTTCTTCAATAGCGACAGCGAAGCCGTCGTACTACAAGCGTTGAAAGCTGCCAACAAGTACAGCAAGACGTCCATTTCATCGGCATTAAAAGTGTTGAGTTTATGCCTCCATGAGAATGGCGACATCAGGCTCAATGCCATGGCATGGCTTCTTGCGCTTATCAAGAAATGTGGTACACCCGTTGACGTGCGTCGCCCCTGATTTTCCGGGCCGGCGCGCTGCGGGCGGCCCGTGGCGGTCCTCGGCGGCGCCGGACTCGGTTCGCTTGGCGGCGCGTGCGGCCTCGTCCGGTTCGGCGCCCCGGGCGGTGAATCCGGCGACCGGTTCGGAGAGTTCCCGGCAGCCGGGACGCGCGGGTTCGTGCCGGGCGCGATGTTACCAACGTCGCCGCGGTTCAACCGCACCGGGCGCCGGACGGGGGGCTAAACGAGCACACGCCCCCCGTCCCCTGCGGCATCAAGCACCTGGCGCACCCGGGTGGCCAGCAGGGCCGGGGTGAACGGCTTCTGCAGGAACGGCACGTCGGCCGAGGACACGCCCCGCCGCATGACGGCGTCGTCCGTGTACCCGCTGATGAACATCACCTTCGCCTCGGGGTGCGTGGCGAGCACCCCGGCCGCGGCCGCCCGGCCGCCGACGCCGGGCATCACCACGTCGCTCAGCACGAGGTGGATCGGCCCGGCGAACCCGGCCGCCACCTGCTCGGCCGTCGCCCCGTCGCCCGCCTCCAGAACGGTGTACCCGCGCCCGGACAGCACCGCCTTCACCAGCCCCCGCACCGCCGCCTCGTCCTCGACGACCAGCACCGTCTCGCTCCCCCTCGGGAGGCTCCGCACGCCCGGCCGGGCGGAGTCGCCCGGGCCGGCGCCGCTCGCCCGCGGCAGGTACACGTCGAACGTGCTCCCCTCGCCGACCCGGGACCGCACCCGCACGTGCCCGCCCGCCTGGCTGACGATGCCGTAGACGGTCGCCAGCCCGAGGCCGGTGCCCTTCCCGACGCCCTTGGTGGTGAAGAACGGCTCGAACACGCGGGCCTGCACGTCCGCCGGCATCCCGCACCCGGTGTCCGTCACCGACAGCACCGTGTACTCCCCCGCCTTCATGTCCGCGAGGGCCGCCTCGGCCGGCCCCACCGCCTCGCTCCGGGCGGCCACCGTCAGGGTGCCGCCCGCCGGCATGGCGTCGCGGGCGTTGACGGCCAGGTTGAGCAGCACCTGCTCGAGCTGGCCGGGGTCGACGAACACGGGCCAGCCCCCGCGCGGCAGGTCGGTCACCAGCCGCACGTCCTCGCCGATCAGCGGCCGCAGCATCCCCGCCGTGTCCGCCGCCGCGGCGCCGACGTCCACCAGCCGCGGCGCGGCCACCTGCTGGCGGGCGAACGCCAGGAGCTGGCTGGTGAGCGCGGCGGACCGCTCCCCGGCCTTGCGGATCTCCGCGACGACGCCCGCCCGCTCGTCGCCCGGCGGCAGCCCCTCGGCCAGCAGGTCGGCGTACCCGTTGATCACCTGGAGCATGTTGTTGAAGTCGTGCGCCACCCCGCCCGCGAGCTGGCCGAACGCGTCCATCTTCTGGCTCTGCCGCAGCTTCTCCTCCAGCGTGCGGCGCTCGGTCACGTCCTGGATCGACCCGCGCACGCGGACCAGTTGCCCGCCCTCGTACACCGGCCGGCCCATCGACCGCACCCACTTCCTGACCCCGGTGGCGGCGGTGAACCGCAGCTCCAGGTCGTACGGCGTGCCGTCCGCGATCGCTCTCCGCAGGGCCTCTTCCAGCCGCGACCGGTCGGCCGGGTCGTAGTGCCGCAGGCACGACGCCACGTCCGGGCGGGCGGCGGGGTCCGCCCCGTAGATGCGGGCCGTCTCCGCCGTCCACTCCCCCTTCAGGGTGGCCGGGTCGAAGCTCCACCCGCCGACGTGCGCCAGCGTCGCCGCCTCCCGCAGCAGCTCCTCCTGGTCCCGCAACTGCTGCTCGATCCGCCGCCGCTCGGTCACGTCCTCGTAGGTGCCGAGCACCCCGACCACCGCCCCGTCCGGGCCGCGGAGCGGCTGCTTGCTGGTCCGCACCCACCGCCGGCTGCCGTCGGCGGCCACCACCACCTCCTCGTAGTCCAGCTTGGGCACCCCGGAATCGATCACCCGCCGGTCGTCCGCGCGGAACTGGTCCGCCAGCTCCAGCCACGCCCCCTGGTAGTCGCTCTTGCCGACCACCTCCTCCGGCGAGTCGTACCCCATGTCGCGGGCGAACGGGCGGTTGCACCCCAGGTAGGTCAGGTCGTTGGCCTTCCAGAACACCCGCTGGGGGATCGTGTCGAGGATGGCCCGGAGGGCCTCCCGCGAGCGGAAGCCTTCGGCCTCCGACCGGTCCCGCGCCTCCTCGGCGGCGTCGAGGGCGGTGACCGTCTGCCAGCCGGCCGCGGCGAGCCGGGACAGGCTGGTCAGCAGGCGGGCGTCCTCGGCGTCGAACCGCCGGTCGGGGGTGTGGGCGATCACCCAAAGCGTTCCGACGGCGCGCCCGCCCACGTGGAACGGGACGAGCAGCGCTTCAACGACCGGCGGGCCGGCCGCCGCCCCGGGGTAGTGCCGCTCCGGGGCGGCGAACAGCAGGGGCTCGTTACGGGCGATCACCTCGCCGCACGGGCAGGCGTGGCGGGCGATCGTGCCCCACACGTTCGGGGCCAGCCGCCCGGCGATCGCGTGCCAGCGGAAGCGGTCGCCCGCGCCGTCGGTTTCAAGGATGGAGATGCCGGCCGAGTCGGCGCCGCACAGCTCCATCGCCAGCTCGGACAGCCGCTGGAGCAGGCGGCGCGGGGTCTCGGCCATCGTGCGGGCCAGGTCGACGAGCGCCCGGGCCTCGGCCGCGTGATCCGGCGGGCGCGGCGAACGGCGGGCGAGCTCGTCGGTGGTCAGGACGGCGTCGAGACCGGCCGAGGCGGTTGTGGGGTCGGCGAGCATTTATCGGGTTGACCCAGGAGACACGGGTTCCCGTGAATCTTAGCACACCCATCCGCACGAGGCCGGGGCGCGGGCGGGCAGCGGGGCCGTGGCCGTAACCTCTTTGCGCCACACGCTCAACGGCCGCGCCCGGCCGGCCGACGGAACCGTTCACGGGCTCAACGGCTCGGAAACCAGGGCTTTTGCGAGATGCCGCGACGGCGGCAAGGGAGGTGACCGGTCGCGGGGGCCAGTCTTCAGTAACTTATGGGTCCGTGCGAACCCCGAAGCTGCGGAGGGGCGGCGTTGCGCCCCCCCCGCGTTGCGGGTCCCTGATCGCTGCGGAGGTCGTCGGATGCACCCACTCGTCCCAGTGCTTGCCGTCCTGAGCTGTTTGAACACCGAGATCAGCGACGTGCGCTTGCTACAGGAGTACCGCATCTCCCGCTACGCCCCCGTTGCCACCGTCTCGCTCGCCGCCGACGGCGGTCGGGGGTGCGCGGCGGATGAGAACTATAACCTCATCTTGTTCGATCGGCACGGCTTCGTGAACCTGACGACCAAGCACACGCTCGACGCAACCGCCGCTTCGATGGCCCCGGACGGCACGCAGTTGGCCCTCGCCGGCTCCGCCAATCGCCTCGCGGTCCTCGGGACGGAGACCCTCAAGCCGGTCGCCACGAAGCCGATGAAGAACACGGTCCGGCGGCTGGACTGGCTCCCCTCCGGCAAGTATCTGATCGCGGCAATGGACGAGGAGGAGCACAAAGCCCTGCTGCCCTGGGACGGCACCCACTTCGGGGCCGCGACCACGGACCTCAAAATCCCCGCGTTCGAGCAGCTGGTGTTCGCCCCCGACCGCGACGCCTTCCTCTTCTCGGTTCAGCCCGACCGGTGGAGGTACGTGCGCGCCGCCGCCGGCCGCTTCCGGCAGCATGACCTCGACTTTGCGACCCGCGGGGTCCGATTCGTCACCGTTCTGGGCCTGTCGAGAACGGGCGTCATGGTAACGGCCGAGGACAACCGCAGTCACCTGCGTTCGGTCGCCGCGCCCGACCAGCGCACGGCGCTGCCGGACGACTTCAGCCGAGCGAGCCAGTTCCTGGGCGGCACGCCGCACTACGCCGAGGTGCGGGGGCAGTCGCTTCGCTTCACCAACGTGGCGACGGGGCGCCGCCACGTGAAGGCGCTGGGCGGTGCCGCCGCCCCGACCGTGCTGTGCTGCGCCGCCAGTGGCACGGCGCTGGCCGTCGGTTTCGAGGACGGATGGGTACACCTGTACGAAGTCCGGATGCGGTTCGGCGTCCCGAGGTGATCCCCGAGAACGCTCGGGCCACGCGCGGGGGCGAGCGCGGGCGGCGGTAACGGAACGTCGGGGCGCCCGACGCGCCCGGGCCGTCACTCGCCCCGCGCGCACCCGCAACGCGGGCGCACCGGGATCGGGTCCGAACCGCCCGCCGGCTCGCTCCGGACGCCACGTTCGAAACGGGCCGCCGGGAGGGACGCTTCCCCGGTGCCGATCCGCACGGCGGTGGTGAACCGCGAGGTGTGGGGCGGGAACCGCACGTCCGCAGGCGCGAAGGCACAGGGCGTGTTGATGTCCGTGTTCGAGACATGCCGACGCCAAGCACTCTCGGTCGTGGATCACCTCAGCCAAACGTTGCGATGGTTCGGCAACCGGCTCCTGCCTCGCCCCGCGCTACTACCGGGGCGCTAAACAAGTACGGTCTTCGAAGTCTTCACCCACGAGCACAACCGCGAAGCCGTTGCGGAGCAGGAATACGAGATGGCGGAGGAACACGTCCGCGAGGTGTGCCTGCTGCGCGACCCGACGAACCCCGACCACCAGAGGCGGTTGCGGGACGCGATGGGCCGGCAGGAGGCGGCTCGGGAGCGGTACGTGCAGATGTTGACGGCATCGGACGCCCCAATCACTTCGTAATGTCGAATCGGTGGATTACCCCCAAGCGAGCCGAACGCAAGCGGGCTGCTCGCCGGGGCAGAATTGATGAGGAGTACCCGGATTCATGCAGGGAATCCGCCACCAGTGGGCAGAATAGGGGTATGGAATCGCTCCTCACCTGGATCCGGCACCGGTCACCCGACCCGCGGTCCGACGACGCCCTGCTGGGCGCGTTCCTCTCCGACCACGACGAGCGGGCGTTCGCCGAGGTCGTCCGCCGTCACGGCCCGGTCGTCTGGGGGGCCTGTCACCGGCTCCTGCCCGACCCGGCCGACGCCGAGGACGCGTTTCAGGCGGCGTTCCTGGTCCTGGTTCGTCGAGGGCGCCAGGCGCCGGCCCTGCTCGGCCCGTGGCTGCACCGGGTGGCCGTCCTGACTGCCCGCGGGGTGCGCCGCCGGAACGCCCGGAGGCTGGCCCGCGTCCGCCCCCTCCCGACCGACCTCCCGCGCCCTCCTTCTCCCGCCCCGGTCGACCTGGACGGGCTGCTTTTGGGTCTGCCGGAGAAGTACCGGGTCGCCGTCGTGTTGTGCTACCTGGAGGGGCGGACCGAACAGGAGGCGGCGGAGCGGATCGGGTGCCCGGTCGGCACCTTGTCTGCGAGGCTGTCCCGGGCGCTGGCACGGCTCCGGGCGCGGACCGGAGCCGACCCGCGGGTGCTTCTCGTGGCCGCGGCGACGGGAGCCGTCCCAGCAGTGGCCGAGGCGGTCGCGGTGCGAACGGCGGTCTCGCGGATCGCGGCCGGGGCAACCGGAGCCATACCGAACAAAGTGTCTTCCCTCGCAGAAGGAGTGGTGCGCATGTTACGGCTCAAGACAGCGGCGTGGGTCGTGGTAGCGGGGCTCGTGGTCGTGGCCTGTGTTGGGCTGATCGTTCGGGCTGCAAGCCCACCCCAGGCCCCGCCGGTCGCACGGTCGCCCGACTCGAAGGCGGCGGCGGGCGGCGGCGGCCCTGACCCGAAGGTGGCGGCGCGGGCCGCCATCCGGGAGTACCAGCGGCACTGGGACCGCCTCGACCGGGTTCGCCTCCAGTACACCCAGTACGGGGCCGCCGAGGCGCCCAAGACGTTCGAGGATGCCGCCGGGCTGCGGTGGAAGAAAATGGACAAGGCGGTCACCGGCGACTTCATCCTGGACGGCCCGCGGTGGCTGCTGAAGGTGGACTACGACGACCCGCCGTTCGACCCGAACGGGCTGGTACCGGACAAGGACAACCCGGACCTGGCGTGGGGTCGGGCCCCGCTCACTTACCGGTACCTGGGGAACGGTGCCGAGAACCTGTACTACTGCCCCCGGGACAAGCACGCGTCCCTGTTCGAGGGCGGGGCCGGAGACCGACTCGGCAGCAGTACGCCGCGGAGTACGCCGCTTCACGTCCTCGGGTTCCGCAACCCCGAGTGCAACCCGCACGACCTGCTGGCGGCTACCGACCGGAACGGGAGTGCGTGGTCGGCCGGCTTGCCGGCCGACGTGAACGGGGCCGCGTGCGTGCCCGTCTCGTTCGTCACCCCGAACGGCTTCCGTACCGTGTTCCACCTCGATCCCCGTCGAGGCCACCTGCCGCTCCGCGTTCAGGTGTTCGGGGACGTGAGCGGGAAGGAAGAGGAGTTCGTGCGGACGGACGTACTCGAGGTGCGGGCGCACCCGGGCGACCGGTGGCTCCCGACGAAGGTCCGGACCATTCGGTTTCCTCCCGCGCAGGGGAAGTTCCTCGTAAACGTGAAGGAGGTAACGAAGTGTGACCTGGAGCCGCCGAAGGAGGACGAGTTGAGCGTCGAACTGGCGGCGGGCACAGGCATCACGCGTCAGGACAAGCCGCAGGCGAAGTACGGCTTCCACTTTCCGCAGGGCGGCCGGGTCGGTCCAGACGACCTGCCGCGACTGATCGCCGACTCCGAGCGGAAGGGGAAACCCTGATCTAGCCCTGGCAGAATCAACTTTCAACAGCGTCGTCGGCATGTTGCCGAGCGGTCGGGTCCGGTCCTGAGTCTTGTGGTTATAGGCGACGCAATTGCCGCACGTATCGCACTTCCAGACCGGCAGCCCGTGCAGATCGGGACGGTGAGTATAGACTTCGCATCCGTCGGTGAGTCGCGCCGGGACGTCCTTCTGGCAGCCGCAACAGTCAAGGAAGCGAATCACTGCGAACGTCACGCGGCGGCTTTCGCCATGCGGTCGCACATGATCAGGCTCCCGGCAACAGCCACATTCAGGCACCGCTGACTCGGGGCGTAGACGACCCGATGGCACCTTTCGAGAGCCTGCTTCGACAGGCCGTAGTCCTCAGCACCAAGCAGGTAAACGCAGCGCTCGGGATGCGTGAACTTCGGCAGCGACACAGCTTTCTCGTGCGGGAACTCGACTCCGATCAATCGGCAATCGTGGGGGAGGTGGGCGTAGAACTCGTCGAACGTCAGGTACTGGAAGAGCGGAATGGACCGCCACGCCTTGGTGGTGTCGCTCAACTGGTGGTGGTAGCGCCGCCCGGAACCAGCGCCGCGTCCGGACCGACCCGTCCCGCGGGCGCGCCGGCCGAGCCGTGCGCCGCGCGTGGCCGCCGTGCCATCAGTCTAATGGGGGGCTCCGCTCCGCCGGCCGGGTGTGAGCCGCCCGTCCGGCACCGGGTATCGTGGGCGGCTCGCGCCGTTCGCCTCCGCCGTGCCCGCCGGCGGTGCCGGAACACGCGGGCGCGGCGGAGGCGAACGGCGGCTGTAACGAGGGTTACACCGCCACCCCGCCGGTACTCGATGGGGCACGGAGTAGACATTCGCTGCCGGCGGACGGGTCACGAGCGGGCGATTCGCTGGGGCACCGCTACCACCGAATCGCGCCCGCAAAACCCGCACAGGGCATCACAATGAACGGAGGGCCGCACCGAATGACATTCCGCAAAATGTTTACGACAAGAGGTTTGCGGCGAAATTGGTTCCCGGAGGCGGTTTCGCCCCGCGAGCGGGAATCGGCGCCGGTGGGCCTCCCGGGCGCGGCGCGGACTTCCGGAAGTGCCGCGCGGGAACGGCGATCAGCGCTTCGGGAGCGGGACGACTTCGGTCAGGTTCAGTTCGCCGTTCTGGAGGTGGTGGTCGAGCGGGCGCACCGTGCCGCCGCGCGCCCGCAGCGCGAGCATCGTGCGGCGCATCTCGTCCCACCACAGGAACGCCAGCGCGTCCGGGTTGGTGCTGCGCACGTCGCGGTACGCCGCGAGCTGGGCCAGGAAATCGTCGGCGTCGGCGCCGGCCTGGCGCAACTGCGACTCGCGGTACTCGGTCGCCTCCTGGCCGAGCCGGTAGCGGAGCGCGTCCGCCTGCTGCCGCCGCTGCTCGCGCTCCTGCTGGGCTTGGAACTCCTTGGTGCGGATGCCCGCCTGCGCCTGCGCGACCGCCTCGAACGCCGCCCGCACCTCGTCCGGCGGGGCGATCTGGGCCACGCTCACCCGCTGCACCCGGACCCCGAGCCGCAGGTCCGGGAGCCGTTCCGCGAGCCGCTCCATGACCCACGCCGGCAGCGCCCCGGGGCCGGTCAGCAGCACCTGATCGACGGTCCGGCCGGCCACCCACTCGGCGGCGGCGGCCTCGGCCGCTTGCGCCAGCGCCGGGTCCACGGCGGCGCGCTGGATCACGTAGTCGTCGAGGTCCCGGTCGGTCTCGCCCACCGCGTAATCGACCACGAGCTGCACGTTGACGAGGTTCTGGTCGCCGGTGAGCAACTGGCCGGCGGGGGCGGCGGCGTCGGCGGCGGTCTCGGGGTCGTAGCCGAGCTTGAGCTGCCGCACGGTGCGCACGGGCACGCGGTCCACGCGGTCCACGCCCCACGGGAGCCCGAAGCCGAGCCCCGGCCCGGGGTGCGACACGATGGCGCCGAACCGGCGCACCACGGCGCGCTCCTCCGGGGCGACCTGGTACACGCCCGTCAGCAGGTACGCGGCCAGCGCGACGAGGAAGACGTTGCGAGCGCGGAACATGGCATTCCTGGCGTGTGGCGCGAAACGGGCGTCGTTCCTGATTCAGGTTCCGGTTGTTGGCGTCTTTGTGGCACAGACATTCCTGCCTGTGCGGCCTTCTCGCGCTGCACAGACAGGAATGTCTGTGCCACAAGAAATAGACATAACCAGCCGGATCGTGAATGAGACCGTGGTCGGCGCGGGGCCGTTACTTCGGCGGGGGCGGGGCGGTCGGCGGCCCCTGGATGATCCGCAGCAGCGGGTGCTTGGTGGTCAGCAGCAGCGTGTCGCGGGTCTCGGCCAGCATCGCCTGGAACGACTTCAACTGTTCGAGGAACAGGTAGAACTCGCGGTCCTGGGCGTAGGCGGCGGCGCGGATGCGGGCGGCGTCGGCGGCGGCCTGGCCCTCGATCACGGTCTTCTGCGCCCGCGCGTCGGCCTCCACGATGCGGGCCGCGCGGTCGGCGTCGGTGGTGATGTCCGCGGCCCGCTTGCGGCCCTCGCTCTCGTACTCGGCGACCTTCTTGGCGCGCTCGGAGCGGATGCGCTCGGCGATGCTGGCCCGCACGTCGTTCGGGTAGCTGAACCGGCGCACCCGGACGTCGATCACCTGGATGCCGTACTCCTCCAGGGCCTTGGCGCGGAGGTCGTCGGCCGGGCCGGCCCCGAGCAGCTTGCGGCGCACCCGCTCGTTGCGCTCGTCGATCAGCCGCACGTCGTCGGCGCGGAAGGACGACTCCGGGAGCCCGAGGATCGGGCCGCCGGCGACCGCGGCGAGGGTGAGCTGCGTGTCGGTCACGCCGATCAGGTCCTCGATCGGCATGGTGCTGATGACGGTGGCGAGGCGGCCGTTGATGATCGGCCCGAGCAGCTTGCGGGCCTGCTCGGGGGTGCGGACCGTCTTCACGAACCGGTCCGCGGCGGCGGCGTCGGGGATCTGCCAGGTGACGAAGGCGTCGACGGCGAGGGTCTTGTCCACCGTGCGGGTGACCGGGTCGCGGGTCAGCGCCTCGACCGCCGGCAGGTCGAACGACTGCAACCGCCGGTCGATGCGGAGCACCGAATCGACCGGCCACGGGGCCTTGAGGTGCAGCCCGGCGCCGCGGGCGCCGTCGTGCAGCGCGACGGGCGCCCCCGAACCGGGTGACGTACACGAACTCGGCCGCGTCCACGGTGTAGAACGCGGTCCGCAGCCACAGCGCCACCAGCACGGATCCGACGACCTGTAGGGAGCGGTTCATGGCGTCCTTCAGCGAGGCCCGGGCTACTTCACCAGCCACTCGACCACCTTCGCGGGGTCGAGCTTGTCGGCGCTGCGGGTTAGCTTATTGGCCGCCCCGGCCGCCTCATAGGCCGCGCGGGACAGTTGCCCGGTGCCGGTGTCCTTGTGGTTGTGGACCAACACCTCCCCGGGCGCGCACAGCGCGAGGAACGCGCCGAGCCCGCCGTACTTCACGGCGCCGGGCAGCAGCATCGGGTCGGCGGGGTCTTTGATGTCCTCGAACTTGAACCCGTTGAGGTCGGCCGCGGTCTTCGCGACCGCGTCGCCCGCGAGGGCCTTGGCGAGGACCGCGATCGGGCCGAACTCGCCCCACCCGACGAGGTGAACCGGCAGCCCGTCTTCTTCGTTCCCGCCGAGTACCCGCTTCTCATTGATGTAAGTGCGACGAATAAAGGAGATCGCAGTCAGCGTGTCGTGTACTCGCTGGGCCGGCAGCGAGCGGTTGTAACCGAAGGTGTAGCCGGAGTACCCCTTGTCAACCGCCGTGAACTTGTCGCTCCGGAGTTCACCGGTTCCGAACGCGTCGATCGCGAAGAGGCTGAGCCCCTTATCTACGAGCGCCTGTGCCGGGGCGACGAGTTTCCCCTTTTCGTACAGGCTCGAGTTGCCGGCCGGGTGCAGCCATACCACCCACTGCCCCGTGTCCTTTGGAGATTCGACCTGATGAAATGGAACAAGATCCCCGTGCCAGTAATCAGCCTCCTGCGGAATTGATGTCATCCTGCTCGGGAGCTTGGTTGTCAGTTCAGCCGTTTTGTACGTGTGCCCTGAGTCAGGGGGACCGACGCGGGCGATAACGCCACGGTCTGTCGGGAACCGACCTGTCCAAGCGCTCAGCAGAATACCTTTCGGCTTGTCACTATTCACCATCGCCCGCAGCGCGGTGCCCACCACCCGCCGGAACTCCTTCAGGCTCGCGGCGTCCGTGGGGACCAGCTTCGCCATCTGGGCGTCGCTGGCCTTCGACATGGCCGCCCGGAGCGCCTTGGCGTCGAGTTCGTCCTTCGGGCGCGGGTGCGCGGCGTCGAATACGCTCAGCTCCTTCGGCGGGACCGGCTTGAAGGCCGGCTCCTTGACCTTCTCCTCCTTGCCCAGAAGGTAGTTGCGCATCCAGAAGTACATGAACTCGCGGGCGTGAACGTTGTACTGGTGCCCGTACCGGAGCCACTCCTTCGCGTCCACGCGGTCGGCGGCGTCGTACAGCTTGTAGAGCCGCTCCAGCTCCGGGTACCCCTTGCGCACGAAGTCTTTCGTCCAGTCGTTCGCGCAGGAGAAGGCCATCGGCTTGGGCGCGAACAGCGCGGCGATCTCGACGTTCCCGGTGTTCACGCGGAGCAGCGAGCAGTTCTCGCACACGCACCCGCCCTGCATCGCGGTGCTCACCATCACGGCCGGGAAGGCGCACGCCAGCCGGTCGTCGATGGCCCCGAGCATGAACGTCTGCGTGCCGCCGCCGGACGCCCCGGTCATGCCGAGCCGCCTGGGGTCCACGTCCGGCAGGGCGGCGAGGAAGTCGAGCGCGCGGACGCTGTTCCAGGTCTGGAGCCCCATCTGGCTCTGGAGCCGCAGCTCGGCCTCCGCGTCCCGGAAGCCCGCCCCGTGCGGGATGGCGGTGCTGTCGGCGTAGCCGAGCATGTCGTACTGGAACACCACGAACCCGAGCTTGGCGAGCGTGGCCGGCAGGGCCTGCATGAAGAACCGGCCGCGGTCCAGGTCCGGTTCGCCGCCGCCGTCGACGCTCGCCTTCGCGGCCTTCTCGCCGGCGTCGTGGAACCGCCCGTCGGCCCAGTGCCCGTGCGCGAACAGGACGCCGGGGCGCTTCTCGTCGCTTTCCCGTTCGCAGGGCGGTACAGGTTCCCGCAAACGTAGTGGCCCGGCGTGCTGGCGAAAGTAGACCTTCTCGATCGTGTACTCGCCCCGATCAATCTTCCCGTGAACCACGGCGTTCAGCGGGGTCTTCTCCGGCAGCCGGCCACAGCCCGGTGGCGACCAGCAGTTGCTCGCGGAGCTGTTTCCGCCGCGCCTCCCACGCCTCTTTCGTCTTGGGAACCACGAAGGGGAAGTAGTCGTTGAGCGTTTTCGGCGCCCCGAGCCGGATGTCGGTCGGCTTCTTGCCGTCGGTGAACACCTTGGTCGGGTCGTCCCCGTCGGCCGCCCGCGCGTGGTGGAGCAGCGGGTGACCGGCCAGAATGCCGGCGGCGGGAAGGGCGAGCGCTTCGCGACGCGAGAGCATGGGGAACTCCTGGAAGGTGCGCCCGACATTACGGCACCCCGGGGGCGGCGTCAACAAGGCGGTGCTATTGGCGCGGGCGCCGCCGGACGTTATGAGAGCCCCGCCCGCGGTGCCCGCGCGGGTCGGTCGAGGGTTACGAATGCCCGGGTGTCGGTCGCTGCTCGTTCTCCTGGCTCCGGTCACGCTGGCGCTGTCGGCGTGCCTTCACGTCGACGCGCACATCGGCCCGCGGCCGGTCGCCCCGCCGGAGGCGCAAGGCCGAACCGGCCCCGCCGGCGAAAGCCGATCCGGCCCCGCCGGCCGCCGTCGAGCCCGCGCGGGCGCAGTTCGCGGTGCTGCCGAAGGTGCCGGGGGAGGTCGTCCGGACCAAGCCCGAGGCGCCCGCCACGACGAGCACGAACACCGCGCAGAAGCCGCCCGAAAAAGGCCCTGCCGTCCCGCCCAACATCTTGAAGGCGGGCAGCGGCGAACCGGCCGCGTTTCCGCCGCTCACGCAGCAGCTCGTGCCGCCGAGCCGCCGCTGATGTCTGCGGTCCGCGCGCACTGTGAGGGGCGGCCCGAGCAGGCCATCGAGATCATCCGCCGGATGGAGCCGAACCAGCAGGAGTTCGTGCTGGGGTGCTGCCGATCCTGGCCCGCGGGGCCAGCGCCGACCTCGCGAACGACCCCGCCACCGCCGCCGCCCTCACCGACCAACTGCGCGCCGCCGCGAGCCGGCTCGAACCGCTGGCCGCCCTCAAAATCGAAAAGGTCGCGTTCTGCACCAACGAGCCGGCCGGGTTCGGGCGGTTCGTCCAGCGCCCGACGGCCAACCACTACCGGCCCAACGAGCGGGTCCACTTCTACCTGGAGCTGCGCAACCTGGGCCACCAGCTCACCCCGGACGGGTTCCTGACCCACGTCCACGGGGCGGTCCGCGACGCGAAAGGTAACGTGGTCGCCCAACTCGCCACCGATGACCACCGCCGGGCGCCGGTCGTCAAATTCGAGAAGCGGTTCGTGACCCGCTCGCCGCTCCAGGACTTTTACGTGTGGTACGCCTTCTCCGCCCCGCCGGCCCCGGGGGTGTACACGATCCACGTTCAGTTGAGCGACGCCAGCGGCCGCCGCACCGTGAGCACCCCGGCCGATCGCGCGTGCGAGTTCAACGTGGCCGGGCCGTGAGGCGGTGCCGATCGCGCCCGGTGCCGGCGCCGTAGCTTGGGGTTTCGAGTCAAAAGTCGTGAGGTCAGCAGGTCGTAAAGCCACAAACCATGATTGCCACTGAATTTGTGACCTTACGACTTTCGACAATCGGACTTTTGACTCGAAGCCCTAAAACTGAAGGTAGCTGATTTCTCTTGTGACGAACCACCGACGCCGGGCACCCTGAACGCGCTATGGCCAACATCGTCTTCCACGCCGGCACGGTGACCCGCGAGGAGCGGGCGCAGCTCCTGAAGCAAACGGGCGCGACCATCTGGTTCACCGGGCTTTCCGGCTCGGGCAAGTCCACGCTGGCGATGGCCCTCGAACAGGTGCTGATCCGGCACGGGCACGCGGCGTACACGCTCGACGGCGACAACGTCCGCCTGGGGCTGAACGCGGGGCCGAAAATTCTGGCCGAGACCCGCGGCTACGGCCCGGAACAGGCCGACCGGTTCGGCCTGGGGTTCTCCGCCGCCGACCGCGAGGAAAACGTCCGCCGCATCGGGGAGGTGGCGAAGCTGTTCGCGGACGCCGGGCTCTTCGCGCTCACCAGTTTCATCAGCCCGTTCCGCAAGGACCGCGACGCCGCCCGCCGGGCGCACGAGCAGAACCGGACCGGCGCCGTCCCGTTTATTGAGGTGTACGTAAACACCCGATCGAGACGTGCGAGCGGCGCGACCCGAAAGGGCTGTACAAGCAGGCCCGCGCCACAGTTGGCGCCGGGCAGAAAAGCGGAGTTCACGGGCATCGACGCCCCCTACGAACCGCCGCTCGCCCCGGAGCTGACCTTCGACGCGTCCGCCCAGACCACCGAACAGGGCGTGGAACTGGTGCTGAAGTACCTGAAAGACAGGGGACTCCTGCATTAACCCCGGCGCAACCGCTCTGACACGCTCGGCCGGATTTAACAGGATCGCGGGCACAGAATCGCGCGATCGCTGTCGCAATCGTGTTGATGCCGCCACGGTAATTCCCTGTTGAATCCGGCGCGGCGCACGGTTATGACGCGCTGCGCGGATGCGCCATCGGATGCGCTTGGCGCGGATGCGCCGCGCATTGCGGGACCGTTCGAGACAGAATTTCTTACTCACATTGACGGGCCTGTTGACCCGACCCAGATTTCCTATTCCACTGCATACAGCGCAGCCGGAGGAACCGTGCGACGAACTGGGAAAACGCGCGATTTTGACTCAACTCCGCAGCGCGGGTTTCTTGAATGTGCTCCGCGCCCAACGTAGAGTTGTCGCGACCTGGCTCACGGGCCACTCGCTCAGGCCCCCTCGGACTCGCGGCGCTCACGGAACGGGCGCCAGAGGGGCCACTAACCGGACCATCGGGTTGACCATGCCGGCTCCCAAACACAACCGCGCCGAGCACCCGGCCGAAGGGTTTCGCTCCGCCTTGCTCCCGGCCGCGGGGAACCGGCCGGTGCGCGTGTACCTGCCCGTGGACTACCAGCCGAAGTACGCGTACCCGCTGGTGGTGCTGTTCCACGCGGACGGCGAGTGCGAGGAGCACTCGGCGCGTCTGGTCCCGCTGCTCAGTCGGCGCAACTACATTGTTCTGTGCCTGCGCGGCCCGATCAATCTCGGTGGCCGGGCCGACGGCCTGCCGGCGTTCGGTTGGTCCGGTTGTAACGCCGACCGCGCCACCAAAGCGGCCCTGGCGCACACGAAGGCCCACTACAGTGTGAACGCGGACCGCGTGTTCCTGTTGGGCGTCGGCGAGGGCGCGGCGGCGGCGTGCCGGCTCGGGCTGCACCTCGGCCCCCGGGTCGCGGGGGTGGTGGCGCTGAACGGCGCTCTCCCGAGCGGACGCATCCCTGCGAACAACTTGCGCGTGCTGATCGGGCACGGCGCCGCGAACCCGGTCGTACCCGTCTCGGAGGCCCGGCGCGCCGCCGCGGCGCTGGCCCGGGCGGGCGCCACCGTCCGCGTGACCCCCTACCCGACCACCCACGGCGCTCACCCCGACATGCTCGCCGACGCCAACCGCTGGATCATGGAACAGGTCAGCGGCGCGTGAGCGGCGGGCGTGCCGCCCCCAGGGGCCGCGCCTCGTCCGGAATCGCGGTCGGCCGTTCGATCGACACATCCAGTTCCCCACCTTCTTTCTCTCCGCGGCACATCCACCATTGCGCCGGACGCTTGCCCCCGCGCCGACTGAGCCGATCGTTTCCCCCGGCTGATGGCACGGCGACCCGGGAGCGTTTCCGTGTGCCCGCGCCGGGAGCAACCCGCCCCTCCGATCGCACCGCCCGCCGAACGGGTGGCGCTCTGGGCCGCCGTCACGCCCGCCGGTGAGATCGCCACCGACTTCTGATGTGCCGAGAGCGGTGCCCGGAACAGACACGCTGTGGGCAGAATGCCCTCGGCTCGGCATGGCGTTGCGGCCGCCGAGGCTACGACGGGTCGCACCAACGCGCGATGGCTGGGCGATGAAGATTTTGACAGGATCAACAGGGTTTCAAATCGATCGGTCTTCATCCGTAAATCCTGTCGATCCTGTCAAAATCTGTTTCCATAAGCACAGTGCCAACGGGCCGAAACGAAGCCGGGACCATCCTCCCGTTCCGCTACCGGCCCGAAAGACCTGACCATTCCGACAATGAGCGGTCGTGAAAACCGTTTTGACCGGTTCGATGAGCCGGGGTGAAAACGAGTGCCGGAAGACGATACACACGACGGGTATGGAGATCGGTCGTGACGGAACGGCAGACCGTGCCGTAGGGCGGCACAAAGCCGCTCACGGAGTATCGTGCAAATTTGCAATCAGTCCCTCCAGGGCTACGCACGGATTGACCTTGGGCAAGGTGCTGCATCTGGGTATGTGAGCGACTCCTCATTCGGGAGTCGTCGATGCCCGGGTCACTGGTTGAGCGGTTGGCCGAGTTACCGGACCCGCGGAGCCGGCACGGTCGCCAGTACCCGCTGGTGGGTCTGCTGACCCTGTGCCTGGTGGCGATCCTGGCCGGTCACACCACGCCCGCGGCCATCGCCCAGTTCGGCCGTCTCCGCCAGAAGCGGCTGGGCCACGCGCTGGGGTTCAAGAACGGCAACATGCCGTGCGCTAATACCATTGCCGGGTTGCTGCGGAAGTTGGACGCCGACCACCTGGACCGGATCATCGGCGCATGGCTGGAGGACCGGCACCCGGACGGGTGGGAGCACCTGGCGTTGGACGGCAAGCGGTTGTGCGGGTCCCGGGACGGGGACGTGCCGGGCACCCACCTGCTGGCCGCGTACGCCCCCCAGGCGTCCGCGGTGCTCGCCCAGATGACCGTCGAAGCCACCACCAACGAGCACAAGGCGGCCCTCCGGTTGCTGGACGTGCTGCCCTCGCTGGGCGGGACCGTGGTCACGGCCGACGCCATGTTTACCCACGCCGACGTGTGCGCGAAGGTGGTCCAGAAGGGCGGCGATTACATCCTCTACGCCAAGGGCAACCAGTCCGAGCTGCGGCGGGACATTGAGACCGCCTTCGCTGCCGAGTCCGGCGGCTTTTCCCCCCTCGGTTCCGGCACAGTGGGCTGAGGACGCGAGCACGGCAACCGACCACCGCAAGGGACACGGGCGTGTCGAGCGGCGGACGATCACCACCACGACGTGGCTCAACGGGTACTTGAGCCACTGGCCGGGCCTGGGACAGGTGTTCCGACTGGAGCGCCGCCGGAAGGCGAACGGGAAGGCCACGGTGGAGGTCGTGTACGGGATCACCAGCCTCAGCCGCTTGGCGGCCGACGCGGCCGCCCTGTTAGGTTACTCACGCCGCCACTGGGGTATCGAGAACGGGTTGCATTACACCCGCGACGTGACGCTCGGCGAGGACCGGTGCCGGGTGCGGCGCGGTCACGCCCCACGCGCGTTGGCGTCCCTACGGAACGTCGCCGTGTACCTGTTGCGGAACGCCGAACACCCCAGTGTGGCCGCGGCAACCCGGGCCATGGTCGCCCGACCCGACCTCGCCCTGGACCTACTTAACGCCCCGGCTTCAATCTCTGAGTAGCCCTGTCAGTCCCTCTTGCTTGACTTGTCTTTTTCTCGATTTTCCGCTTCGCGCACGTGTTTCTCTGCCGATTCGATGAGCCGCGGCCGCGCGGACCGCTGAGCGTCCGCGCCGGGCCGATCGATGTACTCGTGCGGGAGGCTCGTGACCAGCGCCGCCACCACCGGGTCTCCCGCGAGCGCGTCACCATAGGCCGCGGCCAGGACCGCATCTTTCGGGGCGCCGCCCCGCACGATTTCCGTGAGCAATCGTAGCGTTTCAACGGGGTTGGCCCGGTAACACGCGACCAGGTCCGGCGGGAGTGTCAGAGTCCGTTTGCCCTGAAACGGCCCCTCATCGGGCCGCGTGTACGTCGGGCCGTTGTCGTAGACCGAGCGACGGACTTGCACCTGCTGGGCGGCCGTCAGCGGCTTGGCAACCGGCTCGGTCGGCCCCGCTTTTGCGATGCCGCTCATTTGCAATAATGTCAAACCAATGACGGCGACCATCACTTTGAGGCGCGACATGGGTACCTTCACGATTTGGGGCGCCGGAGTGTCGTTAAACGTCTCATACATGGCACCGCCTGCGGTGCCGCTTTCTTGACGAGCCGCGACCGCCAGGGAGCGGGATCACGTGTCCCGCTCCCTGGCGGTCGCGGCTCGTCAAGAAAGCGGCAGTATCACCGGGTACGTGTATCAGAATCGGGTGGCCGCGGCCGAATGCAGGCGCGGCCCGGGCGCGGCGTCCGATCAGTTCGGCGGAGTCGGCGCCTGGTGGTGTTCCGCCGGTCCGCCGAGGTCATCGCCGCGGCGACCGTGCTCGGGTTGGTGATGGGCGCGGCGGCAACGGGCGCGGGCGGAAGCTCCGCAACCGCGAGAGCCTGTCGCGGTCACCACCGCGCGCCCGGATCGACCGGCGGCAGCGGGCCGGCCCCGCCCACCCAGTACACGCACCCGTCGTTCAGGATCAGGTACTTCCCGTCCGGGCTGAGGACCATCTCGGTGGCGCCCGAGTAGGTCGCCCCGAGCAACCGGATGCGGGCCGACGCCGCCCCGGACACGTCGAACGAGTGCAGTTCCCAGTTGCCGAGCGTGTACAGCCGGTCGCCGTGCAGCAGGTGCCGGTTGGGGTGCCCCCGCAGGTCGATCAGCAGCTCGCGCGGCGGGTCGGCGTTCAGGTCGATCAGAGCGGCCAGGGCG
Organism: Gemmata obscuriglobus; assembly: GCF_008065095.1. Classification (NCBI taxonomy): domain Bacteria; kingdom Pseudomonadati; phylum Planctomycetota; class Planctomycetia; order Gemmatales; family Gemmataceae; genus Gemmata; species Gemmata obscuriglobus. The sequence goes on along the minus strand of NZ_CP042911.1, from coordinate 1,550,965 downwards.
TACCGCCGCTGCGTGTTCCCCCGCCCCGACCCCCACCCGAACCCGATCACCCGGCCGCCGCCGATCGCGGCGACGTGGGCGACGTTCGAGCGGATGGGCACCTCGCGCAGCACCCGGAGGGTGTCCGCGTCGACCTCCACAACGGCGCGGGGGGCCGGCCGGTGCTCCGCCGGCCCGGTCGCCACGTACACGCGGGCGGCGTCCGGGGCCACCGCGGCGCCGCCCCGCGCGCCGCGCACGGTCAGTTCGCCGCGCGGCGTCAGGGCCGGGTAGTCGAACGCCCGGAGCAGCCCGCCGTCGTACTCGCGGCCGCTGGCGTAATCGAGCGTGCGGTCGGTGCCGGACATCGAGTACAGCCGCGCCCGGTCCGCGGACAGGCTCCGCCCGGCGGAGGCGAACGTCACCCCGGCCGGGTCGTACCGGGTCGGCTCCTGCGGCCGCCCCCACGCCGACGGCGCCGCCCAGCCGGACCGCGGCGCCGGGGCCGGGTGCGTCACGTCTCCGACCGCCCGCCGGGCGTTCTCTGACGGCCCGTCGCCCCACCCCCGCACCCACTCCCCGGTCTCGTCAACGGCGACGGCGGTGACCGAAGCCGCAACCGGGGCCGCCGCTTCCAGGCGGAAGGACGGGTAGTGGTACCGCGCGAGGTGCGCGGGAGCGGTCATCCTGAGCCCCTCGGGAGCGAGGCTGAGCCACTTGACCGGTGCGCGGGTCGCCGGGTGGACCCGGGGCTGGTCCGGAGTGTTCGGGCCGGTCGACAGGAGCACCGCGTTCTGCCGCGGGGCGAAGACGGCGGCGTTGTGCGCGGGCACCCGGGCGAGCAGCCGCAGCGCGTCCGGGTCCGGCACGTCGGGCGGGGGCTCGGCCGCCTCCTCGGGCGTCACGCGGGCGTGGCGGAACGAGTCGAAGAAGCGCACCACCCGGGGCGACTCCGGGGTGACGCCCGGACCGCTTACGAACAACGTGTACAGCCGGCCGTCGACCAGGAGCATACGAAACACGTACCCCCGCCCGGGGATGTCGGGCACGAAGCACTCGTTCGACGGGTACCCGGCGGTCGGCACGGATCGGTACTGAAACTGGCGCTGGTCCGCGCCGCGTAAGAGCCTCGGCACGTGCGTCAGGTGCCCTTGGCGGAGTTGCTCCGCCGGGATCGCCCGCACCTCCTCCCAGGGCAGCTCTTCCGCCCGCATCGCGTACGTCTCGCCGTTCAGCAGCTCGCACTTGAACACCCACAACGGGTCGTGCCGGACGGCCTTCCCGGTGTGCGGGTCGATGGTCGCGATCTGCTCGGCGGAGTCCGCCGGCGGGGCCGGGAACTCCAGCCCGACCTCCGGGGCGTCGGGCGGGTTGTACCGCGTCCACCCGCCCGCGCCGTTCACGCGCTTGAGCAGCCACCACCCCGCCCCGCCGGCGGCCAGGAGCCCGACCAGTGCGACCGCGGCGCCCCCGGCGGCCCACCACCGGAGCCCGCTGCGGCGCGGGCGGACGGGGACCGCGACCGGAATCTGGCCGGCACCGGCCGGGCGCGCGGGCCGCTCCCGGCGCCGGCGGCGCGGGCGCACGGGCACGGGGCTCTCGGCCGCGGGCTCATCCGCCGGAGGGGCGGGCCGGCTCGGTCGGCGCGGGGGCGGGGCGGCCTTGGTCGGGGCGCCGTCAGCCGGGATCTTCGGGTGTGCGCGGGGCCGCGGCGGTGGTGCCTTTGGGGGCGGCGGCGGCACGTCCGGCCCGAGCGGGCCGAACACGTGGCGGCAGCGGCGGCAGAAGATTTTGGCCGTTAGAACGTCATCTTCCGGAACCGACACCGAGAACCGGCACGCGGGGCACGAAACGCTTACGTCCATCGGTCACCGTGGTTCGGGTGAGGCAATGATACCCCTGGTAACCTGGGACCGGCCAGAGTTCCGCCGCCGTTCGTCGCCACCGCCACACCGCCGGCCCCCGCACCCGCGAGTGGGACCGCGCCGCCAGCCGCCCCGAGAGCCGGGCCAGCATGACGCCGCGCGCGCGGCGCGTCCGACAGTCGGCCCGGCCGCTGTCGGAAACGTACTGCATGATGCTGTCTTGATGAACTGGTGCCCTACCCGGCGGTCAAGGCGCTCCCGCCATACGCTCGCCTGGTGTGGCGCGGGCCGGGCTTCGCCGCGACTTTGGGCGTCCGCGAACACGTCATTCGCTGAGCACCCATTTCCTCACACCACCATGCGCCTCCGCGCCGAGCGCAGTTCGGAGTATCTTGCCTGAGTAAATCAGCCGCCAGTTCGGTGATCGGGCTTCGCACCACAACCAAGGGCCTACATGTGGCCGGTCGCAATTGGTCGCGCTCCGAAACCCTTGTCGCATTTGCTCTTTACTGCCGACTCCCGTTCGGCCGGCTCCACGCGCGGAACCCGGAAATCGCAGCAGTGGCAGTGAAACTCGGCCGGACATCCGCCTCGGTCGCGATGAAGTGCTGCAACCTCGCCTCTCTGGACGAAACACATCAGCAGAGGGGTGTGAAAGGTCTGTCAAAGGTCGCCACCCTCGATCGAACCGTTTGGAACGAGTTTCTGACCGACCCTGACACGGTCAGCTTCGAAGCCGCGAAAGCCCTCGCTGAGCTTGAGTCGCGCCCCGTGCTGCCGGCGATCGAGCCGGAACTCGCACAACTCGAAGGGAAAGAGAAAGAACGAGTCGTTCGTGTGCGTGTGAACCAACACTTCTTCCGAGAACTCATTCTCACCGGCTACGGCGAAGCGTGCGCGGTCTGCGGTCTGCCGGTTTCCGAGCTGCTGGTCGCCGCACACATTGTTCCTTGGGCAACGGACGCCCGTCTCCGCATGAATCCGCGCAACGGCTTGTGCCTCTGCGGGACACATGACCGCGCTTACGAACGCGGTCTGCTCCGCGTCAGCGGCGACTACGTCATTCGGGCCGTCGTCCCCGAACGAGTTCGGTCGTCAACGGCCGTAGCCGACTGGCTCATCCGATTCGAGGGGCAGAAATTGCAACTCCCGCAGCGCTGGATTCCGTCACCTGAACTGTTGGAACGAAAACTCGCTCTGGTCAGCGGCCTGATCGCGTAGCGGTCCCGCCCCCCGGGAGCCGGGGCATCGTCGAGAAACTGATCGCGAAGATGGCGCAGGGCATCTCCGACACGCACCCGGTAATACGGCCGCTGTCTTGACGAGCCGCGAAACTCCGAAGCCCTCCCCGACCTTGCTCAGCAGCGGCAAAACCGTCTCGAACCCGGTGCGGAGCAGGTTCGCAAATGATCCGCTCATCTCGACAACCGAGAACAGGTTCCCGCCGATCCGGTCACGCAACACGGCTGCGGTCGGTTGGAACCGCTCGAAGAACCCCTGTGCGATTTCCGCAACTCGCTTGAAGGCAGGGGCCAGCGAATCACCCTGGCGAGCAGTTGCACGCCGATCTGCTGTAACGTCTCGAAGTTCGCGGCCATCTGCCCGAGCGGCCCGCGGAGCCGAACCGAGCCGCATACCTCAAGCGGGCCAGAGGCCCGCGCTCCGGCGCCGGAGTCGTGGCCTTGACTGGAGCGCGGGCCTCTGGCCCGCTTAACGTAGGCGCCGGGCGTGCGCTTCGACTTCCCGCGGAGCCGAACCGAGCCGCATACCTCAAGCGGGCCAGAGGCCCGCGCTCCAGTCAAGGCACGCCCCCCTTCCTCACTACCGACACTCTTCCGCCGCCGGATCGCGTGCGGTGCCATCAGTTAAGTAGGGGGACGGTCCGCGCGGGCACCGTGCAGCCCCGCCCCATTCGGGCGCATCGTGCGTGTGTGCGAGCTGTAACGGGGGTTACAACCCACGAGAAAAGTGCGATGGGGCCACGACTGGACATCCGCGGGGCTTCGGACTGCCGATTCGCTACCCGCTCGCTGGTCGCCGCTACCACCGAATTGTGCCCGCAAAACCCGGAGAACGCTCCCGGTGAACGCAGACGGGTTGTCGGCTTCGATGAGCGAATGCGCCGCAACGTGTGAACGGGTCGCTAGTTGTGGCGGGGATGTGTCAGGGCGTGGGTTGCTGCTGTGGGACGCGAACCGGGACCGACGGCCCCACGCGGGCCGGGAAAACTGCCGGAAGTGCGTTTTGAGGGGAATGCGATCGGAATGTGCGGGGTGTGCCGAACGGAGCCGGCCCCCCGCCCTTCCCCGCGCTCGAAGGCGAACCAGGGGACGCGACATGATTTCAGCGGGAGCGGATGGGAATCGAACCTTCGCAGAAACTGCCGGAAAACCAGCAGTTCACAAGCGAGGCGGCGCAGAAAGCGGCGCACGAGGCGATGGACCCCGAACTTGCCACACTCATCGCCAATTGGCCGAAGCTGCCCGAGGCAATTAAGGCCGGCATCTTGGCGCTGGTTAAAGCGGCAACCTGAACCGCGTTCAGCGGCTCCCTGGTGTCAACGTCTACGGAACCTCCGATTACGCTCGCAACCTGAGGTTCCGTAGGCGACAGCTTCGTTATCATCCAGCCGGACGGGATGTGGTTACGATGCGGCGGACTCCTGGAACAGCTCACCGGTCACCCACGGGCGAGGCAGATAGTCGGACTCGACCTCGATTGGGATCCCTCGATCATGGGCCAGCACAACGAGAGCGATCAGCCCGAGCGGCCACAGCGCCGTGTGGTTCCCCTTCGTCTCCTCGGGCAGGTCCGCGAATGCCGTCCGCCGTAACTCGAGCGATTCGGCCAAGGCCGCGTTGAATTTGGCGGCATCCTGAACGTCGAGGGCATTTACCATCCGGTCGTTCGCCTCCCCAATCCGCCGGTTGATGGGGCGGACCTTCGCCGGCCGCGCCGCAGCGGCGTGAATCAGGTAATCGGGGGCAAGCGGTCGGTCGGGGTCAAGGGCGGCCTCGGCAAGAGCGCGGTGCTGCTCGACGCGGTGCCGGTCGCGCTCCGGGTCCGAACTGCGGGAGGACGAACGGCGGAGGGCGTCGTAAGCGATTGGCCGCAGTTCGATCAAACAGTCCACTTGCCGCGCGACGACGGCTTGGCTAATGGCGTCCACCCACCGGCCAGAGTGAACGGAACTTTCGTCGACTCGTTCATAGAAGCTGTATGGTGGCCCGTTGTCTAGTCGCCAGGGCCGCGGCGATGCCTTGAGATCAGAGAAAACGAACGCGGCGGTGTTGGCTCGCGCAGCCACGGCCAGCGCCCAGGCGCACACACGCGGGGCGGCACTAATCAGCAGACCGTGGTGGTACGTCACCTCGGCCGAGTGGGCGAGAGAGGTCAGGAGATCGACCCGGCTCGGGTCGCGGAGGATCTCCAGCCTTTTTTGGACCGCTTCGGCCTCAAACTCGTACCGTCGCCGGCTGTCGGCAAGGTCGAGCTTGACGGCGTGTTGAGGGACGAACATGCGTGCTCCCATTGACCGTGTGACGTGCTCAACCCGGCGAGTAGCCCAGGAAGAAAGCTTGGATTTTCCAACGGTCTACCCTCCACGGTGTTGGTGGCCAGCGAAGGCGTTAAACAACGGGACCGCGGGACAGACGGAATAGACCTCATTCAGGATAGCGGCATTTTTGTACTCTAATGGTGCCTCCTGGCCGTAGTGAGAGCCCCATGATCGCGCGCCTGGACAACCTGCGGAAGCACCGGGTGGTGTTCGAGCACCTGACCGGGCTGACGGTCGCGGCGTTCGACGCGCTGGTGCGGGACGTGGCCCCGGTGATCGAGGCGGCGCACCGCCGGAAGTTGGACCGCCCGGACCGGCAGCGGGCGGTGGGCGGGGGCGACCACTTCGACCTGAGCACCGCGGACCAACTGCTGCTGGCGGTCATTTGGCTGCGCCAGTACCCGACCAACGAGGTGCTCGGGTTCCTGTTCGGGGTGTCGGACTCGACCGCCAGCCGGGTCCGGACCCGGTGCGTACCGGCCCTGGCCCAGGCGGGCCGGGACACCATGCGGATGCCGGACCCGGGGGGCCAACGCCGCAAGCGGTTGCCGGCGGTGCTGAGCGACACTCCCGGGCTGGCGGTGATCGCGGACTCGTTCGAGCAGCGGACCCAGCGGGCCTATCACTCGGGCAAGAAGAAGGCCCACACGCTCAAGAGTCCGGTGACCGTGGACGAGGCGCCGGGGCGCATCGTCCACGTGTCCGAGTCGGTGCCCGGGCGGTGGGCCGACATCAAGTTGCTGGATCGGGCGAGGCTCCCGGACGGGGTCGGTGTACTCGGTGACATGGGGGCGGACGACCGGGATCTCATGGACCTGATGAACGGCCGGGTGCGGGTTCTCCCCGGCCAGCGGGTGCTTGCAGTCCCGGCACGTGTCCGGTTTGAGGGTCCGGATCTCATCGGGGGGAGTGCAAGAGCGTGCGCTCGGCTTTAGGGTGCCCTGGTTGCCCGCCCGAGCGTTTGCCCGAGGGCCGCTCGGGTGGGGCCGATTTCACGTGCGGCGGGTCCGACGACGGGGACTTGGACGAGTTCGCGGAGTTCTGGTTGAACTGGAATTTGAGTTCAGCAACCTCCGCCTTGAGTTCGGTAATCGTGGCCTCAAAAACGCGGATATTACGGCGGCGCGCAAGATACGCAAGGCAGAACCGCTGGGAATCACGGGCAACGGCTGTCGGGCCGAGAGCCTGAATGCGTATCTTACGCGCCGCCGTAATATCGGTCACCGGCGGCGGCGGCAGGTTATCGGAGAGGCGCAGCGGCCAAGCAACACACGTCATTACGTAAGACCATATGCGACGCACATACGCCTTTGACAACATCCGAAGACATCAATCAAATTAAATTATAATATCCACAAAAACAAATGCGACAATTTAAACCTGGAAAGTTACGTTAATTTTGCGTGCCATCGATCGCCGTCCAACACCTTCGGCAGCGTTCTCCGCGCGCCCCGGAATGTGTTTCGGACCGTGCGGAACCGTCCCATGCCCGGTGACGCATGGCGACCAAGCGGACCACGGTCGATTCGATCTGATCGTATTTCGAATCGCCGACGGACCCGCGGGATACGCGGAATCGTCGGCACCAGTTCCTGGACATCGTGATTCCTGCGATGTGCGGGCCTACTCGGCCCGACCGCGATCCGCCGGCGGGCCGTCGCCCGGGCCGAGTAGGCCCGCGGGTTCTTGGCGTTGCCCAACGAGATCCCGTCTCGGGGTTGCATGCGCAACCTGCTCATGGCGGTTCAACCCGGGGCGTCTCAGCGGTGCTCCCGAGAGAGGGTCGCCGGCGCCCTGGTGAGCGCGGACGGTCACCGAATGGACTACCCAAGTTACCGTGCGAAGGGTTGACTGATCGGTTCGGGGCCGGTCGAGGCGGCTTGCGAGCAGGTCGTTGGTCAACGAATGAACGGCAGCGGGATGCGGTGGGGCGGAGCCGGTGCAGATGCCATGCGCCACCTCAGCGCCTTGTTTCGAAGCGAGAGAACCCAGTGGGATGACTACTGGGCCTCACTCGCTGCCTGAAACCGGACGGTGTGAGAGACGCTCATCACTGGCCTCCAGTTCGATCGATTTGTCACTTTGCGTAGAATCGAAATAGTCACTAAAGCTACGACCTTCTGCCAGCCGACTGATTAGCGGTGCGATCCGACTATTTCACTAACCAAGAGTCAGTGATGATGACCGCCCGCATTATCGTAATGATCGTGAGCTGCCTCTGCTTGTGTGCCTGTACCCGCGTTGTGGTCCACAAGGATCCCGGCGTCCATGACAAGGGGATTCGGTACTACCGGCCGAAGCCGTATCTGTTTATTGTGCCGGGCGAGGGTGGTGGCGGTGGCAAAGAGCCAGCGTTCACCGTGAGTCAGGGTGCTCCCATTGAGATCAAGTCGGTTCAGGCCGATCCTTCTGTCGGGGCAATCAAGCAGGCTGCCGGCCAGACGGACCCACAGCCCAAGTTGCAGGGGTTGCCCGAAAAGCGCGACAAAAATCAGCCGACGGCGCCCACTCCGACGAAGATCTCCATCTCGATGGCGTACATGCCCGACTTTGCCGAGGAGTATTCGATCCAGTTGCGACCGGGGCTCGGGATCGGCGAGCTTAACGTGACGCTCGAAAACGGGTGGAATCTGACTTCGGTCGGCATCAAGACCGACCAGCAGACGGACGAGATTCTCAAAAGCACCGCCGACCTCGTGAGCAGCGTCGGCGGCCTGCTCAAGCCGCTGGGGTTCAAGGAAGGCGACCCAGAGCCGCCGGGGCGAATCCTGGCGACCAACATCCCGTTCGGGTTCTACGAGGCCGTCATCGCACGGGATCCGAAGGGGAAAAAGCAGTTGTACGGGTGGCGGTATGTGGGCTTCATGCCCTTCCAAGGGTGCCCGGTCGAGGCGGGCGGTTCGTCGCCGGTCTGCTGCGGCGATCCAAGCGCGATCTACGGCCTCGTCATGGATAAGGACGGGATCATGCGGTTCGAGCAGATCGCGACCATTCCGACGTTACCACCGGCCGTCAAGAAGTGAGCCACGGCCACCGCTCCGAGCGTGCGGCACCGGTGGGTGCCGCCACTCAGATGACGGCCGGTAGCGGCGGGAAATCAACGTCCGACCTGATGCTCCCCTGCCGGGCGTCCACGCCACGCTCCCAGAACATCTCGACGATAGCGGCCTCGCTGTCCCGGTCGGCGGTGCCGGCGGCGATGAGAAGGCGGTTGACCGCGACGAGCGAGATGGCACCGTCGGCGAGGCCGCCGTCGTGGGGAACGAAGGAGAGGAACCCGACGGCCAAGGTGTCGGCCCTCGTCCGCCCGAATAACTCGCGGAGCGACCAGAGGCACCCGGACCAGAACTCGGTCAGCCGCAGCGGCTGACCGCCGAGGGGCCCATGGAAGTCGAGTACGCGGGAGAACGGTGGGCTTCCCGTCTGCCCGTCCCCGGCCGCTTCCCAGCTCCCCAGTCCGCGGCGAAACGCGCCCCCTTTGACACCGTCGAAGAACGTCGCGGCGAAGTAATCTGCAGTCCCCTCGGCCAGCGGTCGGGATGCGGCGGCTTGGCCGAAACCGAAGACGATCGCGTTCTGGACGGCGTGACCGTATTCGTGAAGGATGACCTCGGCGTCTTCGGCGTCCGGGGTGCCGCCAGTTGAAAGGGTCACCACCAGCGTGTTCGGGTCGAAAAAGGCACCGCTCCCGCTTCCGCTCGCGTCAACGGATACCCGAACCGCCGCGTGTGCCATGCCTATGCTCTGCAAGTACCGCTGGGCAGTGTCGATGTGGTAATACGCCATAACTTCACGGAAACCCGTATTCTCGCGAGTGACCCGGAAGTCGCCGGACGGACGGCGGATCCGGGCCGCCGCGCTCGTGGCCTCCGTGGTCACCCACGGGCCGGTCAGGAAGCCGCTGTCGTCGAGGTCGAGCAGGGCGACCTCGCGGTACGCTTCCGACGGGATCGGATCGGCGGGCGACAGACCGGGGGCGCCGAGGGCGACCATCGGGTTGGGGGAGAAGATCAGGCCGCTGCCGGTGGCCCGCAGGACTTGCTCCTCGGAGTGAATCACGCGGCCCGTGACGACATCGACGTACACCCGCCACCGGTCCGCTGGGTCCGCGCCCGCCAGGTCCACACTCCAAGTTCGGTGCACGCCCGGGCCGGCCCGGAGGTACGTTAATTTTGGGTCTCGTGTGGCTGCCACGCCCTCAGCAGATCCGACCGACCGAACCGCATGATCGACCGCTTGGTCTGCAGAGAGCACAGCCCGGTGCGGACAGGTTTGACCCGCTCGTTTGGCGCGCGCGGCCGTGAGGCAGCGGTTGGATACGGCGACGACGTGGCCGTCCGGGTCGAGGTCCACCCGGAGCCAGGCGTGGCTCAGCCGCTTACCGCGGAACCGCTGCTGGAAGAGGACGTGCTTGCCGAACCGACTCGATAGCACGCGATCGTAACCCAGCGGGGTCTGTCGCGTGTCAATTTTCAGCCGCGCGGCCCACGCGGTCAGAAAATCTTCTGCGGTCTCTCTGGCCCCGCCCCGTTTCGGCCCGATACGGTCATCGCAAATGAACCGAGGTGTCGACTTAACGGAACCGGGCTGGACGAGGCGTGCGAGTCTGTTTCTCATGGGTAAAAGCCGTTTCTGGTCGTCCGGGTTTGGTCCAGTTGCGGTCACAGCGCGCTGCTGTTGGTGTCCACCAGCACGTCGTCCACGTACACACGCCCGTGGGCGATCCGCACCTTCTTCGGCTCGCCGTCCATCTTCCGGGCGAAGGAGCGGAACGTGAACGTAGGCTTTTCGTTCGCGTCGGTGGTGATGTCGGCCAAGATGCGGGCGGCCAGCGCTTCGCCGAGCATCAGGCTGCGGGTGTTGTCCGTCCGCCAGTGGACGCCGCCCATGCTTCGCCCCATCGCCACGTTCGTCGCCAGTTTGTTCAGCTCGCCCTCAATGGTGAGCGTGTCGGCGATCGAGTCGGGCAGTGGGTTGCGGGTGCCCTCGTCCCCCTCCGGACTGGTCATGATCCCGGTGGCATAGCACTTGATCGTGTCCCCGGCGCCGTAGGGTTGTTCGCGCTCCTTGAGCGTTTTGAACGGCACCGGGATGTCGACCCCGCCCTCGTTAGTAAAGGTCTTGAAGTACGCCTTCAGCACCGTAACGCAGGCACCGGCGACGGTGGCGTGCCCGGCCCCGTAGGCCGGGTGGGTGGGGCTGCCGGCGGTGAACGCCATCGGCAGGAGGAGGCTCTTGTGCTGTTTACGAACCTCTTTCGCCGCGTCCGTGGTGCCGACCCAGCCCGGAAGGCCGTAGGGCCGCTTGCCGTTCGACCCGCCGATGCCGATTTTCTGGACGTGAACGAGGCCGCCGTAGGCCTCGGGTCGCAACCGCAGGTGAACCTGCCACTTCTGGTTCCACACCACCTTCAGCGCCCGCGTGGCCACCTCGGACACCAGCGCCAGGATGTGCGGCCCGCCGAGCACCCCGAACCCGGCCTCCCGCGGCTCCAGCCGTTGCCCGTCGCCGTACGGGTTCCCCGGCGTCCACCGGGCGCCCCCCGAGAGCAGGAGCAGGGCGGCGTTGAAGTAAGCCTGGTGAAGGGCGTCCTTGTTTACGAACCGGGCCAGGTCACGAGGGGTGGAGACGTACCGCCGGTTGGTCTCGAAGTTGTTCGCGCTGTCCTCGTTCGACTGCGGGTAAGCCTGCCCCTTGCCGTCCCGCCCGCTCGACTGGGCGCGCAGCCAGTCAGGGAACTCGGTCAGGTAGTCCCGCCCCTTCTTGTACGGCAGCTGCTTCTGGTCGATCCGCTGGGTGCCGTAGTGGACGTCGCGGATGAAGAACTGGCTCACCAGCGGCCCCAGTTCTTCGCCGGGCAATCCGAGCCGGAACAGATTCTGCGGGGTAATGTCGCTTAGAGCACCGGCCGGACCCGGCACATCGACGCCGGTGATGAGGTGGCCTGCGTCGCCGGTGTCGCCCACCGCTTCCGCGAACCGGGACTCAATTTCCGTAGCCGCGGCCGCCGCCCTCTGGTCCGTGTCGAACTGGTCGAACGGCACATCGCGGAGGAGCGCCATCCAGTACAGCTCGGTCATCTCCGCGGCGGCGGTGACGGACAGCACCTTCGGCGCGGGCGGCATGGAGTACGCGCTTGGGTGCTGCGTCAACCGATCGAATGCCAGCCCCGCTTGAGGGTTGGTGAAGGCGGCCGCCCCGGTCGCCCCGCCGAGCACTGCCGCGAACCCGGACCCGTCGCCTTGGGTGGCCGCCACCAGCTTCTTGAACTCGTCTTCGTCCACTTCCCCCCACTGATTGTGCGGGAGGGTCTTGTGGAAACTGCCCAGGCCGCGGATCCTTGCGGCCCCAATTTTAAACTCGCGAGCAGTGTCGCCGTTATTGGATTCAGCCATGCTGATTTCGCACCTTAAGCGAGAGAAGACGACTACATCGGCATCATCATATTGGATCAGACAGACCATAAAAATGATTTTTTACAGGCATACGAAAAAGTCTCTTTATCGGCAGTGTCTCTCGAAAGAAAAGTCAGGGCGGTTGGCCGCTCCATCGTCCCGGTTCGCGCGGCAGCAAGCTGATCTGGTTCGAAAACGTGTCCGCCGCTTTGGCGAAGGACAATGAATCGGATGTGAAGAACCAAGCCACCCCGACGAACTGAATGAGGGCCAGCCCCCCCTGGTAACGAGCAACAGGAGACGATGCAGCCCGGGCAAGGACGTCCGGGCTACGTCACTGGCAGCCGGTCGACTTGGCTCATTGCACGGTCCGATAAGTGCCGGTACGCCCCACGACCCGACCGGCGGTTCTGGGAGGGTGCATTGGAGCTGTAGTTTCCGCGAATCGGCCGCGCTCACGCGGCCAGATCCAAGCACCGGTGGGCGAGGTCGCGGATTTTCGCGTGGTCGTGGTGCTCGCCCACAACGGCCTGAATCTCCTGGGCCAACAGCTTGTGTTGCCAGGCCCGGCGCTTGTCCGCGTGGCTCGGGCGCCGGTTCGGGTCGTCCCACGGGGATGCGGATCGGTGCCCCACCAGGGCCTCGGCGTTCTGGTTCCAGGCCCACACCTCGGTCAGGGTGTGGGCCCACGCGCACAGGTGGAAGCACCCCACGTTCGACGGCACCCCGCGCACCTGCTGCTGACCCGCCCCGGCGACTTGTTTGAGATCCCGAAAACAGGTCTCCAGGGTGAACCGGTCGGCCACCCGCTCCAGGATGTCGGCCACGGTCGCGGTGGTGTCGGTGCCGAAGAACGCGACCCATCCGTGGGGCTCGTCCACCAACACCACCCGGATCGCCCCACCGGCCGGGCGCCACGTGGCCACGAACGTCTTGTACCGCTTCTCGACCGACTTCCCGTACACGGTGAACATGCCGGTGCTCCACCCGCCGGGGTGGGCGGCCCGCTTGGCCAGCGACACCCGCTCGGTCCCGTACACCCGCGGCCGCCCGGGCCGCCCGGGTACTCGCGCCGGTGGCACCGAGCACAGGGCCGCATCCCGGCGCAGTCGGCTCACCACCGTCACCCCGAGCTTCCGCAGCGGCTTGAGCACCGGCCCCTGGGCGTACGCCCCGTCGGCCACCACCCACACCGCCTTCCCCCACAACGCCAGCCACCCGTGCGCCCACCGCACCAAGCCCACGGCCATGGTCAGCTTGGTTGCGAACGGGGGCCGGTCCGCCGCCCGAACCGCCCCCAGGTTCGCCTTCCGGATGTACCGCCGGGCCAACAGGGGTAACGCCACGACCCCGCCCAGCGGGTGCGCCACCAGCAACCCGAGGACCACCCACACGTGCCCGTACACGAACCCGCTCCCGGCCGGCCCGGGGGTCGGGTTGTGGTGCACCCCGGCCCCTTGCACCTGGGAACCGTACCGCGCCGTCGGGGTGTCATCCAACGCGAGCACGACCCGCGGCCCGGTCACCAACGGCCGGAGCACCTCGACCAACAACCGGGTGGCGATGGCCTCGGCCCGGCGCCCGACGGCGGCCGCGGTGGGGTAGCAGCGGCGGTACTGGGACGACAACCCGGCGGCTCGGATCCAGCAACTCCGGGCCTGTCGCCCGCGGGCCAACAGCACCCCCAGGAACAACAGCGCCAACCGCCGGCCCGAGCGCCGATCCAAGGCACCGGCCAGAATCGAAAACCACTGGCACCGCGGGGCCGGAGTGTGCGAAGATGGCATCGCCGCGTCCGTTCGGGTTGGGAGGTCGTGTGGTAACGCCATCCTCCCGGACGGGCCGGCATTCGTCTACTCCGAACGTACCACCATCACCGCCCGGCCTACAAATTCGCGGAAAGTACAGTTGGTCCGGGGGGGGGGAAAGGGCCACCAACTCATCGCGGTGGTCAGTACGAAGTAGTTGGGTTGCTCGAACATGGGCTCGCCCTCGGTGTGTGGTTCGCCCTTACCCTCCCGCTGAGAGACTGTCCCATATGTGGCGGTTGGGTGGGTAGAATGGTCCATGCGAACCCAATCCTACCCGAGCGACGTGACCGACGAGCAGTGGGGCTCATCGAGCCACACATCCCCGTGTACCCCGGCGGCCGTCCCCGCACCACCGCCCTGCGGGACGTCACCGACGCGGTCTTCTACGTGCTGCGGACCGGTTGCCAGTGGCGGTACCGGCCCAAGGACTTCCCGCCCAAGTCCACGGTCGGGCGGTACTTCGACGAGTGGCGACACAACGGCACCCGCGACACGATCCATGACCTTCTCCGCAAAAAGGTCCGCACCGCCGAGAGGCCGTACTCGCCCCGGACGACCGCGAGCGTGGATAGCCAGTCGGTGGACACGACCTCCGGCGGCGAGGAGCGGGGCCGGGACAACGCCAAGAACGTGGACGGGCGGAAGCGGCACATCCTCGTGGATTCCATGGGGTTGCTGCTGGCCGTGCTGGTGACGGCCGCGAGCGTCGATGATGCCAAGGCGGCGGCCGAACTGTTCGGCCGGCTGGACGAGCAACCGATGGGGAAGGTGCGCCGGGTGTTCGCCGACCGCAAGTACCACAACTACGCCCTGTACGAGTGGGTCGAGACGAACGCCCGGTGGGAGCTGGTCATCGTCCGCCGCCCGGACGGGGCCAAGGGGTGGGTGAAGTTACCGCGGCGGTGGACGGTGGAGCGGACGTTCGCCTGGCTGGGGACGTGCCGGCGGTTGTCCAAGGACCGGGAGAAGACGGTGCGGTCGTCGGAGGCGTTCGTCAAGTTGGCCATGATCCACCTGATGCTCAACCGGCTTGAGCCGAAAGGGGGCGACGCCGAGTTTCAATACCACACGGTGGCATAAATCTCACATATGGGACAGTCACTGAGACTGGTGCCACGGGTACAAACTCGGTGAGGTGGTCACTCGCAAACTACTGGGATCTCCCAGCACGCGAACGAGTCGCCCGCGACAAACCGGAACGCGTTCAGACAGTACGTCCGCGCGACGGCCTGCGTCTCCACCGCCCTCGCCGGCCGCTCGGTGACGAGTAGCAGCGGCGGTTGCCAGTCGTCGGACAAGAGCGAGGCTCGGAAGTCGACCACGTGCTGCGGGCGGTCGTTCCGGTGAACGTGCCCCCAGCTGTCGGTCCCTACCCGCGACTTGTGAATGATGCACGGGGGGTCTAGGACGATGACACCGGCCACGCCGGCTTCCGCCTGAGGAGCTCGGGGGAGCAGCTGGTCCAGTTCCTCGGGGATGGCGACCCACACTTTTCGGGAGCACCAGACCGAACTCGCGCCCTGCGGGCGCTGGGTCACGTAGGCCTGGTGCGGCCACTTCGTAAACAAATCCCGCGCGAGGTCGCGGCTGTGCGGCGCAACGATCCAAACCCCGCCGGCGGGGTTCGAGTCGAGGCGGCCCAGTTGTTCGGCGGCCCGCACGACACCCGGGTGGCCGCCCACGAACCAGCCGACCTGTTCGCGCCCCATCTCCAATACCGTTGCGGCGTCGAGGGTCGCCCACCCCAGCGTCTGTTCCTCCAGACGGGTGCTCAGGCGGCCCCGAACGTGCGCGGTCGGGTACACAGCGGTAAGGCTGGGCATGGGCGTGACGGTGGTCATCAGGTGGTTTCCAGCTTGTGCCCGCAGTTGCTGCAGAACTTGGCTTGGTGGGTGGTCGGGTAGTTGCACTTCGGACAACTCTTGCCCGTCGCGGCGCGTGACTCTTCGGTGGCGGGCTCGGACTCGACGGGCGGGGTCGCCAACTCGCGCCGGAGCATCTCCAACAGGGCTTGCGTTGCCAACTTGCTCGCCGCGATCTCCGCTTGGGGGTTGCGCACGCACCGGAAGCAGCCCTCGTCGGACCCGCACTCGCAACCGCGCACCAGTTCGGCGGAACGGTCCACGAGGTCGCTCATGCGGTCGCACGCCTCGACGGCCAGCCCCACGCCGTACGGAACCATGTCGTAGAGGTACACCGCCGGGGGCGCGTCCTTCGGGCAGTCGGCGGTGGCCGAATAATCCGAGGCGTCGCACGGGCCGGTCACCGTCGGGAACAGACTTCCGAAGAGGCGCGCGGTGGTGTCCAGCGCGGCCTTAGCCGCACCGTCGCCCAGGCGCGCCGTCACCTCGTCCCAGAAGGGCCGCTCCAGCCGGAGCATGGTCCCTTCCGTCGGAAGCCAGTTGTTCGGCATCCCGGCGCCGGGGTACTCGCGGACCTTCGTGCCGTTGAGGTGCTTCTCGGTCACGTTCCGCAGGTAGTCATTGACGTCCAGGACCGCCCGCGCGACGATCACCTGGCCGTGCTTGCGGACGGCGGACGCCCGGCGGACCCGGATGCGGGTGCCGATGTTAGAGGTCGTGACGTGCGGGCTGAACTCCGGCTTGAGGCGGACGATCCGCTCCTTCTGCTGAACGTCCTGGACCCGGTATCGCCGGCCGCCGTGGTAGTAGATGCCGTTCCGCGGGGCCTCGTGGAGCAGGTGGAACGGGTCGATCTCCCCGATTTCTTCCTTGTCCAGCATGAGCCGGTAGGCCTCGTCCCCGGCCCCGCGGACGCGAACGCGCTGGTGGGGGTCGCTAACGTAGAAGATGTCCTCCTGGAGGTCGCCGGCGTCCCGCTGCTTCTTCACCGCGGCGATCTCCGGCCCCAGGGTCGCGGTGTCGAGCCGGCTCTCGTCGCCGGCCTCTTTCATCGCACAGGCGTAGTGCATGTGCGTGACCGAGCGGTTGGCCAGGTTGAGCACGAGCGGCTCGTGGTCCCGGGCGAACAGGTCCTCGGGGTGGTCGGCGTAGTACGTGTCGATCGGCGTTTGCCCCGGGATGAGAACGACCGCGCCCTGTTTGCCCGCTCGGCCCGCCCGCCCCGCGCGCTGCCAGAGGCTCATCATCGTGTTCGGCAGACCGACACAAACGACCACATCGATCGCGCCGATGTCGATCCCAAGCTCCAGGGCACTGGTCGAGAAGACAGCTCGAACGGTGCGGTTCTTCAGCCCCTGTTCGATCTCCTCGCGCTCGGAGCGGGTCAGCCCGGCGCGGTAGACTCGGACAAACGGCGGTTCGGGGTCCTTGTTGTCCTTGCCCGACCGAGCCATCATTCGTTCCGCCGCGGTCCGGCTCATACAGAAGGTCAGGACTGTCAAGCCCGATTCCGCCAGGGCGAGCGTGAGTTTCCGGCCCGCGTCGTAGGGGTGTTCCTCCGAGCGGACCATCCAGAACTTCCGCTCGCCCTGCTGGCTCCCGTCCTCTGAGGGTCCGACGCAGTCGAACGGCAGCCCGGTCAGCCGCTCCATGTGCTCGGAGGGCGACTGCACGGTCGCCGACGTGGCGATGAACGTCGGCGACGAGCCGTAGCGCGCGCAGAGCGCGCGGAGCCGGCGGAACAGGTAGCTGACGTTGGTGCCGAAGATGCCGCGGTACTCGTGGCACTCGTCCGCCACTACGTACCTCAGGTTGGTAAAGAAGCGCTGCCAGTGCCGCTCGTGCCACGCCAGCAGGCCGTAGTGGAGCATGTCCGGGTTGGTCAACAGCACCTGCGCCTCGTTTCGGATGGCCGGCTTGTCGTCGTCCGGGGTCGCCCCGTCGTAGCGGGAGATCAGCCACGGCTTGGCCGCCCGCATCCGGGCGAGTGTGGGGACACTGTCCGCCGCCTCGATCAGCCGCTGCAACTGGTCGTTGGCGAGCGCCTTCTGGGGGAACAGGAAGAGCGCGGTGGCGCTCGGGTCGGTCAACAGGCGGTTGAGAACCGGGACAGAGTAGATGAGGGACTTACCCGACGAGGTTCGGGTAGCGACGACCGTGTGCGCCCCCTTGAGGAGCCCCTGGACGGCCCTCCGCTGGTGGCGGAACAGCCCGTGCGGGTATTGGCGCGCGAGGTACGCCGCGAGTTCCGGCCGGAGGTCCGCCGGCACCGGCTCGAACACGCCGTCGGTCGCGCTCACGGACGAGTCGTAGCCGACCCGCAGGCCCTCGGCCGCGGCGAGCAACTTCTTCACCGTCCCGATCGCACCATTAGCCGGAGGCTTCATAATTGTGTTCCGTTGGCGGGGCTGGGGGAGCCATCCGTGCGCGTCTGTTTGGATCCGCTCGAACAGTTCTTCCAGTTCGCCGCTGAGCCACCACGGCGGGGTGGCGCGGTATTCGCGCGAGACGACGGCCCGCCAGTTCACGAGGAGCTGGGTGCCGGCTACCGGCGTAAGGTAGTCCGCGGCCTCTTGGAGCGCGGCGTCGAAGCGGTCCAACGCGTTCAGGGCCGAATCGAGGAGCGATTTCAGGTGACGCCGCGGGACAGCGTGCTCGACCGCGTCCTGGTACGCTTCGTCGATCGCGAGGAACACGGCCCAGGATTCCATCCGCGCGCCGAGGAGGTCGGCGGAGGCGTCGAGAGCAACGAATTCTTCACCTGATCCCGCCCAGACCTCCTCCAACCGGGTGACCTTCAGCGTCCACTCCCCGAGCAAGCGGTCCCACCGGCGGGCAGCGGCCACCGCAATGTCAGGCGGCAGCGTGCCGTCGGTCGCCCCAAGGTCGACGCCGTAAAGCCGGCAGTGCCCGAGCGCGGAGGCCAACTGGTACGCGGCCCGAAGGGCTTCGTCGTCTGGCTCACCGCCAAGGTCGGCGAGTTTCGGGTGCGCCAGCGCCCGCCGGAACTGCTCGCGCCACCCGAGCGGGTCGTTGCCGTGCTCCGGCGGGGGAATCGGATTCATGTCTGTCATCCCTAATACGTCCGCCGCGGACGCAGTGTCGTGGTCGGGTCGCCCGCGCCGCCAGCCGCCCAGTCGTCGGGCAGCACGTCCCAGGGGCGCCGTCCGGCGGCGTCGAGCGCCCAGGTCGAGGCGGTCCGGAATCGAATTCGGGTCCGCAGCCCGGCCTTCCCTTGCACGAATTCAGTCAGGTCCGGGGCCGAAAAGGTCCCGTCCAGGTTGAGTTTGGCGTATGTCATCAAGACGTACTCCGCGGTCCGTCTCCACCTGTCCGCCGGGTCGGTCGCCCGACAGGCCGCCCCCTTAAAGTAACAGCTGACGACGGCCCCTCCGGCCGGCCGCGACCGGACGACCAACATCGCGCCCGAGGGGAGGACGAGCGCCCATGTCTCCTGGCCGCGACTCGGCCGGCCAGCTGCAGATATCTGAAAATCGTCGTAGAGGACTGCGAGTGGCGCGGTGAGGCACCGCCGCAAATCCCGCTCGACCATTTCTGCCACCCGGGCGATGCACGCCCGCCGCCCCTCCTCGGTCGAACCCGGTGCCCACGCCGCGCGGAGCCCATCCGCCAACGCCGGGGTAAGCCATTCGTCCCACGGCTCCCGCACGTTCGACACGTGCTCCTCAGTTATGTGCCGCCACCGGTGCTCCTCGACCTGCACCGCGCACGGGCCGGCGCAGGGGGCCGCGTCGTCGCGCGGGTCGGGTACGTTGGTCCACGTTGTCACGGTCGCCCCCCGTCCGGTCCCATCAGGTCTCGCACGTAGCGGAGCACCCCAAGACGGACCTTGCCGCGGTGAAGGATCACAGAAAGAGTGTTGCGCCGCAGGTCGAGTTCCCGGGCCAACAGCGCATTCTGGTCCGCGATTCCGTTACCCCGGTCGAGGGAGTCGGGTGGGAACGGGTCAGACGCCGGCGTGCCGTGGGCGGCGCGGTGGTCGCGCACCCAGCCTTGCCACTCGTCGTCAGGGACTTTCCTCCAAAGGGACGCGAGGCAGAGCAGGACGACGCGGTCCCGCAGCGGCCATGCGCGGATCTCGCGGAGGTCGTCGTCGCCGAAGATCGCCGCGGAATCGAGTCCCCGCTCCAACGCGGCGCGGATGTCCGGGGCGGACGGCTCCGGATGTCCGAGTAAACTCTGGCTCTCCCGGCACTGTTCCCACCGCGTCAAGTCGGTCCAACGGTTGTGGAGCACGATATAACACCAGGCCTCGAAGTTGGCGCCCGCAGGGAAGCGGCCGATGACCTCCCAGACGTCCCCCAACACCCCGGCACAGAAGTCCTCTCGCCGCCCTGCGAATCGGACCGACACCCGGCGCGCGACGCCTTCGATGCATGTGGTGAGCCGCTCGAATGCCCCGCGCCGGTTCTTCTCTGGGGCTCTTGCGTCGGCTGCCAATTCGGCCCAACCGTCATGGTCGTCCGGCAGTGGTTGTGGGGCAATCGGGTGGGGCATGGCGCTCGCGTGGCTCCTCTCGCCGGGACTTCGGGCGGCTCGAGCTTCCGCGGACGCCGGACGCGCGCGGGTCACTCCCCCCGTTGTGTTTCGTCTTCTTTCATGCCACCGCCACGTTGCGAATAAGGCCTCGACTAAGCGAGACGCTGCAGGCGGTCAGAACCGGACGCCGCTAGACCGCCTTTGTGGCGGCTAGTTTCGTTGGCCCTGCTGCCGGCCGTCACAGTATCTGACGGACAGCGGCGAATAGGCATTACATACTTCCCAGTTTTAGTTTTACAGCATCTGCTGTGACAGAAGCATCACGCGTACTCCGTTCGGACCAGGCGACCCGTACCGGGCGCTATGCACTCACACGCCACGGCTCGAGCGCCGCGAACACCTCGCGGTGAACCTCCCAGCCGTCGAGGACCGGGTCCGGGTCGTGCCCCAGGTACGCGGCGGTCGGGGGCGGCGGGCAATCGTCCACCAGCTCGCGGTCGCCCGCCCGGCCGACCACCACGCACGCGTGCCGGTGCCGGGTCAGCAGCACGCACATCCGCCCCGGGTCCAGGTGGAACTCGTCCGCCTCGGGTAACCCGGACAGTGGGTGCCAGACGAACGTGACCTCGAACTCCAGCCCTTGCAACTTGTTCGCGGTCTCGACGGTCACCGCGGAGAGCCCGCGTGCGTCCAGCGCGGCGCGCAGGTGGTCCTTCTGGTCGTTGTGACTGACCCCGACCGCAACCTGCTTCGGCGCGAGGGCACTTAGAACCGTCTGCCGTTCGCACCGGGTCCGCGGGCCGCGCTCGAACAGGCGCTCCACAAGGTCCGCAATCAGGGTGACGGCTTCCGGGTCCGCCTGAAGCACCGCCCCGCGCGGTAGCTCCACGTGCGCCCATCCGTCTCGCGCAGCGGTGTCGAGGGCCGCGTCGAGTCGGTGCGATGCGCCGCCCCGTGTCAGCCGCAGTTCGCGCACACCGGGGAGCACCGCAGCATTAAACGCCAAATCGGGGTAGAACAGCCGCGCCACCGACGCCGCTCGCGGGTCGAGCCTCCGGGTGATCGGTAGCCGATATACCGGCGTGTGCGGATGGTTGCGCAACAGAACCCCCACGGCCGTCTGGAGTGGGTCTTCGGGGAGCCCGCGCCACCGGCCCGGGCCCGCGACCGTGGCGAACGGGTTGATCTGGCCCGCGTCGCCCACGAGCAGGTGGACCGGAGCGAGATCGCCGACCGCGAAGTACTTCGCCGAATCGGCCTGGTACGCCTCGTCCACCAGCAGCAGGTCGAACGGCTCCAGGTCGCCGCGGGCGAACGCGTCGCCCAGCTTGCTGAGCGTTCCCACGATCAGCTCGTGCCCGCTGGCGTCCTTGGCTTTCGCCACACGCACGCCAGCCAGGGCCGACACCCGTGGCGGGAGCGTGACGTCGCTGGCGGGAACGAACGTTACGGCCCGGTCCGGGTGGCCCGCGCAGTGCCGCGCCGCGATCGCGCCCACCAGCCCGAACGCCTGCTCGTTGGTCGGGGCCGCGACCACCACCCGCAGCCCTTGCTGTCGGGCTTCGTTCACCGCCGTGACGGTCAGGTGGCTCTTTCCCGCACCGGCCGGAGCGGGCACGACGACCGCGCGGTGGGCACCGCGACCGTTCAGCGCGGCGCCGATCGCAGCAGTCACGGTCGCCTCGGCGGCGGCGACCACAGAAGTATCGAACAGGGGCGCGGCGGTCGCCATCTCTCAAGCCTCCGGGGTAAGGAATTCCAGCGGTGACGGCGGCGCGGCCGGGGCCGGCGGGACGTGCGTCCAGGGGTGCGTATCGGGTAACTGCCCGAGCCATCTCGGCTTCGTCGAGTGGACCGAAAAGCAGACGGTCGCGCCGACCGACGGCAGCGGGTTGGTCGCCGTCGAGGTCGTGAGCTTCAGCACCACATCGGACCCGCCGCCCGGCGCGGGCACGACGTCTTCGACCACGTACTCGGTTCCGTCGGCGTGGCCGGTCCACCACAGCTCCCGGCCGATCGGGATCCGGCACGGCTCCGGCGACCGCACCGTGACCAGTGGGCGGCGAACCGTGCGCTTGGGGCCGGGCTCCTTGTGGTTCGGGTCGAGCGCCACCACCCGACCGCGAACGGCTTTGCCGGCCAGTACGTACGCGGCCATCTTCAGCGGATCGTCGCACGCCTCTTCGGCCTCGAGCAGGCGCCCGGCCTCTTCGGTGTTGCGGAACGCCGTTGCGGCCTGGCGCGGGGTCTGGCGCGTGCGCCGCAGGCCGTTCTGGTTCAGCCAATCCATATGTCGGGTGTAGTCCTGCCGGTCGGCGTCCCACCGGCGGCCCACCGAGGGGGCTTCGGGGCGCGACAGCTCCCGGTCGCGACAGCGCCACAACAGCCCCCACGATCGGCCCAGCAGCGGACGGTAGTGATCTTCGATCGGTGCCCGCAGCGGACCGACCACCGCCGGGTCGGTGCTCCGACCGCGGGCCGCGTTGAACCGTTCGACGAGCGGTATGAGCCGGTCGTCATCGCCCCCGTCCGGCGCCGGGCCGACCGGGCAGAACTCGGCCCGTTCGGCCGCCGCGAACCCGTCCAGCCCCGGCGGCGGGTCGATGAACGCCTCCAGCGCCGGGAGGGACTGGCGCTCGCTGCCGGATTGGGGCGTCATCCAGTGCGCGTTCATCAGGTCGGTCAGTGCGACCAGCAGTTGCGGCCCCGGGAACGAGGCGTGGTCCCAGAGGAACCGCAGGTGGCGCCCGAGGCGCACGAGCGCCGGATCGGCGGCGTTCGGCCCCTCGGTCGGCAGGTACGCCAGCCGGCGCCCCAGGCGGCCGAGCAGTTCGACCGTCGCGCGGTTCGGGACCATCACCTGGGGGGCGGTGCGGGCGATCGTGAACCGGTGCTCGCCGCGGGTGATCGTTTCCCGATCAAGGGCCGGCGCGTCGAAGCGTGCGTTGAACCAGTGCGCGAACGGTAGCAGCGCGGCGAACAGCAGCGTGCGGTTCCGCGACTCGCCGGGGACGGTCGTATGGAGCTGGTTCGCGCGGTCGCCCCAGCCGAGGGCGGCGACCGAAAACGGCTCGCCCCCGAGCTGCCAGGCGACGACCGCCAGCGGCTTCGCGCTCAGCCGGCGGTGCCGAACGGTGGCGCTGGGTACTCCCCGGCGGGCCGCAAAAGCGCGGGCGGCGAGTGCGACATCGATGGGGTTCATGCGGTCCTCCGGGTCGGGAGCGGGGCGGGCACGGCCTCGTCGATCAGCCGGCCGGCGCTCGCGAGCAGCGCGGCGGCGGGCGCTTCCTGGGGCGTCGGCGGGGCGCCGCGGGTGAGTGATTCGGCCCGCCCGAGGTCGAGCACCTCCGGCAGCAGGCGCACCGCCGCGGGGCCGGTGACGCACGGGGCGCCGGCGGCGACGGCCCGGGCGCGGCAGAAGCGGGCGCTCCCGCAGGTGGTGAGGCAGTTCGGCGCGTACGCGGTCCCGACCGTATCGGCGATCTGGTGCAGGGCGTCGAGGCGACTCGCTTCTTCCGCTCCCGTGTCCGCAATCGGGCCGAACGAGACCCCGGCCGGCGTCGCCGCAACCACCTCATCCGCGTCCGGAAGCGCGGCGAGCACCCGCCGGATGCGGACAACCCGCGGGCCGACGCACGCCTCCGAAAGGGTCGGTGTGAGCCCCACGTTGTGCGGGGTGATGAGTAACCCGCGGTCGCTCACCAACTCGGGATCGGCACCGACCGCACCGACCGCGTCGCGCGCCAGCAGCACGTACACCGCGATCTGGTCGAGCGCCGCCCCGAGCTGCTCGGGGTCGACGCGGTCGTCCACCTTGGGGAACGACTTCACTTCGGCCACGCGGATCAGCACGTCGGGCTCGCGGGCCGTGAGCATGTCCGCCTCGAAGTGGGCGGTGCAGCCGCCCACCGTTCCGGCCAGAACCGCCCCGTCGATGAGGTGCGGGGCGCCGGGGGCGCGGCCGACGACCCGCCGCAGCTCCGCAAGGGTGGCCGCCGCCCGAGCGGCCGAGCGCCCCGGGCCGGACGGGAAGCCGTCGCGCAGGTTCACCACGGCGCCCGTTCCCGGCGCGAGCCCGAGCGGCCCGCGGAGTAATTCGAGGGCCGCGGCTCCGGAGCGGTTCCAGTGTGTCCGCGCCGGGAGCAACCAGCCCCTCCGACCGACACTGACGTGCGCCGACCCCGCCGCCCGGCGGGTCTCTTCAACCTCCCGGCGGCGCGGCACGCCCGAAACCGTGGCCGCGGTTAATGGCTCCAGGTCTCGTGCCGCACGGGCAGGCGGTTGAGCGCCTCGCGGCGGGCCTGCCAGTGCGGCATGAACCGGTCCATCAGCGCCACGAACCGGGCGTTGTGGGTCGGCTCCAGCAGGTGAACCATCTCGTGAACGATGATGTACTCCAGGCACGGCCGCGGCTTCTTCGCGAGTTCGGTGTTCAGCCGGATGTTGCCCCGCGCGGGGCTGCAACTGCCCCACCGGGTCTTCATCCGCTGCACGAACACCCGCCCCACCTTCACCCCTAGCACCGGCTCCCACCGGGCGATCAGTTCCGACGCCGCGGCCCGCACCCGCTCCCGGTACCAGCCGTCCAGCAGTTCGCGGCGCCGGGCTTCGTCCGTTCCCGGGCGCACCTGAAGCACCAACTTTTTGTGCCGCAAAGCGACGACCGGCGGCTGCTCGTGTTCGCTCACCTCCATCAGGTACCGCCGGCCCCAGACGTAATGGCTCTCGCGGTCGATGTACTCGCGCGGGGGCTCGCGCTCTTGCGCGCGCAGCCGGTTCTGTTGCTGCTTGATCCACGGCAGCTTGGAAAGGGCGAAGACGCGGACGGTGTCCAGGCTCATGCGGGCGGGCGCGGAAATGCTCACCCGCCCGGCCGGCGGGTGGACGCTCAGGTGGACGTTCTTGATGCTCTTGAACGACACGTCGGCGGTGCAGGCGCCGAGCTGGATCTGCGTGCCCATCAGTACTCCGCCTGCGCCTTGATGATGAGGAACACCCGCTCCACCTCGGCCACGTCCTTCAGCACGCCGTACAGCGCCGCCTTCACCGCCTGCTCGCGGGCCTGAACGCCGCGCCAGGCGTCCTGCCGGGCCGCCCGTACCGCGCCGTCGAGTTGCAGCGCCAGGGTCTCGTTCTGGCCCAGGTTGCTGAACAGCGCCCGCTTGCCCGG
Source organism: Gemmata obscuriglobus (assembly GCF_008065095.1). NCBI lineage: Bacteria > Pseudomonadati > Planctomycetota > Planctomycetia > Gemmatales > Gemmataceae > Gemmata > Gemmata obscuriglobus. Next base: position 1,525,824 of record NZ_CP042911.1, on the reverse strand, counting down.
CGTGTCCAGCGCCGCCGGGGTCTCGGCGCCGTGGCCCGCCCGCACCAGCTTCGCCAGCTCCGCGATCTGCTTCAAATACTCCTCGTACTCGATCGCCTTGGCCTTGCGCGCCGCGATGATCTCGTCCAGCAGCGCCGACATCTTCGCGTAGTACGCCGGGTCCGTCAGTTCCTCCTTGATGATCTTGCGGCGGACGTTGTTCTCGATCGTTTCGGCCACCGCCTCGCCGTTCCCCTTGATGTCGCCGAGCTGCGCGTCGATCGCGTCCGCCGCGCCGGTCGTCGCGATCAGGTCCAGCAACCCCACGCCGTCGAACGGCGAAATCTTGCGCGGCCCGGACGCCTCAATGTACTTGTCGATGAGGTGCCGCATGTCGGCCTCGAACGGCTTCAGGTCGAGGAACTCCCCGCTCGCCTTCCGGACCACCTCGCGGACCTTCAGGTAGTGGTCGAGGTGCCCCTTGAGCCGGGACACGTCCGCGTCGCTGTAGCCGGCCGGGGCCAGTTCGTCCGCGATGTTGGCGTAGGCGCGAACGAACCCGGCGGTCGCCTTGTAGAGCATGACCCGCTGCGGCTCGCGGGCCTTCAGATCGGTGGGCACCTCGGTGTTGCCGCAGAAGTAGTGAATGTGCTCCAGCTCGCCCTTCGGCAGCGCCACCGGCTCGCACAGCAGCGCCAGCATCTCGGCGGCGGTGTCCAGGCGCTCCTTCCCCTTCTTCAGCCGGTCCTGCATCAGCACCTTCGGGTCGGTCCCGCCGGCGCTGTTGTCGAGTTCGGAACTGTACACCTGGAGCGCGCCCGTCCCCTTCTCGTTGATGAGCCGCTTGAACAGGTCTTTGTAGTCCACGATGTAGCCGAAATCCTTGTCCTCGCCGTCGAGGCGGTTGGTCCGGCAGATCGCCTGAAACAGCCCGTGGTCCCGCATCGACTTGTCGATGTACAGGTACGTGCAGGACGGCGCGTCGAACCCGGTGAGCAGCTTGTCCACCACGATCAGGAGCTTCATCTGCGCCGGCTCCTCCATGAACCGCTGTTTGGCGACCTCCTCGTAGGTCTCGGTCTTGCTCATACCGGGCTCGGCGACGACGTCCTTGAGCAGTTCCGTGTAGGTGTCGTAAATGAACTGCTTGTCGGTCCGGGTGTTCGCGCCGGTCTCTTCCAGCGTCACGTCCTGCGTCTGCGGGTTGTACGACGTGACCACCGCGCACTTGCCCCGCAGCGGCGTCTCCCGGAACAGCGTGAAGTACTTGCACGCCTCGTAGATGCTCGACGCCACCAGGATCGCGTTGCCGCGCTCGCTGGAGAGCCGGGGCTTCACGCTGAAGTCGAACACGATGTCGTCGACCACGCGGCCCATGCGCCCCTTGGAGCTGAGCACGCTTTGCATCGTGCCCCACTTGTTCTTCAGCTCGTCCCTCTGCCAGTCGTTGAGCCCCTTCGTCTTGGCGTCGAACCACGCGTCGATCCGCTCTTGCGAGCCGAGGGCCTGGTCGATGTCGCGGGCCTCGTACACGAGGTCCAGCACCACGTCGTCCTCGACCGCCTCGCTGAACTTGTACGTGTGGATGTAGCTGCCGAAGACCTCGACGCTCTTTTTCTGATCCTCTTTGAGCAACGGCGTGCCCGTGAAGCCGATGAAAACCGCGTCCCTCATGACGGCTTTCATGACCTCGTTGAGCCGACCGCTTTCCGTGCGGTGGCATTCGTCGACGAAGACGAACAGCACGCCGACGGTCTGGCACGGCTGGTTTCCCAGCTCGGTAATGAACTGCTTAAATTGGGCGTCGCTCAGCCGCTTTCCCTTCTCCCCCTTCTTGCCGAACTTGTGGACCAGCGAGCACAGGAGCCGCGGGGTCGCCTGCCCGAGTTGCCGCAGCAGCTCGCGCCCGCTGCCGGTGCGGTGGATCGTCTCCCCGGCGTCCGTGAAAACGCCCTCGATCTGCTTGTCCAGTTCGTCGCGGTCGGTGACGATCGCGACCCGGGCGTTCGAGTTGGCTTCCAGAATCCACTTGGCGAGGAGCACCATCACGATGCTCTTCCCGCTCCCCTGCGTGTGCCAGATGATGCCGCCCTGCTTCTGGCGCACGCGCGCCTGCGCCTCCTTGATGCCGAAGTACTGGTGGACCCGCGGCACCTTCTTCACCCCGCCGTCGAACAGCACGAAGTCGCGCATCAGCTCGGTCAGCCGACCAAACGGTCCGAGCAATTCTTGCCACCGGACCAAGCGCGTCACCGTCACCAGGATTCAGAGCTTTCAGAGTCCTTCTTCTCCACTCCAACCTTGGCGCCGCGACTCCCGCGCTGGATCATAGCACCATCAAAACCGTACCCTTTCGGGAAATAACGTGCCCATCCACATCAAGAATCCGCCGGACGCCAAACCGGAACGGATCTCCCGGCTGATAACCCGGCTCGAAGACGGCGACATCAAGATCCCCGTTTTCCAGCGTCAGTACGTATGGAACCAGCGTCAGGTGATCGAACTGCTGGAAAGCGTGTACCGTGGCTACCCCATCGGCAGCCTGCTATTCTGGCTGACCAAAGAGCGGCTCAGCGCGGCCCGCGACATTGGGGGATTCAAGCTGCCTGACACAAAGGATCAATACCCGCAGAACTATGTACTCGATGGTCAACAACGGATCACGACCATCTACGGAGTTCTGATGTGGCAAGGTGACCCAGACGACGACAGTGTGTTCGACATCTGCTTCGACCTGTGCCACGCGACGCCTGACAAGGCATTCATCCCAACACCAGAATCGCCGCTTCCGACGCACCTGCGAATGAATATTCTGTTTGACACAAAAAAGTTCCGAAACTTCCAACTATCCTTACTGCAAAGACATGATGCCGATGATCTGATGGGAAAAGCAGACGTTCTCTTGGAAACATTCCGTGAGTACTCGATCCCAATTGTAACTGTCACGGAACCGACCGTCGAACAGGTAGCCCTAATCTTCGAGCGGATCAACAGCACCGGCACGAAGCTCACAGTGTTCGACCTAATGATCGCCGCAACTTGGAGCGCTAATTTCAACCTGCGTAGTGAGTTTGATGGGTGCATTCAAGACCTTGCTATCAAAGATTACGGAGACGTTTCCCCGGTGGCAATGCTCCAAGTATTATCGGCCCATATCTCTGGGAGCGCAAAACGCGACACGATTCTTAAACTTCGAAGCAAGACCGATAGAGAATTGCAAGCGAACATGACCGAAGTGCGGGAGGCAATGAAACGAGCGGTCGACTTTCTCACGAATGAGCTTCACGTACGTTCGGTAGGATTTCTACCCTACGAACGGCAACTAGTCGTCATGTCTCATGTATTCTGCAAACGCCCACGCCTGTCCGTCGCTGCTCGCGACGTGCTCCGGAAGTGGTTCTGGCGAACGTCATTCGCCGAGCGATATCGCCGCGGAGGCGAGGGTTTGTTCGATGACGATTTAAAAACCGTTATCGACTCATTTGAAGACATTGCACTACTGACTGGCTTTGGGAACGCACCGTCCGCGGCGGCTATTCAGAAGACCGAATTCCGAAAGGGAGCAGCAATCGCAAACGGTTACGTCGCGCTCCTCGCCTCGGCGCACCCGCGGAACCTGACGAATGGTACCGCCATCGACACGGCACGAGCACTGTCAGCGTACAATCGGAAAGAGTTTCACCACATCTTCCCGCAAGCGTTCCTAAAAAACCTCGGCATTTCTTCCGAGCTGACGAACTCACTCGCTAACATCTGCATGTTGAGCGCGGAACACAATAAGGTTATCTCCGATCGCAGGCCAAGCGATTACGTCGCGCAGATGGAGGCCGATCTCGGGGCAGAGTTCCTCAATGTTATGGAGAGCAATCTGATCCCGGAAGCAGCTATTCCGTTTCTCAAATCGGACGACTTTGCAGGTTTCCTGAAGGCTCGATCTGAGCATATTACACGATCCATCGAGCGATTGATTTAATTCTGAGGAGCGACAACTCTGTCTCTCATGGCGTGCCAAAGTACATTAAATCCCTTATTTTCCATGATTTTCCCCGAGGCAGCAACTACCACTTACACTGGCGATCGTTTCAAAGCCTGCAAGAGGCTAAGGCCTCTTGCAGATTAATACGCGCTAGCCGCACTTCGCGATAAAGCAGCACAAGACGCGGAGAGTTCCATTTCTGCACAGCTGATGGATTCCGACTTATCGACCGCGAGATCGACGAACCCGGGCCGGTTCGGTTTGAAGAGCGCGTTGCGCAGGTTCGGGCACACGTCCCAATAGCGCTGGAGCGCGGCGACGTCGGCCTCGGGGACGCCGCCCTTCAGGTGCCCCTCAATGTTCTGAAGGTCTTCGGCCTCCTGGCTGTCGATGTACCGCGGCAGGTTCAGGTTGAAATCGTTCTTCTCGATCTCCTCGAACGGCACCAGCCGGGAGAACTTCGGGATCGTCCGCCCCTGGGTGAAGGCGTCCACGATCTTGTGAATGTCGCGGGCGCGGAGCCGGTTCTTGGGGCCGTCCTTCATGAACCCGGCGCTGGCGTCGATCATGAAGACGCCGGCGCGGGCGGCGGCGTCCTGCTTGTCGATGACGATGATGCAGGCCGGGATGCCGGTGCCGTAGAACAGGTTCGCGGGCAGCCCGATGATGCCCTTAATGTACCGCTTGGCGACGAGCTTCTTGCGGATCTCGGCTTCGGCGTTGCCGCGGAACAGCACGCCGTGGGGGAGGATGCACGCGCCCCGGCCGGTGCTCTTGAGCGAGCGGACGATGTGGAGCAGGTACGCGTAATCGCCCTGTTTGGCCGGCGGGGCGCCGAAGTGCTGGAACCGCTCGTAGGTGTCCTTGAGCGGGTCGAGCCCGGTGCTCCACCGCTTGTCGGAGAACGGCGGGTTGGCGACGACGTAATCAAAGGTCTTGAGCGCGTCGCCGTCCTTGAATTTGGGGTCGGTGAGGGTGTTCCCCTGCACGATGAGGGCGCCGGCGTTGTCGTGCAGGATCATGTTCATGCGGGCGAGGCCGCTGGTGGCGGCGTCCTTCTCCTGCCCGTACAGCGTGGGCTTCGTTCGGGCCTCGTCGGCCACCTTCAGCAGCAGCGAGCCGGACCCGCACGTCGGGTCGTAGACGGTCGTATTCGCGCTTGTTTTCGCGTCCCGGATGCCGAGCACCTGCGCGATGATCCGGCTGACCTCGGCCGGGGTGTAGAACTGCCCCTTGCTCTTGCCGCTCTCGGTGGCGAAGTGCCGCATCAGGTATTCGTAGGCGTCGCCGAGGATGTCATCGCCGTCGGCGCGGTTCTTGGAGAAGTCGAGCCGCTTGTCCTCGAAGATGGCGACGAGGGTGGTGAGCCGGTCCACCATCTCCTTGCCGCTGCCGAGCTTCGCGGCGTCGTTAAAGTCCAGGTCGCCGAAGTCGATGCCGTTCTCTTTGCCGATCGGGCCGAGCACGTTCTTGTTGATCTGGTCGCCGATGTCGGGCTTGCCCTTGAGCGCGACCATGTCCTTGAACCGGGCGCCTTCGGGGATCTTGATCGGCGGGAACGGGTTGTCGGCGTATTTGTCGCTCACATACTTGATGAACAGCATGAACAGGACGTAGTCCTTGTACTGGCTGGCGTCCATGCCGCCGCGGAGCGCGTCGCAGCTCGACCAGAGCGAGGAGTACAGTTCGGACTTCTTCAGAGCCACTGGCGGAACCCTCGGAGCTGCGCGCACGAGCCGTGCTGGTTGTGCTGTGGAGTCTACCCGGGGCCGCAACCGCCGAACAGCCGCGGGGTCGAATCGCCGGGCCGCCCGCGGAGCGGGGGTGCGGGTTGCAATGAGTTTCAGACCGAACCGGCCCGAACGGGAAACGACTGGATTCGGTCTGAGCGGGCCACACTCCAGACCGCCCTTCCCCACTACCGACACTCTTCCGCCGTCGGGTCGCGCGCGGTGCCATCAGGTGAATAGGGGGACGGTCCGCGCGGGCACCGCGACCGCCCCATTCGGGCGCGTCTCGTGAGCAGAGCTGTAACGGGGGTTACAAGGCACGAGAAAGACGCGATGGGGCCACGACTGGACATCTGCGGGGCTTCGGACTGCCGATTCGCTACCCGCTCGCTGGTCGCCGCTACCACCGAATCGTGCCCGCAAAACCCGGAGAACGCTCCCGGTGAACGCAGAAGGGTTGTCGGCTTCGATTAGTGAAAGCGTCGCAACGTGTGAACAGGTCGCTAGTTGTGGCGGAGATGTGTCAGGGCGTGGGTTGCTGCTGTGGGACGCGAACCGGGACCGACGGCCCCACGCGGGCCGGGAAAACTGCCGGATGTGCGTTTTGAGGGGAATGCGATCGGAATGTGCGGGGTGTGCCGAACGGAGCCGGCCCCCCGCCCTTCCCCGCGCTCGAACGCGAACCAGGGGACGCGACATGATTTCAGCGGGAGCGGATGGGAATCGAACCTTCGCAGAAACTGCCGGAAAACCAGCAATTCACAAGCGAGGCGGCGCAGAAAGCGGCGCACGAGGCGATGGACCCCGAACTTGCCACACTCGTCGCCAATTGGCCGAAGCTGCCCGAGGCAATTAAGGCCGGCATCTTGGCGCTGGTTAAAGCGGCAACCTGAACCGCGTTCAGCGGCTCCCTGGTGTCAACGTCTACGGAACCTCCGATTACGCTCGCAACCTGAGATTCCGTAGGCGACAGCTTCGTTATCATCCAGCCGGAAGGGATGCGGTTACGATGCGGCGGGCGCCTGGAACAGCTCACCGGTCACCCACGACCACGGGAGGTAGTCGCTCTCCACCCGGAACCGCAGGCCGCGGTCCCATGCAAGTGCTGCGACTGCCGTCAGCGACAACGACACCCACCCTTCCATATCATTTCGCCGGCTTTCTGTCGAAGACCAATACTTCGGTGGTGACCTACTTGCGCTGCACAACCGCGTCCTCGTGGCGTAGAACGATTTCGGTCAATTCGGGCGGGGTGCGAACCGAGGGTACGGATCATGGACGAGTTGGGGCCGTTCTGTTGTCAGAACCCGGGCTGTGCCGACGTCGGGAAGCGGGGGCACGGGAATCTGACGGCGACCTCGCGGTATGGACCGAATAAGTCCCGTCGGATGCTCCGGTGCTCGACCTGCAAGGCCCGGTTCTCGGAGCGCAAGGGCACGCCCCTATTCGGGACACGGCGCACCCCGACGACGGCGGTCGCGGTCCTGGCCCACGTGGCCGAAGGGATCGGCACCCGCAAGACCGCTCGGTTCACCGGGGTGCACCCCGACACCGTCACTTGGTGCATCCGACTGACCGGCGACCACGCGACCCAACGGCACGACGAGTGAGTCGCTTTTTCCCCCCAAGACCCATGAGGTCCCGTTCGACGAGAAGTGGGCCTTCGTCGGCCAGAAGCAGAAGAGTTGCGACCCCGAGAACGCCCGACGGGGGGACTGTTGGGACCACGTGGCTCTGGACCCGGAGAGCTGACTGGTGGTGAGCGTGGTGGTGGGCAAGCGGACCGCCGACGCGACCCACGCGCTGGTCCGGGACTTCCGCCGGCGGACCGGGGGGCGGGTGATGCGGCTGATGACATCCGACGAGTACCCCGTGTACGAGGAGGCCATCCGGGACGCCTACGGGCACGTGGTCGTCCCGCCGCGGACCGGTCGCCCGGGTCGCCCTCGGAACCCATACACGGTGGTCCCACCGGCGGTGACGTACGCCACCGTCCACAAGGAGAAGAAGAACAATCGGGTGGTGCGGGTGAGCACGCGGGTGGTGTTCGGGACCGGGGCCGCCGGGCTGGCGGCCCCGGCCGTGAGCACCGTGGTGAACACGTGCTTCGTGGAGCGGCACAACGGGACCGACCGGAACCGCTGTAGCCGCAAGGTTCGCAAGGGTTACGGGTTCTCCAAGGACTGGGACACGCACCGGGCCGCCACCGCGTTCCGCTACTTCAGCGACAACTTCTGCTGGCACATGCGGACCCTACGCGCCAAATGCGAGGACGGCCGCTATCGGGCACAAACCCCGGCGATGGTCGCCGGGTTCACCGATCACGTGTGGTCGCTCGCCGAATGGTTGGCATTCCCGGCCGTGCAACGCGTGCAGGACACAACCGGACGCCAGACCGGAGTCAATTTCGCCCCCCCGCCCGTCACCACGCCCCAAGCGAGACGGGAGCAATTCCTTGTCCCAGCCTCTCCCCGAGCCCGAGCCAGTCGCGGAGCAGAGCCGCGTACACCGCGCGGAAGTCGGTCGTCATCTTCGGCTCGCCCCCGTCCAGGTCGGTCAGGTTCGGCATGGCCCCGGCCACGGGCGCTTTCACGTTCGGGGCGGCGACGAAGCACGCCCCGGCCGTCCCGTGGTCGGTCCCGACCGAGCCGTTCTCCTTGATCGTCCGCCCGAACTCGCTGAACGCGAGCAGGGCCACCCGGTCGGCGAGTTTCGATTCGCTCAGGTCGGCGAAGAACGCCGCCACCGCCTCGGCGAACTCGCTCAGCAGGTTCGCGTGCGTGAACTGTTGTTGCGAGTGCGTGTCGTAGCCGCTCTGTTGGGTGTAGAACACCCGCGCCCCGACGCCGCTCTTCATCAGCCGGGCCGTCAGTTGGAGCCGGTTCGCGAGTTCCGATTGCGGGTACGACGGCCCGCTGGTGGTACTCGCGAGCCGCGCGAGCTTGTCGGCGGCGGTGTGTGCGTCCACCGCCTGCCGCCGCACGAAGCCCAGCAGGTCTTCGGACGTGTCCCGCCCCACGCCCTGCCGCGCCGCCGCGTCTGCGAGGTGCAACTCTTCGAGCCGCTTGAACGCGACCGCCGAGCTGCGCCGCCCGCGGAGCGCCGGCGACACCTCGCCGCCGACCGCGAACAGGCTCCCGCCGCTCGGGTCCAGCGCCCGGCCGAGCCACCCGTACCCCGTCAGCTCCTCCGGGTCGAGGCTGGCAGTGTGCCACCGCGCCATGCTCTCGAAGTGCGAGCGGTTCGGGTTCGGATACCCCACGCCGGGCAGCACCGCCAGCCGCCCCGCGTCGAGCAACTTGTCGAGCGGCTTGAGAGCCGGGTGCAGGCCGATCGAGTCGGTGAGCTTTCGCAGCCGTTTCGGGTCGTGCTTCAGCTTCGGGCGGAGGCGGGCGTAGGTCTCGTCGGCGAGCGGGACGACGGTGTTCAACGCGTCGTTCCCCCCGTCGAGTTCGACCACGACGAGGACGCGCGCGTCCCTGTCCGCGGGCGCGGATGCGAGCGACCGCGAGACGAACAGCGGAACCGTAGGAGCGAGAGCAAGAACTGCGGACGACTGCAAAAACGAGCGTCGGGTGTGCATAGCGGCCTCAGGTTCGGGATCGGTCGAGGGGGCGACCGCGGGCCGAACCGTCGGCCCCGGTCGAGAGACGCACTTCAGCCCAGTTGGGCTTCCGGCGACGACAGAAGAGCGATGACCAGCTTCGGCGGGGCGAGCTTGCCCAGCCGCGCGCGCATCTCGGCCGACGGGTCGGTGCCGAACAGCAGGCGGTGGTGGAACGTCAGCACGTCGTCGAACCCGCGGGCCTTCGCGCCGGCGGCGGGGTCGTAGGGCTCGCTCCGCCCGCTATGCGGCCCGGTCACGAGCGCGGCGGCGTAGTTCGACCGGGCGATCAGGCTGCGGGCGTGGACCCACTTCCGACCGACCGGCCACCCGCCCACGTTCGGCGGGTCGAACACGTCCTGCCCCATGCGCGCGGACCAGTCGGCCATCGCCAGCGTACTCGGGGGCGGGTCGAACAGCTCCAGCGCCCGGGCCGCGCCGACGACGAACTCGACCGGCATCAGCACCCGCGTTCGGATGTTCGCTTCAGCGGAGAAGAGCCGCGACCTCAGTACCGTCTCGACCGCCCAGCCGACATCTAGCTCGCGCTCGCGCAGCCCCGCGGCGAGCTGCTTCGCGGCGTCCGTCGGGACGCCCCCCTCGCCGAAGAACTGGCGAACGAGCTTTGCGACGATGCGGTCCGCGACCGCCGGGTGCTTCAGCAACAGGTTCACGAGGGCCGCGCCGTCGAACTCCGCGGTGCGCCCCAGGACGGTCTTCACGCCACCGTCGTGCCGCTCCGGGACCTCGACGAACCGGCCCTCGTCCACGCTCCAGCCGGTGAGCGCACGGGCGGCCTCCTTGACGTCCGCCTCGGAGTAGTTCCCGACGCCGAGCGTGAACAGTTCCAGCAGCTCGCGCCCGAGGTTCTCGTTCGCGTGCCCCTTGCGGTTCGTCGGTGCGTCGAGGTACAGCAGCAGGGCCGGCTCGCGGACGGCCGCGTTCAGCAGCGCCGCGAACGGGCCGGCCGCGTGCTGACGCAGGGCCTCGTTCTGCCGCCGCATCAGCCCCGCGTCCGCCACCTTGCTGTTCGCCGTGGCGAAGTGGTCGTGCCACAGCAGGGTGAGCTTCTCGCGGAGCGGGTGCGGTCCGAAGAGGAAGCGGTAGAACCACCCCGCCTTCAGCCGCCCGATGTCGCCCTGTGACTCGGCCGCGTCGAACAGCAGCCGGGCCGTGTGGTCGTAGTCGGCCGCGGGCCGAGCGTTCGCGGTGCCGTCGAGCAGCCGGCGGACGGCCTTCTCGGGGCCGTCCTTCAGGTCGCGCTGCAACTCGCCCCAGGTCCCGGCGAACGCAGCCCGGCGGTGCAGGTGGACCACCCGCGCCAGGTCCCACGGGTGCTTGCCGTCGGGCACATAGGGTGCCCAAGGGTTCTCTGACATAGGTCACTCCCCGTCGGATTTTTTGCCCAGGTCGCCCAGGTCTTTCTGCTCGCCGCTTTTCACCGCGAACGGGTGGTAGGCGTTCGCCTTCTTCGGGGCCGGGCGGGGCCACCGGAGTTCGTAGCTCACCCCGGCGATCAGGTTCGTGGCGACGAACTTGCCGTCCTTGTCGGTCGTCGCCTGGGGGTGCAACTCGGTCGCCTTCCACCCGAACCCGTCGCTCAGCGTGTACCGGATTTCGACCGGCACGTTCGCCAGTGGTTTGCCGTCGTCGCTCAGCAGTCGCCCCGTCGCCGTCGCGGTCGGTTGCAGCCGGATCTCCGTCGCCCCCTTTGCCGCGGGCGTCGTGGTCGCCCGCACGCCGAGCCGCTTCTCGGCGTGCAGCACCAGCACCTCTCGCGGGCGCTTGGCGTTCACACGCTCGAACGCCACGTCGGCGGTGTCGACCCGGCCGACCTCGAACGGGCTGAAGTTCGTCCGCTGCGTCACTTTCGCCCCGGCCAGTGGGTTGCCGTCCGGGTCCGCGATCCGGGCCTTCACTGTCGTCCCCGGGTCGACCGTCACGGCGTACTCTTTCACCGGCTTGCCCTCGGCGACCGTCACCACGGCGATGGCGTTCCAGTTGGAAGCGATCTCCACGGGCGCGGAGTCGGTGAGCGTGCGCGGGGTCGTGTCCTTCAGATCCCCCTGCCAGTCGAACTGGTCGGCGGTGAGGTAGCGGCCGTACGTCCGGACGAACACGTACCCCTCGCCCGGCACGGCTAACACCCGGAACTTGCCGTCCTTGTCGGTGCCGTACCACGTCGCGTCGTCGAACCCGCGGGGGGAGTATCCGGGGGTCTCCGGGGTGTCCCCCGGTCGGTAACTGATCACCCCCTCCACGGGCTTGCCCGTCGCTCGGTCGGTCACGGTTCCGCACACCCACACCCCGCGGTACAGTTCGACGTTCGCCGTCACCGGCTGGTCGTTCGCCGACCGCCCGGCTTTGAACACCCGCAGGTGGTACGGGATGTCGAGCGGCGGGACGGCGAGCAACTCTTGCTCGCCGGTCGGCAGCCCGTCCAGCGTGTACTTGCCGTCCGCGCCGGTGACGGCCTGTGTCGCGTCTAGCCAGCCCAGCCGCCGGCGGACGACTACACCCGGCACCGGTTTCCCGGTCGCCGCGTCCGTCACGACGCCGACGAAAGGTTGGCTCGGCTCGACGGTGTAGTCGAACTTCGCCCCGTAGTACGTCCGCGGGGTGTATTGCGACTCCAACTGGTCCCGCGGCGACCGGATCGTGGTCATGGCCCGCGTCACGGCGTCGAACTCGCTCGTGGCGATGCCCGCTCCGGACACCCGGAGCGTGACCAGCCGGTCGCGGCCGAGGCCGGTGATCGTGAACCGCCCGTCCTTGTCCGTCTTCACCGCGTTGATCCCCGCGAGCGGGCCGTCCTGGAGTCGCAAGGACTGCGGGAAGAAGGTATTGAACCCGCTCCCCGCCTGCGCCGTGCTCCGCCGCGCGGCCGCCTCCCAGGCGTCGAGTGTCGAACCGTCGGTGCGGTACAGGGTGACCGGCCGGACGGTGGCCCCGACGACCGGCTTGCCCTGGAGATCGATGACGCGGCCGTCGAGGTTCACGTCGCCCTTCACCAGCGTGAGCGAACAGCGGAGCGCGGTGCCGTCGCCGGGCACTTCGGTCGTGTAATCAAAGCCGGGGCCGAACCCGTCCTTCGTCGCCGCGATCATCGCCCAGACGCGCCCGCCGTTCGCCCTCCGGGTGATGACGAACTGGCCGCCCTCGTCGGTCGTGGCGACGTGCTCCGGGGCCGGGCGGTTCGCTGCGATCAGATCCCCGGCCTCGCCCACCCACACTTTCGCCCCCGCCACCGGCTTGCCGTCCGGCCCCGTCACGGTCCCCTTGATCCTCCGCACCGGCTGCTGCGGTGATACAGGGGCCAATGCTCTCGCCGGCGGCTCGCCGCGCGTCCCGGCGGGTGTGTGCGGGCCGGCCGCGACCGGCACCGACGCGACCCCGAACCCGAGCGCCGCGGCCCCGACCGCCGCCAGTATCGCCAACTTTGTCCGCGCGAGTGTTCCGGTCACGGCAACCCCCTGTGCGAGTGCGGCCGCGGCGGGAGACGGCGAACCGTTCGCCGCGGCCATCACGGACTTGGTCAGTCGCGGCGGGGACGCCCCCGCCGAGGAGGTCGTGGTCAGCAGCAGGGCCACGCCGAGCGCGCACCCGCGGGCGGTGAGCGCGTCGGCCAGCTTCTTCCGACCGCGTTCGAGTTGGCTCTTGAGCGTCGCGACCGGCACCCCCAGGCGGGTCGCGGCCTCGTCCCGCGTCAGCCCTTCCAGGTAGCACAGGATCAGCGGCTCGCGGTACCGCGGCGGCAGCCGCTCCAGCTCCTCGTCCAGCGCCGCCAGCAGTTCCGGACCGGTCCGGGCGTCCGCCGGCGGCACCGCTTCGGTCACCGCCGCGGCCGCCTCGCGCCGGGTCCGGCGCGCGGCCGCGACGCGGGCGTTCCGGGCGACCTTGCGGGCGGTGGCGTACAGCCAGTTGGCCACCGACGCCTGCCAGCGGATCGCTCCGGCCCTCTTCGACAGGACCAGGAACACCGCCTGGCACGCGTCCTCGGCGTCCGCCGGCGAGTGGAGCACCCGCTTGCACACGCCGAACACCATGCCCGCGTGCCGCTCCGCCACCGCCGCGAACGCCGCCTGGTCGCCGGCCTCCGCGAACCGCCGCAGCAACTCCTTGTCGCTGGCCGGTGCGTCGCGTTCCGCCGACCGCGCCGCCTTCAGCAGCGCCGCCCCTTGCTTCGCCATGACACGCCCCTCGAACCGACCTCACCCGTGTCATGTGCGCCGGGCCGCGGTCGGCCGCAGCGCGCACTCCGGTTTCCCCACCGCGGCTCCGGCGCCGCTCACCGCACCGGGCCGCACCGCGGTGTCGCCGCAGTTCGCTGCGCGCACTCGGAAGGTCGTTTCGCGTAGGGTTATCGCAATACTTCCAGCGTGCGGTCGCCGAACGCGTTCGTCTCGCCGGGCTTCAGGGTGACCGGGCCGAGCTTCGGCTTGCCGCCGAAGTACTGCTCGCCCTTGCGAATCTGGAGGTAGAACGCCATCCCGGGCACGACTGCCGGCAGGGTGAAGCCCCCCTTCGCGTCGGTCACCGTTTGCGGCCGCTCCTTCACGGCGAAGCGGTACAGTTCGGAGAACACCCTCTGCCGGGCGTTCACGGTGACCTCGGCCCCGGCCAGGGCCACCCCGTCGGCGTCGACGAACCGCCCGGTCACGGTGCCCGCCGCCGCCAGTTTCACCACGACCGGCTCCTTCTCGTCGCCGCGGATCGTCGCCACCGCCCCGAGGTTCTTTGCCGGGTGGTACACGGCGATCGTCCGCGGCTTGTCCGGGCTCAGGGCGTAGATCGTGGCGCTGGATTCGGGCAGCTTGTAGGTGATCGGCCACGACGCCGTCACTCCCGCGACGAACGCCCCGGTCAGCGGCTTGCCGTCGGCGTCCTGCACCTCAATGCGCCCCGTCCGCCCGCGGTCGACCGTCACCTCAACGTCCGTCTCACCGGTCTCCTTCAGGTCGACCACTCGCACCGCGTGTTCAGTGCCGAGGAACTCGACGGAACCGCCCGCGGCCGTCACCATCCAGGTGTCATCGTCCGGGTCGTAGCGGAACAGTTCCTTGTGCGCCGGGTCGGGTTCGGCCCCGCGGTACGGGTTCAGGTGCGCGCCGTTGAACGTCTCGTCGCCGAATACCTGCACCATCAGCAGCGACTGGCCCGGAATCGTGGTCAGGCGGAACTTGCCGTCCTTGTCGGTCGAGCGCATCGTTTTGTCAGAGCGGTAGGAGTCGGAACCCGGCCCCTTACCGAAGAACGCGTTCCCCGGCAGCGGGGCGAGCCGCACGCCCGCCCGCACGCCCTTGCCCGTCTGCTTGTCGATCACCCGCCCGGTGACGACCACGCCCCGCGCCAGCTTGATGTCGAGGGCGACGGGCGCGAACCCGTCGGTGTCCGCGGCCGTCCCGGACGAGCTCATGTACCCGCCCCCGCCCGGCATTTGGACGTGGACCCCGTACCCCTTCGGGCGCTTGGCCACGCCGACCAGCTTGTACTTGCCGTCCGCCCCGGTCACGGCCGCCAGCGCGTCCCCGAAGCCCGTCGGGGTGCTGACCGCGGCCCCGGCCACGGGCTTGCCGGTGGCGGCGTCGAGGACGGTGCCTTCGATCGTCTTGCCGCGCTCGGCCACGAGCGTCGGGTCCGGCCCGTTCAGCCCGCGGAAGTGGTTCAGCTCGCGGAGATCCTGGTGCTCCTTCCGGAGCAGCACGTCGTTGTAGGGCTTGGGGTCGAATCCGGAGCGGGTGATGACCATCGGGTTCTGCCGCGCCGTCCCGCCGCCCTCGACGACCAGGTGGACGATGCGCTCGCCGCCGAGCCCGCTCAGCGTGAACCGCCCGTCGGCGTCGGTCGTGGCGGCCCCGGTGATCGCTGTGGGCGGAACGTACACCCGCTTTGTCGGGGACGACATGGCCTCGTGCAGGCTCGCCTTCCAGCCCGTGAGGTAGTCGTCGAGCTTCTCGTTCAGCGGGACGTACACGCCCACCGCCGTGACGCTGACGCCGGGGGCGGGTTTGCCCTCCGTGGTGATGACGCGGCCGCGGATCGGCACGTCCGGTACCAGCCGGAGCGTGACCTCTCCGGCCGGGCTTTCGACCCAGTCAATGCCCGCCCCCGGCGCCTGGGCGATCAGGTAGTCGTAGGGGGACTTGTCAGTCAGGGTGGCGTGGAACTGGCCCGCGGCGTCCGTCCGTGCGACCTCGGTCATGACGATGTCGGACGGCGACGTGAGGCGCGGCCCTTTCAGTGCCGGGCGGAAGATCTTGGCGCCTGCGACCGGCTTCCCGTCGACGCCGAGAACTGTGCCCCGGACCGTTCGCTCGCCGGCCTTGGCCGGCGGCGCGTCCGCCTTCGTCGCCGATTTCTCCGCCTTATCGGTCTGCTTTTGCGGGTCGGGGTTCGTGCCCGCCGCGAGCGCGAGCCCGAGCCCCGCCGCGGCCGCTGCTACAGCCAGCAGCCCCCTGAGTTTCCAACTGGTCACGGCAACCTCCCTCGCGAGAGCGGCCACGGCGTCCGGCGGCGAACCGCGGACCGCGGCCAGCACGGATTCGGTCAGTCGCGGCGGGGACGCCCCCGCCGGGGAGGTGGCGGCGACGGCCAGCAGTCCGGCGCCCAGCCCGATGCCCCTCTTGCCGAGGGCGTCGGCGAGCCGCTTGCGCCCGCGGTCCAGGCGGCTCTTGAGCGTGGCCGGCGGCACACCCAGGCGGGCCGCCGCCTCGTCCCGCGCCAGCCCCTCAAGGTGGCACAGCACGAGCGGCTCGCGGTAGATCGGCGGCAGCCGGTCCAGTTCGGCGTCGAGCGCGGCGAACGCCTCCCGCCCGGTCATCTGGTCGAGGGCGGAGGGCACGTCCGGCGGGGCCGGGCGCGCCTCACGCCGGACCCGCCGGCGCGCCGCGCGGTTGGCCCGCGCCGCGATCCGGCGGGCCGTGCCGTACAGCCAGTTGGCGACCGACGCCTGCCACTTGACCGTACCGGCTTTCTGGGCCAGGATCAGGAACGTGGCCTGGCAGGCGTCCTCCGCGTCCTGCACCGTCGGCAGCACCCGCCGGCCCACGCCCAGGACCATCCCGGTGTGCCGGGCGACGAGCGCCGCGAACGCCGCGTCGTCGCCCGCGGTGAAGCGGTCCAGCAGCTCTCGATCCGTCTCGGTGGCGCGCCGCGCCGCCATCAGAACTGCCGGGGCCGCCCGCCCCCCGCGCGTCGCCATGTGTGCTCCTCCGGCCGTCGCAGAACCTCCGCGAAGGTCATCCCCGCCGGGCGGGAAACGGACGCAAGCATAAAGGCGGGGCGCGCGAATCGCCTCACAGTCCGCGTCGCGCCGCGCCGCTCTCATTCCGGTTTCACCACGTCGCCGATATCGCTCACCGCACCGGGCCGCACCACGGTGCCGCCGGGGGCGGCCCGCGACTCGGTCCTCACGGGCTTGTTCTTCTCCGTGAAGAAGACGATGTACCCCGCCGGCCCACTCGGCAGTTCGAGTGTAAACGTGCCCGCCGCATCAGTCGTCGCGGTAGTCCCGCGTGCGATCGTGCCGAAGGCCATGTGCTCGATCTGATTCTTGACGTAAACGTGCGCCGTTGCCCCGACCACTGGCTTCCCGTCGGCGTCCAGCAGCCGACCACTCACGCCGCCCCACGGCTGCAACTTCGCCACTGGTTTTTTCTCGGTTCCGTTCAACTTCAGCACGGCGGACAGCTTCTTCGCGGAGTCCGCGAACAGCAGCGTCCGCGGGTGCTCGGGCTCGAGGGCCAGGGCCGTGAACGAGCCGTCTGCCAGCTTCTGCGGGGTGTCGTAGCAAGCGCTCAGTTCGTACGCCGTCACGCCGGCTGCGGGCTCCCCGTCCGGCCCGACCACCGTGCCCGATACCGTCAGCCCCCGGTCGAACGTGAGCGTCACCTCGACCGACGGCTCGGTCTCCTTCGGATCGATGAGCTTGTACGCCGACTGGCTGTGCAGGGTGACGAGGTGCCGGTCGGCGGCAAGGAACGTCGGCCCCAGGACATCGAGGCTGGACAAGTTCGCGCGCGGTAAGTCCTCCTTCGCTACCCGCAGCTGGGTGTACGGGATGCGGAGCGTCCGCCCTCGCGTCTCTCCCTGCGCGAACAGGATGCCGGTGCCCGGCAGCGCGTCCAATTGGAACCGACCGTCGGCGTCGGTGATGTGGGACCCGCCGCTCTCAACGTACCGCTCGAATTTGTTGGCGGTGAAGAACGTGTTGCCCGACAGCGGCGTGTACCGGACGGCAGCCCCGCGCACCGGCTCGCCGGTCGCCTTCTCCACCACCCGCCCTTTCACCACCACGCCGCGGACGAGTTTTACGTCCGCCCGGATCTCGGTCAGCCCCGCCTTACCGGTCGCGGTCGTACTGGCCGCGAGATACGACCGTCCCGGTGAGGGCAACACGACCACCTCGACCGCCCCCGCCTTTGCCACGCCCGTCAGGCGGAACGCGCCCTTCGCGTCTGTTCTCGTCATCGCGCCGTTCTCGCACCAGCGCGGCCCCCGGACGTTTCCGTTCACCTGCACGCCGGCGAGCGGCTCGCCCGTCGCGGCGTCGGTGACGGTGCCGACGACCGGCTGCGACGGCTTCGCCGTGTGGGTGAACGACGGGCCGTACAGTTCCGGCCCCGGCGTGTACGCCCCGCCGGGCATGGTCGCGGGCGTCGGCTGGCTCACGGTTTTCGGGTCGAACGCCGGGTCGGTCACCACCCGGCACCCCACGGTCTCGATCGCGCTCTCCTCGAATCTCAGCGACACGAGGCGGTCGCGGCCGATGCCGCGGAACTCGAACGTTCCGTCCGCGCCGGTGGTCGTGACATGCGGGAGTCCGGCCGAGACCGGTGCGATCAGCTCCTTCTTCTCAGCGTGCCGCATGGCGAGCTCCGGCCCGCGGGGCCACGCCTCCCACACTTTCTTCAAGTAATCGGGGGGCGCGACGGAGAGCGACCTCACCTGGACCTTCGTCCCGGCTACGGGCTTGCCCTGGAGGTCGGTCACCCGCCCCTTCACCGGCACGTCGGCCACCAACTTCAGGGTGATCGCCGCGGCGGTGAGGTCGCGGACCCAGACCCAGTCCGGGCCGAACCCGGCCTTCGCCGCAACCACCTGCCGGAAGTCCGGTCGGCCGGGCGCCGGGTCGAGGGTCGCGGCGAACGCGCCGTTCGCGTCCGTCGTTGTCAACTCGACGGCGGTCGGGGAGTCCCACCCGCCGGGGGCCATCGTCCGAATGACCGCCCCTGCGACCGGCTTGCCGTCCGGCCCGACCACCGTGCCCTTGACGCTGATCCTGGCCGCATCAGACTTCGGTGGGGCCGCGGGCGGCGCCTTGCTCGCCGCCGGCTTTTCGTCCGCGCTCGCGGTCGACCGGCCCCACCCGAGCGCGAAGGGGGTGCCGAGTAGCCCGAGGATCAGGGCCGCGGACAGAGCCGCGTATTTCAGAACGGCTGTCATGCGGAACGCTCCGTGGGTCAGTGCGACGACGCCCGCGCCCGCGTGCCCGCCGGCCGCCCGCACCGTCGCGTTAACCAGACCTTGCGACGGGAACGTTCCCGCCGCCCGAGAGCCCCCCACCAGCACCGCTAGTAGCCCGGCCGACAGCACGACGCCGCGCCGCTTCAGCCGCCGTTCGAGCAGCACGCGCCCGCGCTCGAGCTGCCCGCGGATCGCCCCGACCGTCGTCCCGAGTTGCTCCGCCGCCTCGTCGCGGGTCAGCCCCTGGACGCTGCACAGCAGCAGCGGCAACCGGTACTTGTCGGCCAGGGCGTTCAGCTCCTCGTGCAGCACGGCGGCGGCCTCGCGCCAGCTCAGGTCCGGCCCCTCGGCCGCCGTGCGGGCGCGGGTCGCGGCCTCGCCCTCGCGCACCCGCCGGCGGTGCGCGTCGGCCCGGCACCGCACCGCGATCCGGTGCGCGACCCCGAACAGCCAGCCCCCGAGCGGGGCCGCGCCGTCCAGTTTCTTCGCCTTCTTGAGCAGAACGAGGAACGTGGCCTGGAACGCGTCGTCGGCGTCGGCCGGGTCCACCAGCACCTGCCGGCACGCCGCGAGCACCGTCTTGCCGTGCCGGGCGACGAGTGCGCGGAACGCGTCCTCGTCCCGGTCCGCCACGAACGCGGCGAGCAGTTCGTGGTCGCTCTGCGCGGGTTCGGCCGGCGGGCGGGCCGACTGTCGCAGCGTGGACGCGATCACGGCGAGTGCGGGTCGGGGCACGGCGGTCACCTCGGCGGGTGGGAAACTCCACCCACACTGCCGCGGCGCGGGCCGCGCGGCGCGCGGAATTTTCGAGCGAGCCGGAGGGCCGGTCGGAGAGGCCGGCAACGAGCCCGCCGGACCGGGCGGCCGTTCGCCGCTTCGCGCCGCTCGCCTTCGTGCGCCTCCGGCCGCGTCCCCCGAGGCGGCACCGCATCTTCACTCACGCGACGCGCGGCGCCGAGTTCTTTTCAGCTAATCCCCTCGGTTCCGCGGCTCGCCCAGCGGCAGGTCGCCGAGCTTCCGCACCTCGCCGTGACCCGTCACCGAGTAGCGCGGCCGCTTATCGAACATCGGGCCGTACAGCGTCGTCCCCCGCGCGAAGAACAGGCCGAACTCCTGGCCGGGGAACACCCGGTCGAAGCGGAACTCGCCGTTCGCCGCGGTCGTCACGCCGTTCGCCTTCTCCATCGCTTGCGTCGCCACTTCCACCTCACGCCGGGCGTACATGAGCTGAACGACCAGCCCCGCCACCGGCTTCCCGGTCCCGTCGAGGACGCGCCCCGTCACGCTCCCGCCTGCGCCCAGTTTCACGGCGGCGTTCGTGTCGTCCGATTTCACGCTCCCGGTGCCCAGCAACATCCGCGTCGGGTGGAACACGGCCAGGAACCGCTCCTCACCCCGCCCCACGTTCGCCACGCTCAGCGTGTCCGTGCCGGGGAACTCGACGGGTGAATCGAACTCGATGTGCGTCACGCCGGCCGCGCTGCACCCGACCACCGGCTTCCCGTCGGCGTCGATCACCTTCACGCCCAGCTTCGTCGCGGGTTCCAGTTCCGCGTCCGCCCTCACTTCGGTGTCGGTCGCCTTGGCATCGATCACCCGGCACCAGTTCCCCTGTACGAAGCCGCGCCCGCCGCGGTACTCGTCGAACAAGAGCCCCCCCCCTTCACGGTGGAAGTGTGCGGGGTACTTCGGGTCCGGTACGGGCGGCTTGAAGTCCCCGCGCTCCTCTCGGTCGGGCGCGGCCGTCAGCAGAACCGGGCCGGGGATCGTGACGACCCGGAACCGCCCGGCCGCGTCGGTCCGGTACAGGTCGGAGAAAGATCCCGCCGCATCCATGAAGCGCGGGTACTTCTCCACGAACGGGTTGTTCGCGAGGACGTCGACGTACATGTGGGAGACGACCGGCTGGCCCGTCGCCTTGTTCCGCACCGTGCCCGCCACCACCACGCCCCTCGCGCACTTCAGGTCGATGGTGACGGGTTCGTACCCCGGGGTGTCCGCCGCGTACTCCTGGCGCGGGAGCAGTCCGGCGGCCGGGTCGGGCGGGCACTCCACCATGTACCCTTTGTGCTTCTTCGCGCCGCGGATCTCGTACTTCCCGTTCGCGTCCGTCACTGCGGCGTTGTGGGCACCGTTCCCGTCGTGCGCCCCCGCGGCGGCCTGCCCGGTGCGGGTGAACGTCACCCGCACCCCGGCCCGGGGCTTGCCGTCCGGACCGGTCACGGTGCCGCGGATGACCTTTTCGGGCTCGACGACGACCACCGGGTCCGGCCCGCTCAGCCACCAGTGACCACCGAACTCTTTGTACTTGTGGCTCCGCGCGGTCTTGTTGAACGGGGCGGGGTCGAACCCGTCGCGGTTCAGCGTGATCACGTCCGTGTCGGCGACGCCCGGCCCGCGGACTCGCAGGTGGATCAGGTGCCCGGCACCGAGCCCGTTGAGGGTGAACCGCCCGTCGGCGTCGGTCGTTACGACGTGCGGCGACCGGCCGTCGGGGTTGCTACCCTCCCGGTACCCGTCCGAGTACCACAGCGCGCGGTCGCCGTCCGGCGGGACGCCGCGGAGGAACAGTTCCTCCGCCCACTTCTTCATGTGCGCGTCGGCCGAGGCGTCCGAGTCGAACGCCGAGAAGCTGCTGGCCACGACCGACGCCCCGCCCACCGGCGCGCCCTGGGAATCGATCACGCGCCCCTTGACTGGGCGCACCTTCGGCAGCCGCAGCACCACGTCCGCGGTTGGCGTCATCGCGTTCTTGATGTAATCCATGCCGGTCGGTGTGAAGTCCGTGGCATGGCCCTTCGCGCGGGCGACCAGCCACCCGCCGGCGCCCTTCACCTTCAGTGGGACCGTGACGCGGAGCGTGCCGTCCGGCTTCGTCCGCCCCAGGGCGACGGGTTTGTCCCTGAGCCACACCGTGAACACCTCCGCCTGCACCGGCGTGCCGTCGGCCCCCAGGACCGTGACCGCTAACGTGCGCTCGGTCGCCTTCGGTTGGTCGGCGGGCGCCGCCGGCGTGCCGGGCGCCTTGGCCATTCGCTCGGCCGGCGGTTGCGCCACGGGCTCGACCGCCAGTGCAACGAACCCGGCGGTCGCCGCTCCGAGCGCCAGGATCAGCGCGAGCGCCCGCTTGACTGTTCCGTTCACAAGGGCTCCTTGTGCGAGAGCGACCGCGGCCGGGGACGGGTGCCCCGACGATGCGGCCAGTATGGAATCGATCAACGTCGGGGATGTGCGCCCGACTTGCGCGGTCGCCGCGAGCGCGAGGAGCGCGAACCCGTCTGCCACGCCGCGCTTCGTGAGCGCGGCCCCGAGCCGCTTCTTCCCGCGCTCCAGGCGCGTCTTCACGGTCGCGGCCGGCGCGGCGAGGCGCGCCGCGATCTCGTCCCGCGTCAGCCCGTCGAGGAAGGCGAGGACGAGCGGCTCGCGGTAGGTGGCGGGGAGCCGGTCGAGTTCCTCGGCGAGCGCGTCGAGGAGTTCGCGCCCGGTCATCGCGTCGAGCGGGGCGACGGCCTCGGGGACGGCGGCCTTACTTTCGCGCGCCGCCCGCCGGGACGCGGCGGTGCGGGCGTTGTGAGCGAGGTTGCGGGCGGTCGCGTACAGCCAGTTGGCGATCGAGTGGCGCCACCGCCCGGCCCGCGCCTTCCGCAGGAGCACCAGGAACACCGCCTGGCACACGTCCTCGGCGTCCGACCCGGACAGCCCGGCGTGTCGGCACACGCCCATGACGAGCCGCGAGTACCGCTGGATCAGTACGCCGAACGCGGCCTGGTCGCCTTCGCGGGCGTACCGCCGCAGGAGCTCGCAATCCGCGACTTCGTGTGGTGCGTGGTCGAGAGCGCGACGAATTCGTGCGAGCTCCTTTACCATGTCTGCTCTCCGAAGAACGCGGCTCCCGTCTGAATCATTTGCGCCCGACCGGGAACGGCGTCAAAGAAATCGTCTGCAATGAACTTGGGGCCGGCGACCCAATCGCGCGGTGGGCAATTTCCGTCCTGTGCAATAACGTTGTCCGCAGCCGAACATCAGCCGCGGTAAGGCTTGACCGCGGTCCGAGCCGCGAGTCGAGGTCTAAAAGACGGTGTTGTGCGCACAGTGACCAGCATGGCGACACTCGGGCGTGCCCTCGTCGTCTGCAGGCGCCGCATCACCGATGCGGCGGTAACGCGTTTGTGTCGTAAGTTGGGAATGACTCAGAGGGGCTGGCCGGTGGTAGACGGGTGGTGTCGCACCGGCCTCACCGAGGCCGGCTACAGAAGACCGTTACTCTTCAACCGGATTCCAGTAGTTTCAAGTTGGCGGCTTGGTTTTGTTGGCCGATCGTGCAGTAGTAATGGACTTATTTTCGCCATCTGTAGGTGCCAGCCCATCGGCCAACAGTATCAGGCATACCGCCGCCAGTGTCCACCCGAGGCCGCGGGCTGAGCGGGACCACAACCAGGCGTTACGCAGGATCAGCCCGACGGCCACCCACAGGAGTCGCACGACCCCATCGGTGGTCGAGGTCCGGGGCCGAACCTGCCCCAACTGGCGGTAGCTGCTCTCGATCCCGAATCGGGTCCGGTACAGGTCCCGAATCGCCACCGGGCTCCCGCTCACCCGCCACGCCGCGTACAGTAACTTCTTGCTCCGCCGGCCCCCGGTCCGCCGGTACCGGTAGCTCTTGTGAGCGATCACCACGTGCACCCGCACCGAGGTGCCCCGATCCGCGTGGGTGTACGCATATCGACCCGCGCCCCGCCGCCGCACGGCCCGCAACCCGACCCCCTTCACCCCGGGCCGGGGCTTGCGGCCCCGGACCACGGCCGGGATCACGAACGGCACACCCCGCGCCTGGAGCAACCGCATCACCGCGATCGAGAAGAACGCCTTGTCCAGCAGCGCGACCCGGACCGTAACCCGTGCCGCCGTCACCTGATCCAACAGCCGGGTGAGCACCGCGGTCATCGGCTCCTTCTCGCCCACGGCCGTCAACCCGAGCGTGTACCGGTCCGGTCCCCCGACGAGGCACGCGGTGGCGTACGTGTGGAACGTGTGGGTGCCGCCGGCCCCCTTGGACCGGGTGGTGTCCCGGTTCGGCGTCCCGAAGTACCCGATCCGGTGGTAGTCGATCGCGACCCGAGCCGCCCGCTTCCGCTTGCCGAGCGGGGCGTGGAGGGCCGGCCGCAACCGCCGCTCGAGGGTGCGGCGCCGCTTGGGCAGCGTGAGGTACAAGCAATCCCAGATGGCCTGCCCGGACGGGGCGTCGGCGATCGCGGCACAGGCCGCGGCCACCGAGCGGGCGAACGCCGCGGCGAACAGCACCACCCGCCACACCACCTCGGGTGTACAGGTGCGGCGACGCTTGGGCAGTTGGACCGCACGGCCGAGCCAGTCGGTCAGGACCGGACGGAGGTGCCGGGTGGCGTGGGCCGGGGTGGCTCGGATAGACTGACGTTTGGGTCGCATGGGGGCTCCGACAGTGGAGGCGTGGTAACCACCATTGACCGGTAAACCCATGCGGCCCGCTACTCATAAATCGCCCAACTTGAAACTACTGGATTCGGTATCACTGGTCCCCCGACGGGAGCAGCGACAGCCCCAGCTCCTTGAGGAAGCGGTTGTGCTTCTCGGTCGCGGCCCGGAGGGCGTTCTCGATCGCGACCAGTTCGGAATGGACCTCATCCAGCTTCACTTCCCCCTCCTGCTCGGCGGTGCTGACGTAGCGCGAGATGTTCAGGTTGTACTCGTTCGCCTCGATCTCCTTCATCCCCACCCGACGGGCGTAGCGCTCGACCTTCTCCGGGCGGTCCTGGTACGTCGCAATGATCCGCGCGATGTGCTCGGGCTCCAGACGGTTCTGCCGCTTCCCCTTCGCGAAGTGCTCGGCCGCGTTGATGAACAGCACGTCCTCCGGCTTCTTACACTTCTTCAGCACCAGCACGCAGACCGGAATGCCCGTCGAGTAGAACAGGTTCGGCGGCAGCCCGATGACGGTGTCGATGTGCCCGTCGGTCAGCAGCTTCGTGCGGATGCGCTCTTCCGCGCCGCCGCGGAACAGCACCCCGTGCGGCAGGATGATCGCCATCACCCCGTCGTCCTTCAGGTCGTGCAGCCCGTGCAGCAGGAACGCGAAGTCGGCCGCGCTCTTCGGGGCCACGCCGTGGGCCTTGAACCGCGGGTCCTCGCTCATCGCCCCGTCCGGCTCCCACCGGTAGCTGAACGGCGGGTTCGGGCCTTTTCAGTTGCTGGAACGGCCCGAACTCGATGACTGGCAAATTGCCGTCCCTTCAAAATGTTCCCAGGCGTGAGTGGCTCGATCGTCCTATCCGAGGGCTTCGATCTCTGCTTCGACTTCGGTTTCGACCTCGACCTCTGCTCGCAGGTTATCCACGGAGACCCGAAGACGTTCGTAAATCGGAATCTCTTTCCCCACCATTTCCACGCTGACGGCAAGCGTGTACGTCGCTGCGGAGTCGGGGTCTTTACTCCACCCCTCGTGGCCCACAACAGCGATGCAAAAGTCCTCGGGTAGGGCATTCGACTTGACGATTGCCCAATCTTTCTGGACCGTCCCGGCGCTTCGCGACACACCGCGGACGGTTCCGTGATTGGCGCTGCTTCCGACCACCCAGGCGAACGGGGCGCCCGCGCCCTCATCTTCCGTTTCCGTTTTGATGGCCCGGCGACGAAACGCTTCGAGCGGTTCGCCCTGATTGCTGCTCTTCCAGTCGAGCCACGTTGACAGGTAACGGCGGCGGTTCCTCCGCGTTCGGCGCGGCTCGGCCGAATACGAGAGGGTGACTTCAACGAGTACGTCGTAGTCGCTGCCCGGCCGACGAATCTCGGCGTCGATGGGAACTTGGTAGATGTGGCACCCGCGGGCCTTAATCGTTCGGTCGCCGCTGGTCACAAGCGTTGTGCGGTGCTCGGTGTTCGATGAAGCCCGCTCGATGTCGGGCACGCCGTACCCGATCCATCGGATGATGTTGCCCTGTTCCGCGGGCGTGGCGTTCCTGGTCCACCCCGGCCAGCGGGCCGACTGAACAATCAGAGCCCGGTAGAGCAGGCACGATTCGTCCGGCAGAACGTCTTGGAGGTGTGCGGCGATGCGGCTCACTTTCGGAGCGGCGAACGAGGTTCCCGCGACGTCTCGCTCGTAGGCGGGGCCGGGCGAGTGCATCGTCGAGCGGACAAGCTCGGGGTAGCACTCACGACCGCACGGCGGGGTGCCGACGTCGGGGGGCGTGTTACGCGAGACGAGGTTGTCGCCTCCGAACTCGACGACTTCGGGTTTAATTGTGTTCCAAATGCCGAGACCGCTTCGTGAGAAGGCCGAGGGGTGATGCGCCTGCCGGGCACACGACAACCAATCGGGGTCTTCAAACTCTCGGTAACTAATGGAGCCGACCGTGAGGGCCTGGAGGCTTTGGGCCGGGTTCGCGACGCGGCACGCGGCCTCGCACAAGTAGTCGGGGTGCGTGCGACCGGCGACCAAGTGCTGACGCACTCCGGGAATAGCGGCCGTGCCAGAAGAATAGAGGTTACCGGAGCTGACCACGAAGAGCACGTCGTGGAGGTGCGAGAGTTGGTCAATTTCTGCCGCCCACGCCGACATGTGCCGCGTCCGGCATGCGGCACTGGCGGTAATCGAGTGGTTGAAAATCCGGGTCCTTCGCGGCCCCTCGTGGAAGCGCCGAATCAGCTCGTTCAGGAGGGCCGGGGGAAAGAGCCGGTCGGGCAGTCTGCATTCGGCGTCGAGCACGCGGGCGTTTTGGAGCCAGCACGCGAGTTCGTAGCTCCCCGAGCGAGGGATTGATTCGCCGTACAGAATGGCCCCCGCGACACGTGTTCCGTGGCCCCCGGGCCTTACGTAATCGGCAACGTCGGTGGGAGAGGCACCCGGTAGGAAGCAGAAGGCCGCGTCCCGATCGACGGCGGGTTCGAGCAGGTAGTGCTCGTGCTGAAGGCCGCTGTCGACGACGCACACGGCCGGGGCGTTCGGCGGTGGGGGAACGAGGGTGACACTCTCCTTATCGCGTGCGACGGCCTCACGCAGTACCTGCGGCAGCGAGACGTCATCGGGTTCCACGACCTCGAAGATGAATGAGTAGTTCAGCACGAGGTCGCGGAGCCCCTTGCCGTTGAGGCGGATGCGGAGCGTGAAGCTGTCGGCGAGAGCCGTGTCGGTGTGCGGCTTGTCGGACTGGCTGAGGATGCTCCCGCCGTAAAAGTTGACAATCGCACTCACTTCGTTATACCTGGCGTCGGCGAGGTCTTGCCAGGCCATGTAGGCGGCATTCCGCTGCTCGGTCCAGTCCTTCATTTTCGTTGCGTGTTCGCCCTGCCGCTTCGCCCAGGTCATATCGGACCAGCGGTGGTTCCGTTTGGGAGCGCCGGGTTGGGGCGGGATTTGAATCTGTCCGCTGCATGCGATCCCCACGTCTACGATGTAATCTCCGTTTTCTGCGAGGGTGGGCCATTCGCTCAGCAGCCGTTCGGAGAGGATGCGGGAGAGCCGCTTCGATTGGTCGGGGTCGTCTTCGAGCCGGTAAATTGCCGCGACGGTGGCCGAGCCCTTCACCTGAGCAATAAAGTCTTGGAGCTTTTTCAGAAAGAGGCTCAGGTCGAGGTCTTCCGAGGCGACGATGACGTACCCGTCCTCCTGCTCGGAGACCAACTCGAAGCCGAAGTTCTTGCGCAACTCGTCGAGGTCGAGGGACGTGTCCACTTCGAGAACGAGCGGGACGTTCTTCGGAAGAACCGGCAAGTTGGCCCGTTCGCGGTCCTCGAACCGTAGCCTCCACGCGGCCGAAGCGTTCGCGGCGGAGTTGGTGAGCCCGCCGCCGTGCCCCGATCGGTTCTCTTTGGCGAGCCTCGTTCGCGGGTCGCCGTGTGGTGGCTTCCCGGAGCGAGCGGGACCGTCGTAGCGAAGGATGAGTGGTAGGTGCGGGAAGGGCTTGTTTGTGGGCGGCATGTAGCGGTCTACGGTGTGGAGGAATTACCTTTTCTGATCTCGCCGATGGCCCGTTGAAGGTCGCCTTCCTCGACGACCTTTCGACCGGCCAGAACCGCCGCCTTCGCCGCGTCCCGAGCGGCTTTGACGACGTATGCCGCGGAGGCGCCCGCGAGCGCACCGGTGACCGCGTTCCAATCCACCTTTCCAACCTTGATGGCAGAAAGTGTCAGCCTGAGGAGGCGCTCGATCTCGGTGTGACCGGGCAGAGGGATCAGGAACACGTCGTCGAAGCGGCGGAAAATAGCTTCGTCAAGTGACTCTTCGACGTTGGTTGTCGCAACCAGTATACCCGGTGCGTCGTACTCGTCCAGGAACTGGAGCAGTGCGTTCACAACGCGCGACGCCTCTCCGATGTCGCGGCTCCCGGTCCGGGAGCGGGCGATGAAGTCGCACTCGTCCAGGAGCAGCACACAGGGCCGCTCCTTGGCCGCCTCGAACACCATCCGAAGGTTCGCCGCCGATTCACCGAAGTACGACGAGAGCAGGGCGTCGAACCGCACCTTCATGAGCGGCAACGTGGTGTTCCAGGCGAGCCGCTTGGCCCCGAGCGATTTGCCGCAGCCGGGCGGGCCGTAAAGAAGCACACGCTTCCGCGGTTGCAGTCCGTAGGCCGAGAGCCGCTCACGGGCGGCGTACTCGCGTTCGACCCGGGCGAAGCGCTCTTCAACGTCTGCCGGCAAGACCATCGAGTGTTCGAGGGTGTCGCGTTGGTGCAGCGAGACGAGCAGCTCACGGTTGCGACGGCTACTGGGCAGTTCGCGGAGGTCCGGTGCCGGGGTGGTTGGGCCACGCTGGCGGGTGCGTTGAAGAATCCTGTCGAGTTCGCCGGCGAGCTTACTATGCCCGCTTTCCCGCTCCGTCTCGATGACTTTTTGGGCAAGAGAGTTCAGGTCGTCTTGAGCCCCTTCAGCGATGGCCCGCACCAGGCGTTTCAGGATATCTGCGTTCATGATTGGGCCTGGTGGAGCTGGACCGAGACATCAGATGCGGTGAAAAAACGACATTGCGATTGTGTGAGGTAAAGGGCTGACTACGCCGCACCGCCGAACTGCCCCGTAACGCCGCATCCCACTCATGTTAACAGCAAACGCATGGCGTCGAGAATGACCGTTTCATCCCTATTCTCCGATTCGCACCATTCCCCGCACGGCGTGGCCGGTCAAGACCGAACGGCAGGGCTACGCACGGATTGACCTTGGGCAAGGTGCTGCATCTGGGTATGTGAGCGACTCCTCATTCGGGAGTCGTCGATGCCCGGGTCACTGGTTGAGCGGTTGGCCGAGTTACCGGACCCGCGGAGCCGGCACGGTCGCCAGTACCCGCTGGTGGGTCTGCTGACCCTGTGCCTGGTGGCGATCCTGGCCGGTCACACCACGCCCGCGGCCATCGCCCAGTTCGGCCGTCTCCGCCAGAAGCGGCTGGGCCACGCGCTGGGGTTCAAGAACGGCAACATGCCGTGCGCTAATACCATTGCCGGGTTGCTGCGGAAGTTGGACGCCGACCACCTGGACCGGATCATCGGCGCATGGCTGGAGGACCGGCACCCGGACGGGTGGGAGCACCTGGCGTTGGACGGCAAGCGGTTGTGCGGGTCCCGGGACGGGGACGTGCCGGGCACCCACCTGCTGGCCGCGTACGCCCCCCAGGCGTCCGCGGTGCTCGCCCAGATGACCGTCGAAGCCACCACCAACGAGCACAAGGCGGCCCTCCGGTTGCTGGACGTGCTGCCCTCGCTGGGCGGGACCGTGGTCACGGCCGACGCCATGTTTACCCACGCCGACGTGTGCGCGAAGGTGGTCCAGAAGGGCGGCGATTACATCCTCTACGCCAAGGGCAACCAGTCCGAGCTGCGGCGGGACATTGAGACCGCCTTCGCTGCCGAGTCCGGCGGCTTTTCCCCCCTCGGTTCCGGCACAGTGGGCTGAGGACGCGAGCACGGCAACCGACCACCGCAAGGGACACGGGCGTGTCGAGCGGCGGACGATCACCACCACGACGTGGCTCAACGGGTACTTGAGCCACTGGCCGGGCCTGGGACAGGTGTTCCGACTGGAGCGCCGCCGGAAGGCGAACGGGAAGGCCACGGTGGAGGTCGTGTACGGGATCACCAGCCTCAGCCGCTTGGCGGCCGACGCGGCCGCCCTGTTAGGTTACTCACGCCGCCACTGGGGTATCGAGAACGGGTTGCATTACACCCGCGACGTGACGCTCGGCGAGGACCGGTGCCGGGTGCGGCGCGGTCACGCCCCACGCGCGTTGGCGTCCCTACGGAACGTCGCCGTGTACCTGTTGCGGAACGCCGAACACCCCAGTGTGGCCGCGGCAACCCGGGCCATGGTCGCCCGACCCGACCTCGCCCTGGACCTACTTAACGCCCCGGCTTCAATCTCTGAGTAGCCCTGGACCGAACGGAGGCACCTCTTGCCCCTTGCTCATGTTAATGGGCGGCGGGGATGCGCCACACCAACTGGAAATTCGGTTGCCCCCCCCTGGTTCGACGAGCCACGGTCGAACCACGGGTGCCAGCCAGACCGCCCTTCCCCACCACCGACACTCTTCAACCGCGCGTGGCGTCCGCCGGATCGCGTGCGGTGCCATCAGTTAAGTAGGGGGACGGTCCGCGCGCACGCACCGCCCCATTCGGGCGCATCGTGCCCGCGCGGGGCTGTAACGGGGGTTACAAGGCACGCGAAACAGGCGATGGGGCCACGACTGGACATCTGCGGGGCTTCGGACTGCCGATTCGCTACCCGCTCGCTGGTCGCCGCTACCACCGAATCGTGCCCGCAAAACCCGGAGAACGCTCCCGGTGAACGCAGAAGGGTTGCCGGCTTCGGTGAGTGAAGGCGCCGCAACGTGTGATCGGGTCGCTAGTTGTGGCGGGGATGTATCGGGGCATGGGTTTCCGCTGTGGGACGCGAACCGGGGCCGACGGACCCACGCGGGCCGGGAAAACTGCCGGAAGTGCGTTTTGAGGGGAATGCGATCGGAATGTGCGGGGTGTGCCGAACGGAACCGGCCCCCCGCCCTTCCCCGCGCTCGAACGCGAACCAGGGGACGCGACATGATTTCAGCGGGAGCGGATGGGAATCGAACCCACCTAGAGCGTTGTTCACACCCTACACAGGTTTTGAAGACCTGGGCCGACACCAGTCGTGCAAACGCTCCCGGGGCTACCGTTCGGCGGTCCGCGACCGCCCGGGCGACGACACCGGACCCGTTCGAGCCGAGGTGCCGCATGGCCAAGTCTAACAAGTCGCAGGCGGTTCGGAAACCGAAGACGCCCGACGCGGTCAGCAATCCGGCGGGCCGGTCCACGCGGCAGCACGCGCCGGTGGTCGGGTGCGCCGCCCGCCCGACCCGGTCACCGGTCGAGGCCGTAGGCGCGCGTCTTCTCGAACAGTTGGCGGCGGCTGATGCCGAGCAGCTTGGCGGCGCGGGTGCGGTTCCCGTCGGCCTGCTCGAGGGCCTGGCGGATCACCCGCCGCTCGGTCTCGGCCACCGCGGCCCGCAGGTCGAGCGGGTCGGCGCCCGGCGCGGGGGCGGGGATCGCGCCGGCCTCGTGGTCGCCGGCGAGGTGTTCGGTGCGCACGACGCGACCCCGCGCGTGGATCGCGGCCCGCGCCAGCGCGTTGCGCAGCTCGCGGACGTTCCCCGGCCAGTCCCGCCGGGTCAGCGCCGCGACCGCCTCCGGGGCGACGGCCAGGCCCGGCCACCCGTGCTTCCGGGACAACTGCTTCACGATGTGGTCGGTCAGGAGCGGGATGTCGTCCCGGCGCTCGCGCAGGGGCGGGAGCGTGACCGCGACCACGTCGAGCCGGTAGTACAGGTCCTCGCGGAACTCGCCGGCCGCGGCCCGCGCCTTGAGGTCGCGGTTGGTGGCGGCCACCACCCGCACGTCGGCCGTCAGGGTCTCCTCGCCGCCCACGCGGTCGAACGTGCCGCTCTGGAGCACCCGGAGCAGTTTCGCCTGGAGGTCGAGCCCCAGCTCGCCCACCTCGTCGAGGAACAGCGTCCCGCCGTGGGCCTGCTCGAACCGGCCCCGGCGCCGGGCCACCGCCCCGGTGAACGCGCCCTTCTCGTGCCCGAACAGCTCGCTCTCCAGGAGCGTCGGGCTCAGGGCCGCGCAGTTCACCTTGACGAACGCCCCGGCGGCGCGGTGCGAGTTCCGGTGGATCGCGTTGGCGACCAGTTCCTTGCCGGTGCCGCTCTCGCCCAGCACCAGCACCGGCTCGTCGGCCGGGGCGACCAGCCCGACGGCCTTGAACACCGCGACCATCGCCGGCGAGCGGCCCACCAGCTCGTCCTCGTCCGGGTCGGGGTCGTCGCGCAGCGGGTCGGCGGACAGCGCCTGCACCTGGGCCACGAGGGACCGCTGCGTGAGCGCCCGGCGGACAGTGAACAGCACCTCGTCCAGGTCGAACGGCTTGGTCAGGTAGTCGTAGGCGCCGAGCTTCATCGCCTCGATTGCGGCCGAACTGCCGCCGTAGGCCGTGACGACCACCACCGGCACCTCGTCCAGCCGGTCGGCGTGCGCGCGGAGGACCGCGAGGCCGTCGCGCTTGGGCATTCGGAGGTCGAGCAGCGCGGCCGCGACGGCCGGGTCGGCCAGCGCCGCGGCCGCCGCGTCGCCGTCGGCCGCCTCGACCACGCGGTAGCCCTCCGAGCGAAGCAGCAGCGCGAGGTTCGAGCGGGTCGCGGGGTCGTCGTCGGCGACCAGGACCGTTTGCGCGTGCCGGCTCATGTGAGTCCTCCGCTCGGTGCGAGTGGGAGCGTGAGCCGGAACGTCGCGCCGGCGCCGCCCGGCGGGTCCAGGGTCACGTCGCCGCCGTGCTGCCGGGCGACCTCGCGGCACAGGGCCAGGCCCAGCCCGGTGCCGTCGGCGCGGGTGGTGAAGAACGGCTCGAAGGCGCGGTCGCGCGCCTCCGGCGGGACGCCCGGACCGGTGTCGGTCACGGCCAGTTCGACGCGCCCGCCGGTCGCGCGGGTGCGGCATGTCAGGCGCCCGCCGGCGGGCATCGCCTGGAGCGCGTTGGTCACGAGGTTCAGCACCACCTGGCCGACGGCCTGGGCCGCGCCGGGCACCGGCGGCAGCCCCGGGGCGAGGTCCGGTTCGAGCGCCACGCCCAGGGCGTCCGCGCGGGCGCGGACCAGTTCGAGCGTCTCGGCCGTGACGGCGTTCAGGTCCACGGGGCGGCGGGCCTCGTGCCCGGCGCGGGCGAACAGGAGCAGCCGGCCGACCAGCTCGTTGATGCGGTCCACCGAGCCGACCACCGCGGCCAGCGACTCCGGGGTGCGGGCCGCGGCGGGCAGCCGCTCCCACAGTTGCACGGTCGAGCGGATCGCGGTCAGCGGGTTGCGGACCTCGTGGGCCACGCCCGCGAGCAGCCGGCCCAGCGCCGCGAGGTGTTCCGACTTCCGCAACTCCTCCCCGAGGCGCTCGCGCCGCCGGGCCTCGGCCCGCAGGGAGCCGACCAGCCAGCCGGCCAGCGTCAGGGCCAGGAGGACGCCGCCGAGCGACAGGCCGGTCGCCAGTTGGAGCCGCCCGAGCCGGGTCTTCTGCTGCTCCGGGCCGGTGAGCCGGACCATGACCCACACGGCCGCGCGGGCCGGCCGCTCCCCGCCGACGCCCGCCGCGGCCACGGCGACCCGGCTCGGCCCCACGTCGCGGACCTCCACCGCCGGCGGCCACCCGGCCTCGGCGCGCGCGGCCTCGCGGCACTGCTGGCGGATGGACGCGGTTTCCAGCGGGGGCGGCTCCCGCCGGACCGCAACTGCCCCGCTGGGCCGGCCCTCGTCCTCTTTCGGGAACGATTTCTTATGGTCGCCCTTTTTCTTGTCCTTCTTCTCGCCGTCCCCGTTCCCGGACCCGCCGACCACGGCCCCGGCGAACTGGTCCGAGGCGGTGAAGTAGAACCCGCCCTCCGCGCCGGGGTAGTTCGCCAGCACGCGCCGGGCGGCCTCCGCGAGCCGCCGGTTGTCGGGCTCGGGCAGGACGGCGCCCGGGCGGTCCGGGGGGAGTTCGGGGAGGGCCGCCGCGAGGTCGGTGGCGGCGGCGCGGAGCTGGTCGCGGGTCGCCAGCTCGTCGGTGCCCTGCCACAGGGCCAGCGCGCTGCTGGCCGCCAGGGCCGCGAGGGACACCACGAACACCAGCACCACGACGACCACCCGCGCCCGGCCCATAGCGCCCCGCCCCCGTTAGTACCGCGCGACGGCCAGCCACGCCGCGCCGACCACGAGCGTCAGGAGCGTGACCGGGACGCCGACCCGGCAGTAGTCCCAGAACCCGATGGTAACGCCTTCCTTCCGCGCCTGCTCGACCACGATCAGGTTCGCCACCGAGCCGAGAACGGTCAGGTTCCCGGCGAACGTGCTGGAGAGCGCCAGCGCCAGCCACGCGGTCTCGCGGGCCGCCTCCGGCATCGCCGCGACCACCGGCTTGAACAGCAGCACCGCGGGCACGTTCGAGACCACGTTCGACAGCACCGCCGACAGCCCCGACAGCGCCCACACCGGGTCCGCCCGGGCCGCCCACCCGTCCACCCCGGACACCGAAAGGACGTGGACCTCGAACGCCCGGACCACGACGAACAGCCCCGCGAACATGAGCAGCAGGCCCCAGTCGATGTGGCCGTACACCTTCGCCGGGTTCACCCGGTCGAGGAGCAGCACGGCCGCCGCGCCGAGCGCGACCACCGCCATCGTGTGCCCGGCGAAGAACAGGGCGACGGCCGCGCCCGTCACCACGATGCCCTTCACGAGGAGCGCCGTGTGCCGCCGCCCGGCGGGGACGCGGTCGGGTTTCCCGGTCGGCTCCGGCGCGCGCCCGCCCGCGTCCTTCGCCCTCAGCGCGGTGCGGTAGGCCGCCAGCACCACGACGTACCCGATGAGCAGGCCGATGAGGGCGGCGGGGGCGAGCTTGGCGGCGAACCGGAGGTACGAGATGCCCGACAGCCCGCCGATGATCATGTTCTGCGGGTTCCCGGTCAGGGTCGCGGCCGAGCCGAGGTTGCTCGCCACCGCGAGGCCCACCAGGTGCGGGCGCGGGTCCAGCCCCAGCCGGCGCGTGAGGTGCACCACGAGCGGGGTCAGCGCCAGACACACCACGTCGTTCACCAGGACGGCGGAGAGGGTGCCGGAGAGGATCATCGTGACCGCCAGCAGCCCTTTCGGCGACCGCACCCGGCCGAGGGCGAAGCCGGAGAGCCGGGCGAAGAACCCGGCGCGGCGCAGGAACGCGACCACCACCATCATGCCGAGGAGCAGCGCGATGGTGGCGAAGTCGACCGCCTTCACCGCCTCGTCGAACGACAACAGGCCACACGCCAGCACACCGGCCGCCCCGACCAGCGCGACCCCGGTCCGGTCGGTGCGCAGCCACGGCACCCGGCCGAGGGCCAGCCCCAAATAGGTCAGCCCGAACCACAACAGCGTCAGCCAAAGAGCGGCACTTCCCGACACGGCTCCTCCATTTCGCTCAGCAGAAAGCGGTTGATGTCACCAGCGGACGGACCACCGGCACGGCGGTGTAGCGGCCCGTCCACGCGCCACCGTCCACGCACAGCCCGGCCGCCCGGACCGGTTCGGCCGACCACACCCGCACCCGGAACTCGTCGGCACCCGGCCCGGCGAAGTCCTCCCAGATTTGGTACGGGTAGTTGTGCTGAAACACCACGACCCGCTCGCCCGCCGCTCGGGCCGCGTCGACCTCCGACCG
This sequence comes from Gemmata obscuriglobus, assembly GCF_008065095.1. Lineage (NCBI taxonomy): Bacteria > Pseudomonadati > Planctomycetota > Planctomycetia > Gemmatales > Gemmataceae > Gemmata > Gemmata obscuriglobus. The sequence continues at coordinate 1,490,358 of NZ_CP042911.1, read as the reverse complement.
GAACCACGTGCACGCCCGGCCGAAAGCCCCACCGGGCGCGCCTCCTGGTTGTTGAGCCGCACAAACCGGACCGGGGCGGTCGCGGCCGCCAGCACCGCGGGGTCGCCGACGAGGAACGGCTTGCGGACACCGACGCGGTCGGACCACAGCCCGACGGGGAACTGCACCAGCCCTGCGACGGCGGCCAGCACCCACACGAGAAGTACGCGCCGCGCAGTGCGGCCCGGTTCCGCGGGGCGAGTGTGGAGGTGTTCACTGATCGCCCTCCTTCGTTTCGGGCATGAGGGTGAGGAACACGACCGCGCCAGCGGCGGCGGCGGCGGCGAACGCCCGGAACGCGGGCGCGAACCCAAGGTGCTGAACCAGTGGGCCGGCGACGAGCGGGCCGAGCACCCCGCCCACCGCCAGCGCGGTCGCGAGCAGACCCTGGAGCGCGTTGAACCCGCCCCGCCCGCGGGTGAGGTCGGCGCACACCACCGCCACGACCACGCCGTAAATGCCGGCCCCGATCCCGTCGAACACCTGGAGCGCGACCAGCACCCACGGGTCGGACGTGAACGAGTAGAGGAGGATGCGGACCGGCAGCGCCACGAACCCGACCGCGAAGACCGGCTTGCGGCCCCACGTGTGGCACCAGCGCCCCGCGAGCACCGCGACCGGCACCATCACCACCTGCGCGACGAGCACGACGGCAGCCACCTGCGTGTCCGAGCCGCCGAGCCGGGCGATGTACTGGCCCACCAGGGGCATCACCGGCGCGTTCGCCAGGTGGAACAGGGCCACCGACGCGAACAGCACGAGCACCCGCCGGTCGCGGAACAGGTCGCGGAGGCCCGCCCCGGCTCGGGTCCGCGCCGCGGGTTCGTTCGCGCGGTCGCCCGGGCGGATCAGAAACACGCTCGCCGCGGCCAGCACGGACACGGCCGCAACGGTGTAGAACACGGCACTCAGCCCGAGCCAGCTCGCCACCGCCATCGCGGTCAGGGCGGCGGCGATGTTACCCGCGTGGTTCCACCCCTGGTTCTCACCCATCACCCGGTGCAGGGCCGTGTGCCCCGCGAGCCCCAGCGCCAGGGCGCCCAGAAGGGGAACGAAGAACGCCTGCGCCGCGCCGCCGACGAACACGAGCGGCCCGACCGCCCACCCGGTCGCGGGCACCAGCGGCAGGACACCGAAGCAGGCGCCGACCGCGAGCGACGCCGCCGCGAGCAGGAGCCGGCGGTTGCGGACGCGATCGGTCAGGACGCCGGCGGGCGTCTGCATGAGGAACACGCCGAGACCGCACGCGGCGGCGGTGAACTGGATCGCATCGTCGCGCCACCCGTCCCCGGCCAGCAGCTTCGCCAGGAACGGCATGATCACGCCGGTGAGTTCGGCGAGAAAGAAGTTGGCCGCGTTCAGCCCGACCCGGTCGCGCAGGGCAGCTCCCGGAACAAAGGTCGGTGCGGTCGGCGGTCCGGCGACGGTTGACACGTGTGGCTCCAGTAGATGGTGCGGCGAACAGATCCGCGGTCGGGCGTCAGTGCCGGCCGCCGTGGGCGAGTTTGGTGCCGTTGACGACGGTCGCTTCGATCACCCGGTGACCGGTGACGGTCGGCCGTGCGGTTCCCTCGGCCGCCACGCGGGTGCCGACGGCGAGCGCCACCTGCCGCATGCCGTGCGGCTTCAGGTGAACGAAGTCGCCGGTGTCCAGGACCACCCCGTTCGGCTCGCCGTGCCGCGCGTAGTTCAGGCGCGTCACGACCCCTTCGGCGACCGGCGCCGCGGCCGGTTCCGGGGTGTCGGCGTCGGCGACGAACTCGTACACGGGGTGGTCGCCGGGGGCGTGGTCGGCGGCCCGGTGGTTCGGTGCGACGATCAGGCGAAGGGGCGCGCCCGGCGTCGGCACGGGGCGGGCGGAAGTTCCTGGCCCGTGCAGAAAGTTCACCTGAACCGGGCCGGAATCGGTGTCGAGGAGCACGCCCTCGATCTCGCCCTTCGGGCTGAAGTTGTGCTGGCGGACCGTGCCGGCAAGCGGTCGGGTTTCGGATCCGGCGGGGTTGCGATGCTTGCCCACGAGTCAGGCTCCTTTGGCGGTTCGGGTGGTGAAGAGGGGCGCGCCGAACGGGCGGCGCGCCCGGCGGGCGTGGCTCAGTCCTTGATGGGCGGCAACGGAGGCGCGCCCTTGCCTTTTGGTTCGGGTGCCGCGGGCGGCCCCCCGGCGCCGTCCCACTCGGCGCGGGCGAGGTGCTCGTTCACCCGCAGCCAGGCGTCGGCCGCCCGCGCAAGCTCGGCCGCCTTGCGGTAGTCGCCCGTCTCGTAAGCGGTGCGGGCCTGGCGGTACGCACTTTTCGCGGTCTCGAAGAAATCCCGCCCCGCCCCCTTCGGCGGCGCGTCGGTGCCCGCGAGCTGATCCTGGAGGGCCGTGAGCGCGTCGAGCGACGGGGACCACGGCCCGCGTTCGGCCGGGGCGTTGTCGCGGCCCTTCGGGCCGTCCTTCGGCGGCGGGGGCGCGCCCTTGCCCTTCGGGCCGTCCTTCGGTGCCGGCGGGCCGTCGCGGTCGAGCGGCGGTTCGGGCACCCCGGCGACCGGCTGGAACGAGGACCGCCGCAGGTGTTCGAGGCCACGAACGGCGTCGTTGACGGCGAGCGCGAGTTCGCCCGCCCGGCGCGGGTCATCGGGGTGCGCCGTCAGTGCGGCCCGGTAGAACGCCTTCGCGTGCTCCAGGAGCCGCGCGGCGTCCTTGCCCGCCGGAGCCGTCTGGGCGATCTCGGTGATCCCGTCGAACGCCTTCCGCAACTCCTTCGCGCCCTTTTCGGGTCCGCCTTTCGGCCCCTTGTCCTTGTCCTTCTTCTCCTTGCCAGGTTCTTTGTCCTTGGCGGGCTGGCCGGCGGCCCCGCCGGTGACCACCAGTAAGCCGGTGGCCAGGAACAGGGCCGGCGCGAGAAGCCGGCCGGGGGTGAATCGCATGATCATCTCCGTTGTGCGTGTGACGGCCCGCGCCGTTGCGGTCCGGCCGGGTGGCGCGAGCGGTCACGGTTCGGGAAGCGTGCCGGAGCCGCCCGGCCCTAACGCAAACCGGACGCCGGGACGAGCGCGGGACCGGATGCGGACGAGCGAGCTGAGAGAAAAGACTGGAATTTCCAGGCGTTGGAGCCGCGCAAATTCCGCGCACCGCCTTCGGGCCGGGAACCACACGCACGCGCGGTTGGGCGGTACTCGCCCGCCGGGCGGGGGATCTCCGCCCACGCTCTGAGGCATCGGGGCGGCCCCTATGACTGCGGCCCTCAGCCCCGGCGGGAAGTGCCTGATCCGGAACGGCGGGCGCGGCGGCGACCGCGTCACGCGTTCTCGCGGTCGCGGAGCTTCTGGCCGAGCCAGTTGATGCCGCGCTCGCCGAACACGGTGCCCGTCACGAACCCGAGCACGGTCGCCGCGGCGATGACCTCGGCGGGCCGGCGGAACACCACCAGCCGCGACAGTACGGCCACGCTCAGCGCGAACCCGATCAGCGCGCCCGCGCCGCCGTAGACGAGCGCCTCGAGCAGCCGATCGAGGGGCGAGAGCGACCGGCTGGCCCCGCCGGACCGCTTCGGCACCTTCACCCGGCGCCCGCACCCGCACTCGAACCGCGCGCCGACCTGCTCGTCGGGTTTCACGAACGCGCGGTTACAGAACCAGCACCGGAAGTGAATCATAAGCCCCTCAATTCGCTAGGAATTCTAGCGTTTCATACGCTAGTGGCCAAATGTGAGGGGTGGCAGCGCCCGCCATTTTGAGACAGCACGCAAGCGGCATCGGATTGCACTCACCCTTTCAAAATGAGGTGCAAAATGCCGAAGTCTCCCCTTTTCGAACTCGATGGAGAGTCTCGTACGCTCGCGGAGTGGGCGAGGATTCGCCAGATTTCGCCGTACACGGTATGGACGCGGATTCACCAGCTTGGGTGGGACACGGCACGAGCGCTGAACACACCCGCGAAATCGCGGGGCCGGCGCGGGCGGCCGAAGGCTGGCGTTCCTCGCGCGTGCCCAGAGTACAAGCGCCACCCATCAGGGCGAGCATACTGCCGATGGAAAGCAAACGGCCGGCGGCATGAACGGTACTTCGGAAAGTACGGCAGCGCGGAAGCGGCAACAGCCTACCGGCGGTTTGCCGCAGAGTGGGCAAGCGGTGCCTACGAAACCCTCATCGCGGCTGGTGGACCGGACGGCACTTCTGTCGCGAGCCTGTTCAAAGCCTGGGTATCTCACTGCGAGCGGCATTACGTCAAAGGCGGTGAGCAGACGAGCGAGTTGACCCACGTCCGCGCGGCGGCCCGCGTTGCGGTTAGCTTGTACGGCAACACACCCGCCCAAGATTTCAAACCCGCCATGCTCCGCGTTTGCCGCGAGGAGTTTGTAAACGGCGGCCTCACCCGCGGCGTGTGCAATTCGTACACCGCTCGAATTGTCCGGTGCTTCCGCTGGTGTGCCGCACAATCCCTTGTGTCCGAGACGGTCTACAACACACTGAAATTGGTGGAGAGGCTTGCGCCGGGACGCACGAAGGCGCCGGATCGGCAGCGCCGTAAGCCGACCACGGACGCGCAAATTGAGTCCGCGCTAGCGTGCATCCCCAACCGCTCCCCGGAGCGCCGTTCGCGTGTCGTCGCGATGGTGAGGCTACAGAGGCTCACGGGTATGCGGCCGGGCGAGGTGTGCGCGATGGTGCCGGAGGAGATCGACCAAAGGGGCGATGTGTGGTGCTACGAGGTGGGCAAGGCGAACAAGAACCTACACCGCGGACAGGGGCAAGAATACTTCCTCGGGCCGCAAGCCGTCGAGCTGCTCCGGCCGCACCTCGCCGCGACTAAGCCGGGCGAGAAGGTGTTCCCGATCGACCGCGACTGTTACCGCGCTACCGTGAAGCTCGCGGCGGTGAAAGCTGGTGTGCCCGTGTGGACACCGCACCAGTTGCGGCACGCGCTGGCAACGGCTGTTGCAGAGCGGTTCCGGAGCTTGACGCACGCGGCGGCGGCAATTGGAGACTCGGAGGCCGTGGCGGCAGCGGTCTACGTTCACGTCGATCCGAAGAGGCAGGCGAAAATCGAAGTGGCGCGGGCGATGGGGTAGGAACGCTCGCGTCGCGGTGGACTCGAACACGTCGTACCCTTAAGGGGTGGGTTAAGGGTTGGCTTAACCGGCGGCTCAACCCCTGCCCAACCCCAAGCTGCGATTACCCCGGAGCAGTTGGCTCGCGCGTGCGGCGAATCGTCCGAGGTGGTTCTTGACCTTCTCGACGAACTTGAAAGCGCCGGGGTGTTCTTGCGCGACGGGAACGGAGCGATCTACTCGCGGCGAATGGTTGCGGATGAAGGACTTAGGGCGAAGGCGAGCGCGGCGGGCCGGCTCGGCGGCAACCCCGACCTTAAGGGGAGGGATAAGCCCACCCCCGGCGCAGCGGTTAAGGGCACCCTTAAGGGTGTGGTTAAGGGTGGGGATATTCCCTCAGAGATCAGAGATCAGAGATCAGATTAGGTTCCTTCGGAACCTACTGGGGCTTTTGGTGACACCCCCAAAGGCGGACAAAGGTTGCCCCAAAGGTTGGGGCAGCCCCCGGCTTAAAGGTTCTGCGCAGGCACCTTTGACCGGACCTTTAAAGGTGTCTGCAAAGGTCATGTCGGGGGTGGTTTCGGTGTCTGGTGGGGGCGCCGACGCGCCTCGGGCGGAATTGGGCAGTCCGCCGAACGATGTTGGCGAGAAGGCGGCGCAAAAGTCTACTCCCGGCGACACCTTTAAAGGTTCTCCAAAGGTTGCCCCAAAGGTGCAGCAAAGGTCGCCTCAAACCATGTCCAAAGCCTCAGAGATCAGAGATCAGAGTAAAGACATAGAGGTTCCTACGGAACCTCGCGACGCGCTCGTGTCGTCACGACGGACACAACGGTAGCGTCACACGTGACATCATGCGTAACGCCACCGTAGGCGCGCTGGTGGCGGTGTGGGGTGTTGCGAGACGCAGCGGGAATCGCGACGGTGACGACTTAGTAATCCGTGGGTGCGGCGCCAGCGTGATTGACGCCATCGCGGACATGCCCGGTATGGGTGTGGCTATGATCGCGGTCGGGTGGCTCGTGGAGAGTGGCGGGAACCTTGTTTTCCCGCATTTCTTCGAGGACTTTAACGTAGATCCGACAGGCGATCAGCGAGCCGCGCACGCGGAGCGCCAGAGGCGTTACCGTGAACGAAAGGCGTCTCGGAAGGCTGTCACCGGTGGCGCCACGAGTGATGTAACTGTAGCGTCACAAAGTGGCGCCAGAGAAGAGTAGAGAAGAGACTAAAGACAGTGTTGCCCCTGCGGGGCCGAAGCCTGTCGCAGGGGCAACCGCCCCCGCCTCCATCAACCCACGCCCACAGCGGCACGATCCTCCGCACGCTTCGCCACACGGTCAGAAACGGCCCTAGCACTTGCGCCAGGGCGTGAACGGGTGAACAGATAGGCAGACGGGCGGCAAAGGGTGCGTTTTCGATTTTAGACCCCTTCAATTCAAAATGGCGAGTGGCGCCGCTTGCGGCCACGAATCAGATTGCGAACCTCGACAAATACGCCCCTCAAAAGCAACACTATCGAGCTATGGCACGCACTGGCACTACCGCCGGCTCGGTTGGTGGCTTGGCCACCTCCGAGCAAGAGAACGAATCCGAACCCGAATACGCACCCGAATACGAATACGAATACGGTACATCTGTTTTCACCTGCGCACGGGTGCTTTCATCTGCCCACTTGTGCGCGCATCCGTTTTCGTCCGTGCGCATCCGTTTACAGATGCGTGTTGAGACGCACCCCCGGCCACTCGGCGTGGTAACGACAGACACTTTGCGAGGGCAGCGAATGGGCGTGAGCGAAACGGTTCAGGTAACGGTGGCGGTTCCAGATGCCGCGATCGCAGCGGTTTACGAGTGGGCGTGCGGACACGCTCGATACCGCGCTAAGGGTGCAACCGAGGTTGAGGACGAGCTTACGGACGCGGCGACCAACGCGGTCATGTGGGCCATCAAGAACTGCACGGACGCGACCACGTTCGAGAACTTCGCGAAGGCCGCGGTTCGGCGCTGGGTGTGGCGTCAGATGCACCGGATCAAGCGGAAGCGGGCGAACCGTCCACGGGCCGCGGACCCGACGACGGAGGGCACTATCGAGAGCATGTGCGCACGGACGGAGAAACCCGTGCGCCCGGTGCTGATGGACGACCTGCCAGAAGACCTCGCGTTCATCGTGCGCTTGTACCTAACCGACGGCTTCAGCATGCGCGAAATTGGACTGCTCACGGGCCGCTCGCCGAACACGGTGCAAGTGCACCTGACGAAGGCCGCGAAGCTCCTTCATGATGGGCCGTTGGTCACCCCATCCCGGCGGAACGGTGAGAAGCGGCTGACGGCCGGGTAACCAACGTGAGGGCGTCATGGGCGAACTATTCGGGCTGGTGTGCCCGTTCTATCGCGCGGGCGATGCGGGCACCGAATACGAGTTGGCTGACGGCCGCTTCGAGCGGTTCGCACCGTCGGCGTTCGAGCGCACGCTGAGCCGGCGCCGTGACGTGCGGTGCGATCTGCTCCACAACGGCGAAATCCGTCTCGGGTACACGTCGGACGGGACCGTTCGCCTGTGGACCGATGCGGCCGGTCTGTGGTGCTCCGTGCGGCTCACGGGTGCGGGCGGCGCCTACGTCCGCGAGCTGGTCGCGGGCCGGACCCTGCGGGGCGCGTCCGTGAGCTTTTATCCGCGCGCGTCCCGGTCCTTCACCGTCGGCGGTAAGCGCGTCCTCGAACACCTCGACGTTGACCTTGTGGCCTTCTCGCCGGTGGCAAGCCCGGCGTACCTCGCAACCACGGTGACCGTGCGCGGCGCACCGCTCGAAGTGCTCGAAGGCGAGATGCTGTAAACCCGGCGATCCTAGTACCACACGACCGCGCGGAATCCCCGCGCGGTTTTTTCGTGCGCACCAGGACGTTTCGGGCACCCGGGGAACAGTTGCGGGCGTCAGGGGGCGTCACGAGCGGTCAGGGGTATTCACCAATGCTCACCAACGCGGTTCTGCCCGAAGGCGCAACGGACCTCACCGTTCCGCAATTCGCGCGGGCGAAGCAGGTGTCGGAATCAACGGTGCGCCGGCTCATCAAGTCGGGCGCACTGGTCGTGAACCGGGTCGGGCGGCAACTGCGCATCCCGCGGGAGTTGCTTGGGGACGGCGCGGGCTTGGGTGCGACGCGAGGCGGCAAGGTGGTTGAGATTCGGGGCTGAAGTCACACGGGGGCTGAATGATCTACGCATCGAAAGAACACCAGCGCGGGAACACGGCCGGGATCGCGTCCGCGCTGCTGGACTTGGAGAAGGTGTCGCACGAGGCGGAAGCCGCGGGGGACATCGAGTTGGCGGAAGCGATCGAGACACAGTTGATGCTGGTGCAGCGCTCGCCCGGTCTGGGATTGGGGAGCACGACGTTGCACCTGCGTTCGGGCCGGCGGGTTCCGCTCGACTCGGCGCGATCGCACATCCAGCGAAGCGGGGGCGCGCGGCCCGCTTCGACCGGGAAGAGTCAGTTGACCCGCGACATGGAACGCATCTCGGCGCAGTGCCGGGCGCTCGCCGGGTTGGCCGATCAGCAGCGTATCGCGGCGGCGCTGGCGAACACCTCGCCCCGCTGTGCTCGCCCTGCCAAAGAGGAGTTGTGCGACTTCTGCGGTGAAGAGTTTTACGTCGATTGCCTGTGCGGCTGACGTGGCAACCACCCGGCCGCTGTGGTCGGGCTGAACGGCATCACGAAACGAAAGGTGATCATGGCGAACGAAGCTGAGGCGGATGCGGCGGTTGTGAACGACATGCTCGCGCAGATGGCGCGGGATGTCGCGGGCGAAAGCGAGTCGGGCGCCGCGGTTGCTGAGCGAATGCGACGCGCCGAGCCGGCGCGCACCACGACGCCGCACAAGCGGCAGGGGCCGGAGCCGATGCCCGTGGCTTCCAAGGCCTCGTTACCGGCACCCGTACCCTTCCCGGCCCGCACGGGCGTAGCCATCGTGGGCTTGCCCGATCCGAACAAAGAGCCGGAGGTGGTCGAAGCGCAGGCGGGGTTAACCCGGCTCTCGGAACAGCGCCTCGCGCTGGTGGCGGAAATCACGGCGCTGGAGACCGCGTTAGGGCTGAAGCCGGGCGCGTCGGCGAAGGACGTGGAAAAGCTCGCGGTGCAGCTCTTGGCCGCGGGCCAATCCGACGCGGACATCGAGACGCTTGAACGTCTCCGGACGCGCGTCCGGCGGCTCGCCGGCGCTGAAGAGATCGCGAGCAAGAAGGTTCGCGACGCGCGCGAGCTGGCCGTGCGTCGGCTCTCGGCGGAAGCTGCGCAACGCGAGTTGGTGCCCGCGTGCCGAGCGAAGGCGCTGGCCCTCCTGGCGCTGATCAAATGCGATTGGGAAGAGCGCGGGGCGGCTGATCGACTCCGCGCAGGAGGCTTTAACCCGCCGCCGGCCACGTTCCACAGCGACCTCTTAGACCACTGGCAAAACCGCATCGTGTGCAACCTCGTGCAAGAGGGGCACTTGACCCGCGAAGAGGTGCTCGTGGTCATGCCGTACCTGCACGGCATCTGAGATCCTTCACACGGGCGCCGCACCTCGCGGCGCCTTCCAACCCCAACCAAAGGAACCCATGCCGCAGAACAACTTGACGGCAACGACGATGCTCGAAGGCGACCTCCAGCCGCGGCACTCGGTGCAGAGCGGGGACGGCGCAATCACCCAGTGTTCCGGCACGGTGAGCATCACGAAGGCGACGTCTGCGGCCCTCACGATCGCGGACCCGCGCGCCGGGCGCCGCGACCCGGCCGGCGGCGACGACGGGCAGGAACTCACCATCCTCTCCGAGACGGCCGCGGCCCACTATCTGAGCAACGCGGCCGGGAGCGGGTTCAACGACGGCGGGACGGCTTCCGACTTGGCGACCTTCGGCGGCGCGAAGGGGGACAACATCGTCCTGATCGCGCGAAACGGGAAGTGGTGGGTTAAGTCGGTCCGCAACGTCTCGCTCAGCTAACAGTGTGGTCAGGCGCCGCGACGTTCGCGGCGCCTTCTCTCAACCCCTTCGAGGCTGGAACGTGGAACCACAACCACAGAAGACCGAGGGCGAATACCTCGCGGAACTGCGGCAAGCCGGGCGCGACGCCGCATTGAAGTGGTCCGCGTACATCGGCGCTACTGAGCGGGCGCAACTGCTCCTGCAAGAGGCGCAGGCGGCGGGCGTCCCCGGCGCAGAGCGCATGCTGCCCGCGTGCTGCGACTTCCCCAACTCCCAAAGCCCGAAGCTGCTCGCATCCCTGCGCGAAGTCGTAGCGCGGGAGTTCGCGACCAAAGACGAAGCGCAAGCGGCATTCGATGGCGCTAACTGATCGAACAACCAAGCAATACGGGGGGCACGAATGTCGGTCGTCAGCGCAAACATGACGTGGACCGGTCGCGGTGGTACGGACACCTTCACCCGGCAGCGCACCTACCGCGAGCAGTGGGAGGTGATTACCGATAACCCGCTCGACGATGAGGAAATCGTTGTCGGGACTGCCGCGCTCGTGGGGCTCCCCCGCCTGGGGCAACCGCACCCACGGTTCCCGTTCGCGGTGTGTGTCGAGATCGAAGCGGCGCAAAGTGAAGAGTCTCCGTTTCACTGGCTCGTATCGATCAAGTACGACAGCAACCCTTCGCTCCCGAACGGCACCAGCCCAGAAGGTGCCGGGCAGTCCCCCGCGGACATCCCCGAAAACCCGCTGCTGCGCCCGGTTACCTGGGAGGTGAGTTTCGAGACAACGACGGAGGTTGCGCGCGAGTGGCGAGTCATCACGGCCGGGAACCTCGCGGCGAACTTCACACCGGTGCGCAATTCGGCCAAGCTCCCGTTTGACCCCGGGTTACAAATCGAAGTCGCCCGGCCCGTGTGGCGGCTCACGCGGAACATCCCGTACATTTCCGGGGAGCAGTTGCTTAAATTCGAGAACGCCATTAACGACCGCATGTGGCGGGGAATTCCTAAGTGGTGCGCAAAGGTGCGCGGCACCCGCGCCGGCTCGAAGTACGAAAACGGCGTGGCGTTCGTTGAGTTTGCCGTGGAAGTGGCGCTCAAAAACGAAACTTGGATTCCGGAGGTTCTCGACGCGGGCATGATGGAGCTTGTCCAGCTACCTACCACGCCTGACGGACAGCATCCCGTGACGTGGAGAGCAATGAGGGGGCCTTACGGTGAAGATGGGCCATTCCCGCTGGACGGGCAAGGGCGCAAGCTCGCAGCCGATGCGGAGCCGGTATTTCTCCGGGGACTGCCCAGGAGCCTTCAACTTCAGAACTTCACGGCGTTGCTGGGGATCTGAAGTTGCCTAACGCAAGGCCATTCCTACGTGAGCCTTACCAAAAAAGACTTGGGTGCGTGATGAACCAATTGCATCTGGCTATTGTGCAAGCGGGTAATGAAGAAATTAAAAAATGGCGTCTGGAGGCAGGTGAGGATGACCGGTTAGATTTGACTCACTGCCAACTCAATAAAGCAAACTTTTCCAACCTTGATTTAAGCCACGTAGATTTCACCGATAGCATCTTGCCTGAGGCGGATTTTACCGGATCGACGCTTGTGGGCGCTATATTTAGTCGGGCAGACCTGCGGGGGGCAATTTTTGATCGTTGCCACCTCTTCGCCGCCATCTTTACCAAGGCGGACCTCCAACGTTCAAAATTTCGCAGCGCTGACAACGACCGAGCACACTATAGCGGGTCCCCATCAATAGGGGGGCTGGATGTCAATTTTAGAGACGCCAACTTAACGGGTTCTGATTTTGAAGGCTGTGTTTTTGTAAAAGCTAGCATGGAAGGCTCAGTCATTAACGGAGCGTCGTTTTTGGGGGCGCATCTGCCGAAATCGTTGTGGTGTGGCGCCCAAGGGAATCACATGACATCCTTTGCCAGCGCCAATCTCGTCGCTGCAAGTTTCTCCTTTGCGGTAATCCCGGGGGCAAACTTCGTTGATGCAAAACTTCAACAAACAATTTTTGAAAATGTCGTCATGACTGGTGCGGATGTCTCAAAAGCAAATTTCTTTGAAGCTAAGTTGACCGACGGCATTTGGTCAAGAGTTAAGGGTGCGCCACAGTCTTTACACCTTGACAAAACGCACCCCGAATCAAATGCACAATATTTCGATCATTGCGACATTAATTGGCGGGAAAGGTGGTGTAGCTGGGAGCGACTTCGGACGTTTGGACGGCTGCCTTTGTTCAGTGCGTCTTGGACCGGATTCGCCTTCGTCGCATCTTACGTATACATCATTGCTTGGCATAATGAGCAGGTTAAAAAGCTGGCCGACAGCCCTAGCCCGCGGGGTGTATGGGTGAGTCACTATGTTCACGAATTGCCGCTGCCTTCCCAAACGCTGCTTTTATTCACCTCAACGATATTGCTTGCGGTTGCTTCGACAATCTACAGCATTTGGTGCCCAGCGCGAATACGGGAATTCTCACAAGAGAAGTGGTGCGACGAGCTTAAGCGATCGCTCCTCCACTATTGGCCGCTGGCGTGGAAAACGCCGACGTTACGTGTCATTTGTGGCACCCTTTACGTCACGGGTGCGGCGTGCGCGATCTGGGTTATCGCCGCGAAGATTTGGACCACTGGAACATACATCATCAAAAACATAAGCATCTTTTGAATGCTGTCAAGTTTGTCGAGCGGCTTGGGCAAGTCCCAGGCCGCTTTTCGTTTTCAGGACATGTTGAGCGCGGGCGGAAAACCACCTCCCGTATGCCGAGGAAACCGCCAACGCTGAACACCCGGCCGCGAGGCGTCTCGACAGAAGCAATGCGCCCCTCTGCGGCGAAGCGTGGTTACGACGGGCGGTGGAATCGGACGCGGGCGGTGAAGCTCGCGCGCAATCCCCTGTGCGAGGACTGCGACGAACGCGGGCTGACTTGCGGGGCGACGGAGGTTGACCACATCGACGGGTTGGGGCCGCTCGGACCGAAAGGGCACGACCTCGATAACCTCCGAAGCCTCTGCAAGCCGTGCCATAGCAGGAAGACGGTTCGGGAAGACGGCGGCTTGGGACGCAACGCGAAAGGGTAATCGGGGCGCCCCGACAGGTTGGTTGCTTGTGCTCCGTGGGGGTGGGGATACCCGGTCAGATTTTACAGCTTCGAGCTAAAAGACCGTGTGCCCCCTGACAAAAAAATGTGACCGCTGTTTCGAGCCGAGGGGAGGGGGGTATCTGTGGGCCGTACCGTTGAAGACCGAAAATGCGCGCACTGCTCCGGGCCGATCGTGCGCGTTCCGCGACGCGGGCCGCTTCCGGTCTTCTGCGGGCCTGAGTGCCGATCCAAGGCGGGCCACGTGAAAGAATCGAGCCGGCGGGCGGAACTCCGCATTGGGCTGACCTGCAAGGGATGCGGGGCGAAGTTCGACGCGGACCGGTGGCGTCGCAAATGGTGTTCGTCGTCGTGCTGCTGGAAGCACCGAAGGCGTTAACGTGAACCCGCGATAGTGCCACGCGGGTCGGGCGGCTGGGGAGTGGTTCCCCGACCTCCCAGCCTTTTGATGCACGAGCTGATCGTTTACGAAGCGGTTGGGGGACTCGCCGCATTGACCGCACAACCGCCGAGAGGTTGAACGTTATGTTCCGGGGCGATTTTGCGAGAATCCCAGAGCAGCCCCAAAAGGCAGCGGTGAATTGATTCAACGACCACGTCTTCCTCACCGCAGGTATCGACCGGCAGCGCGCGAATGAAGTTCCGGATATCGCCCATCACCGCGCCCGGCGCGTATCGCGCAACGTCTCCAGGCTCTTGCACCTCAATCAGTTGCGTAAATCGCTTAGTGGCTGGGTCGCATCGACGCATCGCGACAGTGAGCTTGGCGCCGCACTTCTCACGATGAGCAAGAAACATCTCCGCAAGTTCCGTTGCCGTCACTTCTGTGGTGGTCGTGTCCGTGACATCTTCGTTCATGCAATGTCCTTTTGTAATGCGGATTTTGATTAAACATCCGCTTGATATCATCACTCCACACGGCGCGCCAAGTTGGGATTGATGTCTAGAAGTGAACACCACAGGAATCGGCCCATCAAACGCGCAAAATCCCTCACGATCCCGATGCGTGTTATTTCGCACAGATTCGCGTATACGGGCCGATCGGGACCGCAGCGCCCGAATCCCTGTATGGAGGCCTGCTCACTTCTCCTGCGCAACGGGCGGGCCGCTCAGGTGGTCCTTTGTGACCACCTCGCGAAGCCTTCAATCAGGTGTCGGATATCCGCCACCTCACGAAAGAGGGGCGCGCAGAGTGGGTGGCGAAGCTCCGGGCAAAGGGTATGAGCACCAGGGCGATTGCGGATGCGGTGGGAGTGAGTCAGAGCTGCGTCATCAAGGACATGAAGGCAGGTGAACACTTGTTTTCACCTGCCCCTGAACCGGAACCCGACCCAGAACCCGAATCGCCCGATCCGACTCCCTCGCCACTTGCTGCGCCGGCCCTGCGAGGCGGTGAGGTGCGTCATGTGACGCACCTCCACCTGCTCTGGCGCATGCGACCATCCCCTTTTCAGGCGAGCTGCATGTCATGGATGCGGTAGCCTCCCTTACAAGACGGATCGCTTACGAATGACAATTTGTAATTCTGTGGCGTCCCCTGTTCACCTGTTAACGTTTCGGCGGTAACAATCAGGTAAATGGCATACATTGTTCCGGCGGTAAGTGGCGGGCCGGTGTGAAGCGGAATATCGCCCCCCTCAAGCGGGGTCAGATACAGCCCCGTCGGCCGTTCTTGACCAGCTCCAACGACCCAAACCAAACTCGTATCAGCAGGCGCCCCGCCCGGCAGCACAATGTCTTGCCCAAGTGGCTTGGTGCGCCAATGTGGATCAACTCGCGACGCAAATATTGTCCCTCCGTTGTCGCAAGTGATTTCGCGAATAATCACCTTTGGCTTAACCGGAATCTTGCAGCAGTTCGTTACCCGCAAAGAGAGGGTGCGGTAAGGCACATCAAAGATAAATGGGCCGACTGAAACGAGCGGGCGAGACATTCGCTCAACGGCGAGGCCGGCAGCAAAGATCCCACCGAAACTTGCGATCACAACCACGAGTAAGATTGCCAGGTGCCAAGTAGCGAATGACACTTCACGGCCCCAAAATGACCAAGCCGCGAGCGTGCCAATCCCAACGCATGAGCAGATGGAACCTATGAACTTCATGGTCGCGGGGAGTCGCTTGGCCCAAGGCCAAGCTGCCCCGATAGTCTTGATCCACGTCTGAATGAATCGCATTGCTGAATCCAATGAGAGTGCGGAGCTTTCAGTTGCCCGCTTGGATGTCGGCATTCAACCACGAGAACGACACGCAGGCGAGGTCAGTGCTCATCCCCCCTTAGCCGAGGGCGGGTTCTTCATCCTCTCAATGCCGTCTTCAATCGACCACTTCAGGTACGCGCGCAGCCCGACCAACAGCAGGATGCCCGCGAGCAGGGCGCCTGCGAACACCGCGCTGAAGGTGTGAAGCCATGACGGTCCGGGGGATGAGCGGCGGTAGCGCGAGGGGCTTTCGTCATCAAAGGCGAAGTCGGACACGATATAGTGGACCCCGAAAACTGGACCGCCGGTTAAGCTATACCGGAGGCCCAGGAAAGGGGAACCCATGGCGGGCAAGCGGAAGAGTCACTCGGCGGCGTTCAAGGCCCAGGTCGCGCTGGCGGCCCTCAAGGGCGACAAGACCATCAACGAACTGGCGAGTCAGCACGGCGTCCACCCGACCCTGATTCATGGGTGGAAGAAGCAGTTGCTCACCGGGGCCGAGGCCGTGTTCGCCTCGGGGGCGAAGGGCACCGGCCCCCCGGAAGACAAGACGACCGAGTTGTACGAGCAGATCGGCCGCCTCAAGGTGGAACTCGACTGGGTGAAAAAAAAATCGGCCGCCCTCGGCTGAGGCCAAGCGTGCCCGGATCGAGGCCGAGCACCCGGAGCTGAGCGTCCGGCGCCAGTGCGAGCTGATCGGATTGAACCGCTCGACGGTGTACTACGAGCCGACCCCGGAGAGCGCGGAGAACCTGACGCTGATGCGGTTGATCGACGAGCAGTACACGACGTGCCCGTTCTACGGGAGCCGGCGCCTGGCCGCGTGGCTGGGCACCCAGGGCCACGAGGTGAACCGCAAGCGGGTGCAGCGGCTGTTGCGGATCATGGGGTTGGAGGCCCTGTACCCCAAGCCCAAGCTGTCGGTCGGGTCCGGGCACAAGGTGTACCCGTACCTGTTGCGGGGCGTGGCCATCGACCGGGTCCATCAGGTGTGGAGCACGGACATCACGTACATCCCGATGCCCACCGGGTTCATGTACCTGGCCGCAACGATGGACTGGTTCAGCCGGTACGTGGTGGCCTGGCGACTGTCCAACACGTTGGACGGGTCATTCTGCCAGGACATGCTGGAGGAGGCCTTGGGCCGGGGCAAGCCGGAGGTGTTCAACACGGACCAGGGAGTCCAGTTCACGGCCGCCGCGTGGGTCGGGCGATTGGAGCGGGCCGGGGTCGCGGTGAGCATGGACGGGCGGGGCCGGTGCCTGGACAACGTGTTCGTGGAGCGCCTGTGGCGGAGCGTCAAGTACGAGGACGTGTACCTCAAGGGTTACGAGTCGGTGCCGGCCCTGGAGAGTGGGCTCCGGGCGTACTTCGGGTTCTACAACACCGAGCGGTTACACCAGTCCCTGGACTACCGCACCCCGGCTCAGGTGTATGGCGTCGGAGCCACGAAGGCCCCGACGAAACAGTAGCGAAGGATAGCAACTTTTTGGTCTAGACAATGGGGTCCACTGTACAGCGAACCTCCAGAGGGTGACCGGAGGGTATTCGCGGGTGAGGGCGGGAGTTCGACAAAAACGAGCGGTTTTACTTCTTCTCTTCGGTGGGCTCGACGTCTGCCAGAAGTTGGTCAACGGTTGCTCCGAGTGCCGCTGCCAGTCTCGGCAACGCATCAATTCGCGGCTCCCGGGTGCCCGCTTCCCAGTTCTGGTAGCTACGAAACGGCACTTCCGCCACCTCTGCGGTTTGCGCCTGCGTCCAGCCCTTCGCGGCCCGCAACCGTTTCAGATTCTCTTTCAGACCCATCGACTGCGGCTCCATCGGCTTGCCTCGCTCAAGTGTAGTGACTGCGCCGAGTCTACGTCAATCGGGTGTTCGTTGCGATCCCGGTAAGATTTACACCCAAATGGAGTACACTCACTTGACGTACACCCAAGTGGGTGCCTAGCATTCCTTCGCTGTCGGATGTGCCGAACGACACGAACGCAAGGGATGTGAGATGCAAGCCAAGTTCAAGACGCGGGACGGGGTTGAGAAGACGGTGGTTCACGGTGACCCGCTGTTCTGCACGCTGGACAACTGCCGGGTGCGGTTCGTGCGGATGGTGGATTCCACCAGCGTGGAGGTAATGGACGCGAACACCGGGCGCCTGCTCCCCGACTACCGGCACCCGGTCCAACTGTTCGCCTACTGACACCAACCGCGGCCGGGGGGACGGTTCCCCGGCCCTCTCCTCACGAACTTCGGAGTGCGCAGAGATGCCCGCGGAACTGGTCGAAGTCCAGGTTTGGGTTTTGGTGGGCGAGGCCGGAGACTACGAAGTCGCGAAAGCGGCTGACGAGCTTCAGGCGGCAGCGGGCGAGGCGACGCGGTTGGTGAAACTCGTCGTGAAGGTGCCGAAGCCGAAGGCTGTCGAACTGGTCGCGACGATCGCGGACGAACCGGCCGGCGGCGAACTGAAGGGCGTGTAACAGGACCTGACGCAGGCCGTGAGACTCGCCGCGGCCATTCCCCTGAACACAACTCAGAGATTCCACATGGCTACCAAACGGAAGCCCGTGCCGAAGGTGCGCGCCGCCCGCAGCGTCGCGCTAACGAACGTCGTGTGTCCGAAGTGCAACGGGCCGATCTGCTACCACCCGAAACGCTGGCTGTTCTGCCCGCGGTGCCACGCAACGAAGCTCGGAACGAAGTAACCCCAATCACACCACTGAGGGCACAACGATGAAGGGTAAGAGCGGGAAGGCGAAGAAGGCGGGCGACCTCACGACGGGATGGGCGAAGCTCGCGCCCGTGCTGGGGGAGATCGAAGCCGTGTTGCGCAGGATCGAGGCGTTCAACGACGACCCGGACACGCAGGCGCTACGCGAGGCCGCGCCGGCTGCTTTTCACGAGTTGGACATTATTGAGGAGGTGTTGACCGAATCAGCGGGCATCCTGGCGCGTCGGGCGGCCCTGTCGGCTTCGCAGGGTCCGTGCTTACCTTCCGCAATCGGTCTTGTGCGGTTATGAAACGAGCCACTTCAACCGAAGGGGATTCCAGAGGCCAGCGAGCATGATGACGCGAAAGAAGCGAAGTGCCTTTTTTGCAGCACGCACTGACCCATTCGACGGGTACGAGATTGACACCGGCGTAAGGTGGAAACGCGTCACCCCAGCCTATGTTTACCCAACGCGTTGCCACGAGCGAGCCTTTTATTTTGTGCTCGATAACGCTCCCGCACCCTCACCGTTTTCTGCGGAACGCATTCGCTTCGCGCAGGGATTCTACTGGCCGCCGGATTGGCCGCTTGTTCCTATCCCGCATTCTTGGGTCGAAGTCACAGATGACATAATATTCGATGGAGTTTTACAGAGGTTCTACCCTCGTGATGTGTACCTGCAAACGTATCGTGCGGAAGCCGTACTAATTCTGACTCGGGAGCAGATGGTGAAGAAAATGCTTGAGTGTGTCGGAGAGTGGAATTGGATGCCCCCAGACGCCAAAGGGACTTTCGACAGACTCTTAGAACGGTATTCCTGACCCACTCTTTCCGCACCATTCGCCCGGCCCATGCCGGGTGTTTTCGTTTCGCGCACCGAGTTGGAACAAGGTAATAAGTGTACATGTGGCAGGTATGGCAGTTGCCACACCTTTCGACGCACAACCGCCATTTTCTCCGGTATTTTTCATGATGAACGGCAATACAGTACCGCTTTGGCGTTGTGCCGTAAGTGATTCAGTGTAAGATGTTAGGGCGATCCGTCCGCTTGGTGCCGTCTCAGAACCAGCACCGGAAGTGAATCATGCGGGCATTCTACCGCCCGCCGGCGTCAGCAGGTGGCGAGCGCCCGCACCTGGGCCACGAAGGCGTCCAGGCTCGGGAACGGCTTGCGGATGACCGCCGACGCGCCGAGCGCACGCACCGCGGAGGGCTCGAGCGCGTCCGGCGAAGCGGACACGAACGCCGCCCGCAGGTGCGGGCAGAGCCGCCGGAGCGCGGCCAGCGTCTGGGGGCCGTCCTGGACGGGCATCCGGATGTCGATCAGCGCGAAGTCGATCCCGGCCCGGTACGCCGCGACCGCCTGGGCCCCCGACGGGGCCGTCACCACTTCGAGCCCGGCCCGGCGGAGCACGATAGCGATCAGGTTCAGCACGTCCGGGTCGTCGTCCACGACCAGCACCGTCAGGCCCCCCGCGCCCGGTACGGGCGGCGCGGGGCTGCGGGCGTCGAGTTCCTGCTGGGGCCATTCGCCCTCACCCGGGATCGGACGCACCGGCCCCTCGGCTCGGCCGGACGACGCGCCCGCATCGGCCCAGGCGGGTGTGCCGTGAAACCGCACCGCGGACGAAAGCGACCCGCCGACCTCGTGCGCAACTCCCCGGTAACTCATCGCGACCTTAATGAATTGTGGGTAAGGAACTGAGTACACCGGGGCGAGCGGCATGAGTACACGAACACGCGGGTGTGAATGATCGCATTTTCCGAGCTTCCGGCTACCCGGGCTTTCCCCAGGTCGAACCGGGAAAACCCGCACCCATAACACGGGTCAGCGGGGCAGCGGGCAGCGCCCGTTCGGGCAGCTCGGTGCGAGCGGGTGACCGGAAATCGGCGGCGGGTCCGGCGCCGCGACCGCCGCCGCCCCCGGAACTCGCTCGTAGGTGCCCCGCGCGGTGCGCCGCAGGGGGAAGCCGTCGCGGTCCCAGCATTCGGCATCCACGGCCTTCGCAGGCGTGTCCTTCAGGTTCTTCCCGCAGTGGGGGCAGGTCTCGCAATCCGGGCACGTCGGCGGGGCGGCCGCGCGGATCTCCCAGCTCAGCGGTTTCGGCGCGGGCTTGTCGCCGGCGGGCTTCGGCGCCGGGCGGTCGATCTTCTTCGCCGCCCCGTCGATCGCGGTCTTGAGCGCACCGTCTTCGACCGGGCACGCCATGACCGTGTGGACGAACAGCGTGCCGCCCACCGGGTAGCCGACCACCGCCGCGGGGCCGGTCACGTCGCCCAGCGCGTCGGTCCGCGCGACCACCGCCCCCGGGGCCGGGTGCGGCTCCTTGCACCCCACGAACACCACCAGCGGCCGGGACGACTCGGCCGCCGCCTTGTAGCCCGCGGCGTAGTCCTTCACGACCGCCCGCGGGGCCGGGGCCGGGGCGCCCGCGGGCGTGCCGGTCAGCGCCAGCGCGACCCGCGCGCGGCGGTCCCGCGCGGCGTCGGGGTCGGCCGCACGCGCCGGGGCGGCCAGGGCGATCAGGAGCGCGGCGCCCAGCGCCGAGCGGTACACGGTTCGCATGATCTCAACCTCCCAAGGAATTTCAGACACCAGAAGGGGCGCGGGGCGGACCCGCGCCGGCCCGAGGTTACGCGGCTCACCACGCCAGCGCGCCGAGTGCCGGCCGCCCGGCCCCGTCGCGGCCCCCGGGCGCGCGGCTCACGAACCAGTCGATCGGCACCCGCCGCGCGGGGAACCCCTGCACGTCGGAGAGGGCGAAGCTGTCCCCCTGGCGGGCCATCCGATCGACCACGGCGGCATCGACCCAGAACCCGGCGGCCGGGGCGTCCGGCGGCCACACGGGGCCGGTGTGCGCGGCGTCGCCCCACGAGTTCAGGCAGAACGCCCCGGGCCGGGTCCCGCCGCGCCACGCAATAAAACTCATGCAGTGCGCCCAGTTGCCCTGGGGCCGGGCGAAGCCCTGCTCGTCGCGGCTCATCGTGAAGCCCTGGTCGCTGCACACCGCCACCGGGTACCCCTGGGCCAGCGCCCGCTTCACGTCGGCCGCGGACCGCACCAGCGCCGTCTGCTTCACCGGGTGCGCCTTCGCCAGCGCCTCCAACTGGTCGGGCACCCCCACCCCGCGCTGCCCCCACTGGCGGGCGCGCGCCGGGCTGAAGGCGGTGAGGTCGGCGGGCGCGTGCCGCTCCATCGGCACCACCCCGAAGTCCCGGCACCACTGCGCCGCCCACGCCCCGACCGAGCCGTCCCCGCTGATCTGCCCCTTCCCCACCCGCACCCGCGAGCCGGCGTAGATCACCTCCGCGCTGACCGGCTTCCACTCGAACGCGGCCCCCTGGGCGATGGCGGTGGCCTGCACCACGTCGCACGCGTGCTTCCACCCGCACCCCACGCAGCACCCGACGCTCTGCTGGTTCACGTTCGGGTACGCCGACTCGGGCAGCCGCGCGGCCCGGCGCACCGCGCGCCACAGGTACACGTCGTCGTCGCCCAGCGCGGCCCGGCCCGCCGGGGTCGCGTCGAAGTGCAGGGTCCGCGCCGGATCGAGGTTGGCGCGGATCGCGTCGTCGTCGCGCACCCACCCCTGCGTGGGCACGTACTCGAACTCCTCTGCCCGCGGGCTCACCGGGGCCGGGGCCGGCACCTCGACCTCGCGCACCCGCTCGGGCGCGACCTGCACCCCGACGCCGGTGCCGAGCACCAGCGGCAGAATGATTTTCAGGGCCAGGATTGCCAGCCGGCGGAGCCGCTCCCGGCGCTCCGGGTCCGGTTGCCGCATGATGTCGGTGCTCATTCGGGGTTCCGTGTTGGGGGTTAAGAAAGTGGGGCGGACGGGTTCGTTTCGGGAACCGCGGCGGCTCACTTCGCCAGTTCGTCCAGGTGCGCGGCCAGCTTCCGGAACAGCTCCCCGGCCGCGGCCCGCTGCTCGGCGGTGAGGTCCGCGTCGGTGGTGGGGAGCACGGCGGCCAGTTCCGCCGCGACCGCCTGCCGCACCTCGCGCAGCGCGGCCTCGCCGATCAGCGCGGCGGCGGCCTCCTTGAGCTTCTGCCGCAGCGTGCCGGCGGTGGTCAGCCCGGGCTCGGCGGTGAGCTTGGCGGCGGCCCGGTACAGCGCGGCCAGGTCCCGCGCCCACTCGGCCTTCTCGGCGGCGGTGCCGGCGCCGGCGTCGAGCGCCACCTTGAGCCGCGCCCGCAGCGGGTCCGCGGGGGCGGGCGGCGCCGGGGGCGCGGGCGGCTTCGGCGCGGGGCCGTCGATGCCGAGCTTCTCCAGCAGCTCGCGCTGGCGCTTCAGCTCGGCGGCGATCCCGGCCAGCGCCGCGCCCTCGGCCTTGTCGAGTTCGGCGCGCTGCCGCCGGATGCCCGCGATCTGGTCGGCGAGCTGGTCGATGGTCTGGGGCGCGGGCGGCTGGGCAACCGCCCAGGCGGGCGCGAGCAGTCCGAGGACGGGCACAAGAAGGTGGCGCATGGGTCGGGGCTCCGTGTTACCCCCGGCCGATGGCAGCGAGACGTGAACGACGAGACGGCGGGTCGTGCCCCGGTTACACGGAGGGCACGGGGCGCGCGGGGCGGAACTCATGTCCCGGTACGGGCACCCAGCTCCATCCGGTCGAACTCCGGAATCGCTACCGGAAGTTCGACTCCCCTCGGAGAGGGGCGATCGAGACCGGCCGGGGCCGGAAGCCGCGGCACCACCGCCGCGAGCAACTTTCCGCAAATCCTCACACAAACAGCACGTTACGTCGCGGCGGGCGTGGTATTCTCGGTTCCGGCCGGTTCGCGTTCGGCCACCATTCCGGGTTTTAACACCGGGATTCCGTGGTAGCGGGCGACCAGCGAACGGCCCCCGAACCGACAGCTAATGTCCCGTTGTTGCCCCACCGGAAGCCGGTACCGAAGGGATTCCCGGCTCCCCGGGCGACCGAGAATCGACCGGCCCAATGCGGTTACTTCCGATTCCGGTTCCAACTTGGGGGCCGATGCGGTACAAAGTCCGGATCACTCGCGCGGCTCGCCACTTCGCCCGGAACCGGTAACGCCGAGAAACGCCCGGTTTAACCCGAACCCGGAAGGACTTCGGGTCAAAAGTCCGATCGTCGAAAGTCGTAAGGTCACAGATCCGGTGTGAATGATGGTTCGTGACGTTACGACTTGCTGACCGGACGACTCGTGACCCGGAGCCGTAACGCTCCCCATCTATCTGATGGCACCGGGCACGTGTAACGGGGCCTGATACATGAGCCCGCCGTGGGTGTCACTTTCTGACGAGCCGCGACCGCCAGGGAGCGCGGTACGTGCCACCGCTCCCGGCGGTCGCGGCTCGTCAAGAAATGCGACACGACCACCGTGTACGTGTATGAAACAAGCCCCTTGCCGCGGTCCGAGACGTGAGCTGCGGCAGCCGGCGTGCAATATCACGACCGCGGAGAGGCAAATTAAAAAAGCTTAATTCAACTCGACTTGTTCGGTATGTGTGAGTACAAGGATGAAAACCGCCCTGAATTTCACCTAGGACAATAACATGCTTGGTTTCAGCCGATCGTGTCCGAAGTGTCAGAGCCGGGATTTCTGGCTGCGGCGCAACCCGAAGCTCCGCGCCCTGCGGCTGGTGTGCGTCCACGCGCTGCGGTGCCGCGCCTGCCACACCTGCGTCTGGCGGGTGGCCCCGTGGTGGTCCAAGCAAGGCACCACGGTAGCAACAACCCGTTAGAAGCCGGACCGCACCTCCTCTCCCCGCGACTCGCCCGTTTACAGAACTGCAGCGTTTCGATCACCTCTCGCGATCCCGCGGCGGCGCTTCGCCCGTCACGCGGCCGGTCCACGCCTCGTCACGTCCGAGCCGCCCCCGTCGCGCCAAGCTCCCCGTTCCGAATTCACGTGCCCACCTGCGATGTCGCTTTCTTGACGAGCCGCGACCGCCAGGGAGCGGGTACGTGGCACCGATCCCTGGCGGTCGCGGCTCGTCAACACAAGCGACACCGCAGATGGGTTCATGTCTGAGACCGCGGCGGGCGCGGGGCCGCACCGCTGACGAGCAGCGCCATTCAGATTGCGCCACGGCGCGAATTATCATCCTTCATCACAAGAGCAGCGCTAACAACGATTTACGGCGCTAATTTATTGACCACTTCGGCTTCGCGATCTAGTTTCCTGTACCGCCTGAGCGACTCGCGAACGCAAGTAGGCACCCGAGTGGTCAACACCCCTGAGTCTCCGAAATCGAAAGGGTTTCTGATGAAGTTCTGGAGCACCCGCCGAGCGCCCCAAGCCCCCCGCGCCGCTTCCCCCCTGCGATTCGAGGCCCTCGAAGATCGGTCGGTCCCGAGCGCCGCGGACGTGGTGACGATCGACCCCGCGTACCGCGAGTTCCTGGGCCGCGACATCGACCAAACCGGGAAGGTGTACTACGCCCAGCGGCTCGACGCCGGCGCGACGTCCGCACAGGTGGCGCTTGAGATTCAGAACTCCGACGAGGGCCAGGCGTTCAAGGTGACCGAAGCGTTCGCCGAGCTGCTCGGCCGCGCGCCGGGCGACCGGGCCGCGGGCTTCATCACCGGCCTGCGCCAGGGGATGACGCAGGACCAGATCCGGGCCGCCATCGCCGCCTCGGACGAGTTCTTCCAGCTCAAGGGCGGCGGCACCAACGCGGGCTACCTGAGCGCGCTTTACCAGGCCGCCCTGGGGCGCGACATCGGGAGCGGCGAGCTGGCGACCCGGACGGCCCAGCTCCAGTCCGGTGTGTCGCGCCTGCAGGTGGCCCGCGACGTGTACGCGAGCCAGGAGCGCGCCACCCGGGTGGTGAACGAGCTGTACGTCGATTTGCTCGGCCGCACGGGGGAAAGCGCCGGCGTGAGCAACTGGGTCGGCCAGTTACAGTCCGGGGTGCGCGTCGAGGTGATCGCGTCACGGTTCGTCGCTACGGCCGAGTACTTCGACCTCGCGATCCGCGGCCTGCTGCCCACGGGCACCGGCCCCGCGGGACCGCAAGGGCCGGCGGGACCGGCCGGAGCGGATGGTGCGGATGGCGTGGATGGCGCCCCGGGCGCGCAAGGGCCGCAGGGGCCGCAAGGGCTGCAAGGGCCGGCGGGCACGAACGGCACGAACGGCGCGGGCGTGTCGGCGAGTTTTTCGGCTTACCAGCTCGCCACCATTGCCGACTCGACCGTTGTTGGCGGGGCCGACGTTCCCTTCTCGAACAACGGCGCCGCCATCAGCGGTGATGTTACGCACACCGCCGGGACCACCACCTTCACGGTCAATACGACCGGAACGTACCGGCTGACCGCGATCTTGAACTACACCGCCGGCGTGGGTGCGGCGATCGCATTTGCGGTCAACGGCTCCTCGCGCCCCGGGTCGACCCCGCTGCTCACGGCCACCGGGCAGGTCGTACTCGATACGACAGTGACCTTCGCTGCCGGCGATGTGGTTACGCTCCGGAACAACAGCGCCACCCCCCTGGTGATGACGCTGGCGCCTGGTGCGGGGGCGACGCTCACCATCGACCGCATCGCTTGATGCCGGACCGCGGCCGTGGCTCGGTCACGGCCCGTTCGGAGGTGCGGGCACCCACACCTCCGAACGGGCCGGGTGGTTGTGTCTGTTTCTTGTGGCACAGACATTCCTGTCTGTGCGGCGACTGAAGGCCGCACAGACAGGAATGTCTGTGCCACGAAGGCAGCAGCCAAAGTCGGGATGCGAAGACCGTTCTGACGGGATCGACAGGATGAACAGGATTTAAAATCAGCCTGTCTTCATCCTGTTAATCCTGTCGATCCTGTCAAAAACGGCCTTCCCAAGCGTGCGCCCGAACGCCCGGGTGCGGCCCGCGGGCGGTCACTCGGTGGCGGGGCTGAGGCCGTCCCGGCGGTCCCCCAGCGCGACGAGCACGTCGGTCGGCAGCCCGTACCGGACGTGCCGGACGGACCCGTCGCCGAACACCGCGTTCATCCCGGTGCGGTGCGCGGAACCGAACTCGTACCCGGTGTTCTGCGCCCGGTCCCGGCCGAACGGGGCCGCCGTCAGGCTCACGATGTCGTTGTCCCACGCGTCCGCGTACCCCTGGTCGTCGCACCAGTCCCCCGTCTGGTACCGCTCCGTGTGGAGCCGCTTCTCGCCGATCACCAGCGTGTTCGACAGCCCGTCGGTGACGGACTCCGTGGTGGTCCGCAGCGGGTTCCGCACGATCACCCCGTAGTACGGCCCCGCCTCCTCCGCGCCGCCGCCGGGACCGGTGGCGCTCGCGTAATCGATCAGCCCGCGGCCGGCGACCGCGAGGGGCGCGCGCCGGGCCGGGCAGAAGTACCCCGGCACGACCACCGAGACGACCGACGGCCCGCTCCGGTACGCCGTGTCCAGCTCCAGGTACGGGAGCAGTTGGAACGCCCAGCCGGCGTTCTGGGACGAGAGCCACGCCGGGGTTTTGCCGACGTAGGTGGGCGGCTTGGTCCAGTGCCCCCCGCCGCTCGGGAAGTAGCCGACGGCCTCGTGGTGGGTGTGCAGGGCGAGGCCGATTTGCCTCAGGTTGTTGCTGCACGACATCCGGGCGGCGGCCTCGCGCACCTTCTGAACGGCGGGCAGCAGCAGGCCGATCAAAAGGGCGACGATCGCGATGACGACCAGCAGTTCGATGAGCGTGAAGGCGCGGCGTGCGCGGGACATCCTCGGTCTCCGGGTGACGATTCGGGGAACACCCACGACCGTAGCGCGCGTTGCCCCCCGCCGGCCGGCGGGCGAGGGGCGGGGGGCGGAAATAGGGGTCCGCCTGACGCGGAAAATGGGCCGGCAAAAGAAATGTCCACAGTCGCGCAAATGACTATCGCACGCTCGCCAACTCGATTGTTTAACTTAGGAAACATGGGCTGTTTCCGCCCGGAAGCCGTGTTAACGCCGCGTAACCGGGCACCTGAACCCCGCGGCGGCGCCCGTTCCGGCGAGCCGCGGCTGCCGAGTAACGAGGTATGCCCACACAGAAAGCGCCGCGGCAGGCGGACCCGGACGGACCCGTTGTAAACTTGCTGAGCGCCCCCGTCCGAAACCGGCGACCATTGGGGAACTTCGCACGGTGGGTTCGATGGCTTACCGCCGGCGCCACCGCTCCGCGCCCGACCGTCGCCGCATAACTCGGGAGCGGCCGGGCGCGTGCCCGCGTTCGCCGCCGCACAAGCGGGACAATAAACTCACCACTAGCCGCCACGGAGTTGACCGGAGATCGCCCGCGTGAACCGTCTGCCCGCCGTCGATGCACTCCGGGGCGCGGCCGCGCTGGCGGTGGTGCTGTTCCACTACACGGAGTTTTTCGCCCTGTTCGAGGTGCCCGCCGGTCCCGCCGGATCGGCCGTTCTCGCGGTGACGCGGTGCGGCCACCTGGGGGGGCCGGTGTTCTTCGCCCTCAGCGGGTACGTGATCGCGTCGACCGCCCAGCGGTACCAGTTCACGCCCGGCACCGGGTTCCGTTTCGTGCTGCGAAGGCTGGTCCGGACCGTGTCCCTGTGCTGGGCCATGCTGACGTTTATTACGCTGAGCATCCTGGCGGGCACGCGGTGGGGCTGTTCAAGAACACCACGGTTTCGTTCGACCAGTTGCTCGCGCACATGGTGTACGCGCAGGAGGTCCTGGGTTACACCGCGCTGGACGTGGCGTACTGGACGCTCTGCCTGGAGGTCCAGTTCTACCGGGTGTTCACCGCGTCCGCGGTCGCGGTGCGCGCGTGGCCCGGTTCGCGGCCCTGAGCGCCGCGCCGGTCGCCGCCGGACCACATCCAAAACACGAATTATGTTCACATCAATAAATATGGCCTTATTGAGCCGGTTACGCACGGGGCCGTCGGGGTGCCCTGCGGAACGGCGGGTTGCGCGCGGCTGCACCCGGCCAGCGCCCCCCTTTTCGGGCTAAAAACCTAACAATCACACGAATCAATAAAATTACATCATTGTAGTCACAGCGTGTCAGAGGCCATTCATGAGTAACGGCGTTCCCGCACCCAGTCCGGTTTCACCGCGGACACACATCCCGGCACTCGACGTGCTTCGCGCGGCGGCGATCGTGTGGGTCGTCCTGCGGCACACGCACGGGGGCGGATACCTGCCGGAGCACCTGAACCCAAATATCGGGAGGCTCCTGTCATCCGGAGATGCGGGCGTAGACCTGTTCTTTGTTTTGAGCGGCTACCTGATCGCGACGATCGTACTGGGTGAAGCGGGGGCGAGCGGCCGGCTCGACGTCCGGCGCTTCTGGTACCGCCGCTGGATGCGCACGCTCCCGGCCTATTACGTCATGCTGGCCCTGATCGCGCTCGGCGACCTCGTTTATACGGCAGCGGGGTCGTGGTCGCCGCGGTGGAGCTACCTCGTCTTCATGCAATCAACGCTGATCGGGTTCGATAACATGCGGTTCGCCTGGTCCTGGTCGCTTTGCGTAGAAGAGCTGTTCTACCTCATCCTGCCGGTGCTGGTGGTGGGGGCGCTGCGGCTGCGCGTTCCCGCGCGGGCGGCCCTCCGGCTGATCGCCTGCGGCGCAATCGTGATGTCCGTTGCCGGCCGGGCGGCGCTGGGGATGTACGGCGCGGCCGGCAGCCACACGCCCGGGTACGGCGTGCCGTATTGCCGGATGGACGGACTCGCGGTGGGCCTGCTGATCGCGACCCTGGGACCGGGCCGCAGCGCCGCCACCTCGACGTTCCTCGGCCTGCTCGCCACCGCGGCCCTTGCGGTTTACGTCTGGGCCGACCAGCCGGAGTGGTTCAAGGACCAGCGATTCCTCCCGCTCTCGCTGATCTTTGGTGCCATGGTCTATGCCGGCATTTCCGCGGGGCCGTGGCGCAACCTGCGGGTTCCGGGGGCGTCCGGCGTTGCGGCCCTGTCGTACGCGATTTACCTGCTGCACCCGGTCATCGCGGTCGTAGTGATGAAGTTCGTGAGCGCCGCCTGGCCGATCAAAGTGCTCGCGTTCTGGTCCGTGTCTCTGGTCGCGGCGCTGGCGATGCGTTACGCAGTGGAGCTGCCGGCGCTCCGGTGGCGGGACCGGCGCAAGGCCGTAACCGAACAGAAGTAGTTGAAGGCCGACCGCTGAAGTACGGGCTGGTAGGCTTGGTGCTGGTGGCATGCCTCCGCCGGGACACGTCCAGATCGGAGGCGAGTGTTGGGTTGGCAATCGCGCTCTCAACCGCCGCGGCGATCGGGCTTGCCTATCTGCTCTACCTCTGTGGCGAGAAGGCGGTAATCCGCTTGTCCCGCAGGGTACAAGTTTAATCGCGTCTGCCCCACAGCGACTCAGTTCAAGTGAAATTGCCCCCATTACCGAGTTCCACCTAATAGCCTCCATTCAAATCAGCCATTATGCAAAAAAATCGCGATGGCCGCTCAGACGAACTCAAGGCAGTAGCCATTGTGGCCGTCGTATGCATCCATGCAGGTCTTCCGTATGCCGATATTCTCAGGTTTTGCGTACCAGTATTTCTGTCCATCTGGGCGTACCACTATGAACAGGGGTTATCACGTCGCCAAGATCGCACTTGGACATACGCCCAACAGCGATTCGTCCGGTTGCTAATCCCATACTTATTTTGGACTGCTGTATACATACCACTCTTTCACACAAGCAGCGAGTGGCGATCAGTTCCGCCGAACGTGATTGTGAATGGCTGGCTAGGCGGCTACGGCTGGTCCGGACAGTATTTCTTCATCATACTGTTTCAATTAACATTGTTGTTTCCGCTATTGCGCCGCTACGCATCACCACTACCGCTGTGGATCGTTATAGCCGTGGGAGCGATCTGTAACCCACTGGCCGACTATTACTTGTTCAGATCTTACGTTGCGTCAGGGGTAGGCGATAGGCTCTTCGTCTATTGGTTACCCTACGTATTCGTCGGAATTGGCCTCGCACGTGGCACGATTCGACCGACGCTCTTACTGATGCCATTGGCTACTGCGACCCTCTTGACGCCAACTGAGTTCTCACAACTTTTGCTCACCGTCCCGCGAGCATCACCCTACCTAGTGGTCAGTGTCACAGTGGGGTCGCTTGCGATATTGCTTGCAATGGGGCCAACGACTCGTGAGCCCTCGCTGCGGCAACTGCGGTGGCGACAAGTGATCCAGTACATCGGGCGCAACAGCTTTTCGATTTTCCTATCGCACTTACTATTCTTGAATCTTGGCGGCGTCCTGTTTGACATGTCCAATGTATCAATACGAGTTTTAATTACCGGTATTGCCATCATAGGCGGCCTGGGGCTTGGAGTTGCTCTCAAGCGAATCCGCCTGGGAATTCTGGTTGGCCAGTAATCGGCCTTATCAAGTTCGGCGCTAACGCCGGATGTCGGCGATGTGGACGATGGTCTGGGGCGCGGGCGTGGATGGTTTCGCAAGTGCTTCTGCGGCCCACAGAAGCGCCATTAAGTGTATTTAAATAAGACTTTTAAATCATCACACTTGCCTGTTTCAAACCATGCTCAGATTAGGCCGCCGCGATTACATCGCCAGTGCGGTCGCCAGCCCCACCCCCACCAGACCGCCAATCGCGGTGTGCCCGGCCTGGATCGGGTGCGTGCCGTCGCCGGCGGTGCCCGCCGATGCGACGCTACTCAAATCCACGATCACATCCCCATAAATCCCACCCGAGTTGCTCAAGAGCGCGGCGTTAGTAGCCGCCTGAGCAGCCGCAAATGCAGTGGCGTCCGTACCACCGCTGAACAGGCTGGTGCGATTGATCACGGTGGGGCATACGCTCTTGAACCCGGCCGCCCTGGAGTCCGCCACCCACTGCGCATGAGACGCTAGTGTCGATGCGACACTAGCACCAGATGCAAGCGAGTTAGTTAGCTCCCACTGAACCGCAACGTTCTTGGTTCCGGCTTGATACCACGTCCCCCACATCGCCGCATCGCGACTTTGGAGCGCGGACGTGGTAGCGCCAGAACTCCCCCAGTTGCGCCAATCATGGGCTGACACGCTGGCGGCGTCCGCAGCGATCGAGGCGAACGGTGCAAATCCGGCAGACGCGCCGTATGTGATCGAGTTACCGGTGAAGATGACGTTAACGGACCGACTCGGGAGTGTGATCCCGAAGGTAGCCATACGGGCTTGAACCGCTGCCTGGAGTTGCGGGCCAGTGAGTCCGGTCGCCCACACGTCAAGCTGCGCGAGATCCCCCCCCGAATTCACCCCGGAGATGGTCCCGATTCCGATTGCCGGCCTCGTTCCGGCGGCTAATGGCGTGGCGCTGGCGCGAGCCAACCGCCCGTTGACACACCACTGATATCCGCTCGCCACACTCGTGAACCCGATCACCCAGAAACCGGTCAGTGGCGCGCCGTACTCGCTCGGCAGGTAGCTCCCCAAACTACCAATCTCAGGGCGCTGATATCCGTTAATCAAATGCAGCCCCGCGCTACCGAAGTTATCAGCGGTCGTGAGCACGTTCACGCATGAAGCCCGATCCGTCCGGCGCCTCTCGTAAACGATTACCATCGCGTGGTTTTGCATATCCAGGGGCGCCGGCAGCACTCCGCCGATCAGTACCGCTGCGTCGGCGCGCACCGCGTGTTTCCCAATGCCGGCCGCGTCCTTCTGATATGTGCAAAAATTCGACCCAATGTCCGTTAGTTTTCCTCCGCCTACACCTGTCCAGCACTTTACTAATTGGCCGGTCGCCGTCGCCGGGGTAGTACCGGCCGTGTCTGTGAAGTGACCGCCGGTAGACAGCCATGATTCCTGTGGCGATGGCACGGTAATGCCGCCCGTCCGCCGCAACTGATTGATCGCCAGCCCCACGCCCGATTTCATCGCGCTCCCCTCATGCGTAGGCGACGATGTCGGCGGCGGTGGTGCCCGTGGCGTTCACGCGCACGCCCTCGACCGGCAGGCACTCGCCGCCCTGGCAGTTCTTGAACGTGACCGCGGCGCCGTCCTTTCGCACCACCACCACGTCCCCGGCGGCGCCGATCCGCAAGGACCGGAACGCGCGCGGGGCGTTCGCCGTGTTGCTCGGGGTGACCGCGAAATAGTAGTCGCTCGGGTCCGATAGGCTCGCCGGCATGTCCGCATCCTCCACAGGTTCCCGGCCGATGGCACGCGACACAATCACCCGGTCGGGGCGTCCGGCCACGGCCCCCACTTCGGCGCCTGCCCCTTCTTCACCAGCCCGCACGATTCGGTTGCGAGGGGCAGCTTGGCCTCCAGCGGGCACCCGCACGCGGCGCACGCGTCCAGCGCCCGCTCCTCGCACAGCGCGCACTCCGCTTGGCGCGATTCGAGCACCTCCAGCGGCACCGTCCGGCGCCCGCCCGCCACGTGCCGCGCCATCGCCGCCGTGTAGTTCATCGCCTGGCGCCACAGCGCCGGCTTCGCCCTCACGTCCTCGGCGCACCGCGACAGAACCATCAGCCCGTGGTTGTTCCGATCGCGGCGCTTCACCACCCAGCCCGGGTGGCGGTGGCAGAAGGTTCGCAGCGCGTGCAGCACGCCCGGGGCGTCGGGCCGGTCGCCGCTCTCCCCAAACGTCTCGGTGCAGTGAACCACGATGTACTTCGCCACCCGCTCGTGGTGCCGCTCCAGCAGGGGCATGAGCGCGTCGGCGGTGTGATCGGTGTCGATGAACAGCAGGTCCACCGGGGGCAGGTCCGCGGCCGCCGGGTCGGCGGTGCGGCCCTCGAACCGCGCGCCCAGCCAACCCCTCAACCGCTCCCACTGCGGCTTCGGCCGGGGGCACACGCTCACGAACGTGCCGTCGGCCGGGAGGCCGGCGACGAGCGCCGCGTCCGCCGGCTTCATCCACAGCGACAGCTCCGCGGCGCTCGCGCAGCCGGCCGCCAGCGCGCGCAGCGTGCCGACGTGCTCGTGGAAGTCGGACGGCTTCGCGGCCGACGCCTCGGCCCACGCGGCGGGCGTCGGGTGCGCGTTCGCCTCGCACGCCGAGCACCCGGCCGGCTTCTGCGGTTTGAACTGCGTCACGTCCACGCTCGACACCGTCGTCATCGGGCCGGGCCACCAGTGACGCGCCTCGCCCCAGTGCGGGTGCCACAGGGACGCGCCGCGCGGCTCGTAGCACACGTCCCCGTGCGCCGTGAACCGGCCGGCGGTGTGGTTCACGTGAACGGCCGGCGTGCCGCTCATGCCCGCGGGGTCGGCGGGGTCCAGCCGCGCCCAGGCGGACCGGTCGGCCCCGTGGTCCGGTTCGAGGACCACCGGACCACCGCCGGCCGCTTCCGTTTCGGCGCGGGTCAGGTTCGTGAGGAAGGTGTCCCACCGCAGGGCCAGCTGGTGCAGCGGCTCGTGTCGCTCGCGCACCGGCTGCCAGCCGGTGCCGTTGAGGCCGATGTAATCGAGGTGCGATACCACCGGGGCCGACGGGTGCGCGGCGAGGGCGTCGCCGAGCCGGTCGAAGTACCCGGGCGGGTACAGCACGTCGTGCTCGCAGAACGCGACGGCGTCGAACTGCGAGCCGTCCGCGATCGCCGCTGCCGCGGCGGCCCGGATCTGCGCGGCGATGGTGGCGTGCGCGCGGCGCTTTTCACCGGCGAACGTGGTCCAGTGGTCCCCGACCCGCACCCCGGCGACCGGTTCCCACCCGCACGCGCTCACGGTCACGTCGTGCCGTAAGGTCTGGTCGCGGGCGTGGGTCACGGTCTCGGCGCTCCGCTGGAGCAGCGCGGCGGGGGCGCTGTTGTCCGTGTACCAGACCGCCAGGATGCGCTGGCGCTTCGGCCCCGGACGCGGGCCGCCGACCGGCTGCACCGCCTCGGACCGCTCCACCAGCCGCCCCCAGGTGTCCGCGGGCAGCCCCTTCCCGAAGTGCTCGCGGATCTGCGGGACCGCGTCGATTCCGAGTTCCCGGTGACCGATCAGCAGGTTCCACACGTGGTCCTCGGTGCGGAGCGGGTACGGGGGCGGCGGGTTGTTGTGCCAGCCGGACACGTCGCGGAACTTGTGCCGCCACCGCAGCCCGGGCACGCACAGCGCCCGGCCCCCGCGGCGCCGCACCACCTCGTGAACGTACCCTTCTTCGCCCCCGAACCCGTTGAACAGCGGGTGGAACCCGGGCCACGCCGCGGTGCGCATGAGCCACAGCCCGAGGCCCATCATGGGGATCTCGAACGGCTCGCCGGCGGGGGCCGCGCCGCGCGGGTCCGTGTCCCAGGTGCCCCACAGCCCGCCGCCCGGGTTCGGTCGCCAGTGGGTCGCCAGCCCGCGGCCGTCGTCGTGCACCAGCGGCCCGGACACGATGTCCCGCGAGTCCGGATAACGTGAGGCGAAGTAGAGGGCCGCCTGCACCGCACCCGTTTCCAGAATCACGTGGCTGTCGATGCACAGGGCCCACGGGGTGCGAGCGAACCGGAACACGGCGTCCCGGGGCTTGGACGTACCGGTGAGGTCCGGGCGGTGCAGGTACCGGCCGCCCACGGCCCGGGTGATCGCCTCCACCCGCGGGTCCCGCTCCGGGGTATTGTCCACCACCAGGTACTCGACCCGCGGGTGGTTCGCGGCCAGGGCCGAGAGCACGAACCACACGTGGTCCGGCTCGCCCCGGGTCGCCATGCCGATCGTCAGCGGGCTGCTCATCCCGATCCTCTCGTGAAGCTGTGGTCGAATCAGTCCGGACTGGCCGTCGGGCCACCGGTGCCGGTCCCGGTGGTCACGGGCGCCGGCGGCGGTGTGGTGGTCGTGCCCCCGATCCCGCCCACGCACGTGCCGTTGCACAACGCCAGGGACATCGGCCCCGTGACCGTGCAGCCCGCGCACTGGTTAATCGGATCGAAGGAGCACGTGTTGACCCCCAGCGGGCACTGGCAGCAGAAGTAGTCCACCACCGGGCCGGCCGTGGTGGTGGTCGGCGCGGGCGTCGTGGTCGGCGCGGTGGTGGTGACCGGCGGCGGGCCGGCGGTGGTGGTCGTTGTGCTGGTCGTCGCGGGGGCCGGGGTGGTCGTGGGGCCGGCGGTGGTGGTGGTCGGCGGCTGGCACGCGGCCACGCACGCCGCGCTGTCGCCGAGGTACGGGCCGGACTTCTGCACGCACCCGGCGGGCATCGTGGGCGTCGCGGCGCACCCCCAGAACCCGTAGCTCGGGTTCTCCGTGCAGTCGTAGCACCACCACTGGAGCGGGCCGGCGGTGGTGGTGGTGGGCGGCGCGGCGGTGGTCGTGGTCGGCACGCCCTGCACGCACGCGCCGGCGGCCTGCGAGCAGGTGCCGGCCGGGGCGTACAGCGGGCGGTCGCACACGCACCCGGCGCCCACGCACGGCCGCACGATCTGGTTCCAGCTCGCGCCGTCCGTGCTCCCCCAGAGGCAGTCCCCGCCGCACGCGGTCGGCGGGCCGGCGGTGGTCACCGTCTGGCACGGGTTGTTGCCCTGTGGGGAGTAGCACGGGGTGCTCACCTCCTGGCCGCACCGCGAGCCGGGCGCGGCCGGGC
This sequence comes from Gemmata obscuriglobus, assembly GCF_008065095.1. Taxonomy (NCBI): domain Bacteria; kingdom Pseudomonadati; phylum Planctomycetota; class Planctomycetia; order Gemmatales; family Gemmataceae; genus Gemmata; species Gemmata obscuriglobus. The sequence goes on along the minus strand of NZ_CP042911.1, from coordinate 1,454,921 downwards.
GGTCGCACGCGCAGCCCGACACCCCGTAGGACGAGCAACTGCCGGTGACCCACTCCCAGCCGAGTTCCGCGCTCACCCACATCCACCGGCACGAGCCGGTGCAGTAGTAGGGCGGCACCTGGCACGGGGTCGTCGCCTCGGTCGCGCACTCGGACACGGTGCAGGGGCCGGCCGGGCGCGGGCACGGGCAGGCGCCCGAGCACCCGTTCGACCGCTGCACCCAGCCGCGCACCGGGTGGCAGTACCACACGCACCCGGCGGCGCACGCGCCCGGGGTCGTGGTCCCGCACGCGCCCGGGGTGGTCGTGGCGCCGGTGCAGCTCGGCGCCGGCGCGTCCGCGGCGAGGCGCCCGCACGCGGTGGTGGCGCAGGCGTCGGCGGCGGGGCACCACGTCGGGGCGAGGCAGTGACAGCCGGCGGCGCAGGTGGAGGTGGTGCGGGTCCAGGCCTTCGAGGCGGCGGAGTAGGTCCACTGGCACGCGCCGGCGCACGGGCCGGCGGTGGTGGTCGTGGTCGTTGTCGTGGAGGAAGTGGCGCCGGCGGTGACCGCGAACTCGTACCACATCTGGCCGGCGACGAACCCCCGCTCGCGCAACCAGACCACGGTGCCGGGCGCCACCTCGCGGTCGTTCAGCTCGACCGCGGGGTTGACGCTCGTCGTGCCGCGGCGGTAGCCGAGCGGGTCCAGGTCGCCGCCGGTTCCCAGGTCGGTGCCCTGCTCCTTCCAGCCGTAGCGCCAACGGCCAGACGAGTCGTCCTTGGCGGTGATGACGGCGCGGATCAGCAGCGGTTCGGCCATGCCCCGGCCGATGGCAGCGGCCCCGGTTGCCCGTTGCCCCACCCCGGCGGGTCGCTTAAGCTGGCCCGCCGCGGACGCCTCACGCCGAGCGTCCTTCCCACGGGAGCCGACATGCGGATCGCCCCGAACGTCCTCACCGCGCTGCTGGCGGCGGCGCACCTGTTCTTCTTCGTTCTCGAGGCGGTGATCTGGAACACGCCGGCGGCCGACCGGTTCCGTGAAACGCTCAACTTCAAGAACGACCAGACCGAGGGGGCGAAGGTCGCGATCAACCAGGGGCTCTGCAACGCGTTCCTGGCGCGCGGGCTCGTACTGGGCCTGTTGCGGTTGCGGGCGGGCCGGCCCGACGGCCGGCTGGTGCTGTGCCTGTTCCTCGGGTTCATCGCCGTCGCGGGCGTTGTGGGGTACTGGTCGGTTCAGCCGGAGCCGCGCGGGGCGGTCGCGTTCCTGGTCGGGCAGACGGGGCTGGCGCTCGCCGCGCTGGTGTGCCTCTTCCGACAGCCGGCGTGATGCCGACCGGCGCACCAACGTGGCGGATTATCCACTTCGCGCCCGCCTTGCGCCCGGTTACCCTGAAACAGCCGCTCGCGACTCGCCGCAGCGGCCCCTCAGACTCAGCCCGGTCGCCCCATGCATCCCTGGGAATACCTCGCCCTGGCGGCAGCGCTGCTGCTGGTCGCGTTCGCGGCGCTCGGCCCGGCCGGCCGGGCCGACTCGGGCTCCGATGAGCGGAGAGTACCGCTTTGGGTCGCCGTCGTGGCCGCGGTCAGCGCCACGGGGGCCGTGGTAAGTGCGCTGGCCCGGGTCGCGTTCTGAGCCCCCGATCCCCCTTCGCGCCCGCCCGGCCCTGGATTACCCTCAGCGCCGCGGGCGCCGCGCGGGCCGGCCCCGCCGGTGCCCGGCTCGCACTCCCGGCCCGCTATTGCACCACCAGCCCGACCGCGTGGAGGACCGCCGCCTTGTCGGTGGTCAGCCCGATCACCGCCCGGCCGTCGCCGCCGAGCTTGGTTTCCTTTTTGCCGCTCCCGTGTGGGCCGCACCAGGGGCTCTCGTACTTGTCCGCCGGGTCGAGCCGGCCGTCCGGCCGGACCCTCATGAACGTCACCCGAATGCCGTCCACGAACTTGTTCGACTTCACGGTCAGCCCGCCGACCGCGTACCCCGGCCGGGCCATCACCCGCTGCTGGCCGTGATCCGGCCAGTCCCGGTCGAACAGCGGCCACAGGCCGCCCAAGCAGCTCTCGCCGTCCCACCCGCCGACCGAGTAGTCGAACCCGACGACCGGCTTGCCGCCCTCCACCGTCCACCGTTTGAACTTGTGCGGCTCCGGGATGCCGGCCATCTCCGTCTCCTCGCCGGTGCCGGGGCTGGCCCACAGCTCCTTCGGGGGCGCGGGCGGCGGGGTCCGGAGCTTGGCCGTCTCCTCCGCCGTCCACGCCCGGGCGGCCGTGATCGGGAACCGGGTCGTCCCGAGGACCACCGAGTTCGACACCTTGAACGTCTTGCGGAACGCGACCCCGTACCCGTGCTCCTCCCGGATGACGTACAACTCGGCGTCCTTCGGCAACTCCCCGGTCCACGGCCCGCGGTAGGCAACTTCCATCTCGATGGTCCCGGCCCGGTCCCCGCCGGGCGACTGGATCGGAACGCGCATGTCCTTGCCGTTGGCCAAGCGGATGACGACCGTCATGCCGCCGTTGGGACCGTCGGCCACCTTCTCCCAGTCCAGCATGAGGGCCTGCCCGCTGCCGGGCCGCGGGCCGAACCGGGTCGGCTTCGGGGTGCCGATGCGGGGGTTGGACAGCTTGTAGACGGTGTCGGTTTTCCGCGGCCGCAGCGGGGCGGCCGAGGTGTCGGCCGGCAGAAACGCCTCGCCGAGTTCGGGGCCGTACAGCGCCGCGCTGGGTTCCGCGGGGGCCGGCGTGCCGGCGGGGGCCGGAGTGCCGGCGGCTGCCGGAGTGGCGGCGGCACCCGCATTCTCGGTCCGGGCCGGGTCCGGGACTTTTTTGCCACAGCCGGCCGCGAGAGCGACGGCCGCCACAGTGGCGACGAGGAAGCGGTTCCGGGAAGGGAGGCGCACGGCTTTTCCTCTCGTGCAGGGTGAGGGAATCCGCCGCCTATCGTACTCGCCTTCACGCAAACGGCATCGAGCGAAGGTTATCGGCTCGATCACGTAGGCGCCCGTCCACTTCACACCTGCCCACCCGTCGGGTAACCTCTGAGCGCGGGCGGCGCGCGGGCCGGAGCCCGCGGTTCACACCGCCCGCTCGGGTCTGCCCATGCGCACGTGCCTCTTCGTCCTCTCGCTCGCCCTTCTCACCTCCGGTTGTAAACCGAAGTCGGCGCCGACACCACCTCCCGCCGTTGCACAGCAACAACCGGAGCACGACCCACGATCCGCGCCCGCGCCGCACGTCGCACCGGGCGATAAGCCCGAAAAGTCCGAAAAGCCCAAGAAAGACGATAAGCCCGACTTGGGCCTACCTTGGTCCGAAGGCACCGCGAACAAGAAGCTGATCGGGCTGACGGACGACGAAGTGAAGGCGCTGATTGGCAAACCTGATCACGTGAGCCCTTCTTCGGATCTTCAGTTCACCGAGTGGCGATACACTCAAAACAAGTGGCTGAGCCCGCCGGAAGGCTCAACTGACTTGCGACCCACAGGGTTTGTCCTTTGCATGCGGGGTGGGAAGGCGAGGCAAATTTACCGCCTCCCCCCGTATTAGATTACCCCGCCCGGCTGCTGATACAGTGGGTCGGTAAACAGCAGTTGGAACGGGAACGAATCGAAGCTCGGGTGCCGGCCCGCATCCGAGCCGAGTGTGGGCTCCGTGGCGGTGTAGTAGTACCGCCGATCGCTGTAGTTGATGAGCAGGTTGTGCCCCGCCGCAACGCGGTTCCGGTTCGCCGTCAACAGCGGGTTCGACGAGTCGGGCACGTCTGTGCCCTCCCGCGAGGTGTACAGGAACCGCAGCTTCACGTTGCACAGCAGCCCGGCGTCGGCACCGGTTTCCAGCCCCTGCGTGTACAGCTTCGCATCGGGCGTCACCGGGATGTAGCTCGTCGGCGTCGCCCCCAGGAACAGCAAGGAGCCGGCACCGAACCCCAGGAACGGGTACTGGTTGATGGTGTTCTGGAACCGCGTCAAATAGGGCTTTGAATCGCCGTACTGCTGGAAGTACCGGAACGGAACCATGAACCAGTTCAGCTCAATCATCCCGTTCGGAAGGTACAGGTACGATCGGGCCGGCGGGGCCGGCGCTCGCCGCGCTGGTGTGCCTCTTCAGACAGCCGTCGTGACACCCGTCGCCACCGCCTGCGCACCAAAGTGACCATTCGACCACTTCACACCTGCCCACCCATCGGATAACCTCTGAGCGCGGGCGGCGCGCGGGCCGGACGCCCGCGGTTCACACCGCCCGCTCGGGTCTGCCCATGCGCACGTGCCTCTTCGTCCTCTCGCTCGCCCTTCTCACCTCCGGTTGTAAACCGAAGTCGGCGCCGACACCACCTCCCGCCGTTGCACAGCAACAACCGGAGCACGACCCACGATCCGCGCCCGCGCCGCACGTCGCACCGGGCGATAAGCCCGAAAAGTCCGAAAAGCCCAAGAAAGACGATAAGCCCGACTTGGGGTTGCCGTGGAGCGAGGGCACGGCCACAAAGAAGCTGATCGGGCTGACGGACGATGAGGTGAAGGCGCTGTTGGGAAAGCCGAACTCATCAGGTCTGGATACCGACGGAATTCACACCCTCTGGATCTATTGGGAGCCGAAATGGCTGAAGCCCACAGAGTCGTCGATTGATCGTTCCCCTACTGGGATGTTTATTCAGTTGAAAGATGGGATCGTCCGTGGTGTGCAACGGCGACCGAATTAGATCAAATCGCCCCGCCCGGTTGTTGGTACAGAGGGTCGGTGAACAGTAGCTGGAACGGGAACGAATCGAAGCTCGGGTGCCGGCCCGCATCCGAGCCGGGTGTGGGCTCCGTGACGGTGTAGTAGTACCGTCGATCGCTGTAGTTGATGAGCAGGTTGTGCCCCGCCGCAACGCGGTTCCGGTTCGCCGTCAACAGCGGGTTCGACGAGTCGGGCACGTCTGTGCCCTCCCGCGAGGTGTACAGGAACCGCAGCTTCACGTTGCACAGCAGCCCGGCGTCGGCACCGGTTTCCAGCCCCTGCGTGTACAGCTTCGCATCGGGCGTCACCGGGATGTAGCTCGTCGGCGTCGCCCCCAGGAACAGCAAGGAGCCGGCACCGAACCCCAGGAACGGGTACTGGTTGATGGTGTTCTGGAACCGCGTCAAATAGGGCTTTGAATCGCCGTACTGCTGGAAGTACCGGAACGGAACCATGAACCAGTTCAGCTCAATCATCTCGTTCGGAAGGTACGCGTAGACCTGCCCGGTGTAGTTGCGGTTGTGTGGTGCAACGGTTCCGGTCTGCGTTTTGAACATCATCGAACCCAGGCTCGCGGACACCGTTTCGCCGGTCGGCGTGCGCGTGAGCGTCGTGAACCGCCGCCACTCCTCCGCGTAGGTGACCGTTTTGCCCGCGCTGCCGTCGGGTGGGTAGTACGTCAGGTCGCTCTTGACCGCGATGTTCTCGTTCTTCACCAGCGGGTACGGCCGCTTCTGGAAGCGGACCTTCAGGTCGTACGCGGTCCAGTGGGGGTACTGCACCGTCACCGCCGACAGCCCGGTGGGCTTCGAGTCGGCCGCCTGGCTCTTGCCGATGCCGGAAATCGTGATCGCGGAGGCGGACAGTTCCGGCCGGAACGGGTGAACGACAGGGAGCACGCGGTTGATCTTGCCCGCCTCCGCGTACTGTTGGCCGACGACACGCGCCTTCAGGTTCAGCACGCCGCCCAGGAAGCCGTCAACCACGGTGCGCAGCGTGTCCGCGTCCGGGGGCTGGTCCTGCGTGTCACCGATGATGCGGTACGTCGCCTCGGCGGACCCATCTTCCTGCGAAATTGCGGTGGACATACGCTCGCTGTCGCCGGTCAGCTCCATCATCAGTGCCATCTCAGCTCCCCCCAAACATCGCGCCGCGCAGTCCGCCGGCCGCGAACCGGGTCAGCAACCCGGCCGCGCCGGCCGCCCCGCCCCCGCGTCGGCTCCCGCCGCTGCTGGCGTCACCCATTCCGACGAAATCCAGCAGCGCCGCCGGCCCGGGCGGCAGGGCGTCGCGGACCGCGTCGGTTATCATCTGCTTCCAGTTCAACGGGTTCGCCTGGATCTGCCCCACCACCTTCACAAGGTCTTCCAGGTACTCGGTGTCCGTCTGTTTGGTGGTGGCGCCCGAGGTCGCGACAAACGCCCGCTCGTTCAGCCGCTTCAGCACGTCCTCGATCGAACCCGTGCCGGCGTCGGACGGCGCCGCGGTGAGGCCGCTTTTGGGCGCCTTTCGGGCGTCAACTGCGCCCTGCAGCGAGTCCTTGAACCGCTTCAGCGACTCGGTGGCACCCGCCAGTTGTAGCAGCCGCGCGGTCGCGATTACGAGGGCGGTGACGAGCTTCCGGAACGCCTCGGCGGTGAACTTGAGCAGCTCCCGGTTCAGATCGTTCTTCACGCCCAAGAGCTGCCCGAGGCCGGACGCCGCCAGCACGTCCGTAATGGCCTGCTGGACCTCGCCGAACGCCGCGGCCGTCGAGACCAGGCTCTCGATCACCGGCAGCACGCCCTCGAGCCCCTTGGCGAAGCCGTCGATGAGCTTCCCCACCAGGCGGACCGGGCCGATCAGGTACCCGCTCACGGCCGCCGAGATGCGTTCCACCACCGGGCGCAGTTGCTGGATCGACGGGAGCAGGATGCCGGCCCAGTCTTTGAGCGATTTGGTCGCGTACGCGATGATCGGCTGCAGCCCGTACCCGATGGTCGCGCGCAGGTCGTTCTGCGCCCGATCGTACTGCTCGACGGCGGACGGGTTGAGGGCGCCGACGTACGACGCCGACGCCTGAACGACGCCGACGATCGCCATCGGGATCGCGGTGAGCGCGGCGACCACGCCGCTGACGACCGCGCCGGCGACGCCCAGCACCTTGCCGAACTTGCCGACGAACCCGCCGATCATCTCGAGCGGGTTCGTTCCTTTACCCTTACCACCGCCAGCGCCCCCGCCCCCCGCGCTGGGGAGCTTGGGTCCCGGCGCCTTCAGCCCCTTCAGTTGCCCGTTGATCTGACCGACGGCGCCCTGAATCAGCTTCAGGGTGCCGAGCTGTTGCGCGGTGAGCCGGGTGAGGGCCTCAAGCTGTTGGTCCGGTGTCGCCATCGGTTACGGCCCCCAGTCGGCGCTTCAGTTCCTCGATCTGCTCCGGCGGCACGCCCAGCGCCGGCCCGAGCGCGATCAGTTGGGCCAGTCGCGCCGTCCGGTCGGCCGGCTCGTCCCCGGCCCCTTCCGGGAGTTGGATCGCCCCGTCCCGGTCCCGCGGGTGGAAGTACAACTCGTGGACCTGGCGCGGGGTCAGGTCTAGCACCTCGTGCATCCGCAGCCGGTGGACGTTCACGAGGACGGCGTACCGGGCGGTCAGCGCCCCCGGCGTCCTCACCGGCGCTTCGGGCGCGGCCGGTCGCCCCGCGGCTCCGGCGCCGGCCGCGGGGGCGATCCTTTTGGGAAGCTCAGCTCCACCGCCTCGTCGAGCAGCTCGCGCACGTCCGCCTCGCGCTCGGTGAGGAGCTGGAGCACCTCCCCCAGGTCGGCGTCCATCATGCACGAGAGCAGCAGCGCGGCGCCCTCGGTGGTGCCCAGGTGCGCCAGCGTCTTCTCGCTGGAGAACGCGAACTCGCCGGCCTCGTGCCGCGCCCGCAGCTTCGCCACCTCGGCCGCGTACTCCGCGTCCGCGTACAGCTCGCGGGCGCCCTTCAGCGCCGCCCGGGCGCGCTCGTACAGCCGCTCCTCCACCCGGAGCAGCGTGCCCTCGGTCATGACGGGCGCGACGCGGTACGTCTTGCCCCGGTGTTCGATCACCTTCGGCGGGTTCAGCGCGCCGAAGGCTGCCGCGCGTTCGCTCATACCGGCTCCGGTCAGGTGAAGTTGATGGTGAACTCGCCGTCGGTCTCGAACCCGACGGAGCACTGGGCCGGGTCCCCCCCGGCGCTGATCTCGCTGCTGTACTCGATGGTGGACACCCGGGCGTTGACGGCGAGCTCCACGCCCGCCGCGAACCCCAGGTGCAGCACCACCAGGGCGCCGAGCGCGAGCGGCATGTTGCCCGCGTTGTACGGCCCCTCGCACACCGGCGCGCCCGCGACCCCGCCGGGCAGCGTGCGCTGGAAGTTGTGCCCGAAGGCGAAGAACTTCTTCACGCCCCCGTCGAGCGGCAGGCGCCACTTGTTGAAGCTGAACGCGACCGCGCCGAGCTTCACGTAACTGTTGTTGCCGCTGATAAAGTTGTCCGGCATGGGCCCCTCACGTGTGGCCGATGATGACGATGGTCACCGTCGCGGCGTCGGCCCCGGCGTTGGCGACCTTCAGCGTCCTGTGCGTACCGCCGACGGCCCCGCCGCCGCCGGCCGGGGCGCCCATCTTTACGACCGACTCGCCCGCGCCGAGCGCGACCGCCCCGGCCCCGGCGAGCCACTGGAACCCGTTCGCGTCCCCCGGCCCGACGCGGACGGCGATGTCGCTGTTGTCCGGGTCGGCCGGCTCGGCCCGCGCGATCAGCCCCAGCACCGCGGCGAGCGCGACACCGGTCTGACCGGTCAGGTCGGTGAAGTTCGTCAGATCGATCGTTGCGGCGCCGCCCCCCGCGACGGTGAGGACGCCGGCGTACGCCTGGTCCCACGCGGCCGGGTCGAGGGCGCCGCCGAACGCGACCTGGTTGGTCCCCTGCTCCAGGGCCGCCCAGCCGGCCACCGGCCGGGCGAACGAGAAGCGGCAGGCGGCACTGAGGCTGACGGCGTCGAGCGGCATGGTCACAGGTCCAGCAGGGTGCGGATCTCGATCCCCGTTGCGGCCGCGGTGGTCACGTACCCCGCGGTCACGGCGCCCGCGGTCCCGACGAACGGGTACGCCACCCCGCTGTCCCGCACCCAGCAGAACGGGGCGCCGGGCTTGAGGGCGATGGTGTCCGTCGGGCTGCCGCTGCTGTTCAGCTTCAGCGTGCAGTCCGCGTCGACCACGATGAAGATCGCGAGCAGCTTGGCCGCGGCCCATTCGAGGTCGATCAACTGGTGGGTCACGGTCCCGAGCCCGAGCGAAAAGTTCTGCTCGATCCCGCCGGTCTTGCTCACGGCGGTGCCGATCAGGTCGCCACCCGCGCCCCAGGTCAGGCTAATCGAATGCGTAAACGGCATCTCAGGTGCTCCGGGGTTCCACGACCGCCACGTTGAACGTTTGTGCCGAGTAATCGAGGTCGCGCGGGATCAGGCTGCCGTCGAACGGGGCCTTCCCGATCGTCGCCGTGAACAGCCACCCGGGGACGGTCGCGAAACACCCCCGGGAGTCGCCCACGGCCTGCTCGATGAGCGTGCGCCACTCCCGCACCCGCTCGCCGTCCGCCAGCACGCGCCCGTCGCCCGCTCCGATGATGACGACGGTGGTCGGGTAGCGGTTGATCTTGTGCCGGTACGTGAGAATCGTCGTCTGCCCCTCTTCGCCGCCCTCGCCCACGCACACGGCGATGAACGGCGGGTCCACCCCGCTCGGCAGGCTCGGGGTCTTGAGCTTCTGCACCTTGTTGCCGGGCACGAGGTTCAGCGCCCGGACGGCGGCCACCACGGCGTCGGCGATCAGGTTCGGGCTCACCGGGTTCGGCACGGGCTCACCTCTTCCTCGTGACCGGGCACCGCACGATGCGGCCCGCCACCTCGTTCACCTCGGCAACCACCCACACCGTGCCGTCGCCTTCGGTGATCCGGTCCACCGGCTTCAGCACGAACCCGAGCCGGTCCGTGCGGAGCCAGAACTCGTTCTGCGTGGTGTGGACCTCGCCCGACCGGGCCGGCCCGGTGGAGCCCTTGCGGATCAGCTTCGCGGCTGTAACCCCCGTTACAGTGACCGCCGCTACCCCGCTGATGGCATCGACGCTCGCCACCGCGACCGGGGCGGTTCCCTGCGCGAGCGCCTCAAAGTCGGCGCCGAAGTCGATGCCGTCCAGTTCGTCGGCCACGGCTACCTCACGATGCTGGTCTGGGTGAACACGGGGTTGGTGTCCGGGGCGGCCCCGGGGATGGCCCGCAGGCTCTTCTCCTGGTCCAGCAGGCTCTCGTAGTAGGTCTTGCGGTCCACCCGCACGCCCCCGGGGAGCGTGTAGTCCGGCAGCGGGTTCGCCAGCACCTCGGCGATCTTCGCGCACACGTCGCGGTACGCGGCCTGCAAGTTCTGAAGGGGCGTCGGCATGGGCGACCTCGTACCAACTCGTGTGAGTGAGAAACCGCTGACGGCGCGTGTGTTCGCGGGGCGACCGATCGCCCGGCCCCGCGAGCACCCAGTTCCACCCCCACCTCAGTCCGGCAGCTCGGTCGCCACCACCCGGACGCCCGCGCCGTCCACGTCGCCCGGGTCGATGCCCTCCGCCCGCAGGTACTCGCCCACGGCGCTGTCGCGGTCCGGGGCGAGCACGTACCGCTGGGTGCGTGCCCCGAAGGGGTGCCCTTCCAGACGCAGCTTGAACCGCTTGAGCCCCTCCCCCGCCCGCTCGGTCGGATCGCACACCCGCGCGCCGGGCTTCGGGGCGGGCGGTTCGCCCTTCGCGTGCCCCGCCCGCGCGCCCGCCTTCTTGGTCTCGTCGGCCATAATCGGTTCCCGTGGTGTCTGTTTTCCCGGTGCCCGCACCTCACGCGGTGCATTTGCACATGCGGCGCGGCTGGACCGTGTTGAACGTGCTGCGCTTGGACACTTTGCTCTGGAAGATGATGTCCTGATCGAACTCCAGTTGGCTGCCGGCGCCCATCGTGGTGACCGTCAGCGGCCAGTTCTCGATCTGCTCGAAGGCGCCGCCCAGGTCGCCCAGGAACCACGTGGTGTCGGACCCGGACACGGCCCGGAACAACTGGCTGCTCATCACCTGGATCTGCCCGATGATGTCGCCGGTCGGGTTCGGGATCTCGCTGCCCACCGGGTTCCCCGAGGTCGCGTACCCCGGGGCGGTGCGGCGCACCATCCCCTTGAGCGCGAACGGCACGGTGAACGCCAGCGCCGGCGGCACGCAGATGTGCTTGACCGTGACGTTCTGCGGCTCGCCCGTGGCCGGGTCCAGGATCTCGACGAGGGCCTGCCACGCGGCCTGCACGTCCGTGTAATCGACCAACGCGTTGGCCGTCACCAGGTTGTCCCAGGTGTGCGCGCCGCTGTTGTCCCCGTAGGTGGGGATCGGCCCCAGGTTGCGCCACCGGTACCGGTACTGGTTCTTGGGGGTTTCGCCGGCGTCCACCACGCAGGTGATGGCCCGCTTCTCGTCGCTCACCCCCTGCCACTCGCCCAGGGAGTCGAGCTTGGTCATGAACTCGCCGGTCTGGTCGAAGAACACCGCCTCCTTCGTCGCTCGCGCGATCATCCCGCGCTTGCGGGTCTCCGGGGTGTCGGTCCAGTCCTCGCCGACGCCCACCTCCGGGTACGGCTTCCCCTCCTCCACCACGTCGCTCTCGTCCCCGACGTGGGTGACGCCCGCGATGCGCTCGAACTTGAACTTGCTGGGCCGGGTCGGGATGGCGTTCACGAAGACGCGGGCGGGCACGTCGTAGGCGGCCAGCACCCGCTCGTAGGCGAACTGCTGGGTGATGTTGAGGAACGCCGCGGTGCTGTTGGCCCCGGCGGCCTCCTCCACCCGGGCGCGCTGGAGCACCCCGTGCGCGCGCTCGGCGCAGTCGCCCAGGTTCTTGCGGCAGTGGTTGAAGTTGTTCCACCCGAAGCACTCGACGAACAGGTCGCCGAGGTCCAGGTCTTCGGTGCGGATCGCGCCCCCGCGGAGCGAGGCCCGCAGCCCGGCCTCCGTCTCCGCCGGGTGCCGCTTGTACGATTCGACCAGTTTGGCAGTGTTCATAGGTAATTCGGAATGTGGAGTTCGGAATGCGGAACGTTCCCAATTCGGAACGCGGAATTCGGAATTCGGAATAGAACCAACCAACCAACAAACAAACAAACAAAATACAAGACAACGAGCAAGCGGGACGCAATTCGGTGCGGAACAGCCGCAATGCGGAACATCGAACAGGTGCCTGGGCGATATTGTTCTTGTTGTCTTCAATTCCGCATTCCGAATTCCGCACTCCGCATTTCCTCAGCGCGCCTGCCAGCAGCCGGCGTAATCGACGTTGGTGGTTTCGAGGTTGGCGCCGCCGTTCTTGGCGCCCACGAACAGGCTCGCGGGGGCGAGGCCGGTGAGCAGGAGCTGGTGCCGGATCGGCTGGCCGGTGACGGCGTCGCGCATGAGCCGGCCGTCCACGGTGGGGACGCAGGTGGCGTAGCTGCCGAAGGCGTCGAGGACCTCGATCCCGAGCTGCTGGTAGCCGGCCCCGCCGGCGCTCTCCTGGCTCTGGCTCACGGTCACGTCCGAGCCGTTGCGGGTGACGAACCGCCACGCCGTGTCGCCGTCCACCTTGTAGATGGCAACGACCGTCCCGCTGGCGCGGAGCCCGGCGCCGTCGTCCAGGATCAGGTTCGCCCCCACCGACGACGCGAGCCCGAACGCCACGTTGGCGTCGTCGGTTGCGGCCTCGGTGAACTGGATCAGGGCTTCGGCGTATAGCGGCTTGTTGGCGGCGGGCTTGAACAGGGCGATGGTGGTAGCGAGGTACGATTCGTCGTTGTCGGCCACGCTCCCGTCGGAGCTGGTGAGGGTGGCGATCCCGCCGACGCCGGCGGCCACGACGGTGCCGGAGTCGGTGAGGGTGGCGGTCCACAGGTGCGGGCTGATGTACCACGGGAAGTCGTCGTAGACCCCGTGCAGGTCTTTGGCTTCGCGCAGGGCTTGCGGCATGCGGACGATGTTCACGTTCGGGCCTCGTTATGTTGGGGGGCGGTGTGCGGGTGCGGCCGTGCCGGTCCGAGGGGCGGTCACTCGATCCACTCGGCGAACGCCTTCGGGTCGGCGGGCGGCTTCGATTCGCTGGCCCGGGTGAGCGCCCCGAGGCGCCCGCGGCCGGCGCTGGTGGGCCGCTCGGGCGCGGGCGCGGCGGCCCACTGGAGCCGGGCGGCCAGTGCGGCGCGGCGGTCGCGCGGGGCGGCGGCGATCAGCTCCAGGTCCTCGCGCCCGGGGCGGTAGCCGAGCCGCTCGCACACGTCCAGCGCTTCCAGCACGGCCCCGGCCCGGCGCCGCGCGCTCTCCGGCTTCGGGGCGCCGTCGTCGGTGTCGGTGTCGTCGTCGAGCGGCTCGGTTTCGGGCGCGTCGGCGTCGGTGTCGGTGTCGTCAGTGGTGATGTCGGCGTGCGCGCGGAGCATCTTCTTGAGCTTGGCGAGGCACTTGCCGAGCGCCTTCGGGTCGCCCTTGGCGGCCATGCACGCCTTGAGTTCGTCGGTGGCCGCGGCGAGGAACGCGGCGTCGAGCGGGGCGGCGGCGCCGGCGTCGGGCGGCGGGGGCGCGTCGGCGGCCGGCATGTCGGTGCCGTCGGTGCCGTCCGGGCCGTCGATCTCGGCGAGCCGGCGGGCGGCGGTGAGTTGGCGGCGGGTGGACGCCGGGTGCGCGGCGAGCCACTCGACCAGTCGGGCGCGGGTGAACGGCACGGGTGCTCCTTCGAACAGGCCTTTGGTGGTAGCGGGTTGTGCGACGAGGTCGATGGACTCGACGGCCCGGATGGCTTCGACGACCTCGCGCCCGTCGGGTCCGGGCCGGGTGTCGCAGAGCGCGACGTGGCTGAACCCGTACAGCGCGGGGTTGCGCTCGGCGGCCTCCATGACGCGCTCGTACATGGGGTGCGAGCGGAGCAGGTTGAGGGTGCCGCGGGGCCGCCCGTCGGGTCCGGGGCGGACGTTGGTGAACCACCCGAGCCGCCGCTCCACGGTGCTCTCGCGGCCGTGGTCGCAGTTGACCGGCCGGCCCTCGTAGCGGGCGCAGTCGCGGCGCAGCACGGCGACGGGGTAGTCGCGCCCGTTGGCGCTGGCGGTGCCGCAGATGAGCACGCCGTCGATGGTGCCCGACTCGCGGTTCGGGCGGGCGCCGCGGAACGGAGCGCGGACGTGTTCGGTGATGCGCCGGGGTGTGGTCATGCCCGGCCGATGGCAGCGGGCGGAAAATGCAGACCTAACCCCCCAGCCCCCTTCCCTGAAGGGAAGGGGGTGGCGCCGGGAGGAGTGATCCCGGGGCGGTAGGGGCGCGCGGGGCGACCCACCCCCCAGCCCCCTCCCTGAAGGGAGGGGGAGGAAAGGCAACCTAACCCCCCGGCCCCCTTCCCTAAAGGGAAGGGGGTGGCGCCGGGAGGAGTGATCCCGGGGCGGTAGGGGCGCGCGGGGCGACCCACCCCCCAGCCCCCTCCCTGAAGGGAGGGGGAGGATGGTTGATCCGCGAAGCGAACGTGATTCGCGATGCGGAACCGAAGTGCCTTCCTCCCCTCCCTTCAGGGAGGGGCTGGGGGTGGGTTGTCTTCGGTTTTGCTCCCCTCCCTTCAGGGAGGGGCTGGGGGTAGGTTGCCTTCCTCCCCTCCCTTCAGGGAGGGGTTGGGGGTGGGTTGTCTTCGGTTTTGCTCCCCCTTCCCTTTAGGGAAGGGGGCCGGGGGGTTAGGTCTTCGCGCCGGGGCATTCCGGCGAAATCGCGCGAGAGTCGCACGCGCCCGCGGGACGGCCCGTACAGTAGTGTGGACCCGTCTACTGACGACGTTGCGCAACGGAGAACGCATGTCCTCGGCCATGAGCACGGTCGATCTGGTCACCTGCGAGAGCGAGCCGATCCACATCCCCGGGCGGGTCCAGCCGCACGGGGCGCTACTGGCCGTTTCCGAACCCGACGGGGTCGTGGTTCAGGCCAGCGCGAACTGCGCCGACCTCCTCGGGCTGCCGGAACTGCCGCTCGGGCGCCCACTCGCCGACGTGCTGGGCCGCGACCTCACCGCCGCGCTCGCCGCGCCCGACCCGCGCCCCCTCGCCCCGCTCCCGGTGAGCGTCGGCGGGCGCGCGTTCGATGTCATCGCGCACCGGCACGCCGGCCGCCTCATCGTGGAACTCGAGCCCGCCGGGGGCGCGACCACGGACCCCGACCGGCTCGTGCGGTTCACCCTCGCGAACCTGCGCAACGGCCTTCACCTGCAACCCTTCTGCGAGGTGGTCGCGCGTGAGGTGCGGGCGCTCACCGGGTACGACCGGGTCATGGTGTACCGGTTCGACCCGGACTGGAACGGCGAGGTGTACGCCGAGGTCAAGCGCGAGGACCTGGAGCCGTTCCTCGGGCTGCACTACCCGGCGTCGGACATCCCCGCCCAGGCGCGCCGGCTGTACCACCTGAACCTCGTGCGACACCTCCCGGACATCACCTATGCGTCCTCCGCCCTCGTGCCGGAGCTGGACCCGGGCACCGGCGCCCCGCTGGACCTGAGCCACGCGGTGCTGCGGAGCGTGTCCCCGATCCACGTCGAGTACCTCAAGAACATGGACGTGGCCGGGACGCTCACCATCTCCCTCTTGAAGGACGGGCGGCTGTGGGGGCTGGTCGCGTGCCACCACTACGCCCCCCTGTTCCTGCCGTACCGGGTGCGGGCCGCGTGCGAGTCGCTCGGGGTGCTCGTGTCCCTCCAACTGTCCGCCAAGCAGGACGCCGAGGACCTGCGGTGCCGGGCGGCGGCCCAGGAGCGGCTCGGCCGGCTGGCCGCAGCACTCGTCGGCGACGACCCGGTCGCGGTGCTGGCCGAGCGACCCGACGAGCTGATCGGGCTGACGCGCGCCGCCGGCGCGGCCGTCGTGTCCGGCGGGCGGGTGACCCTCGCCGGCGCGACCCCGGGCGCGGAGCAGGCCGCCCGGGTGGCGCAGTGGCTGCGGGACGGCAACCGCGGCGAGTACGACACGCACGCGCTGCCCGCCGCCGTGCCCGGCACCGACCCGGCGACCGCCAGCGGGCTCCTCGCCGTCCCGCTGGGCGGCGGCGACTACCTGCTGTGGTTCCGCCCGGAGCTGATCGCCTCCGTGCGCTGGGCCGGCGACCCGCACTACAAGCGGGTGGTGACCGGCCCGAACGGCCCGCGGCTCTCGCCGCGCGGGTCGTTCACGCTGTGGCGCGAGGAGCAGCGCGGGAAGTCCGAGCCGTGGGGCGCGTGCGACCGGGACGCGGCCCACACGCTCCACGAGATGGTGCTCACCGCGCTCGCCCGGCGCGGGGCCGGGCTGGAGGCCGAGGCCCGGCGCCGCGACGACTTCCTCGCCGCCGTGGCCCACGAGTTGCGGAACCCGATCGCCCCGATCCAGAACGCCGCGCAGCTCGTTCGCATGAGCGCCGGGGGGAACGCGGTCGCCGCCCGGGCGGCCGACATGATCGAGCGGCAGACGGGCGCCCTGCGGCGCATCGTGGAGGACCTGCTCGACGCCAGCCGCGCCGGCCAGGGCAAGCTCCGGGTCGATCTCGTCCCGCTCGACCTCGCCCCGCTCGTGCGGGCCGCGGTGGAGGACGCCCGCGCGGCGCTGGAGGCGAACGGGATCGCGCTCGCGGCCCGCACCCCGGCGGCCCCGGTGCGGGTGCGGGGCGACGCGGTCCGGCTGCGCCAGGTGATCAGCAACCTGCTCACCAACGCCGGGAAGTTCACCGACCGGGGCGGCCGGGTCACCGTCGCGCTCGGCGCCGACGCCACCGCCGCGTCCCTGTCCGTCGCCGACACCGGCATCGGGATCGCCGCGGCGGACCTGCGGCGCGTGTTCCAGGCGTTCGCCCAGTCCGAGGGGTCGCTCGAGCGCAGCCGCGAGGGGCTCGGGCTCGGGCTGGCGCTCGTGCGGTCGATCGCCGAGTTGCACGGCGGCAGCGCCTCCGCGGCCAGCGACGGCCCCGGGCACGGCACCACGTTCACGGTCCGGCTCCCGCTCGACACCTCGGCCCCGTGAGGCCGCGGGGCGAAAATCGGCACCACGTCCTTGCGTCCGCCGGCGCCGCGCGGTACTGGTCGAAGCGTGCCGGGCGCCGCCCGGTCCGTCCGGAGTCGCCCCCATGTGGTACGCCCTCGCGATCGTCGCCGCTCTGGTCGGGTACTGGTCGGCGCGCTACTGGCTCGCGTTCCGCCGGGTGCGGGCACTCCAAGCGGGGCTCGACAAACTCGGCGACCCGCTCGGCCGCACCCGGGCCGAAGTCGCGGCGGCGCTGGGGCCGCCCACCCGCGTACCGGAGCCCACCGCCGACGAGGAGCTGATGATCTGGGTCGAGAAGGGGCGGTTCTCCCTGCTCGACGCCTACACCGTCTCCGCCCACGTGGAGGCCCGGATGCGCTTCCGGGACGGCGTGTGCGTCGCGCTCAACGACCACGACGAGCCCGAGCCCGGCCCCGACCGCCGGATCTGACCCGCGCGGGACGCCTCGAAGTCCCGATGCCCGGCACACCGTTCGCCCCCCGGAGATGACCGTATGCGGTACTTGGCTGTTGCGGCGGCCCTGCTCGTGACCGTCCCGCGCCTCGGCGCGGACGAGCCGACGGCCGCCCGCGTTCTGGAGAAGGTGAAGACGACGTACCCCGCGAAGTCGGTCGCCGAGGGCGCGCGGCTGCTCGGCGGCGTCCTCGAATCCTGCCACGCCGTCGGCGCCGGCACCGCCGCCGAGCTGGCGGCCGCGCGGAAGGGCGACCACGTCCGGTTCCTGTTCCCGAAGCCGCTCCGGGTCGAGGTCGGGGGCCGGACCCTGGAGGCGTCGGAAGTGGTCTACGCGGACGGGGTGCTCTGGCTCGCCTGCGGCCCGCGCGTCGTCCGCTGCACCAAGTACACGCACCTCCAAATGGAACCGTTCCGGAAGTGGTACGAGCAGACGCTGCCGGCCGACCCGCCGCGCCCGTGAGCCCCGCCGCCGGAGCCCCGACATGGCACTGGTCCTGATCCCCGCCGTCTTCGTGCTCCTCGCCTGGGCCAACACCGCGGCCGTGCGCGCGCTCCGGGCTCGGCGCGCCCCCGGCGGCTGGTGGGCCGCCCTAGCGGTGCTCTGGCTGGCCGGGGCCGCGGCCGGCGCGTGGGGCGGGTTCTTCGCGAAGTACCAGGCGTCGCCCACGCTCCGGGTGTACGGTCTGCCGCTGCCGATCGGGGCCGCAATCCTGGTGGGGCCGCCGGGACGGGAGCAGTGGGTGGGGTACGCCTCACCCGCCGGGGTTCTGCTCGCCGCCGCGAACGTGCCGCTCGTCGCGCTGCTGGCCGGGAGCGCCGTCGGCCCGGTGTTCTGGTTGCGGCACAGGAGCCGCTTCCGAACCGCGGGCGGGCACGGAGGGCACAGCGGATGAAACCCACATCGCGAAGGCAGTCGGCCGCGGCGGTCGGCGTGCTGGTCGTCGGGCTCGCGGCCGTCCTGATTTCCTTTCGCGCCCCGGCCCCCGCCGCCCCGCGGGTCGAGCAAATGGAGCGGGTCGTACCGGGACTGACCGAGGCCGAAGTCGTCGCGCTGCTCGGGGCGCCCCCGGGCGACTATTGCAGCGACCCGGGCCGCTTCACCGTCGACCACCGCAGCCTCCCCCAGGTGCCCATCGACCTCGAGCGCGGCCCGCACCGCACCGTGTTCTGGCGGAGCGACGAGGCCCGGCTCGAGGTGCGGTTCGGGGCCGACGGCCGGGTCGTATACCGCCGCGTCTGCGAGTCGGTCGATCAGCGGCCCCGCGCCCGCCGGTAACCGCCCCCGCCCGCTACTGCGCCGCTTGCGCGCGTTCGGACTGCTTCTGCCGCACCGCCCACGAGTGCCACAGCTTGTCCACCACCGTGACCAGTTGGTGCGGGTCCACCGGCTTCACCAGGTGGAGGTCGAACCCGGCCGCCGCGATGCGCCGCCGGCTGTTGTCGTCGCTCATCGCCGTGAGCGCGACCAGCACCACCGGCCCGGCGTCCGGGTCCGGGCGCAGCCGCCGCGCCAGCTCGTCGCCGTCCATGCCCGGCATGTTCAGGTCCAGCAGGCACACCCCCGGGTGGAACGTTGCCGCCAGCGCCAGCGCCGTCGGACCGCTGTAACAGGCCCGCGCCTCGAACCCGACGGCGCACAGCAGCTCGACGGTCGTGTCGGCGGCGTCGTTGTTGTCGTCCACGCAGAGCACCCGCAGCGGCGGTTCCGATTCGGTCGTGCTCTCGCTCGGTGGTACAGGGCACATTGCGACACCTTCCGGTTGTGGATCGGAGGCTACGCGGGATGCCGCACCGTCCGCCGCTATAAGCAAAAGCAACTCCCAGGCCGAGCCAAAACGGAATTTGTGTGGAGAGAACAAGTTACACGCTCCTTGCTCCCGCTTAATATTTGCCCGACACTCATGGCAGGCGCGAATCTTACGCCCCTACCTGCGAAACTGCTGCCCACCGGTGCGCCGGTCATTTCCCAACTACTTTTTCCCTGTGTGGTAGTTCTGGCAGCTCGAACCTCGTCTCTGCCCACACCGGAGGGATTCTGGCGCGTGATTGCCGTCCGGGAAGCGAAGCGGTCCGCACGGATCGCAATCGCTATAAGCACAAAAGCATCAAAGCGTTACGACACAGAACTCGACCATCACCGATAGCGCACCCGCTCGTCTCCTGCCGCATTGGGGGGGCTTTGGGGGCGTGATTCGTGGGTAGCGACCGCCCAGCACCCGACCAGCGAACCGGCAGTCGATCGGCAGCGAATGTCCCGTCGGTGCCCCATCGGAAGCCGACCGGCCCACCTGCTGTAACGGGGGTTACAGGAGGAAAGGCAACCTAACCCCCCGGCCCCCTTCTGAAGGGAGGGGGAGCAGAACCGAAGACAACCTACCCCCCCGGCCCCCTTCCCTAAAGGGAAGGGGGTGGCGCCGAGAACGCTGGTCCCAGCGCGAGAGGCGCGCGCGGGGCAACCCACCCCCCAGCCCCCTCCCTGAAGGGAGGGGGAGCAAAACCGAAGACAACCCACCCCCAGCCCCTCACTGAAGGGAGGGGAGGAAGGCACTTCGGTTCCGCATCGCGAATCACGTTCGCTTCGCGGATCAACCATCCTCCCCCTCCCTTCAGGGAGGGGGCTGGGGGTGGGTCGCCCCGCGCGCACCTCCCGCCCCGGGATCACTCCTCCCGGTGCCACCCCCTTCCCTTCAGGGAAGGGGGCCGGGGGGTTAGGTCTTCGCCTCCGCGCACCCGCACCGTCCCCCGAGCGACATGCGCCGCATACCGGCGGGCCAGAGGCCCGCGCTCCAGTACCACCGCCGCTAACCTTCGCCCCGCGCCGGCGCGAGGCGCGTCACCGTACGGGTGGCGCGGACCACACCGCCGCGCGTCGCCTCCGGCACCCAGAACGTCCCCACCGGCCCCGACCCGGTGTAACGGGGGTTACAGCACCAGAACACGTGCGTCCGCTTGTTGTGCGCCCCGGCCCGCATCGCCACCGGCGTAAACCCCAGCGCCGACCAGAACCCGCCCGCCTCCAGGTCCGCGGCGCACCACAGGGACACCTGCCCGACCGTCGCCGGCAACCGCTCCGCGAACGCCCGCACCAGACCGGTGCCCAGGTGCCGGCGCCGCGCATCGAAGCTCACCGCCGCCTGATAGATCACGGCCACGTCCGCCCGCCGGTGGTAGCGCGGCGCGGCGTACAGGTACCCGGCCGGCAAGCCGTTCTCCAGCGCCAGCAGCACCCGCCCGCGGTCGATGGCCTCGCCCAGCGCGGCACGTGACAGGAACCCGATGGCGTGGTGGTGCAACCGCTGGAGGTGGTCGAGGAACGTCCAGTCACCCGGCACCGCCGGGCGGACCGCCACGGGCGCAGGATCGGGAACCGGAGCCGGCGCAAGAAGGGTGCTCATCCCCGGCCGATGTCACCGGCCGGCCGGGGAGAAGTGCTTGTCAGAGTTGGCCGATATTGCGTTTCTTTTGCAGTTTCTTGAGCCTTGAGGATTGCTTAGCGGTTCGACTAGAGGATGAATTTGCATGCACCTCTGTCCCTTGTCACATCATCCTCTCTTCAAGTCGGGGTGCGGCTCTGGTTCATGCGACTTCGGCGGATCATTGCGGATGGAGCACTGCTCGTTCGGACGAATCATCACTTCGCACGCTTCGAGCAGAGTTGCTCGCCATTCAAGGTGAAGATCCTCCGGCAGCACGCTCTCCTTCGAATCAAGGTGTCTCTCACCGTCGAAGGCTCTCACCTCGCTGTGCGGATAGTCATAGTCCAGTGGTACATGAACCACGCGATAGGTAAATAACGGGCCACCATCCGGCTGACACATGGGTGGTACCAACCGGACTCGCACGCCGATCACCCCCCAGTTCTTCCGAGGGATGTTGGCATGCATATCAAGCCTCAACCACTCCGGGTGGCCGAGAGAACTGCGAGCCATCGAAATGTCAGGAAGGTTCATCGCATCGACGGTAAGCGGAGCGTCCACCGCCGGCCAGATTCTGGTCGGAACGCGCCGGTAGAGGTACTCATCGTCGTGGAATTCATCAATAACGGGACGGCCGGCTCGTTTCATCAATTCGGGCTGTGGCGGCATCTTGCTCATACAAGTGCGTCTCGGTCTGGTGCATCACGGCCCGGAAGCCATCCGCGTCCTGGATGACCTTCTCGACGCGAGGCTTACCCGCGCCCATAAAAGCGGCGTGTGCGTTTCCGGTATTCCGAAACTCAATATACACTGACCGCTTGCCGTCGCGAAAGGTGAAGCCCACTCCGCCCACCGCCGAGGGATTTAGCGCGTCAGGTTCCTTGAAGTTCGTCCTGAGAAATGCCACGAAGGCGCGAGCGTTACCGATCGATTGTTGGCTCGGTGGCTCAGCGCCGTAGCTGTCCCAGTCACGCTCAAAGGTTTGGAGATCGTCCAGTCGTTTTTCCCATTTGTCCTTATGATCCACTGGACGAATAGCCAAATTATTAACGATCACCGACACCGGCATCGGTCTAGCCGCGTTCGCTACCAGTTCGTCGTGTGCGTGCGCCACTGCAGTGGCGTATTTCACCACCTCGGCAAGGTATTTAACCGGCTCCCCTCTCGCCTCACGCGGCACCGGCTCCGATTTTAACAATACAACGGAAACCGTTGGCGCAGAGGGCCGCTTCTCAACCTTACGGGCACCGTAGTAGCCCTTCTCCTGAACGCTCGGAATCAGTTCGAAGCCACCAGCGTCGTCGGCACCGTACCACACTACCTGCTGCACCCAGTTTTGGGAGCCGACACCACGTGAGTAGAGCGCACAGTCTGACGTATGCACCCCGAGACGCGAACCAGAGCTGCTATGGCCTGCCGGCATGTGCGACAGCGTGGTGTAAACGGAGTTGAATCCGATAATACGGTTCGTCTGTGTGTCGTATTCGTTGGAGAGGGTGGTGTTCATAGCTGTTCCCGGAAGCCAACGGTCTTGATGGTCTTGACGGTCTCAGTGCGAACCGCGTTCCACTGACCGATCAGGTCAAAGAGCGCGTCAGGGGCGTTACGCTCTGCGGGTAGGTCGTGGTGGAAGTTAAACGCGAACTGGATGCGATCCCCCTTTACCCCTTCCATCTCGACCAAGATCGGCTTCACATCCAATTTCATGCGAAATGGTCCAAAATCCTTACTCAAGTACGCACCAAACCTTGCATTCGGCTCGGTAAAGCAGGAGTAAATCCCGTCCGTTCGCCCTGCAAACAACTGACGGGTTTCCTCAGCCAAGCGGTTCGCATCCAGCGCGTTATGCCAGTTAAAGTTCAGCCCGACCGCACGATACGGCACTTCTGGAAGCTTCCGGATTAATGTGCCAACTTTCTCCTCAATCAGTACCGAATGCCTTTCTGGCGAGGCGAGGAGAATGAATTGCATCTGATCATTGGTCACAACCAATACAAAATCATCCGTCACCACCTGGACCAGTTGGCCGGTGAATACCGAGTCCGGCTTGTAATCTCCGGTTTCGTTTAGGATACCGTGCTTGGCAAGCCAGACTGGGTTAAAGATGCTGGGATTAAAATGGCGAGCCAGCACGACGACGACGGGGGGGTTTTCAGTCCAGCTCATATCATTTGCCTTGCGGTCCCGCCGCCGTAGCGTTCGTTTTTCTCTGAATTGTGGGGCGCACCGTAATTCAGGGAAAAGACATCCAATATAAATTGGCAGATGAATTTTTCAATGCCCGTAGAGAGCCCATGAAATTATAGGAGAGTCAAGCCCCCCTTGTCCAGTGCTGTTTGCGTAACCCATGGCCTGACAGCAGTTTAGCACCATCGATTTTCCGGCAATGCTCACGACATGCGAAGCGCGGTGAAGCGGCTAACAGGTTACCTCTTGCGCCTTTTCTTCGTCTTCGCGGGCGGTGGCGGACCGGGCACCTCAACCGGTTTCGGTGCTTCGGTCTCCGGGTTCGAAGCACCCTGCGTAGCGTCGTACTCCGCCAGCAACCGACGGGCCTCAGCCAGCGTCTCAGGGTTCTGGAGGATACCACGAGCCAGAGCGGCTACCTCTTCGGGTGTGGACGACTCCCCGAACCGTTCGTACCACGCGACCCGCTCCTCGTCGCTCATCTCGCTCCACAATTTTGCCACGCTGTTCCCGCGCATCGCTCGTCCCCGGTTCGCTTCCACCCGGCCACCACGTCGTGGCCGTTGAGGCCACCAGACTGAAACAACCCGTGCCACGCCTGGAGCCTTAACGTTGCTGCAAACGACCGCACCCCGAGGGGCGTGGGCACGTCTCTTATGCGCGACGTTCAGCTCGGCTAGTTCGGCTCAGCGGCGCCCCTGTCGGCGCGCCCGCCGCCGGCGCCGTCCGCCGCCAGCGCGCTCAGCTCCAGACTCACGTATGCGATGTCGAGCTTCTGGCGGATGTCCTGGGCGCGGGGCACGCCGAGCATCTCCAGCCGGCCGAAGTCGTCACGCACCCGGTCCAGGTACTTCGCCTCGAACGCCTGGATCGCGGCGTCGTGTCGCGAGGGGCAGTCGTCGCGGAACAACTGGCGCGGCGCGACCCCGAGCCGGTGAATGATCTGGTCGAGCCGGGCGTGGAGCGCGGCGTCCGCGGTGCGGAGCTGCGACAGGAGCGCGAAGTTGCCGTCCTCGATCGCGTTGAGGACGACCGCGGCTTGATCGTCAGTGACGTGGCCCAGGGTCTCGATCAGCCGTTCGAGGCCGGTGAGTTGCTCGCCGACCACATCGAAGCGCCCGAGGGCTTCGGCGTGGTCGCGGCGCCGGCAGGCTTCGATGTAATCGCGGAGGGTCTTGGTTTCCTCGCCGCTCTTGCGGTCCCGGCGGAGCTTGATGAAATCCGCGAGCGCTTTGGAGAGGGAACCGATTCCGGCGACGGCGGCGAGATCGAGCATGGGCGGTGCGGGTGCTCACGGGCGGGTTCGGCGCGCGGGTCGCACCGGGTTAGCGATACCGTAACCGGGCGAACGACCGTCGGAAAGCGCATTCCGAGCGCCGGCCGGTACGTGCGCGCGGCACAACCCACCCCCGGCCCCTTGTCGTGCAGGGAGGGGAGGAAGGCAACCTACCCCCAACCCCTCCCTGAAGGGAGGGGAGTAAGAACCACGGCGTGCCCGAGGCGGGATCGGCGCGCGAGCGGCTTTGCTCCCCTCCCTTCAGGGAGGGGTCGGGGGTGGGTCGCCCCGCGAGCGCATGAACGCCCCGGGGTCGTGCGTGCGGCTCAGCCCTTGCGCGCCTTCTGTAACGTTGCCACAAACGACCGCGCCCCTGCACGGAACCGGGGCGCGGGGGATACGTCTTGTATGTGGAGTTCAGCCCGGCGGGTTCGGCGGAGCGGTGCCCCGGGCGGCGGCGAGCAGCCGCTCCAACACGGCCAGTTGCTCGGCGCTCAGGCTCCCCGGGTTCAGCCCGGCCAACCCGCCCGTCAGCACGGCCGCCTTCTGCCCCTCGTCCGTCAGCCCGCTCAGCACCGCCGCCGCCGCGCCCGCCTGCTCGGCCGCCGGGGCACCCGCCACCACCGCCGCCACGTGGGCCGTCATCACGGCTGGTGACGCGCCAGCCAGCGCGCGGGCCAGACCGATCCCGACGGCATCCGGGTGCGCCCCCGCCGCCAGGTGCGCCTGGGCCTCCATTCGTGCCTCAGCCGCCGCCGCCGTCAGATTCGTGAGCGCTTGCTCCTTCGCATCCATTGCTGGCCCCTTCGTTCGTGTATGTTCAGCCCGGCGGGTTCGGCGGAGCGGTGCCCCGGGCGGCGGCGAGCAGCCGCTCCAACACGGCCAGTTGCTCGGCGCTCAGGCTCCCCGGGTTCAGCCCGGCCAACCCGCCCGTCAGCACGGCCGCCTTCTGCCCCTCGTCCGTCAGCCCGCTCAGCACCGCCGCCGCCGCGCCCGCCTGCTCGGCCGCCGGGGCACCCGCCACCACCGCCGCCACGTGGGCATTCCGGACCGCCGCGTTGGCCCCGCTCAGCGCGGCGGCCGTTTGCTTCCCGACGGCCTTCGGATCCACGGCGTGCTTTTGCGACGCCTCAACCATCTCACTCAGCTTATCCGCGGCCTTACCCGTTTGCGCCACGTCGTCAAGTTGCTCTTGGGCCTTGTACCGCTTGAGATCGATCGCCGTGAGCCGCTGAGTCAGGTTGTCGCGCAGCGCCTGCACGGCTTCCGGCTTGCCTTCGCGTAAGGCCGCGTACTGGTCCTTGTTCAGAATCCGAAACGGGCCGAACTCCCGCGCCCGCTTCACCACGCTGTCGGACACGTTAATCACCTGCGGCATCGCGCCGATGCGCAAGTATACCCCGTCTTCCGCTACACCGCCGTTGCCCGTTGCCGGCGTGTGGTACGCCACGACGTAGGCGACGACCGTGTTCTCGCCGTGCTGGGCCGAGTCCTTTAACTTGTTCTGCACCGCGTCCGGGAGTTGATCGTACGCCGCCCCGACGGCGACGCTGAACTTCCCGTCGAGCACAACGCGACACGGCTTACCGTCGATCTCTAGACTACCGGTCACGTCGGCCGCAGCGTTCGACGACGTGCTGACCACCCACCCCGACCCCAGCACCCGGGCAATAACCTGCTCCCACCTCTTCTCAACCTTGTCCTCGTGCTTCCCGCCCTTCGGGATGCCGTTCGCGCGGATCTCGTTCAGCTCGTTCTCATCGGGCACCAGCTTCTCATCCACCAACTGCTTCCCCACCGCCGCCGCGTCGAAACCGTCCTTCGCGCCGGCTTCCGGTTCCCCATCCGCAGCATCATCGCCAGAGCATGCAACGCGCTCTCCATCCGAATAGCAAATCCGCCGACCGAGCGAGTCTTTTGTTTCCCCGTTCGCTGGCGCGTCTGTGCCGCCCGTGCTCTCCCGCGCGAGCCCGTGGCACGCGCACGGCTTGCGCCCCTCCCCCACCGGCGCGTTCGGGCTGCTCCCGTCCCCGCCGGCGCTGCCCGGCGGCGACGGGCTCGGGCCGCCGCCCGGCGTCCCCCCGGCGCCCCCGCCGCCGCCCGGCCCCGGGGGCTCGAACCGCGCCTTCCACGCCCGGATGTTCGCCGCCACCTGCTCCGGGTCCGCGCCCGTCGAGCGCACGAACTCCAGCGGGTCCGCGCAGTTCTGCTGGTACAAGGCCAGGAACGTCCGCGCCTTCTTCTCCTCGTCCGCGATCACTACCGGCCCGCACGTGCCCACCGCCCGCACCCACTTCGACACCCCACGCGGGAGCCGGCCCGAACGCTCACAGAACTCCACCACCCGCGACGCCACACGGCACGCGAACGCCTTCACCCGCTCCTGGCGCGCCTGCGTCAGACGCACGAACGGCGACCCCGTCACCAGCACGCTTGCGAAGCTGGCGTCACCGTCGCCGCTGAAGTAGCTCGGGCACCCCCACCGGAACCCGACCCCGCGCAGCACCATCCGCTCCACCGCCTCGAACCCGGCCGTCCCGCTCGACACCGGCCCCGGCTTCACCTCCCGCCCGCCCTCCGTCCGCACCACCGTCCCGGCCTCGTACCCGGTCACCTCCGTGCCCGCCCCGGCCGAACCCGGAGCCCCCTTGGGCCGGTGGTAGTCCGCCCCCAGCCGCACCTGCGCCGCCACCTGCTCGGCCGTCGCCGCCGGGTACTGTTCCCACCACGCGATCGCCGCCTGGACGCGGGCCACGTGGGCCATGTTGTCCAGCAGCCCCAGCACCTTCCGCAACTGCTCGCCCACCGGCAGGAAGTCCGACAGGCCCCGCTTCACCGTGCGGTCCACGTTCCCTTTCACCCGCACGTACTCGGACGCCGGCACCTCGCGCCCGCGCGACACGTCCGCCGGGTCGCACACCCACAGCCCCTCCTCGCGCTCGTCGTCCCCCTCGGCCGTCACCACGCCCCACCCGCACCGGTCCGCGGTGCTGCCCCCGGGCGGGGTGCGGATCAGTTCCGGCTCCACGTGGCGCGCGTACGGCAGCCCGTCCGACGCCTCGTCGCCCACGAAGAACCGCAGGGTGGTTTCGCCCTCCACGATGAGCCGGCGCCGGCACTCCTCTTCGCGGTCCTCTTCACCCTGCCCCCACTCGGCGAACTCGCACCACTCGGCCCACGCGCGGGTACACGCCGACACCAGCCCCGGGGCGGTGTCGCGTGCGGCGCCGCGGGCGCGGGGCACGAAGCTGATCTGAACGGGGCCGATGAAGTTGGAGACGTGGTCGCGGAACCCGAGCGCCAGGTGGTTGCGGGTACACAGGTCGCGGGCCAGGGCGACGTGCTGGCGCCACTCCTCCTCGTTCAGGTACGAGAGGGGCGCGCGGGTGCGGTCCTGGGTCCGCTGGGCCGGGCGGTTCACCCGCCAGCAGCCGGGGCCGGGGAACCCGTCGCCGGCGTCCAGCCAGTCCTGCGGGGCCAGCAGGTTGTCGAGCGACAGGAGGGTTTCTTCGAGCCGCCGCACCTTGGCGGCCAGCTCGGTGCGGAGGTGCGCGTGCGCGTCCGGCTCGGGGAGCGGGGCGGGAACGTCGAGGGCCGTCAGGGTGATCGCCGGGTACATGCCCGGCCGATGGCACCGGCGCGGGGAGAGGCGGCGGGTGTTGTGAGTGTGGTCCGCTCACTCCGTGAGCGGTCGCCCGGGGCATCGGGTGGCGTGGAGCGCGGTAACGGGCCGGCACGCCCGCGGAGCCAGTCATATGCGCGGAGCGACCGCTCACGGCGTGAGCGGACCACACTCCGAACCAGGACGCGCCGCATGAACTTGAAACTACTGAAACCCGGCCGCGGCATGCGGCATCACCGGCGCGCGTCAGTCGGCCTTGGTTTCAGCGGCCGGCGACCCGCCCTCGGTGGCGCGGGAGCGGGACGGCAGCACCACCCAGCGCGAGTCGCCCGGGCTCTCGGGCATGGCCCGGAGGGCCTCGTCGCGGGTGGGGAACCGGCCCTCGGACAGCCAGCTCTCGCCCGGGCGGCGGGACAGCAGTTCGTAGCTCAGGTCAACGGCCAGCACCGCGTCGATGGCGGCTTGTGAAAGGAACATGGTTGGGCTCCGTCGGGGGCGTCTTGCGCTACCAGAAGTTATCGGTGAGCGCTAACGAATGTTGCCCGGAATTCTCCCGACACCGCCGCCGCGAACCGGTGCGCCGGCCGCACGCGGTGCGGAGGCGTCAGCCTAACGGAACCTCGAACGTGACACCGCCCCCGAACCGGCACGCCAGCAGGGCGTCCGCCCGGCGGCCGGCGCGGCGCAGACGAATTGCCCCCAGGCTGGGCGCACCCCTGATCGGCGGGTGCGCGTACCGCTGGGGGTTGGTAAGACTCGGTTAACCGGCGGGGCTCAGGTGTTGTCGTAGAACTGCTGGTCAGTAACTCCGTCTTCGGCGGTCAGCTTGAACTTTCGGCGAGCCGCCCGGGCGTAAGCGGTGGGAAGAGTGTCGTGGCTCGTCGGGACCGGGAAGCTCACCTTGTGACCATCGATGTACTTATAGAACATCGTATGAGAGCCCTTTCCCCGGCCGGTATCCTCAAACACCCCAAAAGCGAACAAGGCTCGTCTGAGTTGACGCAATGAGAGCGGACGGTCCACGGGCGACTCCTCGCATCAGGCCGTCGCGCACTCGGCGTCCTCGTCCTCGTACTCGCGGGCGCTCACGCCTTCGATCTTGTAGTCCGGCGCCTCGAATTCGATCGCCATTTCGCCGATCGCCACGTCCTTGCCCTTCGCAAACATGACGTAGTATTCGCTCGGTGCGGGCGTGAAAAGGACGTTCGGCGATTGTTCCTTGACCGCGCTGCTGACCTGAAGTTCGATCGCCTCGCACAACATGTTCATGGCTTCGTGCTTGGTGTCACCGAAGCCGAGCAGATCGAACTCCAGACAGTGGGCAACAACGACACTGCGGTCGGCCTTGTCACGGTAAAACACAATTCGGAGTGGTGTTCGGGCGGTAATCTGTTTCATCGGCCACCTCCGCCAGCCACGCGTTTCCTCCTGCCTCACGAATCGCGAGGCGCACCGGGCGTTGGGATAACCACGGTGCCGCGAAAATTGTAGCTGAAAGTCATTCGCACCGCAGTCTTCGCCGCAAAACATTTTTCCGGCGGTCTTCGCGAGCGCGGCATTCTGTTGCTACTACGCACGCATACGGTGCCCCGCGCCCGGCACACGCCGCCTCACACACGCACCCGGTAATACCGCCGCTTTCTTGACGAGCCGCGACCGCCAGGGAGCGGGAGACGTGGCACCGCTCCCTGGCGGTCGCGGCTCGTCAAGAGAGCGACACCGCGGGTGGACTCATGTATCAGGGGCGTGTCAGTGCAACGGGACTTCGAAATCGACACCGTCTCCGAACCGGCACGCCAGCAGGACGCCCACATCCGGGTTGTATTCGGAGGCGCTCGGGTCCGGCTCGCCGGGCGGGGCGTGCGCCGCGCAGCCGGCCCGGTACTCGGCCCAGGTGATGCGCCGGGCGGCCGGGTCGCGGGCGAACGCGAAGTAGCCGTCGCGCCCGTGCGCCGGCGGCACCCAACCGACCTCCGGCACCGTCGTCAGCCGCACGGCGGTGACCGGGTGCCGGGCGCGGATCGCGTCCCCGTGGGCGATCCAGGTCGCGGCGTCGCAGGTGACCGCCGCGATCCAGCCGCCGCGGGAATCGAGCACACAGTTGTAGGGGTTGATGCCGAGCCCGCGGAGCCAGTCGAAGGTGGGCCAGATCTCGCGCGGGTAGACGGTCATGGTCAGTTGCCCCTCGCGCCGCCGGAGCGCCTCCAGCCGCTCGGCGTCCGCGGGGGTCGCGTCGCCGCGGCGGTGCCGGTCGTTCAGCGCCGCGAGTTCGCACTGCACGCGAATGAACTCGGCCCGGCCCGCGCGGCCGTCGGTGAGGCGGCCGGACCCGCCGCACCGGCGGCAGGTGTGCCACGCCCCGGCGGGCCGGAGCGACTGCACGTCGCGGCCGAACACGCGGCCGGCGTCGCACTCGCCGCAGGTGGCGTCGGCGGCCTGCTCCTGGAGCCAGTCGGCGTACACGAGGCGCGGGGTGTCGTCGGCGGGCGCGGCGATGATGGCGGCCAGCAGCGCGGCCTCGTCGGGGTCCGTCATGGTGCTACTCGCCCGGGTGCGCTCGCAGGAACGCTTCCACCTCGGGCGTCGTCGGGATGATCCCGCACGCCTCCAGCATCACCACCTCCCCCGGCGCCTCACGGGAGAGGCGGCACGGCCCCGGCACCACCGCGAAGTCGAACAGCGTCAGACGACCGCCCTCCCACGAGTAGATCTGACGCGCCTTCCCCAGCACCACTTCCCGCCCGTGGTGACCCCGGTACTCACCGCACACGCAGCCCTGATCCCGCGAACGCACGATCACATACGTACCGGGTGAAGGCATGGGAAACTCCTCGTGTGTAATGTGGGGCTTGTTTGGGGTTCCGTAGCCGCCGTGGCCGTAGCCCCCGCCGTTCCCGTAGCCGCGGGCGTAACCGCCTTCCAAGCCGCTACCGGTGCCGGCGATGTCGCAGTAGCCGAAACCGCCGCGGCCTTCACCGCTGCCGGCGCCGTCGCCGGGGCCGTTGTTGAGGTCGCCGTGGCCGCGGTCATTGTCACCATCGCCGCCGCCGTCACCCGCACCAGCGCCTTCACCGTCACCGGCAAGGTCGGTCACCCACGGCGGGGCCGTGCCCTCGTCGCGCACCCAGGCGGCTTCGAGGCCGCGGCCGTGCTCGTCGAGCCAGTCCGCATACGCGAGCCGGGCCGTCACCTCGCCCGGGTAGGCGCCGATGGCGCGAAGCAGCGTGGCTTCGTCGGGGTCGGTCATGGGTGTCACTCGCCCGGGTGCGCCCGCAGGAACGCCTCGACCTCGGGCGTGGTCGGGATGATCCCGCACGCCTCCAGCATCACCACCTCCCCGGGCGCCTCACGCGACAGCCGGCACGGACCCGGCACCACCGCGAAGTCGAACAGCGTCAGCCGACCGCCCTCCCACGAGTAGATCTGGCGCGCCTTCCCCAGCACCACCTCACGGCCGTGGTGCCCCCGGTACTCACCGCACACGCAACCCTGATCCCGCGAACGCACGATCACGTACGCACCCGACTCCGGCATGTGAACCTCCTGGTGGGGGATCAGGTGTTGCAGATTGTGCGCGGCGATGGGGTTGTAGCCGTGGCCTTGACCGTTGCCGTCGCCGTCGCCGTCGCTGTCGCCGTAGCAGTAACCGTAGCCGCGGCCGTAGCCGTGGTTGCCGCCGCGGATGCTGTAGTCGTGGATTTCGCTGCCCCCGCCGCCGGCGCCGTAGCCGCGGCCGTCACCGCGGCCGGCGCCGTCGCCGCAGTTCGTACCGTCGCCGTAGCCGTCGCCGTTGCTGTCACCGTAGCCGTCGCCGTCACCATCGCCGTTACCGCTGCCGTGGTCATCGCCGGTGCCGGTGCCGTCGGCGTCGCAGCCACCGTCACCATCGCCGCCGCCGAGTTCGGTCACCCACGGGGCCGTGCCCTCGTCGCGTACCCAGGCGGCTTCGATCCCGCGGCCGTGCTCGTCGAGCCAGTCCGCATACGCGAGCCGCGCGGTGACCTCGCCCGGGTGCGCGGCGATGGCGCGAAGCAGCGCGGCCTCGTCGGTGGTCATACTCGCCCCGATGGTTCCAGGCGCCACGTGCCGGCGGCGCGCCGCTCGACGAGCCCGGGATCACGCGCGCGGGCGAGCACCGTCTCGTGTACCAGCGTCGTACCCGTAAATGAGGAGCGATCCGGCAGCCCAAGACCCTACGATGTGTCCCACGGATCAGTGGTGCAGAGGTGCTACGCGCCGGCCGTGGCGCTCGGCCCCGCCGGCGGGCCGCCGGACCCGATGGCCCCGTGTGACGGCGCGCCCGGGTGGTACCGCAACAGGCCGTCGCCGAACAGCGCGTACAGCACCCCGAGCGGGTTGTTGTACGCCCGGACCATGTGCTGCCGCGCGGCCAGCAGAGCCGCCCCCACCGGTTCCCCGCCCGCCCCCGGTGCGGCGGGGAGCACCTGCTTCCAGAACTCCTGGCCCAGTTCGAGCCCGAATGTGATGGGCGCCTCGTGGACGACCGCCACGCACCGCACCCGGTGCCCCCGGACCGGCCCATTGTTGGTGAACTGCCCGAAGACGGTCGTCGGTCCTAACCCGTCCAGCGGACCGGTCCCGCACCCGTTGAGGAACACCAGCACCGGCTTGCGCTGGTACTTCGGGATCCTCGCCCCGTCCATGTCGGCGGCCGTCAGTTGCTCCCAGTCCGCGGGGCCGGACCGGGGGGGCCGGAACTCGATCGAGCTGCCGGTCTGCACGTTCGCCCGTGCGACCTCCGCGTGGCCGAAGAACGATACCGCGTCCGCGTCGACGTGGCGGAGGGCGGCGCGGAAGTCGTCCCGTTGGTCGTGGTGGGTCGTGTCCACCCCAGGCCGCTGGAACGGGTGGCCCCGATCGCGGTGCCGATCGGCCGGATCGGCCGACGGGCACGTGGCCGCGACGATCCGGGGCGGCCGATTCTCGAACGCCCGCAGGGTCGACTGCCCCTGGGTCCACTTGAAGGCGGTCTCGAGCTGGTACTTCAGGCCCCAGCACGCCGCCGCCAGCTCGGGCGCGGAGGGCAGTTCGTCGGGGCGCCGGCCGAACAGGTCGGGCGCGGCGGGCAACTTGTCGGGGTGCCGGTCGAACAGGAGCCGCCACGGGAACGGTTCGGTCCAGTGGTCCGCCGGCGGCGGCAGGTGCGGCCGGTTGACGGGGTCCGCCCGGTCCTCTTGCGGCACCTTGAACACCACTTTGGGAGAGGCGCTCGCCAGGTACTCGCGGACCAGCGCGTGCGCCTCGGTCTGGTCCCAGTCGGGCCGCTCCTCGGGCGGGAGGTCGCTCGGCGCCCGCAGGTCCCCGACGAGCCGCTCGAACAGGTTCCGGTACATCTCGTACCCGTGAACCGCGAGCGGGCGCAAGAACGCGCCCAGCTCCCGGTCCCCGGCCCTCGGCAGGGCCGGATCGTACAGCGCGTACAGCGCCGGGTCGCGGCGGTGGGCGGCCTCCACGTGCGCGTCCAGTGCCGCGCGGATCAGGTCCCGGAAGGTCGCAAACGAGCCGTCGACGACGCCCTCGAACAGGGCCGTTGGTGGGCTCCCGTCCGAGGTGTCGTACCGGTGCCGGTCCAGGTACTCGCGGTGCGCCGTCCCGTACGTCGGGTCCAGCGGCACGTTGAGCACCACGTAGGCGCTCGGGGCGCTCGGATCGCGGTAGAACAGATCCACCCGGAGCGACCGCTCCTGGGGGGGGGGCGACAGAACGGCGGTCGTGGGGGCGCGGAGCATGACGGTGGCGTGACCGAAAGGGTGGCGGGCGCCGAGGCCGCGCGTTCGCGGCGCGCGGCGCCGGGCTCAGCCGACAGCGGCGGCCGGCTCGACGGTGAAGTATTGGGACGCCGTGTACACGTCGGAGTCGTGCCGGTCCACGAGGGCCAGGTGCAGGTACTGCCGGCCGGCGGCCCGGGGCCGGAACGTGAACTCGACGGACTGGCCCGGTTGCGGGGGCGTCGAGAGGTACCGCTCGGCCGGGAGCACCCGGCTGCCGGTCGCGAACACCCGCACCGCCACCACCTCCCCGGGCCCCGCCGGCACCCAGTTGTAGTGGCCGTTGTAGTGATCTTCCGTGTTCGCCACGTCAGCTTTCGCGACCACCGCCCGCAGGGTCGCTTCGTGCCCCACGGTCAAGGGTCCGCCGTCCCGCGCGCCGATCTCCAGAACCAGGATGAACTGATCCATTTCGCTTCCCCCGTTGGGGGGCGATGTTCCCTCCGCTTGAGGGGCGAGTTGTTCGCCCAACCCGGTCAACTCGTCCCGCACCTCGGCCCGCACCCGCCGCAGCGCCTCGAGTGCCGCGGCCCTCTGAGGTGCAAATGACGGCCGGGCGGCCAAGCACTGATCGAGCCAGGCGACCGCCGGGGGGCTGCGGAACAGCTCGTTCCGGACGTGCTCGCCCCAGATCGTGCGCACGCGCTCCGGCGCCCGTCCGGCGCCGATCCCGTGCAACAGCGGCAGCCACCGCTCCAGCGCTCGCAGCGCGACCTCCGGGTCCGGTTCCGCGTTCCGAACCGAAGAGCGGACCGGAGCGGCCCCTGGCTCTACACCATTGTTCGGCGGCCGCGGCACAGAAGGCAAGGGCAACCGGGCGCCCGCGCCGGCCGCCGGCCGCACGAACGGACCCGGCACAGAAGGGGCGGGTTCACTCGCCCACGCCGAATCCGTCGCCCCCACCGCGACGGCCGCGGGGGTCCTCTGCGCCCGCACGCCCTGGACCGCCTTGAGGATGCCCGCGAGGTCCGCACCCGGCGCCGTGAGCGCCCCGGCCAGCGCGGCGCCCGGCGCGAGCACCGCGGCGAGGACTTCGCCGATCGCCTCTTGCTTGGTCGGCACCTTGGCGAGCTGCGCCAGGGTCATGGTCTCGCCGTCGGCGATGCCGACCTTCTCTTTGACCTTCTCGGGCACCTTCAGGTCCGGGCGGATCAGCTTGAGAGCCGCCTCCACCGCGGTCCCGAGGGACTTCGCGCTGTCGGCCCCCCAGCACAGAAGGGTCGGGCCGGAGCCCGTCTCCACCGTCATGCCGTTCTCGCTGAACACCTTCCGCACGAAGCTGTTCTTGACCATCTTCACGCGAACCTTCTTCTCGCGAAGGCTCTTGCGAAGCGTGTAGTCGGCCGCGGAGTCCAGCTTCAGCGGCTCCAGCAGCACGAAGTCCCGCACGCCCTGGAAGGTCTTGCGGAGGCTGTTCAGCTCCAGCTCCTTGATCTTCTTGCTCATGTTCGGGGTCCTGCCCCCGGGGCGGCCGGGCGCGGCGCGTTCGTGAGGAGCCGCAAGGAGTCGGACATTTCGCGCGCGATCGCCTCCAGTTCGGCGATCGACCCGGCCGCCTCGATCCGGGGCACGAACCGGGCCGCCAGCAGGCTCACGGTGATCCGATCGACCTCCATGCGCCGCAACTGGTTCAGAAGGAAGACCACCAGCGGCGGCGGGCCGACGGTGAACAGGTACGTTAAGTTCGACGGGTCCTCACTGGTCATGAGGCGCACGGCCGCGAACACGAACCCGACCCCGAGCGCGACCAAGAAGACGAGCAGGACGAACTGGACCCACCACGACACGCTCGACCGGAGCCGCTCACCCACCCGCCGGTCCAAGTCGCGGGCCGCGGCGAGGAGCCGGGTGCGGACCTCTTCGATTCCCGCCGCGGCTCGCGCGCGGCTGCCGAGCGTGATGTCGGGGCCGTGAAGCAGACCTTGCTGCACCTGCTCCGCGGTGGCGATCACCGCACCGAGCTGGAGCGCGCGGGCCGTCGATGAGCGAATGGGCATTGCGATCACTCCGGACAAGGGCACGGTCGGAGAGGTCGGCTGGAAACCCTTGTGATAGTCGAACTGGCAACCGGCGTCCAGACAGGGTCGGCCGAATGCACGCTCATACGACCGGCGCGGGGAGCACCGACAGGTACGCCGCGGCGGAGGCCATCTCTTCCCCGCCGACGAGCAGCTCGACGTGTAGGTGCGCCGGCCCCGCGGCCGAGCAGCACACAAGGAAGGTGGCGTCGGCGGGGAGCCGCACGTCGCGGCCCACCGGCGTCGCCCGCACCCCGGCCCCGAGGACCAGCACCTCCGCGGGCACCGGGGAACCGAGGTCGCCCCTCACGCGTAACGCGAACGGCACTCCCGCGCGGGCCACGTACCGCCCGTCGGCCGGGCCGGGCAAGTCGAGTTCCAGCGTGAGCGGCTCGGCAACGCGCGCGGTGTCGGACATTCTGCCCCCGAGCCACGGTTGGGAGTGAACGGCGAACGTACCAAGCGTAGCGCACGCCACCCGCGGATGCAGTCAGGTTCCGCCGCATAGTAAAATTCGCTCCCGTGTCAAGCCCGCGCGACCGGAGCGCCCGGCGCTCCCGTACCGGCGGCGGGCGGTTTCCGCCGCAGTGCCACACACCCCTCCCCCTTCGCCCGCGCCAGCGCCTTCACCGTCGCCGGCAAGGTCGGTCACCCGGGGCGGGGCCGTGCCCTCGTCGCGCACCCAGGCGGCTTCGATCCCGCGGCCTGCTCCTGGAGCCAGTCGGCGTACACGAGGCGCGGGGTGTCGTCGGCGGGCGCGGCGATGATGGCGGCCAGCAGCGCGGCCTCTTCGGGGTCGGTCATGGTGCTACTCCCCTGGGTGCGCCCGCAGGAACGCTTCCACCGCAGCCGTGGTCGGGATGATCCCGCACGCCTCCAGCATCACCACCTCGCCCGGCGCCTCACGCGACAGCCGGCACGCACCCGGCACCACCGCGAAGTCGAATAGCGTCAGCCGACCGCCCTCCCAGGAGAAGATCTGACGCGCCTTCCCCAGCACCACCTCGCGCCCGTGGTGGCCCCGGTACTCCCCGCACACGCAACCCTGGTCCCGCGAACGCACAATCACATACGCACCCGAAACCGGCATGGGAACTTCCTCGTGGGGGATCAGGTGTTGAAGCTTTCGTGTGGCGATGCGGCCGGCGCGGCCGCCGTCCCCTTCGCCTACGCCGATTCCGCGGCCGCCTAAGCCGCTGCCGTAGCCGTGGCCGTCGCCGCGGCCGCTGCTGTAGCCGTGGCCGTAGACGCCGTGGCTGTAGCTGCGACCGCCGTAGCCGTAGCCGTAGCCGTCCCCGTGGCTGCCGTCGTCGCCGTGACGGTCGTCGTCGTCGCTGTAGTCGCAGCCGTCGCTCTGGCCGTCGCCGTTGCCTTTGCCCTCGCCGTGGCCGCTGCCACCGAGTTCGGTCACCCGGGGCGGGGCCGTGCCCTCGTCGCGCACCCAGGCGGCTTCGAGGCCGCGGCCGTGCTCGTCGAGCCAGTCCGCGTACGCGAGCCGCGCCGTGAACTCGCCGGGTGCCGCGCCGATGGCGCGAAGGAGGGCGGCCTCTTCGGGGTCGGTCATGGGCTCACTCGCCCGGGTGTGCCCGCAGGAACGCCTCGACCTCGGGCGTGGTGGGGATGATCCCGCACGCCTCCAGCATCACCACCTCCCCCGGCGCCTCCCGCGACAGCCGGCACGCACCCGGCACCACCGCGAAGTCGAACAGCGTCAGCCGACCGCCCTCCCACGAATAAATCTGACGCGCCTTCCCCAGCACCACCTCCCGCCCGTGGTGACCCCGGTACTCGCCGCACACGCAACCCTGGTCACGCGAACGCACGATCACATACGCACCCGGCAACGGCATGGGAACCTCCTCGTGTGTAATGTGGGGCTTGTTTGGGGTTCCGTAGCCGCCGTGGCCGTAGCCACCGCCGTTCCCATAGCCGCGGGCGTAACCGCTTTCCAAGCCGCTACCGGTGCCGTCGATGTCGCAGTAGCCGAAACCGCCGCGGCTTTCACCGCTGCCGGTGCCATCGCCGTGGCCGTTGTTGAGGTCGTCGTTGTGACCCCGGTCGTTGTCACCATCGCCGCCGCCGTCACCCGCACCAGCGCCTTCACCGTCGCCAGCAAGTTCGGTCACGCCGGGCGGGGGTAAGCCCTCGTCGCGCACCCAGGCGGCTTCGATCCCGCGCCCGTGCTCGTCGAGCCAGTCCGCATACGCGAGCCGCCCCGTCACATCGCCCGGCACGGCGGCGATGGCGCGGAGCAGCGCGGCTTCGTCGGGGTCGGTCATGGGTGTCACTCGCCCGGGTGCGCGCGCAGGAACGCCTCGACCTCGGGCGTCGTCGGGATGATGCCGCACGCCTCCAGCATCACCACCTCGCCCGGCGCCTCGCGCGACAGCCGGCACGGCCCCGGCACCACCGCGAAGTCGAACAGCGTCAGACGACCGCCCTCCCACGAATAGATCTGACGCGCCTTCCCCAGCACCACCTCCCGACCGTGGTGACCCCGGTACTCACCGCACACGCAACCCTGATCCCGCGAACGCACGATCACATACGCACCGGGTGAAGGCATGGAAACTTCCTCGTGTGTAATGTGGGGCTTGTCTGGGGTTCCGTAGCCGCCGTTGCCGTAGTCGCGGCCGTTGCCGTAGCCAGCACCGTTGCCGCCCCCCCCACCGTAGGGGCCGAGGCCGCAGCCGTGTCCCTCGCCTTCGCCCTCGCCATCGCCCTCACCGCGGCCGTCGCCCTCACCGCGGCCGTCGCCACCGCCGTGGCCACCGCCCTCGCCGGCACCGTAGCCGCCGCCCCCACCGTTGCCGGCGTTGTGGCCAGGACCGTCACCCTCGCCAGCAAGGTCGGTCACCCACGGCGGGGCCGTGCCCTCGTCGCGCACCCAGGCGGCTTCGATGCCGCGGCCGTGCTCGTCGAGCCAGTCCGCATACGCGAGCCGGGCCGTGACGTCGCCGGGCGCGGCGGCGATGGCGCGAAGGAGGGCGGCTTCTTCCACGGTCACGGCAGTTCCGCTCCAGTCGTTCCGGGTCGGTCCGGCGGCTCGCGTCTTCAAGTGTTCCTGCAAACGTACACGGCGCGTGTGCGCGGTTCCAGGGCGGGCGCGTTCGTTCCCGAGGTGATGCGCCCCCACTTACGCCACCAGTTCCTGCAAGCGGATCACGGCGGTGGCCAGCGCGTCCGGGCCGTCGTCGTGGTCGCCG
Organism: Gemmata obscuriglobus; assembly: GCF_008065095.1. Taxonomy (NCBI): domain Bacteria; kingdom Pseudomonadati; phylum Planctomycetota; class Planctomycetia; order Gemmatales; family Gemmataceae; genus Gemmata; species Gemmata obscuriglobus. The sequence continues at coordinate 1,416,178 of NZ_CP042911.1, read as the reverse complement.
TTGGGCCAGTCCCGGAGCTGCTCCACCAGCACCCGACCGCCCGGGGTGCCGCGCACCCGGATCTGACCGCGGCGCAGGTAGTCGTTCAGCGCCCGGATGCGGATCGCCTTCGGCGCGCTGTTGATCTTCTCCGTGTACACGAACGACAGCACCCGCCCCTGCTCCCGCCGCTCCCGCAGCACCCGCTCCGCCGCCGGCCGCAGCAGCCCCATCGTGTTGTTCGCCTCCGCCACCAGTTCCACCGGCCGCCACTCCGCCGCGATGTCGATCGCCCGCTCCACCCAGCCCGGCTCCCGACGCAGCTCCGCGTCCACGTACAGCAGCCCGAACCGCGACAGCCCCAGCTTCACGTGCGCCTGGTAGTCCGCCTTGTCGCTCACACCCTTCGACGGGTCCAGGCTTTGCAGCCGCACCACCAAATCCGACGGCCAGTCCGTGAACCACAGGTCCGGCCGGTCGAAGCACTCGGGCGGCCACTCGGCCCCCTCCAGCGTGCCCGGTACGCCCTGGTACTCGCTCTCGAAGGCGCTGCCGCCCACCGCCGCGCGTACCAGCATCAGGTCAACGAGTGGGAAGCGGTCCGGCCAGTACACCACCCCGCCCCGGTCCATCTCCGCGCGGTGCTCGGCGTAGAACGCCCGCGCCGTCGCCTCCCGCCCGTCGTCCGCCATGTTCGAGGCGATCCGCTCGAAATCCGCCCACAAATCGGCCCGTTCCGGCCACGCATGCACCGCCCGGTGGACCCGCCCGGACCACCCCGGGAGCTGCCCCAGCCGCACCGCCACCGCTTCCCGGTGCAGCGCGCTGCCCACCGCCAGGAAGTTGGTTCGCTCGTTCCCCGCCGGGATCACCTCGCGCGTCGCCCACTCCCACGCGCGGCGGCGCATGACCGGACTGGTCACGTCCTCGTTGCTCTGAATGTCGTCGAAAATGATCAAACTCGGGCGCTCACTCCGGTTCCGCCGGCCGCGCACCTTTTTGCCGCTCCCCAGAGCTTCCACCAGCGACCCGTTCCGCAGCCGGATGCGCGACTGCTTCCACTCCGGCCCCGGCCCGGTCGCCTCCGGGTACGCCGCGGCCAGCACCTCGTTCTCTTCCAGCTCCTTGCGGATGTGGCGCAGGTGCAGGTCGGCCTGGTCGCTGGAGTCGGACAGGATCAGGGTGTACGGCTCCCACCCCTCGGCGGCGCACCGGAGCGGGTACGCCAGGGTCTTCCACGTACTTTTGGCCCCGCCCCGGGGGGCGATGTCGGACCGCTTCACCCCGCGGGTGAGGTGCAGGTTGTGCAGCTCGCGGTCGAACAGGGCGTGGAAGTCCGCGGGCGGGAACCGGCCGAAGTAGTGCGGCAGGAACCGGGCGTTCCACGCGCCCGGGGTGAGGTCACGGGCGCCCGCCCGTTCCGCCGCCCCCCACAGGCGGCGGAGCGAAGAGGGGCCGCAGGGCAGCGAGCAGTCGGTCGAGTTCATCGGCGGTGATCCCCGACAGGTCGGGCAGGTCCGTGTCTTTGGCCGCGCCGGCGTCCGTGAACATACCCAGGTGCCGGGCCACGGTGACCAGGGCGGCCTGCTGGTCGTTGAGCCGGGCTTCCACCCCGTCCTTGGTCTGCTTCACCCCGGCCCACAGCGCGCGGGCGCCCGGGGACAGTCGCCGCGTGTCCTTCACGTACACCGCCCCCACCCCGTCCCCGAAGCACTCGGGGCACTTGGGGGCCGGGGGGCGGCGCGGGTCGTACCCGGGGCCGCCCAGCGGGTCGAACGGCTCGTCGGCCTTCTTGCCTTCGGCGTGGGCGGCGCGGGCGGCGTCCAGCTCGCTCTGGGTCCAGTGGTAGCGGTGCCCGTCCCCGTGGCAGTACCGGCAGCAGGTGCGGCGGTGCTCGATGATCTCGTTCGGGTCGGCGGTGGCGATGAGCCACAGCCGCTGGAGCACGGCGTCCGGGGTGAGGGCGGGCCGCTCGGGCGGCTTGGCGCACCCGGTGGCCGCCGCGATGGCCGCGGCGATCGGCGGCTTCTTCAGGTTCTGCTCGCCGATCTTCCGCGCCGAGTGCGTGCTGTACCCGGCCCGCACCGCCGCCCCCGACGGGCTCCGGTCCACGAGGTACTCCTGCACGAACCGCTGCTGCCGGGGAGTGAGTTTCATGCGCGCACCGAAAGAATGACGGGAGCAAAGGCAACCTACCCCCCGGCCCCAAAGACAACCTACCCCCCGGCCCCCTCCCTGAAGGGAGGGGGTGGCGCCGGGAGGAGTGGTCCCCGTGCGAGAGGCGCGCGCGGGGCAACCTACCCCCCGGCCCCCTCCCTAAAGGGAAGGGGTGGCGCCGGGAACGCTGGTCCCGGTGCGAGAGGCGCGCGCGGGGCAACCTACCCCCCGGCCCCCTCCCTAAAGGGAAGGGGAGGAAGACCGCCTTGGTCCCGGTGCGAAAGGAACACGCGGGGGCGACCCACCCCCAACCCCTCCCTGCAGGGAGGGGAGGAAGGCACGGGCGCACCGATTCCGCCTCGGGTGCCCGGGCGCCTTTGCTCCCCTCCCTGCAGGGAGGGGCCGGGGGTTGGTCTACGCTCGGCGCGCGTGTCGCGTCGGGACCACTCCTCTCGGCGCCACCCCCTCCCTTTAGGGAGGGGGCCGGGGGGTAGGTTGCCCCGCACGCGCCCCCTCCCGCTCCGGGACCACTCGTCCCGGCGCCACCCCCTCCCTTCAGGGAGGGGCCGGGGTGGGTTGCCTTTGCTCCCCCTCCCTTCAGGGAGGGCGAGTGCCTTTTGCCTTTTCACTTTTGCCTTACTTCCATCTCGGCCAGCAGGTCCGACGCCACCGCCAGCAGCGCGTCCATCAGCGGCCAGCGGTCCCCGCTCAGCGGCACCCCGTGCCGGGCGGCGATCCGCTCCAGCCGCTCCCGGTGCGGGCCGCGCAGCAGGTCCGGCAGCGCCCCGGCCACCCGCCCGCGGTCCGCCCGCACGAGGGCGCGCAGCCCCCGCTCCAGCGCCTTCAGCGACCGGTCGTCGCCGGCCCCGCCCGGCGCGGGTGTAACCCCCGTTACACCCGCGACACGCGACTCCGGTGTAACCCCCGTTACACCCGCGCCGCCCGACTCCGGTGTAACCCCCGTTACACCCGCGACACGCGACTCCGGTGTAACGGGGGTTACACCCGCGTGCGCGGCGTCGGCGAGGTCGCGGGCGACCTGGGTCGGGCTGACGCCCTCGGCCCGGGCGATTTCGCGCAGCGAGCGGCCGTCGTCCCGGGCGGCGCGGACCCGCTCGACCCGCGAGGCCCGCACCGCCTGCCGCTCCTCGGGCGTCAGGTGCCGCCGGTCCACGTTCAGCGCCAGGCACTCGGCCCGCGCCGCCTCGTCGCCCAGCGGCCCGCGGTGCTGCACCGGCACGTCGATTCCCAGCTCGGCGGCCAGTTCCAGCCGGGCGGCGCCGTCGATCACGCACCGCTCGCCCCACGCAGGGCTGTCGTAGGTCACCACCCGCACCAGCACCCGCTTGTGCGCGCGGATGCTGGCCGCCAGCTCGTCCCGCTCCTGCGCGGTGTGCGAGCGGATCAGCCGCGCGAACGGGAAGTGGTACGTCACGTTCCCGAACCGCAGCGCCGGGATCGGTTCCGTCATACAACTGCTCCTCCGCCGGTGCGGCGCGCGCAACACGCGCCGCTCATCGGCCAATGGCACCGGGGCCGCGCCCCGTATCCGCGCTCCGGTGGTCACCCCCGGTCACCCGGTTGGCAGGGGGGTGTGACCGCCGTAACTCCTTGCGGCGCAAGGAGTGGTCACCCCTGGTCACCCTGGTCACCCTGTTTCCTGTTTTTGTCCATCGCACACCGTCTCGCCGGTGTAACGTGTCGCCGGTGTAACGTGGTCCGGCGCTCGTTACACACGCGCCAGGGGGGGCGGCGGAGTGTTACGGGGGGTAGGGAGGGTGTGACCGGGGTGACCGCGGGTGACCAAGCCTTGCGCCGCAACGACTTACGGCGGTCACCCGGGGGTGACCAGAGGGTGACCGGGGGTGACCACCTACCCCCCGGCCCCCTCCCTGAAGGGAGGGGGAGGAAGACAACCTACCCCCCGGCCCCCTCCCTGAAGGGAGGGGGAGGAAGACAACCTACCCCCCGGCCCCCTCCCTGAAGGGAGGGGGTGGCGCCGGGACGAGTGGTCCCGGAGCGGGAGGGGGCGCGTGCGGGGCAACCTACCCCCCGGCCCCCTCCCTAAAGGGAGGGGGTGGCGCCGGGACGAGTGGTCCCGGAGCGGGAGAGGGCGCGTGCGGGGCAACCTACCCCCCGGCCCCCTCCCTGAAGGGAGGGGGGGAAGACACGGGCGAACGCGAAGCGTGGCGTGCGCCTCTCGCGCCGGGACCAACGCTCCCGGCGCCACCCCTTCCCTTCCGCCGGCCCACGGAAGCTCCGCTGACCGGGCCGGCGAGCACGCCGAGGGGGCCGGGGGGTAGGTCTTCCTCACCCCGGGCGGTCGTCGTCCGGGGTCCAGCCGGTGGCGTCCCGGCGGCGGCGGTCGTACTCGGTCAGCAGCCCGTCCGGGCGTCCCTCCGTCCACGTCACCCCGGAGTACACGTTCTGCCGCTCCCGGCCGTTCCGCGGCCGGGACTTCGTCACCCGGCGGAACACCTTCCGCACCTCCGCCCCGAAGTTCCCGTCCGCCAGCGGCAAGTACCGCCGCTGCCGGCACCACTCCACGTACGCCGCGAACAGCTCCACGCACCGCAGCGCCGCGCCCTCCTGCGCCCGCACGTGCTCACCCAGGAACAGCCGGTGCGGGTTGCACAACTCCCGGTGCTCGGCCTTCGCCGCCTCGCACGCCGCGCTGGACGTGAACCCGTTCGCCCGGTGCAGCCGCAGCAGCCCCGCCAGCGCCCAGTTCAGCACGCCCGGCAATTCCCCGGACGATACCCACCACTCCGGCTCGCTCATCCCCCGCACCCGCTCCTCCGCCGAGATCACCGCCGTGAACGGCACCAACTGGTACCGCCGCCACACCCCCTCCGTGCGGTCCGCGAACCGCGGCGGGGTGTTGGTGGAGAGCAGCAGCCGGGCCGTGGGCCGGGCCGAGACCGGGGCCTTGTTCTTCCGGTCGAACGTCATCAGATCGCCGCCCACGAAGCTCTTCAGCTTGGCCTCCGCCACCTTGTCCAGCTCCCCCACCTCGGCCACCGCGTTCACCAGCTTCCCCAGCGTCGCCCCCAGCGTGAACCGCTCGCCGAACTCCTCCAGCGGCACCGACGCGTAGTTGTGGTCGCCGATCAGCGCGCGCAGCGCCGCCAGGAACGTACTCTTCCCGTTCGCGCCGTCGCCCGTTAGTAGGAAAAACTGCTGAAAGCGGGTGTCGAACCGGAGCAAGTACCCGGCGATCTCCTGGAGGAGCGACTGCCGCTCCGCGTCCCCCTCGGTCACCCGGTCGAGGAACCGGAGGAAGGTCGGGCACTCTGCGGCCGGGTCGAACGCGACCGGGATCGCGGCCGGGGTGAAGTACAGCGGCGTGGCCGGGTGCAGCGTCGCGCGGCCGGTCGCGAACAGTTCGGCCACGTCGATCAGCCCGTTGGCGCACGCCACGAACTCGCGCGGCTCCGGGGCCGGGCGCAGCCGGGGGATGTGGTCCGCGTCGGCCGGGTCGGCGGCCAGCAGCACCGGCCACGCGACCGCCCCGTCCAGGTGGCACATGGAGGCCGCGGCCGTCACGGCGTTGCCCACCTTCCGCGTGTCCAGCTTCACCACCTTGGGCCGCGGCCCCTGCCGCCCGCCGTGCCCCCAAGCCGCCACCGCCACCCGGTGCGCCGCCTCGCACTCGCCCCGCAGCACCACCCACGCCCGCTTCTCGAAGTCGTCGTCGGGCACCGACACGTACCGCCCGTCGCGCCACTCCCACCACTCCGCCCGGTGGTAGATCACCGTGGGCAGCTCGCCCGCCCGCGGCACCAGCAGCCGCCCGAGCCGGTGCGGGTCCAGAAAGTCCTCGTGGACCGGCTCCGGATCGTTCGCCCCCTCCCCTGCCCCGCTCGGCGCGGGTGGCGGTGGCGGGGGCGGTGCGGCGGTCCCGTCGCTTCCCGCGGTGGCCGGCGCGGCCGGGCGGCGCGGGGCGTACCCTTCGGTGCGGAGCCGCTCGGCCAGCCGGGCGAAGTCCCCGCCGAACTCCAGGTGGCACCGCAACTGGCTGGGGTTCAGCCCGCGGTCCGGGGGGACGTTGGTGGCGTCGGTGAACCCGTAGAAGATCGGCACCCCGGACACCGGCATCAGGTTGCCGCTCGTGTCGGCGTCCTTGCCCGGTCGGCGGAAGTCCCAGCGCGGCCCGCGCCGCCCCAAGGGGGTCCACCCGTGCCGCTGGAGCAGGTCCCCGACCGCCTCTTCCGTGGCCGCGCGGTTGTACGCCGCGAACACGTCCGTTTCCCCGTCGGGGCCGGGCCGGCGCTGCGGCGCCCGCGCAACGGGGGCGGGGGCGGGGGCGCGGACGGGTTCCGGGGCGCGGGTGTCGGGGGGGATCAGGGCCGGAGAGTCGCCGGTCAGCGACAGCACGTGTTCCACGGCGTCGGCCCCGGTGCGCCAGCCGGTGCCGTCCCACACGGGTGACCAGAAGTCCCGGGCGTGGTGCCGGCCGACCAGCCGGAGCCAGCTCCCGTACCGGGCGTTCGCGCGCAGCTCGCGCTGCTTGGGGAACGTCTCCGGCGCGCCGGGGAGGCCGAACGCGGCGTGGTCACGGGCCAGCCAGCGGCCGAACGCGAACAGCTCCCGGGCCGGCACCGGCTCGGCGAACAGGGCCAGCAGGTGGAACCCGCCGGTGCCGTTGGACTGCGTGAGGAGCGGGCGGAACCCGAGGCCGGTGAGGCGGTCGAAGCCGGCCCGCGCGAACCGCTCGTTGGCGTCCGGGTCGAACGGCCGGTCGGCGTGCGCGTCCACGTCCACCGCGACCCACTTCCCGGTGCCGTCCGGGGCGATGGCGTGCAGCCCGACCACGTGGGCCGCGGCGGTGGCGCTGAAGTGCTGGACGAGCCGGGAGTGGCTGACGAACCCGGGGATCGGCACCTTCGGCGGGCGGGTGGTGCGGTGGACCGTCCCGCCCGCGCCGACGAAGCACCCGCCGCACCGGTCGGTGCGGTTCACCATGCGGAGCAGCGCCCAGCGCGCCAGCTCGTCGGCCCGCGCGTGCCAGGGGTTCGGGTGGGCGACGGTCATAAATCGGTCCAGGCGTGAACGCGAAACAGGAGAGGCAACCTACCCCCCGGGCAACCTACCCCCCGGCCCCGAAGAACCTACCCCCCGGCCCCCTCCCTAAAGGGAGGGGGTGGCGCCGATAGGATTGGTCCCGGCGCGGAAGGCGCACGCGGGGCGTAGACCTACCCCCCGGCCCCCTCCCTGAAGGGAGGGGGTGGCGCCGGGAGGAGTGGTCCTGGCGCGAGCGGGGGCGCGTGCGGGGCGACCTACCCCCCGGCCCCCTCCCTGAAGGGAGGGGGTGGCGCCGATAGGAGTGGTCCCGGCGCGGAAGGCGCACGCCACGCTTCAAGTTCGCCCGTGTCTTCCTCCCCTCCCTTCAGGGAGGGGCTGGGGGTGGGTTGTATTCGGTTCTGCTCCCCCTCCCTTCAGGGAGGGGGCTGGGGGGTAGGTCGCCCCGCACGCGCCCCCCTCTCGCACCGGGACCACCCCTCACCGCGCCACCCCCTCCCTTCAGGGAGGGGGCCGAGGGGTAGGTTCTTCGGGGCCGGGTGGGTCGGTCGCCATCACCCCCGCGCCGGCGCGAGCCGGGACGCCAGCGGGCGCGCCCGCTCCGGACGCACCCCCGCAATGAGCAGGTGCGCCAGCGGTTGATCGTCCTGAAGCGCGTCCAGTACGACACTCGCGGCGTGCGCCGAGCAGAACCGGGCGGCGCGCACGAACCCGCGCTCGAACTCGAACGCGACCGCGTACCGCCGCCCCGAACCGGGCAGCGCCAGCGCGCACGACACCGCCCGCCCGCGCCGGCACCCGGCCCCCGACCCCGCCCCGAACCGGGCGAGCACCCCCGGCACCAGCCGGCGCCAATTCGCCCCTGTCGCCCCCAGCAGCCACCGGTACGCGGCCCGGGGCATGGCCCGCCGCGGCCGGTCCCCGCACGACGCCCGGATGAACTCCGCCGTCGCCGCGTCCCGGTCGCCGGCCCCCCGGTCGTCGAGCCAGTCGGCGTACACGAGGCGCAGGGTGTCGTCGTCGGGCCGCGCCCGGATCGCGCCCAGCAGCGCCGCCCGCTCGGGGTGTGTCGTCACGCGGTGCTCCTCGTACACAAAGGCAACCTACCCCCCGGCCGCGAAGACCTACCCCCCGGCCCCCTCGTCGTGCTCGCCGGCCCGGTCAGCGGAGCTTCCGTGGGCCGGCGGAAGGGAGGGGGTGGCGCCGATAGGAGTGGTCCCGTGGCGAGAGGCGCACGCGAAGCGAGAACCCACCCCCAGCCCCTCCCTGCAGGGAGGGGAGAAAAACCACGGCGCATCGATCTCGCCTTGGGCGCGCGGTGGTTTCTGCTCCCCCTCCCTTCAGGGAGGGGGCCGGGGGGTAGGTTGTCTTCACGCCAGCGCCGCGGCGCGCGGCAGGTCTACCCCGGGCGCGAACCGGTCGTGGCGGGCCGCCAGGGCCACCGCCAGCGCGCGCACGTCGAGCGGCTTCTGGAACAGCGCGTCGAACCCGGCCGCCAGCAGCTCCCCGGGCGCCGTCTCGTCCTCGCCCGTCAGCGCCGCCAGGTACGCCCGCGCGGGCGGCTCCGCGCCCCGCAGCCGCTCCGCGATCGCCACCCCGTCCCCGCGCCCCACCGCCAGGTCCACCACTATTGCTCCTAATGGCACCGCGCTCGCCAGCGCGCCGGCGTGGAACAGCGAGGGCGGCGCCTCCACCTTGAACGCCGGCGCCGGCAGCAGCTCCCGCAGCCGCCCCGCCGCCCGCGGCTCCGCACCGACCAGCAGCACCACGAACGACTCCTCCGCCTCCAGAGCCGCCGTCGGCATCCCGTTCTCGCGCAAAAACCGCATCAGGTTCTCGCGCGGGATGCGGCGGTCATTGGACCCCGGCATCCGGTACCCCTTCAGGCGCCCCGCGTCGAACCACTTCGACACCGTCCGCGGCGCGACGTTGCACAGCTTCGCCACCTGCCCGCTGGTGAACACCTTCTTCACGAGAGCACTCCTCAAAGGGGAACCCGAAGGGTCCGGCGAACCCGGCGCACAGTCCCGCGCGCCGGCGAAATCGTCACAAACAGCCGTCTCGATGTCCGGTCGCGCGACCGTCACACGTATCAGTGGGCGTCCGTTCTCGCAGGAGGTTCGCCGTGCGCAGGCTGCTACCACTGGTGCTGATGTTCGCTTGCGGGCTCGCCGTGGGGCTGGTGGCCCGCGGCCGCCCGGCCCGGCCCGCGCCGGAGCTGCCGCCCATCGACTTCACCGGCCCGGTGACGGTCAGCCGGCTGCACCCGCCCGGCCCCGAGGTGATCAAGCTGCGCCCCTACGCGGTCACCGTGGACGGCCGCAACTGCACCCGCGAGCCCGGCGGCGTCCCCGACGAGCCCTGGCTCATCCACCTCGACGGCGGCCGCATGCAGCTCTCCTGCGCCCTCGAAGAGCGCCACTGAAAGGCAACCCACCCCCGACCCCCTCCCTGAAAGGAGGGGAGGAAAGGCAACCTACCCCCCAGTCCCCTCCCTGAAGGGAGGGGGTGGCGCCGAGAGGAGTGGTCCCGGCGTGAGAGGCGCGCGCGTGCGGGGCGACCTACCCCCCGGCCCCCTCCCTGAAGGGAGGGGGTGGCGCCGAGAGGAGTGGTCCCGGCGCGAGCGGGTGGCGCCACGCTTCAAATTCGCCCGTGTCTTCCTCCCCTCCCTTCAGGGAGGGGGCCGGGGGGTGGGTCTGCGCCCCGCGCCCTCCTTCCGCTTCGGGACCACTCCTCTCGGCGCCACCCCTTCCCTTTAGGGAGGGGGCCGGGGGGTAGGTTGCCTTTACTCCCCCTCCCTTCAGGGAGGGGGCCGGGGGGTAGGTTGCCTTGGGCCGGGGGGTAGGTTGTCTCCCTTGCACATACTGTTCTTTTGTCCACTTATAAAGTGTTAACACTTTTCGCATTCCTGTCAACACTGGTAGCGAGATGCGGTTGCGGGAATTTCGGTTTGCGGTCACACTGGTTGGCGCCGGTGCGGGTGCGCCGGGCTCCGGAACCGAGGGTCGGCATGGCGAAGACGGGGCGCCCGCGCAAGGGCGAAGCGGACCAGGAGACCACCCAGGTGCGGTGCTTCCGGCAGATGGCCCAGCAGCTCGCGGAGCTGACGCTGGTGCTCCCGCTGTCCACGGCCCAACTGCTCCAGCGGGTGGCCGGGGCCAACCTGGCCGAGCTGCACGAGACGCACCGCGAGCAGATCCGCAAGGTGCAGGCCGCCGAGGAGGCCGCCGCCGCCGCCCGGCTCGCGGCTATGGCGGCGGCGGCGGAGCTGGAACGGCAGCGGCAGCGGGCGCCGGCCCGGAAGCCGCGAGCGGGATCCTGAGCCGCATCGGCTCCAGGTCGTCCGCCGCGGTCGCGTACAGCGCCGCCCGCACCGTGTCCGGGTGGTACTCCCGCACCCACAGCCGCGCCGCCGCGCACAGCAGGCCGTACACGTCCCCCGCGTCGATCAGCCGCACCAGCTCCGCACGAATTTCGTCGCCCACACCGTCGCCCTCGCAACTGGTCAATTGTACACTAAACCATAAGCGACGCGCCCGCCCCGTGAGAACCGCTCACCCGTGTGGGACAGGAAAATACACGCCGGGAGCCCGAGCATGGGTTCGACCTACGAAACCGAGCTGCGGCAGATCTTCTTCGCGGCCCGCGGGCTGATGCGGCGGCACGGCCGCGAGCGGCTGCGGGAGAGCCTGAACCTGGACGGGGTCCGCATCACGCTCGGCGCGCGGGCGGAGGCGGCGGACCCGGACGCGAGCACCGCGGACCTGCCGCCGGAGCTGGGGGCCAAGCCGTCGCCGGCGCTGCGGCGTGCGTTCCGGGTGCTGCGGCGGCTGCGGGAGGAGCGCGGCCCGGAGGCGGTGATCCGCGCCGGCGAGGTGGCGGAGCGGTGGGCGCGGGACTACCCGAACAAGCCGCCCAAGAAGGACACGGTGAAGCAGGCGCTGCGGCAGCTCCGGCAGCGGCACGTGGCGTACTCGTCGGACGCGCGGGGGTGGGTGTTCGGGCGCCAGCAGGGGACGCTGTTCCCGGCCCCCGAGCCGGAGCCCGCGCCGCCCCCGCCGGCGCGCCCGAAGCCGCGCCCGCCGGCCCGGACGGTGTGGGTGCCGGGCGAGCTGGAGGGCGAGGCGGTGGTGGTGACCGACGCCCGCACCGAGCAGACGTGCGAGGTGCCGGGCGGGCCGGGCGCGCGGCTGGAGGTGGCGAGCCGGTCGGGCCGGGTGCGGGCGGTGCCGGCGGTGCGCGGGGAGCTGCTGGGCCGGGACGGCCCGCTGGCGCTGGTGAAGCTGCCGACCGGGGAGAAGGTGTACACGCGGGTGCTGGGCGACTGGCACCTGGACGGCCGCCTCGGCCCCGAAGCGGACGCGGACGCGGGGTGAAGGCGCACGCTTCCCGGCCCCCAAGACAACCTACCCCCCGGCCCCCTCCCTGAAGGGAGGGGGTGGCGCCGATAGGAGTGGTCCCGACGCGAGATGGGGGCGCTGGTTTTGCTCCCCCTCCCTTCAGGGAGGGGGCCGGGGGGTAGGTTGCCTTTGCTCCCCTCCCTGCAGGGAGGGGCTGGGGGGTGGGTTGCCTTGGGGTGGGTCGCCTTCGCGCGGTCAGGCGAAGCTGATGCCGGTCATGGCGACGGCGCGGCGGAGCCGCTTCAGGTACTCGCGGCGCGGCACCTCGGTGGCGCCCATCGTCGTCGTGTGGTCCGTCTTCATCTGCACGTCCAGCAGCACGTACCCGCGCTCCCGGAGCCGCTGCACCAGCGCCGCCAGCGCCACCTTCGAGCCGTCCGTCACCCGGTAGAACATCGACTCCGCCGCGAACAGCCCGCCGATGCTCACCCCGTAGGTGCCGCCGGCCAGCTCCCAGGCGTCCGGCCCCGCGCCCCCGGCCCACACCCACGTCTCCAGGCTGTGCGCGTGCCCGAGCCGGTGCAGCTCGGCGTACCCGGCCAGCATCTCCGGGGTCACCCAGGTGCCCTCCGGGCGGCGCTCCCCGCACTCGCGCATCACCGTCGCGAAGCACTGGTTCACGGTCACCCGGAACTTGCCCGAGCGGATGGTCCGGGCCAGCCGCCGCGACACGTGCAGCCCGCCGTACCCCGGCGCCCCGTCCGCCGACTCGCCGTGCAGCTCGATCACCCCGCGCGGGTCCGGGGACCACCACAGGATCGGGTCGCCCTCGTTGAACCACGGGAACACGCCGTCGGCGTAGGCGCGCAGCAGCGTGGCCGGGCGCAGGTCGCCGCCCACCCCGACGAACCCGTCGGGCTCCGCCAGTTCCGGCGGGATCCACGGCACCTCGCGGTTACCCCAAATGCCGCTCACGGTCGCTTCCTTCGGGTACGGACACGGAACAGTGGGGGGCGGAGAATAACCCTTCAGTGTCGCACCGGCCACGCGAGCCCGGCGCGACACCACCCGAGCCGCACCGGCCGCTCCCTTGACGAGCCGCGACCGCCAGGGAGCGGGACACGTTACACCGCTCCCTGGCGGTCGCGGCTCGTCAAGGAAGCGACACCGCAGGCGGGTTCGTGGATCACCCCGGCCGGCTACAGAATACGTCGTGAATTCGGTGCCGGCGGCCCGTGACGGCGATTTGTTCGCGCGCGGGCTACTTGCCCAGCTTGGCGAGCAACTCGCGTGCCTCGGCGGCGGCCTTGGTGGCGCCGTACTTCTGCACCACCAGCGTGAGCAGCGTCTTGGCCGGGTCGGGCTTGCCGCCGTCGATCAGCTTTTTGGCCTGCGCCACCCGGTCGGCGGCGGCTTTTTCGTCCTCGGCGGTCGCGGCGGCGGCGGTGAGCAGCACCCACCCGTCGCGCTTGTCGCCGTCCTTCGACACCACCGTGTAGCCCAGCCCGCCGCCGGCCGCCTTGAGCACCTCGGCGAGCGCGTCCTCGACCGGCTTGTCCTTGCACCGGTAGGTCACCCGCTGCGCGTGCGGGAAGCCGGGGCCGTAGGCCCACAGGATCAGCATATCCGCTCGGGCGTCGGCCTGCGCGGCGAACTCTTTGAGCACGTCCCCGAGCCGCGCGTCCCGGGCCTCCATGCTCACCTTCGCCTTGAGCGCTTTGGTGCGGGTGAGTTCGGCCGCCGGGGTGGCGGCGTCGGGCGCCGGCTGGGCCGAAAAGCCGGGGCCGGCGAGGGCCAGGGCCGCCGCGAACGGGACGATCGAACGCATGGCGAAGTACCGTCGGTGGGGAGGGGCCGCGCGCCCCGCGGAGGGGCCGCCCGGCCAGTTTACTCGGCTTCCACTTTCCGCGCACCAAAAACCGCCCGCGGGGCCGCTACGGCGCTGGCTCGGGGGGCACGATTTCCCTAGAATATCAACGTACTTCGCGGGTTACCAGTCGCCACGGGACCGCCGCCGTTTCGGCCGCGCGGGGCACACTCCAAGGAGCCTTCTTTGGCCGACGCCACCACACCGCCGTCCGGTCCCAACGAACCACCCGCCGCGGGCGCGGTCGCGCCGATCAACCCGCTCGACATCGTCGACGAGCTGCGCGACAGCTACCTCACCTACGCCCAGTCGGTCATCATCAGCCGCGCCCTGCCGGACGTGCGCGACGGGCTCAAGCCGTCGCAGCGGCGCATCCTGGTGGCCATGAACGACCTCGGGCTCGGGCCGGCGTCGTCCACCAGCAAGTGCGCCGGCATCATCGGCGAGACGATGAAGCGGTACCACCCGCACGGCGACGCCAGCATCTACGACTCGCTCGTCCGCATGGCCCAGGACTGGAACCTCCGGTACCGGCTGGTCCACGGGCAGGGGAACTTCGGCTCCATCGCCGGCCTGCCCCCCGCCGCCCACCGGTACACGGAGGCCCGCCTCACGCCCGCCGCCGGCGAACTGCTCGAAGACCTCGAGCGCGACACCGTCGATTTCATCGACAACTACGACGGCAAGTACCGCGAGCCGCTCGTGCTCCCGGGCAAGTTCCCGAACCTGCTGGTGAACGGCTCGGACGGCATCGCCGTCGGCATGGCCACCCACATCCCGCCGCACAACCTGCGCGAGGTGTGCAAGGCGCTCGTCCTGCTGCTCGACAACCCCGGGGCCACGCTCGCCGACCTGATCCAGATCATCCCCGGCCCGGACTTCCCCACCGGCGGCATCATCATGGGCCGCCAGGGGCTGCTCGAGGCCTACGCCCGCGGGGCCGGCAAGATCACCCTCCGCGCCCGCGCGCAGGTGATGGAAGAGGTGAAGGGCCGGTCCCCCAGCATCCTCATCTCCGAGGTGCCGTTCCAGGTCACCCGCAACGCCATCGTCGAGGAGATCGCGCACCTCGTGAAGGAGGAGCGCATCCCGGACGTGAGCGGGGTCCGCGACGAGTCCAGCGCCCGCAACGGGGAGCCGGTGCGGCTGATCGTCGAGATCAAGCGCGGCAAGGACCCGCACCTCGTACTGAACCAGCTCTACCAGTACACGAAGCTCCAGAAGACGGTCAGCATCATCATGCTGGCGCTGGTGGACGGCCGCCCGCGCGAGCTGACGCTCAAGGAGATGCTGCAAAAGTTCCTGGACCACCGGGTCCACGTGATCCGCCGCCGCACCGAGTTCCTGCTGCGCGAGGCCAAGAAGCGCGGCCACGTGCTCGAAGGGCAGCTCATCGCCATCGCGGACATCGAGCAGGTGATCCAGATCTGCCGCACGTCCCCGAACCGGGCCGAGGCCAAGGCCCGGCTCCAGGGGCTCGCGGTCCCGGCCGCCCTCATGCAGCGGGCCATCGGCGAGGGCGCGTTCGCGGCCCTCCAGCGCGAGCTGGGCGCGGTGGCCGAGTACCGCATGACCGAGCAGCAGGCCGAGGCCGTGGTGAACCTGCGGCTCGGGCAGCTCGCGGCCCTCGAGAGCGAGGAGATCCTGAAGGAGTACCTCCAGCTCCGCGAGCTGATCCGCGGGTACGAGACGCTCCTGTCCGACGACGCCAACATCCACGCCGTGATCCGCGAGGACCTGGAGCGGATGGCCGCCAAGTACGGCGACGACCGCAAGACGGAGGTGTCCGACGACGGCGGCGACGTGGACATGGAAGACCTGATCGTGGACGAGCCGAACGTCGTCACGATCTCGCACGAGGGGTTCGTCAAGCGGATGGCGCTGACCGAGTACCGGGTGCAGGGCCGCGGCGGCAAGGGCGTGCAGGGGGGGCTCCGGGACAACGACTTCGTCGAGCACTTCTTCGTCGCCAGCACCAAGGCGTACCTGCTGTGCTTCGCCAACACCGGCCGCATGTACTGGCTCAAGGTCTACCGCATCCCCACCGCCGGCCGCACCAGCCCGGGCCGGGCCATCGCCAACGTGCTGTCCCTGGCCGAGGGGGAGAAGATCAGCAGCATCGTGCCGGTGCGCGAGTTCGTCGAGGGCGCGCACCTGCTCATGGCCACCCGCCAGGGGACGGTGAAGAAGACCGACCTGATGGCGTACAGCAACGTCCGCCAGGGCGGCATCATCGGCATCACGCTTGATGAAGGCGACGAACTCATCAACGTGGCCCTCACCCGGGCCAACGACGAGGTGGTGCTGAGCACCCAGAAGGGGATGGCGATCCGGTTCCGCGAGTCCGCCATCCGCCCGATGGGCCGCACCGCCCGCGGGGTCCGCGGGATCAAGCTCGGCAAGGACGACGCGCTCGTGGGCATGGTGGTCGCGGACCCGGACGGGCTGTTGCTGACGGTGTGCGAGAACGGGTACGGCAAGCGCACCCCGTTCGGGGCCAACACCCCCCTCCCCGAGGGGGCGGTGGAGGCCGACGACGAGGCCGCGCCGGAGCCCGAGGTGGTGGAGCCGGAGGCGCCCGAGGGGGCCGAGGGCGAGGCCGAGGCCGACCCGTCCGGCATGCGGTACCGGCTCCAGGGCCGCGGCGGCAAGGGCGTGAAGGACGTGAAGGTGACCGCCAAGAACGGCAAGGTGATCAGCGTCACCAGCGTCCGCGACGGCGACGAGATCATGCTCATCACCAAGGACGGCATGGTGACCCGCAGCAAGGTGGGCGACATCCGCATCGTGGGCCGCAACACCCAGGGCGTGCGGGTGATGAACCTGCGCGACGGTGACAAGCTGGTGTCCGTCGCCAAGGTGGCCCAGGAGAACGTGGGCGACGCCGAGGCGAAGGAAGAAGACAAGAAGCCGCAATAAGAAGGCAGAAGACAGATTGGCCGCAAAGAAGACCAGGACAGAAGAGCGATTGGCCGCAAAAAAGCACAAAAAGCACAAAAGAAGACAGAAGACCAAGACAGAAGAGTGAGTTTAAAAGCACTTCTCTTTGTCCTGGTCTTCGGTTTCCTTTTGTGCTTTTTGTGCTTTTTTGCGGCCAATCGCTCTTCTGCTTTTCTCTCCTGTCTTCTGTTGTTCCCGTTTTGCGGCCAATCTCTCTGCTGTCTCTTCGGTTTCCTTTTGTGCTTTTTTGTGCTTTTTTGCGGCCAATCTCCTGCCTTCTGCCTTCCTCTGCGGTTTTCTGTTGTGCCCGTTGTGCTTTTTGTGGCTATCACTGCCTTCTGCCTCCTTTGCGGTCGATCTCCTCTCATTTTTGCGGCGAGGGCTCTCTCAAATGCGCGTGCTGATTACCGGCGGGTACGGGTTCATCGGGGCGTGGATCATCCGCAACCTGCTCGGGCGCGGCGACCAGGTGTGGGTGTACGACCTGCGCGAGGACGCCCGCCGGCTCCGGCTCGTCCTGCCCGAGAGCGAGGTCGCGAAGGTGACCTTCGTGCCGGGCGACGTGACGGACCTCAAGGCCCTCTCCGCGGCCATCGCCGCGCACCAGATCTCGCACGTCATCCACCTGGCCGGGTTGCAGGTGCCGACGTGCCGGGCCGACCCGATGCTGGGCGCGAAGGTGAACGTGCTGGGCACGCTGGCGGTGTTCGAGGCGGTGCGGGCGGCCGGGGCGCAGGTGCAGCGGCTGGTGTACGCCAGCTCCGCGGCGGTGTTCGGCGGCCCGGACAAGTACCCGGCCGGCGCGCAGGGGGACGACGCCCCGCTGATCCCCAGCACGCACTACGGCGTGTTCAAGTGCTGCAACGAGGGGAACGCGCGGATCTACTTCCAGGACTTCGGGCTGTCCAGCGTGGGGCTGCGGCCGTGGACCGTGTACGGCGCCGGCCGCGACCTGGGCATGACGTCCGAGCCCACGAAGGCGATCAAGGCGGCGCTGCTGGGGCGGCCGTACCACATCAACTTCGGCGGCTGGACCGACTTCCAGTACGTCGGGGACGTGGCCGAGGTGTTCGTGCAGTCGCTGGCCCGGCCGTACACCGGCGCGAAGAGCTACAACCTGCGCGGCGCGGTGGTGACGATGAAGGACTTCCACGCGGCCCTAGCGGCGGTGCTGCCGGAGGCGGCGAAGCTGGTGACGTTCGGCACCACGCAGATCGCCATCGCCTACGACCTGTCGGACGACGGGTTGCAGCGCGACCTGGGGCCGCTGCCGAAGACGGCGCTGGAGGCCGGCATCCGGGAGACGGTGGCGATCTTCCGCCAGCTCCAGAGCGAGGGGCGGCTGGACACCAGCGACCTGGAAGTACCGAAGACCGCCCCGGTCGTGGTGACCGACGAGCCGTAGGAACGGGGGGCGGGCGCACCCGCGCGGTCGGGGCCGGCGAGCACATACCGCGCGGTGGTGCGGTCGTAGCGGAAGGGAGGGGGAGCAAAGGCAACCTACCCCCCGGCCCCCTCCCTAAAGGGAGGGGGTGGCGCCGGGAGGAGTGGTCCCGGAGCGAGAGGCGCGCGCGGGGCAACCCACCCCCCAGCCCCCTCCCTGAAGGGAGGGGGAGCAAAGGCAACCTACCCCCCGGCCCCCTCCCTAAAGGGAGGGGGTGGCGCCGGGAGGAGTGGTCCCGGAGCGAGAGGCGCGCGCGGGGCGTAGACCCACCCCCCAGCCCCCTCCCTGAAGGGAGGGGGAGCAAAAGCCACCGCGCACCCGAGGCGGAATCGATGCGCCCGTGCTTTGCTCCCCTCCCTTCAGGGAGGGGCTGGGGGTAGGTTGCCTTTGCTCCCTTCCCGCCGGCCCACATTGCCCGCGCCCCGGCTGGCAGCGCCCCGGGCGGGCATCATTCCGCCATGCATTCGTACTCTCGAACGGGGACGAACCGTGAACGACCGCGACGCCCTGATGGCGGCCATCGCCGCGCACCCGGACGAGGACACGCCGCGCCTGGTGTTCGCCGACTGGCTCGACGAGAACGCGGACCCCGAGCGGGCCGAGTTCATCCGGGCGCAGATCGCCCGGCACCAGAACTCCGACGGCAAGGGCGACCTCCCGTCCGGGGAACTGGCCCGGCTCGCCGCCCGCGAGCGCGAACTGCTGGCCCGGAACCGCGACCGCTGGCTCCAGCCCCTCCACGACCTGAACGCGCGCGGCCGGGTGCACGGCGATTTCTCGCGCGGGTTCGTGAACGAGGTGGTGATCGACGCGGCCGTGTTCGTCGAGCGGGGCGACGAACTCTGGGCCGTGTCCCCCGTGTCCGCGCTGCACCTCAGGCACCTCGAACCCGCCGCCGAGCGGTTGGCGGATTGCCCCCACCTCGGCCGGGTCCGCGCGCTGAACCTCAGCGGGGCGGTCGCCCCCGCCGCGCTCCGCACGCTGCTGGGGTCGCCGCACCTCGCGGGGCTCCACCGCCTGTCACTCGAATCGGTGCCGTTCGAGGACGACGCCATTCAGGTTCTCGCTGATGGGGCCGCGCTGTCGTCCATTCGGTCGTTCTCGATGTTCGGGTGCCCGGCGACGGGCGTGACCCTACCGGAACTGGTCGGCCGCTTCCCGCAACTCGAATCCTTGTCGCTCGCTGACATGAATGCGTTCGCCGGCCGGCACCTCGCCGGCGTCCTGGCCGCGCTGAACCCGGACCGCTTTCGGACCCTCGGGGCCGACTACTCGCCCATCGGCACCGCGGGGATGCGTGCCCTCGCCGGGGCCACGCGGCTGACCGGCATCACGGAGCTTTGGCTCCGCGGGTGCGGCTTCACGTCCGAGTCGATGGAGGTGCTGGCCGGCACCACGCACTTCAAGCAGATCAAGAAGCTGTACCTGGGCAACGACGACCTGGGCGAGGCCGGCGGGGTCGCGTTCGCCGGGTGGCCCGGCCTCCGAACGCTCCAGGTGATCCACTTCGACCACGGCAACATCGGGACGGGCGGGGTGGTGGCCGTGGCCACGTCGCCGCACCTCGGCCGGCCCGAGGAGCTGTTCCTGCGACGCAACGGGATCGAAGACGCCGGCGCGGAGGCGATCGCCGCCTGCGACGGGTTTTCGGAGCTTCGCGAACTCGAGCTGTCGCGGAACCAGATCACTTCGACCGGCGCGGGGGCGCTGGCAGCCTCCCCGCGGTTGCGGCGCCTCCGCCAGCTCCAACTGGAGCACAACGCGATCGGCAACGAAGGGGCCAACGCCATCGCGGCCTCACCGCACCTGCGGGGGCTCCGCTGGCTCACGCTCGGCAACAACACACTCGGCGACAACAGGATCGGCCGGGCGGCGGGCCGGCGGCTGATCGCGGCGCTGCCGCACCTGACGGTGTTCAGCGCCGACGCCGGCTTCCTGACCGACGAGCACCTCGAAGCGGTCCGGGCCGAGGTTCAGGCGGGCGGGTCGGACGACGACGTGAACGCGGCCGTCGGCGACCGGCTCGTGCAGGCGATCCTCGACCACCCGGACGACATGAAGACGCGCGAACTGTACAGCAGCTTTTTGCGCGATGTGGACTCGCCCTGGTGGGTCGTCGTCAGCCTCCAGAACCCGGAGGCGGCGGCCCCGGAGGAGGTCATCGCGCGCTGGCGCGGGTGGTTCGAGCGGGGCCGCGACGACTGGCTGGCGCCGCTGCTGCCGTGGGCGGAGCTGTTCGACGACGGCGAGTCGTTCGACCGCGGGTTCCTCCGGAAGGTGCGGTTCAACGGCCCGGTCCCGGACACGATAGCGAACGAGCTGGCCCGGTTCCCGCCGCTGGCGCTGCTCCCGCTGGAGGTGCAGCGCGGGAACATGACCGGCGAGGGGGCGTTCCAGGTGCTCGCCCGCCGCCGGCACCTCGCGCGCATGCCGCGGCTCGAGTTCGCCGCCGTCGCGCCGGCCGAGCTGGCGCACGTCCTCGCGTCCCCGCACGTCGCCGGGCTGGAGGAACTCGCGTTCGGCCCGTGCGGCCTGGACGATACCGCCGCGCGCCTGCTCGCCGCGGCCGCGCCGGAGGGCCTCACGGCGCTCGATTTCGGCGCCCGCCGGGACGAGCCGAACGGCCGGGCCAATCGCATCGGCCCGGAGGGAATCTCCGCGCTCGGGGCGTCGCCGCGCCTGGCGGGGCTGCGGGCGCTCGGGCTGGCGGGCTGCGACACGGTGGGCGACCGCGGCCTGCGGTCCCTGCTCGCCGCGACGCACCTGACGAAGCTGGAGCGCCTCGACCTGCGCTCGGCCGGCCTGACGGCCGACGGCGTGCGCGCGCTGGCGGCGGCCCCGGTGACGGCCCGGTTCACCGCGCTGCGGCTCGGCGGGCGCGACCGGCTGACGGACGACGCGGTGCGGGCGCTGGCGCGGTCGCCGAACGTGCGGAACCTCGAAGAGCTGGACCTGGAGCAGACCGGCGCGACCGCCCCCGGCGACGAGGCGGCGCGGGAGCTGGCCGCCTCGGAGGCTCTGGCCGCGCTGAACGCGCTCACCGTCCGCGGGTGGCGGCTCACGGACCGCGGCCGCGGCGCCCTGCGGGCCGCGTTCGGGGACCGCGTGGTGTGCGAAGATTGAGCGCCCGCCGGGCATCCCGGCGCCCGGCGCAGCGGACGGGACGTCCGCGGTCCCAGGGAAGCACGGCCCGCCCCGTCGAACCGCCCGTGCGCTCCGGCGCGTGCCATCAGTCCCGGAAGTCGGCGCCGTAGGAGCGCGTGGCCCACCGCACGCCGCACGGGCGGCACGGGAAGGCGGTGGCGTCGGGCTCGCGGGTCAGCGGGCGGCCGCACGCCGGACACGGGGCGCGGTTCAGCGGCGCCCGAACGATCACCGCACAGCCCGCCAGGAACCCGACGCCACCAAGCCACACCGCCCACTCACCGGCCCCGAGCGCGTGCGCCGCCCCGCTCCCCACAAGCGCGAGCGCGACGACGGCGGCCCCGACGAGCACGCGCCGCGCGGTGGTGCGGTCGAAATCGGGGTGGGGTCGGCGTTCCACGCGGGTGCCCTCTGATACATGAACCCGTCTGCGGTGTCGCTTGTGTTGACGAGCCGCGACCGCCCGGGAGCGGGGCACGAAGGGAGCTTTTGACAGGATTAACAGGATAAACAGGATTTAAAATCCGGTCTATCTTCATCCTGTCGATCCTGTCAAAAGCTCCCTTCAAAAGCTTACGGCCCCCACGGGTCGCGGCTCGTCAAGACAGCGGCCGTATCACCGGGTAAGTGTACGGGTTCGGCGGCTCGGAGCGCGTGCGGCGGCGGGTCAGCGCGGGGCGGGGAGAGTTACTCGGGAGCGGAGACGGCCTCGCCGCCGGCGCGGGTGGCGAGCGCGGGCAGGATGTCGTCGGCGGCGTAGCGGAGGAAGCGGACGGACCCGTCGGCGAACGCGAAGTGCGCGCCGCCCGGGTGCGGGCTCCAGAAGTGGAACGCGTCGCACGGGTTGTCGAGCCGGCCGGCGGTGAAGCGGTACGGCCCCTCGTCGCAGGTGGCGCGGTAGCGGTTGTAGCAGCGGGTGCGGGCGCCGAGCAGGAACTCGGCGTCGCCGTTCTGCGCCTGCCCCCACCCGGCGTACCACCAGCCGAGGCTGAAGTCGGCGTTGGGCGGGCGCTCGCCGACGAGGAGCGTGCTGCTGGTGCCGTCGGTGGCGTCCGAGAGGGCGTGGCGCGAGTCCATGTACAGCAGCCCGTCGGCGACGCCGGCGTTGCGGCCCTCGACGCCGAGGTACGACGTGTGGGCCACCGCGTGCAGGGTGGCGTCCTTCCCGGCCGGGCCGCTCAGCCGGCCGTCGCTCGGGCAGAGGAAGATCGGCACGAGGGCGGAGCGGGCCGCGTGGGCGGGGGTCAGGAAGTTGCGCTCCTGCCGGAACGCCGCCTCGGTCTGTTCCCAGAGGGCGTCCCGTTCGAGGTGCGGGAGCAGCCGGGCGAGCCAGCTCAGGTACGGCTCCGGGACCTTGCCGTCGTCGCGCGCCATGCCCGTTGGGAGCCGGTGGCGGGCGCCGTGGTAGCCGTGCGCGGCGAGGGCGATCTGCCGCAGGTGGTCGGCACAGCCGAGCCGCGCGGCGGACACGCGGGCCCGCTGCACCCCGGCCAGAATGAGCCCGGCGAGCACCGACAGGATGCCGACGGCGACGAGCAGTTCGAGGAGGGACAGCCCGCGACGGGCGATCGCCGTGACCCCACCAGCGCCGCGGACCATAGACGTGCTCACGAGTGTCCTTCGGTCGATACCGCCAGAGGCGGGCCGGGGCGCTGATACACGCACCCGGTAATACGGCCACTGTCTTGACGAGCCGCGACCGCCCGGGAGCGGGGCACGGAGGGAGTTTTTGACAGGATCGACAGGATGAACAGGATTTAAAATCATCCTGTTCATCCTGTCAAAAACTCCAGAAAGCACAGGGCCGGCGCGGCGGATCGGAACGTCACCTTTCCTCCGAACGGGGGTTCACGGGCGGTTCGGCGGTGACCGGGAGCGTTCGCCGCCGCAGGGCTCGTCTCCGGACGACCAGCAGCGCGGCCACCGCGAGGGCGAGCACGACCCCGCAGGCCGCAACGAGGACCGAGCGGGATGTCCACCACGGGGGCGGAACACTCCCCAGGAGTTCGCCCGGCTCGGTGCGGAGCAGGTCTTCGTAGCCGACGTTGTTCCACTCGCCCGGAACGATCGGCCGGCGGCCCCCGTCCCCGCGGACGATGTGAGAGGCGGTCAACTGGGACTGCCCCTTACTGTCCGTGTACTCGTCCACGACGGTGTTCGGCGGGAAGTCGATCTCGAGGTCGCCGGCCGCGACCGACGGGTTGAGGGTCACCTCGACGAGCGTAAACACGGTCCGCCGTTGCAGCGCGGCCCCCGACATCGACTGAACGGTCCACGCCTTCGGCAGCCACACGCCCGACGGGTGCCTCTCCGTGGTGACATCGATCCGGGTGTGCAGCTCCCCGGCGGCGGTGTACATGTCGTGCCGCCGGACGGCGTAGTCCTGCGCCGGGTCCACCCACACTTTCGACTCGCCGCTGACCTCCGTCCGCTGTTGAACGAGCTCGACGACCGGCCGCCCCTGGAGCGTCGCGCGGCGGGCCAGGGCGTGGGTCTCCAGCGTCTCGTTCGAGAGCCGCGGGTCGGCCCCACGAACCGCCACCCGCAACGGCCAGTAGTCGATGAGGTTAAACGTCATGGACGCCTGCGCGACCTCGCCCGGCTTGCGGCGGATCAGTCCGTACGGGAACTGGTTGTGGCCGGGCTGGTGGTGGATGAGGGTGACGTACCGCTCGCCGTCGAACGCGACCTCGCGGTGCTCCGGGACGAAGCCGTAAGGCGGCTCGGACCAGATCAACCCGCGGGTGGCGAGGCGCCACTTGTTGCCCTCCAAAAGGACGCGCCCGGTGCCGTCGTTCACGACGTCCTTGCCCGGCCCCTTCGTTCCGACCACGACCCCTTTCGGGTGCACGGTGCGGCCCGTCCACACGAACCGGGCGGTGCGCGCCGCGTCCTGGCGCTGCTGCCACGCGGCCCGCACCTCGGCCAACAGCTTGGCGGAGTCGTCCGCCGCGGCCGGCGCCGCGGTGCCAACGACGAGCCAGACGCACACCGCACCGCCGACCAAGCGGGCCATCACTCCGCCGCTCATCGCGCCACCCTCCATTCGGACCCAAAGACGGTTGCCGAAACGGGCGTGCGGTTGCGTGCGTGCCGCGCCCACGGGAACCGGTCCGTTTCCCACACCTCGCCGAAGTCGGGGCGTGTGGGATCGGCACTCGGTGAGGCGTGCTCGGGCTCGGGCGCCGGCTCCTCGCGGCGGTTCGGCCACCGTGCGGCGACCGCCCCGCGGCCCGCGGCCAGGGCGCTCGCGGCGACCACCAGAAGTCCGAACCGTGTGCGGGTCACCGGGCCAGCTCCCCAAACGTCCAAAAGCTCAATTTGCGGATCGGATAATAAGACCCAATGCCCGCCCGCGTCAAGAGCGAAAGCAGAAAAGCCTTACCGCCTGCAATCCGTCAGCAAAAGACGTTCTGGGCGGCATCTGCCCCGATACGGAAGTAACGAGCTGTCAAAACCCGAGCCGACACGCATGCGAGGCAGTGTGGGCACGCCAGCGCGCCGTTAAGGCGGGTGCGAACACGTTCCCCCCGGACCCCCTCGTCGTGTTCGCCGGCCCGACCCGCGGAGCTTCCGTGGGCCGGCGGGAACGGAGGGGGCTGGGAGGTAGGTTGCCCCGCAGGGGGCGGCCGTTTGCGGACCGTGCCCCTCCTCAAAGCGTTCGGTGCTCCATGATACCCGAACCGGCGCCGCGCGGGGCGGTCGGGCCAGCGGGCCACGCGGCCCGGGCGCGCGGGGCCGGTCTTCTTCGCCTCGTCCCGGATCCAGTCGTTCCAGGTTCCAGGTTCCAAGTGGAGTCACGAGCGACACGAACCGCCGGCGCTTGTGACGAGCGGGGTTCCGACTTGGAACCTGGAACCTGGAACGACTGGCATCGGCCTCGGTGTAATATTCACATCAATACGGTGGCCCGCAACCGCACGCCCGTGGTAAATTCGTACCCATCGGTTGTCTCATGTTGAGCCCGCGGCGGCGCAGCGCGAGTCGGCCGGCCGGTGGGGCTCGTTCGGCAACAGGGGGGCGCGCATGCTCGGATCGATCAAACGGTTCCTAATTCGTTGCATGTCTCCGGCGCTGGCCGGCCGGCTCCGTGCGTGGCGCGTCCGGCGCCTGGTCCGGTCCTTTCCGTCGCGGGTCGTTGAGCACTCTTACGGCGGCACCCGTCTGAAGGTGTTCTTGTCGGACCCCTTGTCCCAGGGCTGGTACGACAACGACTGGGACCCCCTGCCCGAGATCGGCGCGCTCCAGCGGGGCCGGCTCCGCACCGGCGCCCGGGTGTTCGACATCGGCGCGCACCAGGGCGTGGTCGCCGCGATGCTCGCGCACGTGGTCGGCCGGTCCGGGCAGGTCGTTGCCGTCGAGGCGAACCGGCACAACTACGACACCGCGGTCAAGAACCGGGAGCTGAACGGCCTCGCCCAGATCGAGGTGGTTCACGCCGCCGCCGCCGACAAGCCCGGCACCCTCCTCTTCAACGAGGGGCTGAACGGCCGGCTCGACGACGGCAGCGGTGGTTGGGGGCGGCAGCCCGTGGAGGCCCTCACGATCGACGGCCTCGCGGACCGCTACGGCCCCCCGGACGTGGTGTTCCTCGACATCGAGGGCGCGGAGCTGATGGCCCTGGCCGGCGCGCCCCGCACGCTCGCCTCGGGGGCCGATTTCTTCGTCGAGGTGCACGTGGGGTGCGGCCTCGAACAGTTGGGCGGGTCCGCCGAGAAGGTGCTCTCGTACTTCCCGGCCGACCGGTTCACCGTCGTCGCCCGGGCGGAGGCGGACGAGTCGTTCCGCCCGCTGCGCCCCAACGACGAGCTGACAAAGGACCGCTTCTTCTTCGTCGCGACCGCCCGGGACGCGCCGCACCGCACCGACCCGGCAGCGGGCTGAGCCCGCCAGTCAGAACGGGCGGCGGGACGGGCGGGTGGCCGCGGCCCACGCCGGCCGCGCGCCCACGACGACGTTTTTATTAGACCGAAACAACCTATCGCGCCAATTAATATTAGAATAAATTGATTTTCAATTGATCGCCGCTTTGGCCCCGTAGGGACGCAGGCGTCTCGCCCAATGGCACTTAATACAACACTGTAACAATTGACATTGTATCGCGGGCACGGTTTTTCGGCACGAGGCCGGCGGTTTGATACGATCGGTTGGCGGGTGCGGCTCGGTGGGTGTGGCCGTACCGTGGTTGGTTCCCGAACGGCGCTGAGATCCGATGAGTACCACACAACCGGCCCGGTCGGCGTCGGAATGGGGCGTGTTCCAACAGTTGCTGGCTCGGGACGTGATCGATGCGCTGGCCCCGCCACCGGCCCGAGCGGTGTACACCCCGTGGGTGGTGCTGTGGCTGCTGGTGTACCAGCGGCTCCACGGGAACGGCTCGCTGGGTGATGCGGTGAGCCACTTCCTCACCCAGTTCCCGAGCGCCGCCGAACAGCCGTCGGGGGCCACCGGGGGGTACCGCCACGCTCGCACTCGGCTCCCCAATGCGGTGGTCGCCACCGCCGGGCGCCGGGTGTTCGACACCCTGGTGGCCGCATACCCCCCGTCGTGGCGCGGGCGCCGGGTGTTCATGATGGACGGCACCACCCTGCGGTTGGCCCCGACCGACGCGCTGCGGGGCGCGTTCACCCCGGCGTCTAACCAGCACGGCCGGTCCCATTGGCCGGTGATGCATCTGGTGGTGGCCCACGAGTTGGCCAGCGGGTTGGCCGCGCCCCCGCAGCACGGAGCCATGTACGGGCCGGGGGCGGTGGGCGCGGTGCAACTGGGGCTTCGGTTGATGCCCGATCTGCCACCCGGTTCGGTGATCCTTGGGGACCGCAACTTCGGGGTATTCGGGTTGGCCCACGGGGCGGTGGCGGGTGGACACGACGCGGTGCTGCGGCTCACCCAGAGCCGATTCCAGGCGCTGGTGAAGAAGGCTCAACCCGCCGGGGACGGGCGGTGGGCGCTCACGTGGCACCCGAGCGTGGCGGATCGCAAGGGGAATCCGGACCTGCGTGCCGACGCGGTGCTCACCGGCTGGTTGCACGAGGTGCCGATCGGGGGCGACCAGCCGCTGTGGTTGTTCGCCACGGTGGACGGCACCGGGGCCGAGTGGGGGGGGCTCTACCGGCGCCGGTTGGACGTAGAGACGGACATCCGGGATGTGAGGCGCACGCTCGCGCTGGACCAGACCCGCGGGCGCACGGTGCCGATGGTGGAGAAGGAGTTGGGGTAACCGTTCACGGGGTGCGGGCCGTGCATTTTCCAGGCCTTTGTGACTCGATTCTGCGCGGGGTTGCCTCAAGAGCCGGTGTTCCGTAATCGAACGGACGCGATGACATCTGTTCCTCAACCGCCGGAGCTACCGAGTGACCTGCCGCCAGCGGTGGTGGCGTACATTCGTGCGCTGGAAGCGACGGTTGCGCAGTTGCAGGCCACGGTCGCGGCTCTCCAGGTCACGGTGGCCGACCTTCAGACCCGGCTCAACCAGAATTCCAGCAACTCGTCGAAACCGCCCTCGTCGGATGGTCCGCAGGTGAAGCCGGCCCCGCCCAAGAGTCCCTCGGGGAAGCGGCGCGGCGGTCAATCGGGGCACCCCAAGGCCGAGCGCACCGTGCTGCCGCCCGACACGGTCCACACCCTCAAACCGGACACCTGCCGCGGGTGTGCGTGCCCACTCACCGGGGACGACCCGAACCCGTCGATTCACCAGGTGCATGAGATCCCGGTCGTCCGGCCGCAGGTGACCGAGTATCGGTGCCATCGGCTCCGGTGCCCGCACTGCGGCGCCGTGACGACCGCACCGGTGCCCGCCGACGCGGCTCCCGGGTACGGTCCCCGGGTCCAGGCGGTGGCCGCCATGCTCACCGGTTCGTGCCGCCTGGGCAAGCGGGTGGTGAGCCAACTGTTCGACGACCTGTTCGGGTTGCCCATCCGTCCGGCCACGGTGTGCAAACTCCAGCACACGACCGCGGCGGCTC
Source organism: Gemmata obscuriglobus (assembly GCF_008065095.1). Taxonomy (NCBI): domain Bacteria; kingdom Pseudomonadati; phylum Planctomycetota; class Planctomycetia; order Gemmatales; family Gemmataceae; genus Gemmata; species Gemmata obscuriglobus. The sequence goes on along the minus strand of NZ_CP042911.1, from coordinate 1,388,320 downwards.
TGGCCCCGGTGGCCGAAGCGGCTCTCGCGTACACCCGCGGGCACCCGGCGAACGTGGACGAAACGTGCTGGACGCAAGGGCGCCAGCGGGCCTGGTTGTGGGTCGCGGTGAGCACCTCGGTGGTCGCATTCCTGATCCGCGCCACCCGGGGCCGGAGCGCGTTCGACGACCTGCGGGACGGGTCCGCCCAGGTCCACACGACCGATCGGTATCCGGTGTACACGCATCTGCCGGTGCATCGGCGCCAGGTGTGCTGGGCGCACCTGCGGCGGGACTTCCAGGCGATGATCGATCGGGGCAACGACGGATCCCCGATCGGGGCCGCCCTGTTGGCCTGTTCCGACGAACTGTTCGGGCACTGGTTCCGGGTGCGGGACGGGACGTTAGCCCGGTCCACGTTCGCTCGCGTGTACGCCCGCGCCGTGCGGGCCCGGTTCCGCACGCACCTGGGGCACGGGGGCCGGTGCGGGTGCCCCAAGACCGGGGCCGTGTGCCGCGAGCTGTTGGCGGTGGAGCCGGCCCTGTGGACGTTCGCACGCGTGGGCGGGGTGGAACCGACCAACAACGCGGCCGAGCGGGCCCTGCGTCACGCCGTGTGCTGGCGCAAGACCAGCTACGGCACCGACTCCGAACGCGGTAGCCGGTTCGTGGAGCGGATCCTCACGGTCCTGGCCTCGTGTCGCCGGCAGGGCCGCAACGTGCTCGCATTCCTCACCGACGCCGTCACCGCACACCGTACCGGGGCAAAGCCACCAACACTGATCCCGGTCCCGGCTCAACAACCACCGATGATGAACCCAACTTTCGCTGGCTGTTGAGATACACCCGCATCAACTGTGAACGCTTACGAGTTGGGAGCGGCGCTGCTGGCGTACAACCTGGCCACCCAGGTGCGCCGGGTGGCGGCGGCCGCGCGTGGGGTGGAACCGCGACGAGTCAGTTTCGCCGGGGTGTGGAGCTTGGTACGGGCGATGGTCCCGATGCTCCGACCGGAACCCGCGGACGGGCACTGGGAGACCTGGTTCGAGCGGCTCGTTAAGGCCGCCGGGCAGCGGCTGGTGCCCGCCCGCGAGCCCGGACGTCAGTACCCACGCGAACTCATACCCAAAAGGCGGGGATACCCCGAACGGAAACGACCAAATAAGCAGGCGAGTTAGATATTAAGTGCCATTGGGCGTCCCGCCCGCGCTCAGCAGAGCGGGTGTGTTGGCCGACGACAGGATCGCAAAGGGTTACTCAGGGCAAAGTAAAAGCCGGCGGGACGGCCGCGCTCTGCAGAGAACTACACCCACTTCCAGTTGTGGCGGGTGAACGGCTTCAGGTCGGCGTCGTCGAGCAGCGCGAACGTGCTCTCGTCGCCGTCCCAGTGCAGCACGCCGACGCTGCCGCTCTCGGGGTGCCCGTCGCGGGTGCGCAGCTCGAACCCGGCGAGGTGGTACACCTCCGTCCGGCCGTAGTCGCGCTCGATCCGGGAGCCGTCGCCGGAGTAGTGCCCGAAGAACGCGAACCGCGGCTGCGCCAACTCGACGAGGTCCCGGAGCAGCTCGCTCCCGTACCCGATGCGCTTCGCGTCCCGCGGCGCGTCATGCATCAACAGCACGTCGAAGGGTTCGAGCGCGAGCCGATCGACGGCCTTCTCGGCGACGTACCCGCGCGGCGGGAGGTTCTGGCGCGCGTTCGGGCCGCCCCCGTCGATGCCCCACACCGCCGCGACCCGCGGCCCGCCCGCGAACGCGTGAACGCGGCCGTCATTGATCCCGCGCACGCGGCAGTAGGCGTCCACGACGAAGTCCGTGCGGTCGCTCCCGGCGGCTCGGGCGAACCGCTCGAGCGCGTCGAGCTCCTCGTGGTTACCCGCGGTGAACCACAGGTCGAACGTGCAGTACGGGTCTTCTTCGAGCACGCGGTCCGCGACCGGCGTGCGGGTCACCACGTCGAGCGCGCCCAGCTCCAGCGGGTCGTCTTTCGCGTGCCGGAGGGTCGCTTTGTCGCAGTTCGAGACGTCCGTGTAGTACCCCATGTCGCCGACCTGGAGCAGCCCCGCGAGGTCGCACCCGGTGCGCGCCGACCAGTACGACGCGAACCGGAACGCCGGCAGGATGCGCCCGTGCAGGTCGCCGAACACGAGGAACACGGCGGGGGCGGGCGGCACGTTCATGCCGCGAAGACACGCGCCGCGGGGGGCGGGTTCGGCGCGTCAAGCGAAGTGGCCGCCGCGTTCATCGCGGCGGCCACTTCGCGGTTCCGGTACTTTCTTACTTCTTCAGGCTGGTGGTGGAGTCGCCCGAGATCGGGCCGGACATCTTGATGTCCACCTTGATGTCGTCCATCTTCTGGACCCCTTCCAGCGAGATCTTGCCGTCGAACTTCTCCTTCACGTTCACGCCGGTCTTGAGCGACTTGTACGTGGCCACCTTGAGCTCCATCTCCACGTCGATGGTCGGCTCGCCGTCGTCCTTCATCTTCGCGGTGAGCTTGCCGGTCGACTCGACCACGGCGCACTCCTCGCCGTCCACCGTCTCCACCTTCACGAACTTCTGGTCGAGCTTCCCCTTCACGTCGCTGAACGAGTTCCCGAGCATCTTGGTGAGCGCGGCGGCGTCCACCTTCCAGGTGTGCCCGACCTTCACCTTCTCCGCCGGGTACAGGTCGTCGTCGTTCTCGATCCCGTTGCGGCTGTCGAGCTCTTTCTTCTGCTTCTCGTTCGGCTTGGTGTCCACCAGCGAGTGCTTCCAGGTCTTCCCGTCGCGCTCGCTGATGACCGTTTCCTTCTCGAGCGCGGTCGGCTCGGTGTGGCTCATGTCGTTGCCGCCGAGGTTGGCGGTCACGTCGGCCCGCTCCTTGATGATCTTGGTCTGCGACTTGGTGACGTTGCGGCCGTCTACCGCGAGCACCTTCGACTCCTCCTCGCTGGTGACCACGAGGTTGATCGTCAGGTTCACCGTCTGGCCGGCCACCTTCATGGTGGTGTCGGCGTCCTTGATCTTGAGCGTCCCCTTGTTGACGAACGTCTGGCCCTTGACCGGCGCCGGGCCGCGGAGGTCGTACACGTCGTCGGCCGCGCGGCCGAGGTTGACGGTAACGGCCAGCGCCGCGACGGCCCCGAGCACCCATTTTAGCTTCAGCATGGTTGTCTTCCTTCGGAACGGGGCGTGTGAAATCGACCACGTCATCTTCCGTGTTCGCGGGCCGAAGGGCAACATTTAGGCCCGGAAATGCGATCAGTGCGGGTGAGGATGGGGGTGCGGGTGGTCGTGGCCCGGCCCCCCCGCCCCGGCGAGCGCCAGCGTCCCGGTGTGGACGCCCTTCAGCCCGCGGATCGCCGCCGCGAGGTTCCGGAGGGCCTCGCCCGGGCCGCGCAGCACGATCACCTCCATGCAGCGGTCGTGGTCCAGGTGGACGTGCATTGACGCGATGACGCGGTTCGCGTGGTCGTGCTGCACGTCCAGGAGCTTCTCCACCAGGTGCGGCCGGTGGTGATCGTACACGATCGTGAGCGTGGCCGTCACGGGCGCGTCATCGGCGTCGAACGCGTCGCGGGTCAGCGTCTGCCGCAGGAGCTGGCGGATCGCCTCGCTGCGGGTCGCGAACGCGCCGTCGCGCACGTACTTGTCGAACGCGCCGAGCAGGTCGGCCTCGAGCGAAACCGAGAATCGCGTCAGTTCAGACACGGGACGACCTCCGCGCAGGGTGGAACCGATTTTAGCTGAATATTCACGAGCCGTTTTCGCGTCGCGCGGTATTACGAATCGGGTATTCGTCACACGGGGCCGTGCCATGCGAACCGCTCGTCACCCGCGCCGCGGGTTCACGCTGATCGAGTTGTTGGTGGTGATCGCGATCATCGCCGTTCTCATCGGGCTCTTGCTGCCCGCCGTCCAGAAGGTGCGGGCGGCGGCGGCGCGGATGAAGTGCCAGAACAACCTGAAGCAGATCGGCCTCGCGCTCCACAGCCACGAGAGCGCGACGGGCGCGTTCCCGAACGCATACTGGCGCAAAACCTGGGCGGTCGACCCCACGAACCCGAAGGGGCACTTCCGGTGGTCCGCGCTGGCGCAGCTCACGCCGTACCTCGAACAGACCGCCGTGTACAACGCGCTGGACCTCACGGCCCCGCTGTACGGCGGCGGGACGCTCCAGCCGGAGGTGATCCCGTTCCCGCAGAACCGCGCGCCGCTCGCGGCCGTCGTGCCGACGTTCCTGTGCCCCTCGGACGAGTTCCGGACAGTGAAGGAGGGGCAGGGGCCGAGCAACTACGTGGCCTGCGTGGGGAGCAACGCGGGCGGTGACGCGCTCACCGGCGACGGCATTTTTTACGGCGTGGACCGCGACGTGGTGCTGAACCCGGGTGTGCGGGTCGCGGCCGTGACCGACGGGCTGAGCAACACGGTCGCGTTCTCGGAGTCGCTGCTCGGCGCCGGCGGCGCCGCCCCGGCCGTTAGCACCGACGTGCGGCTCTACTACAAGCAGGTGACGGCGCTGTCGCAGGCCAACTGCGACGCCAGCACGACCCTCGTGACCGACCGCGGCGCGCTGTGGGCGGACGGGGCGTACAACTGCGGCCTGTACAACAACGTCCGCACCCCGAACAACCCGCTGATGGACTGCGTGCAGCACAGCAACCCGGCGTGGAAGGCGGCCCGGTCGCGGCACAGCGGCGGGGTGAACGCGTGCCTCGCGGACGGCAGCGTGCGGTTCGTGTCGGACGGCATTTCTCAGGGAACGTGGGCCGCCGCCGGCACCCGCGCCACGGGCGAGGTGCTCGGGAGCGACTGGTAACAACGGACCCCTTATTCGACCCGCCCGCTGCCAACTTCCGGAGCTACTCATGCGTTACGTGATCGCGCTCGGGGCCGCAGTTGCGTTCGCCGCGGCCGGCCGCGCCCACTTCGTGTTCGTGTACGTCGAGGGGGCCGAGGCCCGGCTCGTGTTCGGGCACAAGGCGGAGCCGGACCCGAAAGCGTCGGCGGCCCGCGCCGAGAAGACCGCCCTGACCGCCCGCACCGCCGGCGGCAAGGAACTCAAGCTGACGACCGAAAAAGGTGACGGGAGCTTCTACCGCGCGAAGCTGCCCGAGGCGCCGGCGGTCGTGTTCGGCACCACCGAGGCCGGGGTCACGCAGCGCGGGGACGATCCGCCGCTGTTGTCCTTCTACTACCCGAAAGTTGTCGTCGGGGACCCATTCGCGAAGGGGCTGACGGCCGGCACCGCGCTGGAACTGGTTCCGGTTAAGGACGGCGGTAAGGTGCGGTTCCAGGTGCTCGTTGCCGGCAAGCCGGTCGAGGGCGTCGAGGTCACGGTGGGCCTGCCGGGCGAGACGGAGGAGAAATCGCCGGTTGTGAAGACCGACAAGGACGGTCTGACCGAGTCGTTCGCTGCGAAGGGGCGGTACTGCGTAGCGGCGCGGCGGGCGGAGGCCAAGCCGGGCGAGTTCGCGGGGAAGAAGTACAGTGCGGTCCGGCACACGGCGACGCTCGTGCTCGATCTGGCGAAGTGAGAGCCGGGCCGCACGGTGGCGGCCCCGCGGCGCTCCGGATACAACGCTCGCAACAGGTTCGCGAGCCCCCGGAGCCCGCCCGTGGCCCACACCGTTTCGGAGCGGCTCGACGCCGCGCTCAAGAAAATCAACCGCCCCGGGTCGTTCTGTGTCACCGGGAGCGTGCGCGCCGCGAACCCGGGTCTGGAGGTGGCCGGAATCGGCCCGGTCGGGCTGCCGCTCACCGCGCACCAGGCGAAGGAACTCGCGGCGGTCTGCAAACAGGCCCCTTACGGGAAGGGCGAAGAGACCCTCGTCGACACCAGCGTCCGGCGGGTGTGGCAGCTCGACCCGGATCACTTCTCCCTCACGAACCCCGAGTGGGACGAGTTCCTCCGCGACGCTGTCGCGACGGTCCAGCGCGACCTCGGGCTCGAAAAGCAGCAGCTCGAAAGCCACCTTTACAATCTGCTGCTCTACGAACCGGGCGGCTTCTTCCTGCCCCACCGCGACGGCGAGAAGCTCGACCGCATGGTCGCGACGCTGGTCGTCGTGCTGCCGTCGCCGTTCACGGGCGGCGAACTGATCGTCCGCCACGACGGGGAGGAGCGCGCGATCGACTTCGGCGCCCCCGGGCTCAACCTGTTCCACACGCACTTCGCGGCGTTTTACGCGGACTGCGAGCACGAGGTCCGGCCCTTGCGGACCGGCCACCGGCTGTGCCTCGTGTACAACCTCACGCTCGCTCGGGCGCAGCCGCGGCTCGCCGCGCCCCGGACGGCCGAGCACGTCGAGGAGGTCGCGGCGGCGCTGCGCGGCTGGCCGGCCGACGGGGCGGCGCACAAGCTCGCGGTCCCGCTCGGGCACCAGTACACCCGGGACGGGTTGGTCTGGGACGCCCTGAAGGGCGTGGACCGGGTCAAGGCGCGGGTGCTTCACGAGGCCGCGACGCGCGCCGGCTGCCAGGCCCACCTGGCGCTGCTGACGCTCTGGGAGTCCGGCGCGGCCGAAGAGGACTACTCGCCCCGCCGGCGCCGGCGCCGCTACAGCGACGACGACGACGACGGCGAGTACGAGATGGGCGAGGTCTACGAGACCACGCTGAACGCCGAGCACTGGAGCGACCCGGACGGCGGCCGCCCGGACTTCGGGGTGATGGAGGTCGAGGAGGACGAGGTGGTGCCCCCGGAGGCGCTCACGAGCGCGAAGCCCGAGCAGAGCGTGAGCGGGTACACGGGCAACGAGGGGCTGACCATGAACCGGTGGTACCGGCACGCGGTCATCGTCCTCTGGCCGAACGCGCGGCACTTCGACGTGCTCTGCGACTGCGGGCTGCACGCCGCCGTCGCGTGGCTCCGGCAGATGGTTACCGGGTGGCAGGGCGCCCGCAAAAAGGACCCGGCCGGGCGAGACCGGTGCGCCGCGCTGGCGGCGAAGGTGGTCGCCCGGAGCGCCGGCGCGCACTGCGGGGACGCCGAGGCGAACGACCTGCTCGACGCGCTGGTCGCCCTGGACGCGCCCGAACTGGTTCGCGCGTTCCTGCGCGACGTGGTCACCGGCAGCCGAACGATCAAGCCCGCGCGGGCCGTCCGGGCGGCGTGCGAGGCGCTCGGCTGGAACACGTTCGAGGCCGAAATCGTCGGCCTGCTCACGGCGACCACCCCCGACCCGCTGACCCGGGTGCCCGGACCGGGCGTCGAGTTCCTGGAGCGGAACCTGGAGCTCCTGGGGGCGCTGTGCGCCACCAAGTCGCGCCGGAAGGCGGGCGAGGGGGAGCGGGTCGCGTTGTGCGGGCGGCTGGCCGGGCTGTTCGTGTCCGTGCTCGGGGCGCTCGATAAGGCCGCCGCCGCGGGCCACGACTGGCGGTTCCGGGGCGTGGACCGGTCGGCGGTTCTGACCGAGCTGCCGCGCGCCCTCCTCGCGGTCCGGCAGTTCGACCTGTTTGCCGCGTTTATCGACCGGGCGCTGGCCCAGGCGAAGCTGTACCCGCTGGCGAACCACATCGCGGCGCTGACCGCATTGCAGCCCTGGCTCAAGACGCACCTCAAGGCCGGGTGCGACGGCGTGTCCCGGTGGGTGGGGTCGGTGCGACAGCAGTTGGAGGTGCTGACGGCGCAGGAGCCGGCGCCGCCGGGCGACTTCCGGCGCGAGGCGAACATCGACTGCACGTGCGGGGACTGTGTCCAATTGCGCCGGTTCCTGGGTGACTCGAAGGAGAGCGTTCACCGGTTCCGGGCGGCGCAGGACCGCCGGTCGCACCTGGAGAACACCATTCGCAACCGCGGCTGCGACGTGGACTGCAAGACGGAACGTATCGGCTCGCCGCACACGCTGGTGTGTACGAAGAACACGGCCTCGTTCCGCGCCCGATTAAAGAAGTACCACGACGACTGCCAGCACCTCGTCACGGTGCGCGAGATCGAGGAAGCGCGGCCCGGGTGAGCCGCCGTTCGGGCTCGGCTCAATCGCACTGGTTGCTCACCCGGATCGTCGCGCACTCCGGGCAGAGCTGGAAGATCAACTGCACGCCGCCGCCGTACCGCCCGAACGTGTGAACCCCGGGCACCGGTTCCGCCGGCAGCAAGGCGATGGGCGTCAACTGCCCCCGCTTCTCCCGGTTGGGGCACGCCGGGTTCAGGCACGGGTCGTCCGGCCGGCCCTGGGCAAAGGGGCTGCACATCACGCGCTCGAACTCCTCGTCCGTTTCCGGGGCGTGGAGCCCCAGGCCGTCCATCAACTCGGCGGTCCGCTCCTTCGCGGTCGCCTGGTCGCGCGCCGAGAGCTTGCCGATGCCGAACACGCCCGCCCAGCGGCACGCGTCCTCAAGGTCGGCGGGGTCGTAACCGAACGCGCCGACTGTGATGGGGCACGTCGGAAACTCCAGCGGGTAGCCCTCGTCGTCGGGCCACGACTCTTCCGGAGAAACGTTCGGGTCGTCGTCCGGGAAGAAGGTGACCAGTTCCTCGTCGGACACCAGCCGGTAGCCCAGATCGTTGGCGCGGAAGTCGAAGCAGTAGTAGAGCGGCAGCCACCGCACGCCCGGTATGCGGATCGGGACGGCCGGGTCCGTCAGGTCCAGCCTGTGCAGCAGGTGGATCAGAATCCCGTTGCAGTCCGCCCGCGCGGTGCCCGTTCGGTCGTGCGGCCCGCCGAGGGTGTGTTCGTGCTTGCCGCGGCCCCTGGTCGCCGTTGCGATGCGGTCGCGACCGAACAGAAACGTCTTACGCGCTTTTGCCATGAATGACACCGGAAGTAGCGGGGGCGCACGCTCGGGGGTACGTGACAAAACCTCTGACATGCTACGGTTCTCCAGCTGTTTTCGGTTCGGCGAGAGGTTCCGTCGCGGGTCTTCGCTTCGTTCGCCCGGGTGCATTGTCCGGGTTTTGCGGACGCGATTTGGTGGTAGTGACGCACCAGCGAACGGGTAGCGAATCGCCCGCGGGACGGCAGTTCGTGTCCCGTCGCTGGCCCAGTCGGCGGGTGCGGTTCGTGTCGCGAGTGTCCCCCCCCCGTTACAGACCCGTGCCCCCGGGACGCGTTTGGCCGCGCGGATGGTGCTTCGGTCACGTGATTCGCACGACGCACTGTGCAGCCCCACCTACTCACCGGATGGCACTCGACGCCGCACGGGCCGTAGGCGTCCGCCGGCCAACGCCTCGCGCCGCCCACCTATTAACCTGATGGCACCGCCTCGCGCGGCTCGCTCCGGCCCACGCATGAGCGCGTGCCAGAATAAATCCCGCTCGGGGTGGCACCGCCGGCCCGGGGCAGCGGCGCTCACAAAGATCGATGCGAAGTATCAGACGGTTTTGGCGGCATCGACGGGATAATCAGGATCTCAAGCTGATCTCAGCCGTTTCACGTGAAGCGAGCGGCACACGAATGGGCCGGGGCTTTTGCCGAACCGGTTCACAACCTGGAACTTGAAAATGCTGGATCGGCCTTAATATTGTTCATCATGTTAATCCTGTCAAAATCTCTCTTCGCGAATACGAGGCCCGCGTGGGCCGAAACAAGGCCGCGATCGGCCGCCCGCTCTGCCACTCGTTCTTAATGGCATTGCAAATGCTGACCGGCGGGTGCGGAGGTGCCGAGCGATGACGGAAGCCGAATGGCTTGGGTGCGAAGACCCAGGCCATTCACGGTCCCAACGCAAGTATTTGCGAGGCAATTACTTGCGAATCTAGTGCTTGCTTGATATTGGTGAACAATTGCTCAATATCCAGCGTGACTCTCGATCAGAAACCCTCAGTTTCCCGGGGAATCTTCACTGCGACCCCTCTGGACATATGGCCACGACCGTGAATGGCCTGGTGCGAAGACCCCGAAGTCATGCTGCGGTATGCCCGCCGCAAGAAACGGGTGAGCTCGTCAGATCCTGTTGACGCCGCTCTTGCGTCTGGTAAACATGTTCACGTGGACACATTAGCAGAAGACGGGGCTCTTAATGTCTGACGCCCAACCGCCCAAATTGCTCGACCGAGTTCGGCACGCATGCCGGGTACGGCACTACAGCATCCGCACCGAGGACGCGTACCACGATTGGGCGGAGCGGTTTATTCGGTTTCACGGGATCAAGCACCCGGACCGGATGGGCGAGCCCGAGGTGAACGCGTTCCTGACCGACCTGGCGGTGACCCGCAACGTGGCCGCGTCCACCCAGAACCAGGCCCTGTGCGCGCTGCTGTTTCTGTACGCGGTGGTTCTGGAGCGGCCGCTGAACGAGCTGATGGTTGTGCGGGCGCACCGGCGGGTGCGGCTGCCGGTGGTGATGTCGCGGGACGAGGTCCGCGCGGTGCTCGCGGAACTGGAGGGCGTGCACCGGCTGGTGGCTCTGATCCAGTACGGCTCGGGGCTGCGCCTGCTGGAGTGCCTGCGGCTGCGGGTGAAGGACGTGGAGTGGGACCTGAACCAGCTCGTGGTCCGCGGGGGCAAGGGCGACAAGGACCGGCGGACGATGCTGCCGCAGGTGTGCCGGGGCCTGCTGGAGTGGCACCTGGCGGACGTGCGAAAATTGCACCAGGAGGACCTGGCGAACGGGCTGGGGGCGGTGTATGTTCCGAAGGCGTTCGCGGCAAAGAACCCGGCGGCACCGACGGCGTGGGCGTGGCAGTACGTGTTCCCGGCGCACCGGCTCTCGGTGGACCCGCGGTCCGGGGCGGCGCGCCGGCACCACCTACACGAGTCCGGGATGAACCGGGTGCTGGCGGACGCGGTGCGGGACGCTGGGGTGGACAAGCGGGTGACCAGCCACAGCTTCCGGCACAGCTTCGCGACCCACCTGATCGAATCGGGTACGGACATCCGGACCGTTCAGGAGCTATTGGGGCACGAGAGCGTCGAGACGACCATGATTTACACTCACGTGCTCAACAAAGGCGGTCGCGGGGTCACGAGCCCGCTCGACGGGTTGTAAGTTTCGCACGGACCCGTTACCTTGTTATTGCGCATATTGTGAAGACGGGTTTTGTGCGACAACTGTAGTAGCGATATCGCGTTCGGTCCGGCGCGTGTGTCGCGCGCCGGCGAAATGATCCCGTGTTATTGTGCGAAGCGTCGCACACTAAACACTGGTTCGGCAACCCTCGCGCGCATGAGGGCGCGTGCGGCGGTGGGCGTGTGGTCCGCGTGGGTGAACCCCGCGCGTCGGGCTCCGCGTGGTGCCCGTGGGTGTGTGGCGCGGCTCACCGCCGCGAGCGTGCGGTGGGCGTGGCCGGTGGTGCCGTGGGACACGGTGGGTCGGATCGGTGGTGCTCCGCCGATACGGTCGGTTGTCGGCGCGGCTCATCGCCGCGAGGTGTCGGTGGTGTGTGGCCTCCGACGTGCGGCGACACGGTGCTCCGGGTCGGCGGTGCTCCGCGTGGCCGCATCGGTGGCGCGGGCATCCGCGGATGCGCGGCGCGGACGTGAGCGAGCCGAACCCGGCGCTGCACCTGACACCGCCATCGGCCACCGTTGTCATGCTCACTTCATCCTGGCAGTGCAGGTGAGCTGCATGTTCGGCACCCAGAAGGGCGCTTGATCGCGCGTGCGGCGGCGGTGGGCGTGTGGTCCGCGTGGGTGAGCCCCGCGGGTCGGGCTCCGCGTGGTGCCGATCGGGTCTGGCGCGGCTCGCCGCCGCGAGTGGCGGGTGGTCGTGGCTGGCGGCACGTGGGGACACGGCGGTTCGGGTCGGTGGTGCTCCGCGTGGCGCCCGCCGGTGGTCGGCGCGGCTCATCGCCGCGAGGTGCGGTGGTGGGTGGCCCTCGGTGGGCCGGGACACGGTGGTGCGGGTCGGTGGTGGCTCCGCGGATGCGCGGTACGAGCGCGGGCTCCGCGGAACCGCAACGGCCAGCGACGAAGCCGAACCCGGCGCTGCACCTGACATCGCCGGCTGACTTGGGACGCACTGCTCATCCGGTGATGGCGGTGCAGGTGAGCTTGTTGTTCGGCAACCCTCGCGTGCTGGAGCGCCCGTGCGGCGGTGTGCGTGTGGTCCGCGTGGGTGAACCCCGCGCGTCGGGCTCCGCAGAGTGCCGGTGGGCGCGGGCGCGGCTCGTCGCCGCGAGGTGCGGTTGGGCGTGGCGGGCGGCGGGTGGGGACACGGCGGTTCGGGTCGGTTGCGCTCCGCCAACACCGGTCGGTGGTCGGCGCGGCTCGTCGCCGCGAGTGGGGGTGGTGGGTGGCCTCCGACGTGCGGCGACACGGTGCTCCGGGTCGGCGGTGCTCCGCGTGGCCGCATCGGTGGCGCGGGCATCCGCGGATGCGCGGCGCGGACGTGAGCGAGCCGAACCCGGCGCTGCACCTGACACCGCCCGCTGACTTGGAACGCACCGCTCACTCGGCGATGGCGGTGCAGGTGAGCTTTACGTTCGGCACCGGAAGGGGGATCGGATGCGGGTGCGGTGGCTTGTGGTCGTCGTGTTACTCGGTGCGGGGTGTGCCGGTTATTGGCTGTCACCCTGGGGCCGGCACGCGGAATCGGCCACACGACAGGAGCGACCGTTCGTCTCCCTGGAAGCCGTCGTGGCCGGATACGATGGGTGGGAGGTCGTGGCCCCGCCCCGATTGCCGGGACCATACCGCAAATCCCTTGCCGGCGGTTCATGTCTCGGGCCAGGTGGGTCGATGATCTGTCGGGCACAGGACGACGACGGCACAGTGATCGAAGAAGTACGGCTGCAGGGCGCCCCGGCCTACGCTCAACTGGTCGTGAGCTTGGACACCGCGAGCGGAGGACGCACTCTCGTCGTCATGCGCCGACCGCGCTGAGGACAGAGCCGAACCCGGCGCTGCACCTGACACCGCCGGCTGACTTGGGACGCACCGCTCATCCGATGGTGGCGGTGCAGGTGAGCTCTTTGTTCGGCAACCAGAGGGCACACGGAGTGGAGTCGGCACCACGAGCCGTGGCGGAGGTTCTGGCATCGGTGTCCGACGTTCTGTTCCCGGCCGAATCGGGCGAGCGTGCCGTCGCCCTCGACAGTCATGGGGCAGACGGTGACACCCCGCTGCACGTCTTGGCCTGGCGGCGGGACGCGGCCGGTGCGGCCGTCCTAATCGCGGCCGGGGCGGACGTGGACGCGACTGGGGACATGGGTGACACCCCGTTGCACGTCGCACTCCGGCTTCTGGACCGGCCGATGGTGGCGGTGCTGGTGCGGGCCGGGGCGCGAGCGAACATCCGGTCCGAGTTCGGGTATACCGCCGCCGAGTGGGCCGTCCGCGAGGGCGTTGCCGACTGGATGCCCGGGTGAGCGAGCCGAACCCGGCGCTGCACCTGACCGCGGTATAGTGCGTTGTTTCTGGACCGTGTCGCGGTGCCCCGCGGCAGGTGAGCTGTTCGTTCGGCAACCCCGAGGGCATGAGGGCGCGTGCGGCGGCGCTGAGCGTGTGGTCCGCGGTGGTGAGTCTCGCGTGTCGGGCTTCGCGTGGTGCCGGTCGGTGCTGGCGCGGCTCGTCGCCGCGAGGTGCGGTTGGGCGTGGCCGGCGGTGTGTGGGGACACGGCGGTTCGGGTCGGTGGCGCTCCGCGTGGTGCCCGTGGGTAGGGGCGCGGCTCGTCGCCGCGTGTAGCGGTGGGCGTGGCCCTCGATGGGCCGGGACACGGCGCATCGAGTCGGTAGCACTCCGCCCGGTCGCACCGGTGCCGCGGGCATCCGCAGATGCGCGGCGCTCGGCGTGTCGCCCGGAACCGCGGACGGCAGCGAGCCGAACCCGGCGCTGCACCTGACACCGCCCGCTGTATTGTGACGCACCGCTCATCGTGTGATGGCGGTGCAGGTGAGCTGTTCGTTCGGCAACCCCGAGGCGCTCGATCGCGGGTGCGGCAGCGCTGACGGTGTGGTCCGCGTGGGTGAACCCCGCGGGTCGGGCTCCGCGTGGTGCCCGAGTGCGACGGGCGCGGCTCATCGCCGCGAGGTGCGGTTGGTCGTGGCCTCCGGTGTGCGGCGGCACGGTGATGCGGGTGGGTGGTGCTCCGCGTGGTGCGCGTGGGTGGTCGGCGCGGCTCATCGCCGCGAGGTGCGGTGGTGGGTGGCCCTCGGTGTGCCGCGACACGGTGGGGGGTGTCGGTGGTGGCTCCGCGGATGCGACGGTGGGCGGGCTTCCGCGGATGCGCGGCGCGGGGCGTGTCGCCCGGAACCGCGGAGGCGTGCGAGCCGAACCCGGCGCTGCACCTGACACCGCCCGCTGACTTGTGACGCACCGCTCATCCGGTGATGGCGGTGCAGGTGAGCTTTATGTTCGGCAACCCTCGCGTGCATGAGCGCGCGTGCGGCGGCGGTGGCGTGTGGTCCGCGTGGGTGAACCTCGCGCGTCGGGCTCCGCGTGGTGCCGGTCGGTGCTGGCGCGGCTCGTCGCCGCGAGGTGCGGGTGGTCGTGGCCGTGGGCGCGTGGGAACACGGCGTTTCGGGTCGGTGGTGCTCCGCGTGGTGCCGGTGGTCGCGGGCGCGGCTCGGCGCCGCGAGGTGCGGTTGGGCGTGGCCTCCGGTGAGCCGCGACACGATGCACGGGCTCGGTAGTGCTCCGCCCGGCCGCATCGGGTGCGCGGGCTTCGCGGATGCGCCAAGCTCGGCGTGTCGCCCGGAACCGCGGAGGCGTGCGAGCCGAACCCGGCGCTGCACCTGACACCGCCCGCGGATTCGGGACGCACCGCTCATCCGGTGGTGGCGGTGCAGGTGAGCTTCATGTTCGGCAACCATCGCGTGCATGAATGCGCGTGCGGCGGCGGTAGGCGTGTGGTCCGCATAACGGTAGACGGTTGTGTCGCACGAGGTGGCGGGTGTCGCCGCGGCCCTGGTTGAGATGCAGCGGCGGGCCGCACGGCACCGCGCGCGTCGCGGTCTCGGGCACGGCGGATGCGCGGCGCCGGCGCGGGTTCCGCACAGCCGCGTGCGCAAGGGCGCAGAAGCGAACCGCGGACGGCAGCGCGCCGAACCCGGCGCTGCACCTGACACCGCCCGCTGATTCGGGACGCATCGCGGCTCGGGACGTCGCGGTGCAGGTGAGCTTTATGTTCGGCGGCGGAGGGCGGCGCTCGGATGGGGCAGCGATTCCTCTCATTTCGGACGGCCGAGCGAGACAACGTCTCCGAGTGGTCGCCAGCGGCGGACGCCCTTTCCCAGCGGTTGGCTGCGGTACTTGAAGCGCGCGGTTACGAGATCGACTTTGAAGCGTGCCAGTATGTTGGTATGCAGGACTGGGAGTTCCTCGCTCGAGGTCAAGACCAGGAGTTCGTGGTAGTCCTCGTGTTATGCGGCTTCCGCCCGAACCGGTGGTTCATTGTCCTCAACGACGCCCATTGCAAGCAGTTGGACTCGCCGGCCGTTGCGGCGGTGGTTCATCCCATCCTAGAAGAGGCGGTCGGGGAGTGGCCGGGCGCATCCGACTTACGGTGGCACGCAGACGCGAGCACCTTGCGCGAAGTGTAGGTATTTTGCCGAACCCGGCGCTGCACCTAACACCGCCATCTGTTCTGGGACGCATCGCTCATCCGGTGATGGCGGTGCAGGTGAGCTGTTCGTTCGGCAACCCGAGGGCGCGCGGTGGTAGAGGCGGCGTGGAGAAGAATCGAAGCGTGGCTCCAACAACATGCGCCGGAAGAACTAGCGGGTATTCGACCAGCAGCATCGAACCGTCACATCAACCACTTGGAGGACGCGACCGGCCTTCGACTTCCGCCGGAGATGGAGCAGTCGTACAAAGTCCACGATGGGAGCTGGGGCTTGTGGATGTTCCCACATGGTGGCGGTGCGCTAGCGACGATTCAGGCCATCGAAGGCGAGTGGTTACGATGGCAAGAAGTGGCGGCTGAGGGTTGGTTCGCAGAAATGGGTTCCGAACCAGAAGGGCCAATCAAGCCAGTCCACTGGAACTCACAGTGGCTCCCGGTCACCGATGCGGGGTCGGGCAATCACTTCTGTGTCGATTTGGACCCCGCACCGGGTGGGAAGGTTGGGCAGATCATTTGGTTCGATCACGAGGTTGGACCCGTGCGGGTGGTTGCCAGTGGGTTTGCCGCGTGGTTGGAGCAGTACGCAACAGCCCTAGAATCTGGCCGGTATGCGTATCACCCGACCGAGGGCGTCATCGACACACAAGAGGCCGAACCCGGCGCTGCACCTGACACCGCCCGCTGATTCGGGACTCACCGCATCCTGCATCATGGCGGTGCAGGTGAGCTTTATGTTCGGCGAGAGAGGCACAGGGGGCGCGATGGCTGGTAAGCTCATGAAACGAGACGCCATCATCGACCTCGTCAAGAGCGAGCACCGGACGAACGCGCGCCGACGTCGTGAGGGGCTGACCCGCCATCCGGTCGTCGGGATCGTGTGCGGTTGCACGCTCCCGGACTGCGGCGGCTGGCACGCGATCGTCACCGAACGGACGATCCCGACGGAGGCGGAGGCCGACGCCACTTTGGCTACCAAGCAGGCCGCTCGTAAGGCGTCCAAGCGGGCTCGTAAGGCCACTGTGGTCCGCAAGTGGCGCAAGCCGGCCGAACCCGACACTGCACCGGACCCAACCGCGTGATTGGTGTCGCGTCGCAGCACCGCCGCCGTGGCGCGGCGGCTGTGGTCCCGGCGCAAGGCCGCCGAACCCGGCGCTGCACCTGACACCGCCATGTAGTTTGGATGGCATCGCTCCCTTGGAGGGCGCGGTGCAGGTGAGCTCAATGTTCGGCCACCCCAAGCCGCATGAGCGCGCGTGCGGTGGCGGTGTGCGTGTGGTCCGCGTGGGTGACGCCCGCGGGTCGGGCTCCGCGTGGTGCCGATCGGGGCGGGCGCGGCTCGCCGCCGCGAGGTGCGGTTGGGGTGGCCCTTGGTGTGTGAGGACACGGTGGTGCGGGTCGGTGGTGCTCCGCGTGGTGCCCGTGGGTGGCCGGCGCGGCTCATCGCCGCGAGGTGCGGTGGTGGGTGGCCGGCGGTGGGCCGCGACACGGCGCATCGGGTCGGCGGTGGCTCCGCTCGGCCGCACCGGTGGCACGGGCGCCGCGGATCCGCGTAGCTCGGCGCATGGCCCGGAACCGCGGAGGTCAGCGAGCCGAACCCGGCGCTGCACCTGACACCGCCCGCTGTTCCGGGACGCATCGCTCATCCGATGATGGCGGTGCAGGTGAGCTGTTCGTTCGGCAACCCCGAGGGCGCAGGAGCGCCCGTGCGGCGGAAGGCGTGTGGTCCGCGTGGGTTGAACCCCGCGGGTCGGGCTCTGCGTGGTGCCGATCGGGTCTGGCGCGGCTCGCCGCCGCGAGGTGTGGTTGGGCGTGGCCGGGTGTGGGTGGGGACACGGTGGTTCGGGTCGGTGGCGCTCCGCGTGGTGCCCGTGGGTGGCAGGCGCGGCTCATCGCCGCGGGTGGCGGTGGTGGGTGGCCGGCGGTGGGCCGCGACACGGTGGGTCGGGTCGGTGCCGCTCCGCTCGGCCGCACCGGGGCGCGGGCTCCGCGGATGCGCGGCGCCCGGCGTGTCGCCCGAAACCGCGGAGGTCAGCGAGCCGAACCCGGCGCTGCACCTGACACCGCCATCGAATCTGCGTTCTGTTGCTCACTGTATGATGGCGGTGCAGGTGAGCTTTATGTTCGGCCACCATCGCGTGCAGGAGCGCGCGTGCGGCGGTGGTGGGCGTGTGGTCCGCGATGGTGAGTCTCGTGCATCGGGCTCCGCGTGGTGCCGATCGGGTCTGGCGCGGCTCGCCGCCGCGAGGTGCGGTGGGCGTGGCCGGTGGCGGGTGGGGACACGGCGGTTCGGGTCGGTGGTGCTCCGCGTGGTACCCGTGGGTGTCTGGCGCGGCTCATCGCCGCGAGGTGCGGTGGTGGGTGGCCTCCGGTGGGCCGCGACACGGTGGTGCGGGTCGGTGGTGGCTCCGCTCGCACGCACCGGTGGGTGGGCTCGCGCGGATGCGTGGCGCGGACGTGAGCGAGCCGAACCCGGCGCTGCACCTGACACCGCCCGCGGATTCGGGACGCACCGCTCCCTTGGAGGGGCGGTGCAGGTGAGCTGTTCGTTCGGCAACCCCAAGCCGCTCGATCGCGGGTGCGGTGGCGCTGACGGTGTGGTTCGCGTGAGTGAACCCCGCGTGTCGTGCTCCGCGTGGTGCCGGTGGTAACTGGCGCGGCTCATCGCCGCGAGGTGCGGTGGTCGTGGCCGGGTGCGGGTGGGCACACGGCGGGTCGGGTCGGTGATGCTCCGCGTGGTGCCCGTGGGTGCTGGCGCGGCTCGCCGCCGCGAGGTGCGGGTGGGCGTGGCCGGGTGCGGGTGGGGACACGGTGATTGCGGGTCGGTGGTGCTCCGCCGATACGGGTCGGTGGTGGGCGCGGCTCATCGCCGCGAGGTGCGGTGGTGTGTGGCCCTCGGTGGGCCGGGACACGGTGGTGGGTGTCGGTGGTGGCTCCGCGGATCCGCGGTACGAGCGCGGGCTCCGCGGAACCGCAACGGCCCGCGCAGAAGCCGAACCCGGCGCTGCACCTGACACCGCCCGCTGAACTGCGACGCACCGCATCCTGCATCATGGCGGTGCAGGTGAGCTGTTTGTTCGGCCACCCGAGTTGCTCGATCGCGCGTGCGGCGGTGGGCGTGTGGTCCGCGAAGGTGAATCCCGAGGGTCGGGCTCCGCGTGGTGCCCGTGGGTGTGTGGCGCGGCTCGTCGCCGCGAGGTGCGGTGGGCGCGGCCGGTGGCGGGTGCGGACACGGCGTGTCGGTTCGGTGGCGCTCCGCGTGGTGCCGATCGGGTCTGGCGCGGCTCGCCGCCGCGAGGTGTGGTTGGGCGTGGCCGGGCGCGGGTGGGGACACGGCGGTTCGTGTCGGTGGTGCTCCGCGTGGCGCCCGTAGGTGGCGGGCGCGGCTCATCGCCGCGGGTGGCGGTGGTGGGTGGCCTCCGATGTGTCGCGACACGGCGCATCGGGTTGGGGGTGCTCCGCCCGGCCGCACCGGTGGCACGGGCTCCGCGGAGCCGCGGTGCGGCGCGTGTCGCCCGGAACCGCGGAGGTCAGTGAGCCGAACCCGGCGCTGCACCTGACACCGCCATCGGCCATAGTTGTGTCGCTCACTGTATCCTGGCGGTGCAGGTGAGCTTGTTGTTCGGCGGCGGAAGGCCCCTCGGCTCGCGGAGGCGTGGATGCTGTTCGGACCGCTGACGCTGGTGTTGGACTCTTCCCGCGAGAACCAGTTTTGGGGAGCCGTCCTACTGGTGCTGTGCGCGACGGCATTTGCTTCCGCCATCGTCCGGCCGCGACCGTGGTCGCTCGTACTGGCCGCGCTGGCCGCCGTTCTGTGGCTGATTGCCGGGTGGCTCGGAGTTGGCATCAACTGCTAAGCCGTAGACGCCGAACCCGGCGCTGCACCTGACACCGCCAGCTGATTGGGGACGCATCGCTCATCGGGTGATGGCGGTGCAGGTGAGCTTCATTGTTCGGCAACCAGAGGGCACGACGGGTGGGGAATCGCCGGGCGCGAGAGCTAATGCTGCGGCAGGCCGACGAGGCCGACTGGGCGCGGGTTCGCACCCAGCCGCGACCAGCGTACAGCGACCCGCACGCACGCGGCATCGGTATGCGGCGGCTGCAGCTCATTGTCTCCCCGTCGTTCGAGATGCCGTCAGTGTGGGACGTGCGGCAGGTGTGGGGTGCCCAGCGCGGCCAGGAGTGGCAACTGATCCGGCCGCGGGTCGTCTCGTCGGAGCCGGCGCTGTTGGTGACCGGGCACGACGTGGTGCCGCTGCCGTCGACCGCAGTCGCCGCGTACTTCGAGCGTGTCACCGCCCTCACCCTCCCGCTTTGCCCGGACTTGAGCGGGTACGGCGGGGCCGACGGCACGTTGTACGAGTTAGCGGTGAACGGGGACTTGTACTCCGGATGGCGGTTCCAATGGTGGTCCGACTGGCCGGAGCAATGGCGTCCGCTGGTGAACTTGGCCGAGGAGATGCACGCGGCGTTCACGGTTGCAGTTGGCCAAGACGCCGAACCCGGCGCTGCACCTGACACCGCCGGCTGATTCGGAACGCACTGCTCATCGAGACGGGCGGTGCAGGTGAGCTTTATGTTCGGCAACCCAGAGGGCGCAAGAATGCGATCCCGCGTCGCGGTCCTGGCGGTTGCCACCACCCTCTCGGTCGTGGCCGTCGTGGCGGTTCGTCAGCGCTCCGCCGCCCCACCTGAAGCCATCGCGGCAACAGAGCGCGTGGCCGCTGCGGTTGTCGCGTCCGATCGCACCGCGCTGGCCGTCGAGCCGCTGCTCCGCGGGGACGCGGGAACAGTCGATTGGCTCCTCCGACATCAGCCGGCTCTGGTCGGTGGGTACCGTGTGTCGGTCGTCCGGAATGGGGCCAGTGGTTATCACCTGCTTTCCGAGGAACTGGTGTACCACCTGGGCGTAATTGACACGCCAACGGGTACGATGCTGCTGGGCTTCCGCTCAACCGCGGACGGCGCGCTGGTGTTCGTGACGGCTTCGTTTTCGGACTTCCCAGCAGCTCGATAGAAGCCGAACCCGGCGCTGCACCTGACACCGCCATCGGGTTTGGGACGCACCGCTCATCCGGTGATGGCGGTGCAGGTGAGCTGTTCGTTCGGCAACCCGAGGGCGCGCGGATGGCGGAAGCCCAACCAGACGACTGGTGGCCGGACGAGGAGTACGTCCCGTATCTCGAGGCCGAGCAGCGGCTGTACGCTTGGGTGCTGGCCCGGGTCGGCGGCGTCGAGTCGGGCGAGGCGATGCGGCGGGCGGTCGCCCGGTTCCACTACGAGCCGATGGCCGAGCGGGGCCTGATGACCCACGCCGGGGCGTGGCGAATCGCCATGTGCGATCTATTCGGGGACCACTGCCACAGCCCGGCCGAGTTCGGTCTGGCCGCCGAGTACGCGGCCGAGGAGCGGCGGTGGTTCCACGACGAGTAAAGGCACGCCGAACCCGGCGCTGCACCTGACACCGCCATCTGATCTGGGTTGTATTGCTCATTCGATCCTGGCGGTGCAGGTGAGCTATTTGTTCGGCGGCGGAGGCCAGCGGAGGGGCGATGCTCGACATCGGAGTCGGTGACGCGCTTCACAAGCCATCCGACCCGGCCGAGCCGTCGCTCGGGTTCGAGGGCGATGACGGGTACTACTGGTTCCTGCACCCGCTGTTCGAACGGCTGGCGGGCGAGACCGGGCAGTACATCGACCTGTACGGGTACGCCCTATTCGCCGGGCCGGACCTGCTCGCCCTGTCCCGGATGCTGTCGGAGGCCCGCCGCCTGGTGCAGGGGCAGCCGGAGTCGTGGAGCGTGCAGACCGCCGTCGCCCCGGTGCTGCATCGGCGGGTCACGCGGACCGAGTTCCTTCGGCTGCTCTCGGCTTGGGAGCGGGCGGCATCTCGGGCGCAGGAGTTGAGCCGGGCAGTGATCTGCTTCGGGGACTGACAAGGCACGCCGAACCCGGCGCTGCACCTGACCCGGCCGCGCGGTCTGGATGGCGTTGCTCCCTGTGACGTGGCCGGGCAGGTGAGCTTTATGTTCGGCCACCCCAAGCCGCATGAGGGCGCGTGCGGCGCTGACGGTGTGGTCCGCGTCGGGTCAGACGGTCGTGTGGTGCTCCGCGTGGTGCCCGCCGGTGGCCCGCGCGGCTCGTCGCCGCGAGTGGCGGTTGGGCGTGGCCGGGTGCGGGCGGGGACACGGTGATTGCGGGTCGGTGGTGCTCCGCGTGGTGCCGGTGGGTGGCGGGCGCGGCTCATCGCCGCGAGGTGCGGTGGTGGGTGGCCTGCGATGGGTCGGGGCACGGCGCGCGGGTTCGGTGGTGCTCCGCCCGGTCGCACCGGTGGCACGGGCTCCGCGGATGCGCGGCACGGGGCGTGAGCGAGCCGAACCCGGCGCTGCACCTGACACCGCCCGCTGATCCGGGGCGCACCGCTCATCGTGTGATGGCGGTGCAGGTGAGCTTTATGTTCGGCAAGAGAGGGCTTAGGCGGTGGCAGACCTGTGGCGGGACTGGCCCCACCGATGGTTCGGCTTCTTCTGCTGGGAGTCCACGCAGGACGATGTGTTCCCGTCCCTCGGTCGTCTCCTCGATGCGTCCTGGCAGGTGGCGGACCGAGCGGAACTGCTGGAGTACCTGCGGCAGACGCCGGTGTGCTGGTCCACGCAGCCGAGCTACTGCCCATGTTCGCTGTGCGGCGAGTCGCTGACCGACAATGCGACCTGGCGGTGGGATGGGGAGTGGCTCTGGCCGCACACGCTGGCGCACTACGTCGAGCGGCACGGGCTGCGGTTGCCCGACGCGCTCGTCGCCCGGATCCGCGGCCGGGGGCATGTGCCGCCGCAGCTCCGAGCTTGCGACTTGGACGCAGCGTGGCGGGTCAACGCCACTATCGACGAGGTCGCGGCCGGGCGGGAGCCGCCTGCCGAGTAAAGGCCCGCCGAACCCGGCGCTGCACCGGACCGCTGTAAACTACGCACTCGGTAGACCGTGTCGCGGCGTGCGCGGCCGGTGAGCTATTTGTTCGGCTACAGAATTGGAGGCGTTTTGGTGGCACCAGAAGCAGCGGTTACCCGGCTCGCAGAGATCATCGCCGCGCGAACCGAGTTCACCGAGGATGACATCTACGCTGCGATGGCCGCCACCGGGATCCCAGACCCGGTTGCCGACCGCGCGTACAAATTCACCCAGACTGCTTGGGGGCGAGGATTCCTCGACGGCATGGGGGTTCAATTCGGTACCGAGTATCTGTGTTTCAATGCGGGCGGAGAGGTGATCGAGTCTGGCAAACTGATCGAGCAACCGTACTACGTGGCAGCGGTCCGATTGCTCCCGCAATACGCCCGAACAGCAGGGTTTCAGTCGTTCGTTCTCATGTCGGCTGATGTGAATACGGTCAACAGCGCGCTGCATGCCGGGTCCAAGCCCGAGAACTTGGTCATGGGGCCGGCGGCTTTCTTCATGGAGGCACCGACCCCGGCTGGTATGGCCAAAGTGCAGCGGCTCCTGTCCGAGCGGGCGTCGTCGGGCAACCGCAACGGTTCGGGTGCCCTCCAGCCAGCCGCCGACAAGAAGCCGTGGTGGCGGTTCTGGTAGTTCGCAAGGCACGCCGAACCGGGCGCTGCACCTGACACCGCCGGCTGATTGGGACGCACCGCTCATCCGATGATGGCGGTGCAGGTGAGCTAATTGTTCGGCCACCGGAGCGCACCGATGGGTAGGTCGGCGAATCCGCTCTTGCCCTTGTGGTGCGACCTCGACCGCCTGCTGTTGCGGGAGTTCATGTGCCTGCCGTGGGAGTCGCAGAACCCGGCGGTCCACGCTGTCTGGGAGCGACTGACCCGCCCTGACAACTTGGTCGCGCTGGAGAACTGGGGGCTGGGCGTGGAGTCCTTCAACGAGTTCGCCAGGGAGTCCACGCTCCGGGCGCTCGCCGAATGCAGGGCGCGGGTTGCCGAGCAAGCCGAACCCGGCGCTGCACCTGACACCGCCGTCTGATTCGGGACGCATCGCTCATCCGGTGATGGCGGTGCAGGTGAGCTGTTTGTTCGGCAACCGGAGGGCTCGCGGTGGCGACGCAAGACGACCCACTGGCGCGGCTCATCGGCGCCCGGTTCCGCCAGCACGAGCGGGGCTTGATATCCGCCGAGGAACTCGGCACCTTGGTCGTCCTCGAACTGGCCCGCGTCCGCGCGTTCCACCTGGTCGAGGAGGCTGTCGGCCGGCTCCCGGCCGCAGCGGCGGTCGCCGCTCGGCGGTACGCGGAGGAGATCGCCGTCCCAAGCTGGTCCGTGCTTCCCTGGGGGGTGGGGCCTGCCCCGACACCGAAGCAGCACGCCGAGGGTCTGGCCGCGCTCAGGCGGGTCGCCGGGCAGGTGCTCACGGTCCTGATCGGCACCACCCCGGAGGCCGAACCCGGCGCTGCACCTGACACCGCCGCCTGATTCGGGACGAGTCGCTCACTGTATCATGGCGGTGCAGGTGAGCTTATTGTTCGGCAACCCGAGGGCGCGCGGATGGCGGAAGCCCAACCAGACGACTGGTGGCCGGACGAGGAGTACGTCCCGTATCTCGAGGCCGAGCAGCGGCTGTACGCTTGGGTGCTGGCCCGGGTCGGCGGCGTCGAGTCGGGCGAGGCGATGCGGCGGGCGGTCGCCCGGTTCCACTACGAGCCGATGGCCGAGCGGGGCCTGATGACCCACGCCGGGGCGTGGCGAATCGCCATGTGCGATCTATTCGGGGACCACTGCCACAGCCCGGCCGAGTTCGGTCTGGCCGCCGAGTACGCGGCCGAGGAGCGGCGGTGGTTCCACGACGAGTAAAGGCACGCCGAACCCGGCGCTGCACCTGACACCGCCATCTGATCTGGGTTGTATTGCTCATTCGATCCTGGCGGTGCAGGTGAGCTATTTGTTCGGCAGCGGAGGTTGCGCGTGTCCCAGAAAGCCGCGCTCACGATCCTGCATGTGGTGATGGGTGCGCTCATCACGCTCGGCGGGATGCAGGTAGCCGGGTCGATCGCGTCCGAGCAGCCGTTGGGTGCGCTGATGGTGCTGGCCGTGTCGGCCGTCATGCCACCACTGATCGCAACCCGCGTGGCATGGGCGAGTGGCTTCGCGGCCGGGCGTGTCGTCAGGAACACTCGAGGCGCCGAACCCGGCGCTGCACCTGACACCGCCATCTGATCTGCGTTGTGTTGCTCACTCGATCCTGGCAGTGCAGGTGAGCTTTATGTTCGGCACTGCAGCAAAGGAGAACGCGGATGGCTTTTGAGTGGGAATATCCGCTGTTCTTTGTGGCACGCGAAGCCACCACCGATGTGAGCCTATCGGTTCCGAATGTAACCTTCCACGACATTGTGACGCTCAGCGATCCGAACAAGCCATCAGGCGTAGCTGTTTTCACAGACCGCGCGGCCGCAGAGCAGTTCCGAGACGAGTACGCGGCCGTCAGCGAGGTCTTCGAGCTACCAACCGCGGGCGCGTTTGCGGTCATGCTCCAGCAGGTCCGCAAGATCGCCCAGACTGTTGCGTTTGACCCGTACCGCCTGGGCTATCAGACTCAGGTTGCCCCAATTGAGGATGTCCTACGCGGACTTTAATTGGAGCCCCGGAAACGGCGTAGTGCCGTAACAGCAACTCAGCAGCCGCGCCCGTGATGGTCACACTGGCGGTTCCTAATACGGTGCCCATCATTTTCTCCAAGAGCCGAACCCGGCGCTGCACCTGACACCGCCATCTGGTCCGTAGCCCGAAGGTAACTGAGGCATGGCGGTGCAGGTGAGCTTGTTGTTCGGCAACCCCGAGGGCATGAGGGCGCGTGCGGCGGCGCTGAGCGTGTGGTCCGCGGTGGTGAGTCTCGCGTGTCGGGCTTCGCGTGGTGCCGGTCGGTGCTGGCGCGGCTCGTCGCCGCGAGGTGCGGTTGGGCGTGGCCGGCGGTGTGTGGGGACACGGCGGTTCGGGTCGGTGGCGCTCCGCGTGGTGCCCGTGGGTAGGGGCGCGGCTCGTCGCCGCGTGTAGCGGTGGGCGTGGCCCTCGATGGGCCGGGACACGGCGCATCGAGTCGGTAGCACTCCGCCCGGTCGCACCGGTGCCGCGGGCATCCGCAGATGCGCGGCGCTCGGCGTGTCGCCCGGAACCGCGGACGGCAGCGAGCCGAACCCGGCGCTGCACCTGACACCGCCCGCTGTATTGTGACGCACCGCTCATCGTGTGATGGCGGTGCAGGTGAGCTGTTCGTTCGGCAACCCCAAGGCGCTCGATCGCGCGTGCGGCGGCGCTGAACGTATGGTCCGCAAAGGTGAACAGTGCGTGTCGGGCTCCGCGTGGTGCCCGCGAGTGGCCGGCGCGGCTCATCGCCGCGAGGTGCGGTTGGGCGTGGCGGGCAGTGAGTGGGGACACGGTGGCGCGAGTCGGTGGGGCTCCGCGTGGTGCCGATCAGGGCTGGCGCGGCTCGTCGCCGCGGGTGGCGGTTGGTGCCGGCCTCCGGTGGGCCGCGGCACGGTACGTCGGATCGGTGGTGCTCCGCACGCTCGCATTGGTGGCACGCGCACAGCGGATGCGCGGCGCTCAGCGTGAGGCCCGGAACCGCCGAGGTAAGCGAGCCGAACCCGGCGCTGCACCTGACACCGCCATCTGATTCGGGACGCACCGCTCACTGTATCATGGCGGTGCAGGTGAGCTTTATGTTCGGCCACCCGAGGGCGCTCGATCGCGCGGGCGGCGGTGGTGGGCGTGTGGCCCGCGTGGGTGAACCTCGCGCGTCGGGCTCCGCGTGGTGCCCGTGGGTGTGTGGCGCGGCTCGTCGCCGCGAGTGGCGGTTGGGCGTGGCCGGCGGCGCGTGGGGACACGGTGGTGCGGGTCGGTGGTGCTCCGCGTGTGGCCCGCTGGTGGTTGGCGCGGCTCGTCGCCGCCAGGTGCGGTTGGTGCCGGCCTCCGGTGGGCCGGGACACGGCGGGTGGGTCGGTGGTGCTCCGCTCGGCCGCGACGGTGGGCGGGCTTCCGCGGATGCGCGGCGCGGGGCGTGTCGCCCGGAACCGCGGAGGCGTGCGAGCCGAACCCGGCGCTGCACCTGACACCGCCCGCTGACTTGTGACGCACCGCTCATCCGGTGATGGCGGTGCAGGTGAGCTTTATGTTCGGCAACCCAAGGGCGCGCGGAATGGGGACGGTGGTGCCGGCTGAATACTTGATCGCCGTGGTGGACCTCGCCGCCTACCGCACGTTCGTTGCCCCGGATTGGACCCTTGACGCGATTCGGGAGCACTTCGCCGCCGAGATAGCCCGTGGTACGATGCTCGCCTGGGGCACCGGGGCGTCCGGAAACTGGCGAGTCGAGGTAATCCGCGACCGCGCCGGCGGCGGGTTCCGGGAGTGCGCCGGCCGGGTCCGGGCCACGACGGGGCAACTGCACCTGACCAGCTACGACGAGTTGACGGTGGCTGCTCAGTTCCGCGACGTGCGGCTTCCCCGGGCGGGAACTGAGGCATGGGCGGTGGCAGTCGAGCCGGGGTGGTACGACTGCCGGGTGGTGCAGCTGTACGACCCCGGGCTGGCCGAGAGCGAGGTCGTGTTTCACCAGGAGACGCCACACTTCCGGCTCGAGCTGGTCGCGACCGGGGGCAAGGGCCGGCGGTCACGAGTCGCTGGGGTGCCGTGGTTCCCGACCGCGTAGGCTCAGAGGCCGAACCCGGCGCTGCACCTGACACCGCCATCGGATCTGGGACGCATTGCGGCCTGCATTGTGGCGGTGCAGGTGAGCTGTTCGTTCGGCCCCAGAAAGCTCTTTCAACCGGCGTCGCGGCAGCCGTACAAGCCGCATAGCGATGGGTGTCCGAGTGGAGGTCTGCGAGGGCGAGTCGCTCACGTCGGCCCTGCGGAGGTTCCGCAAGTACGTCCGGTCGGCGAACGTGATGTACGAGTACCGCTGGCACGACGAGTTCACCAAGCGGTGCGAGGAGCGGCGGCGGCGCAAGGGCAACGCCAAGCGGCGGGCCCAAGGGTTGCGGTCGTGGCGGGAGTACCAGCGTGAGTGCGAGTCTGAGGCCAACTGGCCCGACCCGCCGCGTCCATCCTTGTAGGCCGGCTGGCCCCGCCCCGCAAATGCACGGCGCGGGGGTCGCAGAAGCCGAACCCGGCGCTGCACCTGACACCGCCCGCGGAGTTGTGACGCATCGCTCATCGGGTGATGGCGGTGCAGGTGAGCTTTATGTTCGGCCACCCGAGGGCGCTCGATCGCGCGTGCGGCGGTGGTGGGCGTGTGGTCCGCATGGGTGAACCCCGCGTGCCGTGCTCCGCGTGGTGCCGATCGGGACGGGCGCGGCTCGCCGCCGCGAGGTGCGGGTGGGCGTGGCTGGTGGTGCCGTGGGACACGGTGGTGCGGGTCGGTGGTGCTCCGCGTGTGGCCCGTGGGTGTCTGGCGCGGCTCACCGCCGCGAGGTGCGGTGGTGGGTGGCCCCCGGTGTGCCGCGGCACGGTGGTGCAGGTCGGTGGTGGCTCCGCGGAACCGCGACGCGGGCGCGGGCTCCGCGGAACCGCACATCCCAGCGCAGAAGCCGAACCCGGCGCTGCACCTGACACCGCCATCTGTTCTGGGACGCACCGCTCATCCGGTGATGGCGGTGCAGGTGAGCTTTATGTTCGGCAACCCAGAGGGCGCAAGAATGCGATCCCGCGTCGCGGTCCTGGCGGTTGCCACCACCCTCTCGGTCGTGGCCGTCGTGGCGGTTCGTCAGCGCTCCGCCGCCCCACCTGAAGCCATCGCGGCAACAGAGCGCGTGGCCGCTGCGGTTGTCGCGTCCGATCGCACCGCGCTGGCCGTCGAGCCGCTGCTCCGCGGGGACGCGGGAACAGTCGATTGGCTCCTCCGACATCAGCCGGCTCTGGTCGGTGGGTACCGTGTGTCGGTCGTCCGGAATGGGGCCAGTGGTTATCACCTGCTTTCCGAGGAACTGGTGTACCACCTGGGCGTAATTGACACGCCAACGGGTACGATGCTGCTGGGCTTCCGCTCAACCGCGGACGGCGCGCTGGTGTTCGTGACGGCTTCGTTTTCGGACTTCCCAGCAGCTCGATAGAAGCCGAACCCGGCGCTGCACCTGACACCGCCATCGGGTTTGGGACGCACCGCTCATCCGGTGATGGCGGTGCAGGTGAGCTGTTCGTTCGGCACACAGAGGCGTGACAGGATGGACGAGCCTCCTACACGGGTGTCCCCGGAAGTCGAGCGTCTGGGCCGATGCGACGAGTGCGGAGCGGTCAAGACGCTAATGGACATGGCTCACCGGGCGGCGCAGCGCGGTCACCAGTACTCGCGTCCTGACAGCTTCGTGATCGTCTGCGAGCCGTGCGGGTACGTCGAGCGGATCAGCGACTCGGCCCTGTACTACGCCACCGTCGTCGCGATCCGGGTGCTCCGCGCGGCCGAGATCGTACCCGCCGAACCCGGCGCTGCACCTGACACCGCCCGCTGACTTGGGACGCACCGCTCATCCGGTGAGGGCGGTGCAGGTGAGCTCTTTGTTCGGCACACAGAGGCGCTCGATCGCGGGTGCGGCGGCGCTGACGGTGTGGTCCGCGTGGGTGACGCCCGCGCGCCGGGCTCCGCGGGGTGCCGGTCGTGTCTGTCGCGGCTCGTCGCCGCGAGCTTGCGGTGAGCGTGGCCGGGTGCGGATAGGGACACGGCGGGTCGGCTCGGTGGTGCTCCGCGTGGTGCCCGTGGGTGGCCGGCGCGGCTCGTCGCCGCGAGGTGCCGTGGTGGGCGGCCTCCGATGAGCCGCGACACGGCGGTGCGTGTCGGTGGTGCTCCGCTCGGCCGCATCGGGGCCGCGGGCTCCGCGGATGCGCGGCGCTCCGCGTGTGGCCCGGAACCGCGGACGTGAGCGAGCCGAACCCGGCGCTGCACCTGACACCGCCCGCTGATTCGGGACGCACCGCTCATCCGATGATGGCGGTGCAGGTGAGCTGTTCGTTCGGCACCCGGAGGGCTCTCGGATGGGCGAAGCCGAGGTTGCCCGGATCGAGTCGGCGCTCGGCCATCCGCTGCCCGGCGAGTACCGCGACTTCCTCCGCCGCCACGCTGACGAAGTTCGCCGGATCAAGGCGACCCTCCCGCAACGCGCTGTGCTGTGGACCGACGCGGATGCCATCATCCGAGAGAATTTGGCGGCGCGGCAGCGGGCGGCCTGGATGACCGTTGGTGAGGACGAGGAGCCGTGGCCAGCGAGCTACCTCGTCGTCGGCACCAACGGGGCTGGGGACTACTGGTTCGTGGACCGCGGTGGTGCCATGTGGGGTGTCGGGTTCTACCAACACGAGGCCCACGAGGTCGAGGAGCGGTACGGCAGCTTCGAGGTGTATCTGGCGGAGCTGCGGCAGGAGGCCCGCGACGCCCAATAAGGCACGCCGAACCCGGCGCTGCACCTGACACCGCCGGCTGATTCGGAACGCATCGCTGATCCGATGATGGCGGTGCAGGTGAGCTTTATGTTCGGCACCCGAGTTGCTCGATCGCGCGTGCGGCGGTGCCGTGCGTGTGGTCCGCGTGGGTGAACGGCGCGTGTCGGGCTCCGCGTGGTGCCCGTGGGCGTGTGGCGCGGCTCATCGCCGCGAGGTGCGGTTGGGCGTGGCCGGCGGTGTCATGGGACACGGCGTTTCGTGTCGGTGGTGCTCCGCGTGGTGCCCGTGGGCGGCCGGCGCGGCTCGTCGCCGCGAGGTGCGATTGGGCGTGGCCTCCGGTGGGCCGGGACACGGTGCATCGGGTCGGTGGCGCTCCGCTCGCCCGCATCGGTGGCACGGGCTTCCGCGGATGCGCGGCGCGGACGTGCGACCCCGAACCGCGGACGGCAGCGAGCCGAACCCGGCGCTGCACCTGACACCGCCCGCTAGTTTGTGACGCATCGCTCATCCGATGGTGGCGGTGCAGGTGAGCTTGTTGTTCGGCACCCAGAGGTCGCTTGATCGCGCGTGCGGCGGCGGTGAGCGTGTGGTCCGCGTGGGTGAACCCCGCGTGTCGGGCTTCGCGTGGTGCCAATCGGGGCGGGCGCGGCTCGTCGCCGCGAGGTGCGGTTGGGCGTGGCCGGATGCGGGTGGGGACACGACGGGTCGGCTCGGTGGTGCTCCGCGTGTGGCCCGTGGGTGGCGGGCGCGGCTCACCGCCGCGAGTTGCGGTGGTGGGTGGTCTCCGGCGTGCCGCGACACGGCGCGCGGGGTCGGTGGTGCTCCGCCCGCCCGCATCGGTGGCACGGGCTCCGCGGAGGCGCGGCGCTCGGCGTGTCGCCCCGAACCGCGGTGGTAAGCGAGCCGAACCCGGCGCTGCACCTGACACCGCCCGCTAGTCTGGGACGCATCGCTGACGGTATGATGGCGGTGCAGGTGAGCTGTTCGTTCGGCAACCATCGCGGGCACGATCGCGCGTGCGGCGGTGGGCGTGTGGTCCGCGTTGGTGAACCCCGGGTGTAGTGCTCCGCGTGGTGCCCGTGGGTGGCGGGCGCGGCTCGCCGCCGCGAGGTGCGGTTGGGCGCGGCCGGGAGCGCGTGGGGACACGGCGGTGCGGGTCGGTGGTGGCTCCGCGTGGTGCCCGTGGGTGTCGGGCGCGGCTCATCGCCGCGGGTGGCGGTGGTGGGTGGCCTCCGGCGTGCCGCGGCACGGCGCGTCGGATCGGTGCCGCTCCGCTCGGCCGCACCGGTAGGCGGGCTTCCGCGGATGCGCGGCGCGGATGTGAGCAAGCCGAACCCGGCGCTGCACCTGACACCGCCATGTAGTCTGGATGGCACCGCTCCCTGGGAGGGGGCGGTGCAGGTGAGCTGTTCGTTCGGCAACCCCGAGGGCATGAGGGCGCGTGCGGCGGCGCTGAGCGTGTGGTCCGCGGTGGTGAGTCTCGCGTGTCGGGCTTCGCGTGGTGCCGGTCGGTGCTGGCGCGGCTCGTCGCCGCGAGGTGCGGTTGGGCGTGGCCGGCGGTGTGTGGGGACACGGCGGTTCGGGTCGGTGGCGCTCCGCGTGGTGCCCGTGGGTAGGGGCGCGGCTCGTCGCCGCGTGTAGCGGTGGGCGTGGCCCTCGATGGGCCGGGACACGGCGCATCGAGTCGGTAGCACTCCGCCCGGTCGCACCGGTGCCGCGGGCATCCGCAGATGCGCGGCGCTCGGCGTGTCGCCCGGAACCGCGGACGGCAGCGAGCCGAACCCGGCGCTGCACCTGACACCGCCCGCTGTATTGTGACGCACCGCTCATCGTGTGATGGCGGTGCAGGTGAGCTGTTCGTTCGGCAACCCCAAGGCGCTCGATCGCGCGTGCGGCGGCGCTGAACGTATGGTCCGCAAAGGTGAATCCCGAGGGTCGGGCTCCGCGTGGTGCCCGTGGGTGTGTGGCGCGGCTCGTCGCCGCGAGGTGCGGTGGGCGCGGCCGGTGGCGGGTGCGGACACGGCGTGTCGGTTCGGTGGCGCTCCGCGTGGTGCCGATCGGGTCTGGCGCGGCTCGCCGCCGCGAGGTGTGGTTGGGCGTGGCCGGGCGCGGGTGGGGACACGGCGGTTCGTGTCGGTGGTGCTCCGCGTGGCGCCCGTAGGTGGCGGGCGCGGCTCATCGCCGCGGGTGGCGGTGGTGGGTGGCCTCCGATGTGTCGCGACACGGCGCATCGGGTTGGGGGTGCTCCGCCCGGCCGCACCGGTGGCACGGGCTCCGCGGAGCCGCGGTGCGGCGCGTGTCGCCCGGAACCGCGGAGGTCAGTGAGCCGAACCCGGCGCTGCACCTGACACCGCCATCGGCCATAGTTGTGTCGCTCACTGTATCCTGGCGGTGCAGGTGAGCTTGTTGTTCGGCACGCAGAGGGCACCGGTGTGGCGGAGGCGGTGGTGCGGTTCGAGGTGCTGGTCAACGGTCGGCGGGTGTGCCTCGCCGGGCAGGCCGGCGACGGCTGCCTGAACGCCCAAGTGCAGTACTGCCGGCTCGCCCCATTGCGCCTGCTGCGTCCGGTCACTGACTACGATGGTGACAACGGGGGCGAGTCGCTGGTGCTGGCCGTGTTCGCCCATGACGACGCGGCTGGGGAGATGCGGTGGACCCACGCACCGCTCGCCCCCGGAGACGAGGTGACGGTGCGGGTACTCGGGCCGGGGCCGTCCGAGCCGGCGGCCGAGGTCACGCCCCCGCCTGGACCGGATGACCTGCCTTTCTAGCCGCAGGCGCCGAACCCGGCGCTGCACCTGACACCGCCCGCTGATTCGGGACGCACCGCTCATCCGGTGATGGCGGTGCAGGTGAGCTGTTCGTTCGGCAACCAGAGGGCACGACGGGTGGGGAATCGCCGGGCGCGAGAGCTAATGCTGCGGCAGGCCGACGAGGCCGACTGGGCGCGGGTTCGCACCCAGCCGCGACCAGCGTACAGCGACCCGCACGCACGCGGCATCGGTATGCGGCGGCTGCAGCTCATTGTCTCCCCGTCGTTCGAGATGCCGTCAGTGTAGGACGTGCGGCAGGTGTGGGGTGCCCAGCGCGGCCAGGAGTGGCAACTGATCCGGCCGCGGGTCGTCTCGTCGGAGCCGGCGCTGTTGGTGACCGGGCACGACGTGGTGCCGCTGCCGTCGACCGCAGTCGCCGCGTACTTCGAGCGTGTCACCGCCCTCACCCTCCCGCTTTGCCCGGACTTGAGCGGGTACGGCGGGGCCGACGGCACGTTGTACGAGTTAGCGGTGAACGGGGACTTGTACTCCGGATGGCGGTTCCAATGGTGGTCCGACTGGCCGGAGCAATGGCGTCCGCTGGTGAACTTGGCCGAGGAGATGCACGCGGCGTTCACGGTTGCAGTTGGCCAAGACGCCGAACCCGGCGCTGCACCTGACACCGCCGGCTGATTCGGAACGCACTGCTCATCGAGACGGGCGGTGCAGGTGAGCTCATTGTTCGGCAACAGAGGCAGTGCGAGATGCGGCGGTGGAAGTGTGTCGTCGGCTTGCTCGCCCTGGCCGCGTTGCTGTTGGCCCGCGGGTGCGTGGCCGGGTTCGTCGCGCTCGACCGGTATCTCGACCCGTTCGACGACCGCCCATTCAGCCCGGCGGCGTGGGCGGCCGCCGACGAGCGGGGGCGGGGGCCGATGGCCCGTGACGCCATCCGCCACCTGCCCGCTGGGACGCCCAAAGAGCGTGTGCGGGAACTGCTGGGCGAGGGCGAGCCACCGTCGCGTGACCCGCGGGGGCCGGTGGACGGGTACGGCGTTCGACTGGACCACCCGGAGACGTGGGTGTACTGGCTGGGATGCTGGAGCGGCCTCGGCCCATACGGCTTCGACGACGCCTTCCTGTACGTTCACTTCGGCCCGGATGGTCGGGTCGTGGCGGCCGAGGTCAACGGCGGGTAGCTGGGGGCTGCGCAGATGCCGAACCCGGCGCTGCACCTGACACCGCCCGCTGATTTGTGACGCGTTGCTGACGGTATGATGGCGGTGCAGGTGAGCTTTATGTTCGGCGGCGGAGAGGCGTCCGATGGGTGCGAGCTTCTGCGCCGTGTTCGAGGCCGACGTGCCCCCGCACGGCACCCTCGGCGGCGACCACCCGGCGCTGCTCCGCCGGCAGCGGCGGCTCGACCGGCTGGCGGCCGCCGCCGGCCTGACCCCGCTCGGGGCGTTCGAGAGCTACGACCCGGCGGACGCCGCCGGCTACCTAGGCGAGGGGGACGAGCCGCCGGCCGACCTGCCGCCGGTCCGGTGGTTCCCGGCGGCCGCCGGGCTGGCCGCGGTCCGGGCGCTGGCGGCCCACCTGGCCGCCCACCCGGACGCCGTGTCCGGTCCGCCCGAGGTGGCGTCGGAGCTGGAGGGGTTGGCCGGCGAGCTGGCCGACGCGGAGCGGGCCGGCGTCCGGTTCCGGTTCGCGGTGGTGCCGTGAGCCGCAGACGCCGAACCAGGCGCTGCAGCAGACCGGGGCCGCCACATTGGTTTCTGGGAGTTCATAGCTCACCGCGGCGGCCCCGGCTGCTGAGCTTGTGCGTTCGGCACCAGAGGGACGCATCGGATGAGCCTCGTCGTTCGCCTGTGTGTGTGCAACGACGCTGACAGCGGGGCCGACCGGTTAGTGGAGGTCGTCCCAAGCGACTTCAGCGTCGCCCTTCGACCCGGCGAGGAGTGCGTCGTTACCGCTGTCGGGTTGGACGCGGTGCCGTCGCTGACGGTTGTCGAGTCGGCCTACGGCACGCATGTCATCTGCGAAGGCGGGGCCGCGGTCACCGTCGAGGGGCCTCGTCGATACCAGATGCGCGGTCTGGCAGAGGCGCCGCAAGAAGCCGAACCCGGCGCTGCACCTGACACCGCCATGTGATTCGGACCCCGCCGCTCATCCGATGATGGCGGTGCAGGTGAGCTATTTGTTCGGCCACAGAAGGGCGCACCGTGGCGAAGGCTCAACGGCTGTCGGAAGCCATCTGGGCCGATGACCTCGCGACAGTCGCAGCGATTATTGCGGCGGGTGCCGATGTCAACGCGGCCGACGAACCGCACTGGCCTCTGCTGTTCCAAGCCATCGAGCACCAACGAACGGAGATCGCACGCCGGCTGATCGCAGCCGGGGCCGATATCAACTGTGACGTGGGCGCGGGTTGGACCCCACTGGTTCACGCCATCGACATCGAGAGCGACGCTGCGTGGCAAGCAAACCACGAGGCCGGGCACGAGTCCACCGAGCTGACCGCCCTGCTGCTGGCAGCCGGCGCGATCCCGACCGAGCGGGCGTTCGAGTCCGCGCGGGCGTACAACAACCGCAAGGCGCTGTCACTGCTGGAGGGCGCAAGGCAGGCCGAACCCGGCGCTGCACCTGACACCGCCGGCTGATTCGGGACGCATCGCTCATCCGATGATGGCGGTGCAGGTGAGCTGTTTGTTCGGCACCGGAGGTTCGCGGATGGGCGTGCGTGGTGTCCACCTCGCGTTGACGGCTGAGGAGTCGTCCCGGCTGATGGACACGCCATACATGACCGACGACGCGATCATCGCCTTCGTGGAGGAGATCGAGGCCCGGTGGGATCGGGAGTGGCTTCAGGAAACGGATAAGGCGTGGGACGCCATCCACCGCTGCCTCACCGGCGGCAAACTGGAGTACGGCGACAGCCCGCTACACATGTGCGTCTTCGCCCACGACAATCTCCTCGTGGACGAGGACCGATTCACCGTCTGCCACGCCGACGCCAACGAGGTCAAGCAGGTTGCGGCTGCCATCGCAGGCATCGACAAAGCGGAGCTGCGGCGGCGGTACGATGCCATCGAGCCAGACCAGTACGACGGCGCCCTCGGCGACGAGGACTTCGAGTACACTTGGGGCTGGTTCGTGCCACTGCGGGAGTTCTTCAACAAAGCGGCCGCGCACGACCGGGCTGTAATCTTCACCGTGTAAGTAGCGAGCCGAACCCGGCGCTGCACCTGACACCGCCGGCTGATTCGGCACGCTCCGCTCATCCGGTGATGGCGGTGCAGGTGAGCTGTTTGTTCGGCAACCAGAGGGGCGCGCGGCGAATGTCGAAACACCTCCTGACCCGAGACTGTGGTTTGCTCGTCGGGCGAACGGTCGGCGAAGTGCTGGTGGCACTGGGCCTGGAGCCCAACGAGTGTCAAGTGTTTGACGAACCGCCCGCGGTCGGGCGTGGGTTGCGGTGGAACGGGTTGGGCGGTCCGAGCGTTCAAGTCTGGGTCACCAGACAGGCGGGCATCTTTCGGTCATCCCGGAACTGGGCCACGACGGAGTTCCTCTCCTTTCGCGCCGTGGGTATCATCGTGGTTCAGAACCAAGCACCGTGCCCGGGAGCCGCCTCCGGTCAACCGCCCAACGTTGTACCGCCTCAGTTCCGTGAGTGGTGGGCGGGAGGCAGTCGGTTCAGTCCAGACTCCCAGCGCGAAGCCGCCGAACCCGGCGCTGCACCTGACACCGCCCGCTGACTTGGACGCACCGCTCATCCGGTGATGGCGGTGCAGGTGAGCTGTTCGTTCGGCTAAGGAGGGCTTCGGGGTGGGGATGGCGGAAGACATCGTGGCGTTCCTGCGGCTGTTCGCGCCGCACGCTCCCGATCCCGAGTCCGCCGCACGGGTGGTGGCGCTCGCGGCCGACCCCAAGCAGTGGCCGGCCGCCCACCGCCTATTCGACGAGGTGCGACGCCGCTGGCTCGGCACCTCGGACCGGTTGCGGCAGGGGCAGTACGCCTTCGAGGAGATCTGCCTCAAGACCCTGTACAACGAGACGGCGGCCGTGGACCCGTTCGACTCCGATTCCGCGTACTACGTCGTGCCGTTCGCCCTCAGCCGGGCGCGGCAACTCGGGGTTCCGGTCCAGCGGGTACTCGACATCGTTGCCCCAGGGAAGTAGCCCAGGCGCCGAACCCGGCGCTGCACCTGACACCGCCATCTGACGTGGGACGCACCGCTCCCTTGGAGGTGGCGGTGCAGGTGAGCTCATTGTTCGGCACCAGAGGGACGCATCGGATGAGCCTCGTCGTTCGCCTGTGTGTGTGCAACGACGCTGACAGCGGGGCCGACCGGTTAGTGGAGGTCGTCCCAAGCGACTTCAGCGTCGCCCTTCGACCCGGCGAGGAGTGCGTCGTTACCGCTGTCGGGTTGGACGCGGTGCCGTCGCTGACGGTTGTCGAGTCGGCCTACGGCACGCATGTCATCTGCGAAGGCGGGGCCGCGGTCACCGTCGAGGGGCCTCGTCGATACCAGATGCGCGGTCTGGCAGAGGCGCCGCAAGAAGCCGAACCCGGCGCTGCACCTGACACCGCCATGTGATTCGGACCCCGCCGCTCATCCGATGATGGCGGTGCAGGTGAGCTATTTGTTCGGCCACCCTCGCGTTCTGGAGCGCGCGTGCGGCGGCGCTGAGCGTGTGGTCCGCATGGGTGAACCTCGCGTGTGGTGCTCCGCGTGGTGCCGGTCGTGTCTGGCGCGGCTCATCGCCGCGAGGTGCGGTTGGGCGTGGGCGGAGGCGCGTGGGGACACGGCGCGTCGAATCGGTGGTGCTCCGCCGATACCGGTCGGTGGGCGGCGCGGCTCATCGCCGCGCGGTGCCGTGGTGGGTGGCCCCCGGTGTGCCGCGGCATGGTGGTGCGGGTCGGTGGTGGCTCCGCGGATGCGCGGTGCAAGCGCGGGCTCCGCGGAACCGCACATGCCAGCGCAGAAGCCGAACCCGGCGCTGCACCTGACACCGCCATCGGCCGCAGTTGTGATGCTCACTTCATCCTGGCGGTGCAGGTGAGCTGTTCGTTCGGCACGCAGAGGGCACCGGTGTGGCGGAGGCGGTGGTGCGGTTCGAGGTGCTGGTCAACGGTCGGCGGGTGTGCCTCGCCGGGCAGGCCGGCGACGGCTGCCTGAACGCCCAAGTGCAGTACTGCCGGCTCGCCCCATTGCGCCTGCTGCGTCCGGTCACTGACTACGATGGTGACAACGGGGGCGAGTCGCTGGTGCTGGCCGTGTTCGCCCATGACGACGCGGCTGGGGAGATGCGGTGGACCCACGCACCGCTCGCCCCCGGAGACGAGGTGACGGTGCGGGTACTCGGGCCGGGGCCGTCCGAGCCGGCGGCCGAGGTCACG
This sequence comes from Gemmata obscuriglobus, assembly GCF_008065095.1. Classification (NCBI taxonomy): domain Bacteria; kingdom Pseudomonadati; phylum Planctomycetota; class Planctomycetia; order Gemmatales; family Gemmataceae; genus Gemmata; species Gemmata obscuriglobus. The sequence continues at coordinate 1,350,374 of NZ_CP042911.1, read as the reverse complement.
CCCCCGCCTGGACCGGATGACCTGCCTTTCTAGCCGCAGGCGCCGAACCCGGCGCTGCACCTGACACCGCCCGCTGATTCGGGACGCACCGCTCATCCGGTGATGGCGGTGCAGGTGAGCTGTTCGTTCGGCGAGCGGAGTGACGTGTGTGGAGCGGAGCGACTACTTCGACAAAGATGGCGTGGTCTCCGTTTGGATCGGCTTGACCCGACCACGGCGCGACAGCGAGGATGACATTCTCCGCGACTTATGTGGGGTGCAAGCCTACGATCGGGACTTCCAAGACGTTGTTGCGGTTGGAGAGTTCGAGGAGGCGCCGGCCGTGGAGGTACTACGGCAACTATCCTACTCGCGATCATTTCTCGCCGCGGCAATTCGCGCCGCCGAAGCGAGGGGAATCCGCACCGCATTCTGGGCCGTTGCACAGTACAACTACGCATACGATCCATCGCGGGTGTACGTCCCCATTGCTGCCGACCCCATGTTCATCGGCAGCTTTCCTTGGACGGATAGCGAAGACGCCGAACCCGGCGCTGCACCTGACACCGCCCGCTGATCTGGAACGATCGCTTGTCCGATGATGGCGGTGCAGGTGAGCTTTATGTTCGGCCACAGAGGGCTTGCATGTGAACGAGCGACTGCGGCAACTCCTTGTCGCGGCGTGGCACGCCTGCCCTGAGGAGGAACGCCACCCGCCGGCCGCCGAGGGCGACCTGCGGGCGTTCGAGGTCGAGTTCGGGACGATCCCGCCAGCGTTCCGCGAGTACCTGACGGTGTGCGGCGGGCGCGTGGGCGGTGACGGCGAGTGGATCGACGGGCTGCCCGAGTTGGCCGATTCGCACCGCCAGTTCCGAGCGGACAACGAGTTCTGGCACATGCGAGGAGTGTTCATCATCGGTTGGGATGGCGGCGGCAACCCGTTCGGCATCGAGCTCTCGTCCGGGCGAGTGCTGGTCGAGGATCACGACTTTGGCGGCATCCACGAGATGGCCCCTTCGTTCCCCGCGTTCCTGGCCGCCGGGTTATCCCCAAACGCCGAACCCGGCGCTGCACCTGACACCGCCGGCTGATTCGGGACGCACCGCTCATCCGGTGAGGGCGGTGCAGGTGAGCTTTATGTTCGGCCGCCGCCGTGAGGTGGTTGCACGCGCCGCGGATCGGCGGGCGGTCGTAAGGTTGTCGCCACCTCCACCTCGGTGAAGGCGACCGGCGAGGGCCCGCCGATCCGAGCGGCCTGAGGTCGCATGGTGATCTCCCGCCGTGCGATGTCCCCGGTGGGCTGAGCTCATCCGGCGGCGGCCGAACCCGGAGCTGAGCTGCAACGCTCACTCATCCTCTGGCGGAAGGAGGCGGCCGTCGGCCGAACCCCCCGCTGGAGCTGACAAGCCGCTGCGGGAGCAAGGGGAGACCGTCCTGAGAGGGGCGGCTTGCAGCTCAGCTCCTGGTTCGGCACCCGACGCTGCTGGATCGCGCGTGCGGTGGTGGTGGGCGCGTGGTCCGCGTAAGTGAACCCCGGGTGTCGGGCTTCGCATGGTGCCCGTGGGTGCGGGCGCGGCTCACCGCCGCGAGGTGCGGGTGGGCGTGGCTGGCAGTGCCTTGGGACACGGTGGTGCGAGTCGGTGGTGCTCCGCGTGGTGCCGGTCGGGGTTGGCGCGGCTCACCGCCGCGAGGTGCGGTGTTGGGTGGCCCCCGGTGTGCCGCGGCACGGTGGTGCGGATCGGTGGTGGCTCCGCGGATGTGCGACGCGGGCGCGGGCTCCGCGGAACCGCAAATGCCAGCGCAGAAGCCGAACCGGGCGCTGCACCGGACCGCTGTAAAGTGCGTACTTCGGTGACCGTGTCGCGGCGTGCGCGGCCGGTGAGCTTATTGTTCGGCAAGAGAGGGCTTAGGCGGTGGCAGACCTGTGGCGGGACTGGCCCCACCGATGGTTCGGCTTCTTCTGCTGGGAGTCCACGCAGGACGATGTGTTCCCGTCCCTCGGTCGTCTCCTCGATGCGTCCTGGCAGGTGGCGGACCGAGCGGAACTGCTGGAGTACCTGCGGCAGACGCCGGTGTGCTGGTCCACGCAGCCGAGCTACTGCCCATGTTCGCTGTGCGGCGAGTCGCTGACCGACAATGCGACCTGGCGGTGGGATGGGGAGTGGCTCTGGCCGCACACGCTGGCGCACTACGTCGAGCGGCACGGGCTGCGGTTGCCCGACGCGCTCGTCGCCCGGATCCGCGGCCGGGGGCATGTGCCGCCGCAGCTCCGAGCTTGCGACTTGGACGCAGCGTGGCGGGTCAACGCCACTATCGACGAGGTCGCGGCCGGGCGGGAGCCGCCTGCCGAGTAAAGGCCCGCCGAACCCGGCGCTGCACCGGACCGCTGTAAACTACGCACTCGGTAGACCGTGTCGCGGCGTGCGCGGCCGGTGAGCTATTTGTTCGGCACCAGAGGGCCGCGGATGAGCAACGGTCGTCTGAAGATGTTGGCGCACTTGCCGGCGTCGAGTGACTTCTCTCTGGCTGCGGCTGTCGCGTACTTCGATGGCCGACAGTGCGGTCGGCGGTCGGTCCAGGCCGAGTTAGCACCCGAAGCCCGTAGCCCAACCGGTTTCCGGGTGCGGTTCACCTCCTGGGCCGTGGTGGCGTGGTTGGAGGAGGGAGCGGAGGTGTTGGCCGACAGCGCAGAACTGGCCGCCGGCCCTGACCTACCGGCCCCGCCGGAGGTGGTCGCCGGGTGCTCCCGCCGGCTATCTGTGTGGTCCGACCCGGGTCTGACCGCCGACCGCCGGGCCAAGTTCTGGTGGCTCGCGGCCCAACTCCGCGAGCGGTTCGCGGCCCTGCACTACGACCACTTCGCAGTGCGGTGGCTCACAGACGCCGAACCCGGCGCTGCACCTGACACCGCCGTCTGACTTGGGACGCACCGCTTATCCGGTGATGGCGGTGCAGGTGAGCTATTTGTTCGGCCACCCCGCGGAGAGCGCCTCAGGTGGGCGCTAGTAGCCGATGTTCGCCGATGAACTGAAAGCCCGAGGTTGGACGGAGGGCGGCCAACAAGCCGACTACTCCAAGGGCAGTTGGAGCATCTGCTTCGACACGTCATCGTGGGTGGAGGTGGCGACCGCGGCCAATCCCCGTACATTCGACGTGCACGTCCCGGGCGAGTACGAGTCCCGTTGGACGGTGAACCTGATCGAGCACCTGTGCCGGATGGAGGACGAGTTGGTGCGGCTCCGGAAGGCCTTGTCCGAGATTCGCGACACGTCCGATGTCGGGGGCTCGGCCCACACCACAGCGGCAAAGGCCTTGGGTTGCTGTTACCACAGATGGCTTGTGAACATGCGCGTTTCGGAGGGTCGGGGCGGGCGCATGTATTGCCCCATTTGCGGGCAGACCGCGGCCGAACCCGGCGCTGCACCTGACCCGGCCACGTGATTTGTTTCGTGTCGCTCACCGCGCCTTCGTGTAGGCTGGTTGCGATCCCGGCCGGGCAGGTGAGCTGTATGTTCGGCTACAGAGGCGCAGACTTCAGATGTGCCGTTCGCCACGAAGTCGCGGTAAGGGCGCCCGACGTTGGCCCGGCCGCCCCGGCGGAGCCCGCAAGAAGAGGCCGGTGGGCGCGTGGCAGCGCCGCGCGCAACACATGGTCGGGTCGGTCGCTGAGTTGCCCCAGCCGGTTGGGGCTGTCGAGTACGCAGGCGTGTTCCGCGAGACCGCAGAGCACAACATCTACCTGTTCGACCAAGAGATGGCCCGTATTGGGGTGCGATACTTCGCTGAGTTCCGCGGGCGGAGATATCGCACTACGCGGTTCACTATCTTCGTACCCACGGAGCAGGTCGGCGCGGTTGCGGCCATCGCGGCTCGCCTCTTCCGGGTGTAGGTGGCGAGGCCGAACCCGGCGCTGCACCTGACACCGCCCGCTGACTTGTGACGCACCGCTCATCCGGTGATGGCGGTGCAGGTGAGCTGTTCGTTCGGTCTGGTCGCGCCGGTTCTCTGCAACCGCGGGTTCCGGTGCGGCACAGTGTGGGGACCCGTCGCCCCCCTCCCAAGCGCGACGGCGCCGCCCCGGAACCCGGCCCGGGGTGGTGGTCCCGCGAACTCGGGGCTCGGCGCGACCAGGCCGAACCTCGTAGCTCAGGCGCGGGGTGCGTCACATCCTCGCAAAGCCTGCGAAGTGTGATGCGCCGCCGAACCAGACGCTGCAGGCGACGCGCGGTCGCGGCTCGGGAGCGCAGCTTTATCCAGCCGCGCGCGCCTGAGCTCCGAAGTTCGGCCACCAGAGGGCGTAGCGGATGGGCCGTGACGAAGCCGTTGCGATGGCACTGAGGTTGGCCTCGGACGACCCGCCGAGTCCGTACCAGAAGGTCGAGCGGGTCGGCGACGTGCTGTCGCGGGACGGCGGGCAGACCTGGGTGGTGCATCTGGTGCCCGAACCGCTCGACCTGGGCGACGGCACCATCGCGTTCGACACGCCGGGCACTTGGCCCGTGTGCGTGAGCACCACCACAGGCCGCGCCAACTGGATCGAGACGCTGTAGTGCCGAACCTGGCGCTGCACCTGACACCGCCCGCTCGTTTGTGACGCACCGCTCATCGGGTGATGGCGGTGCAGGTGAGCTTTATGTTCGGCAACCATCGCGTGCATGAGGGCGCGCGTGCGGCGGTGTGCGTGTGGTCCGCGGTGGTGAACCGCGCGCGTCGGGCTTCGCGTGGTGCCGGTTGGGGCTGGCGCGGCTCGTCGCCGCGAGCTTGCGGTGGTTGTGGCCGGGTGCGGATGGGGACACGGTGGTGCGGGTCGGTGGTGCTCCGCTGAGACCGATCGGTCGCGGGCGCGGCTCATCGCCGCGTGTGGCGGTGGTGGGTGGCCCCCGATGTGTCGGGACACGGCGCCGTGGTTCGGTGGTGCTCCGCCCGGTCGCACCGGTGGGCGGGCATCCGCGGATGCGCGGCGCGGATGTGAGCGAGCCGAACCCGGCGCTGCACCTGACACCGCCCGCTGACTTGTGACGCACCGCTCATCCGGTGATGGCGGTGCAGGTGAGCTGTTCGTTCGGCACCCGGAGGGCTCTCGGATGGGCGAAGCCGAGGTTGCCCGGATCGAGTCGGCGCTCGGCCATCCGCTGCCCGGCGAGTACCGCGACTTCCTCCGCCGCCACGCTGACGAAGTTCGCCGGATCAAGGCGACCCTCCCGCAACGCGCTGTGCTGTGGACCGACGCGGATGCCATCATCCGAGAGAATTTGGCGGCGCGGCAGCGGGCGGCCTGGATGACCGTTGGTGAGGACGAGGAGCCGTGGCCAGCGAGCTACCTCGTCGTCGGCACCAACGGGGCTGGGGACTACTGGTTCGTGGACCGCGGTGGTGCCATGTGGGGTGTCGGGTTCTACCAACACGAGGCCCACGAGGTCGAGGAGCGGTACGGCAGCTTCGAGGTGTATCTGGCGGAGCTGCGGCAGGAGGCCCGCGACGCCCAATAAGGCACGCCGAACCCGGCGCTGCACCTGACACCGCCGGCTGATTCGGAACGCATCGCTGATCCGATGATGGCGGTGCAGGTGAGCTTTATGTTCGGCAACCAGAGGGGAATGCGCGGATGGAATCGCCCAAGGTCCGATGCGCTAACTGTGGGTTCCTCTCCGGGAAAGTGGATCACGACCCCGAGTTGAAGCTCGTTGACTTGGAGTGGCGCCGCACCGGCAAGTCAACCTCTTTTCCTGGTGCTCGACATTCGCCGTTCTGTTTCCACGGCCACGCCGGACCCGAAGAGGATTACAAACGCCAGTTCGAGGATACGCGGGACAAGCAGAAATCGTATGTAGCCGCCATCAACTCAGAGCGAGCATGTTCCGATTACTGTGCATTTGAATCTGGGCACAGTCCAAAGGAGCATGCCGAAATGATTACCGCAAGAGAGGTCGCGCGAGAAGTGCAAGAGAAGAACGCGACCGAAGCCGACAAAAACCGCGCTCACCAAGCCGCCGAAGCCGAGAAGGCGCGACAGTGGCAGAATGAACGCGACCGCAAGCAGGACGAGAAGGATGAGAAGAACCGCCAGTGGCAAGAAGCCCAAGAGAAGGATCGCCGCGCGTGGCAAGAGTCGCAAGAATCGAAGCGAACGGCTCAGGATTACAGCTACAAGAAGCGTCTCGCGGTCATCACGGCAGTTACCACAGTCCTTCTCGCGGGCATCGCCTCGGTCGTGGCGTTCTTCGGCGGTCGCTACTTCGCAGAGATTGACAAGCACAAACAAACACCGAATACCCAAGCCGCTCCGCAGTCATCAAGCATGCCCTGATCCCAATCCGCCGAACCCGGCGCTGCACCTGACACCGCCATCGTCAGCAGGTGCGAGCCTAAAGGGGGCATGGCGGTGCAGGTGAGCTGTCCGTTCGGCACTGAAGTCAACGGAAGGTAATGCAAATGGGTGAAGAGTCGGCCAAATCGCCGAATGTTTTCGTTCTCATCGGGCTGCCGTGGTTCATGGTCCACGGTGATCCGCCAAGACTTTTCACCGTAGACCTCGTGGCCGACGGATCACGTGCCGGGCGTATGCTGCCACTCTTCAGTGACAGCGATCTCGCGGAACGTTTCGCCCAAGACCACATCGGCACCGTGCCAGGTCTTGCGGGATTCAGACCGTACACCCGGCACGAAGCCACTTACTACCTGCGAAGGGCCAGAGAAAATGGAACCCAGCACGTTTGCATCGACCCAGCGCCACACGGGCAGCTCCCTCGCCCGATCCCCAGAGACATCGATCACGTCATCGCAGCCTTTGAGTCCGCCCAACAATGACACCGAGCGGTACTGTTGGGACTTCGTGGTTCAAGAGCACCAACCGGTGTTTCTGGACTACATCCCCCAAGAGGCCGAACCCGGCGCTGCACCTGACCTGCCCCGCTAACGTGGCGCCCGGCGCGTCCTCCGACGGGGCAGGCAGGTGAGCTGTTCGTTCGGCGGGAGGGCCTACAGTGGACCCCATTGTCTAGACCAAAAAGTTGCTATCCTTCGCTACTGTTTCGTCGGGGCCTTCGTGGCTCCGACGCCATACACCTGAGCCGGGGTGCGGTAGTCCAGGGACTGGTGTAACCGCTCGGTGTTGTAGAACCCGAAGTACGCCCGGAGCCCACTCTCCAGGGCCGGCACCGACTCGTAACCCTTGAGGTACACGTCCTCGTACTTGACGCTCCGCCACAGGCGCTCCACGAACACGTTGTCCAGGCACCGGCCCCGCCCGTCCATGCTCACCGCGACCCCGGCCCGCTCCAATCGCCCGACCCACGCGGCGGCCGTGAACTGGACTCCCTGGTCCGTGTTGAACACCTCCGGCTTGCCCCGGCCCAAGGCCTCCTCCAGCATGTCCTGGCAGAATGACCCGTCCAACGTGTTGGACAGTCGCCAGGCCACCACGTACCGGCTGAACCAGTCCATCGTTGCGGCCAGGTACATGAACCCGGTGGGCATCGGGATGTACGTGATGTCCGTGCTCCACACCTGATGGACCCGGTCGATGGCCACGCCCCGCAACAGGTACGGGTACACCTTGTGCCCGGACCCGACCGACAGCTTGGGCTTGGGGTACAGGGCCTCCAACCCCATGATCCGCAACAGCCGCTGCACCCGCTTGCGGTTCACCTCGTGGCCCTGGGTGCCCAGCCACGCGGCCAGGCGCCGGCTCCCGTAGAACGGGCACGTCGTGTACTGCTCGTCGATCAACCGCATCAGCGTCAGGTTCTCCGCGCTCTCCGGGGTCGGCTCGTAGTACACCGTCGAGCGGTTCAATCCGATCAGCTCGCACTGGCGCCGGACGCTCAGCTCCGGGTGCTCGGCCTCGATCCGGGCACGCTTGGCCTCAGCCGAGGGCGGCCGATTTTTTTTTCACCCAGTCGAGTTCCACCTTGAGGCGGCCGATCTGCTCGTACAACTCGGTCGTCTTGTCTTCCGGGGGGCCGGTGCCCTTCGCCCCCGAGGCGAACACGGCCTCGGCCCCGGTGAGCAACTGCTTCTTCCACCCATGAATCAGGGTCGGGTGGACGCCGTGCTGACTCGCCAGTTCGTTGATGGTCTTGTCGCCCTTGAGGGCCGCCAGCGCGACCTGGGCCTTGAACGCCGCCGAGTGACTCTTCCGCTTGCCCGCCATGGGTTCCCCTTTCCTGGGCCTCCGGTATAGCTTAACCGGCGGTCCAGTTTTCGGGGTCCACTATAACCGGGGCGCACGATGGGGTGGGGACCACTACGGCGGATCGTGGTTGACGGCCGGCCGTTCCGCTGGCGGTTCAACGACGTGTTGGTCGTCATCCCGGGCGACCGCAGCGGCCCCCAGTTCTACGTCGATTGGGGCTGGCGGGACTGGCTAGAGCCGGACGGGCCGGGGGCCGAGCCTCACGTGGTCACGCCCCGGTTCGTGGCCGAAGCGGTGCGGTTCGCGGCGTCGCTGGGCTGGCCATCAACCGCGGGCTGGGCGCCGTTGCGGCTCGGGTTCCAGGGCGGTCGCTTCACCGCAGCCGCTACAGATGCCGAACCCGGCGCTGCACCTGACACCGCCATCTGATTCGGGACGCAATGCTCATCCGGTGATGGCGGTGCAGGTGAGCTATTTGTTCGGCCCCAGAAAGCTCTTTCAACCGGCGTCGCGGCAGCCGTACAAGCCGCATAGCGATGGGTGTCCGAGTGGAGGTCTGCGAGGGCGAGTCGCTCACGTCGGCCCTGCGGAGGTTCCGCAAGTACGTCCGGTCGGCGAACGTGATGTACGAGTACCGCTGGCACGACGAGTTCACCAAGCGGTGCGAGGAGCGGCGGCGGCGCAAGGGCAACGCCAAGCGGCGGGCCCAAGGGTTGCGGTCGTGGCGGGAGTACCAGCGTGAGTGCGAGTCTGAGGCCAACTGGCCCGACCCGCCGCGTCCATCCTTGTAGGCCGGCTGGCCCCGCCCCGCAAATGCACGGCGCGGGGGTCGCAGAAGCCGAACCCGGCGCTGCACCTGACACCGCCCGCGGAGTTGTGACGCATCGCTCATCGGGTGATGGCGGTGCAGGTGAGCTTTATGTTCGGCAGCAGGAGACGCATGGCGTGGCGATCCGGGAGCGGGGCGAGTTCTGGTACGGCGACACCGCCGCGGACATCCGTGAGGTGCTGACCCGCACCTGCGGCAAGGCCGACCCGCTCACAGTCTTTGCCGACGCGGTGTGCGACTGCAGTGGCCGGGTGTTCTCGCTGCAGATCGACGAGGAGTATGGCGAGGCGCGTGGTTCTGCAAGGCGTGCGGCGCCCACTACCTGTCCCACGACCGTAACATCGACGGCTACTATGAGGGTGACCCTGGGGCCGACACCGAGTGCTGCGGGTGCCCTTGTACCGAGCGCGGGCCAACGCACTACGAGATCACGGTCGGGGCTTCACTGTACGAAGGCAGCGAGGACGTGCGCTGGGTGTATATCGGGTGCCGGTGCGTGGCCTGCGGGCTCACCGCCTGCTACGCGGATTGGAACCGTGTGGACCTCCCATACCCCAAATTGTTCGCGCACATGCGCAACAGGCAGCCGGATGGGCAGTAAACGCAGCGCCGAACCCGGCGCTGCACCTGACACCGCCCGCTGACTTGGAACGCACCGCTCATCGTATGATGGCGGTGCAGGTGAGCTTTATGTTCGGCAACCATCGCGTGCAGGAGCGCGCGTGCGGCGGTGTGCGTGTGGTCCGCGGTGGTGAACCGCGCGCGTCGGGCTTCGCGTGGTGCCGGTCGGGTCTGGCGCGACTCATCGCCGCGAGCTTGCGGTTGGGCGTGGCCTCCGATGTGTCGGGACACGGCGGTGCGGGTCGGTGGTGCTCCGCGTGTGGCCCGTGGGTGGTCGGCGCGGCTCATCGCCGCGAGGTGCGGTGGTGGGCGGCCTCCGGTGTGCCGGGACACGGCGCGTCGGGTCGGTGGTGCTCCGCCCAGCCGCGTCGGTGCCGCGGGCTCTGCGGATGCGCGGCGCTCGGCGTGCGACCCCGAACCGCCGAGGGCATCGAGCCGAACCCGGCGCTGCACCTGACACCGCCCGCTGACTTGTGACGCACCGCTCATCGTGTGATGGCGGTGCAGGTGAGCTTTATGTTCGGCCACCTTCGCGTTCTGGATCGCGCGTGCGGTGGTGGGCGTGTGGTCCGCGAAGGTGACGCCCACGCGTCGGTGGTGGCTCCGCGTGGTGCCGGTCGGGGCGGGCGCGGCTCGTCGCCGCGAGGTGTGGTTGGGCGTGGCCGGGGTGCGGGTGGGGACACGGCGGTTCGGGTCGGTGGTGCTCCGCGTGGCGCGCGTCAGGGCGGGCGCGGCTCGTCGCCGCGAGGTGCGGTGATGGGTGGCCACCGGTGGGCCGCGACACGGCGATTCGAGTCGGTGGGGCTCCGCTCGGCCGCACCGGTGCCGCGGGTTCCGCGGATGCGCCAAGCTCGGCGTGTCGCCCGGAACCGCGGAGGCGAGCGAGCCGAACCCGGCGCTGCACCTGACACCGCCATCAGCCGCCGTTGTGTCGCTCACTCCATCCTGGCGGTGCAGGTGAGCTTTCTGTTCGGCGGCCGGAGGTGCGATGCAAACACCGTCCTTCACCATCGGTGGCACCGCTGTTCCCTTCAAGGCCGCGTGGGTTAAACTGAAGACGCGCCCCTTTCAACCGACGGGGTATGAGGTCGTTGTGCCCCGATCATTGTGGGCTGATGTCTTCGATTGGGGTGAAGACCAGGCTGAATCACCGAACTTGCCGGAGTTCCTTAGGTCAGAATTGGAGAATCTCGGCTCAATGAGCGTTCGGTTCTGGTTGGGCGCATTGTCGAAGTGCTCCCCGTCTCCCGAGGTGCGCCACTGGGAGTGGGTGATCGCAACGGTCGATCAGATCAGCGAACACGAGGACCACATGCGAATCGTCGGACAGGCCGAGCGTTTCGAGCCAGGGCGGTTCCCCCCGTTGGTCTTGAGGCCACTCGAATGAGGCGGTGTGTCCTGGCTTAGCAAGTTACCCGGCCGGCCCAAAATGCTGAACCCGGCGCTGCACCTGACACCGCCATCTGATCTGCGTTGTGTTGCTCACTCGATCCTGGCAGTGCAGGTGAGCTTATTGTTCGGCACCAGAGGTACACAGATGGAGTACTTCTCGGGATTGCCGTGGCCGCCCGACCTGTGCAACCCCGAGAAGGTGTCACACGGGCTTGCCACCATGCTGCGGGCGATGGGCGAGTTGCCGCTCCCCCGTGGCGATGGGGTGCGGGCATACCGGCTCTACGCCGAGCCGACCTGGGGCCGCCGGTGCAGCATCCGGTTGGAAGTCGCCGCGAGCGGGTGGCGGGTGACCCGCAGGCGAGGGTTCTTGCCTCAGGACGCGGCCATAGACCAGCCGCAGGAGTTCGAGGAGCGTGGATTGACCGCCGTAGAGTCTGCCGAGGTCGAGCGGGCGCTGGCCATCTATCGCTGTGGTCACAGCCCGTGCTGGTTTCGGACTACGGGGTAGATGGTGTGTGCTACCTGGTAGAAGGCTCGGACGGGGGCCGGTATTATGCCATCTTCCGACGGTCACCCAATGAGCCTGAGATCCAGGAATGGTGTCACCTCGTAATCGGGTTGGGGCGGGAGTAGCATCGGCCGAACCCGGCGCTGCACCTGACACCGCCCGCTGATCTGGAACGCATCGCTCATCCGATGATGGCGGTGCAGGTGAGCTTTATGTTCGGCCACCCCAAGCCGCATGAGGGCGCGTGCGGCGCTGACGGTGTGGTCCGCGTCGGGTCAGACGGTCGTGTGGTCCCCGCCGATGGCCCGCGCGGCTCGTCGCCGCGAGTGGCGGTTGGGCGTGGCCGGTTGCGGGCGGGGACACGGTGATTGCGGGTCGGTGGTGCTCCGCGTGGCGCCCGTCGGTGGTCGGCGCGGCTCGCCGCCGCGGGTGTCGGTGGTGGGTGGTCTCCGATGTGCCGGGACACGGCGCGTGGGGTCGGTGGTGCTCCGCAGAGCCGCACCGGTGGCCCGGGCTCCGCGGATGCGCGGTGCGAAGCGTATCGCCCGGAACCGCGGAGGTGAGCGAGCCGAACCCGGCGCTGCACCTGACACCGCCATCGGCCATAGTTGTGTCGCTCACTGTATCATGGCGGTGCAGGTGAACTGTGTATGACTATGAAGCCGCGTACCGGTCAAATGTACGAGCGATTGTTTTCCCGCTCGTTTTCTGTGGTGTTGTCGTGCCCGCACCGGCCCCCGCCCTCGCTGGGCCGCGTGCGGGCACGACAACACCCACGGCCCGGTCCGGCACCGGGTCCCACGTCACCGCCGATCACACCCACGCGTGAACCGCACTCGACTATCCGGGGTCACGGACCTTCGCCCGGCCCCACCCATCCGATCCGCCGCGCCGCCCATTCGTTCGGCCGAGGTTGGTGACCCACCCCGCAACAAACTCCGAGCTAACGCGGACAGGCCCACGTGTGTTCGATCGACTGTCTCATCGCGACTGCAATTAATCCGGCGATTGTTGCCGCCCCGGCGCGGTCATCCGGTCGCGGGTGCGGTCGTGGCTTCGGGTCGGGGTGTGTCGTCGCGCCACCGCTGGTTGGTGCGGAGCATGGCCCAGCACCGCACCAACAGCTTCCGCGCCACCGCCACGATGGCCGGCTTCTTGCGCGCGGTCCCGCCACCGGTGAGCCGCTTGTACTGGGCCTGGGCCCACGGGTTGTACCGCAACATGCACCACGAGCACTCGACCAGCAGCTTCCGCAGCACCGCCGGGCCGCGCCGCGTGATGCGCCCCTTGCGGTCCGTCACACCGCTCTGGTACTGGGTCGGCACCAGGCCCGCGTACGCGCCCACCTGCTTGCCCGACGCGAACCGGTTGGCATCCCCCAGGTGCGCGGCCACCGCCTCGGCGGTGCGTGGACCCACGCCCGGGATCGACAGCAACAGTTGGGTGCCCGGGTCGGCCGCGCTCAGCTGGTCCAGGGCCCGCTCGGTCTCGGCGATCCGGTGCTCCAGGTCCCGGTACTGGGCCACCGCGATCCCGAGCATCCCGCGCCACAACTCGTCCGGGCCACAGTCGCTCAGCTCCCGGGCCTCGGCGTCGAGTACGTCCAGCCCGTCCGCGGTCCACGCCTTGGCACCGGCGGGCATGGCCACCGCGTGGGCCGCGAACAGCGCGCGGATCCGGTTCTGACAGGCCACCCGCTGCCCGACCAACTCCTGTCGGAACGCGATCAGCAGCCGCCGCTGGCGGGTGCGCGGGTCGGGCATGGTGACCGTGGGCAACTGGCCGATGGCCTCGAGCTCGGCCAGCCGCTGGGCGGCGTCGTGGTCCGTCTTGCGCTTCAGCCGGGTGAACTTCCACGGTGATGTTGGGGATGGACGTGCTGCGGTGCAAGACCCCGGCGCTGGTGCGCAAGGAGGTGTGGGCTCCGTGCGGCAAGAAATCAAGAACAGCGTCTTTTGGGGAGCCGTTACGCCGAATCGAGGGGAAATCCTTTCGTTTGAGTAGGTGGAACCGAGTCCTGTCGCTTTCGATCTGGACCTTGTGCGACTTCGTGTATTTGTGCGATTGAATTAGAATTGTGCCGACCGTCGCGGCTCAAGAGTTGGGGCGTTACCAGTCACCAAGCACTTCACCCCCGGCCGGGGGGCACCGTCTCCAAACACCGTTTCGTTCACGCTCGAAGGGGCCGTCCGGTAACTCCCGTTCGCACGGAGGGCCGATAGCCCGCAGACAAACGGAGCCTGGGAACTCGAAAGTCGCACGGATCAAACCGCGGACGCACCCTGAAACGTCCGGCCCCGAATCGACACGACGGACCGGTTCGGTGCGACGGCCGGCGGCACGCACCGGTTCCGGACCCGACTGACGGTCGAGTCGGGCACCCCGAGCCGTAACCCGAGTATCTTGATGGTCGGGTGCTGGCGCGGCCGGATGATCGTCAGCGGCGGTTGGTCCGCGGTGGGCCGGTCGAAGTGATCCCCCCGCCCCCGCCCCGCTGCCGGTCCGGGCGGTCCAACTTCCGGCGTCTTGCCGTCCCCGCGACGGCGCGACGCTCGCGTCCGTGGCCCGTCGTTGACATTGCACACGCACCGCGCGTGTTCGTTCTTGCACCCGTTGCAGTGACTGAATAGCATCACTATCCCGGACGACCCGGCAGCACTCCTGCGCCCATGTCGTCGCGCAACACGGTTCGGGCACCTTCGACGCGGAGATTACGGATGCGATACGGTTCGATGTGCCTGCTCGCGGTCGCCGCCACGTGCGTCGTTCTTCTTTTCGGCCGGGCCGGCGGGGAACCGCCCGTCAGGGGCACGGAGATCGAGCACTCCTTCGGCGACATTGTCCTCTACATCGTCACAAAACCGAAGGACTCGAAAAGCGATTCGGGGTACGCGCTGTACGAGAAGCCGACGATCGCCCACCTCGGGGGCCGCGCGTTCATCGTCGGCACCGTACCCGACTACGGCGACGACGAGGCCGCGAAGGCGGCGGCCGGCAAGCGCGTCTGGACGCCGGTGTCCGACGTGGTGCAGATGACCGAGTTCAAGACGTTGGCGGAGGCGAAGAGGTACTTTGCCGCCCCCACGAAGCCCGTGGAGAAGGCGGGGCAGCGCCGCGATTGAACTCGACCGCGCGCGGTATAGTAACGGTGCCAGCCGCGCCGCTTCACCGCACGAAAGAGCCGATGCACGCCGTCCCGACCAACCTGATTACCGGCTTCCTCGGGGTCGGGAAGACCACCGCCGTGATCGACCTCCTTCAGCGCAAGGAGAAGGGCTCGCGGTGGGCCGTGCTGGTGAACGAGTACGGCGCCGTCTCCATCGACGACGCCCTGATCGAGGGCAGCGCCCCCGAGGGCGTCACGGTGCGCGAGGTGGGCGGCGGGTGCGTGTGCTGTGCCAGCGCGCCGTTCCTGCCGGTGGCGATCCACTTCCTGCTGCTCGAGGCCCGGCCCGAACGGCTCATCATCGAGACCACGGGGCTCGGGCACCCGGCCCGCCTCCTCGACTCGCTCCGCATGAGCTACCACGGGCGGCTCGACGTGCGGGCCACGATCGGCATCGTCGATCCGCACGACTTCGCGAAGCCGGAGATGCGCGACAACCCGGTCTTCGTGGACCAGATCCAGATGGCGGACGTGCTGGTGATGAACAAGCTCGACGCCGCCGCGCCCGAACTCGTCTCGGACTTCCAGAGCTGGGCGAACGGGCTGTTCCCGCCCAAGCTCCTCATCGCGGGCACGACGCAGGGGCGCCTCGATCCGGCGTGGCTCGACCTCAGCGCGAACGACGAACGGCTGCCGCTGTTCCCGCAACCTCGCTTCCCGGCCCCCGCCCCTGGGAAAGGAGGGGGAGAGAAAGGCAACCTACCCCCCGGCCCCCTCCCTGAAGGGAGGGGGAGTTCGTCTGGTCCGCTGAGCGCACCAGACTCGCAAGCCACTGGAGAAGCGGCTTCTCTCCCCCTCCCTTCAGGGAGGGGGCCGGGGGGCAGGTTGCCTTTCTCTCCCCCCGAAGGGAACGAGGAGAAACATTCCGGCGTCAAACGTTACCTTTCGGCCGGCGGGCCGGCGTGCGGGTGGGTGTTCGACCCGCAAATCGTGTTCGACGAGGCCAAGCTGCTCGCCCTTCTGGCGAATACCCGTGAGGTCACGCGCCTGAAGGGCGTGTTTCACCTGCCGGACGAGTGGGCGGCCGTGAACCGGGCGGGGAGCGCGCTCAGCGTGAATCCCACGGCGTACCGGCGCGACAGTCGGGTCGAGGTGTTCGCCACCGGGCTGGACTGGGCCGTGTTCGAGCGCGAACTGCTGGCTTGCCTCCTCATTCCAGGTGAAGGGGGATCGACGTGAGCATCGCGGACGAGTTGAAAAAGCTCGAAGGGCTGCGCTGGAACGGCACCCTGACGGACACGGAGTTCGCGCACGCAAAGGCCGCAATCCTGGCACAACTGGGACCCGCGCCGGAACCGCGGCCCGATCCGGTGGCCGAGGCCCAGGCGCGGCACCGCGCGGCGACTCGCTACCGGGACGCGATCGAGCGCATCGACCGAGAGTGGGAGCAGGAGCGGGAGCGGCACTTGGTGACCGCGAAGGACGGGCGGCAGTACGCCCCAACCACAGGTGAGGGGTTCAGTGCCGCGATCGCCGTCGGCGTGTTCGGCGGGTTCTGGACCGCAATGGCGTTTGGAATTACGAGCCAATTTCCGTCCAACGGACCGTTCGTTCTGGCCAAGGTGCTCTTCCCGCTGATCGGGATCGGGGTTGCCGCTTACGGCATCAAAAAGAGCGTCCGAGAAATCGTTAAGGCTCAGGCGTTTGGTCGGGCTTACGCCGCGTACCAGCGCCGCCGGGCCGCGTTGAACCCCGACAGCTTCCGCTAACGCCCCTCGTTTCTGAGGACCCGGTGCGCGCGGCCGTGAAGACGGCCGCGCGTCAGTTCCCGTTTCCCCCGCCCGTCGCGTCTGGTACAACAAACCTCTCCTACCCGAAATCGCTCCTCAACGCCGCTTTTCGGAGACGCTCTATGCCTGTCGGCCGCACTCTCCTCGCCGTCGGCCTCGTGCTGGGGTCGGCGGCGGTGCTGCTCGCGCTCAAACGCCCGGCCGGCACGCCCGCGCCCGCGGCGGCCGGCGCGACCACCACGACCGCCGCGGCCCCCGGGCCGTTCAAGCTCGAAAAGGGCGACCACGTTTGCATCATCGGCAACACCCTCGCCGACCGGATGCAGCACGACGGCTGGGTCGAGACGTTCCTGTACGCCCGCAACCCGGACCTCGACCTCACGGTCCGCAACCTGGGCTACTCCGGCGACGAGCCGGGGCTGCGGCTGCGGAGCGAGGACTTCGGCACCCCGGACCAGTGGCTCGCCGCCAAGGCCCCGGTGCCGAAGCCGAACCTGGTCGCGGACAAGAGCGTCGTGAACCCGAACCGGTTCGAGAAGGCCGGCACCAACGCCGACGTGATCTTCGCCTTCTTCGGCTACAACGAGTCGTGGGCCGGCGAGGCCGGCCTGCCGAAGTTCAAGAGCGACCTCGAAGCGTTCGTCAAGCACACGCTGGCCCAGAAATACAACGGCAAGTCGGCCCCGCGGCTGGTGCTGTTCTCGCCGATCGCGTTCGAGGACCACAAGTCGCCGAACCTGCCGACAGGCGAAGCGGTCGTCGCGATCAACAAGAACCTGGAGCTGTACACCGGCGCCATTTCCGAAGTGGCGAAAGCGAACGGAGTTCATTTCGTCGATCTGTTCGCGCCAATGAAAGCGCTGTACGAGGGCACCGTTGCGGCGCCAGCTTGGCACACCCCCCGGTTCACCATCAACGGCATTCACCTGGCCGAAAGCGGGCACCAGCTTCTCGCCAAAGTGATCGATGGGGGCCTCTTCCCGGGTGCAGGGAAGCTGGACGAGAAGCTGTTTGAGAAGCTCCGCCCGGCGGTACAGGACAAGGCGTTCCACTGGTACCAGCGGTACCGCGTCACCGACGGCTACTCCACTTACGGCGGCCGGGCGTGGCTCAAGTTCGTCGGCGGGCAGAGCAACTACGAGGTGGTGCAGAAGGAGCTGGAACGGCTCGACGTGATGACCGCCAACCGCGACAAGGTGATCTGGGCCGCGGCGAAGGGGCAGGAGGCGAAGCCCGACGACAGCAACCTGCCCAAAGAGGTGCCGGTCACGACCAACAAGCCCGGCGCCGGCCCGAACGGCACGCACCTCTTCCTCTCGGGTGAAGAGGCCATTCAGAAGATGACGATCGGCAAGGGGCTGAAGGTCCAACTGTTCGCCAGCGAGGAGAAGTGGCCGGAGCTGGCGAAGCCGGTGCAGATGGCGTGGGACGCGAAGGGCCGGCTGTGGGTGGCGGTGTGGCCCAGCTACCCGCACTGGAAGCCGGGCGAGCCGTACAACGACAAGCTCCTGATTTTCGAGGACACCGACGGCGACGGCAAGGCCGACAAGATGACCGAGTTCGCCGGCGGGCTCCAGAACCCGACCGGGTTCGAGTTCTACAACGGCGGGGTGCTCGTCGCCCAGGCGCCGGAGCTGGTGTTCCTCAAGGACACCAACGGTGACGACAAGGCCGACGTGCGCGAGCGCGTCCTCCACGGCCTCGACACCGCGGACACGCACCACACCTCCAACAGCTTCGCCCTCGACCCGGGCGGCGCGGTCTACTTCCAGGAAGGGACGTTCCACCACTCGCAGGTCGAAGACCCCTACGGGCCGGTGAAGCGGGTCGCCAACGGGGCCGTGTTCCGGTACGAGCCGCGCACCCAGAAGTTCGACGTGTACGTGACCTACGGGTTCGCCAACCCGCACGGGCACGTGTTCGACAAGTGGGGCCAGGACATCGTCGTGGACGGCACCGGCGCGAACCCGTACCACGCCGCGCTGTTCAGCGGCCACCTGCCGTACCCGCAGAAGCACGGCCGCACCCCGCAGGTGTACCAGCAGCGCACCCGGCCGTGCGGCGGCATCGAGATCCTCTCCAGCCAGCACTTCCCGGCGGACTGGGAGGGGAACCTGATCGTCACCAACTGCATCGGGTTCCAGGGCATCCTGCGGTACCGCCTCTCGGACCTGGGCGGGAGCATCACGGGCCAGGAGCAGGAGCCGATCCTCAGCAGCAGCGACCCGAACTTCCGCCCGGTGGACGCGAAGACCGGGCCGGACGGCGCGCTGTACTTCATCGACTGGCAGAACCCGATCATCGGGCACATGCAGCACAACCTGCGGGACCCCAGCCGCGACCGCACCAAGGGCCGCATCTACAAGGTCACCTACGACGGCCGCCAGCCCTCGCAGGCGCCGAAGATCAGCGGCGAGAAGACCGAAGAACTCGTGAAGCTCCTGGCGCACCCGGAGGACCGCGTCCGCGCCCGCGCCAAGATCGAACTCGGCGCGCGGGACTCGAAAGAGGTTCTCCAACTCGCCATGCTCGATCTGATGATGAGGCAAGGGGCGACGAATTTTAATCGCAACGCCGAAGCCGACGAGCACTTCCAGCTCGAAGTGCTGTGGCTGCACCAGTACCACAACGTCGTCGACACCGCCCTGCTGAAGCAGGTGCTCCAGTCGAAGGACTTCCGCGCCCGCGCCGCGGCGGTGCGGGTGCTGTGCTACTGGCGCGACCGCGTGCCGGACTCGCTCGAACTGCTCAAGAAGCTCGCAGGGGACGCGCACCCGCGCGTGCGCCTGGAAGCGGTCCGGGCGGCGAGCTTCTACACGGTGCCGGAGGCCGCCGAGGTGGTCTTCGTCGCGCAGGACCGGCCGGCGGACCAGTTCGTCGAGCACGTCGCGAAGGAGACGATGCGGGCGCTCGACCCGATCGTGAAGAAGGCGATCGCCGATAAGCGGCCGATCAAGTTCACCACTCCCGCCGGCGCCCGGTACTTCCTGAAGTCCGTGGCGACCGACGACCTGCTCAAGATGGACCGCACCCCGGCCGTGTACCTGGAACTGCTGTTCCGCCCGGGCGTGCGCGACGAGTTCCGCCGCGAGGCGCTGGCGGCCCTGGCGAAGCAGGACCAGAAGCCGGAACTGGCGGTGCTCGTCAACGTCATCACCCAGCACGACGAGTCCGCCGCCACGGAGGAGAGCGTGGCGTTCGATCTGGCCCGGCTGTTGACCTCGCGGCCCCAGGCTGAACTGGCCGCGGCCCGCGCCGAACTGGCCGGCCTCGCCCAGAAGGGCCGCACCGCGACCACCCGGCAGATGGGGCACGTGGCGCTCATCGCCGCCGACGGCGCCGTCGAGCAGGCGTGGGCCGCGGCGACCAAGTCGGTGGGCGCGCTGACGGACTTCATCAACGCTGCCCCGATGGTGCGCGACCCCGGCGCGCGGGCCGCCCTGTACCCGAAGGTCAAGGAACTGCTCACCGCGCTGCCGCCGGAACTCGCGAAGACGGTCGCGGCCGGCAAGAGCGTGAGCGGCCGGTACGTGCGCATCGAGCTGCCCGGCAAGCAGCGCACGCTCACGCTGGCCGAGGTGCAGGTGTTCTCCGAAGGCGCGAATGCCGCCCTCAAGGGCAAGGCGACCCAGAGCAGCACCGGGGCCGGCGGGGCCGCGGGCCGGGCGATCGATGGTAAGACGAGCGGGGCGTACAACGACGGCACCTCGACCCACACCCAGGAGGGCACCGACGACCCGTGGTGGGAGGTGGACCTCGGGCGCGAGGTGCCGGTGGAGACGGTCGTGGTGTGGAACCGCACCGACGGCAACCTCGGGAGCCGGCTGAACAACTTCGTGGTGCGGGTGCTCGACGCCGACAAGCGGACCGTGTTCCAGGCGGTCAAGAACCCGGCCCCGAAGGATAAGGCCGAGTTCAAGGTGGGCAGCGGCTCGCCGGACCGGGTCATCCGCCGGGCCGCGATGTTCGCGCTGGCGACCGTCCGCGGCCAAGAAGCGGACGCGTTCAAGGCGATCGCGAAGTTCCTCGGCGACGAGGGCGACCGCGCCGCGGCGGTGCAGGCGCTGTTGCGCATCCAGTCGCGCGACTGGCCGAAGGACGAGGCGCAGGCCACGCTCGACGTGGTGCTGAAGTACATCCGCTCGCTGCCGGTGGCGGAGCGCACCGCGCCCACCGCCCTCGACTTCATGCAGCTCGGCGAGAGCCTCGCGGCACTGCTCGACCCCGCCGCGGCCAAGGCGGCGCGCAAGGAGTTGGCCGACATCGGGGTCCGCGTGATCCGCGTGGGCACGCTGTTCGACCAGATGAGCTACGACAAGGAGCGGTTCGTGGTGGCGGCCGGCAAGCCGGTGGAGTTCGTGTTCGAGAACACGGACATCATGCCGCACAACTTCGTGATCGTGGCGCCCGGCAATCTCGAAAAGGTGGGCGCGGCGGCCGAGGCGTTCGCGACCACGCCGGCCGCCGCGGCGAAGCAGTACGTGCCCGACATGCCGAGCGGGGTGGTGCTGCTGAAGAGCAAGCTGCTCCAGACCCGGCAGAGCGAGCAACTGAAGTTCGCCGCGCCGAAGGAGCCGGGCATCTACCCATACGTTTGCACGTACCCGGGCCACTGGCGGCGGATGCACGGCGCGCTCTACGTGGTCGCGGACCTGGAGGCGTACCAGGAGAACCCGGAGGCGTACCTCGCGAAGAACCCGCTGCCCGTGAAGGACGACCTGCTGAAGTTCAACCGCCCGCGCACCGAGTGGAAGCTCGAAGAGCTGGCCGACGCGGTGCAGGAGATGGAGATGAAGGGCGGCCGCAACTTCGCCAACGGGCGGCAGATGTTCACCGTGGCGACATGCGTGGCGTGCCACAAGTTCGGCGGCCAGGGGAACGAGTTCGGCCCGGACCTGGCCAAGCTCGACCCCAAGGTGTTCAAGACCGCGGCGGACGTGCTCGACCACATCCTGGAGCCGTCCAAGCGGATCGACGACAAGTACGCCGCGCACCGGTTCGTCCTGAACGACGAGAAGGCCCTCGTGGGGATGATCGTCGAGGAGAAGGACGGCGTGGTGAAGGTCATCGAGAACCCGCTGGCGAGCGCCAAGCCGCGGGAGATCAAGCGTGCCGACATCGCCGAGCAGAAGAAGGCCCCGACGTCGATGATGTCGAAGGGGCTGCTGGACAAGCTGTCGCGCGACGAGGTGCTGGACCTGGTCGCGTATGTGTGGAGCCGCGGTGACCCGAAGAGCAAGTTCTTCGGCGCCGGGCACGACCACTAGTCGCACCCACGCCGGTTTCCGCGGACGGCCGCTCGTCGAGTGACTCGACGAGCGGCCGTCCGCGTTTTCGCTTGTACCTCATAAACGCACGGTATAAGCTGCGGGCATAAGTCTAATTGCACGGCTGGGGTGTTGGTAACGTTTGGGAACGAGCCGCGACCGCAAGGGAGCGCAATACGTTCCCCGCTCCCTTGCGGTCGTGGCTCGTCAGAAAGTGCAGCGCGAACACGTTCGCCTGCTGGGATCTCGCCCACACGCTTCGGTACGACTTCCCGCACCGACCGCCGACCGAACACGTGGCCGCGGTTCGGTACCGGGATAAACTCGAAGCACACGCACGGGACAACGGTTGCCGTCACTCACGCTTCGGGCGCATCAGCGCAGTGCGGTGCAACTGCGGCTGCGTAATCGGTCGGCCCCCAACAACGGGTATTCGCCTACAGGCAACCAGGAGACGTACCGTGAGCGCGAGTGATGAGGTCGTCGCGAAGTTGCGGAACGCATACCAGCAGTGGCACGACTCGCGCGGCCGCAGTGTCGAAACGTGGGTCGCGCTCCTGGCCGACGACATCCAGATGCGCTCCGTGGCGGACGGCGCCCCGGGCATGAAGTTCTCGGCCGCGCGGGCCGGGAAGGACGCGGCCCGCGGGTACTTCTCCGCCCT
This sequence comes from Gemmata obscuriglobus, assembly GCF_008065095.1. NCBI lineage: Bacteria > Pseudomonadati > Planctomycetota > Planctomycetia > Gemmatales > Gemmataceae > Gemmata > Gemmata obscuriglobus. The sequence continues at coordinate 1,328,081 of NZ_CP042911.1, read as the reverse complement.
CAGCGCGGAATGGGAGATGGTCCACTACACCGTACACGACATCATCGCCTTCGGGGACCGGGTGGCGGTGTTCGGGGTGTGTGCGTTCCGCAACCTCAAGACGGGCAAAACCGCGGAAACGCACGTCGCGAACCGGTGGCGGTTCCGCGACGGCCTCGCGGTCGATTACTTCGAGCTGTACGACACCGCGAAGGCGTTCGCCGCCGCAACGCCCGATCCGGCGTGATGGCGACACGCAACCCGGGCCGGAAACACGTGCGCCGCGTGCGGCGAAGCGCCCGATCCGGCACCCGCGCCGGTTACCCCGGCAACGAATCAAACGAACCTGACATCAGTCCCCGACCGCCTTGGGGCCTTTACCCTTGCCGCCCGCTGCGGTCCCTTTCAGGTCGAAGTTGACTGCGGCGTTGCTCCCGCCCTTGAGGTCGGCGGTCAGGGTCGTCTTGGTGTTGAACTGCTCCGGGATCACCTGCTTCGTTTCACTCGTCTTGGCGCCGGTGTCGGCGGTGTCCGTCAACGTCCGACCGGTCTTCTTGTTCCAGTAGACCTCGACCTTGTAGTTGCCCGGTTGCGCGCCGCGGTCGGACGGTACGGCGTACTTCCCGTTCTTGATCTCGGCACCCATCTTGGTGCCCTTTCCGTCGACCGGCACGAAGTTGATGCCGCCCTCATCGACCGGTTCGCCGTTGAACGTCACTGTCCCCTCGACGGACGCACCGCCGCCGCCGCACCCAGCGAGCGCGGCGAGGAACAGGAATAAACCGGCGGCCCGGATCGTGTACCCGAATTTGCGCATGGTCGTCCTCGGTGTGCCGGCGCCGCGCCGGGCGCCGGGGATGATGGGAGAGGGCCGCGGCCCCCCGCGGCTCCGAGTGCGTGCCCGCAGGGGCGTCAGAAGTTGCCGCTGATCGGGTACCCGTCGGACGGGTGGATCAGGTTCTGGAACGTGTAGTTGCCGGTGGCGGCCGGGTACGCGCACTGGTCCGCCGACTGGTCCGCGTCGATGCTCTGGCGGATGAACCGCACGGACCCGTCGCCCAGCAGGAAGTTGACCCCGCCGGAGTGCTGGCTGGTGAACCCGAGCCGGGCGCAGTCGGAGCCGGGGCTGGTCACGTTCGAGTGCTTGACGTTCAGCCCGCGCCCCGGGCGCCCCTCGAAGCTCGCCGACGACACGCTGGACCGGGCGGGCCAGACCGCCCCGCTGGTGATGACCGAGTCCCGCTCGCCCACCAGGATGGTGTTGCTGGACCCGTCGCTGATGGTCTGGATCGTCAGGTTGGTGGGGTTGTTGTTGGCGTCCGGCCCGGTCACCTCGCGGTTCACCACGTAGTTAGAACGGGCGTAGGACTGGTACCCCGGGTGGGTGTCGTCACTGGCCGGATCGGAGGAGCAGCGGAAGACCGCCAGCTTGCTCTGGGTGAGCGAGTTGACCGGCGCCGTGCCAGGGGTGACCAGGTCCGGGGCCAGCGACTTGTACATGTTGTCCTGCTCGAGCATCGGCAGGATCAGCACGCCCCAGGCCCAACCCGGGTTGGGCTTGGTGGCGGCGGTCGTGACCCACCCGGTGGGCAGCTTGTTGGCCGTGTCGTTGTAGTTGTGGAACGCCAGCCCCATTTGTTTGAGGTTGTTCTGGCACTTCATGCGGGACGCGGCCTCGCGCACCTTCTGCACGGCCGGTAACAGCAGCCCGATCAGGATGGCGATGATGGCGATGACGACCAGCAGCTCGATTAGCGTGAACCCACGCCGCGAGCGCGAAACGGGAGAGCACATACGAGACCTTCAAAACAAGACGTGGTAGTGTGTGCCGGGTGGTCCGGCTGTTTGGTGTGAAGCACACCAGATCGAATCTAGAACAATAAACCGAAAGAATGGCTTTTCCGAGACAGGCCCGCCCGTGTGCTCGGCGCGATTCGTGCCCGTGCAAAACCGCGCAGAACGCAACGCCTGCTCCGGTCGGTCACACCCACACCACCGTTCGCGCCACGCCGAAGTCGTGGCCCGCAATCATTCGACAAATGGCGTCCGCAATCTTCGCCCCGCCCACCACCGACGGCTCGATGGGCGACACCGGCGCGTAGTCGTCGGCGTGGTCGCAGACCACCCGCAAATCGACGAGCGGCAGCCCAGACCCGACGGCGGCCCGCGCGATGGTGTCGTTGAACCCCGCCAGCGCGGCCCGCTCCGCGGCACCGATCACGGGGATCGCGTCGTAAATGGTGCAAACGGCGGTCGGCTTCTTGAGCGCGAGGACGCTCTGCAACATCCGCTGATATGCGGTGCGGAACTCGGCCAGCGCCTCCGCGAGGGTGGCGAGCGCGTCGCCCACGGTCACGGCCGGCTCGCGCAAGAGCCCCGCGGCCAGGAGCGCGTCGTTCCCGCCGATGCTCAGCACGAGGTGGCTGGCGTCGGCGGGCACGCGCGGCAGTTGCAACGCGATGCCCTCAACGGTAGCCCCGTCCACGGCGACCAGCGTGCCCTTCCAACCTGCGGGCAACCCGCGGCGCACCTGCTCGATCACCGGCGGCCGGTCCGGAACGTAGAGAGCGTTGTCGAAGATCGAATCGCCCAGCAGAACGACGTGGCTCATCAGCGGCAGCCCAATTGGGAATAAGAGGAGCCGCGCACGCGGCGCAGCTCCTTGCAACGACAGGGGGGCCGGCCCGCGGGTTCAGTCCGTGGTGTAGCGCCCGTCCGCCGCGTGCGGCAGGAAGCCGAGCTGAATGGACTTGTAGGTGGTCTTCGCCGTGTCCCAGGTGGTTTGGGAGAACGGCGCTACCGACGGCTCCGGCGTCATCGGGCCGCGCAGCTCCACGTGCCCGTCCACGAACGACACCATCGACTGGCCGTTCCACCAGAACGGCGAGAACGCCGCGCCGTAGCTGCTCGTCGCCTGGTTCGTGATGAGCGGCGAGCCGAACATACACGACCCCTGTTCCGTCAGGCTCCCGCTCGAGTTGAGCAGCAGCACCTCCGCGAACATGTACGTCTGCGAGGTGGCGGGGATGGTGGAAATGGTCCGCCCCTTCACCGGCACTTTGACGGTGTACGACTGCGGGCTGGCCGGGTTCGAGATCAGGTTCCGGTTGTAGGCGTACCCCCCCGTTGAGCCGAGGAACACGGGGGCGATGCTCGACCGCAGCGCGTCGAACTTCGGGGACACGTTGATGGTGTTGTTGCCCTCGTAGTACGGGCTGAGAATCCCCTGGGTCGGGTCCACCGAGACGACCGCGTAACTGGGCGGGGCCGAGGTCGCGTACCCGAACAGGTACTTGGCCTGAAGGTAGTCGGCGGTCTGAAGCTCGTAGGCGTGGGGGAGGGTGCCGTGAGCGGACTCGAAGTTCATCGCGGCGAGGGTGAGCTGCCGCATGTTGTTCTGGCCCTTGGTTCGCGCCGCCGCTTCGCGGACCTTCTGGACGGCCGGTAGCAGTAACCCAATGAGAATGGCGATGATCGCGATCACCACCAGCAACTCGATCAGCGTGAACGCGCGGCGGCGCGTCTGAAGGCGTGAGGTGAATTGTGAAAAGGACTGCGGAAGCGAACGGCGCACGGGTCGGCTCCTTCTCGCCGGGTCGGGCGAGAGCGGTTCGGGCGGACCGGGAGCGCAAAAACGGGCCAGCCGGCTGCGCGCGCAGCACGAAGAAGCAGTCGCCCGTCCGCCGGCCCGGTCCGGGGCCTCGAACAGTGGAATCGCTGACGGGCAGGTCTTCTGGCTAACGGCTCTTAGCGAGCCTCACGCGGCCTTCCCGCGGTCGCCCGCAGTGGCTCAAGTTGCGCGAAGCTCTGGCCGAACACAGCAGCGGCCCTGCGCCGGAATCGCACCGGCTTCCCTCTTCGTCCGCGCCGCCCGATGGGGCGGCACGGAACCCGTCCAGCGTTCTCCAAGATATCGCACCCCGCTCCACCGTCAACGCGCCGGGGGCTAATGCCCCGGTGTCCGGCACGGCGCCACGCACCCGATCCGGCAGGGGCGGAACCCGGTGTCCCGCGGCTGCTCGTCCGTCGGAGCCGGGATGGACGATGCCAGACACAGAAGGGTTCACGGCTAGCTTCACCAGACCATTCACGATATCGGCACAAACGGTTGCGAGGTAGTTGCTTGCGAAGATATTGATAGTTTAATATCAGTGATCGCTCGCGCAATATTTGACTTGACACTCAATCAGAAATTCTCAATCCCCCCAGGGATTACGCACCTTGAGAATTATGGACACGTGAGCACTACTGTGAATGGTCTGGGCTAGCTTCACTCTTTACCGAACTCGATGTCGCTGGCTCCGATGTCCCAGACGACCTCCTTATTGCGCAGGACCGTCGCGGCCGGGTTCTCCCAGGACGGTGCCCCGTTAATCGTCGGGGTGCGGGTCTCGACGTGCCCGTCGGCGAAACACACGTTCGCAATCCCGTCGTGCCGGAAGTGTACGTTGGGGTACTTTTGCGACGGGGACGACAGGTACCAGTTCTCGGTCAGCTTGTCGAACGGGGTGTTGCTGGGTGCGTTGGCCGAGTCCGCGAACGCGATCGTTGCGGACGTGCCACGCCGGTTGCTCACCGACACGATCGTCTCGCCCGCCACGTCCCAACTGCTGAAGTTGTCGTTGTACGCGTAACTGGCGACCGGAACGTCGAATCGGAGTGCGAATCGTTCAGGAGAGAAATTCGGGCACTGCACGATCGCCCGGTTCCCTTCGAGGTAGGGGGACAAAATGCCCTTACTCGGGTCCATCACCCGCGGGGTGGAGGTGTTGTTGGTGATCAACCCGAACCAGTACCAATCGGTGAACGTGACGTTCGGAGACGACTTCATCGACGAAACGGTGAACCGGCCGCCGTTGGTGTCGGCGTGGTTGTGCAGCGCAAGTCCGATTTGTTTCAGGCTGTTGGCGCACTTGATCCGCGCTGCCGCCGCGCGGACCTTCTGGACGGCGGGCAGCAGTAACCCGATGAGAATGGCGATGATCGCGATCACGACCAGCAGCTCGATCAGCGTGAACGCGCGGCGGCGCGTCTGAAGGCGTGAGGCGAATTGTGAAAAGGACTGCGGACGCGAACGGCGCACGGGTCGGCTCCTTCTCGCCGGGTCGGGCGAGAGCGGTTCGGGCGGACCGGGAGCGCAAAAACGGGCCAGCCGGCTGCGCGCGCAGCACGAAGAAGCAGTCGCCCGTCCGCCGGCCCGGTCCGGGGCCTCGAACAGTGGAATCGCTGACGGGCAGGTCTTCTGGCTAACGGCTCTTAGCGAGCCTCGCGCGGCCTTCCCGCGGTCGCCCGCAGTGGCTCAAGTTGCGCGAAGCTCTGGCCGAACACAGCAGCGGCCCTGCGCCGGAATCGCACCGGCTTCCCTCTTCGTCCGCGCCGCCCGATGGGGGCGGCACGGAACCCGTCCAGCGTTCTCCAAGATATCGCCCCCCGTTCCACCGTCAACGCGCGGGGCCGAATGCGCCCGGCGCCCGGCGGCCGTGGGGTCACTTCCGGAGTTGAAAAATCGCCTCCACTTCGACGCTCGTGCCGAGCGGCAACTGGCCCATCCCCAGGGCGGTACGGGCGTGGCGCCCGGCGTCCGGCCCGAACACGGCTTTCAGCAGGTCGGTGGCCCCGTTGATGACCAGGTGGCAGTCGGTGAAGTCGGGGTCGGTGTTCACGTACCCAGTCACGCGCACCACCCGCTCGATGCGGTCCAGCGAGCCGAGCTTGAGCACGACGGCGCGGAGGATGTTGGCCGCGCACAGCGCCGCGGCGCGGGTCGCCTCCTCCACCGACACCTGCGACGGCACCTTGCCCTTGCTGGTCAACACGCCGGCGTCGTAGGGCACCTGGCCCGACGCGTAGACCGTGTCGCCGAGGACCGAGAGCAGGTCGATGACGGGTCCCTCCTTCGGACCGCGGTCGAGTGGGAAACCGGCGGCTTCGAGCTTCTGTTCGCGTTCGCCCATGAGGGACCTCAGGATCGGGTGTGATCGTGCCGGGCTGTTGTACGTCGCCAGTTTCCGATTTCTTCTCGCGCGGCACTGAAGTAAGATCGTGGCAGGTACTCGTGCCCCCCGAGGGATCGGAAATGCGGTCGCTGCCCCGTTTTTCCGCCGCGGCTCTTCTGCTGATCGTCGCCGCGTCCGCCCCCGCCGCCGAACCCGGCGCGGAGTGGGCGTACAAGCCGTTCAAGCGGCCCGCGGTGCCGGACGTCCCCGCACAGAAGACGGCGGCACGGAACGACATCGATCGGTTCCTGCTCGCGAAACTTGCCGAACACAAGCTGACGTTCGCGCCAGAAGCGGACCGCCGCGTGCTGATCCGCCGCGCGTACTTCGACCTCATCGGCCTGCCGCCGGCCCCGGAGGAGGTCGAAGCGTTCGCGCGCGACAACTCTCCCGGCGCTTACGAAAAGTTGGTCGACCGGCTGATGGCATCGCCGCAGTACGGCGAGCGCCAGGCGCTGTTCTGGCTCGACGTGGTCCGGTTCGCGGAGACCGACGGGTTCAACGCCGACGCGCCGCGCCCGAACGCGTGGCGGTACCGCGACTACGTCATCAAGAGCTTCAACGCCGACAAGCCCTTCGACCGCTTCGTGAAGGAGCAACTCGCCGGGGACGAGCTGTACCCCGACGACCCGGACGCCCTCGTCGCCACGGGGTTCCTGCGGCACTACCCGGATGAGTACAACGCGGTCAACCTGGAGCAGCGCCGCTACGAGGTGCTGACCGACATCACCGACACGACCTCGGGCACGTTCCTCGCGCTCACGTCCGGGTGCGCCCGCTGCCACGACCACAAGTACGACCCCATCACGCAGAAGGACTACTTCCGGCTCCAGGCGTTCTTCGCCGGCATGTGGCCGACCGAGGCGGTCCTGCTGACACCCGGCGCGCGGGCCGAGTACCAGAAGAAGCTCGCCGCGTGGGAGGCGAAAACGGCCGAGATCCGGGCCGCGATCGAGGCGATCGAGGGGCCGTACCACCAGAAGGCGAGCGCGAAGCAGCGGACCCGGTTCCCCGACGAGTACGCGAGCCTGCTCGACATCCCGTTCGAGAGCCGCACCCCCATTCAGAAGCAGCTCGGGCAACTGATCGACAAGCAGGTCAACGTCCGCGGGGACGTATCCAAGAGCCTCAAGCCCGCGGAGAAAGAGCGGGTGGCCGCGCTGAAAGCGCAGCTCTCACAGTGGGCGAACGAGAAGCCCCCGGAACCGCCGCGGGCTATGGCGATGACGGACCTCCCGACGCCGCCCCCCACGAACCTCTACAAGCGCGGGAACTGGCAAAAGCCCGGCGCGAAACTGGACCCGGGGTTCATCGCCACCATCGACGACCGCGACGCAGCCCCCCAGCCGACGAACGGCTCCGTCGGGCGCCGGGCCGCGCTCGCCGGCTGGGTCGCGTCGCGCGAGAACCCGCTCACCGCGCGGGTAATCGTGAACCGCCTGTGGCAGCAGCGGTTCGGGTACGGGATCGTGCGCACGTCGAGCGACTTCGGCGTGACCGGCGACCGCCCGACGCACCCCGAGCTGCTGAACTGGCTCGCGGACGAGCTGGTTGCGAAGAACTGGTCACTGAAGCACGTTCACAAACTGATGGTGCTGTCGGCGGCGTTCCGCCAGGGGGCCAGGGGAGAAGAAGCGGGCGCCACGGCCGACCCCGACAACAAGCTCCTGTGGCAGTACCCGCGGCGCCGGCTCGACGGGGAGGCGCTGCGGGACGCGATGCTGGCGGTGTCGGGCCAGTTGAACCTGAAGGCCGGCGGCCCCGGGGTGTTCCCGGAACTGCCCGCCGAGTTGCAGAAGTCCTCCGCCGGGCGGTGGACGCCGACCGCAGACGTGTCGGAGCGCAACCGCCGGAGCGTGTACGTCTTCGTGAAGCGGAACCTGCGCTACCCGCTGTTCACGCTGTTCGACGCGCCGGACCGCAACGAAACCTGTGCGCGCCGGTTCGTGACGACGACCGCCCCGCAATCGCTGGCGATGCTGAACGACGCGCTGGTGATCGGGTTCGGGAAGCAACTGGCCGCCCGCGTGACGAAAGAGGCGGGCGCGGACCGCGAGAAGTTCGTGGGCCGGGCGTTTCTGATCGCGGTGAACCGCCCCCCGACGAGCGAAGAGCAAGCGGCGATGGCGGGCTACCTCGCCCGCCACAAGGGGAGCGACGAAGAAGCCCGCGCGGACCTGTGCCACGCGCTGCTGAACCTGAACGAGTTCGTTTACGTGGATTGAGTCCGGCCGCGCCGAACGCGGCCTGTGCTCCACGGAACGGGTTCTCGACCCGACTGTCAGTCCGGGTTGGCGACATTGCCGCTCGCGGTGGTGCACAGCTCTTGTAATGTGATGAGCGGCAGGCTGTCCCGGAAGAACCGCACCGACCCGTCGCACATCGACACGTTCGCCCCGCCCGTGTGCCCGCTGGCGAACGCGAACACCCGCTTGTAGTACTCCGGGTTACTCGCCCCGGTCGGCGGGGTGGCGAGCGTCGGCGGGATGCGGTAGTTCACCCCCACCAGGGCCGACCGCTGGATGAAGAACGGCCCTCCGCTCCACGCCGCGTACCCCTCCATCGTGTCACTGCCCGTTCCCATCAACTGCCCCCACCGCGGGTCCCGGTGATACCCGTCCCCGAACATGACCGTGTTGCTCGTCCCGTCGGTGATGGCCAGCAGCTTGACCGCCGAGTCGTTGTAGAACACCCCGTCCTTGGCGTTATTGGCCGGGAGCTGCGCCCCGTTGTTCGCGCCGTAGCTGCACAGCCCCTCGTACTTCCCGTCCGGCGTGAACAGCCCGAACACCCCGCGGTTGTACACCGGCGCCGGGAACGGGTCCGACGGGCACAGCAGGCCCGGCACGACCGTGGCCAGGATCGAGTTCGCGCCCCCGGCCCCGCGGGCCTGGAGCGTCCCGGCCGCCACCCACCGCTGGTACAGCTGGTCCTGCTCCAGGTACGGGAACAGGTGGACCGGCCACGTCCCGACCGCGCTGTTGTTAATCGGCGGCAGCTTCTCGTAAGTGGCGTGGTAGTTGTGAGCGGCCAGGGCGAGTTGCTTGAGGTTGTTCGAGCACTTCATGCGTGCGGCGGCCTCGCGGACCTTTTGAACCGCGGGCAGCAGCAGGCCGATCAGGATCGCGATGATCGCAATCACGACCAGCAGTTCGATGAGCGTGAAAGCGGAACGACGGGGCACGACGGTGGCTCCGGTTGGTGTTGAGAGAAGGTCACTTGACTTCGATGTCGAACGTCCGCCCGCCCGCGGGCACCTCCGTGTCGCGGAGCGGGGTCTTGGCCGCGTCCCCGTAGGCGAGCGGCACACGCGACGTCTTTCGGGCCGGCTTCGCGTTTTTCGCGCCCGGGACCGGTTCGCCCGACTCCGCGTCCACGCCGCCGGGCGGAACCAGGTACATGTCGGCGTCCCGGAGCAGAACCCGGTGAACGCCGACCGGCACGCCGACGCCGCCCGCCTGGTCGTGCGGGATGCGGTACCGGCCGTCCGCGTCCGTGTAAGCCGCGATGTCACGCCCGTGCGTCCCCGCCTCGGGGACGAACACCACCTCAATGTTGGCGAGCGGGCGCCCGCCGAGGGTCACGGCCCCCTCGACTGGAGCGAGTTGGGGCGGGGACGGACCGCATCCGGCGAACAGCACCGTAATCGCAAAAATCGGGATCAGACGCATAGAGACTAGTCCAGCAAACTTAGTAAAACGTATTGCTACTAGGTTTTGTACGAACCGGCTTCTACCCGGAAAAGGTTCCCCCTGATGAAGTGGTCAATCACGGCCGCATGTTTCGTGGTGCTCCTGGTCGCGCCACAATCACAAGCCGGTGGGGTCCCACGGTCCCAGTGCTTCCCGGTCGAGGAACTCCCCCCGCCCCTGCGGTCGCGGGCCGAACGAGTGCTGCTCGACGCCCTGGACCGGGAAGCGCTGTTCACCCTGGTCGGCGGGGTGAAGCCGGTCAGCGAGGGGTTCCTTGCGTTGAAATGGAAGATCGGCGAGGACGCCGCGGAACGGCTGGACGAGGCCCGGCGGGTGGTGAAGGCGCTGCGCTGCGGCGACGCGCTGTACGCCGATGTGCAGGTCTTCGAGGCCGCGTTCGACAAAACCAAGTCGGCCCACGCGTACGTGGCCAACGCCGCGGCGCTGCGGGCGAAGGTGGCAGAGGACAAGTCGTTCTGGCTGCGACTCGGGCTCACCCCGTCATCACACCCGGCGGCTCTGATGACGGCGGTCGAGCGGGCCGAGGCGTCGGACCGGTTCCGCGGCTACGGGTACGCGTTCGGGTACCCCCGGCACGCGGTCGATTTCTACGTGTCAGCCGCAAAATCGGAGAAGGAGACGGGGGTGTTCGTGAAGCGGGACTTCGTGAACCTGCCGACCCACGCCGCCGAGCGGGGCCATTTCGTCTGGGCCGTTCCAAAGGGGCACGGTGAGACGGACGAGGACCGCGCGGTGCGGGACGCGGCCGCGCGCGTGCTGGCCGTGTACCGCCAGCGGCGGGCGCACTACATCGGCGAGGGGAAGCCGGGGGTGATAGCCCTGATGCGGGATTGGTTCGATGACGGAACCGGGCTGTGTGACCCGGCGAACGCGTCGCTCGCTCCGTTCGTCCCGCCTGTCCCGCTTCCGGTTGTGGCTTGGGCGGGGCCGCCCCAACCGACCTGCGTGTCGCGACCGACTTCGGCGTCCGCCTGCGGCACTGCGCCTATCCTGTCCCGGCGGCACCGCTGGGGACGGTGACGGAGCGGGACAACAAACACGCCGCGATGGCGCGCCTACCTCGCCAGCCACAAGGGGAGCGACGAAGAAGCCCGCGCGGACCTGTGTCACGCACTGCTGAACGTCAACGAGTTCGTTTACGTGGATTGAGCGCTGTTTCCCGTGTAGTACCCGGGAACGTGAATGCTTGCGGCCTGGAAGTAGTAGCCCTGGTGGTCATCCGGGTTGTCGTCGTTCACGTAGCCCCGCCAGAGTGCGAAGTTAAGCGCCGGGAACAGGTATTGGTGCCTTCCCGGCGGGTAATCGTCCGGGTTTAACTCTTCGAGCCGCACGATTTCGGCAACCACCTCCGTTGCCGGGACCTCGAACACGTCGACGCCGCGGTACGCTGCGCACACCCGCTTGCTCACTTGGATGAACGCCACCACCGGCGGCGCGCCCCGCCAATCGGTTTGCATGCCCGGCTCACGGAGCCACTCGGCCTCCTCCTGCGACATCCCGAGGCGCACCCTTCCGATGCGGACATGCGGTACGATTTCCATGCTCCCCCCCCGGCCCAACTCACACCTTCGCCAGCTCTTCCGCGAGGAGATCGTACAGCGCGTCCAGCGATTGCGAAATGACGTGCGTGTCGCCGGTCACGGCCATGAAGTTCTGGTCGCCGTTCCACCGCGGGACGACGTGCCAGTGCAGGTGTCCAGGCACGCCCGCCCCGGCGGGGCGCCCCAGGTTCAGCCCCACGTTAAACCCGTCGGCGTTCATCCGCTTCTCGATGACGCCCATGAACCAGCGCATCACAAGCTGTAAGTCGAGCAGCTCTTCGGGGGTGAGTTCGTCGAAGCGGCCCTTGTGCGCCAGCGGGCAGACGAGGAGGTGGCCGTTGTTGTACGGGAACCGGTTCAGCACCACGACGGACCGTTCCGTGCGGTGAACGACCAGGTTCGCCCGATCGTCGGCACCGGTCCCGGCCGCGGCGCGGCAGAGGAAGCACGCGGGGCCGCCGTCGGGCTTCTCTTTGGGGCCGGTGATGTACGACAGCCGCCACGGCGCCCACAAGTGATCCATGCGCTCCCCCGCGAGAACCCGCGCGCCCCCTGTCCCGTGTGAGTCGGGGGCACTAACCTCATCCTACGGAGCTGTTCGGACGGTGCGTTTCTTGCGTGTTACGCTGGACTGTCGTTGTACGCGGTCCTAACATAGCCGTTCTTGATTAGGAACCAGACTACGACCGCGAGATAGCGTCATGGCAGTACCCAAGAGGCGGACCTCCCGCTCCCGTAAAGGCACGCGGCGCAGTCACCACGCCGTTGTGCCCGTCCAAATTCAATACTGCGCCCGGTGCAACGAGCCGGTGATGCCGCACCGCGTGTGCTCGAACTGCGGGTTCTATCAGGGCCGCGACGCCCTGCCCGTGGAAGAAGACGACAAGCAAGGGAAGTAAACCATGCGGATCGCCCTCGACGCGATGGGCGGCGATCACGGCCCGGCTCCGAACGTGGGGGGCGCCGCTCTGGCGCTCGCCTCGAACCCCGACCTCACCGTCGTTCTGGTGGGCGACCAAGGGCAGCTCGACCCGCTGCTCGCGGCGTCTCCATTGCCGGCGGGTAGGGTCGAGGTCGTTCACGCCGCGCAAGTGGTCGAGATGAAGGAGAAGCCCGCGGAGGCGCTGCGCCGCAAGCCGGACGCCAGCGTGTTCCGCGCCTGGAAGCTCCTCGCCGAAGGCAACGTGGACGGGCTGGTGTCGGCCGGCAACACCGGGGCGGTCGTCGCCGGCGGGGTGCTGTCGCGCCGCTTCCTGCCCGGGGTCCACAAGCCCGGGATCGCCACCGTGATGCCGACGGCCAAGGGCCGCTGCGTCATCATGGACGTCGGCGCCAACGTGTTCCCGAAGCCGCGCCACCTGCTCCAGTACGGGGCGATGGGGAGCGTCTTCGCGAAGCACGTGCTGAACATCGAGAAGCCCTCCCTCGGTCTGATGAACGTGGGCGAGGAAGAGGGCAAGGGCCACGAGCTCGTCCAAAAGACTTACGAGCTGTTCCGCAACAGCCCGCTGAGCGAGCGGTTCGTCGGGAACATTGAGGGCCGCGACATCCACCGCGGCGCGGTCGACGTGGTGGTGACCGACGGGTTCACCGGCAACGTCGTGCTGAAGCTCAGCGAGGGCGTGCTGGAGTTCGTCGTCGGGCTCATCAGCCACGAGGTCATCGGCACGCTGTCCGCCGAACGCGATCAGGCGGCGCTGGCGCTGAAGACGCTGCTGGCGAAGTACCACTACAGCGCGGTCGGCGGCGCCCCGCTGCTGGGGGTCGAGGGCGTCTGCATCATCTGCCACGGCTCGTCCAAGGACAAGGCCATCGCGAGCGCCCTGGGCGTCGCGGCGCTCAACGTCCGGGTGAAGCTGAACGAGAAGATCGTCGCCGAACTCGCCGCGCTGCCCAAGGGCGACGAGTGAGTCCTGATGGCGGAGCGCGTTTCGGCCGTTCCGCCTATTTTTGTTTCTGGTGGTGCGGCCGCCCCGATATGAGCAGTCACTGATTCCAACGGGCGCGGCCGGAGAGCGAGTTTCCCCATGCCACGCACGGCCTTTCTGTTTCCCGGTCAAGGCGCGCAGACGGTCGGCATGGCCGGGGCGCTGTGCCAGTCGCTCCCGGCGGCGCGCGACCTGTTCCGCCGCGCGTCCGAGATCCTCGGGTACGACCTGCTCGACGTGTGCGTCGGCGGCCCGGCCGAGAAGCTCAACGCGACCGACGTGAGCCAGCCCGCGATCTTCGTGGCGAGCCTGGCGGCCCTGGAGCAGCTCCGCGCGACCGAGCCCGACGCGTTCGGCGGCGTGCACGCGACCGCGGGGCTGAGCCTCGGCGAGTACACCGCACTCGCCTTCGCGGGCGCCCTCTCGTTCGAGGACGGCGTGCGGCTCGTGCAGGCTCGCGGCCGCGCGATGCAGGACGCCGCCGTCGCCACCCCGTCCGGCATGATTTCCGTGCTGGGGATGGAGGTGCCGGAGGTCGAGGCGCTCGTGAGCGAGGCCCGCGGCGCCGACACGCTCGAGGTCGCGAACCTGCTCTGCCCGGGCAACACGGTGATTTCCGGCGCGCTGGCCGCGCTCGACCGGTTCGAACAGTTGTGCGTCCAGAAGGGCGGCATCCGCACCGTCCGGCTGGCCGTCGCGGGCGCGTTCCACACGCACCTCATGAGGCCCGCGGACGAGAAACTCGCCGCGGCGCTCGCGGGGGCCAACCTGGGGGCGCCCCAGGTGCCGGTGTGGTCGAACGTCGACGCCCGGCCGCACGCCGACCCCGCCGAGATCCGCGGGCTGCTGGTCAAGCAGGTGCTGTCGCCGGTGCGCTGGGAAGAGACCATGCGCGGGCTGCTGGCCGAAGGCGTGGAGCGGTTCTACGAGATCGGGCCGGGGCGGGTCCTCGCCGGTCTCCTCAAGCGGTTGCACCGAAAAGCCGATATCCGAAACGTTGCGGCGTAACCGCGGAGTGAACAGGAAAAAAGCAACGAAGGCGGGACACGGCGCGAGGCGCTTCTTGCACTGTTTTCCCTTTCTCCTTTTGCCTTTTCACTTGCTCGTGAGCGCGGGCGGCCTTTTCTTTTGTGGGCCGCCTCAGTAGAGTTTCGATCGCCAGTCGCAGTGCTGGCGCCCGGGAAACGCTGACCCGTGGCGCGTGGGCCGCGCCGGCGCAATACAACAAGCGAGATGCTGCTGCGGGCCGGTCGGAGTTGGCCGGGCTGTGGGTGTCGCGGTGGCTCCACCACCGCCCGGAGGAACGAACCGTGTCCGTTGAGCAACGAGTCATCGACATCGTGAGCGAGCACTTCGCCTACGACAAAGAAAAGATCACCCGCAACACCACGTTCATCGAAGAGATCGGCGCCGACTCGCTCGACATCGTCGAGTTCGTCATGGAGCTGGAAGAAGAGTTCGACATCCAGATCCCGGACGACCAGGCCGAGAAGATCAAGACCGTCGGCGAAGCCGTGGACTACATCGACACCGCAATCAAGAACAAGCCACAGTGACTTCTTCCTTTCCCGCGACCCGCCGTCGGGTGGTGGTTACCGGGCTGGGCACGGTGAACCCCCTCGCGCTGAACGTGCCGGACTACTGGCGGGGCCTTCTCGCCGGGCAGAGCGGCATCGCGCCGATCACCCTCTTCGACACCGCCGCGTTCAAGCTGGTGAGCGGCACGGACGTGCCGTTCAAGGTCACGTTCGCCGGCGAGGTGAAGGGCTTCACCCCCGAACCCGTCATCGACACCCGCTCGGCGCGCCGGCTCGACCGGTTCACCCAGTTCGCGGTGGTCGCCGCGCACGAGGCGGTGAAGGAGAGCGGGCTCGACTTCGCCAAAGAGAACCCGTTCCGCTGCGGGTGCATCCTCGGCAGCGGGATCGGCGGCATGGCCGAGTGGGAGGACGGGCACCGCACGCTCATGGAGCGCGGCCCCGACCGGCTCGGGCCGTTCCTCATCGCGAAGATGATCGCGAACTCGGCCAGCGGCAACATTTCCATCCGGTTCGGGCTGCGCGGCCCGAACACGACCGTTTCGACCGCGTGTTCGTCCGCGGCGCACGCCATCGCCGACTCGGTGGCCGCGATCCGCAGCGGGCTCGCCGACGTGATGGTCTCCGGCGGCAGCGAGGCGGCGGTGACGCCGCTCGGGCTGGGCGGGTTCATCGCGTGCCGCGCGCTGTCCCAGCGGAACGACGACCCGAAGGCCGCGAGCCGGCCCTGGGACAAGGACCGCGACGGCTTCGTGCTGAGCGAAGGCGCCGGCATCCTCGTCCTCGAAGAGTACGAGCGGGCGAAGGCCCGTAACGCCACGATCTACGCCGAGGTGTGCGGCTCGGGCAACACCGCGGACGCGTTCCACATCACCGCCCCGCACGAAGACGGCATCGGCGCCGCGGAGGCGATGCGGGAGGCGGTGAAGGACGCCGGCTGGAACCTGGCCGACGTTGATTACATCAACGCGCACGGCACCAGCACCGGCCTGGGGGACGTGGCCGAAACGAAGGCCGTGAAGCTCGTGTTCGGCGAGCACGCCAAGAAGCTCATGGTGTCGAGCACCAAGAGCATGATCGGCCACCTGCTCGGCGCCAGCGGCGGCGTGGAAGCGGTCGCCTGCGCGCTGAGCATCAAGCACGGCGTGCTGCACCCGACGATCAACCTGAAGAACCAGGATGTCGAGGCGGGGTGCGACCTGGACTACATCCCCAACACGGCCCGCGAGGCCCGTGTGCGCAAGGTACTGTCGAACAGCTTCGGGTTCGGCGGCCACAACTGCTCGCTCGCGTTCGGCGCGATTTAGTGGGTGGGCCGCGAAGACAGATTGGCCACAAAAAAGCACAAAGGGCACAAAAGGAAACCAAGGCAGAAGAAGTGTTTGAACTCACTCTTCTGCCTTGGTTTCCTTTTGTGCCCTTTGTGCTTTTTTGTGGCCAATCTGCTTTTACTTACTGCTTTCGGAGAACCTTCAATGCCGCTTCCCGATCTGCTTAGCGGCCGCTGGGCCGACGTGTCCCTCACGCAGCCCGAGTTCGCCCGGTACTCGCGGCACGTGATTATGCCCGAGGTCGGGCTGGACGGGCAGCGGAAGCTCAAGGCCGCGAAGGTGCTCGTCATCGGCACCGGCGGGCTCGGCTCGCCGCTGGCGCTGTACCTCGCCGCGGCCGGGGTCGGCACGCTCGGGCTGGTCGATTTCGACGTGGTGGACACCTCGAACCTCCAGCGGCAAATCATCCACGGCACCGCGGATGTGGGGCGCTCGAAGTGCCAGTCCGCCGCCGACCGGCTGCGCGACGTGAACCCGGAGGTACAACTCGACCTCTGGGAGACGCAGTTCACCTCGAAGAACGCGCTCGACATCGTGAAGCACTACGACATCGTGGTGGACGGGACCGACAACTTCCCGACCCGCTACCTGGTGAACGACGCCTGCGTGCTGCTCAACAAGCCGAACGTGTACGGGAGCATCTTCCGGTTCGACGGGCAGGCGACGGTGTTCGACCCGCGCGTCGGCCCGTGCTACCGGTGCCTGTACCCCGAGCCGCCGCCCCCGGGCGAGGTGCCGAGTTGCGCCGAGGGCGGCGTGCTGGGGATTCTGCCGGGCGTGATCGGCTGCATCCAGGCGACGGAAACCATCAAGCTGATCCTGGGGATCGGCGAACCGCTCATCGGGCGTCTGTTGCACTACGACGCCCTCAACATGACGTTCAAGACGTACAAGATCCGGCGCGACCCCAAGTGGGCCGTCGGCGCCCCGCACCCCACGATCAAGGGGCTGATCGATTACGAAGAGTTCTGCGGCGTGCGGGGCGGCGCCACCGCCGCACAGCCCGCGCTCGGCGGCAGCGACATCACGCCGGAGCAGCTCAAGAAGCGGATCGACGCGGGCGAGAACCTGTTCGTCCTCGACGTGCGGAACCCGAACGAGTTCCAGATCTGCCGCATCCCCGGAACGGTGCTCGTCCCGCTCCCGGAACTGCCGTCGCGGCTGGCCGAGGTGCCGCAGGACCGCGAGGTGATCGTCCACTGCAAGAGCGGGATGCGGAGCCAGAAGGCGATCGACTTCCTGAAGGCGCAAGGCTACACGAAACTCGTGAACCTGACCGGCGGCATCCTGGGCTGGGCCGACAAGGTCGATCCGGGGATGCCGCGGTACTGATTGCTGTGGGCGGCGTGGGTGCAGTGTCCAGCACGCGGCCGGAGATGTTTGTAACGTGTCGGAACGAGCCGCGACGGCCAGGGAGCGGGTAACGTATTCCGCTCCCTGACCGTCGCGGCTCGTCAAAGTGTCGCGCAACCCTGAGGGCCTGCGGAGCGCGCCACCCGCCTGCTGACGCAGGCGGTTCGACAAGCGCCGGCTAACCGCCCGGGGCCGGCGTCATTTCTTCGGCGGGGCGGGAACCATGTTCACTTCGACGGTCTTGCCCGCGACCACTTCCACGATCCGGCGTTCGTCGCCGAGGCGAACTTCGTAGCGCCCAGGCCCGAGGTTCTTCACCAGGGCTTTGCCCGCCACGATGTCGGCGTTCGCGCGGGCCGTCATCACGGCGAAGCCCTTGAACAGTTCCGGGAGCAGCGGCTCGGCGCTCGCGTCGTCGGCCGGCGCCAGCATCACCGTGCCCTTCGCGTCCGCGGCGGCGGTCACTTCCAGGCCGCCGGTTTTGGTGACGTCGAGCGTCAGGCGCTCGGTCAGCATCCCGTTGGCGGGCACGTTGAGCCACTTCCACACCACCGGGCCGCCCGCGGTCGCCGCGGCGATCAGGTACCGCCCCGGCTCGATCCGGGTGTGCTCGAACTTCACCGGCGCGCCCTTGAACTCGACCTGCGACTCCGGGAAGAACACCGAACTGTTGTTCGGCAGGAACGCGGCGCACGCGCACCGCACCGGCGTACCCGGCGCGGCCCCCATCACCGCGACCTCGCCGACAATGAACGGGGCGTCGTCGGCGCCCGGGGGCTCCTCCGCGAGCCGGAAATACTCCGCGTCGAACGTGCCGGCCAGTACCGTCTGGTCCTTGTCCGGCAGCGACACGTACACCTTGCCGGTCACCTTGCCGTTCTTGCGTGCCCCGAGGTCGAGCGTTAGCGCGTAGCCGTTCGGCTGCGAGAGGATGGGCTGCCCCTTCACCTCCACCCACACCTCCGGCCCGGCGTCCTTCGGGTCCACTTTCCAGCTCCGCCCCGTGATCGGCGGCGGCGTGGGCTGGCCCGGGACCCGCGGCGCGAGCCGGAGCGTTACCGACCGCTCGAGCGGTTGCATCGTGTCCGCGGGGGTGCGGAAGATGACCTCCTCGGCGGTGACGAGTACCCCGGGCGTCACGTCGGCTCCCGCGACGCGCCCGCGCACCGGCGCGTTGGGGATCGCGTGCTTCGCGGGGTCGAGTTCCCACGCCACCTGAGCCGCCCCCGGCTTCGGGGAGTCCGTCTTCGGAACCTCGGCTTTCGGCGCTTCAACCTGCGCCGCCGGGGCCGGCTCCTGTCCTTTCTTCGGCTCGGGCTCTTGGGGCGCGGCGGCCGGTTGCGTGGGCGCCGGGCTCGACCCGCACCCGATCGCGACGACCAGACCGAAGCCCAGCGCCACACCGAAGATCATCCGTGACATGGTTACTCCTCTTGCGGACCTCGGATCGCAGAACGGAGCCTGAGCAACAGCGCACCTCGGGGCCGCGTGCCGCATCGGTTCAGTGCCGCCCCGACTCGGAGCGAGTGCCCGCATCTTCTCTGCTTCCACCATCGCCGCCCGGCGCACCGGGTGCCCGGGTTTGGCGGTGAGTAGACCCAGAACCGCGTCGGCGTGCAACACGAACAAGACTACCTTTAATGAAAATGAGAACCCGCCCCCGCTCACGGGACGGCCCGGGGAAGCACCTTTGGAGCCGACACACGACAAGGGCATCCCCGTACCGCACCGGAACCGGTTAAAGAGTCTGCACTTGGGCGCGAATGCGCGTGTGCCAAGTGTTCGGCGCGGCCGCCGCGCCGAACACTTAAGGGCTCCGGGGCAAAAGTCCGATCGTCGAAAGTCGTAAGGTCGCAAATCCAGTGATAATGATGGCTTGTGACTTTATTACTTGCTGACCTGACGACTTTTGACTCGAAGTCCAAAACCTGTCGGCTCATGTGGCGTAAGAGGTGAACGGCGGTATCGCCCGTTCCGGTCGTCAATCCGACTGTGACCCGTGGATGAGATGTGGCCCGGAGGCTCGCGGATGGATTTCCCGATCACCGACCTGATGGACCCGAGCGGGTGCTACCAGTTCCTCGTCGAGACGTTCCACCCCGATGGGCTCGGCTGCCCCCTGTGTCGACAGACGGATGCGGTATCCGTTCACGACCGGCACCGCGCCCCGGTGCTCGATTATCGGTGCCGGCACTGCGGGGCGGTATTCAACGCGTACACCGGCACCCCGGTTTCAGAAGACGCGCCGCTCGCCGACTCAGTTGGTGCTCCTCCTGCGGGGCATTTGTCAGGGCACCCCGACCGCCCAATTGGCTCGCGAACTCGGTGCGACCGTAAACAACTGCTGGCCGTGCGACACAAACTCCAAGGCTTGGCCGCGGGCGCACCGGGCCGGTCCCCGGCCGCGCCACCGAGGCCGACGAGATGTTCCAGAACGCGGGGAAAAAGGGATTCCGCATCCCGATCCGGATGACCCGCCGCGGCGCCGGGCGAACAAGCGACGGGGCCGCGGGACCTTCGGCAACGACTGGCCGCCGGTGGTCGGAGTCGTCAGCCGGGACACGCGAACAATCGCTCTGGAGGTGGCCAATCACTGTATTATAAGAAGCTTGAGAGATTATTAATACAATAGACGGAAGTCGTGGCGATGATGTGTACCGACGAGTGGAGCGGGTACAACCGGCTACCCGAGAAGAATCGGAGGCATGCGACGGTGAACCACTCCCCGGGCCAGCGGGAGTGGCCCCGGGGCGACGGCGGGGACGGGATCCGAGAGGTGCACGACAACACCCTCGAGGGGCTGTGGGCCGCCTTACGAACATTCCTGCGGCCGTTCCGCGGCGTGAGCAAGCACTACCTGAGTCAGTACGTGGCGGTGTTCCAGTGGGCGTACAACTTGAAGGAGACGATCCCCGATACCCTCCGAATACTGATGGGAATCACCTCTAACGCCACATGAACCAATCACCTCTGACGCCACATGAGCCAAAAAAAGGAGCCCAGAGGTAGGGAGGAATGGGGAGTAAAGCTGGAGATACCTCCCTTACCTCCCTACCTCCCGAATGTGGTACTGTCACCAATCACAAGCGTTGAGGACGAGCGGAATGAACCTCTTCAAGAAGACCTGGACCCGCAAGGGCAAGCAATCGCAGTCGAAGAAGTGGTACATCTCGATCGATAAAAAGCATGTGCCGTTGTCGCCAAATAAGAAGATCGCTGAGGAAATGGCCGCGCAGTTGCTCGACAAGAAGGCCGCTGGCACGCTCGGCGTCGTCGTGATGAGCAAGGACGACGACCGGCGCAAGAGCCTCTCGGCTCTCGTGGGCGAGTGGGCCGAAGCGCTCCGCGTGAAGGGCACTTCCGCTGAACAGATCGAGTTGCTCAAAGCGCGAGTCACGCGCGTGACGGCCGGGTGCAGTTTCGACCGCGCACGCGACCTGAAAGGCGAAGCCGCTTACACGTTCATCGGCGGGTTGAAGGTCCGAGAGGACTCCGAGCAGTTCGCCAGTTACCAGACCCGCAACTTCTACCTCTCCGCGCTGAAGCAGTTCGCGCGGTTCCTCATCCGCCGGAAGATCCTGACCGAGAACCCGTTCCAAGACCTGGAACCGTGGGACGTGCGGAAGGACCGCAAGCACGACCGGCGCGAGCTTACTGCCGAAGAGTTACAATCGCTGATCGCGACCACAGAAGAGGAGGGCATTACCCGCTCCAAGCTCTCCGCGACCGATCGAGCGATGTTGTACCGCGTTGCCGTGTTCACCGGGCTGCGATCGGCCGAACTCGGTTCGCTGAAGCCCTCGTCGTTCGACCTCGCGCACGCAGAAGTGACTGTTCCGGGCGAGTTCACCAAGAACGGCGATCCCGCGGTTCAACCCCTCCCCCCTGTGGTCGTTCCACTTTTGGTTGAGTGGCTGAAGGGCAAGCCCGCGGGCAATCTCTGCTGGCCGGGCACCTGGGCGAAGCACAAAGGCGCGGGCAAGTTCCTGAAGGCCGATTTGCACGCCGCGGGCGTGCCCTACGTCAAAGACGGACTTTTCGCGGACTTCCACAGCTTGCGGCACAGCTACATCTCGCGCCTGATCCGGGGCGGCACGAACCTGAAGGTCGCGCAGGCGCTCGCGCGGCACAGCACCATCACACTGACCGCCGACCGCTACGGGCACCTCGCACACGGAGAGAAGCGTGCCGCCGTCGCGGTGTTCGACGCGATTGGATGCAAGCAGGATGCAAGCAGCGAAACTGACGACACCGAACGCTTGAAAAACAAGGCGATCGCGGAACCGGCTTGCGGTCTTGAAAACCGGCAACACCGAAAGGTGTTCCAGGGTTCGAATCCCTGCCCTTCCGCTCAAAGACCCAGCAATTCTCAGCAGAGCCAGTAGTTAGATTGCCATACGTTACTGTTACGGTGCCAACAACGACGGGTCGTCCGCCGATCCCGGCGTGCACCCGTGATCATGTCGGCCTGAAGCGCCCTCGTCTCGGCATCGCGTTCGCAGAGCGCGGCGGCGGTCACTTCGGCTTTCGCGGCAGACGTGTGGTCGTGAACGGCGAGCGCGTACCCGCGGCGGGCGCGTGCATCGGCGACGACGGACCCGACGCGTTTCGTACTGCCACCCGTGACGAGGGAGCCCCGGTTCGGCGGCACCATTCAACTCCGCAAATGAAAGCGATCACACCGCGTTGGCGAACTGCGGCTCGAGAATCGTCTTGAGGGCCTGCCGGGCGCGGTGCAGCCGGGTCTTCACCGCGCCGCAGTTCGTGCCGAGCTGCACGGCCGTTTCCTCGGTACTCAGCCCTTCGAGGTCGCGGAGCCGGATCACGGTGCGGTACGCCTCCGGGAGCTGCTCCACGCCCTCCCGCACGCGCGCGCACGTTTCCGCCTGGGACAGCACGGTGTCGCACGCACTCGCGCCGGTCGTTGGGGAATCGTCCTCCAGCGGCACCAGGCGCGACCGCTTGCGGGCGCGGAGCTTGAGCAGAGACGCATTCACGGTGATGCGGTGCAGCCAGGTGCCGAGCTTCGACGCGCCCTCGAACGCGGGCATCGCCCGGAACGCCGACACGAGCGCATCCTGAACGGCTTCGGACGCCTCGTCGGTGTCGCCGAAGAACCGCCGCGCGACGGACGTCATCGCGCCGCCGTGGGTGCGGACCAGGTGCTCGTAAGCGGTGCCGTCGCCGGCTCGCAAACGGGCGACCAAATCGACTTCGTCGGAGAGAAACATCGCGGGCTCCTGTCGGGTGAGTGACGGGAGCCAAAGCGAGGGGCGTGCCGCGGCGTCGGGAATCGCACACGGCACGACCGAAGTGCTGGATTTACAAGGCGATCGCGACGCGGAATTGTTTGGAGCGGCGGGGGGCAACGTCGGGCGGAGGCGCCCGCCGCCCACGACATTTCGTGGGCGCCACGACGGGCCGTGGGCGGACCGCTACGACGGCCGCAGGATGCCGAGCTTCTTCATCCGGCTGCGGAGCGTGTTTGGGTGCAGGCCGAGCACCGTCGCGGCCCCGTTCGGCCCCTCGATCACCCAGCCGGTTTGCGCGAGGACGCTGCGAATGTGGTCCGCCTCGACCGCGACGAGGCTCTGGCCGCCGGCCCCGGCGGGCGCGGCGCCCCCCCGCGTGACCGGCAGCACGTCCGGGTCGATGACCAGCTCCGGGCCGTCGGACAGGATCGCCGCGCGCTCGATGACGTTCTCCAGTTCGCGGATGTTGCCCGGCCAGTCGTAGCCGACCAGCGCGTCCAGCGTGTCCCCGCTCACCCGCTCGATCCGCTTGCCGAGCCGCCCCGCGAACTTGGTTACGAAGAACCGCACCAGGAGCGGGATGTCGCCGGGGCGCTCGCGCAGCGCCGGCAGGCGCACCGGGAAGACGTTGAGCCGGTACAAGAGGTCGGCGCGGAACGCCCCCTCCTTGACCAGTTGGGCGAGGTCGCGGTTGGTCGCCGCGATCACCCGCACGTCCACCTTCACCGGTGCCGTTCCGCCGACGCGCTCGAACTCGCGCTCCTGGAGTACGCGGAGCAGCTTCGCCTGGGCCTCCAGCGACAACTCACCGACCTCGTCGAGGAACAGCGTGCCGCCGTCGGCCAGCTCGAACCGTCCCGGCTTGCGCGCGACGGCCCCGGTGAACGCCCCCTTCTCGTGCCCGAACAACTCGCTCTCGACGAGGTGCGTCGGCAGCGCGGCGCAGTTCAGCTTGATGAGCGGCTTCGCCTTCCGGGGGCTGGCGGAGTGGACCGCCCGCGCGACCAGTTCCTTGCCGGTGCCGGTTTCGCCGGTGATGAGGACCGTCGAATCGGTGCCGGCCACCTTCGACACGCGCTGCAACACCGACACGAGCGCCGGACTTTGGCCGACGATCTCGTCGAAGTTGTGTGCCGCCTTGAGCTCTTCCTGGAGGTAGACGTTCTGTTGCTGGAGCCGCGCCTGCTCCCGCTCCATCAGCACGCGCTCGGTGACGTCGATGAACACGGTGCGGGTGAACTGGCCCCCGCGGTCGGGCCGCGACCACCACTGAATCCAGATCGGGCGCCCGTCGTCCTTGCGGCGGAGCTCGAGCACCACGCCGCCCGTATCGGTGCCGCGGCCGATGGAGGCGAAGGCTTCTTTTACCAGCCGCTGGGCGTCGGGCGTGTCGGGCACCAGCGACATGCCGACGGTGCCGACCGCTTCTTCCGGCTTCAGGCCCAGGACGCGCAGGGCGGTCCGGTTGGCGCGGATGAAGCGCGACTCCATGTCCTCGTGAACGTAGGCGACCGGGGCCTCCTCGAACAAATCCCGGAAGCGCTCTTCGCTGTCGCGGAGCATCCGGTCCATGCGCAGCCGGTCGAGTTCCGCGGCGGCACGGGCGGCGAAGATCTGGAACGTGTAGAGCAGCCGCGGCTCGGGGGGCATCGGGCGGGCGTCGAACACCGCGAGGTGGCCGAGTACCGCCCCGCTCGCGTCGCGGAGGGGCACCCCGAGGTAGCTCTCGACGCCCGCGTCCTTCGGAAATTTCTCCGACACGCCGGTCGGGTGGTGGCAGAAGCTCCCCGCGAGCACGTCCTCGCACGGCGTGCCGGCCAGTTCCCATTCGTCGGGCGGGAGGAACGCCCCGTCCTGCCAAAACGCGAGCGACCGGATGCGGGTCCGCTGCTCGGCGAACTCGGCCACGAAGGCGTTCGGGACGCCGGTCGCCGCGCTCAGGTTCCGCACGAGCGAGCGAAAAAACTCTTCGCCGGTGTGCCGGGCGGTGCCCTCGACAATGGCGCGGAGCGCGGCCACTTCCTCGCGGTCCGCGGGTTGGTTGAGTTCGGGCATCGCGACTCGGTGTAACCGGAACGGGTGTGCCGGCATCGTACCAGCATCCGCGGCGCGCCGCGAGAGCCCTCACCCGGAGTTGACGATGACGACCGACCGCCCGCGAACCGTGGCCCCTGCCCGGGCCGGTACGTGGTTTCAGTACGCCGCGCCCCTGTCGTGGTCGGCGCAAGTCCTGGCCGCCGTGATTCTGGCGCAGACGCTGTACTTCAAGTTCACCTACGCCCCGGAGACGCGGCACATCTTCGGCCCGCTCGGGGGCCGCCCGGCGGCGACCCTGGTCGGCCTGATGGAACTGGTTTGCGTCGTACTGATCCTGATCCCGCGAACGGCCGCGGTCGGCGCGGTGCTGGCGCTGGGGCTGATGGGCGGTGCGCTCGTGACTCACCTGACCATGATCGGGATCGCGGTAAAGAACCCCGACACGGGCGAGAGCGACGGCGGGTTGTTGTTCGGGCTCGCGCTAGTCGTGTCGCTGTGCGCGCTGGTGGTACTGGCGTTCCGGTGGCGCGACCTGCCGTTCGTGGGGCGGGCCGCGGTGTAACCAACGGCGCCGCCCGGCATCACACCCGTACCAACTGATCCACCCGTTCGGAGCCGACCCGATGTCCCTGTCCGTTTGCACCGCCGAACCGTCATGCGGGCGCGAACCGGTGGCCGTCCGCCCCTTGGCCGGGCTGCTGCGCCAGCTGTCCGACCTGATCGAAACGCTCACCGACGACGAGTACGCGCGAACGCCGGTCGGGGTCGTGGAGAGCAGCATCGGCGGTCACGTCCGACACAACCTCGACCACATCGCGGCGCTCCTCCGCGGGCTCCCGACCGGCCGACTCAGCTACGACCACCGCGACCGCGGCACCGACGTGGAGCGGAACCGCCGCGCCGCGCTCGAAGCGGTTCGGTGTCTCGGAGACGAACTGCTCGCGTTCACGTGGGACGAATTGCCGCACGTGGTAATCCTCGAATCGTTGGTCAGCCCGGACCTGCCGCCGGTCCTCACGCTCACCAGCCCGGAGCGCGAGCTGGCGTTCGTCGTCAGTCACACCGTTCACCACAACGCGCTGATCCGGGTGATGGTGAAGTTGCTCGGGGCCGACGCGCCCGCCGACTTCGGCTACGCCCCCTCCACCCTCGCGCACAGGACGGGCCGCACGTGTGTACGCTGACCGTCGTTCCCCTCCCGTCGGGCGCGGTGCAGGTCGCGTTCAACCGCGACGAGTCGCGGACGCGCCCCGCCGGGCTGCCCCCGCGCGTGTGCCAGTTCGGCACCCGCGCCGCGGCGCTGCCGACCGACCCGGTTTCCGGCGGAACGTGGCTGGCCGTCAACGACGCCGGTCTCGCGCTTGCGGTGCTGAACGTCAACCCGCCCGAGCGTGTTCGGCTCCCTCTCCGGCCCGCGCGCTCCCGCGGCGCGGTCGTCCCCGCGCTGCTCGAATCCGAGTCGCCTTCCGCCGCGCTGGCCGCGTGCGCGCGGCTGGACTACCGCGCCTTCGCGCCCTTTCGCCTTGTACTGGTCGGTCAAGGCGTTGTCGCGGACGTGCGGTGGGACGGTCGCGAACCGATGGTGATGTCGCGGCTGGTGGGCCACTCGCCGCAGATGTTCACGTCGTCCGGGCTGGGCGATCATCTGGTCGAGGGCGTGCGGCGGGAGCGGTTCGCGGAGATGTTCGCGGGCGGGCCGGAAACGTGGGAAGAGGCGCAGTACGCGTTCCACCGCCACCGCTGGCCGGGGCGCGAGCACCTGAGCGTGAACATGAGCCGCGCCGACGCCCGCACTGTGAGCTACGCGGTCCTCGGCGTTCGCGAGGCGGACGCGCGCTTCACGTACCGCGCCGGCGCGCCCGACCAACCGGCCGCCGTCACCACGACCCGCCTTCCCCTTGCCGCCGGTGCCGCGTGACCTCTGCGACGCTCCTCGATGCCGCGATGCTCTCCGGCCCGGCCCTGTTCGCGGCGCTGGTCGTCGCGACGTTCGTTTCGGAAGACCTGACGTGCCTGGGGGCCGGCCTCCTGGTCGCGGCCGGGCGGGTCGAGTGGTTCCCGGCGGTGGCCGCGTGCTTTGCGGGCATCGCGCTCGGCGACACGGGCGTGTGGCTGATCGGCTGTGCCGCGGGTGGGCGCGGGTGGGTGAAGCGTCGGCTGCCGGAATCGCGGCTCGCGGCGTTCTCCCACTGGCTCGGCCGGCACGGCGGGAGGACCGCGTTCGCATCACGCTTCCTGCCGGGCACCCGTGTGCCGCTCCTGCTCGCGGCCGGGATCGCGCGACGGGGCGGCGTGCGGTTCCTGCTGTGGGCGTTCGTCGCCGCACTGGTGTGGGTGCCACTGGTGGTGCTGTCGGTCGCGTTCTTCGGCGCCGCGGTGCCCCGCTGGGCGGTTCTCTCGGTGGCGGTCGGTGCTTTCGTCGCACCGCGCACCGGGCCGCGATTCTTCACCCGCACCGGTCGCCTGAAGGTCGCGGCGGCGGTGGCGAAGCTGTGGCGTTGGGAGTTCTGGCCGGCGTGGGCGTTCTACCTGCCCCTCGTGCCGTGGTACGCGCTGCTGAGCCTGCGGTATCGCAGCTTCACCGTGTGGACGGCCGCGAACCCCGGTATCCCGGCCGGCGGGGTGGTGGGCGAATCGAAATCGGACATCCTCGCGAAGTTGCCCAACGAGTGGATCATCCCCACGCTACTGGTTCCGGCCGGTGAACACGGCGCCCGTCTGCGGTTGCTCCGCGAATCGCTTTCGGAGCGTGGATGGGGCTTCCCGCTGGTTCTGAAGCCGGACGCAGGGCAGCGCGGGGCGGGGGTGAAAAGGGTTCACGACCCCGCCGACGTGGAGAAGTACCTGCTCGCGAACCCCGGCCCGGTGATCGCGCAGCCGTTCCACGCCGGACCGTTCGAGGCGGGCGTCTTCTACGCGCGCGTCCCGGGTGAAGCGCGCGGGCGCATCTTCTCGGTCACGGACAAGGTGTTTCCCGCCGTCACCGGCGACGGCCGAAGCACACTCGAAGAACTGATCTGGGTGCACCCGCGGTACCGGATGCAGGCGGCGGTCTTCGTGTCCCGCCACCCCGCCGACGCCGGCCGCGTGCTCGGCGCGGGCGAACCGTTCGCGCTGGGGCTGGCTGGGAATCACTGTCAGGGTACACTGTTCCGCGACGGCGCACACCTGGTCACGCCGGAACTGGAGGCCGCGTTCGACGCGCTCGCGAAGCACTTCGACGGGTTCTTCGTCGGCCGGTTCGACGTGCGGTACGCCGACCCGGCGGAGTTCCGCGCCGGCCGCGGGTTCGCGGTCGTGGAGCTGAACGGCGCGACCTCCGAATCGACCAACCTGTACGACCCGGCGTGGCCCCTGTGGCGGGCGTACCGGACGCTGTTCGCGCAGTGGGCGCTGGTGTTCCGGGTGGGCGCCGCGAACCGCGCCCGCGGGCACACGCCGGTTCGCGTGCGGGAGCTTTTCGGCTTGTTGCGCGCCCACTACCGCGACCGCCGACTCGACCCGCTCGCGGACTAACCCGTGGCGCACCAGGAACGCGCCCGTAGCGGAGCCGGAAGGCATCATGGGTGCGGTCACAGGCGCTGATTGGAGCCGGCCCCGGCGCGTGGCCTGTGTGGGGCGGGTTCGGCACCTGCCGGGATCGCCAAGGGCGGGGTAACCGGACCGGTTCGCTCGGCATCCAACTTGGGCGCGGTGTCGCGCCGCGGCTCACCAGGAGATGAGATCATGACGACGCGTTTCACGGCAGCCATCGCGGCCCTGGCAATTCTTGCCGGCTGCGCGTCCGCGGCCGATGCCCCGAAGGTGGGCGACGAGGCCAAGGACTTCGAGCTGGCGGCGCTGGGCGGAGAGATGGTCAAGCTCTCGAAGCTGACCGCGTCCGGGCCTGTGGTCCTGGTGGTGCTGCGCGGCTACCCCGGCTACCAGTGCCCGCTCTGTACCAAGCAGGTCGGCGAACTGATCGGCAAGGCGGACGAGTTCAAGAAAGCCGGCGCTCAGGTCGTGCTCGTGTACCCCGGACCCGCCGACAAACTGAAGGAACACGCTGGCGAGTTCGTAAAGGGGAAGGACTACCCGGCGCACTTCACCCTCGTACTCGATCCGGATTACACGTTCACGAACGCTTACGGCCTCCGCTGGAACGCGAAGAACGAGACCGCGTACCCTTCAACGTTCGTCGTCGGCACCAAGCGGAAGGTGACCTTCGCAACCGTCAGCAAGACACACGGCGGGCGAGCAAAGACGGAAGAGGTGCTCAAGGCGATTCCGGCGAAGTGAGTTGAGTCGCCCGCCCGCGGAGTACAGTAGAAGAGAGGGCCATCAAGCAAAAATCAGGCACGGAATCGGACAAAGGGCGGAGCCGATACCGCGACACAGGAGGATAATAATAATTGATACAATTTAAATTTACATATTTGTTTTAAAATTATATTTTTACCTCTTCTCGGACTTCGGGACCTCGCCCTTCGCCGGCCCCCACTCGGTCGGCGTGTAGGCGATTGTGAGGTGCGGGGTTTCAATCCGCTTGCCCTTCTCGTGCCGGCTCGTCATCGCTGCGTCGAGGACGCCGGTCGTGAGCAGCGTGCGCTCCACGGGGTACGGCGCGTGGCCCGTGCCGACGAGCGAGTCGATCGCCTTCGTGAGTTCCGCGAAGTGCGCGAACGGGTCGGGCTGCTGGAGGTAGAACTGGCACACGTCCGGCTTGTCCGCCCCCTTCCGCTGGCCGGCGAAGATGAACGGCGAGCCCTCGTTCTCGTGGACCCAGCCGTTCGGCAGCACCACGAACGCCCGGAACCCGTCGCGGTACTCGATTTCGAACGAGCCGGCGTCGGCGGCCTTTGCAGTGAGGGCGCGCATGTCGCCCGGGGCGTGCGCGGTCGCCCGTTTCAGCCCCGCTTCGAGGAGCGGCTTCGTCCAGGTGTGGGCGTCGAGCGCCTCCCACATCGCCTTCCCGGTGTGGCACGTCACCGCCGTCACGCCGGTTTCGCCCCCTTTCCGGCGCTCGGCCATGCACTGGAGCCCTTCGAGCGCGTGGAACCCGTAGCCCTCGAACGGCCCATACCCGATCTGCACCGCCCCGACCAACTCGCACCCCTTCGGGAGCACCACGTTCGGCTTGCGCCAGGTCACCGGGATCGACGAGCCCGCCAGGAACGGCACGAACAGCTTGCGCGCGCGGTCGTACATCCACTTCGCGTCGTCCCAGGTGGCCGCCAGGTGCTTGTCGTTGAACACCGGGACCGACGACTTCGTTTTCTCGAACACCTCGCAAATCGACTCGACGAACCGCCGCCGCGGGTAGAGGAGTTGCCCCTTCTCGTTCGTGGGGTAATGGCCGTGCTCGCCGATCGACAGCACGCCCTCGACCGCCAACCGCTTCCCGCCGAGGGTGAGTGCGTCCGCGACCGTATCGCAGATCTTGAACCCATACTTTTTGGCGAGGTCGCGGCTCATGTCGTTCTTCGGCACCTGGTCGGTGACGAGCGAGACGAGTTGCATGTTCGGCCTGGAGCCGTCCGGGTAGCCGCTGAGGAGGTTGCGGAGGATCACGTCCGCGTGCGACCACTTGCGGTACTCGTTGACGACCGCCGCGACTTTCTTGGGAGGCATGGCGAGACCAGAGTTAAGGCAGGAGTGGCTGCAAAAAAGCACAAGAGGCACAAAAAGAAGACCAGAGCGAGAGAGCAAATTCAACTCTTCTGCTCTGGTTTTCTTTTGTGCCCTTTGTGCTTTTTTGTGGCTAACCCTTCCTTCTTCAGCTCACGCTCAACGAGCGGCCGTTGTCCTTCGGGCCGAGGTTCAGCAGGAACGGCGCCGCGCGCTTCGCCCACGCGTCCGGTTTGGGGTAGCTGGCGGCGCCGCTCGCCCACGCGTGCCGCAGCATGTCGGTGTCGATGACCCCGGGGTTCAGCGGCACCGCGGCCATCCCCTTCGGCAGTTCCTGTGCGAGCGCGAGCGTCAGCCCCTCGATCGCGTACTTCGTGGCACAGTACGGCGCCACCTCCGGCGACGTGCTCCGCCCCCACCCGCTCGAGAGGTTCACGACCACGCCCGACTGGCGCCCGGCCATCGCGGGCACGAACGCGCGGACCACGTTGAACACCCCTTCGATGTTCACGGCGAGCAGCGCGCGGAACTCGTCGGGCGGCACCTCCCACAGCGGGGCCGGGGTGTTCATCAGCGCCGCGTTGTTGACGAGCAGGTCCGGCGGGCCGTACCGCTCCAGCACGGCCGCGCTCCAGTCGAGCACCGCGTTCGCGTCGGTCACGTCCACCTGCGTGAACGAATGCGGGCCGGGGTAGTCGGTGCGGAGCGCGCGGACGTGGCCGTCGCTGCGCCCGCACCCGACAACCGTGTGCCCGCCGGCGACGAACGCGGCCACCAGCGCCCGCCCCAGCCCCCGCGTCGCCCCGGTGATGACAATCGTTTTGGACACGCACCTCTCCCCAATGAACAATGGCGGCTCTCACGGCTTGCCGAACACCTGCACCCAGTACGGCTCGCCCCGTTTGTTCTTCGCCACCGCGACCCCGATCTCGGTGTACTCGGCGCGCAAAATGTTGTCGCGGTGTGTGGGCGAGTCCATCCACTTGGCGACAACTCCGTTCGCGTCGTTGGCGTTCCACGCGATGTTCTCGCCCACGAACTGCGGCTTGTAGCCCGCCGCCTCAACGCGGTCCGTTGGATTTTTCTCGTCCAGAACGTGTTCGAGCTTGTCCTGAGCCGCCATGTCGGCGGCGTGCTTCCGGGCCGCGTTCATCAGTTTCGCGTTCGGCTTCAGCGGGCTCCGGTCCGCCTTGTGGCGTTCGGCGTTGGTCTTTTCGACAAGGGCGGACTCCTCGGCAGTGAGTTTCAGCGCTCCGTCGTCTTTCTTCTCACCGGCGCCAATCATATGAGCTGTCGCAGAGGCGAGCAGAAGAGCAGTAAGCCGGCTCATGGTTTGCTCCGATTTTGAGCAGTCACCGGCATTGCGGTCGCCCCGTCGCGGTGGCACAATGCCCGAAGCTCTTGGCTGTTTCACCCGGCTCCCGCGAATTGTGCGAATTGACACTGCGGGTGGCTGTGAGCTATAGTGACGGCAACTAATCAGTGATCGCGTCTTTACGCGCGGGCCGGATGCCCGTTCTCGTGCGCGGCGCAGGATGCCGGCTTCCCACAACGGGGAGCGTTTTACGTGCCGCCGATGCCCTTTCTTTGAGGCGGCCGACAGAACTCGCGGGCGCCGCCCGCACGGGGTGCGAACCGAAATGGGAACGCCGACCGAACCGCCCGGCCGTCCGTCCTCGGCGAACCACGCCGCGCCGGTCCCGCCGTCGGCCGGGGGGCCGGGCGCCGAGGTGCCTCCGCTCAGCGGCGGGTCCACGTCCGCGCACCAGCCGAACAACTCGCTGTCCGACCTGATCCTGAACGGCAGCTCGGTCCGCGCGCGGT
Organism: Gemmata obscuriglobus; assembly: GCF_008065095.1. NCBI lineage: Bacteria > Pseudomonadati > Planctomycetota > Planctomycetia > Gemmatales > Gemmataceae > Gemmata > Gemmata obscuriglobus. Next base: position 1,295,982 of record NZ_CP042911.1, on the reverse strand, counting down.
CCGCCGGGTCCGACATCGCGAAGTTCCTCACGCAGCCGCAGGTCGGGGCCGCCAACACCGACGACGCCCCCACCATCATCACCAAGAACGGGGACAAGACGCCGCTCACGCCCCCGCCCCCCCCGCTGCCGCTCGCCGGCAGCGAGCCGCCGTCCGTCGCCGGCCGGCGGCTCGGGCACTTCGAACTGATCGAGGCCATCGGCGCGGGCGGCATGGCCGCGGTGCTGAAGGCCCGCGACCTCGAACTCGGGCGCGTCGTCGCGCTGAAGATCCTGCCCCCGGAGGCCGCCCGCGACCTCGAGAGTGTGACCCGGTTCAAGCAGGAGGCGCGTTCGGCCGCCAAGCTCGACCACGAGAACATCGCCCGGGTGTACTTCTGCGGCGAGGACCAGGGGCTGCACTTCATCGCGTTCGAGTTCGTCGAAGGCGAGAACCTGCGGGTGCTCATCGACCGCCGCGGGCGGCTCCCGAAGGCCGAGTGCGTCCGGTACATGATCCAGGTCGCCGCCGGGCTGAACCACGCCGCCGAGCGCGGCGTGGTCCACCGCGACATCAAGCCGTCGAACATCCTCATCACCCCGGACGGCCGCGCGAAGATCGTGGACATGGGGCTGGCCCGGTACCTCGGGTCCGAGCTGAGCAACGGGGGCGTCACGCAGTCCGGGGTGACGCTCGGCACGTTCGACTACATCTCGCCGGAGCAGGCCCTGGACCCGCGCCGGGCCGACGTGCGGTCCGACATCTACTCGCTGGGCTGCACCTTCTACCACGCGCTCACCGGGCGCCCGCCCGTACCCGAGGGCACCGCGGCGCGGAAGCTCCGGGCGCACCAGGAGGACGACTTCCTCGACCCGCGCGAGCTGAACCCCGGGATCCCCGACGAACTCGCCGCCGTGCTGGCCCGCATGGTCATGAAGGACCCGAGCGCGCGGTACCAGACCCCGACCGAGCTGATCGCCCATTTGAAAGGGCTGGCCGAACAACTGAACATCGCGGACGCGGTCGCCAACGACCCCGCGGCCCAGGCGGTCCCGGCGGACAAGCAGATGCTGCCCGGGGTGCCGACGATCCGCCCGTGGTGGGTGCTGGCGGTGGTGGCGGTGGCGGCGGCCGTCGTGGCGTTCGTGGTGTCCACCGCCGACCCCGGGCGCGCCCCGGGCATCCAGCCCCCCCCGGAGAGCGCCGCAAAGGCGCCGGAACCGGTCGCCGGAACCAAGGGCGGGCCGGTGCTCGCGCCAGCCGCAGAGGCCGGCGGCGTGGTGCGCACGGTCGAGGAGCTGGAGAAGCGGCTCGCAGCACCCGCCACAGACAAGGTCGTTGTCGTTCTCGCGCCGGTCAGCTTCGATCTGTCGAAACTGGCACAGCCGGTTGCGTTCCAGGGGACGAGCCTCGAACTGGTCGGCACGCCCGACGGACAGGGGCGGGGGCCCCGGTTAATGCTCCCGCCCGGCGCGCTCTCGATCAAAGCACAAACGGTCACGGTGCGGGGGGTCTGGGTCGTCTGCACCGCCCCGTCACGCGAGTGGCCCGCCGACAGCGAGCGCGCGGCGTGGGCCGGGCTGCGGCTCGAAGACGCCGAGCGCGTCGAGCTGACCGAGTGCGTGTTCCGGTCCGCACCCGGCGCCCCCGACGAACTGTTCCCGGGGCAGGCGGGCGGCGCGAGTACCGTGAGCGTGACCCGGAGCCCCGACGGCCGCGCGCCGCGCGTGTCCCTCGCGCGGTGCCTGTTCGGCCCCGGCGCGGTCGCCCTGACGCTCCCGGCCGGTTCGACCGCCGCCGCCGCCGACTGCGGGTTCGCGCCGCACACCGCCGTGGTGCAGTTCGACGCCCCGGGCGAAGCGGGCGGCCGGTCGGAGGCTCAGTTCGACCGGTGCTCGTTCATGCTCAACCCCGGCGGGGCCGCGACGGAGGCGACCGGGGACCTGACGGTCCGGGCCGAGGACTGCGTGTTCGCCCCGGTGTACGGCCCGTCCCTCTTCCCGACGAGCGTGTTCGAGGACCAACCGGTTCGCGGTGCCGTGATCCGGGTGCGCGGGGTGACGTTCCGGGGCGTGCAACTGGTGCTGCCCGCCGGACGGGCCAGCGCGTTCTACGCCGTGAACCCGGTCCGCGGGGCGGACCGAACGCTCTCGTTCGACGAGTGCCGCGGGGTCACGGGGCTGTCGGTCGAGGACAAAGGGAAAGTCGAACTGCGCGAGCGCCCGTGGGACAAAGCGAACCCGGACCCCGCTGCGCTCACGACCGGCCCGAGCCCGTGGTCGGCGTTCAAGCTCGGCTTCGGCGCCGAGCCGGCGCTGTTCACCAGCGACAAGCGGCGCCCCGAGCCGCGCGGGGCGGCGTTCAACGACGCCGAGCGGCACGACCTGCTCGCGTGGCGACACCGGGCGTACCCGGACCTCAAGATCTGGCCCCCGGCGCGGCCGCTGTCCGCCGCCGAGGTGACCGAAAAGGTGTGGCACCCGGACGCGAAGCCCGAGGACCTCCGGCCCGGCGAGTTCACCGACCTGCGGGCGCTGCTGCGGGCGGCCCGCCCGGACGACGTCATCCTCATCCAGCACACCGGCGACCTACGGGTCGACAACGAGGAACTCAAAACCGCGACCAAGTCGAACGGGGGGGAGCTGCGGGTCACCTTCCGACCCAAGAAGGGGTTCGCGCCGGTGCTCGTGATCCAGGGCGACATGGACCGCGACCAGAGCCTCTTCAAGCTGAAGTCCGGCGAGGTGACGTTCGAGGACCTGACCTTCCGGCTCACACCGAAGGAGGGCCAGACGGTGGCCGCGGTCGCGGTGATCGGCGGAAAGGGCTGCACCTTCCGCCGGTGCGCGTTCACGCTGGCCGAAGAGGACGACTCGAAGGCGACCGCGGTACACCTGCCGGACCCCGAAAAGGTGATGAAGATGGGGCCGACGGCGCGGGCGGTGCCGAAGGTGGTGTTCGAGCGCTGCGTGATCCGCGGCCGGGGCCGGGCCGTGTGGATCGAGGTGAGCCGGCCGCTCACCCTGGAGTTGACCGACACGCTGACCGCGCTGGACGGCCCGGTGGTGCTCGCCCAGGCGGGCGGCGAGGGCGGGACCGGGACCGGCACCAGCAGCGCGCGGCTGACCCGCGTCACGGCTCTGACAGGCGGCCCGGTGGTCGAGTTGCGCGGCGGGAAGTCGACCGATCTGATGCGGAGTTCGAGTCTCACGAAGCTCGAGGTGGAGACCGACAACTGCCTGTTCGTGGACGTACCAGGGGCGGGCCGGCCGCTCGTCGAGATCGAAGGCGTCGAGCCGACCGACTGGAAATCGGTGCTGTCGTGGCGGGTGCCCGCGAAGCCGAACCGCTACGCCAACTTCGACCCGGCGGCGGTCGTGGCGCAGATCCGCGCCGGGGCCGACGGCAGCGTGAAGGAGTGGGGCTGGAATGACTGGGCCAACAACGTTGGTGAGCCCCTGTCGGCCCGCGGCGTGCGGTTGGGCAAGGTGAAGTTCGCTGCGGCCCCGGCCGGGCTGAAGGAGCTGTCCACGGTCCGCCCCGCGGACCTGGCGGTGGAGTCCGTGGTGTTCCCCGACCCCGCCGACAAGGTGACGGGCGGGGCCGACCCGAAAGTGCTGCCCGCCCTACCCGAAGAGCCGAAGCCGGAGTGAGAAGGTTGCCCCGCCTGTTGGCGCAGGCAGGGACGATTCCACGCAGCGAAAATTACAACAATCAATAGCTCACAAGGCAGTCAACGGCGCGGCCAAATGCCGCGTGACGGTTCCTGACGCCGCGGCGGGTTCGGCGGGCCGTGCCTATTAACGGCGATCAAGTTGCCGGACCAACCAGCTCACGCACGTGGCCTGAGCGTCAGTTGCTGTGAAGAAGATGGTCCGGTTTCGCTCCAACGGGACCAGGAACACCTCCGGTTCGTCGCGCAGAAATGCGAGAACCGCCGACACCGCACGCGCGACCCTTGCCGTCGTGATCGGGTCCGCGCTCTGTAAGCACACGATGTAGTTGTACTGAGGCGTGTCGAGCCCCGCGAGGAGAGCCCTCACTCTCTCGACATGCCCGGCGTTCGCCCACACGAAGACGGTGTTCGACGCCTTATCGGCGACGACTTTCACCCCGAACCGCGCGCGCAGCCGTGCGGCAACTCTCTCGGCGTCGGCACGAATGAGGGGGACGACGACAGGCTTCGCCACGTCCGCTTGGAGTGGCCACGTCTTTGGGCCGGGGTCAATACCGCCGACCAGCGACAGGAGAGCGACGGCTGCTATCATCAGGCACCTCCTTGTAACCCCGATTACCTTTCTGTGACCGAACGAACAAGCTCACCTGATCGGCGAGCAAAAGCTGCGCTGCAACCGCAAGCCAGTTCGCAGCGGGAAACAGATCACGGGGCCGGCGCCGCGCCGGGTTCGGCATCGGCGGCGTACTCCAGGTACGGTTGCCCGGTCTGATCGAGCCGGGGCGTGTACCGCCCGGCCGCCAGCTCCGCCACGAATCCGGCGAGCAGTGCGCCGAAGCTTAGGGCGAGGACCTCGGTCGGACCGCCGTCGTGATACCAGGCGATAAGCTGCCCCCTCTTGCCGCCCTTGGGAGGGTCCAGATCGACGCAAACGTGGTCACCGGTCCGGGCGTCGAGGATCGGCAGCCACTTGCGTGTGAACCACTTCTTCTTGATCGGCCCCTGTGGGTTGGCCCACTCGTCGTTGCTGCCGTCGCCCCACAGGTCGAACTCCTGGTCCCAGGCGGTCAGGATGTCGTCCAGGGACATGAACTCGCCGCGGTCGTGCAGCCACAGGTTGGCGCTCCCGTCGTGGATCGCCAGGAACTCCTTCACCTCCTGTGGGAGCGCGTAACCGAGAACCTCCTCGGCTCGGGCGAACGCCGCCGCGGACGCGCCGGGCGGCAACATCGGAACGGCCGCCGGCACGTTCGCGGCCAGCCACTGTTCGATCTGCGACCAGCACTCGGCAACGTTCACCTTTGCCACCCGGCCCTCCGCCACTGGACTGGGGCTATTGGAACCGATACGCTTCCGGCGCCCGCAGGACGGGTCCGCCCCCTCGGGCGCCGGAGGTGAAGGACCGGGGCGCCGGAGAGGCGTTAAGAGCGGCGGTCCGGTTCGTTTGTCGTCGCGCAGGGCGTGCGCCCTGTGCGGCAGAAGTGGACGCGAGTTTGTGCCCCATCGGGGCGGTGATTCGTGGTGCCAACAGCGGGAGCGGTGAGTCGTCGCCCCACCGACCCGGCTCACTTCTTCTTGGTGGCGGGCGCCGGCTTCTTGGCGGCGGGCGCCGGCTTCTTGGCGGCGGGCGCCGGCTTCTTGGCGGCCGACTTCTTGGCCGTCTTCTTGCCGAAGATCGCGTCGTACCCTTCCGCGAACTTGCTGTCTTCGGACATACCCATGCGAACGATGCTCATGACGTTCCCCGGTGAGAGTGTGTGTGCGATTGCGGACCGTTTGAACTAATGTAGCGCGCGCCGGCGCAAAACGGAAAGAGTTCTGCACTTCTGCGAGGCCCGCGGGCCGTCATTTTCCGCACGCGAAGCGGAACAGGATCTCGGCGGCCGGTTCCAACTGGCTCAAATCGATCCACTCGTCCTTCGTGTGGGCCTGAGCGATGTCGCCCGGGCCGAAGATGACCGCCGGGACGCCCGCGGCGGCGATGGTCGCGGCGTCGGTGCCGAACGGGACGCCGCGCACCTCGTGCCCGCCGGTCACGGCGTCGATGGTTGCGCCGAACCGCTTCACGAGGTCGCCGGACAGCACCGGGCCGAGCGGCAGGCACCCCGCCGAGTTGCGCACGAGGGCGAACGGGAAGTCCACACCCGGGAACGCCTTCAGGAAGGCTTCGAGTGCCGCACCGGCGCCCTCCGGGGTCTCGCCCGGCAGCAGCCGGCGGTCCACGTCGGCGCGGCAGAAGTCGGGCACGGTGTTGGGCGACACCCCGCCGCCGACCCGCCCGACGGCGATTGTCCGCGGCCCCAGCAGCGGGTCCGGCGGAAGGCCCTGGAGCTGCTGGGCGTACTCCTCGACGCCGCGGAGCAGCCGGGCCATGCGGTACACCGCGTTCACCCCCAGGTCGGGGCGCGAGCTGTGGACCGCCGTGCCGGCCGTTTCGAGCGTCCACCGCACGACGCCCTTGTGCGCGTTGACGATGTCGAGCCGCGTGGGCTCGGCCACGATCGCGTAATCGGGCCGCGGCCCGGCGTCCACCAGGGCCTGCACCCCGAGGCCGCTGTGCTCCTCGTCCACGGTGAACGCGAGCGTGACCCGCGCGGAGCCGGCGGGCCGCTCGCGCACCAGCCGCGCGAAGGCCGTCAGCATGACCGCCGCCCCGGCCTTCACGTCGCACGCCCCGCGGCCGTACATGCGCCCGCCCTCGACCCGCGCGCCGAACGGCTCGACGGTCATCCCGTCCACCGGGACGGTGTCCTGGTGGGCCTCGAACATGACGTGGAACGGGGCCGGGGCCGGCGGCTCGTACGTCGCGACGATGTTGTCGCGGCCCGGGGCGACGGGCTGGCGCCGGAACGGGCACCCGAGGTTGCGGAACTCGTGCTCGATCAGCGCCGTCACGCGCGCCTCGTGGGTCACGGCGGGGTCGATGTCGGTGCGGCCCATCGGGTTGACGGACGGCCGGCGGACCAGTTCCGCGAGTAGGTCTTGGAGTGGCAACATGGGGGCTATTGAAGCACAAACGCGGCCCGCGTGCCACTGCCCGCCGGCGCGGGCCGGCGCCCGGCCCCTCCCTTCTGCCGGCGCCCGCCGCTATAACTTCACAACCCCGCACACCCGCCGGAGCTAAACGCGATGAAGGTTCACGAGTACCAGGCCAAGGAACTGCTCGCCGCCGCGGGCGCGAACGTCCCCAAGCACATCGTCTGCAAGACGCCCGACGAGGTGGCCGCGGCGTTCGACAAACTCGCCAACGGCGGCGGGGTCATGGTGAAGGCGCAGATCCACGCCGGCGGGCGCGGGGCCGGCCAGCTCGTCGGGTACGCGGACAAGCTGGGCGGGGTGAAGTTCTGCGCCAGCAAGGAGAAGGCCCGGGCCGTCGCCGAGACGATGCTCAAGCACCCGCTCAAGACGCTCCAGACGGGGCCGGACGGCCAGCCGATCCGCACCCTCATCGTGCAGGCCGACGCCGAGCCGGCGCAGGAGTTCTACGTCGCCGTGGTGTTCGACCGGGCCATCGGGCAGCCGATCCTGATGGCGTCCGCGGCCGGCGGGATGGACATCGAGAAGGTGGCGCACGACACCCCGGAGCTGATCTTCAAGGTGCCGTTCGCGCCGGAGACCGGGCTGGAGCCGGCGCAGGCCAAGGAGACGGCCGCCAAGCTCGGGCTCGCCGGGGAGCAGGCGGCCAAGGCCGAGCAGATCATGCTCGCGCTGTCCAAGGTGTACCTGGCGAAGGACGCGACCCTCGCGGAGGTGAACCCGCTCGCGGTCACCAAGGCCGGCGACGTGGTGGTGCTCGACGCCAAGTTCGACTTCGACGACAACGCCCTGTTCCGGCACCCCGACGTCGCCGCCCTGCGCGACGAGAGCGAGGAGAACCCGGCCGAGATCCGCGCCGGCAAAGCGAACCTGAACTTCATCCAGCTCGACGGGACCGTCGCGTGCCTGGTGAACGGGGCCGGGCTGGCGATGGCCACGATGGACATCATCAACTACCACGGGAAGGCGCACGGCGTCGGCCCGGCGAACTTCCTCGACGTGGGCGGCGGCGTGACCGCGGCCGGCGCCGTCGAGGCGTTCCGCATCATCCTCTCCGATCCGAAGGTGAAGGGCATTCTGGTGAACGTGTTCGGCGGCATCGCGAGCTGCGCGACCATCGCCGACGCGCTGGTGAAGGCCGGGAAGGAAGTGGGCTTCAAGGTGCCGGTGGTGGTCCGGCTCGAGGGCAACGAGGTCGAGAAGGCCCGCGGCATCCTGACCGCCGCCGCCGCCGAGTTGCCCACCCTGAAGGCCGCCCCGGACCTGACGAGCGCCGCGAAGCTGGTCGTCGAGCTGAGCAAGTGACCGCCCCGTACCTGCGAAGGAAGAGGACCAACGAGATGACAGCTTCCGTGACGCGCCGCGGCGCCGGGCTCGCCCTCCTGGCGGTCGCGCTCGGCCTCGCCGCGCTCCCGGGGTGCGGCGGATCGACCCCGAACGCGCCGGCCGAGAAGAAAGACGAAAAGAAGGACGACGGCAAGCCCGCCCCGAAGGCCGACGACAAGAAGGGCACCGCGCCGACCGCGCCCGCGGCCGAGCCGAAGACCACTCTCGGCCCGGTCGAGCCGGACGCCGAAAAGGCCGCGGCCGCGTTCCTGAACGACCTCGGCCAGGGCAGCGCCAAGGCGGACGTCCTGTCGCCGGCGCTACTGGACGCCGCGGGCAAGCCGTGGGAGTTCGACGACGAGAAGGCCAACAAGCTCAGCCCGAAGGCCGCGGAGCAGTGGCTCCGCGCGGCCGGCGCCGGCCGCGCGTTCTCGCCCTCGCTGGACCGCAAGCAGGCCGGGGACGTGGTGTACTTCCGCGGCGCGCTCCAGCCCGCCGGCGTGTACTCGCTGCGGCTCGTGAAGCTCGGCGGCGCGTGGAAGGTGGACTGGCTGTCGCTGTCGTCGGCGGAACTGAAGCCGGGCGCGGCGGCGGCGACCGCGGACGAGGCGCTCCAGGAGTTCGCGGTGTCGGCGTTCGCGGAGGTGCTGGCCGACGCGACCGCGATGCAGCGGCCGCTCCGCGCCCCCCTGCTGGCCCGCGGGCTTGTGCCGGCGCTGCGGCCGGTGTGGGCCCCGCCGTTCGACGGCGACAAGGCCCAGGGGTACGACTACAGCCCGAGCAAGTTGGTGCTCAAGGCGATCGAGTTCGGCGGCGGCACCAGCGCGTTCAGCGTGACGAAGACCGGCGACGCGACCTTCGCCGTGGCGTTCACCAAACCCGCCGGCACGAAGACCGTGACGGTGAAGCTCGTGAAGGGCACTGCCCCGGGCGAGTGGCTGGTGAGCGAGGTCAGCGAGAAGGGCTGACCGCGAGCCGCCGGCGCGCCCCGCGGTCGCCGCGCGCCGCGGCCGCTCGTATGAATCGAATAACCGACACCCGCAACATCCGCCCCGAGAGCCCGAAATGAGCATCCTCGTCGACAAGTCCACCCGCGTGATCTGCCAGGGCATCACCGGCAAGCACGGGGCGTTCCACACGGACCAGTGCCTGCTGTACGGGACGCAGTTCGTGGGCGGGACCAAGCCCGGCGCCGGCGGCACCACCTGGAAGGGCGACAAGTCCGGCAAGGAGCTGCCGGTGTTCAACACCGTGGCCGACGCGGTGAAGGCCACCGGCGCCACCGCCAGCATGATCTTCGTCCCCCCGGCCGGGGCGGCGGCGGCCATCATCGAGGCCGCGGACGCCGGCATCCAGCTCATCGTCGCCATCACCGAGGGCATCCCGGTGCTCGACATGGCGAAGGCGAAGCGGTACCTGAAGACCAAGCCGGGGGTGCGGCTGGTCGGCCCGAACTGCCCGGGCGTCATCACCCCGGGCCAGTGCAAGATCGGGATCATGCCGGGGCACATTCACAAGCCGTGCGGCCCCGGCGAGAAGGGCATCGGGGTCATCAGCCGGTCCGGGACGCTGACCTACGAGGCGGTGTTCCAGCTCACTGCGCTGGGGCTCCCGCAGAGCACCTGCGTGGGCATCGGCGGCGACCCGGTGATCGGCACGAACCAGATCGAGCTGCTGGAGATGTTCGAGAAGGACGAGGGCACGTCGGCGATCCTGATGATCGGCGAGATCGGCGGCACCGCGGAGGAGGCGGCGGCGGCCTACGCGGCCAAGAACGTGACCAAGCCGCTGGCGGCGTTCATCGCCGGGCAGACCGCCCCGCCGGGCCGCCGGATGGGCCACGCGGGCGCGATCGTGAGCGGCGGCAGCGGCAAGGCCGAGGACAAGATCGCGGCGCTGGAGGCGGCCGGGTTCGTGGTCGCCCCGACGCCGGCCGATCTCGGCGCGGCCGTGCAACAGGCCATCGCCAAGAAGAAGTAACGGCTGCCGGGACCGTATCGGGTCCGGTAACGCGGCCCGGCGCCTTTGATTGGCGCCGGGCCGCGTCGCATTTGTACGCTTGTGTTACGAACCGGCGTGGCGATAATGGGGCGGTCTCTCCGGAGGTCGGCTCCATGCTCCTGATCGGCCGGCGCCCCACGCGCACCTGCTCCAGCTTCGACCGCCGCGCGTTCCTTCAGGTCGGGGCGTCGTCCGTCCTGGGACTGTCGCTCGCCGACCTGCTCCGCGCCCGCGCGGCCGGGGCGGAGGCCGGCGGGCGGGCGAAAGCGGTCATCCTGCTGTGGCTCTGGGGCGGCCCGAGCCAGCTCGACACGTTCGACCCCAAGCCGCACGCGCAGCTCGAGTACCGCGGGCCGTTCGGCACCACCCCGACGCGCGTTCCGGGCGTCCGGTTCTGCGAGCTGTTCCCGCAACTCGCCCGGCAGACCGACAAGCTGTCGGTGATCCGCACCCTCACGACCCCGTCGAACGACCACGGCATCGCGGGCACCGTCGGCCTGACCGGCAGCGCCGCCGGCGGGACCGGGCTGGACGGCAAGCCGCTCGCCGGGGCGCCCCGCCCCGCGCTCGGCTCCGTCGTGGCGAAGGCGCTGGCCGGCGCGGGGCACCGGTCGGCCGTTCACCCGTTCTTCGTGGTCGGCGGGAAGCTGCATCAGGGGAAGAAGGCGATCATCGGCGAGGGCGGCGGCCCCCTCGGGGCGGCGTGGGACCCGTTCCGGCTCGAGTACGACCCGGTGAGCGGCACCAAGGTGCCCGCGTTACAGCTCCCGAAGGAGCTGACGCCGGAGCGCATGGGCGACCGGCAACGGCTCCTCGCCGCCCTCGGCGCCGCCGACCGACGGGCGACCGAACTCGGCGCCGCGGGCGCGCTCGACGCCTACCGCGGGCGGGCGCTCGAGATGCTGACCTCCGCCCGCGCGGCCGAGGGCTTCGACCTGTCGAAGGAGACGGACGCGACCCGCGACGCCTACGGCCGCACCCGGTTCGGGCAGTCGTGCCTGCTCGCCCGGCGCCTGGTCGAGGCCGGGGTGCCGTTCGTCCAGGTGAACTGGTCCGACCACGTCGAGGCCGAAGAGGACAGCGGCGACGGCGGCTGGGACCACCACTACCGCAACTTCCAGATCATGCAGGACCGGCACGCCCCGTGGCTCGATCAGGCCATGAGCGCCCTTCTGACCGAGTTGCACGACCGCCGGATGCTGGAGAGCACGCTGGTGCTGGCGGTGGGCGAGTTCGGGCGCGACCCGCGGATCAACGATAAGGCCGGGCGCGACCACTGGCCCGGGTGCTACTCGGCGCTCGTCGCGGGCGGCGGGGTGCGGGGCGGGCGGTTCGTGGGCACCTCCGACGCCCGCGCCGCGAAGCCGGCCGACACCCCCCTCTCGCCGGTGGACCTGAACGCCACCGTGCTGAACCAGATCGGCCTCACGAGCGAGCAGCTCACCGGGCTGGGGCTCGCGCCCGTCGGGCGCGTGATCGAGGAACTGCTTTGACGCGCGCCCGTCGGGCGCCCGACCCGAGCCGGTGCGACCGCGAACCGCCCGGGCCGTCGATGCGTCCGTTAGCGAACTGTCCCACCCCCGCGCAGGCCCGAACTCATGGCAAAATCGAAGACGTCAGCGAAGAAGAAGAGGAAGGCTAGCGCTCCGCCCCTGCTCGCAAGGCTCCGCAAGCACTTCGGAACCGACCCGTCCAAACTGCCCGTCGTCGAACAGACGTTTCCGAACTACGACCGCGCCAACCTGCACCTCACGCTCGACGAGTTGCTCCGTGAGTCCGCGCCGGCGGCGGCGCTCGTCGGGGTGCTCGCGGAGCGGTACGCCGGTCTGTCGCTCGCGAAACTGACCCACAAGGAGACGGCCAAGAACTTTCAAGCCGGGCCGGTCCAGTACGTGGACGTGCAACTGGCCGACGAGCAGAAGCTGGCGTGCGTCAAGCAAGGGCTGTACACGTTCCACTCCGAGGGCCGGCCGCTGGCGCTCCTCGTGGCCGACGAGGACACGTACCGGTCGGACAAGGGGCTGGATGTCGCGGTACTGGCCCCGGACCGCGAGGCCGCCGAGCGGTTCACCCGCAGGCTCGCCGCCGGGGTGCGGCACGGCGCCGCGTTCCGCGGCAAGGTGCTGTCGGTCGAGCAAGATTGCTCCGGGGCCGCAACCGTGCGGTTCCACCGGCTGCCGAACGTGAACCGCGAGTCGGTGATCCTGCCCGAAGAGCTGCTGGCCCGCATCGAGCGCCAAACGATGGGCCTGAGCCGGCACGCGGCCCGGCTCAAGGCCGCCGGCCGGCACCTGAAGCGCGGGATCCTGCTGCACGGCAAGCCCGGGACCGGCAAGACGCTGTCCGCCATGTACCTTGCCGCCCAGATGCCCGGGCGCACGGTGCTGGTCATCACCGGCGGGGCGGTCGGCTCGATCGAGACCGCTTGCGCGCTCGCCCGGCTGCTCGAGCCGGCCACCCTCATCCTCGAGGACGTGGACCTGATCGGCGCCGAGCGCGGGCAGCAGTCCGTCGGGGCGAACTCGGTCCTGTTCGAACTGCTGAACCAGATGGACGGGCTGGGCGAGGACGCCGACGTGCTGTTCGTGCTGACCACCAACCGGCCCGACTACCTGGAACCGGCACTGGCCGCGCGCCCCGGCCGCGTGGACCTCGCCATTGAGGTGCCGCTGCCGGACGAGGCGTGCCGCGCGCGCCTGTTCGACCTCTACAGCAAGGGGCTGGTGCTCCAGTTCGCCGATCCGGGCGTGTGGGTGCGGCGCACCAAAGGGGTGAGCGCGGCGTTCATCCGCGAACTGCTCCGCAAGGCCGCGGTGCTGTCCGCAGAATCGGCCAGCGCCGGGCCGGCGCTGACCGTCACCGACCGGCACATTGAGGGCGCGTTGGCCGAGCTTTTGGTGGCCGGCGGGCCGATGACGCGGTCGCTGCTCGGGTTCGCCGGGACCGCGGAGTGACGCCACTTGCCGCCGGTATGAGGGGAGAAGTTATGCGCCGGTGTGTGCCCCTGTTCCTCGCGACCCTTGTGTGCGCGCCCGGGACCGTGTCCCGGGCGCGAGGCGACGAGAACGCCCCGGTGCGTCTGACCAAGGACGGGAGCTTCAAGCAGAACGTGCAGTGGTCCCCGGACGGGAAAACCCTGCTGCTCACGCGCATCCACGAAGGGAAAATGGCCCTCTGGATCATGCCCGCCGCGGGCGGCGAAATGAAGCGCCTGCTCCCCGGGCACACCGAGCCGCACTTCGACGGCCACTACTCGCCCGACGGCACGCGCATCGTTTACGTGTACGACAAGCTCGAAGGCACCGACGGCAAGCTCCGGATCGACGTGTGCGCCGCGGACGGGAGCGACAACCAGACCCTCATCCCGCACAAGGCGTTCGAGGAGTCGCCGCGGTTCTCGCCCGACGGAAAAACGGTGCTGTGGGTCTCGACGCGGAACAAGAACCCCGACCTGTACGCCGTCACAGCCGGGGGCAAGGGCGAGAGGCGGCTCACCAACGACCCCGCTTACGACCTGCACCCCGCGTGGTCCCCGGACGGGAAACGGGTCGCGTTCGCCAGCGGGCGCAGCGGGCGACAGAAGATCCACGTCATGAGCGCGGACGGCACCGGCGTGCAGAAGCTGACGGACGGCGAGTTCCTCGACTCGTGGCCGGTGTGGCACCCGGACGGCGAGCGAATCGCGTTCGCTTCCAACCGCTCCGGCAACTACGACATTTGGCTGATGACGGCCGATGGCAAAGCGTTGCGGAACCTGACCGGTCACAAGGCGCAGGACACGTCGCCCGCGTGGGCGCCCGACGGGAAGAAGCTGGCGTTCGTGTCCACCCGCGGCGGCGGGAGCGACATCTACGTTCTGGACGTGAAGTAGCGCCGCTCTCGCTCTAAAACGCACTCCGGACCGGCGCCGGCTCACACGTCGGTGTCCGCGATCGCGGATACAACAGGTGCGTAACCCGATCTCCCGGAACGCCCCATGCGCACCAACCCCGTCAAGCGGCTCTTGAAGGCCGGCCAGCCGAGCGTCGGCACCTGGCTCTCCCTGGGCAACATCACCGCGGCCCGGTTCCTCGCCCGGGCCGGGTTCGACTGGCTCACCGTGGATGTCGAGCACTCGCTGGTGAACGTCGAGACCACCACGCACATGATCGCGTCCATCGCGGACGCGGGGTGCGTGCCGCTGGTCCGCGTCCCGTCGAACCGGCACGACCACATCAAGCGGGTGCTCGACAACGGCGGGTTCGGGGTCGTCGTGCCGATGGTGTGTACCCGCCAGGAAGCGCAGGACGCGGTCAGCGCGTGCCTGTACCCGCCGTTCGGGACGCGGAGCGTGGGCGGGAGCGTTCACGCGCTCAACTTCGGCGCCTCCCCCGTGGAGTACTACGCGAAGGCGAACGACGAGATCCTGGTCGTGCTCCAGTGCGAGCACATCCAGGCCGTGCGCAACTTCGACGAGGTGTACTCCGTGCCCGGGGTGGACGCGGTGTTCGTCGGGCCGAACGACCTCGCGGCGAGCATGCGCGACCCCACCGGCCGGCCGCCGGCGGCGGACGTGTTCCAGCAGGCGCTGGCCGACATCCTCGCGGGCGCGAAACGGATCGGCGTGCCGGCCGGGATCCACACGTTCAGCATCGAGGAGGCGAAGGCGCGCATCGCGGACGGGTGGCAGTTCGTCGCGGTCAACAGCGAGCTCAAGTTCATGGCCGACGGCGCGAAACAGGTCGTGGACGGGTTGGGGCTGGGCAAGGGCGGGGATCTGGCGAAGTACTGAGCCGCGTTAGACCGGGGTTGACCACCGCCCGCGGCGCGGGTATGCCCCCGGAAACCTTTGTCTGGCGGTGGGCTCGGTACCGATGCGGCGGGCGTGTTTCGTGATCGTACTCGGGTGCGCGGCTGCGAGCGGGTGTTTCCTCGCCCGCGGCGACCGCGCTCCGGCGACCTCGGTCGCTCGCTCGCTCGCACCGGTCCAGCAGGCCGAGGGCACGTGCCTGGAGTACGTCATCCTCGAGCGGCCCCTCGGGGACCGGTTCCTCGACCGCGACCTGTGGGCCACGGCCCGCCCGGTCGGGGCACCGGAAACGCAGGTGCTCCTGAGCGAGAACGGGTTGCGGGTCGGCGTGCTCGCGGGCACGCTCCCGTCCAAGTTCCAAACGCTGCTCGAGTCGGACTCGGAGTCGCCACTCGGGCGCCGCCTGACGTTCGCCAACCGGAAGGAAGAGGTGCTGCCCACCAGCGGCCCGCACGAACAAAGCGAGTTCGGGCTCCTGGCGGACCTGGCGGGCCGGCGCACAACGGTGGTGCTGAAACAGACCCGGTGCGGGGTGCTGGTGCGCCCGGAACCGCTCCCGGACCAGCGAGTGCGTGTGTCCTGCGAGCCCCAGATCCAGCACGGTGTGAAGCAGGAATGGCTCCGCCCGTCGGCCGACGGCACGGAACTCGTTAAGCACGAAGGGGTGCCCCTTGCGCCGTACCCGGCACTCGCGTTCGACGTACCCCTGGGCCGCAACGAGTACCTTTTGATCGGGTGCCGATCGGACCAACCCGACACGATCGGGGCCGCGCTGTTCGGGGTTCAGGCGAACGGGCACCCGCGTCAGCGCGTGCTCGTCGTCCGGGCGCACCAGGTGAGCCCGGGGAGTGCGTCGGAGCTGCCGCCGATCAGCACCACCGGGCGCCGCCCCTCCATCGCGGCCGAAGCCGGGCGCCCGCGCTAACAACAGAGCAATTCGAAGCCGTGCGTCGAAGAGGCGGAAACGGTCACC
Source organism: Gemmata obscuriglobus (assembly GCF_008065095.1). NCBI lineage: Bacteria > Pseudomonadati > Planctomycetota > Planctomycetia > Gemmatales > Gemmataceae > Gemmata > Gemmata obscuriglobus. The sequence continues at coordinate 1,280,202 of NZ_CP042911.1, read as the reverse complement.
GTCCTTTCGACGCCTTCTATTTGGCAGCCCGGCGCCGCACCCACGCCCCGAAGCTTTGCTGGCGCCCGCTGAGCAGCAGGTACACGAGCGCGAGCATCACCGGCGGCGCGGCCCAGAGCAACAACTCGACGGGCGGGAACTTCGGCGCCGATCCGGCTTCGGACAGCACTTGCCCGGTGGACTTCCGCACGAGAAGTTCGCCCAGGAGCATCCCGCTCCCAACCAGCACCACGAACGCAACCAGGTCCGCAATAAAGGGAAGCCGTGTCGCGGCGCTCTTCGTCGCGGGTGGGGCCTCCGGCTCGACCTTGACGGGCCGTTTCCGGCGCCGCTCCGCCGGAGCGGGGAGCGGCTCGCCCACGGGCGTTGCTGGACCTGGGCGCTTCGGATCGCTCGGCACGGCAGCTTCGGGCCGGCTGATGTCACTCGGGCTCGCAGGCGTTGGGTCCCCGCTGAAGCCGGCGTCCGGTGACACGTCCGGCTGAGCAACCAGGACGCCACCCTTTCCGCCGTCGGACGAAGGCGTCCCGAGCGGCTTCACAACCGGCTCGGGCCTCGGCGGAGATGCAACCACTTCCGCGACCGGCGGCACGGGTTTCGCTTTTGCCGGCACGGGTGCGGGCGGTGGCGGCTCCGGCACGGCTTCCGGTGGCGTGATGCGTTCACCGCACTGTTTGCACAGCAGCGGGAGATTCGCCATCGCCGGGTGCAGTTCGTAGTAGCGGTTGCAGTGCGGACAGTTGAAGCGAATCACGCGGGGCCTCAAGTGCGAACGTCCCACCGAGCGCGATGATAGCGAAACTGCGCGGAGATGACATCCCGTACCGGGATTGCGGGGCGCCGGCATCGGCGCGGCTGCCGCTACAACCAGAACGCTGCGGCGTGGCCACTTCTCACGCGATTTCTTGCGCCACTCCGGGACGAATGCGGGTGCCGTCCCTGTTGTTGAAACGGATTGTGCCGTTGCCCTGAACGCCCCTTTTCGTCCCGTGGCGCGGCCCGCACGCCGGCGCGACCCGGCGGGGCCTCACAATCGGCCTAATCGGACCAGTCGCAGCCCGTGTCAGACTTGAGCACTTATTTACAAAACTGCGCAACAGTCCGGCCGCCAGGTCCTTGAGGCCGTTGTTACCCGCTGCTAGGCTAGAACCCGTGTTTGTGCTGCGTTCCGAATAACTCCTCCGATCGACTCACGGGGCACCACATGCGCAGGGCAGCCGTCACCGCGGTTCTGGGGCTGCTGCTCGGGGCGGCACTCGCGGCCAAAGGGAAAGAGGGGCTCTTCTTAACGGCCGCCGTGCCCGCGATGCCCCTTGTCGCCGACGGCCCCGGCGACGCCGACACCGAAAAGCTGCTCAAGGAGCTGGGCTCGGACGACTGGCGCACCCGCGAGCGGGCCGGGCGCGAGCTGGCCGCGCGAGGGGAGCGGGCGCTCCCGTACATGCGGCGCGCGCTCAACAACACGGACGACCCCGAGGTGCTGCGCCGGCTGTCGGTCCTGGTCCGCAAGATGGACCACGAGCGGCTCGTCGCGCCGAAGCGGGTCACCCTGAGCGCGAAGGGCCGGACCGCCAAGCAGATCTTCGACGACATCGCCCGGCAGACCGGCTACCGGATCGAGTTCGGCGCGGCGTCCGATGCGAAGCACTCGTTCGAGTTCAGCAACGCCCCGTTCTGGCAGGCGGTGGACGCGGTCGCCGGCGCCGCCGGGGCCACCGTGCAGACCGATTACGACGACAGCACGGTGCGGGTCTTCAACCAGGACGGCGCGAACCCGTACGTCACGTACGCCGGCCCGTTCCGGTTCATGGCGACCAACATCAACTCCAGCCGCAACGTGCAACTGTCCGGGGTCGGCCGGCGCGGCGGCGGGGAGCGCGTTCACGAGTACCTGAACCTGAACTTCCAGGTGAACTCGGAGCCCAAGAACCCGATGCTCGGCATCTCGCAGGTCGAGCTGTCGTCCGCGGTCGACAACCTGGGCGGGTCGCTGGTGCCGCCGCGCGAGCGCAACGGTTTCGAGTACCGGTCGGGCTACTACAGCCGCGGGAACCGCTCGCACACCCAGGGGATGAGCGTGAACCTGGCCCGCGCCGACCGCGGGGCGACCAGCATCAAATCGCTCAAGGGGACGGCCCGGATCGAACTCCTCTCGGGCACGTCCCCGGAACTGGTGATCGCGGACCCGCTGAAGGTGAAAAAGAAGTCGTTCGCCGGCCGGACCGTCGATCTGGAGCTGACGGCGTGCGACGAGGACGCGAACAACAAGGGCACGTTTACGGTGAGCGTGACCGCGAAGAACCGCGTGCCCGTGGACCCGCGCCGCGGCGACGACTACATGTGGGCCAACGCCATCCCCCAGCGCATCGAACTGATGGACGAGAAGGGGACGCGGTACTTCAGCTACGGATTACAGTCGAGCAACCACACCCCCGGCGGGTTCCAGGCGGTGATGATGTTCGGGTCGGAGGACCGGCGCACCGGCCAGCCCGGACCGAGAATCGGCCCGCCGACCAAGCTGGTGCTCACCGAGTGGCACACGGTGACCCACGAAGTGGCGTTCGAGTTCAAGGACATCCCGCTGCCGTGAGACGGAAAGGGCGGTTTCGGTCCGCACACCACGGGCGACGGACCGAAGCCGGCTCTTTACTCGCGCTCGTCGCTGAAGACGCGGTCGAAGTCGCCGACGCCGACCCGCAGCGCGAGCTGGCGGAAGTCCGCCGCGAAGTGGCCCGTCGTGTGGTGCAGGTGCTCGGCCTCGGAGATCAGCGGGAGCACCGCCCGGCGGCGCACCCCGTTCGCACGCAGGATGCGCCGGAACGGCTTCAGGTTCCGGGCGTACACGTGCAGCAGTTTGTGCTCGTCGAACTGCACTTCCATCGCCCGGCGGGCCGCCATCACGGCGACGCCCGTGCAGCCGTCGTGCGTGAGCAGCTCTTCGAAGTCGCAAAAGTGGCTCGCGAGCACCGAGCGGTCGATGTGCTCGCGGCGCAAGTCGAGGTGGACATCGGTGGCCGTCCCGTGGCTGCTTTCGAGCACCACGTGAACCACCTCGCCCAGCGGCTCGAGCAGCGCGAGGAACGTTTCGAACAGCCGCTCCGCGGACACCGCCGCCGAGATCATCGGCAACCGCAGTTGCGCGGTCCGGTCGCGGTACACATCAATGCGGTAGCCCTCGCGGGGGCGCACCGGCAACCCGATCCCGGGCCGGATCGCGTCCGTGAGTAGAAACGAGCCGTACGAATTCACCGACAGGTGAGTGGCCATCCGGTCAGGAGTCACGGGGACACCTCGCTGCGACAACGGTTCTGGAAGAACCCAAGAATCTGAATCAGTGGTGTCGCGTCGTGGCGGTCGGCGTCTTGGGGGAGAGCTTCGAGTACTTCAGCTTACTACCCAATTCGCGCCGCTGGCGTCCGTGCCGCCCGAATTATAGACCACCGACGAGTCCGGCGCGCGAGAAATGGCGCCAACTCCGGGTGTTCCGATTGGGCCGCCGGTGTATGATCGAGGCACTGGAGCGGCCGGCCGCCCGCCGCCGCGCCGCGAAACCGAAAAACGAGCTAACGCCGCTCCCCCGGCATCCGATTTATTCAGGGACGACCGACCGGCGCACCCGGAGCCTGAGGGACCACCGCCATGAAACCGCTGAGCTTCGCTCCGCTGTTCGCGCTCCTGCTCGGGTGCTGCGCCGCCGCGGCCGCGCAGCCCAACATCGTCATCCGGCCCCAGAAATCCGGCGAAGAGAAGTTCGACGAAGCCCGGTTCCTGGTCATCCGCCCCAACGGGAAGCCGCCCTCCCTTTCGGCGCCGACGCTCGCCACCCCGGCGCTCCCCGCCAAGACGTCCGCGCCCGCGGGGGCGCTGCAGGTGCCGCCGCCGGGCGCGCCGAAGCTCGACGCCGATGTGGCGTTCGAGTACTGGTTCGCGGCCGGCGTGGACGGCCAGCGGATCGGGTACGTGCAGTGGGGCGCCAAGGCGACCAAAAAGAGCGGGCGGGACCTGCTCGTTGGGGTGAAGTACCAGAAGTTCACCGTGTCGCGGTTCGGCGAGCGGGTGGGCCAGTGGGCCGAGGAGTCGTCCGTCGAGAGCCCCGCGGGGACCGTGTTCCTCACCGGCATGCGCCAGGGCATCGGTCACAACCAGGCGCTCGTGCTGAACGGGACCGTCGAGGGCAAGACGCTGAAGGTGACCGGCGAAGGGGCCGCGAAGGGGGCCTCCGACACCCCGTGGCCCGAGGGCGTGGTCGGGTGCGTGCGGGAGCCGGCGCTCTTCAAAGAGAAGCCGCTCAAGCCGGGCGAGTCGTTCGACTACCCGTCGTACATCGGCGTCATCAACCGCGTCGTGAAGATGACGGTGACCCTGGAGGCCGAGGAGACGGCCGCACTGTGGGCGAAGGAGCCGGCCCGGAAGCTCCTCCGCTACGTCTCGAAGATGGAGCCGGTGGGCACGTTCAAGCTGCCCCCCGCGACGACCTGGGTGGATGCCGAAACGTTCGAGCCGCTGAAAATGGAGTTCGACTTCCCGGGGTTCGGCGGGAAAGTCACGTTCCTGCGCACCACGCGCGAGGCGGCAACGGCCGACGTGATGCGGCCCGTCGAACTGTTCAACGCGCAATCCGTCCGACTGGATCGCGAGATTCCGGGAATACATGGCCGGAAGAGTGTCGTCTACAAAGTGTCGGCCCCGAAGGACGACGACGCGGGCACCCTGTTCCCGGCGGACGCGCGCCAGGCCGTTAAGAACCTCGACGCGCGGGCGAAGACGTTTGAGCTGAGCGTGTCGGCGTCTCACGGGCCGGCGCGGGGTGCCCCGGCGCAGCCCGCACCGGGCACCGAGTTTACCGCGAGCAACTATTTCATCAACTGGGACAACGGCGGGGTGAAGGCGCACGCGGCCGCCGCCACCAGAGGGCTCCCGGCGGCCGCAACCGACTGGGACAAGGCGGCGGCGGTCGAGCGCTGGGTGAACCGGAACATGAAGGCGTTCGAGTTCTCGCAGGCGATGGCGACCGCCGACAACGTGGCGAAAACGCTCAGCGGGGACTGCACCGAGTACGCGATGCTGTCGGCGGCGATGTGCCGCGCGGTCGGCGTGCCGGCGCGGACGGTGCTGGGGCTGGTTTACGCGCCCGCGAAAGACGGCAAACCGTACCTGGCGTACCACATGTGGTTCGAGGTGTTCGCGGAGGGCCAGTGGCTACCGCTCGACGCGACGCTCGGGCTGGGCGGGGTCGGTCCCGGGCACCTGAAGATCGCGGACCACAGTTGGCACGACGAAAAGACGTTCGCACCGCTGCTCCCGGTACTCCGTGTGCTGTCCGCGAAGCCGGCCATGAACGTGGTGACGGTCGAGCCTTGAGACGGGCGGTCGGCGCGCCGGTGAACGTCCCTCGTGCCGTGATGGATTCCGAAGAATCCGACGCCAAGACGCCAAATACCGCGCCCGGGAATTTTTGGTACGCGATAGCTTCGCCGGGACCGGCCGTCTATACTCTTGGCAAGCCGTCGAACCGTCCCGCTGACTTGGCGTTTCGGTACCTTTGGGGGCGCAACCTGCCCCCGGCGCGCCGTTCTTTTAACGGCGCGAGCGAGTTCTTGATACTGTGGGCCGTGCGAATGGGTGGGACGCCAGTCAGGGTGCCGGCATGACGGACCGGGAACCACACGCCCCGCCGCCTCCGCCCGCCCGCCCGCGCACGGACCTCTCTCACGAAGGCAACGGCTCGTTGATGACCGCGACCCTCGTTCCCCGACCGACCGCCTCTGGACCCGGCGCGCCCCCCGCGCGGGAAGGCCATCCTGTGACCGACCCCGGCGAACGCGGCCGCCCGTGGCTCACCCGCCTGCTCGCGGGCGAGCTGCCGCTCTCGTGCTTCCGCTCGGCGCCGCTCCCGTCCGGGGGCCGGGCGCCGAGCGAGTACCACTGCGCCGCCCGCGCCGCCGCGTGCCCCGACCTGCTCGTCGTCCACGCCGACCCGGCTGCCGGCGAGCGGTTCATCTTCGATCTCGCCACGCTCGCGGCCGATCGCGTACTGGTCCTGTCGCCCAACCCCGGCGTGGCGGACCGTATCGTCGAGGGCCTGTTGGGGGCGTCGGTCGGGGTGCTCCGGGCGCTCGGCGACAACGAGAACCCGTCCCGCCTGCCGCCCGTCGTGGCGGCGGTCACGTCCGCGGCATTGGGCATCAACCGGGCCGCACAGTTGCAGCGGGACGCCGCCGGGGCAGTGGCCGCCGCGGAAGCCCGGATGGCGGCGTTCGCGCCGGTGGCAAAGGCGATCGCGCGGCTGGTCGAGGTGAACGAGTCGCTCGCCCGGCTCGAAACGCGTCTGACCGAGCTGACGGCCCGGCGCGACCGCGTGGAGGCCGATTTGCGGGCCGAAACCGACACCCCGTTCGCGCGGGCGCTGGCGCAGTTCGACGCGGACCACGCCGCGGCGGTCGAGCGGCGCGGCGCCGAACTCCGGACCGCGGTTGCCGCACGAGACGAAAAGCAGTCGGCTCTGGAGCAGGCCCGGCACCTGCACGCCGAGGCCCTGCGCAAGCCCGGGTTCCTGTCGCGCTGGTTCAGCGGCAAGGCCAAGCCCGGGGCGGTCGAGCCCGCGGACCTCGAAAAGCAGCTCCAGGTGCTCGAAGCCGAAGCCGCCGCGCTCGCCGCGCAGGTGCGCGAGCTGGAAGGGGCCGTGACCGCCTCCGCGACCGCCTCCGGAGCGGCGCGCGACGCCCTGGTGACGAACGAACTGGCCTCCCGGCGCGCGGCGGCCGCGACCGCCGTGACCGAGGCCGAGGCCGAACTCGCGCGGGCGCGGGCCGAATCGGCCGCGCTCAACAAGGTGATCGTTTCGACGGTCCCTGGTGACGACCACGGCGCGGCCCAGGCGGCGCTGGCCGCGGCGCGTGAAAAGGCGGCGGAGGCGGCGCGCGCCGTTCCGGTGGCCCCGCCGCGGGTGGTCGTCGGGACGCCCGGGAGCTTGAAGGTTGATCCGGTGTTCGCGGCGCCCGCCAACGAGGGGCCGTTCGGGCTGCTGGTACTGGACCGGGCTGAAGAGCTGACCGAGAACGAGTTCCCCTGGCTGGCGCGGCTCGCCGGGCGGTACGTCCTCGTGGGGCACGCGGTTCCGGCGGACGACCGGCGCGGGCGCGGCGGCGCGCCCCCGTTCGCGGCGCGGCTGGCCCGCGTACTCGATCGCGAAACGTGGGCGGCCGAAGGGAACCGGCTGGTGTGCCGGCTGGTGGCGCCCGACCCGGAGCAGCGGCGGCGGCTGGTGCGTGAGCCGCTCGCGGACCGGCCCGAAATCGAATTGCGGTTCCTCGAAACCGGCGCCGACCCGCAGCTCGCGGAGATCACGTTCCCGTGGAACACCCCGGTCGCCGACGCGAAGCGGTTCCTGGCGGAGACGCTGGGTGAGGTGCGCCTCCGCCCGTGCGGCGAGTTCCACTGGGAGACCGCCGCCGACGCGGTTGTCGCGGTGTGGCCCGCCGCGGACGGTCCGGACGGTGCGTGGGTCGAGCTGGAGCCCGGGGTGCGCGAGAAGGTGACGGGCGCCGGTCCGTTCGCGTTCACCGCCGCGGTTCGGTTCGACGTTGCCGCGGGCTGGGATGCAGAGCGGGCGGCCGCGTGGCTCGACGCGCGACTGCCGGGCGCTTCATCGAGCCGGTTTGCGGCCCTGCCCCGCTCCGCCGCGCCGCGACAGAATTGAGCCACGCGTCACGCGTTCTGGCCGGTTGAGTGGAAGCAGGGCAGCGTGGCGAGCGTTCTCAACTGCGCAGCGCACCCAGCGCCCCGCTCGTATCGGTCAACCGCCCGTAACTGCTCCCGCATTTCTCTACGGGACGCGGCGAAGGACGAGGAGTACGACCGCGCCGAACGCGAGCCCGCCGGTCAACAGGTACGCCGCTCCGGCCAGGTCCGGGGCCGACCGAATTGCGGCGGACAGTCCTACCATACCGGTCATAAACAGCCCGATGAAGCTGAGCCATCCCAAGACGTTGGGAAGGAACCCCTGCCGATCGGAAGTCGGGCCGCCCGCCATCAGTGCATCCTCCGTCATCGAGCCCGCGACACGCCGGCGGGATCGATCCTGTCCCTTTTAGTTATTGAGAAGTCTATCGGCTTTCGCTCGCGAGCGTACGATTCCCTTCCCACATTCCGCCACGTCACCTTCATCCTGCACTTTCCACGAATCGGGTCCGCTGCCAAGTCCAAGCACAGTTCGGCGAGGGTTGCGGATTGTGGCGCGGTCGTGGTGCTCGCCCACAACGGCCGGAACCTCTGGCCCTGCCTGACGGTACCCGGTGCGGATACGATAGCACAGATAGAAATATATATATAAACGAGCACTCGTTCACGGGTAATGCGGCTGCCTATCAATGATTGATAAGCCGCTGCCCGGTTGTATTCACGATGGCGCGGAGAACAGAGTTGGTGGCGTCGTACCAGTGCGGTGGGCGGTGACGGCGGTCAGGAATGCCAACACGTTGCGGTTCTGCCGGCAACACGAGGCGATCACCGTGAGAACCCGCTCCACGAATCGACTCCCCTGTTCGCTGTCGGTCCCGGAGCTCGTCTCGCGCCAGCACACGGCGTGGCGCACTTCGCGCCCGGCCGCGTTGTTGGTCGGTTCCACGCCGGCCATCCGCGCGAACGTCCACAGCGATGCCTCGACCGCCAACAACTCCGCGCACGTGGCGGCCCCAAATGGTTAGGGCGCCTGCGAAAGTCTCATTTCAATTGATGCGTTTAGGCAAATTGATTACGTATTTGTATTTTAACCAGTCGTCGCGGGCTGCTGTTGACATCGGATTGTACCGGCGAGTAAGTTGCTTCCCTCCCGGATACACTTCGCTCTCCAAGCGACCCTTCCGCCATGTTCTGCACACGGGTCTTTCTTTAGCCAGAAAGGGCCACATGCGTTTTCCGCGAACAGCGTTCACACTGCTGGAGTTGCTCGTCGTCATCGGAATCTTGGCGGTGCTGATCGGCCTGCTCCTCCCGGCCGTGCAGAAGGTGCGTTCGGCAGCGGCACGGATGCAAGAAGCGAACAACATGCGCCAGCTCGGGATCGCGATCCATTCGTTCGCGGCAGCCCACGACGGCAAACTGCCGGACATCGACGGCGCCGGTCCGGTAAAAGGCGATTCCGTGCTGTACACGCTGCTCCCGTATCTTGAGCTCCAGTTGCCCACGGGCAGCCAGCCGTCAGACTCTGCCAGCAGCCGGTGGTACCAGCCGAAGTTCTTCCGCGCGCCGGCCGACCCCTCGTTCGGCTTGGCTGTGGCCCCCGATCGCGCGGCCTCTGATGACCTCGGGGACACGAGCTACGCGGCCAACGCGCAAGCACTGCGGCGCGGTGCCGAACTCCAGAACGGGTTCCCGGACGGCCTATCGGGAACGCTCCTGTTCAGCCACCACTACGCGCGCTGTGGGCTCTCGGGCTTCACCTGGAGCATCCTCGGAACCCAATGCGCGGAGCAAGGCAACCCGAACCCGATCCCCTGTGACCAACCGCTCCGCCACCGTGCGACGTTTGCGGACGCGCCGATGTACACCGACGTGGCCCCGGTGGCCGTCGCGCCGGGACAATCTACCGCGTCGATTCGGGGCCTGACGTTTCAGGTGCGCCCGCCCTTCGACTCGTGCGACTTTCGAGTTCCCCAGGCCCTGTTTGCCAGCGGGTTATCGGCGCTCAATGCGGACGGGAGTTACCGGACGATCCCTTCGAGCGTGAGCGAAGCGGTGTTTTGGGGCGCAGTGACCCCGGCCGGGGGTGAAGTGCTTGGCGACTGGTGACATCTCGCCCCTTTAGCCGGCGCAAGCTGCCAGGAGGCGGGCGCGGCAACGGATGTGCGGTGCCTATTTCTCGTGGCCCATGCGTTCCTGCCCGGCGGCGCGTGAGAGCCGCCGGGCAGGAACGCATGGGCCACGAGAAATAGCACGGCCAACCGAACCGGTTAGCCGTGCCGTTGCACCGGCGGGCGTGCCCGCCGGATCGTTCCGTTCGGTCCGTTACTCCATCTGCCGCGCGGGCAGCGGGTACTCCAGGATCTCCTGCAACAGTTCCAGCTTGCTCGGCCGGGCCAGCAGCGGCACCAGGTTCGGCAGCGCGTAGTAGTCCCCGTTGAACTGGTACGCGTCCGTCATGATCCCGGCCCGCTTGCACTCGTCCTCCAGTTGCGAGGTCGCCCCCGTGACCTTGACGAAGTAAACGGTCGGGTCCGCCTTCAGCTCCTCGCGGTACTTCAGCAGCGCCGGGACGAACTTCGGCTCGGCGTTCTCGCCCTCGTCGGTCACCACCACGATCTGCTCGACGTACTGCTTCTTCCGCCGCAGTTGGTCGATGCCGACCCCGACCGAGGTGTTACCGCCGGCCGTGATGCCCGTCAGCGCGACTTCCCACGCTTTCAGGTCCGAGGAGTGACCCCCCCGCGGGTTCCCCCCGTGCCCCCCTTTCAGATCCGAGGAGTGAACCCCCCGCGGGTTCCCCCCGTGCCCCCCTCCTGCCTCCGGTCCGGCCGCTTCGACCGGGTAGGCGATCGAGTCGAACGCGTACACGAACAGCCCCTTGTCCGCGACCGCTGCCAGCAGCGCGCCGAGCCGCTTGCCGATCTCGATGGCCTGGCTCATCGAGCCCGACTTGTCGATCAAGAGCGCCGTCGGCCGCGCGATCCGGCCCCGCGCCTTCACCTGCGTGTCGGCGACGGCCTCGAGTTTCTGCCGCACCTCCGCGCTCACGGGCACGCTCTCCAGCGCCTTCTCGGCCTTGAACGCGCTCACCCGGGTCGCCGTCTTCGCGGCGTCGAGCTTGGCCTCGATCAGCGCCTTCACGCCCGCGTCGTCAAATGCGCCGCGCTTGCGGAGCATGTCGAGGTTGTTGATCGCCTCCTGCGGCGACATGCGGTCCACCAGCGCCCCCAGCACCACCGGGGCGTTCCCCTTCACCAGCCCGATCGCGACGCGGAACGGCACCGCGTGCGCGGCGACGAGCCGCGCCTGCTCCTCCGGCGACCCGGCCTTCGCCAGCTCCTTCAGCCCGGCGAGCTTCGACCCCGGCGGCGGGGTTTCGTCGAACAGCACCGCCTGGGCGCGCGGCCCCGGCTTGACGTGCAGCAGCGCGTACAGCCGCTTCAGCGTCTTGCGCGCGGTGATCGCGGTGGCGTCGAACCAGTCCGGGTTCGCCTCCCGCTCGCGCAGGTAGCGGGTCACCTCGGTCTTCAGCGACCGCGGCACGTTGCGGAACAGCCCGAACTCGTCCGTGAGCGTGACCGTCCCACCTTCAGCCCGCTTCGGCTTGCCGGGCTTCTTGCCCCGCGACGCTTTCAGGTCCCCTTTCGGGGGGGAACCCCCTACGGGTTCCCCCCGCGCCCCCCTCCTGCTCTTCGGCTTGAACGCGCCGGCCGGCACGTCGTCCGGCTTCTTGTCCACCGCGATCGACACGTCTTCCTTGCGCCCGTGGATGAAGTCGACGACGCGGCCGACCTGGTACGGCGGCAGCTCGCGCAGCATCGCGAGCCCCACGTCCCGGTGGCCCGGGAAGGTGCTCAGCGCGAGCGTGACGATGAACATCTCCTTGTGGTCGCGCACGTCGCCGTGGTCGCTGTACCACGCGGCGAGGCGGACGTAGAACCGCGGGTCCTGTTTCACCAGCTCGGCGTGCAGCGGGTGGACCAGCCCGAGCTTGCGGTGCGGGCAGGTGAGCAGGCTGTTCAGCATCGACAGCCGCAAATCGATTTCGCCCTTCGTCATTTCCATTGCCGTCGCCCTCCTCAAGCAGGGCCGTCCAAAGAAAACGGCCGCTGGCGCGGCCGTGAAAGTCCACCCGTACAAGTTCCGTCGGCGAGTCCCTTCCGGGACACTTACTCCCCTTGCGGGGCGTTGCCTTCAACCACTCGGCCACTCCCCCGAGGTGGAGGAGGTGGGATTCGAACCCACGGATCGGTCGCCCGATCGACGGTTTTCGAGACCGTAAAGTGTGTACGCCGGCGGACGTCGGGTACGGGTTGGTTCGGTGTTCGAGAAAGCGGTCCGTACAAGTCCGGGAAGCGGTTGAAACTCTTCAGTGCGTATACCGTTTCGCCACGGCGCCCGTGCGGGCGCCGGCGGGAGTCGAACCCGCATACGCTTTCGCGTGCTGAAACTTATTGGTTTGTACGCTTCCCCTGTGGGGTACGGACTGGCCCCGGTTGTCTGAAAATAGGCCCGTACAAGTTCGTGAAGCGGTGAAACTGTCCGTTGCTCTACCGATTGAGCTACCCGCCCAGAGGGCGGGACAGGATTCGAACCTGTGACCAACAGATTAAAAGGGTTTGTACGCTTCCGCCGTAGGGTACGGGCTGTCTCCGAATCAGTGCGATGAACGCCGGGCGAGCGGGCCGCACGAGTCGTGCAGGCGATTGACACTTTGAGTGCTCTACCACTGAGCTACCCCCCGGTAGTCGAGGGGGCTGGATTCGAACCAGCGGCCACTCCCTTATGAGGGGAAGGTGTTTGTAAGCCGGCCGCGTTGGGTGCGGCCCGCTCGCTCGGCGTTCGTTGATAAGGAGAGTGGGGGGCGGGAGAGGTTCGCGGGAAATTTGTGATGTGCCACCGGGCGCGCGGTTGGTCTGCATGCACGGCGTTACACCCGCCCGCGTCAGCAGCCGTGTGGAACGCGCAGCCGGCTAAGAAACGGTGGCGGAATGGACGGGCGGTCGCGGCTTCGTGTTTACGAACACAAATTTTGACAGGATCGACAGGATAAACAGGATGAAGACCGATTGGCTTTCATCCTGTTTATCCTGTCGATCCTGTCAAAATTGTCTTGGCTCAGCCACCGCGTATTGGTGCGACCTGCTCTCGCCCCGGCGGCCGCAATGGTCCTCCGAGCGAGGTTCGTTCCGCCACCACCTCGACTGGGAACGACCGGATTCGGTACGGCACCGGCACGCGGCGGTCACCGCACCCCGATGCGGATCAGCACCTTCCCGCCCTTCCCGGGCTGCGCGGCGTGGTCGACCGCCTTGTTCACCTCTTCCAGCGGGTACGTCCCGGAAAAATGCGTTTGCAGCACCCCTTCGGCCATCAGCGCGCGCACCCGGCGGAACAGCCCCAGCATCGTGAGGATGCGCTGCTGTTTCGCCCACGTCCCCAGCCAGAAGCCCTCGATGTGAACGTCGTTCCCGATCAGGTGCCGGGGGTGCGCCGAGACGGGTTGGTCGGTGAGCGAGCCGTACAGCAGGCACCGCCCGCCGTGCGACAGCGCCGCGATGATTTGCGAACCGGTTTCGCCGCCGACGGGGTCGAGCGCGTACCGCACGCCGTCCGGCACCAGCTTCCGCACCTGCTCCGGAACCGGGCCGTCGGACTCCACGACGACGTGGTCCGCCCCGAGCTTCTTCAACTCGTCCACCTGCTCGCGGCGGCGCACCACGTTGATCGTGCGGAACGCGAACTTGTGCCCGAGCCGGACCACCATCTTCCCGAGTTCGCCGCCGGCCGCGGACTGGAGCAGCCACGCGCCCTTCGGGACCTTCAGCACGTCCTGCGTCATCGCGAGCGCGGTCGCGGGGTTCACGAAGAACGACGCCGCCTGCTCGTCGCTCATCCCGTCCGGGACCGGGATCACCTGCCGCGCCTTCGTGACGGTGTACTCGGCCCAGGTGCCGCGGCCGTCGTTGATGACCGCGACCCGCTTCCCCTTGCGGAGCCACCCGAGCACCCCGCCGCCGGTCGCCTCGACCACGCCGACGCCCTCGAAGCCGGGCGTGGCGGGCAGGTTCGGCTTCAGCCCGTACTTGCCCCCGATGTACATCAGGTCCGACGGGTTGACGGGGCTGGCGAGCATCCGCACCAGCACCTCGCCCCACTTCGGCTGCGGGGCCGGTACGTCGTCCTCGAGGCGCAACACTTCGGCCGGCGGGCCGACCCGATCGAACACGACGCGCTTCACTGGTGCTCCCCCTGCTCGCGGTGGTCACCAGACTCTCTATTGGCGCGCGGCGCGAAGTCCAACCGCCACTATACTGGGGGCATGCTGTTCTCCGAGTTCGTCGTCGTGGTGTGGCCGGACCACGCGGGCTGGTTCCTGCTCGCGGAGGCGGCGCTCACCGCCGGCACGCTGCTCGCGGTGCTGCACTACAAGCGCGAGCCGATGTCCGCCATCGCGTGGTCGCTGCTCGTGCTGCTCGTGCCGTTCCTGGGCGCGTTCCTGTTCCTCGTGTTCGGCTACCAGACGGTCCGCCGGCGGCTCCGCCGGCGCCAGGCCCGCAGCAAGGCGTACCGGGCGTTCGCCCGCACGAAGGGCGACTCCGCGGGCGTGCCGGCGGCGGTGGAGGTGCTCGCGAAGCTCGGGAACCAAGGTGACGGGTTCCCGGTCAGCGGCGGGAACGCGGTGACGCTGTACCGCGACGGCAACCCGGCGTTCGACGCCATGCTCGACGCGATCGGCCGCGCCCAGCACCACGTCCACGTGCAGTCCTTTATCGTCCGCTCCGACGAGACCGGCCGGCGGTTCGTCGAGGCGCTGTGCGCGTGCGCGCGGCGCGGCGTGGAGGTGCGGTTCCTGGTCGACTCGGTCGGCTCGTACGCGCTGCCGTACCGGGTGCTGCGCCGGGTCCGCGCCGCCGGCGGGAAGGCTGCGACGTTCCTCCCGCTCTCGAACCCGCTGCGGTGGAACCTGCGCAACCACCGCAAGGTCCTGGTGGTGGACGGGCGGGTGGGGTTCTGCGGCGGGCTCAACATCGCCGACGAGTACCTGAGCAAGAGCCCGAAGTTCGGGCACTGGCGCGACACCCACTTCCGGCTCGAAGGGCCGGCGGTCGAGGGGCTCCAGCACACGTTCCTCGACGACTGGTACTTCGCCACCCACGAGGCGGTGAAGGGCGGCGCGTACACGCCGGCGCACCCCGCGACGCCCGGGGGCGTGCTGGCCCAGGTGGTCGCGTCCGGCCCGGACAACGACTACAAGGCGATCCGCGACACCTACGTGGCGGCGGTGCTGCGGGCGCGCGAGCGGGTGTGGATCGCCAGCCCGTACTTCGTGCCGGACGCGGGGCTCCGCGACGCGCTCGTGCTGGCCGCGCGGTCCGGGGTGGACGTGCGGTACCTGGGCCTGTCGAAGCCGGACAAGTGGCTCCCGTTCCTGGCCGCCCGGTTCTACTGGGAGGACATGCTGGCGGCGGGGGTGAAGGTGTACCAGTACCGGCGCGGGATGATGCACAGCAAGTTCGTGCTCATGGACCGCGAGTGGGCGTCCGTCGGCTCCGCGAACACCGACAACCGCAGCCTGCTGCTGAACTTCGAGTGCAACTGTCAGTTCTTCGACGCCGGCGTGGTGCGGGAGCTTGAAGCGGCGTTCCTGGCCGACCTGGACGGGTCGTCGCAGCTCGGCGCCGAGAAGTACGCCCGGCGGCCGCGGGTCATGCGGCTGGCGGAGAACGCCGCCCGGCTGTTCAGCCCGGTCTTGTGAAGGCGGATTGGCCACGAAAGGGCACAGGAAGGCAAAAGAGAGTTAGCCACAAAAAGCACAGGAAGCAGAAGAGAGTTAGCCACAAAAAAGCACACAGGGCACAAAAGGAAACCAGGGACCGAAGTAGAAGAGTGAGTTTAAAACACTGCTTCTGTCTTCGTCTTCGGTTTGCTTTTGTGCCCTTTGTGCTTTTTTGTGGCTAATCCTCTTCTGTCTTCGTCTTCGGTTTGCTTTTGTGCCCTTTGTGCTTTTTTGTGGCTAAATCTTCTGCCCTTCGCCCTCAGCTACAGACGCGGTTGCGGCCGGTGCGCTTGGCCTCGTACAGCTTCTGGTCCGCGTCCTGGCGCAGGTGGTGCGGGGTGGTGACCTCGTCGCCCACCGTGCTGGCCAGCCCGATGCTGATCGTCATCTTGATCGGCGTCGCCTCGAACCGGAACTCGTGCGCGGCCACCGCCTCCCGCAGCCGCTCGGCCACGTGCAGCGCGTCGTCCTTGGTGGTCTCGACGAGCACCACCACGAACTCCTCGCCGCCGGCCCGGGCGAACAGGTCCTCCTGGCGCACCGACTCGCGCACCACCCCGGCCAGCTCGCGCAGCAGGAAGTCGCCGCACAGGTGCCCCATGCTGTCGTTGATCGTCTTGAACTTGTCGATGTCCAGCGCCAGCACCGACAGCGGCCGCCGGTGCCGCTGCGACCGCACCACCTCGCGCTCCAGGAACTCGTCCAGGTACCGCTTGTTGTGGATCTGGGTGAGCCCGTCGAGGATCGTCAGCCGGTAGATCTCTTCGTGGTACTCCGCCTCGATGTTGCCGCCCGCGAGGTACCGGTACAGGCAGTTCCCGACCCGCAGGTAGTCGCCGTCCCGCAGGAGCCGCGACGGCTCGATCACCCGGTCGTTGACGAACGTGCCGTTGGTGCTGCGCTGGTCGGAGACGCAGTACCCCTCCCCGGCCGGCTCGATGACCGCGTGCCGGCGGGACACCGAGTGGTCCGTCAGGCGGATGTCCGCGTCCTCCGCCCGGCCGAGCACCAGCGGGCGGTCGGTGAGCGGGTAGCGGCACCCCATCGTCGGGCCGGTGGGGTAAATGTGAACGAGGCATGCCTGCTTCGCCGTGGACAGCTTCTTCGGCGCGCTGATCCACGTCTCGGAAGCTTTTTCGGCCATCGCGCGACCTGGCAACATTGCGTTCGGCGTTGAGAGAGTGCGGGACGTTCGACCGCTACGAAACCGTAGTTCACGGAAATTACAGGGGCCACCCGAAGCAAGCGGTCGCCTGAAATCGCGCGAATAATCACGCCACGCAATAACCGCCTTCACGCTTCGGCACGAACTATTACGGCCGGGGCGAAACCGGCGGCACGATCCCGTTAATTTTCGCACGGGG
Source organism: Gemmata obscuriglobus (assembly GCF_008065095.1). Taxonomy (NCBI): domain Bacteria; kingdom Pseudomonadati; phylum Planctomycetota; class Planctomycetia; order Gemmatales; family Gemmataceae; genus Gemmata; species Gemmata obscuriglobus. The sequence continues at coordinate 1,263,375 of NZ_CP042911.1, read as the reverse complement.
TTTGGTCAGGTCGACCAGGATCGGCTCGCGGGTGACGACCTCCTTGACGTTCCCGGCGGCGTCGCGGGCGGTCGCCTTCAGGTACACGCGGGCCGGCACGCCCGCGGGCACCCGCCAACTGTACTGCCCGGTGTTCGCGAGCCGCTTGGGGACCGGCGCGTCCAGCGTGGTGTCGCGGAGGACCGGCTGGTCGGCGGCGGCGGCGCCCGCCACCGGCTTCCACGGGCCGGCGGCCGCGTCGCTCCACTCCAGCGTGATCGGGTCGTCACCGAAGTTCTTGTCGCTGGCCCGCCACTGGATGACGAGCGTGTCGGGGGCGTTCGGGTCCGACTGCGGCGGGAACAGGTCGAGCTGCGGCGGGGTCACGTCCAGCACCACCCGCATGTCGGGCGCGTCGCCGGCCACGGGCTCGCGCTCGCTCAGCCCCGCGCCGCTGACGGGCACCAGCCGGAACCCGTAGTGGCCCTCCAGTTGCGGGTTCTCTGCGGCGTCGAGCGACACCCGGACGGACCCGCCCTTGGCTTCCTTGTTGTTGTGCTGGCTCCACTTCCGCCAGTTGCGCCCGTCGTCGCGGGTGACCCACAGGTCCACCCGGCTGAGGCCCGACGGCCCGCGGGACTCGAGGTCGAACCCGAGGTCGAACCGCGGGTAGCTGATCACCTGGGCGCGGGTCACCTCGACGGTCGGGCTCGCGCCGGACCATGCCGCGGCCTGCTGGGTCGTCGCGCCCGGGGCCGGGGCCGGGGGCACGGCCCGCGGATCGACCACGGCGAGCGGCTTCGGCCCTTCTGGCGCCGGCGGGGTGCTCACGAGCGGCGCGCTCGGCGGGGTTTGAACCGGGAACGTCGCCGCACCCGGCTGCGGCTGGGTCGGGAGCGCCCCGACGCCCGCCGGGACCGGGTTCACCGGGGGCGGGTTGGTCGGCAGCACGCCGGCCGGCGGGGCCGTGGCGAGCGGCACGAGCGGCGTGTGCGGTTGCGGCTGAAGGGGCGCCGGGTTCGTCGGCGCGACCGGCCCCGGCCCGGGCGGCGTGGGGTTGAGCGGGAGCGGGCTGGGGTTGGTCGGGAGCGCCTCCATCGCCGGCGGCGCGAGTGCGGTCCCGCCCGCGCCGGCCAGCGCGGCGGCGGGCGGGGTCGGGGCCGGCGGCGACAGGGCCGTCGTCGTGCTCGCGTTCGCGTTGCCGGCCGGGAAGTCGCGGGTGACCTCGGCGCGGTTCCCGGCCACGTCCGCGGTGCTGATCTTCACCGTGACGCCCTCGCTGATGCCGCTCGGGAACCGCACCCCGGTCCGCGCGCCCGCCGGCAGGGTGACGTCCTGCCAGGCGTTTTCAGGGCCGTTGGTGGCGCGGAACTGAACGCGGGTGCTTTCGTCGTTGGGGAACTTGTCGTCCACCGCCCACTGGACGACGATCTCGTCGCCGGTGCGTTTCGCGTCCGTCACGCGGATCACCGGTCTCGTGGTGTCCACGACCATCTTCAGGTCGGGCGGGTCCACGGTCAGGTTGGCCGGGTCCGCGTTCCCCTTCAGGTCCACGATCTGCATCTTGAACCAGTACAGCCCGTCCTCCTTGGCGACGTAGACGAACGCGTCCTTGTCGGGGGTGACGGACCCCTCCTGGTGCCAGGTGTTCTCGCCGTTGCGGGCCACGTACAGGAACACGTGCCGGATCGACCGGCGGTCCTTTTCGTACTTGATGGGCAGCTTGATGTTGCGCGAAGCCATCGCGTGGTAGTCCTGCCCGATCGGCTGGCCCATCGTGAGCCCGAGGAGGGCGGCGGCGGCGAAAGTCATGACCCGATTCCCCGGCGCTGAGGAAAACGCCCGCGCGGAACGCGGGCCGTATCGGGTGTATCGGCTGTGCGGGTCGAAGAATTTAGTATTTCGCGCGACGCGGCCGGAATTATTCAAGTCTCCGGAACCGGCCGCCCTGGCGCGATCCTCCGGGGTGCTCAAGCGGGGTCGGCTGCTTAGAACAGGGAAGGGAGCGAGGACGCGCAGCGCGCCCGTCCCCGGGCGGTTGTTTCGCCGCCCGGGGACGGGGCGGCTTGTGGAGTGAAGTGACGATGACTTCAGACGAACTGCGCCAACTGCTCGAGGGCGTGCGGACCGGCGCGCTGGGCGTCGGCGAGGCGGCGGAACGGTTGGGGCAGGCTTCCGTGGCCGAGCTGAGCTTCGCGACGCTGGACCTGGACCGCCAGCGGCGGTGCGGGTTCCCGGAGGTGGTGTTCGCCGAGGGCAAGACGCCGGAGTGGGTGGAGGGGGCCGTGCGGCGCCTCGCCGCGGCCGGGCAGGACTGCTTCGCCACCCGCGTCAACGAGGCCCAGTCGGCGCACCTGACCGGCCACTTCCCGCAGGCCGAACAGGACCGGCTCGCGCGGACCTTCTGGCTCCCGGTCGCGGGCGCGCGGCCCGAGCCCGCGGGGAAGGTGTGCGTCGTGACCGCGGGCACCAGTGACCTGCCCGTCGCTCAGGAGGCGCTGGTGACCGCCCGGGTGATGGGCGCCGCGGTGGAACTGATTGTCGATGTGGGGGTCGCCGGGCTGCACCGCGTTCTGCGGCAGCGCGAGCGGCTCGCGGCGGCGGACGTGGTCATCGTGGTGGCCGGGATGGACGGGGCGCTGCCGAGCGTTGTTGGCGGGCTGGTGGACTGCCCGGTGATCGCGTGCCCGACGAGCGTGGGCTACGGGGCCGCGTTCGGCGGGGTCGCGGCGCTCCTCACCATGCTCAACAGTTGTTCGGCGGGGGTCTGCGCGGTCAACATCGACGCCGGGTTCAAAGCGGGATACGTCGCGGCCCGGTTCGTGCGACGGCTGCAAGCGCGAGCGGCCCGGGGCTGACGCCCGGGCGCTCGCGCGGTGTGCTCACCGTCGCGCGTCGGCTCAGCCGAGCGGACCGGGCGTGACGGCCGGCGGCGCGGGCGGGACCGGCGCAGCCAGCGGCGTGTACGCCCCGCCGCTCGCCCGCTCGGTGCTGCTGCCCGGCGGCGGCGGCGGGAGGGGTTCGAGGCTGTTGAGTTGCGGCGCGGGCGGCGTTGACAGCGAGACCCGACCAGCGGACGGCGCGGCGCCGGCAGCCGTACCGGTGCCGGCCCCGGGCCAGTTGCCCGGCGGGGCGGCCCCAAGAGGCGAGCCGGACGAAGCGGGCGAGAGACCGCTCGGAGGCGGTTGCACGCTCGGCATGACGCCCGTCTGGCCCGGAGCGCCGATGGTTGTGTTCGGGGTCCCGTAGCTCGAAGGCCCGCCGAAGTTCGGCTGCGGCACGCCGGGCGTGTTGAGCGTGTTCTGACCGGTGGTGCCGACCCGCTGCTGCTGAGCGACCCCGCCGGTTTGCTGAATCCCGGTGGTGCTGTACGGGTTCGCCCCCGGCATGCGGGCGGCACCGGTCGATATGGTCGGGGTGCCGGGCAGCCCCGGGGTCGGGGCCGGCTGCTTGGCACCGATCTTGTTCTTCTCTTTGTCCTTACCCGTATTCATGCACCCGACGAGCCCGGTGCAGACGAGCATCCCGAGGCCGGTCGCGGCGAGCCGCACCCACCTGCGCGTTCCCTGCGCCATGATTCCCTTCCCCCACGAAGTCGACCGGCGCGGCCCGCACTCGCGACATCCGTGTCGCGCGGTTGCGGGCTCGTTCGCTTCGGCCCGGCCAATAGCGGCCGGGCGGGGGGGAATCAAGGCGGACAGTGGGACGGTCGGGTGCGGAGCGGGCGGGGCCGTGCTTCACCGGGCGCAACGTCCGATTCGGGCCGGCCACGCGGTCTGGCGCCGGCGGTTCGACGAGGGCGTCCGTGCGCTCCGGTCGAACCGCCGGCGCCAGACCGCGCGCGGATCCAGCCCGCGGCGCGGTTCGACCGGAGCGCGTCCGTGCGCTCCGGTCGAACCGCCGACATCGGCCGGCCCGTTCGGTCCGTGACCCAATGTGAAACGCGGAACGGCACCGAAGTAAGAAGCGGAGAAGGGTAGGCTCATTCACGGTTCGGGTGGCGGGCGTCTGTTTCTTGTGGCACCGACATTCCTGTCTGTGCGGCGCGAGAAGGCCGCACAGACAGGAATGTCGGTGCCACAAAACCAAAACAGACACCGGTAACCGGGTCGCGCGTGAGCGGGTTCCTCGCTCCTTGCCCCTCACCCCCAACTACCGCAGGCCGGGAACCGGGTTGGCCGGGGCGACCGGGGCCGCGGCCCCGGGGACGGCGCCGCGCCGCGCCTCGCCGGCCGGGTCTTCCATGCTCGCCAGCTCGCGCGGCAGCGGGTGCGCCGAGTCCGGGGCGAAGTACTGCGGGTAGTGCTCCAGGTACCGCCCGCTGGGCAGCGTCATCCCGCCCATCACCGTCTGGCAGCCGCTCGAACAGGTCAGGGTCAACCCGAGCAAGGCCGCGACGCTCGCCAGCCAGCGCCGATTGGTTCGCATCTGTATCCTCGCTCCCGTTACGTGTCGAACGACGGTCCGCGACTCCCGCGCGGGCGCCGCCCGTGAACGCTGCTTCTATCGGTTGCTCCGGGTGTGAGCCTTCAGACAAATTTCGGGGTCGTGCGGGCGCGGCCCGGGCGCGTGTTGACCCGGCTCGCGTTCCGCCCTAGCATGGCACCCTGACCCCCAATCGCTCCACGCCGGACCGACGGATGCCAGGCACACGGCACAGCGCCCGTACACTCCCGCTGGAACTCCGCTGGGACGACCGGCGCCCGCTCCCCGCTCGGTGGGTCGTTCCCGACGGCGTGCGGCCGCCCGCCCCGGGCCGCGCCGGGGCCGCGTTCGACTTCAGCGCCCGGATGACCGCGCTGTGCGCGGACGTCGCCGCCCGGTGCGAGGAGCTGCGCCACGTCCACATGCCGCGGGTGCTGGTGTCGTTCACCCCGAGCCGCAACCGCAGCCGGTACGGGCTCCAGGCCCGCGTCACCCCGCTGCGGTTCCGCGACGGCGCGCTGACCCGCTCGCACGGCCCCACGGACTACCAGGTGCAGCGGTTCTTCGTGGACGGGCGCGAGATGCTGTACGTGCTCACCTTCTGCCTGCCCCGGTTCCTGGACCAGACGTTCCGCGAGAAGCTGATCACGGTGTTCCACGAGCTGTACCACATGGCCCCGAGCTTCAACGGCGACCTGCGCCGGCACCCGGGCCGGTACGCCGTCCACTCGCACTCGAAGGACCGGTACGACGAGCGGATGGGGGAGCTGGTGGACGACTACCTCGCCGACCACCCGGCCCCGGCCGCGTTCGCGTTCCTGCGGGCCGGCGCGCGCGAGCTGTGGGAGGCGCACGGGGGCATCGTCGGGGCGGTGGTGCCGCGGCCGAAGCTGCTGCCGGTCGGCGCGGTCCCGCGCCAGGCCGCGGCGCGGAACCGGAAGGGGCCGAAGTAGGGCCGGAGCCGCCGGCTGGCCCGTCGGCGATTCCAGCAGTTTCAAGTTCCAAGTTCCACGTGCAGCGCAATGCACACGAACGGCCCGGGGCTTTAGCCGAGCCGGTTCCCAACTGACAGATCACCTGCACCGCCATCACCGGATGAGCGGCGCCCCGAATCAGCCGGCAGTGTCAGGTGCCGCGCCGGGTTCGGCTGGCCTTTGCCCACCGCGGAGAACCTCGCGGTCGGCGGGCTCGCCCTCCGGCACGAAGCACCGGAGCTGCCCGTCGCGGCTATCGACGTACAGCCGGCCGCACGCCCGGCACTGCCACATGAGCCGGGCCGACCGGCCGATGATGCGGCGGGCGAGGTGGTACGCCTCCTCCTTGCCCAGCCGACCGTCGGCCACCGGGTCGATCACCTCGTCGTCGATGGCATCGTTAGTGGAGAACCACGCTTGGTCCGGGATCAGGTGCCCCTTGTGCGGCAGTTCGTCGGTCTGGTCGATGATCGACGCCCCGCAGTGGCAACCGATCTTCACAACGCGCCCCTCCGGTGGCCGAACCTGGAACTTGAAACTTGAAACGACTGGATTTGGTATCAGACCCACACGCCCTTACCGAAGCGCGCCTTCAGCGCCCGGATCGCCTTCTCGCTCAGCGCGTTGCGGCGCACGTCCAGCCGCGTGAGCGGCGCGGCCGCGGGTAGCTTGGCGAGCGCCGCGGCCCCGCCCTCGCCGATCCGGTTGTCCGACAGGTTCAGTTCCGCGAGTTGCGCGAGGAGGGGAGCGGCGACCAGGGCTCGAACCACCCCCGGCCGCAGGTTGTTGCCGGCCAGGCTCAGCTTCGTGAGCGCCGGGAGGCGGGCCGTTCCCAGCGCGGCCACGGCCGCCGCGTCCAGTTCGGTCACGTTGAGGGCCAGCTCCGCCAGCCGGGTGAAGTGCCCCGCGCCCGCGAGCACCCGCACGCCGGCCTCCCCGAGCGGGTTGCCCGAGAGGTCGAGCGCCGCGAGGCGCCGCAGCGGCTCGGACGCGACCAGCGCCCGGGCCATGTCCGCGTCGATCCGGTCGAACGCGACGCCGAGCCGCGACAGCCCGCTCGCGTGCTTCGACTTGAACAGGGCGCGCAGCTCCACGTCGATGGGGCACTGGCCGCAGGTGCACATCTGTTGCAGGTCGACCGCCGCGAGCCGGGCGAGGAACGGGCACGCGGCGAGACCGTCCACCTCGCCCTTCGCGTACGGGAAGCGGACCGTCCGGAGCAGCGGGGCGTGCCGGAAAATGAGCTCGGCGTGGTTGACGAAGCGGGTGGGCGAGATCGAGCAGCCGTCGATGAAGCCGCGGCGGAACGTCCAGTTCTCGCCCAGCGAGGCGCCGCGGAGCGGGGCGGTCCAGCGCCGCGCGTGCGCCCGCAGCAGCGCCTTGGTTTCCTTCTCGGCGGCCTTGCGCTCCTTGCCCTCGGGCAGGGTTTCGAGCCGGCACTGCGCGCGGATCAGGGCGGCGCGGGCGGGGTCGTCGCCCGCGCCGCGCTCGTCGAGCCAGTCGGCGAACACGAGCCGGGGCGTGTCGTCGTCCGGGTGCCGGAGGATCGCGCCGAGGAACGCCTGCTCGTCGGTGACCGTCATGCGGATGGCCCTCAGCCGAGGGGCGGCCACTGCTGGGCCATGCCCTCGCGTTCGATGTCGCGCACCTGATCTTCGGTGACCTCGAACTTGCCGGCCACCGTGGTGCGGGACGCCGCCACCCCGGCGCCGCCGTCCTGCGCGTCGACCAGCGCCTTGAAGATCGCCCGGCGCTGATCAACCGTGAGCGGACCGGGTTGCTCGTCACTCATCGCGGACCTCGTCGTTCCGGGAACCAGTATAACAACTTCCTCCATCCTAATAACCCGCTTCCGCCCGGGCGCAAAATTCCCGCGACGAACGCGAACTCGTTTCCCCCGCGGCCCGATTCTATGTCACTGCGCGAACTGCTGGTGCCGGTTTCGGACGACGACCCGCCGCCCGCGGTGCGCAAGTTCCTGCGCGACGCCGAGCGCCGGATCGACCGGTTCCAGCTCGCGTGCCGGGTGCCGGCGTTCGTGCCGTGCGACTACGAGACCGCGTACAAGGTGCTCCGCGCCCTCGCCGAGAGCGACGAGCTGCGCGGGCAGCGGTTCTGCGAGTGGGGGTGCGGGTTCGGGGTGGTGGCGGGGCTGGCGGAGATGGTCGGGTTCGACGCCTGCGGCATCGAGATCGAGAGCGCGCTGGTGGACGAGGGGCTCCAGCTCGCCGAGGACTACGACCTGTCGGTGGAGCTGATCCACGGGAGCTTCGTGCCGCCGGGCGCGGAGGACCGCGTCCACCGCGCCGGGGCGTACAGTTGGCTCGCGACCGAGGGCGACCAGGCGTACGAGGAGCTGGAACTCGAGATCGACGACATGGACGTGATCTTCGCGTACCCGTGGCCCGACGAGGAGGCGGTGGTGTTCGACCTGTTCGACCACTACGCGGGCGCAGGGGCGGTGCTGGCCACGTACCACGGCAGCGCCGAGTTCCGGCTCAAGCGCAAGGTGCGCGACGGCGGCAAGCGGAAGCGCCGCGGGCGCTGAGTTGCGGTGCGGGGGGGCCGCCCTGTGCGCTCGTACAGGGGCCCGCCGCGGGTGTCGCTTTCTGACGAGCCGCGACCGCCGGGCACGTGTACGAGAACGGGCTGCTTCTTGCGGCCCGTGCGGGGCGCACGCTTCTGAAGGCAATTTTTGACAGGATCGACAGGATCGACAGGATGAAGACCGACCGATTTTAAATCCTGTTCATCCGGTCGATCCTGTCAAAACGGTCTTCATCCCCATCTCGCGTTCGTGCCCCGCTCCCGGGCGGTCGCGGCCGTCAAGAACTGCGACACGACCACCGGGCACGTGTGACCGGCTCCCGCGCTCAGTAGATCACGCTGGCCTGGATGAACAGCCCTTCCAGCGACAGGCTCGACGGGCGGTTGATGACCTTCCCCTGCCCCACGTCGTCGGTGAACCGCGGGCGGGAGAAGATGTCCTGCCAGTGCGTCACCTCGTACCCGGCCCGGAGCGCGATGGTGCGGTACTGCCAGCCCAGGCCGAGCGCGACCGTGCCGAACGGCACCTCGCGCTGGGTGTCGTTGCGGACGTTCACGTAGGTCGTCGCGCCGCTGTCGTTGGTTTCGAGCACCTGGTTGGTGCTCCGGCCGCTGAGGAACCCGAACTGGCCCCGGGCGTACAGGTGGAACCCGTACTCCGCGGCCAGCGTGCCCTCGGCTCCGAGCGTCGGGCCGAACCCCTCGAACCGCGACCGGGTCTTCACCGCCGCCCGCCGCGCGTCGGACCCGTCGTAGAACGCGTTGAACGTCTGCCGGATGTCCGCGAACCGGAACCCGGCCAGCGCCCGCACCGCCAGGTTGTCCGAGATCACGAACCGGCGGCCGGCGGCCATGTCGAACAACTGGTAGTCGAGGTCCGCGGTGGCCGTGGCGCTCAGCGCGCGGTCGGTCAGGCCGGGGCGGGTCAGCGTCGGGAACAGCACCGCCGAACTCGGCACCGTGTTGGCCGCCGGGTTCGCCGCCGCGGCCGGCGCGAAGACGGTGCTGTCGCCGCCGGCGGTGTGGTACGTGTACTGGAACGTCGCCTCCCACTTGCCGCCGTCGAACACGTACCCGAGCCCGGCCCGAATGCCGCTGCCGAGCTGGTACTTGAGCGAGTCGATCGGGCCGGTGGTGGCCAGCCCGGTGGCGGCGGTGTTCCGGACGGCGAAGTCGAGGTCCGAGGTGCGCGGCCGCATCAGCAGGTACTCGGCGGACACGTACCAGCCGCCGTGGCTCGGCACCACCGCGTTCAGCGCGCCGGAGACCTCGTGGTGCCCGTGGTCCGCGGGCGGGTGGATGTCCCCGAACCCGCCGTGCGGGGTCAGGTCCTTGACCGGCAGGTGGTCGTCGGACAGCGCGGCGAGCGACCGCACCGGCGCCGCCGGCGCGGTTCCGGGCGGGACGGTGCTGACGGGCGGGAGCGACGCCGGCGCGGAAACCGGGGCCGACGGCGCGCCGCCCGGCGCCCGCTCGCCGGCGCCGGGGAACGCACCCGGTTGGGCCGCGGCGCCACCGGCGCCGACCAAAAGTGCCCCGACCCCCAACAGCGAGCGGACGTATCGCATGGCCGAACTCCCCCAGAAAACAGCCCGCGCAACCACAGTTTGGCGGGCCGCATACCGGCGGGGGCGGGGCGAATCAAGAGACGATTGAGGGCGCGCCGGGCTGCGCAAGGGTTCAGCTAGGTAGCCTGGGTGACCACAAGATCCACCCGGCAAAGCGACGTAATGATTGGAAATTAGGGAGTTACGAATTTGCTGTCATTGGACACTTATCCGAGTCTGAATCTCTGCGTTGCCCTGCAGGGGTTGGAAACGGGTCTTGCTTCGTTAACCCAGCTCCAAACGCTTAATGGCATGCCCATTTTCCCACCAGTGGGAAAGCCCCGTTGACCCACGTGTGTCATTTATGGTAAGGTGCTGTCGTGTGGGAGCGGCCCTGCATAGGGGTCGATGGGGGAGCGACACAACAATGCCGCGCCCCATCTTCGCAAGGCGCGAATCGCCTTCTTTAGCGTCACCCATTAGTTGAGTGACGTAATCACGAGGAATGGTTCTATGTCTATCGTCACTCGAAAGGTTGACGATCGGGTCCGTGTTGTGTTGCCAGCAAACTTTAAGGAGAAGCTGGTCACGGTGGAGCAGATCGGACTCGAAGAAGTGCGCGTTCGGATCGTGAAGGCCGTGCGTCGCCGGCCTTCCCTAGCAAAGCTGTTGGCTCTCATGACCGATGAGAACCAGCATGAACCTGTCGATTTCGGTCCACCTGTTGGTAACGAGGTTTTATGAGCGTTTCGGTTCCGGCCCGTGGTGACGTGATCCGCTTGGACTTCAACCCCCAAGCGGGACATGAGCAAGCGGGACACCGCCCGGCCTTGGTAGTCTCTCCTGCGGAATACAACAAGCGAGGGATGGCTATTGTGTGCCCCATCACGAACACGGTGAGGGGGCAGCCGTTTGAGGTGGCAGCTCCCCCGGGCACTGGCGTGACTGGCGTGATTCTGAGTGATCAGATGAAGAGCGTGGACTGGAAGAACCGAGGCGGCCAGCCGTTTGCCAAATTTGACGAGGAGACGGTTAATCAGGTGGTAGAGAAAGTGCTCGCTTTGATTGACCCCGAGGGCGTGTTCTGCCCTATTGAGACGGATGATGAGTAGCTTGGATTTTGAGTAGAAGTAAGGCCCCGGAGGTCCCGGGGGCTTACTCATTTGCCCTGCATCGCTTTTCGAGGTCCGGCGGCGTCGCCATGACTAGTTTCCGAGGAGCCAGATCGCGTAATCGAGGCTCGTTGCCCCGGGGGTGTAAACGGGCAGCACGTCGGCGGTAGTGGGCGTGATCGTCCAGCCTGTAACGGGGCGGTCCATCAACAGGTGCGAGTATGTCTCGATCCAGAAGTTGGTGGTCGCAGCCTGAAACCATAGTTGGCTGGCGGTGGTCTGCGGGCCGTGTCACTCCGAGCCGGCCGGGGCGGGCGGCGCGAACGAGCCGTCCCACTTGTCCGGCACCCGGCGCTTGTTCGCGTCCATCACGCGGATCAGGCACTTGCCCGCCGGGTCGTCCGGGAACTGGTCCGCCAGCAGGCCCGCGGCCGCGTCCCACTTCCCGTCGGTGAACAGCTCGACCGCGTCGGCCCACTGCTCCTGCAGCCAGTCCGGGACGCTCGGCAGCACCGCCGAGTACAGCTCGAACGCCTGAAGCGGCTCCGGGAACCCCTTCGCCCGCACCTTGCCCAGCGGGCGGGTCCGCATCTCGCGGCCGGTCGGGTCCGCCTCGCGCACCTGCTGCGCGATCTCCTCCGACACGATGATCGGCACCCCGAACGCCTTCGTCATGCCCTCGAGCCGGAACGTGAGGTTCACCACCGGGCCGTACAGGTCCACCACAGCCAGGTCGTGCGCCCCCAGGCGCCCGGCCACCGCGGTGCCGTGGGTGATGGCCACCCCGCACCGCCCGGTGCGGGTGTAGTCGTTCAGCCGCCCGGCGATCGCCAGCGCCGCCCGGGCCGCCAGCTCCACCTGCCGGTGCTGGAGCTTCGGCCACCCCCAGAACCCGAGCACCGCGTCCCCGCGGAACCCGCCCACCACCCCGTCGCGGTCGGTGATGGCCGAGGCCATCGTGTTCAGCGCGTTGCCGATCTCGCGCTGCGACTGGATGAGCTGCGACGCGTTCTGCGAGGCGAACAGGGAGTAGTTCCGCAGGTCGCAGAACAGCGTGGTGATGGTCTTCTCCTCGGGGACCAGCATCCGCTCCAGCTCGGCCGGGTCGTCGAGGTACTTCCACAGGCTCTGCGGCCACGCCCGGCGGATCACCTTGTTCTGCTCGGTGAGCCGGCTCACGCGGAGGGTCGTCTCGATCACCCCGACGAGCAGCTCGCCGATCTTCTGGTACTGCGTGAGGTCGCTGACGATCTTGTCCTGGGCGGCCTTGTCGAGCATGTTCCACTGGCCGCCGGTCTGGCCGGCGACGTACAGCGCGTACCGGGAGCCGTCCTGGAACGGGGTGCAGACGGCCCACGGGGTGACCCCGTGGACGTGCGTGTCGGCCATCGTGAGTTCGGCGCCGCCGCTGCCGGTGGAGTCCGGGGACCAGCAGTGCAGGCAGCTCCGCCGGCGCTCGAGGATGGCCCGGTGGGCGAGCCGCTTCGACGGGTTGAACCCGCTCTGCGCGTGCGACGTGTTGGGCCGCACGCTGAACTCCGGCACGCTGAGCCGCTTCTCGTTCGGCGGGCAGTCCGGGGGGATGCGGACGATGGCGGCGGCGTCGGCCCGCGGCATCGCGTCCATCACCACCCGCAGCATCTGCCGGAACAGGGCCTGCTCGTTGCCGACGGCGCGGATGGTGTTGGGCAGGTTCTCCATCGCGCGGAGGGCCGCGGCCGGGTTGGCGAACGGGATCTCCTCGAGCTGGGCGCGGGTCTTCTCCTCCTGCCGCGGCGCGATGGTGGCGTCCACCGGGCTCTCCGGCGCCGACTCGTCGTCGCTGTGCAGGGTGAACCGGGTCTGGCCGATCCAGAACGACTCGCCGCGGCCGACCACGCACCGGCCCTGCGGGGCCTCGATGAGCCGCTTGGACTTCTCGTCGAAGATGAGGGTCTGGTTGGCCGGGGGGTTGGGGTAGCCCGGGTTGGTGGGGCGGGTCTGGACGGTGAGCTTCTCCTTGGCCGGCTCCCAGGTGAGGATCGCCTGGAACCGGGAGATCTGGTCGTCCTCCGGGATGGCGATGTCCATCTTGCCTTCGTCGCGGCCGAGGTTGAGCGGCTTGTTGGGGGGCAGCGGGAACCGCCGCCCGTACTGCCGCGCCATGACCGCCGACTTCCTGGGGTCGGCCTGGACGTCGGTGATCGCTTCGATCTCAGCCATCGTCTGCGAACTCCTCCCTGCGCCGGCGGGGCGCGCCCGCGCCACACCGTACCCTTTATCGTACTTCCTGAAACGGACCGGTGGGGGGCAGGGGCATAGAAGTTTTCGGGCCGGGCGCGGGGCACCCGGCCGCCGGCGGCCTCCCGGATTTTACCAAGGCGGGGCGCAAATTTCATTCACCTTGCCGAACCCTGCGGGATCGAACCGGGAGGGCGCCCGCTCGATCCGCGCGCGCGTCAGCCGTGGCGCCGAATCGCGAGGAACCCGAATTACGGCTGCGGGCCATCAGCCGTATATGTGCCCTTACAAGGGTTGGTGGCTCACTCCGAGGCGGCCGCGACCCGCGAAACGACCATGCGTGCCGGCGCGACAGGAGTAACGGACGCCGGTTCATGGGTGACTGTGCAGGTCTTGCTGCCGTTTATCAAATAAAAGGCAGGGCGATCGGGGCGACTGTGCCGCTCGCAACAGGGCGGCCCTTTGTAACGGAGGTTACAGCCGGGCGGGTCGTCGACTGGTTTCCTTGCTGGCCCTCTGCTACCGACTCGCTTCCAACCGACTCCCCGTTCGCTGGGACACTACTGGCACGAATTTCACGCTTCCAACGCACGATACGGTTCGCAAAGCGACAGCTTATAGCGCTCGGTCCGACGGTGCAAGCCAATGCAAAATAGCAACTTGCGTGCAATTGACCCCGGCGTGTGCTCTCGCGACTCTGGGCCATACGCGGCGCCGAGCCGCTCAAAAAAGCGGTAGCGCGAACTTCCGAGCAGCCCGACACGAGAAATGAGGCGCGGTGCCATCAGGTTATTGAGACGCCCGCGGACCGCGTGGCGCCTAGCGACTTGCACCGGTGCGGTCGCTGTGGGAAGATGTTGACTCCCACCCGCCGCGCTTCCCAACCCGGCACGCCATGCGATCAACCCCGCTCGTTCTACCTGTCCTTCTGCTGGCCCTCGGGGCGCCGGCCCGCGCCGCCGACCCGACGCCCGAGGACGTGAAGTTCTTCGAAGCACGGATCCGGCCGCTCCTGGTCGAAAAGTGCTTCAAGTGCCACGGGCCGGAGAAGCAAAAGGGCGACCTGCGGCTCGACTCGGCCGCCGCGCTCGCGAAGGGCGGCGGGTCCGGTGCGCCCCTGTTCGCGAAGGACAAGCCCGACGAGGGGCTGCTGCTCCGCGCGGTGCGCCACGCGAACGGCGTCGAACAGATGCCGCCCGGTAAGAAGCTCACCGACGCCGAAATTGCCGACCTCGCGAAGTGGGCCGCCCGCGGCGCCTTCTTCCCAGCGGCGGCCGGCACCGCGACGGCGGACCCGACGAAGCACTGGGCCTTTCAGCCCGTCGCCGCGCCCGCGCCGCCGGCGGTCACAAACGCGGCGTGGCCCCGCTCCGACCTCGACCGGTTCGTGCTGGCGAAGCTCGAAGCCGCCGGTCTGAAACCCGCTCCGCCGGCCGACAAGCGCACGCTCATCCGCCGCGCGACGTTCGATCTGACCGGCCTCCCGCCCACGCCCGAAGAGATCGACGCGTTCCTGAAAGACAGCGCCCCGGGCGCCTTCGAGGCGGTCATCGACCGGCTGCTGGCGTCACCGCACTACGGCGAGCGGTGGGGCCGGCACTGGCTCGACGTGGCCCGGTACGCGGACAGCAACGGCCTCGACGAGAACATCGCGCACGGCAACGCCTGGCGGTACCGCGACTACGTCATCGCGAGCTTCAACGCCGACAAGCCCTACGACCGGTTCCTGCGGGAGCAGGTCGCGGGGGATCTGCTCCCGGCCGACACGCCCGCCGCGCGGAACGAGCAGTTGATCGCGACCGGGTTCCTGGCGCTCGGGCCGAAGGTGCTCGCCGAGCCCGACGAAAAGAAGATGGAACTCGACATCGTGGACGAGCAACTCGACACGCTCGGGCGCACGGTAATGGGGCTGACGATCGGGTGCGCCCGGTGCCACGACCACAAGTTCGACCCCATCACGCTCGCCGATTACTACGCGCTGGCGGGCGTGTTCGCCGGTACGAAGACGATGGAGCACTTCCGAAAGGTCGCGCGGTGGCACGAGAACCCACTCACCGCTCCCGAGGAGGCCAAGCGAAAGGCCGAACACGACGCGAAAATAGCGAAGCGGAAGGGCGAGCTGAAGGCGCTCGGCGGGAAGCCCGACGAGGCGTCCAAGCAGGCCGCGAAGAAGCTCCAGGACGAGATCGCCGCGCTGGAGAAGGCCGCGCCCGAACTCCCCTCCGCGATGGGGACGACCGAGGGCACGCCCGTTGACGTGCCGCTTCTGCGCCGGGGCAACCACCTCACCCCCGGGCCGGTCGTCGCGCGGCGGTTCCCGGTCGTGCTCGCCGGGGAGAAGCAGCCCCCGCTGCCGAAGACCCAGAGCGGCCGGCTCGAACTGGCCAACTGGCTCACCGACCCGAAGCACCCGCTCACCCCGCGCGTGATGGTGAACCGGGTGTGGCGCTGGCACTTCGGTAAGGGGCTGGTGCGGTCCGCCGACAACTTCGGGCTCATCGGCGAGAAGCCGACGCACCCCGAACTGCTCGACCGGCTCGCGGCCGACTTCGTCCGCAACGGCTGGAGCGTCAAGGCGCTGCACAAGCGGCTCATGCTGTCCGCGACGTACCAGATGAGCGCGGCCCACGACCCGAAAGCGGTCACGGCCGACCCGGACAACCGCCTCCTGTGGCGCGCGAACGTGAAGCGCCTCGAGGCCGAGGCGGTCCGCGACGCGCTGCTCGCGGTGGGCGGGCAGCTCGACCGCTCCGCGGGCGGGCCGGTGCTCGCGCACGTCAAGAACCGCGACTTCCTGTTCGACCACACGTCGAAGGACCAGACGACCTACACGAGCGCCCGGCGGTCCGTGTACCTGCCGGTCGTCCGGAACAACCTGTACGACGTGTTCCAACTGTTCGATGCCCCGGACGCGGCGGTGCCGAACGGCGACCGCGCCACCACCACCGTGCCCACGCAGGCGCTGTTCTTCATGAACAGCGACCTCGCGACCCGTGCCGCCGACGCGCTCGCCGGCCGGGTGCTCGCCGGCCCCGACCGCGGTGCCACCGAACGCGTCGGGCTGCTGTTCGCGCTGGCCTACGGTCGGCCGCCGTCCGAGAAGGAGGTCCAGCGCGTGACCGCCGGCGTGGCGGCCCTGGAGCGCGAGTTCGCGAGCGAGGCCGACCCCGCGAAGCGCGCCCGGAAGGCGTGGGCCGCGGTGTGTCAGGCGGTGCTCGCGGCCAACGAGTTCATTCACATTCCGTAACCGAGGGGCGACATGAGCACTCATTTCCGGCCCTCGCGGCGCCAGGTTCTGCGCGACACGGCGCTCGGGTTCGGCTCGCTCGCGCTGGCGGACCTGCTGCACGCGGCCGACGCCGGGGGCGCGCCGAAGCCGCACTTCGAGCCGAAGGCGAAGCGGGTCATCTTCCTGTTCATGAAGGGCGGGCCGTCGCACCTCGACACGTTCGAGCCCAAGCCGCTGCTCGACCGCGACGACGGCAAGCCGTACCCGGGGCCGCGGCCCCGGGTGGTGTTCGCCAAGACCGGGAACCTGCTCAAGTCGCCGTGGAAGTTCAAGCGGTACGGCCAGTGCGGCAGCCCGGTGAGCGACCTGTTCCCGCACGTCGCGGGGTGCGTGGACGACATCTGCTTCGTCCACTCGCTGCACGGCACCAACCCGGCGCACGGCGGCGCGGCGCTGAAGCTGCACACCGGCAGCGACAACTTCGTGCGGCCCAGCATGGGCGCGTGGATCGCATACGGGCTGGGCACCGCGAACGCGAACCTGCCGGCGTTCGTCACCGTGTGCCCGACGCTCGCGCACGGCGGGGTGAACAACTGGGGCTCGGCGTTCCTGCCGGCGTCGTGCCAGGGCGTGCCGCTGGGCAACGCCGGCACGCCGTTCGAGAAGGCGAAGGTGAAGTACATCGAGAACCCCGCACTCACGCGCGACGCGCAGCGGACGCAGCTCGACCTGCTCGCGGACCTGAACCGCGAGCACCTGGCCCAGGCCGGTCCGGACGGCGCGCTGGAAGGGCGGCTGGAGTCGTTCGAGCTGGCCTTCCGGATGCAGCGCGCGATGCCCGAGGCCGAAGACACCTCGAAAGAGACCGACAAGACGCGGGCGCTGTACGGTCTGGACGACCCGGTCACCGCGCCGTTCGGGCGCCAGTGCCTTTTGGCGCGCCGGCTGGCGGAGCGCGGGGTGCGGTTCGTGCAGGTGACGCACAGCGACGACAAGGTGCAGTGGGACCAGCACGGGAACCTGCGCCGGGACCACGCGAAGAACGCCCGCGAGGTGGACAAGCCCATCGCGGGGCTGCTCAAGGACCTGAAGGCCCGCGGGCTGCTGAAGGACACGCTGGTGCTGTGGGGCGGCGAGTTCGGCCGCACGCCCACGGTGGAGGGGGGCGGGAACGACGGCCGCGACCACAACCCGGAGGGGTTCACGGTGTGGATGGCCGGCGGCGGGGTGAAGCCCGGGTTCCGGTACGGCGCCACCGACGATTACGGCTGGCACGCGGCGGAGAACAAGGTCCACGTCCACGACCTGCACGCCACGGTCCTGGCGCTGCTCGGGCTGGACCACGAGCGCCTGACGTACCGGCACGCGGGCCGCGACTTCCGGCTCACCGACGTTCACGGCACCGTGGTGAAAGACCTGTTCGCGTGAGCCGCGATTGCCGGGACAACGAGGCCCGGCACATGCGCCGGCCGCCCGTTGCGCGTGTGCGGGTTCGTGCTCAGGTGGCGATCGCGGTGATACGGCCGCTTTCTTGACGAGCCGCGACCGCCAGGGAGCGGGAGACGTGGCACCGCTCCCTGGCGGTCGCGGCTCGTCAACAAAAGCGACACCGCAGGTGGGTTCGCCCTCAGGCGACGAACCCGCAACCGGTTTTGGTATCAGTTGTTACACGTATCGCCCGGCGCGAATCGCCGCTCGCTGTTGTGGCGCGCGGGGGAAAATTTGCCGCGCGGATGTCTGGAACGGGGGGCGGCGGAATTCACAGTTACGTGGTCGCGGACCGAAGATAGTATGGTGCAGGTTTCCGCGCCGCCCGCCGGTGCCCCGCCTTCGCTCTACCTGCCGCTCGACCCGCCCCGAAACACGCCCTCGCGTTCCCACTCACTCGCAGAGACGAGGCCCACGCGCATGTCGACGAATCTCACCGCCGCACCGACCCGGGCGCCGGGCCGCCGCGAGTTCCTCCGCGTCGGCGTGGTCGGCTCGCTGGGGCTCACGCTCGGCGACTTCTTCGCCCTGAAGGCCCGCGCCGATCAAAAGAACTACGCCAGCAAGGAGGGCGCGGCCAAGAGCGTCATCCAGATCGTGCTGCCGGGCGGCATGGCCCACCAGGAGAGCTGGGACCCGAAGCCGGACGCGCCGCTGGAGTACCGCGGGCCGTTCAACGTCGCCAAGACGAAGCTCCCGGGCGTGGTGCTGAGCGAGAACTTCCGCTCGGTCGCGCAGGTGGCGGACAAGATGACGATCGTCCGCTCCATCGCCGGCAAGGAGGCGGACCACGGCCGCGCCTCGTACACGATGTTCACCGGCTACCGCAAGAGCCCGGCGCTCGAGCACCCGGCGATGGGCGCGGTGGTGTCGCACGAGTTCGGGCCGCGCCGGGACCTGCCGCCCTACGTCGCGGTGCCGTCCGCGTCGGAGTACGGGGGCACCGGCTACCTGGGCTCGCAGTTCGGGCCGTTCGGCATCGGCAGCGACCCGGCCCGCAGCGGGTACAAGGTGCGCGACCTGACGCTGCCCCCGGGCGTGGACGACCGCCGGTTCGGCACCCGCCAGCAGATCCGCGGCGTGGTGGACGACCACTTCCGCGCTCAGGCCAAGAGCGCCGAAGCGCTCGGCGCGATGGACGAGTTCTACGCCCGCGCGTACGCCCTCATCAGCTCCTCGGCGGCGCGCGAGGCGTTCGACATCGAGAAGGAGTCCGCCGCCACCCGCGCGAAGTACGGCACCTCGGACGCCGGCCCGCGGTTCCTGCTGGCCCGGCGCCTCGTGGAGGCGGGCGTGCGGTTCGTGACGGTGAGCTACGGCGGCTGGGACATGCACGCCGGCATCGAGAGCGCGATGAAGCGCCAGGCGCCGGGCCTCGACGCCGCCCTCGCCGGCCTGATCCGCGACCTGGACGACCGCGGGCTCTTGGCCTCGACCGTCGTGCTGGTGACCAGCGAGTTCGGGCGCACCCCGAAGATCAACGCGTCGGCCGGCCGCGACCACTTCCCGCGGGTGTTCTCGCTGGCGGTCGCGGGCGGCGGGTTCAAGAAGGGGCTGGTCTACGGCTCGTCCAACTCCACCGCCAGCGAGCCCGAAGAGGACCCGGTCCGCGTCGAGGACGTGTTGACCACCGTGTACCACCAGCTCGGCATCAACGCCGACAAGGAGCTGATGGCCCCCGGCGCCCGCCCCATCGAGATCATCGACGACGGTAACGTGGTGAAGGACCTGATCGGCTAGCGCCGAACCGCGATGTTCGCGATGCGCGAACTCACGAGCCCACTCATTCACCGTCCGGCCGGTTGTGTCTGTTTTTGTCTTACGCCTTTGTGGCACAGACAGGAATGTCTGTGCGGGACGAGAAGGCCGCACAGACAGGAATGTCTGTGCCACAAGAAACAGACACAACCGGCCGGATCATGAATCAGGGGCGTAAGCCCCCACTCGCCCCCGCGCTTCACCTCGGCACCGTCCGGAGCCGCTCGCAATGCGATTCTTCCGTTCCACCAGCACGTGCGCCGCGCTCCTGTTGGCCGCGGCGGGCGCCGCCGCCGACACGCCGAAGCTCGCGCGGCTGTCGCCGCCCGGCGGGCCGCGCGGCACGACCGTCGAGGTCGAGTTCACCGGCCGCGCGCTCGGCCAGACCCGCGAGGTGCTCTTCTACGAACCCGGCATCACCGTCGAGGGGATCGAGCCGGTCGAAAGCACGACCGGGCCGACCAGGAAGGCCGTTCCCGTTGACCCCGGGACGCGAATCCGCGTGAAGCTGAAGCTCGCCGCCGACTGCCCGCTCGGGCCGCACGGGCTCCGGCTCCGCACCGCCACCGGGCTGACCGAGTACCAGCGGTTCTTCGTCGGGCCGTTCCCCACGGTCGAAGAGAACGAGGTCATCGGCAAGACGCGCAACGACAAGCCCGAGACCGCGACGCCGGTGCCCGCGAACGTGACCGTTCTCGGCAAGCTCAACGACCCGACCGACGTGGACCTGTACCGCGTCGAGGTGAAGCGCGGCCAGCGCGTCTCGGCCGAGGTGGAGGCGGCCCGGCTCGGCGTCGAGCGGGGCATCCCGGACCTGCACCTCGCGATCTACGCGCCCGACGGGGCCAAGCTCGCGGCGGCCGACGACTCGGCGCTGTTCGTTCAAGACCCGGTCCTGTCGGTAATCGCGCCGCGGGACGGGGCGTACCTCGTGGAGGTGCGCCACAGCATGTACAACGCGGCCAACGACGTGTACCGGCTGCACGTCGGCACGTTCGCCCGCCCGACCGGCGTGTACCCCGCGGGCGGCCCGGCGGGCGAAGAACTCAAGGTGCGCGTGCTCGGCGACCCGAAGGGCGCGTGGGACCAGACGGCCCGGCTGCCGAAGGCGCCGGGCGACGTGCCGTTCGTCGCGGTGAGCGACGGCGTTTCGGCCCCCTCGCCGAACCGGTTACGGGCGTCGCCGTTCCCGAACGTGCTGGAAGTCGAACCGAACGACACGCCCGCGACTGCGCCCACGACTGCAGCGCCGCTCCCGGTGGCGTTCAACGGCATCATCGAGAAGCCCGGCGACGTGGACTGCTTCCGGTTCAAGGCCAAAAAGGGCGAACAGTTCCGGTTCCACGCCCTGGCCCAGGCGCTCGGCTCGCCGCTCGATCCGGTGATCTGGATCAAGCCGGTCGGCGCGAAGCCGGGCGCGGCGGGTCAGCGGGCCGCGGACTCGCGCCCGAACCAGCTCGGGTTCGCCCCCGCCGGCGGGCTCATCCGCGAGACCCACGACCCGGTGCTGGAGTTCACCGTACCGGCCGACGGCGAGTACGTGCTGGGCGTCGAGGACGAGCGCGGCGAGGGCGGCGCGGACTACGTGTACCGCGTCGAGGTGCAGCCGGAGACGAGCGCGGTTCACACCTACATCGCGCCGGAGCCGGAGAACCAGTTCGCGCCCCAACTGCGTCAGGCGGTCGCGGTCCCGGCCGGGAACCGCACCACCGTGCAGGTGGGCGTGTTCGCGACCGGCCGGCCGGTCGCGGGCGAACTGGAACTGGTCGGCGTGAACCTGCCGAAGGGCGTCACGCTGCACGCCCCCAGGCTCACGCCGGGGATGACGAAGGTGCCGGTGGTGTTCGAGGCCGCCGCTGACGCGAAGCCCGAAGCGCTCCTGGTGGACCTGATCGCGCGCCCGGTCGGCGGTGCGTCGCCCCTCGCGAGCGGCTACCGGCAGACGGTCCCGATGAACGCATACGGCAACAACGATTATTACCTGCACGTGCCGATCGACCGGCTCGCGCTGGCGGTCACCGAGCCGGCGCCGTTCACGGTGAAGGTGGAGGAGCCGAAGTCGGCCCTCGTGCAGAACGGCGAGGTGTCGCTCAAGTTCCGCGTGGAGCGGGCGAAGGGGTTCGACGGCCCCGTCACGGTGCAACTGGAGTGGAAGCCGCTCGGGATCAACACGGCCACCCCGGTCACGGTGCCCGCGGGCAAGACGGAAGGCGTGTACCTGCTCGGGGCCGCCCGCAACGCCGCCGCCGGGACGCACCAGCTCACACTCACCGCGATGTCGGGCAGCGGCCGGCGCGGGTACAACGACGGCGAGGGCCGCACCTACGTGGCGTCGCAGCCGTTCAAGCTGCCGGTGGCCGAGCCGCACGTCGAGGCGCGGTTCCCGCGCACGTCGATCGAGCGCGGCAAGACCGCGGCGCTGGTGGTCAAGCTGAACCACCTCCAGCCGTTCGAGGGCAAGGCGGCGGTCACGCTCGGCCGGCTCCCGCGCGGCATCGAACTGGCCGACGGCCCGCGCGAGATCACCTCCGCCGACAAGGAGGTCAAGTTCACGCTGCGGGCCACGCCGGAAGCGCTGGTCGGCAACTACCAGGGCGTCGTGCTCGACGTGACCGTCACCGACAAGGGCCAGTCGGTGCGGCAACTGAGCGGCGGCGGCGTCCTGCGGGTCGACGCCGAGCGCGGCGCCGCGGCGAAGGACAAGTGATTCGCCGCCCCGCACAACACCGCACAGGGCTTCCGCCCTGTGCTACGCCCGCCGGCCCCTCCGGGGCGGAAAACAAGTTAAAAGGCAAAAGTGTCAAGGTAAAAAGGTTGCGCTGCTTTTACCTTTTGCCTTTGGTCTTTTGCCTTGGTCTTGCACCCCGGAGGGGTCGCCGGACGTAGCACAGGGCGGAAGCCCTGTGCGACATCCGCCGTGCGACCAACGGGAATTTTACCCCGCCGACTTAACGGCCCGATTCACGCGAGTGGAACCACCCGAGGCGATCCCCGCTATGCGCACGCTTTTGTTCGCCGCCGTCGCACTCCTTTTGCCCGCGGGGGCGGCGCACGCGGCCCCGGCGCTCAAGGTCTTCCCAGCGGCCGTCGAGCTGAAGGGTCAGGACGACCGACACGCCGTCGTGGTGCAACACGTCGATGACGCAGGCGTCACGAAAGACGTCACGGCTACGGCGAAACTGTCACTGAAGGATGCGGCGGTCGCGGCGCTCGCGCAGAGTACGCTCGCCCCGAAGAAGGACGGCCGCACGACGCTCGTGGCCGAGGCCGGCGGGCTGCGGGCCGAAATCCCGGTGACCGTGTCCGGCGCGGACCAGTCGCGCCCGGTGAGCTTCCGGCTCGACGTGATGCCGGTGTTCATGAAGCACGGGTGCAACAACGGGAGCTGCCACGGCGCGGCCCGCGGCAAGGACGGGTTCATGCTGTCGCTGTTCGGGTACGACCCGGCCGGCGATTACCACCGGATCACCCGCGCCATCGTCGGGCGCCGCATCGACCTCGCGGCGCCCGAAAAGAGCCTCTTGCTCGAAAAGTCCGTCGGCGCCGTCGCCCACACCGGCGGCAAGCTCTTCGACACCAACCACGACGACTACAAGACGCTCCTGCGGTGGCTGAAGGCCGGCGCCCCGGACGACGGCGCGAACGTGCCCGAGCCGGTGGGCGTGGAACTGCTGCCCGCGAAGGTGGTGTTCGCCGCCAAGGGGCAGGCGCAAAAGTCGGTGGTGCTCGCCAGGTACTCGGACGGCTCGACGCGCGACGTGACCCGGCTCGCGCTGTACATGGCCAACAACGAGGCGGTCGCGGCGATCGGCAAGGACGGCGCCGTGACCGGCGGCGGGCGGGGCGGCGCGTTCGTGTTCGCCCGGTTCGGGAAGTTCACCGTCGGCGCGGAGGTGATCGTCCTGCCGACCGACGACAAGTTCCGCTGGCCCGACCCGCCCGAGCACAATTACATCGACGCGCTCGTCTTCGACAAGCTCAAGAAGCTGCACCTGGCGCCGTCCGAGCTGTGTTCGGACGAGGCGTTCCTGCGCCGCGTGTACCTGGACCTGATCGGGCTCCCGCCGGGCCGCGCCGAGTACGACGCGTTCCTCGCGGACAACGACCCGAAGAAGCGCGCGAAGCTGATCGATACGCTCCTGGAGCGGCCCGAGTTCGTGGACATGTGGGCGATGAAGTGGGGCGAGCTGCTCCGCGTCCGCGCGAACAACCAGACCCCGCAGTACGGCCGCGACTCGAAGGCGATGTTCTCCTACGCCGCGTGGATCAAGGAGCAGATGGCGCAGAACCGGCCGCTGAACGAGTTCGCCGCGGACCTGCTCGTCGGGTCCGGCAGCAACTTCAAGTCGCCGCCCGCGAACCTGTACACCGCCGGCGAGCGGCTCACGCCCGAGAAGACGGCCGAGGACATCGCCCAGGTGTTCCTGGGCACCCGCATCCAGTGCGCGCAGTGCCACAACCACCCGTTCGACCGCTGGACGATGGACGACTACTACGGGTTCGCCGCGTTCTTCGCCGGCATGAACCTGAAGCGCGGCACCGAGGGCCGCGAGGTGGTGGTCACGAACAACCCCAGCGCGAACACCACCGCGCACCCGGTTGACGGCCGCCGGATGAAGCCGAAGTTCCTCGGCGGGGCCGCGCCGGACGTGGACGGCCAGGACCCGCGCAAGGCGCTGGCCGCGTGGCTCACCGCCGCGGACAACGCCGCGTTCCGCGAGACGATGGCGAACACCATCTGGGCGCACTTCTTCGGCCGCGGGATCGTCGACCCGGTGGACGACGTGCGCATCAGCAACCCGCCCAGCAACAAGGAGCTGCTCGAGGCGCTGGGCCGGAAGCTGGCGGACGACAAGTTCGACAAGAAGAAGCTGGTGCGCGACATCTGCAACTCGCGCACGTACCAGCTCGCGGCCGCGACCAACCCGACCAACGAGCTGGACGAGATCTACTTCTCGCACGCCTACGTGCGCCGGCTGCGGGCCGAGGTGCTGCTCGACACGGTCACCCGCATCACCGGCACCGAGGACCGGTTCGCGCAGTCCCCGCCGGGCACGCGGGCGGTGCAGATCCACACCGGCGAGGTGACCAACTACTTCCTCACCACGTTCGGCCGCGCTCCGCGTGAGACGCCGTGCTCGTGCGAGGTGAACCGCGAGGCGAACCTGTCGCAGGCGCTGCAC
Source organism: Gemmata obscuriglobus (assembly GCF_008065095.1). NCBI lineage: Bacteria > Pseudomonadati > Planctomycetota > Planctomycetia > Gemmatales > Gemmataceae > Gemmata > Gemmata obscuriglobus. The sequence goes on along the minus strand of NZ_CP042911.1, from coordinate 1,238,913 downwards.
CTGATGAACGGCGACACGGTTACCGCAAAGGTGGCGCAGAGCAAGTTCCTGCCGGCGCTCCTCGCCGAGAAGAAGGCCCCGGAAGCGGTGATTGAGGAACTGTACATCCGGACGCTGTGCCGCAAGCCGACCGCAACCGAGACGAAGAAGCTGGTCGAGATCGTTCAGCGTGAGACCGCGCCGGCCCGGCTCACCGAACTGGCCGACGCGCAACTGCGGACCGATGCCACCTACCGGCGCACGGAGGAGCGGCTGAAGGCGCTCCAGGCCGACCTGGCCAAACAACCGAAGGGCTCGAAGGAAGCGGCCGCGCTCGGCAAGCAGGTCGCCGCGCTCGAACAGACCCAGAACGCCGCCCGCGCGCGGCTCGAGGGCGCCGCCGCGCAGACCGTCTACGGCGACATCCTGTGGGGGCTGTTCAACTCCACGGAGTTCACGTTCAACCACTAACGGCGCGAGATCGCTCGACCTGATACACGATCCGGTTACGAGTGTCTGCTTCGGTTCTGTTTTGTGGCACAGACATTCCTGTCTGTGCGGCGCGAGCAGGCCGCACAGACAGGAATGTCTGTGCCACAAGAAACAAGCACCACCTGGACCGTGAATGAGTACGAGACCAAAGGTGTTTGTGTTGCACTTTTGACGAGCCGCGACCGCGAGGGAGCGGTGCCACGTATCCCGCTCCCTCGCGGTCGCGGCTCGCCAAAAGTGCAGTGCGACCACGGCCATCTGCTCGAGGCGCCGCCCTCCACCAATCAGCCAACCACCGAACACCCACAGCGGTTTACGACCTATGCTCCCGCGCCTCCTCTACCCGCTCACACTGTCGCTGGTGGCCTTCGGGCTGGCCCACGCGCAGCCGGCGAAGACCGACCCGAAGGCCGACCCGGCCAAGAAGGCCGACGCGGTGACGTACAAGGACCACGTCCTGCCGGTCCTGCGCAAGCACTGCCTCAACTGCCACAACGCCGATAAGGCGTCGTCCGACCTGGACGTCTCGACGTACCAGGCGCTGATGGCGGGCGGGGCCAGCGGCGAGGCGGTGAAGCCCGGCAACCCGGGGCAGAGCGCGCTCTACCGGGTCACCGCGCACGAGGTCGAGCCGAAGATGCCGCCGAAGGGGCCGAAGATCCCCGACGCCGACCTCGCGGTGCTCAAGAAGTGGATCGAGGGCGGCGCCCCCGAAACCGCCGTCGGGGCCGCGAAGGGCGCGGGCCGGAAGGTCGAGATCGACCCGGTCGCGCTCACGAAAGGCAAGCCCGCCGGGCCGCCGCCGATGCCCGTTTCACTGCCCGCAGTGAAGCTGGCCCGGACCGACCGGGCGCACCCGGTCACCGCGCTGGCGACCAGCCCGTGGGCGCCGCTGGCGGCCGTCGCGGGGCACGAGCGGGTCCTGCTGTACAACACCGACACGCTGAAGCTGATCGGTACGCTACCGTTCCCCGAGCGGGTGCCGCACGTGCTGCGGTTCAGCCGGAACGGGAAGTGGCTGCTGGCCGGCGGCGGGCGCGGCGCCGCGCAGGGGCGGGTGGTGATCTGGGACGTGGCCACCGGCAAGCGGGTCACCGAGATCGGCGACGAGGCCGACGTTGTGCTCGCGGCGGATGTCAGCCCGGATCACAAGTTCGTCGCCCTCGGCGGCCCCGGGAAACTGGTCAAGGTGTACGACGTCGCGACCGGCACGCTGAAGCACAAAATCAAGAAGCACACCGACTGGGTGACCGCGATCGAGTTCAGCCCGGACGGCGAACTGCTCGCGAGCGGCGACCGGAACGGCGGCGCGTTCGTGTGGGAGGCCGCGACCGGGGGCATCGTGTTCACGCTCGGCGACCACAAGGACGCCGTCACCGGGCTGAGCTGGCGCGCGGACTCGCAGATGCTCGCGTCGGCCAGCGAGGACGGCAAGGTGATCCTGTGGTTCGCCGAGGACGGGTTCCCGACCCGGACGATCACCGCGCAGGCGGACGCGAAGGCGCCCGCGCGGAACAAGACGCCCGGGGTGCTGGCGGTGGGCTACGCCCGCACCGGGCAGTTCGTCACCTGCGGGCGCGACAACACCGCCCGCGTGTGGAAGGCCGACGGCACCCAGGTCGCGCGGCTGGAGGGGTTCACCGACGTGCCGTCGAAGGCGGTCTTCTCGCACGACGGCGAGCGCGTGCTGGTCGGCGACTTCACCGGCAAAGTGCGGGTGTGGGACCTGAAGGACAAGAAGCCCGCCGGCGAGCTGACGACCAACCCGGACTGACGCCGAACCAGCGCGAGAGCGACCGCCCCCCAGCCCCCTCCCGTCCACCGGCCCGGTCAGCGGAGCTTCCGTGGGTCGGCGGGACGGGAGGGGTGGCGCCGGGTGCGTGTGATCCCGGAGCGGCTCGGGCGCGCGGAGCAGACCCACCCCCCAGCCCCCTCCCTGAAGGGAGGGGGAGAAAGCACTTTGGAACCGCGTGGCAAACCGGGCGTGCGGTGCGTTTCGTCTTCCTCCCCCTCCCTTCAGGGAGGGGGCCGGGGGTGGGTCCGCTCCGCGCACCAATTCGCGTACTCGTACCTTCTTTCTCCCCCTCCCTTCAGGGAGGGGGCCGGGGGGTAGGTTGCCTTTGTCCCTTCAGGGTTGGGGGCCGAGGGGCAGGGCGCCCCCGCGAGCCCGTCACCGCCATCAACGGTTACGGCTTCGGGCCGGCGGGCAGGTTGTCGTTCAGGTACTTCGTGAGCAGCCCGTACAGGTGCCGGCTCGTGTTCTTGCCCTCGTTGATCGAGTGGCTCCGGTTCGGGTACGCCATCATCGCGAACGGCTTGTTCAGCTCGATCAGCTTGTCCGCGAGCTTCTCCGTGCCCTGGTAGTGAACGTTGTCGTCGCCGGTGCCGTGAACGATCAGCAGGTTCCCCTTCAGCCCGGCCGCGTGCGTGATCGGCGAGCCCTGCTTGTAGTCCTCGGCGTTGTCCTGCGGAAGCCCCATGTACCGCTCCTGGTAGATCGTGTCGTACAGCCGCATGTCGGGGACCGGCGCGACGGACATGCCCGTCCGGTACAGGTCGGGGTGGCGGAACATCTGGTTCAGCGTCATCGACCCGCCGCCGCTCCAGCCCCACACGCCCACCCGCGCCCCGTCCAGGTACGGGCGCTGCTTGAGCAGGTCGCGCACGGCCGCGGCCTGATCCGCCGAGGCGGTCACGCCGATCTTCCGGTACACCGATTTGCGCCAGTCGCGGCCGCGCGGGCACGGCGTCCCGCGGTTGTCCACGCACGCCACCGCGTACCCCTGCTGGGTCAGCATGAGGTGCCACAGGTGCTGCCGGCCGCCCCACCGGTCCGTCACCAACTGGCCCGCCGGCTCGCCGTACACGTGGAACAGGACGGGATACTTCTTGGCCGGGTCGAAGTTCGCGGGCTTCATGAGCCAGCCGTCCAGCTTCACCCCGCCGCCGACATCCGCCCGGAAGAACTCCGGCGGCGTTTGCTTCAGCTTCGCCACGGTTTCGCGCAGCTTGTCGTTGGCCGCGAACACGCGAACAACCTTGTGGTCCGGAAGGGAAATCAGTTCCACCCGCGGCGGCTTCCCGAAGGTGGAGTAGGTGTGGACCGCCAGCGCGCCGCCGGGCGCGAGGTCGTAATCGTGCCAGCCCGGCTGGTCCGCGGGCGTGCCCCGTACCGGCGCGCCGGTGCCGTCGAGCGCGCATTTGTAGAGGTAGTGCTGGGTCGGGTTCTCCGGCGACGCGAGGAAGTAGACGCTTCCCGCCTTCTCATCGATGTGCAGCACGCGGATCACATCGAACTCGCCGCTCGTAACCTTGCGCACGGACTTACCGTCGCGCGACGCGAGGTACAGGTGCCGCCACCCGTCCCGCTCGCTCACCCAGGTGAACGCCGCCCCCTTTTCCACCCACTCGCCCGCGTCGTCGTGGACATCGACCCACGCGCCGTCGCGCTCGGTCAGGAGCGCCCGCACCTGCCCCGTCCGGGCGTCGGCGAGCAGCACGTCCACCGCGTTCTGGAGCCGGTTCACCCGCTGGACGACGAGTTCGGTCGCGTTGCCGGCCCACTCCATGCGCGGGATGTAGAAGTCGGTCCGGGTGTCGCCGGGCACGTCGAGCCACTTCGTCGGGCCGCCGGCCGCGGGCGCCACGCCGACCCGGCACGCGGAGTTGCGCTCGCCGGTCTTGGGGTACGCGAACGTCTTGAGCACCGGGTACACGGCGGTCGTGTTGTCGATCATCGTGAACGCCTTCACGCCCCGGGTGTCGAGCTGCCAGTACGCGACCGACTTCCCGTCCGGGCTCCAGCGCCACCCGTCGCGGCAGTAGAACTCCTCCTCATACACCCAGTCGAACGTGCCGTTGATGACCTGCTCCGTGCCATCCGCCGTGAGCGGCGTGGCCGCGCCGCCCGCCGCCGGCTCCGCGTAGATGTTGTTGTCGCGCACGTACCCGACGCGCGTCCCGTCGGGCGACATCTTCGCGAACATGAGCGTGGACGGCTTCGCGTCGCCGCCGAGCTTCGCGAGCTTCCCGGTCGAGCGCCGGAACGTCCAGTAGTCGCCGCGGGTGTTCTGCCGCCACACCTTCACCGAGTTGGTGAAGATCAGCACGAGGTCGAGGTCCTTTGAGAGGTCGTAGCCGTGGACCGCGAGCGGCTCCTTCGCACCCGGCGGGATCAGCTTCTCGGCCGCGACCAGCACTTCCGCTTTTCCCGCCGCGTCAACGCGGGCGATGTCGCTCGCGCCCTTGTGGGCCTTGGAGGGCTGAAGGATGGTGTACGCGCCGCCGTCGAGCCACTTCATGCTCGGCACCGGATCGCCGCGGAAGTCGTCCGAGGCGAACAGCCGATCGAGCGTCAGCGCCGCCGGATCGATCGGCTGTGGCTGGGCGGCAGCCGGAGCTGCCAGAAGGAAAAGAAGTAACAGGCTGCGAGGAAACATCGCTCACTCCGCGGTGAAAACGATTTCAGCCTGCATGCGGGCCTTGCTTCGGGCAAGCACGATCAGGAAGAATAGGGCGACCTTACCGGATCTGCGGCCCGCACAACCGGACCCAGCCGTCGGAGCCGGGAAACACACACGAGGGAAAGTCATGATCCGGCTCCTGCTCGCCGTTCTCGTCGGGGCGGCGCTTGCTCCTCACGGCCTCGCGCAGGATGTCAAGGCGCTCGCCGGTAAGCGGGTGGTGTTCCTGGGCGACAGCATCACGCAGGCCGGCGGGTACGTCTCGTTCGCGACGTACTACCTTGAAAAGCTGCACCCGACGAAGGATTTCGACGTCATCGGGTTGGGGCTGGCGAGCGAGACGCTTTCGGGGCTGAGCGAGGACGGCCACGCCGGCGGGAAGTTCCCGCGGCCGTGCCTGTTCGAGCGGCTCGGACGGGTGCTGGAGAAGTCGAAGCCCGAAATCGTGTTCGCGTGCTACGGGATGAACGACGGCATCTACCTGCCGCTCGACAAGGGGCGCGCCGCCGCGTTCCACAAGGGCGTCGCGAAGCTGATCGAGCAGTGCCAGAAAGCCGGCGCGAAGCACGTCTACCTCATCACGCCGCCGATCTACGACTTCGTGCCCAAGAAGGGGGAGTTCAACTACGACTCCGTACTGACCGAATACGCGAAGTGGGAGACCGAACTCAAGACGCCCGGGGTGACGGTGATCGACCTGCACACCGCGATGCGAACGGCCCGCGACGCGCGCCCCGGGCCGTTCTCGAAGGACAACGTTCACCCGGGCGACGACGGGCACCTGCTGATGGCCAAGACCTTGCTCGGGGCGTTCGGCGTGAAGGCACCGGACGAATCCGTTGCGACGATCAAGGCGGACCCGCTGTTCAAACTGGTGGCGCAAAAGCGCGAGCGGCGCTCGGCGGCGTGGATGAAGCACACCGGGTACACCCGCGAGGCGACCGTGAAGCCGCAACCGCTCGGCACCGCCGAGGCCGACGCGGCGAAGCTTCAGGAGCAAATCGACGCGCTGCGGCGGAAGTAGCTCCGGCCCGACCCGATCAGGAGCGACGGAACTCGCTGGCGCCCCTTCGTACCCGCGTGGCTGACGGTCCGTCCACGTGCCATCAGTAAGGTAGGGACCGTGCGACCGGTACGGCGCTTCAGCTTATCGAATGGCGCGGGGGCAACGTGACTCAACCCGACAGCGCGGCAGGCGTCACCAGGGGCACCGCGCGGGCGGTCGTTGGCGCGCGATCACAGAGCAACACCGCCGCGGGCGGTAGCGATGTCGGTCCGGGGACTGGTACAGGACTGACACCACGTTACCCCGAAAGAGCGAGCCGGCCCGGACTCCGCTCCCGTTCGCTACCCCCGAACTGCCCCCGAACTACCCGGGGCTGTGGACCTTCCGACGGGGTTTGTGGGGCGGGGTGTAACGGGGGTTACAGTGCCTCGAACGGGGGAGCCGACTGGACATTCGCGGGCGGGGAGGTCGCTGTTCGCTACCCAACTGCTACCCGTTCGCTACCACGGAAACGCCCGCAGAACCCGCAAATACGGCCCCCGCAGCCGGGCAGAAGCGATCCCGCCGGCGGCCGATTGGTGGACGCAAGTCAATTGTCAGAAATGGCTTACACGGTCGTTACGGGCGCAGTCGCGTCCCACTGGCCGGGTCCGGCGGGCTCGGGCGTGAGTGTCGCACCTGGTGCCGAGCTACCAACGGGAAACGAGACGAGGTCACCTGTGATGAACGACGATCCGAACTGGCTCCCGCGGCGCGAACTGGGGCGCACCGGGTTCGCGGCTTCCGTACTCGGAATCGGCGACCTGGCCGACCGCGCCGTGCCGCTCGAAACCTGCGTCGCGACCGCCCGCCGCGCCCTCGACGCCGGGCTGAACCTGATCGACACGGCCCCGAACTACGAGGACGGCTATTCTGAAGAGATCGTCGGTCGGGTCGTGCGTGCGGTCCGTCGCGACGCGGTGTTCGTGATCGACAAAATCGACCACCCCGAACAGCCCGTCGGGCCGCAAATCGACGGCTCGCTCGCGCGCCTCGGGTTGGATCACACCGACGCGTTCGTGTTCCACAACCTCTCGGAGCGGGACGCGTTCGACCGCCAGTGCGCTCCCGGCGGCGGGTTCGACCAACTCGCCGACGCTGTCAGAAGGGGTAAGTGTCGGTTCCGCGGCATCTCGTCGCACAACCCGGACGTGCTGCTCGCGGCCCTCCACGCCGGTGTGTGCGATGTGGTGATGTTCCCGCTCGGGCCGTTCGTGGATTCGCGGTACGTTACGGACGTGCTCCCGCTCGCGCAGTCGCTCGGGGTGGGAACGGTGTGTTTCAAGACCTTCGGCGCGGGCAAACTGGTCGGTGACACGAGCGGCTACAACCAGCCGCTCAAATCCCGGCCGCGCGGCAAGGTGTCGAGCGGCGGCACGGACGACGCGAGCGCAACGTTGCCCCGGCTCGCCGTCGCCGAGTGCCTGCACTACACGCTCACACTGAACCCCGACGTCGCTTTGTTGGGGCTGAGCTACCCGAACGAGCAGGACGCGGCGTTCGCCGCGGCGCGGTCGTTCCGGCCGCTTGAGGCGAAGGAAATGGAGGACATCCGGCGCCGCGCAATCGACGCGCGGCGCGACAAAGGGCCGTGCTGGTGGAACCCGGACCCGGAAGCCTGACCGCATGCGCTCGCCCACCCTGAAGCACGGCCACGCCAGGATCGCCGTTACCGGGTGCGCGGGCTCCACGGCCGTGAGTCGCGTGTCGAGTTGGAACTTGAAGGTCAACTTCTCGTGGTCCAGCCCGAGCCGGTGCTGGGCGGCTGCGTCCAGGTCGAACAGGCTCACCGGGTTCTCGGTCTTGCGTGATACGGAGCGGTTCGTTCGTAATCCGCCTACCACCTGGCGTTGGAAGTGTCGGGTGCGTGCCCGGGACCGTGGATCGCCGTTCCGGTCGAAACATGGGCGGGTCTGGGAGCGTGGTCGGTCGGGCCGATGGCCGAATGGCACAAGGAGCCGGCCCGGGGTGCGAACCTGGGGCGGTATCGGAAGGCCACCCGCGGGCCGAAAAAACCGAAGCCGCCCCGCACCCGATTCCCCGGGGCCAAACACGTCGCGACATCGCGGCTGCTCGGCACTGAACAGACGTGATGTGTTGAGAGGGATGCCACTCGCGCGGTACGGGCGGCGGGGCGCGCAACTCTGTCGCCCCAAAAACGCCAAACTTGCGCATTCCGCGCGAACCCGCCATTCCCCATTTGCCGATACACCTGGGCCGTACTGTCATTCGAGGTGCGAAATGGATTTCGCGTTCTCCCGCCGCGGACTGCTTCACGGGGCCGCCGCGGTCGGCGGCGCCCTCGCCACGAGCGCGACCCAGGCGGGACCGGTCGCGGACGCCCGCGCCGCCCGGCACCCGGGCTGGGTGTTCGGCCGCATGACCGGCGCCGAGGCGCTCTGCGAAGCACTGCGCGCCGAGGGCGTGGGCTGCGTGTACGGCATCCCCGGCGCGCAAGAGAACGAGCTGTGGGACACCTTCAAGGAGAAGGGCATACCCTACCTCCTCGTCACGCACGAGTTCTCCGCGGCGTGCATGGCCGACGGCTACGCCCGCAGCACCGGGCGCCCCGGGGTGCTGTGCGTGGTGCCCGGACCCGGCGTCACGAACTCGCTCACGGGGCTGGGCGAGGCGCTGCTCGACTCGTCGCCGCTCGTGGCGATCGTGGGGGACGTCGCGAACGGCGAAAAGGCCAAGCCGTTTCAGGTCCACTCGCTGAATCAGGTCGAGCTGCTGAAGCCGGTGTGCAAGTGCGTGTACCAGGTGCAAACGGCCGCGCAGATCGCCGCCGCGGTGCGCCAGGCGTTCGTGACCGCCACGCAGGGCGAACCCGGCCCGGTCGCCGTCGTGGTGCCGTACAACCTGTTCATCGAGGCGCACGACTACCGCACCCCGCCGCCCGCGGTGCCGGCCCCGCCGTTCGACGAGGCGGCGTTCGCCCGCGCGCTGCCGCTCCTCGCCGACAAGAGGCACCGGGTCGGCATCTACGCCGGCGTCGGGTGCATGAGCTACGGGGCCGAACTCGCCGCGGTTGCGGAGCTGCTCCAGGCCCCGATCGCCACCAGCGTTTCGGGCCGCGGGGCGGTCGGCGACGGGCACCCGCTCGCGGTCGGCTGGGGCTTCGGCCCGCACGCCTCGGAGGTCGCGGAAAAGGTGTTCGCGGGCGACAAGATGCACCCGCTCAAGTCCGGCGTCGACACGGTCCTGGCGATCGGCGTGAAGTTCAGCGAGGTGTCCACGGGCTACTACGGCAACCCGCAGCCGAAGCACGTCGTCCACGTCGACGCGAACCACTGCAACCTCGGGCGCGTGCTCAAAACCGACGTGTGTGTCCACGCGGACGCGGGCGCGTTCCTCGGTCGGCTCCTCGCCTGCGGCGACCAGCTCCGCCGCCCGGAAGACCGGTGGCTGCTCAACCGCATCCGCGAACTGAAGGCCGCCGCCGCCCGGTCGCTGTGCAGCATCCCGGCGGCGAAGTGCGGGGTGGACCCCCTGGCGACGGTCGCGGCGCTCCGCAAGGTGCTGCCCGAAGACGCGCTCCTCTTCACCGACGTGAGCGTGACCGAGCACCTCGCGGCCGAGCACTTCCGGGTGTGCCACCCGCGGACGTACTTCAACCCGGTGGACAACCAGGCGATGGGCTGGAGCGTCCCGGCCGCGCTCGGCGCCCAGCGGGTCCACCACGGGAAGGCCGTCGCGACGATCACCGGCGACGGGTGCCTGCTGATGAGCGCGCTCGAGATCACGACTGCCGCGCGCGAGCACCTGCCGGTGAAGTTCGTGATCCTCGACGACCAGTCGTACCACTACATGCAGATGCTCCAGAAGCCGGCGTACTTGCGGACCACGGCCACGATCCTCACGCGGCTCGATTACCGGGCGCTCGCCCAGGCGTTCGGGGTGGGGTACGTCGAAATCGCCTCGCACGCCGAGCTGGAGGCGAAGCTCCGCGGGGCGGTGTGCCACGACGGCCCGGTGCTGGTGCGGGTGGTGACGGACTACGGCAAGCGCGAGGTCCGGTGGGTGGAGGCGGTCCGCGCCCGGTACACGAAAGAACTGACCGCGGCGCAGAAGGCGCGGTTCCTGGCCCGAATCGGCTCCCGCGCGATACAGCTCGAAAAGAAGAGCGATTAAAGTCAGGGTGGCCACGAGGAAAAAGGCAGAATGAGGAGTGGCCGCAAAAAAGCACAAAGGGCACAAAAGAAAACCGAAGACGAAGACAGAAGAGTGAGTTCAAAACACGTCTTTTGTCTTCGTCTTCGGTTTTCTTTTGTGCCCTTTGTGCTTTTTTGTGGCCGAACTGCCTTTGCTTCCTCGGTTTTCTTTTGTGGCCGAACTGCCTTGATTCTGTGTCGCTCACCCGAACAGCAGGAGCACGTTCCACGGCGGGGTCTGCTCGAACTCGCACCCGAGTTCGAAGTAGTCCTGCGCCCCGTTCTTGCGGCAGCTCCGCACGACGAGCGTCACGAACCCGATGGTGTCCGGGGCGTCCACGGCCCGCACCTGGACGAGACTGCCCGGGGGCAGCGCCGACTGCGTGGCGAGCTTCAGCCCCCCGGTCGAGCGGTCGATGACGTACCCGTCGCCGGCCCCGTTGCGGAACGTCGCCGCCGCGAGCAGCACCCGGACCGGTTGCCCCTCGCGCCGCGTCGCGGCGCGCCGGTCCGCGTAGGACTGCTCCGGCGGGTCCCAGTTCAGCGACTTCTCACCGGTGACCGCATTGAGCGCACCGGTGGCTTGCAGCTTCGACGGGTCCAACCCCTGTCGCCGCCGGGATGTGTTGAGCACCAAGAACAGCAGCACAAGAGCGGCGACGCACCCGCCGACCGTGATCGGCAGGTGGCCGGCGGTCCAAATCTTGACCGTTTCCATTATGTTAGCAAAGAGCATGTGTGGCCGCTCCCGTCCGATCCGCACTACGCAGTCAATTTGAATGTAGCACGGAGTGGGTGCGTTGCAAAAAATGCACACCGCCGACACAATTGCCATATTTACCAGAAGCGGCGACGGCTCCCGTTCGTCAGGGTTTTCGGAAGGGATTTGATGTTCGCGGAAATAGCTGCTCGCGTTCTGACATAAAGTGCGCGCGGAGTGAGCGGTGAGCGAAAAGAAGAGACCGCAGTTGTGACAAGGCCGCAATACAAAAAAGCTGCGTTTTCCGCGGTCGAATGAAAATCACGGGGCGATTTCCCTTCGCGGCACCCGGCTTGCACTAATGTAAAACGCGACCTCTCGACTGAACCACCCGGTCCACCAAGCTACTCACGATCGCGTCAGCATGAGGCTGAACGTTTTTCGTCGGTGTAGTAAGCGAACCGAACGGTTGTGAGCCCGTAGCGGGCGATGCGAGGGCGCGAGTAACCCGTGATTCTGGTGGCAAATGCTGCCGTACACGCCTTCCAGGACAGGTGACGCCGTGCAACCGCTGTTCGACGCCGTTTCAGCGCCCGCCCGTACCGACCAAGAGGTCGTCGAACTGGCCCTGCTGTTGCCGCTGTGGCAGGCAATGGAACTGGAAGCGGCCGCGAGTAAGCGCGGCATGACCACCGGGCAAATGCTCCGGCGCGTCATCGGCGAGTTACTGGCAACTCAACCGAATCCGTCCGTATCCTGAACGCCCGGCTCGTTTTCCAGCGGATCGCAGTGCCGTCACGCCGGGCTCGTCTCGAACGCTTCTCCTCTCCTTTCGATTCGCAACAACCTCTTCATTACGTTCGCGGTGACCCGTCACCCGCACGAAAGTTGGCCAGCACGCGCTCGATGAACGGGCGGCTCACCGACTGGAACCGGTCGAACGCGGTTCGGCTGACGGTGTACACTTCGACGCGTGTCAGCGTGCGGACGCTCGCGTTGCGCGGCTGGTCGAGCAGGAACGCCACCTCCCCGAAGTAGCGCCCCGCGCCCAACTCGGTCAGCTTCTGAACCGCACCGTCCACGTCGCGAAGCACCTCGACCGTTCCGCGCCGGATCAGGTAGAACTTGCTCTCTTCGTTGACCGCTTCCCCCTGCCGGACGATGAACTGTCCCGGTTCGTATACTTCGACTCGTCCGGGACTTCGGGCGAGGTGATCGGGGCGCACGTCCTCGCCCGGGTGAACGCCGATGAGTACGGAATCGGCAAGCTTCTCCTGCTCCTCGGGCAGCACGGCGGCGAACGCCGGGCTTTGCCGCAGCCCCTCGCGCACGAACAGCCGCTCCGCGACCACCACGTTCGACTCGATCCGCCCCCGCTCCATGTGAACGATCCGGTCGGCGAGGTTCATGATGCGCGCGTCGTGCGTCACGATGAGGCTCGTCGTCCCGTGCTCGGCGACGACCCGCTTCAGGAGCGGCACCTGCCATTCCGCGAGGCGCCCGTTCTCGCCCGCCTCCTCCGCCGACCGCACGAGTTTCATGAGGTCGGCTTCCGGCCGGGCGCGCGCCAGCTCCTGCACCAGCGTGACCACCGCGAGACCACTGTTCGCGTCGAGTGCGGCGGTCGGTTCGTCCGCTAGTACCAGTTTGGGACGGTTGATGAGCGCGCGGGCGATGGCCACGCGCTGCCGCTGCCCGCCCGAAAGTTGTGCAGGTTTGTAGTCGAACCGCGACTTCTGATCTTTGCCCGCCAGGTCCTTCTCGCCGAGCAGCAGGTACGTGAGTACGTCACGGGCGTCCGCACCGGGGTCGGTGGCGCGTTCTTTGAGCTGCTGGGCCATCCGGATGTTCTGAACCGCCGTGAGCGAGTCGAACAGGTTGTGGCGCTGGAAGATGAACCCGATGAGCCGCCGCACCTGAACCAGTTCGGGCTCCGGAACGCCCTGGAGCGTGCGGTACCCGCCGCGGTCGGCGTCCCAGACCTCGATTTCGCCCTCCTGGAGGGTGCGCAGCCCGCCGATGAGGGTCAGAATGGTGGTTTTGCCGGACCCGCTCGGTCCGCTCATGATGACGAGTTCGCCCGGCATCACTTCGAGGTTGTTGTCGAAGAGCACCTGCGTGCGGGTGTCACCGGAACCGAAGTAGTGGTTCACCCCGCGGATGCGGAGCACCGGTTGACCGGGAGGTGGGAGGCGGTTCCCGCTCTCCCTCTCTGGAGAGAAGGAACCGGGGCGTGGGGGGCCGTTCTCGCGCGGCTCAGAAGACATCGGCGGGGTCCACCTTCTTGACCTTGCTCACCGCGAGCAGCCCGGACGCGGCGCACATCACGACGGTCAGCGCCAGCACCAGAGCGAACCGCGCCGGCCTCAGTATCATCGGCAAACCGGTCAGGTCGGTGAGCAGAAGATAAGTACCGAAGGTGACCACGATCCCGGGGGCGAACCCGGCCACCGCGAGGACGAGCGCCTCCTGCAGCACGACCCAGCTCAGGTAGCGGTTCGTGTAACCGATGGCCTTGAGCGTCGCGTACTCGGGCAGGTGGTCGGCCACGTCGCTCGCGAGGATCTGGTAGCAGATCACCATCCCGACCACGAACCCCAGCAGCACGCCGGCGCCGAACGCGAACCCGATCGGCGTGTTGCTCCACCAGAACCCCTTCTCGCGCGACACCATCTCGGCGCGCGTGAGGACCAGCACGTCACCGCCCGGAGCGAACTTCGCCTGGAGCGCGGCCTTGACCGCGCGGGGGTCGGCCCCGGGCCGCAACTTCACCACCCCGATGTCGGCCTCCGCCAGCGGGCTCATCGGGTAGTACGGCTCGCGCACCCACTGCGAGAAGGTGCGGTCGCCGACGACCACGCTGCCGTCGGTGCCGAAATCGAACCCCATTTCGAACCCGGCCACCAGCCGAACGTCGCGGCCCGCCAGTTCGGTCAGCGTTCCGGGGGCCAGCTTTCCGAACACCGACTCGCCCGGGTGCCGCGTCCGGTCCGGGTGCGCCCGGCTCGCGCGGTCATAAAGGGCGGTCCCGGGCGTGTTGAGTTCGCGCCAGTCGTCCGCCGACACCCCGGGGAGGTTTAACAGGTCGGCGTTCGGGTCGACGCCGATGACCCGCACCCGTCGGGTGCTGGTGCGGGCGGCCGGATCGTCGGCGGTGTGACGGAGCGCGGCCGTCGAATACTCCACGAACACCGGGTGCGCGCTCGCCACCCCGGCGACGCCTTCCGCCTCGGCGATGCGCCGCCGCGACACCCCCTCGCGGTACAGCAGCGACGCCTTGTTCGGGTTGATGAGGACGATGTCCCCCTTGAGCCGCTCGATCAGCACGGTGTTGCTGTCCAGCATGGCGTTCATGATCCCGTACTGCACGCCCATCAGCACCACGGCGAACCCGATGCCCGAGGCGAACAGCCCGAACCGCACCCGGTCGTGCGTCAGGTTCTTCCAGGCCAGCGGTACGGGTGGAGGACGCATAAATCAGAGAACCGGAGAAAGACAGAAGGCCGTGTTCACCGCAGAGGAGGTTCCCTCCGCGAAGCGGGAGGGGTTCACGAGAGGGCGCAGAGAGAAAGGCAAAGAAAAGTTGTGAGCGAGAACAGCTCCGCGGTCTCCCGGCGGCGGTGAATGCTCTTCTCGTGCATTCTCTCACTGCCTGCTGTTTTCTCTGCCTTTCTCTCTGCGCCCTCTCGTGAACCCCTCCCGCTTCGCGGAGGGAACCTCCTCTGCGGTGAACACGGCTTTCACGGCCTTCTCGGCCTTTAAAACAGATCCGCCGGGTCCGCCGTGTGGACCTTCCGCACGGCCAGCAGCCCGGACGCGAGGCACATGACGCACGTCAGCACGAGCACGCCGGCGGCGATCTCGACCGTCATTTGGGTCGGGATGCCGCCGAAGTTCCTCGCCACATAATACAGCCCGAGCGCAGCGGCGAAACCCGGGACGTACCCGAACACCGCGAGCAGCACCGCCTGCCCCAGCACCACGCCGGTCAGGTACGGCGGGCGGTAGCCCAGGGCCTTCACCGTCGCGTACTCGGGCAGCATGTTCCGGATGTCGGCGGCCATCATCTGGTACACGAAGATCACCCCGACCACGACCGCCAGCACCACCGCCACCAGCAGGAACTGCCCGATCGAGGTGAGCCGGAGCCAGTAGCCGCGCTCGTCCGCGTTGATCTCGGCCCGCGTGTACACCTTCACGTCCGGCGGCAGCACCGCCCGGAGCCGCTGCCGGGCCGCACCCGGGTCGGCCCCCGGTTCGAGCTGCACCAGACCGAAGCTCACGGAGTCCCGGGAGCGCATCACGAAGTCGGAATACGTTTCTTCGCTCGTGAGCAGCATCCCGTTCCAACTGAACCCGGTGCCGAGGTTGAAGGCCCCGACGACGCTCGCGCGCCGGCCGTTGACGCGCACCAGGTCGCCGCCGCTGCCGTCCGGCGGGAGGCGCCGGAGCTGCGCCGCGTCGCCGAACTCTGGCTTGGAGCGCTCGTCGAGCAGGAACGTGTCGAGGCGCGCGAGCCGGCGGCCGGCGTCGCGGGCCTCGGCCGCGGACCCGAACGCGCCGCCGTCCCCCACCGCAAAGGCCCGGTCGAGCCGGTCCGGCGGGGCGGCGACGATGTTCACGCTCAGCGCCCCGCCGGGCTCGGTCGTACCGAACGGCGTCTCGTGGCGCGGCGCCCGCCAGCCCGCAACCCCGAACGACACGGGAATGACATCGGCGACGCCCGCGACGCGCGCCTGGGCCAGCCGCGCGCGCGGGAACTCCGGCGCGCGGCTCAGGTCGAGGTACTCGCGGGAGGTGATGAGTAAGTCGAACTGGAGCTTGTCGTAGAGGATGGTCGCGGTGCGCCCGACCCCGCCGAGCATCCCGAGTTCCATGAACACCAGCACCACCGCGAACGCCACGCCGGTGACGGCGATCAGCGTCCGGGTGCGCTTGTGCACCAGGTTGGCCCACGCGAGCCGCAAAGGGGTCATGTGCGTTCCCGGGCGCCTCTGGACCGCGGGCCTGCGGCCCGCCTGATTCACGGTCCCGCAAGTTGTGTCTGTTTCTTGTGGCACAGACATTCCTGTCTGTGCGGCGCGAGAAGGCCGCACAGACAGGAATGTCTGTGCCACAAAGGCAACAGCTAAAACAGACACCAGTAACCGGGGCGTGAATGAGCTTCCGGGCGCAGGTTGTAACGGCGTGACTGCAAAGCACCCCGATCCGCGTCGGTCAAGCGGGCCAGAGGCCCGCGCTCCAGAAACGCACCGAAGCCACGCCGCATCGGTCGCGCGAGAGGCCCGCGCGCGGGAGCGGTTAGCGCCCCGGAGGGGCGAACGCGACCGTCACCTGAAGCCCCACGAACCGCCCGGCGTCCGCGCTGCTCGCGGCGTCGAGGTGAACGACCACCTCCACCACGCGCCGGTCGGCGTCCTCGCGCGGCCCCATCGCGAACACCTGGTTGCGCGCGATCATGCGCGTGACGTCGGCCTCCGATCGCACCGCACCCGCCAGCGGCTTCGGGAGCGCCGGGTTGGTCACCTCGGCGGACACCGGCCCGCCGCGGACCCAGCCCGCGAGCCGCGCCACGTCGCTCTCGTACACCTCGGCCACCGCGGTCATTTTGGTCAGGTCGGCGAGCTGCAAAATCGGTTCGGTGCCGGTCGGCATCCCTTCGCGCCCGCTCACCTTCAGCACGACCCCGGACACGGGCGCCTTGAGAATCGTGAGTTCGGCGAGCTGCTCCGCGAGCTGCACCTTCTCCGCCGACGACTTGATCGGGGTGCGGGCGAGCGCCTCGTCCAGCTCCGCCTTCGCGGCCGCGATGCGGGCCTGTGCGGCCTTCTCGGTTTCCTCGTAAGTGGTCTGCGTCTTGTCGCGCGTCGCGCGCGTCGCGGACAACTCGGCATCGGCCTGGGCCTTGAGCAGTTCGACGCGCTCCAGGTCTTCCGGGGCGGTTTTCAAGCTCCGGAGCCGATCGACCTGCTTCGCGGCGGTCTGCGATTGAAGCTCCACGGCCTTCAACTTCGCGTCCAGCGCGGCCAGATCGCTGACCTTGTTCGCCTTCGCCTGGTTCAGCTCGGCCCCGGCGGCGGCGATCTTCTTCTCACCCGCCCGCTTCGCGGCGGCGTGCGCCGCGGTCGCCTCGTCGAGTTGCGTTCTCGCGACTTGCACTTCCTGTAACCGGTCCCGGCGGCTCGCGAGTTCGGCGATCGGCGCGTTGACGTTTAGCGGCTGACCGACCGCGACCGGGTACAACTTCGCGATCCGGTCGCCCGGCGGACCGTAAACGGGAACCACGCCGCCTTCGGGCTGGAGCCGTCCGAGCGCGGTCACGCGGTCCGAGTTCGCGGGACCGCCCGGTGCGTCGGACGACGAAGCCGGTTGGCGCGCGCGGCCGGAAAGGAAGTACCCGCCGGCGGCCCCGGCCGCGAGCGCCGTCAACCCGATCAGGAGCATTGAGACCGTGCGCCCGGCCCGGCGTGAGGACCGCATGTTACGCCCCGACCGGCTTGACGACTTCGGCCGCCACCAGCGCCCACCACACGAGCTTGCAGGTGATGTGAATCGCCTGGTCCGCGTGGAGCGAGTACCACTTCGCGCACTTGCCGTAGTCGGTGACCCAGTGGATCGCGGTTTCGGCGACGGCCACCGCGGCGACCACGTTCCAGTCGAACCCCATCCACCGGAACACGACCCCGACCCCGACCCCGTGCAGCATCGCGTGCGAGGTGAGCCAGTAGTACCACGGCACGTACACCGCGACCTGGTGCGTGCTCTGGCGACACTTGCACGAAGCCATGGTGTCGTTCTGCAACGAGTAGTCCATGAGCGCGTGCGACGCGATCAGGAAGAACAGCAGCGCGAACAACATAGACGTTGGCCCCGGCGGGTGCCCAATTGTAGCACGTTACCCAGGTTCTCAGGCCGCGGGCGCGACCGAAACCGGCTTACGGATTATGCGGCTCACCAGTACAGCCGCTACCAGCAGCCCGGCCGACAGGTAGAACGCCCCGTCCCAGCGGTCGGTGGCGTCCTTGATCGCGCTGGCGAGCTGCGGCACGAAGAACGCGATGCCCCACCCCGTGAACACCAACCCGTAATTCAGGCCCAGGTTCTTCGCGCCGTAGTAATCGGCCGTGACCGCCGGGAGCACCGCGAGGGTGCCGCCGTACTGCCACGCCATCACCCCGATCACCACGAACAGGAACGCGACGTTCTTCTCCGCAATCACCCACGGGGTCGCGAGCAGACACACCGCGGACACGGCCCCGTTGAGCGCGTACGCGTTCAGCCGCCCGACCCGGTCCGAGTATTGTCCGGTCCCGACGCGCCCGAGGGCGTTCACCACGCCGATGAAGGTGACGAGCACCCACCCGTTGCGTGCGAAGAAGCTCCCCCCTTCGGCCGCGTCGTTGAGGAACGACTTCGCGTTGGCGATCACCAGCAGCCCCGACTGCGCGGAGCCCACGAACAGGAAGACCAGCAGGTAAAACTGCCACGTCGCGAGCATTTGCTTCGCGCCGAAATCGGCCCCCCGGGGCGCCGCCGGCGCCGCGGCCGCTTGCGCCGGCCCGGGCGCCACGTACCCCGCGGGCGGCGGCGCGAGCAACTGCCCGGCGACGACCACCACCACCGCGAACAGCACGCCCAGCCCCACGAAGCTGCCCGTGAGGCCGTGGGCCGTGATGAGATAGTCCGCGAGCGGCGAAATGTACACCGCGGCGGCGCCGTACCCCGCGACCACCAGCCCGACGATCAGCCCGCGCCGGCTGCTGTGGAACCACTTCACCGCGGCGGGCGTGGCGGCGGCGTACCCCAGCCCCATCCCGATGCCGCCGAGCACCCCGAACCCGAGCACCAGCCCCTCGAAGCTCTTCAGCACGCCCGCGACGACGCACCCGAGCGCGAGGAACAGCCCGCCGAGGGTGGCGCCGAGCTTCGCGCCGTAGCGGTCCTGGAGGCGCCCGCCGGGGATCATGAACAGCGCGAACGTCACCCCGCACACCGCGTAGGCCAGGTTCCCTTCGGAGTTGGAGAGGTACGTCCACCCGGCGTTGGTGCCGGTCATGGGCTGCCCGTACAGCGCCTTGTCTTTCGGCACGAGCGCGGCCTTCCACACGCTCCAACCGTAGAGGATGCCGAGGCACAGGTTGACGGCCGTACCGGCGGCCGTCACCGCCCACGCCCGCGCCGGAACCGACATGCGAAACGCCCCCGGGAGAAAGAAGTCGAGTCGCCAAGAAGACCGGAGCGGGGTGAAGAAAGCAAGCGAAAGATTACGAACCGAGCGGGCGCGCGGCGATTCCGCACCGCGCCGGCCGCACTCAGCGCAGCACGAGCCACGCGACCAGTGCCAGCACGCTCACCGACCCGGCCGCGGCCCCGGCGACCGCGAGCAACTTGGCCCGCTTCTTGGCGATCGCCTTTTGCGGCACGAACACTTCCGGCGCCCCGAACTCGCGCACGTCCTCCTTCGGGGGCGGTGCGGCTTCGTCGGGGTGCTTCTGGAAGTGCGCGTGCATCTGCCCGAACGTGAGCAGCAGCACGACGGGCCGCGCCAGCGTGCGCGACTCGAACCCCGTCAGGCGCGACACCGAGTCGCGGAAGAAGAACTCGGACCGCTCCAGGAACCGCGCCTTCTCGGGGCCGGTCGCGTGCTTCGCGGCGAACTTGAACACCTCGCTCTTGCGCACGTCCTGCGCCGCCCACGTCTCGTTCGGGTACTCCAGAATCTCGGGCCGCGACAGCGTCGGCACCTCGTGGTCCGCCATCCACCGGGCGTAGTGGAGCAGGCTCGCGCGGGCGTAGGCGTACATGCGGTCGAGTTCGCCGCGGCCCGCCTTGTAATCCAGGTACTTGCCGAGCGAGTACAGGAAGATCGTGTAGAACCAGCGGTTCTCCACGTCCAACAGGTTGCGGCGTGCGATGTTGTCGTTGGGGTGAATGCACCGCCGGACCAGTTGTTCGGCCTTCGCCAGGAACGCGGCGTCACCGCTCAACCGGTGCCCGTCGATGAGGGCCGCGAGCGAGTTGCCGGACCCGCGCCCCGGGCCGTGGTAGCCGTCGTCGCGGCTCTGGCTCGCGAGCCCCGTGTCCGCCCGCGACAGGAACCGGAACACGGTCTTGCGGCCGTCGTCCATGTCGATCACCCACCGCGCGAGCCCCAGCGCCGCCTCCCGCGACTGCGCGCGACCGGTGAGGAAGTAGTGCAGCATCAGGCCGGTGGTGTAGTTGTGCTCGTCGGCCGGGCCGCCGCCCCGTGCGTACAGCCCCTTCGACCGCCGCGCCTGCGGGCTGTTCGGGTCGAGCCCCGGCATGTGCGACATCTGGAGCAGCGCCCGCGGGTACGAGCGGTGCGTGCCGGTGTCGGCGTCGGCGTAGTGGTAGGTGTGCCAGAACAGCCCGCCGCTGTACGCGGACTTGTCCTGCGTGGTGTGGTAGATGTCGATGTCGATGACGTGCTGCGCCAGCTCCTCCATGTGGCGCAGCCAGTCGAGGCGCCCGCTGCGTAAGAACTGGTACGCGAACCCGGCGACCGGGTCGTACTGGTTGTTGTAATGCGACACGACGGGCCGCGCATCGGTGCCGTAAACGGCCTCGTGGTCGCCGTAGATGTCGCCGAAGTGCCGCCAGCCGTACTCGTCGATCTTCTCGCGCTTCGCGTCGAAGTTGTCCGGCCCCTCAATGGCCGAGTCCACGAGCTTCAGGTAATCGGCGTTCGGGTCGGCGGCCTTCGGCGTGAGGTACGGAACCGCGCCGCTCGCGCAGTACCACTCGGGAGAGGCGAACGCCCGCGCGGGCTGGCGGAACCATTCGAGCGCTTCCGGCGTGGCGTCCGGCCCGAACGCGACCGCGAACGTCCACGTCTTCTGCTCGCCGCCCTGAAGCTCGTGAACATCCCCGAACTGTTGCGGCAGCAACCGGAGCGTAAGCGCTTCGTTCGTGGCCTCGATTGCCATCGGGAAGTTCTGCCAGAACTGCGGGACCGCAATCCCGACCGCGCTCGCACCTTCACCGAGCGTGACGAGGGGGGTGGCGCGGAGCCCGGTGCGCTCCTGCTCGCCCGACTTCAGCCGGTAACCGCGAAACGACACGGGGACTTCGTGCTTGCGGTTGATGTGGTTGGTGCTGCGCCAGTTCTCGCCGCCGCTCGAATCCTGGTACAACTCGAACGGGGCGGCGAATTGCTCCACCGGTGCGCCGAATTCGGGCGATCCGCGGACGAGGGCTTTTTCACCTGTGAGTAATTCGAGCCGAAGTGACACGTCCTTGAGGTGAATCGAGCCGGGGTCACCCAGATCCCACAGCCCGCCGGGGTGTTGGGCGCGCCGCGGGTTGCGCAGCGTGATTTCGATTCGCACCACGGACGAGCCGGCGGAGAAGTGCAGCCGGGCGTCAAACTCCGCAACCGGCATCCCCTTCTGCGCGGGCACGGCGGCGCCGCGCAGGAGCACCGCCCCGCGCAGCGGTCCGGCCGTCTCGGCTTTGGCCGAGCGGATGAACGGTACGCACGACGCCCCGTTGCCGCAGGCGACGAACGGGACCGCCCCGGGCACGAGCGCAGGCGCCGCGCCGAACCGCGGAGCGAACGTGAACACGCCCTCAGCGTGCAAGTCAAGAGAAAGCGTGCCGGTCCGCACCTCTATCCCGCCGTCCCGCTCCTCGACCGCCACAGCCGGCCCTTCGACCGCGAGCGGTTCGCCGACGGTGGCGCGGTACGGCGCCTTTCCGGCTTCCGCGATCCAGTCGAGCAGCACCCACCGCACCGAACCGTCGGGCCAGAAGTCGGTTGCGCGCGACTGGAGCCGGACGGCCGCCCCGGCGGCGTCGCGGAGTTGCAGCTTCGCGGCGTCCGGAAGGGCGCCCTTCGGGAACGGGATACCGGTGGTCACCGGCCCGCGGCCCGCCGGCGGACAGACGACGTTCAAATCGACGGCGATCGGTTCCAAGGTGTTGCGCCCTTTCGAGATCCGGGGTGGGCTTTCCAGTGTGCTATGAAAGATGGTACAACACGCGCCCGTAATCCGGGTGGTAGCGGTTGGCGGTACTAGGATAGTTGCGAGGCCGGCGGCGAGTCAGGACGGAGCGAATGAAGCAACTGGTGTTCATGGCGGTGACAATGTTCCTGGGGACGGCCGGCACGGTCGTGCTGTCCCCGGTGTACGGCATCGCCGTTTACTACATGTACGCCGTGCTCCGGCCGCAGGCGATCTGGGACTGGGTGGAGTACTCCGGGCTCCGCCTCTCGGAGGAGAACTGGTCGTTCCCGGTCGCGGTGGTCACGCTCGCCGTCACCGTGCTGTGGCGGCTCAAGCTGTGGACCCCGTTCGCCGCGTCCACCCCGCCCTGGTACGGCAACCCGAAGCTGACCCGCAGCCACGTGCTGTTCCTCGCGTTCACCGCGTGGATCAGCCTCACCTACGTCACCGCGCGGCACCCGGACGTGTCCTGGCCGTACTTCCTCGAGTACGTCAAGATCTTCGCGATGTTCCTGTGCGCCACGCTGGTGCTCCGCACGGTCCGCGAGCTGTGGACCCTGTACTTCGTCGTGCTGGCGTGCGCGGTGTACATCGCCTACGAGATCAACTTCTTCTACTTCTCCGCGGGGTGGCTGATGCTGGCCACCCGCGGGTACGGCGGGCTGGACAACAACGGGGCCGCGCTCATCTTCGCGATGGCGGTGCCGCTGTGCTTCTTCGCGTGGGAGGCCAGCGCCCGGTGGTGGCGGTGGGCGTACCTGGCGGTGATCCCGATCCTGCTGCACGCGGTGCTGCTGTCGTTCTCGCGCGGGGCCATGCTGTCGCTGTGCGTGACCGCCGTGCCGATGTTCATGCGGGCGCGGAACAAGCGGTTCGTCGGGGTGATTTACGCCATCGGGGCCTGCCTCGTGGTGGCGATGGCCGGCAAGGAGATCCAGGAGCGGTTCTTCTCGATCAGCAACCACGGGATGGACGAGAGCGCCAACTCCCGCAAGGTGACGTGGGGCATCGCGATCCAGATGGCGAACGAGAACCCGCTGTTCGGGATGGGGATCCGCAACTCGAACCTGTACACGTTCCAGTACGGGGCCGACATGGAGGGCCGCACGATCCACAGCCAGTACCTCCAGACCGCCGCGGACAGCGGCTGGGTGGCGCTCGCGCTGTACGTCGGGCTGCTGGCGTCGGCGTTCGTCGGGCTCTGGCAGACGCGGCGGGCACTGCGGCCGTACACCGACCCCGAGACGCTCAAGATCAAGTCGCTGGCCGCCGGGCTGGAGTGCGCGCTGGTCCTGTTCTGCTTCGGGGCGCTGTTCCTGTCGCTCGAACACTTCGAGATGCCGTACATCTGCGTGCTGATGGCGGTGCAGTTGCACGCCATCACCCGGGCGGTGGCGGCGAAGCTGAACCCCGCCCCGTCCGGGCTGCCGCCGCTCACGATGCCGTACCCGTACCCGGCCGTCTCGCGGCCCGTGGCGGTGCCGTCGTGAGCCCCGTTCGGGTCGCGTTCGTCGTCCACGTGATGCAGGTGGCCGGCGCGGAGGTGCTCGTCCGCGAGACGATCCGCCGGCTCGGGGGCCGCATCCGGCCGACCGTCTTCTGCCTCGACGCGGTCGGCCGCATCGGCGAGGAACTGTTGGCCGAGGGCGTCGACCTCGTGTGCTTCCACCGCAAGCCGGGGCGCGACTGGCGCGTGAGTCAGCGCATCGCCGCGGCGATCCGAGAGCGGGGCGTCGAGGTGGTTCACGCCCACCAGTACACGCCGTTCTTCTACTCCGCGCTGGCGAAGCCGCTGTGCGGGTTCCGGCCGAAGCTGATCCTCACCGAGCACGGCCGCCACTACCCGGACCGCGTGTCGCCGCTCCGCCGCGCCGTGAACCGGCTCGCGCTCGACCACCTCGCCGACGCCGTGACGGCGTGCTGCGCGTTCAGCGCGCGCGGGCTGTGCCGCACCGACGGGTTCGCCGGCGCCCGGATCGCGGTCATCGAGAACGGCATCGAGGTGGACCGGTACGGCCCGCCCGCGGACAAGGACGTGGCGAAGGAAGAGGTCGGGCTGGAGCCCGAGCGCCGGTACCTGATCCACGTCGCCCGGCACCACCCGGTGAAGGACCAGAAGACGCTGATCCGCGGGTTCGCGGCGGCCGTCCCGGACCTGCCGGGGGTCGATCTCCTGATGGTCGGGGACGGGCCGCTCCGGAACGAGCTGGAGGCCCTGGCGGTGGAGCTGCGCGTCCCGGACCGCGTGCGGTTCCTGGGCATCCGCACCGACATCCCCGACCTGATGCGGGCCGCCGACGCGTTCGCGCTGACCTCCCTGAGCGAGGCGGCGTCGCTGACCCTGCTCGAAGCGATGGCGAGCGCGCTGCCGGCCGTCGTGACCGCCGTCGGGGGCAACCCGGAGATCGTGCGGCACGAGCAAGAGGGGTTGTTGTTCCCGCGCGGCGACGCCGCCGGCTGTGCGGACGCGATCCGCCGCCTGTTCCGCGCGCCCGACTTCGCGGCCCGGCTGGGTGCCAACGGCCGCGCCCGGGCGGTGGAGCGCTACCAACTGGCCCGGACCGTTGACGAGTACTACAAGCTGTACGCCCGGCTCGCAACAAGTTGAAAGGCAAAAGTGTCAAGGCAAAAGTGAGGGCGCTTTCGGCTTTCCCTTTTGCCTTTGCACTTTTGCCTTTCAACTTGTTGCGAGGCGGGCGTAGCGCAGGGCGGGAGCCCTGTGCCACCTTCACCGTTCGCGCTCAGCCTCCAGAACACAACCGCACCATGAGTTCGCCGGTCATCCACGTTCCGCCTTCGGCCGCCCCGTCCCCGCTCAAGCGCGCCGCGAAAGGGGCGGCCCGGCTCGCGGCACTCGTGGGCGTGTCGCCGGTGCTGGCGTCGTTCTGGCTCAGCGCCGCGGTCCGCGGGCGCGGGCCGGCGCTCGAGTCCCGCTCGCAGCTCCTCTCGCTCTGGCCGGGGCTGACCGGGCAGTACCTCCGGCGGGCGTTCCTCGAACGGGTGCTCGCCCGCTGCCACCCGTCGGTGTGCGTCGAGTTCGGCACCTTCTTCTCGCAGCCGGGCGCGATGCTCGATGAGAACGTGTACGTCGGCCCGCGGTGTACCCTGGGGCTGGTTCACCTGGAACGCGACGTGCTGCTCGCCGCCAACGTGCAGATCCCCTCGGGGGGAATGACGCACTACTTCGACGACCCCACCAAGCCGATCCGCGAGCAGGGCGGCGAGCGCAAGCTCGTGACCGTCGGGGCAGGGGCGTGGGTGGGGAGCGGGGCGATCGTTCTCGCCGATGTGGGGAAGGGGACGGTGGTCGCGGCCGGCTCGGTCGTGACGAAACCGCTGCCCGACAACGTGATCGCGGCGGGCGTGCCGGCCAAGGTGATCCGCAAGCGGTTCGAGGCCCCGGCGGAGGGCGAGGCGTGACCGCGAAGCCCCGCGTACTGGCGGCCACCAGTGAGCCGCCGTGGCCGCTCAACTCCGGCGGCCACATCCGCAGCTTTCACCTGATGAAGGCGCTCGCCGCCGCCACCGACTTCCGGCTGGTGTGCCCGGTCGGTCCGGACCAGGCCGCCAGCGTCGAGGCGCTTCAGAAGGCCGGGATCGCCGTGCGCCCGGCGGCCGTGCCGGCGCGATCGAAGTGGTCCGAAGCGAAGCGCCTGCTCGGCGCCGCTCTGAAAGCCGAACCATACGTGATGTACCGGCGGCACGCATGGGCCGAAGCCGCCCGCGTGTGGGAGCACGAACTCAAGACGGCGCCGCCGGACGTGCTGTACCTCGACCACCTCGACGGGCTCCTGTACCGCGCCGCGGCGCCGGCCGTGCCCGCCGTCATCGACCTGCACAACGTCTACTCGCTGCTCGTGCGCCGCACCGCCGAGGAACAAACCAGCCCTCTGAAGGGCGCGTTCCTTCAGGGCGAGGCGAAGCGGATCGACCGCGCCGAGCGCCGTGCGGCCCGGGAGTGCGACGCGCTCTTCGCGGTGTCCGACACCGAGGCCGGGCACTTTCGCGCGCTCGGGGCGAAAGCCGTTCACACCGTTCCGAACGGCGTCGATTGCTCCGCGCTGGCGGACCTCCCGACCGGGCGCGGCGGCCCGCCGGTGGTGATGTTCCTGGGGACGATGTCCTGGGGGCCGAACGCGGCGGCGGCGCGGTTCCTCGCGCGCGACGTGCTGCCCGCGCTGCGCGCCCGCGTCCCGGACGCGGTTCTCGCCGTCGTCGGCCGCGACCCGCCCGCGGATCTGCTCGCGCTCAACGGCTCGCCGGGGATCGAAGTGACCGGCGGCGTGCCGGACGTGAAGCCGTACCTGTTGCGTGCGTCGGCACTGGCGGTGCCGCTCGACGCCGGCGGCGGTACGCGGCTGAAGATCCTCGAAGCGTTCGCCGCCGGGCTGCCGGTCGTCAGCACGGCCGTCGGCGCGGAAGGGATCGCCGCCGAACCCGGGACGCACTTCGTGCTCGCCGAACGGCCGGCGTTCGCCGACGCGACCGCGAAACTACTTGCCGACGCGGTGGAAGGTGCCAGGATGGCGGACCGGGCGCGGGAGCTGGCCCGTGCGACCTACGACTGGCCGCAGATCGGCCGCAAGGCGGCGGAAGTGGTTGCGGGACTGGTAAAGCGGTAACGGAAGATAAGGACTTCCGTCAGAAGTCCGCTCGTCGAAAGTCGTAACGTCACAAATTCAGTAGGGCGAAGCCTCGTGACTTTATGACTTGCTGACCTGACGGCTTCTGACCCGTAGTCCTCATTCACGGTCCGGCTAGTTATGTCTATTTCTTGTGGCACAGACATTCCTGTCTGTGCAGCGCTTATCGCGCCGCACAGACAGGAATGTCTGTGCCACAAAGACAAAAACCAAAACGGACACCAACAGCCGGTTCGTGTATCAGCCCCGCTCCGGGTTCGTACCGCGGGTTACCTTCTCCCGAGCACCAAGTCCACGGCCCAGCACCCGCGGACGTGTGGGGCGCCACTTCGGCAGTGAGCCAGGATGCTGGGGTCGTCACAGCCCGATGCTTCCAGCGCGTCGGCCAGAACCGGGAGGCGTTCAAACGCCTGCCCCCGGTAGATCGCATCGGCCAAGCTGACGGCAGCGCCGGTGAGCCAACCCATGTCAAATCTTACGGGACGGAACGGGTTGCCGAAGATGTCACGGACGAGGACGGTCTGTTGCTTTGCCTCGAATTGGCGGCCAACTTCTACCGCGGTCTCCCAGTCTCGCAACCGCTGGCGGCCCTCCGACGCGGTTAACTCCTGGATCAGGGTTAAGCGCGGCCGGTCGTCCGGTTGCGAGTGGTAGGCGATTGCTTGGGCGGCCTCGATCCACACACGGGTCAGGTCCGGGCCGCAGATGTCCGGGCGGTCGAAAACAGGGTTGCCTCCCGGCCCCGCTTCCGTCCGGGCCGCGGACAAGGCGAAGTGGAGTATGTCATCGTGATGCTCCTGTAGATAGCCTTCGAAAACCGGTCGCCGCTCGCCTGCGACAAACCGGTCACTGTCCTGGAGGGCGTTGAAGACGGCCAGGGCCATGTGCCAGCGGGCCATATTCGCTCGCGTCCGCCAGCCTTCGCCGTCACCGGAGAACGCCTCGAACAGGAGGTCGCTCTGAAAGCGGGAGAGGTCCTCCCCGATGTCTGGCCCGTCGGCGAGTCGATAGGCGAGGTCGATCCCACGTTTGACGAGAGCCCCCTGGCTGGCACCTTCCGCTCGTCGGCAACAGGCGGCCCCGAACAGCCGGAGCTTGCGGACACTAACCTGAGGGCCGAGTCGGTCCAACATCGCGGCCGGCTCGGCACAGGTCAACCACTCTGTCTCGTCCATAGCAAAACTCGGAAGGGCGCCGGCTTCACACCACCGGGCGGCGGGTGTGCCACGCGGTCGCGGCCTCGTACATCCGCGCGACCCGCAGGAGCTTCTCCTCCTCGAACGGGGCGCCGAGCAGTTGCAGCCCGATCGGGAGCCCGGCCTGCGTGAACCCGCACGGCATGCTCAGCCCCGGGATGCCCGCCAGGTTGCACGACACCGTGTACACGTCCGACAGGTACAG
Source organism: Gemmata obscuriglobus (assembly GCF_008065095.1). Taxonomy (NCBI): domain Bacteria; kingdom Pseudomonadati; phylum Planctomycetota; class Planctomycetia; order Gemmatales; family Gemmataceae; genus Gemmata; species Gemmata obscuriglobus. The sequence continues at coordinate 1,211,069 of NZ_CP042911.1, read as the reverse complement.
CGCCAGCGGGTCGTCCGACTTCTCGCCCGCCTTGAACGCCGCGGTCGGGGTGGTCGGCCCCATCACCACGTCGCAGGTCTTGAACGCCTCGTCGAAGTCCTTCTTCACGAGCCGGCGCACCTTCAGCGCCTTCAGGTAGTAGGCGTCCTTGTACCCGCTCGACAGCACGTAGGTGCCGAGGATGATGCGGCGCTGCACCTCCGGCCCGAACCCCTCGCCGCGCGACTTGGAGTAGGTGGCGATCAGGTCGCCCTTGGTCGCGGTGCGGTGCCCGTAGTGCATCCCGTCGAACCGCGCGAGGTTGCTCGACGCCTCCGCCGGGGCGACGATGTAGTACGCCGCCAGCGCGTACGGGCTGTGCGGCAGCGACACGTCCACGAGCGTCGCGCCGAGCTTTTCGTACTCCTTCAGCGCGCCGCGGACGGCCGCCTCCACCTCCGGGTCGAGCCCCTGGCCGAAGAACTCCTTCGGCACCCCGATCCGGAGCCCCTTCACGGGGTCGTTGACGGTCCGGGTGTAGTGCGGCACCGGCTCCGCGACGCTCGTGCTGTCGCGCGCGTCGTGGCCGGCGATGGCCTCCATCATCAGCGCGCAGTCGGTCACGTCGTGCGTGAACGGCCCGACCTGGTCGAGCGAGCTGGCGAACGCGATCAGCCCGTACCGCGACACGCGCCCGTAGGTGGGCTTCAGCCCGACGATGCCGCACAGCGCCGCCGGCTGGCGGATCGAGCCGCCGGTGTCGGTCCCGAGCGAGAGCGGGGCCTGGCACCCGGCGACCACGGCGGCGCTGCCGCCCGACGAGCCGCCGGGGATGCGCTCCACGTCCCACGGGTTGCGGGTGGCCTGGAACGCGCTGTTCTCGGTGGACGAGCCCATCGCGAACTCGTCCATGTTCGTCTTGCCGAACACGACCGCGTCCGCCCCCTTGAGCCGCTCGACCGCGTCGGCGTCGTAGGGCGGGACGAAGTTCGCCAGCATCTTGCTGGAGCAGGTGGTGCGGACGCCCTTGGTGCAGAGCACGTCCTTCACGGCCACGGGCACGCCGGCGAGGCGGCCCAGCGGCTCGCCCTTGGCCCGCTTCGCGTCGACGGCCTTCGCGGCGGCGCGCACGGCGTCGGCGTCCGGCGGCAGGGTGAAGGACTTGAGCTTCGGCTCGCGCGCCGCGGCGGACGCGAGGAACGCGTCGGCGATCTCGAGCGCGCTGGCCTTCCCCGCGCTCTGGAGGGCGAGCAGCTCGGTCGCGGTCTTCTCGATGAGGGACATGGCTGTTCCGGGAGGTCGAAACCGAGGGCGTAACGTTTGATGTCGTAACGTCGAACGCGACAAAGTCGAAGACCGTAACGCCGAGTGCCTTCGACTTTACGACTTTCGACTTTGTGACTTCCGACCCGAATCAGTGGCTGACGGGCTCGTCGGTGTCGAACACCGCGGGCACGCCGAAGTATCCGGAGTCCTTGTCCAGTATCTTGCTGGGGGCGTTCTGGAGCGCCGCCGCCGCGGGCAGCGACGGCACCGGCGTGTCCGGCCGGAACACGTTCTGCACCGGCAGCGGGTGCGCGAGCGGCTCGACGCCGTCGGTGTTCAGTTGGTTGAGCTGGTCGATGTAGTCGAGGATGGCGGAGAGCTGCTGCTGCATCCGCGCGAGGTCCGCGTCGGACATCTCGAGCCGCGCCAGCTTCGCGACCTTCGCAACTTGTTCAAGAGAAAGGGACATCGGTTGGCGTCCGGGGTGAGCGTGCCGTGTCATCTTAGTTAGGGGAGCGGGGGACGTAAGCCCCCCGAGAACCGACAGCGCGTTTCGGCGCCGCGCTCGCGGCACTTCGCGGGGCGTTCGGAAGAGGGAAGGGGGGGAGAGAAGACACCTCGCACCGGCGCGGCCCGCGATTTGCGTTGCCACATCTCACCCTATCCGCCGTCGCGGCGGGGATTCCACACGGGCACTCGTTATGGCCACCACACCCGACAACAAGCTCCGGGAACTGCTCGAAGAGTTCGGCCTCGCAATGCTGGTCACCCGTGCCGCGGACGGCCAGTTGCACGGCCGCCCGATGGCCCTCGCCGAGGTCGAACCGGACGGGACGCTCTGGTTCGCCACCGACCGGCACTCCGGAAAAATGGACGAACTCGCGCGGGACGGGCACGTCGTCGTGACGATGCAGTCGCGCACCAAGTTCGTCTCGCTGAGCGGAACCGCGGCCCCGGTCGAGGACCGCGCGAAGGTCGCGCAGCTCTGGAAGGTGGAGTGGAAGGTGTGGTTCCCGGGCGGCAAGGACGACCCCAACATCGTGCTGCTCCGCGTGGACGGCAAGACCGGTGAGTACTGGGACAACAGCGGCACCAGCGGGGTGAAGTACCTGATCGAAGCCGGCCGGGCGCTCATCACCGGCTCGCGCCCCGAGGTGGGCAGCGATCCGAAGGTCCACGGCAAGGTCTCGCTGTAGCAGGGAATGCGCCTTGCGTTCCCGGCGCGGCCGAACGGGGAACCGGTAGGTCGGGTGTTTCCGCACCCGGGTTCTCCGACCCCGGCACGGCCGGACGTTCCCGCCACCACAATCACCGCGAGCGGTTGGCTTCTCGGGCGGCACGACGCCCGAGAAGCCAACCGCTCGCGCAGCTCCGTAGCTACCACAGGGACACGCACCCGTCCGGCGTCCAAGGTGACGGGTGGCGCAAGTCGGTGCGTGCCCCGGTGCCGCCCGCGAACAAGAAGTGACCCGCTCGCACCGGGCGATTTCGAAACGCACCCTTACTCGGCTACAACCTCGCCGCCGGCCGGAGTAACCATCGCCCAGTAAGCCGTCGGCGAAACGCTCGGGGAGATCGTTCGGACGCTCCCGTCCGCCATCGTGGCGAGCATCCCGCTGTGGTGCGGCGTCTGAGCCAGCGCGGGATCGCAATACCCCGGGCGCGGCGCCGCCTGGAATGTCCACAGGGGCTCACTTCCGACTGTCTCCGGGGGCGACCCGCGGGTGATCGGATAAACGTCCCCGAGGTTATGGCCCCCTCCAACGGGGCCGCCGTCCGCGATGGACGCGCGGTGCGTGAACGCGTGGGCGTCCGTTTCCGTGTACATGATCAACGTGGACCCACAGACGCCGTACCGTTCGCCGATCATCACGGTTGAGGAGGTCCCATCGGGGATCGAGGACTTGAGCGACGGCATCCCGTCGAACACCCAGGCGTTAACCGGGTAGCTCGTCACCGTAACCGTGCGGTAGCCCTCGTCCGCCAGGGTCGGGTCCGCCGGGCTCTGGTAGATTCTGCACGCGTAAGCGAACGGTAGCGCCGACCGGTTGGCGTACAAGTTGTTCTGCTCGACGTAGGGGAGCAGAAAGTCGAAGATCGAATCAGACAACGGGTTAACGCTCCCGGCCGTCGGGCGCAAGGAGGGCAGCCGGGAGTCGTGATCGGACGCGGCGTTGTGCAGGCCCAGAGCGATTTGCCGCAGGTTGTTAACGCTCTTGTGGCGGGTTGCGGCGGCCCGGACTTTTTGGACGGCGGGAAGGAGGAGCCCAATCAGTACGGCGAGGATGGCGATCACCACCAGCGCCTCGATCAGCGTAAATCCGAATCGTTTCACGGCCTTCTCCTGGCCCGGCTGAATCGGCCGCAGGCGGCTACCCGTTGTCGGCAGCCGGCACCAGCGCCGCGTTCACGTTATGGCATCATGGAAATGTCTGTGCAACAAGAAACAGACGCGACCGAACCTGCCGTGAACGAGTGACTTCGCACCCAGCCTGGGTAGTGCCCCCAGTACCTCATGGGCCGGATAACGCAACCGAGGCATCTGACACGGCTGCGCACCCGCTCGCTCCGCGAGCGGGCCACGCTTCAAACCAACAGCCACCCAACGGGGCACGGCCCCGCCGGGGTCACTTCACCTCGACCACCCACACGTTGCGGAACACGACCGGGTCGCCGTGGTTCTGGAACTGGAACGGCCCCGGCTCGGCCGTTTCCTTCTGGCCGCCCGGGCACTCCTTCGGGAACTCGATGTCGTCGTGGATCTTCACCCCGTTGTGGTACACGGTGGCGCGGCCGTTCTTGGTCTTCTTCCCGTCGCCGAACACGGCCGGGGTGAACTCGATGTCGTAGGTCTGCCATACCAGCGGCGGCAGGCACATGTTCACCAGCGGCTTGTGCTGCGTGTAGATGCCGCCGCACTCGTTGTTCTCGCCCGCGAGCCCGAAGCTGTCGAGCACCTGGCACTCGTACCGGTTCTGGAAGTACACCCCGCTGTTCCCGCGGCCCTGGCCGGTGCTGTTCGGCATCCACGGCAGCCGGAACTCGACGTGCGCCTTGAACGCGCCGAACTTCTGCTTGCTCGTTACGCCCACGTCGAGGAACTTGCCGTCCGAGAGCGTGACCAGCTTCCCGCCGTTCCAGTTCTTCTCGTCGCCCTCGCCGCCGAACAGCACGACGGCCCCGGCCGGCGCCTTCTCGCCCAGCGTCTTCGACTTGCGCTCCACCTTCTTGAGCACGCCACTGCTCCCGCTTCCGTCAACGGCGAACGTGCCCTCGCCGATGACGGCCGTCACCGTCTTGTCGCCGGTTTTCAGGGTCGCGACCGTCTTACCGTTCTTCGTTTCGGCGGTGCCGGCGAGAACGGACTTGCCGTCCCAACCCGCCCCGGGCAACCCGCCCACAAACATCTTGACAGCGAACGCCCCGTCGCCTTTCGCGATCACCTGGACGCCAACGCCGCCGCCGTTGGGGATCGTCCCCTCATACTCGCCCTGGACGGCGAAGTCGGGGTCTTTCACCGCCTCTTTCGGCTCGTTGATGGCGATGCGGGTCTTCTTCTTGGGCGGGTCCTTCTTGTCCTGAGCCGTCGAGTCCGGAGAGCCGGCCGTAACGACGAGGCCCGTGGCGAGCAGGCCGGCGAGGAGCGAGCGTAGCATGAACTGCACCTGAGAGGGATCGGGGCGGGGGCCGCACGGGCGGCACGCCAATTCTCGCGACCGCGGCCGGCGCGTCAATGGGTGTCGCGCCCAACTTCCGTCACGCGGCCGGTCGGGATAAAGTGGTGCTCATGGAACCGACGCACGACGAAGTGACCGCCTACCACGAGGCCGGGCACGCGGTGATCGCGCTGGCGCTGGGCCGGACCATCCACAAGGTGACCGTGCTCCCCAACCGCGAGCGGCTGGGCGAGGTGCGCTTCACGAAGGGCGCGGCCAGGCCCACCGACGACTGGGTGGAGCGCGAGATCCTCATCGCGCTCGGCGGCCTGGCCGCGGAGGCCCGCCGCACGGGCACCTACGAGATGGACGCGGCCGCGCAGGATCTGCGGTTCGTGCGGCGGCTCGCCCTGGAGCGGAAGTCGGACCGGCAGGTGGAGCGGTACGAGCAGCGGATGCTCGACAAGGTCGAGTACATGCTCGCGGACGACGGGAACTGGAAGGCGGTGGAGCTGATCGTGGCGGAACTGCTGAAGCACGGCGAGATCAGCGGCCGCGCCGCCCGGCACTTGTTCGAGTTGGCCACGAAGGAAGAATGAAGAGCTACGGCCGCAAAAGGAAGCAGAAGGCCGAAGAGTGTTAGCCACAAAAACGCACAAAGGGCACAAAAGGAAACCACAGACGAAGGCAAAGAAGAGTGTTGGCCACAAAAACGCACAAAGGGCACAAAAGGAAACCGAAGAGCAAAACCAGAGCAGTGTTTTAAACACACTCTGTTGTTTTCTTCTTCGGTTTTCTTTTGTGCCCTTTGTGCGTTTTTGTGGCCAAGCTGCCTTTTCTTCTTCGGTTTTCTTTTGTGCCCTTTGTGCGTTTTTGTGGCCAAGCTGCCTTTTCTTCTTCGGTTTTCTTTTGTGCCCTTTGTGCGTTTTTGTGGCTAACATTCTTCCTGTTTTATCCGCCGGCGCGTTTCACCTTGTACCCGAGCTTTTCCAGCTCCTGTTGCAGCTTGTCGCGGTGGTCGCCCTGGATCTCGATGCGCCCGTCCTTCGCGGTGCCGCCGGTGCCGCACGCGTTCTTCAGCTTCGTCGCCAGCTCCTTCAGCGCGTCCTCGGTCAGCGGCAGTTCGGACACCACCGTCACGCCCTTGCCCTTCCGGCCGGCCGTCTCGCGGCTCAGCTTCACCGTGTGAACCTTCTTCGGCGGCGGCGGGGGGGCGGGCTTCGGCTTCGGCTCCTGGTCGGTTCCGCCCAGGAGCCGCGCGATCAGGCCCGCCGCCGCGGCGTCCGGCGCGAGCGCGCCGTTCCACTTCTCGACGCGGCCCGTCCAGCCGTCGGGAGCGGCGCCGTCGAGCGGCACGACCACCTCGACGCCGGCGAGGGCGGGGGGCGGGGTCGCGGCCCCGCGCCACGGCATCCCGAGGCGGGCGGCCGCCGCGTCGAAGGCCGCGACCGCGGCCCCGGCCCGCGCGCCGTCGGCGCACACGAACAGCGCGGTTCGGAAAGACACTTTCGCCATACGGTCGCTTCTCGATGAGCGGGGCGGCAAACCTGTTACCGGCGGTCCGGGGCGTTCACCAGGGTCAGCGGCTCCGGCGGCGACGGCATCGTGAGCCGCAGGTAGACCTCGATCAGGACGGCGGCGCCGCCGATCACCACGCTGCCCCACTGCGAGAGCGTCAGCCCGCTGCCGACGTTCGGCTCGATCCGCAGCGACTCGTTGATGAACCGGTGGACCGCGTAGCCCAGCATCAGCAGCACCATCAGTTGCCCGTCGTGCCGCCGGTACGGGTAGTACGCGAGCAGCAGGAGGATGAGCAGCACCATGCTCACCGTCTCGTAGAGCTGCGTCGGGTACAGCCCGATCGTCGCCGGCGCGAACGTCGGCAGCGTTTGCCGCTCGGCCCCCCGGTCCACGGTGAGGGTGAGTTCCGACTTCCCGCGGGGCCACTCGGCCACGAGGAGTTCGAGGTTGTCGCGAACGAACGGGGTCACGTCCGCGGGCTCGGGCACGAGGCGGCGGGCGCTCACGTAGGTGTCGTACTCCGAGAACCGCACCCGCGACTTGCCGTCCGGGGTGGTGGCGAGCTGGCCGCCCTTGTCGCGCAGCGCCTCCGCGTACGCCCGCACCTTGTCGTCGTCGCCGCTCAGGTCGAGCACGATGTAGTTCGGCTCGTCGTTCACGCCGGTGACGCGGTCGCCGGGCTTCACCCCGGCCTTGTCGGCCGCCGAGCCCGCCTCCACCCGCGCCACGACCGCCCGCGGGTCGTCGTTCAGCCCGAGGGCGCGCGGCGCGAGCGTGAACCCGGTGGTGGTTTGGAGCAGCTGCTCGCGGACGAGCAGCTGGCGGGCGTGGGCCGGCAAGAGCGGGAAGTGGGCGGCGCCGAGCGGCACCGGGCGGCACTCCTCGCACGCCACCTGGCCCCAGCAGCACCCGTTCAGGTAGCACCCGATGCGCCCCACCGCCAGCCCCAGCGCCAGCAGCGGCGCGACCGCGTCCGCGAGCCGCCACCCGGACACGTGCAGCTTGCGGAGCACGAACTGGTAGAAGAGCGCGTACCCGATGACCCCGCCCAGCGCGGAGCCGTAGAAGATGATCCCGCCCTCCCAGATCTTGAAGAACGCCTTCACGAGCCCCAGCGGGCTGTGGTCCGGGAAGTGGTGCGAGTACTGGATCATGTACAGCGTGCGCGCCCCCAGGATGCCGGCCACGAACAGCCAGATCACCATGTCCTGGAACCGCTCGGGCGGCATGTCGGCGGTGCGCTTGGCCCGCCGCGATCCCCAAACGGTGACCGCGACGAAGCACACGAACAGCATCGCCCCGAACCCGTACATCGGGATGCCGGCGATCTCGAACAGCACCTGCTTCATTAGCGTTCCCTGAAGGCGCACTTCTCCCGCGCCCGGGTGGGCGCGGGCACCACCGAACCCGCCCCCGCTCGGCCGGGGCGCCGCGCCGGCTACGGCACCGGCAACCGGTCCAGCACCTGCTTCACGAGCGCTTCGGGCCGCAGGTCCTCGGCCTCCGCCTCGAACGAGATCACCAGCCGGTGCCGCAGCACGTCCGGCGTGACCATCTTCACGTCCTCGGGGGTGACGTACCCGCGGCCCACCAGGAACGCGTGCGCCTTCGCCGCCCGGAGCAGCGAGATGGCGGCCCGCGTGCTGGCCCCGAGCTGGATGAGCCCGGCCATGTCGAGGCCGTAATCCGCCGGCTTGCGGGTCGCGCGGATCACGTCGAGCAGGTACCCCTTCACCTTCGGGTCGACGTATACCGAGTCCGCCGCCTGCCGCAACTCCTCCAGGTCCGCCGCGGCGAGGGCCGGGGCGACGTCGGCGCTGGCGCCCAGCCCGCCCATCCGGTCCAGAACCGCCAGCTCGTCGGCCCGGCTCGGGTAGTCGATGACCACCTTCAGCATGAACCGGTCCACCTGGGCCTCGGGCAGCGGGTACGTGCCCTCCTGCTCGATGGGGTTCTGGGTCGCGAGCACGAAGAACGGCCGCGGCACCCGCAGCGTGCTCTCGCCGATGGTGACCTGCCGCTCGGCCATCGCCTCGAGCAGCGCGCTCTGCACCTTCGCGGGGGCGCGGTTGATCTCGTCGGCCAGCACGACGTTCGCGAACACCGGCCCCTGCTTGACGGTGAACTCGCCCGTGCGCGGGTTGTAGATCTGGGTGCCGATCACGTCCGCCGGGAGCAGGTCGGGGGTGAACTGGATGCGGCTGAACTTCAGGTCCAGCGCGCTCGCCACGGTCCGCACCGCGAGCGTCTTGGCGAGCCCCGGGACGCCCTCGAGCAGCACGTGGCCGTCGGTGAGCAGCCCGATGAGCAGCGCGTCCACCAGCTTGCGCTGGCCGATGAGCACGCTCTCCACCGTTCGGTAGAACGGGTCGAGCTTCGGGCGCAGCTTCTCGATGGTCGCCGGGTCGGTCATAATTTCCTCAAGAACCCACCCGGCTCCTCCCTTCCGGGGAGGGAGTTCGGGCGCCGTACCGGTGTGTCCGGTCCGCGCCGCGGCTCCGAAGGGACTTTCCCCCCTCCCTTTGAGTGAGAGGGGCGAGGGCCGGTCGCTTCGCGTCCTCCCTCCATAATACGAACGCCCGCGACACGGGAAGCGGTCGGTACGGGTTGAACCGGCGCCGGAAATTGGGCGAGCAGGCGAAGCCGGAAAAACTGCTGGCGTTGGCGTGCCTCTCCCGGTTACACCTGATTTCACCCCTATTGACACACTGCCCGAGGTGTTTATTCCGATGCGCGTCCCATTTGCGTCCTCACGCGGCCTGGCTGCGGCTGTGTTGGTCGGGCTGTTGCTCGCCGCCGCCGGGCAACTGTCCGCCCAGCCGACCGCCAAAAAGGTGCTGACCTACGCCGAATACGACATCTGGCGGAGCGCGAGCGGCGTTTCGCTGTCTCCCGACGGGAAGTACCTCGCGTACCTCGTCGGCTCAGACGGCGCGGACGGCGAAGCGGTCGTGCGCGAAGTCGCGACCGGAGCGGAGCACCGGTTCCCGCGCGGCGGCGCGAGCGGGGTCGCGGCCCTCGGGACCGCCCCGCGGTTCACCCCCAACGGCAAACAGGTGCTGCTGCCGCTCACCCCGACGAAGGCGCAAGTCGATAAGGCGAAAGCCGATAAGCTGAAGCTCGACGAGTACCCGAAGGCGGGGCTCGCGATCGTGACCCTCGCCACCGGTAAGGAACAGGAGCGCATCTCCGGCGTCGGCGCGTTTCAGGTCGGCGGCACCGACTTCGGGTTCCTGATTTACCGCAAGCCGACGGCGGCCGAGGGCGCGAAGGATAAGGACGACGCCAAGCAGCCCGCCGCGGCGCCGCCGCCCGCCAAGGGCAAGGGGCGGGGGGCGTTCCCGCCGAAGGGCGAAGGCCCGCCCGCGGGTCCGACCAAAACGTTCGGCTCCGACCTCTTCATCCGCGACCTGTCCAGCGGGGCCACCCGCACCATCGCGGACGTGACCGAGTACAGCCTCTCGAACGACGACCTCACCCTGGTGTACACCGTTTCCTCGAAGGCCGAGGAGAAGAACGGCGTGTACACGCTGAACCCGAAGTTCGGCACCGGCGGCACGCCGCTCAAGTCCGGCCCGGGGCGGTACACGAACCTGACCTGGGACGAGAAGCAGACGAAGCTGGCGTTCCTGTACGACGACAGCCAGGTGGCGCCCCCGAACCTGGCCCCGCCGCCGCGCCCGAAGGGCGGCCCGGCCGGGGCGCCCGCCGCCGCCAGCCCGCCCCCGCCGCCGCACTACCGCGTGTTCGTGTGGGACCGCCACGCCAAGACCGAACCGCAGCCGCTCACCCGCGTCCCGCTCGGGACCGTCGGCGGGCTCGGGGCCGTCACGACCGTCGGCGTGACCAGCAACCCGGTGGCGCCGGTCGCGCTGAACGAGGTCCTCAACTCCGATAACACCGGCATCCGCAAGGGCTGGACGCTGTCCGGCGGGCCGCTCACCTTCTCGACCGACGGGACGAAGCTGTACCTCTCGGCCGCCCCGCCGCGCCCGCCGCAGCCGGCCGCGCCCGCGGGTCCGGACGACATCCAGCTCGACATCTGGCACTGGAAGGACGCGAACATCCAGCCGATGCAGAAGCTCCGGGCGGGGGCCGACCGCGCGCGCACCTTCGGCGCGGTCGTGCTGCTCGACTCGAAGCAGTTCCGCCACCTGTCGGACGAGAACGTCACCGTGCCCATGCCCGCGGTGGGCGACTGGGCCGTCGGCAGCGACGACCGCAAGTACCGGCACATGACCGGGTACGCCTCGCCGGTCCCGAGCGATTACACGCTGGTCAACGTCCGCAGCGGTGAGACCCGGCCCCTCGCGCTCGCGAGCACCGCGAACTTCTCGCTCGCCCCGGACGGCAAGCACCTGATCTCGTTCGACGGTAAGGACTGGAGCACCGTGTCCGTACCCGACGGGAAGAAGGTGAACCTCACCGCGAAGCTGAAGGTGAAGTTCTTCAATGAGGAGCACGACACGCCGGGCACGCCGTCCCCTTACGGCGGCGCGCAGTGGACCCCGGACGGCAAGTTCGTGCTGCTGACCGACCTGTACGACACCTGGAAGTTCGCGGCCGACGGCTCCAGCGCGGAAAACCTGACCCAAGTCGGTCGGACACTCGGGGTGCGGTTCACGTTCCTGAGCCCGCGCAGCCCCGACGACCGCACCCCCATCGAGCGGACCGTCGACCTGAGCAAGCCGCACCTGCTCTTCGCCGAGAACCTCACGACCCGCGACACGGGGTTCTACCGGCTCGAGCCCGGGGCCGCGCCGCAGATGCTGCTGATGGGTGCCCGCAACTACGGATTCCCCGCGAAGGCCAAAAACGCCGACGTGTACCTGCTCACGGTGCAGACGTTCTCGCAGTACCCGGACTACTACGTCACCGCGCCGGACTTCAACGAGCTGAAGCGGGTCACCGACATCAACCCGCACGTGAAGGAGTACAACTGGGGCCGCGCCGAACAGATCAAGTACACGAGCACCGACGGCGCGCCGCTCCAGGGCATCCTGGTGAAGCCGGAGAACTTCGACCCGTCCAAGAAGTACCCGATGGTGGTGTACATCTACGAGCGCCTTTCGGAGAACCTGCACACGTTCCGGGCGCCCAACGTGGTGCGCGGGCAGGTCATCAACCCGACGTTCTACGCCAGCAACGGCTACCTCGTGCTCATGCCCGACATCGCGTACAAGATCGGCGCGCCGGGGCAGAGCGCGATCAAGTGCGTGCTGCCCGCGATCCAGGCGGTCGCGGACAAGGGGTACGTGAACGAGAAGGCGATCGGCATCAACGGCCAGTCGTGGGGCGGGTACCAGATCGCGTACATGGTGACCCAGACGAACCGCTTCAAGGCGGCGGTGGCGGGCGCGCCGGTCGCCAACATGGTGAGCGCGTACGACGGCATCCGGTGGGGCACCGGGCTGCCGCGGCAGTTCCAGTACGAGAAGACCCAGAGCCGCATCGGCGCGACCCTGTGGGAGGCGCCGATGAAGTACATCGAGAACTCGCCGGTGTTCATGGCGGACCGCGTCGAGACGCCGCTGCTGATGATCCACAACGACCAGGACGACGCGGTGCCGTGGTACCAGGGGATCGAGTACTACCTGGCGCTGCGGCGACTCGGGAAAGAGGTGTACCTGCTGAACTACAACGGGGAGCCGCACAACCTGGCGAAGAAGCCGGCGGCCCGCGACTTCGCGATGCGGATGTTCCAGTTCTTCGAGCACCACCTGAAGGCGCAGGCGGCCCCGCAGTGGATGGAAAAGGGGGTGCCGTTCCTCGACCGCGAGAAGGAAAAGGAGCAGTGGAAGAAGGTGTACGGGAAGTAGCCCCGGCGCGAGAACGAGCCCGAGAATTAGAGACGAACCGAAGCGAGGCGGGGCCGACGGCGGCTCCGCCTCGCTTCGGTTCATCTTCGCGGCTGTTGCGCTACTTCTTCGGCGCCGCGCCCTTGAGCTGCTCGATCGTGGCCTTCGCCCCGGTCACTTCGGCGTTGACCGCGTCGAGCGCCGCCTTCGCGGGGGCGACCGCGGCGTTCGCGGCGTCCATCGCGGCCTTCGCGGGCGGCACCGCGTCCGCGGCCGGTTTCACCGTCGGCGCCAGGGCCGCCACCTTTTGCTGGTGCGCGGCGATCTGGGCCGTCGCGTCGGCGTGGGCCTTCGACTGCGCCGCGAACTTCTCCTGAGCGGTCTTCAGCGCCGCGGCGGCGTCGGTGTGGGCCTTCTTCGCGGCGGCCAGTTCGGCGTTGAGGGCCGCGACCGCGTCGGCCTTCTTCTTCGACTGCGCCGCGAGGTCCGGGTTGCCGGGCGCTTTCGCGGCGGCGTCGGCGAGCGCCTTCGCGGCGGCGGTCTCGGCCGTCACCGTCGCTTCCAGGGCCGCCACCTTGTTCGCCGCCGGGGCCACGGCCGGCGCGGCCTTATCGACCTCCGCTTTCGCGGCGTCCGCGAGGGGCTTCGCCGCGTTCGCCGCCGCGGTGAAATCGGTCACGGCCTTCTGGGCCGCCGCGAGGTCCGCATTGATCTTGTTGGCGTTCGCGACCGCGGCGGTGTGCGCGTCCGTCGCCTGCTTCGCCTTGAGCGCCGCGGCGTCGAACGCCGCCTGCACCACCTGGAGCTTGGTCGCGGCGGCGGTGAGGGTCGCCTCGGCCTTCTTCAGCCGCTCGGCGGCCGGGAGCGGGTTCGCGTCCAGCACGGCGACCGCCTTGGCGTCGGCGGCGCTCCACGCCTTCACCACCCCGCCCCAGTCGCCGGCGATGACCCGCGCGTTGTCGTGCGTCACCGCCACCTTGAGCCCCAGGTCCGGGAACGCCTCGAACGACTTCAGCGCGGTGCCGTTCTGGTCCCACAGCTTCGTGACCTTGTCGCGGCCGGTGCTGGCGAGCTTGCCGTCGTGGGTGAACCGCACGCTCGCGGTCCCGCCCCCGTGCGCCCCCCAGCTCTTGATGTTCCCGCCGTTCTCCATCTCCCAGAGCTTGATCGTGGTGTCCTCGCTGCCGGTCGCGAGCACGTTGGAGTCGTCCCGCCACGCGATGTCGGTGACCGCCGCCGTGTGGCCGCGGAGCGCGAAGTACTCGCGCCCGGTGAACGCCTCCCACACGAACGCCCCGCCGTTGCGGTCGCCGGTCGCCAGCAGCACCCCGTCCGGGCTGTACTCGACCGCCGTCACCCAGTCGGTGTGCTTCTTGATCTCGCGGACCACCTTGCCGTCGGCGGTGGAGTAAACGCGCACCAGCTTCGACGGGCTGCCGACCGCGATCTGCGTCTGGTCGGCCGAGATGTCGGCCGAGAGGATCGCGTCGGACTCGATGCCGACCTCGATCACCTTCTCGCCGGTCTCCACCTTATACAGTACGGCCTTGCCGGACTGCCCGCCCTTGCCGCCGGCCACGAGGAGGAGCTGCGCGTTGCGCGAGAACTTGATGCTGTTGATCTGCCCGTGCTCGAACGGGATGAACCCGACCAGCGCGCCGGTGTCGGTGTTGTAGAGGATCACCTGCTTCTGCCCGCCGATGGCGACGACCGGCGCCCACGGGCTGGCGGCCAGCGCCAGGATCGAGCCCGGGCGGCGCGCGGTCAGCACCGGTTCGAGCTTCAGCTTGCCGAGCGCGGGCATCGGCGGCGGCCCTTCGGGGCGGCCCTTGACGAGCGACTTCAGGCCGATCTCGGTGCTGGCCTTCGGCGCGGCCGCGACCTTGCTGCCGGAGTTCTCGCGCGCCCCCTGCTCGACCCACAGCTTGAGGGTGGCGAGCTGGGCGTCGGGCATCTTGTTCCCGTTCGGCGGCATCTTCGGCTCCTCGATGTGCGCCGAGAGCGTGTAGATGCGCGACTTCCCGGGATCGCCGGCCTTCACCGCGGCGCCCGAGGAGCCGCCCTTCTGGAGCGCGGCGTAGGTGGCGAGGTTGAGGTCGCCCTTCTGCTTGTCGTTGCTGTGGCAGTTGACGCAGTGCTGCTTGACGATGGGCAGCACGTCGTCGTCGAAGGTCGGGTTCTTCGCGTCCGCGAGGACCCGCGACCCGCCGCCGAGCAGCGCCACCAGCCCACACAGCAGAGTCAGATGCCGCATATCAGGAAGCCTCACGGTGTCTTTGTCTTCAGCCGAGCCCAGGGGGTTGTCACCCCGGCAATGATCCCGGGGTTGTCACCCCGGGCAATGATCCCGGGGTTTTCACCCCGGGCAATGATCCCGCGCCCCGTTGGGGCGGAAGACCAACCTGCCTTCGCCCCAACGGGGCGGCTGTTCATAGCCCGGGGTGATAACCCCGGGGTCTTTCGCCCCAACGGGGCGCGGGATCATTGCCCGGGGTGAAAACCCCGGGATCATTGCCGGGGTGAAAACCCCGGGGTTTTGGGGCCTTCTCAGTGGTTGAACATGAACTCGCGCGAGTTCATCACCGCCCAGAACACGTCCTCCAGCGCCTGCTTCTTGTCCTTCGCCGCGTCCACGACGGCGAGCAGGTTCTTCAACTCGTCCGGCTTGGGGCCGCGGCTCAGGCAGCGGATGTAAATCTGCTCGACGACCTGCGCGTGCGACTTCTTCTCCTGCAGCAGCCGGCCCACGAGGTTCCCCTGTGCGATCTTGGGCTCCACCGTGCCGCCGTTCAGGAGGTGCAGGCTCTGCGACAGCGTCGGTTCGAGCCGCACCTCGCACGCGCACACCGTTTCGCGGGTCGGGCGGCCGAAGGTGGTCAGGAAGTACGTGCTCACCCCGCCGTCGGCGATCTGCACCGCGCGGGCGCCCAGCGGCAGCCCCTGGAACTTGTTCTTCGTGTCGGTCACCTGCGTGATCACGTCGAGCATCGTCTCCGCGCGGATGCGGCGGATCGGGCCGCGGGCGAAGTTCCGGGTGTCGCTCTCGTTCGTCTTGGTGGGCTGCGTCGCCCGCTGGTAGGTGTGCGACGTGCAGATGTCGCGCACCAGCTTCTTGAAGTCGTACTTGTACTCGGTGAACTTCTTCCCGAGCGCGTCCAGCAGCTCCTGGTTGCTCGCCGGGTTCGAGATGCGCACGTCGTCCACCTCGTTCACGATCCCCTGGCCGAAGAAGTGGTTCCACACGATGTTCGACAGGTTCTTCGCGAAGTAGGGGTTCTCCGGGGAGGCGAGCCAGTTCGCCAGCACCACCCGGCGGTCCTTGCCGGCCACGTCCGCCGGGGCGGTGCCGCCGAGGAACTTCGCCGGCATCGGCCGCTTGTGGACCGGGTGGTTCACCTCGCCGCCGCCGGAGTTGAAGATCACCAGCTCGCGGGCGTCGTCGGTGCCCTTGCGGCCGATCTGCGTGAAGAACGACGCGAACCCGTAGTAGTCGTCCATCGTCCAGCGGTCGAACGGGTGGTTGTGGCACTGCGCGCAGCCGATGCGCATGCCCATGAACACCTGGGCCACGTTCTCCGTCACCTTCAGCACGTCGCGCTCGAGCTGGTAGTAGTTCGTCGCCGCGTTCTTGAACGTGCCGCCGTTGGCCCCCAGCAGCTCCTTCACCCACACGTCGGTGGGCACGTTGCGGGAGATCTTCTCCTGCAGCCAGCCGTAGTAGAGGAGCATCGCCTTGTAGCTGACCTCGTTCGACGACCGGATCTGGAGCAGCTCGGCCCACTTCAGCACCCACAGCTCCGAGAACTCCTTGCGGTCGAGCAGCTCGTCCACGAGCAGCTCGCGCTTGTTCGGCACCGTCGAGACCATGAACCGGGCGTACTCTTCGGGGGTGGGCAGCCCGCCGACGATGTCGAGGTACACCCGGCGCACGAACGTCTGGTCGTCGCACACGCCCGAGGGCTCGATGCGGAGCTTCTTCAGCTTGTTGTGGACCAGCGTGTCGATGTAGTTCGCCTCGGGCGGGTTGGTCCAGGCGAACTTCAGGTCCTTGGGCAGGGTGATGAACGGCACCCCGATGGTGAACGTGTGGAACCGGGCCATCAGGAACGCCTCGCCGCGGTCGCCCGCGGTGGCGGTGCCGTCGCCGTCCGGCGGGATCTTCGCGGCGCTGTCGTTGCTGCTCAGGAACAGCGCCAGCGCGGTCACGTCGCGGTCCGTGCCGTCGCTGTACTTCGCGCGGACGACGAGCCGCTGCTTCTCGTCCCGGCCGTCGAGCACCGCGGACGGCGGGTACACCTCCAGGCCCACCGGCAGCGCCACGGTCGGGGCGTCCGTCGGGGCGTCGGCCTCGAGCCACCGCGTGATCGTCTGGTAGTACTCGTCCCCCTCCTTGATCTTCCCGCCGCCGGTGTGGGCGACCTTCCCGGTGGCCTTCTCTAACAGCGTGCTCTCGGCCGGCACCGCCAGGTTGACCCGCCGGCCGTTGACCTCGCGGGTGAGCCGGAAGTGGTCGCCGTCCGGGTCGAACCCGAACAGCGACAGCCGGAACCCGTCCTTGCCGCGGGCGGCGCCGTGGCACCCGCCGGAGTTGCACCCGGCGCGCATGAACACCGGCATCACGTCCTGCTTGAACGAGACCGGCCGGTCCTCCTTCGCCCGCGTCACCTTCACCGGCACCTTCACCGTCTGGCCGCCGAACGCGACGACCATGTCCGTAGCGCCGTCGGCGACGGGCAGCACGAACACGCCCTCGCGCTTCACCAGCGCCGGGTTCGCGAAGGTGACCTGCGCCTGGGCGGTCACGTCGCGCGTGATGCCGTCGGGTTGCGTGAGCTGCACGACGAACGACTGCCGGTCCCGCGCCGTTTCGAGGTTGACGTCCGGCGGGTAGACGGCGATCGTCTGCGCGCGGGCGGCGCCGCCGAGGGCGAGGGCGAGCGTCGCGAGCAGATAGGCGTAGCGCATGCTGGTGAGCCTCGTGCGGTGGCGGCGTCAGTTGGAGTCGCCGGTTTCGGGCGTGCGGTCGGTCCAGGCGTCGGGTTCGCGACTGCTGTGGTACACGCTCGCAACCCAAACGTGGGCGTCGTACTCGTAGTAAAAGATCGCGTACGGGAACCGCTTCCCGACGACGCATTTGCGGTAGCCGTTGCGGTCCGGCGGGGCGGCTTTCGGGTGCCGCTCGATGCGGGCGATTGCGGCTTCGACCTCGTCCGCGAATTCGTCCCCCAGGCCGGCCCGCGCGTCGTTATAAAACGCCACCGCCCGGACGATCTCGGCCTGGGCCAGTGAGTGCAGGCGGGCCGGTTTCACTACTTCCCCCGGCGCTCGCGCAGCTCACGGAAGAAGTCGGCGGCCGGCACGCCCGGGTCCGCGCCGCTCTCGTGTTCGGCCCGGCGGCGGTCGAGTTCGGTTCCGAACTCGGCACCGGCTGTGACGAACGGGGCCGGTGGGCCGGTGAGCGAAGCGGCGAGCGCGTCCATCACTTCGAGCCGCTCGGCAAGCGGCAGTTCGAGCAAAGCCGCTGTCAGTTTTTCGGCCGTTTCGCTCATGGCTCTCTCCGTGCGGGCGGACGCGGCCATCATATCACGGCTTCTTCGGCTCTTCCTTCTTGGGGGCCGGTGCACCGCCCGCCGCGGCCTTCTCGCGCTCCTCGGCCTCCTTGCGGAGCTGTTCGAGCCGCGTGAGCCGCTTCTCGGGCGCCTTGGCGGGCGGGGCCGGCGTCGGCGTCTTGGGGGCCTCCTGCTTCGGCGGGGGCGTGGCGGCCACCTTGGGCGGCAGCGGGACATCGATGCGGAGCTGCGTGCCGCCGGTGTTGCCCGCGATCTGTTCGCCCGCGCGCTCGACGATCACCTGCGCGAACACGTTGTGCTGCCCCACCGGGCTGGTCTTGTCCGCGGTGATCGGGAACGCGAACTCTTTCGTGTCCTTGGTGATCTCCACCGTCTGCGAGGTGGTCTTCGCGGGCAGGCCGATCAGGTTCACCTTCGCCTTGCCCTCGAACGGCGCGCCGACGGCGACCTTGCAGAACAGTTGCGTCTGCCCGCCCTGTTCGACCGCCGGGCGCTCCATCGTGAGCGTGACGATGGGGGCCACGACCTCGAGCGTGAACAGCCGGCTCGCGGTCCACACCGGGCCTTTCCCGGCGTCCGCGACCGCGTGGACGGCCGTCTTCCACTTCCGGGCGCCGGCGTCGGGGGCGGCGTTCATCGGCAGCACGCACTCGGTCTGCCCCTCGGGGATCACCGCCGAGCCCTGGATGCCCATGCCCGGCGGGGTCCACAGCGGGAACACCGTGATCGCCCCCTTGAAGCCCTCGGCCCGCTTGGCGACCACGCGGAGGTTGGCGCCCCCGTTCTGCACCAGCGGCACCTTCGGCTCGATCACCTCGATCGAGTACGGGGCGGCCTCGGCGACCGCGATCGCGGTGCGGTCCAGCTCGTGGCGGGCGTAGATCGTCTGGTTCGGCGGCCCCAGCGTGAGCGCCGCATCAAGGGCGGTGCGGCTCGGGGCCTTCACGTTCGGGTCGGGGTGGGTCGCGCTGATCGCGACCAGGGTGCCCGCGGTCGGCGCGTCCGGCTTGGCCTCGAACACCACCGGGACGACGTTGAGCCCCGGCTCCATCGGCTCGGCGCTGACCGTCACCCCGGCCGGGAGCTTGTCGAACCCGATGGTGAGCGGCCCGCCCACGTCGGCGCGGTTGGCGATGACGAGCGACGCGTACCGCCCGCCCTTCGGGACGGTGAACGTCTGCCGGTCCTGGTTCGTGAGGTTGTTCCCGTCCACCTTCGGGATCGTGGTGGTGACCGACGCCGCGACCGGCGCCACCTCGACGCGATAGAAGTAGTCCGGGCCGCCCTTGCGCAGGTGGTCGTGGACCCAGAGGGTGTAGTCGCCGTCGGCCGGGGCGGTGAACCGGATGTAGCTGTCCGGGCCGCCGTTGTCGTCGTTGCCCGCCAGCGCGCCGCCCTGGGCGTTGCCCACGTAGAGCACCGGGTCGAGCGGGGAGCCGAGCGCGCGGGCCATGCACCGCAGGTCGAACACCTGCCCCTTCTTGGCCGCGAACTTGAAGTAATCGGTCTCGCCGGGCTGCGCGATCACGCCGTTGAACGCGCCCGGCGCGGGGCCGGGGCTGGCGGTCGCGGGGCCGCCGTTGTTCGGCGTCTCGAAGGCGTTCGGGAGGTCGGTGACGCGGAACTTGAAGCCGGCGGGGTGGACGCCGTCCGGCGTCTGGCAGTGCAGCCGCCAGGCGTTCGCGTCGCTCGCCGGGAGCTTCACCTTCTGCTTGATCGGCCCCGCCGGGTCGCCCAGGAAGGTGACCTCCAGCTCCTCGTTCGGCTTGCCGCCCGCGGGCACGACGGCCGTGGGGCGCGGGAAGTTGCCGATGTGGAGCCGGTACTGGCACGCGTCGTTGCCGCCGTAGGCGCTCTCGCGGACCTGGACGATGTACTTGCCGTCGGCCGGGAGCACCACCGAGCACCCGCCGTCCTGCCCGCCCAGCGCGGAGTCGTCGCCGGTGGCCAGCTCGAACCGCTTCGCGTCGAGGATGGCGACGTAGGGGTCGAAGAACGTGGTCCCGAGCCGCATCGCCTCCACCTCGACGGACAGCCGCTGGCCCTTCTTGCCCTCGACAACGAAGTAGTCCTGGTCCTCGGCCTGCACCACCCCGTGAACGGTCACGTTCAGCGGGACCGGCTGGGGCTTCTCGAACTCGCTGTTCGGCTCCACCTCGTCGATCACGGGCAGGGCGCCGACCCAGAACGTGCGGGCGTCGGAGACCCCGGTCGCGGTGCGGACCCGGAACACGTGCTCGCCGAGCCGGCAGTCCGGGGCGATCGTCACCGCGACCTTCAGGGTCGCGTCGTTGACGACTTCGAGCTTCTTGACGCTGATCCCCGGGTAGTACGCGAGCACCTCCTGCGCGTCGGCGAGGCGCCCGCCCTGGAAGGTGAGCGTGGCCTCGGTGCCGCGCTGCGCCCCGCGCGGCTGGATCGCCCCCAGCGCGGGAGAGGCCGCAAGAGAATGGCCGCAAAAAAGCACAAAAAGCACAAAAGAAGACAGCAAGCAGCGGAACAGGGTGCGGTTCATTTTCTGATTCTCTCTATTTTGTGCTTTTTGTGCTTTTTTGCGGCCATTCTCTTGCGGCCATTTCTCTTCCCGCGTTACGCCAGCAGGTCCTTGCGGGTGTGCCCCTCGCGAACGATGTCGATGGGCCGGTCGCCCGGCGACATCAGCCGCTTGTCGGCGTCGATGCCGAGGCAGGTGTACACCGTGTGCGCCATGTCCTCGACCGTCAGCGCGTCCTCCTCGGGCTCGGTCGCGGTGGCGTCGGACTTGCCGTAGATGAGCCCCTTCTTGATGCCGCCGCCGGCGAGCACCACGGAGAACACCTTGGGCCAGTGGTCGCGGCCCGCGGTGCCGTTGATCTTCGGGGTGCGGCCGAACTCGCTCGACACCATGACCAGGGTGCTGTCCAGCAGCCCGCGGGTCTTGAGGTCGGTGATCAGCGCCGCGAACGCCTGGTCGAACTGCGGGAGCTGGTTCTTGGTGCCCTGCACGATGCCGTTGTGCAGGTCCCACCCGCCGTAGGTGAGGGTCACGAACCGCACGCCGCCCTCAACGAGCCGGCGGGCCATGAGCATCCGCTGGCCGGCGGCGTTGCGGCCGTAGGCGTCGCGGAGCTTGGCGTCTTCCTTGTTGATGTCGAACGCGTCGCGGGCCTTCTCGCTGCTGATGAGCCCGTAGGCCCGCTGGTAGAAGGTGTCCATCGCGTCGAGGTTGTCGGACTTCTCCTTGCCGGCGAAGTGCGCGTTGACCGCGTCGAGCATGTTGCGGCGGCCGGCGAACCGGTCCGGGGTGACGCTCCCGGGCAGCGCCAGGTCCTGCACCTTGAAGCCGCCGTTGGCCGGGTCGCTGCCCAGGCTGAACGGGGCGAACGACGAGGACAGGTAGCCGCTGCCCGCCTCCTGGGCCGGCATGCTCGGCACCGCGACGTAGGGCGGCAGGTTGTTGCGGACGCCCAGCTCGTGGCTCACCACGCTCCCCATGCTGGGGAACTTGAGGGCCGGGCTGGGGCGGTAGCCGGTGAACATGTTGTGCGTGCCCCGCTCGTGGGCCGCCTCGCCGTGGGTCATCGCCCGGCACACGGCGATCTGGTCCGCGACCGCCGCCGTCTTGGCGAGGCACTCGTTGAACACCTCGCCCTCGATCTTGGTCCTCACCGTGCCCATCTCGCCGCGGTACTCGACCGGGGCGAACGGCTTCGGGTCCCAGCTCTCCTGGTGGGCCATGCCGCCCGGCAGGAAGATGTGGATGCACGCCTCGGCCTTGGGCTTCTTCTTGTTGGCGGCCGGCTCGGCGGCCTGGAGCCGCAGGTACTGGTCCAGCGTGAGGCCGAGGGCGCCGATGGCCCCCACGTGCAAGAAGTTCCGGCGGTTAAACAGGAGGGGGGACCGGGGGGAACCCGCGGGGGGTTCCACCCGCATGGAATGCGACCCGATGCAACGCGACAGCAGATTCATCGGCGGTAACTCCCGTCGGGACTGGGTGGGTTATTTTGTGGGCTGAATTCGTGCGGTTTAGACAATACGGCTGGCGCAGGGCGGGGCCTGGGGGCGGGCAGCGATTGATTGAAGGCGGGCAATGCGGCGAGAACGCTGTGGCAGCGGAAAACATTCTCGCAGGCAGTAGAGGATAGTCGGTTGTCCCGCCGGAGTCAATTCAATCCGTTCCGTCCGGTCAAAATTACCCAGCCGGAACGGTCGGGCGGTGCGGGCGGGCCGCATCCGAAACATCGCCCCGCACCAAACTCCAGACCTGATCGGCCCCGATTACGCCGGGATCGTGCGGGGTGTTCTCCCGTTACGGCGCGTCCCATCACCGACCCTCTTCCGGCGGCCGCCGCGTCCACCGAGCCGCGGCGTGTGCGGTGTCATCAGGTGAGTAGGAGGACGGTGCGCGCGCACCGCGACCGAACTCCCGCGGGCGATCCGGGCGCGTCTCGCTCATGTGGGCTGTAACGGGGGTTACAAAGCACCCGAAATACGCGACGGGGCCACGACTGGACATTCGCGGGGCCTCGGACTGCCGATTCGCTACCCACCCGCTGGGCATCGCCACCAGCGAATCGTGCCCGCAAAACCCGGAGAACGCTCCCGGTGAACGCGGATCGGGTTCCCGGCTTCGACGGGCGGATGGCTGCAACGTGTTAATGGGATAGCTAGTTATGGCGATGGTGCGTCGGGGTGTGGGGTTCCGCGATGGGACGCGAACCGGGGCCGACGGCCCCACGCGGGCCGGGAAAACTGCCGGAAGCGCGTTTTGAGGGGAATGCGATCGGAATGTGCGGGGTGTGCCGAACGGGTCCGGCCCCCGCGATCGAACCGAGAACCACGAGACGCGGCATGATTTCAACAGGAGCGAATGGGAATCGAGCCCGCCTCAGCACTTGGCGGGGGGACGGGCCGGCACCGAACGGGCAAATCCGCGCGTTCCCGCAACTCCCGCAGTTGCACACGCAACCGCGCACAAAACCCGGTCCGGCGGGCGCTACCGGCGTGGCACCCGGGGCGCGGTGCGGTACACTTCCGATGTGTACCTATGTTCACTGGAGTTCGCGATGCCTGCTGTCCTCACCCGGCCGCAACAGCCGAGCCACTTTGCCCCGCTCCCGAAGGGCCGCGAGCTGCGGCTCGACCCCGCGGACCACCTCGTCTGGGCGCGGGCCATCGCCCGGGGGGTGCGTGCCGACTGCGGGTTCCACGCCGGCAGCGAAGAGGAGAAGGAGATCGAGGGGTGCGCGCTGGTCACCCTGACCCAGCTCGTCGCCCGGTTCGACGAGAGCCGGCTGCCGCCCGGCGGGGACCTGGGCGGCGCGTTCCGCGGGTTCGCCAGCCGGTGGCTGCGGTCCGAGTGCCGGCGCGAGGCCGAGCGGCTGCGCAACGGCGGGCTGTACCGCACCAGCAGTTGCGCGACCGTGCGGGTGGAGCCGCTGCCGGTCTCGGCCGACGGGTTCGACGAGGTGACCGACCCGGCGTCGCTCGAAGAGTACGACGACGCGCCGCCCCCGCGGGTGAAGCGGCGCTGGAGCACCCGCACCGGCGAGGAGATCGGCGACCCGAAGCCGCCGGCGCTCAGCTACGCGCCCGGCCGGCCGCTCGCGCCGCTCAGCCGCGGGCTGCTCAAACTGCTCACGGAACTGGACGCGCGGGGCGGCGCCGACTGAGCGCGCCTCCTGGGGCCGGTTCGCCGACCGGCGGTCGGCGAGCGCGAACGCCGCGTGACCGGACGTTAGAAGTCGCTGAACCCGTCACTGCCCATGGAATCCAGCTCGTGACCACCGCCGTGCCCGTTGCTGCTGCCGTTGCCGTTGCCGTTGCCGTTGCTGCTGTGCCGCTTGAGCGCCTTGGCCACCGCCGGCCGGGGCTTCGGCGCCGACCGCTTCGCCGGCCGCGCCGCCGGGGCCGCGCTCCCGTGCCCCAACTTGAACCGGCCGACCAGGTCGCGGAGCTGGCCGGCCTGGTCGGTGAGGGCCTGTGCGGTGGCGCTCATTTCTTCGGTCTGGGAGGCGTTCCGCTGGGTGACGGTGTCCATCTGGGAGACGGCCTTGTTGACCTGCTCGATGCCGCTGGACTGCTCGCGGCTGGCGGCGGCCATCTCGGTGACGATGTCGGTGACCCGCTTGACGCTGGTGACGATCTCGGCCAGGGTGTCGCCGGACTTGTTGACCAGCTCGGTGCCGGCGTCCACCTTCTTGACGCTGTCCTGGATCAGCCCCTTGATCTCCTTGGCGGCGGTGGCCGAGCGCTGGGCCAGGTTCCGCACCTCCGACGCCACCACGGCGAACCCGCGCCCCTGCTCCCCGGCTCGGGCCGCTTCCACCGCCGCGTTGAGGGCGAGCAGGTTGGTCTGGAACGCGATCTCATCAATGGTGGTGATGATCTCGGCGATCTTCTTGCTGGACGCGTTGATCTCGCCCATGGCGCCGACGGCGCCGCTCACCACGGTGCCGCCCCGCTCGGCCACCTCCTTGGACCCGCTGGCGAGCTGACGCGCCTGCTGGGCGTTGTCGGCGCTCTGCTTCACCGTGGCGGTGATCTCCTGGAGCGCGCTGGCTGTTTCCTCCAGGCTGCTGGCCTGCTCCTGGGCCCCGGACGAGATCTCCTCGCTGGCGCTGGACAGTTGGCCGCTCGCGTCGGCCAGTTGCTCGGACACGTCCCGCACCCCTTCCAAAGCGGTGCGCACGTTCAGCACCGCCGCGTTGAGCGAGTGCGCCATCCGGCCCACGTTGTCGTTGCCCAGGTCCGGGATGTCCACCGTGAAGTCGCCCGCCGCCAGCGCGTCCACGCAGAGCTGGATGGCGTCCATCTTGCGCTGCAGCTCGGCGACCGCGGCGGCCGCCTTCTCGGCCCGATCGGCGACCGCGGCGGCCTCCTTCTCGGCCCGCTCGGTGACGGCCCGCGCCTCCTGGGCGATCCGCTCCTTCTCCCGCTCGGCCTGGACCCGCTCGGCCTCCCGGGTGACGATCAGCCCGTCGATGGCCACGTTCAGCGCGTTCCCCAGTTGGGCCATCTCGTCGGCCGACTGGATCGCCATCTTGCGGCTCAGGTCCCCCTTCGACACGCCCTCGAGTATGGACACGGTTTCGGTGAGCGGGCGGACCACCGACGCGGTCAGCAAGAGCCCCAGCCCGGCCGCGGCCAGCACCGCCCCGATGCTCACCGCCCACATGGTCCGCCGCCCCTGCTCGAACACCTTGGTGGCTTTGGCCTCCTCGTCCTTGCTGATCGCGAGCTGGGTGTCGAGGACGCCCGTCAGGGCCGCGGTCAGTTCGAGCATCGGCGCGGTCTCGCGGGCCATCGCGTCCTCGGCCTTCTCGAACTCGCGCCGGTCGATGTGGCCCCAGATCTCCTCGCTGTGCCGCTTCCACTCCGCGAACTTGGCCTCGAACGCCTTCCACATGGCGGCCTCCTTGTCCGTCATCGGCAGCGCGGCGTAAGCTTTGATGCCCTCGTCGATGCTCCTCTTGGCCTCTTCGTGCGCCCCGCGGATCGGCCCGGTGATCCGCTCGTCGCCGCGGCGGCCGAAGATGACCGCGCTGCGCTCGAGCCGCTGAACGGTCAGCGCCCCGCTCCGCACCTTGCCCAGCGCAAGGGCGGACGGCACCAGGTTGGAGTTGGCGTTGGTCTGGCACTCGCGGAGCGCGCCGAGCGCGTCCATCGACTGGTACGCGAGGATCGCGCACGCCCCGGCCACGAGCAGGAACCCGCACACCAGGCGCGGCCCGAGGCGCACCTTCCACAGAACCGGGAGCATCGAGTCGACCATGGGTCACGTCTCTCTAACTGTGCAAGCACGAGTGAGGGCCGGCGCGTCCATTCGCGCGCCGGACGGAAGGGGTTGGCTGTCATCAAAACGCGTGCGCGGGCTCCGGGGCGGCCGCCCCGACGAGCCGGTCGATGTTGATGAGGGACACGAGCCGCGGCCCGTCCCGGGCGATCCCGGTGAGCAGGGCGGTCTCGGCCCGGGTGCCCAGGTCGGGCGTGGGGACCACGTCTTTGGCCCCCACGTTGAGCACGTCCGACACCGCGTCCACGATGAGCCCGACGGCCTTGTCGGCCACGGTCACCACGACGATCACGGTGAACGGGGTGTACTCGGTGGGGGGCAGGCCGAACCGGACGCGCAGGTCCAGGATCGGGATCACCGCCCCGCGCAGGTTCAGCACCCCGCGCACCTCGGGCGGGGTGTTCGGGAGCGCCGTCACCTTCGAGTACCCGCGAATTTCTTGGACCCGGAGCAGGTCCACCCCGAACTCCTCGTCCCGCAGCCGGAACGTCAGGAACTGGCCGCTGCCGGTGGAGAGGGCCGGCGGGCCGTTGGGCTCGTTCGTATCCATTCTCACACTACGGTTCTGTGTGCCTGCGCCCGAAACGAAGAGGACGTGTGCGCAGGAACGGTGCTGGTAATTTCAAGCATCGACGCGGCGGTGCCGAAATTTGCCCAGTTCTGAACAGGATTCGAACAGAACCGCCGGCGCGGACCGGGCCGCGTCCGGGTTGAAGGGGCACCGGTGCTTGGGAGCGCCGGGCGCAACCGAAGCCTGCCGAACAATTAAGGAGTAACCGGACGTGGTGTCAGAAGTCGCTGAACCCGTCGCCGCCCATGGCGTCCAGTTCGTGCCCGCCGCCGCCGCCGCTGCCGCTCCGCTTGAGCGCCTTGGCCACCGCCGGCCGGGGCTTCGGCGCGGCCCGCTTCGCCGGCCGGGCCGCCGGGGCGTGCCCGTCACTGCCCAGCTTGAACCGGCCGACCAGGTCGCGGAGCTGTCCGGCCTGGTCGGTCAGGGTCTGTGCGGTGGCGCTCATTTCTTCGGTCTGGGAGGCGTTCCGCTGGGTGACGGTGTCCATCTGGGAGACGGCCTTGTTGACCTGCTCGATGCCGGTGGACTGCTCGCGGCTGGCGGCGGCCATCTCGGTGACGATGTCGGTGACCCGCTTGACGCTGGTGACGATCTCGGCGAGGGTGTCTCCGGACTTGTTGACCAGCTCGGTGCCGGCCTCGACCTTCTTGACGGAGTCCTGGATCAGCCCCTTGATCTCCTTGGCGGCGGTGGCGGACCGCTGGGCCAGGTTGCGGACCTCGGTGGCGACGACGGCGAACCCGCGGCCCTGCTCGCCGGCGCGTGCGGCCTCGACGGCGGCGTTGAGGGCCAGCAGGTTGGTCTGGAACGCGATCTCATCAATGGTGGTGATGATGTCGGCGATCTTCTTGCTGGATGCGTTGATCTCGCTCATCGCGCCGACCGCGGAACTCACCACGCTCCCGCCCTTTTCGGCGACCTCCTTGGACCCGCTGGCGAGCTGCCGCGCCTGCTGGGCGCTGTCGGCGCTCTGCCGCACCGTGGACGTGATCTCCTGCAGGGTGGACGCCGTCTCCTCCAGGCTGCTGGCCTGCTCCTGGGCTCCGGACGAGATCTCGTCGCTGGCGCTGGACAGCTGGCCGGACGCGTCGGCCAGTTGCTCGGACACCTCACGCACCCCTTCCAAAGCGGTCCGCACGTTCAGTACCGCTTCGTTCAGGGAGCGGGCCATCTGGCCCATGTCGTCGGTCCCCAGGTCCGGCACCGAGGCGGTGAAGTCGCCCGCCGCCAGCGCCCGGATGGTCCCCTGGATGGCCTGTACCTTGTGCCGCAACTCGGCCGCGGCGGCCCGCTCGTGCTCCAGCCGCGCGGCAGCCGCGGCTTGTTCCCGCTCCAACCGCTCCCGCTCGGCGGCGGCCTCACGCTGGAGGCGCTGCGTCTCGGCCTCGGCGCGGCCCCGGTCCGCCTCCTTGGCGGCTCGCAGGGCGTCGATGGTCGTGTTGAGCGCGGCGGCCAGGCGCCCGACCTCGTCCCGGTTGCCGGCGGCGGCCTGCCGCGACAGGTCCCCCCGGCTCGCGGCCTCGAGCACCGTGACGCAGTCGGAGAGCGGGCGGGCGATCGATCGCGCCGCCAGCAGCCCGATCGCGATGCTCAAAGCGGTAGCGACCAGGGTACAGGCCCGGAGCGCCGACTGGACCTTGTCCACGACCGCGTTGCCGTCCTCGTTGATGTCCTTGGCGACCTCGGCGACGGTTTTCACCAGCTCGTCCAGGGCCGCCGCGGCGGCGTCGAACTTCCGGTCTCCCTCGGCGACCGCCTCGGCGACCGCGCCGGCCCGGCGCGTGCGGTCCTTGTCGCCGGCCGCCCAGTAGTCGCGAACCGCCCCCTCCATGCGGTCCGCGGCGGCGAAGTAGGCGTCCGTCGCGGCCCGCACCTTGTCCAGGTCCGCGCGCTCGTCCCGGCCGCTCCGCGAGGTGCGCAGCACGGTCCCGGCGTACGCGCTCAGCCCGTCGGTGATCTGCTGGCGGTGCGGGCGCTGGTCCTCAATGAGCCGCTCGGCCGTGTGCCGGTCTTTCGCGGCCGTGGCCCGCGCCAGCCCGTTCCGGTAGCGGGCCAGGTTGACGGACGATTTGGCCAGGTCGGTCCCGGCCACGGTGTAGTCGGCGTACAAAATCCCCATGCGCTCGCGCGACTGGGAGAGGCCGTCGGACCCGAAGGCGCCGCTCGCCACCGCGGCCGCGCACACCGCGGCGAAGCCGAGGAGGAGTTTGGTCGCGACCGAGCGGTCCAGGAACCATTTCATGCGCCACCCTCCTCTGCAAGTCCGGCCGCCGTCTCGGGCGCGCGACCAGATGGGAAAACCGCGGGCGCGACCTGCGCCCGCGGGGGCAGATTTTCCTGATATATATATCGTGAATTGATTGTAAGGATTTTCCTGACGTTTCCCCTGTCGTGGCCGTGCGGCTGTTGCCCGCACTCGAAACGAGCCGGCCCGGTGGCTCTCTGTACCGCCACCGGGGCCTGTGAAAGGCAAGAGGGTTCCCTCTGAGCGGCGCGGCGACGGTTCGTCGGGCGTCGTGCGACCGGGTGTCAGAAGTCGCTGAACCCGTCGCCGCCCATGGCGTCGAGCTCGTGCCCGCCGCCGCTGCCGGTGGTGCTCCGCTTGAGCGCCTTGGCCACCGCCGGCCGGGGCTTCGGCCCGGCCGCCCGCTTCGCCGGCCGGGCCGCCGGGGCCGCGCTCCCGTGCCCCAACTTGAATCGGCCGACCAGGTCGCGGAGCTGGCCGGCCTGGTCGGTGAGGGCCTGTGCGGTGGCGCTCATTTCTTCGGTCTGGGAGGCGTTCCGCTGGGTGACGGTGTCCATCTGGGAGACGGCCTTGTTGACCTGCTCGATGCCGCTGGACTGCTCGCGGCTGGCGGCGGCCATCTCGGTCACGATGTCGGTGACCCGCTTCACGCTGGTCACGATCTCGGCGAGGGTGTCGCCGGACTTGTTCACCAGCTCGGTGCCCGCCTCCACCTTCTTCACGCTGTCGTTGATCAGCCCCTTGATCTCCTTGGCGGCGGTGGCGGACCGCTGGGCCAGGTTGCGGACCTCGGTGGCGACGACGGCAAACCCGCGGCCCTGCTCGCCGGCGCGTGCGGCCTCGACGGCGGCGTTGAGGGCCAGCAGGTTGGTTTGGAACGCGATCTCATCGATCGTCGTGATGATGTCCGCGATCTTCTTGCTGGACGCGTTGATCTCGCTCATGGCCTCGACGGCGCCGCTCACCACGGCGCCGCCCCGCTCGGCCACCTCCTTGGACCCGCTGGCCAACTGCCGGGCCTGCTGGGCGTTGTCCGCGCTCTGCTTGACCGTGGCGGTGATCTCTTGCAGCGAGCTGGCCGTCTCCTCCAGGCTGCTGGCCTGCTCCTGGGCCCCGGACGAGATCTCGTCGCTGGCGCTGGACAACTGGCCGCTCGCGTCGGCCAACTGCTCGGACACCTCGCGCACACCTTCCATGGCCGTCCGCACGCTGAGTACCGCCTCGTTCAGGGAGCGGGCCATCTGGCCCATGTCGTCGGTCCCCAGGTCCGGCACGGTGGCGGTGAAGTCGCCCGCCGCCAGCGCCCGGATGGTGTCCTGAATGGTGCTCGCCTTGCGCCGCACCTCGGCCGCCATCGCGGCCTCGCGCTCCTGCCGCTCGCGCTCCACCGCGGCCTCCCGCTCCATCCGCTCCCGCTCGGCCGCGGCCTCCCGATCGGCACGCTCCTTGTCCCGCGCGGCCGCCGCCCGCTCGGCCTCCTTGGCTGCGGCCAGGCCGGCGATGGCCACGTTCAGCGCGGTCCCCAGTTGTGCCATCTCGTCCTCCGACTTCACCTCCACCTTGCGGCTCAGATCCCCCTTCGTCACGCCCTCGAGCACGGAGATGGTCGCGGTCAGCGGGCGCATGACCGACGCGGTCAGCAGCAACCCCAGCCCGACCGCGGCGAGCACCGCCCCGATGCTCACCGCCCACAGGGTCCGCCGGCCGTGGTCGAACACCTCGTTGGCCTTGGCGTTTTCCTCCTTGCTGATCGCCTGCTGCCCGTCCAGCAGGGCCATCAGTGCGGCGTTCATCTCGCGCATGACCGGGGTTTCGCGGGACAGGGCCTCCTCGGCCTTATCGAACTCGCGGCGGTCGATCTGCGCCAGGATCTCGTCGCTGAGCCGCTTCCACTCAACGTACTTGGTCTCGAACGCCTTCCACTGGACCGCTTCCTTGTCCGACATCGGCATGGACGTGTACGCCTTGGCTTCGTCGTCGGCCACCCGCCGCCCCTGCTCGCATGACGCCTTGGCCGTTCTCAGGTTCGCCTCGTCGCCACGCTTGCCGAAGATGATCCCGGTGCGCTCGGAGCGCTGGACCGTCACGATGCTGGTGCTCATTTTGCCCAGGGTTAGGGCCGAGGGGACCAGGTTGGTGTTGGCGTTCACCTGGCACTCGCGGAGCCCACCGAGCGCGTCCATCGACTGGTACGCGAGGAACGCGCACGCCCCGGCGATGATGAGGAAGCCGCCCACCAGGCGCGGCCCCAGGCGCATCTTCGACAGAGCCGCAAGCATTGAGTCGATCATGGGTCGTGTCTCCGATCAGTTAGGGTGTGCGCGACGAGACGCCCGGCAGGCGCAACTGACGCCCTGCCGAGCGGTTGATCCTTAACCGGACGTGGTGTCAGAAGTCGCTGAACCCGTCGCCGCCCATGGCGTCGAGCTCGTGCCCGCCGCCGCTGCCGGTGGCGCTCCGCTTGAGCGCCTTGGCTACCGCCGGCCGGGGCTTCGGCGCCGACCGCTTCGCCGGCCGGGCCGCCGGGGCGTGCCCGTCACTGCCCAGCTTGAACCGGCCGACCAGGTCGCGGAGCTGGCCGGCCTGGTCGGTCAGGGTCTGTGCGGTGGCGCTCATTTCTTCGGTCTGGGAGGCGTTCCGCTGGGTGACGGTGTCCATCTGGGAGACGGCCTTGTTGACCTGCTCGATGCCGGTGGACTGCTCGCGGCTGGCGGCGGCCATCTCGGTGACGATGTCGGTGACCCGCTTGACGCTGGTGACGATCTCGGCCAGGGTGTCTCCGGACTTGTTGACCAGTTCGGTGCCGGCCTCGACCTTCTTGACGGAGTCCTGGATCAGCCCCTTGATCTCCTTGGCGGCGGTGGCGGACCGCTGGGCCAGGTTGCGGACCTCGGTGGCGACGACGGCGAACCCGCGGCCCTGCTCGCCGGCGCGTGCGGCCTCGACGGCGGCGTTGAGGGCCAGCAGGTTGGTCTGGAACGCGATCTCATCAATGGTGGTGATGATGTCGGCGATCTTCTTGCTGGATGCGTTGATCTCGCTCATGGCGTCGACGGCGCCGCTCACCACGGCGCCGCCCCGCTCGGCCACCTCCTTGGACCCGCTGGCCAACTGCCGGGCCTGCTGAGCGTTGTCCGCGCTCTGCTTGACCGTGGCGGTGATCTCCTGCAGCGAGCTGGCCGTCTCCTCCAGGCTGCTGGCCTGCTCCTGGGCCCCGGACGAGATCTCCTCACTGGCGCTGGACAGTTGGCCGCTCGCGTCGGCCAGTTGCTCGGACACCTCGCGCACCCCTTCCATGGCGGTCCGCACGCTGAGCACCGCCTCGTTCAGGGAGCGCCCCATCTGGCCCATGTCGTCGGTCCCCAGGTCCGGCACGGTGGCGGTGAAGTCGCCCGCCGCCAGCGCCCGGATGGTGTCCTGAATGGTGCTCGCCTTGCGCCGCAACTCGGCGGCCGCGGCGGCCTCGCGCTCCTGCCGCTCGCGCTCCACCGCGGCCTCGCGCTCCTGCCGCTCGCGCTCGGCCGCGGCCTCCCGATCGGCACGCTCGCGGTCCCGCACCGCCGCCGTACGCTCCGCCTCCTTGGCCGCCCGGATCGATTCCGTGGCCGTGTTCAGTGCCCGGGCCAGCCGGCCCAGTTCGTCGTGCGTGTGTACCTCCGCGCGCTGCGACAAGTCCCCTTTCGCGGTGCATTCCAGCACTTCGACGCACCGCTTGAGCGGTCGCGTGATCACCTGGCTGAGAAGGGTCGCGATGCCGACGGCCGCCGCGGCCGCGGCGAGGGAGCCCCAGATCAGCACGTCCAGGAGGTCCGAGCGCGCGTGGCGCGCCTCGGCGACCCGCTTGTCCATCAGGTCGCGCTCGATCTGGATCGCCGTCGCAAACACCTGACGGATCGTGTCGAACCGCTTTTTGCCCAGGCCGCTCGTCTCCAGCCGCAGCACCTCGGTGTTGTCCCCGCCCTCGCCGCTCTTGCGCTTCAGCCGGATGCCGACTTCGGTCACCTCACGCTGCCACCCGGCCGCCTGCTGCTCGATCTCCCGCCACCGGTCGCACTGGGCCGGGTTGTCGGCCGTCAGCCGCAGCAGCTCCCGCAGCCGCTGCGTGTAGTCGGTCTTGCCGGCGTTGTACGGCTCAAGGAACTCGTCGCGGCCGGTGACGAGGAACCCGCGGTACCCGGTTTCCATGTTCACCAAGGCGCTCTGGGCGTCGGCCGCGTTGCTGATGACCTCGTTGGTGTGCCGCACCATCTCCCCGGCCCGCTGGTCCGCCAAAACCCCGCGGTACGCGAACGCCGACACCGCGCCGGTGGTCACGATCACCGCACCGAACCCCACTGCCAATTTCCAAGCGACCGACAAGTTCGCGAGCCAATTCATATTGCCCCCGGTTTGCCTGGTTCCCAGGCGTTACAAATTCGCTATTGTTCGCAAGCGTCCTATTTCTGCCGCGCGAATCACTGACCTTTGCCGCTATTCAGACCGATCACTGTCACTGTCCTGATTTCTCCCGACACACGCGCAGCGCGAGCGAGATTTACATGTGTCCACGACGGATCGGATCGGGCTCGTTTCACATGCTCCTAACTCTGGCCGCCACATTTCCCCTCTCTTGCCTGTCGCCGGCGCTGTTCGCTCAGTCCAACGACATGAGCGCCCCCGACATGAGCGCCCCACAAGCCGTTGAAGCGCTCGAAGCCGTCGGCGAACCGTCGTCCCCGCTCCGCCTTCGCGACGTGGCGCGGTGGTCGATCGTCGGTATGCCCGGGGACACGCGGGAGTGGGCGCCGCTCACGCACCACACGTTCTTGACCGAGGGGTGGCGCGAGCCGTGGATCCCGCACCCGGTGGGAACCGGTGGTGCCCCGCGCGACGGCTGGTTGAACACCCTCGACGGCTTCTTCCCGCGCTCGGCCAACGTTCTGTACGGGCGAACGTACGGGCGCAACGAGGACGGCAGCCAGTTCGGCACGTTCCAGTTCGTCACCCCCCTCAGCCGGCGCCTGTTCATCGGGATCGACGGGCTGGGCCTCGTCGATTCGCCGGCCGTGCGGCGCACCGGGTCCGGGCTGGCCGACCTGGTCGTCACCCCCCGGGTGATGATCCACGAGACGAAGAACCTGTCGCTCTCCGCCGGGGCGTCGATCCGCGTCCCGATCGGCGACGACCGGAACGGCGAGAACCAGACCCGAATCGCCCCGCTGTTCGCGTTCTGGACGGCGGTCGGCGGCGGGTGGTCGGTCCGCGGCGGTGCGGGCATCGACATCGAACTCGGCCGGAGCGCCGCGCCCGACGAGGTGCTGTTCACCAACCTGGCCGTCGGGCAGACGATCACGCCAAAGGAGGCGGTTCCGTTCGGCTCGTTCACGTACTTCCTCTCTGCGATCACGCGGACCCGGTTGGACGACTCGGGCCGGACGCTCGTGACGCTGACGCCGGGCATCCGGTCCCACATCGGCCGCGGGTTCTTCTTCCTGTTCGGCTACGAACTCCCGGTGACGCCCTCCCGGCCGTTCGACCGGCGGGCCGTCTTTCAGTTCGTCCAAACGTTTTGACGCGGCGCCCGGCGGCGGCCCCCTTCCGCGCCCCGCCGGGCGGCACGGTCAGGCCGGCAGCGCGGGCTCGGCGGTGGTGACCCCCACCAGCCGGTCGATGTTGATGAGGGACACGAGCCGGTGCCCGTCCCGGGCGATCCCGGTGAGCAGCGCGGCGTCCGCGTGGGCGCCCAGGTCCGGGGGCGGCACCGTCTCGTCCGCCCCCACGTTGAGCACGTCACTGACCGCGTCCACCAGCAGCCCGACGGTCTTGTCGCCCACGGTCACCACGATGATCACGGTGAACGGGGTGTACTCGGTCAGGGCCAGCCCGAACCGGGCCCGCAGGTCCACGATCGGGATCACCGCCCCGCGCATGTTCAGCACCCCGCGCACCTCGGGCGGGGTGTTCGGGAGCGCCGTCACCTTCGAGTACCCCTTGATCTCCTGCACCCGCAGCAGGTCCACCCCGTACTCCTCGTCCCGCAGCCGGAACGTCAGGAACTGGCCGCTGCCGGACGGGAGAGACGGCGGGCCGTCAGTCTCGTTGGTGTGCATTCTTCACTGTGGAGGTAAAAGTCCGCGCCCGCGATGAAAAAGAACGGGCGCACTGTCAACGCCGCTAACACCAAGCATCGGCGCTAACAAATGAAAGTTGCCCGCTCCGGCACGAGATAAAATGGGCTCGCATGTGGTAGTTGATATGGTCTATTAGATATGCATGGAGTGGCCGCTTTCGGGACGATCACAGGCCGGATCGTGAATCCGTTCGCCCGGGTCGCGCTGACGCATCCGTATTTTCGTGTGCGACTCTGGCAAATTTGCTCACGATCGTTAATCCGGTCGCACTCCGGCCCTCGAGCCCGAAGCGGCTGAGGGGCTGAGGCGGGGCAACGGGTTCGCGCCGCGCCGCGTTCCAATTCCAACAGCGCAAACGGGTTGAATCGGTCGGCCGGGTCGGGGTGCATGGCGCCGGAGATGTTTCGACTGGATTGTGAGTGTGAACCGCACGGCGCAGCCGCGGTGTGCCCGCGTGGCACCGCGGGCCACGACGCCCCACGCGCCGGCGTGTGAACGGTCGCAGCGAATGGATCGCCCCGGCCGCGCCCCCCGCGCCGGCCCTGACCCTCCGGGCCGCGGGCGCCCGACCGACCGGCCGGGACCACGGCCCCATTTGCGAGCCGTGGCGTGCGGGACTCCAGAAGGGCCGCGCGCCCCAGCCGCCGCGGTAGTGCACCGCCGCCCGAAGTACCAGCGCGGCGGCACCGGACGAGGTAGTCCGGAGGTTTCACCCACCCTTCATAAGGGCCGGACTGGACGCGCGTTTGTTCTGCGATACGATACAATATTGCTCTCGGCGCGACGCGCCGGTCACGCCCCCCGGGCACCGGAAACGGCGACAATCGCTGAACCCGTTCCCGGTCGACCGCGTCTAACCTCGGAGCGGGGCTACGCGGCGACCGGCCGCGCGGTTCGCTTGAACCCCTCACTCCGAGCGGTTCGCACCCTTTTGGAAGGAGCCGGACAAACACCCCGGCCGCACGACGATGCTCGACAAAGTACGCAACATCGGGATCATGGCTCACGTGGACGCTGGTAAAACCACCACTACGGAGCGGATCCTGTACTACAGCGGCACCAAGCACAAGGTCGGCGACGTCGACGACGGGGACACCACCACCGACTTCGACCCGCTCGAGCGCCAGAAGGGGATCACGATCAACTCGGCGGCCGTGTCCATCGACTGGGCCGACCGCAAGAACGAGCCGATCGCCATCAACATCATCGACACCCCCGGCCACGTGGACTTCACGGCCGAGGTGGAGCGGTCGCTGCGCGTGCTCGACGGCGCCGTCGGCGTGTTCTGCGCCAAGGGCGGCGTCGAGGTGCAGTCGGAGACGGTGTGGCGCCAGGCGACCAAGTACAAGGTCCCGCGGCTCGCGTACGTCAACAAGTTGGACCGCATGGGCGCCAACTTCTGGGGCTGCGTCGAGCAGATGAAGACCAAGCTCCGCGCCAACCCGGTGGTGGTCACCATCCCGGCCGGCCAGGACAGCGCGCTGGAGGGCATCATCGACCTGATCGAGATGAAGCTCATCACCCGCGACCTGAACGACAAGACGCACCGGAAGTTCTTCACCACCGACGTGCCCGAGAAGTACCTCGAGGAGGCCAAGAAGCGCCGGGTGCAGATGCTCGACGGCGTGTCCGCCGCGTCCGACGAGATCACCGAGCTGATCCTCGAAGAGAAGGAAGTCCCGATCCCGATGATCCGGGCCGCGCTCCGCAAGGGGACGCTGGAGAACATCTTCACGCCGGTCCACTGCGGCAGCTCGAAGATGTTCCACGGCGTGCAGCACCTGCTGGACCTCGTGGTGGACTGCCTGCCGTCGCCGCTCGACCGGCCGCCGGTGGACGGGCTGCACCCGAAGACCAAGGAGGCGCTCAAGCGGAAGCCGGACGCCGCCGAGCCGATGAGCGCGCTGGCGTTCAAGACGGTCGCCGAGGTGAACGGCGACCTCGTGTACATCCGCGTGTACTCGGGCGAGATGAAGCCCGGCGAGACGTACACGAACACCACCAACGGCCGCAAGGAGCGCATCGCGCGGTTCTACCGCATGATGGGCGACAAGCGGGTCGCGCTGGAGAAGGCCAACCCGGGCGACATCGTCGCCGCGATGGGCCTGTCCGAGACGTACACGGGTAACACCCTGTGCGACCCGGACCAGCCGATCGCCCTGGAAGCCATCCAG
Source organism: Gemmata obscuriglobus (assembly GCF_008065095.1). Lineage (NCBI taxonomy): Bacteria > Pseudomonadati > Planctomycetota > Planctomycetia > Gemmatales > Gemmataceae > Gemmata > Gemmata obscuriglobus. The sequence continues at coordinate 1,174,405 of NZ_CP042911.1, read as the reverse complement.
TTCCCGAAGCCGGTGGTGTCGCAGGCGCTCTCGTTCAGCAAGACGCTGGACAGCGGCAAGGTGGGCGAGGCGCTGAACCGCCTCGTGCGGGACGACCCCACTTTGAAGACGCACACGGACGAGGAGACCAAGGACACCATCATCAGCGGGATGGGCGAGCTGCACCTGGAAATCTCCATCGAGAAGCTGAAGCGCGCGGTGGGCGTGCCCCAGGAGGACACCAAGCTCATCACGCTGGGCAAGCCGCGGGTGGCGTACCGCCAGTGCCTCGCCCGGCAGGTGGACTTCGAGTACAAGTTCCAGAAGCAAACGGGCGGTCGCGGTAAGTTCGCCGTGATCTCGGTGAAGTACAGCCCGCTCACCCCCGAGCAGATCGAGGAGAAGGTCAAGGAGATCGAGGAGCTGGGCGACCCGAAGGTCAAGCCGGACCCGAACAGCGTGTACTTCAAGAACAGCATCACGCAAGGGGCCATCGACAAGCAGTACATCCCGAGCGTGGAGGAGGGGCTCCGGGAAGGCGCGAAGAAGGGGTACAAGTACCCGTTCCCGTTCGTGGACCTGGAGTTCGACCTGCACTTCGGGAAGATGCACGACGTGGACTCCTCGCAGGACGCGTTCTACCTGTGCGCCCTGGAAGCCTTCCGCGAGGCCCAGGAGCGGGGCGGCATCGAGCTGCGCGAGCCGATCATGAAGGTCGTGGTGGTGTCCCCGAAGGACTACCAGGGCCAGATCTCCGGCAACATCAGCTCGAAGCGCGGCGTGATCGAGGAGACGAGTGAGGACGGCGGCGTCGCCCAGGTGGTGGCGAAGGTGCCGCTGGCGAACCTGTTCGGGTACACCAACGACCTCCGCTCGGCGACCAAGGGCCAGGCGAGCTTCTCGATGGAGTTCAGCCACTACGCCGCGGTGCCGGTCGAACTGGCCGACATCCCGAAGCCCGACGCCAAGAAGTAACCCGTTGAGCACACCGTGCCCGACACGAGCCGCCGCCCGCACGGGCGGCGGCTTTTTTCGTCCCCGTTCCGTCATGCCGCACCCCCCGTCCCGGTTGGTCTGCTTCACCTCCCGCACGCGAACCCTCGACTCCGGCCCGCGTTCATTCCTCTGCGGGCGGGTCGCTCGCTGGCAGTTTGTGTTTCGCACATTCATGGTGAAGCTGGCCTCGTTCATCAGGTCCATCAGAGCCGCTGCGCACACTGTGTGACTTCCAGTCGTAAGCCCGGCACACCCCGCACATCCCGATCGCATTCCCCTCAAACGCCGCTTCCGGAAGTTTTCCCGGCCCGTGTGGGGCTGTCGGCCCTGGTTCTCGTCCGACAGCGGAAACCCACACCCCAACACGTTTCGGCCGCAACCAGCACTCCGATAACACGTTGCGACACATCCGCCCGTCGAACCCGTGAGCCGTTCCGCGTTCACCGGGGGCGTTCTCCGGGTTTTGCGGGCACGATTCGCTGGTAGCGGCTCCCCAGCGAGCGGGTAGCGAATCGGCAGTCCGAGGCCCCGCGGATGTCCAGTCGTGGCCCCATCGCCAGCTTCTGGTGCCCTGTAACCCCCGTTACAGCCGACATGAGCGAGACGCGCCCGGATCGCCGGAGGGAGTTCGGTCGCGGTGCCCGCGCGGACCGTCCCCCTACTCACCTGATGGCACCGCACGCGATCCGGTTGATGTCACGTCCGGTTGAAGAGTGTCGGTGAGGCGGACGTTTCGGAAGGCCGTTTTTGACAGGATCGACAGGATAGACAGGATGAAGACAGAGCGATTTCAAATCCTGTTCATCCTGTTCATCCTGTCAAAACTGTTTGGCCTTTCCATCGCGCGTTCGTGCCCCGCGTCCGGGCGTTCACGGCTCGTCAACAAAGCGGCACGACCACCGGGCACGTGTACCAGGGAGGGCGCGACGCGGGTGGCAGATCCGGAGGGCTCAGGGAGAGCGACCGCGATCGGGAGCTGAAGGTGCGTGACCGACGGGCTTGCCAGGTAGCAGAGCCGCGCCGCGCGAAGTCGTGAAGCGCATTGCGTCCGATCGACAAGACGGTTACCTTTACGGGACGATATTACGTCATGAACAGTGGTCCGGCTTTTCGGGAGTCAAGTGCCGATGGTTTCGCCGCGTCGCCCCGGTTTTACGCTCATCGAACTGTTGGTGGTGATCGCTATCATCGCCGTCCTGATTGGGCTGCTGCTACCGGCCGTCCAAAAAGTCCGCGGGGCCGCCGCGGCAATGAAGTGCCGGAACAACCTCAAGCAGATCGGTCTGGCGTTCATTAACTGCTGTGACACGAACGACGGGAAGATCCCGATCAACCACTGGTACCCGACTGTTCCCGGGGATCACGGCAGCGTCTTCTTTCACCTGCTCCCGTACGTGGAGGGGCAGAACGTCCACGACGAGCACTTGTGCAGGCCGATTTACTACAACATCGTGTCGCGGTGCGCGTGGGCGCAACCCGGGACCGTCGGTTACCCGTCGATCCCGGGGCGGTCCGGGATGGCGAACAAACCGTTCCCGGCGTACACCTGCCCGGTCGACTCGACCGTCCCGAGCGGGGGCGTTGAGGGGCTGCACACGTTCGGCAGCTACGCCACGAATTTCCTGGTCGCCAGCGCCCCGGGCAACGAGCCCTGGCTGTACAACCCCAAGTCGATCTCGTACCGCCGGTACCCGGCGGGGATTCCCGACGGCACCTCGAACACGCTCATCACGTCGGAAAAGCTCGCACGGGCGATACCGGGGGAGCTGTACCAGCGCCCGTACCTGGCCTCGCTGGCGGGAAATATGATCTTCGCCAACATGGTCGACGTGAGCCACTTCGGCTACGACGCGGGGGCGGTGAACGAGCAGCAGACGCCGGTCGACTACTCGACCGCCAAGTTCGTTGTGCGGCCGACCCAGTCGTACTGCGAAACGAACATCCGCCCCGTCAACGGCTCCGGCTGGCCGAAACAGCTTTCGGTGTGCATGACGAACGCCAGCGCAGAGCACCCGGGCGGCATCCACGGGGGGCTGGCGGACGGGAGCGTCCGGTTCGTCTCGGAAGGGGTGTCCGCTGCGGCGTGGTGGTTCGCAATGACCCCGGACCGCGGCGACTTCGCGGACGCGACTTGGTGACTCCGCGGCGGCGGCCCGAATGTGCCGCCCCCCGAACGGCCCGCAAAAGGCCGTTACCGCTGTGCCCGCGGGACGCGCCCGGATCGCCCGCGGGGGGGGGGGGGGGGGCGGTCGCAGTGTCCGCGCGGACCGTCCCCCTACTCACCTGATGGCACCGCACGCAGCCCGGTGCGACTGACGCCGCTTCCAACGCAAGAGGGCCGGTGATGGGCGCGCTACCCGCCGGCGGACACGGGCGGACGGGCGGGGCTACCCGGTCGCGGTGATGCTGCTCGGGGACGGGAGGAGCCACGGCGAGAAGCACACCGGGCCGCGAACCTCACCGGGTTCCCCCCGGCTCGTGACGATCCCGCTCAACCGGTAGCGACTCGCAGGGGTGAGCGAGGTTGCCGTGTGTGAGGTGAGCAACTGCGGCCCGATCGTGGACGAGAAGAGCAACTTGTTCCAGGTGCTCGCAACGGCGGTGGTGGTGAACGGCGTGGGTCGGTCCCCGCGGGGGTAAGAGAAACTTATTCTTTCATTCGCTTTTACTTATCCGTGACGGATGACTTCCTGTAGTGCCGGTAGTATTCCTCAGGATAAAATCGAACGATAAAGAAAATAAAGAGCAACAATCCAAAGCCGAGGAGCACGCTCCATCCGTTCAGCCCACCGAATTTCACCTTTAGCTCAGGAAAGCCACGCTCGTGATTGAAAGCGAACGTGAACTCGTCCGGGCGCAGAGCGGTCCCGGCAATCATGGCGGATATTACTCCGATCCCCAGGAATGCCATTGTGGAAGCGAACCGGGGTGGCGAAGGCAAAACGAGATAAAAGTAAACGATTGATGCCGCGGCAGCTAGATTGATTGCCAAGAAACCGGTCAGCCAGCGTTTTGCAGGTATGCTCTCGAAAAATGCCAATTGCTCGGGTGGCAGAAGGCTCACAGCGGCTGCAACGGCCACGCACACTGTGAGAACGACCAGCAATAGCCTGAACGAAGAGTTGGGCGACATCATAACGCCGTGGACGGGCTTAGGCTGATCTTCTCTTACTAACGCCGCGAAGAAAAGATGTCGTCATCACTCCGACTACCGCCAGAAGTAAAAAACCCACCGCGAGCGCGTTCTCTCCGACTACGAATTGCCCAATACCGATTGCTAGACTTGCGACCGTCATTGCGACGGATGTTCGTAAGCTGCCAATTAAGCCCGGCGTGTGAGCAATTGGCTTCGGTGTAAACTCAACCACAGCAGGCTCGCTGCTCGGGAACATGCCGTCCAAGCTCACCGGTCCCGTTCGCCAGCGACGGTACGACGCTTGCGAAGCCCGTTCGGCGGCATCATTCTGAGCGCCCGGAAGGCTCATCAAGTGCGGCCGGTGGGTAGAGGAAAGAGTGGCCATTAGCTTATGAGCTTCCGCGTTTCCTCGGTAATACAGGCCTCGAAAACCTTATTCTTCCACTTCTGAAGCTTACCGAAAATTGGCCAAATGTCATTCTCGCCCACGATGCCTTCTGTGCAAAACAGATCGAGGTCGAAGATGACAGAGACCTGCCCTTGGGCCGGAGGCTCGACCGCTGTCTGCGTGATCGCAACGGTTGTTCCATTTTCTTCAAGCGGAATAATTGCCTGAAAAAAGTAGGCGCCCAAGTCTTGCGGCAACTCGGGTGCAATCGTCGGCAACGTCTTAAAATACGTTTCGAGCTTAACGTTCGCGTGCGGGAAGTCGAAGCGGTTGATGTACCGCAACGACACGCGGTTGTACCGACTCGGCTTCGTTACGCGCCGGTACTCTTCCCACAGGCGCCGAGCCTCAGCGAAGAACTCATCCCAGCCATTATAGGGACGCAGGCGGTTGAACGCGAAACCGTCGAGTTTGGCCTGGAAAACCTGCTTCTTGTCCGCGGACACGAACTGGTACCCAAGCGGGTGCGTTGACGTGCTGGTCAGCGACTTCTGATTGGCGAACTCGAAATGGCCGTGGTGAAGCCGGGTTTCTTTACGCCCAGGGTATTCCGCCTTCACTCGCTTTTGGCAATTCTGGAGCTTGTCAAGCGGAAAGTCTGGCGCCAAGCTCACCTGGATGTCGAGTACAGCCTCAATGAGCGGCGCCCTCGAATATTGCCCGCTCGCGTTCATGGCTCTGTGTCCTCGCACTGCAACTGCCGACCTCCACCCCTTAATAATCGCACCGTCTGAGCGGAATAGCCACCAGATACCGACGCGCCTGCGGTCAGACAACGCGAATTGGGCACGGTGCGGACGTCCGCACTTGGAATCCGTTGGCACCACTCCAAGGTAACCGGGCGTAAGCGCGAACCCGGGGAGCGGGAGTGTATTTCGGCAGATAGCCGCTCTCGACAGTCACGCCCAGCATATCGGCTGATGGCACGAGGTACATTGCGAGTTGTGCCCCGCTGTAACTCCCCTCCCTACCACTTCCACACAGACAGCCCGCCCCGCACACTAAAGCCTCACCGGGCCGCGTATTCCGCTGGCGCAACGGCACTTGGTCTCGATCCACGGGCTGGAGTACCAGGAGCGGGAGTGGTGCGAAGGGTTCCTCAGCTCGTTGCGCCGCGGAACGGTCGCGGGTATCGTGGACCGGATACCGCCCGCGTGGGGCGTGCCCGACGCGGGCCGCGCCGCACTGGTCGAGCAGATCGTTCGCCGGGCGGCGTTCGTGGCAACTAGAATTCACAACGGCTGGCCTCTCGACGGGCGCACGGATTCCCCTGTCGCGGCGACTCCCAACCCGTGACCACGGCACCCATGAACCGCATTCGCACGCTCTACAGCATCATCCAGTACGTCCCCGACAGCGGCCGGGCCGAGGGCGCGAACGCCGGCGTCGTGCTGTTCGTCCCGTCGGCCCCGCCCGCCGCGCGCGTCCTCGTGCGCACGTCGCCCACACTCGAACGGGTGCGCCAGTTCTTCAAGCCGTCCAAAACGCAACTCCGCCGGGTGGAACTCAACGTCGAGGCGCTGAAGCACCGGCTCGAACTCGCCCGCTCCGAGTTGGAAACCGAAGGGCAGTTTGAGCACTTCGTAGCCACCCGCGCCGACACGGTGCGACTGACCCCGCCGAAGCTCGCCGTCGTCACCGACCCGCGGGCCGAGTTCGACGAGCTGTACGCCGAACTGGTCGGCGACCCCGATATCAAAGAGCGCGTCGCGCCCCAACACGTTTCCCTCCCGTCGCGCGTGGCCGAGGTGTTCGGCCGGCTGGAAGCCGAGCGGAAGGTGTGGCGCCCGAAGCCGCTGAAGGTGCCGGGCGTGCGGCGCCCGTTCGAGGTGTCGTTGGCGTACCAGAACGGCGTCACCAATTACGTCCGGGCGGAATCGCTCGCGGACCGAAACAGGGCCGAGGACCGGCTCCCGAAACTCGGGTTTAACGGCCAGTTGATCCACCAAAAGCCGATCGACGACCACCCGGGGCGGCTGGTGGTGATGTCCGCCGACAGCGGCGCGGAACCGGACATCGAGAAGCGGTTCCGCGAGACACTCGAGGCGTTCCACGTCCGGTTCGTGCCCTACGCCGAGGCCGAGCAGTTCGCCGAAGAGGTCGCGAAGACCGCACACTAACCCGACACCACTCGTTTCACGTTGCACGCTCCACGTCGCACGTGAAGCTCAAAGCACACGAATGCCCGTAGCCTTTGCCGAGCCGGTTCCCAACTTGGAACCGGGAACCTGGAACGACTGAACACGTGCGGCACCGGCGCGTAATATGGCGGCCGTTCGCGGGTATCTCTGGTACGGCGTGCGGCCCGGCGCCCGGCTCGCGAGGCACCCGATGAAACCGCTGCCCCAGGTCCCGTTCTCCGTTCTCGACCTGTCCCCGGTGCGCGCGGGCGGCACCGCCGGCGAGTCGCTCCGCAACACCATCGACCTCGCGCGGCACGCGGACCGGCTCGGCTACCGCCGGTACTGGCTGGCCGAGCACCACGGGCTGCCCGGGGTCGCCAGCGCCGCCACCGCCGTCGTCATCGGGCAGGTCGCCGCCGCCACGGCGCGCATCCGGGTCGGGTCCGGCGGGGTGATGCTGCCGAACCACCCGCCGCTCGTCATCGCGGAGCAGTTCGGCACGCTCGCGGCGCTGTTCCCCGGCCGCGTCGATCTGGGCATCGGCCGCGCCCCCGGCGGGGACCACCGCACCGCCCGGGCGCTGCGCCGCCACTTCGGCCCCGCGGACAACTTCACACAGGACCTGGAGGAGCTGCGCGGGTACTTCCGCCCCGGCGGCCCCGGGAACGGGGTCCACGCGGTCCCCGGCGAGGGGCTGGACGTGCCGGTGTGGCTGCTCGGGTCGAGCGACTTCTCCGCGCGCTTGGCGGCCCGGCTCGGGCTGCCGTTCGCGTTCGCGTCGCACTTCGCGCCGGACTACCTGCACGAAGCGCTGGCGCTGTACCGCCGCGAGTTCGAGCCGTCGGCCGCGCTCGCCGAGCCATATGCGATGGTGGGGGTGAACGTGGTGGTGGCGGCCACGGACGCCGAGGCGCGGAAGCTGTTCACGTCGGTCCAGCAGGCGTTTCTGAACCTGATCCGGGGCGCGCCCGGGTTGCTCCCGCCGCCGGTCGAATCGATGGACGGCCGGTGGAACCCGATCGAACGCGCCCACGTGGACCGGATGACGGTGTGCTCGGCGGTCGGCGCGCCGGCCGCCGTGCGCCGCGCGCTGGACGTGATTACCGAATCGACCGGGGCGGACGAACTCATCCTGACCGCCCAGGTGTACGACCACGCCGCCCGGGTGCGGTCGTTCGAACTGGCCGCGGCGCTCCGCGCGGACGCACATCGAACGACCGCCGCGCCGCCGGCCGCCGCGCCGGTCGCGTCGAGCGTGTAGCCCTCATTTCGGCACCCGCGTGCGCCTCGCGCCGCGCCAAGAAATCGCATCCGGTCGTTTCGAATCGGCGACTCACCGAGGCTACACCCGCCTGCTGACGCAGGCGGTTCGACCGTGGCTTGTCGAACCGCCTGCGTCAGCAGGCGGGTGGCGCACCACCAACAAACTGGAACCGCCTGCGCTCCGCGGGCACGAAGATGTGCGCGCCGGCCGGGCCGGGCGGATCACGGGACGTTGACCAGGCGCTTCGTTTCGTGCCCGACGCCGCAGTAGCGGACGCCGCCGAGCGTGATCACCCAGTACTCCTTCGGCGTGGTGGACGAGGGGATCGCTTCGAGGTCGGTGTCGCCGACCCGGCACAACCGCACCTGCGTCCACATGCTGAGCCCGACGCGGTCCGGGTCGGGGTGCTGAACGAGCATCTCTTTCGGACCGGTGCCGTCGAGCTTCGGGTCGTTCGTGCGGGCGCCCCAGCCGATCACCGCGCCGGCCGCGAACACAACGAGCAGGGGAATAACCTTCATGATTTGCGCTCCGTTCGCTCACGTCCGATCTTTATCCGTCCGCCCGTCTCGCCGCAAATTAAAAAGCCCTGACACGAAATTGTGATTCGGCAGCTTCCCGTTGGTCACATGCGTGCGCCACCCGCCTGCTGACGCAGGCGGTTCGACAAGCCACGGTCGAACCGCCTGCGTCAGCAGGCGGGTGTAGCCTCGGCGTACTCGGGTTGCCCAGCCGGTCGCCAAGATTGCGCGAACCTGGAACTACTGGCATCTGTTTGGCGAGACGCCCCGTTCCAAAAATGCTCTCGCTCGCGGACGGAACGGGACCTCCGGTATAGCCGGAGACGAGCCCCGACCGGTAGGTTCGCGCTCACCCCGGGTGGCAGCGGGTTGCGATGGTAGCCCGGAGCCGCTTTTCGTGCCATCACGGTTGGCGCGACCGCACGGGGCGCGGCTCGTCGAGGATAGCGACACCCACCCGGTACGTGCGTGGCTGGGCTCGGCACCATGCCGGTGCGAGACGCTTCCCCGTGTGAAACGAGGGTCCGAGAGGCGAGCGGACACGCCGGCGCGAATTCTGTGGCGGGCGGTGCGTGAGGAGGCAAGACATGATGAACATATGAACAGGATTTAAAATCGGTCTGTCTTCATCCTGTTTATCCTGTCGATCCTGTCAAAAACTGTTAGGACTTACGTAGTTGACTTTTGGGTAAGTAGGTATGTAGGTGCGGCGAGGTAGGTTCGCACCGCTTCGCGCACGATGGCCGTCTTGGCCGCGAACCAACTGACGCCGGACTTGAGCCGGTGCCACTCGAGCCGCAGGAACGCGCGGATCGCGAGCCCGATGTGGACCGCTTGGGCCCGGCTCATGCGCACCTGGCACCGGTCCACGTGGCAATGCTGCTTGAGGCCCCGGTGATACTCCTCGATGCCCCACGCGTGCCCGGCCAGAACCGCACGAGTGGCCTCGTCCATGTCGAGGTCGTTGGTGATCCAATGCTCCGTGCCCCCATCACCGGTGGCGATCCGGAACGCCTTCACCAATCCGAACCCCTCCAGGTGCACCACCGTACCGGCGGCCCCGATCGGGCACCCCTCGATGGCCCGATTGCCCGTGCGATCCGGGTTCACCCGCCGGTTGCTCCGCACCCGGGTCAGGAAGTGCCACCCCAGGGCCCGCACCGCCTTCCGGTTGTCCTTGCCCGAGTACCAGGTGTCGAACAGTACCACCCGGGGCGACAGGTCCCGTCCCTTGGCGACCGCCAGCATGGCTCGGAAGTGGTCGTTCTTGGTCTCGGCTCGGGCCGGGTCGGCGAGCCGGTAATCACACGGTACCAGGGCGGCCCCGTCGGTCCACAGCAGGGTCACCAGCCCGATCCCGCTCACCACCCGGCGGTGCCGCCCGGACCAGCACCGGCGCACCAGCCCCATGTGCCGGGCGAACGGCTTGTCCAGCACCGAGTCGTCGAGCACCACGGCACCGCCCGGGCGGACCGACGACCGGGCTTCGTCCCACAACGCCGCTGGGTCCGGTTCCAGCCGGTGCAGCAGTCGGGTGAACGCATCATGCGCGGGCGCCGTCGGATGGTCCGGTTGGGCTCGCGCGGCTTCCGCGGCCGACGCCACCTTGGGGGTGGCGATCAGGAATTGGATGTAGTCCTCGGCGCTCGCACGTGGTGCGTTCATGGCCCGATCATAGACCAACAACACACCATGCGCAAATCCTGCGCCAGCGCAACTGCGTAAGTCCTAACTGTTTTAGAAGCGTGCGCCCCGCACGGGCCGCGACGATCCACCCGTTCTCATACACGTGCCCGGTGGTCGTGTCGCTTTGCTTGACGAGCCGCGACCGCCAGGGAGCGGGATACGTGGCACCGCTCCCTGGCGGTCGCGGCTCGTCAATAAAACAACATCCATCGCCCGGGGGTGGGGCACGAACGTGGGATGGAAAGGCCAAGAATTATTTGACAGGATCAACAGGATGAACAGGATTTAAAGCCGATCTGTCTTCATCCTGTCGATCCTGTCAAAAGCGGTTTTCAGAAGTGCGGGGCCGCGTGTCCCGCTTTCGTGTTGAGCGGGGCCGCGTCACGTGACGTAGCTGTCCGCCGCGGCGCGCGTGTAGGTGCCTTCCAGATCGAGCGTGATTGCCCGCTCGGTGGTCAGGGCGAGCGGAATGGGTGGGAGCGGGGCGCCGATCGCCAGCGCGTGGTGCCACACCGCCAGCATCCGCCCGCCGGTCGCGGCCGGACCTCCCACCCGGTAGCTCACCGCCGACGGCGCTTCCGGCCCCGGCAACTCCGACCCCAAACCGGCTGCGATCAGTTGCGGGAACGAGAACCCGAGCGGGCGGCGGTGAACGTCGACGAGCAGCGTGTGAACGCCCGCCCGCAAGTAGCTCAAGTACCGGGCCGCGTACTGGTCGCGGGAACCGGGGCGGTCCTTGTTCCGCGGCGACACCAGTTCCACGACCGCCACCAGCCGGCCGTCGTGTTCGACCTGAACTGAGGTGTCCTCTTCGAGCGTCGCCACCGCCACTTCCATGTCCGGCTCCGGCGCGGGAGCTTCGGGCGCAGATGGTGCGGTCCCGTTCGGCTGAATGACCGCCACGCCGGGCTTGATCGCCGCGGCCCCGATGGCCACCAGGGGGCTGGAGCCGATGATCGCCCGATACCCCGGCGGCAAGGCGGCCCGGAGCGCGCGGGCGAGTTCGGTCATCCAGAAGATGTGCAACCCCTCCCACCCGGGGCGATCGGTCCAGTCGTGCAGCGGCATAAGGTTCCCGGTTAGAAGGCGCCTGTCATTGTACCGCCCGCGGGCTACGAGACCGAGCGACCAGCGGGCTCGTTCGCCCCGCGTGCGGGCCGAGACGGCTTCGTCGCTCGCTCATTCACGGTCCGGCTGGTTGTGTCTGTTTCTTGTGGCACAGACATTCCTGTCTGTGCGGCGCGATAAGGCCGCACAGACAGGAATGTCTGTGCCACAAAGACAAAAACCAAAACGGGCAGCAACAGCCGGTTCGTGTCTCAGGTGCCAGAGGTGCTTCCGGTTCGGGGCTGGGCACGTGGTGATCGCGCGCGGAAATGGAATGGCCAGCGCGCGCCGCCGGCGGTGACGGCTCCGGGCACGATTCACGCCTTTTGCCGGTGCTTTTGTGGCCCGGTGCCCTTCGGCACAGCGTTCGCAACGACCGGCGCAAACGGCCCGAGTCGGCCCCGCCTCCCGACGACAACGGCTTACCGCGCCCCACTGCGGAACTCGTGAGAACTAAAGGGTTATGACCGCTCGACACACGCACCGCGGGTTCACACTGATCGAACTGCTGGTGGTGATCGCCATCATCGCCATCCTGATCGGGTTGCTACTGCCCGCCGTTCAAAAGGTGCGCGAGGCCGCCGCGCGCATGAGCTGCCAGAACAACCTCAAGCAGATCGGTCTGGCGATGCACAACTACGAGTCCGCGAACGGCGGGCTCCCGCCGCGGCGGAACACCACCACGGGCCAGCGCCGCGGGTGGGGGCCGGCGATCCTCCCCTACGTCGAACAGGCCGCGCTCGGCGGGAACTACCGGCTCGATAAAGAGTTCTTCGCGCCCGAGAACGCGGCCAACATCATCGTGCCGCTGAAGATCTTCACCTGCCCGTCGGTCCCGAACAGCCCGCGCACGGTGACGGTCACGTTCTCCGGCGTGTCCGCGACCGGCGCCGCCGGGGACTACTTCGGCCCGAACAGCTTCCAGTCCACGCTGTACGGCAACCCGAATCTGAGCGGCAACAACACCTGCACCGCGATGAGCGACAACGCGAACCGCAAGTTCACCGACATCACCGACGGCACCTCGAACACGCTCCTGGTGACGGAGCAGGCCGGGCGGCCGGACTTCTACATCCTCGGGGTGAAACAGGCCAGCAACACCGCGCAGTCCGCCTACAACCAGTGGGGGCCGTGGGCCGCCTACCAGGTGACCCGGCTCCAGCAGTTCGGGTCCGACGGGATCACCGCGGACGGAGACGGCGGCTCGTGTACCATTAACTGCAACAACAGCCAGGGCGTGTACGCCTTCCACAGCGGCGGCGCGCCGGCCGTGTTCTGCGACGGCAGCGTGCGGTTCATGCGCGTGGGCATGAACCCCAACACGCTGTTCGCCGTCGTCACGTGCAACGGCGGCGAGATCCTGTCGGAAGACATCTGATACCGAATCCAGTAGTTTCAGGTTCCAGGTTCCAAGTTCCAAGTGGAGTCACAAGCGACACGAATCGCCGGCGCTTGTGACGAGCGGGGTTCCGACTTGGAACTTGGAACCTGGAACCTGAAACTACTGGATTTCCTCGCAGGGAACGAGTCATGCGATACGGGCTGAGTCGCACCGAGTTCGCGGTCTCCGCGGTGCTGTGCTTGGCCGCGGCCGGGCTGGTGCTGCCGCGCGTGCAGGCGGCCCGCGCCGACGCGGCCCGGGCGCAGTGTACCGAGAACCTCCGCAAGCTCGGGCAGGCGTGCCTGGAGTTCGAAAAGGCGCAAGGGGGCCTGCCCCCGCGCCGCGGCGGGTTCAACAACGGCGAGCCGTACAGCGGGTGGGGCGCCGCCATCCTCCCGCACCTCGGCGAAGAGGCGACCGCGAAGAAGTACAACCCCAAGCTCGACTTCTTCGACCCGGCCAACAAGGCGGCCGTCGAGACCCGGGTGAAGCCGTTCCTGTGCCCGGCCGCGCCGGCCGAGCGGGCGGTGCGGATCGAGTCGCAGGCGTCCACCAAGGCCGCCAACCCGGACAAGGACACGGTGTTCACCGTGGCGGCCGCCGTCAGCGACTACATCGCCTCCAACGGCGTGCTGCTGCCCCGCGGCGGGTACGCGCTGAACTTCAACGACGCCGGCCAGATGAACGGCAACCAGCGCCAGCCGATGGGCGACAACGACGTGACCCCGCTCGCGAAGATCACCGACGGCACCTCCACCACGCTGCTGCTGATCGAGCAGGCGGGCCGCCCGGCCGTGTGGCGTAACGGCAAGAAGCGGGACAGCGACGGGCAGTTCGGGATGAGCCCGAACGCCCGCGGCGCGTGGGCCGGGTGGGGCTCGATCGCGTTCGGCCCGGCCGACGCCGCGACCGGCGAGAGCCCGGGCCGGGGCGACGCCACCGACTGCGCCGTCAACTGCAACAACTGGTTCGGGGTCTACGGGTTCCACGCCGGCGGCGCGAACGTCCTGATGTGCGACGGGGCGGTGAAGTTCGTCGGCCCGAAGCTGGACCCGCTCACGTTCGCGTACCTGACGCTCCGCGACGACGGCCACGCGGTCAGCCCCAACGACTTCTAACGCCGCCGGCGCCACCCGCCTGCTCACGCAGGCGGTTCGACGGTGGCTTGTCGAACCGCCTGCGTGAGCAGGCGGGTGGCGCGTAGCGAGCGGTCCGTGGCTTGTCGAACCGCCTGCGTGAGCAGGCGGGTGCAGCACCCCACGGGGCCGATATTCACCCACCCGAGCACACGGAACCCATGCGCTACTCCTGCTGTTTGCTCGCCCTCGTCGCCGTGCCGGCCGCGCTGACCGCCGCCCCCCGCGACCCCGCGGCGCTCGCCGCCGTCATCGACGCCCGGCTCGCGGCCGAGTGGAAGAAGGCCGGGGTCGCGCCCGCGCCGGCGGTCGACGACGCGACCTTCCTGCGCCGCGCCTCGCTGGACCTCCTGGGGCGCGTCCCCGCCGCCGCGGAGGTGCGCGAATTCCTCGCCGACGCCGCGCCGGACAAGCGGGCGAAGCTGGTCGCGCGGCTGACCGCCGCGGGCGGGCACACCCGGCACATGGCGACGTTCTGGCGCCGCACCTGGGTGCCGCAGGCCGACACCCCCGAGTTCGCCCGCCTCGCGGACGACTTCGAGGCGTGGGTCGGCGCCCGGCTGCAAGAGGGCGCGCCCTACGACCGCGTGGTGCGCGAGCTGCTGACCCTGCCCGCCGCCCGCACCGCCCGCGGCCCGGTGAGTCCGGTCGGGTTCTTCGCCGCCAGCGAGAGCAAGCCCGAGAACCTGGCCGCCAGCGCCACCCGCGCGTTTCTGGGGGTGAACTTGGACTGCGCGCAGTGCCACGACCACCCGTTCGCCCGCTGGACCCGCGACCAGTTCTGGCAGACGGCGGCGTTCTTCGCCCCGCCGATGCAGGATAAGGCCGGGAAGCCCGCGCCGCCCGAACTCACCATCCCGAACACGAAGCGCGCGCTGAGCCCCGAACTGCTCGACGGCACCGCCGTGACGTGGCCGGACGCGCCCGCCCCCGACACGGGCCGCGCGCTGCTCGCGGGCTGGCTCACCGCGAAGGACAACCCGTACTTCGCGCGGAACGCGGTGAACCGGCTGTGGGCGCACCTGTACGGGACCGCGCTGGTGGAGCCGCTCGACGACCTCTCGGGCGACGGGGGGAACACCGGCTACCACGCCGACCTGTTGAAGGAACTCGCGACCGCGTTCGCGGACGGCGGGTTCGACCTGAAGTACCTGACCCGCGCGCTGGTGCTCACGAAGGCGTACCAGTTGTCCGCGGTGGTCGCCGAGGACCAACCCTCCGACCCGCGGCTGTTCGCCCGGATGCCGGTCCGCGGGCTCACCGGCGAACAACTGTACGACAGCCTGCGCACCGCCGCCGGGCTGCCCACCGAGCGCGCCGACACCGACCGCGGGCTGGGTTTGGAGGCCCGCAAGCGGTTCGCGGCGCGGTTCCACGTCGAGCGGCCGGTGACCGCCGAGCGGTCGGTCACGCAGGCGCTGGCGATGATGAACGGGCGGCTCACCAGCGACCTCGCCGACCCCGCGAAGAACCCGACGCTCGGCGGGGTGGTGGGCGCGCCGTTCCTGGACACGAAGGGCAAGGTGGAAACGCTGTTCCTCGCGGCCCTGGGGCGCGAGCCGACGGCGAAGGAGCTGCGGACCATGACCGACCACATCGAGGGCGCGTTCGAGGCCGACCGCGACCGCGCGCTGGGGGACGTGTTCTGGGCGCTCGTGAACAGCACCGAGTTCAACACCAACCACTGACGCCGAGGGGCGAGTGCCTGTTTTTTGTGGCACAGACATTCCTGTCTGTGCGGCGCGTGAAGGCCGCACAGACAGGAATGTCTGTGCCACAAAGCCAAGATCGGGCAGCACAGCCCGATGCACCGCGCGGATCACACCCCGCGACGCGCGCTCACCCCGAGCCCATGTCCGCCGCTGCTTGCCATCAAGGCCGATCTTTTCCGGCCGGGCCGGTGGTGCCGCCGTTGTGCTGGATGCGGCACCCCGGGAGCGCCTTCGCCAACTCCTTGACGCCCGCCTCCGTGACCGCGCTCTGAATCACCGACAGGTCCGCGAGCCGCTTGAACCCCCGGATGATCGGCACCGCCTTATCGCACACCGCCGTGCCCGACAGGTTCAGCAGCGTCAGCTCCGTGCAGCCCTTGAGGTGCGCCAGCCCCTCGGTCGTGATGCCGGTCCCGACGAGGTACGCGCCGGTGAGGTGTCGGCACCCGGCGAGCGCCGCCAGGTCCGCGTCCTTCACCGGGGCCGTTAGCAGCACGTCGGTCAGCTCGAACGGCCCCCGCGGCAGCGCGCCCGCCGTCCGGACCTCCTGCCCGTCCCCGTTCACGTGAACGCTCCCGCCCGCGGACAGCACCCACAGCGCGGCGGCGCGGTCCGGGTCCGCGGACGCGTCGGCCGTCTTCCCGGGCGGGGCCGGGCTCTCGGGGGCGGCCTTCGGCGCGGCCGGCGCTTTCGGCTGCTCGTCGGCTCTGGGCTCGTCGTTCTGCGCGACCGTGCCCGCGGGACGCGGCGGGCCGTCGAACGCGCCCGCGCGCCACGCCACCAGCGGGGCCAGCGCGAGCAGGCACGCGGCGGCGCCGACGGCCCGCCGCGTCCCGCGCGCCGGCGGCCGCGCCGGGGCGACGGGGACGGTGGCCGAGTCGCTCGGCTCGGCCGCGGGCGGCAGCAATTGCGGGAGCGAGGTGCTCGCCGCCCCGGGCGACAGGCGGGCGCGGATGTCGCGCGCGGCCCGGGCCACCTCGTCGGCCGACCGCGGGCGCGCGTCCGGGTCCTTGCTCAGCAGCCGGTCGATCAGGGCCGCGAGGTCCGGCGGCAGGTCCGGGTTGACGGCCCGCGCCGGGGCCGGGGTGTCGGCCGCCAGCGCCACCAGGAGCGACAGCGGGGTGTCGCCGTGGAACGGGGGCCGGCCGGTCGCCATTCGGTACAGCACGACGCCCAGGCTGAACAGGTCCGCGCGGGGATCGACCCGCTCGCCGCGGGCCTGCTCGGGCGCCATGTACGCGGGCGTGCCGAGGACCACCCCGCTGCCGGTGATCTGCGCGTCCGTGGCGTCGGCGAGCCGGGCCAGCCCGAAGTCGAGGATCTTGCACCGCCGCGCCTGCTCGGCCGGCTCCGCCGCCCCCGGGTCGCCTTCGAGCCAGATGTTGGCCGGCTTGATGTCGCGGTGGACGAGCCCCTTCTCGTGCGCCGCCGCGAGCCCGCTCGCGACGTGGTCGGCCACCTTGAGAACGAGGTCGAGCGGCACGGCCGGGGCGCGCCGGAGCCGCGCGTCCAGCGACTCGCCGCGGAGGTACGGCATCGCGATGAACGAGGTGCCGTCGGCCGCCTCCCCGATCGCGTAGACGGGCACGATGTTGTCGTGCTCGACGGCCGCCGCGGCCCGGGCCTCGCGCAGGAACCGCTCGCGGTCGGCGGCGCTGGCGGGCAGGTCGCGGCGGAGCGTCTTGAGGGCCACCGGGCGCCCCAGCCGCGGGTCGGTGGCGAGGTACACCACCCCCATCCCGCCCTCGCCCAGCTTCCGGACGATCGCGTAACCGCCGACGCTCTGTTGCGTTTCGTCCACGGTCGTGGCCCCTAATCGTAGCGAAGCCAGTCGTTCCAGGTTCCGGTAACCGGCTCGGCTAAAGCCCGGGCCATTCGTGTGCCTTGAGCCGCACGTGGAACGTGGAACCTGGAACGACCGGCTTCGGTATCACGGGTGCGGAACAGCGGGGCGGTGTCATTGTGACGCGACCGGCCGGGGCGGTCAACACAGCGCGGGCGGTCGGGCGGGGCGGCTCTTGCGCGCTTACCGTTCGCGAATGTTAGCGCGGAAGCCCCGGGGGCCGAAGTTTTGCGGGCCGTGCGGCGCGTGCTCGTGGCGGCGGCCCGAACGGGGAGGTAAGATGCAGCGCGGCCCGGCGGCGGGTTCGTAGCGGTCGTGCGGTTCGTCGGCCCGGGGCCGGCGGGCGGCGCGACGAACTTCGCGGCCCGGGTTTGGTTCGCGGCCCGGGCGGACCGAGACTGAACAGGCACGATCGTATTACACCCCAACCGGCGCATCAACTATGCTAGCCAGTGCCATCACCTCCAGCGCCAGCGGCATCCGGGCGGCGTCGACGTACCTCGACGTGACGAGCAACAACATTGCGAACTCGGACACCCCGGGTTACAAGACGGGCCAGATCACGTTCCAGGACCAGTTGTACCGCGCCGCCGACCCGGTCGGCGCGCCCACGACCGGCGTGACCCCGCCCAGCGGCACGCAGATCGGCTCCGGGGTGGTGGTGGACGCCATCACCGGGAAGTTCACCCAAGGGGCCGCGCTGGAATCGACCGGGCGGTTCGACCTGGCGATCCAGGGCGAAGGGTTCTTCCAGGTGATCCTGCCGGACGGGAGCACCGGGTACACGCGGGCCGGCAACTTCGTGACCGACAACACCGGGCAACTGGTGACCCCGCAGGGCTACCGGCTGGTGAGCGACCTGATCGTCCCGGCGAACACCTCGTCGATCACGGTCGCGCCGGACGGGACGGTCACCGCGGCGCTCGACAACGGCACCGCGCAGGTGATCGGGCAGGTCACGCTGACGCGGTTCGTGAACCCGGGCGGGCTGTCGCGGTCCGGCGACAACGTGTACACCGCGACCCCGGCCGCGGGCGACGCCATCAACGGGGCGCCGAACACGAACGGGATCGGCAGCGTGGAGAGCGGCCGGCTGGAGCAGTCGAACGTCGAGCTGGCGAACGAGCTGGTCAACCTGATCGTCGCCCAGCAGGCGTTCCGGTTCAACACGCAGGCCCTTCAGCTCGAGAGCCAAGTGCTCCAGGTGACCACGGACCTGATCCGGTAGCCGCCGGGTGACGAGCCCGGTTGCGCAGGCGCTTCCGAGCCGAGCGGGCGTCGGGACTCGTCTCATGTTGTTGCGGAGGCCGCTTTTGACAGGATGAACAGGATTCACCGGATGAAGACAGATCAGTTTGAAATCCTGTTTATCCTGTCGATCCTGTCAAACTCTTCTTGGGTCTCCGTCACGTTGGTGTGATACCGAATCCAGTTGAAGAATAACTGCCTTCTGTCGCCGGCCTCTGATACACGATTCCGTTACCGGTGTCGGCTTTGGTTTTGTTTCTTGTGGCACAGGCATTTCTGTCTGTGCCACAAAGAAAGCAGCCAAAACGAGCGCCGTTGGCCGACCGGATTCGGCGTCACACCTCCGCGAGCAGCGCGTCGCGGGCCAGTTCGCCGAGCGCGTCCTCCAGCGCGCCCGCGACGCTCGCGCGGATCGCGTCGGCGTCCGCGAGCGCCTGCCCGCCGCGCTGCACCGTCAGCTCGCCGGCCCTCGCCAGCGCGGCCAGCGCCTCGACCAGCGCGGCGCGGTCGCGGGTGCCGTCGAGCAGCGGCAGCAGCCGCGAACTCAGGTCGTCCAGCCTCACCGTTTCGTGCCGCCGGTTCGACACCGACGTGCGCCCGCCCTTCGCCGCCGCCCGGGCGTGAACCAGCGCGACCGGCCGCTCGGGCGGCACCCGCGCGAACCGCACCGGGGCGGCCGACAGCTCGACCAGGTCCGACGACACGTGCGCGTTCAGCACCCCAGCCGCGAGCGCCTGCCGGTCCTCCTCCGACGCCGGCCGCCCCAGCCGCGCCGCGCTCCGGTCGAGCAACTCGGGGAAGTGTACGGTCCCGGGCCACGCCCCGATGAGTTCCATCATGGCGGCCTTGAAGACCGGGTTGCTCGCGGACAGCACCATCCCGCTGGGGCCGCGGAACTGCATCGGCGCCTTCGTGCCCGGGTCCGTCGCCCTCCCGACCGCCTTCGCCCCGCACGACACGTGCAGGTTGAACACGCGCTCCGGGACCATCTCCCAGTTGGGCACGTTGTCGGCGCGCACGAGCAGCGTCTCGCGGAACGTGCGGTTGCGGACGAAGTCCAGGTACTGTTCGGTCTGGATCTGCCCTGGCGCGAGCTGGGCCAGCGTCTTCTGCACGTCGGGGCCGAAGTTGCCCGGCAGCATCGTGTTGACGAGGGCCTCGCCGAGGTACCGCAGCCCGTGCGGCTCGGCCCGGGCGACGAACTGGTGGAAGTACAGCGGCTGGTTGTGCTCTTCGAGCTGCTCGTGGTAGAGGTAGTGGTCGGACTGGTGCTTCAGGAGGTCGAGTTCGGACCGCAGCAGCACCCCGTAGGCGCCGGCCTCCTTCTGCGTCGTCTGGGCGAGGAAGTCGAGCAGCGCGCGGGCCTGGCCGACGCGCTCGTCGGGCCGGTCGAACTGGAGCGCGTGGTACCGCATCATGTCGCGGATCATCCCGCGCATGTGCCAGCCGGGGTACGTGTTGTACGACACGAACGCGACCCCGTTCGGCGCCAGGTGCCGCGCGCACGCCGCGAAAATCGCCTCCTGCACCGCCGGCGGCACCCACGAGAACACCCCGTGGCACAGGACGTAATCGAACTCGCCGTAGGAGCCGTCCAGGTCCGTGATGCTGGCGTGTTCGAGGCGCACGTTCGTGAGCCCGCACTCCCGCACCACGGCGGTGCCGTCCGCGATCTGCCGGCCGGAAAGGTCGATCCCCACGAAGGCGCTGTGGGGGAACGCTTCCGCCATCGGGATGATGTTGCCGCCCGCGGCGCAGCCGAGTTCGAGCACGCGGCACCGGGCCACGTCCGGCGGTGCGAGCCCGAAGAGGGTGGCGACGGTCGCGAGCCGCGCCGGGTGCGTGTGCGGGTACGCGAAGCTGTCGTAGGGGACGTCGTCGTAGCTGTTGCCGGGGGTGTCGCTCATGGTGCCGTTACTGTAGCGGGTCGCGCGCCCCGCGGCGGCTTCCCACTCGCCACGCGGCGCCGGAACCGGTATCATCGCGGCATCCCGCCTGATTCACGATCCGGTTGCCGGTGCCTGTTCCTGGTTTCTGTTTCTTGTGGCACAGACATTCCTGTCTGTGCGGCGCACCAGAACCGCACAGACAGGAATGTCTGTGCCACAAGAAGCGGGCACAGCGGACCGGGCACGAGATCCCTCCCGAGGCCCTTCGTATGCAATCTCGACGTCTCACCTGGACGCTCGCGCTCGCCGGGTTCGCGGCCGGCGCGGCCGCGATGCTCTCGACCGACGGCCGCGTCGCGCGGGCGCAGCCGAAAGCGCCCGTCGTCACCCCCGCGCCGCAAGCCCCCACGCTCACGACGCCCGCGAACCTGGGCGCGCGGCCCGGCGACGAGGTGGAACTCGTCCTCACCGGCACCAACCTCGCCGACCCCGCGGGCGTGCTCCTGAGCTGCCCGGGCCGGGTGAGCGTCCCGACCGACAACAAGAACGGCACCGACCCCGCGAAGCTGCGCGTGAAGGTGAAGGTGGACCCGCAGTGCCCGCCCGGGCTGTACACGGTGCGGGCGGCGACCAAGCACGGCGCCTCGAACGCCCGCCCGTTCGTGGTGGACCCGCTCCCGCCGGTCGCCGCGACCGGCGCGGGCCGCTCGAAGGACGCCGCGCAGGCGGTGCCGGTGCCGTGCGTGGCGAGCGGCTCCGTCGCGGCCGAAACGTCGGACTTCTACAAGGTGAAGGTGGCCGCGGGGCAGAAGCTCGCGTTCGAGGTGCTGGCCCGGCGCATCGGGTCGCCGCTCGACCCGATCGTCGTGCTCCACGACGCCAAGACGCGGCGCGAGCTGATCGACCTGTACGCTGACGACACGCCCGGGCTCCAGGGCGACTGCCGGCTCGCGCACACGTTCAAGGAGGCGGGGGAGGTGCTCGTGGAGGTGCGCGACACCACGCACCGCGGCGGGGGCGACTACTTCTACCGGCTCCGGATCGGCGACTTCCCCGGCGCCACCACCGCGTTCCCCCTTGCGGCCGAGCGGGGCAAGGAAGCGAAGGTCGGGTTCGCCGGCCCCGAAACGGTCCCCGCGACGGCCCTCGCGGTGCCGAAGGACGCGGGCGGCGCGGTCTACGCGGTGCCGTCTGCCGGCAAGGACGCGGGCTGGCCGGTCCCGGTGCTGGTCACCGACCACCCGCAGATCACCGAGCAGGAGCCGAACGACGACCGCGCGAAAGCGAACAAGCTCCCGGTGCCCGGCGGCGCGTCCGGGCGGTTCGACAAGCCGAACGACGTGGACCACTTCGCCGTGACCGGGAAGAAGGGGCAGAAGCTCGCGGTGTCGGTGTCCACGTTCGAGGTGAACTCGCCGGCCGAGGTGCTGGTGCGGGTGCTCGACGCCAAGGGCGCCGAGGTGGCCCGGAGCAACCCGGCGGCGCCGGTCAACCGGTTCGAGTTCACGCCCGCCGCCGACGGCGAGTACGTGCTCGCCTGCGAGCACCAGAACTTCCTCCACGGCCCGAACGAGGTCTACCTGCTCACGGTCGCCCCCGCCGGCCCGGACTTCGCCGTCGCGCTCGCGCTCGACCGCGCCGAAGCGCCCGCCGGGGGCGCCACCGCGGTGATGGCCACCGTGACCCGCCTCAACGGGTACGCCGGTCCGGTGGACCTGAGCATCGACGGCGGCGCGGTTGCGGGCGGTAAGGCGACGCTCCCCGCGGGGCAGACGGTCGCGTTCGTGCCGCTCGAAGTGAAGGCGGGGACCAAGCCCGGCGCGTACCCGTTCCGGGTGAAGGGCACGATCGCCGCCGACGGCGCGACCGTGACGCGCTACGGCACGCTGACCGACGCGGTGAAGGCGAACCTGGGCGGCATCCCGAACCCGCCGGCCGAGCTGCTCGACCGGTGCGCCGTCGGGGTGACCGACGCGCCGCCGTTCGCGCTCAAGGCGACGTTCGACCCGGCCGCGGTGGAGAAGGGCAAGGCCGGCAAGATCGTTCTGGACGTGACCCGCGGGGCCGGCGCCGACGGCGACATCGCGCTCGCGCCGCTGCTCGTCCCGCCGACGGTGGTGCCCGCCGTGAAGCCGGTCGCGAAGGGGCAGGCCAAGGGCGAGATCGGTTTGACCGTGCAGCCCGGCGCCGCCGCGGGGCCGACGCCGCTGGTGTTCCGCGCGACGACCAAGGTGGGCGGAAAGGACTTCGCGGTCACGCTGCTGGTCACGCTGGACGTGACCGAGCCCAAGAAGGAGGAGCCCAAGAAGCCCGAGCCCAAGAAGGAAGAGGCGAAGAAGCCCGAACCCAAGAAGACGGAACCCAAGAAGGAAGAGCCCAAGAAAGATAAGAAGTGATGCGAACGGTGTGGGCCGGTTCCGACCTCCCGTGTGGCCCGCTCGCTCCGCGAGCGGTGCTTCGCGCCTCGGTGAGCTTCTCATACCGTCACTCACGACCACGCGACCGCTCGCGGAGCGAGCGGACCACCCTCAAGACCCAGACACCTCGGCAACCGTCGCCGGTCATACCGGATTCGGTTGGACGGTGGCGGTATTCTGTAACCGGCCTCTGTGAGGCCGGTGCGACCCCACCCGTGTACCGGCCTCACAGAGGCCGGCTACAGATTTGAGTGTGGCCCGCTCGCTCCGCGAGCGGTGCTTCGCGCCTCGGTGAGCTTCTCATACCGTCACCCGCAGTAACGCGACCGCTCGCGGAGCGAGCGGACCACACTCAAGGCCAGACCTTTCTGCACACGTTGCTGGTCACCCCTTGCCGAGCACCGAATCGACCACCCAGCAGCCGCGGACGTGAACGCCCTTCGGGTCGCGGCAGTGGTCGAGCACGTCGGCGCTGTCGCAGCCCGCATCCTGAAGCGCGTCGGCGAGGATCGGCATCGCGCTGAAGTCGTGTGTTTTGTACATCTGACGTGCGATTGCAACTGCGGTGCTGGTGCGCCACTCCGGAGCGAAAGTAACGGGGCGGAACGGGTTACCGTAAACGTCAAGGACCAACTTGGCTCGCCGTCGCTGCAGAGCCGGTTCGCGGTAAATTCCCACGCAGAGCACCCCGCGCAGCGCGCCCTGAACATTGGGGTTGGTCACAGTGGCCGCTCGCATGGCAACTATTTGTCTTTTCGTACCTCGATTAAAACCCATGTAATCCCGTCTGGCCGCGTCCCCCGCGAGGTTCAATGCACCCTTTGGGAGTGAGCCATCGGCGTAAGCTTCAGCCGCCTGAATCGCCTCACGGGCTCCTTCGGACGCAATCTCCCAGTCGGCGCGAACACACGCGCACGCGAGAAGCCGCAATCGGCGTTTTTCCCCGCCGCCTTGGAGAATGAACTTCTCAAGACTGACAAGGTCGGGTTGCCCGAGCCATTCCGCTTCCGTCATCGCAACCGCCCCCCGCCATGTGAACAGTGACCGCGACCCGGGACACCACGACCGCGGAGGTGGTGGGCGGTCAGCGTGACGGGGTGGCCGGGTCCGGTGCGGCGCCGGCTCCTGCGTATCATGTGATGACGACCCAACCGCCGCACGCCTCGGCCGCGGACACGGCCTGTCTTACGAGTGCGGCTCGCGCGCGCAGGTCGGCCAGCGTGTCCGGCGGTAAACCGGCCGCAATCCAGTACGCTTCTAACCGGTCCACCTCCGCGGCCACCGCCCGGAACTGGTCCCCGGACCACCGAACCCCGTGGTAGAATCCGTATTCGTACACGGACGCGATCAACGGCAGCCCGAGTGCCGTTGCCGGTTCGGACCAGAACACGCGGACCGCCGACTCGCTGCCGAGCGGACGATCGAACAAATCCTCGGCTCCGTCGCGGACGTGCCAGGAGCCGGTTGGTCCCTCAACGATGTCTTCGAACCGATACACTCCCAGGTCACGCGCCATCTCGCACCCACCTCGTCCTTCTGAACAAACACCCTCACTCCTTCCCCAGCACCAAATCGACCACCCAGCACCCGCGGGCGTGAACGCCCTCGGGGTCGCGGCAGTGGTCGAGCATGGCGTCGTTATCGCAGCCCGCATCTTGGAGCGCGTCGGCGAGGATCGGCATGGCGCTGAAGTCGCGGGACTCGTACATGCCTTGTGCCAGCGCCACGGCGGTGCTGGTGCGCCACTCCGGAGCGAAAGCGACCGGGCGGAACGGGTTCCCGAAGATGCAGCGGATCACGAGCGTGCTTTCCGGCGGCAGCACCCGATGCCCCGGATCGAACCAAGAGAAGTATCTCCGGTTACGGTCCAGACAGTATTGAGCGTTGCGCGTGGCGATCGCCCGGTCGAACTCCCCTTGCGCTACCTCATGCTCTTTACGCACCTGGAGTTCCTCACGCATGTCCTCCCACTCCTCTTCGGTCGCTAACCCGTCGGCGACCCGTTCCGCGAGTTTCACCCCGCGCTGCCGGAGTTCATCCGAGGTGTACCCGGGCTCCCAACGGACAATGGCACACGCACACAACCGCATCTTTCGGTCGCTTGCCTTGCCCTGCAAAGCGAGCAAGAACAGGTTCGGGTCCGCGCACGCCAGCCACTCCGCTTCCGTCATGCCGTGAGTCCTCGTGGTTAGCTCGTCGGTGCGGGGTGCGGGGCGCGCGGGTCAAGGGGCCGGGGCGGGTGGCGGCGGCTCCTTCAGCCGGGCGACCGCTTGCGCCGCGGCCCGGGCGATCTCCGGCGGGGCGCCTTCCTGGCACCGCTCCAGGGCCGCGATCGCCCGCTCGCGCCGGGCGGGCACGCGGGCCACGTCGGCCTGGACGGTCGCGATCGCGGCCAGTTGGGCGGCCTTGGTCGGGGTGGTCAGCAGGGCGAGCGCTTGCTCGAACTCCTCGTCGGTGAGGGGCCGGTTCCGGGCCGTGTCCAGCAGCGCCTTCGACGCCTTCATGTCGGGCCGGTTGATGAAGTACGGGTCCGCCCGGAGCCACACCCACAGCGCCACACCGGCGGCGACGAGCAGGAACACGACGGCGACGGACCACAGCCGCGAGCGCCGCCGGACGGGCGGCTCCTCATCCGAATCGAACGACATACGCTTACTCCTGGAAAATCGCCTTCGTGATCGATTCACGATTGGCGTGATGATGAATGTTCATGCAAAAGGTATCCGCCAGTCATCACCTCCACAAGCGGCCGTCACTCTTTACCGAGTACGAGGTCTACCACCCAGCAGCCACGGGCGTGGGCGCCCTCGGGGTCGCGGCAGTGGTCGAGCACGTCGGCGTTGTCGCACCCGGCATCCTGGAGCGCATCCGCGAGGATCGGCATGGCGCTGAAGTCGCGGGACTCGTACATCTGCGCGGCCAGCGCCAGGACAGTGTCGGTGCGGTACGCCGCGTCGAGCGGGGAGGGGGGCGCGCGGCGGAAGATGCAGCGCACCAACGCGGCCTGCGCCTTCCATTCTGCTGGGGTATCGGCGGCGCCCGACGCGGCCCAACGGCTCGCCCATATCGCAGTGCGATTGCCGTCCCGCACGTCCAGCGCATCACTCACAGCGAGATGCGTGTCGAGGTTCGCGCCTTGGTTCCGCAGTTCCATCGACCGGAACGATACCAGAACGGGACGTAGCTCGTCTTGAGCCGCACCGGCGTCCGCGAAGCGCTCGGCGGCCTCGATCGCCCGCCGTCCCGCCTCGGTCAGTTGTGACGCGATCCGCCAGCAGCAGGCGCAGGCGAACAGTCGCATCCGGCGCGGGCTCGGCGTGCCCAGCACTTGAAGCATCGCCTCCGGGTTGTCACACGCCAGCCATTCCGCTTCCGTCATCGGGCACCTCCGCCGTTAGCATGACCGATTCGCCCGGCGGTGCAAGCTCGGGGCGTTTCGGGAGTCGGGCACCGGGCCGGCGGGCGGTGCCGTCCCGTTCGTGGTGGTCCCGTGGCCGGTTCGGGGTGGCGTCGGGGGCGCGGGGGCGGCTACAACGGAACCGTCGGAACGCTGCCGGGCGGGCCGCACGCGCCCGCTCTATCAGGAGGAACACCCGTGACAAGGTTCGTTACACTCGCCGCGGTCGCGGCGCTCGCCGCGGCCGGAATGGGCCGGGCCGGGGACTACCCGCGGCCGGACCTGCTGGTCGAACCGGCCGCCCTCGCCGGCCCCGGAGCGCCCAAAGGGCTCGTCGTCCTCGACGCCCGGCCGCGGGCCAAGTACGACGCCGGGCACGTGCCGGGCGCCCGGTGGGTGGACCACGCCGAGTGGGCCAAGGGCTTCGGCGACGGCCGGGACGCGGCGGGGTGGTCGAAGCGGGTCGCGGGCCTGGGCCTGACCGCCGACAGCCGCGTGGTCGTGTACGACGACAGCCGGGCCAAGGACGCGGCCCGCGTCTGGTGGGTCCTCCGCTACTGGGGCGTGAAGGACGTGCGCCTCCTCAACGGCGGCTGGCTCGGGTGGGAGAAGGGGAAGCACCCCACAGAGAAGGCGGAACCCGTGGTCAAGCCCAGCGCGTTCAAGGCCGTCGCCGCCCCGGAGCGGATGGCCACGAAGGACGAACTGCTCAAGTCCCTCCCGGGCGGCACGCTCCAGATCGTGGACGCCCGCTCGGAGGGGGAGTTCTGCGGCCTCGACGCGCTGAAGAACAAGCGGGCCGGCGCGGTCCCCGGGGCGAAGCAACTGGAGTGGTCCGACCTGATCGACGCGGACTCGCACCGCTTCAAACCGGCGGACGAGTTGAAGACGCTGTTCGACGCCGCCGGCATCAAGCTGAGCCGCCCGACCGCCACCCACTGCCAGTCCGGGGGCCGGGCGTCGGTCATGGCCTACGGGCTGGAGCTGATGGGCGCGACGGACGTGCGGAACTACTACCAGAGCTGGTCCGAGTGGGGCAACGCCGACGACACGCCCGTGGTGAAGCCGGCCCCGAAGAAGAAGTGACGCGCCCCCGGGCCGGGACCGCGCGCGCCGGTGCGGCCCGCCCGCGTCCGCCGTCAACTGGACGTGGTGTGACTGGTGGTGTGGTTGGCCGACGCGGCGGCTTGCCACGCGGTCGCCTCGGCCGCCTGCTGGGTCAGCACCTGCGAACTCTGCCCGCGCACCGACACGAGCGCCGTCGGCGCCCCGCCGCCGTACCCCTTCATGTGGTTGTTCCAGATGACCCGGCCGGTGAGCGGGTCCAGGCAGAAGATGTACCCGTTCGTGGACACGATCAGCCGGTCCCCGTCCAGCAGCAGGGTGACGTACCCGGACTTGAGTTCGTTGTTGGACCAGACGATTTCGCCGGTCTCGCGGTCCAGCGCCACCGCGTACCCGTTCAGGCCGACGAACACGAGCCGCTCGATGCCCTTCATGGTGGTCTCGCTCCTCGCAGTAGGTAAACGGTCCGTAACCGGTCGCGGCGTCCATTCTCGCCTGCCCCGGCACTCCAACGGAATGCGCGACCGCACGGTTATTCGCAATCCGGACGACGATATCTCGTGTGCACACACCCGTTTCGTCACCGGTGCGGGGCGGTTGCGGCGGTCGGGTAACAGGCGTCATGACGCGGCTCACCCTCTGATAATGTCCGAGAGTATTCACGCCGCAATGATCTAACTTCGCTTCCGGGTCGCGGCCCCGTCCGGACATTGACCGCCGCCGACGGCAAAAGCCGCACAACTGAACCCACTCCAACGCCCGCGAACGGGTAGCGAATCGGGAGCGAATCGGCAGCGAATCGGCAGCGACGGTGCCAGCGGGTGTCTCGTCGTGCCCCCATCGGCTGTACTCGTACCGCGAGTGTGGTAGCCGACCCGGTTGAAGCGCGTGTGCGTTGTGGCCTTTTCTGGAGCGCGGGCCTCTGGCCCGCTGTTGTTACGCGGTTCGGCTCGGCTGCGCGTGTACCCGAGGCTCACTTTTGGGGCGTACCAGCGGGCCAGAGGCCCGCGCTCCGGCAAAGGCACGATTCCACCGGATTCGGTGTAACCCCCGTTACAGCCGCGCGGCGCACCCGGCCCCTATCTATCTGATGGCACCGCACACCGTAGCCGGGCCGAGGTGGCGTTGCGCCGGGGCGCGGCTCAGGAGCGGACGGAACGACGGCTCCGGTCGGCGCGGGGTTTGCGCGGAGTTCGCGACGTGAGTGCGAGCCGACCCATCCCGCGTTCACCGGATGGGTCCAATCGCGGCACGCGGGAACACTCTTTAGCTTCGGGCCGCCGGGCGCGCGGCGGCCGGGCGCGGGGCGCCGGTCTTCAGGTCCACGTCGAAGTGC
Organism: Gemmata obscuriglobus; assembly: GCF_008065095.1. Taxonomy (NCBI): domain Bacteria; kingdom Pseudomonadati; phylum Planctomycetota; class Planctomycetia; order Gemmatales; family Gemmataceae; genus Gemmata; species Gemmata obscuriglobus. Next base: position 1,145,721 of record NZ_CP042911.1, on the reverse strand, counting down.
GACACCCGCCGGTTTCCACCGTCCGGGTCACGCCAGTTGTACCAGCCCTCCCAGGGGCCGTTGACCTTCGCGCGGGCGCGGGTGTGGACCCGTGCCCACTCGTACCCGCCCGGGCCGTCGCCGGTGTACAACTCGATCACCTGGTACAAACCCGGGATCGATTCCGGGCGGGCCGTCGCTTCAGCCCCGAAGGCCCCGGCCCCGAGCACCACCAGCCCGGGCCAGCGGAACGGGTTCGCCGCCGGGTTCGCCTCGTGAACGTCCCCGTGCAATATGATCCGCACTCCGGCGTTCGTCAGGTGCTCCACCGGCGACTCGTCCTTCATTCCGTCCGGATGCATCAGCGCGTGGTGCCACACCGCCACCCGTAGTGGGGGGCGCAGGCCGGGGAGATTCTTCTCGTGTCCGTCCGCGGCGCCGATGCCCTTCAGCAGCGCCCCGGGGTGCAGCCCGCTCCGCTTGCGGTCCGTCTGGTCCACGGCCCACGCGGAGTTGAACGCGAGGAACTGCACGTTGGTGCGGCCCGTCGGGAACCCTTGCCCCTGGTCGTCCGGCTTGAGCGGGTACGGCTGCTGGAACAGGGGGTGGTACAGGTGGTCGGAGAACGGCTTGAACCGCTTCGGCCAGGTCTTCGAGTTGCGCGTTAGAAACCCGTCCCCCTTCGGGGTGTACTCTCCCTCCTTCAACCCGTCCTTTTTGCTACGCCACTCGTAGAACGCGTCGTCGTCCACCACATCGTGGTTGCCGGGCACCAGCACCACGCGCTCGATCGAGATCCCGAGCCGCTCGCGCAGCGCCGACACGAACTCGCGCGCCGGGTGGAACGCCACGCCGGCACCCTTGTCCACGAAGTCCCCACTGACAACGAGGTGGTGAACCACGTCGCACTTCAGGTCGGCGTGGCTGAGGTCGTGGAGCAGCGGGTCCAGGTGCTGCCGCCAGTCGGTACCTTTGGTGAAGTGCAGGTCGCTCAGGTGCAGAATGCGGACGCGTTTAACGTCACCACCTGCCGCCCCTGGGGTGGCCTTCGCGACGCGAGCAGCAGTATTCCCCGCGGCAACGATGTCTTGGGCCGTTACTTGTGCCTCGCGCCCGACGGCCGAGCCGGTGATGGTGCCGGAGTTATCAAACCGGTCGCCGATGTGGATGTGAATTGACCGGGCGTCAAGCGGGGCACCGTCTACCGCCGCGATAACCGCCTTGGCTATTAACGCGTCAAGCGCGAGTTGTTCTTTGATTTCTTGACGTAGTGCGAGCACCTTCACGTCGGTCTGCGGGTCGCGCTCGCGCACCTCGGCGATTCCACCGGCAAGCAAGCTTACTTGAATTGGGGTCCGGCGCTCACATCGGCCACACACCACGTCCTCCTTGCCGTCGGCGATCCGTTCGCGCACGGTCTCCTCGTTGATCTCTTTGCCGCACCCCGGGCACTTGATGGCCTGACATTCGGCGACCTCCACGCCGTACTCTCGGAGGTGAGCTTCGACATAGGCGACGAACTTATCCCGGTGGGGCTGCGCGGTCTTGGGACCGAAGAACAGTTCGAGGTGAGCGAGTCCACCCGGACGGGCGAGTCGGCGGAGTCCACATAGCCCGTGATCCGGGTCGTCGAACTCAGCGCGCCCAGGCAAAAGCCGACCCGTACCGAACGTGTGCAGCACCATGAGGCCGCTGACCAGTGACGCAAACACGTTGTCGATGGCGCCGGTGAAATCGTACCACAGCGGTACGGCGTGCGCGAGCGGTTCTGCATCGGCTTCTGTTTGCGCCTCCGGAAACAGGGTTGGGAATACCAGTACGCCCTGGTGGCGGAAGCACACCCCGTGGCGGATCATCAATTCGGTCACGCACTCCAGAACGATCCGTTCCTGCTCCCACGCGAGCCGGTCTTTTCCCGTCCAGGGAAGGGTATTTTGTCGCACGCCGAGGTCGCTCTCCGGGAGTGCCGGGACGCCACGCGGGTTGTCGCGGGCGAGGAAGATGAGCGAGCCGGCGTACTTCTCGACCACATCCACCCGCAGGATCAGCGCCTCGCCTCCGTCGCGGGTTTGCGTTTTAGCGAGAAGTCCCTGCCCGGCGAGTTGGTCGGTGACTGCACGGGCCGCGTCTTCCGCGAAGATGTGGGGGAACTTCTTGCGCAGCGCGTCATTGAACGCACGCAGGGTGACGACGACCTCGCCCGCGGCTCGCCGAGCATCTATTTCTTCGCGGATGCGCTGGAACAACTCCGGCCGAGTGGTCTGACCGAGCGACCAGTCGATGGCTCCGGCGAGCGCCGCACGCAACTCCTCGACCCCGTAACCAGTCATGCCGCTGGTCGGGTAGAAGTCGTTGAACCCGCAATCGGAGCGAAGCTTATCGATCGCGGCCCGATCGATGAGCTTCGCCTTTGCATCGTCATCGACCTGCGCCCCGACCAGGAATTTGACGACTGTGCGGTGGCCGATCTGTTTGCCGAGCCGCAGGTTCCACGCCTTGGCCTTATCCCGCTCGGCATTGCTACGGGTCGGGTCGAAAAGGATCAGCGCGAGGGCGCTGTCGTGCAGGAACATCTGGTGAACGAGTTGGTATTCCGGTTGTCCGCCAAAGTCCCACAGGAATACCTCCCGGTCCTCGCCGATGGGCGCGGCGGCGCTGGTGTGGAACTCTCCCGCTGGCTTCTTCCAGATGCGCATCCCGTGCGTGGTCCCGCGCTCGTCTTCCGTAGGGTGGCGCTTCTCGAACAGTTGTGACGCGAGCCACGACTTGCCGACGTTGCTGTCGCCGAGGACGACCACCTTCGCCGACTTATACGCAGTGGGCGGTGCGGCTGGGGTTCGGCTCAAGATGAGGTCGATGTCCAGATCCCAGATCCGAACCGACTTGTCGTCGTCAGTTAAGGTCGCCAGGACAGGGCGCGACGGATGAAATGCCAGGCTCGGGGGCTTAGACGTGGCTGCGGGCTCTGGTAGAGCAACGGCCTGTACCCAAGCGTCGCTACGCCAAAGCCGAAACGTTCCGTCAGAGGATTTCGAGGCCAAGAGCCGTCCGTCCGGAGACCACGATACGGCACGGACCCCTCTCGTATGACCTTCTAGGATGCACACTTGCTTACCGGTTCTTGCGTCCCACACCCGTATTGTCTTGTCACCTGCCGCCGAGGCAAGTAGCTGCCCGCTCGGGGACCATGACGCCGCGCAGACATCCTCGGTATGGCCTCTCAGGATGCACACTTGCTTACCGGTTTTCGCATCCCACACCCGTACCGTCGCGTCACTTGCTGCTGAGACAAGGAGCTGCCCGTCTGGGGACCATGAGGTTGCGTTAGCAGACGTGGCATGACCTTCTAGGATGCGCACTTGCTGGCTGGTTTCGGCATTCCACACCCTTATCGTGCTGTCATAACCAGCCGATGCCAAAAGCAGCCCATCCGGCGACCACGACAGGGAGCTCACGTTGGCGCTGTGCCCCTCTAGGGTGCGTACGTGTTCACCAGTTACAAAATTCCATATTTTTATTTGTCGGTTCATACCGGATGACGCCAGCAATCGCCCGTTCGGCGACCATGATACCGCGCGTGCGCCGTAAGTGTGCCCTTTCAGCGTTCGTAAATGCTCTCCTTTTTCTGCATCCCATATAAATACCGTTGTGTCATCTGACGGTGTTGCAATTAATTGTCCACTAGGCGACCACGCGAGCCGAGCAATCCAGCCCGTGTGCCCGCGGAGCGTATGCCTAAGCGTGAACCCGGGTGGGATGGCGTCCGGGTTCTCGCTCTCCGGTAGCTTTGGTAGGGAATTCGGTTTCGGTTTTGGCTTGGCAGCGGCTTTCGGCTTCTTCTTCTTGGCCATCGGGCGAACCCTCAGAGGAATGATTCGCCCATGCTGGCCGAACGGCGGTGCGAACGCAAGCGCCCGGTGCGCGATCTCGCGCTGTGAGAATTAACACCGGTGAGCCTTGGGCGCGGGGGCGCCGGCGGGTACGATCGTAACGACGTGTCGGCTGGTCCGCGGGGCGAAGAACCTCTCCCCCTAACCCCCTCTCCTAAGAAGAGAGGGGGAGCAAAGCAACCGCGCTTCCGATGCGGAATCGGTGCGCAGTGGCTTGAAGCCCCTCCCTTCTCCGCCGGTCCGCGGGAAGCTCTGCTGACAGGACCGGCGAGCATGGAGGAGGGGTTGGGGAGGGGTTCTTCACCGCACTCACCTTCAGGAGCCGTTCCGATGTCCGACGAGCCCAAGAACACCGGCGGCGACACGTTCACCGTTTCGGGGACCGTGGTCGGGTCCGCGATCGGCCGCGGCGCGAGCGTCACCGCGGAACAGATCATCGCGCACGTGACTCAGGCGGCGCAGACGTCGCCGGGCGACCTCACGGCCGCGGTCACGAAGGCCCTGGCGGAACTCAAGCAGGCGACGCTCGCCGAACCGGACCGCGCCGATGCCGCCGGCACGGTCGGAAAGATTCAGGACGAGGTGAAGAAGACCGACCCCGACCCCGCGCGCCCGGGGCGCGTGACCCGCTGGCTCGACAGCCTCGCGGCCGTGTGCAAGCCTGCCGCCGACGCGCTCCGCGCCGCCGGTGCGGTCGTAGCCGCGGTCACCGGGTAATGGGCGCGCCAGACGCTTTGAGGGGAGTCATCTTCCGCAAGTTGCTGCCCCGGTGGTCGTGCTGGCGTCCCTGATCGCCGCCGGCGAGTGGCTGCGCGCCAACAGCTCGTCCCGTCCGCTTTCCGCCGAGGAACTGGAGACGCGCGCGTACCGTATTCGTGTGCGTCGCCAGGCGGCCGGGACGGCCGCGCTCCACAGAGGCAGCCCGTTGCCTGCCGCACACCTGGAGCCACCGGATTCGGTGTAACCCCCGTTACAGCCGCGCGGCGTACTTGGCACGGCCCCCATCTATCTGATGGCACCGCACACCGTGGACGGGCCGAGGTGGCGTTGCACCGGGGCGCGGCTCAAGGGCGGACGGAACGACGGCTCCGGTCGCGCGGGCTTGCGCGGAGTTCGCGACGTGAGTGCGTTGAACAACTACTTGCCGCCGGGCGCGTTCACCGGATCGCCCCAACCGCCTTGCAGCAGCTCACGAACCTTCTGGGTGCTGAGCGCACCGGCCCGAAGGTACTGCTCGACGACGGTCCACTTGAGGTCGGCGCCCGATATCATCGGCGAGGGGGGCCGGTCCGGCTCGGCTTGCTCCAGCCCGTTCGTGCCGTGCCTGTCCTTGAAGAACCTGAACGAAGGCGTTGTTACGGTCACCGGGATGGCGCCACGGCGTTCGCTCTCGATCTCGTTGCCGCTGGCCCCGAGCTGGAAGAGTGTGTTTCGCGTGCAGTAGAACGTGACCGATTCCCCGGATTGCAGGTTGTCCCAGAGCGGTTTGAGATGGGAAAGGATGTCGTTCTGAATGAGCACGGGGTCGTCGTAGGCCGGCAGTGTCGTTGTCTGGGCGCCCACGACCAGGTCATAGCTCCCGGCGGACGGCTTCCCGAGGCATCCCCCGCACCCGGTCGTCAACAAGCAAAACACCGCCGGCCCAAGTAGTAGCTTCTTCACGTGAGCGATGTCCTCGTGCGGCGGTCGGGTTGTCGGCGCCCGCTCTGATACATGTGCTCGGTGGTGGTGTCGCTTTTCTTGACGAGCCGCGACCGCCAGGGAGCGGGGTACGTGGCACCGCTCCCTGGCGGTCGCGGCTCGTCAAGAAAGGCGACACCCATTGCGGGTTCACGTATGAGTAACGAGACACCCCGTTGGGCCGACGCCGGTCAAGTATGCCGGGCGGCGAGGCGCGCAGCAAGAGGGGAGGCGCCAAGGCTCGTCGAACCGCCGGCGTCGGCCGGCGGGTGGTTGGTGCCAGAGTTGCTTTTGTCTTCGTCTGTGTGGTCTTCTCGCGTCGCACAGACAGGAATGTCTGTGCCACAAGAAACAGACACGACTTGGCGACTTGCGACTTGCGACTTGCGACTTGCCGACTTGCGACTCTTAGCCTCAGCCCACGTACACCCCGCCATGGACGCTGGTGGGGCCGACGAACATGCTCAGCGGCGGGTCGCCGCCGGCGGCCCCGAACGCGCACAGGTGCGGCCCCGCGCCCGGGCCGGCGCCGGTCAGGATCATCGCCCGCCCGTCGATCTCTTCCACCCCCACCCGCACCCCGCCCACGAACCCCGCCAGGTACGCCAGGAAGCTCCGCTCCAGCGCGCCGCCCCGGCCGCCGTACACGTTCACGACCGGCGGGTCGCCGACCCCGGACCCGGTCACCACCTCGGCGTACCCGTCCCCGTCGAGGTCGCCGGCCGCGACGTACAGCCCCCCGGTCGGGCGGCCCGCCACCAGCGTGCTGATCAGGACGCCCCCGTCGCGCCCGCCGAACGCCCGCACGTGCGGCGCCGACCCCGCGCCGCTCATGGTCACGATGTCGTCGAGCCCGTCCCCGTCGATGTCCGCCGCGGACACCCGCACCCCGCCGCGGAACCCGGCGTCGTAGGCCAGGAAGCTCCGCAGCAGCGACCCGTCGCGCCCGCTGAACACCTTCACGTGCGGGACCGCGCCCGCGTCCGCCGCCACGATGATGTCGTCGTGCCCGTCCCCGTCGATGTCCCCCGACGACACCTGCACCCCGCCGCGGAACCCCTCGAACGCCAGGAAGCTGAACCGCTCGGCGCCGGTCCGCCCGTCGATCACCTTCACGTGCCCGCCCATCGGCCCCGGGCCGGCGCCGGTGATCATGTCGACGAGCCCGTCCCCGTCCATGTCCCCGGACGACACCCGCACGTCCCCGGCGTACCCCTCATACGGCCGGACCGGGTCGCCCAGCACGCCCGTGAGCGGGTTCACCGGCTGGACGATGCCGGCCGTCGCGCCGCTGGTGCCGACCCCGATCACGATCCGCGGCGGGTCGTCGTTGGCGATGGTGCCGGTGGCGGCGCCGCGGCCGACGGTCGCGTTCGTCACCCCCGTGAGCACCACTGTGAACCGCTCGTCCGGTTCCGGCACCGGGTCGCCGACCACGCCGACCGAAACCGTCAGTTCCGTGACGCCCGGCGCGAAGACCAGGGTGCCGGTGACCGGTACGAAGTCGGTGCCCGCCCCGGCGGTGCCGGCGGCCGTGGTGTACGTGACCGTGACCGGCACGAGGCTCGCCGCCGACAGGCGCACCGTGAACACGAACGCGGCGAGCCCGTCCGCGCCTTCGCTCGCGGTCACGTCCCCGATCGACACCGCCGGGGCCGCCGCGGCCGCCGCGGCCGTGAGGGTCACGTCGTTCCCGTCGCCGCCGGCGTAGCTGACGGCGAACGGCACCCCGCCGATCGTGACCGTCGCCCCTTCGGGCAACCCGCTGAACGTCCCGGTGACCGGCGAACCGCTGGCGTTGTTGATGACGACGAAGCTCGTCCCGCCGGCCGGGGTGAACCCGAGCACGGCGGAAAGTGTCGCGCCCGTCAGATCGACCGGCCCGCTGCCCACCTGATCGTACCCGGTGCCGGGGGCGGTGCCGTTCAGCTCGACCGCGGCCGTGCCGCCGCCCGGGAACGTGACCCCGCCGGAGAGCGTGAGCACGCCCGCGCCCGCCACGCCGGCCGCCACCGTGCCGGCCGCGGTCACCGGCCCGGACACGGTTCCGGTCCCGCCGAGCAACCCGCCCGCGCTCACGGTGACGGCCGAACTCGCGAGGGTGCCGGTCACGTACACCGCCCCGGCCCCGACGGTGAACGCCCCGCTGTGCGTGTTCGCGGCGGACAGCGTGAGCGTTCCGGTTCCGGACTTGGTCAGCGCGAACGCGCCGCCGACGACACCGGACAGCAGCACGTCGGCGGTGGTGCGAAGCGTTGCGGCGCCGGCCAGGGTGACGGCGTTGTCGACCGTGCCCGCCGCGGTGACCTCAAAGGTTGCACCGGCGCCCAGTGTCACCGTTCCGGCCCCGAGGTTAGAATCCCCCGCGATGCTCAGGGTGCCGGCGGTGACGGTGGTGGCGCCGTAGCTGTTGGTGCCCGAGAGGGTGAGCGTTCCGGCGCCCGTTTTGGCTAACGTTCCGGCGCCGGTGACGGCGTTACTGAGGGTGCCGGCCCCGGTCACTTCGAGGGTGGTGCCGCCGGCCAGTGATACGGCTCCGGTGCCCAGGTTCGCGCCGTCGGTGATGCTCAGGGTGTCGCCGGTGACGGCGGTCCCACCGGTGTAGGTGTTGGTGCCCGAGAGGGTGAGCGTTCCGGCCCCGGACTTAACCAGCGCGCCGGCGCCGGTGACGGCGTTACTGAGGGTGCCAGCCCCGGTCACTTCGAGGGTGGTGCCGCCGGCCAGTGATACGGCCCCGGTGCCCAGGTTCGCGCCGTCGGTGATGCTCAGGGTGCCGCCGGTGACGGTGGTGGCGCCGTAGCTGTTCGCGCCCGAGAGGGTGAGCGTCCCGGCGCCGGTCTTCGTGAGCGCGCCGGCGCCGGTGACGGTGTTCGCAAGGGTACCGGCCCCGGTCACTTCGAGGGTGGTGCCGCCGGCCAGTGTTACCGGTCCGGTGCCCAGGTTCGCGCCGTCGGTGACGCTCAGGGTGCCGCCGGTGACGGTGGTCCCACCGGTGTAGCTGTTGGTGCCCGAGAGGGTGAGCGTCCCGGCGCCCGTTTTGGCTAACGTTCCGGCGCCGGTGATCGCGCTCGCGAGGGTGTCGCTGTCGCCGGCGCCCGCGACGTAGGTGAGCGCGCCGCCCAGTTGCACCGCCGCGCCGGTGACCGTGACGCCGGCCGCGTTGCCGGCGTCGAGCGTCAGGCCCGCGTCGAGCGCGAGGGCCGAGCCGAGCGTGACCGTCTGCGGCGCGGCGAAGGCGGCGGACACGAACCGGACCGTTTGCGCGCCCGGCTGGGCCGCCGCGACGGCCGCGGCCTCGCGCAGCGTGACCGTGTTGCGGTCGGCGTCCGCGGCGTCGCCGGCGTCGTTCACGTAGATCTCGTCGGACGTGATCGTGACCGTCGCCACCGCCGAGACGATGCCGTCGCTCAGGTCGTACACCAGAGGGGCATCACCGGCGGGCGTGTCGTTCCGGTAGGTGACGCGGCGCAGCACGTCCCGCACCAGGGCGGTGGTGGCCGCGGTGCCGGAACTGGTGAAGGCGACCGTGAGCACGCCCGCGGCGGCGGTGAACGTGGCGAACGCCTGCCCGCCCGCTTCGAGCGCGTTGCCGTTCACGGCGAACAGCGCGCCGGCCGGGTCGAACCCGAACACGTCGGTGAGCACGGCGGTGCCCGACCGCCGGACGGTGAGCGCGGCGCCGGCCCAGTCCCCGAGGCCCCCGTTGAGCGCCTCCAGGTCCGCGTCGGCGGCCGTCAGGGCGGTCCCGGCGTCCGGGCGCACGGTGCTCCCGACCCCGGCCCACGGGACCGTGTCGCCGTCCAGGTCGGTCAGGGCCGGCGTGGCGTTTTGGCTGACGGCCAGGGTGCTGGTCAGCGTGGTGGAGACGGGCGTGGTGCCGGTCTCGCCCGCCCCGGTCACGGTCACCGGCATCACCACCTGCGTGGCGCCCGCGTTCACGACCACCTGGAACGTGACGGTGGTGGTCTCCGCGATCCCGAGCCGCCCCCCGCCGCCCGCGCCGGCCCCGACGCCGAGGTTCACGGACACGGTCCGGGCGACCGGGTCGTAGGTGCCGGGGTCGTCGCCCGCGGCGTCGGTCTGGGGGCCGGCGTTCGCCCCGGAGAGGATCTGGAGCGACCCGGGCACGTAGGTGACATCGGCCGGCAGCGCCGCCGCCAGCGCGGACCCCAACGAGGCGTCGTCCCCCTGGTTCTGCACGGAGACGGTGTAGCTCACCACGTCGCCGGGCAGCAGCGCCCCGCCGTTGAGGTCGGTGGCGGTGAGGGTGGACGGGCCGAACTCCGGGGCGAAGCTGTTGATCGCCAGGATCAGCGGGCCGACGAGGTACGAGTCGTTGGTCGTGGTGGCCTCGGCGGTGGCCTGCGTCTGCCCGCTCGCCAGCGCCCCGGCCAGGTCGAACGTGTCGATGTCGACGCCGCTCATGCTGCGCGGCCCGCCGGTCAGCCGGGGCAGGTCGCCCGGGTCGCTCGACACGGCCCCGTCGTTCGTCCGGGTGCTGTTGAAGACGTTGTTCGCGGGGTTGTTGGCGTTGGACAGCGCGACGCCGTTCACCGACAGCCCGTCCCCGCTCAGCGAGTCGTCGCCGTCGAACGCGATGACCCCCAGGCGGCCCCCCGGGCTGGACACCGTGAACCCGTTGAGCGCGACCGTGGTGGACCCGCCGTTGAGCACCTGGTTGAGCTGGTCGGAAATGAAAAAGGTGCGGAACGGGTCGCTGCTGCGGGCGTAGACGACGACCAGCGACCAGCCGGCGAACAGCGACGAGTTGTTCACGTTGGTGAGGGACAGCGCGCTCACATCGCTGACCCGGTACGCGCCGCTGCCGTACTGCTGCACCAGGGCCGTCACGTCGGCCACGCCCATGTAGGCCAGGCCGTTGAGCGCCGCGGTGTACGTGGCGGAGGCGGTGACGCCCTGGGTGAACACGCCGGGCCGCTCGAGGGCGGCGGTGGCGTCCGCCGTGCCGGTGCCGGCCCAGTACAGGAACGCGTGCGTGACCGTGGCGCCGGCGGGCACGGTGAGGACGGCGGTGGTGCGGGCCTGCGCGACGGTGATCGACGTGTTCGCGGCGGCGGCGCCGGCGGTGGGGTCGTCGGCGCGCCAGTACACGTCGGGGGCGGTGTCGTTCGTGTTGGTGCCGGTCGCCCCGACCGTGCCGACGACCGGCGCGACCACGCCCGGGCCGGCGTCCTGGGCCAGCGTGTTGCCGATCATGAGGAAGTCGCCGCGCTGCGCGACCAGTGCGGGGACGGTCCGGTCCTCGAGTCGCTCGACCGTGGGGCGGAACGGCATCGGCGTGACCCTCCGGGGCGATCCGAGCCCGGTCCGGGCGCCGCGCCCGCCGGGAAATTTGCGGTTACGGGCTCACAGGCGGGGCCGGGCGCGCTTCCCGTTCTTCGCACGCTATTTCATTTTCGAACGGGCGAGCGGGCGGACGGTGCGGAAATCGTCGCAGCACCCGCGCCCGCGCCGCCAACTTCGCACCGGTGCAGGAGAATTGCGCCCGGCGCAAAGTCGCGCCGGCGGGAGGGGAGGGGGGGCGCCATGCTCCGCGGGTGCGTTACCGTGTGCGGTCGCCCGGCCGGAGCGCGGGCGAGACGCCCAATGGCACTTAATATCTAACTCGCCTGCTTATTTGGTCGTTTCCGTTCGGGGTATCCCCGCCTTTTGGGTATGAGTTCGCATGGGTACTGACGTCCGGGCTCGCGGGCGGGCACCAGCCGCTGCCCGGCGGCCTTAACGAGCCGCTCGAACCAGGTCTCCCAGTGCCCGTCCGCGGGTTCCGGTCGGAGCATCGGGACCATCGCCCGTACCAAGCTCCACACCCCGGCGAAACTGACTCGTCGCGGTTCCACCCCACGCGCGGCCGCCGCCACCCGGCGCACCTGGGTGGCCAGGTTGTACGCCAGCAGCGCCGCTCCCAACTCCTTCTCCACCATCGGCACCGTGCGCCCGCGGGTCTGGTCCAGCGCGAGCGTGCGCCTCACATCCCGGATGTCCGTCTCTACGTCCAACCGGCGCCGGTAGAGCCCCCCCCACTCGGCCCCGGTGCCGTCCACCGTGGCGAACAACCACAGCGGCTGGTCGCCCCCGATCGGCACCTCGTGCAACCAGCCGGTGAGCACCGCGTCGGCACGCAGGTCCGGATTCCCCTTGCGATCCGCCACGCTCGGGTGCCACGTGAGCGCCCACCGCCCGTCCCCGGCGGGTTGAGCCTTCTTCACCAGCGCCTGGAATCGGCTCTGGGTGAGCCGCAGCACCGCGTCGTGTCCACCCGCCACCGCCCCGTGGGCCAACCCGAACACCCCGAAGTTGCGGTCCCCAAGGATCACCGAACCGGGTGGCAGATCGGGCATCAACCGAAGCCCCAGTTGCACCGCGCCCACCGCCCCCGGCCCGTACATGGCTCCGTGCTGCGGGGGCGCGGCCAACCCGCTGGCCAACTCGTGGGCCACCACCAGATGCATCACCGGCCAATGGGACCGGCCGTGCTGGTTAGACGCCGGGGTGAACGCGCCCCGCAGCGCGTCGGTCGGGGCCAACCGCAGGGTGGTGCCGTCCATCATGAACACCCGGCGCCCGCGCCACGACGGGGGGTATGCGGCCACCAGGGTGTCGAACACCCGGCGCCCGGCGGTGGCGACCACCGCATTGGGGAGCCGAGTGCGAGCGTGGCGGTACCCCCCGGTGGCCCCCGACGGCTGTTCGGCGGCGCTCGGGAACTGGGTGAGGAAGTGGCTCACCGCATCACCCAGCGAGCCGTTCCCGTGGAGCCGCTGGTACACCAGCAGCCACAGCACCACCCACGGGGTGTACACCGCTCGGGCCGGTGGCGGGGCCAGCGCATCGATCACGTCCCGAGCCAGCAACTGTTGGAACACGCCCCATTCCGACGCCGACCGGGCCGGTTGTGTGGTACTCATCGGATCTCAGCGCCGTTCGGGAACCAACCACGGTACGGCCACACCCACCGAGCCGCACCCGCCAACCGATCGTATCAAACCGCCGGCCTCGTGCCGAAAAACCGTGCCCGCGATACAATGTCAATTGTTACAGTGTTGTATTAAGTGCCATTGGGCGGGGCGCCCGCGCTCAGCAGAAACAGCAACGGCTGATCCCGCCGCACCCGTTGTGCCGATGATAGCGGTTGGGCAACCGTCCTTTGAGGGCCCGGCGCGCGCGGCTAAACTGTGCGCATGAACACACTCACGCCCGACGCCGCGGAGCGACCGGCCATGACGGCCCACGACACCCTGTTCGACATCGAAGACGAGCGGGACAAGCCGAACGAGCCCCGCGCGGTACGCGCCACCCGCACGCCCGGCGGGCTGTTCGCGGACGTCGTGTTCGACCGCCCGCTCGACCACGCCTACACCTACGCCGTGCCCGCCGAGTTGGTGGCCAAGATCGGCGTCGGGAAGCGGGTCGAGGTGCCTTTCGGCAAGGGCGGGAAGGCCACCGCCGGGTTCTGCGTCCGCGTCACCGACGACGAGCCCACCTCCGGCTACGAGATCAAAACCGTCACCCGCGTGCTCGACGACGACGCGATCGTTGACGAGCACCTCATGAAGCTCACCCGCTGGATGGCGGACTACTACCTGTGCGGGTGGGGCCAGGTGCTGCACGCGGTCGTCCCCGCCGGGGTGCGCGACAACGCCGGCACGCGGATGGCGTCGTTCGTGGAGCCGGTCCCGCGCGAGAGCCTGCCCAACCCGCTGCCCACCGTCACGCCGCAGCAGAAGGCGGCGCTCGACAAGCTCAAGAAGGAGAACCGCCCGCTCGAGATCCTCCAGCTCGCGCGGCTGGCGAAGTGTACCGCCGGGGTGGTGTCGGGGCTCATCAAGAAGGGGCTGGTGCGCAAGTTCAGCGAGCGCATCGAGACCGAGGCGAGCGGGGCGCACGAGTCCGCCGAAAGCGAGAACGCGCAGGGGACTGATGAGGCGCGCAAGGAGATCGAGCTCAACGCGGACCAGCTCCGCGTCTGGAAGCCGATCGGCGAGGCGCTCGCCGCCGGCGGCTACCACCCGTTCCTGCTGCACGGCGTGACCGGGAGCGGCAAAACGGAGGTGTACCTGCGGGCCATCGAGGAGGTGGTGAAGCAGGGTAAAGAGGTCGTCGTTCTGGTGCCCGAGATCTCGCTCACGCCGCAAACCATTTCGCGGTTCCAGGGGCGGTGCGGGAACCTCGCGGTGATGCACAGCCACCTGACCGACGCCGAGCGCGGCGGGTACTGGCGCCGCATCGCCACCGGGCACATCCACGTGGTGGTCGGCGCCCGCAGCGCCGTGTTCGCCCCCACGCGCAAGCTCGGGCTCATCATCATCGACGAGGAGCACGAGAACAGCTTCAAGCAGGAATCGACCCCGCGGTACCACGCCCGCGACGTGGCGGTGATGCGGGCGCGTCTGGAGGGCATCCCCATCCTTATGGGCTCGGCGACGCCGAGCCTCGAGAGCTGGGCCAACGCGGAGAAGGGCAACTACACGGTTTTGAGCATGCCGAACCGCGTAGCGAGCCGACCGATGCCCGCGGTGAAGGTCGTGGACCTGCGGCACGAGCCGAAGGCGCCCGGCAAGCCCGGGGCCATCGGCCCGACGCTCGAGGCCGCGATGCGCCAGACCCTCAAGGACAAGGGGCAGATCATCCTGCTGCTGAACCGCCGCGGGTTCAGCACGCACGTCCACTGCGAGGCGTGCGGGTACGTGGCGCAGTGCGCCAACTGCGACCTCGCGATGACGTTCCACCGCACGAAGAACTCGCTGATGTGCCACTACTGCGGGTTCGAGACGGCGCCGTTCCAGAAGTGCCCGACGTGCGCGCAGCCCTCGATGCGCTACCAGGGGCTCGGGACGGAGAAGCTGCAAGTCGAGATCGAGGAGAAGTTCCCGGGGAGCGTGTGCCAGCGGATGGACTCCGACACGATGTCCAAGCCCGGGAGCCACCAGCGGGTGCTGGACGCGTTCCGCGACGGGCTGATCCAGATCCTCGTCGGCACGCAGATGATCGCGAAGGGGCTCGACTTCCCGAACGTGACGCTCGTGGGCGTGGTGAACGCGGACGTGGGGCTGCACCTGCCCGACTTCCGCAGCGCCGAGCGGACGTTCCAGTTGCTCGCCCAGGTGGCGGGCCGGGCGGGGCGCGGGACGCGCGGCGGGCAGGTGCTGGTGCAGACGTTCACGCCCGAGCACCCGTGCATCACGCTGGCGTCGCACCACAACTACAACGAGTTCGCGAAGATGGAACTCGTCCACCGGAAGCTGCACAAGTACCCGCCCTACGAGCGGATGGCGCGGATGATCGTGCGGAGCGAGAAGGAAGAGGCCGCGGCGGCGTTCGCGGACGTGCTCGCGACGGCGTTCAAGGAGGCGATCCGGCGGGCAATGAGCACCGGCCGCCCGTCGCCCGAGGCCCCGGTACGCTTGCTGGGGCCGGCGGAGTGCCCGGTGTTCCGGCTGAACAACTTCTACCGGTTCCACTTCCAGTTGCAGTCGGACAGCAGCGCGGTGCTGCACGAGGTGCTGCGGAACGTGCTGGCGCTGGCGAAGCCGCCGCACGGGGTCGAGTTCCAGGTGGACATCGACCCGTACAGCATGCTGTAACCCGGCGAGGTCACCGCCGGGTTGTGGGAACGTGTTACCGCCAGTCGAGTTGGGCGGTGGTGGGCATCCCCTTTCCGCCTGGAAAGTCGGAGCTGAAGACGGTCTTCGCTCCTGTCCCGTCCGCACCGACCACACCGACGTGCCAGCCGGACGATGCCAGCGCATCGGACTGGTAGTCGTGTGAGAAGCAAAGGAATGCGAGGCGGGAGCCGTCCGGCGCCCAGTTCAGGGCGTAGGGAAGTCGATTGCTGCTCCTCCCCGCGACCCGTTTGCTCCGCTCTTCGTGAAGGACCGCAACCCGTTCTTTTTTAGCGAGATCAAACGCCGTAATTTTCAGGCCCAGAAGTGGCTCTTTCTTCTCGCCCACCGGTTCCGTGGTGTTCACGAGGCACGCCACGCGCGTGCCGTCCGGCGACAGGGCCGCGGTGTTGAGCCATTCTCCGTTTTGCGTCCAATCCCCTGTGAACGAGTAAGTGGCCAGAACCTCGCTGATCCGGCCGTTCGCCGACACCTTGCACAGCGCCTGCGATGTCACCGACCAACCTTTCAGGTACCCCAAGCGCTCCTCGCCGATGGTGAGGAACCATCCGTCCGCGGACCAGTCCACGACCTTATGGTTCTTCGGCAGGTTCAGCGCGGTCGTTGTCCCCGCGGCCAGATCGATCAGCACGTGCTCGTACACGGGCGTCGAGAACAGAGGGTGCTTGAGCCGGCAACCGACGGCCCGTTTGCCGTCCGCCGACCAGGCAACGATGGGCGGCACCTCGCCCGATGCAAACAGCGCCGCGTCACCTTTTGCCGCCTTCACCGGAGCAACGACCGGCGGCGTGCCCGAGGTGAGTAGGTACAGCCCCTTACGGGTTTCGAGCGGGAGCCGCCCATCCGGGGCGGCCCGGCCGCACAGACCGAACTCCTCGGACCGCACGGCGCGGATCCCCTCGCTCGATGAAAGGCCGAGCGAGAGCGACTGCGTCGGCATGTCCGCTCCGGCCTTCACCGCGTCCGCCGCGGTGACCCGCGCCACCTCGGTGCCGTCCGGCTTCAGGAACCGGACGTGCCCGCCGAACCGCAGCACCAGCCGCGACTCGTCCGCCGGCCGCGGGGCCGGTGCGGGCACGGCGGCCGGCTTGAACGGCTCCGCGCCCAGGCCGAGTGTGACGCCCACCAGCACCACACACGCGGCCAGCTTCCACTTCAGCGTAGACCCTTGTGCCATGATCGCCTCCGTCAGTTCCGTGACGCTCGCGGACGGGCAATCGGAGATCGGTGGGAGTGCCGCCGCGTCGGGCGCCAGCGCGCCCAGCGCCGCCGCACCCGACGCGGCCCCGACGCCCCGGCGCCGGAGCCGCTCGGCGAGCAACCGGCGGGCGCTCGAGAGCCGGCTGTACACGGTCCCCACCGGCAGCCCGAGCCGCCGCGCGACCACCGCCTGGGGCTCGCCCCGCAGGTCGCACGCGACCACCAGGGCGCGGTACCGCTCGGGCAACTCGGCCACCGCCTCGGCCACCGCGGCCCGGGTGTCGAAGTCCGGCTCCGGCTCGCACCCGCCGGCCTCGGGCGGGGCCGCCGTCAGCGACTCGCGGGCGTACCGCCGGGCGGACCGCCGCCGGGCCGCCCGGGCGGTGTTCACCGCCACCCCGAACAGCCACCCGCCCACCGCGCCCGGCGGGTCCAGCTCGCCGGCCTTGCGGGCCAGCACCAGGAACGCGGCCTGGAACGCGTCCTCGGCGTCGTGCCGGTGCCGGGTGACCCGCCGGCACACCGCCGACACCATCGGCCCGTGCCGGCGCACCAGCTCCGCGAACGCGTCTGGGTCGCCGGTGGCGCCGAACCGGGTGACCAGCTCCCCGTCGGCCGAATCGGCGCGAGCCGCCCGGCGCACCCGGGTGACGGCCGCGGTCAGTACGCTCTGCGACATTCCCTTGCCTCCGAGGGCCGGCGTCGTGCCGGCCCACCGTATATTGGCGCCCACCCATCCGTCCCTTCGATGAGTGGGGAAAAAATGTCCGCGTACCGCCGCGGAGCCCCAAGGGGGCAAATTACCCGGTCGGACCGTCCATTCGCCAGCCGAGATGCGGAACGCGGTTTGAAGGCGCGGCGTTGTGAACGCGATCGGAACGCGATACCATCGACTCGGTCGAACGAGAGGCGAATCGATCGCATTTCGGAGGCTAAAATGCGCACTTCGGCCAAGCGGGTGTTGTTCGCGGTCTTGTGCGTGACGTTCGCCACGAGCGGGGTGCGAGCGGGTGACGAGAAGAAACCCGATGCGACGCCGAAAGCCGACGACGCGGCGTGGCTCCCGCCGCTCACCGCGTTTCGCGCCGACCGGCACGACTCGCGCCGGGACATCCGCGTTCCGCCCAGTATGTTTCCCGATCTCGTGTTCACTCCAGCCGAGTGGGACGGGAAAGAAGACGTGGAGGTGTTCTGGAAAAGGCGCGCGGCGGCCTTCAACGAGTTGTGCCCGCGGCTCCTCGGGAAAGCGGTCCTGAAAATTGAGCCGACCGATGACGCACTTCGGAAGCTCTTAAAGGCCCATACGCACCAACTCATTCTCGAGTACCAGGAGCATTTGAAGCCGATCGAGGGACGGCCTCTGTCTGACGCCGGGCGCCCAGGCGTTAACCTTCTGGAAATACAAAGCACGCTGGCGGAGCTGTTGAGAGAGCAGCCAAAAGAGCTCGTTCCCTGGCTCGAAGAGTTGATCGTCGCGGCGAAGCAGTTCGAGCGGTTCACGCGGTTACGAGTTGAGGTGGGGTCTCTTAGGCCACCAGAGGTGATGTCCATGACGCGCGTGCGACTTCAACTCGAGTTGGTCCTGTGGAGGGCGAAGAACCCCCAAGCCGAGCCGAGCAAGACACAGCCGACAACAGCACGCGAGAAGGCAGTGCCTGCTGAAGGCGACTGGATCGCGGGCACGAAGGTGCCCCCGACCCTGTTCCCGGACATTGTTCCCCCGGTGGTTGCGGGAGTCCTTGGGAATAGCGGCTGGTCGTCGTTCGCCTTTGCCAGACGGATGGCGCGCTACACCGACCGGTGCCCGCGGCTGTTCGGAGTGGTAGCC
Organism: Gemmata obscuriglobus; assembly: GCF_008065095.1. Classification (NCBI taxonomy): domain Bacteria; kingdom Pseudomonadati; phylum Planctomycetota; class Planctomycetia; order Gemmatales; family Gemmataceae; genus Gemmata; species Gemmata obscuriglobus. The sequence goes on along the minus strand of NZ_CP042911.1, from coordinate 1,127,503 downwards.
CTGAAGATCGAGCCGACCGATGACACCGCACGCAAGCTCCTCAAGGCCCGGTTGCACCAGGGCACGCTCCAGTTCCAACTCCCCCAATGGAACCAGCATTCCGGACCCGATCCGAACTCCTTCGTCCTCGATGCGAACTGCTTGCTGGACATCCAGGCGGCGGCGACGGAGTTGTGGGCGGAGCAGCCAAAGGAACTCGTCCCCTGGCTTGAAGAGTTGCTCGTCGCAGCGAAGGACCAGGAGCAATATACGCAACGGCGCGTCGAGGCCGGTGCATACAAACCGCAGTTGCTGAACTACGCGACACAAACCCGGCTGAAGATCGAAATGGGGCTGTGGAAGGCCAAGAACGCGAAGTAGGACGGCTCCAGATTCGAGCCGCGAACGAGGCACCATTCCGGCTTCGCGTCCGTCGGCAATCCGTCGTTGAGCGATGTTCTGGGATTTGAGTGTACCCGCTCGGGGAGCGGGCCAGACGGGCGGCCGGGAGACGCGTGACCGAAACCGCCGATACGCGACTGAGCGCCGGCACGGACGCTCACCGAACAACGGCGGGCGTCCGCTTTCGGCCCGTTAATACTCCGCGTTGCCGGGGGTGCGTGGGAACGGGATCACGTCGCGGATGTTCGCCATCCCGCTCAGGAACAGGATCGTGCGCTCGAGCCCCAGCCCGAACCCCGAGTGGGGAACCGTGCCGTAGCGGCGCAGGTCCAGATACCACTCGTATCCCTCCGGCGGCAGCCCCTGCTCCCGCATCCGCGATTCGAGCACGTCCAGGCGCTCCTCGCGCTGGCTGCCGCCGATGATCTCCCCCACCCCGGGCACCAGCACGTCCATCGCGCGCACGGTCTTCCCGTCGTCGTTCACCTTCATGTAGAACGGCTTCAGCGTGCGCGGGTAGTCGTACAGGATCACCGGGCACTTGAAGTGCTGCTCGGCCAAGTAGCGCTCGTGCTCGCTCTGGAGGTCCACGCCCCACGCCACCGGGTACTCCCACGTCTTGCCGCTCTTCAGCAGGATGTCCACGCCCTCCGTGTACGACACCCGCTTGAACCCGTTGTTGAGCACGTTCTCCAGCTTCTCGAACAGCCCCTTGTTGTTCTCCAACTTCTCCGCGAAGAACTTGAGGTCTTCAAGGCAGTACGTCATGGCGTCGGAGATGATCCGCTTCAGGAACGCCTCCGCGAGGTCCATGTTGTCGGTGAGGTCGTAGAAGGCCATCTCGGGCTCGATCATCCAGAACTCGGCGAGGTGCCGCGGGGTGTTCGAGTTCTCCGCCCGGAAGGTGGGGCCGAAGGTGTAGATCTTCCCCAGCGCGCACGCGAACGCCTCGCCCTGAAGTTGCCCGCTCACCGTCAGGTACGCCGGCTTGCCGAAGAAGTCCTGCTTGTAGTCCACCTTCCCTTCGGCCTTCGGCGGCGCCTCGGGGTCGATGGTGCTGACGCGGAACATCGCGCCGGCGCCCTCGCAGTCGCTGGCGGTGATGACCGGCGTGTGGACGTAGTAGAACCCGCGCTCGTGGAAGAACTGGTGGATCGAGATCGACACCTGGTGCCGCACGCGGGCGACGGCCCCGAGCGTGTTGGTGCGGGGCCGCAGGTGCGCGATGCCCCGCAGAAACTCGAAACTGTGCCCCTTCTTCTGGAGCGGGTAGGTGTTGACATCGGCGTCGCCGATCAGCTCCACGCTCGCCGCGAGCACCTCCGTGGCCTGCCCCTTGGCGGGCGACGCCTTCACCTCGCCGTCGATGCGCACGCTGGCCCCGGTGTGGAGGTGCTTCACCACAGACTCGTAGTTGGCGAGTTCGCCGGGGGCCACCACCTGCACGTTGCCCTGGCACGAGCCGTCGTTCAGTTCGATGAAGCTGAACCCGCCCTTCGAGTCGCGCCGGGTGCGCACCCAGCCCTGAAGCCGGACGTGCCGGCCGACCGCTTCGGCCCGGCGGGCGTCGGAAACGCTGATCTTGTCCACAGATTTGCTCCCTGCTTCGGAACTGCTGTCGGTAGTGTAGCCGTCGGGCACCCCGGCGTTCAGCGCCGGGCGGTTGCGGCGGTCCACCGGCGCCGGCGGTGGCGGCAGAAACGGGCCAGGAGCAATCGCTTCCAGTTCCCGGCAAGGGGAAGTGCCGGTGCCGCGGGGTGAGGGCGGTGCTTTACGGTCGCACCTTCCTTGTAGAGCTGCCGCGGGTCGTAAAACGGTGGTGGTGCCCCGCTTTGCCGCCGGACCGACTGATGAGCACGCTCCCCGACGACTCACCGCCGGACCAGACCACCCGGATTTCCAATCCGCCCCCCTGGGCGCACGGGGGCGGCGCGGCCGTCCCGCCCCGCGTCGGTGACTTCGAGATCGTCTCGAAGTTGGGGCAGGGGGCGTTCGGGCAGGTGTTCCTGGCGCACCAGGTGTCGCTCGGGCGGCACGTCGCGCTCAAGGTGACCGACCGCGAGATGGCCGGGCGCAGCGAGGGGCAGTTGCTCGCCGGCCTCGAGCACGACCACATCGTGAAGGTGTTCTCGGCGTTCGCGGACCCCGACACCGGGTTGGCCGGGTTGTGCCTCCAGTACGTGCCCGGGGCGGACCTCGGGGTGCTGATCCGCCACCTGTACGAGGGCGGCCGCCAGCCGCAGTCCGGGGCCGAGTTGCTGGCCGCGCTCGACCGGCTGCGGCGCGGCGACCCGGGGTTCGACCCGGCCGCGCTGCGGGACCGCGAGGCGCTCGGGGCGGACGAGTTCCCGCAGGCCGTGTGCCGGCTTGGGGCGCGGCTGGCCGAGGCGCTCGCGTTCGCGCACGCCCGCGGCGTGCTGCACTGCGACATCAAGCCGGGGAACATCCTGATCACGCCCTACGGGCGGCCGATGCTGGCGGACTTCAACGTGGCGTTCGACCGCACCCGGCACCGGGACGGGGTGCGGTACGGGGGCACGTTGGCGTACATGGCGCCCGAGTACTACGCCGCGATGGCCGGGCTGCCCGGCGGCGCGGCCGACGAGCGGTGCGACGTGTACTCGCTCGGGGTGGTGCTGTACGAACTGGCCACCGGCCGCCGACCGCCCCGGCTGGCGCCGCCGCCGGAGTCCCCGGAGCCGGGCGGCCCGGACGCGCTCGACCGGGTGCCCCGCGAACTGGCCGCGGTGATCCGCCGCACGCTCCGCCCGGACCCGGCAGACCGGTATTCGTCTGCGGCCGAGCTGGCGGCGGCGCTGGGCGCGGCGGGGCGGCTCATGGCCGCCCGGCGGGAGCTGCCGGCGCCCACGCCGCTGGACCGGCGGGTGGGCGCGCGGCCGGCCCTGGCGCTGGCGCTGGCGGGCATCCTCCCGCACGCCGCCGCGTCGGTGGTGCAGATCGGGTACAACCTCGTCGAGGTGAACCTGAGCGCGGCGCAGGGCATGGTGTTCGAGCGGCTGCTGTGGGCGTACAACCTGGTCGTGTACCCGACGTGCGGGGGCATCGGGCTGTGGCTGTTCTGGCGCATCACCCGCAAGCTCCCGGTGGTCGGGGCGCTGAGCGGCCCCCAACTGGACGCGCTGCGCGGCGAGGTGCGGCGGATCGGCGCTCGGTCGGCGGTGCTGGGTGCGGTGGGCTGGCTGCCGGGCGCGCTGGTGTTCCCGGTCGCCATCGACGTGCTGGCCGGGCCGCTCGGGTGGCAGACCTACGCGCACTACTTCGTGTCGTTCGCGCTGGCCGGGCTGATCGGGTGCGTGTTCAGTTACCTGTGCATCACCTACGTGGTGTTCCGCGCGCTGTACCCGCACCTGGGGAACCCGGACGCGTTCGCCCCGGCGGCGGCGCGGGCGGAGGTGCAACCGCTGACGGCCCCGCTCGGCGCGCTCATGACGCTCGCGTGCGCGGTCCCGCTGGTGGGGGCGGTGTTGCTGCTGACGCTGGCCGACGGGGTCCTCACGCTCGGGTTCCGGGTGCTCACGGTGGGGCTCATCGGGGCCGGGGTCGCGGGGGTCGGGATCGCCGAGCGGATCGTCCGCCGGACCCGCCGGCTCGCGGCCGTCTGGCTGACCGGTCCGGCGTGAGGTTGCGGCGCAAGGCGGTTCGTGCGGAGCTTCCCCCGTCGCTTCGTTGGTACGTGTCGCCGAGTAACCTATGCGCCCGGGGCCGCGTCAGGTTCGGTGCCTGGGCTCGCACTCAGTTGTCTGATCGTCGTGTGCCGCTCGGCCACCCTGGCGAACCGCTCCACGAACGTGACCCCGTCAGGCTTCACGGACAGCCGTTCGAGGAAATCGCAGGAGGCTTGGTATCCCACGTCCCGGCCGAGCGCCTTTCCCAGCACCATCAGTGACGCGCCGCTGAACGCAACGCCCACGAACTCCAACCGCATCACGAACGACGAGTAGGTGGTGTGGTGCCGGTCAAGGCTGCCCGGTGAGCGGGTGATTTGTTCGATCACCTCCACCATCGTCCCCTGCCACTCGTTCAGGCGCTCGACGAGCGACGCCAGTTGTGTAAGCAACTCGCGGTTCAATCGCATCTCCACAGGCCGAACATGCCACTCGCCGGCCGCCCGTCACCACCGGCACAGGGAATGATCTACGCGCCGTGGTTTGGTGCAGAGTTGGAGTCAGCGCGACATGCGATCGGGGTGATACGCGCCTCGACCCATCCGCCCGCCACCTCGCGCCGGGAGTCTCCTAACCACGGCACCAGCAACTCTTCGTCCAGGCTCCCGCGGCGCCCGTGACGGTCCGTCCAGCAAAGCGACACATGAACTGCGACCGCGTCTGTCGCCCGGCCCTCAATGAACACGGTTTTGCTGAACCCATAGCCCCGTCCGTCCGCCGTCTGCCCGTCCACGTGAGCGCAGTACACGACCACCGCACCCGTCGTGGTGATGGTGCCTGTCTCTGTTCCGTCCGGGGTGACGGTACGGGATGTGATCACGGCGGCCAGGGGCGGGACGCGTGCCAGAGGATACTCGTCGCCAATTCCCTCCACCACACCGGGAATGAACAGGCGAACGGCCAGTATCGCTTCCGCGCTCGCGAGATCGACCTCACGGATAGTAGTTAACTCGTCGATCATCTGTGCGACCTTGGCGGTTGGGGGCCAGCGCTGCGGCAAATGCGGTTGGCGTCGTTACAACCCGAGGGCGCGAAGCCACTCGCGCCCGAACACGATAACCCCGCCGATGTGCATGACGGCAAAGCCCGTTCCGTACCACAGTGCTGCGTGCAGTGCGACCAATCCTGCCCCCCACCCGCGGCGGCTCCAAATAACGTACCCCGGCACCACCACCGGCGCCAGCAAGAAGAACCACGGCCGGGACAGAAGCGGAATCGGGTGCCGGCGCCGGCGGGCGTCCACAACCGCCCACCACCCCAAGCAAACGGCGGTTGCGACCGGGATCAACCCGTCCAGCACGGACGGCTCCCAGAACCAGATGCTTCGGACACCCATTGCGACCGCAAGAGCGTAGAACGCGAGCACGAACAGGCGGGTGTGAAGAGGCCAGGGGGCCGCGCGTGAACGCGGCTCATCGAGAGGAGCAACTCCAGGCAAAACGGGCGCGTAACTATCCGCTTCTGGTGATTCCGTGAGCGACTCACGGCACTCCGGGCAGAACGCATCGACAACATATGGGAGCTTGACTTTGCAGTGCGGACAGATATCGCTCACCGTTCGTCTTCCTTCGCCAAGCAGGTCCGGCTCTCATCACACACACCGATGTTTCGCCCCGAACAGCAACCGCGCGTTCTTCGTTTGGTCGGCCGGTTCTTTGTGAGCCGAGTGCCCCCCAAAGGGCGGCCGCGCGGTACGCGATTTCGCCGTTGCTACTTGAAGGCGAGTATCGTCGCGATGGTTCCCCAAACGAGGACGCCCAAGCCGCTCATGATCAGGCCCAACAGCGCGCGGATGTTGCTCGTCACGCCCCCGTACGTGTTCGTCTTCTTCCACCGGCGGACGGCGACGATGCCGCAGATGAACGCCGGGACGGCGAACACCAGTCCGATGATCGGGAGGCACAACCCGATCAGCCCCATGTACAGGGAGATGATGGCGTACGGGCTGCCGCCCGGGATGAGCAGTTCGGTTGGCTCGAAGTCGTCCGGTGGCGGCCGCCGGGAACGGCGACCGCCGTCCCCGTCCTCGTCACGGCGACGCCGCCGCGGGCGGTCGTCGGGTTCCGATTCGTCATCCATTCTCGTACCCCGTTCAGTGGTTCTGTCGATCGCGAAGGAGCCTTCGGCGGAGTTCAAAGCCTGTGCGACGCCGGCGGCTCGGAGGTGTGACAAGACGCTCAACGAGCGTATCGCTTCAGTTCGGCACTCACCCGACCCTGATCCGTAGCTAGAAAAGGAAGTTGCTGGCCGGGGCGGAGGCGGTGTTCGCGTCCGGGTGAATGGCCGTCAGCCCGTCCCGCACCTCTTTCGACGGATTACGAGAGGGCTCCAAGATATGCCCCCGCGGGCGCGTTCGCAATCACCGAAGGCGAAGAACCCGAAGTGGGTGGTGTACATCCTGCGGTGCGCCGACGGCACGCTGTACACCGGCATCACCACCGACCTGAACCGCCGCCTCGCGCAGCACAACGCGGGCACGGCGTCAAAGTACACGCGGTCACGCCGGCCCGTGACCGTGGCCTACCGGCAAGCGGTGAAGACACACGGTGACGCCCTGCGCCGCGAACTCGCGATCAAGAAACTGACCCGGACGCTGAAGGACACCCTCGTCGCGAACTACGAGCGGCGAAGGGCACGCCGCTCGTCTGCTTGAGCGCCAGCGGCGCGGGCTTGAAGCCCGCTGTGCGGTCGGCTCAGGCTTTCTTCGCGCCGGGAGTACCGGCCTCGACCACGAACGAGGCGCGAGTGGTCACCCGGCCGCCCGACTTGGTCACGTCCTCGACCGCGACGTAGTCGCTGGTCCAGGCGGTCGGCGTCACCGTGCAGCGGACGTACCCGCGGTCGCGGTTGTGGAACTTCACGCAGGGGTTCGCGGCCTGCAACTTGTCCAGCCCCGCGACCTCCTTCGGCCCGTTCCCGCCGCTGGAGATGCTCGTTCCCACGAACTCGGTGGCGACCACCGGGGCGTCGTGCCTGCGGTCGTCCACGCGCAGGTCGTTCACCCAGTTCGAGTGGATGTCCCCGGTCAGCACCACCGGGTTGGGCACCTTGCGGTCGGCGATGAACTTCATCAGCGCCATCCGCTCGTGCGCGGCTCCGGGCCACTGGTCCATCGAGTACCCGGCCGTCTTCGCGGTGGTGATCTCCACCAGCGCCATCATCACCTGCTGGGCCAGCACGTTCCACGTGGCGCCGGACGCCAGCAGCCCGGCGTCCAGCCACCCGCGCTGCGCCTTGCCCAGCAGCGTGTTCTTCGGGTCCAGCGCGGCCTCGTTGAGCGGCTTGAGCCCGTCCTCGTTGGGCTGCGGGGTGCGGTACTGCCGCGTGTCCAGGACGAAGAACTCGGCCAGCCGGCCGAAGCTCGCCTTGCGGTAGAGCTGCATGTCCGGCCCCTTCGGCAGCGCCCGGGGCCGCAGCGGCATGAACTCGTAGTACGCCTGGTACGCCGCGGCCCGCTGGACCAGGAAGTCGGCCGGGTCCGCCTTTGCCTTGCCCTTCGGCTGGCGCTCCTGGATGTCGTTGGCGTAGTTGTTGTCGAACTCGTGATCGTCCCAGGTCACGAACCACGGGCACCGCGCGTGCATCCCGCTGAGCAGCCGGTCCGACCGGTACAGCGCGTGCCGCTCGCGGTAGTCGCCCAGCGTCTTGATCTTCCCGTCTTTCGGACCCGTGTGCTTGCGCACCACCTTGGCGGTTTCGCGGTTCGGGTACTCGTAGATGTAGTCGCCCAGGTGGAAGACCAGGTCGAGGTCGTCCTTCGCCATCTGCTCGTAGGCCGTGTACAGCCCCTGCTCGTAGTGCTGGCACGAGGCGAACGCGAACTTGAGTTTGTCGGGCGCGGCGTCGGAGGCGGGAAGCGTGCGGGTGCGGCCCACCGGGCTCCGCGCGTCCCCGGCCGTGAACCGGAACCAGTACCAGCGGTCCGGTTTGAGCCCTTTCGCCTCCACGTGAACCGAGTGGCCGAGCTGCGGGGCAGCGACGACCGCGCCACTCGCCACCACCTTCTTCATCGCTTCGTCTTCGGCCACTTCCCAGGTCACGCTCACGGCGTCGGGTTTCATCCCGCCGTCCGGTGCGAGCGGTTCAGGAGCGAGCTTCGTCCACAGCACCACGCTGTCGGCGTTCGGGTCGCCGGACGCCACCCCCAGCGCGAACGGGTCGGCGGAAAACGTCACCTTCTTGTCCGCGGCGTGCGTGCGAGTCGCGAGCGACGGAAGGGCCGCCAGCGCAGCACCGTATGCCAGGAACAGGCGCCGGGACAAGCCGCCTTCGGAGCGGAGCGCGGTGGGGATGCGGGACAGGTCGAGCATGAGAGGCCCTTCGGGTTCGGGCGAGCGGCGCGCCGGGCGCGCCGCTGGTTACCGTAAGCCCACCCCGACCAGAGTCACGCGAAAAGCGTGTGAAGACCGCGCGCACGACACGGCCCGCGAGCCGTGTCGTGCGCGGCTCGATCAGTCGGAGATGTTGGCGAGGTAGTCCTCGTACTTCTTGCGGGCGGCGAACTCGGCGGCGGTGTGCTGCTTCTCCTTGGCGGTCAGCGCGTCGATCTCCTTCTCCTGGTCGGACAGCTTCTTTAGATACGTGGCGTACACCTCGGCCTCCCGCGGGGTCTCGCGCAGGTTCTTGCGAATCCGGTCCTGGTCCGCGGTGAGCCGCCGCAGCTCCTCCTGCACCTGCCGCAGCTCCCGCACCGCCCCGTCCCACCCGTCCTTGATCTGCAGCGCCTCGGCCAGCTTCTTCTTGAGCGCCGGCGTGGCCTCGTTGAGGCTCAGGAAGTACCGGATCTGGTCCTCGGCCCCGTTGCTCAGCGCGATGGTGGTGGCAACGTCGCGCTGCTCCTTGACGGTGAACGTGGTCGTCTGCCCGGCGGCCACGGCGGCCTGAAACCGGAGCACCTCGGGGGTGTCGTCGACCGGCTTGGGGGTGTCCACCAGCTTCACCTGCTGGGCGGTGCGGTTCGGGTGCTCGATCAGCACGGTGCGGTCGGTGGCGCTGCGGTTGGCGATCCGGTACGTCTTCTCCTCGGTCACCTGGGTGACCGTGTGGACGATCCCCTTGACCGCCTTGACGCGGGTGATCTGCTGCCGGCCGGCCCCGGCCGTGGGGTCCACCTCGGTGCCCAGGTCGATGGCGTAGCTCACCAGCCGCTCCTCGTTCGGCTGCACGTCCAGCACCCGGGTGTCGCCCGCGTACACGCTCCCCTCGAATACCGTCACCGGCCCCTGGTTCAGGTGCGCCCCCGACGTGTTCTTGAACCGCAGCCCCAGGAGCGGGTGCTTGGCCTGCACCGCCGGGTTGTAGATGCTCACCCGCGCGCCCTCCACCTCCTTGCCCACGATCGGCAGCAGCGCGCTCTTCTGCCGCGGGAGCGTTACCGGGTGGTCGATCGTGTACTGGAAGAAGTCCCCCAGCGCGCCCGACGTGGCCGCGTTCCCCACCGTGCCCCGGCCCATTTGCTGGACCAGTTCCGCGGCGGAGTTCTTCGCGAACCGGTTTTGTTCGTCATTCGCACTCACGGAGCGCCGGAACGCGTCGGCCTCGGGGGCGTCGAATTTCGGTGCCGGCATCCCACCCTTGGCGCTTGGCGCGGCCGGGCGGTTGGCTGCGCCGCCCGCAAATCCCCCGCGCCCGCCGCCCGCGCCGGCTGGCTGCCCCGGTCCGGCCGGTCCTCCCTCGCTCCACCCACGCGGGTTCCGGGCGAGCCACTCGGATTCCTTGAGGCTTCCGGAGTACGTAACGGGGCGGAGCGAGGCGAACAGTTCGGGCTCGACGGTGGGGCGGTTGACGTACAGCGGGTTGTACAGGTCCATCTTGAAGCTGATGGGGCGCCCCGACACGAGCGCCATCTTGACCCCGGCCCAGTCCTCGTCGGTCGGGTTCTCCACCATGGCCCAGCCCTGCAGGTACGGCTTCTCCTTGTTGCCCGCGTCCAGCAACAGCCGGTAGCTGGTCTTCCAGATCGGGGCCTCGGTCACGTACCCCACCTGCACCCGCCGCCGCCCGTCCCCCGCGAAGTGCAGGCTCACCGACTTCTTCTGGCTGTCGTGCGACAGCGCCAGCACGTCCAGCGCCCGGCGGAACTCGGACTCGATCACCGGGTTGCTGAACCGCAGCGTCTGCACGTCCCCCAGCCTCACCGCCCGCATGCCCTCCGCGCACCACAGGTTCAGCACCTCGGCGTCGAGCACCTGGGTGCCCGCCGGCACCCGCTGCTTCTCGATCCCCACGATGGTGCCGGACAGCTTGCCCGGCTGGTTCGCCGCGGTGGCGCTCACCGCCACCTCCACCCGCTCCCCGCGCAACTGCCCCAGGATGCCCGCGAACGTCGGGCTCCCGGTCAGGTTGATGGCGAACGAGCTGAGGGTGCGGGCGATCGGCTCCCGGCTGTCGTAGCTCACCGCGCTCACCCGCCCGGTGGGGCTGAAGTCCTCCAGCACCATGCTCTTGAGCAGGTCGTTCACGTCCCCCTCCGGGAACGTCAGGTCCACCCGCGCGTCCCCCTCCACCTCGCCGGACCGCGAGAAGTACCCGACCCCGCTGTTGAACAGCACCACCCGGCTGATCGGCAGCGACACCGCCGGCTTCAGGTCCTGCTTGGCCTCCCCGGCGGCGCTGAGCCACTGGTCCACGCACACGCCCAGGCCCACCGCGCCCGCCACCGGCGCCGCCCACAGCAGCCATTTCGCCTTCGACATCGCACAGGCCCTCGTTAACGGCCCCGTGTGGGGCGGGAGTGGTCGCACCGCAGCGTTCGCCCGCCGGTGCCGTATTCCGACGCCACGACGCCGCGCAAAGTTTGCCGCAGCAACAGAATCTGTTACATTCCGTGACACGAACGGCCGGACCGAGGGGCGTATGGCGGAACACGGGATCTTGTTCGCGGTCGGGCTGGTGCTGCTCGCGGTCGGGAGCGGGGCGCTGGTGGCCGGGGCGGCGCGCCTGGACCGCGCGACCGGGCGCGGAGCGTTTGCGGTCGGGTTGGTCGCGATCGGGCTCGGGCCGTGCGTTTCGGGGTTCGCTCTCGCACTGGCCCTCGTGATCCGGCCGGCCGCGGCACTGGAGGCCCGCCGGCTGGACGCTGCCGCTCTCGCAACCGTAATTGGTGGGAACATCGCCAGTTCGCTGCTCGTGCTCGGCGTGGCGGCGCTCGTGCGTCCCGTAACGGTATCGGCGCGGCTGTTCGGTACTGCGATTCCGCTTCTGTTCACGATGGCCCTGTTGTTCTGGTTCCTCGCGGCTGACAAAGCGATCTCGCGCCCGGATGCCGCTATCCTCCTGATGGCAGCCGTCGTCGCGCTGGTGCTGCTCGCCCGCGCCGCACGGAGAGAGCTGCCGGATGTGCGGGCCGCGCTCGCCGGGTGGGTGCCGGAACGAATGCCGGTGTGGGTTGCAGGGCTGCTTTCGCTGACGGGACTGGCTGCGGTCGCGAGCGGGGCGTGGCTCGCTTCCGGGGCGTTCCTCCACGCGGCGGTCGGATTGAGGCTCAGTACGCCGGTCACCGGAATGACGCTCGCGGCGTTCGGCACCGCCTTACCGGCGCTGGTGGCGGCGGTGCTTGCCGTTCGACGCGGGCGCCCGGATGTTGCGCTGGGGTTAGCGGTCGGTCCGCCTCTGTTCAATGTGTCGCTGGTGGTCGGTGCGGTTGCGCTGGTGCGCCCGCTCGTGCTGACCGAACACGCCATCCTCTACGAAGTGCCCGCGATGGTGCTGAGCGCCGCCCTCGTGTCGCCCGCGCTGCTCAACGGGCGCGTGCCGCGGTGGGAGGGGGTGTTACTGTTTGCGGCTCATATCGGGTTCGTGACCTGGCAGGTGCTTCGGTTGCGTTAGCACTTGCGCGGGTTGGATCGGGTTCGGAGGGTGCGATTCGCGCGGTAGCAACCGCCCAGCGAATGACCCGCTTGTGGCCAGTCGGTTGGTAGCGAACGGCCAGTCCGTGTCCCAGTCGCCATAACCGCGAATCGGGTGTGAGTCGGCGTGGGGGCCGAAATGAGAACCGGCCCCATTCGGGGCCGGTGGCGGTCACTTCGCGAGAGTGAAGTCGATCTTGTTCGGACCGGACGTCACTTCGGCGGTCAGTTCCGACTTGATGTGGTACTTCTCCGGCAGCCCCTCTTCGGTCATGTCGAGCATGTCGCCGGACTCGCTCTTGAACTTCTTCCCGGTCGGCTTCGCCCACCGGATCTCGACCTTGTACTTTCCGGGCTTGAGCCCGGGCTCCCCGGGAATCTTGTAGGTGCCGTCCACGATCGCCGCCCCCCCGCTCCCGCCGCCCTTGGTGTCGGCCGCGATGAAGGAGATGGCGCCGGCTTTCACCGGGGTGCCGTCGTAAGTGACGGCGCCTTCGACCGCCGACCCACCGCCGCCCCCGCACCCGGCGAGGGCGGCACAAATCAGGGCCAAACCGGCCCCAGCTAATGCACGCACGTGTGCCTCCGCAGGTGGGGTTAGAAGTCGCCGATCGGGAAACCGTCGTCCGCGAACATGAGCTTCTGGTACAGGAAGTTGGTCTTGCCCGGCAGGCACCCGGTGGCGCCGGTGGACGCCGGGTCCAGTGCCGGCTGCCCCTTTGCGGTGGGCGAGGTCTCAATCGAGTCGCGCACGAAGCGGACCGAGCCGTCGCAGAACCCGAAGTTGGCCCCGCCGGTGTGCCCGCTGGAGATGCCCAGGCGGAGGCACGGGTCGCGGCCCGACACTTCGCCCGGCCAGTTGTTGGTGGTCTCGTTGCCGCAGCACGTGGTCGGCTTCGTGTTGTACCCGCCGGCCCACGGGGTGTTCGGCTTCCAGACGGCGATGGCGACGTTCACCCCGCCGGTGTGCGTGGTCCGGCCCGCCCAGATGGAGCCCATCAGCAGCTTGCTGTCCCGCTCGCCGATCATGAACGTGTTGCTCGACCCGTCCTGGATGCCCTGGATCTTGGTCTTGTCGCGCCCGCTGCCGGCGCCGTCCATCACCCCGGCCATCGCCACGTAGTTGCTCTTCCCGTACCCGGCCCCGCCGATCGGGTAGAACGTGTTCGGGTTGTTGTCGTTCGGGTCCGACGGGCACAGGTACACGCTCAGCTTCGTCTGCATCAGCGGCTGAGCGGACGGGGTCGGCATGTCCGTGGTCGTCGCCGGGGTGGGCGAGCCGAGCGTCGAGTACAGGGCGCCCTGCTCGACGTAGGGCAGGATGAAGGAGCCCCAGCCCCACTTGTTGCCGGAGGCGGCGGTGGCGGGCGGGAGCGTGGAGTACGTGTCGTGGTAGGTGTGGCAGGCCAGACCGATCTGCTTGAAGTTGTTCTGGCACTTCATGCGTGCGGCGGCCTCACGCACCTTTTGCACCGCGGGCAGCAGCAGCCCGATCAGGATCGCGATGATCGCGATCACCACCAGCAATTCAATGAGTGTGAACCCCCGGCGCCGCCGGAGGTGGGACGAAACGGACATGAAAACCTCGGGAGAGACCAATGAGGTAAACTAATCAACGGACCACAATCTATGATAGCTCACACGTCTCGTCACAACCAGGGCGCTTTCATGCCGATCCGCTAGCGTAATAGCGGTTTTGCGCACACGCGAGCCACGTTGTTTCTCATTAATTGGTCACAGTTCCCATGTGGCCTTAATACCCGTTCTCTGCTCGCGTAGCAGGCAAGCAGCCGCATGGGGAGCGGTTGGTCGAGAACTCATGCGGCGCCTGAACGCCGCAAGCGGTGCCCACTCGAAATCCGATAGGATCGTGCCTTTGCCGGAGCGCGGGCCTCTGGCCCGCTGGTACGCGTCTGGAGTGAGCGCCGAGTCCCCGCGGAATCGAATCGAGGCGCGAACGTCAAGCGGGCCAGAGGCCCGCGCTCCGGCAGAGGCCAAACCCAATAAGATCGTGCCTTTGCCGGAGCGCGGGCCTCTGGCCCGCTGGTACGCGTCTGGAGTGAGCGCCGAGTCCCCGCGGAATCGAATCGAGGCGCGAACGTCAAGCGGGCCAGAGGCCCGCGCTCCGGCAGAGGCCAAAGCACCGACACACCAACCGTGTGTGGTCAATCCTCAACTTGAGCGGTGTCGGCGTCGAGGAACTTCACGCCCCACAGCCACAGCACCGCGCCGACCGCGATCATCACCGACGTGAGTACGAACGCGGTCTGAAGGCCATAGCGATCGCCGACCGTACCGATCAGCGGCGGAGAGATAACGTCTCCCAGCGCGTGGATGACCAGCACGTTGATTGCGAACGCGGTGCCCCGCACATCAGATCGTACTACGTTCGCCAGGATCACGTTCCCCGGGCCGGTGTAGAGGAACAGGCAAAAGATGGTCAGGAAGGTGAACACCCAGGCGAGTGGTAAAGGAGCGAAGAGCATGGCGAGGAAGAACGGAAGAGCCAGCGCCGCACCGCCGCCACACACCAGAAAGTAAGCCCCTCGTGTGCCCCGGGTGCGGAGCCGCTCTCCGAGCCAAGCCCCGGCGGCCGTCGCGGTCAAACCGCCGATCACCAGAATGCCTCCGAAAATGATAGGCAACCCGGCCGGGTTCGGTGAGGTCGGGGTGACGGTTGCCAGGAACACCTTCTCCGCGCGCCGCTTCTCTCCTTCGCCGAGGGCTGCGGCCACCGCTTTGCGCATCTCCGGGTAAGCCCGCTCGGTGCCATCGGCCAGGGGGCGCAGCTTGTTCACGTCGGCCGCGGGTAAATCGCCTTCCAACTTCGCCAGCGCCGCCGGGGTGACTTCAAACCGCGCTTCGCGCTGAAAGAAGTACGCCGGCACCCACACCCCGACCCCGCCGGTGACGAACGTGATCGCGGTCATCCCCGCGCAGCACAGGACGAACGAGCGGACCCGCTTGAGCCCGCCGAGAACCGCCCAGTACGATGGCCGATCGGTCGGCGGCTGCACCGGCGGTCGCGGCAGCTCCCGTTTGGTAAAGCACCACGCGCCGAGCAGTAGCCCCGAGAGCGTGAACCAGAACGCCGGCCGCCAGTCGCCAGTGAGTAAAGCGATCACGCCCCCGATTCCGAACCCCAGCGCGCTGCCGACCGGGACCGCGAGGTTGAAGATCGCCAGCACTTTACCGCGCTGGTTGGCCGGGTACGCGTCCGACAACATTGCCGACGCGACCGGGGCATACGCCGCCTCGCCGATGCCCACCAGGCACCGCGTCGCCAGCAGCATAGCGTATCCGGTCGCCAGCCCGCTCGCACCGCTCGCGAGGCTCCAGAAAACGACACCGATGCCCAGGATTACCCACCGCCGCGCCCCCCGTCCGTCCAGCCAACCGAACAGCGGCGAGAACACCATGTACGTGATCAGAAACGCACTGGTCAGCAGCCCGAGCTTGAAGTTCGGGTCCGGGTCGTTCGGGTCGATGATGGTGCCGTCGAGCAGGAGCAGCGGGAGCACCGCGGACAGCACCTGCCGGTCGATGTAGTTGAACAGGTTGATGATCAGCAGCAGCGCGAGGGCCGATCGCGCGCCCGGCACCGGTTCCTTGGGGCCAGCAGAATCCGTTCCGGCGTGCATCGGGGCTCCACGAAATGGGGCGGATGGGCGGGAGTTCAGGATAGGAGGCACAGCGGCGGGCGAACACCGCTCGTTCCGAACGCCCCGCGCGGCATCGTATTGCGGAGACACGTTCTCGCGCCCTCATACGGGGCGCGGCTCGCATCGGACCACGGGACCGCCGCGGCGGCGCTCATTACGCAAACCGAGCGCGGACCGGCGGGCCGCACTCGGTGCATCTATTCGGGCAGAACCCGCGCGGAAAAGCCACACGGGGCTAAAGTGGGTGGAAGTCTGACGGAACTTACCGTTGCGGCGCGCGGTAGCCGGTGTTCACCACCGGTCCGGGTGCGCTCTGTGCGGTGGTGGGCTTCACCGTGCCGAACTCGGTCGGTGCGATCATCCACTGCGTGCCGCGCGAGGGCATCAGCACCGCGCCGGCGCCCGCGGGCGGCTTCATCGGCGCCGGCAGCGGGGTCGGTTGCGGCACCGGTTGCCCGCTCGGGTAGCCGCCGCCGGTCGTCCCGCACGGCGCGCACCCGGCGCCCGAGGAGCAACCGAGCAGCCCCTGAATCGGCGTGACGTATGGGGTCGGGCGCATTTTCGGCAGTTCGGTGGGCGTGTACTGGAAGCACAGCCACGACTTGATCCGCTCCAGGCAGGAGCGGCGCGGCTCCGCGGTGCCGCACCCGGCCGGGCCGCACGGAACCCCGGCCACCGCGCCCAAGTACGCCCGGTCGCTCGTGCCCGCCAGCTCGCGCCCCGGCGCCCAACTGCTGCGAGAGAGCATCCCGCCACCGCCGCCCCACGCGCCCGCCGGGGCGACCAGGCTCCCGTTGTGCAGCGACGGGGGCGGGACCACCGGCGCGGTCGGTGCCAGGGCGCGCTCTTGAGCGCCCACCGGCACGACCGCACACAAGCCCGCCACCGCCGCGAGGTATAAGCGTTTCATGTTTCCGCCTCCGTGCGGGTGAAGTGATCCGACGCACCCTCACTTTCGGCACGATCGGCGCGCGGAGTCGAGACACATGGGGACGGGTGACACACGGGGCCGGCGATCGGCCGGCACAACCGGCACAAATTGCCATGGCGCCGCACCGGGGCTAACACGGGCGTTGGCGGAGCAGGACCGCAACGATCCGAACGATGGTTTAGCGAACGGTTAACGCGAGCTAGAGCAGAAGTAGGGCGATGCGATTGAACACTTCCACCGGCCGTCTCCTGAAGGCACCCGCTACCAGTCGTCGAACCCGGGGAGCGACGGCTGCACCGTGCGGCGCTTCGGGGCGGGGCGGTTCACGCGCGCGCTCGCCCGGTTGGCCGCGTTCGGCCGCCGGGCGAGCGTGATTGGGACGATCGCGTAGTCCTGGCGCGCGGTGACGACCTCGGTCGCCGGGTTCAGCGCCACCAGCGCCTCCCGCCCCGCCACCGCCGCCAGCTCGGGCGTGTTGCAGTCCTTGCTCAAGTGCAACTGCACCAGGTGCCCCGGGAACCCCTCGCCGGAGCGCCCCGCGATGGTCGCGGTCAGCTCCGCCGCCTGCTTGTTCGAGAGGTGCCCCAGGTCGCTCAGCACGCGGTCCACGAGGAACTTCGGCCGCGGGCTGGCGCGCTCCATCAGCTCGTCGTGGTTGTACTCCAGCGCCAGCACGTCCACCCCGGTGAACGCGGCCACCAGTTCCGGCGAGCCGCACCCCAGGTCCGAGGCGTACCCGACCGCCCAGGCGGGCTCCGGCCGTTCGCCGTCGTACCCGTCGATGCGGAACGCGTAGGTCGGGGCCGAGTCGTGCGACACGCGGACCGGCAGGCAGCGGAGCCCCGGCGCGAGTTCGAGCGGGCGGCCGTCGCCGTACTCGCGCGCGAGTCCCGCGGCGCGGAACGAGGCGAACGAACTGGCCCGCTCCATGTACGCGTAGTGCTGCGGGTGCGCGTACATCGGGATGCGGCGGGCGCGCAGCTCGGCGAGGGTCGCGTCCTTCCAGTGGTCGGTGTGGGTGTGCGTGAGGACGACCGCGGACACCCGCTCCCACGAGGTGCCGACCGACCGGAACCGCGCGGTGAGGTGCCGCGGCTGCAGCCCGCAGTCGATGAGCAGGCCGAAGCCGTCGAACTCGAGCAGGCTGGCGTTCCCGCCGCTGCCGCTCGCGAGCACCGTGAACCGTGCCGTCATCGGATCGTGCCCCCTACGGTCAGCTTCGACCGTCGCGCGGTGCCGGGCGCAAGTTGAAGCGGAGATGAAGGTAAGTTGTACCCGCGCGCGGGTCCGTTTGAAAGGACGGTAGCGGTTGGGCGCGTCGCGCGGGCGCGGCCGTGACGGGAAGGAACAGTGCTGACGGGTGCCGCGCATCGGTAGCGGCATTGTTGGCGCCGGAACGGGCGCGCGTGAAACTTGGGCGCGTGACCGCACCGGCCCCCTCATTCACGCTCCGGTTGATGTGTCCGTTTTTGGCTGATGTTTCTTGTGGCACAGACATTCCTGTCTGTGCGGCGTGAGCAGGCCGCACAGACAGGAATGTCTGTGCCACAAGAAACAGACACAACCAGTCGGATCGTGAATGAGGGGGCGGGGCGGTCACGCGCGGCGGGCGGTCACTTCCCCTGGTGGATCTGGTCGAACTTGGGCGCCACGCTGACGAACGCGGCCACCACGGCCGGGTCGAACTCGCCCTCGGACTGGGTGGCGATCAGCTTGACCGTTTGCGCGTGGTTCAGCGGGGGGCGGTGCGGGCGCCGGTTCCGCAGCGCCTCGTACACGGCCGCCAGCGACACCACCCGGGCCGCCAGCGGGATCTCCTCGCCCTGCAGCCCGTCCGGGTACCCGGCCCCGTCCCAGCGCTCGTGGTGGCTCCGCGCCACCTCCGCCGCCACGTCCAGGCCCTGCACCTCGCCGCCGTACACCTGCGCCACGCCCACCAGCACCTCGGCCCCGATCGAGCAGTGCGTCTGGACGACGGACCGCTCGGAGGCGTCCAGACGCCCGGGCTTCAGCAGCGTGTGCCGCGGCACCCCGAGCAGCCCGATGTCGTACATCGGCGCGACCGCCGCCAGCAGCTCGGCGAACTGGTCGTTCTTGAGCTGCCGGTACGCCCCGGTGTCGGGCAGCGCCCGGCACAGGGTGCGGACGTACCGGGACATCCGCTGCCACTGGTTGTCGGCGGCCAGTTGCGTCTCCGCCAGCAGCCGCGACACCGTCAGCGACAGCGTCTCCGCCGCCACCGGGCGGGTGCAGTGCGTGACCGGCGGGGCGACGAGCACCTCCGAGTCACCCGACCGCGAGGACCGGCGCATGAGCAGCGCCCGCACCCGCGACAGGAACTCGACCGGCGCGAACGGCTTGCTGATGAAGTCGTCCGCCGACGCCACCGACAGCCCGCCCAGCGCCTCGGCCGGCAGCTCGCCGGAGGTGATGAGCACCTTCATGCGGTCGGACTCCAGCCCCGCCGCGCGGACCTTCTCCACCAGCTCGGGGCCGCTCAGGCCGGGCAGCCCGACGTCCACCACCGCCAGGTCCGGCGGGTCCCGCATGATCTCCGTCAGCGCGGTCTCGCCGTCCTCGGCCTCGCGCACGTCGTACTGGTCCTGGAGCAGGGCGCACATCAGCACCCGCACGCTCGGGTCGTCCTCGACCAGGAGCACCCGCCCGCGGTGCGTTTCCGGGTCGCGGTGCGACGCCACCGAGCCGGCGGTGGACGCGTTCGGGAGCCACAGCGTGAACCCGGTCAGCGCCGCCGACACCGTCCGGGCCGACGGGAACCGCATCTCGGGGTCCGGCTCCATGAGCCGCGCCACCAGGTCGGACACCTCCGCGGGCACCTCCGGCCGCACCCGGCGCACCGGCAGCGGGACCGTGGTGAACCGGCGGTGCAGGTCCTGGATCGGGTTGCCGGACTCCGGGTACGGGTCGCGGCCGGTGAGCGCCCAGTACAGCGTGGCCCCGAGGGAGAACAGGTCCGCGCGGTGGTCCACCGAGTGCGGGTCGCGGGCCTGCTCGGGCGCCATGTACCCGATCGTGCCGAGCACCACGCCCGGCTCGGTCATCTGCTGCGTCGGGAGCCGCGCGAGCCCGAAGTCGAGCACCTTCGCCTGCCCGTCAGACGTGACCAGCACGTTGGACGGCTTGATGTCGCGGTGCACCAGCCCGTGCCGGTGCGCCTCGGCCAGCGCGTCGGACACCTGCCGGAAGATGTCGCACGCCCGCAGCGGCGGGAGCGGCCCGCCGTCGCGGACCAGGTTGAACAGGTCCTGCCCCGGGATCAGCTCCATCACGAAGTAGTCGCGGGTCTGGCCGCCGGCGCCGGTCCGGGTGTGGCGGCCCGCGTCGAAGCACGTCACGATGTGCGGGTGCTGGAGCCGGGCCACCGCCCGGGCCTCGCCGTAGAACCGGGTCACCAGCCGCGAGCTCATGTCCGTGGAGCGGGCCATCACCTTGAGGGCCACCTGGCGCCGCAGCAGCACGTGCTCGGCCCGGTACACGGTGCCCATCCCGCCCTGCCCGAGCACGTCCAGGAGCCGGTAGTTCCCCAGGATCAGGTCCTCGGCCCCGCCCTTGCGGATCGTGTCCACCTGGTAGCGGGTGAGCAGCTGCAGCGCGAGCAGCTTGCTCAGCAGCATGTCGGAGGAGGTGATCCGGCTGAGCACGTCGCGGTGCTCGGGCGGCACGTCCTCCCACGCCTCCGGGAGCAGCACGTGGGCCGACAGCAGCCGGGCGAGCAGCGCCTGGGCCGGCGGCATCGTGCTTTCCATCGTCCCGTGGCCGAGCCCGATGGCGGGCAGTTCCAGGTCCGTGGGGAACTCGTCCACCTGGGGCGACATCGGGGCCTCCCGAACGCGGTGGCGCTCGTCGTTACGGTTCCGGGGTGGGTTCATGGCCATTGGATCGGTCGGCCCGTGGGTCGGTCGTGCGGCGGGACGACACGCTCGGCGGTCGGTCCGCGACAACCTTGGGGCACGATTCCGGCGGTGACAACTGCACGCCCCGGAAGTGCGGAAGGGAGTGTCGGATATCGCGGACGGTTTCGCGCGGCGGGCGCGAAATTGTGGTTCCCGGCGAACGCGCAATTCGCGCGACACGTCGCGGTTCGCGTGCCGCACGAACGGCGTTAGCGCGACACCGATAGGAACGATCCGGGGGGAAACGGATATAATTGTTCTGCAACACGTTCCAGTCAGCTCCGGCCGCCCCGTTCGCGCCGCCGGGCGCTCACCCCGCGCCGAGCGCGTCGAAGTTCTGCACCGAGATGATGTCCCACCCGGGCGGCAGGAACCGCGGCCCCAGCACCGCCCGGAAGTGGTCCCGCCACGCCCACACGTACGCGCGCCAGTCCGCCCCGGGCCGCACGTCGGGCTCGGGCGCCTCCTCGTACATGCGGTGGCACGTTCCGCACACGAACAGCACGTTGGACAGGCACGACCGCCACGGCTGCGGCACGTTCCGCTTGTGCCGCTTCGGGACGACGTGGTGCCGGGTCAGGTCGGCCGTGGCCCCGCAGCACACGCACCGGTCGTTCTTCACCTCCATGAAGAACTCGGTGAACCCGCCCAGGTACAGCGCGCGCAACCGCTCCTCGGTCCGCGGGTCGGTGAACTGCAGCACGCCGGGACCGGCCGCGCGGGCGTACCCCTTGCGGAGGTAGAACGCGGCCCGCTTGGCGCTGCACCGCAGGATCGGCTCGCCCTTGGTGTCGAGCACCCGGAAGGTGTCGTACCGGGTGGCGCCGTCGAGGGCGGAGTAGTCGCCGCGCTCCTCGGTCGGCGCCCAGCCGGCGGTCACGAAGTTCTTGGCCTTGCACCGCCCGGCGCCGGCGCGCATCGAGCGGGCCGGGCCGTGCAGGAACTGGAACTCGACCCACTCGCCCGCGACCGCCGTCACGCGAACGACTTCGGCCTTCCCGCTGCGGCGCCGCGCGTACACCTGTCCGACGTGCGGGTTCATTGCGCTTGCCTTGCCGGAGCGCGGGCCTCTGGCCCGCTGGAGCGTTCTTCGTGTGTGAGCTTCGTGAATTTCTCGAAGCGGTCCGACGCGCCAAAAGAAGCTGGCCAGAGGCCCGCGCTCCAGGGAGCCGGTCACTTCGTGACGCTCGCACCGGGCCGCACGGGGTGGTTGAACCGGCCGCCGGCGCGGGCGCACTTCCCCGCGGTCCGCTTCGTTTGCGGAAGCACGTCGCGCAGCAGGTGCGCGGGCCACGGGGCGGTCGAACTCGAAATGGTGCCGCGGGAACCGGGGGCCGGGATCGGGGGCGCTGGTTGTCGAACGTGACCGGCGCGCCCCCCGCCCGCTGACGCAGGCGGGGCGCGCCGGATCACCGGCGTGGAACGACTGGACCTGGAACTTACTTCCCGGCCTTGGCGGCGGCGTACTTGGCCTCGACCGCCTTCCAGTTGACCACGTTCCACCACGCGTCGATGTAGGCGGGGCGCAGGTTCTGGTACTTCAGGTAGTACGCGTGCTCCCACACGTCCACGCCCAGCACCGGCACGAGGCCGTCCATCAGCGGGCTGTCCTGGTTGGGCTTCTTGATCGCTTCGAGCTTGCCGCTGGTCGGGTTGTACACGACCCAGCTCCACCCGCTGCCGAACTGGCCGGTGCCGTTCGCCTTCACCGTTTCCTTCAGCTTGGCGAAGTCCCCGAACGCGTCCTTGATGGCGTCCGCGATCGCCCCGGTGGGCTCGCCGCCGGCGTTCGGCCCCATGACATCCCAGAACAGCGCGTGGTTGTGGTGCCCGCCGCCGTTGTTGATGACCGCCTGCTTGATCGACGCGGGAACGCTGGCGATCTCGCGGAGCAGCGTGGTGATGTCCTTGTTCGCCAGTTCCGGGGCCGACTCGAGCGCCTTATTCAGGTTGTCCACGTACGCCTTATGGTGCTTCTGGCTGTGGATCTCCATCGTCTTGGCGTCGATGTGCGGCTCGAGCGCGTCGAACGCGTAAGGCAGCGCGGGCAGAGTGTGCGCCATGGTCAGCTCCTCGTGAAAGGGGAGAACGGTCAACCGCGCAGGACCGTGTGCCCGCGCGCAACCTACTGGCAGTTTATGAACGGCTCCGGGTGTTGAATGGAACTGCCGAGCGGAACCCAGAAGCCGAGCTATTGGTCGGTCCGATGGCGCCGGGGCGGGAGCGCGGGCCTCCGGCCCTTCGGTTCGGCGCCCGAAGTGAGTGCGCCGAACCGCCGTGAAGGCCCACGGCGCGTGCGCGTCAGCGGCCGGACGCCCGCGCCCCCGCGGTAGCTCCGGCGGTCCCGGTCACGCCCACTCGGCCCGCACGCGGAACGTCTCGCCCGCGGAGTATTCGAGCGGCACCGCGTCGCCGTTCAGCGTGAGGGGCTGGAGCACGTTGCCGGCGGCGTCCACGAGCGCCGCGGCGCTCGGGTCGCGGGCGAACCGCAGGTCGGCGGCGCCGCCGAACCCCGCCGTTTCGACGAACGTCCCCGCCACCGCCCGGCCGCCGCCTTCGCCCGCGGGGCACGGCCGCAGGCTCAGCAGCAGCAGGCTCGGGATGTCCACGTGCCCCAGCCACCCGGACGTGCCCACCGCGGGCGGCCCCTTCTCGGTGGGCACCACCGGCGTGGGCGACACCCAGCCCTGCGCGGTCTGCATCGGCCACTCGCGGTCGGTGGCGAGCAGCAGGTCGAACGTCCGCGCCCGCTCGCCCTCGGGCACCAGGATCACGTCGGCCATGCGCGACCCGTGCCGCTGGACGAACGGCAGCCCGCCGGTGAAGAGGAACGAGCGCTCGGCCCCGAGCCGGACTTCGAGGTAGTCGGGCGAAACCGGGCGCGTGTACCCGGTCTGCGTGTTCGCCCCGTTCACGCCGCGGAACAGCACCGCGCGGTCGTCGCGCCACCCGAACCGCGCCCCGTAGAACGCGTGCCACGGGTACCCCGACGGCTGGTGCCTCACGTCGAGTTCGATGCGCAGTTCGAGCACCGGGCGGCCGAGCCACGCCCGCACCCGCTGCGTGAAGCCCGCCAGCACCTCGTCGCGCTCGCTGACCAGATCGCCGACGGTCACGATCTCGCCCAGCGCCGCGCCGCTGTTGGTGACGCGGATGTCGCGGGCCACCATCTTGCTGCCCGGGTTGAACACCAGTTGCTGGCCGAAGCGCGTGGCCCGGGTGCGCAGGTCGCGGAACGAACGAATCCCGCCCGTGGTGGCGTCGAGGTCGCACTCGATGAACTCGTTCCGCACGGTCAGCCCGTCGGCGAGCTTGATCCGCGGCTTGGGCGGCGCCGCGTTCCCGGCCCGCGGCACCCACGCGAAGCCCAGCGGCGGGACTTCCACCACCAGGCGCGCCACGCCGCCCGAGAACTCCGCCGCCTTCACCGGGTCGGTCACCGGGATCGCGCCGCGGAACCCGTCCACCTCCAGCGCGACGCGCCGGGTGTACGCGCACGGGTTGAACACCATCAGCCCCGGCTGCCCCGCCGCGGAGCGGACCTGGATGCGGTCGGCGAGCTTCTGCGCCCAGTGCGATTCGAGTTCGGCGAGGGAAGACAGCCCGCCCCCCGGCCCCCCTTCTCTGAAGGGATGTGGGGGGCGTTCACGCTTCGCGTCCTGCGCGCCGAACACGTTATCGAGGCGCGAAGGTTCTATCTCCCCCTTCCCTTCAGGGAGGGGGGCCGGGGGGGTAGGTTCTTCGTTCACGCCCGCCAGCTCGATCGCGTCTTCGACCGCCTCCAGCCGCTTGAGCGAAGCCTCGTCCTCGGCGGTGGGCGGGGTCAGCGCGCGGTGCAGCGCCGCGAGCGTGAACGCGGAGTCGATGCGGCGCCGCGCCCGCAGGTGCTTCGGGAAGCCCCCCACCGGGTCGGACCGGCGCTCGTTGGTGACGCGCTCGTCGAGGTAGTCGGCGAAGAACTCGTCGGCCGACTGCACGCCGATGTAGTCGCCGCTGGTCGCGCCCCCGAAGTAGCGGCTCAGGTTCGTCCACTCGCCGAACACCGGCGCCAGGTCGGCCAGCGCGAGCAGGTCCGCGTACGACGCGAACGCCGGCTCGCCCTTGTGGACCAGCGACACCGTGGGCGCGGAGTCGTAGGTGGTGGCCTGGTGCAGGTGGTACACGAGGTTGAAGAACGTGTGCGGGTCGTGGGCCGGGAGCGGCTCGCGGGTGAACGCCTCCACCGCCTTGCCGTCCGGGCCGGGCCAGTTGACCGCCGACGAGCGGATGCTCGGGATCAGCCCGCCGTCCGAACTGATGAGCACCGCGTGCTTGAACCCGGCGTGCAGCAGCCACCCGGGCAGTTGCGGGTGGTACGCCGACTTCTTGCGCCCGTACACCGCCGGCTCCACGCCGAACAGCGCGCGCGCCGCCTTGCGCGCGGCTCGCAGGTTCCACAACTGGCTCTCGGCCGGCATCAGCGCGTCTTCGCGGTCCCGGTACGAGCCGACGCACAGGTCGACCGCCTGCGGCAAGTCGGGCGGGAGCTTGGCTTTGAGTTCCGCGAACCGGTCGGGGGCTTGCTCCGCGAGCCGCTCCAGCGTTTCGCCGGACGCGAGCAGCGTGATCGGCAATCCTGCGAGCAACGAGGTCGGCCACTGCGCGTTCAGGTTCTTGGGGTCCAGGTGGACCCAGTCGAGCCAGTACAGCGATCCTGAGTACACCGGCTCGCGCCCGGCCTGGAGCTTCTCCGCGGCGGCCCGCAGGTGAATCAGGTAGTCCTCGCCGCGCGCGAGGGCGTCGCGGGCGGCCGCCACGTCCGCCCAGAAGCCCGGACCGTCGAGCAGCTTCTCGTGGTCCATCGCCTCGTACAGCGTGTCGAGCATCTGGTAGCCGTAGCCCAGCCCGGCGAACAGGCGGACGGCCTCCGCGGGCGCGTCGAACAGCGGCCCGGTCTGCCCCGCCTCGCGCAGCGCGCCCAGCAGTTGCTCGACGGTGTCCGCGCGCGACGCGGTCGCGCGGAACACGACCGCCTTCGCCTCCGCGACCCGGTCGCTCCAGTTGTCGGGCTGGAACAGTTGCGCCCCTTCGGGGATGCAGTACACGAACCCGGTGCGCGGGTAGTCGTGGTCGTAGGAGCTGGACGCCTGGGGCGCCTGGGTCGCGCCGGCGAGGGCCACGGGGTGCCACAGGGCCGCGTACCCGTTGAGCCACGCCGCCACCTCGTCCGGCGTCTGCTGGAGCGGGTACGAGGTGGCCAGCCGGTACGACGACAGCAGGTGCAGTTGGCGTTCTTCGCTCATGACCTTGTATCTGGCGAGCGGGGGCTGGAGCCCCCGAGTGAATGTGTGCGCCGGCGCCCGTGTGTGCCACCGGCACGGGGCGCCGCAACGGTCGATGAACCGGCGCCCGGCCGCGGTTATAGTACGGAAACCCCACCCCCGCCGGTGCCGCGGCCGTTGCCGGGGCGCCCGGGGGGCGCGATACGATGGTGTCATGAGCGACGAATCGGCCTTCCTCAGACTGATCTGCGAGCAGCCGGACGACGACACCGTCCGGCTGGTGTACGCCGACTGGCTCGAAGAGCACGGACAGGCGGCCCGGGCGTCGTACATCCGGGGGGAGGTGGAGCTGGCGAACACCCCGCCCGGCACCGACGCCGACGAGCGCCGCCGGGCGGTGCTGTTCGCGCGCCGGGCCGAGCTGTTGAAGGCGCACGGCGCCCAGTGGCTGGAGCCGTTCATCCCGTTCGCCCGCAAGGAGTCGTTCGCCCGTGGGTTCGTGCAGACGGTCGAGGTGCCCGCGAACCTGTTCCTCCAGCACGCGGAGCGGTGGTTCGCGCTCACCCCGCTGACCCGGGTGAAGTTCACCACGTGCCGCATCTGGGACCAGGTGAGCGGCGCGTACGCGTGGTGGACCGAGCCGCTGTTCAAGTCGCCGCTGCTGTCGCGCCTGGAGCGCATCGACATGGAGGGGCTGGAGCTGACCGCCCGCGACTTGAAGCTGCTCGGCGAGCACCCGGACCTGTCGCGGCTCCGCGAGCTGTTCCTGGCCGACAACGAGATCGGGAGCGAAGGGGCGGTCGTGCTGGCGAACATGCCCCAGTTGCGGGCGCTGGAGTCGCTGGACGTGCGCGGCAACCGCATCACCGACCGCGGCGCGCGGGCGCTGGCCCAGAGCGAGCACCTGGGGAAGCTGAAGGAGCTGCGCATCACGAAGAACTCGATCCGCGACCGCAACTGGGCGGTGCTGGAGGAGCGGTTCGGGAACGCACTGAGCTGAGGCGCTATGACGGAAGCGGAGTGGCACGTCTGGGACAGCCCGTACATGATGCTCGACCACCTCGCCCGGCTCCCGCCCGAGGATGTCGAGGACGACGACCCGACGGTCTGGCCGCCGGCGCGTCAGGCGCGGCTGTTCGCGGTGGCGTGCTGCCGACGCGTCGAGCACCTGCTGATCGACGCGCGGAGCCGGGCCGCGCTGGACGCCGTCGAGCGGTACGTGGACGGCCGGCTTCCGAAGAAGCGGCTGGAACAGGCGGCCCACGACGCCGGGCAGGTGACCTGGGAACTGGACGGGCCGCCCGACGGCCGGTATCAGGGGGCGTCCGCGGCGTGCATCGCGGCGGACGACATCATTGACCACCTCACGGACGCGGAAGAGGTAGCGCGCGAGACGGCGTCCGCCGCCGGATCCGCGGCCAGTTTCCCCGATGAAAGCGAGAACGCGCACCAGAGAGCCGAAGAGGCCGAGGATGCGTATCAGGCCGACCTGATCCGCGACATCTTCGGCAACCCGTTCCGCCCGGTGGTGCTGAACCCGGCGTGGCGCACGTCCGACGCGCTCGCGCTGGCCCGCGGCATTTACGACGAGGGCGCGTTCGACCGGCTGCCGATTCTGGCGGACGCCTTACAAGACGCCGGTTGCGACAGCGACGACATCCTGAACCACTGCCGCGGACCGGGGCCGCACGTGCGCGGGTGCTGGGTGGTAGACCTCGTGCTGGGCAAGTAGGGGCCGTTTCCTGGAACCGCGCACGTCCCGTCCGCTGATACCAGAGGTGTTATCACGGATTGGGCGCGGTGGTAGATTATGGCCCATGTGTACCATTTCGACCGTATGCACACGTTGCACCGGGAGCGATTCTGGCACCTGGTGCGGGGGCACGCGCACACCGTGAACGCGGCCGCCCACGCGCGCCCGGCGCTACCGGGGACGGCCACGCGCGTTGCGTCGCCACTCGGCATGTCCCGGTTCCGGAACCACGAGTTCGTCACACTGCCGGCGCTCATCGAACCGGGGGCGGAGTGGGCCATGGTGACCGAGGCCCGCTCCGAGCGGGTGACGGTTCGGTTCGCGGGGGCCTGGGTACGCGGTGGGGGGCGGACGTGCCGGTGGTGTTGGACCGCACCGGGCGGAATCGGGTGGGCGGCGGCAACCGGGTCCGGCCCAACATCTTCAACTCCGCGGAGCTTACCACCGCGCCCAATCCGTGATAATGCCTCTGCACGTCGTGAGCGGACCCACACTCCAGGCCAATGCCCGGGTACGCCGCACCAACTTGAACCGACTGGAACCCGGTTGGTCCGTCGGCGAGCCGCGGGCGCGGTGCCATCAGGTTAATGAGGGACGGCCGGACCGGTTGCCGTGCGGATCACGTGACCGCGGCCCGCCCGTGCGGGTCTGTCACGGGGGTACGCTCGCGTCACGAGCGGCACCCGCGGGCGGGCCGGGCGACGGGCCGTGAGCCACCGCCCTGCGGGCGAATTGCGGGCGATTCACTGCCCGTTCGCTGGTGCTCCACTACCACCGGGTCGCGCCCTCAAAACCCGGATAACGCTCCCCGGCCGACCGTGAACCGCTTCCCGCACGAGCCAAGACATATGCCACAAAATGCGTCTGAAACTGTTGTTGCGACGGAACCAGTTCGGTACGCACTCTCAACCTCTTCGGACGAGAGCCGCCCCGTCCGGGACCGCTCGGGCGGCCCGAGCGGCCGCGCGGAGAATCCGCGACGAAAGCGAGCCCGGTGCCGCGACACATGCGGTACCCCGCCCATCCGCACGACGGGCCACTTGGTCGTGCGTTCCTCGGTCCCGGCGAACGTCCGTTCGTCTGGGCTGCGAAGAGCGCCATGGCTTTTTCGGATGTCGCGCTTCACCTCCAGGCGCCGGACCTCGGCTCGGAGCTTGCGATTCTCCTACTCAGGAGTGGGGGTGGGGGCGGTGGCCGCGGCCGGGGAGCGCATCGACGCCTTCGGTGACGCGAGCTTTCTTCCCGTCGTGGGGCCGGTTCTCGGTGACGCCGAGTCGTCGTGCGACCGCGGCCACGGAGGGCTTCTGCGCGGTGATCACCTGAACCGCTTTCCTGTTGTTCACCATTCGTGGGGAACTTCACACCGTAATCGCCGTTGTTGAGCCGCCGTTCGCGAGTGTGGCCCCCGTGGGAGCATTTCGTAAGGTGATGGCCCGGGCCGTTGCGAACCGTACCAGGTCGTCACGTTCACGCGTGTTGCGCTCGTTAGCCCGGCCGAATGGGCTCTTAAAAGGCCGGGCGCAGGGGCGGGTGCCCTTCTGTTTGATGGAACCGTGAGCGGGAGGGGTGATGGGAACCGGGTCGCCGTCCAAGGTCAAACTGCTGGCCGCGTTCGCCGCCATTTACATCTTGTGGGGCTCGACTTACCTCGCCATCCGGCTGGCGATCGACACCCTCCCGCCGTTCCTGATGGCCGGGTCTCGGTTCCTCATCGCCGGCGCGGCGCTGTACGCTTTCGGGCGCCCCGCCGGCGTGCCCCGCCCCACGGCCCGGCAGTGGCGGAACGCCGTGATCGGAGCGGTCCCGCTGTTCGTTATGGGCAACGGCGGGGTGACGTGGGCGGAGCAGGCGGTGCCGTCCGGGGCCGCGGCCCTCGTCATCGCGACCCTTCCGGCGTGGCTGCTGTTACTCGACTGGGGGTACGGCGGCCGGCGCGGGCCGCGGGCGATGGAGGTCGCGGGGATCGCGCTCGGGCTGACGGGGGTGGCGGTCCTGTCCGCCCCCGGAGGCGTTGACCCGGTCGGCGCCGCTGTGCTGCTCGGGGCAGCGGTAGCGTGGGCGGTCGGGTCGCTCTTCAACCGGTACGCCGATCTTCCCACCTCACCGGCCCTGACCGCCGCCATGCAAATGCTGGCCGGCGGTGCCATCATGATTGCACTGGGGCTGGCGGCCGGCGAGGCGGGTCGGCTCGACCCGGCGGCGGTGTCGTGGCAGTCGGCCGCCGCGGTGGGGTACTTGGTGGCGGTCGCGGTGGTGGCCCTGCCGGCGTACAACTGGCTGCTTTCGGTCACGTCGCCGGCGGCCGTCGGGACGTACGCGTTCGTGAACCCGGTGGTCGCGGTGCTGCTCGGGTGGGCCGTTGCCGGGGAAGCGGTGACCGAACGAACCGGACCGGCCGCCGCGCTCGTCGTGGCGGGGGTGATACTGCTCGTTTGGCCTCGAAAGCGGGCGGCCTCTGCAAACGAATCACGGGACCGGCACGACGCGTGAACTGATCTGACTTCATCGGCGCCAACCGGACAAGTTACCGTCGGCGCGAACGCAGCGGGGTTCGCTGAGGCGGCGCTCCCCGGGAGCGGCGAGACGGTACGTCGTGTCGCGCCCCCACCCGCCGCTTCGGGGGTAGAGTTTGAGGCCCCCGAAGAGGGCCGGCACCTTCACCCCCACCCGCCGCCCACAGTCAGTATGCTCTCGTCATCTCTCCAGCCACGATCTGCTATTCGGCCTTGCCCGCCCGTACCACTATTTTGTATTAGACAAACTGAGTCGAACGCCGGTAGCATGGCCGCTCAACACAAGTCTCTTTCAACTCGCTGGCGTCGGGAGATTACCATGCGGAGCGTTTCGTGGCTCATGGTCGCCCTGGTTTGGGGCGGCTTGCCCTGCGCCGCGGGCGCGCAGCCCGCGAAAGACCGGGCACCGATTACGGCCGCGTTCGCGGACTGGCAGGCCCGGCAAAAGGCCGTGAAAACGGCCCGGTACGTCCTGTCCGGAACAACGGAATTTCTCAAGCCCCTCTCCCCGGACAGCTCGCCTGTTCCGGCGAACGACCGCACCAAACCGTACCAGGCGGTGGTACTGTTCGACATTGAGGGCGGCCGTTTCCGGTTCGAGTCCACCGAGTACGTTCCGGCCGAGAACGGGTATCAAAAGCGGTCGGGCACAGTCACGTTCGACGGGGCCGAGATGCGCCAGGGGCACCCCCGCGATGTCGCGGAGGCGATCGGTGGGTTCGACCTGCTGATCGGGAAGAAGCCCCGTAAGGACGAACCGGGCGCTCCCATTTCGGATTTGCTCTTGCCGTTGCTGTTCGCCCACGGTGTCGTGCCGACGGTCCATCAACCCGCCTACATCCAGCGGTTGCCGCTGACCCTGGCTGAGGACGACTTCGTAGTGCACGGCCGCCACACGCTCCGCGGGAACACCTGCGTGGTATTCCGGACGGAACCAAAACTGGGAACGACCGGGATTTCGGACGAGTACTGGGTGAAGCCGGAACGGCTGTCGCCGGTCATCCGGGCCGTGCAACTCGCCGGCGGCCAGCCGTGGACGCGGACGGACATCGAGTGGGGGGAAACCGTGTCCGGGTGGATGCCGCGGAGCTGGTCGCACGCATTCACGGCCAATGGGAAGGACTTAAACCGGCTCACGACGATTAAAGTGGACCGGTACGAGCCGAATCCGAACGTGACGGACGCGGATTTCTCGATCCCCGCAGTGCCGGGGATGAAGGAGGTCATCGTCGGCGAGGAAGCCCCGGCGGGGTCGCGGCCCCATCCAGGTTCGTCGGGGCGACGGGTCTATCGGATCACCGACGGTGGCGAGTGGGTGGAAGTCTCTTCCCAGGGCTGGAAGAGCCTCGACGGGACGACGGACATTCCCCTCCCCACCCGGTGGGGCTCGTGGCCGTGGGCCGCGGTTGGTGTCGTTGTGTTTCTGGGCGGATGGGCGGTGTACCGCTGGCGTAGTCGACGGGCCGCTCCCGCCCCGCCGACTGCGTCCTGAGGATGTTCTGACACCACGGAACGCAAGAGCCCCCTGGCAAGTGCGTTACCGGTCGCGATCCGTCAGGTCCGCCTTCCTTGACCGGCCCACCAGATATCTGCGGCGGACGCGGATGTTACACTTCGAAACAGTCCCGGCGGCCGGCGTTCACCGAACCCGCCCGCACCCGTCTCAAAGGCTTTGGGGATCCGAATCATGACAACCTTATGTCGGCGTGCGTTCTCTCTCGTCGAATTGCTCGTTGTGATCGCGATCCTCGCGACGCTCGTCGCGCTGGCGCTCTCCGCCGTCCAGCGGGTACGCGGTGCGGCGGCCAAGACGCAGTGCGCCAACCGCCTCCGCCAGATCGGCCTGGCGCACCACCACTACCACGGTGCCCACGGCGCGTTGCCCCCCGGTGTTACGGTCGGCGGGCCGGGCGAACAGTTCAAGTACATGACGTGGCAAACACGGTTGCTTCCGTTCCTCGAACAAGAACCGGTTTGGAAGTCGGCCGTCGAGGCGTTCCGGCTCCGGCCGGACGATTTCCGGGCGTCCCCCCCGCACCTGATCGGCGTCCACATGCCCGCGTTCGTCTGCCCGTCGGACCCGCTCGCCCAACAACCCCGGACGCTCTCCGGGACCACCTTCGCCTACACCTCGTACCTCGGCGTGTCGGGCACCCGGCAGACGCGCCACGACGGCACCCTGTACGCGGACTCCAAGACCCGGTTCGCCGACATTACCGACGGGACCAGTCAAACCGTCATGGTCGGCGAACGCCCGCCCAGTACCGACGGCATTTCCGGTTGGTGGTACGCCGGCCAGGGGCAGAACGAGGACGGGTCCGCCGACTCCGTGCTGAGCACCGGCGAGCGAGCGAGTTCGTTCTTCTTCTCTGGTTGTTCGACCGCGCCGTCTGAGTTCGGCCCCGGCCGCCCGGACGACCAGTGCGCGGGGTTGCACTTCTGGTCCATGCACCCCGGCGGTGCCCACTTCCTGCTCGCCGACGGCTCGGTTCGGTTCCTGCCGTACACCGCGAAGGACGTGTTGCCGCTCCTCGCCACCCGCGCCGGCGGCGAGACGGCCGAATTGCCTTGATCGGCCGTTGTGCGATGGCGGATCGCGTTCGCGCCCACGAACGCACCCGCCGTTGGCTCGCTGCTGAGCACGTCCGGGAACCGACCGGCTCCGTCGAGGCGGCTGAGTGCCGGCCGGTCCGGTGTGCCGCCGGTTCCCGGACACGTTGAAGCGTTTCGCGCGAGCGAGCCTACTTCTTTCCGGTCTTGTAGCCACGCAGTTCCGAATCGAAGACCCGAACCTTCGCCCAGGTCTCCTTGTTTTCGTCGATGAACTTCAGGTGCTCCTTATCCACCGCGTATTTGTCGTGCGCGGCCTTGTCGACGAACACCAGGTGCAGCGCTACGTCCCAGTCGCGGTCGTTCACGTCGCGCTTGAAGTCGTCGCCGATCTCGCCCGCCGAGAAGAACACGGTGCCCGGCTGCTCGGACAGGTACTTCTCGCAGGCGGTCACGAGCTTCTTGCGGCCCTCCGGCGTGTTGTCTTTGAGCTTGAAGTAGACCATGTGCCCGATCATCGGCTTCTTGTCTTCGGCGGAAGCCAGCGTGGCGCAGCAGGCGACGAGTGCGGCGGCGAACAAACGCAACATGGGGAACGCTCCGGTGGTGAGGTGGGCGGAGGAGAATTGTAGTCGCGGAAGGCCGGAGGCACACGCCGCGTACCAGGGTGCGTTCGGCGTTTCCCGGGACGCGCCCAATCGCTGGCGACGGATCGAGGCACCGACCGGCTCCCGGGCGCAGAGCCTTTTCGGTTCCGAAACAGCGATGCCAGCACCACACAGACGAAGTTCCGTTTGCCCGCCGTCTGGAATTGCAAGCTCCGGGGCCGATGGCAAAAGCGCGCGATTGTTGGCGCCTTCGCCCCTCCGCCGAGCAGTATTAAAGCAGTCCCATCGCCCCCGCCGGAGGAAGTTGTGAGCACTGCTCCCGCGACCATCGGACGCCTGCTCGCGTCAGGCCTTCCGTCCAAAATTTCGGACGCTGATCTCGTCGAGCGGTTCGCCCTCTCCCGGGACGGCGACGCGTTCGCCGAACTCACCCGGCGGCACGGCCGAATGGTTCTGGCCGTTGCGCGCCGGGCCGTGCAGGATCAGCACCTCGCAGACGACGTGGCCCAGGCGGCGTTCCTTGTTCTGGCGCGAAAGGCACATGCGCTGTCGCGCCCGGACCGACTGGCCGGATGGCTGTTTGGGGTCACCCGGCGGATCGCGCGACGGGCGGCGGTACACCAGCGCCGGGAAGCCGAACAAACGGTCCCACTGACCGCCGGGATCGCCGCACCGGAGCGGTTGCCGATGGGCGGCGACCTGCCCCAGATGTTGGACGAGGAACTGGATCGGCTCCCCGAGGGCGAGCGGGTGCCGCTCGTCCTCTGTTACCTAGAGGGCCTTACCCAGGACGAGGCCGCGCGGGCGTGCGGGTGGAGCATTCGGACCGTGCGCCGCCGCCTCGCCGCCGGGCGCGAACGACTGAGAGCCCGGCTCGAGCGCCGCGGAGTTGAACTGGGCTCGGCCCTGGCGGCCCTCGCGCTTGCGGGGGACGCGGGCGCCGTGCTCTTGAGTCCGGAAGCAGTTCCGGGGAGCCGCGCAACGGCCCTGGCCCGATCCGAGTTCCGGTGGGTCGCGCGAGGCGCAGCCGCCGGGTGGTGCGGCGGCGTGGTCGCTGTCGCGCTCGCGGTTGCGGTCGCGACCGGATCTTGGTCCGGGCCGCCAGTTCATTCACCGGCCGCATCGGTCCCGGCTGCTCCTGCCGACCTGCCCGAAGGGGCCGCTGTACGACTCGGTTCGAGCGCGCTGAGCCATCCGGGCACGCTCATCCAACTGCGATTTTCCGAGGACGGCACCCGGCTCTTCTCCTACGGCAGCGGAAAGGTTCGTCAGTGGGACGCCAAGTCCGGGGCCGCGGTCCCGCACCAGGCGCGAGACATCAAGACCACGTTCGGTACCACGCTCCTCTCACTGGACCAGACGAAGGTTGTCGCCCCGCACGTCGATCGCACTCCGCTTCGGTTCTCGGTTCGCGAATACGACCTGGCGACGGGGAAGCACACCGAGCGGTTCGTCGTCCCGTCTCGCACCGATCCGCGTGGACAAGACATCGGGATCGGGGGGCAACGGTTCGCTCTGTCACCGAACGGTAGCACCCTCGTGGAAGGGCACCCGCACGAGGCGTACCTGTGGGACTTAAAGACGGGGCGCGTTCAGCACCAACTCAAGTTCGACGGCGCGACGACCGGGAATTTCCTGTTTTCTCCGGACGGGAAGCATCTGATTACCGCCGGGAATGATGACCCGTCCGTGCGGTTCTGGGACACGGGCACCGGAAAGCCATCTCAGGTGCTCACTTGGAACGCAAGTTCGGGTGTGGGCCGGTTGGCGGTGTCCGCGGACGGCCGATGGGTCGCCGCCGTGAGCAACTCACACCTGTTGGGAACCGGAACGGAAGTGGCCGTCTGGGATCAAACGGTCCCCGGTCCCGCGCGCGTGATGATGCTGGCCGACGGTTTCGGGTTAAGCGGTGCCGTGGCGTTCGGGCCGGGCGGCTTGCTGTACGTGGCCTCGCAGGCGGAGGAGGGAGGGGCCACGGTGGTCACCAAATGGGACGTTACCACCGGCAAGCAACTCGCCCGGTGGGCCGGCCCGGACGCGGGAGCTTACGGACCGACGGTTGTTGAGGTAAGCCCGGGTGGCTCGACGCTCGCCGTCGGAACGTACTGGGGCGTCATCCGGTTGTACGACACGCGAACCGGGGCCGAGGTCGGCCGCCCGTCGTCTCTGCCAGCCACGGTGGTCGGGGTCGCGTTCGACCGAACCGGTCGCAACGTCCGGGTGTCCGGTGCCGACGGGTCGAACGCGACCTGGGACGCGGGCACCGGAGCGCTTGTGAGCCGGCGCGCCAGTCCCATCTCCCTCCCGCCCGCTGGCGGGGCCGCTCCCGTGGTACCGAGCCGCGACGGCCGGTGGGTGCTGACTTACGCGCTGAACGAGCGCGGGGCGCTCCTGCCGTGGCGGGCCGAGTTGTGGGACACTACGACCGGCGAACGCAAACATTCCGGCGGCATTGGCGGGCGGGTGAAGGAGCTGATTTCGGTTCCGAGCGGCAAGCACGTCGCCGTCCTGGTTGAATCACGGATCGGGCGCAGCGTCCAGGTTTGGGACCTCGCCGCCGGCGAAGTCGTGCCGAACGATCAACCAACGATCGACATGACAAAGTTCCAGTGGGCCGCGTTCCCGGACGGAAAGACGCTATTCCTGATGAACGACGAGCGAGCCGTCGGCTACGACGTGACGACGGGCCAGGAGCGGTTCTCGTGGGCCGTTGCCGATCACGACGTGCTCGGCCGCCCGCGCCCGGAACAGGCCCCGCGCCCGAACCTGGTTCGTGCCGTCGCGGTGTCGCCGGACGAGAAAACGGTGGCCATCTCGATCGGCGGTGAAGCGCGGCTCGATGCGTCGAAGCAGACGCACAACTTGGTCCTGGTCGAGACCAGGACGGGCAAAGTGATACGCCGGTTGCCGACTCCGGAGACATCGGCCGAGTGGCTGGTGTTCTCGCCCGACGGGAAGCACGTGGCCGGCCCGACGTGCGTGTGGGACGCCGCATCGCTGAAGGAGGTTCGGCGGTTCCCGTCTCGCCCCCAAGTGACGGCCGCCGCGTTCAGCCCGGACGGCAAGTCGATCGCAACCGGTCACGCCAACGGGACCGCCTTGGTGTGGCTGGTGAGCGGCGACAAATAAGCGGGCACAGGTCGCCAGAGCGAAGGCGTTGGCGCTTCGGTGGTGCAGCCCGCTTCGGGCACTCCCCTTTTCCGTTTAGAGTAACCGCCACCGTTCTTGGCGACGGCTCCAATAGCCCGCCTTGAGCCGAAGCAGTATCTGCTGAGCGATACGATCGCCTGAGCACCCGGCCGGGGGTGCTTGAGACGTTCGGGAACGAGCCGCGACCGCAATGGAGCGAGATACGTGTCCCGCGCCATTGCGGTGCGGCTCGTCAAAAGCGTCGCGCCGGCCCATTAACTGAGGCCGCACCCGAATCACGAAAGGCCCGGGCGCCAGGACTTTTCCGCGTCTTCACATTTTCTTCACACACTACTGCTATCAAATACGGACTTCTCCACATCACACGTGCTACGCGATACCGAGGGGTGTTGTGCCCGAACCCGAATTGCACTATTTCTGTAAGCCGTCGGCCCTGCGGCCCGCGACACACGTCATCGATTTCATCACCGCACAAGAGCTTCTCGCCGACGAACCCGCGTGTCAGACGCTTTGGGAGCTGGTGAGTACGCAGTTCCGAACGCGGAGCAAGTTCCTGGCGGTGTGGGCCGGCGCGCGGTTCGTAGCGCTGCACCGCGACGCGGACGGCCGCGCCGACGGGTTCCTGCTGGTGAACGCACCGGTCAACTGGCAAATCGACTACGTGGTAGTAGCGCCCACGGCGCGCGGGCAAGGCGTCGCGTCGGCGCTGGTACTCGAGACCGCGAACCAGGCGTTCCTGCGCGGCGTGCCCTACGTCATGCTGACGAGCAAGGCGAGTCTGCGACCGCTGTACGAGGCCTGCGGATTCGTTCCCGTCACAGCGGCCGAGACGCTCGCGCCCGCCGCACCGGCCGGTTCCACCGGGTCGTACCGCACGCTCACCCCGAAAGGGTGACACCGCCGGCCCGGAGCGGCGGCACGAAGGTCGCCTTTCCACGAGCCTGACCCATCCGTTACACTTTTGATCCGCCCAAAGCGGAACGGAGTCCTCAACCATGTGTGGCATCGTCGGCTTCACCGGGACGCGCGAAGCGTCCCCGATCCTGCTCGAAGGGCTGCGGCGGCTGGAGTACCGCGGGTACGACAGCGCCGGGCTGGTCACCGGCACCGGCAACGAGTTGCACGTCCGCAAGAAGGCCGGACGGCTTGCCGAACTCGCCAAACACCTGGGCACGCACCCGGCCCCGGGGTGCCACGGGATCAGCCACACCCGCTGGGCCACCCACGGCGGCGCCACCGACCGCAACTCGCACCCGCACTTGAACGCCCGCAACGACATCGCGGTCGTCCACAACGGCGTCATCGAGAACTACGCCGCACTCAAGCACCAACTCCAGGAGAAGGGTGTCGCGTTCCGCTCGGACACGGACACCGAGGTGCTGGCCCACCTCATCAGCCACTACTACCACGGCGACCTGACCGCCGCGGTCCGCCAGGCGCTGGCGCTGGTGAAGGGCACCTACGGCATCGCGGTGATGGCGAAGGCCGAACCGGGGGTGATCGTCGGCGCCCGGTTGGGCAGCCCGCTCGTCATCGGGGTGGGCGACGACGGCACGTACCTCGCCAGCGACGCGAACGCCCTCGCCGGGTTCGCCGACAAGGTGGTGTACCTGACGGACCGGCAGCTCTGCACCCTGAACGAAACCGACTGGGAGATCCGCGACCAGGACCTGGCCCCCGTGTCGGTATCGGTCAGCGACATCGGCGCGTTCCTCGGCACCGGGGACGCGGACCGCGGCGAGTACCCGCACTACATGCTGAAGGAGATCTACGAGCAGCCCGAGACGCTCGCGAACGCGATGCGGGGCCGGCTCGAGGCGGACAACGCCACCGCTCACTTCGGCGGGCTGAACCTCAGCGCCCAGCAGCTCCGCCAGGTGGACCGCGTCATCATGACCGCGTGCGGCACCAGCTACCACGCGGCGATGGTGGGCGAGTACCTGCTCGAGGAGCTGGCCCGGGTGCCGGTGGAGGTCGAGTACGCGAGCGAGTTCCGCTACCGCAACCCGCCCCTCGACCGCAGCTCGGTCGTGCTCGCGCTCACCCAGAGCGGCGAGACGGCGGACACGCTGGCCGCCCTGCGCGAGAGCAAGCGGATGGGCCACACCACGCTGGCGATCTGCAACGCGGTCGGCAGCTCGATCGCCCGCGAGGCCGACGGCGGGGTGTACCTGCACGCCGGCCCCGAGATCGGCGTCGCGAGCACGAAGGCGTTCACCTCGCAGGTGTGCGTCCTCACGATGCTCGCGCTGTACCTGGGCCGCACCCGGCACCTCTCCAGCACGCAGGGCCAGCGCATTATCGACGACCTTCACGCGCTGCCCGAAACCGTGCGCAAAACGCTCGCCTGCCACGACCACGTGAAGCGGGTGGCGGAGAAGTACGCGCACGCGAAGAACGTGCTGTACCTGGGGCGCCAGTACCTGTACCCGGTCGCCCTGGAGGGCGCGCTGAAGCTGAAGGAGATCAGCTACATCCACGCAGAAGGGTACCCGGCCGCGGAGATGAAGCACGGCCCGATCGCGCTGGTGGACGAGAGCACGCCGAGCGTGTTCCTGGTACCCCGCGGGAACGTGTTCGACAAGGTGATGTCGAACATGCAGGAGATCAAGGCCCGCGGCGGCCCGGTGATCGCGGTCGCGGGCGCGGGCGACCGCGAGGTCGCGGCGCTGGCCGACGACGTGATCCCGATCCCCGACGTGCCCGAGTACCTGCAACCCATCGTCACCGCGATCCCGCTTCAGTTGCTCGCTTACGAGATCGCGCTCCTGTGCGGGTGCGACGTGGACAAGCCGCGGAACCTCGCCAAGAGTGTCACCGTCGAGTGACACCGTCGCCCCAGCCGCGCCGGTCCGCGCAGCGCACCGGCGCGGGGTCAAATACCGCAAATTACTAAATCGCTTCTCGCGGCGAAACGCTGTCGCTTTGCGACGCGCCGCCGCGTAGATTTCCTGCTCGGTGGATCTGCGGCCCAGGCAGGCGAACCCTTATCAGCACATCCCGGACGGCCGGGGAAACCTTACGAACCCGGTTGCTCGCGATGCAGACCGCTCCGCTCCCTGGCGCGAACGTGCGCCCGCGCTGGTACCGTGTGTCCCGCGTCGCCCTCGCGCTGTGCCCGCTCATCGCGGTCCACCTCGCGCTGCTGGCGATCCCGTTCGTCGAGTTCACCGTCTGGTCGGTGGTCGCGGTGGTGGCCGTCACACGGATCATGGGGCTGGGGATCACGGTCGGGTTCCACCGGTACTTTTCGCACCGCTCGTTCAAGACCTCGCGGTGGTTCCAGTTCCTGCTCGCGTGCGCCGGGAGCACTGCGCTTCAAAAGGGGCCGCTGTGGTGGGTCATTCACCACCGTCTGCACCACCGGCACTCGGACACGCCGCAGGACCCGCACTCGCCGGTCGTCGGCGGGCTGTTCCACGGGCACGTCGGGTGGCTGTTCACCCAGGACCTGAACGACCCCGATCACCGGATCGCACACGACCTCACGAAGTACCCCGAACTCGTGTGGCTGGAGCGCCTGTGGATGGTGCCCGGGCTGCTGCTGGCCGCCGCGTGCTACGCGGCGCTCGGCCTGAACGGACTGGTGTACGGGTACTGTCTCAGCGCGGTGCTGGTGTTCCAGGTGACGTTCGCGGTGAACTCGATCGGGCACGTGTGGGGGGCGCAGCGGTTCGACACCGGCGAGGGGAGCCGGAACAACATGGTGCTCGGCTACCTGGCGATGGGTGACGGGTGGCACAACAACCACCACCGCGCCCCGTACTCGGCGCGGCACGGGTTCGCCTGGTACGAGTTCGACATGGCCTACCAGTTCATCCGCCTGTGCGCGCGGTTCGGTCTGGTGTGGGGCATCAAGGAGCCGCCCGCGGCGCTGCTAGCCGGCGGAACCGCTCCGGAACCGGAAGAAGCCGCCGAACCCGCCCGCACCGGCGTGTGAACCGGTGCGGGGTGCCGCTCCCTTGCCAGTAGTTTCAAGTGCTCGAAGCGTGATGAGGCCGGTAGCGGGCGGACGACGCCGAAGTCCGCCCGCCGGCACGGGCGGGTGGTAACCGTGGTAAGTTCAAGTCCGAGGCAGCGGCCCTCACTCGGCGATTCGGCGGACCGGTCCGTTCCCCTTGGCAGTGCGCCACCGGCCGGTCTCACGCCGGCTTTCCGCGGAGCACGTGCCAGCAGAAGCGTGCCGCGAAGAACTGGCCCGCCGCGCCCAGCACGCCCAGCGCGGTCACACCGATCGCGATCCGCCGCACCCACGTTTCGACCTGCCTCCTCGTGTCCGCGACTTTTACCCGGGTCGCGGTGACCGCGGCGCCCATACGGTCCGTCAGCTCACGGGCCTGCGTCAGGCCCGCTTCGATCGTGTTCAACTGGTCCGCGGTCGGCGCCCCACCGGGTGCCACCGGGATGCCGAGCACCGTTCGCGCCTTCTTCAGGTCGCGGGTCGCGGCGTTCAGATCAACGCGGGTCTGTTCGAGCTGCTCCGGTCGCACCCGGAACCAGTTCTGGAGCGTGGAGTCTTTGTCGAACAGTTCCAGCGCCGTGTTCGCCACTACGACCGCATCCGAAGCGGTGGCGACGGCGGCGGTGGCGCGGTCCACCGACCCGGCCAATTCCTGCGAGGCGTGCCGCGCGCCGAACCGCACGAGCGGGTTCACCGGCTCCGCCGGCATTGCGGCCGTGCTCGCGCGCGCGCGGGCAAGGTCCTGTTCCGCCTGCGCCAGCACCTCGCGAACGAAACCGATCCCGTGGTCGGCCGCATCCGCCGCAACGTTCGCCCGCCCCGCCAGCGAAGCCGCGTGCCGGTCCGCTTCGGCCCTCGCCCACCACACCCCGGCAGCCGCACTTGCGAATACCAACAACCCGGCGAGCGAGACGAGGAGTCCGGCGGTGGCCAACACCGAGCGAACGAACCGCCACATCGTAACCACCCCCCGAAGGACCAACGCACGCCGAACCGGGTGCGACTTTACAATCCGCAGCCGTCGCCTGCGGAGCGGGCGCCCGCCGGAGCCCCCCCCGCAGAAGTACGGAACGATTCGTGCCAAAGCGGCCCCACTCGGCAGATGGCAGCGGCGATGTGTCAGACGCTGAACGAGAAAACCGATTACTCACGCACGCGGTAGATGAAGAAATGAGTCGTTCGCGCGACCGGCGTTTGCGTCTTGATCCATTCGAGCCGCGCCTTGTGCGCGGGGGTCGGAGCGGGGTTGTTGCTCAGGATGGCGACCGACACCGCGAGGTACTTTGTCGGGCAGTGCGTCGGTGTGTCGTCGTTCCCGGTCAGCGGGATGTGGCTCAGGTGCAGCCACACGACGGGCGGGTATATCGTGTCCGGATCGGTGCCGAAGTACCACAGCCCGAGCGGTTCGCCGCCGTTGTGCTCCGCGTTCCATCGGCGCAGTTCGGGCAGCCCCTGCCCCCAGTCGTAGTTCGAGTCGTGCAGCAACACGTCCCCCGCCGGCGTCCCACCCCAGAGCTGGTTGAAGTAGCTCAACCCGTGCGGCCACACCCACGCGGCCGTACCGACAAGCGCCGCCAGTGACGCCACGACCAGTGGCCGCGGCACGGCGCGCGTGCCCGCCCGCAGTTCGGCCCACCCGCGGGCAATCGCCGCGGCCACAGTGATGTACGTCAGCGCCATCAGCACGAACACGAACCGGATGCCGATCTGCACCCGGCAGTTGGGCGTGAACGCGAGCAGCACCAGAGCGACGCCCGCGGTCGGGAGCAGCAACCGCCGCGGGTGCGTCACGAGCGCCGCCAGGAGCAGCACGAGCGCCGGAACCGGCACCTTCATACTCAGCGCGACCGGGAAATAAGCCGGGGTGGCGCGCTGGTGCCACGTGCCGAGTAGGTAGGTCCCGTGCCCGCGGATGTTGTGCTTGATCTGGTGCAGCAGCGCCTCACCCGCGTTCGTGAAGATCTTCAGGTTCTGACTGACCGGCCCCATCACGTCTTTCAGCCGGCCCTCGGGTAGCCCGTCGGCCCACTTGATGAACGTCGGCTCGGTGCCCCAGTCCGACCCACAGTACGCGAACACGAACACGAAGCCGACGAACGCCGTAGCCACGAGGTCTTTACGGAACTGGTACGTCGCGTGCCAGCAGTGTGTGGCGCGGCGCCAGACGGAGCCGCCCCCCGGTGGGGTAAGGGCGCCCGCCCGCGCAAGGTTCCAGAGGCCCAGCACGAACAGCGCCTGCGCCCCGAACACCATCGCCGACGCCTTCGCCGTGATCGCGAGGCCGTACAGCAACCCGGGAGCGAGCACCCGGCGCGCCCAGCGCGCGTCCGGCGTGCAGGAATAGTGAGCGTGGTAAACCAGCACCAGCATGAGCGCCAGAAGGGCCGTGTCGGTGGTGGCAAGCGCTGCGTGCCCCAGGAAGTTGGGATCGCAGCCGACTAGGGTGACGGCGATACGACCGCCCCACGCCCCGCCGAACGCCCGTCCCAGCCGCATCGAATACGCGAGCGCGAGCCACCAGAAGACGAGGTTGGTCGCCCGACAAACGGGCAGAACGGTGTGCAGCTCGAGCACCGGGTCGAACTCGCGCCCCCGGTGCTGCTCCCAGAGGTACGCCGGGAGCGTCTGCACGTCGATCGGCAGCGGCATCGTGCCGGCGCGCATCAGCAGCTTGTTGCTGCCCGTGCGCCAGCTCGTGAGCCCCGCCTTCACGTACAGCGGTTCGTCGAACGTGGCGCCGAGCTGGGCCGCGGCGGTCACGCACCACACCGACGACGCCACACCGACCGCGAGCAACCACAGCGCATCCGCCCACCGGCCCCGCATGTCGGTCTCCGTGCCGCGCCCCAGTTTGGGTAGGCTGCGGGAAATACCGCGCCCGGTCCCGGCGGGCAAGCCCGAACCGGCGGGCTCAGGAGATGAAGTTTCCGGTGCCACCTTCGGATTGCTCCGTATCCGCAGCCTCCGACAGCGGTGTCGGGCCGGAACCAGCCTGCGATCGGAAACGGATACCATCGGTCGTAACAGGTGAGGCGGACGTGGGCGGAACGTAATTCCGGACCGTTGTCCACCTGCGGCGTGAAAGGGACGCGAACGTGCGCGCGATCGGCGGCATTAAACCACTCCGACCGTAACGCGCCCAACGCCGCGCTCGTTCTCCACAACCGTAAAGTAACGGGCAGGCGTTCCGAGACGTGGTGGGGATAGCGCGATGCGAGCGATTGCCGTGACTGTGTTACTGGGGTTGGCCGGCCTGGTACCGGCCGACGACAAGCCCGAGCGGAACGTGCTCCGGGTGCTGACGTACAACATTCATCACGGTGAGGGGACCGACGGCAAACTCGATCTGGCCCGCATCGCCGAGG
This sequence comes from Gemmata obscuriglobus, assembly GCF_008065095.1. NCBI lineage: Bacteria > Pseudomonadati > Planctomycetota > Planctomycetia > Gemmatales > Gemmataceae > Gemmata > Gemmata obscuriglobus. Next base: position 1,083,921 of record NZ_CP042911.1, on the reverse strand, counting down.
TCATCAAGGCAGCGAAGCCGGACGTCGTCGCTCTGCAGGAGGTGGACCGGAACACGACGCGAACCGGGAAGGTGGATCAGGCCGCGGAACTCGCCAAGCTGACGGGGCTGAACGCCGAGTTCGGCAAGGCTATCGACCTCCAGGGCGGGGGCTACGGGCTCGCCGTGCTGTCGCGGTTCCCGCTCAAAGGTGCGAAGGTCCACTCGCTGCCGGGCAAAGAGCGGCAAGAGGCCCGAATCGTTCTGCAGGTCACGGTTGAACCGGGTGGCCCGTTTCCCGCACTTACGTTCCTGAACACGCACCTCCAGCACGACGACGGCCCGACGCGGGAGAAGCAGATTGCGAAGATCGACGAACTCTTTGGCACCGCGGCGGGCGCCTTCGTTTTGGCAGGGGATCTGAACGCGGCGCCGGCCAGCGCGCCCATCAAAGCCCTGGCGAAGAACTGGGCGTTCGCAACCGAGCCAGGCCGTAAGGGCCTGCTCACCATCCCGTCCGACACCCCGAGGCAGCAGATCGATTACATCCTGTTCCGGCCCGCGGACCGGTTCCGGGTGGCCGAGGCGAACGTGATTGAGGAAAAGGTCGCATCGGACCACCGCCCCGTCTTCGCGCTCGTGGAATGGACCGGTCGGTGAGGTCCCGACGACCGCGGCCCACACCAAATCCGGTCGCTTCAAATCGACGGGCCGCCGGTGCCCCACCTGACAACGCTGGTGGGCGTGACCTCGGCCGGTCAGGACCCTGCTACGGGTTCGATAGCGGCGCCCCGAAAGCGTTCTTGCGGACGGCAGGCGGTCTACTCGGCTCCGCACAAGGGACCGGACCGTGTGGGAGGCCGATACTCGCGGGCGATCGCAAACCCCGGCGCCCCCCCCTGCCCTGTGTCGCAAATAGGTCTCTCCACACAGCGTCCGGGCGTCTACAATCGTGATTCCTTTGTCGCACGGAGTCGTCGAATGAGAACAGCGCTCGCCTGTGCCATCGGGCTCGGACTCGCCGGGGCCGCGGTGATGAGTTTGACACACGCGACCGGGCAACCGCCGCCGCCGCGGCCGAACCCGGACTCCCAATACCGGCTGGGGCCGGACTCGCTCCCACAAGACGGTGTTCCCAAGGGCGAGATCAAGGGGCCGTTCACGCTCCCGTGCGAGGTGTACCCGGGCACGCAGCACACGTACTGGGTGTACGTGCCCGCGCAGTACGACCCGAAGGTGCCCGCCGCGCTCATGGTGTTCCAGGACGGGCAAGCGTTCAAGGACGAGAAGGGAGACGTGCGGGCTCAGAACGTGATGGACAACCTGATCTACCGGCGCGAGATCCCGGTCATGATCGGGGTGTTCATCAACCCCGGCCGCAAGCCCGACCAGCCCGAGCCGACCCCGCGGGACTGGGGCGACCGGAACACCAACCGGCCGACCGAGTACAACTCGCTCGACGACAAGTACGCCCGCGTCGTCACCGAGGAACTCCTGCCGGTCCTGGCCAAAGATTACAACATCTCGAAAGACCCCGAGATGCGCGGGATCGGCGGGTCCAGTTCCGGCGCGATCGCCGCGTTCACCGTCGCGTGGGAGCGCCCGAACCAGTTCCGCAAGGTGCTGAGCAACGTCGGCAGTTTCGTTAACCTGCGGGGCGGGCACGTCTACGCGGACAAGGTGCTGGAGGCCGAGAAGAAGCCGCTCCGGGTGTACCTGTGCGACGGGCGCAACGACAACCGCGGGGTCCGGGCCGGCAAGTACGACGAGAAGATGGACTGGTTCCACCAGAACGTGCGGCTGATGAAGGCGCTGACGAAGAAGGGGTACGACGTGAACTACTCCTGGGGCATGAACGGCCACGGGCAGAAGTTCGGCGGGGCGATCCTGCCGGAGATGATGCGGTGGCTGTGGCGCGACGGCCCGGTGTCCACGGACCCGAACGACGCCGAGGAGCGCGGGTTCCGTCAGCCGGCCGCGAGCAAGAGGTAAAAGCGGCGATGTGTTGGCGCCGGCCCGACCGCTCGCTGGTTCAACGCCCCGGCGCCCTGTGGTCGAAGGGCGCCGGCGGGCATGGCTGTCAGCGCACCAGCTCGAAGAACAGCTCCTCCAGGTCGTCCTGTTTGTACATCTCGCGCAGCTCGTCGAGCGTCCCGCACGCCACCAGCTTCCCCTTCGACATCACCGCGACCCGGTCGCACAGCCGCTCCACCTCGCGCATGATGTGCGTGGAGAAGATGATCGTCTTGCCCCGGTCGCGCAGCGCCTTGATGTTGTTCAGCACGGCCCGCTGCACCAGCACGTCAAGGCCGGCGGTGGGCTCGTCGAAGATCAGCACGGGCGGGTCGTTCACCATCGCCCGGGCGATCGAGAGCTTCTGCTTCATCCCCGTGCTGAGCTTCCCGCCGCGCACGTCCCGGAACGCCTTCATCTGGAGCGTGTCGAACAGCTCCTCCATGCGCGGACGCAGTTCGTCCGGCGGGACCTGGTGCAGCCGGCCGTAGTACTCGACCAGTTCCCACGCGGTCATCCGGTCATAAACGCCGGTGTTCGCCGAAAGGAACCCGACGTGGCGGCGCACCGCGCCGGGCTCCCGGACGACATCGTACCCCGCGACGGTCGCGGTCCCGTCGGTGGGCGTGAGCACCGTGCAGAGCATGCGCAGGGTGGTCGTTTTGCCGGCCCCGTTCGGCCCCAGCAGGCCGAACACCTCGCCGGGGCGGACGGTGAACCGCAAGGCGTCCACGGCGGTGACGCGCAGCCCCCCGGGGCCGGTGAACCACTTCGACAGATCGCGTACTTCGATCATGCGCGTCCGGAGGGCAGGAGGGAAATGTTGAGAGTGCGGAATGAGTAAAGAAGCGTGAAACGCCCGTGTCAAAAAACGCGAGGCCGGAACGACGACACACGTGCGCGTCCCGCACCCGGCGTTTGCTCCGGCCTCCTCACCCCGGCTACGGGCGTGAGTCGGTCTGCTCGGCCATCCAGTTCGCGTAGTTGGCCCAGCTCGCGTCGTCGAGGTCGAACTCGGGGTACGCCTCGCCGTAGATGCGGAGCAGGGCCTTGCGGCGGCCGTCGCCGCGGCCCTCCTTCTCGCGCCTCAGGCTGAAGTCGTCCGCCCCCGCGATCCACACCTGCCCCCCGCTGCCCGCGACGAAGAACGCGGTGCCGCCGATCAGCTTCGCCCGCCAGTGCGGCGAGGTCGGCAGGTCCAGCGCGAGCCGATCGGTGTGCGGGTCGGCGGTCAGGATGTCCACCACCAGCTCGTCGAACCACGCGAGGTGCTCGGGCGCCGGGCGCTCGGCGAACAGGCGCCGCAGGTGCGCGTAGCTCCGGAACCGGCTGACCGCCCCGCTCAGCATGTACAGGCCCAGCAGCACGACGAACACGTTGGGCGGCCGCCCGCCCGCGGCCACCCCGAGCCCCTGCCAGCCCAGGTTCCAGCCGGCGAAGCTCAGCAGCACGAGCCCGTCGAGCAGGACGCCCTCGGCCGACGGGAACAGCCACTTGAACAGCCCGACCAGCACCTCCCCGGCGGCCAGCAGGCAGTACAGCGCGATCACCAGCAGGGGCACGCCCGCCGAGTGGTAGAAGTACGCGATGCCGAACATGATGACCGCGAACACGACGTTCTCGCGCCCGCTCCGCTGCACGCCCCGGCGCAGGTCGCGGTACGCGGCCACGGTCTGGAGCCGCAGGCGCATGGTGAATTCGTCGGACATTCACGTCTCGGTGGCACAACGGGTGGTAAACGGGCTCGGGTTCATTGTGCCGAGCGCGAGCGGGATCGGAAACGGGAATGTGTCCGGTTCCGCCCGGCGGCCGCGCTCCCGTCAGTTCAGCACCGGCAGCGCCAGCTCACGAGCCACGGGGCGCGGCGCCGCCGGCTTCTCGTCAATGAGCTGGTAGAACACGTTCCGCTGCCGCGGCTCCCACCCGGCCTCGCGGATGCTGCGCTTGATCTCCTCCAGCGTGAGGTAGTGGACGGTCCCGGCGGACGCGACCACGTTCTCCTCGATCATCAGCGACCCCATGTCGTTGGCCCCGAAGAACAGCGCGACCTGGCCGATCTTCCCGCCCTGCGTCACCCACGAGGACTGGATGTTCTTGATGTTGTCCAGGAACAGCCGCGCGATCGCCTGCGTGCGCAGGTACTCGAACGCCCCCCGCTCGGGGTAATCGGCCATCTTGTGGCCCGGCTGCATGGTCCAGCAGATGAACGCGCTGAACCCGCCCGTCTCGTCCTGAAGGTCGCGCAGGCGGGTGAGGTGCTCCACGCGCTCGGCGTCGGTCTCGATGTGGCCGAACATCATGGTGCAGCTCCCGATCCCGCCGAGCTTGTGCCACACCCGGCACACCTCCAGCCACTCGTTCGTGAGCGCCTTCCCCTTCGTCAGCTCCTTCCGCACGCGGTCCACCAGGATCTCGCCGCCGCCGCCGGGGAGCGAGCCCAGCCCGGCGTCCTTGAGGCGCCGGAGCACCGTTTCGAGCGGCAGCTTGTTCAGCTTGCTGAAGTGCCAGATCTCGGGCGGGCTGAACGCGTGCAGGTTCACGCCCGGGAACCGCGCCCGCAGGTCCCGGAGCAGCTCCTCGTACCACTCGAGCTTCAGCGACGGGTGCATCCCGCCCTGCATGAGCACCTGATCGCCGCCGAGCGCGATCGTCTCCTCGATCTTCTTGTACAGCTCCTCGCGCGACAGGACGTAGGCGTCGGCGTCGGCCGACTTGCGGTAGAACGCGCAGAAGTCGCACACCGCGGCGCACACGTTGGTGTAGTTGATGTTCCGGTCGATGTTGTAGGTGCGGTACGGCTCGGGGTGCAGCCGCATCGTCACCGCGTGCGCGGCGCGCCCGAGCTTGTGCAGGTCGCGGCACGCGAACAGTTCCAGGCACTCGTCGGGGGTGATCCGAACGCCGTCCGCGGCCTTCGCGAGAATGGTGTCGATGGTGCTCACTGCGCTCTCCCGGCGTGCGGGTGGCGCGGGGCGGGCGCCACCAGTCCCAGTTCTTCGGCCAGTTCCCGGTACTTCCGCAGGCCCGCGAGTTCGGTCGGGCCGAGGTCGTAGCGGATGATGTTCGTCATGTACCGGCGGCAGTACCCCGGGTCGAGGTCCAGCGCCGGCGCCTCGCGCTGGGCGATCAGCCCGGCGTTCGCCAGCCCGTACTCCTTCGCCCGGTGGAACGCGGTCTCGGCCGCGCCCAGTTCCACCCCGCCGCGGACGGCCCACACCGCGAACACCATCGGCAGGCCGGTCCACGCGGTCCACTCCTCGCCGAGGTCGTAGGCGAACCGGTAGCCCGGCAGGCACGCCCGCATCGCCCGGTCGCCGATCAGCAGCACGGCGTCGGTGGCAAGGTCGTCGGCACCAGCATCGATCGGCAGTTGCTCGAAGGTCGGCCGCACCCCGTACCGCTTCTGGAGTATGATCCGCGTGAGCGCGGCGCTTGTCCGCGACCCCTCGTCCAGCGACACGGAGCGGATCTGCTCCCACGGCACCTTACTGAACAGCGTGACGCTCAGCACCGGACCGCGCGAGCCGATCGCGACGTTGGGGACGAAGCTGTAGTTGCCGCCGCGGAAGAACTCGACCACCGGAATGAGTCCGACGTCCAGTTCCCCGGCCGCGAGCCGGTCGGCGAGCCGGCTGGGGAGGTCGAGCGTGAGGTCGATGTTGGGCGCGAAGTCGGTGAGCCGCTCGATCAGGGGCTTGGTGTTCAGGTAGTTGACCGCGCCGACGCGCAGTGGGGTAGTCATGCAGTTGCGGCCTTTCCGACGGCGTCTGTCGTCATTTTAAGAACCGCGAACGGCACAGGAAACGCAACCGCCACCGCACCGCCGCCGCCGACCGTCCGGTCGGCACATCGGGCATTTCCCCACCCTAATCCCCCTCAAATCGCTTCCAGAAGTTTTCCCCACGCCGCAACCCACAACTCGCGCAGCCATTGGCACCGTTTCCTCCCCAGCCAAGCGAACCAATCGACGGAAGCAATTCGCCACAAGCGACATTACTACAAGGCATTACGACCTATCACCCGAACGCCATCGGTACCGACCGGGAGCGCCTCTGAACCTCTCACGCCAGGTCCGATCGTGTGATTCGCGGGTAGCAGCGAGCCAGCGAACGGGTAGTTCTTGACCCATCAACCGCCAGCGAATGTCCAGTCGGCGCCCCGTTCCGATTTTCCGGGACCGCGGCCGGCCGGTCCGCCGGTTGGCACGCCATTCGGCGAGCCCCAACACCCGAAACAGCGCCCGGAGCACACCCGGCAGATGACAGCGGACCCATACCGAATCCGATCGTTCGGTATCCGCTCCGTATTCTGTAGCCGGCCTCGGTGAGGCCGGTGGTACACGGGTGTGTGTCGCACCACCCCACTGCACCTGTTGTTGATCGAAAATCGCGTTCTGTCGGGCGGGGACGTGACGGCTTGCCGCCGCAGCATCTTCGTGGGTGCTCAAAGCCGCTCAGACTCGTCTTCGAATTCCCGGAACCGCGCGTCTTCGTTAACGAAGAACCTGATTTCGTCTTGAGCCCATTCTCTGACGCGGCGCAGATGGTGATGAAGATAAGGCTGCATTTCCGCCTGCTTTGCAGCGGACTGATTTCCCGACCACATCCGCGCACCACTTCGCCTACCCATCAGAAACCACTCGAACGCTTCTTGGTCGTCCTCGCGTTCGGTGAACAGCCATTCGGTTAGCGGAGGGAGGATCGTCTCTCCGCGTGCATTTCGGCCCGGCGAGTTGAAATGCCTCGCAATCCAGCGCAGGTTCTCCCGACCATGATTGTCCACCCAACGCCGGACGGCATCCACTCCAATGGCCTCGAACAGGCCGTGATAGACCGAAACGGCGAAGATGGTCCGTCGCTGGCGGTTCAGAATATACCGCCCGACCGTTTCCATGATCTGGTCAGGGGCAATGGCGGCGCATTCGGCAAGGAGTGAGACGTTCTCGTCGCCGAATCTCCACGGGTGACTTTCCGGCGAGGTCATCACGTCCAGGGCGATCTCAGCCACTCGCACCGGATCGTGCCTATGCAGTAAGCGGAGGGTCTCACGCCAGTTGTATCCGGTCTGATCCTTAGGGTACTGGGGTGCCTTGGCCGCCAACTCAAAGGCTGCGGGCACAAGCTGGGCGTCGAGGGGCTTCTTCGCAATGTGGCACCAGCGGTGAATCAGATCCATGCCGACGAGAGGGGCGGCTCCACCGTCCGACATTTCGACTAGTCTCCAGAGAATGACTTTTTGCTGTTCATCGGATAGAACATATGACCAGCGATCGTAAGCAAACCCACGCAACAACCGCGCGGCTGGTGGGGCCATTTTGCCTATCGCGCGCATCACACGCTCATAGCCCTTCGCGCTGACATCCGCCGTAAGCGTGGCAATGATCGTCAGCTCGGGCTGTGCCCCCTCCACTGCGTCGAGTACATCGGCCCATCGATCAGGCAACTTGGCCTCTGCTGCCGCGATGCCATTTAGGTAGGTGACTGCAACCTTACGGCACTGGTCTGCCCGCAGCCAGTCAGTGATGATGTCCGCGAGGTTGCCTCGCTGGTCGCGCCTTCCGACACTAAATCCGAGGTATTCCACCGCACTCGCTCGTGGGGAGTCGAACCACTGCGCGAGGCCGCGGAACGTGTCGGGCGAAACAATCAGCTCCTCCGCCATGCCGGCGTAGAACGAATCCGGGTTATCCCCATCCCAGAGTTCGTGCTGGGCACGAGCTGTCGAGTCCTGAACCCGCGTCGCCAAATCCTTCGGCGACAGTGCCGCCAGCCACGCTTCTTGGGCGAGAACTTGAGGGTGAGTTGGCTGTCCTTCCTCTTGCTCGGCGCGGCGATAGGTATCGATGCCGCGCTGGAGTTCCAGGACGAGAGATAGCCGGATGTCTGGCGTGAGCCAATCATCACGGAAGACCCCTCGGAGTTGTTCCATCAACCAGAGATCACGGAAAGATCTGATTTGCCCCGTCAATTCGTTGAGGGCGACCCCTCTTTGTGTGGTGGCAAGCTGACCGATAGCCTCGATCACCTGTTCGCCAGCACTCCGACGCAAGCTTCTCCATTCTCCGTTGGTCGATGGGCGCCATTGTTCGGGGACAATCCTCCCGCCGACCACGCGGGGCGGAACGGCCATCCCGATCACTTCGGACACCAAGCACCGGAAGGCAGCGCGCAATGGCAACCTGACGGTCTCCGGGCTCGCCTCTCGCAGACGTCTTAAGAGGAGCGGGAAGCGATCTTGAAATGGCAGCTCTGTGTGGGACAGCACTATCCCAAAAAGCGACTGCCACACTTCCGTGCTGTTGTTGCCGATGTCCTCGTTCTCGTGCTGGGCCAAGCGGAAGAGCACGGCTTCACAGGCCGAGAAATTCTCCCGAAAACAGGCCAGATTCTGGCACAGCCAAACGAGTTGGCGTCGCCCCCGCCAGCCTCCTGACCCGTCCGGCTCGCCGTCCAATGCGACGAGTTGTTCGGGCGAGGCAATCTCAATTGCGTGGCGGAGCCAGTCGAGCCCCCGAACCGGATCGAACTCAGCCCACGCCTGGAAGATGCGCGAGGCTTCACGGCCAGTCAGGATGCTCACGTTGGAGTGGCTGAGCCACCCAAGAAAGACGCCGCCCACACGGGCAGCCACCTCCTCACGCAAACCGTCAGGGCATTCCTGGCACCGCTCCAGAAATTTCATCTGAAGCCTGGCTGGCAATACTGCCAGGAACTCGGAAAGACGATCGCGTAGGTGGTTACGGAAGAGCGAGCGGAATGCGTCAATCGCAAGCGCGTGCGGCGTGGTTTCAAAAAATCTTCCGGCGCGTAGCCCGAGGCCGCAACTAACGGAGACATTGGAGCAGACGAGCAGGTCACTTTCTTGGCACCCGAAGTAGCGGGCCAGCGCCCGTAACTCTTCCCGAAACTCGCCTTCGACACCTACATCAATGGCAACTGCGAGCGATTGGTAGTTCCGCCGATACGCGGCGACATCGGGTATCTCGTTTGGGTACAGACTCATCAGGCGAGTCCACACCCCATCGAAGTCAACGATCGGAACGGTTTGCAGCGCTAGATTTTGCAGGCTCGCCCGAACAAGCATGAGCGCGAGCCGCAAATCATGCGCGCAGAGGGAGGCGATGCTTCGCAACACGGTCTCCGACAGCCCGTTGCCGGGGGCCTGGATAACGGCGAGCACCTCTTCTTCTGTCTGCGGCTCAGGAACGACGACTATCTCTCTGCTGGATATGACCCGTTGTCGACTCGCCGGCCCGATCGTGACAATGCGGACCTGATCGACGCATTCGGAGAACTGAGAGATGAGGGACTCAACGACGTGCAGCGGTGTCTCGTCGATAACGACGTAGACCCTGTTCGCCCCCTGTAGCGATCGCTCGATCCTCTGTGTTAAGTCTTGATATCGCTGAAGATAAAAAACGCCTTGCAGCTCGACATCGCTTTGGCACGCCTCAAGGACGGCGCGACTCTTACCGATGCCAGATAGGCCGGCGATGTGAAGCAGGTTAGGAGCCCCGTTGCCTCGCAGATGGCTCGCTATTCGCGTGACAAGGGCGGCCCGAGAGCCAAAATCGCTCCAGGGAGTGTTGAGATATGGTTCCCGTCGCCATTCACTGAGTAGGCGAACACCTGCCCATCGATTGTCCACGTTCGGCAGGTGCTGGGGGATAACGTTCGGGTATCCATTTAGCACCGTCCTGAGTGCGTCTTGCCAGCGGAATTCAATGAGATCGGCTGGGAATTTCAACTCCTCGGCGACTTCCTTCGCCGCCTCCCACATCTTGTCTCGCTGATCCACGGTCGCGGGGTAAACCGCACACCAAACATACGTTTCACCCGCCAGTAGCGCATCCCTCACCTTTGGATGGTCTTCTTTTTCCTGCTTGAGAATCTCCTTTTTCAACTGGCTGGGTTTAATCCCCTCCTCCCCAGCCTTGACCGACCAGTGCGACGGCCGATCTGGAATAAAGCCGTAACTGCTACCCTGGCCCCCGACACGAACGATGATGTCTCTCCCACCGTCTGCCACGTTGCTGCGGCGATCGTAATTAATCTGGTGCGCTGCAATCCCGCAGGCCGCTCCAACGGCACGAATCAAATCGTGTACGAAGGCTTCGAACTCCTGTCCGTTGCTCTTAAATGCCAGCTCAAGATCGCGGATTTCGGCTCGCACAGTTACACCCGTTGGGTCTCGCTTGACGTGGTCGGCGACTCTTCAGGCTTGTGGTTGCGGCCGTTCGCCGTGGGGCCAACGGCCGCTTTGTTTTCTTCGCCGACCGTTTGGGCGCTCGGCGGCTGCTCATCCCCGAACGGGAAGTAAAACCGCCAGTGTGTCGAGTAATCGAGGATCGTGCGCACCCCCGCAACGAGAGTCAGCAACCACACGTCCATTCCAGGCCGGAAGACGTTGAGCGAGAGCACCACGAACATGGCCACTGCTGCACCGAAGTTTAGCAGGCACCACCGGAATTTCGTTGCCGGGTTGATGAGTGCCGTTACCCCGCCCCACAGCGCATCGAAGGTGAGAAGCCCGGCGAGCAGCCAGAAGAAGTTCGGCGACTTGAACAGGGCCGCCAGCGCGAAGAAGGTTGACGCCTCAGCCAAGAAAACCACGAAGTCGATCAGGAGCACGCCTTTCGGATGACGCGCGTCGGTTGCGAACAGATAAGTATCTTCGAGGTGCCGGTGCATGCCGTGGTAGAATGGCACGATCGTGCAAACGAGTGCAAGGAACTGGGGAAGCGCCTCGGTGTTGAAGGCGGCATCCGCAGCCCCAGGGTTGAGCACCAGTCGCCGGACCGCTTCACCCAATGCCAGCGCCGACACCAGCGCGTGAATTCGTTGGAGGCTGTCGATCGATTTCTCGATGTCCTTCGGCGGGGTGGGCGGCATCGCAATCAGCCTCGGCGGGGGTGGAGGGATGGCCTGGCGCGGGTTCAGCCCGCGTTTCGCGAGTCAACCCACCGGTAAAGTTCCTCGACGCTGTAAAACACGGGCTTGCCGAGACGCTTGAAGGTCTCGACTTCTCCGTCAGCCCCAGACGATTCTGTCTGCGTGTACCCGACCTGCGGCAAGTGCGCGGTGAGCCGGAGGCAGGCATCGTAAAGCGGTAGGAGGGCCTGATCGTAAGCGATCCAGTCAGCGTAGGGGCGTGGAAAAACGGTGTGCTGGAAGTGCGACCAGAGCGGGGCGATCGGCCAGACCTTGCCGTCGGTGAGCAGCGTGTCGAAGGTTTTGCACTGGAAGTGCGTGTTCATCGCCACATCGCCCTTGGTGTAGGGCGAGGCGATGTAAACGACGGGCTTGGACATGACAGCCTCCACGTGGTCGGTATGGCCAGTGGAAACGATTTTACGAACGCGGTAGCGATCGCGCCAAGCTTCGTAGCTCGCGCTCTCCGACGTGCGGGGAACGCGACTTTGCCCTACCTGCACGCCTCAGGACTATCTCCGAACTGGCCGGAAATGGTTGGAAATCTCGCTAAAAAACTAGGCCGTGTGGACAGTCATGGCGTAAGTCGCTATTGCCCTAGTGGTTGTGACGATTGGCGGGCTTTCAGCTCTCCAGTCACTGGTCCTTGCAAATTCAGGACTTACGTCGATTGCCCGAATTGACTGTCCACACGCCCTAACAAATCCCGCCACACTGGACGCGACTGAGCCTGCGCCCGCCACCCATCGCGATCCAGAGTACAAATGCGATCATGGTCGCTCCTTAAATCGGCTCGGGCAGCGAAGTGTATTCGCGGTCCGGTGCCTGGGTCGATTCCGATTTCATTAATTTCAAGTTAGCGGCAGCCGAGATGAGATCGCTCACAGAACCAGAACACGTTACACCGGCCTGCGTCAGCAGGCCGGTGTAACGTGGCTTGTCGAACCGCCTGCGCAGCAGGCGGGTGGCGCACAACCAACAACTTGAAAAGACTGGATTTCAAATCGATCGGTCTGAATTCAATCGATCCCGTCAAAAGCAGGATATTCTGACAGGATCGACAGGATAAACAGGATTAAAAATCAATCGGTCTTGATCCTGTTCATCCTGTCGATCCTGTCAAAATCTGTTTTCGTAAACGCGGGGTCCGCGTGGGCAGCAACGAAGCCGCGACCGGACCGCCGTTCCGCCATCGTTTCTCAAGGCTTATTTGGCCGCACCGGGGCGCCCGGCGTGGGGCCGCCGGCGATCGGCTGCGGGGGCGGCCTGAGGCGCGCCCAGCCCTTGATTTCCTCGTACTGAAAGAGCTTGGCGTCCACGTTCGGCACGTCCACCTTCAGGCCCGAGAACTTCCACGACTCCAGATCGTCGTTCGGCTTGAGGATGCGGATCTCGGCCGGCAGGTACGAGACGGCGGCGGTTTTCGGACCCGGGCCGTAAAGGGCGAGCAGGATGTGCTTGAACTCGCGCTGGTCGGTACCGAGCACCGGCTCGATGGCCAGGTAGACGTAGTGCTCGTCCGTGGCAGACAGGGCGACCTTGAACCGCTCCTTCACGTCCTTGGCTTTCATACCGGCGAGGAAGTCGAGCAGCAGGTTGTCGGCCCCGCGCCCCGACTTGGGCAGCTCGAACTCGGTGACCGTTTTCGCGAGCCCGTTGTACACGTACACCGCCTTCCCGTTGCAGATCCACGCCTCGTAATCCCGCTTCGTTTGGTCGGCCGCGTTCTCCAGCCGCACGCGCGCGAAGGTCGGCTTCATGCACAGGGCCGCCCCCTTGAAGGTCGTGGCGCGTTTGAGCACGGAATCGGTGCGCGTGAGCGTGACATCGGACCGCAGGTTCACGACGCCGGCCATCTTCTTTTCCCACGCCTCGAGGTGGGCATCGAGCTTGGGATCGTTCGCCCGCGCCGGCTGGGCGGGAACAACGGAGCTGAGGGTCAACAGGACGGCGAGCGCCGCAAAACCGGCCTTCATGCGTTTCCTCCGGACCCGAGGCGACCATGCGAGCCGCGAGATAGCACCGGACGGAACGGAGGGAAAGGCCGGCTGAGGTTGGAGCGATGTGAGCGGCAGCGTTGAGGCGAACAAATGCGACCCGGCGGGCGGGCACTTTCCGTACACGCCGGTCTTTCACGTGACCAGGTACATCGTGTGGACATCCTCCAGGCGAGCGCAGAAACCCCAAACGCTGGCGTCGGGAGACACTACGCTCCGGATCGGCACCAAGAACCACCCCGCGACGTTGCATCGCAGTTGAAGCTATCCGTGTCCCGCCGGGTCGCGTTCGCGAGTTTAACAGCGCGCGGACCAAGTATCGAGCCCGGCACGACCGGTTCAGGAAATCGCCCCTGAACCGGTTGCCGGGTCCGAGCGGATCGCCGTGGTTGCGCGGCACTTTAACGAGCCGCGCAACCACGGCGGTCCGCTTGCCACGTCAAGGACTTCGGGTCAAAAGTCCGACCGTCGAAAGTCGTACAGTCACAAATCCAGTGATAATCATAGTTCGTGACGTTACGACTTGCTGACCGGACGACTTTCGACTCGAAGCCTTAAGCTATTTCCAAACTCTGAACGTCCGGCGTGCCACTTCAACACCGTCGACGAACACAACCCAGGTCCAGTCGCCGGGGACCAGTTCGTGCTCGTGCCCTTTTAGAAATTGCCAGCAGTTCGTGCTGCCGAAAGCTGCCCCCGGCGGGGTTCTGAACTCGCGGGCGTCGGTTGTTCGGACCGAGCCGTCGGGGTGCTTGATGGGGGGATGGTGGATCTCTTCCCGAACGAGGTGCGACCGGTCGTCCTGGGGCGCAACGGAACCGCGAATCCGGACGCCCCAGGTTTCCCCGACCCGGCAGGGAACCTGATCGGTCTGCTCCAACAGCACGTACTCGCGCTCACCGGCGTTGGCGGCGCCACCCGGCGTGGCGCGATCCGGACCCGCGACACGATACCGCCCGTAATCAGAAATCGTGACGGTGGGGGCCGTCGCGTCACCCGAGACGCGGACCCGCAGGGCGTTGAGAAACCGTTTCTCGACGACAAAGGGGACGAAGGTAACCGCCGCGATGAAGAAGAAAAGGACCAGGGGCGGTAGTGCTTTGGCGGGCGGCCGCGCGCGGCCATTCGCCCCGGCCCTTTCCTGCTTGTTTTCATTCGATTTTGGCACCAGGTACCACACGAGGCCGACGCAGCCGCCGGCGACCCCTCCGATGATCCCTCCGGTCACGGCCTTTGCCAGCACCTGATTCCAGTCGATGGCGGCAAGCATTCGCAAGCTCCGCAAGTTATCGTGGCGCGCGTCCCAATGTTTAGCACACGAGCGGTGTTGCGAAGGGCGTTTGGTGCCGCTGGAGCGTTCGGTATCGAACGATTGAGACCGAATCCAGTAGTTTCAATTTGGTCGATTTAGGAGTAGCGGACCGGGTGGGTTTACCGGTCAATGGTGGTTACCACGCCTCCACTGTCGGAGGCCCCATGCGGCCCGCAAATCAGTCTATCCGAGCAACCCCGGTTCACGCCACCCGCCACTTGCGCCCGGTTCTCACCGACTGGCTCGGTCGCCGGTCCAGTTGCCCAAGCGGCGCCGCACTTGCGCCCCGGGGCCGTGTGGCGGGCGGTCTCGCGGCCGCGTTTGCCCGGTCGGTAGCTGCCGCGTGTGCGGCCATCGCGTCGGCCCCATCCGGGCAAGCCATCTGGGATTGCTTGTACCTCGCGCCCCCCGAGCGTAGTCGCACCCTCGAGCGGTGGCTCCAGCCGGCACGTCGCGCCCCGCTCGGGAAACGGAAACGGGCCGCCCGGGTCGCGATCGATTACCACCGGACCGGGTATTTCGGGAAACCGAACCGGGACACCACCCGGGCCGAGGAGACGGGTGCACCCACACGTTCCACACCGACGCCACCGCCTGCCTCATCGGGGCGCCCGACCGGTACCCCCTCGGGCTGACCGCGGCGGGCGAGAAGGAGCCCATGGCGGACGTGGCCGCCCGGTTGCTGGATCAACTGACGGGTCTCGACAACGGACGGGGTGGTGCGACTGCTGTGGGCGGCAGTGGGCACTGGCCACCGCTTGCCCGCTCTTGCTGGCTCATGGTTTGATATCAGAAGCAGGCGCGAGCCATACATTTTCCGTCGTGCATGAGAGCCACAATCCCGGATCGCCAACTTGAAACTACTGGCCCCCTTCGCGTTTCCGGACTGTTGCCTCATACCAAATCCGACTGAAGAGTAACGGTGGTTGGGAGCGCCACCCGCCCGCTAACGCAGGCGGTTCGACCATGGTTCGTCGAACCGCCTGCGTCAGCGGGCGGGTGCAACCGACACCCTGCCGAGCGGTTACTCTTCAACCGGATTTGGTCGCAACCCCGCGTGTATTTCGCGTCATCGGGTGGTTGCCGTCGGGGGAGCGGGCGCGTGCAACAGGTACGTCTTGTAGCCGCCGCCCAGGTTGGACACGGCGAACCCGGCCTGCATCAGGATGCGGGTGGCGAGGTAGCCCCGCTGACCGACCTGGCAGTACGCGACAATGGGCCGGCCCTTGGGCAGTTCGGCGAGCCGACGGCGGAGGTCGTCCACCGGGATGTTCAGGGCGCCGGGGATGTGACCGCTCGCGAACTCCGTGGGCGTCCGCACGTCGAGGAGCAGCGGCTTGTCCGCCGCCGCCGCGACCGACTCCCAGTCGGTCTGCGGGTGGTCGCCGCGCAGCAGCCCGCCGGCCACGAAGCCCGCCATGTTGACCGGGTCTTTCGCCGAGCCGAACTGCGGGGCGTAGCACAGCTCCGTCTCTTCGAGGTCGAGCACCGTCATCCCCGCCTGGACCGCCACCGCCAGCACGTCGATCCGCTTGTCCACCCCGGCCCCGCCGACGCCCTGCGCGCCGAGCAGCTTGCCCGTCGCCGGGTCGAAGATCACCTTCAGCGTCATGCCCTCGGCACCGGGGTAGTACCCGGCGTGGTGGGCCGGGTGGACGTACACCTTGCGGTACGGCCGCCCCGACCGCTGGAGCGCCTTCTCCGACTGCCCGGTCATCGCCGCCGTCGTGCCGAAGCAGCCGAGGATGGCGGTCCCCTGCGTGCCGCGGTACTTCGTTGCCCGCCCGAAGGCGTTGTCGGCGGCGATCCGGCCCTGACGATTCGCCGGGCCGGCGAGCGGCACCTGGGTGCGTTCCCCGGTGCCCACCTCCGTCGTCTCGATCACGTCCCCGACCGCGAAGATGTCCGGGTCGGTGGTCTGAAGGTACTCGTTGACCCGGACGCCGCCGCGCGGCCCGACTTCGAGTCCGGCCCGGACCGCGAGGGCGTTCTCGGGCCGCACGCCGACGCCCAGCACGACGAGTTGGGCGGTGCGGGTGTCACCGGACGTAAGCGTGATTCTCAGGCCGTCCCGGTCCGGGTCGATGGCCTCGGCGGTCTGGCCGAGCAGCACCTCGACGCCCTTCTCGCGGAGCGCCGCGAGCAGGGGCGTGGTCATCTCCGCGTCGAACGGGGGGAGCACCTGGCGGTTGCGGTCGAGAACCGTGGTGGCGATGCCCCGGTGCACGAAGTTCTCGGCCAATTCCAGGCCGATGAACCCGGCCCCGACGACGACGGCCCGCTGAATGCCGCCGTCCGCCAGGGACTTGATGCGGTCGGTGTCCGCGAGGGCACGGAGGGTGAACACGTTCGGGAGGTCGGCCCCCGGCACCGGCGGGCGGATCGGGGCGGCACCGGGCGCGAGGATCAGCTTGTCGTAGGTCTCCTCGTATTCGCGGTCCGAGGTGAGATCGCGAACGCGGACGGCCTTCTTCCGCCGGTCGATGACCACCACCTCGCTCCGCGTCCGCACGTCCAGCCGGAACCGCTCGCGGAGCCGCTCGGGGGTGGTGACGAGCAGCTTGTCCCGCTGCGGGATGACCCCGCCGATGTGGTACGGCAGCCCGCAGTTGGCGAACGACACGTCCGGGCCGCGTTCGAGCAGCAGGATCTCGGCGTCCTCCGACAGGCGGCGGGCGCGGGCCGCAGCCGACGCGCCGCCGGCCACGCCGCCGACAATGACGAGCTTCATGAGAGTGTCCTTTCAGGTTCAGGCGGGCGGCTCCGGTGCGGCGTGCTCACGTTTCGCTCGTGGCCTTTGGACCGACCGTCTCGAAGGCCATCATGTGGCTCTGCTTGACGTGGAACCCGCACCCGGCGAGGCCCTTACTCGACCACGTCCGCGAACAGCGCGGTCCCGGCCCCGCAGTCAACTTCTCGTTCGCTCGGGGAACGGCGATCTCGGGGGCGGGTCACTTGCCGGCGGGGGCGAATCCGGCCTTAAGCAGGTCGGCATAGCCGGGCTTCAGGGGGCGCACGTCGTAGCCGAGTTTCTTCAGTTCGTCCGCCGCCTTCAGGCACCGGACGCCGGACCCGCAGTGCAGGTAGACGACCTTGTCCTTCGGGACGATCTTGGCCACGTTCTCGGCTTTCGCCCCGCCCTTGAGGGTGCTCAGCGGGAGCAGTTTGGCGTCCTTGAGGTGGCCGTCGTCCCACTCCGCCTTCTCGCGCACGTCGAGCAGCACCGCCTTATCGTCGGCGAGTGCCTTTTTGACCGCGTCGGTTGTGTCCTTCGTGTGGTCCGCCGCACCCGCCGGGGCCACCAGCACGGTCAAGCCCACGACCGTCGCGCCGAACAGGATCGAAATCCGCATCGCCATCTCCTCCGAGTTGCCGCCCCACGTCGCCACCGCCCGCCGGCGGCTTCAGAACGAGTACGTCTCCCGGGCCGCGCCGGCCGGGGCTCAGGGCCGGTTGACCGCACAGGACGGCCCGCCGGCCCCGCTCGCCGTCGGAGCGACCCGGTTCCACGGCATCCGGGCCAGGGCCATCCCCATGCCGCAGGTGTCGGTGGCGCCGGCGAACACCAGTCCGGCCCCGACGAACGCCGACAGCCCAATAAAGTACGTGTGAACGAACGCGCCCAGCACTGCGCCCAGTAAAACCAGCAGGCCGGCGGCGATCCGCACCTGCCGTTCGAGCGCGATCGCCTTCTTGCCCCGGTTCGTGGGCAGCCCGCACTCCACCCACGCCGCGGTGCCGCCCGCGACGTTGACCACGTTCGCGTACCCCGCCGCGAGGAACCTCTCGCACGCCTGCCGCCCCCGACCGCCCGACTTGCAGATGACGTACAGCGGGGCGTCCGCCGGGCCGGTGCGGGCGGACATGACCGCCGCCGGGTCGAGATCGGACAGCGGCACGTTGCGGGCGAACGGGCAGTGGACCTCGCGGTACTCGACCGGGGTCCGCACGTCGATGAGTTCGACCGCCTCGCCGCCCTGCCGCTTCGCGGCGAGGTCGTGCGGGCTAATGGTCGTGACTTCCATGAAAGCCCTCCCGAAAGGTGTTAATGTCGAGATCTAAAGACATATGCGGCGCGAAATCAGCCGGCTGGGGGGCCGGCGAACCGCTCGCGGATGCAACCGAGGAACTTACCCAGGCACGGCTCGGTGATCTTGTAGTAGACCTTCCGCCCGTCACGCTCGGGGGCGAGGAACCCGCACCTCTGCATCAACCGAAGGTGGCCGGAAGCGATGTTGCTGGGAATATCGCACGCCTCGGCCAGTTCCCCGACCGTGTACCGATCCCTGAGCAGC
This sequence comes from Gemmata obscuriglobus, assembly GCF_008065095.1. Lineage (NCBI taxonomy): Bacteria > Pseudomonadati > Planctomycetota > Planctomycetia > Gemmatales > Gemmataceae > Gemmata > Gemmata obscuriglobus. Next base: position 1,065,396 of record NZ_CP042911.1, on the reverse strand, counting down.
ATCTCCACGATCCGCAACCGGTGCGGGTGGGCGAGCGTCTTCAGGCATTCTGCCGCCTGACTCAGACGGTCGAGGTCAATCAGGGTGTCGGAGGTCATACCGTCTCCTCTGCAATGAAATATATCTCGACATTTAGACATGTCAAGGATGAGTCGTTTTCGCCTCGTCGCTGTGGGAGAGCACGGTGGGAGTGAGACGCGGCCACGCCCACGGCTCAAACCCGCCCGGACAAGGTTGCGGGCGATGGGGTTGATCGAGGCGGTGGAACCCGCACGGGCGGTCAAGAGACTACGGCCTGATGATGTTGGGCCGGCCCCGTTTGGCCCGGGCCACGAGTTCCGCGAGGTCGTGTGTGCGCATCCGGTCGAGAGCCGCTCGCCGCTCGTCCCGTCCGGGGGCCGGCCGGTGCGGTGTGCTCGCCCCGGTGCTTCATCTGGCGCCCGCTCGGCCGCACCGGCCCCGCGCACCGCCGCCACCTCGACCGGAACCACCCGGCCAGCCCCCGTCCGTCGGACCGAGCCCCCAACTGACGATCACCGGCCGCCACCAACGGGGCACCCGGTGTGCGCACCCGATTCCGCCCGGGCCGGTCCGACACCACCCGCGTAACAGCGGACGGGATGTCCGCGGTCCCAGGGAACGGCCCGCCGACACGCCGACCCGTTTCGACACGCCGTCTGATCGGGCGGTATCACCCAGCGGTTCACGCTCCTGGCTCACTTCTCCGCGCTCAAAACCTCGCGCAAATGTCCGGAATCGGCGGTTGCTTTCGTCGGCCGTTTTGTGGTACAGTTGGTGCCCCGCCAGTAATTCCCGCTTCCACGCCATCCCGCCGGAGTCGCGATGTCACTCCTTTCACACCTCGCACGGCGCGATTTCTTGAAACTCGGCGCCGGTGCCGCCGTCGGGCTGGCCCTCCCGCGCCCCGCGCTCGCCAGCACGGAAGGCAAGGCGAAGCAGGTCATCCTCGTGAACCTTACCGGCGGGCTGAGTCACCTCGACTCGCTCGACATGAAGCCGGAAGCGCCGGCCGAGGTGCGCGGCGAATTCACGCCGCGCCAGACCACCCTCCCGGGCGTCCAGATTTGCGAACACCTGCCGCTGCTCGCCGCGCGCATGCGGCACTGGGCGCTGGTGCGGTCGCTGTCGCACGGCGAGAACGGGCACCTGCCCGGGACGCACCGGCTGCTGACCGGCTCGACCATGCCCAACCAGCGGCAGACCGACCTCGACAACGTCCTCTCGCGCCGCGACTGGCCGTGCTACGCCGCCGGGCTGAACCACCTCCGCCCGCGCAAGGACGGCATCCCCAACGGCGTGGTGCTCCCGCACGCGCTCATCGAAGGGCCGCTCACCTGGCCCGGCCAGCACGCCGGGTTCCTCGGGCCGGGCGCCGACCCGATGCTCGTGGCGCAAGACCCCAGCGCGCCGAACTTCAAGATGGACGCGTTCGCGCTGCCGGACGGCACCGACCCGGTGCGCGTCGAGGGGCGGCGCGGGCTGCTGGAGCAGCTCGAATCGACCGGCACCGGCGACCCCGCGTTCCGCGACCACCAGCGGCGGGCGTTCGAGCTGCTCAACTCGGGCCGCGTCGCGGGCGCGTTCCGCCTCGACCGCGAGCCGAACAAAATTCGCGACCGGTACGGCCGCAACCAGTTCGGGCAGTCGCTCCTTCTCGCGCGCCGGCTGATCGAGAGCGGCGTGCCGATCGTCCAGGCCAACATGGGCATCGTGCAGAGCTGGGACACGCACGTCGACAACTGGGGCAAGCTCAAAACCCGGCTGCTGCCGTGGCTGGACCAGTCGCTGGCGGCGCTCGTCGACGAACTGGACGCGCTCGGCCGGTTGAGCGAAACCCTCGTGGTGGTGTCGGGCGAGTTCGGGCGCACGCCCAAGGTCTCGACGCTGCCCGGCGAAACGATCCCCGGCCGCGACCACTGGGCGCGGGTCTACTCGGGGCTGTTCGCCGGCGGCGGGGTGGTCGGCGGGCGCGTCATCGGCAAGTCCGACCGCAGCGGCACGAGCCCGGTGACCACCTCGTACACCCCGTTCGACATCGGGGCGACCATCTACCGCGCCCTCGGCGTCGATCCCGAGAGCGAGATCCGCGACCCGCAGAACCGCCCCACCCGCGTCTGCCCCGGCACGCCGATGGACATCTTGTTCCAGAACAAGTGAGGCCTTACCGGTAGGACTTCGGCCGCGCTGGCTTCACGGGGATGGTTGCGTGAGGGCCAGCGTGCCGCGCTCCCGTCACGCCGCAACCGTTTCGCGTGAGGTTCGATATGTTGCGCGTCCTCGGCTCGAAAAAGGTGTTCTGCGACGGCCTCACGCGGCGCGACCTCCTGCACGTCGGCGCGCTCGCCCCGCTGGGGCTGTCGCTGGAAGGGTGGTCCCGCGCGGCGGCGCCCGAACCTGCCAACCCGACCGCGAACGGCTTCGGCAGCGCGAAGCGGTGCGTCCTCCTGTACCTGTGGGGCTCGCCGAGCCAGATCGACACCTTCGACCCCAAGCCCGACGCGCCCGCGGAGGTTCGCGGCCCCCTCGGCTCGATTCAGACCGCCCTCCCCGGGGTGCGCGTCGGCGAGATCTTCCCGAAGCTCGCGCGGCAGCTCGACCGCGTCACCGTGCTGCGGTCGCTGACGCACAACAGCCCGATCCACGGCACCGCGTTCGCGTTCACCGGCGTCCCGACGACCGACCTGCCCCTTGAGGGGAACGTGCGCGACCCGCGGCACTGGCCGTTCATCGGGTCGGTGGTGGACTACCTCGGCGCGAAGGACGACCCGCGGCCGGCGGTGCCGCGGAACTACTGGCTGCCGTTCCCGTTCGGCTCGAAGCGCGGGCCGTCCCGGCCCGGGCCGTTCGGCGGGTTCCTCGGGCCGGCCTACGACACCGTCTGGGCCGAGTTCCGCGCGTCGGGCACGCGCGAGATCGAGCGCGACTCCGGCGACCCGGGCAACCCCAAGAAGGTTGTGGCCGACCCCTACGCGGGCATCCGCCCCACCGACCGGTTCGAGTCGGTGAAGCCGGACGACGCCATCACCCTCGACCGGCTCAACGACCGCACGTCGCTGCTCGACCAGCTCGACGCCGCGCGCCGCGTCGCGGACTCGCGGAGCGAAGACACGCCGTTCGACCGGCACCGGGCGATGGCCCGCACGGTGCTGGTTTCCAGCAAGCTCCGCGACGCGCTCGACGTTCAGCGCGAACCGGAAAAGGTGCGCGACCGGTACGGCATGACGCTGTTCGGTCAGTCGTGCCTGGCGGCGCGGCGGGTGCTGGAGGCGGGCGGGAAGTTCGTGACAGTGTGCTGGGACGAGTACGGCCTCGTGAACACCGGCTGGGACACCCACGTCCACCAGACCCCGCGCCTCAAGGACGAACTCGGGCCGGGCCTCGACACGGCGCTGACCGCGCTGCTGGGCGACCTGGAGGCCCGGGGGATGCTGGCCGACACCGCCGTGGTGGTGATGAGCGAGCACGGCCGCACGCCGCGGGTGCAGAACGTGGCCGGCGGCGGGCGCGACCACTGGGCGGGGGCGTACTCGGGGCTGTTCGCCGGCGCCGGGTTCGCGCAGGGCCGCGTGGTGGGCAAGACGGACCGCATCGGCGGCACCGTCGCCGAAACGCCGTTCTCGCCGAAGGACGTGGTGGCGACCCTGTTCCACGTGCTCGGAATCGACCCGCAGGCGGAGATTCACGACCGCGTGGGCCGCCCCTACGCGATCGGCGGCGTCGGGCGCGTGCGGAGCGAACTGCTCGCGTGAGACTCCCGCGCGTGGAGGTGGTTCGGGCGTCGGGCGCAGACCTACCCCCCAGCCCCCTCCCTGAAGGGAGGGGGTGGCGCCGGGAGGAGTGGTCCCGGCACGGAAGGCGCGCGCCTCGCTTCGCGTTCGCCCGTGTCTTCCTCCCCCTCCCTTCAGGGAGGGGGCCGGGGGGTAGGTCTACGCCCGACGCGCGAACCACCTCCGGCGTGGGTACCAAACGACGTCAGTCCGTCAGCTCGAAGGTGAACGTGTTGCCTTTGTCGGTTACGGTCGCCGAGAGCAGCGGGGCCTTCGGGTTGTTGTACTTCTCGGGGATCACCGACTTCTGCTTCGTGCGCTCCTGGCGCGCTGTTGGGCTGTACTCCTGCTTCGCGGGCTCGACCACGTTCCCTTTCGCATCGACCTCGACCACTTTGGAAATCAGCACGTCGTAGTCGCCCGGCATCGCCCCGTTGCGGGTCGCCCCCGACGTGACGAGTTCGAACGACCCGTCCGGGTTCGTGGTCCCGGAGGCCACGCGGGAGCCGCCCTTCGGCTTGAACATGACAAGCGCCCCGCCGAGCGGCTCTCCCTTGTACGTCACCCGGCCCGTGACCTTTTTCACCTCGACCGCATCGCCGCCCCCGCACCCGGACGCCAGCGGCCCGAGGGACGCCAGCAGGAGCAGGCCGAGCGCCCGCCGCAGCGGGCCGGAAAATCGGTGACCCATTCGATCTTCTTTCATCTTCTTTCGCTGTGAATTGCCCCGCCAACGTGCGCCCGCGCGTTGGCGGGGCGAGGAGTGTTGTGATGTGGTGTGCGGCTGGTGGGTTCGAACGCCGCAGCATACCGCGTGTCAGCGTTCCAAGTTCCACAGCCGACCGCTTTCCGACGCGGCCTTTCCGGACCTGGAACCTGGAACTTGGAACTACCGGCCCCTTAGCCGCCAAAGCTCTCCGTCTCGCCGCCCTGAACGGTCCCCATCGCGCCGATGACGCCGTAGGGGCTCTTGCCGCTCTTGAGGTCCCAGATGGCGATGGTCCCGTTCCCGGCGTCGATGGAATCGGCGAGGAACCGCACCGAGCCGTCGCCCAGGGCGACCATCGCGCCGCCGGAGTGGTAGCTCCCGAGGCTCAGCAGCGGGGCGTTGGTGTCCGAGCTGCCCCACCCCAGGCACGACGGCGTGTTGGGCGCCGTGGCGGAGTGGAACCCGCTGTAGACCGGGATGGCGTCGTTCCAGCGCCGGCCGGACCAGTCGGCCCCCGGGTTGCGCAGCTTCCGGCGGTTCGCCGTGTCGACGGCCGCCAGCGCGCCGGCGGGGGTGGACGCGTTCAGGCAGAGCGACGTTTTCGCGTTCTGGGTGTCGCCGGCGGCGCAGATCGCCACCTCGCCGAGCAGCAAGGTGTTGCTGGTGCCGTCGGTGAAGTCCGCGAACGTCAGGCCCCGCTCCTCGCGGAAGGCGCCGCGGAAGTTCGGCTGATAGTCCGTCCGGCCGAAGTCGCCCGAGTAGTCGCCCAGGGACGCGCGGTAGCTCGAGTTGCGGGTGAAGTAGGTCGTCCCGCCACCCTGGCCGGCCTGCGGGTCCGACGGGCACACGCGGATCGACATGTCCTGCATCCAGGGCCGGTAGTTGGTGTTCCAGGCGTCCGCGGGTCCGGCGGCGAAGGCGGTGGTGCCGTCCACGGACGCGGCGGTGCCGCCCTGCCTGATGAGGTTGTTGATCGCCTCTTGTTCGGTGAACGGGAGCACCGCCACCATCCAGCCCACCCGGCGCGCGTCGTTATGGAGCCGCGGGAAGGTGTTGTTGGAGCTCTGGTAGTTGTGGCATGCCAGCGCCCACTGCTTGAGGTTGTTGGAGCACTTCATGCGGGCGGCGGCCTCGCGCACCTTCTGCACCGCGGGCAGCAGCAGCCCGATCAGGACCGCGATGATCGCGATCACCACCAGCAGCTCAATGAGGGTAAAGCCGCGCCGCGGCGGGCGCGCGTTCGGGGTGCCAATCATGTTCTGTGCTCGGGGAGTCGGCGAAAATCGGGTGAAAGATGGTCCCGCGGGCCGATTCAAGGGGGGGAGCCTGCTCGCACGGGCGGCGCCTGAGCGGCGACGCACCGGTTCCACGCCGGCCCGGTTCGAGCCGACGGCCGACGCACGCGGCGCCTGAGCGCCGTCACGTCGATTGCAATCTAATATAGCTCTCGTGCGGCGGTACGGCCACCTCTCTGTAAATATGCGCTAATAATTCTCGAATTGTTCATAGCAATTGATCGCCCGCACACGCCGGCCGGCGCCGCCCCGAGGCTTGTGTCCGGCGAACGTTCGGCGGGCACTCACTTTTCCTGTTCAGAGCCGAACACGCGGCGGTTTTTGTTTTTGTGGCACAGACATTCCTGTCTGTGCCACAAAAAAGCCAAGACAGGCACCAAGACCTGCACCGTGAACGAGAGCTGAACGCGCGGTTGCCCCCGTCCGGTGAGCACGAGCGCAGGGCAGGGCAGGGGCGGCGGAAGCTATCGCTTGTCGAATCAATCATCTTTCTCGCGTAATAGGTCCGGCTTGCCGAACTGGCTCAGGTCGACGCTCCCGCGCAACTCGCCCTCCACCAGCTTCAGCCGCATCTCCAGGTCGCGCAGCTTCGTTTGCAGGATCTCCATCTTCGTGGTCGCGTCGTCGCGGATGCGGTACCGGGGCACCTCCGGGTAGCCCAACTGCCGCTGGAGCGCCGCGAACAGGTACAGCGGGTCGCGCGTGCGGCTCGCCTTCGCGATCTTCCCCTCCTTCTCGCCGAAAATGACCGGCCGCCGCGGCTCGAACGCCGGGTTCCGGCGCCGCTCCTCGATCACGAACAGTTCGGAGTGCGTGTACACCAGATCGCTGAAGTCCTTCTCGCCCACCAGGCGCCGCAACTGGTCGAAGTAGCCCCGCCAGTCGGCGTCGTAGAACGGGTCGCTGGCCATCGCCTCCAGGCCGTCGATGTAGCCGAGCCGGTTGCGCGCGATCGTCTCGAACTGGTACACGAACAGCCCCGGCCGCGTGGGCTGGTTGGCCCGGTAGGCGGCCTCGCGCTCGAGGATCAGAAAGGCGGTCGGCATCGGCAGCCGGGACTTCTCGTCCTCGGCCTGCTGAATGACGAACGCCTGGAACGCGGTGAAGTAGTGGGGGAGCTTGGCGAACCCGTTCGCCAACAGGCCGGTGTGCTTCAGCTCCGACGCCACGAACTGCACGGCGTAGGGGAGGCGGGTGGTGGACAGCAGTTCGTCCGCGACGCGCTGGAACACCTCCTGCGCCGGCTGGTTGTCGGCGACCCGCTCGCGCACGGTGCGGAACAGGTACGCCTGCTCGATGTACTCTTCGCGGTCGAGAACGGTCGGGGTGCTCATGGGCTTCATGATACTCCGGGGCGAATGAGGGGCGGAAGCCCCGAGTGCGCCGGTCGGCTCCCGCCGGTCGTGTGTTGAGCAATCGCGAGCCGCGCGCCACCCGCCCGCCCCGAATTTGGTGGGGATAGCGCGACTCGTCGCATTGTGCCGCTTGTGCGGAGCGCGCGAGCTGGTCCGGTTGGCGCCTTTGGGCGGGTTCCGCCGTTACCGGACGCGCCGACCTGCGCACGAACCGCACAAGCCGCCTGTTGTGACGCCGCAACGTCATGCACATTTCTCATCAGCGGGCCGGCTCGTCGCCCCGTTCATCACGGATTTGCACCGGGACGCAGGAATCACCATGAGGAAGCAACTCGGGCTGTGGCTGCTCGCGCTGGGCGGCCTGGCGGGGCTGGCGGACCCCGCCCTCGCGGGCCACTGCGGCGTGTGCCGGTACCCGCGCGGCTGCGTCACCCCGGACCAGTGCGCCGCCCCGGTCGTGACCAGCACCGTTCAGTACCAGCCGGTCGTCGAGCAGCACCAGCAGGTGTGCTACCGCCCGGTCTACAAGACCGAGTACCGGGCCGAGCAGTACACGACGTACAAGACCGTTCAAGAGACCAACTACACCACCGAGAAGTACACGGTGCAGCGCCCGGTCGTCGAGCACTTCGACACCGTCCGCACGTACACGGTGAACCGCCCGGTCCACGAGACGCACCTGCAAGAGCAGCAGTACACGGTGCTGAAGCCGGTGACGCGCAGCTTCCAGGTGGCGATCCCGTACTGCACCACCCGGCCGGTGTACGAGCAACACGTCCGCGACGTGTCGCACACGGTGATGAAGCCGGTCGTCAACGAGTACCAGGTCGCGGTCCCGTACTGCGTGATGAAGCCGGTGGTGGAGCACCACGTCCGCACGCACAGCTACGTGGTCAACCGCCCGGTGGTGGAGCACTACCAGGAGCCCGTCACGTACACGGTGAACCGGCCGGTGTACGAGCAGCACGTGCGCGAGATCCCGTACACCACCTACCGCGCGGTCCGCGAGCCGTACCAGGTGGAGATCCCGTACACGGTGATGCGGCCGGTGTACGAGCAGCACGTGCGCGAGATCCCGTACACCACCTGGCGAACGGAAACGCAGCAGTACCAGGTCGCCATCCCGTACTGCACGGTGCGGCCCGAGTACGAGACGCAGACGTACTACGTGCCCGTCACCACCTACCGCACCGAGGTCGATTACGTCACCCAGCAGCGGGTCAGCTACGTGACCGAGCCGGTGGTCACCGAGCGCGTCGAGAAGGTGTGCGGCGGCCACTACGAGACGGTGACGGAGTACGTGCCCGGCCCCGTGGTGACCCGCGCGGTGCGCTCCCCGGGCACGTGCGTGTTCGACCCCTGCACCTGCACCAGCCGGTACGTCCCGGGCTGCCTGACGCACGAGACCGTGCAGTGCCCCGGCCGGACGGTGTGCAAGAAGGTGTGGGTGCCGACGGAAGAGTGCCGCGTGGTGAAGGAGTGCAAGACGGTGTGCAAGCCGGTCTGCACCACCGTGCAGGTGCCGGTGTGCCGCAAGGTGGCCCAGACGGAGATGAAGGCGTGCAGCCGCACCGTCTGCCGGCTGGTGAAGGAGCAGCACGTGCGGTACGAGACCCGGACCCGCTGCTACAAGGTGCCCGAGCACCACGTCCAGCGCGTCCCGTACACCACCTGCCGGATGGTGCCCGAGCAGTGCAGCCGTACCGAGACCCGGTACCGGTGCTACACCGTTCCGGAGCACCACGTGCGCTACCAGCCGTACACCACCTGCCGGATGGTGCCCGAGCAGCACGTGAAGATGGTGACCCGCACCCGGTGCTACTCGGTGCCGGAGGTGAAGACGTGCCAGATCCCGTACAAGACGTGCCGCTGGGAGAAGGAAGAGCACGTCCGCTATGTGACCAAGCGGACGTGCACGATGGTCCCCGAGACGATCACCCGGCAGGTGTGCTACACCACGTGCCGGCTGGTGAAGGAGGACCACGTGCGGTACGAGACGCGGTGCGTGGTGGAGAAGGTGCCGGAGGTGTGCGTGCGGCACGTGCCCGTGACCACCTGCCGCTGGGTGTGCGAGGAGAAGCAGCAGGTGGTCCGCCAGTGCCGCGTGAACTACGTGTGCGAGGAGCGGGTCCGCTGCGTGCCGGTGACCACCTGCAAGGTGGTGCCCGAAACCCACTGCCGGATGGTCCCGCACACCACCTGCTCGATGGAGCCGTACACGGTGACCACCTGCGTAAAGCGGTACGTCCCGGTGTGCGTGCCGACCTGCAACCCGTGCCCGTAAGGGCGGCGTGAAGGTTATCAACGACGGAACAGCCCCGGCGGTGCCGGGGCTGTTTGCGTTTCTGCGGCCGTCGCCATTAGTTCTTCCAGTACCCAGTAGTTTCACGTTCCAGGTTCCAAGTGGAGTCACGAGCGACACGACTCGCCGGAGCTTTTTGACGAGCCAAGTTCCGACTTGGAACCTGGAACGTGAAACTTGAAACTACTGAGAGCGGCCTGACTTCAGACCAGTTCAGAGCAAAAGGGTGACGTACAGAACAATCGGAATCAGCGAGAACCCAATGACAAACGCCACTTGCGCGGGTGCGCAAGTGGCGTTTGAGTGGAGGCGCGGGGAATCGAACCCCGGTCCCGAGGCGCTTCCGCGCCGGCATCTACGTGTGTAGCTCGTATATTCCTGCGGCGCACCGTTTAACGGGCCGCCGCACGTTCGTTGTTACCGGGTTCCTACGAGCGGGACCCCGACACAACTATCGGCCAGATTTTTTTAGCAGGAACGGCCGCCGAGGCGGATCGGGTGGTTGTCCCCTCTCCTCGAGTTCCCGCGAGCCTGACTTGCGTCCGGACTAGCACCTCTCAGGCGAAGCTGCCAGAACGGCTCTCGGCACTTAAGCCGCGAGGGAGTACTGCGGTTCAGCAGTTAAATTTTGATCGGCTTTTTACGTGGCCAGCTGATCAACCACGACACGCCACCGAACACTTCCGACACCCGGTCGATACCAGATCGCCCCCGAGTTACCGTGCCCGCTTCGTTAGAGCGGCACAGGTAGTATACGGTTCAACCGTGCGGAAAAAAGTTCGGTTGCGCCCCGCGAGAACGTAACCGAAAACGGCGCGTGGCGGTTGCACGGACGCCGGGTATCATCAGCACCGCTTCTTTTCTCCATCCGGAGTCCGTCATGCTGCCCCTGCTGCTCCTGACCGCGACCGCCGCGGCCGACCCGGCGCCGCAAACGTTCCCCCTGTGGCCCGGGAAAGCCCCCCTGGCGGTCGGCGACTCGCCCACCGACAAGCCCGAACTGACCGCGTACCGTCCCGAGAAGCCGAACGGCACCGCGGTCGTCGTCTGCCCGGGCGGCGGGTACGGGTTCCTCGCCAACGACCACGAAGGGAAGCAGGTCGCCGAGTTCTTCGTCAAACAGGGCGTGACCGCGTTCGTGCTGAAGTACCGGATCGTGACGAAGGACCGGCCGGGGCCGCTCGGTGAGGCGCCGCTCCTGGACGCGCAGCGGGCGCTCCGGCTGGTCCGCGCGAAGGCGAAGGACTACGGCATCGACCCGCACCGCGTCGGGATCATGGGGTTCTCCGCCGGCGGGCACCTCGCGAGCACCGCCGCCACGCACTATGAAAAGGGCGATCCTAAGAACGGCTACGACGTTGAGAAGGAGAGCTGCCGCCCGGACTTCGCGATCCTGGCGTACCCGGTGATCTCGATGGAGGACGGGGTGACGCACGGCGGCTCGCGCAAGAACCTCCTCGGCGACAAGCCCGACGCCAAGCTGATCGAGCTGTATTCCAACGAGAAGCAGGTCAAGAAAGACGGGCCGCCGGCGTTCATCTTCCACACCAGCGCGGACACGGCGGTGGTGCCGGAGAACGCGGTGCGCTTCTACCTCGCGTGCAAGAAGGCCGGCGTACCGGTCGAGATGCACATTTACGAAAAGGGGCGGCACGGCGTCGGCTTGGGCAGCGACCCGAAGTGGACCGGCGGGGAGAAGTCGGTCGGGACCTGGCCCGACCGGCTTTCCGACTGGCTGACGGCTCGCGAACTACTGCCGAAGGCGAAGTAACGGCGCCTGCGGCGTTACTTGAGCACCTCTGCGAGCCACGCGCGGAGGTGCGTGGCGGCCAGTTGCCGGCTGAACCGCGCGGCGGCGCCCGGGAGCATGTGGTGCCCGTCGGCGAAATCGTCCTCCGCAAAACCATCGGGCGCGTCGAACACCGGGCACCCCAACTCGTCGCGCAGCACCCGGCAGAAGGCCGCCAGTTCCGCCCGCGCCTGCGGGCCGTACCAGCTCCTGAACACCGGCGACTCGGGCGCCAGGAAGAACGCCACCGGCGTCCCCGCGGCGCGGCAGTCGGCGACCAGATCACGGAAGCACCGGTACGAAAGTTCGCTGACCCGGAAGTCGCCTTCGATCACGCGGTACGCCTCGTGGGCGCGCTCGCGGCGCCGCTCGCGGTCGGCGTCGGAAACGTTCCCGTGGGGGTACCGCCCGAACCCGCGGTCGTCGAGTTGCTCCCACATCGCGTCGATGCGTGCCTGCCACGGCTGCCATTCGGGGGCGAAGTGGCTCAGCAGCGCCACCCGGTGCGCGGCCCACGGGTTCGCCCGCTTCGCGAGCCACTCGCGGCGCAGCGCCCCCGGGGAGGCGAGGTACGGGGCGAGGCGGTCCGGGTCGGCCGCGGTCAGCCGGTCGGCCGTGTCGAACACGAGCGGGTCCGCCGCTCCGCTCACCGCGAGCGTCCCGGGCAGCACCTCGACCAGCACCGCCGCCGGGCTCACGCCGTCGGCCCGGAGCCGCTGGAGCGCGAGCCGCAGGTTCGGCGGGCGCGCCCCCGACAGCCCGAAGTTGAACACCAGCGGCGCCCCGGGCGCGTCCGGAAATTCCATCGCGCGGGCGTCGAGCGCGTTCTGCGTCCGCGAGGTGCCGAGCGCCAGCACCAGCGGGCGGTCCGGGTGCGCGCGCTGGAGCGCCCGCGCGCGCAGCACGCGGTGCCCGTACTCCGGGTCTCGCACCTGCGGCAGAACCGTCTCGATCGCCCCGGAGAACGCCGCAGTCGCCAGAAGGAGCGCCGCCGCTCCCCACCCGAGCGCGCGCACGGCGCGGGTGCGCCGCGGGGCCGCGGGCGAAAACGGTCGGGGCGTGTCGGGGCGCCGGAGCCACCGCGGGGCGCGTGCCCAAGGGCCTTTGAGACGGGCGTCGGTCGTCACGGTGCGCCTCCTGGTGCCGGGAACGCGCGGGCGACCGCCGGGCCGAGCCGCTCGGTAAAGGCCGCCGCACCGACCCGCGACAGGTGGTGCCCGTCGGCGATCAGCTCGTCCCCCATCCACTCGCGGGCGTCGATCACAGGGGCGTCCAGGTCCCGCGCGAGCGTCACGAGGTGCTCGCGCCCGCTCCGCTCCACCTCCGGCGGGTACCAGGTTCGGAACTCGCTCGCTTCGGGCAAGAACAGCAACCCGACCCGTGCACCGTGCGCCCGCGCCAGCCCGGCGGCTTCGCGGAGGGCACGGTCCGAGGCCGGGTGAATCGTGTGGCCGTCAAAGTGGCGCCGGTAGTCCTCGCGGTGGTGCTTCAAAAAGCCCTCGCGGGTTTTGGAATCGTCCGGGCGGACGTCCGGCCCCGGGAGCCACCCCCAGCGGTCCAGGTCGCGCCACGCCACGTCCGCGTGGCGGTTCGCTAACAGGTGCCGCGGCAGCGCCAGCGCGGCCCACCGGGCGTGGTTCCCGGCAATCGGGTTTACGCGCGATGACACCATCAACCGCCGCGTCTGCTCGGGTTCTGGGAAGTAATCCTGCATGACGGGCCAGTCGTCGAACCGCAACCGGGTCCACGAGCGGTGCTGCTCGGCGAACTGGCCGTCCTGGCGCAGCAGCGGCGGCCAGTACTCGAGCAGCACGACATCCGGGCGGAGCCCGTCGGCGTACAGCCGCCGCACCGCGATGAGCTGCTGTATCGGGCCGGCGCCGACCGCGCCGAAGTTGAATATGAGCGGGTCGTCACCCGTTCCGGGGCGGACCGCCTCCCAGGCCGCCGGGCGCACCCCCATCCCGGTGCGCGACGAGCCGACGACCAGCACGAGCGGCCGCCCCGGGTGCTCGGCGGCGCGGGCGTGCAACCGCCGGACCCGCCACCCGTACTCCGGGTCGCGCAGGTTGGGCCAAGGCGCGTCCAGCGCCGCGAGGGCGGCGCCGTTGGTCACCAGCACCGCGAGCGCGAACCAGAGGACGGCGGCGCGGGCGCGCCGCGCCTGAGGCGCCCGAACCGTTCGGGACCGGGGCGCGCGGACCAGCCCCACCAGCCGGAGCCGGACCGCCCGCGGGCGAAGGCCGGTCCACCGGACCGCCGCGCCGATCTGCGGACGGCGGCCCGGAACCGCGGTCGGGTCCGTTTCGCACGGTTCAGCGCTCATGGTTGGCCCCCTCTTGAGCGCGCAGCCACGGCGCGAGCGCGTCACGCACCAGCCGCTCGGTAAACACGTCCGCGCCGGTTCCGGTCAAATGGTGACCGTCCGCAATCAGGTCGTCGGGGAGCCACTCGCGTGCGTCCACAAAGGGGGCCTCGAATTCGCGGGCGAGTTCGTTCAACAGGGGCGCGATGCGTGCCCGTCCGGGTTCCGCGTACCAGTTCCGGAACTCGGCGGACTCCGGGGTGACGAGCAGGGCGGTGCGAACGCCGACCGCGCGGCACGTGCCGAGTGCGTCGCGCAGCGCCGCCAGGGCGCAGCCGCCCGGGCTGTAGCCGGTCCAGCACGGGGCGTACTGCTCGCGGGTCCAGGCGCGGAGCCGCTCGCGCTGGCGCGGCAGCAAGTCCGGCACGCGGACGAACCCGTGCCGGTCGGTCTCGGGGCCGCTCGTGAGCCGGTACGGGAGCGGGGACAGCTCGGGGCAGTACCGCTCCAGCAGGTGCGTGCGGTACTCGTACCCGGCGAGCAACCGCCCCCGGGGGCCGTGCGCCCCCGGCGCGTCGGTCGGGAAGCCGAGGTCGCGCGCCAGTGACGTTTCGCCGGGGCGCAACCGGATCGGCCGCAGCCAGCACGTCTCGAACGGCGGCCACACCTGGGACGCGAGAAACGCCGGATGCACCTCGATCACCACCGCGTCCGGGGCCACCCCGTCGGCGAGCAACCGGCGCAGGTGCAGCGCGAGCGTGACCGGGCCGGCGCCGGACGTCGCGAAGTCGAACGCCGCCACCGGGCGCCCGAGGTCGTGTGTGAGCGCGGCCGCCGCCGCGCCGGCGTTGACCGCGTCGTAGGTGCGTGAGCTGCCCAGGAACAGCAGCGCGAACGGCCGTCCGGCCCCGGCCGGCGCGCCCGCCGGGTGCGCCCGCAACCGCTCGCGCTTGTCGTGGTACAGCGGGTCGGAAAACGCCTCCGGCGCGCTCCGAACCGCCTGACCGATCCCGAACTGAACGACGACGGTCGCCACGAAGCCGATCGCCAGCGCCGCCGCACTGGACCGCTCCCGGTGCCCCGGCGCGGTAGCCCCGCGGGTGCGGAACGCGAATCGGGTGTTGGGCGGCGCGGCCGTCATTCGTGCCCCCCGACCGCTTGGGACTTCAGTAGCGGGATCAGCGCGTCGTGGATGAGCCGGTCCGTGAAGGCGTCCGCACCGGGGCGCAAAAGGTGGTGGCCGTCGACGAACTGGTCGTCGGCGGCCCACCCCCGCGCGTCCGTCACCGGGCAGCCGAACTCGGCGCTCAGCCCGGCCAGGAACTGCTGCAACCGTAACTCGGCGCCCGGCGCGTACAGCGCGCGGAACGTTGTCCCCTCGGGGAACAGCACCAGCGCGACCGGTAGCCGCTCGCGGCGGCACAGCGCGAGCAGGTCGCGCAGGGCCGCCGCCGCCGGACCGGCCGGGAGTTCGTGCGCGAACGCCTCACGGTACTCGATCGCGGCGTCCGTCGTTCGCCGGGCGCGCTCCTCGTCGCCCACCTGATCGACGAGCGTCGGCCGCCACCCGTGCGGGTCCGGGGTGCGCCCGCCCTGGGTCTGGAGCGACCACGGCAGCGCGTCCGGCGCCACCCGGCTGACCAACTTGAACCGGTGCGCGTGGACCGGCAGTACGGCGGCCTCCCGCCACTGCCGGCGCAGCCGGTCGGCGGGGAACCCGTACCCGGCCAGCAGTTCCACTTCGTCGCGCGCCAGCCGGTCGCCGGTCAGCACGCGCGTCTCGATCGGTCCCGCGGGCGCATCCGAGAGCAGCGCGGGCAGCACCTCAATGACAAGTACGTCCGGCCGGTGCCCGTCGGCGAGCAGCCGGCGGAGGTACACGAGTTGCGTGACCGGCCCGGCCCCCGGGACGCCGAAGTTGAACGCCACCGCCGGCGCGCCGGCGCGTTCGCTCGCCCCGCTCACGCGCCCGGCATCAAAGCCGTTCCCGCTGCGCGAGGTGCCCAGCAGCAGCACCCGCGCCGCGCCCGGTGGGGCCGATCGCTCGACCCGCGCGAGCCGCTCCCGCTTGTCCTCGTACACCGGGTCGGCGGCCCACCACGTCACCGCCGATAGCGCCCCGAGAGCCGCTTGCACCGCCGCAAACGCCACCACCCCCGCGCCGAGGGCCACCGCGGCGCGGCGCGGCGCCCGGGGCCGGGTGCGACCCGGCCCCGGGCGCCGCCCCGGGCGGAACAGTCGGGGGGATATCAGGTGGCGAACGTTCACAGCGCCCCGCGTCGGATCAGAACTGGAAGTAGATGAACGTGGTGCCGCTGTCCGGGGCGAGGATCAGGGCCACGCACAGGCACGCGGCGTACCCCACCCCCAGCACCGGCGCCGGCAGCCGCGGGTACAGCTTCGCCCACACCCCGGACCGGACGAGCAACTGGCACAGGAACAGGAAAATCACCGTGGCCCACAGGCTGCGGTTGCTGAGCGGCAGCGCGAGCCCGCGCTGGACGTAGAACAGCTTCTCGAAAACGGCCAGCGCCTTGCCCAACTCGGGCTGGAAC
Organism: Gemmata obscuriglobus; assembly: GCF_008065095.1. NCBI lineage: Bacteria > Pseudomonadati > Planctomycetota > Planctomycetia > Gemmatales > Gemmataceae > Gemmata > Gemmata obscuriglobus. Next base: position 1,049,298 of record NZ_CP042911.1, on the reverse strand, counting down.
AGCACCCAGCACAGGCTCACACAGACGAAGGTGAGCAGCACCCGCAGCCCGGTGCCGAACGAGGTTTCCAGGAAAGCGACGAGCCGCGGCTTGTCCTCGCTGTACTCCTTGAACCACTTGTGGACCACCTGCAAGAGCCCGTGAGCCAGCCCCCACAGGATGTACCCCCACGCGGCCCCGTGCCACAGCCCGCCGATCAGGAACGTGAGGACCAGGTTCCGGTAGGTCAGCCACCGCGACCCGCGGCTGCCGCCGAGCGGGATGAAGACGTAGTCGCGGAGCCACGACGAGAGCGAAATGTGCCACCGGCGCCAGAAGTCGGTCACGTTCGCGGCGAGGTACGGCATGTTGAAGTTGTTGGTCAGCTTATACCCCAGCAGGTGCGCCGCGCCGACGGCCATGTCCGAGTAGCCCGAGAAGTCGCAGTAGATGCGGACCGCGTAGGCCAGCACCGCGAACCACACCGCGACCGAGCTGTAGCTGTCCGGGCTCTGGAACACCGGGTCGCAGAACATGGCCATCCGGTCGGCGATCGCCATCTTCTTGAACGCGCCGACCAGGAACAGTTGAACGCCGACCTGCGCCCGCACCCAGTTCCACCGCTTCGGGCGCCGGGTCTGGGTGAGGAAGTCGCCGGCGCGCACGATCGGCCCGGCCACCAGGTGCGGGAAGAACAGGATGAACAGCAGGAACCGCGGCAGGCTCTTTTCCGGCTCGATCTTCCGCTTGTACACGTCCACCGCGTAGCTGATCGCCTCGAACGTGTAGAACGAGATCCCGAACGGGATGAAGACGTTCTCCAAACTGACCTTCGCGAACCCGGGGTTCATACCGAGCTGCCGCATGCCGTCGTACAGCTCGTTGAGGAAGAACCCGCGGTACTTGAAGTAGCACAGGATGCCGAGGTTCATCCCGACGCTGCAGTACAGCAGCAGCTTGCGGAACCAGGACCGCGTTGCGTGCCCCATCAGCCGGCCGAACAGGTAGTCGGCGAGCGTGGTGCCCGTGACGAGGAACGCGAGTTCGGCGCTCCACGCGGCGTAAAAGTGGAAGCTCGCGACCACCAGCAGCCACACGCGGGTCATCTGGAACCGCCGCGGGATGCTCCAGTACGCGACCAGGATGAGGGCGAAAAAGGTTAAAAACGCCTGCGTGTGGAAGAACGGCGCCGGGAGCAGCTCGTGGAGCCAGCGAAAGTATGCGAACCCCGAATGGAACGTCGGGTCCGCGGGCGGCGCGGCCGACGCGAGTAGCGAAAGTGACATTCCCAACCGTCCTTGGTTGCGTCTCTGCGCGGCGGTTATGGGCGCAACCACCGCTAAGGGCGGGGAGTCTAGCCGGTTGATGAGAAACGGGTCAACCCCGGGTTCCGAACCGGCACGAATCGGGCGCCCGGCGGCTCCTGAACACGGAGTCGGGGATGTTTGTAACGTTCGGGAACGAGCCGCGACCGCCAGGGAGCGGGATACGTATTCCGCTCCCTGGCGGTCGCGGCTCGTCAAAAGTGCAGCGCAACCACGACCGCCTGCTTAGCCCCAGCAAAACGTATAAGAAGAACTCTTCAGCCCCGAAGGGGTAGCGGCCTCGTCGCGGGCGGGTGACCCGGTACCCGCGCGAGCCGGGGCGCGGATCAACGGCCGAAGGGGTTTGCGATGCCTGAGCAGTACGACTACAAGAAAGCCGGGTTGGACCTCGAAAAGTACGAGCAGACCATCTCCGGCATCCAGGTTCACGTCGCACGCACGCAGCGCCCGGGGGTGATCCCGCCGCCGTTCCCACCGCGCAAGGGCGGCAAGGGCGTGGGCGGGTTCGCCAGCCTGTTCGACCTCTCGGCCGCGGGCCGGTACACGAACCCCGTGCTGGTCACCTGTACCGACGGCGTCGGGAGTAAACTCAAGATCGCGCAACTGGTGGGCAAGTTCGACACGGTCGGCATCGACCTGGTCGCCATGTCCGTGAACGACCTGATCTGCACCGGCGGCGAGCCGCTCAGCTTCCTCGACTATCTGGCGATGCCCAAGGACGACCCCGCGCTAACCGCGGAACTCGTGAAAGGCATCGCCGACGGCTGTCTCGAATCGGGCTGCGCGCTGGTCGGCGGCGAGACCGCCATCCTCCCCGACTTCTACGCGCCGGGCGATTTCGACCTCGCAGGGTTCGCGGCGGGCGTGGTGGAGCGCGACCAACTCATCGACGGCCGCAAGATCCAGAGCGGCGACGCGGTGATCGGGCTGGCGTCGAGCGGCGTTCACTCCAACGGCTACAGCCTCGTCCGCAAGGTGGCGTTCGAAGCCGCGGGCCTGACCGTGGCCGACCGCGTGCCCGAACTCGGGAAAACGGTGGGTGAAGAACTGCTCACCCCGACGCGCCTGTACGTGAAGCCGGTTCGCCGCGTGCTCGGGGCGTTCGGCGACGCGGTTCACGGGCTGGCCAACATCACCGGCGGCGGGCTGCCCGACAACGTCGGCCGCATCCTCCCGCCGGACAAACGGGTTCACATCGCGCGGAGCGCCTGGAGCGTGCCGCCGGTGTTCGGGTGGCTCCAGAAGTGCGGGAACGTGGCCGACGCCGAAATGTTCCGGGTGTTCAACATGGGCGTGGGGTTCGTTGTGATCTGTGCCCCGGCCGCGGCCGACGGAATCGTTCAGCAGCTCGCCGCCGACGGCGTTCCGGCGTGGCACATTGGCGCGGTGCAAGACGGCGCGGTGGGCGTGGAAATGCACTAATCCTACTGGATTGCGGGTGCGGTTTGGTGGCGTCCCGTTCAGCCGCGGGGCACAAGTGTGCCCCTTGCGTACCGGCCCGCCGCGCGTGGCGAACGGTCGGAAGTCGAACGGTAACGCCCGGCCACGCAATCGCCTCTGGGAACGCGCTTGGTGCCCGTTGGCGCACCGGTCCTGTATTACCGGTGCGCCCACGGGCACCAGGCGCGTGTTCAACGCATTTACCCCGCCCCCGTTGCACGGCACCCGGCGCCCGCCGGCCCAGTGTGTTGCTGCTCTTACGCGGGTTCGCCCAAGGAACACCGACCGCCGTTCGTATCCGCCCGCGACGGCGGGAGCGACATTTACGTTCTGGACGTGAAGTAGCGCCGCGGCCCTGATGGGCCGCGGCACGGGAGCACTACCAGTTCGACGGAATCGGGAAGTTGTCGCTCGGATCACACACCAGAATCCAGGTCGAGTTAATGACGCTGGCCGACACGCCACGCACGCTGCCATCGCACATCGCGACGCTCATCGTGCCGGAGGACATGCCGTGCGGAACCAAGTCACTGGCGGCGTTGTTCGCCGGCTTTGACTGGAACGGATACGGTGCGGCCGGAGTCGCGAAATACTTCGGCGCGAATAGCACGTGCGACGGACGGGTACCGTACCACGGGTGCTGAGCGGCGATGTACTCGATGGCGACCTGCGCAGACGCATCAGCGACGCCAGCGTAGATCACTGTTGAGGCGGTAGTCGGGAGAGTAGTCGTCGCATAACGCTCGGCGAACAGAAGGGTATTCGACGTACCGTCGGTGATGGAGTTCAAGTTCACCAGTTTGGCAGTAACCCCGGTTGTCCCAAGAGCCGGAAACGTGCTAGCCGTCGGACTCGCGATACCGAGGACAAGGGCGTTACCGGCGTAACTGGTCAGGGGTTGGCCGCTGACGAACGAGGCGTCGTTCGGGGCGTTGAATGTCTTAATGACGGTCGTCAGCGGCGGACTCGCAGCCTTCGAGATGTTCTCTTGCTCGATGTACGGCAGGATGTGCCACGTCCACGGCCGCACCGGGTCCGCGGTCGTGGTCGTCGCGCGGGTGCCGCCCCAGCCGGAGCAGAACTGATCGTTCTGGACGCCTGCGAGGTTGTGCATCGCGAGGCCCATCTGCTTGAGGTTGTTCTGACTGCTCATCCGGGCGGCGGCCTCGCGCACCTTCTGGACGGCCGGGAGCAGGAGCCCGATGAGGATCGCGATGATCGCGATCACCACCAGCAACTCGATCAGCGTGAAACCGTTACGCGAACGACGAGCCGACATTAGTGGCCTTTCCAAAGGTAGAGCCAAAAGGGGTACACCACCGTCCAAGGCGGTGCGGGCAACTTTTAGTTGGGAGAGGACAGGGCGATCGGGGCGAACCGACATGGACGAGTTTGGACTACTGCTAAATGCAGCAATCGCGCCATGACCTTTCAGAATTCACGGACGGTTCAGAAAAGGGCTTATTGGCAAAGGTTTCGCGGTGCCCTTTTTTTAGGCACTGGCATACACCGTCTTCTCAAATCGCTGAATTTCCGCAAGTAACGGCGGCAGATCTGAGCATTTTGTACGCAACCATCCTGCTCACCAACAGCACATCGAGAATGAGGCCCACGATATTTTCTGGAGGGGCTTTATGCTTGCGTTTATCATTTCCGTTGTCGGAGACGCCAGCGCAGTCCGATTACAAGACACATTGAGGCACGATCGCAACTATTGAAATGGCCATAGTTCCCATTTAACTCAACCAGATCATCAGGGGCAGACGCTGGCGTCAACGAGTACCCGACTCTGGTGATTTGCCCCCTATTGCGAGTCTGTTAACGCCGCAGATAGCTCGCCGTGTGAATTTTAACGCAACGGCTCACACGCTTATGTCAGCGGGCCGTGGAGAAACGACTTTCGGCTGAAACTGATATTTCGCCCCCGTCATTCGCACGAAATTTCAGTCCGCGTCCGGCGAACCGCCACATAATCCGTATGCGTTCTCCGGCGCAAATGTGACGGCTTGGCTGGGGGTGGGGTGCGTGTCCGAGGGGAACGACCGATGAATGACCGCGATTCCCTCCTTGCCGCCGTGCTCGAGCACCCCGAAGAGGACACGCCGCGTCTCATGTACGCCGACTGGCTCCAGGAAAACGGCGACCCCGATCGCGGTCAGTTCGTGCGGCTTCAGGTCGAGGGGGCGCACGCCGAGCCGTACTCGCCGCAGGCTCGCGAATGTGAGACCGCCGCTCAGCACCTGCTCGAACGGCACCGCGGGACGTGGACCCGGCACCTGTTGAAGCGGGCCATCGGGTGGCAGTTCGTGCGCGGCTTCGTTGAACACGTGGCCCTGGACGCAGCCACGTTCGGGCGCGACGCCGCGGCGCTGTTCGCGGCCGAGCCGGTCCGCTCGGTTCAGGTCGTGCGGTTCGCGCTCACCGTCGCGCACGCCCCGCTCAACTCGTTGTTCGATGCCCCTCAACTGACGCGAGTGACCCGGCTCGATTTCAGCAAATTGGGTCACGGCGTGGACTACTTCGAGCCGCTCGCCGGGTGCCCGCAGCTCGGCGCGCTGACGGACCTCAACTTCCGCAGTACCCCGGTGCCGGTGCAATGGCTCCGGGCGTTCCTGGCCGGCCCCGCGCTGCCGGCCCTGCGGGCGCTCGACCTGGCCGACATCCCGAACCTGTCGCGGGTGCTGTCCGAGTCGCTGCCGCGCGCCGACCACCGGCGGTTCACCAAGCTGGACCTGAGTTACATCCCGTTCAAGTCCGACGAGGTGCAAAAGGCGCTCGCGAGCCGGTGCGTGCGGTGGGTCGAGGAGTTGCGGCTCGGGTGGCGGCCGCAGACCGGCCCGGGGCCGCTCTCGTACCTCGATCTGGGGTTCACGTTCCCGTGGGAGCGGCTCCGGCTGCTCGACCTGGAAGGCCAGCAGGTCGGCGACAACGGGGTGCGCGAGATCGTGGCCGAATTGGGGCGGCGCCGGACCACGCCCCCGCTACGGTGGCTCGGGCTGGCGCGGAACGGGCTCCGGGCCGACGCCGTTCACACCCTGGTGAACGCCGACCCGCGGGTGAAGTTGTACCACCTCGACTTGCGCGAGAACGGCCTCACCAGCGGACAGCGGGCCGCGTTACAGGACCGGTTCCCGGAGGCGGAAATTCTGGTGTGAGAACGAGTGGGAAGCCGTAAGGCCCGGGAGCCGCCCCGTCGAAGACCCCACTGTGGCGGTCTTCGACGGGACGGCTCCCGAGCCTTACGGCTTCCCACTCGAACTTACGCCCGGCGGCGGAGCACCCGGCGCAGCCCGATCAGCGGGAGCCCCAGACCGGCCAGCACCAGCGTGGTCGGCTCCGGGGTGCCCGTCGGAGGGGGCACGTCCCCGCCCTTCGGGACCAGCGTCGAGGTGATGTTGCTGTCGATCTCGCCGTTGGACAGCCGCGGGTTGGTGGCCGTGAAGAAGCTGTCCGCGGTGGTGCTGTACGCCGAGGTCGCGACGAAGTTCCCGAGCGTCATGCGCTGCGGGTCGCCGATCGGCAGGGTCGGCCCGTTGTAGGTGAACGTCAGGTTCGAGATGTTCGGATCGTCCTGCGGGTTCAGGCGGTCCGGGGTCGGCCCCAGCGCAGTGGTGCTGACCGTCCAGTACTGCGAGAAGGTGTCGTCGGGGGCGGTCGCCGACACCGACCCGGACCCGGCCACGTACCCGGCGAAGTCGTAGATGGTGAAGTAGCTGCCCGCCTGGAGCTTCATGTCGCTGGGCAGGACGACCGAGTAGGTCCAGCGGAAGTTGCCGGCCTCGGGTTGGACGGTAACGGACACCGGCAGCAGCCCGGCGTCAACGGTCCCGGCGCTGGCCACAATCGCGACGGCGGCGGTGAACAGGCGGGCGATCCAAGTTCGACGAATCATGCGGTAACCCTCCGTGAAAGGCGATTCGACGGTCCGACGCGGTCGTACCCTCTCGGACCGCTTAGGCCGGGAGGACGCGACCAGCTCCTGCCGGAAGCGAACCCCTCGTCGGCTCGTTCGGGCGGCATCTTTAAGTAAAGCCACTGGTGCTGTCAACCGCAGCTCACGCGGGGATCAGATGTGACGAAGAGGTAATTCTGCTCGACGACGTGACGGGAACCACCGTGAGCGTAGCGCCGCGTTTGCTTTTCGCGCCTTAAACTCTGACTCCGGTTCTGGATGCGACCAGATCGCCTCATGGTAATGGCGGCGGTCGATCATTTCGCTTCCAGATCACACGCGGAGCGTATCTCCCACGCTGCTTGCGGCGCTCGTGCCCGAAATCTTCCGGGCCTGGAAGTACCAATCGACCGGTCACTAGCAGGCAATCAAGGTTGGCGGCCAACAAGAAGTACGTCACGACCAGTTTCTGCCACAGTCCGTTAGCTCCGCGCCTCGGTCAGCACCAGCACCAGGACCGGCACCGCCGCATGGACAAGCAGCCAGAGACTGGCGACCCGGTACAGCCGGTACGCGTACCAGCCGAAGACGAACCACAGTAGTGTGAGCGCCGCGAGCGTGTGGATGCTGTCCGGCGACGGTGTCGCGGCAACAACCGCCAGCAGCACCAGCGAGGTGACCGGGGCGTATAGTTCTCGGTTGAGTTCGAGGCGGTAATACGTTCGGATGTGCAACCCACCGACCAGTGCGAGCAACCCGAACAGGAAGTAGCCGACAACAGGTCGCTTATCACGGAACAGGCTGAGCGGCCGGTCCAGCGCAAGGGAGTGTCATTCGGTGTCACATGAGGTTAAATGGTAACGACTTGCGACTTACTAGATGCCGTCCTGCCCGAATCGTTTGCGCCGGTAGCCAAAAGCCACAATCGATATTGTCTGATCCGCTTTGAACGCTTCGGGCAGTCGTAACTTCACATGGAACATGAGCACCCTACCCGCTATCAACCGCCGAACGTCGCGCCACGGCTGTAGCCCGGTTCGTACAGCATGAACCGGTCTTTCGTCGTGCCGAGCATGTCGAACCGCCGCACGTCTGCGGTCCCGGCAGTGCTCGACACCGACCACAGTTCCGTTCCACCGGAATGGGTCACCGCGCTCAACCCCACTCCGCCCTGGAAACCCGCACCGTAAGCGAAGAAGCCGCAGATCCACTCTGTGGTAAGCGGGCGGTACACGATCACACACGCCGCGGTCCCGCCGCTCGTACCGACCGCGACCTGCCCCTCGCCGCTGCCGTCGAAATCGCCCGCCGCGATCGATACCGATCCGCCGTACTCTGCCCCGAACGCATAGAAACTTGCGAGCTTGCGGTTCGTAGCGACCGAATACGCCACCACGTGCCCGTGTCCCCCGGCCCCGGCCGCGACAACCACGTCCGCGTACCCATCACGGTTCAAGTCAGAGGCCGCAACCTGAACCCCGCCCGCGAACCCCAATTCAAACGCCTCGAAGCTGTTAATCAGACGCCCTGCGGCGGTAAACGTCTTGATGTGATCGGTGCCAGCGGCCGTGCCCACCACAATGTCGCCAGCGCCGTCGCCGTTCACATCGCCGATGGCAACGCTCAGCCCGCCCAGGTACGTCGGATCGAACGCAAAGAAGCTCGCGAGAAGTGTCCCGTTCCTGCCATCAATCACCTTGATGTGCGGCGTGCCTCCGGGACCGGCAGCGGCGACCAGATCCGGCACGCCGTCACGGTTCACGTCGCCCAGCGAAACCCGAACGGTCCCGCGAAACCCCTCGAACACATCGAACGCGAGTGTCCGTCGGGTGCGCGTGTCGAACAATTGGACCTGGAACCCGTTGGTGTCACCGGTCCCAAGCGTGACCGCGCTCGTGAGCGGCAGCCACGCGTCCCCCAGGCTCGTCGAGTCCGGCTCTTGACCGAGCAGCAGCACGCGGCGAAGCTTGTCGAGGGTTTGCAGTGCGGTAACGTTGCGCGTGTTGTAACCGAAACCGAGACCAGACGTGGTCAGATCGCCCCCGCCGTTCGGCGAGACGCTCGGGTGAACCCCGTCGCTGCTGATGCCAGAACCGGGAAGCCGCTGAAGCGCGCGCCAGTAGTTCCACACGGGCACCTGAAGCGTTTCACCAACGTCCTGAACGATTTGATTGAACGTCGGGATGTTGGCCTGGGCGGTCGGATACAGTGGAATATCCGGAATGGTGCTCAATACCGGCACAACGCCCGCGCTGACTGCCGTCTCGACAATCTTGATCAGGTTCTGACGGTACGTGTCTGCCGGCACGCCCAGACCGATATCGTTGGTCCCAACCATAATCAGCACGAACGCGGGCCGACTCGCCGTGAGTTCGGCGGGAAGGTTCTGAAGCACGTCCGCCGCGGTCCAGCCGCCCCGCGCCGCCCGGCTCGGGTTCGTGAACGAGTTATTCACCCCGACGCTCCCGGAACGAAAATAAGCGAGCGTATCAGAAAGCGACCCGTCGCCAGATAAGTCGGTCGCGGCAGATGGGGTGCCGAGTGGGACGAGAAAGTCATTCGCGAAGGTGATGCTGTCGCCGGCGCGGGTAAACACGTTGGCGTGATTTCCGCGTCCCTGCCCGTCCTGAAGTACCACAGACAACCGAGCGGTCATCGCCGCCGTGAGCGTGGGCACTACTGGCGTGAGAGTAAACGACGCGGGCACCTCGCGTTCTTCGAGGCGATCGAGACCGAGTCGGCAACGCAGCGGTGAAACTTCGTGTGGTTTAGGCCGCATCAATGAGCACCTCGCGTTCGGAAACCGCGCCGACGAAAGTCATTATGTCGAACGCTTCGGTTTCCGCGTGACCATGATGGGTCTGCGATGCGAAGGAGTGAGGAGAGCTGACCGCTACAAACGAAACAACCACCACGTTAGGCTCGAAAAGCCCGCTGAAGAGACATCCGGGTGTAAAGAAAGGTGCGGACGAACGCAGAATTGGCGTCAAGAACGAAACGCAAAAAGCCGCGACCCCGGTGCATTTCTGCATCGGGGTCGCGGGTATATCGTTGGCAAGTGGGTGCGTGCGGTCTGTGTGAGGCGGGGTGATATGTGGTCGGTGGTGCTCGAGCCACACGACCTGTGTGTCAGTATCCTTAGAAAGGAGGTGATCCAACCGCAGGTTCCCCTACGGTTACCTTGTTACGACTTAGTCCCAATCAAGAAGTCCGTCTTCGACACCGGTGAAGGTGGCTTCGGACGTCCCTCTCTTTCGTGGCTTGACGGGCGGTGTGTACAAGGCTCAGGAACACATTCACCGCGGTGTTGCTGACCCGCGATTACTAGCGATTCCGGCTTCACGCAGGCGAGTTGCAGCCTGCGATCTGAACTGGGGTGTAATTTCTGTGATTGGCTCCTCTTCGCAGAGTCGCTTCACTCTGTGTACACCATTGTAGCACGTGTGCAGCCCTGGACATAAAGGCCATGAGGACTTGACGTCATCCCCGCCTTCCTCCGGTTTGACACCGGCAGTCCCTCTAGAGTGCCCTTGTGGGTCGCAACTAAAGGTAAGGGTTTCGCTCGTTATGGGACTTAACCCGACATCTCACGACACGAGCTGACGACAGCCATGCAGCACCTGTGCTCGGTCCCCCCATTGCTGGGGTCCGTTCCCGTTTCCGGGTCCTACTGCCGAGCGCTTTCGCACATGTCAAGTCCAGGATAAGGTTCTTCGCGTAGCCTCGAATTAAGCCACATGCTCCACCGCTTGTGTGAGCCCCCGTCAATTTCTTTGAGTTTCAGCCTTGCGACCATACTCCCCAGGCGGGGTACTTAGCATTTTAACTTCGACAGTAAACCCATATCTGGTCTACTATCTAGTACCCATCGTTTAGGGCTAGGACTACCGGGGTATCTAATCCCGTTTGCTCCCCTAGCTTTCGCGCCTCAGCGTCAGAAGAGGTCCAGCACGTCGCTTTCGCCACCGGAGTTCCTGTAGATATCAACGCATTTCACCGCTCCACCTACAGTTCCACATGCCCCTACCTCCCTCCAGGCCGTCAGTATCTGAGGCCGTTCCGCGGTTGAGCCGCGGCATTTCACCCCAGACTTGATAGCCCGCCTACGCGCCCTTTAAGCCCAGTGATTCCGAACAACGTTCGCTCGGTTCGTCTTACCGCGGCTGCTGGCACGAACTTAGCCCGAGCTTATTTTTGGGATAGATCACACCTCTCGGCTTTTCTCCCCCACTAAAGCGCTTTACAACCCGAAGGCCTTCATCGCGCACGCGGCATCGCTCGGTCAGGGTTGCCCCCATTGCCGAAGATCCTCGACTGCAGCCACCCGTAGGTGTCTCGCCAGTGTCTCAGTGCGAGTGGCGCGGGTCGTGCTCTCACACCCGCTAGACATCTTCGCCTTGGTGGGCCGTTACCCCACCAACTAGCTAATATCACATGGGCCCCTCCGGGGGCGATGAATCTTTGCTCTCACGAGGTCATCCGGTATTACCCACCATCTCTGATGGCTATCCCGAACCCCCGGGTAGGTACCCATGCCTTACTGCCCCTTACGCCGGTTCCCCCTTGCGGGATTCCCCCGACTTGCATGCCTAATCCATGCCGCCAACGTTCGTTCTGAGCCAGAATCAAACCCTTCAAGTTAATTTTCGCACTGCCAGTCACCCGGCAGCGACTTGGTCGAGTTCAATCCGGCCGTTGTTCGGTGTCGACTTCAGTCTTGGACCGCATCACACCGCACGCACCCCACCTCGCGGCGGAGCTCGTTCGTTGTGATCCGATCCGAGATGGAGTTAACACCTACTCAACGGCGTTAACCCACCTCAAACAGATCTCACGCACCCACTTGTCAAAGATCAGCACTCGGCTCAACCGTTTGACCGGTCGAGCAAGCCACTCCTCATCAGAGTGTATTGGCGATCGGCCCTCTCGTCCAGAGGCGTCGATCGATTGTACAGTAGCCGGCGATACCTACTCTCGCGCTGGACGCACTACCATCGGCCTCAAACGTTTCACGGCCGTGTTCGGAATGGGAACGGGTGTTTCCGTTTGGGTATGGTCACCGGCATGGTTCGTGTCGGGTTACCCCGACGGTGTATCGGTACAACGTGGTGAAGCGTCAAGTCGCATGTGTTCGAGACACGGGCGGTGGAGTGGGGAGTGCGGCCAAGCGGTCGGCTGTTAGTACCGGTTAGCTGAGCGTGTTGCCACGCGTACACGTCCGGCCTATCGACCTCGTGGTCTACGAGGAGCCTTCGCTCGCGCGGGATACCTGATCTAGGGGGAAGTTTCACGCTTATATGCCTTCAGCGTTTATCCCGTCCACACGTGACTACCCAGCGGTGCGGCTAGCGCCACAACTGGAACATCAGCGGTGTGTCCCTCCCAGTCCTCTCGTACTAGGGAGAAAGCCCCGCAAGTATCCTCCGCCCACAGCAGATAGGGACCGACCTGTCTCACGACGGTCTAAACCCAGCTCACGTACCACTTTCATCGGCGAACAGCCGAACCCTTGGGAGCTTCTCCACCCCCAGGATGTGATGAGCCGACATCGAGGTGCCAAACCTCCTCGCCGCTATGAACGCTCAGAGGAGATAAGCCTGTTATCCCCGGAGTACCTTTTATCTGTTGAGCGATGGCCCTTCCATCCGGGACCACCGGATCACTAAGGCCGACTTTCGTCCCTGCTCGCCCCATCGGGCTCGCAGTCAAGCACCCTTATACCTTTACGCTCGATGCCCGATTGCCAACCGGGCTGAGGGTACCGTTGCACTCCTCCGTTACCGTTTAGGAGGAGATCGCCCCAATCAAACTGCCCACTTAGCACGGTCCCTGTCGTTCCACACGACGGGTTAGAATTCAAACACAGCAAGGGTGGTGTTTCATCGTTGGCTCCCGGCGCACCGAGATGCGCCGCTCATAGCCTCCCACCTACGCTACGCATGCTGGGTCTAAACCCAATACCAAGCTGCAGTTAAGGTTCACGGGGTCTTTCCGTCTAGCTGCGGGTATGTCGCATCTTCACGACAACTACAATTTCACCGAGTCGCTCGTGGAGACAGTGTTCCGGTCGTTACGCCATTCATGCAGGTCGGAACTTACCCGACAAGGAACTTCGCTACCTTAGGACCGTCATAGTTACGGCCGCCGTTTACTGGAGCTTCGGTTGCGAGCTTCGCCTTGCGGCTAACCCTCTCCCTTAACTTACCAGCACCGGGCAGGCGTCAGTCTGTATACCGCGGCTTACGCCTTCGCACAGACCTGTGTTTTTAGTAAACAGTCGCCAGAACCTTTTCACTGCGGCCCACTCGCGTGGGCAACCCTTTTCCCGAAGTTACGGGTTTAACTTGCAGAGTTCCTTCACGAGCGTTCTCTCGAGCGCCTTAGAATACTCATCTCGCCTACCTGTGTCGGTTTTAGTACGGTTTCTCGCGCGGTTTTCTCGGCCGGCCCTCAGCAGATATCGGGATCATAAGCGCCCTGAGGCAATCTAATTAGCCTACACTGCTTCGGACCGGCGTCCCGTGTTACGCGAGGAGCGCAGGAGTATTAACCTGCTCCCCATCGGCTACGCCTTTCGGCCTCGCCTTAGGCACCGGCTAACCCTGGGCGGATTTACCTTCCCCAGGAACCCTTAGGCTTACGGCGAACGGGATTCTCACCCGTTTTATCGTCTACTCATTCCGGCATAATCACTTGGGTGCGCTCCACGGATCGTTGCCCGTACCGCTTCGCCGCACACCCAACGCTCTCCTACCGTGCATCGCTGCACCCGCCGCTTCGGTGTCGTGCTTGAGTCCCGTTCATTATCGGCGCAGGGCTCCTCGACCAGTCCGCTATTACGCGTTGTTTAAATGGTGGCTGCTTCTAAGCCAACATCCTGGCTGTCTCCGGAGCCCAACTTCCTTTCGCACTGAGCACGACTCTGGGACCTTAGCGGGCGATCTGGGCTGTTCCCCTCTCGACGATGAAGATTATCCCCCACCGTCTAGCTGCCCGGACTTGAACCGCGGTATTCGGAGTTTGGCTGCGACGGGTAGCCGGGTAGGCCCCCGTTCGCAATCAGTCGCTCTACCCCCACGGCCAACTATCCGAACGCTAACCCTAAAGTTATTTCGGAGAGAACGAGCTATCTCCACGTTTGATTAGACTTTCACTCCCCCACACAGCTCATCCCATCGGTTTTCAACCCAAATGAGTTCGGTCCTCCATGGGGTTGTACCCCCACTTCATCCTGGCCATGCGTAGGTCACGTGGTTTCGCGTCTACCGCACCCAACTTGACGCCCGTTTAAGACTCGCTTTCGCTTCGGCTCCGGACCAAAGGCCCTTAACCTCGCTGGTTACGGTAAGTCGCCGGATCATTATGCAAAAGGCACACCGTCACCCTGCTGACGCATAGGGCTCCGATCGCTTGTAGGCATGTGGTTTCAGGTTCAGTGTCCTCCCCTTGTCGGGGTTCTTCCCATCGTTCGCTCGCGCTACTCTACGCTATCGGTCACCAGGGAGTATTTAGCCTTGCGGGATGGACCCCGCCGCTTCGGACTCACTTTCACGTGTTGAGTCCTACTCAGGATACCACTCGGCCACTCGTCCAGTCGCTTACGGGACTTTCACCCCCTGCGGCGCGTCATTCCAGACGCTTCAGCTTGGACTCATGGATCCTAAACGTGGTCCTACAACCCCGGGGTGTTACCCCCGGTTTGGGCTGCTCCGCGTTCGCTCGCCGCTACTGACGGAATCGAGGTTTCTTTCTCCTCCTACAGGTACTGAGATGTTTCAGTTCCCTGCGTTCGCTCGGGTATTCCGGGATCAAAGTTCGTTTGACAACTCCCCCGGACTTTTCGCAGTCTTCCACGCCCTTTCGCCTCCTGGTGCCAAGACATCCCCCACACGCCCTTACTAGCTTGGCCGCACTGCCCAGACCACCGCACCCGCCGGCAAGCGGGTACCGTTCGTCGAGCATCACCACTAGTGTCACCCGTGGCACCGATATGTGCCACGGGTGACGATTATCTCAACCACTTCTAAGGCTCGTGTCTCGTCTTGTCACTGATCGCCGCCACCCGCAACCCGCCGGACCCGACCCCGCACCCGAAGGAGCGACGCCACACCCAGACGACCCGCAAGCGGCACCGACGAAGATGCAACTTAACTTGCTTCACCACGTTGTCAAAGACCGTCTCGGCAGGAGGTCACACCACCTGCCACTGGCCGTCTTACCGGCTTGTTGAGCCCCGTCCGCCGCCCTCACGAGCCGCTTCCGGAACCCGAATGGTTCGGCCGCCCTGATCGAGCGAGCCGGACCAACTTTTCGCGTCGCAACTCGTTACCCGCGTTGCGTTTGCGTCACTCCGATCATCTTAGCTCGCGACCCCCATCCGTCAACCCGTCCCATCACTTTTCTTTCCGACTCGCGAACCAGTCTCGAACATCAAATAACTAACACGTGCGGGCATGTCTGCCCGTCATTTTCGCGGCACGATGCGTCCGCAATCGTGGGGAAGATTGAGGTATAGGGCCCCGGCAGCCGTTCGCCAAGCCCCATCTCGGAACCGGACCGGCATCACGCCGAATCCCGGTCCCCCTCGTGACGTGCAAGTCATCCGCTCGAACGGGCTTGCGCCCGAACCACGACTCGCACACTTTTGGACAGATTTTTCGCGGAAAAGGGTTCGCTCGACCAGCCGGATTGGCACCGACACAGGTTCGTCGCTACTTCACTCGTTCCCCGTCCAACTGCACGGCCCCAGCGCCCGTGCCTCACGTGTTCTTCTCCCACATCGTAGCACCCCGAACACCCAGACGTCAACTCGCCGAGCTGAAGCTATCGTTCCAAAGCATTGTCGCTGAAGGATTTCACGCTTTTTTGATCGTGACCAAAGGACACCTCAGCCCACGACGCCGAGTTCGGGCTGATCCGGACAGACATCCACGGACACTTTCACAACGTGTTGCCCTCCTCCCAGAATAACACCCTTTAGCGGACTTACGTCGTCGTAGTCGCGTCCCCATGCGAGCAAGACGTGACGCTCGGCTGGGATCTGATCGTTCGTCGGATCGAGGTCGACCCATCCGATGTCACCGCAAAACACACTTACCCAAGCGTGGCTGGCGTCAGCACCGATGAGCCGAGATTTACCGGGCGGTGGGAGGGTCGAAAGGTATCCGCTCACGTATCGGGCCGCGAGCCCGAGCGACCGCAGACATGCGAGCAGCAAGTGCGCGAAGTCCTGACACACCCCGCGCCGCTTCTCGAACACCTCCGCGACCGGTGTCGCGAGCGTCGTCGCGCGCGGATCGTACACGAACTCTTTGTGGACCCGTGCCATTAGTTCCAGCGCGGCCTCGAGCACCGGACGGTTCGGGGTGAACGATTCGGCGGCGTACCGCGCGTATCGCCCGTCGGCCGCGACGTACCGTGAATCGACAACGAACTGATACGCGTCGATCCACGCCGGGCTGCGGTTCCAGTTGAGCTGATCGCGGATCAGTTCCCATGCCGGAGTTGTTGCAGGGTCCGGTGGTGGTTCAACCGACACGCTGATGACGTGCTCGGCGCGAACGGTCAGTTCGCGATGCGGTTCCTGGATCGTGAAGTAGTGGACCGGGTTGCCGAAGTAATCGACCCGCTCCTCGATTACCGCCGGTTCGGGGTTGATCGACAGGAGCGGTCGTTCCACCTGCTGCCGCTCGCTGTCGCGTGCCGACAGGTGCGCCACGTTCTGGCACAGCGACACCGGCTCGGTATAGTCGTAGGTGGTGACGTGCGTGATGGTGTAGCGGATCATACCGAGCCCGGTGGTTTCCAGTTCCAGGTTCCGCGTAAGGTCAAAAGACACACAATTGGCCCAGAGCTTGTGTCGAGCCGATTAGCAACTCGGAAGCTGGAACTGAAAACGATTGGATCGAACCTCACAATCGGTCACCGGAATCGGCCGCGGTGAGCAGCGTCAGGTCGGGCCGGGCGAGGTGCCGCGACGTTTGCAGGTGGCTCAAGTACTGCTGCGTGATCGCGTCCGACAGGATCGGCAGCCAGCCCGCGACGTGGTCCAGCAGCACCTTCAGCGCGGGCCGCGTCCCCTCCTCCACCACCGCGAGCCGTTCGGGCTCGGCCATCCGGACGGAGCCCAGCGCGGCGAGAGCGAACCGCTGCTCCGGGGCGCGTCCGGCCAGCCCGGTCGAGCGCGGGAGGTGGTCCACATCTTCCGCCAGGGCCGCGAGTTGCGACGCGAGTGATCGCGGGTTCGTCTCGTCGTCCACGAGCAGGTCCAGCACGGCTTCCGCGCGCAGGCTGCTCATGTAGCGGCGCCGGTACGTCATCCCGCTGTCCGCCACCTCCAGCACGGCGTCGAGCACCGGCCCCTCTTGCGGCGACACGTTGACCAGCGTGGCCCGGATGAGCCCGATGGTGTGCAGCGAGCGCTCGAGCTTGCGGCCGAGGTCGAGGAACCGCCAGCCTTCCCCGCGGGTCATGCTCTCGGTCGCCAGCCCGCCGAACGCGGCCAGCGTCACCACGGTGCGATTCAGCAGATCGAGCACCGCCGCGGGCGTCGGGCCGTCGTCGTCGACCGGCGGGCGGGTGAGTTCGCCGAGCGAGTTCACCACCCGCCACATGTCGAGCGAGATGAGGTCACGCACCACCGACGCGACCGACCGTACCGCGTTCACCACGGACGCGAGGCTGTTCGGGTCGGAGCTGTCGAACACCGCCGGGAACACGCGGTCCAGCGGGTCGCATTCGACCTCCCCGCGCGGGCACTTCGGGTCCGCAGTAATGGCCAGCGCGTGCAGCAGGTGCGGCAGCTCGGGACTGTCCACGAGCCCGGACCGCTCGGTGATCCGCACGACGATCCCGCGGAGCAGCCGCGTCAGCCCTTCGGCGCGTTCGGCGTAGCGGCCGAGCCAGTACAGGTTGTCCGCGGCGCGGCTCGGCAGGTTCCCGCCGGAGCGCGTCAGAACGACGCGCTGGCCGCTCCCGGGCAGCAGGCTGAAGTCGCTGACCGCGGCGTCCGCGAGCACCCAGGTGTCCTTGCTCCCGCCGCCGCGCTGCATCGACACGACGGTGGTGTCCGGGGACGCGCTCACGCGTGTCAGCCCGCCCGGCATGCACATGAACCCGCCGTTCGTGTCGGCCGCGAGGTACGCCCGCACGACGAGCTTGCGGCGCACCAGGCGGTCGCCGTCGAGGACCGGCGCCGAGGACAAATCGAGGCGGTCCTGCGCGACGAAGTCCCAGGGCCGGGCCTGCAACCGCTCAACGAGCGCAATCCGCTGCGCGGCCGTCAGTTCCGCCGGGAACACGGGCTCGATGCGCGTCGCCGGGAACACCGGTTTGATGACGAGCTGACTCAAGTGGTCGAGGACGTACCGCAGCGAGTCGGGTTCCCCGCACCACCACGTTGCGACGGACTCGAGCTTCAGCTCCTCGCCCAGAACGGCGCGGCAGAGGCGCGGCAGGAACGCCGGTAGCGCCGGCGTTTCGAGGACCCCCGTCCCGAGCGCGTTGGCAACGACCACGTTGCCGCTCCGGGCCGCGTGGACCAGCCCCGGGACCCCGAGGAACGAGTCGGGGCGCAGCTCGAGCGGGTCGCAGAAGTCGTCGTCGAGCCGCCGGAAGATCACGTCGACGGGTTGCAGGCCGCCGAGGACCTTCAGGTAGACGCGGTTGTCGCGGACCGTGAGGTCGCCGCCCTCCACGAGCGTGTAGCCGAGGTAGCGTGCGAGGTAGGCGTGCTCGAAATAGGTCTCGTTGTACGGCCCGGGCGTGAGCAGCACGACGCGGGGGTTGTCCTTGTTGCGCGGCGCCAGCGCGCGGAGCGTGTCCCGGAACGTCTGGAAGAAGAGCGCGAGCCGGTGGACGCGGCAGTCGCGGAACGCCTCGGGCAGCGTCCGCGTCATCACGATGCGGTTCTCGAGCGCGTAGCCCGCGCCAGAGGGCGCCTGGGTGCGGTCGCCGATCACCCGCCAGTTCCCGTCGGACCCGCGCCCGAGGTTCGCGGCGTAGAGGTGCAGGTACCGCCCGCCGGGCACTTTGATGCCGTGAACGGGGCGCAGGAAGCCGGGGTTCGGGAACACCAACTGCGGCGGGATCAGGCCGTCCTTGAGCAGTCGCTGCGGGCCGTAAAGGTCCGTGAGGACGAGTTCCATCAGCTTCGCGCGCTGGATCAGCCCGCGGCCGAGGAAGACGGACTCGTGCGTCGGGACGAGGAGCGGGATCGGGTCGAGCTGCCACGGGCGGGCGATCCCGTGCGGGTCGCCGTACACGTTGTAGGTGACCCCGTTCTCGCGGATGAGCTGCTTCGCCTCGCGCCAGCGGCCCGCGAGTTCGTCGCGGCCGAGTTCGCGGAGCGCGTCGTCGAACGCGGCCCAGTGCGGGCGCGGCTCGCCCGCGTCGTCTACGGCCTCGTAATAACCGGACGGCTCGGCGCCGGACCGAAAATCGGTGCCGGGCGCGAGTCGCGGGTCGGTCAGGGGTTCGGTGAGGCCGTCTGACATCCGTAAGTGCCGGGAAGAGGCGGGGCGCGGCGACCGCGGCCCGGCGGCGCCGTTGCCCTATTCTAGGACGGTTACGGAAGCGCGGCCGAGCGTCTGTTGCTGCTCGGCCGGGGCGAACGGCCGGTACCGAACCGGTTCGGCCGTTCGCAGGTCGAGGGTGAGCGGGAACTCGGGATTCGGCTCCTCCGGCGGGACGCTCACCGGGCCGGGGGTGTGCCCGAACGCGAAGAACCGGGCGATGCGGCGGCTCTCGGCCGCCAGGGCGTTGACCGGGAAGTTATCGTGCGACAGCCCGCCCGGGTGGGACACGTGGTAGGTGCAGCCGCCGATGCTGCGGTCGTTCCAGGTGTCCAGTAAGTCGAACACTAGCGGCGCGTGGACCGGGATCGTGGGGTGCAGGCAGCTCGGCGGCTGCCACGCGCGGTACCGCACGCCGGAGACGAACTCGCCCCGCGTGCCCGTGGGGTGGAGCGGCACGCGGCGGCCGTTGCACGTGAGCACGTGCCGCGGGTCGGTGAGCCCGCGCACCTTCACCTGCACGCGCTCGACGGACGAATCGACGTAGCGGCTGGTGCCGCCCGCGGCGGCCTCCTCGCCCAGCACGTGCCACGGCTCGATGGCGGTGCGCAGTTCGAGGTTCACCCCCCGGTGCGTGACGGCGCCGAGTACGGGGAACCGGAACTCGACGTGGGGCGTGAACCACGCGGGGTCGATGGCGTACCCGCCGCGCTCGCGCAGCTCGTCGAGGACGTCCGCAAAGTCTTCCGACACGAAGTGGGGCAGCATGAACCGGTCGTGCAGCGACGTGCCCCACCGCACCAGCTTGTGGTCGTAGGGTTTGCGCCAGAACCACCCGACCAGCGCCCGCATCAAAAGCTGCTGGGCGCAGCTCATGCGGGCGTGCGGCGGCATCTCGAACGAGCGCAGCTCCAGGAGCCCCCGCCGCCCCTCGGCCGAGTCCGGGTTGAACATCTTGTCGATGCAGAACTCGGCCCGGTGCGTGTTCCCGGTTATGTCCGTCAAGAGGTTCCGGAACAGTCGGTCCACCAGCCACGCCGGCGGGCTCCTCCCCTCCCCCACCTGTCCGAACGCGATCTCCAGTTCGCGCAGCGCGTCGTGGCGCGCCTCGTCCACGCGCGGGTGCTGACTGGTCGGCCCGACGAACAGCCCGCTGAACAGGTACGACAGCGACGGGTGGTTGTTCCAGAACCCCACCAGGCTCTTGAGCAGGTCCGGGCGGCGCAGGAACGGGCTGTCCGCGGGGGTCGAACCGCCGAGCACGACGTGGTTACCGCCGCCGGTGCCGGTGTGGCGCCCGTCGAGCATGAACTTCTCGGTACACAGCCGGGCCTGGCGGGCCTCTTCGTACAGCGTGGTGGTGATGTGAACCGCCTCGTCCCACGACCGCGCCGGGTGCATGTTCGCTTCGATCACGCCCGGGTCGGGGGTGATGCTGAAGTGGTTCACCCGCGGGTCGTGCGGCGGCTTGTAGCCCTCGATCAGCACCGGCCGGTCGAGCTTCGCCGCGGTGGTTTCGACGGCCGCGACGAGGTCGAGGTAGTCTTCGAGGAACCGCGCCGGCGGCATGAACACGTGCAGCACGCCGCCCCGCGGCTCGACGCACAACGCGGTGCGGACGACGCTCGCGGGCCGGTCGGCGTGCGCCGTTCCGTTCGTGGACGGCTGCGGGGCGCGGCCGCGCCCGTCACGTCCGCGCGGCTCCAGCGGCCGGCCCCACACGTCGAGGAACGAGTCCGGCGCGGTGCGGGCGAAGCCGGCGGGCACCGCGGGGCCGATCATGCGCGGTGGGAGCGGCCCGCGCGCCGCGAACGGGTCGCGCGGCTCCATGAACTGCCGCGCCGACGGGTCCTCCCACGGGACCGAGTCGAGCGGCAGCCGGAACCCCATCGGGCTGTCGCCCGGGATCAGGTACAGGTGCTCCTTCCGCAGGAACCACGGGCCGCTCTCCCACCCCGAGCCCGCCCCGAAAGCGCGGCGCAGGGGGAGCACGGTGCCGACCGGGCTCCCGAGCTTCTGCTCGAACACCCGCGCGAGCCGCGCGCGCTCCTCGGGGTCGTCGAGCTTGCTGTTGAGCGGGTCGACGTTCGTCGGCAGCCGGCGCTCGCGCCACAGGTAGTACCACGCGTCCTCGTACCCCGGCAGCGCGTGCCGCGAATCGACCCCAAGAACCTCCGCCAGTGTCTGCACGAACCGGGCGGCGTCCGCGGCCCCGAACCCGTACGCGCGGTCCCCGTCGGCGGTGAGCGTGGGGTCGATCCAGATGGGCTCCCCGTCGAGCCGCCAGTAGCACGAGAACGCCCAGCGCGGGAGCTGCTCGCCGGGGTACCACTTACCCTGCCCGTAGTGCAACAGTCCGCCGGGCGCGAACTTGTCCCGAAGGCGCTTCAGGAGCGTCACGCCCTGTTTGCGCTTCTGCGGCCCGAGGGCGGTGATGTTCCACTCGGGGGCGTCGCGCTCGTCGACGCTCACGAACGTCGGCTCGCCGCCCATCGTGAGCCGCACGTCCCACTCGCGCAGGTCGGCGTCGATGCGCTGGCCCAGCGCGTTGATCGCCGCCCACTGCCCCTCGGTGTACGGCTTGGTGACGCGCGGCGCCTCGTCCAGCCGCGTCACCGACATGTGGAACTCGAACCCCTCTTCGACCTTGTCGTCGTCGCCCTTTTTGGCCCACGAGTACGAGCCGGTGACGGGCGCCGCCGACTGCGGGTCGGCGGTGCAGGCGAGCGGGATGTGCCCCTCGGCGGTCATCAGCCCGGAGGTGGGGTCGAGCCCGACCCAGCCGGCGCCGGGCAGGTAGATCTCGGTCCAGGCGTGCAGGTCGGTGAAGTCGGCCGACGGGCCGGCGGGGCCGTCCAGCGGCTTCTCGTCGGCGACGAGCTGGATCAGGTATCCCGATACGAAGCGCGCGGCCAGGCCGAGGTGGCGGGCGAGTTGAACGAGCAGCCACGCCGAATCGCGGCACGACCCGCGGCCGAGTTCGAGCGTCTCTTCCGGCGTCTGAACGCCGGGCTCCATCCGGATAACGTACTCGACCTTGTCTTGAACCGCGCGGTTCAGGCCCACCAGGAAGTCGATGGCCTTCTCGCCGCTCTTGCGCTCCCGCTCGATCAGTCGCTGCAAAAGCGGGCCGGCGGGGAGCGTCTCGAAATACGGGGCCAGTTCACGGGCGATGACGGCGTCGTACCGGAACGGGTACTCCTTCGCGTACTCCTCCACGAAGAAGTCGAACGGGTTGATCGGCGTCAGGTCGGCGATCAGGTCCACCGTGACGACCAGTTCCCGCGCCGGCTTCGGGAACACGAGCCGGGCGAGGTAGTTCGAGTACGGGTCCTGCTGCCAGTTCAGGAACTGCTCGGCCGGCTCGACCTTCAGGGAGTAGCTCGGCACCGGCGTGCGCGCGTGCGGCGCCGGCCGCAGCCGCACCACGTGCGGCATGAGCGTGACGGGCCGGTCGTAGGTGTACTTGGTGACGTGCTGGAGCGCGACCCGGATGCCCATTCGTGTGGTTCCTGTGGCAGGAGAGCGGGCGGAAGAAGTCTTCCCCTCTGGGGGGGGGGCGGCCGTCTCAAGTCGTCAGGTCCCAAGTCACCAAGTCGGCAGGCCCCATCCGACCGGACGCCCCGACTCGACGACTTGGGACTTGACGACTTGAGACGGCCGCCCTTACGACTGACTCTGGCTCTGCGTCACCGTGGCCGGCCCGGGCCGCACGCCGGAGCCGGGCGGGCGCACGTCCGCCGCGAAGAACGCCGCGTGGACCGCCTCGCCGATCCGGTGGACCGAATCGACCACGTGCGTCAGCGTCTCGTGCAGCCCCTCGCGGATCACGTCCGGGATCGCCCGCGCGTCGAGGTACGCGATCAGCTCGCCGATCAGCCGCTCGGGCTTGGTGCGGTCGCGCCCGACCGGGTTGCCCGCGGCGGCCGCGGTCGCGGACTCGCACTCCCACAGGCACCGCTTGATCGACCGCGGGAACTGCTCGTCGAAGATCAGGAACTCGGCGACCGCGGTGGCCGGGTCCATCGGGGCGGCGCGGGCCTTCTTGTGGAACGGCTCGTACCCCGAGCAGCTCATCAGGATCGCGACCCAGTGGGCGTTGTCGACCGGGCTGCCCACGTCCTCCACCTTCGGCAGGAGCGTGTGGTACTTCACGTCCATGATGCGGGCCGTCTGGCTGACGCGCTCCAGGTACGTGCCGAGCTTGAAGAACTCCCACGCCTCGCCGTGGCTCATGGTGGCGTCGGCGATGCCGTGCAAGAGCTGGTTGATGCGCCGCACCTCGGCGTAGAACTCGCTCCGGTTGCCGTCGTACAGTTCCCGGCTCTCGGGCGCCTGCATCCAGAGGTGGTAGTGGTTCATCCGCTCCCACATCTCCGCGGAGATCACCTCGCGGATGATGCGGGCGTTCTCCCGCGCCCATGCCAGCGACGACGCGATGCTGAACGGGTTCTCCCGGTCCCAGGTCATGAACGCCTGGACGCGCTCCGCGGTGGGCTCTTCGGCGTAGTCGTGGATGCCGGAGATGATGAGCGCCGGCCGCCACTGCTGCTCCACCGGCACGTGGAAGTCGAGCAGCAGGGTGTGGTTGACCTCCAGCACGCGCGCGGTGTTCTCCGAGCGCTCCAGGTACCGGGCCAGCCAGAAGCAGTGCTCCGCAACACGAGAGATCATGCTCGCTCCACGGCCTCTCTACCGGGGGCACCGGGCGGGGGCCCGGTGTTGCCGACACGCGTTCGGTCCCGTCCTCACTTCTCCAGCACCCACGAGTCCTTGCTGCCGCCGCCCTGGCTGCTGTTGACCACCAGCGAGCCCTTGGTGAGCGCGGTGCGGGTGAGGCCGCCGGGCAGCACCCACGTCGAGCGCCCCGTAATTATGTACGGGCGGAGGTCGAGGTGCCGCGGGGCCACACCCTCTTCGGTCCAGGTGGGGCAGGTGCTGAGCGTTACAACCGGCTGGGCCACGTAGTTCCGCGGGTTCTCGCGGATCTTCTCGGCGAACTCCGCGCGCTGCGCCGCCGTGCTCGACGGCCCCATCAGCATCCCGTACCCGCCGGACTCGTTGACCGCCTTCACCACCAGTTCGCCCAGGTGCGCGAGGGTGTACGCGCAGTCGTCCGGGCGGGCGCAGATGTACGTCGGCACGTTCTTCAGGACCGGCTCCTCCGACAGGTAGAACCGGATCATGTCTTCCACGTAAGGGTACACGGCCTTATCGTCCGCGACGCCGGTGCCCACGGCGTTGGCGAGCGTCACGTTGCCCGCGCGGTACGCCCGGAACAGCCCCGGAACGCCCAGCAGGCTGTCGGGCCGGAACGTTTCCGGGTCTAGGAAGTCGTCGTCCAGGCGGCGGTAGATCACGTCGACGCGCTGCGGGCCGCGGGTGGTCTTCAGGTACACAATGTCGTCGTGGACGAACAGGTCGGCGCCGAACACCAGTTCGACGCCCATGTGCCGGGCCAGGAAGCTGTGCTCGAAGTACGCCGAGTTGTACTGCCCCGGCGACAGCACCACCACGCACGGCGGCGCGCCGGCGCCCGCCGGCGCCACCGACGCCAGCGCCTCACGCAACCGGTGCGGGTAATCTTCGACGCGGCGCACGCGAATGTCCGCGAACAGTTGCGGGAACACCTTCTTCATCACCGCGCGGTTCTCGAGCACGTAGCTCACCCCGCTCGGCGTCCGGCCGTTGTCCTCCAGGACCAGGAACTGGCCGTCCACGTCGCGGATCAGGTCGGTGCCACAAATGTGAACGTACACCCCGCCCGGCGGGCGGAACCCGACCACCTCTTTGCGGAACCCCTTCGACCCGAGCACCAGTTCCGCCGGCACCACGCCCTCGCGCAGGATCTTCTGCTCGTGGTACACGTCGTACAGGAACAGGTTGAGTGCCTGCACGCGCTGCACCAGCCCCTTTTCCAGCGCGGCCCATTCGGCGGCGGGGATTGTGCGCGGGATCAGGTCGAACGGGAAGATCTTCTCCACCCCGCGGCGGTCGGAGTACACGCTGAACGTGATCCCCTGGTTCACGAACGCCAGATCGGCGCCGCTCCGTTTAAGCTGGAACTCGTTGTGCTTGAGCTTCCCGAGGCGGTCCACGAGCGTGGCGCAGTGTGCGTGCGGCGCTCCGGTGCGGTTAAACAGTTCGTCCCACGCGGCCGGGTGTGCGGAGTACCCGTCGAAGAGTCGCGGCATCGAATAAACACCGTTCGTACTCGGAGCGAGCCGCGGTTGTGTACCGACAGTGGACATTGGGCAAGTCCTCGTGCCACAGAACGAGGCTCGCATTGCACCGAGAGCGGGCAACGCGAACCAGTTTCGCACTCAGAACGGGCTGCATTCGAAGATGTATGGTGCGAATTGCAACTGTGATGCCGGGATAGTCAGCAACACAATTTTCGGCAATGGACGGCCCGTGAGCGCAGGCGCGTCTGATCGGTTGTCGAACTTGCCGGCTGTCTGTTCTGGTTTCGGTGTTACGTCCCCGATAGAGATGTCTTGGACTACAACTACGAGCAAGTTGCCGGATTTAACGCGCCGACCGTTCAGTTGCCCAGCCGCGGACGGTGCGGTCCAGTCATTACCATCCGTTATGCGGGCCAAACCCGCGCTCCAGTTCAAGAAGCGCCATGAGCACTACCGCCGCCAGCGTTTACGACATCTCTGTCAAGGCCATCGACGGCCAGCAGACTACCCTCGAGCAGTACCGGGGCAAAGTGCTGCTGGTGGTGAACGTCGCCAGCAAGTGCGGCTTCACCGGTCAGTACAAGGGGCTCGAAGAGCTGCAACGCAAGTACAAGGACCGCGGGCTCGTGGTGCTGGGCTTCCCGTGCAACCAGTTCATGGGCCAGGAGCCGGGCAACGAAGAAGAGATCAAGAGCTTCTGTTCGCTCAAGTACGATGTGACGTTCCCGATGTTCGCAAAGGTGGACGTGAACGGCGGCGCGGCGCACCCGCTGTACCAGCACCTCAAGGACGCCGCCCGCGGCACGCTCGGCACCCGCGGCATCAAATGGAACTTCACCAAGTTCCTCGTGGACCGGAACGGCAACGTGGTGTCGCGCCGCGGCCCGACCACGACCCCGCAACAACTGGAAGCCGAAATCGAAAAGCTGCTGGGGTGACGCGATGAGTGACGAGGCCGGTTTCCTGAAGGCCATCGCCGACCACCCGGCCGAGCGGGCCACACGCCTCGCCTACGCCGACTGGCTCGACGAACAGGGCCGCGCCGCCGAAGCCGAGTTCCTCAAGGTACAACTCCAAGTCGCGGAACTCAACGCGCGGCTGATCGAACTCGGCGGTCAGGCTGGCGCAGAGTGGCTGGCCTCGGTTGGGAACCCGCAAGCCGAACCAGACCGGATAAAGCTGCGGGCGGGTCGAGAGATTCGGTTGAACGCGCTCCGACAATGGAACTTTTACGCGGGGTTGCTGGAAGGCGCGCCCACGACCCAAATGAATCGCGAGCACGTTCAGCGGATCGTTGCCGAAGAGCAACTGCGACGCGGCGAGGTGCCGTACCTCGTTCAGCCGCGCGAAAGCCCCATCGAACAGGTCGCCCCTCACCGAGCACCGTGCGGATTGCTTCCCGCGATCGTGTGCGTTGGAGAATTCGACTCGTTCGAGCCGACCCGAGACAAGAACCAAGACGGATCACAACTGACGATCATCTGGTTTCAGGATGACTACGCATTCCCGATCGACCCGGCTGCGCGTGAACAGATTCGTGCCATCGATTGGGACACGTACGCCCACGACTTCTCTTGGTGAGTGCTCACCAGTTGGCCGGAATCACCTCGCCGAGGTTGCGGGTCTGGATGCCCGCCCACACGCTCGGGTTGACGCTGTTGCTGATGCTGTGAACGGAGCCGTCGCCGAACAGGCAGTTCAGCCCCTGCGTGTGACGGCTGTAGAAGTCGTCGATGTGCGACTCCGGGGCGTTCGGCTGGTGGTCGCCGCGCCCGAGCACCAGGAAGAAGTGCCCTTCCGCCTCCGACGGATCACGACGCAGCGGCACCTCCGCGCCCGGTATCGCGCCGGTCCACGTCGAGAGCGCGATGTCGCTGCTCCGCTCGCCCACCACGAACGTGTTGCTCAGGCCGTCGGTGATGTCGCCGAACCGCACCGTGCTGTTGCGGAAGAAGGTGCCGTTCCCCGCGCTCGGGGCGTTCACGGTTTCGTCGGGTTCGTTGGTGCCGAACACCCCGACGTAGTTCGCGTGCGCCACGGTGGTGGGGTTCGCCCCGGACGTGGTGAACGTGCCGATCCGCTCGTCCGACGGGCACAAGAACACGGGCAGCACTTGCGTGCGTGGGGTCGCGTGAGCGGTCGCGCCGATCGCGGTGTTGGTGTCGATCAGGCGCCGCACGTTGCCCTGTTCGAGGTCATCGAGCAGGAACGTGGCCCAACCCCACCCGGCGCCCTGTTCCACCCCGCTCACCACCCGCGTCGAGTACCCCGGGGGCAGGGCGTTGTTGCGGTCGTGGTAGTTGTGGAGCGCCAGCCCGATCTGCTTCATGTTGTTCTTGCACTTCAACCGCGCCGCCGCTTCGCGCACCTTCTGGACGGCGGGAAGCAGCAAGCCGATGAGGATCGCGATGATCGCGATCACCACCAGCAGTTCGATCAGCGTGAAACCGGCCCGGCGTGCATTGAATGACATGATGTAACCCTCACGCCCGAAATTAGACGGCGTGAGGATCAAGATAACGGGCGTATTACTCGGTTCAACTCAAAAAGAGAAGATTTCACGCGATTACGACGCGGCGCTACTTTTTCCCGGGCGGTGCCAGCAGCGCGTCGGCCTTGGTGGGGTTCTTCTGCACGTAGTTCGCGACGCCGTTGAAGAACTCCAGGAACTGTTCGGCGCCCTGCTCGGCCACCTTCGGCGCGGCCGGCCCCAGGAGCCGCAGCGCGAGGTTCGCGGCCCGGCTGTCGCTCACCAGGAAGAGCTGCACGCTGGTGCTGAACGACGCCACCCCGTCCTTTGCCGCCTTTTGCGGGTGCGACAGCACCGCGACCGCCTTCACCGGGACCGACGGCGTGGCGGGGCCGGGCTTCACCTTCCCGGTGGCGTACCACACGCGCCCGTCCCGGAACGTGCCGACCGTGCGCCACACCACCTCACTGCCGTGCTCGTCGGTCCACGAGAACAGCCCGTTGCCGGCGTCGGTAATCGGCACCGCCGGCACCTTCAGCCGCTGCCACGCCAGCGCCACCCGGTCCGGGTGATCGAACAGCCACTCGTACATGGTGGCCGTGCAGATCAGGTCCGGGGCCGTGGCCTTCGTGGACACGGTCGGCTTGTTCACGACGCTCATGACGGCGTCGCGGTAGTCCGCGTGGACCACGTCGGCGAGCCGGACCCGCACCGGCCCGGCGGTGTTGGGCAGCGCCGGCGCGGCGGGGGCCGCGCCGGGGACCGCGGCCGACATCGCCGGCGGTTCAGCGGCCGCCACACCGCCGGCGAGCCCGCCGAGCAACACACTGAACGCTTTGGCTGTTCGATTCATGGGCACCTTCGTCCGTGACGCCCGGAAATGGCGGTTCGCGCGGAACCGCGGCCTGCGGCCCGAGTCAAGATCGAGCGCCGCGGGGCCGCGGCATCAGTAATTCCGGTTACCAGGGCCGGTTGCTCTTGCCCGGTTGCCGGGGGCCGGGGTACCCTCCGCGGCGCACGCAGTCTGCCGGCGCGCCCCACAGTCGCGCGCAGTTGGAGGAGCCAGAGCCATGACGCCCCCGAAGAAGTGGACCGTTCGCGCCGCCGGGCTGGTGCTGACAGCCCTGACGGTCGTCGGGGTGTGGGCGGCGTTCAACGCCTCGGTGATCCGCGCGCGGTACGCGGCCCAGCAGCTCCGCACGGTCGGCACGGACCAGGAGCGCGACCAGTGGGCCGACGCCCTGGTGACTTACGGCGCCCCCGGGTTCGGGCGGCTCGTCGAGTGCGTGAAGACGGGCAACGAGCCGGCCCGCGCCGCCGCGGTCGGGGCGCTCGACCGGCACCTGAGCGCGCTGCCCGACGGCGACACGCGGGCGGTGACCATCTGCGCGACGGTGATCGAGGCGTACCCGTCCTGCGGTCCGGAAGGGAAGGCGGGGGTGCTGCGGCTCGTGCCGACGGTTCTGAACCGCACCGGCGGGGCCTACGCCGACCGGTGCCGGGCGATCATCGCGGAGTGCCTGAAGGCGCCGGAACCGGACGTGCAACTGGCGGCGGTCAAGATCGCGATCCACCCCGAGATCCGGCTGCGGGCCGAGGTGGTGCCGCTGCTCACGTCTCCGGAGCCGGCGGTGCGGAGCGCGAGCCTGTTCGCGGTCGCCGGCTCGGCGGACGGCGAGGAGGTGCTGCGCGACGACGAACTGTTCAAGTGGCTCCACGACCCGGACCCGGGCGTGCGCCGGGTGTGTCACGACGCGCTGGTCACCCGCGACCGCACGGACGTGGAGATCACGCTCGGCCGGCGGCTCACGCACCCGGACGCCACCGAGCGGCTGAAACTGCTTTTGGACCTGCGTTACGACCACGACGTTGCCGACCCGGAGCAGTGGCTCGACCGGCTGAGCCGCGACCCGGAGCCCGCGGTGCGTGCCGGCGCGGCGCGGGTGATGGTCGAACTGGCGCGCGGGCGGAAGCTGCCGATGCCGATCTGGGTCGGCCGGGTTGCGGACGCGGACATGCACCCGACGGTGCGGTCGGTTGCCGACTACTACCGCGCGCTACCGCCGGTCCCGCCGGAGAGCGTAGGCCCGGCCGGCGGGCCGTGAGGTTCCGTCGCTTCAGGTTAGTTGACTGCCCACGCCACCCGCCTGCTGACACAGGCGGTTCGACAAGTCATGGTCGAACCGCCTGTGTCAGCAGGCGGATGGGACCTTAATGGGCGCGGACAACTGGAGCGGCACCAGATAGTCACACACATCACGTGAAATGACACATTCGCGAGTTCCCGAAGCTCGCAGCCAGTCGTCGGACGCACTTCTCGTGAGCTAAAAAAGTGAAAAATGTGTCACAAACGGACACATTGCTCCTTGACGGCGCATCTTACCCGCTTTTACAGTGGAAGCGTAACAGAATGTGCGCCGACGGCCCGCGCAATTCTGACGCCTTTTTCCACCGCTTCCGCGTTTTATCGTTCGCCCGCGAGGTGTTTAGTTCACGGCCTCACACGCCCGTCTGGCGTGGTGGTTGGCCGTTGAAGGGCCTGGGAATAGGGTTCGGTGCCTCGCACCGATCGGTTTTCACCCACGGAAAGATAAACACCAATGCTCGTGCTGTCCAGGAAAAAAAACGAGTCGATTGTCATCAACAACGACATCGTCATCACGGTGGTAGAGATCCGCGGGGACAAGGTGCGGCTCGGCATCGCGGCCCCGAAGGACGTGCCGGTTCACCGGCAGGAAGTGTACGACGCGATCCACGGGGCCAAGGCCCCGGCGGTGACGAACGGCGGCCAACCGGACGAGACCGACGGCACCGGCTGAGCACCTTTCGCCCATCTCACGCGAGCCCGCTCACGTTCTGTGAAGCGGTCACTTCAACATTGATTCCGAGTCACACCGAATCAAGCCGCCGCGGACCGGGCACGGCCCGTTCGTCAGGTCGTGCCCTTGCGCCCGCGCGGTCGCGCCGGGTCACTTCAGCTTCGTGAACTTGATGTCCGTGAACTCGACCTTCATCGGCGGCCCGGCGTGCGCCTGGAACGCGATGATCCCGTCCTTCGGGGCCGGGTTCTTGCCCTTGTTGTCCGGGAACTCCTCGTCGACGGTGACCTCGCCGTTGAGCGTCACGGTGACGTGGTTGCCTTTCACCACGATCTTGTAGTCGTTCACCTCGGCCGGCTTGGCCGCGTCCTTCTTCGGCTTCAGCAGGTACCCGCCGACGCCCTCGCCGTACAGCCCGCCGAAGTACCCCTTGCCGATGTCCACCTGCGGCCCGCGGACGCGGAACGACTGCTTGTCCCCCTCCTTGTCGAACCGCTCGCTGCGGACCTGGAAACCGCTGTTGCCGACCGCGTTCACCAGCCGCACCTTGCACGTCAGCTCGAAGTCGCCGTACTTCGCCTTGGAGCAGAGGAACGTGTTGTACTTGGGGTCCTCTTTGGTCTCGCCGGTCACGCTCTTGGCCCTGGCGTCGATCTTCCAGATGTCGGCGCGGCCCTCCCAGTTGTCCGGGTTGAGGAACTCGGAGGTGTCGTCGGCCCGGACGGCGGGCGCGACGAAGAGGGCCGCCGCGACCAGGGCGCTGGCGCGGGAGAGGTTCGGGAGGCGCATCGTCACGTGCTCCAAACTGTAAGGGGGAACGTCCCGGCGGGTAATCGATGGCGGGACGGTGACATGGTTACGCCGCGCGCGGGCGAACGCAAGAGGCAACCGCGCCGCGTTGCCGCCCCGCGGCCGTCAGCCTACGCTCAACCCTGTCCCGCCCGCCCCGCGCCACCGCACCGCATGCGCGCTGCCACGGGGGCCACCGCCCCCGCTCCCCAAGGAGTTGTCCGTGTCGTTACCCGCTCCCGGCGCCGCCGGAATGTCCCCGCTCGTCCGCTGGCTCGTGCTGATCGTCGCCGCCATCGGGTTCCTGTTCGATACTTACGAGCTGCTCATGTTCCCCGTGATCGGGGCGCAGGCGGTGGCCGAGCTGCTGCACGTCGAACAGACGTCCGACGCGGTGCGCCAGTGGGGCGGCCGGATGCTCTGGATCGCGGCCCTGGCGGGCGGGGTGTTCGGGCTGCTCGGCGGGTTCATGGTGGACCGGTTCGGGCGCAAAACGGTGATGGTCGGCAGCATCCTCGTGTACTCGCTGTCGCCGGTCGCCGCGGCCTACAGTACCGAACTGTGGCACCTGGTGCTGTTCCGCTGCACCACGTTCATCGGCGTGTGCGTGGAGGCGGTTGCGGCGGTGGCGTGGCTCGCGGAGCTGTTCGAGGACAAGCGCCAGCGCGAGCGCGCGATCGGGTGGACGCTCGCGTTCGCGTCGCTCGGCGGCATCCTCGTGACGGAGGTGTTCAACGAGATCGTCGCGGACCTGAAAGCGCACCCGGAGGGGCTGCCGTGGCTCAACAAGGTCGGCATCGCGCCGGCCGCGTGGCGGTACACGCTGCTCACGGGTCTGGTGCCCGGCGCGCTGATCCTGTTGTTCATGCCGTTCGTCCCCGAGAGCCGGGTGTGGAAGGCCCGCAAGGCGGCCGGCACGCTGAAGCGCCCGAGCCTCGGTGAGCTGTTCTCGCCGGAACTGCGGCGCACCACGATCGTGACCACGGTGCTGTCGGCGTGCGGGTACGCGGCGGCGTTCGGCGCGCTGCAGTTGGGACCGCTCGTGATGGCCGCCGGGCTGCCCGCGGTGAACGAGGTGCGGAAAGAAACCCCGGACCGCGTGAAGGCCGCGACCGCCGAACTCAAGGGCACGAAGGCCGACACGCCCGAGCACGCGGCGGCCAACGCGAAACTGGCCGCGGCGAAATCGGCCGTGCCGACCGTGATCAACGAGAAGCGCGGGGAGATGCAGCGGTGGCAAGAGGTCGGCGGGCTCCTGGGCCGCATCCTGTTCGCGGTGCTGGTGGTGTACGTTTCGAGCCGGATGCTGATCCGCTCGTTCCTGCTCCCGGGGCTCGTCCTGTTCCCGCTCACCTACTTGGTGCTGTACCAGGGCAACTTCGTGCTGTTCTCGATCGCGGTGTTCTTCTGCGGGCTGATGACGGTGGCGCAGTTCAGCTACGTCAGCGAGTACCTGCCGAAGGTGTTCCCGCTGCACCTGCGCGGCACCGGTAGCGCGTTCGCCACCAACGTGGGCGGGCGCATGTTCGGCACGATGGCCGCGACACTGAACACGGAGTTCCTGTCGACGCTGTTCCTCCAGGGCGAGGGTCCGGAGAAGAACCCGCTGCGGGTGGCGACCGCGGCCGCCATTATCGGGGCTGCGGTGTACGCTGTCGCGCTGATCGCATCGTTCATGCTGCCAGAGCCGAAGGACGAAACGCCCGCAACCGCGGAGCCGAAGCCCCCGGCGTCACCGGAAGCGACGGCGCCGGAGCAGAAGATCGCGTAGCGGGCGTAAGAGCCGCTCCCCGCCCCTTAAAACGGGCGGGGAGCGGCTCTTACGCCGCGGTCGGCTCCTCATCACCACTGTCACCGGGCCGATCGGGCACGAGCAGCGAGTACACGCACGGCACCACGAACAGCGTCGTGAACAGCCCCGCCACCAGCCCTCCGAGCACCGCCCGGCCCAGCGGCACGTTCGCCTCGCTCCCTTTCGCCAGACCGAGCGCCATCGGGATCAGCGCGAAGAACGTCGCCATCGCGGTCATCACCACCGGGCGCACCCGGATCGCCCCGGCCCGCTTGATCGCCTCGTTCGCGGTCAGCCCTTCGGCCTTTTGCAGGTTGATCGCGAAGTCGGTCAGCAGCACCGTGTTCGACACCACGATGCCCACCATGAAGATCACCCCCAGCAGCGACTGGATGTTCAGGGCGGTGCCGGTCACGAACAGCACCAGCACCACCCCGATCACCCCGACCGGCACGGCGGACAGCACCACCACCGGGATGACGTAGGACCGGAACAGCGCGACCAGCAGGAAGTAGATCAGCACCACCGCGGCGGCCATCCCCATCGCTTGGTACTTGAACGTGGTCTGCATCTTCTCGTACTCGCCGGAGAGCGTTACCTTCGCGCCCTCCATCGGCTTCGGCTCTTGCTCGTCCGGGTCGAACGGGGTCCACCCGCCCGCTTTTCGCTCTTTACCGAACTTCGCCACCACCTTGTTTACGTCCTCCGCGACGTGCCCGAGGTCGCGGCCCGCGACGCCCATCGTCAGGTCGATCG
This sequence comes from Gemmata obscuriglobus, assembly GCF_008065095.1. Lineage (NCBI taxonomy): Bacteria > Pseudomonadati > Planctomycetota > Planctomycetia > Gemmatales > Gemmataceae > Gemmata > Gemmata obscuriglobus. The sequence goes on along the minus strand of NZ_CP042911.1, from coordinate 1,015,339 downwards.
TCGGCTGTAGGTTCGTGTGAACGATCTCCGACGGCGACCGGGTGGGGCGGATCGTCGCGATCGTGCGCAGGCTCACCGACTTCTTCTGCGTCGGGCTGGTGATGGGGATGTCGAGCAGCGTTTCCAGCGAGGTCACGTCGCCCTCGGGGTACTGCACGCCGACGTAGTACTGGTTGTGGCTCACCGGGTCGAACCAGAAGTTCTTCTTGTTGAACTGCACGCTGGAGTTGAACGCGGCGACCACGTTCTTCATCACCTCCGACTGGTTCAGCCCGAGCGACGCGGCCTTGGTGCGGTCCACCTCGATCACGTACCCGGGGTAGTTGAGCCGCTGCACGATCCGCGCGTCCACGACGCCGTCCACGGCGCGCACCTCGGCCAGGATCTTCTCCGCCACCCGGCGGTTCTTTTCCAGGTTCTTGCCGGTCACCTTCACGTTCAGCGGGGTGGACTTCCCTTCGTTCATCGCGGACCGGATCAGCCCGCCCGAGTCGAACGCGAACTCCAGGTTCACCCGCGAGAACGGCGCCACCCCGTCCGGCAGTTCCTGCGCCGCCGTCTTGCGCGTATAGGTTTCTTGCAGCAACCGCTCGAACTCCGGGTCGGTCGCGAACCCGCCCCGCAGCGCCGCCACGCACTGCTGCGCCGACTTCACCCGGTCGGGCTTGAGCTGCACCTTCACGACCGCGTCCATCGGCCCGCTGTTGGGGGTGAACGCCGCGGACCAGTCGGCCGTGAGGCCCAGTTCGCTGATGACCAGTTCGAGGTCGTTGCCGGTGACCTGCTTCACGTACTTCTCGACGGCCTCGACGTAGCCCTCGGTCACCTCGATGCGGGTGCCGGAGCCGGCGCGGACGTACACCTCGAACGACCCCGCGTCCACCTCGGGGAAGAACTCCTGGCGCAGGTGCGGGCCGATCAGGACCACGACTGCGGCCAAAAGTGCGAACGCGCCGCCGATGACGAGCACGCGCGCCTGGAGCACCGCCGTCAGGAGCGTGGCGTACCCTTTGAAAACGCCATCAAGGAACGATTCCCATTTCTCGAACAGGAGCCCCCATGGACCGCGGGCGGGCGGCGTCTCGTGCTCGTTCTTGTGCTGGTAGTCGGTCTCGTGCGTTTCGACCGGGCCGGGGTGCGGGTGGTGCCGCATCCACGCCGCGCAGCGGGTCGGGACGAAGGTCATGGACACCAGGTACGCGACCACCATCGCGAACGCGACCGCCAGGAACATCGGTTTGAACAGGAACGGCCCGAGGCCCGGGATCAGGGCCAGCGGGAGCAGCACGAGCAGGGTGCAGAGCGTGGCCGCGAGCGCCGGCAGCGCCACCTCGCTGGCGCCGAAGAACGCCGCTTCCCTCGGCCTGGCCCCCAGCCCGAGGTGCCGGTGCGTGTTCTCCAGCACCACAATGGCGTTGTCCACCAGCGGCCCGATGGCGAGCGCGAGGCCGGCGAGCGTCATCACGTTGATGGTTTGCGTCGCCCCGAACAGGCACGCCACCGCCCCCAGCACCGCCACCGGCACCGTGAGCACGGCGATGACGGTCATGCGCCACTCGCCCAGAAACAGGAGGATGACGAGCGAGCACAGGACGGCCCCGAGCACGCCCTCTTCGGCGAGGCTGTGAATGGCGCTCTGAACGTACACCGACTGGTCCATCACCAGCTTCAGGTCCACGTCGGGCGTCGTGAGCCGGTCCTTCATCTCCGGCAGGTCGCCGCGCAGGTTGTTGACCACGCCGAGGGTGCTCGCCCCCTGCTGCCGGTACACCGGAATGTACACCTGCCGGCGCCCGTCCACGCGGACGATGTTGGTCTGGATGATGTTGCTGTCGCGCGGCTGGGCCACGTCGCGCAGGAACACCATCTGCCCGTCCCGCCCGGCCCGGATGGGCACGTCGCCCATGCGGTCGATGAGGTCGTACATGGAGTTCGAGTCGAGCGCGTAGTCCACGCCGCCGAACTTCGCGCCGCCGGTGGAGAGGAACACGTTCGAGCGGTCGAGGGCGTCCATCACGTCCAGCGGCGAGAGCCCGCGGGCCTGGATCGCCTGCCGGTCCAGGTACGCCAGCACGGTGCGCACCTTCCCGCCGTACACCACCGGCGCGTTCGCGCCCGGCGCGGACATGATCATGCTCCGCACCTGGTACCGGGCCGTGTCGAACAGCACCGACTCGCCCTGCGTCTTGCTGTTGAGCGCGACGATCGCGACCGGGGTGGACGAGGTCGGGTCGTAGGGCAGCACGACGGGCGGCAGGGTGCCGGGCGGCAGGTTCGGGATGGCGGCCGTCGAGAGCGAGTTCACCTGCGTGAGGGCCGCGCTCGGGTCGGTGTCGTCGGAGTAGTAGTTGCGGATGATGCTGGCGCCGACGATGGACCGCGACTCCTGGCGCCGGGTGCCGGCCGCCTGCCCGACCCACCGCTCGGTGCGGGCGGTGATGCCGGACTCGACGTTGGTGGCCGACATGCCGCCGTAGAACGTGAGCACCTGCACCGCGGGGGCCTTGTACACCGGGAGGATGTCGGCCGGGATGCTGCCGAGCGCCGCCCCGCCGCCGATGGCGATGGTGAGCATCAGCACGGTGATCGCGCGCGGGTTGCCGAGCGAGAACCGGATCAGTGGGTTCATCGGGTCCGTGTGGGGCGATTGGTGCGAGCGGGGCGAGGCGAGCGGCGGGCCTGAGCCCGCCGCGTGCGCGTCAACGAGCGCGAACTTGGCGGGCGGTCAGTGCCCGCCGGCCGGGCCGGCGGCCCCCGCGACCGCGACCGCGGTGCCGTCCTCGACCGCGCCACTCGCGCGGAGCACGACCTGGTCCGCGGCGGACAGACCGGCCGCGACCTCGATCTCCACGCCGTTGTCCGCGCCCAGGGTCACCGGCAGCGTGGCGACGTGGTCGCCGCGGACGACGCGCACAGCGCCGTGGTTCGTGCCGGAGCGGCTCACCACCGCCGCGGTCGGGACGCGGACCGCGTCCGCGGCCCCGGTTTGGAGCTTCAGCGTGACCCGGCCGTACATCCCGCGGCGCAACCGCCCGTCCGGGTTCGGCACGTCGATCTCCGTGCGCATGGTGCGGGTCGCCGTGTCCTCGGACTCGGCGCACCGCGACACCCCGCGGGTGTCGAACACTTGCCCGCCGAGGGCGTCGATCACCAGCACTGCGGGGTCCCCGGTGTTGACCAGCGGCACGTCGCGGTCGGGCACTTGCACGACGACCGTCATGAGGTCGGTGCGCTCGACCGACAGGAGCGGGACCGCCCCCCCCTGGTCCGCGGACCGGATGAAGTCGCCGACCTGGAACGAGCGCCGGGTGACGACGCCGGTGTACGGCGACCGGATCGCGGTATAATTGAGGAGCACCTCGGCGCGCCCCAGTTCCGCCTGGGCCACACCGACCTCGGCCTTCGCCTGTTCCAGGTCGGCCTTGGCCTGCGTGATCTTGGCGCGGGCGGTCGCGGCGCGCTCGGTCGCGGCGTTGACCGACTCCTTCGCCTCGTTCTCGGCTTCCTGGGCGGAGAGGAAGAAGTCTTCTTGCTCGTCCACCACGCGCGGCTCGATGGCCTGTTGCTTGGCGAGGTCCTTGTACCGCGTGAGCTGCTTCTCGCGGTACTGCCGGTACGAGCCCTTCGCGCGGACCATCGCCTTCGCCAGCGCCACCGACGCGTCGGCCGACTTGGCTTCCGACTCGGCCGCCAGGACGTGCGCTTCCACCTGCCGCACCTTCGCCTCGGCGGCGTTGAGCCGGGCGCGGTCGCGCTCCACCTGCTTCTCCTGCTCGGGCACCGCGATCCGGGCGAGCACGTCGCCCTTCTGGACCCGGCTGCCGATGTTGACCGTTTGTTCCGCGAGGAACCCCGACACCTTGGAGTACAAATCGGCCGACTGGAACGGCTCGACGGTGCCGGGCTGCACGCACACGCGATCGATTCCGCCGGCGCGGGGGTGGATCACCTCGACGCTCACCGCGGGCTTCGTGACGCCCGCGGTCGGTCCCTCACCGGCCGACAGCGGCTTGGCGCGGGTGGCGAACCAGACGCCGGCCCCACCTCCCGCCGCGGCGAGCGCGAGCAGCACGAGGCGCGAGCGGCGAAACAACGACGAGGGGTGTGAACTCATGGCAGTATCCGCTTCCGGTGACGTGCGAGTATTTAAAGGGTGAGGCGCACAGCAACAGACGTGCCGTGAGGTCGAAAGGTCGAAATCACTGAAGATTAGTGCGCGATAGGTGCGAGCGAGAACGAATCGACGACGAGAGCTTCACCGCGGCGGAGAATATTTCGCCGCATGAAACATACCCGTGCGTTCCCGGGACCGCGGCCCGTCCCGACCGCCTTTGCTCGGCGAGTTCTATTGCGAATCGCCGATCCTGGCGCGAGCCCGCCCGCGAAGCGGCTCGCGTGTTTTCTCTGCGGAGCGTGACCGTCCCGGCGGCGCTCCGCAGCGTTCATTCCGCGGGTGCGTCGGCAACGACCTTGTCGAGCGTGATGCCCAACTCGCGGAGCTTCGTGCGAAGTGTCGTGCGGTTAATCCCGAGCAGATCGCTCGCCTGCGCCTGGTGCCCGTGCGTGCGCCGCAGCGCCCGGGTCAGCAGCTCGCGCTCGACCAGCGATGTCACCCGGGCGTGAACGTCCCCGGCGCCGTCCTGGAGCATCGCTTCGATGGTGCCACCGAGGTCGAACGGTGCGGCGCCCGCCGCGGTTGGTACTCCCGCAGGCGTCGCGCCCGGAGCGACCAACCCGGGAAGATCGGCCGGCGCGAGGACGTGCCCGACGGTCTGATACACCGCGGCACGGACGCAGTTCTGTAACTGGCGCACGTTCCCCGGCCAGTCGGCCCGCTGGAGCAGGTCGAGCGCCTCCGGCACGAACCCGCGGACGTCGCGGTTCGCCTCCCGCGCGTAGCGGAACAGGAAGTGGTGCGCCAGTTCCGGGATGTCCTCGCGCCGGTCGCGCAGGGCCGGCACGTGGATCGTCACCACCTTCAGCCGGTAGTACAGGTCGTGCCGGAACTTCCCCTCGGCGATCAGCTTTTCGGGGTGCTGGTTGGTCGCCGCCAGCACGCGCACCCGGGTCGCGATGGCCTGGCTCCCCCCGACCCGCTCGAACGTCTGGTCCTGGAGCAGGCGCAGCATCTTCGCCTGCGCCGCCAGCGGCATGTCGCCGATCTCGTCGAGCAACAGCGTGCCGTCGCCGCACTGCTCGAACTTCCCGACCCGCTGCCGTTCGGCGCCGGTGAACGCCCCCTGCTCGTGGCCGAACAGCTCGCTCTCCACGAGCGTGTCGGGGATGGCCGCGCAGTTGATCGCCAGGAACGGCCGGTCGGCCCGCTTCGAGTGCGAGTAGATCGCCCGCGCCACCAGTTCCTTGCCGGTGCCGCTCTCGCCCAGAATGAGCACGCTCGCGTCCTGCGGCGCGATGCGGCCGATCAGTTTGCACATCTCCTGCATCACCGGCGAGCGCCCGATGATCCGGTCCTCGCCCGGGTCGGTGGGCAGCGCCGCCGGCTCGCGCATCAGCCGCGCGGCCTCGAACGCCCGCCCCAAAACGGCGCTCATCTGCGCTAGGTCGACCGGCTTGGTGAGGTAATCGAACGCCCCGCGCTTCATGGCCTCGATGGTGGTTTCCATCGTGCCGTAGGCGGTGATGACCACCACCGGGCGCCGCGGGTCGGCGGCGCGCACCTTCTCGAACAAATCGAGCCCGGTGCCGTCGGGGAGTTGCAGGTCGGTAACGATGACGTCCGGCCGGTCGCGTCCGACGGCCGCCCACCCCTCCGCAACACTCCCGGCGGTGAGCACCTCCACGTCCGGCCCCGAGAAGGCCCGGCGGAACGAGTGGCAGATGATCGGCTCGTCGTCGATGACCAGGAGCTTTGGCATGGCATTCAGCGCGCGTGGGGAGCGGAGGTGAGGAGTACAACCGCGGGCGCATACGCCTCTCACCCTCCCCTTCCCCTCGGGAGCGTGAGTGTGAACGCGGCGCCGCCCTCGGGGCGGTTGGTGGCGGTGAGCGTGCCGCCGTGGTCGCGGGCGATGCGGCGGGCGACGGTCAGCCCGAGCCCGGTCCCGGTCGGTTTCGTGGTCGCGAACGGGGTGAACAGCTTCCCCATCGCCTCCGGAGCGATTCCCGGACCGGAATCGTTCACGGTTACGGTCGGGGGGCCGTCCGGCGTGCCTTCGACGCGCACCGAAACGTTTCCGCCCGTGGGCGTCGCGTCAACGGCATTAAATAGCAAATTCGTGAGCAGCGAAAGCATCTGGTCGCGGTCCGCGGAGACCGGCAGTGGGGCGGCCGCCAGTTCGACCTTCACGGCCACGGGCTTGCGCTCCGCCCGGGCGCGGGCGCGGTTCACCGCCTCGGACACCAGCACGCGGAGGTCGTGCGGTCGGCACTCCAGCGGCGGGGTGCGGGCGAAGTCGAGCAGCCCCTGCACCGTGCGCTCCATGCGCACGATTTCCTGGCGGATCAGGTCCAGGTCTTCGGACGTGAGTGACGCCGGGCTCTCGGACCGCAGTGCCCCCTCCACAAGGAGCTTGATCCCGGTGAGCGGGTTCCGCACCTCGTGAGCGACGCCGGCCGCGAGCCGCCCCACCGCGGCCAGTTGCTCCGCCCGCAGCAGGTCGCGCTCCTGGTCCTGTAACCGCCGGCACACCTCCGTCACCCGCTCCACCACGCGGTCGAACTGTTCGCCCAGGTCGGCGGGCGGCGGGTCCACGGACAGCGCGCCGACCTCCTGGTCGAGTTGTGACTGAACCGCACGCACCCGGACCGACAGTTGCGCGGCCCGCCGCCGCTGCCCGCGGGCGGTCGCGTACCCGGTCACGAGCCCGCCGAACGCCCCCGCGGAGCCGAGCGCCAGCAGCACCCGCCCGGCCCACGCGGTGTCGGTCTCGCTCCGGGCCAGTCCGGCGTCCATTCGGGCGCGCTGCCGGTCGGACAGTTCGCGGCACGGCTGAAGCAGACCGCGCATCGGGTGCGCGTCCGACCACCGGACCAGTTCGGTCAGGTTTGTGATCGGCTCCGGTGACCCGCCGGAGCCGAGCTGCTGCTTGTACGTCGCGTAGTCGGACTCAATGACCGCGAGCAGCTCCGCGTCCTCCGCGGTGATGTCGGCGCGGATGGCAGCGAGCGCGGCGTCCGCCTGTGCGGTGTCGTGCCGGACGACCTCGCGCCGCGCGCCCGTCGGGTCGGCGGCGCACACAACGGAGTGGAACCGGAGGTGCCGCAGTTGCACCTGGAGTTCGTCCGCCGCTTCCATCCGCGCCGCGTCGTGCCGCACCGCCCGCGCCAGGTCGCTCTGGAGCCGGTTGATGTACCAAGTGCTCGCGAGGCAGGCCGCCGCGAGCAACCCGCCGAGCACCACGAACGGCCACGAGGACCGGGCGAACAGGAACTGGTTCATCGCGCCCCTCGAACGGCTGTCACGGCCCGGCACCCATTTTATCCCGCGGGCTGAAAGGGCGCGCACCCGGGACGGTATGAGAAGCGAGCTTTTCGGCCCCGGCCGCTCGAATTGCCCCCGCGGCGTTGACACCGGCCTTCCGGCCGCCGAAACTGATCCCGTTGCCACGCACCCCACGCACGGAGTGAACCATGCTGAGCCTGTTCGCGCACCACGCGGAGGCCTTCTTCAAAGTCGAGATCAACGGCCGCGACTACCCGGACGGGATGACCGAGCACGCCATCTTCGCGGCCGTCGCGGTGTTCGTGCTCGGAATGATGAGCTACGGCATCTACGCCGGCATCCGTGACTTCCGCCGCTGGCGCCGCCCGGTCGAACTGAAAGCGTAAAGTCTCCCGCCCTGCGCGAGATGTGCGCTCACCGCACAACCAGAAACTCCGAACGAAGCTTGTCGGTCCGTCGGTTTAGCTCGTCGCTCTGCGACAGGACGATGTTGCGTCGTCCGAGCTTCTGCCTTCACACCCCGCGCGGGGAGCGCTGTTCCAGCACCGCTATCGGCGGCCCCCGCCGGTGGGGCCGTGCAGCCTGGAAGAACCCCGCCGCTCGTGGTTCTGCACGGCCCCACCGGCGGGGGCCGCCGGCGGTGCCGTGAGCGCTCCGCACCACAGGTTCAGAAGTAAACGACGGCCGACACGCGAACCGGGAAGGCGATCGCCTTCCCGGTTTCGTTTCTGCGGTGCGTGTGTTACGCTCGGGCGGTTTCACCTCTCGGAACCCCACTCATGCGCTACGCCACTCTCCTCGCCGCCGCGCTCATCATGCCCGCACTCGCGGCGGCCGCCGACCCGCCCAAAAACGCCCCGCCGATCGAGCCGCCCGCCGACCCGAAAGCGACGAAGATCGTCCTGATCGCCGGCTCGAACTACTACAAGGCCGGCGAACACGACTACGTCGCGAACTGCGCGGTTCTTGCGGACCTGCTGAAGCAGACCCCGAACGTCGCGCCCGTGCTCGCGCTCGACTGGCCCAAGAAGGCCGACACGCTCGACAACGCCAAGGCGGTCGTGTTCCTGTTCGACGGGGCCGAGAAGCACCAGGCGCTCAAGGGCGAGCGGCTCGCGCAGGTGCAAAAGCTGATGGACGCGAAGGCCGGGCTCGTGCAGTTCCACCAGACGGCCGATTACCCAAAGGACTTCGGCGCCAAGGCGCGGGAGTGGAGCGGCGGCGCGTGGGAGAAGGGTGCCGGCGAGCGCGCCCACTGGGTCACGACGTTCGACAGGTTCCCGGAACACCCGGTGTGCAACGGGGTGAAGCCGTTCAAGATCGACGACGGCTATTTGTTCAAGAACACGTTCGTTGCCGGCATGAAGGGCGTGACGCCGGTCCTGCGGACGTGGAACCCGAAGACGACCGCCAAACCTACCGGCGGGCAGGACGTGGTCGCGTGGACCTACGAGCGGCCCGAGGGCGGGCGGGCGTTCACGTTTACTGGGGCGCACCTGCACGCCAGCTTCGCGGAGGAGGGCTACCGGCGGTTGCTGGTGAACGGCATCCTCTGGGCCGCGGGCGTGGACGTGCCCAAGGAGGGCGCGAAGGTCGATCTGGACCCGTCTGAATTGCCCAAGTACCTGAAGCCCGCGCCGGCGAAGAAGTAGCCGCTTGCGGCCCGCGCGGGGTGCGGTTAAAGTGCGTGCATCGGGTTCGCGTTTAGCTCGCTGCCTTGCAGCAGGCCGATGTTGCGTCGGCCGAGCGAATGGCTTCGCACACAACTCGGGGAAGGCTGTTCCAGCACCGCTTTCGGGCTGAATTCACCGGCGCCCGGTGCGGGCTGGTACAACCCCGTAGGTCGTGGTTCCGCACCGGGCGCCGGTGAATTCAGCCCGGCGGTGCCGTGAGCCTTCCGCGAACCGGGTCGAGAAGTAGACGCAACCCGACGCAGCACAACGGCCCGCACGTTTCGGCGTGCGGGCCGTTCGCGCCGGTCACCCGATCACCCCGCCACCTGGCGGCGCGGACCGCATCTCTTCCCACTCCTCGCGCACCTTCCGCAGCCCCAGCGCGCACACCTCGAACTGGTCGCTCAGCCGGCGGAACAGCCCGGCCTCTTCGTCGTGGTGCCGCTCCTCTTCGAGCCGGCTGGTGAGCATGTACCCGCGCTTGCCCTGGGCGGTGTAGTTCACGAACGCGTCCTTGCACGCCCGCGCCCGCATCCGCTCGACGGCCTCCGGGTACACCCCGGTCCAGAACAGCGCGAAGTCCCCGATGTGGCGGTAGTAGTCGCACTGGGTGCGCCCGCCCGCCGGGAGGCGCGCGGCTTCGACCACCATGTCGGTCAGCTCGGTGAGCGGTTGACCGCCGTCGCCGCGCAGTCGGAACACGGCGTCGTTGTGAATGAACCGGGTGAGCAGCGAGGAGAGGTAATCAGTCAGGGGCGGGTCGGCCACGCCGAGATGGGAGAAGAAGGCGTGTTCGGCGAGCCCCGCAAACAGCCGCCGCAGCGGGTGCTCAGGGGGTGGGTTCCACATGACCGTCGAATCCTCCGTTCGGTTCCGACATTTCGACACGGGCTCAGTGCCCGGATTTCAGCATGCCAAAAAGCCGCTATGAAATCAACATCGAATCGGCCATCGGAAAATATCGCTTATTTCCCGTCCGGCACTTTCGGTACAACCTCGCGCGCCTCCTCGATCACCACCGGGGAACGATTTTCGGGCGGCAAAGGAGCCCCCGGCACCGAAACCCACTCCTGCACGGGCAGCGGCACCGCCGGTTTTGGCGAGAGCAACGGAGGCGCCACGTCCGGTAGGGGCACCTTGAGTTCCGGCGCCGCAGGCGGGGCGACGACCGAGACCGGCGGCTCGGCCCTCACACTTGGAACGACCGGGAGCGGCTCCGGTTGCGCGGGGGCATTCATCCGCGGCTGCCCCTCGCCCGGCGGCTCGGTCGTTGCGGCCGCGGCTGGGGTCACCGCTCCGGCGAGGCACTGGGCCGGGTGCCCGAGCGCCCGGTACAGCCGGAACTGGGCGCGGTTGTAGTCGGCCACGGCGGCGAAGAAGTCGGTGCTGGCCTGCGCGAACGCTTGCACCGCCGCCACCGCCTCCTGCGGGCGGACCACGAGCGTGAGCGCGTCCCCGACCCGTCGCGTCTGGCCCAGCCCCTCCGTGCTCTTTTGCACGAGTTCGATCGCCTCCCGGAGCGCCGGCTCGGCCGCGTTCAGGCGCAGGGCCGCCGCACGCACCTGGGCGAACGCCGTCGCCACCTCCGCCGCGATGCGGTCCTGCGTGCGGAACAGCTCGAGCGTCGCCAGTTCGTGCTCCGCCCGCCGCTCGTGGACCCGCGCCCGGTTCCCGAGCCCCAGCGCCGAGAACTCCCACAGGAGCTGAACGTCGATGTCGAACCGGCCGTCGAAGTTCTTCAGGTCCCCGGAGCGCCCGCCGCCGAACGTCCCGTAGCCCAGCGAGCCGCTGGGGTTGGTGGACACGCTCCGAACGGCGAGGCTCGGCACCAGCGGGCGGATCTTCTCTTGTTTCAGCCGCGCCAGCGTCGCCTGAACGAGCGCCTGGTTGCCCGCCAGTTCGGGACGGGTGGAGAGGGCGAGGGGGATCAGGTCGTCGACGGCGACGGTCGGGTCGATCACCGTGACCGGCAGGAACGCAGGCTCCGCCGGCTCGACCACCGCCGCGGCGTCCAGTCGCAGGACGCGGGCGAGTTCGGCGCTGGCGGTCCGCCAGCGCTCGCGCGCCGCGGCCACCGCGATCTTGCGGCGCCCGAGTTCCGCACGCGCCCGGTGCTCCTCGGCGGGCGGCGCGAGCCCCTTCGTGAGTTCCGTGGTCTTGCGGGCCAGTTCCTCTGCGCGGGCCTCGGCGGCCAGCGCGCCGGCCAGGTCGCCCCGCGCCTGCTGGATCCCGAAGTACGCCTCGGCCGCGGCGAGCGTAGAATCGTTGGCGGCGCTCTGCTGCTGGGCCTGCCGCAGGCGCAGCTCCTGGCGCGCGGCGAGGGGCGCGTACACGGCGTCCGAGAACGAGAACACCACGTTCGGCCCGAACCCGGCCATGAACGTGTTCCGGTTCGACTTCACCAACTCCCCGGCGAAGTTCTGCTGCGGCCCGGTGTGCGCGAAGTAGTCGGTGCCCAGCGAGACGTTCGGCAGCCAGAGCACCCGGGCGCGGTCGTACACCGCCGCCGCCGCGGCCACCTGCTGCCCGGCGATCTGCACGTCTAACGGGCGCGCGTTCGACAGGCGGAGCGCCGTGGCGAGGTTGATCGGGAGCGGCCTGTCCGCGGGCTCCAGCGGCGGCGCCGCATTCACGGCGGGAGGTTTACCGGCGCTCAACGATTTGGGCGGTGACGCGATGCCGGTTGTACCGGGCCGCGTCTGGAGTTGCCCGCGGGCGGTCGAGGCGGGGCGGTCGAGGAACGTGTCCGCAGTGCTGCACCCGGCCGCGGCTCCTGAAACCGCAACCGCGCACGCGAACAGGGAGCGGCGGACTCGCCTCATCCTTAAACCGCCTCGGGCCGGAGTTCGTACCGAACTGGAACGTATTTCGCTCGGCGCATAGCGAACCGGTGCGAAACACGCAACCGCAACCGCCCGGCCACTTCCGGCGGCGCCGGCGAGTAACTAAACTCACCGTGCCGCGGATGTTGCACCCGAACCGCACGCGCGAGACACCATGCTCCCCACCCGGATTCGCCTCGCCGCTCCTCTCCTGATCGCCGCCGTCTGCCTGTCGGCCGGCGCGGGCCGATCGAACGATCAGAAGAACGCGCCTCCCAAACCGGACCCGGCGCAGGGGCGCAAGGCGTTCGGGGACCAGCTCACGGGCCGCACCGCCGACGAACTGAAACCGCTCGCCGAGCGGCTCGCGCAGGAGTGGGTGGGGCACAAGGGCGCGGTGGACGTGGCCCACGGGCGCCTCACCCTTCGCGTCGCAGACGCGACCAAGGCCCGCCAGCAGGTCACCGACCTCAAGCCGCCGGCGCCCGGGCCGCTCTCGCTCCAGCCCGACGACGCGGCGATCAAGGCCGAACAGGCCCGGGGCGATTACCTCACCGCCCGCGTGCGTGCGCTCGAGGCCGTTCATTCGGCCTTGCTCGCGGTCGGCGGCGCGGGTGCTGAGTTCGATCGTGTCGCACAGGCCGCGGACGACCTCCTCTTCCGGTTGAAGGCTACGGCGACGGCGGCCGTAAAGGCGGGCGCGGGCGACCTGCCCAACGCGATCGCGCCGCAGCAGCTCGACGCCGCGGCCGCTCAACTCAAGACGCGCACACAAGAAGCAAAAACGGCTACCGAAAAGGCCAAAAGCGATCTCGGCGCGCTGGAGAAGGAACTTGCCGACGCCCGAGCCGCGGTGACCGGCTCCGCAGCGAAAGTCGAGGCTCTGAAAGGCGCCCAAACCGACGCAACCGCGACGGCGCAGTACGAGAGCCAGATTCGCCTGATGAACCCGCAGCGGCTCGCGGACGAGATCGCCGGGCTCCGTCAGGTGCTGGCCGAGAAGACGGCTGCGGCCGTCGGGGACGCCCGCGACTTCCACGCGGACCGCGCCGCGGTCCGCGACGCGCGGGCCGTGGTCGCTTGGGTCAAGGAGCCGCTCCCGCCGGCCGGTGCGGCTCCGTTCGACACGACCACCCCACTACCGAAGGCGGTGGAAAAGCTCACGGCGGCACAGCAATACATGGCGGCCCGGCTTCGCACCGCCGACGAGCGGGCCGACAAGGAGAAGGCGCTCGCGGCGGCGCTGGACGAGTTGGAGAAAAAGACCGTCGCTTACGCCACCACCCTTGATGCCGCCCGTCGTGCGGTGACGCGCCTGGGGCTGATCTCGACGGAAATCGGCCGCCGCGTCGCGGCCGGCGACCTGGACCCTGCGAAAGCGCCGGACGCGAGCACGAGCGTCGGCCGCGCCGCCCTGGAGAGCGACGCCCACGAGGCGGCACAAGCCCTGGCCGAGTTGCGCCAGGAACGCGACGCCCTCCGCAAGCCCGACGCCGACGCCGACAACGTCAAGAACCTCACCGCGCAGCTCCACGCCCGCGTGTCCGAGCGGCTCGCGCTGCTCAACGAGCTCCAGAAGCTCGGGACCGACCTCGCGCTCGCGTACAAGGACCGCACCGAGGCGGAGCAGAAGCGGCTCGACCAGCGTGCCGCCGAGCGGCTCGCCCGCGAGGCCGGCGAGTGGGACTGGGCGCTGGCGTTCGACCGCTCGAAGCCCGCGCTGGGGGCGGCGGAGCTGCTCGCCGCGTACTACCGCGAGCTGGTCGACGCCGACGAGCGGGCCGACAACCTGAAGCGCCAGCGCGAGGTCATCGACCAGCTCGTGGACCTCACGACGCGCGAGGCCGCCGACGCCGCGAAGCTGCGCGCGGTTCTGGCGCGGCGCGCGAACGCGACCGCAGAGACCCGCGGGTGGGACGAATGGCTCAGCGGGCAGCTTACTCCCAACGGGCTGCGCGCCGAAGCGGCCACTTACCAGAACGAGGCCGCCCGGCTGAGCGCCGTTGCCGCCGCGGCGGCGCGGCGGGTGGAAGCCCTGACCGGGAACGCGGCGCCCGAGCCCGCGAAGTTCGCCCAGCAGAGCAAGCTCCCGGCGGGCGGCGGCGAGATCGGTCGTGCCCGGGCCGAACTCCAGGACGCCCGGCTCCGCGGGCTGCGGGCCACCGGCATCAAGGTCGGGCTGATCCTACTCGGCGCGCTGATCCTGCCGGCGGTTGTGCTGCTGACCCTGCGCCGGGGCATGCGGGGCGGTACCGACGCGGCGGGGAACCCGTCGCCGGTGCTGGCGGTGCTGCGCCGCGGGGTGCGGGCCGCCACCTGGGGGGCGGCGGTTGCCCTCACCCTCAGCGTGCTGGGGTACGACGTGACGGCGCTGGTGATCGCGCTGGCGATCGGCGCGCTGGCGGTGGCGCTCGCCGCCCGGCCGATGATCGCCGACGTGCTCGGGTCGGTCGTCATCTTCGCCGAGCGCCGGTTCCAGGTCGGCGACGTGGTCCGGCTCGGCGACATCGAGGCCGCCCGGGTGGTCGACATCACCTGGCGCTCGACCGCCCTCAAGACCTCCAGCGGGCTGGTGTTCAGCGTACCGAACCGGAAGGTCACGGAGTCGGCGCTGGAGAACCTGTCGAAGGGCACGGAGACTTACGACACCCTCGCGGTGACCGTGAGCACAGACAAAGACGCCGGCAAGGTGATCGGCGTGATCCGCGCGGCGGTGGGGCAGTGCAAGAACGTGTCGGCCGAGAACGGGGTGACGGTGCTGCGGTACACCCAGAAGGGGAGCGTGAAGGTCGTGGAGTACCGGTTCTGGTGGTTCCTCAAGGACTACGAGACCCGGAACAAGACCCGCGACGAGGTGTTCGCGCGGATCGCGCTGGGCCTGGCGCACGAGGACATGAGCGGCATCGAAGTGACCCTCGGGTAAGAGCGGATTGGGCACGAAGAAGAGAAGAGGATCGGCCACAAAAAAGCACAAAGGGCACAAAAGAAAACCAGGACGAAGACAGCAGAAATGTGTTGAACTCACTCCTCTGCTTTGGTCCTTGGTTCCCTTTTGTGCCCTTTGTGCTTTTTTGTGGCCGATCCTCTTCTGTCTTCCTCTTCGGTTTTCTTTTGTGCCCTTTGTGCTTTTTTGCGGCCAATCCTCTTCATCTTCTTCGCGGCTTTACTCAGGGCGCGTCCACGTCGAGCCAGGCGGTGACGTCGAGCCGGGCGTGCGCGCTGCACTGGGCGACTTCCGGGATCGTCCGGTACGCGTCGGCCGCGGCCGGCCCCAGGTGCGGCAGCGCCGCCAGCGGCACCGACGCCCACTCGCGGTAGATGGTCAGGTCGTCGCGGCTCTCCGCGATCGGGAGCCCGGCCACCGGGATCGCGCGCCGGGCCAGCTCGCGCAGGGCCTCGCCCGACGCCCCGGCCGGGCAGGCGAGGACGGTCACCTCCGAGCCGGCCCACGGGCCGTTGCCGACCCACGCCGGCTCGGCCTCCTGGTACGCCTGCTCGATCGCGCGTTCGGCCTGCTGCGGGGTGCGGAACCGCTCGGCGAACATCGCCGCCAGCCCCACCTCGCCGAGCCGCCGGTCGAGGTGCAGCCGGGTCTCCTCGAACACCACCGCGATGACCCCTTCGACGCCCGCCGACGAGTTCAGGCACACCTGGAACAGCCCGCCGGTCTCCGGCTCCAGCACCGCCTGCACCCGGCGGTCGATCTCCGCCAGGTCCGCGTCGGTGAGCACCTTCAGGAACCGGTCCACGGCGTCGCCGAGGCTGACGCACCCGGCGGGCATGAGCCGGCGCAGCGACACCGGCGGCTCCGGCGGCTCCTCCGGCACGCTCGCCGCGGCGGCCGCCATCCGCTGCCGCGCCACCGCCACGTCCGCGACTTGCTCGCTCAGCGTGTCGCGGACGGTCTGGTAGGCGCCGACGAGCTGCCGGAAGGTGACCGCCTGGAACCGCGCCCGCGGGTACAGGCGCAGCGCGTCGGTCAGCTCCGCGGCGCTCGGCTTCCACATGCCCCGCTGGTAGTGGGCGTAGTGCGACAGGCACTCGAACCCGCTCACCGCCTTCGCGTCCAGCTCGGCCGCCAGTTGCGTGTACCGCTCGATCAGCCGGTCGGTGGTCGCGAGGAACTGGCGGAACAGCTCCTCCGTGCCCGCCAGCCGGAACTCGGCGTCGTCGACCAGAACGGGCGCGAGGGTGCGGAGGTCGAGGGCGAACGACGCGGCGGCGTCCGCGGCGGCCTTGGCGACCGCCTCCTCGAGCGCGGTGAGCGGGCGCTTCAGCGCGGCGGCGGGCGGTCCCAGCAGCCGGTTGATGGTGTCGAGGGCGACGCCCACCTGGGTGGGCTCCGGGAGCCGGTTCAGCCACCCGCGCGGGACCAGCGGCTCGGTGGCCGCGGCCGCCCGCTCGTCGATCTTCCCGCCGGCCGCCTGTTCGGCGGCGAACTGAAGGTGCCCGAGTATCGTGTCGGGGTCCAGCCCGAGCTGGGTCCACCGCTGGGCCGCGATGCCGGGCATCTGCTCGCGCACCCGCTTGAGGTCCGGGGCGGCCCACCGCTTGAGCAGCGCCCGGCCCACCGTCGCGGCGGTGCGGGACACCACCTCGGCCCGGGGCCAGTCGAACGTCGCGATGCCGAACGCCCCGACCGTCACCCCGCGGGGCCGCTCGTCCCGGTCGTGTTCTTCGGCGGCCCGGGCCTCGTCCGCGGCCCGCCCCACCTGGGCGAACAGGTCCAGCCGGATGCGCTCGGCCGCGTCGCCGAACGGCCGGAGCGCGGACAGGGCGGCGCTCGGGTCCGGGGTGCGCTGGGCCGCGAGCGAGATCACCCGCGACCCCGGCTTGTTCGCCGCCCCGGAGCCGGGCCGGGGGCGCGCGCCCGGGTTCGGGATGTTCGTTGGGGTGCGCCGCGCCACCGGGCTGACGCCCGAGCCCGGCGGGGAACTGGGGCCGGCCGCCGGCCCGGGCAGCAGGTAGCACCGCGCGAACGGCGCGTCGGTCTCTTTCACGAACCCGCTGCGCTCGTCGTAGTGGGCGGTGAACACCGTGTCGGGCCGGCTGTAGTGGTTCAGCTCGGTGAGGGCCGCGTAGGTGTTGCCCAGCGCCTGCGGCGAAGTGAGCGTCGCGTCCGCGGGCGGGACCACCATCAGCCCGCGCACGTCCGGGCGGTCGTAGCCCATGCGCTTCAGCCGGCTGCGCACCGCGTACGCCAGGTCGAGGAACATGCCGCCGCCGGTGCCGCCGCCGGTGCCGGCGACGACGTACACCCGGGGCCGGTTGGTGCGCCGCTTCAGCCCGGTCCGCGCCTCCGTGAGCAGCAGCGCGTCGGGGGCCACCGCGGCGTCGATCTCGGCCTGCACCTTCGCCATGATGAAGCGGTAGTGGTCCAGGAACGCGAGCCGGCCGAACAGCCGCACCCCGAGGGTGAGCGGGTTGCGGGGGAGCTTGTACAGGAGCTGCGGGTCGAACCACCCTTCGGTGAGCGAGCGGCCGTTGAACCGCGGCTTGAGGTAGTGGCCGGCCCGGTTCAGCCGGGCGGGGAACACCTCGTCGCTGCCGAGGGCGGCGAGCCGGTCGCCGAACCGCTCGCGCCCGGCCTCCTCCAGGCCGTCCGGGTCGGTGTCGATGTACAGCGTGCGGAGCGCCGGCGTGGTCGCGGGCGGGCCGTACCGCTCGTGCAGCTCGAACCGGAGCCGCTGGAGCACCCGCAGCCCGGCGTTCCCCAGCCCGATGACGATCGCGGGCTGGAGCGGGCCGTCGCCGCCGAGTTCCGGCGGGGCCGGGGTGAACACCGGGCCGTAGATCTCGCCGCCGCGCGACGGGGTGTCGTCCGCGACCGACACTAGCGCCGCCGCCGCCGCGCCGGGCGGAGCGATGTTGGGCGGCAGGCCGATCATCGTGGGCGTGTCGTTGTCCGCCGCGGGGTACTTCGGGAAGACGCCCGAGGGGGCCGGCGCGCCGGCGAGCGAGCGGACCAGCGAGGCGACGTTGGGCCACCGGTCTTCGGGCTTCTTGGACAGCGCGCGCGCGAGCGCGGGCCGGTCGTTCGGCGGGCTCGGGGTCAGGTTCGGCGGCAGGTTCAGGTGCTGCATGAGCAACTGGCTCATGCTGCTGCCGTCGAACGGCCGCACCCCGGTCAACAGCTCCTGGTACACGCAGGCCAGGCTGTACTGGTCGCAGTAGCGGGTGATGACCCCGTCGAACGTCTCGGGGGCGGCGTACACCGGGGTGATGCCGCCGGTCACCTCCGCCATCAGCCCCTGGAGGTCCTTCACCTGCCCGAAGTCGGCCACCTTCACGTGGTTGTACAGGAGGAACAGGTTCTGCGGCTTGATGTCCAGGTGCTGGAGCTGGAACTGGTCGTTGAACAGGTCCAGCACCTCGGCGATCTCGGTCATGTACTGGAGCAGCTCGTCCCGGGGGATGCCCGGGAGCCCGCGGTCGCGGCACTCGCGGAACCGGTCCCACAGGTTGCAGTCGGCCAGCTCCATCACGATCATGAGCCGGCCGTCGACGATGTCGTACCGGTCGAGCGCGAGCAGGTACGGGTGCCGCACCTGCTGGACCCGCTTGAGGGACTTGAGTTCCTGCTCGGCGTACCGCACCAAGTCGTTGTCCCGGGACCGCAGGTCGCCGTGGATGATCTTGATGGCCTTGAAGATGCCGCCAGGGGCCTCGCAGCGCCACACCTCGCCGAACCCGCCGGCGCCGAGTCGGTCGAGCAGTTTGTAGCCCGAGATCGGCTCGACCTGGGCTTCGAAACGAACAGACATCGGGCGTGCCCCGTCGTGCGGAGGGGTAGCGGGTGCGAACGAACTAGGGGAACCGTAGCACAGGATTTCGGGCCGGGGCTGAAGAACTGGCCGGAGCGGGAAGGTGCAGCGACTGCAAGAGGTTGCGCGGCCCGGATCCACTGGCAGCGGGGCTCGCGGCTCCCTTTTGTGGCACAACGGTGCGCACGCCACGAACGGGCTGCGAGAACCGCCCGCGCGTTCCCGGTCGCGCCGGCTTATTCTTGCAATCGCCGTCCTGGCAAGCATTTGCGTCGCGATAGAGATGCGACGCCGGGACCTCGCTCCGCTCGTTCCGCCGCTCCACATGCGGTTCGGGCTGAAAATTCGTGGGTAGCGACCGCCCAGCGAACGGGTAGCCCGTGAGCAGTCGACCGTCAGCGAATGTCCCGTCTGCGCCCCAGCGGGGCACCCACGTGCGGTACGGGAGCCTCGTTGCGGCGCCGTCCGGGCGGATGGCGGACGCGGTCCGGAGGGGAAGCCGGCGATCGGTGGGGGAATCTTGTCCATCACACGACTGATGGCACCGCGCGCCGCGGAACCCCATTCCGTGCGGCGGAGCGCCGGCCGCCCCGCCGCACGGAACGGGTCCGGTCCGAACTACTTCACTAGGTCTGCCGGCTTCACCGGCTGCTTGACCCACTCCGCGGTCCCCTTGAACCGGAACGGCGTGGGCTTGTACTCGCCCACGAGGTCCACGTTCGCCTTCTCGGGGATCTTGTCCTCCAGCCCGGCGGCCCAGAGGCACCCGTTCACGATCAGCCGGCGGGTCCCCTCGAACTCCAGGTCCTGCGACGCGCCCATTGTGGTCGTGAACGCGCGCCCGGTCTTGTCCCCCGCGGCCTTGTAGGCCTTGGTCCACGCGACCGGCATCATCGGATCGTTCTTCTTGTTCTTCACCGCGGGCGAGTCCGGCTTCAGGGTCTCGGTCACCTCGCCCAGCAAGAGCGGCGTGCAGTCGGGCAGCGGGAGCGTGACGGTGTACACGTCCGTGGTGCCGAAGACGCTGCCGGGCGCGACGCCCTTCAGGATGCCGTGCCCCTCCTGCCCCTTCACGACGACCCCGCGGGTGCCCTCCTTGCCGTGGGCGCCGTGGTGCGCGACCCACTTCTCGCCCAGCACCCGCTTGCCGAACCCGCCCTCCCAACCCGGCGCCCCGCTGCCGTTGTTGAACCGGGCGAACGGGCTCGTTTTCGGGATGTCGTTGAACGCGTGCGTCGAGGTCCGCAGCCCGACCACCGGTTTGCCCGCGTCGATGTAATCGGCGATGTGCTGCATCTGGTCGTCCGGCAGCTTGAGGAACCGGGTGAAGACGACGAACAGGTCCGCCGTCTTGAGCGCGTCGAGGCCCGGAACGTTGCTGATGTTCGGGTTGACGGTGCCGTCCTTGGGGTCCACCGTGAACAGAACCGTACACTTGAACCCGTGGTGCTTCGAGAGGATCTTGGCGAGCTGCGGGATCGCCTCCTCCGAGCGGTACTCTTGGTCCCCGCTGACGAGGACGACGTGCTTGCCCTTCCCGGGGCCGGCGCCGCCGTCGAGGACGATCGGTTTGTCTTCGGCGCGGGCCAACGGCGGCGCCGCGAGCAGGGCGAGGAGTGCGAGCAGGCGGGTGAGTTTCATGGCGGGGTGTGGGGTGAGAGGTCCGAACGGAACCCGCCCCGGCCTCCCGCGGAGGTGAGGCGTGCCCTTCTTCAGGGAGGGGCACCGCCGGGGTAAAACGTTGGCGCCGGGGTCTCGCGTCGGGCTGTTCGCGGCGCCACCTCTCCCACTCGGGAGAGCCGGGGGTGGGTTTCTAACGCCTCAGTATACTGCCTGAACGACGTTCGGGAGGGCAGCCATGTTGCGTGCGTTCTTGTGCGGGGTGTTCGTGTTGTTCAGTTCCGTAGACGCGTTCGGTCAGGACGGCTACCAGAAGCCGCCGCAGGCGGTGCTCGACATCCTCGACGCGCCCGCCCCCCCGGGCCTCTCGGTCTCGCCCACGGGCGAACACATCCTCTTGGTGCAGACCGCCCGCTACCCCTCGATTGAAGAGGTCGCGGCGCCGATGCTGCGGCTCGCGGGGCTGCGCATCAACCCCAAGACCAACGGCCCCGCCCGCCCGGCGCGGGCCACCGGGCTGGCCCTGCTGCCGGTCACCGGCGGGGAGCCGAAGGCGCTCGCCCTGCCCGAACACGGTCGGATCGGGTTCCCCCTCTGGGCGCCCGACGGGAAGCGGTTCGCGGTGGAGAACTTTACCGACGCGGGCATCGAGCTGTGGGTGTGCGCGCTCGACGATCCGAAGCTCGAACCGGTGAAGGGCGTGCGGCTGAGCGCGGCGGTCGGCTCGTCCGTCCAGTGGATGCCCGACGGGCGGTCGCTGCTCGTGCAACTGGTGCCCGACGGGCGCGGCGAGGCCCCCCGGCCCCCGGCCGCGCCCGTCGGCCCCGTGGTGCAAGAGAGCGGCGGCACGGCGGCGCCCGTGCGCACCTACCAGGACCTCCTGAAAGACCCGCACGACGCGGCCCTGTTCGAGTACTACTGCACCTCGCAGCTCGCGGTGGTGAGCGGGGAGCCCGGCAACCCGACGGTCCGGAACGTGGGGCGGCCGGCGATCAACATCGGCTCCGACCCCTCGCCCGACGGCCAGTTCGTCCTGGCGTTCCGCGCGCAGAAGCCGTTCTCGTACCTGCACCCGTACACCGCGTTCCCGCGGGCCGTCGAGGTGTTCAAGTCGAGCGGGGAGCGGTCCGCGACCGTCGCCGAGTTGCCGCTCCAGGACAAGGTGCCGATCGAGGGCGTGCCGACCGGCCCCCGCGCGATCCGGTGGGTCCCGACCCTGCCGCACGCGCTCATCTGGGCCGAGGCGCGGGACGACGGCGACCCCAAGAAGAAGGTCCCGCACCGCGACGCGATCGTCACCGCGACCGTCGGCGGCGAGGCGGTCACGGGCACCGAGCTGATGAAGGTCGAGCACCGGTTCGCGGGGCTCGACTTCTTCCCCACCGGCAACCGGATGCTGGTCCGCGACTACGACCGCGACCGCAAGTGGGGCCGCACGTTCCTGGCGGCGAGCAGCCCGGTCCTCGCGGACGAGCCGAAGCTGCTGTTCGAGCGCTCGGTGCAGGACCGGTACGGCGACCCCGGCGCGCCGCTGCTGCGCCAGCTCCCGAGCGGGCACTCGGTGATCCGCACCGCCGGCGACCCGGCGGGCGACACCATTTTCATGAAGGGCGACGGGGCGAGCCCGAAGGGCGACCGCCCGTTCCTCGACCGGTACGACCTCCGGACGCAGAAGGCGGAGCGCCTGTTCCACTGCCCGGAGGGGAGTTACGAAGAGGTCGTCCGGGTGCTGAACGGCACCGGGACCAAGTTGCTCGTCCGGCGCGAGTCCGTGAGCGAGCCGCCGAACTACTTCTTCCGCGACGGCCCGCACGAGAAGCCGCTGACCACGAACGCCGACCCCGCGCCGGAACTCCGGAAGGCGAAGAAGCAGCTCGTGACCACGAAGCGGGCGGACGGCACCGCCATTTCGTTCACGCTGCACCTGCCGCCGGGCCACAAGGACGGCGAGAAGGTGCCGGGGGTGTTTTACGCGTACCCGGTGGAGTTCGCGTCCGCCGACACCGCGGGGCAGGTGACGGGGTCGCCGCACCGGTTCACCGCCGTGAGCGGGTACTCGCACCTGTTCTTCCTCACCCAGGGGTACGCGGTGATGGAAGTGTCCATGCCGATCGTGGGGCCGCCGGAAACCGCGAACAACAACTTCGTGGACCAGCTCAACGCGAACGCGAAGGCGGCGCTCGACAAGGCCGCCGAACTCGGCGTCGATCCCGCGCGGGTCGGGGTGATGGGGCACAGCTACGGCGCGTTCATGACCGCGAACCTGCTCGCGCACGGCGACCTGTTCAAGGCGGGGATCGCGCGGAGCGGGGCGTACAACCGGACGCTCACCCCGTTCGGGTTTCAGAACGAGCGCCGCACGTTCTGGGAGGCGCCCGAGGTGTACGGCCGGATGTCGCCGTTCTACTACGCGGACAAGATCAAGGAGCCGCTGCTCCTGATCCACGGCGCCGCCGACAGCAACCCGGGCACGTTCCCGGTGCAGAGCGAGCGGATGTACCAGGCGGTGCGCGGCGCCGGGGGTACGGTGCGGCTGGTGCTGCTCCCGCACGAGGACCACGGTTACGCCGCGCGCGAGTCCATCGGGCACGTGCTGTACGAGCAGATCGCGTGGTTCGACCGGTACGTGAAGGGCGCGAAGAAATAAAAGAAAAGTGTTGGCCGCACGGAAGCGCGCCGAGCACAAAAGGAAGACACGAACGAGGCCCGGCACGCGCGCCGGGGCGTTCCCGGACCCACCCTTACGGCCGTTACCGCGGCCGCCCTTTTTTGCTGCCTGACATCTGCGGAACCCACATGACCGACGCGCAACCTCTGGTCATCGGCATCGACGGCGGGGCGACGAAGACGATTGCGGTGCTGGCCGACGCCCGCACGGGCGCCGAGCTGGGGCGCGGCGAGGGCGGGCCGTCGAACATTCAGGCGGTGGGTGTCACGTCGGCCCTTCACGAGCTGAACGCGGCGGTCGTGGGCGCGTTCAAGGCCGCCGGGGTGTCGCGGCGGCCGGTCGCGGCGGCGACGCTCGGCCTCGCGGGGGTGGACCGCGCCGAAGGGGCGGACGTGATCCTCGGGTGGGCCGACCTCGCTCAGCTCGCCGACAAGGTGAGCGTCGCGAACGACGCGACGCTGCTGTTCGCCGCCGGGACGCCCGACGGGTGGGGGCTGGCGGTGATCGCCGGAACGGGCTCGATCGCGTTCGCGCTCGACGCGCAGGGCCGCGACGCCCGCGCCGGCGGTTGGGGCTACCTGCTCGGCGACGAGGGGAGCGCGTTCCGGACGGGGCTGCTCGGGTTGCGCGCCGCGTGCCGCGCC
This sequence comes from Gemmata obscuriglobus, assembly GCF_008065095.1. NCBI lineage: Bacteria > Pseudomonadati > Planctomycetota > Planctomycetia > Gemmatales > Gemmataceae > Gemmata > Gemmata obscuriglobus. Next base: position 991,746 of record NZ_CP042911.1, on the reverse strand, counting down.
GCCGACGGCATCGGGGAGCCGACGGCGCTGCTGCCGGTGCTACTGAAGGAACTCGGATCGAGCGACCCGCGGGAGTTCATCCCCGCGGTGTACCGGGGGAAGTGGGACAAGGCGGCGATCGCGGCGCTGGCGCCGCTGGTTCTGGCCGCCGCCGCGTCCGGTGACGCAACGGCGCGGAGCATTTTCGAGCAGGAGACGCGCGAACTCGCGCAAACGGCGGCCGGCGCGGTGCGGGCCGGCGGGTTGCCGACCGAGGGTGTGCCGGTGGCGCTGACGGGCGGGCTGGTGGTCCAGAACGCGGCGTACCGCGAGCGGTTCCTGAGCGAGCTGCGGTCCTGCGGGGTGACCCCAGGACCGGTGGGCGTGGTGGACGCCCCGGTAACGGGCGCGGTGGTGCTCGCGCGGAAGCTCGTGGGCTGACCGTCACTCCGTGGTAAGCAGATCGTCCCAGCTCGCCGCGTCGAAGATGCGGTCGATAATGCGTTCTAATCGCCCGTGATCCGACATCGTTTGAATCGCCATGCTCACGGTCGGTGTCGCCCCGCCGAACCGCTTCGCCCCAAGTCTCAATACGGTCCGCCGCGCCGCTTCGACGCTGCCGATCTCCCTGCCGATCTCCTTGCCGCGGGCGATCCAACTGTTTACCAGAGCGGATTCTTCCACGTTCCAGCCCTCCAGTTTCCGTTGCCACGTGTCCCGGCCGCTCGCCTTCTCAGCGAACACCAGCGCCAGCCCGCCAATTTCGCTCTTGCGCCGGGTGTTTGGCTCAGCTTCCGCGAGCGCTTTCCAGTAGTCGATGAGGTCGGGCTGATCGCCGCCGGCCATAAGCGGCGCCCACGGTAGTAGCACCCGCGACCAGCGCCCGGATTCGATTCCGGCGAGCAGGTCGGCGGCCGATTCGCTCGCGAGGTTGCGCTCGGCGACGGCCAGTTGCGTGAGCAGCCCCGCCGCGGGCCAGTTCATCGCACGTGATGCGAGCCCGTTACCGGTCAGGTTAACAACCGCCGCGCCGAGGTGAAAGCGGCTCCCGCGCTCGGCATCCGGTTTCCGCTCCATCCACAGCTCGGATAAGTAGCCCAGTAACCGGCCGAACATTTCTGGATCGGGTTTCGTCTGGAATTCGATCGCGACGAGCCACGGCACACCGGCCTCATCGGCACGTGTGAGATGCGCAACTGTATCGGATGTGCGGTCCGGGGCGCCCGGAAACGGCACGCCTCGCGTATCAAGCCAGCCGCGAAACCCGAACTCGGCGGCCGGCAGGTTGAGCAGCCACGCAAGGAACGCTGCGGCGTCGAGACGGGCCGCGAACCGACTCGCCTGATCGTAGTGGTTATCCGGCATGCGTTCGCCCCGTGGGTCACGCGGCCCGGTTCGCACGCGGGTAATCGCCCGTCTGATCCGCGAGCCACGCCGAGCACCGCGCCCAGTTCCGGCCGTCGCCGGGCGAGATCTGCCCCAGTAACCGGCCCCCCGCCGCGCCCGTGAGGAGGGGCAGGTTGCCGGGCACGCCGTCGCACGTTAGCGCGGCGAGTACGGCAGCGGCGGCGGCGTTCCGCGTCAGCGCGGGCACACCGGCCGCGTCGGCTCGCTCGACGCCCCCGGCGAACTGCTTCGCCACGAGTTGCCACAGGAACCCGTTCCGCACCCCGCCGCCGGTGAGGAGCACCCGGCGCGGGCCGTCGGGGCGCATGTGCGGCGCCCGGCACGCCGCGCCGATCGCGCGGGCCGCCAGGTGCGTCGCGGTGCAGAGGAGGTCGGGGAGCCCGCCGCCGAGCAACCGGGCCGACTCGAACGCCGCCAGAAGGAAGCTGCGCCCGAAGGCTTCGGGGTGAACCGTTTTGGGAAGCGCCCGGGTGAGGTGCGGGTGGTCCGCCCACCGCGCGAGGAGCGGCTCCAGGCACCGCCCCTGAACGGCGTGCTTGCCGCCCAGGTCGCTGAATTCGCGCCCCTTCGTGCCGTGGAACAGGATCTGGTCGAGGAGTTGGTTGCCGGGGCCGGGTTCCCCCCCGAACGCCGTCGGGATCGTTCCGCCCGCCGGGAGCAGGAGCACCTGTGACACCGCGCCGAGGTGGACCAGCAGGCGCGACTCGGTCGGGTCGCGAAAGAGAATGTAGTCCGCGACCGCGGTGACCGGCCGCCCCGCGCCGCCCGCCGCCCGGTCGCGGTCGGCGAACCCGTGCAGGACGGTGACACCGGTCTGCTCGGCGACCCGCTCGGCGACCTCGGCCCACCGCACCGACACCGGGGCCGCGGGGCGGGTCGGTTCGAGGAACCCGATCGCGAACGCGTCGCGGGGGGACACGGCGGCCCGGGTCAGCGCCTGCCGGGCGGCGAACACGAGCGTCTCGGCCGCCGTGCGGACGACCTCGGGCGCGAGCGGCGCCGGAGCCCCGTGCGCGGCACGGAACGCGTCCCGGACGCCGGGCGGGAACGCGACCCTGGGGGCCGCGACCACGCGCAGCGCGAGCCCCAGCCCGAGCCCGTCGGCCCGGACCGCCGCGGCGTCCACGCCTTCCAGCCCCGAGCCGACCGACAGGCCGATGAGGGTGCGCACCATCGAGAGGGTTCCGGGTTCCAGGTTTGATCGAACGAACGGGGCGCGGGTGCTCGGGCCTGGAACCTGGGACTGATACACGTACCCGGTAATATTGCCGCTTTCTTGACGAGCCGCGACCGCCAGGGAGCGGTACACGTGGCACCACTCCCTGGCGGTCGCGGCTCGTCAAGAAAGCGACACCCATTGCGGGTTCACGTATGAGAGTTACGCCGCGGCCAGCACGCCGTCCGAGTTCCGCACGGCGGCCTGCACGAAGCAGTCGAAGATCTGCACGTCGAGGGCGCTGGCCGTGTCCGCCTCGGGGTGCCACTGCACGCCCACGCAGAACCAGTTCGGGTCGGTCGACTCGATGGCCTCGATGACCCCGTCCGGGGCCTTCGCCGCCACCCGCATCCGCTTGCCCATCTGGTTGATCGCCTGGTGGTGCGCGCTGTTCACGCGCAGCTCCTGGGTGCCGTAGATGTCGTCGAGCCGGGTGTTCTCCTCGATCAGCACCATGTGCCGGTGCGGGGCGCCGGTCTGGTCGAAGTGGGGCAGCGCCTTCGGGTTGTCGGCCGGCAGGTGCATGTACAGCGTGCCGCCGGCGAACACGTTGAGCTGCTGCATCCCGACGCCGATCCCGAGCACCGGGATCTTGCGCTCGAAGATCTTGGCCAGCAGGTACCGGTCGGCGTCCTCGCGGCGGGCCGGCATCGGGTTCACGACCGCGGTGAGCGGCTGGCCGTTGCGGCGCGGGTCCATGTCCGCGCCGCCGGTGAGCACGATCCCGGCGCACTGGTTCAGCAGCGCGTCGATGTCGGCCAGGTTGTCCTTGCGGAGCGGGGGCAGGACCAGCGGCAGCCCGCCGGCGGCGACGATGGCGTCGAGGTACCCGACGTTGACCTTGGCGAACGCGGCGCCGTTCTTGGGGGCCACGATGTCCGCGTTCACTGCGATCAGCGGGCGGGCGGGCGGCGGGGCGGGTTCTTTGTCTTTGGTGCGGGTGGCCATTGCAGCGCGTCCTCCGTGACTCAACGTGGCCGGACATCGTGTCCGGCGGAGCGAGTTAAGAAGTGTAACGGCTGCAAAATCGGCATTTCAACCCCAAGTTCACGCGCCGCGAAAAATTGTGCCCGGCGCGCGATCTGCTTTTGTCTCAGCCGGCGCGCGGTCAGCTATCGAAGTACAGCGCGAACTCGTAGGGGTGCGGCCGCACGCGGATCGCGGACACCTCCGTCCGCCGCTTGTAGTCGATCCACGTCTCGATCACGTCCTCGGTGAACACGCTGCCGTGCAGCAGGAAGTCGTGGTCCCGCTCCAGCGCGGTGAGCGCCTCGTCGAGCGTGCAGGGGGTCTTGGGGACGTTCTGCAACTGCTCCGCCGGCATGTCGTAAATGTCCTTGTCCAGCGGCTCGCCGGGGTGCGTCTTGTTGCGGACGCCGTCGAGCATCGCCATCAGCATCGCGGCGAACGCGAGGTACGGGTTGGCGGCCCCGTCCGGGATGCGGAACTCGAGCCGCTTCGACTTCGCCCGCGACGAGTACACCGGGATGCGGACCGCCGCGGACCGGTTCCGCTGGCTGTACGCGAGGTTCACCGGCGCCTCGTACCCGGGCACCAGCCGCTTGTAGCTGTTGGTGGTGGGGTTGGTGATGGCGCACAGCGCCGGGGCGTGCTTCAGCAGCCCGCCCAGCGCGTACATGGCCGTGTCCGAGAGGCCCGAGTAGTCGCTCCCGGCGAACAGGTTCACGCGGTCGCCGCCCTTGTCCTTCCACAGCGACACGTGGACGTGCATCCCGCTGCCGTAGTCCTCGAACAGCGGCTTGGGCATGAACGACGCGGCCTTGCCGTGCCGCCGGGCGACGTTCTTCACGACGTACTTGTACTTCAGCACGTTGTCGGCCATCGCGACGAGGTCGTCGTACCGCACGTTGATCGCGCACTGGCCGCCGCTGGCCTTCTCGTGGTGGTGGCTCTCCACCGTCATCCCGCACTGCATCATCGCCAGCATCATCTCGCTGCGCAGGTCGTGCAGCGCGTCCTGCGGGGGGCACGGGAAGTACCCCTGCTTGTACGGGATCTTGTACCCCAGGTTCGGGCGCTCGTCGCGGCCCGTGTTCCACTGCCCCTCGCCCGAGTCCACGTAGTAGAACGCGGAGTGCGGGGTCTGGTCGAACTTCACGTCGTCGAACACGAAGAACTCGAGCGACGGCCCGAACATCGCGGCGTCCGCCACGCCGGTGGACTTCATGTAGTTCACGGCCTTGCGGGCCACGTTCCGCGGGTCCCGCGAGTAGTCCTCCTTCGTGAGCGGGTCCTGGATGTTGCACAGCATCGCCAGGGTGATGTCCTTGCAGAACGGGTCGATGAACAGCGTGTCCGGCTGCGGCATCAGCAGCATGTCGGACTCGTTGATCGCGACCCACCCGCGGATGCTGGACCCGTCGAACCCGATGCCGTCCTCGAACGCGTTCTCGTCGAGCACCTCGGCGGGCACGGTGAAGTGCTTCCACAGCCCCGGGAAGTCCATGAACCGGAAGTCGACGGCCTTCACCTCGCGCTCGCGGAGCAGCGCCAGGACTTCGCGTGGGGTGCGCACGTGGTTGGACATGGGGGGACGTTCCGTAGGCGGCCCGGTCACTTCAGCGGGGATGCGCGAACGCGGGGAGAGGAGCGTGCGCCCGAGTTGTTATAGGGACGAGGCGCCGCCCCAACCCCTAACTCGTCCGCCCCGCGGTTCGCGGCACGAGCGCCCGCCGGCCCGCTCCGACGGGCGCAACGGGTCCGGCAGATCGATACGATCCGTTGGTTGTCTGTTTTTCGCCCCTTCGACCTCGGCGCCGCGCAGACACTCGGTTTGATTCGCTCGCGCCCTGAGGGTATTATGAGTTCGCCTCTGCGGTGTTCGTGATGCGTCGCATTCAATTGGCGAACCTACACTAACCTGCTTGGGAGCCTTTATTTTAAGGCTCGAGCCGCGCGCAAGCCCATCCCCGGTTTCGGCCGGGATTGTAGTGGGATCCGCTCACGCTCGGGCGAGGTTCCCTTCTCAATAGCGGGTTCCCAACCGGCGGCGCACACGGCACAGGCGGAGGCGTTTTCTTTTTCGGGACATTCGTTTTTTTCTGCTCTCCCCCTTCCCCGATCCGTTCCCGGCTTTCCAAATCACTTTCCCGCAACGAATTACGCCTCCTAGAGAGAGACCAGCACGGTCGCGGGTCCTCACGCCCGCGACCCCTTGACTCACGCAGGTCGCGAACCGCGCGTCGGCGTGAAGTGCTGGGAACTTCAGCGTTTTTCAATTTTCGCCACTGACATCGCGTTGGCAGTGGCTTCCCCGTTGACACAATCGGCTCAGCGGGTATCGTTCCCCCCATGACCGAGACGCAACCGACGCGAGGAATCGGGATGATCGTTACCCGACGAACGCCTCTGTCCAAGTCACCGCTTCCGCGTCGGAGAACCAGCCCCGGCTTACGTTTCGCGACCGCCCGTTAGCGGCGGTCGCGGCGAACGGCCGCGGCATTCCCCCGCCTATCGCTCCGGCGGGCCAAGTCAACGAGACACACGGCGACCCTTGTTTTGTTCACGGCTCTGCGCGCCGTGAGCGGGGGCTTCGTCGTTACGACGCACGGCAACCGGGCCGGTTCGAGGCCCTTCGCACCCGCCGCAAGGATCGCGCCGGGAGTGGTGTTAGGGACGACGCCCGGGGCGGACACGCTTCCCCGCCCCGCTGCGAAGGGCCGTTGAAACCCGAACCGGACCGGCGTGCGGCCTGTGGCACGGACGCCACGGCAGGTCGCGGCCGACTCGCCCACGGACGGTGCGAGTCGGCCGCTCACTTTTTGATCGGGTCGCAAGCTGCATTTAAATTCCGGCCGGTCCGCGGTTCCGCCTTGCGGACGTTAAGACTTGCGACTTCAATTCGGTATAACAGCCACACACGCACCCTGAGCACCAACAGGCGCCCCAATGCCGAGCTCCTTCCGCCACCCGTTCCTCGACCTCGCTCGCGAGCGCGTCGCCATCCTCGACGGCGGGATGGGCACCAGCCTCCACAAGTACAAGCCGACGGAGAAGGACTGGGGCTACTCGTCCGCCGGCAAGTCGTTGATGAACCTGTCGGACGCGCTGGTGTACACGCACCCCGACTGGATCCGCGAGATCCACCGCGGGTTCTTCGCCGCCGGGTGCGACGGGGTCGAGACCAACACCTTCAACGCGAACGCGATCGGCCTCGGCGAGTTCGGCATGGCCGACCAGCTCGACGAGATCAACCGGCTGAACATCCGGCTCGCGAAGGAAGTGGCCGCCGAGTTCGCCACCGCCGACCGGCCGCGGTTCGTGATCGGCAGCGTCGGCCCCGGCACCAAGATGCCGTCGCTGACCGACCCGGCCATTTACATCGACTTCGACTCGCTGGCCGATGCCTACCGCACCCAGTTTCGGGTAATGATCGAGGAGCGGGTCGACGCGATCCTTATCGAGACGTGCTTCGACATTCTCGAAGCGAAGTGCGCCGCGGTTGCGGCGATCGAGGAGATGAAGCGGGCTGGGGTGCGGCTCCCGCTGATGGTGCAGCTCACCATCATCAACGAAAACAAGAAGATGCTGCCCGGCACTGACATCGCAACCGGGTTGGTCACACTCGACCCGATCGACGAGATCGACGTTCTCGGCATGAACTGCGGGGTTGGCCCGGACTGGATGGACGAGGACGTGCGCCACCTGAGCCGCCACAGCCGAAAGCTGCTCAGCGTGCTCCCGAACGCCGGCATGCCCGAAACGCGGGGCGACGAGACCTATTTCCCGCTCGACCCCGAGGGGTTCGCCAAGTGGCAAGAGCGGTTCGTCACCGAGCACGGCGCGAACATCATCGGCGGGTGCTGCGGCACAACCCACGCGCACCTGAAAGCCGTGTGCGACCGGTTGCACGGGAAAGCCCCGGCGAAGCGCACCCCCGTGTACGTCCCGGCTGTGTCGAGCCTCCAAGGTAGCCAGGAACTCCTGGTCGATCAGCGCCCGCTGCTCGTCGGCGAGCGGACCAACACCAACGGCTCCAAGAAGTTCAAGCAGCTACTCGAGAAAGACGACTGGAACGGGCTCGTCGAAATGGCCCGCGAGCAGGAGCGCGAGGGCGTCCACGTGCTCGACGTGTGCGTGGACTACGTCGGCCGCGACGGCGTCCGCGACATGAAGGAGGTCATCAAGCGGTACAACGCGGTGCTGACGAAGCCGATCATGCTCGACAGCACCGAGTCGAACGTGATCGAGGCCGGCTTGAAGCTGTGCTCCGGAAAGGCGCTCATCAACAGCATCAACCTTGAGGACGGCCGCAAAACGCTCGACCCGAAGACCAAGCTCGCGAAGAAGTACGGCGCGTCGCTCGTCGCCCTCACCATCGACGAGAAGGGGCAGGCCGACACCGCGGAGTGGAAGTTCGAGGTCGCCAAGCGCATCTACGACATCGTCGTCCACGAGTACGGCATTCCGCCGTCGGACCTGATGTTCGACACGCTGGTGTTCCCGCTGTCCACCGGCCAGGAGCAGACCCGCAAGAGCGCCATCGCGACGTTCGAGGCCCTGCGGCTCATCAAGCAGAACCTGCCGGGCGCGCTCACGCACCTCGGCCTGTCGAACTGCTCGTTCGGGCTCGCGCCGTACACCCGGCAGGTGCTGAACAGCATGTACCTGCACTACGCGCTCGAGTACGGCCTCGACTCCGCGATCCTGCACGCGGCCAAGATCATGCCGCTGGCGAGCATCGACGAAACGGGGCGCGAGCTGTGCCGCCGGCTGCTGTTCGACGAGCGGGTGTTCGACGCGGCGGGCAACTGCGTGGAAGACCCGCTGCAACTGCTCATTGCTCACTACGCGGACAAAAAGGTCGAGAGCAAGAAGTCGCAGTCGCTCGGCGACACGGCCGAGGAGCGGCTGCGCCAGGCGATCATCCAGGGGCGCCGGGAGTCGCTCGTCGCGGACCTCGACGCGGCCCGCGCGAAGCACTCGCCCATCGACATCATCAACAACGTCCTGCTCGACGGGATGAAGGTGGTCGGCGACCTGTTCGGCAGCGGCCAGATGCAGCTCCCGTTCGTGCTGCAGTCCGCCGAGGTGATGAAGGCCGCGGTCGCGTACCTCGAACAGTTCATGGAGAAGGTGGAGGGCGCGGAGAAGGGCAAGATCGTCCTCGCGACCGTAAAGGGGGACGTTCACGACATCGGCAAGAACCTCGTGGACATCATCCTCACGAACAACGGCTACAAGGTGTACAACCTCGGCATCAAGCAGCCGGTGGACGCGATGATCTCCGCGTTCAAGGAGCACAAGGCGGACGCCATCGGCATGAGCGGGCTGCTGGTGAAGTCCACCGTCATCATGAAGGAAGACCTGGTCACGCTCAACGAGCGCGGCCTGGCCCCCCCCGTGATCCTCGGCGGCGCGGCGCTGAACCGGCGGTACGTGGAGCAGGACCTGCGGTCGATCTACAAGGGCGAGGTCTTTTACGGCGCGGACGCCTTTGAGGGGCTGCACGTGATGGACGAACTCGCGCGCCGCAAGAAGTACGACATCAGCCGGGCCAGCCCCACACTTACGAAAATCGTCGAGAGCCGAGCGGGTCGCGAGATCGGTGGGAGCGGCGGGACCGCGGCACTTGAGCCCGCGCCCCGCGCACGCACCGCCCCGCGCACGCCCCGCGCCGACCTGCCGCCGCGGTCGCCGTCGCTGCCGAAGGCGCCGGACGTGCCCGTGCCGCCGTTCCTCGGGTCGAAGGTCCGCACCGACTTCGACATGAACGAGGTGTTCGAGTTCGTCAACGAGCTGACGCTGTTCAGCACCCAGTGGGGCTTCCGCAAGGGCGGCGTCGACCCGGCCGTGTACGCGAAGCAGATCGAGGAGGTGGCGAAGCCCGCGCTCGCCCGGCTGAAGGCGCAGTGCCTCGCGGAGAACATTCTGCGGCCCGCCGTGACCTACGGGTTCTTCCCCGCGTCCAGCGACGGCACCAAACTCACGGTGTACGAAGACGACCACAAGACGCCGCGCCACACCTTCGACTTCCCGCGCCAGGAGTTCGGCGAGTTCCTGTGCCTGTCGGACTACGTCGAACCGACCCGCGACGGCAAAGCCGTGGACCACGTCGGATTCATGGCGGTGACGATGGGCCGCGAGGTCACCCGCGTCGCGCAGGAGTGGTACAACGCGAACCGCTACCAGGACTACATGTTCCTGCACGGGCTGGGCGTCGAGTCGGCGGAAGCGCTGGCGGAATACTTCCACCAGCAGCTCCGGCGCGAGTGGGGCATCGGTGGGGACGACTCGCCGGTGGTTCAGAAGCTGTTCAAGGGCCACTACCGCGGGTGCCGGTACTCGTTCGGGTACCCGGCGTGCCCGAACCTTGAGGACCAGGTGCCGCTGTTCGCGCTCATCGACCCGACCCGCGTCGGGATCACGCTGAGCGAGCAGTTCCAGCTCGAACCGGAGCAGTCCACGACCGCGATCGTGATGCACCACCCGGACGCGAAGTACTTCGTGACCACCCGCACCGCCGGCTGCGCCACGGCGGAGTGAAGCGCGGCCGCGGGCCGGACGTCACTCGCCGCCGTGGCACCCGACGCACGAGCGGGTCTTGACCTTCGGGTCGGCGAGCCACGTCTTGGCGTCCTTGCCCCACCGGCTGTCCGGGGTCAGCTCGGACAGTTGCTTCAGGTGCTTGGTGGCGGTCTCCTCGTCGCCGGTGCGGCGGGCGATCTCGGCCAGCGCGAACAGCAGTTCCCCGCGGCGGTGGTCGCTCACCTTCTTGAGCGCCTCGCCCGGGTACTGCGACAGCACGAACTCCATATCCTCCTTGGCCGCGGCGAGCAGGCGCTTCTGCTGGCTCTCCGGGGCCTGCCGCGACGCGGTGATGTACACCACCCCGCGCGGGATGCGCACGCCCAGGTTCTTCGGCTCCAGCTTGACCGCCTCGTCCATCTCCCTGAGCGCCTGAAGCCAGGAGTTGAGGCCCTTCCCGTTGTCCTTGTTCTGGAAGTGCTTGGTCGCCTCGCGCATGGTGCCGACCCCGCGCCACACGAGCGCCTCGGCGTGCTTCGGGTTCTTGGCCAGGGCGTCGTCGCACGCCTTCAGGCCGCGGGCCAGCGCCTTGTCGTCGCCGCCCAGCGCCTTGAACATGTCCTCGCGCACCGTGTAGTCGAACCGGGCCGGCTTCGGCTCCTCGCCCCGCCCCAGCACCGCGACCGCCGCCACCGCCGCCCCGCACACCAGTAACCGGATCATGGGCACTCCTTCGGACCCCGGGCCGCCGCCCGGGCCGCCGCCCGGGCATGACACGTTGTTCGCCGCCCCGCGCCCGAACTTTTCGCACGCGGGGCGAATCCTGTTCTATCCTCCCGTCGGACGAACTTTCAGCGCGACTTCGGTCGGGGGGAGCCGCTTGCAACCGGACGTCATGATCCGCATCGCCGGGCTGCGCGTGCAGTACGGCTCGTTCACCGCGGTCGACGGGCTGGACCTCGACATCCGCCGCGGGGAGCTGTTCGGCCTGCTCGGGCCGAACGGGGCCGGCAAATCGACGACCATCCGCGTCCTCATCGGGCAGCGCCGGCCGACCGGCGGGAGCGTGACCATCGGCGGGCGCGACGTGGTCCGCGAGTGGGCCGACATCAAGCCCACGTTCGGGTACGTACCGGACCGCGAGAACCACTTCGAGGAGTTCACCGGGCGCCGCAACCTCGAGTTCTTCGGCCAGCTCTACGGCGTGCCCAAGCTGCGCGCGCAAGAGGTGCTGAAGATGGTCGAGCTGGACGAGGCCGCGGACCTGCCCGTTCGCGGGTACTCGCTCGGGATGCGCAAGAAGCTGCTCCTCGCCCGCGCGCTGCTGCACGAGCCGCAGGTGCTATACCTCGACGAGCCGACGGCGAACCTCGACATCCACTCGGCCGAGGTGGTCCACCGCATCCTGCGCGAGCGGGTGAAAGCGGGTGCGACCATTATTCTGACCACGCACGACATGGACGAGGTGGAGAAGATCTGCGACCGCGTGGGAATCATGGCCCGCGGGAAGCTGGTGGCGCTCGACTCGCCGCTGGCGCTGAAGCAGCAGCACACCGAGCGGAAGGTGGACGCGATCCGGGACGACGGCGAGCGGTTCGTGTACGACCTGGACACGCCGCAGGGGCGCACCGACCTCGCGGCGCTGGTCACCTCCGGGCGGGCGCTGAGCGTCCGCACCCGCGAGTTCGACTTCCACGCGACGTTCCTGAAGCTCACCGGGCTGGCGTTCGATTGAAGCACGTGTCTCCCGAGCGCCTACCAAAGGCGTTCGGGAGACACGTGTCGCTCGATCCGGACACGTCAGGCGTGCCCGGCGGTGGCGCGATAGTGACCTTCGACCTTGGTGCCGTCGGCGCGCGTGTAGCCGCCGACCCACACCTGCTGGCGGGCGCCCGGCGCGGGCCGCTGGTCCGCGTCGCCGCCCGAGTACTTGTTGGATCTGGGGCGCGACTTGCCGGGCACCGACACGCTCGCGCGCTCCATCTTCCAGGCACGACCCTTTGCCATGACCGTCTCCGGTTCGGGTGCGGGGCGACACGAACTGTCGAGAGCAGCCCGCGTGCCGGGCGCCGGCCGAACGACCCGCGGGAGCCCTGAAATGCGCTGGTACATCCTGAAGGCGCTGATCCGCAAGGAGGTCGCCCGGCACCTCGCGAACCGCGGCGGCATCGCGCTGGCCGTGCTGCTGGTCGCGGCGGCGGTGCTGCTGAGCGTGTTCGCCCCCAGCGGCCAGACCGCCGAGGGGACCGGCATGGTCGACGGGGTGCACCACTGCTTCGTCGAGTTCGACGAGCACACCCCGTTCGTGAAGCACCTCCGGGCGAACGTGCCGGAGGAGTTGAAGGGGGCGGTGCGGTTCCGCGAGCTGCGCAAGCCCGACCAGATCGACGAGGCCGTGCGGTACGACACCGGCACCGGGGCGATCCAGATCCGGCAGCCCGACGGCCCGGGCCGCCGCACCGCGGTCAAGCTCTCCATCTGGCACCCGGACGGCGAACCGCTGGCGCTGGCCCCCTACGAGCAGTGGGTGTGGAAGGAGTCGCGGCGGTTCTTCGCGCGCGAGGCCGCGCTCAAGCTGCCCGGGGCGAAGCTGCCCGACGAGCCGGCCTTCGATTCCAACAACCAGTGGCTCGTGCTCGAAGCGCACAAGCGCCTTCAGGAGCAGGTGGAGGCCGCGCGGAAGGCCGGAAACGTCGAGGTCCAGCAGCCGCTGGTGCCGGACCTGAGCATCGAGCGGCGCGGGCTGGGCGGGAAGGTGCTCGACTTCCGGGCCGCGATCGCCACCGGCATGGTGGTGTTCGCGCTGTACTTCGCGTGCGTGTACCTGCTCCCCACCCTCAACTGCGAGGAGCGCGAGCGCGGGGTGCTGCTGGCGCAGGCGCTCTCGCCGGCGTCGCCGCTGGAGCTGCTGACGGCGAAGTTCGTGTTCTACCCGGCGTTCGGGCTGGGGCTGGCGGCCACGCTGGCGGCCATCTACAAGCCCGACGTGCTCTCCAGCCTGTTCTTCTGGCTGGCCCTGGTGGCGGTGGGCGGCGGGTTCCTGGGGATCGGCATGACGATCGCGGCGTGGGCCAAGACGCAGCGGGCCGCGTTCCTGGGCGGGATGTGCTACCTGCTGTCGGTGTCGATGCTGCTGATGATCTGCTCGATCAACGGCATCCCGTTCCTGTCCTACGCCGCGGTCGAGTTCCACGGCCCGCGCATCCTGCACGCGGCGCTGAGCGGCACCGTCGAGACGACGCACTGGCGGCACCTGCTCGCCGCGCTGCTGCTCGCGGTGCTGTGGCTGTGCGCCGCCGGGTGGGTGTTCAAACGCCGCGGGTGGCAGTGACCCCGCCTCCGAACGTTCCCACACCCAGCGTGTTGACGTGGTTGTGGCCTGTCGGCGCATGTCTCCGGCTTGGCACGTGAACTTGTTGAATGCTACCCGGGCAATCCCCCGCGTTACTTCGTAGCGGGCGGATGCCTGTGGCCGAACACATCGGGCGGTGACTCCGGCCTTCTACCATCCCCCGGTCGGGCCGTGCTCACGGGTGGGCGCTGGTTGGCCAAGCGACACGCGAACGGCATCCGCAGCAGCTTGCAGTTACCCGCATTCGGAACGAATCGCTCTGACTGAATCAGATCCCCTTTACCGAAACTCCTTTCAAAAACTCAGCCGCGCACCCGTTCGGTCGCCTTTGCAGCCGCGCAACGGATTTGTTGATTTCTGATGGGGCTCGGGCACGGCGCTCGACGGGATACGGAAGGCAATCAAGTCTGGACCAGGCAGTCAGCCTCAACGAATCCTCAACCACTTCAAACGCGCACCCGCGGCCGCCGGCACGAATCTTGCCAACGGGCAGTGCCAAACGGCCGTATTACTGATGAGACGGTTTCACCACCCACACGAAGAGCACGCATGAGCGGGCCGATTCCCGGCGGGCACGGTTCCGAACGTGTCACACATTCTCCTGCGAGTGCCGCGGGCGGCGCAGGGGGCAATTCCCCCGGGCCTGGCGCCGCGCCGAAAGCGGCGGTGATCCGCCCCACCGTTCGACACGCCAGTACACGCTCCGAGCGGTTCCTCAAGGCTTTCGGGCCGGCGTGGGTGATCAGTGCTGTCGCGCACGCGCTGGTTTTCGGCACACTGTTCTGGATATTCGCCCCGACCCGCACGACGGTCGCCACCCCACCGGCGGCGGTCATCAACACCGGACTTCCGACGACGGACGAACTGGACCTCGGGGACGTGACGGAACTGAACCTCGGGGAACCCCAGGCCGACTCCCGGGCCGCCGGGACTTCGACCGCCGTTGCGGACCCAGGGGCCGGCGATCGGCCCTCGTTGGCGGCCGGGCGCGCGGAGGACCCGTTCGCGGTGCCGTTGAACAAGGGCGATCTGTTGGCCGGGCTCGGTGACCTTTCCGGGCGCGACGACGGCCGGTTCCCGTCGGGGTTCGCGGGCGCCGGGGGCGGGAGCGCGAGCTTCTTCGGGACCGCGGCCCGGGGGAACCGGTTCGCCATCCTCGCCGACAACTCGGGCAGCATGCAGGGGACGCCCCTCACGGTGCTGAAGGCTGAGATCACCAGCACCCTCGCGCGGTCACGCGGGAGCGCCCAGTTTTACGTGACGTTCTTCAGCAGCGAAGCGGACCCGCAACCGCTCAAGCGCTGGACCGCCGACCGCAACGAGGTCGCCGCCGTCAGCAAGTGGGTCCAGGGGATTCAGACCGCCAACGGCACCTCGCCCGTCGTGGGGTTTCAGCACGTCCTGAAGCTAAAGCCGCCGCCGGATGTGGTGTACCTCATGACGGACGGCGAGTTCGACCCCCGCGAGGTCGAACAGATCCGGACGCTGAACCAGGCCCTGCGCCCGCCCGCGGTGATCCATACGGTCGCGTTCGGGGGGAAGCAGGGGGAGGCCGAACTGAAGATGATCGCCAAGCAGGCGAAGGGAACGTACCGTTACGTCGCGGGTCCGAAGCCCTGATGCCGCTCTGCTGGCTGCGATGACGAGAGTGAAGCCGGGCGGGCATTTGTGCGGCCCCGCTCGCCGTACCGCGGTTCTGGCTTTGAGTGTGGTCCGCTCACGCCGTGAGCGGTCGCTCCGCGGATCCGATCCGCTCCGTCGTTGTGCGTAACGCGCTTCCGAGACGCCGAGCGACCGCTCACGGCGTGAGCGGACCACACTCAGAACCAACGCACCGTTCCGAGGTGCGAACTGGAAATGACCGAACTCGTTACTCCTTCCCCATCAGCTCCTTGACGAGCTTGGCGAGCGCCTCGATGTCCTTTTTCTGGACGATGGCGTCGATCTTGGTCTGCGGCACCTTGAGCTTCTCCATAAAGCTCGCGGCCGAGGTCCACATCTTCTCCCGCTTCTTGCCCTCCGCCAAATACAGGTCGGCGACCAGCTCCGCGAGCCGCTGCCACGACACCTGATCGATATTGTCATAGTACCGCTTGATGATCTTCTGCTGGTGCGGGCTGTAGTTCTCCATCCCCATCGCACGATCTCCGTAAGTGATCCGACCCGCCCTCGTGCCTGACCATTGCGGGCGCCCGTTTCGTGGCGCACGCGGCCCGTTCCCGAACCGGTGCCCGCAGGTGGTTGCAGTCGTTTCAAGTTTCAAGTTCCAGGTTCCAAGTTGGGAACCGGCTCGGCAAAAGCCCCGGGCCATTCGTGTGCCTTCAGCTTCACGTGGAACTTGGAACCTGGAACTTGAAACTACCGGGTTCAGATATCAGCACACAGTCCGGGCGGCCTCCCGTCAAGCCGAGTCGCTCGCGCGGCGGAACACGTGCGCCCCGCCCGCCCGGCTTACCCATCACGACCGCTGCGGCGGGGCGATGGGTAAGCCGGGCGGGCGGGGCGCACGCCCGGCACCGAAAACCGAACCCGTTACGCGTCGCCGAACAGCGCGCCCAGCGCGTCCGACACGCCCGCCGACACGGGGGCGAAGTACAGTACCGCGGATTCCTCGCCGGTCGCCGGGGCCGCGGCGTCGTCCACCAGTATGCCGAAGGAGCTTTGGTAGCCGTCGTCCCCGTCGGAGGTTTCGGGTTCGCCCTCGTACCGGGCGACGAACTCGTCGCGCGCGTCATCGCCCGCGAGCCACAGCGGGGCCGCGCCGGGGGCGCTCGACGCAACGGCGGTCGATGCGCTCGCGGCTCCCGCAAGGGTAGCGGCAGGCGCGGCGGTGAAGCCCGCGCTGACGGCCGCCGGGACGCTGGCGGGCGCGACCGCCGCGGAGGCGAGGGCGGGCGTCACGTCCGCGGCCGGGGCGAGCGGCTCCTCGGCCAGGAACCCGAGCGAGCGCGCACCGCCCGCACCGCCCAGGGTGCCGGTCACGACCAACTGCCAGTTGGTCAGCGTCCCGATGTCCCCGCTGGCCGCGTCCCGCACTGTGAGGGTCCAGGCGCCCTTCGTGGACAGCCCGTCGAACACGGACAGCGCGGTTTCGGGCTTGAACGACCCGTTGAACGGGGCGAGGCCGTTGGCGATCGAGGTCGTCGCCTCGTCGTTGAACCGCGTGTTGGTCAGGTTGTCCCCGCTCCCGCCGCGGCGGTTGAACAGCGTCACCGTTTTGCCCGCCACGCCGTTCACCGTCGGCGAGGTGAGGGTGATGACCAGGTCGCTGTCCCAGGTGTGGGTGAGGTTCACGACCACGTCGAGGTCGGCGATCCGGATGTCCTGCGTGACGTTCAGCGTCGTCGTCAGAGTGGAGAGGTCGCGGATCGGGGCCGCGATGGTCCCCGTCGAGAGGGTCGTGGTCGTGGTCGTGGTCAGCGTCCCGGCCGCGGTGTACCGGTCGAGGGTGGCCTCGCCGTTGGTGCCGTTGCCGTTCTGGTTCATCAGGTTGCCGGCCGCGTCCGTGATGTTCGGCCCGAACGTGAGCGAGTAGCTGCCGTTGGCCGTCTGCGCCGCGAACGTGATCCGGAACTGCGTCGCGCTGCCGTTGGTCGCGTTGACCGCGACGATTCCGGTGACCGCGAGGGTCCCGTTCGGCCCCGTGAACGCGCTCACGTCGGCGGCGGTGAAGGTGGAGGTCAGCACCGCCTTATCGAAGATGACCAGCACGTTATCGAACTGGGTCGCGGTCGCGCCCCCGAAGCTCGCCGACACCACCTTCGGCCCGGACACCGCGACGGGGGGCGAGGTGCTCCCGGCGAACATCTTCGCGACGTTCAGCCGGCCGCCCGTGGACACCTTCCCGCTCAGGCCGCTCACCACGTCCACCGACGACTTGAGCTTGGCGATCACCTGCTGGTAGGTGAGCGTCGGGTTGGCGCCCCAGTACAGCGCGATGGCACCGGCCACGTGCGGGCTCGCCATCGAGGTGCCGCTGAAGGAGCTGTAGGTGTTGTTCGGGGTGGTGCTCAGGATGCCCACGCCCGGGGCCGCGAGCGTGACCGACGAGGCGCCGTAGTTCGAGAAGCTGGCCAGCCGGTCGGCGCTGTCCGTGGCCGCGACGGACACGACGTTGTTGTACTGCTGGATGTAGCTGGCCGGGTAGCTGGCGATTGAGTCGATGTTCTGCCCGCTGTTGCCCGCGGCGGCGACGAAGATGTGGCCCGCGGTCTGCGCCCGGCCGATCGCGGCGGCCAGGGTGGTGTCGTACCCGCCGCCGCCCCAACTGTTGTTCGACAGCTTCACGCCCATCGTCACCGCGTAGTTCAGCGCGTTGACCGCGGCGCTCAGCGAGCCGCTCCCGTTGGCCGCCAGGAACTTCAGGCCCATGATCTGGACGTTCCAGTTCACGCCCGCGACGCCGACCCCGTTGTTCCCGACCGCGCCGATGGTGCCCGCCACGTGCGTGCCGTGGTTGTTGTCGTCGAGCGGGTCGTTGTCGTTGTTGGCGAAGTCCCAGCCGACGAGGTCGTCCCGGTAGCTGTTCGTCGAGCCGGCGGTGCCGTTCCCGTCCGTCCCGTCCGCCCACCCGCCCTGGGCGACCGGCTTCAGGATGTCGCCGCCGTCGATGTACCCGTTGCCGTTCAGGTCGGTGATCTTGCCGGCGCCCTGGTTGACCGCGTTGTTCAGGTCGCGGAAGGTGATGGTGCGGTCGCCGTCCACGTCGACGAGGCGGGCCCGGACGGCGGACGGGATCTCGGCCTGGTTGATCCAGATGTTGTTGACCAGGTCCGGGTGCCGGTAGTCGACGCCGCTGTCGATCACCGCGACCACGAACCCCGGGGTCCCGGTGCTGCTGTCCCAGGCGGTCGGGGCGCCGATCCTGGTCATCCCGTACAGGGAGTTGTAAGAGGGGTCGTTCGGCGTCCGCTGGACGTTCAGGATCTGGTCCGGGGCGGCCGAAGTGACGCCGGCGAGGGAGCCGTAGAAGGCCAGCGCCCCGCCGAGGTCGGTGCCCGGGGTGAGGGTGACGCTGTAGATCCCGAACCCGAGCGGGCTGACGCTCGCGGCAAAGGGGGTGGCGGACAGGGCGGCGAGGTCGGCGGCGTTCGTGCTGGTGGCGTTCATGACCACGTTCACGTGGTCGCCCGACACGGCGCCGGCCGCCACGAGGTCGGGCAGCGCGAGCGCGAGGGCCGCGTCCAGCTTGGCCGGTGTGGTGCGGTCTTCGAGCCGTTCCATGGCGAGGTGGGCGCGCCCCAGGCGCGAGCGATCCGGGAACCCCATAGGGAACCTTTCGAGTGACGAGAGGTGTTGGGAAATGCCGTCGGGCTCGCGAGTCAGTTCGAGGGGTGAGGAGCCCGACTGGCACCCATTCTTATCTGACGACTTCGCCCCCGCCAAGCTCGCAGATGCGAAATTCGTAAATTCGTTCCGAGGATGTCTGGGAACCCGGCACGGGTCCGAAAACGGCGACAGCGGGAGTGCGCAAACTCAACGCCGGCCGCGCGCCCGGGGCCGCGCCGGAGCACAAATTTCACACCGTTTCGGCTTCTTTACAAGGGTTTGCGCCGGTCCCGGCGCGACAGCCGGTCCGGTGGCTCCAGGTTCGCTGGTTCTGCGCCACCCGCCTGCATGAGCAGGCGGGTGTGACCTCGACGTGTTCCGATCTCCCGGCCAATTGCAAAACACGCACGAACGTGAAATCAGTGAAATCCACGAGCTGGGAGCGCCCGTCGCCGTTACACTTCAAACGGGCCGTGTCGTTTCAAGTCCGCGGGCCGTGACGCGCGGCCGAGTGGCGGCCCACTGGAACCGCGAACGGTTCGCCCAATCATACGCACACGCACCGTTCGCAACTGGCATTCATCTACACGACAGACTGCCGCCGAGCCGCGGACGGGACGTTCACGGCCCCAGGGAACAGGCACCCGGCCGCGCGTCCTGCTTCGCCGTGACGGCCCGGCTTGAAACGGTTAGTTCTGGCACGACGAGTGCATCGTCCCGGCCGCCGGCCCGAGGTCGCCGCGCCCGGTTCCGATACGTTACCCGTGACGGCGTCCTTTACAGAAAGGGCGCAGGGGCGGTATCATGAGCGAACCATGAGTGCCGCGTAAGCCTTTGCGCGTTGACGCGGTATCGCGTGTGTTAGCCCCGCTGCCAACTTCTCCCGCCACACCATGAGCACCAGGCACCTCTTCGCTGCCGTACTCTTCGCCTGTGCCGTCGGACTGATCGGGTGCGCGCGCCGCCCGCCCGAGCCGGTCAAGACGCCGCCGCCGGTGGTCTACGTCAGCGCGCCGACCGTCGAGAAGGTGAACGACTACGAGGACTTCGCCGGCCGCACCGAGCCGTACCGGGTGGTCGAGCTGAAGTCCCGCGTCACCGGGCACCTCAAGAAGATCCACTTCCGGGACGGGCAGGACATTGAGGAAGGTGAGCCGCTGTTCGACATCGACGGCCGCATCTACCGCGCGCAGCTCGAGCAGTCCAAGGCGCAACTGGTGAAGGCCGAGGCCCACCTGCAGACCGCGACCGACAACTACACCCGCGTCAAGGACCTGTACGACCGCGGGGTGGCCGGGCGGGAGGACTACGACATTAAGGCCGGTGAGAAGGCCGAGGCCGAGGCCGAGGTGAGCTCGGTGCGGGCCGCCGCGAACCTGGCCGCGACGAACCTGCGGTACTGCCACATCCGCGCCCCGTTCAACGGGCGGCTGAGCAAGCGGTTCGTGGACGAGGAGAACCTGATCCGGGCCGACGACACGGCGCTCACCACCATCGTGCAGCTCGACTACCTGTACGCGACGTTCGACGTGGACGAGCGCACGGTCACCCGGGTGCGCAAGCTGATCGACCGCGGCGAGGTGACCTCGTCGCGGGTGCAGCCGCTCCAGGTGCAGATCGCGCTGGCCGACGACGACGGGTTCACGCTGTCCGGGCAGGTGGTGTTCACCGACAACCAGATCGACGCCGGGACCGGCACGCTGCGGATCCGGGCCACCATCCTGAACCCGCGCCTGTCGCGCGCGCCGTGGTACATGCTGTCGCCGGGGCAGTTCGTGCGGGTGCGGCTCCCGATCGGCCCGCCGCGGGACGCGGTCCTGGTGCCCGAGAAGGCGATCGGTTCGGACCAGGGGCAGAAGTTCGTGTACGTGCTGAGCGCGAAGAACGAGGTGGAGCGCCGCAACGTGGTCGTGGGCCAACAGTACGGCCGGTCGCGGGTGATCGAGAACGGCGCGGTGAAGCCCAGCGACAAGGTGGTCGTGGAGGGGATGCTGCGGGTGCGCCCCGGGATCGAGGTGAACCCGAAACCGGCCCCGGCGGAGAAGCTCGCACCGGACGCGGTCCGGGTGCTGCCCGTCGCCCCGGCCCCGCGCGTGAAGACGTGAGCGGCCGGTCCTCGTGCTGACGTCGGTCCTACCGCCTTCGCCCGCTCCCGCGCCGCTGCCGCCGCATGATCGCGACGTTCTTCATCGACCGCCCCGTCTTCGCCACCGTGCTGTCGGTGGTCGTCACCCTCGCCGGGGCGCTCTCCGTCGGGGCGCTGCCGGTGTCGCAGTACCCGAAGGTCACCCCGCCCACCATCCAGATCGACTGCAACTACCCCGGCGCCAGCGCGCAGGTGGTCTCGGAAACGATCGCGTCCCCCATCGAACAGCAGGTGAACGGCGTCGAGGACATGCTGTACATGACCTCGCAGTGCACCAGCGACGGCACGTACACGCTGACGGTCACGTTCAAGAGCGGCACCGACCTGAACATGGCCCAGGTGCGGGTGCAGAACCGGGTGAACCTGGCGTTCCCGCAACTGCCCGAGGTGGTCCGCGCGACCGGCATCACCACCCGCAAGCGGTCGCCCGAGCTGCTCATGACGGTCGGGATCACGTCCCCGCCGGAGCCCGGCTTCCCGGACGGCCGGTACGACCAGTTGTACCTCAGCAACTACGCGGTGCTGAACCTGAAGGAGGAGCTGCAGCGGCTCCCCGGCATCAGCGACGTGACCATCTTCGGCCAGCGCGACTACGCCATGCGCCTGTGGGTGGACCCGGACCGGCTCGCGGCCCGCGACCTGACCGCCGCCGACGTGCTCGCCGCGCTGCGGCAGCAGAACCTGCCCATCGCGGCCGGGCAGATCAACCAGCCGCCGGCCGGGAGCGGCCAGCCGTACCAGGTCACGCTCGCCGCGCACGGGCGGCTGGTTGATGTCGAGGAGTTCGAGCAGGTCGTCGTGAAGGTCGGCCCGCTGGGGCAGTTGGTGAAGGTGAAGGACGTGGCCCGCGTCGAGCTCGGCGCGAAGACCCAGGACGTGGCCAACCGGTTCGACGACAAGCCGACCGTGGGGCTGGCGATCTTCATCCTGCCGGAGGCCAACGCGATCGAGACCGCCGAGGCGGTCAAAGGGCACATGGCCAAGATGGGCAAGGACTTCCCGCCCGGGATCACCTACGACATCGGGTACGACACCAGCCCGTTCATCCGGGAATCGATCGTCGAGGTGTTCAAGTCGCTCCGGGACGCGGTGGTGCTGGTCGCGGTGGTGGTGCTGGTGTTCCTCCAGACGTGGCGGGCCGCGATCATCCCCCTCGCCGCGGTCCCGGTCGCCATCATCGGCACGTTCGGGGCGATGGCGCTGGCCGGGTTCACGATCAACAACCTGACGCTGTTCGGGCTGGTGCTGGCGGTCGGCATCGTGGTGGACGACGCCATCGTCGTGGTCGAGGCGGTCCAGCATCAACTGGAGAAGGGGCTGAGCCCGCGCGAGGCGACGGTCCGGGCGATGCGGGACGTGTCCGGGCCGATCGTCGCGGTGGGGGTGGTGCTGGCGGCGGTGTTCCTGCCGTGCGCGTTCCTCTCGGGCATCGTGGGGGCGTTCTTCCGCCAGTTCGCGCTGACCATCGCGGTCAGCACCATGATCTCCACCTTCAACTCGCTCACGCTCAGCCCCGCCCTGTGTGCGCTGATGTTGAAGGGGCCGCGGCCCGCGGGTCACCGGCCGGCCGCGTTCGGCCGCGCGGCCGGAACCGCGCTGCTGCCGCTCACGCTGCTGGGGCGGGCGTTCGACGCGGCGTTCGGCCGCGCCAACGCGTGGTACGTGAAGCTGGTCGGGGTCGGCCTGCGGGTGCCTCTCCTGGTGCTGCTCGGGTACGCGGGCATCGTGGCGTCGGGCGTGGCGGCGTTCCGCACGCAGCCCACCGGGTTCATCCCTCAGCAGGACAAGGGCTACATGATTTGCAGCGTGCAGCTCCCGGACGCCGCGTCGGCCGAGCGCACCCGCGAGGTCATGTCGAAGGTGAGCCGGATCGCGCTCGAGACCGAGATAGACGACGGCGAGGGGAACAAGCGCCGCCCGGTGGCGCACGTGAACGCGGTGGCGGGTAACTCGTTCGTGGTCAGCGCGTACGGCTCCAACTTCGGCTCCATGTTCGTGATCCTCGACGGGTTCGAGAACCGGCGGTCCAAGAAGCTGAGCGCCGACGCGGTCGCGGCGGAGCTGCGGAAGCGGTTCGGCACGCTGTGCCCGGAGGCGCAGGTGCAGGTGTTCGGCGCCCCGGCGGTGTCCGGGCTCGGGCGGGCCGGCGGGTTCCGCATCATGATCGAGGACCGCGGGGACGTGGGCCCGGCCACGCTCCAGGGGCAGACCGAGGAGTTCATCCGCGCCGCCAACAGCCAGGAGCAGGTGGTCGGGCTGTTCACGGTGTTCAAGACGAACTCGCCGCAGCTCGTGCTCCGGGTGAACATCGACGCGTGCCTGGAGCGGCAGGTGGACGTGGGCGACGTGTACGCGTGCCTCCAGGGGACGATGGGCAGCCGGTACGCGAACGACTTCAACCGGTTCGGCCGCACGTGGCAGGTGAACGTGCAGGCGGACGACCGGTTCCGCGACCAGCTCGAGGACGTGAAGCGGCTCAAGGTGCGCAACAAGGGCGGCGACATGGTGCCGCTCGGGGCGCTCCTGACCGTGACCGAGCGGAGCGGGCCGCTCGTCATCACCCGGTACAACATGTACCCGGCGGCGGCGGTGAACGGGAACGTCGCGCCGGGGCACAGCACCGGCGACGCCATCGGGATGCTGGAGCGGCTGGCGGAGAAGCAGCTGCCGGACAAGATGTCCTACGAGTGGACCGAGCTGACGTTCCTGGAGAAGCAGTCGCGGAACACGGGCGGGCTGGTGTTCGGGCTGTCGGTGGCGTTCGTGTTCCTGATCCTCGCGGCGCTGTACGAGAGCTGGGCGTTCCCGCTGGCGGTGATCCTGGTGGTGCCGGTGTGCGTGGCGTGCTCGCTGGGGGCCGTGTGGCTCACCGACCCCGGCTCGGTGGTCCAGCAACTGGCGCAGTGGAACGCGGGCGCGCCCGACTGGCTGAAGCTCGGCGACGGCCCGCTGGGGGCCGCGGCGTGGCTGGACCGGGAGGCGATCGGGGGCGCGAGCGGGGCCGTGGCCGCCGCGGGCATCGGCAAGCAGGACGTGAACATCTTCACGCAGGTCGGGTTCGTGGTGCTGATCGGGCTGGCGTGCAAGAACGCCATCCTCATCGTCGAGTTCGCGAAGGTCGCGCGGGACCAGGGGGCGGACCTCCGGACGGCGATCCTGGAGGCCTGCACGTTGCGGTTCCGGCCGATCATGATGACCTCGATCGCATTCATGCTCGGCGTGGTGCCGCTGGCGATCGCCAGCGGGGCCGGGGCGGAGATGCGGCAGGCGCTGGGCATCGCGGTGCTGGGCGGGATGCTCGGGGTGACGGCGTTCGGGGTGTTCCTCACGCCGGTGTTCTTCGCGCTGGTGGACCGGCTCACGCGCCTGGTCGGGGCCACCCGCGCGCGCCAGCGGGCGCAGCGCCTGTTCGTACTGGTGCTGAGCCTCGCCGGGCAGGCGCTCCTGATCCTGGCGATCGAGTTCGGCTCGGAGGCGCTGCTGTACGGGTTCGTGACCGGGTTCGCGCTGGTGATGCTCGCGGCGCTCCTGGGGATGGGGCTGATCGCGACCGCCGACACCGTCGAAACGGTCGCGGGGCTCGCGCGCCGGGCCGCCCGCCCGGTGCGCGGGGCGGCCCGTAAGGTCCGCGACGCGCTGCGCCGGGTCCGGACGCCCCGCCGCCAGGGCGAGCGGGGGTCGTGAGCCCGGCCCGGTTGGAACGCCCCCGTTCTGGCGCCGGGTTCGCCGCTGGTGCCATCGGTATTAGGGGGGCCTCACCGCCATTTTCAGCGGGGCTGAGGCAATGGCCGGACAGGAGCCGAGCCGGCGACGTGTGTGCGGCACGCGAACCGGAGGCGCCGGACGCGCCGACGGATACCAGAACCGCCCGCACCCGGCCGCCGGGAGCGTGGTGCCGGCCCGCTGGACACCGGAGGGGCAGCGGGGGCGCCAGCAGGACACTTGCGGGCGGGTAGCTACCAGTTCGCTACCCACTTGCTACCACCCTCGCGGACGGATCTCGCCCCCGGAATCGCTCGCAAGAGCCGCAGATTCGAACCGGCCGGCAGGTCCGATCTGTAGCCAGAAACGGGACGCAATGTCAGGCTCGCGAAAGACTTAGGCGTCGCGGATCGCTTGACCGCTCACCGGCCGGCGTGTTCCCGGCCGTCGCAGATGTGGCCCCCCGGCGCCCCGAACCGCTTCCCGAGCCGCGATGCGGCCGGCGCGGTGCCCGTATCGCTCGTGACGCTTGCACCACCGAGGGCTCGTGCCCCGGTCGCCAACAACCGGCCGACGACACCCATGTTCACACGCTTCTTCATCGACCGCCCGATCTTCGCCGCGGTGCTGGCGATCATGACCGTGCTGGCCGGGCTGGTCGGGCTCGACTCGCGCCCGGTCGCGCAGTACCCGGACATCACCCCGCCCACGGTGGAGGTGTACGGCATCTACCCCGGGGCCAACGCCCGCGACGTGTCCGAGACGGTCGCGTCGCCCATCGAGCAGCAGGTGAACGGCGTGGAGGACATGATGTACATGTCCTCGACCTGCGGAAACGACGGCTCGTACACGCTGACGGTCACGTTCAAGCCGGGCATCGACCTGAACATCGCGCAGGTGCTGGTGCAGAACCGCGTGAACCTCGCCGAGCCGGTGCTGCCGGACATCGTAAAGCGGCGCGGGGTGACGGTGAAGAAGAAGTCGCCCAGCCAGTTGATGATCATCAACCTGTACAACACCGCCGACGCCCCGGCCGACGAGCGCGAGCGGCAGACCGTGCTGCTCCAGCTCAGCAACTACGCCACGATCCAGTTGCGCGACGAGCTGGCCCGGCTCCAGGGGGTCGGCGACATCACCTACCTGGGCCAGCGCGACTACTCGATGCGGCTGTGGCTGGACCCGGAGCTGATGGCGGTGAAGGGGCTCAGCACCGCGGACGTGCTGCACGCGGTGGAGCAGCAGAACGCGCAGGTGGCCGCCGGGCAGGTGGGGCAGCCGCCGGCCCCGCGCGGGCAGGCGTTCCAGTACACCATCAACACCCTCGGCCGGCTCACCGACGCGGGGCAGTTCGGCGACATCATCATCAAGGCCGACGCCGACAGCCGCCCGGTGCGGCTCAAGGACGTGGGCCGGGTCGAACTCGGGGCGCTGAGCTACGACCAGTCCTGCACGTTCGACGGCAAGCCGTCGGTGGCGCTGGCGGTGTACCAGCTCCCGGGCACCAACGCCATCGACACCGCCCGCCGCGTGCGCGAGAAGATGGCCGAGCTGAAGGCCCGGTTCCCGGCCGGCGTCGAGTACCAGATCGCCTACGACACCACCCCCTTTATCGATGAATCGATCTCGGAGGTGTTCAAGACCCTGCGCGACGCCGTCGTGCTGGTCGCGCTGGTGATGCTGGTATTCCTCCAGTCGTGGCGGGCCGCGATCATCCCCCTCGCCGCGGTCCCGGTGGCGATCGTCGGCACGTTCGCGGCGATGGCGGCGCTGGGGTACTCGGTCAACAACCTGACGCTGTTCGGGCTGGTGCTGGCGGTCGGCATCGTGGTGGACGACGCCATCGTCGTGGTCGAGGCCGTCCAGCACCACATCGAGCACGGGCTGGAGCCGCGGGCGGCCACCATCAAGGCTCTGGACGAGGTGTCGGGGCCGGTGATCGCGGTGGGGCTGGTGCTGTCGGCGGTGTTCGTGCCGTGCGTGTTCATCACCGGCATCGTGGGGGAGTTCTACCGCCAGTTCGCGGTCACCATCGCGGTGAGCACGCTGCTGTCGGCGTTCAACTCACTCACGCTCAGCCCCGCGCTGTGCGCGCTGCTGCTGAAGCCGAACACCGACGCGCAGGCCCGCGACCCGCTGCCGGCGGTCACGTTCCCGCTGCTCGGGGCCGGGCTCACGTATTTCTTCCTGAGCGCCGAGCTGAAGCACTGGGCGGGCGAGCAGCCGTGGCTGGGGGCCGTGCCGTCGGTCGCCGTTCCGGTGGCCGCCGCCCTGATCGGCGGGCTGCTCGGGTGGGCCTTGGCCCGCACCATGAACCACCTTCTGGGGACGCTGTTCGCCGGGTTCAACCGCGGGTTCGACGCGGTGACCGCGGGGTACACGCGGGTCGTAGCGGGCACGTTCCGCGTGTCGCTGCTGGTGCTCCTCGGGTACGGCGGGCTGCTGTACCTCACGTACCACACGTTCGCGACCACCCCGACCGGGTTCATCCCGCAGCAGGACAAGGGGTACCTGCTGGTGAACGTGGTGCTGCCGGACGCGGCGTCGGTCGAGCGCACCGAGCGGGAGGTGCGGAAGCTCGAGGCCGTCGCGCTGCGCACCCCGGGGGTGAAGCACACCGTGAGCGTGTCCGGGAACTCGGTGATGGTCGGCACCAACGCGCCGAACTTCGCCACCCTCTACGTGATGCTCGACGACTTCCCGAACCGGCACGCCCCCGCGCTGCTGGGCGACGCGATCGCGGCCCGGCTCCAGCGCGAGCTGTCCGACGAGGTGCCGGGGGCGCAACTGACGGTGTTCGGCGCGCCGGCGGTGGACGGGCTGGGCACCACCGGCGGGTTCAAGCTGATCGTCGAGGACCGCGGCGACACCGGGGCGGCTGCCATCGAGGAGGCGGCGCGGGCGGTGGTGGACCGCGCCAACGGGGACCCGGACCTGCGCGACGCGTTCACCGGGTACCGGGCCGACACCCCGTGGCTGAAGCTCAACATCGACCGCGACGCGGCCCAGATGAAGGGCGTGGCGGTGGGCGACATCGTGGGGGCGCTGCAGGTCTACTTCGGGTCGCTGTACATCAACGACTTCAACCTGTTCGGCCGCACGTGGCAGGTGAACGTGCAGGCGGACGAGCGGTTCCGGCGGACGTCTGCGGACCTGAAGAAGCTGCGGGTGCGGAGCGCCGGGGCGGAGCGCGACAACCAGATGGCCGCGCAGCAGGCGCTGGCCGCGGGCCGCACCGCGCCGCCGCCGAAGGAGACGATGGTGCCGCTGTCCACGTTCCTGTCGGTGGAGGCCGCGAGCGGGCCGGTGATGGTGCAGCGGTACAACCTGTACCCGGCCGCGGCGATCACCGCCAGCCCTGGGGTCGGGGCCAGCTCGGGCCAGGCGCTCGACGCCCTGGAGCGCACCGCCGGAGCCAACCTGCCGAGCACCATGAAGGCGGAGTGGACCGAGCTGGCGCTGCTGCAACTGCAAACCAAAGACACGGCGCTGCGGGCGTTCGTCCTGAGCGTGGTGCTGGTGTTCCTGGTGCTGGCGGCCCAGTACGAGAGCTGGGCGCTGCCGCTGGCCGTGATCCTCGTGGTCCCGATGTGCATCCTCAGCGCCGCGCTGGGGGTGCTGGCGGCGCGCCTGGACGTGAACATCTTCACGCAGGTCGGGTTCGTGGTGCTGGTGGGGCTGGCGTGCAAGAACGCCATCCTCATCGTCGAGTTCGCGAAGCAGAAGGCGGACGCCGGCGCGAGCCGGTGGGAGGCCGCGCTGGAGGCGTGCAAGCTGCGGCTCCGGCCGATCGTCATGACATCGGTGGCGTTCATCATCGGGGTAGTGCCGCTGGTGCTGGCCGAGGGGGCCGGGGCGGAGATGCGGCGGGCGCTGGGGACCGCGGTGTTCGCCGGGATGCTCGGGGTGACGGCGTTCGGGCTGTTCCTCACGCCCGTGTTCTTCGTGGAGCTGGACCGGCTCACGACGGCGGTGCGCCGGCTCCGGCGGTGAGCGGCGGGCCGCGCCGTATGCTGAACGGGGTACAAGCGCCCCTCGCGAGACCCGACATGACCGTGATCGACCGCGAGCACTTGAAGATCCTTGCCATCTGCCACTACATCCTCGGCGGTCTGTTCGCCCTGTGCGGCTGTGTTCCGGTGATCTACCTCTTGGTGGGGGTGTTGATCGTTGGCGGCGATTTGGGGCAACCGCAGCCGGGTAACAGGCCCGGCGCGCCGCCCCCGCCGCCCGAGTCTCTGGGCTGGATGCTCATTGGGATCGCGTCCGTGATGATGCTATTTTTGTGGGCGCACTCCGTGGCACTGGTCGCGGCCGGGCGGTGCCTGCAGTGCCGTCAGTCGCGGATATTCTGCATGGTTGTGGCCGGCTTCTCCTGCCTGCAACAGCCGCTCGGGTTGCTGCTGGGCATCTTCACGTTCATCGTTTTGAGCCGCCCGAAGGTCCGGGCCGCGTTCGATCGTAACCGGTTCGAACCGCGGGCCGAGCGGTACCGGTTCGACCGCGACGAGGACCGCGAGTTCGACCGCTACCACCACGAGTAGAGAGGGTCGGCGCCCGTCCGTCGAACCTGTTCAAGGTGTGGTTCATGAACCTGGACGCCTACCTCGCGCGCGTCGGCTACACCGGGCCGCGCGAGCCGACGCTCGACGTGCTCCGCGGGCTGTTACTCGCGCACCAGTGTTCGATCCCGTTCGAGAACCTGGACGTGCTGCTGGGCCGCGGCGTCTCGCTCGCCGACAACGACGTGGAGCGGAAGCTCGTCGGCGACCGCCGCGGCGGGTACTGCTTCGAGCAGAACTCGCTTTTCTTGCGCGTGCTCACCGCCCTCGGGTTCACCGCGGCGCCGCTTTCGGCCCGCGTCCGGCTCAAGAGCCCGCGCGACTTCACGCCCCCGCGGACGCACCTGTTCGTCGGCGTCACGGTTGACGGCGTGCCCTGGCTCGCGGACGTCGGCGTCGGCGGTTTGAGCCCGACCGCACCGGTCCGGCTCGACCTCCTGGACGATGAGCAGCCGACACCGCACGAGCCGCGGCGGATCGTGCGCGAGGAGCGGTCACCCTCGCCCCGATACTTCCACCAGGCGAAGCTCGGGGACGTGTGGGCCGACGTGTACGAGTTCACGCTTGAGGAGATGCCGGTCATCGACCGCGAAGTTGGGAACTGGTGGACGAGCACGAACCCGCAATCGAAGTTCCGGCAGAACTTGATGGTGGCTCTCGCCCACCGGGACGGCACCCGGGTCTCGATCCTGAACCGCGAGTTCACGCACCGCCGCGGCGCGGAGGTGCTCGAACGGTTCGAAATCGCAGACACGAATCAACTGCTGGTAGTGCTCGCGGAGCGGTTCGGCCTCCGGCTTCCCCCGGGCACGCCCCTCGTCGTCCCCTGAAGCAGGGGACGGACTAGGAGGCGCGTTCCTGAAGGGCTCACTTCGGCTCGCCGGGCTTCTGGACGTTCGACAGCTCTTTGGCGCGCCGCACCAGCTCAAGGAACTGCTTGCGGTGGTTGTTCGGGTCGGCCCCGAGTGCGCCCTGGGCTTCTTCGAGTACGCCCGCGTAGGTCATCGCGCCCTTGAACTTCGAGTCGCGGAGCAGCATCCCGAACGACGCCACCGCGGCGGCGAACCGGAAGTCGTCGCTCAGTTCCTTCGCGACCGCGCCCTTGTGCGCCGCGGTCAGTTCTTTGCTCACGTCCTCGTCCGGGTGCTTGTACCGCATCTTCACCGTCAGCCACTCGTCCGACGCGTTCGCGGGCACGTCCTTCTTCTGGTACTTGCTCGCGTCCACCTCCGGCAGATCCACCTTCACGCCCGGAGGAACGATTTCGTACAGCACGGTCACCTGGTGCCCGCTGCCCACGTCGCCCGCGTCCTTGGCGTCGTTCTTGAAGTCCTCGTCCTTGAGCAGACGGTTCTCGTAGCCCACCAACCGGTACGCGTTCACCTTCGCGGGGTTGAAGTCGATCTGGAACTTCACGTCCTTCGCCACGCACACCAGCGCGCCGCCCTGCTCCACGAACACCTTTTTGGCCTCGTCGAGGGTGTCGATGTACGCGTGGTGCCCGTTGCCGTGGTTCGCCAGCTCCTTGAGCCGGTCGTCCTTGTAGTTGCCCATCCCGTACCCGAGCACCGTCAGGAACACCTTCGACTTCCGCTGCTCCTCGATCAGCTTGACCAACTCGCCGTTGTCGACGACGCCGACGTTGAAGTCGCCGTCGGTGCAAAGGATCACGCGGTTCACGCCGCCGTCGAGAAACGTGTCGCGGGCGAACTGGTAGGCCTTTTTGATGCCCCCCTCGCCGTTGGTGCCGCCGTTCGCCTGGAGCCCGGTCACGACATCAAGGATGGCCTTCTTGTCGGCGCCCGAGGTGGGCGGGAGCGCGACCCGGGAGTCGCCGGCGTAGGTGACGACGCTCACCCGGTCCTTCTCGGTGAGCTTCTCCACGAGCAGTTCGAGCGACTTCTGGACCAGCGGGAGCCGGTTCTCCTGCTGCATCGAGCCCGAGGTGTCGACCAGGAACACGAGGTTGCGCGGGGGCAACTTCTCGGCCGGGATCTGGTGCGCCTGCACCCCGACGCGGAGCAGGTGGTGCTTGGCGTTCCAGGGGCACGGCCCCATTTCGACGTGGAACGCCACCGGGTCGGCGCCGGCGGGCGGCGGGGCGTAGGAGTACGGGAAGTAGTTGACGAACTCGGCGAGGAACACGGCGCTGGCGGGAGGCAGTGTGCCCTCGTTGAGCATCCGGCGGACGTTGGCGTAAGAGGCGGTGTTCACGTCGGCGGAGAAGGTGGAGAGCGCCGCGACCAGGGGCGAGCGGAACTCGTTCTCCTGGTACCGCCCGTAAGCCTCGGCGTTCTGAGCGTTGTAGCCGTCCCGGGGGGCCGGTTTGTTCGCGGCGCCTCGGACGCCGCCGAACGCGCCGCCACCGCTCGCGACCACACTAGCGAACGGGGCACTCGACGCAGCGATTCGTTTCCCTAATGCGTCCGGACCGGCGGGCATGGCCGGTTCGGCGAGCGGGGCGGGGCTGGGCAAGCCGGGGAGGGCCGGGCCGGGCGCGTGTTCTCCCTTTTTGCCGATGGGGGCGATGTCGCCCTGTGGCCACTCGTCGCGCCCGCCGGTGATTTGAGCCGGTCCCGCGGACGTGCGTTCCGCTTCGTCGCGGGCCGCCGCTTCGGCCTGCTCGGCCTTTGCCCGCTCGGCAAGGGCCGCCGCTTCGGCCCGCTCGGCCTCTGCCCGGGCGCGCTCGGCGTCGCGCGGACCGCACCCGACCAGCACCGCGAGCAGTACCGCTGGAACACCGCCGGCCAGCACCCGCCGGCCACGGACCCCGAATCGCGACATGGCGAACCTCCGAAAGCACGAGAGGACGTGTGGGCACGGAGACGCGTATCGGGCACACGGAAGTGACGGGTCCGCGCCCCCGCTAGGTCAGACGCCGCAGGCGGGCGAAGAGTTTGCGCGAAGTGTATCAACGTGCGCGGCCGCGGCGTCCCGCCGCGGCCGCTGGCGGGTGCCCGTCTTTTGCCTCTGTGGCACAACTCGTTGCAGTTGTGCGACGCGTCGGCGCCAACAGCGCTGGAGTGCTCGCGCCACAAAAAGCGACGCGACCGCCCGGATTGGGTGTGATCAATTCGCCCCGTGGCCCCGCGACGGGCGTTCTAATTAACACTCGATTTCCGGCGGGATGTGGCCTACACTGCGAGCTGCGTCGGACCGTGCCCCGCCCCGCCCCCACGGGCCACATCATGAACGCCCCCACTAACACCGAGACCGGTGAGCCGCTCTCGGTTTGCTCGCTGAGCCTGCTCTCCGGCGCCCCCGTCGCACTGTGGGCCGATCCGAGGACCGCGGTCGGCACCGCGGTCCGGTCCGATACGGTGGCGGTCCCGCTCCCCGAGCTGTCCTTGGGCCTCGCGCCCGGCGCGCTGGCGGTGGTGGGGCGAGCCGCGCCCCACCACCGGGTTCCGTACCTCGACCCGGCGTATCGGGCGACGCGCCTGGTACCGGGGAGCGGTCAGTCGGTGCTGATGAACGGCGAACACGACCTGAGCGTGAGCCGCGGGCACTTCACGCTGCGTGGTGCGGGCGGCGGCGCCGTGGTGTTCACGAACGGTGTACCCGCGGCCGGAGGGGGCGTGCGCCCGCCGACGAACGGGACGTGGCTCGTGTCCCCGCAGCGGCGACCGCTCGACCCGTGCGAAGAGGTCCACATCGAACCGGGCGAGGCGGTGGTGGTGTGCCTGCCGAACGGCTGCACGCTCCAACTCGCGGCCGGGTGACGGCGCGCGTATTCGACCCGGTCACTCGCGGGCTGGTCCGATGGATAAGCTGACAGGCTACCGCAGAGCCGTTCGTCACGTGCTGGACGGTTACGCGAGCTGGCTCGCGCGACCGGGAAGCAGCATTCGGTACGAGGTCGTGTTCGACCCCGTTCTCGATCACTTCGAGTTGGTCCGCTTCGGCTGGGACGGGGGCCGGCGCGTGCACGGGGTGATGTTCCACCTCGACATCATCGACGGGAAGATCTGGGTCCGGTACGACGGCACCGACCGGCCGATCGCGGAAGAACTCGTGCGCGCCGGGGTGCCGAAAGGGGACATCGTTCTCGCCGAGCACCCGCCGGAGGTGCGCCCACACACCGGGTACGGGGTCGGCTGAGCGTCACACCGTCCGGCCGAAGGCGGGGGCCAGCGCCTTCAGCCGCGCGAGCAGCGCGTCGAGCGCCGCGAAGTCGAGCGACTGGGCGCCGTCCGACATGGCCCGGTCGGGGTCGGGGTGGACCTCCAGGAGCAGACCGTCGGCGCCGGCGGCCAGCGACGCGAGCGACATCGCGGGCACGTACGCGCGTTTCCCGGTGCCGTGGCTCGGGTCCACGAACACCGGCAGGTGACACAGCGCCTTGGCCGGCGGGATCACCGACAGGTCGAGCGTGTTGCGGCTGTGGTCGGAGAACGTGCGCACCCCGCGCTCGCACAGGATCACCTGGTAGTTGCCGCCCGCTAGTATGTACTCGGCCGCCATCAGCCACTCGTCCAGCGTCGCGCTCATCCCGCGCTTGAGGAGCACCGGCTTGCGGCACTGCCCCACCCGCTTCAGCAGCGAGAAGTTCTGCATGTTCCGCGTGCCGATCTGAATGATGTCGGCCACCTCCTCCACCGCGCCCGCGTACTCGGTGTCCATCAGCTCGGTGACGATCCCGATGCCGGTCTCGGCGCGGCACTTGGCCAGGATGCGGAGCCCCTCGAGGCCGAGCCCCTGGAAGCTGTACGGGCTGCTCCGCGGCTTGAACGCCCCGGCCCGCAGGAACTTCACCCCGCGCGACACCAGGTGCTCCGCGGTCTTCAGCATCATCGCTTCGGACTCGACCGAGCACGGCCCGGCGATCAGCGTGAACGTGGCCGGGCCGACGGCCCCCTGCGCGAGCGGGATCACGGTGTCGTCGCGCTTCATCTCGCGGCTGGCGAGCTTGTACGGCTTGGTCACGCGGATCGCCTCTTCCACGCCCGGCAGCACCTCGAACAGGGACTTGTCGACGGCGCCGGTGTTGCCGGTGATGCCCACGGCGGTGCGGGTCGCACCGGGCATGACGTGCGGGGTCAGCCCCTGCGCCTCGATCACCTCGACCACCTTGCCGACTTGCGCGGGCGTGGCTTGGGACTGCATGACAACGAGCATCGACGGAACCTCGGGACGGACGCGGCCTGTTCGCCCCCGCCCGGGAGTTCCGAACGGCTTCGCGTTCCCAACGGCGGACGGGGAACCGTATTATAGAGACGTGAGGGCGCACCACCCCGAGGGCCGCATGGACCTGCCGGAC
This sequence comes from Gemmata obscuriglobus, assembly GCF_008065095.1. Taxonomy (NCBI): domain Bacteria; kingdom Pseudomonadati; phylum Planctomycetota; class Planctomycetia; order Gemmatales; family Gemmataceae; genus Gemmata; species Gemmata obscuriglobus. The sequence continues at coordinate 957,369 of NZ_CP042911.1, read as the reverse complement.
GACGACCACCTCCAGCGGGCAGTGACCGAGCTGGGCGACCCGGACGCGTTTTTTCGCATCAGCCCCGCGCGGTTCTTTACCAAGCTGTCGCTCGGGGTGGCGCTGCTCGTCTACGGCGCCGTCGCCAACTATCTGTGGTGGGTCCACGGCCCGGCTACGTTCGGGCACGTCGAGCTGCTGCTGCTCGTGTTCCTGCCCCTGTCTGGGGCGTCGCTGCTGCTCCACATGTACCGCAACCGCGGGCTGTACGTGCTCGTGTACCCCACCGGGCTGCTGCGGTTGCGGCGCGGCGAGGTGGACTCGTTCCCGTGGGCAGAGGTGGAACGGGTCCATTTAAAAGTTCAGCGGGCCGACGACGCCGAGTACACCTACGACGACGGCGGCGAGCCGCTCGCCTGCTGGCTGTCCGTGGACGTGCCCACGTTCAAGCTGTGGGACGGGGGGCTCACGGTGGTGCGCGAGGACGGGGTGGAGGCGCACTTCGGCCCGGCGCTGACCGACTACGACACTCTGGCCGCGCAAGTGCAGACGCGCTCGTTCGCCGCGCTGTGGCCGCGGGCGCGGGACCGGTTTCTCGCGGGCGAGCGGCTCGAGTTCGGCGAACTCGAGTTGGACCTCACCGGCCTGCGGCACGGCGGCAAGCTGCTCCCGTGGCGCGATCTGAAGGAACTCACCGTCGCGCAGGGCAAGCTGAGCGTCAAGCAGTCCGGCAAATGGCTCCCGTGGGCGCTGACGGACGTGATCGGCGTGCCCAACCCGCACGTCCTGTTCGCGCTCGTCGCCGAGGCCCGCCGCGCCGCCCGCGCTGCGGCCAGGAAGCCGCGCTCGCGACGCGCCGGGAGAGAGAGCGAGGAATGAGGTGCGGAGCGGACGGGCTGAAAAGGGCTCTTCTCTCCCCATTCTCCGGCTCCGCTCATCATGCCAGCCCCGGTTGAAGAGTGGACGCTCGACGGGGTGTCAGTTCGACCCGCCGGCGTCAGCCGGCGGGTGGCGCACACCTGACAAAATGGAAATTACTGGACCTGGTATCACTCCCACGCGGAGACGCCATGCCCCGCATTCTCCTCGTTCTTTCGCTCCTACTATCGCTGTCCGACTGGGCTGGGGCCGACGAGGTTCCCGACCGTGCCACCCTGCGCAAGAAAATGGAGCGGGCGATGGGGCCGCTGCCGGGCGCCGACCGCAAGGTGCCGCTCGACCCGAAGGTGGTGAGCGAGGAGAAGCTGGACGGGTACGTGCGGCGCAAAGTCACGTTCGCGACAGAGAAAGGCGACCGCGTGCCCGCGTGGCTCCTCGTGCCCGCCGGTGCGACGCGAGAGCGGAGGGCGCCCGCAGTACTGTGCCTGCACCAGACCGTTGCCATCGGTAAGGATGAGCCCGTCGGGTTGGGCAAGCAGGACAGCAAGGCCCAGGCGCTGCACCTTGTGAAACGCGGGTACGTGTGCCTCGCCCCGGATTACCCCAGTTTCGGCGAGTACAAGTACGACTTCCCGGCGGCGTTCAAGCGCGGCGACTACCAGTCCGGCACGATGAAGGCGATCTGGAACAACATGCGGGCCGTCGATTACCTGCAATCGCTCCCCGAGGCGGACGCGGACCGCATCGGGGCGATCGGCCACTCACTCGGCGGGCACAACGCGATGTTCACGGCCGCATTCGACGAGCGCGTGAAGGTGATCGTGTCCAGTTGCGGGTTCTGCAGCTTAGAGAAGTACTACAAGGGGAACCTGAAAGGTTGGACCAGCGACCGGTACATGCCGAAGATCGCGTCCGAGTTCGGCAGCGATCCCAAGAAGGTGCCCTTCGACTTCTCCGACGTGGTCGTCAGCTTTGCGCCGCGGCCGTTTCTGGCGGTGGCGCCGGAGAAGGACGGTAACTTCGAGGTGAGCGGCGTGCGGGACGTGATCGAGGCGGCGAAGCCGGTGTACAAAACGCTCGGCGCCGCCGACCGGTTGAGGGCGGTCTACCCGGACGCCGGCCACGATTTCCCGGCCGACGCGCGTAAGACGGCCTATGAGTTTTTGGACCGGTTCCTTCAGCGGTAAATGCCGAACGCGCGGGGGGCGTCCGGGTTGTTACCCGGACGCCCCCCGCGCGTTCGTAACGACGCTCACTTACGTGGTCGGGGCCGGGGCGGTGGTGTCAGTCGCGGGGGCCGGGGCCGGAGCCGGGGCCGGAGCCGGGGCCGGCTTCTTGGCAGGTGCGGCCTTCTTGGCCGCCGACTTCTTGGCGGGTGCGGCGACCTTCTTGGCGGGCGCGGCGACCTTCTTGGCGGGCGCGGCGACCTTCTTGGCGGGCGCGGCGACCTTCTTGGCGGGCGCGGCGACCTTCTTGGCGGGTGCGGCGACCTTCTTGGCCGCCGACTTCTTGGCGGGTGCGGCGACCTTCTTGGCGGGCGCGGCGACCTTCTTGGCGGGCGCGGCGACCTTCTTGGCGGGTGCGGCGACCTTCTTGGCCGCCGGTTTCTTTGCTGCCTTCGCCATGTGAGTTGCTCCTCAAGGTTGTAAATCAGAGGCGGTTGGCCGGTGCCATGGATCGAACCGGTGTCGCACTCATCGACCGCTACGGGGCCGGGGGGCAGCGAATCAAGCTGAGTAGTTCGCTTTCGTTTGCCCGCCCCTCGCGCCAACCGGCGCCGCCATCCGTACTGGGCCAACTCTGCCACACGACGCGGACGGCGCAACCGGCGCAGGCGCGGAATTTCCCCCGGTCACTGAATCTGATCGCTACGTTCGGCCGATTTAGAACAGGTTCACCTTCTCAAGGCGGGTGGCGCGTGATTCGGGAGCCACAGGCGCGCCGGAGCCCCGGTGCGGCGCCGGGCACGCGCGCCGTGTGCCCCTTGAACGAGAGGTCGCCATGGGTCGGACGTTGGTGGTGTGGGCGGTGTGTCTCGTCCCGGTGCTGACCGGCTGCGGGGCGCTGCGGCACGACGCCGCGCCCCGGTCCCTGTTCGCCCGGGACGCGCGGCGCGAGGCCCGGACGGCGTGGGCCACGGTCCGCGACCGGCACCCGGATCGGGTGTTCTCGGACGAGTTCCGGGACGGGTTCATTGACGGCTACGCGGAGCGCCGCGCGCACGGCCCGACGCCCCCCGCGCCCGGGGCCGACGTGTCCGCCCGCGAGTACCAGCTCGGCTACCGGTACGCGACCGAAACCGCGGTCGCACCCGAGCCGGCCGCACCCCGCTCCGCCGTGCCGCAGAACCGCCCGCCGGTCAGCGCTCCCGCCGAGCCGGCGCCGGTCGCGCTGCTGCCCAAACCGGAACTCCCGGTCATCAAGCCGTTCGACCCGCCGCGACCAAGCGATTCGGGCGCGAAGTTCGCGCCGCTGCCGGTACCGGACTCGCTGCCGACGCCCGTGCCGGCACTGCCGAGCACGCTTCCGGTGCCGGCCCCGGACCTGCAACTCCCCGTACCGCTACCAGGTCCGCCGCTGCCGAGCGTGCCGCCGTTGCCCTCCGGCACGCCGACCATTCTCGATGACATTCCGCCGCTGCCGTTCGTCCCGCCGGCCGTCCCCCGGCCGTGACATCGGCACGGCCGTTGCTATACATCGGTTGAATCGTGCGTTAGGCTCTCACCTGCCGCTGGTAGTTCCCCGTGTCAGGTGGATCAACGTACCTTCCGCAGGAGATCGACCGATGAGCACCAACACCGCCGCCAAGAAGGCCGATGCCGCCCCGCCGTACCCGACCCGCATCGACCTCGCCGCCGATGTCCGGGCGAAACTGATCTCGGTGCTGAACCAGCACGTCGCGGACACGTTCGACCTGATGTCTCAGACCAAGTACGCGCACTGGAACGTGAAGGGCCGCGACTTCATCGGCCTGCACAAGCTGTTCGACGAACTGGCGGAGTTGCTGGAAGGGCACGTCGATCAGTTCGCCGAGCGGGTGACCGCCCTGGGCGGGATCGCGACCGGTACAACACGCCAGGCGGCCGCGTCGAGCCGGGTGGCGGAGTTCCCGGCCGGGGTGTACAAGTCGATGGACGTGGTCGCGGCGCTCGCCGACCGGTACGCGGCGCTGGGTAAGACGGTCCGCGAGGCCATCGACGAGACCGATGAACTCGGTGATAAGGACACGGCCGATTTGTTCACCGAAGTGTCACGCGACATCGACCAGTCGCTCTACTTCCTCGAAGCTCACTTGCAGGGCTGAGCTTGTTAAACAGATAACGCTCGGCGGCCCCATGCCTTGGGGCCGCCAAGCCTTGCTCGCTTTACACCACCCGCCACAACACACCGATCGTCAGCGCGAACAGCACTACCAGCGCGAAGCATCCCTTGTTAATAACCTGCGGCGGCGCGGCCATCGCCCGCAGTTCTGCCTCGGCCTCGTCGCACGCGCGGACGAACCCGGCCCGGTCGTCGATCTGCTTGTAATCCGCCTCGTGAACGATCTTGTTCCGCACGGTCGCGACGAACCGGATCTTACGCACCAGCGTTTGCGGCAACTTCGCCTGCACGCTCGTGACCTTGTCGTGCAGGCCCTTCCCCGTCGCGCCGATCGCTTCCAGCAGCCCTTCCAGCGCCTTCGCGCGTGTCACCGCGAGATCGATATCGCTCATTCCGTCTCTGCTTCTAATTAGGGCCGTCGGCGGGTGCGTCGCACCCGCGGGGACGTGGTGGGCAGTTCCGTCTCAATGTGGTCACTTACGGCAGCAAGTCGGCGACGAGTATCGTCGCGCCCGGCGCGGCGAGCGGGCTGACGCGATCGGTAGGGCCGAACACGTGGTGCGCGTGGTACGCGGTGGCGCCGAGCCCCGCCGGAAGCGGTCGCGGGTCGCGGAACACGTGCAGTTCGCGACCGACCACGTCCAGCACCCAGTAGTCCGCGATCCCGGCCGTCGCGTACAACTCGGCTTTCGTTGTGGTGTCTTCGGAGAGCGTCGTGTCCGAGATTTCGGCGACGAGCAGGGCGGTTCGCGGGTGGTCGGCGTAGTCTTCGGGCTGGCCCGCGATCACCGCAACATCGGGCTGCGGCTCCGAATCGCCGATCGCGAGCGGCCCCTGCTCGTTGATCCACCCGATTCCGGTGAACGCGGCTTCGAGTGCCCGGGTGAGTTTGATCTTGCCGAGCTGGTGCGGCCAGTTGATCGGGCTCATTTCGACGATCTCACCGCGGATCAGTTCAACGCGCTTCCCGTCGAAGAAGCCGAGCGCGCCGAGCCGGTGGTACTGCTCGCAGTTGAACCGGAACGTGCGGACCCCTGTTGATGGCGGTTTGGTGCTCATCGGTGCGCCTCCTCACCACAAGCGTAACGTCACGACTTGCCGAGTACGAGGTCAACCACCCAGCACCCGCAGACGTGGACGCCGTGCGGGTCGCGGCAGTGGTCGAGGATGGCACCGTCCTCGCATCTCGCGTCTTGCAGTGCATCGGCGAGGATCGGCATCGCGCTGAAGTCGCGAGACTCGTACATCCCGTGCGCGAGTGCGCGAACCGTAGAGGTCAGCCACTCTGAGTGGAACACCACGGGCTGGAATGGATTGCCGAAAATGTCGCGGACGAGTTGCGCTTGGACCGCATTTTCAAGAGCCTCGTTCTCCGTAATACAAGCTGCGAAGTCGATCAGACGCACCGTGCATTCGAAGAGATAAGCACCTCCCAGGGATGCCGCCTCAATGGCAACGCTACCCGCACAATGCGGCTTTGTTTGATCGTAGTATCGCTGTAGCTCACGGCTCGCGTCGTGGGCGAGGGCCGACATCGTTTCAGTGGACGCGAAGCCGTCTGCGTAAGCTTCACTCGTGGCAACGGCGTTTCGAAATACCGCGCTGGGCATTTGGTCCAAACAGCGGCGCCCGCACGCACACATGAAGAGGCGCCACTTCCGGCCTTGGCAGCGATTTTCAAGGAACTCTAGCAGGTCGCGGGGGTGGGTTTCGTGACGCCACCACAACTCGCGTGTGCCCCTTTCGATGGCGGCATCGAACATATCGGGCCTCACTGTCGGTTCACGCTTGCGGTGCCAGCTTCGGGTTGAAGAGCACCATTTTCCACGGGCGGACGGTCCACTTCAGGAACACGCCGGCCGCGAAGAACGGGTCCGCCTTCATCAGGGCCTCGACCGCCTCGGGCGAGTCGGCCTCGTAGACGATGAGGGCGCCGTACCCGTCTTCGGTCGGGCCGCTAGCGAAGAGCTGGTTCTTCTCGATCAGGCTCGCGAGGTACGCCCGGTGCGCCGGGCGGTGCGTGCCCACCAGCTCTTGATCCTGGCTGTACTCAATGACGGCCGCGTATTTCACCAGTTCCCCTCCGCCTCGTGTGCCGCCGGGGCCGCGTTGACGCGCTCCGCGGGGAAGTAAGCCCGAGCCAGCACCGCGTGTGCCCCGAAGAACAGCGCGCCAAACCCGACATCGCCCAGCAGCGTGCCGCGGTAGAACGGGACCCCGGCCGCGTATGAAGATAACAGCCCGCCGAGCGAACGCTCATAGGGGAGGGCCAGTTCGAGCCAGCTCACGAAGTTGCTGACGAAGAAGAAGGCCACGCTGGCGCCCAGCGAGACCCCGACGGCCCGCCCCACGGACGGCGAGCGGCGGAGCAGAGCCCAGCCGCTCAGCGCGTACCCGGCGAAGTACAGCCACGACGGCGGGTACGGCTCCCACCACGCGGTGGTGAGGTACAGCCCCAGGTCCTTCAGCGCGATCGCCACCGCGGTGAGCGCGAGGCCCTGCCAGAGCCCGAGCCGGGCGGCCGCGAAGAGCGCGAGCGCGCCGATCACGCTGGCGTTCCACACGCGGTACTCGGCGGGCGCCTGTGCGAACGCGAGCGGGAGCAGCGCGGTCAGGGCGAGGCCCGCGCCGGCGAGCGCGAGCGTCATCGGCTTGAAGGTGGTCGGTGGCGTGTTCATGCGTCCGCGGCTCCGGTTGAATGAGAGGCTCAATGTAGGTCCGTTCCGGCCCGCCCGCAAGTCGGGTACAATGGTGCCGCGCCGGACACCGCTTCACGCGAGGATCGAACGATGCAGTCCGAAGACGACGACCTCCGCATCGGCGTGCCCGGCGCCGCGCTCGCCCCCGGGCGCGTGCCCGCACCGACGCGCCCGTCGGCCCCCGAGGGCGCGGACGGGCTCGAGCTGCGCCCGGGCGAAACGGAACTCGGGCGCCCGCCCCAGGTGCCCGCGGACCTCACCGAGCTGAGCCGCGCCGACCTCGCCCAGCTCAAGCTCCTCGACGACGAGCAGGCCGCCCGCGATGTCGCTGAGGCGGAACTGCTCCTCACCTCGGACCCCACCGGGCTCGGCTGGCTCGGGTGGTTCGGCTCGCCGATCGCGCTCGCGGCGCTGCTCGGCGTAACCGGGGTGCTGGGGGTGTTCCTGTTCAACCAGACCGCCCAACTGCTCCACGCCCTGGCGGCGCAGCCGGAGTGGGCGCAGTACGTCGGGTACGCCGGGCTGGGGCTGTTCGGGTGCTGCGTGCTGTACGCGTTCGTCCGGTTCCTCGTGCTGTACGTGCGGCTGCGCGAGAACCGGCAGTTGCGGGTGAAGGGGATCAAGGAGCTGTCGAACCGCACCCGGCTGCGGTGGCTCGCGGCGGCACGCACCAACGAGGCGCGGGCGCAGATCGAGACGTACCTGAAGACCTACCCGATCGACACCGAAAGGGACCGCCGCGCCCTGGAAAAGCTCGGACTCACGCCCGACGCGGTCGCGCGGCTGAAGGCGGTTCGCGCGGAGCTGCTCGATCACGACAAGTTCGCCTCGTCGGACCAGTGGTTCGCGCGGTTCCGCGACCAGTTCCAGAGCGTGATCGACGCCGCCGCGGAGGCCCGCGCCCGGTACTGGGCGAGCCGCATCTGGGTGCTGACGGCCGTGGCCCCGAACGCGATGATCGACTCCGGCGCGACGCTGTTCTACACGTTCTCCATGCTCTCGGAGCTGTGCCAGTTGTACAACCTGCGGGCCGGGCGCACCGGGACGGCGGTGCTGATGGGGCGGACCTTCTTTAACGCCTACCTCGCGGGCCAGGCGACCGAGTGGGAGAAGCTGGCGGAAGACCAGTACGACCAGTTGTTCAACGAGGCGATGAGTACGGTCGGCGTGAGCGTGAGCGCGGGCGTGGTCGGAAAAGTGGTGGGTAAGGTGGGCGCGAAGGTGACCACCGGCTACCTGAACCGCGTGCTGCTGATCCGTCTGGGGCGCTACGCGTGCCGATTGCTCCGCCCGGTGACAAAGGACTGATGCCAAATCCGGTTGAGGAGTGACTGTTTCGCGGGATCGTATTCGGTGTGGGATTCGCGGTGGCGACCCACCCCCGGCCCCTCCCTGAAGGGAGGGGAAGGAAGACACGTCCGAAACGCCTTGCGCGTCGAGCGCCACCAGACGCATCAGCCAAGCTCCCCTCCCTTCAGGGAGGGGCCGGGGGTGGGTCGCCACCGCGAATCCCGCACCGAACAACTTGCGTATCAACCAGGCTTGGTCCGATTCGGCGCCCGCCACGTGCCGCTTTTGAACCGACCGGAGTGCTTCGACGCCCGTTCGCGACAGCGGTCCGGTTCTGGTGCCGGAACGCCCGCCCACTAAAATACCGGCTCCAAACACGGAGCCTTTTCATGCCGGCCGATAACATCAACGCCTTCCTGCGCACGCAGCTTGAGGACCTCAAATCGAAGGGGCTGTACAAGGCCGAGCGCCGCATCACCTCGCCGCAAATGTCGGGCATCACGGTGAACGGGCAGGACGTCATCAACTTCTGCGCCAACAACTACCTCGGGCTGGCGAACCACCCGGACATCGTGGCGGCGGCGCAGGAGGGCATCAAGGAATGGGGCTACGGCCTGTCCAGCGTGCGGTTCATCTGCGGCACGCAGGATGTTCACAAGCAGGGCGAACAGCGGATCGCGAAGTTCTTCGGCAAGGGCGACAGCATCCTCTACATCTCGTGCTTCGACGCCAACGGCGGGCTGTTCGAGCCGCTTCTCACCGATCAGGATGCGATCCTGTCCGACGAACTCAACCACGCCTCGATCATAGACGGGGTGCGGCTCTGCAAGGCCCAGCGGTTCCGCTACAAGCACAACGACATGGCCGACCTGAAGGCCAAGCTCGAAGAGGCCAAGGGGTGCCGGTTCAAGCTGATCTTCACCGACAGCGTGTTCAGCATGGACGGTGACCTCGCGAAGCTCCCCGACATTTGCCAGCTCTCGGACCAGTACGGCGCCGCCGTGGGCATCGACGACTGCCACGCGACCGGGCACCTGGGCGCCACCGGCCGCGGCGGGGCCGAAGAGCTGGGGGTGCTGGACCGCATCGACGTGATTACCGGCACGCTCGGCAAAACGCTCGGCGGCGCGAGCGGCGGGTTCACCGCGTCGAGCGCCGAGATCGTGGACTGGCTCCGCAACCGGTCGCGCCCGTACCTGTTCTCCAACAGCGTACCGCCGGCGCTGGTGACCGCGGGGGTGAAGGCCCTCGAACTGGCCGAGTCGGCGACCGACCTGCGCGCCAAGCTGAAGGCCAACACCGCGAAGCTCCGGGGCGGGCTCGAGGCCGCCGGCTTCACCATCAAGCCCGGCCCCACGCCGATCCTGCCCGTGATGTTGGGCGACGCCGCCGTGGCCACGAAGATGGCCGACGAGCTGCTGAAGCGCGGCATTTACGTGATCGGGTTCAGCTACCCGGTGGTGCCGCACGGCCAGGCCCGCATCCGGATGCAGGTGAGCGCCGCGCACACCCCGGAGCAGGTCGACCGCGCGATCGCGGCCTTCACCGAGGTCGGCAAGCAGATCGGGGTGCTGAAGTCGTAGCCGAGAATGGAGGCCGGACGACGTGTTCACCGCAGAGGACGCGAGAGGGCGCGAAGGAAATGCAAGAATAGTGAGAAGAAAACCGGAGAAGAGCATTCGCGCTGTGCGCGTGGACGTGATTCTCACGCACATTTCCTCTCGGTTTTCTCTGCGCCTTCTCGCGCACTCTGCGGTGAACACGTCGTCTGGCCTCTACCCGGTGCGGCCGAGGGCGCGGAGCCGCTCGCCGATCTGGGCGAGGATCTGGTGAGCCACCTGGTTCGGGTTGTACCCGGCGGCCAGGTACACGATCGGCTTGCCGTACTTGTCGCAGTAATCTTTCACGTCGCCGTAGCTGTGGCTGGACCACCGGATCGCGAGCAGCACCGCGGCCACGGCCGGGCGGGCCACCGCGGGCTCGAAGTACGTCACCGACTCGTGCGGCCGGGTCGAGAGCCAGTTGAGCCGGCTGAGACCGAGTGCGGCCTCGAGCGCCCGGCGGGCCGCAGGCCGCTCCACGCCGCCGATCAGCACCAGCTCCCGGCCGCGGAGCAGGTCGGCGGCGGCGCGCACCTCCGCCCCCGGCGGCTCCGCCCCCAGCAGTTCCGCCGGCGTGGGGCGGGTGGCCAGGTACTCGGTCGCCGCGGCGAACGCCCGCTCGGCGTGCGGCCCGGGCTCCAGGTCCTCGGGCAGCGAGTCGAGCACCGGCAACAGCAGCTCGCGCACCTCGACGTTGCTCGGCGGCACCCCGGCCGCCACCACCTCTTCGAGCAGTTCCAGCACCCGGGGCCAGTCGCCGGTCGCGGCCGCGGGCGCGGCGGCCATCTTCCGGAGCTTGTACTTCAGGTTGGTGAGGCTCTTCTCGCGGCTGCGGGCCTTGCTGCGGGCGTCGGCGAGCAGGTCGCGGAGCGTCGCCAGCCGGGCGAGCAGTTCCGGCCACCGGTCGGCGGAAACGCGGTCCTCCTTCCGCAGATACCGGTTGATGTACAGCCGGTGCTCGCGGGCGCGCTCGCGAACATGGATGAACAGGTGGATCTGGTCGTTGTCGGCGCGGCGGTGGACGTCGAGGACGCCGGCCCACACCAGCGCCTGGGCCTCGGCGGCGGCGTACAGGACCTGCTCGCGGTGCCGGGACGCGAGCGGCTCGGGCAGCCCCTCCAGCGCCGCGAGCAGGTCCGCGGCCTCGGCGCCGACCGCGAACGCCCCGCCCAGGTCGTCCCACGCCTTGGGCGCGTCCACGTAGTCCCCCGGGTGGAGCATCCACAGGTCGCAGTCGGGCACCGCGCCGGCCCGGCGCACGAGGTCGTCGTGCGCCGCCGCTTCCCCGCGCTTGCGGGCCGCGACCACCCGGGCGGCCTCGGCCTTCAGCCGGCACCGCCGGGCGACCACCGCCGGCTCGACCGGGGTGACCCCGTGCCCGTCTTCGTCCTGGTAGAACGGGCGGCTCGGTTCGGGCGGGCGGGCGAGCGTGAAGTCGGAAGGGATCACGACCGGCGGAGCGGGCGGGGGCGGTGGGGGGGACGGAGCGGGGGCGGGAGTCACTGGCTCGGAAGCGGTCGGCGGTGCGAGTTGCTCGGCCCACGCGGAGACCGCCCGGCCCAACCCCTGCACCGCGGCCCGCAGGTGCGGGTCCGTCTGCGCGTACGGGCCGAGCCGCTCGAACAGCGTGACCAGCGCTTCGGCCAACTCGTCTGTCATGGCGCCGGTCCGCCCGGGCGAAAGGAACCGTTCCGTTGTAACGGCACCCGGCGGGCGCGGTCAAGGTGCGCCCGTTTCCCATTTCCGCGCCGCGCGCTGTGGCGTAGACTGTTGGCTATGGTTTCTGCACCCTCACGACGGGGATCGACGCTCATGAAACACCTTGTGCTCGCCTTCGCGGTGCTGGTCCTGGCGCTGACGACCGCCGCGGCGGACGAGAAGGGGCTGAAAGAGCTCGAAGGTACGTACAAGGTCACGGCCGCCGAGAAGGGCGGGAAGGCGGCGCCGAAGGAGCTGACCGACACGGCCACGGTGACCATCAAGGGCGACGAACTGGTCATGGCGTTCGGGCCGGACGACAAGAAGGTGGCGAAGGTCAAGCTGGGCGCGGCCGACAAGCTCGCGACCATCGACCTGGTCCCGAACGACGGCCCGGAGAAGGGCAAGACGTTCCCCGGCATCTACAAGCTGGAGAAGGGCGAACTCACGCTGGTGTTCACCGAGAAGGGCGACCGGCCCAAGCTGTTCCCCACCGACGACAGCTTCAAAGCCGACGAAGACGTGATCGTGCTGAAGCTCAAGAAGGCCGAGAAGTGACCGCCCGCGCCCGGCGCCTCACTTCACCGGAGGCCGAGCCGTGCGCCCGCCGACCGCCGTCGCGTTTCTGACCCTCGCCCAGCGTGGCGGGGGCAGGAACGCCCGGAGGACTTCTAATACACCTGCCCGGTAATACTGCCGCTTTCTTGACGAGCCGCAGGTGGGTTCACGTATCAGGGCGAAGGCCGGGACGAAGTGGTTCTCAAGCTGCTCCGCAAGAAGGCGAAGTGAAGTCCGAAGCGGGGGCGTGCGCGGGAGACAAACGGTGCCTCCCGCGCACGCCCCGTCGTTTGCCCCCGACCGCTGCCGTTCGCACCTCACAGGACATCACGCGACATGGAAGAGTTCTTCTCGCAGGTCTGGGAGATCACCAAAACGCTGGTGGACCCGCGGAACCTGAGCCACCCGGAGAAGTTCCGGGCGGCGCTGGAACCGGCGGGCGTGTACTGGGCGGCGCTGGTCGCGGTCGCGCTGATTGTTTTCACTGAAACCGGCCTGCTCATCGGCTTCTTGCTCCCCGGCGACTCGCTGCTCGTGGTCGTCGGCATCGTCGCACAGATCGGCGGGTGGGACCTGTGGCCGCTGCTGATCGCGCTCAGCGTTGCGGCCGTCGTCGGCGATACGGTCGGCTACTGGATCGGGTGGAAGACCGGGCCGGCGATCTTCAACCGCCCGTCGAGCCGGTTCTTCAAGCAGGAGTACCTTCAGCGCGCGCGCGCGTTCTACGAGAAGCACGGCGGGAAGACGATCGTGATCGCCCGGTTCATCCCGATCGTCCGCACGTTCGTGCCGGTGGTGGCGGGGGCCACACGGATGGAGTTCCGCACGTTCCTGTCGTACAACGTGTTCGGCGGAATCGGCTGGATCTTCAGCATGATCCTGTTCGGCTACTACCTGATCCCGTTGGCCGACCCGCCGGTTCAGCAGCTCCTCGGCAAGCCCGATTTCACCTGGGCGAAGCAGATCGACAAGGTCGTGGTCGTGGTCATCGCGTTGTCGGTGCTTCCGATGATGTGGAAAGGCTTCAAGGCCTGGCGCGCCGGGCGGAAAACGGCGGATGTGGCCGCCGCGGCCGTAACGGCCGTTCCGCCGCCCGAGCAACCGGCTCTCCTCCCTGAGAGCAAAGGGGAAGCCGGCGCCGCACCGGCACTGGTCACACCCGAAGGCTCTACGCCGCCTCTGAAGTGAAGACCAAAGATGCGCAGGTCGCACGCGTTTCAAAGGGTGTGCTTGCGCCGAGTGGGCGCCGCCCGCTTTTCGCGGCGGCGATCGGGCACCGCGTGCGACTATCCCAACCGGGCCTCGCAGCTAAAGCCGACTGATGTCGGCTACGATTTACCCAACACCAGATCCAGCGCCCAGCAGCCCCGTACGTGCGGCCCTTCGCCGCGCAGGTGGTTCAAAAGGTCCTCACTGTCGCAGCCGGCTTCTTGAAGTGCATCTGCAAGAATCGGGAGGCCGTCAAAGGCTCTCTCGGCGTAAATGCCTTCGGCCAGGGCGCGAACGTCCGAGGTGAGCCATTCCCGGGCTACCGCGATAGAGCGAAAGGGATTGCCGAAGACGTCGCGGAAGCGATCGCTAAGCACCGGCCAGTCGGGCGCCACCAGTTGCGGCGAGTCTGAGCCGAGTCGATCCAGTTCGGCAACGACAGAATCATAAGCGTTGATCGTGGCAACCGTCTCAGCGAGCCAGTAAATGTTCCAACGCGGGCTTTCATTCAGGCCCGCCGCCTCCAGTTCGTCTCTTTTGTCCCGCAGGATGTGCCTCGCCCTTCGCAAGGCGGCTTTTGAAACCGTCCCATCGGCATATTCCTCGGCAACCGCCACTGCATTCGGAAGCTCTTCAGCCAACTGAGACCAAACGGCGCGGACCGCCGCACAGCCGAACAGCCGCAACTGCCGGGCGCTGGCTGTGCCCCGAAGGAACTCCAGCATCGGCGTCGGGTCGGTTGCGGCGAGCCACTCCGCCTCCGTCATCTCGCGTTCCTCGGACACGGTTTCACGTCACACCTTGCGGGCCTTCAGCAGCAGGCGGCCGAGCACTGGGTCGCGGTTCGTGAACGGGCCGTCGGCGGTGTCGCGTGTCAGGCACCGGGCGTACATCTCGAACCGCCCGTCCAGTTCGTCGGCGTGGTGCAGGATCAGCACCTCGGGGATGCACGGCGGGCGCGACGTGCCCCACTCCGGCGCCCGCGGGTGCGCGACCACGCAGTGCAGCAGCAGGTCGAGCAGTTCCGGGGCGAGGTCGGGCACGCCCGCGGCCGCCGTGCGGATCATCTCGTAGCCGAGGAACACGTGACCGAACAGTTCGCCCGGCACGCTAGGGCGCCCCGGTTGCCCGGGGGGCATGTCCACCCCGCGCACCCGGCCGATGTCGTGGAGCGCCGCCGCCGCCACCACCAGCCCGCGGTTCAGCGGCGGGTTCAGTTCGGGGAACCGGGCGGCGTACTGGCCGGCGAGCCACGCGCACGAGCGGGCCACCGCGAGCGTGTGCTCGAGCCACCCGCCGGCGAACGGGTAGAAGTGCCGCGTCGAGGCCGGGACCGCCTTCAGCCCCGCGGCGTTGGCGTCCAACAGCGCGAGCACCAGCGCCCGCAGCGGGGCGTCTGTGATCTCGGTCCGCACCAGCGCCGTCAGGTCGGCGAACATCTCCTCGGAGTCGAACCGCGACCGCTCCACGAAGTCCAGTTCGCTGAACCCGTCGGCCCGGTCGGCCTCGTTGACCGGACGCATCCGCTCGATGTCGAGCTGCGGGCCGTACTTCTCGTGCTCGGTGTAGGTGGCCCGCACCTTGAAGAACTGCCCGGCCTGCCAGTCCAGCGCGTCGGCGAACAGGGGCGAGTCCTCCCAGATCGGCACCGACCCGACGGTGCGCCGCGCGTCGCGGTACTTGCACGCGATGTACGGCTTGCCCTGCTGGGTGGTGCCGCGGCTCTTCTCGGCGAGTTGCACGAAGCAGTCGACGTAATGGCCCGGTTGCAGGTCCGACAGCTTCGCCAGCATCGGCTTCTTGGCTTTAGACACGGCGCGTCTCTGGGGCTCGGTGGCGGAACCGGCATCCTACCGCGAAACAGGGGCGAATGCGACGGGCGGCTCGGCGTCACCCGCCGAACGCGCTGAGCAACATGTGACCCTACTGGGACAACGAATGCGCGCGCGGTTCGGCTTGTTAGCCGCGATTCCACAAAGATAATAGATGCGTCGCGCAATATCCACTTGTCGAGAGATATTGTCGCTCGGCACTGGGAATGTCGGGCGTTATCCGTACACGCGGTTATGGAGCCCGGCCACGTTCTTCATCGTGACCGCCGTCGTGCGGGTGCGGGTCACGACGACCGACACCGTGGTCGTGACCCGGGTGGTCGTGAACGGCCGCGCGGCACGGGTGGGGCGCATAACTTCGCCGAGTGGGAAGTCGAACTGGTACAGGGCGTTCAAGGTGTCGGCCCACGGCGAAAACGAAGCGGGCAACGTCGAGCAGCACCCGCACGCGGCTACCCTGCGGGCGCCCAGTAACGAACCATTGTCTGGTTGTCCGGTGAGGCGGCCGGAGATGAGCGGCGGCCACGGCCATTGAGTAAACGGTTGTGTCGTCAGGATTTCGGGCTTGGCGCCGCCGGGCGTCTAACGGTGCCGCGACGTTTTTCGCGCGGTTGGTGTTGACAGATGCCGGACGCCCGGACAATATGTTGCAAGAGTTCTGCCTCTTCTCTGTTCCGGCCCCACCGTACCGCGGCGCAAGTCGAGATACGGTGGGGTTTTTACATTCCCGAGTTCGGCACGCCTCACCGTGCGCCAGGGAACGGCTGGGACCGGGAATAAACCCGATCGGCGGACGCGCGTGCGTCGAACTGCCCGCGCAAGCGAGTCGGGCGTCGTGCGCGCAGATTTGCCGGCCGGACCCGCGCGGGCCGGACCGCCGTACTGACCTCTTTAGTCTGCCCCGTCGAATGGAGCTGGTGTCGTGCAAGCCCCCGTCAACCTCGACGACCCGACCCTTTACACCAACCGCGACCTGAGCTGGCTCGAGTTCAACCGCCGGGTGCTCGAGGAGGCCCAGGACCCGACCGTGCCCATGCTGGAGCGGCTCAAGTTCCTGGCCATCTTCAGCTCCAACCTGGACGAGTTCTACATGGTCCGGGTGGGCGGCATCCAGCAGAAGGTGCAGGCGAACCTGCCGGTCGGGTCCGGGGCCGACCAGATGCCCCCGCGCGCGCAACTGGAGCAGGTCCGCGCCACCACCCGCGAGCTGGTCGCCGAGCAGTACCGGGTGCTGCACCAGGAGGTGCTGCCCGCGCTCGCCGCCCGCGGGATCGTGGTGCGCGCCCCGGACCAGCTCTCCGACACCGACCGGGCGCACATCCGCGACCTGTTCACCCGCGAGATCTTCCCGGTCCTCACGCCGCTCTCCACCGACCCGGCGCACCCGTTCCCGCACCTGCACAACAAATCGCTCAACCTCGCCGTGCGGCTGCACCGGCCCAAAGACGCGGACCCGGTGTACGCCGTGGTCCAGGTGCCCAGCGTGCTCCCGCGGTTCGTGGCCCTGCCCGGGGCCGGCAACGGAAAGGCGGCGGCGACCGGCGGCGACCCGGCGCCGCCCGTGCAGCACGCCTTCCTTCCCCTGGAAGACGCGATCCGGTTGCACCTGGCGGAACTGTTCCCCGGGCTGGAGAGCGTCCTCGCGGTCGCCTTCCGCGTGACCCGCGACAGCGAGTACGAGCTGGACGACGAGGTGGACGACCTGCTCGAGGAGATCGAGGCGCACGTGCGGGCGCGGCGCCGCGGGCACCCGGTGCGGCTGGAGATCGACGCCGGCGCGCCGCCCGACATGCTCACGTTCCTCACCGACGGGCTGAACCTGAACCCCGACGACGTGTGCCCGACGCCCGGCCCGCTGGACCTCACCGGGCTGTTCCAGATCCACGGGGTGCCCGGGTTCGCCGACCTGCGCGACCCGCCGTTCACCCCGGCCGCGGTGCCCGCGTTCGCCCAGGCCACCAACCCGTGGTCGGTGATCCGCGGCCGCGACGTGCTCGTGTTCCACCCGTTCGAGTCGTTCGCCCCGGTGGTGGAGTTCATTGAGGCCGCCGCGGCCGACGACCGGGTGCTGGCCATCAAGCAGACGCTGTACCGCACCAGCAGCGACTCGCCCATCGTGCGCGCGCTCCAGCGGGCCGCCGACCGCGGCAAGCAGGTGACCGCGGTGGTCGAACTGAAGGCCCGCATGGACGAGGAGCGCAACATCCTGTGGGCGCGGGAGCTGGAGAAGTCCGGGGTCCACGTGGTGTTCGGGTTCGTGGGCCTCAAAACGCACTGCAAGGTGTCGCTGGTGGTGCGCCGCGACGAGGACCACTCGATCCGCCGGTACGTCCACCTGGGCAGCGGGAACTATAACCCGCAGACCGCCCGGGTGTACACGGACCTGGGGCTGTTCACCTGCAACCCGGAGATCGCCGAGGACGCGACCCTGCTGTTCAACCACCTCACGGCCAGCACCACGCTGCCGCCCATGCGGAAGCTGCTGGTGGCGCCGCTGCGGCTGCAAACGCAGATGATCGAGAAGATCGACCGCGAGGCCGCGAACCAGAAGGCCGGGAAGCCGGCGGGGCTGATGGTGAAGGTGAACGGCATCCTGGAGCCGGCGGTGGTGAAGGCGCTGTACCGGGCGAGCCAGGCGGGCGTGCGGATCGAGATCGCGTGCCGCGGGATCTGCTCGCTGCGCCCGGGGCTCCCGGGGGTGAGCGAGAACGTGCGGGTGATCTCCGTGGTGGACCGGTTCCTGGAGCACAGCCGCATCTTCTACTTCGAGAACGGCGGCGAACAGGAAGTGTTCGTGGGCAGCGCGGACTGGATGGACCGCAACCTGAGCCGCCGGGTGGAGGTGGTGTTCCCGATCGAGCAGGCGGACCTGAAGCAGCGGGTCATCGACATCCTGCGCACGACGCTGGCCGACACGACGAAGGCCCGCGAGCTGCTGCCCGACGGGCGCTACCGGCGGGTCGCGCCGCCGGAGGGGCAGCCCGCGGCGCGGAGCCAGTTGCGGTTCCTGGAGCAGGCGAACGTGCCGCCCGCGTCCCCACCAACCGCCCCCGCCACACCCAAGCCGACCCGCCGCACGAAACGGCGGTAAAGGGTAGACGGGCTCACCGCCGAGAGAGGAACCTCTCGGCGGTGAGCCCGTCTACCTTGGTAGCGCGCTGGTCCGCACTCACTCGTTGCCGGTCTTCGGCGCGGCGGGCTTGGCCGGCGCGACGACCGGGGCCGAGGCGTGCGGGTTGGTCGGGGCCATGATCGGGTAGTCGCTCGGGCTGTACCCGCAGTCGCACTTGCCCCCGACGTGCTGGCAGCCGAGCCCGGCCGCCAGGGCGGTAATAACAGACAGTTGCGCGAGATATCGGCGCATGGGATCGGCCCGTCCGTAGGCGTGTTTATTTGCGAAGAGTTGTCCGCCCCACGGCCGCCGTCGGGGTGGGCGCCGGTCGCCCGGCG
The DNA here is from genome assembly GCF_008065095.1 of Gemmata obscuriglobus. Taxonomy (NCBI): domain Bacteria; kingdom Pseudomonadati; phylum Planctomycetota; class Planctomycetia; order Gemmatales; family Gemmataceae; genus Gemmata; species Gemmata obscuriglobus. The sequence goes on along the minus strand of NZ_CP042911.1, from coordinate 938,853 downwards.
CTCAGACCCGACGGCAGCACGGGAGGGTGAACGCACCAACAGCCCGCTTCCGTGCGCGAACCACTGGCGGCCGGGTGGGCGTCGGACTCCGCCGTCACCGCACCCGACGCCAATCGTATCGACGCGCCGCGTTGCCCGGGTTCACTCGTTTCCGCCGAACCGCGCGGTTTCTCACCTCCGCCCGCCTAGACTAGCTGTGTCGGGGGAAGCGGACGCGCCGCCCAGACGCCCGGCATCTCGACCTCGGAGGCACCGAACCGCTTGGACGCCATCATCCTCGCCGCCGGAAAAGGCACGCGCCTGCGCCCGCACACCGAGACGGTTCCCAAGCCCCTGCTGCCCGTCCAGGGCCGCCCCATCCTCGACTGGATCATCGGCGCGCTGCCGCCCGTCGACCGGCTGGTGGTGGTCGTCAACTACCTGGGCGAGCAGATCGAGGAGTACCTCGCGCGGCAGCCGCACGTGAAGAACTGGGCGACCGTCCGGCAGACCGAGCCCCGCGGCACCGGCGACGCCCTCATGAGCTGCAAGGGGGCGGTGCAATCGGACCGGGTGATGGTCCTCAACGGGGACGACCTCATCGGCCGCGCCGACCTGGCGCACCTCGCGCAGGTGCCGATGGGCATTCTCGCGCACCCGGTGGGCACCCCGAAGGACTACGGGATTCTGTTCCGCAACCCGGACGGCACGCTGCACCACATCGAAGAGAAGCCCGAGGGCCTGACCCCGCCGCAGTTGGCGAACATCGGCGGCTACGTGTTCCCGCGCCGCGTCTTCGACCTGACGCTGCCGCTCTCGCCGCGGGGCGAGTACGAGATCACGGACGCGGTGAGCCAGCTCGCGGCGGCCGGGGGCTTCCACGTGGTCGCGGCGGACTACTGGTTCCCGATCGGCAACGTGGAGCAGTGGAGCGCGGCGCAGACCGCCGACGTGGCGCCGGCCAAGTGACGCCGAACGGAGTTGATTCCGGTTGTGCGGTCCGGGTCTTCAGGGTGGCCCGCTCGCGGAGCGAGCGGTGCTCCGAGCGTCGGACGGCTTTGGGTGTTACGACGCGCGGCTTCGTGACCGCTCGCGGAGCGAGCGGACCACACTCAACACCAAAACCATCAGCAGCCGCAACGGACATCAATGTCGCCCTGGTCCTCGTCCGAAACCGGGACGCCGGTGACGAGCGACCAGTTGCGGAAGAACGTCCGCATGTTGTCGTCGCTCTCCAGGAAGAAGTCGGCCCCGGCGTCGGAGCCGAAGTACATGTCCCCCTCTTCGAGGCCGCTCCGCCCGGCCTCAATGGCGTACTCGTAGGTGTGCGGGTTGGTGTCGCTCGGCGTACCGACCTCGTCGTTCTCGTCCTTGTAGTCGTTGTAGTTGATGTCGCGGACGAACTGCTCGAGCCAGCGCACCGCAGCGGCGGTCTCGTCCGAGTACATCAGGTTCACCAACCGCTCGGCCCGCGCCCGGCTCAGCGTCCCGTCCTGGCACGAGGTGAGTATTTCCGGGTCCGTACACCCGGCGTCCTGGAGCGCGTCCGCGAGGATCGGCAGCGCGTCGAACTCGCGGGTGTCCAGCATCCGCCGGCACAGCGCCAGCACCGTCCCGGTCCGCCACTCCGGGTTCATGCCTGGGCCCTCTTTCTCTGGGTGAGATAGTCCTGAATCGCCTGGTTCACTTCGGCGGGGGAGTTGGTAGGGTACGCCGGGTGCGACCACTCGTGCCGCAGGGTGGTTACGGTGTTGGGGTACAGGAACAGCCAGAACCGCCGGCCGGCGGGGACCGGTTCGCGCAGGAACGGGTCAACGATCCCCACCGGCACGACGCCCGGTCCTTCCGGGTGCCCGCGCGGGTCGACGTGCTGGCCCGGCTGCAACTCGCACGGGGCCGTCGTGGGCGCGATGGCAACGTGGACCGCATCGCGGCCCTCGTCGCCGTCGATCAGTCTGCCGATCGGCAAAGTCATGCGTCCCTCCGCGGGTCCGGGCGCTCGTGGTGTGGTGAGTAGGTTACCTGAGCCGCGAGCCTGTCGCAATGTGCGCGGCCGGCCCGCGCGAGCCAGGAACGACTGCGCGATCAGCAGGTGCAACTGAACGTGATGCGCGCCTGCTGGTCGTCCGGGACCGCCACGCCGGTGACGAGCGACCAGTTGCGGAAGAAGGCCCGCCGGTTGTTGTCGCTCTGCCAAAAGAAGTGAGCGCCTTCGATGGACACGAACGTGATGTGCCCCTGATCGAGCCCGGTACGGCCGATCTCGACGGCGCTCTCGTAGGTGTCGGCCGGATTGCCCTCGGCGTCGCAGTGATCGATGTCGCGGACGAACTGCTCGAGCCAGCGCACCGCGGCGGCGGTCTCGTCCGAGTACATCAGGTTCACCAACCGCTCGGCCCGCGCCCGGCTCAGCGTCCCGTCCTGGCACGAGGTGAGTATTTCCGGGTCCGTACACCCGGCGTCCTGGAGCGCGTCCGCGAGGATCGGCAGCGCGTCGAACTCGCGGGTGTCCAGCATCCGACGGCACAGCGCCGCCACCGTACCCGTGCGCCACGCCGGGTTCATACCCCGCTCCTTACCTTCCGGCGACAGCGTTTACTGATCCGTTGTCTTCGGGGCCGGGAGCGGTTCCCAGCGCAGCCCGGGCACGGTGGCCCGCGACCGCCGCGCGAGCACCTCCCACGGCGTCCCCTTGTGGTCGGCCGCCACCTTCTCGAACCCTTCCTGTGCCGCCGCCAACAGGTCCTTCATCTCCTTGCGCGACGTGAGCTTGTCGCCGGCGGTCAGCCGCCACCCCGGCGCGCCGGGGGGCAGGTCCGGCAGCGTCTCCGTTCGCACCCGCGCCAGCAGCAGGTTGTACTCGTTCAGCACCACCAGCCGCAGCCGCACCTCCGCCAGGGTGAGGTCGTAGTGGGCCTGCCACCGCCGCGTCTCCTTCGCCCGGTGCCCCTCTACCGCTCGGAGCGCCTCCAGTTCGGCCTCCAACCTCAGCACCGCCTCGGCCAGCAGCTGTTGGGCGTCGCTGATCGCCTTCTTGGTCCGCTCCGCGACCGGGGCGGCGAGCGGGGTCACGCCCTTCGCTTCCTTCCCACCCCGCGGCCACACCTCGCGCACCGCCTGGAGCGAGCGAAGCACCGCCGCCCGCAACGGGTACTTCTCGGCGGCCTTGAGCACCTCTTCAACCGACACGTCCGGCGCGGCGCCCTTCAGCGCGTCCGGGGCGAACGGGACCGCACCCACCTGCGACCGGTCGGCCTCGAACAGCGGCGGCAGCGCGAGTTCGTCGAGCACCGCTTTCACGTCGGCCGCCGGCGCCTTCGGCGGCTCGGGCAGGTCGAACCGCCGGGCCGGTGCCGCCTTCGGGTCGAACGGCGCCGGCGCTTTGGGCGCGGCCCCGACCGCGACCGGCGTTTGCTTCGCGCCGCGCAACCCCGTCGCCACCGCCGCAGCCACGAGCGTCTTTGCGGCGCCCTGGTTCCAGGCGTCCACCGGGATGAGGTCGGCCGCGCCGAGTCGCGCGAACTCGTCCGCGGCCGTCAGACGCAGCGCGTCGAGGTACGCGCTACCCGTTTGCAGCCTGGTTGGAACGTACTCCAGTCCGCGCTCGCCCGGCGAACAGCTCACCAACACCTGAACGCCCGGCGGCACCGCCGTCAGCGCCTTGAACAGGCCCTCGGACATCGGCCCGCCGTCGCGGCGCCCGCGCACCCGGTCCGGGTTGTGCCGGCACACGTCCCAGATCACGACCTTCTGCGCCGCCTTGAGCTTGTCAAGCCGGGCGTACACGTCCGCGACCGTGACGAGCGTCGCCGGCGCGTCCGGGTCGCCGTCGAGCGGGACGAAGAACGCGCCGCCGGCCCGTTCGATGGCGTGGCCACTGAAAACGATCACGGCGCGGTCCTGTTCGCGCGTCGTGGCGCAGAAGCTGTCGAGTACGCTCACGACAGCGGCCCGGGTCGGGTGCGGGCTGGCGGCGGACGTGTCGGTCAGGACGAAGAGCTGGTTGTTGCCCTTTGCGACGGGAACACGGAGGGCCGCAGCGAACTGCTCGGCGGCGCGCGGCGGACCGGCCCCGTCCGGCGGAGCGGCGAGCGGGTTCACGTACAGGTACCCGCTCGCCTGGATGAACAGGAGCCGCCGCGGGGCCGGCGCCTTGGGGTCTTGCGCGCCCGCGAGCGCCGCGAGGCCGAGGACCGCCGCGAAGGAAAGAACCGGTCGCATGGGCACCTCGGTGAAGGCAGCGTTCTTGGAGCGGTTGCTACCGGCCGCTACGCCGGCAGCGCGGGGCGCGAGTACAGGTCGTCGACGGCCTCGGTCAGAACGGCTTCGAGCTGCTCGGCCTCGCGAACGCTGGGCTCGCGGGACACGTGCGGCACGAGGTGGATCGTGCCGTTCGGCTCGAACCCGATCTCCAGGTTCGCCAGCAGCCCGCCCGGGAGCCGGCGCACCACGAACGCCCACACGGACCGGCGCACGGCAGCCCGGCGGACGGTCGCGTCGGCGCGGTCGCCCTGCCGGGCCTCGTGGTGCGCGACGGCGGCCAGCACGTCGCACATGACGGCGTGGCCGTCGCCGTACTTCTGGTCCGCGAACGCGAGCAGGTCGGCCAGCACCGCGCGAACGTGAACCGGGTCGCCGCTCCCGGCCCGCGTCAGCACCCCGGCAACGGCTTGGTGGGTCAACTCGTCGGGCAGGTCGGCGAGGTCGGCGAACGGGTTGTCGGCCCGGCCCGCGGCCTTCAGCGCTTCGGCCCGCACCGGGACCGCGAACGCGATGAGCGCGTCGCCGAGGTGCCAGAGCGCGTCGTAAGCCTCCTGAGCGGCGGCGAGCGCCTCGTCCGCCTTGCCCGCCTTCAAGAGCCCGTCGGCCAGCGGGACGTTGGTCGCGACGGCCCGCGGCGCGTTCGCGCCGAACAGGTTCCGCGCGAACGCGCCGCACTGCCGGTGGACCTTCTCGGCCTCCTCGAACCGGCCCAGCGCGACCAGGGCCTCGGCGAACCCGAACATGAACCCGAGCCGCGCCTGCCGGCCCGCGGGGTCGGCCGGGAGCGGCGCCTTGCACGCGTGCTGGAACTCGACCGCGGCCTTCCCGTACTGACCCATCTTCAGGTGCAGCTGGGCGATGTCGGCGTAGGCGGCGGCGAGCGGCGGCGACCCGGACCCGTGCTTCGCCTTCGCCGACTGCGCGGCCTTCTTTACCGCCGTCTCGGCGTCCTCGCTCTTGCCCTCCGCGAGCAACTGTAGCGCCTGCTGCAGTGCGGCCGAGGGTGGATCCGCAAACACCATAACCGGTCTCGCCCGCGGGTTGTGGAGAACGTGGGGCGTGTGGGAACGAAACGGGCGCCCCCGTCGTTGCTCACAGGTTTCTGTATGCACGCGCCAAGGCACCCGCCACCCGGGAAGGCCGCCGGCCTCCCGCCCGGTGGTGCCAATCACACGCCGCTCTGAGTCGGGCTTTACACGCCCGGTTCCCGCTGGCATACGCAGCTCACTTAACAGCACATACGACCCGCGGGGGCCGCGCCGACTAAAGGGGGACGCGCGGCGGTCGCGGCGCTCGGCGCCGGCTCGCCGGCGGCCGAGTCATGGGGGGAACCATGAGCCGATTTCGGGCCTGGGTGGTTGCCGTCGCGCTCGGGGGCGTGGCGGGCGCCGCGGCGCCGGTCAGCGCGGCCGATTCCGGGCCGCCGGCCGACGCGCGGCCGTGGTACAAGAAGCTGTTCGTGAGCGGGCCGAAGCCGGCCGGGCCGACGGTCCGCAGCGGGCCGGTGACGCCGGCCCGGGCGCCGGGCACGGCCACGCTCGCGCCCGACGTGGTGCGGGCCGCCGTGCAGGCCGAGACCGACGCGCTGCTGCGGCGGATGGAGGTGTGCCTGAAGATCCGCCAGACCGCGTTCGACAAGAACGACGACGAACTCATGCGGCAGGCGGACGAGTTGGAGCGGCAGGCGAAGGCGGTGTACGAGGCGCGGACCGCGGCGCTCGGCGCGCCGAAGGCCGCGCGGGCGCCGCTCCCGACCGGGTCGGGCGCCGTGCTGGACCTGGCGCCCGAAAAGGAACTCGACCCGAAGGTCGCGGCCGCGAAGCTGGTGGCGCCCGCCGCGCCGGTGCCGGTGACCGGCACCGCGTCGGCCGCCCCGCTCGTGCCCGATGCACCCGTCCGGGAGGTGAAGCCGTGAGAACGCTGCTCTTCACGCTGGGGATTGCGGCCCTCGTCGGCTGCCACTCGATCAAACCCGTCGGCCCGCTCGCCGACCATTTGCCCGCGCCCAAGGCCGCGGCGCCCAAGACCGACCCGACCCCGCCGCCGGCCGTGAAGCCGACCCCGCCGTCGCTGCCGACGGCGCTGGTGACCCCGGGCGACGTGACCGACGCGACGGCCCGCGAAGCGGCCAGCAAGCTCACCAACGAGCTGAGCGCCGACAGCAAGCCCCCGACGAACGCACCGGTTACGGTGTCGGTGTCGCGGGTGAAGGGCGGAATCAAGTAAGAAACGGTGGCGGAGCGGACAGGCGGTCGCGGCTTCGTTCCGCCCCGCACGGGCCTCGCGTTTACGAAAACAGATTTTGACAGGATCGACAGGATTCACCGGATCAAAGACCGACCGGTTTAAAATCCTGTTCATCCTGTCGATCCTGTCAAAATCGTCTTACCCCATCCATCGCGTGTCAGGCTACCCAACCTCCGGACCGCCGTTGAACGGTTTCGGTGGCGCGCACCCGAGGGCTGGGGCGTTGCGCGGGCCGAATCCGCTCCGGGTTCCGCGCAGGAACGCGGTCCTTCGTTTGTCAACGAGTGGCGCGGTTTGCGCTCTTGCGCGCCGGCCACCTCCGCTACAATTTCCGCATGTCACTCCTCACCACGCTGGCGTCGCAAGTCCCCCAGACCATCCGCGATCGCGGGCGGGAGTACTACCGGAACGGGGCGGTGACCCTCGACCGCACGACGCACAACGCCGTCGCGGCGACGGTCGAGGGGGCCGACGACTACGAGGTCGATCTGCTGCTCGAGGGGCAGACCGTTTTCGCCGCATGCTCCTGCCCGTACACCGCCGAGCACGGGGCCATTTGCAAGCACATCTGGGCGACGGTCATCGCGGCCGACGCCGGGCCGTTCGCCCGCAGTGCCGCGGCCAAGGGGACACTGCACCTGGTGCTCGACGAGGAGGCGTTCTACGAGGACGATTACGCCGACCCGTACCCGCTGCGCCTCCCGGCTCCCGCGGCACCCAAGAAGAAAAAAGAGAACTGGGCCGACCTGCTCGCCGCCGTGAGCCGCGAGATCCAGCCGGCGACCGGCACACGGCCGACCGTCCGGACCACCGAACAGCAGCTCGTGTTCATCATCGACGTGCCGGCCAGTGAAGCGGCCCGCAAGCTCGTCCTGGAGGTCGGCACGCAGGAGCGGAAGCGCAACGGCGAGTGGGGCAAGCCGAAGTTCCAGTACCTCACGAACGCACAAATCGAGGCCCTGACCGACCCGACCGACCGGCAGTTGCTCGCCCTACTCGGCGGGGCCGAGCGCGGCGACAGTTACGGCTATTACGGCTCTCCCTACGGGACCAGTTACGGGTCCAGCTCCGGGCGGTACCGCGTGGCCGGGCCGCTGCTCGAAGCGGTGCTGCCGCTGCTCGCCCAGACCGGCCGCGTGAAGCTGCGCCGCGACCCGGCGCCGCCCGTCGTTCTGGAAGACCTGACCGCCGACCCGGGACCGCCGTGGGAGCTGGCCGCCGGGGTGACGCGCGACGGCGACAAGGAGTGGGTGCTCGGCGGGAGCCTGCGCCGCGGCGCGGAGGTGATGGGGCTGACGGAGCCCGCGCTCCTGGTCCCCGGGGTCGTCGTGTGGAACGGGCGGTTCGGCCGGTTCAGCGACGCGGGCGCGTTCCCCTGGGTGCCGACGCTGCGCCGCGCCGGGGCGATCACCGTTCCCGTTGCGAAGTCCGACGATCTGGTCGCGCAACTGTTCCAGATGCCCACCCTGCCGCGCCTGGACCTGCCCGAAGAGTTGCGGGTCACGGAAGAGGCGGTCGCGCCGCGGCCCCGGCTCGTGGTGAAGCCCGCGAAGCAGCACTACGGCGCCCCCGTGCTCAACGCCGAGCTGTCGTTCGATTACGACGGCGTGATCGTCCCGGTGCGCCCGCCGACGCGCGGCGCGTTCAAGCCCGGGAGCCGTCGGTTCCTGCTCCGGGACGCGGCCGTCGAGCGCGCCGCCGAGCAGGAACTCACCCGGCTCGGCGTGCGGCAGGGCACCTACGGCTGGGGCGGCGGCGAGCCGCCGCTCGAACTCAAACCGACCCTGCTGCCGAAGCTCACCCGCGAACTGGTGACCGCCGGCTGGGCCGTAGAAGCGGAAGGGAAGCTGTACCGCAAGGCCGACGACTTCCGGATGGAGGTGCGCACCGAGAACGACTGGTTCGACCTGCGCGGGGCGGCCAACTTCGACGGCCGGTCGGTCCCCTTCCCCCGGCTGCTCGAAGCGCTCACCAAGGGGCAGACGAGCGTGCTGCTCGACGACGGCAGCTTCGGGATGGTGCCCGAGGAGTGGCTCAAGAAGTACGGGCTGCTCGCGCAGATGGGCGCCGTGGAGGGCGACGCGGTGCGGTTCTCGCGCGCCCAGGTCGGCGTCCTCGACGCGCTGCTGGCGGCCCGCCCCGAGGTGACGTTCGACAAGCAGTTCGCCCGCGCCCGCGACGAGCTGCGACGGTTCCAGGGGATCGAACCGGCCGCGCCGCCGAAGGTGTTCAAGGGCGAGCTGCGCGAGTACCAGCGCGAGGGGCTGGGCTGGCTCCGGTTCCTCCGCAAGTTCGGGTTCGGCGGGTGCCTCGCCGACGACATGGGGCTGGGCAAAACCGTGCAGGTGCTGGCGCTGCTCGCGGGCAAGCGGTCCGGGCCGGCGCTCGTCGTGGTCCCGCGGTCGCTGGTGTTCAACTGGAAGCGGGAGGCCGCGCGGTTCGCCCCGAAGCTGAAGGTGCTCGACCACACCGGCACCGCGCGCGACCGGACCTGCGCGAACTTCAAAGACTTCGACCTCGTGCTGACCACCTACGGCACCCTCCGCAACGACGCGGCGGCGTTCGCGGAGGTCCGGTTCGACACGTGCGTGCTGGACGAGTCGCAGGCGGCCAAGAACGCCGCGACCGAGACCGCGAAGGCGGTGCGGGTGATCCAGGCCGACCACCGGCTGGCGCTGAGCGGCACGCCCGTCGAGAACCACCTGGGCGAGCTGTGGACGCTGTTCGACTTCCTAAACCCCGGGATGCTGGGCCGCGCGGCGCTCGCCGGCGCCGGCTCGATCCGCAACCCGGACGCCGAGACGCGCGAGTTCCTGGCGCGGGCGCTGCGGCCGTACATCCTGCGGCGCACCAAGGCCCAGGTCGCAAAGGACCTGCCGCAGAAGACCGAGCAGACGGTGTACTGCGACCTGGAACCGTCCCAGCGGCAGGTGTACGACGAGCTGCGCGACCACTACCGGGCGTCGCTGCTGGCGCACGTCGATTCGGTCGGGCTGAAGCGCTCGCAGATCCAGGTGCTCGCGGCACTCATGCGGCTGCGCCAGGCCGCGTGCCACCCCGGGCTGATCGACAAGAAGCGCACCGGCGACGCGAGCGCCAAGCTCGACTACCTCCTCCCGCAGCTCCAGGAACTCGCCGAGAGCGGGCAGAAGGCGCTGGTGTTCTCGCAGTTCACGTCGCTGCTCGACATCGTGCGCAAGCGGCTGACCGCGGAGGGCATCCAATTCGAGTACCTCGACGGCCGCACCCGCGACCGCGACAAGCGCGTGGAGCGGTTCCAGACGGACCCGGCGTGCAAGCTGTTCCTGGTGAGCCTGAAGGCGGGCGGGGTGGGGCTGAACCTGACCGCGGCCGAGTACGTGTTCCTGCTGGACCCGTGGTGGAACCCGGCGGCGGAGGCCCAGGCGATCGACCGCAGCTACCGGATCGGGCAGACGAAGCCGGTGTTCGCGTACCGGCTGATCGCGCGGGGGACGGTCGAGGAGAAGGTGCTGGAGTTGCAGCAGAGCAAGCGCGAACTGGCCGACGCGATCCTTGGTGGCGATGGAAAGGGCGTCACCGATTTGAAGCGCGAGGACCTGGAACTGCTGCTCTCGTAACCGGTCGTTGGGGCCGCCCCTCCGCGGAAACGGTGCGTGCCATCAGGTCATTAGGGGAGATGCCGCGGCACATGGATTCCGCCCTGTGCTACGTCCGGCGACCCCTCCGGGGTGCAAAAAGAATGATCGCCGCCGGTGTGGATGGCGAGTGATGAGACACTTGGGCGTGCTTTGCCTGCGAGACGACGCCCGAGCGCGGACCTCCGACCCGCCGGTAGGCATAGGAAGTGTGCTTTCCGACACTCGCAAAGCCGAATCGAATCGCTTCTGCACTACGTCCCCGTTCACTCTGCCAGCACCGGTGGTGTAACGGGGGTTACACCACCGGTCGGTTGCCGCCAACAGGGGAAGGGACTGGACAGCCGCTACCCGTTGACTGGTTACGGACTACCCATTCGCTGGCGTGCTGCGGCCCACGAATCCAACGTTTCAAACCGCAAACGCGGCACTTTGGGCGGTGCGACTGGCCCAGGTGATTCAGGGCGAAATAGCTGCAAGACCTTTTAGAGCTGGTGCTTGCGATGTGGAATTCGAGCGGGTGGTGAACCGTTCGACCGGGCATCTGCCCCCGCTGTGACCGTGCGATGAGTCCAACCCGTTTCAGAAGTGTCGTATTGGGAGCTTACTCGATGGACTGGCTCTTGGAGCGAACACGAACGGCGTGTGCCCGGCGCAGGGGGTCCGGGGCGCCGAGCGGCGCGGGCGGCAGCGACCCGCTCGCGCCAGCCCCCGCGGGGCGCCCACCCCTTTTCTTTTCTCTCATCCCGATCTAACAGCGCGGCAACGGCGCAGTTGGGATAAACTGGGGTCAGATTAAAAGTTTGCGCTCCCCGGCGGTTTTCCGTTGATGGCTTCTGAGCAGCACGATATTCAGCCGCAATCACACGCGTGAACACCTCCGCCGGTCCAGCGGGCCGCCTGTTGGGGAACGGGCGACCTGCACTACACGGAACGACGGACACGATCGCCGTTACTGGGGGGAATTTATGGCTCCGCGTCACGGGAACCGGCTGAGAGCGGTTCCGGTCTGGAAGCTCCTGAAGCTCCGCAAATGGCTCCCCGGCGTGCTCGCCGCCGCGGCCGGGTTGGCTGGCCCCGTGGACATGGTGCTCGCGCAGCCGATGCCCGCGCCCGGCAAGCCCGGGGCCGTCGCGCCGACCGCGCCGGCGGCGCCTGCCGAGAAGTTGGTCAGCATCCACTTCGAGAAGGCCGGCTGGGACGAGGTCCTCGACTGGTACGCCAAGGAAACCGGACTGACGCTCATCACGACCGTCAAGCCCACCGGCACCGTCGCCATCAAGCCCGGCAAGGACAAAAAGTTCACCATCGGCGAGGTCACCGACCTCATCAACGAGGCGATGATGCAGCAGAAGTTTCTGCTCATCCGCCGGCACATGACGTTCTTCATCCAGCCGTCCGACGAAAAAATCGATCCGACGCTGCTGCCGCGCATCGCCCTGGACGAATTGCCGAGCCGGGGCCGCACCGAGATCGTGCAGATCGTGCTGCCGGTTAAGGGAATGGTGGTCACCGACTCGATCGACGAGTTGAAGAAGCTGCTCACCCCGTTCGGGACCATGATCCCGCTGACGCAGCCCAACTCGTACCTGGTGCAGGATACGGTCGGCAACATCATCCGCATCCAGAAGACGCTCCGCGATATCGAGGAGAAGGACGGAGCAGACAACCTGACTCACGTCTGCAAGTACCGCCGCCCGCAAGAGCTAGCCGAGGTGCTGGCGAAACTGATGACCAACCAGGACGTCAAGGTGGACGTCACCGGCACCCAAGGTCAGGGCGGCTGGGGCGGCCCGGGTGGCGGCTGGGGCGGTCCGGGAGGTGGCGGTTGGGGCGGCCCGGGTGGTGGCGGTTGGGGCGGCCCGGGTGGTGGTGACCGCGGGGGCGACCGTGGCCGCGGTGCAACGCCATCGGCTCCGGTTACCGGTGGGGGGCGTGTCAAAACCGTTCAGGTCGCTGTCGACACGCGTCGCAACGCCATCCTGGTAACCGCGCCGCAAGACAAGATCGGGCTCGCGAAGAAGCTGATCGAAGAACAGGACCAACCGCTATATCCAGACCAAAAGCCGCTGGTCGCGGCTGAGCCGGTGCTGAAATCGTTCAGCGTGCCGGCCGGGTCCGCAGCGGAACTGGCAAAGACGATCCAGACCCGGTTCCCGTGGGTAACGGCGATTCCTCTGCCGGCCCAGAACCAGATCATGGTTCTCGCAGCCCCGATGGATCTGCTCGACATCGCCAAGATCATTAACGGCGGTGAAGGCGGTGTCGGCGGCGCCGAGGCCGTGGAAACGACTTTCATCCCGCTGAACGATCTCGATCCGGGCGATGCCGCGACCCAACTGACGAAGTTGAGTCCGACCCCCGCCGCGGGTGGGCCGACGATCGAAGCGCAAAAGACAGGGCCGAACGTCGGGATACTGATCAAAGGCACGCCGGCACAAATTGCCGATGCCAAGAAAACCCTCAAACTCCTCGGCGAAACAAGCATCCCCGGGCCGGGTGGGGTGGCACCAAGCCTGGGCGGCACCACACGCACCATCAACCTGGGCGGCAGCGCGAACGCCGCCGCGGTCGCGGAGATGTTCAGCCGCGTGATGGAAGGGCGGGGCAAGCGGGTCATCATCCAGGACCCGCTGAACCCGGCTCCGCGGACGAACCCGGCCCCGGCCCCGGGTTCCAGCCCGCTGCGCCCGAAGGCGGACCCGCCGAAGTTGCCGGCCCCGGTCAAGCCGCCGCCCCTCGGGGCGCGTGAGCCGCTCCCGGGGCGGGACTTCCTGATCGCCGCGCAGGTCGTGGACCCGGCCAAGCGGGAAGACAAGCCGATCGTCATCACCGTGGCCGGCAACCGGCTGGTGATCGAGAGCGAGGACACCGCGGCCCTCGACGTGCTGTCGCAACTGGCCCGGTACATCGTCACCGAGGGCGCGAAGCCGGACGAGAACCTGTTCCGGGTGATCCGCCTGAAGTACGTGGCGGCGGAAGATGCCGCCCGCGAACTGACCGAGATTTTCAACGGCCCGCAGCAGCAACAGCAGCGCGGCGGCGGTGGCGGTCCCGGTGGCGGCCGTGGCGGGTTCGGGGGGCTCAACCCGCTCGCACTGCTCGGTTTGGGCGGGGGCGGTGACACCGGCCCGGCGTCCAAGGACCGCATCCGCGTGGTCGCCGAGAAGAGCAGCAACTCGGTGGTGGTGGTGAAGGCCAGCCCCGTCGATCTGGTGCTCATCGAGAAACTGCTCGGCGGCACGATCGACGCGGGGGTCAACGACTCGGCCGCGGTGCTCAAGACGTTCATCATCCCGCTGAAGAACGCGGACGCGGCGGAGATGGCCACGGTGGTGCGGGACGTGTACCGCAGCGCGATGGGCACCACCGGCCGCAACGCGGCGGTCGGGGCGATGCCGGCGTTCAACCCGTTCGCCGCGGCGCTTCAAGGCGGTGGCGGGCAGCAACAACAGCAGCCGCCGGCGCTGTCGATCTCCGTGGACGACCGCAGTAACAGCATCATCCTGCTGTGCGCGGAAACGCTCTACGGCGACGTGCGGGAACTGGTCGAGCAACTCGACAGCGCCACCGTCACGACCACCGAAGTGGTGAAGCTGGTGCAGTTGAAGGGCGTGGACCCGAACGTGGTGCAGCAGGCCGTGAACGCGATGCGGGGCATCGACTCGCGGCAGCAGGGCGGCCGCGGCGGAGTCGGCGGTGGTGGTGGCACCGGTGGCTTCGGCGGGGGCGGCACCGGCGGCGGGTTCCCCGGTGGCGGGGGCTTCGGCGGTGGCACAGGTGGGTTCGGCGGTGGTGGATTCGGTGGCGGCACCGGCGGCTTCGGCGGGGGTGGCACCGGCGGCTTCGGCGGGGGAGGTAACCGCGGAGGCGGAGGTGGTGCCGGCGGGGGAGGTAACCGCGGAGGTGGGGGCGGAGGCGGGGGAGCCCGAGGGGGCCGGACCGCGAGCCTGAACAACGGAGGGCCGACCGCAAATTTTGACTACCGGGGCACGGACGCCCCTTCGGCCGTCCACACGATCTACGACCCGCAAACCGACGAGGCGGACTTCGGGTACAACCGCCCGGCTCCGCCCCGCCCGCTCGGCGCCATCGTTATGGCCGGCGGGCAGCAGCCGGTCATCCCGGGCGCCCCGCCCATGATGACACCTCCCGCGCCTCCGGGCTCCGGGGACGGCGTGTACACCGGCCCCGCGCCGCGCGGCGTCGTCACGGCGATCCCGATCCAGGGGCTCGACGCGCTCGTGCTCCGCACCGCGGACGCCAAAGACCTCCAGATCGTACTGGAGCTGATCGAGATCCTGCAGCGCACGGCCCGCAACACCCAGCCGCGGGTGGAAATCGTGACGCTGGAGAACGGCGACTGTAACACGGTCGCCGAGCAGTTCAACGCGCTGTTCGGCCGGGTGCAACTCGGGCAGAACGGGGGCTACCTGCCCGGGCCGCGGGTCGGCAGTACCAACGTGGGCTTTGGCGGGTTCGGGCAGAACACCGGTGCAGCCAGCGCGGGTGCCGTGGCCGCGCTGGCCCTGCCGCGGCTCAACGCGGTCCTACTGGTCGCGCCCGAGGCCCGGTTCGAGGACGCCAAGAACGAGATGAAGCGGCTGTTCGACCAGTCGAACCGCGCGCCGTTCAAGGCGTTCCAGCTCAAGCGGGCGTCGGCCCAGCTCGTCGCGTACCAGATCCAGAACTTCTGGAACACCCGATACCCGGGCGACCCGCAGACGAAGAACCAGTTCCGGGTCACGTTTGATACGAGCAGCAATACGGTGTACGTCCAGGGCTCCCCGGGGGACCTGAAGGACGTCGAAGACCTGATCACGCTCATGGACATCTCGACGTCCAAAGCGGTCAACGACATGCGCATCTTCAAGCTGAAGAACGCGCTGTCGGACGAGTTGGGGCAGGTGCTGAGCCAGGCGCTGACGTCGAACGTGCTGAACCCGCTGGCCCAGCAGCAGTTCACCGGCCCGCAGGCGCAACTGCAGGGCGGTGCGGCGGCGTTCGGGATCACCGCGAACCAGGGCGGCGGCGCCAACCAGTTCGGCCAGGGTAACCAGTTCAACCTGGGCACCCAGGGGGCCACGCCGGGCGCGATCGGGCAGACCACCGGCCAGTTCGGCGCCACCCAGGTGCAGCAGATCAACGCGCTGATCCCGACCATCGGGACCGGCAGCGCCGGCGGGCTGCACACCAAGACGACCGCGATCAAGTTCTACTC
Source organism: Gemmata obscuriglobus (assembly GCF_008065095.1). Taxonomy (NCBI): domain Bacteria; kingdom Pseudomonadati; phylum Planctomycetota; class Planctomycetia; order Gemmatales; family Gemmataceae; genus Gemmata; species Gemmata obscuriglobus. Next base: position 923,526 of record NZ_CP042911.1, on the reverse strand, counting down.
GGCGCGGGACGGGAAGACGTACGAGACGGGGTTCCTCGAGGACATCCACATCGTCTCGCACGCCCGGATCAACTCGCTGATCATCGCGGCCCCGACCGAGACGATGAAGCTCATCGAGACGCTCATCGAGAACCTCGACACGGTCGCCGCGGCGCGGTCCTACGTGAACGTGTTCCGGCTGTCCCAGGGAGCCGACGCGACGCTGACGGCGAACCTGATCGCGCAATTGTTCACCGGCCAGGGGCGGACCGCCACCACCGGCATCCAGAACCAGGGGCTCGGGCAGAACACCACCCAGGCGCGGCCGCTGCTGACGATCAGCTCGGACCCGTCGGCCGGGGCGTCGCTGATCGACCTGCGGCTGTCGGTGGACGACCGCACCAACAGCATCATCGTGGCCGGCTCGCTCAACGACCTCGACACCATCCGGGCAGTCATCGCGCGGCTGGAGGGGTCGCAGGTGCAGAACCGGTACCACGAGGTGGTGAAGCTGCGGAACGCGGCCGCGGCCGATGTGGCCAACTCGGTGCAGCAGTTCTTCACGCAGGCCCTACAGGTGTACACCGGGGCGCAGTTCAACAGCGCGTTCCAGCAGCTCCAGCGGAGCGTGGTGGTGATCGCCGAGCCGGTGAGCAACACCGTGCTGGTGAGCGCCACGCCGGAGTACTTCGGCGAGATCAAGCGGATCATCGACAAGATCGACGCGCAGCCGCCGCAGGTCGTGATCCAGGTGACCATCGCCGAGGTGCAGCTCAACAACACGGAAGAGCTGGGCGTCGAGGTGGGGCTCCAGAGCCCGGTGTTCTTCGACCGCGGGACGACGCTGAACTTCAACACCACGACCGCGCTGCCCGCCGGTAACAACGTGGGCAACGGGATCGTCGGGTTCCAGGGGCTCGGGAACCTGGGCGTCGGGCGATCGTCGCCCACGCAAGGGGTCGGCGGGTTCGTGTTCTCGGCGTCGAACGACACGTTCTCGCTCCTGGTCCGGGCGCTCAAGGCGCAGGGCCGGGTGGACGTGCTGAGCCGGCCGCAGATCCAGGTGGCGGACAGCCAGACCGGGTACGTGAACATCGGCCAGAGCTACCCGGTGCCGACCGCGACCACGATCACCAACGGCCTGGCCCAGCAGGGCATCACGTACCAGGACATCGGGATCAGCTTGCGGGTTACCCCGCGGGTGAGCCCGGACGGCAAGGTGCTGATGCGGGTGGAGCCGACGGTGTCCAGCGTACAGCCCTCCACGGTGGCCGTGGGCGGCATCCAGGCGGCGGTGTTCAACTCGCAAACGGTGCAGACCACCGTGCTCGCGTCCGACGGCGAAACGATCGTGCTCGGTGGGCTGCTCAGCAAACAGGAGACCAAGAGCGAGGTCGGGATCCCGTACGCGAAGGACATCCCGTACCTGGGGGCGCTGTTCCGGTACCGGACGCACCAGGTCCAGCGGCGCGAGATCCTGGTCATCATGACCCCGCACATCGTGCGCAGCGAGTACGACAACGCCCGCATCCTGGCGGAGGAGTCGGCGAAGCTGAAGTGGTGCCTGCCGGAAGTGCTGGCGACCCACAAGCACGGCGGCGAGGTGATGGGACCGGCGGCGGCGGGCGCCCGCCCGGTGCCGACGGGGGCCGGCGGGCCGCAGGGCCAGCCCAACTTCGTGCCCGGTCCGGCGTACTTCGGCACCTTCAACGCTCCGATCCCGCTCGACGGCGGGGCGGCCACGGGTGTGCTCCAGCCCGGAACCCCGCAGCCGCAACCCGGAACGGTCGTGCCCCCGGGCATGGTGCCGCAGAACACGGTCATGCCGCCGAACGGCGGGGCGGCGATCCTCCCGGCCCAGCCCGCTCCGATGCTGACGCCGGCACCGGCGGCAATGCCGGCCCCCGGCCTGAACGTGCCCCTTCCGGGGACTCCCGGTGCGGCACTGCCGTCGTCCTCGGGCGTGATGCCGGTGAGTGCGTCGCAGCCGGTGTTCGCGCCGCCGCCGTTCCCGCAACCCGGCTTCGCGCCGGCGGTGCCGGCGGCCCCGCAAATCCCGGCCGCGCCGCAGGGCGCCGGGTACGTGATGCAGCAGCCCGGACAGCCGGTTCCGGCCGCGCCGGCGCCCGCCGTTCCGGGTGCCCCGAACCGCGGCTTCACCATGAGCGCCCCGCCGGCCGCGGCGCCGACCCAACCGGAACCGGGACGAGGCAAGGACGCCTCCCCGGTCGAACAGAAGCCGTATCTCAACGCCACGGAGGGCACGAAGTCATGGGTGCACGATATTCGTCGCTGACCGCAGTCGCCCTCGGGGCGCTTGCGATCGGGACCGGGTGCCTCTCAACGGAGGGGAAGAAGCCCGAGGTCCAGAAGTTGGACGTGATGAAGCCCGGGGTGCTCCCGCCGCCGCAGGAGACCACCCGCACGGACGATGCGCGCGGGGGCGGAGCGCCCGGGCCGGTGGTGCAGGCGTCGGCGACGGCCCCCGTGGCCGCCACCACGCCGGCGCCGGTCACGAGCGGGGCGCCGGCTGCTGCCCCAGCGAACCCGCTTGCGAAGCTGGGCGCGAAGCTCGAGCGCAAGGTCGTCGCGTCTGATTTCGCAGTGGGCTGGCAGAACCGGATCGCGTACCTTCCGGACCCGACGAAGAACGGACGGATGAACCCCGGCGTCGTGGGGCATATGTTCCTGTACAGCGGGTCCAAGATGGAGTTCGCGCAGGCCGACGGGGTGCTCACGGTGGACCTCGTGGACGACAGTCCGCGACCGCCGGGCCAGTCGCCTGCGACCCCGGAACGGTGGCAGTTTGATAAGGCGACGTTGCGGAACCTCCAGGCCCGTGACGAAACGTTCGGGCAGAGCTACAAGCTCTTCCTGCCGTGGCCGACGTACAAACCCGACATCACGCGGGTGAAGATTTCGGCCCGGTACGACCCGGAGAGCGGTCCGACGCTGTTCTCGCCGGCATCGACGATCACGTTCGACACTAGCGCGCCGTTCGGCTCGCAGGTGTGGGAGAAGGTGCCGAAGGAACGGGTAGGCGAGCCCCTGCTCCCTCCGGACGCACGTGCGTTCGGCAACCCTACAGTAGTGCAATCCGGTCCACCGATTCCGCTGGGCGGGAGCGGGGCCGGGACGGGGCCGATGATACCGATCCGCAACCAGTCGGCTCCCGCGCCGATGATGCCGATCCTGGGGGGCGCGGCACCGATCGCGATCCCGAACGGGCAAGCACCGATGATGCCGATCCCGAACGGCCCGCTCCCGATCCCGGGGCGGGAGGGGTTAGGGGCACCGTCGACGGCGAACACGATGCCGCTTGCGCCGAGTGGCGACGCTCCCAAGCCGGGTGACGTGCCGCAGATCACCACCGTTCTGCCGATTCCGTCGCGGCCATAACGGCCGGGGCGAATCGGACGGCAGAGGCGGGCGTGAGGTAACGGGTTCCGTTGCTTCACGCCCGCACAGTGTTGAGCTAGGAAACGTCGGCCCGAGATCACCTCTTCCGTTCTTGAATGATCACTCGGACGCCCTTCTTGTTCGACGAGATCACGTCGAGCAACCCGTCGCCGTTGATGTCCGCGACCTCGAACTGGGTTCCGATGCCGGAATCTTCGTCGATGGTCATCGGGGTGAACTTGACGATCCCGTCGGCGCCCTTCGTGTTCTTGAACCAGTAGATCGCGGCCGGACCGTCGGAGCCCGGTTCAGCCCGCCCGTGGCTCCACCAGCGCTTGCCGGTGATGAGGTCCGGGCGGCCGTCGCCGTCGATGTCCTTGAAGTGCGCTGCGTGGGTCTCGCTCACCAGCTTCGGGAACAGGTCCACCTTCTCGAACGTCGGGTGGCCGTCTTTGCTCGTGGCGCGCTGCTTGTGATACCAGATGCCGAACTGGTGGGCGGAAGAGCTGATGACGTCGGCTTTGCCGTCGCCGTCCATGTCGTAGGCGTACATGTCTGCCGCGGCGGCGCCCAAGTTGGCGGGGTGGAACTTCCAGGCCGTTTTTCCGTCGGCCTTCTCGGGCTGTTCCCACCACCCGTTAACGCACATCACGTCGGCGCGGCCGTCCCCGTTGATGTCACCGACTCCCAGCCCGTGGCTGAATTTCCGCGTGCCCGGGATCTCCGTCCCGGTGTTCGGAACCGGCTTGCCGTCCTTCATTTCCGGCGCGACGCTGGGCTCACTGATTGGGTGCAGTTCCCACAGCGCCGTCGGGTCCTTCGGGTTGGGGGTGAAGTAGGCCATCTGCCCTTCGGTCTCTTTGCCCTTCGGCTGCGAGCCCATGATGAGGACACGCTTACCCTGCTCAGTCAGTTCCGTGTAGAGCGGCGTTTCGTTACAGGCGGAGTGCCAGATGATGTGCTTCTTCCAGTGCAGCGGCTTGCCGTTTTCGCCAGCCGCTTTGCCCTTCGGGTTCTCCATCCAGTAGCACGGTGCGCCCGGAAAGTCGATCACGATGAGGTCCGCGTAGCCGTCCCCGTTGAGGTCCTCGGTCCAGCACGCGAACACGCGGCTGTAGTTGCGCAACCCGTCCTTGTGGTCCATGAACGGTTGCAGTTCGTGGGCCTTCCAGTCCGGCGCCTCGTACCAGTACTCGCCGTTGAGTACGTCGATCTTGCCGTCCTTGTTCACGTCCGCGACGGCCACGCCTTCGGACCGGAACTTGGTGTCGAGAACGGTCTTTTTCCAGGTGATGACTGGCTCGCCGGCCTTGGGCGCGGCGGCCGACGGGGTGAGCGCGGCGGTCAGCCCGGCCGCGGTGAGTGTGAGGGTGAGTGCGAGGCGCATGTTAGAGAGGTTCCTTCTGGGGTGTGACAGCGGTGAATTATGCGGCCGCGGCCGCACGAACGCAACGGGCTGGTTCGGTGTCACTTTGGCAAATCCCAGCGGCGGTCGTCGTCGGTCAGTTCGGTGCGGCGCCGGCTGGCCCGCTGAAGTGCCGGAAGCACGGCACCCGGGTCGGCATTCAGCAACCCGGCCGACCACACCGGGTTGAACTCCACCACCGCCCAACCGCGGTCCTCGATCAGTCCCACGTCAGCCACAAACACCGGCGGCAGCCGGTCTTTCATGTCCGCACAAAGTTGCTCGACCAACGGTCGCCCCGCAGTGGGCAGCGGACCTGATGCGTCCGTGCGGCGCCACGCGGGGCGCCCGTAAGAGAGATACGGTGAGCCCGCGATCACACGCCCTTCCAGCACAAAGTACCGCAACTCCACCGACCACTCGACCGGCTCGCTGAGCAGAACCGGGGCGTCGGGACATGAGCGCACCACAGGTGCGGATGTCGCGCGCGTTCGCGTACAGTCCGGCGTCGAACCATTTATCGAGCGGATCGGCTGGTTTCACGAACGTTCGTTTCTGAAGTCGCGTTAGGTCGGCAAAGGTCGCGAACCCAACGGCTCGGCGGAGGAACCGCCCCGGAACCCGCGTAAGCAGATCGAACGGCGGTTCCAGCAAAGCGATGTCGAGCGTTCGCGCGGCCAGCACTGCGAGTTCCGTCGTCACGTACACCACCGGTTCCGGCACATTAGTCGGCACGCAATCGCGTGACGAGCGGATTACCGACCAACCGGCGTCGAGCGCCGCGGCGCTGATTCGTTGGTCGTATCCGGCAGATGGCACCGGGCCGTTGGCGGAAGCGCGCGGGGGCGAACCCGCCACAATCAGGGTGGGCATAAGAAGCTCCGGGGTAGTTGAAGGATTCAGATGCGAGACGTGCGGGCGAGCGGAGATGCGGAAAGTGTCGGTCGGGCCGGTGGTCTACTTCTGGACCTGTGTCGTGGAGCGCTCACGGCGCCGCCGGAAGTGCTCCTGAACGTTCAGGAGCGGAACCACGGCTGGCGGGGATGATCCAGCCTGCTCCTGAACGTTCAGGAGCACTTCCGATAGCGGCGCTGGAACAGCGCTCCCCGCGCGGGGTGGCATGACAAAGGCTCGGCCGACGCAACATCGGCCTGCTGCAACGCAGCGAGCTAAACCTGAGCCGGCCCGACCGACACCGCATGATACCGCGGCACTACCGTCCGAGCAAGAACCGCAACGCCGGTTCCAGTTCGGTATGGCTGAAGGTGAATCCCGTCATCGCGAGCTTCGCGGGGCGGGCCTTCATGCTCGCGAGCAGCGCCTCGTCCGCGATCTCGCCGAACAGCGCCCGAAGCGCGAACCGGGGGAGCCACAGGAACGCCGGCCGGTTCAGCACGCGGCCCAGAGCTTTGGTGAACTCCCGGTTGGTCACCGGGTTCGGTCCGACGATGTTCACCGGGCCGCTCACCGACTCGTTCATCAGTGTGTGGTAAATCGCGCCGGCCGTGTCGTTCACGGTGATCCACGGGACGAACTGCCTTCCGCTCCCGAGCACGGCCCCGCCGCCGGCCTTGAACGCCAACAACTGCTTCCCGAGCGCCCCGCCCTTCGGCGAGAGCACCACGCCGATGCGGAGGTTGACGACGCGGATACCGGCGTCGCGCGCCGGCGCGCACGCCTCCTCCCACTTCTTCGTCACCTCGGGAAAGAAACCGGTGCCCGCCGCCGATTCCTCGGTCAGCTCTTCCTCGCCGCGGTCCCCGTAGAATCCCACCGCCGACGCGCACACGAACACCTTCGGCCGGCGCTCGGCGGGGAGCGCCACCAGCGACTGCACGAGCGCCCGGGTCGGGCCGTCGCGGCTGTCGACGATCTTTTGTTTCTTGGCGGCCGTCCAGCGCCCCTCAGCGACGTTGTCACCAGCGAGGTGAACCAGTGCGTCTACGCCCTCAAGGGCAGAAGAGGCGAGCGGCGCGTCGGGCTTCCAGCTTGTCCACGTAGTGCCGTCGTCGTAGGGCGGGCGGGCGTCGCCGGTGAGCAGCCGAACGACCCGGTGCCCGCCGGTGGTGAGCAGCGGCACGAGTTCCGAGCCGACCAGCCCACGCGAGCCGGTAACAGCGACCGTGAGGCGCGGTCGGTCGGCGAACTTCGCGTGCCGGGCGAGGTCGCTGGCGGTGATGAAATGTCGGTAGGCGAACACCTGCGCGAGCCGCCGCTTGACGATGCCGCTCCCGAGTACCCGCCCGGGCCACCCCAAGGGGACGCGGTACTCGATGCGGTCTTCGAGGAATGAGTGGTCCGGGCCATTCGGGATGAACTCGTGGTTGTGGTTGAAGGCCGCGAACGGCCCCTCGAGCTGACGGTCCCTGAACCCGAGTCCCGGGCGGAAGTTGTAGGACTCGGCGAGCCACGTGCCGCTGACCGGACCAACGACGTTGGTGCGCAGAGTGACGCGGAATCCCTCCGTACCGAACGCACCCTCCTGCTTCACGACCTGGGTATCCTCCCAGGGCGGCGCGAGCCGCCGGAACGCGAGCGGGCGGGCGTGCCAGGCGTACAGTTCGTCGGCCGACACGGGCATCGGCGAACGCAGGGTGAACACATCATCGGGCATGAGCGGACCTCAAGTTCGGCGCGGCCAGTTGGTGAACCGCAACAGGCGCGCCGGCCACCACCGGGCACCGGCCCACGTCGTCGCAAGTCGGTCATTCCCGCTCTTTTGTCCCTCACTGTTCCGAGCCGAAGCCCGGATTCGAGCGCGGGAAATATCACCCTGCTCGCGAGGCAGCGGATGCAAAGCTTAACGCCAAAACTCTTTGCATCTTCCCACCTGAATGATGCGGGGGCCGCGTTCCGAGCGTTGAAGCGTGGAATTCGTGGTAGCAACCAACCAGCGAATTGCCAGTCCGTGACCCGCCCACCGGCAGCGAATGTCCCGTCGGCGTCCCATCAGTGCCCCCGTTACTTGCGGGCGGTGACACGCCGTATACTCCGCTACGTCCCCGGTGAATTGAGCCGCTCATCGCACAAGTTCCGCCAAAATCATCGGGCATTCGGGTTGTCGAAGGGCGCGGTTGCGACCGGTCGCGCCCCCACATCAAGCCGCTTCATGCAACGGAGGTTGATACCGCCGTTGCCGCGACGCGCTGCCCCATTCGGCAGATGGCACCGCGGGCGGCGCGTCACGTGGCGGGGGGGTATCGACGCGGACCACTGCGGCGTTTGCATCGCGGCAGTGGTTCCAGATGTCGTCCGGAAAGCAATTTCGCGAGGTGGACGCTACCCCAGAGTTGTCCCGGCTGTCTCAATCCCACACATATCGTTCGTCCCATTCCTGTTCGTGCCGGGTCAGGAACTCGCGGAACTCGTCCTGGTAGTTCTGCTTGCGGTGGTGCTCCTCTTGGCGTCCGATGTAGGCCCGCACCGCCTCGACGTTCGACTTGCTGACCGCGAACGCCCCGTACCCGCCCTGCCACGCGAACCGCGCCGCGGGGAACGTCGCGTGAACCCACGCGGACGAGTTCGCCTTCAGGTCGCGGACCAGATCCGCGACGCACCCGCACCGGCCGAGCGACACGAGCAGGTGAATGTGATCGGCGATCCCGCCGACCGCAATGAGCGGTGCCTCGGCGATCCGGGCCGCGCCGCCGAGGTAGCTGTAAAGTCGCGGGGCCAAGTCGAGGGTGATGAGCGGTTCGCGGAACTTGGTGCTGAACACGATGTGGACGTGCAGGCACGCGAACGATTGGGGCATGGGCGGCCTCGCAATGATCCGGGGTTTGTCACCTCGGGGAGCCCAGGGTTGTCACCTCCGGGAACCCAGGATTGTCGCCTCTGGGAACCCAGGATTGTCGCCTCTGGGAGCCCAGGGTTGTCGCCTCTGGGAGCCCAGGGTTGTCACCTCTGGGAGCCCAGGGTTGTCACCCTGGGCAATGATCCCGCGCCCCGTTGGGGCGAAGAGATGGCATCAATCATCCTCGCGTGCGAGTCGGCAATCAATCGCCCACATCTGATTTATTTGGCTCTCGCCCCAACGGGGCGCGGGATCATTGCCCAGGGTGACAACCCTGGGCTCCCAGAGGTGACAATCCCAAACTTGCCTTGAATGCTATTGGCTAAAATTACAATAAACATCACATCCCTACTGACCTTTCCAAACCCGCGCCCGCGGCGTTACGCTACCAATTCTTTTCCGCCCGATCCACGGGAGACGCGCCGATGGCAGCCCGGTTCCAGATCACCAGCGATTACGCGCCCGCCGGCGACCAGCCCAAAGCCATCGAGCAGCTTACCCAGGGGTTCGCCAACGGCAAAAAGGTCCAGGTGCTCCTCGGCGCCACCGGCACCGGGAAGACGTTCACCGCGTCCAACGTCATCGCCCGCGCGAACAAGCCCACGCTGGTGCTGGCCCACAACAAGACCCTCGCCGCCCAGCTCTACAAGGAGTTCAAAGGGTTCTTCAAGAACAACGCGGTCCACTACTTCGTCAGCTATTACGACTACTACCAGCCCGAAGCGTACATCCCGCAGCGCGACATCTACATCGAAAAAGACTCCAGCATCAACGAGAACATCGACCGGCTGCGGCTCGCCGCCACGTCCGCCCTCGTGAGCCGCGAGGACGTCATCATCGTCGCGTCGGTGTCGTGCATCTACGGCCTCGGGTCCCCCTCCGACTACAAGCGGATGATGGTCTACGTCCGCAAGGGGGAGACGCTCGACCGGGACAACATGCTCCTGCGGCTGATCGACATCCAGTACAAGCGGAACGACGTGGCGTTCGAGCGCGGGACGGTGCGGGTCCGCGGCGACACCATCGACGTGTGGCCGGCGTCCGAGGAGTTCGCGTACCGGATCGAGCTGTTCGGCGACGACGTCGAGACGCTGTCGGTGATCCACCCGGTGTCCGGCGAAACGATCCGGCCGCTGGACGACCTCTACATCTACCCGGCGAAGCACTTCGTCACCCCGGAGGAGCGCGTCCAGGCGGCCATCAAGGGCATCGAAGAGGAACTGAACCAGCGGCTCGAGCAGTTCAAGACCGAGGGCAAGCTGCTGGAAATGGAGCGGCTCAAGGCCCGCTGCCGGTACGACCTGGACATGCTCCGCGAGGTGGGGTACTGCTCCGGCATCGAGAACTACGCCCGCTGGTTCAGCGGCCGCGCGCCCGGCGAGGCGCCGTACACGCTCATCGACTTCTTCCCTGAAGACTTCCTGCTCGTGGTGGACGAGTCGCACGTCACGCTGCCGCAGGTCCGCGGGATGTACTTCGGGGACCGCAGCCGCAAGGAAACGCTGGTCGCGCACGGGTTCCGGCTGCCGAGCGCGCTCGACAACCGGCCGCTCAAGTTCGACGAGTTCGAGAAGCGGATGACGCAGTGCCTGTGCCTCTCCGCGACCCCCGGCCCCTACGAACTGGAGAAGGTCGGCGGGGAGGTGGTCGAACAGGTGATCCGGCCGACCGGGCTGGTCGACCCGGTCATCCACGTGAAGCCCGCCCGCGGGCAAGTCAAGGACCTGGAGGCCGAGGTGCGCACCCGGGCCGCGAAGGGCGAACGGGCGCTCGTAACGGTGCTCACCAAGCGCATGGCGGAAGACCTCACCACCTACTTCCGCGACGCCGGGATGCGGTGCAAGTGGCTCCACTCGGAACTCGACGCGATCGAACGCATTCAGGTGCTCCGGGAGCTGCGCGAGGGACAGTTCGACGTGCTGGTGGGGGTGAACCTGCTCCGCGAGGGCCTCGACCTGCCGGAGGTGTCGCTGGTGGCCATCCTCGACGCCGACAAGGAGGGCTTCCTGCGGTCCGACAAGTCGCTGATCCAGACGATGGGCCGCGCCGCGCGGAACGTGAACGCGGAGGTGATCCTGTACGCCGACGTGGTGACCGACTCGATGAGCCGGGCCATGAACGAAACGAACCGGCGGCGCGAGATCCAGCTCGCGTACAACGCCGAACACGGGATCACGCCGCAAACGGTGAAGACGGCGATCAAGAACGAGATCGAGGACGAGATCGAGGCGCACCAGATGGCGCAGGCGGCCGCGACCGGCAGCAGCGCTGCGGCGGAAGACTACGTCACGGTCGAGTACGTTCAGAGCCTGTACGAGGAGATGCTCGAGGCGGCCAAAACGCTCGACTTCGAACGCGCGCAGGCGCTGCGCGACCAGATCGTGCGGCTCGAAACCGAGCTGCGCAAGAAGCACGGCGACGCCGCACCGCCGAGCGTGTTGGGCAACAAGACGGTGCCCGTCAGTCAGCCGGCCGGGGCGAAGCGACGCGCCAAGCGGAAGAACGCCTGACCCCGAGCGGCGGCGCGCCGCTGTCGTATTAATTGGTATCCACACCGTATTCTGTAGCCGGCCTCTGTCAGGCCGGTGTACATGGGTGGTGTCGCACCGGCCTCACAGAGGCCGGCTACAGAATGCAGTCACCCTTCAATCGGATTCGGTATCATTCGTTAGCGGGAGCCGGCGTTCAGAACGCCGGCGCATCTCGTCCCGGCGCCGACGAAAGCGCCGTTCGTGCCGGAACAATCCGTAAGAAGCCACACAATGAACCTGTTCACCAAGTTCGAGGCGGGGCTGCCGCTGGCGCAGTTCCTGAAGTACGGCACCGACGCACACCGCGCGCGCTGGCAGGCCGCGGCCGCGCAAACGGTTCTTACCGGGCCGCAGCAGGAACTGGTCCGCACATTCACGCGACGCACAAACGTCCTGCTTCTCGCCGGGGCTTGGTGCGGCGACTGCTCGTCGCAGTGCCCCATCTTCGAGCGGATCGCCGAAATCAATCCGAACGTCGTCGTTCGATACATCGACCGCGACGAGCACGCCGACGCGCAGGCCGCGCTGCAAATTAACGGCGGAAACCGGGTTCCGGTCGCCGTCTTCTTCTCAGAAGACGGCCACGAGGTCGCCCGGTACGGCGAGCGCACGCTGGCCCGCTACCGTGCGCTCGTCGCCCAGCTCACCGGCGAAGGCTGCGCAACCGGCTTCGTGAAAGGAGACGACCCGGTCCAGAAGGCGGTAGTTCAGGAGTGGCTCGACCAACTCGAGCGCGTGCAGTGCATCTTGCGCCTGTCCCCCCGGCTCCGCGCGAAACACGGTGATTGAGTGAATTTTGGCAGGTTGGGCGGCTCGTTACGTTCGGGTTGTGGCTCTTCAGCCCCGAGCGTAAGCTAGAATTGGTTTTAACTGCTCGTCCAACCGATCTGAATGAAGGCGTAGCGCGTTCGTCCGCTCCGGAGCTGTCGATGATTCGGTACCGCTGCCCGCACTGCTCGCTCCTGACTGCGGTTCACGAGCGACGTGTCGGGCAGGCGAGCGTGTGCAAAGCGTGCCTGAAGCCCCATCAGATTCCGGCCGATCCCGCCCTCTGGTTGACCGCAACTGGAGACCCACTTCACACATTGGACGTGCCAGCGGAACCGATTGTGTCCGCGGCCGCCGAACGAGAAATCGTTCAGGAGCCGCAACTTACGGTTCCCGAACCTGCACCTGCTCCTTCGCACGTGCCGTTGCCGGAACCGGTGCGCGAACCGGAAATGGAGCCCGTTGCCGCGGCAACTGAGCGTCATCCGCACAGCGAGCCTGAACCGATTGCCGCGATGGGACGCGTTTCTCCCCCCCTTGAACAGGCTCCCGCCATTGAGGAAGAGCCCAGCCACGCCCCGGTTGCGACGCTAAATCTCCCATCACAAACGACTTGGGAATCGGCGCCTGCGCCGCTGCAACGAGTCCGGCCGACAGCCCCGTTGCCCCAAACAGGTGGCGATACCCCGCCGCCCCGGTACAGCGAACCGGTTCAACTTCAGACCCAGGCGGATATTGCAGCGGCGCTCACGAACGCGTTGACCGCCCGAATGAAGCCCCGCGCGGCCCCGCGTCGCGATCTGCGCCCGTCCACCGCGTTGTGGATGCTGCTGACCGGTCTGGGCGTTGCGTTCTTCCTTGCCGCACTTTTCACCGGGCCGGCGAACCGGTGGGTCGTGCTGGGGGCCGGTGCCCTGCAGATCACCCTTGGCTATGCCTGGATCGTTCGGCTGACGGCCATGCGCAGTGCCGTGCGCGGCCGGCTGTGCGCGGTCCCGGTCATCACGCCATATTACCTATTTCAGCAGAAGTACGCGAAGCTGCGGCCGCTCCGGTTCGTGCTCACCGGGGCCGCACTGGTGGCGCTCTCCCTGATCGTGCCGGCGGTTGCGGACCTGACACAGCCGCTGGCCCCGAAGGCCGAGCCGCGGCCGACGCCCCTGGACCCGTCCACGCAACCCGTGCTCGCCCAGTTGCGGACGTACCGCGAGCGGAGCGATTACGGCGGGCTGGTGCGCACGCTCGGGCTGCTGGCAAAGTCGGACACGATTCACTCGGTCGACGCCCGCGACCGGGCCGAAATCGCGGTCGAACTGGAAGGCTTGTGCAAACACGAGGACCGGACGGTGCGGCTCGGCGCGATGGCCGCGCTGGTGTCCTGGGATACGACCCCTAATAACGCAAAGGCGCGGCAGGTGTGTCTGGACGCGATCCGGTCGCAGAGCGAAGAGGAGCGGTACCGCGCCCTGTGCCTGCTGTCGCACTGGAAGGACGCCGAAACGGCCCGGGCGGCGCAATCGCTGATCGGCCGCCCGAACCGCCAAACGAACCAGGCGAAGCAGGCCCTGGAAGAAATCGGAGGCCCGCACGCCGAAGCCGCCGGGCTCGTGCTGCTGAAACGCGCCGACGACCTGACCGTGCGTCTCATCGCGATCGACATCCTGTTAAAGGTGGGCGGCCCGACCGCGGTCAACGAACTGGAGCAGTTCGCGCAGGCCACCGACGACATCGGCGCCCGCAACAGTGCCCTGTCCGCGGTGAACCAGATCCGCGGGCGCAAGCGCCCGTGACGCCGTGCCGGCGGAATCGCCGCAGCCCCGGTGACCGCCGGAAGTGCAACGAGCCGCGGCCGCCGGGGGCTGTCCCCGGCGGCCGCGGCTCGTTGCACTTCCGGCGGTGTGAATCAGAACCGGGAAGCGGCCACGGTGGCGCCGCCAAGGAAGTTGCTGAACGCGGTGAAGCTGCCCAGCTTCGTCCCCGTCAGCGGGTCGATCGCGACGGCGGACGCCTGGATGCCCACGCCCGGGGTAGTGAGAATGTCGTACCGGCCGTCGCGGTTGAAGTCCGAGAGGGCCACGTAGCCGCCGCCGGTGAACGTGGTGCCGAAGTCGTTCACGAAGAAGCTGCTAATCAGCGTGCCGTCGCGGCCGTTCACCACGCGGATGTTGAACCGCACCCCCGGGCCGCTGCCGAGCACCAGGTCCGGCGTGCCGTCGCCGTTCACGTCGCCGACGGCCACCGACACGTTGCCCAGGTACGGGCTGAACGCGAGGAAGCTGTTCTGGAAGCTCGGCAAGCTGGCCGAGACGAACGCGGTCCCGGTCTCGCCGTTGAACACCTTGGTGTGGCCGTTGATCGCGGCCGCGGTGACGACCTCTTCCAGGCCGTCGTTGTCGAAGTCGGCCGCGGAGATGGTGACGTTGCCCAGGAAGCTCTGGTACGAGAGGAAGCTGTTCAGCAGCGTGCCGTCCAGGCCGCTGAAGATCTTCACGTGGCCGTTCGCCCCGTTGGCCACCACGAGGACGTCGGCGAACCCGTCGCCGTTCACGTCGCCGGCGCCCACGTTCACCGACCCCGCGAACCCCGCGAACGAGAAGAAGCTGCCGATCGCGCCGGTCAACTGCTGGCCGGTGATGCCGTTAAACACCTTGATGTGCCCGTTACCGGCCTCGATCGCGGTGACGATCGCGTCCGGCACGCCGTCGCCGTTCACGTCGCCGGTGGCGACACGCACCCCGCCCTTGAACCCGTCGAACGGGATGATCGGCGCCGCGGTGCGCAGCGCGCCGGTGGCCGGGTCGAGCAGCCGCACGTCGCCGTTGGCGCCGAGGCCCGAGCCCACCACCACCGTGCCCTCGGGCACCACCGCGAGGTCGTACACCTCCGCCCCGTTGGTGCCGACCAGCCCGATCAGGGTGGCGGCGCCGGTGGTGAGGTTGATCGAGTAGAACCGCGTCTGCCCGTCGGTCGAGGCCAGGGCGGCGTAAGCGGTGCCCAGGCCGTTGTTGTTAGCGGTCCCAGCGGCCCCGGTGGCCTCGACGATGTCGAACCCGCCCTCAAGAGTCGCGCTCAGCGTGACGCCCAGCGCGCCGATCTGCGTGTACACCCCGCCGGTCGGGCTGTTCGGAGCGCCGTCCACGCTGCCGAGCCGCCCCAGCGTGCCGGTCGCCCGGTCGATCACGTACAGCGTGGTCGGGTAGGCCGTGCTCGCGCGGTCGGTGTTGCGGTCGTACGCGAGGCCGATGATCTCGGTCGTGTTCGGCGTGATGCCGACGTCGTTCGTGACCAGCACGCCGTTGTTCGGGTTGATGCGGGCGTTGCCGAGCGCGGCGCTCGCGAACCGGATGCGGTCCACGGTCGGGTTGAAGTCAATGTCGTTGGCGGTCGAGTCGTTCCCGCCCGTGACCGTGGCGCTGGTGCCGATCAGCGTCACAGCCCCGGTGTTCGGGTTAATGGAGTACGTTTTGGCCGGGTTGTCGCCGGTGCTGGCCGTCGGGAACGTGATCCCGATGAGCTGCCCGGTGCGCGGGCGGAAGTCGATGCCCTGGAGCGTTTCGCCCGCCGGCACGGCCACCGTGGTGGTCGCGGCGAGCGTGTTCGGGGACGCGGAGTCGAACTTGAGCAGGATGTTGTTGGCGCTGAGGGCGTACACGGTGGCCGGCACTTCGCGTGATTCAAGCGCCTCAAGCCTGAGACCGCGGGGGGGGGCTGTTGGGGAGGAGCGGGTGACCGGGGCGACGCGGCGGAGACGCGAGAGGAAGCGCGAGAGCATCAGGTCAGTACTCCAGGAATCAAGATGTCGGAGAGTGTTAAGGTACGAACGGAACTTGTGATAACCGCGTGAATACCCGGCGTCAACGCTTTATTTGCCCTAATCATTCCAAACCGCCCATTTGTCCGACACCAGTCGCCCGGGCAGCTCATTCAAACGACCCGGCGGGCCTGGCACACAGGTTCTCGAACCTGCGCACCGGCCCGCCGGGTTGTGACGGGAAACCGCTACGGAATGCGGCGCTCGATCCGGCGCAGCTCGCGCGGCGTGAGCCCGTAGAACTTGTACGTTTGAGTCCGATACACCGGGGTGTAGAAGCTGGGGTACGTGGTCGCGGTGAACGTCGGGATCGTCTTGTACTGCTCGACCGTGAGGTTGAGCGTCCCGACCTTCTTCTCCAGGTCCCACTTGGCCGCGTCCCAGGGGACGCTCACCAGCTTGTTAGCGTCCGTCGAGACGACCAGGTATTCGAGGTTGCCGGCGTCGTCGAACACGAGGTCCTCGACGGTCCCGATGGCGGTGTTGCCGGCGATCAGGATCTTGGTCCCGAGCACCTGCTTCGCGCGGAACGAGTTGGACGCACCCACCGCCGGTTGGGCCGACACGGCGCGGGGCGGGTCCGCGGCGAAAACCGGTACGGCGGACAGGAGAGCAGCGGCGGTCGCGGCGCGCAGGGTATTTTTCAGCATGAACGTCTCCGTGACGGGCGAGGTGCCGGACGCGGTTCACGCGTTCGGTGCCGCCACGGTTAGCAACTCTGGTGCCCCGACTCCGGGCGAGGGACTTTTCCCGGCCCTGTGGGCAAGGATCGGGGCGGCCGTTGTATGTCATCGGGCGGGACGATTCGCGGCGCCGGCGGCGCCCGTTACCCAACCGCTGAAAGCCCCCGCCTCGGGTCGGTTCAGACTCAACTAAGTTCGCGACTGACCTTCTTTTGCGAAACGCCGCGCGGTATCAGCACAAAAGCGGAACTTCCCGCACCGAATCTGTGGCCGGAATCATCGAATTCAGTACACGGGGCCGGCCCCGAACCTTCTGTCACAATTCCGCGTCCGTGCGACATTCTGCCGTTGCGGGCGCTCCTAGAATGGTGACAGAGGGGCGACCGCCGTGCCCCTCACACTCCGGGAGCCACCAAATGAGCAACACGCCCAACCGCGCGAGCAACTCGGCGGGCAAGCCTCGCAAGAAAGAGGTCACCCTGGACCTCGCGACCGCGCGCCAAATGCTGCCGCTGGTGCGGAGCATCGTGGCTGATGTTCAGACGGCCCGGCAGGCGCTGAGCCGGTTGGTGCCGGAGCAGGAGCGGCTGGAACGGCACCGCCGCGACCTCGTGTGGCAAGAGCGCCAGCGCCGCTACCAAGTGGCCGACGAAATCGCAGCCGCCGAGAAGAGTTGGGCCACGGCGGTGGCCGAATTGAACACGCTCGGCCTTACGCTTGTGGACGATGAGGTGGGAGAAGTGGACTTCCCCACAAAAGTGAACGGCCGCACCGCAGCGTTCTCGTGGCTGGCGAACGAAGAGGCGCTGAACCACTGGCACTACGCAGACGAAGAGTCCCGGCGCCCGATCCCGGCCGACTGGGATAAGTCCAATACCGTCAACGCGACCCGGTACCGCGGCAACCAGCCGTAACCCCGTGCCCGCATAACGATGTGCTCCGACACCGCAGTCACCTAACTGCGGTGTCGCTGTTTTTAGACCTGCTCCGCCGTGTCAACGTGCGGTTCATCTCTGCCAGTGTTGAGCCGTTACTGAATTCTTGACGCTCCTCGCAGCCGAGGCCTCACCTCTTGCGATGCTCGATCGCGGTCACTCGGCGTTCGCGTCGTAGCAATTGTTCCGGCCGAGCGCGAAGGTCGCGTTCGAGTGGTAGCGGTTCTGTCACTCGCGAGCGCCGTCCAGTACTGACATTTTGTATTTTTTACCTTCAGCCGTTTGCACCGAAAGCGGCAATGGTCTATGAAGTTGGTGTGCCCCGAAGTGCGGCCGACAACGGCCGAACAACGAGGTGCCCCGGCCCTCAGTTTTTGTGCGGGTTCGGGAGCTTCTTCACGTTGGGCTTTTACCGTTCCGAGGGGGGAGCGGTTTAGGCTGCCAGGCTACCGAAGGGATGGACGGGACCCGTAAGTATGCTTGGTACGCGGGGCGGGCTTCGGCCCGCCCCGCGTTATTTTGTGCGCGCGTTCAACCATTCTGAAAGCTCTGCGGCGGCCACGCTGCACCACATCACTTTCGCAGCAGCAAGATCACGATACCGAGCAGCGCCAGCACCAGTGCGACGGAGAGGGTAATCAGCAGCGCCGTCGGGCCGGCTGCCGGCGGGTGCGCGATCGGCAGGCGAGAGTCCGTGAGCCGCGGCGATGTGTCGCCGTCGTTGGCGAAAGCGGCCGGCTCGGGGTAAGTGCCCCGGGGGGCGCCCGAACTGTGTTCCGAAACCTTGATCTTGGTCGAGTCGGTCCGGACCGGCTCCCGCTCCGCGGGCAGCGCGGCCGACGATCCCGGGCCTCCGGGCCGACGCGCGGGGCCGGGGATCTGTGCCCGCGCGCCCGAAGTGCCGCGCACCACGGCCACCGGTGGCGCGGACCGGCTCATCGCGATCCGCGGCGGCGGGTCCGGCATCCACCGCGGGTCCGGCGGGGCCACCTCCCCGTGGTCGAACGGCGCCAGCGCCTCGAACACCCCGGACGCGGTCGGGAACCGATCGACCGCGCGCTTCTCGAGCATCCGGTGAACCACCTCGGCCAGTTCCTTCGGCACCTCGGGCCGCAACCGGCCGATCGGGACCGGGTCTTTGACTTGCTGCCACACCAACTTTTGGGCCACCCGCCCCTCGGGGAACAGCGGCCGCCCCGCGAGCAGGAAGTACAGCGTCGCGCCCAGCGAGTAGATGTCGGCCCGTGCGTCCACCTTCGAGCTGTCCACCGCCTGCTCCGGGGCGACGTAGTCGGCGGTGCCCAGGATGCTCTTGTTGTCGAGCTGCTTGGTGAGCATCGACGCCTTGTCGGCCTCCGACCGGACCAGCCCGAGGTCGAGGATCTTCACCATCCCGGTGCGATCGAGGAGCAGGTTGCCCGGCTTGATGTCGCGGTGCACGAAGCCGAGTTCGTGGGCGTGCTGGAGCCCGAACGCCACCTGGCGGGCGTAGTGGCACGCGGTCGCCACGTCCAGCGGCCCCGTCTGGGTGACGAGCGACTGGAGGCTGAGCCCCTCGACGTACTCCATCACCAGGTACAGGATCTTGCCCTCCTGGCACAGGTCGAAGACGCGGACGATGTTCGGGTGGTCGAGGGTGCCGGCGGCGCGGGCCTCGCGGAAGAACCGCTCGCGGGCGACCACGTCGTCGGTGGCGTGGACCGGGAACACCTTGAGCGCGACGAGGCGGCGCATGTGCCCGTGCTCGGCCAGGTACACCTGGCCCATCCCGCCGGCGCCGAGCTGGTCCAAAATCAAGTAGCTGCCGAGGTGAAACCCCTTGTACTTGCCCGCGGCCAGTTTGTCGGCGTGGAACCGCGTGAGGAGGCCGGCGGCCACCAGTCGGTCCAGTAGCACGGCGGTGGATTGGGCGTCACCGGGCTTCTGGCTCGCGAGAAACCCTTCCAGCCGGTCCGCCGGCACGAGGCCGCTTTTGCGGAGCCGGTCGAGCAGTTCGGTGACGCTGGTCGGCGCGGGCATACGGACCCGAAGGGCCAGAGTGGTGGGCGCTTCTAGCATAACACAGGTCCGCCGACCAGCTCAGCGGCTGGCGACGAGCACCGCCATGCCAACGAGCGCGGCAATCAGCGCAATCGTTAGCACAACGGCGTGCGTCCGTCGTTCTGGGGCCGGAGCACCGTTATCGGGACGGGGCCGCGGCTTCTCGGCGGCGGGCACCACGACTTCAGCAACGCGGCCGTGAGCCGGAACCCCGTTATCGGGACCGCGGGGCGGCTCCGGCGCGGGCAGCGGGAGCGCGGGCTTGGTGCGGTCGCGCCCGCCGGGCCTCACGATGCGGAGCGTGTCGGGAAGCGGATCGCCGCCGGTCGGCGGGCCGTGGTCGTGCGCGGTGCTGCGCGGCCCGAGCCGGAACAGCCGCTGCGGGAAGTCGTTCCCCGGCGCCGCCCACCACCGGAACACCTCGACGGCCTCGGCGGGCGTCTGGAGCCGGGCGCGGCGGTCGCGGGCCAGGAGCTTGTGGACCGCCGCCGCCAGTTCGGGCGGCAGGTCCGGGCGCAACTGGTGCAGCGGGTGCGGGTCGCCGGTCTGCTTCACCTGCCATTTCCACTGGATGTCGGTGCCCGGGAACGGCGGGTGCCCCGTCAGGAGGAAATAGAGGGTGGCGCCGAGCGCGTAGAGGTCCGCGCGGGCGTCGACGTCGGAGCTGTCGAGCGCCTGCTCCGGGGCGAGGTAGTCCAGCGTCCCCAGCACCACGTCCGACCAGTCCGTCGGCGGGTGCGTGCCGTCCGGAGCGAACTTCGCGATCCCGAGGTCGAGGATCTTGACCACCCCGGTGCGGTCGAGGAGCAGGTTGGCCGGCTTGATGTCGCGGTGAACCAGCCCGACCGCCGCGGCCCGGGCCAGCCCTTTGGCGACCTGCAGGCCCACCACCGCCGCCTCGCCGGCTCCGAACGTGCCGCCCCGCGCGACGGCCTCCTGCAGGCTGAGCCCGTCGACGTGCTCCATCACCAGGAACGGCGGGTCGTGGGCCATGTCCGCGTCGAGGACCGTCACGACGTTCGGGTGGGCCAGGGCGGCGGCGGCGCGGGCCTCGCGCATGAACCGCTTGCGCGCCCCGGGGTCCGAGCGGAGCGCGTCGGACAGCACCTTCACCGCGACCCGCTTGCCCAGCACCGAATGTTCGGCGAGAAACACGTTCCCCATGCCGCCGCGCCCGAGCCGGTCGAGCACGCGGTAGTTCCCCAGCCACAGCGCCCCCTCGTCCCCGCCCGCCACCGCGCCGGCCTGAAACGCCGTGAGCAGCCCGTCGGCGACGAGGCGGGCGAGCGCGGCCGGGGCGTCGGCGAACGCGTGCCGGGACGTGAACGCCTCCAGCCGCGCCGGCTCGACGAGGCGGGAGCGGGCGAGCGCCGCGAACAGCTCATGGACTGTTTGTGGGCGTGGCATCGGGTGCCCGGGCGGTTGGGGATTAATGCAGGATAGAACACGATTCGCCGGGGCCAATAATTCCGCGCCCGCGGGTTGCACGGGCGGGGGCGTGTTCTACTGTAGAGCGGTTCCCGTCGGCCCCACGCCGACCCGTTCCGCCCGTACCAGGGTGATCCGATGCGCCGCTCCCCGCGGCCGGCCCGTCGCGGCGTCGCGGCGATTGAGCTGGCGTTCGTGTTCATGCTGTTCGTGATCCCGCTCATGTTCGGGATCTGGGAGCTGGGCCGGCTGGTGCAGGTGCAGCAGCTCGTCAGCAACGCCACCCGCGAGGGCGCGCGGCTGTCGGCCCAGGCGTACACGATCAACAGCTCGGGCGCGCCGACGCAGATCCGGCTGAGCACCGGCACGGTGAACGTTCAGGCCTCGGTGTACCAGTACCTGTACGCGGCCGGGCTGACGAACCTGCAACTGAGCGACGTGACGGTCGAGTTCGCGTTCTCGACCCCCCGGACGACCGACTACGTGCCCCTCTCGACGGACCCGACCGGGACCAACTACCCGTTCGGCAGCTACCCGCCGGAGCCGTGCTACGGCGAGAAGGGGATGATCTTCACGCTCAAAATCACCATCCCGTGGAGCAAGGTGCGGTGGATCAATAAGGGCCTCATCAGCCCCTCCACCGTGTCGTTCACGGTCACCTGGCAGATGCTCACCGACGACCGGTTCCAGGTGAACGGCACCCTGCCCACCTGGTAGCTTGGGCGGAAGGCCGAGACCACACGTTGAGGAGCCGCGCCCGCGAACGCGCCGCGGCTCCCCCTCTACCGACTCCAACCCCCGGCGCGGACACCTATGCTCGCAACCCGACTCCGCCGCCGCCACCACCGCCGCGGGCTCACCGCGGTCGAGGCGGCGCTCGTGATGAGCGTGTTCCTGATGCTCCTGTTCGGCATGTTCGAGTACTGCCGGTTCCTGATGGTGCTGCACGTGACCAACAACGCGGCCCGCGAGGGCGCGCGGTACGCGGTCGTCAACGTGGACAAGCCGAGCACCTTCAACGTCACCGACTACACGTACACCGACGCGACCGGCGCCACCCAGACGGTCCAGAACATCGAGTCGTACACCCAGGACCGCATGGGCGGGATCCACGTTCGGAACATCGAGAGCTTCCGCATCGCGGTGTACTCGGTGGACCAGACCGGGCTGGCCCTCAGCCCGCCGGTGGTCCGGCCGAAGACCAAGACCGCCGGCGTGTACCCGGACCCGTTCAACGACGCGGACGCGAACGCGGTGCCGTGGAACTCCGCCGGGTTCACGGAGAAGATCGCGGTCACCATCGACGGCACCTACCGCCCGATCCTCCCGACGCTGCTGCTCATGCCGTCCACCATCTCGGTGAAGACCACCGCGATCATGGGCAGCGAGGGCTGAGCCCCGGAGCGCGGAGGGCAACCATCAAAAGGCGGGGGGCGGGAGGAGAAGCGAGGGACGCCCCCTTGCTTTCCCTTCCGCCCTCTGTTGTTTGATCTCTGCCCTTGAGCCCCTGCCCTCTGTCGTGCGCTCCCGCTATGAACCCCGAAACTGAAGTGATCGCGTGCCCGGCGTGCAAGCACCTGGTGCGGGTGCCGCTGGACTGGCTCGGCACGCAGGTGCAGTGCCCCGAGTGCCGGGCGCAGTTCCGCGCGCCGATCCGCGAGAACGGGACGCTCACGGGGGCCGAGCTGCTGTCGCGGCCGGGGCCGGCGCCGGGGCCGGCGCCGGCGCCCCGGCCGGACCTCATGCTGATGCTCCCGGCGTTCGGGCTGCTGGTGTGCGGCGTCGTCGGGGCGGTGGTGAACGGTTACCTGCTGTTCCTGGTGTTCGGCGACCCCGCCGCGGGCCGGCAGTGGGCCGCGAAACAGACCGAAGCGGTGCGCAAGATGGGGCTCGAGGCCGCCCCCGGCGGCACGCCCGAGGAGAAGGCCGCGCGAGAGGCGGAGGCGACCGAGCAGTTGCTCGGGCACTTCCGGTGGATCCTGCCGACCGCCCTCGCCGCCAGCGCGACCGTGCTCGCGGGCGGGCTTGCGATCGTGTTCCGGCGGAACTACCGGCTCGCGCAACTGGCGTGCGTGGTCGCGACGCTGAACGTCGCGCACCTGTGCTGCGTCCCGGGCGCCGTCGCGGGCCTGTGGGGGCTGCTGATGCTCGGCTCGGAGGAGGGGCGGGCGCACTTCCGGCGGTAGAGTCGCGCGGGAACCTGCTATCATGTCTGTTTGCTCCCGCGCGAGAGTGCTGAGATGTCCCGCTCCGGCCGACCGACCGACGACAAGCCCCTGCCGCCGCTGTACGCGATGACGCACGGCGGCATCGAGACCACCGCGGCCGACGAGATCACCCGCGACATCGGCGGGGAGGTGAAGAAGACGGCCCGCGGGCTGGTGGTGTTCCGCGTCGGCGCGCTCTCCGACAAGGTGCTGTCGCTGCGCACCACCGAGGACGTGTTCCTGATGGCCTGGGGGTCGGACTCGCTGACCTACAAGTCCGAGGACCTCGACACGATCCGCACCTGGACCGCGCGCAAGCCGGACTGGGACCACCTCTTCAAGCTGCACCACAAGCTGCGCCCGAAAACCAAGGGCAAGCCGACGTACCACCTCGTGTGCCAGATGCAGGGCGAGCACGGGTTCCGGCGCGCGGACGCGCGGGCCGCGTTCATCGAGGGGCTGGCGGGCAAGATCCCGCACGGGTGGCACTACAGCAACGAGAACGCGTGGCTCGAGATCTGGCTCACCATCTACAGCAAGACCGCCGTGTGCGGCGTGCGGCTCAGCGACCGCACGATGCGGCACCGGGCGTACAAGCTGGACCACGTCGCCGCGTCCCTCCGCCCCACCGTCGCGGCGGCGATGGTGCGGCTCGCGGGCATCGGCCCGGGGATGACGGTGCTCGACCCGTTCTGCGGGGCCGGCACGATCCTGGCGGAAGCGCTCGACGTGGCCGAGAAGCGGAGCCGCGGCGGCGAGATCCGCGTGATCGGCGGGGACATCGACCCGAACGCGGTGTTCGTGACCTCGCAGAACCTCGAGCACGTGGGCAAGGCGGCCCTCGCCCGCTGGGACGCGACGGCGCTGCCGCTGGAAACGGCGAGCGTGGACCGGATCGTGTCGAACCCGCCGTTCGGGAAGCAGTTGTCGTCCATCGAGCAGATCGGCCCGCTGTACGAGGCCGCGGGCGTCGAGATGGACCGCGTGCTGAAGCCGGGCGGCCGCGCGGTGCTGCTGGCGATGGAAGTGGAGGGCCTGAAGCGCGTGTTACAGGGCTGCCGCTGGCAGCAGGTGCGGCAGACGCGGGTCCGCCTCTTGGGGCTCCCCGCGGTGCTGACCGTGTGGAACAAGCCGGGCTGAGAACCGCCGCGTGCGCACGCGCCCCTCACCGAAGGCCGGTCACGTCTTCTCCAGCACCAGGTCGAGCGCCCAGCACCCGCGGGCGTGCGGCGCGTGCGCGTCGCGCAAGTGCTCCAGCAGCGGGGCGGCGTCGCACCCCGCCTCCTGGAGCGCGTCGGCCAGAATCGGCAACCGGTCGAAGGCCCGTTCCAGGTACGCGCCCTCCGCGAGCATCCGGACGTCCGGGGTGCGCCACGCGGGATCAAAATCCGTTGGCCGGAACGGGTTGCCGAAGACCTCGCGCACGAACGTCAGGAGGTGCCGCTCCCCGTTCTCGCGCCCCCGGAACCACGACCCGCCGGCTTCGATGACCAGGTCGGAATGGACCGCGAGGGCCGAATCCCAGAGCCCCGAGCGGACGCGAGGGTGGGCCACGTTCGGGGTCGCGGCGTACCCGGCCGCGTGGGCCGCCGAGGTGTGGACGCGGCGCCGAGAACCCAGCCGGGACGCGGAGCCCCAGGACGCCTGGCTCGCGAACTGGGCCGTCGCCTCCGTTTCCAGCCCGTCCGCGAACCGCTCCGTGACCTCGATCGCCCCGCGCGCTTGCGGCGCGAGGAGCAGGTCCCAGAACGGCCGCACGCACGCGATCGCGAACAGCCGCAGCTTGCGGTCGCTGCAGCGGCCGTTCAGGAACTGCCGAACGACTTCCGCGTCGGCGCACGCGTCCCATTCGTCGGCGGTCATACACGTTCTCGCGGTTTGAACATGGGCCGGTGGCGCTTACGACACATCGGTGGTGCTGCGAACCCGCCGTCACGAAGCGGCGGGCTCGGCCGCGCCGCTTCGTGAGTGAACGAAAAAGAGCGCGCGAGAATTCACGAAATCCTGATAAACTCTCGCCGCGTTCCGTTAATCAAGTTGAACGCGGGCCGGGCGCGAGCGCGGCCCGCGTTAAGTATCGAAGTGATTCCGGCCGTACCGGTCACGGCCGGCGAAACAAAAATGGGTTCTTGACGATCGCCCGGTGACTTGGACCTTGTTACGATGCAGGCTGAGCACTTTATAGCGTTGCATTCGGTACCGAGTTCGCTCCGGTCGCCCGCGGGCTCGGTGGCGCGTTGTCGGAGGACGTGATGGACCCCACCCGCGACATCGGCGCCCTGCTGGCGGCTTTCCGGGCCGGCGAGCCGTGGGCCGCCGAGGAGCTGTACGCCCGGTTCGGGCCGACGATCCGGGCGAACGTGCGGCGCCGCCTGCCCCCGCAGCTCCGGAGCCGGTTCGACTCGGTCGACTTCGTGCAGGACGTTTGGGCCTCGTTCCTGATCGCCCCGTCGGAGGGCCGCGCCTTCACCTCCCCCCAGGCGCTCGCCAACTTTCTCGCCCGGGTCGCGCACAACAAAGTCGTTGAGATGTCTCGGCAGCAGCTCGGAACGCAGAAGTACGACCGGTCCCGGGAGGTGCCCGCGGCCGGCGCCGAGCCCCCCGACCGCGCCCCGTCGCCCAGTCAGGTGGTGATCGCCGACGAGCGGTGGGAGCGGCTGTTACAAAACTTCTCGGGCCGGCAGCGGGTCGTCGCCGAGCGGCTGCGCGACGGGTACGGGCTCGACGACATCGTCCGGCTGACGGACGTGAGCCTGAGCACCGTCAACCGCATCGTGCGGCGGCTCAAGGACCTCGCGGGGGTGTAACCGTGGCGACCGTCACCGGCCTCGTCGACCCGTCACTCGCGGCGCCGGCCGCGCTCGCCGAGTCGCTCAAGCGGGCGTGGCGCGCCGGGGCCGCCCCGGACGCCGCCGCGGCGCTCGCCGAGCACCCCGTGCTGCTCGATTACCCGTCGCTGGTAATCGATCTGGCGTACGAGGAGTACTGCCTCCGCGAGGAGGCCGGTCCCGCGCCGGCGGTGGACGAGTTCGCCGCCCGGTTCCCGGCGCACGAAGCGCTGGTCCGCGAGGTGCTCGACGGGCACCGGCAGCTCGCCGATCACCCGGAGCTGCTGGCCGCCGCGCCGGCGTGGCCGCAGCCCGGGGACCGGTTCGAGCAGCTCGTGGTGGTCCGGGAACTCGGCCGCGGCGCGTTCGCCCGCGCGTACCTGGCCCTCGACCCCGAGGCCGGCGACCGATCGGTGGTGCTGAAACTGACCCCGGGGCCGTCCCGCGAGGCGCGCGTTCTGGGGGCGATCACGCACCCGCACATCGTGCCCGTCCTCTGGGCGCGTCAGTCCAACGGCTTCGCCGCCGTGTGCATGCCGTTCGTCGGAGAGACCACGCTACGCGACCTCATTGCGGCCCCGGCGCCGCTCGGGCTCGACCGGCGGGTGGCGCTGGCCGCCCGGCTCGCCGGCGCGGTGGAGCACCTGCACCGCGCCGGGCTGGTACACGGCGACCTGAAGCCGTCGAACGTCATCGTCGCGCCGGACGGGCGGCCGTACCTCATCGACTTCAACCTGTGCGCCGACCTCGCGGCCCCGGCACACCGGTGCGGCGGCACGCTCCCTTACATGCCGCCGGAGTGGCTCCGCGTGGTGGCCGGCGGCGGTGCGGCGGCGCCGGCCACCGCGGCCGACGTGTACTCGTTCGGGGTGCTGCTGTTCGAGCTTCTGACCGGCCACGTGCCGGCCGAACCGGGCACCACCGACGCGGCTCGCGCGGCGGCCGAACTGCTCCGGCAGTCGATTCCTCCCCGACCGCCGGTCGCACCGGCCGCCCTCGCGGGTCTCGTGCGCCGATGCCTGGACCCAATCCCCGAACGGCGGCCGGACATCCGCCGGGTGCGGGCCGCGCTCGAGCGGCACCTCGCCCGCCGCGTCCGCTGCTTCGCGGCCACGTTGGTCGCGCTCGCGGTTGTGCTGAGCGGGCTCGTCGCCGTCGCGCTCGCGCGCCGGTCCGTCGAACCGTCATCCGCCGAACCCGCTCCGCCGGCGCGTCCAGCGCCCGAGTTGCCACCGGAGCCCCGGCACGAGAGACCTGCCACGGCCGCCGAGCACTTCGAATGCGGCCGGCGTGCCCTTCAAGAGGGGTACGTTGCTGCGGCCCTCAAGAGCTTCGAGGACGCCGACCGGTTGGAGCCGTCCGGGCGGAACGCCGCGTATTTGGCTTACGCTCACTCGCTCGCCGCGAATCACGCGGGCGCGGTCGAATTGTACCGCCAGGCGGTCCGCGCGAAATTTGCGCCGGCCTGGGTGCGAAACAACCTCGGCCGGGCGCTGTTGCAGAGCGGAGGGACGCGGGCGCGGCTCTTGTGCGCCCGGGCCGAGGTCGCTGCGGCGCTGGAACGGGCGCCCGACATGCCCGCCGCCCGGTTGAACCGAGCGTACGTCCGATTCCGGCTCGTACTCGCGACCGGTTACGAGGTGAGCGACGACCCCGCAGCGCTGGACGACATCGAAGCCGCGCTGGCGGGGCCGGCCGAGTCGCCCGAGATGTACACGAACGCGGCCCTCGTGCTGCTGACCTTCGGCGGGGGACGGGAGCACTCGCACGCACGGGCCGTGTGGTGCCTCAAGCAAGCGGTCCGACTCGGCCGCCCGCCCGAACGGCTGCTCACCGATCCGATCCTCCAAAAGCAGCTCGGCGTGAAGGAGCGAGCTGAACTGTGCGGGTTGCCCCCTGGCGCGCCCGTTCCGGCCGCGGTGGACCCGCACCTCGCTCGCCCGCCGTTCGACCCACACACGTTCGCTCAGGCCGGCGGCGCGCCTTAACCTATCGAGCCGCTTCCCGCGGCCGTTTCCGTCACATCTGCTGTCGCGCCCTTTCGGATCACTACCCACGCCGTTCCGCGTTACCCGGGTACTGTTGCACCCCAATCGCTTCACGCCCGCGGGCGATAAGTTGATGCACCGTGGCACTTTGCGCAAACCGGGCTAACCGAGTTCGTGAAGCGAAGACAGCCGCACGTCCCTTCTGCATGTGTCCCGTGGGCTCCCGCCACCATTTTTGACATTTTTCGCACACCGTTCTCGATGGAGCGGGTGAACGATCGCGCGGCAGGCGCCGCGCGCCCCACCCCGACGAGGATGTCGAATGACGCACGCACGCCCCACACCGTTCCGGTCACGGCTCACGCTCGAAGCGCTCGAATGGCGGGACCAGCCGTCCGGGCTGGGGTTGGAACCGCCCACCGGCACGCAGCCGGTCCTCGTGGCGTTGGCCGCCGTGCCGGTGAACAAGGCCCCCGAGATCGTTGATTTCGAGTCCGCAGAGATCGGGAACGGGCACTTTCTGATTACCGGGCGTGTGGTCGACGAGACACCGGGCGGGCGGACGGTGACGTTCGGAGGGGCGGTCGCCCAGCTCACCGGGAGGACCGTGGTTACCGACGAGGACGGTACGTTCTCGATTACGGTGCGGATCAAGACCGACGGCACCG
This sequence comes from Gemmata obscuriglobus, assembly GCF_008065095.1. Taxonomy (NCBI): domain Bacteria; kingdom Pseudomonadati; phylum Planctomycetota; class Planctomycetia; order Gemmatales; family Gemmataceae; genus Gemmata; species Gemmata obscuriglobus. The sequence continues at coordinate 895,063 of NZ_CP042911.1, read as the reverse complement.
AGGGCGGGACCGTGTCCGCCGTCACCACCGACGGAGAGCTGAAATCCAAAGAGGTGCTGACGCACCTCAGCGCGACACCGACGCCGTGAGCGCCGCGCAGGAACGGGTGAACCGAACGGGGAGGGCGTGGCGTGGCGGGATGCGGTAACGCAGGGCGGGACCCGGGCGCCCGGCTCCTGCCGCTGATCGCCCGGGTCATCGACTTGGGGCGCGGCCCGCCCGGGCTCGTGCAGTGGGTGACCGCCCGGCTCGGGTGCGGGTTGGGCGCGCGGGAGCTGGCGCACCGGCTCGCGGGCGAACTGGCCCGCCCAGGGGCGGGTGCCGCCGATACGCTCCCCGCCGCGCCGCACCAGCACACGCGAGGCGACCTCCGGAAATCTCGAACGACCGAACCACTGTAATGTGCAAGAATATGTTCCTGGGGGCTGCGCTCGCGCGGCTGACGGCGCTCGCCGTCAGCCGCGCCGGGGACGTTCCGCCGGACGAGGCGCGGGCCGGGCTGCGGGCTCCGGGTGCTACGCGCCCGGAGCCGAGAAGTACCGGGGCCTCGGCCCAGGCGCGGACAAGGGGCTGCGGAAGCAGGCCGCCGAGGAATACTACCGGCCCCCGCGCCTCGACTATTTCAAGGACACGGACGCGGTCGGTAGTTCCGGCGGCGATGGCGCCCAACCGCTCGCGCGGAGCGGCGCGGCGATCAAGGGGCGGAACGCCTGGACCATTTGGGCCGCCGGGAACGAGGCGTGGTGGGACGGGCTCGCCCGGTACGGGTACGGCACCATCGACCTGCCGTGGCTCCCCGCCCCCGGCCACCGCGACGCCCGGTTCGCCCGCACGTGGCTCGTCAACGAGCCCGGCACCCGGCTGCCGTTCGAGGGCGAAGACGCGCAAACCTACCGGGTCCGGTTCGCGCGCCCGATCCGGCCCGACGACGGCCCGTGCCGGGTGCTGCCCGGCGACGCGCCGGAAAAGCGCCCGCCGCACGTCGGATACCGGCCCGCGGTTGACGGCGAGAAGTGGTACGACGCGAGTTCCTACGACCCGAGCGAGCGGAAGCACCCGGACGAGTACCCCGTGTACGGGTACCCGACCGGGGTGGTCGTGCTGCGCCTGTTCCCGATTCCCCGGGGGACGCCGATCAACGCGCTGGCCTGCATCGGCCCCGAGACGCCGCTCGCGAACAAGCCCGACCGGCTGAGCGCGCCCGGCGCAGAATTCCTGAAGTGCAGGGACGTGAAGCCGGGCGACACGAACGAGGACGCGAAGGCGCGCGGCGCGCGGACTTCGATCTGACGGTCGGGTCGGCCCTGATTAATGCGAGCAAGTGCCCGGCCCACGTCACCGACCTGGGCCACGACTACGAGTTCATCCGGCGCCTGTCGGACGAAGAGAAGCGCGAGCGGATCGCGCTGCTGAAGACGTTCTGACCGCCGGCCCCGTTACGCCCCGCCGCTCCCGGGTGCCCCCGCGCCGGCCCTGGGCCGCCCTCCCGCCCCCGAGGCCCGTACCCATGCCCGAGATCCGCACGGACCGGCAGCGACCGGAGGCGTCGCCGTTAGTCGTCGTCGGGGCGGGCGCCGGCGTCGCGCCGCTGGCCGCCCGGCTCGCCGAGCGCGGGTACGCGGTGCTGATCGCCGAGATGGGGCAAGAAAAGCCCGCGAAGCCGGCCGACGCGCGGGTCGAGAACGCCGACATGCCGCTCCTGCACCCGGAGGTCACCGAGGACCCGCGGCACGCGCTGCGGTTCTTCGTGCGGCACTTCGACGGCCCGCCCGCGGACAGCCTCGACCCGAAGGTTCATGCCCCGCTGCCGGGCTCCCCGGCCCCGCACCCCGAGAACGAGGCGGGCATCTTCTACCCGCGCCCAGGGGGGCGGCGGGTGCGCGATCCACAACGCCATGATCATCGTGTCCGGCCCCGCCGAGAACTGGGACCACATCGCCGAGGCGACCGGCGACCCGGGCTGGCGCGGCGACCGGATGCGGGCGTACTTCGAGCGGCTCGAGCACTGCCACTACAACCGGCGCGGGTTCTTCGACCGGATCCGCCGGTTCTTCGGGCTCAGCACCGGCTGGGAGGACGGCCGGCACGGCACCCGCGGGTGGTTCCAGACCACCACGTCCGACCTGCGGTTCCTGTTCCGCGACCGGCGCCCAGCGAAGGTGGTGCTGGAAGGCGCGTACGGGGTGATCCAGGCGCTGGCCCGGGCGGGGTGGTTGCGCCACGTGGACTTTCTGTCCACGGTTTCCGGCGGCGGCTACACCGGCGGGTTCCTGGGGCGCGTCTTCGATCCGGGCGGGAAGCGCGACGGGGTGACCGGCGCGATCCCGACCCCGGAGGGTGGGGCCGGGCAGGAGCGGGTGGCGCGGGACTTGGTGGGCTCGCGCTCGGAGCCGATCTCGTGGCTCCGCCGGCACTCGAACCACCTGTCGCCGACCGGGCACGGCCAGTTCGCCGCCAACCTGGCCGCGTTCTGGCGGAACCTGACCTCCGTGCGATCGGCGCACATCGGGGGCAACCGGTTCCGTTAGCCCCGAGGAGCCTCGGGGCTAACGGAACTGTTCGCGCTCGCCCGGGCCGTTCGCTGGGAGCCGGCTACGAACATCGGCCCGGACCGTCACGCGGGTCGTGGCCCGCGAGAACCGTTTGGAGTCTGTAAAGATTGTGAATGCCAACACATTAAGCGACGCCATGCCCCGCGTTCTTACCCGGCCGCGGGCGGCACTCGCGCTCGCACTGGTACTCGCGGCCGGGGCCGCCGCGACGCCCGGCGGGGCCGGCGCGTCCGACCATGCCGACCCGATCGACCCGTTTCGGCGCTCGGACGAACCCGAGCGCGGGCTGACCGGGCTGTTCGTGTTCCCGGTTTACGACGGCAAACGGACCAAGGGCGGGAGCGAGAAGGACTTGAGCAAGGCCCAGGACGAGAAGCTCGTGCTGATCGTGGGCGCGAACCGGCTGCGGGCCACGCCGCCGTACCGCGGGCTGGACGCGTTCGAGTTCGTCATCAACGTGGACAGCGCGCGATCGGCGAAGATCAACTACCCGAAGGAGCTGGCGCGTCCGACCAGCGCAGACGAGCGCAACACGGCCCGGTACGGCGGGGTGGTGGACCACCCGGAGGCCATCAGGCCGACGTTCCGCATCACCATGAAGCTGAAGAACAGCCTGGAACCGTTCACCGACCAGAACTTTCTCAGCCGGAAGGTCGAGGCGGACCGCGGCAACGGGTTGCAAGAGGTGCCGCTGTCCACGGTGACGAGGTGGGGGGCGGGGGTGCGCGACGACCCGTTCATTTTCCCCGCGTTCTTCGGCACCAACGTGATCGCGATGGCGGTGGAGGTGCCGTACAGTGCGTTCCCACGGACGCCCGGCACGGACTCGCTCCTCGTGTGGGCCACGCGATCTCGCAACGGCGCGCAGGTGGGCCACGTCGGCCGCGCCCAGCGCGCGCAGCTCCCGCGGTTCGATTTGCTGAACACGATACCGCCGAGCGAGCACGTGAAGGCGATCCGCGAGGCCCGTGAGAAGCCGGGGGTGCGGACCGACGCGCTCCGCTACCTGTTCCCGGCCGAGTTCAACTTGCGCTCGTTCGACGACCAACCCGACGTGGCCATCTTCACCCGCCGGCACCCGCCGGGGTTCCCGAACGGGCGGCGGCTCGAAGACGACGTGGCCAAGCTGACGTGCGAGCAGGGCGACTGCCAACTGTACGAGCTGTCGTTCGTGCCCCCGCGGTCGCCGAAGGTGCAGGAGGCGGCCAAGTACGACGCCGGCCGGCCGACCGCGAACGACCGGCCGTTCCTGGACGAGTGGCCGTACCTGGCCGAGGCCCAGGAGGAGCCGATGCCGGTGCCCGTGGCCGACCTGACGACGCGGACCCGCATCGTCTTCGTGGCGATCGCGCTGATCGTGTTGGCCGTGTTCCTGTTCCCGTTGGTGCTGCTGTACCGGTCGAAGCGCCAGCTCCGCCGGCTCCGCCAGGCGGTCACGCTGGCGGTGGCGCCCCCGACGCCGCCCCCCGGCGCGCCGGGAGGGGCGTCCTCATGAGCACCGATGGCCTGACCGTGTATCCGGGCGAAGAAGGGGCCACGCCGGAGGACTGGGCGCACCCGGGCTCGACGTTCGCCGCGGTGCGCGACGCGGTGTTCGAGGACGCCCGGTACTACGACGTGTGGAACGGCCCGGGCACGGCCAAGCGGCCGGTGTACCCGTTGGGCCTGTGGGATTTACTACGCCGCGCGCTGCGCGCCGGACGTTACCCGTTCCGGCGGCCGACCGGACCGTTGACACCCGCGCCGACTTGCGCGGGGGCCGGACCGCCGGGGCGTGCGCCGGCTCCTCCACCCGAACGAGTGTGCCTCACGGGGGTGTGGGAGATCACCGAGCCGACGGAGTACACCGGGTACTTCCGGCAGAACAGCAAGGGGCTGGTGATCGGGCGGTACTCGGCGGGCGGCGAGGCGCTCCGCGGGCAACCGCTGTCGCTGTCGCTGGTGGGCAAGCTGTACCCGACGACGGACCGGCCCGACCCGCGGCCGAGGAGGACGCGCGCGTGCCGTCGCTGATCTTCTCGCTGATGCTGGTCGAGGACGCCCGGCGGCTCCTGATCAGCAACCTGGACCTCGCCCCGCTGTGCCAGACCGACGGGCCGGACGGGAAGATCGCGTCGTTCGGCGCGGTGGAGTTTTACAATCTGTTTCCGGAGACACGGGCGACGTTCTCGGTCGCCACCGCGGCGCGGATGAACGCGTCGTTCCCGTTCGTCAGCCCGGCCGTAACCCCGCCGACGAACCCCGGTCGGCGGGTGGTGGACGCGGGCTACTACGACAACTACGGGATCGACATCGCGAGTGACCGATGACCGACGAGCAGCGCGAGCAAATCGTTCTGGCCGCCCAGAGTGAGGTCAACCGGCTGCTCACGGAACTCGAACGCGTGTACCTCTGGGTGCCCCCGGCGGCACCCGCGGTCTGCGGGGCAAACGGGTGACCGTGTCGCTTTCTTGACGAGCCGCGACCGCCAGGGAGCGGGATACGTGGCACCGCTCCCTGGCGGTCGCGGCTCGTCAACAAAAGCGGCCATATTACCGGGCACATGGATCAGGGAGCCCGTTGCGGCGCCGACTTTCAAGCTCCGATTGCGGCGCGGCGTGCGGCGCCGGATAATCGGACCTTACGGCTGTTCGAACGTGAGCGGGGATAAGGCATGGCGCGCTTCATCCTGGCGGCGTGTGCGGTGCTCGTGCTGGCGGAACTGGCCCCGGCGCGCGCACAGTTCGCGTGCGGCCCGCTGTGCGGCCCCGGATACGGGTTCGGCGGTTACTCGTACACGTACCGCACCGGCTTCGGGTTCTCGGTCGGCGGCCCTCACTTTCGCGTGAGCGGTTTCGCGGGCGGGTACGTGTCGCGTGCGGTGTACTACGCCCCGCCTTTGGTCCCGGTCTCGCCGTTCGGGCCGTTCGGACCTGTGGGGCTGGCGCCGGCGCCGCTCGTCGGGTTCGGTCGGCCGGTCATCGTCGTTCCGACCCCAATCATTCTCGGCGGGGATTTCGGCCGCGATACGCCGGAGGTGGTTGTCGCCGGGGCGGCCCCGCGCGACGACGGCGGCCTGTTCCCGCGCGGCGCAAAAGAGGGTGACTTCCTCGTCATTGCGCCGAAGAAACGGACCGCCCCCGCGATCGCCCGGGTGGCCGACGTGCGGCCCGGACCGGTGATCGCGTTCAACCCGTTTGTGGCGCCGGTGAAAGTGGCGATGGACCGCGCCGATCCGGACCCGAAAAAGGAAGCCGCGCGCCAGATCGGGTTGGCACGGGCCGCGTTCGCCGCGGCCGACTACGGCCGCGCGGCCGATCACTTCACACGCGCCAGCGCGTCCGATCCGGGCGACGCGCGAACGTACTTTTTGCACGCGCAGGCGAAGTTCGCAGCCGGTGAGTTCGTCGAAGCGGTAGCGCGCGTGCGGGACGGGCTGGCGCGTGATCCCAAGTGGCCCGCGGCGCCGTTCGACCCGACGGAACTGTACGACGGCCGTGCCGACCGGTACGCCGCCCACCTCGCCGCGCTCAAGAACGCGACGGCAGACAACCCCGGGCAGCCCGCACTGGAGTTCCTGCTCGGCTACCAGTTGTGGTTCGGGGGAGAGAGGGCCGAGGCCGAGAAGCTGTTCCGCACCGCCGAGAGGCGGCTCGCCGCCCCAGGGCCGATTGCGCTGTTCAAGTGACGCAGAGCCAAGAGCAGCTACTCGAGTCCCAGCACCAGGTCTAGCGCCCAGCACCCGCGGACGTGCGTTCCCTCGCCACGGCAGTGACGCAGCAGGGCGTCGCTGTCGCAACCCGCGTCCTGGAGCGCGTCGGCGAGAATCGGCATCGCGGCGAAATCGCGCGTCTCGTACATTTGTTTGGCGAGCGCGGTCACGGTGTCGGTGCGCCACGCGGGTACGAAGTGTGACGGCTGGAACGGGTTCCCGGCCACCTCCCACACCATCTCGCGCATCAGGGCCAGGTGAGCTGCGACAGCGGCATGAAACTCGGGGGACGTGGCAAAAAGCAGGCCGGTCGCGCCGGTGCGCGTCTGGACCACCGCGCCGAGCGCGCGCGTGCCGACCATTTCGAGCGGTAGCGGGTCGGTGGCTGCGAACGCAACCGCCCACGCCAGATCCGAGCACGCGTGGGCGGTGAGCGCATCCGCGCCGGTGTCAGTGGCCCGCCGGTAGGCGTCGTAAGACTGCTGCGCGAGGGCTCGGCAGGCGTGCCGGGCGCGGTCCAGCGCGCCGGCCGTCACCCGCCCGTCGGCGTACTGATCGACGACATCGAGCGCGGCGGCCAAGTCCGGGTGCGTGACCAAACCGGTGACGGTTCTGCACAGCCCGACCGCCAGCAGCCGCCGGCGGCGCGGCGGCAGGTGCTCGGCGGCGTGCCGCACGCGGGCGGCGTCGTCGGTCGGCGAGAGCCACTCGTCTTCGGTCATCGGGCGGGTCGCTACGGGAGCAGGTCCACCACCTGCGCGAGGTGCAGCTCCGCGACGAGCGGCGAGACCAGCGCGTTCGGCGAGCAGAGCCTGACCGAGTTGTAGGAGAACCCGTGCTGCGCGGCCGGGTCCGGGCGCGGGTCGCGGAAGATGTGGAGCTGCCGCGCCACCACGTCGATCACCCAGTAGTCGAGTACGCCCGCGGCGGCGTGCCGGCTCGCCTGCTCGGCTAAATCGTACCCCGCGTCGGCGTCCTCGATCTCGACCACCAGCACCGGCACGCGCTCGGCGTCGGTGGCCGGGTGCACGCGGACCACCGACACGTCCGGGGCGCTGGCGTCGGTGCCGTCGTGCCAGTGGACCGTGTACAGGTTCGGGGCGAACACGTTGCGGAGCCAGTTCTCGGTCATGCGCTGTGCGGTGGCGGCTTGCACGCGGTGCGCGGGCAGAACGGGGGTCGACATGCTCGGAACCTCCGAATGAGCCCCGGCCCGCCGCACGAGGTGATTGGATGCGGTCGTTCGGAGCGGAAAGGCGGTGGGCAGCTTATTGCCAACGCTGGTCGCAAACTGCCCGGGAAAGGACACCCGCAAAGTGTAACCGACCGGTTCCAGGGCCGCACGCCGAAATTCGATTTTCAGTTTGGCCGTTTGGCGACTTGGACCTGCCGGTATCCGGAAACGCCCCGAACGGGCGCGGGGAATGTGTGCCGCACGGAACCATGAAGTTTCGCGCATCAGGGCGGCTTCGATGTCAGAGCAGGGTCAGGGGGTTGACGCGGGTTTTCAGCGGTAGTTCTGTCGGCTTCCCGAGTCGGTGTGACTCGAACACCGCCGCGATCATCTCGACGATGGCGGTCGCGTCGCGGGCGGTACACTTGGTTTCGCGCCGCTGCTCGATCGCTCCGATCAGGTCGGTGATCGCGGCGACGTGTCCGCCCTCGTAGGTTCCGTCGGTGCGCGGCTCGGGCTTGTCAATCCCCGCGGAGGTGATGGATTGCCACTTCGCCCCACTCCGCGCCGGGGACCATCCGGCGTCGCGCAGTAACGCGGCCTTCACCAGGTAGCCGCTCTCCAGTTCGATGACACCCTTCGAGCCGAAGACCTGCACCGCGAACCGCGTCGGCGCTCCGGCCGCGCCCTTGCGGCTCGCGAAGTACCCCTGCACACCCTTCGGAAACGCATACGTGGCCTGGACGTGATCGCCCGCGAGCGGCCCGAGCCCTTCTGCGCCGTCTTTAACGTCGGCCCTCCCGACGGCACGCCCCTGTGCAGCGACTGTGGCGTAGCACGAGACCGCGTTCCCGCCCGCCACGCTGCGCATGAGGCCGAACACGTGCGACCCGAGCACCCACAGGTCCTCGCCCCCGCCCCGGGCGTCCTCCTTGCCGCGGGCGCGCACCTCGAGAAGGTCGCCGATCACACCGTCCGCGATGACCTTCAGTACGGTGTCGAGTACCGGCGAGTACTGACTGATGTGCGCGATCCCCAGTTTCAGGTGCCGCATGTCGAGTGCGTCGGCCACCGCGTCGCACTCCTTGAGCGTGCGCCAGAACGGCTTCTCCGTATAGATGTGACACCCCGCCTCGGCGGCGGCCATCAGCATGTCGTGGCGCTGGTCGATCCACCGCGGGCAGACCGCGACGAGGTCCGGCTTCTCTTTCGCAAGTAGGTCCTTGTAAGCGGCGTATGTGCGTGGCGCCCCGGTCCGCTTCTGGGCCGCGACCCGACCCGCCTCGCTGGCGTCCGCGACGGCTACGATCTCGACGTTATCGAGCTTCCGAAACGCGACATCGACCGCGTGCCCGTAGTCGCCGCGCCCGGTAGCCCCGATCACCCCGACCCGATACTTCCTCGCCACGGGAGGAGCCCTCCGGTCGCTTCAGATGCTTGCTTCTGGATCCCACCTGTCGACCCCTCCCCGCGCTGTCATACGCCTGCTCGTGTGAGTGGCGTCGCCGAGTTTGGAACTCGGGGCGGAGAGCCCGAACCGATCATTGATGGGCCAAGAGAGTTGTGAGAAAACGCGCGCAACAGGGCTACAAAGGCGCAATTTTTGGCGCCTTTCACGTTCTTTACACTTGCACTCACGCTGCGCGGCGTGTCACACTGAACTCATCATCCATTCATGTGCTCTTGGTCAGTTCGGATTCCGATGACACGTTCGTCGCGGCCACGTTCACTGTCGGCGTCAGCTCAGCGGTCAACTTCTGAACCAGCGCCTTAACCTGATCCGATACTCTTCGCCCGCCCGTCTCGTCGTTCACGTTTCCACGAAAAGGAGACCTCTCATGGCCAAAGCGCGCGGCGACTTCGCGGACATTCTTCTCCGCAAGAAGATGATCAGCCCGGACCAGATCGCCGAGGCGGAAGCCACCGGCCTCAAGCTCCAGGACGCGATCATCAAGCTCCAGTACCTCGCGGCCAACGAGGTGATGTCCGCGATCGCCGAGTTCTACGGGATGCAATTCGTCGACCTCAAAGAGGTTAGCATCGCCAAGGCGGTCATCGAACTGGTCCCCGAGTCGGTGGCCCGCGAGAACCTCGTTATTCCACTCAACCTGGAAGACAACACCCTCTCGCTCATCACCGCCGACCCGACGAACTACGAGACCATCGAGAAGCTTAAGTTCATTCTGAACAAGGAGATCAAGCCGGTTCTCGCGGTCCAGGAGCAGATCCAGGAGGCCATCAACGCGAACTACGGTCAGTCGGAAACGGAGTCCGTGGACTCCATGCTCGTCGAGTTCACCGACACCGCGATCGAGTTCACCCAGACCGAAAGCACGACGGCGATGGCTTCGGCCGACGACTCGGACGCGCCGGTCGTGAAGCTGGTCAACCTCGTCATCTCGGAAGCGATCACCCTCCGCGCGTCGGACATCCACATCGAGCCGTTCGGCGACCGCGTTCGGATCCGGTACCGGATCGACGGCGTGCTGGTCGAACGCGACGCCGCCCCCCGGCGGTTACTGGCTCCGATGCTGTCGCGTATCAAGATCATGGGTCAGATCGACATCAGTGAGAAGCGCCGCCCGCAGGACGGGCGCATCAAGATGACGGTGCAGGGCAAACACTTCGACCTGCGGGTCAGCCTGCTGCCGACCGTCCACGGCCAGTCGGCCGTCATGCGCATTCTGGACCGCGGCAACATTCAGGTCAGCATCAAGGACCTGGGATTTGCGGAAGACGACTACATGCGGTTCCAGCAAATCATCAAGCGCCCCAACGGGATCTTCCTGGTCACCGGACCGACCGGCTCGGGGAAGACCACCACACTGTACTCCGCGCTCAACGAACTCAATCGTCCGGACCGGAAAATCATCACCGCCGAGGACCCGGTCGAGTACTACCTGCCCGGGATCAACCAGGTCGAGGTGAAACACAACATCGGGCTCGATTTCGCCCGGATTATTCGCGCCATGCTTCGTCAAGCGCCTAACATTATTTTGGTAGGCGAAATTCGCGACAAGGAGACCGCAGAAATCGCCGTGCAGGCTTCTCTGACTGGACACTTGGTTTTCTCGACACTGCACACGAACGACGCGCCCAGTGCTGTGACCCGCCTCGGTGACATCGGAGTGCCTCCGTTCCTCATCGCCAGCTCGGTCATCGCGATCATGGCTCAACGTCTGGTGCGGATGAACTGCATCAAGTGTCGCGAGTCGTATCAGCCGCAAGCGGCAGAGATTAAGGCGGGCGGCCTCACGCCGGAAGAACTCTCGAAAGCGAACTTCATGAAGGGCCGCGGCTGTAACCATTGCCGGCAAACAGGTTACCGCGGTCGCCAGGGCATTTTCGAGATGTTAAGAATGACCTCGGCAATTCGTGAAATGACATTTGCCCAGGCCCCAACGCAGGACATTCGCCGGAAGGCGCGGGGGGGCGGGATGCGTTCGCTGCTCGAAGACGGGATTCTGAAAGCTATCAGGGGCAGCACCACATTGGAGGAGGTGCTGAGCACCTGCCACGCGGAAGTGCTCGTTGCCCGCGAAGCTTAGTGCCGGTCGGCGGCCGATAGAGACCGGGGTCCGATGGGCTCCGGTCGAACTTGAATCGTGTCGGTTTTACTCGCCCGCGCGTTCGTGATCCGTTTTTGGTTGCGCCGGCCGCGGCGGAGATAATGCGACACCGGGACGCGAACGCGCCCTTGGTGCCATTTGTGTCCGCCTCGGCACCGTCGCTCTGGCAAAGGGGTACCCCGTGCCTAAAGTCTCAATGGAGAAGTTGCTCGCGACGGTGATCCAGCTCAAAGCGAGTGACTTGCACATTAGCGTCGGTCAGCCGCCGGTCGTGCGCCACCAGGGGCGTATGAAGAAGCTCGACCTCGGCGGGCTGATCCTTGACAACGACGACACCACCGGGCTGATGAAGTCCATCACCCCGGACCGGTGTCAGCAGGAGCTGCAGACGAAAGGTGGCGCCGACTTCGCCATCGAGTACGTCGACGGTTACCGGTTCCGCGTCGCGGTGTTCAAACAGAAGGGGACCGTCGGGATGGTGCTGCGGCGCATCCCGAGCCAGTTCCTCACGTTCGAGCAACTGCGAACGCCCGAAGCGATCCGGTCCCTCATCATCCGCCCCCGCGGGCTGTTCCTGGTGACCGGCCCCACCGGGTCCGGCAAGACGACGTCGCTGGCGTCGATGCTGAACTTCCTGAACGACAACTACGACCGCCACATCATCACGCTGGAAGACCCGATCGAGTACTTCCACAAGCACAAGAAGAGCACCGTCAACCAGCGCGAGATCGGGATCGACGTGCCCGACTTCAAGGAGGGCATCCGCCGGGCGCTGCGCATGGACCCCGACGTGATCCTCGTCGGTGAAATGCGCGACCTCGAAACGATCCGGGCGGCGCTCGAGGCCGCCGAAACCGGGCACTTGGTGTTCGGCACGCTCCACACCTCCGGCGCGGCCTCGACCGTGGACCGGGTGGTCACGGTGTTCCCCGAGAACGAGCAGGACCAGATCCGCACGCAGCTCTCGGGCTCGCTCATCGGGGTGCTGTCGCAGGCGCTCCTGCCGCGCAAGCCCGAGGGGCTCATCGCCGCCTACGAGATGATGGTGGTGACGCCCGCCATCCGGAACCTGATCCGCGAGAACAAGACGTACCGCATCGACTCGTCGGTGCAGACCGGGCGCAAGCACGGCATGTTCCTGCTGGACGACTCGCTGTTCCGGCTGTGGCGCGAGGACCTGTGCGAGAAGGAAGAGGTGCTCCTCAAGTCCAGTAAGCCCAACGAGTTGGCGGCGAAGATCGCGCACGCCGAACGCGGCCTCGAAGACGAAGACGAGGAGGGGGGCGGCGAGGACGAGGAGGAGGACGAAGACGAGGACGAAGAGGACGACGACGACAACGACCGCAAGCGGCGGAGGCGGTAAGCGGCCGTCGCCCCGCTGCCCGGACAACCCCAGGGGCTGACGCCCCGCCCTCAGCTTCATCCTCCACACACAGGAACACCGATGGCCACGCCGACGCCGCCGAGCAACCCGAACCCGCCCAAGAAGCCCACGGCCCCGGCCGCGGGGCCGCCGAAGCCGCCCGCCGGCCAGCCGCCGAAGGCGGGCGCCCCGCGCCCCGGGGCCGCGCCCCAGAAGGCCGGCGCCGCGCCCCAGAAGGCGGCGCCGCAGCCGGCCGCCAAGAAGGCCCCGGCCAAGGACCGCTTCTCGTACATCGACGCCAACACCCGCCAGCTCGCCAAGAAGCTCGAGGACCTCGGGTTCCTCGACGGCCCGCAGGTCGAGACGCTCTACGAGGACCTGCGCACCACCGACGCGCAGCTCGGCGAGCTGGCCATGCAGCGCGGGCTCATCAACGAGGAGCAACTGCTCCAGGCGCAGGCCGAGATTCACGGCATGCGCGTGGCGAACCTGGAGGACACCAAGCCCACGCCGGCCGCGGTCAAGCTGGTGATGAAGAACATCGCGGAGGTGTACAAGCTCGTCCCGATCAGCTTCGAGAACGACGTGCTGACGGTCGCGATGTCCGACCCCAACAACATGCAGGCCACGGACGACCTCCGCAACCTGCTGCCCGGGGTGCGGCAGGTGAACGCGATCCTCGGGCCGCCCAAGCAGGTCCAGGCGCTGATGCAGCGGGCCTACTCGAACGAGAAGGAGGAGTCCATCTCGTCGGTGTACGCCCAGATCGCCGCCGACGAGAGCATCGGGTCCGCCTCCACGGGCCGCGAGAACAGCATCGACATCGGCGACCTGGCGGAGATGGCCAACGCCGCCCCGGTCCGGAAGCTCATCAACATGGTGCTGCTGATGGCCATCCGCGACCACGCCTCGGACATCCACTTCGAGCCGTTCGAGGACGAGTACAAGATGCGGTACCGGTGCGACGGGGTGCTGTACGAGATGGTGCCCCCGCCGCGCCACCTCGCCACCGCCATCGCCAGCCGCATCAAGGTCATGGCGAACCTGGACATCGCCGAGCGGCGCATGCCCCAGGACGGCCGCATCGAGCTGAACGTGGGCGGCAACCCGGTGGACATGCGGGTGTCGGTGCTGCCCACGCTGTTCGGCGAGAGCGTCGTCATCCGGGTGCTGGACCGCACCAACGTCGGGCTGTCGCTGGACCGCATCGGGATGCCGCCGGACCTGCTCGGCACGTTCCGGGCGGTGATCCACAAGCCCAACGGGATCGTCCTGGTGACCGGCCCGACCGGGGCCGGCAAGACCACCACGCTGTACTCGGCGCTGTCCGAGCTGAACGACATCGAGACCAAGCTCATCACCACCGAGGACCCGGTCGAGTACGAGATCGACGGCATCATCCAGTGCCCGATCAACCACGAGATCGACGTCACCTTCGCCAGCGCGCTGCGGGCCATCCTGCGGCAGGACCCGGACGTGATCCTCGTGGGCGAGATCCGCGACCTCGAGACCGCCGGCATCGCCATCCAGGCGTCGCTCACCGGGCACCTGGTGTTTAGCACGCTGCACACCAACGACGCCCCGTCGTCGATCACCCGGCTCCGCGACATGGGGGTGGAGCCGTTCCTCATCACCGCCACGGTGGAGGCGATCCAGGCCCAGCGGCTGGTGCGGCGCGTGTGCGTGAACTGCAAGACCGCCTACGAGCCGACCCGCGAGCAGATCATGGAGGTGAACCTGACCCCGGATCAGGTGGGCAAGCGGCCGTTCTACTACGGCGAGGGGTGCGACAAGTGTAACAACCTCGGGTTCAAGGGCCGCACCGGGCTGTACGAGATCCTGGTCATGAACGACGACCTGCGCGACATGGTGAGCCGCGGGGCCAGCACCGACGCGGTCCGGGCGTACTGCCGCAAGACCGGCACCCCGGGGCTCCGCGAGGCCGGCCTGAAGGCCCTGTTCGCCGGCACCACCACCCTCGACGAGGTGGTGCGCGAGACGGTGCAGGAAGACGAGGCCTAAGGGAAAATGCGGAGTGCGGAATTCGGAATTAAAGCAGCAACACAGCGGAGCATGAGATGGGGGCCGACTCGCCGGTTTCGTCTTCTGATTCCGAATTCCGCGTTCCGCATTCCGCATTGCCCAAGGGTTCCGCATTGCCCAAGAAGTCGCCCGACCTTCGTGTCCGCACGAAGGCGTTTGCCCTTCGCGTCATGCGGCTGGTGGACACTTTGCCGGCCACGCGTTCGGGTGATGTGATCGGTAAGCAGCTCCTGCGCAGCGCGACCTCGGTGGGTGCCAACTACCGGGCCGCGTGCCGGGGGCGGTCGCCGGCGGAGTTCGTCGCGAAGTTAGGGGTTGTTGAGGAAGAGGCCGACGAATCGGCCTACTGGTTCGAGCTGCTGACGGAAGGCGGGCTGGTGAAGCCGGAGGCACTGGCCGACCTGCACGCGGAGGCCGGTGAAATCGTGGCCATGGTGGTGGCGTCTATCAAGACCACCCGAAACGGCACCCGGTAACGGTTGGCGCCCCTCCTCGCAAGGGGGCACGAGCGACGGTGGCCCGCGGGTGCGGGTGTCTCGGTTCCGAATTCCGAATTCCGCATTCCGCATTGGAGAAAGTGATGCCTACGTTCAAGTACGAGGCGCTGGACACGTCCGGGGCCGAGGTCAAGGACTCCATCGAAGCCGCCAACGAGGAAGAGGCGCAGCAGAAGGTCAAGGCGAAGGGGTACTTCGTCACCAAGCTGACCGCGGTCGCCGGGGGCAAGGGGAGCAAGGGCAAGGGGAAGAAGAAGACCGGCAAGAGCCGCAAGACGTTCGTCATCGGCGGCGTCAAGCAGAAGCAACTGGTGACCTTCACCCGCCAGTTCTCGACGCTCCAGGACGCCGGCCTGCCGGTGCTCCGGTCGCTCCGCATCCTGGAGCGGCAGATGCCGCCCAGCGCGCTCAAGAACTCCATGATCGACGTGGTGGACGACGTCGAGTCCGGCTCGGCGCTGTCCGAGGCCCTGAGCCGGCACCCGAAGGCGTTCAGCAAGCTGTACGTGAACATGGTGCGGGCCGGCGAGGCCGGTGGTGCGCTGGAAATCATTCTCCAGCGGCTCGCGGACTTCCTCGAGAAGGCCCAGAGCCTCAAGTCCAAGATCATCGGCGCGATGGTCTACCCGGCGGTCGTGATCTTCGTCGCGGTGGCGATCCTCACCTTCATCATGGTGGCGATCATCCCGAAGTTTAAGAAGATCTTCGACGAGTTCGGGATGACCCTGCCGTGGGCCACTCTGACGCTCATCCGGGTCTCGAACTGGATGTCCGAGTACTGGTGGACCATTCCACTGTTCCCAACCGCACTGTACTTCCTGATCAAGCTGATCCGGCTGTCGCGGGCCGGGAACTTCGCCCTGGACCGGGCCACGCTCTGGATACCGGTGGTGGGCCAGCTCGTCGAGAAGACGATCGTGGCCCGGACCATGCGGACGCTGGGCACCCTGATCAGCTCCGGCGTGCCGATCCTGGAGGCCATCTCGATCGTGAAGGAGACGGCCAACAACGCGGTGTTTGAGCGGATGTTCCAGCGGATCTTCGAGTCGATCCGCGAGGGCGACACGATCGCCGACCCGCTCCGCGAGTCCCGTTTGGTGGACGCGATGGTCGTGAATATGGTGGAGGTGGGCGAGGAGACCGGCGACCTGGACACGATGCTCTACAAGATCGCCGACTTCTACGACGAGTGGGTGGACAACCTCGTCAAGTCGCTGATCTCGCTGCTGGAGCCCATCATGATCGTGTTCCTGGGTTTCACCATCGGCGCCATCGTGATCTCGCTGTTCCTGCCGCTCATCAAGCTGCTGGAAGGTCTGAGCAAGTAAGCCATTCGGGGTGCGGACCTCGGAACGCGGGGCGAAGACCGCTGCCGGCGTTCCGGGTTCCGCCCTCCGCACTCTCTGAGGGGACACGTCATGAACCTGAGGCGGACGGGCCGGAACCGGCGGGCGGGCTTCACGCTGATCGAGCTGCTGGTGGTGATCGGCATCATCGCGCTGCTGATCGGGCTCCTGGTCCCGGCGGTGATGAAGGTGCGGACCGGCATCAAGCGGAGCGAAAACCAGTGGCGAATGAGCCAGATCTCGCAAGCGGCCGACATGTTTTGCGCTTCTGAGGCACTGAGCAGGCCCGGCTACCTTCCTCAGGGGCCGTTCAGGCTTATGCCCTCGTACAGTGCGGGCGATGCCGAAGCCATGTACCTCAAGCACCTGTTTCCGAACCTCGACATAACCAACACTAAGTTGCCGACCGTGACCTTGACGGATGGAAACGAGGTC
Source organism: Gemmata obscuriglobus (assembly GCF_008065095.1). Classification (NCBI taxonomy): domain Bacteria; kingdom Pseudomonadati; phylum Planctomycetota; class Planctomycetia; order Gemmatales; family Gemmataceae; genus Gemmata; species Gemmata obscuriglobus. Next base: position 878,393 of record NZ_CP042911.1, on the reverse strand, counting down.
GCGTTGTTTTTCCTTACCGGGGGGGAAATCACTCGGTACACGGGCTTCTCCAACAATTCACAGTTTCCTTTTGACGCGGGCAGCCCGGGCGAATCTCGCAAAGGGCCGTTTCTGCAACTCAAGAGCGGCATGTATGAGCCGGTCGCCACGGGCCGGGCCAAACTCATCGACCCCTATGGTAGCCCCTACGCGATCTTCTTCAATCGTCAGGGCAATTACGGGACGCAATCGTTCACCTGGAAGAACGCGAAGGAGGAAACGACCACGTCGAGCCCGTTCTGGCGTGGGAACCCGAAGAAGTACGAGAACCCAAAAGGCATCCAGATTATTTCGGCAGGTGAGGACGCCAAGTTCGGTCCGGGTGGCGACTGGGGGACGAATGTGCCGACCGGGGGCGGCGATGACGACTGGAGCAACTTCTCGCAAGCCAAGCTCGGCGCAGGCCCGCAATAACCGGAGGACGCCATGCACACGAACACTCTCGCACGCGGTCGCTCCGCTCACCGACATGCGTTTACGCTGGTCGAACTGCTTGTAGTCATTTCGATCATCGGAATACTGACCGCACTCGTCGTCGCCGGGACGATGAAGTTCAAAGAGTCGGCCATGACAAACACGGCTGATAACCAGGTCAGCCAGCTTCAGGTGCGACTGCGCGAAGACTACAGCTTTGTGGTGCAAAAGTGCCACCGTGAAGGGGCACCGCAAGCGATCGTGACATTTTGCGGTGGAGACAAAGATAAGGCCCTGGCCATCCACACAGCGGCCACACTAAAGGTCCACTTTCCGGAGACCTTTGACGAGGCGACCAGCACGTTTTCGATCATGTCCGGAGCAACAACCATTTACACCTACGACTGGAAGCGAACTTTCGCCCCGGTCAAAAATCAGAGCAGCAGCGGCACGCCGGCCGGCACGCCGGACCAACACCGCGCCGTGCTCTTGTACCTGATTCTGGCAGAGCGAGCGACTGCCGGCGGGACCGGGGACGCGGGGGGAATCACCGGCGAACAGAAGCCGCTCAAAATTGCGAACACCGACTACACGGTATTCGTCGATCCCTACGGCACACCGCTTATCTACTACCGGTGGCTCCAGCTAAGCGAACTCGACCAACCGCCCTATGTGAACCGCAAGTTTAACGACGGCAGGGATTTTATCGACCCACTGGACCCGAAAGGTTTGATGGGCAGTTGGGGCACCACAAGCACGATCAGCCCTGCACTGGGTTTTGTCACCCCGGGTACCGCGTCTCGCAACCGGGTGCCGACGGTGCTATGCGCTGGGAAAGATCGGCGCTACGACTACTTCACACCCAAAGGCGCACAACTCCCCGTTCCTCCATATGCGTCGGGTGACTTGTCTCAAGAAGATGACCGCCTCGGCTACCGGCTTGATCGGTTCGGGGGGAAAGGGGGCAAACAATGATCCGCACCCAGAACACCCGCCGCAGCGGATTCACGCTCGTCGAACTGCTGGTCGGCATCTCGATCTTCTTGGCGCTAGCCGGGCTCGTCCTGCTGCTCTATCCGGGTGCCCGGGACCAGGACCGGGTTCGGTATGCGGTTTCCGACATCACCGCGCAACTGCGTATGGCTCAGAGCATGGCGGCCCGCGATAAAGCCCCGCGCGGCATCCGGTTCGTGCTCTCTAACGACGCAACCAACGACGACAAGACTGACGCTCGGTGGGTCACCGAGATGCAGTATGTGGAACAGCCCCCGCCGCTGATTCCGACCACGACCCCACTAAATTTCCCGCGGGCCAGCAACCCGAACCTGGGGACTGCCCCCGAGCTAATCGAAAACCTCGCGCCGCGGGTCCGGTTCGACTACGGGTTCGTGTCGTCCGGGATGAACGCGGGTGCGATCAACGGCCGCCGCTGTTTCATTGAAAACTTAAAATCGGAAGAAGCGGACCTGATTCAGCCCGGTTGCACGATCGTGATGCCGACCTTCAACTCCTGGAACAAGATCGCTCTACCCAGCATACCCGTCCCCACAACGGTGAAAAAAACCGGGCCGAATGCGAAAAACTTGTACACCGTCGAGGCCGTTCTGGAGGTGTACCCGGATGCGGTCATGGGCGGGAGCACGCAGGCCGTGGTCTACAACTTCGCGGTCTACCTGCTGGCCGTACCACTCGTGGGCGAGCCGATCATCCCGCTGCCCAAGAAGATTTGCGTGGACCTGAACGTCAGCGTTCCGGACCGGGTGAACGCCACCACCGACCTGGATGTCATATTCGGGCCGGACGGCAAGCTGCTCGGCGGCAGCGGCGGTCAACTGTTCCTGTGGGTGCGTGATTACACCAAGCCCGCCGTATACACAATCATCCCCCCCACCACCCCTCCTCCTCCCGCCTCCCCCACCCCTCGGTTAGCGGCTTATAAGACGGGGCAGGACTTGGTAGACGCGCTGCAAAAGGGTGGCGAACAACATGTGATCGCAATTCGCTCGTCCGGTACGATCGCGCACAACAACATCGCGTGGCCCGGAAACGGGACCAGTTACACGTCGGGCGGCGAACCGTTCAAGTTGGTTCGCGATCTGGGGCAGTAGCGGCAGCAAAAAAGCGGGCGTCGATTTTTGGCGCCCTGAGCCGCCGAGCGAATGATATTCACGGCGGGGCGTGCTCGGCCCCGCGGACCCGTACCCGACCCAGGACCACAGCACCGGCGCCCGCCCCACCCGGGCCGCCGCGAGGGCGACACATGACCCGCAGACCCGGACTGACGATGACCGAGCTGCTGGTCGCCATCTTCGTGGTGGCGATCGGACTGGCCGGGGTGATGAGCATGGTGCCGTTCGGCGCCAAACAGATGAGCGATGCGTTGGTCGCCGACCGCACCGCGACCCTCGCCACCAGCATCGACGCCCTGGTGCGGAGCTACTGGAAGGACAAAATCGCCGACGACCTCGCCCGGCAGGATGACCCCACATATCAGGACCGCGAGCCGTTCTGGCCGGCACTCGATGATGCGGGCAGCGGCCTCACCGTACCCGCTGCGACCGAGGCGAGTTATCCGGTGTTCCTGGACCCGATGGGGGTGTCAGGGCGATTGTCTTCGGACGCCGCACAACTCCGCGTGGGTGACGGTGGGGCCACCTTGATACCCCGGCGCACGATGAACGGAACGCGGCTCAACCCGCCGTTCGCCCCGTACAAGCCGCCGGCGACCCCGCCGTCCGGCTGGAACACGCTGAACACGCAGGAGGCTTCGCTGGCGTGGCGGATGTGGAGCCAGCCCGACGGCTTCTCCTGGGACGAGAATTCGCAACCGCAGGTGGTTTCGGGCCTGACTCCGAGTAGCAGCATTACGGTGCGCGAGCTGCGGTACAACGCGCTGGCCGTGATCCAACGCCCGACCAACAGCAACCGGACAACCGCAACGCTCAAAATAGTGGTGTTCAGTAATCGTCGGCACCAGTTCTATCCGGCCGGGTCTGAACACGTTATTCCCAAAACCGCTGGCGTGGCCTTTACGCCGGGTTCCACCGCGCTTCGGATCTCGTCGAGCTTGCTCCCGGCGAACGTCGAGATCCGCAAGGGCGGCTGGCTGATGGACGCGACGATCGACGGCTCCATCCGGCACGCGAACTTCTACCGCGTGGTGAGCGCCGCCGACGACGGGTCGGGGACACTGGACATCGAACTCGACTCCCCGGTCAAGCGGCTGGATGGGAGCACGGGCCAGTACAACGCAACGGTCGTGGTGATGCCGGGCATCGCCGGGGTGTTCGAGCGGCCGGAACTTACCGGTAACTTCGCCCCGTGACCGTTTCGGACCGGTGCCCGACACCCGAGAACGACCAACACACGTCCCAAACTTTCGAGCGAACCCGGGACCGGCGGCCAGCCGCTCCCGACGAGGACGACCGCATGACCTCTCGCACGATCCATCGCCCCGCCCGCCGCGGCCGGGCGGCGTTCACCCTGCCCGAACTGCTCGTGGTGGTGACCGTCACGCTCATCCTCATGAGCATCCTGGTTCAGGCCACCACGATCATCACGAACACGGTGAGTGAGGCCAAGGCCCAGGGCGACTTTGTGGGCCAGGAGCGTATGGCCATCGCGGTCATGCGTCGCGACCTCCAACTCGACCACTTCCTCGAAGAGGACGGCAAGCCGAACCTGGGCCGCAAAGTGAGTGACCAGCGGATCGATCAGGCAACGGTGGTCAACGGCCAGCTCACCTACAAGCCGCCGCGGTCCGGGTACTTCTGGGTGTACGCCCCGCCGGCGAAGTCGAGAACCGGCTGGACGTATGACCCGTCTCAGCCGCCGACCTGGAACGTCGAAGAGGGGGACGACAACGCCGGGTTCGGCTCGTCGCGGGCGGGCAGCCACTTCATGCAGTTTACGATCGTGGTGCCCGGCGGCGCGCCGCAGAACACGTTGACCGCGGACGTGCCGATGGGGGACCCGAACGTCATCACCGGCACTTGCGCCGAGGTGGCGTACTTCCTGGAACGGCACAACCCGCCCCGCACAACGTCCGGCTTGGCGGGGGGAGCGGAGGTGTACAAGTTGATCCGGCGGCAGCGGCTGGCGGCCCGGAACACGGACGACGATCCGGCCTACGAGTCGATACTCAAATCGTATCTGGGCGCCCCAAAGAATATGGCCCCGGCCGACCCGCTCGAAGTGATCGCGTGCTCCTACGATAGTGCCCAGACCCGGTACGACGTGCTCAACCTCAACAACCTCACCCCCCGCAGCAGCCGGTTGGTGAGACAGTCGATCTCCAATTACCGGATCGGCGAGGACGTGCTGCACAACTATGTGACTTCGTTTGAGTTGAAGTTCACCGGGCCACAGACCGGCGGCGTCTCCTACCTGGCGCCCGCGACCGGCAACATCTGGCCCCGCCCCTTTAACTTGGGCAACACCGACTACCCGTACGACGCGCTGCCGTTCAACGGCGAGTACGACACGGGCGACGAGAGCCTGCGGGCGCCGGCCAACCTGGCGACCGCAACGGTTACGGGGCCGGTGCTCAAGCCGATCCGCATCACCGGCATCCAGATCCGGCTTCGGTGCTGGAACCCGAGCAACAAGCAAACGCGCCAGACCACGACGGCCGTGGAACTGTAACGTCCCGGACGAACCCGAACACCGCCTGCGCTCCCGACCGGTGAGCGCGGGCCGATCCCGAACGCACACGCATCGGAGAAGGACATGTTCCGACCACTCCTCCGCTCTCACCGCCGGCCACCGCGCCGCGGTACGGCCATCCTCATCACGTGCTTCTTCCTCATCACCATCATGATGGTGACCGGGTTGGCGCTGGTGATGTACGCGGCCCGTGAGAAGGCCGCGGCGATGGCGTATTCAGACGCCATCGCGGTCCCCGCCAAGGCACCGCCGGACCCGACGAACGCGGTCAACGCGTTCTTCGGTGGGCTGCTCTATGACGATCTCGACGACGGCCCCGCGCTCCAGAACGTGATGCGCGGCCACAGCATCGCGCGGAGCATGTACGGCAGCCGATCTGACTACTCGGCGCCGGGCAACCCGTGGGTTGGGTCCGTTACCCCGTGGGCCGGGGTCGGTCCGTTCAACGACCAGCCCAGCACGTACACCTATAACGGTACGGCTAGCTACCCATCTCTCGCCGGCATCACGAGTCGTCAGCGGATCGTTAACTACACCGCCATGCTGATGGACAATCAGCCTCTGCTGATTGACCCGGAGTGGACTCGAAACCGACTGCCGGGCGCTGGCGGCAGTTGGCTGTTCAAGGATACCGTCGCTGGCCGCGACTACGTCGGCAAGCACGCGGGCTACACGTATCCGGGCGTCAAAGACTTCTTCCTCGGCGCCCAAGACCCGTACACCGGTGAGGTGTTAGTTCCGTCGTTCCACCGCGATTGGTTATTCCGACACACTTCTCGTCCGGCTGATGAATCGCCGCTTCATCCCGCCAACCCCAACTGGTACAACGATGCCGGTCGCCTGCTAACCGTGCGGCCACGCCCGGCCGAGCACCCGAACTTCCCACGCGTTCCACCGAACGCCGACGGCAGCTACACTGGGGACGTGCAGAACTGCCCCGGATCGTATCGATTCGTTGACGGCAAGGGCTTCATCGCGTTGAACGACAGTCAGTGGATGCACATCGGCCTGTCGCCGATGCGGTTGGCGAGCGGCAAGCTGGTGCAACCGCTGGTGGCTGCGCTCGTCCTGCCGCTGGACGGCCGGTTCGACATGAGCGTCCACGGAAACCAGCTTAATGGCGGCGCGCACGAGGGGTACGGCGGCTACGGGCCGTGGGCGGTTGATATCGGTTACGGGCTCAGCGACTACAACGCGACCACCCCGCCTCCGATGCCTTTGGCCGCTAACATGGAAGCGAACCGTAAGAGCTTGATCGCGGGGCGGAAGGCGAACTACCCCGCCGAGTTCAACCCGTTCGCGACCGGACAACTGCTCCCGACCTACGGCGGCGTGTCGTGGACCGGGGCACAGGTGGACTTCCAGTTCCCGGCCGGCAACAGCCTGTTCGGGCAGCCGTCACGTGCCAACCCGACTCTGACCCCCATCTACAGCAACTTCCAGAACGACAATGCCCAGGTGCCCAAGCCCCCGGCTCTCCCCGATCTGACGCTCGGGCACCCTGCCGGGTACAACCGGGACGAGTTCGCCGTGCGTAACACGGCCAACATGAACAGCCCGATCTTCCCGTACACGGACCTGAAGCGGTTCAGCCTGCGGTACGCGTACACGCCGGACTGGTATTACCAGGCGTTCGCGACCAAGGCCGCGCAAGACACGTTCCTGGGGCAACCGACCACATACCCGTATTTGGCGAACCCGGGGGCTAGTACGTCGTCCAATTACCGGCTCGACCCGGCGCACAACCGGCGGCTCCTGTTTACCCCGAAGGCGACGGGGCTGGATCGCCCGGCCCTGGCGCCGAACTTCGTGAGCCGCGACGACGGGACCGGTACCGGGTCTGCGTCGCCGGCGCTGCAAATCGTTGCGGGTGCGACCAAGCCGGGCGGCCTGTTCGCTGGCGCCAATCCCACCGCAACCGTATACCCCACGCCGCAAAACCCTGGGACGGTGACCGACTTCGCGCCGCCGGTGGCTGTTGGCGCAGGTGTTACGCAGCGCTGGTACAACATTCAGGCCGCGCTGGGGTCGGTGAACCTGAACCGCCCGCTGGCCGACTACCGCACCGATCTGACGAAGCCACTCGGCACCGATGTAAACCCGACGGGAACTCTGACCCCGGACCCGTTGTTGCTAAAAAACATGGGCAACGTTGTTCAGGCCGAGGCCGACCGGCAGGCGCTGGCGAAAGACATCTTCATCCGCCTCTGTGTCGCGACCGGCGCGGCGGCCATCGTTGACCCAAACACCGGCAACATCAGCCTTCCCAACCCGATCACGCGCCAAATCAACGGCGCGGGTGTGGCGTACACCACGCAGCAATACGACGCGCTGCGGTACCTGGCGCAGCTCGCGGTGAACATCGTGGATCACATCGACAACGACGATGTCAGCACCACGTTCCTGTGGAACCCTGTTGAAGGTGCAGCAGAGGATTTGAAAGCGGCAAAGGTTGGCAACCGGGCGGTGTTCGGCATCGAGAAGCCGCGGTTGCTGCTCAACGAGGTGTATAGCGAGATCACCAACGATACGGGTCCGGGTGACCAGGTTGAAGCTGTCAAAGACAAGGACGGCAACCCGACTCCGTTGGCACCGACGGCCAACGCCCAAGTTCGGTTTTGGGCCGAGTTAGTGAACCCGACTTCCGCCCCGCACGCAACGAACACCGGTGTACTTGGGACCGGCGCCGTGAATCTGAGCGCTTATCAGATCCAAATCGCACGTGCGATTCAGGAGACCGGTGGCACCGGGGATCGGATCTCGTTCCTTAGCTCGCTCAGTAACACGTCCGGAGTATTTGGTGACGCGACCGGAACCCCGGTCACTGCTGACGCAATGTTTAACTTCCCGCTTGTTCCGGTCGGGAGTAACCCTGCGGCTGTCGCGCCCAACGATGTGACACTGATTAACAACGGCCCCAATAGCCAGTATGCTCCGCCGTACACGGGCGGCCCGGCCAGCACGCTCCCGGCGGGCGGGTTCGTACTGGTCGGCCCGCCGACGCTCACTCCGAAAAAGGACGCAAAAGAATTCACCCCCCCGGCAGCCGGCGTTTGGGCAACGACGAACAAGGTCGATTCGCAACCTCTCGGGCCGGCGACGTCCAGTAGCGGGATGGGGTACATGTTGACGATGCCCAGCGCGACCATCCTATCAAACAAGGAGTTCAAGCGGCACGTGGTGCAACTCCGCCGGCTCACCAATCCGTACTTGCCGGCCAACGACCCGAACTACAGCTACGATCCGAGTCGGACGCCCAACCCTTACGTCACCGTTGACATGATGGACAATGTGCCGGCGTTCGACGCGGTTCACCGCGCGGCGGGACAACCGACGGACCGCAAGGAACGAGACGGCGGCAACCCGGGTGGGTACGATCCTGTGACCCAGAGGTTCTCCGTCGGAAAGGTCCAGCCGTTAGCTGCGTATTCGGGCATGGTTCCGATGAACGGCCCTGGGGCGTACAACGTGTACAACGGTAACACCGGGCGTGCAGTCGCTTCTTCGCTGACAGACTCGATGATCCGGGACCAGACCGGTGCCCCGACCCTGCCGACTCCGGCGACAGATCCGATGGTAACGAACGACCCGAACGAGCCGAAAAATACTTTCGGTCGTCATAATGGGCACTTGGCGGCACTCCCGGGGGGCGCGACCGTGACACCTGCCAATACCCCGGCAACGCTCACGGATACCATTATGCTCCCGTTCGACTGGCTGCCCCACCTGGACCGGCCGCTCGAAACGCAGGGCGATCTGTTCACGGTGCGAGACTGCCCGCCGCACCGGCTCACGTCCGAGTTCGTGCGCCCGAACGCGACCGCACCGTCCCTCCGATACGACGCCAGCTACGCGCAGTGGACGAGGCACAACGACGGGCTCACGCGGGCGCTGGGTCTGCTGTCCGTGAAGTCGCCGGACCTCCGCGTGCCTCACGGCGGTCGGGTCGCCGGTAAGGTGAACCCGAACGTGATCCAGGATCGCCGCGTCGTACAAGGTGTGTGGGCGCCACAGGCGAACAACCGGTTCAACCTCGCCTTCGTGAACGACACAGTGTGGGACAAGTGGCTGCGGTCCCGCTCGAACATGCAGGGACGTAAGCAGGCGGACGGTGTCACCGTGTTCAACTCCCCGGTGCCGACCGGGAGCATCGCGGAAGGCGGTGCCGACCGGCCGTTCATGCCCTTTGCGACCCCGACTGCAACGGCCGGCACGTTTGCCTACGGGAACCCGAGTACGTTCATCGACGGGGACACGATCTTGCGGCGCCCGGAGACAACGGCCATTCCGAACCCGGAACCGCACCTGATCTTGGACCCGCAGGCTGACCCCACCGTTGTTCATCACCCGTATACGCAGAGCGAGCCGCTGCGCAAGGTCATGAACAACCTCACCACCGTCAGCCATTCGTTCGTGGTGTATCTGACCGTTGGGTACTTTGAGCCTGATGGTTTGCAAACGGTGCCGACGACTTGGCCTACGGGTGTGCCAGCGCCTCCGCGCTTCGGAGCCGAGGTATACGATCAAATTCCCGGCGACATGCGGCAGAAGTTCGTGGCCGTCATCGACATGTCGAACATGGCGTTGAAGGGAACGACGTCGCTCACCGACACGAACCCTCACGCGACCGAGGCTCCGTTCTTCACGGCGCTTACGGCGACCGCCCGCGCCCCGGTTGCTCCGGCAACAACGTCTATACTGTCAATTGCGCATGAGTCATATGATACCGGTAATGGGATTGTATACGTGTCTGCTGATGGGGTCAGGAAGCCAATCACGGTTGGTACTCAGTTGATCATTGGATATGGTGCTGAGCAACAACCACCGAACCCGACCGCAGGAAATCCGACCCCCACTCCCGTAGTCGTGACCAAGGTACTCGGAGCGGGGCAACTGGAAGTGACTGGCCTCACTCGTGACGCCTGGGGTGGTACCGTCGTATCGAACGTGCGGCCGGGGTACGCGGGGCCACAACCGGGGTTCAACTTCACTCTCGATAAGTACAAGCCGGTCGTGCCCTACGTCGAGCGGCTCCGCTGAGTTCGAGTAGGTTGAAGTGAAGGGGCGGGCGGCGGTCCACTTGGATCGCCGCCCGCCCCTTGCTTATTCACACCGCTTTTCCCACCGACACCGAACATGCAGGAGGCAAAGACGCGACTGCGACGACGCACAAGCGGCTGACGGCCGGTCGCGGTGACACCGGCGGACCGCGCCGGCGTTGCCGCGGCCGGCGTGCGATCAGATCGCGTCCGCGGTGCTCAGCGGCGTCGCCGGGCGGCGCGGGAGCAGCGGGTACGACTGGGTCGGGTCGGCGTCGGTCGCGAGCTTCGTGAACTGACCGCTCTCGGGGTCGTAGGCGAACACGTCGCCGGTCTCCATCTTGTACACCCAGGCGTGCAGCTTCAGCTCGCCCGCCGCCAGCGCCGCCGCCACCGTCGGGTGGGTGCGCAGGTGCTCCACCTGCGTCAGCACGTTCTCCTGCACCATCACCTTCGCGCGGGCCTCGCCCGTCAGGTGCCCGTAGCACGTGCAGACGATCTCCGAACTGGCCTGCGCGTGCTCCAGCCACTGGCGCACGCGCGGCATGTTGGCCGTCGCCGACGGCTCGGCCACCGCCTGCATCGCCCCGCACCGCGTGTGCCCGCAGATGACGATGTCCTTGATGCCCAGCCCGCGGATCGCGTACTCGATCGTGGCCGCCTCGCCGCTGGCCGCGCCCGGCGTGTACGGCGGAACGATGTTGCCCGCGTTGCGGAGCACGAACAGCTCGCCGGGGTCGGTCTGGCAGATCAGGTCCGGCACCATGCGGGAGTCGGAGCAGGTGATGAACAGCGCCTGCGGGTGCTGCCCCTCCACCAGCTTCCGGAAGAAGTCGCTGTTGGGGGCGAACACGTCGGCCTGGAACTTGTGAATCCCGCTGATGAGCTTTTCCACGTTATACCGTCTCCATTTGGATCGTGACGCGAGGGGGCTGGGCCGCCGCGCACGGTCGCGTGCGCGGCGCGGTCCTGGGACCGACCGGTTGATTCGGGGCGCGCGGGGGCGGCGCGGGGTGCGTAACGGAACCGGTTAACAGCGATAGGGGGCGCCAAGACCGTTGCGGAACGGGTCGGCGGCGCTCGGCGGCGTCGTCCGCGGTTTGGCGACGTGAGAGTAGTGCATAGCGTGCGCGGGCGGCAGGGTCGCAACGAGTTCGCGAATCGGCTCGGCGTTCCGGTACGGGAAGGTGTGTCGAGCCTTGGCCGCACTCTCTTCCCGCTCGCCGCGCTCCTCGCGCTGCTCCTCTTCCTCGTTCGTCGGCGCGTCGGGCGCGGCCGGCACCGGGACGACCGGCAAGAGCGCCGCCCGGGCCTGCTGCGAACTGGTGAAGGGCACCAGACACAGGGCTACAGCGAGGAACCGGAGCGTCGCACCTAATCTGCGCATGGACTCCCTGACCGGCAACGGGGCTACGGGCGAATTGTATACGCAAAATTCGTTCCGCAGCAAGTGCATTCACCCCCCGTCGCTCCCGGCGGTTTCACACTCACCACGATTCGCCCACAAACGGCCCGGATTTCGAGATGTCGGCCGCAATCGAACCGGTACTCTGAAAACGCGAACAGAAACTCTGCCCCCGCGTCAGAAGCCCGTCCCCATGCTCACAACCGACCTCGTTGAACGTGTACTGACCACCATCCCGGGCCGCACGATCGGGGTGCTCGGCGACCTGTTCCTCGACCGTTACCTGGACATCGACCCGGGTCTGAACGAGCCTTCAGTGGAAACCGGGCTCACCGCGTACCAGGTCGTGAAGGTGCGCAGTTATCCCGGAGCCGCAGGAACCGTCATCAACAACCTCGCGGCGCTGGGCGTGGGACGCATCTACCCCATCGCGTGCATCGGCGACGACGGCGAGGGGTACGAACTCCGTCAGGCGCTCCGGACGCTTTCCGCCGTCGAACAGGGCGGGATCATCCAGTCGGAGGCGCGGCGCACCCCCACCTACACGAAACCGATGCTGGGAAAGGACGAGCTGAACCGGCTCGACATCAAGAACCGCACCCCGACACCGGACGGCATTCAGTCGCGCATCATCGAGTTACTCGACGCCGCGTGGCCGCAACTCGACGCGCTGCTCGTACTCGATCAGGTGAGCGAGGAGGATTGCGGCGTGGTGACCGCCCGCGTGCGCGAGCACGTCGCACGACTGGCGGAGCGCGACTCGGACAAGTTCGTCATGGCCGACAGTCGGGAGCGGATTTACCAGTTCCGCAACGTCTGCGTAAAGCCGAACGGCAACGAACTCAAGTCGTCGCGCGAGTTGTCTTCCCAGGAGCCGACCGGCGGAGGGGCAGTCTACGACGACGCCGACTTGAAGATCCTGCCCCCCGGCCCGCTCGTGTTCGCGACGAACGGCGAACAGGGCATCCGCTTATTCGACACCCGAAAAGGCGAGCCGGTGCTCACCAGCGTGCCGGCGTACCCCGTCGCGGGGCCGATCGACATTTGCGGCGCCGGCGACAGTTGCTCCGCGGGGATCGCGTCCGCGATGGTCAGCGGGCTGACGCACGAGCAGGCGGCGGCGTTCGGGAACCTCGTGGCGTCGATCACCATTCAGCAGATCGGGGTGACCGGCACCGCGCCGCCCGAGAAAGTCCGCGCCCGCTGGCGTGAGGTGGGCTGAACGCGAACGGGCCGCGGATCTGATCCGCGGCCCGTTCTCTTGCTCGACTCCGAATTCGCTCACCAGCGGCGGTAGAAATTGTAGTTGTAGCCGCCAAGCGGGTTGTACGGGTTGTAACCGAACCCGCGGTTGTAGCCGTAGCCGCCGAGCGGGTTGTACCCGTAAGACCGGCCGACCGAGTTACCGAACACGTCCCCGTAGTACGACCGCTGGTACACGCCGCCGAACGGGGAAACGTAAGTGCGGTTCGCGCCGTAAGCGCCCCAGTTGCCGTAGTTATTGGTAACCACAACGCCGCCGTTGGGGGTGGTGTTGTAGAAGCGGTACGCGTACTGGGCGTCGGCGGTCGCGGCGGTGGTCAGGCCGATGGCGAGGGCAGCCACCGCGGCGAAAGTAAAGCGTTTCATGGTGTGCCTCCTATGTTGAAGTCCGCGGGCTCGGAACGTTAGAACATACCTTGCGATTGTCGTGCCTTAACAACAAAAAGTGCGGACCGAGGGTTCGCTCCTCGGTCCGATAGTGGAAGCGTTACCGCCGCCAGCCGCGGCCCCGGTACATGCCGCCGTAGCTACTGGAGTACGGCGTGCTGTAGTACGGAGCGCTGTAATACGGCGTGCTGTAAGTCGTGGTGAAGCCGGCGGGCGTGACCACGCTGCCCGAATACGGGGAGTAGTAGTTGCTGACACCGATGCCGCTGTACGCCGGCGCGTAAGATGAGTAGGTGACGGACGGATAGTTGTAAATCGCCGACGGGTAAACAGTGGACGGATAGTTGTAAATCGCCGACGGGTAGTTGTAGCTAGATACGCTGCGGCTGCGGAACTGGGCGTCGGCGGTGCCGGCGGTGAACGCGAGACCGATGGCGGCGAAGGCCGCAAGTGCGAACGTTTTCATCTGTGTCCTCCGGGGCTGCCCGGGTGGGGAGCCGTTCGTTCGGCCGGCGATCCACGCCGGGCCGGTTCAGCGGAGGTAGAACTTGCATGACCCGTACCAACGGCCCTTCGCGCGACACTAATTCGACGGTTCTGAACGGAAGTGGCTGTCAAGTGAGCGGATAGCGGCGCGCAGCCGCTCGCGTACCTCGGGGGGCAGTTGCTGCATCGCGTCCGGATCAGCCAGCACCGCGCACGCACCTTCTACAATTTGGGCCAATCCGTGCCACGCGGAAGGCAAGGGCCGGGCCGCAAGCGGTGACGGCGGTAAGGCCGGCACGCACTCGCCTTGTGTCTTCTGATCGTGGTCGCTGGCCCTTTGCCCGCCGTCCTCCGCTTCTGCACCCGTCTCGACCAGTTCGCGCATGGTGTCGAGGAACCTGCCGGTGCCGACCGCCTCGAACGGGATCTCGTCCGCGTCGCCCGCGAACAGCCCGGCGAACAGCGCCTGCTTCGATTCGACCGTGCGCAGCACCCGCTCCTCAATTGTGCCACGGGTGACAAAGTTGATCACCCGCACCGGGCGGTTCTGACCCATCCGGTGGACCCGGGCGATGCGCTGCTCCAGCACCGCCGGGTTCCACGGCAGTTCGAGGTTCACCACCGTGTCCGCCATTTGAAGGTTCAGGCCGGTGCCGCCCGCGTCGGTGCTGAGGAACACTTTGCACGCCGCGTCGGCCTGGAACCGCTCGAGCACCGCCTTGCGCTCCTTCCCGGGCAGGCCGCCGTGCAGGAGCACGTAGCCCACGCCCAACCGGTCGAGCACCTTCGCGGCCTCCATCGCCATCGTCTCCCACTGCGAGAACACCACCAGCTTGTGATCGCTGACGAGTTCGGGGACGAGCTCCGCGAACTCGTCCAGCTTGGGGGACACGCGGGTCTGCTTGTCGTACAGGAACAGGCTGTCGCAGATGGTGCGGAGGTTCACCAGCGACGCGAGGATGCGCTTCCGGTCGAGGTCGGTCAGGTAGTTCTTTTGAAGGAGCCGCGCCAGCGTGACCCGCTGCTCCTCGTAAGGGCCGCGCTGCTCGTCGGCGAGTTCCACGAACACGGTGTTGTCCGTGCGCGCAGGGAGCTGCGTGAGCACCTCGCCGCGGGTGCGCCGCAGGAAGATGGGCGCGAGTTTCTCGCGGATCTTGTCGAGGTTGCGGTACCCCTTGAGGTTGCCGTTCTCGTCCAGCACCCGGTGCTCGTGGAGGAACTCGAACGCCGGGCCGAACCGGCGCTCGTCCACGAACTGCACGATGCTGTACAGCTCCTCGAGCCGGTTCTCCAGGGGGGTGCCGGTCAGAACGATCGCGTACCGGCTCCGCAGCTTCTTCACCTCGCGCGAGGTCTTCGCCTCCCAGTTCTTGATCCGCTGCGCCTCGTCCAGCACGATCACGTCGGGCTTCCAGGCGTTGATCGCCTCGCGGTCACGCACGACCTGTTCGTAGTTGACGAGCCGGAAGAAGGTGGGCTCGGCGTACTGGTCGAGCCGGACCCCGGGGCCGCCCTCGATCACCTGAACGGGCCGCGCGGTGAACTTCCGGATCTCGGTCTCCCACTGGTACTTGACCGAAGCCGGGGCGACGACCAGCGCGCGGCGGATGCCGCGCTCGCGGGCCAGCAGCTCGACCGCCGCGAGCGTCTGTACGGTTTTCCCGAGCCCCATGTCGTCGCCGAGGATGCTGCGGCCCCGGCACGCGAGGAACAGCACCCCGCGCATCTGGTAGTCGTACAGCGGCACCGAGAGGAGAGGCATGTCGAGCGTGCCGGCTTCCAGTTGTTGCAACCACTCCTGCTCGCGGGCGAGCATCTCGGCGCGCTCGATCTCGCGGTCGATGAACTCCAGCGCGTCGGACATTACGGTGACCTCTTCGGGCACCGCCTCCACGTCGCGGATGAGGTCCGGGTACTTCCCCCGTCCGGACCACAGCCCCTTGTCGTCGAAGTAGGCGTGCGCCAGCCGCCCGAGTTTGTCGGAGTGCCGGGGGGGGAGGTGAACCCCGACCTGAAGCTGCTCGCCGTAGTGAAGGAAGATCTCGGGCCGGGTGACGACCGCTTTCTTTTTCTGGAGGTGTGCCGGCAGTTCGTCCTTGAGGTGGTCGAGCACGGCCTCAATGTGTTTGCAGGTGCCGAGTGTGTTCGCCTTGAAGTCCGGGCACGTGCAGGCGTTGTCCCCCACCTCGAACCCTTTAATCGAAACCGTGTACTGCCCGCCGGACTCCGGGTTGGTAACCCGGTAGTCCGAGAACACGCGGTTCTTGCCCAAGTTCTCGATTGCGAACTTCGTGGCCCTCGCCCGCTGTCGCCGGATGTCGATCTGCACTTCGCGGAGCATGCGTTTCCTTTCGCCGACCCGGACCGCGGAACGGTTCGCGCCGCCCATTGTACCGTGCCAGCACGCTCGCCCGCCGTGCAGAGCGTCTGGTGCCTTGCGGTTCAGTTCAGTTGCGGTAAGCGGAGCGGGGGCGGAAGCACTTCCGCCACGCCTCGCCCGTTTAAATGCGTTGTGCGACCTTTAAGGCGGCAGCGAAAAAATAATTTGTGGGTTCACTACGCCGTGTCAACGGTGTAAACTGTGCAAACTGTGTAAACTGGTTTTGGGTAATACAGCATGACAAGTGGATGCCGAGGTGCTGGCGGCTGAACAAAAATTGTCCATTTGTGGGTGGCGAATTTTGATGAGACAATAACCACAAGGGTTTCTTATGAGACCCTAAAATGGTTCCTCTCTACCACGAATTCGCTATTTTTTAAGCTAATAGTGCGATGCGAGTTCACGGACCTTCAATAAAGTCGCATTCTGCCGTAATCAATGCCGACGCTCCGCGGTTATAAATGCCACTGCGGGCAGAATGACTCTGCAGCGCCGGCAATAGTTCGTGCCTGACGACGACTGCCGGCGCTTACCTGCGTGCCCTCCCGACCCTCGCAGGTGTCGCTTTCGGAAGGTTATCCCGGCCCCATCCCCCCCACGATCCTAAACCGATGCGCAACCGAGTTCGCCTGACGACTGAATCGCTCGAAAACCGATTCACCCCAGCAACCATCCAAATCACGGCCTTGACCAGCGGGTTCACCGCGACGAACAACAACTACCGCATCCTGGCCGACGCGTTCACTGACCCCGCTAGCCCTAACTTCGTCAGCCCGGGCGACACCGTTATCTTGAGCGGTAACTTCGACTGGACCGAGCCGAACGCTGCCGCCGCCTGGGCGCTGGGCAACGACGGCCTTGCGGACACCGGGGACGAGTACGCGATCACCATCAACGACGGCCTGGACAACGTCACGGTGACCGCCGCGTCGCTGGGGTCCGCGGTGATTCAGGGTCCGGGCGACCTACCCGACTTCGACCTCGAGGGCGCGTTCTACTTCCCCGGCGGGGCAGGCACCAACACCGGGTGGACGTTTTCCAACCTGACCCTGCTCGATTTCGATCTCGGGATCGGGATGTACGGGGACCCGAGCGGGGCCGGGGCGGGCGCCTACTCCGGCACGACCATCACGAACAACCGGATCCGCATCGCGACCGACCTGAGTACGGCGGCGGCCCCGGCAGACGTGTCCCAGAACATCGGCATCAATTTCAGCTTCGGCACCGGGCAGACGATCTCGAACAACCTGATCGAGATCCCCGGCGATGTGGCCGGGTCCACGGCGAACTCGAGTACGGTCGGGATTCAGTCCGAGACGTTCTTCCCGGGAACCTACGAAGGGCTGCGGATCACGGGGAACACGATCCGGGTGCTGAACGCGGCCGCGGTCGCGAACCCGCAGCGGATCGTGGGCATTTGGGAGAACGGCCACTCCCACGGGAGCAACATCACCGTCAGCGGCAACCAGTTCCTGAACGCCGCTGGCGTGAACCCGGCGGCGAACCTGCAGCAGGCGTTCGTCATCACCTCGCACTCCGGCCCTGACGGGGTCGTGACCTACGCCGGGAACACGGTGACCGGTGCGAACGTCGGGCTGGCGTGGCTCAGCCCCGTCGAGTTCCCTGGGTACGACTTCTCGAGTAACGGCCCGGTGCTCGTCCTCGGCAACACGCTAACCAACGTGCAGACCGGGATTTTGATCCAGTCGAAGGGCGTGGCGCAACTGGGCGGCGGCAACGTCATCACCGGCACGGCCACCGGGACCGGCGTGAGCATTCAGGCCGGTTCGGTCGCGACGATCTTCAACGGCTCCTTCACGGGCACCGGTGTCGGGATCGACGTGAACGGCGGGACGGCCCTGATCCAGGGCGCGGACCTCAACAACAACGCGATCGCCGGGCTGCGGGTGCAGACCGTAACAATCCCGCAGGGCGAGGAAATTCCTCCCCTGGTCTTCGTCGGCCTGGCGGACGCGGGCGGCGGCGGCACGGCCCTCGGCACCAGCACCGGCGGGAACAATTTCGCGAACTACCTACCGACCGGCGCGGCGCGGGCGATCATCAACCTGAACGCCGCCGGCGCCGGGGCGAACACCTCGGCCCGCAACAACACCTTCGCGTCCGACTCGCTCGCGTTCATCGAGCAGGTGGTGGACCACAGCGTTGATGTGGCCACGCGCGGGACGGTCGACTTCAGCTCCCCCGCCGCGGCCGGCAACGTGGCGCCGGCGGTTGCCAACCAGACGTTCGAACTGCCGATCGGCAGCCCGGCGGGCGCGCTCGTCGGTCAGGTGGTCGCGAGCGACGCGAACAGCAACCCGCTGGCGTACAGCATCACCGACGGCAACACGGGCGGCGCCTTCGCCATCGACGCGGCGACCGGCCGGCTCACCGTCGCCGTTCCGGCCGCACTCGGCACCGGGACGTTCAACTTGACGGTGCAGGTGAGTGACGGGCTCACGGTCAGCACCGCGACGGTTACCGTGACGCTGTTCGACAGCACCGGCGGGGCGAACGACCCGGGTCCGGCCGCGACCCCGGTGTACCTGACGGCGGTGGGCGCGGACGCGGGCGCCAACGGCCACGTGAAGGTGTACAACCAGGACGGCTCGCTGCGGTTCAGCTTCTTCGCGTTCGACGGGTTCAACGGCGGCGTGCGCGTGGCCACCGGCGACGTGAACGGCGACCAGGTTGAAGACATCGTGGTGGGGGCCGGGGCCGGGGCGGCCGGCGGCCACGTGAAGGTGTTCGACGGCGCCACCGGGGCGCTGATCTCGAGCTTCTTCTCGTTCTCGGGGTTCACCGGCGGGGTGAACGTCGCGGTGGGCGACGTGGACGGCGACGGCCGCGGCGACATCGTGGTGGGCACCGGGTCCGGCGCGGCGCACGTCAAGGCGTTCAGCTTCGCCAACAACACGCTGCTGTCCAGCTTCATCGCGTTCGACGGGTCCACCGGCGGCGTGACGGTGGCGGCGGGCAACTACGACGGGACCGGCGCCGACGAGATCGTCGTGGGCAGCGCGACCGGCCCGGCGCACGTGAAGGCGTTCACGCGCACCGGGAGCACTGTGCTCAGCTTCATCGCGTTCTCAGGGTTCAACGGTGGCGTGAACGTGGCGGCGGGCGACCTGAACGCCGACGGGTTCGCGGAACTCGTGGTCGGCACCGGGCCGGGCGTGAACGGCCAGGTGAAGGTGTTCCAGCGCACGACGGTCGCGACGGGTGGTGCGACCATCGCCACGATCCCGGGCACGGGCGGCGCCCGCGTGGCCCTGGGGCGGCTCAACAGCGACGCGGTTCCCGACATCCTGGTCGGGCCGGGGCCGGGCAGCAACGCGCTGGTGCGCACCTTCGACGGCAGTAACTTTACGGCCCTCAGCGCCATCGCCGCGTTCGACGGGTTCCTCGGCGGCGTGTTCGTCGGCTGATGAGCTCCAGGCGGGCACCAGAGCCCGCCTGGGTGAATGAACGGCTGGAACACAAGCGACGGCTCGCCCAAGTGGGCGAGCCGTTTGCGTTTCTGGCGGCTGGTGCGCAACTTCACAGGCGAGCGGGTATCATGTCGGCTTCCGCTCGTACCGGAGAAGCCGTTATGCCGCGTTCCGCGCTCGCTGTTCTTGCCCTCGTGGCGTTCACGCTGTTCCCGCCCCCTGCGGCGGCTGAAGAGATCCGGCTCCACGTCGACGCGTCCGAGGTCGCGCGGAAGGTGATCCACGTGCGTGAGGTGATCCCGGCGCAGTCGGAGTCGCTCACCCTGCACTACCCGAAGTGGATCCCGGGGCGGCACCGGCCCGTCGGTCAGATCGCCAACGTCACCGAGTTCCGCGCCGCGGCGAGCGGCAAAGCGCTCACGTGGAAGCGCGACGACGCCGACCCGTTCACCGTCGCCGTAGCAGTGCCCGACGGCGCGAAGGAGATCGAAGTCACGTTCGACCTGCTGCTCGCGGCCGGCGCCGAGGGCGGGGCACAGTTCATGACGGTCGCGTCGCCGAAGCTGCTGATGCTGAACTGGAACGACGTGCTGATGTACCCGAAGTTGGACGCGCCGCGTGCGGCGCCGCTGGAGGAACTCACCTTCACCCCGGCGGTGACGCTGCCGGCCGGTTGGGTGTGCGGCACCGCTCTCCCGGCCAAAGGAACGTCCGGCGGCGTCACGACCTTCGGGTCGGTGCCCCTTGGCACGCTCGTCGATTCGCCGCTCCTGGCGGGGGAGCACGTGCGCGAGGTGCCCCTCGACGGGGCGAACGGCAAACACCGGGTGTTTATCGCGTGCGACAGCGCCGCCGGCCTCGACGCACCCGAAGCGACCCTCGCCGCGTGGAAGCGGCTCCCGGGTGAGGCCGAGAAGCTGTTCGGGCCGGCGAAACCCTACACCAACTACACTTTCTTACTAGGCCTGAGTAACCACATTCCGCGGGCGGGCATCGAGCACCACCAGTCGAGCGACAACCGCCTCGCCGAACTCGCGCTGGTAAAAGCTGGCGAGCGGAAGGCGTCCGCAACGCTGTTCCCGCACGAGTTCGTTCACAGTTGGAACGGCAAGTACCGGCGCCCGGCCGACATGCTCAAACGCGACTACCAGCAGCCGCAGCAGACGCGGCTGCTGTGGGTGTACGAAGGGCTGACCAACTATCTGGGATGGTTGCTGGCGGTGCGGAGCGGGCTGTACACGCCCGACGAGGGCCGCGACTACCTCGCGATGACGGCGGCCCGCATGTCGAACGTGAAGGCCCGCGGGTGGCGCCCGCTGGACGACACCGCGGCGGCCGCCAGCACGCTGTTCGACGCCACGGGGGCGTGGCGGTCGGCCCGGCGGTCGGTGGATTTTTACGACGAGGGCACGCTGCTGTGGCTCGAAGCGGACGTGCTGATTCGCACCCGGACGAAGGGCGCGAAGACTCTGGACGACTTCTGCAAGGCGTTCTTCGGCACCGGAACGGGCGCACCCGCGGTGGAGCGCTATGCGCTCGACGACGTGCTGAAGGCTCTCAACGAGGTGGCGCCCTACGACTGGAAGGGGCACTTCGCCCGCCGGGTCGAGGCGGTGGCGGAGGCGCCGCCGCTGGACGGCATCACGAGCGGAGGCTGGGCACTCGCCTACTCCGACAAGCCGACGGATCTGTTCACGACGATGGAGGGGCTGGCGAAGGGAGTGAACCTCTCCGATTCGGTCGGGTTCTCGGTCAGCGCGGACGGACTCGTCGGGGACACGGTCCCGAACTCGCCGGCCGCGAAAGCGGGACTCGCCCCCGGGATGAAACTGATCGCGGTGAACGGTCGCCGCTTCTCGCCGGACGGGCTCAAGGCCGCCGTCGGCGCGACAAAAGCCGGCGGGAAGCTCGAACTGCTGGCCGAAAGCGGCGACTTCTTCAAGACCCACGCGCTCGACTACAAGGACGGGTTGCGGTACCCGCGCCTCGACCGCACGGCGGGCAAGCCCGATGTGCTCGGCGAACTGATGGGGTCGAAAACGAAGTGACCGCGACGAGGAGCGGTTCCGTTCTGAGTGAACCGCCCTTCGCCCGTCGGTGTCTTCACCCGGTTGAGTTCTGCCGGGGTGTCGGCGAGGTACAAGCCCTTGCGGGTTCGATCCTGGGACAGGGTATTTGCATGGGCTGGGTTAACGACGCACGAGCGGGCCTGTCAGAGGGGCGGACGGTCCAGGTGCGCCCCACCGGCGGATCGATGCGCGGGCGGATCGAAAGCGGCCAACTCGTCACGATCGCGCCCGCCGATCCGGCGACGGTGAGCGCTGGCGATGTGGTACTGGTCGCGTGGCGTGGCGGGTTCCTCTTGCACCTCGTGAAAGAGGTGAACGGAGACCAACTGCTGATCGGGAACAACGTCGGCAAAATCAACGGCTGGGCGCACCGCTCGGCCGTTGTCGGTCGGGTGACCGCGGTCACCGATTGAAGCCGCACCCACGACGCCTGACAGCAATCTACTTCTTCAACTCCTTCACGCGGATGTTACGGTAGCGCACGAACTGCTTCGTGTAGTCCCCGCCGCCGTGGACTTGCAGCGCGATGCCGCCCTTGTCCGCCAGTCGCTTCTCGGTGTCCTGATACTCCATGAACTTCACGCCCTTGATCCAGGTCGTGATCTTGGGCGGGTTGCCTTCGATGCGTGCCCGCAGTTCGTTCCACTCGCCGGGCTTCCAGAACGCCTTCCAGTCTTCCGCCTTCACCGGACACTTGAACCCGCCGTCGGCCTGTTTGCTGGGCACCACGATCTCCGTCACGTCCTTCCCGAAGTCGAAGTTGCGAACGTGCGGCTTGCCGCCGATGCCCTCGCCGTAGATGCCCAGCAGGTTCCCGCCCTGGTGGTAGTCGATCATCGCTTGGTAGCACTTCCCGGTGTCCGTGCTGCGCAGGAACAGCCCGCTGTCCGGGCCGTCGTCGTTGTTCATCTCCAGCGCCACCTCGAAGTCCCCGTACTCCTTTTCGGTGATGACGATCCCGCCGTTCCCGGGTTCGTCCTGACTACCGACGATCGCTCCGTCCTTGATCGCCCACTTCCCGCCGCTCTTGTTCTTACTTTTGCCGCTGTGACCGGTCTTGGCGGACACCTTCCAACCGCCGAGCGTCTTGCCATCGAAAATGGACACGAAGCCGGCGTCGTCGAACCTTTCGGGCTTGGGCAGGTCGGCGCGGGCGGCCGGGAACAGGCTCCCGAGCAGGGCGGCGCATGCGACCACGGAGAGGCGCTTCATGTGTGGCTCCTGGGGCTGGCGGCGGGCGAGCGGGTCAGTATCCGCGACCGTTCCGGCCGTGTCCAGACGCACGAGAATGGAACGCGCCCCCGTGCCCCCGGCGGGGGCACTTCGTGTCAAGGGTTCGTGCCCGCCACAACCTTCCGCAAGCCGGGAGCGCGTTGCTTGACCCGGACCGGTCCAGCCGTGTGGGCGCCGCGGCGTCGCGCAAAACACCTTCATAAACTTGTGCGACTTGCTCGACCGGTGCGCCTCACTTCTCGACCGGCAGCCCCTTCTCGGTCCACGCCCGCCAGCCGCCGTCCATGCTGATGACGTTGGTGTACCCCATCTTCTGAAGCGCGTCGGCGGCTAAAGCCGAACGGAAGCCCCCACCGCAGTAGAGCACCACCGGCGCGGCCGGGTCAGGAATCTTGGCCTCGACATCGCGCTCGATGACGCCCTTGCCGATGTGGATCGCGCCGGGGACGTGTCCGGCCGCGAACTCGCTCTCCTCGCGCACGTCCACCAGCACGAACGATTCGCCCGCGTCCCGGCGGGCGCGCACGTCATCGACCGTGCATTCCGTAACTCGGGTCTTCGCGTCCGCAACGATCTTCAGGAACCCGGGCGCGTGTTGCTTGGCCACTGGTCTCGTCTCCGTCGGTATTTATTCGTTGTCGCGGCTAACGGGCAGAACCTCGTAAAACAGCCACCCACGTCCTTCACGTCCTCAGTACCGAGGAACCCGAAGCGCTGTGTGCTGGTACTCGTTGAGGTTATACCCCGGCCGCGCGAATCGCCGCGGTGCGGCTCCCAAAAGATGACAAACCTGCACACAAAAGCAACCGGCGCGACGGGCGATTTATTCGCCTCATTTTCGCCGAGCGATCCAGCTTACCCACGCCACTAGCCCCACACAACTTGCACAACCGGAAACTCCGCCACGCCGCACAACCGGAATCGGTGCAGATCGGCTCAAGTTCACTGGGGCGCACCGCAAGGCGGTCTAGAATCGGATGTCGGAGACCGCCCATTGGGCCGCTGCGGAGGAGGGTCGATGTTACGGAAAATGCTGCTCACCGCGAGCGCAGTTCTGCTGGTCGGGGCGGTCGGGTGCCGGCACCGGTGCTGCCACCTGAACGACCCCGACAAGCGCCCGCGGCCGTACCTGCCCGAACCGCCGCGGAACTCGATCCTGTTGCCGCCGGCCGGCGTACCGACCACACCGGCCCCCTCCCCCCCGCCGACCGGTTCGAGCAACTTCCCGCCGCCGGCGCTTGACCTGCCGCCGGGCGGCAGCCCCGCACCGAAGAGTGGCGGCCCAGAAGTGCTGTACCCGGAATCACCTCCCGGCAGCTCCTCGGCCCGGCCCACGCAGCCGCCTCCGCAGGGCATTCTCGGCGCCCCAGTGAAACCGCAAACGCCCGAGCCGCCCAAAAGCACCACACCAAGTGGCGTTAGCGGTGCGATCAAGGTGAAGGACGGGCTGTTCGCCGGCCGCAAGCCGACGCTCGACGGGTTCGACGCGCTTAAGACCGCCGGGTTCCGCGCGGTCGTGTACCTGCATCCGAACGGCCAGGATGTGAGCGCGATCAAGGACATGGCCGCGAGCCGCGGGTTGACGTTCCACGCGATCGAAACGACCCCCGAAACCTTGTCCGCCGCGCTGACCGAGTTCAACCGCGTGACCGCCGACCGGTTGAACCGCCCGGCGTACGTGTTCGGCGAAGACGACCTCCGCGCCGGGGCCGTGTGGTACCTGCACCTGCGGACGGTTGACTCGTTCGGCGACGACGCGGCGCGACTCCGTGCCAAGCCGCTCGGGCTGAGCGATCAGGGGGACGAGGGCCGCGCGTTCGCGCTGGCGATCCAGAGCGTCCTCGAATCGAGGTGACACTTCACCCTCACGGCCGCCCAACAATTCCCAACAGCTCACCCGGCGTAGTGACTACAAAGTCCGGCGCCCCGGAGCGCAGCAGTTCCACCGTGTGAAAGCCCCAGGTCACCGCGGCGACCTTCGCGCCGACCTTCTTCGCGGCTTCGATGTCGCGCAATTCGTCGCCGACGTACAGCACGTCCGAATGGTCGATCTGTTCGGCACGAATGATCCGCTTGAGCGCCTTGGCTTTGCCGAACAGCCGCGGGTAGCCGACCACGAAGGCGAAGTGTCCTTCGGCCCCGTTCGCGCGCAGGCACCGGCGAATGTTGTCCTCGCGGTTTGATGACAGGATGCCGAGTTTCATTCCAGAAGTGGCGAGGGCCGTGAGCACCTCGGGGAGCCCGGTCACGAGTTTCAACCGGTCGGCTTCTTCGGCCGCCGCAGCCTGATACTTCCGCACCAGGCGCGGGAGCCGCCACATCGAGATGCCGTGCTGCCGGAGGAACTGCCGGGTGGGTAGCGACCGCGCGGCGCTCAGGTCGCCGATCGGCTCGAGTCCCATTTCGGCCGCGAGCCGGTTGAAAATGGCGGTCGCGGTCGGGAGCGAGTCCGCGAGCGTCCCGTCGAAGTCCCAAACGACCAGTTTGAACGGCACGGTATCCTCGGCCGAAAGGTGGAGAGTGAAGGGAGCCGGCCGGGCCGATCCCTGTGAGTGCGAGCGCCTGCCTCTTTGTGCGTTTTATACCGACTCGCGGTTCCTCTCACGCCAGACCGAGAACGCCGTCCACGACCCAACAGCCACGCACGTGTTCCGCGCTCGCGTCTCGGCAGTGAGTGAGCACATCGAAGTTGTCGCATCCGGCGTCTTGAAGGGCGTCGGCAAGGATCGGCATCGCGCTGAAGTCGCGCGACTCGTACATGCCGTTCGCGAGCGCTACTGTTGTGCCCGTGCGCCACGAAGTAAAGTCGATCGGCCGAAATGGGTTGCCGAAGATTTCGCGTGCAAGTGACGCTTGCTGCGCGAAGTTCAACCTCCAGTGCGCATCACCGAGCGCGCGTCTGGCAGCGTTCCGCGCGTTCGCGTCGGTAACGGCCTCGGCGAGACGACAAGGAGACGGGTTGTAACGGATACGGCAAATGAACGCAGTCCACCACAATTGTGAGCCGACCGGCCTGAGGCGGCGGAGTTCGTCGGGTGTGGCCGCAGCTTCGACCGCGTTGAGAAACGACGGCGCGTCGCCGGTGACGTGGTGCGCGAGCAGGCGCAGGCACCCGCACGCGAACAGTCTCAGCTTGCGGTCCGTGGTCCGGCCCTTTGTCAGCTTCAGGAGCGTTATCGCGCGCGTTGTCGACAACCACACATCCGCGTTCATTTCCCGCCCTCACGCGCTGCCCGCACGCGGGAGCGTCACGCGGAACGTGGTCCCTTTGCCGAGCTTGCTGTTGACCCGCACCTGGCCGCGCATCGCCTGAACGAGGTGCTTCACGATCGAGAGCCCGAGCCCGGTACTACCCTCGGCGCGCCCCCGCGCCCGGTCCACCCGGTAGAACCGCTCGAACACGCGGTTCACGTCCCCCTCCGGGATGCCTACACCGGTGTCTTCCACTTCGAAGCTGACCGTGTCCGCGGTTGCGCCCCAGCGAACGGTGATCCGCCCGCCGTTGGGCGTGTACTTGATCGCGTTATCGACGAGGTTGTCCATCACCTGCCGCAGGGCGTCGGGGTCGGCCCACGCGGCCACGTTCGCGGGCGCGTCCGGCGGCGGCTTCTCCACCAGTGTGAGCGTCTTCGTGTCGGCCCGCGGGTGGTGCCGCTCCATACAGTCGGAGATCTCGCGGTCCAGTACGACCACGCGGGGTTCGAGCCCCAGCGACCCGGACTCGATCCGCGACAGGCTCAGCATGTCCTTGACCAGGTACGTCATCCGGTCCGACTCGCGGGCCACTTGCTCCAGGAACGACGCCAGGGTGTGCGGGTCCTCGGCCGCGCCGTCCTGTAGCGCCTCCACGCTCGACTTGATGACCGCGATCGGCGTCTTCAGTTCGTGCGACGCGTTCGCCACGAAGTCCTGGCGCATGCGCTCCGCCTGCCGCACTTCGGTGGTGTCGTTGACCACCACCACCGCCCCGGGCATCCCCTGACCGGGGAACCGCGATACGTACACCTCCAGGTGCCGCCCACCGGACCCGGGCACGTCGAACTCCTCCCGGTGGGGTTCGGCGGCCGTGAGCCCCTGTTCGACGATCGCGTGGAACGGCGCCAATCGCGTGACATCGCACAACTTCTGGTTGACCGCCTTGCGCGGGTCGAACTCGAGCAACTGACCGGCCCGCTCGTTGGCGAACAGCACCCGCCGCTGGTCGTCGATCGCGACGACGCCTTCGACCATACCGGAGAGGATCGCCCGTAACTGCTCGCGGTCGTGGTCGAGCAGCCGGAACGTGGACGCGAGCCGCGCGCTCATGGCGTTGAACGTTTCCGCCAGTTCGTAGTGCTCGGCGCCGCCCGTGACGCGGATCTTGTGGCCCAGGTCGCCATCGGCCAGTTTCCGTGCGCCTTCCCGCAACTCGATCAGCGGACGCACGAACAACCGGGCCAGCGCGAACGCCGCGACGGTCGCGAGCACCACCACCCCGGCCAGCGCCACCGCGACCTCGCTCATAAGCTCGCGGAACATCTCCTCGGATCGGTGGCGAACGAGTAACCCGAGGAGCCCCACCGCGGCGAGGACGAGTACCAGATACGTGGAGAACAGGCGCCAAAACATAGAATTGTGCAAATCGTGTGAAGGTAAGACCCCGCCGGGCTTGATGAGATTGTAACGGCCGCGGGAAGAGTGGGAGGTGAAGTTTACAGTTCTCGCGCCGCTGCGAACGCGCGGCGCCGTTTCTCTCGTGAAAGGCTCAAAAAGCGAACGTCCCAGAAACGGCTTGAGCGCCGTGCGCGTTCTGCGTACTCGCTCCGCTCAGCGGCTCGCGGTACGAGTGCCGCTGAGCCGGTCGGTAAGTGTCAGACTGAGGGTGGCGGCCAAGTTCGGGCAGTGAACGTCACCAACGTTAATCGCCGCCGCAAACGCTTCGATCTTGGGAACGACCCCGTCCAGGAAGGCGGCCATTGCCGACGGCGTCAGTGCGTACCACCGTTCCGCCGCTTCTAATAACTCGGATATGAGTTCCGGGTAATCGGCCATTGTGTCCAAGTGGATCAATCGGTCCGACAGCCAAAGCAGCTCGGCCCGCTCTCTCAGCGGACCTGCCGGAGCCTGGTTCGGGTGGTGGTGGTATCGGACCGGCTCGACGACTTCGGGCGGCAGCCCCCAGCGTGCGAGCAGCGCGGCGCCAACGTCCGCGTGGTTCGCCCCGAACGTTTCGTTTTCGGCCCCGCACGGGTCGAACAGGAGCCGGTGACCTTGCCGCTGCGGGTGCTTCGCCCACCGCACCGGGAACGCGCCGCGCAACAGCTCCGACCCGAGGTCCCGCAAGAGCGCCGCGGCCATGTCTTCGTCCGGAGCCGGAGCGCGTCTCAGCACCGCCAGCTCGCGGGCGATGATCGCGCCGCCGACGGACGCGAGCCAGTACCCTCGCGCGTCGGGGCCGCGGGGGCCGGGAGCGGACAGCGCGAGCGTGAGCGCGCGCACGGTCCGGCGCCCGAGCACCTGGACGGCACGCGACACACTGGCAACGGAACGGGGGAGAGAGTAGACGCACGAGTTCGCGACCCGCAGAACGCCGACACACAGCGCCGGATCGGTGGCCAGTAGCGCGGCCAGTTGGCTCGGGTCGCAGTCCGGAGACCCCGCCGCGGCGTACACCTGCAAGACGACCGCGGGGGCCGGGGGTAGGAGGTCTGGCGGGAACACGGTCAGCAGCAGTTCGCGACGGGCTCTACTTGTTTGAGTCGGCATGCGGTCCCCGAAGTCGTCATCGCGAAGTGTGACCTATGGTGTGGGGCGGCGTATATCTATAGACCACCATGCAAGATCGGTCAAATAAAGTCTCGCCATACAGTATTTCCGTGGCGAGCGCGTTAACGCACCGCGGCCCCGGCCGTCGCATCATCCTCCGACGGACGGTCGCCGAGAGATTCGGCCCATCACTTGGCACTTGCCGAACCGGCCTGCCCGTCAGAATAAACGCGGCTGGTGGTTCGGATCGGCCAGCGCGGTCATCAGCTTCCGTTGCGGTGAGCTGACCGGGTAGTCCCCGAGTTCTTGCGGCGCGACCCACTTCGCGTTCGCATAGTGACCGGCGGCAAACGCCCCGCCCCGGAGAACCGATCCGACGCACACCAGGGTGATCGCGTACCGGGTCACGCCGTGCCGGACGGTCCGGATCTCGGCGCCCGGCTCGACATCGAACCCGGTCAGTTCTCGTGCCACCCGCACCGCAGCAGCGGAAACGTCTTCTCCCTCCGTTCGCGGGGCGTGGGGGATCTCCCACATGTTTTGCCACCGCCCCGCGTTCGCAGGCCGCTGGCACAACAGCACGTTTGCGCCGTCGCGAATCACGACCCCGACTTCTGCGACCTCGGTAATCGCGGGCTGTTTCTTTTTTGGCGGGATCTGGTCCTGGCGGCCGAGCCGCTTCGCCTCGCAGTTGTCGCGCACCGGGCAGCGGTCGCACGCCGGCGCGGTCGGGGTGCAGACCAGCGCGCCGAGTTCCATTAACGACTGGTTGAAGTCCCCGGCCCGCTTCGCGGGGAGAACGGTTTCGGCGGCGGCCCACACCCAAACCTTGCCTTCGCCCTCGCGCGGGTCGCCGGGGTAAGCGAACAGCCGCGCGAGCACGCGCAGGCTGTTCGCTTCGACGATCGGCAGCGGCCGGTCGAACGCTTGCGACAGCACGGCGCCGAGGATGTACCGGCCGACGCCCGGGAGCGGTTCCCACACGTCGGGGTCGTCCGGGAGGTCACCGTTGTGCGCTTCGACCAGCAGTTTTGCGGCGGCGTGGAGGTGCCGGGCGCGGCGGTAGTAGCCGAGGCCTTCCCAGAGTTTCAGGACGCGCTGTTCGTCGGCGGCGGCCAGCGCGCGCACGTCGGGGAAGGCGGCCAGGAACCGCTCGAAGTACGGGACCACGGCCGCGACCGTGGTCTGTTGGAGCATCACCTCGCTGACCCACACCTGGTAGGCGTCGCGGGCTCCGTTAACGGTGCGCCGCCAGGGCAGGTCGCGCTGGTGCTTGTCGAACCAGTTCAGGAGCTTGGTGCGTACCCCGGCGAGCGTGCGCGGGGACCAACCATCGGGGAGTTTCACGTTCCGGGTTCCAGGATCGGACGAATTCGGGCCACAAAACAGTAGCGAGTTTGAACCCGCGGTGCTGGGCCCGCGGGTTCAAACTCGCTTTGAAGACTTGGGGTTCCGACCGCCGCTCACTTCGGGCGGCGCATGTACTGACGGAGCAGGTCGTTGGCGGCGTTGGTCATCTCCTCACGGGTCTGGGCCTTCTTCGGCTCGCCCGGCTTCTCTCCGCTGTTCGATTTGGGGGGCTCTCCCGTTCCGGCCGTAAGCGGGTTCGGGATCTCCATCACCGTGCTGCCGTCGGGAACGCTGCCGTTCCCCTCATCGTCCATGCCCAGGAGCATCGCGGCCACGTCGTCTTCGTCCGACGTGCTTGCGGCGGCGGGCGCCGGCTTCGGCGGCACTTTCGCCGGGGCCGGCTTGGTCGGAGCGGTCACCCCTGACTTGCTAGCGGGCTTGACCGGTGCCGGTGTGGCGTCGCGGACCGGCGCCTTCGGGGCCGCCGCGGCGGCCTTAACGGCGGCAAGTGCCGCCGCCGTTTCGGGGGAATCACCGAGCGGGGTACCGTCCACCTTCGGCGCGGCCTTCTCGATCCGCACCGTAAAGTCGAGCGGGCCGACCTGGAGCGAGGCGCCGTTCTCAATGACGATTTCTGCACTCTGGACGAGTTGGCCGTTGACGAGCGTTCCGTTGGTACTGCCGAAATCCTTGACGAACACTTTCCCGTCGCGGACCACGACCGCACAGTGCAACTTGCTGATCGCGGGGCTGGCCGGGCGCAAGTTGCATTGCTGATCGCGGCCGATCAGGAACTGCGACCCGGTCAGCGGAATCACGCGGCCCTCGTGGGCCCCAGACGCAACGACCAAACTCACCTTCATGTCGTGTGTCCTTCGCCGTTGAACCGTCCGAACCCTCGGCCGAGGTGAGGAGTCGCGAGCGACCGGGAACCGTCCCCGCGCGTGGGCCGCGCCTGGGCAGGGACGACATCACCGACTTGCCGCGAACCCCGATCGGGCTACGCTCAGAGTGTGCGCACCACTGCGAGTCTTGGGTTTCTTCGGCAAACCCTGGTGGTAGCGCTCGTCATTGTATGCTACGGGCGGCGCGCTATGCAACAGGCACTTCCCCCGATTCCGCGCAACCGATACCGGCTTCACACCCTCACCATAATTGGCGGCCTTCTGCTCGTCGCCGCGCTCGGTGCTCTGGTCACCGGGTGCGACGGGAGCGGGGCGCAGGGCACCGCCCCGGACCGCCCCGGGCGGCCCCACGAAGGCGCGCAACTGACGTTCAACTGCTCGGACCCGGCGTTCGCCGCCGCCGTCGAGCCGATGATCCGCTCCTGGGAGGTGCGGACCGGCGCGGCGGTGACCCTCACCCGCGACCCGATGACGGCGGCCGACGCCACCGACCTCGCGGTGCTCCCCGCGAACCGCCTCGGCGAGTGGGCCGAACCCGGGCACCTCGCGCCGCTGCCGCTGAAGTGGCGCGGGCTGGTTTCGGAGATGCTGCCGCCGTACGCGGAGCGGCTCGCGGCGTGGGGCGATCAGACCCAGGCGATCCCGCTCACCGGCGACGGGGTGCTGCTGGTGTACCGGGCCGACCGGTTCGCCGATCCGGCCGCCGCCGCGGAGTTCGCCAAGCGCGGGAAGGGGCCGCTCGCCGCCCCGGCCACCTGGGACCAGTACGCGGACGTGGCCGCGTTCTTCGCGGCCCGCGACAAGGGGCCGAGCGTGCCCCCGCTGCCGGCCGACCCGACCGCCCTGTTCGACCTGTTCTCCCGCGTCGCGAGTTCCTTCGACCGCCCGACCCTGAGCGACAAGGACCTGAGCGAGCGGGTCAAGGACGAGGAGTTGCTCGCGTTCCACTTCGAGATCCGGACCGGCAAGCCGCGGCTGCTGGCGCGGGGGTTCGCGGAATCGGCGCGGTGGCTGGCGGGGCTCGCGGCGGCCGGCGCCGTTCCGCCCGGCGCGTCCGATGACCCGGTCGCCGCGCTGACGGCCGGCAAGGCGGTGCTGGCGATCGTTTCGCTCGACCAGCTCGCGAAACTGCCGCGCGAGAACGGCACGGTACCGGCGCGGTTCGGGATCGCCCCCGTACCGGGCGCGCAACGGCCCCTCGAGCCGGGCGCCCCCCCGGCCGAGAAGCAGGTGGTGAACTACGTTCCGTACTTCGCGGGGGGGCGGCTGGGGGTGGTCCGGGCACGCTGCCCGCGTCCCGAACTGGCGTTCGAGCTGCTCGCGGAGTTGGCCGGCCCGGCCCGAACGGCGGAACTGATCAGCACCCCGGGCCTGGGCGCCGGCCCCCTGCGCCCCGCGGACCTCAGCCCGGACCAGTTCCCGCTGTGGCTCGGGTACGGGTTCGACCCGGCCCGGTCGCAGGCCCTGCAAGACACGCTGCGGGGGTACCTGGCCGAGGCGGTCAAGAACCCGACGCTCGGTCTGCGTGGCCCGGACCGTGAGGCCCTCACCCGCGACGCGGCGGCCGCGCTGCGGAAGCTCGGTTCGGGTGCGAAGCCGGCGGATGT
Source organism: Gemmata obscuriglobus (assembly GCF_008065095.1). NCBI lineage: Bacteria > Pseudomonadati > Planctomycetota > Planctomycetia > Gemmatales > Gemmataceae > Gemmata > Gemmata obscuriglobus. The sequence goes on along the minus strand of NZ_CP042911.1, from coordinate 845,975 downwards.
GCTCGCGGAGGCGCAGACCGCGTGGAACGCCCTCGACGCGAAGGCCGCGGGCGCGCCGCTCGTGCGCTGGCGGAAACGCGCCGCGGGGCTGAACTGATTCCAGTCGTTTCAAGTTGACGGCCGCCGAGATGAGATCACTCGCGGAGCCCAACACGTTACACCCGCCTGCTGACGCAGGCGGGTGTAACGTGGCTTGTCGAACCGCCTGCATCAGCAGGCGGGTGGCGCACAACCAACAGCTTGAAACGACCGGATCCCGGATGGCGTTCCCTCCCGACCGGCGATCGCCCTTCGTAGGTACCACCAACCGGGGCGAGCAGCCATATCGCGACCGACCGCGCGCCTTCGGCTCATTTATCCGCCGTCAGCGTGATTCGCTTGGCACCGTTTTTGACCTCACGCTGATACTCCACCCACAGCGCGTCCAGTTCGTTACGGGCTTTGCCCTGAAGGTTCTTCGCCGCCTCGTACCGGCGCTTCCGCTGGGTCCCCTCATTCGCCCCCGGGCCGCCCTCCAGTTCGATCACCCGGCGCAGGTCGCGGCGCACCAGTTCCGCCTCGCCCTTCAGATGGTTGTGGTACGCGCTCAGGTACCACAACCCCGACTCGTTCGCGTGGTTCAGCAGGGCGTCGTCGAGCCACGCCCGGACCTTCTTGTCGTCGCCCTGTTCCACCAGTTGGGCCCCGGTGGCCAAGCTAAATCCGTCGCGGCCCGCTGCGGCCGGGCCGCCGGTGCGCACGATCTTGACCGGCTTACCGGCGGGCACGCGGCGCCTGTAGCCCTCGTGGTCGCGGATCAGTTTCGCCAGCAGTTCCGCCGGCGCGGCGCCAACCGCCCCGGCGGCGGTCGCATCGAAAATGAGGTTCACATCCGCGTCGTACCGCGCGGCCTCGATCCGCACCCCGTCGAACTCCGGGTACGCTGGCGTCACTCGCTTCACCCGATCGAGCAGGTCGCTGAGCGGAAGCACGTCGAGCGCCGGTTTGTTGGGCGCGACCGCGAAGAATTCGGCCCACCTGGGGTCAGCCTGGATCGCACCGAGCAGCTTCGCGAGTTCGTCGTTTTGCTTCGCGCTGTCGGCCACTCCCCGTAACGTGTACCGGTTGTCGGCGTCAAAGAGCCCGCGCTCGATGAGCACGCCGTTCCATTTCTTTTGGTCGGCGGCCATCTCTTTGCGCAGGTGAGCGGTCAGGCTCGCGCCGAACGTGGGCGGGTCCCCCTTCGGCTCCGCCACCGCGCCGAACGAACGCCCGTTCTCTTGGGAACCATCCGGGGCGAGGTGCCGATCGGTCAGTTCCTTGAACTTCCGCCACACCTTCTCGCCGTCACTTTTCGTCACGGTTTTGGCGTCGAGCGTGAGCGCCCCGTCGGCCCCGAAGTGGACTCGCGAGACGCGGGCGTCGTCCGTCGTCTTGTCGGCCCACTCGCGCAGCTCGGCGAGCACCTTTTTCGTCGCGACGACCTTCATCCGCTTGACCGATATGGCGCCTTCTGCAAGGCGCTGGTACCGCCCGGACGCCGCGCCCCCTTTGCCGGCGAGTTCCTTCAACACGGCCTGGAACGTGGTCGTCAGCTCCTTCTCACCCGCGACCGTCAGCCCCGGTTGAGCGCCCACAAGCACCAAACGCCCCTCGGAATCGAACTCCGCCCCCGGGTCGATGCGCACGCCGTCGAGGGGCGGTCTGGCCGCGACCGCGGTTTGCAGCTTCTGCGCCAGCTCCGGAACCCCCGGCCCCAGCAGGGGCTTGAGATCGATCAGCACCCGCGGCGCGCCGACGAACAGTTCGGGCCATTGCTTGCGGCATGCGTCGGAGATGGGGCCGGTGCGGACGGCGTCCTCGCTGAGCCGTACTCCAGAAAACCTGAGGTGGAGTACGGTGTAACGCGCGGCCGGGTCGGGATTTTGGGCGTCGAACGCGAGGCACACGCGGTCCGCACGGAGCCGGCGCGTGGCGGCGTCAGTTGAGGTCGCGAGCAGTTTCTGAACGTCCGCCGGAGTGAGCTTCCATTCGACCGCCTTCAAACCGTCAACGACGAGCGGCTTCTCGCCGACGAGTTTCACGGCGGGGCTCTTCGCGAGGCGTTCAGAAATGGCGCCTGCTACCCATTTCGCAACGGCTTCGTCCTTGCCACGGCGGCCAGAAAGCACCACCGCACCGTCGGGGCCGAACCGGCTCGACGCGAACAGAACCCGGTCCGCGGGCGCGTCGCCCTTCGACCCCGCCGCGTTGGCCGCGGCCTGGAGCACGACGTGCGGGTGATCCTTTTCTTCGACCTTTTGCACCCCGGACCAGTCGAGAACGAGGTTCGCGCTCTTGAGCACCTCGCGAACGAGCTTGGCGGTCTCTTCCTGCGCGGTCGCGAACGCGGTCGGGGCGCCCTCCCGGGCGGCCGGAACGTCGAGGAACGCTCCGGTGAGTTTCGCCCGGCCGTCGGCAACGGTGAGGGCGTCCACGCGGAGCCGCTTTTGCGCGTCGGACCCGGTCGCGAGCCGCTTCTGGACCTCGGCCGCGTCCCGGGCGACGGCACCCGGCGCGAGCGCGACGAGGGCCGCGAGTGCGAACGAACGGAGCGGGGGCATGGGGTTCCTCGCGCAGGTCAGTCGCCGGAGGCCGTTCGCGCCGGTGCGCCGTCCGCGGGCGGCGCCGGTGGCGGGTCGCAGGGCAGATCGATCACCACGTCGCCGCCGCCGACCGCAACGGGTTCGTTCGGCGGCGCGCCCGAGCCGCCGGGTCCCGAGCGCTCTTGTGGCTCCCCCCCGGGCTCGCGCGCCGGCGGCTCGCTCGCGGCCGCCTCTTCGACCGCGAGCGGCTCGAGGGCGAGCGCCTCTTCGAGCGTGAGCCCCTCGTTCGCCGGCACATCTTCGACCGCGAACGCCTCTGCGAGCGGCTCGCGCGCGGGTACGTCTTCGCGCGCGAAAACCTCTCCGACTACTTCGGGGGGCTCAGGCCCCTCGCGCGCCGGGTCGGTGACGCGCAGAACGACCAGCGTGCAATCGTCGTTGACCATGTCGTTGCCGCGCCGGAGCACGTCCAGTTCCGCGCGCCAGTCGGCTTCCGCGAGGCCCTCGAGCCGCTCCCAGTCGACGCCGAGTTCGGTCGCGGCGCTTTTGAACAGCCGGGCCGCCACGGCGTCCGTCGCGAGCACGAACCGGTCGCCCGGCTCGCACGTCCCGGCGGCCGCGAGCGCGGCCGTGCGGTACCCCGGGCTCGACCGCACCAGCAGCGGCGCCGACCCGAACTGGTCCGCCGCGACCACCGGGAACGTCGCCAGCAGCTCGCCCCGGCGCACCCAGAACAGGCTCGCGTCGCCGACCGCGCACGCGCGCCACGGGCGCCCGCCGGTCGCATCCGCGGGGCCGACTTCCAGCCCCAGAAGGGTCGCGGCGGCGCCGACCTGATCGACCTTGGCCTGCTTCGACCAGTTCAGCCCGTCGTAGTTGATCGCCGCGCGCCACTCCGCGCGCAACCCGGCGACCCATTTGTTCAGAGCCGCGGGGTCCCGAACGTCCGGGCGGTCCGCCAGAAGCCGCCGGCAGAGCTGCTGCGCCCAGATGCTGCAGTAGATGCCGCTGCTGGCCCCGTCGGCAACGGCCGCGGCGCCGCGGCCCTCGTCCAGCGCGTAGGCGTCCTCCCACTGTTCGGGGGTGTTGCCCATCTTTTGCGCCCACATGGCGCACACGCCGGACAGCCCGGCCCCGGCGTCGGCCCAGGCGGTCGCGTCCTCCTGGGGCGCGCACGCGAAGATCGCGTCCCACGGGTCGGCGAGGTCCCACTCGTTGACGAACGCGCCGCGGCGCGCCGCGAGCGCCGCCGACACGTCCGCGAGCCGGGAGTCGGCGGGGGCCGCGGGCTGCGGGGCGAAGGTGTAGTGCAGCAGGCGCGTCGGCCCGTGGGCCGTGCCGAGCAGGTTCAGCGACCGCGCGGTAGTAAAGTAGCTGTCGTCGTGGTCGCCGGCGCCGGCGCAGTGGATGACGACCGGCGGGCGGCTCGCGTAGCGCCCGGTGAGCCACACGGACACCATCTGGTAAACGCCCGCGAGGGCCGCGCCGGCGGACGGCTCGCCGGCGCAGGCGGGGAGCACGGCCCACTTCCGCGGGAGCCCGTCCCCGTCGCGCGGGACCGCCGGCGCCCCGGCGACGTGCGCGAGCGGCACGAACCGCGGCTTGGGGTCGCCGTCGGGGAGCAGCGAGAGGAGCTGCTGGCCCTCCTGGTCGGGCGCGCGGTAGCCGAGCACGGCGACGTCGAGCGCGCCGACCGCGTACCCGGCCGCGGCCGTGTTCACCAGCCCTTCGATGAGGTCGTCCGCGAGGAGCCGCGCCGCCTCGACCGCCGGCGCCTCGCCCCGGGGGGTGACCACGTCGCGGGTCATCCCGCCCGAGAGCCGCAGGAGCAGCACGAGGCACCCGGGCGGCGGCTCCGCTGTAGTTTCATGTTCCAAGTGGCGGGTTCCAAGTTAGGGGCACGAAACCAGGCTCCCGACCGTCGGGCGTGGAACTCGGAACCTGGAACTTGAAACGTGCGCTCACCGCAGGTGCGGGGGCAGGGTGGCCGCCGCGACCACCTGCGTGCCCACGTTAAGCAGCTTCAGCAGGCTCACCGCGTCGGCGTTGAACGCCATCGCCTTGCACCCGAGCGGGGCCGAGATCCCCTTCACCTCCGCCATGTGCCGCAGCTTGTCCGGCAGCGGGCTGGACATGCCGAACAGGTCGCGGGCGTACTCGTCCGGCAGGGCCGACTCGGTGGAGGGGAGGAACACCGGCTGCGCGTCGCGGCCCGACAGGTGGCAGTTGAACAGCAGCACGCTCCCGTCGGCGGTGGCCAGCGCCTTGAGGTCCTCGGCGAACGGGACCGGGATCCCGTCGGTCGACTCGCCGTCGGTCAGGTTGATGACCATCGGCGGGAAGCTGTTCGGGTGCGCGTCGATCCACGCCTGGAGCACCTGCTTGCCGTACCCCAGCGCCGTGCACATCGGGGTGCCGAACATCTCCGTCGGGGCCGGCGAGCGGAACCACACCGGGAACGCGATCTGCCGCTCCACCTCGGTCAGCCCGCCGGCGCCGTCGTCCACGAACTCCTTCTTGCGGCGCTGCTCGATCTCCAGCGGGTGGTCGTACAGCTCGCTGATGCTCACGAGGTCCCGGCCGGCCAGCCCGAGCTGGAACAGCGGGCGGACGATCGCGACCCCGTTGGCGTCGGTGGTGTACCCGATGAGCCCCACGTCGAAGTAGTTGCGGGGCTTCTCCTCGCCCTTCTCGCAGCTCGTGATCAGCTCCTGGAAGAACCGGTTGATCGCGGTCGAGACCGTGTCCATCTTGGCCCGCTGCGTCCCCGCGATGCCGTCGAGCATCGAGTTGGACAGGTCCACCAGGAACACGATGCACCCGGGGTTGGAGCGGTCGATCTGCATGTCGTAGGGCACTGGCGGGGCTCCTTATCTGTGGCAGAGGTCGGGTCGGCTTCGGGGCAGCGTTTCAAAAGGTCTTGTCGCACACCATGCAGTACCGCGCGCCCGGGGCGCCGGGGATCTTGCGCCGGCAGGTCGGGCACGCGTCCGCGCCGCCGTCCTTGGCGGCGATCGCCGGCGGCTTGGCGACGGTCGGAACGGGCGGGCGCGGCGGGGCCGGCACCGGCGGTTTCGGACCCGCGACCGGTCCCGGCGGTTTCGCCGCCGGGGGTGGCGGCGCCACGGGCTTCGGCGGTGCCGGTCGCGGGTCGTCCAGGTCGAGGATCGAAGCGACCGGGCGGCGCGCCGGCGCCGGGGGCACCAGCGGCATCGGCAGGCCGTCGTCGTAGTCGCCGGCTGCAGGGGGCGCGGGAGGCGCGGGCGTAGGTGGCGCGGCAATCGGAGGGGGGACCGGAACCGGCGGCGGGGCCGGCGCGATCGGCGCGGCGACGGGCGCGGTCACCGCCGCGGCGCTGGTGCGCACGACGACGGTTACGGCGCCCGCGAGGCGGGTGTCCCCCGCACTCACGGGGGCCTCGCGGCGCGCGGGCACGTCCTCGCAGAACACCTTCCCGTCACGAATCCAGTACCGGAAGGCGACATCGGCCGCCCCCCGCGCCCAGACGGTACACGCCCGCGCGTCGCCGCCGACCTTCACCGGCTCCGCGCCGAGGTTGACGGTGATCGCCTCGCGCTCGCCGAACCGCACCTCCAGCCACGCGCTGCGGAACGCGGCCTCGACGACCGCGACCATCAGCCCGATGCAGAACCCGAGCAGCGCCGCCCCGCCCAACCGCCCGGCCCAGTCGCCCGCTCCGGACGCGACCAGGAACGCGACCGCGCCGAGCAGCCCGCCGCTGAGGCCCGCGCCGGTCGCCTTATTGCCGTCGAGGTTGGGAATGAAAAGGCTCACCCCGCGCCCGAGCAGGCCGCCGAGCAGCACCCACCCGACGACGAACCCGAGCTTCGCGCCCCCGAGGCCGAGCAAGAGGGTGTAGAGCACCTGCCCGACGCCCCCGGACACGAGCCCGGCCGCGCCGGCGCCGGCGACCACCAGGGCGAGCGGCACGCGCCCCGGCGCGAACGGCTTCTTCCCGAGGTGCCGGTTCTGCCCGGCGAGCAGGGCGAGGCACAGACCCGTCGCCACGAGCGCGGTCCAGAGGCCGGTCGACGCGATCCCCCACGCCGACAGCTCCCCGGACGCCTTCGGGACGGTGAGCTTCACGCTCTTGGTGCTGACCAGGGCGCCGCCCGTGGCTACGAACTGGATCGCTCGCGCCCCCTCTTTCGAGGCGTCGCTCGCAACGAGTTCGAGTTCGCCGTCGTCCTTCCCTTCCGGGATCGTGAGCCGGCCGGCGGTGACCCCGTCCGGTAGGTTCTCCAGTCGCACCTCAACCGGACCGTTGTGGTAGGCGCGTCGGACCGTCACGGGCACCTTGACCGTTTGCCCCGGCTGAAGGTCGAAGTCGTTCGGGGTGTACAGCTCCAGGCGCGGCTCAACTTTGAACCGGTGGACCACCTGTTTTGGCCCCGGCCCGCCGCCCGGGAGCTTCGTGAGGCTGTTCTTGATCTCTTTCCGCTCGCCGTTGGCCAGGATGTTGACCCGGTAGTCGCTCCGGTCCGGGCCGCCCGTGCAGCGCTGGAAGAAGTTGACGTAGATGGTGTAATCCCCTTGCGGGGCGCCGCCCTCCGGCCAGAAGATGTTCTCCACCGGCTGAGGGTCGATGGACTGACACCCGGCGTTGCGGTCCACATCCAGGCGGCCGCGGGTCGGGGACGCCTTCTGCTTGTACCAAATTTCGTACCCGCTCGGGTCGACGCAGTGCAAATCGAGGTCGTTCGCGTCGTCCCAGATGAGGGTGATCTGAACGTCCCCGGTGCTCCCCTTCGCCTGCTCGACGCGGCGCCGGAAGTCGTCGGGTAGCGGCGGGTTGCCGGACGGGGCGGTGGGTTTGGTGACGAGCGTGGCCCCGGGTCCGGCGCCGGCCGATTTCGCCGCGTAGCCGCCCGCGGCCAGGAGCGGCTCGCCGACGAGCCAGCCGGCCAGGGCGCCGACCGCCCCGAACGCGCCGAACAGCAGCACTTTCTTCCAGGTCGCCAGCAGGCTCATGTCCGTCCCAGTCGGGGAAATGGGTCCGCCGCCGCTACGGGGCCGACTCGAACAGCTCTTTATGCGCGGCCACGCCCGCCGACAGCCCGAGCACCCGGGTCGCGATCCGGGGGGCCTTGCCGGCCCCCTTTTGCTCGGGCGTTCTCAACTGGTCTACCAACTCCATTTGCGGTTCGCACGCCTTTTTTAGAGCCGCGACCGATTCTGCCGTCCAACGCGGGGCCGCCCGTTGGGACACCTGCTCGCGCGCGGCGTTGTACCCCACGGCCGCCCGGCTCACCGCCGTGGGTTTGAGCGCTCCGGGCACCTCCTCGGCCCCCTGCGCCACGACAAGCGTGTTGTCGCCCGGGTGGCGCTTCGCGAAGTTGAACTCGGTCAGGCCGGCGACCTCGTCCGACAGCGGGGCCTGCTTGTACTCCCCGTTGCCCGCCTCGTACTTAATGACGACCTCTTTGCGGGGCGTCTCGGCCCCTTTCACGAGCACCTTGTCATCGAGCCGGGCGACCGGCGGGATGAACGCGTCGGCGAACTCCTGGACCTTGTCGCGGATCAGCTTGCGGGCGGCGGCGCTCCTCGTCCGCGCGTACCGCTCGTGAACCTTCTTCAGCCACGGCTCGGCGTTGGTCGGGTTGTCGAACAGGTCCTCCTGCGCGAACAGCGCGAGCAGCTCCTCGCGGGCCGTGTACTCGTCGGCTCCGGCGCCCCGCCCCTCAATGCTCGTTCGCAGCTCCGGAGCCAGCGCGACCTTCTCCGCGTCCGACCGGCGCAACTCGTCACCGAGTTCGGCGAAGTGCCTGTTGAGCCCGCGGAGCGCGTCCAGTGCGGTTTTACCCACATTGGTGTCGCGGTCCAACGGCAGCTTCGCCTTGGTTGCGCTGGCGTACTCGCGGTCCGCCAGCGCGGCGAGCCGGTCCACGACCTTCAGCCGCGCCTCGAGTCGCCACACCGTTGCCCGCGCCTTGTTCGCGAACCGTGACCGCTGCGCGTACTCGTCGATCAGTTGCGTGGCGTCCGCTACGGCCCGGTCCGCGTCCGCAGCGGACTCGACCGGCGGCGGCTTCAGGAGCCACGCCCGCACGGCGCCTTCCGCCCGCCGAGCGGCGGTCTGGTCGCCCGCCCAGGTTGTGTACTTGTCCTTCAACTTGCCGACGAACGCCGGCTTCTCGATTCCGGACAGAAACGTGTCGAGGTCCGTGAGGTCCGCGGCCCGCGCCCCTGCGGCCTTCACGACCGCGTCCGCGTCCGGGTCTGTGGACCGGTCGGCCGCGTCGGGCGCGCGGTACCGCCACGTCACCCCGATCGCCTTGCGGGTCTCGGCCGCGGCGGTCGCGGCCCTCGCGGCGGTCGTCGGCTGGTCCCGGGGCGGGTCGGGCGCCGGAGGGGGAACCGGTCCCAACGCGTCGAGCCGCGTTGCGCTGTGGATCTGCCAGGCCGCGTAGAGCGCGAAGGGGGCCGCCAGGGCGAGCACCAGCGCGCTACTTTTCACGGAATTCATGACGCCCCGTCCGCAGGTACCACGGGTTGATGTCGGCTCCGGCGCCGGACCTGTCGCGCCCGGCGGCCCAATCCGGGCCGGTTCCCGGCTCGGAACTTGGAGCACGGAACGGGAAACGGCTGGGATCAGTATAACCGCGACCGGTGCCGGGTTCTCCCGGTTCTTAACCGCCGCTCACCGGCTCGCGTAAAGGGCCTTTACGAGGCGCGACCGGATCGGACGCCGTAATCGAAAAGCCCCGGCCCCGCCGGCTATGATGCACCAGATCCTTCGGCGCCGGAAAATTTTTCCGAGCGCGCCCGCGGTCGCGGGCAAGACACGGTAGCGGACACAGGAAGCGTTCCGGGTTCCACGGTCCGAGTTCGAGCGAAGGCACGACGCCCCGTCCTCAACTTGGGACGCGAAACCCCGAACTTCCCCGACAGGTTTCCCATGCCGACCAGACACGCCGATCGCCTGATGCCGACCCTCCGGCGGGTCGTACTGGGCCGCCAGACGGCCGCGCGCACCGACGGCGAGTTGCTCACCGCGTTCGTCGCGTCGGCCAGCGGGGACGCATTCGCGGAGCTGGTGCGCCGGCACGGGCCGATGGTGCTCGGGGTGTGCCGGCGGCTGATCCCCGATCACGCTACCGCAGACGACGCGTTCCAGGCGGTGTTCCTGGTGCTCGCCCGGCGCGCGGCCGGCGTGCGGCCCCGGGAGCGGGTCGGCGCGTACCTGTACGGGATCGCGTACCGCACGGCGCTCAAGGCCCGAATGGTTCTGGCTCGCCGCCGGTCCCGCGAAAAGCAGGTAGATGTCATGCCCGAACCGCCCGCACCGCCCGCCGCGCTCGCGTGGGGCGACGTTCAACCCGTCATCGACGAGGAACTCGCCCGGCTGCCGGAAAAGCTCCGGACCGCGGTGGTGCTGTGCGACCTCGAGGGGCGCCCCCAGCGCGAGGTGGCCCGGCAGCTCGGGGTGCCGCCAGCGACGCTCGCGACGCGCCTGGCGGCGGCCCGCCGCTCGCTCGCGGCCCGGCTCACCCGCCGGGGCGTTACGCTGTCCGGCGGCGCGCTCGCCGGGCTGCTCGTCACGCACGCCAGTGCGTCCGCGGTGCCGCACGCGCTGGCCGCGGGCGTCGCCCGGGCGGCCGAGGCGGTGGCGGCGGGCGGGGCCGTCGGGGCGGCTGTGTCCGCGCAAGCCGTTCAACTATCCGAAGGGGTGATGCAAATGATGATGCTCGCCAAACTGAAGGCGGTCACGGTGGTCGCCGCCGTCGCACTGGCGCTCACGACCGGGCTCGGCGTGGGGCTCGTCCCCGCGGCGGCCGGCGAGGGGACGGCTACAGTCACGGTCACCGCGACCACACCGGCACCGGACGGGCACGCCGGCACGGTCCGGCTCAAGGAGCGGGTGCAAGCGGACCCCGTGCCGGACGACGCCTTGTTCCTGCGCCGGCTCAGCCTCGATGTGCGGGGCACGGTGCCGACGCCCGTCGAGACCTGGTTCTTCGTGTCCGACCCGGACGCGGGGAAGCGGGCCAAGGTGATCGAGTGGATCACCGACGACGAGGAGCGGCGGGTCGCGGCCGCGAAAAAGCTCGGCGTGCCGGTCGAGCGGGTGCGGGTGCTCCGCGCGAAGCTCTCCGCCGACGGCCGGTCCGTGTCGCTCATCGACCCGAACATGGTGGCGAAGTTCGCCGACACGATCGAACTGTCCGCACCTGATCTGGCGATCACGACAGACGTTCTGCAGGACGAGATCACCACCGATGTGACCATCGCCCCGACGGTTCAAGGGGTCGTCTACGACGTCAAGAGCAGCGAACCCGGCGCCGCCAAGCCCCAACCCCCGGCCGACGGAACGAAGAAGACGGTCGTTCTGCGGCGGGTGCGGTCGGACGACGCGAAGCCGGAAGCGGCGGCCGAGTACCGCGTCGAAGATGTGTTCACGGTGTGGGGTACGACTCCGGACGATAAGAACCAGCAAACCAACCAGACCGTCAAGTTCCGAGCGGTCGTGAACGTCGCGCCCGGGTCCGACGCGGAGTTCCTCAAGCGCGTTCTGACCGACGCCCGCGGGACCGCCCCGACCGCGCTGGAGCTGAAGTACTTCACCGAGGACAAGGACCCGAAGAAGCGCGAGAAGCTACTCGACACGCTGCTGAAAGAGCCCGCCGTTGCGAAGAAGCTCGGCGACGAGTGGAAGAAGAAGATGCTCGCGCCCGGCGCCCCGCTCGCAGCGAAAGAGGCCGACTTCTTCTACTTCGTGACGCCCAAGGTCGTGGAAGGCAAGTCCACCCTCGATCTCAAGGTGCAGCCGTTCGTCGTGCCGCTTCCGCCGAACGCCCCGAAGCCGCCCGCGCCGCCGAAGCCGCCGACGGTTACGGTCACCGGTGTGGCCACGCCGCCGAAGCCGCCGGCCCCGCCCGCGCCGCCGGTCACGGTTCAGGGCACGAAAGTGGTCGTCACGTCCCAACTGAAGTCCGACAAGCTCGAGAAGCTGGTCGGGGAGCTGATCGCCGCTCAAAAGTCAGACGACGCGCTACTGGAGGCGGTCACACTGGCGACCCAGAGCCGGCTCCCGACCGACGCGGAGAAGAAGTTGGCCAAGGCCGCCGTCGGCGCCGCCGCGGACCGTAAGACGGTGTGGGTCGCGGTTGCCCGGGCACTCGCCGGAACCGAAACAAAAGCTCAGGACGTAATCGAACTCAAGGTAGTCCCATCGATCGCGCCGAAGCCGGCCAAGCCGTAACATCTGCTGTCGCACGGGCCGGCGCTCCGGCGCTGGCCTCGTCGTTGCGCCGGCCTGCGGTGCAGCGAAAGTAGAACCCCACCTCGCAGCTCCGCAGCGACTTATCAATCGGCACCGCGGCACTCGCGGGCTCACAGCGTTCTGACGCACGCGACCAGTTCGGCGTGCGTCAGAACGCGATCGGCGGGGAACAGCACGAACCCCGCGGGCGATTCGGCGCAGTCGACGATCACCTGCCGGTCGTTGGGCACCAGGAACCCGTCCTCGCTGGCGATGTGCCCGCTCACCAGCAGGTCGCACCCCATCTTGCGGAGGAAGTTGGCCGCCGCGTCGGCGCTGGTGTCGCGGCCCCACAGCAGACTATGGACCGCCCCGCCGGCCTGCAGGTCTTCGTCTCGGTAGGCCTCGGTCTCCAGACGCGCCGGGTCGAACACCGGAAGGAACCGCGCCGCCGGGAGGCTGTGCGTGATCAGCACCCCGCTGGGGGTGCGGAGCGCGACCGGCAGCGCCCGGAACAGGTCCAGGTAGGCCGCGTAGATCTGCGGGCCGAACGCCGGGCCGTAGGCCTCCGTCACCCCCTCCTCGAACCGCCGGTTCTGGTTCTCGTCGGCCTTCATTACGGGCCGGTTCGTCCACTGCGCCAGTTCGTGATTCCCCGGTAGGTAGTGGACCTGTTTGGGGAACTGCCCCTTGAGCGCGCAGAACAGATCGACGAGCTGGTGCGACTTGTCCCCGCCCTTCGGGTAGCGGAACTTCCCGTGAATCACCTCCTGGAGCACGAAGTGCCGGGTCGGGTGAGCCGCGAGGTCGGCGAGTTTGAGCAGCGCTTGAAAGTGCCCGACGTGCCCGTGCAGGTCGCCGGCAACCAGCACGTCGGTGCAGTTCTCCAGGCTCACCGTGTGCCCGCGGCGGCCCGGGGTCGCGCGGACCAGCGCGAGGGCCTGGCGCAGGTGCGTCAGCATGCGATCGGGGGCGGGCACTGGCGGTCCTCGGCGAGCGGGATGTACGCCCATTGTATCGCGCGCACCCGTTGAACACGCCCGGTCGCCCCCTCGTGCGACCGGGCGTGTTCAACGGGTGCGCGTTCGGGCAACAGCGGTGAGCGAATTGCCCCTCAACACCCTCTCAGCCGTTTCAATCTCGCGCAGCGCGATTCTGGCCGTTGAGTGTGGTCCGCTCACTCCGTGAGCGGTCGCTCCGCGCATCCGATTCGCTCCGCGGGCTTGCCGGCCCCGGCGTTGTGCGCCACGCGCACCCGACACCACGAGCGACCGCTCACGGAGTGAGCGGACCACACTCAACGGCCAACGCACGGATACGCTGCACCAACTTGAAACGACTGTCTCCCGTGTGGGAACGGCAAATGTGACACGACTACCGGGCACGTGGATGCGAAGCGTATGCGCCGCAACGGCGGCAGCCAAAACAGGCACCGACGACCGAACCGTAAATCATGAACTCGCATCGAGCACGGTTCGGATCTTCCGGGCCAGTGACCAAGGCGTGAACGGTTTTTGCAAGAACGCGTCGGTCGCTTCGACGATGCCGTGCCGCACCACGGCGTCGTCGGTGTACCCGCTGACGTACAGCACCTTCACCCCCTCGTACCGCGCGCGGACCGCTTCGGACACCTCCCGGCCGCTCATTCGGGGCATCACCACGTCCGTCAGCAGCAGGTGAATCGGCCCGGCGTGCGCGTCGGCCGCCGCCAGCGCGTCGAACCCGTTCGCCGCTTCCAGGACGGTGTACCCCTGCGTCTCCAGTGCGAGCCGGGAGAACTGGCGCACCCCGTCCTCGTCCTCGACCAGCAGCACCGTCTCGGTGCCCCGCGGGGCGAACCGCACCACGGGCTCGCGGCTGGGCGGGTCGCCGCTGGCCGGCAACAGGATCTTGAAGGTGGTGCCGACGCCGAGTTCGCTGTACACGTCCACCCGGCCGCCGCTCTGTTTGACCGCGCCGTGTACCACCGCCAGCCCCAGCCCGGTTCCCTTGCCGACTTCCTTCGTCGTGAAGAACGGCTCGAACAGCCGGGCCTTCACCTCCTCCGTCATCCCCACGCCCGTGTCCGAAACGGCCAACTGGACGTAGTCGCCCGGGGGGCAGTCGGGCCACGCCGGCATCTCCCGGTTGAGCCGCACGTTCCGCGTCTCGATGGTCAGCCGCCCGCCGCGGGGCATCGCGTCCTTCGCGTTCACCGCCAGGTTCAGGAGGACCTGTTCCACTTGCGTCGGGTCCGCCGTCACCCGGCTCAGGTCGTTCGCCAGGGCGGTTGTGAGGATGATGTCCTCGCCGATCAGCCGCCGCAACAGGCTGGCGGCCTGGGTCACCACCTCGTTCAGGTCGATCACCTTGGGGGCGACGATGGCCTTGCGGCTGAACGCCAGCAGCTGCGCCGTCAGCCCCGCGGCCCGCTCGCCGGCGGCGGTCATCTGCTGCACCATGTCGCGGGCCGGCCCCCCGATCGTGAGCTGCTCGAGGAGGATCTGCCCGTACCCGTTGATGATGGTGAGCAGGTTGTTGAAGTCGTGCGCCACCCCGCCCGCCAGGCGCCCCACCGCTTCCATCTTTTGCGCCTGTTGGAACTGCTCCTCCAGCTTCTTCCGCTCCGTCATGTCGACGATCACGGCCGTCACCAGATTCGGCGTGCCCTTCTCGTCGCGGGCGGCGACCACACTCACCTGCCCCCACAGCACCGAACCGTCCTTCCGCCGGTAGCGGCGGTCGGCCGCGTAGGACGGCACCTCGCCCCGCGCGGTCCGGGCGTACTGGGCGAGGGCCGCCTCCCGGTCCTCGGGGAACAGAACGTCGGCGATGGTCAGGGCCGGAAGGTCCTCGGGGGCGTAGCCGAACATCCGGAAGAACGCGGCGTTCCCCCGAAGGTAGTGTGCGTCCGGCGAGGTCTCGACCATCGCGACCGTGGTCGTGTCGAAGAACGCCTGGAACCGCCCCTCGCTGGCCCGCAGCTCGCTCTCGGCCTGCTTCTGCGCGGTCACGTCCTGCATCTGCCCGACGTACAGTTGCGGCCGGCCGTCGGCATCGCGGACGAGGGACACGTTGGTGACGCACCACAGGACGCGGCCGTCGCGGCGGACGTACCGCTTTTCCTGCACGAAGTGGATCGCGCCGCCCCGGAGCCATTCCCGACGGGCGCGGCTCTCGTCCCGGTCGTCCGGGTGCACGACGTCGAACACGGACCGCGCCAGCAGCTCCTCGCGCGTGTACCCGAGCAGCCGGGCGAGGGCCGCGTTGACCCGGATGAACCGGTGCTCGAGGTCGGCGATGCCCATCGCGAGGTTCGTGTCCTCGAACGCGCCGCGGAAGATGGCCTCGCTCGCCCGCAGCGCCTCCTCGGCCTCCTTGCGCGCCTGAATGTTGCGGCTGACGCCGACCAGGCCGGTGACGTTGCCGGCGCGGTCGCGCAGGGGCGCCTTGGTGGTCAGGTGCCACCGCTCCCCGCCCCGCGGGTGGCGCACCCGCTCTTCCTTATTGAATACCGTCTCTCCCTGGCGCAGCACCCGGAGGTCGTCGTCCTCGTACTGCCGGGCCAGCTCCGGCGGGTGCAGATCGAACACCGTCTTACCCACCGCCCCCGATTCGTGCACCGCCCTGGCCATCTCGTCGTGCGCCCGGTTGCTGACCACGAACCGGCCCCCGGCGTCCTTCGTCCAGACCGCATCGGGCAGCGCGTCAATGAGGGTGCGCAGGAGGGCCCGCTCCTGGCGCAGTTGTTCTTCGGCGGCGTACCGCTCGGTCACGTCCCGGAACACCAGGACGGCCCCGCCGATCGCGCCCGCGACGGTGCGGATCGGCGCGGCCGAATCGTCGATCGGCCGCTCGGTCCCGTCGCGCGCGAGCAGGACGGTGTGGTTCGCCAACCCGACGACGGTCCCCTCCGCCAGCGCCCGGCGCGCCGGGTTCGCGACCGGCTGCCGGGTGTCCGCGTTCACGATGTCGAACACGTGCTCCAGCGGCCGGCCCGTTGCCTCGGGCTGCGTCCACCCGGTGAGCGCCTGGGCGGTCGCGTTCAGGAACACGACCCGGCCCTCCGGGTCGGTGGTGATGACCCCGTCCCCGATGCTCGCGAGCGTCGCCCGGAGCAGTTCCGCCCGGTCGTGGGCGACTTGCTCGGCCGCGCGGAGCCGCAGATCGAGTGCGTGCGCGGCCCACCCGGTCCAGAGGACCATAACCGCGAACACGGTTCCGCCGCTCACCACCATCAGCGCCAGCCCGAACGCGGTGTCGTAGTAGCCGGCCCGCTCCCCCGCGAGTCGCACCGCGCCGAGGGTGAACAGCGCGACGAACACCAGCGGGAGCAGCCGGCGCACGACCAAGCCGCCGGCCGTTCGGCTCGCGAACAGAACGACCACGCCCCGGCGCGGGCGGGCGGCGAACACACCGAGCGCCAGGATGATGAAGGCAACGGTCGTCTGGATGGAGACCGAGGCGTATGCCCCCGTGCGGTAGAGCGCCTCGACGCCGTACGTGTGTCCCGCCAAAGCGGTAAGGGCGACGAGAGCGGCGAGGACGGCCGCCAGGTGCGCGGGCACCCAGCCCCGAACCGTCGGCGCGTCGAGCAGCAGCAGGGCCGAACCGAGCAGTACGAAGTTGGCCGCGGTGGCGGGCGCCAGGCGCTTGGGGATCGTACCGTCCGCGTCCGGCCCGGCGCGAACGAGTAACCCATCAATGCCGAGATCGCAACCGAACGCGTGTTCGATGAGGGTCACGAGCCCGATGAGGACGGAGAAGGCCGCGGCCGCCCTCCCGGCCTTACTGCGCGCGCTCGGAACCAGCAGCCACAGCGCGCCCCCGGTCGCCACGAACGCGAGGGCCGTGTTCGCCTTCACGACCAGAAAATCCGGCAGGTCGGCCATCGCCCGCCCAGCGGCCAGCCACCCGACCAGAATAACAGCCCCGAGGCCTCCGGTCACGGCTGCGACCGCACGGCTGAACTGGTGGAACCGGCGATCGGGCAAAACGAGTGCGGGATCGTCCACAGGAAGTAATCCGTAAACGCTCCCTGCTGCCAACAGGGCCGCGAGGGTGCGGAGCCCGAAATGATCCCTGTACGGGTAATCGTATGGCTAAGGCTATCACATCAGGCGGCCGACGCGCGCCCAAGGTCGGCACGAAAACCACCGGCAGCGGTTAATTCTGAATCATGATTGAGCTTGCTGTGGAATTTTTTCCATGTGTAGCAGGAAAGGAGCAGGGCCGACCGTTGACGAACGGTCGGCCCTGCTCTTGAGCGCATGTGGTGTTCGTGACCGAGACGGGCCGGCGACGAGAGGCGGCAATCCGGCCCGCGGCCGCGGGCTCAGGGCTTCGGGTCAAAAGTCCGATCGTCGAAAGTTGTAAAGTCGCAAATCCAGTGATAATGATAATTTGTGACTTTACGACTTGCTGACCTGACGACTTTTGACCCGAAGCCCTTACTTCTTGATTTCCGCGCCCTTCGGCACGGCGAACAGTTTAACGTGCTGGCGCAGGTCGCGGGTCAGTCCGGGGGTGTATGTCAGTGTGAGGACCGTCTTGCCGTCCTTGGTCTCGTCGGTCACCGCGATTTTGTCCTGACCGGACCCGGCCCACGCGAAGACCAGCAGCTTCTCCGTGTCAAAATTGACCAGCTTCTTCACGTCGTCGGCCGCGTCTTTGAGGACCGCATTTTTGGCGAGGTCGTCCGCGGACTTGATCTCGGTCGGCTCGCCGGCCTTTCCCTCGCGGGCCGGTGTCACGTTCAGTTCCTTCGTTTGTAACTCGCGCACCACCTGCTTGTCATCAGCCGTGAGGGCCGGCACCGCCAGGAACGCTATCGCCAGGAGCGCGTTGTGCATGTTTTCTCCATCGGGTTACGAGCGCGGCTGCGCTCACCAATCAGACGCCGCACGCCGGCGGTTCGATTGCTATTTTTGCCGGTTCGCGACGGCCTGTTTGGCTTCCGTGTCGTAATCGCCCATTGCCCAGCAGACGACGGCGTCCGGGAGCCAGCGGCTGAGCTTGACGATCAGGTGCAACCGCCCCGGGAAGTTGTACACCTTCTTCCCGGCCTCAACGGCGGCGATCATCTTCCGGGCCGCGTAAGCCGGCTCCATGAGCTGGGGCATGTGGAACGTGTTGGGCGCGGTCATCGGGGTTTTGACGAACCCCGGGCAGATGGTGGTGGCGCGGACGCCGGTGCCGCGCAGGTGCATCCGCAGGCCGTCCATGTACACGTTGACCGCGGCCTTACTCGCGCAGTACGCGGACTCGGCCGGCAGCCCGCGGTACGCCGCCAAGCTCGAAACCGCGACCAGGTGTCCGCTCTTCCGCGCGAGCATCTCGGGGAGCGCCGCGGACAGGGTGTAGACCGCACCCATCAGGTTGATGCGGAAGGTGCTCTCGACGTCCGCCATGTTCACGGGGTCGCGGAGGGTGGGGCGCCCGATGCCCGCGTTTGCGATCACGAAGTCGACCGGGCCGAGGGCCGCCCGCACCTGAGTGAACGCCGCTTCCACCTGCTCTCGCGCGCCGACGTCGGCGGGCACGGCGAGCGCCTGCCCTCCGGTCGCGGTGATTTGTGCGACGAGGTCGGCGAGCGGTTCGGCCCGCCGCGCGACCGCGCCGACCTTGTACCCCTTCGCGGCGAGCTGTTTGGCCAGTTCCCAGCCGATGCCGCTCGACGCCCCGGTCACCAGCGCCACCTTGCCCGCGGACGATTGCGCCATGAGGCCCGCTCCATGAGGGAGGACTGTTGCGGGCAGTGTACGAACCGCTACCACCGGCGTTTTGCGCCGTCGGTCTGCAAATTGGCAGCGACGGCTTATGAGTTGAGACGAGCGGACCGGATCGGGCGGGCGGGCGGGAAGGTGGTGGCAAATTCGCCGCCCAAGCGTTCGATTGTTCAGGGCGTGAGCCGCCAGTTTTTACAGAAGATGCACTCATCTGGCAACGGGCGGCACATAAAATGTATTGAATTTCTTCGACGCTTCCGCTATTACGCGGGGCGTCATGCCGCGGAGCTCTCGCACCTTATTCTCCCGCCTGTTGGCGGGGACATCGGGGTGCGCGTCGCGGCGAGTAGCCGGATCGCCGAGGCCGGGCCGACCACCGCGCCGTGAACCCACGCGGACCCCTCTCCACGTCGGCCGCCCGCACCTCCCCGACCCGACACACCGGGTGTCACAAACGGGTCCATTTTCCCCGCACGTTGGGGCCGCCGCCCCGCGCGCGTAAAACGCCAATCTCAACGGTGCGAAGATGTCGGCAACTGATCTGTTCTTGGCGGCAATGCTCCTTTCGGCTCCCGTGGGAACCCCCGAACAAACCCCGTCCGAAGAGCGCTGGGTTTCGGTCCGCAACGCCATTCACCAGACGGCGATCAAGTGGGAGATCATGGACCCGCGCGAGGAGCGGTACCTGTTGGGCACCCGCGACGATTTCCTGAGCGACCTGGACCTGCTCCGCAAGCGCTACGCCGACCTCGCGGACGCGCCCCCGCTCGCCGACTGCCACCGCCTGCCGGACCGGCGCACGGTGAACGAGCTGATCCGGTTCAACCGCTCGTTCCGTAAGGGGTTGGAGGAGCGCGAGGTGTGGGAGGCGGACCGGTCCGACCTGTTCCAGCAGGCGATGAAGGAGACGGACCGGGCGTACCAGCAGTGGGACGCGGTCCGCGACGCGCAGTGCGATTTCTACTACGTGACGGTGCGCCGGGCGGCCCTCAAGAAGCTCCGCGACTCGATCGGCGCCGAGGCGTTCGCCGCCGGGGTGATGCCGTCGTACGTGCCCGAGTGGCGGTTCGCCTCAGCCCCGTGAGCCGATTCGACCGTCGGACGAAGCCGGGTGTCGTCCGATGAGTGTCGTCTGGCGCCGGGGCGCCGACCTTGTGCTCCTGGCTCGCCGCCCCCGAACGGCGCTGTACCCCCCGTTACAGCGCCGTTCGGGGCGGGCGGCATGTGGGGCCGCCGACGGGACACTTGTAGGCGCCCGACTGGTACCTTTGCGGGCTAATCGCTACCCGCTCACTACCCCCATGCAGCTCGCCTTGGATGGCGAAAGTACCGGATGCACGGGTTCTCGGATGCCGCGAGTGGTAAGGATTACCGGTAAGAATTGCATCTTCTTCGCGCGAAATTGCAAGTCGCGTGCAGCTTGTTCACTCGGTCCCATTGACCCCAAATTTGCGAACGTGGATTTGCTTGGATTTGAAGCGGTTTGCGACCTCACGCCGCGGCCGCGTGAGGTTTGGCACGGGGGGTGCTTATACTATTTTTGTCGTGAGGGTTCTTCCCCCAGAACCCCGACCAGAGGCCGGTAAGGTTCCCCCCAATAAACCACCGCCTCCGCATCCGGTTTGCTTCCATCCCCCCCAAGTGAGCCGCCCGGTCCCCCACCGGGCGGCTTGCTCGTTTTCTGGTGATCAACGGTAAAGCGACTGAACACCTCGGATTTGGAAGACTCTGTATAATCACCAGGACATTACCCGAGCCCGCACGAGCTTGCCCATGAGTGGCCCGGTCTACGTGATGCCGACACCGCTCACCGGTCCGGCCCCGGCTACCGGTTCGGCCGAGGTCGCGGACCTGCTTCGCCAACTGCTGACGGCACAGCGGGAGCTCGTGGCTCTGCACAAAGCGCAAGCGGCGAGCCAAGACCCCAACGGGCGCTGGAAGTCGTTCCTCGCGCGGTGGGCCGAAGAGTTCCCGGGCGTCGGCGGCGCGTGCAAGCGCGCGCTGCCGGCCTTGGAGCGCGCGTACATCGGCATGATCAACGAGGCGACCGAGCGGCTCGCCGAGGACGACGGACTACTGGCCAACGAGTTCGCTCTGGCCGAGTTTCTGGACCGCTACGGCATGAAGCTGGCCCAGATGGGGAACATCATCAACCAGCTTTCGCCGCTCGCGGACGCCAGTTCCGCGACCGATAAGAGCTGAACCTGCGCCCGACAAAAGAGACCGGAGCCGAGGTGCGGACGAAAGCCCCCCGCCCTGCTCCGCCATTCGTTCCGGACCCGCTGCATGGAAATCGCACCCGCCGACCTGACCCGCGTTCGCGAGCTGTACACGCAAGGGTACTACCGACGGGCCTACGACGCGGCGACCGCGTGGGGGCCGCTGCGGGGGTGGTCCGGCACGGCGGCCCGGCTCATCGGCGGGCGGCTCGCGATCCAGTTGGGCGGGCCGAAGCTGGGGCGCCAGATGCACCTGGCGGCGTTCCGCGCTACGCCCGCGCACCCCGAGGCCATCTACTACCACGCGCGCTACCGCATGGAGCGGTTCGGGCCGCTCTCGACGTGGCGGTTCATGCGGAACAACCCCGACTGGTCCGACGCACCTCCCGAACTGCACGCCGACTGGCTGGCGCTGCACGCGTTCATCGTGGCGCGGCTCCGCGACTTCGACCGCGCGGAGCGACTGCTGAACCGGTCCGAGGCGATCGCTCCGGACCGGCCGTGGCCGTGCATCGAGCGGTCGAGCGTGTACGAACTGGCCGACCGCCTTGATGACGCGATGGCGGTGGCGCGGCGGTCGCTCGAGCTGCACCCGTGGTTCCGGCCGGGGGTGCAGTCCGTCGCCCACTTGCTGCTCCGGCAAGGGCACGACCGTGCGGCCCTCGAGTTCCTCACCGAGGCCGATGCGAACCTGGAGAGCGGGCTGATCGCGGCGCAACTGGCCGCGCTGCAAACCGACCTCGGGTACCACGCCGCCGCCCGGCGCACCCTGGACCGGTACGCGGACCTGTCGCCGCTGCTCGAGCCCGAACTCGCCAAGTGGCAGTCGGCACGGCGAGCCGACTGCGCGTACTTTTTGGGCGATCCGGCCGCCGCGGCACGGTTCGCGCGAGAAGTGAAGGACGAGTTCTACGACCAGTTCGCCGATCGCCTCGACACACAAGCACGCGCGAGTGGCGCTCCTCCGGGTGCGGACGGAGTGCGCGACGTGCCAGGCGGGGGCGATTCGCTTGAGCAAGGGCCTCACGGTTCCCGTTCCTCGGTGCCGTCTCGGTCGAAAATCGCGCTCGACTTCCCGCCCCTCCCAGTGGTCCCGAGCGTGTACGAACTGCTGGCGCGGTTCTGGAAGCACCCGCTGCCGGAGCGAGGCGAGAGCCCGCCTCCGGTCGACGGTCTTCCGGACGCGGCGGAACGCGACCGCGCCGAGGAAGCCGGCTGGGTCGCGTGCGATTTTACCCTCTCACTCGACGCGGCCGTGGCGCTGATCGGGCGCGGCGTGCCGTTCCTCCTCACGCTGGTCGAAGCCGGGTTCTCGCAACCGCGATTATGTGTTGGTGCGGATGCGATGCGCGGCACGGTTTCGGTGATCGACGGCCAGGACCGGCGCCCGGTCGACGCGCCCGCCGGATCGCTGCTGAAGCGCTTCAAGCCGTTCGGCCCGCGCTGCCTCGCACTTGTCCCGGCCCACGAGGCGAATCGGCTCGACGGCCTCCCGGGGCTCACGGACGCCGAGCCGCGTGAGGTACTGTACGCGGTGCAGAAGCCGCTACTGGGTCACGACCGGGCGGCCGCGGAGGGTGCTCTCCGGGTGCTGCGCGACCGGTTCCCCGGGAGCACACTTTCGCTCTTCGGTGAGCTCGCGTTAGCGCGGTACGACGCACACCCGCTGAAGTTGCTTGCCCTGTACGATCGACTGCTCGCCTTGTACCCGCACGAATCGACCTGGGTGCTGGGGAAGGCGGCCGTGCTGCGCGAGCTGCACCGGTTCCCCGAGCGCGACGCGTTACTTGCGGCCGAGGGCTGGCGCCGTGCGGCCGAGCCCATGGTCGCCCAAACGCTGGCGCAGGCGCTGTTGCCTGATCCGCGGCGGCAGTACGAGGCGGCGCTACTGCTGCGGCACTCGGTTCAGGTGCGCCCCACCGCCGCGGCCGGCTACTACCTGCTCGCGTCGCAGTGGTGGGAGGAGCGGCGGTTCGACGAAGCCACCGAACTGTACCGGTTCGCCTGCACGCTCGAGGAGCGCGAGGACCAGTTCGCCGACGCGTACTTCCGCGCGGCCCGCGCCACCGAACAGGTTCCAGAGGCGATTCGGTTGTTCCAGCAGCGGGCCGGCCGGGCCGCGGTGCCGGTCCCGGCGGCGACGCGCGCGCTGTACCACGCGCTGCTCGACCGCGACGAACCGCAGCAAGCCGCGGCGGCGGTCGATCAAGCGATTCGGAAGCTCCAAGACGCGGCGACGGCTCCCGCTGTGGCGGACAGCAAGGACACACCCGGGCCGGCCCGCGAGCGCGCGCTCGCGCTCGGTGAGCTTTTGTTGTTTCGTGCGGAGTGCCGCGCGTCCGCCGACCGGTTCGCCGATGCCGATGTCGATCTGACCGCGGCGAAGCCGCTCGTGCCCGCCGGCGCGTGGCACAAGGCCGCGGCGCGAGTCTCACGCACCCGGCCGGACCTGGCGGCCGCGGGCGCACACTACCTCGAAGTTGTCAAACTCGACCCGCTCCCGCTGGAGGCGCATCGCACGCTCACCGCGCTGCTCGCGGAGACCGACGGCCGCGGCGCGGCGCGGGCGCACTTGACCCAGGCGTGCCAGCGGTTCCCGCACTACTACCCGCTGCTCAAGTTCCGGGCCGAATTTCTCAGCGGCGACCCCGAAGGCGACGCCGAGCGAGCCCTTCGGGATCTGCTCGACGTGTGCCCCGACGACGCGTGGGCGCTGCGCCAGCGGGCCCTCGTGTGCGCGGACCGTAAGCGCCTGGACGAGGCACTCGCCCACGCCGTCCGGGCCGGCGAGCTGGAGCCGAATCACGTGTGGTACCATTCGGTCCTCGCACAGGTCCACAAGCGGGCGGACCGCACCGCGGAGGCGGCGGAGGCGATTCGCGCTGGGTTGCGGCTCAACATCGACCAAGAGCCGCAAATCGCCGAGCTGGTGCAACTCGCCCGAGGGCGCCGCGAGAAGCGCGACGCGCTCGAATTCATCGAGGCCGAGCTGAGGCGCCAGCCGCACACAGGGGAAGGACTGATCGCGTTCGTCGGCGTGTCGCACCACGTGTTCCAGGGCAACAGCGACCCCGAAGATCACACGCGGCTGCTCGAAACGCTGGAACAGATTCTCGACGACCGCCCGGACCTGTGGCACGCGTGGTCGGCGGTCGCTCAGCAGCTGACCGGGTTGGGGCGACTGGACGAGGCCCACGCGCTGGCCCGCGAGGCGGTCGACCGGTTCCCGCTGCTCGGGAAGCTGTGGCTCGACCTCGCCCAGGTGTGTCACGCTCTGGGCAACGCCGACGGCCGGCTCGACGCGCTGCGCCAGGCGGTCGCCGTCTCGCCCGGGTGGTCGCTGGCGGCCCGCGAGCTGGCCGAGGCCCTCGACGACGCGGACCAGCGCGACGACGCCATCGCGGTGCTCGAGCGGGCCACGGTCCGTAACCCGACGGACGCGCTGGCCCACGGGTTTCTCGCGGAGCGGCTGTGGGACGAGGGGCGGTCGCGCGAGGCGCTCGACCGCGCGAAGACCGCGGTCCGGCTGGAGCCCGGGTACGACTGGGCCTGGCACGCGGTACAGTTGTGGGCCGACCGGATGGAGCTGCCCGACGAGCCGGCGGAGCTGACCCGCGAGCTCGCCCGCGACCGGGCCGGCGACCCGCGGGTGTGGCTCCGGCTCGCGCGCACGCTGCACCACCCGCGGTTCAACGACGAGGTGCTCGCCGCCCTCGACCGCGCCATCGCGCTCGAGCCGAAGAACGTGGAGGCGCACGACCTGAAGGCCGAGCGGCTCGCCGAGATGGGGCGGTTCGACGCCGCCCTGGAGGCGGCCCGCCCGCCCCAGTTCGTGGACGACGTGCCCATGATCCTCCAGGGCCGCGAGGCGTGGGTGCTGGCCCGCCGGGGCGACTACGCCGGCGCCATCAAGAGCATGGACGCGCTGGTGCAGCTCGACCCGGCCTACGTGTGGGGCTGGCACCAGCTCGCCGACTGGTACAACGAGACGGGCAAGTCCGAGCACTACCTGGAGGCGGCCTCGGCGCTCGTGCGGCTGCAGCCGCACCACCCGACCGGCTGGACCATGCGCGGCGAGGCCAAGCTCCAGACCGGCGACCGCGAGGGCGGCAAGGGAGACCTCCGCGAGGCGCTGAAGA
Organism: Gemmata obscuriglobus; assembly: GCF_008065095.1. Classification (NCBI taxonomy): domain Bacteria; kingdom Pseudomonadati; phylum Planctomycetota; class Planctomycetia; order Gemmatales; family Gemmataceae; genus Gemmata; species Gemmata obscuriglobus. The sequence goes on along the minus strand of NZ_CP042911.1, from coordinate 821,123 downwards.
TCAGCGCCACCTACTCGCCCGCGGCCGCGATCCTGTTCGACGCGTGCCTCGCGGACGAAGAGTACCGCGACGCGTCCCTGGCGCTGGCCGTGCTGCAGGAGCACGCGGCCGGGCCGGAGGTCGCGGTGAAGCAAATTCAGCTGGCGTGCCGGCTCGACGACGCCGACACCGCGACCCGCGCGTTCACCGAGATCTGCGAGGGGCCGGGCGCGTCGGCGTACCCGGTCCAGTCGGCGCTCAACGAGCTCCAGTCGGCCGGGATGGGGGACCGGGCGCACCGGGTGCTGCGCGAGTCGTGGCAGAGCGGCGGCCCGTTTCACCCGTGGGCCCCGATCTTCTGGATCGAGTCCCGGGAGGGGCGCGAGGCCGAGCCGAACGAGCGGCTCCGGGCCGCGGACGCCGTCATCCGGGCGCACCCGCGGTTCGTGCCGGGGCACGACTGCAAGGCCGAGCAGCTCGCGCTCGCCGGGCGGTACGAAGAGGCGCTGGCCGCGTGCAAGCCGGCCGAGTTCGCCGAGCCGCTGCCGCTCGAGTTGCGGGGGCGGGCGGCGTGGATCGAGGCCCGGCGCGGGGACCGGGCGCGGGCCGTTTCCGTCATGCGGCAGCTGGTGACCGAGCACCCGCAGTTCGTCCACGGGTGGCGCCAGCTCGCGGCGTGGTACGACACCGTCGGGCGGCCCCGCGAGTGCCTGGAGGCGAGCGAGCAGTTCGTTCGGCTCGAGCCGCTGAACCCGCTGGCGTACATCTACCGCGGCGAGGCCCGGCGCGGGGTGGCGGACCGGCGCGGCGCGATGGCCGACTTCCAGAAGGCGTTCGACCTCGACCCGACGTTCGAGGCGGCCGGGCTGAACCTCATCACGGAGCAGCTCGCCGCGGGCGACGTCGCCTCCGCGGGAAGGTCGCTCCGGACCCTTCAGGAAACCGCCAGCGGCCCGCTGGTGCGGCTGCGTGCGGTCCAGGTCGCGTGCCGCCAGGGGGACCCCGAACCGGCGCTGGCGCGCTTCCGCGAACTGGCCGCCGACCCGGACGTGACCCGCGGCACCCTGCGCGAGGCGGCGCTGGCGTTCGACGCCGAGGGCTGGTCCGGGCGCCTGACCGATGACCTCAAAGACTTGGCCCTCGCGCCCGACGCCAACGCCGACATCGCGGGGCTGTGGGCCGATCGGGCCGTCGCCGAGGGGGCGGCGGAGCAGGTGGCCGAGCGGCTGCCCGAGCTGCTCGCGCAGAACCCGGCGGCCGGGCGCGAGCTGCTGCTCACCTACGTCTGGTCGCTGGCCGAGGCCGGCAAGCCGGTTCAGGGGGTCGTTCAGAAGTACAACGACGCCCTCCGCGCCGACGACGTGGCGTGGGCGCGAGCCGGTGCGGCGCTGGTGACGGCCGGGCACCACGGGATGGCGTCCGCGTGGCTCGCCGACTGGCGCGACCGGGCCGGCGTGGAGCCGTGGATGCTGCGCCCGCTGGTGGTGGTGTTCCACCTGCTGGACCAGGACGAGCGCGCGCTTGATGTGTGCCGCGCGGCGGTGCGGCTGGGCGGCCCCGAAGAGCTGCTGGCCGAGTTCCGCGCGTGGCTGGCGCTGGACCTGGCGCTGAGCGGCCAGCCGGCGGAGGCCGCCACCCACGTCGCGCGGGTCGACGGCGTGACCGCGTCCGACGCGACGCGCCTGATCGTTGCCATGGCTCAGGCGGTGATGCTGATCAAACAGGCCGGCCCCGACGGCAAGGGGGCGGCGTTCAAGGAAGCGAAGGACACGCTGCGGGTCGCGGCCGGCGCGTGTGCGGCGAAGGACGTGCCCCCCGGTGCGGCGCGTGCGTACCGACGGGTGGTCTCGTGTGTGGCCGGCGAGGCCGGAAGCCTGAGCGCGAAGCTGTGGGCCGTGTGGCAGCGGCTCGCCCCGTGGGTGAAGTGAGGGCAGAGAACCGCGCAAGAAGGAGGGACGATTCGATCCCTCGGCCGGCACGGGAACGCCTCTTCCCGCTCGCGGAGCCGTCATCGATCGGATAATTGACATCGCTGGTCCCTAATTCCTCGCGCGGCACTTCTGGAAGTCCGCGCGGTGCCGAGGGAAGCGTCTGATTCCATTCCTCGCACCTGGAAGTGGAACTGCTTACGCAAGCACTGCGACCACAAGTGCTGCACCAGCAGCATGTTACGGTACAGCTACTGATTGCCGACCTCCGGTAATTCGCCTGCGAGAGGCGTGTGATTCGGTGGTAGCAACCACCCAGCGAATTGCCAGTTCGTGGGTAGTCGGGTGGTAGCAGGTGTCCAGTCGGTAACCCCATCCGCCGGTGTCGCGCTGTAACGGGGGTTACAGTGCCGCACCGGCATCGCGCTGTAACCCCCGTTACAGCGCCACATCAACCGACCAGCCGTGCCACGGGGCTGCGAATGCGAACCTGAAGGCCGCGGCCCCTCGGCGTGCTACGCCGCTTTCGCGCCCTTTGCTTTCGGCTGGTGCTTCCACCGCCGGTGGAGCCAGAAGTACTGCTCCGGGTGCTCGCGAATCAGTGCTTCGAGTGCGGCACTGTACCTTTGGGTGATGCGTTTGACCGCGTTCGGGTCGCTCGCGTACTCGCGCGGGTCGATGACGTCCGCCACCCGCACCGCGTAGAACAGCGGCGCGAGCGGGTCCGTCGGGTCGAAGTCCGGCCGCTGCGGGTACGCCGTCCGGGGCACCCGCGGGACGCCGATCACCACCATCACGGCGTCGAACTGCATCGCCATTAGCGCGACGGCCTTGTGCGTGCTCGCCGGGCGGCCGAAGAAGTCCACGAACACCCCGCGCGGGCCGGCGTCCTGGTCGGCGAGCGTCGCCACCTTCCCGCCCCCCTTCAGCACCTCGGTCAGGAACTCGAAGTCGTCGTTCTTGTCGATGATGGTTTGCCCGGTGCGCTGGCGGAAGTGCAGCGCGAACCGCTGGAGGTACGGGTTGTCGAGCGCGCGGGCGATGGCGTGGGTGCGGAACCCGCACAGCCCGAGGTGGAACCCGGCGATCTCCCAGTTCCCGAAGTGCGCGGTCACGATCAGCGCCGCCCGCCCGGTGAGCAGGTGCGGGAGCGTGAGGTGCCCTTCGGGCAGCGCGAGGTGCTTGCGCCACGTCCCCACGTGCAACTTGCGCGGGATCAGCATCAACTCGACAACGGACTGCGCGAAGTGCCCGAACATGGCCCGCACGAGCCGGTCGGCCTTTGCGGGGTCGTTCACGAGTTCGGGGAACGCGGCGCGAACGTTTTCGAGCGCGATGCGCCGCCGGCTCTTGACCAGCGTGTACAGGAGCCACGCGAGCGCGCCCGCGACCGCGTAGGCCCAGCGCGGCGGCACCGCTTGCACCGCCGCGACGAGCAACCGCACGACCAGGTACACCGCGTAGTCCGCGGCACGGTTCCGCTGCTTTCGCGCCATTCCGGTCCCTCAAAGGCAGCGGATGGTATCGCGCCCGGGGCGGCGGTGTCACCACCAGTTCGGCGCGCGGTCCGGCGGCGGGTTACCCCGAAACGACGACCCGTCTGCCCTGAACCGCAACGCGCCCCTCGGCGATCAGTCGAATCGCCTCGGGGTACGCCTCGCACTCGGCCTCGAACACCCGCGCCGCGAGCGCGTCCGGCGTGTCGGCGTCGTTCACCGGCACGCACCGCTGCACCAGAATCGGCCCGGTGTCGTAGGTGTCGTCGGCGAAATGGACCGTGCAGCCGCTCACCTTGGCCCCGTAGTTCAACACCGCCTCGTGGACGTGGTGCCCGTACATCCCCTTTCCGCCGAACGCGGGCAGCAGCGAGGGGTGGATGTTCAGCACCTTGTGCTTGAAGTCGTCCGGAATCGTGAGCAGGTGGAGCCACCCGGCGAGGCACACCAGTTCGGGCGCGAACCCGCGGACGGCGGCCCACACTTCGTCCGCGAAGCTGGCGCGCCTCGGGGCCGCACGCACCACGCGCACCGGCACGCCCGCACGCCCGGCACGGGTCACGCCGAACGCGTCCGGCCGGCTCGACACGGCCCCCACTACCCGCGCGTTCAGCGTCCCGGCCGCGATGCGGTCGATGAGGTTCTGAAGGGTCGTTCCGCCGCCACTCAACAGGGCGACGATTCGGATCGGATCGGCCATGACACTTTCGTTCGGAGGTTCGGTGTTGCCCGGCCGTGCCGGCTGTGTTCAGCTTAGACAGTTTTGCCGCTCCCGCCCCACCACCGCGCACCGGGAACACCTGATGCGGTGGCCACTCGTCGGTTGGTTCGTGTTGCTCGCGCGGCCGCCTTCGCCGCGCCGCCGAACGTGCTGGCCGTCATTACCGACGATCACGGGTTCGGCGATCTCGGGGCGCACGGCAACCCGGTGCTGGAGCACCCGATGTGTGCCCCTCGCGGAGCACCTCGCGCACCGGCCTATGCGGCAAATGGCACCGAGGCGACTACTGCCCGCTGCGCCCCGCAGACCGCGGGTTTCAGGAAACGTGTTGGAGCCAAGGGTGCGGGCTCGTGGGGCCGCCCGGGATGTGGTACGTTGAGCCCTCGACATCCCGAATAGCCAAGAGGTCACATCCGACGTGAGCCGCGCACACTCACAAGGCCGCTGAGTATACAAAACACATCAATAACAAATACATTGCAAATCAAAATTCTATTTTTACCCTGTGCAATCGCAGTGATCTAAAATTTGATGAGCTATGATGAAGCCATATCGAGCACAAGCACATCGGCCCGCGGGCGTCGCCAGACGGTTCCCATTAGAGACATCAACGCCAACGGCTATACTTGTGCCCACGGGGGCCGCACGACTTCCCGCCCCCGCCATCGGTGCCGTACCACGACACCGAGTGGGCGAAAAACGGTAACCTGACGGCGGATCAGCGGCGCGAGTGCGGCCCTGGCCCCGTCCGCGAAAGCGCTTGACAGCCGGGCTATCGGGTCCGTGCCGATCCGCAAACGGTGAGTGGGTGAGCGGACGTTCGGGTGATTGATCCTGAGCCGTCGGCACTCTAAGGGGCGATGATTGCACGTATGAATCGTGCAAAGTCTAAGTTTAATATCACTCACATGAGCGGTACTTCGCCGGCTCGCCAAATCAACGGGTCCGACAGATCCAGGCCCCGCAGCAACTGCTACCAATCGCTGTCTTGCATCCTAATTTTTGCCGCATCGCCTTTGACCCGCAGGCTGCGCCGGGGCGCCGGCGCCGGTGCTCCGGCGAAGCCGGGGTCAAGTTACGGCCCCTCAGCCGGCTGGTCTCCGAATCATGTCGGCAGCGTGCCAGGGGCGGCGTGCGAGCCACGGTCGGCCAACCAGCCGTGCGCGGCCGCCATGTGGACGAGGTCCACCCGGCTGCGCAACTCCAACCTCCGCATCGCGCGCCTTTTGTGTATTTCAACGGACTTGACCGAGCACATCAGTTTAACGGAGATCTCCTTGTTGCTGTAGCCTCGGGCGACCAGTACCAGCACCGTGACTTCCCGTTCGACCAGTGCCATACCAGATGGACCACGTGGCCCCTCACCACTCGAGTGCCCAATAATCCCGGGGCTGAAATACCGGCCCCCTGCGGCGATCGTCCGCACCGCCTCCTCAACGTTCTCAGTCGACGAACTCTTGAGGACGTAGCCGCGCACCCCCATCCCGAGGAACAGGCGGGCCATACCGGCGTGCTCGCTCGCCGTGAGCACGAGCACACTCTGATCCTTAACTGCACGCAGGCGGGCGGCCACGTAAGCGCCACCGAGGCCCGGTAGCACGGCCTCCATTACGACCAGGTCCGGGTTGAGTTCCTTGGCCTGAGCCAGCGCCGTCGGTCCGTCCCCCGCCTCTCCGACAACGCGAACGCCCTGACTCATGTTAATTACAGCCTTCAGACCTTCGCGAGTGACGGCGTGTGGGTCCACAATCAGCACAGTGCGCGCGTCCGGCAGAAGGCGCAGCGGTGCCGATGGGGGTGAATGCTGCAAGGGCACTTGGGTCTCGCGGTATGGGGCGAGCGGGTGCCCCGCGCTAGGCACGCCGGCGGAGGGAAAGCGGATGCCATGAATGAGAACACACCCTCCGTTAAGCTAAGTAGTGATGGGATAATCTCGCCGCGTCAGAGAAATCCCTAAATCGCCCGCACCTGAACAGCCTCCGACCGGCTCGGGCATGTCGAGGACTCAAGATGTGAAAATTTTCTTGATAATTATAATTATAAATTAATTATATCTGACAATAATTTAATAAACGTTTACACGGGACACACGCCGTCCGGATGGCGTTCTCCCGCGACCGCCGTTGCGCGTCGCCATCGTGCAGGCGGCGTCGGCCTCTGCCCGGCCGGGCACAAGGTGCGAGCCGGCCCGCGCTGCTGTGATGAGAGTGGCCTCAAGATTGAGCCCGGCCCGCTCGATTGGCCTGCACATTTAAGAGCAGTTGAGAGGACCATTCAGAACTCGGTGTCCCCACCGCCGTTCAGCGGATCGAGGTCGTGACCGGCCGGGGTGCGACCGCCGGGCGATTGTCGCCGAGCGCGTTCGAGATCGCCGGCCAGGGCTTCGTGCCGGTCGCTTTCTTGCCGGCCCCGCCGCCGAGTTTGAACCGGACAACTCGCACGCCTTACCGGCTTCAGGGCGCTGGCCTGGTTGCCACTTCTTTTCCTCCTGACGCCCCAGGCGGCCTCAGATCATTCCTGGGGCCGCACTCGTTTCCCGGAGAGACCCTTCCAGGAGTCGAACCCAGACTCCCGGCTTATTACCGGGGCTCCTGTTTCCGGGAGAGAGTCGGAGACGGCCGCCGGCGCTCCCGCCGCGCATCAGCTCTTCACACGTCTGAAAGATTATGTGCCCCCGGATGTCTAAAGGCAACCGCGTGTGCCTCATCACAAATCGCCGTGAGGCCCGGGTTCGTCTAAAGCGCCCGACTCTCCGTTCAAAGAGCATCGGCTGGCCCCGGTGACCGCATTGGCCACCCGTCCGGAGGCCGGCGGCTCTCGGGCGATCGTACCGACGGCAGAGGTGAAAGCTGTACGCCGGCACCCGCTCGTAAATAAATGCGAACGGAATGTCCGAGTTCCCCGACACGCCGTGTCAGGACTGGGAGCTAAGATTTGGTAAGCGTTCATGGGGGTGCGCCACCCGCTTTTGCCCGTCATTTTAGCCCGTTTGGATACGCGGTTGCCACAAGCGGGCATGTTCCGTAATCGAGCAGACGTCATGACGCCTGTTCCTCAACCGCCGGAACTGCCCGATAACTTACCACCGGCGGTGGTGGCGTATATTCGCGCCTTGGAGGCCACGATCACTGCTCTGGTGGCCGAGGTCGCCGAACTCAAGGCCCGACTCAACCAGAGCTCCACCAACTCGTCGAAGCCGCCCTCGTCCGATCCTCCGCAGGTGAAACTGGCCCCGCCCAAGGCCCCTTCGGGGAAGCGTCGGGGCGGGCAACCGGGGCATCCCAAAGCCGAGCGCACGCTCCTGCCACCCGATGAGATCCGGACCCTCAAGCCGTCCGTGTGCCGGGACTGCTCGCGGTCGCTGGCCGGGGACGATCCGGCTCCGGCCATTCATCAGGTCCACGAGTTGCCCGTTATCAAACCCCACGTGACCGAGTATCGGTGCCACCGGCTCCGGTGCCCCCACTGCGGCACGACCACGGTGCCCGCGGTGCCGTCGGAGGCGCGCACCGGATACGGCCCCCGGGCGCAGGCGGTGGCCGCGCTTCTCACCGGCTCGTGCCGTCTGGGCAAGCGGGGCACGAGCCAACTGTTCGACGATCTGTTCGGCCTGCCCCTGAGCCCGGCCATGGTGTGCAAGCTCCAGCACCGAACCGCCGAGGCGCTGAAGCCGGTGGCCGAACAGGCCCTGGTGTACACCCGCGGGCACCCGGCCAACGTGGACGAGACCGGTTGGAAGCAGGGGCGTCAGCGGGCCTGGCTGTGGGCCGCCGTGACCACGTTCGTGGTGGCGTTCCTGATCCGCCGGACCCGGGGCCGGGCCGCCTTTGATGACCTGCGTGCCGGGTCCACGGCCGTGCATACGACGGACCGGTATCCGGTGTACACGCACCTCGACAAGTACAAGCGTCAACTCTGCTGGGCGCACCTGCGACGCGATTTCCAGGCGATGATCGACCGGGGCGGTTCCGGACAGGCGATCGGCGCGGCTCTGTTGGCGTGTTCGGACGCCCTGTTCGAGAACTGGTATCGGGTGCGGGACGGAACCCTCGCGCGGTCCACATGTCGCTCGACCTACATCCCCGCGTTGCGTCGTCAGGTCGGCACGCACCTGCGGAACGGGGCGGCGTGCGGCTGCGCCAAGACCGCCACGACCTGCGCGGAACTGTTGTCGGTCGAGGCGTCGTTGTGGACGTTCGCGCGTGTCGTCGGCGTGGAACCGACCAACAACGCGGCCGAGCGTGAGGTGCGTCACGCCGTGTGCTGGCGCAAAACCAGCTTCGGGACCGACAGCGAACGCGGGAGCCGGTTCGTGGAACGAATCCTCACGGTGATCGCCTCGTGCCGCCGCCAGAAGCGCAACGTCTTGGCGTTCCTCATCGACGCCGTCACCGCACACCGGACCGGCGCGAAGGCACCGACGCTCGTTCCAGCTGAAGCTCAACAACAGAACGTTGTGAATCCGCTACTCGCCAACTGTTGATACACTGCCGCATCACCCGTGAACGCTTACAAGATTTGAACACAATCCGTTTCACTTGCGTAAGAGCCCGCGCCCGATATTAGCCCGAGCAATCAGCCGCACACGTTAACTCAACGACCACGCCCCACCGCGCGACGACCGCGCACGGTACACCACCGCGGATGCGAGTTTGTGCGCCGACTCACCAGCACCCACCCGTGAGGGCGGTGCGGCTGTGACGGCCCCACGCGCACAACAGATCAGCGCACGACAGCGCAACAAAACAATCAATCAATCTATAACGCCCACGTGCCTTGAACAATTTGCACAACTATTCATTAACCTAATCGATAACCATCACTGAAGACTGACATAACCGGGTGCGACCGCAACGAACGCTCAGGACTCGCCTGGGCGCGGAGCGAGGTTAAATGCTGTGCGGCCCGTACCCGTGCGCGTCACGGCTTGTTGGCACCACCGGCTCAACCGCCGGCAGTTAACGTCACGCCGGCGCGGCGCATTGTCGCGCCGCGCGGCCACCCGATACACGGGTCCGCCCCCGCCCCGGTCAGGGCTCTGGGACGCCCCACCGATCACTTACCGCCGTTCGAACAAGAAGGTGTATGCGTCACATGATCGATTCCATTCTCGCGGCACTGTCGAAGATGCGCCTCGGCCCGCGGCTCATCGCCGGCTTCCTTTTCGTCGCCGGGGCGTGCGCGTTCCTCAGCTACCAGGCGTTCGAGGCGCTGGCGACGATCAAAGAGTACCAGGTGAACGCCGCCACCAACCTCCTCCCGTCGCTCCGCAACCTCGGCAAGGTGCGGAGCAACCTCGTCACGGTGCAGCGGTCCGAGCGGACGATGGTCATTTACGGAAAGCGTGGCGACGAAAAGCAACTCGCGATGAGCCGTGGGTTCATCGATCAAGCTCGGAAAGCGGTCGACGAGGGGATCAAGGGGTACACCGCGCTGCCTATGACGCCCAAAGAGGAGATCGCTTGGAAGGCGTTCGAGGCCAAGCTCGCAGAATGGCGGCGGATCAGCGACAACATTGTCCAACTCATTGATCAGAAAAGCTATGACAAGGCGGAAGACGCGATTATCGGCGAAACCAAGCCGATGAACGAGATGATCGAAGCCCTCACGTCCGTGGTGGACTACCAGGAGGTTCTGGGGACGGAAGACAACGTTCGGGCCAACGAGACGTACGCCGCGGCCCGCACGACGCTCCGGTCCGTCACCGCCGGCGCGATTCTCGCGGCCGTCTCGTTGGGGCTCCTGCTGACCGCGTCCGTATCCCGGCCGCTCGCGCAGACCGTCTCGGTCCTGGACGGGGTCGCCAAGGGGGACCTAAGCCGCAAGGTGGAGGTCAAGTCGGCCGACGAGATGGGCCAACTGGGCACGGCTCTGAACGTGGCCATCGACGGGATGATCGCCGCCAGGGAGGCCGAGCGGGCACAGGTGGAGCGGGACAAGGAGCGGGTGGTGCAGGAGGCGCGGACGGTCGCCGAGCGGGCCGAGAAGGAAGCGGTAGCGGTGCGGGAGCGAGCCGACGCCGCCTCGGCCGCGGCGGCCGAGTTGCAGCGCAAAGTGGAAGCCATCCAGATCAGCGTGTCGGCGGTCGCCGCCGGCGACTTCACCGTGTCGATCCCGGACCTCGGTACCGACAACATGGGCCAGATGGCCAGGGCCCTGAACCAGGCGGTCGTTAACATGCGGGGCGCGCTGGAAGGGGTGCAAGAGGTTTCGGAACAGTTGGCCAGCGCCTCCGCCCAACTGTCCGGGGCCACGAACGAAATCTCCTCGGGGGCTCAAGAGCAGGCGTCGAGCCTGGAGGAGACGGCCAGCTCGCTGCAGGAGATCACGGCCACGGTGAAGCAGAGCGCGGACAACGCCCAGCAGGCCCGGCAGCTCGCCAGCGGCTCCAAGGAGACGGCCGAGCGGGGCGGCCAGGTGGTGAGCGGTGCGGTCGAGGCGATGGGCGAGATCAACGCGTCCAGCAAGAAGATCGCGGACATCATCACGACGATCGACGAGATCGCGTTCCAGACCAACCTGCTGGCGCTGAACGCGGCCGTCGAGGCGGCCCGGGCCGGCGAGCAGGGCCGCGGGTTCGCGGTGGTGGCCACCGAGGTCCGCAACCTGGCCCAGCGGTCCGCCACCGCCGCTAAGGAGATCAAGAGCCTGATCCAGGACAGTGTGAAGAAGGTGGACGCCGGCACCGAGCTGGTCAACAAGTCGGGCGACACCCTGGCCGAGATTGTCACCAGCGTCAAGCGGGTGACCGACATCGTGACCGAAATGGCGGCCGCCAGCCGCGAGCAATCGACGGGGATTGAGCAGGTGAACAAGGCGGTCTCCCAGATGGACACCGTCACCCAGCGGAACGCGAGCCAGACCGAGGAGATGAGCGCCACCGCGCAGGCCCTGACCGACCAGGCCGGGCAGCTCCGGGACTTGGTCGGGAGGTTCAAGCTGGGCGCCGGTGGCACGGCCCTGGTAGCGCGCCCGGTGAAGCGCCCGGCGGCGCCGAAACCGCGGCCGGCGGTGGCCAGAGCCCTCGACCCGCGGCGCAGCGGCAACGGCCACGCGGGCGGTCACCACGAGCTGGACTCGCTCGGCGACGGGTTCACCGCGTTCTGATACCCGATCCGGTTTAAAGGCCGCACCGACAGGAACGTCGGCGCCACAAGAACAAACCACCACCCGGACCGTGAATGAGAGGTCGGACGTGCGGGACCGGGGCGGTAGCGGCAGGTTGCGAAGAGGCGCGGGCAAAGTAGCCGGTCGATTCTCCTGACAGTGTGCCTCTCCGTAGACGTTATCAGCCCGCAGACAAGCAACGTGGCCGGGTTACCCACTGATACACGTACCCGGCAACACGGCCGCTTTTGTTGACGAGCCGCGGCCGCCGGGAGCGGTGCCACGTACCCCGCTCCCGGGCGGCCGCGGCTCGTCAACAAAGCGGTTCATGTGGGTTCATGTATGAGGCCAGCGCCGAGGCGCCCGCGTCGGCCCGCGCTGTTCGATGAGTGGGCTGTCGATGGGCCATGCCCCCGTTTTGCGGGGCGGGTGCTGGGGGAACAGGATTTATGACCGAGTACGAAAAGCTGTCGCTGCAACTCCTGTCGCAGATCCTGGCCGGGATCAGCGTTTCAATCCAATTGCACCAGCAAACCGATGAGTGCAATATACAAAAATACGAGATAATATCTGAATTTTATGATTCACAAATTGCGCTTTTGACAAAGGTGAACGACACCATCAAGAGGAACGCCCCGGCGGCCGCGGTCAAGTCGTGCGTATAAATGGGCTCGTTGCCCGGGACGACGACCCACGCGACGAGCGTCGCCCGCACCAAGGCAGTACGGCCGTCACAACGATATAGTTCCAGTCGTTTCGAGTTCGCTGGTTGTGCGCCATCCGCCGGTGGTGGCATCTGAGCGTGGTCGGGTCTGCCGCCCGAGTGACAAGGCCGTGAAAACTTGAACCCACCGGATTCCGGATGCCAAGGGGTCCCGGCACCGCGTCCGCGCCGGGCTCACCAAAACACCACGGAAGTACGGGTTCATGTATCGGCGTGCGGCTCGTTTTGCCGCGTACCCAGATTACCCACTTTATCGGCTTGGCGGGTGCGCAATTTCTCTCACTTCGCGCATCGTGGTAATGCGGCAAGGGGCGCACATTCCGCTTAATTTAGTTGATCTGGTTGTGCCGATTGGTTCGGTGTATCGACACTGCGCCCGAGGTGCGAACATGCGGAACCGGCTCTGTGCGGCTGTAGCGGTGCTGTGCGCCGTGATCGGAAACGCCCCCGCGCAGCAGCCATCTTCTTCCGCGATGGAGCTACCGGCGACCGGCCACGACCCTTTCACCGATCCGTTTTTTCGGCCCGCGGCGGCGCAAGAGCAGGCGCCGGCCTCCCCGACGCTCGCAGACGCGACCGCAGCTAACGACCTCCGGGCGATCGCAGCGGGCGACGCCGGTGAACCCGGGCTCCCGACCTGGATGTCGGCGGAGTTGCTGATCGGCCGCACCCGCGGCGCGAGCGTCGCCCCGGTGGTCACGACCGGGCCGGCGAGCGCCGGGGCGCTCGCCGGTTCTGTGGGGCAAGCCGGGACCGTGCCGCTGTTCGGCGGGAAACGGCTCCTCAACGACTGGCGCACCGGTCTGCGGATCGAAGTCGGCATGTGGCTGGACCCGGAGCGGCGGACCGGTGCGGGACTGCGGCTGTACTCGCTGTTCACCAGCAACTCGCAGTTCCGCACGATCCCGAACGGGGCGGTGGTGATCAACGTCCCACAGTCCGTGTCCGCGGGCGGGGCGACGGTACAGGTGCCCGCGTTCGTCGGGTTCCCGGGCCTGACAACGGGGCGGGTCAGCGCCAGCGCCCAAACCACGTTTGCCGGCGGCGATCTCAACTGGCGCTGCGCGATCGAGCGCGGCGACCGGGGGCGCATCGAACTGCTGGCGGGCTACCGGCAGTTGCACCTCGCCGACGAGCTGAACGTGAATTTCAGTGCCACGTCCCTCGCCGCCGCCGCGCCCGGCGCGCAGCTCAACGGGGCGGACGACGTGCGCACCCGGAACAACTTCTACGGGCCACAACTCGGGCTGCACGCGGCGACCGGCGGGCGGGCGGTCTGGCTCGAAGGCCACGCCGCGACGGCGCTCGGGGTGACCGTGAGCGAACTCGACTTCGCGCGGTCGCGGTTCTTCGGAGCGGGCGGCGCGCTGACGCTGCCGGTCACGCAGTCGAGCGTCAGCAACCGTCTGACCTATCTGGGCGTGGTGGCCGAGAGCGGGGTGCGGGTCAACTGGCGCGCGACCGAGCACGTCCGCGTAACGGCCGGGTACAGCTTCCTCTACTGGAACAACGTGCGGCGGGCGCAAGAGATGTTCGTACTCGGTCCGGTGCTGCGCCCGCACGCGATCGACTTCACCACCCACCTGTTCAGCGTCGGCCTGGACGTGCGGTTCTGATTCCCGGCCACGTTCGCGGTCGCTCGCACCTCAATCAACAACCTTCTCGGGGATCGGAGCCACCTTCGGAACCGCCGGCACGGGAAGCGGCTTCACGCGCGGGGCGAGGTCCGGGAGCGGTGCGGGCGCGACCGCCGGCCCGTCGGCGGCGGGGAGAACCACGCCCTTGATTTCGACCTTCTTGCCCTTGCGGAGCACCACCACGTCGAGCTTCTCGCCCGCCTTCGCCACGCTCACCTGACGGATAAACTCGTCGGTGTTCGCGCTCGCGGGCTTGCCGGCGAACTGGAGAACGATGTCGTGGACCTTCAGCCCGGCCCGCTCCGCGGGTGACCCCGGCACCACTCCGGCGACCGCGACGCCCACATCGGGATCGAGCCCCAGTTGGTCCGCGACGAGCGGCGAGAGCTTTTCGAACCGGATGCCGAACCTGGCCCGCTCGGGCACCCGGTTCAGGTTCGGAAACGGGTCCACTTCGGGGAACATCAGCCCACCCGGGCCGTTGAAGTCGTTGAGGTTCGGACGGAGGCTCTTGAGCATGAGCTTCTGGGCTTCGGCCGTCAGCTTCTGCGCCTCCGGGTCGTTCGGGTTCTTGAGGAGCAGTTCGAGCGCCTTTATTCGGAGTTCGTTGGCCCTCTGAAACGCTTCCGGGTCGACGCGACCGGGCAAAACCGGGTCGAACTCGGCCGGAACCGGCAGGTTCGGGCGGGCCGGCGGCGGAACCGGCTTGGTTGGTGCAAGCGCGCGCCCGGTTACGGCCGTCTCGACGGCCGCGAGTTCCTTCTGAACGGCCTCGACGTTCTCGCCTTTTCGGGCGGCGGCCTCGACGGCGTCGCGCAGGGCCTGAAGTTCGGGCGGCGCCGCGCCGGGCTTGGCGCCCGGGAGCGCCTTTTCGAGAGCCGCGAGGGCCTTGCGGACCTCGTCCACGTTTTCGCCGCGCTTGGCGGCGGCAGCAACGGCCTCGCGCAGGGGCGTGAGGTCGGCCGGTTGCGCGTTGGCGGGCGGCGGCTCCTGCGCCGTCAGCGCGAGCCCGGCCCACACCGAGGTGCCGACGAGCGCGACCACAACGGCCCACTTCCCGGTTCGGAACATGCGGTTACTCCTGAACGCACGCACGGGCACATTCCGGTAGTTCACCACAGAACCGACACGACCGCAAGGCCGCGGCGCGGAAGTTACGCACCGGCAACTGACGTTGTGATCGGCAGAAAGCGTGTTGGAGCAAACGGGCGGATGTGATGGGGAACGGGCCGGCGGGGCGCCGGACAGGCGCGTGGCGCCGGCCCGAGCACCAACGCGGCGGCGTTCGGCGCGGCGCGGCGCCCGGTTACGTGATCGGGAGCTGCCAGGGCACGTCGGTGCGGGCGTGCGGGAACGCGCCGCCGGCGACCATCTGCTGGTACGCCTCCCGCGCGTACTCCCCCAGTTGCGGCAGGTCGGCCAGCTTCAGCTGCGGGTACTCGCGGTAGAAGCAGATGTCGTCCGGCAGCGGCGCGCCCACGAACTCGGTCTCCGGCAGCACCTGCTTCGCCAGCTCCTGGAGCCGGTCGCCGTCCGGGCCGGGCGGGGTGCCGAACACCACCATTTCGTAGGGCCGCGGGAACACGTTCGGGATCAGCTCCGGGGACGCCTCCTCGAACGCCTCGCCGAGCAGCGGCTGCGCGGTCCCGTTCTCGGTCCGCGAGCGGAAGAACACGGCCGCGGCGTCCGAGTGGTCGAGCTTCGCGTCGAGGAACTCACGGGCCTTTTTCAGCAGCAGCTCGCGCAGCGGCGGCCCCTTCTCCAGCGGCTTCAGGCACACGTTGCCCAGCCCGCGGAACTTGCGGGTGATGTCCCGCTGGAGCGCCTGGTCGAACGCGAGCAGGTCCTCCGGGGCGATCCCGGCGAGGAACAGGTCGGCCGCGTCGTCCAGGCCCTTGCACCCGTCCGGCAGGATCAGCTTGCCCGGGGCGTCGGGCGCGCCGCCGGGGCCGCCGGCCGCGCCCAGCGCCGCGTGCATCTCGCCCAGGGTCGAGCGGCAGAAGTTGATCTCCCGCAGGTACTCCGGGGCGTT
Organism: Gemmata obscuriglobus; assembly: GCF_008065095.1. NCBI lineage: Bacteria > Pseudomonadati > Planctomycetota > Planctomycetia > Gemmatales > Gemmataceae > Gemmata > Gemmata obscuriglobus. The sequence continues at coordinate 805,499 of NZ_CP042911.1, read as the reverse complement.
CCCCAGCAGCTTGCGGAACACCGACAGGGCCAGGTCGAGCGTGTGCAGCTGCAGCCGCTTGCGCGGGTACGCGCGCAGGTGGTCGAGCACCTCGGCGGCGTTCGCCTTGCGGCTCGCCATCGCGCCGAGGCCGGTGCCGCCCAGGCTCCCGATCGCGCTGAACAGCCGGGCGTACACGGTCCGCACCTCGCGGTCCAGGTCCGCCCGCACCCCCTCCAGCGCGTCGACCTGCACCTTCAGCCGCTCGGCGATCTGCCGCACCGCCTCCTCGGCGCCCGGCAGCCGGTACTGCGGCACCTCCAGGAACGTGGCCGCCATCACCGAGACGTGCCCCTCGGTTTCCTTCACCAGCTCGTCGAACTTCCGGCTCATCGCGGCGTGCAGGGTGCCCGTTTGCGGGTCGTTCTCGATGTCCGGTTTGCCCACCAGCTTGATGAGCTGGTCGAGCACCGAGCAGGCGGACGTGGCGTCCATCCGCCCGCCGGACGGGGTGCGGGTGCGGAGCGGATCGATGAACGCGTCGAACACCCTCTCGGGGTCCTCGCGGAGGGCGGCCCGGGCCGCCCCCTGGAGCGCCTCGACCACCGCGTCGAACGCCAGGTTGCGGTCGGCCCACTGCTGCCCGAGCCACGCGGCGATGTGCTCGCGCAGGTGGGCCGCGTCCTTCCCGGTCCACCGCTGGAGCTGGCGCTGCGCGAGCCGCCGGGTGGCCGCCGCGAGCACCTCGGGCCGCGGCCAGCTGAGCCGGAACAGCCCGTACGTCTGGCACGTCGGCGCGTCGGTCGGGTACGCCCGGCAGTACACGTCGCGGCCCTCGTCCGCGACGCGCCCGGTCGGGGTGAGCAGCTCGTGGAACAGCGCCCGCGCCGTCGCCCCGGTGATCGGCCGCGCCGCGGCCTCGTCGGCGCTTTTGGGGAGCTGCGCGATCATCACCCGGGCGAACGGGGGCTCGCCGTCGGTCACCGGGGCCTCGGACTTGTCGAAAACCGTCTGGTAGCGGGTCCGCTTCGACTGGAAGTGGTGCAGCTCGGCGAGCGCCGCGTAGGTGTTCGCCAGCGCCGCGTTGCGCGGGGAGGTCACCTCCGCGCGGGGCACGAAGAACACCCCCACCACCTCGGGCCGCAGGTAGCCGACCTGGCGCAGCTCGTGGCGCAGCAGGTACGCCACGTCCAGGAACATGCCGCTCCCGGTGCCGCCGGCCAGCCCCGCGATCACGTACGCCCGCGGGCGGTTGGTGCGCAGCCCCAGGCTCGTGGCCTTGTCCGCTTGGTGCAGCGGGTCGTCGGTCAGGAACGTCTCGATCTCCTGGCGCACCCGCTGCGCGACGGCGCGGTAGTGGTCGAACAGGGCGAGCCGGCCGAACGCCCGCACCCCGGCCGCCGGCCCGGGGTTCCGCGGCAGCTGGTACAGCGACCCGGTCGGCATCCACTGCTCGACCGGGGGCAGCCCGTCCCGCTGCATGTAGTGGGTGGACCGGTTCAGCCGCGCGGGGACCACCTCCCGCACGGTCAGCCCGGCGGGGTCGGACCCGTCGGCCCCGCCGGCGCCCGGGTCCGTGTCGATGTGCAGGATGCGCACGTGCGGCACCCGCTCGGCGGCCCCGTGCCGGTCGGTGATGATGCGCTTCAACTGCTCGACCACCCGCCGCCCGGTGTGGCCGAGGGCGACCACCAGCGCCGGGAACAGCGCCCCGTCCCCGGACCGCTCCGGCGGCGCGATGCCCATGCTCCCCATCCGCCCGGTCGGCATGACGACGGGGCGGTTCAGCGTCTGGGCGGGGTTCAGCGCCGCCGAGCCCGGGGGCACGAGCCGCCCGCCGGAGGGGCTCGGGGGCACCAGCGCGGGCAGCGGCGTGTACGCCGGGCTCCCCCCGGGCTTGATCAGGGGCGGGAGCTGGGTCGGCGGCGGCGTGAGCCCTGGCGCGGCCGCGCCGCCCAGTTGCCCGGCCCCGCCGGCCACGCGCGTCACCTGGATCGAGTCGGCCAGCGCGTGGCCCGCCGCGGCCGGCATCGTCGGCGCCCCCGACCCGGGCACGGCGCGGCGGGGCCGCCCCGGCGGCTCCGGCTGCGTTTGCGCCGGGGTCGGGGTCGGGGGCGGCGGCGGCAGCCCGCTCGTCTTCAGGGCGCGGACCAGCTCCGTGCAACTGGGCCACCGGTCGTCGGGGCGCTTCGACAGCGCCCGCCCGACGATGGCGCGGTCGGCCAGCGGCAGCGCGCTCAGGTCCGGGGTGCCGTTGATGTGCTGCATCAGGAGCTGGCGGGTGTTCGAGCCGGTGAACGGCCGCGCCCCGGTGAGCAGCTCCTGGAACACGATGGCGAGGCTGTACTGGTCCGAGAACCGCGACACCCAGCCCTCGAACGTCTCCGGCGCCGCGTACACCGGCGTCACCCCGCCGGTCACCGTCGCGCGCACCCCCTCGAGCACCTTGGCGAGGCCGAAGTCCGCGACCTTGATGTGGCTGAACAGCAGGAACAGGTTCTGCGGCTTCACGTCGAGGTGCTGGATCTGGTAGTGGTTGTTCATCAGGTCCAGCCCCTCCGCGGCCTCCTCCATGTAGCGGAGGAGCTCGTCGCGGGGGATGCCGGGCAGCCCCTGGCCCCGGCACTCGCGGAACCGGTCCCACAGGTTGCGGTCGGCCAGCTCCATCACGATGATGAGCTGGCCGTCGATCACCCGGAACTGTTCGAGCGTCAAAATGTAGGGGTGGCGGATCAGCTTGACGCGCTCGAGCGCTTTGAGCTCTTGCTCGGCGGGGCGGCTGTCCTCGTCCATCGCGTCCAGGTCGCCGAACACGAACTTGGCCGCCTTGAGCATCCCGCCCGGCGCCTCGATCTTCCACACCTCGCCGAACCCGCCCCGGCCGAGGCGCTCGATCAGCCGGTACCCGTTGAGCGGGTGCGGCAGCTCTTCGTGACTGACCAGTCGGACCGGCATAACACGGAGCCACGTTGGGGAGCCGAGCCGCCGCGCCGCGGGGGCGAGACGGACGGGGTAAGGGGCTAATAGTCTGTAGAGCAGGCCGTGAGGTTTGGCAAAGCCCCGGCCGGTTCGCGCCCCCGGTTCGCGCCGCCGCTGAACCGCTCGCGCGAGCGGACACCGTTCGCCCGCTCCGGCACGCACTCGCGGCGTTCGGGCGTTCGTGTCGGGCGCAAAAACAAATTCGGCTCACCCGCCCGCGGGTGGGGTCCGGCGGCCCGGGAACGCTCGCGCGCCACCCGCCGGGCCGGTTCGGGTTTCAAAATGTGCGCCGGATCGCTTATCATGCCCGCCCCGAACGGATCGTTCTTCTTCGCGGTGGAAGGAATCACCCTGTTATGAGCACCACGCCCGGACTGTTGGTCAGCGTGCGGTCGGCGGCAGAAGTGGCGGCGGCCCTGGAAGGCGGAGCGGACGTCATCGACGTGAAGGAGCCGCTGAAAGGCCCCCTGGCGCCGGCGGAAGCGGAGGTCGTTGCGGCGGTCATTGACGCGGTGGACGGCAAGGCGCCCGTGAGCGCGGCGCTGGGCGAGTGGTCGCCGAACGCCATCACCGAGGCGCACTGGCACCTCGAACTGCCGCTCCAGTACGTGAAGTGGGGCCTCGCGGGCTACGCGCCGGCCCCGGGCTGGGGCGAAGACCTGCTCGACACCCGCCGCGAGTTGCCCATCGGGACGGAGATGGTCGCGGTCGCCTACGCCGACTGGGAGCGCGCGAAGTCGGTCCCGCCGGCCGAAGTGGCGAAGTTCGCGAAGCGGTTCCGGTTCAAGGCGTTCCTGCTCGACACGTGGGGCAAGGACGGCAAAACGCTGCTCGACTTCATGCCCGCAAAGGACATCGCCGCGCTCGTCGACGGGTTGAAGCGCGTGTACACAACGGTCGTGGTGGGGGGCTCGCTGCGTCCCGAGCAGTTGAAGCAGCTCAAGGGCGTAGCGCCGGATTACTTCGCGGTGCGCACGTCCGCGTGCGCGGCGGGTAAACGTGACGGCGTGATCGACGCGGTCCGGGTCAAGAAGTGGAAGGAACTGCTGGCCGGGGTGAAGGTGTGATGTGACGGGCCGCGCCCTCGTCCCCGCTGTCCTACAACGACAGGGGGGGCTTTCACGGGCTCACACTGCGGCTCGGCCCGTCAATCGTTTGAGTAGCTCCGTTCGCTTCGCGCCGCGACGCTTTAAGCCCCTCGCTCTTGAAATGAGGGACTCGTTATGACCGACCCGTTTCTCGCCCTCGTTACGGACGTCCTGAACCTGATGCACCCGCGGTTTGCGGCGGCACACGGAACGGAATACACCCCGGACGAATCCGAAGAACCGCCCGCGGCGCGCAAGGTGCGCGAGCGGTCGTTCGTGATGGAGTTCTACCACGAGTTCCGCCGGATGTGGGACCAGGCCGAGCCCGTCCGCCGCGGTCTGGGGCACGTCTTAATTCAGGCCGATCCGGATGCCGGCGCCCGAGTGCCCGACCTTCTTTTCTGGAAACTCGGCGAGCGCGGGGCGTCCGACGCACGCCTCGGCGCGGTGTCGTTCGCGTTCTTGAGTAATCCGAACGCCGTCAGCGCGGATCAATCGCTGCTCGCGAAGTTCCGCGACAAGCCCGGTTACCCGCGAGCGGTGAGCGTTGTTATCGGGCGGCACACGAACCTTCCGACCGGCGGTCCGCCGCGCACCGATGGCGTGGTGACGGTTTTCTTCGACACCGAAAAGTGGCAAGTTGCGGCTTAACATGGCCGCACGCAACCGAGAAATCGCTGCGGATGAACTCGGTGTGGGTGGGAGGTAATAATTACCTCCGCGAATGTGCCCGAAGCGTCAAAATCCTCATACCGCTTGCAACCATCGACGCGCTCAAAACGCCGCGAGCCGCCGGACCGATAGTCTGGCGGCTCGTGATGTTACGCTGCGTTCTCAGCTAAGAGCAACTCAACTACTCGAGCAGCAGGGTCGGCTCCCAGCCGACGCGTTCGGCGTTGGCCTTGAGCTTTTCGAGTGCCCGGTTTTGGATCTGGCGCACGCGCTCCTTCGAGATCCGGAGCAGATGACCGATCTGCCGCAGGCTGTGGGTCCCGTTACCGGTGAGACCGAATCGCAGGTCCAGCACCTTGCGCTCACGCGGCCGCAGGTTTTCCATCAAGAAGCTGAGGGCCTCCTGGCGCTCGTTGTTCTCCTGCATCACCAGCGTGCCGGTGTCGGGCATCGCTTCCGTCAGCTTGAAATCGCTGTCGTCGTCAAGGACGGCGTTCAGGCTGACCGGGGTGCGGGTAGCGGTCTGGAGGTGTGTGAGGTGTTCGAGCGAACTGCCGGTTCTGCTGGCAAGTTCTTGCGGGCTGGGCAGGTGCTTGCCGCCGTGGGCAAGAGCCTCCGATTCCTGCTGCAAAAGGCCCAGTTCTTGCAAGTGGTGAGGCGACAGGCTCACGAGGTGACTTTGGCGAGCAACCGCGATCTGAAGCGTCTGACGGATCCACCACGTCGCGTATGTGGCGAGGCGAGTGCCGTGGCTGACGTCGAACCGGTCGATCGCCTGCATCAGGCCGCAAACGGCCTCCTGCAGGAGGTCGCTGTAGGCGAGGCTGTGGTGCCGGAACCGCTTGGCGACGTGGGCCGCGAGCCGGATGTTGGCGCTGGCGAGCCGGTGCTTGTAGTGAACGTAACGGTCGCGGAGGCGGCGGACCGCGATCACGTCGCACCGGTCTTCGGTGCAGTGCTCGCGGATGAACTGGGCCATCGGCCACGGCTCCAGCGGCGGGCGCACGGCGCGGAGGTCGTTCGGGTAGTGGCGCAGAAGGACGCGAACCAGTTCACTCTTGCAGTCCCAGAAGCTGGTGAGCAGTTCGCGTTCTTCTTCGGGCGTCAGCAGGTCCGAGGAGAAAGTCGTCAGCGCGGTGTCGTCGACCTTCGCGGACTGGCCGGATCGCTTCCGCCTGGCAGTTTTCATAGCGCCGTTTCCTGTTACGTCAAAAGAGGTTCGTGGACGGTTACCGGGTCTTGCGCCGAGACTTACTTAAGGGACACAGTGGCCGCAGAGTCTCGCGCGAATTGTGGCGAGGGAAAAAAAATTCCCCCGGTTCGGTTCTGAATATCCTGACAGCCAACAGTATCGTCCGATCCTGGCCCTCACTACACTTTGGGCTGGTATGTTGACGATTCTGTTGAACAATCGCACTCACCGTGGACGCACGTCACTACTCGCCGCTCGAAGAGCCGCAGAGAACAGGACACAGCGAAGGTAAGGGCGAGCAGGTCACTCAGACGAACCGGCGGCAGCACAGTGTGTGTCGCATGGTATCTCGAAGCACTTTCCCCCATCAAACAGCCCGATTGTAGGCGGTTTTTTCGCGCCTATCAAGCGTCAAGACAAACAAATTCGGCATTTTCTTCGTTCGAACTCCATTCACATTTCACGACTGCCAAGTTTCTCGTTGTGTGGCTGGTCGCGGCCGCCTCGATAGTTGTAAAATGCGAAACCCGCCTGCCCTCTTTTTCTAACCCGTTCGTTTAAATTCGTACTGGTAACGAGACGGCGGCCGGGGGTGTCCTAACTTTCTCCACATGCCCAGTGCTCCCGCGAGCGCCTGTGATGGTGGGGGCGAGCCCGTTCATGAACGTCACACGGTACAAATGCTCGGTCCTGGTTGTGGACGACGACCCCGCGATACTCGCGGTGCTCGCGGCGCAACTCGGCGGGGATTTTGACGTTACAACGGCTTGCACCGCGGTTCAGGCGCGGGCGATTCTGACGCAGCGGTCCGTTGACATCGTCCTTTCGGACCTTCAGCTCCCGGATGAAACGGGCCTCTTCCTTCTTGATTGGGTGCGCCGAACGGCCCCCCGCACCGCCCGCGTGCTTATCACCGGAACAGCCCGGATGCAAGACGCGGTCGACGCCATCAACCACAGTCAGGTCCACCGTCTCGTTCTCAAACCGTGGCGGTCGGAGGATTTACTGCAAACGTTGCGGGCAATTTCACGCGCGTTGCTCCTGGAGAGGAGCCACGAACACCTTCTGGATGAGTTGCGTAAGCTGAATCTCGAACTGGAGCAGCGGGTGCAAACCCGCACCCAGGAACTGGAACACGCTCTCGGGAAACTTCAGCAGGCGAATGAAATCCTCGAAAAGATGGCCGCGACCGACCCGCTGACGGGGTTGGCGAATCGGCGTGCCATTGACGAAGCCGCGCGAAAAGAGATCCAACGCCGGGGGCGGATGCCGGGGCCGCTGGCGGTCGTGTGGATCGACGCCGACCACTTCGGCCGAGTGAACAAAGAGTTTTCACAGATCGCCGGCGACCAGGTGCTGGTGTGGCTCGCGGGGGTTCTGCAGGCGTCGATCCGCACGACCGACTCACTCGGGCGGGTCGGCGGCGAGGAGTTCCTCGTGCTCGCACCCGGGACCGACCTCGTCGGCGCAGAAGCGCTGGCCGAGCGGCTGCGGGTTCACGTTCAGGCTGCTCATACCGTCTACGACGGCCAACTGATCCGCATGACGATCAGCCTCGGGGTGGCGGTCGCGGAGGCCGGGGTGCCGGTGACCTACGAGCAACTGCGCGACGTGTCCGCCCGGGCGCTCAAAGAGGCGAAAAGCGACGGGCGCAACCGGGCGGTCATCCGACTCATCACCTCGTCCGCCCCGCCCGCGCCTGAGCAGCAGGTGACGGTTTGAGCAGTTGCCCCGGCCGTCACGACCCCTACGGTCATTGCGACACGTCCACCCGGCGCGGTACAACACCCCTCTTCAAATGGGACCGTCCTCGGTTCAGAGAGGGAACGCGATGCTCTGCCCGCGGTGCTACGGAAAACATGTTGTTCTGCTGAGCGCGTCCTGGGTGCCGTGCCCCGAGTGCGCGGGGGCCGGCGAGTTGCACTGCTGCGACGGCCTTCGCGAACAGGGTGACTGCGCGCCGCCGGCGCGTGTCGAACCGCGCGCCGCTTCGGCCCCCGCTCCGCCCGCGGCCCGCGCCGGCGTGTAACTGCTCCGGCCGCGTGCTTGCCCGCGGCGCCCGCGCCCCGCTACGCTGGGGGGCGGAACTTCGCTCCCCGTCGCCGCGAGGGCATCATGCGGTCCGCACTTCTCCTCTGTGTCGCGCTCGGCGCGGTCGCGGGCGCCGCTCCGGTGCAACCGGTCGGCCCGCGCGACATCCCCCGGCTGATCGAAGCGCTCGGCAGCGAGGACTTCGCCGAGCGCGAGGCCGCCACCAAGCGCCTCGACGAAATGGGCCTGCTCGCGCTCGCCGGGCTCCGCGCCGCGACCCGGTCCGAGAACCCCGAGGTGGCCGGTCGCGCGAAAGAGCTCGTAAAGAGGGTCGAGCGCCGGGCCGCGAACGAGCGACTGCTCGCGCCCACAACCGTCGAACTCGACGCGACCGACGCGCCCCTCGACACGGTCCTGGCCGCGCTGTCCAAACAGGCCGGGTGCGAGGTGGTCGTCGGCGGGCCGCGGGCCAACGACACCGCGGGCACAAAGGTCACCGTCGCGACGGGCAAGGTGCCGTTCTGGGTCGCGGTGCAGAAGGTGTGCGCCGCCGGCCGGTTGCGGGTGGCGAGCGCGGGCGGCTTCGTCGCCCCCGAGGCCATGCCGTACAACGTGCGCCCGGGGAAGTTGCCGGACGGCACGCCCGTCCGCACCGCACGGAACCCGAACAACACGGTCGTGCTCGAAGCGCACGACGGCAAACCGTTCCCAGCGTCCGTTCACGGCGCGGTCATGGTCGAGGCGTTCGAGCTGCCGAAGGGGACCGAGTCGCGCTCCGTCGCCGCAACGGTGCTCCAGGTGTGGCCCGAGCCGAAGCTGTCGTGGCAGTCCAACGCCGACGTGAAGGTCGCCCACGCCGCGGACGCCGAAAAGCGGAAGGTGATCCCGGACTTCACCCCGGCGGCCGTGCCCCAGATCCAGCGGCTGCGCGGCGGCGGGGTCGTGGTCGTGCGCAACCCGGACGGGTCGATCACGGTGGTCAACCCGAACGCACAGAACCCGCTCGAGGTCGGGCCGAACTTCACGCCTAACGCCCGCCAGTCGCTGGTCAAGTTGAAGACCAACGCGAGTTCCGCGAGCGAGCTGACCGGCTCGGTGTACGGCCTCACGCGCTCGGGCGTGGAGGCGCTGGCGGCGGTCGCGCTCGACGGCGACAAGACCGTCAGCGGGCGCGGGGTTTCGGGCGTCGACTTGACTGCCACCCCGCGCACCGACGCGAAAGGCAAACGGTTCGTGGACGTGAGGACGGCATACGAGCCGCTCCGGGTGCAGCCCGCCCGCGTAAGCGACGAACTGCCCGGCGCGAAGCTCAACGCGGCCGGAAGCAACTCCAGCGTTCTGGGCGTCCGCATCACCGACGCCGACGGCAACGTGTTCGACCTCGCGCTGCCGAGCCAGCAGAGCGGCTTCGACCCGTCCGGGCGACAGATCGTCGCCCGGTTGACGCTCGAACTGCTCGACGGCAGGGAGGCGCCCCGCGCCCCCGCAACGGTCACCTTCTGGGGCACCTACACGCGGTCGGTGGAGGTGCCGTTCGTATTAAAGGATGTGCCGCTCGCTGGTGGGGCAAAGTAGTGCGCGGCGTCGTGCTCCGCAAGCGGGGGCGCCGGTCGCCCGTAACACGGAACCGCAACGTGGAACTCGGAACCTGGCTGCTGGCGTTCGTGACGCACCCGGCGGTGCTGCTCGCGGCGGGCGGCGGCGCCGGAGCGAACGCCCGCTACTGGCTCGGGCTGTACGTCCGCACGCTGCAAGGCGAGGTGGCGTTCCCGTGGGCCACGTTCGCCATCAACGCTTCAGGGTCGGCGATCCTCGGGCTCGTCGCGGCGGCGTTCCTGAACCACCCGGACGAGTCGCGGAAGAGCTGGTACCTGTTCCTGGGCACCGGGTTCTGCGGCGGGTTCACCACGTTCTCGACGTTCAGCCTCGAAACGCTCCAGCTCCTGCGCGCCGACCGCCCGGTGACGGCCGCGGTGTACGTGCTGGGCTCGGTCGCGGCCGGGCTGTTCGGCGTGTGGCTCGCGATGCGCCTGGCGGGCGGCCGGGCGTAACAGAACGCCCCCCGGGGCCGCGGCCCCGGGGGCAACGGGCTCAGCGCGAGAAGATCACGGACCCCTGGCCGAGCAGCATTTCCAGCTCTTCGAGCTTCACCGCCGCCGGGTTCACCTTGTACTCCTCGCTCATCTTCAACTGGACCTGCTTCCCGTTACCGTCGCGGATGCTCAGGTACACCGGGCACGGCCCCCGGTACCGCTTCAGGATCACGCTGACGGCCTCGAGCTTGCGCAGGTCCTCGTCGACCTCGGAGTACGCGACCTTCAGCACCAGGCTCTTGGTGAACTCGGTGCGGGCCTCCTCCATCGTGATGAGCTTCTTGACCCCGAAGTCGGGCTCGGCCCGGTCCGGCGCCCAGTTCAGCACGCCCTCGAAGATCGCGACCGTGTCCGAGCTGACCAGCTCGCGGAACCGCGAGTACTCGTCGGACCACATGATGCACCGCACGGACCCGGTGAAGTCCTCGATGCGGAACATGGCGTACTTGCGACCGATGTTGCGGCCCTTGTTCGCGGTGCGCACGTCGAGGTTGGTGATCATCCCGGCGATGCGCGCCTCGGTGCCGTTCTTCCCGCCCTTCGCGAGCACCCCGCAGTCGTGGGTGCGGAACCGGCGCAACTGCTCGTCGTGCTGCGCGAGCGGGTGGCTCGAGATGTAGAACCCCAGCGCCTCCTTCTCGAACTTCAGGCGCTCGGTCTCGGGCCACTCGGGCACGTCCGTCAGGCCCTGGTTGGTGGGGCCGGCGTCGGCCGCCTCCTCCACGTCGTCGAACAGTCCGGTCTGCCCCTTGCGCTTCTCGGCGGCGCGCTGGTCGGCCACCGCGTACGCCTTCGCGACGGCGGCGAACTGCGCCGACCGCTTCCCGAACACGTCGAACGCCCCGGCCTGGATCATCCCTTCGACCGCCGCCTTGGCGATGATGCGCCGGTCGACCCGCTCGCAGAAGTCGAACAGGTCCTTGAATTTCCCCCCCTCGTTGCGCGCCCGGACGATCTCGAGCGCCGCGCCGCGCCCGACCCCCTTGATGGCCGTCAGGCCGAAGATGATGCGGTTGTTCAGCACGTCGAAGTCGGCCATCCCGCGGTTCACGTCCGGCGGGAGCACGTCGACGCCGAGCCGGCGGGCGTCGGAGATGTGGTCGATGAACACGTCGCGCTTGTTGCCGTCGTCGATCTCGCTCGACAGCAGCGCGGCCATGTACTCGGCGGTGTAGTGCGTCTTCAGGTACGCGGTCTGGTACCCGATCTGCGCGTACGCCGCGGTGTGCGAGTTGTGGACGATCAGCCCGTTCGCGACGAAGTTGTGGTCCTCATCAACGGTCAGGTCGTAAGTGTCCTGAACCCCGGCGTACTCGATCGAAACGACGCGGTCCCAGAACACGTCCGAATCGGCGACCGCCGCGAGCCGCTGGGAGCCGAAGAACGCGGCCAGTTTCGCAATCGTGGCGCGCCGGAACCCTTTTTTGCCGGGCGCGGGGGTGCCGTAAAATTCCTGCGTCGAAACGTCGGATTGTTGCTCCAGTTCGTCCCAGGTCAGCCCGCGCGCGCGGCGCCCGTCGTCAACCCAGGCCCGAACTTCGAGCGGCACGGTGTCCTTGCTCGTGAGCCCGCGCGCCGTGGTCGCAACGTGCTCCCGGAGGATCGTGACCGCGTGCTCGCGCCCGAGGCAGTGGGGGGCGATGCGGTCGAGGAACGCTTCGGCCGCGCCGTCGCCGATCAGGTGAACCGTGAAGCCGGGCTTCAAGCCGCCCTTGTACTTGAACTGCTTCTCGTGAATCCGGCCCACGATGCCGAGGCGCAACAGCAGGTGCTGAACGTCTTGGGCCAACCGGCGCGACGAGGTGGCGTAGAACGGCACCTTCAGGGTGTCGTTCGCGATGAACCCGTCGCCCGCCCAGAGCCGACCCAAGAACAGTTCGAGGTCGGAGTCGCACAGCCGGAACACGTCGTGCGGAACGAACTTCTCGGTCGCCGTCTTGCCAAGAATGCCGAGCCGTTGCGCCCACACGAACGCGCCCGAGCGCGTCGGCGGGGCCAGCAACGCGACGGCCGCGTCGCGCTCGGCGCGCGACTTGAGACGGGTGTCCCGCCCGGTGTTCGCCCGGACTTCGAGGTTCCGGCGGTTCGGGCGCGCGTACACCTTCGCCACGGTGTCCGGGAACTGACCGATCGCGCGCGCGAAGTCGTCGATCAGCACGCGGTCGTTGCCGTAAAAGTAGAGCGTTGTCGGGTGGCAGGTGTTGCCCTCCGACAGCAGCCCGGCGAGCGCGACGATTTCGTGTTGCGGCCACGTCCCGGCCGACGGCACCGCAAGGCGGCGCGGGGCGGCGATCCGGTCCCCGGGCTTCAGCTCGCCGAGGTTCTTCCAGCCGTCCAGCACGCGGAACGGGTGGTTGTCGGTCGCGGTGATGCTCTTGCCGAGTTCGGTCGTGAGCCGGTACACGCGCTTGCGCCCGTTCCACACAACGTCGGTCACGGGGCGCGGGCGGAGCTTACTGTCGGCGCCCAGCGCGTGAACGGTGACCGCGCGGCGCGACTCGAACAGCTCGCCCACGGTAACGACCGCGCCCGTTTCGGCGTCCGTCACTTCGGTCCCCGCGACCACACACTTGTTGAAGCCGTACCCGCCGAACTTCACGATCAGCTCGAAGATCTCGTCCGCCTTTTCGGCCTCCAGGCCGCGCTCCTTCGCGCCGGTCACGAAGTCCACTTTGCGGGCGTTGATGATCTCGAAGTTCTTCTTGCTGATGGCCTTGATGCACGCGTACGCTTTCGCGAGCTCGATCCCCCCGAGCTTGTTCAGGATCCGCATGATCTGTTCCTGGTAGACCATCACCGCGAAGGTCTCACTCAGCACCTCTTCCATCACCGGGTGCGGGTAGAACGGCTGCTTCCGCTTGTTCTTGCACTCCACGTACTCGTCCACCATCCCGCCCTCGAGCGGGCCGGGGCGGTACAGCGCCAGCACCGCGATCAGGTCGCGGATGTTGTCCGGCTTCATGCGCTTCAGCAGCTCGCGGATGCCCTCGCTTTCGAGCTGGAACACCCCCTTCGCGTCGCCGCGCTGGAGCAACTGGTACGTGGCCTCGTCGGTGAGCGGGAACTTCGTCGGCTCGACCGTGATGCCGCGGGTCTTCTTGATGAGCTTCACGCAGTTGTCGAGGACCGTCAGGTTCCGCAACCCGAGGAAGTCCATCTTCAGCAGGCCGACCTTCTCCAGGATGCCCATTTCCCACTGGGTGGTCATCGTGGTCGTGTCGTCCGAGCCCTCGTCGCTGCCGCCCTTCTTGGGCGGCCGCTGGACCGGCACGTAGTTCGTGACCGGGCCGTTCGCGATCACCACCCCGGCGGCGTGCTTGCCCACGTTCCGGTTCGCGCCTTCTAACTTCAGCGCGATGTCCACGACCTGCTTGATGCTCGGGTCCTGGTCGTACTCGCGCTTGAAGTCGGGGGACTCGTCCAGCGCCTCCTGCAGGCTCTTCGAGATGGCGCCCTTCATCGGCACCAGCTTGCACAGCGCGTTCATGCGGTCGGGCGTCTGCCCGAGCACGCGGCCCACGTCCTTGAGCGCGGCCTTCGCGGCCAGCGTCCCGAAGGTGCCGATCTGCGCGACGGACTCCTCCCCGTACTTCTTCTTCACGTAGTCGATGACCAGCTCGCGCCGGTCCTGGCAGAAGTCGATGTCGATGTCGGGCGCCTCGGACCGGTTCGGGTCGAGGAACCGCTCGAACAGCAGGTCGTACTCGATCGGGCAGACGTGGCTCATGTACAGCAGGTAGCAGACGATGGCCCCGCACCCGGAGCCGCGGGCCGTGCAGGGGATGCCCTCCTCGCGCGCGAACCGGACGAAGTCCCACACGATGAGGAAGTAGCTCGAGAACCCCATCCGCGCGATGATGCCCAGCTCGTGGTCGAGGCGCTTGCGCACGGCCTCGGACGCCTTCCCCTCGTACCGCTCCTCCATGCCCCGCTCGCACAGCTCGCGCAGGTACTGCTCGGGGGTGCGCCCCTCCGGGGTGGTGAACACCGGGAAGTGCCGCTTCTTGAAGTCCAGGTCGATGTTGACCTTGTCGGCGATCTCCTGGCTGCGCGCGACCGCGTCCTGGTAGTTGGGGAACAGCCGGTACATGTCCTCCGGGCTGCGGACGAAGTACGGGTTGGGCATCCGCTCTTCGGGGTACTTCTTCTTCCGCGGGTCGTGCATCTGCCGCGTGTTGATGCAGAACAGGATGTCGTGCGCCTGGGCGTCCTCGGCGCACAGGTAGTGCGCGTCGGCGGTGGCCACGAGCGGGACGCCGAGCCGGTTCGCGATGTCCGCGGCCACGGGCGTGCACTGGTCCTGGAGCCCGATCCCGTTGTTCTGGATCTCGATGAAGTAGTTCTCGCCGAACACCTTGCGGAACCACTTGGCCGTCTTCTCCGCCTCCTGCGGCTTGTCCTTGATGATGTACTGGTTGAACTCGCCGGCCAGGCACCCGCTGAGGCAGATGAGCCCGTCCTTGTGGGCCTCCAGGATCTGGCGGTCGATGCGCGGGTTGCGGTAGAACCCTTCCAGGTACGCGCTGCTGGACAGCTTGATGAGGTTCTTGAACCCGGTCTCGTTCTGGGCCAGCAGCGTGAGGTGGGTCGAGAACCCGAGCTCGCCCTTGCTGTCGCGGTCGAGGCGCGAGCCGGGGGCCAGGTACGCCTCGTACCCGATGATGGGCTTGATGCCGCCCTTCTTGCACTCCATGTAGAATTCGATGGCGCCGTACAGGTTCCCGTGGTCGGTGATCGCGACCGCGTTCATGCCCAGTTCTTTGGTCTGCTTCACCAGCGGCTGAATGCGGTTGAACCCGTCCAGCAGGCTGTAGTGGGTGTGCAGGTGCAGGTGGCAGAAGCACTTCGCCATGCGTGGTTACCGTCGCGGTGAGGGCGTGAACATTCGAACAAGACCGGTTACACTGTGGTTATACCCCCGGCGCGCGCGGGACGGAAGGTGAGCTAGCGGGCGCCGGTGCGAGGAGAACGAACGATGGTTCAGTTCACGCGCCGCGCGCTGGGCGGCGCTCTGGCGCTCGCGGCGTGCGTTGTGTCGGGTTGTGCGGACGCGCCGGAGTTCGTCTCGACGGTGGACAAGTTCAAGGTGAAGTTCGGGATCGCCCCGCAGACGAGCGACCGGGTCGTTGGCGGCACGCGGTCGGTGACGTACAAGGTCGAGACGTCGGACGGCGCCCGCTCGGTCACGGTCACGGAGTTGCCGGTGAAGGGCGACGAGCCGCCGGAATTCGTCCCCTGGGTGCTGAACTCGGCGAAAGGCGATCTGATCCGCGCCGCGGGCGGCAAAGAGGAGTCGAGCGGTTCGCACGTTCTGGCCGGTAAGTACGCCGGGCGCGAGTTCTCGGCGTCGATCACGCAGCCCACGCGGGGGGCGATGCGGGCGCGGATCTGGGTCGTCGGCCCGCGACTGTATCAGGTGATGGTGATCGGCACCGACGCCTACGTACAGTCCGACCTCGCGAACGAGTTTCTGAACTCGTTTCAGCTCACGGAGTAGGTGCGCGAAAGCGAGCCTCAGCCAAGAACACGAACCGGCTGTTGGTGTCCGTTCTGGTTTCGTCTTTGTGGCACAGACATTCCTGTCTGTGCGGCCTTCTCACGCCACACAGACAGGAATGTCTGTGTCACAAGAAACAGACAATACCAGCCGGACCGGGAATAAGAACACGCGGCGGTATCAAACGCACGCGGCGCCGTGCGACCACGTCCCGCCTGAGGCGAGACCGCAGCACCAAAGCTCAATGGAGAAGCCGAGAAGATTTTGACAGGATCAACAGGATTGAAGACCGATCAATTTCAAATCCTGTTGATCCTGTTGATCCTCTCAAAACTTGCTTTCGTAAGCACGGAACCGACATGGGCCTGCGCGGCATCATCCGTGTTGCGCTGGCCTCACTGAGGCCAGCTACAGAAATACAGAGCAACCAACGTGGCGCATCAGTCGCGGCGCCAGGGGATCTCACGCATCTCACGCCGCTCCTTGTTGCGGCGGCTGATGCCGGGGGTGTACGGCGGACGGGGCGGCGGCGCCGGGGTCTTTACGAAGAACGCCTTGATCTTCTCGGACAGCCGGTCGAGCGCGTCCGGCGGTTGGACCGGTTGACCGTCCGGGCCGACGAGCGGCGCCACCAGATCGTTCGGGCTGAAGCTGCTCCCCTTGAAGGCGTCGTAGGGGTGGTTCGGGTCGTACGGCCGCTGCTGAGCGTTGCCGGTAATCGCCTGACCGACGGGCGGCGCCACCTGGGGCAACCGGTTACCAACCGGGTTCAAGTTTCCGCTGTACGAGCCGACCACCTGACCCGGTGTCGAGAAGCCGGTCGAGCTGTTCTGAGCTGTGGTGCGCCCTGTTACCGCCACCGCGCACAACACACCCGCCGCGAGCACAATGCGCCGCATGACACGCCCCCCCCGAGCTATTCGGCCCCAATGCCGGCGGATATGCCGTCATGTGTCTCCCGCGTCAAGGGGCTACCGGGTGATTCTTCGCGCGGGTGCTACCGGAACTTACGCATCTCGCCCCGACCGCCGAAACCGTTGTGAGCCCTCAATTTGGCAGTAGGACTAAGTCAAGCCGTCGCGCTCGCCGCGCAGATGTACGAGTCGCGCGACTTCGGCGCGATGCCGGTTCTGGCCGATGCGCTTCAGGACGCCGGGTGTGACTCCGACGACATCCTGAACCACTGCCGCGGCGACGGAGTACACGTGCGCGGGTGCTGGGTGGTAGACTTGGTACTGGGCAAGGAGTGACGCCACGAGCGTCCCGCTCCCGCAACGCGACCTTCCCCCGATTCTCCGCGAGCAACACATATGACCGACCGGCTCCCGATGCTCCTTACGTGGCTGCTCGTCACCGTCGCCTCACCCGTCTTCGCTCAACCGCCCACCGATACCCCGCGCAAAGCGGACGCTGCGGTAAAGCCGCTCGCGGTTGGGGAGGCGCGTCACGAGCCCGTCGCGCCGAGGCCCGGGGTGCCGGTGTTGGTGACCGCGAAGCTGCCGGCCGACGTGACGAAGGTCACCCTGAAGCTGCAAGCGGTCGCGCCGGGGAAGTACGTCCGCAAGGCCGACGCCGAGTACGAGAAGGACTGGACCGACCTCCCGATGCGGGACGACGGCAAGGAGGGCGACGAGAAGGCCGGCGACGGCGTGTTCAGCGTTCGGGTGCCGGCGACGTATCAGAAGCACCGGTGGCTGCTCCGCTACCGGGTCACCGCGACCGACGGGGCGGGCAAAGCCCTGCGGTTCCCGGCGGCCGACGACACCTGCCCCAACTTCGCGTGGTGGTGCAACGCCGGCCCCGCGACCTGGACCGGTTCGCGCGAGCCCGGAAAGGTGCTGCCGCTGGCGTTCTCGGCGGCGTTCCTCAACACGCTCCAACCCTTACACCTGCTCGCGCGGGCGGACGACGTTGCGAAGAGCCAGTGGGACGGAAACTTCCACAAGCAGAAGCAGCAGGGCACGGTCGTCTACCGCGGAATCGTGTACGACCACATCCAGTACAGCAACCGCGGCCAGGGGAGCGCCCACATCGCCGGCAAGAACAAATGGGCGCTGAAGTTCGCCCGCGGGCACGACGTGCCGATGGTCGATCACGACGGCGTCCCGTTCCCGGTCTCGTGCGACAGCCTCGACCTGAACCCGGGCGGGTCCACGCCGTACCTGCCGGTCCACCGCGGCATCACCGGGCTGGACGAGGTGCTGTGCATGCGCTCGTACCGGCTCGCCGGAGTCCCCAGCCCGCAGGCGACGTGGGTGCAGTGGCGCGTGGTCACCGGGGCCGACGAGGTGGCCGCGAAGGACCAGTACGCGGGCGACCTGTGGGGCGTCTACATCGCGCTCGGCGAAATGAACCCCAAGCTGCTCGCCGACCGGCCGCTGGCGGACGGGCTGACGGTCAGCATCCAGAGCGGGATCAAGCACACCCCCAAGGGCATGACGGACGCCCAGAAGGAGTGGGACAAGTTCCTTAACGGGATGCGGTCCAACCCGAAAGAGGACTGGTGGCGCCAGAACCTCGACCTGCCGACGTATTTCAGCTTTCACGCGCTGAACCGTCTGCTCGGCAACGTGGACCTGCGGCCCGACGGCAACCACGGGTACTACCGCCGCCCGGACGGGCGCTGGGCGCCGATCCCGTGGGACATGGACATGACGTTCGTCCCGCGGCACCACCAGCCGGGCTACATCGACGCGGCGAACTGCCTCCAGCACCCCGCGATCGCGCTGGAGTACCGCAACCGGGCACGCGAGGTGCTCGACCTGTTCGCGGCCGACGGCACCGACCGCGGCGGGCAGGTCGGCCAGTTGGTGTCCGACCTCGGTTCGGCGCTGACGCCGAAAGGGTTCCGTGTGGACTGGCCGCGGCTGGACGAAGCCCGCTGGAACCACCACCCGCGAATCAACCCGAAGGGCGCGTACTTCGTCAACCCGGCCACCGGCGACCACTTCGGCGGCGCGTGGAAGCGGACGCTGGCGACCGCCGACTTCGCCGGGTTCCGCAAGTACCTGATCGAGTTCTGCACCGACGTTCGCCCGGTCAAGAACTACGCCCCCAACGACGGCGACCAGCGCGGCTACGGCTGGGGCTACCTGGCGCACGAGGCGAAAGACGACAAGATCCCGGCGAAACCGGCGGTGACGCGCCCCAAGGCCAACGGCTACACGTTCGAGGCCGCGGCGTTCACGTCGCCCGCCGGGGCCAAGTCCGCGGCGCTGGAGTGGCGGGTGGGGCGCGTCGGCCAGAAGGGCTGGTACGAACTGGCGAACCACTGGCGGAAGGACGTGGCGGAGGGGCGTTCGGTGGAGATCCCGCGCGAGGTGTTCGCGGAGAAGGGCGAGTACCGGGTCCGCGCCCGCTGGCGCGACGCCACCGGGCGCTGCGGGAACTGGAGCGCGCCGGTCGCCGTCAGCGTGAAGTAATGGGACGCCGAAAGGCAGCGAGGGCCGCCGATGACCGAAGCGGAGTGGCTGGCGTGTGATGATCCGGCCGAGGTGTTGGAGGCCCTCCGCACCCGCGCGAGTGCCCGGAAGCTGCGCTTCTTCGCCTGCGCGTTGGCTCGCACCCTTCAAGCGCGACCGACCGATCCGCGGTTGCGGGCAGCAGTCGATGCGGCCGAACAAGACGCCGACGGACTGCTGGAACGATCCCAGCGTGAGCAGGCGTTTTATGACGCACGGGTTGCGATGTGGGAACTGTCCGGCCGGTTGCAAGTCGAGCCCTTGCTGGCCGGGCGCATGTCGCAGAGCATCGCAGACGCGCCGGAGTTTCAAACCGCGTTCTACGCCATCTTCGCGCTGGACGGGGAAACAGAGAATATCGATCAGTACTTGGCCATCACCGAACTCGGTGTGTTCCCACCGACGACCATCGTTGCGATCGCACGAGAGGTCTTCGGCAACCCGTTCCGCCCTGTTACCTTCTCCCCCGAATGGCGCACTGGCACCGCTGTCGCACTGGCGGGGCAGATGTACGAATCGCGTGACTTCTCTGCGATGCCGGTCCTGGCGGACGCGCTTCAGGACGCCGGGTGTAACTCCGACGACATCCTGAACCACTGCCGCGGGCCGGGGCCGCACGTCCGCGGGTGCGGGGTGGTGGATCTGGTGCTGGGGAAGGAATGATCTCTTGAGCGTGCCCCCGGGTTGCCGTGCTGCAACGGCAGCCCGGGAACGCGTCGGGGGGTCACTTGTTCTTGTCCGCCGGATCGAACGTCTGGCCCTTGAACAGTAGCCCGAACCCGGTCACCTCCTTGGCGTCTCCTCGGCCAACGATTCCGACAACGGGCTTCCCCTCGCCGTCAATGCGTCCCTCGTTCGCGCGCCCCTTCCACCCGATCCACTCGCTGTCGTAGCAGTCTTTCGGGTCCAGCGTGCCGTCGGCCTTGATCTTCATGAACGTGAGCAGGCAGCCGTCGAAGTCCCGGCTGTACTTGTAGGTCATGGCGCCGACCGCGTACCCGGCCCGCGCCTTCAGGGTGACCAACCGGTCCTCACGCGCGCCGTACCGTTCCCCGATCTTGATCTCGGTTTTCCCGCCGCTCGTCACCCGGTAAATCGGCCGCACCCCGTTGATGCAATCTTCGCCGATCGCCTCCTCAATGCTGAGTTCCAACCCGACCAAGATGGCCCCGTCGGGGCCGGGGGCTTCGAACGCCCGGTTCTGCTCGCCCCCGAAGGTCACCGCCTCTTTGCCGGCGGCGGTGACCTTCGGGTTTACGGGCGCGCCGCTCCCGTCGCCGACGGCGAACTTTTCTTGTCCCTTGAACACCAACCCGAGGGCGGTGGTCTCGGCGCCGACGATCTTGCCCACGATGCCGACGACCGGGGCGCCGTCACCGGACACCTTGAACACCTCACCCCGGCCGTCGAACCCGACCCAGGGGCTGTCGTAGGAGTCTTTCGGGTCCAATGTGCCGTCCGGCTTCACCTTCATGAACGTGAGCGCGAACCCGTTGCACCACCATCCCGCCTTGCCGATGATCGCCCCGACCGCGTACCCGTCCTTCGCCTTCAGGGTGATTGCGCCCCTCATGTCCCGGCCGAACTGGCGCCCGAACTCCTCCTCACCGTCGACCCGGTAGATCGGGCGCACGGCCCGCGCGATGTCGGTCGAGCCGAACTTGCCGAACCGCACCTCCAGGCCGATCAGGATCGCGCCCGCCGGGCCGATCGTCTTGAACTTCGGGTCGTGTTCGATCGACCCGAGGATGTAGGGCTCCTTACCCAGTGCGATGACCTTCGGCTCCCCGGGCGCGCCCGGGACCGGTGCCGACGGGTTGGTCTCGAACCCCTCCTGGCCTTTGAAGAGCAGGCCGAACGCGGTAGTCTCGTGACCAACGATCTTCCCGACGATGCCGACCGCCGGGGCGCCGTCGGTCATCACCCGGTGCACGTCCCCCTTGCCGTTGAAACCGGCCCACTCGCTCTCGTAAGAGTCTTTCGGATCGAGCGTGCCGTCCGGCTTCACCTTCATGAACGTGAGCGCGAACCCGTTACACCACCACCCGGCTTTCCCCGTCACCCCGCCGACCGCGTACCCGTCTTTGGCCTTGAGCGTGACCGCGCCCTTCAGGTCGTTGCCGAACTGCTTGCCGAATTCCTCTTTGCCGTTCACCCGGTAGATCGGGCGCACGGCCCGCACGATGTCGAGGTCCCCGAACTTGCCGAACCGAGCCTCGACCCCGATCAGGATCGCGCCCGCCGGGCCGATCGTTTTGAACTTCGGGTCGTGAGCGATTGACCCGAGGATGAACGGTTCCTTACCCGAGGGCACCACGTTCGGCTCGGCCGGCTTGCCGGGGGAGGGGCGCGTGGCCGGCGCCTGGGCCTGGAGGTCCCCCGGCTTGCGGAAAGACGCGAGGATGGTTTCCGCGTCGGCACCCGACACCTGGCCGGTCGTACCGGTTACTCGCACCAGGTAGATCCGCCGGTCGTGCACGTACGCCCGCACGCGGGTGATGCCGGTCCGGGACTCGAGCCAGAACTCGGCCCCGTGCAGCGTCCCGATTTGGGCCTGAACCGATTCGGTGATCCGTCCCGCAGTTTCGTCCCGCAGGGAGCTGCGGATGGCAGGGAACAAGTCGGCCGCGAGGCGGGCGAGCGTGGGCGGGAGGTCGACCGTCTCCGCTCGGTAGCCGAGCCCGTCTTCCGTTTCTCCGGTCACGCCGCCGGCCGGGAAGGCGCGCGCGCCCAAGGCGAAGTTGCGCCGCTCTTCGGTCTGCCGCGCCGGCTTCTCGGGCAACCAGACCGAGAACTCTTTGCCGCGCGAGGTGTGCTCCTTCCATCCGGCCGGCGGCGGGCCGGCCAGGTCTCCGGGCGTCAAGCCCGGAGCGAGCGCGAAGGCGCGCGGGCGGGTGGCCACGGCTTCCGTCTTGGCCCCCCGGTCGCCGATCACCTGAACCAGCACCGCGCCCTCGGCCTTGTCGATCGCCAGTTCGCCGACAGCCAGGCCGTTGTCCACCTTCAGAACGACCTTCTTGGCGCGCGGGTGCTTGTCGAGCGCGGCGGCGTCCGGCGCTTTCTCCTTCGGTGGAACCACGACGCAGTACGCGGTCACGCTCCGGACCGCGCCGGCCGGGTCGATCACCTCGGCCTCGACGCGCGCGATCGGCCTTCCGCCGTCTCCCTTGCCGGTGCTGACCCGCACCCGCTCGACGCGCCCGGCCATCAGCCGGCCCACCTCGGCCGCCGGGACGAGGAACCCGATCCCCTGACCGTCCCGGATGCGGGCAACGGCCACGCCGACCAGCCGCCCCTTGCCGTCGACGACCGGTCCGCCGCTGTTACCCGGGTTCAAGTTGCCGTCGATCTGGATGGTAGCCAGTTCGCCGTCGCTCCCCTCGCGGAGGCTGGAGACCGACGCCTTGCCGACGGTGACGGCCGGGGCTCCCTTGCCGGTCGCGAGCGCCTGCCCGAGCGGGAACCCGAACGAGTACACGCTCATCGTCTCGACCGGTTTGGGCGGGTCGAGGTACGCGATCGGCTTGGGCGGGTCCTTCACGTCGGTCACCCGGAGCACGGCGAGGTCGCGCTCCTCGTCGGCCGCGACGACCGCCGCCCGGTACTCGCGCTCGGCCACGGTTCCGCTGCCGAACACCACGCGCACGGTCGCCGGCTTCGGCGGGGCGCCGGGCGGCGGCTTGAGTACGACGTGGTGGTTGGTGACCACGAGCACGTTGTCCTTGTCGACGGTGACAACGAACCCGGACCCGGAGCCCTTCCAGTCGTCCCCCTCGACCCGAACGTAGACCGAGGCGGACTTGGTCGCGGTGACAGTTTCCGGGGCGATGGCGTCGTCGGCGCGAGCCGGTAGCGCGGCAACGACGAGAAGGCCGAGGGCGAGGGCGCGTGGCATGAGCACCGTCCGAAGTTCGGGTGACACGTTTTCATCGAGTATCGGCGTGTGGCGCGACACAGTCAACACGGGGCGGCCGGATAACGAATTGAACAGATGCTCGGTCCGTTCCGGTCATGTCATTACGCACGAACT
Source organism: Gemmata obscuriglobus (assembly GCF_008065095.1). Taxonomy (NCBI): domain Bacteria; kingdom Pseudomonadati; phylum Planctomycetota; class Planctomycetia; order Gemmatales; family Gemmataceae; genus Gemmata; species Gemmata obscuriglobus. The sequence continues at coordinate 782,477 of NZ_CP042911.1, read as the reverse complement.
CGCGATGACATCCCGGGCACGGCGCGATTGAGCACGGCAGCGGCCCGACCGGGTGCGCCGATAGTCACAGAGAAGGTTCAAGAACCGAACGGCGCCCGCTTTACCGGCCGGCGTCGGCGAGGAAGCGCTGAAGCAGTCGACCCGTGTCCGCACTGAACGGCGAATCGAACTCGGCGAGCGCGCCTTCTCCCCCGAACCGCGCCGAGGGAAGCTCCCCCGCTTGCGCCGCGAAGTACGAGCGCACGCGCCCGGCCGTCGCTTCATCGACGGCCCGCACGCGCAGTTGCACCTGCGGCTGCTCGCCGAGGCGCACCGCGAGCGTACCGCCCCGCCCGTCCTTCACCGCCGTCAACCACTTCTTCACCTCGGGCGCGTTGCCGAACAGCTTCAGCGCGGGTTTCTGCGTCCAGTCGCGGTCGTCGTCGGCCGCGGCCCACACCGCGGCGTCCGCCGGGACGGCCCGGATCATCCCGCGAAGTCCCGAGCGATCGTCGCCGCGGAACTGCGCACCCGCCGGACGGTGCTCGCCAGCCTCGATCGCGCTAAAGTCCTTCTGGTTCAACCCGAACACCCATACCGTCGGCGACACCCGTGCGAGGAGCAAGCCGAACCGGCCCACCGCGGCGTCGTACCGGTCGCGCTTTCCGGCCACCGGCCGCGCCTTCAGCTTACTCAGAAACATGTCCTCGTCGGCGGGCGGTTGTTTCAGCACCAGCACCAACGTCAGTCGGATAGCGTCGTCGCCCTCGCCCAGTTCGAGCCCGCCCGCGAGGTGATCGATCTGCGCGAGCGGAACGCCCAGTTGCTCGACCGTCGCGCCGAGTCCGTCCGGAAGCCCGGACCGTTTCAGCACGTCGCCGGGTTGCTGCTTTGTCCGTTCCGCATACGCGAGCAGCGGTTCCGGGCGAATCGCGAACACGATGTTGGAGTTCCCGCGGAGGTAGCGGAGCGCGGCCAATTCCGACGACGGAGGTGGCACGGAAGAAAGGCCGTCGTTCGATGGCCCCGATCCGTCTCTTGTCCGCATCCCGACAATGACGCCCGAAGCGATCACCACCAGCGCGAAGGTAACCAGCAGGAGGTAAAACCCGTTGTTCCAGAAGGGCTGCTTCTGGCTTTTAGGTGCGACGGCGGTTCCGGTCGTCTCCGCCACCGGCTCGTGATCCCCTTCCTCCGTGTAGGTCCGAATCGGGAACACGTCGCCGCACCGCGGGCACGTCGCGCGACGGTGCCCCGGCAGGACGGGCAGTGCGAAACCGTGGTTACAGGACGGGCACGACAGCCGGATGCTCATTACGCGGCCTGCTCGAGGGGACGAACCGGGCGACCTTCCATCATACGAACGGCTTGAACAGTTCGGTGGTGAAGTAGCGCTCCATCCGGTCCGGGAACACCGTGACCACCTGGGCGTGCGGGTCGTTGAGCTGGCGCAGGGCTTCGAGCGCGGCGCAGTAGTTCAGCCCGGAACTCGGGCCGACCGGGAACCCCAGCCGGATCAGCTCGCGCGTCGTGGCGATGGCGTCCTCGTCGCGCACCTCAACGGTCAATAAGCCCGGAACGCGCTCGGGGCGGAAAATCTCCGAGATCGAGTCCGCGACGCCCGGGATGCGCGCCGAGAAGCTACAGCACTCGACCTCCGGTGCGCTCACGAGGTTGACCGGGCGGGCCAGCACCGGCACCACCCGGCACCCGTTCTCGCGCAGCCCCTCGAACAGCCCCACCAGCGTCCCCCCGGTGCCGACCCCGCTGACCACCGCATCGACCCGGCCGCCGGGGATCTGGTCCAGCACCTCGCGCGCGGTCCCGAGCCGGTGGGCTTCGGCGTTGTCGAGGTTCGCGAACTGCTTCGGCAGGAACACGCCGGGTTCGGCCCCGAGCCGCTCCACCTCCGCGATCGCGCCGCGAATCCCCAGCGCCGCCGGGGTGAACGTCACGTCGCCGCCGTAGGCCCGGATGATGAACACCCGCTCGTTGCTCACGCCCTCCGGCATCACCGCCAGGAACTTCAGCCCCATCTGCGCGCAGGCGAGCGCCAGGGCGATGCTCGTGCTCCCGCTCGACGCCTCGACGACCCGGCCCCCGCACGTCACCAGCCCGCGGCGCCACGCCTTCTCCAGGATGAACCGCGCGATGCGGTCCTTGGTGCTGCCACTCGGGTTCAGGAACTCCAGCTTGCACCACACCGCGGGCCGCCCGGCGTCCAGTTGCACCGGCACGAGCGGCGTCGGGGCGATGCGGTTCAAATAGCGGTGACAGCCGGGCAGTTCGGTGGCCATGAACGTCGTTCTCCGGAACCGGGCTGGTGTTGTATGTGTGAAGGTTGCTGCAATCCGAACAATCCGAATTGACACGAATCCGCCGGCAATTATGATGCGAATGAACGTTCGCTCGCGATGAGAGAGGCCGCCGTGTGCGCACTGGCCGACGACCGCCGCAAGCAGATCCTGGCCGCGGCCGAACGGTGCTTCGCGCGCCACGGGTTCCATCAAACGTCCATGCAGGAAGTGTGTCGGGAGGCCGGTCTGAGCCCCGGGTCCGTGTACCGCTACTTCCGCAGCAAGGACGACATCATCGTCGCGATGGCCGGCGAGAACCGGCAGGACACCCACGCGCGGTTCGCGACCGCCGCGGCCAACCCGGACGTGATCGCGGGGCTGCTCCAGTTGGCGGAAGACGTGCTGGGGCAAATCAACGATCCGGCGTGCGGGCCGCTTCACTTCGAGTGTACCGCGGAAGCCATGCGCAACCCGCGCGTGGCCGAGGTTGTTCGCCGCGACGATCAGGAGATCGTCGCCGGGATGGTCGAACTCTTGCGCCGTGGGCAAGAGGGCGGGCACATCGACCCCGCCCTCGACCCGCGCCGGGCCGCCGAAACACTGATCGCGCTCGCCGACGGGCTGACGTGGCGCAAGTTCCTCGACCCGCGGATCGATCTCGCGGCGTTCCGCGACACCGCGCGGCTGATGATAGAGCGGTTCCTGCGCCCGCGGGCGTGACTGCTCGACTTCCACGGCCGGCGCCCGCCGAACGGCCTGATACCTCTCCGACACCTGTGCCCCACCCAGGGAGGCTTTGACGTGCTCCACCGGACCCTCGTTGCGCTTTCGCTCGCCCTCGGCGCGAGTCCGCTCACGGCCGGGGACCAGCCCGCGCCCGTCGGAGCGAAGGTCGCCGATTTCACCCTGACGGAACCGCTCTCGGGCAAGCCGTGGGCACTGAACGAGCAGGCCCGCGACGCGAAGGCCACCGTCATCGCGTTCACCGCCCTCGATTGCCCGGTGTGTAAGGCGTACTGGGGCCGGCTCGCCGACCTCCGCAAGCGCTACGCCGACGACGGTGTGGTGTTCGTCGCAGTCAACAGCCAGCTCACCGACTCGGCGGACGAGGTGGCCCGGGCCGCAAAAGATCTGAAGCTGCCGTTCCCACTCCTGAAGGACGACGGCACGAAGCTGGCGGACAAACTGGCGGTTTCGCGCGTCCTGACGGTCGTGGTGCTCGACGCGACCCGTACCGTCCGGTACGCGGGGCGGATCGACGACCAGTTCGCCCCCGGCGTCCACCGCGACAAGGCCACCACCCGCGAACTGGCCGCTGCTCTGGACGCGGTTCTGGAGGGTCGGGAGGTGAAGAAGCCGTTCACCGCCGCGGCGGGGTGCAAGCTAACCCGCGAGAAGAAGCCCGTGCCGACCGCCGCGGTCAGTTACCACAAGCACGTGGCCGCGATTTTCCAGGCGAAGTGTCAGGAGTGCCACCGCGCCGGCGAGGTCGGCCCGTTCGCCCTCACCTCGTACAAGCAGGCGAAGGGCTGGGCGGACATGATTCGCGAGGTGGTCGCGGACGGCGTCATGCCGCCGTGGCACGCGGACGCCCCAGCGGGCCACTTCAAGAACGACCGCCGGCTGTCGGCGGAAGAAAAGAAAACGCTACTGGCGTGGATCGACGCCGGGTGCCCCGAGGGGGACCCGAAGGACGCGCCGGCGCCGGCGCAGTTCATCGACGGGTGGCGGCTCCCACAAAAGCCGGACCTGGTGCTGAAGATGAACCAGCCGTTCGACGTGCCCGCGACCTCGCTGCTCGGAATGGGCATCCCGTACCAGCACATCACGGTCGGCGCGCCGCTGAAGGAAGACATGTGGGTGCAGGCGGCAGAAGTGCGGCCCGACTACCGGGCGGTCGTTCACCACGTCATCGTGTACATGGTCCCGCCGGGTGGAAAGCTGGATCACAACAACTTCGCGCGCTACATGATCGGGACCTACGTGCCGGGCGACCAGCCGCTCGTTTACCCCGAGGGGATGGCGAAGAAGGTGCCGAAGGGATCGCAAGTGATGTTCGAGGTACATTACACGCCCAACGGCACGGCCGGGAAGGACCGGTCGGTGCTGGGGATCGTGCTGGCGAAGAAACCGCCGGCGCAGGAAGCAAAGGGCGACGCGGCGCTGAACGTGCGGTTCGCCATTCCGCCGGGCGCCGAGAACTACCAGGTGGCCGCGAGCCACACGTTCGAGAAGCCGACCACGCTGCTGTCGCTCAGCCCGCACATGCACCTCCGCGGGAAAGCGTTCAAGTACGAACTGGTGAACAAGGACGGCACCCGCGAGACGCTGCTGAACGTGCCGAAGTACGACTTCAACTGGCAACTGTCATACGAGCTGGCGAAGCCCCGCGCGCTTCCCGCCGGGAGCAAAATCGAGTGCACCGCATGGTACGACAACTCGGCCAAGAACCCGTTCAACCCGAACCCGGGCAAGAAGGTGACCTGGGGCGACCAGACCTGGGACGAGATGATGATCGGGTTCTTCGAGTACTACGACACGCCGTAACCGGAACCGGGAAACGACGCGCGCCGGTGTGAACGCGTCCCGCCTCTTCCGCCTCTATACTGAACGGAGGAGGGCCGTATGGCGCGTGTCGTGTTGGCGATGAGCGGCGGGGTCGACAGTTCGGCGTCGGCGGTCCTGCTGAAGAAGCAGGGCCACGAGGTGATCGGGCTGTTCATGCGCACCGGCACGCACGGCCACGACCAGCCCGACGAGCGCCGCGACAACAAGAAGGGCTGCTGCTCAGCTATCGACGCGGGCGACGCGCGCCGCGTGGCCGACAAGCTCGACATCCCGTTCTACGCGCTCGACTTCGAGAGCGAGTTCAACCGCATCATCGATTACTTCGCGGACGAGTACGTGCGGGGCCGCACGCCGAACCCGTGCGTGGTGTGCAACAACTGGCTGAAGTTCGGCCAGTTGTGGACGTTCGGCCAGAAGTTGGGCGCCGACTTCATCGCCACGGGGCACTACGCCCAGGTGCGGAACGGCGAACTGCACAAGGGCGTTGACGCCGACAAGGACCAGAGCTACGTGCTCCACGGGATCAAGCGCGAGGTGCTCCCGCACCTGCTGTTCCCGGTGGGCGGGTACACGAAGCCACAGATCCGCCAGTTCGCGCGCGAGGCGAGCTTGGTGGGCGTCGCGGAGAAGCCGGACAGCGTCGAAATCTGCTTCGTCCCCAGCGGCAACCACACCGATGTCGTCCGCGCCCGCCGGCCCGGAGCCGCTACCGCCGGCGTGATCGCCGAGCGCGACGGCACCGTACTCGGTGACCACGACGGTATCGACCGCTACACCATCGGCCAGCGCAAGGGGCTCAACATCGGTGGCGGGAAAAAGCGCTTCGTGCTGGAACTGCTCGCCGAGACCAACACGGTCGTCGTGGGCGACGAAAGCGATCTCCTCTCATCGGGGCTCGTGGCGAGCGGGATGAACTGGCTCATCGACCCGCCCACGGAACCGCTGACGTGTGTGGCGAAGATCCGCTACCGGCACGCGGGCGTGCCCGCGACCGTGACCGCGCTGCCCGACGGCGGCGCGGAAGTGGTCTTCGACGCCCCGCAGCCTGCGGTCACGCCGGGGCAGGCGCTAGCGCTGTACGACGGCACCCGCGTCCTCGGCGGGGGGTGGATCGAACTGCCCACGAAGTGAATGCGGTAGTGCCACGTTCCAAGTGGGGAACCGCCCCGGCAAACGTTCCGGGCGGTTCGTGCGCACTTCGGCCGCGCGTGGAGCCTGAAATTTGGAGCGACGGGAGCGGGGAATAATCCCCCCGCTCCGGCGTCTCTATTTGCGAGGGGCAGCGGCGGGCGCGAGCGGCCCCTCAACGACCGGTCACTTCCGTTTCGTGCCCGTTTCCGATTCCATCACACCGAAAACTGAGGGTGCGTTCCATGTTACGGACGTGCGTGAGCTGCTGCGCGCTGATGATCGCCGGCCTGACGATCGGGTGCAACCAGTCGAAGGACACAACAAAAGACACGAAGGTCACTTCGACAAAGAAAGATGAACTCGTGATCGCGTACAAGGGCGATCTCGGCAAGCTTGAAAAACAGGTCGATGAGCTGAAAACGAAAGCGGAGAAGGCGGCCGGTGGCGAAAAGGCCAAGCTGGACGCGCAGCTCAAGGACGCGGGCGCGAAGCGCGACGCCGCGAAGAAGAAGCTCGACGAACTGGAGAAGGCCGCCGCGGACAAGTGGGAGGCCGTGAGCAAAGAAGCCGCAACGGCGTTCGATGACCTGAAGAAGGCGGTCAAGGAATAACGTCGCGAGCGCGGGCCGGCGCCCACGGCCCGCGCGACACTTGCACCCAACAAGCCACCGCCCCCGGATGGCTTTTGTGATAAGTGCGGCGCACGGCGGACGCGGGCCGCGTCTACTCTTCATCTTCATACCGTTGGTTGCGCGTTGCCGCCCGGTGCCCCGGTCGTTGAATAGCGGTGGCTCCACATCCCGCCTCCCGCAGGAACTTGCCATGCGCCCCTTTCGCGCCGGGCTGCTGTTCGCGCTGATCGTCGCACTCGGCTCCGCCGCCCGTGCCGACGACCCGAAGGTGCTCACCAGGATCGCGTTCGGCTCCTGTGTCGATCAGGACAAGCCGGTGCCCATCTTTGGCGCCATCGCCGCCGCGAAGCCGGACCTGTTGCTGCTGCTGGGCGACAACATGTACGCCGACCTCGACCGGAAGGTGAAGGTGACGCCCGAGGTCATCCGCGAAAAGTACGCGCAGATGGCGAAGGTGCCGGGGTTCGCGAAGCTGAAGGCAACGTGCCCGATGCTCGGCACCTGGGACGATCACGACTACGGCAAGAACGACGCGGGCGCCGAGTGGGAGCACAAGGACGCGGCGCAGAAGGAGTTTCACGACTTCTTCGAAACCCCGGCGGATTCGCCGCGGCGCGCCCAGAAGGGCGTGTACCACGCGGAGATTTACGGCCCGCCCGGCAAGCGCGTCCAGGTCATCATGCTGGACACGCGGTACTTCCGCAGCCCGCTCAAGAAGGGGCCGTTCGACGCGAAACTGCGGACCGCACCGTACCTCCCGAACACCGACGCCGACGCCACCCTGCTCGGCACAGAACAATGGAAATGGCTCGAAACGCAGCTCAAAAAGCCGGCCGAGTTGCGGCTGCTCGTGTCCAGCATCCAGGTGATTTCGGACGAGCACCCGTTCGAGAAGTGGGCGACGTTTCCGAAGGAGCGCGAGAAGCTCTACGCGCTGCTCAAAAGCACCGGCGCGAGCGGGGTGATGATCCTGAGCGGCGACCGGCACCTTGCGGACATCTCGGTGGACCCGACTGCGATCGGCTACCCGCTGTACGACGTTACCAGTAGCGGGTTCAACCAGTCGTCGAAGAACTGGCGCGCACCCGAACTGAACTCGAAACGCGTCGGCGGGATGCCGCACGGCGACAATTTTGGGTTCATCACCATCGACTGGACCGATAACCCGCGTGTGAGCGTCCAGATCTGCGACGAAGACGGGGACACCACATGCGGGTTCAAGGTGCGGCTCGCCACGCTCAAGGGAACTGGCACCGCGGCGACCACAGCCCCCGTCGGGCCGAAGCCGCCGGAAGGGGTACTCACGCCCGCGGAGGCGGCGAAGAAGGCCGGCGAAACGGTGAAGGTCCAGTTCATGGTGCAGTCGATCGGCGGGAAGGCGAACCTGTACCTGAACTCAGATAAGGACTTCCGGGCGAAGGACAACTTCGCAGTGGTTGTGCCGGTCAAGGTTCAGAAGGGCGCGCTCGCGAAGGGCGACATCGAGAAGCTGGTCGGGGCGACGATCCGTGTGACCGGCAAGGTCGAGACCAACAAGCAGGGCAGCGCGACGCTCGAAGTCGCCGACGAGAAGGCGTTCGAGATCGTGAAGGAGTAAGGCAGAGGAGCGTTCACCGCAGCGAGCGCGAGAGGGCGCAGAGAAGAAGCCAAGAGAGTGAAAGCGACTCCGCTCTTGGCTTCTTCTCTGCGCCCTCTCGCGCCCGCTGCGGTGAACACGAACACTCTTGGCCTTGGGCCTATTCACCGGGTTGCAGCACCCCAATGAACGGCAGGTGCCGGTACTCGTCGTTGAAATCCAACCCGTACCCGATCACGAACTTGTCGGGGATCGGGAACCCGACGAAATCGGGCTCGAACGGCACTTCCTGGCGGCCGAGCTTGCGGAGCAGCACCCCCACCTTCACCGACGCCGCACCGCGGTCGATCAGATGCGCCACGACGCGGGCGAGCGTCTTACCGGTGTCGAGGATGTCGTCGAGCAGCAGGATGTGGCGCCCGGCGATGTCGGGCAGCAAATCGTCACGAATCTCCAGCAGACCGGAAACGGTGGTCGTTCCCCGGTAACTGGACGCGGTGATGAACGCGACCCGCAGCGGCAGGTCGATCCGGCGTATGAGGTCCGCGGTGAAGATCAGGCACCCGGTCAGGATGCCCACGACCGTGACCGGCTTGCCGTCGTAGGCGCGCATGATCTCGGCGGCCATCTCGTCCACACGCGCGCGGACCTGGTCGGCGGTGATGAGAACTTCCATTCGGACGGCTCCAGCGGGGTGACGCTAGTTTGGGTCGGCGCCGTCCGGGTTTCAAGTTCGCCGCGCGTGGGCCGGTCATTTCTTCTTGGCCGCGACCTTCTTCGCGGTGGACTTCTTGGCCGCACTCTTACCCGCCGATTTTGGTGGCGTGTTCTTCGCGGCGGATTTCTTCGCGACGGGGCTCTTGGCGGTTGCCTTCGCCGCACTCTTGGCGGCCGGCAGCTCGGCGCGAGCCGTTTTCGCAACGGCTTTCGCCGCCTTCTTCACTGTGGCCGCGGCCTTCTTCGCGACCGTTTTGGGGTTCGACTCCGCCCCGCCCGCGCTCTTACCGGCAAACGCGCCGACGATGCCGCCGAGCACCGCACCGGCCGCCGCGGTGACCGGGCCGAGCAGCGCACCGGCCGCCGCACCGGTCGCGGCCCCGCCCGCCGCGCCGCCGACCGTGCGCACCGCCTCGTCCCCGGTGCGGCTTTTGTTGGACTTCGCCATTGGTCTGTGTCCTTCGCAAGCGTGTTGAGAATCGGAACGTTGTTCGCGAAGCATCCGGCATGCCGGAACGCATGAGCTGTTCGCGACACGAACGGCACGCGCATCGGCACAACCCCACCGAACCAAGCCCCGGAGCGACCGAGTGACGCGCACCGTACTCGGGTTGATGTCGAAGCGGTCGGAGGCGAGCCCGTTCTGCACACTGCTCACACTCACCCAAGAGCACTGGCAAGGGAGCGGCCGACGCATCCCGCGCCCTTGCGGGCGCGGCTCGTCCCCAAACGCGCCCCGCCGACTGCAGCCCCTCCAGCAAGCTTTGGTGCCACACGTCCTCAACCGTGCGGCCGCGATCATCTCAGCCACCGGCGTACCGAATTGTCCAGTCATCAACGCCTTGCGCGTTGGGGCAAGCGAATCGCGGCGCGGCCCGCAACACCGTCCCGCCCGTGCTTGCACTCGCGCGGCCGATTCGGAACAATAACACCGTCGAGCGCCCTGTTACCCGCGCCCCGAGTGCTCCGATGCCCCAAGACGTCACGTGTCCCGCGTGCGAGGCGACGTTCCCGGTCACCGAGTCGCGCACCGCTTTTACCGCCGCGTGCCCGCACTGCGACGCCGAGATGATCGTCGAGTTCCGCAAGCCGGCGGCGCCGCCCGAGCCCGGCCAGCCGCGACACGAACTGCACGTCACGCCCGGCGCGCTGCCCGCTCCCGAACTGCCGCGGCCCCGAACGAAAAGAGACATCGACGGCGAAGACGCCGAGCCCCGGCGTGCGAGCGGGTCCGCGGCCATCGTCCTGCTCAGCGGCGGGTGCGGGATGCTGATGGTGCTCGGCGGGCTGGGCCTCACCGCGTGGGTGCTGTTCGGGTTGATCGGCACCACGGTCCCGGCCACTTACAAGCGGCCGGGAACGAACCCGCCCGCCATCAACCGGGTGAACCCGCCGAGCAACACGTTCACCCCGCAGAACAACACGTTTAACCCGCCAAGGAACACGTTCGTCCCGCCGAACAGTCCGTTCATCCCCCCCCAGCCCAAGGACACGTTCGACCTGCGCCCGGTTACCGTGGCGCTGCCGTCGATCACCCCGGCACCGCTCGAAGCGGACCCCGCGACCGTCAAACTCGAACGGGTGGGCACGGTCGCGGTCGGCGGCGGCGGGCGGTACCTTGTGATGCACCTTCCGGACAAGGGGCAGCTCACCGTGTTCGACACCAGCGCCGGGCAGTTCACCGCGACCGTCCCGGCCGACACCGGCGACGCGCACCTGACCGCCGGGGTCTCAAAGGTCGTGCTGGCCGCGCCGAACTCCCGCATCTTCCGCGTGTATGCTCTCCCGGGACTTACCAAGGAGTACGATTCGACCGGCCCCGGCGGCATCCGCGGGATGGCGATGGGCTCGCGGACCAACGGGCCGATGGCGACCGTCGAAGTGTTCGGAGAGGTGAAGCTCTGGGACATCGGCGCGAGCGGCATCACGGAAGTCGAAGGCGCGTCCGGCAAGCTGGGCGTCCACTGGCACGACCGGTGCCTCCGCGCCGCCCCCGACGGCACCGCCTTCTCGACCTACGACGGGCTTCACAGCCGCCAGAACGCCATACTGCTAACCAATCAGAACCGCAAGTGGCAGGTCTCGGCCGACAGCTACCCGGTCCCGTACCCCGGCGTGGACGGAAACTTCTACGGTAACGGCATCGTGGTCAGCAAGGCGTATCAGGACCAGCGGGTCGGCGGGATCGGCGCGAGCAGCGGCGTGTGGTTCGTGCCGTCCGTGTCGAGCAAAGACTACTTCCTGAAGGTCGCTCCGCAAACCGTCGGGTTCGCGCCGAACCAACAGAAAACCCTCGCGGTGAGCGTCCACAAAGGGCGCAACTCCGAGGCCGCTGCACCGGGCACAACGGTGCTGAGCGATTTGCCCGAGTTCGAGGGGATGGTGGACGCGTTCAGCGGCAACGTGAACGTCGCGTGCGACCAGCACTTCTTCCTGATCCCCCAGGCGAAGTTGTTCATCACAATAACCGCGAAGCGGGACCGCCTCGTGGTGCGACGGATCGACCCGCGTTGAGTGCGCAGACACAGAGTTCGACGCGTCATGCCCCGAACAGCCGCGCGAGCCAGCTTCGCCGGATCGGGGCCGGTGGGGGAACGACCACGGGTTCGCCACGCAGCACGGCCTCGCCGCGGGCGCACGCGATCCCTTCTGCGTGCCGGCGCCCGATCCATTTTGTGAGCCGCTGGAAGCCGGCTGTCAGCTCCGGGCGGCGGCGGTCGATGCCGTGCCCGTCGGACCCGAGCAGGTGAATGAACCCGTCGGTCGCCCAGCGCCGCAGCGCGTTCTCCTCCTCTCCTTCGGCCTCCGCGAGCGCCCGGGCCGTCACCTGAATCAGGCACCCCGCCGCGATCCATTCGCGCGTCAGGACCGGATCGTCGAGCAGCGGGGGGTACCGCTCCGCGTGTGCGATAATGAGCCCCACGCCCTCCGGGCGGAGCGCGCCCGCAAGCGGGAGCACGTCGAGAAACCCGTCGTGCGGCATTTCGACCAGGAGCCACTGCCGGTGGTCGCCGACCGACATGAGGGCCCCGCTCCGCCACTCGTCGAGTGTGTCCGCGGAGAGCATGACCTCGCCGGCGGGGTGGACCGACAGCGGGATCTTCTTTTCGCGCAGCGCGACCGCGAGTTGTGTCGCGGCCGCGCGGAGCCGGTCCGCGGTGTTCTCGGGGTAGTCCGGGTTCTGATGTGCGAGCGCGGTTACGTATCCGACGCCTTGGGAAACGAGCGTCCGGCACATCGCGAGCGCGACATCCGGGGTCTCCGGGCCGTCGTCGAGGCCGGCGAGCAGGTGAACGTGGGTGTCCGCGAGGGGAGTCATGACGTGTTCGGGGCAAGCGGTGTGCCGGCGGGCTCACGCCGCTCGCTGAAGATGCTGTGTCGGGCCGTCCACTTCGTAACCTGTGGCGCGGAAGGCTCACGGCACCGCCTGGCCCAGGGTATATACCGGGCAACCGGAACCGCGTACTGCGAGGTTGTTCCAGACCGGTTGCCCGGTATATACCCTGGGCCAGGAAGCGGTGCTGGAACAGCCTTCCCCGCGACGCATTGCCGGACAAACGCTCGGCCGACGCAACATCGGCCTGCTGCAACGCAGCGAGCTGAACCGGCCCGACACAGAAGGCGCAACGAGCCGGCCCCGGTCGTTCCAACTGGAGCGTCCGGGGCCGGTGAACTCAACTTAAATTACTCGCCGGCCGGGTCCTTGCCGCCGACCCACGGGCCTTCGAGCTTCTGGTAGTCCGGCGGTTGCAGCAGGCTGCCCTTGTCGCCGGCGTTCCAGCCCATGATTTGGTTCGGCTTGCCGCGCTTCTTGCTGCGGGCCTCCCACTGGCCGGCCCACGACTGGTCCGCTTCCTTCGGGGCGCGCTTTTCCTTGTCCCAGAACAGCACCTTGCCGTACCGATAGCTCTGCACGCCCATGTTGACCGTGGCGAACGCCGCGGCGCCGAGTTCCGGGGTGCTGAGCGTCTCGCGCTTGCGCTCGCGGACGCACTCGAGGAAGTTCTCCCACAGGGCGTAGGTGGCGTCGCCCTTCTTCGGGTTGGCGAACACGTGAACCGGCTTCTCCTCGCCCCCGTTGCTCTTCGGCTTGGCGGGGCCGCCGGCGATGTTCTGGCCGTACACCGAGAAGCCCTTGATGAAGTCGCCGCCGCCGTCGAACTTGATGGTCGCGAGGTGGCCGCGGATCATCTCGCCGAACTGCACGTCGTTACACATCGTCGCGCCGACGATGAACTGGCACCCCTCGTCGTAGTCGGCCACCACGGTGGCCACGTCCGGCACGTCGCGGCCGTCGTACTCGAGGTACAGGCCGCCGGCGCCCACGACGCGGGCCGGGAACCGCAGGCCCATGGCCGCGATCATGTGCGTCGTCTGGTGGACGAAGAGGTCCGTGTACATGCCGCCGCCGAACGGCCAGTAGCACCGCCACTGCGCCCAGACGGCGCGGTCGAACGGCTGCGCGTCCGGGGTCGGCCCGAGGGGCTCGCCGTCCACGCCCTTGAACGCGTGGCCCAGCCACATGTCCCAGTCGATGGTCTTCGGCGTCATGTCCTTGGTGAGCGGGTAGTACCGCCACTGGCCGACCGAGCTGTTGCGGAAGTAGCTGGTCTGCCCCTGCATCACCTTACCGATGTTGCCGGCGGCGACGTACTCGTGCGCCGCGAGCCAGGTCGGGTCGGCCATGCTCTGCACGCCGACGGTGACCACCTTGTTGGTCTTCACCGCCGTGTCGACGACCGCGATCGCTTCGGCGATCGTCTTGGTCATCGGCTTCTCCATGTACACGTCCTTGCCCGCGTTCATGGCGTCGATCGCCATGCGCGCGTGCCAGTGGTCCGGGGTGGCGATGCACACCAGGTCCACGTCCTTCTGGTCGAGGATCGTGCGGTAGTCTTTGCTGACGTGGTTCTTGTCCCTCTTGTCGAGCCCGCACTTCTCGGCCGACGGGTACAGCCCGCGCCCCTGGATCACGCCCTTCTTCACCTCGCCGTCCCACACGTCGCACACCGCGGCCGGCGCGACCGCCTTGCCTTCCTTCTGCATCTGAAGGATGACACCGATGTGCTGCTGGCACCGGCCGCCGACGCCGAGGAAGCCGACCCGCAGCTTCTCGTTGGCGGCCTTGATCCGCGCGTAACTGGCGGCCGGAAGGGACATCGCGGCCCCGGCCGCGGCGGTGCCGGCGATGAACGCCCGGCGGTTCACGTTCGAGTTCGACATTCGCAGCTCCTGCGGGAGGATTCAGACCACGGACCCGTCACCGGCGATCGGTGCTACCTTCTCAATGGTCACAGGCCCGTCGTCTGGCTCGGAAAATCATCGGTCACGAGTCGGAGAACCCAGGTGCTCACTTCTTTTTCTGTTCGAGCAGCCACTTGTACAGTTCGTCGGTGTCGTAGGCCGCGTCCCACGAGTTGTGCCCGACCTTCGGGTACTCGGTGTATTTGGGGCTGCCGCCGGCCTTCTTGATCGCGTCCACCATTTCGCGCGAGAGGTCCACCTTCACCGCGGTGTCGGCGTCGCCGTGGAACACCCACGTCGGGACGTCCTTGATCTTCTCCGCGCTCTTCACATTGCCGCCGCCGCAGACCGGAACGATCGCGGCCCAGCGGTCCGGGTAGGTCGTGGCGATGCTCCACGTCCCGAAGCCGCCCATCGACAGCCCGGTCAGGTACTGGCGCTTCGGGTCGGTCTTGTACGCCTTTTGCACCTCGTCGAGCATCGCGAGGGCGCGTTTGGCGTCGCCGGAGGTCGCCTGCCACGTCCGTTTTTCGGACTGCGGGATCACGACAATGAAGGGGAAGTCTTTTTCACGCTTTTTGATCGCCGTGCCGAGGCCCACCTCGACCGGCATCTTCTTCCCGCCCTTGGTTTCGCCGGAGCCGTGTAAGAACAGGACCGTCGGGTACTCCTTCGTGCCGTCGTAGGTGTGGGGGACGAACACGACGTAGGGCGAGGTGGTGCCGTCGGCGTTCTTGAATGTCTTGTCGATGAACCCGGTTTTCGGTTTGTCGTCCGCGCGGGACGGCGTGAGCAAGGAGAAGAAGGACGCGCAGAGCAAGAACGCGGAGAGGACGCGCATGCGAGGGCCTCCGGTAGGGGCGGTGTGCTAAAGCCTATCAAACCGGCCACACGGTCGCCAGCAAGAAGGTGAAATGTCAAGTTGCGGGGAAGGCGGGGCCGCGCAGTTATGTTCAGGCGAGGGCCACACGAGCGCGTTGGGGGAGGGGCCGGGTTTCTGATCCGGTTCAGGCCCCCATAGCGTCACTCGGGTTTCGGCCCCTCAAGCGCCTGGAGCGCCTCGACGAACAGCTCCGGCGGGTCGATCACCGAGTCGCCGTCCTTAAGTGTGATGAACGGGTGCCACACCCCGTGCCACACCCAGAACACGTCGTCGGTGATCGGGTACGCGTGCTCGCGGAAGTTCTCCACCGCGAACAGGTGCAGCCCGTGAACGTCCTTGATCGCCGGGAACGACACCGGCCACACGGCGAGTTCGTCCCGGCTCGGAACGGCCACCCAGAACCCCGCCGGCGAGTCCGGCATGAGTTCCTCCACGAGCAGCGCGCGGGCCGCGTCGTAGCTGTCGCCGGTGTGCCCCAAGTAGATGTCGTGGTCCGGCGAGGCGCGGTCGAAGAAGTCCGCCGCGGTCGCGTTCCGCAGGTTCTCGACCGCGATGTCGAGCAGGTCCTCGCCCCGCTTCCGCGAGCGCTTCAGCATCTCGTCGGTGACGAACGCCATCGTGTGCGGGAAGTCCACCACCAGGGTGATTTCCAGCCCGGTGCCCGGGAGCGGGATGCCCCACGGGTGGGCCGCGCGCTTGTCGAACGGCCGCCCGAGCCGCGGGCGCAGCCGGTCCGCGACGGTCATGAGGTCGTGCGGGATGTCGGGCGCGGCGACCGCCCGGGCGAGCCGGTCGAGGAACCCGTCGATCAGCTCGGGCCACTCGGCCGGGCCGGCGGCCTTCGCGCGGCGGTACAGGTTCGCCAGCCCGATGTACTGCTCGTCGCCGCCCCCCGGCGGGCGCACGTTCACCCCGCTCGGCTCCCAGCTCGCGACCGCGTACCCGCCGGCCGCGAGCCGGCCCGCGACCGCGGATCGGAACGCCGCGGGGAACTGCGGGGTCGGCTCGTCTTCGGGCGGGTCGGCAGCGGACACGTACGGACCTCCGGTGGTCAAGCGCGGACTTCGGCCGCCGGCTCCGCGCCGACCGCCCCCTTCGGCAGTTTCACCACGAGCACCGAGCACGCGGACTCGCACATCACGCGCTCGGCCACGCTGCCCATCACCAGCCGCTCCACGCCCGTTCGGCCGTGGGTGCCGATCACGATCAGGTCGATCCCGGCGTCCGCGGCGTAGCGGGTGATCTCCGAGGCCGGGTCGCCCTCCAGCAGCACGTGGCTGACCGAAATCTTCGGGTTCGCCGGGCGCACCTGCTCGAGCAGCCCCTTGGCCTGCTCGCGGGTGAGGCCGGTCCCGGGGGCGTAAACGTGAACCGCGGCCAGTGTCGCCCCGTGCGCTTCGGCCAGCGCGACGGCGTGAAAGTAGGCCAAGTTCGAGTAGCTCGAAAAGTCGGTCGGGTACAGGACACGGGCCACGCGGATCATGGAGAGGTCTCCCGGGGCGGTCGGGGCCGGGCGCCGGCCGCCGCTCCTATCGTACCAACGGAACCGACCGAAGGAAGGAGACTTGTCGGAAGTGGCGCCCCGGGCGGGCGCGAGACGAGGTCAATCCACGACGATTCCGCCGAGGCACCCGGCCGCGGGCGCCGGACGGTACAAGCCCCGCGCGATCGAACGAAAAAGCCCTTGCAGTTGCGACGAGCAGCGCCCGTGCCGTCGGCTCAAACCGCTACCTGATTCAACCGCCACGAATTGGGCTTCGTTGTGCGGGGGTAGGCGCGATGTCATCGGGGCCGCCCGATTCCGCAACGACGCGCCGCTCGTCAGGTGAGTTACGGGCGCTCCCCCCGGGCGAGTTTGGCGTTCAAGTCGGCGATCAGCCCCGGCAGCGCGCCCAGGTCGCTGATGGCCGCATGCGCGCCCGCCTGTTTGTAGCGCGCGGTGATGGCCGCGCGACGGGCTTCGAGTTCAGCGGGCGGCAGCGCGCGAAGCTCGTCCGCGCTCAGCCCCATCTCGTTGCTGGAGTCGATCACGCCGACGCTCCAGCACCCGGCGTTGCGCCCGTCTTCAATATCGATGACCGTATCGCCCACCTTCAGGACCGCGGCCGGCGGGTACACGTTGAGCGCTTCCATGCACCGGAAGATCATCCACGGGGCCGGGCGGCCCGCCGGAACGTCATCGGCGCAGATGTTGAAATCGGGCTCGTACCCCTGGCGCTTCGCGGCCCCGGCGACCGCCGCGGCCGCCTCGTGGAAGTAGCCGGTCGTCGCGGCCACCTTGATCCCCGTCGCGCGGACCGCGGCGACAGCCTCGCGAGCGCCGGGGATCAGTTCGCTGTACTTCACGGCGGCTTCCACCTGCCGCGGGGTCACGTCGCGGTACAGGTCTTCGACATCCGCCTCGGTCCAGTCCCGGCCGACGGCGGCGCGCCACTTCCCGCCCACCGCGTCGGTGCGCAGCATCGCGCGGATGTGGTCCTTCTTGTGCAGCCCCATCGGGCCGCGTGCCTCGGGCAGCGTCACGGTCACGCCCTTCGTGGCGAACGCGGCCACGAACGCCCCGGACGGGGCGCGGCACCCGAAGTCGATCGTGGTCCCGGCCCAGTCGAGCACCACCAGCTTGATCTCAGCCACGGAGCGAGGCCTCCAGGTACTTGCGGAAGTGGCTGTACGGCGGGGTCTCCATGCCGACCACTTTCGCGCGGTCGTCGTACTCGCGCACCTTGGCGGCGGCGGCGAAGTGCGGCTCCGCCTCGAACGCCGCGATCTCGGCGGGGTCCATTCGCCCGCCCTGGAGTTCGAGGCTCTTTATGGACGCCGGCGAGAGGACGCCCGGGTACGCGGGGTGCTTGCCGCTGGCGAGGTAGCGCTTCGCCGGCACGTGCAGCCGGATCGGCTCGGTGACGGCCGGGCCGAACGCGTGCGCCAGGAACCGGGCGCCGAGTTCCTCGTGGCGGTCGTTGATGTTCTTATCGAGGTAGTCCTCGCCGTGGCCGTGGAGCATGTGCCCGATGTCGTGGAGCAGCGCGGCGGCGACGATCTCGGCGGGCTGCCCGTCCTGCTCGGCGAAGTAAGCCCCCTGGAGCGCGTGCTCGAGCTGGGTCACGGCCTCGCCGTGGTACTCGGACCCGCCGCGCTCGGCGAACAGGCGGTCGATGCGGGCCATCACGTCTACGGGCGTCACGTTATGGTTCTCCATGGGTGCAGGTGCCGTCTTCTTATGAACTCGCGCGCGCACCCTTGCTCTCGGCGCGCGACTCCCGATAGTATCGGAAAGTCGGAGCCGCACGTCCGCCGCTCGCCTCGGGTGCTACCGCATGGCCGTTGAACTCCGCTGCCCGGAATGCCGGGCCAAACTCAAACTCGACGACGCCCCGGACGCCGGCACGGACATCGAGTGCCCCAAGTGCGGCACCACGTTCGTCGCGCCCGAGCCGGCGGACGACGAAGGCGACGACCGGCCCAAGAAGAAGAAGTCCGACGACCGGCCCAAGAAGGACCGGGAGCGCGACGGGGCCGGCGAGGGCAAGAAGAAAGACAAGCCCGCCAAGGGCGGCGCCGACCCGAAGGCCCCCAAGAAGCGGAAGTCCAAGAAGCGCGAGACCAGCAAGGGGTTGCTCGTCGGGGTGATCGTCGCCGGGCTGGTGATGCTCGCTTGCGTCACCGGACTGTTGGTGTACCTGCTCGGCCGCACGCCGAAGTCGGTCGAAATGATGCACTACGTGCCCGAGGACGCCGACTCGCTGTCCGGGTTGAACCTGGGGCACGCGCAAAAGTACCCGGAGTTCTATAAGGCGCTCTCGGGTACGTTCGGCGGCAGCGAGTTCAAGCTCGCGGGCGACGGCATCGGCCGCGCGATCGGCGCCAACGACCTCGACGGCCTCGCCGACCACGTCCTGTTCGGGTCCAACAGCAAGGGCCACTCCGCGATGGTGTTCCGCACCAAATCGGAGTTCAACGCCGACGGCTTGGGCAAGCTGCCCGGTGCGAAGCAGCAGTCCCTCGACGGGCGCACCTACTACGCCGTGGACGGGTTCAGCAGCGGGGCGCCCCGGACGCGGGTCTTCGCTCCTACTAACCGGCTCGTTGTCGTCTGCCCGCAGGATGTGCCCGAACCGGTGTTCAAGAAGATTCTGAGCGGGAACGCGGGCTCCCAGGACAAGACCGCCGGATCGCGTATGGGTGAACTCGGCAAACGGGTGACCCGCGGCACGTTTTGGAGCTTGCAACTGTTCCAGGGCGACTCGAAGCCCCCGGCCGCTCCGGCGGCCAGCAAAGACGGTGCCGGCGGCAGCGACGACGGCAAGGCCCAGCTCGCGCGCACCATCGCGGAGACGCTGAGCGGGAGCAAGGGGTACGGGCTCAAGGCCAGTATCGGCAGCCGCGAGGTGCGGTTCGAGGTCGTGGTGTGGTACGCCGACAGCGAGAAAGCGTCGAGCACCAGCCGGAAGTGGAAGGAGAGCGACCTGGGCAAGGGGGACGAGGGCACCCCGCCGCGGTGGTGGAAGAGTGAGGTCGACCCGCTCGGCAACAAGATCAAGGCGCAAATGCTGGCGAACATCGGGTGCGGCTCGTCCGGCGACCTGTTCTACGCCCGCTCGTCGGTCGAGTCCGCCGACCTGAAGGAATCGGTGAGCAATGTCGCGAACAAGTTCAACCCGCGGGGCGGGAGCGGGGGCGGGGGAGGCGGCGCGGGAATGCCCCCTCCGGGTGGCCCTGCCGGGCCGGCCCCGGGCGGTCCCGGGCCGAGGCCGGGCGGTCCGAAGCCGCGTCGTCGCGTGCGGGCCTGCCGGTGACCGCCACCCTCGACCCGCAACCCGCGCCGCTGCCCGACGCCCCGCTCGCGGTGCTCGTCAGCGGCGGGCTGGACAGCGCCATCCTGCTCGCCGAAGCGGTCCGCGCGTGCCCCGTCGTGTTCCCGCTGTATGTGCGCTCCGGGCTGCACTGGGAGGCCGTCGAGCGTGCCTACCTGGAACGCTTCCTGGCAGCAATCGCGGCCCCGAACTTGCGCCCGCTGCGGGTTCTCGATCAGCCGACCGCCGACGTGTACGGTGCCCACTGGAGCACCACCGGCGAGGGGGTGCCCGGTGCCGACTCCGCCGACGAGGCGGTGTTCCTGCCCGGGCGCAACGTTCTCCTGCTCGCCAAACCGCTCATCTGGTGTCATTTGAACGCGGTGCCGTTCGTCGCGACCGCGCCGCTCGGTACGAACCCGTTCCCGGACGCGACGCCCGCGTTCTACGACGGCTTCGCCGGGATCGTGAGTTCCGCGGTGCGTGGCGACGTGAGGGTGCTGCGCCCGTACGCGGCCCTTCACAAGGTGGACGTGATGCGCCGCGGCCGCGGGCGGCCGCTGGAGCACACGTTCTCCTGCATCCGCCCCGTGCGCGGCTTGCACTGTGGCACCTGCAACAAGTGCGCGGAGCGCCGGCAGGCGTTCCGCGACGCCCACATGACCGACCCGACTGAATACGCAGAGAAGTAAAGGAGAAAGGCAAAAGACCGCTCGCCGGCGACCGCGTGCGCTGCGCGGGCCGCCCTTCGCCTGCCTTCTTTTGTCTTTGTGCCGGAGGGAACGATGTTCCGAGTGACGAAGGAAATCCACTTCTGCTACGGGCACCGGTTGCTGAACTACGCCGGGAAGTGCCGCAACCTGCACGGGCACAACGGGAAGGCCGTCGTCACCGTCGAGACCGAGTCGCTCGACGCCCTGGGCATGGTCGTGGACTTCACCGAGATCAAGCGCGTCATCGGGAAGTGGATCGACGACACCCTCGACCACCGCATGCTGCTGCACCAGGACGACCCCATCATCCCGGAACTGGAGCGGCAGGGCGAGCCGTTCATCGCGCTGGACGTCAACCCGACCGCGGAAACCATCGCCCGGCTCATCTTCGACCGGGCGGTGGCGCAAGGGCTGCCGGTCACCGAGGTGATCCTCTGGGAGACCGAGAACTCGTTCGCCACGTACCGGCCCACCCCCGGGGTGCCTTCGAGGCCGGTGGCGATGCGAGAGGTGGTCGGCGGCACGCCGCCCGCGGCCCCAGAGTGACCGGACGCGAACCCCTTGCGGCCGTATCCTGTCCCAACGAAGGAACTTCGACGTTGGGAGCAGAGCAGATGGCCGAGGTGAACTCGCTCGATGACCTCAGGAAGCTCGTCGCGGACGCCCAGGCGGCCCTCGAGCAGTGCGCCGACGAGGCGGCCCTTCGCGCCTGGAACACTCAGGTGTTCGGCGAGAAAGGGCTGCTGAAGAACGCGATGGCGCTGCTCGGCAAAGTCCCGAAGGCGGACAAGCCCGCCACCGGCGCCGAACTCAACCGGGTCAAGGAGTCGCTCACCGCGGCCTACGACGCGGCGCTCGCCGACGCGAAGGAGAAGGCCCTTCAACTCAGCCTCACCACGAACCCGCTCGACGTGACGCTGCCGGGCCGCGGGCGCCCCCGCGGGCGCCTCCACCCCGCGACGCAGATCCTGCGGCAGATATACACGATCTTCGCGGACCTCGGGTTCCAGGTGTACCGCACCAACGAGGTCGAAACCGACGAGCTGAACTTCGAGGCGCTGAACATGCCCGCGCACCACCCGGCGCGCGACATGTGGGACACGTTCTTCACCACCACACCCGGCGTCGTGCTGCGGACGCACACCAGCCCGGGGCAGATCCACGTGATGCGCGAGGCCGCGGGGAAGCCGATCCGCGTCATCCTGCCCGGGATGTGCTACCGGAACGAGGCCATCAGCACGCGAAGCGAGATCCAGTTCTACCAGGTCGAGGGACTGGTGGTCGGCGAAGGCGTCACGATGGCCGACCTGAAGGGCACGATCACGGCGTTCGCGCGCCGGATGTTCGGCCCCGAGCGCCAGGTCCGCATCCGCAGCAGCTACTTCCCGTTCACCGAGCCGTCGATCGAGGTGGACATCGACTGGCCGAAGGACGACCCGAACCGCGACCGGCTGACGAAGGGCACGGGCTGGCTCGAAATCCTGGGCGCGGGGATGGTCCACCCGAACGTGCTGCGCGCCGGCGGGTACGACCCGGACAAGGTGACCGGGTTCGCGTTCGGGATGGGGCCGCAGCGGATGCTGATGCTCAAGCACGCGATCGACGACATCCGGCTGTTCTGGCAGAACGACCTGCGGTTCCTCAAGCAGTTCTGAGCGCCGCGGGCGGCGTCACTTCGCGGTCAGGGCCAGGTCCTGCGTGCTCGCCTGGTCCCCGGCCACCTTCGCGGTCAAACCGGACTGGGCCGGGTCGGCGTACCGGGCCGGCAGCTTGACCGGCTTGGCGTACGGGGTCGCCACGTCGGTTTTGGTCACCGTCAGCTGGTACTCGCCGGCCGACGGCCGCGCGAACTCGTACCCGCCGTCCGGGTTGATGTTCGCCTCCATTACCTTCGTCCCGCCCCGGTAGGCGGTCACCACGCCGGCCACGACCGGCCGGCCGTCGCAGGTCACCTTGCCCCGGAGGAGCGACGTGGCGACCGCCGACTCCGACCCGCCGCACCCGGCGGCCACGGGGGCCAACAGAGCGACAAAAAACAGTAACTGGCGCGCGAGGCTCATAACAGTTGGTTCTCGGTGGAGAGGATCGGGAACGTGAGCGGTCCGGGCCGCCCCGGCCCCGGACCGCGCGGCGGCTCAGTCGAGGGTGACGACCTCGCCCCCGTTGCGGCTGCCGAGCGCGCCCCAGACGCCGTAGGGGCTGGTCCCGGCCACAGTGCTGGAGTTGACGGTCTGGTCGCCGACGCTGACGCTGTCGCGGACGAACCGGACGCTCCCGTCGGCCAGGCACGCGTTCACCCCGCCGGTGTGGTTGCTGTTCGCGGTGAAGAACCCGCGGTTCCCGTCCCACCCGGAGTCCGAGTGGCACCCGGGGCCGTTCGGCGGCAGGACGGTCAGGATCTCGCCGTAGAGGGACCGGCCGTCGCCGTACCGGCTCGACGGGGTGTGCGTGACGACGGCGCTGTACTGGGTGCCGTTCCACAGCGCGCGGCAGTCGCCCGGCACGGTCGAGGCGGTCAGCCCCAACCGGGCGATCTCGTTGGCGCCGGTCGGCCGCCGGCGCTCGGAGAAGAGGAGCGTGTTGCTCGTGCCGTCGCTGATGGCCAGCAGCCCGGCGCTGTGCTTTTCGGGGGTGGCCCCGCCCTGCGGGACCGCCTGGAACGCGCCGCGGCTGCCGTCGTACCGGTCGCCGACGTTCATGTGGTAGTTCCGCGGGGCCGTGCCGCTGGCCGTCGTGCCGGCGTCGGACGGGCACTGGAACAGCGAGAGGACGACGGTCCAAGGCGCGAAGTTCGAGTCCCAGGGGGCGCCGCCGGTGCCGGCGACGAAGGCCGCGTTGTTGTAAATGGAGTCCTTCAGGTTCGCCTGCTCCGCGTACGGGAGCAGGTACACGAACCCGCTGATCGTGTCGTACACCGGGGCCGCCCCGCGGTTCGGGGTGCCGACCGGGGTGGTGTACCGGGTGCTCGGGAGCCCGTTCATCACGTCGTGGAAGTTGTGGACCGCGAGCCCGAGCTGCTTGAGGTTGTTCTGGCACTTCATGCGGGCGGCGGCCTCGCGCACCTTCTGCACGGCCGGCAGCAACAGCCCGATCAGAATCGCGATGATCGCGATCACCACCAGCAACTCGATGAGCGTGAACCCGCGGCGCGCGCGGATGGGAGAGAAGAGCATATCGGGCCCGGAGAAGGAAAAGGGAGGGCGGCCCGTGGCCCGGGTTGGGGCACGGGCGACTAAATCGGCCCGACCACGCGTTGAGCGGGGCGAGCAGCAGAGCTAAACTGGGCGACACCGAACAGCAAAGGCGGGTACTGAGCTAACCGTTCGGGCGAGCAACATCTGGTTGCCCGGTGGCATGTATGCATAATAGCAATGCGGCGCGATCTTTCAAGTGCGCGCCCGCCTTGCAATTCCCGCCGGGCGTCTGAACGAGCGCCCGGCGCGCCGCTCAGCCCCGGCGCTTGACCGCGTACCCGTACTGCACCGGCCACGCGGGCTCCTGGCCGAGGGTCTGGGCGGCCTTCAACGCCCAGTACGGCTCGCGCAGCATCTCCCGCGCGAGGAACGCCAAATCCGCCGCGCCAGAGGTGACGACCTCGTTGGCCTGCTGTGTCTCCGTGATGAGGCCGACCGCCCCCGTCAGCAACCCCGTCTCGCGCCGGATCGCTTCCGCGAACGGCACCTGGTACCCCTTGCCCACGGGGATCTTGACGTGCGGCACCAGCGCCCCGCTGGAGCAATCGATCAGGTCCACGCCGAGCGGCTTGAGGGCCTTGGCCAGTTCAATCGATTGCGGCAGGTCCCAACCGCCGTCGGCCCAGTCCGTCGCGGAGATGCGGACGAACAGCGGCAGCTCTTGAGGCACGGTGTCGCGCAGCACGGCGGCCGTTTCGAGTACGATCCGCATCCGGTTTTCGAGGCTCCCGCCGTACCGGTCCGTGCGGCGGTTCGAGAGCGGCGAGAGGAACTCGTGCATCAGGTACCCGTGCGCCGCGTGCAGTTCGAGCACGCGGAACCCGGCCCGCACCGCCCGCTCGGCGGCAATCTTGAACTGACCGATTACCGTGCGGATGCCGGCCTCGTCCAGTGCGGTCGGGGCGCGGTCGCCCTCGTTAAACGGGACCGCGCTCGGGCCGACGTGCTGCCACCCGCCTTCGCCGAGCGGGAGTTGGGCGCCGCCTTCCCACGGCACCCGGCAGCTCGCCTTTCGCCCGGCGTGGGCGAGCTGGATGCCCGGCACCGACCCCATACGGGTTACGAAATCGGCGACCCGCTTGAGCGGTTCGGCGTGGGCGTCGGTCCAGATGCCGAGGTCGCCCGGGGTGATACGCCCTTCGGGCGCCACCGCGGTGGCTTCCACAAACACGAGCCCCGCACCACCGGCGGCCCGACTCCCGAGGTGGACCAGGTGCCAGTCGTCCGCGAACCCGTCCGTCGCACAGTACTGGCACATCGGCGACACGACGATACGGTTGCGGAACGTGACGCCGCGGACCGTGAGCGGCGCGAGCAGGTCGGTGTCTGGTACGTTACGGTCGTGGCTGACCCCTGACGGGCACCCGCCTGCGTGTGTCACTTCGCTCATGTTTGAACCTGATGGTAGTGGGGACTCGGCGACGTGCTTGCAAACCGCGATCCGCGAACCGTCGCAGTTGGGGAATTATGCCGGGCTATTTTGAGAACCTTACACGTCGGAGAAGTGGCCGCACGAGAATGGGCGGCACGGAGTGGAGCAGGCACGTGATCGGTGGCTACTTGTGTACCAGGTTGAGCCACCTGAGGTCAGCGCGCGACTCGTGTTCGAGGTCCGTTCACGGTTTGTTGGTGGGCTCGCGGCGCCTCAAGGGCGGGGTGGAAAATCCGGCCCCCGACGTAACCGCAAGAACCGGTTCTTGCTCGGGAGCCACAGAACCTTCAAACGTTGAACAAACGCCCGCCCGGCGATTCGCGATTTCGTTTTGCGCGGGCGCCATTCATCTCAGTAGCCTCACGGCCTTCACGAGGTATTGCGCCCCGCTCCCCACCGTGGCCGCGAGCGTCAGCCACAGCAACGCCATCTGCGCCGGTAGCAGCAGGCCCAACAACCCCGTCACACCGTCGACGGTGCGGAGCCACGCGATCAGCAGCACGCTGGCCAGCACCGCGCACTGAAGTGCCATCTTCAGTTTGCCGAACCAGTCGGCGCCGAACTTTTTACCGGTCGCCTCGACCATCCCACGAAGGCCCGTCACTAACAGTTCGCGGCACACCACAACGGTCACCATCCACGGGTCGATGCCGGCCCTCGGGACGGGAATGAGATAAATGAAGGTACCGCACACGAGGATCTTGTCGGTGAGCGGGTCGAGGCTGCGGCCCACGAGCGTGAGGGGGCCGTACCGGCGTGCCCACCAGCCGTCGGCCCAATCGGTCGCGGCAGCCACCAAGAACACCAGCAGTCCCGGGAGCCACAACTCGTGGACGATGCACGCGAACAGCACCGTTGCAAGCGGCACCCGGGACAACGACAACACGTTGGGGACGTTCAGAAGCGGTTCTGGCGCGGCCGACACGGACATGCGGTTCCCCCTCGCCGGCGGCGCCAACGGCCGCTTGGGGTCATTCTCGTGACGGACGCACAAAAGGCACGGCCGCGGGTGTTACCGCGGCCGTTCGGCTGGTTCGGGGAAATCCCCGGACCGGCTCTCCTCACTTTTATTTGGCTTTCTGTCCGGGCGCTTCCCGCTTGGGCGGGGGCGAGCCGGCCCCCGCCGTGGGCTGGTTCTTGTCCCCGTCACAGCCAAGGGATACCAGCGAAGCGCCCAGAACCACTACAAGAACGAGCCGACGAAGCATTACAAGGTCCTCCGAAGTCGGCGGGTCACGGGGCGGCAAACACTTCGCCGCCCGCCCGCGAGGCCATCGCCTCAAGGAGGGTCACGTTGACCCCGTTGACCTGGGTGACCACCTGGGACCCGGCCGAGTAGGCGATGAACTGCACCGAGCCGTCTGCCCGGGCCCACATCGCGCCGCCCGTGTGCAGGCTCCAGTAGTGGTTGAAGTGGGTGTCCTGGTTCAGGTTGCCCGGCCCGTACACGCCCGGGGCGTCGTTGATCGACGGGATCCGCTCGCGCACCCCGAGCACCACGTCACCCGCGCCGAACGCGCCGGGGTCGTACCCGGCCCCGGCCCACATCCACCCGTACTCCAGGCTGTTCGCCGGCGGGCGCTCCCCGATCATCAGCGTGTTGCTGGTGCCGTCGGTGATGCCCGCGATCTTGACCGACGAGTTCACGTACATGATCCCGTCCTGACCCGCCAGCTTGCTCCCGGAGATGGTCTCCTTGTACGTGTCCCGGCCGGTGACCGCCATGTAGTCGGTGAGGGCGGCGCGGTTCCCGGTGCCGGACTCGGTCCAGAACAGGTCAGACCGCGAGTCCGAAGGACAGATGAACGTCTTCGCCTGGATGCCGACCACCGTGTTGCTGCCGCCGGTAGTTCCCGGGATGATCTGCCACCACGGCCAGCCGGCGGGGGTGCCACTCATGTTGGCGGCCTTCTGGACGTTGTCCAGCTCCATGTACGGAGCGATCCGCATGGCCCACGACCAGAACGGGCCGTCGGCCGGGTAGCTGGTGGTGGCGTTGGTCCACCCGGCGGCCGGGTTGTCGTAGGCGTGCGCGTTCGTGTACCAGCCGTTGCCGTTCCGGCCCTTGCCGAGCGTGGTGCCGGCTGGGAACCGCTGGTTGGCGTCGTGGAACCCGTGGCACGCGATGGCGATCTGCTTCAGGTTGTTCGTACACTTAATGCGTGCTGCCGCTTCACGCACCTTCTGGACGGCGGGCAACAGCAGCCCGATCAAGATCGCGATAATCGCGATCACTACCAGCAATTCGATCAGCGTAAAGCCGCGACGCAGACCCTTCGGATAAAGTGACATGTGCTGTCCCTTCGACGAGAATGGAAGACAGTAGGCGCAGCACCTCCTACGAACGCAGGAGATACGCTGTTACGCCATGTAACGAGAGAACAATCAATCAAAAGGAAACGCGCGACCGAAAGGTGCGTCCGAGGGAGAGTGAGTTGTATCGGATAGCGATTCGATTCGGCGCGAGTCTGCGAGTGCTTATGTTGTACGCTAATCTGACGACCCACACAAGAAGAAAATGAGGGGAAGCTGAAAAATTGACCTGTGGTATCAGAAACTGGTTTTCGGGGCACCGGGCGGCATGGCCCCCTGACCCGATTACGGTTTGGACATCCCCACGAAGCTCCCGTCGTTGTCACGCGCGAGCGACCAGAGGAACGCCCCCACCTCGACGCTCTCGAAGTAGAACCCGATGGCGTTGATCCGCACCCGCGACTGCCCCGCAGCGGGCTTGTTCCACGTGCACGCGAGCGTGTCGCGCACGTGCTTACCGAGGATCACCCCGAGTTCCGACTCCGACAGCGGCGGGTTCGCTTTCTCCTGCTCCCGCGTTAGCCCGGGGCCGCTCGTCGGCAGGCCGTCGGAGAACAGGTACATCGTGTCGAGCCCCGAGGTCTTCAGGCCGAACGCCTTCTCGAACGCCGCGTACATGTTGGTGTCGTCCACCGGCTTCGTTTTCAACAGCGCGTCGCGTACCCGGACGACGGATTTTTCGCCGTCGAACGAGCACCACTCCCCGTCGTCAAAGAGCCAGCGGGCGGAACTGGAGAACACGACCACCTGGTAGCGCTCCAGCGTCGAGATGCTGCGCATCACTTTGCACACCGTTTCGACCACCAGCGGCCACTTCGTACCGTCCAGAGTCTGAAGGTCACGCTTGCCCATACTGCCGGACATGTCCACGAGGAACACGACCCGCTTGCCGGTCATCGCGACCCCGGCGAACCGCGTCTCCGCTTCCTTCTGGAACCGGTCGTACTTGTCGGCCAGCTTCGCCTTCTCACCCTGGAGGTCAATAATGGTGGCGTTCGCGTCGTCGACCTTCTTGTTCAGGTCCTTGATCTGCGCGCGGGCGGTGCCGAGTTCCTCGCCCGTTTTCGCGGCCCCGGCCTTCGTGGCGGCGATCTGCGCGTCCAGCTCCCGCCGGGTCGCGCGGAGCTTGGCGTCGAGCTCGGCGAGTTCCTTGCGCGCCTCCGCGAGCTGCGCGTCCAGCGCCGACCGCTCGGCGTCCTTGGACAGCATCGAGCGCCGGAGGCCGTCGAGCTGGGTGGCCCGGGCGGCGTCCTTCTTGGCGAGCTCGTCGATGTCGGTCTGACGCGCCTTGAGGAGCCGGTCGGCGGTGGCGGCCTCGGCCCGCGCGTCGGCCAGCTCTTTCGCGGTGGCGGTGGCCTTCTTTTCGAGCCCGGCGAGGCTCTCTCGAGTCGAATCGAGGAGGGTCCGCGCGGTTTTCAGCTCGTCGCGTGCGGTGTCAAGTTTACGCCCGGCTTCATCCTTCTCGGTACGGGCGAGTTTGAGGTCCTCGGTGAGTGCTCGGGACTCGTCAACCAGTTTGAGCCGCGCGCCTTCAAGCTCGGCGAGCGACGCGGTCAGCTTCCCGCGTTCGGCTTCTTCGGTCGCGAGCTTGGTCCGGGTGGTTTCGAGCGCCGCGAGGGCGGTGGCGAGCTGCTGGTCGGTGTGCGCGAGGTCGGCGCGGGCGTCGCGGCTGGCGCGGGCGGCGTCCGTCGCCAGCCGGCTGTTCAGCAGGAACAGGAGCGTGACGCACCCCAGCGCGCAGCAGAACACGTCCAGCATCCACATGCTGACCAGCGTGGGCTGCTTGTGGCGGATTCGCATCGACGGTTCCTCCTGTCGTCCGGGTCACCCGCTGGCGCGCGGGGTCGCTCGCGCGCCGGCCGGGGCGGCCGGTCGCGGGGGCAGCGGGATCAGGCTATCGAGGTGCGCCCGGGGGAGCGCCCCGGTGAGCCACCGCGGCACCAGCGCCGCCGCCGCCGCCGCAACGGCGTTCGGGGGCAGGATCTCGACCGCCGTGCCCTCGGGGGTGTTCGCGTGGACCGCCCGGACGAACCCGGGGAGGCGCCCGGCGGCGTCGGTCAGCCAGACCGCGCGGGGCGGCTCGGCCAGCCCGATACCGTTTACGAAGTCGCGCACCGACTCGCCGGCGAGCCGGACCAGCGCCGAGCAGTGCGCCTCGAACTCTTCGGGCTGCTGAACGATGTCCTGGAACCAGTGCGCGGTGCGGACGGTCAGCCCGATGCGCTGGCCGGCGCGGGCGCGGTCGAACGCCTCGTCCAGTTGCTCGAACAGCAGTTGCTCGGCCTCGCCCGAGTCGCGCGGGTCGCGACGGCACAACTTGACGCACCGGTCCGCAACGGCGTCCAGGAGCCGCTCCTTCCAGACCTTGACCGAGAGCCGCGGCCACGCCGCCCCACCGACCGCGCGCACCTGCTCCCGGTCGACCGCCACCAGCAGCGCCGACACGGCGAACTCGTCGGCGTCGAGCACCATCACGGCGCCGGGGCCGCTCGCGCCGGGCCGCAGCGGCACCACCCAGCCGGCGGCCGGCGGGGGGCCGGCCCCGTCCCCGCCGAGGACCCCGGCGGCGCGGTCCGCGGCCAGCGCCAGCCCGCCGACCGCGGTGCCCTTGAGGGCGAACTTGGCGCGGCCCGCCGCGGCGCCGACGCGGGTCACCTGCGAGGGCGTCAGGTACGCCGGCAGCGCCAGCGCGGTGCCGTCCGACTCCCCCCCAATAACCGCCCGGAGCCGGTCGAACACCAGCCCGAGCGCGGCCTCGGCCGTGAGCGTGTGCCGGCCCAGCTTCCACTCGCGCGACTGCCCGAGCGCAGGGAGGAAGTTGGAGCAAACGAGGTGCGGCAGCTTGCGGTACAACCCGACCCCGGCGCGCCCGACCTCCGGCCCGCGCCGGTCGCCGGCGACGAACAGCGCGAGCTCCTCGTCCGGGGCGTCGAGCACCAGCGCGCGCGACTTCTCGCCCGCCGCTTCCGCGCGGGCGCGGCTCGCGGTCAGGTCGATGCCGACCGCGCGGTGGCGGTCGTGAACCGGAGCGGGCTTGCGGGACCAGAGCATGTCAGTGTGACGAATGTAGGTGTGGGACCCGGGCCGAGAGCACGCGAGAGACACCGGACGGCCACTTCGGCCCCTCCGGAACCCTGGTTCGCGCTCACTCCCCCTCGCCCCCTGAGTACAACCGCAGCAGGAGGTGCTCCTGGCAGTACTGCTGCGCGTCCGTGACGAGCGACTCCTCCGCCCGCTGCACCGCGTGGACCAAATACATCAGCACGAGGCTCAGCACGAGGGCCACCAGCGTGCAGTCGAACGCGACCTTCAGTTGGTCCTTCGCCTGGCGCGTGAACTCCGCGATGTCGGTCGCTTCGGCGCCGAACGCGCCGCCCAGCCCGCGGACGGTGCCGACGAAACCGATCGCCGGGATCGCCCAGGCGAGGTAGTGGACCGTGGACATCCCGGTCACCATCCGCGACATTTCGACATCGGCCTGGTTCCGGACCACCTCCGCGACGTCGGTCGCGGACTTGCTCACGGCGAACTTCCCCAGCCCCAGCCGCACCAGGTTCGCCAGGACGAGCGGCCGGCCGGCGGTCACCTGCTCGAGCTTCCGACCGAGCGGGCGGGCGTCTTCGGGCAAGATGCGTGCCCCCTCTTCCGTGGGCAACAGGTCCAGGGCGAACGCCCGGCGCTGGGCCAGCACCTCGCGGAACCGGCTCTGGAGGATCAGTACGGCCCACGCCGCGCAAACGTAACACAGCACCTGCTCGAAGCCGAGGAACAGCTTCGCGAGCCGGTCCCGGGTCCACCGCGCCTCCAGTTCGGCCCGGGACTCCGGGCTGCCCATCAACTGCCACAGCGGCGCCACCACCACCGCCACGACCGCCAGCGCGATCAGGAGCAGGAGCCATTCCCGGGCCGGGCGGTGAGACGCGGGTATCGACATCAACCGTTTCCTCGTGCGTTCAGGATCCCACAAACCGGGCGCCGGGCAACCTCAGAGGCGTATTGTCCGGTTCCAACTGTCGGGCCGCAAGGAGTTGTGTACCGAACGGGTCGGTGTGGTAAGCTGGGCGCTCCGCGGAGCCGCCCCATCTTCCCATCCCGTGAGAACCAGTTGCCGTGCGCCACCTACTCGCCGTCACCGCCGCACTCTGCGGTTTCCAGACATTCGCCGCAGACGCGCCGAGATTTAAAACTCAAGAGATCGACACCGGACTGAAGATTGGGTACGCGGTCGTCACCGCCGACATTGATGGCGACAAAAGGCCCGACATCGTGGTGGTCGATCAGCACAAGGTCGTCTGGTATCAGAACCCCGGGAAGGCGGGCGCGGGCTGGAAGAAGTTCGTCATCCTCGACGGCAAGACGAAGCCGGACAACGTGTGTGTCGCCCCGATCGACATCGACGGCGACGGGCTCCCGGAACTGGTGGTCGGCGCGGCGTGGAAGCCGTTCGACACCGCAAACCCGGGACAACTCGTGTGGCTGAAACGCGGTGCAGACGCGACCAAAGAGTGGGCGATGTACGAACTCCCCTGCGAGGAGCCGACGGTCCACCGCGTGCGCTGCTTCGACATCGACGGCGACGGGAAGCCGGAAATCGTTCACGTGCCGCTGATGGGCCGTGGGTCGAGCGCGAAGGGCAACTGGACCGACGGCAAGCCGGTTCGCATCGTGGCGTTGAAGGTACCGGCAAAGGAGCCCGAGAAGAAGGAAAACTGGAAGACGCAGGTACTCTCGGAAGAACTGCACGTGTGCCACAACTTCGCCCTTCTCGGACATAGCGGCGCCGGGGGGCGCCCCATGACCGGCGTGCTGGTCACAAGCTACGACGGCGTCCATGTGCTCCGCGGGGGCGGGACCGGCTGGTCGGTGAACAAAATCGGTGAAGGCAACCAGGCCAACCCCAAGGGCAGCCGCGGTGCGAGCGAGATCAAACCGGGGCAAGTGAGTAAAGCCGCCCGGGTGATCGCAACCGTCGAGCCGTGGCACGGGAATCAGGTGGTGACGTACACCCCAACGCAAACGGGCGGAACCTGGCAACGCCACGTGATTGACGAGCAACTGCGCTGGGGGCACGCGGTGTGGTTCGCGGACCTCGACGGTGACGGCGCCGACGAACTCGTCATCGGGGTGCGCGACGACCCAAACCCGAAGCTGGGCGACACGTTCAAGGAGCGCCGCGGGGTGCGGGTTTACAAGTGCACCGACGGCAAAGGAGCCAAGTGGGACCGCACCATCATTGAAGACGGCGGCGTGGCGGTCGAAGACCTGACCGTGGCCGATCTCGATAGCGACAGCCGGCCCGACATCATCGCCGTTGGCCGTGTGACCGGGAACGCGCGCATTTACTGGAATCAGGGGAAGTGACGGCGCGGCGCGGTCGAGCCGCATCCGTTACAGTTCGACCGCGCCCCGGCCCTTGGCCGGCTCACATCACACCGCCGGCAGTTCGAACCCCTTGCGGTACTCGCGGCCGAGCAGCTTGTTCGCCTCTGACGAATCCGTCGTCTCGGTCGCGGCGTCGAACTTCAGCACCTTGCCCGTCCGGAACGCGATGTTCCCGAGATGACACAGCCGCGTGCTCTTGTGGCCCTCCTCCACCTCCGCGTTCGGCTTCGCGTCGCCGCGGACGGCGTCGATGAAGTTCTTCTGGTGTGCCTTCACCATGTCGGGGCCGTTCGGTTCCTTGATCTCCTCCCCGTCGCGCACGTGCCAGCCGCTCCCGTCGAACAGCAACGACCCCTTCTCGCCGTGCAGAATGATCCCGAACGACTGCTTCTCGGGACCGCTCTTCTCCCACACCCGGTGCTCCCACACCACCGTACACCCCGGGAAGTCGAACATGGCGGTCTGGGTGTCCGGCGTCTCCTGGTCGTCATCGAACACGTACTTCCCGCCCATTGAGGCGATTCGCGTGGGCGCGTCGAGCTGGAGCACGTTGCGGATCACGTCGAGGCCGTGGATGCCGTTGTTGCCGAGTTCGCCGGTGCCCGTTTCCCAGAACCAGTGCCAGTTGTAGTGGAACCGGTTCGCGTTGAACGCACGCTCCGGGGCCGGGCCGCGGAACAGGTCGTAATCGACGCCCTTCGGCGCCGGCCCGTCGGCCTTCTTGCCGATCGGCTTGCGGCTCCCGGCGATCCACGCCCGCGCGAACGCCACCTTCCCGAGCTTCCCGGACTTCACGAACTCCCGCGCCGCCGCGACGCTGGTCGAGCTGCGGCGCTGCGTGCCGGCCTGGATAACCACCTTGTACTTGCGGGCCGCTTGGACCATTCGCCGGCCTTCAATCAGGTTGTGCGACACCGGCTTCTCGACGTACACGTGCTTGCCCCGCTCCGCGGCCCAGACGGTCGCGAGCGCGTGCCAGTGGTCCGGGGCCGCCACCACCACGGCGGTCACGGACTTGTCGTCCAGCATCTTGCGGACGTCGGTTTCGATTTTGGGCAGCGACGCCGGGTTCTTGAGCACGTCCAGGGCGGGCTTCACCATCGCGGGGTCGGGGTCGATGACGTGCGAGATCTCGACCCCGGGCAGCGCCGCGAAGCCCGGGATGAGCTGCTTACCGCGGGTGCGGAGCCCCATCACTGCGAGCCGGATTTTGGCACTCGGGTTGTCGGCGGCGCGGGCGTAAGACGCGGCGGAGAGGGTGAGGGCGGATGTGGTGAGGAACTGGCGGCGGGTTGTCGGCACGGGCAGCGCTCCGAACGGGCGAACAACGTGGTGAATCGCGATGCGAAGCATGGTAACCTGTGCGGATTCGGGTTACCAAGTGTTTCAGTCCCGGGGACCCACTCCCGGGGCCGTTGGGGCCACGCGATGCGATTCCCTCTCTCGCTCCTCATCTGTGCCGCCCTCGCGCCGCCGCTCGGTGCCGAAGACCGCAAGGACGTTCTCGTCGCGGATTTCGAGGGCAGCACGTACGGCGCGGGCTGGAAAACCACCGGCACCGCGTTCGGCCCGGGGCCGGCCGCGGGCACCCTCCCGGGCCAAATGTCTGTCTCGGGCTTTCTCGGTAAGGGGCTGGTGAACAGCTTCCTCAACGGCGACGACAGCACCGGCACGCTCACCTCGCCGGAACTCACCATCGACCGCAAATACCTGAACTTCCTTGTGGGCGGCGGCAAGCACCCCGGGAAGACCTGCATCAATCTGCTGGTCGGCGGCAAAGTGGCACGCACCGCGACCGGGCCGAACGACCGGCCGGGCGGGAGCGAGCACCTCGACTGGCACTCGTGGGACGTGACCGAGTTCGCCGGCCAGAAGGCGGTCATCGAGATCGTCGACCAGCAGAAGGGCGGCTGGGGGCACATCAACGTCGATCACATCGTGCTCAGCGACACGAAGAAGCAGAACGAGCTGCTGACCGCCACGCTCGACCTCACGCAGCCGTACCTGCTCCTGCCGGTGAAGAACGGGGCGCCGGTTCGACGGGTCCGGTTCCTCGTGGGCGGTGCCGTGGTGCGCGAGTTCGACATCGAACTCGCCACCGACGGCAAAGGCGACTTCCGGGCCACGTCCGACGTGTCGGCGTTTAAGGGCAAGAAGCTCACCGTGGAAGCGCTGCTGCCGGCGGACGTGAAGCTCGCGGGGCTGGTCGACCAATCGCCCCGCTGGGCCGACGCGGACAAGATCTACAAGGAGATGCACCGGCCGCTGTTCCACTTCACCAGCCGCACGGGGTGGCTCAACGACCCGAACGGGCTGGTGTACGCCGACGGCGCGTGGCACCTGTTCTACCAGCACAACCCGTTCGGGCGCGAGTGGGGCAACATGCACTGGGGCCACGCGGTCAGCGCGGACCTGTTCCGCTGGAAGGAAGAGGGCATCGCGCTCTACCCCAGGAAGTACGGCGACTGGGCCTTCTCCGGGTCCGCGGTGGTGGACAAGGACAACACATCCGGGTGGGGCACAAAGGAGAAGCCGCCGCTGGTGCTGGCCTACACGAGCACCGGGCGCGGCGAGTGCATGGCGTCCAGCACCGACGGGGGCCGCACCTGGACCGAGTACGACAAGAACCCGGTGGTGAAGCACGCCGGCCGCGACCCCAAGCTCATCTGGCACGAGCCGACGAAGAACTGGGTCATGGCCGTTTACGACGAGGCCGAGAAGAAGCAGTGGATTGCGTTCTACACCTCGCCCGACCTGAAGGCGTGGACGTTCGCGAGCCGTATCGAGGGCTTCTTCGAGTGCCCGGACCTGTTCCAGCAGGTCGTGAGCGGCAAAGGCCCGCGCGACGCCCGGAGTCGGTGGGTGCTCTACGGCGCGGACGGAAAGTACCTGCTCGGCGACTTCGACGGCAAGCAGTTCAAACCAGACTTCAAGGAAAAGAAGCAACTGTGGTACGGCCGGTTCTACGCCGCTCAGACGTTCGACAGCGCGCCGGCGCGGAAAGGGAACTCGCCGCGTCGGGTCCAGATCGGCTGGGCACAGGGCGTGTCGTTCCCCGGTACGCCGTTTAACCAACAGATGACCGTACCGGTGGAACTCCGGCTGCTGACCACCCCGGACGGCCCGCGCCTGGCGGCGATGCCCGTTGACGAGTTGCGGTCGTTGCGAGAAACCGCCGAACCGGTCGCGCGGTTCAAGGACACGGACGCGAAAGAGCCGACCGTGCTGGCCGAGAACCTGGATGCGTTTGAAGTGATCTGCACCGCCAGCGCCGGCCGCCCGTTCGTGCTCGACCTCCGCGGAACGAAGCTCAGCTATGACCCGGACAAGAATGTCCTGACCTGCAACGGCGTGACGGCACCGGTCGACGCGCCGGCCGGCGCGTTCCTGCTTCATGTGCTCGTGGATCGCGGCTCCGTTGAGGTGTTCGCCGACAACGGGCGGGTCGCGATGTCGGTCGCCGCGATCCCGAACGAGAATAACCGCACGGTCGGGCTCGGCGGGCGCCTGGACAGCGGCGCCGTGTGGCGCCTGAAATCCGCGTGGGAGAAGTAACCATGTCGCTCGTCGTCCCGTGCCCCGGGTGCCCCGCGCAGCTCAGCGCGCCGGAGTCGGCCGCGGGCAAGCAGATCCGGTGCCCGAAGTGCAAGGCGGTCGCCACCGTCCCCGCCTTCCTGCCGGTCGAAGAGGTGCCAGTCGTGGAGGCGAAGGTCGCCGCGCCCGTGCCCAAGCCCAAGGTGCAGACCACCATCTCGTGCTGCGTCGTCTGCAACACGATGGTCGCCGTTCTCGCCAAGGTCAAGGTGGTCCACTGCCCCAAGTGCGGCTTCGCCAACCCGGTGCGCGGGTGGACCGACGACGGGGACGAGGACGAAGCCCCTCGCCGGCAAGTCGCGCGACGCAACGAGGGCGACGAAGACGACCGCCCCCGCAAGAAGAAGCGCCGCGCGGACGACGACGATTACGAGGACGACGACCGCCCGCGCCGGCGGAGGCGAAGAAGCGTATCGCGTGGGGGCGGAAGCGGGCGCGTTGTGGCGCTCGTGGTCGGCGGGCTGGTCCTGCTCGGTGGGCTCGCGCTCGGCGGCTACCTGCTAGTCGGCCCGGGCGGGGTGCTCGCCGCCCGCGCACCGGTGCCGCCCGGGTGGAAGCAGTACGACTACCCGCAGTCCGGGTTCCGCGCGGCGTTCCCGGGCGAGCCGACGGTGTTCGGCGCGAACGTGCCGGGCGGGTTCGGCGGGGGACCGCTCCCCGGCGGGGGCGAGATCCCGCAACTCGAGTCGATGTTCTCGTACAGGACCGGCGGGCTCGGGGCGTTCGGCGTGCGCGGCCAGAGCGGCACGCAGGTGATCGTTGAGGTTCACCGCTACCGCACCTCGATCCCGCGCGCGTCACGCGACCTGATGACGCGAACCGGCTACGGCCGGTTCACCGGCGGCAGTTCCAACCGCGTTCGGTGGCTCGGCAGCAGCGCTTTTGAAATGGTCATGGGCGGCACCCTGGTGCGAATGGTCGTGCTCGAAAAGGCGGTGATCGTCGTCCAGATCAGCGGACCGAACGGGGTCCGCGCCCGGCCGGAAGAAGAAAACGGGTTCTTCGACAACTTCGAGCTGACCCAGTAGCGCCGGCACCCGGGGCCGGCGCGAGCGTGCGGTTCCCTACCGCCCGTCACCCTGTTTGACCCACGCCTCGTCGAAGCGGGCGTGCTTCATGCTCTTGCCGTCGGCCACGAAGTAGCTGTACACGGCGTGAACGGCCCCGTCCTTCGACTGGATCACCGCCGGGTAGTGGTACTGCCCGGTTTCGTGCTTCTCCAGGTGCCGGGTCCACTTCCAGGTTTTCCCCTCGTCGTCCGAGAGCGACACTGCCAGCCGGCTGCGCCCCTTGACCGTGTCGTTGTACACGATCAGCCAGTTCCCGCTCGCGAGCCGCACCGCGTCGAGCCCGCTTCCCGGGTTGATGAGGTCGGTGCTGTAAACCGTTCCCCATGATTCGCCGCGGTCCTTCGACTCGCACGCGCGCACCTTCTTGAACACCCCGTTCTCGCGCATGTACGCGACGAGCGTGCCGTCCTTGCGCTCCAGCACCGCGGGCTGGATGCTGCCGAACCCCGCCAGCGGCTGCGACGCGGTCCAGGTCTTGCCGCCGTCGTCGGAGAGGGCCATGAGGCCCGCGTCGTAGGTGTCCGAGTACAGCGGCAGGAGCACGCGCCCGGTGCCCAGCACGACGGGTTTGCACCGCGGCTGCCAGCCGAGGCGCGACAGGAGCTTGTCGCCGACCTTCTTCTTCAGCGGCGCGGCGTCGGGCTCGAACGGCATCTTCGACGCCGCCGCGACCTGCTTCTTCCACGCCTCGAACTCGCGAAGCATCACCCCCTCGAAGTCCTTCGGCTTGAGGGGTATGGTGCCCTGCCACTCCCACTTCGGCGCGCCGCCCGTCTGGTAGTCGGACGACACGCGGTAGGAGGTGAGGCACGACTCCCACGAGTTCGCGAGGATCAGCGGCCAGAACAGCCACAGCTTGCCGTCCTTATCGACCCACATCGTCGTGTTGCAGTCCGGGAACCCGGGCGTGTCGGCCATTAAGAACGCGTCGCTCCACGTGTCGGCCCCGGCCTTCTTCCGGGCGCCGTAAACGGCCACGTCGTCGGCCGAGCGCTCGCCGCTGCCGCGGTACCACGACACCAACAGGTCGCCGTTCGGGCACTCAACGATCCCCGGCGCGTGGTTGTGCTGCTTGTGCAGCGGGAAGATCAGTTCGGCGGCGAAGGAGCCATCCTTCCCTTCCTTCTTGAGCGAAGGGGTGGGAGCCGCGTCCTTCACGAGCCCCGCTTCGCGCGTGCCCGTTCCGGTGCGTTTGGTGAGCGAGTCCCCCAACTCCATGCGCGCCTTCTCGGCCAGTTCGAGAAGCTGGGTCACGATTTTCGGGTTCGCGGCGGCGACATTCTGCGTCTCGCCGGGGTCTTGCGAAACGTGGTACAGCTCGGGCTTCTCGATCTTCACCTGCTTGTAGCGCCCGGGGGTGCCGTCCTTGCCCGCCGGTTGGCCCTGCATCGTGCGGTACGTGTGCGGCAGGACCAGCTTCCAGGCGCGGGTGCGGACGGCCTGGAGTTCGTTGGTCGCGTAGTAGTGGAAGTACGCCTCGTGGGCCATACTCGCGTCGGGCGCGCACCGGAGCAGCGGGAAGATGTCCCCGCCGTCGATCTTGCGTTCGGGGAGCTTCGCCCCGATCAGCTTCGCAACGGTCGGCAAGAGGTCGATCGTCATCGCCGGGACGTCGCAGGTGGCGCCGGCGGGGATCTTCTCCGGCCACCGTGCGATGAACGGCACCCGCGTGCCGCCCTCCCACGATGTCCCCTTCCCCTCGCGGAGCAAGCCCGCGGAGCCGGCATGGTTCCCGTAACTCAGCCACGGGCCGTTGTCGCTGGTAAAGACCACTAGCGTGTCTTGCGCCAACTTGTGCTCATCGAGAGCTTTGAGGATCTCGCCGACCGACCAGTCGATCTCCTGAATCACCTCGCCGTAAAGCCCCTGCTTGGACTTACCTTTGAATTGATCGCCGACGAACAGCGGGACGTGCGGCATCGTGTGCGCCACGTACAGGAAGAACGGCGTCGCCTTGTTCTCGGCGATGAACTTCACCGCGCGCTCGGTGTACTGCGCGGTCAGCTTGGACTGGTCGGCCGCGGTCACGTTGCCGTTGACGACCGTCTCGTTCTCGAACAGCGGGAGCGGCGGGTAAGTGCCCTTCTTGGCCTCGGGGTGCTCGGGCCACATGTCGTTCGAGTACGGCAGCCCGAAGTACGAGTCGAACCCGTGCCGCGTGGGCAGGAACTGCGGGCGGTGGCCGAGGTGCCATTTGCCGACCATCCCCGTGGCGTACCCCCGGCTCTTGCAGACCTCCGCGAGCGTGGTTTCGTCGGCGTGGAGGCCGTGCCGCGCGTTCGGCCCCAGCGCGCCGTGGATCCCGATCCGGTTGGCGTAGCACCCGGTTAGCAGCGACGCCCGCGACGCCGAGCACACCGCCTGCGAGACGTGGAAGTCGGTCAGCCGCACGCCCTGCTTGGCGAGCTTGTCGAGGTGCGGCGTGTCCGGGGCCGGCGCGCCCCCCGCGCCGGCGAAGCAGCCCACGTCGCCGTACCCCAGGTCGTCGGCGAAGATCAGCACCACGTTGGGCGTGCCCGCCGCGCGCGCGGCGGGCACGGTCCCGAACAAGAGTGCGGCGATAATAAGGGTACGGCGCATGGGGTCCCCTTTGGTGTTCAAGGGCGGACGGGCGAAGATATCCGCTTCTGCGATCTTCAGATAGTTATCATTGCGGAACCTGTTTTGTGTAGGTATTGTGTTGCTGGTTCGATGTCCCTTTTTCGATTCTTGGTTGTTCCTCTTCTCCCGAGGCCGCCATGCCCGCCCCCGTTTCTTCCCGCTCGCGGCGTGCGTTCACGCTGATCGAGCTGCTGGTGGTGATCGCGATCATCGCGATCCTGATCGGCCTGTTATTGCCCGCCGTGCAAAAGGTCCGCGAAGCGGCCGCACGCATGTCCTGCCAGAACAACCTCAAGCAGATGGGGTTGGCGATCCACAACTTCCACGACCAGCGCGGCCACCTGCCGTCCGGCGGCACGACCGACACGCCGCCCTACGGCACCGGTAACGGCTGGGGCAGCGCGTGGACGGTGTTCATCCTGCCCAACATGGAGCAGGACAACATGTTCAAGCAGTTCACCTTCACCGGCGGGTCCGGGTGGGGGGCCAGCGCCACCAACAACTGCACCGTGGCCAGCAACGCCCGGATCAAGAACTACCTGTGCCCGTCGTCCCCGATCGGGGACGTGACCCCGTCCCCGCACAACGGGAGCAACATCCAGAAGAACCACTACGTCGCCGTCACCGGTGCCGTGAACGGGCTGATCACGGGGTACACCGAGAGCCGGTTCTTCACCAACAGCGGCAGCGCCGGGTGCTGCTCCGGGGGCATCGCCTCGGGCGGCGGCGCGCTGGTTCCGGGGGTGGAGACCAAACTGGCACTCAACCAGATCGGCGACGGCACCAGCAACCAGATCCTGGTGAGCGAGCAGAACGACTTCCTGGTCACGGCGAACGGGTCCAAGGTGAGCTGGGGCACCGGACAGCTCCACGGGTGGATGATCGGCTGGCACACCAACCGCACGCCGGCCGGCGGCGGGAACATCGGCGACGCCCGCACCTTCCAGATGACCACCATCCGGTACCGCATCAACCAGAAGACCGGCTGGGTCGACCCGCCCGGGGACTGCGGCAACCAGGGCGTGTGTGACAACGTGGGGACCAACGTCCCGCTCAACTCGGCGCACACCGGCGGGGTCAACGCCCTGTACGGCG
Source organism: Gemmata obscuriglobus (assembly GCF_008065095.1). Lineage (NCBI taxonomy): Bacteria > Pseudomonadati > Planctomycetota > Planctomycetia > Gemmatales > Gemmataceae > Gemmata > Gemmata obscuriglobus. The sequence goes on along the minus strand of NZ_CP042911.1, from coordinate 741,263 downwards.
ACGGGTCGGTGAAATTCCTCCGCGACAGCCTGCCGATCGCGACCCTGGCCCAACTCGCCACCCGCGACGACGGGATCCCGCTGGTTAACGATTAACCCGCTAACGTTCGCACACGCGGCCCGCCGGGTTCATCTCGGCGGGTTTTCTCTCTACGAGGTGCTATTGTGATCCGCTGCGCTTGCGCCTGCGCCCTCCTGCTCGCCGCTGCGGCGCTGGTCGGGTGCGACAAAAAGAGGACCGACGTGGCCCGCGCCCGGGTGTCCGGCAAGGTGACGCTCGACGGCAAGGCGGTCGAAACCGGCACGGTCACGTTCGACGCGGCGAACGGCGAACCGCCCGGCACCTGTACCCTGCTCGACGGCCGCTACGAGGGCATGGCCCCGGTCGGCAAGAACAAGGTGCGGCTCGCCGCGATGCGCAAGATCTCCATGAAGGAGAAGATGAAGATCGACGGCCCCGGGTACGACCAGACGGTCGAGGAGAACCTGCTCCCGGCCAAGTACAACGACGGGACCATCATCCGCGAGGTCGTCGGCGACGGACCGAACACCTTCGATTTCGACCTGAAATCGAAGTGACCGCGCGGCGACGCCTGTGCGCCACGGGGCACACGGGCGCCGCCCTTCCCTGTAAGACAGGCACGTCCCTTCCGTATCCCTCCCAACCGCTCGCACACCCTGCATTCGGAGGCCGACGTGTCACGCACCCTCACCTGCCTCGCTTTACTCTTTGTTTGTGCGCCCGTTCGGGCCGACGACTGGCCCCAGTGGATGGGGCCGAACCGGGACGACGTGTGGGCCGAAACCGGCATCGTGAAGAAGTTCCCCGCGGCCGGCTTGAAGCCGACGTGGACGGCGGCGATCGGGGCCGGCTACAGCGGCCCGGCGGTCGCGGGCGGCCGGGTGTACGTGCTCGACCGCTTGCTCGCGAAAGGCGCGGCGAACCCCGAAGACCCGTTCGACACCAAGCAGAAGGTGAACAGCACCGAGCGGGTGCTGTGCCTCGACGCGAAGGACGGCAAGGAGTTGTGGAAGCACGGGTACGAGTGCCCCTACCAGATCAGCTACCCGGCCGGGCCGCGCTGCACCCCCACCGTCAGCGGCGGCAAGGTCTACTCCCTGGGCGCGATGGGCGACCTCTTCTGCCTCGACGCCGCTACCGGAAAAGTGGTCTGGTCGAAAAACTTCGTGAAGGACTACAGCGCGAAGGTGCCCGTGTGGGGCTTCTGCGGGCACCCGCTCGTGTACAAGAACGCGCTGATCTGCCTCGCCGGGGGCGACAAGGCCACTGCGATTGCCTTCGACAAGGAGACCGGCAAGGAACTGTGGAAGGCCCTTGAGGCGCGCGAGCCCGGGTACTGCCCGCCCACGCTCATCCACGCGGGCGGGACCGACCAAGTGCTGATCTGGCACGCGCAGGCCCTCAACAGCCTCGACCCGCTCACCGGCAAGGTGTACTGGAAGGTGGACCTGGAGCCGATGTACGGGATGTCGATCATGGCGCCGCGGCAGAGCGGGGACCTGCTGTTCGCCGGCGGGATCGGCGCGTGTGCCGTTCTCAAGCTCGACCGCGACAAGCCCGGCGCGTCGGTGGTGTGGAACGAGGCGGTGGACAAAGCGGGCGCGAAGGCGAAGCCGCGCGGGCTGTACCCCGTTAACATGACGCCCCTCATTGAGGGCGGCACCATCTACGGCGTGGACCAGCCCGGCATGCTGCGCGCGGTCGAACTGGGGACGGGCAAGAAGCTGTGGTTCACGCACAAGCCGGTGATCGGCAAGGAAGAGGAAGAGGGGTTCAAGGGCAGCGGGTCGGGGACCGCGTTCGTGGTGAAGAACGGGGACCGGCACGTCCTCTTTTCCGAGACCGGCGACCTGATCATCGCGCGGCTCTCGCCGAAGGGGTACGAGGAACTCAGCCGCACCCACCTGCTCGACCCGACCGGCGCCGCGTTCGGGCGCAAGGTGCTGTGGACGCACCCGGCGTTCGCGAACAAGAGCGTCTACATCCGCAACGACAAGGAACTCGTGTGCTTCTCGCTCGCGGAGTAAGGTAGGGTTAGAAGCTCGCCCCAAAGGCACAAGTGGACGGGCCGGCCACAAACGCGTTGTGGCCGGCCCGTCCGCTTGCGCCCTACTCGAACAGTTCCGCACCGGCGGCGAGGCGGTTCGGGACCAGCGGGCGGTCCTGCCAGTGCCCGTCGGCGGTGACCAGTTGCGTGAACTCGGAGCGAACGAACTTGTACCGCTCCGTCACAACGCCGTTCTCTTCGACCTTCACGTACAACCCTTCCATCACGCCCGTCAGGTCGGTCTGGCGCACCGCGCGCTCGACGTCCCAGCCCAGCTTCGCCACGTCCGCCCGGAACTGCCCCGGGGCGCTCTCCGTAACGAAGTGTGACGGCCCCACCAGCGCCCGAAGGAGCTCCTCGCCGGGGAACTCGCCCGCGAACAGCACCTTCACCGGCTTCACTGGGAGGTCCGCCAGCAGTTCCGCGCGCCGCGGCGTGTCGAGGAACTCCCCGGTCGCGGTGTCGAGGATGTCGAACTCCATGAAAAAGTGCGGGAGCGCGTCGTAGTAGACGGTGTGCTTGGCGTACAGCCACTCGCCGTACATGACGTACCGGTCCGCGAGCCGGTCGAGCAACCGGTCGGACATCGCGCCGGCCCACTGCTTCAGCAGGTCGAACTGGCGCTCGCGCGGCCCGCCCGTCAGGTAGTGTCCCCGGCTCTGGAGCCGCAGCTCGAGTTCCGGCGAGAAGCTGACGCCGCAGTTCGCGCCGTCCATCTTCTCCTCAAGGACAACGTACCTGCCCTTCAACTCGGACATGGGCACCGCGTCCAGGTCTTCGTCGCCGGGTTGCAACCGCGAGCCGATCAGGTGCCGGGTACGGGGGTACTTGCGGATCGCGTTCATGGGCGGCACTCGGCGCGGCGGAGGCCCGCCGGTTGCATTCGGCGCAAAGGCCCCGCGGCCTCTCGCCGCGCCGCCCACCGAACTCATACCGGGACACGCGTTCCGACGGAAAGGTTCATGCGTCTTCAGCGCAGGAACCGATCATTTACCTGAACACGCGATCACAAAATGTGCCACAACTGACATTGCGCCCGACGGGCGTGCAGGGCACATTACCGCGGTGGTTTTAAACAAGGGGGGTAAGCGATGTCCGAAATGAAGGGGCTCATTCCGCACCTCGTGGTCAAGGGTGGGGCGAAGGCGATCGAGTACTACACCGCCGCGCTCGGGGCGGTTGAACTCTCGCGCATGCCCGCCGATGACGACCGGTTGATGCACGCGGCGCTGAAGATTGGCGATGCCACGCTGTTCCTGTGCGACGACTTCCCCGAGTACTGCGGGGGCGTCTCTCGCACCCCGTCCGGGCCGTCCCCGGTGACGCTGCACCTGTGCGTGCCGGACTGCGACGCCGCCATCGCGCAAGCGGCTGGCGCCGGCGCGACGGCCACCATGCCGGCCGAAGACATGTTCTGGGGCGACCGATACGGGCAGGTAGTGGACCCGTTCGGGCACACGTGGTCGTTCAGCACCCCGCTCAGCGCCGAGCGCAAGGCCGCGGCCGAGAAGAAGTGGGCCGCCGAAAACCCATTCGCGCAGAAAAAGTCGGCTTGAGTGATGGGCCGACCCGAGCGAGGTGTTTCACCTCGCTCGGGTCGGCCCATCACCGCTCGTTAGATGAACATGATCTTGGTCACGTCGCCGTCGGCGGCGCTGAAGTCGAGCACCAGTTCGTCGAACAGCGGGACCGGCGCCGTGGACTTGTTTAACTGGCGCCGCACGAAGGTGTCGGCGCCGGTCCCGCCGATCAGCACGTCCTGCGCGCCGTCCTTGCCGCCGTCGTCGAGCGTGTCGTTTCCGGCGCCGCCGTCGAGCGTGTCGGTGCCCTTCCTGCCGCTCAGCGTGTCGTTCCCGTCGCCGCCGACGAGCACGTCGTTCTTCGACCCGCCGCTCAGCGTGTCGTTGCCCGCGCCGCCGAAGATTTGGAGCGTCACGTTTGCCGCCGACCCGTCGAGCTTGTCGTCCCCGTCGCCGCCGTCCATGACCACGCTCTTCACGCCGGTGCCGGCGAGGGCGGTCACGGTGATCGTGTCGTTCCCGCCGCCGGTCTGCATCACGACGGTTTCGGTCGTGGTGATGTTGATGAAGAACGGCACCAGGTTCGTCCGCTGGAACTTAACCCCGCCGGTCGCGGGGTCGGCGTCGAGGCGGAAGCTGTCGCCGTTGCCCGTGTCGTTCGGGTCGGGCGTCGTCAGGTCCGGGATCGCCGTCGTGTTCCCGACCACGACGGCGGTGTCGTTGCCGCCGCCGCCGTCGAACGCGTCGATCAGCGTGCCCGGGAGCCAGCGGAACGTGTCGTTGCCGCTCTCCCCGTACATCGTGTCGTTGCCGAACCCGCTGTCGAGGAAGTCGTCGCCAGAACCGCCGTACATCGTGGAGTTGCCGACGATGTTCGGCAGCGGCTGTCCCTGTGCCGGCAACCCGCCGACGAACCCGCCCGCGAGTACGCGGATGGTGTCGTTACCGGCACCGCCGTAGAGCACGCTGTTCGCCGCGAACGCGAGCTTCCCATTAGCGTCCAACACGTTGATCGAGTTCTGGATCACGATGGAGTCGTTGCCCCCCTTCGCGTCCACAATGACGGTCTGAAGGTTCGCCTTGTTCGGGGCGCCGAACGTGCTGCGGATGGTGACCGCCGCGCCGTTGTTCGTCACCTGCAAAGTGCCGTTGGCGTCCGCGGCGACAACGATGTCGTTCGCGGCGCTGTCGCCGGTGACGGTGAGTATGCCGGTGTTGAACGACGCGAGAACGGCGGGCACCTCACGTTGTTCGAGCGCGTCGAGCTTCGGGAGGAACGCGGCGTGGGTGCGGTCGGTCGTGGACATAGTGTTGCCTCCGGCGCGCAGGGTAATGCGCGCACGAGTGGAGCGAACGCGGGCAGTGGCCGCGAGCGCCGGGCCATGGATAAAGGGGGCGAAACGGGCCGGAGGCAGCCGGCCCCGCTGTGGGGTACGAAGTCGCGCGGCGGCGGCCGCGAACTCACGGGCGACGCTAGAAATCAGGCGGCGGGCAAACGCCGACGGGATGAGAGTTCTCTTAGCTCCGGCGCGGCGGGCCGGTCAACCGAGTTTCGCGATTGGGCGGGCGGCCGCGCCGAGAGTTCCGACAGGCCCGGCGCGCGTTCCCGTAGGGGTGTGAATTCGGGTGGGGTGAAAGCGGCGAACGGCCGGTTGTGACACCGCGGTGTCACAACCGGCCGTTCGCGCGGGGGAAGAACTCACTCGGGGCGGGGCTTCTCGGCGTACCCTTTGCCGGTTTTCTCGGCGACGAGCTTGTCGTACTCTTTCTGGGCCTTCGCCGCGTCGGCGAACGCCTTGCGGGTCTCGCGGCCGGGGGTGCCGACCTTGCCCCACTGGGTCACCACCTCGTTCCCGTCGGTCCACACCTCCCAGAACTTGTTGGAGGCGCCGTCCACGAACTCGAAATACCGCTTGGTCGTCGTCGCCATCGTCGATCCTCCGGAAACGGGTTCGGACAACAGGGGCGCGTTGGTTACCCGCGTAGTAACGGGCTCAGCCGGCACAGCAACAGGCGTCGCAACGGCAGCCGTAACCGTGGCGACCGTCGGCGGCGCGACCACGGTTTTCTTGCGCGTCGGGGCGGGCACATTCGGGAAGCCGTCGGGGCGCGGGCCGACGTACACCGGGAACCGCAACGCCCCGTCGTCGGTCAGTTCCTGATATTTCACGGTGATGATGCTGCCCTTGGCGGGCGGGTTGTCGCGATCCTTGTCCTTCAGACCCGTGCCGACCTTGCACTTCACGCCCGAGCTGAGTTGCACCCAGAGCGCGCCGACACGGCCCTTGTGGCGACCTTCTCCGGCTTCGTAGTCCACGACCACCACTTCCGTGTCGAGGAACTTCTTCACCTTCAGGACGCTGGACGAGCGGGCGCGCTCGTACCTCGAGCCGGGCTTGCGCACCATCAGCCCCTCGCCGCCGAGGGTGACGATCCGTTCCAGCTCCTCTTCGAGGTGGTCGTTGCCCTTACAGACCGTGTGTTCGACCAGCGACACGAACGGCGATTTCCAGGTGGGCAGCGCGGTCGCGAGAAACTTCATGCGGTCCTCGAACGGCCCGGACTCGTCGGGCGCGTCGAACACCAGGAACTTCATCGGCCGCCAGCGCTCCGGTTGCCCCTGGCTGCGGGCCACGTCGCTGGCCTCCTGGAACTTCTTCCGCGCGATCCACAACTCGCCGTCGAGCGGGTGGTTGGGGAGCCCGGCGGTGAACCAGTCCGGCGCGAAGTAGATGTTGTACCCGCGGGACAGGAACTGCTTGCCGTCCCAGTACGCCCGCACGCCGTCGAGCTTCTCGCTGATCCACCAGCCGGTGAGGTCCTGCTCCCAGTCCCAGGGCTCGCCTTTGAGGAGCGGCAGCTCTTTCTTGTCCTCGGCGCCGGTTGGCTTGGCCGGCAACGTCTCGCCGACGGCCGCGAGCCGGGACTCCTCGGCCTCCTCGCCGCGCAGCTTGCGGATGTGCTTACACGTGCGCTTGTTGCTGGGCGCGTTCTGGTTCAGCCACGCGGGGCACGAGCACGAGTACGCTCCGCCCACGTTCTTGATCTTGTACGGGTTCTTCCCGGAACCCTGCATCTCGTAAATTTGGCCGTCCGCGAGGTCCATCTGTGAGTCCCGTTTGGGAAATGTGGGTGTGAAACTAACCCGGCACCGGTGGCGTTGCAATCGTCGTTGCCGGAGAAGTTCTTCGACCGCAAGAAGCCCGCAGTGGCCGGATCGCTCCGTCAGCAGTTCGGTGCGCGGGCTTCACCCCCTCCTTCACGAGGGGCGGCCCACATGGACGAGATCGAAGGGTTCCAGAGCCTCGCCGAGTGGACGCACCGACTCGCTCACGGGCCGCGCGGTCGGGAACGTTCGGCTGACCTTGCCGAGCATGCAGAGATATCATCACGGATCGGGCGCGGCGGTGGTCTGGAGAATGTGGCGCCTGCGAAACGCCCCGCGAGGGACCATTTGGCCCCTCGCGGGGCTTCGGTCGTGAGTCGGACCACCCACGTCGGAACCGAGTAGCCCAGAATAACACACACGCAACTGCATAACTGATTTGCGGTTGCGGCCAGATTGCCGAATCCGCCACCGTGCCAGAACCGTGATAATACCTCTGCACGGAGTGAACGGACCGCACTCCAAAACCAGAACCGCGCTGCTCGAACTTGAAACTACTGGACTTGGGTATGAGTTCTTCAGTCCGGCTGGCGGACGAGGCGGTTCGCTAGGCCACCATTCCGGCTCCGGTCGAACCGCCTGCGCCCGCAAGTGGGGTAATGGCCCGAAGTGAAGTGCGGAGCGTAAACGCCCCCGGCACGGCGATCGCCGCGCCAGGGGCGCTTACGCTGGAGGGACTGGTGCAGCGATGTCCGCCGGTTCGGCGCTACTGCACGGTCCACACGTCTTCGGCCTTGAACAACTCCTCGATCCGCCCCGGCCCCTTCTTTTGTGTCGCGTCCTTGATGCGGTTGTCGAGTTGTTCCTCGTAGGTCGGCTTCCGGACGCTGCGGAACACCCCCAGCGGTTCCGGGAACGAGTTCGGGTTCCGCGGGTCGTGCGCGAACCGGCTCAGCAGGTACGCCAGCGTCGGCTCCTCGCTCGCCTCGTCGTGGGTGAGCAGGTCGTCGACCTGGCAGTCCTTCCCGACGGTGACCACTTCGGGCTTGAGCCCGTTGAGCCGGATGCCCTTGTTCTTGTCCTTGCCGAACAGCAGCGGCTTGCCGTGCTCGAGGTACAGCACGTTGTCGGCCTTCACCGCCTTGTTGCTGGCGTAGTCGTACACGTCGGGGTTGAAGATCACGCAGTTCTGGTAGATCTCGACGAACGCGCTGCCCTTGTGCGCCGCGGCCTTCTGGAGCGTCGCGACGAGGTGCTGCACGTCCACGTCCACGGTGCGGGCCACGAACGTGGCCTCGGCAGCCAGCGCCACCGACAGCGGCCGGACCGGCGTCTCGAACGACCCGCCCGGGCTGGTCTTGCTAGGCGTGCCCAGCCGGCTCGCCGGCGAGTACTGCCCCTTCGTGAGGCCGTAGATCTCGTTGTTGAACAGCAGCACCTTGATGTCCACGTTCCGCCGCAGCGCGTGGATCAGGTGGTTGCCGCCGATCGAGAGCCCGTCGCCGTCCCCGGTGACGACCCACACCTGAAGGTCCGGGTTGGCGAGGCGCAGCCCGGTGGCGAACGTGGGGGCACGGCCGTGAATGGTGTGGAACCCGAACGTGTTCATGTAGTACGGGAACCGGCTGGAGCAGCCGATCCCCGACACGAACGCGATCTTCTCGCGCGGCACCCCGACGGTGGTCAGCGCCTTCTTCATCTGGGCCAGGATGGAGTAGTCGCCGCACCCGGGGCACCAGCGCACCTCCTGGTCGGTCGTGAGTTCCTTCGTCGTTAACGGGAGCGCGGTAGCCATTGGTATTGTGAGTGTTTGGTGGTTGAGTGCTGCGCGTGTTTGGTGTTTTGTTTTTGGTGTTTCGCGGGCCTTTCCCGCGGCCCGGTTGCTGGTGTCTGTTCTTGGGTTCCGGTTTCGTGGCACAGACAGGAATGTCTGTGTGATTCCGTGGGCCAAGCTCGCACAGACAGGAACGTCTGTGCCACAAAATCAGACACCGCCAACCGGGCCGGCCCTCAGATCACCGGCAAGAGCCCCAGCGCCTTCTCGATGGCGGTTTCGAGTTCGGACACGAGGAACGGCTTACCCTGCACCTTGTTCAACCCCTCGGCGGGCGCGAGGTACTTCGCGCGGAGCAGCCAGGACAGTTGGCCGGTGTTCAGCTCGGGCACCAGCACCTTCTTGAACCGCTTCAGCACGGCTTCCGTGTTCTTCGGCATCGGGTTCAGGTAGCGGAAGTGGACCTGCGCCACCTTCAGCCCCTTGCGCCGGGCGCGCTCCACCGCGGTCGTGATGCTGCCGTAGGTGCCGCCCCAGCCCGCCACGAGCAGTTCGGCGTCGGTGTCGCCGGCCACCTCGAGGTCGGGGATCGTCAGCGCGATGTTCTCGATCTTCTTCGCGCGGGTGTCGGTCATGTGCTGGTGGTTGGCCGGCTCGTAGTTGATGTTGCCGGTCACGTCCTGCTTCTCGATGCCGCCGATGCGGTGCTCCAGCCCCGCGGTGCCCGGGATCGCCCACGGCCGCGCCAGGTACTCGTCCCGCTTGTACGGCAGGAACTTGCCCGCCCCGCCGGCGGGGGAGGCGTCGCCGCTCTCGTGCGCGAGGTTGGTGCCCTCGCTGTTCGGCTGCGTCGGGTGGGTGATCTCGATCGGCTTGAGGTCCGCGACCGCCGGGATCTTCCACGGCTCGGACCCGTTCGCGATGTACCCGTCGGACAGGTAGAACACCGGGCACATGAACCGGACGGCGATGCGCACCGCCTCCACCGCCATGTCGAAGCAGTCCACCGGCGATTGCGGCGCGAGCACCGCCACCGGGCTGTCGCCGTTGCGCCCGAACATCGCCTGGAGCAGGTCGGACTGTTCGGTCTTCGTCGGGAGACCGGTGCTGGGGCCGCCGCGCTGCACGTCCACGATCACGAGCGGCAGCTCGGTCATCACCGCGAGGTTGATGGCCTCGCTCTTGAGGCACACGCCCGGGCCGCTGGTGCCGGTGACGCCCAGCGCGCCGCCGTAGCTGGCCCCGATGGCGACGCCCGCGGCGGCGATCTCGTCCTCGGCCTGGAACGTCTTCACCCCGAACCGGCGCAGCTCGGTCAGCCCCTCCAGGATCGAGCTCGCCGGGGTGATCGGGTAGCCGGCGTACACGATCGGCTTCTTCGCGAGCTGCCCGGCGACGGCGAGGCCCAGGACGGCGGCCTCGTTGCCGGTGATCTTGCGGTACGTGCCCGGGGCGATCTGGGCCTTCGCCACCTTATACTGGACCGGCAGCGCCTCGACCGTCTCGCCGTAGTTGTACCCGGCCTTCAGCGCCCGGATGTTGGCCTCCAGCGTGTCCGGCTTCTTGCCGAACTTCTCCCGCAGCCACCGGACGGTGGCCTCGAGCGGGCGCTCGTACAGCCAGTACACGAGCCCGAGCGCGAAGAAGTTCTTGCACCGGTCCTTGTCGCGCGGGGTGAGCGGCAGCTCCGCGATCGCCTGCACGGTCATCTTGGCGATGGCGACCCGGACCACGCGGTACCCGGTGAGCGAGCCGTCCTCGAGCGGGTCCGTCTTGTACACGGCCTTCTTCAGGTCGCTCGTCTCGAACCCGTCGGTGTTGGCGATCAGGATGCCGCCCGGCTGCAGGTCCTTGATGTTGGTCTTGAGCGCCGCGGCGTTCATCACCACCAGCGCGTCGAGCGCGTCGCCGGGGGTGTGGATGTCGGTGCTGGAAAAGTGGACCTGGAACCCGGAGACGCCGGCCAGCGTGCCGGCGGGGGCGCGGATCTCGGCCGGGAAGTCCGGGAACGTGGCGATGTCGTTGCCCAGGAGCGCGGACGTGTCGGTGAACCGGGTGCCGGCGACCTGCATCCCGTCGCCGGAGTCGCCGGCGAACCGGATGGTCACGGACTCGAGCACCTCGGTCGAACGGGCGCTGCCGTTCGCGCCGGCCGGCGCAACTGTGGCGGAGCCGTTGTCAGAACTCATATCAGCCGCTTCCTCGGAAGAAGTGGGGAGAGGTCATGGTTTCGCAGGGGGGTGCCCGTGTGGTTGTGTTCATCTTACACGTCCGGCGGAAAACGGGGACGGAACTTCACCGGCGCCCCGGGCGCGGGCGGGGCGGGAAACCGCTGGCACCGGGGGGCCGAGTTGTGAGACGATGGTACGGCGCCCGGCCGCCGCGCCGGCGGCCCTTCATCATCGGTTGCCCCTAATGTCGCGCAGCGCCCCCATTCGCGTGCGCGTGGCCGTTTACGACGACGGCGGCACGCACGTCGGCTACCTCAGCACGGTCGGCCACCCCGACCACGGCGACGCCCCGGGCGTCCCGCGCTTCGACATGGCCGTCTCGGACCTGGGCGGACAGCACGTCGCGCTGGTCGAGCAGTACCGGCAGCACTGGCTCGTCTACTGCGGCCGGCGGTACGACACGGCCGACGCGGGCGGGGACCTGAGTGCGGACCACCTGCTGGCACTGGCCCGGCTCGCCCTCCGCACCCGCAACGACCCGGTGTCGGTGCGGATCGCGGCCCTGAAGGCGTACATCGAACGGGTGCTCCGGCGCTGGTGGAAGTCATAAGCCAAGAGGAGCCCGGTCGTTTCACGTTCCAGGTTCCACGTTCCAAGTGGAGCCAAAGACCGCACCCGGCGCCCGGAGCTTTTGCCGCGCCGGTTCCCAACCCGGAACTCGAAACGACGGGAACCACTCCCTCCCAGGTTCCTCCCGATGAAAGCGATTCAGCTCGAGCAGCCCAAAGCGTTCCGAGAGATCGACCTCCCCGAGCCGCCGGCCCCCGGCCCCGGCGACGCGGTGGTGCGGGTGTCGCGCGTCGGCGTGTGCGGCACGGACTACAGCGGCTACCTGGGCAAGATGCCGTTCTTCAGCTACCCGCGCATCCCGGGGCACGAGCTGGGCGTGGAGGTGGTCGCGGTCGGCGAAGGCGTGACCAACGTCAAGGTCGGCGACCGGGCCGCCGTCGAGCCGTACATCAACTGCCAGAAGTGCTACTCGTGCGCCCGCGGGCACTCGAACTGCTGCGAGAACCACCAGACGCTCGGCGTCCACGTCGACGGCGGGCTGCGCCCGCGGTTCACGGTGCCGGCCCGCAAGCTCCACACCTCCGCGAAGCTGACGTTCGAGCAGCTCGCGCTGGTGGAAACGCTCGGGATCGGGCTGCACGCGATCAACCGCGCGAACCCGCGGGCCGACGAGACCGTGTTCGTGATCGGGGCCGGGCCGATCGGGCTCTCCGTGATCGAGTTCGCCAAGCTGGCCGGGGCGCGCGTCGTCGTAATGGACCTGAACGAACAGCGCCTCGCGTTCGTGCGCGAGAAGATGGGCGTTACGGACACGATCCTCTCGTCGGGCAATCTCGAAGCGGACATCAAGACGTTCACCGACCTGACCGGCGGGAAGCTCGGGAACGTGGTGGTGGACGCCACCGGCAGCGCCCGGAGCATGAACGCCGCGTACAACTTCGTGGGGTTCGCCGGCCGGCTGGTGTGGGTCGGGATCACGCAGGACCAACTCGGGTTCACGCAGCCGCTGATGCACCGGCGCGAGATGACGTTCCTCGCCAGCCGCAACGCGCTCCCGCACGAGTTCATCCGTATTATTCGACTGATCGAGGGCGGGATGCTCAGCACCGACCCGTGGGTCACGCACCGCGCCCCCATCGCGGGCCTGATCGACGTGTTCCCGACGTGGCTGAAGCCCGAAACCGGCGTCGTGAAGGCGATGGTCGAAGTGAGCTGAGCCCCGGTCCCGCGCCCGGCACAAACAACCAGAGGCGATCGATGAGCACGCACGCCGAACGGCTCCCCCGCTACCTGCAACTGCGCGAAGCGAGTGTGGCCCTCAACAGCCGGCTCGTGAAGGGCCTCTCCCGGAGTGCGATGAACGAGGCCGGGCGGCGGCTGAACATGCTGGACGGCGGCACGCTGGTCCTCGACAGCGAGGACATGACGGCCGTGCTGATGGACTACTGCATCCACGACGTGCGGCGGTACGGGGTGAACGCGGTCGAGCGGCACCTGAGCACGGCGCCGCCCGCCGAGGGCTCGGACGAGTGGGTGCTGCTCCACGCGCTCCGGGCGAGTCGGTTTTCGGTGTTCGCCGTGGAGGCGGTCGAGAGCGGGGTCGGCGTCGGCGTGCGCGACCTGCTGCGCGACACGACCATGTTCGCGACGGATGTGGGCCTGGGGACGAGCGGCCGGGTGGGAATGGTCTTCGCCATGCGCGTCATGGTGGCCGACGGCATCGGCATGACGACCGGCGCCGCGCTCCTGGTCGGGAAGCTGCCCAAGAGCGCCCGCGCCGAACTCGTGGCCGACATCCGGGAGACGTTCGCGGGAATCGACTTTCAGAACCTCGCCCCGGAGGAGGCTAGCGACTTCGCCGCGGCCGTGCTCCGGACCTGTCTGGACGACGGCGCCGGTGAGCGCATCTCGTATGTCGCTCCCGAGGAGATCGCTCCGCCCGCCCGGCGCCCGCCGCGCCGGAAGCTTGCGGGAGGTGAGGCGCGGTTACGGTAACGAGGTGATGAAGTGGTCGAGCGCCGCGACGTACTCCGGCGTGTAGTGCTCGTTGTGGTTCCCGCCGGGGATGGTGACGAACTGCTTCGGCTCGTTTGCCGCCTCGAACAACTTGCGGCCGAGGGCGTACGGGACGATCCGGTCCGCGTCCCCGTGAACCTGGAGAAGCGGACCGCGGTAATCCCCAATCTTGGCGACCGAGTCCAGCCGCGCCCGCATCACCGCTCGCACCGGGAGCAGCGGCACGTGGCTCGCCGCCACGTCCGGCAGGTTGGTGAACGTCCCCTCCAGAATCAGCCCGCGGGTGCCGTCGCGGGCCGCCAGATCGACGGCCACGCCGCCGCCGAGCGAATGCCCCGCCAGAACAACGTCGGCCTCGCGGACGCCCGCGTGGGCCGCCAGCCAGCGGCGCGCGGCCCGCGCGTCGTCGAGGACGCCGTTCTCGGTTGGTCGCCCGTCGCTGCGGCCGTAGCCGCGGTAATCGAACACCAGGACGGTGGCGTTCATCCGGTCGCGGAACAGCTCGATCACGTGCCGCCGGTTGGTCACGTTCCCGCCGTTCCCGTGGGTGTACAGGACGACCGCGCGAGACGGGCCGCGGGCCGGTTCGGCCAACCAGCCGTGCAGGCGGACGCCGTCGGACGAATCGATCCAAACGTCTTCGGTCCGGAGTGCGGGGTTCCAATCGCCCTTCGGGAACGGCTTCGGCTGAAACACGATGGCGTTTTCGATGCCGGCCGCTCCCCGCATCAGCGGGGCGCACCCGACCGCGCACCCACCCACGAGGATCAGCGCGAGGACACGAGCCCGGCCCATCGCGGTTCCCCCGAGTGGACGTTTGATGCCTTAATTTAATGAGGGCTATGCCCACACCGGGGCAATCCGTCAACGGGAGCTGCGGTCCGGAACCGCTTTGACCCGCGACCTCACGGGACAGGCTCGTGTGCTCCCGTTTCTTTTTCAACACAGCCACAAAAAGATGAAGCCGGCGACCGAAGTCGCCGGCGTTGGTTGATAGGTTGTTGGAGGTGCCGGGAGGTATGTGGGGTGGGCCGGGGGAACCCTGACCCGATCGGTGTTCGACGCTTCGAGATAAAGCACCCACCGTGCCAAACGCCCGGAACCAGCCGATTGCCTTCGTTTTCGGTGTATTTGTTCTCACATCGCGGCTGCCACGGCTTGTAAGTCGTACCGGTCGGCAAACTCTTCATACCCCACTCGGGAAGCGCGGTTCCTTCGGACGGACCAGCCAGCTCCCGAACCCCGCCGCTCCGCCGATCACGGCACCGGGGAGCATTCCCATCCAGAACAGGAACACGGACCACGAGAGCGCCGACACGCCCGCCGCTTCGAGCCCCGGCGGCAGTTGGGCGGTCGGTACGCCGTTGACGTACCCGTACCACGCGCCCGCCCCGGCGAGGACGAGCATCCCGATGACAACCCCGACCGCCGCGCCGATGATTGCCCGCACCATGTCACGTTCTCCTGCGAGTACATCTCTGGAAAGAGAACCGTGTGCGCGGGGCGAACCATAACCGGGTCAGGCGTGACGGTTCCCAGAAATGAAGGGCCGCACGGGAGCGGGGACGTTATCCCATTCCCGTGCGGCACCGGCTCGTTAGACACGCGATCCGAATTTGGTGGCGAATGAGAGCTAATCAATCTTTCCGCTCGGCGCGTCGCTCGGGAGCGTGTACCGGGCCTCGATCGCGGCCCGCACCGCCGCCCGCGCGTCCCGCGGGCCGGTCTCGGCGTCCGCCTCGACCTCGGCCAGTTCGTCGGCGAGCTGGTTGTCCTTGATCTGCTCGCGGACCCACTGCGAGTAGTCGCCGTTCGCGCGGTGGAACTCCCACGTGTCGTCGTCCACCCCGTCGGCGAGCTGAACGAACATGAACAGGTTCGACGCCTTCAAATTGAGCTTCCCGTCCGGCCCGCGGAAGTAAAAGCTGCGGTCCGCGCCGAGGTTGCCTTCCGCGTACTTGCGCGAGTGCCGCTTGCGCTCGGTCCGCGGCGGCTGCGTGTGAACGATGACGGCGTTCTTGTCCCCGCGCCGCCAGAGCATGGTGTCGCCCGTCGGCAGCTTGTTGCCGCTCACCGGCGGGCACTTCGGCCGCTTCTCGCCGATGGCCTTGCAGAACTCCTCGACCGTTTTCGCCGGGTGCCCGCCGATCACCAGCAGCGTGCGGACGTGGTCCAGCGCGCGCGTCTCCATCGCGCCGGCGTGGACGGTGATGTACAGGGTGCCGCGGTCCGGCAACTGGGTCGCGAGGTTCGCCGCGTCCGGGCCGGCGGGGAGCATGTGGTGCGACTCGTCCACGACGAGCCAGTGGGGGCGGCCGGTCCGGGCCTTCTCCTCAAGGACGCGGGGCAGCAGTTGCGCGAAGAACGCGGGCCGGTCGGCGAGCGGCACCCCGAGCAGGTTCACCACGATGGACCGCTTCGGGTCCCGCAGGGCCTCGGTCACTTCCTCGGGCCGCGGCGCCTGGTTCGTGTTGCCGATGATGTGGGCGAACTCGAGGTTGGTGTAATCGCCCTCCGGGTCCACGACGAGGATCTGGTAGCCCGCGTGCGCGAGGCGCTCCATCAGCGCCGTCGTGAGGGTCGATTTGCCGCTCCCGGAGGTGCCGCACACCAGCACCCCGGCGCCCGCGGGGTCGAGCGTTTCCTCCTGGCCCCCGTCGGCATTGCCGACCGGGACGCGGTGCCGGGCGAGCGTTTTCAGGCCCGACAGGTCGTCGGCGATCAACTGCTCAATGAGTTCGGCGACGCCCGCGCCCCGCTGCCCCTTCATCACGATGTCCGCGGTGTCTTTGACGGCGGGCAGCGCGTTGCCGACCGCCGCCGAGCACTCGCACATCTTCAGGAACGCGTGATCGTTCTCGGCGTCGCCGACCCCGACCGTGTTGTGCGGCGAAAGGCCCAACTCCGCCAGCGCCGCGGCGAGGCCGGTGGCCTTGTTGATGCCGGACGGCAACACCATCACCGCGTCCTTGTTGAAAATCACCTGCAGCTCGAGCCCCAGTTCGCGGACCGTGTCGAGAACGGTGTTCTGGTGCGGTACGAACGTGGCGACGATCACGTGCCCGCTTGAGAGCGGCTGTACGCCGCGCTTGCGCAGCTCCTCGGCGAACTTCGGCGGTGGGCCTTCGGCCAGGACCCGCGTTTCCTTGGTGGCCGGGTTGTACACCACCGCCCCGTTCTCGACGACGGCGAGGTCGAAGAGGTCGAGGCGCGGGAAGATCGCGAGCAGGTCCGGCAGCTCGCGCCCGGTAACCATGATGAGCTTGCGCCCGGACTTCTTCAGCTTTTCCAGCGCTTTGAGGGTGTCGGCGTCGACGGCCCCGTCGTGCGCGATGGTGCCGTCGTAGTCGGTCGCGAGGGCGTGAAACCGCATGAGCGCTCCAAAAAGGGCAGACACGCCGGTTCAGATGCAACTGGCGCGCCGCACGGCGGAACCAGGACCCGGGCAACGCACCGGCAAAAAATCAAAGAAAAAAGCGTGTGGATTCGGACGCGTCGCCAATTATTATGCAAGCGACATCGGGCGGCCATACCGCTTTTGAGGCGAGCGGCGTGCCGCCTGTGGTTTGCGGTCGTCGAGGCGCCGACGACGGGCGATCACCGAGGCGTCAGTCCAGCGAAATCCGAACAACGGGCCCATTCGGGTGCGTGGCGCTGCGCTCGCCGGACCGCGCGCGCCGTTTCGCCCGGCCCGCATGTTCTACGCTTTCGTGCCGCCGGCGCCGCCGGTCCGGATACGGAACGTTGTCCGCGTCGGCCGGATCGATCTCTCCCTGCCGTTGGAGGAGCAGTTACATGCCCCCCGCCCGTTCTCACCGCCCGCGCTCCGGCTTCACGCTGATCGAGCTGTTGGTCGTCATCGCGATCATCGCGATCCTCATCGGGCTCTTGTTGCCCGCCGTTCAGAAGGTGCGGGCGGCGGCGGCGCGTATGAGCTGCCAGAACAACCTGAAACAACTGGCCCTTGCCGCCCAGAACTACGAGGCGGCGAACCAGGCCTTCCCAGTCGGGGCCGCGGTACTCGCGCCGACCGACGCCGCGTCCGGCTTCCCGTTCACGAACAACTCCGGCGTCGGGGTGCTCGCGTACCTGCTCCCGTACGTCGAGCAGAACAACGTCCACGCGCAGCTCCAGGTGAACTGGGACCCGTTCAACACGGCCGCGGGTAGCCTGTGGTCGTCGAACGCCGCGAACACTGCCCCGGCCCGCACCCGGATCAAGACGTTCGAGTGCCCCGCGGCGCCGAACGCCGCGCCGACGGACGGGTACATCGGGCCGCACCGGATGGTCTTCAACGGGTCGGCGATCGGGTGGCAGGCGTCCGTCTTCCCGGCGTCCGCGAACCTGGGGATCACGAACTACATCGGGGTCGGCGGGCGGTTCTCGCTCGTCGGCTCGAACATCACGACGGGCGGCCAGGCCCTCGACAGTTGGCGCGGCGTGTTCGTGCCGTCGATGGTGCTGCCGTACGGGGCGGCGGCCACCTTCTCGAACGTCCAGAAGGCCGCGCCGGTCAACAACCTGAGCATATCGGACGGGACGAGCAACACGCTGATGTTCGGCGAGACGCTGGGCGACGGGCTGGCGTCCGGCCCAAGCGGGCCGATCACCGTCAAGACCGCGTGGTCGTGGATCTCGGCCGGGTGGCGCTCGACCTTCGACGGCCTTCTGGCCCCGGGCAGCCGCGACTTCGGGGCGTTCTCGGCGGAGCACAGCGGGGTCACGAACTTCGCGTTCTGCGACGGGTCGGTTCGTGGCATCCGTGCGCCGACGGCGGCGCCGCACACGCAGTACATTAACGCGAGTTCGGCCCAAAAGGGCGAGGTCATCGATTTCAGCGACCTGGGCGGTTGAACGCGCACCGAACACGAAAGGGAACCGACGATGCGGGCGCTTGCGCTTATGCTGTTCGTGATCGGCGCCGCCGGTTGCGGGAGCAAACAGGACAACTCGAAAATCCAGTCGCCTTCCGACCAGCCCATCGGCGGCCCGAAGGCGCTGGGCTCTCAGGGCGACGAGCCGGTCAACCTGGGGGGCGGGAACAAGGGGCGCGGGGCGGCGCCGAAAGTCGAACTCAAACCGTAGCGGCTACGCGCGGACCGCGCCGCCGTTGACGCGGACCGTCTGCCCGGTGATGAACCCGGCCGAGGGTCCCGCCAGCCACACCGCCGCCGCCGCCACGTCTTCGGGAAGCCCCCACAGGCCGAGCGGCGTCTCGTCGCGCACCCGCTCCTGCCACACCGGGGACGCCGTTTCGCCCCACGAAGTCCGCACCCACCCCGGGGCGAGACAGTTGACCCGCACCTCGGGCGCGAGGCTCAGGGCGAGGCTCCGCGTGAAGCACGTCACCGCGCCCTTCACGGCGGCGAACAGTTGCCCGCTGTCGCCCTCCATCCCGGTTTCGGACTGGTCCCAGCCCACCGTCAGCACGCACCCGCGGCCCCGCGCCTTCATCCGCGCGCCGAGGTCGCGGGCGAGCCGCACCGTGGCCCTCAGGTCGATCGCGAGCAGCGCGTCGAACTTCTCGTCGAACGACCACTTCGCGGCCGCGCCGGTGAGCGTGTCCGCGCCCGCGTTGCACACGAGCACGTCGATTGGGCCGAACGTGTCCCACGCCGCGCTCGCGAGCCGGTCGACCTGAGCCGGATCGCTCAGGTCGGCCGAAAGGTGCCGACCCGCGCCCGAACGTCGGCCGTGGGTGATCACCTCGGCCCCGTGGTCGGCGAACGCGGTTGCGATCGCTTGGCCGATCCCGGACGTGGACCCCGTAACCAGTGCGCGCAAGCCGGCCAGCGTTTGCGGCGCCGGCGGAGGCGCGACCGGTCGGATGTCATCCGCCGGAACGGCTGCGGCGAGCTCACTCGCAGTCTTCTTGAGTACCGGGTGGCGCACGTCGGGGGCGATCGCGGCGAGCGGCACCAGCACGAACGCGCGCTGGTGCGTCCGCGGGTGCGGAAGGATCAGATCGGGCGTGTCGATGACCGCATCACCGTGCAGCACGAGATCGAGGTCCAGGGTGCGCGGGGCATTCGGTTCGCTGCGGACGCGCCCGAACTGCCGTTCGATGTAAAGGAGGAGCTTGAGCAGGTCGTGGGGCGTGCGGTCGGTTTCGACCGCGGCGACGGCGTTGAAAAACTCACCGGCCCCGGGCGGGCAATCGACCGGGGCGGTTTCATAGAACGCCGAAACCGCGGTGACCCGCAGCCCGGGTTCGGCCCGGAGCCGCTTCACCGCGGTTGAGAGTGTGGCCCAGCGGTCGCCAAGGTTGGACCCGAGCGCGACGTATGCGAGCGGCATTAGAACCCCGGTAGTTTCAAGACGGCAAGTCGAAAGTCATCAAGTCCAGGACACGACTGGGTTGACTTGCGACTCGCAAACGTCCGGACTTGAAACTACGACGCTCGGTCGTGGCGCTCGTTGAGGGGCAAAAGTCCCTGACGAGCGCCGCAGCCGAGCGGGAGCGGTTACTTCTTCTTCTTGGCTTTGTCGTCCCCGCCTTCGGCCTCTTCCTTCTTCGCCTTCTTCTTGAGGGCGATCTTCTGGACGCGGGTCTTGGGCAGCCCGTAGGGGCTGGACTCCGCGCCGAACTTGCCGTTTTCCAGCATCTTGGTGATGCGCTCGGCGCGGGTCAGCACGCACCGCTGCCGGG
The DNA here is from genome assembly GCF_008065095.1 of Gemmata obscuriglobus. Taxonomy (NCBI): domain Bacteria; kingdom Pseudomonadati; phylum Planctomycetota; class Planctomycetia; order Gemmatales; family Gemmataceae; genus Gemmata; species Gemmata obscuriglobus. The sequence continues at coordinate 721,389 of NZ_CP042911.1, read as the reverse complement.
ACATGCCGGCTTTCCGCTTCAGGCTCTTGTCGATGGACATGGTCGTGTTTCGTGTTATCGTGTTTCGTGGTTCGCCGGGCGGCAGCATTGCGCGAGCCGAGCGTGAAAAGTGATGATACGCCCCCAACCGATATTCGTCCACGCGCCCCGCGCAACCGCGAAGTCCGAACCCACCAGAACTTCAGTAAGGAGCCGATCGACGGCTACTCGCACCGCACCTTCTGGGCTACGGTGCCAACAGTCGTAACCGCCCGGCTCGGATCGTTACGACTTCCCGAGCAGCAGGTCAACGACCCAGCAGCCGCGGCAGTGCCGCCGCTCGGCCCGGCAGTGAGCGAGGGCTTCGGCGTCATCGCACCCGGCGTCCTCTAACGCGTCCGCCGCGATGGAAGGTCAATTTAGCCATGGCGACCTCGTGCTCTGCGCCACGAGGCCGCGCGCGTGCGACCCGCCGGTTGAGACAGGTGCGCCAACCGGAGGATCACGCGCTCGCTCACCCTACTTCCCGATGGCGTAGAGCGCCTTGTCGGTGCGGATGAAGATCCGCCCGCGCGCGATCGCCGGGGTGCCCAGCGTCTCGCCCGGGAGGTCGTTGGTCGCCAGCACCTCGAACCCGTCCGCCTTGGCGTCGAGTACCGCGCACGAGCCGGTTTCGTTCAGGAAGTACACCTTCCCGTCGGCCGCAACCGGGGACGCCGAGAACGCCCCCTTCAGCCGCTCCTTGTACAGCGTCTTGCCGGTCTTCGTTTCGGCGCACGACACCAGCCCCTGGCCGGTCACCGCGTACACCCGCCCCAGGTACACCAGCGGCGACGGCATCCCGGACTGAACGTCCTTCGCGGTCCAGGATGGCTTCTCCGCCACGCCCTGCGCGCCGAGCTTGAACGCGCTCACCCCGCCGGTCGGCAGGTACAGCGTGTCGCCGTCGAGGGTGCCGGTCGGGATGGACCCCTTCGACGCCTTCGACGACCAGCGCTTGTCGCCGCTCGCCGCGTCGTACGCGGTCAGGCCGCTCGGGCCGTCGAACAGCACCTCGGTGGTGGACCCGACGGCGCGCGTGATGGGCGTCGTCCAGTTGCTGTCCCGCGGGCGCTCGGCCTTCCAGACGTTCTTGCCGTACTTCGTGTCGACCGCCGCGAGGAACGATTCGCCCGCGTTGTCCATCGGCACGATCAGCTTGTCCCCCACCAGGATCGGCGAGGCCGCCATGCCGATCTGGTTCGTGATCGTCGGGTAGTCGCCGACCAGCGAGCGGTACCAGCGCAGGGTGCCGTCCGCGTCGAACGCGGCCAGGTCGCCGGTGGCGAACAGCGCGTACACGCCGTCCGCGTCGGCCACCGGGGTGTTGGCGGCCATGCACGACTTCGGGTGCGCCGCCGTCCCGCCGGTCGCTTGCAACTGGCGGTGCCAGAGCTGCTTGCCGGTGCCCGCGTCGAAGCACAGGACGTGGAGCCGGTCGTCCCGGACCCCGGAGCTACAGGTGACGTACACCCGCCCCGCGACCACCACGGGCGACGACACCCCGCGGGCCGGGAGCTTCGCCTGCCACGCGACGCCCTTGTCCTTGCCCCACTCCGCCGGGAGCCCCTTCTCGGTCGAAACGCCGGTCGCGTTCGGCCCCTTGAACTGGGGCCAGTCGGCCGCCGCCAGCGCGGGCGCGAGGGCGGACGCGAGCGCAAAAGTCAGAAGGTACCGGGTCACTTCTTCTCCTCCTTCTTTTCGCCGCCTTCGGGGACGAAGCCGAGCTTGATCGTCCGCTCTCGGCCGTCGGTGGTCACCTTCTGCTCCAGCGGGAGCGGGCCGCCGGTCGGGTCGCACACGCGCACCTGGAACGCCCAGGTTTGCGCCCACTGCTCCGTCTGGTTGTTCTGGCACACCTTCAGGGTGAGCACGTTCTCGCCCTTCCGCAGCGTGCCCTTGCCGACGTGCGAGTCGAACGGGGCGCCGTGGTGGTACTCCTCGTGCGCGCACAGGAGCTTCCCGTTCAGGAAGATCTGGGTCGCGGTGGCGCACGTCGCCCGGATCTCGCACGGGGTCTCGGCGCCGGCCACGACGACGGCCTGCGCGTAGGCGACCGCGTCCTTGTGCTTCCCGAGCAGCGTGTTCAGGTCGAACGTGCCGTACTTGTCCCGCGTGTCGGCGGGCTGCCACTTGACCTCCGCGCCGCCCTTGCCGGGGAACTTACCGCTCGCGTCCCGGGCGCCCTCCGGCGGGTACGCGACCGCGAACCCTTTTCCGCCGGTGCTGTCGAACGGGCCGACCAGCGCCACGTGCGTTACGAATCCGAAGTGCTCGGTGACGCTCACCTTGCCGCCCGCGTCCGCGATCTTCTTGGCCAGCAGGTCCACCTGATCCTTGTCGCGCGCGTGGGCGAACAACTTTTCCAGATCGGCCTTGAGGGACGGCTTCGCGGCCTTTTCCAGAATGGCGAGTTCGTGGGCGACCGCGTCGCGCCGGAGGTCGGGCGACTTGTCGTTGAGGAAGCCGGGCAGCAGCCGGGCCTTCACGGCCTCGTCTTGCGCCGCGAGCAGTTCGTAGGCCGCGCGCCGGGCGGTCGCGGCGTTCTTGGTGTCCGTGACGAACGCTTCGAGCTTGTCCGCGGGGAGCTTGCGGCCGGCGGCGTGCTCGCCTTCCGCGATGGCGTCCACGGCGGTGCGGAGCCAGTTGGTGACCGCGACGTTGTCGTCGTCGAAGGCGCCGAGGGCGAGGAAGAGCGCCGGGCCGCCCTGGCTCACGAGGGTCTTCCACGCCGGGCCGGCGTCCTCATTCCCCTTGCCTTCCTTGGCGACAGCCTTGAGCGCTTTGAGCGCCCGCGCCGTGTCCTCGTCGGCGCGGGCCGCCGCCGGGGCGAGCCCCAGCGCGACGGCCGCGGTGCAGATCCAGAGTCGCATGAATTCGTCTCCCGAACGGGAACGCAGAACGAGACTACTGTCGCGGGTCCGAAAGGCCGGGTCAAGGCGCTGGGTACGGCGATGCCCTCGGCCCCTCGGCGGCAGACCGCGTGCCTCCGTATGGTGCCGTTCCCACGGTGGCCCCGCGCTCTTGCGGCCCGGATGGGGGCATCAGTTAGATGTGGGTGCTGTGGCGTTTCCCCCGCCGACCGTTCAGCCGCGTCTCGCTCACGTGACGATGCGTTCCCGATAGACGTGCCCGGCGACCGTGTCGCATCCCCGCGGGCGGCCGAAAATGGGCCGCCGTTTGGCCACTTTACCTACACCGTCCGACCGGTCTTGCGGACGTCTGAACTTGTAACATTTTCAGCCGTTACACGTGGCGCAACTTCGGCTCCTGCGCTAAAGTGTCTGCGTGGTTTCACTCAAGCCCGCAGCGCCCGCCTGAGCGAATGCCCATAGAATCGTCCGGAAATCGCAAAAATACTTCTTTGACGCCCAGTCGGTGCGCGTTATCTTAATCGCTTAACCCGCATCAGTCGCTCTCGCGGCGGGCCCCTCTCCCAGCCCTCACCGCCCGCCCCGTGCCTCCGGCGAGGCACGGCGTTTGCGCCGGTACGCCCGGCCCCTCTTTCCTGTCACCCTTTTCTAAGGGGAAACGCCGATGGTTTCGGAATCCGAACTGCAAGTGGTCGTTCCGGTGGGCTTCCTGCTCGCCGAGGCTCGCGACATCAGCGTTCGCGTGGACCGGCCCGGGGAGGAGCCGCTGCCGATCCGACTGCGACTGATCCCGGCCCAGGTCCGCGTGTCGGCGCCGTCCGCCCCGGCGCCCCACCTGCCCGCCCGCCCGCGCCGCGCCGATCTCGATTCCGACTACCTCGAACTGGGCACCGGGGACTGAGCCGGTTGTTGCGCCCCGCTCACGGCCCCGCGGCCCCTCACTCGTGCGGCGAGTGGGGCGCCGCGGGGTCATCTTGTTGCCGCGTTCGGCCCGGTCGTACAATGCCCGGTATCACTCGCGGGCGGGACGCCCGCGGTTCCTTCCCGCGGGCGCGATGCAGTCACCACAACCGAGAGCCGATCGCCCGCGCCGCGTCGCCGTGCTCGGGTCCACCGGGAGCATCGGGACCAGCACCCTCGACGTGGTCCGGCACCTGCCCGAGCGGCTCGAACTCGCCGGCCTGGCGGCCCACTCGAAGTGGGAGCAGCTCGCGGAGCAGTGCCGCGAGTTCCGCCCCCGGTTCGCCGTCCTCTGTGACCGCGAGGCGTTCCAGCGGGCCGACCGAAAATCTTTCCCCGCGGGAACCGAACTCCTCTGTGGCGAGGACGGCGTTCACCGGATCGCGACGGACCCCGACACCGACGTGGTGGTCTCCGCCGTCGTCGGGGCTGCCGGGCTGGCCGGCACCTGGGCAGCGCTCGAGAGCGGCAAGACAGTCGCGCTCGCGAACAAGGAAACCCTCGTCGTCGCCGGGCCGCTCGTGACCGAACTGGCGGCGCGCCGGGGCGCGAAGCTCCTGCCCGTGGACAGCGAGCACTCCGCCATCTTCCAGGCGCTCACCGGCCACGCCGCGGCGGACGTGGACCGCGTCGTCCTGACCGCCAGCGGCGGGCCGTTCCGCGGCAAGCGCGCCTGCGACCTGGAGACCGTCACCCGCGAGCAGGCGCTGCGGCACCCGACCTGGCAGATGGGGCCGAAGATCACCATCGACTCCGCGACCCTGATGAACAAGGCGCTGGAGGTGATCGAGGCCCGCTGGCTGTTCGGGCTGACCGCCGAGCAGATCGACGTGATCGTCCACCCGGAGTCGATCGTCCACTCGTTCGTCGAGTTCCGGGACGGCTCGGTGCTCGCCCAGCTCTCGCCCCCGGACATGCGGCTGCCGATTCAGCTTGCGCTCCTTCACCCCGACCGCGTGCCCGGCCCCACCAAGCGGCTCGACTGGAAGGCGCTCGCGGCGCTGCGCTTCGAGCAGCCCGACCGCGACACGTTCGAGGCCCTGGAGCTGGGCTTCGAGGTGGTGCGGCGCGGCGGGACGTGCGGCGCGGTGCTCAACGCGGCCAACGAGGCGGCCGTGGGCCGCTTCCTGAACGGCGAGCTGGCGTTTCTCGACATCGCCCGGTGCTGCCGGGCGGTTCTCTCTTCGCACGACTACGAAACCCGACCCACGCTGGAGAGGCTCTTGGCCCTCGACCGGTGGGCGCGGCAGGAGGTGGCCCGTTGGACCCGACCCCGAACGCCGGTAGCCCCGACAGCATGAACCCGCCGCCGCCGACCGACCCGAACGCCGCGGCCGGCGCGCCCGACCACGGCCAGGAGGTGTCCGCGCTCAGGGGGTGGGTGCGCGAGAACGCGTTCTCGCTCGTCACCAGCGCCGTCGTGATCGCGCTCGTGTGCCGGTACCTCGACCCGTTCGACACCCTCAAGGTGGTGCTCGGGCTCGGGTTCATCATCTTCATCCACGAGCTGGGCCACTTCCTCGCGGCCAAGTGGTGCGACGTCCACGTCAACATGTTCAGCATCGGGTTCGGCCCGGCAGTGCCGTTCTGCCAGTACAAGTGGGGCGAGACCACGTACAAGATCGGCATCATCCCGCTGGGCGGGTTCGTGCAGATGGTGGGCGAGGGGGACGGGGCCGACAGCGAGGAGGCCGACGACGACCCGCGCAGCTTCCGCAAGAAGACGGTGGGGCAGCGGATGCTCATCATCTCCGCGGGGGTGGTGATGAACATCATCCTCGGGATGGCCTGCTTCGTGGCGGCGTACCTGCACGGGGTGCAGGAGAAGCCCGCGGCCGTGGGCACCGTCGAGAGCGGCAGTGCCGCGTGGCGCGCGGGCATGCGCACCGGCGACCAGATCACCCAGATCGACGACCGCACCAGCCCGTTCTTCGACGACATCCGCCCGATCGTGATGGGCACGCAGAAGGACGAGAAGGTGCCGATCACCTGGACCCGTGGGGGCGGAACCGAGACCGTTTCGACCACCGTCTCGCCGCTGCGCGACGAGGGCCAGCGGTTCCCGCAACTGGGGGTGTCGCCGCCCTCGCAGTTGAAACTGATGACGATCCCGAAGCGGTCCGGCTTCAGTCCCACGGTGCCCGGCACCCCGGCGGCGGCGGCCGAACCCAAGTTCATGGCCGGCGACCGGATCGTCAAGATGACCGAGCCGCCCAAGAAGGACCAGCCGGGTACGCAGGAGCTGCCCGTTACGGATGTTGCGTCCTTCGCCGAGTACCAGCGCCGGATGGTGCTGCTCGCCGGCAGGGACATCACGTTCCACGTCGTTCGCGCCGACGGCGACCAGCAGCCGGTCGCGATCACGGTCAAGCCCACCTACCGGCACGACCTCGGGCTGCGGATGCGCATGAACGAGATCGTCGCGCTGCGGGCCGGCGGGAACGCGGAGAAGGCCGGGGTGATCGCGCACAACGAGGGCACGAACCCCACCCGCGGCGACCGGATCAAGGCCGTCCTGCTGCCCCCGGACGCGAGCGGCGCGCGGGTCTGGTTCGTGAACGGGCCGATCGATTTCGGCAAGCCCGAGTTCGCGGTCGAGGACCCGAAGAAGGTGGTTCAGAAGCCGCTCGACCCGCTGCTGCTCCCGCACCAACTCAACCAGTGGGCCAACGGCCTTTCGGGGCCGGTCGCGGTGGAACTCGTGGTGCTGCGCGAGGACGTGGCCAGCCACACCGACGTGTCCAAGCGGCTGAAGGTCGAGTTCGACCCGTCGTACCGGTTCGACCGCGAGAGCTGCACGCTGCCGAACAGCCCGATCCCGATCAGCGGTTTGGGGCTGGCGTACTGGGTGGACGCCGGGATCGACGAGGTCGCCCCGGGCGGCCCGGCGGCCGCGGCGGGGGTCCAGCGCGACGACGTGATCGTCGCGGTACGGTTTAAGTCCCGAGACGCGGCCGGAAACCTGAAGGCGGGCGAGTGGAAGGAGGACCTGAAGTCGTACCAGTGGGCGTCCGCCGAGTCGGCGTACCAGGCCGGCCCGCCGGAACTCGACATCCGGGTGAAGCGCGGCGAGGAGGTGAAGGAGTTCACGCTCACGGGCGCCGAGCACAAGGAGTTCCCGACCGACGACCGCGGGCTGATCTTCCAGACCGAGAACCAGGAGCAGGTGGCCGCGGACGTGGGCGACGCGATCCGGCTGGGGGCGCAGCGCACGACCCGGTTCATCAAGGTCGTGTACATGAACCTGTACGCGATGGCGTTCGGGCGGGTGAGCGTCAAGACGATGAGCGGCCCGCTCACGATCGCGACCGTGTCGTACCGGTTCGCGGGTGAGGACTTCTGGCAGTTCCTGCTGTTCCTGGGGATGATCTCGGTGAACCTGGCGGTGGTGAACTTCCTGCCGATCCCGGTGCTGGACGGCGGGCACATGGTGTTCCTGCTGCTGGAGAAGATCTTGGGCCGCCCGGTGCCGGAGCGACTGTTCGCGGTGGCGATGTACACCGGCCTGTTCCTGATCCTGTCGCTGATGGTGTTCGTGATCGCGATGGACGTGCGCCGGCTGTTCTTCGGCTGGTTCTGATCGGCCGGCCCGGGGTTTTCACCCCGGACTATTTCCCGCGGCCCCGTTGGGGCCGAAACCAACCAGGGCACCCGGGTCACCCCCGGGTGCCCTTGCGGTTGAAGAACTCCGCGATGAGCCGCTTCGACTCCTCGGACCCGGCGAGCTGCATGAACGCCTCGGTTTCGAGCTGAATGGCTTGTCGCAGTGGCAACCGCTCCCCTTCGTACAGAACGCGCACGGCTTCCGTCGCCGCCCCCGGTTCCGGCTCCCGAAGCGGCTTGAAACGTTGCCGCTCCCACGGAGGGCTCAGCGGGTAGAACTTGCGCGCCCGGCGGTCCTTGCGGTCCACACGCAGCACGTAGTACGCCGCTTGCGTAACCAGCGTGGCGGGCTCAACGGCCACATCGACCAGTTCGTGAGCCACGGCTCCGTGGTAATCGAGGCTCTGGCCGGTCGTGAGCATCGTGCTTGCTTGGTGCATTCCGCTCACACCAAGGACGCGCGGGAGCCGCTGGGTTCCGCCCCACCCCGGGATCAGTCCGAGCTTCACCTCCGGCAGCCCCAACTGCACTTTCGGGTTGGTTCCGCAGATGCGGCAGTCGCACGCGAGTGCCACCTCCAACCCGCCGCCGAGCGCGGCGCCGTCGATCGCGGCGCAGGTGGGAAACGGCAGCGCTTCAAGTTGTTCGAGAACGCGCAACCCCTGCTCGATGAACGCTCGCACCTCGGGGTCGTTCGGGACGGGCGCGTTCGCCAGGAGCTTCAGGTCCGCGCCCGCGATGAAGATGCCCGGTTTCGCGCTCGCGAGCACCAGCCCGGTCACGTCGGCGCGCGTTGAGAGGGATGTGAGCGCGTCGCCGAACTCAGTCCACAGTTCGCGTGTGAGAACGTTGGCCTTGCTTCCCGATTGGTCGAACGTGAGCACCGCGACGCCGTCCGGGCGCGTGGTCAGGGTAACGGCTGACATGCGGCACCGTGAGTTGGTGGTGACCCTTCCCGCCAGCATACCGGCTTCGCATACCGATCCGAAGCAGCATTTTTGACAGGATCAACGGGATCTCAGTCGTTTCAAGTTAGCGACAGCCGTGACGAGATCACTCACAGGACCCGAACACGCCCACCTTACACCCGCCTGCTGACGCAGGCGGTTCGACAAGCCACGGTCGAACCGCCTGCGTCAGCAGGCGGGTGGCGCACAACCAACAACTCGAAATTACTGGAATTTGAAAGACCAGAGGTCGCACCGCATTTCTTCAAATCCTGTCTCTCCCGTTGACCCCGTCAAAAATGCTTCTGGTCAGCGCCACTGGCGCCGGAGGCGCTCGCCTGCGGCACGCGAAATCGTCGGGTAGCGGTCCGCGCCGATCAAGGCCAGCACCTCGGGGTGCGTTTGCGGCCCGGCGACGGCGCCGCCGTCCACGTACTTCGCCGCGAGGCGACTCGTACCGGGTTCGCCGACGCGGATCACCGGCTGGCGGAGCGATTGCAGTTTCGGGTCCGCATAAGTGACCGCGTGGACGCAGTTCTGCACCGCCCGGTTGCCGCGGAAGGAATCGACGCTCCGGAACGTCACGGCGCCGCTGTTGAGCGTGTTCGCCTGGCGCGCGGCGAGTTCGTACCGCTGCGCGTCGGTCTCGAACGGCCCCCACACCGACACCTGGGCGTTGTTGGCCGCCATCTTCGCGAACGTCTCGTCGAGCGTGTAGTTCCTCCCCTCAACGGGGCGTATGCGCAGCGGTTGCACCGGGCCGGAGGCGGGCAGCCAACTGATTGTGACCTGCTCCACCGCCGTCCGGCCGTCAGCGGTCGGCGTGGTTTTCACGAACGTCGCCCAGGTGTGCGCGGTGCGCGGTTTGAACGGAACCGACTGCCCCCCGAACAGAACGAAATAGTACCGTGAGCCCGGCGCGCACTCGGCGGCCGGCACGGTTCCGATCAAGGAGAGGGCGGCGAAGCAAGCGAACATGGCTCGGGCTCCGGGTGGCGTTCCCAACATAATCTCGGGGAGATGCGGAACTTGTACCCGTTCGCAGGTCCGGTGAACGTAACCGTAATTTCCCGACACGTGCAACCGGCAAAGGCCGAACGACGCGCCCCCGCGGCACGTTGACCGCGGGGGCGCGTCGTTCGGAGTGGCGATAACGCGTTACGGGGCACCCGGGCGCAAGCGGTTCCCGTCCTTATCGACCCACGTGAACGGCCGGACCACGTCCACCGGTTTCGTGGAGATCTTTTCGCCCAGGATGTTCTCGAACACCGTTCCGTACACGCGCTCGATGGGGATCATTGCGTGCGCGGCCATGATCTGGTGAACGAGGCCCTGGTTCGTGACCACCACGCGGCCCCCCTTACCGCACGCGACCACGCGGTTGCCCGGCGCGCCCGCCGCGTCCTTCTGCATCTGCTCGAACTTCTTGGCACCGAGGGTGACATCGGGGCCGTCGATCGGCGGCGGCGGGAGCTTCGGCGCGAGCGGGCGCCCGGTCGGGTCGCGGTAGGTCAGCGCGTCCTTCTCGTCCATCGGGTCCGGCGGGTCGTAGGCGACCGCTTCGACCACGATGCCGAACTCCCGGCGCAACTTCTCCGCATGCGCCTTGCGGAACAGCTCCTTGAACGTGGCCCCGTCGTTCTTCGCGTCCCGCATGCAAGTCTTGGTGGTCTCCACGACCCATTTCGCTTCGCGGAGGAAGGTTTGGGCGTCCACCGGGCCGGCGACGCAGTGCAGCACACGGCCGTCCGGGGCGCAGAAGTACGCGGCCACGTTCCCGCCCTGCTTCTGCCCGCCCACGATTTTGAAGGTCGCGACCTTCTGGTACGACGACACGAAGTACTCGTTCACGAACGCACCGACCGCCGCGTTGTTCAGGGCGCCCGCACGGAGCGCTTCGGCGTTGTTTCAGGTCAGGCCCGGGTCTTCGAAGTGGCCGGACACGTGCAGCACAAGGACGAGCTTCTGTTCTTTCTTGGCGACGGCGGCCGCTTCCTTGGGGCTGTCGACGAAATCGAGCCTCGTGCCGTGGCCGCAGGTTTCGGCGGCGCCGCCGGGGGCCGCGACGAGCGCGACCGCAGCGAGCGCAAGCAGAGACCGACGCATGGGAACTACCTCCGCGCGTGGGGGCGGGCGAACCTCATACTACCGTCCCCAAGACGCGGCAGGCGGCGGAAAGGATTGCCGCGTTACACGGGCGTTGCGCGGCTCTCCTGGTGCCCCGGCGCCCACAATTACTTCGGCCGGCGTCACTTCTTCTTCGCTTCGCCCTTGCGCCAGCCGAGCAGCACGATCTGGTACTCCTCGGCCTTGGCGTCGATCGGGATGACGAGTTCGTTGGTGTCCGGCGTCTTGGTGACGCGCTCCTTCTTCACCCCATCAAGGAACTCGTCGGGGCCGGCGAGGTCCTCGTACCCGGGCACGCCGTAGTGCATCGGCAGCGCGTACAGCCGCGGCTTGATCTGCTCCGTCACCTTCTGCGCCTGCTCGCCGTTGATGGTGTAGATGCCGCCGACCGGAACCATCAGCACGTCCACCTTGCCGATCGCCTTCACCTGCTCCGCGGTCAGCTCGTGGCCCAGGTCGCCCAGGTGGCACAGCACCAGGCCGTTCATCTCGATGATCCAGATGCTGTTCTTGCCGCGCTGCATCCCGTTGACGGTGTCGTGGTAGGTCGCGACGTTGCGCACGCGGATGCTGCCGCGCTTCTCGTCGTACGTCTTCCACTCCTGCTTCCCGGGTTTCGTCTCGACGACCCCGCGGTAGATGTCGGCCTCCTTGAGCTTCGTGTCCTTCTTCTGGGCCTCAACGAACTCGACGAGCGCGTGGTCCTCGTGCGAGTGGCTGACGAGGACGAACTCGGCGGGGATGATGGGGCGGCCGAACGCCGGGATGCCGTGCGGGTCGATCGCGATCAGGCGCCCCTCGGCCGACTCGATCTGGAAGAACGACTGCCCGAGCCACCGGATCTTGATCGACTTGTCCTTCGGCTCCTGCCCGGCCGCGCGCGAGGACGGTGCGGTGAGCGCGGCCGAGAGCAGGGCGGCCAGCAGAGCAGCAGAAGCGAACAACCGGGTCATGGATCTCTCCGCGGTGGTGTCGTCGGGGCCTTTGATCGGTTCGGGGCGCGGGTGGCGTTCGGCAAGCAACGGGGTGGCGCCGGCACCACTCGAGCTGATTCGGTACACGTTACGCGGCACAAATCGGCGGGCGACCGATTCGAGCCCCCGCCCTCACTTGGCGGCCACGTCGTAGCACCACAGCACGTCGCGCTCGCGGACGTAGAACTTGCCGTCCACGACCACCGGGTGCGCCCAGGTGTCGTTCTTGCCGTTCGGCACCTTGAACGCGCTGATCTCGGTGTACTTGTCGGCGGTCGCGTCCGCCAGCACCACCCAGCCGTCCGAGTACCGAATGTAGAGCTTGCCGTCCGCGTAGGTCAGCGACGCCGACCCGCGCCCCTCGCCGCCCTTGCGGGTCCAGAGCACCTTTCCGGTTTTCAAGTCCGCGCAGAACGGGGTGCCGCTGTCGTCGCGGTCGCCGAACAGCTTGTCGCCCACCAGGATCACACCGCCGTGTTTGTTCGTGAGCTGGTTGGCCCAATAAACCTCTTCGACCGCGAACTTTCCGCCCGTGCCGCTCACCTTCAGCAGCGCCGCGCCCCGGCCGTACCCCGCCGACGCGAACACGTACTCGCTCGTGACGATCGGGGTCGGGATGTTGGCGGTGTTCCCCCCGAACCGGCTGCTCGCGGTACCGTACCGCCACAACAGTTTGCCGGTTTTCGCGTCGAACGACACGAGCCCGTTCGCCATCAGTTGGATGTACTGTTTCACCCCGCCGAAGGTGCCGATCACTACCGACGAGTAGCCGGCGGCGTCCCCGCCCTCGACGGCGCCGGTCCATAACGGTTTGCCGGTCTTCTTGTCGAGCGCCACCATCGCCGCCTTGGCCCCGCCGGGCGTTACGATCAGGCTGTTGCCGTCGAGCAGCGGCGATTCGGTGAAGTTCCACCCGCCGGCCTGCCCGCCGAAGTCTTTCGGCAGGTTCTTGCGCCACACCTCTTTCCCGTCCTTCGCGCCGGCGCACACGAGGTCGCCGAACTGCCCCAGCGCGAACACCAGTGTTCCGTCGGTCGCGGGGGTGCAGCGCGGCCCCTGGTAGTTGCCGCCGGTCTTGCCGACCTTCCGCTCCCACACTTTCTTGCCGGTCTTGCGGTCGATCCCGAACAGGAAGCTGCTGTCCTTCCCGTCGCCCATCGTGAACACGCGGTCGCCGCTCACCGACACGCTGGAAAACCCGATCCCGATGCCTTCCGTCTTCCACGCCAGCGGCGGGCCGTCGCCGGGCCACTCTTTCAGTAACCCCTTGTCCTTCGATACGCCGGTTCGGTCGGGACCGCGAAACAGGGGCCAGTCGTCGGCGCGGGTGGGACTCTCGACGAACGCGAACGCGACGAGAAGAAGCGCTACGGGAACGCGGGACATGGTGACCTCGGGGGCGGGAGATTGTTGACTCTGGGCGCGGCAGGGACGGGGCGGCGTTCGGCGCGGGTATGGCCGACAGCCACACTCGACAGGAGTCAGGATTTCATACCGGCGCCGTTCCCTGAGGCAACGATACCACAGGGAACCCGGCCACCGCCACCAGGATGATGTGAGTAGGTCGGCCGGCTCCGGAACGCGGAAGCCCGCAGGTGCCGAAGCCGTTCGCGGTGGGCTGTGCAAATGATGCTGCGATCGGCCGGAACGTGAGCTGAACGAGGCGGGTCCAAGAAACCTGGGGCTCCGCGTGCTATCCGGCCGAGGCGAGCGGGGCGCGTTCCCGCAACACGCGGTCCACGAGCAGGATCAGCTTCTCCGGATCAACCGGCTTTTGGAGGAAGTCGTACGCGCCGAGCCTCATGGCCTCGACCGCTTCGCGCACCGACCCGTGCCCGGTGACCACCACCACCTGGCACCCGAGCCCGCGGTCCTGCACTTCGCGCAGCACCCGCATCCCGCTCGCCTTCGGCATCCGTAGATCGGTGATGACCAGCGCGTACTCGCGCTCGGCGAGCAGTTCGAGCCCGCGCACGCCGTCCGGGGCGGTATCGACTTCGACGCCCAGCGCGACCTGAAGCAGATCTTGAAGAGACGTGCGGCTGTCGGGCAGGTCTTCAACCACCAGTACGCGGCGTGAAACGGGCGGGGCCAGGCGTGCGCTCATCGCGGGCTCCTGTGTCGGTCCCTGACATCAACCAGAACCAGTATACAGCAGAACGATCGCGTAACTGCACCAAATTGACACATTCGCTAAACGCACCCCAGCTCCCCTGATCCGGCGCAACGGCACAACCCGTTCTTCGTATGAAGTGCTGGCGCCGGTTGTGCCGATTATGAGTTCGTGCCACTCCCCACGACGAACGCGCGACGCCGTCGCGTGCTGTGGTTCGCCGGTTACGCGCTGCTGGCGCTCGCGGGGTGCCACGCGCGGCCGTCGTCTTCGTTGTGCCCGGCGCCGGGGCCGGCACAACTCCCGGTCGCGAGCCGGCCCAATTTCGAGCCCGACCTGTCGGGTGTAACGGCCGAAGCGGTGCCACTCGTCCGCCCGGACAAGGGGCGGCGCCTCACCGCCCCCGACACGCGCAGGCTCGCACGCGCCAACGCCCCGTTCGCGGCGGACCTCGACCGGCACGAAGACAACCAAGGGCCGAACCACGAGAAGCTGAACAGGAAAGCAGCACGGTTCGCCGCGGCAAGCCGCCTCGTGCGCGGCCACGCCGCCGACGAGCTGCGCAACCGGGCCGCGGGCGAGGCCCTCGACGAGTTCTTTAAACTGGCCGGGGCCGAAGGGCAGTTCGATCTGCTGGCCGCCGCCGCGGCCGAACTCAAGGCCCAACTCGGCGAAGCGGAGCGGGCCGAACAGGCGGGATTGAAGGACCGCGCCGACACCCCGGCGCTGCGGCGCCAGTTGCTCGACATCGAGGCGCAGCAGGCGAAACTCGAAGCCGGCATCGGGGCGCTGAACGCCAGCCTCCGCGCCCGTCTCGGTTTGGAGGCGGGCGATCCGCTGCCGCTCTGGCCGGTCGACCCGCTCGCGGTTCGTCCCGATGACATCGATGTACCGGCGGCGGTTGCCACCGGGTTGGTCTACCGGCCGGACCTGAACGCGCTGCGGGTGCTCGCGGACGGCGGTGCGGCGGACCTGACGGACGCGGTGCTGACGGGGCTGAACCCGCTCCTGGCGAAGCTCAAGCCGGACAGCCCGCTCGCGCTGCTGCTCCTAGCGTGCCTCAAGGAACCGGAGCGTCAGACGGAGGCTGCGACCGGCCGCGCGGCCAGCGCGCTGGCGGCCCGGACCCGTCAGGCCGAGGCCGAGATCCGGGCCGCCGCAGTGAGCCTGCGTGGGTACCGGGCCGCGGTCGCGGCCCGCGCGCTCGATGTCCGGGCCGCGGAGGCACGCGTCAGCGAACTGGAGCAGCGCAAGGCGGCCGGGCTCAGCGTGGCGGCCGACCTCGCGGCCGCAAAACTCGCGGTGCTCAAGGCGAAGGGCGAACGGCTTTCGGCCGTGATCGAGTGGCACACGACGGAAGTGAAGCTGCGCCAGGCGATGGGGCTACTGGTGCGGGAGTAGACAGGGTTTAATTCGGAATGCGGAACGCGGAGTGCGGAATGACAGCCAAAAGGACTTGATGCCTTGGCTGTCATTCCGCACTCCGCGTTCCGCATTCCGAATTACACTTACGGCTTGATCGACGCGCCGACCGCGTTGGCGTCGATCTTGTACTTCAGGGTCGCGGTGGTCAGCTCGGACTCGACGCGGCCGAGCTTGTCCTTCATCTGCACCTTCACGTCACCGCTCATGGCGACCTCGCCGGTGCCGGCCATGAACGACAGCTCCTCGCAGGTGCCCTCGACACCGAACCCGGCGAACCGCACCTTACCCCGGGCGGTCACCGCCGAGAGGCCCACGCCCTTCTCCGGCGACTTGATGTCCACCTTCTCGCACGCCACCTTCAGCACCAGGTCGTCGCCCGACTTCACCTCGAACGTCGGCTCGCCCTCACCCACGCGGAGCACGATGCGGTACTTCATCGCCTCCACCTTGACGGCGCCAGCCGCCGGTGCCGGGGTCGGCTTGCTCGCCGGCACGTCCAGCGTCGGCTTTTCTTGCTCGATCGGCGTCGGCGTGATCTTCGGGCTCTCGATCAGCGCGGGCGGTTGGGCCGGCGCCCCCGTACCCAGCGGGAGCACCGAACCGGTCGGCTGCGCGGTGCCGGAAGCCGGCATCACCGGCGGGGTTGCCAAGGGCTTACTCGGGGCCATGCCGCCCGTGGCCTCAGGCGCCGGCAACGGGACGGTGAGCGGAGCGATTTTCGGCGCCTCGGCGACCGGCTTCGGCGGGTTCATCGGGGGCGCGGCCGGGGCCGGGGTGGTCGTCTTGGTCGGCTCCAGCGCGGGCTTCGCGTCCGGGAGCGGCAGGGCCGGCAGCGCGGGGGCGGCCTTCGGCTCCTCCGGCTTCGCCGCCTTTTCAATCGCCGGGACCGGCGGGGCGCCCGCCGGCAAAGACCTGACCGGCGCCGGGAACGCCGCCGGCAGCGCGGGCGGCAACTCGGGGAGTTTCGGCGATGACGGAGCCGGCAGTTCGGGGGGCAGCGCCTCGTTGACCTTCGGCGCCGACGGCGCGCCGGCCGGCGGCAGCTTCGGGGCCTCGGCGGTGACCGGCGCTTCGGGCTGGCGGCCCTTGGTCTTGTCCAGCTTCGGGCACTGGCTCGCGGCCGCGGCCAGGCCGCCGATCGACACGCCCAGCACGCCGGCCATCAGCTTCCAGCGGGTCAGCAACATGGTGATACACCTCTGCGCGGCGCGGCAACCAGGGGGACCGCGGGCATCCGAGCCCGGGGGTCACGTGCGCCAGGTTAAATCCCGGACAGGGAAATACCCGCGCCCGCTTCCCGTGTCTGCGCCACTTTCCCAGTGGCTCGGCTCGCGGCGGCAAGGCGGGGCAACCGGGCGCCCAATCACTACACCTCACAGGAACCCGCTCGCCCCCCGATTCGAGTGCGCAACATGAGCCGTCCAAAGGTGTTCGTCGCCCGCCGTATTCCCGACGAAGGGCTGAACGCGATCCGGGCCGTCTGCGACGTGGACGTGTGGCCCGAACAGCTCCCCCCGCCGCCCGCGGTGCTGCGCCGCCACGTGGCGGACTGCGACGGGCTGGTTTCGCTGCTCACCGACCGCGTGGACGCCGAACTCCTCGACGCGGCGCCGAAGCTGAAGGTGGTGAGCAACTTCGCGGTGGGGTTCAACAACGTCGATGTGGCCGCCTGCACCGCCCGCGGGGTGTGCGTCGGGAACACGCCCGGCGCGCTGACCGACGCGACGGCCGACATCGCGGTCACGCTGCTGCTCGCGGCGGCGCGGCGGGTGGGCGAGAGCGCGACCGACGCGAAGGAGGGGCGCTGGCTGACGTGGGAGCCGCTCGGGTGGCTCGGCTCGGACCTCGCGGGCCGCACGCTCGGGATCGTCGGCATGGGCCGCATCGGGTTCGCGGCGGCGAAGCGGCTCCACGGCGGCTGGGGCATGAAGGTGCTCTACACCGCCCGCGGCCCGAAGGAGGACGCCGACAAGGAACTGGGCGCCACCCGCGTGGAACTGGACGAGCTGCTGGCGCGGAGCGATTTCGTGTCGGTCCACGCGGACCTGAACCCGACGACGAAGGGGCTGTTCGGGGCGGCGCAGTTCGCAAAGATGAAGCGGACGGCGGTGTTCGTCAACACGTCGCGCGGGCCGCTGGTCGATCAGGCCGCGCTGGCCGCGGCGCTCCGCGACGGCACCATTTTCGCCGCGGGGCTCGACGTGACCGACCCGGAGCCGCTACCGACCGATCACGAGCTGTTCCGGCTCCCGAACTGCCTGATCGTGCCACACATCGCGAGCGCCACTATCGACACGCGTAACGCGATGGCACGGCTGTGTGCCAACAACCTCCTGGCGGGGGTGGGGGGCGCGGCGCTGCCGAACTGGGTCAACCCGGAGGTGGCGGACAAGCGGCGGGCGTGACGGACAGTGAGGGCGCGAAGCTACCGATTCGTGGTCCGGTTGCTGGCGTGCATTTTTGCTGATGTCTTTGTGGCACAGACATTCCTGTCTTTGCGGCGCGAGAAGGCCGCGCAGACAGGAATGTCTGTGCCACAAGAAACAGGCATAGTCAGGCGGATCGTGAACGAGAGCCGACACGCTTGCATTTCTGGAGCGCGGGCCTCCGGCCCGCCGGTTTGCTGCGAGGTGCCGCTCCGCGGATTCCCCGAAGCCACCTCACTCGCCGGGCCAGCGGGCCGGAGGCCCGCGCTCCAGCGCCGCCGCGTCAGTCCACATAGGGGTCCGCGCCGAGGTCCTGGAGCATCTCCTGGCGCTGCTTGTCGTAGTTCATCAGGTCGAGCCGCTGGCGGTAGTGCCGCGCCTCGACCCGCTTTTGCGCCTGCCGGAACAGCGGGGCGTAGGCGTTCCAGTCGCGGCTCCCGCCGGCCTTCCCGAGCTGCTCCAGCTCGCGCTGCTTCGCGACGCCCAGACCTTCGAGCAACTGGTCTTCGAGCGAGAGCATGAACTGCGCGCTGCCCGGGTCGCCCTGGCGGCCGGCGCGGCCGACGAGCTGCCGGTCGATGCGCTCGGCCTCGTGCCGCTCGGTGCCGATCACGTGCAGCCCGCCCTTCTCGGCCACCCCCGGCCCGAGCTTGATGTCGGTGCCGCGCCCGGCCATGTTGGTGGCCACCGTCACCCGGCCCGGCTGCCCGGCCGCGGCCACCACCTCCGCCTCGTTCTCGTTCTGCTCGGCGTTGAGCACCTGGTGCGCGACGCCCACCGCGGTCAGCTTCGCGCTGATCTTCTTCGACGCCTCCACGGTGCGGGTGCCGATCAGCACCGGGCGGCCCACGGCCAGCATCTCCTGCGTCTTGCGCACCACCGCGTCGAACTTGGCCTCCTCGGTCGGGAACACGAGGTCCGGCAGGTTGTCGCGGCGGTTCGGCTTGTTGGTGGGCACCTTGGTGGTCCACCGCCGGTACACCTTCCGCATCTCCCAGAAGTTCGGCAGCAGCGTCCCGGACATGCCCGCGAGCTTCGTGTACAGGCGGTAGAAGTTCTGGAACGTGATCTGCGCGGCGTGCGAGCTGGGCATGTTGATCTGCACCTGCTCCTTCGCCTCGACCGCCTGGTGCAGCCCGTCGCGCCAGTGCCGGTCGGGCATCGGGCGCCCGGTGCCCTCGTCGATGATGACGATCTTCTTCTCGCCGTTCACCATGTAGTGCTGGTCGCGCATGAACCGGTAGTGCGCCTGGAGCCCCCGCTCGACCGCCTCGAGCAGCTTATCCATCGCCTTCGCGTGCTTGCCGGTGGGCGGGTTCGAGTACCGCACGAGGTGCTTGCCCGCGTCGGTCAGCTCGATCTTGTCCTTCTTGGCGTTCATCACGAAGTGCTGGTCGCGCCGCATCTCGCGCGCGAGCTGGTCGGCCCACTTGAACACCACCTGCTCGTCGGGCTCGGCGGCCCGGGTGGGGTTCGCGATGATGAGCGGGGTCTTGGCCTCGTCCACGAAGATGCTGTCCGCCTCGTCCACGATGGCGTAGTGCAGGGGCCGCTGCACCCGCGGGTCCAGGCGCCCCGCGCCGCCGGTCCACGCGGCCCAGAAGGGGGCCGCGTTGGCCTGCCCGCCGCGGAGCTTCAGCCGGTCGCGCAGGAAGTCGAACCCGAACTCGGCCGCGGTGCCGTAGGTGATGTCGGCCTTGTACGCCGTCACCCGGGCGCTCTCGTCCATCTTCTGCTGGAGCACCCCGACGGACATGCCGAGCTTCTGGTACACCGGCCCGATCCACTCGGCGTCGCGCTTGGCGAGGTAGTCGTTGACGGTGGTGACGTGGACGCCCTTGCCGGAGAGCGCGTTCAGGTACGCCGGGGCCGACGCGCTGACCGTCTTGCCTTCCCCGGTGGAGAGCTCGACCAGCCCGCCGAAGTGCATCACCGTGCCGGCCGCGAGCTGCACGTCGAACGGCCGGATGTTGAGGGTGCGCTGGATCGAGACGGAGACCAGCCCGAACGCCTCCGGGAGCAGCGCGTCGAGGTCCCACTTGCCGCGGGCCTTGCCGCGCAGCTCCATGCTGAGTTCGATCAGCTTCTCGTCCGACACGTCCGCGTGCAGCTTCTCGTAGTACCGGATCTTGGGGATCATCAGCGCGGCCTTCGCGAGCCGGCGGGTCCACGGGGTCCCGACCCGCGAAACGGCGCTGTTGACGGACCACGACCCGAGCCGCCCGGGCGTGTTCTCAATCTTCCGCGGGGCTTCGTGCGGCAGTTCGACGGCACCCATGCGCGTACCTCGGCGAGCGTTGCTTCCCCGATTAGCATACGGCGTGATCCGGCGGACCGCTACCGCGGCAGTGGCCCCCGACCCTCCCGATCTGAAGCCGCGACGGGGCACGTTTTCCGCCCCGGTGCCATCAGTCGGATAGGGCGAAGCGGCCCTTCGCGCGACGCAAGGCCGGACGACCGAAGGGCCTCGCGACCGGTTTTGGCGTTTTCCGCTCGCGCGGGTCTGTAACGGGGGTTACAGTGCGACACAAGTGGCGCTCGGCTGATCAACGACGGGACATTTGCTGGCGTCGGACTGGCAACTCGCTACCGGTTCGCTGGGTGATCGCTACCACCGAATCCCGCCCGCAAAACCCGGACAACACGCACGGGCGAACAGAGGCCGGGTCCGAGACAGCCCGGACTGCTCGCCGCAACATCGCAAAAGGGTGGAACTTGTGCCGAATTCCATCCGGATCGCGGCGCCCCGCCCGCGGACCGGAATCGAAGGGCAAAGGGCCGGTTGAGAGCCGCACGAGCTGCCAGAACTACCGGACGCGAAAAATGCACGGCTCTCGGGGGCTACCCGGCCGCGCCCCCGAGAGCCGGCCGGCGGCCGGGGCCGGTTTACCGCACCGCGAGTTGCACCAGTACCACCGCGAGGAGGCCCAGGCTGATGACGCCGTTGACGTGGAAGAACGCGCGGTTCACGCGAGTCAGGTCGTCCGGGCGGACCAGCCAGTGTTCGTAAGCCAGAAGTACCCCGACGGCTCCCAGGCCCGTCAGGAAGATGATCCCGAGGTGCGGAGATGCGAAGTACAGCCCCACCAACAGCGCGAACATGACCGCGTGGCACCCGGCGGCGATGCGGAGGCTCCGAGGGATGCCGAACCGGGCGGGAACGCTGTGCAGTCCGGCGTCCTTATCGAACGCGGCGTCCTGGCAGGCGTAAAGGATGTCGAAGCCCGCGACCCAGAACCCGACCGCGCCGCCGAGCAGGAGCGGCACGGTCATCTCGGTAAAGCCCCGAATCGCGACCCACGCCGCCACCGGGGCGAGCATGAGCGCGACCCCGAGCCAGAAGTGGGCGAGGCTGGTGAACCGCTTGGCGAGCGAGTAGCCCATTACGAAGAGCAGCGTCGGGAGCGCCAGGTACAGCGGCCACGGGTTCGCGGGTTCGCGGAGGTAGAAAATGAGGGTGGAGGCCACAAAGCCCGCGCCGCAAAGGAGCGTGAACAGCCACACGGTCCCGACCGTCAGCGTGCCGGCGGGCAGGTGGCGCCCGGCGGTGCGGGGGTTCCGGGCGTCGATGTGCCGGTCGGCGACGCGGTTGAACGCCATCGCGGCGCTGCGCGCGAACACCATGCACAGCAGGACGCCGACGAGGTCTTCCCAGCGGAACGGCTCGTCCCGCCACGCGAGTGCCGCCGACAGGGCGGCGAACGGCAGCGCGAAGACGGTGTGGCTGAACCGGATCAGTTCCAGCAGCTTGCGTGTGACGGTGAGCATGGTGTCAGGTTTCGCGACTCGCCGCCGGGTTTCAACCCCGGCCGCACGAAGAAGAAACCGCGTTCGCGCCGGAGCCGCAACCCGATGAAAGGTCCGTGCCGACCGACGGTTTGATCTGGTACACCGTGTGCAAGTAGAATGGGGCTGGCTGTCCTTTCACCGTGAAGCGAAAGCACCTCATGCGCGTTCTCACCGCGATTCCCGTTTACAACGAGGCCAAGCATGTCCGCCACGTCCTCGCGGAGGTGCGGCAGTACACGCCCGACATCCTGGTCGTGAACGACGGCTCCACCGACGGCACCGCCGAACTGCTCGACCGCGAGCCCGGCCTCTTGCGGATCGATCACCCGCAGAACCGGGGGTACGGGGCGGCGCTGATCTCGGCGTTCGCGTTCGCCCGCGCGAGTGCATTCGACGTGTTGGTCACGATGGACTGCGACGGCCAGCACCAGCCCGAGCGCATTTCGGTGCTCCTGGAAGCGATTCACGACTGCGACATCGTGTCCGGCTCGCGCTACTTCCGCGACTTCCGCCAGGACACCCCGGCGCCCACCGACCGCCGGTTCATCAACGCCACCATCACCCGCGAGATCAACGCGAAGTACGGGTTCAACCTGACAGACACGTTCTGCGGGTTCAAAGCGTACCGGCGTGAGGCGCTGGAGAAGCTGAACATCACCGAGCGCGGCTGGGGGATGCCGCTGCAACTGTGGGTGCAGGCCGCCCGCCAGGAACTGCGGGTGAAGGAAATCGGGGTGCCGCGGCTGTACCTGGACCCGAACCGCGCGTTCGGCGGGGTGATGAACGACCCCGAACAGCGGCTCGCGTACTACCGCGACGTCCTCGCGTCCGCGGAACGCGACGAACTGCCCACGGCCCCTGCGGCGGCGTGCTGTCCGTGCCCGGGGACGTGCTGATGCTGCACCGGTTCCGCGCCCCGAAGGCCGACGGCGAGGTTCTGGCCGAACCGGGCTTCGACGCCGTTCCGGGGCTCGTCGAAGCCAACCGCAAGCGTCTCGATCGGGCGGATGTGGTCGTTGGCGGGTTGCCGCTTCGCGAGTTGCGGGCGTTGGCACGGCGTGAAGTGATGGAGTTAGCGGGCGGAACGGGCCACGGCCCGCTGCTGCTCGCGGGGCACCAGCCCGAGTTGTCGCACCCGGGCGTGTGGGTCAAGAACTTCGCGCTCAACGGCCTCGCCCGGCGGCTCGACGGGGTTCCGCTCAACCTGATCGTTGACAACGATACGCTCAAGGGCACCGCGATCCGCTTCCCGGTTTTCCGCGATCGCGCCCCGGCTTCCGTTCACGTTCAGGCCCTGAGCTTCGACACGCTCGCGGGCGAAGTTCCTTACGAGGACCGCACGGTTCGCGACGGCGAACAGTTCCGCACGTTCGCGGAACGGGCCGCCCCGCTCTGGGCCGATTGGGGCTACGAACCGCTACTGGCAAAACACTGGGCCGGCGGCGCAAACGTGGGCGAGTCGTTCACGGCAATGCGCGTGGCGCGTGAGCGGGCGTGGGGCTGTCGCAACCGCGAACTGCCGGTCAGCCGGCTGTCGCGAACGGACGCGTTCGCGCGCTTCGCCCGTCACATCCTCGGCGAACTGCCGCGGTTCCACGAGGTGTACAACGCGGCGATTCGCGCTTACCGGACCGCGAACGGCGTTCGCAGCATGAACCACCCGGCGCCGGAGTTGGCGGAGGGCGAAGGCCCGTTCTGGGTGCGCACCAGCGCCGGCCGGCGGCAGCGCGCGACACCCGCGAGCGACACGAACCAACTGCGCCCGCGGGCGCTCACGCTAACGCTCTTCGCCCGCGTGTGCCTGGGCGATTTCTTCATTCACGGGATCGGCGGCGGGAAGTACGACGAGGTCACCGACGACATCATTCGCGACTACTTCGGTATCGAGCCGCCCGCGTATCAGGTGCTGTCCGCAACCTTGCATTTGCCGCTCCCGGCGTTTCCGTCGGCCGCTCGCGACTTGCAGACCGCGGAACGCCGGGTACGTGATCTGCGCTGGAACCCGCACGCGCGTCCGAACGCGCCAACCGATCTCGTGCGCGAACACAAAGCGATCACGGCATCGGAGCCGCCTTACAGTAATCACGCCGCCCGGCGCGAGTGGTTCCGGGCGCTGCAACGGGTAAAAGAAGGGTTACGGAAAGCTGCGGCGAATGAAGTACCCGCTGCCGAGGCCGACGTGCAGCGTATCAGGCGCGAAGTCGAAGCGAACGCGATCCTCCGGCGCCGCGACTACCCCTGGGTTCTGTATCCGGAAGAGACCTTGCGGCCGTTTCTGGTCGGTGTGAGCGAGCGTGCGAACGGGAGTTAAAAACGCCGGAGGCCGGAACCTCTGCGGCTCCGGCCTCGGGTCTTGTCTGATCTCGTACCGACGCCGATTACGGCTTCTTCTCGTCGACCATCTTCTTGATGGCGGCGAGGATCTCGGCGACCTTCTCGTCGGTCAGTTCGTCCGTCTTGAGGCTCCACCGCTGCACGATCCGCAACCGGTTGTAGATGACAATGGTGACCGGCGCCGTTTCTTCGATCTTGAACGCGGTCACCGCGGCGGACTTGTCGGCCGCCAGCCCGAACGGCACCTTGTTCGCCCGCACTTTGCAGGCGTACTCCTGCACCAGCTTGACCTTATCCGCCCGCTTCTCGTCGTGCGGGAACTCCAGGTCCACCGCGACCTTCTGTTCGCTCCCGTCCTCGCCCTTCACGGTAACGGCCTTGGTGCCCCCCTCGAGCCAGAGGAACATCACGAACGCGGCCAGCTTGTCAGCCTGGTACGTGGTCATCAGGCCGTCGCGGGGCCGCACGTCGCGGACCTTCGGGTCATCGTTTTCTCGGTCCAGTCCCCGCAGCAGTTTGCCCAGTCCGGCGTCCGCGGTGAGCCGGGGGGCGTCCGCGCGCACGAAGATGGCCACCACCGGCGCCAGCCCGTACTCGCTAACGAGGTCGTGCATCTTACCGGTGCGGTCCCGCGGGTCGCGGTCGCTGTCGTTGACCTTGTCCTCGTCCTTGGCCTTTTCGCCCAGCGCGAGCGCGGCGCACTCCGGCCACCCGTCGCCCGTATCGAGCCGGTGCTTGGTTTTGAGCGAGAACCGGTTGTCCACCACGAGCTGGGCGCGGAACGTGGACGGGACCACGTTCGCGGCCTTCGCGCCGCCCTTCGGCTCCTGGGCCTGTGCGAGCGCGAACCCGGCGACCAGTCCGCCCAGCGCGACCGCCAATCGAATGCTCATCCGCTCCTCCCGAGTCGGGCGCCAGGGCACCACGTGATGCTTTCAGCCTGACAGCCGCCGCCGGTCCCGTCAAGCGGCCGGCGCGGCCGGCGCGGGAAGTTTCTCCCGTAGCGGTACGAGTTTGTGGCGCGTAGCACGTGTCCACTCGCGCCCCGGATATTCGGGCGCGCCGGAAAAGTGCGTCGCCGGCTCGGCTGCTGACCTTCAGTTGTTCCCCGCGCGCGGGTAAACTTCACCCCGTTACGACTGACCCACACTAAACCGCTCAAAGGGATGGGACCGCGTCATGGCCGAGAAAGGCGACAAACTGGAGAAGAGCAAAGAGGGCGGCGGGAGCATCAAGGACAACAAGGAACTGAAGACCGCCCTCGCGGCGATCGAAAAGGAGTTCGGTAAGGGGTCCATCATGTCGCTCGGCGACATGAACGGCCTCGACATCGATTGCATCTCGACCGGGGCGCTGAGCCTGGACCTCGCGCTCGGCGGCAAGGGCATCCCCCGCGGGCGCATCGTCGAGATCTACGGCGCCGAGGCCAGCGGCAAAACCACCATCGCCCTTCACACCATCGCGCAGGCCCAGAAGGCCGGCGGCGTGGCCGCCTTCATCGACGCCGAGCACGCCCTCGACCCGAGCTGGGCGAAGCGCCTGGGCGTGGACCTGGACAACCTCCTCGTCTCGCAACCGGGCTACGGCGAAGAGGCGCTGCGCATCGCAGAAATGCTCGTCAAGTCGAACGCCGTGGACCTGATCGTCGTGGACTCGGTCGCGGCCCTGGTGCCGAAGAACGAGATCCAGGACAGCGAGATCGGCGACACGAAGGTGGGGTTGCAGGCCCGGCTCATGAGCCAGGCGATGCGCATCCTGACGCCGCAGATCAACAAGAGCCGCACCTGTCTGATGTTCATCAACCAGATCCGCCAGAAGATCGGCGTGATGTACGGCGACCCGAACACCACCACCGGCGGGCTGGCGCTCAAGTTCTACGCCAGCGTCCGCATGGAAGTGAAGCGGGTCACGCACGTGAAGGACGGCGAGGACACA
The DNA here is from genome assembly GCF_008065095.1 of Gemmata obscuriglobus. NCBI lineage: Bacteria > Pseudomonadati > Planctomycetota > Planctomycetia > Gemmatales > Gemmataceae > Gemmata > Gemmata obscuriglobus. The sequence continues at coordinate 695,865 of NZ_CP042911.1, read as the reverse complement.
ATCGGCGCCGAGACCCGCGTTCGGGTGGTCAAGAACAAAATCGCCCCGCCGTTCCGCAACGCCGAGTTCGAGTTGCTGCACGACCGCGGCATCGACTTCGAGGGCGACGTTATCAAGCTGGCGCTGGAGGACGAGGTCATCGAGAAGAGCGGGGCGCACTTCTCGTACAAGGAGCAGCGGCTCGGCCAGGGCCTCAAGAACGCGGTCGAGTTCCTGCGCGAGAACCACGCGGTGCGGGACGAGATCGTGGCGGCGGTGAAGGAAAAGCGGACCCCGAAGGTGGTGGACGCGGCGGCCCTCGAAGCGACCGCCGCGCAGGAAGAAGCCGAAGCCGCCGCGGCCCTCGCGGCGCTGGGCGAAGAGGTCGAGATCGCGCCCAAGAAGAAGCGCGGCAAGGCCGCCGCGGAGTAGTGCGCCGCGCTCGGGCGAACCCCGCCCGCCGGGGCGGGGGTGGGTGCCTCGCGGGTGCCCGCTCGGTTGCTGGCGCTCACAGCAACCAATGATCCCCTTGCGCTCCGACACCCCCGCCCCGGTGGGCGGGGTTCGCCTTTTTTGTAGGTAGCGCGGTGTGATAGCCTTTGCGCCCCCGGCACGGAGGCGTTTGCATTGTCTGAATCGAGTTCGGCCAAGCGGTCCCTTCTGCTCGGCGCGGCCACCAACTGGGCCGCGTTCGTCGCGACGCTCGCGGTCAGCATCTTTCTCGCACCGTACTTGGTGAAGTCGCTCGGCGTCGCCCGCTACGGCGTGTGGTGCGTCGTGGAGAGCGTCCTCGCGTACTTCACCCTTTTTGACATGGGCATCGCGGCGTGCCTGGTCCGGTTCGTCGCGAAGTACCACGCCACCGAGTCGCGCCACGAACTCAACAAACTCGTGTCGGCGTGTTTGGCGCTGTTCGTACTCGCCGGCGCGGGGGTGCTGCTCGTCGGCGGGGCGATCGTGCCGTTCGTCGCGCCGGGGCTGGAGCGCAAACTCGGCGAGTCCGGCGATGTGGTGCCGTTCGCGCTGCTGGTGCTTGCGAACCTGGCCGTCACGCTTCCGCTCAGCGCGTTCCCGACGATCCTCGACGGGCTCCAGCGGTTCGGGACCAAGAGCCTCGTCCGGCTCGTGTGCCTGGCGCTGCGCGTGGGCGGAATCGTGTGGGTGATGGAAACGCGCCCCGGGCTCCTGCCGCTGGCCGTCGTGTTGACCGTCACGAACGTACTCGAACACGCGCTGATGGCGCTGTGCTGCTTCCGGTTTCTGCCCGGCCTGCGGGTTTCAACCCGGCTGATCGACCGGGCCACCCTGAAGGACGTGCGCGGCTACAGCCTCGACGCCTTCTTGGCGATGGTGGCGGGGCGAGTCACCGTGCAGACGGGTGCGATCGTGGCCGGCGGGTTCCTCACGTTCGAGGCGGCCGCGTACTACGCCATCGCGCTGCGACTGGTGGACATGGCGAAGAACCTCCTCCGCTCCGCGACGACCACGCTCACGCCGGCCGTCAGCCAGCGCGAGGCGTCAGGTGACATGACGGGCGTGCGCCGGGTGCTGCTCGACGGCACCCGCGCGGTGCTGTACCTCGTCCTGCCGATTCACCTGGGGCTGCTGTTCTTCGGAGCGCCGTTTCTGGTGCGGTGGATGGGTGGGGAGCAGTACGCCGAGTGGTGTTTCCCCGCGACGGCCGTGCTCTCCGCGACGCTCACCATCGGCGTGGCGCAGTCGGTCGCGTCGCGCATCCTGTACGGGATGGGGAAGCTCAAGCTCTTCGCGCGGCTAGCGCTGGTGGAGGCCGGCGTGAACTTGGCGCTCAGCCTCGCCCTGGTGAAACCGTTCGGGATCGTGGGCGTCGCTGTCGCGGTCGCGGTTCCGAACGTCCTGTTCTGCCTGTTTGTAATCGGATACGCGTGCCGCACGCTCGATGTGTGTGTGTGGCGCTACTTGCGCGAGAGTTGGGTGAAGCCGCTCGTCGCCGTGAGCGTGCCGGCGCTCGTGTGGTGGGGCGTGATTCCGGTCGAAGCGAAGTGGCTGAGCATCGCGGTCGGTGTCGCGATCGGGCTCGCACCGTTCGCCGCAGTGGTGGCTGCGATCGAACTGCCCCCGCGCCGCCATGCCCTGTGGGCGCGGGTCAGTCGTCCCCGTCCGACGCCGGAATCAGGTCCGCGAGTTGCTGAGGCGTAACCCCGCGAACCAAGATCACCTTGTTCCGGTTCGTTTGCCCGCTCAGCAGCGCCAACTGCGATCGTTGTAGTTTGAAGTGGTCGCAGAGCAGTGCAAGAACGGCGTCGTTGGCCCGGCCGTCTTCCGGTGGCGCCGTGACCGAAACCCGCAGCGCGCTGGCCCGCTCGCCCAGAACAGCGTTCTTCTTGGCTTTCGGCTGCACGCGCACCGCGAGCGTGCAGCCTTCGGCGTGAGCCGTCACAGCGGCTGCCATCAGTGAAGTACCTCGACCATTGCACGCGGTGTCGGAAAGGAGTACGCGTCGTTCTCGCTAAGATAGCCGTCTGAATCGCTCACGACGTGAGGCGCCCGCAAAATGCAACGACCGGAGCCGACCGAATACGCGCCGTTTTATGGGACGTACATCACCCTGGTTCCCGAGGGCGATGTGCTCGCGGCGATGGAATCGCAGCTCACCGAGACGCTCGCGTTCTGGCGCACCATCCCCGAATCGCAAGGGGACGTGTGCCACGCGCCGTACACCTGGACCGTGAAACAGGTGATCGGGCACCTGATCGACGGCGAACGCATCTTCGGCTACCGGGCGCTGCGGTTCGCCCGCGGCGATTCCACCCCGCTGCCGGGGTTCGAGGAGAACGACTACGCAAAGACGGGCCATTATGAGCGGCTCACCGTCGCGGCCTTGGTGAGCGAGTTCGAGGCGGTGCGGCGGTCGAGCCTCTGGCTGTTCCGCAACCTGCCCGCGGAGGCGTGGACGCGGAGCGGCAAGGCGAACGATTCGCCGGTCACGGTCCGGGCGTTGGCGTACATCGTCGTCGGCCACGTCCGGCACCACGGCGGCATCCTCCGCAAGCGACTCGGCGCGGCGTGAGTTCGGTCGGAATTCTGTTAACGGCTCCGAGCCGATCGGTATCTTGTCCCCGGACTTCTCACACTCGGGGATTCTCACATGCGATTCCTGTTGCTCGGGTGCGCGCTCGCGTTCGTTGGCTCTGCCGTGCGCGGGGACGACGAGGCCGCCAAGAAGGAACTGAAGGCGCTGGAGGGCACGTGGACGGTCGTTGCCGCCGAACACGACGGCGCCCCGCTGGACCGCGTCGTCGGCGGAGAGATGGTCATCAAGGAGAACAACTTCCACGTCAAAACGAAGAGCGGCACCGAGCTGAAGGGCGATCTGGTTCTCAACCCGACGAAGAAGCCGAAGCACATCGACTATGTTCACCAGGACGGCCCGCTCAAAGACAAGAAGTGGGAAGGCGTTTACGAACTGAAGGGCGCCACGCTCAAGATCTGCTACGCGGAGGCGGACAGCGAGAAGGAGCGGCCGACCGAGTTCAAGACACTGAAGAACTCGAAGCTGCTGTACCTCGAGTTGCAGCGCGAGAAGAAGTAGATGGCGGCCGGCGTGCTCGCGCTCGACCTCGAGCGCACTCTCATTGATGACGACGAGGGCTGGATACGACCGGACCAGCGGGACCGCTGGATACCGATCGCACCGTGGGACGGCGGTCCGGACGAGGAGCTGAATCGTGTGCGCAGTGTACTGGAGCAGCGGCTCGACCGGGCCGGCAAGTGAGCCACGTCAGATGAACAGATCGGCAACCGGGCACGCGAACCCCGGCAGCACGTTCTCGCCCGAGAGCGTTCCCGTTTCGTCCAACTCGACGCAGGTGCCGTCGGCGCGGCGCACCAGTACGGTGCGCGTCTCGGGGCTGATGACCCAGATCAGTTTCACGCCGACCGATTTGAACTCGGTGACCTTTACGGCCACTTCTTCGTAGGTGTCGTGCGTGGACACCGCTTCGACGACCAAGTCGGGCACCAGCGCGATATCGCCTTTCGGCCATTTGTCGTCCGGCAGGCGCCCCGCGACGATGACAGCGGCGTCCGGCTTACGGGCCAGCTTCGGCTGTTTAGGGAAGCACCGGAACCCGGTTTGTGAGCCGAACGCGATGCCGCTTTTGGTTCGCACGCAGAACTGGTCCAGCAATCCCCCGATCCGAAGGGCCACCTTGTCCGACTCAGCGCCCGTCTCCTTCCCCTTGAGACGACCGTCGATCAGTTCGTAGCGATCCCCGCCCGGCATTGCGAGCAGGTCGTCGGGTTCCAGCACCGCCGAGACCGCGTTGTGCGTCATGTGTCGCTCTCCGGTTCACGTTGGCGAATGCTATGGTCCGTCCTGATCTGTTGTAAAGCGTGACGGACGGCGCCCGGCATCAATTCGCTCCCGGCGCGCAAGGGCAGGGCGGCTCGCGGCCGCGCCGCGACCGACTTCGTATCGTTTTGAACACACGCTCTTTACGCGGAAGGGGTCGATATGAACAAGCTCGCCAGGCACGCCGGGCTCGTGCTGTTCACCATTTTTGGGGTGCCGCTCATCATCGTAACACCGTTCCTGCTGTTCGGGTTCATCGGCAAGCCGTGACCGCGGGCGCCCGCTCATTTAGACGAAAGGCAGTCATGACGCACCGTGATTTCGACGGGGCCTCCGTATCGGAAGTGGGGCTCGGGTGCTGGCAGATCGGCGGCGACCAGTGGGGCGACGTGGCCGAGGCCGACGCGATTGAGGTGCTGCGGGCGTCGGCCGACACGGGCGTCACGTTCCTCGACACCGCCGACGTGTACGGGGCCGGGCGCAGCGAGGAACTCATCGGCCGGTTCCTCACGGGGTACCCGCGCGACCGGTTCTTCGTCGCATCGAAGTTCGGCCGGTTCCCGCGCCCTGGGTGGCCCACCAACTTCGAGCCGAAGACGATCCGCGAGCACACCGAGAACTCGCTCAAGCGGCTCGGGGTCGAGCGCCTCGACCTCACGCAGCTCCACTGCCTGCCGATGGAGCAACTGAAACGCGCCGAGGTGTGGGACACCCTGCGCGGGCTCAAACAAGAGGGGAAGATCGCCCGGTTCGGGGCCAGTGTGGAGTCGGTCGCCGAGGCCGAGGAGTGCCTGAAGCAGCCGGACTGCGCGTCGCTGCAAATCATCTTCAACATCTTCCGGCAAACGCCGGAGACCAGCGGCTTGCTCGACCGGTGCCGGCGGCGGGGCGTGGCGATCATCGTGCGGCTCCCGCTCGCCTCCGGGCTCCTGGCCGGGAAGTACACGCCGCGAACCACCTTCGGGCCGAACGACCACCGCACCATCAACCGCAACGGCGAGAAGTTCAACGTCGGCGAGACGTTCGCCGGGCTCGGCTTCGAGACCGGGCTGGACATGGTGGAGAAGCTGAAGCCGCTCGTGCCCGCCGGTTACACGCTGCCGCAGCTCGCGCTGCGCTGGTGCCTGGACCACCCCGCGGTCACGACGATCATCCCGGGCGCCCGGAACCGCGCGCAGGCCGAAGCGAACGCCGCCGCCAGCGGCCTGCCGCCGATCGCGCCCGAAGCGCTGGCGCGGCTCCGCGAGTTCTTCGTTGCGACGGTGAAACCGGCGGTGCGCGGCCCGGACTGATCCGGGCAAATTTTTCTCGCACCCGTTTCTTGCCGCCGTACACTCAGGTTCCGTAGCATAACGCTACACTTGTGAAACTTTTCACAAAGTCGCGAGGGCGGCCCGTGTCGGTCGCCCCGGCGGAGGCGAGTGCGTGCCTGCGATCTTCCCGCGATCACTCGACGGTTACGTCCGCCAGGGCGCTATTGGTCTGGCGGTGGCTGCCGCGCTCGTCGCGACCGGGTGGTACTACTACGCGCTGCCGAGCTACACGCGGGTCGGCTACACCCCCGAGCAGCCGGTGCCGTTCTCGCACGAGCTGCACGCCGGCAAGCTCGGGATGGACTGCGCGTACTGCCACCAGTCCGTGTGGGACTCGCCGCACGCCAGCGTGCCCGCGGCACAGACGTGCATGAACTGCCACAACCCGAAGAAGGCGAACGTGAAGGGCGCCAGCCCGCTGCTGGCCCCGGTGCGCAACAGCTACGACACCGGCCGCCCGGTGGAGTGGAAGCGGGTCCACAAGCTGCCGGAGTACTCGTACTTCAACCACGCCGTTCACGTGAACAAGGGCGTGTCGTGTGTGTCGTGCCACGGGCAGGTGAACGAGATGCCGGTGGTGCGGCACGACAAGCCGCTCACGATGGGCTGGTGCCTCCAGTGCCACGCCGACCCGCACGCGCACCTGCGCGACGTGAAGGACGTGACGAACCTGAGCTGGAAGCCACCGCCCGGTAAGACGGTGAACGAGATCGGCGCCGCGATCCAGAAGGAACTTCAGGTCGCCCCGCCGATGCACTGTCAGGCGTGTCACCGGTAAGTGAGGCGAGCGGCGCGGCGTAGAGCCCGCCGGTGCGTCGGACCCAAACCGGCGGGCTCTACGCCGCGCCGCTCACGAGCACATGACCGAGCGAACCGACTACCCCCGCAGCTCCGAACGCCGGCCCGGCGCGCCGGCCCCGGAGTTCCCCGGCTTCGCGAACGTGTTCGAGTTCACGGGCGAGGCGGAGCCGCTCGACGATAACCCCGCGGAAGCGGGTCTCAACCGCCGCAAGTTCCTCGCGTTGTCCGCAGCCACCCTGAGCGCCGCAACGCTAGCCGGGTGCCGCCGGCCGGACATCCAGATCCTCCCGTTCTCGGCCGTTCCGGACGACCAGATCGGCCACGCCGTGCCCGGCAAGCCGACGTTCTACGCGACGAGCCTCCCGCGCCCCGCCGGCGCGCTGCCGGTCCTGATCGAGAGCCACGACGGGCGCCCTACCAAGGTCGAAGGGAACCCGCAGCACCCGTGCAGCCTGGGGAGCACCGACGCGCAGGCGCAGGCGACGGTGTACGACCTCTACAGCCCCGACCGGCTGATGTCGGAGAAGTGCCCCGGCGTCATGGAGGGCAAGGCGCCGCGCAAGTGGGAGGACTTCGACCGCTTCGCCCGCGCCACGACCGAGAGCCTTCTGGCGGAGAAGGGTAAGGGGTTCGCGATCCTGACGGAGCAGGTCCCTTCGCCTTCGCTCCGGGCCTTGCGCGAGGCACTCAAGGGGAAGCTCCCGCAAGCTGCGTGGTACAGCTATGAGGCCGCCGACACCGGCGAGGCGCTGAAGGGCGCGGAGATCGCGTTCGGGGCGAAGCTCGTCGCGCGGTACCGCTTCGACCGCGCGGACCTCGTCCTTGCGCTCGACGGCGACTTCCTCGGCAACGAGGGCGACCACGTTTACCAATCACGCGGGTTCGCGGCCAAGCGCCAAGACGAAGCGCACATGAACCGGCTGTACGTCGTGGAATCGACGTACACGGTTACGGGCACGATGGCCGATCACCGGCTGCGCCTCGCGGCGTCGCAGATTGGCGCGTACCTTCTTGCCCTCGCAAAGGAGTTGAAGACCGCACACGCAAAGGCGCTCAAGAAGCCGGACGCGTTGCCAGACAGCTTCCCGGCGACGCCCGAGTTTCCTGAGAAGTGGGTCACATCCGTCGCGAAGGACGTTGCCGGGCACGCGGGGCGCGGGCTCGTCGTGGTCGGCCCGCGCCAGCCGGCCTGGGTTCACGCCCTCGCGCACGCGGTGAACGAGGCCCTCGGCAACTACGCCGCGGGGCTCGCCGAGTTCCGCGCCGCGCCGCCCGAACACACCGACAAGACGCTCGCGGAACTCACGACCGCGATGGCCGCGGGGCAGTTGAACACGCTACTCGTTGTCGGCGGCAACCCGGCGTTCAGCGCCCCCGCCGACCTGAAGTTCGCGGAGGGGTTGGCAAAGGTCGCGAAGAAGCTCCGGCTGGGGCTCTACTACGACCACACCTCGGAGCTGTGCGACTGGCACCTGCCGCTTTCGCACCCGCTGGAGAGCTGGGGCGATGCCGAGGCGGGCGACGGCTCACTGTGCTGCGTGCAACCGCTGATCGCGCCACTGAACAGCGGTAAGAGTTCGGCCGACGACGCGGCCCCGCCGGCGCGGGGCGGGCGCACGGTGCTCGAAGTGCTGGCCCTGCTCGCGCAAGCCCCCGGCGCCGACGGGAAACCCGTTGGATCGTTATTCGCGGCCCAGAAGGCCGGTTACCACTACGTCCGCAAGGCGTTCGGCGACCGGAGCGGGATCGCGCCGACCGCGCCGAACTTCGACACCGAGTTCAACCGGTACAAGCAGGTCGGCTTCTTCCCGATCGACGCCGAAAAGGCAAAGGCGCTCGGGTTCGCGAAGGCCGACGAGAAGGCGCCCAAGCCCAAGAGCGTGACGGCGAACAAGGCGAACGTCGCCGGCGCGCTCGCCGCACTCCAGATCCCGGCGGCGCCGAGCAAGGACGCACTGGAAGTCACGTTCCACCCGTCCTACGCGCTGCACGACGGCCGCGGCGCGATGAACCCGTGGCTCCAGGAGCTGCCGGACCCGATCACGAAGCTGGTGTGGGACAACGCGGCGCTTGTAAGCCCCGCGACCGCGCGCGAGTTCGGCCTGTCCACCGGCGACGTGGTGCGGCTCGACCGCGACGGCCGCGCCCTGGAGGTGCCGGTGTTCGTGGCGCCGGGGCAGGCGGACCGCTCCGTCGCGCTGAGCTTCGGGCACTTCGGCGAGATGCGCATCGCACACGTGCCCGACGGCGGCGGCACGAACGTGTTCCCGTTCCGCACGTCCGACGCGCTCCACACCGTCACCGGGGTGAAGCTCAAAAAGACCGGGCGCACGGCGGACCTCGTCGTCACGCAGGAGCACGGCGTCATCCCCGAGGGCCGCGACATCGTCCGCGAGACGATCGCGCACGCCGATCATGGCGTCACTGGCAACGCGCACAAGCACGAACACCAGCACCCCGGCGGGCACGGGCCGAAGCTCGGCCTCGCGCCGGACGGGCACCTGACCAAAGAGGCGCTCAAGAAGCAGTTCCAGGGGGGCTACGGGAACAAGCAGCAACCGCCGGCGCCCGCCAAGGAGAAGCAGGAGCGGTTCCCGCTCGACCTCGCCCGCCCGGAGCTGCTGGACAGCCAGTTCCAGTGGGGCATGGTGTTCGACCTGTCGGCCTGCACCGGCTGCTCGGCGTGCGTGATCGCGTGCCAGGCGGAGAACAACATCCCGGTCGTGGGCAAGCACGAGGTGAAGCGCAACCGTGAGATGCACTGGATCCGCATCGACCGGTACTTCTCGGCGCAGGACGGCGAGACCGCCGACGCCGACCCGCGGGTGGTCTCGCAGCCGCTCGCGTGCGTCCACTGCGAGGCCGCGCCGTGCGAGCAGGTGTGCCCGGTGAACGCCGCGGTCCACAGCCCCGAGGGCCTGAACCTCCAGGTCTACAACCGGTGCATCGGCACCCGGTACTGCTCGAACGCGTGCCCGTACAAGGTCCGGCGGTTCAACTGGTTCGACTTCAACAAGCGGCGGCTGGACGAACTTCGCGTCCCGACCCCGCTGGCGAGCGGCGGCGCCAGCTTCACCGACAGCGGCGTGCCCGAGACGCTGAAGATGCAGAAGAACCCCGACGTGACCGTGCGGATGCGCGGGGTGATGGAAAAATGCACTTACTGCCAGCAGCGGATCGAGCGCGGCAAGTACGGGGCGAAGATCGCCGCCGCCGAGGTGGCGCAGGGCCGGCGCACGATTGAGCTCGGCGAGACGCTGAAGCCGGGCGCAGCGGCGTCGGGCTACCGCCGGCCGAAGTACCCGGCGGCGGCGGGCTACGACCTCGACGCGCAGGGCCGCGTGATCGTGCCCGACGGCGTCATCGTGACCGCGTGCGAGGCCGCGTGCCCCACGCGGGCGATCACCTTCGGCAACATGCTCGACCCGCACAGCCGGGTGAGCAAGCTGAAGGCGAAGGACGCGGACTACCTGCTGCTCGGCGAGCTGAACACGAAGCCGCGCACGAGCTACCTGCCGCGGGTGCGGAACCCGAACCCGGACATGGTGTGACGTACGCAAAGCTCAGGGCGTGGTGCGAGTGCCGGGCGGTCGTGATCGCCTGCGCCGCTTGGGCCGGGGTGCCCACCTGCTGTCTGGGCACCTTCGGCGATACGCTCGCCAAGGACCCGGCCGGCCCGCTGTTCTGGATTGTTAACGCGGGTGCCGGGGGTGCGATCGGCGCGGCGGGAGGGCTCCTCGCGTGTGCTCTCGTGCGTCCGAAACGGGCGCGCCAGGTGTCGGCGGGGTTAACCGCCGTGCCGGCGGCGGTGAACGAGCGGCGAAGGGTTCGCGCGCTTCGCCGCCTGATCGGAATCCCGCTCGCGCTGCTGGGGGCGGTGATTTGGTTGTTCTGGATCTCTGAAGCCGTTCGCGGCCCGATGCGGTGAACGGCCGCTGTCGGGCAACGGGTCGGAGCGCTGAAATCGGTTCCGGGTGAACAGAACCCATTTGGTCCGCGAGATGACTACCGCTACACACGAGACGCACGACACGCCGCACGGGCCGACGTTCCCGGACCCGCTGCCGCGCATCCCGCTCGTGTGGGGGCCGGCGGACTACGACTCCGTCTCCCGGCAGGTGAGCGAGATCACCGAGAAGCCGCAGCCGTACTGGTGGTGGCCGACGCTGCTCCTCACGTCCGCGCTCACGTGCGGCGGGGTGCTCGCGGCCACCTACCTCATCTCGACGGGCGTCGGGGTGTGGGGCAGCAACGTCCCGGTCGCGTGGGCGTTCGACATCACCAACTTCGTGTTCTGGATCGGCATCGGCCACGCCGGCACGCTCATCAGCGCGATCCTGTTCCTGTTCCGGCAGAAGTGGCGCACGTCGATCAACCGGTTCAGCGAGGCGATGACGATCTTCGCCGTGATGTGCGCGTTCATCTACCCGGGCATCCACGTCGGCCGGTTCTGGTACGTGTGGTTCTCGATCCCGCTGCCCAACGCGAACCACATCTGGCAGAACTTCCGCTCGCCGCTGCTGTGGGACTTCTTCGCGATCTCGACGTACTTCACGATCTCGCTGATCTTCTGGTACATCGGGCTGATCCCGGACCTCGGCACGCTCCGCGACCGCGCGAAGAGCCGCGCCCGGCAGATGGTGTTCGGGGTGCTCGCGCTGGGGTGGCGCGGCAGCACCCGGCACTGGCGGCACTACGAGGTCGCGTACCTGATGCTCGCCGGCCTCAGCACCCCGCTGGTGCTAAGCGTCCACTCGGTCGTGAGCTTCGACTTCGCGACCTCGCTGATCCCGGGGTGGCACACCACCATCTTCCCGCCGTACTTCGTCGCGGGGGCGATCTTCGGCGGGTTCGCGATGGTGCTCCAGGTGATGATCCCGGCCCGCGCGGTGTACAAGCTGGAGAACATGGTGACGGTCAAGCACATCGACGTGATGTGCAAGTTCATCATGGCGACCGGCACCATCGTGGGGTACGCGTACTGCATGGAGCTGTTCATCGCGTGGTTCTCGGGCAGCCCCTACGAGTGGCAGACGTTCAAGAACCGCGCGTTCGACGGCGACTACACCTGGGCCTACTGGGTGATGATGACCTGCAACCTGTTCATCCCGCAGGTGTTCTGGGTGCGGTGGTGCCGGCAGACGCCGTGGTTCGTGCTGCTCGTGGTCACGTTCGTGAACGTGGGCATGTGGTACGAGCGGTTCGTCATCATCGTACAGTCGCTGCACCACGACTTCCTGCCCGGCTCGTGGGGGCAGTTCCACCCGACGTGGGTGGACTGGCTCCAGATGATCGGCGACTTCGGGCTGTTCTTCACGCTGGTGCTGCTGTTCCTGCGGGCGCTGCCGATGGTGGCGATGGCGGAGGTGAAGGGCGTGCTGCCGATGGCGAACCCGCACGGGGCCGTGCCGGCCGCGGGGGCGTACCTCAAGGGAACGGACGGCACGTACCCCACCGCGGACCACGCGATGGCCGCGGCGTTCGGCCCGCCGTCGCAGCCCGTCACCGAGGTGAAGCCGCACCCCGAGCCGGTGCCCGCGTTCGTCCCGACGCCGGGCGGCACGGGCGCCCCGTGGGGCGCGGTCGCGGAGTTCGCTAACGGCACGCAGTTGCTCGCCGCGGCCAAGGCGGCGCTCGCCGCGGGGTACACCCATTTGGATGCGTGGACCCCGTTCTACGTCCACGGGATGAAGGAAGCGATCGGCCGCACGCGGAGCCGGCTGCCGGTGTTCACGCTCGCCGGGGCGCTCACCGGCCTCACCGCGGCGGTGGTGCTCCAGTTCTACCTGATGGCGTACTACTACCCGACCGTCGTGGGCGGGAAGGAGTACCGCTCGTGGGAAGCGTTCGTGCCGGTGTTCTTCGAGATGACGATCCTGTTCGCCGGGTTCTTCACGCTGTTCAGCCTGATCGGGCTGTGCGGGCTGCCGAAGTTCTTCCACCCGCTCGACAGCCACCCGACGTTCGGCCGCAGCACGCAGGGCGGGTTCTTCCTGACGGTCGAGGCGAAGGACGCGAAGTTCGCCCCCGACCAGACGCGGGCCTTCCTGGAGTCGCTCGGCGGGAAGCACGTGGCGGTGGTGGAGGCGTAACAGCAACCCGCCCGCGCCGCCTCTGGGGAGAGGGGCTGGGTTCTTCGAGGCCGATGAAGCATGTACGGCGTTGACCCGAACCTGTTCATGAACGGCGTGCTGGCGGCGGTCCTCGCCACCGGCGCGCTGGTTCTCGTCGCGACGGTGCTGGCCGCGTGGCTCGGCTGCCGCGGGCGGGTGATGTCGTACCTCTACATGTTCACCGCCCTGTTCGTGACGTTCGGGGCCGTCGTGGGCGTCCTCGGGTTCCGCGGGCGCGGCAGCGACGCGCGGCCGTGGCACCTGTTCCTGGACATGAAGTACCAGGCGAAGTACACGAGCCAGGGGCAGAGCCGGTACTTCGCCGACGGGCGCAGCAGCCGCCTGCCGGTGGAGGGCACGGTCCCGTTCGACGGCACCGACTACGCCGCCGACGCCGGCCGGCACGCCGCGCCGAACCCGGACTTCCTGAAGGCCGACCCGCGCTACTACACCGGGGTCGCCAACGCCGCGGCCAAAGGCCCGGACGGCGCGCCGGCGAAGCCCGCCTGGGTCACCACGGAAACGGCGGTGGCGCTGCGATTCAAGCCGCACGGCCACTGGTTCGGCGTGCGCGTCGTGCCGCCAACGATCCCGCCCGAGAAGAGCGTTGAGCCGCGGCTCCGGGGCCGCTGGGTCGGCGCCCGGGTGTGGCCGGTGAAGCAGTCGGCCGCGGTGACGGTGCGGTCCACAAAGCTGAACGAGACGTACTGGGTCAACAACCTGCCGCCGACGGCCGTCGAGCGGGCCGGCGGGTGGGAGGCGCTGCTCAAGCGCGGGCAGACGCAGTTCGACCGCCACTGCGCGGTGTGCCACGGGGCCAGCGGGCGCGGCGGCGGCGGCGAACTCGCATACGGAATCGTCGGCGCGTACGGCCTGAGCGTGCCCCCTGCGAACGTGGTCGCGCCCGAGATCCAGACCCAGCCGGACGGTCAGTTGTTCGGCACCGTGACTAACGGGAAGGGCGCGATGCCCGGTTACGGGCACAAGGTCCGGGACGTGTTGGACCGGTGGGCGATCGTGGCGTACGTGCGCGAGCTGCAGTTCGCCTACGGCACCCCGGCGGTGAAGTGAGGTCGGCGGCGCCGCACACAGAGAAGGTCGATGAGTAGCGCGAGCATCAACAACGAAACGCACGGCGAGCCGGCCCCGCTCACGTACCCCGCGGGGCTACCGGACCGCGTCGCGCCGGTCGGCGACGCGTTCGCGAGCGGGGTGCGCGTCCTCATCGCGGTCGTGCTGGCGTCCGGCACCGTACTCGCGGCCGGGTGGGTCGCCAACCGGCCGCAGTTCTACCACTCGTACCTGTTCGGGTACGTGTTCGCCCTGGACATCGCACTGGGCGCGCTGTTCTGGACGATGATCCACCACGTCGCGGACGCCGGCTGGTCGGTCGGGCTGCGCCGGGTGTTCGAGAACATCAGCCGGGCGATCCTGCCGCTGACGGTGCTGTTCCTGCCGGTCCTCGTTGGGACATTTACCGGCGAATTGCACGCGTGGTATAATTTCGTCCACGGCCAGGAGCCGCCGGAGGGGCACCTGAAGCACCTCTGGCACGTGAAGCACACGTACTTCGCCACGCCGTTCTTCCTGGCGCGGCTCGCGCTCTACTTCGCCGTGTGGGTCGGGTACTCGGTGGCGATGCGCCACTGGTCCACAAAGCAGGACGCGGTCGGCGGCGTGGCCCTCACGCGGACGATGCAGTGGTGGGCGCCGTCCGGGGTGGCGCTGCTGGGGCTGACGAGCAGCTTCTTCGCGTTCGACGTGCTGATGAGCCTCCAGTACTCGTGGTTCAGCACGATCTACGGTGTGTACTTCTGGGCCGGCGGCATCCGCGGCTCGCTCGCGACCGGCGTGCTGCTCGTGCTGGCGCTCCGCGCGGCCGGCTTCCTGCGGAACACGATCACCGTCGAGCACCTGCACGACGTCGCGAAGATCATGTTCGGGTTCACCGTGTTCTGGACGTACATCGCGTTCTCGCAGTACTTCCTGATCTGGTACGGGAACGTGCCCGAGGAGACGCAGTTCTACCTGTTGCGGCGCAACGGGGGCTGGTACACGCTGTCGATGCTGCTGCCGGTCCTGTACTTCGTGGTGCCGTTCTTCATGCTGCTGCCGCGTGCGCACAAGCGCTCGCCGGTGTGGCTCGCGGTCGCCAGCGCGTGGATCCTGGTCATGCACGCCTACGACCTCTACTGGCAGGTGATGCCGGTGCTGCACCAGGACACCGTCCACTTCCACTGGCTGGACGTGGCCGCCCCGGTGTGCATGTTCGGCGTGCTGCTGCTGTCCGCGGTGTGGGGCTTCATGCGGGTGCCGCTGATCCCCATCCGCGACGCCCGGCTGAGCGAGACGATCGGGTACGAGAACGAAACGCCGTGAGCAGCCGGCGCGGCCCCGACACACGAGACCATACGATGTCCGACACGACCCTACCCGCCGCCGATCGGTCGCCGCGCTTCCCGTTCGTGACGGTGGGGGCGGCGCTGGGCGTGCTGTTCACGTTCCTGTTCCTCATGTGGCTCGTGACCACCCGCGAAAAGGAGGCGGACGCCCAGCGCGCCGCCGACACGAAGGCCGAGCCGAAGCCCGACGCCGCGACCAAGCTCGACGAGGTGAAGGCCCGCAACGAGGCCGCCCTCAACGGGGTCGGCGCGAAGATGTCGCGTGACGAGGCACGCGGCAAACTGCTCGCGCGGCTGAAGGGGCCGGGCGACACGATGCCGTTCCCCGTGCCCGAGCCGGCGCAGCCGGCGGCGCCGAAGAAGGACGAGCCCAAGAAGGACGCGAAGGAGAAACAGTGAGCGCGTTCTACTCCGCACTGTTCGCCGCCGGCGGCGCGGCCACCGAGGGCGCGTCGGCCCGGGGCATGAGCCCGACCGATGTCGCGCTGTTCGCCACCGTGATCGGCTCCATGCTGCTGTTCGGCGGGGCCGCCGTGCTGGCGCTGAGCTGGGCGTTCCGGGCGGGGCAGTTCGACAACTTCCAGCAGGGCTCGCGGTCGATCTTCGGGCCGGACGAGCCGATCGGCGAGGGCACGGACGCGTTCCCGGGCGCCCGCCCGGCCGAAGCCGACCGCGAGCCGGAACCGTTTTCCGTGACCGGGCCGCCGGCCCGGCGGTGAGTGACGGGGGCGCTGGGGCGCACAGGGCTCCCGCCCTGTGCTACCCCCGGCGACCCCTCCGGGGTGCCAGACCAAGGCACAAGAGCAAAGTCAAAAGGCAAAGAGGATGCAGCGCTTTTGCCTTTTAACTTCTTTTCCGCCCCGGAGGGGCCGGCGGGCGTAGCACAGGGCGGGAGCCCTGTGCCCAGAGGCGCCGCGAGTGGGCGCACAGGGCGAGAGCGGCGTGAATGGGCGCACAGGGCTCCAGCCCTGCACAGGGCGGTAGCCCAGCGCCGGCGATCCGGGCGAGAACGCGATTTTTGGGAGACCGATGCGACATGGCCGCGACCGCTGAGCTATCCCAGTACGACCGGGCGAAGTCGGCCGCGGAGCGCGCCGCGATCGACGCGTCGTGCCGCGGCCCGGTGCTGTTCTTCGCGTCCGCCGCGGTCCTGTGGCTGCTGGTCGGGTCGCTGCTGGCCCTGGTGGCCTCGGTCAAGCTGCACAGCCCGTACTTCCTCACCGGCACCGCCGAGCTGACGTTCGGCCGCGCCCGGATGGCGCACCTCCAGGCGGTCGCGCTCGGCTGGGCCACCCTCGCGTCGATGGCCGCCTGCCTGTGGCAGATGTGCCGGCTGTCCCGCGCCGAGCTGCCGTACCCGAAGCTCCTGTACCTGGCCGGCGCGCTCTGGAACGTGGGCGTGTGCATCGCCGTGTTCGGCGTGCTGCTCGGGGCCGGCCAGTCGGTCGAGTGGCTGGACGCGCCGCCGGCCGCGGCCCCGTTCTTCGTGACCGGCCTGGGGATCGTGTCGGCGTGGGTGGTGGCGGTGTTCCGCCGCCGCCGCGAGGCGCACGTGTACGTGACCCAGTGGTACATCTTCGGGGCGGTGTTCTGGTTCCCGTGGCTGTACCTCGTGGCCCAGTTCGTGATCTTCTGGATGCCGGTGACCGGGGTGGTGCAGCCGATCGTGAACTGGTGGTTCGGGCACAACGTGCTCGGGCTCTGGTTCACCCCGATCGCCGTGGGCACCGCGTACTACCTGATCCCCAAGATCATCGGCCGCCCGGTCCACAGCTACTACCTGAGCATCATCGGGTTCTGGTCGCTGGCCCTGTTCTACGCGTGGGCCGGGATGCACCACCTGATCGGCGGGCCGATCCCGGCGTGGCTGGCCACCGCCAGCACCGTGGGCAGCATGATGATGATCATCCCGGTGCTGGCGGTGGCGATCAACCACCACATGACCATGCTGGGCCACTTCCACCGGCTCCGGTACAGCCCGGCCCTGCGGTTCACGGTGTTCGGCGCGATCTCGTACACGCTGGTGAGCTTCCAGGGCTCGCTGATGTCGCTCAAGTGGTACAGCGAGACGGCTCACTTCACGCACTACATCGTCGCGCACGCCCACTTCGGGGCGTACGCGTTCGTGACGATGATCCTGTTCGGGCTGTTCTACTACATGGTCCCGCGGCTCACCGGGCGGGAGTGGGTCAGCAGCCGGCTCATCCGGGTCCACTTCTGGTGCACGTCGATCGGGATCACCGCTTACGTGGTCGGGCTGTCGGTCGGCGGGTGGTGGCAGGGGGTGATGATGAACAACCCGGACGTGCCGTTCGCGCGCATCGTGCTGTACACCCAGCCGCACCTGCTGGGCCGGTCGCTGGCCGGCGCGCTGCTGACCGTGGGGCACCTGGCGTTCGCGGTGTCGTTCGCGGCGAACGTGGGCGGCTGGGGGCAGCGGCGCTCCAGCGGCCCCACGCTGTTCGCGCAGCCGGCGGGGCAGAAGGCATAAGACAGAGTGGCCACAAAAACGCACAAAGGGCACAAAAGAGAACCGGGGCAGAAGAAGCGAGGTTGGGACCAGTTCAAACTCTTTGATTTGGTTTTCTTTTGTGCCCTTTGTGCATTTTTGTGGCCGCTCCTGTTCTCGTTGAATGAGGGAACGATGGACCGCGGGATGGTGATCTTCCTGGGCGCGCTGCTCACGTTCTCGTCGAGCTGGCTCGGCCTGATCGTGTTCCCGTACTGGCAGTTGGGGAACGAGAAGCCGTACCAGAAGGGCGAGGGCGAGGACCCGTACCCGCGGCCCCTGTCGGGCGCCGAGCTGGCCGGCATGAAGGTGTACCAGCACAACGGGTGCATGTACTGCCACACGCAGCAGGTGCGCAGCGCGCGGTTCGGCGGCTGGACCGACGCCGACGGCGTCGAGCGGACCGGGGCCGACATCAAGCGCAGCTACGGGCTGCGGCGCACCGTCTCGCGCGACTACATCTACGACAACCCGACCATGCTCGGGACCATGCGCACCGGCCCGGACCTCGCGAACATCGGGGTGCGGAACCCGTCCGACGCGTGGCACCACACGCACCTGCTGAACCCGCGGTCGGCGAACGTGTGGAGCGTCATGCCGTCGTTCCCGTTCTTCTACACCCGCGAGAAGGTCACCGGGGCGCGCAGCGACCGAGCCCTGGCGCTGGGCCGCGAGTGGACCGTCGACCCCGGGTACCGGTGGCGGCCCAGCGACGGCGAGTGGGACGGGATCGTGGCGAAGCGCGGGCCGGAGCTGGTGGCGCAGTACACGGCCGGCCGAGCGGAGTCCATCGACATCTCCACCGCGGACGGGAAGAAGCGGCTCCTGGAGTTCTGGCTCACGACCCCGGAAGAGGACTACCAGGTGGTCCCGAACGCCGACGGCGACGCGCTGGTCGCGTATTTGCTCGCACTGCGGAAGGCCGAAGTTCCGCTGCCGGAGGCGAAGGAATGAGCGACACCAACCCGACCAACGCCCCGATCCGCACCGACGCCCCCGTGGTCCCCACCGGCGGCGACTCGGTCCAGGACCTGCACCGCGCCCACATGGCGCAGATGAACGACCCGGTGATGCTCACCGCCGACGGCGTGGACGACACCGCGGTGGACGAGCCCGGGGCCGGCGGCGCGGACTCGGTGCAGTCGATGCACGACGTGCTGATGCGCGAGCAGGCCGAGCCCCGCGACGGGTTCGAGCCGGTGCCGTTCTGGGTGGCGGTGGTGTGCGGCGCGCTGCTCATGTGGGGCGGGTTCTACGTCGGCTCCAACTCCGCCGACTTCCGCGCCGACGTGTACGACGAGCCGAACCCGGTCGCCACCCCGGTGGCCGGGCCGGTCACCGACCCGGACCCGCAAACGGTCGAGGAACTGAAGGCGATCGGCGGGCGCAAGTACAACGCCATCTGCGCCGCGTGCCACCTGCCGGAAGGGCTGGGCAAGCCCGCGGAGAACATCCCGCCGCTCGACGGGTCGAACTGGGTCACGGGCGACCAGTCGTCGCCGGCGCGGCTGTCGCGCATCGTGCTGTACGGGCTGAAGGGGAACATCGAGGTGAAGTCACCGCAGGTGCCGCGCACCGCGTGGGGCGCCGCCGCCATGCCGCCGCACGCGGACCAGCTCAAGGACTACGAGATCGCGGGCGTGCTGACCTACGTGCGCAACAGTTGGTC
Organism: Gemmata obscuriglobus; assembly: GCF_008065095.1. Lineage (NCBI taxonomy): Bacteria > Pseudomonadati > Planctomycetota > Planctomycetia > Gemmatales > Gemmataceae > Gemmata > Gemmata obscuriglobus. Next base: position 676,746 of record NZ_CP042911.1, on the reverse strand, counting down.
GAACAAAGCCGATCCGGACGACAAGAAGCCGGCGATCACCGCCGCCACCGTGCGCGCCGCCCGGGCGAAGGACGGCAAGCGCGACTCGGTGACCGCAGCCGAGCTGCAAGAGAAGTTCCCGAAGGACTACGCCGACCCGCCGGCGCCGAAGAAGTGACCCGGCTGTCGGTTGGTCCGGGTGTACAGCCGGCGGGCGCGCACCAGGCGAGAGCGGCGTGAATGGGCGCACAGGGCTCCCGCCCGGTGCGCCCCCGCCGGCCCTGTGCGGCCGATGCAAAAAGCGAACATGACCACCTGCGCGAACTGTCACGGGCCGATCACCGGGGCCGGGTACGCCGGCCGCGCCGACGGCGACCGCCCCGCGCCACTCTACTGCTGTTTCGGCTGCCTCGCGGTCGCCGAGCGCGCGTGCGGGGCGGGCGCGTGCGGGGCCGGCGCTGAACCGGAGTTCGCGCAACTCGGGTGGCGCCTCGGGGTCGGGGTGCTGGTCGTCGGCCAGTCGATGATCTTCGGCCTCGCGCTGAACGTCCACGACGACGTGCCCCCGGCGGCCCGCGACCTCGCCCAGTGGGGCATTCTCGCGGGCACGGCCCTGGTCGCGGCGCTCCTGGGCGGGCCGCTGGTCCGCGCCGCCGCGCGCGAGCTGCGCCGCGGTCGGCTCACCATCGAGGCCCTCTTTCTCCTCACGGCCACCGGGGCGCTGGCCGCGTCCCTTCAAGCGCACCTCACCGGGCGCGGCAAAATCTACTTCGAGGTCGTGTCGGTTCTGCTGGTCGTTTACACGCTCGGGAAGGTGATCGGGGCGCGGTCCCGCGCCGCCGCGCTGGCCGGCTCGCGGGCCTGGGGCGACCGGCTCAGCCTGTGCCGCCTGCTGGGCGCGGACGGGGCCGCGCGGACGGTGGCGGTCGCGGACGTGCGGCCCGGCGACGTGGTGGAGGTTCACCCCGGCGAACTGGTCCCCGTGGACGGGCTCGTTCGCGACGGCACCGGCTTCGTGTCCGAGTCCGCCGTGAGCGGCGAGCCGTTCGCGGTGGTGCGCCGGCCCGGCGACCGCGTCCTCGCCGGCTCGGCCAGCTTCGACGCCGCCTTTCGTGTGACCGCGACGGCCAGCGGCCGCGAGCGCGAGATCGACCGGCTCCTGAAAGTGGTCGAAGAGGCGCGCGACAAGCCGCTGTCGCTCCAGAGCCGCGCCGACCGGCTCGGGCGGTGGCTCTTCCCCCTGGTCGTGTTCACCGCGCTCGGGACGTTCGCGTACTGGTCCCTGGGCGCCGGGGCCGGGTGGGAGGTCGGGCTGTTCAACGCCATGTCGGTGCTGCTGGTCGCGTGCCCGTGCGTGATCGGGCTGGCGACGCCGGTGGTGGTCTGGTCCGCGCTGAACCGGCTCGCGGAGCGCGGGGTGATCGTGAACAGCGGGGACGCGCTCGAGCGCCTCGCGGCCGTCGATCGCGTGATGTTCGACAAGACCGGCACCCTGACCGACGACGCGTTCGCTCTGGTCGATGTCCGGACGGTCGCGGTCGGGGCGGAGCGCGCGAAACTGCTCGGGTGGCTGTCGCTGGTGCAGGCTCAGAGTTCGCACCCGGTGGCGAAGCCGTTCGCCGAACTCCCCCGGCCGTTCGCACCGGGCGCCGAGCCGCGGGTAGAATCGCTGCACGCGGTCCCGGGGTGCGGTGTGGTCGCGCAACTGGTCGAAACCGACGGGACGCGGCACGAGGTGAAGGCCGGCGTCGCGGAATGGGCCGCGGCGGGTGCGGGCGCGCCGGAACCAGACGGGAGCAAGACGGTTCACATTTCCGTCGACGGGGCGTGGGCCGGCGTGGCGGTTCTGACGGAACGGCTCCGCGATTCGACCCCTCGGGCGCTGGCACACTTCGCGAAGCTTGGGGTGCCGGTTCAAGTGCTCACCGGCGACGTTCCGGGCCGGGCCGAGGCGCTCGGGCTGCCGGACGCGCGAGGGGGAATGCTGCCGGACGAGAAGCGGGCCGCGGTCGCGCGCGCACGGGCCGAAGGCGCGAAGCCGCTGTTCGTCGGCGACGGGATCAACGACGCATCTGCGCTCGCGTCCGCCCACGTCGGGGTGGCCCTCGCGAGCGGCACCGACCTCGCGGTCAGCGCGGCCCCGGTCACGCTGTACGGGGGCGACCTGTCGGCGCTGCCGTGGGCGGTGGAACTGAGCCGCAGCGCGGTGCGGGCCGTGCGCGCGAACCTGGCCCGCGCGGTGGCGTACAACCTCGTGGGCATGACGCTCGCCGCGTGCGGGGCGCTGCACCCGGTGGTCGCGGCCGTGCTGATGGTGGTGTCGAGCCTGACGCTGATCTTCTCGTCCACGCGCGTCGGGTGCGGGCACGAAGAACCTACCCCCCCGGCCCCCCTCCCTGAAGGGAAGGGGGAGAAAGACCCACCCCCCAGCCCCCTCCCTGAAGGGAAGGGGGAGAAAGAATCTTTGCCGAGCGACAACGTTTCCGCGCGTCCTTTGTTTTCCTCCCCTCTCCCTTCAGGGAGGGGGCTGGGGGGTGGGTCTTTCTCCCCCTTCCCTTCAGGGAGGGGGGCCGGGGGGGTAGGTCTGGCCCACGCGCTCGCGTTCGCGCTCCAGGGCGCCGCGTTCCTGCTCCTCCTCGCCGCGCTTCGCACCCCGGTCGCGGGGGCGCTCACCCTTGTCGGGTTCGCGACGGTGGGCGCGGGGCTCGCACTGGCTTGGCACCGGTGCACCGTCCCGCACTGGCTCGACATGTGTTTCGGAATGGTCACCTTCGGCAACCTCGGGATGGTGCTCGGGTGGTGGGCCGACAACGGGTGCGCCGCGCTGCCCGATCACGCCTGCTGCGGCTGCGTCGAGGCCATGCGCGAGGGCGTCATGAGGCCGTGGATGTGGGTCGGGATGCTGACGCTCGCCAACGTCGCGATGAAATGGTTCGGGAAGGGGCCGGCGCCGGGGGGCGAGCACGCGGTCGCGATGTACACCGGCGGTAACGTCGGGATGGCGCTGGGGATGATCGGCGGCGGGTGGCTCGCGGCCCAGACCACGCTGGCGAACATGGTCGCGGGCGTGGCGCTCAGCTTCGCGGGCATGACGGCCGGGATGCTCGCCGGGATGCTCGCCGGGACGTGGCTCGTCGAGCGGCTGCTCGTCGGCCTTCGGGCCGTCGGGTTCTGGCCGACCGGGTGGCGGATCGGGGCTACACGTACTTCTTGACGAAGTAGAACGCCGACAGCCCGAACCCGATCGCGATGACCGCGTACCGCACGTAGCTCGCCGGCAGCCGCCGCGCTACCCGGGCGCCCATGTAGCCCCCGGCCGTGGCCGCCGCCGCCATGACCAGCACGAAGTTCCAGTCCACCAGCCCGTCGCGGACGAAGACCACCACGCTCGCCGCGTTGATGAGCGCCGCGAGGCACGTCTTCACCGCGTTCATGCGGTGGATGTCGCCCACCCCCATGAACCCCAAGGCGCTGAGCATCAGGATGCCGATCCCGGCGCCGAAGTACCCCCCGTAAGTTGCAACCAGGAACTGGAACCCGATCACCAGCGCCTGCGTGATCCGGCCCGGCTCGTGGTGCTCGGGCTGCGCCCCGTCCCGTGCGGCCCGGCTCTTCACCCACTTCGAGAGCGGGGCCTGCGCCACGAACAACAGCGCGGCCGTCAGGATCAGCCACGGTACGAGGGTGGCGAAGGCGTCCTGGTTCTCGCCGACGAGCCACGCGCCGAGGAACCCGCCCGCGAGGCTCGGCGCGCACATCCGCAGCACGAACCGCCGGCACTCCCACAGCTCTTTGCGGTAGCCCAGCGCTCCGGCGCACGAGCCGGGCAGGAGTGCCACGGTGCTGGTGCCGTTCGCCATCGCCGCGCTGAGAACGCCTGTCAGCGCGGGGAACGTGAGCAGCGTCCCGCCGCCGGCCACGGCGTTCATGATTCCGGCCAGGAACGCCGAACCGCACAGGAACACGTAGGTCCAGAAGTCGATTGGCATGCCCGAAGCCCAGAGAGACGCGCGCCGGAGAGAACGCCCAGGGCGCTCGGACTATTCTCGGTACTATCGCCGGGGGCAACAGGGGTGCGGCACATCGAACCGGAAGACGCCGCATCCGGTGCCGCCCGAAACGACCGGCGGGGCGGGCGGTGCCATCAGGTTAATAGGTAGCCGCACCGGCGCGTTACGCCATTACGCGACGGACGGATGCTGAGAGTCGTTTCAAGCTGGCGGCAGCGGGGACGAGATCAATCGCTTGATCGGAACGTGCCGAGGTGCCACCCGCTTGGTGACGCGGACCGGGCGCACAACCAACGAACTTGAAACTACTGGGTTCGGTGCGAGATGCCGCCCTCTTACTCGGGCGGCTGCAACGCGTCGGGAAAAGTCCCAGTGTCCCGCCGGCGCGCGGCTGTAACGGGGGTTACAGCCGCGCACGAAGTAGGAGCGATGGGGGGCGTGGTGGCAATCCGCTGGTGCTCGGACTACCGGTTGGCTACTCATCCGCTGCCGAAAACAAGTTGCTCGAAATTTGGGTGAACGGTCCGAATCAGTCGCTTGGGAGAATTATGCTAATGGTGCGACTCGCCTATCTGTTGTTTATTATCGCGAAAGCAGAAACCTCACATTTTATTGGCATGGCAATTTGTGACAATTTCGGAGGGCTTAACAATCGGCATTTTATGCATGAATATGCGATCGGCTCCGAGTTATGTGTGCCGCACGTGTTTATCGTGAGCCTTCTTCCCGGGGCGGGCCGTTGCTGGAAACCGTTTCAGATCCCGGATTTGTCGCCGCGCCTTCCGAGGCGCGGCGACAAATCCGGGATCAAATTAAGATCCGAAATTCGTCACGCCCGTTGGCGCCGTGCGCGCCGGTTTCGGTACACTGGTGCGACACCCAGGAGGTCGCGATGCGTCGCTTCGCCAATGCTCGTGTGCTGCTCGTTTCGCTCGTCGCGTGTGGCTCACCGCCGCCCACATGCGGGGCCGAACCGAACGCCCCGGACACCAACCTCGTGTTCCGCGGCGCCACCATTTACGACGGCACCGGCGCGAAGCCCGCGAAGGGCGACGTTCACATCAAGGGCGACAAGATCGCGGCCGTCGGAATGGTGGGAAAGGTTGAGGGCGCGCGCGAGGTGAACGCCGACGGGCTGGCGATGTGCCCGGGGTTCATCGACCTGCACACGCACTGCGACCCCGGCCTGACGGGCAAAACGGGCAAGTTCAACAAGAACTACGTCGCCCAGGGCTGCACGCTCGCGGTCACCGGCAACTGCGGTTCCGGACCGGTCGACGTCGGGGCGTTCTTCAAGAAGCTCGAAGAGGGCGGCGTGGGCACGAACGTGATCCACCTCGCCCCGCACAACGGCATCCGGGCGGAGGTGATGAAGAACGCCAACCGCCCGCCCACCGCAGACGAACTGAAGAGAATGGAGCAACTCACCGACAGGGCCATGAGGGACGGCGCGTGGGGGCTCTCGACGGGACTGATCTACAACCCCGGCACCTACTCCAAAACTGACGAGATCGTCGCACTGGCGAAGGTCGCGGCGAGGCACGGCGGGCTGTACGCCAGCCACATCCGCAACGAGGGCGGCGGGCTGCTCGGGGCGATCGAAGAGGCGCTGACCATCGGGAAGGAGTCGGGGTGCCGCGTTCACGTCTCGCACATCAAGGCGAGCGGCAAGTCGGCGTGGGGCAAGTCGAGTGACGCCATCGCGCTGATCGAGGCCGCACGCACGAAGGGCGCGGAGGTGACCGCCGACCAGTACCCCTACGTCGCGAGTTCCACCTCCCTGCGTGCGACGCTGGTGCCCGCGAAGTACCGCGAAGGCACCGAGAAGGAGTACGTCGCCCGGCTCGACGACCCGCGGACCGGCCCCAAGATCAAGGCCGACATCGAAAAGGACCTGGGCGGCCGGGACGGCGGTAAGCGCATCCAGATCGCGCGCTACGCCGGGAACCCGAAGTGGCAGGGCAAGAACCTCACGACCATCGCCGAGGGCGAAAAGAAGGAGCCGATCGACATCGTTCTGGAGATCGAGCGGAACGGCGGGGCGCAGGTCGTCAACTTCGGGATGACCGAAGAGGACGTGCGGCTTTACATGAAACAGCCGTGGGTGGCGACCGCGAGCGACGGCGGCGTTCAAGCGCCGGGCGCGACGGTCCCGCACCCGCGGAGCTACGGCACGTTCCCGCGGAAGATCGGCCTTTACGCCGTCGAGGAGAAGATCGTTCCGGTCGAGTTCGCGGTCCGCAGCTCCACCGGACTGCCGGCCGACATCCTGAAGCTGACCGACCGCGGGTATCTGAAGCCGGGGCACTTCGCGGACGTCGTCGTGTTCGACCCGAAAGCGTTCCGCGACACCGCCACCTTCGAGAAGCCGCACCAGTACGCCGCCGGCTTAAAGTGGGTGCTCGTGAACGGTCATCCCGCGATCAAGGACGGCGAATATCAGGAGGTGCTCGGCGGTCGGGTGCTACGGCACCGTTGAACGCTGTGACGCCAGGTCTGATTGAAGGGCGTCGGTAGTTTGCAGGGCCACCCGCCGGCCGGCCGGCGGGTACAACCGATGCCCTGTCGAGCCGTTACTCTTTAACCGGATGTGGCATCACTCGTCATCGCGGAACGCCTTCTTCGCCTTGAACAGTTCCAGCCGCGCCTCCAACGTCTTGCGATCGCCCGCAGGGATCGCCTTCGCCTCGAGCGCCTTTTGAAGCTCGGTTACCGCCGCCTCAAAGTCCCCTGCCGCGGCGTGCGCCGCGGCGAGCGTGTCGCGGAACCCCCAGGCCCCGTCCAGCGCGACCGCCTTCTTCGCCGCCTCCACCGCCTTCTTGCCGTCGCGGTGCTTCTCGTCCGGGCAGGTGGCCAGGTGCCACGCGAGCGAGTTGAGCCGCGCCGCCGACGGGTCGAGTTTGGCCGCGGACTCGAACCCGGCGGTGGCCGCGTCGTACTTCTTCAGCTTCGCCAGTGCCCGTGCCCGGTACCACACCGCCGCCGCGAACTGCGGGTCGAGTTCGATCGCCCGGTCGCAGTCGGCCACCGCCTTCTCGTAGTCCTTCTTGTTCAGCAGCGCGTGCCCCCGGTTGCTGTAAGCGACCGCGTATTTCGGGTCGGCCTTCAGCACCGTGGTGAAGTCCTCAATGGCCTTATCATACTCCTTCTTGTTGATCCACACGGTGCCACGGTTGTTGAGAGCGGCCGAACTGTTCGGGGACAGCTTGAGGTACTCGGTGTAATCCGCGATCGCGGCGTCGTGCTTGCCGTTTTCGTTGTTGCTCGCGGCGCGCATGAACAGCGCCCAACTGTTCTGCGGGTCGGCCTTCAGCAGCGCGTCGAAGTGGGCGACCGCCGCCTCTTTGGGAACCAGGTCGTCCTTGACGACCCACCCCTCGCGGTACCGGTCGCGGACCCGCACCCAGCCGTCGCCGTTGTCCCGCACCACAACAAAAGAGATGCCGGTGAGCGTGAAGAACGTGGACCGGCCCTTCTCGTCGCGGTCCCCGAACTGCACCTGGTTGGCGCTCCTTTTCGCCAGCACCTTCGCCCCGGCGGCCCACAGCTTCGCGGGATCGATCTTGGGGGCCGGGGCGCCCTTCCGGGGCATCTCGCGGCCGGCGAACAGCTCCACCTCGGTTTTGAACAGGACACCGGTCTCGTCGACGAACTCGAGGTACACGCCGTCGTCCGACTTGACGGTGAGCGTTTGGCCCAGCGTCACCTCGGCACCGTCGCGAAGGATCCCGCCGGCCTGCCTGGTGCCGAGCCGGGTGGTCGTGCGCAGCCGGACGGTTTTGTCGGCCCAGTTCTGGTCCTGGCCGACCGCTGCGGCGGTCAACACCGCAACGGTCGCGAGAGCGAAAATGCGAGTCATGGGCGCCTCCGAGGTGACCGCACCAGTGTACCGGTGCGCCCGCCGACGGTCAAAGCCCTTACCGCGGGCGGTCACTCGGCCCCGGAGATCACCTCGCCGTCGTTGCGCACCGCGAACCGGCGCAGGTTCGCGGCGTCGATGCTGTTCCGCACGGCACGGACGCTGCCGTCGCAGAACACGAAGTTGCACACGCCCGTGTGCCAGCTCCCGAACCGGCGGGCGTAGAACGCGTCCCCGCGGGTGCTCGGGGTCACGTCGGTCGGCCCCTTCGCCAGGGGGTCGTCCGGCCCGGCCACGCGCCCGGAGTACGTGGTCCACACGCCGTTGTAGATCGACCCGTCGCCCACCTTCGCGCGCCCGAACATGCCCTGCGGGATGTGCTTCTCGCCCGCCAGGAACGTGTTGCTCAGCCCGTCGCTGATGCTGCCGAAGTGGGTCAGCCCCTTGAAGCTGGTCCCGACCGGGGCCTGCCCCTGGATCAGCGCGCCGTTAGCCCGGACGCTGGCCCACGCGATGTCGGTCGTGTTTCCCGGGTAGTTGTCCACGGTGCCCACGCTGCCCGCGTAGTCGCCCAGCGCCCCGGGCGGGTTGTTGGTCCCGGCGAACCGGGCGTCGGTGCCCGGCCCCGGGAAGTTCGGGGGCGGCGACGCGTCGGCCGGAATCACGTCCTCCTGCGTGCTCAGCGTGCCCGGGCTGCGGCGGCTCGGGCAGTAGAAGCTCTTGACGTGGAACTGGCGCCCGTTCGCGTTGGTCGTGGAGGAATAGTTCGCGGTCGGCGTCCACAGGTTCCGCAGGTTGTCCTGTTCCATGTACGGCATAATGAGCACGAACCACGTGACCGTGTTGTTGGTCACCCGCAGCGGCGGCAGCGTCCCCACAGAGTCGTGGTAGTTGTGGGCGGCCAGCCCGAGCTGCTTGAGGTTGTTCTGGCAGCTCATGCGGGCGGCCGCCTCACGGACCTTCTGCACTGCGGGCAACAGCAGCCCGATCAGGATCGCAATAATTGCGATCACCACCAGCAATTCAATGAGCGTGAACCCGCGCGGGCGCGTGCGGCGCCCGAGGCGAAGACCCGGGAGAGACATCGGAGCCTCCGAAATAAGAGCGGACCGAGGTGCTTGCAAATCCGAACGAGATGACACTGCTATTGGAGCAGTAGCAGTACGTTAATCGATCTCTAACGATTCGGTCTTGGCGGATCGGGTCAATCCGATTGGCGGATCGGGCCAACTTCGCGCAACACCGGCACGGCCGCACCGGACCCGCGCCACCGGCCCGGGGACTGCCCGGTGTGCCGCTTGAACGCGCGGTAGAACGCGGACAGGTCCTCGTACCCGCACTCGAACGCGATCGAGGTGATGCCGCGGGCGGTGTCCCGGAGCAGTCGGCACGCGTACTCGACGCGGACCCGCTCGACGTACTCGGCGAACGGGCACCCCGCCGCGGCGCGGAACAGGCGGGTGAACGAGCGCCGGCTCAGCCCCAACTCGGCGGCGGCCCGGTCGAGCCGCGGCGGCTCGTAGAACCGGCGGTCGAGGTCGGAGCGGAACCGCTCGACCGCCTCGCGCCCGGTCTCGCGGCGGGGGGCGCCCGCGGCGGGCCGGGGCGCGGACCGGGCGACCAGCGCCACCAGTTGCAGGGCCAGCCCGACCATCTTCGCGCGCCCGCCGGGCAGCGTGTCGGTCTGCTCGTGGAACATCTGGCGCAGCCCGGCGCGGACGCGGGCGGCCAGCACCCGCGAGCCGGGCACGACGCCGGCCCGCTCGTTGAGTTGCAGTTCGGGGTCGCACGCCAGCAGTTCGGCGGAAACGCCGATGCCGTACAGGGTGAGCGGCGCGTCGCGGTCCGCGATCTGGTGGACCACGCCCGGCGGCACGACGACCACGTCGCCGGGGCCGCACGCGTGCCCGCGCCCGGCGAGAACGAACGTCCCGCGGCCGTCGAGGGCGTAGAAGAGTTCGGCGAACGGGTGGCTCTCGGGCTCCATCACGAACCCGTGGTCGTGCTGCGTCTCCCACACGTAGACCCCGTGTGCGGGAAGTACGACCGCGACCGGCGCGCGGCGCGCGTTCATCGAGTGGCCCCTCGGGAGAGTTGGAGGGCGCGCGCAGTTTAACGCGCCGCCCCGGGCGTGTCACGTCGCGACGCGGCATAGAATTTCGGGCACGGAGGTTCCCATGCTGCCATTCCCGACGGACCCGGTGCCGCCGCTGCACGGTGTGCGCGTCCTCGACGCGGCCCGCGTGCTGGCGGGGCCGTTCTGCGGCCAACTGCTCGCCGACCTCGGCGCCGAGGTCATCAAGCTCGAGCGCCCCGGCCAGGGCGACGACACCCGCGGGTGGGGGCCGCCCTACGTGCCCGGGTTCGGCGACCTGTCGGCGTACTTCCTGTCGTGCAACCGCGGGAAGCGGTCGCTCACGCTCGACATTGCGAGCGCCGAAGGCGGCGAACTGTTTCACCAACTGCTCGCGAAAAGCGACGTACTGCTGGAGAACTTTCGCACCGACAGCGCGGACAAGCTCGGGCTGACGCCGGACGCGCTGCTTGCGAAGCACCCGCGGCTGATCGCGTGCTCGATCTCGGGCTTCGGCCGCACCGGACCGCTCAAAGACGCCCCGGGGTACGACTTCGCGGTTCAGGCGCTGTCGGGCCTGATGAGCATCACCGGACCCGCCGAGGGGCCGCCTTACAAGGTGGGTGTGGCGGTCGTGGACATCCTGACCGGCCTCTACGCCGCGAACGCGGTGCTCGCGGCGCTGCACGCGCGGTCCCGGAGCGGTCACGGGTACGCGATCGACCTCGCGCTCGCCGACTGCGCGCTCGCGGCGCAGGTGAACGTAGCGCAGGCGTACCTGACCGGCGGCACCGTGCCGTCCCGGCAGGGGAACGCGCACCTTCAGATCGTCCCGTACCAACTGTTCGCCACAGCCGACGGCTGGCTGGTGCTCAACGTCGGCAACGATTCGCAGTGGCGCGCGTTCTGCGCCGCGGCGGGCACGCCGGAACTCGGCAGCGCCCCCGCGTTCGCGACCAACCGGCAGCGGGTGGAGCGCCGCGCCGAGGTGGTCCCGATGGTAGAAGCCCTGATGAAACGGCTGGGCACCGCTGAGTGGGAAACGCGCCTGACGAAAGCGAACGTCCCGCACGCGGTGGTGCGCACCTACGCCGACGTGTTCGCCGATCCGCAAATGCTGGCCCGGGGGATGAAGCTCACGGTGCGCGACCCGGCGGGCAACCCGGTGGACCTGATCGGCTCACCGCTGCACGTCCACGGCGCCGCCGCGCCCGAACCGACGATGCCGCCGCGCCTCGGCGCCCAAACGGACGCGATACTCGCCGAGTTGCTGGGCCTCGGCGCCGACGCCGTTCGCACGTTGCGCGACAAGGGCGTGGTGTGACCGTTCGACCTTCCGCGGCTGTGCAGCAACAGATACGCTGTTGCGCATACGCAGGAGGAGCCCATGCTTATCGGTACCGCGCGACTCGAACTCGCTTACCGATATGCCGCCGCCGCGTACCGGTTCGCGGAACGCCGGTGCCACGACGACGTCGTACCGGCCCACGCTGAGCAACGCGATATCACGCGCTGGCCGTTGGAAGTTGTGCGTGGCGTCCGGAGCGATGTGCAGCCGTTCACGAACTTGCTGATTCAGTTCCCGCAAAGCGGAACGAACGAGCCGGGTCAAATCAAACCGGATAACGCACTCTTCATTCACCCGTACCCACTCGCACCGGGCGACAGCTACAACACTCCGCTGCAACCGGTGGGACCGTTTCTGGTGCTGGAATACGTATCGAAGGCGAGCGCCCGCAAGGACGAGGAAACGAGCTACGCGAAGTACGAACAGGAGCTGAAGGTTCCGTACTATTTGCTGTTCTACCCGGACGCGGACGAGTTTACGCTGTTCCGGCTGGGCGAGAAGGGCTACACATCCGTGGTGCCGAACGCACTCGGCCGGTGCCCGATCCCGGAACTGGAACTCGAAGTCGGGCAACTCGGGCGGTGGGTGCGGTACTGGTTCCGCGGCGAGTTGCTCCCGCTTCCGGGCGACCTGCTAAAAGAACGAGACGCCGCGCTCCAGCAGCGCGACGACGCCCAGCGGCAACTGAGCGCCGAACGACAGGTGCGGCAAACGGCCGAGGCGGAACTGGCCAGGCTGCGTGAAGAGCTGGCGAAAGCCAGGGGACAGGAGTTAAGGGCACAATGCGACCGTGCCGCCAGTGCCGAGCGCCGATCGAGAACCGCGTCGCGGTCTGCCCGCAGTGCGGAACCGCGCAAGGCGACACGCCGAAACCGAACACCGCCCCGTCTCCGCCGCAAACGCAACGTGCGCTCACGCGGCAGATCTCGGAAGGCGTCTCTGATACCGGCGGGCTGGGGCTGGCAGTCATTCCGTTTGTGTTCGTGTTTCCGTTCGTGCTTGCCTGCGGCGCCGTCGGGTACCTGCTTGCCGGGCAGACCGGCGCGGCCGTCGGGGGCGTTGGCGCCGTCGCTCTGGCGCTGGGCGCTGTCATGTGGACCGAATCGGGGGGCTGACGGCGCGCACGCCGTCCTTACAATCTCCGGCACGCATCGAACCCCGCCTCCCTCTTCCGGAGTTCCTCACGTGCCGACCAACGGATCACTCAACCGCAAGCTCCGCATGGGCCTCATCGGCGGCGGGCAGGGCTCCTTCATCGGCCGCGTCCACGCCACCGCGGCCGTGCTCGACAACCGCGCGGCGCTCGTCGCCGGCGCGCTGTCCAGCGACGCGGCCCGCGCGAAGGCGTCCGCGAGCGATTACGACATCCCCGCCGAACGCGCTTACACCTCTTACAAGGAGATGGCCGAGGCCGAAGCCAAGCGGGCCGACAAGGTCGATTTCGTTTCCGTCGCGACGCCGAACCACACCCACTTCGAGATCGCCAAGACCTTCACCGAAGCCGGGTTCAACGTCATCTGCGACAAGCCCCTCACGTTCGACCTGGCCCAAGCGGAAGAGCTGCTGAAGGTGGTTGAGAAGTCCGGCGTGGTGTTCGCGGTGACGCACAACTACACCGGCTACCCGCTGGTGCGGCAGGCCCGCGAGATGGTACTCAACGGCGAACTCGGCGAGATCAACGCGATCCGCTCGAACTACATCCAGGGCTGGCTCCGCGACCGACTGGAGACGGGCGGGCAGAAGCAGGCGGCCTGGCGCACCGACCCCAGCAAGAGCGGGATCGCCGGGTGCTTCGGCGACATCGGCACCCACGCCTACAACCTCGGCCGGTTCATCACCGGGCTGCTGCCGACCGAGATCTCGTGCAGCCTGAAGATCTTCGCCGACGGCCGCGCCCTCGACGACTACGGCGTCGCGCTGGTCCGGTTCGAGAACGGCGCGCTGGCGACCGTCACCGCCAGCCAGATCTCGCACGGCCGCGAGAACGACCTCTTCATCGAGGTGGACGGCACGAAGGGCGCGATCGAGTGGCACCAGGAGGAGCCGAACAAGCTGCTCGTGCGCAAGAACGGCGAGCCGCACAAGCTGTACACCCGCAACGGCGGCCCGTACCTTGGCGCCGCGCACGGCGCGAGCGTGCGCCTGCCGAGCGGCCACCCCGAGGCGTTCTTCGAGGCGTTCGCGAACGTCTACGGCACCGCCTACGACGCGATGGTGAAGCGCGCCGCGGGGGAGTCGTTCGAGACCGTGAACACGGTTTACCCGAACGTCTACGACGGCGTGGAGGGTATGCTGTTCATCACGAAGTGCGTGGAGAGCAGCAAGCAGAACGGCGGGTGGATCGCGTTCCACCACCCGAAGAGCCGCAAGTAACCCCGCGAGGGCCGCGACGTGTCACGCAATCGGGTGCTGGTCGTTGTCGCGGCCCTGTGCGTACTGACGTGCGTCGGGTTGCTGTTCCCGGCCGTTCAGAAGGTGCGGGAAGCAGCGGCGCGGATGACCTGCCAAAGCAACTTCAAGTGGTGGGCCACGATACTGCACACCCACGCCGATGCACACTATCGCGGTCCGGACGCGCCGTGGGATGATCGCACTACTGTTTTTCTGACCGGGACGGTGCAGAACCCGGCTCTCCCGCCAGAGCGGCGATTGAGTTGGTTGGTGGAAGTGTTGCCTTACGCCGAACAAGGTCGGGCGTACAACAAATTCGACCTGATGCGTGGGGCCGACGATCCGGTCAACGAAGGGGCCGCCAGCAACCGCTTCCGTAACTTGGTGTGCCCGTCGTCTGGCGAGTACGACCACAACACGTCCCGTTGGAAATCGCCGACTCCAATCACGCACTACGTTGGCGTCGCGGGCATTGGGACTGATGCAGCCGAACTGCCTCTGAAACACCCACGAGCGGGCGTGTTCGGCTACGACCGGCGCACCTCGCTGAAGGACGGCTTCCCCGACGGCACATCAAACACGCTGCTCCTCATCGAAACCGCGAACGAGCCCGGGCACTGGGCCTTCGGCGGGCGCGCGACCGTGCGCGGGTTCGAGCCCGGAACGGCGCCGTACATCGGCCCCGGGCGGCCGTTCGGCGGGTTCCACAACGGCGGCCCTGTGCTGGTCGGCGAGCGGTTGCACACCTGCACCGTGGCGTTTGCCGACACGTCAGTGCGGTCGCTCACCAGCGCGACCGCTCCGGAGGTACTGGAGGCGTTGGCAACCGTTGGCGGGCGGGAAGACGTCCCGCCCCCGTGATGACGATGAGCGGTAACCAAAGGCCGTAACCGCGACGGCATCGGCGGTGCTGTACCGATTTCGCGGCACCGGCAGGCTGCGCCCATCGGCAGCGAGCGCAAACCACTGGTGCGCTGTTTCACGCACCACTCAACCGCCGCGGCAACTCCTTGAGGAATGCCTGTGCCACAAAGACGAGAACGGGTAGCCGCGACCGGGCGGTAAATGATCGCAACACGTGTGTGAACGAGAGCCGGCCCGGACAGGTTTGCCTGTCCGGGCCGGCTCTCGTTTACATGCCCATTCCAGACGCGGTATCACGCCACCGCAGGCTCCGGCACCTCGACGGTCGTTTGGCGAACTGGCACATCGAGCACCGGCGTTTCGAGTACCGGCACCGCGACCGCTGCCGATTCAGCCGCCGGAGCCGCGACCACCGGCACTTCGACCGTCAGCTTCAGCGGCCCCACCACCACCGGAGCCGCCACGCCCATCACCTCGTTCGCGAGGGCGGCGTAGTCGGTCGCACCGCTGCTCTTCGGCGCGTAGGCGAACACGCTCTTGCCGAAGCTCGGGCACTCCGCCAGTTTGATGTTGCGCCGGATCCTCGTGCCGAACACCTTGGCGTTCGCCCACGGCACGTTCGCCCCGCGGCTCTGCGCCAGGAACGTGGTCAGGTCCGTGACCACCTCCTGAGCGAGTTTGGTGGCAGCGTCGTAGAGGCACACCACGACCCCGGTGACCGTGAGCTTGGGGTTGATGCGCCGGGCCACGAGCGCCGTCGTTTCGAGCAGCTTGCTCAGCCCGTGCAGCGCGAGGAAGTGCGGCTGGAGCGGGATGAACACCTCGTCCGCGGCGGCCAGCGCGTTGAGCGTCAGCACCCCCAGCGACGGGCCGCAGTCCATCAGCACGTAATCGAACGCGGTCGCGTCCGCCGCCAGGGCCTCGCGGAGGATCACCTCGCGGCCCACGATGCCCGCGAGTTCCACCTCGGCCGCCGCCAGGTTGATGTCCGACGGGATCAGGCTCAGGTTGTCGCCCACCGTGCGGCGCACCTCGGCGACCGGCTTGTTGGACACCAGCACGTCGTACAGGGACGGCAGCGTGCCGTCCGGCTCGGCCCCGAGGTGGGTGCTGGCGTGCGCCTGCGGGTCCAGGTCGATCACGCACACCCGCTTGCCCGCCAGCGCCAGCGCCGCCGCGAGGTTCGCGGTGGTTGTCGTCTTCCCGACCCCGCCCTTCTGATTGATGACCGCGATGGTCCGCATGGTGTGTCCTCCTGACGCCGCATTCGCCCGCCGGCGCGGAACTTGCTTCTTGCCGCAACTCTCATCACGCTTATAACCTGAGTAACCTCTCCCCGACCAGCCCAACCGCGCGGCCCGAAATCGGCCCACAGGGCGCCCGTTGCGTGCTGTCCACCACCTTTACTGAGTTGCGCCGCGGCGCGGCGCGGAACAGGAGTCTCCTCCCGATGTCGAACCCCCGTCAGGCCGCGATTCAAGCCATCGCGACGACCGAATACGACCTGAACCAGATCGACTTCCGCACCGCGCACCTGAAGGAGCTGTTCGGCACGCTGGTGTTCAGCGAGGAGGTGCAGAAGCAGCGGCTCCCGAAGCCGGTGTTCAAGGCCCTCCAGAAGACCATCAAGCAGGGCGCGCAGCTCACCGACCCGGCCGTCGCCGACGCCGTCGCCAGCGCTATGAAGGACTGGGCCATCGAGCACGGCGCCACCCACTTCACCCACCTGTTCCAGCCCATGACCGGGCTGACCGCCGAGAAGCACGACAGCTTCCTGGCCCCGACCGGCACCGGCAGCGCGGTGTCCGAGTTCAGCGGCAAGGAGCTGGTGAAGGGCGAGCCGGACGCGAGCAGCTTCCCGAGCGGCGGCATCCGCGCCACGTTCGAGGCCCGCGGGTACACCGGGTGGGACCCGACCTCGCCGGCGTACATCCGCGAGACCCCGAACGGCGCCACCCTCGTCATCCCGACCGTGTTCGTGTCGTGGACCGGTGAGGCGCTCGACAAGAAGACCCCGCTGCTCCGCAGCATGGAGGCCCTGAGCCACCAGGCGCTCCGCATCGTGAAGCTGTTCGGCAACGCCGAGGCCAAGAAGGTGTTCACCACCGTCGGCCCGGAGCAGGAATACTTCCTCATCGACAAGAACTTCCTGTTCGCCCGCCCGGACCTGCTGAACTGCGGCCGCACCCTGTTCGGCGCCAAGCCGCCGAAGGGCCAGGAGCTCGAGGACCAGTACTTCGGCACCATCCCGGAGCGGGTCATCGCGTGCATGGCCGAGTGCGAGGCCGAGATGTTCAAGCTCGGCATCCCGGTGAAGACCCGGCACAACGAGGTGGCCCCGAGCCAGTACGAGATCGCCCCGATCTTCGAGGACTCGAACCTCGCGACCGACCACAACCAGCTCACGATGGACGTGATGCGGCGCACCGCCGAGAAGTACGGCCTCGTGTGCCTGCTGCACGAGAAGCCGTTCGCCGGCATCAACGGGTCGGGCAAGCACAACAACTGGTCCATGTCCACCGACCTGGGCGAGAACCTGCTCGAGCCGGGCCAGACCCCGCACGACAACGCGCAGTTCCTGGTGTTCTGCGTCGCGGTGATCCGCGCCGTCGCCAAGTACCCCGAGCTGCTCCGCGTCACGGTCGCCAGTGCGGGCAACGACCACCGCCTGGGCGCCAACGAGGCCCCGCCGGCCATCATCTCGATCTTCCTGGGCGACCAGCTCCAGGACATCATGGACCAGCTCGAAAAGGGCAAGCCCGAGAAGACCCTGCCGGGCGGGTTCATGGAGGTGGGGGTCAGCGTGCTGCCGAAGCTGCCGCGCGACGCCGGGGACCGCAACCGCACCAGCCCGTTCGCCTTCACCGGCAACAAGTTCGAGTTCCGCGCCGTGGGATCGAGCTTCAGCATCGGCGGGCCGAACACGGTGCTGAACACGATCGTGGCCGAGTCGCTCGACTTCGTCGCCACCCAGCTTGAGGCGGCGGTGAAGGGCGGCACCCCGCTCAACGCCGCGATCCAGAACCTGCTCCCGAGCATCCTGAAGGAGTCCAAGAAGGTCGTCTTCAACGGCGACGGGTACAGCGAGGAGTGGCACAAGGAGGCCGAGCGCCGCGGGCTGCCGAACCTGAAGAACACCGTGGACGCGCTGCCGGTGATCGTCCGCAAGGACTCGGTGGAGCTGTTCACCAAGTACAAGGTGTTCACCGAGCGCGAGCTGACCAGCCGGTACAACATCTTCAGCGAGAAGTACGTCAAGGAGATCACCATCGAGGCCAACACGATGGTGAACATGGCCAAGACGATGATCCTGCCGGCGGCGCTGCGGTACCAGGCCGAGGTGGCGGCGGCGGTGAACGCGACCAAGGCGGCCGGCGTGGACCCGGCGGCGCAGCTCGACCACCTGAAGGAGCTGGTCACCACGACCGGCGAGTTCCAGAAGGCGACCGCGGCGCTGGCGCACGCGGCGGGCCACGAGCACGCCGGCGACCCGTACGACCACGCGAAGGCGGTGCGCGACACCGTGCTGCCGAAGATGGTGGCGCTGCGCGAGCTGGGCGACAAGCTCGAAACGATGGTCGCCGACGACCTGTGGCCGCTCCCGACCTACCGCGAGATGCTGTTCATCAAGTAAGCAAGAGTGAGTGAAACGAAGTGGCCCGCGGGGTTAAAACCCCGCGGGCCACTTCATTATCCGGTTATCGACGCCACGAACGTTAGTCACAGACCGGCGGCTTCGGCCTCGCGGGTACTGGCCCGGCTGCCGGTGGCGCGTCGGTCGGAAGCTGGCCCTCCTCCAGGGCCGCGATCTGCCGCTTCAGTTCGGCCTCATAGCCGCGGTATCGAGCGATCTGGCGGCTCCAACCCGCATCGGCGCGACGCTCAAGCGCCTTCCGCGTCTTCTCGGTGGACGCGAGGAGCTGTCGGTGGCTATCGAGCAGCCGGCTGCGGATGTCGGCGCCGAGTTGCTGCGGGGGCTGTTGAGGGGACGCCCCCACCAACTCGAACAGGGTAACGAGCGCCAGGGTCGGTAGTGCGCACATCGGCAAACCTCCGCAAGGGACCGGGACGGAACCAGTTCAAACGCTACCCGACAGCCCTGACGGCGGGAAATACGGATCGGGGATTGTGAGCGGCGCCGGAACAGGCGGCAGCAACTCTGACCGTTCCCCCGTTGCTACACTAACGGCACCACATTCACTCCGCGCACAGGGACCGCGCATGTTCCGTCGGTGTCTCGCCGCGTACCTGGTGTTCGTCTCGGCCCACGCCCTGCTCGGCTGCGGCGGGCCGAAGGCCGATCCCAACGAGACCTCTCCGCAGGCGCTGTACGACCAGCACTGCGCGAAGTGCCACGCCCGCGCCGGGCAGCCGGGCGGCCCCGGGATCGGCGGCTCGCGCGGCCCCGACATCTCGAAGACCGGCCGGGAGCACGACGCGAAGTGGCTCGCCGACTACATCCGCAACCCCAAGAGCGTGCGGCCCGACGCGCGGCTCATGCCCGCGTTCGAGGGGACGCTTACCGAGGCGCAGATTCAGGCCCTGGCCGAGCACCTCGCCGCCCAGAAGTAGCCCGAAACGCGCACACCCGGGCGCGGCCCGCTGTCGCCGGTCGGCGGGGGCGTATAACACGCTTCATGTCACGCAAACCTTCTGTCCTCATCACCGGCGCGTCGGGCGAGATCGGGCACGCGCTGATCTCGCGCCTGTCCCGCACCGACCCCGAGCGGCCCATCGTCACCCTGGACCTGAACCCGCTCCCGCCCGAGTCGGCGAAGCTGGTCCGGCAGGCGGTGTCCGGGTCGATCCTCGACCCCGCGCTGCTCGACGGGCTGCTGGCGCAGTACGAGGTGGACCACGTGTACCACCTCGCGGCGCTGCTCTCCACGCGGAGCGAGTTCAGCCCCGCCCTGGCGCACAAGGTGAACGTGGAGGGGACGCTCAACCTCCTGGAGTTCGCCCAGAAGCAGGGCGAGAGCCACGGCCGCCCGGTCGCGTTCTTCTACCCGTCGAGCATCGCGGCGTTCGGGCTCCCGGACCTCGGCGCGAAGGCCCGCGCCGGCCGGCTGAAGGAAGACGACTACAACGTGCCCACCACCATGTACGGCGCGAACAAGCTGTACTGCGAGCACCTGGGCCGGTACTACGCGCGGCACTACAAGCAGCTCGCGGCCGAGGTCATGAGCGGCAAGGTGGACTTCCGGTGCATCCGGTTCCCGGGGCTGATCTCGGCGGAAACGGTCCCCAGCGGCGGCACCAGCGACTACGCCCCCGAGATGATCCACGCCGCCGCCGCCGGGCAGCCGTACGCGTGCTTCGTGCGGCCGGACACCCGCATCCCGTTCATGGCGATGCCCGACGCCGTGGACGCGATCTTCCGTCTGATGGAGGCCCCGCGGGCGCGCCTCACCCGCACCGTGTACAACATCGGCGCGTTCGCCCCCAGCGCCGCCGAGATCGAGCAGGTGGTGCGGGCCGCGTTCCCGCGGGCGCAGATCACCACGCAGGTGGACGAGAAGCGCCAGGGGATCGTGGACTCGTGGCCCGCGGACGTGGACGACTCCGCCGCCCGCAGCGACTGGGGGCACCGGCCGGTGTACGGGTTCGCCTCCGCGTTCGGCGAGTACCTGATCCCGAGCATCAAGAAGCGGTACACCTGAGGCCGCACATCCGGACCGAATTAACCGCGGGCCGGCGAAACGACCCGCCTTTTCGCTTGCCGACGAAGTGCCAACGGGCTGACAATGGCGGGATGAAAAGCACCCCACCGTTGTCGGCCCGCTCCGCTTTCACCCTGATCGAGCTGTTGGTGGTGATCGCCATCATCGCGATCCTGATCGGGCTGCTGCTGCCCGCCGTGCAGAAGGTGCGCGAGGCGGCGGCCCGCATGAGCTGCCAGAACAACCTCAAGCAGCTCGGGCTGGCGCTGCACAACTTCCACGACGCGAGCGACGCCTTCCCGGCGTCCGGGTGGACGACCAGCGGCCCCGGGAACCCGAGCGGCAAGTACGTCGGCTGGCGCCCGCTCACGCTCCCGTACATCGAACAGGGGAACCTGCAAAAGCTGTACGACTTCGGCTCGAACTGGTGGGAGGGCACGAACCCGACCGCCGCCGCGGTGCCGGTGAAGGTGTTCCAGTGCCCGTCGGTGCCCGGTCGGGCGGAGGTGCTCAGCGCGGTGGCGAAGGCCCCGCGCCCGGCCATGACGTTCGCCAACCCGCTGGCCCCGACCGACTACGAGGCGCTGATGGGGGTGCAGCCGTCGGCGGTCAACCCGCACCTACCGGCCGCGCTCTACGACGCCAACAACCGGTTCGCGGTGCTGCACCGGAACTCGCGGGTGCGGGTCACCGACGTGACCGACGGCACCTCGACGACAATCATGCTGGTCGAGGCCGCGGGGCGCCCGCGGGTGTACCGCAACCGCACCGCCCGCGCGGACCTGAGCAACGACCAGGGCATCGGGTGGGCGGACAGCGAGGGGCCGTTCAGCTTCGACGGCGCGACGGCCGACGGTTCGGCCGAGGGGTGCGGGCCGGCGGGCGGGTGCACCTCGGTAATGAACCGCAAGAACGACAACGAGCCGTTCGCGTTCCACTCGGGCGGGGCGAACGTGGTGTTCGCGGACGGGCACGTGCAGTTCGTGCGCGATTCGGTGCCGCTGGCGACGTTCGCGGCGCTCAGCACCCGTGCCGCCGGTGAGGTGGTTGCGGGGGAGCTTTGAGCCTCACCACCCGGTCACGGCGTCGAGCGCCCAGCACCCCGGAATGTGGAGGTGCGGCCCGCGGCAGTGCGCGAGCAGGTGCTCGTCCTGGCACCCCGCCTCCTCGAGCGCGTCGGCCAGGATCGGCAGGGCCGAAAAGTCCCCGGTCGTGGCGATCTGGTTGGCGATCGACGGCACCGCCCCGTGGTTCCAGTCGAGCCACGCCGGGTCGATCCTGGGCGGGCTGAACGGGTTGCCGAACACCTCGCGGATCAGCTCGCACGCGCTGCGGTCGGCCTCCGCGGACCGCAGCGCCTCGCGGTCGGCCGTCAGGTACGTGAGCCCCCGCTGCCAGGGCGAGAAGCCGCCCGCCCCGCTCGGCCACTCGGTCCCGACGCGCTCCCGCTTTCCCTCGGGCAGCCGGGCGATAATCTCTTCACGGAACCGCACCCCGTCGAGCCGGCTCTTGGCGTCCGGCAGGTTCACCTGGCGCAGCATTTGCGCGAACCACCCCACGGGCGCCGCGGGCGAGCCCAGGGTGATCCGCGCGGCCAGCACCTGCGCCTCCTGGTACGCCTCCTGGCGCGCGCCGGACCGCACCGACGCGGCCCCGATGTCGAAGACCCGCTTCACCTCTTCCGTGTGGACCTGCGCCATCGCGCTGAGCCGGTGCGCGAACAGCCGCGCCCACGCGCTGTCCACGCCGAAGCTCCAGTCGAACGGGAGCGGATCGGGGATCTCGGGGGCGTGCGCCCGGACCACCTCGCGCCACAGGTGCGTCTCCTCGCTGTTCGCCGGCGGCCGGAAGGCGAACTGCTCGAGCGCCGCGAGGACGCGCTCGCCGAGGTCGGTGCGCGGCCCCGGCACCATGTGCCGCACCGCCGCGCACGTCAGGAGCAGGTACTTGCGCCCCCCGTTCGGCTGGACCCGCGAGAGGCGCAGCAGGTGCCGCGGGTTGGTCGCGGTGGTCCAGCTCTCTTCGGATGAGTTCGTCATTACGGCCAACCGGCCCCCGGCCCGTGATCGTTCGGTCAATTCGCTAATGGTTCGCACGGGAATCGGGCTCGCGAACGGAGAGGGGCGCACTCCCGGTTAATGATCGTCGATTCGGCGGCGGATTTTCGCCGGGCCTGAACCGAACCGTCCGACCCGGTAGAATTGCTCCGCGTGCCGAACTCACTTCTCCGAAACCGGTCCACGGGACGATGACATGCCTGCTGAAGTTTCGCGCCGGGAGCTGTTCGCCGCGGTGGCGGCCGTCGGGGTCGGGGGAACCACCTTCCAGCGCGCGGCGGTCGCCGCGGCGGCGCAGTCGAAGGTCGAGGCGGTGACGCCGGAAATGGTGCAGTCCGCCGAGTGGGTCGCCGGCATCACGCTCACCGAGCCGGAGCGGAAGGCCGTCGCGGCGGCGCTCACGAACACGCTCCGAAGCGTCGCCGCGCTGAACAAGCTTCCGATCAGCAACGCCGTCGGGCCGGCGGTCCACTTCGCCGCCGCGCCGGGAGAGCCGCCTTCGAAGGGCGGCCGCGGGGCGGTGGAACTGAGCCGCAAACCGGAGGGCGTGAATAAGCTCTACGGCGACGACCTCGCGTTCGCCCCGCTCGCCGACCTCGCCTTACAGGTGCGACACAAGTTCGTCTCGTCGACCGAACTGACCAAGCTCTACCTCGCCCGGCTCAAGAAGTACGACCCGGCCCTGCTGTGCGTGGTTTCGCTGACCGAGGAGGTGGCGCTCCGGCAGGCGGCCGAGGCCGACAAGGAGATCGCCGCCGGGAAGTACCGCGGACCGCTGCACGGCATCCCGTGGGCCGCGAAAGACCTGATCGCGTACCCGGGACACCCGACCACATGGGGCGCGGGGCACTTCAAGGACCAGACGTTCGAGGAAAAGGCGACCGTCGCGGCCCGGCTGGACTCCGCCGGCGCGGTGCTCGCGTGCAAAACCACCCTCGGCGCGCTGGCGTGGGGCGACGTGTGGTTCGGCGGCACCACGCGGAACCCGTGGAACATCAAGCAGGGGAGCAGCGGGTCGTCGGCGGGCACGGCGTCGGCGGTCGCGGCCGGGCTGGTCGGGTTCGGCCTCGGGAGCGAGACCCACGGCAGCATCGTGTCACCGTCCACGCGGTGCGGAGTGACGGGGCTGCGGCCCACGTTCGGGCGCGTCAGCCGGCACGGGTGCATGGCGCTGTGCTGGTCGCTCGATAAGGTCGGCCCGATGTGCCGCAGCGCTGAAGACTGCGCCCTGGTATTGGGCGCGATTCACGGGTTCGACGGCAAGGACGCGACCGCCCAGGACCGGCCGTTCGACTGGCCCGTGAAGGCGGACCTGAAGGAGTTGCGAGTCGGGTTCGTCGAGGGGCGGTTCGGCGGTCTGGCGGACGACGACCGGAAGGTGCTCGCCGACCTTGGTGTGAAGCTCGTGCCGATCACGCTCCCGGCCGGACCGGCCGGCGCGCTCATGAGCATGATTCTGGACGTGGAGTCGGCGGCGGCGTTCGACGACCTCACCCGGGAGGGGGTGAAGGAGAACATCGGGCTGTGGCCCAACACCTTCCGCCGCGGCCGCTTCGTGTCGGCGGTGGACTACTTGCGCGCCCAGCGCGCCCGCACCCTTTTGATGCGCGAGATGACCCAGGTGTTCGGGAAGGTGGACCTGTACGTCAACGGTAACGACCTCGCGCTCACGAACCTGACCGGCCACCCGACCGTCTGCTTGCCGAACGGGTTCACGAAGACGGGCGCGCCGACGGCGCTCACGTTCACCGGAAAGCTGTTCGGCGAGGGCGCGCTGCTGACATTGGCGAAAGCGTACCAGGACGCCACCGGGCACCACCGCAAGCGCCCGCCGCAAGAGGCATGGGTGCCGGAGAAGAAGGACGACAAGAAGGAGTAGCTGAGGCCAGAATTGCGGTGTGAGCGAGGGACAATACGGTTCCTCGCTCGCACCACAGCCTCATTCCAAGCATTTGAACGCGCGACTGGATGCACACCCCCACTCCAGGTGCCACGGCCAGCCCGAGGCAAGGGCTGGCATCACCAAAGTTCGGCGGAGAGGCCAAGACGATTTCGACATGATCAACAGGATATACAGGATGTCGATCCAACCGGCCTTCATCTCGTCTATCCTGTAATCCTGCCAAAAGCGCTCTTCGTGACCTCCGAGGCCCGCGAGGGCCGACGAAGCCGCATCCGTCCATTTCGCCACGCGCTCTTAACAACACCTCTGCCCCGTTGTTTGCTCCGTGCCTTTGAGCATCGCTCGATTCCGGTTCGCGCGATCGCGCGGGCTCCGCGGCCCCAGCTCTTCCGCCCGCGTTCCGATCGCGCCGGCAAACTGGACAACCCACGCAAGGGGTGCCGATCCCGTTATCGCATCCAGTTTGGGAAGACGGGAGCTATACGATGACGCACCTACTGCGCCGGGCGGCCGTGCCGGGCTTCGCGACTTTGGCGATTCTTGCGGGTTTGCTGGCATCGGTGCCGGTGGCGACTGCCGGTGACGGCGCGCCGAGTGCCCCCCGGCTCGAAATGCACGACCTTGTGCGGATGTCGAAGACCGACCTGGAGGCCCTGTACCTGGGCGCGCCGCCGGCGTCGATGCCGAGCGGGTTCGTTCCGGGACGAGCGATCAAAAACCCAGGGGGGCGGCTCACCGCAACGAACGCCCGCGCGACGCGGCTCGTGTGGCAGGGCAAAATCTTCCGCGACGACGCCACGATGATTAACCGCGTGTTCGGCATCGGGCGGGCGATCCCGGCGGACGTTTACCAGGGCGAAAGCCTGATCGACGGTCAGCCGTCGCTGATTCTCGACTACTCGGGCTCGAAGCTGTGGCCGGACGTGCGGGACGAACTCCGCGAGGTCGAGCCGGGCCTCTACTTGGGCGTGATGTACAAGGGCAAGCCGGCACGGCAGAAGATGTTCTTTACGCTCGACGCGCGGAAGTGAACGCCACAAGATGTCGAGATACACTTTCAGGGCAAAACGTGATCCCGGCGACTAACCTCGTGCCGCCATTTGGCCCGAGGTCAACGAAGTCTATTTCCCCTCGCCGCACGTTTCGGCCCCTCGCGGCTTGATTCCTGCGCCCGCAGGGCGTCCAGTTCTGCACGAACGGTAACCCGCGCCTCGTCGCACTTGCGGCGATAGTCTCACCAATAGCAACTCGAACAGGTGCAGTTGTTCGCTGATGCGCAATCGCCCGATGCGCTCGCGCAGCTCGTTCAGTTCGGCCTCGTTCGTCATTGAGCGCCCTCCTACACGTCCCGCTTGCTGAACCCGAGCAAGC
This sequence comes from Gemmata obscuriglobus, assembly GCF_008065095.1. NCBI lineage: Bacteria > Pseudomonadati > Planctomycetota > Planctomycetia > Gemmatales > Gemmataceae > Gemmata > Gemmata obscuriglobus. Next base: position 651,230 of record NZ_CP042911.1, on the reverse strand, counting down.
CCGCGGCGGCGGCGGCCACGCTCAGCACGAACGCGCCGGTCAGGAACTGCGTCAGCGTCGCCGGGTTGTACTGCCCCTGGAGCATGAACTTCAGCCGCGCCAGTTGGCGATCCGGGGACGGCCACGGCTCCGGCATCAGCGTGAGCAGGAACCCGACGCCGTACAGCACCAGCCAGAACACCGTGATGCCCAGCATGGTGCTGTTGGCGAGCGCGCCGATGGCCACCCCCCACGACACGATGACCGCGAACAGCGCGCACACGACCAGCACCGCGGCCGCGGCCCCGCCCGGTGACAGGTCCGACTGGGCGTCGTCCTTGAAGAGGAAGTACGACGCGGCCACCACCCCGGCCGCGAGCGCCGCGAACGTGAGGGTCACCACGACGAGCCGGGCGTGCCACTTCGCCAGGAAGTACTGGTACCGGCTGATGCCGCGGCTCAGCACCGAGTCGGCCACGGTGCCGCGCTCGGAGCTGATGCTGGACACCGCCAGCACCACCACCAGCGCGAGGCTGCCGAGGATCATCAGCCGGAACAGGTCGCCGGTCTGCGCCGCGGCGCTCTGGAACATGCCGGCCTCTTTGTGCAGCCCGACGCGGTACAGCAGCAGCCCGGCGGCGGCGAACACGGTCATCAGCACCCACAGCCGGTACACCCAACTGCGCGCGGTCTGCCTCAGGTCCGTCTGAAGCACGGCCCAGTACGGCAGGAACTTGTTGAACCGCACCGTGACCACCGGCGGCGACGCGTCCATCTTCTTTCGCCCTTTATCCTTTGCCATGCGTCACCGGTTCACCTTCGTCGCAGTCAGTGGGGTGCGAGGTTCACGTGTCGGCTTCCGGCCGGTGACAACTGGGACGGCTGCTCCTACGCCGCTTCGACGTCCTTGTAGAGCCGGGCGAACCCGCGGCTCTCTTCCTTCTCCACCAGATCGAGGTACGCCTGCTCGGTCTGCATCCCGACGCTGCGCACCGTGATCAGGGTGATCTTGTGCTCCGCGAGCGCCTGGAACACCTGGGCCAGCACCGCCGCGTTGGGCGTCTCGTCGCCGAGCTTGATCTCCAGCCGCCGGAACCGCAGCGCCGCGTGGGTGACGTCCTTCATCCCGCGGACCACCTGCACGCACTTGGTGATGGACTTCTGCTCGCCGTCGAGGTCGAGTTCGTAGTGGTTCTTGCGGATGCGGCCCTTGAGGTCTTGCAGGCTGCCGTGGAAGATCAGTTGCCCCTTGTTCAGCACGCAGGCGTGGTTGCACACCTCGTCCACGTCGCTGAGGTTGTGGCTGCTGATGATGAGCGTCTTCTCGGCGGCGAGCGACTTGATGAGCTCCAGCATCGACCGGCGGGCCTCGATGTCGAGCCCGTGGGTGGGTTCGTCCCAGATGAGCAGGTCCGGCTCGTTGATGAGGCTCGCGGCGACCGCGAGGCGCGCGGTCATACCCGGGGTGAAGTGGGCGATGGACTCGCCCGAGTGCGGGAGCAGGTCGACGGCGCGGATCAGGGTCGCGAGCTTGGGCTTGCGCACGTCGGCGGGGAGCCCGAAGAGGCGCGCGATGTAGTCGAGGTACACGATGGGCGTCATGCCCTTCGGGAACTGCGGGTTGGTGGGGATGTAGCCGATGCGGCGGCGGAGGTCGGCGGCGTTGGGCGACATCGTCTGCTTGAACACCTTCGCCCAGCCCGCGGTCGGGCGGTGCAGCCCGAGGATGAGCCGCAGGAAGGTGGTCTTTCCGGCGCCGTTCGGCCCGAGCAAGCCGAGGACGCACCCCGGCTCGATGGTGAGCGAGACGTCGTTGAGCGCGATCTGCCGGTTCTGGTAGATCTTGGTCAGGTGCTGTGTTTCGACAACCAGTTCGGGACCGTCGTCAGCCACGGGCGCAACTCCCCCGGTGCGATTATTTCGCGTCTATCAAGCGCGTATAACCGCGGGGGTTTAACGAATCCAGGGCAGTTGTAAAACCGACAATCGCGAAACGGTAAGCTGTACGGGCGCCGAGTGATGAATGCGCTTAAAGTGCCGGTGGTACAGTCTATAGCGGCTGCTGATCCGGGGAAAAATCCCGAGTACGGAAGCCCCGTTGTGGCTCGGTTTGCGGCCCGCGTACCGGAAGAGATTTTTCCGCATCGCGGCGCGCGGAACGGATACCATTTCCGGTGATACCAAATCCGCTTGAAGAGTAACTACTCGGCAGTGCGTCGGTTGCACCCGCCGGCTGACACCGGCGGTTCGACGAGCCGCGGTCGAACCGCCGGTGTCAGCCGGCGGGTGGCGCTCCCAATCACCGATACTCTTCAATCGGATTTGGTATGACTTGTATCTCGACCAGCCAGACGCGGCACGTTGCAAGAGGGGTCTCGCCGGTGCGGGTGTCGCCCCCTTCGTCCCGACGACCGCCGGGCCGTTCGATTTGTTGAGGGCTCCCGCGTGCGAACTGCAGAACCGGCCGAGCGTGCTCCGCGCCGGGTAACGATAGCGACACGACTCGGCCGGGGCTTTGTTGGGGTCGGCCTCGGTTGGGTGTGGTGCTCGATCGGCACCCTGCTGTGGTTGGCGGCACTGGCGGCCGGCTACGGCGGGTTGGACACGGGCCTGTCTCGGTTCAAGTCCGAGCCGTGGGCGCCGGTCGCGGCGGCCGCGTATTTCGGGTCCGTGAGCGGCGCCTGGGTCGGCAGCGCCGTCGGCCCGGTTGTCGTCGGGGCGTCCCGGCGCCGCCGGCCGGTGCTCACCAGTTCGTTCCTCGCTGCGGCGGTGGGCGGGGCGTCCGCCGCGACCGGCGGTGCCGCGCTCGGCTGGCTCCTGTGGCGGGGAGGAGCCGGGCTGGAGTTGGCGCTCAAAGCGACCTTGTGGTTCGGGGCGGCGGCTGGCGCCCTCGCTGGCGTGTGCGCCGGCTGGGCGGTCGGCCACCCCAGGGCCGGCGTGTACCCGGCCGCACTTGCGGGCTCGCATGACGGCGCGGTTGCCCGCGCGGATGATCGGACCTCCTCATGACCCGATACACCCGCCGCTCCGTCCTGCGTCTCGCTGCCATCGGCGGCGCCGGCTCGCTCCTCCGGGCCGGGCACGCCGGGCCGCCTCCGGCGCCCGCGCCCGAGGGACCGGTGGACTTCGTCACACCAGCGACCCAAACCGCGATCGACAGCGGGCTGGCCTTTCTGGCCCGGTCCCAGCGCGAGGACGGCGGGTTCGCCACCGAGCGCCCGCCCGGCCCGACGGCCGTTGGAGTCGCGGCCCTGGCGGGGTTGGCCCTGTTGGCCGGCGGGCACCACCCGGGCCGCGGCCGGTACGCCCGCACCGTTTCCCGCACCGCTGACTACCTGCTCGCGGCCGCCGACGGACCGGTCAGCGGGTTCCTCACGCCGCCCGGCGGCCCGCGGGCCGTCACCGAGGAGTGGAACCAGCGGGCCATGTACTCGCACGGCTTCGGGTGTCTGTTCCTGGGCGAACTGTCCGGCACGCTGCCGGACCCGGAACGGCAGCGGCGGGTGCGGGCGGCGCTCGAACGGGCCGTCGGGTACACCGTCCGGGCGCAGTGCCCGGACGGCGGGTGGCGGTACACCCCGCACCCGCCGTACTCGGACGCGTCGGCCACCGTGGCGCACCTCCTGGCGCTGCGGGCGGCGCGGAACGCCGGGGTGCTGGTTCGCAAGGAGGTGATCGACGCGGCCGGGCGTTTCCTTCGGGCGTGCCAGCGGCCGGACGGCGGGTTCTCGTACACCCCCGGCGCGGGCGAGACGTCCATGTTCGCTCGCAGCGCCGCCGCGCTGGTCGGGCTGTTCAGCACCGGGGCGTACAGCGGGCCGGAGGTCGAGCGAGGGCTGCGGTACGTGCAGCAGTTCCGCCCCGGGCGGTCGCTCACGTCCCGCGAACTCCCCCCGGCGTACTACTACTACGCCCACTACTACGCGGCCCTGGCGATGTGGACCGCCGGCGGAACCTACTGGGCGGCGTGGGCCCCGGCCGCGCGCGACGAGCTCCTCGCGCGGGCCCGGGACGGTGCGTGGGACGACCGAATCTTCGGACCGGTGTACGCGACGGCGATGAGCCTGATCGTGCTCCAGTTGTCCGACCACTACCTGCCCATCTTGCAAGCGTAGGCCCCGCGGCGCGTGCGGTGAGCGCGTCCGGCACAGCCATTTGCTCGCTTGTAACCGACCGCGAGTCGTCCTCCCCCTCCACCGACCGATTTCGCCACGCACAGGATCTTCACACCCGACACGGTTTCCAGCTCGTGAAAGGTGGCTCCCGGTCGCTAGCTATAAGCGGTACACCTCACCTCGATCGGAGGCCCCGATGTTGGCTCGCGTTCGTCGCGCGGGCGAATGGCGCGGGCAAGCCCCGTTACAGCGTGGTGCTGGGAACAGACCTCTCTCGTGTGAACAAGGGCCGCGAGGCCGCTCTCGACCCCGATTCGATTTGGAGCCCCCGATGTCGACCGTTGCGCCCGAAACCGTTCTGACCCAGCTCGGTTGGCGGTATGCCACCAAGAAGTTCGACCCCGCAAAGAAGATCGCCCCGGACCTGTGGTCGCAGCTCGAACGCGCCGCGACCCTGTCGCCGTCGTCTCTCGGTATGCAGCCGTGGAAGTTCGTCGTGGTGACAGACCCGGCGGTGCGCCAGAAGCTCCACCCGGCGTCGTACAACCAGTCGCAAATTCTGGACGCATCGCACCTCATCGTGTTTGCCGCCAAGAAGCCGCCGACGCCCGCGGACGTGGACGCAGTCGTCGCGCGGTCCGCCGCGGTCCGCGGGGTGACGCCCGAGAGCCTCGACGCGTACAAGAAGATGATGCTCGGCGCCCTGTCCGGGATGGACGCCAAGCAGGCGCACCAGTGGGCCGCGAAGCAGTGCTACATCGCCCTCGGCACCTTCCTCGCCGCCGCGGCGCTGGTGGGCGTGGACGCGTGCCCGATGGAGGGGTTCCAGGCGGACCAGTACGACGAGATCCTCGGGCTCAAGGAAAAGGGGCTCGGGGCCGTGGTGATCGCCACCGCCGGGTACCGCTCGCCCGACGACAAGTACGCAGAGGCCCCCAAGGTCCGGTTCCCGGTGGACGAGGTCGTGGTCCGCGTGTGAACGCGCGGGCCGCGCGACGTGTCGGAGTGTCGCCCAACCCTTTACGAGATACCGAATGAATCGCCTCGCGCTCGGCCTGCTGGTCGTTCTCGCCCCCGCGCCGGCGCTCGGCGCCGACTGGCCGCAGTTCCGCGGCCCGTCCGGCTCGGGCGTCGCGGACGACCAGAAGCCGCCGGTCAAGTTCGGGCCGAAAGAGAACCTCGCGTGGAAGGTCGCGGTGCCCCCGGGCGCGTCGTCGCCCGTCGTCATCGGCGACAAGCTGATCCTGACCGCGTTCGAGAACAACAAGCTGTTCACCATCTGCTACGCCTGCGCCGACGGCAAGGAGCTGTGGCGCGCCGACGCGAAGGCGACCAAGATCGAGCCGTTCCACCCGACCGAGGGCAGTCCGGCCGCGTCCACGCCGGTCAGCGACGGGAAAACGGTGGTGAGCTACTTCGGCTCGTGCGGCCTCATCGCGTACAGCCTCGAAGGCAAGGAGCTGTGGCGGTACGACATGCCGACCGCGGTGACCAACAACGAGTTCGGCAGCGGCACCTCGCCGGTTCTCGCCGACGGGCTCGTGCTCCTGGCCCGCGACCTGTCGAAGGACTCGGCGGTGTTCGCGATCGACCTCGCGACCGGGTCGCAGAAGTGGAAGGCCGAGCGCAAGTACCAGAGCGCCTACAGCACCCCGCTCGTCTGGACGGACAGCGGCAAGCGGGTGCTGGTGGTGCCCGGGATGACGACGCTGATCGGGTACGACCTGCTCTCCGGTAAGGAGCTGTGGGCCATCAACCGGATGGCGGCGGTCGCCTGCACCACGCCGGTGGCGTACAAGGACACGCTGGTGTACGCGGGGTGGTCCCCGGGCGGCGCGGACTTCAAGCTCCCGACGTTCGACGAGATCCTGAAACAGGCGGGGGACGAGAAGCTCGGCTACCTGACGAAAGAGGGCGCGCAGAAGACCGCGTTCGGCAACTTCTTCGACAACAACGACCCGAACAAGGACGGCAAGATCACCCCCGAGGAGTGGGCGATCAACATGAAAGTGCTCGCCTCCGGGGAGAACCGCGCGGTCGCGCTCAAACCGGGCGGCAAGGGCGAACTCGCCTGGACCTACACGAAGCACCTGCCCTACGTGCCGAGCCCGATCGTGTACCGGGACAAGTTCTACCTGTTAAAGGACGGCCCGCTGCTCACCTGCCTGGACGCGAAGACCGGTAAGCCGGTGTACGAGGCCGAGCGCATCAAGGCCGGCGCGCGGTACTACGCCTCACCGGTCGCGGCGAACGGGCACCTCTACGTCGCGTCGCTCGACGGCACGGTGGCGGTGGTGGCAGCGGATGAGACCGAGCCCGAGGTGGTCCACGCGGTCAAGTTGCCGGAACCGGTCCGCGCGACGCCCGCGATCGCCCACAACACGCTGTACGTTCGCAGCGACAAGTTCCTGTACGCGTTCGCTGCGAAGAAGTGAGCGGGAGAGGGTCGAAAGGGCACCGGCTCACGCTCCTACTTTTTGTGCTTTTGCTCCCGTTTTAGCAGCCTCTGACCGAACCCAGTAGTTTCCAGTTCGTCACGCCAACGTTGCCCCCGCCTGCGTCAGCAGGCGGGGGCAACGTTGGCGTGTTCGGATCTCCCGGCCGATCGACTCCTTCGCTCACGGGGCTGGGGCTGACCGATCAATAACCGGGGCCGCTACAATCTCCCGCACCTCACACGGGAGACGCCATGCCTCAGCCCCTCGGGTTCGCGATCGTCGGTTGCGGAATGATCGCGCGGTTCCACGTTCGCGCGCTGCAAGAGATCCCCACGGCACGCGTCGCGGCGCTGGTTAGCCGCAGCCGGTCGAGTGCGGACAAGCTGATCGCGGACACCAAACTGCCGCCGTGTCCCGTTTTCACCTCGGTCGAAGACGCGGTGAAGGCGCCCGGCGTGGACGCGGTCATCATCACCACCCCGAGCGGCGCGCACCGCGAGCCCGCCCTCGTCGCCGCTGCGGCGGGCAAGCACGTCGTCGTTGAGAAGCCGCTCGAAATTACCGGCCCGCGGTGCCAGGAGATCATCGACGCCTGCGACCGCGCCGGGGTGAAACTGTGCACCATCTTCCCGTCGCGGTTCGGTGACGCCAACGGCGCCCTGAAGGCCGCGGTGGAGGCCGGCAAGTTCGGCCGCCTCACCCTCGGCGAAACGACCTGCAAGTGGTGGCGCTCGCAGGCCTACTACGACGAAGGCGGGTGGAAGGGCACGCAGGCGCTCGACGGCGGCGGGGCGATGATGAACCAGGCCATCCACAACGTGGACCTGCTGCTGTGGCTGATGGGCGACGCCACGCACGTGAGCGGGCTCACGGCCACGCTCGCGCACGAGCGGATCGAGGTGGAGGACACGGCGGTCGCGGTTGTCCGGTTCAAGAGCGGGGCGCTGGGCGTGATCCAGGCGACCACCAGCGTCCACCCCGGCTACCCCAAGACCGTCGCGGTCCACGGCGACAAGGGCTCGGCGGTGATCGAGCAGGACGACGTTCTGAAGTGGGACTTTACGCCCGAAACGCCGGACGACTGGATGGTGAAGGGGCGGTTCGCGGCGCGGGTCGGGGCGAGCGGCGGGTCGGCGGACCCGAAGGCGATCAGCCACGAAGGGCACCGCCGTCAGCTCGCGGACTTCGTCGAGGCCGTGCAACAGAACCGTGTGCCGAAGGTCGACGGGCGCGAGGGCAAGAAGGCGGTCGATCTCATCTGCGCGGTGTACGAGAGCGCACGCACCGGGCGCACGATCACCCTGTAACCGTTACGGTCCCCCCGCCGGGCGTGCCGTTTAACATTCAAACGGCGCGACCGCGGCGGGCCGGTTTCAGTTGGCGGGCTTGTCGCCGCCCGGCTTACGGAACCGCGCCGGCAGCTTCGGCGCCTCTTGCGGCGGCGCGGGCGGCTTCACCTTCAGCGCCTTGTCCGCGATGTCGGTCCGGTAGTGCATCCCCGGGAACTGGATCAGTTTGACCGCTTCGTACGCGCGGGCCTTGGCGTCCGCGAGCGTGTCGCCGAGCGCGGTCACCCCGAGCACCCGCCCGCCGTCGGTGACGGTGCGGTTGCGGTCGTCGACCCTCGTGCCCGCGTGAAACACCTTCACGTCCGGAAGCCGGTCCGCATCCGCGACGCCGGTGATGACCTTCCCGTTGTCGTACTTACCGGGGTAGCCGCCCGCGCACAGCACCACACACACCGCCGGCCGCGGGTCCCACACGATCTTGTCTTCGAACTCCTGAAGCCGCTCGTCCGCGACGGCCTCGAGCAGGTCGAGCAGGTCCGTCTTCAGGCGCATCATCAGCACCTGCGTCTCGGGGTCGCCGAACCGGCAGTTGAACTCCAGGACGCGGGTGCCCTGGTTGGTCAGGATGAACCCGCCGAACAGCACCCCCTGGAACGGGTACCGGTTCCGCTTCATCCAGTGGATCGTGGGGAAGAAGACGGTCTTCTCCCACTCCTTCATCAGCTCGGGCGTCGCGACCGGAGCCGGGCAGTAGGCGCCCATGCCGCCGGTGTTGGGGCCGGTGTCCCCGTCGCCGACCGCCTTATGGTCCTGGCACGCGGGGAGCGGCAGGAACGTCCGCCCGCTTACGAGCGCGAGGACCGACACCTCCTCGCCGTCGAGCCGCTTCTCCACGACCACGTTCCGGCCGGCCTTCTGGCCGAACTCGGCGTCGGTCATGATGCGCTTTACGGCCTGGGTCGCTTCCGTGCCGGTCTTGCACACCACCACGCCCTTGCCCGCGGCCAGCCCGTCGGCCTTCACCACCACGGGGTAGTCGCGGGTTTCGATGTAGTCGCGGGCCGGCTGGGGGTGGTCGAAGACCCGGAACTCGGCGGTGGGCACGTCCGCGTGGCGCATCAGCTCCTTGGCGAACACCTTGCTCGACTCGATCCGGGCGGCCTCCTTCGACGGCCCGAACACCTTCAGCCCCTTGCCGCGCAGGAAGTCGGCAAGCCCGGCCGCGAGCGGGTCCTCGGGGCCGATCACCACCAGCCCCACCTTCTCCCGAAGGCAGAACCGCTGAAGCTTGTCCGTTTCGGTGTGGTCGATCGGCACGTTCGTGATGCCGTCCCGCGCGGTTCCCGCGTTGCCCGGGGCGCAGAAAATCGTTCCCGCGCGCGGCGACTGTTTCAACCGCCATGCGAGCGCGTGCTCGCGCCCGCCCTTCCCGATCACCATCACGTTCAGCATTGCAGCCGTTTCGCCTTCGAGTTGCCAAGGGGTGGTGATGTCAGTTTATCCGTTACGCAACTGAAAGCGAAGTGGTGTTACGGCCTTCGTCCGCGCCCAGGGCCGGTGAAGTGCGATTCCTCTCGACTCACTTCAGAGCTTCGCGTAGACTAATAATGCGTTTAGCCCGAGCTAGTCGTGTGGGGGATTCTTGTGCGCGTTTCGCGAATTGCCCTGGCAGCGGTGCTGAGCAGCCTCACCGTTCTCGGGCTGCCGGGGTGTTCGGGTGGACCGCCCGCATTCGAGAAGCCCCCGGTGCGGGTGGTCGTTACCACCACCATGATTGCGGATCTCGTGAAGAAAGTTGGTGGCGACCGCGTGTCGGTAGACGCCCTCATGGGTCCGGGCGTCGACCCGCACCGGTACCAGCCGACCGCGGGCGACCGCAAGAAAATCGACGCCGCGCACCTCGTGTTTTTCAACGGCCTGCACCTCGAAGGCAAAATGACCGACACCTTCGAGAAGAGCCGCGGGCGCGTCCGCGGTTACGCGGTTACCGGGGCGATCGATAAGGACCAACTCCGGCACGCCGAGGTGGACGGCGGCGAACACGACCCGCACGTCTGGTTCGACGTGGCGCTCTGGGCGAAGACCGTTGACGTGGTTCGTGACGCGCTCGCGGCACTCGATCCCGCCGGCGCCGCAGATTACGAACGGAACGCGACGGGCTATCGGCGCGAGCTCGAGGCGCTCGACACGGAAGTGCGGCAGGCGCTCGCGGTCGTGCCGAAAGAAAAGCGCGTGCTGGTCACGTCGCACGACGCGTTCGGGTACTTCGGGCGCGCCTACGGGTTCGAGGTACGCGGGTTGCAAGGGGTCAGTACGGCCAGCGAGTCCGGGACGAAGGACGTCAAGGAGCTGGTGGATTTCCTGGGCCGGAACAAGATCCCCGCGGTGTTTACGGAAACATCGGTTCCGGACGCGGGGCTGAAAACGGTTCTCGACGCGTGCCGCCGCGACCACAACCACACGGTGGCGCTGGTGGGCGGGGACGAGGCGCTGTACTCAGACGCCCTGGGCGAACCCGGCACGCGCGGGGAAACGTACGCGGGCATGGTGCGGCACAACGTGGCGGTCATCGTGCGGGCGCTGGGTCGGTAACGGGCCGGTGACGAATCGAGGACGTGATGATCGAGTCGGCTGCTCTCAGCGGTCCGGGTGCGGTGAGCGAAAGTTCGCCGGCGGCACCCGCTTTTCACCGACCGGTACTCGGGGCCCCGCACGCGCTGAACGCGATCGAGGTTCACGACCTGACCGTTGCGTACCGCGAGAAGCCGGTCCTGTGGGACATCGACCTGGCCGTTCCGCGCGGGGTGCTGATGGCCGTCGTCGGCCCGAACGGTGCCGGGAAAACCACGCTCATCAAATCGATGCTCGGGCTCGTGAAACCGGTGTCGGGCCGCGTGCTGGTGAACGGCCTTCCGTACTCCCCGCACTCGCAGGCCGTGGCGTACGTGCCGCAGCGCGGGACCGTCGACTGGGACTTCCCGACAACGGTGTTCGACGTGGCGCTCATGGGCACCTACGGGCGCCTCGGGTGGTTTCGCCGGCCGGGAGCCGCCGAACGCGCCGCGACCCGCGACGCGCTCACGCGGGTCGGTATGGCCGACTTCGCGGACCGTCAGATCAGTCAGCTTTCGGGCGGTCAGCAGCAGCGGGTGTTTCTGGCCCGCGCGCTCGTTCAGGACGCTCCGGTGTACCTGATGGACGAGCCGTTTCAGGGGGTCGACGCGGTGACCGAAAGGGCCATCGTGGACGTGCTGCGTGGGCTGCGCGATCGGGGGCGCACGGTGCTGGTCGTTCACCACGACCTGTCCACAGTGCCCGAGTACTTCGACTGGGTCACGCTGCTGAACGTGCGGAAGGTGGCGAGCGGGCCGACGGCAGCGGTGTTTACCGGGACGAATCTGAAAGCGGCTTACGGCGATCGGTACACGGGCCGCGCGTAAGTCAGCTCGCGCGGGGCGGCAGCGCGCGATAGAAGTACGTCGTGCTACAGAACTCGCCGTGCGGCGTTAGCGCGTAGTTCGGGATGTCGCCGGCGCGGACCCAGCCGAGGCGTTCGTACAGCCGCGCTCCGTCGCCACCCGTAACCGCGTCTAACACCAGCAAGGTGCGCCCGTGCTCGCGGGCCACGTCCTCGGCCGCACGCATCAGCGCGGCCCCCACACCCCGCCGCCGCGCCCGCCGGTGAACCAGCATCTTCGCCAAATCGGCCCGGTGCGGTTGGTTCTCGGGGAGGCCGAAAATCACCTGCACCGTGCCGCACACGCCCTCTGCGTCTTCCGCAACGAGTACCGCACGCTCGCCCCGTTCCACGCCGTCCGCCACCCTGCGCCAAAAGTTCGTCGCCCGCTCGCGCGATAGCGGGAGCATGAAGCTGACCGACGCGCCGCCCTCGACGCAGTCGATCAGCACGTCCGCCAGCGCATCAACATCCGCGTCTTGAAGCGCACCGAGGCGCCGAACGGTCCAGGTGTGTGTGCTCATCGCAACGAAATGGGAAGGGACGCGATCACCACCGCGTAACGCGCCGGCTCCCGCGTGGGGTTGTGGAACACCGTCGGTCGGTCGAGTTGCATCGCGAGGCAGTCGCCGGCGCTGAGTTGGTGCCGGTCCGCGCCGAACGCGACCTCCATCGCGCCTTCGAGCAACCAAATCTGTTGGTACACGCGGGCGTCGCGCGGGCCGGTCTCGAACGCGACCGTGGCCCCGGGCGGGAAATGCACCTCGACGATCTGAACCGGGTTCGAGGTGCCGGGCGGGGACACGTTGCGCCGGGTGTACCCGGAGCCCGGGTCGGTCCACTCGGGTTGCTCCGACCGCCGCGCGACCGGATGCGGAACCGCTGGTGCGTTGAAGAGGTCGGCAAGCATGACCCCGAGGCCGGTAGCGAGCTTGTCCAGAACTACCGCCGTTGCGCTGCTCTCGCCACGTTCGATGAGCGAGATCATTGAGCGGCTCACCCCGCACTTGCCTGCAAGTGCGTCAAGTGACAGCCCCGCGGCGGTACGCAATTCGCGCACACGGGTTGCGATTCGTTCATTCAAGCGAGTTGCAGCATCCACCATGATGGATTAATCATCCACCATGGTGGATGCCGCATCAACAAGATTTCGGGCAAATTCATCATCGTCACGAAGTGTTTGTGCGGGTGCTTATGCTCGGAGCGGGCATCGGTCACCATCGCCCACTCCAACCCCGGTTCCCGCACCCGGTTCGATGAGCGCCGGCAGTGTGACGAACTCGTGGTTCAGGAATTGGGACATGCAGAGCAGAGGCGCAAAGGTCGCAGCCGGCCCCGGTAGCGTCGCGCGGACGGCCGCGTTCACGGCATGCGCGTGCCCCCGCGCCAGGTGCCAGAACTGCTCCCGGTGTAACGTGTGCACGCGGTCAAAATGGCACCCAGAGGCCCTACTCTACCGTCGCGTCCGAACCGTGATAATATTTCTACACGCCGTGAGCATAATACATTCAAAGAATTGTATACAATCACGCTACACCAACTTAAAACGACTGGAATCCAGTGGTTTTAAGTTCGGGCGTGTGCTCTCGTTTACTCTGAAGAGCGCGGGCATCTTGCCCACCTGAGTCACGCGGTGGTATCGCGACACGAGTACGCGTGTGCCGTACTCGTGCGCGTCGCAAGGCAGCCGGGACGGCCGCGCTCCGCAGAACGAACCAATTGCCTGCGCTACACTTAAAATGACTGAATGCGGTGTCAGCCTTGCGATAACGCGAAACGGCCCGGGCGGCGCCCAGTATCACGGCTGGGGCGAGCGGGCCGGTACGGTGCCCCCGGCCGGCTGAATCGTGCTCGCCCCGCCTCCGGTAGCGCCGCGCTTGCGGTACGTGATCTGGTATTCGGTCGTGTTCGTGCTGGTGACCATGCCGTTCGTGCTGATCCGCTCGCCCGGCATGTTCGGCTGCTTCTTGTTGGGCGTCATCTGGGTCTGCGTTTCCTGGTTGTTCATGACCCGAGAGCCGGTGACGACTTCGCGCTCGTCAACGATCTCAAAATCCGGCCCAACGTGCTTCCGCATCAGTTCCTCCGCCTCCTGGCGGTAACGGAACGGGGGGCTGTTCGTGTTGGAGGGGATCGCGACCACCCCCGAGTCCCCTTGTTTCGAGACGTACCGGGCGGACGCGCACCCCATCAGGTTCGTCACGCACCCTAAGATAAATACGATGGCAACTGTACGACCCATAGCATCTCCCCCGGACGAAGCCCCCCGGCCTCAACGGCTGGGCCGGATACCGTCGCGGGGTGGCGGAATCAACGCGGCTTCGCGACGGCGCTGTGCGGCGGGTGCGGTGTTTCGTATTTCGACTTTAACGCCTTTCGCCGCTGCGACACCCGCCCATCGAGTGCCCCGCGACCAGGAACGATGTACTGCCCCGCCTGCGACTACCGCAAGAACGCCCTCGGCGCGGACGCGTGCGGCAACTGCGGGTTGCCGCTCACGCGTCTGAACGCCCCGGCGCCGAACGGACCGGTCGAGGCCAGCCTCATGCGAGAGCCGGTGTCGGTGCTCGATCCCCGTCCGCCGATCACCGTGGACGCCGGGGCGACTCTCGGCGACGCGGTGCGACGGATGATCGACGGGCGGACCGGCGCGGTCCTCGTGACCGGTCCGGGTGGCGAGTTGGTAGGTATCCTCACCGAACGCGACTTCCTCACAAAGGTGGCCGGGGCGCCGGGGTTCGAGGCGCGCCCGGTCCGCGAGTTCATGACGCTCGCCCCGGAAACAGTCACTCCAACTGACACACTTGCGTTTGCACTGGGCAAAATGGACGCGGGCGCGTACCGGCACCTACCGGTCGTTGAGGGCGGCCGACCGGTAGGCGTTATTTCGGTAAGAGACCTGTTGCGCCATGTCACAGAAGTATGCCCGGAGAATTAATCTTGTGTGCGGCTCCTGCGATTGTGCAAGGTTCGTGAAAAAATCAGTTGACGCCCACGGCCGCTCTGCAACAATATTCTTTCGATGGGGGTGATGCGACTTCGGTCGACGACTCGCGCGGTGGCTCTTTCGCATTATTTCGCACCGCATTTTTGCCGCCGGCTTTTGAGCTTCCTCCATCAGCTTCTTAACGCGCTTTGCCGCGTTTGTTTTTCTCCATCCCTACCGCCGGCTTCGCCTGCCGGTCTGAGCCACTGTGCTCATTTTTCGGATCTTCGCCCGTGCAAGGAGTACCCATGACCCATATTCGTTCAGGGCGTTTGCGCCCTGGCTTCACCCTAATCGAGTTGCTAGTGGTGATCGCGATCATCGCGATCCTCATCGGGCTCCTGCTGCCCGCCGTGCAGAAGGTGCGCGAAGCCGCGGCCCGCATGACGTGCTCCAACAACCTGAAACAGATCGGGCTGGCTGCACACAATTATGAGAGCGCTCGTGGCTATTTGCCCCCGGGCTATTTCGGCGCGTACCCGGATCGAAACAGTGGTGAATCTGGCTACACGTCTAACTACGAAACGGGTGTCAGCGCGCTGACGGCAATGCTCCCGTACATGGAGCAGGACAACATCTTCCGACAAATACCTGCCCAGATGTCGGAAAACGATTCGTTCCCGACGACGCCAGGCTACTTTTATGGTTGGTGGGAAACGGGAGCCGATCCGGCTTGGGCGATGGCCCAGACGAAAATCAAGACGTTTACATGCCCATCAGACACTGACAGCCGGCCGCAGCGGACCATTGCTTATTGGTACTGGCAACAGGGCACCGGGAACGGCGCCGATAACTTTGGGTATGCGTACTGGTCAGCAGATTACAACATGGCCAAAACAAACTACGCCCCTGTCGGCGGCGCGTGCGGCACTCGGGCGAGCAATCCGTCCTCAAGTTTCGGCCCGAACGTGAACATCGCTCAGTTCAGCGGAATCTTCGGGAACCGGACGAAAACCAAGATTGTTGCTATCGCTGACGGGACTAGCAACACGCTCATGTTTGGTGAAGGGGCAACGCGGAATGACAATGTCGTGATGTGGCAGTGGATGAGCATCTTCCCTGTTCCCACCCTCATCGGTTTGAGCAACAACACGGCGAGCACGCAGACGGTCTTCCGCTTCGCCAGTCGTCACACTGGAACCGTGAATTTTTGCATGGGTGATGGCGCGGTGCGGTCTCTGCGCACCAGTGGCACCACGACTTGGGACCCGGCTACAAACGAGTGGCTGTTGTTACAAAAAATGAGCGGCATGGCCGACGGACAAACGGTCGACATGTCCGGTCTCAGCTACTGAATTGTAACCCAGGGACCCGGTACGCATTCGGGTCCCTCTTTCGTTTTGTTCGCGGTTTACGCTCGCTCGGAGGCTCAATGAAACTGCTGCGACGCTTGCCATTATCTGCCGTTTGCATTATCACGCTTGTCCCAACAATCGGTTGCGGGAAAAGCGGCCCGGCTCAACCGCCAGCTCAGCCGGTCGCGCAACCGCCTGAGCTGAACAAAGCCGAACCGCGCGGCAAGGGCGCGAAATCGAACAAAGACCGGATCGGCGGTGGGGCGACGGACTCTCCCCAAACCGGTGGCGGGTTCAAGCAAGGTGATTAAGTTTGACGGTCTTGTGTTGCGACTCGCTCGGGTCGCAACACGTAACAATCACTGCACCCCTGCCGCATGAGTCATAAACAGCCGGACGGCTCGAACAGCGAGAATGGTCTGGATCGCAACGATATGCGGCGCCACCCCTCGACATGCATCAAACTAATCAATCAAAAATTAGTACCGTGTCGTATATGGTACACGACACGGTACTGATTGCCAGTTCGTCATAAGCCATCAACGGATGCCGTTACTCCGCCCCGCTCGCGGTGCGCGGGCCGGCGGCCGGGTGGGTCCTCAACCCAGTCATTCAAGAAGCCGACAGCACAACCTGAACGCTGAGTAACGTGTGGCCGGGCTTGGCGGCGTCGTACTCGACCGTCACGACCGTGCGGGAGTCCCCGGCCGTCAGCGGAGAGGTGATCTCATACGTCGCTAAGTAAGTCACCTTGTTGTCACGCACGTTAGCCGGATGAATGCGTGCCGCGGCCGTGCCGAGCAGGCCCTCGACCTCTGTTCTCGGCAACCCGGGTTGGAGTCGGGCCAAGAGTTGGCCGATCCGGTCCGGAGTTGCAGACTCAGAAGGCGGAGGGAGAGGGACAGTTCGCGATGGCACCGAATTGTCGAGCGTGGTCGAGTTACGGCTTGGTACCGGCGCGCCGGGCCGTTCCATTCCACACGCCCACCCGATGAGCACGGCCGCGGTGCCCCCGAGTAACGCATAGACCACATAAAGTAACCGGCCGGACCACATCTTTCGCCCTCCGCCGAGCGCGGCGGCCGCGCCGCCACAGCAATTCCGTTTCAAGACCCGCCTACATGTACACTGTGGCGAACGTTTCGTTTTTTTTTTTTCCGCACGCCCCCTCCTTGAAGGGAAAGGGTGCGAACACCCGCTATTCGCTTGCCACTGAACGAGATTTCGCGGGAAACGTGCGATGTAGCTGGGGGCGGCGGTGCTTCAATCTGCGCGTTCTCCACTCAATCCGGTTTTCTTCATCGCGACGGTCGGTATGGGACGCCGACGCTTCGGCCGGCACCTCGTGTGTTGTCTAACCTAGAGCGGAGCAGGTGTGATCCGGATTAATTTTAGGTGAACCATTGCAGCATCGTTGAGGACATCGCCTGGCCACTCGCGGGCGCCACTCTCCGGCTTGCCATCAGGTAAATAGGGCCACGCATTGACACGCCCGAGCGAGGGAAGGCGTGCCGGCCCTCGTTCAAAACCAAACCTCTCGTAAACACCGGTAGTGCCCATGCGCCCTTTGTCCACGAAGTCACCCCGATGGAACGGCCTGCGAGACCAGTACTCAACGCGCCGAACAGAGGAGCCAGTTTACACGACTCATGGGCGGTACTGTACCCCCCGTTACAATGCCGCGACGGGCACACCGGTGTCTCTCGGACTGGACATCGGCTACCAACCGGCTACCCGCTCGCTGGCAGTTCGCTGGCTGGTTGCTACCCACGAATCACACGTCTTGTTTCAAAGTGTCAACACCAATGCCAACCCGATCCGGTGCCGTTTGTACCGAACGATCGCCGCGCAACATCTTTCTTCCGCATCATTTGCGGTCGGCAAGCGCCGACAAAGAGCAAAAGCTCGCGATCGGCAATTGAGCCCCATATCGCGCCTGGGACGGCTCCCGAAGCCCGTTCAGCGACTGCCGTGCGACTGGCGATTCCGCGGCGCCGAGGTCAGCGGGTTCATCGCATTCGTGCCAAGGGGACTTGGCTCACGCGCCTTCGGGGGTTTCAGGGTAGCGGTCCGGCTCGGGCGGCAGGTTGAACACCAGCCCCGGGAAGTGTTCGACCAGATAGTGAACCACCCGGCGCGCCGACAGCACGCCCACCGGGCGGCCGGCCTCGTCGACCACGGGCAGGTGCCGGTAGCCGCCCCGTTGCATCCGCTTGATCACGGTCCGCACCGAGTCCTTCGGCGCCACCGTTACCGGGGCCGCGGTCATGAACAGCCGGATGGGGGCGCCGAGCGGCTTTTGGGGCGCGAGGACGCGGGTGAGCAGATCGCGTTCGGTAAAGATGCCGACCACGCGACCCTGCTCCGTGACGAGCAGACAGCCGACGTTGCCGGCGCGCATCTCCTCGACGGCGCGGGCGACGGTGTCGTCCGCATCGACCCAGCGGGGCGGCGCCGGGTCGAGCCGAGACACGCTATCCACCTTGAGGTTGCGGGACAGCTCCATCAGATACAAGCACTCGTGAACGCCGATGGTGCGCGGGGATCACACGCCTAGCGCCCGGAGGGATGAACCGCTGTTCCCACACGGGGGAGAGTGTTGAGGGGACGTTCGCTCGCTGTTATTGTCCGAACGCACGCCGGCCGGGCAAGGCCGGTCGCACGAGAGGCGGGCGGGCGGTGGGTGCGTGTCGGTTCGCCTTTGTTCGAAATGCGCGCCCCGCGTGCGGAATGCCGGCGACTCAGGCGACCGGCAGACCGGCCGCAACGGCCCCGGCGGTCCGGGCCGCGTGAGCCCGTAGTTCCGGCACCGCGGTGCCCTCCCCGTCGCGCGCCCGGAGGAACGGGCCGACGTAGTACAGCACCGACGAGGGCGCGCCGTCGGCACCAACCACGGCACCGTCCGGCGCGACCTCGATGCCCAACCCGAGCGGGTCCGGGCGTGCGGCGCCGCGGGCCAGTAGGTCCGCGAGCAGCGGGTCGCCGGCCCCGAGCGCGTTCGTTGCCGGCCCGGTACAGTTGACAACGGCGCCGACTCGAACCGTCCGCTCGGCTCCCCCGCCCTTGGGGGCGAAGGCCACCTCGACACCGGAGGGGTGTTCATCGAACCGCGTGAACCGGCCCGCACACACCGCGAGCCACCCGCTCGCTACCAGGTCGTCGATCGCGGCCCCGGCGGCCGGCGCGAGCCGGTGCCGGTGAGCGTCCCAGTACGGGCGCAGGTGGCGGAAGAACCGGTGCCGGTCGGCGGTCCCCAGGGACTGCCACAGGCGGGGCGTGTACGGCCGGAGCGCGTCGATCACCTGGCGCCAGTTTCCGCCGCCCGTGGTCACCTCTCGCACGCACCGCCGCACGGCCCGCACGTGAGCCCGGAGGGACCGCGGCCCGTCTCCCATGCCGGAAGGGACGTGAGACGAATCCGGGGCCGGAACGGACGGATCGTGCGGCCGGGGGAGCAGCCCGCGGCGCGACACCGCGATCGCGCCGGGCAGCCCCGCCGCGTGCAGGTCGAGGGCCACATCGGCCGCCGTCAGCCCGGTGCCCACCAGGAGCGCCGGCTGGTCCCGCGGCACCGCGGCCAATGCGCCGGCGGCCCACGGGTCGCGGACGTACCGCTGCGAGTCGAGGAACGTCCGCGGAACGCCGGGCGGCGGCGCGGGCGGGTAGTGCCCGATCGCGAGGACCACGCGGTCCGCCCGAAGTTCCTCACCGGCGGCGGTCGTGACCCGCACGCCGTCGAATCCGGGTACAACCGAAACCGCTTCGCCCACGACCCGGCCGAGCGCCCCGGCTCCGGCGGCGTGCTCGGCCTCGGCCAGGATGTGCTGGAGGTACTCGCCGTAAACCGACCGGCGCACGAACGCCCCGGGGCTTGCGCCGGGGTCCGACTGCCGCACGAAGCGGAGGAAGTGTTCGGGATCGTTGGGCAGCGCCGACATGCGCCCGGCCGGAACGTTCAGCAGGTGGGACGGGGAGTTGGTGCCGTAGGCGACGCCGCGGGCCATCGCCCCCGACCGGTTCACCATCACCACCCGCAGCCGCGCGGTTCGCAGCAGGTGCGCCGCGACCATCACGCCGCTGAACCCGGCGCCGATCACCACCACGGTATGCGACGAACTCACACGCACCTCCGACCGCTGGCGCGGCGCTGCGGCTCCAGGGCTGATTTGGAGGGAGAGGGGTTGTTATACCGGTTCGCGGAGCGCTGGTCCGACGCCCCGGCGGGTCAGAATTTTTTTCCGCGGCCGTGTCCCGAGCCGCGTTCGCCGTGGGGTTACGGTGACCGGGCGCCAACCAGTCTGAGCGCCTCCCGCTCAGACCCGCTGCGCCCGGCGGCCACAGCTTGGACCGCGGCCCGCACGCCGAAAACGCTTGAAATGCCAATAAAAAGAAACGAGCCGCCGGGGACCACCCCCGACGGCTCGTTCCGCCCAAGCCTCCGACGGTGTCCCGCTGACACCGCCGGGGTTGCCATGCCGAAAGCACATAATGCACGCGGTATGCCAAAACGCACCGGGCGGGTACGGCGGGCACGCCGACGAGCGCCCCGGGACTCATTCCCCGCGCTCGCCCGGGGTGTCACTCTTCGCCCCGGCGGCGATGTGTTTGGGCACCTTCACCGGGGCAATGTTCCACGCGAGCCCCACGAGCTGCAGCGCGCGCACGAAGGTGAACGTGAGGTCCAGCTCCCACCACCGGTGCCCCTGCGAGCACGCCCGCGGCGCGGCGTGGTGGTTGTTGTGCCACCCCTCGCCGTTCGTGAGCAGCGCCACGACCCAGTTGTTGGTGCTGCGGTCGCCGGTGTTGTAGCTCCGGTAGCCCCAGCGGTGTGCGGCCGAGTTCACCAGCCAGGTGATGTGCCACACGTACACCGTCCGTACCACCACCGCCCACATGAACCACTGCACCCCGAACTGCACCGCCCCCGCGGCCGTGTCGGAGAACAGGAACCCGGCGCCGAACCCGAGCGCGGCGAGCGCGGCCACGTGCGCCGCCCACACGAGCAGCCACTTCTCGCCGCGGTGCAGCCAGCGGAGGAACTTGTCGCCCATCAGGTCCGGGACGTACCGCGCGTAGGTGTCCAGCTTCTGCCGCCGCTCGTCGGCGGTATAGATCCACTCCATGTGGCCCCAGTAAAAGTGCTCCCGCGGGCTGTGCGGGTCGCCCTCGTCGTCGCTGTGCTGGTGGTGGATGCGGTGCGTACACACCCACCACAGCGGCGACCCTTCGAGGCTGCACACGCCGCACAGCACCCACAACCGCTCCAGCGCCTTCGGGAACTTCGCGGCGGAGTGCGTCAGCATCCGGTGGTAGCCGAGATTGATGCCGAGCGAGCCGAAGATGAAGTTCCCGACCAGCACGACCGGGATGCCCCACCACACAAATGTGTACGGCAGGAACGCGAGCGGCACCAGCAGGTGCATCGCGACGATGGCCGCGACGAACCAGAACACCCGCCGCTTGCGGGCCCTCGCCGCGGGGGCCGCGGGCGCGGCCGGGCCTGTGGCGGGCGGGGTGGGGGCGGCGTTCGAAGCGGGAACCGTACTCACGAAGTACCCTCAAGGACTGGGCGCGAGTTGTTGCGGGCCGGCGGGGGTGTAGTCAGAATAATACCCGCGTGCAATTCCGTCAGTGTGAATTCACCTCTCCCCGGGTACCCGAAGGGCTCGGTTATGTCGTTCAGCCCGATGGAACTGATGATCTGCTGCGCGGCCCGCGAGTTGGAGGACGGGAAAACCGTCGCGGTAGGCACCGGGTTGCCCTGCGCCGCCGCGATGCTGGCGCAGCGCACCCACGCGCCCAATCTGGTCATCATGTTCGAGGCCGGCGGGGTCGCGCCGCTGCTCCCCACGATGCCGGTGAGCGTCGGCGACAGCACCACGTTCCACCGGGCCGTGCTCGCGACTTCGATGGCCGACGTGATGCAGTTTTGCCAGCGGGGGCTGGTCGATTACACGTTTTTGAGCGGCGCCCAGATCGACCCGCACGGCAACCTCAACTCTACGGTGATCGGCCCGCACGGACGCCCCAAGGTTCGGCTCCCCGGCAGCGGCGGGGCCAACGACCTCGCGTCGTTCTGCTGGAAGACGCTGATCGTGATGAAGCACGACGCGAAGAAGTTCGTGGAGCAGCTCGACTTCCTCACCACGCCCGGCTACCTCACCGGCCCCGGCGCGCGGGAGGCCGCGGGGCTGCCGGCCCGTACCGGCCCGCACCGCGTCATCACCGACCTGTGCGTGCTGGACTTCGCCCCCGAGTCGCGGCGGATGCGGGTGCGGAGTCTGCACCCGGGCAAAACGCTCGATCAGGTTCGCGCCGCGACCGGCTTCGCGCTCGAGGTGTGCGACCCGCTCGGCACGACCGTCGAGCCGAACGCGGAACAGTTGCACATCTTGCGCACGGAGGTGGACCCGGGGCGGTACGTTCTGGGGCGGGCGGGCTGAGTGCTACCGCGCGCCCGCCGCGCCGACGAGCCGCGCGCCGAGCCGGTAGCGGAGCGGGGCGAACAGTGGTGCGTTTTGGTCGCCGGGAACGCCGAGCAGGTTCAGGCCGTCGAGGTGCGAGGAGGCGTTGAGCAGGTCCACCACCCAGGGCGAGAAGTCGAACCGGGTGAACCGGAGTGCGCGGAGCTGGCGGAGCCGCGGGGAGTGTGCCACGGCGTCGACCACCCGCGCCAGGCCGACGGGCCGCTCGGCCCACAGTTCGAGTTCGCCCCAGCCGGGGTTCCAGTGTCGCTCCAAGAAATCGGCGACCGGGTAGTGCGCCGTCACGCGCAGGCACAGGCTCCGAACCCAGGGCAGCGCGGCGAGCCGTTTGTACCGGTCCAGGAACGGCTCGATCGGGGCTGCCAGCGCCTCCGGAAAGCCTCGCCGAAACGCCCACTGCGCCTCGGCGAACTGCGGTACCCGAAGGTCGGTGAGCCACCGCCCGCGGTTCCGCTCTTCTAACTCGGCCTCGCGCATCAGTTGCGCCTCACCGGCGTCCGGCAGGCACTGGAGGCGGATGAACTCGGCGCGCTCGGCGCGGTCGTGCTCGTCGAGCCAATCCGCGTAGACCAGTCGCGGCGTGTCTTCGTCCGGTTGCGCCCCGATCGCCGCCAGAAGGGCGTCTTCATCGCTCATGGTGTGTGATGCTCAAGCCGCTCCGAAGTCCTCGGGCATCATCTCGGTGGGCCGCCAGTCCACTTCCGCCGCGGTCGGTAGTGGGGCCGACTCGAACAGTTCCGGAGCGTAGCCCGCAATCACATCGGCCCAGGTTCGCGGCAACTTGTCCAGGCATTCGGCGTTCGTGACGTAGTGCTGCAACTCGTGGGCGTCGAGATACAGGACGAGTTCGGACCACTTCCCGGGCTGCGACTTGTCGGCCGGTGTGCTCGCCGGGATGCGGAACGCGAACTCGGCGATGTTGCGCCCGGCGCCGGTGGTGTACGACACCGCGATGCCGTACGGTTCGAGGAGTTGCGTCACCCGGTCGTTAATGGTCGAAACGAGTTGCTTACATTCGTCCGGGGTCATAGCTCGGGAACCTCACGGGAGGTCGCTCGGGCGCCCGCGTCGGCGAGGGGCGTGCTTGGGTATCGTAGCAGACGTACGTTCGGTCTGATAGCAGCGTCGGGCCGCTCCCGCACGGCCATCACAGCTCGCTCGTGTTGATCACCTCGTTGTCGTTGCGGACGCACGCCTTGGTCCAGGTGGCGGGCGCGATCGAGTACCGAATCGACCGCACCGAACCGTCACAAAACACGGCACCGAACCCGCTCACCCGCGGCCCGCCGAACACGTGCGACGGGGCGACCGTCTGCTCCGGGTTCCGGACGTCCGATGCCGGAGGGGCGAACCCGGTGCGGTACACTTCCCAGTCCCCGTTCCACCCTGGCGTGCAGTACGACTCGTTGTCGTCGGTACTGGTCCCGAACGCCGCCGCGTTCAGTTGCTTCTCCCCCACCAGAACCGTGGTACTCGTTCCGTCGGTGACGTCGGCCAGCCGGATCGTTCCGTAGTGCGTCTTCATAATCACCCCGTCGGTTCCGTACCCGCTGCTGGAGCCGCCGGCGTTACACGCGTAGTCGATCTTTGCCGTCCCGTTCACCGTCGCCGCCGTCCGCCGCTGCGGGCAGTAGTACACTTTCACCGGCGTGCGCCGGACGGTGTCCGGGTCGCCGTTCTTGTACAGGTTGTCCTGTTCGAGGTACGGCAGGATGAAGTAGGCCCAGCTCCAGCTCGCTTCGCGGGCCTGCGGGCTGGGGGCGTGCGGGTCGGCGCTCGACGGGGCGCCCGGCGGGTACACGTGCATCCCGCCGCGCGGGAACCGGCCGGTCGCATCGTGGTGGCCGTGGACGGCCAGCCCGATCTGTTTGAGGTTGTTGGCGCACGTCATGCGTGCGGCCGCCTCACGCACCTTTTGTACCGCGGGCAGCAGCAACCCGATGAGAACCGCGATGATGGCGACCACCACAATCAACTCGAGGAGCGTGAACGCCCCCCGTTTCGACGGCGGCCGAATGCGGGTTGTAGGTAACGACATGCGCGACTCCGGGTCGCCAAATGGGGATGAGCCCGGACCGCGTGGCGACCGGTGAGCGGGCGAATCGACCCAAATTCTCGAACGATCGGCCGCGAGTATGAAGAGCAACGATTATTGGTATCCGATGAGAATCGTGAGTGTCAAGCGGAAAAATGAAAAAGACATGAGCGAAGAAAGGTTTTGCAGCGACCGGACATGCAGCGTGAAAATATTGGGGTTGAATCGTGTTTGCCGGGCGCCCCATAATTCAGCTTGTGTGATTGCTGAAGAACAAGGAGGTTCTTGGCCATGATCGTTACCAACCCGTCCGTTCTGCTCCCCGAAGCTGTTGCCATCGACATCTCGGAGGCCCGCTGGGCGGCCGAGTACCTGTCACTGATGATTGAGCAGTTGGGGCCGGAGTCGTCCGTGAGCCTGGTGCTGATGCAGGCCCGGCGCGAGTTGGCGAGCCTGGCGCGAGACCCCAGCGCGACGGTGATCGGCCCCTTTCGCATCGCGGCGTGAGTCAGCTCTCCAGGAACCGCACGCGGTCGCCGAACTTCGCTCGGAGCGCGTTAGCAGCCCTCTCCGGGAAGTGCGACACCCCGATCGCGAACGTCTCGATCCGGTCCGGGTCGACAGCGTCCACCAGCGGCAGCAGCGCTCGGCCGTTCTCGTACGCGCCGAACAGGGCGAAGTGCTTCACGCGCTTGAGCAGTGGCGCGGCGGCTAGGTCGCGTACCGCTTCAGCAGTGAGGTAGACGCCGGCGAGGCGAAGCTCTTTGAGGCCTGTGAGATCGTTGCCCCGGCGGAGCACACCGAACCGGTTCCGCGCGTTCCCGAAATCGATGTCCAAGGCACGGAGGCGGCCCCAGGCGCGCGATTGGAGCAACGGCGCAAGGTCGTCGGAGTTGTCCAACATGTGAAATGCCAATCGACGCACCCCGGACACGTGCCGTGACTCGACGAAGGTCCGTAGCGGTTCCGCCTGATCGCTCTCGTACCACGGCGGCGAAAAGAGTTCCAGGTCGAGCGATTCTAGAGCCGCGAACGGTTCGGCGCGAGCGAACATCTCTGCGACGCGGTTCGGCCGGATCGGCGCCGAGAGGTGCCGCAGGCGCGGGGCGTGCGCGGCGGCGACCTCGAACGCGAGCGAACCCGCCACGACGGCCGGCTGAATCGCCCAACTCGCGTGCAGGGTCAGGTGCTCGAGCGCGCCGAGGTGCGGGGAGTCGCGTGCGGCGCGGAGCGTATCGACGCTGTGCTGGCGGATCTGGAGGCGCCGCACGGTGCGGAGGTGCTCCCCCTCGGGCCACTGGTAGCGCGGTTCGCGTGCCGCGCCGACCGCGACGAGTTCGGTCAGCGGGGAGACCGCGGCCCAGCGCGCGAGGTACGAACCGCACGGCCCCGGACCGGCCGCCAGGGCCGGAACCGACACCGCCTCCGGGAACCCGCGGCGAAAGGTGATCGGGCACTGGTCACGGGGTAGGGCGCCGTCGCCGGGCGACCGTCGGGGCACGAGTGCGGCGCCCCCCGCCGCGCGGTAGCCCGGCGGGCCGCCGGTTGGTAACCCGACGGCCGCGCACACCTCACCCCACCACTCGACCCAGTGCCGCTTGAACAGCGCTTGCGCCCGTGCCTCCAGCGCGGCGCGGGCGTTCGAGTACGGGTGCAGGCGTTCCGCTTCCACCTGGAGCCGGATGAACGCCGCGCGGGGTTCGTTTCCGTGCTCCTGAAGGCAGTCGGCATAGGCGAGCCGGGCCGTGTCATCGCCCGGATTGGCGACGACTGCGGCCAGCAGCGATTCCAGGTCCGGCGACACGGTTACCGGCCGCCTTTCACCTTCGCGAGGCTCTGCTCTACCTGTGCCGCTTCCTTCGAGCGGTTCGCCTCCTTCAGGTACGCCACCGCCTGCTCGTGCAGTTTCACGCAGTACGCGCTCACCTCGTCGCCGCGGCGCGGCGGCACCTTCGGCAGGATCTCCAGCCAGAACTTCGTCATCAGCGCGTCGCCGCCCTTGATGTCCTTCGACACCTCCTGCATACGGGTGACCATGCGCGGCACGTACCGGCCCTCGTCCGGGAACTTGCGCACCGTGAGCGCCAGCCCGTCGAACGCCTTCTTGTGGTCCTTCGCGTCGGTCTGGTAATCGACCAGCTTCAGCCGGGCCTCGCAGGCCAGGTCCGGGCGCCCGAGGTTCTCGTAAGCGGTCGCGAGTTTCAGGAACATCTGGGTGCGGTACTGCTTGTCCTTCTGCGGCGTGAGCAGTTCGTCCACAAGTTGCCACGAGAAGTCCGGGAACTTCGCGAACACCGTGGCCGCCTGGTTCACGAGCCGGGTGGCCTCCTGGGCGTCGGTCAGCTTGCCGTCGCGGTGCAGGGCCGCCAGTTCGAGCCACGCCTCCCCGCTCATCGGGTACACCGCCAGCACCTTGTTCAGGTACGCGAGCTGCTGTTTCGTGGTCAACTGCTTGGCGTCGCGCACCAGCGGGAACGCGCGCATGAGCAGGTCCGCGTGCCGGCTGCTCAGCGGCGCGTTGCCGACCGCGGTGAGCCGGCGCTCCAGTTCGCGGTCGGTCGTTTGCTTCCCGGACCGCGGGTCCCGGAGCGTGCCGACGTAGTAGTGATCGCCCTGGTAGCGCCCGAACGATTCGAGCGTGAACGTCACGGCCTCTTTCTGAACGGCCTTGACCTCGACCCACATCACCCACGCGTGCAGCACGCCGGAGTTGGCCTCCCCGCCCACGTACTCCGCCGGCACCAAGAGCGATTTGCCGACCCGCGCGGCGAAGTCCGCCTGCATCGCGCACACGCCGCCGTGCTTCAGGATGCTCTCCAGCGTGTACGGCTTGTCGTTCAGCTTGCACACCCGCGACTGCGTCCGGAGCATCTCGGTGTCGTACACGATGTCCTTATAGACGGTGCCGATCCCGGACCGGCGCGACAGGTACTTGCCGACCGCCCAGTCGCGCTCGGCGACCGGCGTGCGGTTGTTCACCACGTGGACGAGGAACTCCCACGGGAGCTGCGTCTGCGGCCCCTTCAGCCGCGACTGGCGGTCGAGGACGTATTTGAAGTTGTCCAGCGTCCCGACCTTCATGACCCCGTCGGGCAGCACGCTGCGGGTGCGCACCTGGTGCCCGCGGTAGTCGTAGGGCGCCCGCGGGTCGTCCCACACGACCGAAACGGCGGTCGCCAGTTCGTCGCTCTTGCGCACCGCCTCAGGGTCGGCCTGCCACAGCTCGCGGAACACACGAATTACCTTACCCGGGTCGTCGAACGCGGGGTCGATGGCGGTGAGCAGCGTCTCCTTCACCTCGCGGTTCTTGTCGAGCCATGCGAAGAGGGAATCCGCATCTGCGCCGAGCGCGGACCGCATGGCCGGGCCGTGCTTGGCCTCGAAGTACTTGGTGAACGCGGTCCGGGCGTACTTGTACTCGCCCTTGGTGAACGCCTTCTCGCTGAACGTGCCCGGACCGGTCACGAAATCGATGAGGAGCCGGTCCGCGTCGTCGGCCTTCGGCGCTTCGAGCGGTGCGGTGCCGGTCCTGGGCGGCTCGGGCTGCGCGCTGACCGGGCCGTAACCAACGAGGACGAAAAACCCGATCGTGAGCAACCCGGCCCAGGGGCGAGCAGACATGGTAGAACCTCGGTGTCAAAGCGAGTGGTGCCGGCGCGGGCGGTGCCAAGCTTCGGTTCTGGGGCGCCGGCGCCTGTGCGCGGTACGGCACCCGAAACGTAGAGCGTGTGGCGACGAGAATTGTACCCGGCGGGTCAGTCGCACACCACCGCGACCCGCACCGGGCGCTCGGCCTCGGCGAACCGGAACGCGCCGTTCACGTCCGCGAGCGGGAACGATTTGGCCACCAATTCTGCGAACGGGAACCGCACGTGGTTCGCGGCCAGGAACCGCACCGCCGCGTCCAGATCCTGGGGGGCGTAGTTGTGAACGCCGGTCACGGTGAGGCACCGGCGGATCACCTGTTCCGGGAGCATCGGCACCGGGTCCGTGGGGAACACGGCGCCGGCCCAGACCGCCGTACCGCCCACCCGCAGTACCTCCAGCGAAGCCCGCGCCGCCTCCGGCGCGCCGCTCAGCTCGAGCGCCGTGTCGGCCCCGCGGCCGTGCGTGACCGATTTCACCAGGTCCGCGAGCGCGTCGGGGTTCGCGAGGTGGCGCGCGCCGAACCGGGCCGCCTGCGCGAGCCGCGCGTCGCTCACGTCGCACGCGATGGCGGTGATCCCGAGCGCCTCGGCCCAGGCGCAGGCGGTCAGCCCGAGCATCCCGAGCCCGAGAACGACGCATGAAGAACCTTCCCCCTCCCTGAAGGAAACCGGGGGGAGAGAACGTTCCGGCGCTTCCAACGACTCCGAGATGGCAGCGGGACGCGAGGCCTCCCCCCTTCCCTTCAGGGACAAGCCGGGGGGCGGAGGTAATCGCCCCGCCGCCCGCAGCATCGCGGCGACGGTGGCGGTCGCACACCCCGCCGGCGCCGCGACTCCGTCCGGCAGATCGGCGGGTACCTTCACGATGGCCGTGCCACTCAGCAGGTGGCAGTGCGTAGACAACCCGCCGAGCGGCCCGCACTGCGGGGTGAGCGGCTCGTGGCCGTACTTTCGCAACGACTCGCACTTCTGCGGCAGCCCGTGGGTGCAGAAGAAGCATGTCCCGCACGACACCGCGACCGCCCACACCACCCGGTCGCCGACCCGCACCGGTTCGCCGCCGACGGCGCACACGTCGCCGGCCACCTCCTCGACCACCCCGACGGGTTCGTGCCCGAGCACGCACGGGGTCTTTTCCTTCCGGCGACCGATGAAGGTGTGCAGGTCGCTTCCGCACACGGTACACAGCGACACGCGCACCAGCGCCTCGCCGGGCCGGAGCGCGGGCCGGCCGGCCGGCTCAACGTGGAGGGGGAGGTTCGGACCGTCGAAAATGGCCGAGCGGATCACGTCGCAGCTCCCGCTCGTGGCACGTGGCCCCGGGCCGCGGTGCGCACGACCAGCACCCCGCTCGCGGTCATCAGCAGCACGCCGACCGTGGAGGCGACGATCGCATACGGCACGAAGAACTCCAGCCGGTTGAACTGTCCGGCCGCGAGGTCGCGGTAAAGCTGAACGAGCACCGAGCCGGTGTACCCGACGCCGTCGGCGAGCTGGATCGCGAACACGGCGGTGCCGTTGAACCGGCTCGCGGCCATCATCCGCTCGAACAGCACCGCCCCGAACGGCACGTACGCCAGATACATCCCGAGCCCGACCGCGGCCATCCACCAGTAGCCCGAAATGGCCCCTGCCTGAAACGCTACTGTGGCGCCCCCGATCAGCGCGAACCCGCCCACGATGACCCCGTACACCGCGATCAGCGCCCGCCGGTGGTTCGCGACGAGGTTCAGCACCGCGACCGCGACGATCACGCCGAACATGGCCCACAGCTCGGTCCGGGTGAAGATGGCGCGCTGCGACCCCAGCCCGAGCGCGTCAAAGATCTCGGCCCCGTAGTGGTCGCGGAAGTCGCGCAGCGCCGTCAGAAACAGGTACGCGACCAGCAGCATCCCGAACCCGATCCCGAAGTGGGCCAGGAACGCGCGCCGCTGCCGGCGGTCCATCGTCACGCGCTCGGACCGGAGAGCGACATCGGCTGCCGAAGGGGGCGGGAGCCGGTCCAGTAGCAGCACCGCGAGGACGAACGGCCCGAGGAACAGCAGCCCGGTGGCGACCGGCATCCACGACTCGGACACCCCCCACGAGCCCATCACGATGTCGCGGGCAATGTCGCGGGTCGCGGCGCCGGCCACGATGTACGAGCAGCTCAGCCCGGCGACCATCACCTCGCTCGCCCGGCGCCCTTCGAGGTACCGGACGCACAGCCCCCACACCATCCCGAGCGGCAGCCCGTTCAGGAGCATCGCCAGCGGCTTCAGGGCCGGGGGGAGGTTCGCGAAGAGCAGCAGCGCCCCCTCCGCGAACAGGATCAGCCCGACGAGCAGGTGCGCGCGGCGGTTCGCGGGGGTTTCGGAACAGATCTTGGTCCCGAGGTACTTCGACAGGCAGTAGCCGATGACCTGGGCGATGACGCACATCGTCTTGAGGTCGAGCCGGGTCCCGAGGTACTTGAGGGCGACCGGGTTGGTCTTCGGCACCTCGGTCTCGGTGCCGTCGGCGGCCTTCTGCTTCTCCGTCTTGGGGTTCCCGTCGGGGCCGAACACCGGCTCGCGGACCACGCTCCCGTTCGCGTCGGTGACGTAGAACTTGGCGGCGTCGAACGGCTTGCGGAACGCGTACATGCAGAAGTACGTGCAGAACGCGACCGCGATGGCGTACACCGTGAGCCGCCAGAGCGGCCCGCGGGCCAAAAAGCCGGTCAGTCCGCGGTGCTCAGGCGGAGTGGGGTCGGACACGGACGGTCCTCGGGGCGGGCGGGTGGTTCCGGATGTGATACGGGGCGCCGGCGCCCACCGGGTGAAATTCGCGTGAAGCCGGCACTACCCCGGCCGCGGCGCGCCGAGCAGCCGGAGCACTTCTTCGGCCACGCGCCGGTCGCCCCGCCCCCCGTCGAACGGGCGGCCCGCGGCGGAAGCGAACGCGCCCAGCACCTCGTCTTCGAGCCGCACCCGATCGAGCACCCGCCGGGCGTGGCCGAGCGGGGTGACGCCCTCACGGTCCGGCCGGTTCGCGTCGGCCCCGGCCGCGAGCAGCAGCCGAATCGCGTGAGCCACTCGCGCGGGGGCGTTGGCGGCAACTGGGGGCATGCAGGGCGCCGATGCCGCATTACCGGCGGTAGCCCGCGGGACGCCAGTTCGCGCCCCGCGCGGCAGGGTAAATTTGGATGTCGCGAAGAGCGGTTCCGTCAGGTGAACGGAGCCCCAGTTCTGCGATCGAATCCATTACGGAATCGAGGAGGCTTAACGCCTGATCGTTCACCAGTTGCTCGAACTCGGCGAATAACGGTGCGACCTCGCCGAACTGCGGTCCGGGAGTGAAATCACCGCTCACCCACTCTGGCGAAACGTCGTCAATCCGGACGGAACCGATGTACCGTCCGAACACATCGGTTAGTGGAACCGTGTCGCCGACGCCGAACATTGGCTCTCGCTCAGAACTTCAGGTTCATGCCCTTCAGCCGGGCCACCGTCTCGGCCATGAGCGCGTCCTCTTCCGCCTCGTCCTTGGCGATGTAGGTGACCGAGAACCGCAGGTACGCGCCCGCGTCGTCCCACGGCACGCAGCACACGCTCTGCTCGTGGATCAGGTACTGGGACGCCGCCTCGGCGTTCCCGAAGGCGATGTCGCCGGCCGCCTTGGGTGCCGCGGCGTAGAGGAAGTACGTGCCGCCCGGCATCTCGCACTTGAACCCCACCTGCTTCAGCGCCGCCACCAGCTTTTCGAGCCGCCGCTGGTACTTGGTGCGCACCTGGACCGGGATCTCGGCGGTGCGCAGCGCCTGGGCCGCCGCGTGCTGGACGGCCATGAACTGGCCGCTGTCGCTGTTGTCCTTTACGTCCGCGTAGGCCTGCACGATCTTCGGGTGCCCGGCGACGAAGCCGAGCCGCCAGCCGATCATGTTGAACCCCTTCGACATCGAGTGGACCTCGACGCCCACCTCCTTCGCGCCGTCCACCTGGAGGAAGCTGAGCGGCGGCTCCTTGTAGCTCAGGAGGATGTGCGCGGCGTCCTGCACGATGACGATCTGGTTCGCGTGGGCGAACTCGATCACCCGCTTGTAGAAGTCCTTCGTCGCGACCGCGCCGGTCGGCGAGTTCGGGTAGTTGATGACGAGCAGCTTGGCCCGCTTGCGCACCTCGGCGGGGATGCCGTCGAGGTCCGGGAAAAACCCGTTCTTCTCCAGAAGGGGCAGGCGCACGACCTCGCCGCCGAGGTAGCGGGTCCAGGTGCCCGCGACCGGGTACCCCGGGACGGTCATCAGCGTCACGTCGGCAGGGTTGATGAACACCGCCGGGAGCATGGCGTACGCCGGCTTGGAGCCGATGCAGTGGCAGATTTCCGTCACCGGGTCGAGGGTGACGCCGAACTGCCGCTGCATGAACTCGGCCGCGGCGTCCTTGTAGTTCTGGATGCCGTTGTCCGCGTACCCGCGGTTCTCGACCTTGTTGGCCTCGCGGGTCAGCGCCTCGCGGACGCTGACATCGGCCATGTCGTCGTTCTCGCCGATGCCGAAGTCGAGCAGCTTGCGCTCGGGGTGGTCGGCGAGCGCCTTCCGCTTCGCGCGCTTGATCTTCTCGAACTTGTAGATGTCGGTGCCCTTGCCGTAGTTGGCCCCGCCGATCCGGTCGGCGAACAGGGTCTGGAACCACGGGTCGGAAGCGGTAACGGACATGGCGCAAGGCCCTTACGCAGAAAGAAACGGAGGAGTGGCTGTTCTAGCGGCGGAAAAAGAAAAGCCCATCCGCGCCGCGGACGGGCGTTCGGCGCGGCCGGCGCTCGGCCTCGTTATTCGATCAGGACCGGTTTCGCCCAGACCCCGTGCCCCAGCCGTAGCCCTCCTTAGCAATGCACGCTGGCTCGTCAGCACCTTGACGCTGGCGATATCGGATCGCGCAGGGTTGGTAGGCGTCGCGCTTCGTGACCGGTTCCGATTTCCAGAGCGATTCGCCCCCCCCCGAGCACCACGAACGTGGACGCCGGGTCGGCGGGCGCGTTCCCCTCAATGGCCGGCACGCCAACTTTCACCCGCAGCACAGTCCAGTTGCAGCTCACCGTGTCCCTTCATTTGTCCGGTGCCCCGCTCCGGCGGGTGTGTGAGAAGGCCGTGGGGGCCCAAGCTCCCGTTCGCCTTGAACTTCGCCTCACGCTTACCAACCACCAACGTACTGTTATTGTCACTAAAGGAGTTGTGCCGTAACTGTACGTCGAGATGTCTGATGGCATCCAGATACGTGGGTCTGACTGCCGAACGGGAGAGGCACCTTGAAGGCGAACGGCTCGTGTTCCTTCTCGACCGCGTCGGCCCCTGCGTCCTGCTTGAGTTTCCATCAACTCTTATACACACAGCGTAAGTGGGACCGCCCGGCATCGGCGCGCTGAGCGACGTGACCGAGTCACGATCTTAAGACCGGGTGCGGTGCGACCCACAAGCAAGAGGCCGATCCTCGTCCGCGCTCTACTCAACCGCGGCGTTGACGGCCGCGTCCGAGCCGGCGCCGCCGATCCCGGTCAGCAGGTGACCGCGGCGGGCGCTGCGGTGGTACGTGAGCGCCGTGCCGTAGGGGGATTTGTCGACCGGGTGCAGGAAGAGCCCCATCGTCCCCCACTTCCCCTCGACCAGTACCGGCTGCCCCTCGGCCACGTACCGCACCAGCGCGGTGTGCGACACCGTGCCGTTGTTGCGGTACACCACCACGTCGCCCGGTTGCGGCTGGGCGACTTCGGCGTAACCGTTCTCCTTAAGAATCAGTTCCACGTCGTCGGGGCTGAGCAGGAACTTGCCCCCGGTGAACACCCAGCCGTGGCAGTTGAACTCGTCCGACGGCCCGGCGTGGCGGATCACCTGATCGTCCAACTTGGTGTCGCGGAGCAACCTCTCTTCGGGGCTCGAGAGGGTTTCGGGAGCGCGGGGCGACTGCGGCTCCTTGAGGACCACCGGGGTGCCGCGGTCGGTCGTCGCGCTGGCCCGCTCGGTGGGGCGGTTCGGCTGGCGGCCGAGCACAACTTCGAGGTCCAGCGTCTGATCCTCGGTGAGCTGCTGGTCGGCGAAATCGAACCACACCGCCGCACCAATCACGACCGCCAGCCCGGCCACGACGAGCCCGGCCCCACGGGCGGCCGGCTTGCGGAGCAAAGCACCGGCAGCCGCGAGCCGGCGGTGAAACCAGCCGGAGCTGAACAGGTTAACGACAACCAGTGCCGCCGCGAGTATCGCGGCGGCTCGCTCCGCGAGTTCGCGGTGCGTGAGCGTGCCGAGGGCCGCGACCGCCGCACCGCACCCGGCCGCGCCGAGCACCGTCCGGAGCACCACCATCCCCCCGCGCCAACCCAGGGCCAAGTTCGCGCACCCGAAGAGCATCAGCCCCGCGCCCACGGTCACGAGGAAGAAGAAGCGTTCGAAGTGTTCGGTACTGTTCACGGTCGCCCTTGGCTTGCGACAGCCTTCCGCGTCTCTCGGACGTCCAACCTACTTCACTTTTAACACGCTGCGGGTTAGGCGGTAGTGAGTGCGAGTTGGGAAAAATCGGTGAGTAGCCTTTCGGAAAAATGAGAGCCCGTCGTAATAATCTGCACCACGAGAAGACTCTATATCCGCACGTGGGTCCGCGTTTATTAATCGGCCAAGCCGTTTTAAGGTGTGTACTTACCACGGCTCACCTGGTCACCAACACCGCAACCTTGGTATTAGCACTGTCACACCGGTTGAACAACCAGGGTTCCAGATCGTACCACAAATTGAGCCGGTCGGGCGGATTGGCGCCGAGTGCCGACCGCGGCGAGAAACGTTGACAGGCCCGCTGCCCCGCCGGCGTCCGGCGTTAGCGCCCCGCGGGTACCTAATTCGTCACCTCAGGCATACCATGCGAACTCTCCTGACCTTTCTCATTTTTTGCCGCCCATTTCCGGCGCCGCCGCTCCAGGCGCGACCTCGGTAAACCAACAACCACCGGTCGCGCCAAAGACCGTGAAGGTCGCGGCGGTTCAGTGCTCGTCCGACCTCGGGGATGTCGTAGCCAACACGAGGAAGCGGACGGCACTGATCCAGGAAGCGGCCAAGGCCGGCGCGAAGTTCGTAGTGCTGCCCGAAACGGCCATCACGGGGTGCCCGTCGCAAGACCTCAAGACGAACTGGCACGTCAAAGGGATGCCCATCGAGAAGCGGAGTGGATGTGGGAGAAACTGCCGGCGCGGGTGAAGCCGTTCAAGCACCATCTGGTCGGCGCGAACTGGAGCGTGAACAAGAAGCCGGACTGGCGCGGGTACGGGTTCAGCGTGATCGTGTCGAACGAGGGGAAGGTGGTCTCGGGCGCGAAGAGACTGTACGGCAGCGAGATCGTATACGCGGACCTTCCGACCGCGAAGTGACGCGATACAACACCCCGCATGAACATCGTCGTTTTCGCGATTCTGGCCGCGGGTGCCGGGGCGTGTATCGCGCTGCAAGCGTCGGCCAACGGGAACTTCCGCAAGAACCTCGGCGACAACCCGCTCGCCGCCGCGTACCTGTCGATCTGCGGCACCATTATCACCGCCACGCTCGCCGTTCTGCTGTTGCGGCCCCGCGTTCCGGAAATGACCGCGGTGCGCGAGACGCCGTGGTGGAACTGGATCGGCGGGCCGCTCGGGGCGCTCATCGTGCTCGCCGGGGCCGCGCTCGCGCCGCGGCTCGGCGCCGCCCTCTTCATCGCCCTCGTGGTCGCGGGGCAGTTGGTGTGCTCGCTCGCCCTCGACCACTTCGGGCTAATGGGTCTGACTCAGCAAGCACTGACACCCGGCCGACTGCTCGGCGCGGTACTCGTCGTGGCCGGGGTGGTGTGCGTCAAGTACCTGTGACCGCTCGGTCGCGAGGCCCACACCTTCATCTTCCCGATCCCGGCTCGACCACGATCCGGCGCCGCGCCCGGCCGCTTCCCGGCCTACTGTCGGACCGTCAGCGTGCCCTTGGCGGGCGCCGGCGCGGGGCACTCAACCCGGTCCCCGAGTAGGCCGTGTCACCGGTGCGTGGCACGTCCTGAGGGCACACCACCCGGTCCCGTTCGTACACCGTCTTATCATGCACCGCGTGTGGCCTCGTCCTCTATGTGCGCGGCTTCAATTTTTGTACCGCATTGCTTACAAAGGCAGCAATGTCGTCCACAACGAAGAAATATTAACTTTTGACTTTTGACAAATTGCGCAACTTATTATTTAACAAGACAGCCGTAAAAGTCACAAGCCAAGTGCGGTGCTGAATTCAAGCGTCGTTGGCACAGCGCGCCAAGTCAAGTTATTTGAGTCGGTTTGCAGGCCGCAGCAGTGGCGGAGATCAGATGCCAACGCTCGTCGTTGAGCAACTCGGCCGGGTTGCCCTTGGCGCCTCGGTCGCGTGCTAATCTAATTGCGTTCGAGTTGCCGATGTTACGGCATTGAGTTCAGCCCCGGGCATGTGTCGCGCGGGGCGAAGTAGTCCCGTGTTATTGGGCGAAGCCTCGCACACTAAACACGGGTTCGGCGGAGGGGAGACGTGGGGCAACCGGATTCGTCGCGAGACCGCATCAGCGTAGTTCGAGTCGCCCTCGGACTCACCGGACTGATCGGGATCGCCTGCACGGTCCTTGGGGTCTTGCTGGCCGCTGCCGATAAGCGGGAGAACCTGGACCCGGCCTGGCGATTCCTGGCACTGGCGGTGGTCACCCTGTGGGGCACGGCGGTGGGTTGGCGGTTCCTGGTGTCCGCGGGCTCACGCCCAGGGGCGAGTGCGTAGATCGCACGCGGTCCCGTCGGTGAGCCCGCGTAGCGAGTGGTGCGGAGCCGCATCGCGAGCCGAACCCGGCGCTGCACCTGACACCGCCCGCTGATCTGTGACGCATCGCTCATCCCATGATGGCGGTGCAGGTGAGTTCTTTGTTCGGCCATAAGAGGCGTTATGGACGGTAAGGCTCGATTGGGTCGGTGGGTGCTACTTTCCATCATCGTCGTAACAGCTTTGTCGGAACTGGCCCTGGCCGGTTTTAGCCTCCAGGCCGGCCGATTCAAAGGTAGTCAGATTGGCCGTGTGTTACTGACCGGTTGGCTGTTGTGGCGGGTGTGGGACGGGGCCGGGTGGGCGAGGTGGCTGGTGGCCGGGCTGTTCTTGGCCGCCGCCGCGTTTGCGATCGTTCTCGGGGTGGCCTCGCCGGTTGTGCTGGCGAGGCCGGAGGTGACAGCACTGGTAGCCGGCATGGCGGCCGTGTGCATGGCGGCCGGGGCCGGGTTGGCGTCGCCGTGGGTAGGGGCATACCAGGCCGCCCGGCGCGGGAACGAAGAGGCCGAATCCGACGCTGCTCCGCACACCATCGGTTAATTGGCTGCGCGCTGCGCCTCGTGTGATCGTGCAGAGGTCGGGCAGGCGCCCGAACTCACCCCTCCGCGATCTGACACCCGCGCGCAGGCTCAGAGCGGTCCGGCTGTTGTCACATCATGAGCGGTAGTATTTACTACCGCGGGCACCGAAAACGACCGGTTTCGACGGATTTCGAGTCGGCCACCTGAAATGGCCAAGCTCCTCGGAATCCGAGGGGGGCTTCGGGGGGTTCACGCAAGAACTGATTTCGCATTTCGAGACCGGTGCCGTCCCCCATCGGCTTACCCTTCCGGATCTACATTTCCCGCCGCTATCGCGATAGCTGCCGTTTGATCGCGGCTAGTGGTGCGTCTTCGTGCTCCTGCCGTCTTGGTGGCGGGGCCTTCTGCCTTACGGCCGTTCCGACTTCACCTTTTCCTCGCCTGCCGATCGTGTTACAAGCACCGCGACCGCGTGCGCGCACCGACAGTGCCGGGAAGGAATCCCACCGTGTACAAGCTGCTCCTCTGCGTCCGCTACCTGCAAACGCGCTACTTGGCGTTCATCTGCATCGTGAGTGTGATGCTCGGCGTCGCCACCCTGATCGTGGTGAACGCGGTCATGAGCGGGTTCGGCACCAAACTCAAGGACCGGCTCCACGGGGTGCTGTCGGATGTCGTCGTCGACACGGACCGCCCCGACGGGTTTTACGTCCTCAGCGACGACCCCGACCCGGACCGGCGCCGGCCGCTGACGCCCGACGAGATCGTCGCGAAGATCAAGAGCGGGCCGGTGGGCGACCGGATCGAGGCCCTCACCCCCACCATCGAGACGTTCGCGATCATCCGGTTTCAGTGCAACGGCACGAACGTTTCCAAGCCCGTCCGGCTCATAGGGGTGGACCCGCAGGGGCGCGCGGAGGTGGGCGGGTTCTCCGAATACCTCGTGCGGCAGAAGGACGCGCCCAGGCCGAGTTTCGACCTCACCCCCGAGGCGCTCCAGCGGCACGAGTGGAACATCAAGCAGGCCCGCTACGAGGCCGGGAACGTCGTTCCGCCGCTCAATGACAAGGGGCTGCCGCCGCTGCCGGACGCGATCCCCGAGCCGAAGATGGACGAGCACATCGGCATCCCCAAGCCGAAACTGCACGGCGTGATCCCGGGCCACTCGATCGCCCACTTCCGGTACAAGGACAAGAACGGGCAGCCCGTCGAAGAGTGCGTGCTGAAGCCCGGCGACGACGTGGTCCTCATCACCGCCGGCGGCCAGGAGATGAAGCCGGTGTGGGGCTCGTTCATCGTCACCGACTACCTCAAGACGGAGATGAGCGAGTACGACCAGAGCTTCGTGTACGTGCCGCTCGAGCAGTTGCAGCACATCCGCGGGATGATCGGCCGGGCGACCGCGTTCCAGGTCAAGCTCAAGAACTACGACCGCGACAAGGAGCTCGTGACCCAGGAGCTGCGCAAGGTGTTCCCGCACGCCGACGTGCGCGTGGCGACGTGGGAGGAGCACCAGGGGCCGCTGCTGTCGGCCATCGACATCGAGCGCGGCATCCTGAACCTCCTGCTGTTCATGATCGTCGGGGTGGCGGGGTTCAGCATCCTGGCCATCTTCACGATGATCGTCAGCGAGAAGTACCGCGACATCGGCGTCATGAAGTCGCTCGGCGCGTCGAGCGCCGGGGTGATGTCCATCTTCCTCAGCTACGGGCTGCTGCTGGGCGTCGTGGGCAGCCTGCTCGGCACCGCGCTGGGGCTCACCGTCACGCGGTACATCAACGAAATCGAAGCGGCCCTGACGGTCCTGACCGGCCGCGCGGTGTTCCCGAAGGACATCTACTACTTCAAAGAGATCCCGACCAACGTCGAGCCGGTCACCGTGATCGCCGTGAACGTCGGCGCGGTCCTGATCGCGACCGTGTTCAGCCTGCTGCCGGCGTGGCGGGCCGCCCGGCTGCACCCGGTTCAGGCGCTCCGCTTTGAGTAATGCGGGATGCGGAACTCGGAATGCGGGACCGAAACCGCCGCACCTCCGGGTCTTCATTCCGAATTCCGAACTCCGCATTCCGAACTGGTGAAACGATGCTAATTGCGGAAAACCTTCAGAAGACGTACCGCCGGCACGCCGTCGAGGTGCCGGTGCTGACCCGGCTGAACCTGGAAGTCCGGACCGGCGAGTTCCTGAGCATCATCGGCGCGTCCGGCTCGGGCAAGAGCACGCTGCTGCACCTGCTCGGTACGCTCGACGAGCCGGACGGCGGGCGGGTGCTGCTCGACGGCAAGCGGATCGACAACCTGCCGAGCCGCGCCCGCGACCGGCTCCGCAACGAGACGTTCGGCTACATTTTCCAGTTCTACCACCTGCTCCCGGAACTCACGGCGCTCGACAACGTTCTAATGCCCGCCTACATCAGCAACTCGACGCTCGGCTGGTGGCGCAACCGCGCCCGCTTGCGCCACCGGGCCGAAGAGCTGCTGGAGAAAATGGGGCTGGGGCACCGGCTGAAGCACAGGCCGCGGGAGCTGTCCGGGGGCGAGATGCAGCGCACCGCCATCGCGCGTGCCCTGCTGATGCGGCCCCGGGTGCTGCTGGCCGACGAGCCGACCGGCAACCTCGACGCCAAGGCCGGCGGCGAGATCGTTCACCTCCTCCGCCAGATCAACCGCGAGGAGAAGGTGACGATCGTGATGGTCACACACAACACCGAAATCGTGTCGGAAACCGACCGCGTCGTGCGAATGGCGGGCGGGATGATGATCGAGGAGGCCCCGCCGCAGCCGCGGGGGCCGTTTCACCCGCGGTTAGCCGCGGTCTGATCGATGCGGAGCGCGGAATCCGGAACGCGGAATAAAAGACATTAAGAGTCACGCGGTGGCTCTGTGTTCCGGTGCCGCATTCCGCTGCTTTCTATTCCGCATTCCGCATTCCGCATTCTCTGAGCCCCCATGTCTCTCGTTTGGGTCAACGGCACGCTCGTTGACAAGCTCGACGCCCGCGTGAGCCCGTTCGATCACGGGTTCCTGTACGGCGACGGTGTCTGGGAGCACCTGCGCGTGTTCGGCGGGGCGCCGTTCCGCGCGCCGGAGCACCTCTCCGCCCTCGCCAAGGCCGCCGGCGCACTCGGGATCGAAGTGCCCCTTTCGCCGGCCGAGCTGCTGGCAGCGATCGGGGCGACGGTCCGGGCGAACAGCCGCACCGAGGGCTACGTTCGCGTGCTCGTGACCCGCGGTCCGGGGACGATCGGCCCGGACCCGCGGAAGCTCGAACCGCAAGTGCTCATCACCGCCGAAGAGTACCAGCCGTTCCCGCAGGAGCTGTACGGCCACGGGCTGCACGCGGTCGTTTCGCCGCAGCTCCTGGACGCCGACAACCCCGCGCACCAGTTCCGCACGCTGAACCAGCTCCACATCGTCCGCGCGAAGCAGCACGCGCTTCAAAGCGGGTGCCTCGAAGCGCTGCTCCAAAACCGGAACCGCGAGATCGTGGGGGCCACCGAAGGCGTGCTGTTCGCCGTGAAGGGCGATTTGCTCACACTCGCGTCCGGGGCGGCGTGGGACGACACCGGTGCGGCGGTCATCGATTCGACCGCCGACCGGCTCGCGCTCGTTGAAGATCCGCTCCGGCTCGAACACCTGCTCGCGGCGGATGAGGTGTTCGTCGCCGGGACCGCGTGCGGCGTCATCGGGGTCGTGCGCATCGACGGAACGGACATCGGCCGCGGGATCGAGGGGGCGGTCACACGGGGCGTGCGCGAAGCGTACACCCGCATCACACAGCGCGGAACCGAGTGACGCCGGAGCGGCAACGGCCCTCGGTCCTCGGTGCGGCTGGGCTGAATCCGCGCCGCATGGGACTACGGTAACGTGTGCGGGCACGTCGGCCACCACTTCCCGATCGAGTCCGGCTTGGTCCGAGCGATGGAAGTGTGCCCGCTCCCGCCGCCCGATCAGGCGCCCTGATGGGCGGCGCGTC
This sequence comes from Gemmata obscuriglobus, assembly GCF_008065095.1. NCBI lineage: Bacteria > Pseudomonadati > Planctomycetota > Planctomycetia > Gemmatales > Gemmataceae > Gemmata > Gemmata obscuriglobus. Next base: position 610,225 of record NZ_CP042911.1, on the reverse strand, counting down.
TTCTTGCCCGGGGCGCGCGGCTCCGGCCGATCAGTAATCCAGGGTCCGGAACTCGTAGGCCGCGACCGCCAGCACGCCCACCGCGAACGCCAGCGACGCCAGCACCGACAGCTCCGGCTGGAACCGCTTGCTCTGCTTCACCGCGTCCAGCTCCGGGACCGGCGTCGAGTACGCGCCGGCGTCCATCGCGTCGAAGAAGATGCCGCTCAGGTCCAGCGGCTTCGGCAGCACCCAGTACCCGGCCTCGACCAGGAACGCCGACAGCGGGGCGAGCCCCTCGACCGGGAACGCGGTCACGCGCAGGTAGGTGAAGTTCATCGCCCAGCACAGCACCCAGAACAGCAGCGTGCCGAACACGCTCACGACGGTGCTGCGGGTGCACACCGCGAGGAACGCGCTGAACGCGTAGAACACCGCGAAGTTGGTCACCAGGAGCGGCACCGCGAGCCAGTATCGTGCGTCCCAGGTGCCCGTCCCGACGCCGAGGCACACCCACGTGGCGCCGACGAAGATCGTGGCATGGAGCGCGACGAACAGCACCACCCCGGCGCACTTGCCGACCAGCAGCGCCCACCGCGGGGCCGGCTTCGCCAGCAGCACCGTGACCGCGTGCGGTTCGAGGAACGTGGGCAGGAACCCCGCGGTCCAGAGCAGCGCCAGGAGCACGCCCACCGTGTCGGCGGCGACCCCGGCGAGCCACAACTGCACCTCGCGGGCCGCCGCCTCGCGGGTCTTCCGCAGCGGGTACGTGTGCAGCCCGAACCCGAGCGACACCTGCCCGTCCACGACCCGCAGCCCCTCCTTCTCGACCGTCTCGCGCCCGACCCGCGCGGTCTCCTCGGGCGTGACGGCCCCCATCCGGCGGCGCAGCAGCTCGTCGCGCCCGGTGCGCTCGGCGTCGGCGAGGGTGAACCCCTTCAGCCCGAGCCGCTTCGCCTCCTCCCACCCCACCCGGGCCGCGTCGTCCCGCTTGGTGCCGGCGAGCGTGTCCTGGCGGATCTTGTCCCACCCGATCTGGGGCAGGTCGAGCCGGTTGACGTACAGGGGGAGCTGGTCCGGGTGCTGCGGCCCAGGCGCGTCCCCGCTCACCGACACCCCCAGGCAGAACAGCGCGCACACCGCGGTCAGCGCGAGCATCACCCAGAACAGCTTCGTCGCGAGCGACTGGCGGAACGTGTCGCGCACCATCCAGCGGGCGGTGCGGATGGCCACCGGCAGCGAGTTCATGCGGCCTCCGGCTGGTACAGCCGCTGGAGCGCGGCTTCGAGCGTCCGGGCGGCGCCGGATTCCGGGTCGCGGAGCAGCTCGGCGAGCGTGCCGGTGAACGCCACCCGGCCGGCCACGAGCACCGCGGCCGAGTCGCACAGCTCCTGCACCTCGGTCAGCACGTGCGACACCAGGAGCACCGTCTTCCCGGCGGCCCGGCGCTCGCGCACCACCGCGCGGAGCAGCTGCCGGCCGAACAGGTCCAGCCCCTCGGTGGGCTCGTCGAGGATGAGCAGGTCCGGGTCGTTGAGGAGCGCCTGGGCCAGCCCGAGCCGCTGCACCATGCCCTTGCTGAACCGCGCGATCGGCTCGGCCTGGCGGTCGGCGAGCCCGACCCGCTCGACCAGGGCCGCCACGCGCCCGCCGAGCGCGCCGGCGGGAGCGCCCGACAGCCCGCCGTAAAACCGGAGCAGCTCGGACGCCGACAGGTACCGCGGGAACGCGTGGTTCTCGTGCATGTACCCGACGCGCCCGAGCGTGCCCCGGTCGGCCAGCGGGGCGCCGAGCCGGGTGACCGCCCCCGACGTGGGCCGGCAGAGCGAGAGGAGGAGCTTGATGAGGGTGGTTTTGCCGGCCCGGTTCGGCCCGAGCAGCCCGAACACCTGCCCGGCCGGGACCGTCAGGCTCACCCCGCGGAGCGCCGGCACCCCGCCCCGGCGGAGCAAGCCGGTCGGGTACGTCTTCACCACCTGGTCGAACACCGCGGCTGCCGTCACGGTCGGCGCCTCCGGAAGTTAACACCCGTTACTGACTGGTAACATAGCTCACATTTTGAGCCGGCACAGAAACCAGAAGACAAAGAGTGTTCAGCGCCGAGGGCACGAGAGGGCGCAGAGAGAAGACCAAAAGAGTGAGAACGGCTCAACTCTTTTGGTCTTCTCTCTGCGCCCGCTCGTGCCCTCGGCGGTGAATACTCTTCTCGATCCGCCGGCTACTCGATGAGCACGACGGACACGCCGCTCTGGAAGATGCGTTCGAGGCAGTCGCGGAGCCGGTTGATGCGCTGGTCGTAGCTGCCGGTGATGATCTGGGCGTCCGGCAACTGGGTCGCGCCGGTGGTGCCGGTGCCGCCGTAGGCCGCGCAGTTCGCGAGGAACTGGTTGGCGGTCGGGCGGAACGTGGCGTTCGGGGCCAGCACCTCGTCGAACAGGTCCCCAAACGCGATCGGGTACACCCGGGCCGGGGCGTTGGGCAGCGAGAGCCCGCTGTCGGCGCCCCCGCCCGAGGTTGTGGCGGTCGAGGCCATCTGCTTCACGATCTGCTGGATCACGCTGTACGCGTGGTTGATCCCGGTGGTGTCCCCGTTGTTTCCGCTGGTGACGCTGCCGGCGAGCGTGTAGTACGAGTTGTACCCCCGGGCGTTGAACGTCGGCACCCGGTAGCTGTTGGGCACCCCGTCGGTCTCGAAGATCACGATCTTCTGCGCCCCGCGGCGACCGTTGCCGGTCCCGACCGATTTCGCGGCTGTGATGGTGGACGGCGATAACAGGTTAAACGCGTACCCCAACCCGGTGGCCGGGTCGGTGCCCCCGGAGGAGTTCGGGATGATGGCCTGGTTGTACCCGCCGAGTGACGTGTTGGTGTACGGCCGGTACTCGCTGGTCACGTCCCCGTTGGTGATCGTGTCCACCAGGTCCCGCGGGTAGAACAGCGCGTTCTGGATCCGCTTGTAGTTCTGGCTCAGCGGGATCCGCACCCCGTTGTGCTGGCTGGTGGCGAAGTACACCAGCCCGCTGTAGTCGTTCGGGTGGTTGTTCTTCACGTCGTCGAGCACCGCGTTCACACCGGCCTTGAGCTGCCAGCACTGGGCCTCGTACACGGTGCCCGCGGTCCAGTTGCTGCCGGTCGCCGACGCCAGGAAGTCCATCATCGACAGCGGCCCGAACCACAGGTGCAGCCGCGGGCGCAGCGGGCTGTCGGTGTACCGCATGTACGGGCGGGTGGCCGCCCCCGTCTCCCAGGTGAACTTGTAGGTGGTCATGTCGCTGGTGGTGATCGACGCGGCGCTGGCCGACCAACTGTCCGCCACCCCGTACAGGTTGTCGGCTGAGGTGTAGCTGCCGGTGCCCAGCACGTAGTCGATGTACAGCTTCCAGAACCCCTTATCGAGCTTCTGGGCGGTGGTCCCGGTGGCCGTGTTCACGTCGTCCGGGATGGACGTGTAGTACACCACCCGGCCGGCCCGCAGGTTCGGCGGGAGCACCTGCGGCCCGCTCTTGATCCACTTCAGCACCGCCGCGTAGTTCACCACCGCGGCCGAGTTAATCGTCTGACCGGACGAACCGGTGTTGAACACCGCGTTGTTGATGTGGTCGGTGGTGCCGGCGGTGTTGGTGGTGTTGTTGTCGTTCTGCGGGTCGAGCGCGCCGCCGCTGCGGTTGAAGAAGAACCGCTGCCGCCAGTCGCCGGCCACGTGGCCCGCGTCGCCCGGGTTGCCCACCGGGGTGCGGGGGTCGGGCGGCCAGATGTAGAACGTCTTGCCCCAGTACCCCGGCCCCATCGAGTACCCGACGAACCGGTCCGCGGTCGGCACCAGGATGTTGCTCAGGACCCCGAGCCCGGTCGAGGCGAGGTACGTCGTCGGGTTGAGCGGGCAGTTGTTGGCCCCGTTCCGGGCGGCGCGGTACTTCACGATGTCCAGGTCGTAGCCGTGCGTCTCCCACACCGGGTCACGGAAGTTCAGCCACGTGGTCGCGAACGCCGGGTTCAGCCCCATGGCGGACGTGGGGGGCGTCGAGTTCGTGTACCCGAGCAGGTCGGCCGCGTGGTACGCGGCGCGGTTGTTCGTGCTGCTCCAGTCGGTCGTGGTCTTGTCGATGCGCCCGTCGCGCCGCCGCCACCGGTCACCGGTGTAGGTGAGGCCCGACGCGTCGGTCATCGTGCCGTAGGTGTCGGGGGCGGGCGTCGGCCCCTGGGGGGTGGTCTCGTTCCCCTTGTGAAACGCGTTGTAGCCGGCGAAGTTGTACGTCGGGGCGATGTAGTTGTCCGAGTCCGCGCCGCTCTCGGGCGGGGACCAGCGGTGGAACGCGGGCAGCAGGTTCGCGCTCCCGTCGCCCTTCGTGGTGACGGGGGAGGCGACGGTGCTCGGGGTGCCCCAGTTGCTCGGGTCGTAGTAGTACGAGCGGACGATCGGCGGGCCGCCCGGCGTGGTGATCGTGAAGTTGTTCCGCGGCAGCGCCTCGTTGGAGCTGTTGGCCAGGTTATCGGCCGCGACGATGCGGCTCTGGACCGTGGTGTAGTGCCCGGCCTTCGGCACGAGCGGGTCCGGGTTCATCGACTGGTAGTCGGACGAGGAGCCCTGCGCGTTGCCGCTGTTAAACGTGCTGCTGAACGCCATCGAGCCGGTCATGTCGAGCACGAACGCGATGTCGCGGGGGCGGTACACGGCCGTCGCGACCGCCCCGCTGGGCATCGAGTTGACGCCGAACACCCGCATGAAGTACGTGGGCTGCGACACGCCCAGGGTGACCCGCATCGCGGTCCACGAGTTGCCGCCCGGCGCGCTCATCGCGCCGCCCCCGGTGACCTGCGTCCAGTTCTGCACCTGGAACGTCTGGCTGGTGGGGTCGTAGAGGTACTGCCCCACCTCCATCTTGCTGACCTCGCCGCTCACGAAGTTGGTGCTCAGGTGCGGGTTGCTGGTCACCGACGCCTGGGCCGCGGTGACGGCCGCCGGCAGGTTGTTGTAGGCGACCCCGTCCCGGTTGTTGAGCGTGCGGGTGCCCACCAGCGCGGCCACGTCGGCCCCGTTCTGGCTCTGGGTGCGGGACACCGCCAGCATGCCCAGGTCCACCGCCAGCGCGACGAACCCGAACAGCCCGATCAAACACACCCCGAGCAGCGGCAGGATGGTCCCGCGGCGCCCCCGTCGGTTCTCGTAACTCCCCACTTTCATGGCGCGGTGCTCCCGGGCCGCGCCGGGCGCGGCCCCGTCCAGGCAATCTCAGATGTGGGGAGCCTAGTTCACGCCGGGCCGCCGGTGCGGCACCGGGCGGGCGAAAAAGCGGCGGTTTCTGAGGATTGAGACGGGGGCAGATTTCAGGGCGTGAATGCGTGTGTGAGAAGAGGCGGGCGCCCGGGCCGATGTCGGCCCGGGCGCCCGCCTCTTCTCACACACGCGGACACACTATTTCGCCGGCACATCTTTCTCGGCAAGAACGGCGAGTTCGGTGAGCTTGGCCGCGGTCACCCCGATCCGCTCGAAGCACTCGGCGACGATACTGTTCGGGGTGGTGAACAGGGTGATGAGCAGGTCCATCGGCGTGACGATCCCGCGGCCGCAGTCGTAGGCCCGACCGTAGGCGTCGCGCAGGAGGCGGATCACGTTGTCCGACAGGAACTCGCGGTTGAGCAGCAGCGGCGGGACCGGTTCGGCGTTCGGCTGGTGGAACAGGTCGCGGAACTGGTCGAGCAGCCCGGGCAGGTCGGCCCCGAGCTTGCCGGCCCACTTAAATACGCCGGAGTCCGGGGCGGCCAGCAGCCCCATAAAGAGGTGGGGGGTGCGGACACTGTCCCAGTTCGTGGCCCGGGTGTGGCCGAGCGCCTCGCGCAGCACGCGCGCGGTGGCCTCGTCCAAGATGTCCGGGCGGAGACGACCACTCGGAAGAAATATGTCGTCCACGGTTTCAACCGTTCCCGTCTATTGCAGCGGCTCGGACCCCTCACCTTCATCCCGATCTCGGCGGTCGAAGGTGAGGTGAATTATGTCGCGCCCCTCGCCAACTCGCAAGACAGTCTGCGCCGCACCGGTCACTTTTTCCTTGCCCGACAATCAGTTCCGCCCCACCATGAATCGCGCCGCGGAAAACTCGGCCTCCCGGTTCAACGTTCCGGGCGCCGACCGCCGGAGGCCCCCCCCCGGGCCGCGACTCTTTATCCAGTCCGGTCGGGCGCGTGACCCGGGAGCCGCACGCGCGGCCCGCGCGAGGGTTGAAGGCGGGCGCCAAATGAGAGCGGCGCCTCACACCGACTCCAGCCGTTTCAAGTTCGTCAAGTGTGTGCGCCACCCGCCGGCGTCAGCCGGCGGGGGCACCTCGGCGTGTTCCGATCTCACGGCCGATTACCAACGCCGCCCGAACTTGAAACGACTGAAGTCCAGTCGTTTCAAGCGGGCCGCAGGCAACAGGTTCGCTCTGTGGAGCGCGGCCGTCCCGGCCGCCTGGCGACGCGCACGAATACGGTACACGCGCGCTGGTGTTGCGATGCCACCGGGTGACCCAGGCGGGCAAGATGACCGCGCTCCGCAGAGAACACCAAGGCACGCGCCCGAACGGGAAACGGCGGCCCCGCCTGCTAACGCCCGGCGCGTGACTTCTTTGCGGCTTATGCCGGTGGCGCCGGCTTATTCGATTGGGCAGCTGGCGCATTTCTGTTGCTCCCGGCCGGATCTTCCCAAATCATCACAGTGTTCCGACGAATGCCCCGGTAGCAGCGTCCCTCTTCTGACCGGACCCGGCGGAGGCCACATGGAAACCGTGTTCCTGGTGTGTGCGATCACCGGCGGTACGCTCGTCGTGTGCCTGCTGGTCGCGGGGCTGTTCGGCTTCGGCAGCGAACACGATGTCGATCACGACACCGACACGGACGCCGACCACGACGCCGGCGACGACGGGCACGGCAATGCGCTGTTCGGAATGCTGTCCGTCCGCGCGCTCACGTCGGCGCTCCTGTTCTTCGGCCTCGGCGGCATGACCGCCCGCTACTACGGGGCCGACGAACTGGCGGCGTTCGGCACCGCCCTCGGCGCGGGGGCCGGTGTGCTTTACCTCGTCGCGACCGCGCTGCGGGCGATGAAGCGCCTCCGGTCCGATGGCACGGTGCGCGTCGAGCGGGCGGTGGGCACCACCGGGACGGTCTACCTGCGGGTCCCGGGCGAACGGGCCGGGTCCGGTAAAGTTCACCTCGCGCTCCAGAACCGGACCGTCGAGTACCAGGCCGTGACCGCGGGCGGCGAGTTGCCCACCGGCCGCCCGGTCAAGGTCGTCGCCGTCGTCAGCGCGGACACCGTCGAAGTCGAGCCGGCGTAACCATCACCCGGAGTTCCTCTCATGCTCACGCACACGCTCCTGGCGCAACAAAAGCCCGTCCCGGCGGAGGTGCCGTGGCCGGCGATCACCGCGCTGGCGGCCGGGCTGGTCCTCTTCGGGCTGCTGATGCTGGTCGCGAAGCGGTACAAGCGGTGCCCGAGCAACCGCGTCCTGGTTATCTACGGCAAGACCGGCGGCGGGAACGCGGCCAAGTGCGTCCACGGCGGCGCCGCGTTCGTGGTCCCGCTGATCCAGGACTACTCGTACCTCAACCTGGACCCGATCCAGATCGAGGTGCCGCTCAAGGGCGCGCTGTCGATCGAGAACATCCGGGTGAACGTCCCCAGCGTGTTCACGGTCGCGATCGGCACCGACCCCGAGACCATGCAGAACGCCGCGATCCGCCTCCTCGACCTCGGCACGCAGGAGATCAAGGAGCAGGCCCGGGACATCATCTTCGGGCAGCTCCGGCAGGTGATCGCGTCGATGCGGATCGAGGACATCAACCGCGACCGCGACAAGTTCCTGGAGAGCGTCCAGAAGTCGCTGGAGCCGGAGCTGAAGAAGATCGGGCTGGTGCTCATCAACGTGAACATCACCGACATCACCGACGAGAGCGGGTACATCGAGGCCATCGGCCGCAAGGCCGCGGCGATCGCGATCCAGCAGGCCAAGATCGATGTCGCGGAGCAGGAGAAGAAGGGGCAGATCGGCGTCGCGGAGGCGGAGCGCGAGCGGGCCATCTCCGTAGCGAACGCGACAAAGGTGCGCGAGATCGGCACCCGCGAGGCGACCCGCGAGCAGGCCATCAAGGTGGCGCAGCTCGAAAAGGACCGCGAGGTCGGCGAGCAGACGGCGCAGCTCGAGCAGGACGCGCTCATCAAAGAGGCCCAGCGCCAGCAGGCGATCCGCATCGCCGAACTGGACCGCGACCAGCGGGTCGGCGAGCAGCAGGCGGTGTTCGAGCGGGAGGCCCGGATCGCCGAGGCCGAGCGCGACAAGCGGGTGCGGCTGGCCGAGGCCAACGCGAAGGCGGTGACCGGCGAGGCCGTCGCGCAGGCGGACGTGGCCGGGGCGCAGGCCACGCTCGCGGTCCGCAACGCGGAGGCGTACCAGCTCGCCGAGACCAAAAAGCGCGAGGCCGAGGCCGCGGTCCTCGAAGCGCAGAACCGGGCGCTGGCGCGGGCCGCGCTGGCGCAGGCCGAGAAGGTGGAGGCGGAGCAGCGGGCCGCGCTCGAGGCCCCCGCGAAGGCCCAAAAGGCGAAGATGATCGTGGACGCCGAGGCCGCCGCGGAGCGGGTGAAGCTCGAGGCCGAGGCGCAGGCCGCGACGATCTACGCCAAGCTCGAAGCCGAGGCCCGCGGGCAGTTCGAGATCCTGGCGAAGAAGGGCGAGGGGCTCAAGAAGATCATTGAGGCGTGCGGCAGCCCGCAGGCGGCATTCCAGTTGCTCATGCTGGAGCACATGGACGCGCTCGCGGAGGCCAGCGCGAAGGCCATCTCGAACGTGAAGTTCGACAAGGTGGTGGTGTGGGAGGGCGGCGGGAACGGCACCGGCACCTCGAACACCGCCGGGTTCCTCAAAGACATGGCCAAGATGATGCCGCCGATGATGCAGGTGATGAAGGACATCGGCGGGGTGGAGTTGCCCGAGTACTTCGCCCGGCTCACGGGCGACACCTCGACCGAGCCGAAACCGAGCGCGAACGGCACGCACGCCGTGTAACGCCCCCCGGCTCCGAGCCGCGACCTCGCGCCCGCCGAAACGGACGCGAGGTCGTCCCGCTAAATCGACCGACGGAAACGGGCCGGCCGGCAACTACACTGAGTTGCCCACTCACCCCGGCAGGCCGACCGATGAGCGCCCCCCTCAGCTCCCTCCTGGGACACGTCCGCGGGCTGGATTCCGCCCGCGGCGCATCCGCCACCGACGCCGAACTCCTGAGCGGTTTCGCCGCCCACTGCGACGAGGCGGCCTTCACGACCCTGGTCCAGCGCCACGGGCCGATGGTGCTCCGCGTGTGCCGCCGGGTGCTGCGCCACGAACAGGACGCGGAAGACGCCTTCCAGGCGACGTTCCTGACGCTGGCTCGCCGCGCGGCCGCGGTCCGGAAGGGCGAGGCCCTGGCAAGCTGGCTCCACGGCGTCGCCTGCCGCACGGCCGCCAGCGCCCGGCGGGCCGCGGCCCGGCGCCGCGCGCACGAGGAGCGTGCCCGCCTCGCGCCCGTAACCGCACCCGGCGAAGAGTTCGCCTGGCGCGAGGTGCAGTCGGCTCTCGACGAAGAGGTTCAACGCCTCCCGGAGAAGTACCGCGCCGTGTTCGTACCGTGTTGCCTGGAAGGCGAGAGCCGGGCCGAGGTCGCGCGCCAACTGGGGGAAAAAGAGGGGACCGTTTCGAGCCGGCTGGCGGAAGCTCGCAACCTCCTCCGCCGGCGGCTGGCCCGCCGGGGCATCACGCTCTCCGCACTTCTCACCGCGGTGGCGGTCACACAGGGGACGGGGCGCGGCGGCGTGCCGGCGGCCCTGGCGCGGTCCACGGTTCGGGCCGCGGGGATGTTGGCACGAGGCGCGAGCGCGGGGGTGTCGCACCGCGTCCTGACGCTGATCGGCCGCGGCGGCGTCAACCGGCCCGGTCTGGTGACGGGCGCGCTGGTCCTGACGCTCCTCGCCGCCGGTCTGGTGGTCGGAGCGGCGACGACCGCCGACCAACCGCCCGCGGGCGATTCGCCGGTGCGGTCGCCCGTCGCGGCGCTCGCGCCCGAGGAGCCGGTTCGGAACCCGGAGCGCACCGACCGTCACGGCGACCCGCTCCCGGAAGGGGCCGTGGCCCGCATCGGCACCCAGCGGTTCCGCCACGGCGGGGGGAGCGTCAACCGCGTACTACCCACCCCCGACGGCAAGATGCTCGTGTCGAAGAACTACTACGGCGATGCTTCCGTACTCGTTTGGGAACTCGCGACGGGTCGGTTGCTCCACCAGTTCCCCGGTCACTACAAGGAGAACCGAGCCGTTGCCCTCTCGCCCGACGGCAAAACCCTGGCGCTAGGGCAGGACAAGGTGATCCGCTTTTACGACCTGACTTCTGGCAAGGAGGTGCGAAATTTGTCGAGTTCGATCGGTGGCACCGACGGACTGGCGTTTTCGCCCGACGGAAAAGTGCTGGCCTCCGGACACGGGTGCAACACGGTCCTTCTCTGGGATCTGGCCGGCGGCAAAGTGCAGAGCCAACTCCAGGCCGAGCAGAACCAGGTTTCCAATCTGGTTTTCAGCCCCGACGGCAAAACGCTGGCCACCGGAGACACAATCGACACGTTGATCCGGTTGTTCGACGTGGCGACAGGAAAGGAGCGCCAGCAAATTCGCTGCGCGGTGTTCGCGCGCGAGTTTGCCTTCTCACCGGACGGCAAGACGCTGGCCGTTGGTGCTCAGGAAGGCGCCGCCTCGCTCTGGGACGTGACCACCGGCAAGCCGATTCGGGAGCTGCACAGCCCGAACAAGTACGTGCGATCACTGGCGTGGTCGCCCGACGGGAAATCCCTCGCCACAGGCGATCTCGATGACGAAACGCAGGTGGTTGCCGTTCGGCTGTGGGACCCGGCGACGGGGAAGGAACTCCGGCAGATGCAGATGAACGGGGCCGTGGGGATGGCCGAGAGCCTCGCCTTCACCGCCGACGGCAAAACCTTGATTTGCGGGGGCAGCCACGGCGTCATCCGGCTGTGGGACCCGGCCACCGGCGCGGAGAAGTCCCCGACGGGCCTGCCCGGGCCGGTCAGGCACATGGCCGTCTCACCCGACGGCAAGACGCTCGCGTTCTCCGCCCGTGACATCACCCTCTGGGATCTGACAGCGGAACGGGAAATCGGGACGTTGCCGGGGCACCACTGGTCGTTTACCTTCGCGCCGGACGGCAAGACTCTCGCCGGCGGTAATGACATGAACGGGCTGAACGTGTGGGACGTAACCGGCCGGCGGCTCCTGAGCCAAGTAAAGGTTGATCCACAAAAGGAGAACCTTAAGTGGGTTGCGTTCGACTGCGTTGCGTTCTCGCCAGACGGAAAAGTGATTGCAACGGCCGGCCGCGAGCTCAACGAGACGGCCGGCCGCGAGCTCAACGGGTCGGATCGGTACCCCGTCGTCCGCTTGTGGGAAACGGCGACCGGAAGGCAGATACGAGAACACTGCTACAAGGACGAAATATATGACATGCCCGGGAGCGTTGCCTTCTCGCCGGACGGAACGCTGCTTGTAACGTCGGGGGCTGTTCTCGAGCGAGACGGCGCGGTCTGCGTGCTGGACATGTCCGGTGCCCAGGATCAGAGCCGTTTACAACAGATGATTAACCGATCACTCGGGAAGACGAAAAGACGATTCATTGGCCAGATCCCGGAACCGCGCGTCGCCTTCTCACCGGACGGGCGGTTGCTGGCAATGAACCGCTCGGAGGAAGGCATCCCCGTGTGGGAGATGGCCACGGGGCGCGAGCGCTGTTTGCTCAGGGGGCACGACGGCCCGACGTCTGCCGTCGCCTTCTCGGCCGACGGGCGGACGCTGGCCTCGGCCGGCTGGGACCACACCATCCGGGTGTGGAACGTCGAAACGGCCACAGAACTGAAGCGGTTAAAGGGGCACCGGGGCCAGGTGAACGCGCTGGTCTTCACCCCGGACGGGCGCAGGCTGATCTCCGCGGGCAACGACTCGACGGTGCTCTTCTGGGACGTGCTCGACCTCACCCGCCGCCCCCGCCCCGCGCTGCGCCTCGGGCCGTCGGAGTGGGACGCACTGTGGGCGGACCTTGCCGCCACTGACGCCGGCAAGGCGCACGCCGCGCTGGCGCGCCTCACGGCCGCGCCGGCGGTCACGGTCCCGGCCGTGCGGGAGCGCGTGCGACCGGCCCCAGAACCGGATGTGCGGCTCCTCGCGCAACTCGTGCGGGATCTCAACTCGGAGGAGTTCGCCGCCCGGGAGAAGGCGTCGCAAGAGCTGGGGCGTCTGGGCGAGTCGGTCGAAGCGGCGGTGAAGAGCGCCCGCAAGGGGGCGTCGCCCGAAGCGGCCCGGCGGTGCGACGAGTTGCTGACGAAACTCGCCGTCCTGTCCGGTGACCGATTACGGGGCGTGCGGGCGGTCGAGGTGCTGGAGCGGATCGGCACACCGGAGGCCGTTACGGTGTTGGAGTCACTCGCCCGCGGCGCCCCGCAAGCCCGGCTCACCCGAGACGCCCGGGCGGCACGGGACCGGCTCGCCCGTTCCGCCGGCGATCGTTGAGGTAGGAGTGAGGCCATCGCGCCCCGGCACCGGCTCGGGGTTGCGCGGCGCGTGCGGTGCCATCTGCCGTTTGATGCACGAGATTGACCCGCCGATCGTCGCCCTCCTCCGCGGGCCGTTTCCGGGCACCGCCCGGACGGTCTCGTCGTTCCTTGCTGGTCCGGCGCCGCAATGGGGCTCCCGTACCGCACCTGGGTGCCCCGTTGGGGCGCCGACGGGACATTCGCTACCTAACTACTGGTCACGAGTTGGCGATTCGCTGGGTAGTCGCTACCCACGAAAAGCCGGCTCAAGCCCCACACTCCGCGGCCGGACAGGTAAAGAGAAATGCCGTCGCTGCGCGGTCACTACGTCGCAACAGATTGACACAGTTGCACTTGCGACTGATTCGCCCTATGCACGTGTTTGGCCCGCGCGAGCGAACTTCCCGGTATTGGTCGCCGCACAGGGCGCGATTTGGACTTCAGAAAGTGCGGCATGGCGAAAAGACGGGGGAACAATGCCTGATGTGCGGAACATCCGGGCGACGACGCCAACGAACGGGAGGACGCGGGAGCCCGAGCGGGCGCGTCACGCCGGGGCCCCTTCACCGCCGCAGCGTCCACTCGTCGCGGGCGTACTTATCCGCGACAAGTTCTTCCGCCCGGGCCAGCGGCACCGGAGCGTATTCCCCGTCCGGTGCCCACGCTTCCACGAGCAACCGTTTGACCTCGGCAACACCGGCGGGCAGGTTCCGGACGAACTCCGCGTGCGGGCGGTCGCGCCGGTACTCCGGCTGGCGCTCCGGCGGGTTCAGGTACTTCGGCACCAGCCCCAGATCGAAGCCGCAAAGCAGCGTGCCGTGGTGCAAGAAGAAGTTGCGCTTCCGCTGCTGGGCGTTGCCGGAGAACTTCACGCCGCCAACGGTCAGATCGCTGGAACCTTCCACCGCGGCCGGTGCCACCGACTTGAGCGCGTTCAACACACGCCCCAGGACGTACCGGTTCGAGGCCGGAATGTCACCCAGCCCGGGCGCGTGGGTGTAGCCCAGCACCACGGAGAAACACAGGCACCCCGGCCCGAGGAGCACCGTTCCGCCGCCGCTGGCCCGGCGCAACACGGGCACCCCGTCGGCGGCGCAGGCCTCGCGGTTCACGTCGATCGGGACCGATCCGCCCGACCCGACGACCACGGCGTAGGAGGGGAGTTCCCAGAGGCGCAGCACCTCCCCGCCGGTGCCTTCTTCGGCTACGAGCAGCAGCGATTCGTCGAGGGCGAGGTTCGTCGCAGGGGCCGGGTGCGTATAATCGAGCAGCTTCATCGGGCGTTGACACGAGGGAGGGGGCGCGTATCTCAACACCGTTGTTGTACGCGAACCGCGGAGACTCTCCCGATGTCCAAGGACCGTCTGGCCCACAACGTGTTCTTCAAGCTGAAGGACGCGACGCCCGCGAAGGTGCAGGAACTGGTTGACGCGTGCAAGAAGTACCTGAACGTGCAGCCCGGGATCGTGTTCTTCGCCGCCGGGCCGCTGTGTGCCGAACTGGACCGCGAGGTGAACGACCGCGACTGGCACGTGGGGCTGCACCTCGTGTTCGTCGATAAAGCGGCCCACGACGCCTACCAGGACGACCCGACGCACAAGAAGTTCATCGACGAGAACAAACCGACCTGGGCCGGGGTCCGCGTGTTCGACTCGTATGTGTGACTCCGCCCGCTGTGCCGAGTGAACGGCGGCGGCGGGAGCCGCTCGCCCCATAAGAGACGCTCATGAACCGCCTACAGCCGCACGAGGTCACGAAGTTCCTACGCAGTCACCGGTTCGTCGGCGGTCAGCTCCGTGCGGTGCGGATCGTTCACGGGCGGGGCCGGGAGGTCGCGGTCGAGTTCCGCGTGCGCGTCCGCGAGTCGATCACGGACCTGGGCGCGGAGCCGAAACACGTCAGCCTCATCATCCGCGTGAGCGGCGCCGACGAGTTCCGGTTCCAGATGCGCCCGCAGCAGCCCAAGCTCAAGATCACCGACGCCCGCATCGGCTACCACAACGGGCTGTTCTACGTCACCTTCGATTCGATCGGGCTCGAAGCGGGCGAAACCGCCCAGGTGTTCGACTTCCGGTCCAGCGAGGTCTACGCCGCCGGCCGCGAACTGTTCTGGAAGCGGGTGGAGCCACAGAAGCAGGCCGAGTAGACAGGAAGCATTTTTGACAGGATCAACAGGATAGACAGGATTTGAAAGACAAGAACTCGATCGCCGCGACTGAACCGAGATTCCGCCCGAGAGCATACTTTGCCATCTTCTCCGCGGAACGCATGATCGTCCCGCCGGAGGAGATGGCATGCCGGGGATGGCAGCCAAGGTGGTCGTTACCGGACGTTCTCATTTCGCCTTATCGAGCAGGCCGCGCGACTTCAGCCAGTCGCCGGCGCGGTCGGGCCAGCTCGCGCACGGGTGCGGTGTTTTGCGCATCCCGTACCCGTGCCCGCCGGTCGCGTACAGGTGCAGTTCTGCCGGCACCTTGTTCTTCGTCAGCGCGAGGTACAGCGCCACGCTCCCCTCGCTCGTGACCGGGTCGTCCGACGAGTGCGCGAAGAACATCGGCGGCGAATCCTTGGTGACGGCGAACTCCGGCTTGAGCGCGCCGCCCTTGTCGGTCAGGTACGCCGGGTAGACCAGCACGCAGAAGTTCGGCCGGTGGCCGACCGCCTCGTCCGCCTGATCGACCTTCTCGTACAGCCGCTTCTGGGTGAGCGCGGTGCAAACGGTCAGGTGCCCGCCGGCCGAGAACCCGAGCATCCCGACCCGGTTCGGGTCAACGCCGAGTTCCTTACTCATGCCGCGGACGAGCGTGACCGCGCGCTGCGCGTCCTGCACCATCGCGAGGTTGTCGGGGCTCTGCGCCTCGCGCTTCGGCACCCGGTACTTCAGCAGCACCGCGGTGACGCCGAGGTCGTTGAGCCACTTGCACACGTCGGTGCCCTCGTGCTCGATGGCCAGGATCGAGTACCCGCCGCCCGGCGCGACCACCACCGCGGCGCCGTTCGCCTTCTCTTTCGGCGGCGCGTAGACGGTAATGGTCGGCTCGCTGACGTTACCCAGGCGCTTCACATCGGCTTGCCCCTTCTTGGGCTCGGTGAGCTTCTCCGCGCCGATGTCTTTCGTCTCACCCGGCGCCTTGCCCGGCCACAGCTTGTGTGTCACCGGTTCGGCCGCCCGTGCGGCAGACAGTGCGAGCGCGGCGGGTAGTGCGAGTGCGAGTGCGAGACCACGAATCATGAGGCACCTCAGCGGGGTGTGGGTAACGGGGCCACGGCCCCGTTACCTCTCGGGGAACGGGTCGTTCGGGCCGATCGGCTTGCCTTCCCAGACAGGCACGCCGTTGTCGAACGTGAGGAGCCGGCCGGTGCTTTTCGGCAGCGGGGCCGCGCTCGTGGCCGGCACCCACTTCGCGAGTTCTTTTTTCACCGCGGCGAACTTGGCATCCTTCGCGAGGTTGCTCCACTCGTGCGGGTCGGCGCCGCGGTCGTACAGTTCTTCGCTGCCGTCGGCGTACACGATGTGCCGCCACTTCTCGGTGCGGACGGAATGGTTGCCCGGGTTGTGGGTCGTGACGGCCGGGCGCTCCCGCGCCGCCTTTGCGTCCTTCAACTGCGGGGCGAGGCTGAGCCCTTCGTTCGCCGGGTTCGCAGGGAGGCCGCAGAGGTCCGCCAGCGTCGGGTACAGGTCGAGCAGTTCGGCCGGACGGTCGCACCGGGCGTTTGCGGCGACCTTCGGCCCGGCGAAGATGAGGGGCACGCGGGTGGAGCGCTCCCAGAGCGTGTTCTTCCCGGTGATGCCCTTCTCGCCCAGGTGCCAGCCGTGGTCGCTCCACAGCAC
Source organism: Gemmata obscuriglobus (assembly GCF_008065095.1). Taxonomy (NCBI): domain Bacteria; kingdom Pseudomonadati; phylum Planctomycetota; class Planctomycetia; order Gemmatales; family Gemmataceae; genus Gemmata; species Gemmata obscuriglobus. Next base: position 593,814 of record NZ_CP042911.1, on the reverse strand, counting down.
CACAACCGTGTTCTGTTCCAGCCCGCCCTCGCGCAGGGCGTCGAGCACGCGGCCCACCTGGGCGTCAACGAAGCTGACGCTCGCGAGGTACGCCCGCACGAGCGGCCCCCACTGCTTCGCGTCCCGGAGCCACTTCAGCCGCGGCTCGGGGAGCTTCCAGTGCAGGTACGAGGCGAACCGCGGCAGGTCGTCGCGGTCGTCGTCCTTCACGTTCGGCAAAACGAGCTGATCCGCGGGGTACAGGTCGAACCACTTTTGCGGCGCATAACAGGGGACGTGCGGGTGCTGGAAACCGACCGCGAGAAACCACGGCCCTTTCGGCCGGTCCTTGAGGTGCTTCACCGCCCACGTCGCGACATCGTGGTCGAAACAGTCCTCGTCCTTCTCCGGGAACGCGCCCCAATCAACGAGCGGGTGCGGGTCCGGCGTGTCCACGAACTTCGCTTTTGGTCGCGGTTGCAGCGCGCCCGGCGGGCCGAAGGTATCGACCTCTGCGGCCCGCGCCTCTTTGGGCGGGTAGCCACCGTGGAAGATCTTTCCGGTGCTGGTGGTCGCGTACCCGCTCCGCTTGAACCACTGGAAGAGGGTAGCGTGGTCCTTCAGCTTCTCGGAGGTGCGGAACCACGGGCTGAGCGCGTAAACGCCGGTCGTGGAGGGGCGCAGCCCGGTGAGTACGCTCGTGCGCGACGGGTTGCACAGCGGGGCCTGGCAGTGCGCGTTCGTGAACGTGGTGCCGCGGGCCGCGAGCTTGTCGATGTTGGACGTTTTGACCTGCGGGTGACCGCCGAGCGGGCCGACCCAGTCGTTCAGGTCGTCGATCGCGATGAACAGGACGTTCGGCTTCTCGGCGCCGGCGGCGCGGGGCGGGTGTGAGCCTCCGGAGGCGATCGCGACACCGAGGGCGAGTGCGAGGAGAGGCCGCATCCGAATTTCCCGCGTGAAACCGCCCGCGGTGTTCCGGTACAATGCCGCGAGTCCCGCCATTGTGCGCTCCCGCGCCCGTCCAGACAACCCGCGATCCCATGCTCCGACCTGCGACCACTCTCCCGTTCGCTCTGCCGGGTGCGCTGACGGCGGCGCTGGTTCTGGTGCCGCTCGGTTCCGGGGGCGTACCCCTCACGGCCGCCCGGGGCGCCGACGCGAAGCATTGGGCGTTTCAGGCGCCCGTTCGCCCCGCGCCGCCGAAAACCGCGCACCCGGTTCGCAACCCGATCGACGCGTTCGTCCGCTCGCGGCTCGAAAAGGAGAAGCTGACGCCCGCGCCGGAAGCGGACCGCGTCACGCTGTGCCGCCGACTGTACCTCGACCTCACCGGGCTGCCGCCCGCGCCGAAAGACGTGGACGCGTTCGTCGCCGACACGCGCGCCGACGCTTACGAACGGCTCGTTGACAAGCTGCTGGCGTCGCCGCACTACGGCGAGCGGTGGGCGCGGTGGTGGCTCGACGCGGCCCGGTACGCCGACAGCGACGGGTACGAAAAGGACAAGTCCCGTCAGGTGTGGGCGTACCGCGACTACGTTATTAACGCGTTCAACGCCGACCTACCGTTCGACCGCTTCACGGTCGAGCAGGTCGCCGGCGACCTGCTCCCGAACGCGACGCAGGACCAGATCGTGGCGACCGGGTTCCTGCGGATGTCGATGCTGAACGAGGAGGGCGGGGTCGATCCCGAGCAGTTCCGGATGGACGCCATGTTCGACCGCGTGGACGCCCTCGGCAAGGCGTTCCTGGGGCTGAGCGTGGCGTGCGCGCAGTGCCACGACCACAAGTCCGACCCGCTCACACAGGAAGAGTACTACAAGCTGTTCGCGTTCCTCAACAACGACCACGAGGCCCAGCGCGTCGTGTACACGCCGAAGGAGCGGATGGAGGTCAACCGCATCCGCTCCAAGGTCACCGAGATCGAAGCCGGGCTGAAGGAGACGCACCCGGACTGGCAAGAGCGGCTCGCGAAGTGGGAGGAGAACGTTCGGAACGAGCCCGCGTGGAAAACGGTGGCCGTGGAGAACGCCAGCGACAACTCCCAGCGCTACATCGCACAGCCGGACGGCTCCGTTCTGGCGCAGGGGTACGCCCCGACGAAGTTCAACACCCTGATGCGCGGGCCGGCGCCCGTCAAGACGGTGACGGCGTTCCGAATCGAACTGCTCAACGACCCGAACTTGCCCTGCAACGGCCCGGGCCGCTCGTTCATGGGTACCAGCGCGCTGACCGAGTTCCAGGTCGAGACGGAAGCTCAGGGCAAGCGAACGAAAGTGAAGCTCGTGAAGGCGCTCGCGGATTACGCGAACCCGGAGCGCCCGCTGGAGAGCAACTTCGACGACAAAAGTAACAAGCCGCGGGTGACGGGGCCGGTGTCGTTCGCGATCGACGGCAAGGACGAGACCGCATGGGGCATCGACGCCGGCCCGGGCCGGCGGAACGCGCCGCGGGTGGCGGTGTTCGTGCCCGAAAAGCCGATCGAACTCCCCGAAGGGGGCACGCTCCACTTCACGCTACGGCAGATGCACGGCGGGTGGAACAGCGACGACAACATGAACAACAACCTGGGCCGTTTCCGGCTCAGCGTGACCGACGACACAGCTCCCGACCGCGCCCCGCTCCCACCGCTTGTACGCGCCGCGCTCGCGGTTCCCGCTCACAAACGCACAACCGCCCAGGCACAGACCGTGTTCGGTTTCTGGCGCACCACCGTGCCCACGTTCAAGGACGCGAACGCCGCAATTGAGGCGCTCTGGAAGCAGTGGCCCGAGGGCTCGACGAGTCTGGTCGTCGAGCCGCGTGACGAGCTACGCCCGACCGCGATCCTCAAGCGCGGCGACTTCTTGCGCCCCGCCGCGAAGGTGAGCGCCGGGACGCCCGCGTTTCTGCACCCGCTGCCCCCGGGCGCCGACGCGAGCCGGCTCACGCTGGCGAAGTGGCTGGTGGACGCGAACGCGCCGACCACGGCGCGGGCGGTCGTGAACCGCGTCTGGCAAGCGTACTTCGGCGCCGGGCTGGTGAGCACGCCGGAGGAGTTCGGAACCGAGGGCGCGCGGCCGACCCACCCCGAGCTACTGGACTGGCTGGCCCGCGAGTTCCAGGACGGCGGCTGGAGCGTCAAGAAGTTCCACAAACTCGTCGTGATGTCCGCCACCTACCGCCAGTCGTCGAAGGTGTCGCCCGAGTTGCTGAAGGCCGACCCCGATAACAAACTGCTCGCACGCGGCCCCCGGTTCCGCGCCGAGGGGGAGATCGTGCGCGACACGGCCCTTGCTGCGAGCGGGCTGCTGAACCCGAAGGTCGGCGGGCCGAGCGTGTTCACGCCGGCGCCGGACTTCCTGTTCAAGCCGCCGGCCAGTTACGGCCCGTTCGAGTGGACCGAAGCGCGGGACGGGGACCGCTACCGCCGCGCGCTCTACACCTTCCGCCGCCGGTCAACGCCGTACCCGGCGCTGACCGTGTTCGACGTGCCGGTCGGTGAGGCGTCGTGCGTGAAGCGGACGCGCACCAACACGCCCCTCCAGGCGCTGACGGGGCTGAACGAAACACTGTTCGTGGAGGCCGCCCGGGCGCTCGGCAAGCGCGCGGTTCTTGAAGGTGGGAAGACCGACGCGGACCGCCTCACCTATGCGTTCCGGTTGTGCGTGGCGCGCAAGCCCACCGCCGACGAACTGGCGGTGCTGTCGGCGCTGCTCGACAAGTCCCGCAAGCGTTTCGAGGAGGGCGGCGCCAACGCCGCGGAAGTGGCGACCGGTTCCAAGGACGCCAAGCAGGTTGAAGGACTCGCGTTCAGCGACTGGGGGGCGTTCGCCGTCGTGGCGCGCGTCTTGCTGAACCTGGATGAAACGGTGACAAAAGAGTAAATCGCCCGCCGGACCGACGTTAACGCCAAGGGACTATTCATGCTCGTGCGCCGACTGCTTTCGACCTGCCTCTTCGCCGGCCTGACCGCCGCCTGCCTGCCCGCCGAGGACAAGGCGCCCGCGCCGGCCGGGGGCGAGGTGAAGGCGCTGTTCAACGGCAAGAACCTGGACGGGTGGGTGAACGTGAACTGTGCCCCCGGCACGTTCTACGCGAAGGGCGACGAGATCGTCACCACGGGCAACCCGACGGGGTTCCTCCGCACGGACCGGCAGTACGAGAACTTCGAGCTCGACTTCGACTGGATGCACGTCGAAAAGGAGAAGATGGCGAACAGCGGGCTGTTCGTATGGGGCGACCCGCTCCCCGCGGTCGGCACCGGCTACACCCGCGGCATTGAGGTTCAGGTGCTCATCAACTACGCCCCGAAGGACGGGTGGGCCACCAGCCACGGCGACATCTTCAGCATCTGGGGCGCGAAATGCACCCCGGACCGGCCGCACTTCAAGGGCATTGAACGGTGCCTCCCGAGCGAGAACCGCGTGAAGGGCGGCGGCGAGTGGAACCACTACAAGGTGATCGCCAACGACGGCGCCATCAAGCTGCACGTCAACGGCAAGGAAGTTTCTGGCGTGAGCAAGAGCAACCCGCGCAAGGGCTACCTCGCGCTCGAGAGCGAGGGCGTGGAGTGCCACTTCAAGAACATCAAGATCAAGGAGTTGCCGAGCACGAACCCGACGCCGGCCGAGTGCGCGAAGGTCGCAGAGGGGCATGTGTCACTCTTCAACGGGCTGAACCTGGACGGCTGGAAGGCCGAAAAGGGTGGGTGGAAGGCCGGCGGCGGTATCGTCCGCGCCGCGGGCACGAGCGACTTGGTACATGAAGGGACGTTGCCGAACGGCGGCGCGCTCCTGTTCGACTGGAAGGTGCCGGCCAAGTCCGCGGCGGACCTCACCCTCGAACTCGCCGGCACGCCCGTGACGGTCAAGGCCGAGAAGCCGGGCGCGTGGCAGCGCACGCAGGTGCTCCTCACCCCGAAGGCCGGCGGTTCGCCGGTGGCGTTCAAGCCGGTCACCGGGTTGGAGGTCATGAACGTGTTCGCAAAAGAGCTTCCGGCCAAGAAGTGAGCGGCGGCTGATCAAAGTAACCTCCTTCATGTAGCCGGCCTCACACAACAGATTTGAATCCTGAAATGGCAAATCCGGACTGTCACCAGAGCAATCCAGATGTCACGGATTTCATGAACAATGGCGCTGCTACGTGCCCCGGACTGAAATCTGTTGTGTGAGGCCGGTGGTGTGCGGGTGCGACAGCACCGCCTCACCGATGCCTGTTTCCAGACCGCCGTCACTTTTCAACCGGATTCGGCCTCACCTATCATTCCGATGGCAGCGGGACCGGAACCCCGTGAGCGGCAAAAATTGCGTGGGATTTGTGGGTAGCAGTCGCCCAGCGAAGTGGTAGTCCGTGGCCAGTCGGACGGCAGCGAATGTCCAGCCCGTGCCCCACCTGCTGCTACCGATCGGTACTGTAACCCCCGTTACAGCGGCGGGCCGCGGCGTGTGTCAACGAGTGAACCGCCCGGGTTCGGCGCCTCATAAAATACACGGCTCAACGCGGCCGGTCGGGATTCGGGGCGCCAGACCTTGAGGGGCGGCATGTTCCTGTTCGGGCTGAACGAGGCCGAAGTGTCGGCCGAGTACACCAAGCGCGTCATCGTGACCATCCTCGTCGCGGCGACCACATCGGGCACCACCTTCGTGTTCACCTGGTGGTGGGCGCGGCGGCAGGCCAAGCGGCAGTGGAAGGCGAAAGAGTTCCTGGACCGGCTCACGATCAGCCTGAACATCTTCGCCGACGGCACGCTCAAGATCCGCACCGTGATGGAACGGTCCATCGACGAGATCTTCCTGAACCGGCTCGCGATCCAAAAGGTGTGGGCGGCGGCCCGCGCCACGACGCCCGCGAACCCCGTGCTGCCGATCCCGAAAGCGGACCGCTGGTTCCTGCTCAACTTTGTACTCAACGCGGTCGCCGGGCACTTCGTTGAGGGGCACATCCGGCTCGACGCCGGGCTCCCGGTCGCGAGCGTGAGGTACGCCCTGTTCCTGACCTGCGAGCACCTGGGAGAAGAACGCATCCGCAAGGTGCGGGCGATGTTAGTGCGGTGCGACGTGCTAGAGAACTTCCCGCACCCCGACACCATGCCGCGGCTGGAAAGCCCGTGGCACGACGACCGCATCCGGACCCTGCGGGTGGCGTCGGCCCTGTACAAGGCCGAGCCCGACAACTTCCTGACCGTTGAAGTCTGCGTGTAGCGCGGGCGGCCCGCGCCGCGCACCGAACCTCACCCGACCTCGCGCCGCCCCGCCGCTTCCGGTCGGCCCGTGCGCTCCACGAACCGCACCTTCACCGTCGGGCCGGCGATGTGGTGCAGCAGGTGCTTCGGCAGATGGCACCGGATCACCACCTCGTTTTCGTCGTCGCGGAACTCCTGGCGGTAGATTTCGGCGTGCGCGTTCAGGAACGCCAGCACCCGCCCGTTGCCCGAGTCCGTGACGATCTCGGCCTCCGCGAAGTCCTCCGCGAGCGCCTCCATCACCGCGTCTTCGAGCTGGTCCAGGCCCTCGCCCGTCAGCCCGCTCACCGCCACCGCCCGCGGGTGGTGCGCCTCCAGCAGCGTGAGCAGCGAGCGGTCCTGGAGCCGGTCGACCTTGTTCAGCACGAGGAGCGTCGGCCGGTCGCCGCAGTCCAGTTCCTTCAGCACGGTGTTCACGGCGTTGATGTGGACCTCGGCCTGCGGGCTGCTCGCGTCCACGACGTGGAGCAGGAGCTTCGCGTGCCGGGCCTCCGACAGCGTGGCCTTGAACGACGCGACGAGGTGGTGGGGCAGGTCGCGGATGAACCCGACGGTGTCCGACAGCAGCACCCGGCCCCAGTCGCGGATGTGCCACTGCCGGGTCCGCGTGTCGAGCGTCGAGAAGAGCTGGTTCTTGACGTACACGTCGGCCTTCGTCAGCGTGTGCATCAGCTGCGACTTGCCCGCGTTGGTGTAGCCCACGAGCGAGACCGTGTGCTCCTCCGCACGGCTCTTCACCTCGCGCTCCTTGCGGGCCAGCACCTCGTCCAGCTTGCGCTTCAGGTCGCGGATGCGGTGTTGCACCAGCCGGCGGTCGGTTTCGAGCTGGGTCTCGCCCGGGCCGCGGAGCCCGATCCCGCCGCCCTTCTGGCGCGACAGGTGGCTCCACATCTGCTTCAGCCGCGGGAGCGAGTACTCGAGCTGCGCGAGCTCCACCTGGAGCTTCGACTCGGCCGTGCGGGCGCGGCTGGCGAAGATGTCCAGGATCAGCTCGCTGCGGTCGAGCACCTTCACGCCCAGCGCCTGCTCCAGGTTCCGCGCCTGGTTCGGCAGCAGGTCGTTGTCGAAGATGACCACGTCCGCGTCGGCCGACTCGACCAGGTCGTGCAGCTCCCCGACCTTGCCGGTGCCCAGGTAGGTGGCGAGCTGGATGTCGTGGCGCCGCTGCGTGAGTTCGGCCACGGCGGTGGCCCCGGCGGTCTCCGCCAGCCCGCGGATCTCGTCGCACGGGTCGGCCTCGTTGGGCCACGGGCGCTCGGGCAGCGCCACGCTGACCAGGACCGCCCGCTCGCTCGCGACCGAGAACTCTTCCCGCTGCGTGTCGAATGCTTTGCTGATGATCACGTCCTCCGGCGCGGGATCGCGCCGCACACATTGTAAGCGGCCGCACGGCACGCCGTGAAGCCTCAAGTTGCCCGGCCGCAAGTCCTAAACCCGCATGGCCTTACCGAGCGAGACTTTACGACTCGTTACCGGGCGACGTGAAACGTCCCAGAAACGCCCGCGGCCCGACCGGGATTAGACATCCCGGTCGGGCCGCGGGTTCGCAACCGCTCAGGTTTTGGCGGTCGCGTCAGTTACTTCTCGGAACCCGGCAGCAGCGGCACCTTGGGCAGTGCCAGCTCGCCCTTCACCCCGGCGAACACGGGGCTGACCGTGACGCTGTAGGTCTTGCGGTCCGGGTTCAGCTTGTACGTCGCCCGGACGTCCCCGGCGCCGTCCATGCCCGGCTTGCGGGCCTCGGTTTCGGTCGCCACCACCGGCATCGTGGGGCCGTTCGACGAGGTGATCGGCGAGGTGAGCGCCGAGCCCGTGCGGCCGAACCCGGCGCCAATGCCCGACGAGCCGCCGGTCACCGCCGAGCCGGTCGTCTCGGACCGCAGGTCCGAGTCCCCGTTCATTTCGTCCTGAACGGCCGCCAGCTCGGTCCGCGAGCCGCCGACCAGCTTGACCTCAACCGGCGTCCCGGTCAGCGGAACGTCGAGCAGGTCGGTGCTCTCCTGCGGGGTGCCCTTGAACCGGGTCACCTTGACCTGGGCGCGGCCCCCGATGGGGCGGCCGAACGCCTGCTTCGCGGTGACCGTGTACACCCCGCTGAACGCGCTGGCCGCGGTGTACACCTCGGACCGGTCGTTCTGCTGGTCCAGCAGGTCGGCCTTGAGGACGCCGCCGCCGGTGGTGCGCTTGTGAACGGGCGAGCACACCGACCCGGTCGGCTCCGTGACCACCAGGTCCAGGTCCGCGCTGCCCTGCCACTGCAGCTCGATCACCAGGTCGCGCCGGGTCTGCTCGGCGGCCACCTTGGCGAGCGCGTCCGCCTTCTGGCCGGCCGCCTGCAGCTTGGCCGCCAGCTTCGGCAGCCGGTCGTTCACCTGCTTGTGGTAGTCCACGCCGTCGGAGGTGTTCCAGTCCCGCTTGAGCAGGTTGTTGGCCGCCCACAGCACGGCGTCGCTCCGCACGTCGGTGGACCGTTCGGCGTAGGCCATCGCGTTGGCGTACGGGGTCGGGTCGTTCGGGCTGCACTCGGCGGCCCGCTTGCAGAACGCGACCGCCTGGGCGTGGTTCTTCAGCCCGTCCTCGGCCCGCGCGGCCTTCAGGTACGCCTTGGCGTCGGCCGGGTCGAGGTCGATCGCGGACACCGCCGCCCGCTCGACTTCCACCGGCGGGCCGTTGCCGGCCTGCAGCGCCACGGCCAGGGCCTCGTGCGCCCACGCCTCGGTCGCCAGCCCCTTCCGCAGGTTCCCCTTCAGCACCTCGGCCGCGTGCCCGAACTCGTCGAACTCCATCAGGAACTCGGCGCACGCGACGATCAGCCCCGGGTCGGTCACGGTCTGGTCGATCGCCTTGCTCCACATGGTCCGCGGGTCGCCGCCGATCGCCTTGCGCATCGCCACCACGTCCACCTTCGGGTTCACGAGCGCGGGCTTCTCGGCCGCGACCGCCGCCCCGACGCCCATGTTGCCGTTGCCCGGCAGCCCCATGTTGCCGTTGCCCGGCCCGATCGCGAACGCGCCGCCCGGCGGCTTGGCGGGCAGCCCGACCATGCCGTCCTGCTTCCGCAGCTTGACGCTGGCGGCCGAGTGGTACCGGCTGGTGCCGCGGATGATGAGCGCCCGGGCCGGCGGGTAGTACCCCAACGAGTTCAGTTGGGCCGCGGTCAGCAGCGGCGCGTCGGACTCGCCGTCCCCGGGCTGCGGGGACACCCCTTGCATTTGGGCCCACTCGCCCTTGGCAACGGTTTCGAAGATCAGCGACATCAGGAGCCGGCTCTGGTCGCCGCCCTGGATGCCGAACTGGCCGCCGAGGTTACCGAACTGGCCGATCTGGCCGCCGCCGACGCCGGCGAACCCGCCGCCCGGCCCGTTCGGGTTCTGGCCCAGGTTGCCGCCCTGGTTGCCGAACGGCCCGGGGTTCCCGTTCGCGCCGCCCAGCGGGTTGTTGTTGTTCCCCAGCCCGTTGATGCCGCCCTGGGCGCCGAACTGGCCGCCGAGGAAGTTGGCCGCGCCGCTGGCCGCCCCGAAGATGGCCAGCGTCTGGTTCTGCACGTTCTGGTTCAGCTGCAGCGTCTGCAGGTTCACCGAGCTGGGGATCGGGATCGCCAGGTCGGCCACCGGGAACACCCGGGTCACCTTCTCCTCCAGCTTGCGCTGGAACGTGGTGATCTCGATGTAGTCCGGGCGGACGATGAACGTGGCGTTCATCGACACGAGGACCAGGTCCAGGAAGTTGCCCAGCTTGAGCCCGCGGAGCTGGGTCGCGGCCAGCTTCGGCTTCTCCTCGCGGATGTTCGGCACGCCGTCGGCCTTGAAGTACTCCTCCATCACCACGAACGACACGTTGTACTTCTTGGCCAGGAACCCGAGCAGCTCGAACAGCGGGGTGTCGACGAGGTTCTTGTTCTCCAGGTCGACCTCGGTGTCCTCGATCGCGCTCTTGAGGCGCCGCTGGCTCTCGCTGGCGTTGGGCCCGAGGTTCGAGTTCATGTACGCCTCGCGGCGCAGCCCGGTGAGCTGGCGCCACACCGAGGCCGGCGGGAAGTGGACCGGCGGCTCGTCGGGGTACGGGACGTGGGACTTCTCGGTCTGCATCATGGCGAGCAGGAACCGGTCCTCGCGGATCCGGGTCAGCTCGCGCCACTCGCGCAACTGGGTGGCGTGCTGGCCGATGATGTAGCTGGCGGTGTTGGCCACCGGCACCGGGAGGCCGCGGTTGGTCTTCTCCTGCACCATGAGCTGGGCCTCCTGGTACGCGATGTCGTACCGGGCCTCCTTCATGAGCTGGCGGAACTGCTCGATCCGGTCCTTGTCGCGGGCCTGCTCGTCGGCCTGCCGGTCGAACTCGCTGAGCCGCTGCTTGGTGCGGGCCACGCTCTGGCGGTCGGCGTCGGCCTGGCGCTTGATCTCGGCCCCCTTCACGAACACCTCGCGCATGACCGCCTCGAGGTCCGCGACGAGCTGGCGCCGGGCGTCGTCGCCGATCCCGTCGTAGGCCAGGATGTCGTCCCGCTGCCGCTTCAGGTCCTGGTACGCGCCCTCGGGGTCGGCGCGGAGCAACTGGCGGGCCCGGCGGACGGTCGCGTCGGCCAGCACGCGGTACCGCTGCTCCTCGATCTGGCGGCGGGCGGCGGCCTCCTTCAGCAGGTCCGCCGCGGCGCCGGGGGCGGCCGGGGCCGGCGGCACCGGCTCGTTCACCTTCGGGTCCTGGAGGACGGTGCGGATCGCCTCGTTCGGCGAGATCTTCTGCGCGTTAACCTTCTTGTTCACCTCTTCGGCGAGGGCGGCCTTGGTGACCTTGCCGGCCTTCATCTGGGCGGCCAGGGCGGCGCCCTTCGCGGCCTCCTTGTCGGTCGGGTCCACCTTGGCGGCGGCGGCGTACAGCTTCTCGGCCTCGTCGAACCGGTCGGCGCTGATGGCCCACACCGCCTGGGTGAGGAACTCGTCGCGGTACAGCTTCACCTGCGTGCTGGCCAGCGCCAGGGCGCGGTCGGACCGCAGCATGGCCGGCGCGTCCTTGTGCGGCGCGGCTTTCCACTGGTCGACCATGCGGTTCATGAAGAAGTTGTCGACGGCCGGGGCCGGGAGCGGCTGCGACAGCTTCAGCTCCACCGGGCGGCCGTTCACCGTCGCGCTGACCGCGACGCTGACGGCGGCCGCGGCGGGCTTCGCGAGCCGGCCCATCACCAGCGTCCCCTGGTCCGCGCGGAGCGGCGGCAGCTTGGTCGGGTACAGCTCGCCCACCTCGCCGCCGAACGTCCACTTCTCGGGCTTCGCGACGGGCACGTCGAGGGCGGCCTTGAGCCGGTCCACGAAGGCCTTCCGGCCCGGCGCGGCGGCGACGTCCTCTTGCAGGCGGACCACGGCGCCGCCGGTGAGGGCGGCCAGCCCGTGCAGGTTCTGCGGTTCGAGCTTCAGCCCGAGCGGCACGGCGAAGAAGTACACGTCGCCGCGGTCCATCCGGTTACCCAGAGCGATGCGGGCCCCTTCGCTCACCGGCTGGAACGCGCTCTCGCCGTCGCCCAGGTACAGCACCACCTGGTGCCGGCTGCGGTTGGGCGCCATGGTGGTGAGGGCCTTGTCCAGCCCGCCCGCGAGGTCGGCGGCGCCGGAGCCGTACTCCACCTCGGTGAGGGCCCGAGCGGCCTCGGCCAGGTTCTCGGAGGTGGCCGGCTGGAAGTCGCGCGTGAGGGCCCGGGTCGCCTTCGGGGTGCTGAGCGACCACACGCTCACCCGGTCCTCGGCGGTCAGCCCGGCGGCCAGCCCGGTAATGATGTTCCGGGCCTGCTGGAGCGGCCGGCCGGCCTGGCTGGCGGTGGTGTCCACCACCACCAGCACGTCCCGCGGGCGGGCCGCCTGGGGGGCCAGGGGCGGCTGGATCTGCCACGCGAAGATCAGCTCGCCGTCCCGCGGCTGGTACGTCAGCGCGGGGGTGTTACTGAACTTGGTGGCGACGAGGTCCTCGACGAACCGCCCGCCGTCGGGGCGGGCGGGTTCGAGTGTGGGGGCGCCGGGCGGGGCCGTGCGCATGTCGCCGAACAGGGTGGTACCCAGAGCCGCGAGGGTGGCGCCCACCCCCAACAGCACCGGTAGCACCCGCAGCCGTTTCAGAAGGTTCATCTGCCCGTCGCTCCTCCAGGTAGGTCGTCCGGCGAGGGTCGGACGGCCCGAACAAGTACGAACCAAACCTTGATTTTACGGCACGCCGCGGGCAGCCCGCTACGCGAAACCGCGCGGGCAACACCCGCCCCGGTCCCGGTCCGACCGGCGGGGCAGTGGCCCGAAGTTTTGCGCGGCCCGAGGCCGTGTCCCTATGATGGGGCTAGCGCTCGCGAGCGCGCCGCCGATTGGGACAGTCTAGCCGGTTTAACGGCGCTCCCGGGACGGCGTTGGCGAGTTCGCCGATTCGGGTTGGCGGGTCGCAAGTTATCGGCCGCGCCGTCCGCACAAGCGGTGCGACCGGCCGCGGGATTTTGATTTGACTTGATGGTTCTGCGGCCTAGGCTCATTCAGGCTAGGCAAGAGGATAATTCCGCCAGGACCGTCGAAACTCTCAGTTCCAAGTACCCGGCGCCAAGTCCCCATCACGGAGCAGCAGGCCGTCGCGGCAAGCCGTTGCGCTGTCAGAACTTGGAACGTGGAGACCGGGAGTTGGAACTTAACACTATGGCGAACCCGAACCCGCCCTCCGAGCAATCGCTTACGGCCGCCGAGCTGCGCCGCCGGCTTCTGGCATCGACCCCGCCGCCCATCGCCGCGACCGCGTCCACGCCCGACCCGCTCGTCGAACTTGTTGAAGAACAAGAACCTCCGGCGCCGCTCTCACCGCCGCCGGTCGCCCCGGTGGCCTGGGGCGGGGGCACCAGCGACCTGTTGGCGCGCCTGCGCATGCCGGGCAAGTCCGGATCGGTCCCGGTGCCGCCGGCCCGCACCGCCGCGCCGCCGCCCTCGTACGCGGCCCCGCCGTCGTCGTTCGCCGGGACGCCCGAAGCGCCGCGGAGCGTGATCGGGCGGCGCGGGCCGGCGCCCGGGGGCGGCCGCTCCTTTGCATCGGACCCGGGCAGCGCCATCGCCGGCGCCCTGAACCACCTCGCGGAACTGTCCCCGGGCGGTAACCGGTTCGACGAGTCGCCGGTCGGCGAGAACCAGCGGCTGAAGGCCGAGAACAAGGAGCTGCGCACGCTGCTCGACGAGATGAAGCACCTGCTCCAGGAGGCGAGCAACACCGAGCAGCAGTTCCTCGTTCGCGAGAAGGAGTTCGAGGCGGCGGTCGCGGAGAAGGACACGCAGCTCGCGGAGCTGAACGCGCAACTGGGCGCGATCGAGGAGCAGATCGCCACCGGCCAACTGGCCCCGCCCCCGCCCGTCCCGAAGACCCGCAACGAGCTCGAGGAGTGGGGCGACGAGCTGGAGCGCGAGAGCGCGAAGATCACGCAAGAGAAGCGGAAGCTCGAAGACGACCGCCGGCAGTTGCGCGAGGACGAAGACGCGCTCGAGCAGCAGATGCGGCAGATGGAAGTGTCGATGGCCCGCGAGCGGGCCATGATCGCCCGGCAGGAGACCGAGCTGCGGCGCCTGTCGGCCGAGATCCAGCACGAACTGGACCTGCTCCAGCGCGGCGACGCCGGGCTGCGGGAGCAGATGACCAAGTTCCAGCGCCGCGCCCAAGAGGTCATGACCAAGCCCGGCGGCGGCCCGCCGCCGAACGGCCGCCGCTGACAGCCCGCCCGATAAACGGCGCCGCCCGCGAGCATCTGCTCGCGGGCGGCGCCGTTTGTGGCTTTCTGATCCATGAACCTACTTGGGATGCCGCGGTCGCGGCTCGTCAAGAACGCGGCCGTATTACCGGGTGTGCATGAAGTGTGGCCCGCGCGCTCCGCGAGCGGGGCTTCGCGCACCAGATCAGCTCCTCGCAACGGACCCGAACGGCTTCGCCTCCGCTCGCGTATCACACCCCGAGCCAACGCCACTCGGGGTTACGCCGCCTGCTCCGCCTGCTCCGGGGCCGACCTCAGCAGGAGCCCGAGCCCGACCGCCGCCAGCAGCGCCACCAGCAGCCCGAACGGGATCAGCGTGGCCCACTGCGGCTGCGGCACGAACACCTCCGCCTGCGCCGGCAGCTTTTCCGGCACCTTCAGCGCGCCCTTGTTCAGCTCCAGAAGCTGCGCGGCCTTCCAGGTCCGCCCCAGCTTCTCCTTCGCGACCGCGCCGAGGGTGGTGTCGCTCGGGGCCGTGTACTCCTCCCCCTTCTCCCCGGGCGCGATCTTCAGCTTCGTCCCCGCCGGCACCTTCACCCACTGGGGCGGCAGGTCGTCCTCGTTCAGCGCGACGATCTCGCCCGCGAGCTTCTTACGCGCCTCCTCCGACCCGTCGGGCAGCTCGCGCCCCGCGACCGCCGCGGCCGCGTCCTCGAGCGGCAGCTCCGCCCCGATCGGCGCGGACCGGTACTGGAACGCGGACAGGTCGCGCGGGAGCGTGTCGCTGAACGCCAGGAACGCGATCAGCACGCCCGCGATCGACCCGCCGGCGATGTACCCGCTCGCGAGCAGCACCCCGGGGCTGGTTTCGGCCTTCCGGATCGCCTCCACCTCGGCCTGGGCCTTTTTCGCCGGGTCGTCGCCGGCCGCGGCGATGTCGCGCGCCGCCTCGGCGGCGTACTTCTTGTCCACCGCCCAGCGGACGACACCGCCGATGAAGATGGTCACCGAGAACTGGATCGGCACGTACAGCCCGACCGCGAACGCGAGCGCCGACACGCCGCACAGCTCCAGCATGACGGCGATCATCGCCCCGATGGCCACCATCGTCCAGTTCAGGTCCTTACTCAGAACGCCGTTGATGACGATCCCGAGCACCCGCGTCTTGGGGGCGTCGAACTTCCGCTCGACCGGCGTGCCGTCGTCCCGCGTCTTCAACTGCCCCATGATGGTGTCGTCCTTGAGGATCGCCACCGTTCCGGTGTCCGGCTCCACGAGGTAGCGCCCGGGCTTGTACTTCAGCACCTCCTCACGCGGCTTGTACCCGTCGGCCGCTTTGATCAGCTCGCCGTTCCGGGCGTCCATGATCTTGTACGTCTTGCCCTCATACATCTCGGTCTGGCTCAGACGAGCCAGTTCCGCCGGGGCGAGTGTGAGGGGCGGAACGTTCTCCGGCTTCGAGCTGTACACGGTGCCGGGCTTGTTCAGCAGGAAGATGAGCGTGCCGCCGATGACCAGAGCCGAGACGAACGCACCGGCCATGATCGCGTACTGCATGTACCGCGGCGTCCCGCCGACGAGGTAGCCGGTCTTGAGCGACTGCGCGACCGTCCCGCCGTTTGAAGAGGCGATGCACACCACGGCCGCGACCGACAGGGCCAGCACGCGGTCGATCGGGCTGGTCATGCCCAGCGCCAGGAAAATGAGGCAGGTGATCATCAGCGTCGCGGTGGTCATGCCGGAGATCGGGTTCGACGACGAGCCGATTTCGCCCGTGAGCCGGGCCGACACCGTCACGAAGAGAAACCCGAACAGAACGACCAAAAGCGCGCCGAGCAGGGCGGTCACAACGGACACCTCGCTCGCCAGGAACAGCGCGAGAAGCGCGACGAGGACGACGGTCCCCCCGAGCACCCAGCTCATCGGCATGTCGCGGTCGGTGCGGGGCACGTCGCCGCCCGCCCCGACGCTGACGCTCGACAGGCTGGAGCGAAAGCTGCGCACGATCAGCGGCAGCGTTTTTAACATGCTGATGATGCCGGCGGACGCCACACACCCGGCGCCGATGTAGAGCAGGTACGCGTTGCGGATCTGCGACAGGCTCATGTCCTTGATGGGCTTCACCCCGGGCGGGATCGCGTTCGGGTTGTTCTCGCCCACGAAGTAGATGATGGGCAGGATCACGAGGTAGCCGAGGACCGCGCCGCCCATCATCATCGCGGCGGTGCGGAGCCCGATGATGTAGCCCACCCCGAGCAGCTCGGACGCCATCTCCGTCGAGAACACGGCGGCCTTGTTGATGAAGGCCACCGGCACCTTGGCGGTGGCGACGAACAGGTTCATCCCCTCCGTCAGGAACTTGTGGAGGAACGCGAGCCCGAACCCGATGAACACCGTTTTGCCGGTGGTGCCGCCCTTCTCGCCGCTGATGAGCACCTGCGCGCACGCGGTGCCCTCGGGGTACAGGAGCGTTTCGCCCTGGTCCTTCTTCCCGGGCTGGAAGTGCATTTTCACGATGAACGCCCGGCGCAGCGGGATCATCACCAGGATGCCCAGCAGCCCGCCGAGGATCGAAACGACCATCACCCGCCCCAGGTCCATCCCGAACCCGAGCAGCAGCAGCGCCGGCATCGACACGCCGACCCCGAACGCGATGCTCTCGCCGGCGGACCCGGCCGTCTGAACGATGTTGTTTTCGAGGACCGTCGCTTGGCGAATTTTGAACGCCTTCGACAGCGCCCGGAACACGGTAATCGCCAGCACCGCGACCGGGATGGACGCGGACACCGTCATCCCGACTTTGAGGACGAGGTACAGCGACGACGCGGCGAAGATGAGCCCGAGCCCGGTCCCCGCGGCGACCGCCGAGAGGGTGAACTCCCGCGGCGCTTCGGAGGCCGGAACGAACGGCTGGAACCCGGGGTCCGGTTTCACTTCGGACGACATATTTTGGCCCGTGCGAGTGCGGTACTGTGGCGGAGAGTTGAGCCACAGCTTACGGGCCGGCGCGCGCGAAGTGAAGGAGGTGCGTGGGACCGCCCCGCGGGCGCCGCGTTTTGCGCGGCGCCCGCGGGGCGGTTGGAGGTGTTACCGGCTGGCTTGTGCGACGGGTGCGGCGGCTTCGGTGTGGGCGGGGTCGCCCTGGCCCCGGGCGCCGGGGGCGGTGCGGGCGCTCTCGGCGGCCCGGCGCACCAGTTCCTGAATGAACGACGCCATCACGCTGTCGGTCCGGTCCACGGCTGCTACTCCGCGCGGTTCGAGGGACGTTTGTCCTGTGATCGAACCTAGATCACGTTTCGGGGTGCGGCACACGATTTCCGTGCCGGATGCGGTTCGAATTGTGTCCGAACCGCACACTTAACGGACGCATCTTACCCTGCAATTGGTTCGCGAAGATGTCCGTTGTGTGAAATGTGGCGTCGGGCGCTCAGAATACCGCAGACTCGCCCTTCCGCGCGACCGCAATTCGGCCGCTTGTGGCGTCTTTGTTGCCGGGGGGAGCGAATGCGGGGCGCTTTGCGCGCCTACAGTTTTCGCTTCCGCGGCTTGTTCTTCTTCTTGCGCGTGACCGGCTGTTTGCGCGCCCACTTGATGAACCCGACCAGTTCGGGGGCCTTCCGCAGTTGCTCGATGGTCGGGTACACGGCCGCCAGCGTCGCGTTCGTGTAGGTCGCGTGGACCATCCCGTGGCACTGCGAACAGATCATCGCCACGTCGCCCGCGGTCCCGCCCTTTTCCTTCGGCAGGCAGTGGTGTTGCGTCAGGTCGCGCGGCGGGAACCCGCGACCGCACAGGCCGCAGGGCGTCGGCTTCGGCTCGTCCATCGGAACGCGCCCTCAACGTCAGGAGTGCTGGCGGACCGCTTCCCCGGAATGATACACTGGGGGACCAAAGGTTCGCGCCCGCTCCCTCACGCACGAGGACGTCACGCTCCATGAACGCGCTTCTGCTCACACTCGCATTCGCGCCCGCCGCCGATCCCGAAGACTGGAAGGGGGCCGAAGCGGCGTACCTGAAGAACATCCGTCAGCTCACAACGGACTACGTGCGGGCCGGCGAAGGGTACTTCTCGCCGGACGGCACCCGGGTCATCTTCCAGGCCGAAGAGAAGGACACGGGCAACCCGTTCTACCAGATCTTCATCATGGACCTGCGGACGGGCAAAGCGACCCGCATCAGCCCGGGCGTCGGGCGCACCACCTGCGGCTACTTCCACCCCGACGGCAAGAGGGTGCTGTTCGCCTCCAGCCACTCCGACCCGGACGCCAAGAAGCACCAGGAGGCCGAGGTCAAGCAGCGCGAGGAGGACAAGAAGAAGGGCGTGCGCCGCCGGTACTCGTGGGACTTCGACCCGCACATGAAGATCTACGAGGCCGGCCTCGACGGCACCGGGCTGAAGTGCCTCACCCCGGACGCGAAGGTGTACACCGCCGAGGGGAGCTACTCGGCGGACGGCAAGAAGATCGTGTACAGCGCCGGCAACGCCGGGAACGTGCAGCTCTTCACCATGAACGCCGACGGCACCAACGTGAAGCGCATCACCGACGTGGCGAACTGCTACAACGGCGGCCCGTTCTTCAGCCCCGACGGCACGAGGGTGGTGTTCCGCGCCGACCGCAAGGAGAAGGACCGGCTCCAGCTCTACGTGATCAACGCCGACGGCACCGGGGAGAAGGCGCTCACGAGCGACGACAAGTGGGTGTACTGGGCGCCGTACTGGTACAAGGACAACCGGCACATCATCTACACCGGCGCGGACCACTCGAACCCCATCGCGCCGCCGAACTACGACCTGCACTGGATGGACACCGAGACCGGCAAGAAGACGCGCATCACGTTCGCCCCGGGCCAGGACGTGCTGCCGGTGTTCAACCCCGACGGCACGAAGGTGATGTGGACCTCGTCCCGCGAGGGCGGGCGGGCGGCCCAGCTCTACATCGCCGACTTCACCCCGCCGAAGTGAGGTGCCGGAGAACGGCGGCGCCCGAACGTGGGCGCCCCGTGGTTGGCCGTCATTGCGGTTTCAGTAATTCCAGGTTCGCTGGTTGTGAACGCTATCCGCCTGCCGACGCAGGCGGGTGTAACCTCAGCGTTCGGATCTGCAGGGCTCAAATGCACCACGAGCCAGACGGGGCTAAACAAGTGCAGCATGGCATCGTGCTGGTGAGCGTGGTACGAAAGTGATCCAGCCGACAAGGCTTGAACTTGCAATGCCCCCGGACGTTGATTGAGTATTCTAGCTAATCAGATTAATCACAAGTTAATTCATAATTTTTAATTAGATCAGCGAGGCAATTCGCCCCAATGTATCTATTATTTTAAATTATATTTTAATGTTAATTATCTGTTCGTGGGCCGCATATCTGCCCGCACCTTCAAGTTCTCGGAACTGGGCTTGAAGTCGATTCCATCGTGAGTCAGATTCCCCCACTGGGAACAAGTCTAAATCGAAATCATCCTGAATTCTCGACCGAGGTGCAGCGGGAGTGGGCTTCACCTTCTCGGTCGACTGCTCACGAGCGTCGCGAACGAATTGACGGAACGATTCGTGATTTTCTGCGACCTCTGGAATCTCCGGAGCAAGTTGTTTTGCCTGCTGAAACAGACTTTCGATTTCTTCGATCGTCGTCCCCTCTTGTCCTCGAATAACTGCCATCCAATTCAAAAGTAGCCCGCGAATCGTTCGGCCTGGCTTCCGGCGAAGCGCTTCCTCGGTCATCACTTTCGCGCGCGCGAAGTCCTGAGCCTCCATCGCCCGCTGTGCTAGGTATAGGAAGGGGTAATGAGCTTTTTCTCCCAACTCGATGGCGCGTTCGAAGTCATCGAACGCTTGCACGGCCGGCTGGGTTACCAAACCTCGCATTGTCCAGAGACCCGGATATTTGGGGTTAAACTGAATCCCCTCGTTGCAAACGTCCCGCGCGCGTGCGTTCGCATTTAGCTTCCAATGGGCAAAAGCCGCGGCTTCAAAACAAAGGCTCATGTAAAGGCACAGGTCTGGATCTTGCTGGAACGCCTTCGGCATCTCTTGGTAGCGTTTCCAGCCATTTTCAAAGTGTTTTATTTGTTCGCCCAGCAGTTCTTGCTGGAGACCTTCTTCGGTCTGAGAAGCCCTCCGGTGACACACAAGTGATGCACTTACATGTGTAATGGCGTGGTCGATCTCTTTCAGTTGGTACTGGACGTACTCCCACGCCTCATCTAACCGCCCCATCGCAGGCAGTGACAATGGCAGTGCCGCGGCCAAGAAGTCGAGAGAGGGATCTTCGGGGCGGAACTGCATCGCTGAAAGGTAAAACAACGTCGCGGCGTGGTAACGCTTCAATTCCTCGCAAATAAAGGCCCGCATGAACGCCAGCCCTGTTCGGTCAAAGATGAACGGGTGGCCTTTTAGGATTTCAAGGGCATCGACATGCCGCCCCGATTTACTTGCTTCAAAAATTCGCTTCCGAACCTTCTCTATGTAATCCGGAGCCGCACGCGCTTCGACGTCGCGCATAAACGGCTCGAACAAAGGTCGCACCTCGGCTCGCAGCAACCGGCGCTCAACTCGCCGTGCGACTCGTAGTGCCCGCGCGTATCCACCGCCATAGAAGTGATGGCTGGCGGCGAGAAATAGCAGAAGGTGCTTGTCGCCAGATTTCAAGGCCGAATTGGCTCGCGCCTCGAACAGTTTCGCGGCTGCTGAGTATTGAGCGTGTGCAAGCTCCGTGTCCCCGCTTCCGAGCGCGAGCTTCCCTTCCGCCGCCAAGCGCGACGCCATGCCGTCTCGATCGATCAGCAACGCGTTCATGGTCGCTTCTTCTTCTGGCCGCGTTTCTTTACCTTCGGGTAGTTGCTACCAGGGCCGGTCCGGGACACGTAATGAAGTTGGCAACGGACCCCTTGATCGGGTGGGTGGCGAAAAGCCACAACGGAAGCAAACCCGGTCTCGCTTTTGGTTAGCACTTGGGCACACTTTTGTTTCAGTCGGGCCGTCGATTCGTACCCGTTCGGGTCGTCGCGGACCCCACTGCTCTCGGCCTGCAACGGAGGCAACCCCTGGATCTCGATCAGGTAGTCGCCCCCGCTGCCGATCTGGAGAACTGTGCGTATGACAGCTCCGACCAATTCATGAAGCAACAACGCCATCACGCCGATGGCCGCATCTTCACTAATGTCCTCTTCGTTACAGGTATTCGACCATTTAGCGCACTGGTTGGTCAGGTACCGTGGAACCTGAGCCCATTCGATGTCCCGCGTGAACACCTCGGGCGGTCTGCCACCGGGTTGACACACCCACTCGACCGTAACACTTCTCGTCATAGTACCAGAGAGAAGCGGGGTTGGGTCAAGGCTCAACCGGACGATCGTCGGGATCGCGAAACGGTACAAGAGCGACGCCTGTGGATGGTTCACTTCGACGGAATTGAGTTCCAGAGGCGATCCGGACGGCATCGGGCAACCGTAGCGAGGGAAGATAATTCGATTCTACCAGCCTCAACTGGCTCCGACGAGTAGCAGGCCACTAGCGGGAAATGCCCGCCCGCCCGAGACACGCCGCTTGTTACATTCCTAGATTTTGTCAGCGCCGATAAAGCACAAGGTGGCGCTGAACCAGCGGCCATGATGCGGTTAGCCGACACAATCACCAACCTCATAAGGTAGGTGGGCGATCACCCGTTCCCGAAATGCTTTAACGTCGAGTAACACGACAGCCCATTTCTCCGCCTCCGGCACCTAGACTTAAAAGAAATTACAGACCCGAATACTCCGAGTCGCATATTATTTCGGGCTCACTTGTCGCTCACCCGCAGCGCCCCGAGGCTGACCACCGCAACGGCCGGTAAGCCTTTCAGCTCCGCGTTCGGCGCGAGGAACTCCGGGAACCCGGCCCGCGGCTTCTTCTTGCCGGCCAGCGTCAGCTTGGTCCGCCCGTCGCCGGTGTAGTGCTCGGACGCGCCGAACAACCGCTCCACCGACTGCCGGTACACCCAGTCCGCCCCGCCCGCGTCCCGGAGCGCGGCGTACTCGATCGCGCGCACGCGCTTCTTGCCCGCGTCCGGGAAGCTCGCGATGAACGCCGCCTCCTTTTCCGAGCGGAACTGGAACTTGGTCGGCTGGAACCTGTCGCCCTCCGGCCGTACTGCGAATCGCTCCTTATCGGACGTGCTCCGGTCGGCCAGCGCGAACAGGTTGTCCCACGTGGACGGGAACACGCGCCGGTCCCAGTCGTCCGGGACCGCGTCGGCCTTCGGGTCGGCCTCGCGGACCGTGTCGGGGTACGCGAACACCACCGCCACCTTCTCCACGCCGGTCTCGGCGTCGATGATGTCCTCGGGGTCGTAGCCGATGGCCGACAGCACGCCGAGCAGGTCGCGGCCGTAGGCGGTCTCGGGCACGGTCAGGAACACGACGGGCCGGGTGCCGAGCCAGCCGGCCGGCTTCAGGTCCGCGTCCACCGCGTACTGCCGCGACAGCACCCGGAGGTACACGCCGTCGGCCTTCGCGGCGCCCGGGTCGAGCGGCTTCTGATCGGTCGCGAGGAGCTTTTCGACGTGCGGGCGCAGCACCGCCGGCACGTCGGCCGGCGCGGCCGGGTACAGCAGCTTGCGCGGGCCGCCCGCCGCGGGTTGCCCCAGGACCGCCGGGGCGAAGGTGAGCCAACAGGCGAAGGCGAGAAGCGTTCGTGACACGGGAGCCTCCTCGGAGTGGGGCGGGCGCCCCGGGAGGCGTTAGTCTAACCCCGCGTGCGTGCGCGCACCAGCGTCACGCCGTCTGCTTCGGCGGCGGGAGCAGTTCGCGGTCGATCTTCGGCGGCAGCGCGAACGTCTGCGCGACGGCCGCGATCGGCTCCCCGAACTGCGGGATCTCGGCCTCCGCGATCCGCCCGACGCGCTTCGCCGCGGCGTACACGAGGGTGGGCACCCGCTCCGGCGGCAGGCCCATGATCCGCGCGCCGGTGGCGTCCACCGCCACCGGGTCCAGCCCCATCACCAGCACGCCGGCGTGCTTCGCGGTGCCGTGCAGCGGCCCGTCGCCTTCCATTCCGACGATCCCGTCGATGATCGACAGGTGCGCCGGGTGGGTGCAACTGATGTCCACGATGCTCTGCGGGATGCCGCGCCAGTGCAGCTCGTTCTTCGGCCACCCGTAGCAGATCCCCGGCAGCGTGCCGAACAGGTTCTTGAGCGACAGCGTCACCCCCGCCCAGTGGTGCATCTTCAGCTTCGGCAGCGAGACGAGCACGTCCGCCCCCAGCACGGTGCGCGACATGTACAGGTGGTCGAGCTTCGTGAGCCGGCCGAGGTTGAGGACCTTGACGGGCTCGTCGTGGTTGATGTCCAGGAACCGCACGCCGTGCCTGTCGAGGACGGCACCCAGGCCGCTCTCGCGCACGAGGAACTCGACGTTGCGCCAGTGCCCGGGGCCTTCCGCGACGATGATCTCGGCCGCGCCCTCCTGCTTGCACAGGGTGATGACGGCGTCCACGACCCGCGGGTCCGTGTTGATGACCCGGTCGGCCCGGTACTCGACCAGGTTCGGCTTCAGCACCACCCGCTTGCCCGCGAGCGGCAGGTGCGGGCGGAAGTGCGCGAACTGCGCCGCGAGCACCTCCGCGAGCGGCTCGTCGTAGGACGCGGCCCGCGCGATGTGGACCGCCGACGTGGGCGGGAGCGGCTTCAGCGCGCCGAGCCCCGCGACCATCGCGCCGCGGAACTTGGTCGCGACCTTCGCGAGGAGCCCCCCCCCGGCGGCCGGCGGGGCCGCCGCGGTCGCGTCGAGCGGGCTGGCCGGGTGCGCGCCGTACCGCAAGCGCATCGGGTTCGTGCCCGCCACCGCCAGGGCCGCGAGGGCGAGCCGGTGGACGGTGATGGTCGGGTCCGCCGCCAGGGCCGCGACCTTCTTGTCCAGTTCCGGCAGCAGCTCGCGCGTGGCGGTGTCCGCGTCGTGAACGCCCAGCGCGATGCGCGCCCAGGCGAGGTGGTCGAGGTCGTTCGACTTCGCCGCGTGGACCCGCAGGTACCCCACGGCGGCGTCCACCCGCGGGTGCGCGACCGCCCCCTGCACCGCGAGCAGCATGAGCGCGGTCGGCCCCGGGATCGGCTCGGTCGCGGTGCCGAGCACCACCCGGTTCCCGTAGTTCACGCCGCCGCTGTCGAACGCGCGGTCCAGGAGCAGCTTGAGCCCCTGCTGGACCCGGGGGTGCAGTTCCAGCCCCGCGGCCCGCAGCGCGAGGCACGCCCACGCGGTCGGCTCCACCCAGCCGAAGTTCGTCGCCGCCCAGGGCCACCCAACGAGCGACAAGTCGATGTCGTTCTCCATGTCGGCGGTCTCGGGCACCGCCTCGACCGCCCGGCTCTCGGTGCCGAGCACGCGCGCGACCGTGGGCTTCACCTGCTCCGGCCCCGCGCCGAGGGCGAGCTGCGTGAAGAGCGTGATGGCGGTGGGCCAGCCGGCCTCGGGGCGCGCGCCGGCGAGCTGGTAGCCGCCGTCCGGCTGCCGGTGCCGCTCCAGCGCCGCCAGCCCGTTCGCGATCGGCTGCGCGAACGGCTCGCGCGCGGTGCTCAGCGCCAGCAGCGCCAAGCAGGTCGGTTCCGGGTGGCTGGCCGTGCCGGCGGTGTACCCCCACCCGCCGTCCGGGTTGACCGCCGCGACCAGGCGCGCGAGCAAAGGGTGCGATTCGGACACTCGACGACCTCCGCGGGACGGGCGATACCAGTTTATGCCACGCGGCGGGGCGTCCGGCCACTAGAACACCGGGAAGGGCTTCGTTCCGTTTGGAGAACAACCGTGCGTGTGGCTCACTTCGACTGCTTCAGCGGGATCAGTGGGGACATGGTGCTCGGCGCGGTTATCGACGCGGGCGTGCCCGCGGACGCGATCCGCGCCGCCCTGGATTCGCTCGGGCTCCCGATCTCGCTCGAAGTCGAAAAGGTGAAGCGGTGCGGGTTCGCGGCCACCAAGGCGACGGTCACGGCGGCCGACCAGGAGGACTACCGGTTCCTGCCGGACGTGGAGGCGATCCTGGCGAAGGGCGACCTCACCGAGAAGCAGCGCGGGCTCGCCGCCGCCATCTTCCGCAAGGTCGCGGTGGCCGAGGCGACGGCCCACGGGATGCCGCTCGAGCGGGTCCACTTTCACGAGGTCGGCGCGCTCGACAGCATCGCGGACATCGTCGGCGCCGCGGTCGGCCTGGACCTGCTCGGGGTGGACAAGTTCACCAGCTCGCCGGTCCCCACGGGGAGCGGAACGGTGAAGTGCGCCCACGGGATCATGCCCGTACCGACGCCGGGGACCGCGGAACTGCTCAAGGGCGTGCCGCTCGCCCCGTCGGTGATCAAAGCGGAACTCACGACCCCCACCGGGGCGGCGATCCTCACCGCCGTGGTGAGCGAGTTCACCGCCGCGCCGGTGCTGACGATCGAGCGGATCGGCCACGGCTCGGGGACGAAGGACTTCATCGAGCAGCCCAACCTCCTGCGGCTGCTGGTGGGCACCGCCGCGCCGGCGCCGCAGGCCGCCGAGGAAACGGACACGGTCGCGGTGCTGGAAACGAACCTCGACGACATTTCGCCCGAGGTGATCGGGTTCGCCATCGAGCGGCTGTTCGAGGCCGGCGCGCTGGACGTGTTCGCGGTGCCGGTGCAGATGAAGAAGCACCGGCCCGGGGTGCTGCTGAGCGTGATCTGCGACCCGGCGCATGTCGCCGCGTTCGAGGAGATCCTGTTCCGCGAAACGGGCACGTTCGGCGTCCGGCGCACGTCCGCGGCGCGGGCGAAGCTGCGGCGGGAGGCCGTTACGGTGGAAACGCCGTGGGGGCAGGTGGACGCCAAGCGCGGCTGGCGCGACGGGTTCGAGATCGTCACCCCCGAGTACGAGGACTGCGTCCGCGTCGCGCGCGAGCACAACGTTCCGCTGCGCGACGTGTACGCGGCCGTCCGGAAATAACTGCGGTCGGCGCCACCCGCCTGCGTCAGCAGGCGGGTGGGACCTCGGCGTGCTCGGGTCCCCCGCCCGGTCGCCAAAGTCGCGTGAACTTGAAACTGCTAAGCTCGGAACTGCCCTGAACACTGAACACTGAACACTGAACGGCGCCCGTCGACTTTTTCCTTGCCCCACCCCGTCGCTCACGTTATCGCTTCGACCGAATCTCTTTCCCACCTGTGCCGGGGCGTTCTGACATGTTCGCGCCACTGGGCCGTCGGGCGTTCGTGCTGGCGCTGCTGGGCGCCCCGCTTGCCGGCGGCTGCGCCTGCGCCCGCCGGGACCACCTTTCGGAGCGGGTCCGCGAGCGCGACGCGCGCGAGTGGGAGCTGCGGGCCGCCGCAGCACAGGCGGCGCCACCCGTCAACGACCCAACGGCCTCCGACCGCGAGGTGTGGGAGGAGCGTTCCCGGCGCGAGGCCGAGTTCCGCGCCGGGGGGCGTCGCTGAAATCGCCGCTGTTCCCACTTGCACTCCTCGCGAGAGACGATATAGCCACGGCGCATCACCACGCACTCACGCGCCGAGGCCGGGCATGGACGCCGCGAACCCGCTGTGCCGCTGTTCCCTGTTGGCCGTCGGACTGGCCGCCCTCCTCGGGTGCCAGTCGGACCGGGCGAGCCAGATCGCAGCCGCGCGCGGGCAGCAACCCCCACTCGACCCGATCGCCCCACTCGCTCCGGTCGCCCCCCCCGCACCGCCCGCGAACGCGCCGCCGCTCGCGCCCGCACTGGCTCCCGTAATGGGGAGCCCGGTCGGGACGTTCGCGGTCGACACGAAAGGCCCCGTCGTCCCGGTGGGCTTGAACGGGCCGGCCAAAACGGCGATCACCGCGGCCGACCTGCTCCGCAGCAGCGTCCCGCGGGTCAAGATCGTCGCGCGGGTGGGCGAGAACAACGTCATCACCGACCAGGAGGTGGTCGAGGGCGTGTACCAGCAGTTCCGCGAACTGGCCGCGCTCGACGGGCACGCCCGCTCGGCCAAACAGAAAGAAATGTACAACCAGGTGCTGCGCAAGACGATCGAGCGGGAGCTGATCCTCGACGAGATGTACACGAAGCTCAAGAAGGCCAACAAGATGGCCATCATCGACGAAGTCAAGGAGCTGGCCACGCAGTCGATCGACCGGCAGTTGCGCATGTTCCGCAAGGACACCGGGGCGAAATCGGAGGAGGAGTTCGCGGCGATCCTCCGCACCCAGGGGCTGACGGTGCCGGTGATCCGGCGCCAGATGGAGCGCCAGTTCATGGCCGAGCAGTACGTGAGCAGCGTGCTGAAGGAGAAGAGCCGCCGCACCGGGTTGGCCGAAGTGCGCGCCTACTACGACCAGCACCCGGACGAGTTCCGGCGGCCGGACCGGGTGGTGTGGCAGCACCTGTTCATCGCGGTGCGGAACTACCCGAACGCCCAGGCGGCGTACAACCAGGCCGCGGCACTCGCTCAGCAGGCGAACAGCGGTGCCGACCTGGCCGAACTGTCGATGAAGTACGACGAGGGGTTCGCGAAGCAGCAGAAGGGGTTGGGCGCCGGCGAGAAGCGTAACGAGATCCAGCCCGCGGACCTGGAAGCCACGGTGTGGTCGCTGCAACCCGGGCAGGTGAGCGGCATCCTCCAAACGCCCACCGGCTACCACCTCGTAAAGGTTGTGGAGCGCGACATGGCGGGCGTTCAGCCGTTCGACGCGGCCCTTCAGAGCAAGATCCGCGACAAGCTCACCCGGGCTCAAATGGAGAGCGAGTACCAGAAGCTCGTGGACGAGCTGTGGCGCAAGGGCGTCGTCCGCGTCTTCGATGAGTGAGCGGGTACAACGGCCGCAAAGGCAGAAGGCAGATTGGCCACAAAGAAGCACAAAGGGCACAAAAGAAAACCGAAGAGGAACACAGAAGAGAGTTAGCCACAAAGAAGCACAAAGGGCACAAAAGAAAACCGAAGAGGAAGAGTGCGTTTCAGAACACTGCTCTTCTGTATTGGTTTTCTTTTGTGCCCTTTGTGCTTCCAGGGCAAACGCACTCAATCCCCTAGGAATCGCTGGATTCTAGCTAATTTTGAGGCGTGTGATCGAGCGGCCATCGCTCGCCTCCTGCGCATGTGCGGCCCCGCCTCCATATGATTCTGGCGCGCCCTCACCGCCTCGGAGTCTGCCGATGAGTGCCGCCCCCGGCCCACGCCCGTTAATCGAGTACCTGTCCCAGATCCCGGATCCGCGGGTCGAGTTGAAGTGCTTCCACGACTTGATTGATGTACTCATGATCGTGACCTGTGGGACGATCGTCGGGGCCGATGACTTCGTGTCGATCGCCGAGTTCGCGCGGGCCAAGGAGTCCTGGTTCCGGGACCGGCTGGGGCTGACGCTGCGCAACGGGATTCCGTCCCACGACACCCTCAACCGGGTGTTCGCGCTGGTCCGCCCGGAGGCGTTCGGGCGGTGCTTCCGGGCGTGGGTCGCGGACGCCGCCGAGGGCCTCCGGGTGCCCCACATCCCGATCGACGGGAAGACCATGCGGGGGTCCAAGCGGGTCACCGGCACGGGGGCTCGCAAGGCCACACACATCGTCAGCGCATGGGCTCAGCAGTTGGGCCTCACGTTGGCCCAGGTGAAGACCGACGAGAAGTCCAACGAGATCACCGCGATCCCGGAACTGCTGGAGCGGCTGGACCTCGCGGGGGCCCTGGTGAGCATCGACGCGATGGGCACCCAGAAGGACATCGCCCAGCAGATCGTGGCCGCCAAGGGGGACTACCTGCTGGCGGTCAAGGACAACCAGCCGCGGCTGCTCGAGGACATCCAGCGGTTGGCCGAGGGGGCCCTAGAGGCGAGCTACGCGGGCCGCTCGACCGACCTCAACGAAGGAACGGGCCACGGGCGCGAGGAGATGCGGTTCTGCTTCGTGATCGACGACCTGGAGTCGATCCGGGACCGGAATGTGTGGCCCCGGTTGCGGTCCGTCGTGGTGCTCGTCAGCAGCCGCACGGTCGCCGGTAGGACGAGCGACGAGGTGCGGTATTACATCAGCTCGCGGAAGGCATCGGCCAAGCGGTTCCAAACGTGGATCCGGGCTCATTGGTGCATCGAGAATTCATGCCATTGGGTGCTGGATGTCGCGTTCCGAGAAGACGACCACCGACTCCGTGAAGGGCACGGCCCGCAGAATATGGCCCTCGTGCGCAAGATCGCCTTGGCGATGTTGAAGAAGGCAAACGCCAAATGTGGGATCAAGAACCGGCGACTCAAGGCCGGATGGGATAATACCTACCTCGAACAGGTACTACTGAAAAATCCCGAGGATTGAGTGCGTTTGCCCTGTTGTGCTTCTTTGTGGCTAACTCTTCTGTCTTCGCGGCCGTTGTACCTCAGCCGCTCTTGCGCGGGTTGGGGTAGTGTTCCTGCATCACCTGCTTCATCTCGCGCACCGCCCGCTCCATGCCGACCAGCACCGCGCGGGACACGATGCTGTGCCCGATGTTCAGCTCTTCCACGCCGGCGATCCGCACGATGGGCTGCACGTTCCAGTAGTTCAGCCCGTGGCCCATGTGGACGTGCAGCCCCAGCCCGACGGCCCGCGCGGTGGCCGTCCGGAGCTTCTCCAGCTCCGCCTCCACCGCCGCGCCCTTCGCTTCCGAATAGCTCGCGGTCTGGAACTCGATCGCGTCCGCGCCGAACTGCGCGCTGGCGTCGATTTGCGCCGGGTCCGGATCGATGAACAGCGAGACGTGGACGCCGGCGCCCTTCAGGCGCTCGACCGCGCCCCGAACGCTCGCGGCGTTGGCAACGACATCCAGCCCGCCCTCGGTGGTCAGTTCCTGGCGCTTCTCGGGCACCAGTGTGACCTCGTCGGGCCGCGCCTTCAGTGCGATCTCGACGATCTCGTCGTAGGCGGCCATTTCGAGGTTCAGCCGCGTGGTGACCGTCTCGCGCAGGCGGAACACGTCGCGGTCCTGGATGTGCCGGCGGTCCTCGCGGAGGTGGATCGTGATCCCGTCGGCCCCGCCGAGCGTGGCCAGCACGGCGGCCGCGACCGTGTCGGGCTCGTGCGCCCGGCGCGCCTGGCGCAGCGTGGCGACGTGATCGATGTTAACGCCGAGGCGGATCATCTTCTGAGGTTCCAGGTGACGGGGCGCCCGCCGCTACCGGTGAGAGAAGCGGGCGAGGTAATCGAGCACGGTGCGGTAGCGGTCCAGTTCGCGGAGCAGCACGCGGTACGCGACCACGGCCAGCACCCCGTCCATCAGCCGCTCGACGATCGGCGAGATGATCGGGAGGAAGAACCAGTGCGCGAGCAGGAAGTAGTTGAGCACGCCCAGCGCCGCGAGCAGCGGGAAGGTGATCTGCGCGGTGCGGCTGATCCGGTACCGCGAGTCGAAGTACATCTGCGCGGCGAGCCGCACCTCGGCCCACACCTGCACGAAGAACCACGGCTTCCGAATGTCTTGCGGCTCGGGCGGGGTGAGGATGGCCCCGAGCGGCGGGGCCGGCAACAGGCGCATGAGCGGGAGGATCGCGCTCGCCGCCGACGACACGACCGAGCCCTCGGCGGGCGGGGCGGCCGGCGGCGGGGGCGGCGGGGTGCTGCTCGGTTCGGTCATGCCCACTCCTCAGGCGCGTCGGTGCGCTGACGGTGTTAGGGTAATGCGTTCCCGCGTCGACGGAAAGGTCAGAGTCGGCCTCATGTTCCGGGCGCCGGCGCCGGTCCGGTGGTTTCAAGTTCCCGGGGTTGTTGACGGGTCCAACGGCGCGCCGGATGCGCCACGGTCCCCACCTGCTGGCGCCCGCGGGGACGCGCCCGGCCCGGGCGCCGGAGCGACCGAACCGGGGCCGGAGACCGGGGCGGGGCAGTCGGGTCACGGCTTGTTCTTGTGCAGTTCGAGCATCGCGTCGGCCAGCGACTTGCCGATGCGGTTGAACCAGATCGCACTGCCCAGGTAGTGGTACGGGAAGTCGCCGCCGATCTTGTCCCACTTTTCCTTGTTCTCGCGCCACGTCGGGAACAGCTCCTCCGCGGCTGTGTCCACCAGCACGTCGGTGCGAACCGCCTTCACGTTCCCCCGGTACTCGGGCACCTCGTTCATCGCCAGTTGCGCCTTCTGGATGACGAGCATCGGCCCGGTCGCGGGCTTCGACCCGTTCTGCCCCATCGCGGCGATCACCACCGGCAGCTTCGGCGCCTTCAGGTCCTTGCGCACGTCGTTGATGAGGTGCTTGAGGTTCGCCTCGTACTCGGTCTCGGCCCCGTTGTACTGATCGTTCCACCCCTGGAACCACACGAACCCGGCGAGTTCGAACGGCCGCCCCTTCAGCGCCGGGAACAGCGTGCCCATGTTCTCGGTCGCCCCTTTCACCTCCGCGAGCATCGCGCGGTACGACTCCCCGTAGCCCTTCTTGATTTCATCAAGGGTCGGCAGCGGATCGGTTTTCTTGTTCTTCTCGTTGTTCTGCCGGACCCGGTCCCGGGCTTGCTTGAGCTCCTTTTCGAGAACGGCGTCGGCCGGCAGCCCGGCGGCCGGCGGCCGGAACTGCTTGTACAGCGAGTGCCCGCCCCACGCCGCCTTCACCAGCAGCACCGGCTCGTCGAAGTGGTTGCCCAGCGCGGTCCCGAACTCCAGCTCCGCCCCGGTGCGGCCCGGCGAACCGAACCCGACCGTGAGCGGCCCCTTGCGGTCGAGGAACTTGACGAACACGTCGTCACGAACGGCCCACTTGTCGCCGGCGCGGAGGTGGGCGAACAGGTCTTTCGTCTTCGCGTCGGCGGCCTGGGAATCGAGCAGCGCGTTGGGCGCCTTGCCTTCCATGTTCGACTGCCCGGCGAGCAGGAACACCTTGACCGGCTTGGGGGCGTCGGCGCGGGCCGGCGTGTGGCTCGCGCCGGCTCCGGCGACGAGCAGGAGGAGGGACAGGACGGTCATGATGGGTGACCCGAAAGGAGGGAACCGACTCGAACGGCGTTCGAGCCGACACTCTCTCCGGGTGCGGAGCGGTTTGCAAGGGGGCGCGCGTCGTTTTGCACGCGGCTACGAGCGCGGGGACCGGACGTTCGGTCCCCGCGCCGGGCGGTCACTTCACGCCGCTCTTCTGGCGGGCCGGGAGGAACTCGTCGCCGGGGTTCCAGGTCGGGAGCTTGTCGGCGTCAGCGGCGGCGCGGGCGATGTCGAGCGCGAACCCGCCCAGCACCGGGAACCCCGAGTAGTCCCACTCGGGGCGCACCTCGTCCTGCGGGGCGTGGTAGCGCTGGTCGTTGAACTCCTGCGCCGCCTTCTTCGCGAAGTCCGCCGACTTGCCCTTGAGCTTCGACCCGGCGCCGATCGAGAACGCCGGCACGCCGGCGCGGGCCAGCGAGAAGTGATCCGACCGGTAGAACACCCCCAGGTGCGCCCGCGGGTCGGGCTCGACCTCCAACTTGTGTTTCGCCGCGGCGGCCTTTACCACCGGGAACGCGGTCGTGCGGTCCGCGCCGGTCACCACCACCGACTCGGGCACGCCCAGCGGCAGGATCATGTCGAAGTTCAGGTTCAGCGCGGTCTTGCCCAGCGGCACCAGCGGGTTCTGGGCGTAGTACTTCGACCCGAGCAGCCCCTTCTCCTCGGCGGTGACCGCCAGGAAGACCGCCGACCGCTTGGGCTTCGGGCTCTGCGCCGCCCACGCCCGCGCCAGCTCCATCAGGAGGGCGGTGCCGGTGGCGTTGTCCGCGGCGCCGTTGTAGATGGTGTCCCCGACCACCGCCCGGCCGACGCCGAGGTGGTCCCAGTGCGCGGTGAACAGCACCGCCTCGGACTTCAGCGTCGGGTCGGAGCCCTCGACCGTCCCGACGACGTTCTTGCTGTGGATCTTCTCGATCGTGGTCGGCACGCGGCCCTTCAGGTTCACGCCCAGCGCGCGCGGTTTGAACCCCTTCGTGTCGGCCGCCTTGAGCGCGTCACCGACGGTGAGGCCCGCGGGGGCCAGGAGCTTTTCCCCGGCCTTCTGCGAGAGCCAGCCCGCGAACGCCAGCGCGGGCGTGTTGGGATCGCGCTTGAGCTGCGCGCCGTCGAGCGGGCGCACCACCGAGTACGGGTACCCGGCCGTCTCGTTCGTGTGGATGATGAAGCACGCCTTGGCCCCGCGGCGCGCGGCCTCCTCGAACTTGAACGTCCACCGGCCGTAGTACGTCAGCGCCTTGCCGCCGAAGAACTGCGGGTCGTCCGACGGCGGCTCGTTGGTGAACAGCACCACCACCTTGCCCCTTACGTCGGTGCCCTTGTAATCGTCCCACCCGAACTCGGGCGCGGTGATCCCGTGCCCCACGAACACCGCCTCCGCGTCGAACTCTTCGAGTTCGGTTTGCGTGTGGCTGGTGCCCGAGAACTCCTCCTCGCACTGGAACGCGATCGGATCCTTGCCCGGGGCGGCGGCCTGGAGCGTCGCCTTCGGACTGGTGGCCACGCGCACGAGCGGGACCGGCTGGAAGTACGTCCCGGCGGCGCCGATGGGCTTGAGCCCGGCCTTCTTGAACTCGGCCGCGATGTGGTCGGTGGTCAGCTCCTCGCCGCGCGTGCCGGGGCCGCGTCCCTCGAGCCGGTCGCTGGCGAGGTACGCGATGTCGGCCTTGATGCGGTCGGCGGACAGCGCCGGCGGGTCCGCGGCCGGCGCGCGGGCCGTTACCGCCAGCGCGGCGCAGCAGGTGAGTGCGAGTCGGAACGTCACGGCGTGCGTCCTTCCGGTGAGGTGCGGCAGGCGGAGAGGTACGCGGCTATTATGCGAACTCCAGTAGTCGCAAGTCACAAGTCACAGATCACAGGTCGGCAAGTCTCAAGTCACAGGTCGCGGCTCCCAAGTCCCAAGTCCCAAGTCACAAGCATCGCGAGCGACCTTGGTGACTTGAGACCTGCCGACCTGTGACTTGAGACCAGGAAGCAGCGCCGGCGGGTCCCGAATCGTTTTTAACGGGATCGACAGGATCGAGCACCATCCCGTTGATCCTGTCAAAAATGGCGTTTCCGGCCGCGGGGCGAACCGGCGGGGCCGGTCCGTTCTCCTTCCGGCGCGGGCCGCTACAATTCCCTTTCATCCGCACCCGGAAGAGTTTGGGGAGCCGTCGCACATGGCCGAGCCGTACAAGATCGTCATCGGGCTGGAGGTCCACGTCCAGCTCCTCACCAAGACCAAACTGTTCTGCGGGTGCCTCAACAAGTTCGGACTGCCCCCGAACACCGCCACGTGCCCGGTGTGCCTCGGGATGCCCGGGTCACTGCCGGTGATGAACGAGCAGGCGTTCAAGCTCGCCCTCCGGGCGGCGCTGGCGCTCAACTGCCAGATCGCCCGGCACCCCGGGCAGGCGCCGGGCTTCACCAAGTGGGACCGCAAGAACTACTACTACCCGGACCTGCCGAAGAACTACCAGATCTCGCAGTACGACCTGCCGTTCAGCCACGACGGGTGGCTCGAAATCAACATCGCGAAGGACCCCAAGAAGGAGTTCGTGGGCCGGAAGATCGGGATCATCCGCGCGCACCTCGAAGAGGACGCCGGCAAGAACCTGCACGACGAGAGCGGCAAGGGCGGCGACACGCTCGTGGACCTCAACCGCACCGGCACCCCGCTGCTGGAGATCGTGTCGCACCCCGACATGACCTCGCCCGAGGAGGCGATCGCGTACCTGGAAGAGATCCGGCTGATGCTGCGCGAGATCGGCGTGTCCGACTGCGAGATGCAGGAGGGCTCGCTGCGGTGCGACGCGAACGTGAACATCCACGTCCCGGTGATCGGCAAGGAGCACGCCGAGACCGGCAAGGACTACCACGCCACGCCGCTGGTGGAGATCAAGAACCTGAACAGCTTCCGCGCCGTCGGCCGGGCCATCACCTACGAGGCGAAGCGGCACTACGAGGAGTACCAGAAGGACACCGCGGGCACGTTCCGCTTCGGCAAGATGCTGAAGACGACCGCCGGCTGGGACGACGCGAAGGGCGTCACGGTGGTCCAGCGGCACAAGGAAGATGCGGCCGACTACCGGTACTTCCCCGAACCGGACCTGGTGCCGGTGGTGGTGACCGAGGCGCAACTCGCCGAGGCCCGCGCCGCGATGGGCGAGCTGCCGCAGGAGCAGCGCAAGCGGCTGGTGGCGCAGTACGGGCTGTCGTCTTACGACGCGCAGGTGCTGACCGCGAAGGGGCGTCCCACCGTGGCGTACTTCGAGGCGGTGGCGACGGCGCTGAACGACGGCAAGGCCGCCGCGAACCGGATGAGCGACCTCGTCTACCCCGCGCTGACCGAGCGCAAGGAGGAGATCACGGAGTTCCCGTTCGACGCCGCGAAGTTCGCGGACTTCGTGAAGACCGGCCCGACCAACTCGCAGGACCGCCGCGACGTGTTCAAGCTGATGGTGGATGAGGGCCTGGACCTCGCCGCCGCGAAGGTGAGAGCGGGCATCAAAGAGGTCAACGCGGACGCGCTGCGGGAGTCCGTGAGGCAGGCGATCGCGAACAACCCGAAGGCGGTCGCGGACTTCAAGAGCGGCAAGGACGCGGCCAAGATGAAGATCGTCGGCGAGGTGATGAAGGCCAACAAGGGCGTGTCGAACGAGGTGGTGCGCGGCCTCGTGGACGAGGAACTGGCGAAGGTGTGATGGCGCCGGTACGCGAGTGCCCCAGGTCGAGGGCCTTGGTTTCGCCGAACGGGGCTACTGGATTTCCGTTGCCCCGATGCGGAACGAGATTCACAGCCCGGCTAGTTGCATCTATTTCTTGTGGCACAGACAGGAATGTCTGTGCGGCGCGAGAGGACTGCACAGACAGGAATGTCTGTGCCACAAAGCCAAATCCAAAGCAGACACCGGCAACCGGACTGTGGGCGAGATGTGGCAGAGGGCCGGGTGGGAATCGAACCCACTACACGCGGGTTAACAACCCGCCGCTATTCCGTATCAGCTTCCGACCCGCGAACAGTACACCGTGCTGGAGTCGAACCAGCCGACCAGACTTCGGAGGCCCGGTGCCGATAAACCGTCGGACGGTGCGCGATCAGGACGGCCGGAATCGAACCGACTTGAACGAGTTCCCAAGACTCGCGGCCAGCCAATGGCCCACGTCCTGAAGTTGCCCGCGCGAGTGCCGGGGGCGGTTGAAAGTTACGACCGGATTCGCACCGGCAACTTCCCGCTCCCAAAGCGAGTGCTCTACTATTGAGCTACGTGTGTACGCCCCCGATGTCGGGCGCGGGCAGAGCGTTCGGCGGGACTCGAACCCGCGCATCCTGGTTGGGAACCAAGCAGGCTACCACTAACCTCACGAACGCAGTCTTTTCGAGCACGGAATCGCGACAAGGACCGCGCGATCCGTTCCGAGTTCCGAACTTCAAAACAGGTCCCGGTGGCTGGGGTCGAACCAGCTCCTCCGCGTTTTCAGCACGGCGCTTCTACCGAGTTAGCTTCGCCGGGACGTTACGAACCAGTGCCCCGCCAGGGGATCGAACCCTGCGTATACCGGTTAAAAGCCGGCTGCTTCACCGTTGAAGCGTGCGAGGCGTGTTTTGAATGCGGAGTGCGGAATCCGGAATGCGGAATATAATCCAAAGCAACCACAGCAATGATTTCAATCCGTTGCTTTTAATTCCCCGTTCTGAATTCCGCACTCCGCATTCGAGAGGTTCCGGGGGCTGGAATCGAACCAACATCTCCGCGTTCAGAGCGCGGCGTTGCTACCGTTGAACTACCCCGGAACAGGTCCCGACCGCGCCGAGCACGGGGAGAAGGAGTCGAACCTTCATGGTGGCCGGGTTCAAAGCCCGGAGGCATACCGTTAGCCCATCCCCGTAGCGACCAGCGAGCAGCGGTGGTAGGAATCGAACCTACAAATTACGCCTTAACAGGGCGTCGCCTTACCATTCGGCTCCACACCGCTGTGCGCGAACCCGTGAACGTACGAACGCACCGTCGGCCGGGCGTCTCGATGGGAGACGCCCGGCCGACGGTGCGTTCAGCGTGTGCTGAAGGCGGTCGGTGCCTGGCGTCACCCGGTCTGTTGAGCGCGGGGGCGGTTCGGGAACTGTCCGGGGCGATTAAACCGCCCGAACCCGAACCCGCGCCGTTGCGGCTGCGGGCGTTGCGGGTTTCGCGGTTTATTCATGAACCCGGTCATGGGAGGCGTCCTATTTCGATGGTGATGTCGTCGCAGATATAGACGCGGCGCACA
Organism: Gemmata obscuriglobus; assembly: GCF_008065095.1. NCBI lineage: Bacteria > Pseudomonadati > Planctomycetota > Planctomycetia > Gemmatales > Gemmataceae > Gemmata > Gemmata obscuriglobus. Next base: position 556,796 of record NZ_CP042911.1, on the reverse strand, counting down.
CCGACGGGTTCGCGGTGTGCGCCGATTTATTTCGAACCCGTCCCGGCCGCTACCCGCCACCCGGTTCCGGCGGCAAGCGGCCGGGACGGTGCGCGTCCCGAGTTCGCTCACCACCGGCGCCGGTCCTCGACCACCTCGATCCGCACGCGGCGGCCGTCGCGCTCCAGGCGCCGGGCCACGCGCTCGGCCTCGTGCCGGGTCTCGTACCGCCCGTACCGGTCCCAGTGCCCGAAGTGCCGGATTAGCACCACATAGTCGTGGTCGTGGCGCGGGTGACCCGGGGGCACGAACCCGACGTCCAGCGGCCCGCCGATCGGCCCGCGCACCGGCTCGCCCGCCGTCGCGGAGGCCCCGCCGAACCCGACCGCCGCCGCCGCCACCGCCCCCAGAATCAGTTTGCGAATCATCGGTATTTCCTTCCCGACTCGGAGTCGAGAGCTTGAGGTTTCCCGGCGGTTTTCTGCTCCCGCCAGATTCACTCAAGTAACGGGCCGCAACGGCCGACTTGCGCCCCGGTTCGCATTGTTGGCGCGTGCCCGGACGCCTATATCTGGTAGGGAACGAAACGAGCGCGATCGGCGGCGCGTGAGATGGTGCGGCCCGGGGGCGGACCCGGCCCGCGCCGCGCGGCCCGCGCGAGCACGAGAGACACGAATGGCGCGCCCGCCGCTCTACCCGCTCCGGTTCGACCCGATCTTCACCACCAACCTGTGGGGCGGCCGGCGCCTCCCGGCGTACCTGAATCGCACCGTCAGTCACGACGACCCGGTGGGCGAGGCGTGGGTGCTCAGCGACGTGGACGGGAGCCCCAGCCGCGTCACCGACGGGCCGCTCGCCGGGCGCACGCTGCGCGAGCTGCTCGCCGACGCCCCGGAGCGCGTGGTGGGCGGTGCGAAGGCCCCGCAGGGGCGGTTCCCGCTGCTGCTCAAGTTCCTCGACGCCCGCCAGGAACTGTCCGTCCAGGTCCACCCGAACGACCAGCAGGCGGCGCTGCTCGGCCCCGGGAAGTTCGGCAAGACCGAGGCCTGGGTGGTGCTGGACCGCGACCCCGCGACCAGTCGGCTGTACGCCGGGTTCGCCGAGGGCGTGTGCGCGTCCGCCTTCCGCGCCGCGCTCGACGCGAAAACCACCCCGGGCACGCTGCACAGCTTCACCCCCGAGGTCGGCGACTGCGTGTTCCTCGAGGCCGGCACCGTCCACGCAATCGGGGCGGACCTGCTGCTGTTCGAGGTGCAGCAGACGAGCGACATCACGTACCGGCTCTACGACTGGGACCGCGTGGACGCGAAGACCAAGCAGCCGCGGCAGCTCCACATTGATGAGGGGCTGGGGTGCGCGGACTTCGGCCGCGGCCCGTGCCACCCGGTGCGCCCGTCGGCGGCGGCGGACGGCGCCGCCCGGCGCGAGACACTGGTGTCGTGCGAGTACTTCACGCTGGAGCGGCGGACGGGCGCCGCGCCGTTCCGCGCCGGGGCGGCGGACGCGTGCCGCGCGGTCGTGTGCGTCGGCGGCAGCGGGGCGCTGGAGTGGGGCGGGAACAGTTACCCGCTCCGCACCGGCGACGTGTACCTGCTCCCCGCCGAAGTGGGCGCCGTGACGGCCGTTCCGGCGACCCAACTCACGCTCCTCGAATGCGGCCTTCCGGCTTGAGCCGGGAAGAAGAAGAGGATTGGCCGCAAAGAAGCACGGGAGCAAAGGCAGATTGGCCACAAAAAAGCACAAAGGGCACAAAAGAAGACAGAAGACCAAGACAAAAGAGTGAGTTCAAAACACTTCTTCTGCTTTGGCCTTTGGTTTTCTTTTGTGCCCTTTGTGCTTTTTTGTGGCCAATCTGCCTTTGCTCCCGTGCTTCTTTGCGGCCAATCTGCCTTTGCTTCCGTGCTTGCTCGCTCCGTTTTTCTGAACACTTCGCGGCCTGGGCGGACATGATGGGGTAGAAGCCCGCCGGGAACCCCGCCGATGTCCGCTCGCACCCCGTTTTTGAACCCGCTCCTCGCGCTCGACGACCGCACGCTGCTGGCGCGGTTCGCGGAGCAGCACGACGAGGACGCGTTCGAGCAGCTCGTGAAGCGGCACGGCCGCCTCGTGTTCGGCGTGTGCCGCCGGGCGGTCCGCGACGCCCACCTCGCCGAGGACGCGTTCCAGGCCGTGTTCCTGGTACTCGCCCGCGCGCCGCAGAAGGCGGTCGAGGCGGCGTCCGTCGGCGGGTGGCTGTTCGGGACCGCGCGGCGGGTCGGGTCGGCCGCCCGCCGGCACGAGCACCGGCGCGAGCGGCGCGAGGCCCGCGCCGCTCAGCCGGCGGCGGAAGCGGGCGCCCCGGGCAGCGATTTCAGCGACCTCCTGTGCGTCCTCGACGAAGAGCTGGGAACGATGCCCGAGGAGATGCGGGCGGCGCTGGTCGCGTGCTTCCTCGAAGAGCGCACCCAGGACGAGGCGGCGCGCGAACTGGGGTGGAGCGTCAGCACCCTGCGCCGCCGACTCGAAAGCGGCAAGGAACTCCTGCGCTCGCGCCTCGCCCGCCGGGGCGTGACGCTCGGGGCGGGGCTGCTCGTGGGCGGACTCGGGGCGCCGGCGCGGGCCGCGGTCCCGGCACTGAAGCCGTCTCCGGCGGCGACGGTACTCGCGAACGAGGTGCTGGTCCGGGGAGTCGGGCTGAAGGCGGCCGCGCTACTGACCTCGGTGGCGCTCGCGGTCGGCGGGCTGGCGCACGGGTTCGCGAGCGACGCCGCGCCGACCGCTTCCGCGCAGGCCACGGCCCCCGCGGAAGTGGCCCCGCACACCGCCGAGCGCGTTCCGTGGGCGACCGTGTCGGGCCGAGTCGTGTTCCCGAAGGGGCACGCGGCGCCGAACCCGACGGCCCTGGCGACGGCGGCGCTCAAGGACGCGAGCGTGTGGGAGCCGTTCGCCCCTCTGTTCGACGAGGGCGTCCGCGTGAACGCGGGCAACCGCGGGATCGCGGACGCTGTCGTCTGGCTGCGACCGGACTCGACCGACCGCCGGGCCGAGTTCCCGGCCGAGCGGGTTCACCCTGCGCTCGCCGGCGCGAGGCCGCAGACGCACGCGGTAATCGCGGCGGCCGGGCAGTTCCGCCCCCGCGTGGTTGCGGCCCGGGCCGGCGACGCGGTGGTGTTCGAGAACCGGCTCCCGGTGCCGACCAACGTCCACTACGCCCCGACCGACGACGGCGCCCGCGACTTCAACGTGCTGCTCGGAAAGGGCGTGGCGCACACTGCCAAGCCGCTCCCGGCCCTGCGCGTCCCGGACGTGTACCGCTCGGACATCTACCCGTGGATGCGCGGCTGCGTGTGGGCGTTCGACCACCCGTACTTCGCCGTCACGGGCGCCGACGGGCGGTTCGAGCTGAAGGGCGTGCCCGCGGGCGCGTGGCGCCTTGTCGTGTGGCACGAGGTTGCCGGCTACCGCGCCGCGAGCCGACTCGGCGCAAAACTCACCGTTCCCGACGGCGGGAGCGGCCCCATCGAACTCGGCCCGATCGAGTTCGAGAGCGACGACTGGCCGACTCCGTAACCCTCCCCGTTCCTGATTTCCGAGGTGCTCCGATGCGACTTCTCATGTCGTGCGTGTGGTGCTGCGCGCTCGCGGCCGTTGCGGGCGCGGACGACAAAGACAAGTGGGCCACGGTGAAAGGCCGGGTCGTGTTCCCACAGGACGCGAACCTGCCGAAGCCCGGTACGCTCAACGTCACCCAGGACAAAGAGCACTGCCTGAGCAAGGGACAATTGCTCGACGAGTCGGTGCTGGTGAACCCGAAGAACCGGGGCATCAAGAACGTGGTCGTGTACCTGCGCCCGGACGACGCCAAACTGACCGCCGAGTTCACGCCGCAGCAGATCCACCCGGATGACGCCAAGCGGAAGCCGGCGGAAGTGGTGATCGACCAACCGTGCTGCGTGTTCGTGAAGCGCGTCACCGTGGCCCGGGTGGGCGACACGCTGGTGGTGAAGAATCCGTCCCCGGTGGCGCACAACTTCTACTGGGAAAGCGGCAACAATGGGTCCCACAACCCGAACATCGCCAAGCAGACCGACTGGAAGATGCCGAACGCGCTGGTAAAAGAATCCCCACCAATCCCCTACAAGTGCTCCGTTCACCCGTGGATGGTCGGCTATGTGCGCGTGTTCGATCACCCGTACTACGCGGTCACCGACGAGAACGGGAACTTCGAGATCAAGAACGCCCCCGTGGGCAAGTTCCGCATCGCGTACTGGCACGAGAACGGCCTCCGCGGCGGGGTAAAGGGCCGCGCCGGCGACCCGATCGAGATCGCCGGTCCGACCACCGAGCTGAAGCCCACCGACTTCGACGTGTCCCCCAAGCCGTAACTCCGCTCCGGGTTGAGGCAGCGACGGCCCCGCGCTCCACAGGTCCTATCCTGCCGGGCCATTCCACGCCTCAGATTGGGCCACTTAATTATCCCGTCTCCTGTGGGCGCCGGCCGAGAGCCGCCGGCGCCCGCAGGCCTGGGGTGCCCCAAACCCACGCACATTGTGAAACACGGAAGTGGCCTGCCAGGGACGTGGTGAAAACTGAGTTCGGCGCGTTGCGCGGTATGTGCGGTCCAGCACACCTTCTACCACTTTGCAAAGTACTACGCCGATGGCCTCATTATCACAACACCACGGCGCTGTAGCTCGTCAGGGATACTTAATGCACTTGCGCAGCCGCCCAGGTCCAGGAACTGTAGGGCGGTGAGTGGTGCCAGCGGGGACAGGTCCAACACCCCCGTGCAGCCACTCAGGTCCAGGCCTTCTAACGCCGTGAGGTTGGCCAGCGGGGACAGGTCCGACACACCCGCGCAGCCGCTCAGGTCCAGGTCCTCTAACGCCGTGAGGTTGGCCAGCGGGGACAGGTCCGACACACCCGCACAGCCGCTCAGGTCCAGGAACCGTAAGGCGGTGTGTGGTGCCAGTGGGGACAGGCACGACACCCCCGCACAGCCGCTCAGGTCCAGGAACCGTAAGGCGGTGTGTGGTGCCAGCGGGGACAGGTCTGACACCCCCGCGCAGCCACTCAGGTCCAGGCCCTCTAACGCCGTGAGGTTGGCCAGCGGGGACAGGTCCGATACCCCCGCACAGCCGCTCAGGTCCAGCTCCTCTAACGCCGTAAGGGGTGCTAGCGGGGACAGGTCCGACACCCCCGTGCAGCCGTTCAGGTTCAGGTGCCGCAATCCCGTGAGGTTGGCCAGCGGGGACAGGTCCGCCCACCCCGCACAGCCGCTCAGGTTCAGGTGCCGCAATCCCGTGAGGTTGGCCAGCGGGGACAGGTCCGACACCCCCGCGCAGCCGCGCAGGTTCAGGCCCTCTAACGCCGTGAGGTTGGCCAGCGGGGCCAGGTCCGACACCCCCGCGCAGCCGCTCAGGTCCAGGAACCGTAAGGCGGTGAGATTGGCCAGCGGGGACAGGTCTGCCCCCCCCGCGCAGCCGCTCAGGTCCAGGAACCGTAAGGCGGTGAGATTGGCCAGCGGGGACAGGTCCGATACCCCCGCACAGCCGCTCAGATCCAGCTCCTCTAACGCCGTAAGGGGTGCTAGAGGGGACAGATCAGCTATATCTGTTTTGCTCAACACAAGACGTCGAAGAGATAGTCCTCGGCGTATTTGGGTCCAGAGCATCTCAAGGCGTTTGTCGGGATCGAACCCTGAGCGCCGGAGAATAACTGGCAGAGCGTTTTCGTGCCGCTTTTTGGAGGGCTCTCGCTGTTGGCTGTGCAACATCCAGCCAATGATTGTCAGCAAATCTCGCTCGCGTTCGTGAGATTCCAACCCAGTGTAGGGGTCGATCAGTATTTCCGCTAGCAGTCGTACTCGCGATTCTGAAACCGTGTCATCATTGGGTAGCTCATACCGGGGACCGAACAGCGCTTCTCGCAACTCCTCAGCCCACTGCGGCCTCTCACTCAATCGCTCGAACAAAAGTAGCATCGTTTCAGTCCACGCCGCACTATCGGCATAGTCGTTCAGCGAGTCGCGCGATGTGCCTGGGTACAGATCGCGGCCTCGCACCCACTTTGGAGAGGCAATTTGATTCTCAAGGCATCGAGCGGCAAAATACTCTTGGAATGACAAATGCATGAACGCATATCGCCCCTCGCCCCTGGGTAGCAAGAGCCCGCTACGCCGAGCAACATAATCAAGGAATTGCTCTGCCTCGGAGCGGCTCGGGGCGCCACCCACTTTTGGCATCTCATCGACGAGAAGCTTGAGCAGTTCTTCTCGTCCGATAAGGATTTCCCGCGCTTGCTGGCGGCTTCTTTGCTTTGCGTTCGCGGCACGGCGGGTTTGGAGGTGGAATGCGACGAACGCTAGCCACATTTCCATCCGGTCACGGGTAAATCTGGGGAGAAATCCGCGTGACTTGTCGATCGACTCCAGGTATGCTTCGGCAACTTTGTCGTACAGTTTCGCCCGACCATGGGGCAGGTCAAGTTGCACCTTGTACACCAGCGCGAACAGCGTGAGTAGGTTCGGAATTCGAGCCAACGCAAGTGGCCCTCCTTCAGATCGCAGCCGGCTGAGGAACTCGCTTGCAAGGCGTGTACCTTCGGTCGTACCTTTAGTCTCTCTCGCCATGAACCACGTTCGTGCAAACTGATCTACCTGTCTGTCGTCGAACGGGCAGCAATACGCTCGACGCATTGGAACCATTAATTCTCCGCTCAGCCCTCGGGCCGGTGCCAACAGTACGTTCGTCCGTCCAGAGAGCGTCTCGGCTGATCGAGTGACGCTCTCTTCTGAATCGGCATCCTGCTCAGGTGAGGACCAATCCGTGGGGACGTCGTATGGTACCTCGTCGTATCCGACTATGCGCGAGGTTAGAAGCCAGGGTGGCAGATGCCTGTCCTTATTAATCCGCGGAAATTGTGCTCGCGCGATGCCCTCAGCAATTGCTGCCCTCAATGCCTTTCGTACCTCCAGATCGGACAGTTCATCCAACCCGTCCACCAGTACGAACGCCTGCCCACGTGCAAATATTGCATCGAACTCAGTACGGGTGAGCTTGTCCTTCGCGACGCCATGCTCCAGAAACTTGTCACACAACGAGTTCCAGGTGATGTCGCGGGTAACAGCCAGTTCGCGGATTACGAGTGGAATCGGCACCATTGGACCGAACTTGTCCAGCCACTCTCCCCCATCCCAGCGGGTAAAGTTCCACGCTACCCAGTTCAATAGCGTCGATTTGCCGGCACCGGGGTCGCCCAACAGTACGACATTCGGGTTCTTCGCATCGAACAGGTCGATCAGCCGGTGCCGCCCCTTTTCCCACGCTTTCGTGGGCTCATCGGCGCGGTGGTACGCACCGTGAACGTAAGGCTCCACGAACAACCGCGACAGTGGCTCATCCGGGGTTTCGTGCAGGTGCGGCAACCCAAGGAAACGCATGTACCCGTGCCAGTCGTTCACCGACCGCAGGTACGCGAGCAACCGCGGGTCGTTGTTCGGGTCCGGCAGGTCCGGCCGGGTTGCGGTTCTGCGCGTGTTCATACAGCCCCCCGGATCAGGCACTGCTTAAAAATGTCGGTGGTGAGACCGGGCGACGCTTGGCTCTTCAGGAACCGGACAAGCGACTGGATGCGGAATACGTTTCCCCGAGCTGGGTCCGGAAACGTGGACGGGAACGCTGCGGCGCCGGGCGTCGGCGCCGCAGCAGCGGCACCCGGCACGTCCGCTGGCTTCAGATCCTTGAACAGGTCGTGAGTAGCCGTTATCCCGGGGTTCTCACACCACTGCGCGATGAGGTTAAAAAACTCTTGGCCGTGCCATTCCAGCACTCGATACAGTTCTGGGTTAAACTGGTGCAGGTACGCGAGCACTACACACAACTCGGGCACAGGGGTGTCCAACGAACCGGACCGGGCGGCGTGCGCGAGGAACCGTGCCAAGGTGTTCACGAACGATTTGATCCGTCGCGGGTTCGCTGGCAGACACTTGTGCTGCTGAATCAGTAACCCCAGCGTGCCCGGCGCAAGTTTCTGCCCGTCTTTCGCTGCCAAATCGGCCACGCCGGCGTCCCGGAGCCACCGGTTCACGAGCGCCTCAAAATTGGCGCACGCAGGCAAGTGCCAATAATTCTTGCAGATCTTGTCCATGTAGTCGCGGGCACGGAGCCGGGCTTCATCGCTCGGTTTCTCGGCCTTTTCTTTGGCCATCTGCTCTGCCAAGCTCTGCTCAATTACTGTCTGATTAACGCCCAATACAAACACGCAATTCGGCAGGTTCAGATAGATTTTGATGCCCTCCAGCAACCGATACGCGGCCTGAGCCTCGCACCGGTCCAGGTCGTCGATCAGCACCACCACGCGGGCGCTGTTGACCTGCGGGAGCAGGCGGCGCAGGGTGTCTTCAAGGAACTGGCGGAGCGTGTGCGAGGGAAGTTGCTCGGCGAAATGTTCTTTCTCCCATTTCTCGCCGATCTCTTGTACCTTGGAAGCCTGCACCCCGACCCGCTTGGTGAGCCACTCCATCGCAAACAGTGCGGACTTGACCGACACCTCGCCAATCTTCTTGGCCGAATCGAACAGTTTGCTGGCGGTAGGCAGTTGCGCGCGAATCTCGTGCAGCAGCGCGACTACTGGCGCGGGCTCGTGTTGATACCGCCACGCCTCGAACCAGATTACCGCAACGTGGTCTTTCGGTTGCCATTCTTGCGGCCAATGCTCGGTCATCACCACACCACGGTCGAGCCCGTCGAGCGGTGGACAGGTGCCGGTGAGGTAGTGGTGGAGGATGTGGAGGAAGCTGGTCTTTCCGGCACCCCAGTCGCCATGCACGCCGAGCACGCACGGTGGGTGGCAACCGGCGGCCGTGTCGCCTACCTGCCGGACGAGGTCCATGCGGGTGAGCAGGTCTGTCAGTGTAGGCTCGTCGGACAGGAATGTGGGCGCAGACATTCGTGCTCCTCCTCCCCGTGCATGATAGCGACGGGTTGGGGGAGCAATAACCAGATCCACCGCTTGCCATCAGCCGTGTATGGCTTCCGGCTACGTCGGGTGTCCGTTCGCGGCGCAAAGGGTAGCGGTCAAGAGCGGGCTGCTGACCTGAGCGTTCGGCACCGGTTGGAAGCGTTGTGCGGTACGGACCGCGGCAGAGCCGGTGGTTGAAGCCTGTCCGGAGGCGTCGTCGCTTCCGACTTGCCGGCGCTGTAACGGGGGTTACACGACCGCACGGGCTACCACCGACGGGGCGCCGACTGGACATTCGCTACCGTCCGACTGGTCAGGAGCTGGCCGTTCGCTGGGGTGCTGCTACCACCGAATCCCGGCCTTTGAGCCCCAGGAACAGGGTTACGGTCAGCCAAATGTGAGTAGCGAGAACAGACACGGATCAGAGGACAAAGCCTTGCTGAGTAATACCTTACACGCGAATCGATCGAGGCGAGCGGCATTGCCGATCGAACGAGAGGAGCGGCCGGATGCGTCACATCACGACCGCGAGTCGGAAGCGGACGCCGGCGCGGGCCGCCGCTTCCAGTTCGTCTCCCAGGTTGGACAACTCGGCCATCACCTCGGCCGGCCGGGAGAACGCTCCGGGGTGCGATTCCAGGTACTCGTACAGAGCGTTGACCGCCGCGACCCCGGCCGCTGCCGGGAACCACACCGCGGGCGGCAGTTCGGCGAGCCGTTCGTCGTCTATGAGTCCGGCCACGTCCTCGGGGGCGTAGCTCTCGAACGCCAGCAGCGACGTCAGCCCGTTCTTCGTCGCCAGCCGGTCGAGCGATTCGCGCGTGCGAAGCAGTTGCGGGTTGTCGCCGCCGAGCGTGCCGTGGGGCAGAACCGCCGACTCGAACACCGCGCTGAAGGTGGCACTCACCCCGCCGTCCTCTGCCGGTTAAAGGGTCACGAGCGCGCTGCTCCACGTCAGCCCGCCGCCGAACGCGACCAGCAGCACCGTGTCCCCGCGCTTGCACCGGCCCGTCCGGAGCGCCTCGTCGAGCGCGATCGGCACGCTCGCGGCCGACGTGTTCCCGTACCGGTCCAGGTTCACCATCACCTTGTCCCGCGGGAACCCGGTCGATTCCAGCGCCGCATCGATGATCCGCTGGTTCACCTGGTGGGGGATCAGCACGTCGACCCCGGGCAGCCCCAGTTCGCACACGTCGTGTTCGGCCCGCTCGATGAGTTCCACCATCCGCGTGACGGCGAACCGGAACACCTCGCGCCCGCTGATCCGGATGTGATCGAGCCGCGGCAGGGACGTGCCGGGCGGCGGGGTGGGGGTGACCTTGCTCGGCACCTGGATCAGCTCCTGGCGCGAGCCGTCGCAGTAGAGCCGCAGCGCGCGGATGCTGTTGTCGGCCGGCGGGGCGGCGCTCAGCACCACCGCCCCGGCCCCGTCGCCGAACAGGATGCACGAGTTGCGGTCGGTGAAGTCGAGGGTCCGGGACAGCACGTCGGCCCCGACGAGCAGCGCGTGCCGGGCCGCCCCGGTGTAAATGAACTGCGCCCCCACCGACAGGGCGTACAGGAACCCCGAGCACGCGGCGCTGAGGTCGAACGCGGGGATCGGGCGGGTGCCCAGTCCCGCCTGAATCAGCGCCGCGGTGGCCGGGCACATCAGGTCCGGGGTGACGGTGGCGCACACGATCAGGTCGAGGTCGGCGGCGGTCAGCCCGGCGGACGCGAGGGCGGCGCGGGCGGCGGCGGTGCCGAGCGTGGCCGAGGTGTCGCCGGGGCCGGCGAACCGGCGCTCGCGGATGCCGGTGCGGGTGCGGATCCACTCGTCGGACGTGTCCAATCCCAGAACGTCGGTGAACTCTTGGTTGGGGACGACGCGGGTGGGTAGGGCGCTGCCCGTGCCGCGGAGAGCTACCCCGAACTGTGGAGTCATCACGGGACCAGGTTGTATGGGGCGGACCAGACGCCGAAGTGTTGGTGTAGCAAAAAAGCGCAACGGACGCTAGACGAACAGCTTGGTCCGTTGGTTGCGGCCCGCGGGCGCGGTATCATCACATCCATTGCGCCCGAAGTTTGGGAGAGAACGTGGCAGACAGTCAAACCGGCGGGGCCGAACCGGGGCCGTGGTACAAGGACGGGCTGGCGTTCGAGTGCACCCAGTGCGGGGACTGCTGCACCGGCGCGCCCGGGTTCGTGTGGGTCACCGACGAGGAACTCGCCGCGATCGCCGCGAAACTCGGCGAGCCGGTGGACGAGGCCCGCGACCGCCTCACCCGCCGCGCACGCGGGCGCCGCACGCTCCGCGAGCGGCCCAACGGCGACTGCGTCCTGCTCGACGCCAAGCGGGGCTGCACCGTGTACGGCGTGCGCCCCGCCCAGTGCCGCACGTGGCCGTTCTGGGAGAGCAACGTCGAAACCCCCGAGGACTGGAAGCGCACCTGCGACATCTGCCCGGGCTCGGGCCGAGGCGAGGTCATTCCGGTCGAAGAGATTTCCCGCCGGCTCAAGGTCATCAAGATGTGAGGGGCCGCGTGGGTGGCAGCCCCTCAGTCGAGAAGAAATAAGAGGTTTCACCGCAGAGGGCGCGTGAGGGCGCAGAGAGAAAATGCAAAGTATGAAAGAGCTCTCACGCGGTCTTCATTCTTCTCTCTGCGCCCTCACGCGCCCTCTGCGGTGAAACCTCTTTGGGACGACCTCATCAATGACTGACGACGTGCGGAGTGAGGTGCTGGCGGTGTACGCGGCGGCGGACGCGGCTGTAAGCGCCGCCGCGCCGCGGTGCGACGCGTCCGGGCGGTGCTGCCGGTTCACCGAGTACGGGCACACGCTCTTCATCAGCGCGTTCGAGGCCGAAATCCTGCTCGAACGCGCCCCACGCTACGAGCAGCCCGTGTCCCGCGACGGCTGTCCGTTCCAGATCGACGGGCTCTGCAGCGCTCGTGAAAACCGCCCGCTCGGGTGCCGTATCTACTTCTGCGACCCGACGTATGAACCGCGCATGAGCGAGATCACGGAGGAGTCGCTCGCCGCACTCAAGCGGATCGCGGACGCGCACGGCACCGGGTGGAACTACGCCCCCCTGCACCATTTCCTCAACGCGCGGCCGCGCCCGGACGGTGCGGATACCATGACACCGCCGGTGACACGGGTTCCCCTGAGCGTCGTCACACCCTCCGGGGGCTGACGCCGCTCGGTTCGCAGGAGGTCCGATGATACGCTCCCTTGCCGCGCTCGCCCTCGCGTTCGCCCCTGCGCTCACGCTTTCCGCCGCCGACTGGCCGCAGTTCCTCGGGCCGAACCGCGACGGCAGCACCCCCGAGTCCGTGGCGCCGTGGGCCGCCCCCCTCAAGCCGCTCTGGAAGCAACCGGTCGGCGAGGCGCACAGTTCCCCGGTGGTCGCGGACGGACTCGTGTACGCCTTCTACCAACCGAAGGGGAAGAACGCCGACGCGCTCGCCGCGTTCGACGCCAAGACCGGCGAACTGAAGTGGGAAAAGAGCTACGACCGGGCCGAGTTCAAGCCGCTGTTCGGCAACGGTCCGCGCGGCACCCCCGCGGTCAGCAACGGGAAGGTGTTCACCTACGGGGGCACCGGGATCGCCGCGTGCTGGGACGCCAAAACCGGCGCGCTCGAGTGGAAGGTGGACACCCTGAAGGAGTTCAACGCCAAGAACCTGTTCTTCGGCGTCTCGACCTCGCCGCTGGTGGTCAACGATCAGGTGATCCTGCTGGTGGGCGGTAAGGGCGCCGGCGTCGTGGCGCTCGAGGCCAAGACCGGCAAACCGGCGTGGAAGGCGACCGACGAGGCCGCCAGCTACTCGTCCCCCGTGCGGGCCGGCAAGCAGCTCGTGTTCCTCACCGGCGGGAACCTGCTCGGGCTGTCCGAAACGGGCGAGAAGCTGTGGGCCGTTCCCTTCGAGGGCAAGGTGGGCGACCTGATCGAGTCGTCCGCCACCCCGCTCGTGGTGGGCGACCTGGTCATCGGCAGCACCGTGACCGGCGGCGCGATCGGGCTGAAGGTCACCGAGAGCGGCGGCAAGTACGCCACCAAGCAGGAGTGGTTCAGCAAGCCGCTCACGTGCTACTTCTCGACCCCCGTGGCGGTCGGCGACTACCTGTACATGGTGAACGGCACCGTGTCGTTCAGCAACCCGACGATCACGCTCCGGTGCGTCGAACTGAAGACCGGGAAGGTGGCGTGGGAGAAGAAGAACGTCGGCAAGTACCACGCGGCGATCGTGAAGTGCGGCCCCGCGGGCAAGGAAACGCTCCTGATGCTCGACGACGCCGGCGCGGTAACTCTGTTCGAGGCGAACCCGAAGGAGTTCAAGGAACTGGCCAAAAGCAAGGCGTGCGGGAACACCTGGGCGCACCCGGCGCTCGTGGACGGGCGGCTCTACCTGCGCGACGAAAAGGAACTGCTCTGCTTCGAGTTGAAGTGAGCGCGGACGCGGCCGGCCGCCGAACCGTAACCGAGCGCCCTCAAGACGGAAGGTGATCCCGTGACCGGTGGACTGCTCCTCGCGGCGGGCTTGGTACTGGTCGGGCTGTTCACGGGCGCGCGGCAACGGCAGACGCTGCGCGCGCTCGGCGCGGAGCCGTTCCTGCCGGACGTGGACCGGGCGTACCGCCGCGGGCTGGCCCGGCGCCGCACCGTCACGTCCGCGATCCTGGTCCTCATCGGCGCGCTGATCGCGGGGTACTACGTCTCCGGGATGGACGCCCGCATGGACGCCATCCCCGAGCGCGACCGGCCCGCGCTCCCGGACGGAGCCGACGACCCGCGACCGGCGGAGGGCAAGCAGTTCGCCCGACTCGTGGCGGTGTACTGGAGCGTGGTGATGGGGCTGGTGTTCGTCGCCGTGTGCCTGGCCGTAAAGGACTTCTGGGCGACGCGAACGTACTGGATGGCGCGGTACAAGGAGCTCCGGGCCGACCACGAGACGAAGCTGCAACGCGACCTGGCGGTCCACCGGCAGCAAAGGCTGAACGCTCGCGTCCCGGGCTTAAAGCCGCCCGAGGACGACACCGCGACCGACGAGCCGCCGGTGTGAGCCGAACCCGTTCCGCATTCGCGAGACGTGAATTGAGGAGTGGCGTTACGGGGAGATGGCCCCGCCTGCTGACGCAAGCGGGGTAGCCGTGACCGAACTCGGACCGGACCGAGCCGGGCAGCGAACCGTTACGGCAGCGGGATCGTCTTCAGGTCGCCGCTCTTGAGCAGAAGGAGGGCTTGGGTGTCGTTCAGCTTGTCGAGTTGCACCACGTCGGCCAGTTCCTTGATGGCTTCAGCCTTTACGCCGGCCGTACCGCCGCCCTTGACCGCCGCGGTGAGAGGGGCCGCGGTCGCGAACTCGCCGGCCGGCAGCTTCAGGATTCCGTGCCGGCTGTTCGCCATCAGCACGTAGTCCTTGCCGTCTTTCGTGTAAACGATCATGTCCAGCGGCTTGTTTTGGTTACCCAGCTCGGCGATGGTCACGCCCTTCACCTTCGAGCCGGCCTTCAGATCGGCCACCGGGATCTTCACCAGCGGGGTGCAGGTGTACGCGGCCATGATGTGGTCCTCCTGGCCGATCTTGTACGGCACGAAGGTGCGGATCGGGGATTTCGTTTCGAGCGCGCCGTTGTGTGCGGCATGGAAGATTTCAATTCCGGTGCCCTTATCAACGTCTTTGAACGGGAACGGGATTACGCGCAGGGTGCTGGCGAACTGCTCGCTCGACAACCCCGCGACGATCACCTTGCCGTCCACGAACGCGAGCTGGGTGATGACCTCGGGCGCGCCGCCCTTGGCCCCCGCGGTGGCCGGGTTCGGAAACGTGGCCTTCGCGAACGCCACGTCCTTCAGCGCGAACGGGGCCACGGTGCCGTCGCGGGCCACCTTGACCAGCGCCGGGGTTCCGGCGCCGGCGCCGCGGGCGACTCCCACGAACACGTTCCCGGACGCCGGGTTCACCCGCACGTCGGTGATCTTCACGTCTTTGTCGGTGACGCCCAGCGCCGCGGCGATCTTGGAGTCCAGTTTCTCGACGTTCAGCGGCTTGTCGCCGGCCGGCTTGGTGTCGCCGGTGTCCACTGCGAACACCGCGGCCCCAGCGGAGTCGCCGATGAGCAGCAGCCCCTTGGGGCCGAACGCGAGGGCCGTGACGGACTTCACCTCGGGGGTGCCCCTGGTCAGGCCGTCGTCGGCCCGGCCCGCGGCGGCGGACGCGACGAGCAGCGCGGCGGCCAGCAGCTTGGTGCGCATGAAATGTTCCTCACGGGGAAGGGAGGCGAACGGGTCCGGGGCGTGCGGCCCCGGACTGTGCATCATCCCGCTCCCGGGCACGGAAGCAAGCGAAAAGGGGTGAGAGTTTTCCGCGCCCCGGCAGTGCCCCCAGAGGCAGGCCGGCGTACCCTGGCAGGACGGGGCCGCGGGCGCGGCGCCGGTTCGGTTTCTGGTCCGGAGGGATGCTGATGCGTCTGACGACGATGTTCGCCGTGTGCGCGGCGCTCACGGTGGTGCCGTTCGCGGCCGGTGAGGACAAGAAGCTCGAGCGCCCGGCGCTCGACTCGAAGGAGTGGAAGAAGACCAAGTCCGGGCTGGAGATCTGGGACGTGAAGGAGGGAACGGGCGAGGCGGTGAAACCCGGCGCGACCGTGACGATCCACTACACCGGCTGGCTCACCGACGATAAGGCGACCAAATTCGACAGCAGCCTGGACCGCGGGAAGAAGGCGACCTTTCCGCTGGGCCGTCTCATCAAGGGGTGGCAGGAGGGCATTCCGGGGATGAAGCCGGGCGGCGTCCGGCGGCTCCGGATCCCCGCGGACCTGGCCTACGGCGACGAGGACAAGGGCATCATACCCGCCGGCTCCACGCTGGTGTTCGAGATCGAACTGTTCGAGGCGAAGTGACGCAAGCGGTCTCCGTGCGTGGTTCTAATACTACAGAGCCTCGTCAGTTGCTCCTGCACGTCATCCGGGTGCCGTGGTACGAGCGGAGGCCTTGGTGTGCTCATGGGGATGTGTTGGGGGTGGCGCGCACGTGGATGTGCCGGCCCTGCGCCAGTTGAAGCCCGAGTTGGACCGGTTCCTGGGGCGGTACGGGCTGCTGTTCGGCCGGGGTGAAGCGGCGGCTCACGCCTACTGGTTCGTACGGGGTCTGCTACTGGGCGCGGATCGGCGAAGCGTGGAGAACGTCGCCGAGGCCATCGACGCGTGTGTGGTGCAGTCCCGGCAGAAGTTCATCACCCAGTCCCCGTGGTCCGACGCCTGACTGCTGGAGCAACTCCAGGGGGACGTGGTCGCGCACCTCGGGGAGTCGGATTCTGGCCGACGCGTTCCAGTATGTCGGGTGTGAGAGCGGCCGGGTTCTCGACCACTGTCGCGGCCCGGCACCGCACGCGCGCGGGTGCTGAGTCATCGATCTGGTGCTGGGCAAGGAGTAGAACGCGGGCGGGTTTTGAGCGGGAACTCGGTGCGTCGGTCCGGTTGGTCGGGGCTGGTTGTTGCGGCCCGGATGTGCTTGGCCCCGCGAGCAGCCACAACCGCCACCGAGGTTGCATACGGAGCACGGGCGCTTACATTGCGGGTGTTGGTCCGCGGCGGTCAGCGCCACGAGTTGCGGCGTTACGCCGCGGACGGTTAACGCCCACCGAGTTGAGTGACCGCCGAACTTCCGGGTCCGCCCTCCCGTGGAGGGACCCGGAGAGTTTTCGCCGTTCGGCGGGAAAGTGGTCGCCGCGGACCGACACCTTTACACAACGAAACCGGGCGGTGAGCGTGACGCGCGCTCCGGTACATTCATTCCCGCTCGTCCGCGGAGTCAGCGCCACGAGTTGCGGCGTTACGCCGCGGATGGTCTCGGCCCTACGAAGTTGATGCCGGTCGCAACACCCCGGTGTGTAAGACGGGGTCTTTGTGCCGTTCGGCGAGAAAGTGGCCCCGCGGGTGAACGCCTTCAGTCTTGCTCTTCGCGCTTTTGCTGCTTCCGTTTGTCCTCAGTCTGTTTCACAAACCGTTGGTACTCGTCGCGGGTCAGTAACCCGTCGGCGTTCAGGTCCATCTCGGTGAACGCCGCAATCGGCCGGCCCCCCTTACGCCACTCGAACAGCGCGATCTGACCGTCCTTGTCGGTGTCGAGCGCGCCGAACCACTCCGGCAGCCCGGCCCCAGGTGCCGGCTTTCCCTCTTTGCCGCGCACCAGCGGGTCGCCGCCCGGAGCACGTCCGGCGGACAGCGTGTCGGCTCGCACCTGCACCCGCTTGTGGAAGTACCCACGGTATTCGGTTTTCGACAGGCGTCCGTTACCGTCCGCGTCGGCACCGAGCTTGTCGTCCTTCAGCCCGGCGGTGAACTCCTCGGGTGCCAGTTCGCCGTCGGCGTTGCGGTCCAGCACGCGGAACACTCGGTCGGCGTCCTCGTTCGGGTCCGGCCCGTCGCGCCCCGGGCCGTCGCGCATCATTTTCTTGGTGTACCGGGCGAACTCGTCCCGCTTGATCGAGGGCACCGGGCCGAGTTCGAGCCGCTGCAACACCTTATCGAACAGTTCGGCGAACCCCGGGACGTCGTCGCGGCGCCAGTCCTCGTTTTTGCCGACCAGCAGCGCGAACCACGTCGCGTACTCCTCTTCCGTGGTCGCGTGGACCACCTTGTCCGGGAACGCGGCCTCGAGCGCCTTGATCCACTGCGCCCGCTCGCCGACGGCATTCTTGTGCGCCCGCTCCGCGCATCGGGCGAGCATTTGGTCCTCGTACTTGTCCTGCTCCTCGGCCGCACCGGATGGCGAGGAACAGACCACGGCGACCAGTGTGGCGAGCAGGAGCGGGCGCGAGCGACCGCGGGCAGCGTGGCGCATGGGTCCGACCTTGAAACGTGAGCGCGGGAGGGCGGGAGGCGGCGGGTGATGAGAAGCTTACCGCGCGTTCACGAAATTGTCACGACCCGAAAAGTCGTGGTCGGGCGCCGGGCCGGAGCGCAACCGCCGCCGGAAGGCGGCACCCGCCCAGCGACGAATCGTCGGGCTGCGAAATTACCCCTGCATCGCGCGCCTGCGATTCTGTCACGCACGCGGCACAGGCGAATGGCAACACGACCGGGTTACTAAGGCGGGCCGGGATGTCGCGCTGCGGGCATCACTCCTCGGCCATCGGGATGCGGACCGTTCGCGGGGCGCTCGGCGCGGGTCGCGTGTGCGGCATCGGCGCCACCGGCGGCGGAGCCGGGGCTGCGGCGGGCACGGGCACGGCCCCGATTGCACCGCCCGCGGCGCCGGCCTTCGCGCGCTTCCACGCGGCCACGTCCTGCGAAACGACTTCTACCGCCTTCAGAAGTTGCCCGTCGGTCCCCTTCTCCCAGTCCGCGGGCGTCACCTCTACCGGCACGTCGGGCGCCACGCCCTGATTTTCCATATTCACACCGTCGCGGGTGTACACGCCGATACGCGGCAGCCGGAACGACGAGCCGTCGATCAGGCGCGTGCTCCCGGTGCCGATCACGAACCCGCCGGTCGCCTGCCCCACGACCTTGCCCAGCCCCAGCGCGCGGAACGCGTGGGGGAAGATCTCCGCGTCCGAGTACGAGCGGTTGTTGGTCATCACCACCATCGGCTTCGTCCACTTGCGGTCGGTGGCGCGCAGCACCATCCCTTCGCCGCCGTCGCGCTGCTTGAAGAACGTGTGCTCCTTCCCGGCGAGGTAGTTCAGCACCTGGTCGTGCGTGAACCCGCCGCCGTTGAACCGCACGTCGATGACGAGGGACTCCTTGTCGAAGTGGTCCGAGTACAGCGCCCGCACGAACGCGTCGAGCCCCGCCTCGTCCATGCTCGGAATGTGGATGTACCCGGCCTTGCCGTTGCTGGCCTTCGCGACCGCCGCGGCGTTCAGTTCGACCCACCGCTCGTACATGAGCTGCGACGTGCGGGTTCGGCTCGCGGCAATGATCTCCACCCGGCGCTTCGTCTTGGCGTCCTTCGGGTCGGACGCGAACTCGATCTGAACCCCCTCGCCGATCTTGTTGTTCAACAGCTTCGAGACGTTCACCCCGGCCGTGAGCGGCACCCGGTCGATCTCCAATACTACGTCCCCGGGCTTGATATCCAGCCCGCGCTTGTCCGCCGGGCCGCGCTTGAGCACCTCGAGCACCTTCAGCCCCGGGCCGGTGTACGTCTCGTCGAAGATCAGCCCCAGGTCGGCGGTCCACTCGTCCGGTGTTGGCATCCGCCCGCTGATCCCCAGGTGCGACGCGTTCAGTTCGCCGAGCATCAGCGACACGAGCGCGTACAGGTCCTCGCGGGTCGCGGTGTGGGCCACGAGCGGCAGGAACTTCGCCCGCACCGCGCTCCAGTCGGCCCCGTGGTGCGCGGGGTCGTAGAAGTTGTCCGACAGTGCCCGCCAGCACTGCGCGAACATCTCGTTGAACTCCTCGTCCCGCCTGATCGTGATCTTGGCGGTGAACGGCACCCGGGTCGGATCGAGCGGCGGGCTCCCGAACGAGAACCCGGTGCGCAGGTAGCACAACTGTCCGGACCCGTTCAGAAAGTACACGGTTCCGTGGCTCTTCTTCGACCACCGGATCCAGCTCGGCGTCTGGTTGCCGTTCGTCATCCGGGTGAGCGCCTGGCCGTTGCTGCTCACCACCCACAGGTCGTCGCCGCTGGACGCCGATCGGAACGCGACCTGTGAACCGTCCGGGGAGACGGTGCCGTATTCGGCGCTCATCGTGGTCGGGCGCTCGACGCGCAGGTGCAGGTCGTCCCAGTCGATCTGGTCCGCGGGGGGGCGGGTGCCGCCGTCGGCGACAGGCTTCTGGAGCGACACCACGTGAACGCCGTAGGCGCCGCGGCGCTGGCCCACGAACGCCAGCTTCCCGTTCGTGCGGCTCCACGACACGTCACTGTTCCACGTCGCGTGCCGCGACACGTTCACCGGGGTGCCGGTTCCGTCGGTCGCCTGGATGTAGACCTCCGCCGCGAACGAGCCGTCCATGCGGCAGTACGCGATGTGCTTGCCGTCCGGCGCCCAGTCGTAGTCGAGCACCTTCTGGGCGCTCACGAGGACCCGCTGCTCGGAGCCGTTGGGCCGCATCAGCCAGAGCTTACCCTCGCGAACGAACGCGACCCGATCCCCCGCCGGGCTGAACGTCGGGTTCAACTCCTCACTGGTAGTGGCGGTAAGCTTGGTCGTTTTGAACTTGTGGGCCTTGACGAGTTCGGAGTGCTCGGGGTCGTCGCTTTCGAGCGCGTAGAGGTCCGTCGTGCCGCCGCGGTCGGAGGCGAAGAGGATCTTCTTGCCGTCCGGCGACCATGCCGGGTTCGAGTCCGCGAACTCGTGCTCGGTGAGCCGCGTGGCCTTGCCGCCGCCGGGGACCTTGGTGAGGAACAACTGGCCGTGGATCACCAGCACCGCGTGCTGCTCGTCCGGCGCGAGCGCGTACTCGGTGGCGTCGCGGGTGTAGGTGTGGGTGCGCTCGGTGTTCGACTTGTCGTCGGCGTTCACCTCGATAGCGAGCTTGCGCGGCGGGAGGTCGCTCCGGGCGCTCGCGACCCACAGGTCGGCACCGAGTTCGTACACGATCCAATCCCCGTTCGCGGAGAGCCGCGCCCGGCGCACGGTATCGTCGTCGTGGGCAGTGATTCGTTTCGCCGGCCCCGCCGGGGTGAAGTCGGGGGCGAGCGGCTGGCGCACGACGTTCGCGCACCCGGGCTTGCTCTGGCTCTCGGTGACGTAGAAGAGTTGCCGGGCGTCCGGGGCGAACATCGGGTAGGAGTCCTGGCCGTCGAACGTGGTGACGCGCTTCGGGTTGGAGCCGTCCGGGCCGCTGATCCAGATGTCGTCGTTGCTGGACCCGCGGTAGCCGCGGCGGTACCACGTGCCCGGGCCGCGGACGAACGCCACCGCCCCGCCGGTGGGCGCGAAGTACGCCTCTTTCGCCTCGAACAGGTTCAGCTTGCGCTCGGCGCCGCCCTCGGCCGGCACCACGAAGCACTCGGTGTTGATCGGGTACGCGACCGAGCGCGGCGACGAGAACACCACCCCCTTCCCGTCGGGGGTCCAGCCGGTCACCATGTCGGGTGCGCTGTCGAAGGTCAGCCGCCGGGGTTTGCCGCCGGCGGCCGAAACCACGAACACGTCGTACTGGCCGAACCGGTTCGAGGAGAACGCGATGAGCCGCCCGTCGGGGCTGAACACCGGGTTGACGTCGTGGGCCTCGTGCATCGTTACCGGCCGGGCGACGCCGCCGATCGCCTCCACGGTCCAGATGTCACCGAGGTAGCTAAACGCGACGGTTTTTCCGTCGGGGGAAATGTCCGGTGTGCGGGCGAAACGGATCGGCTCTTGGGCGGCGGCGGGAGAGGAGGTGAGGGCCGCGAGAACGAGGGCGCGAAGGTACAAGCGCATAAGTTCGGCCTTCCCTGAAACACGGAAGTGTGCTCGGGTTCACGAGCAGGTCACGCGGAGTTCACAACCCACTGTAACCGACCGGGGTGGCGGGTTCCAAAAGGAATGACGAGCAGAAGTTGCTGCGATTAACACCTGGCCGGGTGGGTTTCACGGTTCGGGCGTCTCGGCGCTCCGCGGATTACGTTTTTAAGCCCGGCGGAACAGGCGATCGGTGCGGGTCGGGATTTCTGAAAGGGCTGTGAGACTTTGGCGAATGCACCGTGACACATGAGCCACATTAGAGTTAGTATCACCATTGACCCATTCTGCCCGCATCTGGGGTGTGCCATGTGGAAGAAGTGCCTCGCGTTCTCCGGGATGCTCGGCCTGATCGTCTTACTCGACCCGACACCGACCCCGGCACAGTTCGGCGGTGGCAAAGGCGGTAAGGGTGGTAAGGGTAGCGGCGGCTTCAACCCGGCCAGCTTCGGTCAGCCCAGTGGCGGCGCTTCCGGTCAGCCTGACGGCGGCGGCTTCGGCGGTGGTCAACCGGGCGGCGGTGGCTTCGGCGGTAGAGGTGGCTTCGGCGGTGGTCAACCGGGCGGCGGTGGCTTCGGCGGCGGTCAACCGGGCGGCGGTTTCGGCGGTAGGGGTGGCTTCGGCGGTGGTCAACCCGGTGGTGGCGATCAGGGCGGATTTGGCGGGCGTGGCCCTGGTGGCGGCAACTTCGGCCAGCCCGGCGGCGATCAGGGCGGGTTTGGCGGGCGTGGTCCGGGTGGTGGCGGTGGTGGCGGTGGCGGGATGGGCGGACGCGGCGGGATGGACCCGGAGCGCGGCTGGCAGATGCTCCAACGGCTGACGAACAGCAGCGGCGACACCGTGGACCTCGGTGCAATCCCTCCGCAAACGCGCGAGTGGATGAAAGGCATGATTGAGCGAAGCGGTGGTGTCCCGCTGCCGGAATCGGGCATCATGTCGAAGGTGCAGTACCTCGACCACCACGCCCGGAACGAGGCGGCACGGGCCGCGAACTCTCAAAACAACCCGAACGGCGGACCGGGCGGCGACCGCGGCCGATTCGGTCCGGGAGGCCCTGGCGGCCCCAATGGCCCCGGCGGCTGGGATCCTAACAACGGTGGCGGTTGGGGCGGCGGTTGGGGGGACATGCAGCGTCCGCCCGAGAAAAAGGAAACCGAGGAAGAGCGCCCGGTCGCAATGCGGTACGGCAAGTTGCCGAAAGATCTCCCGTCGTGGTTCGATGAGTACGACACCGACCAGGATGGCCAGATCGGACTCTACGAATGGCGCAAGAAGAAAAGAGACATTGACGAGTTCACGGAAATGGATCTGAACGGCGACGGGCTCGTGACCGCCGACGAGTACCTGCGGTTCACCCGCCAGCAGAGCATCGACAAGAAAATCGCCACCTACGAAGAAACCGGCACGCGGCCCGGCTCGTGGGGGTTGGGGCCGACCGGTCCGTCGTCCGGCGGCGACGGCTCGAACACGCGGAGCAAGGGTTCCGGTAGCTGGGGCGGCGGCCCTGGCGGTTGGAGCGGCCCCAAGGGCGGTGAATCGGGTAGCAAGGGCGATCGCAGCGAGAAGGGTGATCGCAGCGAGAAGGGTGACCGCGGCGAGAAGGGAGACCGGAAGGGCAACCCGTGGTCGAAGAAGAATTGAGTCCGCGCTGACGGCCCGCTGAAACGTCACACCGGCCGCCGAATCGTTTCGGCGGCCGGTGTGACGTTTCGAGCCGTGTTCTCACAGTGTTGGGCGGTGCATATGTCCGGTGGCTATACCCCCCTCAGCCTCCGAACGCCTCCGGCAGCAGTAGCACGGCCGGGGTTTGCAGGTACCGCACTACCGCGTTGCCGAACGCGGCCCCGATCGCTCCGTCTAGAACGCGGTGGTCGAACGAGAACGACAGGAAAACGATGTCCGACGGCTTCAGCGCGCCGTTGGCGTCGTAGGTGGGGCGTTTCACCACCTTGCCGACACCCATAATGCCGACCTCCGGGTAGTTGATGATCGGTGTCGAGATCAGCCCGCCGATCCCGCCCACCGACGTGACTGTGAACGTGCTCCCGCGCAAGTCATCGATCTTGCTTCGCCCGGCTTTGGCATCGCTGCTGAGCCGGTCGATGTCCGCGGCGATGGTCGCGATGTCCTTCTTGTCGGCGTCGCGCACGACGGGCACCAGCAACCCGCCCGGGGCCGCGACGGCCACACCGATGTGGTACCGGTCGTGCAGCGCGACCTCGCCCGCGGCCTCGTCATACGTGCTGTTCACGATCGGCACTTCTTTCAGCGCCCGCGCCACCGCCTTCACGAAGAACGCCAGGTACGTGAGCTTCACCCCGGCCTTCGCGAGCGGCTCGCGCAACTGGTTGCGGAGCTTCACCGCGTCGGTCAGATCGCACTCGTCGATGTACGAGTAATGCGGGATGTGCCGTTTCGATTCGACCATGCGCTCGGCGACCCGCCGCCGCAGCCCGATCAGCTTTTGGCGCGTGCCCGCGACGCCGAAATCCAACTTCGAGGTGTCTGTCTTGTTCGTGGCGGCCGGGCGCGCCTCTCCGTTGGATTTCGGAGTAAGGAACGGCGTCAGGTCGTCGAGAAGAATGCGCCCATGCGGCCCGGTTCCGCGAACACGGGCCAGATCGACGCCGAACTTGCGGGCCAGCAGCCGAACAGACGGGGCCGCGGGCGGGAGCGGGGCTGAGTGGCCATTGGTGCCCGCAGCCGTGGAAGATGCCCCGTCTCTCCCGCTCCCTTCAGGGAGCGGGAGAGACGGAGCGTCCAACACGCCTTGCAAATGGAGTTCACTGAAGGTGTCCGTCGAACTCGCCTTCCCTTCAGGAAGGGGGCCGGAGGGCGAATTATCTTTCACCCCGGCCGGGAGCGCTGATCGATCACCGACCGCGTCGTAACTTAGGATCGCCTGTCCGACCTTGATTTTCGTTCCCGGCGTCGCGGCCAGCGCGGTGATCGTACCCGCGAACGGCGACGGCACTTCCATGCTCGCCTTGTCCGACATCACCTCGGCCAGCCCCTGCCCGCGTGCGACCACGTCCCCGGCCCGCACGAGCCATCGGACCAGTTCCACTTCGAGCAAGCCTTCGCCGACCGGCGGGAGAGGAAAGTCCATGATGCGCCCTTCGGGCTCGTGTTGAGTACGTGGCGTTCCGTGTTTGGTGTGGGGCGGAACCGCGCCGCCGGCTACCGCAAAGGTGGGCGCCGGTAGCAAAACACGGCACACGAACGCCCGAGCGCACCGCTCGCTACGCGGCTTCCGTCGCCAGCGCCCACATCGCGGCGCGGATGTCGCCCAGTTGCGGGACGCTGTTCAGCTCGTAGTTCTGGTTCATGCCGATCCCCGGAACGTGTTTGCCCATCAGGGTCCGAGGCCGCACCACCAAGTCGTAGAAGTGCTCGTCAACGACCCGGCGCAACAGGTGCTCGCCGAAGTTGGTGACTTCCGTGTCCTCGTTCACGATCAGCACGCGCCCCGTCTTCAGCACGCTCCGGGAGATCAGCTCCCAGTCGTAGGGGAAGATGCTCCGCAGGTCGATCACGTCGAACGCGTGGTTCCGGTGCGCCAGTTCGTCCGCCGCCTGCACGCACAGGGGGAGCGTGCGGCCGTAGCTGATGACCGTACCGGACGCCCCCTCACGGACCCGCTCCGCGGTGCCGATCGGGATCGTGTAGTCTTCCAATTCCGGCCAGTTCGGCTCCCAGCCGGTGCGGTCCCCGACCGGGGCGTCGATCATGCGGCCGAGTTCGTCCGGGTCGGCGGGCTCGCCGGGGATCAGGCGCGGGTCCTTCGCGCGGAGCAGCGCCTTCGGGAGCAGCACCAGCACCGGGTTCGGGTCCTTGATCGCCGCGAGCATCAGCCCGTAGGCGTCGCGCGCGTTCGACGGCATCACGACCTTCCAGCCCGCGAGCCGGCTGGCCCAGCTCTCGAAGCTGTGCGAGTGGTACAGGCTGCCGCGGATGCCGGCCCCGTTGGGCGTCATCACGACCAGCGGCATGTCGAACCCGCCGCCGCTGGCCCACCGCTGGTTGCCCGCGATCTTGAACATGTCGAGGACGTTGAACGCGTAGTCGCAGAACTGGATCTCGCACACCGGGCGCCCGCCGGCGTAGGCGATGCCCATCGCGGTGCCGATGATGCCGCGCTCGTCGAGGGGGGTGTTCCAGGCGGTCTTGAGGCCCTGCGTCGCGGTGAACACGCCGCCGAGCGGCGGGCCGACGTCCTCGCCGAACACGTCCGTCACGCCGAGGTGCTTTTCGCCGTAATGCAGCGCCATCCGCACTGCCTGAGCCATGTTCGCCATCGGGCTCCTCCCGGGAGCAAGGAGGGAGAAAAAAGCGTGTTCGCCGCAGAGGGCACGGAGAGAAACCAGAGTCGGGTTCGTTCTCCCGTTCTTCTCTCCGCGCCCTCTGCGGCGAACACGCTTCTCGTTCTTATTTAATCCCCGGCAGACCGGTGTAGTCGCCCGGGTACACCGCGTCGGCGGGGCTGGGGGCGTAGGTCCCGGCGTACACGTCGTCGCGGCTCGGTTCGGGCTCCTTCATCGTCGCCACGACCGCCGCGTCGGCCTCGGCCTTGGCCTCTTCTTTCATGACGCGCACGGTCGGGGCGTCGATCGCGCGGGCGTCGATCAATTTCTGCTCGAACGCCGCGATCGGGTCCGCCTCGGTCCAGTTCCGCTGGGCTCCGCTCGAGGAAGAGTGGCCGTGCAGTCGGCTCACGACGGCCTCGAGCAGGTACGGCTTGCGCTCGCGCCGGCAGTACCGCATCGCGCGGTCGATGCCGTGCCACGCCGCCACCGGGTCGTTCCCGTTGATCGTTTCGCAGCGGACACCGTAGGGGATCGCGCGGTCCGCGATGGGGCGGTGCGCGTGGACCGTGCCCAGGTCCGTCGAGATGCCGTAGTTGTTGTTGGTGACCACCATCAGCACGGGCAACTCGTTGCCGGGGCGGGTGCTCCAGTTCAGGCAGCTCTCGAAGTCGCCCTCGGCGGTGCCCGCCTCGCCGCCCACCACGACCGTGATGCCTTCGGCCTCGGCCGGGTTCTTGAGGCCGTGCCGCTTCTGCACGAGTGCCGTCCCGGGGGCCATCGCGAACTGCACCTCGATCACGCTCGTGACCGGTACCACGTTCCACTCGGGAACCGCGTAGTGCCCCACGAAGTTGCGCCCGCGGGAGTGCCGGTCGGTCGCCCGCATCGCCAACTGGCGGGTGTGGTCGATCATCGGCATGCCCATCGCGAGCATCACCCCGGCGTTGCGGTAGTGCAAGTGCAGGTAGTCGTGGGCCGGCCCCCGCCCCCTGTTGATTTGGAGCCCGAGGCAGACGTTGAACGCCTCCTCGCCGGGGCCGCCGATCCAGAAGTAGGCCTCGCCGGACTTGGACATCTTGATGCTCCGCTCCTCAAGGGCGCGGGTGCGGAGCATCTGGCGGAACACGGTGAGCGCGACCTCGACCGACATCGCGTGGCGCCCGGACGCGATCGCCGACGGGGCCGCGGTGCGGGTGCCGCGCCGCACCAGCGCGTCCTCTATATCAGGAGCATCCTCGTTGTTCGCCTCGGGCATGACTTGGCTCCCGGCTGGGGTCGGTTCATGGAGAGGAGGACCGACCGGGTCCGAAAACGGCGGCTCGTTCGGGTTTGGGCCGCTGGCCGCGGGTTGGGAGTAACCCCGACAGCAGGAATCGCGCCACTCGCTAGAATAGCGGCCCGTGCCAGGGAAACACAATCCGCTAACCGATTCTACTCCGCGTCGCAGTCGCGCGACGTGGCAAGCCGTGCGGAATGTGCGGGCAGCGCCGCACCGTTTCACAAACGCAACACTTCGGCCCGACTGTCCACCGGCATTATACGCTCTTCTCAGCCGGATCGGTCTGCAAGGAACTGTTCCCGTGCACCGCCGACAGCACGTAAAACCCGATTGCGACACATAAGAGCAACTGGAAACCCAAAACAACAAGAGGAGTTTTCCGTCAAGCCGTGACATTCGCGCCGAACGCGCGGTCGAGTGGTGCCGTGCGTGTGAAACGGGTCGCAGCGCGGGACGACCGCGCGTCTGCCCGTGCCGGGACTCGTAACCCGGCGCCCGTCGCGAGTGCATTTCTCCCCACCGGCGCACTATAACAGTGCCCCACACGGGCGGCGCCGCGGGCCGACCCGCCGTCTCTCCGTTCTCGCGCCTGTTCCCTTTCGCCGGAGACTCGCACCCATGCGCCTGCGCTCCCTCGCACTTGCGCCCGCCGCACTGATAGGGTTCCTCATGACGTCCGACACGCTCCAGGCCGACGAGGGCATGTGGCTGTTCAGCAAGCCGCCCCTCGCGCAGCTCAAGAAGTACAACTTCACCCCCACCGATAAGTGGCTCGAGCACGTCCGCCTCTCCAGCGTGCGCTTCAACTCGGGCGGGTCGGGGAGCTTCGTCTCGCCCGACGGGCTCGTGATGACCAACCACCATGTCGGGGCCGGCGACCTGGACAAGGTGTCCACGCCCGAGAAGAACTACCTCCGCGACGGGTTTCACGCCAAGACGCACGCCGAAGAGATCAAGTGCAAGGGGCTCGAGCTCAACGTCCTCATCGCCATCACGGACGTGACCGAGCAGGTCGAGCAGGCGGTACCGGCCGGCACCGCCCCGGCTGAAGCGTTCAAGAAGCGCACCGCCAAGATCGCGGAACTCGAGAAGGGCGCCGCGGTCCCGGACAAGAACATCCGGGCGGACGTGGTCACGCTGTACGCGGGCGGCCAGTACCACCTGTACACGTTCAAGCAGTACACCGACATCCGCATCGTGTTCGCGCCCGAGAAGCAGGCGGCGTTCTACGGCGGCGACCCGGACAACTTCGAGTACCCGCGCTACGACCTCGACGTGTGCTTCTTCCGGGTGTACGAGAACGACAAGCCGATCAAGTGCGAGCACTACCTCAAGTGGAGCGCCGCCGGGGCCAAAAGCGACGAACTGGTGTTCGTGTCCGGGCACCCGGGCCGCACGAACCGCGCGAACACCGTCGACGAGCTCAAGTACCTGCGCGACACCGGCTACCCGTACCTGCTGAACCGGCTGAACCGGCTCGAGGTGATGCTCCAGGCGTGGGGCGGGCGCAGCGAGCAGAACGCCCAACGGGCGGAGGAGGAGCTGTTCAGCATCCAGAACAGCCGCAAGGCACGTATCGGCGGGCTCGCCGGCCTGATGGACCCGAAGCTGATGGGCCGCAAGGAGGCCGAGGAGAAGCGCCTGCGGGAGTTCATTAAGCTCAGCTCGGACCCCAACATCGCCAAGGTCGAAGCGGCGTTCGACGCCGTATCCAAGGCCGAGAAGGTGCGCACCGAACTCATCAAAGAAATGACCGTCCTCGAGAACGCCGGCGGGTTCAACTCCGCGTCGTTCGGCATCGCCCGCACCCTGCTCCGCGCGTCCGAAGAGCTGCCGAAGCCGAACGCGGAGCGGCTCCGCGAGTTCGCCGACGCCCGGCTCCAGTCGCTCAAGTTCCAGCTCTTCTCCGACGAGCCGATTTTCGAGGACCTGGAAACCCTGAAGCTGGCGGACGGGCTCCAGTTCCTGGCAGTCACCCTTGGGCCGGACGCCGAACTGGTCAAGAAGGTCCTGAACGGCAAGTCGCCGCGCGAGCGCGCGTACGAGCTGATCAGCGGTACGAAGGTCCGCGACCCCGAGGTGCGGAAGAGCATCTTCGCCCAGATCGAGGCCGCGGCGAAGGGCGGCAAGGCGGCCGACCTCGCGGCGCTGAAGGACCCGATGATCGAGCTGGCGCGGCTGGTGGACGGCCCGTCCCGTGAGCTCCGCAAGCGGTTCGAGAACGAGGTGGACGAGCCGAAGCGGCAGGCGCACGCGGCGCTGGCGAAGGCCAAGTTCAAGATGGACGGCGACAACGTGTACCCGGACGCCACGTTCACCCTGCGCTTGGCGTTCGGGACGGTGAAAGGCTACAAGGAGGACGGCAAGGACGTGCCCCCGTTCACCACCTTCGACGGGCTGTACAAGCGGGCCGCCGAGCAGCACAACAAGGGGCCGTTCGAGCTGCCCCAGCGGTGGGCCGCGAAGAAGGGTAACCTCGAACTCGCGACCCCGTACAACTTCGTCTGCACCGCGGACATCATCGGCGGGAACTCGGGGTCGCCGGTCATCAACCAGAACGCCGAGGTGGTCGGCCTGATCTTCGACGGCAACATCCAGTCGCTGGTGCTCGACTTCATCTTCGACCAAGAAACCGCCCGGGCGGTTTCGGTCGACAGCCGCGGGATCGTCGAGGCGCTGCGGAAGGTCTACGACGCCAACGACCTCGCCGACGAGCTGACCGGTAAGAAGGGCTGAGCGAACCCGAGCCGACCGGTCGGGTGAGCGTTCGGAGCGCGCCGGGTGGGTGAGCAAGGGCCAATGCGGTCTCTTGCTCACCCACCCGGCGCGCTCCGCTATGTTACGGACGCCTTCGACATCGCCGCGTGGCGCCGCGCGCCTCGATACCGGTAGCTCATTGCGTGTCCGCACCGGCACCGTTAGATTGGGCTCCGATCGAGGGACGAATTCGCCGAACGAGGAGGCCGCCGCGTGCCCGACATTCGTACCGACAAGGCGCCCGCGCCCGTCGTGCAATCGTTCAACGAGTGGGACCCGCTGGAGGAGGTGATCGTCGGCACTGTACTCGGTGCGACGTACCCCGAGTGCGGTCCCGTTCTCGCCGCCGCCGGCGAGCCGGACTGGCTCTGGCATTACCAGGGCGTCCTGGTCGAAGAGGAGTCGGTGCAGGCGGCGCACGAGCAACTCGAAGAGCTGGTCGGCGTGCTCCGGGGCGAAGGCGTGACGGTGCGCCGGCCCGACCCGTTCCCCCACAACGTCGGCTACTCCACCCCCTTCTGGCAGTGCCGCAGCGGGTGGAACACGGCCAACCCGCGCGACCTGTTCCTCGTCGTCGGCGACGAGATCATCGAGTGCGCCAGCCCGATGCGCCACCGGCACTTCGAGCCGCTCGCGTACCGCCGACTGTTCACCGACTACTTCCGCGCCGGCGCCCGGCTAACGTCGGCACCGAAGCCGGCCTTGCGCGAAGCCCTGTACGACCACAACGGCCGCACCGCCGGCGCCGACACCGGCAAACGCATCCACCCCGAAGGGCAACCCCGCCGGTACCCGATCACGGAACTCGAACCGGTCTGGGAGGCCGCGGACTTCGTGCGGTGCGGGCGCGACCTGTTCGTCATCCGCAGCGTCGCCACCAACGCCCTGGGCATCGAGTGGGTGCGCCGCCACCTGGGCTCCGGGTTCCGGGTCCACGAGATCAAGACCCGGTGCGCGACCCCGCTGCACATCGACACCACGTTCGTGCCCCTCGCGCCGGGCAAGGTGCTGGTGAACCCGGACTGGATCAACGTGGCCGAGCTGCCCGAGTGCCTGCGCAAGTGGGACATACTCCAGGCCCCGCGGCCGACCTACGACCCGGAATCGCCGATGGCGTCCCCGCAGTTCAGCAGCCAGTGGCTGTCGATGAACGTTCTGTCGCTCGACCACGAGCGGGTGGTGGTGGACGCCCAACAGCACAAGCTCATCCGCAAGCTGGAGGAGTGGGGCTTCACTCCCGTCCCGATCCACTTCGACCACTTCGGGCCGTTCGGCGGCTCGTTCCACTGCGCGACGCTCGACGTGCGCCGGCGCGGCAAACTCGAATCGTACTTCTGAGTCGCCCGGTTCTGCGGCCGGAAGCGCGGCGCCGCCCCCCTTCGCATCACCCGTCCATCGCGGCCCAGTCTTGGGGCCGGAGCCAGTAGCCGGTCAACTCGGCCTCCGGCGTGCCCGGGGCCGGCGTGTAATCGTAGATGTACCGCACCACCGGCGGCAGGCTCATCAAGATGCTTTCCGTGCGGCCGTTGGTCTTCAGCCCGAACACCGTGCCGCGGTCGTACACCAGGTTGAACTCCACGTACCGCCCGCGCCGGTACTCCTGAAAGAACCGCTGCTCGGGCGTGTAGCTCAGCCCTTTCCGGCGGTCCACGATCGGCACGTAAGCCTCCACGAACGCGTCCCCGGCTCGCCGCACGAACGCGAACGCGTCCTCGGTGGCGTCCATGTAGTCGAAGAAGATGCCGCCCACGCCGCGCGCCTCGTTGCGGTGCTTCAGGTGGAAGTACTCGTCGCAGTCCTTCTTCATCTTCGCGTAGTCGGCGACCGTCGGGTGCGCGTCACACGCCCGCTTCCAGGTCTTGTGGAAGTGAACCACGTCCTCCTTGAACGGGTAATACGGCGTGAGGTCGCCGCCGCCCCCGAACCACGCCTTCGACCCGTGCGTGAGGTAGCGGAAGTTCGCGTGGACCGTCGGCACCAGCGGGTTGTGCGGGTGCAGCACCAGCGAGACGCCCACCGCCGTAAAGCTCAACCCGTCGCCCGGCATCTGTTTGGCGAACTCCGGTGCGAACTCGCCGTACACCTCGGAGTAGTTCACGCCGCCCTTCTCGAACACCGCGCCGTTCTCGATCACCCGCGTGCGCCCGCCGCCGCCCCCGGGCCGGGTCCAACTGTCCTCGCGGAACGTTGCGCCCCCGTCCGCGGCCGCGAGTGCGGCACAGATACGGTCCTGAAGCCCCTTGAGGTACTCGGCAGCACGGGGGTGCATGGCAACTCTCCGAGAGTTAATTGTGGACAACGAGGTTCTATTTGTCTTTTCGGCAGATGGCAAATGCCGCCCAGAGCGCGTATTCTAATCGGTGCCACATTACTCGTTCGGAGTCCCCATAATGCGGTACGCATTGGCCCTGGTAGCCGCGGCTCTGGTGGCGCCCGCCGCCCTTCGGGCGGCCGACCCGCCGATCACGTTCCAGACGCAACCGCTCAACCGCGTTCTGGACGACGTGCGGGCCGCCGCCGACCTGATCGGCGGCGAACGGGCGGTCAAAGGCTTCAACGACAAGATCAAAGAAGAGTTCGGGGACAAGGGGTTCGAGGGGCTCGACCTGAGCCGCCCGATCGCGGGCTACGTTCAGCTCGCGCCGAAGGCGGCGGACGCCGTCGCGGTCATCGCGTTCCCGGTCACCAACGAGAAGGACTTCGTCGAGCTGTGCGACCGGGTGCTCGAGTTCCCGCCGAAGAGCCTGGGCAAGGGCATGTACGCGCTGCCGGCGATCGACCCGAAGCACAAGGCGCGCATGAAGTTCGCCGACGGGTACGCGTACGTGGCCTACGGCGTGAACCCCGAACCGGCGCTCGACGCGAAGGCCCTCGTCCCCCTCAACAAGGTGATCGACCCGGCCGACCAGGCCATCTTCGCGAGCAAGTTCCACTTCGACCGGCTCACGCCCGAGGTGAAGCTGGCGATCCCCGGCGTGATCGCCGAACTCCGCAAGGAACTCGGCCTGGACGGCAAGGAC
The DNA here is from genome assembly GCF_008065095.1 of Gemmata obscuriglobus. Taxonomy (NCBI): domain Bacteria; kingdom Pseudomonadati; phylum Planctomycetota; class Planctomycetia; order Gemmatales; family Gemmataceae; genus Gemmata; species Gemmata obscuriglobus. The sequence continues at coordinate 524,122 of NZ_CP042911.1, read as the reverse complement.
GGGCCGGACGTTACCGGGGTGACTCGCGTCGACAACAAGTTGATTCTGCCCGTGATCGAGCAGTTCGAGAAGATGTTCACGCGGTACGCGCTCCTGCTCGGCGGGGGCGAGTCCGCGGCGCTCCGCGTCGGGCTCGACGTGGCCGCCGGGGAGTTCTCGGTCGAGGCGACGCTGAAGGGCAAGCCCGACACCCTGCTCGCGACCGCCATCGCGGCCCGGAAGCCCACGGGCAACAAGTTCGCCGCGCTCCTCACGCCCGACACGGTCGCCGGGTTCAAGACGCGCCTGCCGTTCTTCAACGACGAGCTGCGCACCGCGACCGTCAAGGGGATCGAAGCGGCCCAGAAGGAGGCCGGCGCGCCGCCGATCGGCAAGGACCTCGTGGACGAACTGTTCAAGGGGCTGATCCGCACCGTGAAGACCGGCGAGGTGGACGTGGTCGGCGCGGTCCGCGGGCCGAACAAGACCGGCGATTACGACCTGGTCGTGGCGGTCGCGTTCGACGACCCCTCGGCGCTGGGCAAGGAGTTCAAGAAGCTGGTCGAGAGCGGAACCGTTCCGATCGAAGGCAACCGGTTCAAGTGGGACGCGGACAAGCTCGGGAAGGTCGACATCCACACGTTCAAAATGCCCGAGGGCCGCGACTTCTTCGACTTCAACAAGCCGTTCGGGGACGAAAAGGCGACGCTCGCGTTCGCCTTCGCGCCGAACGGGGTGTTCGTGGTGGTCGGTGCGGACCCCGTCCCCGCCATGAAGGCCGCGCTGGCGGTCAAACCGGTCGAGTCCCCGGTGCTGGACGTGGTGCTCAACCCGGCCCGGATGAAGAAGTTCGTGGATAAGGCCGGCGGCCCCGGTTTGGAGGTCGAGCGGACCCTGGGTACGGATGACAAGCTGCTGTCCGCGGCGTCGCTCGACGTCACCGGCGGGAAGGAACTCAAGGTGCGGTTCGGGCTCAACCTGCGGGTGCTCCCGAAGGCCATCTTCGCGGGCGAAGACGGCAAGCCGCAAACGGAATCGGTCCCGTTCAAGAAGTGACGGAACGCGCCGTCCGTCGGACCCCAGGTCAGACGGGCGGCGCCCGTTTCTGATACCCGCGGCGGTCACGATCGCCACTGCAACCGTGGGGCGGCGACAGCCGCCCGCATGTCTGCGGTGCCGGGCGGTCGCTGGCTGGAGAGTCGGCACATCGGTCATTTCCCCACCCTATTTCCCCTCAATTGCACTTCCAGAAGTTCGCGTCCCATCGCGTGTGGTGTTCGGGACCGGTTTTCCGTCCGAGCGAAGAAGCCCCTTCACGCGGATCGATTCGGCGCAAGCGGCGAAATTACAACACGATACGCATTGCGATCCGGTCGCCACCGTGCCCGCCCCCGCTTGGCTGCGGGGCTCTCACATGGGGCCTCCATCGCGTGATTCGGTGGTAGTAGCCACCCAGCGAACTACCAGCGAATCGCCAGTCCGTCGGCAGCGAATGTCCAGTTCGCGACCCAGTTGCAGTGATCGGTGGTGCTGTCCCCCCCGTTACAGCGCCACCGGCAGACGCGGGGCCTCGCGCAACCGCGTTCCCCGCGTCCGCCGGCTTCAAATCTTCCACTTCGTCCGCGGTTCGCGGGACAGTTCCTTGTTCGCCGCTTCGTCGCCGACGAACAGTTCCTTCGCCGGGTCCCACTTCAACTTGCGTTTGAGCCGGTAGCCGATATTACCCAGATGGCAGATGCTCGCGGAGCGGTGACCGGTCTCGGCCGGACAGATGGTTTCCTTCCCGCTGCGGACGCACTCCAGCCAGTTCTTCTTATGGTCGGTGCTCGGGTAGACGCGCTTCTCCTTCTCGCCGATCGGCTCCTTGAGAATCGTGTCGGGCAGGCTGCTGATGCCGCCGCGGCTCACCAGGATGGTGCCCTCGGTGCCCTCAAACACACAATCGGCCTTGATCTCCTTGCCGTCCTTCCCCTTCTCGAACTCGTTGTGGATCACCACCACGCCGCTGGCGTAGACGAACCGCAGCCCGCGGTCGCTCTTCTTTTCCGGCGGGAGCACCTCGACCGGGCCGCTCGTGTCCGTGCCCATCGCCCACTGCGCGATGTCGAAGTGGTGCGCGCCCATGTCGGCGAGTTGCCCGCCGGCGTACTCCTGGTAGTCGCGCCACGCGGGGAAGTGGCCGTGGACGCCCTTCGGGCACAGCACCGAACTGTACTCGCGCTCCGGCGCCGGCCCGAGCCACATGTCCCAGTCGGTGCCCGCGGGCTTCTCCTCGCCCTTCAGGTCGCACGGCCGGGCGGCGGCGCCGACGCCGATGCGGACCGTCTTCAGCTTGCCGATGCGGCCGTTCCACACGTACTCGACGGCTTTACGGAAGTGCCCGCCGAACTCGCTCCGCTGCTGGCTGCCGGTCTGGAAGACGACCTTCGCCTTCGCGACCTCGTTCACGATCCAGCGGCCGTCCGCGAGGTTCTGGGTGAGCGGCTTCTCGCAGTAAATGTGCTTCCCGGCGCGGGCCGCGAGGACGGCGGGGATGGCGTGCCAGTGGTCCGGGGTGGCGATCACCACCGCGTCGATGCCCTTGTCGGCGATCAGGTCGCGAAAGTCCGGGTACGTTTTGACGCCCTTGTAGGCGCCCGACTTGATCTGTTCGGCGTACCGCTTCTCGATGGTCTGTTTGGCGCTGTCGGTGCGCTCCTTCACAACATCTGACACCGCGACCACGTGCACGTCGCTGCGGCCGAGGAACCCGCCGAGGTGCCCGCGGCCCATCGTGCCGACGCCGATGAACCCGAGGGTCAGCTTGTCGTTAGCGGCCCGCGCGTCGGCGCGGCGGGAGAACACGAGGGGGGCTGCGGCGCTCGCGGCCAGAAACGTGCGGCGGGAGAGCATGGAAGGGCCTTTCGGGGGTGGGAAGGGAACGGGAAAGATCATAGCCCGGGCGCGAACGGGGCACAACCGTTGCGAACTCGTTCCCGTGCTCGTGCCTGTGCCGTGTGCGTCTCATTTCCAATCTGTTTAATTGTGTCTGCTTCTTGTGGCACAGACATTCCTGTCTGTGCAGCCTTCTCACGCCGCACAGACAGGAATGTCTGTGCCACAAGAAGCAGACAAAAACGGACTTCAGCAACCGGAACGCGAATCAGACACGCACACGAACGGGCACCCATATTCCTGATGGCAAGCCCGTCGCCGGGGCCACCGGGGAAAGGCGCGCCGCGTTCGCCGGGCGGGTAAAACGATCCGGCTCGATGTCGGGATCAGATGGGCGAACATCTAGATCAAATGGTTAAGAGGCAATTGTGTGCGGCCTACGTTTTTTGGTGTGTTCCGCTCGCCCCGCGAGCGGTCGCAATATCGTGCCGGGTGCGCTAGATGTGGTTAATTGAATGCGCGGAGCGACCGCTCGCGGGGCGAGCGGAACACACTGAAGGCCACACCTGGGAAGCAATGTGAACGGTCTCGAAGTGCGGGCGGCGCACGCGAGGACATCCCGATTGGGCGCTTCCTTCGCTCCGGCTGGGAAGACCGACGACGCGAATTCCGGCGCTAACGGCGCTGGCAGTTTCGCACGCCGTACCGGTTGTGCAGGGCACCGAATTGAATTTGCGTTCACTACTGTAATTGCGAACATTCAACTCGATCGCGCGGGCCGCAACGATGGGGGCGTAACGTTGTACCGTTCCGTTTCTGTGCGTCGTGGGAGACCGGGTATCATGTTCGAAGTTCGTAAGGCGAAGCGCCAGCGGCGTCCGTTGAAGATCAGCCTTGAGGGCCTGTCCGGGTCCGGGAAAACCTTTTCCGCGCTGCGGCTCGCGTTCGCGATGCGCCGCGCCAACATCGGCAAGCGGATCGTCATCGCCGACTCGGAGAACGAGTCCGCGGGCCTGTACGACGGCGTGACGATGGACGGCGAGAAGTGGGAGTACGAGGTGTGCCCAATCCCGCACGACAAGCAGAACCCGGGCGGGTACGCCGAGTGCTACGAGCACCTGGTCGGCGCCGGCTACGACATCGTCATCTTCGACTCGCTGTCGCACGCGTGGCACGGGGCGATGGAGCAGGTGGACCGGTACGCCCGGGCCAACAAGGGCGACAAGTTCGGCGGCTGGGCACAGGTCACCCCCGAGCAGCGGCGGATGCTCACCACCCTCACCGACCCGCGCGCGCACTCCATCGTCACCATGCGCGTGAAGAGCGAGTACGAGCGCGTCGACGACGCCGGCAAGACCAAGATCAAGAAGGTCGGCATGAAGACCGACCAGCGCGAGAACACCGAGTACGAGTTCGACGCCGTGATCCGGCTGGAGGTGGAGAACCACGCGGCCCGGGTGGAAAAGGTGCGCGGGTGCACCGCGATGGACGGGAAGACCTGCGACCACCCCGGGCCGACCTTCTGGAAGCCGCTGTTCGACTGGTGGTTGAGCGCGGAGCCGGTTGAGTCGGTGTCGCCCGAGGACCAGCACCGTCGGCAGTTGAACGCGGCCAAGACGCTGGCCGATCTGGCGACCGTGTGGGGCGGGATTCCCAAAACGCTCCAGGCGCGTTTGGCCGACGACAAGGACCGTCGCAAGATGGCGCTGACGAGCGCGGTGAAGACGAAGGTCGCCGCGCCGGTCGGGGCAGGCGGGAAAGTGCTCCCGGGCCTTCCCGACGACGACGAGGAGCTGTTCCCGGCCGGCGCCCGGTCGGGGGTACAGGATTGAGGTTCGGGACGCGTGGGCGGGGTTGCGGGCGCGAGCGGCCGTTCCCAACGGGGCGCGCCGAGAGTTCCCGTCTTACCGGGCCACGGGGGCGGCACGACCGGGCGATGCGCGTGACAATTCCGCCGCCGCGTGCGTCAGCAGCGAGGCGTAATCGGGGCACCGCCCGATCTCGCGGTTCAGCACGTCCGCGAAGTCGCGGATCTGCGGCCGCACCGTGTCCAGGAACTCGGCCAGCGAGCCGACGCTGAACCCGAACCGCCGGCCCGCGACCGACAGGATCAGGTCGAGCGCCTCGGGGTGTTCAACAACCGCCTCGAGGCGGGTGAGCAGGCCGGCGAACCACAGCAGCTCCGCGCGCTGCGCGTACCGGGTGCCCGCGAGCCGCTCGGGGTGGTGGTGGTGCCGGATCGGTTCGTAGATCTCGTCCGGCAGCCCCCAGCGCTTGAGGACCTCCGCGCTCACCTCCGCGTGATCGATGCCGAACGCCTCGCGCTCGCGCTGGCACGCCTCGGCCAGCAGCGGGTCGCCGCCGCGGGCGATGTGTCCCGCCCACGCGGTGGGGTACGTTTGCTGGATCAGCAGCACCCCGATGTCGCGGAGCAGCGCGGCGTTGAGTTCCTCCTCGGGGTCCGCGTCCCCCCGCCGGGCGGCCAGTTCGCGGGCGATGATGGCGCCGCTGATGGACGCGAGCGAGTGCTCCATCGCGCCCCGGTCGTACCGCGCCTGCGGGCGCAGCGCGGGGAGCGACAGCCCAAGGGCCATCGCCCGCACCTTGTTCAGCCCGACGAGCAGGACCGCGCGGTCCACCGAGTTGACCGGGCGGCTGGCCGCCTCGCGGGCGGTGTTCACGCTGTGCAGGAGCGACGCCGCGAACCCCGGCTCGTTCGCGATCATCGCGCCGATCTCGCGGGGCAAGCAGTCGTCATGAGTTGCGGCCTCGACCACCCGCACCGCGACGGCCGGGGCCTGTGGGAGCTGGGCGGGGCTGAGGATCGCTTCGAGCGCCTGGTCGTGATCTGTGGTTGTGTGGGGAACGGCCCGGCTGGTGGCCGAACGGGTGATCCAGCTCGTGAGTTTCGATGAGGACATTGGGGAGAGCCTCCACCCGCCTCGCGGCGCGGCCGCCGGGTTAACCCACTATCGAGCCGTCCGCGCGAAGATTTGCTTCGCGCAGGAGCGGAAACCGAACCGAGAGCGTTCGGAAGCGAGTTCCGGGGCCGGCCGTTCTGCGGGCGCGGGCGTTCCGGGCGCGCCTCACTTCACGGTGAGCAACTTATCCTCCTTCGGGAAGGTTTCGAGCACCAGCCCCTTGAACTGGACCTCCTGCGGCACCGTGTTGGAGTGCAACTGTAACCCGATCGGGCCGGCCTTGATGCGCTCGGGCTGCGGGTCGCGCCAGTCCACCACCGCGGCGCCGTTGATCGCCACCCGGATGCGGTTCCCCTGCGCCAGCACCTCGATCTCGTTCCAGTCGTGCTGCTTCCCGACCTTCTTCGCGGGAGCGCCGTCAACACCAAGGCCGTTGCGACCGAACAGGTCGTACAGACCGTACCCCGACGGGAACATGACCAAATGCCCCGCGTAGGTGTGCTTCGTGCGGTCTTTTTCCGGGTCCTTGCTCACGTCGGGCTTCACGACGCCCCAAAAGCACACGCCCGAGTGCATTTCCGACGTGACCAGCTTCGAGGCGAACGTGAGACGGAAGTCGGAGTACGTGTCTTTCGTGAGCAGGTACGTGCTGAACTTCAGCGGCGCGGTGTTCTTCGCGACGATGACGCCGTCGTTCACGGACCACAGATCGGAGTACCCCTCCCAGCCGGCGAGGGTCTTGCCGTCGAACAGCTTGACGGTCTCACTCTTGCCCTCGCGGGGCTTCACGACCGGGGCTTCTTTCTTGGCTTCCTTCTTGGGCGGGTCTTTCTTGTCCTGACCCGACACGGCACCGACGAGTACGAGCAGGAGGGCAACGGAGAGGCGGGCGCAGCGCACGGGTACGGCTCCTGGCAGCGTGTGGGCGGGCGACGGCCCCGATGATACCACCCGCGCGGCGCGAGTTCAGGTGTTTTCCGGGTACCGTGAGGAGTGTTGCGGGATCGCTCCAGTGACGGTTATAAGACGGAGGGCGGCCGGCGCCGCGCCGGCCCCGGACTCCCTTACGTGCCCCGGGTCGCCATGCCAGACTGGTTCTACCGCACCGTTTCGCGGCCGCTGTTGTACCGCCTCGGCGCGCGAACCGCCCGGGCCGTCGCGCTCGGGTTCATGGGGCGGCTCGCGCGGCTGCCGCTCGGCCCGCTGGCGATCGACCTGCTCGGGCACATGCGCGCGGACCCGCGGCTCACGGTGCGGCTCCTCGGGCGCGACTTCGCGTCCCCGATCGGGCTGGGGCCGGGACTCGATCCGGAGGGGGTGGCGCTGCCGGCGTTCGCCCGGTTCGGCATCGGGTTCATCAGCGTCGGGCCGGTCGGGTTACAGAATCCGCCGACACGCCCGAGCGTGGAGCGCGACGACGCGCGCGAGGCTATCGGCTTTCCGGACGCGGCCCCGCCGCTCGGATTGAAGGCGGCCGGGGCGGTGTTGGCCGAACTGTCCCGGCTCGGGGTGCCGGTGGCGGTACGTGTGTCCGGGGAGACGGCGGAAGAGTACCGCCATTTGCTCACGGAGACGCGTCGCTTCGTGGCCGCGATTGCAGTGCCGGCCGCCGCGGCTGTGGCGATGTCCGAGTGGCTCCCGGCCGCGGAAGGGGTTCCGATCCTGCTGACCGTTCGCGCCGACTCGCCGACAGCGGATATGGAGGCCCTTGCGGCCGGGCTGGCTGCTGGTGCGGGCGGCGTTCTGATCGACGGTGCGGTCGCGCGGGAGGGCGGCGGAACCGAGATCGGCGCACCGGCGCGGGAGCCGGCGCTGGCGCTGGTGCGGGCGCTCCGTGCGTCCCTCGGTCCGGCGGTGCCGCTCGTCGTGGGGGGCGGGGTTCACGAGCCGGAGCACGCCCTCGCGCTGCTCGACGCCGGGGCCGACCTCGTGGAAGTCGACAGCGGGCTGGTCTTCAACGGCCCGGGGCTGGTGAAGCGAACGAACGACGCGGTGCTGTACCGCAACCTGTCCGCTCAGCGGGAGCCGCCGGGCGCGGCGCCACGGCCGGCCGCGATGACGTGGTTCTGGACGGCCCTTTTGGGCTTCGGAATGCTGTTCGGCGGCGCGCTCGCCGTGGGCATCGCGGCCACGCGGGTGGTGCTGCCGTACGACGAGGCGTTTCTGGGACTGTCGCGGGACCAGCTCCACACCGTGAACCCGCGGCTCCTCGCGTTCATGGCCCACGACCGGGTGTCGCTCGCCGGCCCCATGCTGACCGTGGGAACCGTGTACCTCGGGCTCTCACTCGGGGGCATCCGCCGGGGCGTTCACTGGGCGATGGTTGCGGTGTTTGCGTCCGCGTCCGCCGGGTTCGCGAGCTTCTTTCTGTTCCTCGGGTTCGGGTACCTCGAACCGTTGCACGCGTTCGTCACGGCGTGCCTGCTCCAGCTCCTGCTGCTCGGAATGCACTCGGAGCTGGGGCCGTACACGCCGACCGGCCCGCCCCCGCCGCGCACCGACCGGGCGTGGCGGCGGGCGCAGTGGGGGCAACTGTTGCTGGTGGCGCACGCCGGCGCGGTGCTGGTCGCGGGGGCGGTGATTTCACTCGTCGGGGTGACGGCGGTGTTCGTCCCCGAGGACCTGGAGTTTCTGGAAACGACCGCGGAGCAACTGCGCGCGGCGCACCCGCGGCTGGTACCGCTGGTGGCGCACGACCGGGCCACGTTCGGCGGGATGCTGGTGTCGGCCGGGCTGGTGCTGCTGCTGACCGCGCTGTGGGGGCACCGGGCGGGGAACGGCTGGCTGTGGTGGACGCTGCTACCGGCCGGGGTGCTGGGGTACGCGCCGGCGATTGCGGTTCACGTCGCGGTCGGGTACACGGACGGCATGCACCTGCTGCCGGCGTTCGCGGGGCTGGGGACGTTTCTGCTGGGGCTGGCGCTGACGCGGGCGCACCTGATGGAATCGGGAGGCGGGCCGGAACCGGTGAGCGTGCCTTGGGCCGCTACTCGCCGGTGAACCCGTACTCGGTCCGCATCCGCTCGCGCACCGCCGCGGGCGGGCTCACCCCGTACCCCGAGGCAATGATGCGCCCGTAGGCGTTGAGCTGGAGTTCGCCGCCGGACGCCTTGCGGAACGCTGCCCGTTTGCCGGGGTCGACGAGCAGGAAGTACCACGCGTCGCGCCCGGTCGAGTCCTTCCCGCGCACCAGAAACAGGTTCCCGGACCGCTCCCGGCGCACCCGGTCGGCGAACGTGCCTGTCCCGCCGCGGTCCCGCTCGCGCTCGGCGAAACTCATCTCAATCGCCCCTCCGACTCATACCGAATCCGGTAGTTTCAAGTTGTTGACAGAGGCCGGCTACAGAAAGCCGTTACTCTTCAATCGCCCCCCCGACTCACGGCCCCACGGCGTCGAACACGATCGCCAGCAGGTCCTCAGTGCGAAACGGCTTGCGCAGGAACCCGGCCAGCCCCTTGCCCTCGAACCCGCTGGTGGCCTCTTCCGCGGCGAACCCGCTGGTGAGCACCACCCGCACGCCGGACCGGTGCCGGCGCATCTCGCGAAACGCCTCCGCCCCACCCATTTTGGGCATGGTCAGGTCCAGCAGCACCAGCGCGAACTGGTACGGCGCGGCGGCGAACGCCTCCACCCCGGCCGCCCCGTCGGCGGCAACCGTCACCTCGAACCCCGCGTGCTCCAGCACCTTGCGGGTGAACACGCGCACGTCCTCCTCGTCGTCCACCACGAGCAGCCGGCGGCCGCGCCCGTTCCGCTCGGCCGCCTCGTCCGCGGGGGCGGGCTCTTGGTCGGTGCCGTCCAGTGCCGGCAGCAGCACCTTGAACGTGGTCCCCTTGCCCGACTGCGTGTACACCTTGATCGCGCCCTTGTGCGCCCGGACGATGCCCTGCACCGCCGCGAGCCCGAGGCCGCGGCCGGTAAACTTGGTGGTGAAGAACGGGTCGAAGATCTTGGCCCGCACCTCCTCGCTCATCCCGCACCCGGTGTCCGACACCTCCAGGTACACGTACCGCCCGGGGTCGAGTTCCGCGCCCGCCTGGATCTCCGTGAGATACCGCGCGTCCGCGTCGATCAGGCCGGTGGTGAGCGTGATCACCCCGCTCTTCGGGCCGATCGCGTCCGACGCGTTGGTGATCAGGTTCATCACGATCTGGCGGAGCTGGGTCGGGTCCGCCTGCACCTGGGGCAGCCCGATGGTCAGGTTGTACTTGAGCACCGCCTTCTTCGACAGCACCGCCCCGAGCAGTTGCGTCATCTCCTGGGTCAGCGCGTTCAGGTCCACCGCCCGGACGACGAACTGCCCGCGGCCCGCGTACGCGAGCATCTGCTGGCACAGCTCGGCCGCGCGCTGGGCCGCGGACTCGATCCGCTTCATGTCCTCGGCGATCGGGTCGTTCGGGGGGAGCCGCATCCGGCTCAGCGACGCGTACCCGAGCACCGCGGTAAGGAGGTTGTTGAAGTCGTGGGCGATGCCGCCGGCCAGCACCCCGAGGCTCTCCAGCTTCTGCGACTGCAGCAACTGCCGCTCGTACCGCTGCTGCTGCTCCTTCGCCCGCAGGTCGGCCTCGAGCTCGCGCCGCGCGTCCTCGGCGGCCCGCCGGTCGGTCACGTCCCGGCCCACCGCCTGGATCTCGACCAGCCCGCCCGCCGGCGAATAGAACCCGCGGTTCACGAACTCCATCCAGCGCGTCCGCCCGCCCGCGTTGACGATGCGGTTCTCGATCCGCACGACCGGGTTGTCCGGCGACATCCGGGCCAGCTCGGTTTCAACGTGGTCGAGGTCGCCCGGGTGAACGACCGGGTGCCAGGGGCGGCCGATCAGCTCGTCGGCGCGCTTCCCGAAGGTGCGGCAGTACACGTCGTTGACGAACGTGAAGGTGCCGTCCGGGCGGAACCGGCACACCGTCTCCGTCTGGTCCTCGACGACCTGCCGGTACCGCTGCTCGCTGTCGCGCAGGGCCTGCTCGGCGGCCCGCCGGTCGGTCAGGTCGCGGGTCACCTTGGCGAACCCGGTGAGGCGCCCGGTCGGGTCGCGCAGCGCGGTGATGACCACGTGCCCCCAGAACCGCGCCCCGTCCTTGCGCACCCGCCACCCCTCCTCCGCGAACCGCCCGACCCGCGCCGCGGTCTCCAGCTCGGCCTCGGTGCAGGCGGTGCTCTCGGGCGGGTAGAACACCGAGAAGTGCCGGCCGACGATCTCGTCGGCCGTGTACCCCTTGATGCGCTGGGCGCCGGCGTTCCAGGTGGCCACCCGGCCGTCCGGGTCGAGCATGAAAATGGCGTAATCGGTGACGCTCTCGATCAGCAGCCGGTGCCGCTCCTCGCTGTCCCGGAGGGCCTGCTCGGCGGCGCGGCGGGCGGTGATGTCGCGGACGATGGCGGTGAACCGGCGGTCGGCCCCCGCGCCCCAGTAGGCGAGCGTGATCTCCGCCGGGAACTCGATCCCCCCTTTACGCATTGCCGGCAGTTCGACCACGCGGCTCCGCATGCGGGACGAGTTCGCGGGGTCGAACGCGGCCATCGCGGCGTGGTGCTCGGCCGCGTACCGCGGGGGCACGATCAGCTCCACGTCGCGCCCCAGCGCGTCCGACGCCGGGTACCCGAACACCCGCTCCGCGCCGCTGTTCCACCCGATGATCGTGCCCTTCGGGTCGGTGGTGACGATCGCGTCGAACGCCGCCTCAATGGTCTGCCGGTAGCGCTCCTCGCTGTACCGCAGAGCCTGCTCGGCCCGGGCCTGAACGGAGACGTCGGTGGCGGTGACCAGCACCCCGCCGTCGGGCCGGGGCACCAGATGCACGAGGAGCACCGCGGTGCCGCCCGGGGACGGGAGCGAGACGGTGTGCGCGAACGGCGCGCCCGACTCCCTGACCCGGGCGACGTTCGCGTCCAGTTCCGGCCCGAGGTCGGGCGGCAGGCCGATCTCGCACAGGGTCCGGCCGAGCAGTTGGTCCGCCGAACGACCGATCATGCGGCACGCGGCCGGGTTGACGAAATCGTGTCGGCCGCCGCGATCGAACCCGATCACCGGGGTCGGGAGCCGGTCGAGGATGGCGCGAAAGTCGTCGGTCTTCACGTCGGGCACGGTGAGAACCTGCGAGCGTACGGAGAGAACCGCGTCGCGGGAATTCTACCAGCCGGAACGAGAGGGCAGAAACCAAATTAAAACGGCCGGGCCGGAATTAGTCTGTTTACTGACAAGGGTTTAGGCCGCGGCAGATCTTCGTGATGAGGTCGAAATATGTGGATTATCTTGTCTTGTTTTGCGCGCGACTGCGACCTTTATTCGTGCCATGATTGATGTGCCGGCTGGGCGGCTCCAGTTCTGTCACTGGAACAGATCGCTCACGCGAACGACCGCACGGGGCGCGGCCAGCGGCTGAACGGTGTCGGCGGGCGCGAGGACCAGGTGCGCGCGGTACGCCGTGGCGCCCAGACCGGTCGGGAGCGGCTGCGGATCGCGGTAGACGTGCAACTGGCGGTTCGGGATGTCGAGCACCCAGTACTCGGGCACGTTAGCGGTCGCGTACAACTCGGCTTTGGTACTCAGGTCTTCGGACAGCGTCGTGTCGGAGACCTCAACGAGTAGTGCCGCGGTGGTGGGGTGGTCGGTGTAGTCGCGCGGAGAGCCCGCGATGACCATTGCATCAGGTTGGGGCTGTGAAGCGGGTTTTGTGCCGGGAATCGCAATCGGCTGTTGCGAAGCGACCCAAAAACCAAGTGGGAATGCCCGATTCAGGGCCGCAACTACGAGGTTCACGCACAGTGCGTGCGGCCAGTTTATCGGGCTCATCTCGACGATCTCCCCGCACAGGAGTTCCACACGCTTTCCGTCGAAATAACCAAGCTGCCCCAGTTCGAGGTACTGTTCGCGGGTGAACCGAAACGGCCGGCGCGACGGGGCCGGTGGCGGCATGGCGGTCATGCGAATTCCTCCTCACCGTCAGTGTACCTTCACTCCTTGCCGAGCACGAGATCAACAACCCAGCACCCGCGCACGTGGACCTGCTGCGGGTCACGACAGTGGGCCAGGATGTCGTCGGAGTCGCACCCGGCGTCTTGAATGGCGTCGGCGAGAATCGGCATCGCGCCGAAGTCGCGCGACTCGTACATCTGGCGCGCGATCGCAGTTGTGGTGCCGGTGCGCCACTCGGTGGAGAAGGTGACCGGCCGGAACGGATTGCCGTAAATGTCGCGCAGGAATGCGCAATGCGAGCGCCGTTCTTCGTACTCGCCGTAGCGCCAGCGACCGACCGCGAGGGCAACCATTTCGGAGGTCGCGAGTGTGTGGAGCTTGGCGGTCAAGACGGCCCGAGCCGCAGCGATTTTGGCTCCCCGGAGTGGGTCGTCACGCCGGCGCCACAACTCGCCAATGGCTGCGGTGACGCCGAATTCTTCGACGGACGGTTCGAGCCGCAGCGCCGCGAGGGCGGTTCGGCCGCTCAGGCGTTCGAGCCGGTGGAGGAAACGGTGGCACCGCACATCGTCGATCAGCTCTCGGACCCGCTCGATACACGCCAGGTTGAAGCGGATCCAGCGGAGCGGAGAGAACCGCCAGTTCCGTAACTGGCGGCGCATGTGAGTGCGGTGCCCCCACGTCCGCCACATCTCCTCGGTCACGCCTTTACTCCAGCGAGCTTCACGGCAATCAGCCCCGGGTCGTACACGCACCCGCCCCACACCCCGCCGCTCGCGTGCTGGAGTGCGGCCCACAGTCTCGTGTCTGCGGGCAGCGCCGGGTCCGGCTCCAGGTCCGGGCGTGCGGACCGCGCCGCCAGCTCCGCGCTGCCCCACAGCGGCCCGTAGTTGCCGATCTCGTTGCCGACCAAATCGATCGTTCCCTCAAGCTTGTTGCGGTCGATCACGATCTGGATCAGGTCGCCGTCGCGCAGCTTGCCGATGGGGCCGCCCGCGAGCGCCTCCGGGGAGACGTGCCCGATGCACGCGCCCGTCGAGACCCCGCTGAACCGCGCGTCGGTGATGACCGCGACCTGCTTGCCCCACTTCAGGTATTTGAGCGCGCTCGTGACCTGATACGTCTCCTCCATCCCGCTGCCCAGCGGCCCGCGGCAGCACAGCACCAGCACGTCGCCGGGCACCACCTTGCGGTCGCCCTCGCCCTTGATGGCCTTGATCGCGTCTTTCTCGCGGATGAACACCTTCGCCGGGCCGACCTTGCGGTACACGCCGTCAGCATCCACGACCGACGGGTCGATGGCGGTGGACTTGATGACGCACCCGTCCGGCGCGAGGTTCCCGAGCGGGAACGTGATCGTGCTCGTCAGGCCGCGCTGCCGGGCCTGCTCGGGCGACATGATGACCGTGTCCGGATCGACCCCGTCGCGCGTCCGGAGCAGCTCGCGCAGGCGCGTCCGGCGCTCGGACGTTGCCCACCAGTCGAGAACGGTGCCGAGCGGTTCCCCACTGACGGTCAGCGCGTCCAGTTCGAGGAGCCCGAGGGCGCGGAGGTGGAGCATCACTTCCGGAACGCCCCCGGCGAGGAACACCCGCATCGTCGGGTGGTTCATCGGGCCGTTGGGGAGCGCGTCGACGAGGCGCGGCACCTTGCGGTTGAAGTAGGTCCAGTCGTCAATGGTGGGGCGCCGCACCCCGGCGTGGAACGCGACCGCCGGGGTGTGCAGGAGGAGGTTCGTGCTCCCGCCGAACGCCGCGAACACCGCCAGCGCGTTCTTGAACGCCGCTTCCGTCAGGATGTCGGGGGTGCGGATGCCGCGGTTCGACATCTCGACGAGCGCCCGCGCCGACCGCCGCGCCGTGTCCAGCCAGATCGGCTGCCCCGAGGGTGCGAGGGCCGCGTGTGGCAGGGTCAGGCCCAGTGCTTCGGCGACCACTTGCGACGTGGCCGCGGTGCCGAGGAACTGGCACCCGCCGCCCGGCGAGGCACAGGCGTGGCACCCGGCCTCCGCGGCCTGCTCCAGCGTGATCTCGCCGTGAGCGTACCGCGCGCCGATGGTCTGCACCTTGCCCGTGTCTTCGTGCCCGGCTTCCCCGGCCAGCATCACCCCGCCGGGGACGAGAATGGTGGGGTGGTGGTGCTGCGCCGCCAGCGCCATCATCATCGCGGGTAAACCTTTGTCGCAGGTGGCGATGCCCATGACGCCGGCCCGCGTCGGGTGGCTGCGCATCAGGCGCCGCATCACCTGCGCGGAGTCGTTGCGGTACGGGAGGCTGTCGAACATCCCGGTGGTGCCCTGCGTCCGCCCGTCGCACGGGTCCGTGACCGCTCCGGCAAAGGGGAGGCACCGCAGCTTCGCGAACTCCTCCGCCGCGGCCTTCACCAAGAGCCCGACTTCCCAGTGCCCCGAGTGGAACCCGAGCGCGATCGGGGTGCCGTCGTCGGCGCGGAGCCCGCCGTGGGTGCTGAGGATGGTGAACTCTTTGCCGCCGAGCAGCGCCGGGTTCCAGCCCATGCCGACGTTCTGGGTCCAACCGAACAGGTCGCCGCTCGGGGCGTGGCGCAGCAGATCGTCCGTGAGCGGGAGCGCGCCTTTCGGCCCGGGGGCGGTGGAAACGAGTTGGTAGGCGGATTCGGGCGTGTCGAGGAGATCGGACGGCATGAGTGATTCCGGGAGCGGTTGAAGGTGTCGGCCCGCCGCAGCGGCCCGACACCTTCAGAATACACTGCGCCTGCCGGTCGGCGTCACTTCTTCGGGGGCGCATCGTACCGGCCGCTCAGGTACAGTTTGACTCGGTCGTCGAGTTGCTCGCCGTCGCGCCAGTTGATGTCATTCACCCGCCAGCCGCCGTCCTCCAATTTCGCGAGCGTGACAACGGGGCACGCGTACACTGTCTCGGTGCGCGTAATCCTGACACCCCGCCTCTCGTACACAACGTCGATCTGGTTATCGTTGAGCAGCACCGCAACCACCGCCGTGCGGCCCGCCCAGCGTTCCTTGATGTCTCCGACCTTGTTCTCAGAAATCGACCTCGGTACGGTGAGCTTCAAAGCGCCAGCGGTCTTCCCGGCGAGCACGAGCCCCAAGAACTCACTGGCCACATCCCACGGTGCCCTCGAATGCGTGTCAATTTTTAATGTATGATCATCATCGAATCCTATTGCCCACGATATCACCGGGGGTCTTTTAGGAATAAATGAATCGACATAATTTAGAATATTTTTCTCGCTTTCGCAACCCCAATCAATCGATTTCCACGGTAAGATCGTTCTTTCGCGTCGAATAACAACCGCCACGTGTGCGTCGTCAGGCGCATCTCCCACAGCGTTATTCAGCCTGGTTCTCTCAGTTACAACCGCCACCCGCGTGTCGTTCATCAGAATTGCCACAAGCCGCGCTCGTGTTAATCCGGATCGTTTAACTGAACGTACGCGTTCTTCGGCAGCAGCAAGCTGTAGGCCGGTCAGTGATGAATAACCGCCGACTTTCAGTGCTTCTTCTACCTTGCCATCAATGCTGAGTTGGAGGAAATGCGCCGCGACATCCCACGGCTGTTTTGGCTGCTCTTCCTGTGTCGCCGCGGGTTCGGGCTTCGGTGCTGTGTTCTCGGGCGCATCCGCCGGTACCGTTTGGGAGCGATTCACGGTTGCGGACGGAGCACTTCCGTCGCGCAAGGTGGCGGCGAGTATGCCGACCGCAAGGGCGAGCCCGCTACACGCCGCGACGGGCAATTTCCATTTGGCGATCCACATCGTTCGGGTCACTCCGTTCACGAGGGCCGCGACCGCACTGGGTGGTGCCGCGCCTGTTGCGTAACCGATCGCCGCTCCAACGAGTTCCGCCGGCGGAACCGCCCCACCGTTCTGACCGAGCAGGTTCAGCAGCAGCGGTATGCCGAACGCCAGCCCGCGCCGGGCGAGGCGCGAGCGGAGCAACTCGCGGCCGCGTTCGAGGCCGTGTTTGACGCGGTTCGCGGGCCACCCCAGGCGCTCCGCCGCCTCGTCACGTGACAGCCCTTCGAGGCTGCACAGAACCAGCGGGGCGCGGTACCGCTCCGGCAGCGCCGCGAGTTCCGCGTGGAGCGCGGCCTCGGCCTCGCGCACGGTCAGGTCGGCGAGAGCGCCGGGGCGCTCGTCGACCGGTTCGGACGCGCCGGCTTCGACCCGGCGTGTGCCCCGGAGCCGGGCCGCTACCCGGTACGCGACCGCGTGCAGCCAACCGCCCACTGCGGCGCCGGCGCGGAGCGTGCCGGCCCGGCGCGCGAATACGACCAGTGTCGCTTGGAACGCGTCCTCGGCGGCGTGGTGGTCGCGGAGCACCTTGCGGCACACCGCCCACACCGTCGGCCCGTACCGAGCGACGAGCGCGCGGAACGCCTGCTCGTCGCGGCCCGCGACGAACCGCTCGACCAGTTCCGCGTCCGGCGTGTCCGCACACGCGGTCCCGCGGATGAATTGCACCACGCCGTCCGACCGGGCCATTTCGCCGCCTCCGTGTGCCTCTCACCCAGTAAGTGCCCGTCCGGTCCGAAACGGCAGCCGAAAAAATGGCCCCCGACGCCCGGCCGGGGTACATTGTCGCCAGTTCCGATTCCGCAAGGAGTTCCACACGTCATGCGTCGCGCTCTCCCCGCCCTGTTCGCCGCGCTCGGCCTCGCGTCCGCCGCGACCGCGCAGCCGGCCAAGACCGGACCCGCGTTCGAGGAAACCAAGTACGGCGTCCTCCCGGCACCCAAGGACGGCAAGAAGGGGCCGACCAGCGTGTCCCAGTACACGCTCATCAACAAAAACAACCTCGTGTTGAAGTGCATCGACTACGGCGCGATCATCACCGAGCTGCACGTCCCGGACAAGGACGGCAAGTTCGCCGACGTGGTGCTCGGGTTCGACAAGCTCGAAGGGTACCTCGGCGGTCACCCGTACTTCGGCAGCAACGCCGGCCGGTGCGCGAACCGCATCGCCAACGCGAAGTTCCAGCTCGAGGGGAAGGAATACAAGCTGTTCGCGAACAACGACCCGCACACCCTGCACGGCGGCAAGGAGGGGTTCGACAAGAAGGTGTGGCAGGGCAAAGCGACCCTCACCGCCACCGGCCCGAGCGTGACGTTCAAGCGCACCAGCCCGGACGGCGAAGAGGGCTACCCCGGGGCGCTGGCCGTCGAGATCACCTACACCCTGACCGACAACAACGAACTCGTAGTCGATTACCGCGCGACTACGAACAAGACGACGATCTGTAATCTGGCGCATCACAGCTACTTCAACCTCGCCGGGCACAACGCGGGCGACATCAAGGGGCACGAGGTGCAGATCGCCGCGAAGAACTACACTCCGGCCGATGGCACGCTCATCCCGACGGGTAAGATCGAGCCCGTCGCGGGCACCGCGTTCGACTTCACGAAGGCCAAGACGATCGGTTCCGACCTGGAAAAGGCCGGCGGGAAGCCGGTGGGCTTCGACCTGAACTACGTGCTCGACAAGGGGACCACGAAGCGGCCGGAACTGGCGGCGCGGGTGGTGGACCCGAAGAGCGGGCGCGTGCTGGAGGTGCTCAGCACCGAGCCAGGGCTCCAGTTCTACACCGGCAACTTCCTCGACGGCTCGAACAAGGGCAAGGCGGGCGTCGCGTACAAGCAGTACAACGGGTTCTGCATGGAGCCGCAGAAGTTCCCCAACTCGGTCAACACGCCGGAATGGAAGGACAAGTCCGACGTGGTGCTGAAGCCGGGTGACACCTACAAACAGACCACGGTGTACCAGTTCAGCGTCGCGAAGTGAGACGAAAAGCACTTTCTGACAGGATCAACAGGAGCGACGGCGTTTGAAAGACAAAACGCCATCGGTCCTGAGTTGACAATCCGTTTCCGGTCTGCGCCAGTGTGGTCTGGGGGCTACGGTTCGGCAACCGGAGCCCCGACCATGCCACACGGCCCTCAGTTCCCGCCGATCACTCCAACCGACGACGACCGGCACCTCCGACGGCGACACGCTGTACCTGCCCACCGGCGGGGCGAGCGCGTTCAAGCTCGGCGCGCGGGGCGTCCCCGGTGGCGGCCGACGGGAAGGTGTACGTGCTGAACGAGACCGGCTCGTGCGCGGTGCCGGACGCCAAGGCGGACGGGTTCGAGGGGCTGGCGACCAACGACCTCCCGGGCGAGGCGCTGGGCACCCCGGCGATCGCGGGCGGGCGGATCTTCATCCGCACCGACAAGGCGCTCGCCCCCATCGGGAAGTAGGTACTCTTTCCGTGACCTTTCGGGCACACGAGGAGAACGCAGTGGCTGAACAAGAGTGGGAATCGGTAACCCACTACGATGCGCGAGGCACGTGGGACAAGGGGCGCGGCCCCTCCGGTTTCGGAGAGCCACTTCCGAGGGTGATATTTCGGGATGACGAAATCGTCATCGACTGGCCCGATGGGGACGGGACGACACTGATCGTGATCAAACAACACTCGGGCAGCCGCTTCACCGGCAGAGCCGTTTGGAACAGAGGACGACCGGACGAAGAGCACGCAATGGTCGAAGCAACCTTGTATTCAACTCCACAGGGCAAACACATGCTGTATGGGGAAGAGGTTTGGGAAAAAGCGCCGCCCGATTGGTTTGTGATACGGTTGACTGGTGGACGGCTCGTGTAGTGGGTTCCTGACAGCCCGCCGTTACCGCGCAGTAAGGCCGGGGTTCGGAGACGATATTTTACCTGGCGCTCAGGCCAGGGAGCTACCTCTGAACCCCGGCCTTACCGAGCGGTAACGGCGAACTGTCTTGGGTAACTTGCTTGAGTCCGAGCGGAGTCGGGGATCGTGATTCCCTCTCGCGTCCGTGTGGAGGATGACAAAAACCCTGCGTTCTGGGAGGTGTATACGTCTGGTACGAGCAGGCAGGGTTAAGGCTTGGGCTTACTCGAAGACTTCACTTTCTTTTCGGGCTTCTGAAGGTCGGGGCCTGTCGGCGGGGGGGGGGCTGTAAGCAAGGCAACGGCCTCCTGCGAAGCGTTAAGTTCGTTCATCATGTGTGCCCCGGTAGCCGTGAGTCGGTCCTTGATTTCGTTGATCGATCCCTCTTGCATGCTGAGCCCGACCGAAAAAATTGAGACAAACAACGTGACAAGTGACACGGTGGACAGCAACTCCAGGCAATACATTGTCTTAGCGAACCGTGAAACTGTCTCGATGCCGCCGAGCGGTGAAGTGGTCAGGACACTCACGCTGTAGAGGAGACAGTCGTAGAAGTGCGGCGAAAGTCCCTTTAACTGTTCTTCCCCAATTGCGGCGAGTGCGTAGTAGATCGACGCATACGACACAACTGTAACTCCGAACAGCATCAAGAAGTAAAGCATGAATCCGAATGAGATCGAGGAGACGACATGCGCCTCGAACCGCCTTAGGATCGGGGTGAGGTACGAAAATATCAAGACAATGTTGTTCAGGTCTTTTTTGACTTCGTCGGCTGTGTGTTTGGCCGGATCCTTTCGCCTGACCGTTACGCACAGTTCATGGAACAGTTGAGTAAGAGCGTTAACGGGTTTTACTGGATTTGTCGCCCATCGTACCCCGCTAACGACAAGAAAAAAGTTGATTGCCACAAGCAGGAGGGAAAATCCCTGGATGAGATCTAAGTTATCCAAATTCGTTAACACAATAACGCAAATTGCTACCAGCATTAGGTACACTGGCGCGGTGTAGGAGTGTGTCGCGCGATGAAGCAGTATCGCTGGGTAGTGCATTTTACGCACCAACCAGACGGTAGCCAGAACTGGGAAGAAGACCAGATTTGCTGAGTACAGCAGAAAGGTGCCGAGCCTCTGACTGATTAGGTGCACGCAGCCTACGCACAGTGGGTAGAGTGCGACCCACAAGAATCGCACATTGACGCTGTCGGGCGCGAACACCCGCCAGGTAGCGAAGCCTAGACAGAACCAAGCGACAATCGCCGGAATTCTCCAAAACGCCCAGTTGCAAAGCATAACGCTCATGAGAACTACCAGGTGGCACGTACTAAGATCAGGGTAAAGTATCGGAGGTTACCCGAGGGGTCAAAAGGTCCGATTCTAACGTGTGAAAAGGCCCACACCCTTTTGGAGATGCGGGCCTTCTGTCTTGAACGAGAGCGCTGTCGATCGGTCGTGTCGGCGATACTCGTGGTATCGATCGTGCCGGCGGGTTCACCCGTTTTCGGGTTGACGCGCTGGGCCTGACCGGCGTTTTTTGGGTTGTGGTCTCGTTGCCGATGTTTTCGTGCGGTTTATTCTCGGCTGTGGCTGTACTTTGCGCGGCTTCCTGTATTCGAGCGGCTGAGTAAGGGTAGGTATACAGGCGCCGACTCGTCCAGACGATGGGGTTACCACAGCACCCTCGCTTGGGATGGACGCGACTGCGTCACCATCGCATCTGGTGCCTTCGTCGTGCCAGTGGTTTTCGGCCCTTGCAACCACTCTGGTCCTGCACTCGGCTCCCACGGCTCGCGTGGCTGCTGGTGGAGACCGTTCTGGCCCCCGGCTGTCGCCGTCACTGGCTCGGCCGATAAGACCGCGAAAGTCTGGAAGCTGAAAGAGTGACCGGGCGGCTGCCCTGATCCGGGCCTTCGGAGTGACCACGTCCACGCCTCGCCGGTCGGCCGAGCCGTCACAGTTGATTAACTGCATCTCGGTGCCAACCCCCTTTGAGTTTGATCAAGCGTGCGGCGTCGGCCCGGCCGGATCTGGCATCCGACCGGGCGTCATTTCACTTGGAACGGCGCCCGCGCGGCGGCTTAATTCGCGCCGTTGCGTCGAGGCGATACGAGGCGGGTGATGGGCGTGCGTGTGAGTGCGTCGGCGCGAATTCTTAGCTGCCCCCAGCAGCGTGCGTGCGGCCTCGACCCCCTGGACCAAAACTACCGAGTCGTCTGGTTCGGCAACGCCGCCGTGAAGTCGGTCCGGCCCTGACGGCCGGCAGAACGGTGACGGGCCGCCGACCGCCCGCGACTGCCCGCCGCGGCGAGGTGTGAATATACTCGTCCGAGGCAGAACGCCGCTCAAAGCCGTTCGGGGGTCGCTCGTGGCCGAACAAATCCCGTTCAGTGATGTCGCCCTGGCGACCAACCCGGAACCGCGGTGCCCGTGCGTGCTGCTCATCGACACCTCCGGGTCGATGGCGGAAGTGGTGAGCGGCACCGGCCGCGACCTGGGACGCACCGCCCAGGTTGACGGGAAGACGTACCGGGTCGTTTCCGGCGGCACGACCCGGATCGATTTGGTCAACGAGGGCCTGCGCGTGTACCAGGCGGACGTGACGAACGACCCGCTCGCGGCCCAGCGCGTCGAGGTGTCCGTCGTCACGTTCGGCGACACGGTCCGGACCGTCACCCCGTTCGTGACGACATCGCAGTTCACCCCGCCCGTTCTGACCGCGAACGGCGAAACGCCGATGGGCGCGGCGATCCTGAAGGCGATCGACGCGGTCACCGAGCGCAAGCGCGAGTACCGGCAGAACGGGCTCCACTTCTACCGCCCGTGGATCTTCTTGATCACCGACGGCGAACCCACCGACGCGTGGGAGGCCGCGGCGGCCCGCGTGCGCGAGGGGGAGGAAAAGAAGCAGTTCGCGTTCTTCGCCGTGGGCGTGGAGGGGGCGAACATGGACCGGCTGAAGCAGATCTCCGTTCGCCAGCCGTTGCACCTCAAGGGGTACAGCTTCAAGGAGATGTTCCTCTGGCTGTCGCAGTCGCAGCGGAGCGTGTCCCACTCCAACCCGGGCCAGGAGGAGCAGGTCAAACTGGCGCCGCCGGCCGGGTGGGCCAGCCTGTGACCGACCCGATTTGGCGGACCCTCGGCGAAAGCGCCCCCGGCACCTCCCACGCGGCCCGGAGCGTTCCCTGTCAGGACGCGTTCCGGGTCTGCCACTGCGGTCCGGGCGGCGCCTGGCTGCTCGTGGCCGTGGCCGACGGCGCGGGCAGCGCGTCCCGGTCCGATGTCGGGGCCGAACTGGTGTGCGACGAGTTCGTGCGCCTCGTGACGCGGGCGGTGCCCGCCGACCTGTGCGCGCCGGCGGCGCTCGTCGACCTGTTCGCCGCCGTCCGCTCGGCCGTCCTGGCGCGGGCCGACGCCCTGGAGGTGCCGCCCCGCGAGTTGGCCTCGACGGCGCTCGTGGCCCTGGTCGGCCCGGAGACCGCGGCGTTCGCACAACTCGGCGACGGGGCGATCGTGTGCGGGGCGGGTGACGGGTACCGCGTCGTGTTCTGGCCCGAACCGGCGGAGTACGCCAACGCCACCGACTTCCTGACCGACGACGGGTTCGCCGGCGCGATCCGGACCGAGGTGGTCGCCGACCGGGTGACCGAACTCGCCGCACTGACAGACGGGCTCCAGCGCCTGGCACTGGATTTCGCCGCCCGCGCCCCGCACGCCGGGTTCTTCACACCGCTGTTCCGGCGGCTCCGGACCGAGCCCGACACCGAAGCCCTGTTCGAGCCGCTGCGTCAGTTCCTCAACTCCGCCCGCGTGAACGAGCGCACCGACGACGACAAGACGCTCGTACTAGCCGCCCGCCGCCCATGACCCCACCCGCACTGATCGACGCCCAGGGGCGCCCGTTCCCGCTCGCCGCGCACCTCGCGTCGGGCGGCGAGGGGGCCGTGTTCGCCCTGCCCAACGACCCCGCCCAGGTCGCGAAAGTGTACCTCAAGCCGGGCGACCCGCGGCGCGGCGAGAAGCTGGCCGCGATGGTCGCGCTCGCCAGCCCGGCGCTCAAGCAAATGACCGCGTGGCCGACCGCGGTGCTGTTCGACGCGCGGACCCGCGCCGCGGCCGGGTTCGTCATGCCGCGCGTGTCGAACGGCCACCCGGTCCAGCAGCTCTACAACCCGGTCATGCGGCTCAAGGCGTTCCCGCGCGCCGGCTGGACCTTTCAGGTCGCCGCCGCGCGGAACTTGGCGGCCGCGTTCGACGAGGTGCACAAGGCCGGGTGCCTGGTGTGCGACGTGAACCAGAGCAACGCGCTGGTGCTGCCGGACGCCCGCATCGGGCTGATCGATTGCGACTCGTTCCAGGTGCGCGCCGGCGGCGCGTCGTACCTGTGCGACGTGGGCACCCCGCACTACACCCCGCCGGAGTTACAGGGCCAGCACCTGCGCGGGCTGGTGCGGACCGAGAACCACGACCGGTTCGGGCTGGCGGTGCTGATTTATCAGCTCCTGTTCGTCGGCCGGCACCCCTACGCCGGGGTGTACACCGGGCCGGACGACCCGTCGTTCGAGGAACTGATCGCCGGGTTCAAGTTCGCCCAGGGGCCGCGGGCGCACACCTGGGGAATGGCGCCGCCGCCGCACACGCCGACCTTCGCCGACATCCCGCCCGACCTCGGGAACCTGTTCTGCCGGGCGTTCGAGCGCGGGAGCGAGGCCGGGGGGCGCCCCAGCGCCGCCGAGTGGGTGCCCGCGCTCCAGGCCCTCGAACAGGAATCCGTGCTCTGCGCGGCCGACCCGGGGCACCGGTACTGGCGCGGGGCCGTTGGCGGGTGCGTGTGGTGCCGGCTGGCGGCCCGGGGCGGGCCGGAGTACTTCTTCGGCGCCGGCGGCACTTCGGGCACTTTCGAGGTCGATGAGGAGAAGTTGCGGGACGTGCTGGAGCGGTTGGGCCGCACCCAACCGGCCGAGTTCCGCTACGACCGCGCCCGGTTCGCCCCGCCGGCCGCCCCCGCGCCGGACCCGCTCCCGGAGGGGCTCGACGAGCACCGGAACGTGACGCGGATCGTCGGCGGCGCGGCCGCACTGTGCGCGCTGGCGATGCCGCTGGGGCTGGTCCGCGAGTTCATGTGCGTCATCGCCCTTTTGGGTGCGCTGGCGTTCGGCGGGTGGCTGGCGGTGCTGGTCGCGCGGTCGCCGTGGCGGCAGGAGTACCGCCGCCGCCGCGCGGCGTACCGGCACGCGAGCGACGACCTCGCAGACCTCGAAGACAAGTGGCGCCGGCGGGTCCGCGCGTACCAGCGCGATCACGCGGACGGGGACCGCCGCGTCCGGCGCCTCGTCGACGAGTGCCGCGCCCTGGCGTCGCAGTATCAAGGGGAGGTGCGACAACTGGCCGCACACGCGGAAGCGGCGGCGCTCCGCCGGCACCTCCAACTCCACCCGCTCGCGGACGCCGAAATCCCGAAGATCGGGGCGGGGCGAAAACAGACCCTGGCCGCCGCCGGGGTCGTGACGGCGGCCGACGTGGAGTGGGACCGGGTGCGCGGGATCAAAGGGTTCGGGGACGCCCTGACGAACAACGTCATGGCCTGGAAGAACGAGGTGCTGCGGGCGTTCCGGTTCGACCCGCGGGGCGCCACGTCTCCGGCCGAGCAACAGGCGCTGGTCGTGAAATATCGCGCCCGCCAGCAGCAGGCCCTGGCCGAACTGGAGCGCCGGCTCGGCGAACTCGGGGCGCTCGCCCCGGCCTGCCGACAGGCGGTCGAGAAGTTGGCGCCCGGCCTGGCCCGGGCGGTCGCGGCGTTCGATCAGGCGCGAGCGAACTTCCGGGCCGTCGGCGCCCGCTGACGGCCCGCCTCAAAATAGCGCCCCTCGCGCCGGCCCGTTGTCGCCTGGCAACAACATTTCAACCACAGCGGAGGCGCCGCGCACGGAAAGCGGCCAACCGGCTTTGCCTGTCGCAGCCATGTTATAGAGTTGGTGCCGGGCAACGTGTTGGACCCAAGACCGCGCGCCATGCAACACTTTTGGCTCTCCCTGTTCGACACGTCCGACTTCCCGGCCCGGTGGCGGTGCGGGAACTGGGACGCGCCGCTGGGCTGGCTGCACATCCTGTCCGACCTGGGCGTGTGGTCCGCGTACCTGGCCATCCCGATCGCGCTGGTGCTGTTCGCGCGGCGCCGCAAGGATGTCCCGTTCCGCAACCTGTTCTGGCTGTTCAGCGCGTTCATCCTCCTGTGCGGCACCACGCACCTGATCGAGGCGATCATCTTCTGGTGGCCCGCGTACCGGCTGGCCGGGCTCGTCAAGCTCGCCACCGCCGTGGTGTCGTGGGCCACCGTGCTGTCGCTGCTGCCGGTGATCCCGAAGGCGTTCGCGATGCGCTCCCCGGAGGAGCTGGAGCGCGAGGTGGCCGAGCGGCGCCGGGTCGAGGCCGAGCTGCGGGCCAGCGAGGAGCGGTTCCGGGCGGCGATGAACGGCAGCCTCGACGCCATGTTCTTCCTGACCGCCGTCCGCGACCCCGACGGGCTGATTACGGACTTCACGTTCGACGACGTGAACCCGGCCGGCGAACACCTCGTGGCGCGGACCCGCGCCGAGACCGTCGGGCAGCGGCTGTGCGAGATGCTCCCCGTCAACCGCACCGGCGGGTTCTGTGACCGGTACGCCCGCGTGGTGGTCACCCGGGAGCCGCTCGAAGAGGAGTTCCCGTTTCAGACGCCGGAGGGCGTGTCGTGCTGGCTCCAGCACCAGGTGGTGCCGCTCGGGGACGGGGTCGTCATCACGTCCCGCGACATCACCGCGCGGAAGCAGGCCGAGCTGGAGCTGCGGGCGAGCGAGGAGCGGCTGCGGTCGGTGGTGGAGTCCGCGACGGACGCGATCATCACCACCGACCGGCACGGGCTCGTGGTCGGGTGGAACCGCGGCGCGGAGCGCGTGTTCGGGTGCCCGGCCGAGGCCGCCACGGGCTCGGACATCACCCGCATCATCCCCGCCCGGTACCGGGCGGCCCACGCGGGGCGGCTGGCCGAGTACCGGCCCGGGCGGCCGTCGTCGGTGGTGGGACAGGTGGTGGCGGTGGACGCGCAGCGGCGGGACGGGACCGAGTTCCCGGCCGAGCTGACGGTGACCGCGTGGGAGGCCGGCGGGGAGACGTTCTTCACCAGCATCGTCCGGGACGTGACCGATTCGCGCCGGGCGGCCGAGGCGGTGGCCCGGTCCGAGCGGTACTACCGCACCCTGTTCGAGCACGCGCACGACCCGGTGCTGGTGTTCGACCCGGACGGCGAGCGGGTGCTCGACGTGAACCCCGCGGCGTGCCGGGCGTACGGCCTGC
Source organism: Gemmata obscuriglobus (assembly GCF_008065095.1). Classification (NCBI taxonomy): domain Bacteria; kingdom Pseudomonadati; phylum Planctomycetota; class Planctomycetia; order Gemmatales; family Gemmataceae; genus Gemmata; species Gemmata obscuriglobus. The sequence continues at coordinate 497,427 of NZ_CP042911.1, read as the reverse complement.
CCCGCGAGGAGTTCGTCGGCCGGTCGCTCGCCGACCTGTCGGCGGACCCCGCGGGGGGACTCGTGCACGTCGCCGCGGCGACCGACGGGCGCGACGTGTACCAGTTCGAGACGGTCCAGTTCCGCCGCGACGGGGCGCGCATGGAGCTGGAGGTGAACGCGTCGGTGGTGGAGTTCGACGGCCGCCCGGCCGTGCTGAGCGTGAACCGGGACGTGACCGAGCGGAACCGGGCCGAGGCGCGCCGGGCCGAGCGCGAGCGGGCCGCGGCGATGCGGGCCGGGGTGGCCGCGGCGGTGGCCCGCGGGGGCGACAAGCCGGAGGCGCTGCGGGCGTGCTGCGCGGCCGTGGTCGACGAGCTCGGCGCGGCGCTGGTGCGCGTGTGGGTTCTGCCCGAAGGGGGCACGGTGCTGGAGCTGCGGGCCAGCGCCGGGCTGACCGCGTCCACCGACGGCCTGTACGCCCGGATCCCGGTCGGCCGGCTGCTGGTCGGGCGCATCGCCGAGGAGCGGAAGCCGTACTGGACCGATGCGGTCGCCGACGACCCCCTGACGGGCGAGCCGGAGCGCGTCCGGAGTGCGGGGCTGGTCGGGTTCGCCGGGTACCCGCTGCTGGTCGAGGGGCGGCTGGTCGGGGTGCTGGCCACGTTCGCCCGGACCGCGCTCGGCGCCCCGGCGCGCGAGGCCCTCGGCGGCGCCGCGGACCTGATCGCCCAGTTCGTCGAGCGGCGGCGGGCGGAGGAGCAGATGCGGCTCCGCGACCGGGCGCTGGCGGCGTTCCCCCAGGGGGTCGCGATCGCCGACGCCACCCGGCCGGACCACCCCCTGGTGTACGTGAACCCGGGGTTCGAGCGGATGACCGGCTACCCCGCCGCCGAGGCGCTGGGCCGCAACTGCCGGTTCCTCCAGGGCAAGGGCACCGACCCGAGCGCGGTGGCGGCCGTCCGCGCGGCGCTGCGGGACGGGCGGGCCGCGCTGGTCGAGCTGCTCAACTACCGCAAGGACGGCAAGCCGTTCTGGAACGCGCTGACGGTGGCCCCGGTCCGCGACGGGGCGGGCGCGCTGACCCACTTCGTCGCGATCCAGACCGACGTGAGCCCGCTCAAGCAGTTGGAGGCCCAGCTCCTCCAGTCCCAGAAGATGGAAGCGGTGGGGCGGCTGGCGGGCGGGGTGGCGCACGACTTCAACAACCTGCTCACCGTGATCCTGGGGTTCGGCGGGATGCTCGGCGACCGCCTGACCGGGCGGGAGCGGACCCTGGTCGGCGAGATCGTCAAGGCCGGCGAGCGGGCGGCCGGGCTCACCCGGCAACTGCTCGCGTTCAGCCGCCAGGAGGTGATCCAGCCGCGCCCGCTGTCGCTCAACGTGGTGGTGGCCGAGGCCGAGCGGCTGCTGCGCCGGCTGATCGGCGAGGACATCGAGCTGACGACGGTGGCGGACCCGGAGCTGGCGCAGGTGGTGGCCGACCCCGGGCAGGCGGAACAGGTGCTGATGAACCTGGTGGTGAACGCGCGCGACGCGATGCCCACCGGCGGCCGGCTCACCGTCGAGACCAGCAACGTCGAGCGCGACGGGGCGCGGTACGTCCTGCTCTCCGTGACCGACACCGGGTGCGGGATGTCCGACGAGGTGAAGGCGCGGCTGTTCGAGCCGTTCTTCACCACCAAGGGGGCGGGCCGGGGCACCGGGCTGGGGCTCGCGGTGGTTCACGGCGTGGTCGAGCAGGCGGGCGGGCACATCGAGGTGGACTCCGTGATCGGTCACGGGACCACGTTCCAGGTGTACTTCCCCGCCGCCGGCGCCGGCCCGGGTTCGTCGGGGGTCGCGACGCCGCTGCCGGCCGTTCCGGATGGCACGGAAACGGTTCTGCTGGTCGAAGACGACACGGAGGTCCGGGCGCTGGCCCGCGAGGTGCTCCGCGAGCGCGGGTACACGGTGCTCGAAGCGCCCGGCGCGGGCGAAGCGCTCCAGACGGCCGCGGCCCACCGCGGGCCGCTCCCGCTGCTGATCACCGACGTGGTGATGCCGGGGATGGGCGGGCGGCAACTGGCCGAGGCGCTCCAGTGGTCGCGCCCCGGGCTCCGGGTGCTGTACGTGTCGGGGTACACCGACGACGCGGTCGTGCGGCACGGGGTGCGGTCGGCCGAGGTGGCGTTCCTCCAGAAGCCGTTCACGGCCGAAGCGCTGGCCCGCAAGGTGCGCGCGGTGCTGGACGGCTGACATACCCCCTCAAGCAGTGCGCGCCGTGCCTGGGGCGTGGCGCGTGTTCGCTGTAAACCGTGCGGCTCGCTCGCGCGGGACGCTTATTGTTGAAGGGTGCGACGGTGGCTCACGTTCTTCTGATCGACGACGACCCGCAGGTGCAACTCCTGCTGCGCATGGTGTTCGAGGAGGCCGGGCACGAGGTGTCCGAGGCTTCGAACGGGCGGGCCGGGGTCCAGGCGTACGCGCGGCGCGCCGCCGCGGTCGTCGTGTGCGACCAGTTCATGCCCGTCCTGGACGGGCTGGAAACGATCCGGCAGTTGCGCGCCCTGGACCCGGAGGCGGTGGTGGTCGCCATGACCGGTGAGCCGCCGCGGGGCGGCAGCGCGTTCCCGGCGGCCGCGCACGCGGCGGGCGCGGCCGCGGTGCTGTCGAAGCCGTTCAACCCCGCGGCCCTTCTGCACCTTGTTGGAGAGCTTTCGGCCGGGCGGGGCCGCCACGACCAGGTGCGCTCGGCCGAGGCCGCGATCAGCCCGGCGGGGGCACCGGGATCGGGTTGATGTTCGGTACGTTCGGCAGGTTGGGCATCAGGTTCTTGATTTCCTCCAGCGACACGATTTGGGCCTTTCGCAACTCGGCCGCCGGGAGCACTTTGCCGACGAGGCCGTCCCACTTGGCACGCTGCTCGGCGGTGAGCACCTTGAGGGCGGCCTCCCACGCGGCCACGTCCCGCTCGGCCTCCGGATCCTCGACGCGCCCGTTCACCATCCGAACCGCCAGCGTGCCGCCGTTCTTGCTCCGGTCCGGGGGCGCCACGGCTTCGATCTTGTCTTCTTGCTCGGCGGACAGCCCGAGCGCCCGAATCACCCGGCGGTCGAGCAGCACGACCGGTCCCTTCGCTTGCAGCGAGAGCTGCTTCAGCCGGCGCATCTGTTCGGGCTTCAGAATCTCGGCGGCGGCCTTGTAAAACTCGGGGTCGCTGGGCGACTCCATACCACTGAACCCGACGGCCACGTCCACGACTTGGATGCCACCCCCGACGGGAATTGCCGGGCCGACGGGCATTGCCGGGCCGACAGGAATTGCCGGGCGGGCGGGCATTGCCGGGCCAATCACAACACCGCCGACCGGCCCCTGCTGGATCACGTTCGGCACAACCGCCTGCTTGCGCCGGCCGCGCAGCTCGTCCACCTTCTTGGCCTGCTCGGCGGTCAGTTGGATGTCCTTGCGGATCGCCTCGACCTTGAGCAGCCCGGCGATGTTGTCGACCTTGACCCGGTCGAGCGGGTCGGCGGCGCCCGGGGCGGCTTTGGGAACCGGCGCAGCAAGCGCCGGCGCGGCCCCCGACGGGAGCAGGCCGGCGCCGCCAAGGGCGGCCGCGCCGCTCAGCACCGTCGCGACCGCGAACGCGCGAAGTTTGCTCAGGCTCATGGCTCGTAGTACCTCGTTGAGAAGCAGTTGCGCGCCTGCCGGGGCGCATTGTGACCCGGAGAACGCAACCGAAACTGCGGACCCGAAGAGCTTGGCCGGTGCGGCCATCGCGGTGCTCGCGAGCCCGCCCGCGGCGCCCACGGCCGCGGCGCCGGCGACCCCGCGGCGGGTGAGCCGCGAAGCCAGCAGGGCGCGCCCGCGGGCCAACCGGCTGGCCACCGTGCCGACCGGCAGCCCGAGTTCGGCCGCGGTCTGGGCGACGGTCAGCCCGCGCACCTCGCACAGCACCACCGCCGCCCGGTACTTGTCCGGGAGCCGCTGGATCTCCTCGTCCAGCACCCGACCGAGGTCCGGCTCCGGCGGCGTGTATACGGCAGATGGCTCGGGCGTGTCGCCGAGCGCGCGTTCGCGGGCGAACCGCCGGAGCCGCCCGGCGCGGGCCTTGCGGGCGGTCAGCACGGCGACCCCGTGCAGCCACGCCGCGACCCGCCCGGGCGGTCGGACCGTGTCGGCCTTGCGGGCCAGCACCAGAAATGTGACCTGGAAGGCGTCTTCGGCGTCGGCGCGGGTGCCGAGGACGCGGTGACACACCCCGTATACGGTCGACCCGAGCCGGCGCACCAGTTCGGCGAACGCCTCCTCGTCCCGGGTCGCAACGAACCGGGCGAGCAGTTCGCCGTCGGACAGTTCGCCCAGCCGCACGGCCGCAAGCGCGGCCCGCACGATCGGGTCCAGCACGCCGCCGCGCCCGCTTCGCGTTCTCACACGTCGGCCCTCCGCACCTCGCTCTTCTGGAGGTACCTTTCCGAGACGTGCTGCAACTTATCCACGATTTCGGAATTTTGTTCCGGCGCCGCCCCGGCGGATCGTGTTCGGAGCTGGCTGCGTTTTACTGTGTGAGGCGCGGCGGCCGGATGACATCCGGCTTTCAGCGACTCGGTTCGGCCCGCCGGCGGTAGGAGAGGATGTAACGGGTGTAGGCGCCGGCGGCCGCGTCCTTGTCCGGGTCGAACCCGAAGGTCCGCATTTCCGCAACCGCCTGTTCCGGGGACCAGCCGTCGTGATCCACGCGGTAAACGGCGCACACCGTCCCGGTGCGATCGCGGCCCGCGGTGCAGTGGACGTAAACCGGGTGGTTCGCCGGATCAGCCATCACGGCCAAAAACTCCCGCGCGACCGGTTCCAACGGGCTGCCGCCCGGTTCCGCGCCCGTCTCGCGGGGCGGAATTCGCACGAACTTGATTCCGCGCGACTGGCAGATGGTTTCTTCGTGCGCGTCCGACTTCTCGGCCTCGTCGCGCAGCGGCCGCAGGCTCACGACCGTTTTGATGCCGTGGTCGGTCAGGAGCCGCTCGAACGCCGACGGGGTGAGTTGTCCGCTGCGGTACAGCACGCCGGGTTCCACCACGCCGAAGTTGCGCGGCCCGCGGTCGCACCCCGAGCCCGATAGAAGGACCGCAATCGCCACCAACGCCGTCAGAATGGGTCTCGATCCACCAATCATCACCGTGGTTCCTCGCAGGGCGCTGGACGTGGGCGGTGGGCGACTTTCAGCGGACCGTTTCGGGTGCTGCGTTTGCGCTCCGCTGCGTGAACGCGGCCATACCCCCGGCCGATGGCACGGTCAACCGAGCAGTCGGAGCGTTTTCTCGTCTCGCTCACCGCCGAAGAACCGCTCCAGGAGTTGGTGGAACACGGAGCCGTCCGGCGAGATGTGCGCGAACAGCGTCGCGCACGATTTGAGCTTCGCGTCGTCGGGACCGCCGAAGATGTCGAGCGCCGATTTGCCCGCGACACCCAGCGCCGCCTCGGCGCATTCGAGGAGGCGCGGCCCGAGAACGGGGTGGGCGAGGTACGCTTCCGCCTCCGCACGGCTCTTGATCGCGTACCGCTGGGACATCGCACTGAACCCCAGCCCGGCGAACTGTGGGAAGACGTACCACATCCAGTGCGTGACCTTGTCGCCGGCACGGACCTCGGCCAGCGCGGTGGCGTAATCCGACCGCCCGCCACCGCCCTGCTGGGCCGCAACGAACCGGTTCAGGTCGTAAGGGTCATTCGCGTTTGTCATGACCAATCCGGGTTGATTCTGGCGGCTATCACCGGCGCTGAATCGTGTGATTCGTTGGTAGCGACGCCCCAGCGAAGTGCCAGTCGGGAGGTAGCAAATGTCCAGCCGGCGACCAGTCGGCGTGGTGCTGTCCCCCCGTCGCAGGGCCGAATGAGTCGAAAACAATAGACCCTCGTATTGAGGGCGCCTCCAAGAAAGTCGCCGCCGATCAGCAGGGACGGCTTGCGGCGTGCCGTGGTCGCAACGACGCGGGTGACTCATACTGTTGGTGCAACATCTTGAAGCGACCATACCAGCCGCTTGCCAATTGCCGCAGCGTAACGGGCCAGCGTATCAACGGTTGGGTTATCGTGGACGCCGTTTTCGAGCCGGCCGAGCGCGGCCTTGTCGATACCCGACCGCTCGGCGACATCTGCGAGGCTCAACCCGGCCGCCTCCCGCGCCTTCTTGAGTTCGACCAGTGCGGCCATGAGCGACAGGTACACCCCGTGCGGAATGGGGCCGTTGTACTCACCACTTTCGATGAGCTGTTGGGGCGTCGGACGCTCTTTCTGAAACTGCTCGCGAATGGCCTTGTACCGCGCGCGATCCTCGGCGGTCCATTTCATGTCGCGGTGAATGCGCTCGGCCATTGCTTACCCATTGCTGACGGTTGATGGAAGCAGGGCAAACGCACTCAATCCTCGGGATTTTTCAGTAGTACCTGTTCGAGGTAGGTATTATCCCATCCGGCCTTGAGTCGCCGGTTCTTGATCCCACATTTGGCGTTTGCCTTCTTCAACATCGCCAAGGCGATCTTGCGCACGAGGGCCATATTCTGCGGGCCGTGCCCTTCACGGAGTCGGTGGTCGTCTTCTCGGAACGCGACATCCAGCACCCAATGGCATGAATTCTCGATGCACCAATGAGCCCGGATCCACGTTTGGAACCGCTTGGCCGATGCCTTCCGCGAGCTGATGTAATACCGCACCTCGTCGCTCGTCCTACCGGCGACCGTGCGGCTGCTGACGAGCACCACGACGGACCGCAACCGGGGCCACACATTCCGGTCCCGGATCGACTCCAGGTCGTCGATCACGAAGCAGAACCGCATCTCCTCGCGCCCGTGGCCCGTTCCTTCGTTGAGGTCGGTCGAGCGGCCCGCGTAGCTCGCCTCTAGGGCCCCCTCGGCCAACCGCTGGATGTCCTCGAGCAGCCGCGGCTGGTTGTCCTTGACCGCCAGCAGGTAGTCCCCCTTGGCGGCCACGATCTGCTGGGCGATGTCCTTCTGGGTGCCCATCGCGTCGATGCTCACCAGGGCCCCCGCGAGGTCCAGCCGCTCCAGCAGTTCCGGGATCGCGGTGATCTCGTTGGACTTCTCGTCGGTCTTCACCTGGGCCAACGTGAGGCCCAACTGCTGAGCCCATGCGCTGACGATGTGTGTGGCCTTGCGAGCCCCCGTGCCGGTGACCCGCTTGGACCCCCGCATGGTCTTCCCGTCGATCGGGATGTGGGGCACCCGGAGGCCCTCGGCGGCGTCCGCGACCCACGCCCGGAAGCACCGCCCGAACGCCTCCGGGCGGACCAGCGCGAACACCCGGTTGAGGGTGTCGTGGGACGGAATCCCGTTGCGCAGCGTCAGCCCCAGCCGGTCCCGGAACCAGGACTCCTTGGCCCGCGCGAACTCGGCGATCGACACGAAGTCATCGGCCCCGACGATCGTCCCACAGGTCACGATCATGAGTACATCAATCAAGTCGTGGAAGCACTTCAACTCGACCCGCGGATCCGGGATCTGGGACAGGTACTCGATTAACGGGCGTGGGCCGGGGGCGGCACTCATCGGCAGACTCCGAGGCGGTGAGGGCGCGCCAGAATCATATGGAGGCGGGGCCGCACATGCGCAGGAGGCGAGCGATGGCCGCTCGATCACACGCCTCAAAATTAGCTAGAATCCAGCGATTCCTAGGGGATTGAGTGCGTTTGCCCTGTTGATGGAAGCAACTTGCCGTGCCTGTCTGTGAGCCGTGAACCGTACAGTGGACCCCATTGTCTAGACCAAAAAGTTGCTATCCTTCGCTACTGTTTCGTCGGGGCCTTCGTGGCTCCGACGCCATACACCTGAGCCGGGGTGCGGTAGTCCAGGGACTGGTGTAACCGCTCGGTGTTGTAGAACCCGAAGTACGCCCGGAGCCCACTCTCCAGGGCCGGCACCGACTCGTAACCCTTGAGGTACACGTCCTCGTACTTGACGCTCCGCCACAGGCGCTCCACGAACACGTTGTCCAGGCACCGGCCCCGCCCGTCCATGCTCACCGCGACCCCGGCCCGCTCCAATCGCCCGACCCACGCGGCGGCCGTGAACTGGACTCCCTGGTCCGTGTTGAACACCTCCGGCTTGCCCCGGCCCAAGGCCTCCTCCAGCATGTCCTGGCAGAATGACCCGTCCAACGTGTTGGACAGTCGCCAGGCCACCACGTACCGGCTGAACCAGTCCATCGTTGCGGCCAGGTACATGAACCCGGTGGGCATCGGGATGTACGTGATGTCCGTGCTCCACACCTGATGGACCCGGTCGATGGCCACGCCCCGCAACAGGTACGGGTACACCTTGTGCCCGGACCCGACCGACAGCTTGGGCTTGGGGTACAGGGCCTCCAACCCCATGATCCGCAACAGCCGCTGCACCCGCTTGCGGTTCACCTCGTGGCCCTGGGTGCCCAGCCACGCGGCCAGGCGCCGGCTCCCGTAGAACGGGCACGTCGTGTACTGCTCGTCGATCAACCGCATCAGCGTCAGGTTCTCCGCGCTCTCCGGGGTCGGCTCGTAGTACACCGTCGAGCGGTTCAATCCGATCAGCTCGCACTGGCGCCGGACGCTCAGCTCCGGGTGCTCGGCCTCGATCCGGGCACGCTTGGCCTCAGCCGAGGGCGGCCGATTTTTTTTTCACCCAGTCGAGTTCCACCTTGAGGCGGCCGATCTGCTCGTACAACTCGGTCGTCTTGTCTTCCGGGGGGCCGGTGCCCTTCGCCCCCGAGGCGAACACGGCCTCGGCCCCGGTGAGCAACTGCTTCTTCCACCCATGAATCAGGGTCGGGTGGACGCCGTGCTGACTCGCCAGTTCGTTGATGGTCTTGTCGCCCTTGAGGGCCGCCAGCGCGACCTGGGCCTTGAACGCCGCCGAGTGACTCTTCCGCTTGCCCGCCATGGGTTCCCCTTTCCTGGGCCTCCGGTATAGCTTAACCGGCGGTCCAGTTTTCGGGGTCCACTATACCGGTCTCAGTGGGTGTACTTCGGCAAACGCGACAGTGGTTCGAGTTTAACTATTCGCCGTCTCTTGCCTCGACGCACTCGAAACCAACCTTTGTGCGCTCCCAACGATCACGTTCGAGAGACGTGACGAACTTGTACGTCCACCACTCGAGACTTGGGGCGATCTCGGGACGATCGTGATCGCGGTTCCAGAACTCGACCAACCGCCCAGGTTCCGGACCGGCCACATCCACGCACAGATAGCTCCCGGCCCCGTTCTCCAAAAACGGCACCCAGTTCGGGTCCCACCAGCCCGGCTCGAAGTCATATCCGATCATACCGTCCATCAGCGTTTTGACGCGCCCGATGTCTTCCGCGGGCATCCATTGTCGATTGCCGTGAAAGCTGTCGAACGTGTCACCCTGACCGTCTCGCCACTGGTACAGCACACGAAAAGCGTCCGGCAGCTTCACACCCAGTTGAGATTCGAAGTCGAGCCACGCCGCATGAGACAGACCCGGGCGAAGGCGGGCGTAATAGTCGGCACGATTTCGTGCGAGCCAGGCATCGAGACGGCCGACCAGTTCCGCCATCGGCGGTGGAGGTTCGGGCGGGCCGAAGACACGACGGAACAAGTCACGCAACTGTTTTTCCGGACCGGCCACGGGCGCACCTCACATCATTTTGGCCATCCACCCCAGCGCCTTCTCCAGCGACTCCATCGGGAGCCCGACGACGTTGCTCGCGCTCCCGGTTTCGATCGTCAGGTAAGGGTCGTGCGGGAACTCGATCGAGTACGCGCCGCTGCACCCTTCCCACTTGCGCGTCTTCAGGTAGGCGTCGATTTCGGCGTCCGAGAGCTGGGCCATGCGGACGAGGCTGCGCTCCTGCCAGCAGAACTGAAAGTCCGACGGGCGGTGCCACAAGCACACCCCGGTCCAGAGTTCGTGAACGGTGCCCGACAGGGATTTGATGATGCGCCGCGCGTCCGCCTCGTCTTCGGGCTTGCCCACGACTTTCCCGTTCAGCCAGCCCACCGTGTCGGCGGCGATGACGAGCCCGTCGGGTTCTTTCAGCGCGACCGCTTCGGCCTTGAGCCACGCGAGTTCGCCGACGTAGTGCCGGCAGTCGCCCAGCCGGGCTTCCGTGGGCTCGTCGATGTTGGACGGCTTCACCTCGAACGGGTACCCGGCTTGCTCCATGAGCCAGCGGCGGCCCCACGAGCCGCTCGCGAGGATCAGGCGGAACGGGAGCTGCGCGCGTGCTGCCATGTGTCGAGAACCTCTGCCAGTTTGGGCCACAGCCGGTCCGCGGTCAGGTCCGGCAGGCAGACCATGTTCGGGCACTTCTTGATGTAGCTCCCGCCGCACGCCACCGCCGTTTCGACGCAGTTGGCGGCTTGCGTGTACGGCCCGTGGGACGCCACCTTGGTGCAGAGGTACGGCGCCACGCACGGTACGCCCAGCGCCGCCGCGAGGTGCAGCGGCCCCGTGTCGTTGCCGACCATCACATCGGCCAATGACAGCGCGGCCGACAGGCGCGGGAGCGAGGTCCGGCCGGTGAGGTCGAGCGCGGGGCCGCGCAGGCCGGCGATCACCTCGCGCGCGGCCGGCGTGTCCTCGTGCCCGCCCACAAAAACCGCGGAACCGCCGAAACGCGACTGCGCCCGGTTCAGCAGTTCCGCGAAGTGCGGGGGGGGCCAGCGCTTCGTGACCCACTTCGCCCCCACCGCGACCGCCACCCACGGGCGCGGGAGCGTCATCAGTTCCGCCCGCGCCGTTATCCGCTCGTCCGTCCGCACCGGCACGCGGAACGTTTTCGGCAGGTGCCCGACGCCGAACGCCTCCGCGACGGCCCACATGCGATCGACCGCGTGCCCCTCCGTGCGCGCGGGCGCGGCCAGCTTGTGCGTGTACGCGTACCGGCTGCCCTCGCGGGCGTTGCGGAACCCGACCCGGTGCGGGGCGCCGCTCGACAGCGCCATCAGCCCGCTGCGGAACAGCCCCTGCATGTCGATAACGAGGTCGAACTGCCGGCGGCGGAGTTCCGCGGCGAAGCCCCACGCGGCCGCGAGCCCGCCGCGGAGCCCCTTGAACGCCCCCCGATCGAACGGGAGCGTGTCGGTCAGGTCCGGGTGGCCGGCGATGAGCGGCTCGAGACTCGCGTTCACGACCCAGGTGATGCGCGCCGCCGGGAACCGGCTGCGGAGGGCCGTTAAAACCGGAAGCGCGTGAACGATGTCGCCCAGTGCGCTGGGTTTGATGATCGCGATCCGCCGCGCGTTGATCTGGTCCAGCGTCATGGCGGGCCTTTCCTTAAACGGCCACTGCTCAGGGGGTACGGGCGCGGTAGTGTGCCCACGTGGTGCGTGGCGGGCAAGACCGAATCCCGCCCCGCACTACCAGCATAGCTTGCACCGCCGGCACTTTCGGCACGCGCCGCCGCGCGTACCGAAAGTGCCGGCCCCCTTTACACCCCGGCGCGTTGACCGGTCCGCCGATTCGGACGACAGTACAATGTGAACTGCTGTCGAGGTGTGACCATTATGACGCTGGCCGAAACCAACCTGCGCCCGACGGTCCCGGAAGCAGGCACGCGCACGGCGTTCCTGGTGATAGCCGGGGCGAGCGTGCCCGACGGGAAACTGCTCGCGTCGGTACGGCACCCCGGCGAAGACCTCGCGCCCGAAGACGCCCTCCGGCGCGCCCAGGAAGCGAACGAACCCATCCCGGTGAGCTTCCAGGCGCCGGTTGCGGTGTGCGTGCTCCGGGTGGCCCCGGATTTCACCCTGCTCAACTTCAAGTGTCTCGACGCGCCGCACTTCCGGCCGCGGGAGATCGTGAACCAGTTCTGGTTCGGGGTGACGCATTACAACGCCAGGCTCGTCACGTTCAACGGCCGGGCGTTCGATTTGCCCCTGTTGGAGTTGGCGGCGTTCCGGTACGGAATCCAGGCCCGCGACTACTACCTCGCGCGCGACCGGTACCGGGGGCCGATCGACCTGTCGGACTGGCTCACCAACTCCGGCGCGTACAAACTGGCCGGCGGGCTCGACGTGCTGGCGAAGCTGATCGGTACGCCGGGGCGCCTGTTCTCGGTTCCGGCCGGCGGAATCGCCGAGATCAACGACCGGTGCCTGTGCGACGCCCTCGACACCTACTTCGTGTTCCTCCGCACCCGCGTGATGACCGGCGACATCACCTCCGACCAAGAGGCCGCGCTGGTCGCCGGCGCGAAGGCGCTTCTTAGCACGAAAGTCGCCGAAGCCCCGGTGTTGGGGGCTTACCTCGCGGCGTGGGCCGCGGCTCCGGGGCGCGGCCCGACGGTCGGCGGGGCTCCCGAACCGGCGGGGACCGGTGCAGGAGCCCCGTGACGCCGGGCTCAGCGAGCGGGGGTCGAACCGGCGCCGGGCGGGTGGCTCGTGTTGAGCGGCCCTGTGACGCCCGACACACGCGTTTGTGGGGGCGCCGGCGGCAACTCGACCCGGGTGAGCGGGTTCGGCAGGAGCGACCGGGCGGCATCGGATCGCGTCATTCGGTTAACGTAGCGGCGGTCGTATTTGCGCATGGGTATTGTTCCTGGTGTGGGGCGCACACCAGCGCGACACGCGCCGGCGGTGCGCGGGTAAGAGTTCGGGTCATAACGAATAGAGCGGGGGTGGGGGCGAACGCTACTCGCGCCAGACGCAGTGGCGGGCGTGTGTACGGACGGGTTCGTTATCGGATCGGTCGGCCGGCGGCCGTACCGTGAGGAGGGGGAGCGGGACGATCGCACGGGGCCGCGCGACGTGACGCACGGCCGCCGAAACGGCCGGCGCGTCCGGCCGGGTCACCTCTTGCGGCTCGGCACCGTCGGACTCGCCGCCGAACGCCGGTGCCGGCGCGGCCGCCAGGAGCAGCCCGAGCAAGAGCGTGCAGAGAATTCGCAGTAACGGCGCCATCGGGACCGCCCCGGGGGTCGTGAGCCGGCCGGTGCGGCCGGGCACCGAGTTATACGCCCGCCGGCCGCCCATCTTTACCGCTCTCGGCCCGATTTCCGGCCGTCACTTCCGGCGTAGCACCCACGCGTCTTGCGGCGGGTTCCCCTTCGCGCCCTCGCGGGCGTGTTCCAGCACCTCGAACCCGTCGGCCAGCACCCCGCGCACGAACGCCGGCGGGTGGAACACGGCGCAGTGGTTCGTTCCCGCCAGTTCCCCGGAGCGCACCACCAGCCGCCCCGCCCGGTAGTCGGCGCGTTCGGCCCGGTTCAACTTCCCGACCAGCGCGTCGCCGTGCAGCGAGAGCACCAGCACCCCGCCCGGCTTCAGCACGCGGCGCAGCTCGCGCATCCAGTGGAACTGAAGCGGCTGCGGCAGGTGCGTCAGCACCGAGAACGCGTAGGCGACATCGAACGAGCCGGCGTCGTAGTCGAGCGCCGATTCCAGCGCGTTCACCGCGAACCGGGCGGTCGGGAGGTGCTCCGCGCACCACTCCACGCCCACCGGGTTCGAGTCGCACCCGTGCAGCGCCGCGGGCAGGTGCGTCAGGTGCCGGAGCACGCGCCCGCACCCGCACCCGAAGTCGAGCACCGCCTCGCAGTCCCCAAGCGCCACGCCGTTGCGCGCCAGCAGCGCCGCGAGCGCGTCGGCGGCGAGTTTCCCGGCGGTGAGGAACCAATCCGCGTCGCCGGTCCCCGCGACCATCAGCCGCAGCACCTCGGGCGGGAGCGGGGGCGCCGCGCCCGGTTCGGTGTGGCCCGGGCGGCGGTTGCCGGCGCGGGCCTTCAGCCGGTGGTTCTCGCCCGCGAGCCGCCAGCACTCTTCGGTGAGTAACCGGTTCTCCCGCTCCCGGGCGGTCAGCGCGTGGGCGAGCTTCGACAGCCCGGGGACGAACCGCAGCAGGTCGCGGGTACGCATGTCACGCCTTCCAAAAACGGAGCAGCTCGCGGCGCAGGAACGCCCACAGCCCGCGGGCCGCGACCAAGCTGTTGTGCGCCTTCGCCCGCTGCCCGGTCGCCCGCCGCCAGACCGCCTCGACGAGCTTCTGGGTGAGTTGAAGCGGGGCGTCGACGGTCACCAGGGCCTTGTACGCGAAGAGCGCGAGCGGGCCGGCGCCGCACTTGCGGAAGTAGTGCACGTAGCCGATCGCCACGTTCGGGGCCGCGAAGTTGATGTTGGTGCGGCCCGCCGCGCGCCCGTAGTGGACGACCTCCACGCTCGCGGCGTACAGCACCGGCCCGAACCGGCTCACCTGCGTGGACAGGTCGATGTCCTCGACCCCGAACCAGTAGGCCTCGTCCCACCGCCCGACCCGGTCGAACACCGTGCGGGACAGGAACACCGCGGCCCCCATCAGCACCTCGACCTCGCGCGCGGTCATCGGGTCGAACGTGTCGCGGCGGTACTCGTAGTACGCGCGGCGGAACAGCCCGGTCCAGCGCAACAGCGTGATCCGGTGCAGCAGCGCGGCGAGCGTGGGGCGGCGCCGGTACGAGATCTGGACCTCGCCGTCGGCGCCGCGCAGCCGCGGGCCGAACATGCCCGCCCCGGGGTTCGCCTCCGCGAGGTCCAGGAACCGCCGGAGCGTGCGCTCGGGGACGAGGGTGTCGTTGTTCAGGAAGAACAGGAACCGGCCGGTCGCGACCGCGGCGGCCTGGTTGCTGGCGCGCGCGAAGCCGTAGTTCTCGGCGTTCCGAATGAGGACCACGTCCGGGAACTCGGCGACGACCATGTCGGCCGCCCCGTCGGTGGACGCGTTGTCGGCAATAATCACCTCGAACCGGGCGCCCTGGTCCTGTTCGAACAGCGACTGAAGGCAGCGCCGGAGCAGTTCGACGCAATTCCAGTTGGCGATGCACACCGACACGTCCGGCACGGCCGGGCGGGCGACGCGGGGTTCGGGCGGTGCGATGAGCACCTGCGACATGAGCGCTTCCTGCGTTCGGGGTCGGTCCTTCGGTGCAACAGACGGGGGGTTCTACCACTTCTGCGGAAGCCGTGTCAACCGCGACGCGCGGGAGGGTGTGTCTGTGGATGTTGGCACATCGGTTGAGGCACGCGATTTCCTACGCGGCGGTCCAAAGGTCCTTCCATTCGGGCGTTTCGACGAGGCCCCCGAGTTCGACCAGCGGTCCGACGTGCGCGGCCTTCCACCGAGCCCCGGTGCGCTTGAGCCGCCGGTTCACGACGTGCTTGATGGCCCCTTCGACGCACCCGCTGCCGATGCTTCGCCCTTGCCCCAGTCGGTCGGCGTGATGCAGATGCGTCGGGTGCGGGGCCGGATACGCGGCCAAGTGCACCAACTGTTCCACAGCCGCCCCGCCAGGAACTCGCGGTACCGGTTCCCCGCTCCGCCTCTCGATCCCCCTCTTGCCACCCAACAGGGCCGCGCAATAACGCCATCGGCGGCCGGTGTGACGGTCACAAGCGCCTCCACGGATGCCGGGGACGTGGCCGTGGTTCCTTCGGCGAGCGCCCGCCGCACCTCGGGCGGGACGTGCGGGTGAACGCGGACGGGTTGGCGCGGGCTCTCATACACAAGCCGGCTGTTGGTGTCCGTTTTGAGTTTTGTCTTTGTGGCACCGGCACCACCAGCCGGACCGTGAATCAGGCTCTCGACATTGAGCCGCGTGATTTGGTCTCCGGGATCGGGGCCGCTCACAGCAGCGCCGCGACGAACTCGCGCGCCGCGGCGAGCCAGGGGAGCAGGAGCAGGAAGCACACGACCGCGAGCCAGGTCCCGTGATGGGGCTCGAACCGGTTGCACAGCGGGAAGAACGTCGCCCGCACCGCGCCCGGGAAGTTCGCGCCCGCCGCGCCCAGGACCATCCACCAGAACGCGGCAGCACCGGCCCCGGCGAACAGCCCCGCCGCGATTTGTGCCAGGTCCGGCGCGACGGGTATCATCATCAGTAACTTGCGGTCCTCCTTCTGTTGCCGCGACGCGCTCGTGAGCCAGCGGTCCGAGGGCGGTGCCCGCAACTCCTCCAGCGACGGGAGCGCGTGGGGCTCGTAAGACTGGGCGAGTCGCCACTGCGCCTGTTCGACCTGCGCGCCGGCCACCAGCCCGAGGGCGACCGGCCACATCACCGCCGCGAGCAGCAGCGTCGCGCTCACCAGCACCACCGGCGGGTACAGCAGCCACTTCCGCCCGGCGCCGAGGTCGATGCCGCGCTCGCGGGCGTGCGCGATCCCGGCGCGCGAGAGCAGGTAACTCAGGAGCAGCGCCAGCGGGAACACGACCATCGTGACCAGCCCGACCGCGAGCACCCCGAACGACAGGTACGCGAGGCGCCAGTCCTCCGGCCCGCTCCACAGCGTGAGCCGGACCCGCCGGGCGCCCGCCGCGGCGGCGGTTCGCGCCCCCCGGAGGTGCTCGCGGAGCAGGTGCCGGACCCCGTGGAACGCCGCCGGGTCCGGGGCCGCGCCCCATTGCGCCGGCGGGCCGAGTTGTTCGAGGACCGCGCTCAGCGCCGCGAGCGCGACCGGCTTCGGGGCCGCGCTCAGTTCGTTCGCGACGTGCTCGCGGAGGTCGGACTCGATGTCGCCGGCGCTCACGTCCGGCGCCCCGGCCAGCGCCCCGCGCACCTGCCCGAGGTACTCTTCCAGCCGCGCCGCGGCGGGCGGCGACAGGTCCAGATCGGCCGGCGTCAAGGTCATGGCAATGGCTCCGTTGCGGTCACCGTGTCGATACCGGTTCGGACCTCGGCCCACGCCGCCAGCATCCGGGCGAGCATCTCCTGGCCGCGGGCGGTGAGCCGGTAGTACTTGCGCGCCGGCCCCTCGGGCGACTCGGCCAGCGTCGCGTCCACCAGCCCTTCCTTCTTGAACCGGCTCAGGATCGGGTAAATGGTCCCCTCGCCGATCACGAGCCCGTCCACCGCGGACAGCCGCTTGACGATGTCGTACCCGTACACCCGGTCGCCTTTGAGGGTGGCCAGAACGCACAGTTCCAGCAGCCCCTTGCGCATTTGCGTGGTCCAGTTGGCCAGAAAGCCCGCGTCCATGCGGTCACTATAATGTCACGCAAGGTACCTGTCAATGAGGTGGGCCGGCCCGAGCCAGGAAGGCTCTTTTCCCGCTGTAGTCTCACGGCACCCGGCTGAAATGAAGACGTTGCGAGAACGTCGGTCGCCCGGACAAGGCGCCCGCCGGGAACGCTCCGAAGGCGAAAGCGGTTCCCGTACCGGCGACGTTCGGGAGGTGGGGCGAAGTTGCGGACCGTTCCGTCACCGCGGTTCCAGCTTCGCACGGTCTTGCGGGAGCACGTCGGCGTAAGCCGCTTGGTACGCGCGCTCGAGCGGCGCGTAAACGTACTCGTCCGGCCGCAGGAACAGGGGCATGTCCGGGAGCGGGTCGCCGACCGCCAGCGGCTGAACGTAGCACCGGTGCGGGCTGCCCGCGGCGTCGCCGGACTCATACGCGGCGAGCGCCAGCGGCTTGTCGTCCGGTCGCGTGTACGGGGCACCGCCGAGCCGCGGCCAGATCACGCCGTGGAGCCCGTTCGGGTCTCGCTTGCCCGGCGGGAACGGATCGATCACCAGCGCGTGGATGCCCGCGTCCACGGCCGTCACCACCTTCTTCACGAACTCGCGCAGGGGTTGGGCGGACGACGTGTTGCCCGGCGAAACCAGCTCCACGATGGCGACGAGCCGGTCGTCGCTGGAGTGGCGGATCGCGAGCCGCTTCTGCGCGAACGCGGGCACGCGCGGCGCGCCGGTGGCCGCAATGGCGACGCGGGGCGGGGCGGCGGGGACCGTTAGCACGGTCCCGCCGGGGCGCGTTGTGTCCGGCTCTTTCGACTGAAGGGTGAGTACGTCCGGCCCCATCGTGCGGAGCGTCTGTTCGGCGCGGGCGTAGTAACCGGGCGGGAGGGCGCCGTCGTTCAGTACGCGGCGGATCGCGACCAGCCAACCGATGCGGAAGTCGTGATATGCGTAAGCTTCGACGCGGGTCCAGTCGTGCAGCGGCATCCCTCTCCTCCGGGCAGACGATCCAGTCTACTGCCCGGGGAAAGCAGACAACAACGCCGGGTTACGACCCGGTCGGGGCGGCGTCCGATTCGGCCTCCCGGAACACCGGCACTTCCTGAACCGTTTCGGCCGCCGCGTGCTCCGCGACCGGTTCCGCCATCGCGATTGCCGCCGGGGCCGGCCGCGTGCGCCGCCGGTCGATCCACGCCGCCACCCGCTTCCCGCGGTTCATCATGTCGTCCCAGATCGAGTACGCCACCGGCGTCACCAGGAGCGACAGCAGCAGCGACAGGAGTTGCCCGCCGAGGATCACCTTCGCCATGCTGGCCCGGGCGCCGGCCCCGGGGCCGCTCCCGGTCGCGATGGGGATCATCGCCGCCACCAGCATCACGGTCGTCATGAGGATCGGCCGGAACCGGGCCTCGTTCGCACGGAGGATCGCCTCGTCGCGCGGGAGCCCCTTCGCGATCAGCACGTTCGTGTAGTCCACCTGCAAGATGCCGTTCTTCTTCACGATGCCGAACAGCATGAACAGCCCGATCATCGCGTAGATGTCCAGGGGCGTGCGCAGCAGCATCAGCGAGATCAGCGCGAACGGCAGCGTCAGCGGCACGGCCATCAGGATCGTGATCGGGTGGACGAGGCTCTCGAACTGCGCCGCCAGGATCATGTACATGAACACGAACGCCAGGAAGAACGCGAGCAGGAAGTTGGCGTTGGAGTCGGCCATCAGCTTGGCCTCGCCGAGGAACTCGTACCGGTACTCCGGCGGCAGGTCCAGCTCCTTCACGTACCCCTCCACCTCCGGCAGCACGTTGCCGAGCGCCACCCCGGGCGCGAAGTTGCACTGCACGCCGATCTGCCGCTGCCGGTTGTACCGCTCGATGGTCGCCGGCCCGCGCTCGTCGGCGAGCCGGGCGAGGGTGCGCAGCTCCACCATCTGCCCCTTCGTGTCGGGCACGAGCAACTGGTCGATCGTGGCGGACCGGTCGCGGCTCGGGAGCGCGGCGCGGAGCCACACGTCGTACTGGTCCGAGCCCTCCTTGTACTTCGTGACCGGTTCGCCGCCCACCAGCAGGCTGAGCGCGGTGGCCACGCCCTGCACGTTCACCTTCTGGTCCGCCGCCCGCTGGCGGTCGATGCGCACCTGCAGCTCCGGGCTGCGGGCCGCGGCGTTGGTGTCCACGTCGGTGAACTTCGGGTTCGCCTTCATCTTCTTCATGATCTCGGCCGCGTACCGGTCGAGCTTGTCGCCGTCGGGGCCGCGGATGCTGAGGTCCAGTTGCGCGTTCTTGAACGCGCTCGAGCTGATCAGCTTCACGTCCTGCACGGAGGTGCGCAGGTCGGGGTAGTCGGCCAGCACCACGCGGGCGTCGGCCATCGCGTCGCGCTGCGCGAAGTCGCGCAGCGAGATGTCGCTCATCCGGCAGTAGATGTTGACCTGCGTCACGTCCCCCTGCCCCTTCGGCGCGCGCCCGTCGGTGGGGCCGATCACGGTGAACACGTTGGTCACCCCGCGCACCTTCTTGAGTTTCTCTTCCAGCTCCGCGCACTGCGCCTCGGCGGTGGCGAGCGTCGAGCCCTCCTTCAGGGTGATGGCGACCTCGAACTCGCTCTGGTCGTCCTTCGGCACGAAGTCGGTGCCGACGAGCACGAACAGCACCGGCGTGCTGAGGAACGTGATGACCGTGGCGAGCACGATCACCCACCGGTGCCGCAGGGACCAGGCGAGGGTGCCGACGTACCACCGCGTGAGCCAGCCGGACGAGTGGGCGTGGGAGGAACCTACCCCCGTCCCCTCCCTGAAGGGAGTGGGGGAGTCCGATTCGCTCGCGGTGTGCGCGCCGGGTTCGTGATCGGCGCGCGAAGGTTCTTTCTCCCCCTTCCCTTCAGGGAGGGGGGCCGGGGGGGTCGGTCCCCGCAGCAGCCGGGCGCACAGCATCGGAGTGAGCGTGAAGCTGACCGCCATGCTCATCATGATCGCAAACGCGACCACGAACCCGAAGCTGTTGAAGAACCGCCCCACCTGGCCGGACATGAACGCGATCGGCGCGAAGATCACCACCAGCGACAGCGTCGTCGCCACCACCGCCAGCGCGATTTCCTTGGTCGCCTTGCTGGCCGCGTCCCACCCGCTGAGCCCGTACTCCTCCGTGTACCGGAACACGTTCTCCAGCACCACCACCGCGTCGTCGATCACGATCCCGACCGCCAGGATCAGCCCGAGCAGGGTCATGTTGTTGAGCGAGAACCCCATCACGTCCATGAACGCGAACGTGCCCACGATGCTGGTCGGCACCGCGGTCGCGGCGATCAGCGTGGCCCGCCAGTCGCGGAGGAAGATGAAGATGGTCGCGATCACCAGCACCGCGGCCAGCACGAGGTGGAACTTCACCTCCTCGATGGACCCCTTGATGAACTTGCTCTGGTCGCGGATGATCTCGGTCTTGATGTCGGCCGGGAGCCCCGACTGGATCTTGGCGAGCCGCTCCTTCACCCGGTCCGCGACCGCCACCGTGTTCCCGCCGGACTGCTTCTGGATGACGAGGCTGACCGCGACGTTGCCGTCCAGGCGCGACTTCCCGCGGGGCTCCTCGATGTCGTCGGTGACGTCCGCCACGTCCTTCACGCGGACCGCGTACTTGAGCCCGTTCTCGTCGGTGCGGGTCTCGATGATGACGTTCTCGAAGTCCGCCGGGGTCTGGATGCGGCCCACCACGCGCAGCCCGCGCTCCTGGGCGCCGCCGTCCACCTTCCCGCCCGGCAGCTCGATGTTCTGCGCCGCCAGCGCCCGCCGCACGTCCTCGGGGGACAGGGGCGGGCTCAGCGCGCGGAGCCGCTCGGGCCGCAGCGTCACGTTCACCGCCCGCTGCTCGCCGCCGACCAGCACCACGGACCCGACCCCGGTCACCCCTTCCAGGTCCTCCTTGATCTGCTTCTTGGCGATCTCGGTGACCTCGCGCAGCTTGCGCCCCGGCCCGCCGGACACCACCACCGTCACGACCGGGGCCGCGTCCAGGTTGAACTTCTCGACCACCGGCGCGTCGGTGCCGTAGGGGAGCCGCGGGAGCAGCGTGGAGATGCGGTCGCGCACGTCCTGGGCCGCGATGTCGCCGTTCCGCTCCAGCTTGAACCCGATGACGACGCTGGACACGCCCTCCTTGGTGGTGGAGCGCAGCTCGTCGATGCCCGAGACGGTGTTCACCGCCTCCTCGACCGGGCGGGTGACGCTCGACTCCATCTCCTCGACGCCGGCGCCGCGGAGCGTGGTGGTGACCACCACGACGGGCACGTCCACGTTGGGGAACAGCTCGACCCCGAGCCGCCCGTAGGACGCCATCCCGAGCACCACCGGCCCGAGCACGAGCATGGTGGTGAACACCGGGCGGCGGATGCAGATGTCCCAGATGGCCATGATTTGGGTCTCAGGTCCACAAGTCTCAAGTCACAAGTCGAAGACACCGACGGGGCGGCCGGGATCAATCGGTTCCGTCTGAGGTCCACCAGTCCCAAGTCACAAATCGAAGACACTGACGGGGCGGTGGGGCTCACTCGCCCGACAAGTACGACATGAACCGCTGAAGCATCCGGCATACCTCGGTCGTGAGTGCCGACGCCTCGTCGAACTGCGTTTGAGAAATGAAATTGTTGTCTAGCGCCGCGTAAAGCTGGCTTCGGACCTCCCCGGCCGAACCTTTCGCGATGGAAAGGAAGTGCCGAAAGTCTTTGTCGCCGCTGTCTCGTTCGTACCCCTCAGCGATGTTCGACATCACCGACAGCGCCGCGTCCCGCATCTGACGCCGGAACCCGTAATCGCGGTCGAAGGCCGCCCCGCCCGTGATCTGAAACACTAAGTTGGTCAGGACGCGCGCCCGCTTCCAGGCTTCAATGTCCTCGAACCGTCGAATGGCCGCCATCGGTGCTCCCCTGTTACTGACTTGGGACTTGCGACCTGACGACCTGGGACCGCTCGCCAATGGCCGCCATCGGTGCTCCCTGTTATTGACTTGGGACTTGCGACCTGACGACCTGGGACTACTTGATCCGGACGGGGGCGCCGTCCACCAGTTGCGACTGCCCGCTCGTGACCACCTTCGCGCCCGCGGGCACGCCGGCCACCTCCAGCCACGCCTTGTCGCGCGTGCCCACCGTCACCTCGACCGCGCGGGCCTTGTCGCCCTCGACCACGAACACCTTGTTCACCCCGGCGAACGACACCAGCGCCTCCGGCGGCACCGTGGTCACCGCGTCGGAGCCGACCACCACCTCCCCGGTCGCGAACCCGCCGGCCTTCAGCCGGCCGTCCCCGTTGCGCACCCCGATCACCACCCCGAAGGTGCGGCTGGTCGGGTCGATGGTGGGGCTGATCCGGGCCACGAACCCGTTGAACAGGTGCCCCGGGTGGGCCAGCACGCTCAGCTCCACCTGCTGGTTCACCAGCACGTCCGGCGCGTGCTTCTCGGGCACCGCGACCCCGAACTTCAGCGCGTGGTCGATCACCAGCCGGAAGCAGTTGGTCAGCGGCATCGACTCGACCGACGAGCCGGGCGTGACCATCCGCTGGGCCACGGCGTAGGACAGCGGGGTCGCGGTCGTGCCGAGCTGCTGCACCCAGTCGTTCCACTCGGGCGGGTTCGGGGCGCACAGCTTCGTGTCCGCGAGCTTGCGCTCGGCGTCCTCGAGCGCGGCCTTGAGCCGGCGGGCGTTGGCGAGCGTCACCCGGGCCTCGGTCTCCGCCACCAGCACCCGGGTCCGCGCGACCGCCACGCGGTTGATCGCGGAGTCGAGCGCCTGGCGCGACCCGACCCCGCCCGCGACCTCCTTCTCGACCCGCTTCAGCTCGGAGTCCGCGAAGTCGGCGTTGGCCTTCGCCTCGGCCACCGCGTCCACCTTGGCGATCAGCGGCTCGAACTCGGCGTCGGAGGCGGGCAGCGCGGCCAGTTTCAGCTTGCGCAGCTCGCCCTCGAACGCGGGCCGGGCCTGGTCGACCGCGAGGCGGAACTCCGTGGGGTCGAGTTCCATGAGCAGCTCGCCGGGGCGGACCCGCGCGCCCACGTCGTGGTACGCGCGCAGCACCCGCCCGCCGACCTTCGGCGCGAGCATCACGTCCTCGTAGGGGTACAGCGTGCCGGACACCGGGACCGTGCGCCGCAGCTTCATCGCCTTCGCCTCGGCGACCGTCACCGGGACCACCTTCGCGGCGGCGTCCGCGGTGGTCGCGGGCGGCTTCGGCGCGCACGCGGGGAACAGGAGGGCGAGGAGCAGGAGCGGTACCAACCGACTCCCCCGGCCCCCCTCCCTGAAGGGAAGGGGGAGAGAAGGCACTCCCGAAACGCCTTGCGAATCGAGCGTGCGAGGGGCATCCGCCGCCCCCCCCCTCCCTGCCCGCCGGCCCGCGGAAGCTCCGCTGACAGGGCCGGCGAGCGCGGCGCGGGGGCCGGGGGGTGGGTTGCTTTGGGTGCCTTCGAGGGGTGTCGGTTCTGCGCTCATCGCGTCTCCTTTGCCGCAAGAACACCGTTCAGCACCACATCGAGCACGTCCGCGGCCTGCGCGTCCGGGTCGCTCGGGCGGCCGGTCAGCAGGTTGGTGAGGATGGTGCCGTACAGCAGATCGCCCAGCACGTTAAAGAACCGCTCCCGCGGCACCGCCCGGATCGCGCCGGCGCTCACGAGGTGGTTGAAGAACGCCTCGTGCTTGCACTCGGCCTCGGCGTTCTTGGTGACGAAGTAGAGCGGCCGGTGGTGGTGCGGGAACGCGGCCCGCTCCTGGATGAACAGCTCCGCCATCTCGGGCCGCCGGTGGAAGAACCCCAGGTACGCCCGCACCGCGGCGCGGATCAGGTCGGCCCCTTGGTGGGGCTGCGCCAGCACGCCGTCCATCTCGGCTTCCAGCTCCTTCAGCCCGCGCTCGACGGCGCTGAGGAACAGTTGCTCCTTGGTCGGGAAGTACCGGTACACGGTCCCGTTCCCGACCCCGAGGTGGTTGGCGATGGTCTGCACCTGCGTGTTCGCGAACCCGAAGGTGGCGAACACGCGGGCGGCGGTGTCCAGGATCTGGGCCTTGCGCCGCGCCTCCAGATCGGGGTCGCGCGGGCGCCCGGGCTTCCGGTTCTCAGTGACACTCATACGGCGTTTCACTGATTTTAGATATTTAACGGATTGGTCCGTCCGGTAAATAGTAACCACTTGTGAAATAAGCGACAAGCCCAACTTTCACTCGGTTCGGAAAGACTGGCGAATTTCGGGGCGGTGTCCCGTTCCGGCTCGCGCGGTCACTTCCGCCGGCGCGGCGCCCGAATTCTCGTTTCCGGATGCGGTGGGCCGGTTACAATTCACCTATCTCGCCATTGGAACGCATTACATGCCGCTCGACTGGTCCCCGCTGGTTGACCTCCTGCGCCGTCACGACCGCCCGCTCCTGATGACCCACGTGCGCCCGGACGCCGACGGGATGGGCGCGCAGTTGGCGCTCCGCGACGCGCTCGCTGCCATCGGAAAGTACCCCCGCGTGGCGATCGCCAGCAAGCTGCTCCCGCGGTACGAGTTCCTCGACCCCAAGCGGGCGGTCATTGAGGACTTCAAGCCGGCCGCGTTCACGGACCGGGACTGCGTGGTGATCCTCGACACCGGGACGTGGAACCAGCTCGGCGATTTCGGCGACTGGTTGCGGAAGTCGCCGCTGCCGCGTGCGGTCGTGGACCACCACCGCACGCAGGACGACCTGGGCGGGCTCCAACTGGTGGACACCACCGCGGAGGCCGCCGGTCGGCTCGCCTACGAGCTGATCCGCGCCCTGGGCGCCCCGCTGAGCGCGGCGGCGGCGAACCACCTGTTCATGGCGGTGGCGACCGACACGGGCTGGTTCCGGCACCCGAACGCGACGGCGCAGACCTTCGCGCTATGCGGCGAACTGGTCGCGGCCGGGGCGAACCCGACGGCCCTGTACGAGCAGTTGTACGAGGCGGCCTCGCTGGCCCGGTTCAAGCTCACCGCGGTGGCCCTGGAGCGGCTCGGGGTGCGGGCGAACGGGAAGATCGGGTTCACCGAGATCGCGCTGGCCGACTACGAGAAAACCGGGTCCGTCCCGGGCGACACGGAAGACCTGATCAACTACCCGCGCTCGGTGGAGGGCGTGGAGCTGGCGCTGGTGTTCATCGAGCAGCCCGGCGGCGGGACGAAGGTGAGCTTCCGGTCGCGGGCCGCCGACGTGTCCAAGCTCGCCGAGAAGTGGGGCGGCGGCGGGCACAAGCTCGCGAGCGGCGCCCGGCTCGGGAAGCCGCTCGCGGAGGCCCGCGAGGAGGTGCTCGCCGCGGCCGAAGCCGTCCTGGCGGGCCAGTAAGGCGTGCGGCTTGCTCGCCCGCGCTGTAACGGGGGTTACAGCGCGACACCGCCGGTAGCCAATGGGGCCGCGACGGGACATCTGCTGGCCGTGGACTACCCATTCGCTGGCGGTTCGCTGGGTGGTCGCTACCACGCGAATCGTGCGTTCCGGGCACCGCGGTCGGGTCGAATGCGACCGGGAGCGGGTCCGGCCGCACGCCGAATAACGACTGTAAGTATTTGCAACGGCAGCGTTTGCAACGCAGTTAATCGGCGCCAACGAGCGTGCTTCGCGGTTCGGTGCCCGTTGCCAATGCTCCGCCCGGCACGGATGCGGGAAGCGAAAACTTCTGGAAGTGCCGAATCGGGAAATTAGGGGTGGGAAATGCCGGGTGTGCCGACCGACCGGTTGGCGGTTCCCGCCCCGACCGGACTCCTGTTACGGCCGGGTGACGCTCGATAACGAGACCTACCACAACTCCTTCTGGAGTTCCCAATGAGTTACACGCTCCGTGACCTGCCCCTGCCCGTCAAGGTGGTGGCGACCGTGTTCCTGCTCGCGGTGGGCGCCGGGTACTCGTCGGCGGTGCTGCAACTGCACATCCAGGACTCGAAGTCCGGCAAGCCGATGCCCACGCCCGAGGACGTGGTGCTGAAGTTCACCGGCAAGAAGAAGTTCGACCCCAACGCGCCGCCCCCGGAGTCACCGGCATCCCGGCTCGAGGCGCTGATCGTCGCCCAGACGGAAGAGATCAACGGCAGCACGATGGCCGGCGCGTTCACCGCGCACGACCGCGGGCCGAAGCACCTCAAGTTCTCGGAGCACGTCAAGGCGCGCCCGGAGGCCGAGGTGCGGGCCGAGCGCAAGGGCGAGCAGCGGGTGCTCGTGCAGTGGATCCGCACGCCGGACGCGGAGCGTAAGGCGGCCTACGAGGCCGACAAGTTCGTGCCGCCCGCCGGCAAGACGCCGAAGGCCCTGACCGCGGGGCTGAAGGACGGCGACGCGGTCAAGATCAAGACGCTGATCGACTCCCGGTGCGTGACGTGCCACTCGAAGGGCGGCGAGAAGGAGGAGCCGGCGCTCGACAGCTACGCGGGGCTGATGAAGTTCGTTCCGCCCCCGCCGCCCCCGCCGCAGCCCGACAAGTACGGCTACATCAAGGTCGAGGAGCCGATCAGCATCAGCAAGCTGACGCAATCGACCCACGCCCACCTGCTGAGCTTCGCGGTGCTGTTCTCGCTCACGGGGCTGATCTTCGCGCTGAGCAGTTGGCCGGCGTGGATGCGCGTGATCGGCGGGCCGTGGGTCGTGGTCATGGTGTTCGCGGACGTGTCGATGTGGTGGCTCGCCCGGCTGTGCGACGAGTACGGGCCGTTCTTCGCGATGGCCGTGATCCTCACCGGGTTCCTCGCCGCCGTCGGGCTGTTCGTCCACATCGCCGGCAGCCTGTTCACCATGTACGGGCTCAAGGGGCGGGTGGTGATCGGGCTGCTGTTCGTGGTGGGCGCGGTCGCGGGCGGGGCGTTCGTGACGAAGTTGCTCGTGCCCGCCCTGCCGAAGCCGAAGGTCGAGGACAAGCAGGCCGCGGACCCGGAACCGGACGCGGGCAAGCCCGAGATCAAGAAGCCCGAGGTCAAGAAGCCTGAGGACAAGAAGATGGAAGACAAGAAGGAACCTTTTGTTCCGGTGGTGGTCACGCCCAAGAAGCCGATCAACGAAATCGACCGGCTGTTGACGCGGCCGCTCGATCCCGCGGGCAAGCCGGTTCCGCTGACCGAGCTGAAGTTCGCGGGGGGGGAAGACGGCGGCATGATCCGCGCGTTCTTCGACAAGGAAAAGAAGTACGCGGACGCGATGAAGAGCGGCTCGCCGGCCGAGCAGGACAAGCTCAAGGCCCAGCGCCAGAGCGACCTTAATGCGCTGGTCGCGTGGGCGCGCAGCCCGGACGCGGTGCGCAAGAGCAGCTACGAGGCCGACACGTTCGAGTTCCCGGGCGGGGGCGACAAGGCCGTCACGCCGGACTTCGTGAAAGACGGTAAGGTGAAGATCAAGACGCTGATCGACAACCGGTGCGCGACGTGCCACGCGCCGGGCAAGAAGCAGGAGGATTACCCGCTCGACAGCTACAAGGGCTTCTCGGCGTACCTGGCTGCGTTCGACGCGCCGGCTCCGAAGGACGAGAAGGACGGGAAGGCCGAGGCGCCCGCGCCGGTCGAACCGAAGGCGGTAAAGCCGGTCGACCCGATCCCGCCCGCGAAGGACGATTGACGCGGTTCGCGCGGAACCCGTGTGGTGTCTGGGGTGTGGTCCGCTCACTCCGCGAGCGGTTGCGATGTGGCCGGTGCTGCGATTCGTAACCGTGATCTGACGCGCGAAGCACCGCTCGCGGAGCGAGCGGGCCACACTCCAGACACAACGCGAGGGCGGCTAATTTTTCTTGAGCGGCTGCCAGTCCTTCTTGCCGTCCTTTTTGCCCCGCATGCCGCCGAAGCCGCCGAACTCGCCGTATTGCGTGGCTTTATCGGATGCGTTCCAGGACGCGCGGGTGTCGTTCAGCCGGGCGCAGACTTCGGCCAACGCGCCGTAGGTCGCAGCCAGCAGCTCGCGCTCGTGGCGGAGACGCGGTCCCTCGCCCGGGCGCTCCGTCGGAGGTCCGGCCAGTGGGGCGAGCGATTCCACCGACTCTTCGAGCGTCTTGCGCGCCAGGGACAACTTCCCTTGCGCCGACAGCACGCTCGCGAGTCGATAGCGTGTGAACCCTAGTTCGAGGTGCGCATGCGCCGGCGGGACCACCTCGGGGTCCGTGAACGACACGATCGCTGCATCGTAGTTCGCCGCAGCCGCGGTACGGTTGCCGCCCTGCTCCGCGGTCCAGCCGGCCCGCACCCTCACCGACCCACTCAGCCACTCGCGCCCTTCGGCCAGTTCGGCGGCGCGGCGGAGCGGCCGCTCGGGGTCCTGCGGGAACACGCCCGGCGGCGCGGTCAGGTACGCCATCACCAGTTCGGTCCGCATCCCCTCGTTGTCCTTGTTGTCTCGGACGAGCGGCTCCAGGAGCGTCACCGCGCGGTCGAACGCGGCCGCCGCCTTCTCGGGCCGCCGCAGCCACATATGGGCCTCGCACACCCGGCGCGACGCCTTGGCGGCCTCGAACTGGAGCCGCGGGGTCGGCGGGTTCTGCTCCACGAACTTGTCGTAAAACGCGAGCACCGCTTCGAGGATCGCGGCCTTGTCGGCGGCGAGTTCGGTGTGCGGGCCGCCGGGGCCGCCGTCCTGGCCGTCTTTGGACCCGTCCTTCGGGCCGCCGAACGGTCCGTCCTTCGGCCCGAACCCGCCGAACGGCCCGCGGTGCTCGGGGCCGCGCCCGCCGATCGGCCCGCGCGGGATGGGCAGCCACGATCCGGGTTGGCCGCTCGCGCTGGCCACCTCGAACACCTTCTCCATCGTGTCCAGCGACAGCTTCAAATTCGCCTCGAGCCGAGCCGAAAGCGCGACGGCCTCGGCGGTCGCCCGGTCGGCTTTGGCCCGCGCTTCCTCGGCCTCCTTGCGCCGGTCCTCTTCGCGCGCGAACCAGACCCACCCGGTCACCGCGGCCAGGGCCAGGGCTGCGACTGTGGTGGCCGTCAGCGAGGCGACCGCGGGGTTCCGCCGGCACACGCGCCACACGCGCGCCGGGAGCGACAGCCGCCGGGCCTTGATGGGCCGGTCGTTGAGGAAGGCGTCGAGGTCGTCGGCCAGCTCGCGCGCGCTGGGGTACCGGGCCGACGGCTCGCGGGCCATCGCCTTCAGCACGATGGTTTCCAGGTCCCGGGGAATATCGGGGTTGAGCGCCCGGGGCGGCGGCGGGTCCGCGTCAGTCACTTGCTTGACGAGGCGCGCGGGCGAGTCCGCGGAGTAGGGCGGTTCGAGCGTCAGCAGCTCGTACAGCGTGGCCCCGAGGCCGTACACGTCGCTGCGGTCGTCGGACCGGCCGCTCAGCCCTTCGGGCGGCACGTACTGGAGCGTGCCCAGGATGTCGCCGGTCGCGGTGAGGCCGTCGGCGTTCATCAGCTTCGCGAGGCCGAAGTCCGCGACCCACACGCTCGCGCCGTCGAACAGCAGGTTCGCGGGCTTCACGTCGCGGTGCAGCACGCCGTGCTGGTGGGCGTAATCGAGCGCCTCGGCCGCCTGGAGCCCGGCCCCGGCAACGAACCGCCAGTCGCCGTAGTTCGGGCCGTCCGGCTCCGGCTCAACGGCCTCGTAAGGCGGGGCCGCGGCGGGCTTCGTCCCGGGGCCGTGCGCGAGCGTCTCGCGGGCCGCTTCGGCACTCCTGCCGAGCTGCCGCCGCCACAGGCGGACGAGCGCGTGGAGCCCGCACCCGGGGATCAGTTGCATGACGTAGTACGGCAGCCCGTCCTGCTCCCCGACGCCGAACACCGGCACGATGTTCGTGTGGTGCAATTTGGCCGCGGCCTGCGCCTCGCGCACGAACCGCTCGCGCCGGGTCCGGTCGAGCTGGGCGTGCCGGGCGAGCACCTTCAGCGCGACGGGCCGCCCGAGCGATTCTTGAACCGCCTCGAACACCACCCCCATGCCGCCGCGGCCGAGTTCGCGCACGATGCGGAAGTCGCCCAGGCGGTCCGGGAGCGACGGCTCCGCGCCGGGGGTGCGGAACCGCTTGAGCAGTTCCATCTGTGCGACCGCGGGTAGCAGCTCGCGCAACTGCTCCGCGTGGTCGGGGTGGGCCGCCGCGTAGGCGCTCACGGACGGGTGCTCGCCCCGCCGGAGCCGGTCGGCGAACTCCTCGGCCAGCACGTCCACGGGGTCGCGGTCGTCGGAGAGCATGGGGCACCTGTCTCGGGCGGGCCGGAGCGGGGCGCGTCACCCGGTGAACCCGGGGATCGTTTCCAGAATCTGTTTGAGCCGGGCCAGCGCCCGGACGTACCGCTTGCTGGCGGCCGCGGGCTGCACCCCCAGTAGGGAGGCCGTTTCGGTGTTGCTCAGCTCCTCGAAGTGCCGCAGGGCCAGCACCTCGCGGTCGAGCGGGTCCATCGCCGCGAGGGCCTGCTCGAGCCGCGCGAACGACTCGGTGCGGGCGGCGGCGTGGCTCGGGCTGCTCCCGTTCCCGAGCAGGCACGCGGCCAGGCACGCCGAGTCGGCGGCGGTCGCGCCGCGGTCGATCGAGACCTCCTGACCGATGTCGCGCTTCTGAGCCAGGTGCTCGCGGTGGACATCGGCCAACCGCTGCCCCACGACCAACCGCAGCCAGCCGAAAAACGGCTGGTCCGGCTTCTCGAAGTAGTGGTCGATGCGCTTCAGCGCGTCGATGTACGCCTCTTGCAGCACGTCCGACGGCGAAACGCGGCCCGTGAGCCGAGGGTCCAGCCGCAGTTGCACCATCCGGCGCAGCTTGTCGCGGTGCTTGGCGAACAGCTCGGCCAGCGCCGGCTGGTCGCCGCCGCGCACCCGGCCCAGCAGGTCCGCAATATCCTTTTCGGCTTCCACGGCCATCAGCACGCCCTCGTCGGTCTCATGAATTAAACGCCGCCGGCCGAGGGCCGCGACCGCGGGCCGGCCCATGAAAAGGTTCTGAGCACGGGTCGCGACGCCGAACGCCCACCGTTTGTCATTATGCCAGGGAACGCGATCCGTTGGGCGACCGTTTCGCCCCGGATCAGACCTCTCCCGCGCTGCGGAGAACGTACATGTTTTGGCTCTCGAAGGTGTTCGCCCCGGCGGTCCTGGTGATCGGGATCGCGGGATCGGCGGTGGTGGTGATGGCGCAACAGGACGGCGCGGACGACAATCAGCCCCCGTTCGGCAAGGGCGGTCCGGCGTTCGGTAAGGGGCAACCGCCGTTCGGCAAAGGTAAAGGTGAAGACAAGAAGGGCGACAAGAAAGGCGACCGGAAGGGCGAGGAGAGGAAATTCGAGGAGAAGAAATTCGAGAGGAAAGGTGACGAGAGAGGCGCGTCCGGTCCGAAGGGGCCGGCACCGAAGTCCGACGCGGTGGTAGACGCGTGGGTGGCAACGCTGTTGAGCAAGATTACCGATCCGCATGACACGGTGCGTGACAGCGCCCGCGGGGCACTGGTGGCGGTCGGGCCGGCGGCCCTGCCGGCGCTGCAGAAGCTGGCCGACGGGGACGATCCGGCGAAGGCGGTCGCCGCGCGGAAGCTGATCGGGGCGATCCACGGCCGCGGTCCGGGTGGCCCGGCCGCGGGACCGAGTGGGCGCGGCGGGCGCGGCGGCTTCGGACCAGGCGAGCCGGGTGGGCGAGGCGGGTTCTCCGGCCCGGCGGGTCCGGGCGGGCGCGGCGGGTTCGGCTTCGGAGCCCCAGGCGGGTTCGGCCCGGGTGGGCGTGGGCCGGGCGGCCCCGGCGGGCAACCGGGTATGAGGCCCGGCGGGCGCGGTCCCGGTGGGCCGGGCGGTGAGCGCCGCCCCGGCCGCGAGGAAGAGGAGCAGGAGTTCGAAATCGCGCCGCAACCGCGCGTCCTTGCGATCCACTGACCGAATCGGCGGGCGCCAGCCCGCTGACTCGCCGCGGCCCCGGGATCCCCTCCCGGGGCCGTGTCGTTTGCGGCCGCACGATCGTTGGGGCGGCCGGAGCAAACTCGAACGGTCGTCCGCGGCCGGCTCGTACCGCTCCGCGAGCGCGATCAGCGCGTCAGCTCCTCGAAGGTCTTGTTCAGGATGGGGTACTTCTTCCAGTCCTTGTAGTCGAAGTGCCACCATTCCTCCTCATACACCGTGAACCCCTCGGCCTCCATCGCTCGCCGCAACAGGTCGCGGTGCCAGCGCTGCTTTGAAGTGCCGCCCATGTAGTCCGGGAACGCGCGGTCGGAGAACTCGTCGTACCCGCTCACCACCTCGATCGGCTTGCCGGTCTTCAGGTCGTACAGGGCAAGATCGACCGCGCACCCGCGGTTGTGGCGCGAGCCCTTCGACGGGTCGGCGACGAAGCCGTGAAACTTCTCGGGTGTCGCGTCCCAGAACATCTTCGTGACGTGCCACGGCCGATACGCGTCGAACACCAGAAGCCCGTACCCCTGCTCCTTCAGCGTCGTGTGAACGCGCGCGAGCGCCGCGGCGGCCGGCTTCTGCATGAACGCCTTCGCCGACGTGTAGAACGGGGCGCTAAGGAAGTTGTTGTCGGTCGCGTACCGGATGTCGAACTTCACGCCCTCGATCGTGGCGAGGTCGATCAGATCGGGCTTGAGGAACTCGCCCTTTTCGACGGGCGGTGTCGCGGCCAGTGCGCCCTTGCGAACCTCCGCGAGCGGCTTGGTCGGCTTCACCTTGAACGTCTCGCCGTTCTCGCCGTCCAGTTTGCGGCGGTCCATGACCACGCTCGCGCACGTCACCTTCGTCGCCCGGCCGGTCTTGTCGCGCGAGAACACGAGCTTCTCGCCGTAGTACATCCCGCGGTCCGGAGGGAACGCGAACACGTCGTCCGATTCCTGGGTCAACGGGTCGATCTCGGTCAGCTCGATGAGCGCGTGGAGCTGGCCGTCTTTCTCGTAGATGATGAGCGGCAGGTGATCCCAGCCGTACTCGCCGATCAGCCCCGCGAACTTCCCGGGGGCGTCCGCGGGAGCCGCGGCGCGGGGCTTCTCTTTCTCGAACGTAAACTTCCCGATCGCGAGCTTGCCATCAGTAAGGGTGTACCGGGCGCCCCACGCGGTCACGTCATCGGCGACGAGACCGCCGGGCGCTTTCCGGAGTTCGATGCGGGAGCCGCCGCGGCCCGATTCCACGAACAGCCGGCCGAAGGACTCGGACAGGTCGAGCCACCGGTCGCCGCTGCGGTAGCGGCCGACCAGCGCCCGGGTCTCTTCGGGCTTCAGCGGTTCGCTGGTTTCGATCGCCGGTAGCGGTTTGCCGGCCTTGGCCGCGACCGCGAGCCGCAGCAGGTCGTTCGCGATCCGGGTGACGACAGCGTTGGACGAGTCGCGCGACGACACCACGACCACCCCGAGCTTCTCACCCGGGAGCAGCGCGAACTCGGTCGCGAAACCGTAAATGGCGCCACCATGCCCCACACGCTTCTTACCGTCGAGTTCGCCGAGCACGAACCCCAGGCCGAACTGCCGCAGGGCGTCGTTCTCGGAAAACTGCGGGCTCAGCATCTCCTTGATGCTCTCGGGCTTCAGGAACGCCTTATCGGCCACTTTTCCGTCCGCGAACAGGCACGACTGGAACTTCGCGAGGTCCAGAACGGTCGAGTACATGCACCCCGCGGGGGCCGCGCCCAGCTCGAAGGTCGGCGCCGGGAACTCCTTTCCGTGGTACGTCCACATCACCGCGTCCGCGAGCCCTTTTTTGACCCCGGCGGTGGGAAGGAACGAACTCGCGTTCATCCCCAGCGGGTCGATCACGCGCCGCTGAACGTACTTCTCGAACTGCTCCTTTTGCGACTGCTGGAGCGTGTACCCGACCACCCCGATGGCCGCGTTCGAGTACTTCATGCGCGACGACGGCGGGTACACCAGTCCGATGCCGTTCATGCTCAGTACCGTCTTCTCGAGGCTCGGCTCCGAAGGGTCGAAGTAGTTCCCGGTTGGTGGTTCGCGGATCAGACCCGACCGGTGCGACATCAGCATCCGCAGCGTGATCGGCTTTTCGCCGTCCCTGTAAGACGGCTTGAACTCGGGGACATACTTCGCCACCGGCGCGTCGATGTCGAGCTTGCCGTCTTCCACCAACTGCATCACCGCGACATCGGTGAACAGCTTCGACACCGACCCCACGCGGTACACGGTTTCCGCGGTGGCCGGGGTTTTACGCCCGCGGTCCTGAAACCCGTACCCGGCGGCCCAGACCACCTTCTGATCGTCCACCAGCGCGACCGAGAGCGCCGGGAGCTTCTTGTCCCCGACCTCGTGCTCGATGAGCTTCTCGGCCTCCGCCACGGCGGCCCGGTACGGCTCCGCGGCCGGCACCGACGGCTGGGCGTGCGCGCGGGGCGCGAGCGCGCAGCCGACGACAAGAGCAACGAGGCAGCGCATGTGTGCTCCAATCAAAAGGCGGACCGATGGTATTTGCAATCGTCCGGTTCGTCCCGGTATACTACCAACTCACCGACCGGCCCCACCCGCCCCGACGAAATCCCATGCGACCGCTTCTCCTTCTCGCATGCGCCCTTTGCCCAGCAACCGCCCGCGCCGCCCCAGAGCCGCCGGTCGATTTTGCCCGCGACGTTCGCCCTATCCTGTCGAACCAGTGCTTTCAGTGCCACGGGCCGGACGAGAAGACCCGCAAAGCGAACTTGCGCCTTGATGTCCGCGAGGCGGCGCTGAAGGCCGGGGCGTTCGTGCCCGGGAAACCGGACGCGAGCGAGATCATCACGCGCATCTGCACGACCGAAGACGAACTGCGGATGCCGCCGGCGAAGCTGAAGAAGCCGCCGCTCACCGGACGGCAGATCGCCACGCTGAAGCGGTGGATCGCGGAGGGTGCGAAGTACTCCGGTCACTGGGCGTTTGCACAACTGACCCGCCCGGCGGTGCCGGACGTTGGCCCCGCGGCACGAAACGTGATCGACAAGTTCATCCTCGCGCGCCTCGCGGCGGAACAGGTGGCGCCTGCCAAAGAGGCGGACCGCGTCACGCTGATCCGGCGCCTCTCGTTCGACCTCACCGGGCTCCCGCCCGCTCCCGAAGAGGTGCGAGCTTTCGTGAACGATGAGGCGCCTGACGCTTACGAGAAACTGGTCGACAAGCTGCTCGCGTCCCCTCACTTCGGCGAGCGCATGGCGGTGTGGTGGCTCGACCTCGTGCGGTACGCCGACAGCATCGGCTACCACAGCGACAACCCGATGAACGTGTCGCCGTACCGCGACTACGTGATCCGCAGTTTCAACGAGAACAAGCCGTTCAACCAGTTCACCGTTGAGCAACTCGCGGGAGACCTGTTGCCGAACGCGACGCTGCAACAAAAGGTCGCCAGCGCGTACAACCGGCTGCTGCAAACGACCGAAGAGGGCGGGGCGCAGGCGAAGGAGTATATCGCCAAGTACTCCGCCGACCGCGTCCGCAACTACGGGCAGGTGTGGCTCGGCGGCACGCTCATGTGCGCCGAGTGCCACAACCACAAGTTCGACCCGTACACGCAGGCCGATTTTTACTCCGTGGCGGCGTTCTTCGCCGATATCCAGGAGCCGGCGGTGGGCGGGCGCGGCCCCGGGACGCCCATCATGACCGCGGAGCAGGAAAGCGAACTGAATCGCCTCGTGCGGAACGTCCGGATCGCGTCCGCGAAGCTCGAAGCCGCAGCAAAGGCGTTTGCGGCTGATGACGACGCGTTCGCTGACGTGGAGAAATGGCCGAACCCCGCGACCGTGAAGAAGGAACCCGCGCGGGTGGTCGTTTCGGCAGACGTGAGGGCGATTCTGGCAAAGTCGCCCGATAAGCGCTCGTCCGCGGAAGTCGGGCGGCTCGCGGTGTTCGCTCGCGACAACGCGCCCGACTTCAAGGCCGATCGCGACGCGCTCGACGGCGCGACCGCCGCGCGAGCGGCGTTCGACAAGACCATTCCGCGCGTTCTCATGACGCAGAGCGGCCCGCCGCGCACGGTCCGCGTGCTGCCGCGCGGCAACTGGCTCGACGACAGCGGGCCGGAGGTGAAGCCGAACACGCCCGCGTTCCTGCCACCGCTCCCGCCGCTCCCCGCGGGCCGGGCGCGGTACACGCGGCTCGACCTCGCGCGCTGGACCGTGTCGCCCGAGAACCCGCTCACCGCCCGCGCGACTGCGAACCGGCTGTGGCGTGTGTTCTTCGGGTACGGCCTCGCGCGGTCGCTCGAAGAAACCGGCGTTCAGGGCGAACTGCCGACACACCCGGAACTGCTCGACTGGCTCGCAACCGAGTTCGCGGCCAAATGGGACGTGAAGGGCTTGGCCCGGCTCATGGTTCTCTCCTCCACCTACCGCCAGTCGTCGGCGGAGACGCCGGCCGTGCGCGAGCGCGACCCCATGAACAAGCTGTTCGCGCGCCAGACCCGCCAGCGCCTCGACGCCGAGTTCATCCGCGATACGGCGCTGCGCGTGAGCGGGCTACTGAACCCGCAGGTCGGCGGCGCGAGTGTGAAACCGTACCAGCCTGCGGGGTACTGGGCGGCGCTCAACTTCCCGGCACGCGAGTGGCAGAAGGACGCCGGCGACAAGGTGTACCGCCGCGGCATGTACACGCACTGGCAGCGGTCCTTTCCGCACCCGGCGATGGTCGCGTTCGACGCTCCTAGCCGCGAAGAGTGTACCTGCGACCGCCCGAAATCGAACATCCCGCAGCAGGCGCTCGTGCTGCTCAACGACCCGGAGTTCGTGGAAGCGGCGAACGCCTTCGCGGCGAAGACGCTTCGAGAAGGCGGGGCCGGCGATGGGGCGCGAACGGCGTGGGCGTTCGAGCGGGCCACCGGACGGGTACCGAAGCCTGAAGAGGTTCAGGTGCTGACGGGCGTACTGAACAAGCACCGCCGGCAGTTCGCCGCGAAGCCCGACGAGGCGAAGAAGCTGCTCGCGGTCGGCGACGCGGCCCCGCCGAAGGACGCCAAGCCCGAAGAGCTGGCCGCGTGGGTGAGCGTATGTCGTGTCGTCCTGAACCTGCACGAGACGATCACGAGGCCGTGAGGGAGTCAGCGATGAGCGCGTCATACGCACCGCCGCCGCGCGGGTTCGGCACCTCGGCCTGGGGCGTCGCACTGCACGCGGCGCTTCTGTTCGGGCTGTTCGTCCTTTACGTCATTTACGTGCCGCCGGCGGCGCAGGTCTTCGACCGGTACGCCCTCACGCTGCCCAAGGCCACCCGGTTCGTTGTGAGCCTTTCGACTCTCGTAGCGGACTACTGGTGGGCGCTGGGGCTCGCCGCCGGAGCGGCACTGGCCGCGGATTTCGCTGCGATCTGGGCGCTGCGGCGAACCGGTGCGGCTCAAGCCGTCGTGTTGATCGCGACCGTCGCGCTGTTGCTCGTCGCTTACGGTGCGCTGACCGTCTACGCCGTCGAGTACCCGAAAGAGAAGTTGCGCCAGGCTCTGACCCGCTGACCCGCCCCGCCGGACCCTCGCCATGAACGCCGATCTCCTCGCCGCGATCCGATTGCACCAGCGCCGCACGTTCCTCACACAATCGTGCCGCGGAGTCGGCGCGCTCGCACTCTCCTCGCTGCTGCCACAGGCCGTTGCCGGGGCTACTCCGCCGCCGCGCGGCGTGGTTACGAAGCCGCACGTCCCGCCGAAGGCCAAGCGGGTCATCTTTATGGTGATGGCCGGCGGCGCCAGTCACCTCGAACTGTTCGACCACAAGCCCGAACTCGCCAAGCGGCACGGCCAGCCGATGCCCGAGAGCGTGACCAAGGGCCAGCCGATCGCGCAGCTCCAGGGGGCAAAGCTGACCTGCTTCGGCCCGCAGTGGGGCTTCAAGAAGCACGGCCAGAGCGGACAGGAGATGAACGAGCTGTTCAAGTTCCTGCCCGAGGTCGCGGACGACCTGTGCGTGGTCCGCTCGTGCAAAACGGAGGCGATCAACCACGACCCGGCGCACACGTTCATGAACAGCGGCTCCAGCGTGTCGGGCCGCCCGAGCATGGGGAGCTGGCTCACCTACGGCATCGGGAGTGAGTCGGCCGACCTGCCCGGGTTCGTGGTGATGACCTCGAACGGCCGCGGCGGGCAGAACCAGCCGATCGCGTCGCGCCAGTGGTCGGCGGGGTTCCTTCCGGGCAAGTTTCAGGGCGTGCAACTGCGGGGTAAGGGCGACCCGGTGCTGTACCTGACCAACCCGCCCGGGGTGGGCGCGGAGCAGCAGAAGGACGTAATCGACGCGGTCGCACGCCTGAACCAGATGCAGAACGCGGCAGTGGACGACCCCGAGATCGCCACCCGCATCGGGCAGTACGAGCTGGCGTTCCGGATGCAGACGAGCGTTCCCGAACTGATGGACCTGTCAAAGGAGCCGGCGAAGGTGCTCGAGAGCTACGGCACGAAGGGCGCGGACGGGTCGTTCGCGGCCAACTGCCTGCTCGCGCGCCGGATGGCCCAGAAGGGCGTGCGGTTCATCCAACTCTACCACCGCGATTGGGACCACCACGGCGGGGTAAAGGACGGCATCAAACTGAAGATCGAGGAAATCGACGCGCCGCTGGCCGCACTCATCAAGGACCTGAAGCGGCTCGGGATGTTCGAGGACACGCTCATCGTGTTGACGGGCGAGTTCGGGCGCACGCCGATGTCGCAGGGCGGGAACGGCCGCGACCACCACATGAAGGGGTTCAGCGTGCTGCTCGCAGGCGGCGGCATCAAGGGCGGGGTCAGCTACGGCGCGACCGACGAGTTCGGGTACAACGCCGAGGAGAAGGTCTTCCCGGTTCACGACCTCCACGCAACGATGCTGCACCTGCTCGGGATCGATCACGAGCGGCTCACGTACAAGTTCCAGGGCCGCGATTACCGGCTTACCGATGTCCACGGTCGAGTGGTGAAGGAGATCCTGGCGTAGCACCGGCGGGGCGGGGCAAGTCGCTGAGCCGAAGGCCCGCGCGACAACGGACCGGTAGCCCGTGCGCGTGCCGACCGCGGGGGCGCATTTCAGCCGCACCGCAAATCGGCCGCGCTGCGTTTCGTCGCGGGTGCACGTTTCCGCCCCGCGACGTATCTGACTTGTGCGCGGTTGCCTCAAATCTGTTCGCGTCCTACGGCTGAGCGTTCCAGCCGTATGCACATCACAGAAGCCCTTGTACAACTTGGTCGCGTTCCCGCACCGAGCCGGGCTTCGGAGTTTCACAAGGCGCTGCCGGACATTGTGGTACAGGCGATGCGCGACACCCGCACCGTGCTCAAGTCGTGCGAGTGGCCCGGGCGCCGCTCGTTCCGCCTGGCGACTTGCGGCATTCGAAGTTTCACCGCCCCGCGCCCAAACACTCCCAGGCGAGCCAGCCCTTCGCGGCTTTTAAGCGCACGCGGGCGGTGTGCCACGCCATCACCTCCCCGACCACTTCCGTGCGTGCTTTGAGCCATTCGAGGGTGACCTGTGCTTCGAGCAACTCGGCCCCGGGCTGGTTCGCTTCGCGCTTCTTCACGGCGTCTGTTCGCTGCGCGGCCCAGAGGTCGAGCCGGTCACGCGCCAGTTGCACCTTCCGCGCCTGTGCCGTCAGTGACACCACCGCGGCCCGCGTCTCGTCCGCGACCGCCCGCTCCCGCGCTTCGATCAGGTCCGCGAGCTGTTTCCTGCGCACCTCAAGTTCGGACAGCGTTTCGGCGCTTGCGCTGCGACGCAGTAATCTGGCCAGCCCCCGGGGCGGGGGAGGGGCGGAACCGAGCAAGGGGTTGGTTCCCCGCAAGTGCTCTCGCGCGAGTGGAAGTGCGTCCGGAATCAGGCCCGCGTGAAGCGCGCGTAGCCCGCGCAACTCTGGCCGATCCGCGAGCGCGGCGGTCACTTCCTCTTCGACGTGAGGCACCTCCGTTTGGATGCCGAAGTCCCCGCTCGGCCACAGCCGCTCGCTCACCGCCGGCTGTCCCAAGCGGCGTTTCAGGTCGATGTTGAGTAGTGCGCTGCCGGCTTCCGCCTGCTCGAGCTGCGTCAGCATCTGGACGCGTTGCCGCTCCAAATCGGCCGGGTCGAGGGGGAACCGCACGTTCGCGGCCCTTGCGCCCTTCGCCTTATCGAGTAACTCGTCGAGGCGGGGAAAGGCCTCCCGGAGGAAGTCCGTCTGGCCCTCCACGGCTGCGAGCTGAAAGAACCGCTCCGCGGCATCGGCCGCCGACCGGTTCCGTAGCTCGAGCGCCGCACAGAACCGCAACACGCGCTTCAATTCGTCGGTCCGGCGTTCACACGCGGCGGGGGCACGCCCCTCTTCGTCCAGCGCGTTTGCGGCCGGTGTGTGTTGCGCCGCGAGTGCCTGGCACGCCGGCTCGGTGAGGCGCCGGTAAGCGATTTCGGCACTCGCGCTGATGGGCTTGATGGGCGTCCGCGCGAGCCGGCTCACATCGGGCTCGACCCGGTCGGGGGCGGCGAGCGGGAGTTCGGGAGCGTTCGCTGCGACAGTAGCCCGCGGCGCGAAGGCGGGCGGAGCCGGCGCAGGCGCGCGGCACCCGGCGGCAACGCCGAACGCGAGCGCACACGCTCCGAGCACCACACGCATACCGCCTCCCAATCAAGTCCGTTCTCCTTTACATCGGACGAATCAATGGCGCCGTTTGAGCCGATCGCCCGAATCGCGCCGATTACCCCGGTGATGAGTTCCGCCGGCTGTGAAGCTGGGGTCTGCTGGAAATTCGCCCTTTCGCCTGAGTTCGTCTTGACGGCCTAGTCTGGTCAGTCTACTATCAGGCCATTGTAAATAGACCTCTTGGTCTACGCTTCAGACCCTTCGACGGAACGTCCGCTCTCAATATTACTTAGAGGGCGGCGTTTTTCTGATGGATGACACGGTGCGAGAAGCGAATGCTTGTGAAGAGCTGCACAAGCACCCGATCCGCGGGTTGAGTGACCCGGCGGTGGGGCTATCGGAGATCGCGGTCACCCGGCGCGAGCAGATCCTGGATGCGGCGGAGGCCATCATCGCCGGCCACGGCATCCAGCACCTGTCGCTCGGGCGGATCGAAGAGCGGGCCGGGATGAGTCGCGGGCAACTGACGTACTACTTCCCGACCAAGGAATCGATCCTGCTCGCGGTCCACGACCGGATGCTGCGGCGGATGATTAGCGAGTTCCAGAGTGAGGACGGGCCGAAGCCGCAGACCGGCCGCGCCGGGGAGTGCTTCCGGTTCGCCTTGGAGCGGCACCTCGCCCCCGCGTGGCCGACGCCCCCGGCACAGAGCCTCCTCAGCATCCTGTTCACGTTTCTCGCGCAGACCGGGCACCGCGAGGAGTACCGCAAGCGGCTCGCCCAGTGGTACGCCGAGTGGCGTTCGTTCATCGCCGCCGATGTGGCCGGGAGCGTACCCGAGCCGCGGTTCGCCCCGCCGCGGGTGGCGGCGGCACTCGTTCAGGCTCTGATTCACGGGTTGGACGTGCAGCTCATGATGGACCCGGAGGCGTTCGACCGGACGGAGATGCTCGGCGCGGTGACGAAACTGTTCGCACCACTGTTCGCGCCGGTGCCCGATTCACCCACCCCCGGCGCGCCGGGGAGCGAGGGCTAACGTATGGCTGTTTCGACCGAACCCGGGCCGAGCGCCTCGATGAACGGCGACCTCGTGAACCGGGTCCAGCAACTCCGGCTCGACAACCAGATCGGCAAGGGCGGCGCGGGCGTCCGCGGCGGCTCGTGGCTCCCGTGGGTGCTGTGCGGGCTGCTCGCGGCGGCGTGGGCGGGCGTCGGCGTGCGGTCGTACCAGAAGGGCGGGCAGCGGGCCGACGACGCGCCCGCCGGCGCAGCCCCCACAACCGCACCGGCCGCCGGCAACGCTCCGGCGTCGCCCGGCCCGGCCCGCGGCCCGAGCACGCCGGAGGTCGAGGCCGGCGCGCTGGTGACCCAACTGAAGGGCAACGTGATCCCGTCCCTTCAGATCACGGTCAGCCCGCGGGACGTGGCCGCGGAAATCACCGAGGTCTACTTCGTCGAAGGCAAACGGGTGAAAAAGGGCGACCGGCTCGCCACGCTGCTCGATCACCTGTACGCGAACCGGCACAACACGGAGGTGGCGTCGGTGGCCGCCGCCGAGGCCCAGGTGACGCGCGCCGAAGCCGGCTTGATCGGGGCCGCGGCCAAGGTGGCGAAGGTAAAGTCCGCACTGGCCTCGGCCGAGGCCCGGTTGACCCGCGCGATCGCCCTCCAGGGGCGCGCCACCAAGGACTTCGAGCAGGCGCAGCAGCAGCGGGTGGGCGGCGGCATCTCGCTCCAAGATTACCAGAGGTTTGACGCCGACAAGCAGGCCGCGGACGCCGACCGCGTTGCCGCCGAGGCGGACATTCAGGCCGCGAAGCGCGAGATCGAGGCCGCCGAGGCCGACTCCAAAACCGCCGACGCGACGGTACGGTCCGCCAAGGCCGATCTGAGCGCCGCGAAGGCCCGCTGCGACGAGGCCAGGCGTCTGGTCGAGAACTGCGTGGTTACGGCGCCCATCGACGGCACCATCCTGACGAAGTCCGCGGACAAGGGCGCGCTGGTGAGCCCGAACTCGTTCAACGTCGCGGCCGGCATCTGCCTCATCGCGGACCTCGCGAAGCTGGAGGTGGAGATCGACGTGCCCGAGCGGCAAGTG
The DNA here is from genome assembly GCF_008065095.1 of Gemmata obscuriglobus. Lineage (NCBI taxonomy): Bacteria > Pseudomonadati > Planctomycetota > Planctomycetia > Gemmatales > Gemmataceae > Gemmata > Gemmata obscuriglobus. The sequence continues at coordinate 455,053 of NZ_CP042911.1, read as the reverse complement.
ACCAAAATCAGGCCGGGCCAGCGGTGCAAACTCCAGGCGGACGCCGACCCGAACCGGGAGTACCGCGGCGTCGTGGACCGGGTGATGCCGATCGCGGACGACACCAAGAACGTGGTGAAGGTGCGCATCCGGGCCTACCTGGCGAAGGACGAACTCGACAACGACCGGGACGCGTTCCTGAAGCCCAAGATGAGCGTCACCGCGACCGTGTACGAGAGCCTGTTCGAGCCCTCGCCCGCGACCGACCTCCAGTGGGGCGACGAGGCGCAGCGGGCTGCGGCCTGGGGCAAGGCGTGGCCCGGGAAAAAGTGACGCTGGACGAGTGACGCCGCAACCGCACACGAGGAGCCGATGACCACTTCCCGCGCCATCGTGCAGGTGCGCGACCTGCACAAATCGTTCACCCGCGGCACCGAATCGATCCACGTGCTCCGGGACCTCACGCTCGACGTGGGCGAGGCCGAGTTCTTGGCCCTGATGGGGCCGTCGGGGAGCGGCAAGACGACGCTCCTGAACCTCATCGCCGGGCTCGACACGCCGACGGACGGCAGCATCACCGTCGGCGAGAACGTCATCTCCGCGATGTCGGAGAGCGAGCTGGCGCGGTGGCGCACCCGGCACGTCGGGTTCGTGTTCCAGTTCTACTACCTGCTCCCGGTGCTGACGGCCTATGAGAACGTCGAGCTGCCGCTGCTGCTACTCAACCTCACGAAGGAGCAGCGGCGCAAGCAGGTGGAGACGGCCCTCGGCCTGGTGGGGCTCACGAACCGCATGGACCACCGCCCCGGGCAGCTCTCCGGCGGCCAGCAGCAGCGGGTCGGCATCGCCCGCGCGATGGTCACCGACCCGACGCTCATCGTCGCGGACGAGCCGACCGGCGACCTCGACACCAAGAGCGCCGACGAGATCCTCCAGTTGATGGAGATCCTGCGCTCGCAGTTGGGCAAGACGATCATCATGGTCACGCACGACCCGAAGGCCGCCGGCCGGGCGCAGCGCACGCTGCACCTGGAGAAGGGGCAACTGGTCCACGACACCGCTGCCGTGCACGCTTAGTTCCTGGGATTCGGTGTTGAGCATTTGGCGACCTGTAACTCGCGACGGCGCCCGGCCGCGATAACGGCTGAACACCAGACACCAACAACCGAATACCAACACCCAAACACCAAAACATCATGTTCGGCATGCCGATGGAAACGGGCGGGTTCGGGTACGACACGTCCATGCTCCAGCTCGCCGCTTACATGTTCGGCGCGCTGGTCGGGCTGATCGGCGGCGGGATCGCCCTGGGCACGATCACCCTCCCCGCGTTTTTCTTGACGTTGTGGAACTTCGAGCTGGCGACCGATGAGGCCCGACCGGTACTCCGCTGGGGCGTAATCGGGACGTGCAGTTTAGTTTGTTCAGGGTGCTTTGCGCTGCAGCCGGTGCTGACCACGCTGCCGATGCCGGCCGCGCTGTTGGGCACGCTGTTGAAGTTTCTCGGGTATCTGTTGGTCGCGCCGACCGCGGCCGCGCTCCTCGGGGCGTCGGTACCGCTGCTCCCGATGTTCCCGCGGCGCCTGCTGCTCATGATGTTCCGCGGGCTGCGCCGCAGCATGCTCCGCAGCTCGCTCACGTACCTCGCGCTGTTCGTGCTCACGCTGGTGCTGTGCCTGATCTACGCGGTGCTGTACATGATCGGGAACGCCACCACCGAGAAGGAGGCGAACTTCAAGGCCATCGTCACCCACAAGACGATCATCCCGAGCCAGATGCCGCCGGGGTACTACGAGGAGTTCAAGCGGGTGTGCCTGGAGGAGCTGCCGCCGGAGATGCGCCCGGCGAACGGCGACAAGGACATCATGAGCTGGTCGTTCATCCTCGGCACCACCGACAAGGTGAACATGCGCAAGGACAACATGGTGTTCCTGTTCGCGCTGGAGCCGAACAAGGTTACGACCATGATGGACGGCCTGGACGAACTGACCGGCCAGGAGAAGGAGCTGCTGGACCGGGCGTGCGAGGCGATGACCAAGAACGACAAGGCCATCGTGATGAGCAAGAGCCGGCTCAAGGCGCTGAACAAGAAGGTGGGCGAGAACCTCAAACTGAGCGGGGTGAACTACCCGAACTTGGTGTTCGACTTCACCATCATCGGCGAGCTGCCCGACGGCAAGTACGAGGGCGTCTCGTTCATGAACAAGGACTATCTGCTCCGCCAGATCGACGCCTACGAGCGGGACCGAACGGCCAACCCGAAGGGCGAAAAGCACCCGATGGCCGAGAAGTCCATCAACCTCATTTGGGTGCGGCTCCCGACCAAAGAAGCGTTCGAGGTGCTGAGCCAGAAGGTGAACGATCCCGCGAAGTTTAACAAGGTGCCGATCAAGCTCGAAACGGCGTCCAGCGGCATCGGCACCTGGCTGGGGGCGTTCAAGGACATCTTCTGGGGCATCAAGTTCATCCTGGTGCCCGCGATGATCGGAATCATGAGCCTCGTGGTCGCCAACGCGCTGAGCATCTCGGTGCGCGAGCGCCGCACCGAGATGGCGGTGCTAAAGGTGCTCGGGTTCGCCCCGCGGCACGTGCTGCTGATCGTGCTCGGCGAGGCGCTGCTGGTGGGGTTCCTGGGGGGCGGGATGAGTGCGCTGATGGCCTACGGGCTCTTGGGGAACGTGAAGTTCCAGATCATGTTTTTTGGAGCGTTCTTCGTGCCCGCCAACGCGCTCGTCTACGGCCCGGCCCTGGGAATGGCGGTGTCGTTCGCGGGGTGCATCGGTCCGGCGCTGGCCGCCAAGAACGTGAAGGTGGCCGAGGTGTTCGCGCGCGTGGCGTGAGGCCCGGTCGTCGCACACGGCTCTCGTCCCGCGCCGTGCCCCGGCGCGCTCAAAGTAAAAGGTACTGCACAGGCTTCCGCGCCCGGTACGGGCGCGGTCCGCGTCGCGCGGGGTGCGAGCCCCAAGCCACCGACAGAATTTCAGGAACCCGCACCGATGACCGACGCCCCTGCGACGCCCGAACCGACCGAGGCCCGGAAGGGCCGCGCCCGCCTCGCCGGCGAGAACCTGAGCCTCGACCGGGGCGGCGATGGTTTCGGCCGGCGGCTGGTAAAAACGTTGGCCCGGTTCTTTCGTACCATTTTCAGCCTCGTCGGAACCCTGTTCGTTATCGGGTTCTCGCTGCTGCCGCTCTCGGCGCTGCTGATCGCATTGCCCGCCGTGGCGCCCAACGAGGCCGTGCTCACCGACTCCATTCGTCCGGCGCGGTCCCGGCTCGCGCGCACCTTCCGGCGCGCGTTCGCGCTGGGCGCGGGGTTCGTGGTGCTGATCGCGCTCACGGCGTTCGCCATTGAGGTGGTGTCCCGCCTCCCGCTGCCGGCCGGGGGGCAAATGGGCACGCTGGCGAAGAAGGTGCTCGGCTTCGCGGTCACGGACTTCGTCCCGGACGACCCGCAACCGGCCGAACTGCCCGAGGGCAAAACGTGGCTCACCACGCCCGAACTGCTCGACAAGGTGCGGTCGCTGCAACAGGCGGCGAACCGCCAGAACCTTAACCCGCGCGACAAAAAGGACGCGAGCGACAAACTGGCCGAGACCGAAGCCGAGTTGGAGGAGCGCGCCCCGAAGTCCCCGAAGCTCCAACTGCTCCGAAACCCGCGCCTCGCCCCAGTGCTGGGCGTGCCGCTGTGGAAGCTGCTGCCGCTCGCCCTGGTCGAGCAGTGGCCGTTCGTCCTGCTCGTCGTGTACGGCACCGACCTGCTCCTGCTGTTGCTCATCGGCAAGGTGCCGCTGGCGTACAACTTCCGCTACCTGTGGGTGCGCCGCCGGGACACCGCGCTCACCGCGGTGGCCTTTACGGTCGTGGTCGCGCTCGTGGTCGTGCTGCTGGCGTTCGTCAACGGGATGTACAAGCTGAACGAGACCACGGGCGTGCCCGGGAACGTGCTGGTGATGTCCGAGGGGTCCACGGACGAGTTGTTCAGCAACCTCGCGCGCGGCGGCGAGATCGACAACGCCATGCGCACCAACCTGACGGCCGACGAAAAGGGGCGGCCGATCGGCGGCGGTAAGGGCGTCGGCGTCGCCCGCGGCACGTTCGGCCCGAGCGGAGCGTTCGACCGGTTACCGGCGGACGCCCCGCGCGACCTGCCGGGGGCCACGTACCTGCACAGCTACGAATCGTACATCGTGATGAACCAGGCGATCCCGCCCAAGCCGGGCGAAACGCCGAAGCGGCGGTTCGTGCAGATGCGGGCCTTTCAGGACGTGCGGCTCGGCGGCGCCGTTCACAACATCGACCTGGAGCCGGGCGGCCAGTGGGTCTCCGGGACGGGCGTGGAGCCCGGGTCGAAGGCGCCGGACGGGCGCGAGTACCTCCAGTGCTGCATCGGCGAGGGCGCCGCGGCCACGCTCGGCGAGGACGCGGGCAAGGCGCGCCTCGCGGTGGGCGACACGTTCGAGTTGGGCGACCGCTGGTGGAAGGTGGTCGGGCTGATGCGCACCCGCGGCACCACCTACGGGTCAGAGGTGTGGGCCGGTATCGAGAACCCCGTCGTGCGCGCCACCGGTAAGGGGGACAAGTACACCACGCTCGTGCTCCGGATGGCCGACGACTCCGCCGCCTCGGCCCGAGCGATGGCCTACTTCCTGAACGAGGTGTACGACCAGGCCAAGCTCAAGGCGTTCTCGGAGCCCGACTACTACAAGGAGCTGACGAAGACCAACGAGCAGTTCCTCACCGCGATCGTGATGATGGCGGTCATCATGGCGGTGGGGGGCATCTTCGGGGTGATGAACACCATGTTCGCCTCGATCGCCGCCCGCATCAAGGAGGTGGGGGTGCTGCGCATCCTCGGGTTCAAGCGCTGGCAGATCCTCATTTCGTTCATGATCGAGTCGCTGGCGATCGCGTTCGCGGGCGGGCTCCTGGGCTGCCTGTTGGGGCTGTTCGCGAACGGGTTCGAGGCCGCCAGCACGCTGTCCGGTGGCCAGGGGGGCGGGAAGAGCGTGACCCTCACCATGCAAGTGGACGTCCCCATCCTCGCGACCGGAATGTTGTTCACACTGGTGATGGGGCGGCTCGGCGGGCTAGTGCCCGCGCTGTCCGCGATGCGGATGGAGATCCTGGACTCGCTCCGTTAGTGGGAGCACCCCCGGTTCGAATACCACGATGAATGATGCGGTACTCGAACGAGATCAATCAAGAACCCAGGCGATAGTAACGCCTACGGTCCAAGCGCCAGCAGGCTTCACACCAAGTCCGATTGAAGAGTACCGGTAATTGGGAGCGCCACCCGCCGGCTGACACCGGCGGTTCGACGAGCCACGGTCGAACCGCCGGTGTCAGCCGGCGGTTGTAATCTACGCCCTTGCCGAGCGGTTATTCTTCAACCAGATTCGGTATCACACCTTCCGCAACGCGATCGTGAGCGGCTGACCGTCAATCTTCGCGGTCGCGTTGTGAACACCGGTGCCCGCGAGCGGCTCCGCGCGCCACTGTGTGGCCTGAACGGCGGTGGCGATGTTCGGGCCGTGCTCAGCGATCGCCTTCGTCAGTTCCGGCGTGCTCGCGGTCAGGTGCAGCTCGATCTTGTCGAGCAGATCGAGCTTCGCGTCTTTGCGGGCGTTCTGCACCTGACGGATCACGTCGCGCGCCAGCCCTTCCAGCTTCAGGGCCTCGGTCACGGTCGTGCTGACGGCAACCTGGACGCCGCGGTCCGCGACCCCGGCCCAGCCCGGTTGCCCGGCGTGCTCGATGTTGAAGTCGGCCGCAACCAGCTCCACACCCGCAACCGTAACCGGCCCCTTGCCCAGATCGCTCGCGAGTTTAGCCGAATCCATCGCGGCCAATTCGGCCTGAGCGGCCTTGAGGTTTGCCCCGAGTTTGCTCCCGGCGACCTTCTGGTTCAGCTTCGCGGAACCGACGAGCAGCGGTCCGGCACCGGCGTCGTGCAGGCGCACCGCCTTCACGTTCAGCTCGTCGAGGATCAAGTCGCGGAACCGCTCGGTGGCCCGCTTCTCAGCGTCTGCTTCGGCCGACACGACCAGTTCCGCGAGCGGCTGGCGCACGTTGAGCTTCGCCTGCTGGCGCGACGCGAGGCCCAGCGAGATCACCCGCTGAACGGCCGCCATGTCTTCGGATAGCTGTGCATCGATAAGCGTCCTGTCTGCGTTCGGGAGGTCGCACAGGTGAACGCTCTCGGAGTCCGCGGGCAGCCGCAGGTTCTGCCACATCACCTCGGTGATGAACGGCACGCACGGCGCCAGCAGCTTGCAAAGCGTCGTGAGCGTCGTGTACAGCGACTGGTACGCCGCCTGCTTGTCCTTGAGCCCCGCGGCGTCCAGGTCGGCGTTCTTGCTGTGCAGTCGATCCTTGTTGCGACGAACGTACCAGTTCGACAAATCGCCTTCGATGAACTCCTCGGCCTTGAGCGCGAACGTCATCACGTCGTACTTGGAGTACGCTTCGTGCGCAGTCGCGATGAGCGATTGCAGGTTCGAGAGCAGCCACCGGTCGATGTCGGGGCGCTCGCTCACCGGCACCGCGGGCGCGGCGGGATCGAACCCGTCGCCGATTGCGTAGTTGCAGAACATCGCGTAGGTGTTCCACAACTTGAAGAACACCCGGGAGCGCACGTCGTTCGCCGGCTCCGGCCCGAAGTTCAGGTTGAGCGCCGGGTTCTGGCGGCAGTACAGCCACCGCATCACGTCCGCCCCGATGGCGCTGAACGGGAGCGTGCCGCCCTTCGGGTTCACGATCTGGCCGCCCTCGTCCGCGGCCGACCGGAACTCGATCGAGTTGCCCGCCGTCTTGTGCATCTCGTGCCCGAACTGGTCGCGCACCAACCCGTGCCCGAGGAGCGTTTTGAACGGCGGCTTGCCGTCGCTCATCATCGTGGACATCGCCAGGAGCGCGTAAAACCAGTTGCGGAACTGGCCCGGGAAGCTCTCGGTGATGAAGTCGGCCGGGTACCACTCTTTTGGCATCGTGGAGAACGCGACGATGCCCGCATCGAGCCACGGGTTACCCACGTCCGGCACGCGGCTCATGCGTTGCCCCAGGTGCTTCGCACTCTCGATCTTCACCTTGTCGATCCACGGCCGGTGCGGGGTGTGGCCCTCGAACTCGGACCATCCCTCAACGGCGCGAGACTTCAGCTCCTCGTAACTGCCGATCACCTCGAAGTCGGTCGGGTCGTTGTCGTTCACCCAGACCGGCAGCGCGAGCCCCCAGTAGCGCTTCTTGGAGATCATCCACGAGCCCATGTTCCAGAGCCAGTCGCGCTCGCGGGCCTTCCCGTTGATGCTCTCCGGTAGAAACTCGACCTGGTTCACCACCTTCATGATGTCGCCGCGGAAGCCCTCTTCCGTGTGCTGCGGCCCCATGTCGATGAACCACTCGTCCACGAGCCGGTACAACAGTTCCGTCTTGCACCGCCAGCAGTGCGGATAGCGGTGGACGTAGCGCTCCACGGCGAACAGGCAGTCTTTCGCCTTGAGCTGCTCGAACACCGCGTCGGCGGTAGCGGGATCGACGGCGTTCTTGCCCACGAGCGGCCCGAAGCCTTCAACGAAGATGCCGTCGTCGCCGATCGGCGCCACGGGGGGCAGCCCGTTCTGCTTGCCCCACTGGTAGTCGATCGCACCGCACCCCGGCGCGGTGTGTACGATGCCCGTACCCTCGGTTTCGGTCACGTCCTTCCCGCCGCTCACCACCTTGTGCGACTGCGCGGCGGTCTTCGCGGGCCAGTGGCCGCTCTGCTTCGTGACCTTCGCCACGTCCTCCGGGAAGCCGTACTCGTGGTTCTGCGCCGGGAGGTCGTCGAACGGCCCGACGTACTCCAGGTCCATCAGTTCCGCGCCCTTCACCTCGCCGACGACTTCGTAGGTCTCGCCCTTACCGGCCTTCACCTTGAAGTGCTGCTCGATGGTGACGAGGTTCGGCACCTCCTTGAGCCACGGGCGCTTACCCTTGCTCCCCGCTTCGCCCTCGTCGGCGTCGGCCTCGCCGCCCCCGCTCCCCTCCATCCGGTTCAGCTTGAACGCGCCCTTCGCGACGTAATAAACCTCGTCCTTCACCTTCACCTTGAGGTAGGTGAGTTCGGGGTTGATGGCGGCGCCCACGTTGCTCGTGAGCGTCCACGGGGTCGTGGTCCACACGAGCAGGTTTTCCTTCTCACGAGCCTTCAGCGGGAACTTCACGAAGCACGCACGGTGCTCGACGAGCTTGTAGCCCTCTTTCATCTCCTGCTCGGAGATGCCCACGCCGCACCGCCCGCACCACGGCATCACGTCGTAGCCGCGGTTGATGAGCCCCTTGTGGTGGCACTTCTTCAGGAACGACCAGATCGTGTAGTTGTTCACCTCACTCATCGTGAAGTACGAGTGGCGGTCGTCCGGCTTCTTGGCCCAGTCGGCGTCGGTGCGGTCCCAGTTCATCCAGTACCCGAGCCGGATGCTCTGGTCCGTCTGCACGCGCGCGAACTTGTTCACGCGGTCCTTGCAGGCCTGCACGAACCGGTCGATGCTCGCTTCCTTGTCGCCCGGAACGAGGTTCTCGATGTCGCGCTTGCTCTTGAGCTTCAGCTCTTTCTCGACCTCGACCTCCACCCACAGGCCCTGGCAGTCGAACCCCTGCTGGTAGCGGAGGTCGTGCCCGGTCATGGCGAAATAGCGGTTGTACACGTCCTTGTAGGTGCGGCCCCAGGCGTGGTGAACGCCCATCGGGTTGTTCGCGGTGATCGGGCCGTCCAGGAAGCTCCACTTCGGCTTGCCGGCGTTGATCGCTTTGCGCTTTGCGAAAATGCCGTTCTCGTCCCAGAACTTCAGAATGGAGCGTTCCAGCGCGGGGAAATCGACGGACGACTCGACCTTCTCGAACGGCATGGCTCAATGACCTCGCAACGGTGTGCAACTCCTCCATTTTACGACGGACACACGAACCAGCCATGCGGCTCGCGCCAGCGCGGAAATCAACGCACCTACAGCCCGATTTGATACATGCGTACACTTCGATTAAGTTTGAGCGAACGGGCCGGTTTCCAGTTGCCCCCCGTATGCACCGGGGCACAATGTCGGCGTACCTTCGCACTCTTCTGCAATGAGGCCGAACGTCATGGCGAAATCCACCACGGGTAAGACCGCTGCGGCGAAGAAGCCCGCAGCAGCCAAGAAAAGCACCAAGAAGGCGACTCCGGGCGCACCCGCGCTCGCACCGGCGGGCGAGCTGGCACGGCTCAGCGGGCCGAGCAAGTTCACGCTGTTCAATCTCCTCGGTCAGCCCCGCGGGTACTACCTTGTTGAGCCGCACGAACTCGACCGCGGCGACGCCCCCGGCGACGCCAAATCGGTCGCCCACAGCGTGATCGTTGTGGACCGGTCGGGGTCGATGTACTCCGCCCTGCCCGAAACCAAGGAAACACTGCTCAAGATCCTCACGCTCGACGAGTACGCTCAGTACAACCTGCTCGTCACGCTGATCTCGTACTCGAGCCAGGGCGACGTGATCTGCCACTTCGAGCGCGTGCCGATCCGCGAGATCATGAAGAAGGACTCGCGGTACCAGAAGGACATCAAGTCGATTCAGACCTCGTGCGCGACGTGCATTTCGCAGGGCCTCAAGCTGGCCTCGGAGAAGGTGATGGCCGGCGAACTCACCGCGATCACGATCCACACCGACGGGTACGCCAACGACCCGTCGTCCACGTCCGAAGCGGCGACGCTGTTGAAGCTCTGCGACGACATGAAGGGCAAGGACGTGTTCGTGAACACGCTCGCCTACGGCGACTATACCGACTTCCGGCTGCTGTCCCGGATCGCCAACGCCGGCAGCGGCTCGTGCGTCAAAGCCGGCAACATCGGCGCGGTGTACGCGTCGCTGTACAACTCGACCAAGACGCTCGGCAGTTCCGTAACGCCGCCGATCGAGGTGCCGCTCGGCGGTTACGACTACCAGGTGTTCGTCTCGCGCGGCGCGGGCCGGGTGAACGGCACAACCGGCCCGCTCTCGATCCGCGGGCTCAAAGCGGAAGACGACGCGATCGTTTACAAGTACAAGAAGCTCACGAAGGCCGAGTACGACAAGTCCGCTGCGCCGGTCGAGCAGACGAGCGAGGCGGTGTTCGCGTTCGCGAAGGGGCACCTCGCCGAGGGCGGGCTGAACACCGCGAAGTACGCGCTCGGCAGCACCTTCGACGCCACGCTGGTCGGCGTTCACGCCCGCGCGCTCACGAACAACCAGGTGGCCGCGCTGTCACAGGACCTGGACACGCTGCTCGCCGACCCGACCCAGCTCGGTACGCACGCGATGCTCGATCAGGTGCCGGTGAACAAGAAGATCCCGTTCCTCACGCTCGTCAACCTGCTCGACGCCAACCGCGGCAACTTCGTCATCAACCGCGAGGCGCTCACGGCGGTTTACGTGCGCCGCGGGCTGAAGCGCCTCCAGGGGGTGCGCGACGACGACGGCACCGTCACCGAGCCGTGGCTGAAGACCGAGTTCGTGAGCGAGGACAAGTACATTCCGATCTCCTCGTTCGACGTGAACCGCAACACCGCGACCATGAACATGCTGCTCACGCGGAAGGTGCGCCTGGTGCCCACCGCGGGCGGCGCCCCAATCACCGAGGTCGCCGGGATCAAGCTCGACAACCTCAGCACCTTCAACAACTACACGCTCGTCGGCGACGGCGAACTGACGGTACCGTACCTTCGCATCAAGATTTCGGACACGTCGCTGTTCGACAAGCTCGCGAACGAGGGCGTGCTGGAAGTCGACGGGCAACCCGCCGGCAAGTACGACGCGAACGAGGAGTACACGCTCCGGCTCGACCAGTTGCCGGTCGTCCCGCCGTTCGAGGGCGCCGTGGAACTGGACGGGGTGTTCGACGAACTGGCACGTCTCAAGGTGCTGTCCAGCCTCTGCGCCGCGCACCTAAAGGAAGCATCCGACGAATTGAGTGCCGAACAGGTCGAAGAGCTGAAGAGGCACTACCTGTCGAAGAGCCTGTTCCTCAGTTTCCCGACCACCAACCCCTACGCGAAGCTGGAAGACGCGCTGGCCGACGGAAGCGTGGACACCCGCACCAGCTACAAGATCGACATCGGCAACAAGTCCATCCTGAACCTGTCGAAGCTGCACAGCGCGAACAAGTTCCTGGACCGCATGTACGAGGTGATCGGCGCCGACGGGAAGCCGGTAGAGAAACCCGCGTTCGAGGACGTGCTGGACGGGAACGTGACTTACAAGCACAAGACGCTCTCCGCCCGCACGAAGGTGACGAAGGTCGACGACTTCATGAAGGCGCTGTTCGACGACTTCCTCGGGCTGCGCCCGAACGGCGAAGCTGCAAAGTTGCTCGCGTCTGCTGAGGCCGAGAAGTTGGCCGCGATCGTGAAGGGGCGTGCGTCCGGCAAGCAACCCGACCGCAAGGAGTTCGTGGAAGCCCTCGCGGACGCCCGTAAGAAGCTCGACGCCCGCTCCGACGCCCTGTTCGCAGACAAACTCAGCGCGCTAGTGTTCTATGTGGGCGCCACCGGGCTCCTGCCCGACGAGGTGGAGGCCAAGGCGCAGCCCGCCGACGCGCTTGCCGCGAAGTACCCCGAACTGGCGTTTTCGAAGGACGAGAAGGAAGGGACGTTCTTCGAGGTCGGCGACACGATCCTGAGCGTGTACGCCAAGACCGAGTACTTCTCGCGCGACAAAGAGTAAGGTTCTTCAAACCGAACGGCCGGCGCGGGCGAGAAGCGCCGATCGTTCGGCCCGGACTGGAAGGCGGCGGGCACCGCAGTTGTGCGGCGCGCTTTGACGCGCTATGCCTGCCAGAGCGTTCACTTCTTCGTCGCGTCTTTCAGGTAAACGTCGTAAAACACGCGGACCGCATCCGCGAGGTCTTTCGCGGTGTCCGCGGACTTGTCCTTCGCGCGGAGGTGGCTGCCGAGTTCGAGCTGGATCGCGTCGATCGCGAACGCGGTGTGGCTACCGTAGTGGTTGATGATGTACCCGCCGTTGAACTGCGGTTCCTCTTTTGTGCCTTCTTCGGCGTCGGCCGCCGGCAACACCTTGTACCCGTGCTTCTCCATGCGCCCCAGCACGCTGTACTTGCCACGCAGCGCGGCCATTCCGTCGCGGTCGCGGAGGAGCTTGACGGTTTTCAGGTTCTGCGTGCCGCGGCAGATCGCGCCCGGGTGCAGGGCCTGACCGTGGATGTCGAGCAGAAGCCCGCGCCCGTGCTTCTCGCGAACCGCCTTGCACGCGGCCTCGAGCGGGGCGTGGTAGGCGTCGTAGTACGGCTTGGCTTTGTCGCTCTCGTAGCCCTGCTCGGACGACCGGTTCGCGTCCAGGTACTTGCGCTCGAACCGCGCGATCACCACCCACGGCTTACCGTCGAGGATTTCTTCTAACTCTGCAGCAAGCTTCTCGGTCAACTCGGCGGTGTTTTCGTCGCGCACGGTCTGGAAGTTGTTCAGCCCGGTTCCCACACGCAGCGGCAACTCGGGCACCGGTTTGCGTCCGCCGTGGGGCGCCGAAATGATAATCGGGAGTGTACCTTTTTGTACGGTAACAAAATCGCTGGGCTTGGGTGCGTCTGGGGCGGCCGGAGTCAGGGCCGCGAGCGCCGGGAACAGAAGGGCGGCGCTCGCAGCCCCGAACGAACGGCCCATGCGGTGAACCTCGCGACTCAAACCAAAGACCAGACGCGCAGGACGCGTACCTTCTTGTCGTCTTCGATCACTTCGTACTCAATTCCGAGCGGCAGTTCGACGGCCGTGTAAACCGCCGGAGAGCCGCGCGACAGTCCGCGCCCGTATGGAGCGGTCGCGATTTCCTTGTCGAGCCGGTATGACCCCGCGGTGACCACGTGCCGATCCGTCGCCGCGACCCAAACGTCTGCCAGTTCCTGCTCGGCATTGGGCGTTCAGGTGACCGCGTAATTCACGGCTTGTGCCTCTCGTGAATCCGCTTCCACACGTCCGCGAGCGGTGAACCGTCCGGTTGCTTCCGCGCCTCCTCGATTTCCTCATCGGAGATCGGCGACTTAACCCCTCGCGGCAGCCCGCCACGCGTGACCGTGTCCGCGGTTTTGACCGCCTCTCCGGACGGCCCGCGGAAGACGATCCGGCCCTCTGCGGCGGCCAGTTTCGCGAGCAACTCGGGGTCAGTAATGGTGATGATCGTCGTGGTCACGGCTCGTTTTCCTGCGCGGGACGTGCGCGATTATACCAGCAGCTCGCGGCAGTCCGCGATGGTGCCGGTCAGCGCGCTGGCGGCCACCGTCAGCGGGCTGGCCAGGAACACCTGTGCGTCCTTGTGACCCATCCGGCCAGGGAAGTTCCGGTTGGTGGTGCTGATGCAACTGATCGGCGCGTTGAGCCGGCCGAACGTGTCCGACGGCCCGCCCAGGCACGCCGCGCAGCTCGCGTCGCCGATCTTGGCGCCGGCGGAGAGGAAGATGTCGCGCAGCGACCTGCCGCCGATCGTCTCCGTGTCCAGGCCGCGGGCCACCTCGGTCGTGGCGGGCACCACGAACGTGTCGATCTTCACCGTCTTGCCGTTGAGCAACTGGGCCGCGGCCTTGAAGTCGGTGAGCTTGCCGCCGGTGCAGCTCCCGATGTACGCGCGGTCGAGCTTGGTCCCCTTCACTTGGCTCACGAACGCCTTGTTGTCCGGGGAGTGCGGCTTGGCGATCACCGGCTCCAACTTCGACACGTCGTACACCTTCTCGAACACGAACTGCGCGCCCGGGTCGCTCTTCACCACGGTGTACGGCCGGTTCCCGGCGTTCCGCTTGTTGACGTAGTCGAGCGTCACCTGGTCGGCGGCGATGATGCCGTTCTTGCCGCCGGCCTCGATCGCCATGTTGCACAGCGTCATCCGCTCCTCAATGTTGAGGGCGTACACGCCGTCGCCGTCGAACTCCATCGCGCGGTAGGTGGCGCCGTCCACGCCGATGTCGCCGATCACCGCGAGGATCAGGTCCTTCGCCATGAGGTACGGCGGCAGGTTGCCGTGGAACACGAACCGCATGGTGGGCGGCACCTTGAGCCACAGCTTGCCGGTGCCGAGGACGAACCCGGCGTCGGTGTTGCCGATGCCGGTGGCGAACTCGCCGAACGCGCCGGCGGTGCAGGTGTGGCTGTCGGTGCCGAGCAGCACCTCGCCGGGGCGGGTGTGCCCCTCTTCGGGCAGCGCGATGTGGCACACGCCCTTGTAGCTCTTGGTGCCGACGTCGTAGAAGTACTTGATGTCCTGCTCTTTCGCGAACTGGCGCAACACGTCGACGTTGCGGTTCGCCATCGCGTCCTTGGTGAAGATGTAGTGGTCCGGGATGAGGACCAGCTTCTCCTTGTCCCACACCTTCGCGTCCGGCCCGAACTCCTTCTTGAACACGCCGAACGTGCCCGGCCCGCACACATCGTGCGTCATCAGCACGTCGACGTTGGCCCACACGTTCTCGCCGGGGGCAGCCTGGGCTTTTCCGCTGGCGCGGGCCAGGATCTTCTCGGTCATCGTCATCGCGGACATCGCGGCAGGCTCCGAATCGGAAGAGGTCTTCTTTCAATTGTAACGAATCGACAGGAAACGGAGCGGATTCGTCTCAGAGCGCCGCCACCCGCGGCGTTCGTTGATTTGACCAGAGGTCCGGCCTGGAGTGTGATCCGCGAGCGACGCGAGCGGGTCGAGCTCACGGCCCGATGGTGAAGGTGGTCACCTTGGGCAACCCGTCGGGAGCAACCCGGAGCCGCCGGAGGAAGGAAGGCCCCGAGTGCCTTTGTGCCGGTACCATCGGCGTCAGGCGCCGGAGGGCAGATGGCTTCTCTCAAAATGCGGAGCCAGACGACCGCGTCGGGCGTGGGCGTGTGCCACCGCCGGTCCCCAAATCCAGGGCCGCCAAGCCGCCCAATACAGTTCCTCGGGGTGGATTGCGGATAGGGGGCAACCGCCCGAGGAGTTATGGCCACGTTTGAGGCAACTGCCCCACTCGATCGCCTGGGGCCGCGAGCGGCATCGCACCGGCTTCACTCCGTCCCGCGCTTCTTCCACACACGGAGCAGGTTCGCAAAGTCGTCGCGCCAGATCGGACCGTCTTCCAACGGCACCTCGTTCCACTGCACCAGGAACTTGTACGGCGCGGGACGTGTCCACGGGACGCCCGCGACGCTCGCCGACGCAGCCGCGAGCGTCTGAACCAGCGGCGACGGGCCGAGGGTTCGGGAGGTGTCCACCACCGGCGCGAGGTCCGCATCCGAGCGCGCCAGCAGCATCCACTGCGACTCCGTTTTGCCGTCCGC
Source organism: Gemmata obscuriglobus (assembly GCF_008065095.1). Lineage (NCBI taxonomy): Bacteria > Pseudomonadati > Planctomycetota > Planctomycetia > Gemmatales > Gemmataceae > Gemmata > Gemmata obscuriglobus. The sequence continues at coordinate 439,781 of NZ_CP042911.1, read as the reverse complement.
GCGTTCGGCGTCGAGCGGCGCGTCGTGGCAGTACCGCACCGCCAGTTTCGGGTTGTGGTCGTCGGCCAGCCGGCGGATCAGCGGGGGCAGGTCGAGGTGGTTGTTCGAGACGTGCATCGCGATCACGCCGTTGGGCGCGAGCTTCGAGACGTAGAGAGCGATCGCCTCGCGCGTCAGCAAATGGACCGGGATGGCGTCGGAGCAGAATCCGTCGAGGATGATGACATCGTAGCACCCGTCCGGCGGCTTGGTGAGGTGCCGGCGGGCGTCGCCGAGGACCACGTCGCACTCGCCCTGGCAGTCCGAGAGGAAGCGGAAGTAGTTGGTGTCGCGCGCCACCCGCACCACCGCCGGGTCGATCTCGTAGAAGGTCCACTTCTGCCCCGGCCGCGCGTACGCGGCCACCGCGCCCGTCCCCAGCCCGACCACGCCGACGGTTTTCACCCGCTCGGGCGGCAGCGACGCGAAGAGGTGGCCGACCGGCCCCTTCTGGTGGTAGTAGGTCATCGGCCGCGGCGGCCCCGGCTCGTCGGCACGCTGCTGGCCGTGTAGCGTCGTCCCGTGGATCAGCTTGATGAACTTCCCGTCGCGCGTGACCCGGATCACCCCGAAGAAGTTGCGCTCCTTGTGCAGCGTCTCGCCGAAGTGGCCGGTGTCGAACGCCCCCGCAACCAGAATGGCCGCCAGGGCCAGCGCGTACCGCGCCGGCTTGCGGACCAGCGCGAACGCCGCGGCGCCCGGGATGCCGAACATCAGCCCGCCGCGCAGCAGCCGGGAGGTGAGCGCGTCCGGCGCGTCGGGCTCGGTCGGCACCCGGACCAGGTGCTGCACCGCGAGCACCAGCCCTACCGACAGCGCCAGCAGCACCAGCACGAGCGCGACATCGGCCCCTTTCAGCCGCTCCTCGGGGTCGTCGCTCCGGGGCCGCACTGCTGCGGCCAGCACCAGCGCCAGCGGGTACTCGACCATGCCCACCGCGGCGAACAGGATCGGGGCGAGGAGCGCATTGAACAGCCCGCCGAGCACCCCGCCGAACGACATCCAGAAGTAGAACGCGGTGAGGTACTCGGCCGGCGGCCGGTCCTTCGCCATCTCGCCGTGGCACACCAGGCACACGCCGAAGAAGGCCAGCATGTGCAGCAGCCCGACCACCGCCAGCGGTTCGGCCGCGTTGGTCAGCAGCGTCAGCACTACGAACAGGAGCAGCATCGGCGTAACCCGGCCGACGAACCGGTGTACCCCGTCGGGCCAGCGCGCGAACACCAGAATGAAGCTCGTGAGGTACAGCGCGAGCGGCACCACCCACAGCAGCGGCACCGGGGCCAGGTCGGTCGAGACGTGCGTCGTTACGCCCAGCAACAGGCTCGATGGCAGCGCGGCGAGCATCACCCAGCGGGCGATCCGTGAAACCGCGATGGGGGCCGCAAGCGTCGCGCGGAGTTCCGGACCGCCCTCCGTACCCTGGCCCTGCGTGCCTTCGGTCCCGCGTTCTGCGTTCCGAATGACCGTGAACGAACACGCGACGACCAGCCCGATGTACCCCATCACACCGCCCGCGAACACCCACTGCTGGTGCTTCAGCGCGAGCCGCGGCTCGATCAGGAGCGGGTACGCGAGCAACCCCAGGAGGCTCCCGGCGTTGCTCGCCGCGTACAAGAAGTAAGGGTCTCGCGCGGCCGGGTGGCCGGTCGAGGCGAACCACCGCTGGAGCAGCGGGGAGGTGGTCGAGAGGACGAGGAACGGCAGCCCGACGGCGATCCCGACCGTGAGGCCGAGCTGCGCGACCATCAGGACGGACGAGTCCTGGTCGTCCGGGAGCATCGACGGGACCACCGGGACCGGTGCGCCGGTGGTCGCGATGGCCGCCTTGAACGAGACCGCGACCGCGGTGAGAAGCAGGAGATGGAACAGCGCCTGACGCCGCACCCCCAGCTTTCCGGTGCTGCGGTGCGCGTACAGGTAGCCGACAAGCAGCACGGACTGAAAGAACACCATGCAGGTGTTCCACACCCCGGGCGTGCCGCCGACGAGCGGCAGGAGCAGTTTGCCGACGAGCGGCTGCACAAGGAACAGCAGGGCCGCGCCGGCGAACAGTGTTGTCGCGTACAGGACGGCGAGCAAGCGACCTCCGCGCTCGGCGGTGGGCCATTACGGCGAACGCGGGGAGCCCCCGAACCGGCGGGAACCGGTGCTAACAGAATGCGGACGCGACCACGCGAGGGCAAGGGGTACTTGCCGCAACCGTGACAAGTGCGGTCGCGCCGACTACTCGCAAAGCACCGCCACATGGTGCGTGCCGTGCGTTCGCGACGGCCGCCGGGCAAGTGTCGGCTCGTGAAATGTTGTGGAGGGCGATTGGAAGTGCTGGGCGCTCCCCCCCCAGGGCTACTCAGAGATTGAAATTGGCTGGTTGAGCGCAGCCAGCGCCAGCTCAGGTCTGGCAACGACGGTCCGAACGGCCGCCGCGATGGTGCCGGCGCCGAGGCGCCGGAGCAGGTACACGGCCACGTTTCGCAGCGACGCCAGCACCCGCGGTGCCGTGCCCCGGCGCACTCGGCATCGGTCCTCGTCCAAGGTCACATCGCGGACGTAGTGCAAGCTCTCGATGCCCCAGTGGCTGCGGGTGTACCCGAGCACCGTGTCCGGAGGCGCGGCCACCGGGCTGAGGCTGGAGATCCCGTACACCACCTCCACGGTCGTCTTCCCATCGGCCCGGCGCTGGCGCTCGAGTCGGAACACCTGCTGCACCCCGGGCCACCGGGTCAGGTACTCGTTGAGCCACGTGGTGGTTGTGATGGACCGCCGCTCGACCCGCCCGTGCCCCTTGCTCACCTCAACTGCCGTTCCCGCGTCCCGATCCCACGCGCCCTGTAACCCGGGGGGAAAAGTCGCCACCCGCGGCGGTGGCGAACGCGGCCTCCAGGTCGGCCCGTAGCGTACCTTGGTTGCTCTTGGCGTACAGGATGGAGTCCCCACCCTTGTGTTGCACCGCGGCACACACGTCCGGTTGGGTGAAGATGGCATCACCGGTGACTACGGTCCCACCCAGCGAGGGCAACACGCCCAACAACCGGAGCGCCGCCTTGTGCTCGTTGGTCGTGGCCTCGACCGTCATCTGGGCGACCACCGCGGACACCTGTGGGGCGTACGCCGCCAGCAGGTGGGTGCCCGGCACCTGGCCGTCGCGCGACCCGCACAGCCGCTTGCCGTCCAACGCCAGGTGCTCCCACCCGTCCGGGTGCCGATCCCTGAGCCACGCCCCGATGATCGCGTCCAGGCGGTCCGGGTCCAACCGCCGCAGCAGCCCGGCGATGGTGTTGGGACACGGCATGTTGCCGTTACGAAACCCCAGCGCGTGACCCAACCGCTTCTGCCGCAGCCGCCCGAATTGAGAGATCGCCTCGGGCGTGGTGTGCCCGCCCATCACCGCCACCAGGCACAAGGTCAATAGCCCGACCAGCGGATACTGGCGACCGTGACGGCTCCGCGGGTCCGGTAACTCCGCCAAACGCTCGACCAGGGACCAGGCCATGTGTGCCGCTCCTAAAATGAGGAGCCGCACATACCCACACGCCGCAACTTACCCAACACCAATCCGTGCGTAGCCCTGGCTACCCCCCTCCCTTAATTGAGCAGAGGGGGTACACGGGAAAGAGGTTCACACTTTCGGCGGCGCGGCCGGTTTCGGCGCGGGAGCGGCAACCGCGGGTCCCCCGATCGGCGCGGTGCCGGCGGGCGCCGGCGGTTTCGGCGGTTTCGGCTTGGCGGACGCCTGCCCGCCCTTCTCGCTCGCCTTCGGGGCCAGCAGCGCGACCATGCGCTTGCCTTCCATCTTCGCGGGCATTTCCAGCTTGCAATCGTTCACCAGGGCCTCGAGCACCTGGTTCATCACCCGCTGACCTTCCTCGATGTGCTGCATCTCGCGGCCGCGGAACAGCACGTTCACCTGCACCTTGTCGTTGTGCTCGAGGAACATCTTCGCTTGCTTGATCTTCGTCTCGATGTCGTGGTCGCCGGTCTTGGGGCGCACCCGGATCTCTTTGAGCTTTTGCTGGTGCGTCTTTTGGTGTGACTTCTTGGACTGGGCGTACTTGAACTTGCCGTAGTCCATGATCTTACAGACCGGGGGCTTCTCCCGATCGGCGACCTCGACGAGGTCGAGCCCGGCTTCGCGGGCCATCTCGAGCGCCTGTGCGGTCGGCACGATGCCGAGCGCCTCCCCCTCCGCGCCGATGAGGCGGATCTGGGGCACCCGAATGCGTTCGTTCATCCGCGGGCCTTCCGGGCCGCGGGGCGCGTTGCTGCGATCGAAAGGTGGGATTGCTGTCACTCCTGTTACCGCGGCGTTTCGCGTGGACCGCACCCGCGACCCGTTCCGCGCAACCCGTAATACATAACTCTTAACCCCGGGTCTTAACGTCGTCAACGGGGTTTCCGTATTGGTTTTACACGTTTGCTGTCAGGTATTTTCCGCACGCCGCCCCGGCCGGCCCGAAATAGGGACGCGCACAAACGGCCGGCCGACCCTTGCCACCGTCGCCGCGGCTGTCGAAAATGGCGCCGCCCCGCCCCGTGTCCCCTCACCGGTTCCGTCTTAACGGAGACGCTGTCATGATCCGCTCCGCCGCCGCCGCGGTCCTCTGCGCGCTCACAGCATGCGCCGCGTCCGCCGACGACTCCATGCTGAAGGTGAAGGTCGGCGACAAGTTCCCGGACGTGCCGCTGGCCGCCGCCCAAATCGACAAAGTGAAGAAGGACGCCAAGACCCTCTCCATTGCCGACTTGAAGGGCAAGACGGTCATCATCTTCTTCTACCCGAAGGCGCTCACCGGCGGCTGCACGGTCGAGTCGTGCGGGTTCCGCGACCTCATGAAAAAGGGAGACTTCCCCAACGACATCGTGGTGCTCGGGGCCAGCTGCGACGGCGCCGAGTTGCAACAGCAGTTCATCGACAAGAACGAGCTGCCGATGCCGCTGCTGTGCGACACCGACGTGAAACTGACGAAGGAGCTGGGAATCCTGTCCCCGAAAAACCCGAAGATGTCGCAACGGGTCACGTTCGTCGTGGACAAGGAAGGCAAGATCGCCAAGATCTACGACAAAGTTACCCCGAAGAGCCACCCGACCGAGGTGCTCGAGGACGTCAAAAAGCTGAAGTAACCACCCCCCAATCAATTGCGCGGCCGGGCTCGTCCCGGCCGCGTCGCGTTTACCGTCACTTGTTCGCGCCGGGCCGGGCACGGTAGATTAGAGGGGTAACGCATCCGGAGGGTTCACGCGTGCCCGTTTCCCTGCTGGTGGAACTGTTCGACCGGTTGCCCGAACTGCGCCTCGAGGACGATCACGACCTCTGGACCGCCGGCGCCCGGCCCGCCGTCGGCGAGTTCCGCGACGCCGTGCGCGAGTCGTACAGCGAGGGCACCCTCCAGCGGTTGCTGTCCGCCCCCGACGCCAAGGCGCGGCGGGCCGCGGCGCTGGCACTGGGGCTGATCGGCACGCCAGAATCGGTGCCCACAGTTGCCGCCGCCCTCCGCGACGACGACCCGCTCGTGAAGCACTTCGCCACCGACGCACTGTGGGAACTGTGGTTCCGCGCCGGCACCGAGGAACAGAACCAGCGGCTCCAGGACGCCGTGCGCGAATCGGACGCGAACCGCACACGTACCGAACTGGACGCGCTGCTCCGCGAGGCGCCGGACTTCGCCGAAGCGCACAACCAGCGGGCGATCTGGTTCTTCAAGCGGGGCGAGTACGCCCGGGCGGTGGAGGACTGCGAGGCGGTGCTGCGGCTGAACCCGCACCACTTCGGCGCCGCGGCCGGGTTGGGGCAGTGCCTGCTCAAACTGAACCGCCCCCGGGCCGCACTGCGGGCGTTCCGGCAGGCGCTGGAGATCAACCCGAACCTCGACCTGCACGACGCCGTCCGCGCGCTCGAAGAACTCGGCGAAGAATGACCGCAGGTTGGCTGCAAGAAAGCACAACAGGCGCAAATAATCACAAAGAGACGGCGCCGCTTGCAGACCTTGGATGAGTAAGCAATCTCGGCCGGGGCTCGGTGTGAGATCCTGGGCTGCACGAAAAGCACCTCTCCTGCACCAGCCCGATCGTCGCCCGCGATCTGTAACTCGTTCGCGGTGGTTCCGACGTCCGGGGGCGGCGCCAGGGGCACCGGGCGAAGGCTTGCGGAGCGTCGGCATCGTGTCCCTCACGCCGCTTCGAGTACCGCCCGGTAGCGGCGTGGCACGCCCTCGAACGCCCGCCGGTACGTCGATTCGAGCGGCACCTCAATGTAACCGGTTCCGTCAGTCGTCAGGAACAGCGGCATGCTCCGCAGCACTTGCCCAACCGCCACCGGCTCGATGTACGCCGTCTTGACCGGTCCGGCCGAGTACGCCGCGAGCGTGCGGTCGGCGTCGCCTGGGCACGCGTATGCGGTGCCGTCGAGTTGCTCCCACAGCGCCCCGTGAAATCCGTTCGGGTCGCGGGGCGTGGGCGGGTACGCATCGAGTACGAGCAGGTGGACGCCCCGGCTCAGCGCCGCCAGGGCTTTGTCGCTGACCGTTTGCCACGCGTACTCGCTCGCCTTGTTCCCGGCCGAAACGATTTCGACCATCGCGACGATCCGGTCCCCGCTCGTGTGACGGATCACCATCCGCCGCCGCTTCGCGGTGTAGAACTCGTGCTCCGATTTTGCGACCAACCGGGTCTGCGGCGGGGCCGTCAGCAGTGCGGTCCCGACACCTTCGGTTGGGAACTGGTCGGATGTGTGCCCGTTACCGTGCGGCTCGTGAAGCGTCAGCACGTCCGGGTTCCCGCCGCCCGCGACCTGTTCGGCGAGCGCGTAGTACCCCGACGGGAGCAACCCACCGTTCAGTTCTCGCCGGATCTCGGCGATCCAGGCGAGATGAAAGTCGTGGCAGATGCCCGCGTCCACGCGTGTCCAGTCGTGCAGCGGCATTGGCGCGCCTCCCCAAATCTTCGCGGGCGCCAGTATACCGCACCGCGTTCCGCCCACCAGCGCCGGCCCCGAACACCCGGCGCGGCTTGACCGTACTCAGTGGAGAACCTAGCGTGACTCAACGCTCGCGCCTGTTATTCGTGCCGTGACGAGGTCGACCCGTGAAGCTGTCCGCTCCGCCGCCACCACCGCCGCCGCCCAGTGACGGGAACCCCGGTGCCGGCGCGCCCGGCACCCCGGACGAACAGCCGAGCCCTCCCTCCGGCGCGTCCCCGGCGGCCGAAACACCAACCCTTCCCGCCGCGTCAGCGGTTGCGCCTGCCGCGCTGAAGCCGCTGACCTGGCCCGCGTGGTACAGCGGGCTCGACGCCGCACTCGCGGGGCTGGTCGTCGCGTTCGCGTTCGCCGCCGCCTCGTTCGTGGCCCGCAACTCGGACGCGTGGCTGCACCTCGCGGCCGGCAAGCGGATGTTCGCCGGCGAGTACGTCCCCGGCGGAAGCGACCCGCTGAGCTACACGGCCCAGGGCCGCACGTGGGTCAACCACAGTTGGCTCACCGACGCCGCCGCGTACCTGCTCTACGGCGGCGCTGGGCAACTCCTCGTCGCCGTCAAGGCGCTGCTCGTCGCGGCGGCGTTCGGGCTCCTGATCGCGATCCGCCGGCCGGCGTTCTCGCTCTGGCCGTGGGCGGCGCTGGCGTGCGTCGGCGTGCTCGCGTGCGCGCCGCAGTTCGCGCTGCGCCCGCTCGTAGTGTCCATGTTCCTGTTCGCGGTCACGCTGTTCGTCCTGTTCCGGATGCCCCGCGGCGCGGCCCACCCGAAGCGGCTCCTGGTCGCCATCGGGGTGACGTTCTGGGTGTGGGCGGGCGCGGACCAGTGGTTCTTCATCGGCCCGCTCGCGCTCGCCCTGGTGCTCGCCGGCGAACTGATCCAGAAGTACGTGTTCAACAGCCCCGGCGAGCCGGGCGACACCCCGGACACCGAGCCCCTGGTCCGGCTCCCGGATGTCGCGACCCTGGCCAAGGCCCTCGGGGTCGGGGTGCTGGCCTGCACGCTGACCCCGCACCACGTGCGGGTCTGGGAGCTGCCGTTCGAACTGGTCGGCGCGCCCGGGGCCGAGATCGACCTGCGGTTGCGCAGCATGCTGCTGGCGCCGACCGACGGCGACTACATCAAGAACGCGTCCCTGGGGTACAACCTGAACGGGCTCGCCTACGTGGTGCTGTTCACCGGCGGCGCAACAATCTTCGGGCTCGGGCCTGCGCGCATCCGGATCGGCCACGTCGCGCTGTGGCTCGGGCTGGCGGTGCTGAGCCTGTTCAGCATTTACGCGATCCCGTTTTTCGCGCTGGTCGCGGTGCCGCTCGTGGCCGCCCAGTTGAACGCGTTCAGCCTCGGCGCGCGGCTCCGGACGTGGGGCGACCCGCGGACCCGGCTGCTGGTCATCGGGGCGTCCGGCGGACGGGTGCTGTCGGTGATCGCGGTGTGCGCGCTGGGGGTGATGGCGTACCCCGGGTGGGTCCACCCGGACGTGGTGGACCCGGCATACGCCAAGCGCCTGGCGTGGGGTGTTGAGCCCGACCCGGCACTGGCGCAAGCGGCCGAGCAGTTCCAGGCGTGGCGCGCCGACGGCGGGCTGCCGGACGACGCCCGCGGGCTCGTCACCAGCACCGAGCTGGCCAACTACATCGCGTGGTACGCGCCCAAGGAGAAGGTCTTCATCAACGGCCGGTTTCGGCACCACCGGCCCGAGATCACCGATTACCTCGCCGTGCGAAAGGGGCTCGGTCTGGTCCGGATACCCGACGAGGAGCCGGACACCCGGGCGGTGGCAGCAGTGTTGAAGTCGCACGGCGCCGAGTACCTCGCGCTCCACGGCGGGGCTGCCGAGACACCCCAGATGCGAGCGCGGGCCGTGCTCGCGGCCCAGCGGCTGTACCTCCAGTGGGGCCAGTGGTCGGAGTGGTACGTGAGCGGCGGCACGGTCGTGTTCGGGTGGCGCGGGGACGGGGCCAAGCCGTCGTTCGCGGCCCTGGCGCTGGACCCGGTGGCGCGGGCGTTCGGACCCGGGGCGGCGAAGGTGCCGGCTCCCGAACTGACGCAGCCGCTGCGGCAGGACGCGGACCCGCTGGTCGAGGCGTTCGCGCAGGCGCCTCGCCCGGCCCCGGCCGGGGCGGCCGAGGCGCGCGCGTGGATCGAGTACAAGGAGGCCCTGGTCACCCGGGTGCGCATCCGGCAGCAGCTCAGCGTGGAACTGTTCTTCTATGGCCCGGCGGTGCAGCACGCCCTCCACTACCCGGTCCTGATCGGGGCTGACGCCCGGGGCATGACCCGGTTCCCGGCCCGTGGCGCGACCCCCGAAACTCAGGCCGAGCTGCGGGCCGAGGCGGACGCGCTCCGCGCGATCCCGCTGCTGGCGTTGCGGGCCGCGCGGCGGGCCATCGCCGAAGACCCGGACCACCCGGACGCTTACTTCGCGCTGGGATTGGCCCTCGCCGACCCCGACCTGCCGCTGCCGGAGGGCGAGCGCGCGCTAGGGCAGATCACCGCGTTCCGCCAGTGCCGGGTCCGGCTCCCCCGGCCGGAGCGGTACAAGCGGGGCCAGTTCTCCGTGAGCGGCACCGAGGCGGCCCTGCGGCTGGCCCAAACGTACCTGGGCCAGCCGCTCGTGTGGCGCGATGCGCGCAACCGAGAGGTGGTCGATTACACCGGCTTTCCGGTCGATGCGGCCCCGCTCCGGGGGATGCTCGCGCAGCCGCTGTTCCGCGAGCGCAACGGGGCCGTGTCGCGCGGGGAACCGGCGGACCAGCGGACGGCGGCGGTCATGTTCAACGGCGCCGCGTTCGTCTTGCCCCTCGACCTGGCCCGCCAGGAGCTCGAGCTGGCGCTCCAGTACGCGCCGCTGGACATCGGAGGCGATTCCGACGAGCGGCTCCAGGCGAGCGTGAAGCAGGTGGAGGCGTTCCGCCGCGAGGTGGAGGACGTGATGATCCGGTACAAGGGCCGGTACGACGCCAGCCGGGCCGCAGCACCGAAGATCCCCATGCTGGTGGGCCGGGCGATCCAGTTGTGCATGCCGGGCGAGGCCTTGCGGATACTCAACGACAAAGAGACGGACTTCGAGAAGGAGTTCGGCCGGGACCAACTCGGGGCCGCCCAGTTGCTCGTCGCGTTGGATCTGGCTGTCGGGCGCATCGAGGACGCGGCAGAGACCTTGAAGAACTTGTCCGGCACAACCTTCGGCGGTCCCACGCTCCAGTGGCTGAAGTACCAGAAGGCGGTGCTGGCCGGCGAGTACAAGCAGGCCGGCGATTTGTGGGAGTCACTGAACCCGGAGGTGGGGGCGCTGGACACGCTCCCGCCCCCCGGGGCGGGCGTGCCGAAGGAGCGGGTGCTGGAGACGGTCCAGGCGCTGACCCGGAGCAAGAACCCGGAAGAGGTGCTGAACCGCATGCTCGTCGCGCCCGTCGGGCTGGTGCCGGAGCCGCTCCAGATCGTTCCACAATGGTTCTGGCTCCAGTCTTGGGAAAGCTTGCGACAACTCCTCCAGCAGCGGTTGGCGGGGCAACTCCAGGCGGATTCGAACTTCTTCACCCGCCGCGGGGTGCTGTACCTGCTGGAGGGGGACACTCCGGCCGCGAAGGAGCGGTTCAAGAACGCGCTGCGCAAGGCCCCGGCAGGGTGGGGCGTGCCCGACATGAACTCGGCCCAAGCGGACGGATACCTGAAACTGATCGAGAAGGCCGCGGGCCGCCTCCCGCGGTAAAACGGTTCGGGCGGCACTCGCCGGCCGTCGGACGAGGGAAACCCATGCCGAAGTGGACCGTGGCCGGTGTGCAGATGGACTGCGCCCTGGGCGATACCGTCGCGAACCGGAACGCCCTCGTGGCGAAGCTCCGCGCGGCCGCCGCGGCCGGCGCGCGGCTCGTGGTGTTTCCGGAGTGCGTGCTCTCCGGGTACGGGTTCGAGTCGCGGGCGCACGCGCTCGCCGCGGCGGAACCGGTTCCCGGACCGAGCACCGACTTCGTGGCCGCCACGTGCCGCGAGCTGGGCGTGTGGGCCGTCTTCGGGCTCCTCGAAGCGGCCCCGGACGGGAAGCTCTACAACGCGTGCGCGCTGGTCGGCCCGAACGGCCTGGAGGCCAGCTACCGCAAGTTACACCTGCCGTGCCTGGGCGCCGACCGGTTCACCGACCCCGGCGACCGGCCGCTCGCGGTCCACGACCTCGGCGGGCTGAAGGTCGGGATGAACATCTGCTTCGACGGCAGCTTCCCGGAGTCGGCCCGCATCCTCACGCTGCTCGGCGCCGATCTGGTGGTGCTGCCGACCAACTGGGCCACCAACGCGCGCAAGATGGCGGAGCTGGTGTCCGCCGCGCGGGCGTGGGAGAACCACATCTACTACCTGGCGGTGAACCGGGTGGGCACGGAGAGCGGGTTCACGTACCTGGGGCTCAGCTCGGCCGCCGACTACATGGGTAACGTGCTGCACTTCGCCCCGGAAGGCACGGACGCGACGTTCCTGATCGAGGTCGATCCGGAGGCGGCGCGCCAGAAGCGGGTGGTGACCTGCGCCGGCACGTACGAGATCGACCGCGTGAACTGGCGGCGCCCGGAACTGTACGGCCCGCTGGTCGCGAACCCCGGCCAGTTCACCGGGCACTTCAACAAGTGAGCAGGACCGCAGAGGGCAGAAGAGCCGTATTCACCGCAGAGGGCACGAGAGGGCGCAGAGAGAAAGCCAAGAACGTCAGAAAAGGGAAACTTCTTGTGCCTCATTCTCTCTGCGCCCTCTCGTGCCCTCTGCGGTGAATATTGCCCTAACGCCGTCGTGCCCTCTGCGGTGAATACTGCCCTTCACCCTACTTCTTGAACACGTCCCGCAGGATGTTCAGCACCTGCTTGCCGCCTGCGAGCGCCTGGTCGCGGAGCTTGTCGTACTTCCCGGCCCCCGCCTCCGCCTCGAACGCCTTCAGCACTGCCGTGCCGCGGGCGTGGTCGAGGTGGGACACGATCGCGGGCACCAGCCCGTCCGCCACCCCGAACGACTCGTTCTCCAGCCCGCACACCGGCACCACGTCCTTGGTGAACGTGTCGAACTGCTCCCGCGCCACCGCCACGCACTCGCGGATGTTGACCTCCTTGGGCCGGGTGCCGGCCCGCCAGTCGTAGGGCGGCGCCCACTCGGCCTTGGGGCTCAGCAGGTCCACGTGCGACACCGCCACCGCCACCGGCGGCATCTTCAGGTGCGGCTTGTCCGCGAACCACGCCCGCAGCCGGGCCAGCAGGTCCACGTCGTTCTGCCGGCCCGGGACCGTGGCCTGCGTGACCAGCAGGATCAGGTCGGCGTCGCGGGACGCCTCGGCGGCGGCGGCGAAGTCCACGTCACTCGGGCCGTCCTGCCCGTACCCGCTGGTGTCGAGGACGCTGACCGGCTGCCCGTCGGGGAGCGTGTAGTCGTACCGCACCCCCGCGGTGACCGGCAGGCGGTCCACCTTGGCCGCCGCGCGGCCGAGCAGGGCGTTCACGAGGCTCGATTTGCCGGCCTTCACGGACCCGAGAACGCCGATCGTGATGGCCTTGGGGCCGGTCGCGGTGTTGGCCGCGGCGGTGACGGTCACGTCGCCGATCTGCGCCGTCGAGGCCGCGGGCCGGGCGGCCGGGTCGTCGGCGGGGGGCGGCTGGCGCTCGGCGAGCAGCTCGCGGTACCGCTTCACCCCCACCCGCAGCCGCCCGCTGTTCAGCTCGATGAGGTACCGGCCCAGGTGGTGAATGAACGCGGTGTGGAACCACAGGATCACGTTGTTCTGGAGCCGGTCCAGCATGGTCCCCAGCGCGGCCTTCGAGGCCAGGTACCGCAGCGCCGTCTGGAGCGGGTCGAGCAGCGCCGCCCCGGCCCAGTAGATGTTCTGCCCCATCTTGTAGTACTCGACCGCCTTGCGCGCCCGCTTCATGTCGCGGATGCGCAGCATGTGCGACCCGGGCACGTACTTCTGCACCAGCTCGTCGAGGTCCGCCGACGCCAGCTCGATGCACGCCAGCACCTCGGGGAGCGTGAGGTGCTCGAACGGGTCGCCCGCCCCGGGGTTGTACTGCTCCGCGACCTGCTTCGCGAGGTCCAGCGCGAGGTCGCTGTAGTGCTTCGGGTCCTCGAGCTGCTTCGGGCTGACGGCCTCGAACGAGTTGGCCTTGGCGACCACCAGCGCCCACGCCGCCTGGTCGCGGTCGGTCCAGTACCCCGGCCGGTCGTCGGTCGGGGGCAGGGTGGTGCGCCGGGTCCAGCGCCACGCGAGGAAGTACGCGAGCGCGATGCACCCCACCATCGGCCACCACGTCCACAGCACCCAGCCGGTGGACCAGAGGTGGTAGCCGCCCGCCCCCATCAGAAACGCGAACGGGGCCGCGAACAGCACGATCAGCAGGGCGATGCGAAACCGGGTCATGCGCGGGTCTCGGGTCGGGGGTCGGTCCGAATCGTTCCCAACGGTCTGCGCCGCGAATACCGGCGCCGCGGGATCACGCCTTTGCCTCGGCCTTCGGGTGGTCGGCCTTCCACTGCTTCTCGGCGGCGTCGTAGTGCTCGTGGTAGAACTTCCGCAGCGCGTCCGGCGTGGGGACGTGCCCCTCGCACACGGCCTCGAAGTAGAAGCACAGCGCTCGGCCCAGCGCGTAGGTCGAGGCGGCGGCGACGGTCGCGCCCACCGCCGAGCCCACGACCGGGATGAGCTTCACCGCCTGCCGGATGAGCTGCCGCGACAGCATCCCGACGCCGATCGCGGCGGCCAGCTCGCGCAGCCGCTCGGGCGTCAGCGGCTGGCCGTAAATCTGGCCGATGTGGTGCGCCATCCGCGCCTGGATCCCGGGCAGGATCACCATGTCCGCGAACGGGATCGGCACGGCCCCGGCGGTGCCCGCCAGTGACGTGTACCCGAGGATGATCGGCTCCGCGTGCCGCTGGTGGACGCCCTTGAGCGCGTCCGTTGCCTCTTTCAGCCGCAGCAGCGTCTGGCGGTACGCCGCCGGCAGCATCTTGAGCAGCACGCCCTTGAGCTGTTCGCCCCCGTAGTTCGGCTCGGCGAACCCGTCCTCCGGTTTCGTCAGGTCCAGCGGCACGCAGGCGTCGAACAGCCCGGCGAACGCCCGCCGGTGCTCCTCGATGCACTCGCGCATGTGCTGCGGCACCGTTTCCGGTATCGGCGCGCCCGGGTGTGCCGCCAGTGTCTCAAAGGGGTATGGGGTGGGGTGCGGCTTCCGCGGGATCGTCTCGTGCAGGCAGGTGACCGCCAGGATCACCGGGCGCGACGGGCTCGCCGCGCGGATGCGCTCGAGGGCGTGGCGCACGTTGCCCTGGCCGAAGTCGGTCGCCTTTGCGGTGACGACCACGACGTGCGCCTGCCGGTCGAACTGGGCGATGTCCTCGGCCGGGTCGTAGCCCGGTTCGTCCACGCCGCGGGTGTCGAGGAACGTGAGCAGCGGGGCGTCGCTCGTGGGGAACTGGTACAGCCGGGAGGTTTTGGTGCACGGGCGGAACCCGGAGCCGATCGCGGCGTCCTCGGCCCCGGTGAGGAACCGGACCAGCGAGGTCTTGCCCGATTGCGTCTTCCCGAGCAGCCAGAACACCGGCGCCGGCGTCTTCCCGCGCACCGCGTCGAGCGCCTGTTCCAGGTCCGGCGGCGGGCTGGCGTCGCCGGTCACGGTGCGCTTCATCGCGTTCCAGAAACGACTCATGCGATTCGCCCCCGTGCGCCCGCCGCTACCCGACGCCCGAGTCGCGTGATCTCGCTCTTGACCCATTTTTCCCTCACCGCTATCGCGTGACCACATCTGACCCTGCGTTGCTGCGGTGCGCCCCAATGGAGAGCGAGACCGGTAACCTGAAGTTGTTCGCTGGCCCGCCGGAGACGGCGGAGCTGCCGGTCCCGCCGTTGCCCGCCCCGCTCCCGGACCCGCACGTCGCCGCCACCCGCGAGCTGATCCGTCCGTCCGCCGTGCGCCCCGGCCGGCGCAACTACGAGCCCTACTCCGCGGCCTGGTTCGAGGAGCTGGAGCAAAAACGATACCAGCGCCACGGCCGCTGGCTCCCCAAAGCGCTGGAGTTCGGCCGCCACCCCGGCGAATCGCTCCTGGTGCTCGGGTGCGGGCTGGGCATCGACGCCGCCGCCTACGCCCGCACCGGAACGAGCGTCACCGTCGCAACCGCCCCGGACGAGCGCCCCGACCTGATCCGCGAGAACTTCGACCGCAACGGGCTGACGGGCGAGTTCGTCGCACTCGCCGGCCCGCGGCTGCCGTTCGCCGACGGGGCGTTCGACGTCGTGACCTGGAACGCCCTGTACGACGCGGCCGAACCGAACCCGCTCCGCATCGACGAGCTGTTTCGCGTGCTGAAGCCGGGCGGCAAGCTCATCGGGCTGTTCCCCGCGCACTACGACACGGCGTTCTGGCAGAGCGTCCTGTTGCCCCTTCAGTGGTTGTACTGGCGGCGCCCCGCGGACCCCACAACTGCTCCGAAAGCGACGGCCCGCGAACTGGTGCGGCACTTCCGGCGGTTCGGTGAGCACCGCGTGTCGAAGCGGCATTTGCGGCGCGGCGAACTACCCTACGTCTGGCGCCTGCTCCCGCTGGTGCTCCTCGAGCGGATCATGGGGCGGGTGCTGGTGCTGAAGGCGAAGAAGCCGATCCTCGCCGCCCGGCTCCAGGCCGCGCAAATCGACGTCGGCCGCGTTGCGGCGTGAGTTGGGCACGCATAACCCTCCAGGCGAATCGCCACTCCGTTTCGCGTGTGTTACTTCGGCGAACGGGGAAAGCAGGCGGTAAATATCAGAGCCATCGACAACAGGCAAAAGCACAACGTGAGGAGCCAGCCACCTCGCCTCATGACCCACCACACCAATACCCCAAGCACGATTAGCGGGTAGATCGGGCGAGAGCACGCGAGCAGGGCAAACGCACTCAATCCCCTAGGAATCGCTGGATTCTAGCTAATTTTGAGGCGTGTGATCGAGCGGCCATCGCTCGCCTCCTGCGCATGTGCGGCCCCGCCTCCATATGATTCTGGCGCGCCCTCACCGCCTCGGAGTCTGCCGATGAGTGCCGCCCCCGGCCCACGCCCGTTAATCGAGTACCTGTCCCAGATCCCGGATCCGCGGGTCGAGTTGAAGTGCTTCCACGACTTGATTGATGTACTCATGATCGTGACCTGTGGGACGATCGTCGGGGCCGATGACTTCGTGTCGATCGCCGAGTTCGCGCGGGCCAAGGAGTCCTGGTTCCGGGACCGGCTGGGGCTGACGCTGCGCAACGGGATTCCGTCCCACGACACCCTCAACCGGGTGTTCGCGCTGGTCCGCCCGGAGGCGTTCGGGCGGTGCTTCCGGGCGTGGGTCGCGGACGCCGCCGAGGGCCTCCGGGTGCCCCACATCCCGATCGACGGGAAGACCATGCGGGGGTCCAAGCGGGTCACCGGCACGGGGGCTCGCAAGGCCACACACATCGTCAGCGCATGGGCTCAGCAGTTGGGCCTCACGTTGGCCCAGGTGAAGACCGACGAGAAGTCCAACGAGATCACCGCGATCCCGGAACTGCTGGAGCGGCTGGACCTCGCGGGGGCCCTGGTGAGCATCGACGCGATGGGCACCCAGAAGGACATCGCCCAGCAGATCGTGGCCGCCAAGGGGGACTACCTGCTGGCGGTCAAGGACAACCAGCCGCGGCTGCTCGAGGACATCCAGCGGTTGGCCGAGGGGGCCCTAGAGGCGAGCTACGCGGGCCGCTCGACCGACCTCAACGAAGGAACGGGCCACGGGCGCGAGGAGATGCGGTTCTGCTTCGTGATCGACGACCTGGAGTCGATCCGGGACCGGAATGTGTGGCCCCGGTTGCGGTCCGTCGTGGTGCTCGTCAGCAGCCGCACGGTCGCCGGTAGGACGAGCGACGAGGTGCGGTATTACATCAGCTCGCGGAAGGCATCGGCCAAGCGGTTCCAAACGTGGATCCGGGCTCATTGGTGCATCGAGAATTCATGCCATTGGGTGCTGGATGTCGCGTTCCGAGAAGACGACCACCGACTCCGTGAAGGGCACGGCCCGCAGAATATGGCCCTCGTGCGCAAGATCGCCTTGGCGATGTTGAAGAAGGCAAACGCCAAATGTGGGATCAAGAACCGGCGACTCAAGGCCGGATGGGATAATACCTACCTCGAACAGGTACTACTGAAAAATCCCGAGGATTGAGTGCGTTTGCCCTGGCACGCGAGCCACCACGTTTCCCCGAACCAGCGGCATGATGTCAGTTCCACCGCGGTCACCGCGCCACCCAGCCCGAAGGTCA
The DNA here is from genome assembly GCF_008065095.1 of Gemmata obscuriglobus. Taxonomy (NCBI): domain Bacteria; kingdom Pseudomonadati; phylum Planctomycetota; class Planctomycetia; order Gemmatales; family Gemmataceae; genus Gemmata; species Gemmata obscuriglobus. The sequence goes on along the minus strand of NZ_CP042911.1, from coordinate 422,497 downwards.
CTTCCAAATGTCGGCCGCGATCGTCAATGGAGACATCGAAACCGGCCATCTGATCACCCGCGGGCAGGTCATCGAGCGTTGCGCGAGAGAACCCCGCTACCTGCTTTCCGTCATGCGTCTCCCCCGTAAAAAACGCCTCGGCTCCGTGAAGGTCGTGTGCCCGGATAACCGCGACCGCCTCGGCTTGCGACATGCCGACCCGCACTTCGGCATCGATCTGACCCAGCGCCCCGGGTACGCGCGGTCCGCCAACGAGTTGCACGTAGCCGGCTGTCACAAACAAAGACAAAAGAAGCAGTCGACTCATTCGGGTGTGACTCCGCGAATCAGATCCAGCCATGCCCACCACATGCGACAGTGTCAAAGTGTTGAACGAGTCGCACCGGACAGAAGCTGCTTAATTTCGGCTGTCGCGCACTTATCGCAGCGCGTCCTGCAACCGGGCGATCTGTTCGGCCATCGGGCGCGGCGCCGCCGGCGTCGGCTTCCCGTGCTCCCCCTGAACCTTCAGCCACACGAACACCGGGCCGTTCCCCGCCACCGCCTCGCCCGCGACCGCTTCCCACCCGGCGCGCGAGTCGCACGTGTACACGCGGCCGATCCCGGCGCCCCGCGCGATCGCCCCGAAGTCGGTGCCGCCCGCGTTGGGAACCGCCTGCCCGCCGGTCACCTCGTACAGCCCGTTGTCGATCAGCACGATGTACAGCGGCACCTCGACCTGCGCAACAGTCACCAGGCACCCGAGGTTCATCAACAGCCCGCCGTCGCCGGTGAGCACGACCACCCCGCGCCCCGGCTTCGCGAGGCACAACCCGAGCCCGAGCGGCCCCCCCTGGCCCATGCTCGACGGCAGGTAGTGGAAGTCGAGCGGTGAGTCGGACAGTTGCGGCCAGATCGCGACCGACCCCATTGTTGTCACGACAACCTGGTCGCTGCGGACCGCGGCCAGCACTTCGAGCGCGTCACGGTGCGTCATCATGGCGTGTCATGTCGCATTGGGTTGGGTTGTTGTTTTCTGCCGCCGGCAACGCCCGAAAGCCTGAAGCCACGTGCTCAACACCACTCGCCGCAACAAGATTTGTAAAGAATAGAAAAGCGAATAGGTCGGAAAGCGAGCGATCGGCCCGAGTGCGTCCCGTTGACGCTCTGAGCAGTCGAGCGAAGCTCTTGAGCTGAAAGGATCTAAGAACCGCGGGCGCTTCTGCGGAGCGCCCGCGCCGAACGGGCGGCTCACGTGCCTCTTACTTTTCGCGCTTGCCGTCGAAGTCGCTCTTGAACTCTTTGTCGTTGAAGCTGGTGGTCGCGGTGCCCTTGATCGTGTCCCCGGTGACCTTGCCCGCGTACTTGCTGGTCACCTTGTTCTCCTTGATCTCACGGGTCACGCTGAACGAGAACTCGCCGTCCTTGATCTTCCCGTCCTCGATCTTGACCTCCCCCTTGTTCATCGTAACGGTGCCGGTGAGCTTGCCGTCCTTGCTCTCCAGCTTCCAGGTCGATTCCACGTCCTTCTTGCCGAACTTGGCGGTGACCTTCCAGGTGCCGGTGGCGTCGTTCTTGTCCGCCGCGCGGGCGGTGCCGGCGAGCGCGAGCATCCCGACCAGCCCGAACACGAACGCAGCGAGCGCGAGCTTCTTCATCGTCGGTCCTCCGAGAGTGGGGAGCGGGCCACCCGGCCCGCACCCGACCGGCGGTGTTCTACGCCGCGGCCCGCGCGGGGCAAGCGTGTTGCTCCGCGCGGGCGCGAAGGCGTTATAATGGCCCCACCGCCGCGGCGCCGGATTTTTGTTCCAATGTCTGTGCCGGGCGTGCGAATCATTAGGAATGAGAGGGGTGGTGCGCCCCCCGCCGCAGGGGTCCGTAATGGCCGCGATGAAGTTCACCTACCGGTCCGGGCAGCGCCCGCTCGACGGGTTCACCCTCAAGCGGGGCGTCGGCCGGGGCGCGTTCGGCGAAGTGTACTTCGCCGTCAGCGACGGCGGCAAGGAGGTCGCGCTCAAGCTGCTGTGCAACAGCACGGACGCCGAACTCCGCGGCGTCGGCCACTGCCTCAACCTCAAGCACCCGAACCTGGTACACCTGTTCGACCTGCGGACCGACCCCCGCGGGGAGCACTGGGTGGTCATGGAGTACGTGTTCGGCGAGTCACTCGCGCACGTCATCAACAAGCACCCCACCGGGCTCCCCACGCCCGTGGTGCGCGAGTGGTTCGCGGCGCTGTGCCGCGGGGTCGGCTACCTCCACAACCAGGGCGTCGTCCACCGCGACCTGAAGCCCGGGAACATCTTCATCGAGCACGGGCAGCTCAAGATCGGCGACTACGGGCTGTCGCGGCGGATCAGCGGGAGCGAGCGCGACGAGCTGAGCCGCGGGGTGGGCACGCCCTACTACATGGCGCCCGAGATCAAGAACGGGAACTACACCGCGAGCATCGACATCTACGCGTGCGGCGTCATCCTGTACGAGATGGTGACCGGGCTGCGGCCGTTCAACGGCGAGACCCCTTACGAGGTGCTGCTGAAGCACATCACGGAGACGCCGGACCTGACGAAGCTCCCACCCCCGTACCGCGAGGTGGTCGGGCGGGCGCTAGAGAAGGACCCCGCGAAGCGGTACGCGACCGCCGCGGAGCTGGCGCGGGCGGTCGAGGAGGTGTTCGCCGGCAGCCGACGCGCCGACGCGCCGACCGCCACCCAGTTCCCGGTCCCGTCGTTCCCGGCGCCCGCACGGGCGACCCCGGTTATGCCCGAGCCGCTGGACCTGGCCCCGCCCGACGCGGTGCGGCCGGTCGCGGTGCCGGTGCCGGTGCCAAGGGTCACGCGAGCGCCGAAGGTGCCGCCCGCGTGGCCGCCGGTGCGCACCGTCCGCGACCGGCTGACCGAACTGGCCGGCGGGGTGGCGCTGGCGCCGCTGGTCGCCGCCGCCTGCACGGCCCCCTGGGCGGTGTTCCAGGGGCCAGTGCAGTGGGCGCTGCTCGGGCGCGTGTTTCTGCTGTCTACAGCGCTGGCGTGGGCGGTGATGGTCCTGGGGCGGCTGCCGAAGCGGAGCGAGGCCAACCCGTGGGGGCGGCGCGCGGTTCAGGCGGCCGTGGGGTTGGGGGCCGGTGCTCTGGCGTTCTGGCTCGACGGGTGGGCGCTGCCGACGGGCACCGCGGCCGCCTCCACCCGCGACGTCGTGCTGTTCACCGGGCACCGGCTGGGACAGGACACGCTCGGCACCGTGATGCGGTACCTGATCTACTTCGGGGCCACCGTGGGGCTGTGCCCGTGGTGGCGGGCGACCGACTACCGGCGCCGCGAGCGGGTCCGGTTCGTCCCGATCTTTTGGGCAGGGCTGCTGGGCGTGGTGTTCCTGTTCCTGCGGCCCCACGAGGCGCCGCCCGCGATGACCGGGGTGGCGGTCCTGGTGATCGCGGCGGTGGCCGCGCAGGTCGCCAGCCCGTGGGCCGGCCCGCCGCCGCGGACCCGCGCGTGAGCGGCCGAAACGAACAACGGAGGGGGCGCGTCATGACGAGTGTGGGGCGGAACCTGATCCGACTGGCGACGGTCGGGCTGTGCCTCGCGCTGCCCGCGTGCGCGAAACCCGCGCCGCCCGGCGGCGCGACCGGGAGCAAGGCCGATCGCGCCCGGCGCGATGCCGGCGCGCTCGCGGCCGACTGCGTCGCGGGGGCCGCTCAAGCCCAGGCCGACGCGCACCCGGAGCTGGCCGTCCGGCGCTCGTGGAAGGACACGCTGCTCGGCCGGGCGGTGGCGCCCAAGGGCGGCACGCCGCCGGCCCCGCCCGCGCCGCCGGTTTTGGTTGTGAAGGCCGCCCCGGCGCCGAAGGCGTCGCCCCGCCCCGGGATCGGGGCGCTCGTGGTCCGCGAGCGTGTGAGCAGCGCGATCCCGTACGCGACCGAGGCAGAGGCCGAGGAGGACGCCCTGATGCTGGCGTGCGAGGTGGTCGAAAAGCGACTCGCCGAACTCGACCCGCCGGTGCGGCACAAGGTGGCGCCCAACGAGGTGCGCCACGAGTTCCTGCGCAAGGATAGCCGCACCGTGCGTCCGCCGGCCGCCGAGGAGGCCAGCACGTTCGCCCGGTACGGAGTTACCGGGGAACTGGTTTACGTCGAGTACGACGTGGAGGTGACGGCCGACCAGGTGCGCGAGCTGCGGACCCAGGAGCGGGTGGCGGGCGGGCTGCGGGTGCTCGGCTCCCTGACCGCGATCGCGCTGGCCGGGTTCCTGTTCCTCCGGGCCGACGAGTGGACCCGCGGGTACCTGACGAGTTGGCTCGCGATCGGGGCCGCCGCGCTGGCCGCCGGGGCCGCGGCGGCGCTGGTACTCGTATAGTGGTTGGTGTCCAGTGTTCGGTGTTCTGGTGCCCGGTGCCGCTTCCGCTTCCGGTGAGGCGTGCACCAAGCACCAAGCACCAAGTACCAAACACCGGTTGCTCATGATCACCGAATCCGACCGGTTGCTCATCGCCCGGGTGCGGGCCAACGACCAAACCGCGTGGGCCGAACTGGACAAGCGGTACCGGGGCCGGCTCACGGCGTACGTGCGGCGCCGGCTCAAGGACCACGCTTCGGTCGAGGACGTGGTGCAGGAAACGTTCATCGGGTTCAGCAACAGCCTGGTGAACTACGACGACAAGCGTGACCTGCAGACCTGGCTGTTCACCATCGCCGCCCACAAGGTGACAGACCAGTTGCGGAAGATGGGCCGGAGCCGGTTCCAGACCGGCACCGACAGCGAGGACGAGGCGATGTCGCGGGCCGACGACCGGCAGCGCGGCGCCTCGACGCTGGCCCGCAGCTCGGAGCAGCGGGAGCGCGAGGAGGCCGCGCTGGGCCAGGCGCTCCGCGACCTCGTGCGCGACTTCAAGACCAAGGGCGAGTGGCCGAAGGTGATGGCGCTCGAGCTGCTGTACGTGAAGGGCTGGGGCAACGCCGACGTGGCGACGCGTTTGAAGCGGACGGAGCAGGACATTGCGAACCTGAAGTTCCAGGTCAAGAAGCGGCTGCACGATCACCTCGTCGCCGCGAAACTGTCTCCCGCGGTGTTTCCGGAACTCCAGGCGGAATGAGAATCAACCGGCTTCCGGTCGTTTCGAGTTAGCCGCTACTGCCTGCCGGCGCGGCCAGTAGCGGTAGCGGCACGCCCGGATCATGCCTGAACTCCCCGCTCCCCTCCATTTGACCCGCCCCCCCCGGCGTGCTACCGGTTACACGTGAGATCGTTCCGCGTTACGCCGCCAACCGTAATGGCCGCTCCCGGCGAAATAATACTCGACACGACCCTTCCCGGTGCCACCCGCCGGCGGGTGTGGGCGCACCCGGACGTGAGTTCGCACTCGCTCGTCGTGCTCACCGCCACCCGTCTGTACTTGGCGCCCCTGTCGGGCGCGCCGAAAGCCGAACTGGTCGCCGCGATCGAAAACGGGGGCAATCTGGACGAACTGCTTGGGCCGCTCGCGGTGGTCGTGGAACTGATCGCGGTCCGCCGGCTCAGGCTCGACTTGCTGCGGAACGTTCTGACCGGCGAGTACGTGGACGGCGGTCTCGGCACGAGCGGGCTGGCGGTGGTGTTCGCGACACCGGAAGCCGCGGACATGTGCTTCACCAAGTTCTGGCGGCGGCTCGGCGACGGGTACCGGCTCCAACCGTACCAACGGGACCCCTGGGCGCTCGCCCGTCCCCCTCTGTTGCTGCTGCTCGGCTCGCTATTGGGCACGGCCGTTCTCGCTCTGACGCTGAGTGTGTTCGAGGACGCCGGGTCGGCCCGAGCTGCGGCGCTGCGCGAGGACGATCCCAGGGTCCCTTTCCTGCGACCGGAGCCGAAAGGCCCGCTCGAACGGCTGCTCGACTGGCGCGTGGTGTGTGCGGCGGGCGGGCTCGTGGCCGGCGCCTCGCAGGTGTGGCTGTACCGCCGGTTCACCCAACCGCCCCAGGCGCTCGAAGTGACGCGCGACTGACCCCGCCCGGCGGCGGGAAATCGGAACGAGAACGCACGAGATCCGAACCCGTGTGGGGCGTGCCTTCGTTCGGATTCTGTGTCCGAGTTACGGAACCCCGGAGGAGGCCGACGTGCGCCGCGAAGACTGCGTCGAGATGTTCAAGCGGGTCCCGGAGGTGTCGCACCCGCAGATGAACCTGGTTCTGCGGAACCAGTTCGTCCTCTCGGTCGAGGTGGTCGTTCGGTTCGAACCGACCTACTTGGTGTTCCGCGGGCGCGAGGGGGGTACGACCGACGAGGGCCGCGCGTTCTTCGTGCCCTACGACGAGATCGGGTACATCCGCCTTGAGCGAGTGGTGCGCGTCGGCGAGTTGAAGCAGATGTACGGCGAAATGGGGTTCGTGGACGCCGAGGACCGGCTGTCGAAGGGCGAGACGCAAGAGGAGAAGGCAGAAGCGGCGAAACTCGCGGGGGACGCGAAGGGGCCGTCGCCCTCCGTGTCCGGGCTCCCGCTGGACCCCGCCAGCATCGCCAAACAGAACCTGCTCGACCGCATCCGTGCGACCCGCGCGAGCGTGTCCGGCATCACCGGCAGGCTGACGGACAAGAAGTAACACGGCCGCCCCGCGCTCAGCTCACAACTCGTCGATGAGCGGCGTGAGGTCGCGGGCGAGGTGCCGCTGCGTGGTGGGCTTCATCGGCTTGCTGCGGCGAACGGGGACGATCGTGTAACGCTGACTCGTCGGGTGCCGGTAAATGTGATGCACTCCGGACACGCGTACCAGCACCCACCCCCGGCTCTCCAACGACTGACACATCTGCGACCCGAACATCCGCTTCATGCCTCTCCCTCGCGCCGCGGGGCGTGGGACGCGTGGTCGTGCGCCGCCGCGAGCCACGCCTCGGCGGCCTCGCGCAGGTTGGCCCGCACCTCGTCGAGCGTCTCGCCCTCGGTGTAGCACCCCGGCAGCGCCGGCACCGCGGCCGAGTACCCCCCCGCCTCGGGCTCGGGGTACACCAGCGCGGTGACCGAGACGGTCACCTGGACGACGATCGGTTGCGCGTTCGGCACGGCTCGGCCCTCAGGCACTACCAAAATCATACCGTCGAAGAAGAAATGCTGTATGGCCCCACCAAAGGATCTGGAGGGTAAGTTGTGTGCAAAGGTGAAATGGGACGCGAACTTCGCGCCGGTTCTTAAAAGTGTGTGAGGAGCTGCTGCACGCGCGTTTCGAGTTGGGCGCCGTGGACCAGCCCCGAGCACCACTCGGCCGGGATCGCCGCGGCGCCGAACCGCGCGCCCAAGAGCGCGCCGGCGACCGCCGCGTTCGCGTCCGCGTCCCCGCCTTCGTGAATGACGTGCGAAATGCCGGATCGGAAGGAGTGGGCGTGGCGCAGCGCCCAGAACCCCGCGCCCAGCGCCTTGAGCGTGTCCCCGGCGCGGTCCGGCTCGTTCGGGTTCAACCCCTCGTCGAGGTCGAAGGTGTCCAGCGAAGGGGCCGCGGTGGCCTCCAGGCACGCGACGAGTTCCGGATGGTACTCGCGCACCTGCTCGGACACGGCGGCCGTCAGGGCGTCCATGTCGGTCGCGCCGAGGAGCAACTCGCGCACGGCGAGGCAGACCGCAACGCACGAGCCGACGCAACGGGGGTCGGCGTGGGTGAGCCGGCACGCCTCCTCCGCGTTCTGGCGCACGCGCCGCGGGTCCGCGTGCCCCCACACCCCGAGCACGGACGTGCGCATCACCCCGCCGTTCGCGGCCACCCGGCCGTTCGCCTCCCAGTAGCGCTGCGCGACGGCGTGCGGGTCGGTGAGGAACCGGCGGTCGCGGGCCGCGGTGTAGACGACCTGGTCGACGCCGAACCCGTCCGCGGTGGCCCAGTGCCGGATGCGGGCCGCGATGTCGAGCAGCTCGAACCGGCCGTGCGCGAGCAGGCTGTCGCAGATGCAGAGCATCTGGTCGGTGTCGTCGGTCCAGTCGCCCGGCTGCCACTCCGGGCACGGCCGGAACCGGGTGAGCTGCGCGTACCGCTGCAGCCCGAACGGGAAGTGCTTCTTGACGTCCGTGCGGGAGAGGAACTCCGTCCCGAAGCCCAGCGCGTCGCCGACGGCCTGGCCGAACAGCACCCCGCGCACCCGGTCCGCGACGCCCGTGCCCATCCGCGCCTCACGTGATTTCAGGTTTCTGGTCCCGGCCCCACTCCTCGCGCGTCAGCGAGTACATCCGCACGTCCTCGAAGCGCCCCCGGCGCAGCAGCGCCCGCCGGAGCGTCCCCTCGTAGCGGAACCCGAGCTTCTCGAGCACCCGCCCGCTCGCCGCGTTCCCGTCGATCACCCGCGCCTGCATCCGCTCGGGGCCGAACTCCGCGAACGCGAGCCCGAGCACCGCCCGGCACGCCTCGGCGACGTACCCCTTGCCCCAGAACGGCTCGCCGATCCAGTAGCCCAGCTCCATCGTGCGGTGCGGCTCGGCGGCCCAAAAGCACCCGCACGCCCCGACCGGCTGCGGCGCGGGGTTGAGCGTGATGGCGTAGGGCTCGGGCATCCCTTCCATGTACCGTAGCACAGCGTAATCGCGGATGAAGGTGTTCGTGTCCGCAACGGTCTGGTGCGCGTCCCAGAGCGTGAACCGCGTGACGTTCGGGTTCTTCGCGTACTCGAACAGGGCCTCCGCGTCCTCGTTGACGAACGGCCGGAGCGTGACGCGCTCGGTGGAGAGAACGGGGGGGCGCCAGAAGTGCGGTTTCACGGCCTCACCTCAGCCCCGCGGCGCGTTCGACCTCGGCGCGGGCGATGCGGGGCGTCCCCCCGGGCTGCTCGCACACCCGCGCCGCGTAGTGGACCGCGAACCGGGCGGCCTCACGCAGCGGCTTCCCTTCGAGGTGCAGGCACACCATCGCCGCGGTGAACGCGTCGCCGGCGCCCACCGTGTCAACAACGTTTGCCTTCACACCGGGCACGGCGAACGCTTCGGACGGGAAGAGCGGATCGCCTTCCGCGTCGCGCGATTCCCGCTGGTGGTAGATCTCGCACCCGCCTTCGCCGTGCGTCACAATCACCGCCTGCTCGGCAAACGCCGACATCCACTCTTGGGCGAGTTCGTTTGGCGTCGAGCAGCCGAGTAAGGCACGCAGAGTATTGAGCTCGTCGGCGTTGATCTTGCACCAGTCGCAAACGCTCAGCCCCCACTCCAGGCGATCAACGTCGAAATACGAGCCGCGCAAATTCACATCGAAAACGGCCAGCGCCGTCGTGCGGCGCGGCGTTGTAAATCGGTGAACGGGAACCGGGGTGCCGAACCGTTGCGCGAGCGTGCCGAAGCAAACCGCCCGGTGCGACGCCGCGAGCGCCTCTAATCGGTCCTCCCAGGCGATGTAATCCCAGGCCACGTATTCTGTTATCGTGTATGTCGGGATCGCGTTTGCCCCGAGCGTCACTCGCACGGTGCCGGTCGGGTGCTCGGGGTCGGTCTGGATGTACTCGTCCGAAAGGCCCAGCTCGCGCACGCGCTCGCGCAGCTCGTGGCCCAGGTCGTCGTCGCCGACCCGCGACACGATAACGGACGGGTGCCCGAGCTGGTGGCAGTGGAACGCGAAGTTGAACGGCGCCCCGCCGGCGACCTTGTGGCCGTCCGGGTACACGTCCCACAGCAGTTCACCGATACCGACGATGGGGTTCATAACGCGGCGCTCCGCACCGGGATCGGGTTCACCCTTGTGAAGGCGCGACCGCCCACGGGGCCGGCCGCTTCCCGAAGAACGCCGCCAGACCGCTCCGGCACTCTTCGGTCAGCCGCGGTTCAGCGCTGGCCCTGGCGAGTTCGTCCACCGCGACGCCCTGGCGCGAGCAGCGGCGGAGCAGGTCTTTGGTGGTCGCGAGCGCCTTCGGGCCGCCCTCGGACAGCGCCCGCGCCCACTCGTCGGCGGCCGCGAGCAGCGTCTCGGCAGATGACACCTGGTTCACCAGCCCGATCCGGAGCGCGGCGAGGCCGTCGATCAGTTCGCCGGTGAGCAGGAGCCACCGGGCGGTGCGTTCGCCGACGTGCCGCAGCAGGTGCGGCAGCACCATGGCCGCGACGAGCCCGCGGCGCACCTCGGGGTAGCCGAACTTGGCGTCCGGCACGCTGACCGCGAGGTCGCAGACGGTGACCAGCCCCGCCCCGCCGGCGACCGCGGCCCCGTTCACCGCGGCGACCGTGGGCTTCGGGAGCGTGTAGATCAGCTCGTACAGCGCCGAGAGCCGGTGCGCGTCGTCCCACACCTTATCGGAATCGGGGCCGAGGGTGGCGCGAAGCTCGTCGAGGTCCATCCCGGCGCAGAACGCCGGGCCGGCGCCCGTCAGGACGACGCACCGCGCGTCGGGATCGCTCGCGGCGCGCAGGAACGCGTCGCTCAGATCCGCGATCAGCTCGCGCGACAGCGCGTTCCGCTTCTCGGGCCGGTTCAGCGTGACCACCGCGGCCGGCCCGCGCAGCTCGTACCGAACGACGTCGGACATAGGTTCCTCGCTTCGCCGGAGAAGGCGCCCCTTATACACGTACCCGGTAATACTGCCGCTTTCTTGACGAGCGGCGACCGCCAGGCAGCGGGATACGTGGCACCGCTCCCTGGCGGCCGCCGCTCGTCAACAAAAGCGACACCCATTGCGGGCACGTGTATTAGGCCTTGGCCATACGGTCTACAGACGGGGGAGGCAACGGGGCCGACTCTTCCCAATCGATCTCCATCCGCAGCAGCGCCACCGCCAACGTTTTGCCCTGCGTGTCGGTGCGCAGCGACCGGCTCGCGCCGCCGGCCAGCACGTCGTACAGCACGAAGTTGAGCGCGCGGACGTTGGCCGCCTCGTACCGCTCCATGCGGCTCGGCCCCAGGGGCGCGAAGTACGCGGCCACGGCCTCCGCCGTGAGGTTGTCGCGGAGCCAGGCGAACCCGGCGTCCGTCCGGGCGATCACCGCGACGTTCGCGTGCGACCCTTTGTCGCCGCTGCGGCCGTGTGCGATGTGCGAGAGGGGCACGCGGGGCATCACACCACCTCCACTGAAGGCGTAACGGCGGACTTGGCGACCAGCGCCGGCCAGTACGCGAACACCTCGCGCACCGGTGGGCGCCCGGTCGTGTAGCCGGTCGTCCCCGGGAACCCCGAGGTCACCAGCGGGGCGAACTCCTTTGTGAACCGCTCCACCGCCGCCCGCCGCGGGTCGCGCACCGCCACCCGGAGCACCACCTCCGGCGGGTCGCCCGTCGCGCCGACGACGCCCGGCACGCAGTCGCCGGCCCCGAGCGCCTCCACGCGCGTCTCGGCGTAGGTGAGCCCGGACCGCTTCAGCTTCTCCAGGAGAATCGCGCCCGACCGCCGGGCCTTCGCCGCAGCGCCCGGCCCGGCGATGACCAGCGTGCCCGCGGACATGAAGCCGTCCCGGTACGCCACCGAGACTTTGTACGTGTCCGTGAGGCCGTTCGCGGTGCCGCCCGTCACGCGCACCACGTCCGGCGCCTGCTGGGCCAGCGCCACGGTGGTAAAATCGGCCACCACGTCGGGGGTGAAATAGCGGGCCGGGTCGGCCACCTCGTAGAGGAGCTGCTCGGACACCGTTTCGAGGTTCACCGCGCCGCCGGTCCCGGCCGGCTTGGAGAGCGTGAACGCGCCGTCCGCGCTCAGTTCCGCGATCGGGTAGCCGACGCTCCCGAGCCGCGTGGCGTCGTCGGCGCCGATCCACAGCCCGCCGGTGACCTGGGCGCCGCACTCGATCAGGTGCCCCGCGACCGTGGCCGCCGCGAGCCGGTCGAGGGCCGACGTGCCGAACTCCCACCCGAACTCGAACGCCGCCGGGCCGACCGTGAGCGAGGCGTCCGCGACGCGCCCGGTGACGACAACGTCCGCGCCGAGCTTCAGCGCCTCCACGATGGGCCGCGCACCGAGGTACGCGTTCGCACTCACGACCACGTCACGGATCTGGGTGAGGGGGGCGCCGCTGTCGAGGTGGTTGAGCGGGTGGCCGGCGCCGAAGAGAGCGTCGAGTCGCGGCAAGAGGTCGTCGCCGCTCACCACGGCGACCCGCTTGTCCGCCAGTCCGGCGGCCGCGAGAACCTGTTTCGCCTGGCGGGCACACGCGTGGGGGTTCATCCCGCCCGCGTTCGTCACGATCTTGAGCTGCGGTTGGGCCTTGAGAACGGGAGCAAGGCGCGACAGAACGTCGATGAAGTCGGTCGCGAACCCGGCGGCCGGGTCTTTCGCCTTCTGGACGGCGAGGATCGACATCGTGAGTTCGGCGAGGTACTCGAGCGTCAGGTAGTCGAGGTTCCCGGCCGCCGCCAGTTCGACGGGCGCGTCGAGGTTGTCGCCCCAAAAACCGCACCCGTTTCCGATTCGCACCCGCTTCATGACGGCCACCGGAGAGGTTGGGTCCGGAGTCATCTTATCGCGGCCGCCGCACGCGCGCACGCCGCGCCTCATTCTACCCTCAGGAGGTCACGCTGCAGTTTGTCGCTCTTGATTTGCTGATCGAACCGCCCGCGTCAGCCGGCTGGGCGCCCCGCCAACCAACCGCGCGGGCCGTAAAACTCGGACCGGTCCCGACCTCGCCCCCGCGCCCCCTACCCTGCGAGAGAAATTGACACGCCTGCCTGAAACGCGGACAATGGCGGCTGTGACGCGTTACCCCGTCGGCGGTTTTTGCGCCCGACCGAATTGGTTGTGCTATACCAGTCTCACCGGGCTGCCCGCGCTGACCGGGCAAGGCATCCGTACAGGACCCATCCATGCGCACCGTTACCTTCCTGGTCCTCGAAGGGGTTGATAAGGGCCGGGTCTACAAGGACCTGCCCATCCCCGTCACGATCGGCCGGGAAGAGGGGAACGGGCTGCGGCTCAACGACGAGCGCGTCAGCCGGTTTCACGCCAAGGTTCAGGTCGAAGACGCCGACATCATCCTCACCGACCTCGACAGCACCAACGGCACCCGCGTGAACGGCACCGCGATCCAGATCCGCCGGCTGCGCGCGGGCGATCAGGTGTCGATCGGCCGTAGCATGCTGCTGTTCGGCACGATGGAAGAGATCGACGCCCGCCGCAAGGCCGCCGCGGCCCCGATCACCAACGCCGGCGGGCAAGTGCAGACGATCCGCGCCGACGAACTGGCCGCCGCGTCCGGCCGCGTCTCGGTGGCCGACAGCCAGCGCACAGTAGCCCCGGCGCCGCCCGCGGCCCCCAACCCCAACTGGACCGCGTTCGACGACGACGTGCCGCCCCTGCCGCAGAAGCTCACGCCCGCCCAGGCGGCCCGGCTCGCCGAGATCCTCGACTACCTCCACAAGGGGCTGACCACCGCCGTCGAGAACATCGACGCGAACGAGGACGGCACCGAGATCCGCATCGGGTTCGCCGAGTGGCAAACGATCCAGGCCGTGCAGATGCTTCTGGCCCGCTACGCGCGCAACATCTCCGAACCCACCGTCTGAGCGACAGGCGTGACGAGGCAGGGGCCTGAGGGAAGGGCAAATAGCTCCGCCCTCAAGTTCGTCTCGTTACGGCCGGGTTCGGGGCCGTTTTACGTGTTCAGCGTTCCGACCACCTGCCGGGCCGCGGTCGCGCCGAGCGACGCGACGGCTCCCGGGAGCGCGTCTACGATCCGCACGCTGGCGGTCGGGTCGTAAAAGTTCGCGGTGCCGATCTGAACCGCGCTCGCGCCGACCACCAGGAAGTCCATCACGTCGTCGAGCGACGCGATCCCGCCCACCGCGATCACCGGCACCGCCTTCAGTTGCGCGATCCGCCAGACCGCGCGCAGCGCCAGGGGCTTGATCGCCGGGCCGCTCAGCCCGCCGGTCACGTTCCCCAGGATCGGCTTCCGGCGCCGCCAGTCGACCGCCATCCCGACGAACGTGTTCACTGCGCTCACGGCGTCGGCGCCGCCGTCGGCGGCGGCCCGCGCGATCAGAGTGATGTCGGTTACGTTCGGCGTGAGCTTGGCGATGAGGGGCAGGTCCGGGCAGGCGTCGCGGCACCGCCGGATGATGCGCTTCGTCAGTTCGGGGTCGGTGGCGAAGTCGGTGCCGCCGGCCACGTTCGGGCACGACAGGTTCAGTTCCAGCGCCGCCAACCCGTCCCGGCTCTGATGCACCCGGGCCGCCATCGCGACGAACTCGTCCTCGCTCTTGCCCGCGATGTTCCCGACGATCGCCGTGGGCAGCGTTTTGAGGTACGGGAGGTGGTGGGTGAGGAAGTGCTCGAGGCCGTCGTTGTCGAGCCCGATCGCGTTGAGCATCCCGGAGGCGGTTTCCACCGTGCGCGGCGGCCGGTTCCCGGCCCGCGGCGCGTGCGTGACGGTCTTCGGGATCACGCCCCCCAGCTTCGCGAAGTCCACGAACGGGGCCATCTCCTTCGCGTAGCCGAAGGTGCCGCTGGCCACCAGTATGGGGTTGCGCAGCGCGAGCCGGCCCAGCGAAACGGACAGATCGATCATCTCTTGCGGTTCTCGGAATTGGTCCATCGGGCGCGTGTAACCGGTGCGACACTCGCGTGTTGATAGGGTATCGGCTCGGTTCCGTGCCCGCCAACGAGGTGCCCGCAATGTCCCGCAAGTTGTTCGCCGCCGCTCTGTTCGTGCTGACCGGCGTGGTGAGCTACGACGCCCACGGCGTCGATGTGGCTCCGCCCCCGCGCGAGGTGCCGACCGACATCCCGCCGGCCGGCGCGAAAAAGGGAACCGGCAAGCTCGACAAAAGCAAACTGGACCCCGAGAAGCTCAAGGCGCTCAAGGAGAAGCTCGCGAAGGGCGGCTTCGACAAGAGCAAGCTGGACCCCGAGAAGGTGAAGCAGCTCAAAGAGAAGTTCGGCGACAAGTTCGACCCCGAAAAGCTCAAAGGCCTCAAGGAGAAGTTCGGCAAAGGACCGGGCGGGAGCGGGGAGTGAGTGGGCGAGAATCATAGTACAGACGCCCGTCGCCCCCGAATCACACGCCGTGCATTCGTGCCCCGACCTCGGTTCTCGTTCACCCGCCGACCGCGTAGTGCGTCGGGTCCGGGACGCCCGCTTCGGCGAAGCCCTTCTTGCGTAGCAGGCACGAGTCGCAGCGGCCGCACGCACGGCCCGCGGCGTCGGGGTCGTAGCAGCTCAGCGTTTGTGCGTAATCGACCCCGAGCTTCACCCCCTCGCGGATGATCTCCGCCTTCGTCAACTTCAGCAGCGGCGAGTGAACCCGGAACCGCCCCGCGCCTTCGGTGCCGGCCTTCGTCGCGAGGTTCGCGAGCGCCTCGAACGCGCTCAGGAACTCCGGGCGGCAGTCGGGGTAGCCGCTGTAATCGAGAACGTTGGCGCCGATGAAAATGTCGAACGCGCCCACCACCTCCGCGAACCCGAGCGCGACCCCGAGCAGGATCGTGTTGCGCGCCGGGACGTACGTGACCGGCACCCCGTGCCCCATTTCGCCGTCGGAGCGGTCCTTAGGGACCGCGAGGTCGCTCGTCAGCGCCGACCCGCCGATCTCCCGCAGGTCCAGCTTCACGGTCCGGTGCTCGATCACCCCCAGCGCCTTCGCGACCACGGCGGCGCGTTCCAACTCGACGCGGTGCCGCTGCCCGTAATCCACGGACAGCGCGTAACACTCGAACCCCTGCCCCCGTGCGACCGCGAGGGCCGTGGTGCTGTCCAGTCCGCCGCTCAGGAGCACGACCGCTTTTGACATGAGATGGTTCCGGACGGCGGCGGCCGCGCTTTGCGCGGCGCGCCCTACAAGACGCCAGCACGTTCAGCTATCAACATACTGTGCAACCCCACGAGATGTGCAGCATGGAACTGACAGAAACCCCGTCCGTCGAGCAACTGGAGACGTTCCCGAACCCCCGCCCCGGGCGCGAGTTCGCGGTCGAGATCGTGTGCCCGGAGTTCACCAGCGTGTGCCCGAAGACCGGCCAGCCCGACTTCGGCACCATCACGTTCACCTACACGCCGGCCGAGACGTGCGTGGAACTGAAGTCGCTGAAGCTGTACCTCCAGCGGTTCCGCAACCAGGGGATCTTCTACGAGCAGGTGACGAACCGCCTGCTGGACGACTTTGTGGCGGCGTGCAACCCGGTGCGGTGCAAGGTGGTGTCGGTGTGGACGCCGCGCGGCGGCATCTCCACGACCGTGACGTGCAACTTCGAGGCGCAGAAGAGCTGACACCCAACCGGCGGCAGGCTCGGAGGCGTGCTCTCCTGATCTGCCGCTTGTGCCGGTTGTGCGGAGCGTGCGGCTTATTCGACGACGATCGCGTTCTCGAGCCGGACGTTCGGCAGCGCCTCGAACACGCCCTCCTGGGCGAGCTGCTTGACGTGGTACGAGTTGGCCCGGCCGCGGATCACCACACGCTCACCGCCGGTGGCGATCTCGACTTCCAAGTTCCGCACCCGACGGCCGGTGCGATCGGTTACCCGCTGGGTCACGAGGTCGAGTAACGGCATGGGATTCGTGCTCATTGTCTTTGTTATGGTCTCAGGCTTGCTCATGCGTCGGGCAGAAGTGCCCGCACTTTGGTCGCAAAAGCACCGCCAGGGGCTTCTTTTCTGAGAGTAGTTGACGCAATGCAAACCGCAGTCCGGAATGTCCCTTCTTCTTCGGATCTCCTCAAACTGCGTGGCACCCGTCCCCTGTTCGCCGAAGAGCTGCGCACCCGGATCGCGGCCGGGTCGCGCTGTGTTCGGTTCGAGTATTGTTTCTCGTTGCTGTTCGTTACAGTGCGCCGGCAGTCACCGGTCTATCTCACCGGCTCCTGGCAGGTCCGGTACCTGCGGGGCCTGTGGTTCAGCCTGCTGGCACTCGCGCTCGGCCCGTGGGGCGTTCCCTGGGGGCTCGCCTGGACGCTCTGGTCCGTCTGGATCAATACGACCGGTGGCGTTGACTGTACCACCGAAATCATATCCGTGCTGGAGCCGGGCGCCAGAGTTCCCGAAACGGGGCACGGAATTGCCCGGCCCGCGGACGTTACTCCTGCCTGACATGATTACAATCGAAGTAGGTGCAAAAAATTTTCGCCGTGCACCTCAACTGTGTCAGGTGTGTCGCTGTTCGGTGTGCCAGAGGGTGTCACTGTGAGGCGCTACGGCAGGGTCGCTGTTCTGGTCGTATTGGCGTCCCTTCTCGCGCGCCCCGGAGCGCATGCGGCGCTGCACCACCCGGACGAACCGATGGCGATTCCGGTGAACGCGCAGGGCGTGCCCGAGCCGCTGCCGTTCAGCGAGTTCGCCCGACGGCGGCTCGTGCTGATGAACGCCGGGAACCCGGACTGGCCCCTCGAACGCCCCAACCCCAACGACCCGCAGAAGATGGTGCGGAGCGACCGCGGGGTGCTCAAGGACCGCATCGACCGGCGCCTCAAGGTCCCGCAGCGGACGCAGGAAGAGAACGTGGCGCTGGCCGTCGACCTGCTCCGGTTCCGCAAGGCCGACGACGCCGACGGCACCCTGGTGGGGCGGCAGCGACAGGGCTATTTGGGTAACGTCACCCTGGCCCACATTGCGGCGGCCCAGCCCAGCCCGAGCGACCCGAAGGTGCTGGACTGGGCACGGGCGTACAACCTGCTCACGATCGCGAACGAGGAGACGCCGCCCAAGAGCCTCCCGGGGCTG
This sequence comes from Gemmata obscuriglobus, assembly GCF_008065095.1. Classification (NCBI taxonomy): domain Bacteria; kingdom Pseudomonadati; phylum Planctomycetota; class Planctomycetia; order Gemmatales; family Gemmataceae; genus Gemmata; species Gemmata obscuriglobus. Next base: position 404,961 of record NZ_CP042911.1, on the reverse strand, counting down.
ACCCCGCAACAGCTCGCGTGGCAACTGAAGCTCAACAACGGGGCGCTGCTGAAGCTGTTCCGCCTGCGCATGGAAGAAGCCCGCAGCCGGCCGACGCCGGAGAACGAACTGCCGGACGCGATCTTCCCCGTCAATTTCGCCCAGGTGGCCGACGGCGCCCTGGTTCCCGCGGAGCGGGCGAAGCTCCCGCCGGACGCGCTGGCGACGGTGCAGCAACTGGTGCTGTGGTTCCCGCACGACACCCGGCTCTACTGGCTGCTCGCGGAGGTGTACGCAGCGCGGGGCGAGTTCGCGGCGGCCGAGCGGATCATGAACGAGTGCGTCTCCTCGCTGGCATACAGCAACCGCAAAGTGCTGATGTCGCACCGGGAGGCGGTGGTGAAGGCCGCGAAGGAGAAAGGGCCGGCGAACCCCGAAGAGCTGTTGCCCGCCGGGGGTGACGCGCCCGCGACCGACCCGCCCCCGGAAGTCCCGTTCACGCTCGGCGCGGTGTGGGTCTACTTTGGTGTGGTGGGGCTCGTTGCGCTGTTCGCGCTCGTCCGCAAGTTGACGAGGAAGCCCTCGACGAACAACCGCCCGCGCGTCGGCTGACGCTGACCGGACCCGGCCGCGGTCGCGGCGGGCGCGGGCGCCGATATGATCGACAACATCTGGCTGGTTCACCCCGAGCTCGCGATGTGCGACGCCTTCGCGCGCCGCTTCGACGGGCTGCGCAACGTGCGGGTCGTTCAGGGGCGGTTCGAGGACCTGGGGCCGCACGACTGCTTCGTGACCGCCGGCAACGCCTTCGGGATGATGACCGCGGGCATCGACGCCGCGGTGGTGCGGTTCTTCGGCGAAGAGCTGATGGCCCGGGTGCAGCACCGCATCCTGAACGACTACTTCGGCGAGCAGCCGATCGGCACGGCGTTCGTGCTGGAAACGGGCCATGCGTCACTCCCCTTTCTGGTCCACGCGCCGACGATGCGGGTGCCCGGCAACATCGACGGCACCGACAAGGTCTACTGCGCCACCTGGGCGGCGCTGCTGGCGGTGCAGGCGTACAACAACGCGAACGGGCACCGGATCGAAACCGTGGCGTTCCCCGCGATGGGCACCGGCTTCGGCGGGGTGCCGTTCGACGAGACTGCCCGGCAGATGGCAGCGGCGTGGCGCAACTACCTCGACCCGCCGCACCGCCTGGACTGGGAGTTCGTGATCGAGCGGCACCGCTCGGTCTGTTACGACGGCCCGCGCCAGGTGGCGAAGTAGCCGATTCTCCGGGCTGCGAGCGTGCCGTGTCAGCGAAGACTCGATGGCCGCCCTGTAACCCCCGTTACACCTCATCCCCGTGGGCGGCAACTCACTCTGGGCCGGGCACGCGGTCCGACCCTGCGGGTTGTGCAGATAATTCGCGGGGAGCGAACTGGCAGCGAACCGGTAGTACGCGAGGTAGCGAACGGCCCGCGAGTGTCCCGTCAGCACCCCGTTCGTTCACCCGTCACCCACGTTACACCCTCAAGCGTCACCCGCTTGACTGTTCTCTTTGTGGCACAGACATTCCTGTCTGTGCAGCGCGGGACGGTCGCGCAGGCAGGAGCGTCTGTGTCGCTTGCGCGGATTATCCGCGCGCGACGGACCGGCAGCGGGTTGGTAGCGAACGGGTAGTCCGAGAGGTAGCGAACCGCCCGCGAGTATCCCGTCGGCGCCCCATTCTCCACGCTGCCATCCGTTGCACCTCACCCTCAAGCGCCGTCCGCACCGCTCATCCCGACCTGTGTGGCCCGAACATGGGGGCTATCGGTTGGACCCGTCCCTCCAGCGGCCCTGATACTGAACGCGACAAGATCGCAGGAGCTTCAGCTATCATGGCCCCTCAAGCCGAGCGGGGCGGCGGAACGCAACCGGAGGTCGACCGATGACCGTTTTCAGCGATCTCGCCTGCGCCAGCGTGGTGAGTCGCCGTTCCCGAGCAGGCGCACAGCGTTGATTGAGTGCCGTGCCGCCCCGGCTGATGACAGAAGGGCTTCGGCCCAAAGCGACCGGCGAGCGGATGCTCGCGCGTCGGAGCGGTGGTGACGGCTTCCCTGGTCTGTTTCGCTCGGCCATCGGCCGCCTCTCGTAAAGGCCGCGGCCCCGGGACAACCCGAGCGGGCATGGGTCACATGCAAAGCCGTCTTCTCGTGCCGCCCGCGGGCGGCACGAGGAGGGCTACCCGGCGCGCCGGGCCGAGCGTGTACTGCGCGACCGCTCGAACCCGACGTGCTTCCTGCCTGAAGTGCGCCGCCGTTCTCGGAAGACTCGGGTTAGCGAGCTTCGCCGTGAACCAGTTGCAATGGATTAACACGTTTAAATGCGTTAGTGTGAAGTTTTTGTTGCTTCATTGGTATCGGCTTGTTCTGCACGATTGGCCAGCTTACACTACTCCGGGAGGCGTTGATTTTGAGGCGACTATCGCAGCTGGCCCGTCACAAGAATGGAGCGTTCGACATGAATTATTGTCGGCAATTGGTCTGCTCTATTGTGCTATTGGCATCTTGTTCACTTATTTCCGTTGCGCAGCAGTCGCCACATCCAGGCTTCTCTGTGACGACGACGAGCGCAAAGGGCGGCAAGCTGGTCATCAGTGCCGAAGGGACTGTCAACCTCCCTCCCACGTTCGACATCATTGCGGCGGAGTTGCGGCTCTCACCTTCCGCTGGCGGAACCGCGCCGTCCCCGGTTATCATCGTCGACTACGGTAACGGCACGTGGAAACTCAAGGACGAAACGGTGAAGACGGCGGGAACCTATGACGTTTACGCCGTCTTCACCTTCAAGAAGAAGAACCCCCAGGCCGGTGACGCTTCGTTCGATGTGGCAAGTGCCCCAATCACGGGAATTGCCGTGCAGCCTTGAGGATGGATCCCGTCCGGCGGTTGGGCGCACGGCCCGGCCGCCGTTTCGCAGGAGGAGTGATTCATGTCGCATTCACGGACGCGCGGCGGTCTGACGTTAATTGAGCTGTTGGTGGTGATCGCAATTCTGGCGCTGCTGATCGGCTTGTTGCTGCCCGCCGTTCAGAAGGTGCGCGCGGCCGCCGCCCGGCTCCGGTCCCAGAACAATCTGAAGCAGATCCAGCTCGCGACGCTGAACTTCTCGTCCGCGTCCGGGGAGCGGCTGCCGGCGGTGAACGGCGGGGAGCGCAGCCCCAACGCGGGCCGCTCGCTGTTCGTCGCGGTTCTGCCGTACCTCGATGCGTCGGCTGCGGCCGATAAGTTGCTCGCGGACGCGCGGGACGCCGTCGACGACCCGCCGTCCGCGCCGGTCATCCCGACCTTCCTCGACCCATCGGACCCGACGCTGTCGCTGGGGGCCGGTGCGCCGCCGACGTTCCCGGGGGGCGTGCCGCCCAGTGTCGGGTTGCAGTTCGGCCCGCTCGACGCCGGCCTGTCCAGCTACGCGGCCAACGCGCAGGTGTTCCGCGAGGGGGCATTGCAAGCGGCGGCGCTGCCCGACGGCTTCTCCCAAACGATCGCCTTTGCGGGGCACTACGCCTCCGATTGCGGGGTGAACCACGTGTACTTCAAGTACGCCCTGTTCCGCCGGGGCGACTTGCGGGTCCGCCGGGCGACGTTCGCCGACGGCGGGCCGTTCCCCGCCGTGGCCACGAGCTACCTCGACTACTACCCGCACACCGCCGGTAACCCGCCGTACAGCCGCCCGGCAACGGGCGCCCGCTCCGGCGTGATGTTCGCGCCGCCGGAGGTCACCTTCCAGGCCGCGCCGGTGCCGGCCCGCACGGCGTGCGACCGGGACCAGGCGCAGTCGCCGCACCGGGAGGGGATGTACGTGGCGCTCTACGACGGGAGCGTGCGGTTGCTCGCGACCGGGATCGCGTCCCCCGTGTACTGGGGGGCCGTGACCCCGGCCGGCGGTGAAATCCTTGCCGATTGGTGACCGGCCATTCGCCCGCTCGCAGCCGGTTCAGGTGACTGGATGCGAGCGTTCCCGCCAAGAGACGCGGGCGAAACGGACGGATGATCGCATGTTCGTTTTTACGAATGCAGATTTTGACAGGATCGACAGGATTTGCCGGATGGAGACAGATCAACTTGAAATCCTGTTTATCCTGTAAATCCTGTCAAAAATCCTCTTGCCCCCCCCATCGAGTGTTGGTGCTTACCCACCCTTGCCTCGGGCCGCAGTGTTACCCAGAGCGGAGTTCATTCCGCAGTCCGTTCTCAAGCACCGGTCGCCGAACGCGATCGGGACACTTTGGCTCGCATCTCGCGGCGCACGCCGTTATACTGGCCGCATGTCCACACCATTCTACCAACAGGCCCGGGAGCACCTGTCGGCCGCGTGCCCGGTCATGAACGGGCTGATCGGCCGCGTCGGGCCGTGTCTGCTGATGCCGCGCGGCGAGGACCCGTTCACGCTGCTGGTGCGGTGCGTGATCGGTCAGCAGATCTCGACGAAGGCGGCGGAGTCGATTTACAACCGGCTCGCGCGGGCGGTGAACCCGCCGCCGGAGGGGCCACATCCGGCTGATGGCACCTCGCTGGCGATGTGGCAGCGTGAGGGCATCATGCCGATGGACAAGCTCGCCGCGCTGTCGGAAGCCGAGTTCAAGGAGTGCGGGGTGTCCGGCCCGAAGCAGCGGACGCTCCGGGCGGTCGTCGAGCACGCGCGGGCCAACCCGGACCTGCTGCCGAGCATCGCCGGCTTGGACGACGACACGATCCGCGAGCGGCTCACGGTCATCAAGGGCATCGGTCCCTGGACCGTGGACATGTACCTGCTATTCGGGCTGGGGCGGCCGGACGTGCTGTCGGTGGGGGACTACGGGATCAAGGTGGCGGTGAAGAACCTGTTCCGGCTCCGGAAGCTACCGGACCCGGCGAAGCTCACCCGGGTGGCGAAGCCGTGGCAGCCGTACCGCAGCGTTGCGCTGTGGTACCTCTGGCGCAGCCTGGACAAAGCGCACCAGGGCGAGTGAGGCCGAATGGTTGCCCCAACGGCTGCAGCCCGTTCACCTGGATCAACGCCGCCGGCCCATCGTTCGGGCCGTCAGGTAAACCGTCAGCGGCGCGAGAAAATACGATACGGGCGGTCCAAGAAGCTGATGCGGCGCGGGGGGCTTTGAGTCGGGAGCGTCAGATCCGGCGTGCCGGGAACGTACCCGACAACCGTGGGCACCGGGGGTTGGCCGTCGGCGACCGGGATCGGATCGACCCGGTACGCGCCGCCGGGGCCGGGCCACGCGTTCGGCGGCTGCGGCCGGTCTTGCCCGCGCAGCGCCGTGCCCGGAATCGGCGTCCACAGTTGCGGCGGACCCCACCCGCGCCCGGCCAGCGGCGGGTGCCGGTCGATGTACGGGTTCCGGGACCGGTCGTAAAACAGGTCCTGCGAATAGGTCGCCCCGGGCCGCGCCGTCTCCCCGTCGATCAGCCCCGCGTACACCAGCGCCTCCAGCACGATCTGCACGCACACGTACTTCTGCCCCGGGCCGACCGGCTTCCCCGCGAACCGGGTGACCAGCGGGTTCCGCGCCCGCAACAGCGTGAGCTGCATCCCGAACTTCCGCAGGTCGTACTTTCCGCCCTCGGCCGCCAGCGCGAACTCGGTCAGCGCGCGGTCCTGCTCCGCCGTCAGCGGCTCCTGGCGCGGCCGCACCCAGATGTGCCCGGAGTACAGGTTGAGGCGGTAGTCCAGCGGGGTGATCCGCGTCCACGGCGTGAAGCTGAACCCCGATTCCAGCACCCCCAGGCGGCCGTCCGGCATGGTAATGACCACCGCCGAGTGACCCGGCCGGCCGCTCCGGGCGATTACGTACAGAGTGGTGAACAGCGGATCGGGGTCGCTCAGCAGAAGCACATCGCCCGCCTGCGGCGCGTACTTCACGGCGTCGCCGCGGGGCACCGTGCGGAGGTCCGCGGCGGGCTGGTACAGGTACCCGTGCGGCGCCTCCGCCGGGACGTAAACGGGCGGGTACGCCTTCGGCCCGAGCGGATCGGACTTGGGACCGCCGAGCACGTCGCCGCACGGGGCGAAGGGCAGCGCGAGGGCGAGCACCGGGACGAGATACCAGCTCTTCATGTTCGCACCGGACCGGAACGAAGGGCGGGCCGCGGGACGGTGCGGTCGGCCGCAGGTGTCTACTCGGAGCAACGGCCGCAACGGGGTACTCATACCAAGTCCGATCGACGAGTATCGGTAATTGGTAGCGTCACCCGCCGGCTGACACCGGCGGGTGCAACCGACGTCCGGCCGAGCGGTTACTCTTCAACCAGATGGTGAATCAGACCGCGCGGCTCCGCTCCGTTCAGCCTACCTCTTGCCCACTCGCGGTAAACTACGGCACCGGCATACTGGCCTCCGGCCCGCAAATTTTGCCCGGATTACCCCGGACAATCGGCGCCATGCCACTCCGCCGGGCCGATCGGCAACCGGGGCGCGTATTCCGCGGCCCACCGCCTTCCTCTCCGGGCGCCGCGGTGATTCGGTTGTGCGGCGGAACATTTCTGCTTGTGTTGCGAACGTGCGGCGGCAATACTCTCCACCCACACGGGCCGTCGGAGCACTCCACGGCCGCCCGCCCAACCGCTTGGTGCTGCGCCTACCTCCATCCGCTCGGAACCTATTACATGCCCACCGCCCGCCCGCGCTACGGGTTCACGCTGATCGAACTGTTGGTCGTCATTGCCATCATCGCCATTCTGATCGGGCTGCTGTTGCCCGCGGTGCAGAAGGTGCGCGAGGCCGCCGCCCGCATGAAGTGCCAGAACAACCTCAAACAGCTCGCGCTCGCGTGCCACAACAGCGAGTCGTCCAACGGCCGCTTCCCGATCGGCAGCCAGGGGAACGACCCGGTCACCGGCCTGCTCAGCACCAAAAAGCGCAAGCCGTTCGTCGCCGACGTGCTGCCGTACATCGAGCAGGACACCCTGTACAAGAACTACGACCAGGCCCAGGACTTCAACCACGCCAACAACACGCTGGCGCGGTCCCAGAAGCTGACCCTGTTCCAGTGCCCGTCCGACCAGACCCAGGAGCCGTGGTCGCCGACCAACGACTACAAGGGGAACTACGGGGTGAACTGGGGGCGGTGGGCGTTCTTCGACCAGGGCGGACCGGCCAGCAACCCCGCGCCGCTGAACGTCGGCACCGCGGGCCGCTCGCCGTTCTGGCTGGAGTTCGGCGCCAGGTTCACGGACATGACGGACGGCACCAGCAACACCCTGTGCCTGATGGAGATGCTCCAGCCGCCGCGGGACCACTCCGGGGACCTGACCGACCGGCGCGGGCGGATCTGGAACAACGACTCCGGGTGCTACGAGATCTCGGCCCGCATCACCCCGAACAGCCCGTCCGGGGACTACGGCCAGTGCATCGACAACCCGCAGCAGGGGTGGCCGTGCATCCGGTCCACGGCCGACTCGCTGAACTTCTTCATGGGCAGCCGCAGCCGGCACAGCGGCGGGGTGAGCGTGGCCCTGTGCGACGGCTCGGTGCGGTTCGTCCGCAACTCGGTCGATCTCGCCACCTGGGCCGGCATGAGCAGCATGGCCGGCGGCGAAGTGCTGGGGGACTTCTGATGCGTGCGGGTGTGTGGCGCGCGGTCGCTCTGGCCGCGCTGATCGGGTGCGGGGACGCGGCCCCCAAACGGGGGCCGGTGCGCGGGACCGTCTCGGTGGACGGGACGCCGCTCGCGACCGGGAAGGTCCGCTTTTTCGCCCTCACCAACGGCATCAGCGCCGAGGGCGAGGTCCGGGACGGGCAGTACGAGATCCCGGTCGAACGCGGCCCGACGGCCGGGCGGTACCGGGTCGAGATCATCGCGGAGCAAAAGACCGGGCGGCGGGTGCCGGACCCGGACGCCGCCCCGGGGACGATGCGCGACGAGACCGTGAACGTGATTCCGCCCAAGTACAACCGGAACTCGGCCCTTCAGGTGGATTACGACCCGGCCGCCAACGCCGCGCACGACTTCCGTCTCCTGACGAAGTAACAACTCCCGAGGTTCCCGGTTGTTCGCCCCGTTGCGGGCCGTGCGTGCAGGCGCCGCCGGGCGGTCGAACGGTTCATATTGGGGCGTGACGCCGCGCTCACCCGTGGGAACGAGCCCGGCGATTCCAGTCGTTTCAAGTTCGTTGGTTGTGCGCCACCCGCCTGCGTCAGCATGCGGTGTAACCTCCGATCACGTCATTGATCTCGTCACGACTGTGCCAGCTTGAAACGACGGGACGGACCAACGGTACGGCTGGCGACCGTACTTTCGGGGCCGGCAGCGCACTTCCACGCGCCGCGCGAGGGGGGTATACTAACCGTTGTTACCGCCCGCTCCCGAGAGACCGGACTCATGGCCAACGCCACGCCCACCCCGGACGTCGTTCCCGAAGAGGAGACCGAAACCCGCACGCGCCGCCAGCCGCCCTACGCGGTGGTGCTGCACAACGACGACACCAACACGATGGACTTCGTCGTGACGGTGCTGCGCAAAGTGTTCGGGTACACCGTGGAGAAGTGCGTCGAACTGATGCTGGAGGCGCACACGCAGGGCAAAGTCGCGGTGTGGATCGGCGCGCTGGAAGTGGCGGAACTGAAGGCCGATCAGATCAAGTCGTTCGGCCCGGACCCGCACGTGACGAAGAACGGGCACCCGCTCGGCGTCACGGTCGAACCGGCTGCGTAGCATTGAAGGCGAAGAGCCGACAAAACTACAATGTCGCGGCACATCTTTCGGACCGGCATCACCGTCCGTTCGTCTGAGTGAATAGTCCTGTTCTCGTCGTGCGCCCCAGTGGCCGCGACGCGCCAGCGAATCGGCGGCCCGAGTACCAGGTTTTGTGTTTTTGTTGCACAGGCATCATTGCCTGAGCGACAAGAAATAGACACAGCCAACCGGATCACGAATCAGCCCCGCCGCGTGCCGCGCTCGATCCGCGCGTTCCGCCATATCAACCCGATGGCACCGCGGACCGGCGCCGGAAAACAGCTCGCACGATTCGGCGTCATTCCGCCCACAGGAGGGCGGACGCGGTCGGGTGCCCGGCCAGCGCCGCCACCGCCCGGGCGAGTTGCGCGATGTCGTTCGTTGACGGGTCGAACCGCGCGTGGTGGACCTCCCACGCCTCGATCAGGCGCGCGGCGAAGTGCGGGCAGTTGTCGGCACTTTTACCGGCACGGGCGTTAAGCTCGCTCCGAACACCGATAATAAGCTTGAGCGGCAGCTTCAGGTCGTGGACCACGTTCCGCACCGCGTCGCCGGCCTCGAAGAAGCCGGTGCACTGCATTACCACGAGCGGGCGGGCGGCCCCGAGCATGAGGCCCGCGGCGACGCCCACCGCCTCGCCCTCGCGGCACACGCGGACCGGCGCGAGCGGCGAACCGCGGAGCGCCGGCTCCCAGCGCCCGAGGTGGCTGTCGGGAATCCACACCAGATGGGTGAACCCGGCCGCCACCAGGGACGATACGATCTCAGTCGGATCGGGCATGACTTGACACTCCGCCGCGACGGGCCTGGAGCGAATAATACGCGGAACCGCGGCGCGCGGAACCACCTTTCGAGGGGCGAATGGTCGAGTTCGTGGTGCGGGTGCCGGAGTCCACCCCCCCGTGGCGGCGGGCGTTCCTGGCCGGGGACGGGCCGCTCGGCGACTGGTCCGCGGCCGGCGTCCCGCTCGACCCGTGGGGGGACGGGACGCGGCGCGCCCGGCTCGAACTGCCCGACGGGTTCCGCGGCCGGTTCCTCGTGACCCTGGGCCGCTGGCGCGACGCCGAGAACGACGGCCGCGGGCACGAGTTCTTCCCGCGCGAGGTCCGGGCCGACGGGCCGCCCGTGATCGAAGCCCACGTGAACGGCTGGGACCAGAGCAGCGTCGACTACCACCACGACTTCCGGTCCCGGTTCCTGCCGCACGCGCGCACGGTCAGCGTGTGGCTCCCGCCGGGGTACGGGGCCGAGCGCGACCGCCGCTACCCGGTGTTCTACCTGCACGACGGCCAGAACCTGTTCGACGCGCACACCGCGTTCGGCGGGGTGCCGTGGGGCGCCGACGAGGTGGCCGAGCGCGAGGTCCGGGCGGGTCGCGTGCCGCCGGTCATTCTGGTAGGCTTGGCCAACACCCCGGACCGGCTCCGAGAGTACGGCCCGGTGCGGTGCGGCCCGCGGCGCGACCACGACCTCTCCCGCGGGTACGGGCGGTTGCTGGTCGAGGAGGTGAAGCCGTTCATCGACGCGACGTACCGCACGCTGTCCGGGCCGGCACACACCGGGGTCGGCGGGTCGTCGATGGGCGGGCTCATCTCGCTGCACCTGTGCAAGTGGTACCCGGGGGTGTTCGGGAAGTGCGCGGCGGTGTCGCCGTCGCTGTGGTGGGACCGCGAGTACTTCTTGCGGAACGTGTCGGTGTCGCGGGGGTGGCTGGGCGGGTGCCGGGTGTGGCTCGACGTGGGCGAGCACGAGAGCCCGTCCCGCGTGGGCCGCGCCGCGACCATGCGCCGCACGCGCCGGCTCTCCGCGCTGCTCGCGCGGTACGGGAACCCTTGCCGCTACACCGAGGTGCCGGGCGGGACACACAACGAGGCGTCCTGGGGCGCCCGGTTCGACCGGATCTTGCAGTTCCTGTTCGCAACGGGGTGACCCGCGCGGCCGGAACTGAAGGCCAGGAGCCGATCGGCCGCAAAAGGCACAAGACAACGCAGAGGAACCGGCCGGCCCTGGTGTCGTACCGGGGCCAGTCGTTTCATGCACCGGCCGTTAAGTGTGATCCGCTCACTCCGTGAACAGTTGCTCCGAAGACCGTGTCCGCTCCTCGTGCGGCCGGTCTGGCGGTTGGCGCGCAACGCACCTCCGAGCCCCAAGGCGGGCCACACTGATACACGTACCTGGTAATGCTGCCGCTTTTGTTGACGAGCCGCGACCGCCCGGGAGCGGTGCCACGTATCCCGCTCCCGGGCGGTCGCGGCTCGTCAAGAAAGCGCCCCCGCAGATGGGTTCATGTATGAGAACCCGCACATCGCTGCGCGGCCCGAACTTGAAACCACTGAACTCCGCTTGACCGGCCTCCCGTCCAGCAGTACACGCCGCAGTTTCACGGGCGCAGCGCCCCGATCCGATGTTTGTGGAGGTCGCCATGACCCACCGGCCCATGATTCTTCTGCGTCGAGCCGTTTTGTTGGCCTGCGTCGCGGTTCTGCCCGCGTGTACGACAAATTGGCCGGACGCCGACGGCGGTCGCTCCGCGGCGCCCGAGCGCGGGGGGCTCCTCGGCGACGATTACAAGCCCTTCCACGCCGTGAACCCGAAGAACCCCAAGGCGTTCTTCGAGATCGCCATCGACGGCAAGCCGGCCGGGCGAATCGAGATGGAGCTGTTCGCCGACACGTGCCCCAAAACCGCCGAGAACTTCCTGCAACTGTGCGTCGGCACCAAGAGCAAGGCCGGAGCGGCACTGGCTTACAAGGGTTCGTCGTTCCACCGCGTGATCCCGGGCTTCATGTGCCAGGGGGGCGACTTCACCTCCGGCGACGGCCGCGGCGGTGAGTCGATCTACGGCGGCAAGTTCGACGACGAGACCTTCCAGGGCAAGGCGGGCAAGCACTTCGGCCGCGGCACCCTTTCGATGGCGAACGCCGGCCCGAACACGAACGGCTCCCAGTTCTTCCTCTGCACCGCCGCGACACCACACCTCGACGGGAAGCACGTCGTTTTCGGGCAGGTTGTGACGGGCTACGACGTGGTCAAGAAGATCGAGGCCGTCGGCTCGCGGAGCGGGAAGACATCCGCCAAGGTCACCATCAGCGACTGCGGCAAGGTCGGATAGTTTCGCTGTACGGTGGGATCGCACACACGCAACCGCAAACCGTGACGGGGATCGCGGTCGCATCGCGTTCGTTGACAACTCCGCCGTTCGGGTGCGTGGCACGAGCCGTCTTGCCCGTTCCGCGCGCCGCACTCTGCGGCTCATTTCTTGGTCTGGCGCTTCTGAGCGAAGATCCAGTTCCAGAACTCTTTTTCCTCGAACGCCGGGGACCAACTGTTGTGCCCGACCTTCGGGTACTCGGTGTACTTCGGCTCCGCGCCGGCCTTCTTCAGCGCCGCGACGATGTCCCGCGACCCCTTGGCGGGCACGACGGTGTCCGCGTCGCCGTGGAACGCCCACACCGCGACGTGGGCGATGTCCTTGGCCTTGGCGGGATCACCGGCGCCGCAAATCGGCACGCACGCGGCGAACAGCTCCGGCCGCCGCTGCACGGCGTCCAGCGCCCCGTACCCGCCCATCGACATCCCCACGATCGAAACCCGGTCCGGGTCGATCGGCAGCTCCTTCAGGAGCGAGTCCGTGAGGGCGAGGGCGAGTTTCAGCGGCTCGCTGACCTCCGGCGACGTGTAGGAGCCCTTCTCCCACGGCACCTCGACCCACTTCTTGCCCTCCGGGCACTGCGGGATCAGCACGAACGCCTTGGCCGCTCCGACTTCGGGGCGCGTGAGAACGCTGGGCTGTTTGTCCTTCCAGAACCACACCAGTTGCTTCTTGTTGTCGCTCCCGCGCTCGCCGGCCCCGTGCAGGAGCACCACCAGCGGGTACCGTTTGCCCGGTTCGGCGTCGGCGGGCTTCAGCAACCGGTACGGGAGCGACTTGCCGTCGGCCTTGAACTCCTTGGCCTCCGGCTCGGCCGCACGCACGGGTGCGGTGAGAAGCGCCAGCGCGCACGCGGCAAGAACGTGTTTCATGGGGTGGGCTCGCGGGGGGAAGGTGCCGACGCTGTTGTAGCGACCACCGGCCCGGTCGGCGGGTGAACGCTCACCCCCGCCGAGCGACGGCGCGCTCGACCAATCCGAACAGCCCTTCGATCGCCAGCGCGAGCACCGCGGCGGGGATCGCCCCTTCGAGCATCAGCGGTACGTCGAACTTGTCGATCCCGCGGAGGATCGGGCGCCCGTACCCGCCCGCCCCGATGAACCCGCCGAGCGTCGCCGTGCCCACGTTGATGACGGCCGCGGTGCGCACGCCTGCGAGGATCGTCGGCGCCGCGAGCGGCAACTCGATCCGCCACAGGATCGCCCACGGGGAGAGCCCCAGCGCCGCGGCCGACTCGCGCAGGGGGGCGGGAATGCTCGTCAGCCCGGCGTGCGCGTTCCGGACGATCGGCAGCAGGCTGTACAGGAACAGCGCCGCGATCGCGGGGGCCGGCCCCGTCCCCTCGTCGACGAGCCACTTCATCACCGGGATCATGAACAGCAGGAGCGCCAGCGACGGGACCGTCTGAAGCACGCCGGTCGCGCCGAGCGCGACCCGTCCGAGCGCCGGCCGCCGGGCGGCGAGTACGCCGAGCGGCACCGCGACCAGCACCGCCGCGAGCAGCGACGGCAGCACCAGCTTGAGGTGCTCGCGCGTCGTCTCCAGCACGCGCCCGGCGAGCGTCCCGTCGCCCGGCTCGGCCGTTGCCCCGGCCGTAACCCCCAAGGTCTGGGTCAGGAACTCGCCGGCGACCTCGCGCTCGTCCTTCTTCTGCTCGCCTTGCGCCAGGCTGTTCATCCGCTGCATCTGCGGTTCGGTGACGCGCCCTTCGAGCCGCCGCAGTTGCTCGACCGCCTTGGGGTGCCGCGATTCCAGGTCCGCGCGGTATAGCCAGACCGCTTCGTAGGCCGGGAAGAAGTTGCGGTCGTCGTCGAGCACGAGCAGGTCGTACTGGGCGATCTCGCCGTCGGTGGTGTACACCTCGGTCACGTCGATCGCCCGCTCGACGAGCGCCCGGTACGCGAGCGTATGGTTCATCCCGCGCACGTCCGTTTGCGGCAGGTCGTAGTGCCGCTTGACGCCGGGCCACCCGTCGGGGCGGTCGAGGAACTCGTGAATGAACCCGCACCGCAGTTCCGGGTGCTGCCGCAGGTACGAGATACTCCGCACGCCCTTCGCGGCGGCCACGTCCTTCCGCATCCCGAGCGCGTAGTTGTTGCGGAACCCGAGCGGCTTGCTGATCCGGACGCCCTGCGCCGCGAGCGCCGCGGCGAGGTCCGGCGGGTCGTCTTTGAGGATCTGCCGGGTGATGGTCCCCGTGTACTCGGGGTACGCGTCGATGTCGCCCTGCGTGAGTGCGAGCCACAGCGCCGGGGTGCCGCCAAGGTCGTCGCGCCGGGCCTCGGCCCCGCCGGCGCGGGCGAGTTGCGTTCCCATCTCCGCCAGAATCACCGACTCGGTGAACTTCTTCGACCCGATCACGACCGGCCTCTGCGCCGCCGGCGAGCAACCGGGGACGAGGGCGACCGTCGCGGCCAGGGCCGCGCACACGAATGCGGGCAGCTGGCGCGTCACGCGGGCACCTCCGGCCCGCGCTGGGCCTGTACGAACGTCGTGACGAACGGGTCCGCGGGGCGGTGCCACAGGTCCGCCGCGCTCCCCTGTTGAACGATCTGCCCGTCGCGCAACAGGACGATGCGGTCCGCGAAGAACACGGCCTCGCCGAGGTCGTGGGTCACGAGCACCACCGTCTTGCCGAGCGCCCGGAAGATGTCGCGCAGCTCGCCCTGGAGGTCCGCCCGCACGAGCGGGTCGAGCGCGCCGAGCGGCTCGTCGAGGAGCAGCGCGTCCGGGTCGAGCATGAGGGCGCGCATCAGGCCGACCCGCTGCCGCTGACCGCCGGAGAGCTGCTGCGGGTAGCGGTCCAGTCCGTCCGCCGGGAAGCGGGTGAGGTCGGCCAGTTCACCCACCCGCGCCGCGATCCGCGTGCGGTCCCAGCCGAGGTGGCGGGCCATCAAGGTCACGTTCCCCCGCGCGGTCAGGTGCGGGAACAGCCCGCCGTCCTGGATGACGTACCCGGTGCGCAGCCGCACCGCGCGGGCCGTGGCCGGCGTGACGGGCGTGCCGTTGAACATGACGGCGCCGGCGTCCGGTTCGACCAGCCCGACCAGCAGCCGGACGAGCGTGGACTTCCCGCACCCGCTCGGGCCGATCAGCACCGTCGTGCGCCCGGCCGGCACGTCGAGCGCGAGCGGCCCCAGGGCCGGGCGCCCGGCGTACACCTTGGTCACGTCCGTGAGTCGAAACATCGCGCCGTCACCACTCCAACTGGACGCCCTTCCAGAACGCCACCCGCCCGGCGATCTCCTTCGCCGCGTCCTTCGGCTCCGGGTAGTACCACGCGGCGTCCGGGTTCTGCTGCCCGTTCACCTCGATGGTGTAGTAACTGGCCGTGCCCTTCCACCCGCAGACGGTGTGCGTGGCGCTCGGCTTGAAGAACTCCGCGCGGATCGCGCTCGCCGGGAAGTAGTGGTTGCCCTCGACCACGACCGTGTCCCCGGACTCGGCCAGCACGGCCCCGTTCCAAACTGCTTTCGGCACGACGATCTCCGTGAAAAGGTTCAGGGTACGGCGGTCAGGTGCATCACGGCGAAAAAGCCGTTCGCGTCGGTCCAGGTCGCGTCCGCGCGCAGCCCGCACGCGGCGGCCCGCTGGGCGAACTCGGTCGGGGCGTATTTGTACGAGTTCTCGGTGTGGATCGACTCGCCGGCGCGGAAGGCGAACGTCGCGCCGCCCATCTGCACCCGCTGCTCGGCGGCGCTCACGAGGTGCATCTCGATCCGGGACCGCTCGTGGTTGTAGAACGCCCGGTGGCGGAACGCGGCCGGGTCGAAGTCGGCGCCCAACTCGCGGTTGATGCGGACCAGCAGGTTCCGGTTGAACGCCGCGGTCACGCCGCGGGCGTCGTTGTACGCGGGCTCCAGGACGGCGGTGTCCTTACGCAGGTCGATGCCCAGGAGCAGCCCGCCGCCCGGCCCGACCAGCCGGGCGACGCGCCCCAGGAGGTCGTCGGCCTCGGCTGGGTCGAAGTTGCCGATCGTCGACCCCGGGAAGTACACCACCCGCCGCGCCGCGGGCACCGGCGGGAGTTCGAACGGCCGGGTGAAGTCCGCCACCACGGGGTGAACGCCGAGCCCGGGGTAGTCGGCGGCGAGTTCCCGCGCGGCGCCGCGCAGGTGCTCGCCGGACACGTCCACCGGGACGTACCCCGCCGGGGCTACCAGTTCGTCGAGGAGCAGCCGCACCTTCACCAAGCTGCCGGCGCCGAGTTCGACGAGCAGGCACCGCGGCCCGCACCGGGCGGCCATCGCCGCCGCGTGCTCCCGCATCACGGCCAGTTCGGTCCGCGTGGGGTAGTACTCGGGCAGCTCGGTGATGCGGTCGAACAGTTGCGAGCCGGCCGCGTCGTAGAAGTATTTGGACGGGAGCCGCTTCTGGGGCCGCGACAGTCCGGCAAGGACGTCCGCCCGGAACTGATCGTGCGTCCGTCGGGAGGCGCAGGTGCTCGTCATGCGGAGAGGTCCTTCGCGAGTCGGAGGCCGGAGAACTGCCAGCGGGCGTCTGGCGGGAAGAAGTTCCGGTACGTCGGCCGGACGTGCCCGGCGGGGGTCGCACACGACCCTCCGCGGAGCACCATCTGGTTGCACATGAACTTGCCGTTGTACTCGCCGATCGCGCCGGCCGCGGGCCGGTAACCGGGGTACGCGGTGTACGGGCTGGCCGTCCACGCCCACACGTCGCCGTAGAAGGACGCGCCGCCGGGCGCGGGGTGCAAACGCCCCGAATCGAGCAGGTTGCCGCCCACCGGCCCCGCGCCGGCCGCGACCTCCCACTCCTGCTCGGTGGGCAGCCGCGCGCCGGCCCACCGGGCATACGCGTCGGCCTCGTAGAAGCTTACATGGCACACCGGTTCGTCCGGGTTGAGCGCCCGCTGGCCGCGGAGCGTAAACTGCGTCCAAGAGCCGCCGTCACGCTCCCAATAAAGCGGGGCGGTCCAGCCGTTCCGCTGCCGGGCCGCCCACCCGTCGGAGAGCCAGAACTCCGGGCGGTCGTAACCGCCATCCTCAATGAACCGCAAGAACTCGCCGTTACTAACCGTGCGCGCCGCGATCTCGAAGTCGTTCACGTACACGCTGTGGACCGGTCCCTCATTATCGAAGGCGAACCCTGCGGAGGTGTGGCCGATCCGGCGCACGCCCGCCGCGTGCCGTTCCCACCGGGTCGGCCCGGGGGGCGCGTCCGGCTGCTCGTCCTGCGGTGCGGCGTACACCGGCCGCAGCGGGTTCAGGCCGAATGCGTGCTTCAGATCCGTAAGGAGCAGCTCCTGGTGCTGTTGCTCATGGTTCAGCCCCAACTCGACGAGCGGCGCGATTGCGGTCAGTGTGCCCGCGTCGGTGGTCGCGATCAGCGCGAGGATTTGCTCATCGACGGCGGCGCGGTACGCGTACATTTCGGCCACGGTCGGCCGGGAGAGCAGCCCCCGCGCCGCGCGGGGCCAGCGGTCGCCGACGGCGTCGTAGTACGAGTTGAACAGGTAGTTGAACCGCGGGTGGAACGGACGGGAGCCGGGCTCGTGTGCGGAAAGTATGAAGGTCTCGAAGAACCAGGCGGTGTGGGCCAGGTGCCACTTCGGCGGGCTACAGTCGGGCATCGACTGAAGTTGGTAGTCTTCGACCGCGAGCGGCTCGCAGAGCCGCTCCGTTTCGGCCCGAACGGCGGAGAACCGGGCGGCGAGAGCCGTCCGGACAGCAGCGTGGGGGGGCAGTTCGGACATTCCACCTCTCGGATTTTGCGCCCGCGGATCGGATGCCGGTTGTGTGCGATAGCCGTGCCAGGACCGACAACAATTTACGCACGCCGGGCGTGATCGGATTCGGTGAGGTGGGCACCGGAAACCGGTCGCGGTTCTTGCAACCGGTTTCTCGGAGCGCGCGAAGGGGACGGCCGTTTCTTGCCGCGCGGAGCAGTTACCGCTTTTCGATCTTGTACAGCGCCTTTTCCGTGCGCACCAGCAGCGCGTCGCCGTCCACCCCGAAGCTCGCCAGCGCCCGCTCGCCGAGCTTGTTCTTCGCGACCTCGTCGTAACTGTCGCCGGGCTTGAACACCGTCGCGGTGCCGGCCTCGTCGAGCAGGTAGATCAGCCCGTTCGCGCACAGCGGCGACGCCGAAAAGTTGCCGCCCACGCGCTCCGTCCAGCGCTCCGCGCCGGTCTTCGCGTCGAGGCAGGTGAGCATCCCGTTGTCGGACACCATGTACAGCGCGTCTCCCACCGCGATCACCGACGGGTTGTGCGGCACGTTCTTCTTCACCGTGAACGCGACGTGCGTCGCGGTGACATCCCCCGTGCCGTCGGGCTTGATCGCAACGAGGTTCGGCGTGTTGTATCCCGTGCAGACGTACACCAGCCCGTTCGCGAACACCGGCTTGGGCACCACCGAGTACCCGGCGCCGTAGGTGGCGCGCCACAACTCCTTCCCGGTGGCCGGGTCCAGCGACAGTACCGACCCGCTGCCCGCGGAGATCAGTTGCTCCCGGCCCTTCACCGTGATGAGTTGCGGCGTGCTGAACGAGAACGGGTTCACCCCGGGTTTGCTCGGTCGCGGGGTCTGCCATCCGACCTTTCCGGTCGTCTTGTCGAGCGCGATGACCGCCTGTTTGTCGGTGCCGTCGATGCTGAAAATGAGGTGCTTGCCCGTGACGATCGGGGAGCCGCCGTTGCCATGAACCGGCTTGTACGCCAGCTCCTGCGTGGCCCACACCTTCGTCCCCTCCTTCGCGTCCAGGCAGGCCGTTCCGAGGTGGCCGAAGTGAACGTACACCCGCCCGTCTTCCACGACGGCCGACGGGCTGGCGTGGCTGTTCTTCGAGTGAATCTTCGGCGCGTTGGCGCCCTGCTTGAACACCTCCACGTCCCACACGGTGCCGCCGGTTTTCGCGTCGAGGCAGACGGCGCGGAGCGAGTACCCCCCACTTTGCGGGACCGCGGTGGTGAGGTAGACGCGCCCGCCCGCGACGACCGGCGACGACCACCCCACGCCCGGCACCTCCTTGCGCCAGGTCACGTTCGTTTTCGGCCCCCACTCGGTCGGGAGCTTCGCTTCGGTGTGACCGCTCCCGTCCGGACCGCGGAACTGGAACCAGTCGGCGGCCTGCAGCGCGGGGGCGAGCGCGAGGGCGAGCGTCCAGGCGAAGAGCACGCGGGGCATCAGCGGAAACTCCGGGAGAGGAGTTGTGGGGCAGGGCGGAAAACCAGTTTACCGAACGACGGGCGCGACGCGCGCGGAATTTGCAGCGTCTCGACTTCACTTGACCCGGACACGCCGGGGGCGGGTGGTGCCCGTAACCAGTGACGTTCGTGGTCAACCCGGCAGCGCGAACCGGCGGAGGAACTTCACCCCGTTGGCCACGTCGGCGAACTTGGTGTCGCCCTGCTCGCGCTCCACCGCGAGCAGCCCGTCGAACTCGAGCACCTGAAGGGTCGCGGTGAGGGCCATCCAGTCGATGTCGCCGGCGCCGAGCGGCACCTCCTGCATCCCGCGGCTCACACCGACGGACCGCGCGTCGCGGGCGTGGACGTGTTCCACCAGCCCTTCGAGCGGCATCAGGTTGGCGAGCGGGTCGTGACCGTGGAGCACGAAGTTCGCAGGGTCGAACGTCACCTTCAAGGTGCCGACGTTGAAGCCCGCGAGGTACTCCTTCATCTTCTGGGCGGGGTCGAAGCCGATCTCGAGCGCCACGAGGCACCCGATGCGGTCGCCGAACCCGGCCAGCGCGAGGAGCGACTCGCGCATCAGTTGCGCGCGCGGGGCCGCGGCGTCCTCGGGCAGCTTCGGGCACGGAAGGACCACCCGTCGGCACCCGAGGTCGAACGCGAGCTGCATCGACTTGCGCACCCGCTCCAGGCGCGGTTGCAGGTCTTCCGCCACATCGAGCCCGCGGCGGACGGGGACGTTGAGGGCCGACAGCTCGAGGTCGAAGGAGCGGAGCAGCGTGCGGAACTCGCGCCGCCCCGTCCCGCCGAGCGCGTCGGGCGCGAGCGCGTCGACCGCGTCCACCTGGACGCCCTTCGCCCCCATCCGCGCCGCCGCCTCGAGCGCGGACCGGATCGGCAGTTGCGTGGACTCGGCGACGATTCCAATTTTCAGCGGCTTCATGGTGTGCGTCCGGTAAGAGTTTCGACAGGATCAACAGGATACGCCGGATGAAGAACCGTTCTCCTCTTGATTCTGTTTATCCCGTCAAAAGCTCTTCGGTCTTTGTTCACAGGCGCCGGCAGTCGAGGGTGAAAGTGCGGACCCAAGTGCGGAACTTGCGCGACCTGGACGCCCTTCGCTCCATTCGTGCCGCGGGTCGAATCGGCAGCGATTTTTGACAGGATCGACAGGATAAACAGGATGGAAAACTGCTCTTCTCTTGATCCTGTTTATCCTGTCGATCCTGTCAAAAGCTCTTCGGCCTTCGCGCCCGCGGGTGCGAGGAAGTGCGTGATCGGCTTCACGAGCCGGCGGAAGTCGGCGCTCGGGAGGTGAACGGTCCGCCACCGCGGGCTGCGCGTGCGCATGTGCCGGCGGTACTCGCCGACCGGCACCCCGCGGAACAGAAACACGTGCCCGCGGAACGCGAACACGTCCGGGGTACAGGGGGGCAACTCGAACTGAAGCGCCACGTCGTACACGAACGCCAGGACGCCCTGGAACCCGTCGCCGAGGCGGTCCGACCAGCGAGCGAGGCTCTCGACATCTTCGAGTTCGCACCAGTTCTGCCACGACCGGCGCGGCGTTCCGCCCTTCCCGGCGCCTGGGAACTTGCGGCCCTTCACGTCGATCACGAGCTTCGCGCCGGCGGGCGCGAGGGTGAGAAAGTCGGGCGACTTCACCTCCGAGGTGTCGAGGTAGCTGCGGCGCGACTCCACCACGGGCACGACGGCGCACCCGCGCGCCCGCAGGAACGCGTCGAACGCCACCTCGTAGTGGTTGTCGGCCTTCATGGCGCAGGCTACTCCAGCCGGTATTCGCCGGGGTGCGCGCGCATCGCCCGGAGCCGCACCCGGAACGGCTCGGCGCGGGGCGTCAGCGGCCGCACCTCGACCACGTCACCCGGTTCGGCGTCGGACGGCATTGGGACCTCCACGCGCTCGTCGTCTGACAGCCCGATGACGAACCCGTCGCCGTAAAACGCCGACGGCGGGAGCCACCAGTCGACCGTGAGCGGCGGCCCGGCGCGGCGGCCGCGCCGCCTCCGGCGGCGGGTGTACAAGCGGCGCACGCGGCGCGCCTGGTACGCCTGGTACGCGACGAGCCGGGCCGCCCGCTCCCGGGCGACGCGCTCCCGGTGGGCGATCCGACCGCGGTTCGGCCGGCACCCGGCCTTAAGCTGCCCGCGCAGGAGCAGAACTAACGCACCGGTGGCGCTCACCGCCGCGCCGCTGCCGAAGAAGATCCAGAAGACGATCGACGCGCCGCTTGTGACGAGCATGGGGATGGACAGAAGCGGGCCGATCGTTCCGAGGGCCAGCAGGAACCAACCGACGGGGGCGAGCCAATCGTACCGCGCCGCGGCGATGGCGCCCCGCATGTACGGTTGGTAGCGGAAGCAGTCCGGGCACGGGATGGGCTCGTAGTGGCGCGGGTCGGCGAGTTGCTCGGCGAGTTCGGATTCGGCGCGGTCGCGGACCCGACTCCGCGTGCCGCGCTGGTTGATGTTGTAAAGCGCGACCCCGGAACCGGTGCCCGTGTATTCGGTTTCGTAGACGTACTGGCAACCGCACTCGGCGCACCGCACGAAGTGCGGGACCGTCACGGACGCCTGGGCGGTGTACTCTGTATACCACAGCACGAATTGGGCCTCCGCGCCGAACGAGCGCTGTCACCCGACCGCAGATTGTACCGCGCCGACGACCTCCGCTTCAACAATCGTCTTCTCTTCGCGTTTCGCCAGATCCTTGACCTTCCACACGCCCTGCTCGAACTCCGCGGGGCCGGCGATCACCGCGAGCTTGAACCCGCGCTTCTCGGCGTACCCGAGCTGCACGCCGACCTTCTTGGCGTCGGGGAACACCTCGACGCTCACCCCGGCGGCGCGGAGGGCGCGGGCGATGCGCTGGTAGTCGCCCAGCCGGGCGGCGTCGAAGTTGACCACCAGCACTTGCGCCGGCGTGGTCGCGCCGGTGAGGAGCGGGTGCTTCAGCTCCTCCATCGCGGCGATGAGCCGGTCGACCCCGAGCGATGCTCCCACGCCCGGGAGCACCTGCTTCGTGTACTTGCTCGCGAGGTTGTCGTACCGACCGCCGCTGCACACGCTCCCGATCCCCGGGAGGTCGGTCAGGAAGGTCTCGTAAATGGTCCCGGTGTAGTAATCGAGCCCGCGGCAGATGCTCAGGTCGATCTTGATGCGCCCCTCGGCCACGCCGGCCGCTTTTGCAACCGTCAGCAGCTCACGCAGACAGCGAATGCCCGCGGTGGCCTTCTCGTTCGCGCCCCCGAACCACGCTTCGAGGTCGGTCAGCAGTTGCTCGTTCGGGCCGGTCAGGTCGGTCATCATGAGCACGCGATTCGCCTGCTCGGGCGTGATCCCGGCCTCGCGCACCATCTCCTCAGCCACCTTCTCGCGGCCGATCTTCAGCAGCTTGTCGAGCGACCGCAGGACCGGGGCGGCCTTGTCCGCGATGCCGAGCGATTCGAGCAGCCCGTTCAGCACCATCCGGTTGTTGATGCGGATCTCGAACCGGTCGAACTGGAGCGCGGTGAACAGGTCGTTGATGACCAGCGCGGCCTCGATGTCGGCGGCGTTGGAGGTGGTGCCGATGGTGTCGAAGTCGCACTGCCAGAACTCACGGTACCGGCCCTGCCCCGGGCGCTCGCCGCGCCACACCGGCCCCATCGCGTACCGCTTGAACGGCGTGCCCAGCTCGTTGATGTACTGGGCGCTGAACCGCGCGAACGGCACCGTGAGGTCGAACCGCAGCCCCATCTCGGCCTTGTCGCCGCGGGCGCTGAGGACGCGGTACACGAGCTTGTCGGACTCGTCGCCGCCCTTGCCGAGCAGCACGTCGAGCGACTCGCACGCGGGGGTGTCGATGGGCGTGAAGCCGTAGGAGCGGTACACCTCGCGGGCGCGGCGCAGCACCTCCTCGCGGGCCAGCATGACCGCCGGCAGGTAGTCCCGGAACCCCGACAGCGTGCGCGGCGTGATGAGCGCGGGCGCCTTTTCTGCGGACATCTCTTCTCCCGTTCCCAAGTCTCAAGGCCAACAGCCGTCGGGGCGAAGAGCAGAGCCGCGGAAGTCTTCGACTTTACGACGGTTGACCTTCGGACCTCCGACCCACGTCACGAGGTGTTCCGTTTCCGGTCGCTGACCCGGCGCAGGAACTGGCGCTCTTCGTCGGTCAGCGACCCCTGGCCGCTCCGGGCGATCTTCTCCAGGATCTGGTCCATGCGCGCGTCGTCGCGCTGCTTGGCCTCGGTCGCGGCGGCGGTCTTGCGCGCCCGCCGCGCCTCGCGCCAGCGGGTGATGAGCCCCGGGCGCTTCGGCTCGGGCGGCGGCTCGTCGTCCCGCTCCAGGCTCGTGTACCCGGCCGAGAAGTCGTACCCGAACGGCCCCTCCTCGGCGTCGAGCTGCTGCAAGGCCCGGTAGGCCTCGAACAGCATGAACAGGGCCAGCCCGACTAGCAGCGATTCGTTGGCCGTGAACGCGACGACCATGAGCAGCACCGCGAACACCATCCCGGTGTACGAGGCAACGACAACCCCGCGGCGGTGGTCGGTTCGCGCCCACACCACCGCCTGGAGCAGTTTCCCGCCGTCCAGCGGGTACGCGGGCAGCAGGTTAAACAGGAGCAGCCCCCAGCTCACGAAGAAAACGCGGTACGCCCACACCGCCCACGTCGGCGTCACCGCCCGCTCGAACCCCATCTCCGCCGCCGCGTCGGCGTACTTCGCGGTGTCGGTCGGCTTCGGGAGCCCGTCGGTGCCGTGCCGCGCCTTGTACTCGGCCAGTTTCGTGTCGAACTCTTTCTTGGTCGGCTCTTCGGCCGCCGTGCCCGGCTTGTACAGCTTCACCCGCGACGGGCTGGTGTACGTGCGGCCGTCCCGGTTGCTCAACTGCACATTGTACGGGTCGTCGAACGTGAGGCTGGGGGAGAACCCGGCCGCCGCCAGCGCCGCGGCGCACGCCACGCACAGCACCACGTTCACCGCCGGCCCGGCCGCGACCGTGATGAACAGCGCCTTCCACCGGTGCGGGACCTCGGTGTAGGCCAGGCCGCCGAGGGGCCAGATCAGGATCTCGCGCGCGTCCCCGCCGACGTACCGCGCCCCGAAGCAGTGCCCGTACTCGTGCAGCAGCACGGTCACGAACAGCACCACCACCGTGAGCAGGAACTTGTCCACCCACGACACGCCGTCGTACTGGAGCAGGAACATCTGCCGCCCGAACAGGCTGAGCGCGACGAGGAAAAACAAGATGTGAACTCGGACCTGCACGCCGAACGCCCGGAACGCCGGGATCGACCAACTCATCGGATCGCGCATCGCACGCTCACTCGCTCGCCGCGAACGGTTTGTCGGCGGACAATCGATAATCTACCACCACGAACAGCGAGTCGCAATTCCGCGGGCACCGGGGGCTTGGCTTATGTCGGTCGAAGTGGTACACGTCGGGCGCCGGATCCGTGTGGAAGTCGACACCCTCACCACCGCAAACGGCCAGACCATCCGCCGGGACGCGATCCGGCACCCGGGCGCCGTCGTCATCCTCCCGGTGCTCGACGCGGAGCGCGTGGTGCTCCTGCGCAACTACCGGTTCGTGATCGGCGACACGCTCTGGGAGCTTCCGGCGGGTACGGTGGAGCCCAACGAACCGCTCGAAGCGTGCGCGAAGCGCGAGCTGATCGAGGAGACCGGGTACCGGGCCGCGAAGTGGCGGGGCCTGGGCTACATCTACGCGTCCCCGGGCGTGATGGACGAGAAGCTGCACCTGTTCGTCGCGGAAGACCTCACCCCGGGCGCGGCCCGGCCCGAGCCCGACGAGCAACTGGAGCCGGTGGTCGTGAAACTGGACGAAGCGGTTCAGATGTGCCTGAACGGGACCATCCGCGACGCCAAAACCATCACGTCGCTGCTGCTGTGGGAACGGATGCGGTAACGGGCTCGGAAATTGGAGTACCCCGGCCCACCGGCGTATGGTATTCCGGTTCGCTCGTTCTATCCGATTTCTGCAAGCGGTGCGGAGGCTCTCAATGGAATCACGGCGGGCAAACGTGCGGCGGGCGGTGCTCGCGCTTGTTGTCGGGGCCGTGGCGGTGTCCGCGCCGGTGCTGGTCCTCTGGGATCCGGCGCTCGGCTTCGGGACGGATTATTACGTTCACGCCTGGATGGTGGG
The DNA here is from genome assembly GCF_008065095.1 of Gemmata obscuriglobus. Taxonomy (NCBI): domain Bacteria; kingdom Pseudomonadati; phylum Planctomycetota; class Planctomycetia; order Gemmatales; family Gemmataceae; genus Gemmata; species Gemmata obscuriglobus. Next base: position 379,816 of record NZ_CP042911.1, on the reverse strand, counting down.
GTACCAGGGCGAGGCGTGGAAGGCGACCCGGTCGTTCGCCCCCGTGTTCAACTCGGCCCCCGAGGTCGGTACGCCGCTCCCCGTCTTCTACGGCGGCCCGCTGTACAAGCTCGGCGGGCTGCTGAGCGCGCAGTGGGGGTGCCATGTGGCCCTCCGGCTGATCGTCTTGCTCAGCCTGGGGGTCACGTACCCGGTGGTCCGCCAAACGGCGCGCGCGTTCGGGGCCGGGGTGTGGTTCGCCACGGCGACCGCCTGCTCCGTCTGCTGGGCCACTTACGGCCTCACCAACGTGTACAGCCGCACCGCGTTGCCCGAGTTCTTCGCGAACGCGATGCTCACCTGCTCCTGTTGCTTGTGGGCGCAGTTCTTTTTCCGCCCCGGCGCGGCGGTGCGGTGGCCGGCCGCACTGGCGGCCGGTCTGTGCCTCGCACTGGCCGCGGCCACCCACCCGATCACCGGGTTGCTGAGCGTTCCCGTTGTCGGGCTGATTTATGTGGCGCACTGGAGCGTGCCGGCGGCGCGCCGCGGCGGCCTCGTTCGGCGGCACGTGCCGGTCCTGGCGGCGGCGGCGCTGACGTGTGCGGTGCTGGCCCCGTGGCTGTACGCGTACCACCGGCTCGGGTCGCAAATCGTGATCTCCGCCGGGGGGCCTGGGGATTCCGACTACCTCGGCTTAACGGCCCGGACGCTCGTCTGGGTCCGCCTGTTCCCGCTCCCGTTCGACTACAACCACCTGACCCCGGGAGCCCCGGCCCTGGGGACGCCTCACCTCGACACGCAGGTCAGCCTGCCCCTCTTGGGGCTGGCGGTTCTGGCCCTGGTGTCCGCGTACCGCACCGCCCCTCACGCGCGCCGGCGCCTCGCCGCCGGCGCCGGCGCGGTGGCGCTGTTCGGGCTGTTCGTGTTCGCGCTGTCCGTCAGCCCCGAGCTTAATGCGGCGCTCCCCGCCGCGGCTCGGGCGCTCGTCGGGAAGGTCCAGTTCGCGTACCGGCTGGTCGCGACCGTCAACATCGCGTTCCTGATCTTGTTGCTCTTGGGGCTGGCGTTCCGGGCCGCCGCCCCGGGGGCCGCGCCCCAGAACGAGTGGGCGGGGGGGGCGGTGGCGCTCGCCGTACTGTTCACCCTGGCGGCGTGCGGGTTGGTGCAAAAGTCCGTGAACGGGAGGGCCGCGGGCTGGAAACAGACGTCGGCCGAGCACGCCAGCGCGACGCGCGTGCGGTGGATCGAAACGACCCACTGTGGTGCGGGCTGGGCGTACTTTACTCCGAACTGCGTGTCCGCGTTGCGGGCGGACGAGACCGCACGGGTCCACGCCGTGGCGTTCCCGGTGGGCACCGGAGAGCGGTGGGGGGAGGTGGGGCCGGTGCGCACCACCTTCGCCGCCGCCGGTTACGCCGGCACGCAGGCGGTGCCGTTCCGCTGGAGCACGTTCCGTGTGGACGGCGCGCCCGTGCCGGAGTGGGAGCTGCGGGTCTGGGAGGACCCGCGGTACGCGACCGGTCCGGCGGCGCTGCGGGTCGCCGTGCCCGTGCCGGCCGGCGAGCACACGGTCGAGTACGCCTTCACCCCGCCGCGCAAGTGGCGCGTGCTGAGCCAGGCGGCCGACGGGGTGCTTGTGGGGTGGGGGCTGATCGTGGCGTGCGCGCCGCTCGCCAACCGGCTCCGCCGGCCGGCGGCTGGGGGTGCCGCGGCGCTCGCGCCCCTTCCAACGCCGGCCGAACCGCGCCCCGCGGCCTGACCGTGCCCCGACCGGGCAAACGATGCCGCGCTCGGGGCGCGGGGCGCCTCATACACGTACCCGATAATATTGCCGCCTTCTTGACGAGCCGCGACCGCTCCCTGGCGGTTAATGGCTCGTCAAGAAGGCGGCCCCGCAGGTGGGTTCATGTATCAGTTCGGGAGCGGGTTCGGGGCCTGGAACGTTTCGGGCGGCTCGTTCTTCGGCACCACCACCACGCCGGTGTCGGTCACGGTGAACCCGCGCTTCCGGTCGAACTCGGGGTCGTACCCGAGCACCGTGTACGGCGGGAGCTTCACGTCCTTGTCGATGATCGCCTTGCGGATGCGGCAGTACCGGCCCACGTCCACCCCGTCGAGCAGGATGGAGTCCTCCACCACGGCGTAGCTGTTCACCCGCACCCGCGGGGAGAGGATGCTGCGCCGCACGTGCCCGCCGGAGACGATCGAGCCGGCGCACACGACGCTGTCGAGCGCCTCGCCGCGGCGCGCGTGCCCGGCCGCGCCCTCGCCGGTGAACACGAACTTCGGCGGCGGGAGCTGGGGCTGGTGCGTGCGGATGGGCCACGTGGCGTCGTACAGGTTCAGCACCGGCTCCACGTTGACCAGGTCCATGTTCGCCTGGTAGTAGGCGTCCAGGGTGCCCACGTCGCGCCAGTACGGGACCGCCTTGCGGTTCTGGTCCAGGAACCGGTGCGCGAGCACCTTCTGCCCGCTGGCGATCATCTGCGGGATGATGTTCTTGCCGAAGTCGTGGTCGCTGTCGGGCTTGGCCGCGTCCTGGCACAGCAGCTCGAACAGCAGCCGCGTCTTGAACACGTAAATGCCCATGGACCCCAGCGCGTGGTGCGCGTCCCCGGGCATCGGGGGGGCGGTCTTCGGCTTCTCCAGGAAGTTCACGACGCGGTCGTCCGCCGCCGTCTGCATGATCCCGAAGTGCCGCACCTCGTCGAGCGGGACCGGGATGCACCCGATGGTCACGTCCGCGCCGCGGTCCACGTGCGCGCGGATCATGTGGCCGTAGTCCATCTTGTAGATGTGGTCCCCGGCCAGGATCAGCACGTGCTCGACGTTCTCGCGCTCCAGCGAGTAAATGTTCTGGTAGATCGCGTCCGCGGTCCCCTTGTACCACGTCTCGTCGATCCGCTGCTGCGGCGGGAGCACCTCCACCAGCTCGCCCATCTCGGAACTCAGGAACCCCCACCCGTAGCGGATGTGGCGGTCCAGGCTGCGGGACTTGAACTGCGTCAGCACCAGGATGCGGCGCAGCCCGCTGTTGATGCAGTTCGAGAGCGTGAAGTCGATGATGCGGTACAGGCCGCCGAACGGGACCGCGGGCTTCGCGCGGTCCCGGGTGAGCGGTTCGAGCCGGGTCCCGCGCCCGCCGGCCAGGATGACGGTCACAACGCCGCGCATGAAACACCCGAGGGAGTGCGGAGTGCGGAATTCGGAACGAAAACAGACAGGGAATGAGAGACAGGAATCGGTTCGGCTCGCCGGTGCTCACTTCTGCATGCCGAATTCCGCACCCCACATTTCCGATCAGCGCCCGCCGGTCAGGTTCTTCTCGAACATGATGAGGTTGTCGCCGCGGTCGGCGTCCCAGCGGAGGCCTATGATGTCGTACCCGAGTTCGATGGCGAGGTGGAGCATCGGGCGGTGCGCGTTGTGGCACTCCAGCCGGATCGACTCGTACGCGTGCTGCGCGGCCCAGCTCTGCGCCGCCTCCATGAGTTGCGACCCGATCCCCATGCGGCGGCCGTCCGGCACCACGCCGTAGAACCAGGCGAAGAACACGTCGGGCTTCAGCTCGAACCCGAGGAAGAAGCCCGCCGGCTTGTCCTTCACCCGCGCGACCAGTTGCAGCACGTTGTGCCGCCCCAGGTACCGGCGGCGGAACGCTTCGATGGTCTTCGTGGGCCGGAAGATCTGGTTGTACAGCTCGACGATGAGCGGCAGCTCTTCCACGCCCACCACGTCGATGATCGCGTCCGCCATGGCTTCACCTGGTTCCACGTTCCTGGTTTCCGGGTCCCGCAACGGCCGCCGGGCCTTTAACCCGGCGCCGGGAACCCGGAGTCTGGGGCTGACTAAGGACTTCGGGTCAAAAGCCCGATCATCGAAAGTCGCAAAGTCACAAATCCAGTGATAATAATGGTTCGTGACATTACGACTTGCGGACCTGACGACTTTTAGCCGGAAGTCCTAATTCGGGCGGTAGAGACCGCCGACGATGCTGTCCCAGGACGGCACGTTCCAGGTGGCGATCAGCTCGCGGAGCACATCGCTGGCGGTGTCCTCTTCGGCGGTCAGCGGGGCCGGTTCCGAGTTGAACTCGTCCGCCTCGTCGTCGCTCTCATCGTCGCGTGTCGGGGCGTCGTGGTCGGCGGCCGCGACCGGTTCGGCCTCCGCCGCCTCGTCGGACGCTTCGGCTTCTTCGGCCCCGTCCTCGCTCGCGCCGGCGACCACCGCGGAGTCGCCCGGGGCGCCGCCCTTGCGGCGGCGGCGGCGGCGGCGGCGGCGCTTGCGCCCGGTGCCGGTGGCCGCGTCCCCTTCGGCCCCGGGCTCACCGGCGGCCTCTTCCGCGTCCTCGAACTCGGTGTCGGTTTCGGCCTCGGCGGCCTCCGGCGCGAGTTCCGCGCTCTCGCCCTCAAGGGCGGCCGGTTCGTCCGGCCCTTCGGTCGCGGGCTTGTCGAGCGCGAACTCCCGGGCCAGCTCGTCCCAGTCGTCGTTGCTGTCGTGGGGGTCGTTCATGGGTGGATTTGTCAGTGTGCGCAGGCGGGCCGGGAATCGGCCCGTGACGGCAACATCTTATCGCGCGACCGCGGCGCCGGAAACGTCGGCCTGTTGCAGTGCCCACGCGCGCGACGGCCGCGCGAGGCTCACTTCGACGACGCGGTCACCGGCCTCGGCCCCGTACCCGTCGGTCAGGGCGCCGGCGGTGTCGCCGTCGGCCAGCTCGTCGCGCGGCACCAGGAACACGTCCGGCTCCCACCCGCCGGCGGCGCCGAGCTGGTCCGCGAGCAGGCCCCACGCGTCGACGGGCAGGGGCAGCCCCGGGAGCAGCTTCGCGAACAGGTCCGTGACGGCCCGTTCGAGGCACTCACGGGGCGGAAGAACGTAAAAGGTGGCCATTGCGTTCCCTCGCGGTGGTGACGGGAGGGGTATCGACCGTGCGGCAGCCGTGCGTGTCGCGAATGGGTTGTTCCAAATGTGCCGACGGCCCTGTGTCGCGGAACAACCGGCACAGCTTACCATTCGCAGGGTCACTCTTGAGCAACGGCGATTCGTGCGACGGGCACCGTGCGGGAACCGTTCACGTAACAACAGCGCTGATTGCTTGAAGAAGAAGAAACGGTGGTCGCGGCTTCGTCCAGCCCCCACGGGCTTCGTGTTCACGAACACAGATTCTTGACAGGATCGACAGGATTCACCGGATCGAAGACCGACCGATTTAAAATCCTGTTGATCCTGTCAAAATCGTCTGGACTCAGCCGCCGCGTATTGGTGTTCCCTGCCCTCGCCTCGGCGGCCGTAATGTTACTCCGAGCAGGGTTCATTCCGCCACCAACTCCAAGGCATCCGATACGAGTCGGTGGGAATTAGCGCCTGTTGGTATCAGCCGGCCGCCGCGCGCTCGGCGCACTTCCGGTTCAGGTACCGTACCAATACGGCGGCTTGAGCGAGCGGCTGGGTCGCGTCGTTCGGGTCGCCGTTATCGCCGACGTCGTGGAAGTGCTGCGTGACGCCCGCGAACGCGGCGTCGATGAACGCCCGGATCTGTTCGGGCGAGGTGCGGTTCTCGATCACCCATTCGTAGGTCGGGACGTAGATCAGGCGCCGGGCCTCGACCACGCCGAGCAGTCTCGTTCCGAACCGGTGCCCGGACGGCTTGCCGCCGCGCTTCGCACCGGGGCCGCGAAAGTACCGCGGCGCGGTCTGCCCGCGGATCACCTTCAGCCCCTGCCACACGCCCTCGACCGTGTCGCTCGTTTCGCCGGGCGCGCCGGGAACCGGAACGCCGCCGTGAACCCACATCGGGCTGAGTTCACAGTGCGGGGGCTCTGCGTAGCTGCTCACGTCGTACACCACGCTGCCCGCGGGCAGGTTCTCGACGTGGTACCGCGGCACGAACACGCACCGGGCGAAACGGGTGACACGGGACATCGGCAGCCCTCCCGCACCCCGACACCGTTCGCAACCGCCGGGTTCACCCCTTCGGAAACACCGCGACCGCGCTTCCGGCGGCGAGCACCACGCTGGCGGGTTGTACCCCGTTCATCGGCGCCCACTCCGGACCGTACAGGGCGGCCCAGTCCACATCGAAGGTGAACTCACGCACCGGGTACACGCCCCACTCGGGATGGTTCACCTCGTAGCGAATGAGCTTCCCGCCGCGCGAGGTGCCGAACCCCCATGCGTGTTCCTTGAACCAGTGCTCGGAACTGTCCGGGGCGGGGTGAACCGCGGGCTTCGCGCCGACGGCACACAGCGAGTGAACGCGGCCCTGCCATTTCACCGCGTAATGCGCCGTGAGCGTGTCGGACAAGTCCGCAACGGCCATCGACAGGCTGGCCGCCCGGTACGGCTCGTTGTAGATCGCACGGGCGAGGGTCGCGACCGTCCACTGCGGTACGAACTCGCGGACGAAGCACACCCCGCGCTGTCCCTGGTGCGAGACGTAGAACCGCAAGTTCCACTCCGGGAAGTTGCGGAACCCGGGCCAACCGATGCCCAGCACGCGGGTGCCGAGAAACTGGAACCCGACCAGGCTGCCCCAACACGCGCCGTCGCGGCGGTCGAGTTCGCACCCCGGCGGCACCAGCGGGCGCAACAACTCTTCCGGGATCGCGAAGTTCGCGAGGATCAGGTTTTGCCACCGGGCCGTCAGGAACGTGCGGCGCGACATCGTACCTCCGTCCGGGCGGTTCACGTGTGTTTCCACCTGTTCCGCCCCGCAGTTGGGGTCGAAAACTATCAACCGGCCGCTATCAGACAACGTAACTCGGCGCACGAAGATATGGAACCGCTCCGAAGAGGGACCCGAATTCGGTGACTCTTCGGAGCGAGCCGCACTGGTCGGAGGGGCGGTCCCGGAATTCCGGCGAAACCGCCACACGGAACGGTCAGACACTCGGCCCGGTGCCGGGTGGACTTGCCGGGATCCCGGTGCGGTCGGTATTATTCCATTCTTCGGCAATGCACGTTATTTATGCCGGATCTCGCGCGATCTGCCGACGCGCGGCAAGGCCCGGCGGGTGAGTTTGCGGGTCATAGCGTACCAGTTTCTCGCTCCGCGGTACCGCGGAGTGGGCGGCTATCGGCCCGTGGGAGTCAGACGTGACGGAATCTCTCATTGATCTGCGCGCCCTTTTGGTCGAGCGCGAGGACTTCGAAGGCGGCATGGTCGGTCGGCTCCGCGAGGGGCTGGCGCAGGGCGGCCCGCAGGTCCGGAACCTCAAAGACATCCTCGACACACTCAACAAGCGGCTCGCGGTCGCGGCGCCGCCCCAGCAGAAGAAGGTCCACCTGAAAATCGGGGTGGCCAGCTACTTCCTCGGCCACGTCCGCAGCGCCATCGACCACCTCAACAAGGCCGAAGGCCCGCTGGCGGCGTTCTTCCTGGGCCAAGCGCACGTCGCCCTGGGGCAGTCCCGCCAGTACAGCGAGGACCAGTCCGACACCACCGACCACTACGGCGAGGCCGTGAAGGCGTTCGAGCGGGCCGAGAAGTCCGGCTACGCGGCCCAGCAGGTGCAGCTCCAGCGCGCCGGGGTGCTGCGCCTCCAGGGGCACGTGGGCGAATCCAAGGCCATCCTCACGAAGCTGAAGGACGCCGCCGCCCACAACGCCGAGTACTACTACCAGGAAGGCTCGTTGGCCGAGGCCGAGGGCGACACCCCCCGGGCCGCGAAGTACTACGAGCGGGCCGTCGAGCTGGAGCCGCGGCACTCCGCCTCGCTGTTCCGGCTCGGGTTCCTGAACGACCAGCAGGGCAACGACCACGAGGCCATCGGCTACTACGAGCGGTGCCTGAAGTACCCGCCGGTCGGCAAGGGCGTGCTGTACAACCTCGGCGTGCTGTACGAAGACAACGACATGTACGACAAGGCCGCGGACTGCTACCGGCGGCTCGCCAAGGCCGACCCGCGCGACGAGCGCGCGAAGCTGTTCGTGAAGGACTCCGAAGCGTCCCTCACGATGCACTACAGCCCGGAGGACGAGCAGCTCACCCAGGCCAACCGCGTCGTGCTCGAGATCCCGATCACCGACTTCGAGCTGTCGGTGCGGAGCCGCAACTGCTTGAAGCGGATGAACATCCGGACGCTCGGCGACCTCACCCGCGTCACCGAGCCGCAGCTCCTGGCGAGCAAGAATTTTGGCGAGACCTCGCTCGACGAGATCCGCGCCATCATGGTGACGAAGGGGCTGCGGATCGGGCAGTCGCTGGACCAGGGGCAGCAGTACGAGTTCCGGTACCGGCCGCAGCAGAACCTCAGCCCGGAGGAGCAGGCCACGCTCGGCAAGCCGGTGAGCGACCTGAACCTCTCGGTTCGCGCCCGGAAGTGCATGAACCGCCTCAACATCGGCACGCTGGGCGAACTCGTCCAGCGCACCGCCGACGAGCTGCTGGAGGCGAAGAACTTCGGTCAGACCTCGCTGACCGAGGTGCGTGAGCGGCTCCAGCAGTTCAACCTCAAGCTCCGCGGGGACTGACCTTTTGAAATGCGGAATGCGGAGTTCGGAACGCGGAATTGAAGACAGAACACAGCACTCTGTCCGTCGGTTCGCCTTTCTGCCTTCAACTCCGCATTCCGAACTCCGCATTCCGCATTCGTTATGGCAATTTCCTTCACGCTCCACGCCACCGACGGCGCCGCCCGCGCCGGGACGGTCCACACCCCGCACGGCGACGTGTCCACGCCCGCGTTCATGCCGGTTGGCACGCAGGGCACCGTCAAGGGGCTCACCCCGGAGATGGTCCGCGACGCCGGCGCGCACATCCTCCTCGGGAACACCTACCACCTCGCGCTGCGCCCGGGCGACGAGATCGTGCGCGACCTGGGCGGGCTCCACACGTTCATGAACTGGAACCGCCCGATCCTCACGGACTCCGGCGGGTTCCAGGTGTTCAGCCTCGCGGGGCAGGTGAAGATCACCGACCACGGGGCGAAGTTCAAATCGCACATCGACGGCTCTCCGCTTGAACTCACACCGGAGCGGGCGGTCGAGATCCAGCAGAACCTCGGCTCCGACATCGCGATGGTGCTCGACGAGTGCCCGCCCGCCGACGGCGCGCCCGAGGTCATCCGCCGCGCGGTGACCCGCAGCATCAAGTGGGCGGAGCGGTGCAAGCGGCACCACTCGCGGCCCGATCAGGCGCAGTTCGCCATCGTGCAGGGCGGGCTGAACCTCGACCTGCGCGCCGAGTGCGCGAAAGAGCTGGTGGCGATGGACTTCCCCGGCTACGCCCTCGGCGGCTTCAGCGTCGGGGAGGCGCCCGAGGCGATGCACGCCGCGCTGCCGGCGTGCGCGGCGTGCCTGCCCGAGCACAAACCCCGGTACCTGATGGGGGTGGGGCGGCCACAAGACCTGCTCGCGGGTGTCGCTTCGGGCATCGACATGTTCGACTGCGTGATGCCCACCCGCAACGGGCGCAACGCCCTGGCGTTCACCGACGAGGGACCGGTGCGGTTGCGGAACGCGAAGCACCGGCGAGATCCGAAACCGCTGATGTCCGGTTGCGGCTGTTACTGCTGTGCGAACTACTCGCGGGGTTACCTGCACCACCTGTTCGCCGCCGAGGAGATGCTCGGCCCGACCCTGCTGAGCCTCCATAACATTAGTTTCTACTTGAACTTAATGGCGGGCGCCCGGGACGCCATCCGGGCCGGACGGTTCGCCGAGTTCCGGGCCGGTTGCCTTGCCCGGTGGACTCCCGCTTCCTAGACTGAGCGTTCCGATTGTAGCGAATAGGGTCGCCGCCAGACCCGCCGGCCGAGACACCATCCATGACGTCGTTGCTTCTGTTCGCCCAAGAGGGAGCGGCCCCGCAGTCGCCCGGCCTGATGCCGCTGTTCGTCCTCGGCATGGTGGTACTGTTCCTCATGGTGGTCGTGTTCCCCGCCCAGCGGCGGCAGAAGAAGGAACAGGACAAACTGGTCGCCACGCTCAAGCGGGGGACCAAGGTGCTGACCAACGCGGGCATCGTCGCCACCGTCGTGTCCGCGACGGACGGCGAGGACGAGATCGTGATCCGCTCCGAAGACACCAAGCTGCGGATCAAGCGGAACGTGGTCGTCCAGGTCCTCGGATCGGACGAGGCGGCCAAGTCGTAGACCGGAACCCCGGAGTGCGGAACTCGAACCCGGACCCGCCCGCCGCGTCGCGGCGGGCGCAGGGATAGGAAACGGAACGCCATGCAACGGAACTTCATCCGCGGGCTGCTGGTCTGCCTGATACCGTGCCTCGTAGCCGCGATATTCGTAGTGCGGCCCCAGAATTACCGGCTCGGCATCGACCTCGCCGGCGGCACCATCCTCGTCTACGAGATCAACCTCGAGCGCACCAAGGCGCGTAAAGAGGTGCAGGGCGAAGCCGGGGCCGCCGCCCCGGCCGCGGCGCCACAGCCGGGCGCCCGGGCCGAAGGGCTCAGCAGCGAGGACATGAACACCCTTGCCGCCCAGATCAAACGCCGCATCGACCCGACCGACATCAAGAACGTGACGGTCCGCCCGAGCGGCAACAGTCGCGTCGAGATCATCCTCCCGACGGGCGGCGCCACCACCGGCAACCGCGAGAACCTCTCGGCCGAGGGCATTGAAGAGGTGAAGCGGCTCATCTCCCAGATGGGCGTGCTGGAGTTCCGCATCCTCGCCAACGGCATCGACGACCAGGCCGGCCTGATCGCCGCCCGGCAGTTGATCGAGGGCAAGTCCGCCGGCGAACTCGAGGACCGCGCCCGCAAGGGGCTGCCGCCCGAGGCGCCCGCCGACGAGTTCAACGTGGACATCGGCGAGAGCAAGGCCCGCGTCCGCTACGTGTGGTCCGAGATCGGGCCGGAGCAGCGCGAGAGCCTCGGCCTCAGCAACGCCAGCGAGGGCGCCGGCGGGCTGTGGGGCGTCCTCGCCGGCCAGCGCGACAAGCCGGTCGCGGTGCGCGACAACGCCCCGGCCGACTACGTCAACTGCAGCATGCTCCTGTTCAGCCGCAAGGTCGTCAGCACCGAGCAACTCGCCAAGGAAGAAGCGGACGCCGCGCGGATCAAGGGCGAGAACCCGGGTAAGACCGACGCCGAGATCGAGGCCCTGGTGAACCGGAAGAAGTACGAGTACTTCGTGCTCACCCGCGTGTCGCCGGAGGACTCGCTCCGCGTGGGCGGCAACGACGGCCAGATCACGATCAGCGCCAGCGCGGGCACCGACCCGAAGAGCCTCAGCCCGTGCGTCGAGTTCCAGTTCAACACGGCCGGCGGCCAGCAGTTCACCAAGATCACCCGCCGCAACAAGCCCACCGGCAGCACCACCCGCAACCTCGCGATCCTGCTCGACGACCGAGTAGTGTCTGCCCCGACGCTCCAGAGCGAGATCGGCAACCGCGGGCAGATCACCGGCAAGTTCGACCGCAAGAGCGTGGACCGGTTGGTCCAGATCCTCAAGAGCGGGGCGCTGTCGGCCGAGCTGCGTGAGAAGCCGGTGAGCGAGAACACCATCGGGCCGACCCTCGGCCAGGACACGATCGTCCGCGGGACTACCGCGGTCGGCGGGGCGTTCGTCGCGGTGCTCGCGTTCATGCTCGTGTACTACCGGTTCGCCGGGCTGGTCGCGTGCGTCGCGCTGTTCGCCAACCTGCTGCTCACCATCGGGTTCATGGTCGCGGTGAACGCCGCGTTCACGCTCCCCGGGCTCGCCGGGCTGGTGCTCACGCTGGGCATGGCGGTGGACGCCAACGTCCTCATCTACGAGCGGCTCCGCGAGGAGCGGAACCGGGGCGCCAACATCGCCACCGCGCTCCGCAACGGGTACGAGCGGGCGTTCCTCACGATCATCGACACCCACCTGACGAGCATCTTCACCGCGATCGTGCTGTACACCTTCGGCAACGACCAGTTGAAGGGGTTCGCGATCAGCCTCACGGTCGGCCTCGTCATCAGCCTCTTCACGTCGCTGTACATGACCCGGCTGATGTTCGACTTCTGGCTGCATAAGAAGTGGCTGACCGACCTGAAGATGATGCAACTGTTCGCCCGCCCCAACTTCCACCCGATGAAGATGCGGTACATCTTCTTCCCGCTGACCGCGGTGCTGACGGTAGCGGGGCTGGCGGTGTTCGTAGTCCGCGGCGAGGCCGGGCTCAACGTCGACTTCCGCGGCGGCACCGTGTTCGCCGGCAAGCTCAAGGACGGCGAGGAGCGCGGCCTCACGAAGACCGCCGACGGCAAGGACGGGTTCCGCGAGTTGCTCGGCGAAGAGGCCCAGAAGAAGCGGCTCGCGTTGAAGGCCGGTGACGACGCGGTCATCTGGGAGAACCGCCCGAGCGGCGACGAGCGGGTGAACACCTGGATCTACACCGTCACCTACGAGGACGGCACCCGCGCCACGGTGACGCTTACCGCCAAGCCCGAGGGCGGCACGGACGCGGACATGCGTGAGGACGTGCGGCAGCGGGCCGCCCAGCTCCCGGACGTGTCGGTGGAGCAGATGTTCATCTCGGGCCAGCAGTTCGAGATGGGCAAGAGCCGCTACTTCACCATCCGTACCACCGAGAAGCAGCGCGACCTGGTGCAGACCTCGCTGAACCGCCTCCTCGTGAACGAGAAGGGCGACTCGATCATGTCCGGGGCGACGATGACCCCGGGGGCGATCGCCGGCCCCGTCGTCACGATCGACTTCGACAAGCCGACGTCGCGCAGCTTCACGCAGGAGCTGTTCGAGCGCGAGTTCCGCAAGGTCGGCGCCGGCGGGCCCGACGACTTCTCCCTCACCGGCATCGGCGAGGCGAAGGAGGGGCGGTTCTCGCAAATGAAGCTGGACGTGTCGCGCAACCAGGCCCTCTCGCTGATCGGGTCCGCCGCGAACGCGCCGGGCGTCGACCAGAAGGCCCGTGCGGACCAGTTGAAGGCCCTCCAGGAGATCGTCGCGGGGGCGAAGCGGGCGTTCGACGCCACCCCCGAGCCGGAGCGGCTCGAGGTGTTCGACACCCAGCTCGCGTCCGACACCCGCGAGAAGGCCATGATGGCGATCGTCGCGAGCTGGGTGGCGATCCTGCTGTACCTGTGGTTCCGGTTCGGGAACTGGACGTTCGGCCTCGCGGCGGTGATCTGCCTCGTCCACGACCTGTGCTTCACCATCGGCGCGATCGCCGTGTGCCACTACCTGCACATGATCCCGGGGTTCAGTCACCTCGGCATTGAGGACTTCAAGATCGACCTGACGACGGTCGCCGCTCTGCTCACCCTGGTCGGGTACTCGGTGAACGAGATCATCGTGAACTTCGCGCGGCTCCGCGAGGTGCGCGGCAAGAACCCGCAGCTCACCCCGCAGATGATCAACGACAGCGTGAACCAGACGCTGAGCCGCACCATCCTGACCTCGATGACGGTGTTCCTGGCGTCGATCGTGCTGTACGCGTTCGGCGGCGAGGGCGTCCACCTGTTCGCGTTCGTGATGGTGGTCGGCGTGCTGGTGAGCACCTACAGCTCGATCTTCGTGGCCAGCCCGCTCTTGCTGTTCCTCGGCGAGGGCCGGGACGGCACCGCTACCCCGGACGAGGCCGCCGCGACCGATAAGGAAGAAGGCGCCGGCGCCACGGAAGAGGAAGTGGTCGAAGGCTGAGAAGTTCGGAACGCGGAATTCGGAACGCGGAATTGAAGACAGAGGGTTCGCCCTCGCTTCAATTCCGCGTTCCGCATTTCCGCCCGCGTCGGGCGCGGTTCGCTCTGCCTCTTGTCTTCAATTCCGAATTCCGCATTCCGGATTCCACATTACCCTTGGTAGTGCCTGGTGATCAGGTCGTTCTGAATCCACAGCAGCTTGCCGAACGCGCGAAGGGTCCTCGCCTCGGTGTCGCGCGGCAAGTTGAGCCCGAGAACCGTTGCGGTCAGCGCGTCGCTCACAAAGCCCATCAAGGCGTTCATCTGCACCAACGGCACGTTCAGCTCCTTGCTCCCGGCCTTCGGGGTGTGCATCTTGCCCACCATGTCGAGGTACTCGACCATCTTGGCGTCGTAGGGCCGGGTCACCAGCGCCGCGAGGTAGCGCCCCAGGTGCTGCTTGCGGAAGGTGATCTGCGCGTGATCCATTCTGAGGTGTTCGAGCGTGTCCGGCACGTTGCCGTCGTACCCGTACTGGCGCGGAAGGAAGTGGCGCCACGTCGCGTCCTGCTGAAACAGCTTATCGTACACGGCGTCCACGAGCCCCGGCACCAGCGGCGCCAGCAGCGGCGCGGCGCCGTGAATGGCGGCGATGTCGTCGGGGCCGAACCCCATGAACCCCGCGACGTAGCCGAACCGGTACCCGAGGTCCGATTCCAACCGCGGTTCGTCGATCTTCGTCATGACTCGCTCCGGGAGAGTGCTCGGCACGTAACTCCGTGCAGAGAGGAAACAGGAGTCTTTTATCCTATTTTTCGATTGCGGTCCAGTGGGTTATAGTGAGAATGTGTCGGGAGTAGTGCACTGACGGGGGCCGCGGATGTTCTCGCGAACGGTGGAGTACGCGCTACGGGCGGTGGTCCATTTGGCCCACGAGGCGCCAAAGGCCCGGACGACGGCGCAGATCGCCGAGGCCACGCAGGTGCCCAAAGACTATTTATCGAAGATCCTTCAGGGACTTGCGAAAAAAGGCATCGTGGACACGCAGCGGGGCGTCGGCGGCGGCGTATCGCTTACGAAATCGCCTCATGACCTGACGATCCTGGATGTGGTGAACGCGGTGGAGCCGATCGAGCGCATCACCACCTGCCCCCTGAACCTGCCGAACCACGGGCCGAACCTGTGCCCGCTGCACAAGCGGATGGACGCCGCGATGGCGCTGGTGGAGGAGGCGTTCCGCGGCAGCACGCTGGCGGAGGTGCTGGCGGACCCGACCAGCAACAGCGTCCCGCTGTGCGACGGGACCGGGGCGGTGCAAACCCTTCGCCTGCGGGCGAGCGAGTGAACCCAGCTCGGCGCGGGCGGACGGTTCAACGCGCCCCATCCCTCCGCGACCGTGCCGGCGGCGCGGTCGCGGAGGGATGGGGCGCACACCGCTCGAAACGGCTGCCCGTCACGGCTCGAAACATTCGAGCCGGATCTCGGCCGCTTGGTCGGTTTGGTTTTCGATGATAAACCACGACGATCCGGCGGGAACGGTCAGCGACATCTCGAGTACCGGCTCTTTCGAGTCGACCGTCAGCAAAAGGTCTGCCTTGTTGCCTTTTTGTCCGCTCTGGAGCGCCTTATAGCCGCGGTCCGTCACAACGGACGCGGCGAACGGCCCTGGTGCGGTGATCCGGAACGTGACCGTACCGCCGCGCCGGGACGTGATCTCCCGTGTCCACTCTTTTTTAGCGGGCACCTCTTTCTTTTGATCGAGAAACGCCTTCTTGGTCTCGCTCACGCTTGCCTTCTGGTCCGCGACCGTACCGCTCGGCTTCGGTTCGCCAGCTCCGTGGCCCTCGACCGCCTTCCCGGCCGCGGTCGGCGCGCCCGGCTTGGAGCCGCAACCGGCCGAAAGAATCATCGCAACAACCGTTGTCCCAGCGCAGCAAATCGTCGTGCAAGCCCGCATCAATTACCGCCTCGTTGTCGAATACACCGGTACTGCCAGCGGCAGTGTATCGCGCGCGGCGTTCAGAAGTTGTGAAGAACGAGTGTGCGCCAGCCGCCCGAGTGCGGTTCCCACGTCGGGCACGGCGCAGGTGCCGGAACATGACGTGCGGTTCCGGCCAGCGGCACCGCACGTCATGTCGCATCAATCACGCAGTATTTGACAATTTATATATGTTATTTGCCAGCCAACGATTGCCGTGCATCTCGCGAGTGATAATGCAGACAGCCGGCGTGTATATGGAAAGCCCCATGTGCCGCACTAAAGCACCAGCATATAGGCTTAGCCAGTTGCGTTACATTTACATCATCATCGTCGATTAATTATGTAAATTCCGACACATGTGCAGGCTGGCGATACGCACCGTCGGCTTGTGACCTCCGTTATTTCACGTTCCAGGTTCCAAGTGCCAAGTGGGAACCGACTCGGTACAAGCTCCGGACACATTCGTGTGCCTTTTAGCCTCACGTGGAACTGGAAGCCTGGAACGTGAAACGACTGGATTTGGCAGGAGGGCACGAGACAAAGGCACGGCGTTCTGATGTGCGTTCGGCCCCGAACGGCCCTAAAGCCACTATCAATCTGGCGCCTATTATGTCGTACAGCCATACCGATCTTACCTGGCGAACGCGTCTATCCAGGCGGGGCGTTGGGGCGGTTGGCGGCAGAACGCGCGGCGGTAACGCGCCGACGGGCACGGCCCCGGCGAGCGGCGTCACGGGTGCGCCCGGGTCCGCTCTCACCTTTCGTTAACATCAACACCACGCAAAAATTAAAAAAGTTAAGTCGCTGGACATGCCGATCAGTTCGTGTAGATTTGGTTATTACCCGAGGCATACTCGCGTCTCGTGGTGAAGCCCGCTCTCTCATCGCTCAACAGTCCAATCTTTCTTACCCTAGTCTGCCGGTTCAACGCCGGTGGGTCGAGCCGCGCCGTCATTCTTCTCCCTTCGACGCGTGGCTCGCGGAGACTCGTCATGAATCGTTCCTTTTCAAGGAATGGGCGCCGTCGCGCCGGGTTCACGCTGATCGAGCTGTTGGTCGTTATCGCCATCATTGCCATTTTGATCGGGCTGCTGCTGCCCGCCGTGCAGAAGGTGCGCGAGGCCGCGGCCCGCACCCAGTGCATCAACAACCTGAAGCAGATGGGGATCGCGCTGCACGCGTTCCACGACGCCAACCAGGCGCTCCCGCAGGGCCAGTCGCCGTGGGCGAACGCCGGCGTGTCCCCGTACGAGGGGGCGTGGTCGTGGCAGGGCTACATCCTGCCGTACATGGAGCAGGACAACGCCTACAAGCAGGCGAAAGCCTGGCAGACCGCGTCGAACACGTACTCCTGGAACAACCCGACCGCGGCCCTGAAGATGAAGCTGTACACGTGCCCGGCCGACTCGCGCGGCCCGGTGTCGTACCCCGGCGCGTCCGCCGGCCTCAACGTCGACCAGGCGCTGACCGGGTACCTGGGGAACTCCGGCACCACCTCGACGTCCAACGACGGGGTGCTGTACATGGGCTCGAAGATCACGCTGGTGGGGATCACGGACGGGACCAGCAACACCCTCCTGGTCGGCGAGCGGCCGCCGAACTCGAACCTGGAGTTCGGGTGGTGGTTCGCAGCCTACGGGTACGACGGCCGGGGCAACGGCGACTGCGTGATGACCTCGAACGATGTCGCCATCGCGAACTACTTCAACGGTAGTTACGGCTGTGACACGACGAACATGTCTCTCAAGGTCGGGCTCCAACGTGGTAACCCGAACGTCGGGTGTGACGCGGCCCACTACTGGAGCTTCCACGGGGCCGGGTCACAGTTCCTGATGGCCGACGGGTCGGCCCGGATGGTCACGTATGCGAACAACGGCATCCTGCCGATGCTCTCGACGCGGTCCGGCGGCGAAGTGTTCACCTTGAACTAAGTGTAACCGCTCGTGCCGCCCCGTGGCATCGGGCCACGGGGCGGTATTTCGTTTCCGTATTGCTCCTTTCGAGACGACGCTATGAGGACGGCTTTACTAGTTCTCGCGTGTGTGGTCGGCGCGGCCGCTCTGTCCGGGTGCGGCGGCTCCGACCCGGCACCGGCAGCCGGTGTGAACGCGCCACCGGTTCAGGACTCCGGCGCCGGAGCCAAGAAGGGCGGCCGCCTCCCGGCCCCGAAGAAGTGAACTTCCTCCGGCCGCGGAGTGCTCGCGGCCGGCGCCCGGTCCGTTCTCCGCGCGACACCCGCGGGCGTACCGCCAGCCGGGCACCTCACCGCGACGCTCTTGCACTTTCGCCGTCGAAGCACCGAACCAACTCCTTCCACACAACGGGCGAAAAAGCGATTCGCCGTGTGCCCCGGCTCGCGCCGCGATACACTCGGGCTCGCCGCATCGGAGCAGGTGGCACGGGCACCGCCCCTGAACAACCGCAGCGGCCCTGATTACGGTTCCCGGAGTCGATATGCGCTCGATCCTGCCCGCACTCGCGCTCGTGGTGCTTGCGGCACCCGCGCTCGCGGCCGACCGGCCGAACATCGTCGTCATGATGACCGACGACCAGCGGCACGACTACATGTCGTGCGCCGGGCACCCGTTCCTGAAAACGCCCAACATGGACCGGATCGCGAAGGAGGGCTTTCGCTACACGAACGCGTTCGTGACGAACGCGCTGTGCGCCCCGAGCCGTGCGACCCTGATGACCGGTCAGTATTCGCACCTCAACGGCGTCCGCGACAACATGGGCACGACGCTCAACCCCAACGCCCCGTGGCTCCCCGACGAGCTGCGGAAGCTCGGGTACGAGGTGGCGTTCTGCGGGAAGTCACACGTTCCGGGTCACTTCCGCGACAAGACGTGGGACTACTACTTCGGCTTCCAGGGGCAGGGCAACTACCTGAAGCCCCTGATCGCGGAGAGCGGGCCGGACGGGAAGATCGGCCCCGACAAACCTTACGACGGCTGGATCGACGACGTGGTCACCGACAAGGCGCTCGCGTGGGTGAAGAAGCCCCGCGCCAAGCCGTTCGCGCTGTTCCTGTTCTTCAAATCGCCGCACCGGGCGTGGCAGCCGGCGGCGCGGCACAAGGACCTGTACGCCGGCGCGGCGGTGAAAAAGCCGGCCCTCTGGGACGACCCCGGGCAAGGCAAGCCGCGGGCGTTCCTCCAGGCCGCCAACATGATCGGGCAGTACCCGGACACCAAGGACTACGACGGCATGATCCGCGACTACGCGCGGTGCATCACCGGCGTGGACGACAACGTCGGCAAGGTGCTGAACACGCTGGACGAGCAGAAGATCGCGGACACCACCGCGGTGATGTACACGTCCGACAACGGCTTCTTCCTGGGCGAGTGGCAGCGGTTCGACAAGCGGTTCATGCACGAGCCGTCGGTCCGCGTCCCGCTGCTGTTAAAGGTCCCCAAGGCGCTGGCGAAGGACTGCGTGCCGCCCGGCTCACAGCCGGGTGCGATGGTCATCAACCCCGACATCGCGCCGACGGTGCTGGAGTTGGCGGGCGGGGCGCCGCCGAAGGCGATGCAGGGGCGGAGCGTCTTACCGTTCGCGCGCCTGCCCCCGGCGGGACCGCTGCCGCCGGAAATGGCCCCGCGCGAGGCCTGGTACTACGAGTACTTCGAGTTCCCGGACCCGTCGCACAACGTGGAGAAGCAGCGCGGCGTCCGCACCACGAAGTGGAAGCTGATCCACTACTACGACCCGCCGTTCAAGTTCAAAGACGCTTACGAGTTGTACGACCTGGAGAAAGACCCCGAGGAGCGGGTGAACCTCGCGAACCGGCCGGCGTTCCAGGGGACGGTGAAGGAGCTTCAGGAGAAGATGGCGGCGCTGCGCAAGGAACTCGGCTCGACCGACGCGAAGTGACGCCGGGTCGCGTGGTTCTGGTGATGGGGTCCCAGCAGGTGGTGGCGCGTGCACCGGTGCCTCCGGTCATCCACCACGCGCGGATCCGCAGGCTCACCCTGACCAACAGCAGCCGGTACACCGGGTGTCGGATGTGTCGCCGGGGCGCATCCCGGTGAGCCCCAGTGTGTGCCGATGACCCGGCACCGGGCCACCGCCACCCGGGTCACCGACGGGCCGTCGGTCCGGTGCAGCACGTCGGCCAACGCCCCGCCCAGGCGTGTTGGCTCCGCACCGCGACGGCGGTACATCGGGAACGGCGCATGGCGAACTCCGCTCAATGGGTTGGCAGCACAACCCATTGTCACCGAAACCGCGCCGCTCAACCACCGTGGCAACTGCTGAAGAGTGTCTGTGCCACAAGAAACGAACACAGCCAGAACTCGGCAAACCCGCCGAGGCTACTCTAACGGCGGTGAACCGCCGGGCGGCCGTTCTTGCGCGCCGGTGCCGTCCGGGACCGCGCGGCGGGGGCCGAAGGTCGGCCCGCACCCGGCGCGCCGTCGAGCGTGAACCGGGACACCAGGTCCTGGAGCTGACCGGCCTGATCGGTGAGGGTCTGGGCGGTGGCGCTCATCTCCTCGGTCTGCGACGCGTTCCGCTGGGTGACGGTGTCCATCTGGGCCACCGCCTTGTTCACCTGCTCGATGCCCGTCGATTGCTCGCGGCTCGCGGACGCGATTTCGGTGACGATGTCGGTGACCCGCTTGACGCTGGTGACGATCTCGGCCAGTGTGTCGCCGGACTTGTTGACGAGCTCGGTGCCCGCGTCCACCTTCTTCACGCTGTCGTTGATCAGGCTCTTGATCTCCTTGGCGGCGGTGGCCGAGCGCTGGGCCAGGTTGCGGACCTCGGTGGCCACCACCGCGAACCCGCGCCCCTGCTCCCCGGCCCGGGCCGCCTCCACCGCCGCGTTCAGGGCCAGCAGGTTGGTCTGGAACGCGATCTCGTCGATGGTCGTGATGATCTCCGCGATCTTCTTGCTCGACTCGTTGATCTCGCCCATGGCGTCCACCGCGCTGCTCACCACGCTCCCGCCCTTCTCGGCCACCTCCTTGGACCCGCTCGCCAACTGCCGGGCCTGCTGCGCGCTGTCCGCGCTCTGCCGCACGGTGGACGTGATCTCCTGCAGGGTGGACGCCGTCTCTTCGAGGCTGCTCGCCTGCTCCTGGGCGCCGGTGGAGATCTCTTCGCTCGCCGCGGACAACTGCCCGGACGCGTCGGCGAGTTGCTCGGCCACCTCCCGCACCCCCTCCAGGGCGGTCCGCACGGACACGATCGCCTTGTTCAGTTCCTGAGCCATCCGGCCCACGTCGTCGGTCCCCAGGTCCGGCACCGACGACGTGAAGTTGCCGTCCGCCAGCGCGCTGACGACGGCCATGATCGAACTCATCTTGTGCTCCAGCTCGGCCGCCGCCGCGTGCTCCCGCTCGGCGTTGTCTCTCACCTGCTTTTCCAGCGCGAGCCGCTCGGTCACGATCGACCAGGAGACCATCGTCCCCAGGTGCGTTCGGTCCTGGTCGAAGACCGGGCTGACGCAGAGCTCGAGCGTTTCGGGGCCGACCTGGATGAGCGTCTTCGGCGGGACCGTGCTCGGGTCGGCCAGGAGCCGCCGCTGGTGCTCGGGGCGCTTGTGGAAGATGTCGATCGACTTGCCGACCATCTCGTCCGCCTTGACCGGCAGGTACTGCTCCAGCCGCCGGAGCGTCTGCACCGTGGCCCGGTTCGCGTACCGGATCGTGCAGTCCCGGTCGGCGAACAGCACGTTGAGCGGTGACTGCTCCACCAGCGCGCCGAGCTGGGCCATCCGCGTCATGTTCGCGTGCAGGGTGTCGCAGGCGGCGTTCAGGGCGGCGGCCATCTGGCCGAACTCGTTGCCCCCCGTCACCGGCGCCCGCTGGCTGTAGTCGCCCGCGGCCACAGCCCGCAAGACGCGCACGTTGGCGGCCAGCGGGGGAACGATTTGGTGGTGGAAGAAGGCCGCCATCCCGAGCGCGACGAGGACCGCAACGGCGGCGGCGGTGAGGAGCTGGCTCCGGGCCGCTTGATACTGCTCGCGCGCACGAACGGTGTGCTCCTTGGCGGCGCCGTAGTGAACGTCAATTAACTCGTTCAGCGAGTTGTTCAGCCGCACCCCGGGCGCGGGGTCGAGGCACAGGGCCTCCGCGCGATCCACGTCGCCGGCGCCCAGCGCGTCCAGGGTCGCACTGTAGTGCCGGCGGAACTCCTCCAGGCCGGTGCGGAAGTCGCCCCAGAGCTGCCGCTCCCGGTCGGTCATCGGGAGCGACTCGTACCACGTCATGGCGGTCTGGAGGTCCTTCCACGCCCGCTCCAGGTCCTGTCGGGCCTGGCGCTGGACGGGCTCGTTCTTGCTCCGGGTCGCCATGATCAGGGTCCGCTCGGTCCGCTGAACGTTGTTGACCCCTTTGCCCCGCGCGTCGGTTAGCGCGCAGATCGACGGTATCAGGTCGTTGTTGGAACTCTCTTGCGATTTGTTGATGTCGCTCGCGACCGTCAGACCGCACACACCCTCCACCAGGCAGATGGCAGCAAGCAGCAGGAGCCCGCCGACGAGCAAGTGACTGATGCTAATGCTGTTGAGCATCCCGCGGTGAGAACTGGACATGGGCGGAGCCTCTGGGCCTTTCGCGTCGAGCAAAAGCGGTGCGTGACGAGTCGTTTCGTCGGAGCCGCGGCGCAACCGAGCCGGCGGCACCCCAACTTCGATGCGGCCAGCCGGCACATCGCCGGCGAGCAAACCTAGCATCCGAACAACTAGGAGCGCTGCGGGTGAGAGGCGCAAAACGGAGCGGAATGCGGAGAATACCTGACACGCATTCTCCCGCTTCAGCCCACACGTTGGGCTTTTCGAGTGCCGCCGCATCACTCTTATCGTTTGACACCTGGTAAATTTTTGTGCGGCCCCCAAAGACACTCGAACAGGCATCTCATATGCGGGCGCGCGTCCGATCCGGCGCCGCCTGCCGTTCGGGTGACGAGTGCGGGGCGGATGCGGCCTCCCGACACCGGCTCGGCGAAGTGGGGGGTAGGTTCCGACCCGCCCGCTCCGTATCATCATCTCCGCAACGGTTTTCTCTCCGGGGGGCGTTTGATCCATGCGGCACGTGCTTTCCGCTCTGGTGCAGAACCAACCGGGCGTTCTGGCGACCGTCGCCGGGATGCTCCACTCGCGCGGGTTCAACATCGACAGCCTCGCCGTCGGCGAGACCGAGACGCACAACCTGTCGCGCATGACGTTCGTCGTTCACGGCGACGACCAGGTGCTCGATCAGGTGCGGAAGCAGCTCGACAAGATCGTCACCGTCGTCCGCGTCGACGACATCAGCTCGGAGAACTTCGTCGAGCGCGACCTGATGCTGATCAAGGTGAAGTGCGCCTCGCCGCAGCGCCCGGAAGTGTTCCAGCTCGCCGAGAGCTTCCGCGGCCGGGTGGTGGACATCCAGCACAACAACGTGCTGATCGAGATCAGCGGCACCGAGGGGAAGGTCGAGGCGTTCATCGAACTGATGCGCCCCTACGGCATCCTCGACCTGGCCCGCACCGGGCGCATCGCGCTGGTCCGGGGCGAGGCGAAGCCGCCCGTCGCGGCGGAAGGGACCTGAGCCCGCGGCCGACCGATCGGCGTTGCGATCGTGACTTTCCGACTTGGGACCCGCACGAAATGAGCACCGCACCCGAGAAGATCGTCCTCCCGACCCGCCGGCTCGACCCGGCGGTGGTCGAGTTGCTCCGCGCGCTGCAGCCGGGCGACAAGATCAAGGTGACGCAGACCGTCCGCGTCGGCGCGAAGAAGTGGGCCGCGGAGGCCGGCGGCGAGTTCCGCGGGCTGGCGTACCTGCAAACCGGCATCACCACCGAGCGCGTGAAGGAAGACGATCTCGTGGTTCCGGTGGTGCGGTTCACCAAGCCGAACGGCGAACTCGCGTCCATCAGCATCGACGAGAACACCAAAATCGAACGCGCCTGACGCGTGACGCCCGCCGCGGCCGACCGGTTCGGGCGTCACGCGAACGGGTCTTTACCGCGGAGCGACTTCAGGTCGAAGAAGTCGTCGAACGGGTCTCGCTTCGGTTTGGGCTTCTTGCCCGGCTTCGGCGCGGGCAACGGGGCGTAGCGGCCCAGGATCAGCTCCAGCACCCAGCACCCGCGGAGGTGCTGGGGCGGCTCCTTCACCCCGACCTCCGTGCCGCGGCAGTGGCGGAGGATCGCCTCCTCGTCGCAGTCGGCGTCCAGGAGCGCGTCGGCCAGCGCCACCATCCGCTCGAAGGCCCGCTCCTCGTAAATCGTCTGCGCCAGCGCTGCCACCTCATCCGTGCGCCAGGCGGGCTCGAACCGCGGCGGCTTGAACGCGTTGCCCACGATCTCGCGCAGCACCCGCGCGAGCTGCTTCGCCGCGGCCCGCTCGCGCTTCATCTCGGACTCGAGTTCGTCGTCCTGACTCTTCCCCTTGCCCTCTTCCAGTTTGCGCACGATCTCGAGCGCCTCGGCCTCCGCCCGGCCCTTGTTCTTCACCCCCGCGGACCGGTCCGCGTGCTCGTCGCCCTCGCCCTTCAGCCGCAGGGCGTTGTTCGCCGACGTGTTGGCCCGGGTGCGGGTGGCGGCGGCCTGCTCGACGAGCGGTCGGATCGATTCCAGCATCTCGGCGCCAGGCTCCTCGAACAGCACGCGCACCGCCGCGGCGGCCTCGGTCACCGCCTCGCCGATGCCCTCGATCGCGTTCGCGGCGTGCCGGCTGGCCGCCTGGAACAGTGGGAACGACGGCGCCGCCTGGTTCGGCTTGCTCAGCACCGGGTCCGCGACCGTGGCGGCGTCCGGGTCGGCGGGCTTCACGATCGCGTGCTGGATCGCCTGCGCGCGGCTCACGGCGTCGGGTACCGCGGCGTCGATCTTCTTGAGCCACGTGTTGCGCTCTTTCGCGCTCAGAGGTTCGAGTGCGAGTTCGGCGGCGTCGATGGCCTGACGGAGCGGGCCGTCGGGCAGCGCGTCCCAGAGCCGGCGGGCGTACGCCGCCGACGCCAGCAGCCATTGGCGGGGCGACAGCCGGTCGGCGACGAACTCCAGCATCTCTTCGCCGTCGGCGCCGGTCTGCCAGCTTGTTTCATTCATATCGGTGGGAACCTGACGGCTCGCGGGCTGTTAACCTACTCCCGACCCAGTACCGAATCCACTACCCAGTTCCCGCGGCCGTGGGCGCCGGACGGCGCGCGGCACCGCCCCAACATCACTTCGTCCGTGCAGCCGGCGTCTTGCAGGGCGTCGGCCAGAATGGGCACGGCGGAGAAGTCGCCGCTGCCGTCCATCTGCCGGGCGAGGGCGGTCACGGTGTCGGTCCGCCACTCGGGCGAAAACGGGCGCGCGTACTGCGGGGGCGGGAAGATGTCGCGGACCAGCTCCGCCTGGTGCCCGCGGGCGGCCGAGAACGCGCGGTTCCACGCCGCCTGCCACGCCTTCGAGACGGGGCTCCCGCCGGCCGGCGCGGGGCCGGCGGCGCGGGTCGCGAGCGCCTTGGCGGCCTCGCGCGCCGCCTCCACCGGGTTCCAGACGGGGCGCTGCGGCCCGGTGGCCCGAGGCGGGGCGGCGAACCGCCCGGCTGACGCCCACCCGGCCGCGTTGGTCGCCTGCTGCCGGAAGGTGGTCGGCCCGTAGCTCATCCGCACCGCCGCGGCCCGCAGGGCCGCCTCCGCCGCCGGGTCGTCGGCGGCCCGCTCGGACAGCAGGACCGCGTTCCGCGCGTCGGGGGGTAGCACATCCCATACCATCCGGGCGCACGCGACCCCGTACAGCCGCAGCCGCCGCACCAGCGGCGGGGACAGGCTCGGGAGCGCGGTCTGCGCCTGGTGTGCCAGCGGGCGGGGCCAGACCAGGTTCAACAGCACGTCGGGGTTGTGGGCGGTGCCCCAGGCGGGCTGGGGATGAATTTCGGTGGCCACGGGCGCGCCTTCGGTTCGCGGAACCTGTTCCAGTATACCTGAACTCATGCGTTCCGAACTACCCGCACTGCTCGGCGGTACCCCCATTCGGCCCGACGGGCCGCCGCCGTGGCCGCTCCCAGATCCGGACGTTCAGACCGCACTGTACGCCGCCGTCGCGTCGGGCGCGTGGGGCCAGTACCGCGGCGAGCACGTCTGCGCACTGGAAGCAGAGCTGGCCGCCTTCCACGGCGTCCCGCACGCGCTGACGTGCGCCACCGGCACCCTAGCCGTCGAGGTGGGGCTCCGCGCGCTGCGGGTCGGCCCGGGCGACGAGGTGGCGATGGCCGCCTACGACTACGAGTCCAACTTCCTGACCGTCCACGCCCTCGGCGCGAAACCGGTGCTGGTGGACGTGCGGCCGGACAACTGGCAGCTCGACGAAACGAAGCTCGAAGCCGCGCTCACGCCTCTCACGAAGGCGGTCCTTTGCTCGCACCTGCACGGCGGACTGGTGAACGTGCCCGCCGTGCTCGCCCTCGCCCGGCCCCGCGGTGTCGGGGTGATCGAGGACGCGGCGCAGGCGCCGGGCGCGGTGCTCGACGGGCGGCCGGCGGGCACCTGGGGGGACATCGGCACGCTGAGCTTCGGCGGCTCGAAGCTGCTCACCGCCGGGCGCGGCGGCGCGTTGCTGTTCGCGGACCCAGCCCTTTTCCAGCGCGCGAAGGGGCACCTGAACCGCGGGGTGCAGCAACTCGCGCCGCTCAGCGAGTTACAAGCGGCGGCCCTCCGACCACAGTTGCGGAAGCTGCACGAGGCCACGGCGTGGCGCGCGAAGCGCGTGCGGGAACTGTTCCAAAGCCCTCCCCCCCTTCGCGCCACTGGAGGGAGCGGTCCGGGGGGGGTAGGTCTGCCCTTCCCCCCCCTCGCGCCGCTGGGCGCCGGCCCGAACCTCCCGGCCTTCTACAAACTCGGGCTCCAGTACGACCCGGCCGCCTTCGGGCTGTCGCGCGAACTGTTCGCCAAGGCGCTGCGCGCCGAGGGCGTCGCGTTCGACGCCGGCTTCAAGGCGCTCCACGTGGGGCGCTCCCCGTCGCGATTCCGCGCCGCCGGCGCCCTCGACCACGCCGCCGACGCACACGCGCGGTGCGTGGTGCTGCACCACCCGGTCCTGTCGCTCGCCCCGGCCGACGTCCGCCAAGTGGCGGAGGCGGTGGCGAAGGTGTATCGTTACCGGGACGAACTGAACCGCCCCGCCCCCACTCCCGACCCCGAGAGCTGACCTCATGCCCCGTACACTCCTCGTCCTCGCCGCGCTGATCTGCGCGGCGGGCCTCGGTCGCGGCGCCGACCCGGCCCCGCCCGCCGGGAACTGGAAGCTCACGCTCCCCATCTCCCGCGGCGAGGAGACCACCATGCTGATCTCGTTCGCCGAGAAGGACGGGAAGTGGACCGCCGAGTACCTCGGCGCGTCGGACGAGCTGAAGATCAAGCCGGCCGTCACCGGGGTGAGCGTCAGCGGCGACCGGGTGTCGTTCACGCTCGGCGTCACGGACCGCGAGATCGTCAACTTCGACGGCCAACTGACCAAGGACAAGAAGAAGCTCAACGGGTCGCTGTCGGTGGTCGGCGGCCGGCTGCAACTGACGACCCTGTACCCGACCAAGCTGGCGAAGCTCACCGACCCGTTCGAGGTGGCCCGCGAGGCGCTGGCCCAGACCGACGACGGCCCCGAGCTGTTCAACGCCGCGTTCCAGGTGCTCGCGCAGGCGGCCGACAAGAAGGTGCCGGCGGGCGAGGTGCGCGGGGTGGTGGAGCGGGTGAACAAGTCGGCCGCGCTGTTCGGCCCGCGGTGGGAGCGCGAGGTCACGCTCCGCACGGTGGAACTGCTCGCCGACCAGGCCGGGCTCGCGGACCTGGCGGTGGCCCAGGCGAAGCGCGCCGAGCGGCTCCTCACCGACGACGACACCGCCGCCGCCCGCATCGAGGTGCTGGAGGCGCTGGTGCGCACGCTCCAGAAGGCCGGGAAGCCCGACGACGCCAAAACGTACCAGGCGCAACTGACGAAGCTCGAGCTGCGCGACTTCGTCGAGTACTCGAAGACCAGCCCGCCGTTCAAGGCCGAGCCGTTCGCCGGCCGAAAGGCGAAGTCGGACCGGGCGGCCGTGGTGGAGGTGTTCACCGGGGCCGAGTGCCCGCCGTGCGTGGGCGTGGACCTCGCGTTCGACGGGCTGCTGAAGGCGTACAAGCCGGCGGACGTGGTCCTGCTCCAGTACCACTTCCACGTCCCCGGCCCGGACCCGCTGACCAGCCCGGACGGGATGGACCGCGCCGAGTACTACGGCGACCAGATCCGCGGCGCCCCCACCCTGTTCATCAGCGGGAAGCTCGGCACCGCCTCCGGCGGCGCCGCGGCCGACTCGGAGAAGTTCTACAAGCAGTTCCGCACGACCCTGGACGACCTGCTCGAAAAGCCCGCGGGTGTGAAGCTGTCGCTCGCGGTGACGAAGGGCGAGAAGGGGGCCTTCGAGGCCAAGGCGAAGGTGTCGGACCTGGAGGCCCCGGGTGAGAAGGTGCGGCTGCGGTTCGCCCTCGTGGAGGAGCGGGTCCGGTACACCGGCGGGAACGGCATCCGGTATCATCACATGGTGGTGCGCGCGATGCCGGGCGGCGCGAAGGGGTTCGCGCTGGCGAAGAAGGACCACGAGCAGGCGGTGGCCATCGACCCCGAGGCGGTGAAGGCGTCGCTGGTGAAGTACCTGGACGACTTCGCGAAGTCGGAGAGCCCGTTCCCGCGCGGCGCCCGGCCGCTCGCGCTGAAAAACCTCAAGCTCGTGGCCCTCGTGCAGAACGACGCCACAAAGGAGATCCTGCACGCGGTGCAGGCGGACCTGGACGGGAAGTGACACCGGGTCCGGTTGCGGAGTGCCGGCGCCGGGAGTGAGCCACGAGTCCCCGCGGAGCCGAACCGACCCGCTGGCGTCTAAAGAGGCCCAGAGGGCCGCGCCGCGGCGCCGGGCACATGCCCCACTCACATCAACCGGATCGGAGCTCACTCGCGCGCCGCGGCGCGGGTGAGCCGGTCGCGCACGGCCGCCCACTCTGGCGTGTCAGGGGGCATCTCGACGACGATCTGGTCGTACCGGCCGTTATCGAGTTCGTGCAGAACCGCGTACAAGTCGGCCGCATACTGATCGGGCTCGAACATCATCGCGCGGTACATCGAGGCCGCAGTGAGAGGTAAATCGAAACCGACAACCACGGCCCGAAGTCCGAGGCGGCTGGCAGCGGCACGCGCCCGTTCCGCCTCGTCGGCTCTGTCAACCAGCACCAGCGGCGTGCGCGGGCTGTAGTGCTTCACCATCTGACCCGGGGCGCGGGCCACGCCTTCGCTTTTTGTTCCCACCTCGACGCGCCCGCACACCGCTTCGAGCATCGGAACCGTGATGAGGCCCGGGCGCAACACGCGCGGGATTTCACCCGTCACATCAACCACGGTCGATTCCAACCCGCCGGAACACGGGCCGCCATCCAACACGATCGCGATGCGCCCGTTTAGGCCCTTCAGGACGTGTTCGGCGCGCGTCGGCGAAAGTTCGGTGCTCCGGTTCGCGCTCGGGGCCGCCAGTGGAACGCCCGCCGCGCGGATCAAGGCGCGGGCGACCGCGTGATTCGGGCACCGCACCGCCACAGTCGGGCCGCCGGCGGTTACAATGTTCGGTACGCTGTCGCGCTTCGGAACGACGAGGGTGAGCGGCCCCGGCCAGAACCGGGCCGCAAGGGTCTGCGCGGTCGCGGGCCACGCCGCGGCCACGTTTAGAACCTCGGACGCGTCTGAAACGTGCAGGATCAGCGGGTTCGTGGACGGGCGCCCCTTCGCCTCGAAGATCCCGGCGACCGCCGCGGCGCTCAGCCCGTTCGCGCCGAGGCCGTACACCGTTTCGGTGGGAAAAGCAACGAGGCCGCCCGAGCGGACGACCGCCGCGGCGCGGCCGATCACGTCGGATTCGGGGTTCGTCGGGTCGACTTTCAGAACGCTCGTTTCCAAGGCGCAGTTTCCCCCTCTCCTTTGTGGTACAACATCATGGTACGCGGTTCCCAGACCCTGCGCGGTGCCGCCGCTACGCACGAGAAGGCCAGCGCCATGCCCGAACAACCGTCCGCGAGTCCGGTCCCGGCGCCCAACGCCGAGCAGAAGCGCATCGCGGTCCAGAGTTTCGCCAAGGCCAAGGAGCTGCTCGCGGAGGGCGGATACGACTACGCCATCCAGTTGCTGCTCACCTGCTGCAAGCTCGACCCGGCCAACTTCCACTACCGGAAGCAGCTCCGCGAGACGCAGAAGGCCAAATACGGAGACAACCTGCGGGGCAGCCGGTTCGCGTTCCTCACCACCCCGCGGTGGAAGGCCAAGCTCCGCACCGCGAAGCGCAACCGCGAGTACCTGAAGGCCCTGGAGCACGGCGAGCAGGTGCTGTGCCGCAACCCGTGGGACCTGGGCGCCCAGATGGACATGGCCGAGGCGTTCGACGCGCTGGGGCTGTCGGACCTCGCGGTGTTCTCGCTCGACCAGGCGCGCCAAAAGCACCCCAAGGACGCCACCCTGAACCGCGCCCTGGCGCGGCTGTTCGAGAAGCGCGGCGACTTCCAGAAGGCGATGATCCTCTGGCAACTGGTCCGCGAGGCCAGCCCGAGCGACGTGGAAGCGCAGCACAAGGCGAAGGACCTCGCCGCCAACGCCACGATCCAGAAGGGCGGTTACGAGCAGGCCGCGGCCGGCACGAAGGAGTCGCCGGTGGTGGGGCGGATCGAGTCGCGCGCGACCGAGAAGGCGGACCGGCTGACCCGCGAGGCCGGGCCGCTGCTGACCCGCATCGCCGCCGACCCGACCGAGCCGAGCCTGTACCTGCAACTGGCCGCGGTGTACCGCCGCGGCGGCCAGGAGGACCGCGCCCGGGCCGTCCTCCAGCAGGGGCTCGGACCGACCGGTAACGCGTTCCAGGTCCAACTGGAACTCATGGAACTCGACCTCGCCCCGGTGCGCAAGAACCTCGAACACGCGGACGCGCGGCTCAAGAAGCTGAAGGCCCGGTCCGCCGACGACACCGACACCGGAACCGACGAGGAGATGACCGAGGCGGAACTCGCCGCCCTCCGCGCGAAGCTCCAGAAGGAAGTGCTGTCGCGCGAGATCGAGCTGTACCGGGTCCGGGCGGACCGGTTCCCCAACGAGCCAGGCCACCGCATCGAACTCGGGACGCGGCTGCTAAAGGCGGACCAGATCGACGAGGCGATCGCCGAGCTTCAGCAGGCCCGGCGCGACGACCGCCTCAAGTGGCGGGCCGCACTGTACCTCGGGCTGTGCTTCAAGAAACGGAACAACTGGCGGCTCGCGCAGCGGAACTTCGAGGAAGGGCTGACCGGCGTGCCCGAGTCCGAGGAGCCGGTGAAAAAGGAGCTGCTGTACCAACTCGCTACCGGCGCCGCGGAGAACGGCGACCTGGCCCGCGCGCTGGACCTGGGGCACGAACTGGCGAACCTCGACTTCGCCTTCAAGAACATCGGCAAGCTGCTCGACGAGTGGCACGATCGGACGCAGTCCGCGTGACCGAAGTGGGAGAACATTTTGACAGGATTAACAGGATGGACAGGATGTGAAAGGCAAAGCTGCTTACTGTCTTTCACATCCTGTCCATCCTGTTAATCCTGTCAAAACGGCTTTCTTGCATCTCCTTCAAATCAGCCATGCACACAATTCGTCTTGGCCCGCCGTGGGAAGTCGCCTCGGCGGACGGCACCGTGCGTCACTCCCGAAAGTTCGGACGCCCCCGCACGCTCGACCCGAACGAGCGCGTTTGGCTCGTGTGCGAGCACGTTCCCGGATCGGGGGAAGTGACTGTAAACGGCGTGCTGGTGGGTACGCTCGCAACTGCCGGTTCGTTCGCGGCAGACATAACCGCGCGGCTCGCGCCCCGCAACGAAGTGGCGTTGGTGGTTGCGTCGGAGGCGCCGCTCGGGGCGGTGGCGCTTGAGATTCGCGAGGGTTGAGTCTTTCCCTGGGACCGCGGCCGTCCCGGCCGCTTTCGCTGTTGGGCAGAAGAAACGGTTGGCCAAAACGCGCTGATGCGATCCGCTTCGCGGAGCAAAGCGGCCGGGACGGCCGCGGTCCCAGGGGGAAAACTCAGCCCGTCCAGTTGCCCGATTTCCACGTCAGGTCGCGCACGGGCGCCAGTACCTCCAGCACTTCGGCCAGGAGCGATTCGTCGATCGGCGTGCTCATCGCCTTCAGGTTAACCTCCAACTCGCTCCGGCGCGCCGCCCCCGTGAGCGTACAGGGCACCTGCTTCAGCCCGAACGCGAACTGCATCCCCAGAAACGCGATGTCCGTGCCACGCGAGCGGCATAGCTCAGCGGCCCGTTGGCACGTCGCGATCAGTTCCGGCGGTCCCGGGAACCACGGCTGCGGCCCCTGGTTCGTGAGCAGCCCCATCGCGAGCGGGCTGGCGTTGATCACCCCGACCCCGTGCGCCGCGGCGGCAGGCAGGAACTTGGTCACCAGGGTCGTGTCAGCCAGGTGACCGTGCGCGTAAGAGATGACCACATCAAGAGCGCACCGCTCGGCGGCCTGTTTTAGCAGCCCGAGCGGGTAGCACGACATCCCGATGAACCGCGCCTTGCCTTCTTTTTTCAGGTCATGGAGCGTGCGGTACGTCTCGTTGAACACGTACTCGTAATCGGTCGCGAACTCGATGTCGTGGGCCAGCAGAACGTCGACGCACTCGGTGCGGAGCCGCTTGAGCGACCCCTCCACGCACTTCCGTGTTCCTTCCGGGGTGAAGTCGAACACGGCCCGGTCGAGCCGGCAGGCCTTCGTACAGACGAAGACCTTCTCGCGCCAGCCGCCTTCGAGCGCGCGGCCGAGGAACTCTTCGGACGCCCCCCGGCCGTAGTACGCGGCGGTGTCGATGAGGTTCACGCCGGCGTCGATGGCGGTGCGAACGCAGTCGGTGATCTCCGCGTCGGACACGGCCCCGTACTGCTGGCCGAACGCGGCCCCGCCGAGCCCCAGGGCGGACACGGAGAGGCCCGTTGTGCCGAGCGGGCGACGTTCCATGAGAAACTCCGGAGAGGTTCACCCGCAGATCGGCGCGGGCAAAAAGGCATTACAAACTCACGACGCTCTTTTCCGCGATGCTCTTCTCGGCGGCCTCAATCATCTTCTGCGCGGTGATGGCGTCGTCGAGCGTGCTGAGCGGCTTCTGCCCCATCCGCAGGCAGTCGATCAGGAAGTGCCGCACCTCGTTGGTGATGGAACCCTGGTACGCCGTGTAGGTCTGGCTGTGGACCAGCCCCGGCTTGATCTCGACGTGGTCCCGGTAGCTGTACCGGGTGCTGCCCGCGGTGCCGATCACCTTCACCATGACCGTCCACGGGTCGGCCGCGTGGTCGTCGGCCGCGAAGCTCGCGCAGAAGTGCGCGAGCGCCCCGTTGTGCAGCCGCATCTGCACCATCGCGATGTCCTCTTCCTTGTACTCCTTGTAGTGCAGCGTCGCCTTCATCGCGCACAGCTCGACCGGCTTGCCGACCAGGTAGAGCATGATGTACGAGTGGTGCGTCAGGATCTGCCGGACGACGCCCGGGTACCGCGACGCCACGTCTTCCGGGTGGTGGATGTTGTACATGACGTAGGCCGAGACGATCTTGCCCAGGTCGCCGTTGTCCACCAGCTCGCGGGTGCGCACCATGCCGCCTTCGTAGACGTAGTTGTGCCCCGGCATGCACACCAGGTCTTTGGCCCCGGCGAGCGCCTTCATGCGCTCGATCTCGGCGACCGTCACGCCCACCGGCTTCTCGACCAGCACGTGCTTGCCCATCCCGAGCGACTGGACGGTGTACTCCAGGTGCGTTTCGAGGTTGGTGAGCACGAAGACGGCGTCGATGTTGGGATCGGCGACGAGCTCCTCGGGCGAGGCGTAGTTCTTGCAGCCGAACTCTTTGGCCCGCTGGTTGGCCCGGTCCTGGTTGCGGTTCCACAGCCCGACCAGTTTGGCGCCGGGGCACTTCTTGATCGCGGCGGCGTGCAGAACGGAGATGTCGCCGGCGCCGATGAGCCCGACGCCGATCGTTTCTTTCGTAATTGGCATGAAATGCTCCGGAGGGGTGCGTGTGAGTTGTAGTCACGCGCCCGGTGCGGAGCAAGCGCCCCGCGGCGGCCGCCGGGCACACGGCACACCAAGGGCCGTACAGTTGGAGCGCGTTCCCGTTCTCCGTGGCCGCCGCGGCGCAGTGGTGAACCCGTTCCAGCGCCGGCGCGGGTCGCGATGGGGGCGCGTGTGCGGCCGCCCCGAGCGCCCGACGAACGCGCCGCGCGGGTCGGCGCTTGCCGCACGCGCCGGGCCACGGGTAAAGTGGTCGGTGCCGCTTCGTTTCGCCCGGAGTAGACCGTCATGCGCACCGCGTCCGCCTTTGTCGCCCTGGTTCTGCTGGTCGCACCGACCACGGCGGCTGACCCCGTGAGCCTCAAGTGGTCCCTCAAAGAGGGCGACTCGTTCTACGCCACCACCACACAGGAGATCGACCAGGCCATCAAGGTGATGGGCCAGACGGTGAACCAGAAGATGACCACCACGACGGTGGCGAAGTTCGAGGCCAAATCGGTCAAAGGGGGCGGGTTCGAGGTGAAGATGACCTACACGAAGATGACGATGGACGGCGCGCTCGGGAACGGCGGCGGGCTCACCGACCGGTTCAAGGGCGCCAGCCTCACCGCGACCTTCGATAAGGGCTTCGAGCTGAAGAAGCTCGAAGGCTACGACAAGTTCCTCAACCAGCTCAGCGACGGCGACGACGGGATGAAGAAGGTGTTCCAGGCGGTGATGCCCGAGACCGCCGTGAAGCTCATGTTCAGCCAGGTGTTCGTCGGCTCGCCGAAAGAAAAGGCAGCCGTCGGCGACAAGTGGAGCCGGACCGACAAGGTGCCGCTGGCGGGCCTGGGCGAGCTGACCAACAAGACGCAGTTCGCCCTCGACGGCGTGTCGGGCGACGTGGCGACCCTGAAGACGACCGGCGACGTGACGTTCAAAACGGGCGAGGGCGGCGACGCGCTGCCGTTCAAGGTCGTGAGCGCCGACATCAAGAGCGACGAAGTGAAGGGCACCATCCTGTTCGACCTGAAGGCGGGCCGCCTCAAATCGTCGTCCACGTCCATGAAGCTGAAGGGCACGATGACGATCGAGGTGATGAACCAGCAGGTGGATGCGGAGATCGACCAGAAGGCGACCACGAAGGTCGAGCTGAGCGACAAGAACCCGGTCCGCGATTAGTAGTTCGGAACGCGGAATTCGGAATGAACACAGAAAACTAAGCCGACTGAAGCGACGGCTTTAGTCGGCGGGGGCCTTGCTTCACTCCGCATTCCGAATTGCGCGTTCCGAATTACTAATCACCCCCGCGGGTCGTGAATGAACCCGGTGACGGTGACCGGCTCCGGGGTCTCGACCTCGCTGCCCGGGATCAACTCGCCCATCGCGCGGACGATGTCGTCGCGGATGCTCACGAACGCCGCCGCGGCCGTCGGGTCGAACTGCTTGCCGGCCTGGCGCTCGACCTCCCCGAACGCCCACGACGGGGGCTTCC
The DNA here is from genome assembly GCF_008065095.1 of Gemmata obscuriglobus. Classification (NCBI taxonomy): domain Bacteria; kingdom Pseudomonadati; phylum Planctomycetota; class Planctomycetia; order Gemmatales; family Gemmataceae; genus Gemmata; species Gemmata obscuriglobus. The sequence continues at coordinate 344,811 of NZ_CP042911.1, read as the reverse complement.
CCTTCTTGTTCTCGTGGTACGGGCGGTTCGAGGTCATCGCGTCGAACGCGTCCGCCACCGCCACCACCCGCGCCAGGAGCGGAATCCCCTCGCCCGCCAAGCCGTCCGGGTAGCCGCCCCCGTCCCACCGCTCGTGGTGGCTCCGCACGATGGGAATGATCGGCCCCATTTCGGGAATGGAGGAGAGGATCTCCGCGCCCTTGGTCGTGTGCTTCTTCATCAGCTCGTACTCGTCGCCGGTGAGCCGCCCCGGCTTGCGCAGGATGGCGTCGTCGATGCCGATCTTGCCGATGTCGTGGAGCGGCCCGCCGATCCGGATCAGTTCGATCTGGTCCTCGGGCAGGCCCAGCTTCTCGCCCAGCATCGTCGCGTACCGGGTGACCCGCTGCGTGTGGTTGCCGGTGTAGTCGTCGCGCAGCTCGACCGCCTGCGCCAGCACCGTGACCGTCTTCTGGAACTGCTCCTTCTGGCGCCGCAGCAGTTGGGCGCTCTCGATCGCCGCGGACACGTGCGCGGCCAGGGCGTCGGCCAGGTGCAGATCGTCCTCGGTGAACGGGTTCTGCCAGAAGCTGCGGTCCAGGTGCAGCACGCCCAGCCGCTTGCGCGGGGTGCGCAGCAGCACGCACAGCACGCTCGCCATCGCCCCGTCGGCGATGCTCTGCGTCACCTTCGACTCCTCGTCGCCGGTGAGCGTGCTGTAGAGCAGCGACACGCCGCTGGCGAAGCACCGCTGGGTCAGCTTCTTCGAGTAGTGGAACCGCCCCGGGGGCTCGCCCTGGCCGACCGCCAGCGCCCGGAGCCGCATCTTCGGCTCCGGGCCGTCGCTCTCGGCCAGCACGATCGCCCCGCGCTGGGCCTCGAGCACGCTGACCGCGTCGTTGAGCACCGCGTCGAGCAGTTGGTCCTCGCTCTGGGTGTTGACGAAGTGGTGCCCGGCGCGGAGCAGCGCGAGCATCTGCTCGCCGGCCCGCGGCATGTGGTTGCGGTCGTAGGCGAGCCGCCGGATGCCCTCGTCGAAGCTCGACACCGCCGCCGCGACGACGTGCTGGTTCGAGGGCGGCCCCTCAACCCCGTCGGTCAGCTCGACGATCACCGCCACCTTACCGAACTGGACGATGTCGCGCGATTTGAGCGGCTGCTCGCCCGGCCCGATGCGGACGCCGTTGACATACGTGCCGTTGGTGCTGCCCACGTCGCGGACGTACCAGCCGTCGTCCCCGTGCAGCACCTCGGCGTGGCGGCGGCTGACGGAGCTGTCGTCCAGGACGATCTCGAGGGTCCCGATGCGGCCGGCCCGGAGCTGGGTGTCCGACTCCCACACCTGCCCCTTGATTTCGCCGCTCAGGCCTCGCAACCGAAGGGGACGTTTCACGGCCCTGCTCCTTCACCGGACCACCGGGACCGGTTCTATTTTCCGACGTGATTAAACCGAGTGTACCACGCGGATCGACGAAACGGGGGAGGCGAAATGCCGAAACGTCGCGTTCTTTACCTGGCAGTTCCCTCGGGAGGTGAATTGTCCTCCCGCCACAGAAAAGCACCCGGCCGGGGGCCACGGCGGGCGATTCAACGGGCGAAGGTGTTGACCGCGCCGGGCGTCACGGGCGGTCGCCGGGGCGGCCGAGGACGGCGTCCGAGCGGTTCATGCCGGCGCCCACGTGTCCGAACGCGTTGCGGTAAATGTCGTCCCCGTTCGGCCCGACGAACGGGGACGTGGTCGCGCGAACGTTCCCGCCGACGAACAGAACGTTCATGCAGCCCGAGTGCGGCGACACCGGCCCGTCCCCCGGCGCCGCGCGTGCGGTCGGGAAGTCGGCCGAGATCGGCATCGTGTCGTGCTCGGTGCCTTCCGGGCCGGCCGGGTCCGGGCGGCGCAGGCCGAGCAGCCGGCCGTCCGGCTCGCGGAACCCGAGCGTGTACGTGTACGCGACGAACGCGTCCGCGCCCGGGCACCCGGGCCGGTAGCCGGCGGGCAGGTGGCCTTGCTCGCCGAGCGACGCGGCGAACGTGTCGGCGGTCGCAGCCGGGTCGATTTGCGGGTACCGGCCCTGCGGGTCCGAGTCCGCGTACCCGGACAGCCCGGTGTGGAGCCCGCGCAGGCTGTTCTGGCAGGCGTACACGCGCTGCTGCTGCCGGGCCTTGGCGATCCCCGAGGTGACCAGCCCGAACGCCAGGAACGCGATCCCGGCGGCCACAACGATTTCGGCCCGGAGCCGGCGCCCGGGCGCCGGCTCCGGCCCGTCGCTCACCGGCGGCGCGGGGCGGGCCGCCCCTGGAACCTTGGCCCGCGTACCCGATCCGAACTCCAGCTCGCCCGGCGCGTCGGCGAACCCGCGCAAGAGTGCCATAACGGCCGGCTCGCGCGGCGCCGGCCGGGCCGGGCGCGGCTCGTGCGCGACAACGTGCTGTGCGACCCGCGCGATGGCACGGACGGCGAGCCCCGGCGGCGGTTCGGGCGGGTTGTCGCGCTCGGCCGTGGTGCCGGCGAGCAGCGGGCTCAGCGACCGGCGCATGCGGTCCAGGCGCGCCGCCAGTTCGGGCGCGAGCGACAGGCGCGTCTCGACCGCGGCCCGCTCCTCGGGCGTCAGCAGGTCGAGCACGTATCCGAGCAGGTCTTCGTCCGACATGGTTGTGGCGCCCTGCGGTCCGGAGCGAACTACGCGGAAGAGGGGGCGTGGACGCCCGTCTCTTCATCATTCTTCTCGACGCCCGGTTCTCCGGGCCCGTCGTGTGCGGCCCCCCACCCCTCGGTGAGCTTGGCGAGTGCCGCGTGCAGCCGCGACTTCACGGTGCCGACCGGGATGCCGAGCGCGTCGGCCACATCGCGGTACTTGAGCCCCTGGAAGTACGCCAGGAGCACCACCTGGCGGAGCAACTCCGGCAGGCGGTCGACCGCGGCGCGGACGAGCTCGCGCTGCTCGGCGCGGTCGGCGGCGGCGGGCGGCTCGTCACCCGCCGCGGGCAGCAGTTCGAACAGCGGTCGGGGCTGTCCGTCCTCGTCGGCCGTGGTGACCACGTCGGCGCGCTGGTCGGCGCGGCGGTTGCGGCGCCGCAGCGCGTCGATGGCCTGGTTCGTCGCAATCGCGTACAGCCACGGCCGCACCGGCCGGTCGGGCTCGTACTGCCCGAGTTTCGTGTACACCTGAACGAACGTGTTCTGGAACACGTCGTCGGCCAGGTCGTCGTCTCCGAGGTAGCGCCGCAGGTACCCGAACAGCTCTCGCTCATACCGGCGCACGAGGACCCCGAAACAGTCCCGCTCGCCGGCCCGGAGCCGGGCGAGCAACTGTTCGTCGGACTCCGGCGGGTGGCGGTTGGGTTCCAGCACGGCCCTCAGCCCCTGTACGTTGCGCACGGGCCGTGCGTTCGCGCGGCGAGAGAATAGGAAGGGCAATTCCCCTGTAGTGTATCATATCGTCACACCGGCGAGGGAGCGAGGCGGCCTGGCGGTGCCCCGGAGCCGCCTTCCGCCGACGTGGGGATCATTTCGGCACCGCGAAGTCCACAACCGACCCGCCGTCGGCCACTTCGGCGCGGAGCGGTGTGTTCCGGAACTCGTTGTAAGACTCGGGGACGCGCGGCCCACTCGGCCGTGCCCCCTTGGCCCCGTCCTCCCCCTCCGGCGGTCCCTCCGCAGCGCCGCCTTGGCCGCCGAGCAGGTTCGCGTCGAGCAAGCCGACGCGGTGCCGGCCCACAACGGCCCCCGCCTGGGTCGGCCCGGCCGTCAGGCGGTACCGGCCGGACCGGTCGGTCAGCCCGGTCGAGCGCGGCCCCAGCGTCCCGGCCTCGGGGTCCGGGAAGAACGTGACCAGCACGTTCGGCAACGGCTTGCCGTCTCGGGTCACGGTCCCTTCGACGGGCGCGAACTGGAACTTGGGCTCGCCGCACCCGGTCGCCACAAGCGCGGCCATCAGTACGCCAAGCCGGCCCGGTCGCCAGCGCATGTTCGGGTCTCCATGTTTGTAAGGTGGGGCCGCACGGGACCGCGCGGCCAGAGGAAGGGGTAACGGCCTTCCGCCGCCGGCCGAAGTGCGGCCGGCGGAACGGGTACGCGGGCGGCCTCATACACGTACCCGGTGATATTGCCGCGTTCTTGACGAGCCGCGACCGCCAGGGAGCGGTGCCACGTACCCCGCTCCCTGGCGGTCGCGGCTCGTCAAGAACGCGACACCGCAGGCGGGTTCATGTATCAGTCCGGCGTGGCGACCTCGCCGCCGGCGCGGGTGGACAGGGCCGACAGCAGCCCGGACGAGTTGTTGATCGCGTCGGATATGTAACGCACGGACGCGTCGCTCATGGCGAAGTTGGCCCCGCCCGTGTGCCCGCTCCCGAACGCGTAAATCCGGGGCGTCACGAGCGCGGCCGGCACGGGAACGGCGGTACCAGTCGGGACCGCCAGCCGGACGTTCAGCGGGTACGAGCCGTTCCCGGGGAGCGCGCCCGAGCCCTGTCCGGCCGTCCCCCAGAGCGAGTTGACGTAATACGGGAACGGCTTGTTGGCGTACGTGGTGCCGACGATCGCCGGGTCCCACTGCGGGTCGCTGTTGAAGAACTCGCCGAACAGCACGGTGCCGGACGTGCCGTCGGTGATGTCGGTGATGCGGACCCCCGCGCCCGGCGCGGAACTCGACGGGGACACGATCACCCCGTCGTTCCACTGGGAGCAGCAGAGCGTCGCCTTCGTCGAGACGCTCGGCCGGTAGCTCGTCACGCCGTAATAGTTGAGCGTGGAGATCGGCTTGTACGCGACCGGGCTCTGGGCCCCGACGTCCGCCGGGCACACGAGCACCTTCGGCACCATGGCCCCGGGCGCGTCCGGCGAATCGTAGGTGCCCGCCACGGTCCCCAGCCCGAGCGAGTAGAAGGACGTCCCGGCCCGCGGGGCCACCAGCGCGAGCAGCCGGTCGTACAGGGGCTGTTGCTCCATGTACGGCAAGAGCGGGATGAACGGGGAGCGGTACCCGAGCCGCACCGGGGCCGTCGACGCGCTCACCGCCAGCACGGGGAACCGCTCCTCCGCCGCGTGGAAGTTGTGCGCGGCGAGCGCGATCTGTTTGAGGTTGTTTTGGCAGCTCATGCGGGCCGCCGCGGCGCGGACCTTCTGGACCGCGGGCAGCAGGAGCCCAATGAGGACGGCGATGATGGCGATCACCACCAACAGCTCAATGAGCGTGAACCCACGGGCGCGACCGTTCGCGTTCGACACGGTACTCTCCTCCTCGGAATGAAAACGGATGATGTTGCGCCGCGACCGCGGGAGAGGGTGCGTTCGCGTCCGCCGGGCCGGGGCCGCGGCGGTCAGTCGCCCGGCGGTGCCAGCCGCCGGAGCGCGGCGCGGGCCTCGGCGGCAGCGGGGGCGTGGTCCGGCCCCCGCGCCAGGTCTCGTAGCAGTTGCAGCGCCGCGGGGGCGGGGGCGAGCCGTTCGAGGGCCGCGACACACCGGACCGCCTCCAGACGCCGGCCACGGGCCGGGCCGTCGAACGGCGCGAGCCGGCCCGCCGGCCGCTCGGCGTCTTCGGGTCGGCTCATGAGGCGGTCACGCAGCGCCGGGACCGCGGCCCCCGGGGCGGCGCAGAGCTGGCCGGCGGCGCGGGCCGCGGGTGCGGGGGCGGCCGTCGCCAGCACCTCGACCAGAGCCCGGGCGCCGGCCCCCGGCGCGCCCGGCGGCAAGGAACGATCGGGGACGGCCCACACGAGCGCCGTACCGTCGGCGCTGCCGGACGCGAGTTGTCGCCCGTCCCGGGCGAAGGCCAGGGCCAGGGCCGGCCCGCGGTGCCCGCGGTACGTCGCGACCGCCCGCCCGGTCTCGGGGTCGAACACGCGCACCACCCCGTCCCGGCCGGCGGCCGCGAGCCGGCCGTCGGGGGCGAACGCCAGCACCGTCCGCTCGTCGGCCTCCGCGTCGAACGTCACCGCGGGCGCCCACGACGCCACCTCCCACGAGCGCAAGCGGAACCCGCCCGCGTCGGCCCGCTCGACGGCCGCAACCCAGCGCCCGTCGGCGGACAGGGCGAGCGGCGGCCGATCCGGGTTGTTCTGCGTGAACGCGGTTTCCAGCCAGCACCGCTTCTGCCCGGTCTCGCTCGCCCACACGCCCAACCCGTGCCGCCCCGGGCTGTATGCCAGTACCGACTGCCCGTCGGCCGAGAACGCGAGATACGACGCGCCGGGGCACTCCGGGATGCTGGCAACCTCCCGACCGGTCGCGCGATCAACGACCGTGACCCGGTCTGCGCCCCCCCAGGCTTGCCAGCGGCCGTCGGCGGACGCGGCATACGGACGCGCCGCAGACGGCGGCGGCAGGGGCACCGCCACCGGGAGCCCCTCGGAACTCGCGCCCCGCGCGTCGTACCGCGTTAGGGCCCAGCCCCCGGCCGCCGTGGTGCTGCGCTGGAGCAGGTCGAACCGCGCCGCGCGGTCGCTCGCCCACACGTCGGTCGCCAGCAGGCCGGGCCGGTCCACCCGGACCTCCCGGCCGGCCGCGGTCGCGTCGATCGGCGTGAGGTGCAGTTGACGCAGCCGCGAGACCGTCGCCAGGGTCGTGCCGTCGCCGGAAAAGGTCACACCCGTGACCGGCCCCCGGGGGCCGCCGGCCGGCCCGACCGGCCGCCCCGTGTCCACCTCCCACAGCCCGACGGCTCCGTCCGCGACGGCGGCCACGAGCCGCCCGTCCGGGGACACCCGCCGCCCGGCGATCGCGGGCAGCACTTGAACGGGCGACAGCCCCTCGGCGCGGGCGGCGGCGCGGCACTCGCGGCCGTCCGCGGCCGCGCGGAACCGGACCGCCTCGCCCCCGCACTCCAGCAGCGTCCGGCCGTCAGAGGAGAAAGAGACGAACGCGTCCGGCGCGGCCGGCTCGCGGCGCCACACCTCCGCACCGGTCGCTCGATCCCAGACGCCGATCCCCGCCGGGCCGGCGACCGCCAGTGAGCGCCCGTCGGGCGCGAAGGCCAGGCCCCGGACGACCGTCTCGGAACCGTCGAGTCGGCCCCGCAGTGCCCCGGTCGCCACGTCCCACAGTTCCACCCCGCCCCACCGCCCGCAGGCGGCCAGCGCGGAGCCGTCCGGAGAGAAGACGACCTTGTGGGCGCACCCAGAGAGATTCCGGAGCACTTGCCCGGACCCGGCGTCGAGAACGGCCACCGGGTGACCGCCCGTCGCCACGGCGACGAGCCGGCCGTCGGGCGACACGGCGACACAATAGGCCGGGTACAGTTCGGGGCCGGGCGGGAGCCGGTGCTTCCAGAGCGGGAAGGCCGCGGCCGGGGGCAGGCCGACCGCCCAGACCTCGCGCGTGCCCCCGACAACCAGCGCGGCACCGTCCGGCGTGGCGGACAAACTGACGGCCCCTTCCGGGCCTTCGAGGCGCTCCAGTTCCGCCCCCGTGGTCGCGTCCCACAGGCAGATATCGCGGGTGCCGTGAACGGAGGCCACCGCGCGACGGGCGGGCAGGAATGCCACGTCACCGCCCCACCCCCAGATGCCGTGCCGCAAACGCACCGTACCCACGCGCAACACGGCCCCGTCCGGCAGCGGGTCACCAAAGGCGTCGTGCCGGGGCGGTAGTGCGGCAGTCGGTTGCGGCGGCGGCGGCGGCGTGGTCGGAAGCGCGGCGACCGACAGGCCCGCGGCGACGGCGACCAGCCCGAGCACCCACGCGAAGGGGCGGACACCAGGGGCCACGGCCGCGACGAGCGCCGCGACCGCCGGGGCGACCGGCCCGCCGGCGGCCGCCCGCATCGTGTCCGCGACCGCCCGGGCCGGCACCTCGGCCTCTAAAAGGATGCCCAGAAAAATCGGCAGCGCGACGCCCCGGCGGGCCAGGCGCTCGCGGAGCAGGTTCCGCGCCGTCTCCAGCCGGCGCTTGAGTGTGGCGACCGAAAGGCCCAGGTCCCGGGCCGCCTGGTCCCGGGTCTTCCCCTCGAAGTAGCAAAGGACGACCGGCCCCCGGAGGCGCTCGGCCAGGGCGTTCACCTCCACGTTGACCAGGGAGAACACCTCCCGCGCGGTCACCGGGTCGTCGCCGGCCGAGTCGCTGACCTCGGCCGGCGACGACCCGCTCGGGGCGCGCGCGACGCGGTTGGTTTGGCGCGCCGCGAGGCGCACCGCGACCCCGTGCAGCCACGCCGCGATCGCCGCCGGCCGGCGGATGCGCCCGGCGTGGCGGGCCAGGGCCAGGAACGTGGCCTGAAACACGTCCTCCGCGGCGTGCGGGTCCGGGGCCTGCCGGGTGCAGACGTTCCAGACCATCCGCCCGTGCCGGCGGAGCAGCTCCTCGAACACCCTCTCGTCGTGAGTGCGCGCGTACTCGCCCAGCAGATCCGCGTCCGACCGACCGCAAAAGCTGTTCCCGCCGGAGAGCTTGCAGATGTGAGACAGGATCAAGTTCAGGGTCATCGTGCCCTCGGCCGGCCGTCGATGAACGATCGATTACCTTCAATAGTTCCGCGTGAGATCGACGCGGCTCATATTTTTGTTCCTCACGAGCATGAAAAATGGGCTCGGAGCGCAGTAAGGCATTGCTGGAAAACGCGTTGAGGAAATTTACAAATCCTGCACGCGGTGCGCACAAGGTCTTCTCTTCTTGCGCACAGGCTGGGCGGATGAGCAACACGTGAGCGAGTAACGCGGCAACGCCGAGATCTGAAGTCGGCTAAACAGCACCTTGTGAGTCGTAACGTTTTGCCTTGTAAGATACTTATCGCCTTAGTGGCCGGTTGGGACGTTTGCCCAATCTGTCAGGAGCTAACATCGCCCGGACCTGAGTGGTTGCGGCGCTTGTCTGGACACGCCGCGACCGCCAAAGGGCGAGAGATGTGGCACCGCTCCTGCCAAGATGTCGCCCCGCCAGCCGGGGCGCCGAAGCCGGTCCAGAAGTGGGCACCCACGGCGTTGTATGTCAGTACGGACGCACGAACCGATACCACGGTCCGAAAAGGTGTCGATAGTGTCGCTCGCCCGGACCGGGCGGGACTTCCCGGTGGGCCAACCCGACGGTGTCCAACATCTCACTGCCGGTAACGAAGCGAACCTCCGACCGGCCTTCCTCTACCCCCTGTATGAAGAACAATCCGGTCCGTCCCGACCGATGATCCACCTCACCCCGCCGCGCCGCCTCAGCGCGAGCGCGGAGCGGCGCCTCACTCAACCAGACGCGTGCGACGAGCCCCCATTCGGTCATGGCCAGCACTGCCACTACAAGGACGGCGGGCGGAAGCGACCACCACACCCGCCCGCGGCGGACCTGTGAGCGGAGCGTTACGGCCCCCCAGGCGACCGTAAGAGCGAAGCCCGTGAATAGAAGTGCGAAGCCGAGGTCCATACTCGTGTGCGTGTTACTCACGCCGGCGAGAGCCACGGCAACCCAAACACAGCCCGCAACCAGGATCACGACACGCAACGCCAATCTCCTTTGCGATGCAAAGTTGATAGCGTAATGCTCCGGCGTGGGCAAGTCCGTCCTGGCCCGCCCCCACGCTTATTTTGTTGCTCGCATCACAAGCTCAGTGCCGGCCCACCTCACAGATAGTTGGGGAGGGTGATACTTCACGTCCGGTAAGACGTGCCCCGCGTCCGGCGAACGACAAATTAATGACGTGATGCGCCGGCGAGTCGACAAAATGCCGAGCTGGCGCAAAGGTGGATGACAGAGGCCCGGTCCGGAAAAGGTCGCGTGCGGGGCTCAGCCCCGCCGCTGTTCGAGGCCGAAGACGTTCCGCAGCCCAATGTAGAGGATCATGCTGATCGAGCGGACCGCTTCCGCCTTGTTCACCTTACTCACGCCCGCCCGGCGGTTCTCGAACAGAATCGGGTACTCGCCCAGTTTGGCCCCGGACTTGTGGCACCGGAACAGCACTTCCTGCTGGAACGAGTACCCGCGGGACCGCACGCGATCCAGTTCGGCGTTGCGCAGCATGCTGACGCGGTAGCACCGGAACGCGCCGCTGGCGTCCTTCACCGGCATCCGGAACGTGAGCCGCACCAGCATGTTCACGCTCTGGCTGATGAGCCGGCGGGTCAGCGGCCAGTTCTCGGTCGCGCCGCCGCGGGTGTACCGCGAGCCGATCATGAGGTCGTGCTTGCTCATCCCGGCGAGGATGCCGGGCAGGTACCGCGGCGGGTGGCTGAAGTCCGCGTCCATGTTCAGCAGGAAATCGTAGTCGCGGGCCATCGCGAACTTCATCGCGGCCAGTGTCGCGGTGCCGAGCCCCAACTTCCCGGGCCGGTGGAGCACCTGCACCCGCGGGTCGGTCTCCGCGAGCCGGGCCGCGATCTGACCGGTGCCGTCGGGCGAGTTGTCGTCGATGACGAGCACGTCCGCGTGCGGGGCGACCTTGTGGATCTCCGCAATCAGGGCCTCGACGTTCCCCGCCTCGTTGTAAGTCGCGAGCGAAATGAGCAGTTTCGGTTCCCCCGGCCGCCGGGCCGGTCCCGCGTCGAGACGCACGGCCCGGGGAGGGGGCGTCTCAGGAGCCACCGGCCCCGGAAAAGACTCGTCGGGCGTGAGCGCGGAAATCACGGGGGGCTCGAGAGTGGCTTGCGGCACGACGGTCACCTGCCTCCGGTTGGCGGCACCGAATCCGGGCAGGACCCCTGGTGAAGTGCCGCGCGGATACGCTATTTTCTAGGATACTGATCCCGATGCGTCTGGTTTTATGCCCGGTCCGGCCGGGTTTTTGCCATTGATGCGCCGGAAAAAGGTGAACCACGACTCGCGTAGCGCCCCGAAAGGGATCGACCTTATGGCGACCGTTAACGAGATCGCGTGCCCGAGTTGCGACCTGACCCTCAAGGTGCCGGAAGCGGTTCTCGGCAAGAAAATCAAGTGCAAGCAGTGCGGGCACGCGTTCGTCGCGGAGGTGCGGGCCGCGAAGGGGGGCGGGCCGTCCAAGCCCAATGCGGCGCCGAAGTCGCCGAAGGCGGCGGCAAAACCCGAGCCCAAGAAAGAGGAGCCGGCGCCGGCGAGCGCCCCGTACAAGTTTCAGGACGACGATGACGACGGGGACGGCGGGGCCAAGCCCAAAGCGATGGGACTGATCGCGGAGGAGGACGTGCCCCGGTGCCCGTTCTGCGCCCAAGAGCTGGACCCGCCGGACGCGGTCGTGTGTCTGCACTGCGGGTTCAACAACGTGACCCGCACGCGGGCCGAGCAGAAGAAGGTGTGGGCGCCCGACGCGAGCGACTGGATGAACCACCTCGGCCCCGGGGTCATCGCGCTCGTGATCTGCGTCGGCCTGATCGTGCTCGACATCATCTGCCTGCTGAACATGCGCGAGTGGATGACCGGCACGTTCCTGGAGTCGGAGCAGCCCGACCCGACGGACCCGTCCCGGAAGGCGATGATGGTGAAGCCCGGCGCGTTCATCGTGCTGATCTGGGCGGCGACGATCATGCCGATGCTCCGGACCGGCCGGTTCGCCGTCAAACGACTGGCGATCGACAACAAGCCGCTGGAGAAGGTGAAGAAGTAGCGGGCGCTGGGCGGTGAACGGCGGGCAGAATACAGAACATGGGGGCGGGTGTTGCGCACGTTGCGCGCCCGCCCCGGCGACCGTCCGCCCGAGGTGCCCCATGCTCGCCCAACTGAACACCTTCGCCCTGCTCGGCATCGACGCCGTTCCGGTACAAGTCGAAGTCGACACCTCGCCGGCCCAGCAGCCGCGAACCGTGCTCGTCGGGCTCCCCGAGGCCGCGGTGCGCGAGAGCGTCCACCGCATCGAGCGGGCGCTGGTGAACCTCGGGTACCGGCTCCCGACCGGCCGCACGGTCATCAACCTCGCCCCGGCGGACCTCCGCAAGGACGCGGGCGCGTTCGACCTGCCCATCGCTCTCGGGCTGCTCGCTTCGATGGGCCAGATCGCGGCCGAACAATTGGAAACGTACGCGCTGGTGGGCGAACTCGCGCTCGACGGCATGGTGCGCCCGGTGGCCGGCGTGCTGTCGATGGCGATGGAGGCCCGGTCGCGCGGGCTCTCCCGGCTGATCGTGCCGGCGGGCAACGCCCGCGAGGCGTCGGTGGTGCGCGAGATCGAGGTGTACGGGGTCGGGTCGCTGGCGGAAGCCGTCGGCATCCTGACCGGGCAGGCGCCGCTGGACCCGTTCTCGCCACCCGTCGAGGACATTGAGGGGAAGCTCAACAAGTACGCCATCGACTTCGCGGACGTGAAGGGGCAGGAGTTCGCGAAGCGCGCGCTGGTGGTGGCCGCCGCCGGCGCGCACAACGTGCTGATGCTCGGCTCGCCCGGGTCGGGCAAAACGATGCTGGCGCGGCGGCTGCCCACCATTCTCCCACCGCTCACGCCCGACGAGAGCCTGGAAACCACCCGCATCTACTCCGCGATCGGCAAGCTCGCCCCCGGCGAATCGCTTCTGTGCACCCGGCCGTTCCGCAGCCCGCACCACTCGATCAGTAGCGCCGGCATGGTCGGCGGCGGCAGCGTGCCCCAGCCGGGCGAAATCTCACTCGCGCACCACGGGGTGCTGTTCCTCGACGAGCTGCCCGAGTTCAACCGCAATAGCCTGGAGGCGCTGCGGCAGCCGCTCGAAGAGGGGCGGGTGACCATCAGCCGCGCGGCCCATAGCACCACGTTCCCGGCGAACTTCGTCCTGTGCGCGGCGATGAACCCGTGCCCGTGCGGGTTCATGGGCGATCCGAAGAAGCCGTGCAAGTGCGCGCCGATGGCGGTGGAGAAGTACATGGGGCGGATCAGCGGCCCCCTCCTGGACCGCATCGACCTGCACATTGAGGTGCCGCCAGTCCCGTTCGAAGACCTGTCCAAGCCGAGCGACGGCACCAGTTCGGCGGCGATGCGCGAGCAGGTGTTCGCGGCCCGGGCGGTGCAGGCGGCGCGGTTCGGGGATAACGCCGGCGGACTGAACGGGCGCATGACCGCCAAGCAGATCCGCACCCACTGCGCACTGGACGCCGACGGTCAGGCCACGCTCAAGGAGGCGATGGACGCGCTGGGGCTGTCGGCCCGGGCGCACGACCGCATCCTGCGGGTGGCGCGCACGATCGCCGACCTGGCCGGCAGCGACCGCATCGGCCAGGACCACGTCGCCGAGGCCATCGGGTTCCGCGCCCTCGACCGCAAACTCTGGGAACGATAACCGGCGCCCAAATGCGAACCCGACAATCGCCTGAAAGCGACACCCACCGAGCCCACCACGACGAGCCGCCCCGCGCGGCTCACAGCACCGCGTTCCCGGCGGGCTTCGTCCTCTGCGCGGCGATGAACCCGTTTCCCGTGCGGGCTCATGGGCGAACGCAAGTGACTTAAACGTGTAGGTGCGTGAGGGCTGTTCCGGCGGGCCGCTCAAGGGGTATTATCAGGATTAATAAAAAATCTTCCCTGCTGGGACTTTCGACTTGGTTCATCTGTGAGGCCGATTTGTGAAGCCAACTCGATTTACAATCTGCGGTGCTGTTCGAATCAAGCGACTACGTGTCTGTATCGAGCCGAGGGACGAGTTTCTCTGGATTGAGTCGTTTGTTAATAATTGCAGGGCAATCTCGATTGTCGATGACGTAATCGACCACGTTAACGAAGGTATTGATGAAAAATCAGAATGATCATATAATTGCGACGATATAGTTGCATTTTATGCCCCTCTCACTTCGCTTGTTACAGCCTACGATTCATTCAGTGAGCTGACTCCTGAAACCCTGAGCAGAATACCGGTGGCCGATTTTCTACAAATACTAACCTGCTGGCGTAAAGAGCTTGCGAATTCGTGGAACCCCTGGGACACAGCGCAATTACGCCCACTACAAACATGAACCCCTGTGCGGAGACGTGCGTGATCCAAAGAAGGCATGCAAGTGTGCGTCGATGGCGGGCGCGTGCGAGCACGAACCCGGGACCGGTTACGGGCGGCCATTAAACGAGTGGTTGGCGCCCGCGATCGCACAACGTTTGCAGGCAGGACGCTACCGCAATCTCAACAGCACGCAGCACCGCCCGTTGCAGGCGCGCAACCGGTCACCCCGCACCGGTCCGGTGCGAGGCAGTCCGTGTGTTTGCTCCCGAGATGGAACAGCGTTCCCATCGGGGTCTGTTCCGCTGCCGCAACTGGGAACTGCGACACCGCGTCCCGCTCGTACTCGATCTCCACCGCCAAGTCGTCCGACTTCAGCAGGGGGGCGGCGAGCGCCAGAATGCCGGCGAGCTTCGCCGCGGTGAGGCGGTGCCCCGTATCACTGGCGACCCACACCTGAAGCAGGCACGTCGTCGCCGAGCGGGTGGTGCCGCCGCAGTCGATGAAGTCCTTTTGCACCCGGCCGACTTCGGTGACGTGGAAGTGCGCCGGAACGAAGTCGCCGTCGGGCAGCATCAGGTGGAGCGGTTGGTCCGGACTGGCAAGCAGCGCGGCGCGGAACTCGGCGACGGTCATTCGCGGTTCTCCGACGTGGTGGGGCACACCGTCACGATACCGGTGGCGCCTCAAGAGCCAAGCCGAGACCCGCCTCACAGTACTGCAAAGTCACAGCGGCTTGCCACGAGGCGGTGGGCTGGTGACCCGAGCCCGCCTCCCTCTCGCCACCCGCAGGGCGTCCTTTTCCCACGGGTGGCGTTTCGGCTCAGCGCACCTTCGCCCGGAACTTCACCATGCCGCTCTGGCCCGGCAGCAACGTGCCCGGCAGATCCCACCGCACCACCACCGAGCCGGCGTCGTTGTCCGCGGCCGCGAAGTTCGACGGCCGGTCCGACTGCGCCGAGCCCGCCACGTACTCCAGCCGCGGGCTCAGGCTGTCGCTGATGACCACGTCGTCGATCGCCTTCGCGCCGGTGTTGGCAAACTTGATCGTGATCGTCACGAACTCGCCCGGCTCCTTCGGCCCCGGCGGGTCCACGCTCTTGGTCACGGTGAGCGGGGCGAGGAACGGGAACGCGGTCAGTTGCTCCGGCTCCACCACCACGCCGACCACCTGCACGTTGTCCACCTTCGCGAACACCGCCGGGCGGCTGGTCCCGATGAAGAACGCAGTGCCCACCTTGCCCACGAACGCCGACGGCCGCACCCGGCCCTCGAACCCCGCCGGCTTGGTCAGCGCGACCTCGAGCATCGGCGTTTGGCGCTCGCGCAACTGGCCGGTGCCCTGGGCGGCGGTGTGAGCCACCAGCTTGTGCTGCTGGTCGAACCCGCTCGGCAGCACCTCGGTGCGCCGGATCATGAACCGCGGCGAGCAGATGCACACCACGTTCGAGGTCGTGACCTTGCGCCGGCCCCCGATCGTGTACTCGACGCCGACGTCCGTCGCGTCCAGCCCCCCGAGCCGACCGGCCGGGCCGATCCCCAGCGGGTCGCCCTTGTCGCCGCCGTCGACGAAGCACTCTTCCTTCGGCCCCTTGGGCCCCAGGAGCGGGTCGAACATCGGGTGGGCGTAGAACGGGAACACCGGCGGCGCGACCGGGGCACGCAAGTACTTCTCGCCCGGGAGCAGTACCGTGCCCTCGACCGCGTAAGGCTTGAGCTGGTCCGCGGTGGGCTTCAAGTTCCCCAGGCGCACGACCGCCATCAGCCGCCCGTTCTCGGTCGCGGCCTTGATCGCCGCGGCGTCGGTCGCGTCCGGCATCTCAACCGGGTTGTTCGGGCTCACTTCCGTCGGCAGCGCCTTCTCGGGGTCTTCGAGGTAGACCACCTTCGTGATCACCGCGCCCTTGAGCACGCGCTCGATGTCCGTCTGCGAGAAGGCGATCGGGAGCGGGTAGTCCATGTACTTCATGCCGGGGCGCGGCACGAGGGTCCCGCGGACCTCCACCTCCGGGTACAGCGTCTTCCCGGGCTGGTACGGCAGGTTCGAGAGTTCGAACCGGTACGCGTAGCCGGGGCGCAGCCCCATGACCGCCGGGGCGTCGTAGATGCGGCTGAGCGGCGTGCCCGGGAACGCGGTGACGCGCACGTCCTTCGGCACGAGGAACTTGACGGCCGCCAGCGGGGCGATGACGGGCGCGCCCGTCCCCGGTTCGAGCGGCCCCGCCATGCGAGGAGCACCCAGAGGACCGGCGGGCGGCACACCGACGCCGGCGACCCCGCCGACCGGACCCTGCGACGGCACCGGCACCGGCTGGGCGGTCAGCCCCTGACCGACCGCCAGCGCACCGACCAGCGTGAGCGCCTTGCCCTTCATGGCTACCTTCCGTGGATGTCCGTGTCGTCGGCACGGGGCCGCGCCCCGCACTACGGAAGCCGGCCCCTCGGGGGCGGAAGGACAAGCGCAAAGGCAAAAGTGCAAAGGCAAAAGGCAGCACCTCTTTTACCTTTTGCCTTTGCGCTTTACCTTGCGTCCCGCCCCGGAGGGGCCGGCGCGTTTGGCACGGGGCGGGAGCCCCGTGCGGAGTCAAGCGGTCGTTACTTCACCGGCGGCTTCGCCCCGGGACCGATCGGGGCCACCGGCAGCGCGGGCAGGTCAATCGGGGCCGCGATGCTCGCCCCGGAGGCCGGCGGCAGCGGTGCCAGCGGCAGGTTGACCGAGGCCGGCGGCAGGTCGGGCAGGGCCGCCGGCGGGCGGACGCTCGCGGCGCCCGGCGGCATGTCCGACTTCTTCGGCAGGGCCGGCGCGTCGGACTTCTTCGGCAGGGCCGGAACGCCCGGCGGCAGGGCGGGAGCGCCCGGGCCACCCGGCATGACCGGCACCGCGCCCGGCGGGATCGCGCCCGGGGGCAGCATACCGCCGCCCGGCACGGAGGTCATGGACGGAGACACGCGGTTCTCCAGGTCGATGTTACCCATGCGGACGATCGCCAGGATGGTGCCCATCCGCTGCGCCTCGGCCACCGGGTCGGCCCCCGGTTCGAGCTTGGTCGAGACCACTTCTTCGGCGTTCAGCACCGTGTTGAACGTCTGGTTGATCGGGTCCGGGAGGTACACCACCTTCACCACCAGGTTCCCGGCCTTCGCCTGGGCGAAGTCCTCGGCGGTGAACGTGAGCGGCACCGACGAGTGGCTCAGGAACACGAGGCTCTTCGGGTTCGCCGGCGCGATCTCGAGCGTCGGGTAGAACGACTTGCCCGGGAAGTCCGGGAGGATGCTGGTGAGCCGCAGCCGGTACACCGAGCCCTGAAGGAAGTTGTATTCCTTCGGGGCGGTCAGCGCGGTGGCCTCGTCGTTGAACGTGCCGTCCGGCAGTTGCCACGTCACCTTCATCCCGGCCGGGCCGGTGAAGTTGATCGAGGTGCGCCCGTTCGGCAGTCCCTGACGGGCCGCGGCCCCCGGCCCCATCGGGCCGACGTAGGCGACGGCGCCCGGAGGCCCCATCGTCGGCACCGGCACGATGCCCTTGTTGCTGTGCGGGCCGTACGGCCCCATCGCGCCGTACCCGTAGCCCGGGCCGGAGTCGCGGATCACGTTCCCGCCCACGCCCGGCACCGCGCAGTTGGTGCAGCCCTCGGCCGTGGTCACGACGTTCGGCCCGTCGCCCGACACCGGGCGGACGTACCCGTTGCTGCCGACCAGCGTGGTCGCCCCGGCCGGGCGCACGCCGCCCGGGGTGGGGCCGCGCATGGCCACCAACGGCTCGCCGCCCGGCCCCTGCACCCCGGGCACTTCCTTCGGGCGGGTGACCGTCCCGAACCCGCCCGGCCGTTGCGGCTGCTTGTTGGCCTGCGACTCGGGGCTCACGCACCCGCCGCCGAAGCCGGCCAGTAGCACTAGTGTGGTCGCGGTACGCTTCATGTTTCCCCCCGAAAGCCCAGCGACTCAATCCTGTTCAGAAAAGTCTTCGGCAAGGGCGCAACGCGAACTTTGATTAAACCCAGATTGTGCGGTGCAGACGCGATAACCGGATCGACCGGAGCGGTGAAGGTGGATACTCTGCGAAAGGGCGGGAAGTGAAGGAGCAGCAAAAAGAAGAAGCGGGCGGAACTCGCAACGGCGGGAGTAGACCGTTGGGTTCCGCCCGCTTCTCACGTTCCTCCTGTGTTACGAGGAAGTGCGGAGCGGATTGTGGGGGATCGGGCAGGACCGTCAGGCAACCAGAGCGCGGTCGGCGGTCGCGGGCTTGGGTTGGATCGGGGCGCGGTCGGCGGTCATCTCTTCCTTCACGCGACGGGTCAGCTTGAGGACGTAGGCCAGATCGCGGAGCAGCGTCTCGGCATCGGCGGTTTGGGCGATCGAGGCGGTGCGGGTGGCGGTGGTGTTCGGGGTCATCTTTATGCTTCCTTGCGGTTGAGTTTCGTTCGATGAGAGGTTGAAAAGCAGACCGCGTGCCACTCGCGACATTTTTCCGGCACCAAGACGCGAAGTGCTGGGATTTCAAGCCTTTTGTGGCTTCGAGGTGTGTCCGATGTGTGCCATCGCCACCCGCGAGACCGTTGTAACCGTTTCGACTTAACAGAAAGTCTACATTCGCACGGGGAGGGAATTACAACCGGCTGTGAAGGTGGAAAAGCATCGCGAACTGGGCGCTGGAAGCTTTTACACCGCAGGAGTGCGGCCGCAAAAAGTGCCCGCCCCAAGGCAGAACGGCGAGCCCAAAGTTCATTGCCGACTGCGCGTCGGCGCGGCGAGATGACGGGTTAAATTGCCGCTCTTGCCGCAGCGTGTTTAAAGCCGCCCGTTGGTGCAGTGTCACTTAAGAAACGGTGGCCGCAGCTTCGCCCCGTCCCACGCGGGCCTCGTGTACGAAGACATATAGGACTTACGCAGTTGCGCTGGCGCAGGATTTGCGCATGGTGTGTTGTTGGTCTATGATCGGGCCATGAACGCACCACGTGCGAGCGCCGAGGACTACATCCAATTCCTGATCGCCACCCCCAAGGTGGCGTCGGCCGCGGAAGCCGCGCGAGCCCAACCGGACCATCCGACGGCGCCCGCGCATGATGCGTTCACCCGACTGCTGCACCGGTTGGAACCGGACCCAGCGGCGTTGTGGGACGAAGCCCGGTCGTCGGTCCGCCCGGGCGGTGCCGTGGTGCTCGACGACTCGGTGCTGGACAAGCCGTTCGCCCGGCACATGGGGCTGGTGCGCCGGTGCTGGTCCGGGCGGCACCGCCGGGTGGTGAGCGGGATCGGGCTGGTGACCCTGCTGTGGACCGACGGGGCCGCCCTGGTACCGTGTGATTACCGGCTCGCCGACCCGGCCCGAGCCGAGACCAAGAACGACCACTTCCGAGCCATGCTGGCGGTCGCCAAGGGACGGGACCTGTCGCCCCGGGTGGTACTGTTCGACACCTGGTACTCGGGCAAGGACAACCGGAAGGCGGTGCGGGCCCTGGGGTGGCACTTCCTGACCCGGGTGCGGAGCAACCGGCGGGTGAACCCGGATCGCACGGGCAATCGGGCCATCGAGGGGTGCCCGATCGGGGCCGCCGGTACGGTGGTGCACCTGGAGGGGTTCGGATTGGTGAAGGCGTTCCGGATCGCCACCGGTGATGGGGGCACGGAGCATTGGATCACCAACGACCTCGACATGGACGAGGCCACTCGTGCGGTTCTGGCCGGGCACGCGTGGGGCATCGAGGAGTATCACCGGGGCCTCAAGCAGCATTGCCACGTGGACCGGTGCCAGGTGCGCATGAGCCGGGCCCAAGCGGTCCACATCGGGCTCGCGATCCGCGCGTTCCTGCGGCTCGAGTGGCACCGGCTCAAGTCCGGCGTCAGTTGGTTCGCGG
Source organism: Gemmata obscuriglobus (assembly GCF_008065095.1). Lineage (NCBI taxonomy): Bacteria > Pseudomonadati > Planctomycetota > Planctomycetia > Gemmatales > Gemmataceae > Gemmata > Gemmata obscuriglobus. Next base: position 325,198 of record NZ_CP042911.1, on the reverse strand, counting down.
CCAAGACGGCCATCGTGCGCGAAGCGGTGCGAACCTACCTCGCCGCACCTACATACCTACTTACCCAAAAGTCAACTACGTAAGTCCTAGACATATTTTGACAGGATCGACAGGATTCACCGGATGGAGACGGATCGATTTAAAATCCTGTCGATCCTGTCAATCCTGTCAAAATCGCTTTAACCCCATCCACCGCGTGTTGGTGCGACCCATCAGCGCCTCGGGCCGCCGTGTTAACCCGATCGGGGTTCATTCCGCCACCCGTTCGACATCCACTTGAGCGCCATTGGCGCCAGAGGCCGAAGCTCAGACCCGCCCTTCTTGTTGCGCGGGCGGAAGGGCGATGTACACTGTCGGTATGGAACCGACCGCACACGACCTGCTCACCGACGGCCGGCTCGCGGACGCGGTCGCGCTCCAGCAGGCCGCGGTGGCGAGCCGGCCGGACGACCCCGCCGCCCTCCGCCTGTTCGCGGACCTGCTCGCGTTCGCGGGGCGGCTCGACGAGGCGGGCGAACACATCGCCCGCGTCCACACCGACGCCCCTGAGTGGCCCGAGACCGAACGCGGCTTGCACCGGCTGTTTCGCAGCGAGCGGTTGCGCACGATCGAGGGGCGCGAGCCGACGATCGTTCCCGAACCGCCGCCGGACCACGCGGCGCGGCGCTGGAAAGCGGTGAAGCGGCTCCGGCGCGCCGAACCCGAGCGGGCGGTGCGGGCGGTCGACGCGGCCGACCGCGTGAGCCCGGTGGTGCGGGGGTTCATCGACGGGCGCGAGTTCGACGGGCTTCGCGACGCCGACGACCGGTTCGCGTCGGTGCTCGAAGCGTTCCGCGGGGGCGAATACCTGTGGGTGGCGTGGGAGGCGCTGCGGAAGGTGCGGCTCGCACCCGCCGAGGCGCTGCTCGACCAGCTCTACCGGCCCGCCACGCTGACGCTCCGGGACGGGACCACCTTCGACGTTCACCTGCCGCTCGTGTACCCCGCCTCGTACCGGGCGGACGGCACCTTCGCGCTCGGGCTCGAGACCGATCACGTCTGCCCGGACAACGGGCCGACGCGGTGCGTCGGGGCGAAGCTGCTGCTCGTCGGCGACGAGGACGAAATCCCGCTGTCCGAGTGCCGCCTCATTGAGGTGAAGTGAAGGGGCGAGTCGGCCGATGGGATGCGTTCCGCGATCCGCCGGTTGGGCGGGAGGACATCGGCGGAGCAGTTCCGCAACAACGTCGGCGGCGCGTTGGCCGGGAGCCGTTGGTAACGAGCGACCAGATGCCCCCCGGGGCGTGTCAACGGTCGCCGGCCCCATCGGCGGGCGCGCGTTGGATGCGTCCGGATCGAGCAGGTGACGGACGCGCTGGAGCACTTCGCGCCGGATCGGGCGTAGCGATAATCAGCGGTTCACACCGGGAGGAGTGAAGGCACTCAACCCGGCGCAAATCCCAAGCCCCAACCACACGCCCACCCCAGAATCAACTCAGTAAGTCCCATTGGGCCTCCCGCGCCGCGCTACCCCGCAACCGGTTCGGCCCCTTCGGTGCTCACCGGTGCGTCGAGTTGCACCCACGTCTTGCACCCCGCGTACTCGGGGCTCTCGAAGACTTCCGCCGGCCGCGCGAGCTTGAACGCGCGAACGCTCAGCACGTACAGCCCCGGCGCGCGGTAGTTGAACCGCTGCTTCACCACGTCGGGCGTCCAGGCGTGCCGAGGATCGAGCGCGAGGGCCGACTCCAGATCGGTGACGTGCGAAACGGACTCGACCTTCACGAAGTGTGTGAAGCGAACCGTACCGGCCTTGGGCTTTGCGGCCTCGGCGCGTCCGAGGAGGGGAAGGAACTCCGGCTTGATACCGGCGCGGTGCTCGTGGAAGTACGTGGGGTAGAGCAGGAATTCGGCGTGCTCCGGGCGGAACTCGCCGTTCTCTTCGGATATGCCCCCCTTCCGCAGGATCAGCGCCTGGCGCCCCTCCGCGAGCGCTTCGCAGATCACCGCCCACTCCTTGAACGCGATCGACAGCATCTCGAACGTCCCCGTAGTTTGGCCGGCCCCGCAGAGCGGACCGTTCACCCGCGTTCGTGCTTCAAGCTTCGCGACATGAGGTCTTGTACCGCGGCCAGCGGCGGCTTGCCGTTGTGCAGCACTTCGTACACCCCGGTCATGATCGGGGCCTCAATGCCGCTCCGCACGACCCGCTCGTGAACGCTTTTCGCGGTGAGCACGCCCTCCGCAACTTGCGGGCCGGCCAGCACCTCGGCGAGCGGCTCGCCCTTCCCGAGCCGATACCCCACGCGCCGGTTCCGCCCGTGCGGGCTGAAGCACGTGGTCATCAGGTCGCCGATCCCAGTCAGGCCCGAGAACGTTGCGGGCTCGGCGCCGTGGGCCACCCCGAACCGCGTCATCTCGACCAGCCCGCGGGTGAGCATCGCGGCCTTCGCGTTGTCCCCGAACCCGAGCCCGTCGCACACGCCGGCGGCGATCCCGATCACGTTCTTCAGCGCGCCGGCCAGTTCGACGCCGACCAGGTCGTTGTTCGTGTACACGCGGAACCGGTCCGTCCCGAACCGCTGCTGCACCCACATCGCGAGCCCGCCGTCGGGCGCCGCCACCGCCAGCGACGTGGGCATCCCGCGCGCGACCTCTTCCGCGTGGCTCGGGCCGCTCAGCACCGCCACCCTCTCGGTGCCCAGCACGTCGCAGATGATCTCCGACGGCCGGCGGAAGGTCGCGACCTCGAGCCCCTTCGTGAGGCTCACCACCGGCACGTCGGGGCGACACAGCCCCGAGAACCGGTGCAGCGTGGCGCGTAAGTAGGCCGTCGGGACCGCGCTGACCCAGCAGTCCGCACCCGCAACGGCTTCTGCCGCGTCGAACTCGACGCGGAGCGCGTCGGGCAGCTTCACGCCCGGGAGCAGCCGCGTGTTCTCGCGGGCCGCGTCCAGCAGCGCCGCGTGTTCCGGGTGCGCGCTCCACAGCCGCACCCGGTGGTTCGGGTGCTGGGCGAGCAGGCACGCGACGGCCGTCCCCCACCCGCCGCTACCGAGAACCGCAAACGTGATCGACATGGTACATATTTCCACCTACGGAGATGGCGCGGGCGTTCGCCCCGGTACATCTTATCTACTCGGGCACTCAATCCGCCGCCCTTCGCAGGTCGCGCTGAAGTTGCCCGCATTCGCTGGCCGATTAAACAGGCGAGAATCCGCTCGGGTTACCGGCGCGGGTTGTGCGGGTTGGGGAACCTGTGCGACCTACGGGGGGACCGGTACCGTGCTCTCTCGCTATGGAGGATGACATGGCAACCCGACTGAAACTCTACACTCCCGAGCCAGAAGAGACCGTCTGCACCACCGAGCCCGACGTGCGCGTGCGCCTCGGCGACCTGCTGCCCGTGATGGCTATGGCCCAGCGCATGAATTTCATATGGCTCAAAGACTTCCTCGACGACGAGGTGGTCGTGAGCACCGACCTGTACGAAGTGATGCAGGCGTTCCGCAGTAACCGCCCCACATCGGCATGAGCGGCGGGTTCAACGTTCAGGCGGACCCCGGCCGCACGGCCGGGGCGCCCGACCCCTTCAACCGCACAGCCCGTCACACTTCTCCCTCCGCTTCCACTTCTTCCGCTTTTGCCGGCAGGTCGAACGACGCGAGCGGTTCCACACCCGCGTGGCTCCGGGCGGCGCTGACCAGATTCATCAGGTGCGTGCGCGTTTGGAGGTGCCCTTCCAGCACTCCCGACGGAACCGTCACCGCGGCGAGCATCCCCACGTCAATGCGGCGCCGGACGTCCGGTTTCTTGTTCCGGGTCGGTGCGCCGTTGAAGTGCGAGGTGTAGCTGCCCCAGCCGCCCTCGATCCACGCGGCGAACACCGGCGTGTTCGGGCGCTCCTTCAGGATCTTCCACACCCCCTGGCCGAACCGGCGCAGCTCCCGGTCGTTCGACCGGCGCAAGTACCCCTCCGGGAAAATCACCACGCACTCGCCGCGGTCCAGAGCCGCGATCGCCTCCTGGAGTTCGGGCGCTTCCTTTTTCAGCGCCCGGTCCGGAACTCGGATCACGCCGAACTTAACCATCAACGCGCGGATGACCGGGAGGTCGTAGAACCCCGAGGTCATCATCGGGGTGAGGGGACGGGGCAGCACCTTTACAAGAAAGATGGGATCGAGCCAGCAGGCGTGGTTCGCGATCACCAGGCACGGCCCCGTTCGGGGGAACTGGGCAAACCCCGGCCCGCGCCACCGGATGCGGTACGCGAGCCAGCACACCGGCTCCAGTGACACCTCGAACGCCGGACGGAACAGCCGCACCCACGACCACCCCACGAGCGCGACCGCGGCCGCAAGTACGAACCACTCCACCACGTCGTACGGCCGGCCGCGCAAGTCGAACGCCCGCGACGCCCCCACGCCGACGAGAACCGCGCCGGCGAGCAGCGCGGCTTCGGCCACCGGCTGTTTCCCGCGCTGCCCCCTGGCACAGGCCCCGACGACCACCCCCAGCGGGAACCCGTGCGCCCAACCGGGCCACTCGTGCCAGTACACGCCGTGCGCCGCCGCCGCGAGCCACGCCAGTGCGGCCAGGGAAACGAAGCCGAGTGCCCGGTACGGGTTCCAGTACAGGAACGGGAGCGCCGCCCCGGCGACGGCGGTGCCGGCCAGCCAGAACAGTTGTTCGGTGTGGCGGCCGCCCGGGGCGACGGAAACGAGGAATGCCGCGCTCGGAAGCGCCAAACACACGACAATAACCGCAACGAGCAGACTGCGCCGGTCCCGCACGACCTGGGGCGACTCGGATTCCGGCATCGGTTGCTCCCGGAGATGGATGCGGGCACGGTATATCAACCGGCCGGAATCCTTGCCACTGTCGGAGCGACCGCTATAGTAAGATTTTCGATTTCGCGTTCGGTCCCGGTCCCCGGGCCGAGGTAACTGGGATCAACGGCCATGGCCAAGACGTGCATTTTCACCGGCAAGAAAGCGGTCTTCGGGAACCGCAAGAAGTACCGCGGTAAGGCGAAGTACTTGGGCGGCGTCGGTAAGAAGATCCTCGGCACAAGCCGCCGCAAGTTCAAACCGAACCTGCAGAAGGTGCTCTGCGTGGTGGACGGCGAGGCGAAGCGGGTGTGGGTGTCCGCCTCCGCCATTCGTAGCGGCCTGGTCGTGAAGCCCGTGAAGGTCCAGCCTTTCGAGAAGGTTAACGTCTAAGCGAGCGGACAAGCTCAACACCCGAAGTGCCGCGGCGACGAGGACTTTTCCTCGTCGCCGCGGCACTTCGGCCGTTTAGTCGCTCCTCTGTCACATCCGATCGAACCGAACACGCCGAGATGTCACCCGCCTGCTGACGCAGGCGGGTGGCGAACTACGCTGCGACGAACTGGAAACGACTGGAATCGGATGCGGCCGAGGGGCCGGAGATCGAGATCACTTCTTGACTTTGTACTCGCCTTCGAGCACGTCCTTCGCGTCGTCCGCCCCCTTGAGGTCGGACAGCTTCGCGGCGCCGTCCTTCTCGACCCACGTGAAGCTGATCTTGTCGCCCTTCTTCGGCTTGCTGGGGAAGTTACCCTTCTCTTCCACCTCGGTGAACTCGGCCGTCACCGTGTCCTTTTCCCGGGTCAGCTTGGCTTTGACGACGACCCCGTTCTCGCCGACGAACACGTTGAACGTGCCCGCGTCTTTCCCAAACTCGAACTTCAGATCCACGCCGTTGCTCTCGCGAACCCAGGTGGTCGTCGCCTTCGGATCCTTCTTCTCGTCGGCGCCCGCGACGAGCGCGGCGACCGTGAGGACGAACCCGCTCAGGAGCAGTCGGAACATCGGAAACTCCATTTGTGTGTCCGGGACGTGTGACGGCAGGCCGTCGGCGCCAGAGTAGCGGAACGGGGCGCGCCCGCCCACCGGTTCACACGAAACACGCATTTCGGGGCGTCGCGGTTGGTCTTCCGCACGCCCGGCGGGCGGGGTATACGCTCCGGGTGGCTGCGGACCCGAACGCAAGGAGCGAAATCGCGATGCCGACACCCACGCGCCGCTATGTGCTGATGGTCGCCGTGCTGGTGCTGCTCGGGGTGGGATTCGCGCTTGTGCCGGCACGGGGCGAATCGATCTACCGGTTCCAGTTCGGCGGCAAGAACGTCGCGCTCGTTCGCGGCGACGCGAACATGAAGGTCGAGGAGAAAGAGCACAACATCTCGGACCGGTTCTTCAAGAGCCAGCCCACCAGTGAGCACCTGAGGCTGACCGCCGACGCCGCGACCGGGGACGCCGCGTTCCTCCACTACCACTACGACACGCCCCCGGCCCTCATCACCCCGGCGCTGTCCGCGGGCGTTTGGGTGAGGTGCACGCGCCCGGGGGTGCAGCTCCGCGCGCGGGTGGTTTTCCCGAAGGAGCAGGACCCCGCCCGGCCCGAATCGCAGCTCACCGCGCTCATCGTGGGGGACACCCACAACGGGGAGAACTGGCAGAAGCTGACGCTCACGGACGTGCCCGCGCTGCTGGGCAAGCGCCTGCCCATCCTCCAGACGCAGATCGGCCGGGCGGTGAACGCGGACGGCGCCTACATCGACCGCATCGTGCTGAACCTGTACACCGGCCCCGGCACCGCCGACATCTGGATCGACGACCTCGACATCGGCCCCGTGAAGGCGACCGAAGCGCCGGGCGGCGCGGCCGGCGAGGTCGTGAAGCGTCCCAAGCCGGGCGCGGGGCAAAAGGGCGCCCGGGGGCGGCTCTCCCGGCAGGAGGGCGGGCAACTGTTCGTGGACAACAAGTCGTTCTTCTTCCGCGCGGTGCGCCACACCGGCGCGCCGCTGCACGTCCTCCGGCAGGCCGGCTTCGACGCGCTCTGGGTGCCCGCCGACGTGCCCGCCGACGTGCTGGAGGAGGCGAACCGTGAGGGCTGGCTGGTGGTGCCGTCGGTGCCCACGGCCCTGCCCGCGGCGCCCTCGGCCAACAGCACCGCGGAGGCCGCCGCGCTCGACAACTACTACCGCAAATTCGCCGACAGCGACGTCCTCTTCTACGACCTCGGCGGCGGGCGGCAGCAGGAGCAGACCGGCGCCGTCGAGCGCACCCGCGACTACCTCCGGCTGCGCGACCCGAAGCGCCCGTTCAGCGCCGGCGTGTGGGACGGGTTCAAGGGCTATTCCGCGTTCCTCGACGCGGTCGGCACGTACCGGTGGCCGCTGTTCACCAGCCTCGACATGGACGGCTACCGCGGGTGGCTCACGCAGCGCATGAACCTCAGCTCCAAGCGGGCCGTATTCTGGACCTGGATCCAGAACCACGCCCCGGACTGGTACGTCGAGAGCGTCGCGAGCGTGAGCCCGGGCGGCGGGTTCGCCGAGCCCATCGGGCCGCACCCGGAGCAGGTGCGCCTGTTGGCCTACATCAGCGTGGCGTGCGGGTGCCGGGGCCTCGGGTTCTGGTCCGACCAGTTCCTGGCGGACAGCCACCACGGGCGCGGGCGGCTCCAGGGCATGGCCATTCTGAACTCCGAACTGGAGATGCTGGCCCCGGTGCTGCTCGCCGGGGAGCGCCAGCAGCCGCTGTGGCTCGACACCAACCACGAGCACGTGAAGGCTGCACTGATCCGCGGGAACCTGCGGGGGAACTACGGCGCGGTGCTGCTGCCGATCTGGCTCGGGCCGGGCAGCCAGTACGTCCCGGAACAGGGCGCCGTGAAGGACCTTCAGGTGACGGTCCCGCTGGTGGCCGACGGCGCCGACCCGTGGCGCATCTCCCCGGCCGGCGTGACGTGCCTGCGCAACGACGCGCAGAAGGTGCCCGGCGGCACCAAGCTCACGATCCGGGAGTTCGACCTGGTGACGCCGATCGTGTTCACCAACGACGTGAGCCAGAACGGGCTGGTGGTGTGGTGGCAGGACTACAACCGCAAGTACGGCCGCGTGGCCGCCCGGTGGGCGATGGACCTCGCCGCGGAGGAGTACGACAAGACGCTCGCGACGTACCGGAAGCTGGCGGAGATGGGCGTCCAGACGCGCGGCGCCGACTCGCTGTTCAAGCAGGCGGCGAAGCTACACGCCGACGCGCAGCGCAACTTCGCGGCGGAACTGTACGCCCAGGCGTTCGCCGACGCGCAGCGGGCGCTCCGCCCCTTGCGTGTGGTGATGTGGGACCACTGGAAGAAGGCCACCGAGACGCTCGACGTGCCGAGCGCGAGCCCGTTCGCGGTGAGCTACTACAGCCTGCCGCGGCACTGGGAACTGTTCCGCGAGATCCAGTCGTGTCAGGTGGGCGTGTCCGCTCTGCCGGGCGGGACGTTCGAGCCGGTCGGCGGGGGGCCGCTGCCCAAGGACGGCGTCTCGGTGAGCGAGCAACCGGGGTGGAGCGCCCGGTTCGGTACGCTCGACCGGGTGAAGGTGGCCGCGGGCCTCGTTCCGGCGGACCGGCTCGCGGACAAACCGGAGTTGAAGATACCGGAATATCAGGGGCAAAGGATGTTCCGCCCGAGCCGGGAGATCACGCGCCCGGGCGACGGGTACGAACCGCCGGCGCCGGAACTCGGGCGCGGGGTGCTGAAGCTGGAGGTGCAGCGGCGCGGCAATATCGCACCGGACGGCAAGCCGGTGGAGCAGAGCACAATGCCGCTGGAGCGGACGTTCCTGGCGGTCGAAAGCCCGCCGGTGAAGCTCCCGCCCGGAACCCTGGTGCGCGTCAGCGGGTGGATCAAGGTCCCGGGGGGGATCACCCTGACGGCCGACGGCGCGATGCTTTACGACAGCGCGGGCGGCGAACCGCTCGCGGTGCGGGTGACGAACACGAAGGACAGATGGAAGCAGTTCCACCTGTACCGCCGGGTGCCGGCGTCGGGCCAGATCTCGCTCACGCTGGCGCTGACCGGCGTCGGCGTGGCGTACTTCGACGACATCCGTATTGAGCCCCTGTACCCGACGGCCCAGGGGGCCGGGTACGGCGCCCGCCCGGGGCCGCGGGGGGGGGCGGTGGTGCCCGCCGGCGCTGTGCGCCCGACGGCCCCGGTCGTACCGGCCGGCGGCGTTCGACCGAGGTAAACGGGGGCGTGACCTCACCGAGCGTTTCCAGAGCGCGCTCGACTCCTGCGGGATCGGCCAAGGGGCACCGCGCAGACGTGAAACGTACCGGCGGCGTGTGGTCGGCGACTCGCTGACCACACGCCATTTTCGTCATCGCTTCGGACATCGAGTCAAAAATCGTCAGGTCAGCAAGTCATAAAGTCGCAAGCCTGATTGCCACTAGATCTGTGGCTTTACGACTTTCGACGATCGGACTTTTGACCCGAAGCCCTTACCGCCCGTGTGTGGACCTGCGGACGGCGGACAACGAACCGGGCAACAGTCACTGTGCGACGAATGGGATGCAAAACCACTTCGGGCGGGACGCCTCTTGGCGTCCCGCCCGAAGTGGGCCTATCAGTCTTTCTTCGGTTCGCCCTTTGGCGGCGGTGACGGTGGCCCTTTGGACTCAGCCTTCGGGGGCGGTGCCGGTGTCTTGGGTTGCGGGGCCGGAATCGGGGCTGGGTCTTTCGGCTTTGGGTCTACTTTCGGCGGTTGCGGCGCCGGCGTTTTGGGCTCGACCTTGGGCGGCTCTCCTTTCGGTTTCGGCTGTGGGGTCGGGTCTTTGGGCTTCGGGTCCACCTTCGGCGGGAGCGGCGGCACCGGCGTTTTGGGTTCGACCTTAGGCGGTTCGGTCTTGGGCGTGGGGAGCGGCACCGGCTCCTTAGGCTTCGGGTCCGCTTTCGGATTCGGAACGGGCTCGCCCTTTTTCGGTTCAACCTTGGACTTCGGATCGGGAAGTTGCTCCTTCGGCTTCGGCTCGCCCTTCGGACTGGGGTCGGCTTTCGGTTTCGGTTCAGCCTTTGGGGCGGTTTTGGGTTTGGGCTCGGCCTTCGGGTCCGTCTTGGGCTTCGGCTCAATTTTCGGTTCAGGCTTGGGCTCGACCTTCGGCTCCATTTTCGGGTCGATCTTGGGGTTCGTCTTCGGTTCGACCTTCGGATTGGGGTCCGTTTTCGGCTCGACCTTCGGATTCAATTTCGGGGTCGGGTCGAGTTTCGGATTGCCCTTCGGCTCGGCCTTGAACGCGGGCGGTGGCGGCACTTTCTTTTCGTCCCTCGTTTGCGTCCGCGCAACCACCTCCTTCGGCACGTCCAGCTTCAGTGTGCGTGGTTGCACGGTTGAAGGGGCCTTGGGGTCCGCGACTTTCGGGGTCGGTTGCTTCGCAACCGCTGCGGTTTCCACCTTCGTGCGCTGGACCGCAAAGTCGCGTGTCAGTCTCGCCGCCTGCGCTTCGGTTTTGCGGACCTCGGCGCTGATCGGTCGGATGCGCGCCTCGGGTTGCAGATCTCTTGCCAACCGGGCCGGGGCCACCATCGCCACATCGGTCACGTTCTGCTTGTTCACCGTGACGTTGTTGTTCACGACCGTGACGTTGTTGGTCACGTTGGTGACGTTGGTCTGCGTGATCTGGTTAATGACGGTGTTTTGCTGCGTGAGGCTCACCGGCGGGCGCGCCACGTTCCCGGTGTAGCGCCCCGTGTACAGGTCGTTGACGCGCGTGTTCCAGGCGCGGTTGTTGCGGTTGGCGGCCGCGTAGTGCGCCCAGAGCGGATCGTAGCCCCAGTTGCGGCCGGCTCCGAACCCGATCGTGAACGTGGTGTTAACTACCCGTCCAGCCCACGGGTTGTAGCCGCGGGTGACGTACCGCGGTTCGAAGTAGTCGCCGAAATAGTAGTGCGTGTGCCCGCGGCGCACGAACAGCGCGCCGACCAGCGCCGGCTCACTGACCACGTACACCGGGGTGTAGACGAACCCGCGGCGGGTGAGGACCGCTCGCGGAAACGTAACCGGCGCGTACAGCACGCCGCGCTGGGCCAGCGTGTAGTCCCAGTAGCCGTCCACGAACACGAACCCGACGGGCGTGCGGCAGAAGTGCGCCGGCACCCACACCCAGTTGGGGCGGTACTCGATCCACACCCCGGGGCGCCACACGTACTTGTTGCGCCACACCCACGACCCCGGCACGTAGAAGCTCGTTGCCGTGGGGGCCGCGACGCTCGGTCCGGCTTCCAACGATACCGGCGGCTCGGGCAGGTACTCGATTTCGGGTTGCGTCGGCTGCTCTCGGTTCGGCTCTTGCCAGAACCCTGCGACCCACTGCCAGCCGCCCCGAACTTCACGCCACGACCCCGGCACCCAGAGGCGCCCGGGAGGGGGATCGCGCCAGAACCCGCTCACCCAGAGGAACTGCTCGTTGTCCTCGTCCCAGCCCCAGTACCCCGGAATCCACTGAACGTTCTCGCCCTCGGGCTTCTGATCCGGCGGCAGCTCTTCGATCGGTTCCGGCGGCTGCTTGGTTACCACCGCCGCCGCGGCGGGCGCCTCGGCGGTTGTGGCAAACGCCTCGTGGACCGGACCTTTCGCGAGCACCTCCGTGCCTTCGGGGAGGGCGTTCGGATCGGGTGGGGCGTTCGGTTGCGCTCCGGGTGTGCGGAGCGGGATCGGCTCCTGAGCGGGTGAGCCGGCGAGCGCGACACAGACCGTTAACCCGCCGAGGAGAGCGGCGGGGAAAAGTCTCGAACCGGGGTACGGCATGACATCACCAAAGAGGGCGTATGGGCATCAAATAGGCGCTTCAGCTCGCAAATCTTGCGCCGGGCGGCGCGGCTCGCATCGCATGAGGGGCGGGCGATGAGTTCCGATGCGGTGACACGGACTTGTGCGCGACTGGCCGCGATCCGTGTTCGCTTTGGCGCGCTCGTGCGAGTCGTTTCGCCTGGGCCGGGTGGGTGAGTGCGGCGGGCGGGTGAAGTTGGGAAGGCCCGGGGCGTGCTCTTTTGTGTTCTGCGACGTTCGGCGAGAATGTCGAAAGAGGTTCCGCACTCTCATCAGTGGTAAAGTGAGCGGCTGTGGCACTCGAAAACGAACTGGAAACGTTCCGGCGCGAACTGTCCGCGCTCCTCACCGTTCCCGGCAACCGGGGGGCGTTCGCACTGGTTCACGGTGCTGTTGTGGCCGGGTGCTACCCGACGTTTGAGGAAGCGCTTGCGGCCGGATATGATCAATTCGGGCTGACCCCGTTCCTGGTCAAGGAAGTCACCGACCGCGAAGAACCGCGGTACTTCTCGCGGGCGCTGCGATGCCGTATGTGAGCGGGGCGCTGACCGACGGGTGGGCGATCGTGGACGTGCGCGTGGCCGTGAGCGACCGGCGCCGCGTCCTGCTCGAACGGAACGGGTTCCCGGTGCCCGCGCCGGTGTTCGTTCGCGCGCTGCTCGACACCGGCGCCTCGATCTCCGGGTTCGCCCCGCGCGTGTTCCGGGCGCTCGACCTGGCGCCCGTCTCGACCCTTGAGGTGGTGACGCCTTCGACGCCCGCACACGCCCCGCACGCGAGCGACATTTACGACGTGTCGCTCGCGCTGGTCGCGAACGGCTCGGCGCACCCGCTCGCGGACATGCGGGTCATGGCGGCGGACTGCTGGCACGCGGACGAGGGGCTCGAAGCGCTCCTCGGCGTGGACGTTCTGAGCCGCTGCTTCTTTCAACTCTTGGGGCCGGAGCGCCAGTTCGTGTGCGCCTTTTGAACGCCCCACTGCAAACGCGAGCCGGCCCGGAGTAACCTCCGGGCCGGCTCGCGTTTGATGCTACTTCGGACGTTGGCTTACGGCGAAACCGGACGCGGGAGTTCCGGCGGGAGCAATTCCGGGACCGGCAGGTTCGGCGTGGCCGGCTTCGCCACTGGCGTGCTGCCGTGTTCGGGCAGGTACGACGGGCGACTCGGCTCGCGGTCCGGCGTTGCGCCGCGGACCCGCACCGGCGCTTCCAGCACCGGCACCGCCGGCGCCGCCGACGTGCGGAGTTCGGTCCGCGGGCTCCGGGCGCTGGTCGGTTGGCCCGCGGGCGGGGTCGTGTCGCGAGCGACGACCCGCGTGGGCGGGGTCTTCAGGGACGTCAGCCACGCCTCTTCGAGTTCGTCCACCGACTCGAACCCGTACACCTTGTGAGCCGCGGCGTTCCAGCTCTCCGCGCTGTTGCCCTGCATCCCCGTGCCGAGGAACTGGAGGAGCTTCAGCCGCCCCTCGCGGCCGTCGCCGCCCTTGGCAACGAGGAAGTGCGAGACCGAGTAGCCCTGGGCGTACAGGACGATCATGTCCTTCGGGTACTCGGTCATGCGGAACAGCACCCGGCACCGGATGCCGCGGCCCGCGTTCAGCAGCTCCCGGCAGCGGACGTTGTGGTTGAACCGCTCGTCGTCGTTTTCGGAGAGCACGCTACCGCCCTCGTCGGCCCAGCGGGGCACCGGGCGCCCGAAGTAGTTCGCGAGGACCGTGTGGGTGACTTCGTGCGGCAGCACGCTGTTGAGGAGCTGGGTCGCGTCGCCGCGGATCTCCATGCGGATGCTCGTGACGACCGACCGGCCGCCTTCTTGACCGAAGGTGAACGTGGTCGCACCGCCCGCAGAGCCCTGGGTGATTTGCACCTGGAGCGGACAGCGGCTGGGCCACTGGGGCATCTCGCGCCCGGTCCACTCGAGCGCCTTTTCCCGGCGGTACTCCTCGGCTTTATCACCGAACTCCTTCGCCAGCCGCGCGGTCGGGGCTTCGGTGCGGAAGTTCACGGTGTCGTAGGTCGCGGCGGACGCGAATGCGGGTACGAAGAGCACCGCAACGAGCGCGCTGAGCTGCCGACGAAGAGTCATTCCCTTGACCTCCGTTGATAATGACGACCGGCCGTTCTCGTCTTGAGTCCGGCCGAAAAGCGAGCGAAGCAAGGGTCGTCAGAAGTCTAACCGCAACCGGTGTGCCGGGAATGTTCGGTGGCCGGTGAGTCGCGAAATGTCCGGGCGCAAAGTCCGGCCGTGACGGTGCTTCGGGATTCGGCACTTGGTGGGATTTGGTACGAGAGCCGCGCGTCCGGTGTAATAAGTACAAGCGGACCTCCCCAACAGCGGGGTGTAAAACTTACACACGTGACCGGCAGAGCAACACGAGCAGTTTGACCGGTGCGGCAATGAAACTTCGCTGAGAGTCTTCACCTCAAGCGAGGCGTCGTTTAAAAGAGACTATCCTCCACTTTTACCCGAGGGCATTCGCCATGAGCGTCGTCGCGCCGCGCGCCCGCGTGCTTCTACTACTGACCGCCGTGGCGGTTTGTGTTGCGCCGGGCGGTCACGGAGCCGACACCCGCCCCCGCGCCGCCGACGCACAGAACGTGATCGAGTTCGAGTTCCACCGCGACCACGTCATCGGCACGTCGCTCGACTTGTGCGTGGTCGCGCCGGACGAGCCGACGGCAGAAGCCGCAGAGCTGACGGTACTCAACGAGGTCGAGCGGCTGCGCACGATCCTGAGTACCTACGACCCCGCGACCGAAATCAGCAAGGTGAACCGCACCCGCGAGCCCGTGCCGGTGTCGCACGAACTGATCGAGGTGCTGAGGGCTTACGAGCAGTGGCAGTTGAAGTCCGGCGGCGCGTTTCACGGGCAGGTGGGTGACCTCGTGCGCGTGTGGAAGGAGGGCGAGCGGGCGGGGCGCGTTCCCGAAGCGGTCGTGCTCGATCGCATCGCTGCCGACCTCAAGAGGCCGGGTTTCAAGCTCGACACCGACGCGAGCACCGTAACGCGGCTCACCGACCAGCCGCTCAACCTGAACGCGGTGGGCAAAGGGTACATCATCGCGAAGGCCGCGGACGCGGTGCGAAAGGCGCACCCGGCGGTCACGGCGCTGCTGATCAACCTTGGCGGCGACATCCTCGCGTTCGGCTCGCCCCCGGGCGGCACGGGCTGGGCGGTGGGGGTGCAGAACCCGTTTATGGCGTTCGACAACGCCGCGCCGGTCGCGGGCCTCCGGGTGACGAATCAGGCGGTCGCTACCAGCGGCGACTACCAGCGGTTCTACACGATCGACGGGAAGCGGTACTCGCACATATTCGACCCGCGCACCGGACGCCCCGCGGAGGGCGTGAGCAGCGCGACCGTGGTTGCGAACAACAACGTGACCGCGAACGCGCTGGCCACGACCCTTTGCGTGCTGAAGCCGGAAGAGGGGCTGAAACTGGTGGCCGGTGTGCCCGGCGCGGCGTGCCTCATCATCACGTCGGATGGCAAACAGATCCGCAGCCCGGGGCTGAAGCTGTTCGAGCCGGCTCCGGCCCGCTTCGCGCTCCCGCAAGATAAGAAGGACGAGAAGAAGGCCGATCCGTGGCCCGCGGGTTTCCAGGTGACGGTTGCGGTGGAACTGCCCAAGGTCGAGGCGAAGCGCTACCGCAAGCCGTACACCGCGATCTGGATCGAGGACGATCAGGGCAAGGCCGTGAAGACGCTCGCGGTGTGGGGGAACGCACCGAAGTACCTGAAGACCCTGCGCGACTGGTGGAAGATCGGGAAAGGCGACGGCGATCTGGTGAAGGCGGTGGCGCGTGCGACCCGCGGCCCCGGGAAGTACGACCTGGCGTGGGACGGCAAGGACGACAAGGGCAACCCGGTGTCGCAGGGCAAGTACGTGGTGCGGGTGGAGGTCCACCGCGAGTTCGGAGACGACGTCACCCAGCGCGGCGAGATCGAGTGCAAGGACAAGCCGGCGGTGGTGAAACTGGACAAGAACACCGAGGCCGCGGAGACGGTGGTGGAGTTCAAGAAGGTCGGAAAGAAATAAACACGCGATGAAATGGCCGCGGCGAAGCACAAAAGGTGCAAAAAGAGGCAGAGAACGAAAGAGTGAGTTCAACCCAACTCTGTTGTCTTCGTCTTCTGCTCCCTTGTGTGCTTTTGTGCTTCGTTGCGGCCATTGTTCTTGTTGTCTTCCTGCCCCACCGACGCATCACACATGTCGCGATTCCAACGCTGGCTGCTCAAGACCGCGCGCACGATCCACGTGTACCTCACGCTGTTCGGCTTAACGCTGATCCTCTTTTTCGCGGTCACGGGCTTCATGCTGAACCACACGGAGTGGTTCCTGCCGAGCGACGCGCGGCTCGAGGCGCAGACCCGGCGCGAGACCCGCACGCTCCCGCTCGACAAGATGCCCGGCGGGAAGATGCCGGCTCCGTCCGAGGACCGCGACGAGGCGACCGGGGACGAGAAACTCGCGGTGGTGGAGGCGCTGCGCAAGGAGTTCGGCATCAGCGGCGAGATGAGTTCGTTCCTGTTCACGAAGGACGACGACAACAGGCCTCAAATCAAGGTGGAGTTCAAGCGGGCCGGCGGGGAGGCGGTTGCGACGATCGACGCGGAGACCGCCCGGACCGAGGTGGTGTCGGTGTACCAGGGGTGGGCCGTCCTGCTGACCGACCTGCACCGCGGCAACCGCGGCAACATGAGCAACGAGGTGAAGCGCACCGGGATGGTGTGGAGCTTCGTGATCGACGGCACCTGCGTGATGCTGCTCGTCATCTCCGCGACCGGGCTCATCATGTGGTGGTCGCTGAAGAGCCGCGGCAAGAAGGGCGCGGTCCTCTTTGTGCTGGGCACCCTGCTGACGGTCGGGGTGTACTACTGGTTCGTGCCGTGAGGCGGAACCGCGAGTCGTAACTGCGCGGCAATCGCCGGATCCGTCGGCGAGTACACCCGCTCGCGGGGTGTTATTAGCGCGGACGTGCCCCGCGCCGCGAGTAGCTCGCGTTGCTGGGCAACGAACTCGGACAGGTCGATCACTTCGAGCAGTTCCGTCGTTCCGAACGCTTCGAGTACGCGCCCGCGCAGGCCGAGTTGGATCGCCCGGCGGTCGAGCTTCGCGCCCGACGGGTGGTGGTCCGGGTCCCACTGGAGCCGCACCGCCGAGCGGCCCACCGCCCGCGACCACTCTTCGAACGTGGCGAACAGGTCGCGGTCCCAGGTCGAAGGAACCGCTTCCGCGAGGAGCGACTCAAAGAAGGCCCGCCGCAACCGGAGCGCGAGGGTGACTTCCTGGTTTTCTTTCGTGCCCCAACCGGAGCGGTACATCATCCACAGGAAGTTCGGCTTGATCCAGCTCATGCGCTCGAAGCTGAAGGCACCGCCGAAGCGCCCGTGCTCGATCGCGTACCGGCCGATGGCGGGGCTGTACGCCTGGTACACGACGACGCTGTCGTGGTCGAACTGCGCGAGAATGTGACGGCCGTCCTTGGGCCACACCTTAACCTGCTCGGGGTAGGGTTCGAAGACGAGGGGCATTGCACGTCAACTCGTGTGCGCCGCGGAAACCGTCTCGGTGAGATCGGTCGCAGCAACTCGCCAAGACGGTTTACCGTTCGCGACGAGCGCACGATCGAGGGCCGCTTCCGTTGCGGCTTGCGCGTCACCGGACGGGAACGTCCAGACCGGTACCCAGTACGGCCGCCGCGGGCCGAGGTGCCGTTCGAGCAACTCTGTGACCTGGTCGAACGTGTCGGCGGGCAGCGGCGTCAGCTCGTATGTGCGGAAGTCGAGACCGTCCGGGTTGCGCTCCTCTTCGACCATCTCGAACGTGTAAGCCGAGCCGTCAACCGTTTTCAGCAGACCGGAAACAAGACCGTCGCAGTAATCCAGCCCGATGACGTGCGTGACCGGCGAGGGGTAATTTTCACCTTCAACGAAGTTCTTAGGTCGTGTGGCGGTTTCCATGTCACTCGCTCCGGCCGAAAAGCCTGTTGAATCGGTCCGCAACCTCCGGCGTTACCGGCTTCGGTAATTCTACCGTTCGGTGCTGCGGGTCTCTGCGCGAAGGCGTGTTGTGTACCGGGAAGTGCTTTTCGACTTCCGACCGGGGAGCGACCCCGGCCGGGGCATTCGTATCGCGTGCCGTCACCGAAACGCCGTGAATACCGAGTACCGTTTCGGCCGCTGCGGCCTGCTGTGCGAGCCGTTCCGCTGACTCGGCGGTCGTACCGAAGCGCTTGAGTTGTTCGTCGGCCATCGGCGGGCGCCCGTGGGTCGAAATTCAAGCGTTCGGCGCCACGGTCACTTCCCAGCGGCGTAGGCCTTCTGGAACGCGGCCACGCCGGCGCCGACCTCCAGTTTGAACCCGGCTTCGGACAGCACCAGTTCCAGCGCGCTCAGCGCGCCGAGCACGTCGAAGGCGTCCGTGTAGCCCATGTGCGACAGCCGCCAGATCTGCCCCTTCATCGCGTCCTGGCCGTCGGCCCACTTGTAGCCGTACTTCTTCTCCAGCGTCTTCAGGGTGCCGCTGCCGTCAACGCCCTCCGGCACCTTGATGACGGTCAGGGCGCTGTTGGGGCGCTCGGCGAAGAGTTTCAGCCCCATCGCCTGAACCCCGGCGCGGCACGCCGCCGCGATCCGGTTGTGGCGCGCCCACAGGTTCTCGATGCCCTCTGCCCGGATGCGCTTCAGGCTCGCACGCTGGGCTTTGATCAGCGTGTTACCCGGGGTGAACGGCGTGTCGCTCTCCGCCAACGATTTCTTGTAGCGCCGGACGTCCAGGTAGAAGCTCCGGACGGGCGTGGCGTCCACCTTCTTCCACGCCTTCTCGCTCAGCGAGATGAAGGCCAGACCGGGGGGCATCATGAGCGCCTTCTGCGAGCCGGTGACGACGATGTCGAGGCCCCAGGCGTCCATCCGGCACTCCATCGCGCCGACGCCGCTGATCCCGTCCACCGCGAGCAGCGCGTCGGTCTTGGCGACCACTTTCCCGTAGCCTTCGAGGTCGTGCCCGACGCCGGTGCTGGTTTCGCTCAGGGTGGAGAACACCACCTTCGCGTCCGGGTTCGCCTTGAGCGCGTTCTCCAGCATCTCCGGGGTGACGGCTTGGCCGTAAGGCACTTCCACGGCGACGATGTTGGCCGCGAACGCCTTCAAGACGCCGCGCCACCGCTCGCCCCAGCGCCCGGCGGTGCAAAGAATCGCCTTCTCGCCCGCCGCCAGCGTGTTACTGACCGCCGCCTCCATCCCGCCCGTGCCCGAGCAAGTCAGCGTGAAGACCGGCTGCGCGGTCTGGAACACGTACTTGAGGTCTTCGGTCACCTCTCCGAGGATCGCCTTTGCCTCCGAGGACCGGTGGTACGTTACCGGCTTCGCGAGTTCCAGCAGCGTTTCCTCGGGGACCGGGGTCGGGCCGGGCGTGAACAGACGCGGTTTCATCGCTTACTTCCTTCATGTCCGCACTGGGGAGGGTCGCGGGTTGTTGTATTCGCGGCGCGACACCCCGGCGCGCCGCGAACCTCTTCGCTTCCCACACGTCTTTCAAAGAACCCCGGGCGCAGAGCGCCGGGAATTCCTCGGAAGGAGGGCCAACCCATGCGTGCATTCGTCTCCTCGTCGGCATGGCGTTCCGATCTCTCAATTTCCTTCCGAGAAGGCTCTCATGAGCAGGCGGCGACAGAAGGCGGACCAGTTCCGCCACCTTGCAGATGACATCAGCCCCGAAGACGGCACCGATCCAAAGGACTTCCACGCGAAGCCGTGGAACGCGCCGAAGCAGGCCAGTCGCAAGGAAAAGCAGCTCTGTACGCAAGTGCGCCAGGCGCTGGACGGCGCGTTCGCGGCAGCCCGTGATCCCGTGATCCAAGCGACGAGCGTGGTGGGGGTCGAACCGGCTCCGCACTCGGGGCGGTTACGAGTGCTGGTCGCGGTTCCGCCGGACGTGATCGCTCAACACGCCGTGGAAGCCCTGGCGCGAGCGGCCGGGTTCCTGCGGAGCGAAGTGGCTGCTGCGATCAGCCGCCGGTACGCGCCCGAATTGGTGTTCGAGGTGGTACCGAACTGACCTGTCGGGTTGCAGAGAACGGCCGCAAAGAAGCACAGACGGCACAAAACGAGAAGCGCGATCGCCCCCGCATCTTCTCTTGCTTGCGCCTCGTGTGCTTCTTTGCGGCCGTTCATTTTAGCCGCTCGTTTCCAGTACCGTTCCGCCGTCGAGGCGGAACACCACGTCTGCGAGCCGGTCCGCTTCCGAGCGGTTGTGCGTGACGTGCAGCACGGTCACTTCACGCCGCTCACGGAGCCGCGCGAGTACGGTGACGAGGTGGTCGCGGGTGTCGTCGTCGAGCGACGCGAGCGGCTCGTCGAGCAGCAGCACCGGCGGCCGGTTCGCGAGCGCCCGGCCGAGCGCGACGCGGTTCTTCTCGCCCCCGCTCAAGAACCGTGGGTAGCGGTCCAGCAGGTGCGTCACTTCGAGCCAATCGGCCAGTTCCGCCACACGCCTTGCGGTGTCGACCAGGGGGGCGCCGCGAACGTCCAGCGCGAAGCCGATGTTCTGGCGCACGGTCATGGTCGAGAAGAGCACGCCGTCTTGCGGGACGTACCCGACGTGCCGCGCCGCCGGGCGCAACCGCGTTACGTCGCGCCCGGCGAGCGCGATCGTGCCCGCGTGCGGGGCACGCAGACCGGCGATCGTTTCGAGGAGCGTGGTTTTTCCGCACCCGCTGCGGCCCATTAACACCGCGTAGCGGCCCGGCGGCACTTCCAGCGACACACCGAACAGCGCGAACGTGCCCTGACGGATCGATAAGTTCTGAATCTGGATCACAACCGGATTTTAGGCGCGGTGAACCTTCGCGGGGTTGCGCCCTCCGTTCAGAGCGCGTTATTTCTCGCGAGGTGGATGTCATGAGCGGTATCTGGCACATCCCGGGTTGCCCGGAACCGCCCGAGTGGCGAGTGGATTTGTCCGCCCTCTGCGAACGGTACCCGTGGCTGGAGCCGCTCGCCGAGTGTCCTCAGGACCCCATTTTCCACGCAGAGGGTGACGTCCTCACGCACCTCGGTATGGTGCTCACGGAACTCGCGGCGCTGCCCGAGTTCCGTGAGCTTTCGGAGCAGGACCGGCACATCGTTTTCGCGGGCACGCTCCTGCACGACATCTCGAAACCCGAATGCACGAAGGTCGAAGAAGACGGGCGCGTGCGCTCGCCCGGCCACGCGGTGAAGGGCGTGTACAAGGCGCGCCGCATCCTCACCGACGACGAAACGTTCGCCCCGCTCGGAACGCCGTTCGAGATCCGCGAACAGGTGCTGGCGCTCGTCCGGTGGCACGGGTTGCCGGCCAACTACCTCGAAAAGCCGGACCCGCAGCGGGCAGTAATCCTGACCAGCCTGACCACGCGGATGGACCTGCTCACGATCCTCGCCGAAGCCGACCACCGCGGGCGCGTTGTGAAAAAGGAAGACGACACGCGCACGCGGGTCGCGCTGTTCCCCGATTTCTGCACCGAGTGCGAGTGCTGGGACGGTCCCCGCGCGTTCGCCAACGATCACTCCCGCGTCCATTACTTTCGCACGCCGGGCGAGCACCCGACCCTTCACCTGTACGACGACACGAAGTGCGAAGTGACGGTGCTGAGCGGGTTGCCGGGTAGCGGAAAAGACACCTGGGTGGCCGAACACGCCGGCGACCGGGAGGTGATTTCGCTCGACGACATCCGGCGCGAACTGGACGTGGACCCGGGCGACAACCAGAGCGAAGTGGTCGCCGCGGCCTACGATCGCGCGAAGGGTCTGTTGCGGCGCGGTGAATCGTTCGTGTGGAACGCGACCAACGTGTCGCGCGTCCTGCGTGGCAAAGTCATTGATCTCAGTATCGCGTACAAGGCGCGGGTGAAGGTGGTGTACTTGGAACCGCCAATTCCGCTGGTCCGACAGCGGAACACGGGGCGCGTGAAGCGCGTGCCCGAACGCGTCTGGGAGCGGTTGTTCGACAAACTGGACGTGCCCACGCCCACCGAGGCCCACGAAGTCGAGCGTTTGGTGCCCGGCGACGTGGAGTGACCGAATCCGGTGTAACGCGCGAGCTCGGCGACCGGGCGCGGGGCAAAGCGGCGGGCGCACCGGTGCTACTTCTTGCCGAACTCCTTGAAGCGGATTGTGACCTCACGCGGGTGACCGTCGGTCAGCACCTTGTTGAACGGCTCCTTGGCGTGGTCCGCCTGCCCTAAATGGGTGCGTTCGTCGCCTTTCAGCACGAACGCAGTGACGTAATAGCGGGCATTCGGGTCCAATTTGCCCTTCGCGCCGACGGTGAAGGCTTTCTTCGTTTCCTTGCCCGTTACGTGGCTAAAATCCTTCAACTCGATCTTCTCGATCAGGTCCGCCGACTTATCCGCGAGCTGCTTGTTGATGCCGTACAGCCGTAACTCCACCACCCGGTTGTCGAACGATGCGACGTCCTTCGGGATGATGACGGTTCCGGTTACTTTGGTGGTGGGGTCCTTATCTTCGGCCAGAACCGCACTGGTAACAACGGTCGCGAGCAGGACAATCGCAACTGCACGTGCAATCATGACTTAACTCCGCGGGCGGGGTCGCATTGGGGGAAACGATGGGTTGCAAAAGTGGAGCCGACGACTGCGGCCATCGCAAACGTTTGCCCCGGCACGTAAAATGAGGACTGATTTAGTGCAATCCTCTCCGCAAGCGGTTCCCTCTACCGGCGCGTAAGCGGCCGCTCGCGGAACTGGTATCACCTGTTGGGAAGCCTACGAATGTCCGAGCCGCCGCTCACGCGGGTCACGTTGCTCGCCCGTCTCAAGGACGGGCGCGACACCGGGGCGTGGAGCGAGTTCGTTCAGTTGTACGGCCCGGTTGTGTACCGGTTCGCGCGGAACCGCGGGCTACAGGACGCCGACGCCGCGGACCTCATGCAGGATGTGATGCGGAGCGTGGCCCGGAACGCCCACCGCATGGAGTACGACCCGAAACGCGGGACCTTCCGCGGATGGTTGTACACGGTCACGCGGAACAAGATTTACAACTTCCTGAGCAGTCAGAAGAACCGGCCGCGCGGCACCGGCGACGCGGACGCCCAGGAGCGACTCGACGCCACGCCGGCGCGCGAAGAGGAAGGTCCCGACGCCGATTGGGAAAAAGAGTACCAGCGCGGGCTGAGTGCCCGCGCGATGGAACTGGTCCGGAGCGAGTTTCAGCCGAACACGTGGGCGGCGTTCTGGCAGACGGCGGTCGAGGGAAAGAGTGCCGCGGAGGTCGGGACCGGCCTTAAAATGAGTTCCGGGGCGGTGTACGTGGCCAAGAGCCGCGTGCTCGCGCGGCTCCGCGACGAA
The DNA here is from genome assembly GCF_008065095.1 of Gemmata obscuriglobus. NCBI lineage: Bacteria > Pseudomonadati > Planctomycetota > Planctomycetia > Gemmatales > Gemmataceae > Gemmata > Gemmata obscuriglobus. Next base: position 302,238 of record NZ_CP042911.1, on the reverse strand, counting down.
GTGCAGAAGATGATTGCCGAAGAGAGTTAGTTCCGAACCGGAACGGCACCTTCACGACTCTACAACTTGGAACGTGGCCCGGAACCGGGAACTAACTTCCATGACTCACGAAGTGACGACCACCACCGAGTGCCCGCCGCTGAGCGAGCTGCAACGGCTCATGCACGGGCGCTGCACCGAGGCCCGCTCGTCGGCGCTGTGCGACCACGTCGGGGCGTGCCCCGACTGTCAGAAGCGGCTCGACAGCCTCACCGGCTCCGGGACCGACCTCGCCGAGCACCTCCGCGAGGCCACTCAAGAGACCCCGGCCCAGAACTCCGCGTACTGGCGTGCGCTGCGCGACGCCGAAGACGAGCTGCGCCGCACGGCGTTTTTCGCGACCGGTGGCCTGGCCGACACCCCCGCGCCGGAAAACGACCTCAAGCTCGAGTTCCTCCAACCGCCGGACAAGGCGGACCAGCTCGGCAAGCTCGCGCAGTTCGAGATCGTTCGGGTCGTCGGCCGGGGCGGGATGGGCGTGGTGCTCCAGGCCTACGACCCGTCCCTCGACCGCAACGTCGCCATCAAGGTGATCGACCCGCAACTGGCCAACAACGAGGTCGCGCGGCAGCGGTTCTGCCGCGAGGCCCGCGCCGCCGCGGCGGTCACCCACGACAACCTCGTCGCGGTCCACCAGGTCAACGAGGACGAGCCGTCGGGGCTCCCGTACCTCGTGATGCAGTTGATCCAGGGCGAGTCGCTCGAGCAGCGCATCAAGCGGGGCGGCAAGCTGTCCGCCGGGGAGGTCGCGCGGCTCGGGATGCAGGCGGCGGCGGGGCTCGCGGCCGCGCACGCCGGCGGGCTCATCCACCGCGACATCAAGCCCGGCAACATTCTGCTCGAAGCGCCCGTCGACCGCGTGAAGCTGACCGACTTCGGTCTCGCGCGGGCGGCGGAGGACGTGAAGCTCACCCGCACCGGGTTCGTGGCCGGGTCGCCGCTGTACATGGCCCCCGAGCAGGCCCGGGGCGAGCCGGTGGACACCCGGGCCGACCTGTTCTCGCTCGGGACGGTGCTGTACGAAGCGGCCACGGGCGTCGCCCCGTTCGACGCGAAGACCCCGCTGGCGGTGCTGCGGCGCGTCTCGGACGAGACGCAGATGCCGCTGGTGCGGATCAACCCCGACATCCCGAAGTGGCTGTCCGACGCCGTGGACCGGCTCCTCCAGAAAGAGCCCGCGGAGCGGTTCCAGAGCGCCGCCGAGGTGGCGGAGGTGTTCGCCGAGGGGCTGGCCGAGATGCACATGCTCTCGCCGCTCGACGTGCCGGCCGAGGTGTGCGCGGGGTCGCGCTCCAGCACCCGGCTGCGGAGGCAACCGATCTGCTGGAAGGCGGTCGCGCACCGGTCGAAGGCGTGGGCCGGCGGGTCGGCGCTCGGCGCCATCGCGGTCGGCGCACTCTGGTTCTCGCTGGGTGGGAACGGCAAGCCCGTGAACGCCGAACCGGTTCTTCCGCCGGACCTCGTTGCGCCGGCGCCGGTCGCGGCCGACCTGACGCAGCTCGTTACGCTCCGCGGCATCGACGTGGCCAGCGGCGCGGCCCGCCGGACGACCACGAACCCCGAGCCGAAAATCGTCCTCCGGGGCGAGTCCGGGGCGGTGTGGGCCATCACGTTCCTGGACAACAACCAGCTCGTGATGGGCATGGAGTCCGGCACGGTCAAAATCTGGGACTGGCAGCGGGGGACGGTGCGGAACGAGCTGAACCACCCGGACGGCAACAGCGGGAACATCTGGGCCGCGGACGCGTGCCTGAAGTGTAAGTACCTGATGGTGGCGTCCGACGACTCGGCGGTCACCTTCTGGAACCTGCAAAACGTGCAGCGGCCCGAGTTCTCGTTCCCCGAATCGACCTCGACCAAAACCGCGGCCTTCAGCCCGAACGGGAAGTACCTCGCGACCGGGAGCCGGAACTCGCAGGTCAAGATCTGGGACTGGGCGAACAACATCGCGGTGGTGAAGCTCCAGCACCGCGGCACCGTCCACTCGGTGGCGTACAACCCGGACGGCACCCAGCTCGCGAGTGCCGGCTCGGACGGCAAGGTGAAAGTGTGGAACCTGAAGAACGTGAACTGGATCAACGGTGAGGGGGCGGTGGAGTCGGTGGACCTGGCCCAGCACAAAGGCGGGGTGTATTCGGTGGTGTTCAGCCCCGACGGGTCGCGGATCGCCAGCGCCGGGTGGGACGGTTACGTCCGCATCTGGGACGCGGTCAACGGCACGCAGCTCCAGCCGATCAAGGCCCACGACCTCGACGCCTGGTCGGTGAGTTTCGGGAACAACGGGAAGTGGGTCGCCAGTGCCGGGTCCGACGGGTTCGTGAAGGTGTGGGACGTGGAGACCGGCGCCGAGGTGTTCTCCTTCCACGGCCCGACGGCGTACCACGTGGTCCGGTTCGCCCGGGACGGCACGACGCTCGCCGCCGGCGGGCGCGACGGCACCGTGAAGGTGTGGGAGATCAAGAAGTAGTATGAAGCGGTCGGCCCGCGGCCTTGGCCCCGCGCCTGTGGTGGGGCCAAGGCCGCGGACGGACCGCGAGTGGCCGCTTTTTGACGGCCCGTAGCCGCAACAGTACTTTCAAGTTCGTCTCGCTTCGGCCAATCGCCCCAGCTTTATCCACCGCACAGCCGATTCGCGAACGCGAGGCCCCCTCCAAGTGGAAGGGGCTTTTTCACGCGCCGGGCAACGCGATCCGGTACCGGCCGGAGTCGGATCGATTCCAGTAGCTTCAAGTTGACGCTGGCCGAGATAACATCACTTGCGGAACCCAACACGCTACACCCGCCTGCTTAAGGGGCGTTGGCTGAATTGGGGGGCGTGCGCCGTCGTTTCAGTAGCGGCCGGACCGGCAAGCGCCCCGCTTGCCGGCCGGCGGAGGTGCAACCACATGAATTGCGTGACGGCTATCCTTGTGGCTCTGGCGAGCGGTCTCGGCGGGACCGCCGCACGGGCGGACGACGTGACCCTCGGTTCCGTTCCCCCAGTGGTCGTGAAGACGGTTCCCGAAGCCGGGGCCGGAGAGGTCGATCCGAAGGTGACCGAAATTCGGGTCACGTTCAGCAAGGACATGCAGGACAAATCCTGGTCGTGGGCCACCGTGTCCGAGGAGAGCTTCCCGAAGCTGGACGGCAAACCAAAGTACCTCGCGGACAAGCGGACCTGCGTGCTGCCGGTGAAACTGGAACCCGGCAAGACCTATGCGATCTGGGTGAACAGCGAGAAGTTCGGAAACTTCAAAGACGCCGACGACCGCTCGGCGGTCCCGTACCTGCTGGTGTTCAAGACCAAGAAGTGAGTGTGGGGTCGCGGCTGCGGGGGAACGCAACCGGTGCCGTGTGCAATGCCGCCCGCTCGCTCTGCGAGCGGTGCCTCGGGTGTCAGATCGCTGTTACGGATTGCAGCACCGGCCGTTGCGCAGCCGCTCCGTGAGCGGGCCACACGCCGGGGACCGCACGCCCCTCCGGCGCGATTGAACGGCCGCGGATCACAGCGGGGCCGGCAGGTCGCGCCGGGTGAAGGCCCGCAGCGCCAGCGCGTACCCGGCCGCCCCGACCGCCAGCAGCACCCCGACCGCCGGCACCGGCACCGGGCGGCCGAGTTCCCACGTCTTGCCCAGGTCGACGCACCACGCCCCCTCGATCATCGCGCGCTGCGGCTGGTAGTAGTAGAACAGCGTGAACGGCCGCACCCAGCCCGCCGGCTCCCACAACTGGCCGATCGTGTTCGCCAGGAACATCACGACCAGTACCAGCACCGCATAGCCGATCACCCGCCACCGGCTGCGGCCCAGGGCGGAGAGCGCCAGCGTCATCCCACTAATGGCGAACAGCAGCCCGAGCGTGTTCACCAGCCCGAGGAGTTCGCCCTGCGCGTTCACGGCGAGCGGGGTGCGGTCGAGCGGGATCAGGTCGAGCAGCGACGCGAGCTTCGGCGACTCCTTGGCGGCCTCGTCGAGCAGGGCGTAATCGGGCACGAAGTCGCCCGCCGCCCACAGCCCGAACTGCGTGCCCGCGAAGAAGCTCAGGCACAGCAGCGGCAGCACCACCGCATCGACCGCGAGGTGCGCGAGGACGAGTTGGTGTCGCGGCACCGGTTGCGAGAGCAGCAGTTCCATCGTCCCCCGGTCCAACTCGCCCGCGACCGCCCCGGCCGCCCGGCCCACCCCCCACACGAGGCACACGACCAGCACCACCGGGTGCAGCAGGCCGATGGCCAGGAAGTCGACCGGCTGGTTGAAGTTCACCTCGCCCCAGCCGAGTGCCGCCTGCGACACCTTGCTCGGCCCGCGGACGAACACCTTCTCCAGCGTCTTCTCGTTGCCGAACGGCTGCGACACCAGCCGGGCCACCGGAACGATCTGCGTCGTGACGCGCTGGGTGATCTTCACCCAGAAGGCGGCGAACACGAACAGCAGCAGGCACACCACGATCAGCGCGGCCCGCGCGTCGCGCAGCAGCTTGCGAACGAGAATGAACGTCATAGCGCCTCGCGCGACCCACAGGGCTGAAATCACCACTTCAAGACGGCGGCTGCGACGCCGCACCGGACGCACCACATGGCCGATCCGATTCCCGAAGCACCGCTCGGGGAGCGAGCGGCCACGCTCAAGACCAGAACCACACCTCCACGCCTCGCGGCGCCGACCTCACCCGTGGTACTTCTTGTAGATCGGCGTCAGCCCTTGCGGCTCGACGACGAGGTCCGTGAGCGGTTGGTTCGCGAGCCACTCCAGTAGGACCGGCAGCGGGCCGCGGAACGTGAGCTGCAACCGCCCGTCGCCGGTCAGCTCGTCGGGACCGAGTTCCGTACCGCCGGGGCCGCGCGCCGGGGCCGGACCGGTGAGCCGCGCGCGGACCGCGCGGCCCTCGCGCAACTCGCTCATGTGCTGCACGTGGACCAGCTCGCCCCGGCGCAGCACCGCCACCCGGTCGCACACCGCTTCCACCTCTTGCAGCACGTGCGACGAGAACAGCACCGCCTGGCCACGGGCTTTGGCCGACTTCAACTGGTCCAACAGTTCGTCACGCATGGTGGGGTCGAGCGTGTTGGTCGGCTCGTCCAGGATGATGAGCGGCACCCGGGGCACGAGCACCGCGAGCAGCGCGACCTTGCGCTTCATCCCGCTCGACATCTGCGTCAGCGGCCGGTCGATGTCGATGTCCAGCTTCTTGGCCAGCGCCTCGACTTCCGGCCCGGCCGTGTCGCCGCGGAGCCGGGCGAGGAACGAGACGAGCCGGCGCCCGGTCATCGTCTCGTAGAGCCGCAGTTCGCCGGGCAGGTACGCGACCCGCTTGCGTGCCTCGACGCTCTGGGACCAACAGTCGAAACCCGCGAGGGTAGCGCGGCCCGCGGTGGGCCGAATGAAGCCGAGCATGAGCCGCAGCGCGGTGGACTTGCCGGACCCGTTCGGGCCGAGCAGCCCCACCACCTCGCCGGGTTGCACCGACAGCGTGAGCGCGCGGAGCGCGCGGAACGAGCCGTAGTCTTTGGTCAGGTTCTCGGTGGCCAGTACCGGCTCGGTCATGCCGCGTCCCTGTGTGCGTCGTGCGGGAGGAGGCATTGTCGGGCGCGACCGCACCAAAGGCGAGCGGGGGCGAAGTAACCTCTCGTTACCAACGGTCGCCCTTCCAGGGCTCAGGGACCGAACGTAACCGGTCGAACCGCCTGCGTCAGCAGACGGGTGCTGCGCGACGCAAGCGCGGCCCCGGGGGTGAGAGCCCCCGGCGAGAGCGTGACTACCAAACGCCGCCGGCCGGTCCCTTCTCTGAAGGGACCGGCCGGCGGCGCGGAAAACACAGATCGCTTTACTCTTCGTCGGCGTCAGCGAACTCTTCGAGCCGGCAGGAGCGGGTCGGCTGGCGCAGCTTCAACAGGCCGCGGGCCTCGATCTGGCGGATGCGCTCGCGGGTGATCCCGTACTGCTTCGCCACCTCGTCGAGCGTCTTCGGGGTGCCGTCCTTCAGCCCGAACCGCAGCTCGATCACCTCACGCTCACGCGGCGCAAGGCTCTTCAGCACCTCGCCGATGCGTTCCTTCAACAGGTTCGCGTCCACGTGCTCGCCGGGCGGGGAGATGTGCGTGTCGCTGAGGAAGTCCTCCAGCGCACGCTCCCCATCTCCGCCCACCGAGTCGTTCAGGCTGACCGGGTGCCGGCCGACGATGCGCAGGCTCCGCGCCTCCTCGGGCTTCACCCCCAGCGCCTCCGCCAGTTCCTCGGAGGTGGGCTCGCGGCCGGTCGCTACCGTCAGTTCGCCGCGCAACTTCTCCATGCGCGACAGCAGGCTGATCTGGTGGCACGGCACGCGCACGGTGCGGGCGTTGTCGTGCAGCGCCCGGGTGATGCCCTGCCGCACCCACCACGTCGCGTAGGTGCCGAACTTGAACTCCAGCCGCCACTCGTACTTGTCGACGGCCCGCATCAGCCCGCGGTTGCCCTCCTGGATCAGGTCCGAGAACGGCAGCCCGCGGTTGCGGTAGTTCTTCGCGATCGACACCACCAGCCGCAGGTTCGCCTCGGCCAGTTCCTTGCGCACCGCCTGATAGGCCAGCCGGCGCTTACGGAGCACCCGGACCAGCGCGGCCAGTTCGTCGGCGGTCATGCAGGCGCGGCACTCGGCGTCGCGGAGCTGCCGGCCGAGCCGGGCGCGGTCCGCAGGCGAGGCCGCCGCAGCGTGCGCGATCGCCAAATGCTTCAGTTCATCGGCCAGGTCGTTCAGCTCGTCCGTCCAGCGCTCCAGGATCTCCGTGCGCGGCGACAGCTCGTGGACCAGCCGGCGGCACTTCGCGAGCCGCAGGAACCGGTCCCGCTGCCAGTCGCTGCGGGAGCCCCGATACTCGTCCCGGGCGCCGGCGGCGAACACCTCGGCGTCCTGCTGGAGGAGCACGCCGAGGGTCGGCAGGTCGGTCGCGAGGCGGGCGTGGATCTGCGCGCGGGTGAGCCGCAGGTCGGCCGACGAGTAGGCGTCGATGTTGGGATCGATCGGCGTTTGCCCGGCGGCGATCTGCTCGAACTTCTCCCGCGCCCGGTCCAGCAGCCGCGGGCACAGCAGGGCCGCGGCGCGGAAGCGGTTGCGGTGGTGCTCCAGCCGCTTGGCGAGCGCCAGTTCCTTCTCGCGGTTCAGCAACGGGATGGAGCCCATCTGGCGCAGGTACAGCCCGAGCGCGTCGTCCGGGCCGCTCGCGTACTCGTCCTCCGCGGCGCCCTCGTCCTCCCCGCGGGCCGGTTCGAGCGCGGTGTCCTCGTCCTCGTCGGACTCGTCGGCCAGGTCGTCCTCGTCCTCGTCGCGCCCGTGGGCCTTCTCGTCGAGATCCTCGCGGGTCTCGTCGTCCGGGCGGTCGGTGAAGCCGTCGTTGTGCGTCATCCGGTTCATGTTCCTGTTCGCTCTCCACCCTCGGGGCTCGAGACCGCGTTGTAGCTCGCCAGGGTCGTTCGCGTCGCGGTACGGGCCGCCGGAGCATGTGCCCCGGGTCGGCGCCCGTGTCAGGGTCGTTGGTGTCGTGAGGGGGTGCCCCGGGTCGGAGGTTCCTGGCCGACCCGCGCGAGAAAACAGTTCCGGTCACGGCGGGAGTTCCCGCCCTTAGTTCGACGCATTCGGCAAACGAAAGGTTCACCGCGTGCGTAGAATCCCCTGAAATCAGGGGCTCTCTATTATACCCGACCATCCGCACCCGGGCGCGGAATCGCACGGCAAACTTTTCCGCCCTTCACCAGTTGCATTCGGGCGCAAACGGCGCCCCTCATTTTTCCGCGCAACTGGCTCCAGGTGGCGCAATTTGGCACACTTCTGAAGTCTGGTCTGTGAGCGAATCCCCTTCCGACTCAGACGGCACTCACTAAAACGCCCTGGTGGAACGAAATCAGTCAGAAATCGGCGGATTTTCTCGGGAATGGCTCATTTTCCCGGCTGCCCCGGGCGCCCCTCTCGTGGTCTTCCTGACCGGCACCGGCGGAACGGCGGAGTGGGCCGATCGGGAAACTGGTTGGTCCGAACTCGCTCGCCAGGAAGGTTTTGCGCTTGCGGTGCCGGAGGCACTCCCGCCCGACCCGGCGGCACCGCCCACCTTCCTCACAAACCCGCCGCGGTGGAACGACGGCTCGCCGCCGCTGTTCCAACAGCCACAACAAAACGACGTCGAGTTTCTGACCGCGGTTATCGATGACGCGGCCGTTCGTTACGAAGTCGATCCGCGGCACGTGTTTGTAACAGGGTTCTCGAACGGCGCCGGAATGGCGTTCCGGTTGGCCGCTGAGGCCGCCGATCGGGTGGCCGCGATCGCGCCGGTCGCCGGTTACTGTTGGGTTGGTGACCTGCAACTTTTGCGCCCGGTGCCCACGCTCTACACAGTCGGCACACGAGACCTGCTGATCCCGCTCCGCGGCGGGGACGTGCGCTTGCCCTGGAACCAGCGCCTCGTGCGGCGGCCGCCGGTCACCGACACGCTCGAACGCTGGGCGCAGGCGCTCGGGTGTGCGGCCGCACCGGTCGTCCGGAGCGACGATCCGGCGGTCCGGGTAGACACGTACCCCGGCCCGGTCACGTTCGACGCGGTAACGATTGAAGGGCTCGGGCACCACTGGCCCGGCGGCCGGGCGCTGCTGAACCCGCGGCTCGCCGGCCCGCCCTCGACCGCGGTCCGCGCCACCGAAATGATTTGGGAGTTCTTCCGGCGTTCCATGCTTGGCGCATGAACGCTTACAGCGAAACAAGCACTCGCGCAGCCCAGCGCGCAAACATGTCCCTGGGCCGCTTTACTTCTCGCCGATCAGCTTGAGCACGGCGTCGGCGAACTCGGCGGCCTCGCGCGGCCCGCCGGCGGTCACGATCTTGTCGTCCACCACCACCCGCCCCTTCTCTCCTCGTTCCCAGTTAATGTTCAACTTGTCCCAGTGTCCGTTGGGGTAAGTGCTCACGAGGGGCCAACTGTGCGCCGCACGTTTACCTTTGAGCGTCCCGTGCGTGGCGAGTACCGCCAGCCCCGAGGCGATGGCGCCCACCGGTTTACCGGTCGCCTGCATCCGCTGAATCACCGCGCCCGCCGCTTGCGCGCCGCGCCCGCCGGGCACGTACTCATCCACCCGGTCGCCACAGAAGAGCACCGCGGCGAAGTCGGAGAGGTCCATTTCCGCCCGGAGCGCCTTGTCGACGGGAACGGGGGGAAGAGGCGGCGCGGCCGGCCGCCGCCCCGGCCGGGCCAGATCGCCCGAGAACGACGCGGTCACGACCGTGACGCCGTTCTTCACGAGGTGGTCCCGCACCTCACCGAACTCCTTCAGGCTGACCCCGTCGCTCGGGAGCACGTACAGGACCTGCGGCCTCTTTTGCGGAGCGATCACCAGCGGCGGAACCGGCGTCGGGGGAGCCGGCGGTTTCTCGTCCCTGGGCTTGTCGGGCTTTTCGCCCTGGTCGATTTTGTCTGTTTTTTCGTTCCGGACATCGGGCCGGGGCTGCGCATCGGCCGCCCGGGGCGGCGCGTCGCCTGCGGCCGGTTTCAGCGCAGCGGTCGTGTCGGGCGCCGGGTCCGCCAGCTTCTTCCGGACCGTGTTGGCAACCGCGCCGCCGACGAGCAGCAGCACGGCCGCCAGCGTGCCGGTGACCACGGTGCCCTTGCGCCGCTTCCACCACGTCGGCTTCTTCTTGCGCGGCCGCCGCGGGCGGGCCGGGGTGTCGATCAGGGTCCGCTGCTGCGCGGCCGGGGTCGTGTCGGACAGCGGCCCCGAGAGGGCGATGCTCGCGGCCCGCGCGGGCGCCACCACGACCGCATCGACCACCTCGAAGACGGGCTCGCGGGCCACGTCGGCCCGGGTGAACGGGAGCAGCGCGGCGGCCACCTCGGCGGCCGTCTGGTACCGCTCCTCGGGGCGCTTCGCCATCATCCGGTTCAGGATCGAGTCGAGCCCGGCGGGCACCTCGGGCCGCACGTCGCACGGCGACGGGGGCGCCTCGTGGGTGTGAGCCAGGAGCTTGTCCAGTAGCGCCTCGGCGCCTCCGAACGGGGGGACCCCGGTGAGCAGGAAGTACAGCGTGCAGCCGAGCGAGTAGATGTCGCTGCGGTGGTCCACGTCGTGCGAGTTCTTGGCCTGCTCGGGCGACAGGTAGTCCGGGGTGCCCATCAGCATGTGCGGGTTCGTCAGCCCCTCGCCGCCCAGCGCCTTGCCGGCCCCGAACGGCAGCCGCCCGCCCGCCCCGCCCTCGTCGGCCTCCGAGTGCGCGAACCGCGCCAGCCCGAAGTCCAGGATTTTAAGCTGCCCCTTGCGCGTGACCATCAGGTTCTGGGGCTTGATGTCCCGGTGGACCATCCCCTTCTCGGCCGCGTGCTGGAGCCCGAGGGCCGCGGACCGGGTGAGCGCGCACGCGGTGTGGACCGGGAGCGGCCCCTTCCTGGCGACCAGCCGGTCCAGGCTGAACCCGTCCACGTACTCCATCACGAGGAACTGGCACCCGCCGGCCTCGCCGGTGTCGTGGGCGATGACCATGCGCGGGTCGTTGAGCTGGGCGGCGACCCGGATCTCCTTCCGGAACCGCTCGATCGCCGACGCCTTGGCGGTGAGGTGGGGCGACACGATCTTGAGCGCGATGACCCGCCCCATCCACAGGTCTTCGGCCTTGTACACGGTGCCCATGCCGCCGGCCCCGAGCCGGCCGACGATCCGGTACCGCGGGTGGTCCGCGAACCCCTCGGGGGCGCTCGCCGGCGCGCCCGGGGCGATGGCCGTCGCGCCGCCCGCCGACCGGGGCACCGTGTCCGCGGCGACGGCGGCGCGGGCTAGGCCCGCGAGCGAGTCTTCCGGTACGAACTGTAGCGCCCGGCCGCACGCCGCGCACCCGTCCACGTGGTCGGCGACCGCGCCCAGTTCGTCGGGCGGCAGGTCCCCCCGGACGAACGCAGCCAGCGTTTCCGTTGTGGGGCAGCGGTGGGGCATCAGCTCGAACCTCATCGATCAGGGGCGCGTTGGCGGTCCCGGGCGCCGGCGGCGCTCGGCCCGGGAACCTCGAACGGTTGGGCGCTCGACGTTCGATCAAAAGATGGCACGTGATCCGGACCACCTGTCAGCGTTTCGGGCCGTCGCTCGGCGGATAATCGGCGAATTTTGTACCGTTCGTGCGGGGCGCGAACGGCCCTTCTGGTTAAACGCGAAATGCTGCGGGCGGCCCCGAACTCACCCGAGGAGCCCGCCCGCCTCCTGCCGGAGCCGGGCCAGGACGCGCGACTTGGCAATGTACACCGCGTTCGCGGTCACCCCGGCCTCGGCGGCCACCTCCTCGGCGGGCACCCCGTCCAGCACGAACCGCCCGAACAGCTCCCAGGTGCGGGTCTCGAAGTCCGGGCGGATGCGGTCGAGCAGCTTGCGCGTCACGAACAGGTCGTGCTCCCGCTCCCACGCGCGGGCGAAGTCGTCGGTCGGGTCCTCGAGCCGGTTCAGGTAGCTCCCGAAGTCCGACCCGCCCGGGACGGTGGGGCGCACCCGGCGTGCCTTCCACATCGAGCGGGCGCAGTTCGCCGCGATCGCCCGGAGCCAGCCCCGGAACGCCCCCGGCTTCTCCGGGTGAACGAACTCCGGGAACCGCCGCACCACCACCGCCATGACCTCCTGGACCAGGTCGTCGGCGTCGGCCCCGTGCACGTTGAGCCGCTCGGCCCACACCCGTATGAGGGGGGCGTACAAGTCGACGAGCCGGCCCCACGCGTCCGCGTCGCGCGGGTCGCGGAGCCGTTCCAGGAGTGTGGCCGACGTGACCGACATTGGGTTCACCTCGCGGTAAGTCTATTCTACCGGACGCGGGAAGGGTAACCGGGTATGACGTTTGGCGCGGGGAAATCCGCGCCGGGCGCGAAATCCGGGCCGCCCGCCCGCCGGCGCGACGAACTCGGACGTGTCTGCTTGTGGGTGCGCGCCGCCGGTCGCTATAATTCGACACCACCCGCCCGCTCCCGGAGGTGTTGTGACCGAGCGCCCCCGCCTGTTGCTGATCGGCCCGTCCGCCGGGCCACTCGATGGCGCGCTCGCGGCGACCGCCGACGTCGACCCGGTGTCGCCCGACGCCGGCGAGGTCGCCCGGCGGCTCCGCGCCGGCGGGTACGCGGCCGTCGTCGCCGCGCCGGACGTGGTCGCGGGGCTGATCGACCGGGTGCGCCGCGACGAGCTCATCATCAGCCACATCGAGCGGGGGCTCGCGATCCTCGACCCGCTGGGCGTGGTGCAGTGGGCCAACCCGGTGTTCCGGGCCGCCGCCGCGGTCGAGCCGGTCGGCCGCCCGCTGCTCGACTCGCTGGGCAGCGACCGCGTGTCGATCGAGAACCTCGAGAGCCCGGTCGGCTCGCGGGTCGTCCCCCCGGGCGCACCCGACGACCTGGCCGACCCGCTCAGCCCGGCCCGCCGCGGGGCCGCCACGGCCCTCCGGGTCCACCGGCCCGACCGCGCCGACCAGCCGTTCCTGGAGATCGACGTCCGCCCGGTGTTCGGCCCCGACGGCGGGGTGTCCGGGCTGACCGCGGTGGTCCGCGACGTGACCGCGATGGTGGCCCAGCAGCAGAAGCTCGACGCGCTCCACACGGCCGGCCGCGAGCTCGCCGGGCTCGACGCCGACCAGCTCACCGAGATGAACGTCGAGGCCCGGGTCGAGCTGCTCAAGGCGAACCTGCGGCGCACCATCCGCGACCTGCTCCACTACGACACGATCGAGGTGCGACTGCTCGACCGCTCGACGGGCGAGCTGAAGCCCCTGCTGGAAGACGGGATGCTGCCGGAGGCGGCGCAGCGGGTGCTGTACGCGCGGCGCACCGACAACGGGGTGACCGGGTTCGTCGCGGCCACCGGGGTCAGCTACCTGTGCCGCGACACGGCCCACGACCCGCACTACATCGCCGGCGCCGCCGGCGCCCGCAGCTCGATGACCATCCCCCTGAAGTTCCAGGACGAGGTGATCGGCACGCTGAACGTCGAGAGCCCGCGGGCGGACGGGTTCGGCCCCGACGACCTCCAGTTCACGGAGCTGTTCAGCAAGGAGGTGGCGGCGGCGCTGCACACGCTGGACCTGCTCAGCGCGCAGCAGTTCTGCACCGCCGGGCAGTCGATCGAGTCGGTGAACAAGGAGGTCGCGCTGCCGCTCGACGAGATCCTGACCGGGGCGAGCGTCCTGCTGGAGCGGGCCGGGGGCGCCCCCGAAGACGCGGACCGGCTGCGGCGCATCCTGACCGCGGCGCGGCGGGTGAAGGACAGCATCGCGCAGGTGGGCCGCGACATGACCGACGCGCCGGCCCCGGGGAGCCAGCCGCTGCTCGGCAAGCGGGTGCTGGTGGTGGAGTCGGACGAGCGGATCCGGCGGGCGGCGCACCTGATGCTCGGGCGGCTCGGCGCGACCGTGGAGACGGCCGCGACCGGCGCCGACGGGGTCGCGCTGGCGGCGGACGGGCGGTACGACGCGATCTTCCAGGAGGTGAAGCCGCCGGACCTGGGCGGGTACGAGTGCTACCGCCGCCTGAAGGCCGCGTCCCCCGGGGCGACGATCGCGCTCACCACCGGCTTCGGGTACGACGTGGCGCACTCCATCGTGAAGGCCCGGGCCGACGGGATGCGGCACGTGCTGTTCAAGCCGTTCCGCCAGGACCAGGTGGTCCGCGCCGTGATCGAGGGCGACGGCGCCTCCCCGTCCGCCAGCGCGTTCGAAGAGATCAAGCTCCGGGTGTGAGCCCTTCCGCCTCCTACTGTTGGTGGCGCGATGCGCATCGACCACCGCACACATCGCCAGGGCGCGTGGAACAACTGCTGGTTCCGCGCGGCCCTCGACGGGCTGGCGTTCCAGCGCCCCGAAGCGCTCACCAGTATGCTGCAAGAAGGTCCGGCCCGAACGTTCGTGGTGACGTTCCCGGGCCGCGAGCCGCACGCGGTCACGCCGGACCGCGCGGACGACGCGCCGTACGCGGCGGCGCTGGAGGCCGCCGCGCACGCGGAGCTGGGCGACGCCCGGACGCCGCGGATGCTGTCTTACGGCCTCGGCATCGGGCTGCTGACGGGCCACAACCGCGCGGGCTACACGAACGCCCTGGGAGCCGGCTTCGCCCCGCTCTACATCACCTCGAAGCGGCGCTGGCTGCGGCGCCAGTTGGAGAACGCGACCGCGCAGCGGCGGCTGATGGTGCTGGGCGGGTCGGACGGAAAGTGGACGACGCCGAAGTTGAACTGGGTTCCGCCGCAGCACTGCTTCGGGCTACTGGAATACGAACCTTCCGTCGGGACGGCGCGGGTCCGGAACCCATACGGCAACAACGACGGCATCCCCGCAGAGCGCCAGCGCGACGGGTACGGGCCGGGTGAGTTTTGGGTTACGCTCGACGAGCTGGAAAACTCGTGGTGCGGCCTGACGATCGAAGACGAGTGAACGCCGACCTGCGCCGGAACCCACGCGTATCACCAAGAAATGGCGCGTGCCCCTCGGGTTGTATCAAAGGCTTCCGCCTTACCTGCCTCTCGGTACTTCATCCAGTCACATCGGGGTGCGACTCGGCACCACTTACCATCCGAGTTCGAGACAGCGATTGGGGTGATCTACAATCGCGCTGAAAAGACGCGAACCGTCGCGTGAGGTGACAAAGTGAATATTGTGAATTTTGTTAGTAGTAATTAAGCATTGACTCCTTACGTTCGCAACCCATAATATCCTCATCGCGACAGGTCGTCTTACACGACGAGTTCCCCTGTCAGCGCAGCGGTGTGATCACCGACCGACGAATCGCGTTGAGGGGAGAGGCGGCGCGAGCGAACTCGGGCGGACAGACACACCGCTGAACCCATCCGGGTGGGTTGCCAGTTCGGGAGGCTGGCAACTCATCCGGATGAGCGTTTTCCACAGCTCACTTCCAAATCACGCGCTCGTGCGGGTGCTCACGTAGCCCCCGGTTCTTGTAGCACCGACGGGTCAATCAACCGGTCGGAACCGCCAGTCGGGCACACCCAGGCCATTCACGGTGGGCTACTCTTGTTTACGTGCCTTAATTTTTGTCCGGCTGCTCTTCCGTTCGTCTTCGAGTAACCGGGCGGTCGAGACATGCGGGCTATTGTCGTTGATGCGCGGGGGCTTCTGTTTCGTCGGTTTACGAGGCGGTGCCTTCTGGACCTTCTTCAGGTTGATCTTCGCGGCCCAGTCCCGAAGCTGCGGGGCCAGTTGGTCGGCCGAGAGGGTACCGAACACGACCCACTCGGCCGGAGGGAGGGCGATCATCATGCCCGGGTACACGGTGGCCCATTCCAAGGCCACGTAGTACCCGGATACATCCTTCTGCACCGTGTCCGCTCCGTGTACCGCTCGCATTGCGGCCTTGAGCACCGCGAGCACGTTGTACCCCACCACCGCCACCGCGAACCCGAACAGGGCCGCCTTCGGATACCCGAGCGTGTTCACCTCGCACCGCAGCGCCACGGTCAGCTCGTGGAACGCGCCTTCGATGGCCCACCGCCCCCGATACACGACGGCCACCACCACCGCGTCCGCCTCGTCCTCCGGCAGGTTGGTCAGGATCTCGATCTCCGCGTCCCCGTCTCCGGTCGGATGATCCAACCGCACGCGCACGCACCGTACCCGCAGCACCGGCTCACCGCCCACGCACACCCACACCGGTCGCTCGCTCACCCACCCGGTCGCGGTGCGCACGTCCGGGGTCCATTCCCCGGCCGGGTCGAGTGTGGTGTTCCCGTGTCGGCGGATCGCGAAGAACGCGCCCCGCTGATCGATCCGGGACACGAACTCGGCGGTGCAGAAGTTCCGATCCGCGACCCACACCTGGTCCGGTTGCACCAGCGGCACCACCTGATCCAAAAGAGCCCGCTCCTGGGTGTGACCGTCCTCGCATGGGATCAGGTCCGTGATCCGCATCTGGGCCGGATCCAGAACCGCAAGGACCAGCCCCGGGAGCGGTCCGGCGGTGCGCCCGCGGGTCACCCGGAGCCGCTTCTGGGTGGCCCCCAAGTGATTCCCGTCCAGAACCCGAACGGCCCGGCCGGACAGCACCGGCGAGCGCTCCCCACCCAACTGCTGGATCAGCTCGTGGCACCGATCCGCCACGTGCCGCACCAACGCGGCCGACACCGCCGGCTCAAGATGTTGCAGCTTCTCGTACACCGACTTCAGGGACACCGGGATCCGGTCCGCCATCTGCTGATACGCCGATTGCACATGGTGCGCCTTACCGCACACCACCGCGCTCATCAGCTCCACCACCGTGGAGAACAACAGCTCCCGAGTGTACCCGCGCTCCGCCACCCGTGCGAACAACGCATCCAGAGCCGAAGCCGACAGCGCGTGTTCGATCGTGGCACGGGACATGACGCTTAATGGGCTCTCGTTCATGAATCGCTCGAACACGGCGCCAAGAATCATGAGCCCGTCCGTCCGTAGAGCACACTAATCGTTCCCTGGAAACACCTTACAATTACGGACGGCACCGTGAATGGCCTGGTCGGGCACACCCTCCGACCTCTTCAACGTGGCTGTAAGTGGCAAACGCAGGCGTGCAACCGGCTGCGCACG
This sequence comes from Gemmata obscuriglobus, assembly GCF_008065095.1. Taxonomy (NCBI): domain Bacteria; kingdom Pseudomonadati; phylum Planctomycetota; class Planctomycetia; order Gemmatales; family Gemmataceae; genus Gemmata; species Gemmata obscuriglobus. Next base: position 285,678 of record NZ_CP042911.1, on the reverse strand, counting down.
TTAAAACAACTATTTTTTCCCGATCGCCAAGCTAAATCGAATAGAGTGGTCGCCCATTTCCTTTTGAGCCGGTGATCGACGGCGCTTGGCACACCACTTGCGGCTCCACGTTCGCCATTCGCCCGCATCGTGGAGACGCGCCATGAGCAAGAAAAACCATAGCACAGGTCCCGTTCCGGCCGGCAACCGCCCGCAATCAGGCACGGCCTTCAGGCCACAAGACGACGACGTGCCGGGCGCCGTCGCCGATCAAGGGGAGGGCTTCCAGGAGGAAGACCCGAAGCGGCGGCTCGGTGACTTCACCGGAACGGGCGAGCACGCCCGGCAACAGCCCGGCCCCAAGAACGACGGCGGCACGCGCCACGGCGAAGACGCCGGCTGAGTCGCGCACCACCCTTCCTGGTTTTACATCACAGGAGACAGGTATGGCCGAGCGCACCAAACGCGGCGACGAAGACCGCAAGCGTGAAGACGAGGACATGAAAGGTGAACCCGTGGGCACAGCCGCACCGGACGGCTCGGGCGCGCCAACGGCCAGCACGACCCGCGACAAGGGGCAAGAGCCTGTGAAAGACGTGCGTCGCGAAGGTCGAGGGGCGGAGGAGGATTGAGCCGCCCTCGGCGGACAAGATCAAGCCGCGGGCGATCGCCCGCGGCTTTGCCCGTTAATGAGCCGGTGGACCACGCGGCACGGCACGGGTGATCGGCACGGCGGTTGCAAATAACAGCTTCGCCAAGCCGACCGGGTAGCCCGGCCAAACCAGGAGACGAGCAAATGGCGGACACCATCAAGGAAAAGATCCAAACCGCCGGTGAAGCCGTGAAGGACGCGGCCAAGAAGACCGGGGAAAAGATTCAGGACGGGGCCGAGGTGGTGGCCGAAAAGACCGCCGACGCGGTCAAGTCGGCGGGCCAGGCGGCAAAAGACGCCGGCCAGAAGCTGAAGGACAAGAGCGGCACGTGAGCCGCGTAACACCGGTCCGCCCGCGTGCGGGCGAGTCACCCTCTTACCGCCCGCACCGGGCGCTTCACATAGCCTCCCCCAACTGAAACTGAGGAGAACGATCATGTCGAACATCAAAGACAAAGTGACCGACGCCGGCCAAACGGTGGTCGATGCGGCGAAGAACGTCGGGCACAAGATCGCCGAATGCGCGTCCGAGACGGCGGCCTACGTGAAGGAGAAGGCCAAGTTCGGGTGCGCCGACAAGGGTGAGAACCAGGGCGTGGCCGGGATCAAGGAGCACATGGAGGTGTACGCCTCCTGCGGCAAGAAGGTCGGCGTCGTCGATCACCTTGAAGGGAACGCCATCAAGTTGACCCGGAGCGACAGCCCGGACGGTCAGCACCACTTCGTGCCGACCGCGTGGGTCGGCCGGGTCCACGAGGATCACGTCCACCTGACCAAGAACTCGGCCGAGACCGAGAAGGGCTGGAAGTCGGACGCCGCGTCCTGTTCGAGTTGTGGCGCCTGATACGTGAACCCACCTGCGGTGTCGCGTTCTTGACGAGCCGCGACCGCCAGGGAGCGGTGTACGTGGCACCGCTCCCTGGCGGTCGCGGCTCGTCAAGAACGCGGCAGTATTACCGGGTACGTGTATGAGTTCTCAGAGCCAAGCGGGTCGCCTCAGTGAGGCGGCCCGCTTTTTTGTTACCACCCCGCGCGGTCCGGTGATGAGCGAATCACGACGCCGCACTTCAGAGCCCGAGTTCACACCGCCATGGCGGTGTGAACCGCGCCCGGCGTGTAGGCCGGCCAGTGGAACCAGGTGAAGTAGTCGCCCGCCCTCGTTGCCGCACCCAAATACCCGCGGGATACGGCCTCGGCCGGGGAGGCCAGCCCGAAGCAGTCGGCCACGATCTCGGCGCAGTTGGCCAGTCCCACCCCGGTGCCGCCGCGGGTGATCCCGCCCGCGAACAACCGCCCCAGGTCCCCCACTCGCTCGGCCAGGAACGCCTCCTGGTCGGCGCCGATGGCGTTCTGCACCACCCACCGGGTGAGCCCGGACGTTACCGGGAAGATCCACACCGTGACGGCCCCGCCGGCCGCGAACCGTACTGCGTTGTTCACGTAGTTGTAAACGACGCGGTCGATTGAGGAGGTCTCCAGACACCGGGCCGAGATGGCCCCGGTGAACAAGCACCGCATGCTTACCAACACCGGCCCGGTCTGGCCGCGCGTCGCCATGCCGTCCCATTTGGACGTGAAGTGATCGATCGTGTGCGCCTTCGTGGCCTCGTCCGCCGCCCGCACCACCGGGTCGATGTCCGGAAGCAGGTTGCGCATAATCTTGGCGTGATCCCGGGCGGCGTCCACGCACTTGCGGACGACGTTCCGGTTCCCGGGCATGATGTCGAGCAGGTCGGCCGTGCCGAGCAGTAGGGTGAGCCCGCCCCCGCGGATGTCGTGAACCGCCTTGCGGATTGCGGGATCAGACGCGCCGGCGGCCAGTGTCGCCTCCCCGAGGTGGCCCACTTCGGCCAGCAACGCGCCGCCGCCGCCGACCCGGCGGATGTACGCTTCCAGAACCGAGTAATCCGCGTCATGCCGCATCGGGTGCCAAAGCTGCGGCAGCCCGTTGACGCTCTGGTACACGCGACCGAGGATCTCCCGATCGGCGGGCGCGAACCGGGACAGCGGAACCTCGTAGCCGGCCCCGTTGAACCGCTCGGAGCGGCGGCTCGGCAGTGTGACCGGTGCGAGTTTGTAAAGTGCTTCAGGGATAGCGAACATAAATGGTGCAGTGTGAACGGACGGGAGAGCCGGGCTCGCGACCAAATTGTAGTACATCGGCGCGTCACACTTGTACCATATGGATCACTTTTCTGGCGTGGCGGTGCGCGAGAAGAGATTCAGTGGCGGTCGCTTTTGGGGCTTTGGGCCAAAAGTCTTAAAGTCACAAATCCAGTAGTAATAATGGCCCGTAGCTTTACGACTTGCGGACCTGACACTTCTGGCCCAAAGCCCTCAGTTTCGTGACGGAACCGCCTCCGAAGTCGCCCGCAGGCCTCGCGCGATCGCCTCACGAACCATGTCGGAGAGAACCGCTCAGCACGAAATCAATCATGCGACGGGGCGCAAACAAAACGGGAAACCAGAGGCGAAGCCGAGAAAGCTGGAAAAGACACAGCGCGCGACCGAAAGTGCGGATACGTGCCCCTACTGGTTTTTCCTTCCTGCCCCACGTTCCCATTTTGCTCTTCGTTCTTTTGCCTTCTCTGTGTCCCCCTCGTGCTCTGCGTGCCATTGAGGTGAACCGTTCTTTTCCGGCTCGCACCTTTCGGCACCGCGCGCCGCGATCTTGACACAAATTTCTCCCCGGCGTATTGGCCCGTCTCGCGCCACCGATACCGCTCCGCCGCTGTCCGAGGCCCTCAGGGGAATCCGATGCCCGCCTGTCGTCGTCTCCGTCCGTGGCTCGTAGCCGCCGTGTTCGCGCTCGCGCTGCTCGCGGGCTCGCGCGGGTGGCTGACCGCGGCCGACAACCCGCAGGGGAAAACGATTGCCGAGGTCCAAACCGCCGGAAGCCGCCTCCGCTCGTCCGCCCAGATCCTCAACATGGTCCACAGCCGCGCCGGCAAGCCCTACGACCAGGCGCTCGTTCAAGAGGACGTGCGCCGGCTCCAGAGCACGCGCTGGTTCACGGCCGACGGCGTCCGCGTGCTCACCACCAACGAAGCCGACGGCCGGGTGACGGTCACGTTCGTCGTCACCGAACTGGGCAACACGGTCCAGGAGATCGTGTACCACGGGGCGCAGCACCTCAGCGACGGCGACCTGCGCACGCTCACCGGGCTGCGCAAGGGCGACGCCATGAACCCGATGGCCAACGAGGTCGGCCGCGCCGCGATCCTGCGCCGCTACCAGGACGACGGGCGGTACCACGCGACCGTCGAACTGGTCGAGGGGAACAAACCGACCGACAGCCGCGTCGTGTACAACATCGTCGAAGGGCCGGTCGTGAAGGTGGCGGGCGTCGAGTTCGTCGGCAACGTCGGCGCGATCACCGGGCGGCTCAAGACCCAGATCACCACGAAGACGGCGTTCGCGGGCGCGATCGGCGGCAAGTTCAACCCGATGACGATCGAGATGGACCGCAAGGCGCTCACCGAGTACTACCAGGCGCTCGGCTACCTCGCGGTCAAGATCGAGCCCGAGGTGCGCCGCTCGGCCGACCAGAGCCGCGTCACCATCGTGTACCACATCGTCGAGGGCCAGCAGTACCGCGTCTCCGACAAGATCATCACCGGCAACAAGTCGTTCGAGACCGACAAGCTCATGGCGGTCACCGAGCTGAAGCCCGGGGACCGGTACGACCGCCGCATCGCCCAGCGCGACCAAACGCGGCTCCGCGAGTATTACGGCAGCCGCGGGCACAACGTGCCCATCGATGAGCAGTGGTACGAGGTCGAGCCCGGCGTCGTCCAGGTGCAGTACGTCGTGGGCAACGACCGCGGGGTGCCGGACCGGGTCGGGCGCATCAGAATCCAGGGCAACGACATCACCCGCGACCGCGTCATCTTGAACCAGCTCGACCTGCGGCCGGGACAGATCCTCGAGTACCCGAAGCTCGAGGAGGCCCAGATGCGCCTCTCGCGCCTCGGCCTCTTCGATATGGAGGAGCCGCCGACGGTCCGGGACGTGCCGAACGAGCTGGACACCTCGTTCAAGGACATTGACGTGCGGGTGAAGGAGACCCGCACCGGGCAGGTCATCTTCGGCGGCAGCGTGAACTCGGACGCCGGGCTGACGGGTAACATCTCGCTCAACGAGCGCAACTTCGACATCACCCGCATCCCGACGAGCTGGGACGACTTCCGGTACGGCCGGGCGTTCCGCGGGGCCGGCCAGGAGCTGCGCCTCGAGGCCGCGCCGGGCACCACGTTCCAGCGGTACTCGGCGACGTTCCGGGAGCCGTACCTGTTCGACACCCCGTTCGGGCTGACCACCGCGGCGTACTTCTACAACCGCTCGTTCGCGGAGTACAACGAGGACCGGTACGGCGGGCGCGTCACCATCGACCGGCGGCTGGACTCGATCTGGACCGCGTCGGCCAGCACCCGCGTCGAGGGGGTGAACGTGCGCGACGTGCCCGCGTACGCCCCGTGGTCGATCGCCAAGGACGCGGGGAACCACTTCCTGCTCGGGCTGCGGGCCGGGATCACCCGCGACACCCGCGACTCGTACATCTACCCGACGAAGGGGAGCATGTTCGACGCCGGGTTCGAGCAGGTGCTCGGGGACTACACGTTCCCGGTCGGGACGGCCGAGTTCACCCAGTTCTTCTCCACCAAGTACCTGGCCCGCGAGGACGGGAGCCAGCGCCACGTGCTCGGGTTCCGCACCCAGGTGGCGGTCGCGGGCACCAACGCCCCGGTGTTCGAGCGGTTCTACGCCGGCGGCATCCGGAGCTTCCGCGGGTTCAGCTTCCGCGGGGTCGGGCCGTACGAGAACACGCTGGCGGTCGGCGGCACGTTCTCGCTGCTCAACTCGATCGAGTACCAGATCCCGATTCTGCCGAGCGAGAAGATGTTCTGGGTCGCGTTCGTGGACCACGGGACGGTGGAGAGCAAGTTCGACATCAAGGACTACCGGGTGTCGGTGGGTACGGGCATCCGGCTGTCGGTGCCGGCGCTGGGGCCGCTCCCGCTGGCGTTCGACCTCGCGTTCCCGGTGGTGAAGGGGCCGTACGACCACCGCCAACTGTTCAGCTTCTCGATGGGTCTGTTCGGCAGCCAGGGCCGGCAATAAGTTCGGTGGGCGAGTGCCGCCGCGTCGCCGGACCGTCCGGCGGCGCAGTTCGCCTTTGGCACCTCATTCACGGTCCGGTTGCCTGATACACGTACCCGGTAATATTGCCGCGTTCTTGACGAGCCGCGACCGCCCGGGAGCGGTGCCACGTACCCCGCTCCCGGGCGGTCGCGGCTCGTCAAGAACGCGACACCGCAGGCGGGTTCATGTATGAGGTCGGTTTTGGTCTGTGCCACGGAAACAGGCACCACCAGCCGCATGATGAATAAGGGCTTCGAGTCAAAAATCGTCAGACCAGCAAGTCATAAAGCCACAAGCCATTGTTGTTGCTGGATTTGGGACTTTTGGACTTTTGACCTGAAGCCCCAAGAACCCGAATACGCCCCGCCCCACGTCTGCGTGCAGCGGTTCGGAACTCACGTTGCACCGGCTTCGCTTACACAAGCACCCGTTCGGTCCGGCCCGATTAAGGACCGCGGAAACACGCCCTCATACCGCATGCGGTACGAGTTGGCGGCCGTATGCTGTCACGGGACTCGGGTGATGTGGTACAATCGGCGCGAGCGCTGGCACGGAGGAAACGTCATGAACACGACTGCGACACCGGCCACCCCCGAGGCACGCGACGTACTCGACCGGGCGCTGAAGCTCTCCGCGCCCGAGCGCGAGGTGATTGCGCGGCGGCTGATGGACAGCGTCGCCCCGCCGCCGGGCGTGTACGAGTCGGAAGACGCACTGCGGGCGGAGCTTTTGCGCCGCATCGAGGACATCGAGAGCGGGCGAGTCAAACCCATTACGCCCGAGGAAATGTTCGCCAATGTGCGCAAAGCACTGGACGAGGCGAGAAACACATGAGCGCCGTTGTCTCGCCCGCGGCCCAGGCGGATACGATGGCAATCGCGCTGTGGTACGACCAGCAACCGGGCCGGTACGGCACCGCGTTTAACGAAGCGGTGCGTAGCGCGATTCGCGCCATCAGCGACGCACCGCGACAGTTCCCGCCCGCAGAAGACGCTCCGACCGGCCGAGAGTTCCGAGAGTATTTTATCGAGCGGTTCCAGCGGCGCGTCATTTACCAAGTGCGCGGCGAAGACGTGCTCGTGGTCGCGGTGATTCACTCGTCGCGCCGGCCCGGTGCGTGGCACCGCAACTTGCCGGCCGATCCGCCATCGGAGACGACCTGAGATGCTCCCCTTCTCTCCCGCCGAACGACAGCAACTTCTCAACCGCCGGTGGTTCCTGCGCGAGTGCGGCGTCGGGTTGGGCGCGATGGCGCTCGCGGACCTCGCGCGCCACGAGGCGCGGGGGGCCGATGCCCCCCGCGCGCTCAAGACGCACCACGAGCCGAAGGCGAAGCGCGTCATTTACCTGTTCATGGGCGGCGCGCCCAGCCACTTGGAGCTGTTCGACAACAAGCCGCAGCTCGCGAAGTTCGACGGCACCCTCCCGCCCCCGGAGCTGCTCAAGAACTACCGGGCCGCGTTCATCAACCCCAACTCCAAGCTGCTCGGCCCGAAGTTCAAGTTCAAGAAGTTCGGTCAGAGCGGCACCGAACTCGGCGAACTGCTCCCGCACCTCGGCGCCGTTGTGGACGACATCGCCGTCGTGAAGTCGATGCACACGGACGCGTTCAACCACGCCCCGGCGCAGATCCTGGCCCTGACCGGGCACCAGCAGTTCGGCCGCCCGAGCGCCGGCGCGTGGGTCAGCTACGGCCTCGGGAGCGAGTCGAAGGACCTGCCCGGGTTCGTCGTGTTTTCGAGCGGCAGCAAGGGGCCGAGCGGCGGGAACTCGTGCTGGGGCAGCGGGTTCCTGCCGTCCAGCCACGCGGGCACGCTGTTCCGCTCCGCCGGCGACCCCGTGCTGTTCCTCGGCAACCCCGCCGGCATCGACCCGGGGCTCCAGCGGGACTCGCTCGACGCCCTCAACGCGCTCAACAAGCGGCGCCTGGACGTGGTGGGCGATCCCGAGATCGCCGCGCGCATCTCGGCCTACGAGATGGCGGGCCGGATGCAGTCGAGCGCGCCCGAACTCATGGACCTGAGCAAGGAGACGAAGGAGACGCTCGCGATGTACGGCGCCGAGCCCGGAAAGCCGAGCTTCGCCAACAACTGCCTGCTCGCGCGCCGGCTCGTCGAGCGCGGGGTTCGCTTCGTGCAACTGTTCCACGAGGCGTGGGACCACCACGGCGGCCTCACCAACGGTCTGAAAGCGGAATGCGGCAAAACCGATAAGGCGTGCGCGGCGCTCATTAAGGACCTGAAGCAGCGCGGGCTCTTGAAAGACACGCTGGTGGTTTGGGGCGGCGAGTTCGGGCGCACCCCGATGGTTCAGGGCGGCAACGACGGGCGCGACCACCACCCGAACTGCTACTCGGTGTGGCTCGCGGGCGGCGGGGTGAAGCCCGGGTTGGTGCTCGGCGCGTCCGACGACCTCGGGTTCAACGCGACCGACGACCGCGTCCACGTTCACGACCTGAACGCGACGCTCCTGCACCTGCTGGGGCTCGACCACGAGAAGCTGACGTACCGGCTCCAGGGGCGCGACTTCCGGCTCACCGACGTGCACGGCGTGGTGGTCGAAAAGCTCCTGGCGTAGTGGTTCTGATGGCGGGGCGCCGGGCCGCAGTTCAGCCGCCCCCTCGCGTCCACACTCCCGGACCGGCGAACGGCAGCGGCCCGCCGGTTATCCCACGGGGCACCAGATTGATTCCAGTAGTTTCAAGTTCGCGCGGCTTTGGCAATCGGCCGTCCGATCGGAACACGTCGAGGTTACACCCGCCTGCTGACGCAGCGGTTCGACAAGCCACGGTCGAACCGCCGGCGTCGGCGGGCGGGTGGCGCACACACTTGACGAACTTGAAACTACTGGATTCCGTCCGGAACCGTCGCCACTCGGGCCGCACGCGCGCAGCCCGAGCCCGATGTGATTGCGTTGCGACCGGGGCCGCCGGGTCACGCACCGCGTTCTTTCTTGTTTTTGCTTCTGTTCTTTTGCGATTTTGCAACCGATCCGACTTTTGACTTCCGGCTTCGCGGCTGTTCCGCCCTTCGCTTCCCGCTCCGGATTCGTGCCCTAGAATTCGCGACAGGGAGGCCGATCGCATGCGCGTGCTGGTGATCGCGGACATTCACGGGAACCGGGCCGCGCTGGAAGCCGTTCGCGAGCCGTTCGACCTGTGCCTGTGCGTCGGCGATTTGGTCGATTACGGCCCCGAACCGGCGTGGTGCGTGGACTGGGTGCGCCGCCACGCCGCCCACTGCGTCCGCGGGAACCACGACCACGGGGCGGCGCAGAACGTGGAGATCCAGGGCGCCGGCGGGTTCCGGTTCCTCACCGCCGTCACCCGCCCGCTCTCGGTCGCGGCCCTCTCGCCCGTGCAGCGGCGGTACCTGGCCGAGCTGCCCACGTCGCGGATGTTCACATTAAACGGCAAGCGGTTCCTGATGGTCCACGCGACCCCGCGCGACCCGATGGACGAGTACGCGCCGCCCGACGCGGCGTTCTGGAAGCCCCGGCTCGCGGGGCTGAAGGTCGATTACCTGCTCGCGGGCCACACCCACATCCCGTACACCCTTCGGGTGGGCGCGACGCTGGTCGTGAACCCCGGCAGCGTCGGGATCGGGCGCGACGGCAACCCGCTGGCGTCGTACGCGGTGATCGACGGCGACGAGGTGCAACTGAAGCGCGTCGAGTACCCGGTCGAAGAGACGGTCGCCGCGATGGAGGCGACGGTGCGCGACGACACCGCCCGCCAGATGCTGACGGACGTGTTCCGCACCGGCGGCCTGCCCGCCCGCTGGCTCCGGAACGGGACCAACGGCGCGGGGTGAGGCCGTATTCCGATCTCACGGCCGATTACCAGGGCCGCGCGAACTTGAAACAACTGGATTCGGTTTCAGGACTTGGGGTTCGCGGCTTCGGCCCCGCCGGACTCCCCTTCGACCTCAATGTCGTGCTGGATCTCGCGCACCTCGGCCCGCATCCGCAGGAACACGAGGTAGCCGGTGAGCGCGATGAGCCATTCCACGAGCCGGAGCGAGAGCCGGGCGATGATGCCCCGCGTCTCGGGGCGGTCGGACAGCTTGTAGAGCCACGCGAACACGCCCTCGGCCACGCCCACCCCGCCCGGGGTGATCGGGATCGCCTGCGCGATGAACCCGATCGGCGCGATGACCATGTGCTCGGACGCGCTGGCCAGTTCCGCGGCCGGGTCCGCCGGCGGGAACACCCGGGACGCGCAGTGGAAGGCGAACACCAGCCCGAAGTGCGACACCGCCGACAGCAGCACCCCGACCGCCACCACCTTCAACCGCTTCCGGTACTCCCACACCGCGTACCACATCTCCGCCAGCGCGGTCCCGAGTTTCGGAACCCACTTCAGGCGCCCGGCGAACCGGTCCACGCGGCTGGGCGGCAATAAGCCCAGAAGCAGGAACCCGAGCACGCTCCCGGACGCGATCGCGGCCATGAGCTTCACGATCTTCTGGAGGTCGGGGTTCTGGGAGATGCGCGGGTCACCGGTCGCCCAGGCGACGGAGCCCAGCACGGCGACGAACAGGATGAGCCCGAACAGCCCGAGCGCGCGGTCCGCGATGACCGACGCCACGGCCCGCGACTTGCGCTCCGGGTGGGCGTGCGCGATGAAGTACGCCTTCACGAGATCGCCGCCGACCGAGCCGGGGATGAACGTGTTGTAGAAGATGCCCACGAGGCTGAGCCGGTAGGCGTTCCGCACGCTGAAGGGCAGGTCGAGCGCGCGGACCAGCAGGTACCAGCGGTAGATTTGCAGCGCCGCGGCCCCGACCATGAGGAGGGCGGCACCGGCCAGCCACTCGAACGCGATGGTGCCCTGGATCAGTTCCCCGATGCCCGGCGTGACGAGGACGGTTTCCGCCCCGGTCGTGGGATCGACCTTCACGGTCGTCTTCGGCTCCCAGTACCGCGAAATGACATACGCGAGCAGGGCGAACCCGACGCCGTATTTCAGGAACGGAACGACCCACTTCGCCGCGTGCTTCTTCACCACTCGCCTCCGGACCGCGTCGGGAACTGGGATGATTGTGCGGTTGGGAGGTGTTCGCGTCTAGTTCAACGACTCGCGACGGTGAGGGTTGACACCGGCCTATTCCACCACTACTTTAATTTCAGCCGAGGGGGTGTAGCTCAGTTGGTAGAGCGCTTGAATGGCATTCAAGAGGTCAGGAGTTCAACTCTCCTCACCTCCACCTCGCGAAAGCCCTGGGAAACCAGGGCTTTCTTCGTTTTCCGGGCACAGATCCCAGAACGGGCCGCTGGAGTCTGTGACTCCCCGGGCCTTCCGAGCTTCGCGCGTGGGACGGGCCGCGACACAATCGGGGGCATGCCAAACAAGCCCCGCACGCCGACCCACGACGCGAAAACGCTCACCATTAACGAGTGAGTTAAGCTCACCGGCGCCGAGACGACCCGCAGCGTTTCGTCCCAGAGCCACCGCTGTACCGCGACCCATGCATCGGAGAACGTGGTAACCGCCTCGCCTTGCCGGGCCGCTCCCAGAACCGGGCCACGTCGTGCGTTCCGCGCCCCCGCATCTCCGGCGATCCCGGCCGTGCGATCCGGGAACCGGATCAGCAGGAGCCGCGCGCACACGATGTGGGCCGGGGTGCGGTGGGTTCCGCTTGTGATCGTCGCCCGCCGACCGGTACCGGTCGATGAGTACCTGCACCGCCACGTCCCGAGCAGCGATGCGTCCCCGATCAGCGAGCGGTGTCTGGCGCGGTGCCGGGTTCGGCCGACTTATGCCGTTTGCCAGCCAACCACAGGTCGGCCCCGTCGAGCCACTCCGACAGCCACCCCTCAAGAGATTCAGCTTGGGGGTAGAAGTAGTCCGACTCCGGCGCGCCCTCGACGCCGTAGTCGGGGTCGTCGAACCACACCGGGTATGGTGGGGCGGAGCAATCGACCCACGACCGATACAGGCCCCCCCACGAGATGAGTGGGATGAACCGCCGCGGCCACTCGGGCCGGCGGATCGCCTCGACGTGAGCGACTAACGACCACTCCCCTTCGGCCAGCACCTCCAACCCACGGCCGGGGCCGTACCCACCGTCGCCGACCTGCGTGTACAGCGCTTGGAGTAGCGGCGGGAGCGGAAACCCGAGTCGCCCCTCGGCTGCCGCCAGCGCCTCGGGGGTGAGCGGCGGGCGGGGGCGGATCGGCGGCTCCTGCCAGGTGTAATCAACGGTCGGCTCTCGCCGGATGCGCTCACGGAATCGCGCGACGAGAGATTCCGCCATCCGAAGCCCTCGGGCGGCCGAACGATGAGCGCACCTGCACCGCCCTCACCGGATGAGCGGTGCGTCACATTTTAGCCGGCGGTGTCAGGTGCCGCGCCGGGTTCGGCTTCTGCGGCCCATCAGTCAAGCCGGACCGCCGTGCTCCTGGTGCTGCTGGTACATCTCCCGCAGCCGTGGCGCGGGCCACTTGCGGTCGTACTCGTCGAAGTACATGAGCAACTCCCGCTCAGCGTCGGGACGCCAGCGGGTGATCAAGTCCGGCACCTCGTGCAGAGCCTCCCACAGGTCGTACACCTGCTGCCGCGGCCACCCGTCAGCGTACGTCCAGTTGCGGGTCGTATACGCGGCAACGTGGACCACGTACAGGGCGGCCCGCAGGATCGGCTCAGGGGCCAGCGGCGTCATCAATCGAGCGTCCTCCGGTGCCGAACCAGTATTTAGTGTGCGAGGCTCCGCACGCCAACACGGGACCATTTCGCCGGCTCGCAACGCGCGCGCCGGACAGAACGCATATTGCCACGACAGTTATCGCACAAATCCGCCTTCATAGCATGCGCAATAATAAGATTTCATAATCGTGCAAAACACACAATCCGTAGGTATTAATAATTCCACCGCAATGGATCTTGATATTATTTCATCAACGACATAAATGCCTATATCCCCGATATCCGGTTCGGCCAGGTGCCCTGCGGACGCGGTGCCGGCTCCGCGCCCGCCAGTACCCGGTTTGTCCGGCTCTCGTAACGGGAGAGACGCGGCCCGGTGCGCCACGATTGCCGTCACTTCGGCAGTTCGTGAACCGTGTTGTGGATCGTGCCCGTCACGGTGCGGCCGCCCTTGCCCTTCACACGGTAAGTGATCTCCATACCCCAAGTCGGTGCGAGGTCCGGGAGGTCCAGACGCACCGTCTTGCCGTCGGCCGAAACGGTCGCTTTCTGGACCGCGAGCGGACGCTCGTCGATGTGCTTCGACCCGTAGTTCTGGCTCCGCTTCAGCCCCCACACCTTCACCGCGTAGTTCTTCGGGTCGGCCGCGTCGGTCGCGTCCAGCGGGTCGGTGAACGTCACCTCCACGCCCCCCGCCCGCGCCTTCAGGCCCACCGGCAGGTCGACGGGCTGACCCGTGTACCGCACCCGGTAGAACCCGCCCGCGGCGGTCTGGTTCCCGGCCCACGCGAACATGCCGCACACGTACAACTGCCCGTCGACCGGCCCGAACCGCGGGCGCATGATCCCGGTGGGGAACGTCGGCAGCGGCAGCGCGCACATCCCGCCCTGCGCCTGACCGTTCACCACCTCGTGCGGCACCACGTACAGCTTCCCGTGCCCGTATGAGGTGTTCAGCAGCGCGCCCTTGAGCGGCCCCCAATTGTCGCTCGTCACCCACACCAGCTCCGCCGGCGAGCGGTCGAAGCTGTTGGTGACCCAGCACAGCGGCTGCTTCATCGCCGCGTCGCTCGTGTCGGTCTGGTCGGTGTAGCCCCACATGTTCCCGTAGAACCCGCCCCGCGTGACGAGGTTGATGCGGTTCTTCGGCGTCCAGAACCCCTCCTGGTCCGTCACGAAGAACGTACCGTCCGGGTTCAGGCACACCCCGTTCGCGGCCCGGAACCCGGTGGCCAGGACCTCCGTCGTCGAGCCGTCCTTCGCCACCTTCAGCAGCGTGCCGTGGTGCGGCACCAGCGCCGGGAGCGCGTGCCGGCCGCTCTTGGCGTAGTAGAAGTTCCCGTCCGCGTCGGTCTGGAGCCCCATCGCGAACTCGTGGAAGTGTTCCGTCACCTGGTGGTCGCTGTTGAAGCACTCGTAGAAGTCCGCTTCGCCGTCGCCGTTGAGGTCGCGCAGTTTCACGATCTGGTCGCGGCAGCACACGAAGATCGCCCCGTCGCGCACCTTCAGCCCGAGCGGTTGGAACAGCCCGGACGCGATCCGCTGCCACGCCAGCGCGCCGCCGGGGGCGCCGAGGCCGCTCACCAGCCACACGTCGCCGTCCCAGGAGCACACCGCCATCTGTTGGCCGCCCGGGAGGAAATCGAATCCGGTGAGCCGCAGTTGCGCGTTCCACGAGTTGGGCTCCGGCAGCCCGAACGTGTCCACCGCGAACGGGCCGCTGTCTTTGCCAACCGTTACGGTCGTCTTGAGTACCTCCGGCCACCGCCGCGGCCCGCCCGCCGTGAGCGGCGCGAGGGCGACCGGGGCTGGCGAGGTCTTCGCGTATGCCTGGAGCGCTTCGGCCGTGCCCTTCGCCAGCAGCACCTTCACCCGCCGCGGCTCGCGCCGGGCCGGCACCTTCAGCAGCACGAAGCCGTCCGCCCGCGCGAGTTCCGCGCCCGGTTCGCCCACCAGTTCCACCGCGACGCCGTCCGGCGCCAGCCGCGCGAGCAGGTCGTGCGCGGTCGGGCCGAACTCCAGCGTGCGCGTGAAGACCGCGACGCCCGGCTGTTTCGGGTCGCTCTCCGTGCCGAACAGTTCCAGCACGTCCGCCCGGCCGACGCGGTACGACAGAACGGTGCGGTCGCCGTACTGGTAGGCGCCTTTGAACGCGGCCCACGATTTCGGCAGCGGGCCGTAGGGGCGCTTGTCGCGGCCGAGCGGTCGCGGGTCGCTGAAGCCGCCGGTTTCGGGGTCGGCCCAGCCCGGCCCGACCGGGTTCGCGAACGCCACGTCGCCCGCGAGCTTCGGGTGGATCTGGTGCTGGCCGTTGAAGTGGATGCCCTTCCAGTCGATGAAGCCGTCACCGGTCCACGCCGCCGCGAACCGCATCGTGTCGTGGTCGAACAGCGCCCACCGCTTCCCGCGGGACACGCCGCCGGCGCCCGCGTCGAGGCGCACCGCGACGCCCTTGTACGCGATGTTCGGCCCCGGCCCGCCCACCTCGTAGGTGTTCATCAGGCTCGGGCCGTAGTCCGCCGCGGCCCACGGCTCGACGTTCGCCGGGGCCGGGCCGAACTCGCCCTTCTTGCCCGCGGGCAGCTTGGCCAGGTAGGCGCCGTCGGCCTTCGTGTACCGGCCGGGGTTGTGCGGCTTCAGGTACGTTTCGCGGATGTAGTGGATCACGTCGTACTTCTGCCGCGGCACCATCCACGTCTGCGGGGCCATCAGGCCGTACCCGCGGGTGAGCGTCTGGTACAGGCTGTAGGGGTCGCTCCCGTTCTTGAACGCGTGCGCGGCGAACCGCGGCGACGCGGGCAGCGAGCCGGGCTGGTCTTTCGTGCCGTGGCAGTTCGCGCACACCCGCGCGTAGATCGCCTCGCCGCGCTTGAGCGCCTTGTCGTCGAGGGCGCGAACGAGGCCGGCGTGGTCGAGGTCCTTTTCGTACCCGGGGATCACGAGCGCCGTCACCGGCGGGCGCAGCTCCCGCGCCCGCCCCGGCCCGCCCTCGGCAACCTCGATGAGGTACCGGGCGAGGTCGAGGAACTGCTGCCGGTCGGACAGCAGGTCCGCCAGCCCGTCGGGCATGAGCGACTGTGCGGCGGTCGTGCGCTTCGCCACGTCCGCTTTCGGAACGCTGACCCGGCGGCCGTTCGCCGCAGGGTCGACGAGCGCCAGCGCGTCGGCCGTTTCGCCCGCGAGCAGCCCGGTGATCGTGCGGTCGTCGGTGGTGACGACCGTGACCGTTTCGTAGCCCTTTTTTATCTGCTTCGAGGGGGCGAGGACCGATTCGATCAGGTGCTCGGCGGTCGTCCCCTTGTCCGCGCGCGTCAGATCCGGGCCGAGGGGGACGCCCGCCTCCGCGTCGTGGCACTTGGCGCAGCCGAGGAACGGCTGGAAGAACAGCACCGCGCCGCGGGCGGCGTCGCCCCGGGTCCGCGCGTCCTTCGCGAGCGCCGCGGGCGGTTCCGTCGCGAGCCGCCGCGCGAGTGATTCGGGCTGCGCGCCCAGGTGCGGGGACAGGCACGCCGCCGCAACGAGCGCGAGCGGCACCGGGCGCCAGTGGTGTGTCATAACGGCCTCATCAGGTGTGCCGGAGTCCACCCGGGCTTTCGCCCCGGGCTACAGGACCGGCGCCCTTTCAGGGCTCAAATACAAAGGGTGTCTTTGAGCCCTGAAAGGGCGCCGGCCCTGTAGCCCGGGGCGAAAGCCCCGGGTTTGCTCACGGGTGTGCCAAGCAGTTTCCCCGTTCCGCAAGGTGCTGGCAACCAGATTCGGCCGGGCGGGCGCCCGGTGCTCACTTCCCGGGCCGGGCCGGAACGGGCCACACGAGCGCGGTCGTGTCCGTATGCCCGGTGATTAGCTTCGTGCCGTCGGGCGTGAAGCTCAGGGCGCTGATGTTACCGAAACGAAATTTCTCCCACCCCGCAGGCGGGGCGAGGTGGCGGCCGAGCAGCTTCTGAGTCCCGGCGTCGTAGAACTCGACCGCGTCGCCCACCGCAACCGCCAGCGTGCGCCCGTCCGGCGCGACCGCGATGCGGGCGCGATAGTCTGCGGTCAGCGGAATGGTGCTGACCGCGTGCCACGTCGTCGCGGAAACCAGTACCGCGGAATACTTCTGCGCTCCTCCCGCGCGCTCGGTGGTGACCAGCGCGAGCCACCGCCCGTCGGCGGAGAAGCGGCCGGTCTGCGTGAGGGAGCCGGGGAGTTTGGCGTCGGCGAGCAGGTCGCGGTCCGGTGCGGCCACCGCCACGGCCCGGCTGCCGAGCATGCCCCCCGCGAGGTACTCCCCGTCCGGCGACAGTGCGCTGAACTCGTGCCATTTGCTATCCGACAGTGGGCTCGATTTCAGCCGCTCACCGGTGATCGCGTTCCACACGGTGACGACCGACGGGGCGCCGGCCACGTACGGTCCGGTGTGCGCGACCACCGTCTGCCCGTCTTTCGACACGCGCGCGCTGAACACGCCCGCCTGCTTCGGCCCCTTCGGATCGACCGCGAACGTCAGCAACACCTTGCCGGTCGCGGCGTCGTACTTCGTCACCTCGTCCCACTTCGGGCCGCCGACGACCAGGAACGTGCCGTCCGGGCCGAAGTCGATGTCCGCCACTTTCGTCCGCGCGTCCGGCGCGTGCCACAACCGCTTGCCGGTCGCCGCGTCCCACACGCACAACCGGTTGTCCATACCGCGGGTGGCGATCCGCGTGCCGTCCGGCGACAGGCCGACGGCGGTGACGGTCGCGCCGTGGCCGATGTCCTGCTCCGGGAACAGCGGCTTGCCGGTTTCGGCGTTCCAGCGCAGGAGCACATGCCCGTTGTGCGACACCAGCACCTTCCCGTCCGGGGTGAACCGGGCCGGCACCTCTTGGAGCGCGTGGCCGTGCGCGACGCCCTCGTACCTGCGGACCAGTTTGCCCGCGACCGGGTCCCACCAGCGCACGCCGCCGGGGTCGCCGGCGAGCAGCGTCTTGCCGTCGGCCGCGTAAGTCAGCCAGTAGATGTCACCGTCCGGGCCGGTGAGGCCGTCCTTCTTCTTGCCGGTCTCCGGGTCCGTGAAGCGGAACTCGGTCTTCGGACCCGAGTAGTCGGCCGCGGCCCGCGTGTCGCCGGTGTGGTTCAGCGCGAACGCTCTCGACATCCGTCCGATCGCTTGGTACTTCGTCAACTGTTTGCCGGTTGTCGCGTCCCACAGGATGAAACAGCTAGCGTCCGCGAACGCACCGAGCCGCTTGCCGTCGCCGGAGAACGCGAGGCCCTCGAAATAGCGCACGCCGCCCGTGTCGATCGCCGCGGCGGTTTGCGTCTTGAGGTCGCAGAGGAACGCCCCCGCGGGAACCATGTTCCACGCTTCGGTCACGACGGCGAGGGTCCGGCCATCCGGCGCGAACCGGAACAATCGCGCGCGAGCGAGGTCGAATGTGGCCACCGGCTTCGGCTCGGCTTTCGCGTCGGCTGGCGCTTCCCAAACGAACACCTTGTCCCGCGAACACGCCGCGACGAGTTTCCCGTCCGGCGACACTTGCGGCTCGTTGTTCGTGTTCGCCGGCCCGGCCAGCGGCAGCGCGATGGGTTCGTCGGAGCGGTCGTCGGTCGCGTGCCAGCGGCGCACGTCCGCGCCCGGTCCGACGGTGACGACGGTGCCGTCTTTCTCGATGCCGAACCCGGTGATCGGGGCGCGGGTGCGGAGCGTCCCCAGGCGCATGATCGCGCCCGCGGGGAGCGGGTCGCCGTAGCGGTCGGTCTTTACCGGCGGGTTCGCCGCGGGGCGCCCGGCGCCACCTTCGGGCCTCGCGCCCGACGGGGCGAGTGGCATTGTGGATGCTGTTGCGGTTTCAGGAGTATTCTGGGGCGGGCTCCCGCTTCCGACCGCCGCGCCGCCGACCGCGAGCACCACCAGTGCCACGGCCACGGCCTTCCAGGCCGCGCCGGACGGCGCCGCACCCGCCGCCATCTCCGCCACGCGGGGCGGCACGGTTCCGAGCGTGGGGAGTTCGATCACCCGGGCCAGCAACCGCGGCGGAACCGTCGCGTGAGCCTCGCCGGGGAGGAGGCCGCCCAACCCCGCCGCGAGCGCCAGCCCCCGCTGTGCCAGCCGCACCCGCAACCGCTCCCGGCCGCGTTCCAGTCGTCCCCGCACTGAGGCCGCCGACCACCCCAAGCGCCGCGCGGCCTCGTCCTGCGACAGCCCTTCCAGGCAGCACAGGGTGATCGCGGCCCGGAACCGATCCGGTAGCCGGGCCAGTTCCTCGTCGATCGCCGAGACGAGTTCCCGGCCCGTGATCTCCGCGAGCGGGTCGGGGCCACATTGGGCCGGTGACGGAGCCGGGGGCGTGCGATGCGCGCGGGTGGCCGCGCCCCGCGCCTTGAGGGAAATGCGAACGGCAGCCCCGTGAAGCCACGCCGCCACCGACGCGGTTTTGCGCACCCGACCTGCCCCCCGGACCAGCGCGAGGAACGTGGCCTGGAACGCATCTTCGGCGGTGTGGGCGTCCCAGAGCGTGCGGCGGCAGACGCGGAGCACCATCGGCCCGTGTCGCTCGACGAGTGTTGCGAACGCGGCCCCGTCCCGGGACTGGATGAACCGGGAGAGCAGGTCGGCGTCGGGTACGGGGTCCGCGGTGAGCAGGTTCAACAACCGGGGCGGCACGGCACGGTTCGGCACGGTCATCAGTCATTCCTCGAACTGGCCCCGATCCTAACGATTCGCGCGTTCGTTCGCGAGTCCCGGTCGGCGGGCGGTGTGGAGTGCCGGACGCCGCTGAAACCGCACGGACTTTTTCCAGAATCCCGTCGTTCCCGGTTCCAAGTGGGAACCGACTCGGTACACGCGCCGAACCATTCGCGCGCCGTCGGCTTCACGCGGAGCGCGGAACCGGGAACGAGAAACGACTGGGAATCGGTTCAGGCATATTTACCTGAACCGATTTCGCCCGCGCAAGCGCGCGGGCGTCCCGGGCCGGAGCATCGGCTATGCGACGTAGGCACCGTCTGCGCCGCCGGAGAGCGCATCGAACCGCGTCACGTCGTCCGTGAAGCCCGGCGCCCGGATCACACGCACACCCCGGCCGGCGCCGATCACGAGTTCATCAATCCCGTCCTGGTCGACATCGGCCTCTCCGAGCCGCACGCCGCCGCGGAACGCCGGATCGAACGCGAAGAAGCTCGCCAGAAGAGCGTCGTCCGAGATGCGTCCGCGGGGGTCCGTTCGGGTGACCTTGGTCCCGTTGATCACTTTCACGTGCGGCGCGCCGCCCGACCCGGCGCCGACCACGAGTTCGGCTACACCGTTGGCGACGAAATCCGCGCCCGCGGTCACGTCCACCCCGCCGCGAAACGTCGGGTCGAACGCGAAGAAACTCGCCAGGAGCGCGGGGCCGGCGATCTGCCCGTCGGAGCCCACCCGGAGGAGGCTCGTCGCTTCGATAATCTTCACGTGCGGTGCGGCCCCGGGTCCGGCCCCGACAACGACATCTGCCAGCCCGTCGGCATTGAAATCGCCAGCCGCCACGGTCACGCCGCCCAGGAACGCCGCGTCGAAGGAGAAGAAGCTGGCCAGTTGCGCGCCGGTCCGGCCGTCGTACACCTTCACGTGCCCGCCGGGCGCGCCGGCCCCGGCGCCGACAATGATGTCATCGAACCCGTCGGCGTTGATGTCGCCGCCCGTGACGTCTACCCCGCCCGCGAACCCCGCGAACGCGAAAAAGCTGTAGACCAACTCGCCGGTGGCCCCGTCGAACACCTTCACGTGCCCGCCCGCCGCGCCTGCACCGGTCCCGACGACCAGGTCCGCGGCCCCGTCGCCGGTGACATCGGCGGTCGCGACCTTCACCCCGCCCGCGAACCCTGCGAACGCGGTGATGTCCGCGCGGACCGTACCGTCGCCGTTGATGACCCGCACGACCCCGTTCCCGCCCGGCCCCGGACCGACCACCACCACCGGCTTCGCGGCGAGCGAGTCGGCGACGCCCGCGGTCGGAGCGATGTGCCCGGCGGTCACGACCGGTTCCACCCCCGGAGGGACGAGCGGCGTGTTGACCACCGGCGCCGCCCGAACGACCTGTTCCGGGTCCGCGAGCGGCAGCCGCGACGGGATCGGCGGGGGGAGGAGCGGGGTGAGCCCGGTGCCGAGTACCGCGTTACCGAATTCGGACGTGTCGCCGGACGCCAGATCCGTCGCGGTCGCGGTGGCGTACTGGTCCCGCAAGTCGGCCGGGGCATCAAAGAGGAACGCCGCGACACCGGCGCCGTCGGTGGCGACGGTAACGGCTCCGAGGAACGTTTTGCCCTGACCGAACCCGGACGGGTCGCGAGCCGGGTTGCTGAAGAACTCGAGACGGAAGCTCGCGTTCGGGGCGCCGGCCAGGTGCCCGCTGACCCGGCGGCCCACCACCGAGGCGATGAGCGGGTAGTTCTGAAGGCTGTTCACGCCCGTGTCACTGTCCTGCGCGTCGTTGGCCGTGACCCCGTCGCCGCGAAGGTCGATCCCCAGCGCGCCGTTTGAGAAAATCGCGTTCCCGAGGATGCTGGCGCCGGAACTCAACCCCGTTGCCCCAACGGAGTCGTCGAGCGCGACGCCGGCCCCGCCGTTGAAGGCGATCACGTTACCCGCGCCCGCGGACGTACCGCCGATGGTGTTGTTCACCGCCCCGGCGCTGAGCAGCACCCCTAACCCGTTGGCGACGGCGGCGGTGCCGCTGGGATCGGTGCCGATGTAGTTGCCCGCCACGACGATCCCCGTCACGGTGGCGAGTTGGACGCCGAGCGCGGTGTTCCCGGAGATGACGTTGCCAGAGCCGGCGGTTGTGCCGCCGATGGTGTTGTTCGCGGGGCCAAAGGTAACTACGACGCCGGACGCGTTACCGACCGCGGCGGTGCCCGCGGCATTGGTGCCGATAAAGTTCCCCTGAACGACGTTTCCCGTTGTGCCGGGGCTCTGTATGGAGACGCCGTGGCTGGCGTTTCCGGAGATCACGTTCCGCGCCCCCGCGACGGTCCCGCCGACGGTGTTGTTCGCCGCCCCGTTGATCAGTACCCCGGCCGGATTTGGGACGGCAGTGGTACCGCCGGCATCGATGCCGATGTAATTGCCCGCGATCAGGTTGCCGGTCGTGCCGGCGTCCTGGAGAACCACGCCACCGCTGGTGTTGCCGGAGATGACGTTGCGTGCCCCGGTCGCGGTGCCGCCGATGGTGTTATTCGCTGCCCCGGCCAACACGTACACGCCGGTTGCGTTCCCGAGCGGGGCGGTGCCAGCGGCGTTGGTGCCGATGTGGTTACCCGCGACGACGTTTCCCGACGCGCCCGAGCCCTGGATCACGACGCCCTCGCGAACGTTACCGGAGATGACGTTCCGGTCCGCCGGGACGGTACCACCGACCGTGCCGTTCGCGGCCCCGTCGATCAGCACGCCGGACGCCTCATTGGGTGCCGCCGTGGTCCCGTCGGCCCGCACGCCGATGTAGTTGCCGGCGATCACGACCCCCGAGGCCCCGGGTCCCTGGACCGTAATCCCGTTGTTGGCGCTGCGCACGATCGACAGCCCGCGGATGGTCACATGCTGGCCGTTAACAGCGAACGTCGGGTTGCCGTTCCCGTCCACGGTGACAACCGGGGCGCCCGCGTAACCGGCCCCGGTCGTGCCGTTGATGGTGACCGACACGTCGAGTGGGTCAAGCGCGGCGGCGAGTACGATCGTACCGCTCAGCCCGGTGAAGGTGATGGTGTCGTCGGTGCCGTAAGCGGCTCCCGTCGGCACCACGTCCGTGTTGACGTTCGCCGCGCCGTTGATCGACCGGATCGCTTCGCGCAGCGTGACGGTGCTATCCGGAGCAACGGCATCGCCGAGGCCGGTCACGTTGATGGTGGCGGGCACGCAACGGCCTTCAAGAGCTTCGACGACGAGTCGAGGACGGCACTGATTTAGGCCACCCCGTTGCCAGCGCGCCTTGGGCGTGTTAGTGAACATGTTGAATTAAAAGCTCCGGAAGGGGACGAAACAAGGCGCGTCGTAGCGCTCGGCCGCGTGCGTCGCAGGATCGCCGGCAGGCAGAGCGAGGGCCTGCCGGGGCTGCGGTATTGCAGCCAATCTACCCGATATTCTCCGCGCTGGGGCTGTACCAAAACGCCCGAAATGTACGAACTCCGAGCCACCGTAGCGGTGCCCCTTTCCGCCGTCTAAAGGGTCAGGTTTCTGTGACGCCACCCCTCGACTCTACCGATTTTGGAGCCGTCCGTGGTGAGGTATCATGAGGATTGCACAAGCTCTCGTGGCCCTCCCTCACGAACGGCGGCCGTGGTTGTACCACCCGAGGCCCAGGCGCTTGTCCACGTTCTAGCGCCACACTTCACCAACCCGACGTAGCAGCGGTTCTCGACGTGGATGGTCGGGGCACTGGCGACCACCGGCCGGCGCACCGTGGCGAACCTGCGACCCGCTCGTAAACCGCGTTCTGGTGCGGGCACACGTGGGTGGTGTGGGCGGTCCGGGTGACGTTCCCGTTCGCCCCGCGCCCGCGGGGGCGGGGCGAACGGGTGCTGGGTCGCGACTGAGTCGTTTCACGTTTCAAGTGGGCGCCGACTCGGCACCTGCTCAGGACCATTCGTGTGCCGTTTGGCTTTACGTGGAACCTGGAACTGGAAACGACTGGAATTGATGTGAGGGGATGTAGCGAATAGCAACCGTGTGCGCCGCCCCCCGGCACGAGCCGTGCTGTAATCAGCCGAGTACCGGTCCACCGGGCCGGAACTCTCCTTTACATGCGAGGACAATCATGGCTAAGGCCGCCACCTGCAACACGACCGTCGGCGTCTTCTCCACCCGTGATGCCGCCGAGCGCGCGATCGACGAACTCAAGAACGCGGGCTATCGCGACGACCAGATCGGCCTGGTCGCCAAGGACGCGAACGGCAAAACGGTGCGGCGCGACGGCTCCGGCGCCCAGGACACGAACGCCGCCGAGGGCGCGGCGATCGGCGCGGTGGCCGGTGGCGGAGCGCTCGCGCTGGGCTCGCTGGCGGTTTCGTTCGGCATGATTCCGGTGATCGGCCCGGTCCTGGCCGTCGGACCCCTGGCCGCGGCCCTTATTAGCGCGGCGGGCGGGGCGGCCGCCGCGAGCATCGCCGGCGCGCTCATCGGCTGGGGCATTCCGGAAGAGGACGCCCGCTACTACGAAGACGCGGTGCAGTCCGGCCGGTACTTGGTGACGGTCGAATGCGGCCAGGGCGACGATGCCCGGAACCTGCTGAGCCGCTCCGGCGGGTACGACCGCGCGTCCGCGCCGATGATCTAAGCGCCGTTACAGACCGGGCGGTCGTCCGCACGGTCTGTAACGGGGGTTACAGGGCCACGCGAGTTGGGTGACCAACCGAACAACGGCCCCCGATCCGCTACTCCTCGCCGCCCGCCGGCTGGTACGCCACCACCCACGAACCGGGCGCGTGCGACGCGCTGTAACCTCTTGTGAGCGCGGCCCCTGGGCTGCGCAGGGCGGTCCTCGTTCGGGCCGCCCTCACTCGTTGCTGAACACGAACACCGGCTCAGCGTTTGGCCCCGTAAGCACGCACGCCGTCAGCGGCTCGGTCACCCCGCCGCTCGTATCGATGCGGATGCGAACCGCGTTCGCGTCCGGTGCGGGAACGTGGACGTGGCCGCTCACCTGCACCTTTCCGGGCAGCGGCAGCGGGTTCGCCGACAGCCGCTTATCGGCCCCGAGCCACACCGGGTACTCGGGGTGAAACAGTCGGTCCGTTTCGGTGCCGAACCGCGGGCTCACGACGGCCCGGTCCCACAGCTTGCGGTGCAGGCACTCGAGCTGCACCGCCGCCGGGCAGTCGAGTTCCGGCGACAGCCCGTTATGGAGGAACACGTGCCCTTCGGCCTCGGCCACCCACGGCAACCCGGCCAGAAACGCCCGGTGCTCGGCGGGCATCGCGGCCTTCAGCTCTTGCAACTCCTGTTCCCACTTCCCGGGCGGCAGAAAGTCCGGCGTGCGGCCGAGATAGCTGCGGAACGTCCACTGGTGGTCGTAGTTCCGCCCGTACCGCTGCGCCCATTCGACCGACGGCGGGCCGTCCAGCCCGGCCGCGCGAACAAGGGCGAGATCGTGGTTACCGGCCACACACGTGCTGCCGGGCTTTTCGGCGATCAGTTCCAGTACACGCGACACGAGCGCCCGAACCTCGAAGTGCCGGTCCACGAGGTCGCCCAGGAACACGAGCTTCGCGTGCGGCCACTCGGGCCGCCGGCGCAGCTTCGCGACGAGCTTGTCGAGCCACTCGACGCGGCCGTGGAGGTCTCCGATTGCGACAACCGGGTAACCGATGTGGGCGGGCAATTGCGGCTGCACTCACCTTCTCCGCAGAAGAGCAGTGAACTAGATTGCATCTAGGAATGTTACACGAGGGTACGCGGAGAGGGGCCATGCGGGTCGAGCTGTTCGGGCTGGTGATGGAGTCGCCGAGCGTCACCTTCTACCTGTGGTCCCCGTGGCGGTGCTCGGCGCTGGAGCACAAGCTGTTCGACGCGCTCAAGAGCCTGCCCAACTCGTCAATCGAGACGGTGGGGGACGAGATCCGCCTGCACATCGTGGAGGCGAAGGGCTGGCGGGCGGCGGTGCAGAACCTGTCGCGGGTGCTGAAGGGGTGGCAGGAGGAGGCGTCCGACGCGGGCAAGGACGAGCGCCGGGGCTGGCGCTGGCTGCTCGAAGCCGACACCGACGCGAGCGGGTACGACATGCAGGGCGAGAAAACGAGCTTCTGGGCGTACATACGGTTGTCGATCGACCGCGGCGGCCCGGGCGAGGCCGAGAAGGGCGAGGACATCGACCTCAACGGCTTCGGCGTGCAGGTGTCGGGCGAGAAAGAATGAGGAGCGCGTTACGGAGACGAGGGGCGTGACAACAGCAGAGCGGCGGGTGTGATCCGCCGCATTTGAATGCACCCAGCTCCGTCGCTCACGCGGTTCTGGTTATCCGAGCTGAAACCAACGGCAACAGAAGCGATGGACGCTCCGAACACACGGCCGGTCGAGGGCATCGACTACTACGTCGAAAACGGGAAGTGGGTCTTCACCGCCGCGTACCACCGGAAGCGTGGCCACTGTTGCAAGAGCGGTTGCCGGCACTGCCCGTTCGGAAACGCACCCTCAGACCGCACGGCCGAAGAAGCACAGCGCCCGGCTCAACCGAAATCGTAACCCCGAACCTGGCTTCATTCCGGGGCGTTTCCGATCGCGACCCACAGCCGGAACTGGGCCGCGTTGAACGCGACCGTGGCCCGGAGCAGTTCCTGGCGCGATTCGAGCAACTGGCGGAAGCTGTCGATCAGCTCCAGCGGGCGCCCCGGCACCTGCTTGATGCGGTCCGATTCGAGCTTGAACCCCTCCTCCGCGACCGCGAGCGCCGCCTCCGCGGTGCGGATCTGGGTCGCGGCGGCGCGGGCGTCCGCGAGCGCCTCGCCTACCTCGCGCCGGACCGCGTTCACCGCCAGGTCGTAGCCGGCCAGCGCAGCCCCCATCCCGGCGTCGGCCGCGCGGACCAGCGCGCGGTTCCCGAACCCCAGGCCCTGCACGCTCCACACCGCGACCGCGTCGAACTCCGACCGCCCCCGGACCGCGCCGAACCCGCCGCCGGTGAGCCCGCCGCCGAACCCGCCGGCGCTGTACCCCACGGACAGCGTCGGCACCCACGGGCGGACCCGCTCCTGCCGCGTGCGGACCCGCGCTTCGGTCACGGCCGCGGCCCGCGCCGTGATCTCCGGGCGCGCCCGGAGTGCGGTCGCGATCAGCCCCTCGGGGTCGGTGTCCTCGGGCACCAGCCGGATCGGCTGCGGCGGGGCGCCGGGGGTGCGGAGCCGGACCGACGGGTCCAGGCTCAGCAGCCGGCACAGCCGCGCGGACGCGGTGGCGGTTTCTTCCTCGGCCCGCTTCGAGTCGCGGCGGAGCAGTTCGAGGTTGGCGGCGGCGCGGTCGGCGTCGGCCTTGCGCCCCTGTCCCGCTTTCGCGTACGCGGCGGTGAGCCGGGCGATCTCGGCCAGGTCGGTTTCGCCCTGCCGCAGGATATCGAGACGGGCCTCGGCGCCGACCAGCTCCAGGTACCCGACCGCCACCGCGAGCAGCGTGTCGTTCTGGACCGCGTGGGCGGTGGCCCGCCGCACGGTGACGCGCTGGCGCGCGGCGAGCGGCTCGTAGGCGGCGTCGCCCAGGTGCGCGAACAGCCGCACCCCCGGCGCCGCGGCGGTGCCCGCGCCGGTCACCCCGGCGCCCGCGCCGAGGTACAGGCTCTCGAAGCTCACGTCGCGCTGGAAACCGGTGGCCGCCTGGAGCGCGCCGCGGTGGTACCGGTAGTTGGCCCCGACGTTCGCGCTCGGCAGCAGCAGCGCCCGCGCCGCGAGCTGGTCGGCCAGGGCCTCGTTGACCGCCTCACGCGCGAGATTGATGGTCGGGTTGTTGACGCCCGCGAGCCGCAGCGCCACTCCCAGGTCGAGCGCGTTCTCGGGCACCGGCCCGACGACCGTGCCGCCGGTCGCGGTCGCGAACGCAGAGGCCGGTTCGACCTCACCCCCGGGAGCCGCGGCGCTTGCGGTGCCCGTTGCCGCTGCCGGTCGAAGCGCGGCGGCCGTCGTGCCCTTAGGCGCGAGCAGAGAGGGCGGTGCGATACCCAGTTGCTCCGGTGTCCGGGGCTCCGCAGCCGCCCCCGGCGGGGTGCGCACGGACTGACAGCCCGACGCGAGCGCCGCGCCGATTCCGACCGCCGTGAGTCGCTTTCCCCAGTGCGCCCAGCGCATCGCGAGACTCCGTGACACGTGAACCCGGTTGAAGGGCGAGACCGCTCGGCGCATTACGGCTTCGCCGGCAGCGGAACCGTCCGGGGCACCGGGAACGGGCGCGGGCCGGGCTGCACCTCGACCACCGGCGGCGGCACGAGGCCCGCCGGCACCGGGCGGGCGAGGGCGTCCGCCGGCGGCTGCCCCACCGCCACCCAGAGCTGAACCTGCGCCCGGTTGTAGTCGATGATCGCGTCCAGGTACTCGAACCGCGAGCGCCCCAACAGCCGCAGGCTGTCGATCACTTCGAGCGGGAACCCGGCCCCCGCCTTGATGCGGGTCAGGTCCTCGTCAAAGGCGTCGGAGCTGGACTTCACCGCCTTCTCGGCGGCGTCGATCTGAAGGAACCGCGCGGCCGTCCGGGCGTGCCCCTCCGCCACCTGTGCCCGCACCAGGTTGAGCGTCTCCAGCTCGCGCAACTGCGACTGCTTCACCCGGCTGTTCGCCGCGCGGACCTGGGCCACGTTGCCGACGCCCAGGTTGCGGAACGTGAGGAACACCGCGGCGTCGAAGTCGGAGCGGCCGTCGAGGTTCCCGAACCGCGACGCGGTGCCGCGGTCGCCGCTCGGCAGCACAATCCCGGGGGGCGTGTTGACGAGGTCGCTGCCGCCGCCGAACCCGCCGGCGCTGAACCCCAGGATCACGTTCGGCGAGAACGGCAGCACCTTCGCCAGCGACAACTGGTACAGCGTCTCGCGCACCTCGGACCGCCGCGCCGTCAGCTCCGGCCGCTGCATCATCGCGACCGCGAGCAGGTCAGGCAGGGGGGTCGGGTCCGGGACCAGTGGGGCCGGCACCACCCACCCGTCGATCGGCTTCAGCCGGGTGGACGGGTCGAGGTTGAGCAACTGGCACAGCCGGGCGGACGCGGCGAGTGTGTCGGCCTCGGACTGGGTCAGGTCGGCGTCGCGGCGGCGCAGCTCGACGGCGGCGCGGTCGGCGTCGGCCTTGCGGCCCTGCCCGGCTCGGGCGTAGGCGGCGGTGAGCCGCGCCAGTTCGGCGCCCTCGTCGCGGTTCCTGGCCGCGATGGCCCGGCGCCCGTCGGCGCGCAGCAGGTCCAGGTATGCGAGGTACGTCCGCAGCAGCACGTCGTTGCGAACCGCGTCCGCGGCGGCGGCAGCGGTGGTGACGCGCTGCCGGGCGGTGAGCAGCCCGTACCAGCCGGCGCCGATGTTGAGGTTGTAGTTCAGCCCGGGGATGCTCACCGTGCCCGCGCCGACCGTGCCGGCCCCAAGGCCCACGTACAGCGAGTCACGGTCCACCTTGAGGACGTTGCCGCTGGACTGCTGGAGCACCCCGCGGTGCGAGGCGAAGTTGGTGCCGACGTTGAGGTTCGGGAGCGCCTGGGCGGCGGCGAGTTGTCGGCCCGCCACGGCCTCAGTAACACGCTGGCGGGCGAGCAGCAGTTCGGGGTTCTCGGCGCCGGCGAGCTTGAGCGCGGTGGCAAGGTCGATCGGGTACTCGCCCGGCCGGAGGATGGTGCCCGGCGGCGGTTCGGGGGCGGACACCGGCTCCGGCGCCTTCTTGGCGGGAGCGTCCTTCTTCCCCTCAGGGGGCTGTGCGTTGGCGACCAGCGCGGTGAGCAGCGCGGTGAGCAGCGCGGTGAGCAGCGCGCCCACACCGACCCGGACCCAGACCCGACACGCGCGGCTCATAACGCCCCCTCTGCCCGAAGAACGCCCCGGCCGCACCCGATGGATGGGCGACGGTAAGCGAACCGGAGTACGGAGATGATCGGAGCGCGGGGCGTGTGAAGATGATCCGATTCGGGCCGCGGGCGCAGGTATTATCGACTGTGCGAGCGGGGCGGGTGAGTTTCCCGGCGCAAGATGGCGAACTTTTCACCGCCGCGGGCACCGATTCACCACGGCCGGGTGCGAAATGCAGAACGCCCCGACGCGAGCCGGGGCGTTCCGTGTTGTGTGGAGCGCGGTCTACTTCTCGACCTGTGTCGTGGAAGGCTCACGGCACCGCCGCCCCCCCGGGGTCCCTGGGGGAGAATTAAAACACGACTCGCGGGTTTGCTCCAGCAATTTTCCCCCAGGGACCCCGGGGGGGCGAAAGCGGTGCTGGAACAGCCTTCCCCGAGCCGGATGCGAAGCGAAACGCTCGGCCGACGCAACATCGGCCTGCCGCAAAGCAGCGAGCTAAACCGCCCTCCACATGATAAGGAAGGTTACCCGCCCGCGCGAGCGCCGGCAAGCGCCGTTGCCGGGTGAGGAACCTTTCCTCTGCCTCAATTGACATCTCTGCGTTACTCAATTCACTCAGCGATGCTGCCCGGCGGTGTGGCTGGGTGAGAGGAGTAGAAGTGCTTCGGACGCGCCTCGAACCACGGATGAAAACGACTCGCCGACACACGCAGCGGCAGGTGAATTTACGGGACCTTACTCGCCGTCGTCTTTCGCTCAGAGGCGCTGCGCTCCCGACACCCGACCGTGCCATCGGTATTGTGGGGACGCGCGCGGACCGCCGAGCGTTTCGGCGCTTCCGGGGCACAGCGGTACCGGACATGAGACGTGAGGTGCTCACGCACTGGCGCGGTGTCAGGCTGGGGTCGGGGCGGGTGTAACGAGGGTCACAGCGTGGACGACGGGACGCCGACTGGGCGCCGACAGGACAGTTGCGGGTGGAGAACTGGCTATTCGCTACCCATTCGCAGGCGAGTCGCTACCCACGAATCGCCTGCACAATCGGCAGATTCGGACCACACGAGTGTCCGGGGCGATCCTGGCAGCACCTGATTCGGACAGCGTAACATCATGATTATAAACAGCTTGCATCAAAACAAACTTGTGGGCAGCCACCTTCGATGGTCCGCTTACCGAGTTCGAGGTGCCGACCGTGCGTCACCGATGGGCTACCAAGGGAAGCGATGGAGTGACGTGCGGTACTCGGATCTTGGAAGAGTATGAGCTTTCTGTGACGGACCGCATCGAAGTCACACACACCTGCGAACGGGAGATCCGTGTTTATGCGTGCCGGTTGGTTGTCTGCTTTCCTCCACCGCCGCCTCGACTGGTTCCTGGTCGGCATGGCCGCCGCCGTCGGGCTCGCGTGGCTGTTCCCTGACCCCGGCGCCGACGGCGGCTGGATGCACCCCGAGGTGCTCACCAAAGCCGGGGTGGCGGTCGTGTTCTTCCTGCACGGCGTCGGGCTGCCGTTCGCGGCCCTCAAGGCCGGCACCCTCCGCTGGCCCCTCCACCTGACCGTCCAGGCGTGCACGTTCCTGCTGTTCCCGCTCATGGGGATCGGGCTGCTGGCGCTCGCCGGCGATCACCTCCCGGCGGGCCTGCGGCTCGGCTTCTTCTACCTGTGCGCGCTGCCGTCCACCGTGTCCTCGTCGGTCGCGCTAACCGCCGCGGCGCGGGGCAACGTGCCGGCCGCGGTGTTCAACGCCACCCTGTCCGCACTGCTCGGCGTGCTGCTCACCCCGCTGTGGCTGGCGGCCAGCGTCGCCCCTGGCGGAGCCGGCGTCCCGCTGGGTCCGGTCGTCCTGGACCTGGTGATCTGGCTCGTCCTGCCGCTGGCGGCGGGGCAGTTGCTGCGGCCGTGGCTCGGCGGGTGGGCGGCGCGGAACAAGCGGTTCACCCAGAAGGTGGACCGCGGGACGGTCCTGCTGCTCGTGTACACCTCGTTCTGCGACTCGGTGAAGCGCGGCGTCTGGACCGACCAGGGGTGGGAGACGCTCGCGGTCGCGGTGGCCGGGTCGGCGCTGCTCCTGGTGGCGGCGCTGCTCGCCACCTCCGCGGCGTGCCGGCTGCTCGGGTTCCCGGAAGAGGACCGGATCGCGGCGGTGTTCTGCGGGTCGAAGAAGACGCTGGCCTCGGGCGTGCCGATGGCCGCCCTGATCTTCGGGGCGAGCGCCGACACCGGCCTGATCCTGGTGCCGATCATGATCTACCACCCGCTCCAGCTCGTCGTCTGCGGGGCGCTCGCCGGCAGGTGGGCGCGGCGTGAGCCGGAACCCGATACGCGAGAGCGAAGTGCGCCTCCCCAACCCATCCCCTGAGAAGGGATTCGAACCGACTGCACTACCGGAGGCGATGACGGCTGCATTGAACTCCTCACACTTGAACACGGCCTCGTGGTCCAACGGCTCGCGACGCACGGGTCACACCCGCGAGACGAAGGTTCGACGGCCTGATTCTTCCGCCGGGGCTAAAGAATGCGATCCGCGCCGACGTGGCTGCGTTCTTCGACGCGCGCGACCGATATCGCCAGTTCAACGTGCCGTGGAAGCGCGGGCTCATCCTGATCGGCCCGCGGGGGCAACGGCAAGACCCACATGATTCAGTCCCTCATCAACGACCTGAAGAAGCCGTGCCTGGACGTGAAGAGCCTGAAGTCCCGCTACCAGAACGAGGACCTCAGCATCCGCGAGGTGTTCGAGCCGGCCCGGGAGCCGGCCCCGGGAGCCCTCGAAGACATCGGCGCGCTGATCGACGGGGAGAACCGGTCGTTCTTCCTGAACGAACTGGACGGGTTCCGGAAGAACGACGGCTTGCTCACGGTCGCCACCACCAACCACCCGGAGCGGCTCGCCCCCGCGATCGTGGACCGGCCCAGCCGGTTCGACCGCAAGTGCCACTTCGACCTGCCCGCGGCGCCCGAGCGGGCCGCGTACCTCCGATGGTGGGACCGGCAATTTGATGGGGCGCTGCGGCTCACAGGCGCGGGGTTGGACGCGGTCGCCGGGGCGACCGCCGGGTTCTCGTTCGCCTACCTCAAGGAGCTGGCGCTCGCGGCGGCAATGGCCTGGGTGAACCGACCGGAGGTGCCGATGGACGAACTGATGGCGGCTCACGTCGTGCTGTTGCGGGCGCAGATGGCAAGCGCGGGGCCGCAGCCCGATGCCCCGGCCGCGACCGCCCCGCGAGCGAGCCGCGGCTCACTTCGCGACATCGCACACGAGCGTGGCGTAGGTGCGGACCTCGTCGTACTTCTTGCCCGCGTGCTCGCCGGCCTTCGCTTCGACGTGCTTCGCGTACACGCCGTAGCGCCCCGTCGCGTCGAACGCGGGCGTGTAGCCGTCCTTGTCGGTCGTCACGGCCTTCTTGCCGCCGGACGGCAGCATCACGGTGACCTCCGACCCGGCCAGCGGCTTGCCCGCCGCGAGGACCTGGAACCGCAGCGCCCCGGCCTTGCCGTCCGCCGCCACCTCCAGGGCCAGCTTCGCGCCGACCGGCTTCGCCGTCGCGGTGCCGATCGCGGCCTTCGGGAGGTAGACGAGCTTGAACGGCTTGGCGTCGCCCTTCTGCAGCACCCCGTAGTCCGTAACGCCGTACACGACGCGGTCGCCCGAGCCGGGGACGTTGACCGCGTAGAACCCGTCGTCCTTCTTCCACTCCAGCGCCGACTCCTTGCCGCCCGCGTCGCGGAGCGTGAGCTTGGTGTTCGCGATCTTCTCGATGTTCACCGCGGGGTCCGGTTCCAGGGCGTCGCTGAACACCACCTTCGCGGAGTCCCCCTTTGCGTCCGGAACGACGAACGGGAAGTGCGCCTGCGACAGCCCCGCGGCGGACAGGGCGACCGCAACGGCTCCGAGCATCCGGTACATGCTGCTTCTCCTCGTGTGAAGGCGATCCGAGTGACGGCAAGAAACGTTGTAGTGCGCGGTGCGGCGCAAAGGCGCGGGCCGGCTCACGCCGGGTCGCCCGCGGGGCGGACCAGCAGGTCGGGAACGTCGTGCGCGGCCCCGCGGACGGTGACCCGCTTGAACGGCCACTCCGAGGGGGGCGTGACCGGTTCGTAACCCGTTTCGGTCACGATCACGGTGTCGGCGCACGCGGCGGGGCCGACCCGCGGCTGCCACACCACCGCCTGCCCCGCCACGAGCGGCTCGTCGGCGCCGGCGCGCCGCAGCTCCTCGGCCGCGAACCGGCCGGCCCCGTACCCGGGCTGGCTCAGCCGGGCGTCAAACTCGAACGGCGTGTTCGCGAGGAGCGCGCCGGCCGCGTCCGCGACCGGCGCGATCGCGATCCCGGGCTGCGTAAAGGAGCGGTACACCGCGGCCAGCTTCAGCGCGAGGTCGAACCCGGTGCGGAACTCGTCCGGCGGGGGGCCGAAGGTCACCGTTCGCGACGCGGTGGCGTACAACCCGTCGCGCTGGCCGGTGGCCTGGATGGTGCAGGTGTGCCGGACCGGCGCGGCCGTGGCCCCGGCCCGCCGGAACCGCGCGCCCCGGGCGTCGGCGACCACGCTCAGCACGGCCGGCTCGATGCCCCGGTGCAGGAGCCGGTGCCCGAGCTGGCCCGCGACCTCCTCCTCGCTCTCGTGCCGGTGGACCCCACGGGCCGTGGCCTCCACCGCGTGCGCCACCCCGGCCCCCAGTTCGCGGTACTGCTCCTGCTCGAACGGCGACAGGGCGCGGAGCAGCGGCCGGAGCCGGTCGTTGGCCATCGGCACGTTCGGGAACGGCCGGTCCGCCGCCACCGTCCGGCCCGTCGTGACGTTGAACAGCAGCTCGGAGCGGCCGCCGTCCCACGCCCACTCCTTCAACTGGAACCCGAGCCGGTCGAGTTCCTCGTCGAAGAGCCGGTGCGTGTCCACGTTCGAGCACAGCAGCCACCGCTGCCGGCCGTTGGTGAAGACGCCCGGGCGCTCGGAGTCGGCGATCAGCCCGCGGGCGCTGAGCCCCGCGGTGAACCACGCCACGTGCGCGGGCATCAGCAGCACCGCCGCCTCGCACCCCATCGCCGCGAGCACCCCGGCGACCAGCCGCTGCTTCGCCTCGACGTCCGCCCGGCGGTGCGCGAGCCGCGCGGTCACTTGATCTTCTGGAGCCATGTGGTGATGACCTTCGACACCTCGGCCAGTTGGGCGCCGGAAACCTTGTCGGCCGTGTCCGACAGTTTGTGCCAGTGGGGGTAGTCGAAGTCGATCACGTCCACGGTCGGGATGCCCACCCGGTTGAGCGCGAGGTGGTCGTCCTGCACCTCGTACCCCCGCTCGTACTTGAACGACCGCGCCCCGACCGCCTTCGCCGTCCCCCAAATCTGTTCCACCAGGGGCTTGGCGGACTCGTAGGAGTACACCTCCACCTTGAGGTCCGCGTCCTTGCCGGCGAACAGGTCGAACAGCACGCCGGCTTCGTACTTGAACTTGCGCTTGTCCTTCGACTTCAGGTACTCGTCGGCGAAGTGGTCGGAGCCGATGAAGTACCGGTCCCCGCCGCCCATGCGGTTGGTCTCGAACACGTACTCCTCGCCGTCGAACAGGACGAAGTCGACCCCGTACTCGCACTTCAGGTCCTTCATGTGGTGCCCCAGCTCCATCAGGAACGCGACCCCGCTGGTGCCGTCGTTGGCGCTCACGAACGGCTTGGTCCAGTTCTTCGGGTTGGCCTCCTGGTCGGCGATCGGGCGGGTGTCGTAGTGGGTGCAGAGCAGCACCCGCTTCGCCTTATCGGGGTTCCACGAGACGACCAGGTTCACGAAGTCGGTGTCGTCCTTCCGGCTCTTCTGGCGCGCTTTAAACTCCTGCCGGGTCACGGTCGCGCCGAGGTCCTTGAAGTGCTTCTCGACCAGCGCCTGCTGCTTCTTCATCCCGTCGGTGGCGCTGATCCGCGGGCCGATGTCGCAGAGCTGCTTGAGGTACTTGAGCGCCCGGTCCGGGTCGAACTTGACGCCGGCACCCTTCTCGTCGGCCCCGCCACCGGTGCCGAATTCGGTTTTCTTCTGCGGGTCGGCCCCGTCGTCGAGTGTGGGGAGCTGGGCCTTTTGCGGCTCTGGGCCGCTGCACCCGGTGAGCCACCAGAGCGGGCCGACGCCGCCGACCGCCACCAGCATCAACCCGAGTGCCCAGCCGAACGCCTGGCTCATGACTCCCTCCGTGTGGGAAAGCTACCCCGACCGCTCCCTGACTAAGGGAGCACAAGTGGCCCGCCGCGACCGCCCTCGTGCGGCGCCGCGCCGACCCTTCCCTCGTCATTTACCTGGGAAGGGCGGTGGACCCCTTCGCCCCGCTTTGCACATCTTACCGGCGGCGCCTGCGGGCCGCGAGCGGGCGTGTAAAGAGTGCGGTGAATTGTAAATCTTCCCCTTCACATCGCTCCCTCGCCCGGGCATACCGCACCTCTACTTCAGCAGCCCACACCGTGAGTAACGGGTGACGACGGAAGCGGCCTGTGCGCCATGCTCCCGCTGCTCCGGGCGTTCCGCCCGCGCGGCCGGGACCGGTGCCGTCGGTTCCGCCGGCTGGGCAAGGCGAGGGGTTCGGGTCGATCACGGGTTTCGGTGGTTTTGTTCGATCACCGGACACGCCGCGGTCGATAGTGCATTTAAGCGCCGGAGCGTACCCGCTCGGCGCTTCGGGGGACGGGCAAGCCGGTGGTCAGTGCAACGGTTCGGGGGGCGCGTTTCGGGAACATTCGGCACGACACGTGCGCTGCGGTAGGGGAAGCCGCAGCCGTCGGTCGCCGAACTGAACCCGGCGTGAAACGCACCCATCTGACCGTGTGCCCGCAGGGGGGCGCAGTTCCCGGGCCGGCGCGGCGACGCGCGGCCCGTGTCCGGCGTGCGGGCTTAAGCGACCCATCGCCTTGCCGCTCATCAGGGAGGATTTGATCGTGACCCAAACCGAGACGGACATCCAGGCCGTTTGGCTGGAGTACCGCGAGCGCCCGACCGTCGAGCTGCGCAACCGGCTCGTCGAACGGTACCTGTCGCTCGTGAAGTACAACGCCGAGCGCATCTGGTCCCGCCTGCCGGACGGCGTCGAACTCGACGACCTGATCAGTGCCGGCGTCTTCGGGTTGCTGGACGCGATCGACGCGTTCGACCTGACCCGCGGCGTCAAGTTCGAAACGTACTGCGTGCCCCGCATCCGCGGCGCCATGCTGGACGAGCTGCGCACCATGGACTGGGTGCCGCGCCTGGTCCGCAGCAAGGCGTCCAAGATGGAGGCGGCGCGCAAACAGCTCGAGGCCGCCCTCGGCCGCCCGCCGAAGCCCGAGGAGCTCTCGGAGAAGCTGGGCATCCCGCTGGAGCAGCTCGAGTCGTACGTCGGCGACGCGACCGCGGTGAACCTGGTCAGCCTGAACAAGAAGTGGTACGAGACGGACAGCTACAAGGACGTCCGCGAGATCGACATTCTCGAGGACAAGAAGGCCGAGAGCCCGACCGGGCGGCTCCAGAACCGCGACCTGATGAAGCTCGTGACGCGGGGGCTGAACCGCAACGAGCGGCTCATCGTCATCCTCTACTACTACGAGGAGATGACGATGAAGGAGATCGGGGCGACGCTCAACCTGAGCGAGTCCCGCGTCTCGCAGATGCACTCCAGCATCGTGGCCCGGTTGCAGTCGCACCTCGCGAAGCGCAAGGGCGAGTTCAATGACAACTGAGATGGGCACAGGCGCGGGGCGGAACCGGGCTGACGCCCGCTGATTCCGACCCGCGCCCGTGACCGTTCGCCCCGTCTTCTTCATTCCGCCACGATCCGGCACCCTTCGCGAACAACCTTTCCGGCGTCGACCGCGCCGCGTTTCGTCACCTTCGACCCGCGCACGTACAGGAACCGCAGCCGCGCCCCGTGTGCCGCGGCCTTGAGCCCGGCGTCGGTCAACTGCGTTCCTCGGAACGACACCACTTCCAGTTCCGCGAGCGTGCCGGCCACCTCGGCCGCGCCGTCACCGGCCTTCGTGCCGGTGAGATCGAGGTTGGCCAGCTTCTTCAAATCGGCGAGCCGCGCCAGCCCGGCGTCGGTCACGTCGCAGCCGCTCAGCGACAGGTTGGTGAGGGCCGGGAGCCGCGCCAGATGCGAGCCGCTCGCGTCGGTGAACCTCGTCTCGGCCAGGTTCAGCTTGCGCAGTTCCGCTGGCACCGGGAACGTCGCGAACGCCGCGCCCGTTACTCCGGTGCGCTCCAGATTCAGCACGCGGAGCGTCTGGACACCCGCCAGGGCCGCGACGCCGGTGTCGGCGACGGGCGTGTCCGCGAGGCTCAGCTCCTGGAGCGCCCGCGCGCGGGCGAGGTGTTTGAGGCCAGAGTCCGTGACCGCGGTGGCGTCGAGCGTCAGCGTCCCCAGAACCGGCAGCGCGGACACCGCTTCGAGACCGGCGGCGTTGAAAGCGGTTTGTGTCGCGTCGATCTCGCGGAGCCGCGACCACCCCGGCTCCGCGAACGCGGTCCCGGTCACCGGCGTCGCCGTGACATTCACCGAGCCGAGGGCGGGGAGCGCGGCGAGTTCCTTGAGCCCCGCGTCCGTGAACTTCGTTCGGTACAGCACGACCGTTTCGAGCGTCTTGATTCGCCCGAGGTGCGGCCCGGCCTCATCGGTAACCGGCCCGACGAGACTGACCCACTTCAGCCGCGGGAGCTGCGCGAGTACGCCGAACCCCGCGCCGGTCACCCGCCCGCAGTCACGCAGCCCGAACGACCGCAGGTGCTCGAAACCGGCGATACACGCCAGATCCGTGTCGGTGAGCCGGTCGCTCGCGAACGTCACTTCGGTGACGCATTTCAACCCCTTGAGGGTCGCCAGGGCCGGCGCGAGATCGGCCGTGCGTTCGACCCGTACGACGCACCCGCCGTCGGCCCCGGGGCCGTGGACCGTCACGCCGGCGTGTTCGAGGGCTTGCAGCTTCTCGCGGTCGGTCTCGGTCAGAGGTGGGAGGCGG
Organism: Gemmata obscuriglobus; assembly: GCF_008065095.1. Classification (NCBI taxonomy): domain Bacteria; kingdom Pseudomonadati; phylum Planctomycetota; class Planctomycetia; order Gemmatales; family Gemmataceae; genus Gemmata; species Gemmata obscuriglobus. Next base: position 247,836 of record NZ_CP042911.1, on the reverse strand, counting down.
TTCTGTTCTTCCGGCTTCTCCCGAGACGCAACGGCTCGCGGCCTTTCGGGAGACGGGTTCGTATCTGTGACCGGCGCGGGCGGTGCTGGTTTTGGGCCGCACCCGAGCAGGAGCAGCGCGAGGAACCCGGCGGCCCGTGCCCCCACGGCAACAGCTCTCACGGCGCGGCCCTCACGCGTCCACGTCCCACACGACCACCTTGCCGTCGGCCCCGGCAGCGGCTCCGAGCAACCCGTCGGCGCTGAACGCGGCCGCCCGGATCTCACCGATGCCCCAGGCGAACGACTTCCGCTCGTCCCCGGAGGTCGGGTCCCAGAGCCGCGCGGTGCCGTCCGCGGACGCGGTCAGGAGCGTGCGCCCGTCGCTCGACCAGCACGCCGCCCACACCGCGTTCGTGTGCCCCTGGCAGTGGACCGGAGGGCCGTCTTCGGCCACCGGATAGACCGACAACGTGTTGCGGTAGCCGACCGCGAGCCGGGTGCCGTCGGGCGAGAACTTCACCGGGCCGTGGTGACGGGAGTGCGTGTGCGCGAAACTGCGGACCGCGTTTCCCGTGACCGGGTCGCACAGTTCCACCTTCGCGAGTTCGTTGGTCGCCAACCGCGTACCGTCCGGAGCGAAGTCGAGGCAGGCGGTGTGGTCGGTGCTGATGACCGGGTTCGCCTGGCGCGGGCCGGGACCGCTCACGGCATCGGCCCAAACGCACACGCCGGTGGACCCGGCGCCGCCCGCTCCCGGACTCGGGCCGTGCCCGAGCGCGACCTCGTAGTACGGGCCGCTCCAGCGCCGCTGCCCGACGAGCGTTGCCACCGGGGACCAGTCCGCGGTGTTCCAGACGCACACGGACGCGGACAGCCCGGCGGCGAACAGCGGCGCGCCGGACGCGAACGTCACCGACCACGCCGCCCGATCGGTCCCGGGCGGCGTGAGCTTGCGCACCAGCTCGCCGGTGCTCGGGTTCCAGAGCGAAACGAGCCGCCCGGTGCCGGTCGCGGTGGCGAGCAAGCCCCCGTCGGGGCTGAACGCGAGCGACCGGATCTTACCCCTGTGCGCCTGCCACACGAACATGGTGCGCTCCGTGCGTTCGGTCAGCGGGTCCGAAAACGAACGTTGAGCATTGTACTGTGCCGCGAGGGCGCTGTGGGGTGTCGCGACGCGCAGGGCGGCGGCCGATCGGCGTTTTGTCGATTGGTGTGAGCAAACGGGACAAGTACGGTGCGATCGGTCACATCGGTGGCGCCCACGGCTCGGCACCGGGAAACGGTAGCTGGGCCGCGGTGTGCCGGGCGGCCCCGAACGGCCCGACAACGGTCACGCACCGGAGCGGCCCACAAGGTTTCTCTCGCCGGCACCCGCGCCAAGACGCCGCGCACCCCAGGCGGCGAGCGGCGTTGCAGAACTGCTACTTATGCGTGCCGTCCCGCTCCAGCCGGCGCCGGGCCTGCATCATGGCGCTGAGCATGAACCGCCCGATGTCGTCGCGGCGCTCGGCATACTTCGCGGACTCGAAGGGGGCGCCGTCGAACGACTTCGGGTCGAGGTACGGGAGCGGGATGCGGACCGCGGCGCCGGTGACCTTCGGGCAGGCCGTGTCGGCCTCGCTGCAAACGAGAAGAGCGGCGAACCCGCTCTGCGGGTTCAGCGGATCGGAATAGACCTTGGAGAACTCGCGCGTCGCGAGTCCCTTGCCCCACGTCACGCTGTAGACGGGGTTCGCGCCCCCCTTCTTTCCGCGGGTCGCTTCTTTCCCCGTCGGCTCGATCTCGAGGCCGATCTCCTTGAGCGTGGCGACCGTCCGCGGGTTGATGGCGTCGGGGTCCGTGCCGCCGCTGTAAAAGCAGACGTCCGGGAGGCCGTAGTAGGCGGCGGCGACGTTACCCATCGTCGCGCTGAGCATGCTGCGGCGCGTGTTCCCCGTGCAGACGGCAATGACGCCCAGCGGCTTGCCGGCGCGGTAGTGCTCGACCACCCAGGCGACGAGTTCCTCCGCGCGCTTCTGGTGGGCGTCCTCGATCATGTCGAACTGCGTGGTCAGCAGGTCGGCGTGTAACCGCGCCTTGACGAACATGTCTTTTCGAGACTGCGGGCACTTCTCCCGGAGCAGGTGCCCCATCTTTTCCACCGAGATCGGCGCGCCACCGTCACCGAGAGCCTTCAGCACGCCCTTGTCGAAGAACTCGTTCGCGACCTCCCAGGGCAGCTCCGGAGATTTGTTGAGTGCGGCCGTCAGCTTGAGCTTGAGCTGCCGATCGTTCCCGGCGGTCAGGGCGCCGGGGGCCGCGAAGTGGTGCGCGAACCACAAGGCGGTCGTAAATGGGCTCGGCGATTCGGACAACCGTTTGGGTTCGGCGGTCAGTCGGGGCGGGAGCGCGGCAAGGCCGAAGAGTCCCATCAGGCTGCGACGGGTAAGGGCCATACGATTGACCTCCGGGAGCAGCGGATCGTCGGTCGTGGTGCGGGCGGTCTACGGTGTGGAGCAACGACAACCAGACGACCGAGGCCGGGCAACACCAACTCCGATCGGTAACATGCGCCCCGCCGCAGCGCGATGCCGGCCGCAAGATGCGGCACACTCTGGCGGAGGCTTCCCGCTGCGGCGCACGGAGCGGAAGCCGGAAGATTCGGTATCCGAGACACTTAGGAAGAGTCAATACCATGACTCTTGCCTTCTAATCAAGCAATTATCTCGGCGACGCTCGCGCGTCTCGCCCTACAGTCGCCCAAGTAATTGTACCCGATGGTAGCCCTCGCGGTTAGCTTCGGATACCTTATTCGTCACCTCCACGCTAAGAATTGCCGACCGAGTTGCTGTCCCCACTCCCGGAGTTCGAGTATGAGGTTCTTCCGCCTGAGCGCCGCCGCGGCGGCGCTGGTCGCCGGGTTCGCGGTCGCCGATGAGAAGCCCGCCGCGCGCCCGGCCGTGCCCGTCCTGCCCGTGGCACCGCCCAACCCGGCGGAGAAGTTCGAGACCACGCACAAGGTGGTCGCCTCCGTCGACGTGAAGGGCGAGAAGGGGCTCACGCTCCAGACCATTTGCCTCGACGGCAAGGGGCACGTGGTCGCCCTGGTCGCCCCGCCCAAGCCGTACGGCCCGCCGGCCAAAGGCGCGACCGCCGAGATCCACGTGTTCGGCGCCGACGGCAAGCCGGTGGCGAACTGGAAGGTCCCGTTCCACGCGACCGCGGTCAACTGCGGGCCGGACGACGCGATCTACGTGGCCGGGGACGCCAAGATCGCCAAGTTCGACGCCGCCGGGAAGCAACTCGGCGAAACGGCCGAGCTGCCGCACGTGGCCGCCGCGATGAAGGACAAGGACGCGCTGAAGACGCGGGCGGAAGCGCAGTTGAAAAAAGAAAAGGAGCAGATGGCGCAATCCTACGGCAACGCCCGTAAGAGCATCGCCGAGCAGCTCAAGCGGATCGAGGACAAGAAGGCGGAGGAGCGGTCCAAGACCGAGGAGCGGCAGATCGAGCAGTTCAAGAACCTCATCCAGCAGTACGAGAAGATCGAGGCGGACTACAAGAGCCGCACCGTCGAGCAGGTGATCGAGGCCATGACCGGGCGGCTGCGGGTGGCCAACGGCATGTCCGTGTCCGAGAAGGACGTGTTCGTGGCGTGCGGCGACATGGGGTACGGGTACGCGGTGTGGCGGTTCACCAAGGACCTCACGGCCCCCAAGCAGATCCTGAGCGAGATCGGCGGGTGCTGCGGGCAGATGGACATCCAGTGCCACGGCCCGGACGTGCTGGTGGCCGAGAACACGAAGCACCAGTTCGCCCGGTACGACCGCGAGGGCAAAAAGGTCGGCTCGTTCGGCAAGCGCGGCGAGGACACGGACCCGAAGTGCTTCGGCGGGTGCTGCAACCCGATGAACATCCGGGCGGTCGGCGTCGGCGACATCTACACGGCCGAGAGCGAGGGCGTCATCAAGCGGTTCAGCCCGTCGGGCGAGTTCCTCGAGACCGCCGGCGTGGTGAAGCTCACCGGCGGGTGCAAGAACGTCGCGGTGGCCGTGTCCCCGGACGCGCAGAAGATCTACTTCTGCGACCAGCCCGGCTCCAAGTTCCACATCCTGGAAAAGAAGGCGAAGTAAGTCGTGCCGGCCCGCGCGCCCGAACGGGCGCGCGGCTTTTTTGTTCCCGACCACTCTTCCGGGGGGCGACCGATGGCCGCCGATCTGAGCCGCCGCGAGGCGCTTGCAACCGCACTCGCTCTGACCGTCCTGCCCGCCGCGCTCGGCGACGAGAAGCCCAAGCCGGCCGAGAAGCCGGTGGTGATACCCGAAAACGCCCTCGTCGTGCTGGTCATGGACCCGCTGTCCAAGGACCTGTCGTGCCCGTGCGTCAGCGGCTACGGCCAGCGCGACTACGACAAATTCGGCAAGTACCTGGAGGGGAAGGTCGGCCGCCCGGTCGCGGTGGTGTACGGCGAGAGCCTGCCCGGGGCGCTGAAAAAGTCCGAGGGCAAGGCCCACCTGATTATCGGCAAGGATTCGGTGATCCGCGCGACGGCGCCGGGCGCCAAGGTGGAGGTGACGCAGCTCGCGGCGCTCACCGGCAAGGACGGTAAGACCACGCAGACCGGCCTCGTTTGCGTCGCCGCCGCCGACAAGGCGACCACCCCGGCGGACCTCAAGGGGTACACGGTTTACTTCGGGAACGCCGCCGCCGAAGAGAAGAGCGCCGCCGCCGTGCAGATCCTCAAGGAGTTCGGTTTGGAGGTGCCTGCGCGGCTCGACACCTGCGCCACGTGTTCGGAGGGCGCGACCAAAGTGGTCGAGGAGTCGCAGACCGGCAAAAAGGTTGCGGCCGTCATCTCGTCCTATGCGCAACCGCTGCTCGAGGGGTGCGGGACGATCAAGAAAGGCGCCCTGCGCGTCATCGCCGAAACGGACCCGGTGCCGTTCATCGCGGCGTTCGCCACCGGCAGCCTCACCGCCGCCGAGCGCGACACGGTGCGGGCCGCTCTGCTCGCGGTCGGCAAGGACAAGGACCTCAGCGCCGCCATCGAAACGAAGGCGGGGTTCATCGAGCCGGCTAAAAAAAAGTAGCCGGCAACCCCGACTGGACACAGTGGCGCGGGCCGAACCGTGATGGCCGGCTCGTGTGGCTGCCTGACAAACTCCCCGCCAAAGCCGATCCCGTTTGGGAAACGGCTCTCACCGCTCCCGGTCTTGGTGGTGTTGCGGCTACATCCGAGTTCGTTCTCGTCTCCGACCGCGAACTGAACGACACGGTCGACGTGTTCCGCTGCCTCAAGGCCACGGACGGGAAAGAGGTGTGGGCGCACCGCGTGCCCGCCATCGGACGGCTCGACTACGGCAACTCCCCACGCGCCACACCCCTCATTCACAACGACTTGGTGTACTGCCAGGGTGCGTTCGGCGACCTCGCGTGCCTGGAACAGCAAACCGGTAAGGCGAAGTGGTCGCTGAACGTGCGGGACGAGTTCGACGCGACGGACGAGCGGAAGTGGGGCGTGTGCGACTCGCCGCTGATCGCGGGCGGTAACCTCATCGTGGCCCCCGGCGGGAAAGACGCGGCTCTGGCGGCGCTCGACCCGAAAACCGGGAAGCCCGTCTGGAAAGTCACCGGCGCCCTGGCCGGGTACGGGTCGTTCGTCGCGGCGAAGTTGGGCGGCGTGTTTCAGATCGTCGGGCACGACGCCGAAACGCTGGGGGGATGGGACGCGAAAAGCGGGAAACGGTTGTGGACCGTGAAGCCCGAACGGCGCGGCGACTTCAACGTGCCCACGCCGCTGGTCGTTGGCGACAAACTGCTGGTAACAACCGAGAACAACGGGACGCGGCTGTTCGGGTTTAAAGGCGACGGGATCATCGACCCGAAGCCGGTTGCGGTGAACAAGAAGCTGGCTCCGGACACACACACGCCGGTGGTCGCGGGGGCGCACGTGTTCGGAGTGTGGAACCGGCTCCACTGCTTGAGTCTGACGGACGGTTTGAAGGGCGTGTACGACGAGGACGGGACCGCGTTCTCGGGCTACTGCGCGGCCGTCGCAACCGACGCACGTGTTCTGATCGTCTCACGATCCGGTGACCTGATCCTCTTCGACGCCGCTGCGCGAGAGTACACGGAACTGGGCCGGCTCTCGACCTTCGGCGGGACGGACAAGGGCGTCTACGCCCATCCCGCGTTTGTCGGTACTCGCATGTACCTTCGGGGGAGCGGGGCGGTAATCTGTCTCGAATTGGCCCCGTAGCCGAGCGCCGTAACGGTGCTCCGTCGTTACCCGCGTATCGAAATGCGTGCTACGGTATCGCTGGTCTGCTGGGCCGCTTGAAGTTGAACCCCCGTGCTGTCGGTAGCCGGGGGGGCGAATGACTCGCCCCGGCAAGTTGCTTCTCACTTCGCGCGAGCGGCGTTGCGTTTTCGTGTGGCCGCGGCCTTCTTGGCGCTTTCTGATCGCTGTGCGGCGCTGCGCCCGGCCGATGCTGCTCCGCCCTTCACTCCCCCCCGGCGGGCCGCGGCGTTCGTGTCGGGCACCCCACGCCCGCTGCCCGATTTGTTCCCGCCACCCGAGTCCGCGTTTACAGTTGCCCAGGCACGGCGCTTCGCCTCGTCTTCCGGCACCCCGCGTTCCTCATAGGTGTCCGCGATGTGTTCGGCTTTTCGCTTCTGTTTGTCCGTGTATTTGTCCTTGCTGCCGCGTGGCATGACGCTCTCCTCAAAAGTCCGTAGGGCGCGGGTGGAAATAAGAGGCAAGCCGCGGGCCAAGATGCGATCGTGGGCCGCATTTCACGATGCAACCAGCCGCGGTGAAAACCATCCGATCGCAGCGCCCGCAAGTCGCGTATGTACGACAGCGGGGTTTCATGGACTTCAATTTCGCGAGATCTGCACTAACGGCACATGATTTGCTTATAAATGAAGCTAAAATCTTATTGGTCCAACTCGGACTTGTGTTCCGTGCGGAAGCCGGAACCGGAGCTGCCCGGTTCGCCCAGAACGAGGAACCGCCAGATGGACAACATCCGCGTGCTGCTGGCCGACGACCACGCGGTCGTGCGCGAGGGGCTGAAGGCGCTCATCAGCGCCGAGCCCGGTATGGAACTCGTGGGCGAGGCGAGCGACGGCCGTGCGGCCGTTACGCTCACCACAGAACTGGACCCGGATGTGGTGGTGGTGGACGTGTCGATGCCCGAGCTGAACGGGGCCGAGGTAACCGCACACCTGCGGGCCGAGCGGCCGGACCGCAAGGTGCTCGCACTGACGGTACACGAGGACCGCGGGTACATGCGGCGGTTGCTCGAGGCCGGGGCCGCCGGGTACGTGCTCAAGCGGGCCGCCCCGTCCGAACTGGTGCAGGCGATTCGAGCGGTCGCCGGCGGCGGCACCTACCTGGACCCGGCGCTGGCGACCGGGGAATTGAGCGAGGTCAACGATCCGGCACGCGATGCCGGCGGCACAGGGGCCGACCTGAGCGAGCGCGAGACCGAAGTGGTGCGGCTCATTGCCTTGGGGTACAGTAACAAGGAGATCGCGGGCCGGCTCAAGCTGTCGGTGAAGACCGTCGAGACGTACAAGACGCGGTCGATGGAAAAGCTCGGGGTGCGCACCCGGGTGGACATCGTCCAGTACGCCGCCCGCCGCGGGTGGCTCGTCACCACATGAGCCGCTGAGCGTTCGCTTTCCGCCGGTTGATGCCTGGAAGACAGAAGCCGTTCCGTGTGGTGCCAACCCTTATTTGCGCGGCATGCGCACGCCCCGCTCTGCAAGGAGCGCGCGCACGGACCGGGCGGCCGTCTGGTGCTTTGCGGCCCGCAACTCGTGCCACTCTAACACCCCGCGTAGTTCCTCTGCGGCTGCGAGAAACTGTCGGATGAGCTGCTCTTCGTTCGGTGCTCCGTCGACTGTTCCGCAGCCGCGCGGGGACGGTTCCGGGGCGGGAGCCGGTGAATTTTCCTCTTTCTTGATCACACTCACGCACCCTTCCGATTCGACGAATGCAGACTTCACCTGCGTCACATCATCGACGCCGTTCTCACGGAGTTGGGCACTCAGCTCGTCACCGGTGATCCCTTCCGCGTCGAGGTTTTCGCGAACGGGCTTGCCGTCCTTCACGATCTGGACCGGTTCGGGTTCGAGCAGCCGTCGGAGGCGCGGCCATCGTCCCGCCAAGCGGTCAAGGACGTAGTTCCAAAACAGCAACGCGCTTGCGGTCACTAACCCGTTCGGGACCGAGTTCGCGTTGGCTGACAGGACGTTAGAAACGCACTCGGACACTAGCACCACGAGCATCACGTCGGGGAGCCCAATCGATCCGCCCTGGCGTTTGAGCGCGACCCGAAACAGTACGATCAGCGAGAGGTAAATCACCGAGCCGCGGAGGAACGACTCCGCGAGTGCGGCATCAGGGATCAGCACTTGTGCCCAGTCCGGGGAGTTAAAAGCGGGCATTGCGACCTCCTCCTGCCGAGCGCCGGGCAACCCGCGTGCCGGGGTGATGTGTTCCCGTATCCGCGCACGCCGGTGCTCGCCGAGTAACAGGCCATGGCACCAAGTGTCGGGAATGGCCGACAATCAGGCACGGTAGAGAAGAAGCGGCGGGTCCACGGCGAGGAAATTGCCACGGCAGTGACGCGTAAAGCAAAACCGATCGCCCGCGCAGGGCGGCGCTATTCAACCGGAGTCACTACATGGCGAAGACACTTACCGACTTGTTTCACGATCAGCTCCAAGACGCTTACAGCGCCGAAACGCAAATCACGGCGGCACTACCGAAGATGGCAAAAGCTGCGACCTCGCCCGAACTCAAAGCCGGGTTCGAGCACCACCTGACGGAGACCAAGCAGCAACTCGCCCGGCTCGAGCGCGTGTGCGCGATGGTGGGGTGCAAGACCGGCTCGAACACGTGCGAGGCGACCGAGGGACTGATCGAAGAAGGCGAGGAGATTATGGGCCTGGGTCTCGAGGCCCAGACCCAAGACGCGGGCCTGATCGCCGCGGCGCAGAAGGTCGAGCATTACGAGATCGCGCTGTACGGGACGCTGTGCACGTTCGCTAAACAACTCGGCCATACTGACGCCGCTGCGCTGCTGCACGAGACGCTCGAAGAGGAAAAGCGCATCGACCAAAAGTTGACCGCGCTCGCGGAGCGCGGGATCAACCAGAAGGCCAACAAGTAATTGTCCGTCGGCCAGCGGTTCACGTCGCGCCCGCCGGGTGCTGTTTCGCCTTCGGCAGCAACAGCACTCCGACGAGCACCAGCGTGACCACCGCGACCGCATAGGGCAGCGTGCGCGACGGCTCCGTCTGGAACAGAATCGACCCGAAGAACGGCCCCAAGATGCGCCCCAGGGACGCGAACGCTTGGTTCACCCCCAGCACCTCGCCCTGCCGCGTCGGATCGGATCGCTTCGACACCAGCGCCGAAACCGACGGGTTCACGAACGCGAACCCGATCACGGCGAGCGAGATCGACAGATAGAACCCGACCGTTAGCTGGGCGGCCGAGACGGTGCCGTCGGCCTTCCACTGGTATGCCGCGAACGCGACCAGCCCGACCGCGCCCAACCCCGCGACCATCAGCACCAGTCCGAACCGGAGCAGCGCCTCCTCGGACCGCTTTTTCACCATAGGGCGGTACGCGCCGCCCGCGAACGTGAGCACCGCGCCCACCGCCGCAAACACCAAAAGGTTCTCGCGGATGTTGGTCATCCCGAGGGCGTCGCGGGTCAGCAGCGCGAGCGTGGCTTCGAAATTCGCGAACGCAAATATGGCCATGAAGTAGATCAGCACCAGCGCGCCCACGGTCGGCATCTTCAGCACCTCAACGGACCGCGCCACGCTGAAAAAGTCTTTGCCGGCTTTATGCTCCGGGTTCCGCGTCTCCTTGAACGCGAGTACCGCGACCAGAAGCGCGACGAGTGACAGCCCGGACGCGAGCACCCCGACGCCCCACGGCTGCTCGTCGAACAGCTCCAGCCCGAAAAAGCCGACCAGCGGTCCGAACGTGAACCCCGCTCCAAACGCGATCCCGATCAGCGCCATCCCCTTCGCGCGCTTCTCGGGCGGCGTGCAGTCCGCGATCACAGCCGCGGCGGTGCCGACGCTCGCGCCGGCGATCCCGGCCCCGACCCGCGACAGCAGCATGAGCCCGAGCGCCAGTTCCGCGCGGGCCGAGTCGAGCGTCACCGCGAACCCGTACAGGGCGTAAAAAACTACCGATCCGAGGAGGCTGAGGAGCAGCACCGGGCGCCGGCCGATCCGGTCCGAGACGCGCCCCCACACCGGGCTGAACACGAACTGCATCAGTGAGAAGACAGCGAACAGCACCCCGATCACCGCACCGCGGGCGGCCGCGGCCAGTTCGAGGTGAGCCAGGTACGGCTCCACTTGGCGCGGCATAACGGGCAGGACGATGCCGAACCCGAGCAAGTCAATGAACACGACCAGCCAGACGATGCCGAGCGCGCCCCGGTTGGGGACAGGGCGGGCCGGGGCGCCGGGGGCGGGGGCCGCGGGGGGAGTGTCGTTCATGCGGAGAAGATACGGCTTAACGCCGCGCCCGGATAGCGCCGGCGACGGACCGGGATGGCAGGGGCGAAATGGCTTGCGGCCGCTGTGACCGGTCCTTAGGTTAAATTGGGCGCCGTTGCCTCAACCGCCATCCGGACCACCATGGCCGAATCTTACTGCCGGCCCCGCCGCCGCGCCCTGATGCTCGGTGCCGTGCTGGCTGTGTTGGCGATCGGCGGGCCGGCCCGTGCCGAACCGCTCCCCGAAGCGGAGCGGTTGGCCGGGTTGCGGTACGACTGGCACCGGCAGCACGCCCGGCGGGAGGCCGCCGGGTGGGAGGCCGACCTCATTTCGCCCCCGCGCCCGGTCGACCGATCGGTCGGGCAGACGCAAGACCCGTCGGTGCTGGTCAACGAACTGGTCCCCATACTCGGCAGAGACTACGACGCACTCCGCGACGCCGCGCTGAGGATGTCGGAGTCGGCGCGGGCGCGGGCGGACGCCGCGCGGCGCGAGTGGGAAGAGGTGTACAAGCAAAAGGTCGCGTTCCACCGGTACGCGGACCAGCAGCAGACGGCCTACGGGTTCGACCTCGAGGCCGGTACGCACCGCTCATTTCAGCTCACCCCCGCCGATGTCGGGCTGCTGGTGTGCGCGGCGGTCGTGTTCGCGGTGGCGCGCGGGTTGGGCGCGCGGGCGCAGCGGGTGTCGCTTCGCCGCTTGCGGCGTGCCGCGGGCGTGGCACTGGTGCTGGTGCTCCCCGCTGTCTCAGGGTGCTCGCCCTCCTTCGACCCGGGCTTCGCCGTCTGGGCCGTGCGTGAAGAAGGCGAACTGACCGCCAGCACGAAGGAAGCGACCGCACGGGCCGAGGCGGCGGAAGCCGAGGCGGACAAAAAGTGGGCGGCCGCGGCCGACTCGTGGGCGAAATTGGTCGCCGCACCCGGGACATCCGCCGAAAAGGTGGTGCGTGAGGGCGAATCCCTCGTTTGGGAGCGGCTCCGATCCGCGGCGCGCGACGCGCGGCTTGCCGTCCGGTTCACGCAGGAAGCGGAAACCGATCAGGCCCAGCTCGCGATCGACCGAGCCAAACTCGATGAACTCCGGGGCGGCGCCCGGTGGCGGGCGATCGGGTTCGCGGCGGTTCGGTGCGGCGCGGCCGCGCTGCTGTTCGGGCTGGCGGTTCTGCCCTATCGGCACGCAGTGCGCACAGAGGCCGCCCGGATCAAAGCGGACGCGAAGAAGTGCCCCCGGTGCTTCAGCGAAAAGCTCGTGGTCGAGAAAACGGGCACGATTTCCGCACCCGAGGGGTTCGCCGCAGAAGACGAGGCCGCGACACGCCCGCGCTACCGGGCCGCGAACCGAAAGCCGCCGCAGCCGAAACGCAAACCCGGGCCGGCCACGGCGGAGCCCACCGAATCGGGATACGTCGAGTGCAAGACTTGCGGATTCAGGTTCTTGCGCAGCTACCAGCGCGTCCGCCGGCTCTGCTTCCCGGTGGTGGGCGTGCGGAACAGCGGCAAAACGCACCTGCTCGCGACCGCCTACGACAAGGTCCGTAAGCAGGTGGCCCCGACGGCCGCGACCATCATTGCGGCCCCCTCGCTCGGGGACGAGCGGTTCGACCTCTACATCGACCTCATCCTGAACCTGAAGCGCGACGCGGGCAACACCCTGCACGACGTGAACACCCCGCCGGACCCGGTTATGATGCACGTCCGGGATATCGATCCGGCGGGCGCCAACACCGCGCTAGTGAACCTGTTCGACTACTCGGGCGAGCTGGTGAACCAGAAGATCGACGTGGACCGCCTGAAGAAGCAGGCGGTTAAAATGGACGGGTTCATGCTGTTCCTCGACCCGACCCAGCTCGACGGGCGCAAGGGCGGGGTGACGCTCGACCGGCAACTGGCGGCACTGAACGAGTTTATGGCCGACATGCGGGAGGCGCGCCGGGTGGCGCCCGGGGACGTGATCCCGGTCCCGGTGGCGGTGGTGATCCCGAAGTTCGACCTGCTGGTGACCCGCAACCCGATCGCGGGCCAGTCGGTGCAGTTCGTCCGCAAGTTGTTGGGCGACCTGACGCCGGCGCAGCCGAAGCGCACCACCCTGGACCTTGTGCGGGAGCGCAGCGATCTGGTCGAGGACATGTTAGAGTTGATATTCCGCGGCGTGGACGTGCGGGCCGTCGTGGAGAGCTACTTCGGGAGGCAGGTGCTGTTCTTCCCAGTGTCGTCGGTGAGCCTGTTCGAGAACGAACTGGGGGTTGAGGACCTGTCGAAACGCACGATCGCGCCGTTTGGGGTAGCGGAGCCTTTCTTGTGGCTGCTCCACATGCACGGGTACGAGGTTTTCGCCGGTGAGCGGAGAGAGTGAGCCCTACAGGTCGAACGAATGCCAGTGGTTTCAAGGAGGTAAGGTGCTGATGAGATCGGTCGCGGGATCGAGACGCGCCGAGGTTACACCCGCCCGCTGACGCAGGCGGTTCGACGAACTGCGGTCGAACCGCCTGCGTCAGCGGGCGGGTGGCACGCATAACGAACTTGAAACGACTGAACGCCCGGTGGCTGGTTGCATTCGCGTGACGTTGGGGCGTGAGCCCCCGCTCGCCAGGCCAAAGGAACGTAGCAGGACAATGGCGAGCTGGCCCACACAGTCCGACTACAAGGACTCGCTCCAGAACCCGGACACCGCGTTCCGCGACCCGGATTTGCGGCAGAGCCAGGCGGAGCGCAGCCCGATGGGCGTGCCCCGCGCCCGCAGCGGCGCGTTCGCCAGCGTGTACAAGATGACCGGCCCTAAAGGGGTCGTCGCGCTCAAACTGTTCAACTTCCCCAACGAGGACCGGGCCCGGCGGTATAAGGCGGTGTCCGACTACCTCGAGCGGACGCTCGGGCCGAAGAAGCCGCCGTGCGTGGTCAAGTTCCAGTACCACACCGAGGGCATCCGCGTCGGGAAGGCGTGGTACCCGACCCTCACGATGGCCTGGGTGAAGGGGGTCGCGCTCGGCGAGTGGGTGCGCCAAACGACGGAACGGAAGGTGCCCGACGTCGCAGCCCTGAAGCGGATGGCCGAGAGCTGGGTCGGGCTGGTGCAGCAGCTCCAGGCGACGCAGATTGCGCACGGTGACCTCCAGCACGACAACGTGCTGGTGGTCAACGACGCCCCGGTGCTGGTCGACTACGACGGCATGTGCGTCCCGGCGCTGGCCCCCGCCGACCCGAAGCAGCGGCTCGACCAGTTGGAGTTCGGCAAGCCCGCGTACCAGCACCCGGCGCGGGCCGCGGAGCGGCTCGGCGCTGACCTCGACCACTTCTCGGCCTGGGTCGTCCTGGTCGCACTCCGCGCGATCGCCGCGGACCCGCAACTGTACGTGAAGTACGTCCTCAAGACGGACAACGAGAATCTGCTGTTCACCCCCGCGGACATGGAGCGGCCCGCGAAGTCGCAGCTCTGGCCGGACCTGATGCGGTCGAAGGACCCCGAGGTCGCGGAGTGGGCGCGGAACCTCCGCGCGTCGCTCAACAAGCCGTTCGCCCAGATCCCGCCATTCACCCTTGACCCGTTCGCCCGGCTCCGGGCGCTGCTCACGGTGTCCGCGCGCGACTGGGCGCAGATCGAGACGGAGACGGTCCGGCTCCAGCGCGCCGGGAAGGACCTGCCCGCGGACCTCAGGGGCGGCGCCGATCCCGTCGCCGCGCTGAAGGAGCTGTGCGACGCGCGAGTCAAGGACTGGCCCCGCATCGCGGCCGAGTGCGAACGGCTGCCGGCCGCCGGGCGTGCCCTTCCGCCCGACGTGCGCGTCACCTGCGACGCCGCGCGCCAGCGGGTCGCCGCCCGCGACGCGCTCAAGCGGGCGCTCGACGAGCGGAACCCGCGAGCGGCCGCCGCCGCGTACCAGCCCGCGCTGCTCGACGACTGGCTGGAGCCCCAAGTCCTGACCGCCGCGCGGGCCGCGGCCGGACAGGTCGCGCTGCTCGACGCGCTGAAGGCCGCGACCGTGAACCCGGGCGACGGGCGCACGCTCGTGAAGCTCTGGAGCGACTCGGCCCCAAAACTGTCGGGCGCCGCGGAGGCCCGCGCCTACGAGGCCGCCGCGAACGGCTGGCGCATCCGCATCCGCGCCGCCGACGCGTTCCTGGCGGCGTGCGCCAAGAACCCGCAAGTCGAGCGCGAGCTGGCCGACGCGTGGCAGGGGGTGCTCACGGCCGGCCCGCCGCACCCGTCTCTCACCCCCATACACCGCGCCCGCGGCGAGAACGCGGCCCGCTGGTGGCCGGCGCTGGAGAAGCTGCGCCGCGTCCCCGCCGTCGCGTCCCACGAGAACGACGCCAAGCTGGTCGCCGCCTGGGGGGACGGGGCGGGGCTCGGCGGGTGCGGCGAGGCGGCGCCGTTCGCCGCACGCGTGACCGAGGCCCGCGCCCGGCTCGCCCTCGTCGAGGCGCTGGACCGGGCGATCCGGAGCGCCGAACAGGGCGGCCCGGAGGAGGCGGTGCTCGCCGCGGCGGGCAAGCTGCCGCCGAACTACCCGCACCCGCACACCGTCCGGGTGCTCGAGGGCTCCGAGTCGGTGCAACTGCTGGCCGAGCTGCGCCGCGAGGCGGACCGGCCGCAGCCGTCGGACCGGGCCATCGCGACCGCCTACGACCGCCTCAAGGCGCGGAACCTCCGGTTCGCGGCCCGCCTCGACAAGGTGAACCCCGGGCTGTTCCGGCGGGCCGAGGAGGCGGTGGTGCGGCGCAAGCTGCTCGACCGGTTCGCGAGCATCGATCGCGAAGAGCGGCGCAAGGACCGGCAGGACCAGAAGTGGCTGGCGCTGTGGGGCGAACACGGGAAGCTGCTCACCGGGTGCGTGGACCGCGAGGAGCTGCGCGAGCGGCTCACGCTGGCCCGCGACCGGCTCGAGAAGTGGGCCAAGGTGTCCGAGGCGCTCAAGGCGCGCGACATGTTTACGCTGCTCGCGCGGCTCGGCGCGCCGGGGCCGGACCTCACGGACTACCCGCCGCTGGTGGCGCGGGCGGCCGAGGTGGGGGACCTGCTGGCGCGCGCGGAGCGGGTGGTCGCCATCCGGCAGCGGATCACGACCGGCAGCCCGCTCGCCCCCGAAGACATGGCCCTCTTGCGCGAGCACCACGACGCGTTCGACGCCGGGACGAGGGCCGCCATCGAAGCGCAGGTGCGCGCCCGGCTCGCGGGCGACGCGCGCCTGGTCCCGGCGTACCCCGCGTACACGATCACGGGCAAGCGCGGCGGGCTGGTGAAGGCGTGCTGGTCGTGGGGCGGGCACGGGCTGATCGCGCACTGCGTCGTCGCGGTGGACGCCCGGCGGTTCCTCACCGACCCGGCGGAAGCGGACCCGTACTCGCGCCTCAACTGCCTGGCCGAGAACCACCAGCGCGAGGGCGGCGGCGTCACGCTGGTGCCGCCCGCCGGCGCCACGCACGCCTACGTCACCGTGTGGCCGGTGGTGGAGCTGGGCTGGAAGACGATCTACGGACCCGCGCTCAACATCGGACCGGTCCCGGTCGGTTCCGGCACCGCGAGCCCGACCGGCACCCGCTGGTGACCGGCTCCGGTCCGGTGTGCGGCCCGCGAGTCGGTGCGAAAGCACCCAGGCTTGCTGATCCACGATCCGGTTAGTTGCGTCTGTTTCTTGTGGCACAGACATTCCTGTCTGTGCGGTGCGAAATGGCTGCACAGGCAGGAATGCCTGTGCCACAAAGACATGGGCCATAAACAGACATCCGCAACCGGACCATGAATGAGAGCAGTGGTCCTGAAGCTCAACGCACTGTTCGCGCCGCGAGCGGGCCGCGCACCGGACCAGAACGACATCAGCGGCTGTAATCACCGAACGCTCCCCATCGGATTCGGAACCTGGCACTTGAACACAGGGGACAGCACATGGGGCGCGTGCCGGAAGCGGGCGGTGACCAGTTCTACGTCACCCACTGCGCCGTCGCGGACAGCGTCCGGAACGACCCCGGGTACACCGTCCGCGCCGCGTCCGTCACCGACCCGGCCGCGCTCGACGCCGCGTTCCAGTACCCGCCCTACGAACTGCCCCTCGAACTGTGGCGCGACCCGCCGGCGCCCGAGTTCGCGCCACGTCGGCTGGCCCGCACCAAAGTCCCGAGGGGCGGTCGCGTGTGGGCCGTTCACTCGGCGTACCTCGCAAAAGACACCGTCGGCCGCGACCGCTCGTACTTCTCGCACCTGCTCCTGCTCCCCGCTGCCGAGCCCGCTGAGGTGCTGCGCTCCTGGGGGAGCGAGGAGTGGGTGACAAGTTACCCGCCCGCAGAATCGAAGGCACTGCCGCGCAACGCCGGGCTGCCCCCTGGCGAACTGGTGAACGACGACGCCCTCGCCGCGTTCCTGAACGACGGTGCCTCCGGCCCGACCGAACTGAGCCGGACCGTGTGCCCCTCGCGCCTCCGCGCCTCTGCGCCCGAGCGCCGCGCGCTGTTCGCCCGTATGCTCCGCGCGATGCTCCTACTTGCCGAGGAGGAGGACGCCGCACGCCGCCGGCTGTTCGTTCACGCCGAGCCCGGTCTGGTGGCCCTGCTCCTCTACGGTGCGGTGCGGCTGCTCCCGCCAGCCGTCACCGACGACCTGACGTTCAGCACGTTCGAGCCGCACCAGCGGAACCTGCGGGATTACAAGCTCGCGGAGGTGGTCGGCACGTACACCGGTAGCCCCGAGCGCGGGCTCGAACCGGACCTCGGCACCACCCGCGGCATCGCCCTCGACACCTTCGCGCCCGCCCGTTCGTCGCCCGAGCTGCGCGCACCGGACGGGGGCGATGCCGGCACTGGCCTCGCCGCGCTGGTCGAACTGGCGGCGGCCGGCGAGTGGGGCCTGTTACCCGCGGTGCGGCAAGCGGTCGGGCCGGACCCGAGCGGGCTGCCCCGCGCCGGCGCCGCGCTCGCCCGCACCCGCCGGTTGGCCCGCACCGACGCCGGAACCGCCAGCGTCGGCGACCTGCTCGCGCTCCAGGCCGACCCGCTCGCGCGGGAGGAGCTGGCCGCGCGAGTGACGCGCGTGTGGGCCGTGGTGAAGGAACCCGCGCTGGCGCGTCCCGACGTGAGGGCCGCGTTCCGCGAACTGATCGCCCGGCCCGAGCACGCCCGCGAGCTCTGGGAAGACGCGATCGCCGCGCTTTTGCGGGACGACCTCCGCCGCTGGGGCGCGTGCTGGTCGGCGCTGCGCGAGTCGGTCGGCGCGGACGAGGCGCGACGGCTGCTCGACAAGCTGGTGGGCCGCGAGAAGAACGAAGCGAAGCTGTCCCGGTTGCCCGTCGCCGCGCGGTCCGAGTTGCGGACCGCCTGCGCGGACGTGAACCAGTTCCCGCCCCGCGCGCTGCTGGTGCCCGTTACGGCGGGGGAACTGGAGCCGCTGCTCCACACGCAACCGGACTGGGCCGGGTACGTTGCGTTCGTGGTACTCGCGGACGATCGGTTCGACTGGCTCGCGCATGTACCGCCGCCCGATCGCGACACAATGCGGACCCACGCCCGCGAGTACCTCTTGGCCGCCCCTCCGGCCGCGGCCGCGGCGTACGTGCGCGCCGCGGGGCCGTTCCTCGATACCGAGCCCGCCCTGCTCACGACGCTGTTCGCGCCGTACACACCCGCAGCCGCCGGACTGATGGACCGGCTGCTCGCGGCCGGCGCTCTCGAACCGGGCGACTGGTTGAAGCTGTGCCACATCGTCGAAATGCTCCAGGGCGCGTGGGGCGATTTCCTTCTGGAGAACAACCGGCTCGCGCACCTGCTGGTCGGGTTCGGCGGTGACGGCGCCGGTCGCGACGTGTGGGCCGGGTACCTGGAACTGCTCAGCCCGGCGCTGCTGTCGCCGGACCTGCTCGGAGCTGCGAGTGGGGACGAAACGGTGGTCATCCACCGCTGGGAACGAAAGGTCCAGGCCCACCTGCGTCTCGCCGCCGAACGGCTGACCGCCAGCGGCGCGCGGCTGGTGCAGGCGCTGCCCCCGGGTGGCGTTGCGCGACTGTTCGCGGCGAACGCGCTGGTGAGGTGGGTGAATGACCCGACTGCGATTCCGCTCGATACCCCGGACGAAGTCCCGCAGGCCTGCGACACGTTCGGGGTGGAACGCATCGACCTTGTGCGGGTCGTGTACAAGCAACTCGGCGGCGCCGACCTCGCCCTGCCCGACGGGGCCGACGAACTGGCGCCGGTCGTCGAACTGTTCCGGGTGTGCTTCCCGACGGACGGGACGTTTAACGCCGCTCGACGGGTCGCGAGTGAGGCGGTGCGCCTTTCCGACGACGGCCCCACCCGCGCACGCGGCGCGCTGCAAGCGCACCTGATTCTCGCATGCGTGCCGGACATGAACCTCGCGGCGCTGATCGAGAGCGCGTCGCAGTCGACGGCGCTGGACCCGCTTGCGGTAGAGCGGCTGCGCCGGCAAATCTCGCGACCTCAAAAGAATGCCTCCCGATCGGCTTTTGTGCCCGACCGCGAAGAGCAATCGTCTGATGACGACGAGGACGACCGGCACTCGAAGGGCCGAAAAAAGCGGCACAAGAAGGCGAAGAAGAGCGGGTGCCTGGGGTTGGTGCTGTTCACGGTTGTGTTCATCGTGTTCCTGTTCGCCGTTTCTGGTCCATAGCAGTGAATTCGCCATGTCGCCCTCGCAATCAACCGCTCGGTCTCTGTTCGCTCGTGGGTACACCGCAGTGGCGCCCGGAGCAGTGTGCCTTCTCGCCGCCTGGGGCGTCGGCCAACTTGCTCGCGATACCACCTGGATCACCGGCGTCTGCTTCTACATCCCGTCGGTCGTCGTGGCCGCCGTTTTGGTCGCCATCGCGTTCATGTACGCCGCGACTGGAAGACGACGGGCGGCGCTCCTGGCTGCCGGCGGCGCGCTTCCGGTGGTCGCGTTCGTCGGCCTGATCGAGAACCGCGCCGAGTACATTCCGGCCGATGGCACGGGCCGATTTCGAGTCGTTCACTGGAACACGGCCGGGCGCCCGGCCCGATCGGGTGTCGGTGAACACCTCCTGGCAGAACGTGCGGATCTGTACGTGCTTACGGACGCGGTCAACGCCGCCCACGTCGGGGTGTTGCGTGATCAACTCGGAGCCGAATACCGAGCGGCCACTTTTGCGAACCTGGCCGTGGTCGGACGGGGCAACTTGCGCGCAGACGGATGGCTGGTTGACCGGGACGGATTCGAAGTCCAGGCCGTGACCTGGGCGCCGGACGGGTGCCCGATCACTCTGTTCGTACTCGATCTGCCGTCTAGCGTGTGGGTCGCTCGTAACCCGTTGCTGCGCGAGGTGAATGCGCTGATCGAGCGACACCGACCGGACCTGATCGTCGGCGACTTCAATGCCCCGCGCCGGTCCCGTGCCCTGACGGAGCTACCGGCCGGTTACGCTCACGCCTATTACACTGCCGGTGGCGGTTGGGGTGCAACTTGGCCCGTTCCGGTGCCGATCTACGACCTCGATCACTGTCTGCACGGCCCGCGGATAACTCCCGTCCGGTACCGACTTGGCGGGCTAAACAGTAGCAGTGACCACCGCTACCAGGTGTTCGATTTTTCGCTCGCTGCCGATTGAGTAAACCCCGATTGCCGCTACATCCGTTAGTTCTCGACCGATACCGAGGGTACGAAACGGGTCGCTCGTGTGGTAGCGATGCACCAGCGAACTACCAGCCGACCGCCAGCGACGAGCCCGCTGGCGCCCTCCGCTGCCCGGAGTACAAACCCACCCACCGAGGCTGATGGGATCAGGAACGCGTTCATACAACTCGGGGCGACGGCGACCAAAGTGTAGCTTCCTTCTGCATCCCCAGCGCTTTGCTCTCTGTGGCCGAACGACTGTCTCATCGGCCCCGGTTGCTCGTGTCGGGAAGTCACGAACCGCTACGGAGCGTCATCATCTGCGGCGCCCGGTTCGGCGCCGAGCGTTTTCAGCCGCGACCGCAGTTCCGCGATCTCGGCGGCAATGTTCTCGTCGCCCTCGTAGTCCTCCAACCGGCTGATGGCATCCAGCTTTTCGATGGCCAACCGCAGGTGGCGGTCGAGGTCCTCGACCGGCCAGATGTAGACCCGGCCGAGGGCGACGAGCATGTACGCCGCCGCCCGAATCTTGCCGGCGTATTCCTCGACGTCTTTGGTCTTGAGCGCCTTTTCGACCCGCTGCGCGAGTTTGGTGGCCGCGAAGAGATCGCCGAACCAGTCGGCCGCATCGTCGTTGTCCCAGGCCGCCCCGCCCCACGCGCCCATCTAAACCTCCGTGCCTCGGAAGGCTTCCGCCGAATTACGAACCCATCGGCAGGGTACGTCGCGGCTCGTCGTCCACCGCGCCGTGTTCGGCGTCTACGGCCTGCCCGGCGCGACTACCAGTCCCCGAGCACCTCGCCACCGGCCGGCGTCACCAACCCCCAGAACACCTCGGCCCGGATGCCCGCGCCGGCCGTGCGTACCGAACCGTCGCCCAGGCCAACTAGCATCCCGCCCATGTGCGGCGTCTGCGGTACGGACGGGTCGCAGTTCTCTGAAGTTGGTCGCACTTGAAAGGTCGCTCCCGGCCGGCTGGGGCTCACGCCGGGCGGGGCGCTGACGGGGTACACGTGCCCGAGGTTGTCACCGCCGAGAACTGGTCCCCCGTCAGCAAACGTTGCCCGGCCAAATATGGTGTTGGTGTAGTCCGATGCCGAACCACGACATTGGGCGTACCTCTCCGCAAACCATATCGTCTGGGAGAGCCCGTCTGGAAAGCCGGTATTGAGGGTCGGGCGGTTGGTGAACACGAAAGCGTTGGAACAGTAACTTGTAGCCGGGTCGTCCGACCGGTCCAGCACCAACGGCGCGCCACTCGTTGGATCAGAACCGTCGAGCGGCGCGCGGCGGGCCGCGAGCGTCGGGTCTGCTGGGCTGACGAGCATTCGAAAGTACCCGGTTGGGTAACCTATGCTCGGGTGCAGCACGGCGCCGTCCATACCTTTCGCCGCGGCCATGTGCGGGGTTGGACCGAATCGACGATGGCTGAGCCCACCATCGATCTCAGGCAATCGCCCAGATCGGGCTTCCGCGCGGGTGTGCAGTGCGAGCCCGATCTGCTTGAGGTTGTTCTGGCTCTGCAACCGGGCTGCCGCCTCCCGCACCTTCTGAACCGCGGGCAACAACAACCCGATCAAAACCCCAACGATGGCAACCACGACCAGCAGTTCCAGCAGCGACAGGCCCGGACGCAACGCGTCGCGCATGTGACGGACTCCTTCTCGTACCTGCTCCTTAACGTGGAGCGCCTTCCGACACATCACTTAGACGTAGACTTGATGTTCCTTGTACTTGATCGCACGCCGTCCGAGCAACCCTGATCGGCGCCTGGGATCGGCCACAACATACACCGGATGATCTGTCACACTCGAACGGCGGTGAGCCGCAAGGGTGGCTCGGTGGGAAGTCGCGGCGAGAAGGGGAACGCTAACAGTTTGAAGAACGAGTGGCAAGTCGTGCCGCGATTGAAAACGATCCAGAATAAGACAATACATTCACCTTTTTGGCGGTACCTCACAAACGAGTGCGATTTCTTCGGCATCCGTCATAACTTTGGTGTCGTGCGGCCGGCCCGGTTCATATCTCCTTCTGTGTGCTTCCCCAAGACATCTGTGGAGTTCACAGCGTGCGCACCCTCATCACCGGCGGGGCCGGGTTCATCGGTTCACACTTGTGCGAGCGGTTCCTGGCCGAGGGGCACGAAGTCATCGCAGTGGACAACCTGATCACCGGCGACCTGGCGAACCTGGACCACCTCCGTGTGAACCCGAAGTTTCGGTTCATCGGGCACGACATCTCGAACCCGCTGAAGGTGCGCGAGAAGCTGGACAACGTGCTGCACTTCGCCAGCCCGGCCAGCCCGGTCGATTACCTGGAGCACCCGATCCCCACGCTCAAGGTCGGGTCGCTGGGCACGCACAACACGCTGGGGCTGGCGAAGGCGCACGGCGCACGGTACCTGCTGGCGAGCACCAGCGAGGTGTACGGCGACCCGCTCGAGCACCCGCAAAAGGAGAGCTACTGGGGCAACGTGAACCCGGTCGGCGTGCGCGGCGTGTACGACGAGGCCAAGCGGTTCGCCGAGTCGATCACGATGGCGTACCACCGGGTCCACGGGGTGAACACGCACATCATCCGCATCTTCAACACCTACGGCGAGCGCATGCGGCTGAACGACGGCCGCGTGCTGCCGAACTTCATGTACCAGGCGCTGATGGGCGAGTCGATCACCGTTTACGGTAAGGGCGACCAGACCCGGAGCTTCCAGTACGTGTCGGACCTGGTCGAGGGGATCTGGCGGCTGCTGCCCACCGACCACCACGACCCGGTGAACCTGGGGAACCCAGCGGAGATCACGATCCTGGAGTTCGCGGAGGAGATCAAGAAGCTCGCGGGGAGCAAGAGCGAGATCGTGTTCAAGCCGCTCCCGCAGGACGACCCCAAGGTGCGCCAGCCCGACATCGCGCGCGCCCGGCAACTGCTGGGCTGGGAGCCGAAGGTGGGCCGCGACGAGGGGCTGAAGCGGACGATGGACTTCTTCCGCCGCAAGCTCGGAAAGTGACACGTCTCAAGAACAAAGGCGGTTTCACCGCAGAGGGCACGAGAGTACGCAGAGAGAAACAAACACCAAGGAGTGAGCAATTCCGCCTTGGTGCCTTCGTTCTCTCTGCGCGCTCTTGAGCCCTCTGCGGTGAAACCGCCTTTTCTGCTTCTCTGAACTCACCGCAGGCGCAGGAGCTTGTTCATCCGCTTTTCGAGCCGCTCCCACACCTCGCCGGCCGGTCGGCTCACGGCGGGCAGGTGGTCCGGAAAGTGGGTCAGTTTGCCGTCCGCGCTCACCTGGGCGAACCCGAACAGCGCCTCCGCCCACTGCGTGCCGTCGTCCCAGGGCATCCCGACCAGCCCGCACACGAGGTACGCGGAGGTGCGGTGGAGCACCGCACCCTGGATCTCAACCACTACGCCCACCGGCACCGGGCGCAGGCATTCCATGTTTAACACCCGGCGGAGCACCAGGTTCGCTTCCGGGCCGATGTGCTTCCACGCGGTCGCGTACCCGGCTTCCAGCACCAGCCGGAGCATCGCCCCGGCGTAGAGCGTGCCGTGGTGGTTCGCGTCGGCCGGTAAGACCAGCTTGTGACTGTGCGTAATTGCCATTGTGGGCAGCAGTTCGGGAGTAACGGGCGCCCGGTGCCGAAATCGTACCCGGTCCCGCCGAAAGAGTACACGCCGGTCTGCACCCGAGCGCCCGGCAGTAGACGAACCCGCACCGGTTCCGCACCATGACCGGAACCCGTTACCCGTTTATCGGTGGTTCATGACGACGCAGCGTACTCTCATCCTCCTGAAACCCGACGCCGTTCAGCGCCGTCTGGTCGGCGAGATCACCGCCCGTTTCGAGCGCAAGGGGTTGCGGCTCGCGGGCCTGAAGCTGGTGCAGGTGTCCCGCGAACTGGCCGAGAAGCACTACGCGGTCCACAAGGGTAAGCCGTTCTACGAGAGCCTGCTCACGTTCCTCACCAGCGGCCCGACGGTGGCGCTGGTGTGGGAAGGGCGTGAGGCGGTCGCGGTGTGCCGCACGCTGATGGGCATGACCGACGGCGCGAAGTCCCCCCCGGGCACGATCCGCGGCGATTTCGCGCTGAGCGTGCAGAACAACCTCGTTCACGGCAGCGACAGCCTGGAAAACGCGGCGATCGAAATCGCGCTGTGGTTCAAGGACGAGGAACTGGTGAGCTTCACCTCAACCGACGCCAACTGGGTCGCGTGACGCGTTCCAAGCGCCGGGCACACGCACAATCCGGCGTCTGCCCGGCACTCGCGCACAACCGGCGTAAACCGGCCTTCACGTCTCACACGCTGACATCCGCCGTGTGTTCAATTCCTCTCCGGCCCGGACCGCAGCCGAAAAGATGGCTGGACTGGGCAAGATTTCACGGAGAGCGAACATGAAGCGCATCCTGATTGCGGTGCTGGTGCAGGTATTGGTCGCGGGGCACGTGAACGCGGAATGGGTGAAGAAAAGCGGCACAACCGTTCCGACCGCGACTGTCAACCCGCTGAGCGTGACTCCGGCACCGGCGGTCGGGCAGTTGCAACCGATTGTGGGTTCGGTGCGCCGGACGAGTCACTTCACGAACCCGTTCACGCACAAGGCGAAATACAGTTACGGCACGTACAACCCGATCTCGGGTCAGTTCGGCACCGGCGTTTTTCGCCGCTAATCGAGCCACGCCGGCCCGTGTTACAATGACGGATACCAGCCGGCGGAGGGCATTCCGATGAGCACGATTCGTGGCATAATCCGGGACGGCAAAGTAGTCCTTGACGGGCCGGTCACCTTACCGGAAGGGACGCAGGTAACGATCGCAACGCCGCTCCCAGCAGATGATGACAACAGCCCCGAAGCGATCCAACGACGCCTCGTCCTGATGGACGCGTTCGGGGCGTGGATGTCGGAGGACGAACTCGCCGCTTGGGAACGCGTGCGAGCGGAAGATAAGGCGTTTCAACTATCGCAATGGGAGAAATGGTCCCGCGGGGGGAGTGGGCCGTGGCAGTGACCCGCTACCTACTCGATACCGGCATCGCCGGCTTGTACATCGCCCGTCGCGATCCCGTTTACTCTCGGGCACGGGACGAAGTGCGCCGCGGTAATGTGATCGGCATCTGCGTATCTGTCCTCGGGGAACTCTATTACGGAGCGGAAAACAGCACATCGCGTGAACGTGCCCTTCGCGGGCTCCGGGCCGCCCAGCCCTCGTTGCGAGTGTGGCCGTACACGAACGAAGCCGCAGAGGAGTACGGCCGGATCGCCGCGGAGTTGCGGCGCACCGGCCGGCCGATGCAACAAATCGACATTCAAATCGCGGCCATTGCCCTTTCACTCGGGAACTGCACGGTCGTGACCACCGATTCCGACCTTTCTGCGGTGCCGGGGTTGCGCGTCGAGAACTGGGCCGCGCCCGCACCGTGAGCGGCTGCCAAGCTTGCGACGCCGCGACAATCACGGCACAATCCCGGTGTCGAACCTGACCCGAACACCCAGCCGAGGTTTCGCCGTGGCCACAGCCGCCCCGACCCCGCCCGCGGAACGCGCCGCCGAGCTGCGCAAGCAACTCGACCACCACAACTACCTCTACTACGTCGAAGCCGCCCCGGTGATTTCGGACCGCGAGTTCGACACGCTTTTGAAGGAACTCGCGGACATCGAGCGGGCGAACCCGGGCTTAGTCACCCCCGACAGCCCGACGCAGCGGGTCGGCGGGCAGCCGATCCCGGGGTTCAAGCAGGTCACGCACAAGACCCCGATGCTCAGCATCGACAACAGCTACGACGAGGGCGACCTGCGCAAGTTCGACGCGGACGTGCGCAAAGCGGTCGGCCCGGGGGCCGCGGTCGATTACGTGACGGAGCTGAAGATCGACGGCGTGTCGATGTCGCTCACCTACGAGAACGGGGTGCTCGCGTTCGCCGCCACCCGGGGTAGCGGCACCGTCGGCGACGACGTGACCCACAACATCAAAACCATCGCCGCCATCCCGTTAAAGCTCAAAACGAGCAACCCGCCGGCAATCTTCGAGGTCCGCGGCGAAGTCTACATGACCCGCGGCGAACTGGCACGGATCAACGCGGAGCAGGCGAAGGGCAACCAGGAGCCGTACAAGAACGCCCGCAATCTCACCGCGGGGACGCTCAAGCTGAAAGACCCGCGCGAGTGCGCCACCCGGAAACTCGCGTTCTTCGCCTACGGGTCCGGCGACATCGGCGGGCTCGCCATCACGACCCAGGCCGCGATGCTCGCGAAGCTGAAGGAGTTCGGGTTCCCAGTGAACCCGCACGAGCGGGTGTGCGGCAGCATCGACGAGGTTATCGCCTACTGCCAGGAGTGGGAGCCGAAGCGCAAGGAACTGGCCTACGACACCGACGGCATCGTGGTGAAGGTGAACGACTGGGCACAGCGCGAGCGGATCGGGTACACCGCGAAGGTGCCCAAGTGGGCCAAGGCGTACAAGTTCGAAGCCGAGCAGGCGACGACGAAGCTCGGGAAGGTGGTGTTCTACCTCGGCAAGTTCGGCGAGCTGACCCCGGTCGCGACGTTCGACCCGCCCGTCCAACTGGCCGGCACCACGGTCACCCACGCCAGCATGCACAACGCGTCCTGGGTGGCCGAGCGTGACGTGCGAATCGGCGACACGGTGGTGGTGGAGAAAAAAGGCGAGATCATCCCCCAAGTGGTGGACGTGATAAAGGCCGACCGCACCGGCGCGGAGCAGGTCATCACGTGGCCGGACAAGTGCCCGAAGTGCGGCGGCCCCGTTGAGAAAGAGGAGTCGGCGACCAGCTACAACTTCATCTGCGCGAACACCGGCGTATGCCCCGCGCAACTGGCCAAGCGGCTCGAAGGGTTCGCCAAGAAAACGCGGATGGAGATCGACGGGCTCGGCCGTGAGGTGGCGGTCCAGCTCGTCGACACGGAACTCGTCAAATCCGTCGCCGACCTGTACCGGCTCACGAAGGCGCAACTGCTGGCGCTGGAGGGTTTCAAGGACAAAAAGGCACAGAACCTCCTGGACGGGATCGCGGCGAGCAAGGGGCGCGGGCTGGCGCGGCTGCTACCCGGGCTGACCATTTACATGGTCGGCGAGGCCATGTCCGACCTGCTGGTCGAAGAGTTCCCCGACATCGACCTGATCATCGCCGCCGCGCCCGAGGACCTGGCCCGGGTGAAGGGATTCGGGCCGAAACGCGCACAGTTCGTGCGGGCGTTCTTCGACAGTGAGAGCGGACGGCAACTGATCGCCGACCTGAAGCAGTTCGGCATCAAGATGACGCATGACAAGAAGGCAGCCCCGACCGGCGGCCTGCCGCTGGCCGGGAAAACTGTTGTCGTAACCGGTACGCTGGTTAATTACGATCGCATCGGGATCGAACAGGCAATCAAAGATGCGGGCGCCAAAGCGAGCGGCAGCGTTTCCAAGAAAACTGACTTCGTACTGGTGGGTGACAAGCCTGGTAGTAAAGCCGATAAAGCGAAAGAGCTTGGCGTCAAGATCATCAACGAGGCTGAGTTCCGACAAATGATCGGTGAAGGGTAAGTTCTCAGGTACGAAAGTGCGCGAGGGCGGGCGACCAAATCTCGATTTGGTCGCCCGCCCTCGCGCGCGTCCGCACTCACACCCGTTCGGGTTCGGTAACCCGCTGCCAGGATCGCTTCGTAAGCCCAATCAACCACCACCCGCTGACCATCCCGAGCACATATACCCCGATCACAAGTGCCGGCAGCGGGAGGTCGCCGTGCCAGGTTCCGGCACTGACGGCCGTGGTGTGGTTGTTTACGTACGTCAGATATCCCACGCCGCCGACGAGGGCGATCAAGAACAGTGCGCTCAGTAACCGCATGACTTTTCCCCCGATTGAAGTCTGAGAAACGAAACGCGTGAGGCCGCCACTCTGGTTTCCGATTCTTTTGGCGGGCCAGACCGGCGCTTCCCATTTCTCTGTGTGTTGAGGAGAAAGTTCGCATCCGCGGTGTCTGTGTAACCTGGGCGCGAACTGCAGCTCCGTTAGTCCCTAGTGCGAACGGGATACCAATCGCCCATCTTTTGTGGCACTTTTCTTGCTCACAACTTTACGTTGCCCCAGAAGCTACGGAGAACCGGCGATGCGCGACCGCTCCGATGATGCGACCGATCTGAGCACCAATTTGTTTGGCGGGGCGGCAACTCAGCCGCAATCGGTCGATCCGGCCGCCCTGCGGCGCGCGATGCGGTACGGCGAGCGCGCCCGCGAACAGTTCTGGGGGATGTCGTTTCGAGCTGTGGAAGCCGAACTGAGTTCCGGCTGGTATCAGCGCGGCGAAACCACCGAATGGGACTGGGTTCGTGCGGCCGTCCGTGTGGGGTTCGAGCAGGGCGAGGACGTGTGACACCGGTCGCGCGCAACCGCGCAAGATTTTTCACGAGGGGGCGGCGGGCTGAAACCCATCGCCCCCTCGCGTTTTCACTTCGGAGTAAAAGCACAAGACGATCGAGGACACAGCGAAGGGTATAATGTCGCGTCGTTGCACACCGACGGAGCGCGTTCCCGTGTCACAATCGCTGTCGCGCCGGCAGGCTGTTGCTCTGGGGCTGGTCGTTTTGGTGGCCCTGACGCTCGGCGGGTACGGTATTACCTGCATTGCCGACAAACAGGGTGTCTGGGCCGACACGGTCGAACTGACCGCGGGCTTTCCCGAAGCTCACGACATCACCCCGGGAACGCCGGTCCGCTTGCGCGGCGTCGACGCCGGCCAAGTGGTCGCGGTCGAGTACCCGGACCACGACGGCCCCGGCGCCGAGGTCACGGTTCGCATGAAGATCCAGGCGCGGTACGCGAGCCGCCTGTACGCCGACGCGGACGCGCAGGTCCACGGCACCGGGTTGCTCGGATCGAAAGTCATCAGCGTTCGCCCCGGCGACCCGACAAAGGGCGTTCTGGCGGGCGGCCGGCTCCGCGGAGTAAAGCCTTTCCAGATCGAAGAGGCCGTCGCTGAGGTGCGCGATCTCGCAAAAGAGGCCAAGGGCACCGCGGCGGAAGTCAAACAGCTCGCCGCCGAGTCGCGCGAAACGGTCGCGGCGGCGAAGAGCTTCATCAAGGGCGTCGAGGACAGCAACGGAACGCTGGCGAAGCTCGTCAGCGACGACGCCTTGTACGAGGACGCGCGGGGCACGTTGGCAACGCTGCGCAAGGTGCTGGTCGGTATGGAAGCCGAGATGGGCAACCTGAACGGGTTCGTCTCCGACGGCCGCGACACCCTCCGGTCCGTAAGACAGGGGGCCGACGCGCTCAGCAAGATGCCAATCGTGCGCAGCTACGTCGAGGACTCGGTCGCGCTGCTCGTCCGCCCGACAATGAACCGGCACCAGGCGCTCTTCCAATCCAAGGACATCTTCGAGCCCGGCACCGCGACGCTCACGCCCGAGGGCCGGCGGCACATGGATGGCGTGGCCGACTGGCTCAACCAGAACCGGGTCGCGGGGTCCGAGGTGATCGTGGCCGCCTTCCACGACCCGCGGGACAAGCACATCGTCCCGGCGGTGGCTCTGGAATTGACCCGCAAGCAGGCGGAAGTCGTGGCCGAACACCTCAAGAGCGCGGGGGCGACGAAGCTCGGTACGTTCAGCCGGCGGAAGGTCACGCCGCTGGGGATGGGCACCGGCCTGTCGCCCGCGGAGCCGGCACCGGACGCGCCGTCCAACGTTCAGATTTTAACGTTCACCCCGCGGTGAACCGGCCCCGGCGCCCGGGCGGTATGCGAACCCCGGGCCGAAATGCGTATCATAAGAGAGTCTGGATTCATCCGCACCGGACCGGTCACGTGAGTTCATCGACGCCACCCGCGGACCCGCCGACGCTCAGCCCCGCGGACCGCGGCCGGGTCACGGTACTTTACCACTTCACCCGTCTGCAGTTACCTGCAGTGAAGCTCTCGGAAAGTACGTTCCTCGCCCACCTCCGGCGCACGTTCGGCATCTTTCTGCCCAAGGCCGAAGGGGCGGTCAGTTGGGCCGCGTACCTCGAAGGGCTGTACGCGGTGGACTGGCTGGTGTGTGTCGGGTGTTTGGAGGGGCAGAGCGCCGCGTGGGAGTCGCTGTTCAACGCCCGCACAGGGCGGAGCGACTGCTTGCTCGTGGACGCGTTCCGGGCGCGGGCGGTGCGCCTGTACCCGCGGAACGAGGAGCGCCAGGAAACGGCCGTGTCCGAGTTTTGGAGCAACCTGATCGCCCCCGAGAGCGAGGGCACGCTCCCGGTGCTGGCGCGGTACGACGGCCAGCGCCCGCTGGCGCCCTGGCTGATCCGCGTGTTCCAGAACTGGCACCTGTCGAAGCTCCGGCAGCACGCCGGGGTGACCGCGCTGCCCGACGACGAGATCGCGCTGCCGATGAACACCGGGCCGAAGGCGAACGCCTCCGACCGGTGGCACGAGACGTTCGTCTCGGCGGCCCGCGAGTGGCTCGGCACCATCGACGACGACGAGCGCCTGCTGCTCGGGCTGCGGTGGCGCTACCGGTTGAGCCAGCGCGAGGCGGCGAAGCTGTTCGGGCTGAACGAGGGCACCCTGACCCGCCGCACGGACAAGCTCCGCGACCGCGCGCTCGAGCACATCGGCGGAAAGTTGATCGCGGACGGGTGGGACGGCGAAGAGCTGGAAGACTTTATCCTTACCGAACTCGGCACGCTGCTGACCGACGACCCGCGGCTGAGCGCCGACCAGCTCGGTAGGTTGCTCGCGGCCCGCGGGAAGGTGCTGCCCGAATCGTAGGCGGTAGAGAGCCAGTTCTACAACCGCGCGAGCATCGCCTCGCGCACCGGTCCGACCCCTTCGGTCCGCAACCGCTCCAGCCAACTCCAATCCGCGAACCCGTCGAGTAGTTCCCGCCGCCGGGCCTCATCCGGCACCCGCGCCAGCACCTCGGCGCGCAGCTCGGCGAGCACCCGCACCCACTCCCCGAACGCCGCGTCGTATTCGGCTTCGAGCCGTTCGCGCACCCGCCGGGCCAGCGCCGGCGACGCCCCGCCGGTGTTCACCGCCAGCGTAAACTCGCCGCGGCGCACCACCGCGGGCAGCGTGAAATCGCCCTCATGAGGGGAAGAGGCAGCGTTAACCCATACGCCCCGCTTCTTGGCGTCCACGACGACCTGGGCGTTCACCTCGGGAGTCGCACACGCGAACGCCACAGCCGCACCTTCGAGATGTTCGGCCCGATACGCTTCGCCAATGTGAACCACTTCGGGCGGGAGCGTGAGAGCACCGCGCGGATCAACCACACATACGGCCGCCCCCACGGCGAGGAGCGCCGACACCTTTCGTGCGCCGACGGCGCCGCCACCGATGACGACCGTCCGTCTGTCCGTCAGATCGAGGAGAACGGGGAACACGGCGCTCAGTCCTTCACCTTAACGCGCTTCCAGGCCGCGACCTGACCGGTTTCTTCCTTCGTCGCGAACTCGGTCGGCCGCTCCTTGCCCTTGGCCACGTCGCAGGTCTTGTACGTGTCTCCGTCCAGTTCGTAGATGCCAATGAACTCCTGATCGCCGTCGGCCCCGGTGATTGTGTACGTAAGCTGTTTGGGCTTCTTGGCCGGATCCAGGCGAAGTGTTCCCTTCGAGGTGCCGCCGTCCCCGTCCGTCACCGTCCACCGATCACCGTCCACCACCATCACCCATTTGCACTCTTTGGTGTCTTCCTGCCCTGCGGTCTCGTGGTACGTCAGCTCCCACCGACCTTGAAGCTTCTTCAGCTCGGGATCGAGTGGCTTCTCACCCTTTTTGTCGTCCGCGGTGCCGCGCAGCGCGACACACAGAGCCACTACAAGCACGAAGGCTGCCCCGCAACGCATGACGCCCCTCCCACCGGTTCGACGGCCGAAGTGATTCTACCGCGGGCCGGCGGAGCGGACGCTGCGGGAGCGACCTCACCCCGCGGCGGCGGACGAATCGGGCGGCCCATCACCCGCACCGGATTCGGGACCGCCGGAGTCGGCGTCGCGGTACGCCTCGCGCTTTTTGTGCAACGTGTTCCGGTTGATGCCGAGACGGTCCGCGGCCTTCACCTGGTTGTCGCCGCACTCGCGTAAAACCTCCTCGATCAGCTCTCGCTCCACCCCATCGACGAGGAACTTGTGGAGCTTGACGTGCGGCGGGCGCGGGGCGTGCATGCCCGCCCGCACCAGCGAGTGAATCAGGGACGGCACGTCGGCCGGCGCGGCGCCGCGGGGCGCCCGGATCACCGGCCGCGCGCGTCCGAACCGCAGCAGGTCCGCCGTGAGCGGCCCGCCGTCGGCGAATATCGTGAGTCGCTCCAGCGTGTTTTCGAGTTCGCGAACGTTCCCCGGCCAGTCGTGCGCTTTCAAAGCGTCGACCACCAGAGGGGTCAGTTCGGGCACCGCACATTTGTGCTGATCGCCGTAGCGTTTCAGAAAGTACTGCGCCAGCAGGGGGATGTCGTCGCGGCGCTCGCGCAGCGGCGGCAACGCGATCGGGATGACGTTAAGCCGGTAGTAGAGGTCTTCGCGAAACTCGCCATCTTCAACCGCTTGTTCGAGTGAGGTGTTGGTTGCCGCAATAACGCGCACATCAACGCGAATGGTGCGGCTCTCGCCCACCCGCTCGAACTCGCGCTCTTGTAGCACCCGCAACAGCTTCACCTGAAGCTTGGGCGTGGTGCTGTTGATCTCGTCGAGAAAAATGGTGCCGCCGTGCGCGGCCTCGAACCGGCCGGGTTTGTTCTCAATGGCCCCGGTGAACGCACCTTTGACGTGCCCGAACAGCTCGCTTTCGAGCAGGTTTTCGTGCAGCGCGCCGCAGTTCACGCGTATGAACGGTCCGTCCGCGCGGCGGCTGAGTTTGTGAACCGCTTTGGCGATCACTTCCTTACCGGTCCCGGTTTCGCCGATCAACAGAACGGTTGCAGACGAGGGCGCAGGCGCAGCCAGACGCACCAGTCGGTAAACGTCTTGCATGGCCGGCGCGCTGCCCACAATCTCGGGCAACGGTGGCGCAAATTGCTCACTTTTAGGCATTGAGTAAACGCTTCCGGGAGAGGAAGCCGCGATCGCCGTTTAGAACTTGCTCCGCACAATAACAGAGTATCATGCCGTGCCTGAAAGTGCCATAGATCTAGCTCAGGAAACGCGCACCAGCTAAGTGCGAAGTACGGAACACAAAACGCGGCGTTGCAGACCGTAACCAGCGAGGTGGTTACGGTCTGCAACGCCGCGTTCCGCATTCCGCGTTCTGCTCACTCGTATTGCATGGCGTCCGGGATGCGAGTTTGAATCGCGCGCCACGCCGGGAGCAATCCCGCGAGCGTCGCGAGCGTAATCGATGCGCTCGCGATGCCCAGGGTCGCCTTCCACGGGATCAGCATGTCGAGGTTGAAGCCGGACTCGTCCACGAACATCACTTTTAGAACGTACCATTCCATCGGCAGCCCGATAAGGACGCCGAGGACCGTGCCGAACGCGCCCATCAGAAACGCTTCGGCCAGCACCGACAGCAGCACTTGGCCCGGGGTGGCCCCCACCGCGAGCAGCAGCCCGAGTTCACGTTTGCGCTGGAGCACCGAAATGAGCAGCGCGGTGACCACTCCTAGCGCCGCCACCACCCCCACCAGAAGTTGCTGCATGTACGCCAGGACGTACACACGGTTCAACAGCTCGGAGAGAAACTTGCGGAGCGAGAACCGGTCGGTCACGAACAGCCCCTTGTCCGCGGCGTACCGGTCCAGCGCGGGCTCCGCGCCCGCGGTCGCGCCGGGCTTCACGAACACGTGGCAGATGTCGATCAGGTTGTCCCCGAACAGTTTGGCGTACCGGGCGCGGTCGAGGAAGATGGTGCCGCGGCTCCACGAGTAGTCCCGCACCGCCCCGACGATGACGAGCGGCACCGGGCCGCGCGGGCCGGGGACGAGGATGGTGTCGCCCACCTTCACCTTGTGCCGTTCCACGAAGTTGTGGCTCACCAGTACCTTGTTCGCGCCGCTGTGGTCGGGGTGGGTGTCGTCCAGTTCGGGGAACACCTCCAGGTCCGACGCCAGTTCCGGGGCGCGGTGCCGCATCGTGCCCGCGTAGGTCTTCACGTCGAGCGCCACGAGGTACACGACGGTCCCGTTGTACTCGGGCCGGAAGTACCGGATGCTCATCACGTCCTCGACCCCGGGCAGCCCCTTCAGGTCGCCGGCGACGTTCGCCGACATCGGGCTGTTCGAGCTGTTCGCGGAGGTCATGTTCCCGTTGAACACGAAGTGGTCCGCCTGAACCACCTGCTCGATCCACGACAGAATCGGCTCCTCGTTGCTGCGGCCCACGCCGGCGGTCTGGAACATCAGCGCGACCCCGGCCCCCAGCGCGCCGATCACCACGCCCGTCCGGCCCGGCGCGCGGGACAGGTTGTCGAACGCGAGCCGGAGCGTGAACGGGGCCGTCGCGCGCACGACCGGCCGCGCCAGCCGAACCATCACCGCGACCAGAATCGGCGACGCCAGCAGCAGCCCGACCAGAACGAGGGTGAGCCCACCGACCGACCCCACGCGAGAGGGCAGGTTGAACCGGAGGAGAATCATCGCCGCCCCGGTCACGATCAGCGAGAGGCACGCGGAGCGGTGGAGCACGTTCCAGATGCCCTTGACGCTACCCGTGGAGCGGCGGACGACGTGCGCCGGGTCGTCGCCGGCGGCCTGAAGCGCCGGGACCAGCGCGGCGAACACGGCGGTCCCGGTCCCGGCGGCCACGGCCGCGGCGGCGGTCGCCCACGAGAGGTGTGTGAGCCGCACCTCGGGGTTCAGGAACATCGACTCCAGTTCGCTGCGGAACTGGCGGACGGTGAGTTCCGCGAGGAGCATGCCGAGCGGCACCCCGAGCACCGCGCCGACGAACCCAAGCGCCGCGGACGCGGCCGAGAACAGCACCACGATTTGCGTGCGCGTGGCCCCGATGGAGCGGAGCACGCCGATGTCCGCCCTGCGCTCCGCGACGGTGACCGACATCGCGTTGTACACGAGGAACAGCCCGATAATCATCGCCCCCAGCGAGCACATCAGCACGCCCACCTGGATCCCGGTGACGATCTCCTGGGTGCTGCGGCGCTGGGCGTCGGGGGTGCGGACCTCCGCACGGCGGCCGACCACCTGGGCCGCGGCGGCGAGGACGGTTTCCGGATCGGCGCCCGGCTCCAAAAAGAGGTCGATGCGGTTCACCTTCGGGGGGTACGGCGATTCCGCCGCGCCCGCGCCCGCGGCGCCGCCGACCGCGGCGTAGGGCGGCGCGGGGCGCACCACGCCGAGCGCCTGGCCGACGCTCATGCCGATGAAGCTCTTGCCCATCGGGGCGAGCGGGGAGTCCGCTTCGAAGTCCACGACGCCGATCGGCAGGCACACGGCGTCGCGGTTGGCGTGGCGCACCACGAACGGCGGCGCAGGCTGGCCTGCGGCGAGCGCGGTCTGGCACCGGCCGTTCCAGTCCTCGTAGATCGACCGGCTGACCATCGCCAGCCGCGCCGGGATGCGGTCCCACAAATCGCCGGCCCTGGTGAGGTCGCCGTCCTTAACCGCGGCGAGCACCGGGAGGAGCTGCCACTTCGGGATGTCGCCGACCGGGGTCACCTTCACCTTGAGGGAGTTGTTGTCGGTGAGGAGCTGGGACGACACCTCCGCGCCCACCAGAACCGCGACCCGCCCGTCGAGGTCGGGGAGCGAGACCCGTTCGACCACCAGCGGCTGAACAGACTTCACCCCCGGCACCTTGG
This sequence comes from Gemmata obscuriglobus, assembly GCF_008065095.1. NCBI lineage: Bacteria > Pseudomonadati > Planctomycetota > Planctomycetia > Gemmatales > Gemmataceae > Gemmata > Gemmata obscuriglobus. The sequence goes on along the minus strand of NZ_CP042911.1, from coordinate 212,041 downwards.
CCGCGCGGAGCTCGTCCGCGAGCGCGCGGGCGACGCCGGCCTCGCCGTTGGTGACGTACAGCTCGGCGCTGCCGGCGGGCGTGGTGGTGCCCTGGGCCGCGATCTCGAAGCACTGGTTGAGGATGCGCGCGGACACGAGCGTGGCGACGCCCAGGGCGATGCTCGAGATGATGAGCACGGCCCGGTCCCACCGCTGGAACAGGTAGCGCACGGCCAGCAGACGGTACACCGACATGCGGCGGCCCTTGAATGGATGTCACGGGCACCGGCGCGCGGCGGCCCGGTGCGGACCAGTGTTGCTGTCTTCACAGGCGGCGCCGGCCGCGCGGCAGGCGGGCCGGATCACTTGCGGACCGCCTCGTCCGACTCGAGCAACCCGTCCCGGATGCGCACGAGGCGGGTGCCGTAAGACGCCCCGTTGGGGTCGTGGGTGACCATGATGACCGCCCGCTTGCCCGGCTCCGGGAGCTTCGAGAGCAGCGTCAGGATTTCGCGGCTCGCGGCGGTGTCGAGGTTCCCGGTGGGCTCGTCGCACAGCACCGCCTCGGGGTCGGCCACGAGCGCGCGGGCCACGGCGACGCGCTGCATCTCCCCGCCGGACATCTCGTCGGGGAAGTGCTCGGCCCGGTGGGCGAGCAGCACTCGCTCCAGGCACTCGGCCGCGCGGTGGAGCGCCTGCCGGCGGTTCGTTCCGGCGAGCAGCAGGGGCAGCGCAACGTTTTCGGCGGCGGTGAGCGTGGGCAACAGGTTGAACGCCTGGAACACGAACCCGATGCGGTCGCGGCGCAAGAGCGACCGCTGCCGGTCGGACATGGTTTGCAGGTCCTGCCCGTGGAACACGGCCCGGCCGCCGGAGGGCGTGTCGAGCGCGCCCATCAGGTGCATGAGGGTGGATTTGCCGGACCCGGACGGTCCCATGATGGTCACGAACTCGCCGCTGTTGACGCGGAGCGTGACCCCGCGAACCGCGTTCACCGTGCGCCGCCCCTGCGTGTAGGTCTTCACGGCGTCGAGGAGTTCGATCATGGGGATCCAGTGAGTGCGTCGAGGGCCTTGTAAATTTCGGCAAGAATCGCAGCCGACACGTCGCCGAGTTTGTCACCCAACCGCAGCCGATTGGTCGCACCGAACTGGAACGCGAGAGCGTAAGAATCGGCGGTCAGCACATTGGCCGCGGCGGCTGTATGGTTTTGGAGGATGACGCCGGGGCTGCGACCGGCAGGCACGTGTCCACCGCTCGGAGGAACTCGACCCAGTACACCTCACCCGGTTGCACGGTCGCCCTCCCACTCCCATTCGTTAATCATGCCCCAGGCTTCGTCGCCCAACGATTCCCCACCAGCGAATTAGGCCTGTTCCTCCGGCGTGAACGGGAGTGGGGCGACGATGACTTCGACCTCCGTACCATCCGGCAACTTCGTCGGCGCGTCGAACACGACGCCGTTACGAACGACGCCTTTCAGGGCAGGTGCCTTGCCCGACATGCCGCACCTCATTGTTCTGCGTAGCGTCACCCGCGGAACCCGTCATTCACGGGGCCGCGGTGCTCGCGCGTCGCTCAGCCGGCAAACACAATCGCTGGCTGAGCAGTCGCGCGACCTCGACCGCGGTGCCGTGAACCGTTTCAGTAAAGATCGCGGGCACGCCGGTCTCCGTTGTACCCGCAACTTAGTTCGTGAGTTTCCGGTACTTGATCCGGGTCGGCAGTTCGGCGGCGGCGCCGAGCCGGGCCTTGCGCTGCTCTTCATACACCTGGAAGTTGCCGTCGCACCAGACCACCTTGCTGTCGCCCTCGAACGCCAGGATGTGGGTCGCGATGCGGTCCAGGAACCAGCGGTCGTGCGAGATCACCACCGCGCAGCCGCCGAAGTTCAGGAGCGCCTCCTCCAGCGCGCGGAGCGTGTCCACGTCGAGGTCGTTGGTCGGCTCGTCTAATAACAGCAGGTTGCCGTTGCTGCGCAACAGCTTCGCGAGGTGAATCCGGTTCCGCTCGCCGCCCGAGCAGTTGCCCACCAGCTTCTGCTGGTCCGGCCCCTTGAAGTTGAACCGGGCGCAGTACCCGCGGGACGCGACCCGCTGCTTGCCCAGCATGATGTAGTCGGTGCCGCCGGTGATCTCCTCGAAGATCGTGTTGGTCGCCACCAGGGCGTCGCGGTTCTGGTCCACGTAGGCCGTCTTCACCGTCGTCCCAACGGTCAGCTTCCCGCCGTCCGGTTGCTCCTGACCGACGATCATCTTGAACAGCGTGGTCTTGCCCGCGCCGTTCGGGCCGATCACGCCCACGATGCCGCCCTTCGGGAGGTCGAACGTGAGGTCGTCGTACAGGAGCACGTCGCCGAAGCCCTTCTTCAGCCCTTCGGCGCGGACCACCAGGTCGCCGAGCGGCGGGCCGCTCGGGATCTGGATCAGCAGCTCCTTGTCGTCCTCCTCAATGATCGAGTCTTGCAGCTTGTCGATGGCCGCGAGCCGCGCCTTGCTCTTGCTCATACGCGCCTTGGGGGAGCTCTTCGCCCACTCCAGCTCGCGCTCGAGCTGCTTCTTCTTGGCGGACTCTTGCTTCTCCTCGACCGCCATCCGCTTCTGCTTCATCTCCATCCAGCCCGAGTAGTTGCCCGAGAACGGGTACCCGCGGCCGGCGTGCAGCTCCAGAATCCACTTGGCGACGTTGTCGAGGAAGTACCGGTCGTGCGTCACGGCGACGACCGCGCCGGGGAACTGCGCGAGGTGGTGCTCGAGCCACTCGACGCTCTCGGCGTCGAGGTGGTTGGTCGGCTCGTCGAGGATCAGCAGGTCGTTCTGCTGGAGCAGCGTCTTGCAGAGCGCGACGCGGCGGCGCTCGCCGCCGGAGAGCCGCTCGACGGCAGCGTCCGACGGCGGCAGCCGCATCGCGTCCATCGCCATCTCGAGCGTGCGGTCGAGTTCGTAGGCGTTGGTCGCGTCGATCCGCGCCTGCACCCGCTCCATTTCGTTGGAGAGCTTCTCGAACTTCTTCTCGTCCGCGGTGCCCATCTCGTCGCCGATCTCCTCCTGCCGCCTCAGCAGCGCGCGGATCGGCGCGACGGCCTCTTCGACGTTCTCGATGACCGTCTTGCCCGGCGTGAGGTGCGGCTCCTGCGGCACGTAGCCGATGGTCGCGCCCTGGTGCGGCCACGCCTCGCCCATGAACTCCTTGTCCACACCGGCCATGATGCGGAGCAGCGTGGTCTTGCCGGACCCGTTGGACCCGATCACCCCGATCTTGGCGCCGGGGTAGAAGTTCAGGTTGATGTCCTTGAGGATTTCCCGCTTCCCGTAGTGCTTGGTCAGGTTGCGGATGTTGTAGATGTAATGGTCGCTCATGCAGTCCTCGCGCGGTGCCGGCCCGTCTGGGTGGTGGAATCTTATCAGGCGGGCGCGATATGGGGTAACGCGAGTTCGCGTCACTCCGGCGGCCGGTCCGTGAATTCCGCAAGTTCTTTGGGGTCGAACGCACGCACGGAGCCGTCGAGCATCAGGAACTGGGGCGGGCGTTTGCCCGCGGTGCCGTAGGCGTGCGGCCCGCCGCCCGTGCCCGCGCGCGGATCGCGAACGTTAAGCGGATCGCCCCACGCGCGGAACCCCGCGTTCACCTCGCCCGCCAGGATCGTGTTTTCGCTGCCCTTTTGGAAGTCGCTGAGCTTCTTTGCCCGGCCCATGACCACAGCCGGGTTGCAGGCGTAATGGCTGACGCCGAAGCCGTTTACCCGATCGTCCGGCATTGCCGGATTCAAAAACGATTTCACGGGCGTGCCGAGCGGTTCTGCGTTCGCGGGGTGTGTCCACGGCTGCGTTCGGTCGATCCGTTTGTAAGTCTCGTCTTGCTCCAGCCAGGGCAGCAGCGCCGTCTGCCACGAGTGCATCGGCCGGCCGGCGGCGTCGAACGTCGATTGCGGAAGGGTGCCGGCCCGGTCCTCGTTGTCGTGAGCCGCTAAACCAATTTGTTTCAGGTTGTTTGATGAGATTATTCGCGCGTGCATCTTGCGACCGTCGCTCACAAGCGGTTCGGGCGAACGGGCCAGCCACGCGGCCTGGTGCGTCACACCGACCATCGCGATACCCGCGACGAACATGAGCAGTACCAGCGTCACACACTTCAGGCTGCGTGTCCACGGCCACGCGCCACCGGCCAACCACCGCAAGAAGTAGTGCGAACCGACGGTCACACCCGCCAGGGACGCCACGGCCGTGCCAACGGCCCACGGGTCGGGGTTGACGTTCGGAATCACACGCCGCAGGTACGTCACCCATCCGAACGCAAGAGTGGCCGGGATATCCAGAACAGATCCCAAATTGGCGATCACCAAAAAAAGGCCCCACGTGCCCAACGTAATAATGCTGCCCGTGGTCAACAGAGTTCGGACGATTTTCCTGTGCGCCATCACTTCACGCCTTTCAGCAGCGGCGCCAGTTCGTCCGAGGTCATGCCCCGGATATCACCGTTCGTGAACAGGACGAGCCGCTCCGAACCGAACAGTTCGGGCTCACAGGCCAGCACGCGTCCCGGATCGGTCGTCGTGCGGCCGGGGAGGTAGATGAACGGCATCCCCGATGCGTGGGCCGTGTGCCACAGGCTCGCCGGGATCGCGGTGTCGTTCGGCGGCGGGTACTGGCCGTTGTGCGCCGCCGCGTAGACCACGAGCGAGTGAAACAACGATTTCAGTTTGTCCCGTCGCACACTCTCTGACGGTTCAAAAGCAGGCACCGGCGCCGCCGGCTTCTGCTCGTCCGCCAGCGAGTAGGTCACGCCATCCTTTTTCCAGGCGCCGGGCGTCATCAGCTCGCGCGCCCCGGAAATCATCGTGAGGACGAGTACGAACAGCAGCCCCCAGAGCCCGACCAACGCCACGGCCTTCGGGTAGCTGAGGCGCGGGAGCCGCGGGAAGTCGGACCGGAACCCGTTCCAGATCCCGCGCACCGCCACCGCCGAGAGTAGAAACAGCGCGAGGAAAAACGAAATGCTCTGGAGCCGCAGCGACGCGGCGTCGGTGAGGTTGACGCTGGGCATCCCGGCGGCAACGGGCGCGGCGTCGGACGCCACAAGCGCCAAGCCTCCGAGAAACCCCGCTCGCGTTCGGCGCATCGAATCGCTCGTAATGAAAGGGCCGGGCCACCGAATCGACGCGAGCCGCGGCACCGCGTTTCACACCTACCCGCTGGCGTCTGTCGTGGCCGTCACTTCTTGAGCAGCGCGTTGCTCTCGGTCGTCGGGCACCAGTGCTGTTCGATGAACGCGATGATGAGCTGCGTGCCCTTGTCGTGCTCCACGAACGGTTTCATCTTCGGGTTGTACATCGCGTCCGTCAGGTCGCGCACCAGAACCGTCCGCACGTCCCACTTCACCAGTTGCTTGATGGCAAACGTGCGGTTCAGCACGCACATGTTGGTGTGAACGCCGAGTACGAGGACGGTGTCGAGACCCTTCTCTTTGAGAACGTTGTACACCTCGGCGCCGCTGTCGGTGATGTAGTCCTTCGCGTCGTCGATGTTGATGGCGGCGTGCTGCCGCGTCCAGGCCTTGAACGACTTCGCGGGCTTCTCGTCGTCGCACCCGCCGTCGGAGTCGTCCACCGGCAGCGGCGGGTTCGGCAGTTCCTTCGCCTTCGGCGGGGCGGCCTTCTTGGCCTCCAGGGCGCGCGTGCGTGCCGGGTGGTCCTTGTAAAAGCTCATCGTGTCCGACGGGCAGTGAATGATCGTCATCCCCCGGTCGCGGCACGCCTTCAGCACCAGGGCAAACGCACTCAATCCTCGGGATTTTTCAGTAGTACCTGTTCGAGGTAGGTATTATCCCATCCGGCCTTGAGTCGCCGGTTCTTGATCCCACATTTGGCGTTTGCCTTCTTCAACATCGCCAAGGCGATCTTGCGCACGAGGGCCATATTCTGCGGGCCGTGCCCTTCACGGAGTCGGTGGTCGTCTTCTCGGAACGCGACATCCAGCACCCAATGGCATGAATTCTCGATGCACCAATGAGCCCGGATCCACGTTTGGAACCGCTTGGCCGATGCCTTCCGCGAGCTGATGTAATACCGCACCTCGTCGCTCGTCCTACCGGCGACCGTGCGGCTGCTGACGAGCACCACGACGGACCGCAACCGGGGCCACACATTCCGGTCCCGGATCGACTCCAGGTCGTCGATCACGAAGCAGAACCGCATCTCCTCGCGCCCGTGGCCCGTTCCTTCGTTGAGGTCGGTCGAGCGGCCCGCGTAGCTCGCCTCTAGGGCCCCCTCGGCCAACCGCTGGATGTCCTCGAGCAGCCGCGGCTGGTTGTCCTTGACCGCCAGCAGGTAGTCCCCCTTGGCGGCCACGATCTGCTGGGCGATGTCCTTCTGGGTGCCCATCGCGTCGATGCTCACCAGGGCCCCCGCGAGGTCCAGCCGCTCCAGCAGTTCCGGGATCGCGGTGATCTCGTTGGACTTCTCGTCGGTCTTCACCTGGGCCAACGTGAGGCCCAACTGCTGAGCCCATGCGCTGACGATGTGTGTGGCCTTGCGAGCCCCCGTGCCGGTGACCCGCTTGGACCCCCGCATGGTCTTCCCGTCGATCGGGATGTGGGGCACCCGGAGGCCCTCGGCGGCGTCCGCGACCCACGCCCGGAAGCACCGCCCGAACGCCTCCGGGCGGACCAGCGCGAACACCCGGTTGAGGGTGTCGTGGGACGGAATCCCGTTGCGCAGCGTCAGCCCCAGCCGGTCCCGGAACCAGGACTCCTTGGCCCGCGCGAACTCGGCGATCGACACGAAGTCATCGGCCCCGACGATCGTCCCACAGGTCACGATCATGAGTACATCAATCAAGTCGTGGAAGCACTTCAACTCGACCCGCGGATCCGGGATCTGGGACAGGTACTCGATTAACGGGCGTGGGCCGGGGGCGGCACTCATCGGCAGACTCCGAGGCGGTGAGGGCGCGCCAGAATCATATGGAGGCGGGGCCGCACATGCGCAGGAGGCGAGCGATGGCCGCTCGATCACACGCCTCAAAATTAGCTAGAATCCAGCGATTCCTAGGGGATTGAGTGCGTTTGCCCTGCCTTCAGCACCGGTTCGGTTCGCTTGGCGAGTTCGCCGCACCGTTTCGAGGCGCTCTTACACCAGTGGTCGTCCCACATGTCGCAGACCACGACCGCGCACTTCTTCGGGTCCACCTCGTAAGTCGTGAACACCGGTGCCATCTCCGAGGTGAGGACCTGCTTCTTTTCCTTGGCTCCCGGGTTGGTGACCGTTTTAAACTTCGTCACCTCGGCGATCTTTCGGATCGGCAGCTTCAGCACCTCCGGCTCGGCCGCCGGCGTGCCCGCGATGATGAAGAGGAAGGCGGCGAAGGCGAGAACGGCGCGGCAGCGGGTCATTGCGATACTCCGTCGGGTGTTCGGCCCGATGATACCCGGCTGACGAGCGGAGAAAAACGAAAAGACCCCCGGCACACGCCGAGGGTCTTGGGGACTTCAAAAGCGGGTTACTTGCAACCGCACAGCTTGCCCTTGAACAGCCCGCCCTTGGCCGGAGCCGCGCTGCCGCAGCCGGCGGTCATGGCCGGAGCGCACGGGGTTTCGCACGGCGAAGCGCACGGGGCCGGAGCCGGGGCCGGAACGAAGGTGCTGACCGCGACCTTCACCACCTTCTCCGTCGGAACGCACTTCTTCACGTCGCGGGTGCCGGTCTTCTCGACCTGCTTGTAGGTGGTGATGTCCACTTCCTTGGTCACGTCCACCCAGTGGCACACCTTGCGGGTGCCGGTCTTCTCGACCGGCACGCACTTCGTCACGTTCACTTCCTTTGCCACGTCCACCCAGTGGCACACCTTGCGGGTGCCGGTCTTCTCGACCGGCACGCACTTGGTCACGTTCACTTCCTTGGCCACATCGACCCAGTGGCACACCTTGCGGGTACCGGTCTTCTCAACGGCCACGCACTTCTTGACGTCCACTTCCTTCTCGGTCCAGACGGTCTCGTAGGTGGTGACCGGCTTCTTTTCCTTCTTCTCGACCTTGTTGTAAGTGGTCACGTCCACCTCGACCTCGCGGGTCACCGGCTGGCGCTGCATGACCGTCTTGGTGACGACCTGCGGGCACGGGGCGTCGCAGGGGGTCGGGCACGGCGGGGCGCAGTCGCTCTTCTTCTTGCCGCACAGCCGGCCGAAGAGCCCGACCTTGCCGGTCTCGCACGGGGCGGGGGCCGGGGCGGCGCAGGTCACGGTGACCGGCACGCACACCCACTCGCACACCGTCTTCTTCTGCTTGGTCACGACCGGCGTGTAGCTGTAGCTCGTGTACTCGACGTCCTTGGTCACGGCCTTGCACTCGGCGACCTTCACCTTTTCCTTGCTCGTCACCCACTCGTTGGCGGTGTACTTGAAGGACTCGTCCTTCCAGGCCGCTTCCTTAACCGTCACCTTCTCCTTGCTGGTGACCAGCTCGTTGACGGTGTACTTGAAGCTCTCGTCCTTCCAGGCCGGCTCCTTGACCGTCACCTTCTCCTTGCTGGTGACCAGCTCGTTGACGGTGTACTTGAAGCTCTCGTCCTTCCAGGCCGCTTCCTTGACCGTCACCTTCTCCTTCTTGGTGACCGGCTCGTTGACCCAGTACTTGTACTCTTCCTTAACGGTGACCCACTCGTTGACCTTCACCTTCTGGTCAACGTAGTTGGTGACGTAGCTGCCACAACCGACGGTCGAGGCCGGGGCGCACGGGGTCTCGCAGTCGCTCTTCTTCTTGCGGCCGCCGAAGCCCTGAGCTTCGCCGGCCACGAACAGCACTGCGGTTCCCAGCAGGGCGACACCCAACAAACGCCTTTTCATTGCGAAGCCTCCACTAACGGGATGGGGAGTGGGGCGACCGCTACGTCCCTGCTGCGACCCGGCCCGGTGAATCGTCGGCGCGAACCGTGAGGCAATCAAATTGCCCAAACTGCCCAGCCCGGCCCGACGACAAACAACGTACTGGCGATCCAAATGGTAGGCAACGAAATCTGCACACTCTGGGTGATTTTTTCGGGGTGTGATGGTGGCGTCGTAACGATTGATTGCTCCGAACGCTGGAACCACACCGCGCCTACCGGTAGGATTGGCTCCGGAATCGCGCACGTCGCGATTCGGCCAACTTTTACTGGAGCCCGCATATGCAATCCCGATGCCTCTCCCGTCCGTCCGCGCTGGTTGCGCTGGTCGCGGCGGTTGCCCTGGCTTCTGCCGCCGCCCCCCGGTCCGCTCGCGCCGCGGACGACGAATGGGTCCAACTGTTCAACGGCAAGGACCTCACCGGCTGGAAGATCCCGAACCCGCCGAGTGGGCAGTTCAAGGGCGTGAAGGAAGTGAAGAACGACGCCGGCAAGGTGACCGCCTTCGTAGGCATCCTGAAGGACTCCAAGGACGGCACCCCGGGCAAAGAAGTGACCCTGTGGCAGGTGAAGGACGGTATGATCGTCGGCGGCGGCCCGGCGTCGCACATCTTCACGGAAACGGAAGCCGACAACTGCCACTTCAAGGTCGAGGCGAAGATCAACGACAAGGGCAACAGCGGGATGTACCTCCGCACGAAGTTCGGCCCGGGCTTTCCCCAGGGCTACGAAGTACAGATCAACGCCACCCACACCGACCAGATCCGCACCGGGAGCCTGTACCCGGCGTTCAAGCTGAGCGACGAGGACCGGAAGAAAATCGTGGTGCTGAAGGACGCCCCGCACAAGGCCAACGAGTTCTTCACCCAAGAGGTGATCGCCGAGGGAAACCACATCCAGATCATCGTGAACGGCAAGAAGACGGTGGACTTCAAGGACCCGAACGAGACCTACAAGAAGGGCCACTTCGCGCTCCAGGGGCACGACCCGGGCAGCGTGATGACCTTCAAGAAGGTTGAGTACAAGCCGATCAAGAAGTGAGTGCGGCCTGAATTGCGATAGCGAGCGGCCAGGGCCTTCGGTCCTTGGCCGCTCGGGTTTCACAGCGGCTTATTTGCCGGGCAGCGCGAACGTGAGTGCGGCGGCGGCCCAACCGCTCGCCGCGATCGAGATGAACTGGTCCTTCTCGTGCGGGAAGCCGCTCTCGTAGTACGGCTGGAACGGCTTGCTCCGCGACTTCACGAACCACGTCCCGTCCGCCCGCTGCGTTTTCAGCAGGTAGGCGGTCCCTGCGCGATACGCGGGCGCGTCCGCCTTCAGTTCGCCGCCAGCGTGCAGGGCTACCAGCGCCAGCCCCGTTGCGTAAGCGTCCCCACGCCCACCGTCGAGCTGCGCCCAGCTACCGTCCGGGCGTTGCCTGCGGAGCAGCTCCCACGCGGCGGCGGCCAGTTCCTTCCGCTCGGCCCCGACCTCTTTCAGCGCCAGCAGCCGGAAGGCCCGGTCCTCGGTGTCCTTCGCGTCCGCTTTTGCGAGCCACCCGCGGGCGCTTGCGGCGCGCGTCTTGACCTTGTCCGCGTCGAGTTTCGCGCCCGGCCCCCACACTCGCAGCGCCCGGAGGGCGAAATACGTCGTTGTGAAGTCGCTCGCCTCCGTGGGCGGACGGTTCGAGGTGGTGCGCCAGTGGTCGCGATCGGCCTGGGTGGTCAGGAGGTAGCCCGCGACGGCGGCGGTGTCCTCGTCCGGCTTGTGACCGGCCAGTTCGAGTGTGAACAGGGCGTAGCCCGCGGTGGCCGCCGCACCGCCGGTGCCGGTGCCGTTCTTGAACCGCGTGCGGTTCGTTTCGAGGAACCCGAGCACGTGCGTGGCCTGAGAGGTGAACAGCGACGCGGGCAGTTCGAACCCGTGCCCTTTCGCGGTGGCGAATGCGAACATCGGCGGGGCCTGGTTGTGACACGCGAAGCACGTTTTCTGCTCGGCGTGACCAACGGCTCCGAGGCGCAGCGGCCCGAGAGCCGCGGTCACCGCGTCGCGAAGGGCTTTCGTGCCCGGCCCGGACGGCACCGGCGCGGGAACCGCCAGAGCGGCGGCGAGGAGGGCGGAGAACATTTGGGGTACTCCGGAAGGTGCCGTTCGTTATACTCGATCCAGCGACACCCTCTCCAACTGAGCCGGCCCATGTCGAAGAAGCCCACATTCGCCTGTCAGTTCGAGTTCACCCCGGACAACCGCGCGGTCGTGATTGCGCTGCTGGGAAAGTTGGACCCGGAGGCGGTTGAAGAGTTGCACCCGCAGGTTCAGGAAGTGTACCGCGCCGGGGTGCGGCGGTTCGTGTTCGATCTGACCCACCTCGAGTACGCCGGGAGCCTCGGCCTGCGGCTCCTGGTGGGGCTGGCGAATCAGGTGCGGGGCGAAGGCGCGATTGCGGTGTACCGCCCGACCGAGGCCGTACTCTCGATGCTGACGATGACCAAGCTCACCCAACTGCTGCCGGTTCATCTCACGCGGGAAGAGGCGCTGGCGGCCGTCCATAAGTGAACGTGGCGCGGAATCTCGGTAACGGGTGTGAGCGTGCGTACATACCGGCATTCGTCGCGCGTGCAGTCCGTCGCCTACGGGCCGGACGGGACGCTGTTCGCGCTGACCGGCGGTGAACTCTGGGCGTACCCGGCCGGCGGTACCGGCCGCGTGCTTGTCGCCCGTGAGACCGCAGAGGATCGGTTCGACGGCTGGCTCGATGTTTCGCCCGACGGTCACTGGCTCGCGGTCACCGGTTTTGAAGCTCCAACTCTTTTTAAAGTCGGCTCGTTCGCACCGCCGGACGCGCCGAATGCCGAGAGCCGTTGCCTGCTCCGCGGCTGGAACAAATATCGCTTCCCCGACCGCGTCTTCTATTCCCGGATGTGTTTCACCGGCGATTCGACCTTCTGGTTCGGCCGGACGGAGCGCCGCGTCACCCGTTACGATTTCCGCTACTGGCGCTTGCCTAACCTCACGGAGTTCGAGTACAGCGGCTTCTCGGATACCGATTGTCAGCACGTGACCACCGTTCCTGGAACGAGCCAAATCGTGATTGATTGCTGGTCACGCGAGCGCGGCGGGGTTGCGTACTGGAGCGGCGACCTCGCGCAGCCGGAAGCGAGGGTAACGAAGCCGGTGGGTACGACAGAACATTGTAACGGGTTCTTGGTCGGCTCCGACGGCCGCTACTACGTCTCGGACCACCAGCGCGTGTTGATCTACTCGGTCGGGAGGAATGGCTTCCACCTCGATTTGACGGTGGAGCTGCCGCACTGCGAGTCCACGCCCAAACTCTCGCTTTGCGCAGACGCCCGACGGTTCATCGCTCACTGTTTCGAGAGTAAATTGGTGTGTGCCATCGAGAGCGGCACCGGGCAGATGCGCGGACCGTGGGACTGGGGAGTTGGGAAGGTGAACGACGCGGCTATCGCACCAGATGGCCTAGCCGCGACCGTCGGCGGCTCGTCGAAGAAGCTCGCCGTCTGGGATTTGGATGACTGATATCAAGTCCGATTGAAAGGCGCTGGTGACGGTGAGCGTTACCTGCCGGCGTTGATCGGTGGGGCAGCATTTTTGACGGGATCGACAGGATGAACAGGATTTGAAAGGCAGAAGCCACTTTCTGCTGCCTTTCAAATCCTGTTCATCTTGTCAAAAGCTATCTCCTCAACTCACTTCCCGACCTGTTCCTTCGCGGCCTTCACGACGGCTTCGACCGTGAACCCGAAGTGCTTGAGCAGGTCCTTCAGCGGGGCCGACGCGCCGAACGACCGCATCGCGATGATGGCGCCCGTGGTCCCCGCGTACCGCTCCCACCCGAACGCCGCGCCCATCTCCACGCACACGCGGGCCTTCACGTCCGGCGGGATGACGCTGTCGCGGTAGGACTTGTCCTGCTTCTCGAACAGCTCCCAGCTCGGCAGGCTCACCACGCGGGCCTTGATGCCCTCGGCCGCGAGCTTGTCCGACGCGTCCAGCGCCAGCGACAGCTCGCTGCCGGTGGCGATGAGGACCACGTCCGGGCTCGGCACGTTGTTGACCGCGTACCCGCCCTTCGCCAGCCCGGACGCGGCGTTGTACTTCGAGCGGTCCAGCGTCGGCAGCGCCTGGCGAGTCATCGCCAGCACGACCGGGTGGTGCTTCTCCTGCACCGCCACCTTGTACGCCTCGGCCACCTCGTTCGCGTCGCCCGGGCGGATGACGATCAGATTCGGCATCGCCCGCAGCGACATCAGTTGTTCGATGGGCTGGTGCGTCGGGCCGTCCTCGCCGACCCCGATCGAGTCGTGGGTGAACACGTACAGCACCGGCAGGCCCATGATCGCGGCGAGGCGGATCGGCGGGCGGCCGTAGTCCGAGAAGATGAGGAAGCCCGAGCCGTAGCTGCGGAGCTTCGACAGCGCCATGCCGTTCATGATGGCGCCCATGCCGTGCTCGCGGACGCCGAAGTGGACGTTGCGCCCGGCCCAGTTCTTGGGCGAGAACACGCCCTTGTCCTTCAGGAACGTCTTGGTGGACGGGTTCAGGTCCGCGGACCCGCCCACGATCCACGGCACGGTCTTCGCGAGCGCGTTCAGCACCGTGCCGGAGCTTTCGCGGGTGGCGAGGCCCTTCGGGTCGGCCGGGAACACCGGGATGTCCTTGTCCCAACCGGCGGGCAGGTCGCGCTTCTCCATCGCGGCCAGTTCCGCGGCCTCCGTCGGGTACTTCGCGGTGTACTCTTCGAACAGCTTCTGCCACGCGGCCCGGGCGGCGGCGCCGCGGGCGCCGATGCCGCTCTTGAACAGGTCGTAAACCCCGTCCGGGACCAGGAACGACGAGTCCTCCGGCCAGCCGTACGCCTTCTTCGTGAGCTTGATCTCGTCGGCGCCGAGCGGCTCGCCGTGGGCGCCGTGCGTGTCGGCCTTGTTCGGCGACCCGTACCCGATCACCGTCTTCAGCACGATCAGCGTCGGGCGGTCGGCGGTCTTGGACGCCGCGATCGCGTTCGCCATGCCCTCCAGGTCGTTGCCGTCGTTGACCCGCAGGACGTTCCAGCCGTAGGCCTCGAACCGCTTCGCCACGTCCTCCGAGAACGCGAGGTGCGTGTGCCCGTCGATGGTGATGCCGTTGTCGTCGTAGATCAGCGTGAGGTTGTTGAGCTTCAGGTGCCCGGCGAGCGACGCGGCCTCGCTCGCCACGCCCTCCATCATGCACCCGTCGCCGCAGATCGCGTACACGCGGTGCTCGAACAGGGGCTCGAACCCCGGGCGGCCGTAGTACCCGGCCCGCCACTTCTGCGCGATCGCCATGCCGACCGCGTTGCCCACCCCGGTGCCCAGCGGGCCGGTCGTGGTCTCGACGCCGGCGGTGTACTCGTTCTCGGGGTGCCCCGGGGTCTTGCTGTTGAGTTGGCGGAACCGCTGCAACTGTTCGATCGGCAGCGACGGCTCGTCGTGCACCTTGCCGTCGTGGTCGACGTTCTTGATCTGCGCCAGGTGGATCAGCGAGTACGTCAGCATCGACGCGTGGCCGTTCGACAGCACGAACCGGTCGCGGTTCGGCCACATCGGGTCGGCGGGGTCGTAGTTGAGGAACTTGTTCCACAGCGTGTACGCGACCGGCGCCAGCCCCATCGGCGCGCCCGGGTGCCCGGAGTTGGCCTTCTGCACCGCGTCCATGGCGAGCGTACGAATGGTGTTGATCGCGGTGGTGTCGAGCGCGGTGAAGGTGCTCATCTCGTCGGCCTCATCAGAGTGAGTGTGGGGAGCGCTGTAGAGGATATGACCCCGCGCATCGGTTGAAAACAGAAATACTTACCGCAAAAGATGAACAACCTGATGGTTCCCCCCACTCCCAAATTGGACAAGGAAATCCTTTATCTCACAGTGGAATAAACGAGGTTGACTCAGTCGAGAGTCGAAGCACCGAACACGGTCTCGCGCAACCGGGCGGCAACGGCTTCGACCGCAGCCCAATTCGCGCCACCGGGAATGACGAGTGTTTGCGTTCGATCTTTCGTTGTGTACCAGTCGATCTCAAGGCGGCGAGTGCGAATCCCCCGGTGGTCCTCGTGTTCGGCAGTCCGAACATCCACAACGGCCTCGAACGGGAGTCGAAACGTACCATCAAGAAGCCGGCCCGAGCGCCACCGCAGCTCTCGCTTTTCAACATCCACGTCCAGCCGCGCCCTCCAGCGTTGCACCCAAGCACACCCGAACGCGGCGAACACAAACATCAATGAGGACACCAACAAAACTTGGACGGCCTCACTAGTAGTCGGGAATGGTCCTGAAACTACCGCCAGGAGTGGGCCGCCAAAAAACAGAGCAAACACAAAAAGCCAACTACTGGGCACGGGAAACTTGCCCGCCGTGAGAACGATTCGCCAGCCGAACTTGGTGAAACGAATCGTGTGTTTGACGTAATCATCCGGCGGCGACTCGCGCATGGCTTGTGTGATGCCCCAGGGGCACAAGTTTAGCGCAATTAACCACAACAACCCAAAGACGTGCGCCCCTTGAAGCCCTGGAAGCAGCACAGCATCGGCCGGGTCCGCCGGATTGTAGGACACCGACACCTGGGCGCCGATCGGGAAGCGAGCCGTTAACTCGCGCTCGAGCGGCGGCATAATGAACGCGGCATCGTACCAACAGCAGTCCGAAGTGCGCTGAATTCCGTCGACTTCGTACTCGTAGACGATCACCGGCCTCGTGGATTTCCCTGACGGTACTCGGTGGTGCCCCACGACTACACCAGGGGTCGTGGGAAACGAGGCCGATCGGATCTGGTGAACCCAAGCAAAAGCAACCCACCCGTCCAATGCCAGTAAGCCCAAAGCGATGACCGCAAGCGCTTGCCTGCGTTCTCGTTGTTTCTGTTGCTTGTCTTCTAATTCGGTCGGCATCGGATTGCACATTCGGACCGGGTGACAGTTCCGGCAGCATAGCACGCCCAGCCTCATCAGTTTTCCAGAATCGTGCGGCATCGTCACACGAGCCGCGGGCGCCCGTCGGCGGTAAACCCGATCGCCGCCGGTGGAGCCCCGCGCTTCGGCGGCCAGGCGCGGACCAATTTACCGGTCGCGACCTCCCACATCTTCACGGAACCGTCCGCACCGCCGGACAGCGCCTTCGCGCCGTCGGGCGAAAACGCGACGCAAACGACCCAGCCCGTGTGGCCCGCCAGTCGGCGCAGTTCCTTGCCGGTCCGTGCGTCAAACAGCCGAAGCTTCCCGTCGTACTTCGATCCGCCGAGGACACGGGTGCCGTCCGGCGACGCCGCGACCACGCCGTTGGTTTGTTCGCGGAACCGATCCGCGACCGACGGCTCCGGTACGTCCACGACCTCGTCCGCAAACGGCAACTCCTGATCCCGGAGCGTCTCGTGGAGCGCGTCCAGGCGGGCGGCGACACCCGCGAGCGCGGTCGCGGCGTTCTCCTGCGTGCGGCCGATCACCTCGAGCTGCGAGAACGTGAAGCCCTGGAACAGCCGCGGATCCTCCTCCACTGCGCGGCGGAAGTAGTACCGCACCGTGACCGCCAGCAACGGGTCGGCGTTGGCGTCACCGACCGGGCGCAGGGTCAGCAGTGCGGCCAACGTTCCGAACCCGCAGGCGCGCAGCTCGACGGCGATTTCGTCGGCCAGCGCCCACTGCTCGCGGACAACCGCGGCCGGGTCGCTGAAGTGCGCGAGGTCGCCAAGCCGGTTCGCGAGCGCCGCCGGGTCGGCCGCACCGTCCAGCAAACCCAGGACCCGCGCGGACCGCAACTCGGCCAGGCACCGCGGCGCGAAATCGGCGTCGGCACCGAGCCCGCAGTTCAATTGGGCGTTCAGAACGAACAACCGGATCTGCTCACGCAGCGCCTTATCGTCCGCCCGATCAGCCAACGTGATCACGGATTCACCGCTCAGCGCGCCTTCAATCGCAGCCCAGGCCCGGTCGGAGGCGTGCGCGAGCGCCTCGGTAGCGCGGAGGCTGCGATCGGTGAACCGCTCGGCAATGGCCCGGCCGACACTCGCGGCCCCTTCACTGAGCGCGGCGGCGCCGGCGGCCCGGCAGACCGCGCCGGCCAGCGGGCCGAGGGCCATTAGTGACACGCGCGAAACCAGGTTCATCAGATCGGCCCTCGCGACACGCGCAACCCCACCCGCCGCTCTCGTTACGCCCGTGAGCGAGGACGCGCGAAGCCACTTCCGGGTTCGTGCCCGGCCGGCTGGTGCCGGTGGCGCGCGTAGGGCGCGTACCGTATGTAGGGCCGTGAAAGGCTGAAAAACACGTACAAACCGCGTTACAAGAGGGGTTCGGGTGCGAAAATGCCAGATATTTCAAGTGATTTCGCGTTGTCGTGTTGACAACCCGCTGCGGAAACCCTTAGTTTTCAAGCAGATTCCGGTTTTTACTCCCTCTTTTGGAGGACCTGCTATGGCGAAGGCAGCCAAGTCGGCGGCCAAATCCGCCGCGGCCAAGCCCGCGGCGAAGGCGGCCAAGAAGGCCGTCGTTAAGAAGGCTCTGACCAAGTCGCAACTGGTAGCGCAACTGTCCGAGAAAACAGAGCTGAGCAAAAAACAGGTGGAGGGGGTGCTCGACGCGATCGTCGACGCGGTGAAGGCTCAGCTCGGGCCGAACGGTCCGGGCAAGTTCGTGTTCCCGGGGCTGGCTCGCATGTCGCTGTCCCAGGTCGCGGAACGGAAGGGCGGCGAAACGAAGATCAACCCGCTCAACAAACAGCCGTACGTGACCCAGCCCCGGCCGGCGTACAACAAGGTGAACATCCGCCCGGTCAAGTCGATCAAAACGGAACTCGCGTGAGCGAATGGGTCGTGAACGGAGCCGGGGCGGAACGTGAGTTCCGCCCCGGCTCCGTTCGTTCCACAACACATCAACGAGCTTCAAAGCCGCCCAACAGGGCGACCGCGCTCGCGCCGAGCGCCCCGAGGTCGTACCCGCCCTCCTGAACGATCACCGTCGGCAGCCCCAAGCCACGAACCGCGGCCCCCATTTCGCCGAAGAAGCCGGTCGGCAACTTGAGCCCGCCGATCGGGTCGGCCTCGTGTGTGTCCGCACCGAACGCGAGCACCAGGAACTCCGGACGGAACCGCGCTACCGCGTCGAGCGCCCGCGCGAGGGCCGGTCGGTACTCGTGCGGGCCGGTGCCGGGCGGAAGCGGAACGTTCACGTTCGCACCGAGGCCGGCGCCGGTGCCCGTTTCGTCTGCGAACCCGCTGAAGAACGGGTACAACCCGGCCGGGTCGCCGTGGACCGACACGGTCAGCACGTCCGCGCGGTCGTAGAAGATGTGCTGGGTCCCGTTCCCATGGTGAACGTCGAGATCGAGCACTGCCACTTTGCCCAGGCGCGACAGGTGTTGCGCCGCGACCGCCGCGTTGTTGAAGTAGCAGTACCCGCCGCAGCGGTCGTGTTCTGCGTGGTGCCCCGGCGGGCGGGTCAGAACGTACACCTGCTTTTCGGCCCCCGCGGCCACCAGTTCAGCCGCCCGGAACGCGGCACTGGCGCCTCCGAGGGCCGCGCCAAACGTTCCGGGCAGAATCGGGGTGTAAACGTCGAAACAGTACGTGCCGCGGAGGGCGTGCGCGCCACGGGCGCGGGGGTTCGGCCCGAAGGGAAAAACGGTGGGCCAGAACGAATTCAGTCCGCCGCCTTTCGCGTGCCTGGCCTCGGCACTGGCTCCGCGCAGGTACGCGACGTACGCGGGGTGGTGGACCGCCGCGACGCACCCTTCGTTCTGCGCGGCGTCCTCGAAAGTGAAGCCCCCGGCCGCCTCGAGCGCGCCGCGGATCGCGCCGCACCGCCCCGGCGCCTCGTGGCACGGGATGACCGCCCCGGCCTCGAACTCCCCGGGCGCCGCGTGGTCCGCGTGGCGCGAGTTCAGGATCACTCTCATGGCTCGTCCCGCGCGGCGCTTATAATGCTCCCTGGTGGAAGGATACAGGGGAACAAGATGCCGCGCATTCTGATCGCCGACGACAACCCGTCCAACGCGGACCTGCTCGACGCGCACCTGGACGGCTCCGGGTTCGAGACGAAGTTGGTCCACAACGGGGCCGACGCGCTGGCCGCGGCGCGCGAGTGGAACCCGGACCTGATCCTGCTCGACGTGATGATGCCGAAGATGAGCGGGTTCGAGGTGTGCCGGCGGCTCCGCGCGGACCCGGCCACGGCGGGCGTTGCGGTGCTGATGGTCACCGCGCTGGACCAGCCCAACGACGTCGAGACGGCGGTGGACGCGGGCACCGACGACTTCATCACGAAACCGATCAACAAGACCGAGCTGCTGCTCCGGGTGCGGGCGATGCTCGACAGCCGCGCCGAGCCGACCCAGATCGATCGCGCGCTCGCGTACCTCGGGCGGGTCCAACAGGGGCTGCAGTGACGCCCCGGCTCGTCAGGCCGCCTGGCCTTACCTGATGTTATGTGTGACCGAAAAACCGTCGGCGAACTCGGGGGGCTCACGCCCCCCGATCGCCTTTTGGGGGAATCATGTCCGCGAAAGTGATCTTGAAGGCCAAGCGTGCGCAGCCGTTCTTCGGGCGCCACCCATGGGTGTTCGCCGGGGCGATCGAGCGCGTCGAGGGCGCGCCCGCCGACGGCGCCGAGGTCGATCTGGTGTCGCACGGCGGCAACTTCGTCGCCCGCGGGCTGTTCAACTCGCAGTCGAAGATCCACGTGCGGCTGTACTCGTGGGAAGAGAACGTTCCGCTCGACGAGGCTTTCTTCCGCAACCGGCTCGCGACGGCCCTCCGGCTGCGGCACGACGTGCTGAAGCTGAACGGGCCGGACGCGGGCTACCGCGTTTGCTTCAGCGAGTCCGACTACCTCTCGGGCATGGTGGTGGACCGCTACGGCGACTGGCTCACGGTGCAGTTCACGGCCCTCGGGATCGCGAGCCGCCGCGAGACGATCGTGTCCGCGCTCCGCGAGCTGCTGAACCCGAAGGGCATCTACCTGCGCACCGAAAAGGGCGTCGGCAAGCTCGAAGGCGTTGAGCTGCACGACCAGTTGCTCTGGGGCGAGCCGCCCCCGCCCGACCTCAGCATTCTCGAAAACGGGATGCGGTTCCTGGTGAACCTCACCGAGGGGCAAAAGACCGGCTACTACCTCGACCAGCGCGACAACCGCGCCGCGGTGGCGCGTCTGGCCCCCGGAAAGCGGTTCCTGGACGCGTTCTGTTACTCGGGCGGGTTCGGGTTGCACGCGGCCCGCGCGGGCGCCGCCGAGGTGCTGTGCCTCGACGGCTCCGAGCCGGCGCTGGAACTGGCCCGCCGGAACGCGGCCCTCAACGGCCTCGAAAACGTGGCGTTCGAGCGCGTGAACGTGTTCAACCACCTCGGCACGCTCGCCACGTCGGGGCGGAAGTTCGACGTGGTGGTGCTGGACCCGCCGAAGTTCGCCCGGAACCGGGGGGCGATCCCGGAGGCGCTCAAGGGCTACCGGCGGTTGCACCAGCTCGCGCTGAAGCTGCTCGCCCCGGACGGCGTGCTGGTGTCGTGCTGCTGCACCGGCCTGATCACCATGCTGGACCTCGAAGAGATGCTCGCGCAGGTCGCCGTCGAGGCGAAGCGGGACGTGCAGATCGTCGAGCGCCGCGGCCCCGCCCCGGACCACCCGGTCGCGGTGACGTGCCGCGAGTCCGGCTACCTCAAGTGCCTCGTCAGTCGTGTGCTGTGAGTGAGGGCAGAAGAGGATTGGCCACAAGGGACGAATGCGGAAGAGGATTGGCCACAAGAAAGCCAGGCCATTCACGGTGCCGTCCGTAATTGTAAGGTGTTTCCAGGGAACGATTAGTGTGCTCTACGGACGGACGGGCTCATGATTCTTGGCGCCGTGTTCGAGCGATTCATGAACGAGAGCCCATTAAGCGTCATGTCCCGTGCCACGATCGAACACGCGCTGTCGGCTTCGGCTCTGGATGCGTTGTTCGCACGGGTGGCGGAGCGCGGGTACACTCGGGAGCTGTTGTTCTCCACGGTGGTGGAGCTGATGAGCGCGGTGGTGTGCGGTAAGGCGCACCATGTGCAATCGGCGTATCAGCAGATGGCGGACCGGATCCCGGTGTCCCTGAAGTCGGTGTACGAGAAGCTGCAACATCTTGAGCCGGCGGTGTCGGCCGCGTTGGTGCGGCACGTGGCGGATCGGTGCCACGAGCTGATCCAGCAGTTGGGTGGGGAGCGCTCGCCGGTGCTGTCCGGCCGGGCCGTTCGGGTTCTGGACGGGAATCACTTGGGGGCCACCCAGAAGCGGCTCCGGGTGACCCGCGGGCGCACCGCCGGACCGCTCCCGGGGCTGGTCCTTGCGGTTCTGGATCCGGCCCAGATGCGGATCACGGACCTGATCCCATGCGAGGACGGTCACACCCAGGAGCGGGCTCTTTTGGATCAGGTGGTGCCGCTGGTGCAACCGGACCAGGTGTGGGTCGCGGATCGGAACTTCTGCACCGCCGAGTTCGTGTCCCGGATCGATCAGCGGGGCGCGTTCTTCGCGATCCGCCGACACGGGAACACCACACTCGACCCGGCCGGGGAATGGACCCCGGACGTGCGCACCGCGACCGGGTGGGTGAGCGAGCGACCGGTGTGGGTGTGCGTGGGCGGTGAGCCGGTGCTGCGGGTACGGTGCGTGCGCGTGCGGTTGGATCATCCGACCGGAGACGGGGACGCGGAGATCGAGATCCTGACCAACCTGCCGGAGGACGAGGCGGACGCGGTGGTGGTGGCCGTCGTGTATCGGGGGCGGTGGGCCATCGAAGGCGCGTTCCACGAGCTGACCGTGGCGCTGCGGTGCGAGGTGAACACGCTCGGGTATCCGAAGGCGGCCCTGTTCGGGTTCGCGGTGGCGGTGGTGGGGTACAACGTGCTCGCGGTGCTCAAGGCCGCAATGCGAGCGGTACACGGAGCGGACACGGTGCAGAAGGATGTATCCGGGTACTACGTGGCCTTGGAATGGGCCACCGTGTACCCGGGCATGATGATCGCCCTCCCTCCGGCCGAGTGGGTCGTGTTCGGTACCCTCTCGGCCGACCAACTGGCCCCGCAGCTTCGGGACTGGGCCGCGAAGATCAACCTGAAGAAGGTCCAGAAGGCACCGCCTCGTAAACCGACGAAACAGAAGCCCCCGCGCATCAACGACAATAGCCCGCATGTCTCGACCGCCCGGTTACTCGAAGACGAACGGAAGAGCAGCCGGACAAAAATTAAGGCACGTAAACAAGAGTAGCCCACCGTGAATGGCCTGGCCACAAGAAAGCACAAAGGGCACAAAAGGAAACCAAAGCAGATAGAGAAGAGTTTGAACTTGCTCCTTCGTCTTCGTCTGTGGTTTCCTTTTGTGCCCTTTGTGCTTTTTTGTGGCCAATCCTCTTCCGCATTCGTCTGTAATTTCCGTTTGCGGCCAATCCTCTTCTTCTTGGCTGTTGCTACGGCTTGTTCCGCTGGCGGAACACCTCGGCCATGAGGTTATCGATCGGGCAAAACTGGTCGGTCAGAACGACGCCGGCTTCGCGGTCGGTGTACGGCTTGAGCCGGTCCGCGGGAACCACGGTGGTGAAGATCCGAAGCCGGCGCAGGTACTCGGCGCGCTCCGCCACCATCGACCGGGCGGTGTACGGAACCGGTCCGCCGCCGGGCAGTTCAACGAACCCCATATCGAAACCGAGCGCGCCACCGATCTTCCGCAACCGCACGTCCGACGGGAGCTGCGCGGCGACCACGTTGCTGAGGTCCGTGAAGTTAAACGGCTTGTCGGAGGCGTAGATCACCAGCACCCGCCGGTTCTTATCCCACGCGTCGATCGACTCGCCCGGGGCGGGGCCCTCCGCGGTGAGCAGCACCACGTTCTCGGGCGGGAACGACTGGCGCAGGGTCGCCATTGCGGCCTTCCACAGCTTCCCGTAGCCGACCGAATCGATGATGGTGAGCAGGTACACGCCGTCCTTTTTCAGCGCCACCTTGACCGCGTCGTTGTACTCCTTGGTCATCAGGTGTGCGGGCACCGACAGGTCGTTCACCGCGTCCTGAATGACGAGGTCGTAGGTGCCGACGGGCACCTGCTCCGCCACGAACTGCCGGCCGTCCATGTGGATCGCCCGCATGTTCGGGTAGTCATGCAGCCCGAGGTGCTCGCGCGCGACCTGCGTGACCTTCGGGTCGATCTCCACCACGTCGATCTTCGATTCGGGCATGAGTTCTTGGGCGTACCGCGGGAACGTGTACCCGCCGCCGCCGATCACCAGCGCTTTCGGCTCCGGGGCGTCGGTCCGTGCCAGGCGCAGGAACTCCATCTGGATGTGCTCGTGCTCGTAGTACAGGTACGACGGGTCGAGCAGCTTCACGCTGGAGTGGATCAGGTGGTCCAGGGTGAGCTTCCGGATCGGCTCGTCGCCTTCCACCTCGGTCACCTTGATCGTGTAGTAGTTCGATTCGACCCGCGCCACCAACCCCTCTTCGTTGGCGCTGCGGATGCCCAGGATGAACCCGCCGACCACGCCCCCGAGGACGATGCTGAACAGGTACAGCAGCGAGTTGTTCTCCCACACCCGCGCGACGATCATGCTGGTGGCGATCAGAATCAGGCCGGCGAGAAGTAACGTGTTCCGCATCCCCAGAGTGGAAAGCAGGACATAGCCGGTGGCGAATGTCCCGACGATGGCCCCAGCGGTGCTCCACGCGTACACGCGCCCCGCGACCCGGCCCGCGTGCGCGACGTCGGGAACCGCGAGCCGGATCACCTGCGGCGACACCAGCCCCAACAGGAACATGGGCAAGAAGAACAGGCTGAAGGTCCACGCGAGCACCTGGGTGATCGCGTCCAGGTTCGCGTACGTCTCGGTGCGCGAGAGGACCGCGTAGACGAGCAGCGCGAGGACCACCGACCCCGCGGCACCGCACAGGGTCCAGCCGAGCGCGAGGCGCGGGTTCAAACCCCGCCCGGGCTTATTCACCCCGTCGGCGAGTTGCCCGCCGACGAAGTTCCCCAGCGCGGTGCCGGCGAGCATCACGCCGATGACGCCGGTCCAGGTGAACAGCGACACCCCCAGTTGCTGCGCCAGCATCCGCGTCGCGGTGAGTTCGAGCGTCATTCCGCAGAAGCTCGCGAGGAACACGACGAGGTACGCCCGGGCGATGCTCGGGAACGCGTGCGGGTTGATCCGCGGCGCCCCCGCCACCGACGAATCGGATTCCCCCTTCTCTCCCTCCGGGGCGGCCGACGCAGCGCGCCCCATCGCCAGTGCCACGCCGGCGAGGGCGAACAACCCCCCGGCCGCCGCCAGCACCAGCGCGTTGATCGTGAGTACCGGGATCAGGTAAAACCCAGTCACGTAGTTCCCGATGAGGCACCCGAGCGTGCTGAGGGCGAAGATGACGCCCGCGACGCGACCGGTGTGCCCCACGTCCGGCAGCCCGAGCTTGATCGCGAGCGGGGTGAGCAGGCTCAGCACGAATCCCGCGGGCAGGCACAGGGCCGCGGCCAGGATCAGTATGCGCGGCCCGAGCGGGAGGGACTTGTGCAGGCCCGTGGCGCCGAGCAGTTGCGGGAACAGCATCATCCACAGGGCCGTCAGCCCGCCGACGGCGAGCAGCACCGCGAGCGTCTTCGGGGTGGGATAGCGATCGGCCAGCTTCCCGCCGAAGGCGTTCCCCAGCGCGATCCCGGCGAGGAACACGCCGATCACCGCGGTCCACGTTTCCAGGCTGGAGCCGATGTACGGGCTCAACAGCCGACCCGCGACCAGTTGCAGCACGAGGAGGGCCGCGTTCGCGAAGAAAATGACGGCCCCGACCCCGACGAGCCGGCCCACGGGAAGGGGGGTCAAGGTGCCGGCCGGTGCGGGTGCGATACTCATAAGGTGTTAATCAAAAGTCCGGTGGTACGGGGGCACGGTTGAACGCAAGCTACGTTTGGAACCGGCCGACGGCCATCCGGTTCCGCCGGGCGGGTAGAATTGGTTTAATTCGTACTCGGAGCACCCCGTCATGAGCTCGCGCTTCGTCGTCGGCCTCGACCTCGGCACGACCAACAGTGCCCTCGCATACGTGGACACCGGCGCCGGCAAGGACGCGAAGGTCGTCACGCTCCCCATCGCGCAGGTGGTGGCTCAGGGCGCCGTCGAGGAGCGCCCGCTGCTGCCGTCGTTCCTGTACCTGCCGGGCGAGGGCGAGCAGCCGGCCGGGGCGCTCAAACTGCCCTGGGACGCCAAGCGCGATTACACGGTGGGCGAGTTCGCGCGGGCGTTCGGCTCGCAGGTGCCCACCCGGCTCGTTTCGAGCGCGAAGTCGTGGCTGTGCCACCCCGGCGTGGACCGGCGCGCCCCGATCCTGCCGACCCGCGCGCCCGACGCCGGCGCGCGGAAGGTGTCCCCGCTCGAAGCCAGCACCCGCTACCTGAAGCACATCGCGGAGGCGTGGAACGACTCGATCGCGAAGGACGTGGCCGACAACCGGCTCGAGGTGCAGGACATCGTGCTCACGGTGCCCGCGTCGTTCGACGCCGCGGCCCGCGAGCTGACGGTCGAGGCCGCCCGCGCCGCCGGGTTCGAGAACCTGACCCTCCTGGAAGAACCGCAGGCGGCGTTCTACGCGTGGCTCGACCGCACCGGCGACGAGTGGCGCAAGCAGGTGAGCGTCGGCGAACTGGTGCTGGTGGCGGACGTGGGCGGCGGCACCACCGACTTCACACTCATTGAGGTGGGTGAGGAGGACGGGAGCCTGGCGCTGACCCGGCTGGCGGTGGGCGACCACCTGCTGCTCGGCGGCGACAACATGGACCTGACCCTCGCGTACCACGCGTCGCAGGCGCTGGCCGCGAAGGGGGCGCGGCTCGACGCCGGGCAGATGGTTCAGCTCACCTACGCCTGCCGCGGCGCGAAGGAGGAGCTGTTCGCGCGGCCCGAGCTGCAAAGCGCGCCGGTCACGGTTCTGGGCAAGGGCCGGAGCCTCGTCGGCGGGAGCATCAAGCACGAGCTGACGCGCGCGGACGTCGTGCGGGTGCTGGTGGACGGCTTCTTCCCGGAGTGCCCGCGGGACGCGCTCCCCGCCCTGAACCGCACCTCGGGTCTGGCCGAGGTGGGGCTACCGTACGTGGCGGACGCGGGCATCACGCGGCACCTCGCGTCGTTCCTCTCGCGCCAGGCCGAGGCGCTGGCGAATCGCGAGGCGCCGAGCACCGGAAAGAAGAAAAAGGCCGGCGCTCCGGCTCCGACACCCGCGACCGCGACCGGCACCCCGGCGGCGGTGCTGTTCAACGGCGGGGTGTTCAAGGGCGACCCGCTCCGCACCCGGTTGCTGAGCGTTCTCGGGGACTGGGCGCGGGCCGCCGGCGCCGAGCCGACGCGCGAGCTGCCCGGAGCGGACCTGGACCTGGCGGTGGCCCGCGGGGCGGCGTACTACGGCCTGGTGAAGCGCGGGAAGGGGGTTCGCATCCGGGGCGGGACGGCCCGCTCCTATTACATCGGCGTGGAAACGAACATGCCCGCGGTTCCGGGGTTCGCCCCGCCGGTCAAGGCGATTTGTGTCGCCCCGTTCGGCATGGAAGAGGGCACCGAGGCCGACGTGCCCAGCTACGAAGTCGGCGTGCGCGTCGGGACGGAGGCGGAGTTCCGGTTCCTGGGTTCGACGGTCCGCCGCGAGGACCCGCCCGGCGCAGTGGTCGAGGAATGGGAAGGGCAGATCGACGAACTGGCGCCGGTGAAGACCACCCTGGAGGTAACGGGCGCGGCGCCGGGCGGCACGGTGGTGCCGGTCCACCTGTACAGCAAGGTGACGACGGTGGGACAGTTGGAACTGTGGCTCCAGTCCCGCGACGGCAAGCAGAAGTGGAAGCTGGAGTTCAACGCCCGCGAGGGAAAGTAAAGTGGCGCAATCCAGAGGATGGCGCGGTATGGGCGTGCTAGCGGAATACCTGCGAGCAGAAGCGGAGCAACTCAAAAATAGAGAAGCTCCGGCGCGGTGAGATCCTACAAGAGTGGCTCGACGCGCTTAACGGCTTGTACCGGCAGCTCCAAGAATGGCTGACAGTATGCGATCCGGAAAACCTCATTGACCGCACGATCGAGAAGATCCCCGGCGAGGAACTCGCGTTCGGAGATTACCAAGTACCGGTTCTCAAGCTCGCCTTGGTGGATCGAATCGTGCGATTCCTGCCGATGGCCCGGTTCGTGGCCGCGACGATCCGTCTGCCGGGACAAGCCACACCAGTGCGCGCGCAGGGAGGGGTTCAGCTCCGCGGGCTCGGCATGCGCACGTGCTATTTGTTCCGGGCGGGAAGTGGTACACCCAGAAAAAGTTCGAGCCGCTGAATGTCAACGGAAACGATGTCGTCCCACTGGACGCGGAGCGGTTTGAGGCGGTTGTTCGAGAGTCGTTCTGATGCGCACCCTCAATGACGCCTGGCGCTGGTATCAGGCGGTGGCCGAGGGGATGAAACGCTTGACGCACATCGCCAAATTCTGGGGCGAGTTCCCGTGGGAGCAATCCGATGAGTGGGTGGCCCGCGTCAAACAAAACAATGTGCTCCGGCACGTGGAAGCCGTGCAAATGTCGACAGAAGCCAAGGTCGTGAGCGATGAGCACGACGACCTAGCGGTACTCGTGCTGTTCTCGGTGTTCGAGGCTGTCGTTCGCGATCGACTCCGATCCCAACTGGAGCCAGAAATCAGCCAGCTGAAGCACCCGAGTTTAGTACGAGCTGGGGAAGAGGTAGAAGAACGCATCGCGCACGGGAGCTTCGGCAAGTTACTCCAGGCATTCAAACTCAACGAACGGGTATCAGTACCCCACCGATGTTCCCCGCTTCGTGGTGAATCACGCGCAGCACCCCGGCCACCTTCATGCGCTTCCCGTCGCGAAACTTCGCGAGCCAGTCGCCGCGCAGGAAAACGGTGCACTCCTGATCGTCTGTACACACAACTTGACAGGCTGACGACGCATAGCCATTTACCACGAAACACTTGAAAAATCAGCATTTCGTGGCGTCTTTCGGGTTCGCATAAGCTCCCACGGCACGAACAGGACGTAAAACGCCAGCGAGTACAGCGCGAAGTGCCCCACTTCGAGCGTCAGGAATGTGATGATGTGAAACGCCACGCCCATCACCAAGCACAGCACGCGGGTCCGCCGAAACGCGAGCAGCACCGGGAACGCCAGTTCCCAGCCGATCGCGACCCACGAACTCAACCGGTGCGCGAACGGCGGCAAGTACGGGCTCAGGTTCGGCGTCAGCGACCACTCCAGATCGTGGTTCACGAAGTACATCACGTACCCCGTCTGCCACCCCGGGGACACCAGCTTGTAAACCGCGCTAAACACGTACAGGCACACGAACTGAACTAGCAGCACCTTCGCCGGCCACCCGGGCACGAACACCCGCCCCGCGAACCCGCGGCGCCGCACGGACTCGACGCCCCACACCGCTCCCGTTCGCCCCACCGCGACCGCAAGAAACAACGAGTTGCGGATCTGGTCCCCGCCGTTGCACAGTCCGTAGTTGATGTTCCAGAACGACACCGCACACGCCCAGCACACCAGAGCGCTCACAAACGGCCGCGAACCCACCAACAGGGCAACCGCCGCCACGACCCACACGGACATGAGCGCGACCGGTCCCCAGGTTGGGGGTAACACGCGGAGCAGCGACCAGTAGTAGTGCCCGCTCCGAAAGCGCGACGGGTACGCGTTCGGGCCGCCCAAGCCGTCCTCGAAGAAGTAGGTCGCGAACTGCGGCGCGCACGCAATGCCGATGTCGAGCAGCGCCGCCACCGCGACCGCAACGCGCAGCGCCGCCATGCGCTCGGCCGGGACCGGTCGCAGTAGCCACGCCCAGCGTTTCAGTGGACCGGGGAGCCGGGGCTGGATCCCGACGAACCGCGTCTCGGATTCGGGAAACGCGTTCACGGCGGCGACACCACTTTCAGCTCAACGAACCGTTCCGTAACCGGGTCGAACCCTTCGAGCGGGAGCAGCCCTGGCGCGCGCGGCCCACCCGGGCGCCACCGCGCGAAGGGCCGCTCGAACGACGGCCGGCGCGGCGCGCCCGGCGGGTCGTTCGGAAGCGGCGTGGGGATGTACCGAAACACCAACACGACCTCGACCGGTACCGCCTCACCGGGGCTCGCGCGGAGGTGAACGCGCGTCTTCCACGCCAGCCAGTGCGAGAGGAGTTCGTGATTCTCCCGCACCCGCTCGGGCAGTTCGCGTCCGTGCTCGGGCCGCGCCGCGATCGCTTCCGGTGTCGCGTGCCACCCGAGCATGGTGATGTTGGCCTCGTAGTTGAACTCGCGATCGTGGACGAGGGGCCACCGCATCCCCGGTCGTTCGGGGTCTGCGGGCGAGAACCGCGATTCCACTCGCACCGCACGCCCGTCCGCGAACTTCAGTTCCGCAATGGGGACGACCGTGTGCGGCGGGAAATCGGGGGTGAACATGTTCCACCCCTGGTCCTGGCCGGTCGCCTCGGCCCAGAATGCGAACACGTCGCCGATGCGTTCGCTCGTCACTTGCAGAGTGTCGGAGTTGGTGAAACGGCCCCAGCGCTGGGTGGTGCTGCGCTCGGGGTAGTCGTCGGCGGGTGTCGGGCGCCGCGGGAGCCACTCCCAGGCGTTCGCCAGCGGAATGAACGCGATCTGCCAGAGGGCGAGCAGCCCCACAAGCCACGGGACGAAACCCGCCTTCGGCTCAGGCATGGACGGGTTCTCCGCCATTGGTCGCACCTCTGGTACCACAGCCGACGCTGCCCAGAAGTGTAACCGACCGCGGCCCCGGGGTGTAGGTTACGGCCCCGCGGGCGACTGTGAGGCGACGCCGCAGCGACCGCGGAGCCGCTCCCAGGGCACGAATGCCGTGTAGCAGGCGATCGAGTACAGCGCGAACGCGCCGACTTCGAGCGTGAGCAGGGTGCCGAGGTGGAACAGTACCCCGAGCACCAGTGTGGGCACACGTGTGAGGCGCCAAACGGCCAGTACCGGGAATCCCAGTTCCCAGCCGAGCGTAACCAGCGCCGAAAGCCGGTGCGCCCAAACCGGAACCTGGTTCGCCGTTCCCGGGCACAGCGACCACCCGAGGTCGTGCGAGGCCCAGTACATCACGTACCCGCTCCGCCAGATCGGGCTGAGAACCTTGTAATAACCGCTAAAGAAATACAGGCACGCGAGTTGTACGAACAGCACCTTCACCGGCCACCCGGGAACCACGATCGGGCGCGGGTCGGTGCGATTGCGGAGCGACGCCACGCCCCACACCGCACCCGAACAACTCACGGCGGTCATCAGGAACAAGGTGTGCCGAAGCCGGTCACCGCCGTTGTGCAGCCCGGGGTTGAAGTTCCACACGGAAACCGCGCACGCCCACGCCACCAGCCCGCTCAGCAGCGGTCGCCAGCCCACAAGAAGGGCCACCGCCGAAGCGACCCACACCGCGAACAGGGCTTGCGCGCCCCACGCCTTGGGTAGCCAGCGCAGCGCGGACCAGTACGCGTGATCGGCGCCGAACCGGCTCTCGTACAGGTGGTCCCCCACGGCGTCGGGCGAAAAGAACTTCGTGAAGTGCGGGGCGTACCCGAGTCCGATGTCGATCAGAAGCACGAGCGCGGTGGCGACGCGCAGGGCCGCGACCCGCTCCGCGGGGATTTGCTCGTTCCACCAGTTCCACCGCGACAGCGGCCAGGGGAACCACGGCCGCACGCCCACCGCTCGCAGGTCACTCAAGGGTTGCCCTCCCGCACCGCGACGAACCGCTTCGCGACCACGTCGAACGCTTCCAGCTCGTTGGTATCCGGGTGCCACCGGGCGTACGGCCGCTCCTCGATCGTGCGCGGCACATCGGCCGGCTCCTTGGGATCGGGGGTCGAGATGTAGCGGTGCTTCAACACGACCGTGGTCGGGCGCGTGCGGTGCGGGTTCGCGGCCGAGTACACGCTCAGCCGCCCCCGGAGCCACGCCCGGATCTCGGCCCCGCTCGCGCGGATCTCGTCCGGCAGGGTGGTCCACACCTGCGGGTGCTCCGCGATCGCCTCCGCGCTCGCGTACCACACCGGGTACACGAACTGCGTCTCGAAGTGGTGGTCCCGGTAGTGGATCAGCGGCGCCCGGAGCGGCGGGCGCGTCAGGTCGCGCGGCTCGTAGCGCGAAAGGAGGGTGTCCCGGGAACCGTCAGCCCACTGGAATTCGGTCGCGACGAACACCGAATACGGCGGCGGCCCCGGGGTGAACAGCGACCACCCTTGCTCCTGCCCGCTAGCCTCGGTCCAGAACTCGAGCACGCGACCGACGGCTTCGGCGGTCCGCTGGAGCGGCTCACTGTCGGTGAACGTCCCCCGCGCCTGGAGCGTGTTCGCGCTTGGTTCGGGCGGTCTCCCTGACGGGCGGAGCGGCACGAGCAGCATCAGGTTCGTGGCCGGAATCGCCACGAGCTGCCACACCGCGAACAGGCCCACGAGCACACTCACGCCGCACTTAATGCACGAACACGACGGGGGTGAGGGCGTGCTCATAAGCGACCACGAAAAGGGAACGGGCGTGTCCGAACCCTAGTACACCTTCGCACACATGGCGCGGCCGCTTTTTCGGCCGCGTGCGTAAAATCTCGTGTGACGCCAACAGACCTACGGACCCGCGCGATGAACCTTGCCTCCACACTGTCCGGCCCGCCCGAGTACCAGGCCGCCGTCACCGGCGCGGCGCTGTTCGACACGTCGGCCGCGGCGAAGCTCGTGCTGACCGGGCCGGACGCGCCGATGTTCCTCGGCAACCTGAGCACCAACGACACCAAGGAGCTCCCGCTCGGCGGCGGGTGTGAGGCGTACTTTTGCGACCCGCGGGCCAAGGTCAAGTTCCAGACCTGGATCTACCACATCCGGCTGAGCGACGGCCGGCACGCGATGTGGGTCGAAACCACCGCCGGCCGCAACACGGAACTGGTGCAGTACCTCGACCGCTACCTCATTTCCGAACAGGTCGAAATCGCGGACCGCACCGCGGACTTCGCGCAGCTCCACCTCGCCGGCCCGGGCGCGGCGGCGGTCCTCGGTACGGCACTCGGCGAACCGGTGCCGGACCTGCCCCCATTCGCCCACATGGAACGGACGTTCGGCGGCACCGCGACGTGCTCTCTGCGGCGGCGTGACCAGCTCGGCGTGCCCGGTTTCGATATCGTTTGCCGCACCGACGTGGCCGACGGCGTGCGGCGGCTGCTGTCGGCCGCCGGTGCGGTGCCCGCCGGCCCCGACGTGTTCGAGACGCTCCGCATCGAGGCCGGGGCGCCGGTGTTCGGCAAGGACATCGACGAGAACCGCTTCGTGATGGAGGTGGGCTTCGCGCCCCGCGCGGTCAGCTACTCGAAGGGGTGCTACCTGGGCCAGGAGCCGATCGTGATGGCCCGCGACCGCGCCGGTCACGTGAACCGTGCGTTTCTGGGTGTAAAGGTTCTGGAAGGCGGGCCGCTGCCCGCCGGCACGAAACTCTTTCGCGACGGTGCCGAGGTCGGGCTGGTGACATCGAGTTGCGATTCGCCGCGACTCGGCGCCCCAATCGCGCTGGGCTATTTGAAGTGGAAGCACCAGGAACCGGGCACGAAGATGGACGCCGAAACCCCGACCGGCAAGCGCGCGGTGGAGGTGCTGGGGCTACCGCCGGTAAAGTGACCGAATGACGAGGGCTCGTGAGTGAAGGTGACGGTTGCCCTCACTCACGAGCCCTCGTCGGCGTCTGACAACGCCGCTGCGACGCGCCTCACCCTGCGGAAAGCGGCACTACTTCGGCCAGGGCAGTTGCACCGGCAGCGACAACCACCCCTGCGATTGTGCGACGTGCAAGCCGGTGTACACGATTAACCCTAGCCCGGCGAAGCCGTACAGGTTCTTGAAGAAACCGGAACGGAAGAGCCGGCCGGGCGGGCCGAACAGTTCGCAAATGCCGTCGAACAAACCGTTGAGAGCGACGAACGGGATCGCGGCAAGCGGCACCGGAACGTCCGCCCCCGAAGGTGCCGGAGCCGGCGTTGGTGGCGCCGCGGGCTTCGGCACCGGAACGGGAGTAACCTTCGACGCCGGAAACGTTGGAGACGGAACCGTTTGCTTCGGTGCGGACGCCGCCGGTGCAGGAGCGCTCTTCGGCGCTGGCGTCGGTGGAGCCTTCGGCGCAGGAGCCGCGGCCACCGGCTTCGGCACAGGTGTCGGGGCCGGAGCGGGCGCGGGGGACGCCTTCGCGACCGGCGTGGGGGGCGGTGGAGGCGTCTGTACCGCCGGCGGCTCAAACTTGAGCGTCGCGGGCGGTTGAGTCGTCGCGAGATGAGCCAAAGACGGTGCCGGAACCGGCGGTTCCGGGCGCCAGTTTGGTGGCCCCGGCGGTTGGACCGGCGGGGGCAAAGGTGCCGTCTGGGTCGGCGGATCGACCGGCGCCAGCGGCACCGTCAGCATCTTCTGAAGTAGGGCATCGAGTTCATCAAGCTGCTGGCGCGTCAAATCGTTCGGGCTGGGTGGGGCGGTGGCCATGAGAATCCTTCCGCGGCCGGAGCCGTGTCGCGCCCGAAACTCAGCACCGGGACGCACCGGTCAGGAAGTCTAGCCCCACGTCGGGACGGAAAAAAGGGCAGTCGCGCGCCGGCACCGGCCTAATGGTGGCCTTCCTTCACTTCGTTCCGGTTCCATTTCGGGATCAGCACGATCAGATCTTGCGTTCCGTTGGGAACACACTGACACGCCAGCCGCGAGTCCGGCGACAGCGCCGGAGCCTGATCCAGTTCGTCCTCTTCGTCATCGGTCGCGTTTGAGCAACTGCTCCCACCTTTTTGAACGTGAACGTGGCACGTCGAACACGCGCACACGCCGCCGCACGAGTGGTTAATCTCGATCCCGGCGCCGTCGGCGATGTCGAGCACGCTTCCGTCCAAACCGATATTACCGAACGGAAACGTCGCCGGGTCCACCACCACTTCGGTGCTCTTACCCGTCGCCTCGTCCACGAACGTGACTTTGAACGGCTGGGCGGCCTTCTGCGCCGAAGCCTTCTGAATATACGGGTTTATGCCCGCCATGATTGGTCTGCCGCATCGGGTACGAAATAGCTCCTATCCAGTATCATATTCACCCGAAGCAAACAAAAAACGGCCCGCGAACACCCTGTTCGCGGGCCGCGGCGTTTTTCCGTTCGTCCGCTACTTCGGCGTAACCGGGTAGGTCAGCTCGTTGGTGATGGCGCGGACGCCCGGGGTGAGTCGGATCAGCCCTTCGGCAAGTCGCTTCTCGTCGTCATCTCGCACGGTGCCCCTGAGCGTAACGTTGTTGTTCGCGTCGACGACGACCTGCACCGAGGTGGGGTTCGCCAGCCCGCTCGTATCAATGGCGCCGCGCAGTTCGGCGTTCAGCCGGGGGGGGGCCACCGGCGCCGCCGGGAACTGCAACTGCGCCGTGTAATTGATCTGCACCGGCAGGGGGATCAAAATGCCGCTCTGCGTCGAGCCGGTCGTTCCCGTGCGGCCGGTTGTGCGGCCGGTCGTACTGGTTCCCGTGCGGCCGGTCGTGCTCGTGGTCGTGGCACCGAACAGTGGCGACCCGAACCCACCGCCGCCGCTCGTGGAAGAGATCCCAAGTGCGTACGGGTTCCCGTAGAAGGTGCTGAACACGTTCGACTTCTGGAGCGTGCTGGTGCCGGTGGTGATGCCGATGTCCGTAAACTGCAAGTTCTGCTGTTGCAGGCTCTCCAGCGCGCTCGAGTTCAAAGCGTCGGTGCTGCTGGACCCGCTCGTGCTGCTGGTCCCGGTCGTGCTGGTCCCGGTCGTACTCCCGCTGGAAATGCTGCCGGTGCCGGTCGTCGTTCGGGTCGTCCCGGTCGAACCCGTTCCCCCGGTCAAACCAGACCCGCCCGAGATTTGGGCGAATGCCGGAGCGGCCGACGCCGCGAACACGACCGCGCAGGCCCAAGCCTTCAGTCCGCTCATCGGCTCTCCCTTATCATTTGTGGTTCGCGGTGGTATGCTGCGGGCCGCAACATCAGTGCCGGTATTATCGACCGCCGGCGCGGGCCAGTCCAGCGATCCGGTGATGAGAAAGCGAGTAATCTCCGGCCCGAGAGCGCGGTTACAGGGCGGCATCCCCTTCGGTGGCGGCCCTCCGGCCTCAAAGACAAACACCCCACTCGCCATTTTTGGAGTTCCGATGCAACTGGGCTTCGTCTCGGCCATTCTCGGCGACTTGCCGCTGGAGCAAGTGTTGGCGTTCGCGGCAGACGAGGGGTTCGCGTGCGTCGAGCTCATGTGCTGGCCGCCCGGAAAGGCCGACCGCCGGTACGCGGGTGTGACGCACCTCGATGTCACCGATTTCAGCGCCGCGACCGTAACGGGCGTTCAGGACCTGCTCCGCATCCACCGGGTCGCCGTGTCGGGGCTCGGCTACTACCCGAACCCGTTGGACCCGGACCCGGCCCACCGCGCGCTGGTGAGCGACCACCTCATCAAGGTGATCGAGGCGGCGGCGAAGCTCGGGGTGGGGGTGGTGAACACGTTCATCGGGCGCGACCCGACCGGGACGGTCGAGGCGAACTTCGAGCTGGTGAAGCAGGTGTGGCCGCCGATCCTGGACGCGGCCCGCCGCGCCGGGGTGAAAATCGGTATCGAGCACTGCCCGATGCTGTTCAGCGCCGACGAGTGGCCCGGCGGCAAAAACCTGGCGTCGTGTCCGGCGCACTGGCGGCGGCTGTTCGAAATGTTCCCCGACGCGCCGCTGGGCCTCAACTTCGACCCCTCGCACCTGATCTGGCAGTCGATCGACTGCGCGAAAGCGGTCCGGGAGTTCGGCCCGCGGATCGTTCACGCACACGCCAAGGACGAGCGCATCGACCACGCCCGGTTGCACGACGTGGGGGTGATGGGGTTGGGCTGGCACGTGCCGAAGCTGCCCGGGCTGGGGGACGTGAAGTGGAGCGAGTTCTTCGCGGCCCTCACCGACACCGGGTACGACGGCCCGGTGTGCATCGAAGTCGAGGACCGCGCGTACGAAGGCTCGCTCGCCGCCCGCCAGCGGGCGCTGCGGCAGAGCCGTAAGTTCCTGGAGCAGTTCATGGGGTAGCGGAAAGCCGAACGTACTCCGTAAAAGCGGTGAGGGAACACGAAGCCGCACCAAGCGAGGCGCAACGAGTTTCGAGAGCGGACATCTGGGGCGTGCGTCGGCGGTACCAGCGGCGCACGTCCCCTCCGAGTTCTCGCCGTCCACTTCATTCGCGCCTCGTGGCGTGTTTTCGGGCTCCTTCGGGAGCCCTTGTGGCGTGCCCTTCCGCCGTTCCCCCCTGTGCCGCCCCTCTGGCATCGCGCGCGCCAACGACGTATGATCGGGGTACGTTCCTCACGTATCGCTCCCTCCCACTTCGCCGACGAGGACTGGTCATGCGACGCTGGTTAGCGGCCCCGGTTGTGCTGTTCGCCGCCATCGGCTTGGCGTCCGTGAGCGCGCCGCGCGCGGCGGCCCAGCCCGCGCCGCCCGAAGAAGAGTCGTTCCTCACCGCCGACGGGGTGCAGCTCAAGGGCGTGTTCCACGCCACCGACAAGAACGCCGGCGCGGCCCCGGTGGTGGTGTTCATGTACCCGCCCGGCGCGGACCGGGACATGACCAAGGGCGACTGGGTCGGGCTCGCGCAGTTGCTCAACAAAAACGGCTACCACGTGTTCCGGTTCGACTGGCGCGGGCACGGCAAGAGCAACGACATCAAGGACACGCGCCGGTTCTGGGAGAACTCGTACCTGAACGGCCCCGGCAACTTCAACGCCTACATCCGGGGCGGCCCGCCCCGCAAGCCGGTCAAAAACGAGCTGTTCGTCAAGGACCTGACCCGGGCGGAGCGGTACTTCCCGGTGTACCTCAACGACCTCGCCGCGGTGCGGCTCCACCTGGACACGAAGAACGACAACCGGACGATCAACACCAGCTCCATTTACCTGCTCGGGGCCGGCGACGCGGCGACCCTGGGGATGGCGTGGCTGACCACCGAGTGGCAGCGCCCGGCCGTGTTCCCGGCCCCCGGACTGTTGGGCCTGAACGTGGCCGGCTACGAGTTCGTGCCGCAGCGGCTCACCGGCGCGTTCCCGAACGAGGGCGGGCAGGACTTCGCCGGCGCCATCTGGCTCAGCCCGAGCCGCCCCGCGTCCGTACCCGACACGCTGGTCAAGCAGTGGGTGTCCACCTACTCGTCCAAGATCCGCGAGTTCAACCCGATGCTGTTCCTGTACGCCGACAAGGACGCCGCCGGGAAGAAGCAGGGCGAGTTCTTCTTTAACGAAGTGTTGGTCGCCAACCCGAAAAAGACGTCCGGGCTGAAGCCGCTCGATCAGACGTTCCTCACGGAGGTCAAAGGCGCCCAGCAGTTGAGCGGGGTGAAGCTGCTCGGTAACGGGAACCCGAAGGTGGAGGACACCATCCTCCAGTTCATGACCGCCATCCAGAAGGAGCGGGCCAAGGTCCCGTCAAAGACCCGGGGCTACAACAACCCGTATTTCATCGACCTCCGGTTCTACGGGTTCAAGCCGTAACGCGAGAAGCGGCGGGGGCGAAACGATCGCTCCCCGCCGCTCCGTTCATCACGGCTACTCCCCGGACGCTTTCCGCACCTCTTGCTCCAGCGCGGCCATCGCCTTGCCGACCTGGTTCGCGTCGGCCAGCAGCTTCTTGTCGGCATCGCTCGCCGGGTCCAGTTGCGCGACCAGTTCGTTCAACTTCACCACCGCCGTACTGAAGACGGTCAGCAGTTTGCGCATGGTCCAGGTGTCCTTGTGCTTCTTGCACTCGTCCACCGCGTTCCGGATCAGCGGGAGGCTGTCCCGGAAGTCCGCGACCGTCTGCACCCCGGGCCACGTCTTCAGCAGGTAGTCGCGGGCCTTCTGGTGCGCCTCGTCCTTCACTTTCCACTCGGCCGCGAGCTTGTCCTTGCGGGCCTTCACGTCCGCGTCGCCCGGGATCAGGAACGCCAGTTGGTCGTAAGCCGCGAGCGCCTCGTCCACGTCCCCGCGGGCGAGCAGCAGCGCGATGCGGGCGTTAATCGCCTCGGCGTGGGCCTCCTTGGCCGCGACGGACGGGTCGTTCTCCCGCGCCACCACCTTCGCGATCTTGTCCCGGTGCCCGGCCAGTTGCGCATTGTACGTCCGCAGGGCCGCGAGGTTCTGTTCCGCCTTCGCCAGGATGGCGTCGACGTTGTCGGCCTTCTGCACGCGCGGCGCCTGCTCTTTGAGCCGCGCCAGCTCGTCACTCAGGGACTTGTCCGCCGCGTCGGCCGCTTTGAACCCGTCCTCGGCGCGGGCCAGCGCGTCGGCGTTCTTCTGCTTACTAATGAGGTTCGCGACCGCCTCGAAGCACACGGACTGGGCCTGCCGCGCGTCCGCCGCTTCGGTCGCCGTCTTGAGGACGGCCCGCTCGAACGCCGCCCGCTCCTCCTTCGCGGGGTCGATGTCGAACGGGATCGTCACCGGGTCGTCGCTGAGGATCGGCACCGGGAACTGTTTGGCCTGCGACGGCCCGAGCGCCACCGTGACGCACGCCACGTTGGCCAGCGGTCGCTGCGACCGGAACTGGTACGTCGCGTTATCGAACGCGCACACCTCCGACGGGTCGCCACCCGTGCTGAAGGCGCGGTCACTGGCACGCACGCTGACCGCCGACGCGGTCTTGTACACCACGCCGTCGGTACTCGCCAGCCGCACCGCGACCGGCGCGCTGATCGTCCCGAGCTTCATGGCGCGGTACCCGATCACGCCGCCGGTCACCGGCATGGCGTTCTGGTACCGCGTGAGTACGGCGCAGCGGCAGCTCCCGTCGGCCCCCACGTCGAGCACCTTCAGCAGGGTAAAGTCGCGCGGCGTCGAAGTGAGCCCCGGGGGCGGGACCGAGCCGGGCGGGGGTTCAACGATTTTCCCCGTCGCCGTCCGGACGACCGGGGCCGGGCGGTTGGTCTTCCGCACCGCCGCCACCGCAAACACGTCTCCGGTCCGCACAACACCCTTGACCGACCCTAACCCGGCGCCCCGGACCAACAGGCGCGCCTCGTCGGGCCTGCCGACGACCGGTTCGACGGTGCCGACCGGGCCGAAATCGCGGTCGAGCATCAGCCCGGCGGTGCGCCCGGCCAACTCCGGTGCCCGGATCGTTTGCGTGCGGACCAGCGGCGATGACAGGCCGGTAAAGCCGTCGTACTGGCGCGCCGCGAGGTAGATTCGTCCGTCGCGGTGCTCGACCCTCAGGAAGTGCGTCTTCGCACCGGTCAGGTCGCGCGGTGCGTCGAGCGCCGCGAACCCCTTGTCGTCGAACTGCTGTAGCAGCGTGTCTCCGGCGCGCGCGCGTGCCGCGAGATCGACCACCTCGACCGTGCCGAGAGCGCCCAGCCCGGGTTGGAGAGCGGCGAGCACATCCCGCTTGAGGCGCTCGCGGAACTCGGGTGTCAGCAGCGGGTGGGGCTTCACCGAGACCACTACCCGCCAGACGTAGGGCTGTTTCGGCTCGGCGTCCAGTTGAGCGAGCGCCGGCGTCGCGCTCAGGATTACCGCAGCGGCGGCGAGAATCAGTTTGCGGGTCATGGGTGCTCCGGCGGGCGGTGGGAGTTGAGTGTACCACATCGCGCCGCCCGTGTGAGCCCGCGCCGGTTGCACCGCGCCCCGTCCCGCGTTACATTGTCTGTCAGCCGACCGAACGAAGGGCGTTATTCCGGGAGCACCATGCGCACCCTCACCCTCCTCGCGCTGACCGCGTGCTCCTGGCCCGCCGGCGCCCAGGAGCCGAAACCCCAACCCAAAGCCCAGGCCGATAAGAACGAGCCGGTCTCCGGACGAAAGACCAAAAAAATCGAGGGCTTCACGTTCCTCATAAGCGACGAGGCGCTAGCGGCCGACGCGTCCAAATACGAGCGCCCGCCGCTCGAGGTGCTCGAGCACGAGTGCAAGCACCTCACCAAGATGCTGTCACCGAAAGCGGTCGACCTGCTCCGCCGGTTGACCGTGTTCGTGAACTGGGACGAGCGTGTCTCGCTCAGTAACGGGCGCCAGGGCGCCGCCCTGGCAACGTATTACGGCGGCGGCCCGCAGCTCCAGGTGAAGGAGGGGCGGCACCCGCTCCAGGCGAAGACGGTCACCATCCACAGCCTCAAATCGCTCACCGAGCAGCGGCAGCCGAAGAACGACGGTCGGGCCAAATCCCTGCTGCTCCACGAGTTCGCACACGCGGTTCACGACCAGTTGTTCGGCTTCGACCACGCCGGAATCCGGGCGGCCTACGAACAGGCGATGGAGCGGCGGCTTTATGAGAAGGATTTTTACGCGGCGACCAACCGCATGGAGTTCTTCGCCGAGCTGAGCTGCGCCTACCTGGACCAGTTGCACCACTACCCGCACAACCGAGCCGAGCTGAAGAAACACGACCCGGTCACCTTCAAGACGCTGGAATCGCTGTGGGCCGGCGCGGCCACAAAGGTGACCGTCGAACCCCTCTACGCGGAGAAGCGCGACACCGCTCTGGCACTGCCCGAAGACATCAAACTCGGCCCCGCCCTCGCCGGCCCCAAGCCGCCGGCGGAGTTGAAGGGTCAGGTGGTACTGGTTGGATTCTGGGGCGGGGCGCACACGAACGTGCTGAACCGACTCGACCGGCTTCAGGGAGAGTTGGGCGAGTACGGGCTGGTGGTCCTGTGTCCGCACACCTACGTCCGGGACGACGAGTTGGTGCGAGAGGACGGTGAAAAGCGTGCGCCACGGGTCGCGGTGCTGAAAGCGGCCTTTGTGCGCGAGGGCACCAGCGACTTCAAAACCCAGCCCGCCGGTCACGTGCTCGTGTTCGACACGGCCGGAAGGTGCGTTCACCGCGGTTCCGCCTACGACGCCGACGAACCCGTCCGGGCCGCAGTCGGCAAGGCGCTGCTGACAACCGCGGTCGGGGACGATGTGCCGAAAGCGTTCAAGCCGGTCGCCGACGCGTTCGCCGCCGGTGCCACACCGGTGGCGGTGATCCCCAAACTGATTCCGCTTCTGACCTCGGCCGACGAAGCCACCAAAACCGCGGCCAAGAAGTTGCACGATCGGATCATGGCACCGGGCCAGAAGGTGTTCGACGGCGCGCGAGCGGGTGCGAAAACCGACCCGCTCGGTTCGTTCCTGGCCGCCGAGCGAGTGGCAGCAGATTTTAAGGCCACCCCACTCGGGCCGAAGGCCACAGCGCTCCTAACGAACCTCCGCGGCGACAAAGCGGTGGCGGCGGAGCTGAAAGCTCGCGCTCAAGCGGCTGAGATCGAAAAAACCGCCACCAAGCTCCGCGGCCAGGAAGGAAGCTTCGACCCGGCGGCGGCCGAATTTCAGGCCAAGCACCGGCCCGCGCTCACGCAGTTGAAAACGCAACTCGACCAGTTGCGGAAGCAGCACCCGAACGCGCGAGCCACCGCCGACGCCGAAAAGGCCGCCCGGGAGTTCGGCGTGCAGTGAGCACCCCGGCCGTAACGGCGCGTGGCTACTTCGACCGCGCCGAAGCGCGTGTCGAAGGCGCGTGCGTCTTCTCCGAACGAGCTTTCGCGTTGGCGTTGCCCACCCGAGGCGAGGGCAATGTGGCACTCAATCGCGACGGAGAGGCCAAGACCATTTTGACAGGATCGACAGGACAAACAGTATTTCAAATTGGTCTCAGTAGTTTCAAGTTCGCGACAGCCGCGACGGGATCAATCGCCAGCACGGAACACGCCCAGGTGCCACCCGCCTGCCTCAGCAGGCGGGTGGCGCACAACCAACGAACTTGAAACGACTGGATCTGTCTTCACTCTGTCAAAATCGGTCTTCATAAAAGCGCGCGGCCGGCGCGGGCCGAAACGGAGCCGCGACCGGCCGCCCGTTCCGCCACCGCTTCTGGCGCTTGATCCGTCTCCCTGTGTCGTTGCAAACACATTTCCGGCACGTGGTGCGGGGTTCAAACGCTCAACTCGCAAGGCCGGCGCCACCAACTGTTGGTGGCGCCGGCCTTGCGAGTTGCGAAGCGGCGGCTGTAAACGAGAACCCCCGCCCGGGTGAGGGAGCCCGGGCGGGGGTGACTCGACCGGGCGAACGGGGTGCCCGGTCAGTCGTGCTCGCGGAGACGACTTAGTGGCAGCAGGCAGCGGCCGCGCCGGTCGCGGCCGGGGCCGCGCACCCGCCGCAGTCGGCGATCGGGGCGCACTCGTTCTTCTTGCACAGCTTCCCCTTCAGGCCGCCGAGCTTGCCCTTCAGGCGGTCCAGGACGCTGGCCTTGGCAGCGGTGCTGCAGGCCGGGGCGCACGCGTCGCCGCAGGCCGGGGCGCACGGGGCGGCCACCACCACGTCCTTCTCAACTTCCTTGGCCACCATCTTGCAGACCTTGACCTTCTCTTGCACCGGCTCGCACACCGTCACCTGGCGGGTCGCGGTGTACGGCACGCACTTCTTCACGTTCACGGTCTTGGTCACGGTCTCGACGGTCGGCACGCACTTGGTCTTGCAGACGGTCGTCGGCACCATCTTGGTGACGCACTCGTAGGCGGTCACGGTCTTCTGGGTCGGCACGCACTCGTACACGCAGACGGTCTTCTGGACCGGGCGGCACTCGTAGGTGCAAACGGTCTTGCAGACCGGCACGCACTCGGCGACCTTCTTGCACACGGTGACCGGCTCGCACACGGTCTCACGGACCTTTTCGGTCTTGCAGCCGCTCACGGTGCGGGGGCACGGGTCGTAGCACGGGTCGCAGATCTTCTTGAGGCGGTCGCCGATGGTCGGCCCGAGTTCCTTGCAGTACGGCACCTGCACCTTGTGCGTCACCGTCTTGCTCTTCATCTCGGTGACCATCACCGTCTTCCACTGCGTCTCGTTCACCGTGATGGTCTTGGTGACCGGGACGCGCTCGTTCACGGTGATCGTCTTCTGCACCGGGACGCGCTCGTTCACGGTGATCGTCTTCTGCACCGGGACGCGCTCGGTGACGCACCGGTTCTCGACCACGTTCTCGGTGACCAGCTTGTTGACGGTCACCTGGCAGGTGATCGTCTCCGGGACGCACTCCCACTTGTGCGCCGTGTAGGTCTCGGTCTTGGTGACCGGCTTCATCACGGTGACCGTCTCTTCGACGTACGTGGGCACCCACTCGGTGACCTTGACCTTCTGGGTAGTCGTGGCCGGGGCCGCCGGGCCGCAGCCGGGGGCCGCGCACGGGTCGGCCGCGGCCGTCGCGCACGGGTCGCAGGCGTCTTTCTTCTTGCCGAACAGTTTGCCGCCGAACGCGTGCGCGTCGCCGACGACCAGACCGATCAGGGCCGCACAGGTGGCGGTCATGACCCACGCCTTCAAACGCATAACGCTCATGGTGACCCTCTCTCGAACTCCGGGTTTCAGCCCACCGCTGCCGCCGTCACGACCATCCATTCGTCGCGGGTTCCGGCCGCTGCTCTCAGTGTGCCTGCGGTAGATATGACAGCGCCCCGCAACTTGGGAAAGCAAACCAAGCTCGGTAAGGCACGGAAACCCGTTAATTTGCGTGGCGATCTGCGGGCTGGCGAAAGAGGTACAATTGTGCCGACTCTGCGAGTCCGAGAAAGGCGCCTGATGGCACGGGTTTTAGATAGACAACACCGTCCCAAGAGCCGTCACCAATCGACACGACCCGCACAACCCGAGCCCGGCCGTTTCGGCCCAAATTCACCATGATTTGCGACCGGAATGGACCCCGCGAGCCGAAAAGTTCGCGGCGCGGGCCGAAGCACCCGGGGGCGTGCCGACAGGCGAGTTACACGCGCACCGACAGACGAGGCCGGGTTGTGCCGATTGTTCACTCTTCAGCGCGGACCGGCGGGCAGCGCGACACTCCGCATCAGCAGCGGAAGTTACCCGCTTGCGGCGCCCTACGACCGTGGGCCAACAGGGCGGCACCAGCGCGAGCGGACCGGGCCGCCGCGCAACTCGTGGCAACTCGTGAAACTTGCTACTTGGCCCGGACCGACACGTGGGTTAGCATCGCGGGTTCTCCCTCCTTGCGCGAATAAGGTCTTTCGATGCCTCTCGCCTACGTTCAGAACCTGGACCCGCTCGGGTTCAAGGTCCTCTCGACTGTTGTTGCCGCGTTGCCGGTGCTGGTGCTCTTTTACCTGCTCGTGGGCCGGCGGTGGCTCGCGAGTTGGGCCGGCGCCGCGGGGGCCGTCTTCGCGATCCTGCTCGCCTGGCTCGTTTACCGGATGCCGCTCGGCATGGCGGGCGCGTCGTTCGTGTACGGGGCCGCGTTCGGGCTGCTCCCGATCGGCTGGACCGTGTTCGCCGCGATGCTGCTGTACAACGTGACCGTTGAAACGGGGCAGTTCACCGTCATCCGCCGCTCGATCGGCGGGCTCAGCCGGGACGCGCGCGTTCAGGCGGTGCTCATCGGGTTCGCGTTCGGCGCGTTCATGGAAGGGGCCGCGGGCGCGGGGTCACCGGTCGCGATTTGCGGGGCGATGCTGGTGGGGCTCGGCGTGCCGCCGTTCCGCGCCGCGGTGATCTGCCTGATCGCGAACACGTCGCCGGTGTGCTACGGCGGCCTGGGGGTGCCGATTATGACGCTGGAAACGTCCAGCGGCGTGTCCGCGGACAAGATCAGCATCATGTGCGGGCACCAGTTGCCGCTGCTGTCGTGCCTGATCCCGTTCTACATGGTGAAGTGCATGTGTACGTGGCGACAAACGTTCGCCATTTGGCCCGCGCTCGCGGTCGGCGGCGGCTCGTTCGCCGCGTTCCAGTTCTTCTTCTCCACCGCGCACGCCTACGGGCTGCCCCCGATCTGGCAACTCACCGACATCGGCGGCGGACTGT
The DNA here is from genome assembly GCF_008065095.1 of Gemmata obscuriglobus. Lineage (NCBI taxonomy): Bacteria > Pseudomonadati > Planctomycetota > Planctomycetia > Gemmatales > Gemmataceae > Gemmata > Gemmata obscuriglobus. The sequence continues at coordinate 167,390 of NZ_CP042911.1, read as the reverse complement.
TCTCGCTGCTCACGCTGGCGCTGTTCCTGAAGTTCGTGTGGAGGCCGCGCGACGAGTGGCGGTTCCCGGAAGAAGCGCCCGCTCCCGTACCCGCCGCACAAAAGCCGCACGACCCGCAAGCCGAGCACGCGAAGGAAGAGGTCGCGGCCCTGCTCGACGCGCCGAAAACGCCCGAAGCGGAGAAGCCGCTTACGGCCGGGCTGGTCGCTTGGGCGTGGATGCCGTGGCTCCTGATGGCCCTGTGCCTCGTTGTCAGCGGGTACATCAAACACCTGGAAAAGCAGAAGGGGGCGGCGCTCGACCTGGGCGGTATCCAGAGCTACTACGACGTCGAAATACCCGGGCTGCACAAGCAGGTCGAGCGGGCAAAGGAACTCATTCCCCCGAACACGCCGGACGAGAAGAAACTCGAAGCCGCGGTGTTTAAGTTCACCTGGCTGACGGCCCCCGGCACGCCCGTACTGACGGCCGCTCTGCTCTCAATGCTCTTGCTGAAAATGTCGGGGTTCCAAGTAATTACGGTGTTCCGCAAGACGGTCCACCAGATGCGCATCCCGATCCCGACCATCGCGTTCATGCTCGGGCTGAGTTACGTAACCAAGTACGCCGGAATGGACGCGACACTCGGCGTGGCGTTCGCGGCAACGGGTGTGTTGTACCCGTTCTTCGCAGCGATGCTCGGCTGGCTCGGCGTGTTTCTCACCGGCACCGACGCCGGCAGTAATGCGCTGTTCGGGGGCCTGCAAAAGATCACGGCGACCGAGGTGTGGACCGCGCACTCGGCCGGCGCGATGAGCAACTTGACGCTGGAGCAGGCTCAAACGCTGATCTGCACCGCCAACAGTACCGGCGGGGTGATGGGCAAGATGATCGACGCGCAGAGCATCTGCGTCGCGACCGCGGGCACGAACCAGGTGGGCAAGGAGGCCGACCTCTTCAAAGCCGTCATCTGGCACAGCATCCTGCTGGCCAGCATCGTCGGGCTGCTGACCGCGCTGCAAGCGTTCCTGCCGCCGTTCACGCTGATGGTGCCGAAGTAGCGAGCCCGCCCGCGAACCGGTCCAGCGCGGCGCGTTGGGCGCGGTTCAACCGAACCCCCGGGCGCAACCCGCGCAGGTGAGCAACCGCCTCCTTCGCGCTCGTCACCGTTCCGGTCGCGAGCAGATACGCCGCAGCCACCAAGGCGCTGCGCCCGTGCCCGAGGGCGCAGTGAACGTACACCGGGCCGTTCGCGGCGCGGTCCTTGACCCAGCCGACCGCCTCGCGCAGCACGGCCTGAGTCGGCGCGGTCGCGTCGAGCAGCGGCAGCGACCGGTAGTGAGGGGCGGCGCGCAGCACCGGCGGGTCGGTAAGCTCGCCGGCCAAATCGAGCACCGCCGGCCATCCACCCACCCGCCGCGCCTCTCGTTCCGTAAGGCGCCGGCCGAGGAACACGTTGGGCACGATCTGAACGAACGCGCCTTCACGCGAGCCACAAACCGCGAGCCGGTAGGACAGCGCGACGAGAACGAAGTACGGCCCGTGAACCGGCCACGCCCAGGCGCCCCGGCGGCCGCTCGCCCGTTTGCACAGGAGCCGCGGGCCGGCCCCGAAATACGCGACCGCGACGACGAGAAACGACACCGCTGCGGCGGCGCCTGCCACCTGAACGGGCCACGGCGCCGCGGCCGTCACAAGCGCCGCGCACGCAGCGAGGATCAAAAACACGAAGCCGTAGCCCGCCGACATCACTTCGTGCTCTTGAACGCTTCAAACGCCTCCGCAACCTTACCGGTCTTCACGTCGCCGGTGTGCGCGTAGACCGCGTATTTCAGTTTCATCTCACTGCCCTTGTCCAGTTTCAGCAGCGGGCCGGCGCCGTCCTTTTGCGACGGGAACCCGCTGTGCGCGCGGGCGAACGGGTTCGCCGCGTTCAGTCCGTAAGCGCGAACGTGCCAGTTCGATTTCGGGTTACTCGGGTGGTCGAACACCGCGACTCCGACTTCCTTACCGTCGAGCTTACCCGAGTAGTCGATCCACTGCGCCGGGTGCCCCCAGATCGACATGTTGTCCTTGACCGGCGGCGCCACCACCTTGCCCTCGGCGGTGGTCACGACCGCCCCGGTCTTTTCGGTCGGGCGCAGCCCGTCGTGAACCCGGATGCCGAACGAGCCCTCCTTGGTGTCGCCGAACGTGATCGGGCACACGGTGGCTTTCAGCGTGATGTCGAACGCGAACGTCCGGCCCTCAGCGCCTTCAAAGAAATGGATGACGCGCACCTCGTCCATGATCTTCACGCCGTCCGGGGTGAACCATTCGTTGTGCGTCTCGACGCTCGCGTGGTTCTTCGCGTGCTGCTTCGGCTCGCCGACCTTCACGCACTTGATCTTCCCGTGTCGCGGGCCGTCCTTGTCCCTCGCCTCGCTCCAAAAGTCCACCCCCTTGTCGGCCTTATTTACGGACTTGACCTTCAGTGCGATCCCCTCCGGAATCACATCGCCGTGGCAGAACCACACGGACTTCTGGTGAACGTGATCCGAGGTGGCCTCGCCCGGCAGCCCCTTCTCGACGGGCCACGCCCGGGTCACACCCACGCCGTTGGGTGCCAGGACCGGGTACAGGTACGGCTTCGCAACCGACTCCGCGGTGGCGTACCGGGCCACGACCTGCGTGCCGGCTTTGAACTCGACGGCGCTCTTGCCGACGGTGACGGAAACGTCGGCGGCGCGCGTGACCGCCGGCAGTATGAGCAAGACGAACAGTGGCAGCGTGCGGGGCATGGCTCACTCCGGAGAGGGGCAAAACGGTGGATGTAGTGTCGGCCGGCGCCGCGCGCGTGTCAACCGCCATCAACCCGGTCCCGCGCGCTGCGCAGCGGAACCACCCCCAACCGGTTAAGATGCCCCCATGAGCAAGAAGAAAAAGGTGCGCGTCGAACTCCGGAAGAACCGCGAGAAGCCGCCACGCGAGAACGACATCACCCGCGACTTCAAGGAAGGTGACGGCCGCGCCGACGACGCCCGAACCAACGAGCGGGTGCGCGCGAAGGGCGCGATTTCGCGCTACCGCACCGTCGTTCAGGACGAGGCCGCGAACGGCACCGCCATGCCCGCGGTGAACGTGGGCGAGTGCCTGCGCGGGCGCGTGCTGCGGGTCCACGGGCTCGCGTCGGTCGTGGAAACCGACGACGGCCGCGTCTTCCGCTGTGCCGTGCGCCGGCTGCTCAAAAGCCTCGCGACCGACGAGCGCAGCGTCGTAACCACCGGGGACGTGGTGTGGATCCGGCCCGCGGGCACGGGCACCAGCGGCCGGGCTCCCGCGCCCAGCCCGACCGACGACGCCGGAAACGGCGAGCCGGACGACGCCGCGCCGCAGCCGCCAACGAGCGACGGCCTGTCGGCACCTCAGGAAGGCATGATCGAGCGCGTCGAGCCGCGGCACGGGGTGCTCACCCGCGCCAGCCGGCGCCGCGAGCACGTGCTCGTCGCGAACGTCGATCAGCTCGTCATCGTGATGTCGCTGGTCGAGCCGAGCCTGAAGCCGCACCTGATCGACCGCTACCTCGCGGCGGCCCAGCAGGGCGGGCTGAAACCCGTACTGTGCCTGAACAAGGCCGACCTGCTCACCGACCCCACCGAACTTCAGCCGCTCATCGGGCTGTATGCCCAGATGGGCGTACCGGTCTACCTGTGCAGCGCCCGCACCGGCTACGGCATTCCCCGGTTACAGGAACAGTTGCGCGGCCGCTCGACCGTATTCTCCGGGCAATCGGGCGTGGGCAAGTCGTCGCTCCTCAACGCGGTGCAACCGGACTTGGCGCTGGCGGTCAAATCGGTCAGCGAGGTCAACCAAAAGGGGCGCCACACCACCACTTATTCGCAGCTCATCAAACTCAACTTCGGCGGGTGGGTCGTGGACACGCCAGGTGTGCGGCAGCTCCAGCTCTGGGACGCGCGGCCGGAAGAAATGGAAGGGTACTTTCCCGAGTTCCGACCCTTTGTACCGCTGTGCAGCTTCCCGGACTGCACCCACACGCACGAGCTAAATTGCGCGGTGAAGGACGCCGTAGCCCGGCGGCTTATTACCTCTCGTCGGTATCACAGCTACTTGGGTTTGTTCCACGGCAATGCGGACGAGTAGGCGCGGGGCCGCACAACCGTGCTCAACGATACACACGGATAGCCAGTCGACTCTGCCGGTCAGGAAGACGGATCGGTTTACGTGAAGTGGGTCATCTACATCTGCCGAAGCAAACGGGGTAATCGAAGCCGTTCGGAGATCCCGTTCCGCCCGTTCGCCCCCGGTCGCGCCGGGGATCGCAGGAGAAACAACTGATGACCCGCTCCGTCCGCATACTTGCGTTCCTGCTCGTCACCACCCTCGGCGCCTACGGGTGCATGAAAGCGCCGGATACCCCGAGCACGGCCGCAATCCAGAACACGAAGCTCGAAAAGCTGGAAGAAGAGTACCGCAGCGCGATCACCACACGCGAGCAACTGCGGCAAAAGCTGCTCGCGGCCGAACAGAACGTAGCCACACAAAAGAAGGCGCTGGCAGACGCCAACTCGGCCGCTGCGGCCGAGCGCGACGCACTCAAGGCAGAAGTGAAAGCCCGTACCGGCGAGCGGGACGCCCTTCAGGGGCAGTATGACACGTTCCGCAAAACGCTCCGCGACATGATCGGCACAGCGGACACCGCGGTGACCAAGCTGAACCTGCCGGCCCCCACAGAGTCGGCCGCCACGAGCCTCAGCAACCGAAACTGATCGACATCTCGATCAACGTAAAAACCGGCCCGCTGCGGTCGCGACTCCGAACTGCGGAGCCGCGACCGCAACGGGTCGGTGTGCTTTTACCTGGCCGGATCTTTGCCGTTCAGCCACGGCCCGGCCAGCGACTGATAGGACGGCGGCTGTACGACGCCACCGTCACCGCCGCTCCAACCGAAGATCTGATTCGGCTTCGCGCGCTGGCGGCTCCGCTGCTCTCCGCGCTCGGCCCAACTCGGGTCGGCCGGTACGATCTGCCGCTTCTCGTTGTCCCAGAACAGCGCCGAACCCGTCCGGTAGCTCTCCACCGCCATCGCCGCGGTCGTGACCGCAACCGCACCCAGATCCGGCGGGCAAAAGGTGCTTTGCCGCCGCGTCTGGATGCACTCCAGGAAATTGCCCCACATCGCTTCGGTGTCGTTGCGCGGCGGCTCGACGGCCACAAACGACGACGGTTCCGGTGCCGATTCCATCCGCGGCGGGAAGCTGGCGCCGCGGGTCGGGTCGTCGCGGAACACCTGGAACCCGCCCTTCACGAACTTGATCGCGCCCAGCCGCCCGCGGATCACATCTTCCATCGGGTAGCCGCTCAGGGTGGTGGCGGTCGCCACGAGCTGACAGCCTTCGTCGTAGTCGGCAACGACGGTACTCACATCGGGCACGTCCCGCCCGTCGGTTTCGAGGTACAGCCCGCCGCCCGCGGCCACCCGCGCCGGGAACCGCACGCCCATCGCGGCGTTCATGCGCGTGAGGTAATGCGAGAGCATGTCGGTGAACGGCCCGCCCGAAAACGGCCACTGGCACCGCCACTGGGCGAACGTGGCGCGGTCGAACGGCTGCTCCCGCGGAGTCGGCCCGACCCGCCGGCCGGCGCACTCGAACTGGTGTCCAAGGAACAGGTCCCAGTCCACGGTCTTGGGCGTCATCTGCTGCGCGAGCCGATAGAACCGCCATTGACCGCGCACGTCGTTACGGAAGAACCCTGTTTGCGCGTGCGCCACGTGCCCGATCGCGCCCGTCCGGATCGCGTCGAACGCCCGCATCCACACACCATCGGCCATCGACTGCGCGCCCACGGTCACCACCCGCCCGGTGTGGCGCCACGCGTCCACCACAGCGACCGCTTCCTCGGCGGTGCGGGTCATGGGCTTCTCGACGTACACGTCCTTGCCGGCGGAAAGCGCGTCGAGCGTCATGCGCCCGTGCCAGTGGTCCGGGGTCGTGATGCACACCGCGTCCACGTCGGCGCGGTCCAGCACGACCCGGTAGTCCTTCGTGACGTGCGACTTGTCCGCGCGATCCAGACCGCACTTTCGGGCGGACGGGTGGAGCCCCTGCGCGTACCGGCGCCGGGTGGCTTTCCCGCCGAAGTGAACCTCGTACTCGTCTTCCAGCCCGTCCCACACGTCGCACACCGCGACCGCCTGAACGGGCTTCCCCTCCGCCGCGAACTTGTTCACGAGGTCGATGTGCGCTTGCGCGCGCCCGCCGCACCCCAGGAAGCCGACCCGGACGCGCGCGTTGCTCCCCGCGACGTTCGCGTAACTCGCCGCCGACAGCGACAGGGCGGCGGCCGAACCGAAGAACTTGCGGCGGTCGAGTGGGGTCGGCATGGCTTCGCTCTTCACCGTTCCGGCCTTCCGGCGAGGGGCCGAGGGCCGTCGTTTCGACGTTCCGGGGGCGTGAATCGTTCCCGTTATGATATCCGATCGGTCGCCCCGTCCGTATCATTCATCTAGTTTGCGCCGCTTTACCTCTAGAGAGACGAATAGCAGCACATGCACGCGAAACTGGCTCTGGCGGACGGAACCGTGTTCACCGGTCGTGGGTTCGGCGCGACCGGCGAGACCCTCGGCGAGGTGGTGTTCAACACCTCCATGGCGGGCTACCAAGAGGTCCTCACCGACCCTTCGTACACCGGACAGATCGTCACGATGACGTACCCGCTCATCGGGAACTACGGCACCACCGCCGACGACGAGGAGTCGAACGCGGTCCGCGTCGCCGGGTTCATCGTCCGCGAGCTGACCCGCGTGCCAAGCAACTTCCGCTCCGACCGCGACCTGGACAGCTACCTCAAGGCCAGCAACGTCGTCGGCATTGAGGGCATCGACACGCGGGCGCTTGTGCGCCGGCTCCGCGTCCGCGGGTCGATGAACGGCATCCTGTCCACCGCCGACCTTGATGACGCCTCCCTGGTCGCGAAGGCGCGGGCCTTCCCCGGCATGGAGGGGCGTGATTTAGTTTCCGAAGTGGTACCAAAGCAGTCATTCAAGTGGGACAAGGGGTTCGGCGCGTTCGCGGACCACGTGCTCCCGCACCGCCCGGCCACCAAGAAGGTCGTGGCGATCGATTACGGGATGAAGTGGAACATCCTGCGCTGCCTCACACAGGTCGGGTGCGACGTGACCGTCGTCCCGGGGACCGCGAGCGCGGACGAAGTGCTCGCACACAACCCGGACGGGATCTTCCTCTCCAACGGCCCCGGCGACCCCGCCGCGGTGGGCTACGCCATCAACACGGTCAAGCAACTGATCCCGAAGAAGCCCCTTTTCGGAATCTGCCTCGGCCACCAACTCTTGGGCCTCGCGCTGGGCGCGAGCACCTTCAAACTGAAGTTCGGTCACCGCGGGGCGAACCAGCCGGTGCGGAACGAGCTCACGAAGCAGATCGAGATCACCACGCAGAATCACGGGTTCGCGGTGGACCCCACCACGCTCCCGAAAGACGTGCAACCGACGCACATCAACCTGAACGATAACACCCTGGAAGGGTTACGGCACACGACGCTGCCGGTGTTCAGCGTACAGTACCACCCCGAAGCGGCAGCCGGACCGCACGATTCGAGCTACCTGTTCGAGGAGTTCCGCAAGCTCATGGATTAACCGACGTGAACCGCCGGGACCGGGCGCGGTCGTGTGTCGCGCACCGGTTCCGGTACCCGACCGCGATCCCGTTTCGGGCGCTTTCCGTTCAGCAACACGCCGAGTCGCGTGTGCCGCACACCCAACTCGTAGCTCGCCAGTGACACCGCAAGTGTGAACACACACACAAGCAAGAACTCGGCGACCACCGGCAACGTGGTCGGGGCGAACCACACCTGAAACGCCGCCTGCACCGGGAACCCGATGAGGTAGCACCAGTACGACGCGTCCGCCAGGTACGCCCACCGCGGCCCGCCCGCGGCGAAGTACCGCTGAAACAGTCCGATCAACCCGCCGATCATCAGCCAGGTGTACAGCCCGCCGACGAATATCGCGACCGCCTTCCACACGGCCAAGCGTGCCGGGTCGGTGTCGCGTTCTTCTTCCGCCCAGTTACCTGTAACGGTCAGTTTCAGCATCAGCGGGAGCACCACGACGTTCGCAACAGCGAGCCGAACCGCCCACCGCCGACCGACGGTCGCGAGCATGTCCCGGTGCCGGTGGAGAAGCGCCCCAACAAAAAAGAACCCGAGGTAGTACGCCAGCACCGTGATGTCCGGCCCCCAGCCCTTCGGGGTGTCGATCCACCACGCCGGCATGTCCCACAGCACCGGAACCGCAATAGCGGCGACAGCAGGCACCTTCCACCGTGAAGCGAGTGCGCGCCGGGCTAACGCATCAAAGGCGCACACGATGCCAAACGGAAGGCGCAATCCGATGGAACGGATCGCGACCCACACCGCACAACACATCAGCAAGTAGTACAGAAACCACAAATGAAAGTTCGGGCCGACCCAGCCGCCGGCCCCGTCAGCGGCCCACGTGGCCCCGCGGGTGGCGGTGTGCGCAGCAAAAATCAGGTGCAGCGCCGGGCACAGAATCAGTACCGCGAGGGCCAGCGGCAGGGCGACACGCGCGAGCCGGTTCCGGACCAGTTCACTGGCCCCGCGCCGGGACGCCAGCGCGCACGCTCCGAACCCGGCCAACAAGAAAAACAGTTGCATACGAAAGTCGTGGACCGCGAAGAAGCACACGTCGGCGGCGGCGTGCCGGGTGTGATCGCGCACCGGAAACCCGATCAGACCGGTCGCGGTGTACGGCAGCACGCCGTGCGTCACCAGTCCGAGGAACATGGCGACAACGCGTAGATTGTCGAGGGCGGCAACTCGAGACGACGAGGTGTTCGGTTCGGCCATCATCCGTGCCGTTTCCGGGCGAGTCCTTTCACCGGAGGCGAGGGGTTGGGCGCCGAGCGGAGAATGTTACCGCCGGCGTCAAGTCCGTTGCAACCCCATCTGCCGACGCATTGCCGTTGCGGCCCCGGCGGCGAGCGGGTATGCCCCTGCCCTCCGACGAACTCGGACGGGGGCGCGAAGGACCGCGCCGCTCGTCGTTCGCTCTCACGGGTGCCAACGGATGTTGCGGCGCGTTTTGCTGGGCTGTGTGTGCGTGGTGTCAGCGGTCGGCGCGGTGTCGGCAGCCCCGCCGGGGTTGCAGCCGCGCCCACACGTCGAGGGGCGCGAAATCGACCCGGTGACCCGCGACCACTTCCTCCCCGAATCTCCCGCGGTCGTGAGCGAACCGCCCGCGTCGCCGGCACAGCCCCGCACCGAGGGCGACGCATTTTGGGCGCTATTGTTCGGCGCACATGAAGCGGTGCTGAACAAGTTCACGATGCCGTTGGGCACCGCGCGTTTCGGTGACATCTGATACCGAAGCGGTCACCGGGCGCCTCATTCACGGTCCGATTGCTGGCGCCCGTTTTTGGCTGATGTTTTTGTGACACGGACACTCCGGTCTATGCTGGGCGAAAAAGCCGCACAGATAGGAGTGTCCGTGTCACAAGAAACAGACACAATCAGCCCAGACCGTGGCGCCCAGTGTCCGCACTATTCCAACGTTTCCGGCACCGGGAACTGCGCATCTTTCGGCCGACGCACGTTCAACCACTTCGCAAAAATGCTCGCCATCGCTTGCGGCGTGGTCGGTTCCGTGCGAGCCCCGCCGCGAATCCCCGGACCGTACACCAGCAGAGGCGCATGCGTGTCGTAGTTGAACGGCGAACCGTGCGTTGTGCCTGTCGGGGTACTCCCGGGTAGCGCGTACGGCACCAGGACAATCGCCAAATCACCACAGCGCGATGGATAAAACGACCGCTTCATGCGGGTCGCGATCACGTCCGACTCCGGGACCGTACCCGACAGTTCTTCGGCGGTCAGGGTGCGCAGCACGTGCTTGTGCCCGCGGAGCGCCTTGGCGGTTTCGGCAACGACTTCGGACTTCGGGCGCCCGCTCGCCTTGACGACCCGCTCGCTCAGGTGGAGCCACGGGAACTGGATCGACTCCACCCACCGCGCGTCCTTGTCGGTCGCCGAGATCAGCGCAGGGTACTTTTTCGACAGGTGCGCGTTGACCAGTTTTGTAAGCTCCGTGGTACTCACCCGGGGGGCGCCGGTCCGCTCCGGGAGTGGGCAAACGCCGTGGTCCGCCGTGATCCCCATCAGGTACTGCCCCTTCCCGACTTTCTCATCCAGGAATTCGAGGAAGTCCGCCATGAGCGCGTCCGAGCGGAGTGTAACGTCGAGCACCTCCTGCGAGTCCGGCCCCCAGGTGTGCCCGATCAGGTCGTTCGACGAAAAGCTCACCACGAGCAGGTCAGGGGTGTCGTCGGTGCCGAGCCCCTCGGCGCTGATGCAGGACTTCGCGAACTCCAGCAACAGATCGTTGCCGTAGGGCGAGTTGGCAAGCGCTTCATAGTACTTCGCCCCGAGCACCGGCCGGCCGCCGGTCGTCGGGTGCGGGAACGCGCCCCCTTGCCCGACCCCGCCGCCCTCACCGCGAACGTCGTCCGGGCCGCTCCAGCGCACGTAATCCAGGGTCGGACGGGACCGCTCCCATGGGTGCCCGAACCACCGGTCGGCGACCTTCGAGGCGTTGAAATCCGCAACCCACTTGGGCACACGGTCGCCGTAGTAGGTCGAGGTGCCGAACGTGCCGTAGAACCAGAACGCGCCGTCCGGCCGTTTGCCGGTCGGGAGAATCGCCGACCGGTCCTTGAGCGACAGCCCGAACACTTTCGCCTTCGGCCCGTGCGCCTGTTTCAGCACGTCCGCGACCGTTTCGCTCAGCAAGCGCTCGGGCGTGCCGACCGCCTTCGGCTTGGGTTTGGCGGGCGGGTTCTTCGGTTTCTCGGTCGGATCGGCCGGGAACTTCGGCGCCGGGGGCACGAGATCGTACCGCTCGCTCCCGGCACAGTACACCTCCTGGCCCGACTCCAGCCACTCGTTGTTAACGATGCCGTGGGTGTCGCCGCACGTCCCGGTCAGTATCGAGGCGTGACCGGGGCCGGTCACCGTGACCCCATACGGATAATGGCAGCGGGTGAACCACGCCCCGTCGCGCTGGAGCCGGGCGAACCCGTTGGGGCCGAACAGCGGCCGCCAGCGTTCGAGAAAGTCCCCCCGCATCTGGTCGAACACGACCAGCACCGCAAATTTCACCGGTCGTGTCGGCGGCGCGGCCGGGGCGGCGTGGTCGACCGGTTTCGGCGCGACGAGCCACCCGATACTGCTAACGACGGCAAACAGTCCGACCAACGAGCCGAACGCGGAGAATGGGTTCATCGGCGATGAGTCGCAGAGGCTGGGGTGGGTGCAGAAGGTGGTTGTATCGCCCCACACGGAACGTTGCGATAAGTAACGTGTGAAAGATTCGTCACATCGGTGTGAAGAAAGCCGGAGCGGGCGAGCCGATTTGCGGAAGCGGTGCGGGTCCCGAACACGGAACGGGCCGAGCGTTTTCCGACCTACTCAGCGGCGGACACGTCCGAGTCGGGCACGGCAAATTTCTTGGCGTACTGCTCGATCGCGCGCTCCTGGTCGAGTGTTTCCACCGACCCGGGGCGCAGCTCCCGCACTTTGCGCAGCGCGTCGCGTGCGCTCAACCCGGTGCTCACGAAGTACGCGGCCAGGACGGTCCCGGTGCGCCCGAGCCCGGCGGCGCAGTGAATCGCCACCCCCATTTGCGAGTCGTGCGCCCGCTTTAAGGTAGCCAGAACGTGGTCGAACTGGCGCTGGCTCGGAGGCTCCATGTCGGGAACCGGCACCGACACCGCCAGAAGTCCGGCGTCGTTGAGCCAGTTCCGCGGCAGTGGGTTCTCCGTGAGCGACACCAGTACGTCGATCCCGTGGCGGCGCAGCCAGAGCAAATCGTCCGCCGACCGCGGGCGGGCCAGCGCCGCGAGTCGCGGTTGGTCGATCCAGGAAAAGCCCGGCGGCATCGAATCACCCGAGCGGAATGGTAGGGTGGCCGGCGCCCGAGGCGGGCGCCGGTCTTCACACACGATACACAACCACCGACGCGCGGCCCACCCGATTCCGTGAGCGGCACGACGCAACCGGCGCTCGCCTCACCGCAGGGCTTTGTGTCCGTGAGCGGTACGAAGCCGGTTCGCCTCCTGCCACACTTTCGGGTCGGTTTGCAGGAAGTCGATCAGGTTACCGGTCGAAACGCCGAGCAGAGTCGCGGCGTCCGCGGCGCGGGCCTCGACCGCCGCGAACACATCCAGCGCCACCCCGACCGCCAACCAAAACCGCGGGTTCTTTGCACTCAGGTTGAGGCGGCCGTCTGCGCTGCGTGCGTCAGTGTAGTCGGGGAGGGCCGCGATCTGTTCGGGCGTGGGTTCGGGTGGCAGGGGGTCGCGCAGCTCCAGAAACAGCGCGTGCCACAGCCGCTTCAGGGCTTTGGCTTTGTTCTCGTGCTGCGACCGGCTCTCCTCGGCGATCACAATGAGACCGGTCGGGGCGTGCCGCAACCGCACCGCGGAGCTGGTTTTGTTGCGCTTCTGGCCGCCCGGACCACTCGCCCGGTAGGTGTCCACCTCGCACTGCCGCAGAAGTTGGTCCTCGGTGAGGTGCGCCCACGTCGCTCGCGGCAGTCCGTTGGTTGAAGGCGTCGGGTGTGACACAGCAAGCTCTCGCGGCGCGAACGGGCATTCGACAGACACCAGCGGTCGGGGCGCGGTTCGGCAGAACACAGGCTCGTTTGCCTGCGGAATTTGTGGGTAGCACCCACCCAGCGAGTTGGTAGTCGGACGGTAGCGGATGCCCAGTCCGCGACCAGTCGCGATACCACCGGCGTGGCGCTGTAACCCTCGTTACAGCGCCGCACCAACTCGCCACCGAACGACCACCGGAATCAGTAAGTCTGATCGCAGACCATGCAGTACCGCGACCCGGGCCGCCCCGGGTTCTTGCGCCCGCAGACCGGACAGGCGTCCGGGTCGCGCGTGGGCGGCTTGGGCGCCGGCGCGGCCGGTGGCGTCGGTACGGGCGCGACCGGGGGGCGGGCCGTCGGCGACTGCGGGGCCGGCGGACGCCCCGCCAGCGGTGGAGCCGACGGGCGCGGCGGCACCGGCGGAGGCGCGAACGGGGTCGCAGCACGCGGGGCGGCGGGCGGAGGCGAAGCCGGCATTGGGAGCGGAAGCCCGTCGTCCTCGTCGAGATCCAACGGCTTCGGAGCCGGCTTCGCCTTCGGAATCGGCGGCGCGGCGGGGCGCGGTGCCGGGGGCGCGGGCGGCCGGGCGCCGCTCCCCGTGCGCACAACCACGGTCACGTTTCCGACTTCGCGGGTGTCGCCGTTCGTGACCTCCGCCTCTTCGCGCGCGGGAACGTCGGTGCAGATCACCCGGCCGTCCCGAATGAAGTACCGCAGTGCGACGGCCGCGGCCCCGCGCGCCCACACGGTGCAGGCCCGCGCGTCGCCGCCGATCTTGACCGGTTCCGCACCGAGGTTCACCGTCACCGTCTCGCGCGGGCCGTACCGAACTTCGAGCCATGCGCTGCGGAAGGCCGCTTCGACCACCGCGACCATCAGCCCGATGCAAAGCCCCAGCGCCAACCCGCCCGCGAGCCGGCCCAGAACCGCGCTCGCCGCCGACGCGACCACGATGTACCCGATCGCCCCGGCCGCACCGCCCGCCGCACCGCCCGCCAACCCGTATTTGGGTTTCAAGTTGGGAACGAAGAGCGACAGCCCGGCGCCCGCCAGTGCGCCCAGGATGGTCCAGCCCAACACACGAAAGATGACGCCGAGTATGGGGTTGTCGGGAGCGAGCAAGAACAACCCCTGGCCCGCGGCGCCGCCGACGAGCCCCACCGCCGCGCCGCCCGCGAGCCCCGCGACCGCTCCCCCGGCCGATGGCAGCGTGCCGCGCAGGTAGTGCTGCTGTCCGCCCAGGAGGAAGAGGCAAACGAGGGCCGCAATCGCCCCGGTCCACACGCTCACCGCCAAAACGAGTTGCCCGGTCGAAGCGGCGTCGTAGGTTTGGTTCGATTGTACCGCCTTGATGGTCTTCAGCTCGGGCGGCGCGACCTCTTGCTTGGGCAGGTCCGGCCGACTCGTGGGCTTCGCCTCGGCCGCCGCGATAACCGCCTTGGTCATCTCGGGCAGCAGCACGGTCGTGAAGGCCGTGGCGTCGCTGGCGGTGCGGTCGAGGTTGAACACCTTTCCGCGCCCGCCGCCCTTCTCGCCGGGCACCCCGAGGGCCGATCGCTGGAGTTCCACGTACTCATCGTGCCCGGGAGAGTTGATAACCAAGTGCAGCAGATCGACTTTGTGAGCGGCCAGCGCGTCGGACGCGGACCGGAGGCTCGCTCCCAACCCCTGCACGCTCTTGGGCGCGGCGTCGGTGATGAGGATGAGTGTCCGCACCGCCCCCTTGCGGAAGTCGAACTTGCTCGCCTCAATAATCGCCTCCAGGCTGCTCTCGGGATCGTCGCCGCCGCCCGCCGCACGCTGCCGCCCCACCGCGGCGGCGAACTTGGCCGCGTCCGCGGTGAAGGCGTCGCCCTGGAACTTGAGCACCTGGAGCGACGGATACGTGACCGGGTCGCGCTCGGGCATCGTCAAGTCGCGGAAAGCCACGCAACCGAACCGGGCGTCCACTTTGGCGCGTTCGAGGTCGCGCGAGAACGTGCCGATCCCGTTCTTGAGCCCGTCGATCTGGTTCTGCATGCTGCCGGTCACGTCCAGCACGAACACGATGTCGGCTTGTGGCATCGGGGAGGCCAGCGTCGTGATCGGGAACGGCGCCGACTCCGCTGTGACCGTTTTCTCGCCGGCCTTTGCGGTCGCGACCACCTTCAAGTTTTGCGGCCCGGCACCGACTGCACCTCCGAACGCGGCGGCGAGTTCGATTTCGCCGTCAGTCCGATTCGCGGGTATGGTGACGTCCGGGGCGGACGCACTCACCCCGGGGGGCAGTCCGTCGATGCGAACGGCGACATCGCCCTCGAACGCGTCGCGGGCGATCTGCACCAGCACCTTGTTCGTACCACCCTGGTAAATCTGAACGGCGGTCGGCGCGCTCACCGCGAGCCGCGGTTCGGGCGGCGGCGGTAGGGCGGCGGTGGCGATTTTGGGGCCGAGCGCCAGCATGATGAGTTCGCCGAACAGCAGCGCCCCCAGCAACCCGCCGACAGCTCCGTACAACCCGAACAGTACCGGCTTGGGCAACCCGGACAGCATCTTCGGCGCGGGCATGCGGGAAGTCCTTGGCGGTCGAGAGCGAACAGGAATCGGGTATGAGGCGAGCGATCGTGCTGCGGTTCAGCCCTCGCAGGCCATCACACCGTCAGAACGTGCGGCGGCACGGCCTACATTAGCGGCTGCGGTGCGGGCCGTATACCACACTCTGACGGCGCCAACGCGGGGCGTCCGGCCGGACCGGCACCGCGGGCCGCAGTCGCCCGCGGCGAGTGGGGCGGGAACGGCGTGCCAGGAAGAAGCGCAGACGTGGTGGGGGCCGCGCCGCTTCGCCGACCGCGCGTGTGCCAACCCGCCGGGCGTTCCCAAGAGCGCAAAGGGGGCCGGGAGAGGAACGGGGCCGGTCATACGGTTGCAACCTCACGCGGGCGGACGTTCATAATGGCACGCCGACAAGCGGCGGTCCAGAGTGGCGCAGTGGAGCAACGAAAAGCGACACCCGCTCGGGGGTTCGCGTCTCTGTGATCCTGGACACGGACCCGAACGACAACAACAAGGCGCGCGTACCGCGCTTACCTGCACTCAGTGACTTGGAAGTGGTTCGGGATTCAAACGCAGAACACGAGCGACCCGCTCTCGAAGTGGCCCATTGAAGAGACAGACCCCAACACCATGTTCAAGCACGTGAAGCAACCGAACTGATTACTTGGTGACTTTGCAGTCGTCGACCCGGATGTGAAATTCGAGCCCCCGAACCATTCGGGACTTCCCGTCGTTGACACGACCGGCACAAGTGCCGACGATGGTGACCACTTCGCCGAGCTTGAGCGCCGCGACTTCAGCCTCTCGGTCTTTCGGGAACACGTGGTAGATGATCGGCGGGTCCGGCCGATCGGACCCGTACACGGAACCGATGTACGGCTCGCCAGACTCGGTGCGGCCCGTTTTGCGCACATCGACTTTGGTTTCGACGAGTTTGCCGCGGTACTTCGCGTCTGCGGCAATCTCTCGGTCCTTGTACTCGTTGATAAGTTTCAGAGTGTCCACCGGAATCGGTGGCGAGTTGTCGGGGCTCTTGAGAATCTGCTTGGGTTCGGCAACGACCTCTCGCGGCGCCGGCACCTCGCCCGCCGGCGCGTTCTGCACCGATCCGCCCGTTGTCGGGCTCGCCTTCTTCCCGCAACCAATCGCCGCGGTCAAAACCGCCACACCACACCGCACGCATCTCTGCCCCTCCCGCACCGCCTCACGTCCGTTGGGCGATGCGAAGGAGTATCGCTGATTGCGGCGGTCGCGCCAAGTAGTGAAGGGTTACTGTGGCTGGCGAGGCAGAGTGCTGGTCGGGAGAAATACACCCGGATGCACCTTGAAAATACCGGCCAGCGAAGCCATTTGTTCTGGCGTCGGGCGGCGCTTGCCAGACATCAACGCCGACACCGTCGAAAGGGCAATACCGGCGCGTTTGGCGAGTTCGGTCGCAGTTAAGTCGTTGGCCGACACCAGCTCGCGCAGCACTTCGGCAGGAGTCGCCCCCGGAATCGCGTGGTGCTCACGCTCGTAGGCGTGGACTAGCGCCGTTAGCGCACTCAGATACGCCTCGCCGCCCTCGTCGAGTTCTTGGGTAAGAAGATCGTCGATGACCATTAACGCGGCATCGAGTTCGCTGTCGCTCGTGGGGCAGAGCAAAGGGAACTGCCGAACGAGCCCAAAGTACGAATCGGGCATCGACTTTTGGTTTGCCGCGGGCATCGGTTAGCTCCCCTTTTTCTTGGGCGATTTCTTGACCGGACGCGGCCCCTTCGGCGGTGCCGGCTTGTGACACCCGCAGTCCGCCTGCCACTTTTCCTGATCATCGTACTCGGCGTGCGTCATGACCCGCAGCACGAACACCGTGCGGGTCTGATACCTGATGCGAGTGACGAGTCGGTACTTGTTGCCCCCGCTGTTGAACACCACGCAGCTACCGACGATGCTCGCGTTCCCGAACGTGGCTCGCACGTCGGAGAAGTTCGACCAGTCCGCCGCTTCGGTCGCCGCGTACCACACCCGCAACGAGGTTTCGGCGTCGGGGTGACTCTCCCAGAAGTCTCGCAGACGTTTGAGAGCGATCACTACCACGGTCCGGCATCCACCACGGGTTCGACCTCACACCTAATATGACACTTCGCAATTAGCGAAACAACAAGGCAGAATTTCGCAATTTGCGAAGTCGCCTGATGATGTTCGGCGGTGCGGCGGCCGGGCCGAAGGCGGGGGACGTGAGGAGCCAGAGGCGTAATTGCGGGCGGCCTAAGCCATCGTCTTCGACGTTGCTGCAGGAATGTCTGTGCCACAAAGACATGAGCCGAAATCGTGCGCTCCAACGAAAGCGGCCCGCGAGCAGCGCTCGCGGGCCTGAAGGTTGTCACGCTAACGGCATTCCGATCAGTTGCCCAGGCCGCGACCGCCCTCGGTCTGGAAGATCTCTTCTTCCGCGTTGATGATGATGCGCGGGGTCACCATGATCATCAGGTGCGTGGTCTCGCGGCCCACGCCGACGTTCTTGAACAGCCGGTTCAGGTACGGGATCTTCGACAGGAACGGCGGCCCGAACTCGTTCCGGCTCTCGCTCAGCCGCTTCAGCCCGCCCAGGAGCACCGTGCCGCCGTCCGGGCACACCACGGTGGTCTGGATGTCGAGCAGCGTGAACGACGGCTGTTGCAGGAACTGGGTGAACGGGATCGGCTGGCCCTGGCTGCCGCCCTCGAACACCGGCGTGATGAACGTGGTGATCGGGAACAGCGGCACCGCGGCCCCGGCCTGCACGCCCAACTGCACCGGCAGGTTGAGCCGCACGAACCGGCGGTCCGCCGACACCACCGCCTGCACCGTGATGCTCAGCGTGCCCTGCCCGCTCGACGGGAGCTGCTGCTGCTGCGGGATGAACACGATCTGGCCGTTCACCGAGACCACCTGCACGTTGGTCACGAAGAACTGCGTCTCGGCCACCGTCAGGGTCGCGGTCTGGCCGTTGAACATGGTCAGCTTCGGGGCCTGCATGATGTTCGACCGCTGGTCCCCCTGCGCCATTTCCAGGAACGTGTACACCTGGATGTCGTTGAGGAACGCGAGGCCGAGCGAGATGCCGCCGTTGTTGCCCGGCGTGTTCGGGTAGTTCCCGAACCCGGGGATCGCGCGGTTGAAG
Organism: Gemmata obscuriglobus; assembly: GCF_008065095.1. Classification (NCBI taxonomy): domain Bacteria; kingdom Pseudomonadati; phylum Planctomycetota; class Planctomycetia; order Gemmatales; family Gemmataceae; genus Gemmata; species Gemmata obscuriglobus. The sequence continues at coordinate 149,049 of NZ_CP042911.1, read as the reverse complement.
CTGGTGGCCCGGATCGGCACGTCCAGGTCCGGGGTGAACGACCCGGCCGGCGTCAGGCCGACGGTCGTGCCCTTGTTGTTGATGTCGTTGATGTACGGCTGCGGGCGGAACGTGCCGCTGGTCAGCGCGGGCTCGAAGCTGCTCGTGTTGGTCTTGATGTTCACCGAGAAGTCGACGCCCATCCGCTCGAAGAACGACTCGGCCAGCGACACGATCCGGATCTCGACCGCGATCGCCAGGTCCTGCAGCCGGCGGAGCGCCTCGAGCAGGTCCGACACTTCGACGATCACGTCGGCCGTCTGGTTCACCACCAGCGCGCTGCCGAGGTCGAAGAACTCGACCTTGCCGCCGCCGCCGGCCCCGTCCCACGTGTACGGGCGAATCATGCTCGTGATGAGCTTGATGAGCTGCTCGTGCTTGCTGTTGGACCCGTTGACCACGTTCGAGGACGCGCCCAGCGGGTTCGTCTGCATCGTGCCGCCCGGACCGAACGGCGCCCCGCCCTGGATGCCCGGGGTGGTCGCCAGTTCGCCCTTCAGGCCCGCCGGGACCCCGCCGCCGAGCCCGCCGGCCATGCCGCCCGCCGGCATGTTCACGCCCGACATCATCAGGTTGCCGGTGTTCAGCGGGTTCTTGTTCAGCATCTTGTCGAAGTTCGCGTAGTCGGGCAGCGCGAAGTTCGGCACCGGGGTGACCAGGTCGGCCACCGAGAACACCTTCGTGTAGAGCCGGCCCTTGGCCTTCTTCGTCGTGGTGATCTTCACCACGTCGTTCTCGATGACGTAGCTCAGCCCGGCCGACTCCAGGACGCACAGCAGCACGTTCTTGGCCGCGAGCGCGGTGCCCACGTCGAAGTTGACGGGCTGCACCTCGCTGATCTGCTCGGCCTGGAGCGCGTTCACGTCGAGCCACATCGGCACGCCGGTGAGCGTCTGCAGGTTCTTGATCGCCTGGTCGAGCGGGGTCTGCCGGAACTCGGCCGTCACCGGCTTGTCCAGGCGCATCTCGATCTCGTACGCGGCCGGCGTCCGGGTCTTGATGTGCAGGTCGTTGCCGGACCCGCGCAGGCTGGCCCGCTCGAGCCGCTTCAGCTCGATCGCCACCGGGTTGTCGGTAGTGACCAGCCGGCCCATCTTCTCGCCATCGTCCAGCCCGTACTTGAAGAACGTCTCGCGGTCGGCCTTCGCCTTCTCCGCCTCCTTCACCCGGCGGTGCAGCTTGATCGTCTCGTACAGCGCGGACACGGCCGGGTCGTCCGAGTCGAGCTGCTTGGCCTGCAGCGCGAGCTTCTCGGCGCCCTCGTACCCCTCCGGGGTGCCCTTCTTCATCAGCTCGTTGGACCGGCGGACGAGCTGCGCGACTTCCTTCTTGCGCTCCTCTTCCGCGATCCCGCGGCCGACGATCCGCTCCTTCGCGTCCCGCTTGTCCTTCTCCTGACGGGCCTCGGCGTCCGTCCGGCTCTTGAGCAGCCGGAACGTGTCGAGGCGGGCGTCCACCGGGCGGAGCAGCAGCGCGGCGCTCGAGGTGTCGAGGCCGGAGGCCCGGACGCGGTTCGAGTAGTCCACGAGCATCTGCATGGCGAGGTCGGTCTCGCCGCGGCCGAACGCGGCCTGCGCGTCCGACTGGACCTTCAGCCCGTCGCTGCGCAGCTTCTGGAACTGCACCTTCTTGAGCGCGTCGGCCGAGCCGGCGCTGTCGGACCCGACGCGGGCGGTGCCCGGCGGGTTGGTCGGGGCCGGGCTCACCCCGCCGGGGAGCGGCTCGGCCGCGGGCGCCCCCACGTCCGGCGGCTGGACGCCGCTGGCGAGCGCGACGCCGCTGTCGAGCTTGTTGCCCTTGTCCAGCTCCGCCTTACAGGCGGTCATCATCCGGTCGCGGTCGGCCTTCAGGTCCGCCGTGAGCAGGTTGCCGTCCACCAGCACCAGCACGTTGAACGTCTGCTTGTACTCTTTGTTGGCGAACGCGGCCTTCGCGTTCGCCATCGTGGCGACGGCCTCGCGCTTCTTGCCGGCCAGCTTCTCGCTGTCGATGCTGTTGAGCAGCGCGCGGGCCTCGTCCTGCACCCCGCCCAGGTTGTGGGCCTGGACCGCGAGCCGGTGCGCGGTGTCGTACTGGCCCTGCTTGAACTCGTAGGCGGCCTGGTCGAGCAGTTGCCGCCCGGTCGCGGCCCCGCCCGGCGCGGCCGGCTTGCCGCCGTACACGGTCGCGGTGCCCGGCGGGACCGCCGGCGCGGTGTCGCCGACCGGGCCGGCGGGCACCAAATACTCCGGCCCGCCGGCGGCGACCGTGCCGCCCGGCGCGGCCATGCCGAACTGCCCGTTCGACGCGACCCACAGGGCCTGCTTGGCCTCCACGATCGGCTTCGGGAACAGCCCGAGGGTGGCCGCGACGGCGGTCGCGTTGGTCAGCGCCGCGTTCGCCTTCGCGAAGTCCTTCTGGGCGCTGGCGGCCTGCGCGTCGCGGACCAGTTGGTCGATCGCGGCGGTCCCGCGGGCGTTCAGGTCTTGCAGCGCGAAGCCCGGCGAGAACTCCTTCGCGTCGAAGCTCGCGCCGACCCGGTCGGCCTCGGCGAACTTGGCCTTCGCGGCCATGAAGTCGCCCTTGTCCGCCAGGGCGCGGCCCTCGGCGAGCAGCTTGGTCGCGGTCTGCTTCTTGCCCGCGTCCGCGCCCCCGGCCGGGGTGTAGGCGGCGCTGGTGACCGGCGGCAGGGCGCCCGTCCCGGCGGGCCGGGCGGCCGCGGCCCCCGCCCCCGCGGGCTGCGCGCCGGCGACGGCGGTGCCGCCCGCCGGGGCGACCTTGTACTTGGCCCGGGCGGTCTGGAGCTCCTTCACCAGCTTGTCGGCACGGTCGCCGAGGTCCCACGACGAGTACGGGCCGTGGAGCTGGTCGGCCTTCTTCGCCATCTGGATGGCGAGGTCCAGGTTGTAGGCGCGCTCGGCGTCGTTGGCGGCGGGCTTGGCGGCGGTCGCCTTCGCCTGCTTCACGAGCTGCTCGGACTGCGCCCTGTTGGCCTTGGCCTGGCCCGACTCGATGTCCTTGCGGAGGGCGGCCGGGGTGTCGTCGAACAGCCCCCACTTGCCGCCCGGGTTGTGCGCCTCGGCGGCCTGCGCCAGATCGCGGGCGTCCGCGAAGCGCCCGTCTGCGAGGGCCTTCCGGCCGTCCTTGAGGAGCTGCTTCGGGTCGCCGCTGGCCGCGGGCGCGCCCCCGGTGCGGGCCGGTGCGCCCATCGCCGGCATCTTCGGCGCGTCGGCCCGGTCCTTGCCGAACTGGGCCTGCACGATGGCGACCGTCCCCCCGGTCAGCACCGGCACCAGCAGCAGGTTGGCCGCCACCCGCTTCCAGTTCCACTTCTTATCCTGGAACACCAATGGCCTCCTTTGCCCCTGCGCTGGGAAACGGGACGCCGGCACAAGCCCCCATGCGCCGCGGACCGTCCCGCGGCGCCGCTGCCGGCGCGAGTGCGCCCGGAACCGCCCCAGCGGCCCCGAGCTTTCCGTCTCCTGGGGCCGTTGGGCCCCGCGTAGAGTGTGTGTGAGAAAGCGGGGCGGCTATAACTCCGCTTCCGCCGAGAGTCAAGCGTTTTGGCTCAAGTTTCAGGCGTCCCGCGCGCTTGAAGCTGCGCGGTGTGAGCGGCCCGAGAGAAGAGAAAGAAGGTGGGGGACGGCGGACGCTCCGGCGCGTCACCCGACGAGGCGGCGGAACGCGGCGACGGTCTGGCGGGCGGCGGTGTCCGCGTCGGGCAGCGGGAGGATCTCGGCCGACAGGTAACCCGCGTACCCGATTTCCACCAGCGTCGCGACGACCGGCGCGAAGTCCGTATGGCCCAGCCCGGCGGCGCGGCGGTTGGAGTCGGCGAAGTGGACGTGCCCGATCCGCGAACCGGCGCCGCGGATCGCGTCGGCGAGGTTCGTCTCCTCAATGTTCATGTGGTACAGGTCGGCGAGGATCTTCACCCGCTCCGCGCCGATCGCGTTCAGCAGGGTGACGGCGTCGGCGAGCGTGTTGACGAGGTTGGTCTCGTACCGGTTCAGCGGTTCGTAGAGGAGCGTGGTGCCGAGGTCGGCGGCGTGCGCGTCCAGCTTGAACAGCGCGTGACCGAGGTACCGGAGCGCTTCCGGCTTGGTGACGCCGTCGCCCCAGCGCCCCTGCATCGAACCGATGATGGCGGGCGCCTCGAACCGCGCGGCCAGGTCCATGATCGACTTCACGAACGCGATCGCTTTGTCACGAACGGTAGCGTCCGGTGAGGTGAGCGAGAGCTTGTGCTTCACCCACCCGGCCCCGGTGCCCACGGCCGCGAGCGCGAGGCCGTGTTCGTCGAGCAGGGAGCGGAGCACCAGGGGGTCGACCGCGTCCGCGCCCGGGGGGAACACCTCGACCGCGTCGAACCCGCGGGCGGCGGCTTCGCGGCACCCTTCGGCCAGGTCGTCCCAGTACACAAAGGGACCGCCGCGGGCTTCCGGCACGAGCGAGATAGTGACGGCGGAGAGCATGAGGTACCAGAGTTTTTGACAGGATGAACAGGACACACAGGATTGAAGACAAGACCGAGTTCTGTCTTGATCCTGTGTGTCCTGTTCATCCTGTCGAAAAGTGCCTTGTTCGGCCGCCCGATTAGCTTCGCACGAGCGCAGAGTAATCCGCGATCATTTGCTGTGTGATCGGGCCGACCTCGAACTCCTGCTTGTCGATCGCGCTCACGGGCTGCACCTCGACGGCGGTGCCGGTGAGGAACACCTCGCTGGCCTTGGCGAGTTCGTCCGGCCAGATCTCGCGCTCGACGACCTTGATCCCGCGCTTGCGGGCCAGTTCCATCACCGTCTGGCGGGTGATGCCGTTGAGGATGGTCTCGGTGGTCGGCGTGTGCAGCTCGCCGTTGATGGCGAGGAACAGGTTCGCTCCGGTCGCCTCGGAGAGGCGGCCCTTGTAGTCGTGCATGAGCGCGTCCTGCACGCCGGCGGCGAGCGCCTCGTCCTTGGCGAGCGTGCAGATGATGTACAGCCCGGCGGCCTTGCTCCCGGCGGGGGAGCTTTCCGGGCTGGGCCGCTTCCAGCGGCTGGTGACGAGCTTGATGGCCTTCTGCCCGTAGTACGCGCCCCACGGGAACGCCGCGATCATCACGTGTACCTTCGTGCCGATGGCGGACACGCCGATCACCTCGGCGCCGCGCCACGCGAGCGGCCGGACGTACCCCGAGTCGAGCTTGTTCTCCTTCACGACCAGTTCGGTCGCGCGGTCGAGCTCTTCGACGCTGTAGGGCAGCTCGTAGGCCAGCATGTTGGCCGACTTGTGGAGCCGCTCGGAGTGCTCGCGGAGCTTGAACACCTTGCCGTTGTAGATCCGCTCGCCCTCGAACACGGAGTTGCCGTAGTGCAGGCTGTGAATGAGGACGTGGGCCTTGGCCTCGCGCCACGGGACGAGGTTGCCGTTGTACCAGATGACGCCGTCGCGGTCGTCCATGGGAAGTGCGGGGCCGGCCATATCGCGTACTCCGTCGGAGCGAGAGAGGAACTCGTTCCTGTTTAGTGTATCACTGGGGATCAGAGTTGGGGCGCGGGTGGCGTCCCGAAGTGCATGGGCCGATCGGTCTTCTGTCGCTGGCTCGGTGAGGCCGGCGCGCTACGGGCGGTATCGCCGGCCTCACCGAGGCCAGCGACAGAAGTAACGAAGGTCGCTCAAGTGGGTTCGGCGCGCGGCAGGTCGGGCGTCCAACACCCGCAAACGTGTTCGTCTCGGAAAGAATGCCTTTCCCCTGGGACCGCGGGCGTCCCGCCCGCCTGGGTGTCCCTGTGGTATCGCTCGGCGGACGACCGCCAAGCGACGCCATGCGAGCAGCAGCGGGCGGGACGCCCGCGGTCCCAGGGGAAGCGAGCCGAAGGCTACTCGGCCTTCGCGGTCTCGGCGTACTCCTTCAGCGCCTTCTCGTGCTTGACCAGCTCGGCCTTCAGTTCGCGCAGGCGCGTCTGGCGCTTCTCGATCTCGGTCTCCTGGTCGTCGAACTTCTTCAGGTACCGCTTGAAGGTCTCCGACTCCTTCGGCGCCCGCTCGATGTTCTTGCGGAGCCGCTCCTGGTCGTCAGCGATTTCCTTGAGGGCCGCCTGTTCCTCCGCGATCCCCTTCTGCACGTCTTCCACTTTGCCGCGCAAGTCCAGCAGTTTCTTGAATACCTCGCGCACCGCCGGCTTCGCGTCTTTCAGGGCGGCGTAGTCGCGGAGCTGATCGCCGCTGGCCGCCGTGAGGTTGCGGTTCTCGGTCCCGGGCGCCTCTTCCGTGACTTCCAGCGTGCCCAGCGCCCCGGCCTTCACGGGCACCTCGAACCGGTAAAAGCTCCGGGTACGGTCGTCCGGCTTCGCGGGGCTGACGAGCTTCCATTCCGTGCCCACCGGGTGCTCGACGATGACCACACGGTCCCGCGGGTTGCGGTTGCGGACGAGGTACGTCGTCGTTTTCTTCTGCCCGGAGCGGATCGTCAGGAACCCGTCCGCGACCGCGGCCGACAGGACCGTGCGCTGGATCGGAGCGACCTGCGGCACCACTTCCGTACCGAGATCGATGGCGTAGCTGATGAGCCGCGTCTCGTTCGGCTTGATGTCCGGGAGCCGCGCGTCGCCGGCGAACGTGCCGCCGTCGTACACCGTGACCGGCCCCTGCGCGAGGTGCAGCTTCGTCTTGTTCACGAGCTTCAGCCCCAGGAGCGGGTACTTGGCCAGCGTTTGCGCGTTGTAGATGCTCACCCGCGTCCCCTCGACCGCCTCGTTCACGAGCGGCACGAGCGCGGACTTTTGTTTCGCGAGCGTGATCGGCTCCTCGATCGTGTACTCGAACATGTCGCCCAGCGCGCCGTCGGCCACGGCGAGCGCCCCGGCCTTCTTGTCGAGCGGGTCGCGCACCGTCTGCTGGACGGGTTGGTCGGGATCGGGCGGGGTCGGGTTCCCACGAACGCGGTTAACGTACTCGGTGTAGGTCAGCCGGTCGCCGTGCAGGTTGCGGATGTTGGGCCGCGGCACCCGCGTCGGGTAAACGCCGAAGTTGCCGAGCTGGTTACCGCCCTGGATGCCGAACTGGCCGCCGAGGTTGCCGAACTGGCCGATCTGGCCGCCTTGGATGCCGGTGAACCCGCCGCCGAATTGACCGCCGAGAACGTTCGCGCCTCCCTGAAAATTCCCGGCGAACCCGCCGCCCGGCCCGTTCGCGTTCTGGCCCATCGCCGGGTTGCCGCCGTTGTTGCCCATCGCCATGCCCATCGGGTTCGCGAGCGGGTTCAGCCCGCCCTGGTACATCGGCGGGCGCAGCGACGCGAACAGGTCCGGTTCGACCATCGGGCGCGGCACGAACAGCGGGTCGTACAGGTCCATCTGGAACGACATCGGCCGGCCGGCCACGAGCCCGATCTTCACGTTGTTCCAGTCCTCGTCGGTGGTGTTCTCGACGGTCGCCCAGCCCTGGATGCGCGTGGCCCCCTTGTCCTCGACCGACAGCCGGTAGCTCGGCTTCCAGAGCGGCGCCTCGGCGACGTAGCCCACCGCGACCTTGCGCTTGCCGGCCCCGCTGAACATCACGGACACGGCCTTCTTGTTGTCGCCGCGGGCCGTCGCGAGCAGCTCCAGCGCCTTCTTGAACTCCGCCTGCATTTCGGCCCGCACGAACTTGATCCGCTTGAGCTGCTTCAGCTCGGCGGTTTGCAGCCCGTCGTCGGTGAGCAGGTTCATGATCTCGCCCGGGTCCGGCCCCGTCGCGGGCACCGGCTGGCGCTCGACGCTCACGATCTGCCCGACGGTGACGACCCCGCCCTTGTCCGCGACCTCGACCTTCTCGCCGCGGAGCTGGTGCATGAGCTGCCCCATCGTCGGGTTCTCGGTCACGTCCACCGCGAGCCCCTTCAGGGTGACTTCGAGCGGCAGCCGGTTGTCGTAAGTCACTGCGCGGACCTTCCCGCCGTCCTTGTCCGTGAGCACCAGACTCTTGAGCAGGTCGTTGACGTCGCTCTCGTCGAACCGCAGATCGAGGCGGGCGTCGCCGTTCACGTCACCTTCGCGGTGGAAGTACGCCACCCCGGCGCTGAACAGCACGACGCGGGTGACGGGCAGGCTGGCCGGGGGCGGCAGCTTCGGGTCCGTGGCGGCCGGGGCAGGCGTCAGCCGCGCCGCGGGCTGTTTGGGTTGTTTGCCGTCCGGCTGACCGCCGCCGCGTGCGAGCGGCGCGAGGGCCATCAAGCCGAACGTCAGCCCGACGACCGGCAACAGGTGGGAGGGGCGCATCACATCGATTCCCGTGTGAGAATGGGGAGGGCCGAAAGCCGACGCGAGTGTAACGGAACGAACTCGCGTGCGTTGGTCGAGGCGCGGAAATGGCGCGGCCCCGCGCCGGCTAGCGGCGCGAGGCCATCGACCCACAAGCTTAATGGAATGCGCAACCTGCGACGACTTGCGCGGCTTAGCCGATTACGGCATCATGGGCCGGGGAGGGGCTCCCGGTTGGGCCGGCAAGGAGGGGATGGTGGACACGTCGATCGGCTGTCCGGTGTTCGGGTCGATCGGCGGGTGCTTCTCGTTGAGCACCTCGATCACGCGGGCGGTGATGTCCGCTTCCGGGGCGACGTAGAACGGCTGGGCCGCCGGGGGCTTCAGTTTCAGCTCCTTGATGTACGGGCTCTTCAGCTCCTCAGCCGTCGAGGCGTCGGGATACGCGAACACGATCTGGAACCCGTTCTTCTTGGCGGTCGTGTCGACAGCGGCCTTAATCATGTCGTACAGATCAGTAATAATTATGCTAGCGTCATCATTTGTTTGTTTATCAAGCTCGCGGTTCTTGTCCTCGATTTGGCGGGCCAAGTCCTGCACCTGCTTGGTCAGCTCGCTGTCCTTCGGTTGGTTCAGTTTCTCCCTGAGCTTGGTCTCGAGTTTGGCGTGCTCCTCGCGCAGGGCCTGGAGCGGCTGATGCCGCTCGCTCCTTTTCTGGTTCAGCACCCACACCTGATATTTCGCCTGGTTGAAGTCCCGCATGACCGAGGCCATGTTGAACACCGCGCTCTTCTGGCCGGCGTCCGCCTTCGTTTCGTCCGCGGGCTTCGCGTGTGAGGAGGGGGACGCACCGGAAACAACGACCGCTCCCAGGATCGCGCCCGCCGTGGCCACCAACACATACCGGCTGTTCATGTGTACCCGTCCGTGGTGTCAAGCTCCGAAACCAGTTGAGATGGTACCGGAGCCACGGCAGGCGCCAAGAAAAATCGTTCGCGCCCGCCGTGCGGCGCCACGGTCTCACTGCCCGTCCGTGAGCATCGCGCGAAGCACCTTGTAGTCGGTCTTCCCGGTGCCCAGCACCGGGAGCGCATCGAGCTGTTTCACGTCGTCGAGCCGCATCACCCCGCGGTGCCCCTCGCCCTGTAACAGCGCGTTCGCGTCGCGCAGGGAAATGGGTTCGGTGGTGAACAGCACGACGCGGCGCCCGCCGGGCGTTTCGATCCCCTCCACCGCGACCCGCGGCCCCTGGTCCGTCGGCGGGTACTTCTGCGCGAAGGGCTCCTCCAGCGCCGGGAGCGAAATCATCTCGCCGCCCGCCTTCAGGAACCGCTTCAAACGGCCGTGGAACACGATCTCGCCGCGCTCGTCGATCGCCGCGAGGTCGCCCGTGACGTACCAGCGATTCCCGTTGATCTCCTCGAACGGCGGCGGGCCGTCGTGACCGATGTACCCGCCGAACACGTTGGGACCGGCGACGTGGAGCATCCCCATCTGGCCCTGCGGCAGCACGGCCTTCGTTTCGAGGTCGGTGACGCACACCTCCACGTTCGGGAGCGGCGGCCCGATGGTGCCGTGCCGGTGACTCCCCGGGCGCACCACCGACACCACGGGCGCGCACTCGGTGATCCCGTAGCCCTCGATGATTTCCGCGTGCGGCGCGACCTGCTTGGCCTTCTCGAACAGTGTGTCGGGCGCCTTCTCCGCGCCCACCACCACGAGCCGGAGCGAGTCCAGTTCGCCGGGCTTCGCGCGGTCCAGAATGTAGCTCACGAACGTCGGCGTGCCGGCCGCGAGGGTCGGTTTGTACGCCGCGATCTTGCGGGCCAGCGCGCCGGCGTCCGTGGGGTCCGGGTGGTGAACCACGCGCACGCCCACGAACAGCGGCAGCAGGCCGGTGATCGTCAGCCCGAAGCTGTGGAACATCGGCAGGAAGCCGAGCACCGAGTTGTTGCGGTCCACGTTGAGCGCGTCGAGGCAGCCCCTCTGGTCGCTGATGATGTTGGCGTGCGTGAGCGGCACCGCCTTCGGAGCCTTCTCGCTGCCGCTGGTGAACAGGATCACCGCGGGCCGGTTCGGGTCGCTCGGGATGCGGCCGAGCAGCGCCGACACGGCCCACCGGCCGAAGTACCGCACCGCAATCAACCGGCGGAGCAGCCCGAACTTTCCGAGCGAAGCGCGCACCTCTTCAAGAAAGAGGTATTGCGTCCCAGGCACTTCCACCCGCGTCCGGTCGATGAACGCCTTCGAGGTGATCACGTGCGTGAGGCCCATCAGCTTCGCCGCGTGCGCGAGGTTGCCCGGGCCGGTGGTCCAGTTCAGCATCACCGGCAGCTTGCCGGCGAGGTGCAGCCCCAGGAACGCGAGGTCGCACGCCACCGCCGCGGGCAACATGAGGCCCACGTTCGGCGCGTCGAGGTCGCGGAACTTCGACGCCATCGCCCAGGCGCCGACGATCATCTTCTCGTAGGTGACGCCGCCCGCGAGGTCGTCGGCCGCGATCACCTGTTCCTTGCGTCGTACGGCCTGGTTCAGGAACGCCGCGGGGAGCGTTTCGCCCAGAATTTCGAGCTTCGCGCCGTCCGCCGGCGGGGCGAACCAGCCCGCGGGCGGGGGCTTGGGCGGCGCGCTCTGCTGTAACCCCTCGGCCAGCGCCCACAGCCCGCCGACGGTCGTGGGGACGGTGTCGGAGCTGAACCCGAACCGCTGCTCCACCTGGAGCGACACGTCCATCGCGTCGAGGCTGTCCACCCCGAGCTGGTTCAGGGTCGCGTCGCCCGCGCTCTCCTCCGGAGAGAGGGGGCGCTTCAACTTCTCTTCCAGCAACTGAGCGACCGCGGCCTTGGTTTCGGGCTTCACCTTCGAGAGGTCGAAATCGGGCGTCTCGACGATCGGCGGAGGGAAGGTGTGGGTCCGCTCGCCGAACAGGAAGTGCCGCGGCACGAACGTCGGCTCCTCGCGCGGGGCGTCCGCGTTGAACCACGCTTCGAGCCACTTGTTGACCAGCTCCCGCTTCGGCTCCGGGCGCTGGTCGGGGGTGAACGCTTCGAGCGTGAGCGTGACCCGGCGCCGGGGGGCCAGAACGAACAGGTTCGCGACCCACAGCCCGACGCCGCGCGTGACGCCGCGCGTGAGCGACGGCTTCCCGTCGGCCCAACTGAACATGCTGCCCCACAGCCCGCGGGTGCGGACCAGCACCACGGTCGCGTTCGGTACGGCCGCGAGCACGTCGGCGGCGGTGCGGGCGCCGCCGAGCCGCTCGGTGCCGTCGCGCGAGAGCCGCCCGCTCGGCCACAGGATCACGTTACCGCCGCCGCGGAGCGTCGCGATCACCTCGCCCACCGCCTCCTCGGCCCGCCGCCGGTCCTCGACCGACGCCTTCACGATGTCCGGCATCTTGATCCCGCGGAGCAACCACGCGATCGGCGCGAACAGGGGGCCTTTAAAGTTGGACTCGAGCAGGAGCGGCCGGACCTTGAACCGCGGCCACAGGCGCACGAGCAGGTTCGGCGGGTCCGCGTACGCCGGGTGGTTCGGCATGAAGAGGTACGGCCCGGGGCGCTTGAGCACGTCCTCGGTACCGACCAGCGTTAGCTTGTAGCGGAGCGACAGCAGCGCTCGCAGGAACGCCCACGCCACCCACCGAACCGCCCACAGCATTGGTTACCCCTTGGTCCGCTCCCGACTCAGGTTCGCGGCGCCGGTCAACGGCTGCGGCCCGCTCGCCGCTGGTTGGGAACCTGAAACTCGGAACCGGTACTCTCGTAACGTAGCCCGTTCGGATTTGGAACGTGGAACGTGAGGCGGCCCCGGCAGACCAGCGGCGCCGCGGCCCGCCATGAAGCGGGCGTCGCGCGTGAGATTAAGTTATTGACACGCCGCTCCGCGAGTGAGAACGTGAACCCGCTGTCCCCGACAGGAGTTCCGATGCGCGCAGCGGTTCTGGCTCTCGTCACGGCCGGGCTGATCGGTTCGCCCGGCACCGCCCGGGCGGCCGACGACCACAAAGAACTCGTCGTTGGTGCGTGGGAACTCGCCTTCAGCGACGCCAAGGATGTACCCGTCGGCACCCGGCTCGAATTCACCAGAGCCGGCAAGGTGAAAATGACGGTGCGAGCCGACGGCAAGGACACCACCGCCGAGGACACGTACAGCGTTGAGAAAGACGTTCTCACGCTCGGCGGCCCGGACCGTAACAAACGGAGCGGCGACTCGGGCCGCATTTGTCTGCTGAACAAGACCACACTCGTGCTCCACGACGAGCGCGAAGACAAGGTGCTCGTGTTGAAGCGCCTCACCTCCAAAAAGTAGAGCCGACCCGATGAACCGCCGCGACCTGTTCCGGGCGTCCGCACTGGGCGCGTTCTCGGCCGTTTCGGGGGCCGCATGTGTGCCCCACGCCTTCGGCGCCGAGGCCCCTTCGGGCGACGAAGCGGTTCGCAAGTATCTCGCGGGGGAAGCGAAACGGATCTCCGTCATCGGCCTCTCCGGCGCGACCACGCGAGCCGAATGGGAGAAGGCCCGGCCGCGCCTGAAGCGCGAGTTCCTCGACATGCTGGGACTCGACCCACTGCCGGAGAAGACCCCACTGAAGGCGACCGTGACCGGAACGCTCGACCGCGGCACCGTGACCGTCGAGAAGTTGCACTACCAGAGCCGCCCGGGGCTGTACGTTATCGCGAACCTGTACCGCCCGAAAGACGTGGCACGGGGCACAAAACTCCCGGCAATCCTGTACGTGTGCGGGCACTCCGGCCGGGGGCGCGACGGCAACAAGACCGCGTTCCAGGACCACGGGCTGTGGTTCGCGTCCAACGGGTACGTGTGCCTTGTCGTGGACACGCTCCAGCTCGGCGAGATCGCGGGCAAGCACCACGGCACCTACAACCTGAACCGGTTCTGGTGGCACTCGCGGGGCTACACGCCCGCCGGCGTCGAGTGCTGGAACGGCGTCCGCGGGATCGACTATCTTTGCTCGCTCCCCTACGTCGACGCCGAGAAGATCGGCGTGACGGGCATCTCCGGCGGCGGCGCGACCACCAACTGGGTTGCCGCGGCCGACGACCGCGTAAAGGTGGCGGTCCCGGTTTCGGGCGTCAGCGATCTGGAGTGTTACGTCGGTGACGAAGTCATCAACGGGCACTGCGACTGCATGTTCTTCCACAACCTTTACCAGTGGGAATGGACGACCGCGCTCTCACTTTTCGCCCCCAAGCCGCTACTTTTCGCCAACAGCGACGGCGACGCGATCTTCCCGATGAGCGGCAACAAGCGCATCATCAAGCGGTTGCGGAAGTGCTACTCCCTGTTCGATGCCCAGGAGAAGGTGGACGAACACGTCTCGAAGGGCGGCCACGACTACCGGCCGGACCTGCGGATCGCCACCTTCAGCTTCTTCCACAAGCACCTCAAGGGTGACAACACGCCCGTCACGGACGCCGATTTCCCGAAGATCGACGGAAAGGACTTGCGCGTCTTCCCGGAAGACAAGGACCTCCCGAAAGACGCGATCAACGCGACCGCCGACGAGGTGTTCGTTCCGGTCGCGAAAGTCGAACTCCCGACGGAGAAGAACTTCACGGACTGGAAAGCCGGGTTGCTGAAGCAGCTTCGCGAGCGGGTGTTCCGCGCGCTGCCGGAGCGGGTGCCGGAGATCCGTACCACGCGGGCTTGGAAGTCGGAGATCTCCGTCGCAGAGGACTACGCGCCGTTCTACGGCTTCACGCTCAGCGCCAAAACGGACGGCGACAAGGTACTTACCCTCCTCGTGCTGAACCCCGAAGAGGAGCCGGACCAAGTTGAGAGCGGATGGGGCAACCGGTTCGTGAATAGTGCGTTGCGCGTCGCCGTTGCCCCGCGCGGCGGGTTCGGGTCGGCCTGGACCCGCAAGAACCCGCCGAACACCGTGGAGCGATCGTTCGCGCTGCTGGGGCGCACCGCGGACACGGGCCGCGTCCTCGACGTGATGGCCGTGCTGTCTCACTGGAAGAAGTCAGTGACCGACGCCGACAAGCCGCTTCAGGTGCGCGTGGCGGGCCGCGGCCCCGCCGGGGTCATTGCGGTCTACGCCGCCATACTTGCTCCGGGCACCGTTCAGGAAGTCGTGCTGATCGACCCGCCCGTTACGCACCGCGACGGCCCACATTTCCTGAACGTGATGCGGGTGCTCGATGTCCCGGACGCCCTCGGACTGCTCGCCCCGACTGTGCGCCTGACCCTGGCCGGCGAGCGCGCGAAAGATAAAGCGTTCGAGCGCACCGCAGCGGTTTTCGCGGCGGCTGGCGCCAAAGACAAATTGAAGCGCGAGTAGCGCCGTTTTTACATTTTCGCTCAAGTTCTCTTGCGGCCGGCGGGTGCGGCGTTATAAGGCCGACCGCAATCACGCCAAAACGCGGAGGGAACACGGTATGGCGCTTCTCAGTGGTCGCCGGTTGGTGCGGGGGCTGGCGTTCGCCGGCGTTGCCGCCACGGGGTACGCGTTCGGGGTCACCAGTGACCGCGCCGTGGCCCAGCCCCAACCCCAACCCGCCGGGCTGCCCGGCACGCCGACGCTGCCGTCCGGCCCGGGGGCTCAGCCGCTGCCGAAAAGCGTCGCCCCTCTCCCGCAGGCGGAGCCGGACCGTCGGGTGGTCGCGTACATCCACGGCAACATTCCGATCACGCGCGGCGAGTTGGGCGATTTCCTGATTGCCCGCGGCGGACACGAGAAGCTCGAACTGCTCGTCAACAAGCGGATCATCGAACTGGAGGCCGAGCGCCGCAAAATCACCCTCACGACGGTCGAGATGAAGGCCGCCCTCGAAGAGGACGTGCGTGGACTCGGCATCTCCAAGGACGACTTCGTCAAGCACATCCTGCCGAAGTACGGCAAGTCGCTGTACGAATGGACCGAGGACGTGATCCGTCCGCGGCTCCTGCTGACCAAGATGTGCCAGAGCCGCGTCCAGGTGTCCGACGAGGACATTCAGAAGACGTTCGAGAACCGCTTCGGCGAGCGCCGCGCGGCGAAGATCATCACCTGGAACGAGAACGACTTCCGCACCGCTCAGAAACAATGGGACGAGGCCCGTAAGAGCGACAACGACTTCGACCGCATCGCCCGGATGCAGGCAGACCCGACGCTGGCAGCGGCCGGCGGTCAGGTGCGGCCGATCGGCAAGCACTCGGAAACGGAAAACGATGCCGTTCACAAGGAACTGCACAAGCTTCAACCGGGCGAGCTCAGCGCCATCTTCAAGGTGCCCTCCGGGTTCATGTGCATCAAGTACGTTGCCCCGGTGCCGCCCGAAGCGAATGTGAAGCTGGACGAAAAAATGAAAGAGGCCCTCCGTAAGGAGATGTTCACCCAGCGGCTGGAGCGAGAAATCCCGAAGTGCTTCAAGGAACTGAAGGACGCGGCCCAGCCACAGGTGTACCTGAAGGGGCCTCCCAGCGCGGCCGAATTTCGTGAAGGGGTGAGCAACATCATCAACCAGGCCGGCGGCGTGCCGACGCTACCGGCGGCACCCACCCCACCCGCGCCGAAGCCGTAAGCTCGCACGAAATTGGCGGCGAATGATCGTAGGGCCTTGTTCGCCCCGTGCGGCACCCGGCGCGCTAAAGACAAATTTGACAGGATTAACAGGATAAACAGGATCGAAGACAGATTGATTTGAAATCCTGTTTATCCTGTCAAAACCTGCCTACTGATCGTGGGGCCTTGTTGCCGCGTGCGTGTTACAGCTTCACAAAGACAGATTTTGACAGGATCGACAGGATAAACAGGATCGAAGACAGATTGATTTGAAATCCTGTTTATCCTGTCGATCCTGTCAAAATCTGTCTGCTCAAAAGACTCGGGGCTCACGCCCCCCGCCCGCCTTCACTTGATCTTCTTTCGCTCCTTCAGATCGTACTTTTCACCCACGGTCACCTCTTCATAGTCCTTGTCACCGTCGGTAGCCTTCTTCGTGTCGTAGAACGCCACCTTCGTCCGGCCGATCACCTCGGCCACGCTCCCGCGGACGACCAGCGCGGTGCCCTCGTCGATCCCGATGCCCAGGTACTGCGGGTACCGCTTCATCAGCCCGGTCATGTCGGCGGTCCGCTTGCGCGCGAAGAAGTGCTGATCGACCGCGCACCCGGGCAGGAACCCGAACCCGCGCTCGTAGCCCTCGGCGGCCATCACCGTGTTGCCCAGCGGGTGCCCGCGCGGCATGAACTCGCTCTGGATGCTCGCGCCCGCCGAACTGCCACCGATGACGCCGCCCCGCGCGAGCACCTCACGGAACCGCTTCTCGGTGAGCGTGCCCTCGTAGGCGTCCACGAACCGCCACTGGCGGCCGCCGCTGAACCACACCCCTTTCGCCTTCGTGAGCACGTCCGAAAACTTCGGGTCGTCGGCCTCTTTGCGGTCGCGGGTGTGCAGCGCGACCACGTGCTTCGCCCCGTTCCTCTTGAGTGCCCCCTCTTCGACCGATTCGGGCGCGAGCGGGTCTTCCATCGCGGTGGTGACGACCACGAGCGTCGAGTCTGGGCCGCCGGCCAGGTCGATGAACTTTTTCCAGATGTTCGCGCCCGCCCCGCCCCCGCCGACGATCACCAGCGCGCCCGTCTTCACGTCCGGGGTCGGCGGCTTCGCGGGCGGGAACGGCTCCTTTGCGGCGCGGTTGAGGGCCGCGCGTTGGAGTTGAACGAGGTCGAGCAGCGAGCCGGCCTTGTACTCGTCGCTCGCGGCGGCCCGGCCCGCGCCCTTCGCGATACAGACCGTGACCGTCGAATCGCCGATGACCCGCGCCACGCGCCCGCGGACGAGGACCGCCGTGCCTTCGTCGAGGCCCAACCCGACGCGCGTCGGGTGTGACGCGATCACCCCTTCGAGCCGCTTCTCGCGCTTCCGGGCCACGAAGTGCTGATCGACCACGAACCCGGGGAGGAACCCGAACCCGTCGCCGAGTTTCGCGGTGTCGGTACCGCCGGCGATCATGAGGTCGGTCATGACCGCGGCGCCGGCGGAGGTGCCGCCGATGATCCCGCCGCGCGCGTGCAGCCGGTGCAACTCCTTCTCGACCAGCGTGCCCCGGTACGCCGCCGTCAGTTTGCTCTGATCGCCACCGCTGAACCAGACCGCGGTCGCCTCGGCGAGCGGCTTGACGAACGCGGGGTCGTTGGCCTTCTGCGCGTCCCGGGTGTGCAGCGCCACGACCGATGCGGGTTTCAGCTGCTCCCACAGCTTCAGAAACGAGTCGGCCTTTTTCGGATCGTCGGCGTCGGCGCTGGCGGTCGGAATCACGACGATCTTCGCCCGGTCCTTGCCGGCAACGTCCACGAACGCCCGCCGCGCGTCCGCGGGGAGCTTCCCGCCGCCGACGATCAGTAACGGCCCGGGCAGCCCGCGCGGGTCGAGCGGGGCCGGCGGCGGAACGCCGGCTTCCGACGGCACCGGGGCGGCGCCGAGATTGGACGTGAGGGCCGTGAAAAGCAGAACGAGCGCCGCGGCGCGAGCGGTCGGCATGCGGGCCTCCAAGGTGGTTGGTGCGGTCACAGCCCGATCACGCCGGGCCGCTTCCGGAGCTTGCGCACGAGCGCGGGCGGGAGCTTGTTGCTGCTCAGCGAGCAGGACGCGAGGTTCGGGAGCGTGGCCCGGTCGCCGAGCGCCGCGGGGCCGGTCTTCAGCCGGTTGTCGTCGAGGTCCAGTTCGATCAGGTCCTGGAGCGCGGGCGCCGCGAGCAGCCGGGCCACGGCCGCGTCGGTGAGCCGGCACTCGCGCAGCCCGAGCCGGCGGAGCGGCGCGAACTTCGGGTCGGCGAGCCGCCGCACGGCCGTCGGCCCGACGGGCTGCCCGGACAGGTCCAGGTGCCGCAGGTCGGGCCAGTTCAACTTGGCGAGGAACCGATCGAAGTGGGTCGTGTTCAGCGCGCCGGGGCCGCGGTAGCCGGCGAGCCGCAGCGACCGCAACCCGGCCAGGGCGGGGTTGGCCGCGAGCCCCGCCAGCGCGGCCGGGCCGAACCGGCTGTTGTGCGACAGGTCGAGTTGCTGGAGGGCGGTGAGCCGCCGGCACACGGCGAGGGCCTTGAGGTCGCCCGGCGGCAGCGCGGTCCAGGTGAGCTTGAGGACGCGGAGGGCCGACGCCCACGGGGCGGCCGCGAGGGCCGCGGCCGCCCCCGGGCTCAGCCCGCACGCGGTGACGCTCAAGGCCCGCAGGGCGAACCCGGTCGCGCCGGCGAGCGCCTCGAACCGCCCCTCGGTCATCATGTTGTACTCGCACTTCAGGTCGGCGAGCGCCGGGAACGTGCGGGACCGCGCGAACGCGTCCCACGCGGCCGGGGGGGCGGTGCTGCCGGCGAGCGTCAAGGTGTGCAGCCGCGGCAGCGGCGGGAGCCCGCACAGCTCCTCGAACACGTCGGCCGGGAACTGCCCGCCGACCGACAGCACGCGCAACTGGCGGAACCACGGTGCCGCGGCCAGCACGCGGAACCCGACGGGCGACAGGTCGTTGCACGGCCCCGAGAACGTCTCCAGCCCGCCCCACGGGGCGGCCGCCAGCGCCTCGCACACCGCGTCCTCGAACCGGGACGCCAGGAACAGCCCGCGCAGGTTCCGCAGGTGCGGGCACGCGGCCAGCGCCCGCACCGCGTCGTTCGTCTCCTCCACCGCCCCCGGGCGGAACTGGATCGTGAGCCGCCGCAGCCCCTCGAGCACCGGGTACTTGAGCAGCGCGAGCAACTGCTCGGGGCTGACGAACGTGAGCACCAGCCACCGGGTCGGGACCCGCTCGAAGGCCCGCGCGAGGGCGGCGGCGAGCGGGCGCACGGCCCGCACCCCGGGGTGCCGGTCGCCGTCGAACGAGAGGAACCGCGAGAACCCGCGGTGCGACACCCACCAGTGCGACTCGTCGCCGCCCGCGGCCAGCCCGCCGCCGAAGTCCGGCCGCGACTCGGGCGCGTGGGCGGTGAGCCACAGCCGGAGCTCCTCGTCGCGCTCCAGCAGCTCCGGGTACTCCGGGTCCTCGGGCGTGGCCGCCGCGAGCCGGCACTGGGTGCGGATGAACTCGCCCTGCTCCGCGCGGCCGTTCTCCTGGAGCCAGTCGGCGTACACGAGGCGGGCGGTGTCGTCGTCCGGGTTGGAGACGATCGCGCGGAGCAGGGCGTCGGCGTCGGTGTCCGTCATGCGGCAGTGGAGCGGCGCGCGGGGCCGGTTCTCGGGAACAAGTATCCTGAGCGGGGGCGCCGACCCCCGTACCACGCGCGATCCGGGCGAGTGCTCGTCCGGACCGGGAGACGCGTGTGGTTGTGGAGGCAGTTTAGCGTTTGCGCCGGGAGGGGGATATCGTGAACCGCCGGCGTTCAGAAAATTTTACCGCGCGGCGCGGCGGCGGCTGGCGCGATCACACCCACAGCCCGGGCCGCTTCCGGAGCTTGGCGAGGGCCTCTTTCGCGACCCGGCTGCCGCGCAGGTCGCAGTACCCGAGCCGCGGGAACGTTTTCGAACTGGCCAGCTTGACCGGCCCCTTGCCGCCGTTGTTGTTCCCCAGGTCGAGGAGTGTCACGTCCGGCAGGCCCTCGGACTCACACAGCACGCGCGTCCCCGCCTCGCGCAGCCCGCACCCGTTGAGGTCGAGCTTCGTGAGGCGCGAGAAGCCGCCGGCCGCGAGGGTCCGCGCCCCGGGCACCCCGACCGGCAGTTCGTCGAGCATCAGGTGCCGCAGCTCCGGCATGTCGAGCGCCGCCAGAAACGTCTGCACGGTGCTCGCGTTGAGCGGGCTCTTCGGGGCGTTGCACCGGTTCAGGTTGAGCAGCCGCAGCCCGCGCAGGTGGGGGCCGCGAGCGAGCGCGGTCAGCCCGCCCGGCCCCACCGGGTTGCCGCTCAGGTTCAGGTGCTTCAGCCCGGCGAGCACGGGCGCCGCGGCGAGCGCCTGGACGCTCCCGACCGTGACCCGGCAGCCGCTCAGCTCCAGCACGCGGAGCGAACCGGCGAAGCCCGCCTTGACCAGCGCCGCGACCCCGTCCTTGCGCAGCTCCACGCCCTCCAGCGACAGGTGCCGCAGCGGCCACGGGGCGCGTGCCAGTGCGTCCAGCGGCAACCGGAGCTGGTTCAGCTCCAGCCGGGCGAGCCGCGGGAACGAGTCGGACGCGACGAACCGGCGGCTCGCGGCGGCCGTGGGCTCGACATCGCCCACGAGCGCGAGGTGAACCAGGTTCGGCATCGGCGGCAGCTCGCCGAGGGCGCGGAACGTGTCGCGGCTGTTCATCCACAGGCACAGCGACCGCAAGTTGCGAAACCACCCGGCCGCGCCCAGCGCTTTCAGGCCGGCGTAAGTGGTCTCACCGAGCAGCAGGGCCTCCAGCGCGCCCAGGTTGGGGGCCTTCGCCAGCACACGCGACTCGTCCGGTGTGAGTTCGAACTCAAGGTCCAGTCGGCGCAAGTTGGTGAGGTGCGGCGAGCCGACGATCCCGCGCACCGCCGCGGCCTCGTCCTCGTCCGCGAAGTAGTCCAGCGACAGCCCGCGGAGCCGGGCCGCGAGCGGGCCGTTGACCACGCCCGCGACCTCTTCCCCGTAGGCGTCTTCGAGCCGCAGCGTGCTGATGGTGGCGCTCCGAAACGCCTGCCCCAGGGCGGTCGTGATGCGGTCGATGTTCTCCTCGGGCTCCTCGTCGTAGTCGGTGTACTCGACCTCGTCCGGGAACCCGCGGCGGTACGCGCCGTCGCCGCCGTAGGAGAAGCTCCGGCCCCACTCCAGATCGGCCGGCAGTTCGGGGTGCGTGTGGTCGGCGTGCGCGTCGAGCCACCGGGCCAGCTCCTCTTCGAGTTCGAGGAGGGCGGGGTACTCCGGGTCGTCGTAGGGCCGCTCGGCGAGCCGGCACTGCACCCGGATGTAATCGGCCCGCGCCGACGGGCCGCGGGCCGGGGACGGCTTGCCGTCGGGCGCGTGCTCGTCGAGCCAGTCGGCGTAGGCGAGCCGCGGGGTGTCCTCGTCGGGCTGCTCGCGGATCGCGTCCAGCAGCGCGGCCTGATCGCTCATGGGTCGTTCCGTTCGGTGCTACACCAGCCACCCGCGCGCGCGGTGGAGCGCGGCGCGGTCCGCGGGCCTGATCGGGTTGACGTCCAGGTTGAGCGCGGCGAGCCGGGGGAGCCGGTCCGGAACGAGCAGGGCCGCCGCCTTTTTCAGCGTATTGTTGTACACGCTCAGTTCGAGCAGGCCCTGCAGGTGCCGCGACCGGGCCAGCGCGGTGAGCCCGCGGTCACCGATTCCGCACCCCGCGAGGCGCAGGCGGGTCACGTTCGCGAGGTGCGGGTTGGCCGCAAGGGCCTTCGCGCCGGCGTCGCCGAGCGGCCACCCGCCGAGGTCCAGGTACCGAAGGCGCGACAAGCTGAGCCCGGCCGCGAACCGGGCCAGCGCGTCCGGCCGCACGCGCGTGTCGCCGACGGACAGGTCGAGCGTGAGCGCGGCGAGGGCCGGGAACCGCGCCCCGTTGCCGAGCGCGGCGAGCCCCGCCTTCGTGAACCAGTTACCCCACACCTTGAGCACGCGCAAGCGGGGCGCGGCGGGGCTCTTTGACAGAGCCGCGGCGCTCGCATCGGTCAGGCTTCCGCCGGACGAATCGAACGTGTGCAGTTGCGGGAACCACCGCGCGCCGAGCAGCGGGGCGAACGTGTCGTCGTCCAGGCCGGAAATCGTGAGATCCGCGAGCCGCGGAAACCGGCCCCCGGCGAGCCGGGCCGCGATACGGCCGGTGTCATCACAGAACTCGAACGTGAGCCGCGCGAGTTCGGGAAACCCGGTGGCACTCCCGAGCGCCTTGAGCGCCGTCGGCTGGAGGTGCCAAACGGTCAGCGATTCGAGCCGCGGCGCCCCCGCCAGCGCCACAAGCAGCGGCCCTTGTAGCGGGCGCTCCACGCGCCTCATGAATACGTCCCGCAGTCCGCGGAACCACGCGGCTCGCGCCAGCGCCGGAATATCTTCCCGGCGCCCGGACAGCGCCGGTAGGTCGAGCGTGCGGAACCGGTCGGGGTTCGCGTTCAGTGCGGCCAAGCCGGCCACCGTGCTGGGGGTGGCCAGGTCCAGGTGTTCGAGGTTCGCGACCACCGGCGAGCGGCCGATCACGCGAATGAGCGCGTCCCCGCCCTCGGCGTCGGGCTCGACCGGGCTGACGGTCAGACCGGTGAGCACCCGCGCCGCCGGTTCTGCGAGCACGCGTGCCAGCACGTCTGGAGTCATCCGTTGTAGCGCGAGGTGGCGAACGGTCGTGTTCGCAACCAGATCGGGCAACGCGGCACACACGCGGTCAACCTGCTCGTTGCCCGGCGGAACACGACCTTCATGATGGGGAACTGGATCTACCTCCCAATCGGCGACGGCGAAGTGCGGAAACCCCCGCCGGAACTCGCGCTCGTGCTTGAACCCCGACGGCAGTTGTGGCGCGGTGAGCCGCAGCGCCAACCCGAACCGCAACTCGACCTCCGCGGCCCGTTCGAGCAACTCGGGGTATTCCGGATCAGCGATAGAACAACTCGCGAGCCGGCACTGTGTGCGGATGAACTCCGCCTGAATCGGCGCGTCGTGCTCGTCGAGCCAGTCGGCGTACACGAGCCGCGGGGTGTCGTCCCCCGCGTCCGCGATAACGGCTTTCAGCAGGGCGTCTTCCTCGCTCATGCCGCGATCATAGCCGACGGCCAAATGTCACGCGAACGCGGGAAGCGAAAACGCGCGCCGGCGGTCCGCCGCTTGACCGCCCTCGGGTGCCGGTTTACGATACCCTGTAATCCCACCCAACCGCGCACGAACCCGCCCTACGGGCCGGCGCACCCTCGCTCGACCAGCCCACCGCGTCAGGCTCCTTCGGAGGCCCCCATCATGCGCCGGTTCACGTTCGGCCTCGCGGTCCTATCTGTGATGGCCGGGAACCTCTCGGCCCAGCAGCCCCCACCCGGGCTCCCGTCGGCCCGCGTGCAGCACGTGTTCCCCGCCGGCATAAGGGCCGGCGCGTCGGTCGAAGTCACCGTCACCGGAACCGACCTGGAAGAGCCCGAAAAGCTGCTGTTCGCGCACCCGGGACTGAAGGGCGAGTGGATCAAGCCGCCCACGGAACCAACACCGGACCCCAAAGACCCGAAAAAGACCACCCCGCCGCCGAAGACCAACCCCGCCGGCCCGCACACGTTCAAAGTGACGGCCGCGGCCGACGTGCCGCCCGGCGTGTACGACTTGCGGGTCGTGGGCAAGTGGGGGGCGAGCAACCCGCGCTCGTTCGTCGTCGGCGATTTACCCGAGGTGAACGAGAAGGAACCGAACAACGACGTTCCGGACGCGCAAAAGATCGAAATCGGCACCACCGTCAACGGAGTCATCGCGAACCCGACGGACGTCGATTACACCACGTTCGCCGGAAAGAAGGGGCAGCGGGTTCTGGTCTCGTGCCTCGCGACCAGCGTCGACAGCAAGGCCACGCCAATGATCGAGGTCTACGAGGCCACCGGCCGCAAACTTGCCACCAGCCGCAACTACCGCGAGTCGGACGCCCTCACCGACGTGGTGCTCCCCGCCGACGGCGAATACCTGATCCGGCTGTTCCAGTTCACATACACTGCCGGCGGCCCGGACTACGTTTACCGCCTCACCGTGAGCGCCGCCCCGTGGATCGACGCGGTGTTCCCGCCCGTGGTCGAACCCGGCAAGCCGACTCCGGTGACGCTGTACGGCCGCAACCTGCCCGGCGGCCAACCGACGGAATACACCGCGGACGGCCGCGCGCTCGAAAAGCTCACCGTGTCGGTCACCCCGCCGGGCGTCCCCGCCGCGGTCACCCAGCTCGCGAGCCGCGCGCACGTCGAACCGACCTGCGCCCTTCAGGACGGCTTCGGGTACAGTCTGAAAGGGCCGAACGGCACGTCGAACCCGGTCACGATTTACTTCGCCCGCGACAAGCTGACCGTAAAGACAAAGTCTGCCGGCGGGCCGGACGCTGCGGAAGTCGTCCCGACGCCGGGTGAGGTCGCCGGGTTCCTCGCCAGGAGGGGCGAGCGCGACTGGGTCGCGTTCGTCGCGAAGAAGGGCGAGAAGGTGACCATCGACCTCGCCGCGGAGCGGATCGGGGCGAGCGGCGACTTCTTCTTCTCGGTCCGCGACGGCAAAGACCCGAAGCGCGACCTCAGCGGCGATCAGGACGACGACAACGACACGCTCCACCCATCCGGGTTCTACACCCGCACCACGGACCCGGCCCCGTACCAGTTCACCGCGCCCGAGGACGGCAGATACCTGATCGCGATCGGCTGCCGCGAGTCGAGCTACTTGAACGGCCCGACGGCGGCCTACCGGCTGCGCATCGGGCAACCGCTCCCGGACTTCCGCGCGGTGGTGATGCCGTACAGCCGCTTCTACCAGACCGGCTCCTCGGCATGGCAGGGCGGGACGCAGGCGTACCACGTGTTCGCCCACCGCACCGACGGCTACAGCGGCGCGATCGGGGTCACGGTTGAAGGCCTCCCCGCGGGGGTAACCGCTCAGCCGCTCACCATTGGCCCGGCGGCGCGCTGGGGCGTGCTGGTGCTCGATGTCGCGCCCGGCGCCGCTCCGGCGAACGCCGCAGTCACGGTCAAACTCACGGGTACCGACGCCGCCGGCAAAAAGCTCGAACGGGTCGCGCGCCCAGCCTCGGTCGTGTGGGGCACGAACCAGCCGGACCAAAACGTGCCCGTACTCGCCAAACTCGACCAGTCGCTGGTCGTCGCGATACGTGCCGAGAAGGCGCCTTTCAGCATCAAAGCGGACATCCCCAATGCGGTCGTCAAGCCCGCAAGCGGAAAAGACAAGGAAGAGAAGGTCAACGGCCCCGTCGTCGTGCTGCGGCAGGGAGACAAGGCGACCGTGCCGGTGAAGGTGAGCTGGACGGTCCCCGAGAAGCCGAACGTCACACTGACGGCCGAGCCGCTGGCGCAGAACCAGCAAGGTCAGCCGGTGGCGGTCCAGTTCGCGACCCAGCCGACAAAAGACAAGCCGGACGTGCTGGTGAACATCGACGCCAAGACCGGCAGCGTGCCGGGCACGTATACGATCGTCTTCCGCGGCACGGCCCCGGTGGCGTTTGCAAAAGATCCAACGGCGAAACAAAAGCCGAACGTTCCCGCGGAGGCGTTCGGCACGCCGATCACGGTCCTCGTGGTGCCGTCGGCTCTCGGGCGGTTCACCACCGGGCCGCTGCCGAACAACACGCTCAAACTCGGCACGAGTACCGATCTGCCGATCAAGGTGGAGCGGCTCCACGACTTCGCGGGCGAGTACAAGGTGTCGTTCGTGCCCGCAAAGGACGCGACCGGGGTGACCGCGACAGACGTTGTGATTGCCGCGGGCAAGGACGAGGTGAAGCTGCTGCTCAAGACCGCTCCCGACGCCAAGCCCGGCGCACTGGCCGGCACCGTCGTGGTCACGGCCCTCTATGGCGGGAAACACCCCGTTACCTACGAGAACAAAGTCAGCTTCAACCTGGCGAAGTAATAAAGCTCACCCCCCTCCGAGAAAGAATTGGAGCGGGGTTCTTCCGACCAATTCAACCGCAAAGGAACCCTCTCAATGCGCCGGCTCGCTGCGCTCGTGTTCGTGCTGCTCGTCGCCCGGAGCGACGCGCAGGACAAGAAAGACGACCTGTACCCGCCGATCCCGACCGTCGACCTGAAGCGCAAGGAGCCGGTCGAGTACGCCAAGGACATCGAGCCGATCTTTGAGAACAAGTGCATGACGTGCCACGCCGGCGGCACCCTGCGCGGCAAGTACGACATGAGCACCTACGAGAAGGTGATGAAGGGCGGCAAGCGCGGGGCGAAGATCATCGTCCCGGGCAAGGCGGACGAGAGCTTCTTCTTCCGCGCGTGCGCCCGCCTCGAACAGCCGATGATGCCGCCCAAAACCGACGAGCCGCTCAACTCACAGGAGCTTTCGCTCATCAAACTGTGGATCGACCAGGGCGCGAAGGCCCCGACCAGCGTGCGCGTCAAGGAGCGGCCGCTCGTGAACTTGCCGCCGGTGCTGGTGAAACCGGTGCGGGCGGTCGCGGTGGCGCCGGACGGCAAGAGCATCGCCGCCAGCCGCGGGAACCAAGTTCACCTCTTCGAGTTGAAGACGGTTCCGGCCGCGAAGAAGGGCGACAAGGATAAGACCGAGTGGGCCTACGCCACGTCCCTCTTCGACCCGCAGCTCAAGACCCCGGACAGGAAGCCCGCGAAGGCGGCGCACATCTCCCTCGTGGAGTCGATGGCGTTCAGCCCCGACGGCAAGACGCTCGCCACCGGCAGCTTCCAGGAGCTGACGCTCTGGGACGTCGCGAAGGGCGAACCCCGGCAGCGCGTCGGCGGGTTCGTGGACCGCGTGTGCACGATCGCCTACTCGGCCGACGGCAAGCGGTTCGCCACCGGCGGCGGGGCGCCGACCGAGGACGGCGAGATCAAGGTGTTCGACGCCGGCACCGCGAAGCTGTTCGCGGAAATCAAAGCGGGCCACAGCGACACGGTGTTCGGGGTCACGTTCAGCCCGGACGGCAAGCTGCTCGCCACCGGCGGCGCCGACAAGTTCGTCAAGGTGTTCGAGTTACCCGCCGAAGTGGGGCAGCCGGCCAAGTTCGTGAAATCGTTCGAGGGCCACACGCACCACGTCATGGGCGTTGGCTGGACCCCCGACGGGAAAAAGCTCGCATCGTGCGGGGCCGACAACTTCGTGAAGGTGTGGGATTACGAGAAGGGCGAGAAGATCCGCGACATGCAGGGGCACCAGAAGCAGGTAACGGCCCTCGCGTTCGTGGGCAAAACGTCCCAGTTCGTGACCGGCAGCGGGGACGCGAGCGTCCGCATGTGGAACGCGGACAACGGCGGCAACGTGCGATCGTTCCCGGGGGCCAGCGACTTCGTGTACGCGGTCAGCGCGAGCCCCGATGGCGAGGTGGTCGTGAGCGGGTGCGAGGACGGCACCGTTCGCGTGTACAACGGCAAGAACGGCACGCTGCTGAAAGCCGCCCTGCCGCCCGACGCGGAACCGAAGAGCGGCGAGAAGAAGTAGTGCCCGGTGATGGTACCGCGTTCTGACGAGACCGCCAGGGAGCGGGGTACGCGGCACCACCGCCGAACCAGCTCAATGCAAGAGCCACTCCATCACTGCCACACACCGAACGGTAGTCAATCCGGAGCAGAGACGGTCTCTCCCCCGGACCGCGTGGCGAGAGCCGACAGGATCGCGTCGGCCTCGTACCGGACGAACTTCACGGACCCGTCGCAGAACGCAAAGTGTGCCCCGCCCGAGTGTCGGCTCCAGAAGTGGTAGGCGTGGCAAACGCTCGTCAGGTCGCCATCCGTGAACGAATACGGGCCGGGACCGCAGGACCGGTACGCCGCTCCGAGTGAGCTCACTTCAGGTTCGCCACGCAACGCCTGCACGGGGAGGAAGGCCTCACTCGCGGTGTGTGCGTAACCCATGTACCACCAACCGCACAAGTAGTCCGGCGTTGGCGGGCGCTCGCCGAAGAGCAGCGTGTTGGTCGTGCCGTCGGTCACGTCGGTGATGCGCGTACTCGACCCGCTGTAAATCACCCCCGACGGGCTTTTCTCGTCGCCGACACCGGAAACGCCGAGGTAGCCGGTGAGGGCCACGACAACACCGTTTGGTGTGCGGTGCAGCCACCCCTGCCGATCGTCCGCCGGGCATTGATAGGCTTTCACCAGCGTCCGCAGCCCGACGTGCGGCGGGGCGAGGTGGGTGATGGGCATGCTCGCACAGTCGGCTTGCGCTTGCCGGTACACCGCGTCCTGCTCGAGGTAGGGGAGCAGCGCGACGTGCGCGTTCAGGAAGTACAACGGGTCGGGGGGCGGGATGTCACCGGGGGGCAACGCGCCACGGGCCGATTCGTAGTTGTGGCAGGCAATAGCGATCTGCTTGAGGTTGTTAGCACATTGTGTCCGGGCCGCCGCGCCGCGCACCTTCTGCACCGCCGGGAGCAGGAGGCCGATGAGGACGGCGATGATGGCGATCACCACCAGGATCTCAATCAGCGTGAATGCGGAGCGTTTGCGCATGGCCCCCCCCCTTACGCTTGCGACCGTTTGCGACGAACCCACCACGTCAGAAGGACGGAAAGAGCGATGCAGGACACGCCGATTCCGCCCCACAAGCGCCAGTTGAACGGGGGGCGGTCTTTGTAAACGTCGAGAACCGGCGGCGGAGGCAAGTAATGCTCCAGCCGAAACTCGTCCGGGGAGGCGCCTTGTGCGGGGTACGTGTACCGAACCTTGGTCGTGTTGTCGCTCGTGGCGGCGGGAGTTGAGGAGAGCACCTGACTCACTTCCGTCACAACGGGTCGCCCATTTCGGGAGGTGAACTTCCGAGTCACCACACCGCGGTAGAGCGACGACGTATCCCCCGCCTTCGTAATCAACTCGTACTCAAATCGGGTGAGCAGGTAGTGGTTGTCTGTCGAAAACGTCAGCGCCCCCCGATCAACCCCACCCTCCCCTTGACCGGGGAGGGGACGAGAGTAGCGGAGCGTTACCAGGCCAGCCTCGCCGCGAGTGACCGACTCCGCCTTGAACCCCGCGCGGTCGAGGACGCCCAGTACGGTGCTCGATTGAACGGCAGCAGTGAGCGGACGGAACAACAGGTGACTTTTGCCGGCAGTCGTGTGAAAAAGCTCCTCCGGCTTGTTTGCGCTTTGGAAGACGAGGGCGTATTGGCCGGAGGCCGGCGTCTTTTCGACAACGAATGCCTCGTTCGGGGTCAGGCAGTATCGGCGTGTTCCTAATGCCACAAGGGTGGAGCGCTCATGGTGAAAAGTGGCGAACGTGCTCTTATCGGTCTTCCCGCGGATAGTAAACTCGCGTTCGGCTTGGACCGCCGGGATTTCCAACTCCCAATTGCGTAACTCCGCTTGCCCGGCCCGAACGCGGGTGAGCAGGTCCTCGACTTCGCCAGCGGTGGCACCCTGAGCACAACCGAATACGAGAGCAAGTAAAAACCAGTGTCGTTTCATGCCGCTGCTCGACTCGAATGAGTTGTGACCTTGCTGGTAGATGCAGCGGGGCCGTCAACGACAGCGGTCGAACGGCCCACCGCCGTCAGTTACCGGCCATAGCTTTAGCCGCCGTGCGATTATCATCCATTATCAAGTGACATACCCTATCACATCGCACAAATCAACGATTTTCTCGAATCTAAAAACGCACACGTGTAATAGCAAGCCGTTGCAGCACCGTGCTTGAGGACGTGTTCAGCCCGGGCGGCACGCAGCCCGGGGCTGAACATGGGAGATTGTGACCGATGGCGGAGGTGCGGAAACGAGACGACGGCGGGACGGCACCAGTTCAAGGCTCACAGCCGCACAGCTAGCGGAACCAACAAAAGACGGGAAGGGCCATTCTGGCCGAGGACGAACCGAGCGAGGTTCACGCGCCCGTGTCGGTTACCACAGCCAGAATCGCCCGCTCCCGCGTCGCGAGCCAGTGCCCCTCCCACGACAACACAACCCGGTAGACGAGCCCCGTCACGGCCAGAACGAAGAGCGACAGGAGCAGCGACACCGGGTACCCGCGCACGTCGGCCAGTTCGGCCAACAGCACTTCGGCCGCGAGCGGCACCAGCACCGGCAGCAGTACCAGCGGGAGCACCGACATCAGCACCAGTTGGAGCAGAACCGGCCCGAACTTGACCCGCGTCGGCTGGAGCGTCCCCGCCGCCATCGGAAACGGGGCCAGGATGGATTGCGCGTTCGCCAGGAGACAGAACAGAAGGTACGCGGCGACCAACTGGGCGAAGACCGCCGGGTAATGGTCCGCCCGCATCGGGTAGACGGCCCCGACGATCGCCACCATCACCCCGCTCAGCCCCAACCCGATCGGAGCGACGGCCAGGTTCTTGCCCAACAGGATCTCGCGCCGCGGAGCGGGGGACAGCACGTACGCCCGGAACCCGGCGCGGTCGTAACCGAACTGGTTTCCCACGAGTTGGAGCCCGCACAGCACCAGCACCAGCACCCCGCCCCCGAGGACCAGCAGCGGGCGGTACTCGCTCGGCACCACCGCCCGAGAACTCATCGCGCCGCCGAGCGATACACACAACAGGATCAGCGGCGTCAGAATGGCCATCTTCACCTCGGGCGCCCGCAGCAGCCCCCGGAACGCCGCGGTGGCGACCGCCGATGCGTGCTCGGAAACCCACGGGAACCGCCACTCCGTCAGCCGCAGCCGGTTTGGGTCGGCGGGCGCCGGCCGGGCCACCTCCGTCCGCCGCGATCCGGTGAACGCTCCCGTGTAGAGCCGGAGCGTTGTCCGGTACGCGCGTCGCAGGCTCACGCCCCCAATCAGCCCTAACCCGGCCGTCCCAAGAAGGGCCGGCGCCACGGCACCGTGACCGAGATCCGCCGCCCCGAGTGCCAGCCAACCCGGCGGGAACACGGTGCAAACGGTCCGAACCACGCCGGCCGTGCGGTCCCGCGACTCGCGCCTCTTTTCGTCACGCTTCTGTTTCTGTTCAACCTCCCACTGCGCTCGTTCTTCCGGCGTCAGATCGGGCTTGGGCTGAGGCTGGTTCCGCTGATCCGCGGCCCCAGTTCGATCGGCCCAGGGGCGCGTCACGTTCAGCATGTTCGGCACTTGAGCCAGCATGATAAACCCGGCGGTCAGGGCCATGACGATCGTCCGCCGCCGGCGCGGGTTCACCATCAGCGCCGCGAGCCAGCCCTGAAACTGGTACGTGACCGCCGTCACCGCCAGGACGAACGCGGCGAGCAGTGGCAACGCCAGCAGCGCGGCCAGTGACCCGGCGCACACCTGACCGAGGATCAGCCCGACCATACCGGGCACGAACACGACCAGGTTTACGCTGAACAGTGAGCTAAGGTAGTTGATCAGGAAGGCTCCGGCCGGGGACACCGGCAGGTGGAGCACCCGGTCGAGCACCACCCCTTCGGCGCGCTGGAGGTCACTCAGAAGGCCGATCACCCAGAAGAACAGGAAAACGGCCCCCGCCCCGGCCCACACGACCAACCGCACCGCCGGGGACGCAGAAGGCAGCGTCTGAAACCCGACGAAAAACCCGGCCACGAACAGACCGAGCGCGGCGCACAGCGCAAGCGCCGCGAACACGAAGAAGATGACCAGGTTGATCGGGCCGGCCTTCCGGAACTGGTTCACCCGCAGCCGCCAGCGGAGCCACAGGAACGCGCGAAACTGCTCGGTGTTCACTGGGCAACCTCCAGCCAGGCGAGTTTCGGCGCCGCAACCGCGTCCGCACCGGCCAGTTGGATGAACCGGTTCTCCAGCGTGTCGCCCTGGCGGATCAACTCCAAAGACGCCTGCTCGACCAGCCGACCGCCCGCAATGATCCCCACGTGCGTGCAGAGCCGCTCCACGATCTCCAGAACGTGCGAGGTCAGGAACACCGTCGAGCCGCGGGCCACGAACCCGGCCAGTAAGTCGCGGATCACCCGAGAGGTGATCGCGTCCACCCCCTCGAACGGTTCGTCCAGGAACAGCAGGTCCGGGTTCGGCAGCAGTGCCGCGGCCAGCGCGAGCTTCTTCTTCATCCCGTGCGAGTATTCAAGGGAGAGCTTCGTCCCCTCGTCGGCCAGCCCCAGCAGGTCGAGCAGTTCGTCGGCCCGGGCGCGGACCGTGGCCCGGGGCATCAGGTGCATCCGGCCGACGAACGTCAGGTACTCGCGGGCGGTCAGGTTGTCGAACAGGGACAGGTTCTCGGCGATCACCCCGATGTGCCGCCGCGCGTCGAGCGCCTGCACGTGGTCACTCATGTCCCGGCCGAGCACGCGCACGGAGCCCGCGCTCGGGGCGAGCAAACCGGTGAGCATCTTGATGGTCGTCGACTTACCGGCGCCGTTCGGTCCCAGGAACCCGTAGAAGGTTCCGCCTTCCACCCGCAAGTCGAGGCCGTCCACGGCACGAAAATCGCCGAAGTCACGGGCCAGTCGATGGGTCTCTATGGCCAGGCTCATGTTTCCCCCGGTTAAACGGCGCGATACCGCCGAACGGTTCAACAGTGTCTTCGCCAGCGGTCCCAGTTTATCAGCAACGCAGACGGGGAATCGGTCCGACCGGGCACGGCCTCAGCAAAACGGCGACGGGAAGCGGCCCTTTCACGGCGCTCACGAGTCGGGCACCATCGACAACGGGCTCGAATGGCGACGAAAGTTGGCACCGGCGCGCAAGAAACGGCACGGGGACTCGTCGGTATAATGGTTGCAGGCCGCCTGCCTTGTCCGGGGCGCGCGCGCCGCTATCAGTAACTTTACCTCTCCCTCCTGCCGCCCGTGCGTGCCCACCGGAGCTTGTAATGTTCAGCGAGAACGGCGAATACGTCGAAGCACAGTTCCGCCGGTGGCAGCAAGACAAGAACTCGGTCGACCAGACGTGGCAGGCGTTCTTCGCGGGAATGCAGTTCGCCGGCACGCTCCCCGGCGGGGCCGCGCCGGCCGGCGGAAGTGGAAGCGGGGCCGCGAGTTCGGCCGACCTTCGGGTGCAAACGGGCGTCACGCGGCTCGTGTTCTGGTACCGACAGGCCGGACACCTCCAGGCCGACGTGAACCCGCTCGCCAGTGACCCGCCCCCGCCCTGCCCCCTTCTCAAACTCGAGAACTTCGGGCTCTCGGAAGCCGACCTCGATCGCACCATCGACGGCAGCATGTACTACGGGCTGAACGGCCCGGCCACCCTTCGCGACCTGCTCACCACCCTCAAAGCCACCTACTGCGGCACCACCGGCATCGAGTACATGCACATCGACTCGCTCGACGTGCGCTCCTGGATCGCCTCCCGGCTGGAACCGACCTGCAACCGGCCGATGCTGAAGCTGCGGCAGAAGTACCGCATCCTGCTCACCCTGCACCAGGCCGAGCTGTTCGAGAAGTTCCTGCACACCAAGTACGTGGGCCAGAAGCGGTTCTCGCTCGAGGGCGGCGAGACCCTCATCCCGGTGCTCGACGCGATCATCGAGAAGGGGCCGTCGCTCGGGGTGAAAGAGGTGGTCATCGGGATGGCCCACCGCGGCCGCCTGAACGTGCTCGCCAACACGCTGCACAAGCCGTTCAGCGAGATCTTCAACGAGTTCGAGGACAACTACCTCCCGCTCTCGACGCACGACGGCGACGGCGACGTGAAGTACCACCTCGGGTTCTCGGCGGACGTCGAGACGGCCGACGGCGGTACGGTCCACCTCTCCGTCACCCCCAACCCGAGCCACCTGGAGATCGTGAACCCGGTGGTCGAGGGCCGGGTGCGGGCCAAGCAGCGCAGGCACGGCGACAAGGAGCGCGTCACCGGCGTGCCCGTGCTCATCCACGGCGACGCGGCGTTCGCGGGCCAGGGCGTCATCATGGAGACGTTCAACCTGATGAACCTCGCCGGGTACCGCACCGGCGGCACCATCCACGTCGTGGTGAACAACCAGATCGGGTTCACCACCAACCCGCGCGACAGCCGCAGCACGCAGTACTGCACCGACATCGCGAAGTTCATCCAGGCGCCCATCCTGCACGTCAACGCGGAGGACCCGGAGGCGTGCGTCGCCGCCGCGGAGTTCGCGCTGGAGTTCCGCCAGCAGTTCAAGTGCGACGTGGTGATCGACCTCGTGTGCTACCGCCGGTGGGGGCACAACGAGGGCGACAACCCGGGCTACACGCAGCCCCTCCAGGCCAAGGTGATCGCGCAGAAGAAGCCGCTCTCGACCATCTACGCGGCGAAGCTCGCCGGCGCCACCGAGGACCCGAGCGTCACGGAGGCCGTGGTCGCGGACATCGTGCGCGAGTTCGACCAGAAGCTCTCCGAGTCCCTGCGCGACGCCGAGGCGGTCGCCGCGGCGTACCGCAGCCAGCTCGAGGCGGCGCACCAGCAGGTCAAGGAGATGGTGAAGAAGGGCGAGACCAAGAAGCGCGGGATGGAGGGCTTCTCCGGGCGCTGGAAGGGGTTCACCAACCGCTACTCGCACGACCCGGTCGC
Source organism: Gemmata obscuriglobus (assembly GCF_008065095.1). Classification (NCBI taxonomy): domain Bacteria; kingdom Pseudomonadati; phylum Planctomycetota; class Planctomycetia; order Gemmatales; family Gemmataceae; genus Gemmata; species Gemmata obscuriglobus. The sequence continues at coordinate 114,853 of NZ_CP042911.1, read as the reverse complement.
CACCGGCATCGGGGACGCCGTTCTGGACCGCATCGGGACCGCCCTCGGCACGTTCCCGGACGGGTTCACCGTCCACCCGAACCTGTTGAAGATCCTGCTCACCCGGTCCGAGAACATCAAGAAGCGGGGCAGCGTCGATTGGGGGACGGGCGAGGCGCTCGCGATCGGCTCGCTCGTGCTGGAAGGCGTCCCCGTGCGGCTCAGCGGTCAGGACAGCCGCCGCGGGACGTTCACGCAGCGGCACGCGGTGGTGGTCGATTACGAGACCGGGTACGACTACTACCCGCTCACGACCCTCGACCCGAAGCAGGCGCCGTTCGACGTGATCGACAGCTCGCTGTCGGAAGCCGCGGTGATGGGTTTCGAGTTCGGGTACTCGCTCGACGATCCCGAATCGCTGGTGATGTGGGAGGCGCAGTTCGGCGACTTCGCCAACGGCGCCCAGGTCATCATCGACCAGTTCCTCACGTCCTGCGAGTCGAAGTGGAACCGGTCCAGCGGCCTGGTGCTGCTGCTCCCCCACGCCTACGAGGGCCAGGGGCCGGAACACTCTTCCGCGCGCCTGGAGCGGTTCCTCCAGATGTGCGCCGAGGACAACATCCAGGTCGCGTACCCGACCACCCCGGCGCAGTACTTCCACCTCCTCCGGCGGCAGGTGAAACGGGGCTTCCGCAAGCCGCTCGTGGTGATGACGCCCAAGAGTCTCCTGCGCCTGCCCGCGGCCGTGTCGCCGGTGAGCGAGTTCGCCGGAAGCACCCACTTCCGCGAGGTGCTCGACGACGACCGGAGGGGGTCGCAGGGGGAACCCGCGGGGGGTTCCCCCTCGCACGAAGGCAGCGCGGACCTCGTCACCCGCGTGCTGGTATGTTCGGGCAAGGTCTACTACGACCTCGTGAAAAAGCGTGAGGAGCTGAAAACGCAGGCGGTCGCGATCCTGCGACTGGAACAACTGTACCCGTGGCCGGAGGCACAGCTCTCCGCGGCGCTGAGCAAGTACCGCCGCGCCCGCGAGTTCCTCTGGGTGCAGGAAGAGTCCCAGAACATGGGCGGCTGGTCGTTCGTGGAGCCGCGGCTGCGGGCCATGAGCTTCCCGTTCGAGTACGTCGGCCGCGACGCCAGCGCCAGCCCCGCCACCGGCTCGCACCACGTTCACGAGCTGGAGCAGAAGCTGCTTGTCGACGCGGCGTTCGCGCCGACGCCGTCGGGGCCGATCGGGCCGGGCTGGGTCGGGTGGAAGACCGCCGCGACCACGATCAACGGCGCGCACGCGAACGGGCACACCGGCGCCGCCGAAGACAAGACCGCGATAACCGGCGTGAAAGCCGGCGCGCCGGGGGCCTGAGTAAAATTGGTAGCGGGTGAGCGTGCGCCGCGCCCACGGATGCGTCCGTGGGCGTCTTCATACAGGGGTCGCGAATGGCAATCGAGCAGGTGGTGATGCCGAAGGGCGGCGAATCGATCTCCGAGGGCACACTGAACCGCTGGTTCAAGCCGGACGGGGCGTTCGTGAAGGCCGACGAGCCGCTCTTCGAGATGGGCACCGACAAGGCTTCTCAGGAAGTGGTCGCCCCGGCCGCCGGGGTGGTCAAGCACCTGGTGAAAGAGGGCGAGACGCTCCCGGTCGGCGCCGCCGTCGCCCAGATCGACACCGACGCGAAGGCGCCCGCGGCCGGGGCAGCCCCCGCGCCGGCGAAACCGCAAGCGGCCGCGGCGGCGCCCGTGTCCAAAGACGGGGCAATCCCGTCGCCGGCAGCGGCGCGCGTGCTGGCCGAGGCGGGCGTGAGCGCCGCGGACGTGAAGGGGACGGGGCCGAACGGGCGCATCCTGAAAGAAGACGCCGTCGCGGCCACGACCGCCAAGGCGCCCGATACGAACGGCCGGACCGCGGCGGAAGCGAAGCCGGCTCCGGCCGCCCCCAGCGCGCCCCCGCGGGCGCCGGGCGAGCGCGTCACGCGCGAGCCGATGTCGAAGATCCGCAAGACCATCGCCAACCGGCTGCTCGACAGCCAAAACACCACGGCCACGTTGACCACGTTCAACGAGGCCGACATGACCGCGATTCAAGACCTTCGCGCGAAGTACAACGACAAGTTCGAGAAGAAGTTCGGGGTGAAGCTCGGGTTCATGTCGGTGTTCGCCAAGGCAGCGGTGGAGGCGCTGAAGTCGTTCCCACTCGTGAACGCCCGCATCGACGGGGACCAGATCGTCCACCAGCACTTCTACGATATCGGCGTCGCGGTCAGCACCGAGAAGGGGCTGATGGTGCCGGTGATCCGCGACGTGGACAAGCTGGGGTTCGCCGACATCGAGAAGTCGATCGCGGCCGTGGCGAAGAAGGCCCGCGACGGCAAAATCACCTACGCCGACCTCGAAGGCGGCACGTTCACCATCACGAACGGCGGCATCTTCGGGTCGATGATGAGCACGCCGATCCTGAACCCGCCGCAGGTGGCGATTCTGGGCATGCACAGCATCCAGAAGCGCGCCGTCGTGGTGAACGATCAGGTCGTGGTCCGGCCGATGATGTACCTGGCGCTCAGCTACGACCACCGGCTGATCGACGGCCGCGAAGCGGTGCAGTTCCTCGTGCGCATCAAGGACTGCGTGGAGAACCCGGAACGCATCCTGTTTGAAGTTTGAAATCCAGATTGGCCACAAAAAAGCACAAAGGGCACAAAAGTAAGCGAAGAGAGAGAAACGGTCTCTCTCTGTCTTGGTTTCCTTTTGTGCCCTTTGTGCTTTTTTGTGGCCATCAATCTTTTTGTTGGGGCATTCGATGGCGGACAGCTACGACCTCGTGGTGATCGGCGGCGGACCCGGCGGGTACATGGCGGCCATTCGGGCGGCGCAGCTCGGGCTCAAGACCGCGTGCGTCGAGAAGCGGTCGAACAAGGCGCTCGGCGGAACGTGCCTCAACGTCGGCTGCATCCCGTCGAAGGCGCTGCTCGACTCGTCGGAGGCCTACGAACACACGCTGCACAAGCTCGCGCGGCACGGGGTGAAGGTCGGGAGCGTCGCGCTCGACCTCGACACCATGCTCAAGCGCAAGGACAAGGTCGTCGGCGACCTCACCGGCGGGGTCACGTTCCTGTTCAAGAAGTATGGCGTCACACCCGTTTACGGCTCGGGCAAGCTGTTGAAGGGCAACAAGGTCGAGGTAACTGCCGCGGACGGCGCGAAGAGCACGCTCGAAGCGAAGAACGTGCTGCTCGCCACCGGCAGCGAGAGCATCGAACTCCCGTTCCTGAAGTTCGACGGGAAGTACGTCGTCGGCAGCACCGAGGCGCTGAACTTCAACCCGGTGCCCAAGCACCTCATCATCGTCGGCGGCGGGTACATCGGGCTGGAACTCGGCTCGGTCTGGAAAAGACTCGGGGCGAAGGTCACGGTCATCGAGTTCCTGCCGCGCATCCTCGCGATCAGCGACGGCGAGATCGCGAACGAGGTCCACAAACTGCTCGTGAAGCAGGGGTTCGAGTTCCACCTCGAAACGAAGGTGACCGGCGCGAAGGTCGAGGGCGACTCGGTCACCGTGACCGCGCAGGGCAAGGACGGCAAGGAGATCAAGGTCACCGGCGACCGGGTGCTGGTGTCCGTCGGGCGGCGGCCGTACACCGCGGGGCTCGGCCTGGACGAAGCCGGCGTGAAGTACGACCCCAAGAGCGGCCGCGTCGAGATCGACGCGCACTACCGCACCAACGTCCCCGGGGTGTACGCGATCGGCGACCTCGTCACCGGCCCGATGCTCGCCCACAAGGCGAGCGAGGAGGGCGTGGTGTTCGCCGAGACGCTCGCCGGGATGAAGCCGCACGTCAACTACGACGCGATCCCGAGCGTCATCTACACCTGGCCGGAAGTGGCCAGCGTGGGCCTCACCGAAGAGCAGTTGAAGGAAAAGGGCGTCGAGTACCGGGTGGGCAAGTTCAAGTTCGCCGCGACCGGGCGGGCGCAGGCGATGGACGAGCGCGACGGCTTCGTGAAGGTGCTCGCCGACGCGAAGACCGACCGCGTGCTCGGCGTTCACATCCTCGGCCCGCGGGCGTCCGACCTGATCGCCGAGTGCGTGACGATTATGGAGTACAAGGGCAGCGCGGAGGACATCGCCCGCTGCACGCACGCGCACCCGACCCTGAGCGAGGCCGTTGGAGAGGCCGCGCGGATGGCGTGGGCCGGCAAGCCGCTGAACTCGTGAGGCCGCGGCGATGACGGAAGAGGAGTGGTTGTCGGCACAAAACCCACTTAACCTCCTCATGTACGCACGTCGGAACGGTCCGACGCTGCAAACCAAAATGGGCCAGCGGAAATTCCGGCTGTTCGCGGTCGGTTGTGTGCGCAGGATTTGGCCGTCAATCGGTCAAATCGCCCAACAGCGAGCAGTCGAAGTTGCAGAGCAGTTTGCCGACGGTATTGGAACGACAGATGATTTTTTGTGGAACGCCTGGGTGATGGCCGGACAGTCACTCGCCAAATCGGACCCAAAGCCGCTGCACGACATCCTGTTCGGTGTTTGCAGCGGCAAGGTGTGGGAAGCAGTAAAAGTCTGGCGGTTAACGTCCACGGCACCGTTCAACTCCGCGCGGGGCAACAAGCCAACAGAAGAGAAACGGCAACTCGCGGCGCTCACACGTTGTGTTTTCGGCAACCCGTTCCGCCCGGTTGCATTCGCCCCCGCCTGGCGCACGTCAACCGCCGTTACGCTCGCACAGGGCATTTACGACGACCGCGCGTTCGACCGAATGCCGATCCTCGCCGACGCGCTTCAGGACGCGGGTTGCGACAACGACGACATCCTGAACCACTGCCGCGCCGACACGGTTCACGCTCGCGGGTGCTGGGTTGTGGATTTGGTGTTGGGGAAACGTTGAGGCGAACGGCGCGTGTGGCGAAGAACCCACCCCCAACCCCTCCCTGCAGGGAGGGGAGTTCTGCAAAACACGCCCAACGTGTCTGATCCGCAAATCATTTCTCAAGGGGTTTGCTCCCCTCCCTGCAGGGAGGGGTTGGGGGTGGGTTCTCCGCGATTCGATTCCCTCTCCCTATTCGAGAAAGGAACAGGGGAGGGATACGAATGCGCCCGGCCGAGATCTTTCGCTTCTGTCCGCGGTGCGGCCACCCGCGCCCGGACGCCAACGTCGGGCACACCCCGCTCCAGTGCCCGGGGTGCGGGTTCACGTTCTTCTTCAACCCCACCGTCGCGGGCGCGGCGTTCATCTTCCGGTCAGATGGCCAGATTTTGCTCATCCGCCGCGAGAAAGATCCCGCCGCCGGGAAGTTCGGCGTGCCCGGCGGGTTCCTCGATTTCGGCGAGTCGGCCGAAGAGGGCACCCGGCGCGAGGTCCGCGAGGAAGTCGGGCTCGAACTGCACAACCTGCGGTTCGTCACCTCGTTCCCCAACCTCTACCCCTACCGCGAGGTGCTCTACCCGGTCGTGGACCTATACTTTTCGGCGGAAGCGGTCGATCCCGAACGCGCCGCCGCCCTGGACGCGGTCCGCAGCATCGAATGGCGCCGCCTGGGTGACGTACCGGACGAGGAAATGGCCTTCGATTCCCTTCGCGTCGCGCTCCGCGCGCTGCGGGCCGCAAATCCCGATCTCCGGTAGCCGCTGGTTTCTACCGCCGCGATGAGTTAGGATGATCCTGCGCTGCCATTTCTCGCTCATGTATTGTTGTCGACGTCGTGCTGGTTCGCCGCGGGAGTGCCGAATGTCCGTGTCGTACACGTGTACCAACCCCGCGTGCGGGGTCGTGCTGAAAACCTCCAGCCGGATCGCGGTCGGCAAGTCCGTGAACTGCCCCAAGTGCGGCCAAGCGTTCGTCCCGGAACCCGGCGGCGCGGCCGCCGGCACGCTCAAGCTCGTGGACGAGCCGAAGAAGCCCGAGCCGCCGAAGCCCAAACCGTTCGTCGACGACGACGAGGACGCCGAATCGGTCAAAAAGGGGTACGGCGTCATCGCCGAGACCGAGGCGGAAAAGGAACAGGCAGAGCGGAACAAGCCGTCGTTCAACGAGATCCAGGACAAGCACAAGAAGAGCGCCCGCGGCCCGGCCATGTCGCTGCTGGTCATGCCCAGCAACCTGCTCACGCTCGCGGGGTTGGCCACCGGCATCATCGGGCTGTTCATCCTTGTTGCGGGCGCCTTCCCGCTCATTTTCAACGACGCCCCGCCGGGCGAAGAGGAAACCGAAGAGGCCATCATCCAGATGACCATCGGGGTCACCGCCTTCTTCTGGGGGGCGATGCTGTGCTTCTGCGCCAGTCAGATGCAAGAGCTGGCGTCGTACCCGTGGGCCATGGTCGGGGCGGTCATGGGCATCGTCCCGTTCCTGGTCGGCATCTACGCGATCGTGATGCTCCAGAACCCCGAAGTGAAAGCCGGCTTCGAAGAAGTCGAAGGGTCCACCGACGAGGAAGAGGCGGACGGCAAGAAAGACGATGATGACGACGAAGACGAGGACGAGGACGACGAGGACGACCGGAAAAAGAAGCGGGGCGGGCAAAAGTTCGCGAAGGGTGACAAGAGGATGCGTTCGTGAGCGGGACCGGGAACAGCGATCCGCAGGGGCACGAACGAATGGTCGCAGCAAGTGACACCGACACGGACCTCCTCCGCCGGTTTCAGGCGGGCGACTCCGGGGCGCTGGAAGCCCTGTTCGCCCGTTACGAGGAGCCGGTGTTCCGCTTCCTGATCGGCGTACTCAAGGACCACCACGCGGCCGAGGACGCGCTCCAGGAAACGTTCGTCCAGGCGCTCCGGAACCTCGACGCGGTCGCGGCCGACACGTTCCGCGGGTGGCTGTTCACGATCGCCTACCGGCAGGCCATGCTGCTCAAGCGCAAGGCCAAGCGCGTCCCGACGCAGGCCGACCCGCTGGTCCTGCTCGGGCTGGTCGGCGACGGGCCGGCCGATCAGCGGGCCGACACCGCGGACGACGCCCGTCGGGTCCGCGAATTGCTTACGCTGCTACCCGGACCCCAGCGCGAAGTGATTCTGGCACGGGTCCTGGATGGTAAGACGTTCCGCGAAGTGGCGGCCGCACTGGGCTGCCCGCTCAACACCGCACTGGCCCGGATGCACGACGGGCTGAAAAAGCTCCGTCAGCTTTGGGAGGCCCGATATGCCTGATCCGGCGCTCCAGTCCACCGCCCTGCGGTACGCGGCCGGCGACCTCGGGCCGGCGGAAGTGGCCACGTTCGAAGAGCGGCTCGCGTTCGACCAGGAGGCCCGCGACGCGGTGGCCGAGGCCGTCCGGCTGTCGGCGGCGGCCTTCGGGCAGTCCGCTCCCAAACCCGGTGCGGCGTTCCGCGCCGGCCTCCGCGAGCGGCTGACGTGGACCCCGTCACGAGGGCTGACGTGGGCTACGGGCGGTGCGGCGGTGGCCGCGGTCTGTGCGATGATCGGGCTGGCACTCGCCGACCACGCCGAACCGCCCTCGTTGCCCGCGACCCACACGCCAACAGCGTCCCAGACGGCCGCGCCGGCAGCCGGGGCCGAACCGGACGCGCTCACGGGCACCCAGGAGGCGGCCGTTCTGGTCGCGATCGAGTCGCCGGGCACAGCGTGCGGGGACGACCGGACCGTAGCCGAAATCTGGGCCGAACTGAGCAGCCACGAGCACGTCGAGAAGGCCCGCGACGACGAAGCCCGGTGGCGACAAAAGGTCCAAAACTTGGCGCACCCCTCACCCTTCTCGTCCGCACACAAGGCCGACGCTCCGTAAGGACTACCGGCCCGAAGTCGTCAGGTCAGCAAGTCATAAAGTCACGAGACCTCGCCCCTTCTGAATTTGTGACGTTACGACTTCCGACGAGCGGACTTGTGACCGGAAGTCCTCAGCCCACGCTCCCGTCCGCCCGCTGCCGAACTCGCAAGGGACTCGCTCATGTCCGGAACGGTGTTCGTCCGAGCCGCCGCGCTCGTTCTGGGCGTTTGTGCGTCGTGCGCCGCGCGCGCCGGCGATCCGCTCCCGCGTTTTACCGAGGAGCGCGAGGCCGCCGCGCTGCATTTCGTGCGCAAGCACTGCCCGGACCTGACCCCGCTGCTCGAAGAACTCAAACGAACGGCCCGCCCGAGCTACGAGCTGCAGATCCGGGAGACGTTCCACGTCTCAGAGCTGCTCGCGGAAATTCAGGACGACGACCCGAAGCGGTACGAACTCGAGTTGAAGTTGTGGACCGCGGAGAACAAGGCGCTGGTACTCGTGGCCCGGCACACGACGGCGAAGGAAGACGAGCGCAAGGCGGTTGAGGAACAGCTCCAAGCCCTGGCGAAGGAACTGGTGGCTCTTGAGGTGCGATCGCTCGAACACCGGGCGGAAATCTTGCAGTCCGAACTGACGCACGCGAAAAACGATCTGACCAAGTTCCGCGACAATCTCGATAGCAACGCAAAGCAACGGTACGAAGCGCTTCTGGAGCGAACGAAGAAGAAGAAGCCGTAGCACCGGATCGCGCCCATCGCCCCGCCCACCACGCGGTGGCTGAACAGCTTATCGACCACGGCCAGGTACATCCGTTCCTCGCGGATCGGGCAATGTCCGTCACATCCGCGCCACGACGTGTTCGGCTCGTCCGGGCCGACATCCCAATCAGAAACCGTTCGCCCCGCTCGCGCGGGCGCGGAAGGTTCGCGCCGTGCTCGCCGTAGCAGGTGACCGGCTCTTTTGTTCGGTCCGTTCGGGTGTGCCCTCTTTGGCGCACCCAAACGGGTCTGCGTGAGCGGCCGAACGGGCCGTCGTTGGCAGCGCGCTCGGAACCCGTCTTGCCCCACTTTCTCCCCTTCTAACCGACAGCTCACGCCCCCGCTTCCGTGCGTTGCCGCATCACATTCAGCTTCGCGCCGGCGGCCTCCTCACGTCGGGAATTCTCGTGAAATGGTACGGTTTTCGGGCCAACAGCCGTTGACCGGGGCGGGCGGCACGTTATCGTCCCGCGACTTTCCGCCACACAAGGGCGAGAGGGACCGCACACAGGGGATCGGCCCGCCGGTTTGCCAGCGGGTCAGGTCGGAGCGGGTTGGGGAGCCTGCACCGGCTGGTCGTTCACGCAGTCCGTCGAAGGGGGGAGCTGGGTTATGCGCATTCGGTACATCGGGGGAGCCGTACTGGCGGCCGTGGTCGCGGTCGCATGTCCGGAACGGGCCGTCGCCCAAGAATCGTTCCCGACACCAATTAATAACGGGGACTTTGCCGGCGGAGGGGCGTTCCCGATCCCGACCGGGCGTGCCGGGGACTCCGGGTTCTACACGTCCGCCGAGTTCACCATGCTCCGGCAGTCGAAAGCAATCGGCCCCCAGGACATCGGGTTCCGAGGCCTTTACGACACGATGGGAACCATCACCGGCATTCCCGGAACGTTCCTGGGCAGCGGCACGCCGGCCCTGAACACCAAGTCCGGTGGGGCCGGCACTTACCAGCCCGGGTTCGTCGCCGAGATCGGGTACAAGTTCGACACCGGCACCCGCGTTTACTTGAAGTACTTGCAGTTGTTCGACGCCCAGTACTCGTCCGGGGCGACCCAGTACCCGCTCGGGTTCCGGTCCAACGGGGACCTGACCGACACGTTCCTGTCGTCCCCGGTGTACAACTTCACCACGTTCTTCAACGGGCCGACCCAGGACACGAACTTCGACGTCGGCAACGCCGGGAACAACACCGCCGGCCTGTGGAACGCGGCCGACGTGATGGACAGCAAGTTCACCCAGCGGTACCAGCAGGCCGAACTGGGGATGCGGATGCCGATGTTCGCGACCGAGTACAGCAGCGTCTACGGCCTCGGCGGGGCGCGGTTCGCCTGGTTCTTCGAGCGGTTCACCTGGCGCACCGTGGACCTCGACCAGACCGGCAACTCGACCCCGCAGAGCGCCGCCGAGTATTCCAACACGCTCTCGCAGCGGATGTACGGTTTGTTCGTCGGGTGCGGGCACGAGATCTACCTGGGGAACATGTTCTCGCTCAGCTCCGACCTGACCGCCGCCGCGTACCTCGACGTGGTCAAGGGCCGGGCCAAGTACAAGCTGGGCGACGACACCACGCAGTCCAAGTACGGGCGCAACACGTGGTCGCTGGTGCCCAGCCTGACCGCCGACGTGAACCTGTGGATGTACCCGGTCGAAGGGGTGCAACTGCGGGTCGGGTACAGCGCGATGACGTTCTTCAACACGCGGTACATGAAGGACCCGGTCGGGTTCAACTTCGGGAACATCGACCCGAACTACGCGACCAAGTACTTCCGGTTGCTGCACGGGTTCAACATCGGCGTCGGGTTCTTCTTCTAACCTGTGCCGGGACGACCTCCCCATCCCCAGATGCGGTCGCCGCGTGCCCTCGCCAGGGCACGCGGCGCCCCGCGTTGTGGCGGTGACCGCGGTCGGGAGCAAAGACAACGGATCACAGGCGCGGCGGAGAGGCGAGCGCACGGGAGCGGGCTCGATGGCACCAGCTTCCTTCGCCCCAAGAATCCCGGCTCCGGCCTCTCGATTCCGGCTCTAACTCAGGGCAGATTGCCGCGTTCGCCGGGGCGGGTATAATCCCCCCCTGTCCCGCGGACGCCCGCCGGCGCCGCAACACGACTCGTATCTTTGCCCCGAGGAGCCTGTATGGCCGACGGACACGAACAATCCGCCGGGTTCAATTATCGCGCGGCTCTGCCGTGGACCAACATCTTCCGCTGCTTCCAGGTCGCCCTGGACCCGCGCAAGTTGCTCGTCGCCGCACTCGGCATCTTCGTGATGTCGCTCTCCTGGTGGCTGCTGTCGAACATTTTTTACTACAAGGCCCCGCTCCCGAACGACCCGGATTACAGCAACAACGCGATGGCCCAGGACCTCGCCGGCCAGACCAAGGCGAACGGGGAAAACTACAGTCAGGACGACTACAGCCGGATCGGCAAAGAGCGGTTCGAGCGCGACTACAAGCAGTGGCAGCAACTCGACGCGCTGGCCGGCCCCGGCGGGCGGCTCCGCACGCTCCCGTGGTACGAGTACCGCGGCCCGAACCCGTTCCTGCTCTTCACCGACCTGCTCGGCGGCAGCGCCGCGGACCGCGAGCACACGTCCCGCGAGTTCGTCAGCGGGTCCGTGCCGGTGCTCGTGGAGCCGCTGGTCAAGCTCCTGCTGCCGGTGGCGAAGCTGCTGTCGCCGGGGGTCAGCCTGCAAACCCGGTTCTACCTGTTCCTGGTGCTGCTGAGCAACGTGGCGGTGTGGGCGTTCTGCGGCGGCGTCATCACCCGGCTCGCGGCGGTGCAGCTCGCGAACAAGGGGCCGATCACGCTGAAGCAGGCCGTGCTGTTCGTGGCGAACCGGTACGTGAGCTACCTGGGCGCGCCGCTGGTGCCGCTGCTCATCATCGCCGTCGTGGTGCTCGGGCTGATCGGGTACGGGCTGCTGGCCCTGATCCCGTTCATCGGCGACATCGTGCTGCTCGGGTTCGGGCTGCCCGCGGTCATCATCGGCGGGGCCATCATGACGGTGTTCCTCATCGGGCTGGTCGGCTACCCGATGATGTACTGCACGCTGTCCGTCGAGGGCGACCAGAGCGACACGTTCGACGCGCTGAGCCGCTCGCTGAACTACGTCTACCAGGCGCCGTGGCACTACCTGTGGAACTGGCTGGTCGCGGTCGCCTACGGCGCGGCCGTGACGCTGTTCGTGCTGTTCTTCGCGTCCGTGGCGGTGTACGTCGGGAAGTGGGCCGTGGGCCTGACGGCCAGCGCCGTGTGGCAGGACCGCAAACCCGAGTACCTGTTCGTCTACGCGCCCGAGTCGTTCGGGTGGAAGGAGCTGCTCACCAAGGACAGCCCCTACGCCGTGCAGGGGCGGTGGGTACCCCTCGACCAAGACGGCAAGGAAACGGCCGACCCGGCCAAGCGGGTGCGCGAGGTGTACCAGTACGCCCCGGCGAACCCGGAAACGTACAAGGCCGCGAAGGAGGAGTTCTGGGCGTACAACCGCTGGGGCGCCGGGATCGTGTGCTTCTGGCTCACGCTCGCGTTCCTGATGATGCTCGGGTTCAGCTACAGCTTCTTCTGGTCGTCCGCCACGATGATCTACTTCCTGATGCGGAAGAAGGTGGACGAGGCGGAACTGGAAGAGGTGTACGAAGACGAGGAGCCGGCCCCCTTCGTTGAGGCGCCGAAATCGGCGCCCGCTCCCGGCCCGGCCCCCGCGGACGTTCCGGTTACGCTGGGCGGCCCGCTGAACAAGCCCGCTGCACCGGCACCTGCACCGGCGAACCCGGTTGCTCCCGAAACGTTGCCGTACAACCCGCCAGCGGTCGTCAGCCCGCCCCCGGCCCCAAAGATCGAGGAGCCGAAACCGGCGCCCAAGATCGAGGAGCCGAAACCGGCGCCCAAGATCGAAGAGGCGAAGCCGGCACCTACGATCGAAGAGCCGAAGAAGCCCGCGACCGACGACAATACCCCACTGGGGTAAGCGGACTTCCGAGAGCCGTGCCGATCGCTCAGAGCGGGAGGCCGGTGCGGCGCCCGCCGGACACTTGATGTCTGGCGGGCGCCGCACCGGCCTTCCGCTCCGTTATTGAGTGCCCTACCCGCCTTCAAAATTTGCTCTTACTCGCGTAAGCTGCGAGCACATCCCTCGCTCTTGGTCCCTTGTGAGCACGTCCATGGGACGACCGATCCTGCTGTTCAGCGGCCCGTGGGCCGACCTCCCGCTCGATTCGCTGGCGACCAAAGCGGCGGGGTGGGGTTACTCGGGGTTCGAGCTGTGCTGCTGGGGCGATCACCTCGAGGTGCAGCGCGGCTTGTCCGACGACGGCTACTCGCCGGCCCGCCTGGACCTCCTCGCGCGGCAGGACCTCCAAGTTCCGGTTATCGCAAACCACAAGATCGGTCAGGCCGTTTGCGATGTCATCGACAAGCGGCACCAGTCCCTGCTCCCGGACTACGTTTGGGGGGACGGTTCGCCCGAAGGGGTGCAGCAGCGCGCCGCCGAGGAGATGAAGGCCACGTTCCGCCTGGCCGAGCGGCTCGGGGCCGGCGTGGTCAGCGGGTTCACGGGGTCCCCCATTTGGGGATACGTCGCGGGTTACCCGGCCCCGCGCCCGGATGTCATTTCCGACGCGCTCAGGCAGTTCGCGCGCCAGTGGCACCCGATCCTCGACGCCGCGCGCGAGGCCGGGGTGCGGTTCGCGTGCGAGGTCCACCCCGGTCAACTCGCGTTCGACTTGTACTCGGCAGAACTGGTGCTCGACGCCCTCGACGGGCGCGAGGAGTTCGGGTTCACGTTCGACCCGAGCCACATGCACTGGCAGGGGTTCGACCCGGTCGAGTTCTTGCGTCGGTTCCCCGACCGCATTTATCATGTCCACATCAAAGACGCGCAGCTTACGCTGAACGGGCGGGCCGGCGTGCTGGCGGGCTACTGGCCCAGCGGCGACCCCCGCGCCGGGTGGCAGTTCCGCTCGCCGGGGCACGGCGGAATCGACTGGGTGAGCATCGTTCGCACGCTGAACGCGATCGGCTACGACGGGCCGCTGTCGGTGGACTGGCACGACCCGGGAATGGACCGCGAGTACGGCGCCGCGGACGCCTTGCGGTTCCTGAAATCCATCGACTTCGATCCGCCGAGCCACGGCCCGAAAGCGTTTCGCGGGTGAACGGAAAGGGAGCCGTAACGATGAACGGCAACCGAGACGCGGTAACCGCCCTGGGTCTAAGCACACGGCCGAGGCTGCTTGTAATGTTTGAAAACGAGCCGCGACCGCCAGGGAGCTGGATTCGTCACCCGCTCCCTGGCGGTCGCGGCTCGTCAAAAGCGCAGTGCAACCACGACCGCCTGCTTAGCGAGCGGGTCGCTCGGTGAGGACAGACGATGCGCTTCCCAACACCCGACGAAACCGAGGCCCTCCGGCAAATCTGGACGGACCGGTTCGTGCGCGTCAAACAGGGCCACGCGGAGTACACCCGGTTCGTCGGGAAGGTCGGGCGAGTCGTTACGGTTAACTTCGGTGGCCGCGCGCTCGTCGATTTTGCCGACGGCGCGTGGTACGACCTGCCCGCGAGCGATAGCTACCTGGAACTGGTACCGGCCGAAGAGGCGAAGGACAAATACGACGCCACGGCGAACAGCGCTCAGAAACTTCCGACTCGTCAGGGCTGACAAAACGTCATTTTAGTTTAGTTACCAATAACTTCATCCTTTGAGATCGCTTAAAATGTAGGCGGCATGTAATTTCCGTTGCCACCGAACGTAAAATTACCGATAACTACCTCTGCGGGATTATCCCGGTTGTCTTCTTCGCAAGAGTGGCGGTCCTCGCAACCGCTGCACGACAATCGCCTCCCATCCTCCCGCAAACCGCCCATTTGTATTTGTGACATCTTATTTCTTGTGGGTGAACACACCCAACAACAACTGGTGGCGCTGCGCGTTGATGACAGGATCTGTATTTCCCCTGCTTCACGCTGCTCCCCGGGTGGACTCGGAGGCTCGCCGATGTTCCGTACTCGCACTCCCCGCGCACTGCGCGGGGCCTTCACACTGATTGAATTGCTGGTGGTAATCGCGATCATCGCGATCTTGATCGGTCTCTTGCTCCCTGCGGTCCAGAAGGTCCGCGAAGCCGCGGCTCGGATGTCGTGCAGCAACAACCTTAAGCAGATCAGCCTCGCGGCGCACAACTACGCCAGCGCGAACGAGTGCCTGCCGCCCGGCTTCAACTCCGCCAGCTACGTCGGGTCGCTCGCGTACCTGTCGCCGTTCATTGAACAGGACAACATTTTCAAGCTGATCGAGCAAACGAAATTGACGATCCCGGCGACGGGTGGGTCGTGGTGGGGCGGGGCGAGCTGGACCGCAGCCAACAACCACGTCAAAACATTCCTATGCCCGTCAGATAACGCCCGCGACACACCGACAGCGGGAATCTTCGCGTACTACTACACCACCGGCACGACGCTCACCGGCGGGGTGTTCGGTCCAGGCTACCCGAACCTCGGACGGACCAACTATGTGGCCAGTGCGGGCGCACTGGGTGACACGAGCAACAATGGAACGGTGGCGCCCAACGCCTTCTATCAGCAGTACAAAGGGCCGTACTTCGTTAACTCCAAGACGAAGTTGACGGACATTACGGACGGTACGAGCAACACGATCGGGTTCGGTGAAACCTTGGGCGGCAACGGGCAAAGCGACTACCGGGCGAGTTGGATGGGGGCCGGGGCCCTGCCGACCGCGTGGGGCACCATCGACCCGCCGTCGTGGGTTTCGTTCGGAAGCAAGCACAGCGGTATCGTTCTGTTCAGCAACTGCGACGGATCGGTCGTCTCAATGAAGAAGATCAGCGGCGGCACCGATTGGTTCACCACCCGCTGGTATGACCAGCAGCGCCGGGCCGGCATGAGCGACGGACAAGTCATTGGTAACGATGTGTAAACCGATGTCTGATCTCTAACCACAAAGAAATACGACAGAACAATGAAAAGAATTTTTGGCATCTTGATTCTTACGGCGCAGCTTGTCGGTTGCGGCAGCTCAAGCAGCGGCCCCACGGCCCCTGTGTCGGCACCGCCCGATGGTAAACCGGGGGTCGTACAACCTCCTTCTCCGCCACCGCCGCCGCCAAAGAACTGATCCGTGTGACTCGCTCCCCGACCCCGTTTGGGTCGGGGAGCGAGCCCGATCCGCTGCGAGTTCGGCACCGTAACTAACGACCGGCCCTGACCGCCGGCGCGCCCATACAATGTCCCAATGATTCTTCTGATCGACAACTACGACTCGTTCACCTACAACCTCGTCCAGCGGTTCGGTGAAATCGACGCGCACCTCCCCATGAAGGTCGTGCGCAACGACCAGATCACGCTGGACGCGATCGCCGCCCTTGCGCCGACGCACATCGTCATTTCGCCGGGGCCGTGTACCCCCAAGGAAGCGGGCATCTCCAACGACGTGCTCACGCGGTTCGCGCCCACGACTCCGGTCTTCGGCGTGTGCCTCGGGCACCAGTGCATCGGGCACACGTTCGGCGGCGAGGTGATCCGCAACTCGCGCATCATGCACGGCAAGGTGTCGCCGATCCATCACGACGGGAAGGGCTTGTTCGCGGGCATGAGCAACCCGTTCGACGCCACCCGGTATCACTCGCTGGTCATCAAGAAAGAAACGTGGACCAATCCGGACTTCGAGGTGTCGGCCTGGACCGCGGAAGGCGAGATTATGGGCGTGCGGCACAAGGTGTGGCCGCTGCACGGGGTCCAGTTTCACCCCGAAAGCTTCCTCACCGTGGAAGGCCCTACCATTTTGCGCAACTTCCTGGCGCTCCGGGGCGTCAAGTCGGAACGAGCGGTTTAGCCGCCTAGTTCCTGGTACACTCGGATGTGTTGCTCGATGAACCGGGCGGAGCTGAACCGCTCCGCAACCCGCGCCCGCCCCGCTTCTCCGATGCGCACCGTCTCCTCGGGATCGGCAAGCAACTCCTGGGCTTTCGTTGCGAGAGCGGCACGATCGCCCGGCGCCACCAGTACGCCCGTTTCGCCGTCTTCGATGATCTCTTCCAGCTCCGGAGTGCGGAACGCCAGTACCGGGCGCCCCGCCGCCATCGCCCGCAGCGCGAGCCATTCACCCCCGCGGGCACACAGCACCCACACCTGTGCTGCCAACCGCGTGACGGCCGCCAGGTCCGAGCGGTCCCCGGTGAACCGTAACCGAAAGTCATCGAACGCCAGCGCCCGCCCGAGGTCCTCCGCGACAGCCCGGTCCGGGCCGTCCCCGGTGAACACCAGATTTAACGCGGGCGACACGTACCGCATCATGTCAAACGCGACCGTTGCGTCCTTCAGCCCGTAGGCAGCTTCGAGCCGCCCGCCGGTGAAGATCATGTGCGCGTCGGCGGGCGCACCGATCTCTCGACAGAACGCGGCCCGGTCCGGTGGTTCGACCGGCTGTCCCGCCGCAGGCGAAATGCGGGTGAGCCGCTCACCGAGTACGCCGGCCGCACGGTAGCGCTCGGCCTCGCCCCACCCGGTCGCGATGACACGGTCCGCACCGCGCACCTGGCGGGCCGTCAGCCAGCCGCCGAGCCCGCCCTCCAAGGCGGTCCCCACTGACGCAACGAACCGCGGGCGGTTGCCGTCCTCGGAGCGGGACAGGCACAGCCGGGCCGCGCGCACCGCGTCCGCTCCGACCGCGTGCAGCACCGCCGGGTTGAAGTCGCGGACCGCGTGCCGGAGCCGGCGCATTCCGCTGAAATCGATGGCGTTCCGCAGCGGCAACGCGAGCACCGGTACACGGGCGGCACGAAGGGCGTCGGGAGCGGCACCGGTCGCCGGACCGAGTACACCGACTGTTATCTCGAACCGATCGCGCGGTAAGCCACCCGCGAGGAGCGTCAGCCGTTCCGTCGCAGCGACATCCGAGACGTTTGAAAGCAAAAAGAAAAGCTTCACGTGTGGTGCGCGTCCTGGCAGTTTCTCGGTCCGAGCGAAAGCCCGACGCGCCCGCGAACCCGGGCGCCGGGCCGGCACCGGCCGACCTGTTAACGCTTCCTTGTGAAGTGGTGTAGCGACTGCCCCTCCAGGTGTCCCCGTGCGGCTCAACCGGTGACCAGTCCGGCTGGATCACGGGGCGGCAGTTTCCGACACCGGCCGCGGTCGCGGTCACTTGTCGAACTTGATCGTTTTCGTTCCCTTATCCGCACCGTACACTTTGATGCCTTTGATGTCGGCGGGCGGGTTCTCCCAGATGTGCGTCGCTTTCACCTTCGAAATGACCTGAGTAACAATCCCGTCCGGACGGACGGCGGTCAGGTCGAACTCGTAGATCCCGTCCTTTGGCGCCTCTTTGGTTGGGCGCGGGGTGAGCTTGGCGCCGCTCCAACCACCCGTCGGTACCTGTCCGACCGCGGTAACAGTGAGCTTCTTTTTGTCCTTATCGAACTCGTGAGTCACATCGATTACTGTCTTCAGCGTCTCACCCTTCTTCTCGTCGGCCGCAACTGCTTGCCCGAGAACGAAAGCGGCAAGCGTCAGCGCAGCGAGGTGTGCCCAGCGCAGCATTGGAATACCCCCAAGGGTTTCCCGGCAAACGCGCCGGGTCCAGGGCATCATAGGCACGAAGCCGCGTATGGCCCCGCGGGTGCATGCGAACGGGGAGCAGTCGTTCACTCGCTCACATCGTCCGTCGGTTCGTCCGAATCGGCTGCGGGCGGGAGACCGCGTTCTTGCATTTGCTTCTTGAACTTGATCGCGTCCTTTGCGGACGCCCCGCGGCGGTGCCGTCGATCGCCATCGGCGTGTCGGAACTCGCCGGTTTTGGGGTCCGCGTACTTGTTTTTGCGGGCTTTGGGCTTCTTGTCGTCGGCCATTTGTCCGCTCGCAAAACGTGGAAGCGACAGTCCCCGGACACGTAACAGGTGTGTGAGGTTCACACCTTCACCCGCCGAAATGTAAGGCTGATTCGCCCGTCGGTCACTCCCGTGTCAGCGAGAATCGCGTGGCGCCAGTCGGCCTGCATCTCGGGACACATCCATAGCAGCGTTCCGGGTGAAAGTGGATAGCTCTCGCGTACGGCCTTGTTGTCGATCCGATGAAACGTGATGACGCGCTCCGTGCCGAGTGAGAGAACCGCGATTCCGGTGTTCGGCTCAAGATCAACAATCGAGTCAGAGTGAAACCCCATTGAAGAGTTGCCGTTGGGGTAAAAGTTGGCGAGGCAGTTGTTGGGCTCGAACCCGATTACCGCTGCGATGGGAGCGAGCAGGGCTGCGACAGCTTGCGGAAACGGAGCAACGGGCCATTCGATGCCCGAGTAGTTGTAAGGCCGGCCGAAGCTTGCCGATTTGCGGGCCTTGATGCGAGTGTCCCAGGCGATTGAACCCGCGAGGTGTTCGTAAAGGGCGGCGTGGGCCGGAAAGAAATCGGCGCACAAACGAATGGCGCCGGAATCGATCAAGGTGCGGTGCATTTGGCGTCGCTCGTGGGAACACGAGCAGGACACCGATGTCGCGCCGGGAGTTCGCCCTCAACTCGCTTGAAGTTGGGCGGCGAACTCAGGAGGTTCAGCGATGCCGAACGCATCGAGCGCCATTCGAGTCGCGACGAGGTGGTGCGGGATAACGCGCTCTTGGCCGACCGGCAGCACAAGCAGAGCCCCCCCGGCGTGCTTATAAGCCCGCGTATTCTTATCAACGTTACGAACAGAAAAGCCAAGACCGCGAAGTATCGTGTCAAGCTGTGAGTAAGTCAGATCAGTCATCGAATGCGCCCTCTACAAGCTGGAAGAAAAAGGTGTTTTTGAGGGTTCGCATCCGGGCAACCGCACGACGGCTGACCGTTTGCTGCCGCGAAACGAGAACGCGTACCGTCTTTGCGCCCTTCCGTGGGCGCCGGGAAGCGGTTGCGAAATACTCCTGTACGTGTAACCAGTAGGCACGGCGCACGCTCGCATCGTACAGAACGAGAACGACTGGTTGTGTCTCGATCTTCCACAAATTATAATCGCGGATGTCGAGGTCGTATGCGAAGTTTTGGCCACTCGTGACCAGTGAATCCGACGCTTTCAATTGCAAAAACACGGCTCCAAGTTCCGCGTAACCGCTTTCGTCAAACGTCATCATTACCAAGTCGTATCCGTAATCGGTCGATACTCGGTGCAGGACATGTCCCTTCGCTCGACGTGGTTCGCGCTCAAGTCGGCAATCACGTGCTGTCGGGTGCGCCGCTTGCGCTCGCCGGCCGAAAACTTCGCCATGTGACCCTCACCAGTGCATGACGTACCCGCCGTCCACGTTGATCGTCTGTCCGGTGACGTTCGCCGCGCGATTGCTGGCGAGGAACATGGCCATCGCGGCCATGTCTTCTGGAGTCTGCCACCGGTTCAGCGGAACGAGTTTGCCGATCTTCTCCGTGGCCCATGTCTCGTAATCGACTTGCGCCTCGGGTGGCTGACGGTCGTGCCACGCCTGCCACACGGACCGGTTCAGCGGCGTCTTAATCATCCCGGGACACAACGTGTTCACGCGCACCCCGAACGGAGCGAGGTCTTTGGCGGCGCACTGCGCGAAGTTGATCAACCCGGCTTTCGAGGCGCTGTACGGCGGATCTGTCTGCGAACCGATCTGCCCCGCAACCGATGCCAGGAACAGCACCGTCCCCGCGCGCTGTTCGGCGAGTCTGGGCGCGAACGCGTGTGCCACGACCGCCGCCCCGACGAGGTTCACGCGCAACACCCGGTCCCAGTCCGCCGGGTCCAACTGCCAGAACGGGAACCCGAACTTCCCCGACCCGATTCCGACCGCAAACACGAGGTGACGAACCGCTCCGAAACGTGCCCAGGTTTCAGCCGCTGCAGTGCGAACCGCGTTCGCGTCGGTCACGTCGACCTGCCAACTGCTCGCACCAAATCCCGCGACTGACGCCGCGACATCCGGCGCCACGTCCCATACGCTGACACGGCACCCCTCATCAGCGAACGCCTTCGCGATGGCTAGTCCCAGCCCACGCGCCCCGCCGACCACCAGTGCGGCTTCGCCCGCTAAATCCAGGTTCACGTCGGATCCTCATTGCACTTCATCGGTGTAGCGTCTGGCGAACTCGGGGCGTTCGGCGCGCGGTCAATCTTGCGCGGAGATCCGTCACAGTACCAGCATCGCGTCGCCGTAGCTAAAGAACCGGTACTCGCACGTAACCGCTTCGGCGTACGCACGGGCCAGTAGTTCGTCGCCCGCCAGCGCGCCAACGAGGAGCAACAGAGTGGTACGTGGGAGGTGAAAATTCGTCACCAGAGCATCGACGGCGCGAAACTCGAACGGCTCGTGGATGAACAGCCCCGTTTCGCCGCAGAACGACCGCAACCCGTCGGGACGGGCGGCGCTTTCGAGTGTTCGCGTTGTGGTCGTGCCGATCGCAACCACGCGGCCCCCTCGTGCCTTCGTGTCGCGTATCGTGTCAACGGTCCCCTGTGGTACCGCGCACCACTCGTGGTGGATCGCGTGCTTCGTCGGATCGTCTTCTTTCACCGGGGCAAAGGTCCCCAACCCGACGTGCAAAGTAACGCGTGCGGTGCCAATTCCTCGCGCGGTCAGGCGGTCGAACACTGCCGGCGTGAAGTGTAAACCCGCGGTGGGGGCCGCCACCGACCCGGCCGCCGCCCCCGCGTACACGGTCTGGTAGCGTTCGCGGTCCCCGGCGTCCTCGCGCCCCTTCCGGATGTACGGCGGCAGCGGGATGTGCCCGTATGTTGACAGTATCTCCGGCGGGGTACCTTCGGCCTCGGGTTGCATCAGCCAGTGGCGGTCCGCGGTTCGTCCCCGCAGTACAAGTCTCAACCCCGTATCCGTGACGAACACGGTGCCAACTTCGGGGTAACCGCGGGTCTGTGCGAGCATCTCCCACAGCCCGGTTTCGGTGGCCCGAAGGAACAGCCCCTCCCATTTGCCGCCGGTCGCCTCGCGCCGCCCCACGACGCGGGCCGGAAGCACCCGCGTGTCGTTCAGAACGACCAAGTCGCCGGGGCTGAGCAGTTCGGGGAGGTCGCGAAAAATGTGGTGCTGAATACGCTGCGTGTCGCGCCGCACAACCAGCAGTCGCGCGGCGTCGCGCTCCGCCGCCGGGTGCTGTGCGATCAGGTGTTCGGGCAGGTGGTAATCGAAAAAGTGCATGAGTTGCGGACGGCGTAACGGTGTGCGGTGGGAAAGCACAACCCGTTGAGGTTGATGTCTCTACCCACCGCACGCGGGCACTTATTTGACGCGGGCACTTATTTGACGCGGGCACTTATTTGACGCGGGCACTTACTTGAAGTTCTTCACCCATTCGTCGAACTCTTTCTTGTGCTTCTCGACGGTCTTGGCCGGCCCTAGAAGGGTGAGCGAGTAGACCGCGTCCTTGCCTTCAAAGATGACATAGATCTGGCGGTAGTTCTCGACCTTCGTGACCTTGGCGTTCGGATCGAACGGCGGGAACTTTTTGAGCAGCGTGCCGGTGATGTCCTGGTACGTTGCTTCACTCGTGCCGACCTTGATCTTCGACACGGCCGGCTTGGCGTCCTTCGCCAGCTCGAACTTCTTCACCTGCCGCTCGAGATTCGCGTCCACGGTGCCGCCGCCGGGGGATTTGAACAGGGCTAGTTCGGCGTCCTCGGCGTCCCCCTTCTCCTTCGCCAGTTTGAACTGCGCCAGCCGCATCGCGTTCGACGGGGTCTCTTCCTTCCACCCGGCCGGGGTGGTGGACTTTAACCCGCCCCACTCGACCGCGACGCCCTTGTCCTCGGCGAGAGCGCTAACCGCAAACAGCGCGACCAGCGCGGAAGCGAACATCATACGCATGAGGGTGGCCCCTGTGCATGAAGGTGAACCGGTTCCGACACCGGGCCATTCTAGGGGCTACGGTTAGAAGAGGTATCCGGTCTCAACGACGGACGGGATCGGGTCAGGGCCTTTCCTAGGGCTCACGCACTATGAAGTGGTGGCCGTGTAAGGGTTTGTGCGTATCACGGGGTCAGGAGGACACCGATGGCTTTGCCCCTGACCAGCGTCTTTGCGGACCTGCCGGACCCGCGAACCGAGACGGCGAACAAGATCCACACGCTGACGGACATCCTGACCATCGCCACCTGTGCGGTGATCGCCGGGGCCGAGGGATGGGAGGACATCGCCGAGTACGGCCGTTCTAAGGAAGCCTTCTTCCGCCGGTTCCTCGAGCTCAAGAACGGCGTCCCGAGCCACGACACCTTCTACCGGGTGTTCACCAAGCTCGACCCCGACGCCTTCGCCGACCGGTTCGCCCGATGGACGGCCGAGGTGTGCGAGGCGACCGGGCTGACCCGACCCGACATCGACGGTCCGACCCACGTCGCGGTGGACGGGAAGAGCGCCCGCCGGTCCGCCAAGCCGACGTTCTCCGGGTGCCTGCACCTGGTCGAGGTGTGGGACATCGGGAGCAACCTGATCCTCGGCCAGCGGTCGGTGCCCGAGGGCGGGCACGAGATCACCACGTTCCGGGACGTGCTCGCCACCCTGGACCTGACGGGGGCGGTGGTGACGCTGGACGCCGCCGGGTGCCAGACCGAGACGCTGGAGGTGATCCGGGCGCGGGGCGGGGAGTACGTGGTGTGCGTGAAGGGGAACCAACCGACCCTGCGGGACGCCATCGCCGGGGTGTTCGACCGGGCCGGCGAAGCAGAATTCGCCGGGTGCGACGGGCACACGTCGGTGACCGACGCGCACGGCCGGCACGAGGAGCGGAATGTGACGGTGGTGCACGACCCAGACGGGCTGCCGGCCGGTTGGGCGGGTGTCGGCTCGGTCGCGTTGGTGTGCCGGGACCGGCAGGTGAAGGGGAAGGCGAACGAGAGCACCGCCCACTACTACCTGAGCAGCCTGCGGGTCGGCGCGGCCGAGCTGGCCGGGTACATCCGCGGGCACTGGCACATCGAGTCGATGCACTGGGTTCTGGACGTGGCGTTCCGGGAGGACGAGAGCCGGACGCGAGTCGGGCACGCGGGTGCCAACCTGGGGATGATCCGGCGGGTGGCCGTGTCCCTGCTCAAGCGCGCCGGGAAGAAGGGGAGTATCCACACCCGACGGCTCCGGGCCGGATGGGACGACCAGTACATGGCTCAAGTGCTCCAAGGACTCTCCACGCATAGTGCGTAAGCCCTAGGGTCTTTCCTGGGTGCCCCTCTGGATTTTGGCCCGTTATTGGTTTTCCCAAAACCCCTTCCACTCCGGCCCCGCTGCTAATGCCCCCAGTTCGACAAACGGTGCCACATGCCCCAGATTCCATCTCGCCCCAGTTTGTTTCATTCTGATGTTGAGCAATTGCTTAACCGTTCCCTCCACCAACCCGCTTCCAATCGACTGCCCCCGCCGCAAACGCACCGCATAATTCAACCGCCCCTGTTGGCCACAAAAGTAATTCAATACGCCGCCCAAGGCGGCTCCGTCGCCTCCGGCGGGCATCTGCCCGGTCAGTTCTCCGATCCAGTCCACCAACCCGGGATATCCGTCTTCCAGCAGCTTCGACTTGCCCCGGACAAACGCCGTCGCGGCTTGGACCCCGGGACCGAACACCGCCTTCGCCCCGCTGGCGAGGTACTCCGCCCCATGCCAGAAGTCGAGGACCTGGGTCGCGTCACGGAAGTGCTGCTCGGACACGTTCCACAACCACTCGGCCCCATCCCCCAGTACCGTCATTTGGCTCGAATCGGTCCACTCCAGTCGCGTGGCCTCGTCGTGACACCGCTTCCCGAACAGGCTCGCCTCCTCCACGGCCGCGATCACCGACCGCGCCAACGGGGTTGGCAGGTCGCGTCCCTCCCAGTCCATCGCCGTGGTCGGCGCACTTCGCTCGCGCCGGGCAAAAACGGCCATCTTGAGATCCCGCCAACCGTCCTCCACAGTGTTGACCTTGCCCGCGTCGATGTGCAACTCGCTGTCCACCGGCCGCTCGGTCCTGGCCGCGGCTTGGGCTCGGGTGAAGACTTCAGCGGTCGAGCGGTGTTGCCGGGTGGCGGTGGCCTGGGCCGCCGTGGCGTGGCAGAGTTGCCGGATGGTGTTGTCGTCCAATTCCCAGCCGACCACCTCGGCCAGAGTCACTTCGGCTTTGGCGAAGGACTGTTGGACGCCCAGCAAGACGGCCATCCGACAGGCGCCCGGGGTGACGTAGCCGCTGAGGCCCAGCCCGCGATCGGCTCCGAACTCGCCTTGCCCGCAAGTGGGGCAGTGGAAATACCTCCGCTCCAGCTCAATCGGACCAACGGCGGTCACAACCGTTCGGGTGTGCGGTCCTTTGGAGCGCCCGGGGTGCGTCTTCGCGCAGGTGCGGGCGCGCCCCCTTTTTGCTCGTCCTTCTCGATCCGTGAACCCAAGGCGGCACCGAGTGTGGTCCGCAACAGTTTGCGCCCTTGATCGAGTGCATGCTTCTCGCAGGCGGCCAGGACCGTGCCGTCGGGAGCTTCTTGGGCCAGACGATTCAGGTCCGTGAAATAGCCCAGCAGTTGTTCCAAGGCCAACCGTTCGGATTCGGTACTGTATTCTATAGTCAGCGTCGGCATCAGTATCCCTCCCAGATTGCCACGGCTTCCCCAGCCGGCTCCCATACCGTTCACAAATGCCAAAATCCAGAGGGGCACCCGCCTTTCCTTATTTCACCTTGCTTACACGAGGGAACGTGGCTATATGGGGCGCCTTCTCGCAGCCAGGAAGGTACCCATGTCTCCTTGCACCCTGGTCGATGCCCTGGCGGCGGTTCCCGATCCCCGCAGCAAGCACGGCCTTATCCACCCACTCGCCCCCTTCCTCGGACTCGTCGCCCTCGCCATGCTCATGGGGCGCACCAGCCTCAATGGCATCGCTCGCTTCGGGCGACAGCACGGACCCGCCCTCGCCCATGCCCTCGGCTTCCGACGCGGCAAGACCCCGGCCGTTTCCACGCTCTCCCGCACCCTGCGACGCTTCGACGCCGACCAACTGGAGCACGTCCTCTCGTACTGGATCGCCAGCCGCGTCGACCCGGCCGCCTTCACACACATCTCCATCGACGGCAAGACCCTTCGAGGCTCTCGCAACGGCGCGATCCCCGGTCAGCACCTGCTGGCCGCATACGCCCCCACCGTCGGTGCCGTACTCGCCCAGGTCAAGGTCGATGCGAGCACCAACGAGCACAAGGCCGCCTTGACGCTCCTCGGCATTCTGCCGCTGCGAGGGAAGGTCGTGGTCGGCGACGCCATGTTCTGCCAGCGAGACCTGGCCGAGGAGGTGGTCGGGGCCGGCGGCGACTACGTGCTCACGGTGAAGGACAACCAACCCGGATTGGGGATCGACATCCGAGCCGGGTTCGCCTTCGAGACCGCCGCCCGATCGATCGCGGCGGCCACTTCCCCCTGGGGATCGGCCTCCGCCCGCCCCGAGCCGCATCGCCACGACCGTCGATAAGGGTCACGGCCGCATCGAGAAGCGGACGCTGCAAACGACCTCGATTCTGACGTGCTCGCCGACGTGGGCGGGGGTGAAGCAGGGCTTCCAGTTGACGCGTGAGCGGACGGTCCGAGGCCAAACGACGGTCGAAGTGCATTTCGGCATCACGAGCCTGTCGGCCGAGAAGGCGGATGCGGCCACACTCCTGAACCATGTGCGGACGCACTGGCGCATCGAGAACGAACTGCATTACGTGCGTGACGTGACACTGGGCGAGGACGCGTGTCGTGTGCGCATGGGGCACGCACCACAGGTGCTGGCGGCGCTGCGGAACGCCGTGGTGCACCTGTGGCGTGAGGTCAAGGCGGTGAGTTGCCCGGAGGCGATCGAGCGGCTCCAGATGGACCCGGCAATGGCCAAGGGACTTATCGGAGTTACGTAGAGTGAATCAAGGAAAGGCCCTGGGGATCGGGTCACGAACGAACCCGGCCCGCGTGCGGCAGCGGTGCCACTTCGACCTCGACCGAGGCCCGCCTAGGTTCTTCGGTTTCATCGGCCGGCGGGATCGGCGGAACCTCTTTCGCAGGTGCCCCGAACGAGGCCGGTACGACTTGCGGATCGAAAGGCGTGCCCTCGGCCTCTGTCGCCCGAGCTTCGAGCAGTACGTCGGTATCCGTTACCTCGACGACATCAGCCAGGAGCACCGGTTCTGCGGCTGTTTCGGCAGCCGGCACCTCGGGAGCGACCGTCGGCTCGGGGGTGGCGAAAAAGGCGAAATGAACCGCCGCGTACCCGATCACGGCACTCGCCGCCGCGCTGATCAGTGCTGCTTTCCGCATGGTCCCGCTCCTCCGTGCGTTGAAAGTGGGCCGGATAGCGAGGGCCGCGAGGGGGAGCAAGGTCAACCGAGAACGGGCCGTCGCTCCGCAACGGCAAGCCGCACGAGCCACCCACGCAGGAACTCTGCCCGCTCCCTGGCCGCGTTCTCCGCCTCGGCGGACGAAACGCAAACGAATCGCACCCGGTCTCCGGGTCGGAGTTGCGCGAGGCGGTCGAGATCGGCACGGATCACGTGCGCCACCTTCGGGTACCCACCGATCGTCTGACCGTCCGCACCGAGCACAATGGGCAAACCGTCGTTGGTCACCTGCACGGCCCCGGGCGCGACCGCTTCCGAAACCAGTTCCCCCGACCTCCGCACAATTGGCGCCCCGTGGAACCGCACTCCCATGCGATTACTCGCGGGCAACACGTCGTAGGTTTGCGTAAAGAACCGGTCGTCAACAAACCAGTCGCGCTGCGGCCCATCGAGAGTACGAAGAGACTGGAAGCCCTCCCCGGCACTGAAGGGAGGTGAGAGATACGCTTCCTCTAACCACGCGAACGGCAGACCCCGCGGCTCACAGCGGCTCGCTGCGCACGTCAGGATGGTCCCGGCGCGAATAGGTTCCAGCGCGGAGCGGCTGCCGAGCACCTCGTTCGCTTCAAAACCGCCAGCCACGCATAAGTACGCCCGCGCGCCCGCCGCCGTTCCGCCGACCCGCAATACTTCTCCCGGATCGAGCTGGAAGGTCATCCCCGAGTTGAGTGGCCGACCGTTCACAGTGCTTTGAAACGGCGCCCCGAAGATTACGCACGCGGTCGGGTGAAGGGCTTCAAGGACCGGCCCCGCGAGCGCGACTTCCAGTGCCGCGACGTGCGAGGCGTTCCCGACGAGTGCGTTCCCGAGGGCAAGTGCGGCACGGTCGGCGGCGCCGCCGACGGGCACCCCCAGCGCGCGGCTCCGCTCGCGCCCGAAATCAACCAAAAGCGACTGCAGCCCGGGTTCACGAACCGACAAACTCATGCGAAGGCCTTCAGCGTGAACCCGCGCGCCAGAAGCGAGGCCCGCACCGCTCGTGTGAACGTCACCGCTTCCGGGTTGTCACCGTGAACACAGATCGTGCGCACGCCCTTCGCGCGAACCAGCCATTCGACCTGGGAAACGGCCTCGGCGGGGTCGTGAACGAACGCGTCGGGCTCCGTGCGTGGCACGAGCGAGCCGTCCGGCCGGTAGCGGCGGTCCGCAAAGCCCTCGGGTACGAACCGGCTGTTGAGTGTCTTCGTTGCGGCTTCGAGTTGCGATCCCGGCAGGCCCACCACGGCGAGGTCGTAACTCGCCGCGACCTCAACAACCGTGTGCGCCAGGGTTCGATCACGGCAGGCTTGGTTGTAAAGGGCGCCGTGCGGTTTCACATAGCGCACCTTGGGAGTCAGTGCGAGCAGCGCCCCGAGCTGGTAAAGACACAGTGCGGCCACGTCGTCCGGCAGAAGTGACTGCTCGATCCGTCCGAAATTGGCACGATCCGCGTACCCGGGGTGCGCCCCGACCGTCACGCCGTGCTGGCCCGCGAGTGCGAGCGTCGCGGCGATCTCGCTCGGCCCGCCCGCGTGCAGGCCACAGCACACGTTGGCGGACGTGATGAGCGGCATCAGTTCGGCATCACGGCCGCCCCCTTCGCCAAGGTCCGCGTTCAAGTCAATTTCCATGCCGGCCTCATTTCAGTACACCCACGGCAATGAGTCCGAGAATCCCGACCCCGAGTAAAAGCCGGTACACTACGAACGCACTCGTACTGTAACGTTTCAGAAAGCTGAGTAGAAACGCAATCGCGAAATAGCCCACCAAAGCCGACACCAGCAGCCCGACGACCAGGGCCCGGAGCTGTTCGCTGGCGAGTAGCGTTGCCCGCTCGTCGTACATTTCCTTTAGGCCGGCCCCGAGAATCGCTGGCAGCGACAACAGGAACGAGAACCGCGCCGCCGCGGAACGGCTCAGCCCCGCGAACAGCCCGGCGGTGATGGTCGTCCCGGATCGCGACCCGCCCGGCATCAGCGCGAGAGCTTGAAACGCTCCGATCCAAAGCGCATCAAACCAAGTGATTTCCGTCTCGGCGCGAGGCGGTTGCCCGCGTCCCGCCCGCCGCGCCGCCCACCACTCGGACAAGGCCATCAGGAGCGCGAACGCGATTGCCACGATCGCGATCGATGTCGGGTTGAAAAACGTCACTTTAAGCCACTTCTTCAGCGTGAATCCAGCTCCCACAACCGGCACGCTGCCGAGCACGATGAACCACCCGAGGCGCGACTCTGGTGTGCTGGCGAGCCGCCGCGCCCGAACGTCCGCAACAAGTCCCCGCAACATCTTTGCGATGTCCGAGCGGAAGTACACGAACACCGCGACCAGGGTTCCGAGCTGAATCACGACCGTAAATGCGTCTTCGGGCTTCTCGTGCCCCAACAGGTTCCGCGCGACGAGGAGGTGTGCGGTGCTGCTGATCGGCAGGAACTCTGTCAGTCCCTGAATGATGCCCAACAATACGGCTTCCCAAATGGGCATTCCCACTCCCGCTCTGGTAAAATGACCGAACCACCGTTCGGAGCCGCCGATGCGACTTTCTGGTTCGCGTTTCCACCCGATCGCCCTCGGCCTCTTAGGGGCGCTGCTCTGCCCGGGGACGGCCCACGCGCACGCGATGCGCGCGGACGTCGAGGTCCGGTCCGAGGTTGTTCGTGTAGTAGTGTATTTTGAAGACGACCTGCCGGCCGATCGTGCGACCGTAACCGTCACGAACGCGGCCGGCGCCGAGATCGTCTCCGGCACCGCCGACGAACACGGCGTGTACTCGTTCCCCCCGCCACCGCCGGGTGAGTACAAGCTCGTTGCCAATTCCACTGGGCATACCGCCAGATTAACGTTTGTAGTCGCCCAGACCGCCGAAGCGGGGGCGTCTGCGGAGTTCACCACTCCGTCCGTTAACAGGCCACTGGGGCTGGCCCTCGGGGTCGGCGGTTTGCTTAGCGCGTCCGCGCTGTTTTGGTTCTTCCGTCGCCGTTCGTGATTCCGCTCTCTCGTATAACGGAGCGCACCGTGCCGGCCGAAGCCCCTCAAAACCAGCCACAAGTGTCGGACGGACCACTTCCTTCGCACGGTGCCGAGTCAACGCCGCACGGCGGCAAGACGGAGCCCGAGGCCGAGTCACTGTTCCGCGCCCTTCATGGCGCGGTGCGTGCGGTCCCGGCTCTGCCCGCAAACGGCTTTCCGCACATCCCCGGGTACGAAATCGAGCGCGAACTCGGGCACGGCGGGATGGGCGTGGTGTACAAGGCGCGCGACACGAAGTTGAACCGCACTGTTGCGCTCAAAATGATCCGCACGGCCGACATCCCGTCCCCGGGGCAGGTCGCGCGGTTCCGGGCCGAGGCCGAGGCGGTCGCCGCGGTGCAGCACCCGAACGTGATCCAGGTTCATGAGCTGTGCCCGCCCGGTTCCCCGCTCCCGTACTTCACGATGGAGTACATCGCGGGCGGCAGCTTGGCACAACATCTTAACGAGCGGAAGACGATCGCCCCGGCCGAGGCTGCGCTACTGATTGCTGCTCTCGCTGACGGGCTCAAAGCGGCGCACGACGCGGACATCGTTCACCGCGACATCAAACCGGCCAACATTCTGCTGGCGCAAGTGACCAGTTCGAAGGGCGCCACCGGAGCGGGCGCGTCAGGTACGGCGGCGCCACCACTTTCTGACTTTTGCCCCAAGGTGACTGATTTCGGGCTGGCAAAGCGCCTCGCGTTCGACCTGACGCGGACCCAGGACCTCCGGGGAACGCCCGCGTACATGGCCCCGGAGCAGGCCGGCGGGGGTGCGTACGTCGGTCCGGCTGCCGACATCTACTCCCTCGGAGCGGTGCTGTTCGAGTGCCTGACCGGGCGCCTGTTGTTCCGCGGCGATGACGCGTTCGCGGTCGTTCAGCAGGTGGTCAGCACGCCCGTGCCGGCGCTTCGTGACTTGGCTCCCACGGTCCCCCGCGACCTCGAGTTGATCTGCCTCAAGTGCCTGGAAAAGGAACCGCAGCACCGCTACCCGACGGCGGCGGCGCTCGCGGCCGACCTGCGCCGCTTTGTCGCGGGGCTTCCGGTAAGCGTGCGCCCCATTGGTATCCCCGCACGCGCGTACCGGTGGGCGCGGCGCCGCCCGGCCGCAGCGGCGCTCGCCGCAATGCTGTTCGTGGTGCCATCGGCTGCGGCGTGGGCCATCGAACGAATTAACACGAGCGCGGCGCGCGAGGCCGAAGCCCGGGCGCGCGAGGCCGAAGCCCGGGCGCTCGCGGAAACCTCCAAGGCGCGTGAGGACGAGGCAACCGCACGCGAGGACCTTGCCCGAATCGCCCAGCAAAACAAGGAGGCCGAGGGCCGCGAGATGCAACGCGCGCGAGACATCGCCGCGGTGCGCGAGCTGGTCGCGCTGCAAACGGTCCGGGCCGCCAACCGGCCGCTGTCCTGGGCGCGTCAGAACCGCGCGGAGTTACTGAAGGGTGTCGCTCTTGCCGGCGGCGACACGCAAGTGCTCGGCGAGCTGCGCACCGTCGCGGCGGTCGCGCTGCTCGCTCCTGATCTTAAACCACTCGACGCCGTGCAGAAGGGCTTCGACGCATCGGCTGTCGCCACGGATCCCAAAAGCGGATTGGTCGCGGTCGGCGAGTACCTCACCCGGGCGCCCCTCAAAGCGCACGTCCGGCTCATTACTCCGGCGACCGGCACCTTGGTTCGTGAGCTGTCGTTCACGGCCGGAGCGGCGGTCGATTCCAACAACACTCCCGTACCCGATAGCATCCGCGCGCTGGTGTTCAGCCCGGACGGAACAAAATTGTTTGTGGGCACTCGCAACTCCGAGGTCAT
Source organism: Gemmata obscuriglobus (assembly GCF_008065095.1). Classification (NCBI taxonomy): domain Bacteria; kingdom Pseudomonadati; phylum Planctomycetota; class Planctomycetia; order Gemmatales; family Gemmataceae; genus Gemmata; species Gemmata obscuriglobus. The sequence continues at coordinate 83,264 of NZ_CP042911.1, read as the reverse complement.
CCGGTTCGATCTCGATCGCCCCGGGAGCGAACCGCTGCGGTGGAAGGCGTCCGCGCGCACGGTTGAGCAACTCGAGGTGTCGCCGGACGGCAAAATTGTGTACGGGCTGTGCCGGCCCGAGAAGCCGGTGTTCGCGTGGGATGCGGTCACCGGTAAGTTGATCACCAAGCTGGAGCCGTCCGGAAACACTCCGATCAACTCGTTCGCGGTGATGAGCGGGGGAGGGCTGATCACCGGCGACGGGAACGAGTTGCGCCGCTGGAGCGCGGACCACAAATTGGTCCACACGGCCCCGAACGACGAGGTTTGGCGGCTCGCAGCCGCTAACTCCGGCGTGCTGCTTGTGGGCACCCGTCACAATCTGGACATGCACACGTCAGCCGATTTGACGGCGCTCGACCGGTTCGTCACCCCTGAGCTGCGCCGGGGCATCCACCAGGACTACGTCCGCACGATCGCGGTGCACCCGTCGGGCGCATTCGTCGCGACCTGTTCGGGCGACACGGATCGCACGCTGCGGGTGTGGGAGCTGGCGTCGGGCCGTTTGATCGGGACCGTGCTGGTGAAAGGTGCAGGGCCGATCGCAGTCACGTGGTCGGCCGACGGTAGCACGCTGCTTGCTACGGGCAACGAACACATCGCGCGGTGGGCGTTCCAGACCGGGGCGGCGCAGCAGTTCGCGTGCGTCAATTCGTCCCCGGTTGCGGCGGCGACGTTCGGCACGGGAGGGCAAATCGTCGCCCTGACGGAACCGGTCGGCGCACGCCGCGAACTGCTGCTCGGAGCGGCAGGCGCCCCGAGCAAAGCGTTCTGGTTCGCCTCGCGCGGTGGCAACGGCCGCGCCGGGGTGGCACTTGCGCCGGCAGGATGGGTGGCGGTGACCACGCAAACACCTGGAATAATCCGCTGGAAGCCTTCCGCAGCCGTCCCCGTACCGGGGTTCACCACCGACATTACGTGGTGCCCGCGGTTCGCCCCCAACAGTGGCGACACCTCGGCCCCGATGTGGGCGATCGTCGGGGGCAGTAGCGTTCATTCGTTCGATGCAAAGGGGCAGACGCGTACCACTTGGAGCAACTGGGTCGAGCGTCACACGAGTGGTCTGGCGAGTTTGGACGCGCTTGCTGTTGGCCGCCGGGTGGTGGCGGCGGGCGGGCGCAGCGGAACGGTTCACGTGCTCGACCCGGAAAAGGGTTCGTGGCTGTTCGGCGTGCCGAACCCGGGTGATCCGGTTCGCGCGCTGGCGGTTGCCCCGGACGACGGGCTGATCGTCGGGGGAACACAGAGCGGTAAGGTGCGGATGATTCGTCCGTCGGATCGCCAGGAACTGCCGGCCCTGTCGGCCCACGCGGATGAGGTGACGGCGGTGTGTTTGAACCACAGCAACGAGTTGCTCGCGACCAGCGGGCGCGACCGCACGGTGAAGTTGTGGAAGCGGACAGGCGAGCGGTTCGAGCTGCTGTTCGCGGTCCCCGATTTGGCCGGCCCGGTGAGCGGGCTTCAATTTCACCCCGTGGACAACCGATTGCTCGTCCAGATTACCCAGGAGCGAGCCGTGCGCGTGTGGGACATCGACAAGCTGCGAGGGCAACTCGGGCGCTACCGGCTCGCCTGGTGAGCTCAGCGGAGTGCCGCCGTGCGCCGGACGGCGGCCCGATCACTCCCCCGCGCCCGGGCGCGTAAGTCGGGCGGGCACCGTCGGCGGAGCAGCGCGTGGCACATCATCGCCGTACCCAAGTTTGTGTCGGGGTCCGCTTCACCGAGCGCGTACACTGCTTGACACTGCTCGGCGGTCAGTTCCTCGCGTTCCTCAGACCAGTCGCGAAAGGCGGCCCAGCGCCAAAACCGCACCGGCCGCTCGGGCGCGTGTCCCGCGCACCGGGCGAAGTATTCCGCGCTTTCGGCGCATGCCACGCCGGCCGCGAACCAGCTCTCCGGGAACAGCGGCACCATGTCTCAGCTCACGTGCGAGTCGCGCCCCGGTAGCGGGTAGACTTCCATCAGCCCGTAAGCAGTGTCGGCCATTCCGATGGCGCGGTACGTGGCCTGTGCGCGTGTGTTGTCGCGCTCGAAATACAGCCGCAGTCCGATCACCGTTGGGTCGGCCGCGGCTTGCCGCTCGATCGCGCGGTACAGCGCTCGAAACACGCCGCCGCGCCGCGCCGGTTCGCTCACGTAGACGCTCTGAATCCACCAGAACCAGCCGTTGCGCCAGTCGCTCCACTCGAACGTGATCATCATCTGGCCGACGACCTCGCCGTTCAGTTCGGCGACCGTGTAGAACCCGCGCGCCGGGTCCGCGAGCACCGCCCGCACCCCGGACGCAAGCACCGCCGAGTCGAGCCGCTTGTGCTCCGTTTCCCATGCGATCAGTGTGTTAAAGGCGACCAGCACCGCTTCGTCGTGAGCCGTCGCACGGCGGATCGTTACGCTCATGTCTCTGCCCCTGTGCCGGCAAGCGGTTCTTCCCGTTTCGGTGCGGTACACTAAGACAAGACGGAGTTCCCCCGCCCGCTCCGGGTGCCCGCACGAAGCCCGGACCGTGGAACGCACCGGAGTCCGCGATGGACCTGACCGCCTACATCCGCGACGTCCCGGACTTCCCGAAGCCCGGCATCTTGTTCAAGGATATCATGCCGCTGCTCGGCACCCCCGCGGCGTTCGCGCTCGCGATCGAGCGGCTGGCCGGGCACTACCCCGCCGACCGGATCGACGTGCTGGCTGCGGCCGAGGCCCGCGGGTTCCTGTTCGCGGCGCCGATGGCGCTGGCGCTGAAGAAACCGCTCGTGCCGCTTCGCAAGCCCGGTAAACTGCCCGGAGCCACCCACAGTTTCAGATACGACCTCGAGTACGGTTCGGCCGAGTTGCACGTCCACACGGATGCCATCTCCCCCGGCGCGCGCGTGCTGATCGTGGACGATGTGCTCGCGACCGGTGGCACGATGGCCGCGGCGTGCAAACTCGTGGAGCAGGCCGGCGGGGTTGTGGCCGGCTGTGCGTTCTTGATCGAGTTGTCGTTTCTGAACGGTCGCGCCCCGCTCACGGGGTACGAGGTGTTCAGCCTCATCTCTTACTGACCTTACAGCTTCAACACATGCCCACCGTAAGCTGTCCGTCGTGCAACCGCGCGTTAGAGGTAGACCCGAGCTATCGCGATTGGACCGTGCGGTGCCCACATTGCGCGACCGAGTTCGTGCCCGGTGAGGCCTCCCCGGCCGCATTTGAGGTGGACGAGCGGCGCCGGTACGACGACCGGAATGACCGCGATGAGGACCGCCCACGGCGGCGCCGGCGGCGCCGGGATGACCGGCAGGAAGCGAGGGAGGTGGTGTACTTCCCGGGTCTCTGGCTAGAACTGTGCGGGTGGATCGGCGCGCTGGTACTGATGGGCGGGGCAATGTTCTGGCTGCTGGTGAGTGCCGGCGCCAAAAACAATCCGAACGCTAACAATGACGACGAAATAACGGGAATCGTCCTCGCACTCATTTCTGGGCTGAGTGCGATCCCTTACGCGGTGGTGATGGTCGTTGGCGGGCGCAAGATGCGCGCGCTGTCCGGCTACGGCTGGGCCATGATCGCATCGATCGGTGGCATCTCGTCGGTGGTTTTGTTCCCCTTCGCGTGCGTGTTCGCGTTTGTTCCGGTCGTGTTCGGTGTTTGGGGCCTTGTGGCACTCGCCAACCCAGTGGTGTCGTTGGCGTTCGAAGAAAACGCACGCGGCTCGAACGGCCGAGAAGATTGAGTGCAAGCGGCTACGAGAACCCAAGTTGAAACGGCGCACTGGTACGAAGACGCCGCATTCGTTTTGGCCATCCGCTGTGGATCACTCCGGCGCAAAACGGAGGCGGCGGATCTGATACAACAGCTTCATGAATACCACACTGGACTTTGATAAGGCCGGCGGTCTGGTGCCCGCTGTGGCCCAGGACGCAGACACGGGCGAAGTGCTGATGCTCGCGTGGATGAACCGCGAAGCCTTCGAGGAGACCGTCCGCACAGGTCGGGCGGTCTATTTCAGCCGCAGCCGTAACAAATTGTGGCGCAAGGGTGAGGAGAGCGGGCACGTCCAAGAGGTGAAGGGGATCTTCGTCGATTGTGACGCCGACACCGTGCTGCTTAAAGTGACCCAGCTCGGCGGCGCGGCCTGTCATGAGGGCTACAAAAGCTGCTTTTTCCGCCAACTCGACGGTACAGAGTTGAAGGTGGTTGCGGAGCGGATCTTCGATCCGAAGGCTGTGTACAAGAAGTAAGCAGCGGGAAGGCTGGCGCCCGACGGGTCCGGGGTAAAATACCACAAGTGGGGAAAATCAGCGAAGCAGCTCTGACGGGTCAAGCTCGCAAACGAAATCAAACTGTGGCGTTTGCGGCCAAATTCTCCGGTGTTTCACTCTCTTCGGGCTCGTTCCGATCCGCTGTCACGGGTGTCGCTCGCCCTCACCTTGTCTCGTGACACTCGACCGCGGTATGGTGCCGGGTGAAGGTTGCTTGGCCCGCAGGATGCACCCATGATTCGCACGTTCGCGTTCTGTACGCTTGTGGCCCTGTTGGCGGGTTGCACGAAATATCACTCTCGTGCGCAAGGGCCGTTCGCACGCGAGAGCGACCGGCAACGACCGTTCTCGTCTAAACCACTCGCGAACCAGTCTGATCTTGTACTCGGGGCGCCGGCCCCGGTTACGACCTCCGGTGCCGATGACAGCCCTGTTGTGCCGCCGCGTGGCACGCTGTCAGAATCGGCGGCCAAAACCGATCCGCCGAGCGAACTTGACGACCCAAACGGCTTCCCGCCGCTGCGTAAGCGTCCGGAACCGAAGCCGGGAACGATGCCATCGCCGTTCGCGCCCAAACACGCCAACGCACCGAAATCACCTGATTCTAAAAAAGCGCCCTCGTCCGCGAAGGGGCTCTCGGAAGTGAAAGCCGTTCTCGCCACAGCAAACGCCGCGTGGAAAGCGGTGGACACGTTTGAGGGTATGCTGACCAAGCGGGAAGTGAGCCCGCAAGGCGCGCTGATCAACGAGGTGGTGCTGTTTCAGTACCGGCGTGAGCCGATGGCGGTTTTCACTCGCGTGCTCAGCGAAAAAGGCAAAGGTCGTGAGATCGTGTACAACCCGAGCAAACACGAGGACAAGATTTACGTCAAGGTTGGGAAAGATGACCACCCACTGTTAAAGGCGGGTCGGCTCGCCCCACCGGTCTCGCCCGACAGCCCCATGGTTAAGGATAAGTCGCGGTACAGTATTCGCGATGCCGGGTTCGGGCGCCACCTCGCGCGGTTGGGTGACACGGTTGCGAAAATTGACGACGGAAAATTGCCCGCAGACGCCCTCACATTCCACGGGCCAGTCAAACGCAACGAGTACGCACACCCGTTAACGGCGATCGCTCATAACGTGCAATCGGGCGACGATCCAATCTTAGGCAACGGCGGCACGCGAACGTACTTCTTCGACCTCCAGGAGAATTCGCCGTCTCGCGGGTTGCCCGTCCTCATTGTGGCGGCTGATGCAAGCGGGAAGGAAAACGAGTACTACCTGTTCGAGAAAATCAAGTCGCCGGCGAACCTGACAGACGCCGATTTCAGTCCTGAGCGGTTGAAGAAGTAGAGGAATCAGGGGGCTCGGTGGGGTTCACGGGCGTATCGTCGCGCAACGCACCGGTCCGAGGCTCCCACGAATAAGTGACGGCATTGGGGTCACGATGGGCGTCGGGTTCTGATCGAATGGTCGGGCCTTCTGGATGGTGAATTGACTGGAAGGCGGCGTCTGCGGGTGCTGCGGGATCGGGTTCTTTGGTCGTGACGGTGCCCGCCGTTTCGAGTGTGCGAAACGGCACCTCAATGAAATACCGCCGTGTAAACACTTTCTCGACGAGTGCGGGTAGAGTCACGGACGGGTCCTGGAACCCGAGCCAAACGGAATTGATGTTCTCGTAGAGCAAGGGGATGACTTCGCGCGAGATTGACGTCCACCCTCCCTCGACAGCCGTCATAATGTCGAGGTGCGGAAGAGCGAACACGACGTTTTCTGCTTCAGGAGCGCGAGCCGCCCAGCGCATTTGAGCGACGGCCGCCAGCATCACTCCACTTTCTGCTCCCGCCGCCTCTTTGTCTTTGACTCGTCCGTCGAGATATCCGATCCGAGTGTTGACGGCCTGTAAGCGCTGTTTGAGTCCGACGTACAGCGGTAATGTCCACCCCTTGTCACCCACCACCAAGCAACATGTCCCACGGCGGAGGTCGCTGGCCAAGTCGGCCAGGATTGTTGCGAACGGGGCAACGTCGGGCGAAGTGGACATCAATTCACTCGCTGAGGAGCGTTCGTGACTGTCGCCACAGTCGATTATGACGCGGTGGAGCGGCAAAGTACTGTGACGGTGATCAGGCTTGTCAGGTTCGCTCGGGCATTAATTAAACCGCGGACATAGTAACTGGTGCCCCCGGCCCGTGCAATGGGTGAACGACCGCGCTCGCGCGGATTCGATACCTTCACTTTGCGTCGCCTGTCGCGCCCTGTCATCGTGTCAGCAGGAGCGGAAGTCCTGGCAGTTTCTCGGACTTCATTTGCCCTCGTCTGGCTTGACTTCTCGTGCGCATCTGACGTATCTTTCAGCGGTTACTGCTGAGGCTGCTCTCTCCTGTATGCTTCGGCACCTCGTTTGCAGCTTTAGATCCCACTATTCCTTCCATGCGTCGTTGCCGTCAGCCCCGGTTGGTGCGCGTGCAGGGAGGTGCAAGCCATGCTGCCCGTACCCCGCCCCACTGAGGGCGAACCGACGAAAACCGAACCGCCGAAGGCTGAGTGCGCGCCGTGTGAAACCCGGTTTTCTATTCTGATCGCCGACGACGACCGCGGGACGCGCGAAGCACTCGCCGAGATGCTCGACCGTCGCGGGTTCCGCACGATGCTCGCGGCGGACGGCAGCCAGGCCGTCGAGTTGGTGCAGGTAGACCTCGTCCACCTTGTGCTGATCGACATGCACATGCCCCGGCTGACCGGCCTGGAGGCGTTCGCGGTGATCCGTCAGACGCTGGACCGGTTGCTGCCCGCGGTGCTGATGACGGCGGACGCGACCAACGACCTGATTCGTCAGGCGTTCGCGGCGCAAGTGTACAGCGTGATCCCGAAGCCGGTGAACGGCAACGTGGTGCTTCACACTCTGGAGCGAGCGCTGGTAAAGGTGTACGGCCCTCGGCCCGAACCGAAAGAGAAGCCCGAGGACAAGGCCAGCGCGCCCCCACCGGGCACCGTCCCCTGACTGTTTCTGTCTGTTGCCACGAGGAGAGCCGAACGATGGCCCTGAAGATTGTGCCCCTGAACGACAAGATCGTGGTCGAGCGCCTGGAAGCCGACGACAAGACGGCTGGCGGGATCATCCTGCCGGACAGCGCCAAAGAGAAGCCCAAGCAGGGTAAGGTGCTGGCGGTCGGCGAGGGGAAGCCGCTTGAAGGCGGGAGCCGCGCGCCGTTCCAGGTCAAAGTTGGCGACCGCGTCCTCTTCACCAGCTACGCGGGTAGCGAAGTCACCATCGACGGCAAAGAGTACCTCATCTGCACCGAAGACGACCTACTTGCGGTCGTTGATTAGTATCGCTCGGCTTTAGATTTCAGTCGGCCTGTCCTGAGTTTCCCGGGTGTTGTTGGGTTGGGCGTGCGGTCCACTGGCCACACGCAGCCTTCACTCTGATAGGGTGACGGTTCTCAGCCCGAACAATGCGCCGGGAAATCTGCTTCAACAACTGCCCGCGGTTCTTCGCTAGTCCCTCTCGTGTTAGCCGGCACTTTCACCTTTTCCTTCTTCTCTCAAAAAAATCCTTGCGGCGCCGTCCGCGCGGATTATAGTGTGACGATTATTCCGGCTTTCGTCGGGAGAATGCGTGCTTGGCACCTCGCGGTTTGTGCCTGCTCCGTGTTTGAGCAGGGCCGCATGGCGCAGCGTAAGCACGGGCGCATGGTGGCTTCGGTTTCGCATGGCTACGAACATCTACGTCGGTAACTTGCCTTGGGCAACGACGGACAGCGAACTGTCCGAAATGTTCCAGCAGTACGGCGCGGTGATCCGCGCACAGATCGTGATGGATCGCGAAACGGGCCGCAGTCGCGGGTTCGGATTCGTGGAAATGGCCAACGAGCAAGAAGCCCAGGCTGCCATCGACGCGCTCAATAATCAACTCATGAACGGTCGCCCGCTGACCGTCAACATCGCGAAGCCGCGCGAGGGCGGTGGTGGCGGTCGTGGTGGCGGCGGGGGTGGCGGCTACGGCGGGGGTGGCGGAGGCCGTCGCGGCGGTGGTGGTGGGGGCGGCTACGGCGGGGGTGGTGGCGGTTACGGCGGGGGTTACGGTGGTGGCGGCGATCGCGGTGATCGCTACTAGACCGAGCGGCCTGCGAACAACCGCAGGCCCGTGGTAGTTCGGACACAGCGTGTCCGCCTGTTGCGTTAGTAACCTTGAGACTAATTCAGTCTCAAGGATTCCATCATTTTCGCTTGCTCGTATCCTTGCCGTCTTGAATAATGTTGCGCTCGGGCTACGTGGTAAAGCCACGCCCCGGGCGTGTCTGCATTTCGCGAGGCGGTTTTTGATCCTCAAAGCCCGAGATGTACGGCCAAGCACAGAAGCGACGGGTAGATGCGCGGAGTGGGGTAAAGAACCCGTTGCAAATACCCAACTCCGCTTCAAGTGTCTCGTCGACGAATACATTATCACGCACGTCATATCGATCGCGCAAGAATTTTATTCGCCTTATTCCAGACGATGGCGTGAGGGTCGATGTGCCAGCGCGTTACCGCACCCGAGTGGGAATTGCCCCTCGCGAGCGCCCTCTAAAAGCAGTTACTTTTCTGGACCTCACAACGATTGTGCCCGCCGTCAGTTACGAGACGCGACTTGAGGTAATTTTTACCGATTGCCTGGTTTTTTCTTGACGCGAGGCCCCCGATCCGGCAATCTATTCCTCACGCCGCTGACGGATCAGCGACGCCCATCACACTCAGCCAGGGAGGGTTACACCATGCTCGTTACTACTGAATCCAAGGCTCAGGGCTGGCGCGCGGTTGCGGTGTTCGACGACCGCGGCGACGCTCTTCTCGTCGTCGGGCGATCGTCCACCCAGGTTCGACAGATGTACGCCGAGGCGTTCACGGAAGTTCTCGACGAAGAAGAGCGCGAACACGTGACCGCAATTCAGCTCCAACAATGGAGCGGTGCTCCCGACGCCGGGCGCTGGACGTTGAAGACGACCCTGAAAGTGCCGGCCCCGGTTTCGAAGGTCCGCGTTGCTGCGTAATCGAGTTCGAAGATTGAACCGCAAGCGTATGGGAGTGAGTGCTAAGCCCTCGAATGCTTCGAGCCTCACTCCCAGCGGTGAACTCCTACCGCCTGCGAACCCATCTCGTTTTCTGCCTCTCTAGTCTGATCTCGACTTCTTAGCCGCGAGCTGGTTGTCCGGCGTCTGTAATCCGGGCCGCTTACCGGCCTTGCATCCGGACAGCCTGCGCCGAACAATACTCCAGACCCGTTACGCCGGCCGCGCCTGTACCGTAAGCCTGGACGCCTCTCCGCGCGCCGGTCCGAGAGAAAGGACCTTCTGATGAACTCCTACGCCTCGTTGTGCGACGACTTCGGCGTTTCGACCTACGTTCACGGTAAGCTCGAAATGCCCAGCGCGCGCGAAACGGTGCTCCACTTCTTCGAGGCGCTCCAAAAGGTGTCGCCCAAGATGACGGAGTTCGAGAAGCGCAGTGATACCGAATACATGCTCGAAGAGGAACGGGACTCCGGCAGTTACCGGTGGGCCTCGCTCGACCACCGACGACTGAGTACCGGGTTCGTAAACCCGCCCGCTCTGGAAGATGCCGACGCGCACAACGAGCGCGTGTTGGAAATGGCGGCCGGCCACCTCGACCTCGGGCCGCTGCAAACCGAGTCGGTGGACGTTCTCTATTACTTTGACTTCCTGTACCAAGGGAACCACGACGAGGTCGTCGCCGAGGCGCTAACGACCGGTACGCCGCTTGAGTCGCTCGTCCAGGTGCCTGCGGCGCGGGTGCTGCACTACCAGCCCACCATGATGCTCGCGCTGGACGAGGGGTGTCAGTTGCAGGCCCGGCTCAGCATCGAGACCCGGACGAACGCGTACCAAGTGCGGACCAACAGTTTCCCAGAGTCGCCGGTAACTGTTTACTTCACCGTGCGGCAGTTCTGGGGAAAGCAACCGTTTAAGACGTTTGCCGAAAGTTACCACAACCAGCGCCGCGTTCTCGACGAGCTGGTGAGTACCTACGTGGTGCCCCAGGTCATCAACCCGCTGGCGAAGGCGATTAGCGCGAAGCAGTAACCTGACTTGGCAGCTCAGGACTCTGGCCATGAACAGGAGTCCTGGGCGTTTTTTGTGCGCTGCGAATGACGACGTTACTCGCTGCCCGATGCGTCTTTCACGAAGGCCACCAGGCCGATGACAAACAAGATCGGCGGGTAGATGAAAACGGTGTCGTTCACTATCCCGGCCATGAACCAAATCGCTGCAATCGTCATCGCAAGCATTCCGCCCCATTTCCCGCTGTTGAGCACCTTCCCTTCAAGACTGCTTGCCGGTTCCGACGGTTGCCCCTTCTTGCTTCGGTGTTCGCGACGCGACTCTGGTTCAACAGACTGCTGGGGCATGTATTTTGCGGTAGTCAGCACCATTTGACCGCCCGACGAGTTGCTCAGTTCCGTCTGCTCCGCGCGCGTGTCGTGTTGATCTCGGCCGGGCTTGGAGCGGTGTGGTGAGCGGCCGTCGAACGGAACGACTCGGGCTCGGATCTTCTTCTTAACTGGCGACGAAGCCACCTCGTCCTCGATCGGTTCACCGACTTCGAGTTCGTCTTCCCGCTCGCCGCCCTTCTCGCTCACCGCGTCGTTCATTGCGCACCTGATTTTCGGCGTCGGCTGGATCGGCGTCGTCCGGAATCTAGTTCACGGATTCGGCACTGCGCGAGTTTGCTGGCCGGAGGGAAGCAGCATCCGTTTGATGACAACACCCTCTCCCGACCATAATTCACGAGACCCCCAGATGGACCGCACCGTTCCCAGCTTGTCGTCGTTTGCTCGCGGGCTGACCACCGAGACCGCGTTCGACGTGCTTGCCGTCGCCCGGAAGCTGATGACCAGCGGGAAGGACGTGATTGCTCTGCAGATCGGTGATTCGCCGTTCCCGACGACCGCGAGCGCACTGAAAGCCGCGCACGCGGCTATCGACGCGGGTCTCACGCGCTACTGCCCTTCGGCGGGCCTGCCCGAGTTTCGCGAGACCATCGCGGCGACCGTGAAAAAGGAATTCGGGGTGCCGGCGACCGCGGATAACGTGGTGGTCGGTCCGGGCGCGAAAGTGTTTGAGACATACTTCTGCGAAGCGTTCCTCGAACCCGGCGACGCGGTCCTTGTGTTCCAGCCGGCGTTCCCGACGTTCGAGCCTAACATTATCCGTCGTGGTGCGAAGCCGGTCTACGTTCCCCTCAAGCAAGAGAATCAGTTTCGCCCGGACCTCGGCGCGATTGAGAAGTTCGTCAAGAGTGAGCCCCGCGCCCGTGCCCTCTTCCTCAACTTCCCACACAACCCGACCGGGGGCGTGGCGACCGCGGACGACCTGAAGGCCATCGCGAACATTGTTCGCGGTACCAACATCGCAGTCTTCTCCGACGAGCCGTACTGCCACATGGTGTGGAACGCGGCGGGTCCGTCGGTGCTGGGTAAGCACCACAGCATCCTTGCGGAACCCGGAATGCTGGAGCAGTGCGTGGGGGCGTACACATTTTCGAAGAGCTACAGCATGAGCGGGTGGCGGTGCGGGTACATGGTCACCTCGGCCGCCACGGCCCAAGTGGTCAGCAAGATGATCAACACGTCGCTCTCGTGTGTGCCGCCGATAGTGCAGATGGCCGGAAAGGCCGCGCTGGAACACGACGCCGCCGAGCGCGATGATGTGATGGTCAAGTTCCACGCGAAGGTGGTGCTACTGGTCAACGAGCTTCGCAAACTGCCCGACGTGACGGTGCTGATGCCCGAGGGGACGTTCTACGTGTTCCCGAACGTGAAGCCGATCTGCGACCGGCTCGGGATCACCTCGCACGGGTTGGCGATGTACCTGCTCGAAGGGGCGGACGACAAGCGCGGCGTCGCGTGTCTCGGCGGAGAGTGCTTCGGCGCGGCGGGCCAGGGGTTCTTGCGGTTTTCGTGCGCCGAGCCCGACGAGCGCCTTGTTCAGGCGGTGCAGTTCTTCGCCGACGCGATCACCCGCACCGAGCGCGTGAAGGCGTATCTGGAAGCAAACCCCAAGTACCGCGCCCGGTGAGTGACTCAGCTCTTACCGAGAGCCACATTCGCTTCGTGCTGGGCCGCAGAGGCAGCGGCGGTGTTCTTGGCCGGTTCGCCCGCCGGCACCGACCCCTCTGGCCCTTGAAGAATCGACACCGGTGCTTGCGGACCGTTCCGCAGTTCGCGCCGGCGCAGGAGCCGGTAGTACATGTAAAGCCCGTAACACATCACCGCAATGGCCCCGATCGTCAGCGCGGTGCTTTGATAGCGGTGGATCAGCGTGAGTAACCACGCGCCGAAGAAGAAGAACGCACCAACACCGACGACGGCGTACACCAAGTCCGCGATCAAGAACTTCACGAACGAGTACCGCGTCGCCCCTGCAATCAGGAACACGCCCGTGCGGACCGGGGGCAAGAAGCGCGCGAGGATGAGTAACTTCATCCCGTGCTGGGCGAAGTGCCCCTCGATTCGCTGCCGTCGCTCGCCACTCAGCACCTTTTGAACCCACCGGTACTCGAAGAGTCGCGGTCCCCATTTCCAGCCGACGCCGTACAGCACACAATCCGCCGCGAGAATGCCCAAGCCGCACGCGGCCCATGCGAACGGCCACCACACTTCCGAGTGAAGCGCGTTCACGCTGGCTGCGTATAGAATGCCGGCCTCTTCCGGTGCCGGCGGCAGTCCCACGCCGGTTAAAAACAGCCAAAGGAAAATCGAAGCGTACCAGTACAGCGCATCGCTCATCTGCCGGCTCCGCTGGAGGGGTCGGTTCGCACCCGTGAGGAATGCACTTACTGTTCCAACGGCTCCCGCAATCGCTCTGGACTTAGTTCGGGGAAGTTCGGTAATGTCCGCCGTCCGCACAACCCGCGAGGTGATTCATGAGACCCGACCGGACGCCGACACCCGACGCCATGCTCCGGGCCGAGTGGCGCATGAAACTCGTCGGGGAGCTGCGCGAACTGTTCGCCGGTCAACGGGTGTTCGTCGCCAGCGAACTGTTCTGGTACCCGACCGAAGACGATTTGGCCACGCACCGGGCGCCGGACGTGCTCATTGCGTTCGACCGTGCGCCGGTGTTCCGCGATGCGTACCGGCAGTGGGAAGAAGACGGGCTCGCGCCGCACGTCGTATTTGAGCTGCGCTCACCGAACGACACCCGCGCGGACATGGCAGCGAAGCAGCGCTTCTACGACCGGTACGGTGTGGAAGAATACTACCTGCTCGATCCGCACGGCGGTTCGGGTATCGGCTGGGTCCGGAACGAGGGCCGGTTCGAGTTGGTGTATCCGCTCGGCGGTTATTCCAGCCCGCGCCTGGGCGTGCGGTTCGAAGAGGACCACGGCGAGTTGAAGCTGTTCACACCGGACGGGCGCGAGTTCCGCACGCGCGAACAGCGGGTCGGCGAAATGCAGGAAGAGTTGCGTCAAACCACGCTCGCCTTCGAGAGCGAGCGGGAACGTGCGCTCAACGCCCTCCGCTGGCTGTCGGAAGAGCGCGGCCGCGCCGAAGAGGCCCGCGCGGCCCGTGACGCGCTCGCGGCGAAGTTGCGCGAGCTCGGGATCGATCCGGACGACTTGCTCCGACCAGCGGCCTAGCGATCCGTTCTCGCCCTTTCGGTCGTGATCATTCGGCGCAAATCAGCGAGAACTTCGCCCAACACTTCCATTGCAATTGCAAGTGTCGAGTACGCATAGCCGGTGCCCACGAATTTCAAATCTGCCCGCGTCTGAACCTGTCCCAGCACCGCGAAAAGCACCACCGGCAAGAGCGCCCGGGCTACATCTCGCTTCTTACCGGGGTGCTTCTCCGACGGGTCGGTGTACCACATAATCAGCGACTTGGTCACCCGCGGCCAGCGGTCGTGGGCGACGCACCAGCGCAAGGCGTACCCCGTATTCGGGTCACCGTTCTCCTCCAGGTAGTCGGCCAGCGCGAGTTTCAGCGTGTCGTCCGGGTTCGTGCGCAACTCGGCCCAGAGCGGATGCGATTCGGGCTTCGGTGTCACTTTCGACTCCCAGTGAGATCACTTCACGCCCTTCCGGCGGGCCAGCTCCTTCATCACGTCGTCCAGCCCGCGAGTGTTGAACACATCGTCTTTCGTAAGCCATCCGCGCCGAGCGACCTGAACCCCGAAGGTGTACAGTCCCAATTCCCACGGGCTGTGAGCGTCCGGGTTGATGACGATCGGGACGCCCATCGCTCGGGCCTGCTTCACGTACTTCCAGTCGAGGTCGAGGCGCGACGGCTGCGCGTTGATCTCGATCATCTTTCCGAACGTGGCCGCGGTCTTGATGACCTCGTCCAGGTTGATCTTGTACCCCTCGCGTTTCAGGAGCAGGCGCCCGGTCGCGTGCCCCAGCATCGTCACCGCCGGGTGCGAAAGGGCCTTGCACACGCGGGCGGTCATGTCAGCTTCGGGCATGTTGAACAGCGAGTGAACGCTGGCGACCACGTAATCGAACCCCGCGAGCAGTTCGTCGCTGTAGTCGAGCGACCCGTCTTCGAGGATGTCGACCTCGCTCCCTTTAATGATGCGCACGCCGCTGAGCTGTGCGTTAAGCCGGTCGATCTCGGCCCACTGCTTTCGCACCGCGCCCGGCGGTAGCCCGCGTGCAATCGTGAGCGACTGCGAGTGGTCCGCGACTCCGAAATACTCCCAGCCCAGCTTCTTACACGCGAGGGCCATGTCCTCGAGCGAAGCCACGCCGTCACTGTACGTGGTGTGGTTGTGGAACACGCCACGGATGTCGCGATCGGCGACGAGCGCCGGCAGCTTCTTGACCTCGCCGGCTTCGATCTCGCCCGTGTCCTCGCGCAGTTCGGGTTCGATGTAAGGGAGGCCCAGCGCCGCGAAGATGTCCTCTTCAGTTTTGCAGGGGACCGAGCGCGAGTCGTTCGCCAGCGCGTACTCGTTGAGCGTCAGGCCGCGATCGATGGCCCGCTGGCGCATCCGAATGTTGTGTTCCTTGCTCCCGGTGAAGTAGTGGAGCGCAAACGGAAACTGGTCGTCTTCGACCACGCGCAGGTCGGCCTGCATGGTCACCTTCGTGCCGTGAACGTGAAGCGCCGCGAGCACGCTCGATTTCGTCGGCCCCTGTCCGAGCACCTGAAGCACTTCGGGCAGCTTTACGAACCGGTCCATGATGGGCTGTGCGTCGGCGCTGCTCACGAGGATGTCGAGGTCCGCAACGGTTTCCTTCCGGCGCCTGAGGCTGCCGCACAGTTCGGAGCGGATGACGCCCGGGAACCCACGAATCTGCTCAAGGAGCGCGGTGCCGAGCGGCAACGCGTAATCGATGCGGACGCGGTGCCCGACCTGATCGCGGAACCGGATGCCTTCGAGAATCTTGTCCTGCGTCTTCGCGCCGAAGCCCTTCTGCTTCGCCACCTGGCCGCTCTCGCAAGCGGCCTTCAGCTTCTCGATGCTGTCGATTCCCAGGAGGTCGTGGAGCGCCTTCACCTTCTTCGGGCCGAGGCCCGGAAGCCGGAGTAGTTCAACCATCCCGGCGGGAATCGAAGCGCGGAGGTCTTCGAGGTACGGCAGCTTGCCGGTGGTTACCAGCGTGGTGATCTTGAGCGACAGCGCTTCACCGATCCCGCGAACCGCGCCGAGCTTGCCGTCCGCAACCAGTTGTTTGAGGTCGCCGGGGAGTTGCTGAACGACGCGGGCGGCGTTGTGGTAGGCGTTGGTACGGAACGCGTTCTCGCCCTTCAATTCGAGCAGGGTTCCGATCTCGTCGAGCGCGTCGGCGACTTCGTCTTTGGACATGTCTGGCTCCTCACCTCTTGGTGGTGTGAGGATACCAGATGCCCGGGTCCACGTGGATGTGCGGAGGAGCGGAGGAGCGGATCGGTTACAGCGGCGCAGTGCAAACAATGGTCGGAAGGAGCACGTCGTCGAACCTGCAGCCTTACCCGAGCCCTGCGAGAACCCCGGTCACAGTGTCGGCCGCAGCGGAACGATCGAGCTGAGCAATACCCCACAGCAGACCGACTACCACGTGCGACGTTGACGGATGCTCGTATGCCGTGCCGGTCGGTGTGCTCTCTCGTGTGTCACCGGCGTCTTCGGCGAGGGCGTTCCTCCTCCGGCGGTGTGAAATCCAGAGCGGCTTTGACGTCTTCATTGTTCAGAACGATCAAGGCCCAGACACCAACAGGCAGTGCAAGAAGGAAGCCCGGACTGCACGGAAGCATCGAGCAACTCGCGGCAGCGATCCCGAAGACCCGGCCCGAGCCGCGCTGAAGCGCGATGCCCCCGATCAGTACGGGCAGGTAGACGAAGCTGATCGCACCGACGCACAGGAAATCGAGTACCGGCCCGGCACCTCGCCCGCGTTCCAACTGCTTCCGCTGATCCGCATTCACGTTTTGCTCGGGCCGTTGCGGAGCCGCGTTCTGCCGAATCGCGCTCAGCGCTAGCAGGCCGCTGAAGTTGCTCAGTCCGCAAAGAACCGCTGTTGCAATGAGGGCAACGCCGAGAGTGGCAGCGCGGTTCTTGGCCGCAATGAACCAGTCGGCTTCTGTCGGGTCTTCGTTCCGATTGGGATCGAGGTTGTCAAAATCCAGCATCGACTCCTCGTGGTGATTGAGAGTACCAACTGTCTCGCATCTCGTACTCGGTTTTGCATTCCTCGTCTCGGTGCTCAGCGCACCGGTGGCGGTCCGGCACACGCGGCCCAAAACGTCTCGGCGTCAGTGTTCGGTGCGAAAACACGAACGCTGCCGTCACTCATCGCGGTCGGCATTCCGGTACGATGCGGTGTTGCGGGCAAGCGCGGGTCGCACGGCTGACCGTCACGCAGGAGCTGAATCGGTGTCGAGAAATCGGCGGATTGCGGGACAGCGTCGGCGCGACCAATACGGAACTGGCCGCCGGTGGCCGGAGCAATTTGGCCCGTCGATTGAAGCCCAGGCGGGTCAGTTGGAGTGAGCGCAGCGAACGCCGGCAGATTCGGACTGTAGAAGCCCACACCCCACAAGTTGTGAATCACTTCGCCGTTGGCCGTGCGGCACGTTTGCAGGCGCTCGGCGAACAGGACCGCAGGCGCCGGCCATTCTTCGAGTGACTTCGCGCTAGACTTCTTACCCCACGCGAGCAGACCGTTCACGGCATAGTTCCCGGTCGCGTAGTAGCCAATTGATCCGTGGGGCAACGTCACCGGAACGTCGCGCTGTCCCTTCGGCGTCGGGTCGGCGGGATCGAGGAAGAAGCTCCAGATCTGATTCGCATCGCCACCGTCTTGAGACGACTTTTGCCCACTCTGACCAGTGAAGGGAAAAGAGACCGACGAAGCGGCATGATACCGCTCCGCACTCGAGCGCGGAGAAGCGTACATTCGAGACGATGCTTCAAGGTATGGGCAGAGTTGTGCGAACACGGACATCAGTCCGGCATCTGCATCGACGAGAGGTGGAAGTTGGGCGTTGACACCATCGTAGTTGAGCACCCCAAGCGCGAGTTGTCGGAGGTTGCTCTGGCAAGAAGTTCGCGCAGCCGACTCGCGTACTCGCTGGATCAGCGAAAACCCCAGCCCAGCGAGTACCGCGACCATCAGCAGCGCGACCACGAACTCGATCCGCGAGAGGGCGTTCCGGCGCATTTCGAGTCCTCGATGTGTGGCCCCGAAACGAAGCGATCCCGGTTCGCACGCACTGAAGCGTAACGAACCGGGACCGCCTTCACCAGCACTTCAACAGCCAACGGCTTACGCAGCGATCTTCAGCCCGTGTGTCGGGGCGAACGACGCGGCCCGCTTCCGGGACGGGCTGTGCAGCATGATCTCCAAGCCGTTCACGATCCGGTCCGGCCCGCGGCCGTCGAACGTGTTGCGGGCGCACCGCGTCATCCCCTTCCGCTCCATCGGGTCGTCATGGAGCAGGTCCACAGCCTCTTGAAGCTGCTCGAAGGTCACGTTCGTCGCCGCGCCGAGGTAGGTGGCAACGCCGTCCTCGTCGAGCTTCTTGGCCGTACCCGCCTGCTGCTTCGTCTGGCTCAGGATGAGTTGCGGGATGCCGACCACACACAGTTCCGGCGACCAGACGTCGCCGCTCGTCAGCGCGAAGTGAGCCCGCACCAGGCGCGTCATCAGCTCCTTCGTCTCGGTGACGACTTCCATCTTCCCGTTGCTGTCGTCCGCGAGGGCCAGCAGTTCGTCGTAGCGCGGGTGGTGAGTGCGGGCCGTCACCGTGACCTTCGCAACCTTCGGCATCTGAAGGAGTTGCTGTGCCCGGGTCAGTGCCTCGCCCGCCGCGTCGTCATCGCCCATCGCCACGAGTGCGCGGAACGGCATCGGCGGCTCCGTCGCACGGATCGTGCGCTGCCGGCGAAACACCCCGCGGCAGAGGGCGTAGCGGTGGCCCACCAGGAGCTGACATCCGGGCTCCATCCGGAACGCCTTGCGTCCGGGGTGCAGGAGCGGGTTCACGACCAGATCGGCCGGGAACCGCATGTCCGCGGACGAGTCGAACGCCATCACCAGCGCGCCGGTCTTCTTCAGCTCACGAAGGTAGTCGGCGTCATAGCCGTCGCCCGCCACCACCACCGCCGCGGCGTTCATCTTGCGCACCTGGGCGATGGTAGCCGCCAGGTCGCCGTCGGAACCGAGCGGTTGCTCGGCAGGGATCCAGTCGTTGTTCCCACGGTTGACGACGGTCGCGAGCGAGAGCGGATCGAGGTAGCTGAGGAAGTGGGTGCCACGGCGGCGGCGCTGGAGGGCCGCGGCGAGCGACAGGCACTGGTAGAACGGCTCCCACCCGCGGGCCGAGGTGCCGTCGCAGCGAAACAGAATCGGGCCACGAGTCGCATCCATGCGCAACGCTCCTAAACAACCGTCGGTAGTAACGAGCGCGAATCGTTCACGGTCCGCGTGCGGGCGTTCCTGCCCGCGGTCCGCGGCGTGAGTCGTCCACGCGATCCGGTTGGTGTGGAGTGTGCCGACCCCTGCTCGGGCGACGCCTGAGGCGCCACACCGCACGCGCGTCACCCGCGCTCGCAAAGGGCCGATCTCAACACCTCTTCTCCGGCGGGACCAGTTGCTGATCCCGTAACGAGTCCGCCCAGGGTTCCGGTCCTGAGCGGACTCGTGCTCGGCCTTCAGGTTCCGGTCCGTTGGCCCAGCGGGGCGGATGGTAGTCCGGTTTTCTGGCAACCGACAAGGCCACTTTCTTCACCGTCGCGCAGAATCGAATCTCGCTGCGTTTCAGGCTGAAAGCAGTGCGCAGACACGCGCCGTTGCACGCGTCTGCGCGGCCAGTTCGGTTGCGTCGAGGGCACGGACTTTACCGCCTGCAACGATTAACCCGACCAGTCAAGACACTCGGCAAACGATCCTCTCGGCGGTCGCACTTGCCGGACGTTCCGACGCCGGTTGATGTTCCACGTGGAACGTCGGCCGTTGTCAGAATGTAACGACTGTAACGACCGATCCGATCTGGCGCCCTTTGCCGCCTGGGGCGGCCCGAACGAATGTTCCACGTGGAACATCAACCGGCGCCACTCTGCTGACGGCGACGGTTGGATCGGAAAGAAGACGCGGCGACCTGGCTTGTTGTGCCGAACGGAGAAAACACTCTCATGCCAGCCGACGTTCCTCGCGGATCGTTTCCGGCCCACGACTTCGCACTTCAGGCGTATGGTCTGTTGCCCGATGGGTCCGCTTTCGTGGCTGCGCCGCTTGCGACTGCACGCACCTGGCTCCGAAAGCCGCGTCCGAAAGGGACCGCCTCATCCCCCGACTCTGACGCGCCCAAGGAGCGCGATTTCGCGGTCGGTCCAGTTCCACTTCCCACCGCGACGGAGGTTGCTATGAACCCGCCCGATTTAACCCTCTCGGGAGTTCAACGCATGGAAGCGACCGTCAAAGCTCCTCCCCGTCTCGCCCGCGGCCTCAACGCCCTCCTCGGTGACATCTCGGCGCCGAGTTCCGATGCCCCGGTTGCGAAGCTGCCGCTCGGGAAGATCGCGTTCAACCCGTACCAGCCGCGCAAGCAGTTCGACGACGAAGAGCTGGCGTCACTCGCGGCCAGCATCAAAACGCACGGCGTCCTTCAGCCGCTGGTGGTGCGGGCCGCCGGCGAGGAGTACCAGCTCATTGCCGGCGAACGGCGGCTGCGGGCCGCCCGCAGTGCCGGGCTCGCCGAGGTGCCGGTTCACGTCGTCCACTTCGAGGACCAGCAGGTCTTCGAGGCGGCGCTCGTGGAGAACATTCAGCGCACCGACCTGAACCCACTGGAAAAGGCTCAGGGGTTCAAGGAGTACATGGACAAGTTCAAGATGACCCAGGACCAGCTCGCCGGGCGCCTGGGCCTCGATCGCACCACCGTCACGAACCTGCTCGGTCTGCTGAACCTGCACCCGGACGTGCAGGCCGCCGTTCGCAACGGGCAGCTCACGATGGGTCACGCCAAGGTGCTGAAGGGCGTCACGGACCTGGAACAGCAGCTCGCGTTCGCGAAGGACGCGATCATGAAGAACTACTCGGTTCACGCCCTCGAGCTGCTGGTCAAGCAGCACAAGCTCGCCGCCGCGGGCACCGAACTGGCGGCCGCGGCACCGGCCGAGAAAAAGGAACCTGCCGAGAAGACCGCACACGTGAAGGGGCTCGAAGACGACCTCCGGCAGCGGCTCGCGGTGAAGATCGAGATCAAGGTGAAGGCCAAGGACAAGGGCCAAATCGTGATCGGGTTTGACTCCAACGACGACTTCGAGCGGATTATCCAGGCGCTGCAAAAGTAAGTGCCGGGAAACCAAGAGCCATGCTCAGGGGGCAGGGTACCGGGTGCGGTGCCCTGCCCCCTGAGCGTTTAAGGGCACCTCGCTGGGTGGCGGCGACCCGAGACAGCGCGGACCCTCTGTTCCATCCCTGGCGCGCTTCGTCACTGTCCCGAAACGCAAATCGACCCGCGCGAGTTCAAGCCTCTCCTCACAACCATTGCCTCTCACCCCGCACTCCTCCTGCTGCTCTTGCCGCGCGTTCAGCGCATCGTCTAGGCTCTGGCGTCTCACCACTCGGAGGCGGACCTATGCGGGCACGGACGTTCGCGCTCATGGCGTTACTGCTGGCTCTCCCACTCGCCGCACGCGGGCAGGACTTCAAGCCCTTCGCATCCGGTGACGGGCGCTACAAGATCCAGTTCCCCGGCACACCGAAGACGGCGACGACGGACGTGGTGTCCGGCAAGGACACCCTCAAGCTCACCATCGACTCCGTGGAACTCAAAGGCGACATTAGCTTCGCCGTCAGCCACATCGACGCGTCCGAAGAGGTTTCGAAGCGGCCTCCGGGGCCGCGGCTCGAGAAGGTCCGCGACGCGGTTAAGGGTGAGAACGGGAAAGTGATCGAGGACAAAGAGGTCACGCTCTCGCTCGGCGACGCCAAGTTCACGGGCCGGGACGTGGTGCTGGAAACCCCTAACGGGTTCCTCCGCAATAGAATGGTGATCGTCGAGCGGCGCCTGTACCAGGTGATGGTCCAGGGATCGAAGGAAGTGGTGACTTCCGAGACCGCGGACAAGTTCATTAACTCGTTCGAGCTGACCAAGTGATCCACCGCCGAACCAGTCCTCGATGCGCCAGCGCGCTCGCGTCCCTCGCCCTGTCCGCGGTGCTACTCCAGGCCCAGCCCGCGGGGCAGCCGTACATCTCAACCGAAGGGCGGTACGCGGCGAAGTTCCCGGGCGCCCCGAAGGTCACCAACCAAACGGCCCGGAGCGCCCTGGGCGATCTTAAGATCAACGTCGCGACCTACGCGGCGAGCGACGCGAACGTGTACCTCGTGAGCTACACCGATTTCCCGGTCGCCGCTGCCAAAGACGAGAACCGCAAGACCCTGTTCGACGGCGTGCGGGACGCGCTCAAGGCCAAAGGAACCGTGAGCGAAAAGGAAATCGAGTTCGGTCCCGACAAGTTGCCCGGTCGGGAAGTTACCGTAGACAGAGACAAGGATAAGCAGCGGATCAAGGTGCGTGCGGTCCTGCGCGACAACCGCTTGTATCAGGTGGCCGTCATCGGAACCGCCGAGTTCGTCGGCGGAAAAGAGGCCACCGCGTTCCTCGACTCGCTCGACCTGACCAAGTGACCTGGGAGCTCGCTATGAGCCTTAAAACGGTGTTGGCCGTGACCGTGCTGGTACTCGGGGCCGGCGCGCTGACCGGACAGGACAAGAAGTTCGACTCCAAGGACGGGAAGTTTAGCGCCAAGTTCCCGCTCGAGCCGAAGGTAGTGCCGCAAAAGGCCGGCGGGCTCGACCTGTACATCACCATCGCGGAAAAGGACAAAGACAAAGACAAAGTCGGGTTCGCGGTGATCTACACCGACCTGCCGGCGGACGTGGTGAAAAGCAGCCCGGGGAAGAAACTGCTGGAAGGCGGCGCGAAGGGGCTCGAAGACAACTTCAAGGCGAAGATCGTTTCGTCCAGTGAGACGGTCTTCAAGGCGAACGGCAAGGACTACCCCGCTCGCGACCTGGTTGCCGAAAAAGAATCGCTGACGCTCCGCGTCCGAATCATCATGGTCGACGCCCGGCTCTACCAGGTATTCGTGATCGGGTCGAAGGAGCAAGCGACCGGCAAAGAGGCGGACGAGTTCCTGAAGTCGTTCGAGTTGGCGAAGTGACACCTTTGCCCTTTTTCGTATCCCGGCGAACCGATAGCATGTGATTGCGGCGTTCGGGTTCGGAAGCCGCAATCGAACGGGGCGTAGCGCAGTCTGGCTAGCGCGCCTGCCTTGGGAGCAGGAGGTCGTGGGTTCAAATCCCGCCGCCCCGACTACGAAAGCGACTCGCGGCCGTGTTCCCTTCGAGTAAGGGAACACGGCCGCGAGTCGCTTTCTGTTTCACTTTGACCGTCTGCGCTGTGGTACACT
The DNA here is from genome assembly GCF_008065095.1 of Gemmata obscuriglobus. Taxonomy (NCBI): domain Bacteria; kingdom Pseudomonadati; phylum Planctomycetota; class Planctomycetia; order Gemmatales; family Gemmataceae; genus Gemmata; species Gemmata obscuriglobus. The sequence goes on along the minus strand of NZ_CP042911.1, from coordinate 60,100 downwards.
TCCCGCGCGATGACTCACACGCCACACTTTCTTCCACTCTTCCTCGCTGCGCTGGCGGTCCGCCTCGCGACGATCCTTCTCGGCTTGGCGCTCGCTGCGAGCCCACCCGACCCTTACGGACACAGCGCAACCCCGACCCGCACTCGCGACCTCTGCGCTCAAAGCTCCGCCCGCCTCATTGAACCGTGGTACCGGTTCGATGCCTGCTGGCTCGCGAACGTCGCCGAAAACGGGTACGCGAACGCGGCCGACTCCGGCGGCCGACTCGGTGTTGCGTTCTTCCCCGCAATGCCCGTTTGCATGGAAGCCGCGCACGCGCTGGGGTTGAACCTCTTTTGGGCCGGTCTCATCGTCGCTAACGCAACGGGTGCGGCAGGGGCCGCGGTGTTCGCACAAGTTGCGGCACGCCAACTCCGCTGCCGATCCGCCGGCTGGCGCGCCTTGGCGTTGCTGCTCGCGTTCCCGACCGCGTTCTTCCTTTCTGCCCCGTACAACGAATCGTTCGGGTTGCTCTTCACCGCACTCGCTCTCGCTGCGTGGCAACAGAACCGTCCCCTCCGTGCGGGTCTCGCCGCGCTCGGCGGCTCGCTCGCTCGCATGACGGGCGGGGCACTTGCGGTCGCCGCCGCAGTCGACTGCGCACTGAGACGAAAGCGCCACGAATGCCCGCGTGCCCTCGCCGTGATGCTCGGCAGTCTCGGCGGGATCGCGTTGTTCTGGGGTACTTTGTGGTGGGTCGTCGGAGATCCATTCGCGGGGCTAAAGGCACAGGCGAAATGGGGCCGCCCGGAACTGTCTTGGAAGAACCCGTTCCGAACGCTGGAGTCGATCTACGATCCGGCGCTCCCGCACTGGGGGGAGGCCGCTGCCGCTCTCGGGGTCGCGGCTCTCGGCGTTCGCGCGTGGCACAAGCGCGGCGCGTTCTGGGGGGTGCTGGCTCTGATCCCGGTCGCGCAACTCTTTGTGTCCGGCTCGCTGCTCAGCGGGCACCGAATCGTTCTCGCGTCGTTACCGGCCTGGATCGAACTGGCCGATCTGCTCCGCAACCGACGACTGCTTCTGCTCGTCACCCTGACAGGATTCGCGTTCGCCCAATTACTGCTGCTGAACAGATACGTCCACTGGCAGTTCGCCGGATAATGCGGGGCCTGCGCCAACTTTACTTAGCGCACGGATTGCAGCGCCAGCGTTTCTAACGATTCGCCTCAACTTTCCTTGCACCTCGCAATTCCCGCTCTAGATTTATGCCCCCTCACCAGCTTATCCTTTTAAGAAGTAATGAACTCGGTTCCCAACAACCCGAGTGTGGGTGTGATGGATCGTCGACTCTTCATCAAAGCCGCCCTTGCGTCGCTCGCGCCCGGCGCGACCGCCGGAGCCGCTTACGGGCTGTTCGAATCCGGCTGGCTCCAGATCACACGCCACACGGTCCCGCTTCGGAACCTGCCAAAGGAGTTCGAGGGCACGACGGTCGCGTTCCTCACCGACATTCACCACGGGCCGTTCACCTCACTCGAATACGTCCACACGATCGTCCGCACCGCCCTCAGCCTCGAACCCGATCTGATCCTGCTCGGCGGCGACTACTCACTCAAGGACGGAAAATACATCGGCCCGTGCTTCGAGGCGCTCGCGGCCCTGAAGGCGCCACTCGGCGTGTACGGCGTCCTGGGCAACCACGACTACTGGCACGGGCTCGCCGAGACGCGCGACGGATTTGCAGCCGCAGACGTCCACGAACTAACCAACCGCCACGTGTGGCTCGAACGCCGGGGCGCGCGCCTGTGCCTCGCCGGGGTGGACGACAAGTGGATGGGCCAAGTCGATGTGCGAGCGGCTCTCGGCGACGTGCGTGAAACCGATGCCGTGTTGCTCCTGAGCCACAACCCCGACGTGGCGGAGAAGATGAAAGACACACGCGTCGGGTTAATGCTGAGCGGGCACACACACGGCGGACAAGTGGTCTTCCCCACCGGCGAAGCGCCGTTCGTCCCGAGCCACTACGGCCAAAAGTACCTCAAGGGATTTGTTCAGGCCCCCACGACGCAGGTGTACGTGTCGCGCGGGCTCGGCACCACGAGTGCGCCGTTCCGCGTCGGCAGCCGTCCCGAACTGACGCTCATCACCCTCGCTGCCGAAGTCCGTCGTGACCGAGCGTGAGAAAATCGACACCGCGGTCGAGTACCTCAAAGGGCAGCGGATCGCAGCTCATACCGCGGCCCCTCTTCTCTGGCGTCTGTGCTGGCGCGCGGGATTTCTCATCCCGCCTCCTCATTTCCTCACGTTCCTGCCTGTCGCGCTTCTCACCGGCGTCCCGCTCGGAATCGGCCTGAACGTCGCGGTCATTGTCCTTCGTCTCTTGGTCGGAAAGCCGCTCGCATGGCCGCTGGCTATGGTCGGTGTGTCGGGTGCGATTCTGTTTGGGAGCCTGTCGGCGGTTTACTACCGCTGGTCCGCTTCGCGTCTCGGGTTGCCCAAGTGGTCGGCCTTCCACCCCGATTTCGATGCGCCTGAAGAGTCCTGGTGACCGCCCCCGGTTCCGCTATACCACCACAAGCCCGCGAGTCGCGCGGGCGTCCCGCTCTATCAAGGAGTGACCATGCGCACGCTGCTCGCGCTCACGTTGGTGGCCGCCGTCGTTGGACTCTCGACCGCCGCGGACGACAAGAAGGACCCAACGACCGGCAAGTGGGTGGTGGAGTTGGTGACCCGAGACGGCAAGGCCGTGGACGCACTCAAAGGGGCGATCCGTGAGCACGCCGACGGCAAGTACACGCTGACGCCAGCAACAGGCTCGAAGGCCGCGCCGACCAGCGGCACCTATGTACTCGATCTGAGCAAGAACCCGGCCACGATTGACATGGTGGTGAAGGGCGGCACCTACGACGGGAAAACGCTCCACGGGATCGCGAAGCTCGAAGGGGACACGCTGACGGTCGCGTTCGGCGAACCGGGCAAGGAGCGCCCCACCAAATTTGAGAGCACTGCGGGCAGCGGAGTCGTGGTCGCGGTCCACAAGAAGGTGAAGTGACTGTTACACGAAGGCACGTCCGAGCATATCGAGTCCCTGCGGTTGCGCTGAAGAGCGGTTCCGTGGGGACGTTTCATGTTCAGGCTCTCCGCCACCTACCACGTAGTCGCCGTCGCCGTTGTCGCGCAAGAAGTTACGAGCGCCGGTCGCGATCACCGGAAACGTCTAGGCTGGTTACAGCAACCATCGGGATGTGCCATCACCGTCAAGCTAAAGAACAGGCGGTGCGGCGTAGAAGCTTCGATCACGCGGTCCAGATCTGCCCGGTCTGAGTGTGCACAATGCGGATCACCGGGCGCGTCGCGCCGGCACGCAATTCGAACGTCAGCGGAAGTACCGAACTGGTCAACACGGTGCCGTTCGCGGCATCGGCGGTTTCTACCAGCACCAGTTTACCGCCCCGCAACTGGTAACGCTCAACGGCCCACGGATCGCGTTCGACGATGAGCAGCTCGCGCGTACTGACCTGCGCGTAGAAATCGAGTTTGAGCCGTGGGTTCTCCCCCGGGCTAACAACCTCGACCGCCACATCCGGCCCACCAACCCAGTGCGTATCGCTATTCTTTGCTGAATTCGACGCGAGATAGACTGCCACATCCGGTTCGCGATAGTTCTCGGTCCAGCCGCGATCTCGATCACTCACGTTGCAGCCGGGAAGAACGGCATCGCCACCGTCACGATCAACGACCGAAGCGAACGCATAACACAAGCCCATCACCAGTAGCTGATGCTCATTATTTGCAAGCGGGGCCATGACCAGCACTCCGTCCCAGACTTCGTCTCGGGGGTTGGGAAACAGGCGCTCGCGCTCGGCCCGAACGTGCTTCTCGTACACCGGATCGTAAATCACGACTGGCATATCTCGCCTCCGGAAATGGAGCGGGGAGGCTGATGCCTCCCCGCTCGCTGACACCATTATTACTTCTTCAACGGGTCCTTCAAGCTCGTCAGGAACTCGACCAGATCCCGCAGCTCGCGCCGGCTCAGCTTCTTGTGTAAATCGTCCGGCATCGCGCTCGGGCCAGTGCGCCGGCGCTGGATGTCCTCCACCGCGATCGTGCGCTCCTTGTTCTCCGCGGTGACGAGCTTCATCTCCTTTTTGTCCTCGCTCTTCACCACACCCGAGACGGTGGTGTCGTCGGCGAGCAACAAGATCACGGTGTCGTAGCCCTTTGCGATCTTCGCATTGGGAGCCACGACCGCTTCGAGCAAGTAGCGCCGGGTCTTCTCGGGGTCCGCCGCAAGTCCGTTCAGTGCGGGGCCGACGTCGCCGCCCTGCCCGTCGAGCCGGTGGCACCGCTGGCAGTACACCGCGGAGTTGTTTAGGAACAGGCTCCGCCCCTTATCCGCATCCCCACCCTCGAGCGCATCGGCGTAAGCCGCGAGCTTATCGCCCTTCGGATCATTCGCGAGCCGATTCTGGACGCGGCGGTAAGCTTCCACCTTTTCTTTCAACGGGACCGACAGCTTCAGCTTCGGTGCATTCGCGCGAGTCTCGGCGGCTTCGACTACGTCCAGCGCGAGCGCCCCGGGAACCTTGGCGTCATTCAGGCGATCGAGCCACAACCCGAGCAACTGGTCCGCGGCGTCGGACGTTTTCTGCGCGGCCAGAATTGCGAACGCCCCTTGCTTCTCGGCGACCGAGACGTTCGGGTTCTCAAGCAGCGCGGGTAGTTCCTTCAGTACCTCGGCGGGAGCGAGGCGCGCCTTCACGCTGCGCCCGGCGGCGCGGAGTCGCGGTTCGTCACTCGCAAGGGCGAACGCTGCCAGGTCGCGGGCCTCGGTCGCCTTCAGCGCATCGACTGCGTAGAGCGCCTCCACCCGGGTTGCGATCGGGCTCTTGGTGTCCTTCACGATCGCGGCCATCGCCGGGCCGAACTCCTTCAGGTTCAGCTTCGCAGCCACCTGCGCCGCTTCGGACCGTACAACCGTACTCCCCGCGAACACCGCGACGCCCGCCTTGAGCAGCGCGCCGGCCGCGATTTTGGTGTCACGCGGCGCGAGGTCGAGCGTCAGCCCGGTGATCGGATCGCGGCGCGGCGGCTTCGACCAGTCGCCGAGCAGCTTCAGTGCGAATGCGCGAACGTAGTCCGGCTCACTCTGGCGCGCGGCGAAGTTCGCGACGCGGGCGGCGCACTCGGGCGTCCCGAGGAAGTAGTTCGCAGCGAGGGCACGGAAGGCGACCGCGTCCGGTTCGCTCTTCTCCGCGAGCTTTGCCAGCACCGGAATAGCGCCCTCAATGCGTTCGTCGTAGGCCGCGCGGGCCACCTCCGCGACAATCTTCGCGTCCGCGTCCGCCACGAACTCGGCAACCTTCTCGCTCTTGAGTTTGCGCAGGGCAAGGACCAAACCCATGCGCACGGCGGGCACATCGTACTTCGCTTGATCCGCCTGCTTCGCCTGCTTCCACACGTTGACCAGATCAACCGGATTTGCGGTGAGCTTCACCAAGCCGATCACCGCGGCGTTGCGAAGGTACGGGTCTTTGTCGTTGTTCGCGCGAAGCAGGTCGAACAGCGGTGTGAACGCGCTCAGTTCACCGGTCGGACGCACACTCTCCCGCGGCCGGCCGGCCTTCCCGAACGCGACCGCGGCAGCCGCTTTCACGCGGTCATCAGGGTCCGTCAACAGGGCCTGCACCTTCGCGACGGGAGGACTCGATACCTTCCCGATCTGCTCAACCGAGGCCCGGCGTACCTCGCCGTCCGAGTCGCCCAGCGCCTCGACCAGTGACCGGACGGCCTCGCTGCTCTTGTGGGAAATCTGCCCGAGCCCCCACACGGCGTGCAGCCGTGCGAGTCGATTCTTTCCGTCCTTGAGAACACCCTCGAACGCCTTCAGCGCCTCTTCTGGTTTCCGCCCCGCCAACTCGAACTGAGCCTCCTGCCGGACTTGCTGGTGCGGGAACTCCAGCAGCTTCGCGAGTTCCGCAACGCTCGCCTTCTCGAACCCTGCCGCAAGGAGTTTCTGCGCCTCAGCCACCTTGGGGTTCTTCATCGCCTCGGCGTCCGTCACACGGAAGATGCGCCCGCGGTTCTGTGGCGCCCACCCGCCGACCCAGTCCGACCAGTAGAACGCACCGTCCGGGCCGAACTCGCAGTCGGTCGGCACCATCCCGCGCAAGAACGGTTCCGGCTTTTGTACCTCGAAGCTCGCGCCCTTCGGCTTCACGGACACCGCCCAGATCACACTGCTGCCCGCGCTGGACGTGAAGTCGCAGGCGAAGAAGTGGTCCTTGTACTTGTCGTTCAGCCCGATGCCCGGATAGTGCGTGATCCCGGCCGGACCGTTACCAAGGTGCAACAGCGGCGGCACGATCCAGGCGGGTTGCCCCTCGTGCTGCGTGTGCCAGAGCTTCTCGGTGTTCCACGCGCCGCGGTTGCCCTGCGGCACTTCCGGAGTGTGGTATCCGGTGCTGTACTGGAACCCACCGCGCCAGCCGCTGTCGCCGCCCTCAACAATGTGAACCCACCGCGCGCGGTCGCCGCTGTCGCAGTTGTTGTCGTAAGTGAACAGGTTACCGAAGTCGTCGAAGGCGATCTCCTGCGGGTTGCGCAGTCCGCTGTGAACCACTTCGAGGTTCGCCCCGTCCGGATCGCACCGCAGAACAGCGCCTGTATTCGGGTACTCGAGCTTCTTTCCTTCCTTGGTGGTAACCATGAACCCGCGGTCGCCCACACTGAAGTACAGTTTGCCGTCCGGCCCCATGCGAAGGCCGTGGAGGTCGTGACCGAGGAACTGCACCGTCGGACCGAAGCCGGTGAACAGCGACTTCTTCTCGTCCGCCTTCCCGTCCCCGTTAGTGTCCTTCAACTGGTAGAGGTCCGGGATGCAGGTGAAGTACACGCTCCCTTTTCGGGCGAGTACGCCGGCGGCGAGCCCGTCCTGCGGCCGGTTGTAGCCGCCGGAAAACACCTCGCTCTTATCCGCCGGACCGCGACCGTTGCTGGACCACACAACGCGCACTTGGTCGCTGTACTTCTCGTAACCTTTGTAGTTGTGCTTGTTGTACATCTTCAGCAGGTCGTCGATGCTGCGGTTCGCGAGGTCCTCGTCGAGCCACTTCATGTGGCCGCGAGTGTCCGGCACCCCGTTCTCGAACCGTGTGGTCTCCGCGACGTAACACTTGCCCTTCTCGTCGAAGCAGAACGATACCGGGTTCGCCATCGTCGGCGCGGACGCCCACACCTCGACCTTCAGCCCCTTGTCGGCGGCTTTAACCTGCGCAACCGCGGCGTCATCATCGCCGGACGGCCCCTTCTTGTTGGGTTGAGTGCCGGCCCCCTCCGGCGGCACGGCGAGCGCGAACGCAGTCGCCGCAAACAACGGCAATGCGAGAAGGTAGCGAGGCATTAGGAGATGCTCCGTTGGCGGGAACCTGGCGATATGTTGAGGCTACCGCAGACGGGGAGAGGCGGCAACCGCACGGCGCGAGCGACCTGAGCGCCGCAGGGAGCGAGCAGCGTAAAGTGAAATGGTGTGGAAAACAAAGTAGGGGCGGAAACGCGGCTATCAGTGCGCCGCGCTTCCGCCCCCGTTGACTCACACGTTCAATCAGATCAAAGCAAGAGCAAAATGGAAGGGTAGAAGCCCCTCATTCGCCTCAAGGAGCTTTCGGCATCCCACCCGGCTTGACGGGATCTTTTCCACCCTTCGGCAAGGGAGCCATCCCCCCGTAAGTCTTGTTGGGATCGGACGTATCAACGGGACCACTCGGAAGAGTCTTCCCCTCGCATCCGACAGCCGCCAACATCACACTAAAAACAAGGAGAGCAAAGGATTTCTTCATCGGACACCGGCCTCTGTTCAATTCAACTGGGAAAGGAGCGGGTCCGTTCCGGCGAACGGCAACGAACCCGAGCGAACTCAACACACACTCAACAGACCGGTCCTTTCGCCTTCTCGGACGAGGAGGCAAACACAGGCATTACTCCGTAACGACGGCACCGTCACCGACACCGTTGACCGCCACCCAAATCGGCCAAGACATGCTGGTCGTGTAGGTACCAACCGAACCGTCCGCACGGGCCGCTTGAACCGAACTCCCGTGCATCGAATGAGCACCCGGCCAGTCGCAGTTGATGCCCCACGCGGTCAAGTACGTCGGCGGGAAGCTGTACGGTGCGGTTAATCCGCTGACCCATTGCCCATCCACGCTCGGGGTGGCGGACCCGTCCGGCCCCATGAACGGGGGGAATTTGGAGGTTCCGGCGTACCCCGTGAAGACGAACGCAGCTCGGTGTACCGCTTCGCTCCCGCGGGCACGGAGAATGCCACCGCCCTGCTTGTTGAACGGCCCGTTCTTGAAGCCGTAGCTCGTCACTTCCGCAATAGCCACAACGTTCGACGTGCCGTCGGTAACGTCAGCAAACTTAAAGGTCCGGTTGACCGTGAACAGCCCGGAGTAATCCCCCGTTTTACCGGTACCTGGGTCGAAAACCGCGGTCGACCACCAGTGATAGCCCTCACTCCCGGCGTAGTTCGTGACGGCGATATTGTGCGTCTCGTCGGATTTGCCGTAGCCGGAATCCGACGGGCAGCGCAACAACGACACGTCGGTCGAGACGATGGTCTGCCCCCAGGCCGGGGCGTTAATGTTCGTCTGTTTGAACAAGTTGTCTTGCTCCACATACGGGAGCAAGTAGGTCAGCCAGGTGTGGTGGTTGGGCGGCGCGTTCGACGCGGGCACCGGCTTGGCCATCGTAAGGACGCCGGCCGCCGGGAACCGCCCGTTGGCATCGTGGAAGCTGTGCAGCGCCAGACCGAGCTGCTTGAGGTTGTTGGAGCACTTCATGCGCGCGGCGGCCTCGCGCACCTTCTGAACGGCGGGCAGGAGAAGCCCGATCAGGATCGCGATGATCGCGATCACCACCAGCAGCTCGATCAGCGTGAACCCACGCTTCGGTCTGGCGAGAGAGAAAGCGGACATAAGCGCCTCGGGAGAAGGTGCCGCTCGGGAGTGACTGGAGTAATGAGCGGCAAGAACAATTGAAATGGACCCGTGCAATCAATTTCTAAACTCCGCTGACGAGCCGGTCAAGCGAAATCAAATGTTCTGCGCAGGGCAACCCAAATGCCGCTCAAATTGAACGGACCATCGGCGAACCTGAAGCCCGACGACAACCGGCTGTTCGTCAGCAAGACGTGACAAAACTCCGACAGCAAATTGTCTTTAAAATCGACAAACGCGCCGACAATCCGGCGCGTCATGCAAAAGAAGTGAAACGAATCGGGTACCGGGTGCGGAGAAGGCCTGTCACGATACCGCAATGCCGCGCAGCACGTCCAACATTTCGTTGAGCACACTCTCCGTCTTCAACGCAGACTTCCGGGCAACCTCAAACAATTCCGCGAGCAACGCAGCATCACCCTCCTGACCGGTTATGGCCTGCGTCTCGGTTACAACTCGCCGCTGCGCATCGGTGATTTGAGCCACGTACGTCCGCGCGGCCGACGCGTCGCCCTCACCCTCAACCCGCCCCGGGCTGCGACTGATGTGAACATATCCCGAACCGACTGCCAGCCGAAACGACTCGTCCGAATGCGAGCGCCACTTCAGCTCACCCTTGGGCGTCTTGGCAATGACCGCTTGCAGCAACTCTTGAAGCTTCGGTTCCATCGGCATCCCAGTCGTATAACCGACGACGCGCCCCGCCGGCGTTCAAACCGAGAAGGCGTACCACAACCTGTGCAAAAGCGTTCTCGCAAGCACTTCGGCAGCAACCGCGCTAAGGGCCTTAGCGCGTTCATCCGCACAGCTCAGCGTGCCCTCACCAGCGCAACCCTAGTTCACGAAATGCCACACCCGGGAGCACCCCTCAGAACTTCATAATCGTCGCCCGGGCGCTCTCCAAAAGCGAAGCATCGTCGTTATCGTCGAGCGCGGCGAACCGCTCGCGGATGCGGCGGAACGCCAGCTTCAGGAAGTACTTTCCGGCGACCGGGTCCGCATGGTGATCGGTCACCGCCTTAGCGTTTTCGCCCGCTTGTCCGAGTAGGGAATCGAGCCGGGCCAGTACGCACGCGCTCACGTAAAGGTCAATGGCAATGTCTGCGATGCGCTCGTGGACCAGCTCCGACACCGCAAAGTTCTCTTCCGTCTTCGCGGCCATGAACACGTGCGGGAGCTTCAACCCGAACTCACGCACGAGCCGGGCCAGCGTGTACGCGTCGTCCTTCAGTTCTGGCGCTGTCACCGGGACTTCCGGAGTGCCGGTCGTGAGCCACGGCGCCGCGAGTTGCCCGACCACCCCGAGTGACTGTCCCAACTTACGCAAGCTCCACCGACCGCCGAGCATGTCGTCTTGGAGCCCCTTCAGGTACACCCCCGGGCCACGGCACCCCACCACCGCAATGAACGCTTTCAGCACATCGTTCGCGCCTTCGCCGATGGTGTTGATGCGAGCGTCACGCATCCACCGCTCGATCGGCTGGTCGCAGAAATACCCCTTCCCGCCGTACACCTGGAGCGTGTCGTTCACGATCGTCCACAGGTGCTCCGTCGCGAACACCTTCAGAATAGCCGTCTCCAGCATGTAGTCCGGCGCACCGCGGTCGATGAACGCCGCACACTCGGCGGTCGCAGCCTCCATCGCGAAACAGTGCGCCGCCGCGAACGCGACCTTTTTCTGCACGAGCTGAAATTCTGCCAGCGATTGCTGGAACTGCACCCGCTTTTTGGCGTGCGTCGTCATCGCCTGAATGCAGGCTTTCGCGTGGCCGGTACACGTCGCACCGAAGGTCACGCGGCCGTAATTCAGCACCGTCAAGGCCGCTTGGAGCCCGCGGCCGAGTTGGCCGAGTACGTTCTCCTTTGGCACGCGCATGTTCGTGAACCGGATCTTTCCGGTCGCGGTGCCACGGATGCCACACTTCTCGGCTCGCGCCTCGACGACCTCAAAGCCGGGCATGTCGGGCGTCACCAGAAAGGCGCTGACCTTGCCTTTCGGGCTCGACGGGTCCGGGGTCCGGGCCATGACGGTGAGAACGTGGGCGATCCCGCCGTTGGTGATGTAGTGCTTGGTCCCGTTCAGGACGTACGCCGAACCGTCCTCGGTCGGTGTCGCGGTGGTCTGAACGTTTCCGGCGTCCGATCCCGCTTCCGGTTCCGTCAGCGCGAAGGCACACAGTTTCGAGCCGTCGTACAGACCCGGGAGCCAGCGCGCCTGCTGCTCCTTCGACCCGAACAGGCACAGCGCGCGCACACCGATCGAGTGGTGCGCGTTGACGAACACCGCGACGCTCGCGTCGTGCCCGCCCAGCACCTCCATCGTCTTCAAATATTGCTGCTGACCGAACCCGAGCCCGCCGTACTCGGCCGGGATGGTGAGCTTGTACAGGCCGAGATCGGCCAGCCCCCGCACAACGGCATCCGGGATGCGCGCCTCGCGGTCGATGCGCATGTGATCGATGTGCGATTCGGCGTAGGCGCGCACCTTCGCGGCCATCTCGTCCGCCGCCGCCCGTTGGTCGGGTGGGAGAACGGGGTACGGGTAAAGCAAACCCGCCTTGAACTTGCCGAAGAAGAGGGCCTTCGCAAACCCGACGTCCGGACCGGCAATGAGTTCTTCAACGTCCTTGCGTTGCTCAGCGATCTGCTGTGCGGTTAGGGCCATGTTTGAAACCCTCGTTCCGAAGGGCCTGGAGAGGTGGACCGTGCGATACGGTATTATACCGTCCACCGTGTCAAGAAGTCGTTACCGGGGCGCAACCGGAAGTGCCGGCCGATTCCGTCCAAACGAAAACGACACGCTCGGCCAGCCGTGAAGCCCCTGTACACCTTCCGACACCTCGCCGCCCACCAAAACCATCTACAATACTCCCGCGAATCGGTACGGTTCGCCCTACCCGGAGCGCCGCTTGAGCAAGATCAGCCGACACACGCCCTCGCCCGACGACGCCGACGAGGCGCCGCGCACCTCCAACGCCATCACCCCGCTAAAAATCGATCACGCCCGGCTCCGCAGCGCGGTGCGCGAGATCCTTCTCGCCGTCGGCGAGGACCCGGACCGTGAGGGGCTGCTCGAAACCCCGGACCGCGTGGCCCGGATGTACGCCGAGGTGTTCGCCGGGCTGCAAACCGACCCCGCGGTCTACCTCCAGAAAACGTTCACGCAGAAGCACGATGAGATGGTGCTGGTCAAAGACATCGAATTCGCGTCGTGCTGCGAACACCACCTGCTCCCGTTCTTCGGGAAGGCCCACATCGCCTACCTTCCTAACGGCCAGATCGTCGGCCTCTCGAAACTCGCCCGAGTGGTGGACGCCGTCGCGCGGCGCCCACAGGTTCAGGAGCGCATGACCGAGAACATTGCCGACCTGGTCATGACGCACCTGAAGGCCCGGGGCGTGGGCGTGGTGATCGAGGCGAGCCACTCGTGCATGACCATTCGCGGGGTGCGGAAGCCCGGCGCGATGACCATCACCAGTTCGATGCGCGGCGGGTTCCTCGACAGCCCCGCCACCCGCGCGGAAATGATGTCACTAGTGTTCGGCGGGAAATAGCGAGCCGGCCCCCAGCAGTGGGCAGCCCTTCGTCGGAAATTCTGCTACCCTGTGTCTGCCCACTCTCACGGTCCACCGCACGCCGTGTTCGACGAAACCCAGATCATCGACGACCTCCGCGGCTCGTTCCGCGGACGGCTCCACTTCGACCGGCTCACGCGCGGCCTTTACGCCACCGACGCCAGCCCGTTCCACACAGAACCGGCCCTCGTCGCGGTCCCGGAAGACGTGGAAAGCGTCGCAAACCTCGTGCGGTACTGCCACGAGCACGCGATCCCACTCGCCCCACGCGGCGCCGGAACCGGGTTGAGCGGCGAATCCCTGACGTGGGGAGTGGTGCTGGACCTGAGCCGCCACTTCCGCCAAGTGCTCGCAATCGGCCCCGACACCGTAACCGTTCAGGCCGGTGCCGTTCTCGCAGATCTGAACGCCGAACTGGCACGGGTCGGCCGCCGGTTCGCGCCCAACCCCGCCAGTGCAGCGACCTGCACCATCGGGGGTATGATCGCAACGAACGCGAGCGGCGCGAACGCGTTCCTTCACGGATACACACGAGACCACGTTGCGGGTCTGGGTGTGGTGTGGAACAACGGCGAACGGGACCGAATCGGAAGTTCGCTCGTCAGCGAAAGTACAACGGCAGCGCAACACGAACCCGGACCGCAAGGTCCTTCAGAACCACCGGCCGAAAGTCACCCAGAAGAAATTCACCACCCGCGCCAACGTGCGATTACCCGCGCCGTAACCGAACTTCTCACCCTGCACGCCGAGCGCATTGCGACGGCCCGGGTGCGAACAGCGTTCGATCGGTGCGCGTACCAGCTTCACGGGGTGCTCGGCGGGGCCGATCCAGACCTCACAAAGTTGCTTGTGGGATCGGAAGGTACACTTGCGATCGTTACTGAAGCGACCCTCCGCACGGTCCCGGTCGCGGGCGGCACGTGCCTCAGCCTCATCGGGTTTCCGACCCTCGACGCCGCTGTTCGCGCCGGCCTCGCCCTGCGCCAATACAGCCCGGTGCTGTGCGACCTACTCGAACGGCGACTCCTCGCTCTGACGCGCGGGTACGGCATTCCGACCGTCGGAGCGGCGCTACTGGTCGGGTTCGAAGCCGACAGCGAGCGCCGCGCCACGGAGCGCGCGTGGGGTGCGGTCGAATCCCTTCAACGCGAGCACATCCTCCGCGTGCTCGCGGAACCAACCTGCACCCCCGAAGGGGTCGCTCACATCCGAAACATCCGCGACGCGGCCGTCTCGGGCCTGCACTCCCAAAATGGCCCGCGCCCGGTCGCGTGCATTGAGGACGTCGGAGTACCAGCCGAGGCGTTGCCCGAATTCCTGACCCGCGTCCAGGACATTCTGAAGCGCTTCGAGCTGAGCGGCACGTTCCTGGTCCACGCACTGACCGGCCAAGTTCACACGCGCCCGCTGCTCGACCTCGGCGAACCGACCGACCGGGCAAAGCTCTGGCCGCTCGCGGAATCGGTTCACGCGCTCGCGCTCGCGCTCGGCGGCACCGTCAGCTCGCAGCACGGCACCGGCATCGCCCGCACCCCCTGGGTAGAGCGGCAGTTCGGCACACTGATGCCGGTGTTCCGTGAACTCAAGCGGATCTTCGACCCCAAAGGCATCCTCAACCCGGGGAAGATCGTCGGGCCGGACCCGAGCCGCGAGGCCTGGCCCCTGCGAAAGCCGCACCGGCACGAACAGCAAGAAGAAGAGGCGTCGCAAGACGGACGAGCCGAGTCGGAAGCCGAGACCGGTTCCGTGCCTCTCGCCCCCGAGCCCCCGCCCCGCACCCCGCTGCTCCTCTGGACGGGCGCGCCAGAAGCCGAGGCGGCCCGGTGCAACGGGTGCGGCGATTGTCGCACCCGCACGCCCCCGGAACGCATGTGCCCCGCGTTCCGCTCCCGCGGCGACGAGCACGCGACCCCGCGAGGCATGGCAAATATGCTCCGCGTGCTGCGAGACCCGACCGCCGCCACCCCCGACGAGGTGCGGACCGTCGCGGAGCTGTGCGTCAATTGCAAGATGTGCCGCGACGAGTGCCCGGCCAAAGTCAACGTTCCGAAACTCATGCTCGAAACCAAGGCCCAGCGCCACGCGGAACACGGACTGGAGCGCGGGGACTGGGTGCTCGCCCGCACCGAAGGGCTCGCGGCCCTCGGCAGCAACTTCGCCCCGCTCGTCAACGCGCTCCTCGGTCGCCGCTCCGCCCGGTGGCTGCTGGAGAAGTTTCTCGGTGTCTCGCGCCGGCGCCGGCTGCCGGCGTTCCACCTGAGAACGTTCTTCCGTCGTGCCCGCGGGCTCGGGCTCATGCGCCGCCCGAGCGTCGCTCCCGCGCTGCCCGGAACGCCCCGCGTGGCGCTCTTCGCGGACGTCTTCGCGTCGTACAACGACCCCCTCATCGGCGTGGCCGCCGTCCGGGTGCTACAGCACCACGGGATCGAGGTTCACGTGCCGTCGCGCCAGGTGGGGAGCGGGGTCGCTCCGCTCGCAAAGGGGGATCTCGACACCGCCCGCGAGCGCGCGCTGCGCAACATCCGGGTGTTCGCGGACCTCACCCGACACGGGTTCCGCATCGTGTGCCTGGAGCCGACCTCGGCGCTCATGCTGACCCAGGACTACCAGGACATCCTCGACGATCCCGATGCGATTGCTGTGGCCGCACACACGGTCGAACTCACGACCTATCTCGGTGAGTTACACGCCGCGAAGAAACTCCGCACCGACTTCCAACCGCTCGACGTTACACTGGGACACCACATCCCGTGCCACATGAAAGCGCTGCGCGGAGCGGTCCGCGGTCCGGGGCTGCTGGAACTCATTCCCGGAGTGAAAGTCCACACGATCGACGCGGGCTGCTCCGGAATGGCCGGCACCTGGGGGCTGAAGGCCGAGAACTTCGACACCTCACTCGTGGCCGGAGCCGGCATGCTGACCGAGTTGAACCGCCCGCGCGTCCTGTTCGGCTCGACCGAATGCAGCGCCTGCCGGATGCAGATGGAACAGGGCAGCGGTAAGCGCACCCTGCATCCGATCCAGTACCTCGCCTACGCCTACGGCCTGCTTCCCGAGTTGGAAGAGCGGTTCCGCAAGCCACTCGGCGGGCTGGTAAGCGACTAGCCGCGGTGCGCACGGACCGTCACCATGACACTTACGGTAAAGCTGTTTGCCGCCCTCCGCGACCTTGCCGGCTCGGACACCGTGACGGTCGTGCTGCCGGACGGCACAACCGTTGGCGCCCTCCGGCTCGAATTGGGGAACCGGCTGCCGCTCGCGCGAAGCCTGCTCGCGCGCTCAGCCGTCGCTGTGAACCACGACACCACGGACGATGAACATGTCCTCGCCCCAGCCGACGAATGCGCCGTCATCCCCCCCGTCAGCGGCGGATGAGAGCCGTACATGCCGCTCGTGTTGGCGCTGCTGCCTCGTTCCGCTGTTCGGGGCGGCATGTCTCTTATCCGTGGCGCTACTCCAGATCCCGATCGGTCACGTCCGTGCCCGCTGGGAACAGCCGAGCCACCTGAATTTCGGAAGCAACGACCCATACGTGGTGTTCGTCGTTGACCGCTCGTCGTGGTGGAATGAGCCGAACCGGTTCCGGCACTGCGGCATCGGCGTTGTATCCCACGTTCACGGTGACCTGCTGTACGGGCACTGGACCGAGTACGAGTTCCACAACCCTTCCAGTGACCCGAATTACTTCACCAATTGCACGACCGTTTGGGACCCAGAAGGAGTCACGATCATCGAGCCGAGCGGTCACAAGCTGTTCGTCCCGAAGAATGCATTCATCGGGGGCCGGTAAGACGCTACACTTCCAATATGTTCCGGCTCACGCACGACCCGATCGACTACCACGCACTGACCGAAAGCGTCCGCAACCCGCACTGCGGGGCGGTCGTGCTGTTTCTCGGAACCGTGCGCGACCTCACCGGTTCGCGGGTCACGGTGTTTCTGGAGTACGAAGCCTACGCGCCAATGGCGGAAAAGAAACTGGCCGAGATCGAAGCGGCGGCCCGAGAGCGGTGGCCGATCGGCGAACTCGCAATCACCCACCGGCTCGGCCGGCTCGAAGTGGGAGAGGTGAGCGTGGCGGTCGCGGCGAGTTGCCCGCACCGCGGGGACGCGTTCGACGCCTGCCGCTACGTAATCGATACGCTGAAAGAACTGGTACCGATCTGGAAGAAAGAGAACGCGCCGGACGGAACCGGGGAATGGGTCCACCAATCAAAATGACGGACGGCCACCCCATGAACGACCTGCCTACGATCTACCTCGCGCGTCACGGCGAAACCGAGTGGTCGAAGTCCGGACAGCACACCGGGCGCACCGACCTGCCGCTCACCGGTCCGGGCGAAGAATCGGCACGAAAGCTCGGCGAACGGCTCAGAGGTATCACATTCGATCACCAGTTCACAAGCCCTCTGTCACGCGCCCGCCGAACCGCGGAACTCGCGGGATTTTCGCCCAGCACGGACCCGGATTTGCTGGAATGGCATTACGGAGAATTTGAAGGGCTGAAGAGCAAGGAAATTGCCGCGCGCCGGCCCGGGTGGAACCTGTTCCGCGACGGCGCACCCGGCGGTGAAAGCCCCGATGAGGTTAAAGCCCGCGTCGATCGCCTCGTGACCAAGTTGAAGGGCCTCCACGGCAACGTCATCTGCTTCGCACACGGGCACATCCTGCGCGTGATCGCGGCGCGGTGGATCGAACACCCGGTGACGCTCGCGACCTCAATATTGTTGGGCACGGCCACACTGAGCATCCTGGGCTTTAACCACCACAACCTCGCCGAGCCCGCAATCCAGGTTTGGAACAGCTAGGCTTCGGCACGAAGCCCGGGACCGAGAACGAGAGCAAGAACGGAACGAAGACGTGAGCGCGCGACACCCGTTACGACTCGCTTCCGATCCGGGGCCGGTGTCCCGCCCCACACCGCCCGCACCGGGCTCCGCGCTTCGAGACTCGTTCGGCCGCATCCATAACAACCTGCGCATTTCCGTCACGGACCGGTGCAACCTGCGCTGCACCTACTGCATGCCCGAGAACGTAACGTTCCAAGATCGCTCGGAGCTACTCACGTTCGAAGAGATCGTGGCGTTCGTTCGCGTGGCCGTCCCGCTGGGGGTGAACAAGGTTCGGCTCACCGGCGGCGAACCACTGATGCGGAAAGAACTGCACAAACTCGTGCGGCTGCTGACAGCCGTTCCCGGGCTCACCGACATTGGCCTCACAACCAACGGCATTTTGCTCGCTGAGCACGCCCAAGAGCTGTTCAATGCGGGTCTCCGGCGGCTTAACGTCTCGCTCGACACCCTCGATCCGGCGCGGTTCCGCTCGCTGACCCGGCGTGACGGGCTCGAACGGGTACTCGCGGGTCTCGAAGGGGCCAAACGGGCGGGGTTCTCTCCCATCAAGGTGAACACGGTGGCCGTCCGCGGGTTCGCGGAACACGATGTCGTCCCGCTCGCCCGTTACTGCCGCGCCAACGGGTTCGAGTTGCGGTTCATCGAGTACATGCCCATCGGGGCCGAGGCGTGGGAGCGCGAGAAGGTGCTCTTCGCGTCCGAAATCCTCGATCGGGTTCAGCGCGGGGTGGGCGAGTTAGTACCGACGAATCACGACCCGTCTTCCCCGTCACTGGACTACGCCTACAGCGATGGCGGTGGAACGGTAGGGATAATCGCGTCGGTGTCGCGACCGTTCTGCGCGTCGTGCAACCGCCTCCGCCTCACGGCCGACGGCAAGCTACGCAACTGTCTGTTCGCGCTCGATGAAACTGACGTGAAAGTATTTTTACGGCAGGCTACAATAGATGAGTTGGGAATTGCGAACGCCCTGCGCACGAGCGTATGGACCAAGTGGCGGGGCCACGAAATCAACACCGCGACCTTCGTGAAGCCCGACCGCACCATGCACGCCATCGGCGGCTGAACGCCCAAAGGGTCGAGCCATGAGCCGTTTCGACGACGAAAACGATGGCGACGACTTCGACAGCCCGGAGGAGACCGACGCGGTCATTCGCGAGCTCCGAGCAAAGATCGTTCGCTTAGAAGCCCGGCTGGATCAACTCTCGGCAAGCGTCCGTGAACAAACGGCCGAGTACGTCACAATTTCGGCCCGGCTCGCGGAGATGGAAGCGGTGTTGAAACGGCTCCGCATCCGGCAGCGCCGCGACACGAAGTTACTCCTTCTCGCGTGGCTGATGGTTGTCGTCTCCCTAAGCCTGTCGCTGTACACCTACTTCGTTCGGTAAGGGTTGCCGAGAGTACGGCGAATGAACGATCCGCTTCGCCGCATCTGAGGCGAAGCGGGTGACCGTGACTGCACGGACCAATCCGTTGGCTCAACGGGGAAGCTTAATCTCGTAAGTGTTCGCTCCAGCGTTGATGGTGGTCGAGAGCCCGGATGTCGCCGGGTTCGCGAACTTCGCCGGCACGTCAACGATCTTGGGCGGGGCCGTGACACCCTTGCCTTTAGCCTCCGGCCCCTTGTAGTAGCCGGACATCAGCTTGCCCTGCATCTCGCCCCGAACCGGTGCCGTGTTAACCGCCACTTTCACCTCCCCGAGGGGAGCGTTTTCGACCTTGTACCGCCCGGTCGCTTCGTCCACATGGCCGGTGGCCGACCCACCGGCCCCCGCGACGATGACGAGAGCGGCCGGAACCTTTTCGGTCCCATAAGTCACCGTCCCTTCGAGAGTCGCCCCGGTTTCCGGGAGCCGCTCCTCGCGCACGTACCCGCCGCACGAGGTCATCAGCACCCCGCACGCGGCCAACAGCACTCCCGCCCCAAGCCGCACGATCCGCCGCATGGTAACCTCCGTATGTTGGGACCCGCGATGCGAACGGCCCCGACCGGTGGGCCGGGGCCGGCGTGCATCAGGGCAGGCTGACGGCCTCACCGCCCGCCGGGGTGACCGCGGCGCTCCAAGACTGCACCGAGACGGAAGTGTTAATGGTGCGGACGCTGCCGTCGCACATCACGGCCTGGAGCCCGCCCGCGTAGAACGGGTACAGGTTGTACGCCTGCTGCTGGTCCGGAACCAACCGGTTCCGCGGCGTCTGGAAGTACTCGTTCGAATCCCCGCTCACCATGCGGCAGTTGCCGAGCCACCACTGTCCGAAGTTGTCGTCCCAGCTCTGGGTCGGGTCGTTGCAGTTGCACCCGAAGAAGGGCAGCCCCTCGGGCGGGCAGTCGGTGGTGGCCCACATCTGAACCCCGAACGGCCCGTTGCCGGTCCCGCCGCTGTTATTGACAGCCCAGTCCTTGTAGGACATTTGGGTGTTGCCGGAGACCATCTGCTTCTCGACGACGGCGATGGTGTTGGAGGTGCCGTCGGTGATGCCGCCCACGCGCCGGGCGCCGCCCCCCGCGTTGTTCCAGGCCACGTCCCACACGCTGAACCCGCCGTTCCCGGTAGCCTGACCGAACGCGCGGACGTTCGGCGCGTAACTCACCAAGCCCATCTGGTACGTCGTACCGTTGCCGGTGTACGGCCAAGCCCAGTTCACGTACTGGTAGGCGCTAACGTCAGCCGGCGCGATATAGGTCTTCGGGGTCGATGACCCGACCAGCTTGCTCGCGTCGTCCTTGCGAGTCCCCATCAGAAACCACTGGTAGCCGTTGATCGAGCTGTGCAGCGCGGCCTGCTCGATGTACGGCAGCAGCGCGTAAAAGAAGGTGGTCTTGTCGCTGCCCGCGGTGCTCGCACTGTCGGGCAGATACGGCCCGCTGTAGTGGACCTGGCCCGGGGGGCCGCTGTTGAACGACGCCCACTGGTTCACCAGCACCGGGGGATAGGCCCCGAAGGTGTCGTGAGCGGAGTGGAGGGCCAACCCGATCTGTTTGAGGTTGTTCGCGGACTGAGTGCGGGCGGCGGCCTCGCGCACCTTTTGCACCGCGGGCAGCAGCAACCCGATCAGGATGGCGATGATCGCGATTACGACCAGCAACTCAATGAGCGTAAAACCGGGACGAACGCGCCGCATGGGAGAGACCTCCGGCGAGTGGAGAGAAAATGAGCCGACGAGCAAAACAACGGACGCGGGCGAGCGAGCCGCGGCCCGGGGCGAGTCACCCGGGCCGCGGGAGCCGGCCGATCAGCGGCGACCGGGGCGAGTCACCCGGAGTTCCGCGATCTCGAGGCCGACGTCAGTATCAAACGTGTTCACGATCAGCAGGAACCCGATCCACGGGGCGGCGAACTGGGGCGCATGCCGGTTGTCCAACATGTCGCCGGCGCGGACCCGGAGCCAGCGCCACCGCCCGTCGGTCGCCTCGAAGCCGCCGTTGTACTCGAGCACGCCCGTATCGGACGCGTGCGAATGCTCGGTCCGGACGCACACGCACACCTGCCCCCGCGGGGCGGCCCCGCGGGTCCGGTACCGCACCTCGAACACCGACCCGCCGGTCACAGCAAAGAGCCCGCGGGCCCACTGGTGATCCGAGCGGATCTGGAACAGAACCGCGTTTCCATGGTACGGGTCGGGCCATGCGTCCGGGCGCAGCACCGGGCCGTCCGAGCCGACCTCGCGATGCCCGACATGCCAGCCGAGCGGGAGCGGCTCCGCGAGATTTAAGGCGAACTCCTCAGGGGGCCGGCGGATCGGCTCCTGACGCGTGGACCCGTTGGCGTCGACGGTGAGCATCTCGCCGCCGCCGACCACCGCGAGCGGTTCACCGCTCGGGGCGGCCACGCTCGCCCGGCCTTTGTGTACTTCAACCTCAGCGGCCCGCTCACCTTGTCCGAGCGTGACGACAGTCCCGCCCACCGCCACCAGAGACACCAAAGTGGTAACAAGCCGCAGGCCGTCCCCTGGGTACTGGGGGCGCAGATCCGCACTCGCAGTGCCCTGATGAAGCCGCAGTTCGCCGTCACCCACGGTTAGCGCCGAGTCGCCCAACAGAGCGACGGTGGTCCCGTTGGAGAACGAGAGCACAGCAAGCGAGCCGGGTCCCTGGGTCGAAACAGTCGCCCCGGCCGGCACGCGGCCACGCGCCGGCACACGGGACCCGTCCGCCGTCAGGACGGTAACGCGACCTTGAACCGCCGTGAGTCGAGCCCCGGACCCGGTGTAGCCCCATGCCCAAGTGACCAGAGCCGCACCGCCGACGCTGGCGGCCAGACCTGCGGCCAGTAACCCGCGCCGCGACAGCCGGCGCCGGGCCGGCTGCGGTTCCTGTCCGGCACGGCTAACAGCCGGCAGTTCTGCAACGGCCACCGCTTGCACGCACAGGAACTGGAACCCGTCTCGCGCACCGGCGTCGGTCGCCAGCAGGCGCTCCAGTTCGTCGGCCTCGGCGGGGGTCAGCGTGTCGTCCCAATAGCGAACGAACAACTCCGTCAGGCGCGGTTCTGGTGACGAACTCATTGCGTCCCCCGGACAGCCCCTCCTACCAGCCGCTTCTCAACACACTCTCGCAACCCGCGATGCAGCCGCGACAGCGACTGATACACCGCGTCCGCGGTGCGACTCAGCCGGCGCGCGACATCGACGGCCGACAGCCCCTCACCGTAGCGCAACTGCAACAACCCTCGGGCGGACGGCGTCAGCTCAGCGAGGCACCGGTGCAAAGCTTCGACCCGATCCGACCAAGACCCGTCCGCCACGTCCGTATCCGGGGACTCGAGCAGATCGAGCACCTCATCGGGCAACACGCGGGTCTGCCGAAGACGGCAGGCATCCACGGCCCGGTGGCGGGCGGCGCGCAAGGACCAAGCGAGCAGGTGCCCGGAGTCACGGAAATCAGAACGATGTTCGAGGGCCGCCAGGACCACTTGCTGAAAAATGTCGTCAGCGCCGTGAGTGTCGCGCAGCACACCCGCTGCGAGTGCGGTTATGCGCAACCGCTCACGCAGGAGCACCTGAACCACAACGTCTGATTCGAGCACCATACCGCGAGCCTCACTAACACCCACACGAACGGGGTCGCACGATCCTGACACCTCTTGCTCATTTTTTCTTCACCCCAAGTCCGAACCCCGCCCGGCAGTCAAGGTTGTGCGAAAAACGGCCCCGGCGGTACAATTCCCCGGAACGGACCCGGGTTGGTGAGGCGGACAGGTGAACATTCGCGTCGGCAGCGGTCACGACACACACCGGCTCGCGGAAAACCGCCCGCTGATCCTCGGCGGCGTCGTCATTCCGCACACCAAAGGTCTTGTCGGGCACTCCGACGCGGACGCGGTTCTACACGCCGTCACCGACGCACTTCTGGGTGCAGCCGGTCTGGGCGATATTGGCGACGCCTACCCCGACACCGACGCCCAGTGGAAGAACGCGGACTCGAAGTTCTTCCTCACCGAAACGCTCAAGCGCCTGAACCAGTTGGGTTGGAAACCCGTCAACCTGGACGTAACGGTCTTCGCGCAGGAGCCGAAGCTCGGACCCGTGAAAGCGGCGATCAAAGACAGCCTCGCGCACCTGCTCAGCTTGTCCGCCGACCGCATCAACGTCAAAGCGAAAACGGGCGAGAAGGTAGGGCACATCGGCCGCGGCGAGGCCATCGGGTGCCACGCGGTCGTTCTCATCGAACAGGCATGATTCGCCGCAGCGGGCGCGAAAAAGATCGAGAAGCGTGAAGCGCTCACCTTCTGTCTTCACCTGCGCCCTCTGCGTTCTTTGCGGTGAAAGGATTTCTGGAATGGCTCTGCAAGTGTACAGCACGCTGACCCGTAAAAAGGAGCCGTTCCACAAGCAGCCCGGCGACACGGTCACGATGTACGTCTGCGGCCCGACGGTCTACAAGCCGTCGCACATCGGCCACATGGTCGGCCCGGTCATCTTCGACACCGTGAAACGCTACCTCACCTACCTCGGGTACAAGGTGAAGTGGGTCGTCAACATCACAGACGTGGACGACAAGCTGATCGGCCGCGCGCAGGAGCAGAAGACCACGGTCCCCGAACTCGCCGCGAAGATGACCGAGGACTACTTCGCGTGCTTGAAGGCGCTGAACATCGCCGTCAGCTCGCCAGACGGCATCGACGTGTTCCCCCGCGCCACGCAGCACATCGGCGGGATGATCCAGGTCATTCAAGACCTCATCAAGAAGGACCACGCCTACGAGGTCGACGACGGCGTGTACTTCGACGTGTCGAAGGACGCGGACTACGGCAAGCTGACGAACCGCGACCCCGAGCAGATGGAAGCCGGCGCGCGGCTGGAGCCGAACCCCAAGAAGCGCAACCCCGGCGACTTCGCGCTGTGGAAGTCCAAGCCGGGCGAGCCCGCGGAAGTGCAGTTCGACAGCCCCTTCAAATGCGGCCGGGGCCGCCCGGGGTGGCACATCGAATGCACCTGCATGGCGATCAAGGAACTCGGCGAGACGCTCGACATCCACGGCGGCGGGCTGGATTTGCAGTTCCCGCACCACGAGAACGAACTGGCCCAGAGCGAGAGCTGGACCGGCAAGCCGTTCGCGCGCGTCTGGATGCACAACGGACTACTGAAGCTCAAAAGCGGCAAGATGGCCGGCTCGCTCGGCAACGTACTGAACGTTGCCGACGCTCTGAAGGCGGTGGGCGGCGGGGCGCTACGGTTCTTCGTGCTGAACACGCATTACCGGTCGCCGATTGATCTTGGCGATTGGGAGCCGAAGCCGGGTTCCATCCCGAGCAACCTCGAATCGGCGAAGGTCGCATTCGAAACTTTTGTTCGATTCGCCGAGCGTGTCCAGCGCGTCACCGGGCAACCGTTCGCCAGTCTCCCGGCGCCAGTTCTGTTCGATCCCAACCGAAAGTTCGTACAGCCGGCACTCGCAGAGTTCGCCCAACGCTTCCACGATTTCATGGACGACGACCTCAATACGGGTGGCGTTACCGGGGTGCTGTTCGAGTTGGTCACGTCTTTGAACCGGCTCGCCGACACAACCAAACTCGAAGACCCCGCCACCAGCAACCCACAAGCGAAAGCCGAGTTCACAGAGGGGGCGAGCCTCGTTAAGGAAATCGCTCAGGTCCTCGGACTCACCTTCACCGCGGAAACCAAAACCCTCGACGGCGGGAACGAACTCGTCGGCGGGCTGATGCAACTGCTCCTCGACCTGCGCGCGAACCTCCGCGCGAGCGCCAAGGAGGCCGCGAAGGACAACCCGCTCAGGAAGGCGCTGTTCGACCAGACGGACCTGATCCGCAAGCGCCTCGGCGAGTTGGGGGTAACGCTCGAAGACCGCCCCGGCGGAACCACTTGGCGCGTCGGGTAGACAAATCAACCCACCCCCGGCCCCTCCCTGAAGGGAGGGGTGGCGCCGAGAACGTTGGTCCCGGTGCGAAACGAGCACGCTGCGTTTCGCGTTCGCCTGTGCTTTCCTCCCCTCCCTTCAGGGAGGGGCCGGGGGTGGGTCTTCGCTTCGCGTGTTCTTTTCGCTGTGGAACCGGCGTTCCAGATGCCCCTACTTCCCTTCAGGAGGAGCCGGGGCGGTTCCGCCGGCGAACTCGCGACACCCGCCACCGGAATGCGGTACTCTGACATTTCCGGGATTCGCTCTCTCGGCTATTTGCGGGAATAGCTCACCCGCACCGGAAGCGTTCCAATGCTCACGCCCCCTCCCGACGTACCCGCACCGCGCCGCATCCTGGGGATCGACCCCGGGTTGCAAACGACCGGCTACGGCGTCCTTGAGGTCTCCGACAAGGGGCCGCGCGTCGTCGATGCCGGTGTTATCCGTTCTGCCGACGGGCGCGATTCTTCCGACATGGCACGCCGCGTAAAGGCCCTTTACGATGGCCTGAGTGAGGTGCTCGGTGAGTGGAAGCCGGCCGCGCTCGCCATCGAGCAACTCTACGCCCACTACGACCACCCGCGAACCGCGATCCTGATGGCCCATGCTCGCGGCGTGTACCTGCTGGCTGCGGCGCAGCATAGTATACCGGTGACCAGTTACGCCCCAACGAAGGTGAAAAAACTGGTAACGGGGCACGGGCACGCGGTGAAGGAGCAGATGCAGTACGCAGTGATGCGCGAACTGAACCTCGCGAAGCTGCCGGAGCCGCACGACGTGGCCGACGCCCTCGGGATCGCACTGTGCCATTACTTCGCAACCGGGAGCGGCGTCATGGGCGGCGCCCGCGGTGCGACCTTCACCGGCGTGAACATGAAAGCGTTACTCGGCGCCGAACCCGATCCCGACGAGTTGACGGAAGAAGACACCCGGAGCGAATCCGCATGATCACCAAGATGACGGGCGTCCTCACCCGCTGCCGGCACGACGAGGACGATGTGCGGCTCCAGATCGGGCCGTTCGAGTACCAGATCATGGTGCCCGAAGCCGTGCGGCGACAGATCCAAATGCGCACCGGGCACGAACTCACCTTTCACATCACCGAGTACCTCGAAGGCAACTCGTCGGGCAACCGCTTCGTCCCGCGCCGCGTCGGGTTCCTGCATGAACACGAGCTGGAGTTCTTCGAACTGTTCTGCACGGTCGAAAAGATCGGCGTGAAAAAGGCGCTGAAGGCGATGGCGTTCTCGGTGAAAACCATCGCCGACGCGATCTCGCGCCAGGACGCGAAGTGGCTGTCGGCGCTGCCCGGGATCGGCCCCACGACCGCCGAACAGATCGTCACCACGCTGAAGCGAAAAGTGACGAAGTTCACGGTGCTGAACACGCCGGCGCCGGTCGCCGCTCCCGGCGCCGAGCCGGCGCCAGACGCAGTGGTCGAAGAGAAGCCCAGCGGCAAGAAAGCGAAGTCCGCGAAGAAGACTGCTGCCGAGGAGCCGGCGCTCGCGACGGAGCCGCTCGTCACCGCCGCCGACGGGCAACTGATCGAGGACGTGTATCAGGCGCTAATGGGTCTCGGCCTGAACCCACTGGAAGCGCGTGCCAAACTCGACGCGCTCCTGACGTGCGGCCAACCGTTCCGCTCGCTGCAAGAGGCCATCACGCTCCTCTACGCACAGAAAGGGTGAGACATGAGCACCGTGACGCTCCAACTCGATGATCACAAGGTCGAAAAGCTCGCCGCGGCAGCACGCGAGCAAGGAATCGAGATCGCAGTGCTGCTGGAAAAGCTTGCCGACGACTTTATCGCCCGGCTCAAGCCCGCCGGTACGGACTTCAACAAAGCTCTCGCTGCCAGTGTCAAAGAAAACGAAGAACTGCTCCGCCGGCTGGCGAAGTGATGACGTTCCTTACTGTCGAACAAATACTCGAAATTCACGCCGAAGTGATCCGGTTGCACGGCGATGACCCCGCTGTTCATGATCACGGCCTGATCGAGTCGGCCGCGTATCAGCCGCAAGCCACGTTCGATGGTCGGTATGGGTCCGAGCCCACATCGTCCCGCTCACGACCGAGTAACCGCCATGCACCGGACCGTCGCACCTTTACTGCTCCTCCTCGCTACCGGCGCCCTCGCCGCGGAGCCCGAAGGTGATTTGAAGGCGCTCCAGGGTGTGTGGGTCATTGAGAACGCGAAACTCGGCGGGCGCGACCACAAGGACGATCTCGCGGGCATGAAGCTCACCGTCACTAGTGAGAAGTACGTCATCGACTTCGCTGAGAACTCGGACAAAGGTGCCGTCACCCTCGGCGAAGCTCAGAAACCGAAGCAAATCGACCTCACGACGCGAAGGACGAGCTGTTCAAAGGGCGCACGCTGCCGGGAGTGTACGAGCTAAAAGGCGACACCGTCGTGCTGTGTCTCAACTCCGAAAAACCCGACCGCCCAACGAAGTTCGAGGCCCCGGCCAAAACACCACTGATGCTACTCACGTTGAAGCGCGAGAAGAAGTAACCCGACCCAGAGTGATCCCATGACCGTTCGTGTTCCGTTCGCAGCGCTCACCCTCGCCCTGTGCCTCGCGACTCACGTCGCGGCCGACGACAAGAAAAACGAAACCGACCTGAAGTCAATGGTCGGCAACTGGACCGTTGAGAAGGCCGAGCTCGGCGGCAAAGACTCGACCGTCGTGTTCAAAACGCTGAAGTTCGAGATCCGCGAGGGCGGGAAGTACACCGTCGAACTTGGCGAGAAGGACGAGGGGGCGTTCACGGTGAACGCGAGTAAGAGCCCGAAGGAAATGGACATCATGTCCGACCAGGGACCGAACAAAGGCAAAACCATCAAGGCCATCTACAAACTGGACGGGGACGCACTCACCGTCTGCTACAACCTCGACCCGAACAAGCCCGCACGCCCGGAGAAGTTCGAGAGTCCGGCGAGCAGCAAAACGTTTCTCGTCACCTACAAGCGCGCGAAGAAGTAACCGCCACACATTGAACAGGGAACCGAGACATGGCGCGCGAGAAAGTGATCACCAGCGGACCGGGCGACGAACAAAAGAAGCACGACGCGGCGCTGCGCCCGAAACTCCTCAAGGAAGTGATCGGGCAGCGTAAGGTCGCAGAGCGGCTGGAGATCGCCGTGCGCGCCTCGAAGAAGCTCAACGAGCCGCTCGGGCACATCCTGTTCGACGGCCCGCCCGGGCTCGGGAAAACCACGTTCGCGACCGTTCTGCCGAACGAACTCGGCACCTCGCTGCAAATGACCAGCGGCCCGGCGCTCGCGAAGCCGGCCGACCTGCTCCCCTTCCTCACAAACCTTGAGGAAGGGTCGGTGCTCTTCATCGACGAGATCCACCGGATGCCGCGGGTGGTGGAAGAGTTCATTTACCCGGCGATGGAAGACTTCCGCATCGACATTGTGCTCGGCGAGGGTATGAGCGCGCGGACCATTTCCATGACCCTCAAACGGTTCACGCTCATCGGGGCCACCACGCGGAGCGGGATGCTGTCCGGCCCGATGCGTGACCGGTTCAAAATGCATGAACACCTGGAGTTCTACTCGGTCGATGAACTGGCTACGATCGCCACCGTGAACGCGGCAAAACTGAACACCCCGATCACCTCGCAGGCGTCGCTAGAGCTGGCCCGGCGCAGCCGCGGAACCCCGCGGGTGGCCAATTCGCGCCTCCACTGGACCCGCAGTTTCGCCGCAGCGCAGCACGACGGCACCATTACCGAAGAGGTCGCCCGGGCCGCGCTCGACATGGCCGAGGTGGACCGCGACGGGCTCGACAAGAACGACCGCAAGTACCTCGAAACGCTGATCGACCTTTACGGCGGCGGACCGACCGGGGTGGAGGCGCTCGCGGCGACGATCAACCTGGCGTCGGACACGCTCTCGGACGAGATCGAGCCTTACCTGCTGCGCGAGCAGTACATCACCCGTTCGCCGCGCGGCCGGGTGGCGATGCCCCGCGCTTACTCAGCTCTCGGGAAACTTCCACCAGTACCCAAGCCGAAGCCCGACGATAAGCAAGGATCGTTATTCGAATAAGGAAAATCCAGACGGCGCACCCGTTCGGCGCAGTCGCATAACGGGTGACCCCACGTCCCACCGCTCACCCACCAACGCCGTCAGCAGCGCACTATCGCCAAACGGCCCCATCTCGAACCCGTCACGCGCGAGCCGCCGTTTGCTGCTTCCGCACGTGATCCGCTTCCGCGTCTTCGATCGAGTGCGAACACTTCAGGTCTTCGTCCCTCCGGGCCAGTTCCACCAACTTGCGGAAGTGGTCGCGCAAGATCCTCACTTCAGTCTCGGTCAGATCCTCGGCACTGATAAGCCGGTTGCTCGTCCACGGCAACGCGGCAACAATCTCGTTGAGTTTCAAGTGAATCGCCAGCGAGTCCTTGTTCTGGGCACGCTGAATCAGGAACACCATCAAGAACGTAACGATCGTGGTGCCGGTGTTGATCACCAGTTGCCACGTGTCCGAAAACCGGAACAGAGGGCCGGTCACCGCCCACACAAGAATGGTTCCGAGGGCGAGCGCAAACGCCTGGGAAGATCCGGTCCACGCGGTCGCGAGCCCCGACATGCGTTCCAGCCAGCTACCTTTTTCGGTCATAGGTTCCTCTGCGCTGCGCGCGCCGCACCCCCCGCTCTCGCACTTGCAATCCGGGTGCCGGAAGGTCGATGCGTCACCGACTGATGACCGGGGAGAAGGGATTCAAGGTCGAGAAGATGATCGTCTACGACTGACCCTGAGACCTAGTTGGCCGAAAGGTGCGAAAGCGGGCCGAGGTGCCGTCACTGATAAGAGTCGCCGGCGGTCGCCCCACCGGCGAGATAGGATCATCCCGATCGTGTCCCGGTTACGGCTTCATCGAGCCGACCAGTCCCTTCTTGAGCCCTTCGTCGAGCGGCTTCGAACCGAAGTACACCTCCCACAGGGCTTGAGAGAAGGCCGGGCTCTTGATCGTCACGTCCACCTTCTGACCCACCTGAACACGCACACCCTCGCCGGGCACGTGAAGCAGAATCACGTGATCGCCCTTGGTCGCTGCGTTCTTCCCGATCGCGTTGACCAGTTGGGCGAACTCCGTCGCGAACTTGCCCTCGGGGTACGACTTACCGACCGCCGACCGGAAGGCCCCAATGAAGTCGTCCGGCTGCACCGTCCGCTGCATGACCAAATGGAGCAAGCGGACGGAGTCGGTCTTGGCCACATCCTCGGCCTTCTGAACGCGGGTCCCGTCCTGCACGTAGCTGGCGACCGTGTACACATCGAACCCGACCTTGGTGCGCAGTCCGACCCCGGTCAGGCTGAGCGGAACGGCCTTATCTTTGACGGTAGCTGAAATGGTTGGGGCGTAGGCAACCGAGGTCCCTTTGACCGGAACCGGCTCAGCGGCCGTTCCGGGTCCAGCAACGGCCGCCACGACGAGTGCGAAAATAGCGGAACGAAACATGGATCTCCTCGCTTGGGGGAGGGCGAGACACGAGGGCCGCATACCGCGTCTCGTTCGCTCAGGCAACTCCGGCTTCTCACCAAAGCCCGCGCCCACTCATTTTTGGGCGCAACTCTGATTTTTCGCGACGCGCGAGACCGGTTCGACCCAAGATGAGTGGCGAACCACGGTGGTTCGCTCGCGGAGTCCACAATGTCCCATGCCCTGTCCGCACTGATGGCCCACACCGCCCAGGCCGTCGCTCCCGACACCGACGGCCAACTCCTCAGACGGTTCGTGCGTACCGGCGACGAGGCAGCGTTCGCCGAACTGGTCCGGCGCCTCGGGCCGTTGGTCCTCGGAGTGTGCCGACGAATCGCCCCCGACGCACACACGGCCGAAGACGCGTTCCAGGCCGCGTTCCTCGTACTCGCGCGCCGCGCCGCAGTCGTCCGCCCGGCCGAGGCGGTGCGCGGGTGGCTGTACGGGGTCGCCGTCCGGTGTGCGCAGGAGGCCCGCACCGTGAGTGCCCGCCGACGCGCCCGCGAGGTGCCGGTCCCGAACGTTCCCGAACAACCAGCGGAACCAAACGAACGAGCGGACGCAGATGTGCTGCACGCGCTCGACGAGGAAATGACCCTGCTCCCCGAGCACCTGCGCGCAGCGGTCGTGTTGTGCGAGATCGAAGGACTGAGTCGCAAGGAGGCGGCCGGGCGACTGAGAACTTCGGAGGGAACGCTGTCGAGCCGGCTCGCAAAGGCGCGCAAGCTCCTCGCTCACCGGTTACGACAGCGCGGAATCACACTGAGCTCCGCGGGACTGTCGGCAGCGCTCGGCGCAACCGCACAAGCGAGAGTCCCGACAGACCTCACCGCCCGAGCGCTGACAGCGGCACTCTTCCCGGCCCTCAGACCAGCGGGCGCAATAACCCTTTCGACCCGAGTACTCAAAACCATGCTCGTACAAAAGCTGAAAACCGTTGTTCCGCTCGTGGCGCTCGCACTCGGCGCGTTCGCGTGCGCCGCCCTCGCCGCGACCCAAGAGCCGCCCGGTTCCCAACCGAGAATCGTACCCGCGACGCGCCCTGATTCTCCCGCGGTGAAAGTGGCTCCGAAACCACTTCTGAAGGGACCGAACAAGCTGCTCTACTGGACCGACGGAAAACTCGTACTGTCCAACCCCGATGGTAAGAACACAAAGGAGTTCGCCCTCAAGGAGCGGTTCCTCCCGAGCGTGCAACTTTCTCCAGACGGAAAGACGATCGCGTACCGGCACCCGCCGCAGCGGACTGCCAAGCTCAGTGACCTTCTGACGAAAAGCGAGCCCCTAAAACTGCACCTACACGTCCGCGCGCTCAACGACACCGGTAGCGGCACCGACCTCGGTGTCGAGTGCGACTCGTTCGTGTGGTCGCCGGACGGGACTGAAATCGCGTGCTCCAGTGTCGATGACGAACCCGGCCGGCAGCCCCAAGCGACTTCCCTGGTGGTCCGCGTGGAGTCGAAGGAGAAGACGGAGCTAAAGCTCCCGCCGGGTCACGTCATTACGAGCTGGGCTCCCGACGGGCGGTTCGTCACCATGCGACTAACCAGGACCGACCCGTCCGACGCCAAAGCCCGCCTATATCTGGTGAACCGCGACGGCAGCAAGCACAAAGCGCTGGCCCCGGACACGAACGCGACGATGGGCCGCATGTCCCCGGACGGCACCCGCGTGTTGTGTGTTCTGCTAAAGAGCGCAAAAGAAACGACGGCCGAGAAAAAGAAGCGCCAGGAAGCCGGCGCCGAGCTTCCGCCGCCGGAGCGCGCGCTGGCCATTCTCGATATCGCAAGCGGGAAGGTTACCAAAGTGGCAAACGTGCCGCCGAACGGAGAGGTCCAAGAGCACGGGTTAGTCTGGTCCCCTGACGGCAAGAGGATCGCGTACACTTGGCGCCAGAAGCACGAGGGCGGGCGGCAGGAAGCAACCAACAAGGAAACGGAGTGGCGCCTGATCGTGTGCGACGCCGACGGAACGAACGTAACGACTGTGGCCTCCCAAAAAACGCAAGGGGAGCTCCTTACACTCTTCAGCCTCGACTGGCGGTAACACGCCTCTTGCTAGCCGGTTTGTTGCGAAGACACGCGCCGCCCCTTACGGGCGGCGGTTGGCTTTCACGGTCGGCACGATGAACAGAATGGTGCAAATCCCGATCAGCGCCAGCCCCGCAATGACGCACTTCACCGCTACGGGCAAATCGCGGAACGCAAGGCTCAGGCTCACCACCGTGACCACAAGGCACACCGCAAACACTTTCACGGGGCGCCGGATGCCGCCGTGCTCGTGCCAGTCGCGGAGCAACCGCCCGAACAACGGTGACCGCTTCAGCCACCGCTCTAAACGGGGCGACGAGCGCGAAAAGAAGTAACTCGCCAGCAGCACCCACGGAGTCGTTGGGAGCCCGGGAAGGACCGCACCGAGATACGCCAACCCAACACACACCAATCCCGCGCACACGTACACAACCCGTCGCACCCCGGTGACCGGGCGCGGTGGGGCACTCGCGCGGGGCGCGTTGGCGTCGGGCCGCTCCTGGTTCGAGGTGCCGATGTTCAGTTCCAGTGGGAGCTGCGCGTTCACGGTCGGGTTCCCAGGCGGGCAGAAATCGAGCGCTTTCGCCGACACCGCAAACCTAGAACCGGAACGCCGGGGCCGCGCGAGCGACTCGCACGGCGAAAAAGTACGAAGTAGGATGATACGCGACGCGCCCATCACCCAACACCCGGTCCGGTCATGTACCGCCGTTCGTTACTCCTCGCGTTGGCACTGTGTGTGGCCTGCGGTTGTGGAAAAAAGCCCGCCGCGCCAACAGCCGAACCCAAGACGGACGAAAACACGACCACTGCGAAACCGCATGAGGACGGCGCCGCGGAGCGGCGGAACAAGCAGCTCGCCGCGCTCAAGAACCGCCAGGACGCCCCCCGCCGAGCCGCGATCGACGAACTATCGTTTCTCGTACTCGAAGACCCCGGGACCGGGCCGGCACTCGTCGAACTGCTGAAGGACAAAACCACCAACGGACCCGGGAACACGCGCGCGAACCAGATCAATAGCACCCGTGAAGCCGCGGCCCTCGCGCTGCTGAAATCCGGCCCGAAAGGCGAAGCGCTGCTGCGAGATAAGGGACTATCGGCACTACGCGAAGGGCTAACAGACCCGACGCCCGCGGTGCGCGAACACACGGCGTACACGATCGGGCAACTGGGGCCGGTGTCGAAAGCCCTGGCCGCCGACGTGCAGAAGCTCTGCACCGATCCGGACGTGCGGGTCCGTGGCGCAGCGTTCGACGCGCTGCACACGACCGGAGTTGCGAACCCCGTCGCACTGTCCAAACTCCTTACACACGAAAGCGACGAAACCGCCCGACTCGCCGGCGAACTGGTCAGCGCGCTGACGACCCTCCCCGCGGACGCCGTCGAACCGCTCGCCGCGGCACTCAAGAGCGACAACCCGAACGTGCGTCGCGCCGCCGCCAACGCACTCGGAGCAATCGGACCGAACGCCGCACCGGCCGTTCCCGCCCTGATCGCGCTCCTGAAAAAGGCCTACAAGGATCGCGACCCACAACAGCGCCCGGACGAAGGCGGTCCCGAAATCGCGTCATGGAACGCACTGGGGCGCATCGGGGCCGTAGCGGTCGCTCCGACCGCAAAGCTGCTCGACGATTCGAACGCACTGCTTCGTTACGACGCTCTTCGCGCGCTGGGCGACATGGGGCCGATCGCGAAGCCAGCCGCTGGTGCGATCAAAAAGGTGCTCCAGGACCTGTCAGCCGACAACGCGCTCGAGGCCGCCTGCGCGCTGCTCCGCATCGGCGACTCGCAAAACGAGGCGCTCGCGCTGCTGAAACGCGGACTCGATTCGGACTCGCGCGGGGTCGCGGCGCTGGCGGTCCAGGTGATCGGTCGCGTCGGCCCCGCTGCGGAAACGCTCGTCCCGGCGGCACTGACAAAGCTGACCAGCCCGGACCCGTTTGCACGAAGCGCCGCTCTGGAGTTGGTCGCGTTACGCCCCGCAACCGAGCAAACGAAGCTGGCGGCAGAGATCGGTAAGCTCGCGAGCGACGATGAGCGTGTCATCCGGATCCAGGTTGCCCGTACATTGGTGCGTCTCGGTCCCGCCGGGGCACCCGCGGCCGACTCGCTGGGCCGAGCAATCTCTGAGGAGAAAGACGGCGGCGTGCGGGAGTTGTTACTCACGGCGCTGCTCGCGATGGGAGCCAATACAAAACCGGCCCTACCAGCACTGCTCCCTCTCACCACCGACCGGGATTTGTCGCCTCCGGTGCGACTCAGCGTCCTGTCTGCCCTCGTCACAATCGACGCGGCATCAGCCGAGGTCAGCACGGCGCTTTTGAAAGCCACACAAGACAATGAGGCAGCCGTTCGCGCGGCCGCGGCGACCGCACTCGGCAGGCTCGACCCGCTTCCGCCCAACGCTCTTGACGCGCTACTCAAGCTCGTGAAAAGCGACAGTCGCACCGGACCGCGCGTCGCCGCTCTACTGGCCCTTGCCGCAGCAGGTACTCGCGCGCAGCCGGCGCGAGCCGAAGTCGAAGCGCTAACAAATAGCCCGCAGGCAAACCTAGCGCTGTTGGCGAAGGTTGCACAGGCGGCCATCGACGGCGACACCAGCAAAGTCGCACCGGCAGTGCGGACCGGACTGCGCGACCGCAACCCGGCGGTTCGTGCGGCCGCAGTCGAAGCGGTTCTGGTGATCGGTCCCATCAAAGACGATCTGCCCGCGCTTCTGACCCTGTTAAAAGAACTCGGTTCGACGACGCGAGGCACGGCCGCCGCCGCGATCGGACGGCTCGGACCAACTGCGCAAGACGCGGTGCCACAACTGACCCGCCTGCTCGACGATCACGATTCTGAGGTTCGCATTACGGCGGTCGAGGCACTTGGGCGTATCGGACCGGCGGCACAACCGGCCGTGCGCAAGCTGAAAGAACTGCTGCGCGACCCACTCGTCTGGCCGGTCGCGCAAAAAGCGTTGGAGAAAATCGAAGCGAAGTGACGGGTCACCGAAGCACAGGACTCGCACGTGACTGACGACAAGCGCTACTTGCGTTCCACGAGCTGGTCCACAACCTGCTTGACCGCCTCGTAGGGCGTCTTGCCTTGCCCGGTGTACTGCCGCCGCCTGCCTTCCGCGGTGTTCAAAAGCACGGCGGCCCGGAACACGTACAACCCGTCTTCGAGTTCAATGGAGCGGTCCTGGCGCTTCACGCCCATCCGCTCGAGTCGCTCGTACAGTCCGGAAACGCTTTCGCCAGCGTCACTGGGCACAGCACCCGCAATCGGGCGCAGTTCCACCCCGGGCGACTCGATCTTCAGTTCCTCACCGTCGCGAGTACGACCGGCCAGAGAGGCCGGTGTCGTGAGTTCCCCGGGCATCACTATGCCTTTGAACCGCTCCTGGTCGTCGTTGTAGCTCGACCGCTCGCCGCGCCCGCCGGTCGGCGCAGTAAGCGGGTCCTTGCCCTTCGAGCCGATCCCGCGCTCGGGAACCGGGAGGTTCTGCGGCGGGAGCAGCTTGCCTTCGCGCGCCATCAGCGGGTCGTTCCGGCGCCCGACGCCCACCGCAGGCGCTTCTTTGTCCGACTTGCAGCCCGCGAGCGCGAGCAACCCTGCGGCGCCGAGGGCTAGCGCCCCGCGCCGTACCGTCCGACCAATAAGAAGCGTGCGACCCCTCATCTTGACCCGCCTCCAGGGGCGGCTACATCACCTGTGAAGTTCCGGCACCCGCCACTTTTACTCTCCCCCGCCGTCTGTCCACCGTCTACCGCGGTCGAACGGAAACCGGTCGTGCGAGCGTGCCCGCGGGTGGACCGGTGACCCGTGGGGCGGTTTTGCGGGCTGGAATATCTTTTCCGCGGAAAGGGTGCAATGGCGGTTCACAAGATTGCAGTGATCGGCGGGGACGGAATCGGGCCAGAAGTCATCGAGCACGCCATCCGGGCGGCCGAAGCTGCGGCCCGCAAGTACGACGGGGCCGAACTCCAGTGGACCCGGCTCCCGTGGAGCACGGCCTACTACAAGCAGCACGGCCGGATGCTGCCCGCCGACGGCTGGGAACAGCTCACCGCCTACGAGGCGATCCTGTTCGGCGCGGTGGGCGACCCGTCGGTGCCGGACAAGGTCACGGTTCACGAACTCTTGCTCCCGATGCGGCGCAAGTACGATCAGTATGTGAACTTGCGGCCGGCGTACCTGTTTGCGGGGGTCGACTGCCCGCTCAAGAACAAGAAGCCGGGCGACATCGACATGCTGGTGTACCGGGAGAACACCGAGGGCGAGTACGCGCCGGTCGGCGGGAACCTGTACCCGGGCACCGAGAACCAGATCGCCGTGCAAACCGGCGTGTTCACCTGGAAGGGATGCGAGCGCATCCTCCGGGCGGCGTTCGAGGCGGCCCAAAAGCGGCCCCGCAAGAAGCTCACCAGCATCACCAAGTCGAACGCGCAGGTGTACGGCCTGGGACTGTGGGAC
Source organism: Gemmata obscuriglobus (assembly GCF_008065095.1). NCBI lineage: Bacteria > Pseudomonadati > Planctomycetota > Planctomycetia > Gemmatales > Gemmataceae > Gemmata > Gemmata obscuriglobus. The sequence continues at coordinate 23,344 of NZ_CP042911.1, read as the reverse complement.
GACGTGTACAACGCCGTCCGCAAGGACTACCCGGACGTGACCAGCAACTCGCTGCTGGTGGACGCCGCCGCAATGGACTTCGTCCGCCAGCCGGAAGTGTTCGACGTGGTGGTGGCGAGCAACCTGTTCGGTGACATCCTCACCGACCTGAGCGCCGCGGTGGCCGGCAGCATCGGGCTGGCGTCGAGCGCCAACATCAACCCCACGAAGAAGTTCCCGAGCATGTTCGAGCCGGTCCACGGGAGCGCGCCGGACATCGCCGGGAAGGGCATCGCCAACCCGCTCGCGGCGGTCCTTTCCGCCGCCCTGATGCTCGACCACCTCGGACTCGCCAAGAGCGCTCAAGGGGTCCGCGACGCGGTGGCGAAGGTGCTCGCCGAGGGCAAGGTTCGCACCCGCGACCTCGACAAGACCAGCACCCACACCACCACCGACATGGGCGACGCGGTGGTTGCGGCCGTCTGATGCGTGTATATTCGGACCCGCGCCCGGGTCCGAGCGCGCAGGAGTTTCGTCATGCCGATCTGGGGTTGGGTGTGCGTCGCGCTGACCGTTGCGGCCGTCGCCTTCGTGGTTTACGCCAACGTGGTCGACCGCAAGCGCCGCGCGCGCACCCTCGAGCAGGGTGACAAAACGCACGGGTGGCTCGTCCAGGCGAACAGCGCCCTGTTCGAGGACGGCCACATGGACCTGCCGGCGCTCGTTGTGATCTCCCCGGACCCGGACACCAACGACGACGAAGAGTTCATGACCGACCTGGCCGCGCGGATCATGGACCTCAAAAGCGAAGCCGGCCGCGTGATCGGGCGAACCAAAGCCGAGCGCGCGGTTTCGAAACTGATGTCGGATGAAACCTACATTGAGGGGCGAAGAGACCGGCTCCCGGACGAGTTCACTGACGGTCGTGAGGTGTACCTCGCCCACATCTTCATCTACCGCGACCACTTGCCCCTGAAGCGTCTGGAAGACCGGCAGGTACTCTGTGCCGTTGTGTGGGACGACGACGCCGCGATGATTTGTACCCGCCCTGTGCCGCGCAAGCGGCGCCGCCGCGACGACGATTAACGACGCGGTTCGCGCTGAAGCCCAATCTTGAACACTCGCGCGGAAGCGAACCCGCGAAACCGTTAACTTTTGTGTACACGACGCGGGTTAACGTGCCACATTAACCCAGAGGTTCGCTCTCGCCCGAGTCGCAGGTGCTGTCATGCCAACCGGCCCCCAAATCGTCATCACCTTGAAGGTTCTCGTAGTCACGGTGACGGTGCTACTCACGCTGTCGATGGTCGCGCTCGCGATGGGGCGCCCGAAACTGCACGGGCAGATTAACCTCGCGTTCTTCGTACTCACGATGATTACCGTACTGTGCTTTGAAGGACTGCTGCAAGTCGTCCCGGTGTCCGAACTGTTCACCCCGGAGGCCCGCGCGGACCTGCGTGTCCACCTCTGCTTCTCCGTCCCGTCCACACTGATATTGCCCCTGATGCTCGCGACGGGGAAGATGCACCGTCGGAAGATGCACATTGTGTTTGGGATCGCGTTCCTAGTGCTCTGGACCGGAACCGTTATCACCGGCTTGGGGCTACCTCACTAAACCGCGCATGGCGACCGCAGACGAACCGACCGAACCGAGCGAACAGACCGATCCGCTCGCGCTGGGTCAGGCCGCAGCGGCGCACCTCGGCGGCGAGTGGCAACTCGATATCGTTGAAGAGTTTGCCGAAGGGCTCGAAGCGGACGCTCCAGACGAGACACCCGCCCCGCCGGTACACGAAGCGCCCCCGACCGCGCCGGCAGCGGAAGCCCCCCCTCACGTCACCCGAAGCACTGCAACCTCAAAAGGCTTACGCCCGCCATCGCTCGCTGAAGGCGCCGCGAGCGAAGTCCCGCCGTCCCCAGAGCAACTGGTTGAAGCGATGCTGTTCGTGGGCGGGCACCCGCTCGCGGCGGAGGTCGCATGCGCCGCGGTTCGCGGGCTGACCCCCGAACGGTTCCAGGAAGCCGTGGCGGTACTCAACAAACGGTACCGCGACCAGCACCGGCCCTACCTCATCGAATCGCGCGACAACGGGTTCGTCCTTTCCGTTCGGCCGGCGCACAGGGGCCTCCGCGAGAAGTTGTTCGGCGGACCGCGGGAGGCGCGTCTGAGCCAACCGGCACTCGATGTGCTCTCGGTTGTGGCGTACCGACAGCCGCTCAGTAAAGCAGAAGTGGATGTGGTTCGCGGGACGGATTCCGGCCCGGCATTACGCCAGCTCGTGCGGTTGGGTCTGATTGCGGTCCGGCACCGCGCCGACGCGGCCGAGCGCGAAGTGCGGTACGGAACCACGCCGCGGTTCTTACAGGTGTTCGGCCTCCAGGCGCTCGACGAACTGCCGCGCCTCGGCGACGCACAACCGGGGTCCTGAACGGGGAGAACAACGTTGGCCGACAACCGCCGAACGCTGCTCGGGTGGATCTGGCCGCCGCCGACGATCGCGAGGCGCCTGGCGATCGCGGTCGCGGCCGCAGCGGGGTACTCCGTGCTGGCGTGGGCGCTGAACCCGACCAGCGGTGTCGCTCAACCGGTTTGGTCGTCCCAGTTCGCCATGTGGAACACGGCCATCCTGGGCCTGTTGGTCAGCTTCCGCACGAAAGTCGCGTACGACCGATGGTGGGAGGGGCGCATCTTGTGGGGCGGGCTGGTGAACCACTCGCGCAACCTGTGTCTCAAAGCGCGCGAACTTGCCACCCCTGATGTCCGCGAACGACACGAGTTCGCCGGACTGGTCGCCGCGTTCGCGGTGGCGCTCATGAAGCACCTGCGCGGCCCCACCCGGCTCAGCGACGTGTCCGGGTTTGAAAAGCAAACGGTCGACCCGCAGCACGTCCCGGCGTACATCGCGGGGCGGTTGATCGGGTTCGTGGCCGGCTGGCGCCGGGCGGGGCGCATCGACGGGCACATGCAACAGATCCTCGACACCAACCTCAACGCGCTCATGGACGTCTGCGGGGCGTGCGAGCGCATTCGGAACACGCCGCACGTCCCGTCGTACCTGTCGCTCCTGCGGCACGGACTGGTGCTCGGGTTTCTGGTCACCCCGTGGGCGCTGGTCGAGCCGCTCGGCGCGTGGGTGATTCTCGTACTTCCGGTGATGGTCTACTTCCTGTTCGGAATCGAACTGACCGCAGAAGCCGTCGAGCAACCCTTCGGCCGCGACGGCGACGACCTCGCGCTGGAAACCTACTGCGAAACGATCCGCAAGAGCGCCACAGACATTCTTTCGTAGGGCGAAGCGGCCCACCGCTTCACTTCACAGCAAACACCACCTTACGGGCACCACGGTCGATGCCGATAAGGCCGGCCGTTTTGGTGTCCCGTGCGATCCCCTGGCCCGGAAACGGGCACTCCAGCGACTCCACGAGTTCCAATTCCGCTCCGTCCTTCGGCACCTTCAGCCGGTACAGCACCTTGTAGTGGTGGTGGCTCACCAACAGCGTGTCCCCGTCCCAGACACCCCCCGACGTGCTCATCTTGTCCCAGTCGTCAACGACCTTCTTCGGGAACGTCCAGCGCTGCTCTTCCTTGAAGGCATCGGTCATGCGGATCAGGATCGTCTTGGCGTTATCCTCTTGATAGTGCGCAAAACAGCACCACCAGTTCTTCCCGTCGTGAACGTTCCACACGAGGCTCCCCGGCGGGTCTTTGAACTCGTGGAACACGCTCAGCTTGTTCGTCGCGGGGTCGTAAACGCGAATCTCGCTGGTCTCGGGCTTCTTCGGGTAGTTCGAGTGGGCGCAGTACACCTTGCCCTTCCACACGAACGCGCTGTTGAGGTGCTCGGCCTTATCCTTACTCGCCGCGAGCAGCTTCCCGGTCGCGCGGTCGTACATCGCGACGGTCGTGCTCGACACTGCGAAGATGTGCTCGTCGGTCGCGGCGGCGGCCTGAGTTGCGTGCTCCGACTTCAGCCCGTCACCGCTCGCCTTGTAGCCCTTTTGAAGCGGCAGCTTCGATTCGCCCGCGGCGAAAAACGCTGTCAAGAGCAGCAGCGCGAACATGGGTGACCTCCACAGGTTGGGCTTTACCGGTTCCGGAGAAAAGCTATGAAGCGCCCTCCGAGTCGCGAAGGATCGCGGCTCTGATGCAAGGAAGCTTCTCGCTTATGAGAACGCGCAAGGTAGCGCTCTGGGCAGGGCTGCCCACGGTCGTGGTGGGGTTGGGCGTGGGCCTGTGGTTCACGCTCATCCCCGGCCGCTCCGGCGCGGGGTGAACGCCGGTCGGGTGCCCAACCCCGTTCGGCGGTGCGCCGAACTTCGACCCCTACGGCCTCGGTAGCGGTGCGGCGCTGCCGCAGCCGTACTACGCCCCGCAACCGCAACGCCAGCCGCAGCCCCAACCGCGACCAGTCGCGGCGCGCCCACAACCCAAGCCGGTGGAAGCTCCGAAACCGGTCCGCGCCGAGGTACCGTCGCCGGAGCGGCTGGGCATTACGCTCGATGATCCGCCCGTGATCGTCCCGACCCCAAAGGAACTCGGGATCGACCTCGATTGAGAAGAGTTATTGACAGGATCAACAGGATGCACAGGATTGAAGACAGAAGGCAATGCTTCTTGTCTTCAATCCTGTGCATCCTGTTGATCCTGTCAATAACTCTGTGTTGCCCGATTTACTTCACCAACTCCAGTACTGCCCACAACGACGGGTCTTCGCCGAACGGGAACTCCCAACCGACGCTCAAAAACTGGTCCCCGATCTCTTGGTCGCGAACGCAGTAGTACACGCCGAGGCGCGGGTGTTCGGACGGATCGAAGCCGTTGAGCGCCGCCGCGGGAAGGAACGCTTCCAGACGGTACCCGCCCTTGATCTTGTGCGTCCGAAAGAGAATGTCCGCAATACTCGCCATCGGCGCGTCTTGCAGCGCCCGGTTGATCTTCGACTGCGTGACGAACGGCTCGTCCTTGTCGACCCCGCCCCCGGTTGGGAAGAACGAGAAGTGGTGGCAGTAGCGGCTCGCGCGGTGACTGGCGCGGGCGTCGCGGGTGTCGATCAACAACCGCAGCCCGTCGGACGCGCTCGGCTTGTCGGAGTCGCCCACGGGCGCCTGCGATTTGCCTCTCACCTCCACCTGCACGGCGAGCCCGAACTCATTCCACGCCAGGCGCACATCCGCGAAGTTCTGCTGCTCATCCAGGGCGGCGAAGTTTTCCAACCGCGCCGTCTCGGGCAGGTCAACGAGGTGTTCGTCCTCCTCAGTGTCGCGCGGCGCGTCCTTCACAAACGGGCACGGGTGGCTGACGCGGACGAGGAACCGGTTCGGCACGATCGGCGGCATGGGTCGCTCCTTCCCTGGCGAGCGGGATGCCGTTACGATACCTTGAAAGTGAACACCCGACCACACCGCGGTGAAGTGCATTCGACGGGATTTAAGCCGCCCAGTTGTCGAGCTTCAGCCCGGGGACGGCCGCGTAGTCCTTGGTGTTCCGCGTCACAAGCGTGGCCGCGTTCGCGAGCGCAATCGCGGCCTGAAGTACATCGCCGCGGTCCATCTTGTTCAGCTTTTTGAGCGCACGGAGCTGATCGAACCGGTCGGCCACGGCTTCATCGATCGGGAGCATCGCGAAGGGAGCAAGAAATTGCTCGGAATCAGCCAAGCGCGTGACCGCGCGAAGCAACTCAACCCCGGTCGCGGCCTTAATCACAGATTCGATACGACCACGCATGATCTCGAGCCAAGTGGCGTAAGAAATCGCCACTTCCTCTTTCGAGCGGGCCGCGAGTTGCGCGGTCACCCGCTCGTTGTTCTGAAACGCGAGCGTGGTGATGTCGGTGTCGAGAACGAAAACCACGGATCACCCCGCGGCAGAATCAGCCTTACGCCGAGCGTACATTTGGCGGATGAATTCCTCGGCCTCTTCTTCCGTTTCTGGGTCAGACGAAGCCGCGCGTACCCGCCGGATGTGCTCAACTAGTTCCGCACCGGTCTTCGGGCGTGAAGCCGGCGGCTCGGGGTGGCTCAGCCATTCGAGCAGCGCGGCCTTGTTGAACCGCCACTCGCCCGCCACCAGCCGAGCCGGTAACCGTCCACTATCCGCATCGGCCCGAAGCCCGGCTTCGGAGACGCGCAGCCACGCCGCCGCTTCGGCCAGCGTCATCACTTCGGCGGTAACCGCGGTGACCGGTGCAACGCCGTTCGTTTCGGTCCGGGCGCCCGCAGTCGAGCGCTTCGTTCCCTTTGTCGCCCGCGTCCCCATAGGTCAGTCCCCCGCAGGTTGGACCGGCGCCGTGGCCGGCGGATTCAGCAGGCTCCGCGCGAGCACTTCCTTGGCCTTGTCGAACTCCGGCTGCCACAGGATCTCCGGCGCGCCGTCCCGCATACAGTCGCGCACCTTCTCCAGCGTGTTCAGAGCCATGTGCGGGCACTTGTTGCACGAGCACGTGATTCCGGGAACGCCCAGGTAGGTGTGCTGCGGGTAGCGGCGCTGCAACTCCCACATCATGTTGGCTTCCGTCGCCACCAGGAACTCGGTCGGCGCCTTGTAGTCCGCGACGTGCTTGATCATCGCCTCCGTGCCGCCCGCGAAGTCCGCGAGCTGGAGGATGTTCTGCGGGCACTCCGGGTGCGCGAGCGTCACCGCCTTCGGGTGCTCCTTTTTCTGCTTGATCAGGTCCACGACGCTGAAGATCTCATGGACCATGCACGACCCGTCCCACAGGATCATCGGGCGGCCGGTCAGCTCCTGGAGGTAACGGCCGAGGTGCTTGTCCGGCACGAACAGGATCTCGTACCCCTGGGGCACCTTGTTCCGAACGATGTCCTCCGCGTTGCCGGACGTGACCACCCAGTCGCTCAGCGCCTTCACCTTGGCCGAGGAGTTGATGTAGCACACCGTCTGGAACTTGCGGCCGTTCTCGCGGAGCCGCTCCTGGTAGCGCTCGAGCTTGTCCGCGGGGCACGCGTCCACGAGGCTGCACCCGGCCCGCAGGTCGGGAAGCAGAACGCGCTTTGTGGGGTTCAGCATCTTGGCCGTCTCGGCCATAAACAGCACGCCACAAAACACGATGACCGGCGAATCGACCTTCGTGGCCTCGCGGGCGAGCTTGAGGCTGTCGCCGGTGATGTCGGCGAGCGCCTGGATCTCGCCCTCCTGGTAGTAGTGAGCCAGGATCGTGGCGCCGAGCTTCTTCTTGAGTTCGAGGATTTCGGCCGAAACGTCGTCGAGCAGAGATACGGACGTGGGGCCAGAACCGGCCGGCGCCAGGCCACGAGGTTCGGCGGGAGAAACAACGGACATGCGAGGCTCCTTGTTTTTAGTGTGGCGGAGGGCCAACCCACTGGAACACAGTTTGTCTACTCAAGCATCTTACGGGCGCCTCGGGCGGAGTTGAGTGAGAAAGGCACGCCGCGCGCAAAAATCGGTTGTGACGGGTCCGGAGAAATGTGAAACTGCGCCCGGCGCGAGCGCCCCCCCGGTTCGCCCGCGCCCGCAATTCGAGCCGAATACCACCCCCGGAGCCAGTCACATGAAACCACTGTTCGGTCTCGCACTGGTTATCGCCGCCGCCCTGACGTGTTCGGCAGAGGACCCGCCCGCACCGGCCAAGGGGACGAAGGCCGCGGTGAAGGTCTACGACGAAAAGGCGGACGCCAAAGCCCTCATCGAAGCCGCCCTCGTCTCCGCCAAGCGCGAGAACCGCCGGGTGCTCGTCCAGTGGGGCGGCAACTGGTGCTCGTGGTGCCTCCTCCTGCACAACAAGTTCACCACCGACCGCGCGCTCGCGAAGACGCTCCGCTACGAGTACGACGTGGTCCACATCGACAGCAAAAACACCGACCTGCTCAAGAAGTACAACGTTGACCTCTCCAACGCCGGCGTGCCGTTCCTGACGGTCCTCAACGCCGACGGCACGGTGCTGGTGAACCAGCCGACCGAGCCGTTCGAGACGAAAGAGGACGGCAAGAACGGGCACGACGCGAAGAAGTTGCAAGAGTTCCTGGACAGGTACAAGGCCGAACCCAAAAAAGCAGCCGACGTGCTGGCCGCGGCCCTCGCCGACGCCACCAAGACCGACCGCAAGGTGATCCTCCATTTCGGCGCGCCGTGGTGCGGCTGGTGCCTCAAACTGGATGCCTGGCTCGCACGCCCGGACATCGCCGCCCTGGTTGGTAAGGACTACGTCGATGTGAAGATCGACCAGGACCGGATGATCGGCGCCAAGGAGGTGTTCGAGAAGTATCACCCGGAAAAGAGCGGGGGGATTCCGTGGTTCGTCGTGCTCGACGGCGCGGGGAAAGCGCTGGTGACGAGCGACGGGCCGAAGGGGAACATCGGGTTCCCGGCAGAACCGGGCGAAATCGAACACTTCGCCAAAATGATCACCGCCACCCGTAAGCGGCTCACGGACCAGGAACTGGACACGCTGAAAGCCGCACTTACGCCGCCGCCCAAAGCCCCAAAGAAGTAACGCCGGCCACCGGACCGGTTGCGGCACCGCCCGGTTCCGAATGTACGTCACGAACCGAACCGCGGCGGGGGCGAAGTGCGGCCGTGAGGTGCCCACCGGCACCCCGGCGGGGTATCATGTCCGCACACCCTCCGGCGAGCCGCACCATGCCTAAGCCCCTTCAGTACGACCTGATCGTAATCGGCGCCGGCCCCGGCGGCCTCGCCGCCGCCGACACCGCGGCCCTGCTCGGTAAGCGGGTCGCGCTGGTCGAGCGGAACCCGGTGGTCGGCGGCGCTGCCGTCAACACTGGCACCATCCCGAGCAAAACCCTTCGCGAAACCGCCCTGGCCATCTCCGGGGCCAAGGCCCGGGCCGTCATCGGGCTGGACGTGTCGGTCCGGCGGCAGGCCAAAATCGAAGACCTGATGCGCCACGAGCGGGTGGTGAAGGCGTCCGAAGCGCACCAGATGCGGACCCTGCTCGACCGGTACGGGGTGATGCTCCACCAGGGCACCGGCTCGTTCGTGGACCCGCACACGGTTCGGGTCACCCGCCCCAACCCGCCGGGCGGCTCGTTCGACATCCGCGCCGACAAGATCGTCATCGCGATCGGCTCCACCCCGGTGCGCCCGGCGGTGTTCCCGTTCGAGCACGCCCGGGTCCACGACTCGGACGAGCTGCTGTACATCACGAGCATCCCGCGGTCGCTGGCGGTCATCGGCGGCGGGGTGATCGGCAGCGAGTACGCGTGCATGTTCGCCGCACTCGGCGTCCGGGTCCACCTGATCGACGGGCGGGACACGCTGCTCCCGTTCCTGGACCCCGACCTGTCGGCCGCACTGACCAAGGCGATGGAGCGGCAGGGGATCGTGTTCCACTGGAAGGAGCAGGTGGAGCGGTGCCACGCGCCGCGCTCCGGAGAGGTGGAGTTGCAACTCAAGTCCGGGAACGAGCTGACGGTCTCGAACGTGCTCGTGTGCGCCGGGCGGACCAGTTACGCGGACCGCCTCGACCCGGCCGCCGCGGGGTTCGGGCTGACCCCGCGCGGGCTGATCCCGGTGGACGAGCACTTCCGCACCACCGTCCCGCACATCTACGCCGTGGGCGACGTGATCGGGTTCCCCGCGCTCGCGAGTACGAGCTACGAGCAGGGCCGCGTCGCCGCGTGCCACGCGTTCGGCTCGATGGCGAAGGAAGCGCTCGCGCAGTACCTTCCGGCCGGCATCTACACCATCCCCGAGGTGAGTTCGGTCGGGCTCACCGAGCCGCAGGCGAAAGAAAAGAACATCCCGGTCGTGATCGGCCGCGCCGACTACGACCAGAACCCGCGCGGCAAGATCATCGGGGACAAGACCGGGTTCCTGAAACTGATCTTCGACCGCGAGGAGATGAAACTGCTCGGCGTCCACGTGATCGGCGAGCAGGCGACGGAGCTGATACACGTGGGGCTGACCGCGATGATGACGGGGGGCGGGGCGAACCTGTTCCTGTCCACCTGCTTCAACTACCCGACGCTCGGCGACCTGTACAAGCTGGCCACACACGACGCGATCTTGAAGCGATCCGAGCTGATGGGTAAGGCCCAGGCCAACCTCAGCCGGTGGTGACGGAAAGTCCCCGGTTCCGGGTTCCAAGTTGCGCGCGGCGACCCGGTTCACGATCTCCAAACTTGGAACCCGGACGCCGGAACCGGGAGCGCGACCGGAGGGCCGACATGAACGACGACGCCCGCGAAGAAGCCGAGCGGTTCCGGTGGATCGAGAGCGAGAAGGCCGGGTACGACCTGGGCGAGGCGGCCATTCAGCAGTGGGTGGCGCGGCACTGGCCGGCGTTCGTGCGGGGGCGGGCGCTCGCACACCTGACCGGGCGCCGGTTCTGGCTGTCGATGCCGCGTGAGGACTTCGGCGCCCTCTCCCGCCAGTTCCCCCACGACCGCGAGCTGATTGACGAGGTCACCGCCCGGTTGGTGGACGGGGCCGACAACCTGACCCTGATCCAGTGGGCCGCGGACACGAACCGGCCGCTGGACCGGGTGTGTGACATCCTCCAGCGGATCGACTTGAACGCGCTGCGGCAGCGGTTTCCGCCGCCCGACGACGCCGACCCGCCGCACATCGTCCAGGGCTGAAGTCGCGCCCGGCCTTTGTAACCGCCTCACATCTTCGCCTTGACCCAGTTTCCGAAAGCGCCTATGTCCGCCGACCGCCTGCCGGTTCACGTGAGTGTGCTGCCGGCCGAAACGCTCGCGCTGCTCGACCCGCGGCCGGACGAGACGTGGGTCGATTGCACCACCGGCGGCGCCGGGCACACCCGGCTCATCGCCGAGCGCGTCGGTCCCGCCGGGCGGGTGCTCGCTCTGGACCAGGACCCGACCATGCTCGCCCTCGCGCGCCCGCTCGTCGCGGGGCTGCCGGTCGAACTGGTTCACGCGAACTTCGACCAGTTGGCCGAAGTGCTCGCCGCCCGCGGTATCGCCGCGGTAGACGGCGTACTCGCGGACCTGGGGTTCAGTTCGGACCAGCTCGCCGAGCGGGCGCGCGGGTTGAGCTTCCGGGACGACGGGCCGCTCGACATGCGGCTCGATCCCACGAGCGGCTCCACGGCGGCCGACATGGTCAACTCGCTGAGCGAGGGCGCGCTGGCGGACGTGTTCTGGGAGTACGGCGAGGAGCGACACTCCCGACGGGTGGCGAAGAAAATTGTGGCGCGGCGGGCCGAGCGGCCGTTCGCGACCACCGCGGACCTCGCAAGTGTGGTGCGAAGTTGCGTTCCGCGTTCGGGGAGCATCGATCCGGCCACGCGGGTGTTCCAGGCGCTCCGGATCGCGGTCAACGACGAACTCGGTTCGCTCGACCGCTTGCTCGCCGTCCTGCCGACGGTGGTGAAGTCGGGCGGGCGGGTCGGGATCATCAGCTTCCACTCGCTCGAAGACCGGCGGGTGAAGCACGTGTTACGAACGGAAGGCGTGTGGCGACCGCTCACGAAGAAGCCGGTCGAGGCCGGGGACGAGGAAGTCGCCCGGAACCCGCGGGCGCGAAGCGCGAAGCTGCGGGCGGCCACACGAATCGGGTAGGTGTGATTTTCGATTTGCGATTGAGCGTCCAGGCTCTCAACCGCAAATCTGCAATCATCAACATGAAGGGGTCACGGATGACCGAGCCCATCGCCGTTGACGTGCCGGGCAAACCGGCGTTCTCTCGCACCGCAGCGCTGCCGGCCGGGGTCGGATCGCTCGTCGAAGCACTGCTCAACGCCCCCGCCGCCCCCGCCCTGACTGCGACTCCACCGGCGCCGGCTCCCGCTGCCATCACGGCCAGCCCAGCGCCCAAGGTCGAGGCGCCGAAACCCACCGCGCCGAAGCCGGACGCGCCGAAAGCCGAAGCGCCAAAGATCGAGACACCGAAAGTCGAAGCGCCAAAAGCTGAGGCGCTAAAAATCGAGACACCGAAAGTCGAAGCGCCAAAAGTCGAAGCGCCAAAGGCCGAGACACCGAAGGTCGAACCGAAGCCGGCTCCCGCCCCCACTCCCAAGGTCGAGGCGCCGAAACCCGTGAACGCGCCCACCCCGAGCGTACCCCCACTTGCCGCGGCAATTGCTACCGCAGCCACGGTCACCACCGCAGCGGCCGGCGTGCCTGTTCCGGCCGAACCCGCGGTGGGGATCATTACGAAACTCACCCAGCGGTTTACACGCAAGCAACTGACCGCCAGCGTCGCCGTTCTCAGCATCGCCACTGGAGCCGGGGCGATTCGCTTCCTGGCGCCGGCTCAGAACGCGCCGACCGCCGACACCGCCAAAGCCAAGACTGACGGAAAGGCTCTGCCGTCTGAGCCTCTGAAGCCGTCAGTCCCGTCGGTACCAGAAACAAAGCAGCCGGACGGGAAAACCGAAACGACCGGAGGCGATAAAGGAACGTCCACGTCTTCCCTACAAAAAGATACCTCACAAGACGCTCTGGGAGGCGATACCCGATCAAATCAGCTTACGCCCCCTACCCCCGTACCGCCCACGAGTGGCAACACCGGCGGCAACAGCACGTCCGGGGGTAATGCGTCATCCAACAGCCCACCGGCCCCACTGCCAGCCCTGCCTTTACCAAAGCCAGAGGACACTCCTGCGCGTACGCCAGGGGTTTTCCCTCCGGGCACGCTGCCTGCAACCGCAAAGCTACCCGGCGAAGCCCCAGCAGTGCCTCCGCCCGTCACACCGGCCGCGGGTAGTCGCCCCGAAGCACCCGCTGTAACCGCAATCAACCCTGTGAAGGCACCAGTACCGCCCGACCAAGGTGCATCAGCCGCCCCACGTCCAGTTTCGCCTTCAGCGGGTACGCTCGTTGCTGCACCGACATTGGAGGTAACCGGCGGGACACAAAAGACCGTGCAGCCTGCGAGCGGGATTGCCGATCCAAAACTGCCCGAGCTGCCGTCACCAAGTCCAACCAATTCACCAAAGCCACCCGATTTCGCCCCCCCGAGCGCAACCAATCCGCTGAAGCCGCCTGACCTAACGCCTCCGGGCGCACCGGCTTCAACGCCACCCGGACTAGGCGCCGCCGGAATGCAACTTCCCGCACCCACGCTGCCACAGCCGGGCAGCCCTGCGGCTTCACCGTTACCAGTGCCCGTGACGCCCCCGGCACCCGTGACGCCCTCCGCGCCAGGCGTGTCCGGACCATCGGCCTCTGTGCCGCCGCTTCCCACGCTACCCGAGTTGCCGCCTGCTCCACCGTCGCCGCTTCCTGCGGGACCGACTAGCGGTCCCACTGTGTCTCCGCAACCAAGCGCTCCTGGTGCGCAGAAGCCTCCTGAAATGCCGGCACTCGGCGCGAGCGCCACTCCACCGGTACCGGGCCAACTGGCGCCACCGGCGATGACCGCACCAATAGGTACCGTCGGCGTTCCTCCGGTAGGAACGCCGACGGTACCACTCCCGAATCCGAATCCCGTATCTGTGGCCCCGCCTTCGGGCAATCCGGCCGGGGTGGCGGTTCCCCCCGCGGCGTTCCCGCCAGCCAGCATCGAGCGAAACGGACCAGACACCAAGGCACCAAGCGCGCCCGACTCCAACCCCTTCCCTGCAGTCGGGCCTGCTAGCGGTGTCAAGCCACTTGGCCAACCAGAGGTGAAACCGCCATCGCTCGAAGCGCCCGCACCTGCGCCCCCCCAGCCGGGTAATACGATCCCGTTCGTCAAAGCAGCAGGCACAACAGAGGTGAAGCCGACCGTGCCCGAACGGGCGCCGAAAACCAGCTACGACGTGGACATCTACCACGTCAAGGACGGCGACACCTACGAGTCGATCAGCCAAGAGTGGTACAACAGCAAGAAGTACGCGACGGCGCTCCGGTCGTACAACCAGAGCCAGTCGCTCCAGGGCGGGCGGTACGTCAACGTTCCACCCAAGTACGTGCTCGAGCGCCAGTTCCCGACCGCAACTGGGGGAACGAACGGGACGCGCGCCACCCCGCCAATAGACGGCGCAAACTGGAGCGCTCCTGCGACCAAGCCGCCCGCCGGAACCAGCGGGCGCGGGGTTTACGTCGTTCCACGCGGCGGAAGGACGTTGCAACAAATCGCCTACGAAACGATGGGGGATTTCCAGCGTTGGCGCGAAATCAGCGCCCGTAACGATCACATCCCGAACACGAACCAGCCGCTCGCCGAAGGAACCGAGTTGAAGCTCCCACCGGACGCGAAACTGCCGTAGCCCTTGATCGCTACTTTCCGGCCACCGCCGTTGGCGGTGGCGCGCCGTTCGCCGTATAGTGCCGCTTGTCACAGCGCCGGGTCCGGTTCCGGTGCTCAGCGACGCGCACACATTACGAGAACCCGCGACGTGAAACGATACGCTGCCTACGGGGCGATCGGCACCCTGCTCCTTTGTGTCACCGGGTGCGGCGGACCAGACGCGCTGGTCAAGGAGTTCATTGCGAACCTGAACGTCTACGCTGAGACCCTGGAAAAGCGTGAGCCCAAGGAGAAGCAGCAGGCCGCACTCGAGCGAATCAAGGCGACGACCGAAAAGATCGACAGGCTGAAGCTAAGTAAGGAAGATCAGGACAAACTGTTCGCGCGGTACGACGCCGAGTTCAAGCGGGTCAAGGAGCGGGTCGAAGCGGCACAGAAAGCGGTAGCGATGGAAGGGGCCGACGCCGACACACCCGATCTGTTCGCCACTTTCAAACTCAAGTAGCAGCTCCGATCAGGTTATGCTCGTGGGACTGGTGCAATGACGCCGGTCCCATTCGCGTTTCCGGGAGCAACCGTGTCACGATTTCTCGCCCGTACCTGCCCGCTCACCCTCGCATTGCTGACCGCGTGGCCGGTCTGCGCACAACCACCTACAGTGGACCCCATTGTCTAGACCAAAAAGTTGCTATCCTTCGCTACTGTTTCGTCGGGGCCTTCGTGGCTCCGACGCCATACACCTGAGCCGGGGTGCGGTAGTCCAGGGACTGGTGTAACCGCTCGGTGTTGTAGAACCCGAAGTACGCCCGGAGCCCACTCTCCAGGGCCGGCACCGACTCGTAACCCTTGAGGTACACGTCCTCGTACTTGACGCTCCGCCACAGGCGCTCCACGAACACGTTGTCCAGGCACCGGCCCCGCCCGTCCATGCTCACCGCGACCCCGGCCCGCTCCAATCGCCCGACCCACGCGGCGGCCGTGAACTGGACTCCCTGGTCCGTGTTGAACACCTCCGGCTTGCCCCGGCCCAAGGCCTCCTCCAGCATGTCCTGGCAGAATGACCCGTCCAACGTGTTGGACAGTCGCCAGGCCACCACGTACCGGCTGAACCAGTCCATCGTTGCGGCCAGGTACATGAACCCGGTGGGCATCGGGATGTACGTGATGTCCGTGCTCCACACCTGATGGACCCGGTCGATGGCCACGCCCCGCAACAGGTACGGGTACACCTTGTGCCCGGACCCGACCGACAGCTTGGGCTTGGGGTACAGGGCCTCCAACCCCATGATCCGCAACAGCCGCTGCACCCGCTTGCGGTTCACCTCGTGGCCCTGGGTGCCCAGCCACGCGG
This sequence comes from Gemmata obscuriglobus, assembly GCF_008065095.1. Lineage (NCBI taxonomy): Bacteria > Pseudomonadati > Planctomycetota > Planctomycetia > Gemmatales > Gemmataceae > Gemmata > Gemmata obscuriglobus. The sequence continues at coordinate 7,877 of NZ_CP042911.1, read as the reverse complement.
CCAGGCGCCGGCTCCCGTAGAACGGGCACGTCGTGTACTGCTCGTCGATCAACCGCATCAGCGTCAGGTTCTCCGCGCTCTCCGGGGTCGGCTCGTAGTACACCGTCGAGCGGTTCAATCCGATCAGCTCGCACTGGCGCCGGACGCTCAGCTCCGGGTGCTCGGCCTCGATCCGGGCACGCTTGGCCTCAGCCGAGGGCGGCCGATTTTTTTTTCACCCAGTCGAGTTCCACCTTGAGGCGGCCGATCTGCTCGTACAACTCGGTCGTCTTGTCTTCCGGGGGGCCGGTGCCCTTCGCCCCCGAGGCGAACACGGCCTCGGCCCCGGTGAGCAACTGCTTCTTCCACCCATGAATCAGGGTCGGGTGGACGCCGTGCTGACTCGCCAGTTCGTTGATGGTCTTGTCGCCCTTGAGGGCCGCCAGCGCGACCTGGGCCTTGAACGCCGCCGAGTGACTCTTCCGCTTGCCCGCCATGGGTTCCCCTTTCCTGGGCCTCCGGTATAGCTTAACCGGCGGTCCAGTTTTCGGGGTCCACTATAACCCGATGCCCCTCCGGCTCCAAAGGCGAGCAGTTTTAGTCCGCCCAAGTTGGTGTCGCCGTACACCGCGTTTCCTGAGCTGAAGGCAATAACCTACGACACCAAAGTCACCACACAGCCCGACGGCAGCCAGTTCGCCCAACGCACACCACGGGACCCGATTACCGTTCCGAAGCTGCCGGCGCCGGGTACCGACGAGCCACTGCTTCGCAAAGTACGAAGGGCACAAGCCCGGGCCGGACTGATGTACTGCGCACGAGTGGATCGCGCTCAGGCGATCGCGCCCCCGGACCCAGATACCTACCACGACAACGTGCGCATGGCGGTCAAAGCGTACCGCACCGCCGCAGAACTCGAAGAGCACCCCTCACACCGAATGCCGTGGTACGAGGCGTGCGTGCGCGCGTGCAAGGAGTGCGAACGGTACACCCTACTCCGCGTTCAGTCGGGAGCACTGAATTCAGAACAATTTCACCTGGCGTGCTTTGAACGATTTCAAACCGAAATCGATTTACTGGCACTTCAAGCAGAAATCGCTGCGGCCGGACCCGCTCCGCGCGGGGCAGCACCCAGAACTGAACTCGGACCGATTCCGATTGACAGCACAGGACAGCCAACTGAGCCGACGTTTACCGCGTTCCCGCAACTGAAAGCGCCGACGGTGCGGCTCGAGCGAACGCCTGAAGGCACCAAAGCAATTGACGAGGGACGCGTTCCGCACCCGAACCTCGTTGTGATCGGCCCGGACGCATCCCCGTTGCTTCGCGCACAACACGAGCGGGCTAATGCCGGCGTAGCACACATCAAACGCGTCGAAGCAGGTTTGGCATTTGGTGGCCCCGATCCGAACGAGTTCAACAGCAATCTCACATTCGCGGTCCAAGTGTTTCACGCGGCGGCCCAGTTGGAACCGCAGCTCCTCGACCGTGTGCCGTGGTACGAAGCGTGTGTTCGCACGATGAAGGAATTGGAAGACTACACCACGTCACGTGTCGCGGCCGGAGCGCTCCAGCCGCAAAGAGCCGACAGCATCCAGTTCCAGCGGCTCAGCGCCGAAGCAGACCTGCTCACGCTGTTGGCTTCAATCGCTACTCTTCGGCCGAGCGCACCAGCGCCGTCGGTCAAGCGCGAGCCGTTCGCAGTTGATCAATTGAAGCCGCTTCCAGAACCCGACACCTACACTGCGTTCCCGGAGTTCAAACCCGTTCCACAATTTCCGGGTGATCTGTCCGGGGAAAAGCGTCTCGCCGCGCTGCTCGCCGGAGCAAAAGCCCCCATCGCGACACCGGGCGAGACACCGCTCCGGCAACTGCAACGTGAACAGACGCTCTGCGGACTCGCTTACATCGCCTACGCTGAAGGCAAGATGGCACTCTACGGCCCAGACCCGCGCACCTTCTCGACGGAGCAGGCGATGACCGCCGAAATACTCCGCGTCGCTGCAAAACAGGAACCACAAGCTACTAACCGCATCGCATGGCACGAGGCCCGTATTCGCGCGTTAAAGGAGGGGGAGCGTTACGCGGAATTGCGTGTTCGGGCAATGGCGATCAAGCCTCAGATGCTCGACCAGGCGCGTTTCAACCGCCTCGGAGCGGAAATTGACCTGCTGTTACTTAAAGCAGGACCGGCTCCGGCTGCACCCGCAACCACGCCGACCGCTGCGCCAGCACTGTGTCCACCTCCGTGCATTTGCGTGCCGCAATGCGGCCCACGAGTTCGTGCACGATGCGGCTTGCTGAACCGTGTGTTGCTCCGGCGCTGAACGAAAAGCCCCGTGCCCGCGCGAACAACAGCTCGCGCGGGCACGGGGCGCAAATCGAATCCGGGATCACGCGCCGTAGTCGATGTCCTCGACGCTCTTGAGCGAGTTGCTGAAGATGAACGCCTTGCGGTCCTGAACCTCTTTACCCATCAGCGTGCGGAACATCTCCTCGGCTTTGAACGCGTCGTTGAGTGTCACCTTGAGCAGCGTGCGGTACTGCGGGTCGAGCGTGGTCGCCCACAGCTCCTCGGGGTCCATTTCGCCCAACCCTTTGAATCGCGTCACGGCGATGCCCTTTTCGCCCAAACGCCGGATCTCGATCACCAGCTCGCGCAGGCTGACCAGCGACTTGTTGCTGCCGTCGTGGTCGAGGGTGTAGCGCACCGGGGGCTCACGCCCGGCGATCCGCTGGAGCGGCACCAAGTCGGCTGCGTCGAACCCGAACGCCTTCAGCTTCGTGACGGCGCGGTTGAGCGACTTCAGGTCGTGCCACTCGTCGAGCGTGTAGTCCTCGCCGACCACCGGCTCGCGCTTCAGTTCGTCCGCGAGCGCCTGCTTGAACGCGGCCACTTCGTCCGTGGTGCGGAACCAGTGCTCCTTGTTCTTCTCGCGCTCGTACAGGTTGTAGGTCGGGAACAGGCCGTCTACGGCCCGCGTCAGCAGTTCGTCCAGGTTGCGCCCGCGGCGCTCCAGCCCCACAACCGCGCTTTCGGCCTCGTCGAGCAGCGGCAGCAACTTCGTCAGCTCGTCGCCGCTGATGTCGCGCGCCGGTCGGTCCACCTGGGTGGCACGCAGGGTGGTGTTCTTCAGCCCGCGGGTGGTGAGTTGGGTCACCATCTCTTCGCGCGACTGGATGAACCGCGTTTCCTTCTTCTGCGTGACCTTGTACAGCGGCGGCCGGGCGACGAACACGTGCCCCGCCTCGATCAGCTTCCGCATCTGGCGGAAAAAGAACGTGAGCAGCAGGGTGCGGATGTGCTGACCGTCCACGTCGGCGTCGGTCATGATGATGATCTTGCCGTACCGGACCTTGCTCACGTCCTCGACGTTGTCAATATCCACCCCGACCGCCGAGATGAGGGCGGAGATTTCGTTGTTCTCCAGCAACTTCTCGAACTTGGCCTTCTCGACGTTGAGGACCTTACCCCGCAGCGGCAGGATGGCCTGGAACTCGCGGTCCCGGCCGCTCTCGGCGCTGCCGCCGGCGGAATCACCTTCCACCAAGAACAGTTCGGTGTTCTCGCGGTCGCGCGAGCTGCAGTCGTACAGCTTCCCGGGCAGTCCGCCGCTGTTGAGAGCGTCCTTGCGGCCCTTCACGGCGTCGCGGGCCTTCTTCGCCGCGATCCGGGCTTCGGCTGTCAGTAGCACCTTTTTGCAGATCCGCTCGGCCTCTTTGGGGTTCCGCTCCAGGTAGTCGGACAGCACCTCGTACACGACGCTGGACGTCTGCCCTTCGACCTCGGGGCTGGTGAGCTTCACCTTCGTCTGCGACTCGAACTTCGGCTGCGGGTGGCTGATGTTAATAACCGCGGTGAGGCCCTCGCGGAAGTCGTCGCCGCGGAGTTCGATCTCCTTGAACAGGTTCGCCTTCTTCCCGTAGTGCCCGATCGCCCGGGTGAGCCCGCCGCGGAACCCGGACAGGTGCGTGCCGCCGTCCTTGTTGTAAGCGTTGTTCGTGAAACACATCTCGAGCTTGGTTTCGCCCTGGGTGTACTGGAAGCACACCTCGACCGTCACCCCATCGATCTGCTTGTTGATGTAGATGAGCGGGTAGTTCGTCTGCTCGCTCCGGTTGAGCACCTCGACGTACTCGGCGATGCCCCGCTCGGAGTGGAACGTGTCGCTCTTACCGACGCGCTCGTCGGCGAGGGCCAGCTTCAGCCCCTTGTTGAGGAAGCTGATCTGCTGGAACCGGGTGCCGAGGCGGTCGTAGTCGAACAGGATGTCGCCGAACTTCTCCGGGTCCGGTTTGAAGGTGATCGTGGTCCCCGTCTGCCCCTTCGGGGCCGGCCCGAGGTCCTCGAGCTTGCTGGTCGCGTACCCCTTTTCGAACTCCATCTTGTACACGCGGCCGTCGCGCTTGATCTCGGCCGTGCACCACTCGGACAGCGCGTTCATGGCCTTCGCGCCCATCCCGTGCAGCCCGGCCGAGGTCTTGTACGCGTCGTTGTTGAACTTCCCCGACGAGCCCGCGATCGTCAGCGCCTCTTCCAGGGTGGACTTGCCGGTGTCGGCCTTCACCCCGACCGGGATGCCGCGCCCGTCGTCGGACACGGTAATGGACTCGTCGCTGTGAACCGTGATGAAAATGTTCTTGCAGAACCCGGCGAGGGCCTCGTCCACGGAGTTGTACACGACCTCCCAAACGAGGTGGTGCATGCCCTCGATGTCGGTGTTACCGATGTACATGCCGGGCCGGTGCCGGATATGGGCGGCGTCCTTGAGCGTCTGCAGGTTGTCTTCGGTGTACCCGACGTTGCCCAGCGTTTCGGTACTCATCGTGCTGCGTTCCTCTCCAGTAAGCCTGGCTCTGTCGGTTCGAACAAGACCGGGTGGGCCACGCGGCCCCGGCCGCCCCACGAAGACCTCACCACGCCGCGGCGCGGAACTTCAGGTCGGTGAGCGTGACCCCGGGCATCGCGGCGCGGAGCTTTGTCAACAACTTGCGCTTGTGAAACTGGGCCAGTTCCGACATCAGCACCGCGTTGCGCACGGCGACCTCCATCACCCCGCGCTTGATCACCAGCACCTGTGTGTCCTTCAGCAGTTCCGGGCCGGCGGCCTCGGCCCACGCCGACTCGATCCGCAGCCGGTCGTTCTTGCGCCCCCAGCCGCGGGACGTGAACAACTTCCCGAGGATGTCGGAGAGCTGTTCCTGCCTGCCGTCGCGCTGCTCTTTATGCATTGGTGTTTCGTGTTGGGTGTTTCGTGTTGAACATTTTGCGTCGGCGCCCCATCATTCGCCGCAGCTCATCGGGATTAACAACCCCAACAGAATCTTGACCAGCGACACACCGAACACAAAACACCGAACACAATCAACCGGTCAGCGGCATCACAAGGTACGAGTAGTTGTCGCCGCAGGTGAACAGCGCCGCCCGGGTGCCGGTGGACATCTCCAGCACCACCGTCGGCTCGTTCTCGATCGCCCGCAGGAACTCGACCAGGTACGACGGGTCGAACGCGATCTCGGTGTGCGGGCCGTCGTAATCCGGAAGCTCCAGGGTCACTTCCGACGCGCCCGTCTTCGCCCCGCGGGCCTTCATGACCACGGAGCCGGGGTCGAACGTCATGTCCACCCGCATGCTCTCGTCGTCCGTCATGATGGCGGCCTGCCGCACCCGCGACAGGAACCCCTGAACGGGCAGCGGCACCTTCTGGGTCGCCTCCTTGGTCGTTTTCCCGATGATGTCGCGGTACGGCGGGAACTTGCCCTGCACCAGCGAGGTGTAGATCGTCGCCCGCTCGGTTTTGAACAGGGCGTCGTTGGCCCGCAGCCCGACGCGCACCGTTTCGCCGTCGTCCGTCAGGTTCTTTTCCAGCAGCGTCACGGCCTTCAGCGGCACGACGTGAATCGCCTTCACGTCGTCGACCACGCCGTAAACGACCGCCTCGCCTTTACACACCGCGAGCCGCTTGGTGTCGGTGGCCACCAGTCGCGCCTCTTTGCCGTCCGCCTCCCACAGAACGCCCGTCAGCGAGAACCGCGCGGTGGTGTCTTTCTTGTCCGCGGCGAAGGAGGTCCGCCGGAGCATCGCCCGCAGCACCCCGGCGGTGATCTCGTGGTACCGGCCGCCGTCATCGAACTCGGGAATGTCCGGGAACTCGTTCACGTCCAGGCTGGGCATCTCGAACTTCCCGCCGCTCGTCTTCGCGACGACCGCTTCTTTGCCCGCGTCCAAACTGATTTCGGGGTCGCTGCTCTCGCGAAGGATCTTCACCAGCTCGGTAATGGGCAGAATGCACGAACCCGCCCGGGCGACGGTAATGCCTCGCAGCTCGTAGCGGATGCCCACCTCTGTGTCGTAAGCGACCAGCGTGATCGCGTCGTCCTGAGCGACGGCCTTAATGTTGCTCAGCACCGGTTTCGTGGTGCGCTGGGCCACGGCGGCCTGAACGAGCTGACACGCCGTGAGCAAACTGTCCCGCTGACACGTCACCTTCATGGTGCCCTCCTCCGCCTTCCGTGGGGTGTGTTGAGGGCTTCGCGTCTTGCTCCACCCATTTACTTGTTATCCTTTATTTTAAACATCCAGTAGCAGTAGTAAGGCGGGCCGCTATTTTGGCGCGCACCGCCCACAACCGCCATGAACTACTAGCAATTCAAGTGTTTCGTCCCCTGAACGGCCTGTGGAAAACCTGGCGCGCGAGTGACGCGCCGCTGGTATTCCGTGCCGCGCCGATCGCCCCGCCCGTTACCCGCTTGTAACGCCGCCCGTTGCGCGCCAGTTGAGAAAACGTGCGCGCCAATCGCGCGCCAAGTTTTCCACAGGGTTGTGCGCCGGCTTCCGCTGCCAAAGCGGACCGTTAACCCAGTGCCGTTCGCAGGTCGTTCACCTGTTTCGCGAGGGAGAGATCGGCGGCCACTTCTGCTTCCACTTTGCGGCAGGCGTGGAGAACGGTTGTGTGATCTCGTCCGAACGCGGCACCGAGGCGCGGCAGTGACAGCCCGGTCAGTTCACGTGCCAGGTACATCGCCACCTGGCGGGGGCGCATCACGCCGCGCAGCCGGCTGGCGCCTAGCAACTCCTTGACGGTTACTCCGAAGGCGGCGGCCGTCCGCTCTACGATCCCCGAAATATCGGGCGCGGCGGATGTCGGTTGGCCCGAATCCGCTAGCGCCTGTTGCACGTCGGCGCGCGTCAACGCTCCCGGGAACGCCGCGGCCACTTGTGCGAGGTTCTGGAGCAAGCCGAGGGTGGTCCGCACCCCGCCGCCGGTTGTTTGGGACGCGAGCCACTCGAGCGCGTCGGGAGTGAGCCGCACCTGTCGCTGGCGCGCGGCTTCCGCCAGAATCGCCAACCGGCTCGGGGCACTCAGTGGTTCGAGCCGCACAACCAGACCCGAACTCAGACGCGACGTCAGCCGCTGCGGGAGATGGGCGAGTTGGGCCGGTCCGGCGCTGGCGGTCACGACGGTGGCCCGGCGGCGGGCGGTTCGGCGGTCGAGTAGCTCGGTGGCGTCTTCGGCGGCCCGCGTGCTGAGGTGCTGCACGTCTTCCAGCGCGAGCAGGTCGCAACTCACGAACACGTCGTCGTCGAGCCCCTCGTCCGGCGCGCGGGATACGTCGCCGGCAGAAACCACCTGCGCGGAAACACCGTCGGATGTGTTCGCGAGCTGCTGCACGAGCGACGCGCTGAGGCGGGACTTACCGGTTCCAGGCGGCCCGTGCAGGACGACCGGGTTCGCACCGGGCCGCCGCCTCGTGAGTACCGACCGGCACACCGACCGCAGTGCCCGAACCGCGACACGGTTCTCCGGCAGCACCAGGAAGCCGTTCCAGCGGGCCGTCGGCGTCCCCACACGGTCCTCGATATTCGTGTCAACCGGCCCGCGCCGGACAGTGTTCAT